>CAWAJX010000010.1:0-1333842 GCA_963782405.1 uncultured Actinomycetota bacterium
ATCGCGCGGAGTTCGTTCGGCAAATGCTCGCAGCGGTCGGCATCCAACGTCCCGACCCGTCGCGGCTGATCGTGAAACCGGTCGAACGCGGAGACAAGAACGTCCCACCGCGAGAGCACCTGATCATGGCCGCTGTCTCTCGACGGCTCAAATGGCGCAGCGAATACGCGAGGGCCTGCCTCGAAGCGGCGGAACCGCCAGGAACACAACAACATTCGGAATCTCAGACGGCAGTATAGGAAGGACTCGTCATGTCGAAACTCCTGAATGAGCAGGAAGTCCGCAAGCTGATCCCGGTTGGGCACAGCAAGTACTACGAACTGATCGGCTCGGGCCAGCTGCGCTCGGTGAAGGTCGGTCGTCGTCGGTTTGTCACGGAACAAGCTGTGGCGGAGTTCATTTCGCGTCTGGACTCTGCGGCGTGAGAACCCAGCTACCTCCGCAGATCACCAAGGTGATGGTGACGGATCGGAGAACCAAGAAGGAGATTGTCCGGTACCAGGTAGTTGCTGATGCTGGTCGTGATCCGCAGACCGGCAAGCGGCATCAGATCGTCGGCGTTACCGGACCGAGAAGGAGGCCGGAAAGCGCTGTCAGACTTCACTGCTGGTGCTGCGGCCGGCACTTTCGTTCCTCGTCGGGATGCGACAGTGGATGAGGTCTGTCAGGACTGGATCGACAGTCTGCATTGGGCTCGGCGAACGACACTGGCGGGCTATGAGTACAACCTGGCCCCGCTACGTGAGCAGTACAAAACCCTCCCGGTCCAGAAGCTGACCCGCAAACACCTCGATGACCTGGTGGCGACGCTCAAGAATGGCGGCACGGTCACCGAGAAGGGGAATGTTCGTCGTCCCTGGGTCGCCCGCTCGCTCAAGCGGACTGTTGAGACAACCGTGATGGTTCTCGACTACGCCATCGAACGGAAGCTGGTGGGGCACAATGTAGCTCGTGGTATCAAACCCAAGGCGGGGAAGAAGCGGAAGGCGCTGACCTATACGCCGGACGAGGTCTCTCGGTTCCTCCTGAGCCTGGAAACCGATCGGGATGGGCACCTGTGGTTCCTGGCGCTGTGCGGGCTCCGTCGTAGCGAGTTGGGCGGATTGCGTTGGAGTGGAGTCGATTTCGGGCGCAAGACGCTGACGGTCCAGATCGGGCGTGCGGCTGCCGGTGGAAAAGCCGTGGAAGATGACCCGAAAACCGAATCGTCGATTCGCGAGCTGCCGATGGATGACGAGATGGTGGAGGTTCTCAAGCGGGCTCGTCGTCGTCAGGCCGCCGACAAGCTACAGCTGGGGGAGGCGTATAGGGATCTCGGCTATGTCGCCTGCAACGAGGACGGCAATCCGTACCACCCGGACACCCTGACGCATCGGTGGGCGCGGGCGGTCAAACGCGCCGGGGTCCGTCACATTCGGCTACATGATGCGCGCCACACCTGCGGCACGACGATGCATCTGCGCAAGGTCCCGCTCGCGGTCATCGCGGCCTGGCTGGGGCACGCCGATGCCAGTGTGACAGCCAGGATCTACACCCATTCTCAGGCCGACGCGCTGAAAGCCGCGGCGAAGAGTTTGGGCGAGGTTGTGACAACTCGTGACACTCAGGCTGGCTGAGGTTGCAGACGAGAAAGGCCCCGGACCGCTCAAACGCTGGTCAGGGGCCTTTGTTGTGTGTGCCCTCGGCAGGAATCGAACCTGCGGCCTTCTGCTCCGGAGGCAGACGCTCTATCCCCTGAGCTACGAGGGCGGGGATTGGACCCGGTCGACACCAGCTTGCACGTCGTCCGATCGGGCGGGGAAAGCGTATCGCATCACACGGCGTGGACCAAAAGACCATCCCGAGCAGGGATATTCAGTTCACCTGCTAGCCGGTGGGCACGGGAACTCCGGGTACGCCGGGAGCGCCACCGGGTACGCCGGGCATTTCCGGGAGTCCGGGAATGCCGGGGATGGCCGGAATGCCGGCGGGCAGTTCGCCGTCCATCTGGCCGGTGGGGGATTGGTTCGACTTGTCTTTGTCGGCATGGTGGCGCGATTTCGGAACCAGATACACCACCAGCAGGACGACCAGGGCCACGATCACCACCGCCGCGCCGATGAGCCACCACGGGATGCGGCGTCCGGACTGCTGACCGGACGCGCCGTTGACCGCTCCGCCGGGAGCGGATTTGGCGGCGGCGCGGATCGCCTTCGCTGATTTGGCGCTGGTGTTCGGCATCGGCGTTGCGCTCTCTTCGTCGTATCGGAAGGTATCGCGGGGGTTCGCGACTGTTTCGCCCGGATGCCGGCGTGCCGTGGCGGGTCCCCGCTGGTAGCGCACACCCGCTCGGACCATAGGATGGACACTCGTGACTCCAGCTGACCTTGCAGATCTCCTTCGCGCGACCGCGGCGAAGGTGCTTGTCGAACGTGGATCCGACCCTTCGGTCCTGCCCGACGAGGTCAAAGTGGAGCGCCCCCGTAATCCGGAACACGGAGACTATGCCACGAATGTGGCCATGCAGGTGGGCAAGAAAGCGGGATTGAATCCGCGCGAGCTGGCGGGTCTGCTGGCCGAGGCGCTGGCGGCCACCGAAGGAATCGAATCCGCCGATGTGGCGGGTCCGGGCTTCCTCAACATCCGGCTCGCCGCCGCGGCACAGGGTGCGATCGTCGAGCAGATCCTGGCGGCGGGCGCGGCGTACGGCACCGCGAACTCGCTCGCCGGGACCACGATCAATCTGGAGTTCGTCTCCGCCAACCCCACCGGCCCGGTCCACCTCGGAGGTACTCGCTGGGCATCGGTCGGTGACGCGCTGGGGCGCATCCTGGCCGCACAGGGCGCCGATGTCACTCGCGAGTACTACTTCAACGACAACGGCGCGCAGATCGACAGGTTCGCGGAGTCGCTGGTCGCCGCCGCGATAGGTGCGCCGACTCCCGAAAACGGTTACGCCGGTGCGTATATCGCCGAGATCGCCGACCGGATCACCGGCGCGCATCCCGATGTGGTGAATCTGCCGGCCGAGCAGCGCCACGAACTGTTCCGGCACGAGGGCGTCGAGCTGATGTTCGCGCACATCAAGCAGGCGCTGCACGATTTCGGCACCGACTTCGATGTCTACTTCAACGAGAGTTCGCTGTTCGAATCCGGCGCCGTGGAAAAGGCGCTGGATCAGCTCAAGGCCTCGGGCAATCTGTACGAGAAGGACGGCGCCTGGTGGATCGCGAGCACCGAATACGGTGACGACAAGGACCGCGTCGTCATCAAGAGCGACGGCAAGTCCGCCTACATCGGTGGCGATATCGCCTATTTCCAGAACAAGCGCGCCCGCGGTTTCGACCTGTGCATCTACATGCTCGGTGCCGATCACCACGGCTACATCGGCCGTTTGAAGGCCGCCGCGGCCGCCTTCGGCGACGATCCGGACACCGTCGAGGTGCTGATCGGCCAGATGGTGAATCTGGTGCGCGACGGAGTGGCGGTGCGGATGAGCAAGCGCGCCGGCACCGTGGTGACCCTCGACGATCTGGTCGAGGCCATCGGTGTCGACGCTTCCCGCTACGTGCTGGTGCGTAGTTCGGTCAACTCCGGCATCGATATCGATCTGGATCTGTGGACCAAGCAGAGCAGTGAGAATCCGGTCTACTACGTGCAATACGCGCACGCCCGGACCTGCGCGGTGGCGCGCAATGCCGCAGACTTCGAATTCGCCGGTGTCGCACCGGATCTGAGCCTGCTCGCCGCCGACGAGGAGGGTGAGCTGATCCGTACCCTCGGCGAGTTCCCGGCCGTCGTCGCCAGCGCCGCGACCCTGCGCGAGCCGCATCGTGTCGCCCGGTACCTGGAGGAGCTGGCCGGCGCGTACCACCGCTTCCAGACCAACAAGACCCTGCGGATTCTGCCGCAGAACGACGACCCGGTGCAGCCGGTCAATGCCGCTCGCCTGCAACTGGTCGACGCCACCCGCCAGGTGCTGTCCAATGGCCTCGCCCTGCTGGGCGTTTCCGCACCGGAGCGCATGTGAACGCCGGGAACGGCTGCCGCCGATCCGGTGATCGTGCGAGGAAGGAATTACTGTGAGTGCGCATCCGGCCGGCCCGCGGCACGCCGAGATCCCCCACGCTCCGAATCTGCCGGAGCGGCCCGCCGACCCTCGCCAGATGATCGATCTCCCCGAGAACGTGTGGCCGCGCAACGCGTCTCGCGACGCCGACGGCACGGTGCGGCTGGCCGGAGTTCCGGTCACCGAACTCGCCGCCGAATTCGGCACGCCGTTGTTCGTTGTGGATGAGGACGACTTCCGCTCGCGGTGCCGGGATATGGTTCGCGCCTTCGGGACCGGCGCACGAGTTCACTACGCCTCCAAGGCATTTCTGTGCGGCGAGATCGCGCGCTGGGTACGCGACGAGGGGCTATACCTGGACGCGGCCTCCGGTGGCGAGCTGGCCGTCGCGCTGTACGGCGGGTTCCCGGCCGAGCGAATTGCGTTGCACGGCAACAATAAATCGGTCACCGAGCTGGAACAGGCCGTCGCCGCGGGGGTCGGGCACATCGTCGTCGACTCGCTGATCGAGATCGAACGGCTGGAAGCGGTGGCCGCGCGCGCCGGTGTGGTCCAGGACGTCCTGGTCCGGGTCACAGTCGGCGTGGAAGCCCATACCCACGAATATATTTCGACCGCGCACGAGGACCAGAAGTTCGGCTTCTCGATCGCCGGCGGCGATGCGATGGAGGCACTGGCGCGGGTATTCGAGGCGCGCAATCTGCGCCTGGTCGGCCTGCACAGCCACATCGGCTCGCAGATCTTCGATATCGACGGTTTCGAGATCTCCGCCCGGCGCATGCTGCGGCTGCTGCACGACGCGATCGAGAAGTTCGGTGTCGAGCGAACCGAACAGATCGCGATCCTGGATCTCGGTGGCGGACTGGGTATTTCGTACCTGCCGAGCGACGATCCGCCGCCACTGGACGAGTTCGCGGGCAAGGTCCGCGATCTGGTCGAGGCCGAGGCCGCGCAGATCGGCCTGCCCACTCCGGCCATCGCCGTCGAACCGGGCCGCGCGATCGCCGGCCCCGGCACCGTCACGCTCTACGAGGTGGGCACCACCAAAGACGTCACCCTCGACGCCGGTGCTCAGCGCCGCTATGTCAGCGTCGACGGTGGTATGAGCGACAACATCCGGCCCGCGCTGTATCAGGCCGATTACGACTGCCGTTTGGTCTCGCGCTCCAGCGAGGCCGCGCCGGTGGTGGCTCGAGTGGTCGGGAAGCATTGTGAGAGTGGCGATATCGTCATTCGCGACACCTGGATGCCGGCCGATGTCGGTCCCGGTGATCTGGTCGCCGTCGCGGCGACGGGCGCGTACTGCTATTCGATGGCCAGCCGCTACAACATGCTCACCCGCCCGGCTGTCGTCGCGGTTCGCGACGGCCGGGCCCGGCTGGTGCTGCGCCGGGAGACGGTGGCGGATCTGATGAGCCTGGAAGCGACGGAGGTGCGATCATGAGCGAGGCGGCCAACCGGTTCCGAGGTGGTTTCGGGGTCGAACATCCCATAGGTGTGGCGGTGCTCGGTATGGGCAATGTCGGCACCGAGGTGGTGCGGATTCTGCGCGAGCACGCCGACGATCTGCGCTCGCGCGTGGGTGCGCCGGTGATACTGCGCGGTGTCGCGGTGCGGCGTCTCGATGTCGACCGCGGTATTCCGGCCGAACTGCTCACCACCGATGCCGAGGCGCTGGTCGCCCGCGACGACGTCGATCTCGTCGTCGAGGTGATGGGCGGCATCGATCCCGCGCGCAAGGTGATCCTCGCCGCGCTCAACGGCGGCAAGTCGGTGGTGACCGCGAACAAGGCGCTGCTGGCCGACTACACCGGTGAGCTGGCCGCGGCGGCCGAGGGCAGTCGCGCCGATCTGTACTTCGAGGCCGCGGTCGCCGGCGCCATCCCCGTGGTGCGCCCGCTGATCCAGTCGATGTCCGGTGACCGGGTGAACCGGGTGGTCGGAATCGTCAACGGCACAACGAATTTCATCCTGTCGGCAATGGACGAGACCGGTGCCGACTATTCCGGCACCCTGGCGGAGGCGACGCGGCTGGGCTACGCCGAGGCGGATCCGACCGCCGATGTCGAGGGTTACGACGCCGCCGCCAAGGCCGCGATTCTCGCCTCCCTGGCCTTTCACACCCGCGTCACCGCGGCCGATGTCTACCGCGAGGGCATCTCGAAGATCACCGCCGAGGATCTCGAGACCGCCGACGCTGTCGGCTGCACGGTGAAACTGCTGGCCATCTGCGAGCGGATGCCAGGCAGTGAGCGGCTGTCGATGGACGGTTCGCCGGTCGACGCGCCGGATGGCACCGGCCGGCCGGCCGGTAAGGACCGGGTGTCGGTGCGCGTCTATCCGGCGCTGATCCCCCGCAGGCATCCGCTGTCGTCGGTCAATGGTGCGTTCAACGCGGTGGTGGTCGAGGCCGAGAACGCGGGCCGGTTGATGTTCTACGGCCAGGGCGCCGGCGGTGCGCCGACGGCCTCGGCGGTGATGGGCGATCTGGTGATGGCGGCCCGGAACAAGTTCTATGGTGGCCGCGCACCGGGTGAATCGGTCTATGCTGAGCTGCCGATCGCGCCGATCGGCGACATCCCGACCCGCTATCACGTGAATCTGCAGGTTGCCGACCGCACCGGGGTTCTGCAAGCGGTGTCCGGCAAATTCGCCGAGCACGGTGTCAGCATCTCGACGGTCCGCCAGGAGGGATACGACGAGGGCGCCCGACTTGTCGTGGTCACCCACCACGCACCGGAGTCGGCGTTGGCCGATACCGTGGCAGCACTTGCCGAATTGGATTCCGTCACGTCCGTGACCAGCGTCTTGAGATTGGAAGGCACCGAGGAATGAGTCAGACAGGAGCGCTGCCGTCGGCCGTGCACACGCCCTGGCCGGGACTGATCGCCGCGTACCGGGATCGGCTCGCGGTCGGTGCCGATTGGGAGCCGGTCACGCTGTACGAAGGCGGAACCCCGCTGGTGCCCGCGCATCACCTGTCGGAGCTCACCGGCTGTGAGGTATATCTCAAGGTCGAGGGCCTGAATCCGACCGGATCCTTCAAGGATCGCGGCATGACCATGGCGATGACCGATGCCAAGGCCCGCGGCCAGAAGGCGGTGCTGTGTGCCTCCACCGGCAACACCTCGGCATCGGCGGCCGCCTACGCCACCCGCGCCGGTATGCACTGCGCGGTGCTGATCCCGCAGGGCAAGATCGCGATGGGCAAACTGGCCCAGGCGGTCATGCTCGGCGCCAAGATCATCCAGGTCGAGGGCAATTTCGACGACTGCCTCGAGCTCGCCCGCAAGGTCACCTCCGATTTCCCGGAGGTCGGTCTGGTGAACTCGGTCAACCCGGCCCGCATCGAGGGCCAGAAGACCGCGGCCTTCGAGATCTGCGATGTGCTGGGCAGGGCGCCCGATGTGCACGCGCTGCCGGTGGGTAACGCGGGCAACATCACCGCGTACTGGAAGGGCTACAGCGAATACCACGCCGACGGTCTCACCTCGAGCCGTCCGCGCATGCTCGGTGTGCAGGCCGCCGGCGCCGCGCCGTTGGTCAATGGCGCACCTGTGAAGGATCCCGAGACCATCGCGACCGCGATCCGGATCGGCGCACCCGCGTCGTGGAACAGCGCCGTGGCCGCCAAGGAAGAGTCCGGTGGTGCCTTCCGGGCCGCCACCGACGATGAGATCCTGGCCGCGTACCGCCTGGTCGCGGGCACTGAGGGTGTTTTCGTGGAGCCCGCGTCGGCGGCGAGTGTCGCGGGACTGCTGGCCGCGCGCGCGGAGGGTTTGCTCGAGCCCGGTCTCACCGTGGTGTGCACGGTGACCGGTAACGGTCTCAAGGACCCCGACACCGCGCTGCTGGGTATGCCGCAGGTACAGGCGATCTCGGTGGATCCGGTGGCGGTGGCACGCGAGCTCGAGTTGGCCTGAGTTGAGCTCGCGCGAAGGTCAGTTGATGACGCGGACGCTCCCGGCCGGTATCACCGTCACCGCGCGGGTGCCTGCCTCGAGCGCCAATCTCGGTCCCGGTTTCGACTCACTCGGTATCGCTTTGGGGTTGTACGACGAAATCGCCGTGCGCACCACCGATTCCGGGCTTACCATCCGAGTGGAAGGTGAGGGTGCCGACGACGTTCCTTGGGGCCCTTCGCATCTGGTGGTTCGCGCGATCGAACGGGGGCTGGAGGCGGCCGGTGTCTGGGCCGATGGCCTGGATGTGGTGTGCCGCAATGTGATTCCGCATTCGAGAGGTCTGGGTTCGTCGGCCTCGGCCGTGGTCGGCGGTCTGGCGGCCGCGCGCGGTCTGGCCGCGAAATTCGATCCGGCACTCACCGGTTCGGATGCCGAATTGGTGCAACTGGCTTCGGAATTCGAGGGGCATCCCGACAATGCCGCGGCCAGCGTGCTCGGCGGGATCGTGGTGTCGTGGACCGAATCCGATCGGGCCGCGGAAGTCGACGCGAGTATGTCCGTGGAGCACCACCAGCGGGTTTACCGCGCGGTGCGGCTGGACCCGCATCCGAGCCTGCGTGCCACTGTACTGATCCCGGAGGAGCGCTCCTCGACCGCGCACACCCGCGGCCTGCTGCCGGAAATGGTTCCGCACCACGATGCCGCCTTCAACGTCAGCCGGGCGGCCCTGGCCGTGATCGCGCTGACCGAACGCCCCGAACTGCTGCTGCCGGCCACCCAGGATCGGCTGCATCAGAGCTATCGGTCGTCGGCGCTGCCGTTGACCACCACGTGGATCGCCCGACTGCGCACTGCGGGACTCGCCGCGACGGTCTCGGGCGCGGGCCCGACCATTCTCGCGCTGGGTACCGAAGATTTTCCCGACGACCTGCGGAAACTCGCGATAGAAGACGGTCTGCGAGTGGTCGAACCCGATATCTCCGCGGGCGTCCGCGTGGATTGACGGCGTGGCTGCCTTGCTGACCTGATCAGACAGAGCTATCCTGAGCACGTCCGTACATCGTGCGCGTCAGACGCCGGTGCTTCATCAGGGCAATCGCTCCAGCAGGCTCCTTGCTCAGGCTCGGCGGCTCGGGGGCTCGAATCACTCGGGACTTCGACCTCGATTCGGGGGACAGCGACTGGAATGATCAATCCCATTCAATGAACCGGTGGCCGTGACCAGGTGGTTGTTCCATCGGTTCGGCGGGGCAGGCGATACGGCATCCGAGCTCGGCACGGTGATCGGGCTTCGGGACGAACCCTCGAATTTGCACACGGCAATCGAGGGAAGGAAAGGATCTCCGTGACAGATACGGACCTGCTCGCGACACCCGGGGTGGACACCACTGCTGATCCCTCGGACAGCCGCGAAAGTGACTCCGGACAGATTTCGAAGATGAGCGAACAAACCGACGTCGCACGATCGGGGCTGACTGGAATGTTGTTGCCGCAGTTGCGTGCGCTTGCCGGAGAGCTCGGTATCCGAGGCACATCCGGAATGCGTAAGGGTGATCTCATCGCCGCAATCAAGGAAAACCAGGCGTTGGGCAAGGGTTCGCGTGGTGGCCGAGGCGATGCGAAATCCGCCGATGCCGACGCGGCTCCCGCGTCGAATGCCGACGTAGCGGCCGAATCCGGTGCGCCGTCGAAGAACGAGACCGCCAAGACCGCCGAGACGGGCGGTAAGGAACGCGCCAAGAACCGTAACGGCGCCGCGCGTGGTCAGCAGCAGACGCTCGAGGGCGTCGCCGACTCCGCGCCGGCCGACGCCGCGCCCGCGAAGAAGGATGCACCCCCCGCGAAGGCGGAGGATGCGGAATCCGCTGCGCGCCCGGCCGATTCGAGTGACGACTCCGGTCGTGACGGTGGCCAGCGCGGCCGCGGCCGGCAGCGTCGTGGCCGCGATCAGCGTGGCGAGGGCGGTGACAACCGCGGTGAGCGCAGCGACAACCGCGGCGAGCGTGGTGACAATCGCGCCGAGCGTGGCGAGGCCAAGAGCGAACCGAAGAACGAGAACTCCGGCGACACCAAGTCGGATCAGGATTCGGGTGAGCGCCGCCGCGATCGCAACCAGGCCGGTGGCGGCCAGAACCAGTCCGGCCAGAACGGTGCCGCCCGCGGCGGTGACCGCGGTGGCGACGACGAGGACGGCGGACGCGGTCGCCGCGGTCGCCGGTTCCGGGAGCGTCGCCGCGGCGGTCGCGATCGTGAGGGTGGCGAGGGCCGCGAGGGCCGCGAGGTCGAGCTGCGCGACGACGACGTCCTGCAGCCGGTCGCCGGAATTCTCGACGTCCTCGACAACTACGCGTTCGTCCGGACCTCCGGCTACCTGGCCGGTTCGAACGACGTGTACGTGTCGATGAACCTGGTCCGCAAGAACGGCCTGCGCCGCGGTGACGCGATCACCGGTGCGATCCGCGCGCCGCGCGAGGGTGACCAGAGCAATCAGCGCCAGAAATTCGATCCGCTGGTGCGGCTGGACACGGTCAACGGCTCGGATATCGAATCCTCCAAGCGTCGCCCGGAATTCAACAAGCTGACCCCGCTGTACCCGAACCAGCGGCTGCGGCTCGAGACGACGCAGAACAAGCTCACCGCTCGTGTGATCGATCTGATCATGCCGATCGGTAAGGGACAGCGTGCCCTGATCGTGTCGCCGCCCAAGGCCGGTAAGACCACGATCCTGCAGGACATCGCGAACGCGATCGCCACCAACAACCCGGAGTGCTACCTGATGGTGGTGCTGGTGGACGAACGTCCCGAAGAGGTCACCGATATGCAGCGCTCGGTGCGCGGCGAGGTGATCGCCTCCACGTTCGATCGTCCGCCGGGCGATCACACCTCGGTCGCCGAGCTCGCCATCGAGCGGGCCAAGCGCCTGGTCGAGATGGGCCAGGACGTTGTGGTGCTGCTCGACTCGATCACCCGATTGGGCCGTGCGTACAACAACTCCTCACCGGCCTCGGGACGCATCCTGTCCGGTGGTGTGGACTCCACCGCGCTGTACCCGCCCAAGCGGTTCCTCGGCGCGGCACGCAACATCGAGAACGGCGGCTCGCTGACCATCATCGCCACCGCGATGGTGGAGACCGGTTCCACCGGTGACACGGTCATCTTCGAGGAGTTCAAGGGCACCGGTAACGCCGAGCTCAAACTCGATCGCAAGATCGCCGAGCGCCGTGTGTTCCCGGCCGTCGACATCAACCCTTCCAGCACCCGCCACGACGAGCTGCTCATGTCGCCCGATGAGATGGCGGTCATCCACAAGCTGCGCCGGGTGTTGTCGGGCCTGGATTCGCAGCAGGCGATCGACCTGCTCATCGACCGGTTGAAGAAGTCGAAGAGCAACGTCGAATTCTTGATGACGGTCTCGAAGACCGCGCCGGGTGCCTTGGACGAGTAGAACGCTGGGGGCACACATCGCGGCGGTTCGCACCTTCGGGTGTGACCGCCGCGTGGTGTTTTCCGGGCGGCGCCTCCCGCTTCGGCGGTGCCGCATCGTCGTTCGCGCGGTCGCGATCGGTCGAGGATCGCCGCGGGCGCGGCGGGTAGAGGAGCATCCCGACGACTGCGCCGCCGGCGATCAATCCGATCAGGATCAGGGCGGTGGCACCGGTGATCGAGCCGGTGTAGACCGAGTTCGAGGCGAAGTGATAGGCATCCGGTGGTTCGGCTCCGGCTGTGCCCGGTTCCGGCGCGGGCCGAGCCGATGCGGTGGCCCACCCGGTCGCCGCCAGCACCGCGAGGACGACCAATGTCGCTCCGGCGTAGATCTCCTTCGCATACGTACCCCCCGGCAGCACGCGAATCCGGTGTGCGTCCGATGTCTGCGGCGTCGGGGCCCTGGACCTGGTCACCCCCCGTGCGGCCTGGAAAGTCACTGCTGTCCCTTGCGTCGTCGGTTCGTTCGGCATGGTTCCTACTCTGGCAACGAATCTACGAACAAAGGTGTTCACATTCCCGAGTAGGTCACTACTCGCTTTCAGCGTCGCTCGAGAGCCGCGCGGTTGCGTGCCGTGACTTTCTTGGGCGTGAATTTCGAGGGCCCCGGCCGCCACGCGGAATGCGGGAACAATTTCCGTACAGGGTGCGTTGTGCGTGCGTACCGGCGGTTCTGGCATACTGGATCGCCGGTGCGTCTGCGATCGGCAGACCATCCCGCCTAGTCGGTTCCGGTTCACGTCCATCGAGGTCGCACAGCGGATGCTGTGGGCCGGGCGACCCGGGACCATATCGAGAGGACACCCATGAAGGCAGGAATCCACCCGGCATACGTGCCGACCACCGTTGTCTGCGGTTGCGGCAACACCTTCCAGACTCACAGCACCAAGGAGTCGGGCCACATCACCGTTGAGGTCTGCTCGCAGTGCCACCCGTTCTACACGGGCAAGCAGAAGATCCTCGACACCGGCGGCCGCGTCGCCCGCTTCGAGGCCCGCTACGGCAAGCGCGCCAAGAAGGCCGACGCCGCGGAGTCCGAGAGTTCGGAAGCCAAGTAGCTACCCCGCCAACGCCCGTCCTGCCACCGCGCAGGCCGGGCGTTGGTGTGTTTCTGGTGTCCGCTACTCCGAGCAGGAGGCATAACCGCCATGGCCGACAAGATCACGGCCCCATCCGCCATCGACGACATCCTGGCCGAACACGCCGGCCTGGAGATGCAGCTGTCCGATCCGGCGCTGCACAACAACCCGGCCGAGGCCCGGCGCGTCGGTAAGCGGTTCGCCGAACTGGCGCCGGTCATGTCGACCTACACCAAGCTCGCGGCAGCCCGCGACGATCTGGCCGCCGCCCGCGAGCTGGCGGCCGACGATTCGTCCTTCGCGGCTGAGGTGCCCGGCCTCGAACAGCAGGTGGAGGAGTTCGAGAAGACCCTCACTGACCTGCTCGCCCCGCGCGATCCGCACGATTCCGACGATGTCGTTCTCGAGGTCAAATCGGGTGAGGGCGGTGAGGAGTCGGCACTGTTCGCCGCAGACCTGGCCCGGATGTACATCCGCTATGCCGAAAGGCACGGCTGGAAGGTCGAGGTTCTCGACACCAATGTTTCCGACCTGGGTGGATACAAAGAGGCCACCCTGTCGATCAAGAGCCGTGAGCCCAGTCGCGACGGCGTCTGGTCCAGGTTCAAATTCGAGGGCGGGGTGCATCGGGTGCAGCGGGTGCCCGTCACCGAATCCCAGGGCCGCATCCACACCTCCGCCGCCGGTGTGCTGATCTATCCGGAACCCGACGAGGTCGAACAGGTACAGATCGACGAATCCGATCTCCGCATCGACGTCTACCGCTCCTCCGGTAAGGGTGGCCAGGGCGTCAACACCACCGACTCGGCTGTCCGTATCACCCATCTGCCGACCGGCGTCGTCGTCACCTGCCAGAACGAGCGGTCCCAGCTGCAGAACAAACTGCGCGCCATGCAGGTGCTGTCCGCACGGCTGCAGGCACTCGCCGAGGAACAGGCCGATGCCGACGCCGCCGCGGGCCGTGCGTCGCAGATTCGCACGGTCGACCGTTCCGAGCGCATCCGCACCTACAACTTCCCGGAGAACCGCATCACCGATCACCGCATCGGTTTCAAGGCGCACAACCTCGATTCGGTCCTCGACGGCGAACTCGACGCCCTGCTGGACGCGCTCGGCGAGGCGGACCGCGCCGCCCGCTTGGCCGCGGAGTAGGAAGCGGTACCGAGGATGGGCACAGCTCCCGGTGAGGCGGGGCAGTACCGCGTCGCGTTGCGTCCCGCGATCAACGAGGCCGCGCGTGGTCTGGCCGCCGCCGGTGTGCCCAGCCCCCGGATCGATGCCGAGTATCTGGCCGCCCACATCCTCGAGGTGGAGCGTTCGCGTCTGGCCCTGATTCCGATGGTCACCCCGCAACAGCTCGATCGGTTCCACCGATTGGTGGCCCGGCGCGCACAGCGGGTGCCGCTACAGCATCTGACCGGCCTCGCGTCGATGGGGGAAGTGGATCTGGAGGTCGGTCCGGGAGTGTTCGTTCCGCGCCCGGAGACAGAGCTGATCTTCGCGTGGGCGCTGGCTCGGCTGGAGGTGGCCGGACACGAGCATGCGCCGATCGTGGTCGATTTGTGCACGGGATCGGGAGCGCTTGCCCTGGCGATCGCCAACGCGCGTCCGGACACGCAGGTCCACGCGGTCGAAATCGACCCCACCGCACGCCGATGGGCGCAGCGCAATGCCGATCGGCAAGCGGCACAGGGGGATACACCCGTCACGGTGCACGCCGGCGATGTCACCGAATCGGGGGTGCTCGCCGAGTTGAACGGCCGGGTCGATGTGGTCGTCGCGAATCCGCCCTATATTCCGGCCGATACCCGGCTGGATCCCGAAGTGGCCGAACACGATCCGCATCTCGCGCTTTTCGGCGGCCCGGACGGGCTTTCGGTCATCGTCCCGATGGTCGACACCATCGCCCGCTTGCTGCGCCCCGCAGGCTTCGCCGCGGTGGAACACGATGATTCCCACGGCCCGCAGGTCGCCGCGTTGTTCGAGCGGCAGGGTGATTTCACCGAAATCGTCGAACATCCCGATCTGGCCGGGAGGCCGCGCTTCGTCGCGGCGCGGCGGCTGGGTCGGTAGCAAGTTCGCTCAGCGGCGGAGACATCGGGGCCCGGCATCCGCGCGGGCATCCTCGAGGCTGTCCCGACAACGCCGATTCGATCGAACCGGATGTCTGCTTGATAATTGCTGATAACAGCATTGATCATGTATTCACGCTGGCACCGGGAGAAATGCAATGTGCCCGATGGTTTCTGGCGTCCGGTATCGGCCTCGCTGGCGTCGGCCGAGTTCGCGCCGCCGAGCCCGGGCCCGACGCCGGACAACGTGCCGTGAGACACATTCAATAGACTCACCGCCGTGAGTACCGTCTACGACTGCTCCGATCCCGATTCTCGTGCTGCTGGGCTGACCGCCGCGCGCACGACCCTGAAATCCGGACGGCTGGCCGTCATTCCCACCGATACGGTCTACGGAATCGCCGCGGACGCGTTCGATTCCGCCGCCGTGGCCGCCCTGCTCGCGGCCAAGCGGCGCGGGCGCGATATGCCGGTGCCGGTGCTGGTGGGTTCGTGGAATACCATCGACGGACTCGTCTTCTCCGTACAGCCGCAGGCGCGTGACCTGATCCGCGCCTTCTGGCCCGGCGGCCTGAGTCTGGTCGTCCAGCAGGCGCCGTCGCTGGCGTGGGATCTCGGCGATGCCCGCGGCACGGTGATGCTGCGGATGCCGCTGCATCCGATCGCGCTGGAATTGCTGCGTGAGGTGGGCCCCATGGCGGTGTCGAGTGCGAATGTCTCCGGGCAGCCGCCCGCTGCGACGGCGGCCGAGGCCCGCGCGCAGCTGGGGGAGCAGGTGGGGGTGTATCTGGACGGCGGGCAGGCCGAACACGGTGTGCCCTCCACGATCGTGGATCTGACCGGCGATCGGCCGCGGGTACTGCGGGCGGGTGCGGTGACCACCGATCGGATCGCCGAGGTCCTGGGCATGTCACCGGACGAACTCGCCCCCGAGACCACCCGCTGACGGCCTGGTAGATGGTATTCAGTCAGGGCGCGGTCGTCCCGCTGCGCGAACTCCTCCTGGTCCTGCTCGTGTCCGCGGTGGTGACCATGTTGTCCACCGGCGGAATACGGCTGCTGGCCATCGGATTCGGCGCCATCGCGGTGCCGCGCGATCGCGATGTGCACCTCGAGCCGATTCCGCGGATGGGCGGGGTCGGCATCTATCTGGGCGTCCTGGCCGCGGCACTGTTCGCCCACCAACTACCCGCCCTGCGCCGTGGCTTCGACTATCCACGCGATATTCCGGCGGTCCTGGTGGCCGGAACTCTGATCGTGCTGGTCGGTATCGTCGACGACCGCTGGGGGCTGGACGCGCTCACCAAATTCGTCGGCCAGATCACCGCGGCCGGGGTCATGGCGGTCATGGGATTGAGCTGGGTGGCCATCTACAACCCATTCAGCAACACCACGGTGGTGCTCGATCAATTGCAGGGCGGCGTGGTGACGGTGGCCATCACGGTCACCATGATCAATGCGATGAACTTCGTCGACGGTCTCGACGGGCTGGCCGCGGGGCTGGGCCTGATCGCCGCCGCCGCCGTCTTCGTATTCACCGTGGGGTTGCTCTACCAGCAGGGCGGGGCCACCGACGGCTATCCGCCCGCGTTGCTGGCCGCCGCGCTCGCGGGTGGATGTCTGGGGTTTCTGCCGCACAATTTCAATCCGGCACGAATATTCATGGGCGATTCCGGATCGATGTTGATCGGTTTGTTGCTCGCCGCGGTTTCCACCGGTGCCTCCGGCCGAATTCCGCTCACCGGATACGGACCGCACGACATCGTGGGCCTGTTGTCACCGCTGTTGCTCGTGGGAGCGGTGATGTTCATTCCGGTGCTGGATCTCGTGCTCGCAATCGTCCGGCGTGTGCGCGCGGGCGTGAGTTTCTCCACACCCGACAAAATGCATCTGCACCACCGTTTGTTGCAGATCGGGCATTCTCATCGCCGCGTCGTCCTGCTGATCTATCTGTGGGTCGGCGTTCTCGCATTCGCGGCGGTCGGTACGTCGTTGATGGACCGGCGGGTGGTGGTTCTGCTGTTCGCGGCCGGTTTGTTATTCGCCCTCGTTGTGACGGCGGTCCCATCTCTGCGGGCCCTTCCCGGGCTACGCAGCCGCCGCAGGTAAGGACCGAGTAAAGTAACGAATCGTGAGCACGGCACCCGAATTGCACCCCGATGCCCCGCTGCGCGCAGCGCTTCGTTACGGCATCGCAGGATTGTGCGTACTGGTCCTGGTTTCGATCGTTGCCGGCTCGATAGTCGCGGGCTGGGCCGGTTTCTGGGGAGCGCTGATCGGCTCGGCCATCGGCGGATTCTTCATTCTGACCACTGCCGCCCTCGTGTTGTTCAGCGCGAAATTGGATTCCGGCATTCAGGGCATGGTGATGCTGGCGAGCTGGATTGGCAAACTTCTGGTGGTAATGGTCGTCGTGGCGATCTTGCACCAGTTCGATTTCTACAGCCCGGGCACGCTGTTCCTGACCGTTGTCGGTGCGTTGCTGATTGTTCTCGGGGCGGAGACGTACGGACTTCTGCGCCAACGTGTTCCGGTGATCGATCCGCCGGCGGGGTCCGCGGACCAAGATCATTCGAACGTTTGAGCCGACCCCCTACACGTTGTCGTAGATAGCTTGGTAAACTCTTTACCGTAAGCACCGAACCTCGGGGGCGATCACATCGTTACCGGTGGCAGAGGCTATGCTTACTGCCGTGCCGGACCTTCTGTGAGAAGTGCCGGCCCTGCACCGTCGACGATGTCGCCGACGTACAGACGCCACGGCGGGTCTTCCCGCGCAGCTGCTGACGAACTTCGAGCCGACCTGAGTCGACCACCTGATCGTCAATGTCCGATCGAACCGTGGGATGGAGCATGTCCCGCGGCCGAACACGGGAGAGAATGCTGAGCGTCACCACTCTGGCGGGCGAGTTCCACGCGCCTTCGCTACAAGACTTCTTCCCCGATGCACTGCTGTTCGGGGGGACACCTTTCGAGATCGACCGGTTGATGATGGTTCGCCTCATCATGGCCGCGGTGCTGATTGCGGTCATGTTGCTCGCATTCCGCAGTCCTCGCCTCGTTCCTCGTGGTCTGCAGAACATCGCGGAGATCGGTTTGCTGTTCGTTCGTGAACAGATCTGCGATGAAGTGCTGGGCAAGAAGACCGGCCGCAGGTTTTTCCCGCTGATCGCCACGATCTTCTTCACGGTGCTGTTCCTGAACTTCTCCAGCGTCATTCCGCTGTTGAACATTTCCTCGAACGCACGCGTCGGAATGCCGATTGTGCTGGCGGCCATCGCCTACATCACGTTCAACTACGTGGGTATCCGGAAGTACGGCTTCTGGAAGTACATGCGCTCGTCGGTCGTCGTGCCGAATGTTCCGGTCGCGCTGCACGTGCTGCTGATTCCGATCGAGTTCGTCTCGACCTTCATCCTGCGCCCGTTCACGCTGACCGTCCGACTCATGGCCAACATGCTGTCCGGTCACATCATGCTGGTGCTGTTCTTCAGCGCCACCCAGTTCTTCCTCTTCGACGCCGCTTCGTGGATGAAGGTCTTCTCGCCGTTCTCCTTGCTCGCGGGATTCGGATTCACCCTGTTCGAGCTGCTGGTGATCTTCCTGCAGGCCTACGTGTTCGCGCTGTTGACCGCTGTGTACATCAGCCTCGCCGAGCACGCCGACTCGCACTGACCGCACAACTGCACAAACTGCCCCGCACGCCACCTGGCGGGCGGGCAACAGAAAGGGAAAGAAATCTCATGAGCCTCTCCTACGTGGCCGCCGAACTCGCCCAGACCTCTGATCGGGTCAAGGGCTACGGCGCTATCGGTTACGGTCTGGCCGCTATCGGCCCGGGTGTCGGCGTCGGCATCGTCGTCGGTAAGGCGATCGAGGGCATCGCCCGTCAGCCCGAGCTGCAGGGCACCATCCGGACCAACATGTTCCTGGGTATCGCGTTCACCGAAGCCCTGGCCCTGATCGGTCTCGTCGCCGGCTTCATCTTCTGATTCCGATGAACAGCATGTACTTGCTCGCCGAGAATGCAGAGGACAAGAACCCTCTGATTCCGGAGCCATACGACATCGTCTGGTCGTTGGTGTGCGTTGTCGTCATCGGGGTCCTGTTCTACAAGTACGTGGTTCCTCGCCTGACGAAGGTGCTCGACGAGCGCTCGGAGAAGATCGAAGGCGGCATGGCCAAGGCCGAGGTCGCGCAGGCCGAGGCGCAGGAAACCCTGCAGCAGTACCAGCAGCAGCTGGCGGAGGCCCGGCTCGAGGCGGCACGCATCCGTGAGGAAGCGCGCACCCAGGGCCAGCAGATCCTCGCCCAGCTGCGGTCGGAGGCTCAGGCCGAGGCGGATCGCATCGTGACCGCGGGTCACGCCCAGCTCGACGCGCAGCGTCAGCAGATCGTGACCGAGCTCCGGTCCGAACTCGGCCGCACCGCGGTCGACCTGGCCGAAAAGATCATCGGACAGTCCGTGGCGGACGAAGCCAAGCAGGCGGCGTCCATCGACCGGTTCCTGACCGAACTGGATCAGAAGGCCAGTATCGGGGTCGGAAGGTAACCTGCGCCTGATAGGTCTTGTCGGTGACGCAAGTCACCGACGTGGCCGCACCGGGCCCAGGTATTCGACACACAGTGAAAGTGGGAAGCATGTACGCAGCGAGCCGCGAGGCGAGTTCCCGTGCTAGGGAAGCTCTTTCGGCCGCACTCACCGGGAGTGACGCCGTCGCCGCCACGACGGGCTCCGAACTGTTCGCCGTAGTCGCAGTGCTCGACGATCAGCGTTCGCTGCGTGTGGCGCTCGCGGATAAGTCGGTGGCGAGTTCGGTGCGCGCCGATCTGGCCGAGCGTGTGTTCGGCGGCAAGATCAGCGCGGCCACCCAGGCCGTGCTGACCACTGCCGTCGCGCAGGACTGGTCCCGTACCCGGGATCTGGTCGACACGCTGGTGTTGCTCGGGCAGGAGGCACTGTTGCGTGCCGCGGCCGACCGCGGACGCATCGACGCCGTCGAGGACGAGCTGTTCCGGTTGGGTCGCACCGTCGAGGACAATCCGGATCTGGAGCAGGCGCTCACCGACCGCGGCAAGCCGGTACAGGCCAAACGCGATCTGCTGGCGCGGCTGCTCACCGGCAAGGTCGAAGACGTCACCATGCAGCTGGCCGAACAGGCGGTCGCCCGCTCGCACGGTGATGCCGGCATCGCCTTCGACCAGTTGTCCGATCTGGCAGCGTCGTTGCGCAAGCAGATCGTCGCGCACGTTCGATCGGCGACGGTCCTCACGCAGCAGCAGCGGGATCAACTCGCCGCGTCGCTGCAGCGCATCTACGACAAGCCGGTGACCATCCACGTGCAGGTCGACCCGACTCTGCTGGCCGGCGTTGTCGTGCACATCGGCGACGACGTCATCGATGGCAGTGCCGTCGGCCGACTGCAGCGTTTGCGCCAAGCCCTGGCGTAGGCCGGAACCAGCCGAACCGGCCCGGCACCCACCCCGACATTCCAGACCACAGCGAGAGCAGGAAGAACATGGCGGAGCTGACGATCTCCCCCGATGAGATCCGTAGCGCGATCGAGAGCTACACCCAGAGCTACACCCCCGAGACCTCCATCGAGGAGATCGGTACGGTCACCGACACCAGTGACGGCATCGCGCACGTCAGTGGCCTGCCGTCGGCGATGACCAACGAGATCCTCGAATTCCCCGGCGGTGTGCTGGGCGTTGCGCTGAACCTCGACCCCGACGAGATCGGTGCGGTCATCCTCGGCGAGTTCGACGGCATCGAAGAGGGCCAGCAGGTCCGCCGCACCGGTGACGTGCTCTCGGTGCCCGTCGGCGACAAGTTCCTCGGCCGCGTTATCGACCCGCTCGGCAAGCCGATCGACGGCCTGGGCGAGATCGAGTCCGATGAGCGCCGCGTGCTGGAGCTGCAGGCCGCGTCCGTGCTGGAGCGCCAGCCGGTCGAGGAGCCGATGGCCACCGGCATCACCGCCATCGACGCGCTCACCGCCATCGGCCGCGGCCAGCGTCAGCTGATCATCGGCGACCGTAAGACCGGCAAGACCGCGGTCTGCATCGACGCCATCCTGAACCAGAAGGCCAACTGGGAGTCCGGCGATCCGACCAAGCAGATGCGCTGCATCTACGTCGCGATCGGCCAGAAGGGCTCCACCATCGCCGGTGTGAAGTCCGCGCTCGAGGCCCACGGCGCGATGGAGTACACCACGATTGTCGCCGCGCCGGCATCTGACTCCGCCGGTTTCAAGTGGCTCGCGCCCTACACCGGTTCCGCGCTCGGACAGCACTGGATGTACCAGGGCAAGCACGTCCTGATCGTGTTCGACGACCTGTCCAAACAGGCCGAGGCCTACCGCGCCATCTCGCTGCTGCTGCGCCGCCCGCCGGGCCGCGAGGCGTACCCGGGTGACGTCTTCTACCTGCACTCCCGTCTGCTGGAGCGTTGCGCGAAGCTGTCCGACGCGATGGGCGCCGGTTCGATGACGGGTCTGCCGATCATCGAGACCAAGGCCAACGACATCTCGGCCTTCATCCCGACCAACGTCATCTCCATCACCGACGGTCAGGTCTTCCTCGAGTCCGACCTGTTCAACAAGGGTGTGCGGCCGGCCATCAACGTCGGTACCTCCGTCTCCCGTGTCGGTGGCGCCGCGCAGACCAAGGCGATGAAGACCGTCGCCGGTTCACTGCGCCTGGAGCTGGCCTCCTACCGTGAGCTCGAGGCGTTCTCCGCCTTCGCCTCCGATCTGGACGCGGCCTCCCTGGCCCAGCTCGAGCGTGGTGCCCGCTGGGTGGAGCTGCTCAAGCAGGATCAGTACACGCCGGTCGCCGTCGAGAACCAGATCGTGTCGATCTACCTGGTCGACGCCGGCTACTTCGACTCCGTTCCGGTCGGTGACGTGCGGCGCTTCAACTCCGAGCTGCTCGAGCACCTGCACAACAAGGCGCAGGGCTCCTTCGACGCCCTCCAAGGTGGCGCGAAGAAGCTCGAAGGGGATGCCGCCGACGCCCTCAAGGCCGAGACCGAGCGCTTCAAGCAGGGCTTCCTGGCCTCCGACGGCAGCCGCGTGGTGAACGAGGCCGACGCCGGCGAGCTGGATCACGAAGAGGTCGAGTCGCTGTCGGTCACCCGCAAGCACGTCGAGAAGTAAGCCGGGTCCGACGATGCCTACCGATCCGATACGCGGCATGCGCGACGGGCGCGAAGGAGGCAGCTTGCGTAACCACGTAGTGCCCCGTGTCATGCCGCAATCAGATACAGAAGGGAGTGTGAACCGCTGATGGCAAACTTGCGTGAGTTGCGCTCCCGTATTCGTGGCGTGAGCTCGATCAAGAAGATCACCAAGGCACAGGAACTGATCGCGACCTCGCGAATCAGCAAGGCTCAGGCCCGGGTTGCGGCCGCGAAGCCTTATTCGGAAGAGATCACGAAGGTGCTCGGCGAACTGGCCGGTGCGTCCTCGAATCTCAACCATCCGCTGCTCACCGAGCGGGAATCCGCTCGCCGTGCCGCCATCCTGGTCATTACCAGTGACAGCGGTATGTGCGGTGGCTACAACTCCAATGTGCTCAAGCGCGCCGAAGAGCTGATGATGACGCTGCGCTCCGAGGGCAAGGAGCCGGTGCTCTATGTGATGGGCAGCAAAGGCCTGACCTACTACACGTTCCGGCGCCGCTCGGTGTCGGGTTCGTGGACGGGCTTCTCACAGCAGCCGCACTACACCGATGCCTCGTCCGCGTGCCAGCACCTAGTGGACGTGTTCATGGCGGGTTCGGACAGCGAGGTCGCGGAGCCGAACGGCGCGGGCACGATCGAGGGTGTGGACGAGATCCACATCGTCTACACGCGCTTCGTGTCGATGCTCTCGCAGGTTCCCGAGGTACGCCGGCTGGCTCCGATTCAGGTGAGCTTCGTCGACGAGAACTTCGAACTCGGCGAGGACATGCTCACCGACTCGCCGGATGCGACCATCACGTCGCTGTACGAGTTCGAACCCGATGCGGACAAGCTGCTCGGCGCCCTGCTGCCGAAGTACATCAACACCCGCATCTACTCGTCGTTGCTCGAGGCCGCGGCCTCGGAGTCGGCCGCGCGCCGCACCGCAATGAAGGCCGCCACCGATAACGCCACGGATCTGGTCAACAACCTGACCCGCCAGGCGAACTCGATCCGGCAGGCCAACATCACGCAGGAAATCAGTGAAATCGTCGGCGGTGCGAACGCGCTGGCGAGCTCGGACCGCGACTAGACCACGCGCCCACCGCGGTAGGAGCGACGGGCCCGAAGGAGGAAGCTTGCGTAACCACGTAGGGCCCCGCGAATACCGCAATCAACTCGGAGAGAAAAGATGACCGCAGCTGTCACACAAGAAAACACGAGCCGGGCGGGCGCTGGCACAGGCCGCGTCGTCCGGGTCGCCGGCCCCGTCGTCGACGTCGAGTTCCCGCGCGGCGCGATCCCGGAGCTGTTCAACGCTCTGCATGCCGACATCACCCTGCCGTCGGTCGCCAAGACCCTGACCCTCGAGGTCGCGCAGCATCTGGGCGACAACATCGTCCGCACCATTTCGATGCAGCCGACCGACGGCCTGGTCCGCGGCGTGCCGGTGGCCGACACCGGCAAGCCGATCTCGGTCCCCGTCGGTGACGTCACCAAGGGCCACGTCTTCAACGCCCTGGGCGACTGCCTCGACACCCCCGGCCTCGGCCGCGACGGCGAGCAGTGGGGCATCCACCGCCAGCCGCCCGCCTTCGACCAGCTCGAGGGCAAGACCGAGATCCTGGAAACGGGCATCAAGGTCATCGACCTGCTGACCCCGTACGTGAAGGGCGGCAAGATCGGTCTGTTCGGTGGTGCCGGTGTCGGCAAGACCGTTCTGATCCAGGAGATGATCACCCGTATCGCGCGTGAGTTCTCCGGTACGTCGGTATTCGCCGGCGTCGGTGAGCGCACCCGTGAGGGCACCGACCTCCACCTGGAAATGGAAGAGATGGGCGTCCTCCAGGACACCGCCCTCGTCTTCGGCCAGATGGACGAGCCGCCGGGCACCAGGATGAGGGTCGCGCTGTCTGCTCTTACGATGGCGGAGTACTTCCGCGATGTGCAGGGTCAGGACGTGCTGCTGTTCATCGACAACATCTTCCGTTTCACCCAGGCCGGTTCCGAGGTCTCGACCCTGCTGGGTCGTATGCCCTCGGCCGTCGGTTACCAGCCGACCCTGGCGGACGAGATGGGTCAGCTGCAGGAGCGGATCACCTCGACCCGTGGTCGCTCGATCACCTCGATGCAGGCGATCTACGTCCCCGCCGACGACTACACCGACCCGGCGCCGGCGACCACCTTCGCCCACCTGGATGCGACCACCGAGCTTTCCCGCCCGATTTCGCAGAAGGGTATCTACCCCGCTGTCGACCCGCTGACCTCGACTTCTCGTATTCTCGAGGCTTCGATCGTCGGCGACCGGCACTTCGCGGTGGCCAACGAGGTCAAGCGCATCCTGCAGAAGTACAAGGAACTGCAGGACATCATCGCCATCCTCGGTATGGACGAGCTCTCCGAGGAGGACAAGGTCCTCGTCGGTCGCGCCCGTCGTCTGGAGAAGTTCCTCGGCCAGAACTTCATTGTGGCCGAGAAGTTCACCGGTCAGGTGGGTTCGGTCGTGCCGCTGGAGCAGACCATCGACGACTTCGAGCGGGTCTGTAAGGGCGAGTTCGACCACCTGCCGGAGCAGGCGTTCAACTCCTGCGGTGGCCTGGACGACGTCGAGGCGGCCGCGAAGAAGATCGCCGGGAAGTAGTCACCATGGCAGACATGTCAGTTGATCTGGTCGCCATCGAGCGGCGGCTGTGGTCGGGCCAGGCGAGTTTCGTCAGCGCCCAGACCACGGAAGGTCAGATCGGTATTCTGCACGGTCACGAGCCTGTCCTCGGCCAGCTGGTCGAGGGTGGCATCGTGACCATCGAGAGCGCCGAGGGCGAGCGGATCGTCGCGGCCGTGCACGGTGGATTCTTCTCCTGCACGGGTGCGGCCGTCCGGATTCTCGCCGAGTCGGCCGAATTCGCGGGCGATGTCGACATCGATGCCGCGCGTGCGGTGCTGGCCGATCCGAATGCCTCCGAACAGGAACAGAACGCGGCGACCGCGCGGGTGCGTGCGGTCGAGGCGGCGAATTCCTGATTCGCGGCTGCGAACAGCCATGACGTGTGGCGGTCCGGGTATCCCGGGCCGCCACACGGTCGTTCGGGGCATGGTGAGGTAGCCCGCCCCGCGACGAAGCCCGGTAACCGCCGGTCCGCCGGTCGTTTGTGAGCGGTTCTGAATGCCGTTGCGCCACTGTGCTTCCGGTCACCTTCCTCCGAATCGGCGGATCGGCCGATATTCTCGTTTGTGGAACGGCTGTACCGGCTGTGTGTCGTCTCGCTGCGGTTTGTAGACTCGCAGCCGGAGCGGCCTTGTACGGGGATGGCATGGCGCTGGCGACGGCACAGGGGCAAATCGAAGGGACGGGCCTGGATTGCGGACCGGGATGGTGCTTCTGATCATTCTGGTGCTGTTGCTGGTCGGCGTGGCGCTGGTATCGCTGTATCGCTTGATCATGTTGCGCCGTGGCGGCACCGCGGCAATTCTGCGGGTATTGCCCGCCGAAGGTGGTCAGGGCTGGCGGCACGGCCTGATTCGATACGGCGAATCCCGCCTGGTCTTCTACAAACTCACCAGTCTGAGGGTGGGGCCGGACTCGACCATCCGGCGCCTGGGCATCGAGGTGGTCGATCGGCGTTCCCCGGTGGGGGACGAGTACGACATCATGACCGACGACATCGTCGTGATCGCGGTCTCCGACGGTGACGGCAGCTATGAACTGGCACTGGACCGCCCGGCGTTGACGGCGTTCCTGTCCTGGGTCGAATCGCGGCCCTCCGAACGTATCCGGCGCCGTCCGGGACGTTGACCGAAAAATAGGTGATCACCAGCTATGAGTGTGCATCTGACGAAGATCTATACCCGCACCGGCGACGACGGCAGCACCGGCCTGAGTGATTTCTCCCGGGTGTCGAAGACCGATGCGCGACTGGTGGCCTACGCCGATTGTGACGAGACCAATGCCACATTGGGTGTCGCGCTGGCGCTGGGGAGTCCGGAGCCGCGCATCGCCGAGGTGCTGCGCCGGATTCAAAACGATCTGTTCGACGCCGGGGCGGATCTGTCGACCCCGGTGGTGGCAGAGCCGAAGTATCCGCCGCTGCGCATAACCCAGGACTACATCGATCGGCTGGAGCGGTGGTGTGACGAGTTCAATTCCGAACTGGCGCCGCTGAATTCGTTCATTCTGCCCGGAGGTACGCCACTGGCGGCCCTGCTGCACACCGCGCGTACGGTGGCGCGCCGGGCCGAGCGCTCGGCTTGGGCGGCGATCGACGCGCATCCGGAAGATATCGGCGTGTTGCCGGCGAAGTATCTCAACCGCCTGTCCGATCTGCTGTTCATCCTCGGCCGGGTGGCCAACCCCGGCGGTGATGTGCTCTGGCGCCCGGGAGGAGCGGAGACCGGCGGACCGGCCGCGACCGATCAATCGTCCCGTTAGGCTGGCCCCCGTGAGCGAGCTTGCGAGCGAACAATTGATACAGCGTGTGGCACGCACAGCACCGCCGAGCGCCGGCGAGGAGGCGCTGTGAGTGAACGGTTTCTGGTGACCGGCGGCAATCGCCTGGTCGGTGAGGTCGCGGTGGGTGGCGCGAAGAACAGCGTGCTCAAGCTGATGGCCGCGGCCTTGCTGGCCGAGGGTACGACCACCATCACGAACTGCCCGGACATTCTGGATGTCCCCCTGATGGCCGAGGTCTTACGTGGTCTGGGCTGCGATGTCACCGTCGACGGCTCGGTGGTGACGATCACGACTCCGGCCGAACCGAAGTATCACGCCGATTTCCCCGCCGTGACCCAGTTCCGGGCGTCGGTCTGTGTGCTGGGGCCCCTGATGGCGCGCTGCAAACGCGCCGTGGTCGCCCTGCCCGGTGGTGACGCGATCGGTTCCCGCCCGCTGGATATGCACCAGGCCGGCCTGCGGCTGCTCGGTGCGACCAGCGAAATCGAGCACGGCTGCCTGGTCGCCCGCGCCGACGAGCTGCAGGGCGCCCGCATCCGGCTGGACTTCCCATCGGTCGGTGCCACAGAGAACATCCTGATGGCCGCGGTGCTCGCCGAAGGTGAGACGGTCATCGACAATGCCGCGCGCGAACCGGAGATCGTGGACCTGTGCACGATGCTCGCCCGGATGGGTGCGCGCATCGATGGCGCCGGTACCTCGGTCCTGACGATCGCCGGGGTACGCAAACTCGCCCCCACCACACATCAGGTCATCGGCGACCGGATCGTTGCCGCGACCTGGGGTATCGCCGCCGCTATGACGAGGGGGGACGTGCGGGTCACCGGACTCAATCCCAAGCACCTCTCCCTGGTGCTGGACAAGCTGCGTTCGGCGGGGGCGCGAGTCTCCTTCGAGCCCAATGGTTTCCGGATCGAGCAGCCCGAGCGGCCGTCCGCGGTCAACTTCTCGACTCTGCCGTTCCCCGGATTTCCTACCGATCTGCAGCCGATGGCGATCGGGCTGGCAACCATCGCCGACGGCACCTCGATGATCACCGAGAACATCTTCGAAGCACGTTTCCGTTTCGTCGAGGAGATGATCCGCCTGGGTGCCGATGCCCGCACCGATGGGCATCACGCGGTGGTGCGGGGGATCCCGCGGCTGTCCAGCGCGCCGGTCTGGTCGTCGGATATCCGCGCCGGTGCCGGACTGGTGCTGGCGGGTCTGGTCGCCGACGGCGTGACCGAGGTCCACGATGTCTTCCACATCGACCGCGGTTATCCCGAGTTCGTGGAGAATCTGCGATCCCTGGGTGCGATGGTCGAGCGGGTCGGCACCTCGGCGTAGCCGGCAGGACACCCAGACGCCTTCCTGACCAGGCGATTTGACATAGATTCCACCGCCACGTAACTTATTCCAAGTCAGAGCGACACGGACACCAACCCCGGGCCGAGAGGCCAGGGGAAAACGCGGTAGTACGGAGAGCGCCTGGCGATCACACTGGCTCCACCGAGACCCTCGATTTGGTTCGAGGTGAATGGTTGAGCTAAGCTGGAAAAGTTGCCTCACCGATCAAGCAGATAGCAATCTGGGCGATGGTGTGTGCGTGTGTTCTTTGAGAACTCAATAGTGTGTCGATGAATGTCAGTGCCAATTATTTTATTGGTTCCGGCGCTTACACCCCCGTGTGGGTGTCGGACATTTTTGTCAGCAAATACTTTTTGCTGGCGTTTGATTTTGCCATGGTTTTCGGACTCTGGTTAATTCTTCCGATTGGCTCCTTTTTGGGGTTGGTTGAGAGTCTTCAACGGAGAGTTTGATCCTGGCTCAGGACGAACGCTGGCGGCGTGCTTAACACATGCAAGTCGAGCGGTAAGGCCCTTCGGGGTACACGAGCGGCGAACGGGTGAGTAACACGTGGGTGATCTGCCTTGCACTCTGGGATAAGCCTGGGAAACTGGGTCTAATACCGGATATGACCGCGAATCGCATGGTTTGTGGTGGAAAGATTTATCGGTGCGAGATGGGCCCGCGGCCTATCAGCTTGTTGGTGGGGTAATGGCCTACCAAGGCGACGACGGGTAGCCGACCTGAGAGGGTGACCGGCCACACTGGGACTGAGACACGGCCCAGACTCCTACGGGAGGCAGCAGTGGGGAATATTGCACAATGGGCGAAAGCCTGATGCAGCGACGCCGCGTGAGGGATGACGGCCTTCGGGTTGTAAACCTCTTTCGACAGGGACGAAGCGCAAGTGACGGTACCTGTAGAAGAAGCACCGGCCAACTACGTGCCAGCAGCCGCGGTAATACGTAGGGTGCGAGCGTTGTCCGGAATTACTGGGCGTAAAGAGCTTGTAGGCGGTTCGTCGCGTCGATTGTGAAAACTTGCAGCTCAACTGCAAGCTTGCAGTCGATACGGGCGGACTAGAGTACTTCAGGGGAGACTGGAATTCCTGGTGTAGCGGTGAAATGCGCAGATATCAGGAGGAACACCGGTGGCGAAGGCGGGTCTCTGGGAAGTAACTGACGCTGAGAAGCGAAAGCATGGGTAGCGAACAGGATTAGATACCCTGGTAGTCCATGCCGTAAACGGTGGGTACTAGGTGTGGGTTTCCTTCCACGGGATCCGTGCCGTAGCTAACGCATTAAGTACCCCGCCTGGGGAGTACGGCCGCAAGGCTAAAACTCAAAGGAATTGACGGGGGCCCGCACAAGCGGCGGAGCATGTGGATTAATTCGATGCAACGCGAAGAACCTTACCTGGGTTTGACATACACCAGAAAGCTGCAGAGATGTAGCCCCCCTTGTGGTTGGTGTACAGGTGGTGCATGGCTGTCGTCAGCTCGTGTCGTGAGATGTTGGGTTAAGTCCCGCAACGAGCGCAACCCTTATCTTATGTTGCCAGCGCGTAATGGCGGGGACTCGTGAGAGACTGCCGGGGTCAACTCGGAGGAAGGTGGGGACGACGTCAAGTCATCATGCCCCTTATGTCCAGGGCTTCACACATGCTACAATGGCCGGTACAGAGGGCTGCGATACCGCGAGGTGGAGCGAATCCCTTAAAGCCGGTCTCAGTTCGGATCGGGGTCTGCAACTCGACCCCGTGAAGTTGGAGTCGCTAGTAATCGCAGATCAGCAACGCTGCGGTGAATACGTTCCCGGGCCTTGTACACACCGCCCGTCACGTCATGAAAGTCGGTAACACCCGAAGCCGGTGGCCTAACCCTTGTGGAGGGAGCCGTCGAAGGTGGGATTGGCGATTGGGACGAAGTCGTAACAAGGTAGCCGTACCGGAAGGTGCGGCTGGATCACCTCCTTTCTAAGGAGCACTTCTCCAGACGGTGTCTCGAACAGTCGAGATTGCCTCTGGCAGAGACCGTTTCGGCCTCATGTGTAGGCCGGCTGGAGCTCATGGGTGGAACACTGACTGACTTCATCGCAGACGATTCCGGTTCTGTCCTGGTGGCCGGCGATGGATATACCGACACACTATTGGGTCCTGAAAGAACAGACGCGAGTCTGAACTTTCTGGGAAATCAACAAACGACTTGCTCAGACTTTCTGGGATACCGGCCTTCGTTGGAGGGTGCTGGTCTTGGATGTGTGGTTTGGGTGGGTGTGTTGTTTGAGAACTGCACAGTGGACGCGAGCATCTTTGTTAGTAAGTGTTTAAGAGCGTACGGTGGATGCCTTGGCACCAGGAGCCGATGAAGGACGTAGGAGGCTGCGATAAGCCTCGGGGAGCTGTCAACCGAGCTGAGATCCGAGGATTTCCGAATGGGGAAACCCAGCACGAGTGATGTCGTGTTACCCGCGCCTGAATATATAGGGCGTGTGGAGGGAACGTGGGGAAGTGAAACATCTCAGTACCCACAGGAAGAGAAAACAATAGTGATTCCGTGAGTAGTGGCGAGCGAAAGCGGAAGAGGCTAAACCGGTTGTGTGTGATAGACGGCAGTCGTTGCATGGCCGGGGTTGTGGGACCTACTTTCTCAGATCTGCCGATCTGGGCGGAAGTCAGAAAAGATCGCGTTAGTCGAATTGGTCTGGGATGGCCGACCGTAGACGGTGAGAGTCCGGTAGACGAAAACGTGTTCTCTTTCGTAGTAGGCACCCGAGTAGCAGCGGGCCCGTGAAATCTGCTGTGAATCTGCCGGGACCACCCGGTAAGCCTGAATACTCCCTGGTGACCGATAGCGGACTAGTACCGTGAGGGAAAGGTGAAAAGTACCCCGGGAGGGGAGTGAAATAGTACCTGAAACCGTGCGCTTACAATCCGTCAGAGCTTTCGCATCCTTGTGGTGTGTGGGGTGATGGCGTGCCTTTTGAAGAATGAGCCTGCGAGTCATCGGTGTGTGGCGAGGTTAACCCGTGTGGGGTAGCCGTAGCGAAAGCGAGTCCGAATAGGGCGTTGAGTCGCATGTCATGGACCCGAAGCGGAGTGATCTACCCATGGCCAGGGTGAAGCGACGGTAAGACGTCGTGGAGGCCCGAACCCACTTAGGTTGAAAACTGAGGGGATGAGCTGTGGGTAGGGGTGAAAGGCCAATCAAACTCCGTGATAGCTGGTTCTCCCCGAAATGCATTTAGGTGCAGCGTCACGTGTTTCACGCCGGAGGTAGAGCTACTGGATGGCCTAGGGGGCCTACAAGCTTACCGAAGTCAGCCAAACTCCGAATGCCGGTGTGTGAGAGCGTGGCAGTGAGACTGCGGGGGATAAGCTTCGTAGTCGAGAGGGAAACAGCCCAGATCGCCGGCTAAGGCCCCTAAGCGTGTACTAAGTGGAAAAGGATGTGGGATCGCTGAGACAACCAGGAGGTTGGCTTAGAAGCAGCCACCCTTGAAAGAGTGCGTAATAGCTCACTGGTCAAGTGATCCTGCGCCGATAATGTAGCGGGGCTCAAGTACACCGCCGAAGCCGCGGCACTCAGACATACAGATCGCCTTCGGGCCAGTCGTCTGGGTGGGTAGGGGAGCGTCGTGTAGCCAGGGAAGCATCGGTGTGAACCAGGTGTGGAGGCTGCGCGAGTGAGAATGCAGGCATGAGTAGCGAAAGACGAGTGAGAAACTCGTCCGCCGAATGACCAAGGGTTCCTGGGCCAGGTTAATCCGCCCAGGGTGAGTCGGGACCTAAGGCGAGGCCGACAGGCGTAGTCGATGGACAACGGGTTGATATTCCCGTACCCGTGTATCCGCGCCCAATGGCGAATCAGTTGTGCTAACCGTCCAAAAGCGGACCTATCACCTTCGGGTGAGGAGAAGTGGCTGCACGGGACCCTGATTGTAGTAGTCAAGCGATGGGGTGACGCAGGAAGGTAGCTGGGCCCGGTGGTGGATTACCGGGTGTAAGCCTGTAGGGCGTTGTGTAGGCAAATCCGCACAGCATGTGCCTGAGAGGTGATGCGTAGCCGTTTGAGGTGAATTCAGTGATCCTATGCTGCCGAGAAAAGCCTCTAGTGAGTTGATACATGGCCCGTACCCCAAACCGACACAGGTGGTCAGGTAGAGAATACCAAGGCGATCGAGATAACTGTGGTGAAGGAACTCGGCAAAATACCTCCGTAACTTCGGGAGAAGGAGGGCCTGATCTGGTGATGAGTCTTGCACTCGGAGCTGGGTTGGGTCGCAGAGACCAGAGAGAAGCGACTGTTTACTAAAAACACAGGTCCGTGCGAAGTCGTAAGACGATGTATACGGACTGACGCCTGCCCGGTGCCGGAAGGTTAAGAGGACCGGTTAGCTCGTAAGGGCGAAGCTGAGAATTTAAGCCCCGGTAAACGGCGGTGGTAACTATAACCATCCTAAGGTAGCGAAATTCCTTGTCGGGTAAGTTCCGACCTGCACGAATGGCGTAACGACTTCTCTGCTGTCTCCACCACAGACTCGGCGAAATTGCATTACGAGTAAAGATGCTCGTTACGCGCGGCAGGACGAAAAGACCCCGGGACCTTCACTATAGCTTGGTATTGGTGTTCGGTACGGTTTGTGTAGGATAGGTGGGAGACTGTGAAGCGGGCACGCCAGTGTTTGTGGAGTCAACGTTGAAATACCACTCTGATCGTATTGGACCTCTAACCTCGGGCCATGATCTGGTTCAGGGACAGTGCCTGGTGGGTAGTTTAACTGGGGCGGTTGCCTCCCAAAATGTAACGGAGGCGCCCAAAGGTTCCCTCAGCCTGGTTGGCAATCAGGTGTTGAGTGTAAGTGCACAAGGGAGCTTGACTGTGAGACTGACAGGTCGAGCAGGGACGAAAGTCGGGACTAGTGATCCGGCACCGGCAAGTGGAAGCGGTGTCGCTCAACGGATAAAAGGTACCCCGGGGATAACAGGCTGATCTTCCCCAAGAGTCCATATCGACGGGATGGTTTGGCACCTCGATGTCGGCTCGTCGCATCCTGGGGCTGGAGTAGGTCCCAAGGGTTGGGCTGTTCGCCCATTAAAGCGGCACGCGAGCTGGGTTTAGAACGTCGTGAGACAGTTCGGTCTCTATCCGCCGCGCGCGTTAGAAACTTGAGGAAGGCTGTCCCTAGTACGAGAGGACCGGGACGGACGAACCTCTGGTGTGCCAGTTGTTCTGCCAAGAGCACGGCTGGTTTGCTACGTTCGGAAGGGATAACCGCTGAAAGCATCTAAGCGGGAAGCCTGTTCCAAGATGAGGTTTCTCACCCCTTTAAGGGGGTAAGGCCCCCAACAGACCATTGGGTTGATAGGCCAGAACTGGAAGCACAGTAATGTGTGGAGGTGACTGGTACTAATAGGCCGAGGACTTACCAACAAAGCTGCTACGCGTCCACTGTGCGGTATCTGAAACAACACACAGATACCAGAGAAGACAATGCATCACGCGATCGAAAACCCTGGATAGATTCCAGGGGGTTCGGTCGGGGGTGGTGGGTTGGCTCTCTGTGTGTCGGTTTCATAGAGTTACGGCGGCTATAGCGGTGGGGAAACGCCCGGTCCCATTCCGAACCCGGAAGCTAAGGCCACCTGCGCCGATGGTACTGCACTCGACAGGGTGTGGGAGAGTAGGACACCGCCGGAACATACATTCGAGAGAGGCCCCCAACCAGCAGGTTGGGGGCCTCTCCGCATTCCACGGCTACGTTCACTCACCCGGCGCACCGAACCGGACAAATCCAGGTCCGCTCGCTCGAATATTCGGGCGAATGGGATCGCCGCGGTTGGGTACCCCCGCATTCACAGGACTTTCCTAACCAACCCTGGCACCATTCGGGTGATCGATCGGGATCATGGAAAGTGTCCATCCGGTGCAGTCGGTGCCGGTGTGCTGACGGAAGGTGATCCGAATGGTTCTGCTCCAGGAGCCGGCCACGCAGGCAGCACTGGAGTCCGACCTCGTCGCGGCCGGCCGTTCCCTGACGCTTCGGGAACGCTTCAAACTGCCGATGACCTACAGCTACGGCGCCCTGCTGATCACGGTGACCGTGCTGGTGTCGGTACTCGGTGATTCGCAGCAGACGAGGGTGATCCAGCATGCGAGCACGAATCTGCACAACCTGCTCGCCGGGCGGTTCGGCACATTGCTGTCGAGTGCGTTCGTCATCGGTGACGGGACTGCCGGCGCGCTGTTGATTCCGCTATTGGTGTGTCTGCTCATCCTCGCCGAATGGCGGGTCGGGGCGCTGTCGCTGCTGCGCATTTTCATCGCCGGGCATATCGGGGCCACCCTGCTGGTCGCCGGAGGTCTGTGGATCGCGGTGAGCGTGAAATGGCTGCCTACCAGTATCTCGTTCGCCGAGGACGTCGGCGTCAGTTACGGGGCCCTGGCGGTCATCGGATCGCTGATCGTCGTGCTGCCGAGCAAGTGGCGGCCCACCTGGGCGATTTCGCTGGCTGCGGTGGCCGTGGCCGGCGTGGTGATGGGACGGACCTTCACCAATGTCGGACATCTGCTGGCACTGTCGATCGGCCTGCTGGTCGGATGGTTGCTGTTGCGCGGCGGTCGGACCCGGGTGCCGCGACTGAACTGGGTGGAGACCGCGCTGCTCGTCATTGCCGCGCTGCTCGGGTACGTACTGCTCGTCGGGTGATCGCCCCGCGGCCGTGACGGGTGAGGTGAGGGCCTAAACTCGACCGGTGCGCCTTGTGATTGCTCGTTGCCAGGTCGATTACGTGGGTCGGCTCACCGCACACCTCCCGATGGCTCGTCGGCTGTTGTTGATGAAAGCGGACGGTTCGGTGCTGGTGCATTCCGATGGCGGCTCCTACAAGCCGTTGAATTGGATGAGCCCGCCGTGTTGGTTGGAGGAGCGCGAAGCCGGAGCCGCCGTCCCACCCGAATCCGAATCCGACTCCGTTCCGGTCGCCGATGCCGCGCCGGTCGCCGATCCAGCTCTGGATACGGATACAGCGCCCGATACCGCCGTCCGGCTGTGGGTGGTGACGAACAAGGCCGGCGAAGAACTGCGAATCACCGTCGAGGACATCGAACACGATTCGAAACACGAACTGGGTGTCGATCCGGGACTCGTGAAAGACGGGGTGGAAGCACATCTGCAGGAATTGCTCGCCGAACATATCGGCACCCTCGGCGACGGCTATTCGCTGATCCGGCGGGAATACATGACCGCGATCGGACCGGTGGACATTCTGTGCCGGGACGCCGACGGCGCCACGGTGGCGGTCGAGATCAAACGCCGCGGTGAGATCGACGGTGTGGAACAGTTGACGCGGTATCTGGAATTGCTGAATCGGGATCCGCTGCTGGCGCCGGTATCCGGCGTATTCGCTGCCCAGCAGATCAAGCCGCAGGCGCGTACGTTGGCCACCGACCGTGGAATCCGCTGCGTCACACTCGATTACGATGCGCTGCGCGGCACCGACAGTGCCGAGTTCCGGCTTTTCTGAGTACCGTGCCGCGTCGTAAGCCTCGTCCTCGGTCGTCATCGCGACTCCCGCGGGAGTCGCGACCGATCGGCGACGTCTTCGGCCGCACCGAGTCCGGGCCGGGAGGCACGGAAAGCTATGTGGTGCGAACGGTTCCGGGCGCCCGCGCGGTGAAGACCTACCGGTGCCCGGGCTGCGATCACGAAATCGCCCCCGGCACAGCTCATATCGTGGCCTGGCCGGCCGACGGCGGCGAACATGACCGGCGCCATTGGCATTCCGGATGCTGGCGCGGCCGGAATACTCGGTCGATCACGCGCCGCTGGTCATGACATAGGGAAGGCCGCCCCCGCGGTGCGGGAGCGGCCTCGAAACGAGTGGTGAAAAGTGTCGCCCTGAGGGGGGTGGCGCGTGTCAGTTCGAGACGTCGGCGCTTTCGCGCGCTTCGTCGACGGACTCTTCGTCTTCCGCCTTGACCTCGGGGATGGCCTTCTGGCGGCCGGAACCGGACTGCTTACCGGACAGCGAACGCTGCTCCGGTGCGCCGTCGAGCAGTTCGCTCTCGCGGTTGACCGCTGCCAGCATGGCCGGGACGGAATCGAGCTGGCCGCGAATTCCCAAGAGCTGGGCCAGGACTCGGCCGCGCAGCACGCGCATCTCCTCGGCCAGTTCCTTCGCGTGCGCGATCTTGCGATCGGCGGACTGGGTGGCGGAGCTGACCAGACGGTTCGACTCGTCGGTGGCTTCCTTGATGCGCTGGGCGGCGTCGGAGCGGCTGGAAGCCTCCAACTCCTCCATGGCCTTGGTGAGCTTGGTGCGCTTCTCCGCCATCGTGGCCTCGAAGTCCTGCTGTGCGGACTTGCGCTTGGCTTCGGCTTCCTTGGTGATGCGCGTGGCATCGGCCTGGGCGGCCTCGACGATCTTGGAGGACTCCGTGCGCGCGTTCGACAGCGTCTGCTCGAATTCGACCTCGAGCGCCTCGCGCTTTTCCTTGGTCTCCGACAGCAGCGACTCGTACTTGCCGCGCATCTCGGTGGCCTGCTGCTCCGCGATGGAGATCATCTCGGCTGCCTCGGCCTGCGCCTGCGCGCGGACCTCGGACGCCTCGTCGGATGCCAAACGCAACATCCGGGAAATACGATCGCTCATGCCTTCCGCCGTGGTGGGCGGAACCGACAGGCGATCGACTTCCTTGCGGAGCTCGTCGATCTCGTCGCGGGCGTCCTCCAGCTGGGCGGCCAGGTTTCGGGCCTGAGCGGCAGCGGCATCGCGATCTGTTGCGGTGACCCTCAACTCGGCATCGAAGCGGTCGAAGTAATTGCGTACTTCGTCACGGTCATAGCCCTTACGGACTACTGTAAAGGGCAACGCGACGAAGCGATTGCGATCGGGCTCAGTGGACGACATGCCCCACAAACTACAGCCTGTCGACCCACCATGGTGAGTCGACTGCGAATGTCGTTACGAACTGTTTCTGTGGCCGTATTGCGGTACTAGTGAGTAGGATTCGCCGCCGGTTCGACGAGTTCGATGAGCACACCGCCAGCATCCTTCGGGTGTACGAAATTGATCCGCGAGTTCGCGGTTCCCGCGCGCGGTGCTTCGTACAGCAAACGGATGCCGCGGCCTCGCAGAAAAGTAGCCACGGCGTCGATATCGGTCACGCGGTAGGCCAGTTGCTGCAGTCCGGGACCATTGCGGTCGATGAACTTGGCGATCGTGGACTCCTCGTTCAGCGGTGCCAGCAACTGTAGAGCAGTGGCATCGTCGCCGGCGCCCGGCAGCGAGAGCATCGCCTCGTGCACGCCTTGGGCCTCGTTGACCTCGCGGTGGGTCTCGACCATGCCGAGATTGTCGGAGTACCAGGCCACACCGGTGTCGAGATCGGGCACAGCGATGCCCACATGATCGACGGCGATGACGTAGTCGGCGGGGATGAAAGCGGACGTATCGGTATTGCTCACCCCTCGACGGTAGCGCGCGCCTATTTGGAGCTGCCGGGACGGCAAGGGTTACCGTTGAGTACGAGAGCGGCCCGCTGTGGCCGTCCCGAAATACGAGAAGCGAGGTTCATCGTGGCCACCACCTCTGTCATCGTCTCCGGCGCCCGTACTCCGGTGGGCCGGCTCCTGGGTGGTCTGTCCGGGTTCTCCGGTTCGGATCTGGGTGGCTTCGCGATCAGGGCGGCACTGGATAAGGGTGGTGTTTCGCCCGAGCTGGTCGATTACGTGATCATGGGTCAGGTTTTGACCGCGGGTGCGGGGCAGATTCCGGCTCGGCAGGCGGCGGTCGCGGGTGGTATTTCGATGGATGTGCCGGCGGTGACGCTGAACAAGGTGTGTTTGTCGGGTATCAACGCGATCGCCTTGGCGGATCAGCTCATTCGTGCCGGTGAGTACGAGGTCGTGGTGGCCGGTGGGCAGGAGTCGATGAGCCGTGCGCCGCACATGCTGGAGAAGAGCCGTCAGGGGTTCAAGTACGGCGATGTGACGTTGCGTGACCATATGGCCTACGACGGGCTGCACGACATCTTCACCGATCAGGCGATGGGCGCTTTGACCGAGTCGCGTAACGCCGCCGACGGGATCGGCCGCCTGGAGCAGGACGAATTCGCCGCGGCGTCGCATCAGAAGGCCGCGGCGGCCTGGAAGAACGGTGTGTTCACCGACGAGGTCGTGCCGGTGTCGGTACCGCAGCGCAAGGGCGATCCGATCGTGGTGAGCGAGGACGAGGGGATTCGCGCCGATACGACCGCGGAGTCGCTGTCGAAGTTGCGGCCGTCGTTCGCGAAGGACGGCACCATCACCGCCGGTTCGGCGTCGCAGATCTCCGACGGTGCGGCCGCGGTGGTCGTGATGAGCAAGGAGAAGGCGCAAGCGCTGGGTTTGACCTGGATCGCTGAGATCGGCGCCGCGGGTGTGGTGGCGGGTCCGGATTCCACGTTGCAGGAGCAGCCCGCGAACGCGATCGCGAAAGCGTGTGCGCGGGCGGGTATTTCGCCGGTGGATCTGGATCTGGTGGAGATCAACGAGGCATTCGCGGCGGTCGGGGTCGCCTCGACCCGCAAGCTGGGGATCGATCCGGAGAAGGTCAACGTCAACGGTGGTGCGATCGCGATCGGTCATCCGCTGGGGATGTCGGGTGCGCGGATCGTGCTGCATCTGGCACTGGAACTGCAGCGGCGCGGCGGCGGAGTCGGCGCGGCGGCACTGTGCGGCGGCGGCGGTCAGGGCGACGCCCTCATCGTCCGCGTCTGAACCCGGTTCCCGGCCGGATGCCTGTGGTTTGACCCACACCTACTACGACACTCCGTAGTCGTTCGGCACAATGGTGCCCATGGGCGAATTCTTCGACGTGAGCACCGTGGCCAAACGAGTGCGTCTGTTCGGATTGCTGGAGGCGCCGTCATGGGCGCTGTTGCTGCTCGGCTCGGTACTCAAGCGGCTGCCCGAACCCATCACCTGGCCGGTGATGGTGTTCGGCATGCTGCACGGCCTCATCTTCGTGCTCTACGCGATCAGCCTGCTGCTCGCCTGGCGTGAGTTCGAGTGGCCCGGTAAGACGATTCTGCTGGGGTTGGTGTCGGCGGTCGTCCCGTTCAGCTCGGTGTGGTTCGAGCGCTGGGCGATTCGGAGCGGGCAATTGGGAGAACTGAGCACGGCCCCGGCACCGGCAGCCGCCACGCCGTGACAAACTGGATGCCGTGACTCGACCTGCCGCACGTCGTCCCTCGCCCGCCGTCGCCGCTGCCATGTCCGGCGCCGTGGATCTGTCCGCGCTCAAACAGCCGGCCGCCACCGACGTTCCGGGCGATCATGCCGTCACCGAGGCCGATTTCGAGACCAAGGTGCTGCGGCGTTCGCTCGAGGTGCCGGTTGTGGTGGTGCTGTACTCCCAGCGGAGCCCGGGCAGCGTCGAGCTGGTGAAGTTGTTCGAGCGGCTGGTGGTTCAGGCCCAGGGCAGCTGGGAACTGGCCACCGTCGAGGCGGAGGCCAATATGCGCATCGCGCAGGCCTTCGGGGTGCAGGGAATTCCGACCGTCGTGGCGGTCGCCGCGGGGCAGCCGCTCGCAGATTTCCAGGGTTCGCAGCCGGAAGCCCAGGTCACCCAGTGGCTGGACGCGGTCGTCGAGGCCGTGCAGGGCAAGTTGCCCGGTGCCGACCAGGAGGAGGGCGAGGCGCCCGCGCCGGAGGATCCCCGATTCGTCGCCGCAGAGGAGGCGCTGGACCGCGGCGATATCGCCGGGGCCGAGGCGGCCTACGAAGCGATTCTGGCCGCCGAGCCCGCCAATGAGGAGGCCAAGGCGGCACTGCGGCAGGTCCGGTTCTTCGACCGGGCTCGTGCGCTGCCGGCCGATGCGATCGCGGTCGCCGACGCCGACCCCGCCGATATCGATGCCGCTTTCACCGCCGCCGATGCCGAATTGTTCAATCAGCAACCCGATGCGGCCTTCGATCGCTTGATCGGCCTGATCAAGCGCACTGCGGGCGACGACCGGAACCGCGTGCGGACCCGGCTGGTGGAATTGTTCGAGCTGTTCGACACCGCCGACCCGATCGTGGTCGCCGCTCGCCGCAAGCTCGCGACCGCGCTGTACTGAGTGGCGCGAACGACCGCGGGGATGGGGGCCGGTGTGATCAGGGTGATGCGGTGCGTGGCCGGCGCGGCGTGCGTGGCCGGCGTGCTGATGCCCGCGGGCGGTGCCGCGGCCCACGATGCCGCCACCAGTCTCGTCTTCACCCGGACCGAACCGGATCGCGCACCCCGGACGGTCTCGCTGACCTGCGATCCGGTCGGTGGCTCACATCCCGATGCGGCGGGGGCCTGCGCGTATCTAGCCGACGGTGAGCTCATGCTGCCCGATTCGGACGCCGGCGTCCGGTGTATCCGGTACTACCCGGTCGAATTGCGCGCCCACGGCACTGTGCACGGCACGCCGGTCTCGGTGGAACGCACCTACGGCTGCCGGGTGCCCGATCTGCCGCTGCCCTGGCAGTTCTGAGCCGGCGGTGAACGTGCGCACCGATCATCCGATCGTCACCACGATTCTCGATCGTCACCGTGACGAGCTGGGACCGGACCTGGTGACCTATCGCAACCATGTGCTGCGGGGGATGAACTATCACGGCCTGCTGTTCGGCACTGAGCTTCCCGGCGCCGCCGTGCTGGCGTGGACGGTCCACGATCTGGGGATCTGGACAGCCGGAACCTTCGACTATCTGACACCCTCGGCGGCGCTCGTGGACGAGTACGCGGCCATCAGCGGCGTCGACGACATCGGTCGCGCGCGGCGGATGGTGCTCGATCACCACCGGTTGCGCGGAGTCGACGACCGGCTCACCGAGACCTTCCGGCTCGCCGATCGGATCGACGTCAGCCACGGCATCGTACGGGCGGGACTCGCGCGCGACGCCGTACGCGCCATCGTCGAGGCCCTGCCCTATCGCGGGTTCCACGGCTTCCTGCTGCGTAAGGGAGTGGGGTGGGCGGTACGACATCCCGGTCGCCCGCTGCCCATGCTGCGCTGGTGACCTAGCCGGTCAGCCAGATCGCGGTGTTCGGGGCGAGGGCCAGCGACGCGGAGAAGGGGCGGCCGTGCCAGGGCACCTCGGTCGCGTCGACGCCGCCGAGATTGCCGATACCGCTGCCGCCGTACGTGGTCGCGTCGGAATTGAGGATCTCTCGCCAGCGGCCCGGGGTCGGCAGGCCGATCCGGTAGGCAGGCTGTTCGATACCGGAGAAGTTGAACACGCAGGCCACCACCGAGCCGTCGGTGCCGTAGCGCAGAAAGGCCAGGACGTTGCCGAGGCGGTCGTCGGCCTCGATCCAGGCGAAACCCCCGGGTGCGGTGTCCTGGGTCCACAGAGCTGGGTGGTCGCGGTAGGTGGTGTTGAGGTCGGTGACCAGTAGGCGGATTCCCTCGTGCAGCGGGTTGGTCAGTTCGTCCCAGTCCAGGCCGCGATCGTGCGACCATTCGCGGAACTGACCGAACTCCTGGCCCATGAACAGCAGTTGTTTTCCGGGGTGGGCCCACATGTAGGACAGCAGCGCCCGGACTCCGCACGCCTTGGCGAAGTCGTCGCCCGGCATCCGGGTCCACAGCGTGCCCTTGCCGTGAACGACCTCGTCGTGGCTGATCGGCAGCAGATAGTTCTCACTCCAGGCGTACACCGCGGAGAAGGTGATCTCGTTGTGGTGCCAGCTGCGGTGTACCTGATCGTGGGCCAGATAGCCGAGGGTGTCGTGCATCCAGCCCATATTCCATTTCAAGGTGAAGCCGAGACCGCCGACATCGGTGGAGCGGGTCACGCCGGGCCAGGTGGTGGACTCCTCGGCGATGGTGACCACACCCGGATGGTCGGTATGGATCGCGGTGTTCAGCTCGCGAAGGAAGGCGACGGCCTCGAGATTCTCCCGGCCGCCGTGGATATTGGGCTCCCAGCCGCCCGGTGGGCGCGAGTAGTCGAGATAGAGCATGGAGGCGACGGCGTCCACCCGCAGACCGTCGATGTGGAATTCCTCGATCCAGTACCGGGCGTTGGCGACCAGGAAGTTGCGGACCTCGTTGCGTCCGTAGTCGAAAACGTTGGTGCCCCATTCCAATTGCTCGCCGCGGCGCGGATCGGGGTGTTCGTAGAGCGGGGTTCCGTCGAAGCGGGCCAGCGCCCACTCGTCGCGGGGGAAATGGCCGGGGACCCAGTCGAGGATCACGCCGATACTGCGGCTGTGCAGGTGATCGACGAATGCGCGCAGATCGTCGGGGGAGCCGAAGCGTGCGGTCGGAGCGTAGTAGGAGGTGATCTGGTAGCCCCACGATCCGCCGAAGGGGTGCTCGGCGACAGGCAGTAGTTCCACATGCGTGAATCCCAGCGCCACAACATATTCCGCGATCTGTTCGGCGGCAGCCCGATAGTCGGGACCCGGTCGCCACGAGCCCAGGTGCAGTTCGTAGATACTCATCGGCGCACGGGTGGGATCGAGTGCTGCGCGGGCGGCGCACCATTCCCGGTCGGCCCACTCGAATGTGCTGCGGGTGACGACCGAGGCGGTGGCGGGCGGCACCTCGGTGGCGAAGGCCAGGGGATCGGCATGGTCGGTGGTGCGTCCGTCGGCGCCGTGGATCCGGAATTTGTACCGCGTTCCCACCGTCACATCCGGGACGAACACCTCCCATACGCCCGAGGATCCCAGTCGGCGCATCGGCGTACCGGTGCCGCCCCAGCTGTCGAAATCGCCGAAGACGGTGACACCGCGGGCATTCGGCGCCCATACCGCGAACGAGGTGCCGGTCACGTCCCCGCCTGAGGCCGGGTAGCGGCGTGAGTGGGCGCCGAGGACCTCCCAGAGTCGCTGGTGGCGGCCCTCACCGATCAGATGCAGGTCGAGCTCGCCGAGTGTCGGCAGGAAGCGGTATCCGTCGGCGGTCAGCACTGTCCGGCTGCCCGGATACGACACCACCAACCGGTAGTCCCCCGGATTCTCGAATCCGGCCACGCCTTCGAAGATGCCGTGGCCGATGTGGTGCAGCGGATGGTCGGTATCGCCGATCCGCGCGATCACCGAATCCGCGTGGGGGCGAAGGGTTCTGATGATCGTACCGCCGGGATCCGGATGGGCGCCCAGGACGGTGTGCGGGTCGGTGTGGGTACCTGCGGCCAGGAGCATGAGGTCGCGCCGATTCATCGGCGCGACCTCCGAGCCGCGCCGGCGGCGCTCATCGGAACGTCCGGCGATAGGCGAGTTCGGTGCGCTCGGCCGCGGCGACGGCCGGTAGGACGAGGATGTGCGCCGGTGCCCGCACCGGATCGAGCCGCACGTAATTGGTTTGGGCCCAGTGGTATTCCTCGCCGGTGATCTCGTCGCGGACCGCGGGATGATCGTGCCATTCGCGTCCGATGGCCGGCATATCGAGTGAGACCATGCCGTCCTCGGCGCCGAACGGGTTGAGGTTCACCACGATCAGGACGGCGTCGCCGGAACCGGGGTCGACCTTGGAGTAGGCGAGCAGTGCCGGATTGTCGACGTGATGAAAGGTGATGCAGCGCAACTGTTGCAGTGCCGGGTGTGCCCGCCGGATCTCGTTGAGCCGGGTGATGAACGGTTCCAGTGATTCTCCGCGGGCGGCGGCTTCGGCGAAGCGGCGCGGGCGCAGCTGGTATTTCTCCGAGTCGAGGTACTCCTCGCTGCCGGGGCCGGCGGCCTGGTGCTCGAACAGCTCGAATCCGGAATACATTCCCCAGCTCGGGCCCATCGTCGCCGCGAGCGCGGCACGGATCGCGAACATGCCGGGACCGCCGTGCTGCAGGCTTTCGTGCAGGATATCGGGGGTGTTGACGAACAGGTTGGGTCGGGCTTCGTCGGCCTTGGCGGCGAGTTCGCGGGCGAAGCCGGCCAGTTCGTGGGCGGCGGTGCGCCAGGTGAAGTAGGTGTAGGACTGCGAGAATCCGCGCCGGGCCAGTCCGTAGAGGCGGGCCGGGACTGTGAAGGCCTCGGACAGGAAGATCACATCGGGATCGGTGCGGCGGATCTGCGCGATCAGCCACTCCCAGAAGTCGGCGGGCTTGGTGTGCGGGTTGTCGACCCGGAAGATCTTGACGCCCAGCCCGATCCAATGCCGGACCACCGCGAGCACCGCGGCGTACAGGCCGTCGGGATCGTTGTCGAAATCCAGGGGATAGATGTCCTGATACTTCTTCGGCGGGTTCTCCGCGAAGGCGATGGTGCCGTCGGGCAGGGTGGTGAACCACTCCGGGTGCTGCTCGACCCAGGGGTGGTCCGGTGCGCACTGCAGGGCCAGGTCCAGGGCTACCTCGAGTCCCAGTTCCGCTGCGGCGGTGACGAATTCGGAGAAATCCGCCTCGGTACCCAGCGACGGGTGGATCGCGTCGTGGCCACCTTCGGCCGAGCCGATGGCCCATGGCGATCCGATATCCCCGGGTTCGCAGGTCAGAGAGTTATTGGGGCCCTTGCGATTGACCGTGCCGATCGGGTGGATCGGCGGCAGGTACACCACATCGAAACCCATGGCGGCGATGCGCGGAAGTTCGTGTCGCGCGGTACTGAAGGTGCCGTGTACCGGAGTGCCGTCCGCGTCGCGGCCGCCGGTGGAGCGTGGGAAGAATTCGTACCAGGAACCCACCAGCGCCCGGCGTCGCTCGACCAGGACGGTGTGGGCGGGCCCCCGGGTGACCAGGTCGCGCAGCGGTGCCGCCCGCAGAATTTCGCCGACCTCGGCGCCGAAGGCGGGCGCGACCCGGGCCGGGAGCTGGGCATCGCCGCGCAGGGCGGTCGCCGCGGCGCGCAGTTTCTCCCACTGCCGTTTGGGGACCGCCTGCGCGGCACGATCGAACAGGCGGGCGCCGAGTTCCAGATCGTTGGCCAGATCCGCGGCACTCTGCCCGACGGCCAGTTTCGCCTCGACCGCGGCGCGCCACCCGGCGATCGGGTCGGCCCAGCCCTCGACGCGAAAGGTCCACCGCCCCGCGGTATTCGGGGTGAAGACGGCATTGAATACATCGGGTTCGAATTCCGGTGCCATCCGGATGCGCTGGGTGCGCCCACCGGCCGGTCCGCGCACGGCCAGGGTGGCCGCGACCGGATCGTGTCCCTCGCGCCACACCACCGCCCGGACGGGGAACACCTCCCCGACCACAGCCTTGGCCGGGTATCCGCCCGGTACGGCCGGGGCGGTGTCATCGATGGCGATGCGACCGGTCACCCGACCAACCGTACCGGCAATGCCCGGGCGAATACGCGGTGGCGCGATTGCGGCGGCTGGGTGACCGTGGCAGACTTTCCGGGGCGTTGGTTCCGTTTAATGGCAGCGCCGTTTCGGTGCGTACGGTGGACTTGTCCGCTGCAGTAGAAGGGAATCTCGCATGACGGCAGTGCAGGGCCAGACGGTGGAAATCACGACACCGGACGGTGTCGCCGACGCCTATGTCACCCATCCCGCCGACGGCGGGAAATACCCCGGCGTGCTGCTGTACATGGATGCGTTCGGAGTGCGTCCGGCGCTGCGTGCTCTGGCCGACGACATCGCCGCGGCGGGCTATACGGTCCTGGTGCCCAATGTGTTCTACCGGCACGGGCGCGCGCCGGTCGTCGACCTGCCGGAGTTCATCGACACGAGCGAGCGGCCCGATGTGCTGGCCGCGATCATGCCGATGCTGCACGAGCTCACCCGCGAGGTCGCACAGCGCGACGCGGGCGCCTATCTGGACCGGCTGCAGGGGTTCGAATACACCTCGGACGGTCCGATCGCGACGGCCGGATATTGCATGGGCGGCCGGCTGGCGCTTTACACCGCGGGCGGGTTCGGTGACCGCGTCGCCGCGGCGGCCGGATTCCACACCGGCGGGCTGGTGGTCGAGGGCGTCGACAGCCCGCATCTGGCGGCCGAGAAGGCTACGGCGGAAATGTATTTCGGGCACGCCGATCAGGATCGGTCGCTGCCACCCGAGCAGATCGAGAACTTCGACAAGGTGCTCGCGGCAGCCGGACTGCGCTACCGCACCGAGGTTTACGCCGGGGCGCACCATGGTTACACGCAGTCCGACACCGCTGCCTACAACCGGGAGGCCGATGAGCGGCATCGGCGCGAACTGCTGGCGCTGCTCGACCGCACCCTGCGCGCATAGGCGCTTACGCTCCAGGTCAGCGGGTTCGGCGGCCGATAATCGGCGTGTAGGGTCTAACCGGTGAAGGCATTGCGTCGATTCACCGTCCGTGCCCATCTGCCGCAGCGGCTCGCCGCCCTCGGTGATCTGGCCGCAAATCTCCGGTGGTCATGGCACGGGCCCACTCAGGACGTGTTCGCGCGGCTGGATCCCGAACTGTGGGTGCGGGTGGGCCGCGATCCGGTGCGGATGCTGGGTGAGGTGGCCGCCGACCGGCTCGACGAATGGGCGGCCGATCCGGACTATATCGCGGCAGTCGATGCCGCCGCCGCCGATCTGGCGGACTATCTCAGCCGCCCGCGCTGGTTCGGTGAGCACGCCGCGGCGTCCGAGACGCCGGTGCCGGGCGGGATCGCCTATTTCTCCATGGAGTTCGGTGTCACCGAGGTGCTGCCGAATTACTCCGGCGGGCTGGGGATTCTGGCCGGAGACCATCTCAAGGCCGCATCGGATCTGGGGCTGCCGCTGATCGGGGTCGGGCTGCTGTATCGGTCCGGCTACTTCCGGCAGTCGCTCACCGCCGACGGCTGGCAGGCCGAACGGTATCCCGATCTCGATCCACAGGGATTGCCGCTGCGGCTGCTGGCGATGGCGGGCGCGCCGGTGCTCGTCCATGTGCCCATGCCCGAGGGGCGGGTGGTGCGAGCTCAGGTGTGGATCGCGCAGGTTGGCCGAATTCCGTTGCTGCTGCTGGATTCCGATATCGCCGACAACGATCCCGAATTGCGGGCGGTGACCGATCGGCTGTACGGCGGCGACCAGGACCATCGCATCAAACAGGAGATCCTGGCCGGTATCGGCGGAGTGCGCGCGGTGCGCGCCTACACCCGTGCGCGCGGTCTGCCCGATCCCGACGTGTGGCATATGAACGAGGGGCACGCGGGATTCCTCGGCATCGAGCGCATTCGCGAATATATGTCGGGCGGAATGGATTTCGACTCCGCGCTCACCGCTGTCCGCGCGGCGACCGTATTCACCACCCACACGCCGGTGCCCGCGGGAATCGACCGGTTCGCGGCCGCGCTGGTTCGTCGCTATTTCGGCGGCACCCACGGTGATCGCGAATCGCCCCTGCTGCCGGGTATTTCGGTGGATCGGATTCTCGCGCTGGGGCGGGAGGCGGATCCGTCGGTGTTCAATATGGCGCATCTGGGTTTGCGACTCGCCCAGCGCGCCAACGGAGTGTCGAAATTGCACGGCGAGGTCAGCCGGGCGATGTTCGCGCCGCTGTGGCCGGGCTTCGACGTCGCCGAGGTGCCGATCGGTTCGGTCACCAACGGGGTGCACGCGCCGACCTGGGCGGCGCGTGAATGGCTGGATACCGCGGCGCGAGCGACGGGCCCGGAGGAGGCAGCGCGCGTAACCACGGAGGGCCCCGGGAGTGCCGCAATGGATACGGCGCGAGCGACGGGCCCGGAGGAGGCAGCGCGCGTAACCACGGAGGGCCCCGGGAGTGCCGCAATGGATACCGCACGAGAACTCGTCGGGCCGGAACTTGTCGCCGAGGCGCGTGGCTGGGAGCGGTTGCGGGATGTCGATCCGCACGAACTGTGGGCCACCCGCACGACGCTGCGCGCGGTACTGGTCGCCGAGGTGCGTCGCCGGGTGCGCGAATCGTGGCTCGAACGCGGCGCGGCGCCGGCCGAATTGGGCTGGGTGGACCAGGTTTTCGATCCCGAGGTCCTCACCGTGGGCTTCGCGCGGCGAGTACCGACCTACAAACGGCTCACGCTGATGTTGCGTGATCCGGATCGCCTGCGTGCTCTGCTGCTCGATCCGGTGCGGCCGGTGCAACTGGTGGTGGCGGGCAAGAGTCACCCCGCCGACGAAGGGGGCAAGGCGCTCATCCAGCAGGTGGTGCGCTTCGCCGACGATCCGGCGGTGCGTCATCGCATCGTCTTCCTGCCCGATTACGACATGTCGATGGCTCGCTACCTGTATTGGGGTTGCGATGTGTGGCTGAACAATCCGCTTCGTCCGCTCGAGGCGTGCGGGACCTCGGGGATGAAGGCCGCACTCAACGGCGGGCTGAATCTGTCCATCCGCGACGGCTGGTGGGACGAGATGTACGACGGCGACAACGGCTGGGCGATTCCGACAGCAGATGGGGTTCGCGACGAACACCGGCGCGACGATCTGGAGGCGGCCGCGCTCTACGAGATGCTGGAACGCTCGGTCCTGCCGCATTTCTACGAACGCGACGATACGAATCTGCCGGTGCGCTGGCTGGAAATGGTTCGCCACACATTGCGGACGCTCGGCCCGAAGGTACTGGCCTCGCGGATGGTGCGGGATTACACCACCGGCTACTACTTTCCGGCCGCGGCATCGTATGCGGCGGTGGCGGCCGAGGATTTCGCCGGGGCCCGGCAACTGGCGGAATTCCGGCGCCGTGCCGATTCCGCCTGGCCGCAGGTCAAGGTGGTGCGGGTCGACAGTACGGGGCTGCCCGAAATCCCGGTGATCGGCGCGGAGTTGTCACTGCGTGCCCGGATCGATCTCGCCGGCCTGTCGCCGTCCGAGGTCGAGGTGCAGGCGGTGCTGGGCCGGGTGTCCTCCGATGACGAGCTGGTGGATTCCGTCGTCATCGAAATGACCTACACCACAACAGATTCGGGTATCGAGGTGTATACGGTGACCACGCCTGTGCCGCGGTCGGGGGCCGTCGGTTACACCGTGCGGGTTCTGCCCCGGCACCGATTGCTCTCCGGCGCCGCGGAACTGGGGCTGGTCGCCGCCGCCAGCCCGTAGATCACTGGGATTTCACAAGACGCCGCCAAGGCCGGCGGCCGATGCTGTCGCCATGACAGTGTGGACGGGGGAGGAGACCGGGCAGCTCGCGCTGCTCGATATCGATCCGGTGGCTCCGCAGCGGATCGAGGCTTCCGCGTTGATGGCGCTCGTTCCCGAGGTGGTGGTCGACGGTATGCTGATCGCCTGGTCGGGTGCCGTTCGCCGCGTGTCAGCTCGCATGAATGGCACGGCGGGTGCGGGTACCGATACGGTTTTCCCACAGTCGATCGGTCCCGGCGAGGTGGAGCAAGCTATGAGTATCGGCGTCCTGTCGCGTTCCAACCGGCGCCTCGACCACTATTTCGGAGTTACGCGCCTCGGGTCGACGATGAAGCGCGAGCTGATGGCCGGCACGATCACCTTCCTGGCGATGTCCTATGTGCTGGCGGTCAATCCCTCGGTGCTGGGCGATCATGGGCAGCTCGGTTCGCGCGGAATTCCCACCCAGGCGGTGTTCACCGCCACCGCGGTCGCGGCGGTCGTCGGCACGCTGGTGATGGGACTGTGGGCGCGGTATCCGATCGCGCTCGCGCCGGGCATGGGGCTCAACGCGTTCTTCGCCTATTCGGTCGTCCTGGGGATGGGGATCGACTGGCAGGTCGCGCTCTCGGGGACTCTGCTGTCGGGCATCATCTTCTTCGTCCTGGCGGTGACCCGGGTCCGGGAGAAGATCATCGACGCCATTCCGCTGCAGCTCAAACTCGCGGTCGGCGCGGGGATCGGCATGTTCGTAGCCTTTCTGGGCCTCAAGAACGCCGGAGTGGTGGTCTCGGATCCGGCGACCTTCGTGCACCTCGGCGACTTCACGAAGGGGACCACGCTGCTGGCGCTGTTCGGCCTGGTGGTCACCGTGGTGTTCTTGGTGCTGGGCTGGCACGGCGCGGTGCTGTACGGGATCGTCTGCACGACGGCGGTGGGAATCGTCAGCGGTCTGGTGCACTTGCCGCATCAGTTGGCGGCGTTGCCGCACGGGCTCGATCAGACCTTCGGGCAGGCGATCATCAATCTGCCGCACGCCTTCACCGGTCAGATGGCGATCGTCGTCCTGACCATGTTGTTCGTCGATTTCTTCGATGCCTCCGGCACGCTGATCGGCATCGCCAACCAGGCGGGGCTGCTGGGCGCCGACGGCAAACTACCGCGGGCGGCGCAGGCCTTCGCGGCCGATTCGATCGGCACCGCCGCGGGCGCGGTTATCGGTACGTCGACCACGACGGCCTATGTCGAATCGACCGCCGGGGTCAGTGCGGGCGGGCGGACGGGATTGACCGCGGTGTCCACCGCGGGCTGGTTCCTGATCGCCATGTTCTTCTTCCCGATCTTCGCGGTGGTGGCGGATGTTCCCGCGGTGACCGCACCCGCGCTCATCGTCGTGGGTGTGCTGATGTCGCGGGCACTGGGCGATATCGACTGGAGCAGGCTCGAATACGCGATTCCCGCATTCATCACCGTGATCATGATGCCGCTGACGTACTCCATCGCCAACGGGATCGCTATGGGCCTGACCTTCTATCCGATCGTCATGGTTGCTCGCCGCCGGGGCCGGGAGGTGCATCCGGTGATGTGGGTGCTGGTGGCGATCTTCCTGGCGTACTTTTTCTTCCTCGCCGATTAATCGCCGACGGTCGTCCCGTCTACGGAATAAAGCAGGTGAACCGTATACGGTTGATCTCCGTTGATTAACCGGACCGCGGTCCGTTTTGTTTCGCACAACTAACGAGTGAGGACCATGATCATGACCTCCGAGACCGAGAGCCGCGCCGTCCGTCCGCTCGAATTCCGTATCGCCGATTCCGTTGCCGCCGATGTGGGCCTGCTGTTGTTGCGCGTGGTCTTCGGCGGCCTGTTGTTCGTGCACGGAACCCAGAAGTTGTTCGGCTGGTTCAACGGGTACGGCCTGTCCGCGACGGCCCAGGGGTTTCAGCAGATGGGCTACGACCCGGGGAAGTTCTTCGCCACCCTGGCGGGGTTGTGCGAGGCGGTCGGCGGTGGCCTGTTGTTCCTCGGCCTGCTGACGCCGCTGGCGGCCGCGATCGTGCTCGGCACGATGATCAACGCGATGCATGTGACCTGGTCGGGCGGACTGTCGGGATATGAGTCCGCACTGCTGTTCGCCGTGGTCGCGGTGGCGCTGGGCTTCACCGGTCCCGGCCGGTTCTCGCTCGATCACGGTCGGCCGTGGCAGCGTGACGGCCTGGTGTGGGGTGTGGGCGCGATCGTGGTCGGGGTGGTCGCCGCGGTGGTGACCCTGGTGGTCAAATAGCCCGATGAGCTGAGGATCCCCACGTCGCGAGCAGGGGGCGCGACGTGGGGATCTCGGCATATCCGATGGGGAATTGGGGGGTTCACCGGGTACGCCGCCCGTCAATGTACTTCTGAACGGTAATTATTTCACGGCCTGTGTGCGGCGTGTCACATGTTTATGTTTCAGTTCTCGGTCACCGCGGTGAGCCGGCGCAGCGCCTTCAGCACGACCTCGGGGTCGGAGGTTTCCCAGTACGGCGGCAGGGAGGCCCGCAGGTATCCGCCGTAGCGCGCGGTGACCAGACGCGAGTCCAGAATCGCGATCACGCCGCGATCGTCCACACTGCGCAGCAGCCGCCCGGTGCCCTGGGCGAGCAGTAGCGCGGCGTGGTTCGCGGCGACCGCGAGGAAACCGTTGCCGCCGCGCGATTGCACGGCCTGCTGCCGGGCCACCAGCAGCGGATCGTCCGGACGCGGAAACGGAATGCGATCCAGGATCACCAGACTGAGCGACGGCCCAGGCACATCGACTCCCTGCCACAGCGACAGGGTGCCGAACAAGGAGGTCGCCGGGTCCTCGGCGAAGCGGCGGACCAGGGTGCCGGTGGCGTCCTCGCCCTGGCACAGGATCGGGGTATCGAGGCGTTCACGCAGGATCTCGGTGGCGGCCTTGGCGGCGCGCATCGAGGAGAACAGGCCGAGGGTGCGCCCGCCGGCCGCCTCCACCAGCCGCTGGATCTCGTCGAGATATGCCGGAGCCAGACCGTCGCGACCGGGCGCGGGGAGGTGACCGGCCACGTAGAGGATGCCCGATTTGGCGTGATCGAACGGCGAACCCACATCGAGGGAGTTCCAGCGCATCGTGCCGGTATCGGAGGGCGCCTCGGCGCCGTTCGCGAGATCCGGGTCGACGCGGCGGATGGCCTCGGCGGGCTCGCCGGTGCCGGTGGTGTGCGGCGGCAGGCCCCACGTCGCGGCCAGACCTTCGAAGGAACCGCCGACCTGCAGGGTGGCGGAGGTCAGCACCACGGTCGAGGCTCCGAACAGCCGATTGCGCAGCAACCCGCCCACCGACAGCGGTGCCATGTGCAGGGTGCGGCGCGCGACACCGCGCACCTCGTCCACGGCCAGCCACAGCACATCGCGCCGGGCCGCGGCATCGGGCTCCTCGAAGGCGGTCAGCGCGCGCACCGCCGTATCGTGTACCTCCTCGATCGCGGCCACGGCCATGTTGCGGGCTGCGGCGGCCTCCGGATCACCTTGTGGCGCACTGGAACCGGGCGGTGCGAGGGCGGTCCGGACGGTCCACGCGGCGTCGCGCAGCAATGCGAGTACATGGGAGCCGCCGGCCGGGAGCTCGTCCCAGCGGCCCGGCGGGAGATCCTCGAGCAGTTCGTGCCATGCCTCCGCGGCGCCCTCGAGCCGGTCGAGATCTCCCTCGTCGACGAGTTTGGTGCAGCGTTTGGCGGCCGCGGTGATGGTGGCGGTGGACAGTTCTGCCGTGGCCACGCCGGTGACACGGTCGACCAGTTCGTGGGCCTCGTCGATGACCACCACATCGTGTTCGGGCAGGACCTGGATACCGCTGATGGCATCGATGGCCAGCAGCGCGTGATTGGTGACCACCACATCCGCCTGCCCGGATTCGGCGCGGGCGCGTTCGGCGAAACAGTCGGTGCCGAACGGGCAGCGCCCCTTGCCGAGGCATTCGCGTGCCGAGACGCTGACCTGGCGCCAGGCCCGATCGGTGACGCCGGGGACCAGCTCGTCGCGGTCACCGGTCTCGGTATCGGAGGCCCATTCGTTGAGGCGCTGCACCTCACGGCCGAGCCGGGAGATGGCGAACGCGTCGAACAGTTCGGTTTCCGGTGGTTCGTCCGGAACGACGCTGTTGATCTTGTGCAGACACAGATAGTTGTTACGGCCCTTGAGGATCGCGAACCGGGCGCGACGCCCCAGCGGCTTCTCCAGGGCCTGCGCCAGCCGGGGCAGATCGCGGTCCACCAGCTGGCGCTGCAGTGCGATCGTCGCGGTGGACACCACCACCGTGCGGCCGCTGTCCACCGCATGTCGCAGGCTCGGCACCAGGTACGCCAGTGACTTGCCGGTTCCGGTTCCGGCCTGGATGGCCAGATGTTCCTTGGTGTCGATGGAGTGCGCCACCGCGGCCGACATGGTCTGCTGGCCGGTGCGCGCCGTACCGCCGAGCGCTTCCACAGCGGTCGCCAACAGGGTCGGTACGGGCGGGAGTTCTGGCACGCAGGCAGACTAGCGCCCCGGTCCGACAACCCGGCCGACCGGCAGTACCCGCGCGGCTCGATCGGTCCCGGCACAACGTGATCGGCAGGGGAGGCCGGGACGGCAATCGCCCTCTCTCACCCGGATTCGCGGGGTGGAAGAGGGCGATTGTCGTATTCGGCGAGCAGACCTACCCGGTGGTGGTCGGGGTGGTCGGGGTGGTGCCTGTTTCCGCGCTGCCGGACACGAGGGCCTGCAGCAGGGTGGGCAGCATGGCGGCGCTGCCGGTTCCGGTGTCCGGGGTGGCCGGCGTGGTGTCGTCGATGGCGACGGCAGCAGGCGCGACCTGACCGGGAGTGGCGGCCTGGGCGGCGCCGAAACCGGCACCGATCATGGCGGCAGCCGAGAAAGCAACAGCGGCAAAACGGATGACTCTCACAGAATTACCCTTCGCCTAGATGTGTGATTGCAGTAGGTGTTCGGTGTCTGTCCGCGAAGTGTTACACCGGTGTTTCGGACTGCTTCGGCAGGGCGGGACGACGGGTGCATACCGGACATCGGTCCTGGTAGCGGTCCGAATGTTCGCCCCCGGGTGGAGCCCGTGCAGGAAGGGGAGACGAGATGCGGACGCCGGTGTACGCGCCCGTCGGTAGGGTTGCCGGTAGCCCGCGAGTGCGGGCGCGAGGAGGTTCACGTGGAGCCGGACTATCGCACCTGGGTTGCCGGGGGAACGCATCTCGAACTGAGTGGGCACCGAATCTTCCACCGCCAGGACGGACCGGCCGGTGGCCGGCCGGTCACGCTGCTGCACGGATATCCGACCTCCTCGCACGACTGGGTTCCGGTGCTGCCCGCGCTCGTCGAATCCGGTTGCCGGGTAACGACACTGGACTTTCTCGGTTTCGGCGCCAGCGACCGGCCGCGTGACCACGACTATCGGATAACCGACCAGGCCACCGTCGTCGAGCAGCTCTGGGAGCGGTTGGGTATCGCCGATACCGCGCTGGTGGCACACGATTACGGGGTGAGCGTCGCGCAGGAGCTGCTGGCCCGCGACAGTGCGCGGATGGTGCGCACGGCATGGTTGAACGGCGGCCTGTACCCGGACCTGTACCGCCCATTGCCGATTCAGCGTCTGCTGGCCTCATCGGCGGGCAAGGTGCTGGGACCGCTGATGTCGGAGCGGACATTCCGGCTTTCGTTGCGCCGCATCCTCGGCCGTCCGGTCTCCGACGCGGACCTGCACCAGATGTGGCTGGCACTGTCCGACAACGGTGGTCGCCGCGTGCAATGGGCGCTCAATCGCTATCACGCGGAGCGGCGTGCCAATGCCGAACGCTGGCAGCGTGCGTTCGAATCCTATTCCGGCCCCATGCTTTTCGTATGGGGTCCGGCCGATCCGATCAGTGGCGGGCATCTGCTGCCGCGGTTGCGTGAACGGCTGCCACACGCCCGGTTCGAGGTTCTGGATGCCGCCCCCGCCACCGGGCACTATCCGCAGGTGGAGAACCCCGCGGCGGTGGCCGCCGCACTCGCGGAATTCCTCGGGAGCGATCGAGACGGGTGATATCGAGGGCCGGAGGCGGAATTTCAGGGACCGGTGCTGTCCGCCGGGGGCAGGCTTCCGGACAATTCCACCCCTGCCGTGCGGAGTGTGTTCAGAGCGATATCCACCGTGCCGGGCGAGACCGCCGCGGTGAGATCCAGCAGTACCCGAGTCGCCAGACCGGCTTCGCGGGCATCGGCGGCGGTAGCGCGAATACAATGATCGGTGGCGATACCGCAGATATCGACGGTGTCGATTCCGTTGTCGCGCAACCATTGCCCCAATCCGGCCGAATTCTCGGCGAAACCCTCGAAGCCGGAGTACGCGGCGCTGTAGGCACCTTTGCGGAACACCTCATCGACGGCCGAGGTGTCCAGATCCGGATGGAAATCCGCACCGGATGTCCCGGCCCGGCAGTGCGGCGGCCAGCTGTCCACATAATCGGGCCGATCGGAGAAATGGGCGCCCGGGTCGATGTGGTAGTCGCGGGTGGCGACGACGGCGGCATAATCGCCACCGTGCGCGCTCAGATATTCGCTGATCCGCCTCGCCGCCGCGGCACCACCGGCGACCGCGAGGGCACCGCCCTCGCAGAAATCGTTCTGCACATCGACGACGATGAGCGCTCTACTCATTTCCCACCTCGTTCCGTGACGACCGCCTCGGTATTCAGTGTAGAAAAATCGTCGGCACGGCCGGTTCGCCCGCCGATAGTTTCAAACCCTCCCACGGCAGGCTGATCAGGCCGCGGGCCACCAGTTCCCGCGAGTGCGCCAATGGCGGCGAATCGGCGGCCGGCTCGCCCGCGCGGATCAGTGGGACCAGCAGATCCCGGACCTCGTGACCGTTGCCGGCGGGGCGTGGTGAACCGGCCGGATACACGATCTCCTCCACGATCGTGCCGGTGCCGCGCGACAGGCGCACCGCACGCTTGGTGCCGCCGCGCGACTGCTTGTGGCTGCTGCGCTTGGCAACCGGCACGCCCTCGACCTCGACGAGTTTGTAGACCATCCCTGCGGTCGGCGCCCCAGAACCGGTGACCAGCGAGGTGCCGACACCGTAGGCATCGACCGGTTCGGCGCGCAGTGCGGCGATCGCGTACTCGTCCAGATCGCCGGAGACCACGATGCGGGTGCGGGTGGCGCCGAGTGCGTCGAGTTGTTTGCGCACCTGCCCGGCCAGCACACCCAGATCACCGGAATCGATACGCACACCGCCCAATTCCGGTCCGGCGACCTCGATGGCGCGGGCCACCCCGGCGGTGATGTCGAAGGTGTCCACCAGCAGTGTGGTGCCGATCCCGAGTGTGTCGATCTGACTGCGGAAGGCGGCTGCCTCGTGCTGCCCGTCCGAGCCGCTGTGCAAGAGGGTGAAGGCGTGCGCGCTGGTGCCCGCGCCGGGAATTCCGTAGCGCCGCACCGCTTCCAGATTCGAGGTGGCGTCGAAACCGGCCAGATGGGCGGCTCGGGCACAGGCCGGTGCGGCCTGTTCGTGTGTACGGCGCGAACCCATTTCGATCATCCGGCGCCCGGCCGCCGCGCTCACCATGCGGGCCGCGGCGGAGGCGATCGCGCTGTCGTGATTGAGGATCGACAGGATCAGCGTCTCGAGTACGACGCATTCGGCGAAGGTGCCGCGGACCGACAGAATCGGCGATCCCGGAAAGTAGAGATCGCCCTCGAGGTAGCCGTCGATCTCCCCGGCGAAGCGGAATTCGCGCAACCACGCCAGCGTCCGCTCGTCCAGGAAACGAGCCGCGACGGCGAGTTCCGGTTCGCCGAACCGGAAGTCCCGCAGTGCGGTGAGCAACCGGTCGGTACCGGCGACGATGCCGTAACGCCGGCCATGCGGCAATCGTCGAGCGAATACTTCGAAGGTGCACTGCCGCTGCGCCGAACCGTCGGCCAGGGCGGCCGCGAGCATGGTGAGCTCGTACTGGTCGGTCAGCAGGGCGGTGCTCACGCGGGCGGCGGAGGTGTCCACGCGGTCACTGTAGACATACCGGTCGGCCGGTGGGTGGCGCGGTGCCGGATGGCCGAACGCCCGGTCGGCGCGGGTGTTGTTTATTGGGAGTCGAGTCGTACTCTGAAGGTTATGGGTCTGTGCATGAGAGACGCTGTCCGGATCGCCGCCGGTCCGGCCGGTGTGAACCGGGCGGCGGCACGAGCGGCGGGCCCGCGGGATACGACGCAGGCCGGGTCTCCCGGCCGGGTGCGCGCCGCGATCGGACAGTTGTCGGCGGCACAGGCTACGCCGGAGGCGGTCGAGGCCACCGAGATCCTGGAGGCCGAGGACCGGCCGTGGGTCACCGTGGTCTGGGACGACCCGGTGAATCTGATGCATTACGTCACCTACATCTTTCAGAAGCTGTTCGGCTACAGCAAAGCCAAGGCAACCGAATTGATGCTGCAGGTGCACAACGAGGGTAAGGCGGTGGTGTCGTCGGGGTCGCGGGATCGGATGGAGCACGATGTGCAACGTCTGCATTCCGCGGGACTCTGGGCGACCATGCAGCGTGACGAGTGACGGCGGCGGCTACGGTAGCTCCGTGCGCAAGTGGAGCAGGAAGAACTCGCTGAGCGGGCTCAAGCTGCGGTCGGAGATGGACCCGCGGGAAGCGGATGTGCTGCGTTCGCTCGTCGGGGCGGTTTCCGGACTGCTCACCGATCGAGCCGGCTCGGCCCCCGAAGACGATCTCGCGGCGCTGACCGGCCTTCGTACCGGTAACAGCACGCCGCCCGAGGATCCGCGGCTGGCCCGGTTGCTGCCCGAATTCCACCGCAAGGAGCCCGGCTCCCCGGACGCCGATCGCGCCGATATCAACAGCGCCCTGCGCAGCCTGCACGAACCCGACATCATCGATGCGAAGGTGGCCGCCGGCACGGTCGTCCTCGAGACCCTGCCCGAGCACGGCGGCAAGATCGTGCTCACGCCGGAACAGGCCGATGCCTGGCTCAATGCCCTCAACGATGTGCGCCTGGCGTTGGGCACCGCGCTGGGAATCGATGCCGACACGCCGGACCAGCTCGACCCCGATGATCCGCGCGCACCCCATCTGGATGTCTATCACTGGCTCACCTGGATGCAGGATTCCCTGCTGCACGCCCTCGCGCCCTGACCGCGCGAACCAGCGAAATTCTCGGGAGAAACTGTGAATTCCACTGCGGGAACGCGTAATTCGATCACCGATGTGTCCGGCGTGCTGGTCGGCCATCATCATCGGCTCGATCCCGATGCCACGCTCGGCTCCGGCGCCGCGACCGGTTGCACCGTGGTCCGGGTGCCCGGCGGCGCGACGGCCTCGGTCGATGTGCGCGGCGGGGGACCGGGCACCCGCGAGACCGATCTGCTCGACCCCGGCCACACCGTGCGCCAGGTGCAGGCAATACTGCTCACCGGCGGTAGCGCCTACGGCCTGGCCGCCGCCGACGGGGTGATGCGCTGGCTGGAGGAACACCGCGAGGGCATTCCGATGGACCCCGCCGATCCGGGGCGGGTCGTGCCCATCGTGCCGGGTGCGGTGATCTTCGATCTGCCGGTCGGGGCGTGGGATATCCGGCCGGACGCCGAATTCGGTTATCGCGCAGCGGAATCGGCGAGCGATACGGTCGACCGCGGCAGTGTCGGCGCCGGGACCGGTGCCCGTGCGGGGTCGATCAAGGGCGGTATCGGTACGGCCAGTGTGCATTTCACCGACGGCGTGGCGGCGGGCCACACCGTGGGCGCCCTGGTGGTCGCCAATCCGGTCGGTTCGGTCTTCGATCCCCGGACCGGTCTGCCGTGGGGTGCGGGAACCGACGGTCCGCACCGCTTCGACCTGACACCGCCGAACGCCGAGGCGCTGGCCCTGGCCAACGCGCTGCCGGTGAAGGGCACCGTACTCAACACCACCATCGGGGTGGTGGCTACCGACGCCGACCTGGACCCGGCGGGCTGCCGCCGGCTGGCCGTCACCGCGCACGACGGGCTGGCCCGTGCGATCCGCCCCGCGCACTCCCCGCTCGACGGTGACACATTGTTCGCCCTGGCTACCGGTGCGGTGCGGCCGGAATCGAATATCGCTCTCCCGCCGGCATTTCCGCCGGATCTGCTGCTGCTCGACGAGTTGTGCACGGCGGCCGCGGTCTGTGTGGAGCGGGCGATCGTGGACGCGGTGCTGCAGGCGCGCCCGGTCGCGGGGATCCCGTCCTACCGGGAACTGTTCGACCGCTGACGGCCGCGCCGGGCATCTGTGTACCAGGGGCCGGTGGCCCGGTGGTGGGGAATAGCCGAATATCGTTGGCGGTTGACGGCAGCGATGGTTCCCGCGGGGCCGGTCGTGGCCGCGGGCGTGAGTGGAAGGACGCGAACTGTGCTGGTGATCAGGGCCGATCTCGTGGATGCGATGGTCGCGCACGCCCGTGCCGATCATCCCGACGAGGCGTGTGGTGTGATCGCCGGTGCCGAGGGTTCGGACCGTCCGCACCGGTTCGTGGCGATGATCAACGCCGAGCGCTCGCCCACCTTCTACCGGTTCGACTCCGGCGAACAGCTGCGGGTCTGGCGGGAGATGGACGATCGTGACGAGGAACCGGTAGTGATCTACCACTCGCACACCGCTACCGAGGCCTATCCCAGCCGCACCGACATCTCCTACGCCTCCGAGCCCAACGCGCACTACGTGCTCGTGTCCACACGCGACCCCGAAGAGCGAGAGTTGCGCAGCTACCGGATCCTCGACGGTGTGGTCACCGAGGAACCCGTTCAGATCGTGTCCGCATATCCCGAGGACTGAGCCCCCGTCCCGCCGGAGTTCCGGTGGCGCCGACCCGAAGAAACAGGAGTACCCATGTCGGTAACCGTGTCCATCCCGACCATCATGCGCACCGTCACCGGAGGTGAGAAGCGGGTCCATGCGACCGGTTCCACCCTCGCCGAGGTGATCGGCGATCTGGAGACCAATTACCCCGGTCTCGAGCAGCGCCTGCTGTCCGACGGCAAGCTGAACCGCTACGTCAATATCTACGTCGACGACGAGGATGTGCGTTTCGCGGGCGGTCTGGCGGCCGAGGTTCCGGAGAACGGGTCGGTGACCATCCTGCCGGCCGTCGCGGGAGGCGGCTCGGACCACATCGCCGCCGGAGGCGGCCTCGATCACACCGTCACCGTTCCACTGCACCGCTGATCCGTCGTGGCACGCTACGAATCGCTGATCGAGACCCTCGGCAACACCCCGCTGGTGGGCCTGCGGACGCTGTCCCCGAAATGGGACGGCGAGGACCACGTGCGGTTGTGGGCCAAACTCGAGGACCGCAATCCGACCGGGTCCATCAAGGATCGCCCGGCGCTGCGCATGATCGAAAAGGCCGAGGCCGAGGGCCTGCTGCGGTCCGGCTGCACGATTCTCGAGCCGACCAGCGGTAATACCGGGATCTCTCTGGCCATGGCGGCCAAACTCAAGGGCTATCGCCTGGTCTGTGTGATGCCGGAGAACACCTCGGTCGAGCGGCGCCAGCTACTGACCATGTTCGGTGCCGAGATCATCGATTCTCCGGCCGCGGGCGGGTCGAATCAGGCCGTTGCCCGGGCCAAGGAGATCGCCGCCGAACATCCGGACTGGGTGATGCTGTATCAGTACGGAAATCCCGCCAATGCCGAGGCCCACTATCGGGGCACTGGCCCGGAGATTCTGGCCGATCTGCCCGAGATCACTCATTTCGTCGCGGGTCTCGGTACCACCGGCACGCTCATGGGCACCGGCCGCTATCTGCGCGAACACCTCGCCGATATCCAGATCGTGGCCGCCGAACCCCGCTACGGCGAATTGGTCTACGGCCTGCGCAACATCGATGAGGGGTTCATTCCCGAGCTGTACGACGAGACGGTGCTGACCTCCCGATTCTCGGTCGGCCCCTACGACGCGGTACGCCGCACCCGGGAGCTGGTACTCGAAGAGGGCATCTTCGCCGGTATCTCGACCGGAGCGATCCTGCACGCCGCCCTCGGCGTGGGGGCCAAGGCGCTGCGGGCGGGCAGCCGGGCCGATATCGCGTTCGTGGTCGCGGACGGTGGCTGGAAATACCTGTCCACCGGGGCATACGACGGCACGCTGGAGGAGGCCGAGGAGCGGCTCGAAGGCCAGCTCTGGGCCTGATACAACAGGTTGGGCGCGGTGCGGTGGCGGTACCCTCGACATCACAAGGGGCCGGCCGGTCCCGCCAGGAGGTGATGGTCGTGGCCGAGCAGATGGGCGCATCCTTCGATCCGGATCGGATCGCCGCGTTGCGCGCCCAGCTGGACAAGTCCGCCCAGGCACCGGCGGGTTCGAGCGTTCCGGCCCGGCCGGCGCCGCCCGCCGCACCGCCGGCCACCACCGAACCCGGCCGGACCGCGGCCCTGAAGTTGTTGTGGCAGCGCGCGATTGCGATGACCCTGACCTTCGTCGCGTTGCTCTACGCGATCGAGGGCGTGGACTCGGTCACCTCGCACGATCTGGACCGGGCGGGAGTGAAGCCGCGCACCGCGGCGGGGCTGGAGGGCATCCTGTTCGCCCCCGTGCTGCACGCGAACTGGGCACACCTGCTCGGCAACACGCTGCCGGTGATCGTGCTTGGGCTGCTGACCCTGCTCACCGGTATCGGTCGCGGACTGGCCGCGACCGCCATCATCTGGGTGGTGGCCGGAATCGGCACCTGGCTCACCGGAGCGTCCAACTCGCTGCACATCGGCGCATCGGTTCTGGTGTTCGGGTGGCTCACCTACCTCATCTCGCGCGGCCTGTTCACCCGCAACCTCTGGCAGATCGGGTTGGGCGTGGTCGTGGGCTTGCTGTACGGCTCGATTCTGTGGGGTGTCCTGCCCGGACAGCCCGGAATCTCTTGGCAAGGACATCTTTTCGGTGCGTTGGGTGGATTGCTGGCCGGCTGGGTACTCTCCTCGAATGAACGTCGTCACCGTCGCGGGGAGAGTGCCGGCCACCTCGCAACTTCGGGGTGACTGCGGAACTCGGCCGGCGATTTGGGGGATCCCCAGTTGAGCGATATTGCAGCGTGGCAGCATGGGGGAATGCGCCTCACCGTCCTCGGGTGTTCGGGCAGTGTGTCCGGCCCGGATTCCCCGGCGTCGGGCTATCTCCTGACCGGTCCGGATATGACCCCCACCGCGATCGACTTCGGCCCGGGTGTGCTGGGTGCGCTGCAGCGGTATCTGGATCCCGGTGAGGTCGACATCTTCCTCACCCATCTGCACGCCGACCACTGTCTGGATATGCCCGGATTGCTGGTGTGGCGGCGCTACCATCCGAACCCGCCGAGCGGGAAGGCCGTCCTGCACGGCCCGTCGGATTCGGCGTTGCGGATCGGCAATGCCTCGGCCGAGGTCGGCGGAGAATGTGACGACTGGTCCGATGTGATCGATCTGCGCCCGTGGGAGGAGGGCCGCGAGGTCGCCTTCGGCCCGGGGCATACCGTCCTCGCCCGGCGGATGTACCACCCGCCGGAGTCCTACGGCCTGCGCATCGCCGACGCTTCCGGCCGGGTCCTGGTCTACACCGGTGATACGGCGTTGTGCGATGCGGTATTCGAACTGGCACAGGGCGCCGACATTCTGCTGTCGGAGGCGTCCTGGACCCACGACCCGGCCAATCGGCCGCCCGGAATTCACCTTTCGGGCACCGAGGCCGGAATGATCGCCGCGCGTGCGGGTGTCGGCGAGCTGCTGCTCACCCACATTCCACCGTGGACCTCCCGCGAGGATGTCATCGCCGAGGCGAAGGAGCAGTTCAGCGGCCCGGTGCACGCGGTATCGCCCGGTGAGGTCATCGAAATCTGATTCCCGCACACCGCCCGGACCGGTCGGTGTGACCTATCCCTTAGGCTGGCGTGGTGTCTAGACGAGCCGATGGCAGAGCGGACGACGAACTCCGCGAGGTAAGGATCACCCGGGGATTCACCACGCATCCGGCGGGTTCGGTACTGGTCGAATTCGGTCAGACGCGGGTCATGTGCACCGCGAGCGTGACCGAGGGGGTGCCACCGTGGCGGCGCGATTCCGGATTGGGCTGGCTCACAGCCGAATACGCGATGTTGCCGGCGGCCACCCACACCCGCAGCGGGCGGGAATCGGTGAAGGGCAAGGTCGGCGGGCGCACTCAGGAGATCAGCCGGTTGGTCGGCCGGTCGCTGCGGGCGTGCATCGACCTGGCCGCGATCGGTGAGAACACCATCGCCATCGACTGCGATGTCCTGCAGGCCGACGGCGGCACCCGGACCGCGGCCATCACCGGCGCGTACGTGGCACTCTCCGATGCTGTCACCTGTCTGGCCGCGGCCGGACGGCTGGCCGATCCGCAGCCGATCTCGTGCATGATCGCCGCGGTGAGCGTGGGTGTGGTGGACGGCCGGGTGCGCCTGGATCTGCCCTATGAGGAGGATTCGCGCGCCGAGGTCGATATGAATGTGGTCGCCACCGATACCGGCACCCTGGTCGAGATCCAGGGCACCGGCGAGGGCGCGACCTTCCCGCGGTCGACTCTGGACAAACTGCTGGATTCGGCGCTGGCCGGTTGTGAGCAGCTGTTCGAGGTGCAGAAGCAGGCGCTGGCGCTGCCGTATCCGGGGCAGCTGCCCGAACCGAGAGAGAAGAAGAAGTAGTGGTGCGCCGGGTACTGGTCGCCAGCCGAAACGCCAAGAAGCTCGGCGAACTGCGCCGCATCCTGGCCGAGGCGGGAGTGGCCGGTCTCGAGGTCGTCGGTCTGGACGAGGTGCCCCCCTTCCCGGAGGCGCCCGAGACCGGGGCGACCTTCGAGGAGAACGCCCTCGCCAAGGCGCGCGATGGTGCGGCGGCGACCGGATTGGCTTGTGTCGCAGACGATTCCGGGATCGCCGTGGACGCTCTCAACGGTATGCCCGGTGTACTGTCGGCCCGCTGGTCCGGCCGCCACGGCGACGACCCGGCCAATAACGAGCTGCTACTGGCCCAGTTGGCCGATGTGCCGGACGAGCGCCGCGGCGCTCGATTCGTCTCGGCCTGCGCACTCGTCGCGGACGGCCGCGAGGTCGTCACTCTCGGCGAATGGCCCGGTGCCATCGCGCGAAAGCCGCAGGGTGAGGGTGGCTTCGGCTACGACCCGCTGTTCGTCCCGGATGGCGGCACGGTCTCGGCGGCCCAGCTCACCCCGGCCGACAAGGACGCCGCCTCCCACCGCGGACGAGCCTTGCGTGCCCTGCTCCCGGCACTGTCGGAACTCGCCGAATCCCGGTCCGACCACTGACTCGGTCTCGGCTTCGGGTGCTGAGCACATCCGAAGCCGAGGCGGCGGAATTCGCCCTAGTTACCCGCAGCGGCGGGGGAGTTCAAGAACTCTTCCTTCACCTGGCGGGTGCGGTAGTGCTCGCAGACGAACGACAGGAACGGGATGGTGCCGGCGAGCGCGGTGATCACCAGCGTCACCGGCTTCCACCGGGTCTTGATGCCGAGGTCGATGGTGAACACCAGGTACAGCATGTAGAAGATGCCGTGGATCTGGCCGACATAGAACAGCCAGTGCGGCGCCTTGCTGCTGTCGTCGAGCAGCAGGTACTTGTACACCATCTCCGCGCACAACAGCAGCAGCCAGACACCGGTGATGTAGGCGAGTACCCGGTAGCGCGTCAGGGCCGAGCGGATCCGGCCGGTATCGCGTGCGGGTCGCGCGGCGGGTGCCGGTGTGGTGGTGGCGGCCGGGGTACTGGGCTGCTCGCTCAACCGGCTCTCCTCTCGGTGTCGGTGCCGTCGAGTCCGACGGCGTGCATCCGCTCGCGCACATCCTGTGCGTGCAGATCGGCAAGGTATTTGTTGTACTCGGCCAGTACCGGATCGTCGTCGCGGCCGGCCGTCGGACGATCGGGCAGAATGCCGGCCGGGATCTCGCGCGGCGCAACGGATTTGGCCTTGCGCCGGGGAGGCGCGGAGGTATCCGCGGCCGACTCGGGCGCGGTGTCGGCTTCCGTTGCCTCGAGGGGAGCGTCGCGTTCGAGCCGTACGAAACGGAAATACGCGAACACCACGAACCCGGCGAACAGCGGCCACTGCAACGCGTAGCCGAGGTTCTGCGCGGTTCCGGTCGCGGATTCGAAGCGTCCCCATTGCCACCAGCCCAGCCCCAGGCATGCCAGCGCGGCCACGATCACCAAGATGATCAGAGCCGGGCGGCGGTGGGGAGCGGGCACGGCTACCACGGTACCTGTCTACTACACCGGCCGTAGTGTGAGGTGCCTCCGATCGCGACGGGCCGGTGCGGGCGGATCGAGCAGGTCAGAACTTGTAGGTCACTCCGGTGAGCCGTTCGGATTCCTCCCACAGCCGTCGCTGCAGATCCTTGTTCTTCGACAGTCCGGTCGATGGCGACGGCCGCACCGGGCCCCGCGAACCGAACAGCAGCGTGGGACCCCAATAGGTGGCCGGGTCGGCGTCGCGTTCGGTGGACGCGAACAGGCTGGACTCGGCCGCCTTGCGCGGGGAGTGACCGACCAGGGCGATGAACGGCTTGGCGACTTTGTCGATCGGCGTCTCGGTCCGGGTGAACAGATCCGTCGCCGAGACACCGGGGTGCACCGCGTACGACCGTTTGGCCGATCCGGCGTCGCCGAGGCGGCGCTGCAATTCGCGGGCGAACATCAGATTCGACAGCTTGGCCTGGGCATAAGCGAGATTGCGCTGATAGCGGCGGTTCTCGTAGTTGAGGTCGTCGATCCACAGCTTCGGGGTCTGCCGATGGGCGATGCTGGCGAGGGTCACCACCCGGTCGCCGATGCGATCGAGCAGCAGTCCGGTGAGTGCGAAGTGGCCGAGGTGGTTCACACCCCACTGGGTCTCGAATCCGTCCCGGGTACGTGAGAACGGGATGTTCATCAGCCCGGCATTGTTGATCAGGACATCGAATTCCCCGGTGCGGTCGGCGAATTCGCGCACGGAAGCGAGATCGGCGAGGTCCAGTGCCGATACCCGGACGTCTCCGTCGATACCGTCGGCGACCTGCTGCGCGGTCGTGGTGTTGCGGCAGGCCATGATCACCGTGGCGCCCTTGGCGGCCAGTGTCCGGGTGGTGTGCTTGCCGATTCCGCCGTTGGCTCCGGTGATCACGAATGTGCGTCCGTGCTGTGCCGGAATATCGCCGGGATTCCACGCCATGTGAGACCTCACTGTTTACGGTTCGGAAAGGAGCCTCGTCGCATCCCCTCACCACCCGACCTTACTTTAGAGTAAGTTCTGGCGGTAGGGGCGTGTCGCAGTCGTATCAGCGTATTGATCCGGGCGCGCTGGCACGCAATTCGAATGCCGATAGTTTGCGGAGTGTCGAACCGAACTGGCGTATTGCCGTGTTGCCCCAATCAAATCGGCCACAGGGCACATACTGAGCTAATGTCCGGTGTTGCCGCAGTCGCCGAATCGCCCGCACCCGTCAGTCATACCCGGGCCAACGTCGTCTTCCTCACGGTCGTGCTGGGGATGTTGATGGCGGCGCTGGATCAGACCATCGTCTCCACCGCGCTGCCCACTATCGTCGCCGATCTCGGCGGTGCGGGGCATATGGCCTGGGTGGTGACGGCTTATCTGCTGGCCGAGGCGGTCGCGACGGCGCTGGCCGGCAAATTCGGTGATCTGTTCGGCCGCAAACTGATCTTCCAGATCAGTGGGGTGATCTTCATCGTCGGTTCGATGGTGGCCGGACTCGCGAACGGGATGGCGTTGCTGATCGTCGCGCGCGGTATTCAAGGTGTGGGCGCGGGCGGGCTGATGGTGACCGCCATGGCCTTGATCGCCGATGTCATCCCATTGCGCGATCGCGGCAAGTATCAGGGTGCGCTGGGCGCGGTCTTCGGTATCACCACGGTGGTCGGCCCGACGCTGGGCGGGCTGTTCACCGATCACGCCAGCTGGCGCTGGTGCTTCTATGTGAACGTCCCGATCGCGATCGTGATGATCGTGATTGCCGCACGGGCGATTCCGTCGATTCGCGCGGCGGTGCGGCCGGTGATCGACTATGCCGGGATCGCGTTGGTCGCGATCGGTGTCAGCTGCCTGATCCTGGCCCTGGAGTGGGGTGGCCAGGAGTATCCGTGGGGATCTGCCACCATCATCGGTCTGTTCATCGCGTCCGCGGCGCTGATCGCCGCCTTCGTGGCCGTGGAGTTGCGGGCCGCGGAGCCGATGCTGCCGATGCATCTGTTCCGCAGCAATGTCTTCACGGTCTGCTCCATCCTGAGCTTCATCGTCGGCTTCGCGATGCTCGGTGCCCTGACCTATCTGCCGGCCTACCTGCAGTACGTCAACGGTGTCTCGGCCACCGCGTCCGGACTGCGGACGCTACCGATGGTGATCGGGCTGTTCACCACGTCGATCATCTCCGGACAGGTGGTCGGCCGGACCGGACAGTACAAATATTTCCCGGTCGCCGGCACCGCGGTGATGGCGGTGGGCTTGTTCCTCATGTCGACCATGGGCCGGACCACCGGCTTCTGGCTGCAATCGCTGTACATGTTGATCTTCGGACTGGGGATCGGGCTGGCGATGCAGGTGCTCACCATCGTCGTGCAGAACACGGTGCCGTATCACGATCTGGGAACCGCGACCTCGGGCGTGACCTTCTTCCGGACGCTCGGGTCGACCTTCGGAACCGCCATCTTCGGCACTCTCTACAGCAATCAGCTGGAACCCAATCTGCGCGACGCCTTCACGCAGGTGCCAGGTGTACCGCCCGCGGCGGCGCAGAGTCCGCAGCTGCTGCACAAGCTTCCACACGATCAGGCGATCCCGATCATCGACGCCTATGCCGACACCATCGACTATGTCTTCCGTTGGGTGGTTCCGGTCGCGGTACTCGGATTCCTGGTGGCCTGGTTGCTGAAGCAGGTCCCACTGCGCGACAGCGTGCGTGCGGAAGCGGCGGACGTGGGTGGCGGCTTCTCGGTGCCGGACTCGTCGGATCGTGCTGTGCGGCTGGAGCATTCGCTGGCCAGTGTGATGCGGCAACTGCGGGACGACGAACTTCCCGATCCACAGATTCTGGCCGCCGCCGACAGTCCGTTGAGCCGGGATCAGGCGTGGGCGATCGGGCAGGTGAAAATGCTGCAGCGTGCCCGGGGCTCGGCCGATCTCGCCACGGTGGCGCGAGCGCACTGGGTGCCGGCCGAGGTCCTGGAACCGGTGTACGACAAGGCTGTTCGGTCCGGCTACATCGAATTCGCCGGTGAGCGAATGTCGCTGACGGCAAGTGGGCAGGCCGAATACGACCGCATTCTGGCCGCGTGGCGGCAGTGGTTGTGCCGCTATCTGGACGACTGGGACTGCGCCGATCCGGAGGACCGAGCCCTGTTCGATCAGGCGTTGGACAGTATCGCGGCGAAACTGCTGGACGAGGTGGATCGTCCGGAGGCGCTCCGGCTGACGGTGTGAGACCGCCGGAGCCGCAGCGCCTCTCGGCAAGAGATCAGGCTGCGGCCAGTTCTGCGCGCTCATCGACCGGTGCGTCCCAGTCGATGGTGTAGCTCTGCTCGTGGGCCATCACTTCCTCGATCTTGAACGCCTTGGCCGCCAGCGGCATCATCACCGGCATCAGCCGGCGCATGATCGGGCCGACGGTCTTGGACTGATTGATCTTGGCTCCGCGCGCGGTGATCTTCTCCACCCGCGGCCGCCTGATCCGCTCGTAGGCGGCGAAAGCCGTTGCCGGATCATCGAAGTCGCGCAGGCAGCGGGCGATCTGGATGGCGCTCTCGATGGCCAGCGACGCACCCTGACCGGTGCTGTTGGACGGCGCGTGCACGGCGTCGCCGACCAGCGCCATCCGGTCGCGGTACCAGTGCGGTACCGAGGGCATGATGTGCAGTCCGCCGGTGCTGACCAATTCCTCGGGCGGGGTGTTGCGCACGAGGTCGGCGCCGGGTGTGTCCTCGCCGTAGACCTCGCCCAGTGTGCGCAACCATCGCTCGGCGGGCACCTCGCGGGCCTCGGTCAGCGAAAGATATTGCTTGTTCGGAAGATTCGCGCCCCACGCGATCCGGCCGTCGGGCATCGACCAGTACAGGTAGTAGGCATTGCGGCCGTAGGCGAACACCATCGTCTGCGGGTCGATGTCGACCGAACATTCGGTGTACGCGCCGAAGCCGAGCATGCCGGTGTAGTTCGCGCCGGGCGCATGCGGATCGATCAGGGTGCGCACCCGGGATTTGATGCCGTCGGCGCCGATCAGGATATCGGCGGTGGCGGTCGAACCGTCGGCGAACCGGGCGGTGACGCCGTCCGCGTGCTCGTCGACACCGACCAGGCGCTTGGAGTATTCGATCCCGACACCCTCGGCCACGGCGTGATCGTGCAGCAGTTGGTGCAGGTCGCCGCGGTCCACGGTGTACAGCGGCTCGGGCCCCGCCGTTGGCAGTTCGATTGTCTTGTTTCCCAACGACATCACGGTCCGTGTCATGGGCGCCGCGATCGCGCGGACGGCGTCTCCGACGCTGATGATGTCCAGTGCCGCCGGCCCATTCGGAGCGAAGCCGAGAGCACTGCCGATGTTGTAGGCCGGCCCGGGGTATGCCTCGTACACGGTGGCCTCGATACCGGCCTTGTGCAGGGCGGTGGCGGCGACCGGGCCGGCGATACCGCCGCCGACGACGAGTGCGGAAGTGACTGCGGACATGGGAGTTCTCCTCGTGTGGATGAACCCGATCCGATCCGCGGGGTACGCGCCCCGTTATCCTGAAGTTGCCACACTTGGACCAGGGTTCGCCTGCGCGAATGCGGTTCGAGAGGTGAATGGATCGGGCTCGGCTCGGTGTTGCCGCACCGGCCGGGCCCGGTTCTTGTCGGGTGCCGACCACAAGCGGGTCGGCGGCGGATTTCAGTCGGCGGCCGGCGGTATGAACGTGCCCCCTTCCATCAGCGTGGCGACCTCGCCGGGCGGAATGTTCTCGGAATGGATCCGGCGCCAGAAATCGACGTCGGGGAAGGTTCCGGAGGCCAGCTCGCCGCGCAGCGTGGCCACCCACGCGGCCTCGGCCGCGAGCATGGCCACACCGAATTCGGCCTCGATCATGAACAATCGCGGAATCATCGCGGTCTGCTCATTGATCTCGCGACGACGGGCGGCGATTTCGTTGTTCAGCTGCTCGATGCGGGTGTCGAGGAGGGTGACCACCTCATCGGGCGGGAGCATGGCGACCACGGACAGGCCGGCGACGAAACGATGGTGTTCGGGCTCCGGTGTGGAGATCAGTTCGCGGGTCCAGTCCTCGGCCTCGGCGCGACCGGAATCGGTGAGCCGATAGATCGTGCGCTCGGGCCGGGCGCCGGCGCGTTCACTGCCGATGACCTCGACGAAACCGTGCTTCTCCAAGTTCTGTACCACGGTGTAGAGCGAGCCCCACTTGATATCCATATCGCGGTCCTTGCCGCGCTCACGCAGTACGGCCGCGAGTTCGTAGCGGTGCATCGGACGCTCGATCAGGGCCGCCAGCACCGCGAGGGCCAGTAGATTTCCGACTTTGCGCTTCTCGGCCACGCTCACACCTCCTTACTCGTTTACGAATATACGTCTACGAGTATTCGTCCACAAGTGTCACTGGGAGGCACAAAAAAGAACCACCCCCGGGACTCCGGCGTGCCGGCGCCGGATGCGGGGGTGGTTCGCCACGAGCGCCGCCGATGGGATGTGCGCCGCGGAGCTGATGAGGGTCGCTCCGGTCGCAGCAGGCGTGCCGTGACATCGGGGCCGCGTGCGGATGCGGCGAAGATGTAGACGTTATCTACTATTTGCGTACGTAGACAGTAGGTTGCGTGCGGGTGGCGGGTCAAGGGTGTCGAGACCACTTCCGTGCGTCGGGCGGTTATCGTGGCGATCGTGCGGATCTTTGTAGCGGGCGCGACCGGAGTACTGGGCGCCGGACTGATACCCCTGCTCATCTCGGCCGGATTCGAGGTGGCGGGTATGACTCGTTCGGCCGGGAAGGCGCCGATGCTACGGGGATTCGGTGCCGAGCCGGTTGTCTGCGATGTGTACGACGCGGCCGGACTCGAGCAGGCGGTGCGCGATTACGCTCCCGATCTGGTCATGCATCAGCTGACCGATCTGCCCGACGATGTCGCGGATCTGGCCGCCGGGCGCGCCGCGAATTCCCGGATGCGCCGGGAGGGTACGGCCAATCTGATCGCCGCCGCGCAAGCCGCGGGAGTGAAACGCTTTCTCGCGCAGAGCGTTGCGTGGGACATGTCGGGAGATGGTCAGGCGGCCAAGGAGTATCTCGAGGAGTCGGTGCTCGGTATCGGCGGAGTCGTCCTGCGGTACGGCCAGTTCTATGGTCCGGGCACCTACTATCCCGAACCGTCCGCGCTGCCCGATCCGCCGCGAATCCACATCGCGGAGGCCACCGCGCGTACCGTCGTCGCGCTGGACCTGACGTCCGGTATCTACGCGGTCACCGAGGACGGCCGAATGGATTTCGAACCCGTGCAATGATTTTCGGTGCGGAGGGCGCGCCGCCGGAGTAGCTCGGCGGTCTGCTCGTCGGCGGGCAGGAATGCCTCCAGATGCAACTCTGCCAGGGAGATGTCGGTCGCGGTGGCGAACGAGGTCAGGGTGGTGATCAGGCGTAGTTCCCCCGCCTCGGTGCGCAGTCGGAGCGGGACCGCGAACCCGAGATAGCCCGGCCCGGGCTCGGCGGGGCTGAGATAGGTTTCGAATTCCGCGACCAGTTCCTCGGCGACCGCATCCGGTGAGATCCGGTTGCGGGCGCGCATGGATTCGGTGACGTGCCGGCCCCATTCGCCGAAGTTCACCACTCTCGGCGCCAGACCGGCCGGATGTAATGCCAAGCGGCGCACATTGATCGGTGGTGCGAGCAATTCCGGGGCGCAGTCGGCGGTGAAGATGTCGAAGGCCGCGTTGGACTCGATCAGATCGCCGTAGCGGTCGGCGATGAGGGCGGGATAGGGCATATGCCCGTCCAGCACCGAACGCAGCGCGGCCCGTACCGGCGCCAATTGTGGTGCGTCGAAACCGGATTCGTCGTATGCGGGTGTGTAACCGGCCGTCGCCAGCAGCGCGTTGCGTTCGCGCAGGGACAGTTGCAGTGATTCGGCCAGCCGCAGCACGATCGCCCGGCCCGGCTGCGAGCGCCCCTGCTCCAGGTAGCTGAGATAGCGCTGGGTGGTATCGGCCCGGATGGCCAGATCGAGCTGGCTCCAGTGCCGCAGACCTCGCCAGCGGCGCAGCTCGCGGGCGAAGGGCCCCTGTGGTGCGACGGTCGTCATGGATTCATCGTCGGCCGATATGTGGCACCGCGCCATACCCTGTGGGGAATCGCGCGGCCGCGGTGTGATGCGCAGACTCGTCGCCATGAGTTACGAACCCACCGATATCGAACTGAAGGAACAGCTCGACCTCTGGATCGCGCAGTGGAACGAGCCCGACGATCAGCGTCGCCGCGCGCTGATCCGGCAGGTGTGGACCGAGAACGGTTACCAGATCCTGGTCAATCCGCCACAGGGCATTCGCGACACCGCGCAGGAGTACGGGGTGCCCGCGCCGCCGGTTGAGATCCGCGGATACGACGCGATGTTCGCCCGGGTCACCCGGGCCTACGAGATGTTCATCGCCGATGGTGAGTACCTCTTCGAAGCCGCGGGGGATCCGGTGCGCCACGCCGGTACCGCGATCGCCCTGACCTGGGTGATGCGATCACGCGCCGACGGGAGTATCGCGGGGTCCGGTCTGGAGGTGCTGACCTTCGATTCGGACGGGCGGGTGCGCACCGACCACGAATACGTGGCCTGATCGGGTGTCGGTGGCGGTGTCTAGGGTGCAGGAATGCCCCGCGACCTCACCGACTTGCCGTATGCCGCCGATCTGTCGCCACTGCCGGAACCGCTCGCACCCGACGGCGAGTACGAGCAGATCCACCTCGATTCCCTGTCGGCGGACGAGGTGTCCGCCGCCGGGTCCTGGTTCCACCGGTCGGCGCTGACCTCGGTCGCTCTCACCGGTGGCACCGTGGCCCACAGCCGCTTCGATGATGTGTGGCTGCGGGGTGTGCGCTGGATCGGTACCGATATCGGCGAAACCCGTTGGCTGGATGCCGAACTCATCGATTCGGCGTGGTCGGGTGTGATCGCGGTGGACGCGCAGCTGCACCGAGTCCGTTTCGAGGGATGCAAGCTCGAGTCGGTGAATTTCCGGGCGACGAAATTCCGCGATGTCACCTTCGCCGACTGTGTCCTGCGCGATGTGGACTTCTCCTCCGCTGCTCTGCGTCAGGTGGAATTCCCGGGGTCCCGGCTCGACGGCGTCGTCCTGCATCGAGCGACCCTCGACAGGGTGGATCTGCGCGAAGCCGCCACCGTGGATCTGATCGCCGATATCGGCACTCTGAAGGGGGCGATCATCACCACCGGGCAGCTGATGGAGATGGCCCCTGCCTTTGCGGGGGCGGCGGGAATCATAGTGCGCGACAACTGAAGTCATGCTTCCCTACCGCACGGGCGCCGGCTCGGGTGCTGGGTCCGATCGGAAGCCCGGAAGCCGGCGATCGACCAGCGGGATCAACAGCTGGATCAGGGGCCCGATACCGAACGCGTAGACGAAGGTGCCGATTCCGACACTGCCGCCCAGTAGCCAGCCGGTGCTCAGCACCGTGGCTTCGATTCCGGTGCGGATCGCCCAGACCGGGCGGCCGGTGCGCGCGACCAGGCCGGTCATCAAGCCGTCGCGCGGACCGGGGCCCATACCCGCTCCGATATAGAGCACCGTCGCGATCGCGTTGAGCACGACGGCCGCGGCCATAGCGGCGATGCGCACCGGCAGCGCGTGCAGTTCGGGCAGCAACCACAACCCGGCGTCGACGGATACCGCGATCACCACGATATTGCTCACCGTGCCCAGGCCGGGGCGTTGCCGCAGCGGAATCCAGGCCAGTAGTACCGCGAGTCCGGTCGCCGCCGTCACGGTGCCGAAGCTCACCGGACTGTGCGCGGTGACGCCCTGGTGGAAGACATCCCAGGGATCGAGTCCGAGTGCGGCCCTGATCATGACGGCCATCGAGAACCCGTACAACCACAGTCCGGTATAGAGCGCACACAGTCGGCGGAGCAGCATTCGGCCAGTATTCCGAGCATTGGACCTCTAACCCAGATCCAGTTGTTGGACAGTGGACTGTCTCGAGATGGCCGGATATTCGGTGGGTCAGCTCTGCAGCGGAATCACCCGGGCGGTCGCCGTGGCGGTACCGGTGACCTCGCCGTCCGGGTTGCGCAGTTCCGCCGCCAGAAAGGCGATGTCACCGTCGCGGTGGACGATTCGGCCGGTGGCACGCAGCCGCCCGGTTCGCGCGGGCCGCAGGGAGGTGACCTGCAGGTCGAGGGTGGATTGGAATTCGTCGGGTGCGAGGGTCGCCAGCAGTGCCGGGCCCACCGTGTCGTCGTGCATCGCCGGATCCGCTCATTGCGATACCCCCGGTATCTGTCCGATGGCGTAGGTCGCACCCATCGCGAGCGCACCGCCGATCACCACCCGCAGCACGGCCCGGCGCGGATTGCTGCCACCGAGGCGAGCGCTGACCGAACCGGTCGCCGCCAGGGCCACCAGCACCGCCGCGAAGGTGACCGGGATCCGTAACGTCACCGGGGGCAACAGGATCGCCAGCAGAGGTAGCAGCGCACCGCAGGTGAACGCTACCGCCGAGGAGAAGGCGGCCTGCCACGGATTGGTGAGCTCATTCGGGTCCAGCCTCAGTTCGGCCTCGGCATGGGCGGCGAAGGCGTCGTGTTCGGTCAGCTCCCGGGCGACCTGCCGGGCCGTCGCGGCGGACAGGCCCTTGTGCCGATAGATCTGGGCCAGTTCGGCGAGTTCGTAGTCGGGATCGGTGGCCAGTTCCCGTTTCTCCTGCGACAACAGGGCGCGTTCGCTGTCGCGCTGGGTGCTCACCGAGACGTACTCACCCGCGGCCATCGACAACGCGCCCGCGACCAGACCGGCCACACCCGCGGTGAGGATGGGCGTGGTCTCGGCGGTGGCCGAGGCGACACCCACGACCAGCCCGGCGGTCGAGACGATACCGTCGTTGGCTCCCAGCACCCCGGCGCGCAACCAGTTCAATCGCGACGCCAGCCCTTGACCGTGCGGTTCGTGCGGATGCTTCCAGGTTCCGGAATCGCGCGTGCGGTCGGAGTCGTCCACGGTGTGCAGACTATGCCGCCGACCGATCGGTGTGGTGGACCGGCGCACCCCGCGGCGTCGGTAGCATTCATGAGGTGAATTCGCTTGTCACGCGTGCCATGTCCACGGTCGCCGCGCAGCTGGGCAATCCCCACGGCCTGCTGGGCAAAGGGGTGGCACGGATGTTGAATCGCACCAACCGTTTCGCCATCGAGGCCGCGGTGTCCGCGGCCGAGGGTGCGGTCGGGACAGGCGGCGGCCGATATCGGGTTCGGCGGCGGGATCGGGCTGTCGCTGCTGCTGCGACAGGCCGGTGCCGACGGCACGGTGCACGGGGTGGAGATCTCACCGGATATGGCGGCGCGCGCCAAGTCCCGCTTCGCGCGCGAGATCGGCACCGGTCGATTGCGTGTGGTCGAAGGCGGGCTCACCGAGCTACCACTCGCGGATGCGAGCCTGGACGCGGCGATCACGGTGAACACCGTCTACTTCGTGGCGGAACTCGACCGGGCCTGTGCCGAACTGGCGCGGGTGTTGCGCCCGGCCGGCCGGGTGGTGGTCGTCATCGGGGATCCCGAGGCCATGGCCCGGATGCCGTTCACCGCGAGCGGCTTTCGGCTGCGGCCGGTGGGCGAGGTGTCGGCGGCGCTCGAACGAGCCGGACTGACGGTGGAACACCGGGTCATCGATCGGCAGCCGATTCCGGCGCATCTGCTGATCGGCCGGCCCGCTCATTAGTGCGTCGTCGCGGGACGGATCGGCGGTAATGCGACGAGTTCGATCTCGCGACTCACCGCGGCGATTTCGTCGGGTACCGCGGCCAATCCGATATCGAGGGTGAATCCCATCGGCGCGTCCAGGGGGCGCAGGAAGTCGTCGTAGTGCATCGGCACCACCACGGCCGGGCGCAACCCGGTCAGGATGCGCCGCCAATAGCCGGGTGTCACCGAACGTCCCGCCACCCCGGCGAGGAACAGGTCGATATCGCGATGGCGGATCGCATCGTCGATCAGGTCCGCACTGCCCTGGTGGTAGATCTCGATGCCCGCGACCTCGATGTGGATGCCCCAGGTCTGTCCGCAGCCGTAGGCCAGTGGCGCCAGCCGGGACAGCGAATCGCAACCGGTGTCGCCGGGGGAGGGGATCCGCACACCGAACGGGATCTTCGAATGCACACTCGGCACGAAGGTCACCGTGAACGGGCCCAACTCGTAGCGGCGATACGGCTCCACCACCACGCCCCGGTTGCCGAGTCCGTGCAGATCCATCAGATTCCCCACCGACTGTGAGCCGTAGACCGCGCAGCCGCTCCGCCGCGCGATCTCCGGCGCATCCAGTGCGTGATCCCAATGCCCGTGACCCACAACGATTCCCGATACCGCACTGAGATCGGGAAGGAACCGGTCGAGGACGGCGGGATCGGGTAGTGCGGTGCGGCGGCGCACGATCGTCGACAGCGGCACCCGGCTGAGAAAGGGATCGATCAGCAGGGTCTGTCCCTGATAGGTCATCCGATATCCCGCGGTGCCGAGCCATTCCAATTCCAGGCCGGCCGGCAGGGACAACGCTCGGGACTCCAGCTCGCCGAGCACCTGGGCGTCCTCACGATCGCGAGCACTCTTGTGCAGGAGATAACGGGCGTAACCGGCTGTGTGCCGGAGTGGGGCGAACACGGTCGACAGGGCGGGCATCGGTCCATTGTGCGCGTCGGAGCATCGGCTCGGGACGGTCAGTCGGTCCGGTGTGGGGCGGTGTCGTCCTCGCCGTCGGGATCACCGATCACCTGCTGCAGTGCGATGACGAGGGTTTCGAGTGCGCCGTCGGGAAGGCCGGCGAAATGCTGGTCGATGGCCGCGCGGTGATACGGGGTGGCCTCGTGCAGTCGCTGCCATCCGGCGGCGGTGATCGCGACATAGGCCGATCGCCCGTCGGCGGGATTGCATTCGCGGCGGACCAGGCCGCGCCCCTCCAATTCACCGACCAGGCGGCTGACCCGGGTCCGGCTGAGCACCATGTGCTCACCGAGATCACTCATCCGAAGTCGTTGCGGGCCCGACAGTTCGACGAGCATGTCGTACCAGCTCGCGGACAGGCCGGTCGCCCGCCGCAGTTCGGAATCCAGTTCCGGGCGCAGATCCACGTAGACCCGTTGCAGCGCCCGCCAGACCTGGACCGAGGCTGGCGCGGGACTCGCGGACTCCGGCACCCCGCCGATCCTAGCCGCCTGCACAGGCCGGCTGCCCTGGTGCGCGAATGCGGCTCGATGGCGTGTGGCACATTCAGCGCACCCGATGCGATGGTTGTGCCGGCCCGCGTGCCGCTGTGTCGGCGGCTATGGCGTGGACTGCACGAGCATCGCTGTGGTGTTGAAACCCATGCCGATGCTCACGATCAATGCGTATGCGCCAGGTGTGATCGGTCGCTCGTCTTGTAGATAAGACAGGTTCGCGAGTAGATCTCCGGCTCCCAGGTGTCCGCTCTCGCCGGTAAGGGAGATCGGTCGCGGCATGCCGGAGGGTAGTGCCGGATAGTAGACGCGCCGCAGTAGTGTCCGACCGAGTCGACTGAACACGACCAATTGGATGCGCGGATCGTCCGCGCTCAGTTCCGCATTCGCGAGAACATCGGTGACCGCCGACCGAACGGCCTCGCGCATCACCGGCACGGCGCGTGGATTCAGTGATCTGCCTTCGGCCGCGTCGCGAAGGGGATTTTCCGGGGCGAACGCAGCAAAAAACTGCAATTCGGTCTCCGGTCGGCCGGCGGAGGCGACCGCCCGTACGGTCAGCGACCGAGGTGTGCGATCGAGAATTGCCGCGGTGGCTCCGTCGCCGAGCAAGATGCCGCGAGATCCCCGCTCCACCCAGCGGGTCTGCGGAGTGTCGTCGAAGATGTCCGCCGTGGCTACCAGCGCGGACCGGTAGCGACCGGAGGCCAGCATCTCGGCGGCAATCTCGGTTCCGATCGAGCCGCCGCCCGACATTTGCTGAATGCCGATCGTGACGGCGCGGTGAGCGCCGAGCAGGCGCGCGAGGCGCGTGTGCGGCGTGGACACCTCGCTGCCCTGGTGGTGCGTCCAGCCGTAGATCACCAGATCGATATCAATGGGCCGGTATCCAGCGCGTCGTGCCGCCATCGCTGCCGCGGGAACGGCGAGACCCGATATCGGGTCCTCGCCGGTAGCGACGCCGACCTGCTTGTAGTCCTCCGCGTCGCAGACAGCGGTGTCGTATTCGGAAAGGCCGCAGCTGCGGGCGGTTTCGCGACGATCGGGCAACAGGGTGACCGCTGCCGCGATGCCGACCGCTGAGGCGGCGGCGGATGTGACCGGCATGTGTTCTCCTACGCTCGATCGACGGAGGAGCCCCCGCGTGCGGCCTCGACTACATCGGCCAGGTCGCCCACCGTGACCGCGGCGAACACTTGTTCATCGTCCAGCGTGATGTCGAACTGATCCTCGATTCGGGTGATAATTCGCATGAACTTCACCGACTCGATCTCCGGCAGATCGATAATCACCTGGTCGAATTCAACGAGCGTGCGCAATTCATGTGCCAAGAGTTGCCGTACGGTTTCGGCGGTATTGGGCTCGGAATCACGGTCGGAGCTGATCTGGGGCATGAATAATCCTCGGCTGTTCGGGTTGGAAGCGCTTGGAGGTCAGCTCGAGCCGCCGGACGTAGCGACCGATACGGTCCTGAGCGTGTCGGCCGGTCGGCCCGAGATCGGTACGGTCGAGCAGCGAGAGATACCGGACGAACGGCGCGATCACGGTCTCGTGATGCACTCGGGTGCTGTAGATTCCGGCGAGGGAAAGCTGCTTCGCCAGAGTCGAGAAGCCTTCCACGGCGTGGCCCGGCATCCGAAAATCGGCAAGCACGTCGGCGATCGCGACCATCGTCGAGTCTGCATCGCGCTCCAACGCCTTCTCGAGGAGATTTCGGAAGAAAATCATGTGCAGGTTCTCGTCCATGGCGAGTCGAGCCATCATGGCTTCGCACAGCGCGTCGCCACTGACGGTCCCGGTGTTTCGGTGTACGACGCGGGTCGTCCACTCCTGCAGTGTGGAATACGCGATCATGTGCAGAACGCCGTCCCGGTCTTGCTCGTATCCGGCCGACATCTGCTGCATCCGTGCGCGTTCCAGCGCGATCGGATCCACTGCGCGAGTGGTGTGCACGTAATCGCGGAGCACAGTCGAATGGCGCGCTTCCTCCGCACTCCACCGGCGCACCCACTCCAACCATGCCCCGCTACCTCCGTAGGTTTGTGCCATCACGTGGTAATAGCTGGGGAGGTTGTCTTCGGTGAGCACACTCAGCACCAGGGCGGCTCGGACCGGCTCGGTCAGCCTGCTCTGTTCCGCGTCCCACCCGCGACCGCCCATCGGTCCGTCGAAGTCCGTGGCCTGGCTCCAGGGGATGTATTGGTGCGGAAACCATTCGCGCCCCACATCCAGGTGCCGGTGTAAGTTGTCGGCCACGATCGGTTCCAGATCGGTCGCGACAGCTCTATCCATATCGGTGATCTCGATGGCCACTGTTCGATCCTCAATCCTGCCGTCGTGCCATGCGATTCGCGGCCGCCAAGCGCTGCCATTTACCACTCGTCGATCTGGTCAACGACCCCGGCGGCACGACATGGACGTGCACCGCGGCCAGATCGAGTTCGGTGCACAGATGTTTGCGGACTCGTTCGGCCAGGTCGGCATGCACGCTGGTGGGGCCGTCGGACTCCACTATCACGCCCATTGATTCGCGCGCTCCGACGGCTGGGTGACGATCAATATCGGTGAAGGCGACAGCGTGACCGCGGAATACGCCCGGGACGCGGCGGGCGATGTATTCGGCGTCGGTCGGGAAGTAGTTGCGACCGTGCACAATAACCATTTCCTTGCGCCTGCCCCCGACATACAACTCATCGTTCAGGAAGAAGCCGAGGTCTCCGGTCTTCAGCCAGCCGTCGTCGAAGAGCTCGGCGGTCGCAGCGGGATTTCGATGATATCCGGCCGTGACGGAGTCACCGGCAATCTGAATTTCGCCCAATTGCCTTTCGGCGCAGGTGGTCCCGGAGTCGTACATGACACGTAGACGCATTCCGGGCACCGGGCGGCCCACGCGTACCAGACCGGTAGCCGCGGGATCATCGGATGACGACAGCTGTACCGCACCGTCCGCGGCCAGGCGATCACGATCCACCCATACGGTTTTCGGGGCAGAGCCCGCGGTGGGAAAAGCGATCGCCAGCGTCGCCTCCGCCATGCCGTAGACGGGATACATCACCGACGGCGCGACACCACGTCCGGCGAAGGTCTCGGTGAACCGTGTCACCGTGTGCGGTGAGATCACTTCACCACCATTGAAGGTGAGGCGCCAGCGAGACAGATCGAGGTCCTCGATCAGGGCCCTGTTCGCCTCGGCCGCCTCGAGCATGAGGTCGTAGCTGAAATTCGGTCCGCTGGTGAGGGTCCCGCCTATCTCGGCGAGCATGGCCAGAAAGCGCTCCGGTCTGCGCACGAATGTGCGCGGTGCCATCGCGACCGTCTGGCTGCCGTTCAGCAGGCCGGTCAACATGCCGAACAAGCCCATATCGTGGTATAGGGGCGTCCATTGCACCCATACGTCGTCGCGGGTCATGTCCGCCCCCTTCGCGATGGCCGTGAGACCCGCGAGAATATTGCGGTGGGTCAGTGTCACCCCCCTCGGAGCCGTGGTGCTGCCGGAGGTGTACTGCACGGCAGCCAGGTCATCGGCATCGATCCGTGGTAGTCGGCCGTGGTCCGGATCTGCCAACGATGTCGGGAGAACGCGAAGTCTCGGCGTCAACCGGTGCAGTTCCTGGGCGACAGCTGTGTACGCGTCTGCTGCGACCACCGCCCGCATCTCCGACGAGGTGACGAAGTGACGAAGCTGCACAGCCTGGTCGATGCGATCGGGGGCGATTATCGGGAGTACCGCTGCTACCGCACCCGCGCGCAGGATGCCGAACCACGCCACGAGGAACGCACTGGAGGGCGGCGCGGCGATCCCGACGATGTCTCCACTGCCGATCCCATTGTGTAGCAATCCGTGCGCGAAGCGAGACGATGCGTCATCCAGTTCGGAGAGGGTCAGGCGCTGCCCCTCGCGCCCGCCATCCGGGAAGGTGATTGTGGTGTCGCGTACCGATTTGCGCGAGGCCAGCTCGGTCAATGCCGACCCGAGGGTCGGTGCCGACAAGGCGGACGATGTGTTGGTCATGAAGCGCCCTTTGGAAACAAGTTGTCACAGACCCCGCGATATTGTCTCGCCGACACAGCGGACAACCCGGAACCTTCTGCGATCGCACCGTACGGCGAATATGTAGCTAGTCCCATCTTTGGGAATGTTGATGTTGCAAACGAGGTTTCGGCCGGTCGGGTCGCCGCCATCGATCTCAGCGCGCAAGGATGGGGCCGGCGTGGCCGAGTGGCCCGCGACGCCAATCAGGGTGGAGCTCCGGGACATCCCGGATGTGCCCGAGGCGGGCGGGTGGTTTATTCGGACGAGTAGGCCGTTTCGCTGATTGTCAGGAGGCGCCGTGGTGAACGCGGCAATAGTTGTCACATGGGTATGGGTGGCTTTCGAGATCGGCCTCGCGTCACGAGATCGGCTGCGTAGCAAGGGGTCCACCGATCGCGATCGCGGAACCCGCACGGTCATCGTCGTTCTCGTCGCATTGTCGATCGCCGTGGCGAATGCGGTGTCGATCGTTCTGCCTGTGGACAGCGACCTGCGATTCGCCGGTCTTGGCCTGATGGTCTGGCAGGTGCTCGGGGGTGCGCTCATGTTGCTCGGCCTGGTGGTGCGGATCTGGGCAATCGCCTCGCTGGGTGCGGCATTTCGCACCACTGTCGAGGTCGATCCCGATCAGGTCGTGGTCGACCTCGGCCCCTACCGCTGGGTGCGGCACCCGTCCTACAGTGGAGTTCTGCTACTCACGATCGGGTTCGGTATCGCGGCTGGCAACTGGATCTCGCTGCTGCTGGTGATCGTCGTGCCCATCATGGCGTTTTTGCGCCGGATCGAGGTAGAGGAGCGGGCGATGATCGAAACTCTGGGGCGCGCCTATACGGAATATCGCGCCCGGACCAGGCGGTTGGTACCCGGTCTGTGGTAGCTCGTTTCGGCGCTGAGCCTTGGCGACGTCGGATTCGGTCTGGTGTTGCTCGCGGGATTGCTGCTCCTCACGGTGCTGTTTCGTGGATTAATGTAGCCCGCGCCACGTGACGCGGGTCATAGTGGTAGCTGATCTGTGCTGATAACAGGTTTCAGAACTGTCGTTCACTTCAGAAAACATGCACATGAGCTGGATTTATCGAGAATGCCGGATGTTCGCTGGAGCGGTAACCCTCACATCGTGATCGACTTTACTGTTACGTGCTGTAACCGATAGCTTCGTCTTGGCAGTGTCGCCGATCACGGAGAGAACGATTGTGAATTTCGAGCCACACCGCCCGGACCGAGCCCGCCACCCATGGCTCCGGTGAGCCGGGCTTCCTCGGGCGCGGCCGCTGTTCGTATCGTTCGCAAGAATTTCTCGGACACCGTCGTGTCCGCGCTGCGGACCTTCGGCAGGTCGGTCGATATCGCCCGGGAATCGGTGAGTGGCACGGCCTCCGATATCGTCCGGCGCGAATTCCAGTGGCGCGAAGCGATTCTGCAGGCGTGGCGGCTGGTGACCGTCACCGCGATACCCGCCGTCCTGATCGCGATCCCCTTCGGTGTAATCGTATCGGTGCAGGTCGGCAACCTGATTCATACTCTCGGCGCGGACTCGCTGCTGGGCGCCACCGGCGGGCTCGGGGTGATCAAACAGGGCGCCCCGCTGGCCACTGGGTTCCTACTGGGTGGCGCGGGTGCGGCCGCGATCGCCGCCGATCTGGGCGCGCGCACGATCCGAGAGGAGATCGACGCCCTCAACACGATGGGTATCTCGCCGATCCACCGCCTGGTGATACCGAGGCTGGTCGCGATGATCCTGGTCGCGCCGCTGCTGAACATCCTGATCATCTTCGTCGGCGTGGTCGCCGGTTACGCGGTCGCGGTCGGCGGGCAGAACGTCACGCCCGGAAGTTATTGGGCCACTTTCGGTTCCTTCACCACCGTCGCCGATGTGTGGGTCTCGCTGCTGAAAGCGGTGATGTTCGGATTCCTCGTGGTGATAATTGCCTGCCAGCGCGGACTCGAGGCCAAGGGCGGGCCACGCGGTGTGGCCGACGCGGTGAACGCGGCCGTGGTGCTGTCGGTGGTGTCGATCGCGGTGGTGAATCTGGGCGTGACCCAGGTGGTCGAGATGTTCCTGCCGACGAGGCTGGTCTGACGTGGCGATATCCACCTACGTGCCCAAGGGGCTCAGCCGTTTCGCGCGCTTCTATCGGCGGCGCGGATTGATCTTCGCCCGAATCGAAGGGCTGGGCTTCGTACTGGCCTTCGTCTGGCAGGTGCTGTCGTCGATTCCGCTGACGCTCGAGCGATATCGCGACGAGACCCTGCGCGTCATCTCGGATATGACTTGGGGACGCGGCTCGGTGATCGTCGGCGGCGGGACCGTGCCGATGATGATCGTGCTCGGTCTCGTGATGGGCGCGTCGGTGGCCGTCGAGTCGTTCACCATGCTGAACATGCTGGGCATGGGCCCGGTGACGGGCATCGTCTCGGCCTACGCCACCACTCGCGAACTCGCGCCGATCGTGGCTGCCATCGGATTCGCGGCGCAGGCGGGCTGCCGGATGACCGCCGAGATCGGATCGATGCGGATCTCGGAGGAGATCAATGCGATCGAGGCGCTCGGCCTGCGTTCGGTACCGTTCGTGGTGACCACCCGGGTCATCGCGGGCGCCATCTCGATCGTGCCGACCTTCCTGATCGGGCTGATCCTGTCCTATCTGGCCTGTCGCGGGCTCATCACCCTGGTTCACGGCCAGTCGGCGGGAGTGTACGACCACTACTTCTTCCAGTTCGTATCCGGATTCGACGTGATCGCCGCGGTGATCAAGGTGGCGATCTTCGCGACCGTCGTGATCCTGATCCACAGCTACTACGGCTTCTTCGCGACCGGCGGCCCCGAGGGCGTCGGTATCGCGTCGGGGCGCGCGGTGCGGGCCTCGTCGGTGGCGATCGTGGCCATCGACATGGTGCTGACGCTGATGCTGTGGGGTTTCAACGCGACGATCGAATTCACGGGGTAGCGCGGTGCCGAATTACGGAATGCCCGGTGTGGCGGTGGACAGGCGGCGTTCACTGCTCGTCGGCGCCGTCGCGTGCGCGCTCGTGGCCGTCGTGGTGATCGCCACCATGGCCTATCGCGGGCTGCGCACCGACGACGGCCTGCGCATCGCATTGCACACCGAGCAGATCGGTGACGGTGTGCTGACCGGTACGCCGGTGCGAGTGGACGGTGTGCAGGTCGGCAAGGTCGAAGAGATCGCGCCGGCCGATGGCGGGACGCAGCGAATCTCCTTGCGGCTGGACCGCTCCCAGCTGCACGGAATCGACGACAGCCTGCACGTGGACTACGCGCCGGCGAATCTGTTCGGCATCAGCGAGATCGAGTTGCGGCCCGGTTCCGGTGGCGCGCCGCTGCGCGCGGACAGCACCATCGAACTGACCGGGTCGCGCTCCGACGCGGTCTACGACGCCACCATGGGCGGGCTGCTGCGCGGGCTGTCGCGGACCGGTAATGCGCTGCTCACGCCGCAGATGGCGACCGTGATCTCGCAGGTGGCCGGTGATGTGCGGGGATTCACGCCGTTGGTGCAGGCATTGATCTCGGTGGCCCAGACCATCACCGACAATCAGACGATGCCCAGCTCCGAACTCGTGGGACGGCTGGGCCCCGCCTTCGACGGCGGCGGCCGTTTCGCCGGAGCGACCATCCAGGTACTCGACCTGATCCGCAATATCCCACGGCTGCAGGACAATCGGGATTCCTACGAGGCCGGAACCGCCGCGCTCACCGATTCCGTACTTCCCGCACTGGCGGGTCTGGGCAATCGAGCGGGCGGCGAATCATCCGGCAGCACAGATGCTCTGGCTCCGGTGCTCGCCGTGCTCGCCCAGATGGTGCCCCGTCCGCAGCAATCCGGCGCCGACCTGACCGAGTTGCTGCGCCGATTGCGCGACGGTCTGCACGACACTCCGGACGGCCCGGTGCTCGACACCGAAATCGATGTGCGCGGGGTGCCTGTGCTGGCCCCGCTGCTGGGAGAACTCCGATGAAGGTGGGTGCCGCCGCCTGGCGGCTGGGACTGTTCGCGGTGGTGATGATCGTCGTGCTGTCGGTGGTGTTCACCGCCATCAAGCGGCCGGTGTCCGGCGATACCGACACACATCAGGCGCTGTTCACCGATGTCAACGGGCTCAAGGTCGGCGACGATGTGCGTCAGTTCGGCGTCCAGGTCGGCAAGGTCGACGGCATTTCGCTCGACGGTGCGCTGGCGCGTGTCCGGTTGTCGCTGAAGACGAATGCGCCGATCTACGACAACTCCCACCTCGCCATCCGCTATCAGAACCTGACCGGCCAGCGCTATATCGATCTGCAGCAGGAACCGAAATCCGGGACCCGGCTGCCGGGCGGGCATACCGTCGGCATCGACCACACCGTGCCCTCGTTCGATGTGACAAGCATGTTCAACGGCCTGAAACCGGTGCTGGCCACCATTTCCCCGGAGGCCATCAACCAGTTCAGCGCCAGTATGGTCGCGCTGATCGAAGGGGACGGCACCCAGGTCGAACCCGTCCTGGCCGCGATCGGCCGGTTGGCCTCGTACGTGGACAACCGGCAACAGGTGATCGGAACGCTGATCCACAACATGTCCGATCTGTCCGACCGGGTCGGTGGCCGCGTGCACTACCTGGTGCCGTTACTGGCCCGGCTGACCGATATCTTCCAGGCGTTGCAGACCAATATCGGCGGACTGGCCCAGTTCGCCATGGCGGCGCCGTCGGTACTGGGACCGCTGGACAGCCTGTTCGACGCGCTCGGCATGCGATCGGGCACCGATGTCGATGCCCTCATCCGCCGGCTGTTCCCCGATCCGCAACAGGCGGTGGATGTCTTCGGCAAACTGCCGGCACTGCTGGGCGGACTGGACGCCGCGACCCCCAAGTCGGTCGCGGGCTGGAAACCGCAGTGCTCCAAGGGAAATGCCGAACTGCCGCAGGTACTGCGGATCATGGTCGCCGGACAGCAGGTGGCGGTATGCAACGGCTGAACCCGCTGCGCGGCCGTGAGCGACGGGTCGCCGATGAAGCCGGTAAGCGCCGCCGCGAGATCCGCATGGGCATCGTGGGTGTGGCGCTGGTCGTGATCTGCGCGGCGGCCGCCGGAATCCTGTACGTGGTGCCGTTCGGCAAGAAGACCTACGCCGCCGACCTCTCGGAAGCCCAGTCGGTGAAGGTCGGCGACGACATCCGGGTAGCCGGGATACCGGTCGGGAAGGTCGATTCGCTGGATCTGCGCCCCGATCGGGTGCGGATGCGATTCACCGTCGATTCGAAGGTATTCGTGGGCGACGGGTCCTCGCTCGATATCCGGATGCTCACCATCATCGGCGGCAACTACGTGGCCCTCTTCCCGTCCGGCCGTAACCCGTTGGGCGACAATGCGATCCCGATGGACCGGGTGCATCTGCCCTACAGTCTGGTGCAGACCTTCCAGGATGCGGCGCAACCGCTGAATCAGATCGACGGCGACACCCTGCGCCGAAATCTCGCGGCGCTGGATTCCTCGATCAATGCCGCACCCGATGCCCTGCGCACCACCCTGAACACGCTGGGCACCTATGTCGACGCCCTGAATCGGCAACGCACCCAGGTGAGCAACGCGATCGCCGTCGCCGACGAATACGTGACGATGTACGACGGCGCCAAACACGATCTGGGGCGGTTGATGGTCAATGTCAACCAGATGGAGACCCTGCTGGTCGACAAGCGTGCCGAATTGCGTGAGGGCGTGCGGCTGCTGCGGGCTGTGATCGAGCGGGTCGCGGCCCTCGCGCCGACCTACGACTCGGCGCTGAAGCCGAAGCTTCGACAGCTCAGCGATGCCCTGCCGCGGCTGGAGAAGCTCGGCGGGCAGCTCGAGCCGGTCATCGGCTCGGCGCAGAGTCTGCGGTCGAAGTTCGCTCAGCTCAGCGGAACCGACGGTGAGGTCACGGTGGATCAGTCGGGACAGACCGTCACCGCGCCCGCCGCGCGGCTGTGTATTCCGGTGCCCGGGAAGGACTGCTGATGCTGCACAGGCTGCTCGGATCGCGGGCATTCATGTCGATCGCCGGTGTGGTGGCTGTCGTCGTTGTCGCCGTGGTCGGCTATCTCGCCGCCTTTCGGCCGATGAAGGACACGACGGCCTACTGCGCGATCATGCCCGACAGTGTCGGACTGTATCCCGGTAATCAGGTCACCATGCGCGGGATCGACGTGGGCAAGGTGACATCCATTGCGTCTCAGGGCAATGCGGTGAAGGTCGAGTTCGCGGTCGACGCCGATCATCCGCTGCTCGCCGATGCGGGCGCCACGACACTGTCGGACAGTATCGTCGCCGCGCGTGAGCTCGCCGTGGTCTCCGGCGGCAAGGACACCGGGCACTGGGATCACACCCGTTGTCTCACCAAAACCCTGACGCCCAAGAGCATTACCGAGACGTTGAACGCGCTCGCGCAGTTGTCGGCGGAGATCCGGGGTCCCGATGCCGCTCATCCCGACGCGCTGGCCCGTGGCCTGACCTCACTCGACAACGCCACCGCCGGAACCGGCCCGCAGATCAACGCGCTGATCGGCAAGCTCAGTGCCGCCATGTCCGCACCGGATGCCGATATCGCCCATCTGGCGGGAGTTTTCGACGCGTTCGCCTCGGTCTCCAAGGATGTGCGGGCGCACTGGGGCGAGCTGGAGACCATGCTGACCCGCCTGGGTCCGGTACTGAGCCAAGCCACCGAGGATCTGCTGCAACCCGGCGCGGCACTGTTCGACGGTCTCGGCCGGGTCCTGCCCATGCTCAACGACATCACCACCCTGTTCGGCGATCCGATCATGCGCGCTCTCGACGACACCGTGCCGCTGGTGAAGTTCCTGCGGGCCAACGTGGGCTCGCTGACCCAGATGGTCGCGCTGACACCGGTTCTCGCCCAAGCCGTGCAGACAGCGGGGGCCTCGGGTATCGGCTACGCACCGCCGAAGGCGGCGATTCCACAGGAGCACGCCGATCAGGTCTGCGCCGCGATCGACGCGCTCGCACCCGGCCGCTGCACCCCCGGCAGCGGTCTGGTGCAGGTGGACATGGCGGCCCTGGTATTCGGATTGGCAGGTGCGCGATGAGGATTCGGAGTCTCGCCGCGGCATTCGCGGCCGGTATGGTGGCGCTGTCGGCCGCCGGATGTGCGTTCGATCCGTCCTCGGTACCGGTGCCCGGAACCACAGTTTCGGGGCCGACCTACCACGTGCGCATCGAGTTCTCGAATGTGCTGAACCTGCCGGCACGCGCCAAGATCATGGCCAACGGCGCCCAGGTGGGCACGGTTTCCGGGGTGACGGTGGTGAATCCGGCCGGTGATCGCGGCGGTTACGTCGCCGTGGACGCCGAGATCTCGAAGTCGGCGAAACTGCCGGCCTCCACGGTCGCCGAACTGCGGCAGAACACGGTGCTCGGCGATATCCATGTGGCACTGACCACCCCGTCGAACGGCTTCGGCACGCTGCTGCACGACGGCTCCACGATCCCGGTGACGCAGTCGAAACCGCCTGTGCAGCTGGAGGACACGATGGCACTGGTGGCCGCCTTCACGCAGGGCGGCGCGGTCACCCAGCTGCAGGACGTCATCGAGCAGATCAACCACACCTTGCCTCAGGATCCGGCACAGACGGCCCGCATCTCGCACACCATGGCGGCCGACGCCGCGGATCTGGCGAACAATCTCGATCGGGTCGACGCACTGCTCGACGGCCTGGGCACCAATGCGCGAGTACTGCACGATATCCGGCCCGAACTCGACGATATTCTCAGCAGCACCTCGGTGGATCAGGTGAACGGCATCACCGACTCCGTCATCGGCGTGACGAAGATCTTCGGCGGCCTCGGACCCGTCGGTACCTCGCTGAGCTGGCTCGGCCCGGTACTGAGCGGCGCGAGCGGTGCGGTACAGGCATTCTCGCCCCTGCTGCTGTCGGCGGGTCCGGTGGATCTGAGCCGCCCGTCGAATCTGTCCGCGCTCGTGGCACTGCTGCGGGACAAGGTGATTCCGTTCGTCGAGCACGGCGCGACAGTGAATGTCGTCGGCGTGCGTGCGGACGCTGCTCCCGATATGCCACCCGATCAGCAGACCGATCGAATCCTGGCGACGCTGCGGATGATCGGAGTCGTGCGATGAAGTGGGGAACACTGACCTCGCTCGGTGGCATCGTCGCGATCACCGTGGCGGGAGCGAGCTATCTGACCTTCGGTGTGGTCCGGGCCGATCCGTTCGCCGACTTCACCCGAACCACCATGGTGCTCACCGACTCCGGTGGGCTGGGCGTCGGCTCACCGGTACTGCTCACCGGCCTCGAGGTCGGCCGGGTGACGGCCGTGCGGCATACCGCCGCCGGTGTGGAGGTCGGGATGCGACTGGCCGCCGACAAGCGGGTACCCACCGACAGTTCGGTGACCATCGAACATCTCTCCGCCCTCGGTGAGCCCTATGTCGAGTTCCGCCCGGCCACCGGCAACGGGCCGTACCTGCACGACGGCCAACGTCTGGAAACATCGAAAGTGCTTATGCCGCTGTCGATTCCCGATGTCGCGCGGCTGGTCACCGCAACCATGAATCAGGTCGATCCGGATGTGGTGGGATCCCTGGTCGCGACCGCCGGCACCGCGCTGAACGGAACCGACGCCGCCATCCCGAATCTCACCCGGTCCGGGGATCTGCTGGCGGCGGCGATCATGAGCCGCAGCCCGCGGATCGCGGATCTGCTCAACAGCTTTCAGGCCACGGCCGCGGATATCGACTGGGCCGGACCCGCGACCAGTGCGGCCGCACCGGAATTCGTTCGGTTCACCCACGCCCTCGACGATCTGGTCGCCGCCGTGGGCCGGATGGTCGATGCGCGCCCGGCCGGCAGCTACACCGATGGAAACGGTCTGGCGCCGTTCCTGGCGAAGCTGACCGATCGGCTCGCGGCGCTGGGCCCGGAACTGCAATCGCTGGCCCCGGCGCTGGCGCCGCTGGCCGACGCGGCCGCCGACGCGGCGCCGCGCATCGATATCTCCAGTTTGATCGCACAGGCCCTCGACGATGTGGGCACCGACGGAACAGTGCGGGTGCGGATCAATGTCAAGTAGTACAACCGATCAGGAGGACGCCATGTCGAATGACACCGGCACCGAACCGAAGCGGGCGGTCGACGCGGAGGCCGAGTCCTCCACGCCCGCCGCCACGACACCGGCCGACACCGCCGTGTCGACGACCGTGGCGGAGTCGCCCCCAGCGGCGAAAGCCCCTCGCACACTGTCGATTCGGCTGTCGACCGTGCTCGGCGCTGCTGCCGCGGTGGCGCTGATCGCGCTCGCCGCGGTCTTCGCGTCGCTGTGGTTGTCCGCCCGCGGTGATCTGAGCGATCGCGACGATCGCGCGGCGGCGCAGCAGCACGCCGAACAGGTTGCCACCGACTACGCGGTCGGCGCCTCGAATATCGACTACCGCGACGCCAACGCCTGGGTGGCCAAGTTGAAGGCGAACACCTCGCCGCAGCTGGCCGGCAAGTTCGATGCCACCGCGCCGAAGTTGCAGGAGATCCTGGTCCCGCTGAAGTGGACCTCCTCGGCGACCCCGATCACGGCGAAACTCATGAGCACCGGCAACGGTGTCTACAAGGTCGACGTCTTCCTCAACGTCAACTCCACCAGCGCCCAGAATCCGCAGGGCGCGCAGACCACCGTCACCTACACCGTCGACGTAGATCCCGGCAGCGGCTGGAAGGTCACCGACGTGGGCGGGATGGCCGGAGCACTGCCCAAGCAGTGACTCCGGATCAGTGGCCCGGCAGCACGCAGACCGTGTCGAGCCCCAGCACATGGTTGAGGCGGCCGAACGCCAGCCAGGACCCGATACACATACTCAGCTCCACGATTTCGGCCTGGGTGTAGTGCTCGGTCATACGTGCCCAGAACGCCTCGTCGAGATTGTGATGGTCGACGGCGTAGCGCTCGGCGTATTCGGCCGCCAGCCGCGTCCGGTCGTCGAAGGCGTCGGTGGTGCGCCAATCGGTCACCGCCTGATCGAATCCGATCTCGACCTTCTGCCCGTCACGGTCGGTTCGGTAATCCTGGCAGAACAGGCAGCCGTTGATCTGGGCGATACGCAGTCGCGCCGCCTCGAATTCGCGCAGACCGAGGGTGGTGTCGGAATACACCGCCAGGGAGAACTTCGAGGCCGCGATCCCGATGCCGGGAACCATCTCGCCCCACACATAGGAGATCGGGTCCTTGCCCTCGGGGATATCGATATTCATTGAGATGTCCTTTTCACGAGTCGGTTGGCGAACCTGCCGGACGCGGGGGTCAGCGGGACGTCGAGTGCGTCGTAGAGGCCGGGGTCGGCGGCCACCAGCCATTCGATGGCGTTGACCAACCGGGCCACGGCCGTCGCGTTGCCACCCGCCGCGCGATTGCCGCCCTCGGTCTCGGCTTCCACGGTGACCTCGAGCCGCGGATCGCCCTCGATGACGACCCGATGCGCGCCCGCGCCGTCCGGGGGCAGCGGCCAGTCCGGCGCGCAGTCGGCATGGATCCGGGTGATGTGCTCGATGACCAGGCGGGGCTTTCCGCCGACGATGCCCTGGACCTCGAAGCGCACCGCGCCCTGGGTTCCCGCGCCGAATTCGCCCATCGACGCGGTGCTCACCGTGGCGTCCAGCGCCCGGCGGTCCAATGTCTCGCGGATGTCGTCGATTTCCACGCCGAGTCCGCGCGCCAGCAGCCGGAGCTGGCCACCCCACACCATGGTCGGCACTCCGGGCGCGGTCATCGGCGGTACGTAGTCCATCGGCTGCCCCATCCCGACCAGATAGCGGACCGAATCGGGCTGATCGTAGGTGGAGTAGTCGAAGATCTCCTGGCACCGGATCGACTCGATGGTTCCGCCGAGCCCGCTGAGCAGCAGCGGCAGCACGTCGTTACCCCACCCGGGATCGATACCGGAGACGAACAGGGAGCCGCCACCCTCGGCGATCGCGGCCGTGACCGGGTCACGCAGTTCCGCCGGTGCGCTGCGCGGATCGTAGAGCGCGTAGAGCGCGGGTGTCACGACGACGGCGCCGGCCCGGATCGCGGTGACGATATCGCGCAGGGCATCGGCGGGCCGGATGTCGCCGGAGGCGGCGTAGACGACGGCTTGCGGCCGGGTGCGCAGTAACTCGTCGATATCGGCGGTCGCCACGACACCCAGATCGTGGTCGAGTCCGGCCAGCGGGCCCGCATCGCGGCCGACCTTGTCCGGGTTGTGGACCAGCACGCCGGTCAGTATCAGTCCGGGATGTGCGTGCACCGCGCGAATGGCGGCCCGGCCGACATTGCCGGTGCCCCAGACGATCGTCGAGATCATCTCACCGAGGCTAGCAAGCGCTTGGTTTGCTGTGGGCGTTATAGTCGGTTTGCCCATGGGGGATCCGGGATCCGCCGCGATGGACACGACGCGCGGACACGCGACCGGCGGTATCGATTCGGTAGCCTGATCGTCATGGTGACGCGGATTCGAGCGATGGGGCCGGTGCTGTGCGCGCTGGCGCTGTCCATGATCGCCGTCACGGTCGTGCCTGCGGGCGAACCCAATTCGCTGCTCGCGGTGGGTGCCGCGGCCATTGTGGCGCTGGCCGTGGTGGCCGCGTACTCGGGCCGGATGCGGTTGCTGCCCACCACGGTTCACAGCGGGCCACCGGTATCGGCACAGCAGCGCCGACGGGGATCTTTTCTGCGACAGAGCAATCCGGATGCGGCGGGCCGGCCACGGCCCAGGGCGCCGGGACTGCCGAGCTGAACGCGCCCGGGCGCGTTCAGCCATCCGGCTGCCCTGTTCACTCGCCCGTATCCGTTACGGGTGCCTCGTAGTGAGGTGATCTCCCATGCTCGATTTCGTTTACTACCCCGTCTCCGCCGTGCTCTGGCTCTGGCACACCGGATTCGCGACGCTGTTCGGTACCGCCGGACTGTCGTGGACGCTGGCCATCGTCATGCTGGTCGTGACGCTGCGGCTGGCGCTGTACCGGCCGTTTCTGGCCCAGGTTCGTTTCTCCCGCACCATGGCGGTGCTGCAACCGGAGATCCGCCGGTTGCGGGACGAATGTGGTGACGACCGCGAACGGCTGGCCGCCGAAACCCGGAAACTGCAGCAGCAGCACAATTTCAGTGTGCTCAGCGGATGTCTTCCGGTGTTCGCGCAGACCCTGATGTTTCTTGGGCTCTATCACGTACTGCGCTCATTCGACCGCACCGGCGCGGCCACGCACGTGCCGTTCCTCGGTGGTTCGAATTCCCTCACCCCGGAACAGAACGCGGCCACCGCGAACTACGTGTTCTCCCCGGACCTCGTGCAGTCGTTCCTGCACGCCAAGGTGTTCGAGGCGCCATTGTCGGCCACCCTTGCCGCGTCCTCGGGGTCCTTCGCCGCGGTGGCGGTGGTCGCGATCCCACTGATGCTGATCGCCGCGATCGCCACCCACTGCACCGCTCGCGCCTCGATTGCCCGGCAGGCGGACACCACGGCGCAGGCCCGGCTCATCAACGCGATGACGATGTGGATGTTCCCGCTGGGCACTCTGGTCGCCGGTCTCGTGATGCCGATCGGAATCCTGGTGTACTTCGCGACCAGTAACACCTGGACCTTCGTGCAGCAATATGTGGTGCACCGGCGGCTGGGGCCGCTGGAAACGGTTGCGTCCGCGGCACTTCCGCCGATCTGAGTTTCGGCCTTGATGCCGCCCGGTAACCTCACCCCCCGGGCGGCAGGCCCGCCGGTCCGCAAGGCCAACGGGAAGGCGGGCGCCAAAGCCGCGAAGAAGTCCGGTGGTGCGAAAGCGGGGAAGAGCTGAGGCGCTGCGGAAAACCGCGACGGCGCAGCCGGGCCGAGCGCCGGAGTCGTCAATTCGGCATGCGTTCGGCAAGAGTGAGCCGGAAGTGGAACTCGCTCATCATGCCCTCGACTGTGACCAGCCAGCCGTCGGAGGTGCGGTAGCGGGTGCGGCCGCGCGGATTGAGCGGATGGCGCGGCTTGTAGGTCCGCGAGAGCGTGTCGGCGACGGCCGCGGCGGCGGACCGGTCGCCGCCCGAGTTCTGGACGGCGGTCAGCTCCCACTGCCGGTAGTCCTTGCCGCCGGTCTGCTCCTCGATCAATACGCACCATTGTGTGCTCATGAAACCCCCGTACTCGACATCCGCACCGCCGCCGACGCGGCGGAACACTGCTGTGCTGCAGGCTATGTCGTCCCCGGCGCCGAGTCTACTTCGGTGGCCGCGAAGACGCCCGCGGTGAGTTCGCGCATACACCGCACCACCAGATCCACCGGACTCGCGATCGTCCGATCCGCCGCCCACTGCTCGAGGCCCACCCGGATCGCACCCGCGGCCGCGGCGGCCAGGGCGCGCAGGCGCAGCGGATCGGTCTCCGGCGCCCATTCGGTCAGAAGTTCCAGCAGGGCGTGTTCGCCGGCGAGGTTGGCCCGGAACCACACCGCGCGCAGTGCCGGATCGTCGGCCATCGCGCGCAGTAGTCCGCGGGTGACGTCGAGTTCGTCGTGATCGACCACGTTCAGCGCGCGGATCGCCGCGGCCTCGAACTCCGCGATGGTAGGCAATCGATGGCGGCCGGTGGCGAGAATGTCCAGCCACCGAGACGCACCGGTCGAGAGCATCGGTTCGACGGCATCCTCTTTGGTGCGGCAGTAGCGATAGAAGGTGCGAAGGCCGACACCCGCCTCGGCGGCGATCTGTTCCGCGGTGACCGCCGTGGTGCCGTACTCGGCGAACAGCCGGGCCGCGGTATGCGCGATCTCCGTTCGGGTCGCCGTCTTGCGCCGCTGCGCCAGATTCGGGCGCGGTGTGCCGAGCCGGGCGGCCTTCGAGACGGTCATCGCCTCACCTCCTGCCCACCAGTGTATGTGCAAATTGCCATAGTGGCACGACGTGCCAACTGGGCGTAGCGTGTCAATTGAATATCGGAAATCGAATCGAGGAGAGTTTCGCAATGGAGCGTTTCACCGACCGCCGTGTGCTGATCACCGGTGCCGGATCCGGCATCGGCCGCGCGACCGTGCACCGCATCCTGTCCGAGGGCGGCACCGTGGTGGGTGCCGATGTGAGCGAGGCGGGGCTGGCCGAAACCGCGAAGCAGGCCGCGGAGCAGGGGTACGCCGACCGGCTGACCACCGCCGTGATCGATATTTCCGACGAGGACTCGGTGCGCGCGGGCGTGGGTTCGGCCCTCGAGACCCTGGGTGGTCTGGACGCCCTGGTCAACGCCGCCGGCATCCTGCGTTCGGCGCACACCCACGAGATGCCGCTGGCGGACTGGAACCGCATCATCACCACCAATCTCACCGGCACCTTCCTCATGGTCCGCGAATCGTTGCCGGCCCTGCTGGACAGCGGCCACGGTGTCATCGTGAACTTCGCCTCCACCTCGACCTACTTCGCGCATCCGTACATGGCCGCCTACGCCGCGTCCAAGGGGGGCATCATGTCGATGACGCACGCTCTGGCCTCGGAGTACGCCAAGCAGGGCCTGCGCGCGGTGGCGGTGGCGCCGGGGTCCATCTCCAGCGATATGACCGACGGCCGCGGCCCGGGCCTGCCTGAGGACGCCGACTACAACCTGCTCATGAAGTTGATGCCGCTGCTGGGCAAGGGTTTCGCCTCGCCCGACACCGTCGCCGGTGTGGTGGCGATGCTGGCCTCCGATGACGGCGCCTTCATCACCGGCACCGAGATCCGCATCGACGGTGGCACGCACGCCTGATTCCGGTCCGCGGTCCCGGTGAACGGCGAAAGCCGGGACCGAAACAGAAACGTGTTCTATTGTGCTGGCGAACCTATACCCAGGAGGAGGCTGCGATGGATCTCGTTGCGATGGAAGAGATTCGTGCGTTGAAATACCGTTATCTGCGCACCTTGGATATGCGCGAATGGGAGGAGTTCGCCGACACTCTCACCGCGGACGCGGTCGCCGATTACGGATCGCCCTCGGGTGGGCAACCACTGCAGTTCGCCGGTCGCGAGGCCATCGTCGGCTATCTCAGCGGTGCGATGACCGGGACCATGATCACCTCGCACGTCTGCAGTCATCCCGAGATCGAGGTCGACGGCGACACCGCCTCCGGTAGCTGGTGCCTGGAGGACACGGTCATCGTTCCCGACCACGGCGTCATGATTCGCGGTGCGGCCTACTACCGCGATACCTACCGCCGTGAATCCGACGGCCGCTGGCGCATCGCGAGCACCGGATATCAGCGCAACTACGAAGCGGTGATTCCGCTGGGCTCGATCCAGGGCTTCACACTCGTTTCCAGCCGCTGGGATCCGAGCCTGACCCACAACTGAATGCACGCCGTCAGTGCCGGGTGTGGTCGCGGCGCAGCGCCGTGGGCGTGGTGTTCCACCAGCGGCGCGCGCAGCGGGTGAGGGTGGCCTGTTCAGACAGGCCGAGCAGCGAGGCGATCTGGCTCATCGGCAGATCGGTGGTGGTCAGGTACCGGCGTGCCTCGCTGCGCCGCACATCCTCGACGATAGCGGCGAAGCTGGTATGCTCGGCGGCCAGCCGCCGTTGCAGAGTGCGTGGATGGACGGTCAGAAGTCTTGCCACCGAGTCTATTTCGGGCGTGGCGGTACCGAGCAACTGCTGCACCGCCGCCCGCACCCGCGGCTCCGTCTCCGTGCCGGCGTCACCGGCCTGTTCGGCCAGGAATGCCACCGCCAGTCGGCGCAGATTCTCGTCGCCGCCGGCGATGGACCGGCCGGTGAGACTGCTCGGCACCCGCAGCATCGCGGCCGGGCGCTCGAATCGGACGGGGGCGCCGAAGAATTCCTCGTAGACCGCACGCGCCGCGGGCGGCCGATAGGGGAGTTCCACCGAACGCAGCCCGTAGGGCCCGTCGATCAGCCGGATCAGCGTCCGATGCAGAAATCCCAGTCCGAGATCGGTGCCCTGTACCAGGGTCGGCAGACCCGGCTGCACGCCGTAGTTCACCGCGGTCACCAGGCGATCGTCGTACGGGTCGGGCTCGATGCTCAGCCGCAACGAGCGTGCGTGGACGAACAGATAGCGCGAGGTGCACTCGAGCGCGTCGGCCAGCGTCGGTGAGCTCCGGATCGCCAATGCCAGTGGGCCCAGCATGCCCAGATCCTGCCGGGTGGCGATGCGCAGCCCCAGATCCGGGCGGTCCAGCCGGTCGGCCGCGATCTCCAGTACCAGCGCCATCGCCTGATCGGAGACCAGCAGGTCGTCGGCGTCCAGGGCCGCGATCGGCAACCCGGCGGCCACGGCGTACTCCTCCGCGTTTCCGCCCAGTTCCGCCACTGTCGCGCGGAATCCCCGCAAACCGGCCGACCGGATCACCGACATGTCGTCCAGGATCAAATAGTTGTCGCGCAAAGTCAAGAATGCCGGGGGAGTAGCCAGCACACTGGAACCATGACCGCAGCTGGTGAATATGTCGATGTCGTCATCGTGGGCGCCGGCCTGTCCGGAATCGGCGCCGGATATCGGGTGCAGAGCGAGCTGCCCGGTACCTCGTACGCGATTCTCGAGGCGCGCGAGGCGCTGGGCGGCACCTGGGATCTGTTCCGTTATCCGGGTATCCGCTCGGATTCGGACATGTTCACCCTCGGCTATCCCTTCGAGCCGTGGCGCGATGCCAAATCCATCGCCGACGGCCCCTCGATTCTGCGATACATCACCGAGACCGCGCGGCGTCACGGGATCGATGAGCACATTCGTTTCAGCACCAAAGTGGTTGCGGCGCAATGGTCCAGCGCGGACGCCCGCTGGACGCTGACGCTGAGTCAGGGCGGTGAGACGCGCGCGCTGCGGTGCCGCTTCCTGTACTCCTGCTCCGGGTACTACGACTACGACCAGGGGCATTCGCCCGAATTCCCCGGCGTGGAAACCTTCGCCGGCACGATGGTGCATCCGCAGTTCTGGCCGGAGGATCTCGATTACGCCGGTAAGAAGGTCGTGGTGATCGGCAGCGGCGCGACCGCCGTCACGCTGGTCCCGGCCATGGCCGAACAGGCCGAACTGGTCACCATGCTGCAGCGATCACCCACCTGGATCTCCGCGGTGCCCGGGCGCGACAAACAGGCCGACAAGATCCGTGAACTTTTGCCGGCGGGCTTGGCGCACAGGGTGATTCGCACCAAGAACATTTTGTTCAATGTCGGCTTCTACCAGTACTGCCGGCGGCGTCCGCAGGCCGCCCGCAAACTGCTCACCGGGCTCACCACCCGAATCCTCAAGGACGAGAAGCTGGTCGCCGAGCATTTCACCCCGGACTACAACCCCTGGGATCAGCGGCTGTGCGCGGTGCCCGACGCCGATTTCTTCAAGTCGATGCGCAAGGGCAAGGCCGAGGTGGTCACCGATCACATCGACGCCTTCGTGCCCGAAGGTATCCGGTTGCGGTCGGGCAAGGTACTTCCGGCCGATATCGTGGTCTCGGCTACCGGCCTGAAACTGCTTGCCTTCGGCGGTATTTCGCTGGAGGTCGACGGTGAACCGGTGAAGCTGTCCGACCGCTTCGTGTGGCAGGGCACCATGCTCACCGGCGTCCCGAACTTCGCCGTGTGCATCGGCTACACCAACGCATCGTGGACATTGCGCGCCGATCTGACCTCGCGACTGGTGTGCAAGGTGATCGCGCACGCCGATCGCCGCGGCTACGACGCCGTGGTGCCGGAGCCGCAGGGAGATCTGGCCGAACATCCGCTGCTCGACCTCGCCTCCGGATATATCCAGCGGTCCATCGACGACTTCCCGCGCCAGGGCGATCGCCATCCGTGGAAGGTGCGCCAGAACTATCTGCTCGACTCCGCCACGACCATGCGCACGAATCTGGACAAGACCTTGCGGCCGGTGCGGCGCTCGGCGGTGCTCTCGAACGCCTGAGCGCCGCGAATCACTGGATCCACGGCCCGATTCCGCCGATCTTGTCGATCCGGATGCGGGTCAGCACGCCCGGCGGAGCGTCCGTGGGCGGGAACTCGAGACCGGGTCCGCCCAGAACGGCGGCCAGTTCGCGCAGCAGCTCCGGCGCTCCGCCCTCGGCGATCCGCGCCGTTCCCGTGACCGACAGGTACGGCCGCATGAACTCGCTCGGCTCATCCGACACGATGGTCAGCGCCACCCGCGCGTCCCGGCGCACATTGCGCACCTTCAGGTATTCGCCGAGATGGGCGCTGACCAGTTCGTCACCCTCCGGGGTCGACCGCAGGGCCACCCAGACCACGGAGATCTGCGGGCTGCCGTCGGCATTGAGGGTGACCAAGGTGGCGTTCGCGCCGGCGCCGATGAACTCGCGCGCGAAATCGGGAAGTCGCATGCCGGGTCAGACGCCCGGGGCCACCGATTCATTCCCGGGCCACCGGTAGCTCCACCGGGATGCGATGTCTGTTTTCCGCCGGTACATGGCTCACGGCTGCGGAAGATTGGTGAGCGTACGGATCGAACGGGTGCGGGTGTCCCGCATAACAGGAGCAGCGACGACCGACAATTGCGCAGCTGGTCGTTGTTGCGACCGGGTGCGGGTGTCCCGCATAACAGAGGAGCAGCGACGACCGACAATTGCGCAGCTGGTCGTTGTTGCGACCGGGTGCGGGTGTCCCGCATAACAGAGGAGCAGAAATGACCGTCTATACGACGACAGCGAGTCCGCTCGGCGAATTGATGCTCGTCGGTGAGGTGGGGCGGGCGGGTATCGTACTTCGGTCGGTATCGATCGCGGGTGGGAAATCGGTTGCGGTACAGCAGGAATGGGTGGCGGACCGGGACGCGTTCGCGACAGTGATCGACCAGCTCGACGACTACTTCGCGGGCCGGCGCACACAATTCGAACTCGAGTACGTGGTCGAGGGCAGTGAATTCCGCCGCCGGGTATGGCAGGCGCTCGACGACATCCCCTACGGCCACACCGCGTCGTACGGGGAGATCGCCGCGCGGATCGGCGCACCGCGTGCCGCGCTGCGTGCTGTCGGCGGGGCGATCGGCGCGAATCCGGTGCTTATCGTGCGGCCCTGCCATCGCGTCATCGGAGCGGACGGCCGGCTCACCGGATACGCCGGTGGACTCGACAGCAAACGCCGGCTGCTGGAGCTCGAACATGCCGCGTGAGGTGGCGGTGGCGAGTGTGCCGCCGAGCGACACCGAGGATCTCGTCGAGCGCGCGACCGGACAGGACTGGCCGGAGCTGGCTACCGAACTGGACACCTACGGCTGTGCGCTGACCGGCCCGCTGCTGACCCCGGCCGAATGTCGTTCGCTGGCGGCTCTCTACGACGACGGGAGTCGCTTCCGATCCACGATCGAGATGGCGCGTCACCGGTTCGGGGCCGGCGAGTACCGGTACTTCACCCACGAACTACCGCCGATCGTCGCCGGATTGCGAGCCGCGCTCTACCCGAACCTGCTCACCGTGGCGCGGCGGTGGGCGGATCGGCTGGGCCGCCCCGGTTCCTGGCCGGACCGCCTCGACGACTGGATCGCGCTCTGTCATCGTGCCGGTCAAACCCGCTCGGCCCAGATCATGCTGCGCTACGGCCCCGGTGATTGGAATGCGCTGCATCGAGATCTTTTCGGTGACATGATCTTTCCGCTGCAGGTCGTGGTCGGCCTCGATACCCCCGGAGCCGATTACACCGGCGGTGAGTTTCTCCTGGTCGAACAGCGTCCACGTGCTCAATCGCGCGGTACGTCGGTCACCCTGCCGCAGGGGCACGGCCTGATCTTCACCACGCGCGATCGTCCGGTGCGATCGGTTCGCGGCTGGTCGGCTGCTCCGATGCGGCACGGGGTGAGTGTTGTGCGTACCGGACGCCGGCACTCGCTGGGCCTGGTATTTCACGAGGCGTGACAGTCGTGGTCGCGCGTCGGGATTCCGGCGATTCGGGCCGGTACGTGCTTCTCGGCCCGGACACGGTGCCGTATCGCAGTGCCGTCGCGGGCACTCTGGGCGGTCACCGTCGGCAGCGCATCTATGGTCGCCTGGACTGCCCGGCGGCGTTGCGGGCGCTGCGGCGGGGCAACTACGCCGCGCATCGGGTGTTCTTCGCCGATGCGCCGACCGCGGTGGCGGCCGGTTACCGCCCGTGTGCCCGATGTCTGCCGGCGGACTACCGGCGGTGGAAAACCGTCCGGACAACGTCCGGGACCGAGTGAGGGCGCGATCGCTTCGGCTCAGAAACTGTGCTGTCGCCGCGTGATCGGCGGCCGCGGCGGGCCGATCTGGCGATGTACCAACTGCAGCACGCCCAGCAGAATCAGTGAGAACCCGGTCGACAGATAGTCGCCGGTCACCACGCCGAGAATCGCGAGACCGCCGAAGACCGGTAGCTCCAGCCAGGAGCACCACGCGAGTAACCGGAAACGGGAGGCGTGGGAATCGAGCCAGGCCAATCCGTCGTCGACGATGTCGGCGGCCGTGTGGAACTCGACCATGCCGTCACCGACCTGAACGAACCGGTGCACGGCCTGCTCCCGTGTGATCCGCCCCAGCCACACCTCATCGATGAGCCGCTTACCCTCGACCGCAACTTCCGTGACGACCGCGTCCATTGTGCGGGATCCCTTTCCAGTTGGTCCCGCAGATTGTAGACACGGCGACGGCGCCGGGGTGGGCGATCCCTCGGCCCGGTCGCTGATTCCGTGCGCGCCGGTGACCCGGATGACCCATGTCACCGGGACGATCCGGGTCCCCGCGGCGGCGAATGTCCGGTTTCGGGCACCCGTGGCGGGGTGTCCGATGCGCCCGCCGGTCGCATGAGCGCAACGGCTCGCGAAAATCCTGTCGCCGAGCCTGTTTCGGCGCCGGCGGGGGAATCGAACGGCTGGGTACCCGGTTTCACGCTGAGGTATGGAAATCCTTCCTGTGCAATGGATTACCTAAATTTGGACAGGCTTTCTTTGCTGGCAGGAAATATTGTGCGGAGTTATTTTGATGGGGTGCAAACGGATATGGGAATATTCGAGAGTCGGCCGCGATGACAATCGAGAGTGCGGTACGACCGGAAAGCCACGGCACCGGATTGCCGGTGCGCCTGAATTGGCTGCGGGCCGGAGTGCTGGGTGCCAATGACGGAATCGTCTCCGTCGCAGGGATCGTGATCGGGGTGGCGGCCGCCACCACATCGGTATCGGCTGTCATGACCGCCGGTGTCGCCGGGCTGGCGGCCGGAGCGGTATCAATGGCGCTGGGGGAGTACGTGTCGGTGAGTACCCAGCGCGACAGCGAGCGGGCGGTGCTGGCGGTGGAAAGGCGTGAACTGGCCGCCGATCCCGTGGGCGAGCTCACCGAACTGACCGCGATCTACGAGCGGAAGGGACTCTCACCCGCCACCGCACGGAAGGCGGCCGAGGAGTTGACGGCCAAGGACGCCCTCGCCGCGCACGCCGAGGCCGAATTGGGCATTGATCCGGCGGAATTGACCAATCCGTGGCACGCCGCACTGTCGTCGGCGTTGTCGTTCACCATCGGTGCGTTGCTGCCGCTGCTGGCAATGCTGGCCCCGGCGGCGATCCGGGTCCCGGTCACCACGGCGGCGGTCCTGTCGGCACTGGCGCTGACCGGCGCCATCGGCGCCCGCCTCGGGCACGCGCCGGTGAGGCGGGCCGCAATTCGGGTGCTGGCCGGTGGTGCGCTGGCGATGACGGCGACCTACCTCGTCGGTCATCTGGTCGGCATGGCGATCTAGCGGGTGAATTCAGCGATTTCCGAAAGGGTTTCCCAGGCGCAGGCGGTCCATCGCCGCTCGCACACGGGCCTGACGGTTGGGATCACCGACCCGGAACTCGACGTGCACAACGGGATGGGATGCGTCGTCCAGTGCCACGGTTTCGCGGTCCGTGGGGTGAGCAGCGCGGGGTGAAGCGGTCATATCTCCCAGTGTGCACCCGCGGCTATTTTCTGGCAATGTGTTCTGCCGCTCTGTCACGTTCGAAACCATATCGAAATGCTCGGGGATGCAGTCGCTTACACCGCCGCGCCGCGGGCGCTCACGATCGTGAGCTCGTCAGATCGCGTTTGCGGGCCTCGCGGGCCAGCGCCCGGTCGCGCTGTTCTTCGAAACGCGCACAATCGGTTCGCAGTTCCTCGAGGAATTCTCCGAGCGTGTTTCGCGCGCGATCCCCGCGGGCGGTGAAGTCGTTGCGATCGAACACATTCCACTTGCGCAACACGGGCATCACCACTTCGTCCAGATGCTGGCGCAGATCGTAGATGCCGTGCTTGGCCATCAGCACGCCGTTGCGCCGCCAGTCCGGCATTCCGGCGCCGGGCATCTGGAAGTTGCAGACGATATCGGTGATCGATTCGATGGCCTGATCGGGTACGAGATCCAATGCCGCGCCGCACATGTTGCGATAGAAGATCATGTGCAGATTCTCGTCGGCGGAGATGCGCGCCAGCATGCGGTCCGCGACGGGGTCGTCGCAGACCCTTCCGGTATTGCGGTGGGAGACCCGGGTCGCCAGCTCCTGGAAGGTGACATACGCGACCGAGTACAGAAAACCGCTGTCGGCCAGCTCGACCACATCGGCCTTCGCGCTGTCGCGCACCAGCTTGATCGGGTTGTAGCCGTTGGTCATGTGGATCATCCGGGCCTGTTCGAGGGCGACCGGGTCGACGCTGCGGGTGACCACCAGGTAGTCACGCATGACGATGCCGTGCCGGTTCTCCTCCGCGGTCCAGCGACCGACCCAGGTGCCCCAGGCGCCGTCGGTGGAGAAGTTCTCCGCGATCTCGCGGTGGTAGGAGGGCAGATTGTCCTCGGTGAGCAGATTGGTGATCATCGCCGCCCGAGCGACCTCGCCGAGGCGCGACTGTGCGGGATCCCAGTCGATTCCACCGAGTGCCGCAAAGTTGCGACCGGCATCCCAAGGGACGTAGTCGTGCGGATGCCAGGCCTTGGCCATCGACAGGTGACGGTGCACGTTGCTCTCGGCGACGGGCTCCAGTTCGAGCAGCAATTCGAGCTGAGTGAGATTCCTGACCAACGGTGGTGACCTTCCTCGTTGTGGATCGCGATGCGACGCTCGGGAAGAAACCGGTACAGTGCAATCACGACCGGCCTGCCGGGTGGCACAGGGTTGCCGGTCGGTTTCGCTCGCCAAATGTAGCCGCTTCACCGCCACCGTTGTCGTTTCCGCTTGTATTCGCCGCAGTGTTGCCCCAGTTCCGGAGTGTTGCCTGTCGAAAGTGAGCCGAGAATGACGGTTTCCAGCCGCACGCGTTACCGCGACGTCGTCGTCACCAGCCTTGCCGCGACCACGTCGATCGCGGGCGATATCGACTCCACCTGGAAGGGACTGCTCAACGGTGAGAGCGGAATCAATGTGCTCGACGACGGATTCATCGACCAGTTCGAACTGCCGGTGCGGATCGGCGGGCACCTCAAGGTCGCCCCGTCCAGCGCGCTGACCCGAGAGGAGGCCCGCCGTCTGTCCTATGTCGAGCAGATGGCGCTGGTCCTGGGACGCGAGGTGTGGCGCAACGCCGGTGCGCCGGAGGTCGACCCCGAGCGGCTCGGTGTCTGCGTCGGGACCGGTCTCGGTGGTGCCGAGGCGCTGATCGACGTCAAGGACAAGATGGCCAACGGCGGTTATCGGCGGGTCAGCCCGCTGGCCGTGCAGATGATCATGCCCAATGGCGCGGCCGCGGTGGTGGGGCTGGAACTCGGTGCCAAAGCGGGTATCTCCACGCCGGTTTCGGCGTGTTCATCCGGATCGGAAGCCATTGCCAACGCCTGGAAGATGATCGTGATGGGCGATGCCGATGTGGTCGTCACCGGCGGCGTCGAGGGGTCTATCCAGGCCGTGCCGATCGCCGCCTTCACGATGATGCGCGCGATGAGCACCCGCAACGACGATCCCAAGCGCGCCTCGCGGCCGTTCGACACCGATCGGGACGGTTTCGTTTTCGGTGAGGCGGGCGCGATGATGATGCTCGAATCCGAGGAACATGCCCGGGACCGCGGCGCGACCATTCATGCTCGCCTGCTGGGTGCCGGCGTCACCTCCGACGGTTTCCATCTGGTGGCGCCCGACCCCGAGGGCAAGGGCGCCGCGCGGGCCATCACCCGCGCGCTGCAGACCGCCGGCCTGACGAAGAACGATGTGGCGCATGTGAATGCGCATGCCACCGCCACGCCGATCGGTGATACCGCCGAGGCCCGCGCCATCGCGGCCGCGGTCGGCGCCCACGCCTCGGTGTACGCGCCGAAATCGGCGCTGGGACATTCCATCGGCGCTGTCGGGGCGCTGGAATCGGTGCTGACGGTGCTGTCGATCCGTGACGGTATCGTCCCGCCGACGTTGAACCTGGAGAACCAGGACCCGGACGTCGACCTCGATATCGTCAAGGGCCAGGCCCGGCAGGGGCGGATCGATTACGCGGTGAACAACTCCTTCGGATTCGGTGGCCACAACGTATCGCTGAGTTTCGGGCGTTACTGAGCTGTATCGCCGAAATGCCCGATAAACGGGCTTCGGCATCGGACCGGGTATTCGGTGTCATCGCACGACCGTGTGTGCGTGCGTGAAAAAGGATAGGGAATGATCGGCGAGACTTTCGATGACTATCTGGACGAACAAGGCGATATCAAGATCCTGGGTGATGCGACCCTGATCGATTTCGTCGACAAACACAGCGCGGCGAACGGCGATGAGCTCGCGTACCGCTACATCGACTATTCACGTGAACGCGAGGGGGAGTATCACGAGCTCACCTGGCGTCAGTTCGGTGCGCGCCTGCGCGCTGTGGCGGCACGATTGCAGCAGGTCACGAAACCGCGTGATCGGGTGGCCATTCTCGCGCCACAGGGTCTGGACTATGTGGTGGCGCTGTTCGCGGCGGTGTACGCGGGCAATATCGCCGTCCCGCTGTTCGATCCGGACGAGCCCGGCCACACCGACCGTCTGCACGCGGTATTGGGCGATTGCCGCCCCGCCGCGATTCTGACGGCCAGTTCCGCGGCGGCCGGAGTGCGCGAATTCTTTCGCGCGCTACCCGCCGCGCAGCGTCCCCGCATCATCGCCGTCGACGCGATTCCGGACAGTATCGGCGCGAGCTGGGTCGAACCGGATATCAATATCGACAGTGTGGCCTATCTGCAATACACCTCCGGATCGACCCGGGCCCCCGCCGGTGTGGAGATCACGCATCGGTCGGTGGGGACGAATCTGCTGCAGATGATCGATGCCCTCGGAATCGACGAAACCGCCCGCGGGGTCACGTGGTTGCCGCTGTTCCACGATATGGGCCTGTTGTGTGTGATCCTCCCGGCGATCGGCGGCAAATTCATCACCATCATGTCGCCGAGTGCGTTCGTCCGGCGGCCCTCGCGCTGGATCAAGGAGCTGGCGGCGGCCTCCGATGGAGCCGGAACCTATGCCGCCGCACCGAATTTCGCCTTCGAACATGCCGCTGTGCGTGGTCGCCCGAGGCCGGGGGAGAGCCTGGATCTGTCGAATGTGATCGGTTTGATCAACGGCAGTGAACCGGTCTCGGTGACATCGATGGCCAAGTTCAATGAGGCGTTCGTGCCCTACGGATTGCCCAAGACGGCGATCAAACCGTGTTACGGCATGGCCGAAGCCACCCTGTTCGTCTCGGCCACTCGGCGCGAGGATCCCGCGCGGGTTGTCTACGCCGACCGCGCCCGGCTCAATGCCGGCCGTCTGGTCGAGGTCGATCCGGATACGGAAAACGCCGTGGCACAGGTGTCCTGCGGATATGTGGCGCGATCGCAGTGGGCCGTCGTCGTCGACGGCGAGGGTGTCGAACAACCCGACGGGCATGTCGGCGAGATCTGGTTGCACGGCGAGAACATGGGCATCGGCTACTGGGACCGGCCCCAGGAGACCGAGGCGACGTTCCGCAACTCCTTGCGTGGCCGGCAGCCGTCGGGTAGTCATGCCGAAGGAACCGCGCCGCAGGCCGATTGGATGAGCACCGGAGACTACGGCGTGTACCACGAGGGTGAGCTGTACATCACCGGACGGGTCAAGGATCTGGTCATCGTGGACGGTCGCAACCACTACCCGCAGGATCTGGAGATGTCGGCACAGGAGTCCTCGACCGCATTGCGGCCGGGTTTCGTGGCGGCCTTCTCGGTCGACGGCGACGAGGTGCCCGCGGAGGCGGCCGGCGGGGCGACGGCGGCGGGTTCCGAGCAGCTGGTGATCGTGGCCGAACGAGGCAGTGGCGCATCGAAACTCGATTCCGCGCCCGTGATGGAGGCGGTGCGGGCGGCGATTTCGGCCCGGCACGGGGTTACGGTCCGCGATCTGCTACTGGTCCCGGCGGGATCCATTCCGCGCACCTCCAGCGGCAAGATCGCTCGACGTGCTTGTAAGGCCGCGTATTTGACGGGAACGCTGCGTGGCGGTCATCGCCAGCAGGCCTTCCCGGATGCGATCGACGAGTAGCGGCGCCGAAACAGATGTGACGCGATATGCGGGTGAGGCAATGCATCAGGTGAGGCAATGCTTCGTGCTCGTGCTCGGTTGTCCTCGGGGCACCGAGTTGTCCGGTACTTGTCCGTCCGCAGCGGCCCGCGCGAGAGTTACCGTGTAGCTACATCAATATGTAGAACCGGGATATGAGGCATGTCATGGAGTTGTCTGTCGCTGAACTCATTGTGGTGATGGCACATTCGGCACCGACCAGGCCGTTGACGGTCGACCGTGCGCACCAGGTGATGCAGATGCATACCGATTGCACAACCGACGGCTGCGGTATCAAGCTGGCGGCATTCGACGCACTGGTAACCGCCGGGCACATCGTGCCCGACAGCTGCCGGCGCCACTGACGGTTGCCGGTCGGCGCTATTCGGGGACGCCGACCGGCAATCGGTTCGCTTCGATCGATCCTGCGGATCAGAGCCGTTCGATCACGGTGGCGTTGGCGAGACCGCCTGCCTCACACATGGTCATCAGGCCGTAGCGTCCGCCGGTCTGCTCGAGGTGATTGACCAGGGTGGCGAGGATGCGCACACCGGAGGCGCCGAGCGGATGGCCCAGGGCGATGGCGCCGCCACGCGGGTTGAGGCGTTCCGGGTCCGCGCCGAGTTCGTGCGCCCAGACCAGGGGCACCGGGGCGAAGGCCTCGTTCACCTCGTAGGCGTCGATGTCCTCGATCGACAAACCGCCGCGCGCCAGCACCTTTCGCGTCGCGGGGACCACCGCGGTCAGCATGAGCAGCGGGTCGTCACCCGTCACCGCGAACGAGTGGAATCGCGCGCGTGGACGCAGGCCCAGTGCGGCGGCCTTCTCCTCGCTCATGATCAGAGCGGCGGAGGCGCCGTCGGACAGCGGTGAGGAGTTGCCCGGAGTGATCGACCATTCGATCTCCGGGAAGCGTGCCTGATACTGATCGTCGGCGAAGGCCGGCCGCAGTCCCGCGAGTCCTTCGACAGAGGTTGTGGGGCGGATGGTTTCGTCGGCGGTGAGGGTGCCGGCCGCGACGAGTTCACGGTCGAAACCTCCGGCGGCGGCGGTTTCGGCCGCGAGCCGGTGCGAGCGGGCCGCGAATTCGTCGAGCGTGGCGCGGTCGAACTTCCAGCGCGCGGCGATCACCTCGGCGGAAATGCCCTGCTGTACAAGACCTTCGGGGTAGCGATGGGCGATGGGACCGCGGTTGGCATCGGCGCCCTGGCCATTGGAGAACATCGGTACCCGCGACATCGACTCCACGCCACAGGCGATCGCGACGTCGTAGGCGCCCGCCATCACGCCCTGGGCCGCGAAGTGCGCGGCCTGCTGGCTCGAACCGCACTGCCGGTCCACGGTGGTGCCGGGTACGGCCTCCGGGAAACCGGCGGCCAGTGTCGCCGTGCGCGCGATGTTGAACGCCTGTTCTCCGCTCTGGGTCACGCAGCCGGCGATCACGTCGTCGACCAGTGCGGGGTCGAGGTCGTTGCGCGCGACCAGTTCGGACAGCACTCCGGCCAGCAGGGTGGCCGGATGGACCTGCGACAGGCCGCCGCCGGCCTTTCCCTTACCGGACGGGGTCCGGACGACATCGACGAGGACTGCCGTGGTCATAGCCACTCCGATCGATCAAAGTTACTCTTGGTTCCGATATAAGTTAACACCGATTCGCATCCGTTCCGAGAGTGGGCCGGTACCGGCGGGTAGCGGCGGCCGCGACCGCGCCGTTCGTCGGCATGCTTCGCGGTGTCCCGATGTGGCAAACTCGGCACGGCACGATGCGGCCGGTCCACGACCGTATGTGGAAGGCGATGCGGGAGTTGTGATGGCGAGTGCGCTGAGCACGATCGAACAGCAGGTGGCCGACCATAGACGGGCTGCCACCCAGGAACGATCGGCTGAGGCCGAACTGCGCTTGGCGACCTCGCTGTGCGAACTGGCCAAGGCGTGCCTGGACACCAAGACCGACGGTGCCGACCGCGACCGGGCGCCCGCCGCCCTCGAGCCCGCACAGGAAGCCGCGCTGATCCGGCTGCACTGGCTGACCGCTGGTCATGTGACCGCGCAATTCGCCGGACAGGTCACCGAGGCGTTGCGGCTGTTCGAACAAGCCGCACGCACCATCGGTCATCGCGAACTCGCCACCGCGACCATCCGCCAGGCCTGCGACGCGTATCACCAGACGGCGCAGAACTATCCGATGGCGGCCGGCGTGTGCGCGGACGGATTGTCGAAATGCGGTGTCTGGCTGTGTCGGCTGGATCCCGAATCGGCGGTGGCGGCCAGTGCCGAGGCGGTGCGCATCCGGGCCGGACTGTTCGCGGCCAATCCCGAGCAGACGGGACGCTATCTGGCCAGCCTCAATATGTTGTTGCGCACCTTGATGATCGGCCGTTCTCGTAAACAGGCGCTGGCGACCTATCGGGAGCGGTACTCGGCGTGGACCACTCCGGCGATGACCGCCCGGCTGCGCGAAACTCCCATCGAGGAGCTCGAGTTCACGAGCAAAACCCTTGCCGCCCTGGTGAAGCTGGAATGCGCGACCCTGGAGCGGGCCGGATATCTGACCCAGCAGCAGATCCTGTACCAGACCTCCGGCGATCTGACCACGATCGAGGAGATCAACTGGAAGCTCGGCCTGGTGGGGCTCAAGCCGCTGGCCGCGGGCGCGCTGGCGGACCCGCCCTCCAAGCCGATGGAGATCGCGACCTCCTACGGTGCGCTGACCGTGCGGTGCGCCTCGGCGGATGCCGTCGCCCGGGTGCGGTCGGCGGTGATCGAGGCGTACGCGGCAGACGGCGCCCACCCGGTCGACAGCACCGCTTTCGCGGGCGTGGGTGAAAGTCATTGGCATATGCCCGATCCCACGCTGAACACCGAACCGAATCTCGGTGACGACGTGGTACTCGTCCAGCGTGCCGGCGGGAGTTGGGTATCGGTGATGAGCCTGTTCTGGGAACTCGCCCCCACCGGGAGAAATCCACTGGCACTGCGACTTTCGCAGCAGTGGCCGGTGGTCGCGGTGAACACGACCGAGAACCTCGCCTACGAATTGTGTTGGTACGCCGACGGTCTCGCCAAACAGTACGCGGCGCTCGGGCGGCCTGCCGGTCAGGTTCCGCTGGAAACCCCGCTGGCCCCATTGGATTTCGCGGTACTCGCCGACTACGGCGCCGACTACGCCTCGGAGACCCAGGTGCGCGCGGCGTTCGGCAATTCCGGGATGTTCGCGAAGCTCACCAATCTGCCGGCCAGTGGTATCCGTCAGGCCGGGCAGGCGCGGGCGCTGGCGGAGTACGGCGATCAGATCCTGTTCTTCCGCAAGGGAGACGCCGCACCGAACGGGCAGTGAACCCGTACCGGGGCTGTCACCGCCCGGCGTTACGGTCGAAGCCGTGAAACTCTCGGTGGGATGTGCGCAGTGGACGCACGATGCGTGGCGCGAACGGCAGCCCGATGCGCGGCGCCGGTTGGCGGCCTACGCCGATCACTGCACCGCCGTGGAGGGAAACACCACCTTCTACGCGACACCCGGTGCCGCCACGGTGCGGTCGTGGGCCGAACAGACCGGCGCGGACTTCCGCTTCGTCCTGAAACTGCCCCGGACCGTCACCCACGATCACCGGATGCGCGGTGCCGAAGCCGAATTGGCGGCCTTCCTGGCCGCGATCGAACCCCTCGGTCCGCGTGTGCACGCGCTGTGGGTACAGCTGCCGGCATCGTTCGGCCCGCGCGATCTCGGTGTCCTCGCCGGGTTCCTGGGCCGGTTACCGGATCGGCATCGGTATGCGGTCGAAGTCCGGCACCCCGCGTTCTTCACCGACGCCGATACCGCGGGCCGGTTGGAATATGTCCTGGAACGTACCGGCAGCGAATGGATTCCGTTCGACACCACGATCTTGTTCGCCGCGCCGCCCGGCAGTTCGGGCGAGTTCGAGGCGTCGTCGAAGAAGCCGCGGCTGCCGCGTCGATTGCGCGCGCTGACCGATCGGCCGATCGTGCGCTATCACGGTCGCGACGATATCGACGCGACCGTGGCCGGGTGGCAGCCCTGGCGGGAGATCGTCGTGGAATGGTTGCGGGAGGGACGCTCACCCACCGTTTTCATCCACACCCCGGACAATGCGGGCTCCTTGCTGCTGGCCCGGCGGTTCTACGACGATGTGCGGTCGGTGTGCGGCGAGCTTCCGCCGCAACAGGAATTGGCCGCGGCCGAGCCGATGACCTTGTTTTGAGAGTATGAACGGTTGTCGTCCCGCGTCTGTATAGTCTCGAACGCCGGACCGATTCGATCGACGGCAGGGCCTGTGTGCCGGGGGTGACGGCGGGTCTTCGTCGTGAATCGAAGGCAGCGCAACCTCTGGATCGCCGAGGTGTCCGCCGATCGGCCCGCGACCGATCCTGTCCGATCGCACTGCTCGACCGGCTCAACCGCTGCATCGAATCAACTCCACCACCGACGACCGAACCGAATTAGGGCTCGAGACATATGACTACATCGACCACCCGGGAACCGGCGGCGCAGCCGGACCCGGGCGCCGCGCCCAGCACCTCGCTGTCGCACCGGCAGATCCTGACAATCCTGTCCGGTTTGTTGCTGGGGATGTTCTTGGCGGCGCTGGATCAGAATATTGTGAGTGTGGCGATTGTTCGGATCGCCAATGATTTGCATGGTTTCGATCAGCAGGCGTGGGCGACGACGGCGTATTTGATTACGGCGACGATTTCGACGCCGTTGTATGGCAAGTTGGCCGATATTTATGGTCGTAAGCCGTTTTATTTGCTGGCTATCGCTATTTTCGTGGTGGGTTCGGCGGCGTGTACGTTCGCGACGTCGATGTATGAGCTGGCCGGGTTCCGTGCCTTCCAGGGCCTCGGCGCCGGCGGCCTGATGTCGCTGGCGTTCACCATCATCGGCGATATCGTGCCCGCCCGGGAGCGGGTGCGATATCAGGGCTATTTCATGATGGTGTTCGGTACCGCGACGGTGGCCGGTCCGGTGCTGGGCGGTTTCTTCTCCGATTACGACACCCTGTGGGGTATCGACGGCTGGCGCTGGGTGTTCCTGGTGAACGTGCCGATCGGTGTACTCGCGCTGGTGGTGGTGGCCAAGGTTCTCAATGTGCCGCACGAGCGGCAGCGCCAGCGGGTGGACTGGTTCGGCGCGATCATGCTGGCGATCTGTGTGGTGCCGTTGCTGATCGTCGCCGAACAGGGTCGCGCCTGGGGCTGGGATTCACCGCGCGCCCTGACCTGCTACGGCATCGGCGCGGCCGGCCTGGTGCTGTTCATCGGTGTGGAACTGCTGATGAAGGACGCGGCGCTGATCCCGCTGCGACTGTTCCGCAGTTCCACCTTCTCGGTCACCATTCTCGGTGGCTTCATCGTCGGTATCGCGATGTTCGGCGCGATCAGTATGGTGCCGCTGTATCTGCAGGTGGTGCGCGGATATTCGCCCACGAAGGCGGGCCTGCTGATGATGCCGCTGGTGCTGGGCATCATGATCGGTTCACTGATCGCCGGGCAGATCACCAAACTCACCGGCCGCTACAAGATCCTGCCCGTGCTGGGCACCTTCATCATCGCCTGCGGTGCGGCGCTGTACGCGCAGGTGCACTATGACAGTCCGCTGTGGCAACCCCTGGTGTACAGCGCGGTCATCGGATTCGGACTCGGCGGCTGTATGCAGACGCTGATCATCGCGGCCCAGAACGCCGGTCCCCGTTCGGATATGGGTGTGTCGACCGCGTCGGCGACCTTCTTCCGGCAGATGGGCGGCACCCTCGGTGTGGCGCTGTTCCTGACGATCTTGTTCAATCTGTTGCCGCACAAGATCATCGAAGCATTCGGTGGTGTGCTGCCCCCGGGATTCGATGCCGGTGACCTCGATCGGCTGCAGGCCAATACCTCCGGTATCGCCGCCCTGCCACAGCAGATCAAGGATCCGATCCTGATCGGCTTCACCGACTCCCTGCACGGCGTGTTCTATGCCGCCGCGGGAGTGGCGCTGCTGTCGTGCCTGGTGCTGCTGTTCATGAAGGAGATTCCGCTGCAGGACTCCCCGGCTCCGCCGCAGCCCGAGCCGGCCGCGCCGGCGCTCCCCGAGGTGTCCACCGCACAGGTGCGGGCCGAGCCTCTGGAGGTGGAGCCCGTCCAGGCGGCGGAACCTGCCGCCGAACCGGAGCCGGTACTGGTTGCGGTCGCAGCGGGAGCGGGCCCGCGCCGTGTCGCCGGAGATTTCGCCACGGCGGTCATCGCCTCCGCGAACGGGTGGTCCGATGCGCCGGGACAGCAGCTGTCCGGCCGGATCGGCCGTACGGACGGCGATCCGGTGACGGATGCCGTGCTGACGCTGATCGATCAACGCGGACACCAGGTTTCGCGCGCGACGACCGGTGGCGACGGACGTTTCGGTATCGATGCGCCGGGAAGCGGGAATCACGTGCTGATCGCCTCGGCGGGCGGCCATCGCCCCGCGGCGGTCAATGTTTCGGCCGGCGATCGGGACCGGCCGCTCGAACTGGTCCTGCTGGGATCGGGGGAGCTTTCCGGTGTGGTCACCGCCGGACAGGGAGAACCCCTGGCCGGGGTGACGATCACCCTGACCGATCTGCGCGGCGAGGTCGTCGGCGCGGCCGTGTCCGGGCCGGACGGCGCCTACAGTTGCCCCGGTGTGGTCGCCGGGACCTACACGCTGGTCGCTGTCGCCGGTAATCGCCGGCCCAGCGCCACCACGCTGACCGTGCCCGACACCGGAATCCTGCGCCACGACATCGAATTGGCGGCCGCGACGCTGCTTTCCGGCCGGGTGCGATCCGACGGCGGTCCGGTGGCGAACGCCTATGTGGCCGTGCTGAATTCGTCCGGTACGGTGGTAGCGTCCGCGCTGACCGAATCCGATGGCCACTACCGCATCACCGATCTGCCCGAGGGGAACTACACCCTCGTCACCCGCGGCTATCCGCCGGTCAGTAACCGGGTACTGGTGGCCGATGGCGGCGCCGACCACGATGTGCGCCTGAGTTACGGCCGGGTGGGCCGGCACGACTACGACGGGGCTCCCGAAAGGTCGTGATCGGCGGTGCGGGGCCGTCGCGGTGACACCGCTGCGCGATGCGGCGGCACCTGCGCACGGCCCGGCTCCCCGGTGCGTTCGATGATCCGCGCGCAGAGCCGGATCACCGCGTCGTCCATGCTTATGCCCAATTCGGCCGCGTGCAGGGCGGCCATCTCCAGGGCGCTCATATCGTCGACGAGGTCGAGATCGGAGAGAATGTCATCGACCAACATGCCGCTGTGCGCTTGTCTGCGAGTCAGCAATTCCCCGGGCAGCCAGCTCAGCGTCCAGCTCCCCGGATGTGAGACCAGCCGGTGGGCGGATTCGGGGGAGACATCACTGGTGATCTTCCAGTCGGTGATGTGAAGCGTCATGGGCGTTCCCCTTCCACCATCCGGCCGCTGCGGCGGTCGTTGCCGCTCCGAGAAATCGGAGGGCCGGTGGCTATAGCTAAATGCTAAGGACGGCTTTCGAAGGCTGTCAACTAAGCACCGCTGCCTCATTGTGATATTTAGTAATCCTGATTGCTTGGTATCGATCGGAACCGACCGGAAAGTATCAAGATGACCGCGAGTGGTGAGGAATGATCGGCCAACACCGGCTCGGCCGCTCGATTCGAGGCCTTCCGAAGCAGCAGAAGAAGTCGGCGCAGGACACGAAAGTCGTTGTTCAACAGCATCGTTGTGGCTCGCAGACGGTAACCAAAAATTGATGTTTAGATGATGCTCGCATGTGCCACTTGTGATTAGAATTCCGCATCGTGACACATCCTGATCCGGGCAGTGGTGAGCGGATGGGTGAACTGGTGCGCCGGTTGCGCACCGAATCCGGACTCACCCAGGCCGCGCTCGCCAAACGAGCGAACTGTTCGCGGAGCCTCGTCCAGCAGATCGAGAACGGAACCCGGGTGCCGCCCCTGCCGTTGCGGGAGCGTTTGAGTGCCGCACTCGGACAGGAACTTCCGATGGGCGACGCGGCCGGTGCGGACGGTGAGACCGGCAAGCAGTACGACCTGCGGATGCGTTTCAACGTGCTACTGGGCAAGGACCACGAGGTGGTCGATCGCGTGCTGACGATCGCGCAGAGCATCCTCGACGGCCGCGGTGTGCGCGAGGAGGTCGAGCCGCTGCGGATCATCGCCGCTCGCCAGCTCGAACGCGCGGAGGAACTACTGGCGCAGATCTCGTCCCGCAGTGCCACGGTGTGGGAGTGGAATACGGTCAACGACTGGCTGACCATTCTCGAGCAGGCCGAGGAGTCGGTACTCGCCATTCACACCGCCGATCTCGGCACCATCGGCGGCGATGTCGGCGACGACTATCATGCGGCGATCGTCCGGCTCGCCGATTCGGCGCACGAACCGCGAATCACAGTGCGGCGCATGTACGTACTCGACCGTATCGAGGACGTCTGGCCCTACGACGGCAAACTGTGGTGGCAGGCGCGCTCGGGAGTGGAGACCGTCCTGGTCAAGCGCGAGCACGCGCGAAACGCGCAGAGCATGCTGGTCGTCGACGACCGCTATGTCTGCGTGGGCGAATACGACTACTCCCGTCAGACCCGGGTGGCGACGCGCTTCTCGGTCCTCAAACACGACGTCGCGTTCGCGGTGCAGCGCTTCGAACGACTCTACGATCTGCGTCGTATCGGATCGGCCATCGTCATCAACGATCTGGTCGCCGATCCGGCGCTCGCGCCCTATCACCGGCTCGACGAGGGGGAGGGGCGAGAGTTGTTCCGCGCCGCGCTGGTTCGTGCCTGGCGCGATATGCCCATTCCCGGACAACCACCGTTGGAAGCCGGGAAGCGGTGACCGACGGCGGATATCGCGAGTGCGCCGACCCCGCCGCGGTGGTGCTGCGTTCGGAGGAGCGCAAGAAGGAACTGCGGCGCCGGCTGTCGGACGGAGATTCGTTCGCGGGACGGAGGGGCGTCAACTATCGCGGAATACTGGATGCCTACCACGGGGAAACGGGATTCGAGATGGATCCGGTCGCGGCGGATGCGTTGCGTGCCGCGTGGAATGAGCTGACGGCCGGGAATTCCCGGCAGCGCGGGCTTCCCGCCTACGACAAGCACCAACCGATCGAATTGCGGGAACTCACGGCGGCCACCCTGTTCGGCCGGTTGAACCGGCCGGTCGCGTCGTTACCCGGCGTCCGGGTTCGTCCGGACGAGGTCGTGGTGTGCCCGTACACGAGCATGCTGCTGCTGGAGGAGGTCCTCGCCACCGTGGTCCGGCCGGGTGGTGTGATCGTCTGCCCCGAGGGCTACTACAAGAACTTCGCCACGCATATCGCGAAATTCGATGTGCGGGTGGCTGTTCCGGATGCCGTGCCCGACGATTCCTTCCGGATCGATCCCCGATCGCTCGCCCGTGAACTCGAGCGGCACGGCGGTGCGGTCTGCGCGGTCCTGCTGACGCTGCCCGGGAATCCGGTCGTGTCCTCGTACTCGGCGACCGAGCTGCACGAACTCGCCCGGACTCTGGTCGCGGCCGAGGTGCCGGTGGTGTGCGATATGGCGTTCGACCGGCTCGCCGAAGGACATATTCCGCTGGCCGCGCTGGTGGTCCCGACGCCCGCCGGTCCGGTCCGGCTCTACGACCGGATGGTAACGGTCACCGGTAATTCGAAGGGATACAACGCATTCGGTCCCTGCAAGCTCGGTGCGGCCTGTTCCGGCGACGAGCAGTGGCTGGCCCGGATCAGAGCTCGCCTCACCATCTCGTTCCAGCGGGAGACCACCCACCTGGTGCGCGCGGTGCTGGAGCACACTCCCGAGTCGTACTTCGAGCACAATCGCAAACTGGTGTGCGAGCAGTTCGATACGGCGCTGGATCGGATCGCGGCGATCAATACGGAGCTCGGCCCGGATACACTGCGGCCGTTGGGTTCCGGCGCCGGTATGTTCCTGTCCGTCGTGGCCGATCCGGAGCTCCTGGCCGGGGCCGGTGTCCGGACCAGTGCCGAACTCGAGGATCTGTTGCTGGCCGGGGCCGGAATCGACAGCGTCGCGCTGGGGCGGACCGGATCATCGCGAATCGGGGTGCGGCTCAACGTTCTCGCCCCGCGGCGCGGCCCCGGCGCCGAGTCGCGGGAGCTGATCGACGAGCTGTTCGATCGGCTGGCCGGACTCGTCGGCGCACTGCGCGGCGGTGCCACCTACCGCGAGATCCTGCACCGGCGCGGAATCCCGGACGCGGTGTCGTGATCGTCGGTGTACTGCGCGAAACCGCCGCGCGGGAGCGACGGGTCGCGCTCACCCCGGACGGTGTGCGGCACTTGATCGCGGCCGGTATCCGGGTGATCGTGGAGGCCCGCGCCGGGCGGGCGGCGGGATTCGCCGATGTGGACTATCGCGACGCCGGGGCCACGATCGCCGCCGACCCTACCGGCGTTGTGGCGGTCTGCGATGTCCTGGCCTGGGTGAAGCCGACGAAACATGATCTGCGGACGATGGTCCGGCGGCCGAATCTGATGTTGATCGGTTTTCAGGATCCGCTGCATCGCGGAGCGCGGATCGACGAGCTGCGGGCGCTGGGGGTGGAATCCGTTGCGTTCGAACTCTTTTCCGGTGACCTCGGTGAGCTCGACGCGTTATCGGCGATGAGCCGGATCGCCGGCAGCGTGGCCTATCTGGCGGGGCGGCGGCTGGTGCCGCGCACGGTACGCCGGCCGGTGCGCTCGCTGATTCTCGGGTGTGGCAGGGCCGGACTGTCGGCGATCGCCGCGGCCGCCGCCTGCGGGGCCGAACCGCCGATCGTTGTCGGACGGCACGACGATCTGCGCCGTGCCGCGGACAGCCAGGGCCCCAATATCTTTCACTGCGCGGCGGAGATCGGCCCCGCGCAGGTGCTGGAAGAGATCCACGCGGTCAAACCCGATCTGGTCTTCTGCGCCGCGGTGCGGCGTGGATATCGGGCGCCGCTGCTGGTGGACCGGACGGGATTGGACGCGCTCGGCGACGGTGCGGTGGTCGTGGACCTGACCGCGAAGGCCGGTGGCAACTGCTCGGCGACGGTCGCCGACGCCACCGTGGTACTGGACAACGGTGTCGTGGTCACCCATCGATCGAACTATCCCGCGCGCCGGCCCGCATCGGCCAGCCGGGCCTACAGTGTGGCGGTTGCCGCGTCGATACTGAGGCTGGCTGCCGACGGCCGGCTCTGGTGAACTTCTCAGCCGGCCTCGAACGCCGATGCGACAATCGGGCGAACCCGATCCATTCCGATGCCCGGGCGTTCCCGCTGTACAGAGGTCATATCGACATTGGGTAGCCCGCAGGCCACCGCCCATCGCCACGGCTCGAGATCGCCGTCGACATTGAGGGCGAACCCGTGACTGGTGACACCGCGGCTCTGCCGCATCCCGATGGATACGATCTTGCGGCCCGTCTCCACCGTCCAGACTCCGGTGAGCAGCTCCGAACCCGCCGGGGTGTCCCGGCGCCGCGCCCGGATGCCCAGGCGGTCGAGCGCGGCGACCAGACGGTGCTCGACCTCGCGGATGTAATCCACCACGCCCTCACCCTCACCGAGCTTCACGATGAGATAACCAACCAGCTGGCCGGGACCGTGATAGGTGAGTTGCCCGCCGCGGGTGGTCTCGACCACGGGAATACCGTGCTCCGGATCGGGCAGGTGCGTATCGGGAGTACGCCGCCCGATCGTGTACACCTGCGGATGGCTCAGCAGCCACAGGGTGTCGGGTAGTTCGTCGCGCTGCCGCCGCTGGACCAGTTCGACCATATGGTCCATGGCCTTGTCGTAGTCGACGAGTTCGTCCTGGATCAGTGTCAGCGGGCGCGACCTCATGATCCGAGAATACGACTGCCGCGGCCGAGCCCGGCCGCGGTCCTCAGTACGCCTCGGTGTTGAGCCTGTCCCGTTGCGGAAGTGCCCTGGCCCGCAAGGTCATCCGGTCCAGTGCGAATTCGCCGTCCAGTTCGGTCAGGTCGACCTCGTCGCGCAGCGACATATCGGCCGGCGGGGGAGCGGGCGCCGGAGCGTCGGCGGTGCGGGGGCCGTCGGCGGGCGCGTCGGGGGCCGGGGAATCGCCCGCCGGGGTGCCGGTGGTCTGCGGTTCGATGATCAGCGTGGCCGGATGGCGTTTGTTGTGGACGATGCTGCTGATATATGCCGCGGCGATGATGCCCACACCCAGCAGGCCGGTGACCATTTCGTTGAGATGGTGGCCGGTGGAGATGAGCAGTACCCCGGCCAGCGCGCCGATCGCCCAGTGCGCACCGTGTTCGAGGTAGATGTATTCCGACAGTGTGCCCCGCCGGACCAGATACACCGTGATCGAGCGGACGAACATGGCGCCGATGAGACCCAGGCCGAGCGCGATGACGACCGGATCCGCGCTGATGGCGAAGGCCCCGATCACTCCGTCGAAGGAGAATGACGCATCCAGCACTTCGAGGTAGACGAAACCGAAGAATGCCGCCCGCCCGGTCATCAGCGCGGCGCGTGAGGGGCCGCCTCGGTTCTCGTTCTCGAAATGCGCGCCCAGCCCGTCCACGAGGAAGTAGGTCGCCATACCGAGTGCGCCGGAGACCATGACCACGTCGGCCTTGGTGTTCGGTGCCAGGAATCCGGCGGTCAGTACCAATGCGATGAGTGCGATGACCACGGAGAACGTCGAGAATCGGCCGACCCGCGCGAGGGGGCGTTCCAGCCAGCTCAGCCACGTGATCTCGCGTGGCGTACAGATGAAGTTGAGGAACAGCAGCAGCAGGAACATGCCGCCGAAGGTCGCTATCTTGGGATTGGCGTCGTTGAGCAGGGTTTCGTAGCTCGGTGTGCCGTCCGGGAAGAACGGCGCGCCGTGGGCGGGTGGGTTCATCGCCAGGTCCAGCGCCCGGATCGGATCCAGATGCGCTCCTACGGATACCACCACCAGTGGAAACACCAGGCGCATACCGAAGACCGCGATGACCATGCCCAGCGTCAGGAAGATACGCTGCCAGAACGCGCTCATCCGTTGCAGCACACCGGCATTGACGACCGCGTTGTCGAACGACAGGGAGACTTCGAGGATTCCGAGTGCTGTCACCAGCACCACCGCCTCGACCCCGCCGTACAGCAGCGCGACAACCAGTGACGCAGCGGCGACGATGAACGACAGGGCGAAAACTCGCACGAACATGCCGATGCCTTTCGTCAATCCGACACCCGCGGGGGTTACGACTCTCCGCGGGTCACAGCGATCAGAGTGCTCGCAACCCTGACATCAATTGTGACAGTTGAAGCGGCCGAACGACAATCATTGCTAGTACCAACCGTGGGACTGCCAGAACGCCCAAGCGCCGTCCGGCCCACCGTACCGCTCGATCATGTAGTCGTAGGCCCAGCGTATCTGGGTCACCGGGTTCACGAACCAGTCGGGTCCGTATGCGGCCATTTTTTCCGGCGGCAGGGCCTGGCCCAGGCCGTAGGCGCCGGATTCCGGGTTGATGGCGAACGGATTCCAGCTGCTCTCGTGGCTGATCACATTGTCGAAAGCGGGAAACTGCGCGAGTGGCACGATCGTCAGTGCCACGGTTCTGAGCGGCAGACCCAGCAGCTGCCCGGCCGATCCCGAGGACCCCGAAGACCCGGCCGAACCGGATGCCGAGCCGGAGACGTCGGCACAGGTGACATCGCAGTCGGCATTCGCGGTCGCGGCCACGGCGACCGGCAGCGTGGTGATGGATATCGCGCACATGGCGGCGCCGACGACTGCGCGTAACCGGGAGATCGCGGATGTCGCTTCCATCACAATCCCGCCACGGCCGCGCAGCGGGCTGCCGGATGGCGGTGGGGTTGCCGGTGCGGTGGTGCCGACGTTCGATGCCGCCGAATTCGGTGTCCGATCGGCCGGAATTTCGGTCGGATTTGTCGGTTGGGCCGGAATTTGGACGGGTTCTGATGGTGTGCGCATCGTCAACTCGGTCCTTCCGCGTCGACTGGTTGGGCTCACGAAGTCGGTAACGCGACAGGTCGAGCAAACCACCGGTAATCCCGGGATGTCCGGATTGTGATCGGTGTGTCCGGATTCGCCTTCCGCTGAGGCGCGGGGTATGTGCGGGAGGCATCGCGCGGTATGTATAGTTGGCCTCAGCAACTAGTTGTAGATGCTAATCAAATGTCACGGGGAGAAGGAAGCTCGATCATGGTCGTTGATGCCCGTGATCCCGGTGTGAGCACGCGGGCCGAAGGCGGTAGCTTGCGTAACCACGTAGGCCCTGGCGAACACGGCATCGAGCACAGCGCCGCCGTGGCGGAGCAGGATGTGGCCGATCGACTCGGCGCACAGCTGGTCCGGTTGATGCGGGCGATCGGCAGAACCAAATCGCAGATAGCGAAGTACGGTCCGGACGGTCTGGAGCGGCTGGCCTATGCGGTGCTGTTCTGCCTGGTCCACGACGGTCCGCAGCGCACGGGGAAGCTCGCCGACACGTTGCACGCCGAAACGTCGACCATCAGCAGGCAGACCAGATCGCTGGTGGCGCACGGCCTGGTGGAACGCCGGGCCGATCCCGTGGACGGGCGTGCGTGCGTATTGGCGCCCACCGTCGAAGGGGTGCGGGTCTTCGAGGAGAACCGCCGAAACCGCAACCGCTGGCTGGCCGAGGTGATGGCCGATTGGCCCGAACCGGAACGGGCCCGATTGACCGATCTCCTCGAGCTGCTCGTCAGCGGCATCGAAAAATCCACTACTCCAGCCGATTCGAATTAGGGCCAGGTACATGACGACTGCGACCACTCAGGCTCCGGCGGCGGCGCCGCCAGGCCCCGTTGAGACGGATAGGAGTCCCTATCTGTCGCACCGGAAGATCTTGACTATTTTGTCCGGTTTGTTGCTGGGGATGTTCTTGGCGGCGCTGGATCAGAATATTGTGAGTGTGGCGATTGTTCGGATCGCCAATGATTTGCATGGTTTCGATCAGCAGGCGTGGGCGACGACGGCGTATTTGATTACGGCGACGATTTCGACGCCGTTGTATGGCAAGTTGGCCGATATTTATGGTCGTAAGCCGTTTTATTTGCTGGCTATCGCTATTTTCGTGGTGGGTTCGGCGGCGTGTACGTTCGCGACGTCGATGTATGAGCTGGCCGGGTTCCGTGCCTTCCAGGGCCTCGGCGCCGGCGGCCTGATGTCGCTGGCCATGACCATCGTCGGCGATATCGTGCCACCGCGCGAACGTGCCCGGTATCAGGGCTATTTCATGATGGTGTTCGGTACCGCGACGGTGGCCGGTCCGGTGCTGGGCGGTTTCTTCTCCGATTACGACACCCTGTGGGGTATCGACGGCTGGCGCTGGGTGTTCCTGGTGAACGTGCCGGTCGGTGTGATCGCGCTGGCGGTCGTCGTGAAGGTGCTCAACGTGCCGCATCAGCGGCAGAAACTCAATGTCGACTGGTGGGGCGCGGTCGCCCTGGCGATCTGTGTGGTGCCGTTGCTGATCGTGGCCGAACAGGGCCGCAGCTGGGGCTGGGGCTCCGGCGATTCGGTCATCTGCTACATCATCGGCGGGCTCGGCCTGTTGCTGTTCATCGGGGTCGAATACCTGATGAAGGACTCCGCGCTGATCCCGCTGCGGTTGTTCAAGAACTCCACCTTCTCGGTGGTGATGGTCGGTGGCTTCATCGTCGGTATCGCGATGTTCGGCGCGATCAGTATGGTGCCGCTGTATCTGCAGGTGGTGCGCGGATATTCGCCGACCGAGGCGGGTCTGCTGATGCTGCCGCTGGTACTGGGCATCATGACCGGCTCGATCATCTCGGGTCAGGTCGTCAAGCGCACCGGGCGCTACAAGATTCTCCCGGTGGTCGGTACCTTCCTGGTGACCGTCGGTGCGGTGCTCTATGCCCAGCTGCATTTCGACAGCGATATGTGGCAGGTACTGGCGTACGGCGTGGTGGTCGGCCTGGGTCTGGGCTGCTGTATGCAGACGTTGATCATCGCGGCGCAGAATGCCGGCCCGCGTTCGGATATGGGTGTGTCGACCGCGTCGGCGACCTTCTTCCGCCAGGTCGGCGGCACGCTGGGTGTGGCGGTATTCCTGACGATTCTGTTCAACCTGCTGCCGCACAAGATCATCGATGCCTTCGGCGGGCATCTGCCGGCCGGACTGGATGGCGGCAAGCTGAACCAGCTGCAGGCCAACACCGCGGGTATCGCCTCGCTGCCACAGCAGATCAAGGATCCGATCCTGATCGGCTTCACCAACTCGATGCACGGCGTCTTCTACGCAGCGGCGGGCGTGGCCCTGCTGGCCTGCATCGTCATGCTGTTCATGAAGGAGATTCCGCTGCAGGATGCCACGGCGCCCGCGCCGGCGCCGAAGGATCCGATCGAGGCTGCCGAGGCAGAGTGGGCCGAGGATCAGGTCTGGGAGGGCGCCGCGCAGGCGATCTCCGAACCCGAACCGGTTCTGGCCGCTGTCGGGGCCGGCCGCCATGCCGCGGTCAACGGTCATGAACAACATCGAATTGCGGAGGTTTCGGCAATGACCAATTCTCCTGTCGTCAACTCCCACGGCGGCGGCCACGCCATCGGCGGGCAGGTGCAGCGGGCCGATGGGCGACCGGTATCGGGCCCCGCGCTGACGCTGATCGACCAACGCGGACATCAGGTTTCGCGGGCCACCGGCGACGGCAGCGGCCACTACTCGATCGAGCCGCCCGCTCCGGGCAGCTATGTGCTGATCGTGTCGGCGAACGGACATCAGCCGGCCGCGGTCAACGTCACCGCGGACGGGCGCACCCAGCGCCTCGATCTGACGCTGCAGGGTTCCGGCGAACTGTCGGGTGTGGTCCGCACGGCCGGTGCGGGGCATCCCGTGGCCGGTGCCACGGTCACCCTGACCGATCTGCGCGGTGAGGTGGTCGGCGCCGCGGTCACCACCGACGGCGGCGACTACATCTGTCACGGTGTCGTCTCGGGTACCTACACCCTGGTCGCGGTGGCCGAACACATGCGGCCGGCCGCGACGGCGCTGACCGTCCCCGACAGCGGTCTGCTCCGGCACGACATCGAGTTGAGTCCGCTGGCGATGCTGACCGGCACCGTGCTCGCCGATGGCGGTGTGGTCCCCGATGCGCAGGTGACGGTGCTCGACCGGTCCGGAAACGCGGTGGGTACCGCCCGTACCGACGGGAACGGCCGCTATGAGCTGACCGATCTCGCCGAGGGCGAGTACACCGTGGTCGCACGCGGATATCCGCCGGTGACCAGCGGAATCACGGTCGGTGGCGGCGAGCTCGAGCACGATGTGCGGCTGGGCTACGAAGCCGGCGAAGCAGGGGAGAACGCGGAGCACAACGGTCACGGCGTGAACGGCGCCGTGGCGAACGGTGAAAGGAATGGGGTCCGGCACAATGGTGTCGAACCCAGCGGTGTCGATCAGAACACGGAGTTGTCATGAGTGGTTTGACCGCACAGATTCGCAATCACGAGGGCTGGCCCGTCCCGGGCGCGTTGCTGACCGTGACCGATCTGAACGGTCGTCAGCTCGCCCGTGCGGTGGCCGATGAGACCGGGGCGGCGGCGACCGAGTCGCTGCCCGCGGGGATGCACACCGCGGTGGTGACCGCTCCCGGATATCAGCCGGTGGCGCAGATCGCGCGCATATCCGCTGCCGGGACCGGCCAACTGGGTGCGGTGTCGTTGCAGTCCGAGGCGAACTCCGTCGGTACACCCGCGCCCGGTATCTGGACCATCGATCCGGTGCATTCGAATGTCGTGGCCACCGCCCGCCATCTCGGTATCGCCAGTATCAAGGCCCGGTTCCCCGAGGTCGGCGGCCGCCTGGAGGTGGCCCGGAATTTCGAGCAGACAACGGGTTTCGCCGAAATCAAGGCGGCCGCCATCGATACCGGTATCGGTATGCGTGACGACCACCTGCGCTCCGCGGAATTCCTCGATGTGGAGCACTATCCGCTGATCGGCTTCACCGGTTCGGGACTGCGCCGCACCGGCGCCGACACCTGGGTGATGGCGGGTGCGCTGGAGCTGCACGGACAGAGCCGCTCGGTGGAACTCGACCTCACCTACGGTGGCTCGGGTCCCGATCCCTGGGGCGGTGTCCGGGCGGCCTTCCACGCGGAAACCCTGTTGCACCGCAACGATTTCGCGATCGACTACAACGCCATGGTCCGGGCCGGCGTCGCCGCCATCGGCACCACGGTGAAAATTGATCTGGATATCGAACTGGTGCAGGGAGATTCGCTGCCGCAGATGTGATGCGGCCGCGAATCAGCTCGCGTGCCGCTCCGGAATGACCCAGAGGCGCGCAAGCGAGGGAAGTTCCATGGTGTCGGCGGTCGGATCGACCTCCGGATCATCCGCATCGGGGCGCCAACGGCTCACGCCCGCAAGAGGATTCGCCGAATTCAGGGGGCCGAGATAGAGCTCGATGGTGTCGGAGAACGGATCGACCACCGCGGCGTGCCGCCCTGCCGGCGCGGTGCGCGCCGGAATGCGTAGCCGGTCGATGAAGTCGTCGACGGAGCTGTATCCGGCCTCGTAGATCTCAGCCAGCAATCGTTCGGCGGGCGACGGGGCGGGAGAGCGGCGCATACTATCCCTCGATCTATCGTTGTTTCACAATAGTTGCCTGCTCAGGGGCGATGGGGGCTGTCGGGGACGCAGCCCCCATCTGACCTGATGTTGCGATAGCGGGAAGCTGTGGGCACGGCAACCCGCTCTGCAAGCCCCAAGCAATCGGAGCAGTTCGAGCGTAAGCCAACTCGGAGCAACCGCACGGCATTTCGGCGGAAACTTCACTGATTCGCGGATTCGCCGTTCGTCCCGGCGCGACGTACCAGTCGGTCGTATTGAATCGCCCACCACACCTGCGCGCCCGTATGGGCCTGGCGCAGATCGCACCCGGTCAGTTCCTCGAAACGTCCGATCCGATAGCGAACTGTATTGGGGTGCACGATCAATCGCTGCGCGGTGGCCTCGATGCGCATTCCGGCGTCGAGATAATCGGTGACGGTATTGATCAGCACCGCGGCGGAGGTGCCGGTGCCCAGGGGGGACAGATAGCGGCGAACCAGCTCGGCGCCGAGTTCGGGATCGGCGGCGACGCCGGGCAACAGGCCCAGTCCGTCGAATTCGCAGGTGCCGGTCCGCCCCAGTGCGGTGGCGGTGGCCAGGGCGCGGCCGGCCAGCCGGAACGAGTGCTCGGCCGCACCGAGTGGGCTCGGTGGTCCGAATGCCAGCAGTGCCGCACCGGGGATCCGGATCGGGCGGTCGGTGAATCCGGCGTAATCACCGTCGATGACGGTGCGGAAGGCGTGGTCGGCGCCGAGCGGCCGCAGCAGCCGATCGAATTCCGCCGGTGGTGCGGCATCCGCGTGTGCGCGGAAGGCCCGGTAGTCACGGTCGGCGCGCAGCCCGTAGCGCTGGATGCCGAGCCGCAACTCGGTGGCCGAGACGGTTCCGGTGAGGACGCTGCGGGTGAATTCGGCTCGCCGGCCGCGATCGTGGTCGGATCGGTCGTGTTCGGCCTCGTGATGGGCATCGGAGAACGAGGCCGCCGCATCGTCGACGAGGGCCAGCAGATCGCGGGTGATCTCGAGGAGGACGGCATCGTCGGCGTCGCATTCGGCGGCCACGGCGGTGAGAGTTTCCAGATGTAACCGCTCGGCCAGCCGCCAGGCGCGCAACAGCGCCTCCATGGATACCGCCTGACCGGCCCGGATGCGGCCGTAATCGGCCAGTTCGGCCAAATCCGGTACGGGGTCGGTCGCGGTGCCGGCCAGCGCCGCGAACATCCGGTCCATGATCGCGGTGGTGGTCGGCAACAGGTCGGCGGAATCGATCGCGCGATAGTCGGCGATCTCGGTGCGGGCGCGCGCCACGATCCGGGCCGCCAACTCGTCACGTTCCGCGTGCATACGCAGCAGCAACCGCTGTCTCGGCGACGTCGACGCGAGGTCGGCGGCCGGTGGGAATTCCGGTGGTTCGGTGGCGGGCGGCTCGCTCATGACATGGCTGAGGATACGACGGTGGTTTGGAGAAACCAACAAATCGACCGGGTCCGACTTCGGCGCCGAATCCATGGTCACCGGGCCGAACACCGATCACACTCGAGTCTGTTCGCCGATGGTGGTCGCCGTCACATCGGTGAATACCGTTCCGACCGGCGTACAGAAGGATTCGCATGTATCTCACCCAGGGGTTGCACCGGGCCGTCCAACAGAACCCGAACGGGATCATGACGATCTGCGGCGATCGGGTCCGGACGTTCGCCGAGGGCGCCGACCGGGTGGCCCGGCTGGCGTCGGGGCTGCGGGAATCGGGCGTCGGTGACGGCGACCGGGTGGCGATTCTGGCGCTCAACAGCGATCGCTATCTGGAGTATCTGCTCGCGGTGCCGTGGGCCGGGGGTGCGGTGAATCCGGTGAATATTCGTTGGAGCCCGGCCGAGATCGCGTATTCGCTGGTGGACTCCGATACCGCGGTGCTGCTCGTCGACGATGCCTTCGCGCCGATGGTCCCGGCCCTGCGCGCCGCAGCGCCGGTGCTGCGGACCGTGGTGCACTGCGGTGACGGCCCGGCTCCCGAGGGCACGGTGTCCTACGAGGAGCTGATCGCAGGCTCCGAACCGATCGAGGACGTCCGCCGCGGCGGTGACACACCGGCCGGCATCTTCTACACCGGCGGAACCACCGGACATCCCAAGGGCGTCGTCCTCAGCCACGCCAATCTGCAGATCTCCGCACTGGGCAGCCTGTCCTCCGGATATGTCGCCGAACCGGGCGCGATCTATCTGCATGCCGCACCGATGTTCCATCTGGCCGACCTCGCCGGCTGTGTCACCCAGATCCTGATGGGCGGCGCGCAGGTGATGGTCCCCGCCTTCGAACCGGAGGCGGTGATGAATGCGATTGCCACACACGGTGTCACCGATACCCTGCTGGTGCCGGTGATGGTTCAGATGATCGTCGACCACCCGCGGGTCACGGAGTTCGATCTGTCGAGTGTGCGTGGCATCATCTACGGCGCCTCACCGATCGCGCAGGCGGTACTCGAACGCGCCCTGCGGGCGTTCCCGCAGGCTCGCTTCGCCCAGGCCTACGGCATGACCGAATTGTCGCCGGTGGCAACGATGCTCGGCCCCGACGACCATGTGGCCGGGCGGCTGCGTTCGGCGGGCCGGGCGGCACCGCACGCCGAGGTGCGCATCGCCGATGCCGAGGACAACGAGGTGCCCCGCGGTACGGTCGGCGAGATCCTGGTGCGCGGCGGACATGTGATGCTCGGATACTGGAACCGAGCGGAGGAGACCACCGCGGCACTGCGAGGCGGCTGGATGCATACCGGCGACGGCGGTTATATGGACGACGAGGGCTATGTCTACCTCGTCGACCGGATCAAGGACATGATCGTCAGCGGCGGTGAGAATGTGTACTCCGCCGAGGTGGAGAACGCCGTCTCCGCCCATCCAGCCGTCGCCGCCTGCGCGGTGATCGGTGTGCCGGACGAGGATTGGGGCGAGCGGGTGCACGCGGTGATCGTCTGCCATCCGGGCGCCACGGTGACCGTCGAGGAGATCCGCGGCCATGCCAAGGAGTTGATCGCCGGATACAAGGCGCCGCGCACCATCGAGGTCGTCGCCGAGCTACCGGTCTCCGGCGCCGGCAAGATCCTCAAACGCGAACTGCGCAAACAGTATTGGGGTGCGTCCGAGCGTCAGGTGCACTGACCGGGGTCAGTCGAGCAGCGGGATCAGATACGGCAACGTCTCGACCGGATGCGCGGCTGTGATCGCGGTGGAGATCTCATCGAAGGCCCAGCCGTCGACGGTGCGGCGGAAGATTCCGGCGATCATGCCGGTATCGCGGCCTGCGGGCAGGTCGTAGCTCGCGAACTCGATGCCGGCGGCATCGACGATCCGGCAGCGCGGATTCTCGATATCGGCGAAAGTCTGTCCGCTGTAGCAGGTGACGACCACCGCGATCGCGCTCACCTCGGCCCGGACCCGGCTCAGGTCGAGGGTGATGATCTCGTCGTCACCCTCGTCCTCGCCGTTGACGCTGTCGCCGAGCAGTCGGATCGCACCGTCGGCGGAGGTCAACTGCTGGTGGTAGACAACCTCCACGGGTTGGTCGCCGCGCAACAGGATGGCCGCCACATTGAGGTCGACAGCGGCCCGGCGCGCGCCGAACCAGCGCCTGCCGCGCGCGGGATCCCAGCTCAGACCCACCCGCGCGAACTCCAGTGGGGCACTCGGCTCGGCTTGTCCCTGATCGGCCATCGGCCCCCACCTTCACTCCCGCCGGACGGTCCCCCGAGACCCGGGAGCCACCGTATTGTCGCACCGTCGATCGATGCGGGCGGTACGAGTGTGACCGTGGATATGCGAAAGACGGTGCCGAGCGGCGGATTTCAGCCGATGGGGCGATCGGTGGGCAGATTGACGAAACTCGGCGCGTTCGGATCCAGTTGCAGATGCTGGGGTTTGAGCTCCGAATCGTTGAGCATCGGCCGGAAGGGCATCGACTTGGGCGCGTCGGCGGCGAACAGGTCGATGCGCAGGCGATGCCCGATCTGCAGTCGCGCCTGGGTCGGGATCACCGCGATATCGAGTGCCACCGGACTGCCGGGGGTGACGGTTTCGCGCGATGCGGCGGTGATGGGGTGGAACGGAACCGTGTAGTCGCCGTTGGCGGATCGGGCGCTGCGGGCGTCGTCGATCGCCCGCATCGATACCGTGAGCTGCCCGGTGGTCAGTGCCGTGGAGGTGCCGTCCGGTGCCACATCGTTGACCGTCGCACTCCAGAACCCGTCGGTGGCGTCGTGCATCGATTGCAGGTGGATGTCGATGGGCCCGGAGATCGCGGTGGGCGCGGTGACGGGGGCGCTGGTGAAGGTCAGCGCGTCGTGTTCGGCGATGCGCGAATCCTTGGCGCAGGCATCGAGTATCGCGCCCGAACCCGCCGAACCCTGAGCGGCGTCGCGGGAACAGACCGTCGCCAGTCCGGGTGCGACGGTCAGCGAGTCGACCGCGGCGGGCGGGTCGGCACTCAGCGATCCGTCGTGCGCGCTGCCTGTGCCGGTACCGCTGGGCGCAGCCGTCAGATAGATGCGGCGGTGGACGGTGCCCGGCTGCGGATACTCCGGCATGGTGACCCAGCCGCCGCCCTGTTCCTTCAGCACGATCGGGCCGTAGCGGTCGATTCCGTTGTCGATGTCCTTGAGCCACTTGTCGAACCAGGCCCGCTGCAGTACCTCCAGTCGCGGCGGCGCACCCGGTATTCCGGTTCCGGCGCCGGGATTGGCGTGATAGGTATCGCCCACCACGAGCTGTTTGCGCCCGGGCGCCAGCGGAATGGCCTGGTAGATCTTGGTCGCGCTGTCGGCGAAGATGTCGTGCCAGCCGCCGTAGACGAAGGTGGGGACGGTCACTCGTTCCGGATGTCCGGTGATGGCCTGCCGGAAGGCGCTGTTCTCGTCGAGCGCGTTGGACAGCGCCGGCGGCATCCGATCCAGGGACGGTGTCAGCAGCGCCGCGGCCAGCAGATCGACGTTGGTGGCCGGATCGGCGACACGCGTGGTGAGCCACTTCCAGTCGAAGGTGCCGGTGAGCATCGCCTTCAGATCGGGAATCAGCTTGAGCTGGTTGACCGTATTGAGCCACATGGGCAGGAAGGTGGTCCCGACGCCGCCGCCGGGTGCGACCACATCGCGTAGCAGATCGCTGCCGGGCACCACGGGGAAGATGGCCTTCAGTGCCGCGGGCGCGTCCTGGGCCGCCTGCAGCTGGTTGATAGCGGCATAAGAGCCGCCGCTCATCGCCACCTTGCCATTCGAAAATGGCTGTGTCGCGGACCAATCGATGACCTCGCGGGTATCGAGCTGTTCCCGGTCGCTCAGCGTCTCCCACTTGCCCTGCGACTGTCCGGTGCCGCGGACATCGGCCACCACGAGGGTGTAGCCGCTGCGAATCAGGTTGCGGTCGAGGCCGAGAACGGTCGGGACCGTACCGCCGTCGAGGGCGTGCAGCAGATCACCGAAGCTGCTGATCGGGGTCCCGGACAGATTGACCTGCTTCACCAACGCCATGACCAGCGGTTGCAGCGCCGGATTCTCGATCGCGGACCCGATCAGGTCGGTCATGAGTTTGGTGTAGGGGGTGAGGTTCACGATTGTCGGCAGCGGTTGGGTGATCACCGCGCCGGTGATATCGACCGGGCGATAGATATTCGCCTTCAGCACGACGCCGTCGCTCATCCGGATCGGCACGTCCGCGTCCAGGTGGACGTCCGGAAATTGCTGTGGACCGTCGTGCACGGCGGTCCACTGTTCCTCTTGTCCGGCCAGATTCGGCTCGCCGGAATGTGGAAGCCCGCCGAACAGCGCGGTCGCGGTGGCGGAAATGCCCACTGCCGCAACGGCGATCAGGGTTCGTACGGGCACGACGGATTTTCGCGATCGCAGCTGCCCGGACATTTTGCCCCTTCTCGGTCGAATTCTCACGCACGGCTGGCCGGTCACCGACGATAGCAATCGGCTACCGGCAAATCCGGTAGCCGGGCCGTGGTGTCGTGCGCGAAATCCGCGAGAGGGACGGCTATCCGAGCAGGACGGGAAACTCCGCCAGATCGTTCTGGGTCAGCACGGGGAGATTGCGGATCTGCTCCGCGGGCACCCCGAGCGACAGATCCGGGAATCGCTCGAACAGCGCGGGCAGCGCGATCGACGCCTCGAGCCGGGCCAGTGCGGCGCCGGGACAGATGTGCGGACCGTAACCGAAACTGATGTGGCGCTTGGCCGTCGGCCGGGTGATGTCGAATGTGTCGGCATCCGGACCGTGCACGGTGGTGTCACGGCCGATGGTCCGATACGACATGACCACGCCCGCACCCTGCTCGATGACGGTATCGCCGACGGTGATGTCCTCGGTGGCGAAGCGCATGAGCAGATGGGTGACCGGGCCGTCCCAGCGCAGCGCCTCCTCGATCGCCACCTCCCAGCCGACCCGACCGGACCGGAGGAGTTCGAACTGTTCGGGGTGGGCGAGCAGCGCGCGCACCGTGGTGAGGATCAGCGACACCGTGGTCTCGTGCCCGGCGGCGACCAGGGCCTGCAGATTGCCCACGACCTCGGCCTCACTGAGCTGCTCGCCGCCGTCGGTGGCGAGGATCAGCGCACTGGTCAGATCGTCCGCCGGTGCGGCGGTCTTGGTGCGCACCATCGCGGTGAAGTACTCGCCGAGCCGCTCGATCACGGCCAGGCGCTCGTCCTGCGGGGTGAGCAGGGAGAAGAACTTCTTGTACCAGTCGAGCAGTATCGGATGATCGGCGTGGTCGACACCCATCAGTTCGCTGACCACCCGCATCGGCAGGGGATAGGCGAAGACGGACTTCAGATCGACGGGACCGTCGTCGGCCGCGGCGGCCAGATCGTCGAGCAGACCGGTGACGGTGGACTCGATGAACGGCCGGATCTTGTTGAGCCGGCGCGAGGTCAGCGCCTGGGTGGTCTTGACGCGCAGGCGGCGGTGTTCGGGCCCGTCCACGGTGAACATCGAGACGCCGACATCGATCATGCCGATCAGAGGCCACTGCCGGGTGACCACGCCGTCGCGCCACAGTGACCAGGAACCGATGTCCTTGCCCAGCCGCGGATCGATCAGCAGCCGGCGTGCCAAGGTGTGGCCCGTGACGGTCCAGGCGGGCACGCCCAGCAGCTCGATACGGGTCAGGTCGCCGGCCTCGCGCAACCGGGCGGTCTCGCCGGCGAGGTCGCCGACGAGCGGATCTATCACCAGGGGTGCGACATCATGCGGGCACGTCGGGTTCACGGGGTACCTCCCACGGTACGAACGGGTGTGAAGGTGACCGGTAGCGCCGTCATCCCACGCAGGAATGGTGAGGGCCGCCGGGTCAGTTCGGTGGCGTCGACCGCGAGATCGAGATCGGGCAGCCGGTCCAGCAGGACCTCGATGCCGGTGCGCGCGATGACCTCGGCGATCTGCTGTGCCGGGAAGGGGCAGCGGTATTCGCCGTAGCTGAAGGCGAAATGCGCGCTGTTTCCGCTGTGCGCGGGCGCGAGGGAATCGGAGAAGTCCTGCCGCACATGGGGATCGGCGTTGGCGCCGGCGAGGCCGAGTAGCAGCATATCGCCGCGGCGGATGGTCTTGCCGGCCAGCCGGGTATCGCGGGCCGCCCAGCGCCCGGCCAGGATCTGAGTGGGAGTGTCCTCCCACAGCACCTCGTTCATGGCCTGGCCGACGCTGTGGCGGCCGCCGCCCAGTGCCGCGGCGAAACGATCGTCGGTCAGCATCAGCCGCACCGAATTTCCCAGCCAATCGCTGGTCGGCAGGTGACCCGCGGCGGTGATGGCCATCAGGTCCAGCGCGTACTCCTCATCGCTGAACCGCTGTGCCGAGCGCAGCATCCGGGAGGTGAGATCGTCGTCGGGGCGGTTCTTCTTCATCGCGACCAGGCGCTGCATATGTTCGGCGAATCGGGTGTAGGCCCGCTGTGCCTCGGTGCCGCCGTCGGCCAGGGTCTTCATCGTCCAGGCCAGATCCGCGCCCTGATCGTCGGGGAAGCCGATCACCCAGGCCAGCGCCAGCACCGGCAGGGGTTCGGCGTATTCGGCGATCAACTCCGCGCGACCGCGACCGCAGAAGCCGTCGATCAGCCGGTCCGCCAAATTCTCACAGGCGCTGCGCAATCCGAAGGGATCGACCTGTTCGAGGGCCGATTCCACCATGGCCAGATGACGCAGGTGTTCGGCACCGGCGGTGAAGTAGATGGAGGGCATGGGGCGCCCGACCATCGGCAGCAGCGGCCAGTCCTCGGGAATATTGGGCCACTGATTCCAGCGCGACACATCGCGCGGGAACAGTTCCGGATCGCTGGTCACCTGATGGACCTCGCGATAGCCGATGACCAGCCAGGCCGGAATGCCGCCGGCGAGTTCCACCGCCACCACCGGTCCATGAGTGCTGCGCATCTCCCGGTACAAGCCCTGCGGTTCGGTGTGAAAACGCGGTCCGCTCAACGGAACCGCGTCCACCGGTGCAACGGGACAGCCTCCGGTGGCGGGGAACGGCGTGCTCATCGGGTGGACTCCGGGGTGAGTGTGGCGCGCGAGGCGGTGGCGTACAGGTGTTCGACGAGTGCGATGAGGACACGTTTGCCCGAATCGCGGGAGCGGGCGTCACAGGCGATCAATGGCACACCCGAATCCAGGTCCAGGGCGCCGCGCACCTGCGCGTCGTCGTGATGGGCGGGCCCGAATACGTTGCACGCCACCACGAATGGTGTCCGCTGATGTTCGAGCCGATCGATGGCGTACCAGGAATCGGTGATGCGGGCCGGATCGACCAGCACGATGGCGCCGAGGGCGCCGGTGAACAGCCGGTCCCACAGGAACCAGAACCGTTCCTGTCCGGGCGCGCCGAACAGATACAGCACATGTTCGGCATCGATGGTGATGCGGCCGAAATCGAAGGCCACGGTGGTGGTGGTCTTGGCCGGGGCGCCGGCCGGGTTGTCGATTCCGATACCGAGGGAGGTCATCGTCGCCTCGGTGTCCAGCGGTCTGATCTCACTGACCGCGCGGACCATGGTGGTCTTGCCGACGCCGAATCCGCCGACGATGACGACCTTCAGGCCGTGCCGGGCGGTGGGGGCCAGCGGCAGTTGCGCGCGGGCGGGGCGGTCGCCGACGCGAGGTTCAGAGGTTGCGGAGTCCAACGAGTACCTTCTCCAGAATTGCTGTGTCGGGCAACGAATTCCACGGCTCCCAGTCCGGGCCGGGATGGGGGTGGCGCACCGTGATCTTGCCCGCGGCCAATAGATCGGCCAGTAGCACCATGGTGATACCGACCGGGAGTCGCAGCTCGGCGGCGATCTCGACCACCGCGGCCGGCGTCCGGCAGATGCCGAGGATCGCGACTTGCTCGGATTGCATACCGGGCGCCGGATCCGATTCGGCCACAACGAGAGTCACCAGGTCGAAGGCGTCGGTATCCGGATGGCTGCGGCCGCCGGTGAGGGTGTAGAGCCGGTCCGGTGAGTCGTCACGACCCGGCCTGGTCATCGCGGACGCCTCACGGCCGGGAGGTGCGGGGCGCTGCGGACAGGTGTTCGCCGAGTTGCTCGACCAGTTCACTCATATTGTGGCCGACCAGCCCCGCATCCGCCTCGGCCGCCGCGACCACGGCGATGTGCGCGCCCATCCCGGCCTCGACGATGAACAGGATGCCGCCGTAGAACTCGGTCATCGACTGCCGGACGCCGGTGCGGCCGTCGCCGAATTCGACCGAGGCGCCGTGCGACAGACTCTGGATCCCGGCCGCTATCGCGGCGAGCTGATCGGCCTTGTCCGTCGAGAGCTCGGGCGTATGGCAGATCTTGAGACCGTCGCTGGACAGCAGCAGCGCGTGCCGGGTGCGTGGAGTGCGGGCCAGCAGCTGGTCCAGCAGCCAATCCAGATGTGCCGGTACGGAAGTGGTCATCGATCGTTCTCCAGGGCAATCGGAGGGGCGGGTGGTTCCGGCACCGAGACCGCTCGCTGGAAGGCGCCGAGGGCCGACGGGCGGGCCGGTGGATAGGCGGAACTCTCGAGGGCCGCGGGGTGCAGGCCATCGGGGTGTACGGCGGCGAAGGTGCTGCCGCGCCGCCGCTTCGGTAGCGGATCGGATGGTGAAAGGGGTTGTGCCGCTGCGGCATCGGTGGCTTCTGTCACGGCCGCGACCGGCGGCCCGAAGGGACCGGCCGCGGGCAGGGCCGTGGTGGCCGGGGGCCGTGCGGCGGGTGGCAATTCCAGCGATGCGGTCGAGCCGGGGGAGCGATCGAGCCGGGTGGTGAGATCGCGCGGGATCACCACCACCACGGCGGTGCCGCCGATCGCCGACGGGCGATACGACACCGTCAGCGTGTGTTTGCGGGCCAGATTGCCGACCACCGCGAGGCCGAGCCGGGTTCCGGTCAGGGAGGACAGATCGGCTTCCGCGCCGCGGCCGATCGGCCCGCCCGAGACCGCCTGTTCAGCCCGGCGCAGGGCCGAATCGCTCATCACCAGACCGCTGTCCTCGACGGTGACGACCACGCCGGCCGGCACCTCGGCGGCGTAGACGTGGACCTCGGTGGTGGGCGGGGAGAAGTTGCAGGCATTGTCGATCAGCTCGGCCAGCGTGTGCATGACGCCTTCGGCGGCGTGACCGGCGATCGCGATCTCGGCGACCGCGCGCAGCCGGACCCGTCGATAGCCCGCGACCCGTCCCATCGCGCCACGCAGAATCGATTCCATGGCAATGGGTTTGGCCCAGCGCCGTCCCGATCGCGCACCGCTGAGTACCGCGATGCTGTCGGCGAGCCGACCGGCCTGGGCCGTGCGGTGATCCAGGGTCAGCAGATCGGCCAATACCGATGGATCGCCGTGGCGGTGTTCCATCTCGCGCAGTTCGGCCAGCATGGAGGTGGTCATCGCCTGCATCCGCCCGGCGGCGCCGGCGAAGGCGGCCATCGCGGCCACCCGGCGGCGCTCGGTGCTGGTGGAATCCCGGCCCGCGGCGGCCGCGACATCGTGGGCGGCGGTGAGGCGGGCATTGCCCTCGGCGATCTGGGCGGCGGCGGTCCGCCGGGTGTGCTCGGCGGCTTCGTGACAGCGAATCAGCTGGTCGCGCAGGTGTGCGGCGAGGCCGGTCGATATCGCGAGGATGAGTGCGGCCACCCCGGTGGCGGCGGCGAGGACTACCCGTTCGGTGCCGGAGACCAGCCGGATTTCCGCGATGCCGGCCGCGATGCCGGCCATTGCGCAGATCAGGGCCGGAAGGATGGCGGCGGGGACGCGACGGGTGTCTGCGGAGTTCGGGAGGGGCTGCTGCGAAGTCGCTGAACGGTTCACGATGGGTACTTCCGAATCCCTGCCCACCTGTGCGCAGACGGCACCGCTGCCCCCAACCTTCCGCTGCGTACGGATTTGCTCGAATACACGTACTGCCAGACGATTTCGAAATTCGGGCACGAGCATAACGCCGTCTCCGGGGCCGCGCTACTCGAAAGTGTGCTGTCCGATTCGATGGGTTCACAATGCAATATTGCATTCGCTTTTTCGAATGTCGCATCCCGGCGGCGACCCGTCCGGAGCGATGAAATGCCCTGGTGGTCAGGGTGTTCGACGGGCATTGCGGGCGTCTATGCCTGGTGTCGAGTGTCTATTACGATCCGGAAACACTGCCCCGCACTATATTTCGCAGAATTTAGTGAACAGCGTTCATTTCATCTCTGAACGGCGCTTTTGCCTCCTGGTCAAGTGCCCGGTGAGCGGGAGTGCGTACCGGACGGGAACCTGTTTCGGTTACCGTCACGCCCATGGCCGCAGAACCGAACGAGAACATCGATCCGCACCGCTACGGGCCCTGGGCCGTGATCGCGGGCGGTTCGGAAGGCGTCGGTGCCGAATTCGCCGCCCTGCTCGCCGCGGCGGGTATCGGTGTCGTCCTGCTGGCGCGCCGCGAGGGCCCGCTCACCGAAACGGGCGAGCGGATCCGCGCGCTCGGAGGGCAGGTCCGGACGCTGGCCGTCGACCTCACCGCGGCGGACGCGGGCGAACGCGTCGCCGCCGCCACGGCCGATATCGAGGTCGGCCTGCTGATCTACAACGCCGGGGCCAATACCCACAGCGCCGAATTCCTGGACGGTGATCTCGACGCCTTCGCCACCATGAACGCGCTGAACGTCACGGCGCCGCTGGCGCTGGTTCATCATTTCGGCCGCGGTATGCGCGAGCGGGGCCGCGGCGGCATCGTGCTGGTCGGCTCGCTCACGGGGTACTGCGGTTCGGCCCGCCACACCGTCTACGGCGGGTCCAAGGCGTATTTGCGGATCTTCGCCGAGAGCCTGTGGCTGGAACTGCGCGATCACGGAGTCGATGTGCTGCACCTGGTCCTCGGTGTCACCCGCACACCGGCCATGACGCGGGTGGGCCTGAACTTCGACATCCCGGGCATGCTGGTGGCCGAACCCGCCGATGTGGCGCGCGAGGGGCTGGCCAATCTGACGAACGGGCCGGTGTTCGTCGCCGGAGGTAATGCGGAGACCGCCGCGCGCAGCAGCGGCCCGGACCGCGCGGCGATCGTGCTCGGCGGGCATCGCCGGATGCAGAAGCTGATCGGATCGCAGGCGGACCGGTCGTGAGCCCGGCGCCGCGGCTGGCCCTGTCCTCGCCGATCGTGGTGCAGTTCCCCGGTCAGTGTTCTCCGTGGGAGGCGACGGCCGGAATCGAGGAGCTCGCGCTCATCGCCGAAACCGCCGACCGGCTCGGATTCGACCATCTGACCTGCAGTGAACATACGGCCGTCCCCGCCCATGCGGCGCGGGTGCGCGGGGCCACCTATTGGGATCCGATCGCCACGCTGTCGTATCTGGCCGCGCGCACGACCCGGATCCGCCTGGCCACCTCGGTGCTGGTCCTGCCGTATCACCACCCGCTCGAGATCGCCAAGCGATACGGGACGCTGGATCGGATCAGTGGCGGCCGGGTGGTGCTCGGCGTCGGAGTCGGTTCGCTCACCGAGGAATTCGAGCTGCTGGGCGCGCCGTGGGCCGGTCGCGGGAACCGCGCCGACGATGCGATCGAGGCATTGCGCGCATCCTTCGGTGTACGCGAACCATCCTATGCCGGAACGCATTACAACTTCTCCGGCATGGTCGTCGAACCGCACGGTGTGCAGTCCCGGGTGCCGATCTGGGTGGGCGGGCGCACGATGCGTTCGTTGCGGCGTGCCGTCCGCGCGGGTGACGGCTGGATGCCGTTCGGACTCGGCACAGCGGATCTGAAAAAGATGCTGGCCCAAGTGGATTCACCGCCGGAATTCGAGGTGGTGCTGCCGACGGGGGCGTTGGATCCGCTGGGCGAGCCGGATCGGGTGGTGCGGCGGTTGTCGGGGCTGGCCGATGCCGGTGCCACCCTGGCCGGATGTACGGTCGTCGCGGAGTCGGCCGCGCACTACTGTGAGCAACTCGCCGCACTGATGGAGCTGTCGAAACGATGAGCGACCGGGAGGGTGATGTGACCGCCGGTGAGATGGCCGAGGTGCTGCGCCGTTTGCGACGGGTCGAGGACGAGCTCGCGATCATGCGCCTGATCGCGTCGTACGGCCCACTGGTCGATGCCGGCGAAGCCGATGCCACCGCCGAATTATGGTGCGCCGACGGCGAATACGAGGTCGAGGGCTGGCAGATGCGCGGCCGGGACCAGGTGCGCGCGATGGTGAACTCGCCCTCGCATCAGGGCCTGATCGCGGGCGGGTCCGCGCATTTCCAGGGACCCGCCCGCATCGATATCGACGGCGACACGGCCCTGGCGGTCTTCGAATCCCTGCTCGTTCACCGCGAGGGAGATGGCTATCGGGTGCTGCGTGCCAGCGTGCACCGGCTGGAACTGCGCCGAGACGCCGAGGGTTGGCGGGTGGCGCGGCGCACCGGCCGGCTGCTGGACGGTGGCCCGCACGCGAGGGAGCTGCTGTCGACCTTCGCGCGGCAACCGCGGGACTGACTGACCGATGCCGGGCGTCTCGGTCGTGCCGATCAGGCTCGAATACCGAACCACCGCCGCTTCGGCCTGCGACGGTAGACCACGGCCGTGATCCGGGGGCCCAGCGATTCGGTGACGTAGAAGTGATCCCCGCCGATCTCGGCGGCGCGCCGCGCGACCTCGTCGACGGAGCTGTGAATATCTCCGGCGCCGATCGGGCTCAGCCGCAGTTCGACCGTGCCCACCCGGTCGAATCCGCTGGACGGTGCGATATCGAATTCTTCGGCCACAGCATTCACGATTCCAATGTCTGCCTCGAGGCGGCGGCCGTCAAGTGCGGTCGGCACCCTCCGCGTCGCCGGACGAGTAGCGGTAGAAGCCCTCGCCGGTGGCGAGGCCGAGTTTGCCCTTGTCGATGTATTCCGACTTCAGCCACGCGGCCAGCTTCTGCCCGTCCTCGCCGCTGTTGACGAGGATGTTGTAGGGCGTGGTGAGCCCGACGATATCGAGGATCTGGAACGGGCCGGCGGGGGCTCCGGTGCCGATGCGCCAGGTCTCGTCGACGGCTTTCGGCTCGGCGTAGCCCCCGGCCGCCAGCGCCATGGCCGAGTTCAGGAACGGCACCAGCAGGGAGTTCAGCACGTAACCGGCCTTCTCCTTGTGCAATTCGATCGGCACCATGCCGATGGCACGGGCGAATTCCACCACCGCCTGATAGACCTTCGGATCGGTGGCCTCGGTGCCCATCACCTCCGCGGTGTTGAAGTGCCACACCTGATTCGCGAAATGCAGGGCCAGGAATCGGTCCGGGCGCCCGGTGGACTCGGCAATATCACTGGGCAGCAGGGTGGAGGAGTTGGTGGCGAAGATGGTGTGTTCCGGCGACGCCGCACCGAGCTTGCGGTAGGTGTCCTGTTTGATCGACAGCACCTCGGGCACCGCCTCGATGATCAGATCGGCATCCCGGGCGGCCGCGGCCAGATCCGCGGTGAGCGCGATACCGGCCGCGGTGGCCTCGGCCTTACCGTCCCCGGCGCCCGCGACCTGTTCGCGATAGGTGGCGGCCAGCTTGTCGAAGCGATCGCGCGCGGCGGTCAGTGCCTCGTCGCTGATGTCGTAGGCGGTGACGTCGAATCCGTGGAACGCGGTCTGGAACGCGATCTGCGAACCGAGAACACCCGTGCCGAGGACGGTCACCTTGCGGATGGACGACATAGTGGCTCCGTTCTGTCTTTTTCGGTGGTTGCCCGGAAGCCGGCGACGAGCTGGGTGAGCTGGGCGCGCAGATCGTCACCGGGGTCGTGGCCGGGATCGATGGCGGTGGCCGGGCGTACCAGCGCCATGTGCAGGACCGCGAAGATGCTGCGGCCGGTGATGCGAGCGGCTTCCGTGCGCCCCTGGCCGTCGCCGCCGGCGGTGGCGAGGAGGACCTCGCTCAGCACACTCTCCAGCCTGGCCACCAGCGCCAGGCCTTGTTCGCGGTAGGTCTCCTCGGGCGCGCCGAACAGCAGTTCCCGCTGATACGCGAGGGTATTGCCGGCATTGCGATCGGCGGCCGACAGGATCGGGCGCAGAAGTGCCGTGATCGCGGCGACGGGTTCGGGCTCGGCGCGGGCCAGCCGCTCGCCCTCGTCCAGGGCGGCCCGGAAATCCTCGTTGTAGACCATCAGCAGCAGCTGGCCCTTGGACGAGGCGTAGCGGAACAACGTCCCGGCGGCGATATCGGCTCGATCGGAGATCTGCTGTGTGGTCACCGCGTGGAAGCCATGATCGGCAAACAGTCGAGCAGCGGCATCAAAGATGCGCTGCTGCTTATCGCGCATATTGCGAATACGGCGGTTCACCTGCTCGGTATCGGATGGAGTTGTCACGGAACACCTCCCCTTGCTGCCGATAAATGAGTATGATCATTAATGAGCATACTCATGGTAATCGCAAGTGCAACCGCGTCCAGCATGTACCGGATCACGTCGGCGTCAGCCGCCCGGCACATCGCGTGCCCGGAACGTGATGCTCGGCCCGGTGCGGGCGGGGGGCGTTCGGTGGTGCTGCGCGCGGCAACGGAGGAGGACCGGGATGGACGAGACGGCGGTATCGGAACGCGAGATCACCGAACGGGTCGACCTGTGTACGGCGAGCGGCAGGCTGAATCCGGATGCGGTGGGCTGGACCCGCCGGCCGCTGCATCGCGCGAATCTGCGGGGCTGGGGGCGGTGCAAGCGGTGGGAGTACTGGGGCATCGTCACCCCCGATCACATCATCGGCATTGTGCTGACGTCGCTGGATTACGCGGGGCTGCAAGGGATTTACCTGCTCGATCGGCGAGACGGAACCGAGGTGGTCAAGGATGCGGTGAGTCCGCTTGCGCGCGGTGTGCACCTGCCCGATCGCAGCGGCGAGGGCACCGCCGCCGGACATGCCGGAGACGTGGTCATCGAGCTGCGCAATGATGTGGGCGGCACCAGGATTCACGCCACCACGCCGCGTATCGATATCGATCTGCAAGCCCTGCTGCCGGTCGAGCACGAATCGCTGGGGGTCGTGGTGCCGTGGAGCGGGAACCGATTCCAGTACACGGTCAAGGATCTCGGCCGTCCGGTGTCGGGCACCGTCACCGTCGACGGTGTCGCGCATGTGATCGACGAAGGGTTCGCCGTCCTGGATCACGGTCGTGGCAAGTGGCCCTATTCGATCGCCTGGAATTGGGCGGCCGGTTGTGGCCCGGGGATCGGAATTCAATTGGGCGGCAAGTGGACCGACGGTACCGGTGCTACCGAGAACGCGTTGTTCGTGCGCGGCCGGCTGCACAAGATCGGCGATGAGCTCGAGTGGCACTACGACCGCGGCGACTGGGTGCGTCCGTGGCGCATCACCGGGTCGCGGGTGGAGGTGGAGTTCACGCCGTTTCATCTGCGCGAATCGCGGACGGCGCTCGGTGTCCTGGCCAACGAGACCCATCAGTGTTTCGGCCATTTTACCGGCCGGGCCCGTACCGACGACGGCGATTGGGTGGAGCTCGACGGTCTCACCGGCTGGGCGGAGGAGGCCCGCAATCGGTGGTGATCCGGCCGTGGATCTGAAACGCTACCTGCGCTGATTTGCTATTGCGTTCTTGTCTCCGGGATGTAGCATTATCGAAATCGAGAATGAGATTTCCGACACTGTGATCGAGGCGTCAACGGGCTCCGGGAGGTAGCCATGCCGAGGTCGGTGCCGGCGGTAATGGCTACGGAGCGGGGACGTCGATGATTCATGTCAGGAACGGATCCGCCGATCGATTCGGTACCGGCCGGCGAACGGGGTCGGTATGGCGATGACACTTCCGGGCTGGTCCCGCAAGGCTTCCCGGCGATCGTCGAACGGTCTGCAGTTGGTCGGCGGTTTCTTCGCCATGTCGGCGGACGCCGTGCGCTTCGCCTTCCGCCGCCCGTTCCAGACTCGTGAATTCCTCGAGCAGGCTTGGTTCGTCGCCCGGGTATCGCTGATTCCCACACTGCTGGTGGCGATTCCGTTCACGGTGCTGGTGAGCTTCACCCTCAACATCCTGCTGCGGGAACTGGGCGCGGCCGATCTCAGCGGCGCGGGTGCGGCGTTCGGCGCGGTCACCCAGGTCGGGCCGATGGTTACGGTGCTGATCGTGGCCGGATCGGGTGCCACGGCGATGTGCGCGGATCTGGGCTCACGCACCATCCGCGAGGAGATCGCCGCCATGGAGGTGCTCGGCATCGATCCGGTGCAGCGCCTGGTCACCCCGCGCATGCTCGCGTCCGGACTGGTGGCGCTGCTGTTGAACAGCCTGGTGTGCATCATCGGCATCGCCGGCGGTTACGTGTTCTCCGTCTACGTGCAGAACGTGAATCCGGGCGCCTTCGCCAATGGCATCACCCTGCTGACCGGACTCAACGAGGTCGTGATCTCCGCGGTCAAGGCAGTGCTGTTCGGCCTGGTGGCCGGGCTCATCGCCTGCTATCGCGGACTGATCGTGACCGGCGGCGCCAAGGCCGTCGGTAATGCGGTGAACGAGACCGTCGTCCTCGCGTTCGTGGCGTTGTTCGTCATCAATGTCATGGTCACGGCCATCGGCATCCAGATGACGGCCAAGTGAGGGAGACGGCTGTGGTTCTGGAAGCGAGATACCCGCGTGCGTTCCGGCGGATGCGGATGCCGGTGCGAAGCCTCGGAAATATCGGCGATCACACCCTCTTCTATTTCCGGGCGCTGTTCGGCGCACCGTTCGCGGCCTGGCGCTACAAGAAGGAGACCATCCGGCTGATCGCCGAATTCAGCATGGGTTCCGGCGCTCTGGCGGTCTTCGGCGGCACCGTGGTGATCGTCGGCTTCCTCACCCTGGCCACCGGTGGCACGCTGGCCGTGCAGGGCTACAGCTCACTGGGCAATATCGGCATCGAGGCGCTGACCGGATTCCTGTCCGCGTTCATCAATGTGCGTATCTCGGCGCCGGTGGTGGCGGGTATCGGGCTGGCGGCGACCTTCGGTGCGGGCGCCACCGCGCAGCTGGGCGCCATGCGGATCAACGAGGAGATCGACGCACTGGAATCCATTGCGATCGAGCCGATCGCGTATCTGGTGGGCACCCGCATCGTCGCCGGGATGATCGCCATCACGCCGCTCTATTCGCTGGCGGTGGTCGGCTCCTTTCTGGCCAGCCGGGTGACCACCGTCTTCCTGCTCGGCCAGTCCTCGGGTCTGTACGACCACTACTTCTCCACCTTCCTCAATCCGCTGGATCTGGTGTGGTCGTTCGTGCAGGCGATTCTCATGGCGTTGACGATTCTGTTGATACACAGCTACTTCGGCTTCTTCGCCGCCGGCGGCCCGTCCGGCGTCGGCACCGCGGTCGGTAACGCGGTGCGGACCTCGCTGATCGCCGTCGTCTCGGTGACCCTGCTGGTCTCGCTGGCGATCTACGGTTCCAACGGCAACTTCAATCTGTCGGGCTAGGTGAGATGGCATGCTGCGCAACATTTTACGCCCGATCGTGGGCCTGTTCTCGATCGCCGCGCTGGTAGGGGTGGTGACGCTCGCGGTGGTCATGTTCCAGGACGGATTCGCCGACAGCGTACGAGTGACCGTGCTGTCGCCGCGCGCGGGCCTGGTCATGTACCCGGATGCGAAGGTGAAGATGCGCGGTGTCACCGTGGGTAAGGTGGCCGCGGTCGACGAGCGCGACGACGGGACGGCCGCGATCGAGCTGGCGATAGATTCCGAGCAGGTCCCGCGCATTCCGTCGAATATCTCCGTGGATATCGCCTCCAGCACCGTATTCGGCGCGAAGTTCATCGAATTGCTGCCACCCGCACAGCGATCGGCGAACTCGATACATGCCGGGCAGGTCTTCGATTCCGGGCATGTCACCGTCGAGATCAACACCATCTTCGAACAACTCACCGCGGTGCTGGGCCAGATCGAACCGGAGAAACTGAACGAGACCCTCGGTGCCCTCGCCGGTGCCACGGACGGGCGGGGCGAGCAGGTGGGGCAGATGCTCACCGATCTCGACTCGTTCCTCGCCAAGGTGGAGCCCGCGTATCCGGCACTGAGCAGTGAGATCGCCGCCGGGCCCAAGGTGGCCGCGTCCTACGCCGATGCCGCACCGGATCTGACCGCTACCGCCGCGCACGCCACGACCTTCAGCCAGACGATCACCGACGAGCAGAAGAATCTGGACGCCCTGCTGGTCAGCGCCATCGGCCTGGGTGATGTGGGCAATCAGGTACTCGGCGACAACGGGCCCGTGCTGGCCTCGATGCTGCATCTGCTGATGCCGACCACGGATCTGGTCAACGAATACGGGCCCGGCCTGAAATGTTCGATCGAGGGCCTGGACTATCTGGACCACGTCCCGCCGGCCAAGGTGCCCGGTATCGGCCTGACGGTCAACTTCCTGTGGGGCGCACCGGCCTACGTGTATCCGCGTGATCTGCCCAAGGTGGCCGCGACCGGTGGGCCGCAGTGCTCGGTGCTGCCGGTGCCGTACAACAAGCACCCACCGTTCCTCATCGTCGACGACGGCGCCGTGCCGTTCCCGAATCAGAACCGGACGGTACAACTGGGGCCCGATCTGCTGCGGGACGTGCTCCTCGCACCGCCCCCCGCACCGAACGGAGCCCCGAAATGACCCCGCGCAGTGCACCACTGCTGAAATTCAGTGCCTTCGCCGTCGTGATGGTGATCCTGTCGGCCTTTCTGGTGCTGGTTTTCGGCCAGTACCGGACGGGTTCGACCAACAGCTATTCGGCCGTCTTCACCGACTCCTCGGGTGTGCGCAAAGGGGAGAGCGTGCGGGTGGCGGGTGTCGAGGTCGGCAAGGTGCGCGGTGTGCGACTGCGTGACGATCAGAAGGTGGTCGTCGATTTCGACGCCGATCGCGACATCGTGCTCACCGGCGGCACCACAGTGGCGATCCGCTATCTGAATCTGGTCGGCGACCGGTATCTGGAACTGACCGACGGCCCCGGATCGACCAAGATGCTGCGGCCCGGCGCGCAGGTCCCGCTGCAGCAGACCACCCCGGCACTGGACCTGGATCTTCTGCTCGGTGGCCTGAAACCCGTTCTGCAGGGCCTGAATCCGAACGACATCAATTCGCTGACCTGGTCGCTGGTACAGATCGTCCAGGGCCAGGAGAACACGATGGATTCGCTGCTGACCAAGACCACTTCGTTCTCGTCCAAACTGGCCGACACCAGCGATGTGGTCGGCAAGCTGATCGACAATCTGAACGTCGTCATGAAAACGCTGGCCGACAACGGAACCCAGTTCTCCGAGGCCATCGATCGCCTGGAACAGCTGATCACGCAGCTGTCCCAGGACCGCGATCCCATCGGTTCCGCGATCGACGCTCTCGACAAGGGCACCGCATCGGTCGCCGATCTGCTCACCCAGGCTCGGCCGTCGCTGGCCGGCACCGTCGAGCAGCTCGCCCGAATAGCGCCGGCGGTGGACGACAACAAGGCCGAACTCGATGGCGCGCTGGGGCGCGCGCCGGAGAACTTCCGCAAGATGGTCCGCACCGGCGCGTACGGCAGCTTTATCCAGTACTTCGTCTGCGGGCTGACCATCCGGGTCAACGACCCCTCGGGACAGGTTGTCCAGCTGCCCTGGATCGAAACCAAAACGGGAAGGTGCGCACCGTAAATGTTGCACTATCGCGGCGCTCACCTGTTGCGCCCGGGACTCGTCGGCATCGTGGTTATCGTCTGCGTGATCATGATCGGCCTGCAGTCCCAGAAGTTCATCTCCTGGGGTACCACCGTCCGCTACAAGGCGCTGTTCGCCGAGGCCGCCGGACTCACCGTCGGTGATGATGTAATCGTCTCCGGTGTGCGGGTGGGGAATGTGCAGAAGATCGGACTGGAAAACGGGGACGCCGCCGTGGTGTTCTCGGTGAATTCGACGGTCCGGCTCGGGGCCGACAGCTCGGCGCATATCAAGACCAATTCGCTACTGGGCAAACGGGATCTGACCGTCGTATCGGCGGGGTCGGGCCGGCTGCGCACACTCGACACGATTCCGGACACCAGGACCTCGGCGCCCTATTCGCTCACCGACGCGGTCGGGGATCTGACCACCAAGACCGCCGCGGTGGACACCGACGCGCTCAATCGCTCGCTCGACATGCTCTCGCAGACACTCGATCACATCGCGCCGCAGGTGGGTCCGGCCTTCGACGGACTGACCCAGTTGTCGAAGACCATCAACAGCCGCAATCAGTCACTGCGCGATCTGCTCGGCAGTGCGAGCAGCGTGACCTCGGTGCTCGCGCAGCGGAGCCAGCAGGTGAACGCACTGATCCTGAACGCGAATTCGCTGCTGCAGGTGCTGGCGGCCCGTCGGCAGGAGATCGTGGAATTGCTGGCCAATACCTCGGCGGTGGCCAAACAACTATCCGGTCTGGTCGCCGACAACGAATCCAAGCTGGGGCCCACGCTGGACCGGTTGAATTCGGTCGCGGCGATGCTCGAGAAGAACCGTGACAATATCGGCAAGGCGATTCCGGGGTACGCCAAAGTGGCACTGACCCAGGGTGAAGCGGTGTCGGGTGGTCGCTTCTACAACGCGTACGTGGCGAATCTCATCGACGGCAACGATATTCAGCCGTTCATCGATGGCGCCTTCGGCGTGAATCCGCCTGCCCAGTTCCCGATACCGCATCTGGAGCCGCCGCGATGAAAAAGACCTGGATACTTCGGATCGCCGGTGCCGTGATCGCCGTCGTGGTGGTTGTCACCGGCGGCGTGATCGGATACCGAGAATTGCTCGCCCCCAAACATGTCAGTGCCGTCTTCGGCACCGCCACCGCCATCTACGCCGGTGACGATGTGCGGGTGGCGGGGGTGCGGGTGGGCCGGATCGCCTCGATCCAGCCGCAGGGCACCACCACGAAAATGGTGCTCGAAGTCGACCGCGGCGTCCGGATCCCGGCCGACGCGAAGGCGGTGATCGTGGCACAGAGCCTGATCGCGGCCCGGTACGTCCAGCTCACACCCGCATACCGGTCCAGCGGACCGACCCTGGCCGACAATGCCGTTATTCCGTTGCAGCGCACCGCGGTACCGGTCGAGTGGGATGAGATCAAATCCCAACTGACCAAACTGGCGACGAGTCTGGGCCCCAACGGCGATTCGCAGAGCAGCTCGATGGGCCGATTCATCGACAGCACCGCCGGCGCCCTGGGCGGTAACGGTGAGAAGCTGCGGGAAATGCTCACCCAATTGTCCGGAGTGGGACGCATTCTCGCCGACGGCAGCGGCAATATCGTCGACATTCTGCAGAATCTGCAGACCTTCGTCAGCGCGTTGCAGAACAGCGGTACCGAGATCGTGCAGTTCGAGAACCGGCTCGCGACCTTGACCAGTGTGATCGACGACAGTAAATCCGATCTCGACGCGGCGGTGAAGAATCTGTCGGTGGCCGTCGGTGAGGTCCAGAGGTTCGTCTCCGAGAACCGGGGCAAGACCAGCGAACAGATTCAGCGGCTGGCCAATGTGACACAGAATCTGGTCGACCATCGCGGCGATCTGGAGAACCTGCTGCACATCGCGCCGAACAGCATCGCGAACTTCTATCACATCTACAATCCCGACACCGGTACCGAGGCAGGCGCTTTCGAGCTGAACAACTTCACCAATCCGATGCAGTTCATCTGCTCGGGGGTGGGCGCCATCGAGAATGCGACGGCCGCCGAATCCGCGCAGAAGTGCCGTCAGTATCTGGGACCGATCCTGCCGCTGATCGCCTTCAACTATCTGCCGTTCCCGTTCAGCCCGGGAATGGGGCCGGCGCCGGATCCGAAGAATGTCATCTACAGCGAACCCGGCCTGATACCGAATGCCGCGGAGCAGCCGTCCGGACCGCCGCCGCCGGTCTCGGTCGGCGAACTGCTGCAGCCGTGGGGAAGGTGAGGGTTCGTGAGTGACACTTGCGCAGCTGCTTGCGATGCCGATCGGGTGCGGGGCATGAGGATTCGGCAACTCGCCGTGGGGATCTGTGTGCTGTTCACCGTGGCCGGCTGCGGCTGGCACGGGGTGGATTCACTACCACTGCCCGGCGCTACCGGCCGCGGCTCCGATGCCGCGATCTATCACGTGGAAATGGCGAATGCCGGTACGCTGGTATCGAATTCGCCGGTGATGATGGACGATGTCACGGTCGGCAGCGTCGGCGCCATCAGCGTGCGCGGTTGGCATGCCGATGTCGAGGTGTCGGTGAAACCCGATGTGGTGGTGCCGGCGAACGCGGTGGCCACCATCGGCCAGACCAGTCTGCTGGGGTCCACTCACCTGGCCTTGAATCCGCCGCCCGGCACCGCGCCCAGCGGACGCTTGCAGCCGGGTGCGACCGTGCCGATCAACCGGACGTCGACCTATCCGTCCACCGAACAGACCCTGGCCTCGCTGTCGGTGGTTCTCAACGGCGGCGGAATGGGGCAGATCAACGACATCATCCACAATCTGAACGCGGCTTTCTCCGGACGGGAGGGCGCGATTCACGATCTGATTCCGAGGCTCGACGCGTTCATGACGGTGCTCGATCAGCAGCGCGACAATCTGCTGACCACCGTGCAGGAGCTGAACCGGATGTCGGAAACCTTTGCCCAGCAGCGCGATACGGTCAGCGAGACCTTGCAGAAGATCGGTCCGGCACTGGACGTTCTGCTGAAGGAACGGCCGAATATCACCACCGCGCTGGATAAGCTGCACACCTTCAGCGATACCGCGACCGGCGTGATCTCGCAGGTGCAATCGGATCTGCTGACGAATCTGCACAATCTGGAACCCGCACTGCAGCAGCTTGCCGAGGTGGCGCCGAAGATCTCGAGCGCGGTGTCGTTCCTCACGGTGTTCCCTTACGGCCAGTACGGCATCGACAAAGGCATCAAGGGCGATTACATCAATCTGTTCGCCACCATCGACCTGACCGTGCCGCGACTGCAGCGCGAACTGCTGCTGGGCACCCCGTGGGGTGACCCGAACGCGGTGGTGCAGGCCATGGTCGGCGACCCCGGCTACGGAAAACAGACCAACGATCCGCTGGGGGCGCCGTTGCAGCCGCCGGCCGATCCGCCGGCACCGAACGGAGGCGGCCGATGATTCTCACCCGTTTCGTGCGCGCGCAATTGGTCATCTTCGCGATACTCGCGGTGATCGGCATGGTCGCCATGGCCGTGCAATACATGAAACTGCCCACCCTGGCCGGGGTCGGCACGATGAAGGTGACATTGGAACTGCCGACCTCGGGCGGGCTGTACCGCTTCGGGAATGTGACCTACCGCGGTGTCCAGATCGGCAAGGTCACCTCGGTCGATCTCACCGACGACGGAGTGAAGGCGACGCTGGCCATCAATGGCGGGCACAAGATACCCGCCGATCTGGAGGCCGAGGTGCGCAGTGTATCGGCCGTGGGTGAGCAGTACGTCGATCTTCGCCCGCGCACCGACGCCGCGCCCTACCTGCACGAAGGTTCGGTCATCGATGTGCGTGCGGCCACCGTTCCGCAGCCGGTCGGGCCGATGCTCGACAAGCTGGACAGCCTGGTCACGAGCATTCCGAAGGACAAACTGCACAATATGCTCGGCGAGATGTTCGCCGGGCTCAACGGGGCAGGCTACGACCTGCAATCGCTGCTGGACTCGGCCTCGAAGGTCGCCGCCGACGCCGACAAGACCGGCGACACCACCCGGGCGCTGCTGGAAGGCGCACTGCCACTGGTGGATTCACAGGATCAATCTGCGGACGCCATCCGGATCTGGGCACGCAGCCTGGCCGGGGTCACCGGGCAGCTCGCGGCCGATGACGGCGAGGTGCGGTCGCTGCTGGACAAGGGGCCCGGCGCGATCCGGGAATCGACGAAACTGCTCGATTCGGTGAAACTCACCCTGCCGGTGCTGCTGTCGAATCTGACCTCGGTCGCACAGCTGGGCGTGACGTATCACGCCGGGCTGGAACAGATCCTGGTGCTGTTGCCGCCGGAGATCTCGATCGTGGAAGCTGTGCAGCCCACCAAGAACGCGCAGGGTCTGGGGCTCGGTGACTTCCGGGTCAGCGGTGTCTCGGATCCACCCGCGTGTACGGTCGGCTTCCTGCCACCGTCGCAGTGGCGCGATCCGTCGGACACCTCCACCATCGACACCCCGGACAATCTGTATTGCAAACTCCCACAGGATTCGCCGGTGGCGGTGCGCGGTGTGCGCAACTTCCCGTGTGCGACCCATCCCGGGAAGCGGGCCCCGACCGCCGAGATGTGCAACAGCGACGAGAATTTCGAGCCGCTGTCGAAGGATCAGCCGGTGGTGGGACCGTATCCGCGAGATCCTGGTTTGGAAGCGCAAGGGATACCGCCGGACACCCGCCCGCTGCCGAGCCCGGCCGAGCCCGCGCCACCGCCGCCCCAGCAACCGCCGGTGCCGCGATTGCCGCAGCTACCGCAACTGCCCCAGATTCCGCTGCCGCGGATTCCGGGTCTGCCCGCTCCGGCGGCCGCACCGGCCTCCGATACCGGAAAGTCCACTCCCTCTGTGGCATTCGCGCACTACGATCCGCACACCGGTAAGTATCTGGCGCCGGACGGGACGATGTACCGGCAGCAGGATCTGGCCACCACCAAACCGGCCGGCTGGAAGGATCTGGTGCTGCACTGAGCTGTATTTTTGGCCTCCGCTTCGCTGCGGCGGGTTTCGCGGCCCAGTGGTCTCGCCGATCGGTGCCCGTCGCTTGCTCCTTCGTCGCGTACGCGACGGGCACCGATCGGCGAGACGGCCGCGAAACCACCCAGGGGATCTACCTCGGAACGCTTTCGGCGTGCCGGGCTGGGTTGAGTGGGTAGCGTCGCCACTTCGAGTGAGCCGAGCATGCGTGTCCAGCCGAAACGTTTCGGAAGCCCCTGGTCAGCACCCCCTGAAAAGCGACCTCACGCACACGAACCGACCCGGCACGCTGAAAGCGTTCCCGAGGTAGTGCTCCCTGGGTGGGTTGGCGGCCGTCTCGCCGTTCGGGTGCCGCTGCGTACGCGACGAAGGAGCAAGCAGCGGCACCCGAACGGCGAGACCACTGGGCCGCCAACCCCGCCGGAGCGAAGCGGAGGCAGAAAATACAGCCAGTCACACCGGATCGAAGGCCGAGATCAGCCACTTGCCGCCGACCTGCCGCAGCGACACCTTGACACTGCTCGAGGTCATCGACGGATCGGGCTTGTCCTTGGTGGTCGTGGTCTGGTTGATGAACACCAGCACCACCGCCGAATCCGGATGCATCTCCTGGACGGCCGAACGCACTATTACGGCCGTGGTTTTCACCGCCTTGTCCTTGGCCGCCGGAGCCACCACCTGATCGGTGAATTGGCCGTAGTAGGTCGCGAAGTCGCCGGTGAGAAAGGATTTGGCTTTGGTGAGATCCTGGTCCAGGGTGTTGGGCGCGTAGGACAGGATCGCGATGGAGCCGTTCGAGGCGGCCGCACCGACGGCTCGCTGCGCACTGTCGTCGGTCTGCTGATCGGTGCGGTACTGGGTGAAGTACAGGCTTGCCGCGGTGGCGACCGAGGCCACGGCGAGGGTGCCTATCGCGCCGATCCCGAGGCCCGCGCGATGCCGGCGGATCCAGGACAGGGTCGTGCGGGTGCGCCCGGTAGGGGCGGGCCCGGTGATCGGGGTCTCGGTGTCGGCCGCCGGCGTGGCTTCGCCGGTCTCGTCACGGTTCTCGGATTCGGTTGCTGTGCTCACGGTACGAACTCCACCTTCGACATCTTGAGCTGTCCGTCGACCCGCTCCACGGTGACACTCAGCCGCCATGCGCGCGGTTCCTGTTTCGCCCCGGCGGAATTGGTGACCTTCGAGGTCGCCGCGACCAGGACCACGGCGGAATCGCCGGTCATCGACTGCACCGCGGCGGAATTGACATGCCCCTCGGTGGCGACCTGGGACTGCTGGATCACTTTCGCGAAATCATCGGCGCGGGTGCGGAAGTCGTCGCGGAACGTGCCGGTCGAATCGTCGAGTACGCGTTTGACGTCGTCGGCGGCGTGATTGAAATCCAGGGAGGTCAGGCTTGTCACGCCCTGGCGGGCCGCGGCGACGTATTCGGCTTCCCGATGCTGTTTCGCGGTGACGTCGTGGTGGCGCCATATGATGTAACCGCTGCTGCCCAGACCCGCGCACAACACCACGGCGGCGACCGTCACGCCCGCGGCGCGGCGGGTGATGCGCGGCAGTGTGGCCGGCAACCGGCGCAGGCGCCGCTTGCGGTCGTCGCGCCCGGTGTCGTGGTCGTCGTCGATATCGGCCGAGATCGGAGAAGGGGCGACGGATTCGGCTGCCGCCGTGGCTGTGCTCTTGCTGTCGGCGGCCGCGGGCTCGTCGGTCGTGGCCGCCTCGGGTGCCGTGGCGTTGCCGGACGTCTCGGCGGGAGCCGTGTCGCTCTGCTGCGGCGGCGTATCGGTGCCGTCGGGTGTGGCTGCGGGTGCCGTCTTGCCGGTGTCGGAGGGCGATCCGCCGGTGCCGTCCGCGCGGCGGCGCAGTTGGGCGGCTCGGGCTCGTGCGCGCGCCGCTGTGGCTGCCGTCTGGGCGGCCTCCGCTTCGGCTTCGGCGGCTTCGGCGGCGAGCAGAAGAGCACTGTCGGTGTCATCCGGGGCATCCGGCGGTGACAGCTGGTTACCGGACATCACTGCGTGCTCCGTTCGTCGAGCCGGTGGCAGGTCAGACCTGCGAGAACAATATTTTCACGCATTGAGAACAGTACTCTACCTGCGCTCGGGAGCGTTTGCTGGGGATATTGCGGGATCTGCATGTATGGGAGGATTGTCATTGGCTAATTGAGAGAATATCATTCTCACACGGTGAAGGAGGCGCCATGACGCGAGGTCGGCGGTCGCCTGCCTGCGTCGAGTCCGCGGCCGAGCCGCAATCCGGATCAGTCCCGCAAGAGGTGAATCAGTGACCATCAGTGCGGCCAGCGATGTCCACTACGACCCGTACGACGTCGAACTCAATGCCGATCCCTATCCCATGTTCAAGCGGCTCCGCGAGGAGCTGCCGCTGTACTACAACGAACAGCACGATTTCTATCTGCTGAGTCGATTCGCCGATGTCAACGCGGGCCTGATCGACAAGGACACGTTTGTCTCGGGACGCGGTGCGATCTTGGAGCTGATCAAGGCGAATATCGAGATCCCCTCCGGTGCACTGCTTTTCGAGGACCCGCCGGTGCACACCATCCACCGCAAGCTGTTGTCGCGGATGTTCACACCGCGCAAGATCGCGGCCCTGGAGGCCAAGATCCGCGACTTCTGTGCGGCCAGCCTCGACCCGCTCATCGGTACCGGGCGTATCGACTTCATCGACGATATCGGCGCGCAGATGCCGATGCGCACCATCGGCATGCTGCTGGGTATTCCCGAGGAGGATCAGGAAGCGATCCGGGACTTCGCCAACGAGCAGTTGCGTACCGAGGGTGGCGGGCAGATGAAGGCCGCCTCCGAAGGGATGGTCTCCGGCGACATCTTCGGGCCCTATATCGACTGGCGCGCCGAACATCCCTCCGACGACATCATGACCGAGCTGCTCAATGTCGAATTCGTCGACGAGAACGGAACCGAACGCAAACTCAGCCGGGATGAACTGCTGATGTATGTGAATGTGGTCTCGGGCGCCGGCAACGAGACGACCACGCGGCTGATCGGCTGGGCCGGAAAGGTGCTCGCCGACCATCCCGATCAGCGGAGCATGCTGGTGGAGAATCCGTCGCTCATCCCGCAGGCCATCGAGGAGCTGTTGCGCTACGAATCGCCCGCGCCGCACGTCTGCCGCTACGTGACCCGCGAGGTCGAGTACTACGGGCAGCGGGTGCCCGTGGGCTCGGCGATGATGTTCCTGGTCGGTGCCGCCAACCGTGACCACCGCCAATTCGCTCCCGACGGTGACGTTTTCGACATCACCCGTTCACCGCAGCCGCACCTGGCATTCAGTGTCGGCACCCACTTCTGCCTGGGGTCGGCATTGGCGCGGCTCGAGGGCCGGATCGCCCTCGAGGAGATCCTGAAGCGGTTCCCGGAGTGGGAGGTCGATATGTCCACGGCGCGGCTGTCGCCGACCTCGACGGTGCGCGGGTGGGAGCATCTGCCCGCTCACACAGCCTGATTCGCACCGTCGCACCGATGCGCCCCACGATCTTCCCCGGGCATTCGGCGCGGGCATGCGCCCGTGCCGGATGCGATGATCGGACTCGAAATCGTTTCTGATCATCGAGGAGTACAGATGAGCTATCCGCAGCGATACGGTCCGTGGGCGCTGGTGGTGGGTGCCGCGGTCGGGCTGGGTGCCGAATTCTCCCGGCAGCTCGCCGAGCGCGGCCTCAACCTGATCATGGTCGCGCTGGAGAAGGACGAACTCGACACGCTCGCAACGGATGTGGCGCAGCGCCACGGTGTGCGGACGCACGCGATCACCGGCGACATCACCGACGCCGAGGTACTGGAATCGGTGGCGCGGCTGGTCGGCGATGTCGAACTCGGAATGATCGTCTACAACGCCGGGCTCTCGGTCTGCGGGCGGTGGCTGGACACGCCGCTGGAGCGCCACCGCAAGGTGATCGACATCAACGTCACGGCGATGATGACGGTCCTGCATCGGTTCGTCCCCCCGATGATCGAGCGCGGTCGCGGTGGGGTGGTGCTGCTCAGCTCGATGTCGGGACTGCTCGGTACCCCGATGTACGGCTCGTACGCGGGTACCAAGGCGCTGACCCTGAACCTCGCCGAAACCCTGTGGGACGAGTGGCGTCCGCACGGTGTCGACGTCGTCGCGGTGATCCCGGGCCCGACCGACACACCCGGTTACCGAGCGGACGCGCCACGGCAGATCCGCCGTTCACCGAAGGTCTTGCCGGTCGGCCCCGTGGTCGCCGAGGGTCTGGCCGCCCTCGGTAAGCAGCCATCGGTTATTCCCGGTCGTGCCAACAGGTTCAGCGGTTTGCTGTTGTCGCGGTGGCTGCCTCGCAAGAAGGCCGTCGGCATCATGGGGGAGACGATGCGCGAGATCTATTCGGGGGAGTAGCCGCCGGGCGGGTTCATCCGAAACGTGCGATGCGCCGATTTACGTGGCGTCGGTAGCCTCGGTGCCGAGACCCGCAGGCCGAACCGAAGGGAATCGTCCATGTCCGAGGAATCCGCCGCAGCCCGGGGACAAGAGCCCGATATGCCCATCGTGGTCGCGGCCGACGGCTCCGAGATCTCCAATCAGGCGGTGGCGTGGGCCGCGGTCGACGCGACACTGCACGGTCGCCGGCTCGACATCATCACCTCCGCCACACTGCCCACGGGGTTCGGCGCGGAGGTGTGGGCGGGTGGCGCGGACTGGATTCGCGAGGACGGCGAGCGCGTCATCGCCGAGGCGCGTCGGATTGCCGGACTGGTGAGCGGTCCGCCCGAGATCCGTACCGAACTGCTCTTCGACCCCATCATCCCGACCCTGATCGCTCGTTCGGAGCACGCGTACCGGCTTGTCGTCGGTAGCCGCGGCCGCGGTGCGGTCCGGCGGGCGCTGCTGGGCTCGGTGAGCTCATCTATGGTGCAGCGGGCGCTCTGCCCGGTCACGGTGGTGCCCGGCAATTCCGCCACCGACCTGGTGAGCGCCGCCAAACCGGTGGTGGTCGGCGTGGACGGCACCGACAACAGCGTGCCCGCGGTCGGTGTGGCCTTCGATGAGGCGGCTCGGCGGAAGGTGCCGCTGATCGCCGTGCACACCTGGAGCGATATCAGTTTGCCCGAGGTGGCGGTCGCCGGCTGGGACACCCTGCGCGAATCCGAACGTGCCGCGCTCTCGGAAAGCCTGGCCGGATGGCGCGAGCCATATCCGGATGTCGATGTGCGGCCGGTGGTCTGGGCCGACCGGCCCGCGCGCGCCCTGCTGGCCGAGTCCGAGCACGCGCAGCTGGTCGTGATCGGTAGTCACGGCCGCGGTGGCTTCACCGGCATGCTGCTGGGATCGACCGGGCACGCGCTGTTGCAGTCGGCCGAATGCCCGGTCGTAGTGGTGCGCAGGCGCTGATTGTGTCGATCGCGCCGGGCGAGGATCCCCGCCCGGCGGCGATTCGTACCGACGCCGGGCGGGGATCGACCGCCGGATGGGGCAAACCTGGGGCGACAGCATCGCTCGCGAGTAGCGATCGGCCCGGCGTGCGTCACTGGGCCGAACACTCGCGCCGGGCCTTCGACCTGGAAAAGCCAACGGGGGGAACGACTTCGGTCACCGGCGAGCGAAACCGGTAACCGGCCGGGATCTTCGGCATGGCCATCGCATACCGGTCGCTCGGCGGCGGAGCCGGTCTCGGAGGGTGGTATTTGCCTGATTTCCGCTCGCCCGGAGGGGGGCGGCGGGGGTCCTGGAAAGAATTTTCCTAGCGAAACGAAGGGGTTGTGACGTCGGCCAGGTGATCCCGGCCGTCACTCGGGCCGGCGAACAAGGGTTCCGCGATGCTTCCGGCCGGAATTGAAAAGTATTGCAGAGCAAGGCAACTCGACGGAGGGTTGCCGTGTCGGATGGCATGTCCGGTTCTATCGGTGGGGACTGCGCCGACATATGTTAGCTATAAGTTCGCTGAACTCTGCTGTTGCCGCTGGTCATATATTTAGAGGAACTGCTTGCTTGAAAACTGGGCGCTTGATATGTTGCCTGCGTCACTGCCGATATAGGACCGTGACCTTTGCACTCTCAGGCGCGATTCCGGCGACTGAGAGCAATTGAACATGCTCACAAAGGAGATTCGTCAATGGGTTCGTTGACTGATGTGATCACGGCATTGATTCCGGCGCTGGGTTCCGCCGTCGCGGGTGACGGGCTGTGGGACGTATTCCTCGGCTCGCTCGGGAACATCGTCAAGTAGACGCCTCAGAACTTCGTTCGACCACCGGGATTTCCGGCGTGGAATTCCGATGCACCAGAAAACTTAGGAGAACAATATGGGATCGCTCGTCGATATTCTCGGCCAGGGCATTGGGAGTGCGGCACCCCTCGGCACCAATATCGTGAATGCGCTCATCAGCCTCAGTGGTGGCACTCCGGCCGCCGGTAAGTAATCCAGTTGTCGACCGTGGGGGCACACTCGAGGATCGAGTGTGCCCCCACGGTGTGTTTCGAGCCACGGTGGTGTGAGGGCGATGGTGTTGTTCGGCGGCAAGGTGACCGGCGCGGTGCGCGGGGTCGCTCAGGTGTTTGCGTATGTGGTGGCAGCGGCTCTGCTGTGGGCAGTCGTCGCGCCGCCGGGCGCGGCCGCGCCCGTGGCCCGGATCGTCAGTGAAACCCCCGGGCCGGGACGGATTCTCGAGATCGGCGTGTACTCACCGTCGATGGACCGCGTGATCCCGCTGCAGGTCCTGCGGGCCGTCGATACCGCGGCGCCGGCGCCCACGCTGTATCTGCTCAACGGCGCCGGGGGCGGTGAGGACGCCGCGACCTGGCTGAAGCAGACCGATGCCTCGGACTTCTTCACCGAGAAACAGGTCAATGTCGTGGTCCCGATGGAAGGTGCGTTCAGCTACTACACCGACTGGGAGCGACCCGACGAGGGCCTGGCGAAAAAACTGAAGAACAACGGCCGGAACATGTGGGCGACCTTCCTCACCGAAGAGCTTCCGCCCGTGATCGATTCGGCCCTGCACACCACCGGGGCCAACGCGCTGGCCGGTATCTCGATGGCCGGGACATCGGTGCTGGATCTGGCGATCCGGGCACCGCGGCTCTACCGCAGTGTGGCCGCCTACAGCGGATGCGCGATGACCAGCGATCCGCTGGGACAGTCGTTCGTCTCTCTGGTCGTCGGCCTCGGCAAGGGCGATCCGCAGAATATGTGGGGGCCGACCGGCGGTGCGGGCTGGCGGGAGCACGATCCCTATCTACACGCGGACCGGCTGCCGGATATCCCCATGTACATCTCCAGCGGCAGCGGACTGCCCGGCCGCCACGACACGCTCGGCGATCCCGGCGTACGCGACAACAGCGGGGTCCTTGTCAACCAGGTGCTGCTGGGTGGCGGGATCGAATCCGCGGCCAACTACTGCACCGCCAAACTCGCCGAGCGCACCCAGGCCCTCGGCCGCACCGATATCACCTACAACTTCCATCCGGCGGGTACCCACTCATGGGGTTATTGGCAGGACGACCTGCACAAATCCTGGCCGATGATGGCGACGGCCCTCGGCGCCCGCTGACCGCTATTCGCCGTCGGCGTGATTCACCAGCACCTCGGCCCGGATCGCGGCGGTGAGTTCGCGCAGCGACTCCACCAGCAGATCGCCATAGTGCTCGGGATCGGGCAGCATCGCGGCGTCGGAACTGAACGCGATCACCAGCTGATCGCCCTGTGAGGTGATCAGATGGCGGAGCCCGTCCCCATCCATGATCGGCAGTACGCCGAAAACGCTGACCACCGGTGCGCCGAGGAATTCCAGACTCGTCGCGACCGGTGGCACATTGCTGATCGTGGTGTTGGTCAGCGGAACGGTCTCGACCTGGTCGAACGTCCGCTGCGACCGGGCCCAGCCGGCCAGGCGCAACAGCCACGCCGGTGAGGTCTGCATCCGGCTCTCGCGCAGAATCACCGCGTCGTCACGGTAGCGCCGCTTCTCCCGCTCGGCCGAACCGCGGATCGCGCGCAGCCGGGATACCGGGTCGGCCAGGTCGGTGTGCAGATCCACCGACATCTGGCACAGCTGGTTGGCCGAATTCCATTGCGCGATACCGCGCATCGAGATCGGCACCATGGCCGCCAGTGTCGCGGGCGGCATCTCGTCGCGTTCGGCGAGGTAGGTGGTCAGCGCGCCGGAGACGACGGTGAGCAGCAGGTCGTTGATCGTGACGCGCTCGGTGAACGCGTCCTTCGCGGCGCGGACCTCCGACAGCGGAATAGTGACCAGATCGAAGGTCGGGGCCGGGGTGATCCGGCGGTTGAAACGAGTCGCCGGGCGCAGGGATTCGGGCTCGTGCAGCAGGTCCTCGGCGACCCGGCCGCGCACGGTGTCGGCCGCGGCGCGGGTGCGGACAACGCCGCCGATGAATCGCGCGAATCGGTACGGCGTGATCGCGGCCGCGCGCGCCGTGGCGGTGGACACGGACCAGCGGCTCTCGGCGGCAGGCAGCGGCGGATGTTCGCCGTCGGCGCCGAACAGTTTCAGTTCGAGCTCGCGCGTGGCCATTCCATCGCCGACACTGTGATGGAACTTCAGCACCACGGCCGTCACCGGCGCCGTGGTATCGGGAAATCCGGTGACACCGTCGAAGACGTGCAATTCCCACGGGGGCCGGGTGAGATTCATACGGGCACCGGCGATCTCGGCCATCCGATCGCGCACGGCCGGCCAGGACTGCGATGCCTGCCCCTCGAGCGTCACGTGATCATCGATATCGAACTCGGCGTCGGGCACCCAGTACGGCAGATCGAGGTCGCCGGGCAACCGCTCGAGCCGGCGATGGAACAGCGGTGAACAGCCGAGCCGCTCCCGCATCCAGGCGCGCACCTGAGCGCGGCTGATCGGAGCGCCGGTACCGCCGAAGACATATGCGGCGACGATATTCGACGGATGGCGGTCGAACTCGTCGTAGACGAATACCGCATCCCGCGGTGCCAGTTGTTCGGCGGTGATGCGCAGTCCGCCGTTCGCCGCGCGGACCGTTTTCTTCGTCATGACTGCTCCTGCTCGGGCAATTTTTCCTCCGGCGGAGTCTACCGTCCGGGACGGGAGTGAAGTCCGGGACCATACAAATGATTTCGGGAGGCAATTTCTTTTGTCGTCGGAAATAATTGTCCGGTGACGAGTGATATCGAGGCGCCGATCGCGGCCGGCCCTTCCGATGGTGCCGGGCGGCCGCGGGGCGTGCGGGTCCGGCGGTACGGATTCCATCCGGTAATACCGAATGCCTATAACTATGAATCGATGGGGTTGCGACGGTATCGATATCTCGGCAGTTGCCCGGAACGCGGCCCGTCGGTGCCGGCTCCCTCGGCGGCGATGAGCCGGCGAGTTTGCCGGAGTGTTTCGCCGGTAGCGCGCGCATCCGGTACTCCCGGTTCCGGGAGGTGTGCCGTGTTGTGCGGTGGGGGTGGTGCTGGCATCGTCGCTGGCATCGTCGTGTCGGCGGGACAATTCGGGCGTGAGGGAAGTGATGGGTTCTGATTCCGATCGGCCGCCGCGGAAGGACGCTCCGCAGCCGTTCGGTCCGCCGGTGGGTTCGGGTGACTGGCTCTCGGTGCCGCCACCGCCGCAGTATTGATCGCGCGAATCCCGGCCCGCGGACACGCCGCCGCGGATCGTGCGGCGACCGTCGGAACAGCCGGAATGGGCCATCGATCCGGGTGCCATCGAGCTCGCCCTCGATACCGGCGCCCGGCGGCCGCGCCGACCCGGTACCCGGCGGCGATGGATCGTCGGCTGCGTGGTGGCGGTCGTGGCGATGGCCGCGATCGCCGGGGTGGTGGCGGCCGTCGCCGTGACCTCGCGCCCCGAACCCGGCAGCCCGGCGGTTGCGGCACTCGCGACATCGTCCGCCGCCGCGACCACTCCGGCGCGGGGCCCGCAGATCCCACCGTGTCCGGCCGGGACGCGCGACGGCACAACCGTCGGTAACGGCGAAGGCGGAACCGCCGACGGTCCGGGGGCGATCCTCGGCTTCGAGTACTCGTACTACACCGCGCGCAGCGGCGGTCGTGCGCAGAACTTCGTCGCTCCGGACACCGTCAACGTCGCCGACGCCGCGGGCCTGCAGGCGGCGATCAATTCCGAGATCCCGGTCGGTACGACCTACTGCGTTCATATCGTGGCGCGAGAATCCGGTCTTTTCGATGTGGATATCGACGAGTATCGCCCCGGCGGCGGTCTGACGGTCTATCGCCAGTCCGTGCGCACGGTGGTCCGCGACGGCCGCGCCCTGCTGTACGAGATCCGCGACCGCTGACAGAGGTTCGCGGGGCTGTACCGAGCGCGGGGACGCCGGTACGCTGCGAGATATCGCCGGGAGAGGATGAGGCATGAGTACTCGCATTGTTTCCCGACAGTGCACGCTCTGTGAGGCGCACTGCGGGATCCGGGTCACCGTCGAAGAGGATCGGGTGATCCGGATCGAGGGGAATCCCGACGATGTCCTGTCGGAGGGCTACATCTGCCCGAAGGCGACCGCGATGGGCGCCCTGCATCACGATCCCGACCGCTTGCGCACCCCGATGCGGCGGGTCGGTGACGGATTCGAGCCGATCGGATGGGACGAGGCATTCGCCGAGATCGGGCAGCGGCTGCGGGCGGTCCGGCGCGAGCACGGGCCGAGTGCGATCGGGATGTACCTGGGTAATCCGGCCGCGCACAGTTCGTCGGTGCTGTACGGTGCGCTGCTGCGCGTGGTGCTGCTGACCCGGAACTTCTACTCGGCATCGTCGATCGACCAGTTCCCACAGGAGTTCGCGGCCTGGCGGATGTTCGGGTCCAATGTGCTGATGCCGGTCGCCGATATCGACCGCACCGATCGGCTGGTGATCCTCGGCGCGAATCCGGCGGTGTCGAACGGGTCGGTCACCACCATGCCCAATGCCAGAGCGCGCATCAAGCGGGTGCGGGAGCGGGGCGGCCGGGTCGTGGTCGTCGACCCGCGACGCAGTGAGACCGCGCGGCTGGCCGATCAGCATCTCGCTGTCGTCCCGGGCGGCGATGTCCATCTACTGCTCGCGGTGCTGCACGTGCTGATCGGGGAGAAGCTGTGCGATGAACGCGCGGTGCGCGCCCGCTGTTCGGGCTGGGACGAGCTGCGGGATACGGTCGCGCGCTGGACGCCGGAACTCGCGGCCCCGCATGCGGGAATCGACGCGGACACGATCCGCGCCTTCGCGCGCGAGCACGCGGCCGCGCGTTCGGCGATCCTGTACGCCCGGATCGGGGTGTGTCAGCAGGTGACCGGCACGCTGGTGCACTGGCTGGTCAATACGATCAACGCCGTGACCGGGAATCTGGACCGCGCCGGCGGGCAGATGTTCGCCACCGCGCCGGTGGACGCGGCGCGGTACGGGAAATATCTGCCGATGGGCCACGGTGCGTGGACCGATCGGTCCGGGCGCTACAAGTCCTTCCGTTCGGAGTTGCCGGTGGCGGCTCTGGCCGACGAGATCCTCACCGAGGGTCCCGGGCGGGTTCGCGCGATGATCACGTACGCGGGCAATCCGGTGCTGTCCACGCCGCAGGCCGGTCATCTCGACGCGGCCTTGGAGTCACTGGATTTCTATGTGGCCGTTGACATGTACCTCACCGAGACGACCCGGCACGCCGATATCGTGCTGCCGCCGGTGTCCCAGCTCGAACGCGACGAGGTCAATCTGCTGTTCCCGGTGTTCAGCGTGCGCAACAACCTTCGCTACGACGCCCGGGTCTTCGATCCGCCGGCCGACGGGCTCGAGGACTGGCAGATTCTGGCGCGGATGATCACCGAGCTGGTGCCACTGCCCGCCCGCCGGATCAGCGGCCGGATGGTGAACGCGGTCTTCGAACGCCTCTCACCGCTGCGGCTCGCGGCACTCGGCATCGCGGCCGGTCCCTACGGTGTGCTGCGCCGGGGCCGGGCCGGGCTCACCATCGCCAAGGTGCGCGACTCGGCGGGCGGTGTGGATCTGGGCCCGCTGCGTCCGCGTCTGCGATCGCTGATCGGTACCCGCGATCACAAGGTCGCGCTCGCCCCGGCCGACTTCCGCTCGGCGGTGGCGACGCTGTTCGACGAGCTGCCCGCCGCGCCGGTGACCGGATCCGGCGGTTACGACCTGCGCCTGATCGGGCGACGACATCTGCGCAGCAACAACTCCTGGTTGCACAATGTTCCGGCGATGGTCAAGGGCCGCGACCGCTGCACCGTCCTGATGCATCCCGCCGACGCCGGCGCCCGCGGTCTCGCCGACGGTGCAGCGGTCACGGTGTCCTCGGCCAGCGGTTCGATCGTGGTCACACTCGAGGTCGGCGACGAGATCCGGCCCGGCACCGTCGCGATCCCGCACGGCTGGGGGCATCGCGAACCCGGTGTGGGCTGGCGGGTGGCGGCCTCGCTACCGGGCGCGAATGTGAATCTGCTGCACGATCCGGCGCAGGTGGATCCGCTGTCCGGTACGGCGGCGGTCAACAGCACCTGGGTGACCGTCAGCGGGCGGTAGTACCCGGCTGTCGGTCCGGGATCGAGGTACCTCACCGACTGGCGATCGCTATGGCCGCCGGTGTGATTGGCTGTAGCGTCGGCGGATACGCCGCCGATCGACCGGAAGGGTGCCATGGCTGAGGAAGTGCTCGCGGAGATGGTTTCGACCGTCTTCCAGATCGTTGCCCACGAGGGTGCGACCGTGCACGAGGGCGACACCCTGGTGCTGCTGGAATCGATGAAGATGGAGATTCCCGTCGTGGCCGAGGGCGACGGCACCGTGGCCTCGATCAATGTGAAGCCCGGCGATGTGCTGCAGAAGGGCGATTTGATCGCGGTCATCTCGTAATGTCGACTCTCAGCGATCTGCTCGCCGAACACACCGACCTGCCCGGTGCTGCCGTGGATCATCTGCAGCGGGTGGTGGGCGATTGGCAACTGCTGGCGGATCTGTCCTTCGCCGATCTGCAACTGTGGGTGGGTGTCGGCCCGGTGCCCGACGGCGCCGATGTGGTCTGTGTGGCCCAGTGCCGGCCCACCACCGCGGCGACGGTCCAGCCCGACGACCTGGTCGGCACACTGGCCTCCCGCCAGGATCATCCGCAGATTTTCCAGGCCCTGTACTCGGGCGAGATCGATCGCATCGATGGTGACGCGGAATCCACCGGCGTCTATCACCCCAGTCCTGCCCGGGTCATCCGCGAGGGGATTCCGGTGCGGTGCGGCAGCGATGTCATCGCCGTGCTCGGCCGCGATACCGAACTGCAACGCCGCCAGGTTGTCGGCAATCTCGAGCATGCCTACATGAACTGCGCGGACGATCTGTGCCAGATGATCGCCGACGGCACCTTTCCCACCCTCGAGGATCGCACCGGCTCGCATTCCAGCCCCCGGGCCGGGGACGGATTCATCCGGCTCGATACCGACGGCCTGGTCGTCTACGCCAGCCCGAACGCGCTGTCGGCGTACCACCGCATGGGGCTGCAGAGCGAACTCGCCGGGCACGATCTGGCGCAGTCGACCCGATCGCTGATCACCGACCCCTTCGATGCGCAGGAGGTGATCACCGATATCCAGGCCGCGCTGGCCGGCAAGTCCGGGCGGCGCATGGAGGTGGAGGCCCGCGGCGCGACGGTACTGTTGCGCACCCTGGTGCTGCGCCCGAACGGGGAACTGGCCGGAGTCGCGGTTCTCGTGCGCGATGTCACCGAGGTCAAGCGCCGCGATCGTGCGCTGCTGTCCAAGGACGCCACCATTCGCGAGATCCACCACCGGGTGAAGAACAATCTGCAGACCGTCGCGGCGCTGCTGCGGCTGCAGGCCCGCCGCACCGAGAACGAGGAAGCCCGGGTGGCGCTCACCGAGTCGGTGCGCCGGGTCACCTCCATCGCCTCCGTCCACGAGATGCTGTCGATGTCGGTGGACGAGGAGGTCGACCTCGATGAGGTGGTGGACCGGCTGCTGCCGATCATGGCTGATGTGGCCACCGTGCACACCGCGCGGATCAAGGTGCGCCGCGAGGGCTCACTGGGCGTCTTCTCCGCCGAGCGCGCGACCCCCTTGGTGATGGTGTTGACCGAACTGGTGCAGAACGCGATCGAGCACGCCTTCGATGCCGGCGAAAACGGCACTGTCACAATACGTTCCGAACGTTCGGCGCGCTGGCTGGATGTGATCATCAGCGACGACGGCCGGGGTTTGCCGGAAGGTTTCAGCCTGGAGGGATCGGACCGGCTGGGATTGCAGATCGTGCGCACCCTGGTCACCGCGGAACTCGGCGGTTCGATCGGTTTGCATCCGGGTGCCGATGTCGGCACCGACGCGGTATTGCGAGTCCCACTCGGCCGCCGCAACGCGCGTTGACGAGAACTCCGTAAACGGGTGTAAATCGGAAAAACGGAATCAGTTGCGAGAAATTCGGCGCGGGAAACAACCCGATTCGAAAACAGTGAAGCCCGGCACCTTTTCGGTGCCGGGCCGAAATGCGTTACGGGCCTGGGCTGTGCAGGATCATAACGCCGCGCGTGGTCTCAGACGACCGTGCGCGTGCGGGTACGGGCGTTGCGCCGCTTCAGCGCCCGACGCTCGTCTTCGCTCATGCCACCCCACACGCCGGCATCCTGTCCGGAGGACAGAGCCCAGGACAGGCAGTCGGCGGTTACGGGGCAGCGAGCGCAGACCAGCTTGGCATCGGCAATCTGCGCGAGCGCAGGACCACTGTTACCCACCGGGAAGAACAGCTCGGGGTCCTCGTCGCGACAGATGGCCTTGTGGCGCCAGTCCATTCCTCTGCTCCTTTGCATGGGCGTCGCAAAGACGCCGCTGGTTTGTGGTTCGTTCACTTGTGCGACTCGAATGTTTCCGCACGGTTGCTTGTGAATGCTTTCACGAACACCGTAGATGTCAATAGCCTTTTGGTGCACCGTGGGGAAGCTCACGCTCTAAAGCCCTGAAAAGCCCGGGCCTGCGGAGTCCTTTGTACTCGCTTGTGCCGGTTTTCGCAGCACAACTGCGATGTTTCTCAGTTGTGTCGAACGGAATCCGGCTTCGGAGCCACCACTTCGAGCGCTTCGGGCACGGAGGTGAAATCCACCACGTTGCGCCGGCCGATGAAATCACCATCGATTTGCAGACCGACCTCGGTAGCGGCCTCGATTCGCACCGTAGGCGCATCGTCGAGGCGAAAGAGATTGCGCCCCTTCGGATTGCCGTTCTCGGCCAGGAGTTGCCGGGCCACCGACAGGGTGGGAGCCACGCCCATGGTCCGCATCGCGAACACGCCGAGGCCACGTTCGAACGTGGTGCCGGGGTTCGTACGTACCGGACGGTGATCCAGATATGTCCACGGACTCGTGTTGGTTACGAACGCATAATGCACTTCCGGCACCGGTGGGTAATCGGGTACACATACGGTGATCGCGGGCTCACGACGCTTGGCCCGGAAGAACTGCCGCACAGTGGTTCGCAGATAGCGTGCGGGCGTCGCGGCGTGCCCGGCCGCGCGCGAGCGGTCGATCGCCTCGCACACATCGGCGTCCAGGCCCACACCCGCGGTGAACGCGCACCAGCGGCCGTCGGCGACCATCAGCCCGATCCGGCGGTCGCCGCCGTGGCCCGCGCCGTCGCCGTCGAGAGACAGCAGATCGATCAGCTGATTGGTCGCGGCCACCGGATCCGGCGCGATACCCAGTGAGCGCGCGAACACATTGGCCGAGCCACCGGGAATGATCCCCAGTCGCGGTACGACGGCCGGGGAGCGTTGTACGGCAGTCGATTCGGCGTCCGCGCCGGTCTCGGGCAACGGCAGGAATCCGTTCACGGTCTCGTTGACAGTGCCGTCGCCGCCGTGCACGACGATCAGATCCATCTCCGACTCGGCGGCCCACTGCGCCAATTCGGCGGCGTGGCCGCGATGCTGGGTGTGCGCGACGATCAGCTGGGTACGGCTCTCGAGCGCATGCGCGAGCAGATCCCGAGTGGCCGGAGTGGTCGAGGTGGCATTCGGATTCACGATCAGCAGCGTCCGCACGCGGATCAGCCTACTGAGCCGCGGCGGCCGGGAGCGCAGGCGGAGGTGACCGTCGCGGGTCCGGTTACGCGAGCTGCCGCCTCGGGGCCGTCGCCGCCGTCGCTACGCTGAGCGGGTGGCGAAGCAGAACGCGGACGATGACAGTACCCGCGCCGGTCTCCCCGGCGGTGCGGCCGAGGCGCCCCCTACAACGGTGCGCGCGGCGGGCGCACTGGCCACGCTCGAGGGCGTGATCGGTGTGATCATCGCGATCGTGCTGGTGATCCAGGGGCACGACAAGTCGGCCTACGGGACCGCCGCGTGGTTCGTGATCCTCGCCGGTGCGGTGCTGGCCGCCGGTATCGGACTGCTGCGGGGCAAGCGCTGGGGCCGGGCCATCGTGGTGATCGCGCAGATCCTGTTGCTGCCCGCTGCCTGGTACATGCTCAGCTCGCACCGGCTGGAGCTGGGTATTCCGGTGGGCCTGCTGGCGCTGGTGACCCTGGTGCTGATCTTCACACCGGCGTCGGTGCGCTGGATGGCCGAGGCCTACGACGTCACGGACTGACGCCACATCGGCCACAGCAGCGGGCCGCCGGCGGTGGCATCGAGTTCGCCGCGCTGATCGAAACCGAAGCGCTCGTAGTACGCGATATTGCTGAGCTTGCTGGATTCCAGATAGGCCGGGGAGCCGATCTCGTCGCAGTGCGCGAGCCGCGGTGCCAGGAGTGCGTGCCCGTATCCCTGTCCGCGCACGGCGGGGTCGGTACCCAGGATCGCGAGATACCAGTGCGGTTCGTGTGGGTGCGCCTTCGACATACGCTCCGACATCCGGCCCGCCGCGGCCAGTCGCAGCCGGAACGCGCGGGCCAGTGCCGGCACCATCCGCAGTGTCTGCCCGGCCCCGGAATCCCAGGTTCCCGGTGGGGACCAGACCGCGCCGCCGACGATCCGGCCCGCATCGTCGAACGCCGCGTCGACGGCTCCGTGCGGCAGGTAGAGATGGCGGACCAGCGCCTCGAACATCAGCGCCGCGCGCTGCGGGCGGCCACGATCGGCCGGGATGCACCACTGCACCATCGGGTCGTCGTCGAATGCCAGTCCGAGTACGCGCGACAGCTCGCGTACCTCCGATGCCACGATGGGGCGAACGGTGATCTCCATCGGTCCAGCCTATGCCCGTGACCGGCCGGGAAACGACCGCTTATCGCCCGGCTGCGGCATTTTCGGTCAATCGTCCAACTCTGCCAGCCGGTCGCTGAGAAAGGCGCGCTCGGCGTCGTTGCCGGTCAGCATCAACGCCTCGGTGTAGGCCAGCCGAGCCTCGTCGTAGCGCTGTTGCCGCGCCAGAAAGTGGGCCCGGGCCGCGGCGAGATATCCATATCCGGCCAGCTGCGGCTCGCTGGACAGTTCGTCGAGTGCGGCGGACCCGGCCGCGGCGCCGTGGGCCATGCCGAGGGCGACGGCCCGGTTGAGTGCCACCACCGGTGAGGGCCACAGCCCGATGAGCACGTCGTAGAGACCGAGGATTTCCCGCCAGTCCGTTTCGTCGTAGCTCGGTGACTCCGCGTGCACGGCGGCGATCGCGGCCTGTAATGCGTAACGGCCCGGCCGACGTTCGAGGGCCGCGCGAACCAGAGCGAGGCCCTGGGTGATCTCGTCGCCGTCCCAGCGCGACCGGTCCTGATCGGCCAGTGCCACCATCGCGCCGCCGGACGAGGTGCGTGCCGCGCGCCGCGCATCGGTGAGCAGCAGCAGCGCGAGCAGCCCCATGACATCGGGATCGCCGGGTAGCAGGACATGCAGCATCCGGGCCAGGTCCAGGGCGCGCTCGGTGAGTTCGCGGCGGATCAGATCGGATCCGGACGGCGCGGTATGTCCCGTGGTGAACATCAGGTGGACCACCGCGAGGACGGCTTCGACGCGCTCGGACAGTTCGCCGGGTTCCGGCACCCGGTACGGAATACGAGCGGCCGCGATCTTCTTCTTCGCGCGGGTGATGCGTGCGGCCATTGTCGGTTCGGCGACCAGGAAGGCGCGCGCCACCTCCGCTGTGGTGAGCCCGCACACCAGGCGCAGCGTGAGTGCGATCTGTGTCTGGGCGGCCAATGCCGGATGGCAACAGGTGAAAATCAACCGCAATCGGTCGTCGCCGAATTCCGCGTCGAGATCCGGTATCGCCGGATCCGCGAGACCTGCTGTCACGGAGGCCTTTTCGTCGGCGATCAGCAATGGCAGCGCCCGGCGTGCGGTCGACTGCCGGCGCAGTAGGTCCAGTGCCCGGTTGCGTGCGACCGTCGTCAGCCAGGCCGCGGGCCGTCGCGGGATCCCGCCCGTTTCCCACCGCACGAGGGCCTGGGCGTAGGCATCCTGGACGCATTCCTCGGCCAGGTCCAGATCGTGGGTCACCCGGACGGTCGCCGCCAGCACGAATGCCCACTCCCGGCGGTGTGCGTCGGCGACCGCGGCGGCCACCTCGTCGCAGCGGGGCAGCGGCTGGTCGGATTGTTCGGCACCATCGCGCGGGCCGGCCCCACCCATCCGGGGGAGGGCCGGCCCGCGATTGATCCGGGGATCGAACATGGTGGGACTCAGCCGAGTTCGCGAATCGGCCGCACCTCGACACCACCGTGCGGCATCGGCACCCGGCGCGCGATCGCGATCGCGGCGTCGAGATCGGGCGCCTCGACCAGGTAGTAGCCACCGAGCTGTTCCTTGGTCTCGGCGAATGGGCCGTCGGTGACCACGAAATCACCTGCACCGTCCGGGCGTACCGAAGTGGCGGTGTGTGTGCGATGCAAGGCGTTACCGCCGCGCAGGGCGTTCGCGTGCTGCGCGGCGAAATCCCGGTGCTCGGCCAGCATCGGACTGGCCGGTCCCGGCTCGGGTACGGCGTTCTCGTCCTGGTAGATCAGGATCAGATACTGCGACATGGCTGGATCGTCCTTCGAGTGGGTGGTCCGCCTTTCGGACCATTCAACTCTTCGACGCGCGGTATGCGGCCGAATCGACAGCACGCGAAAAATTCTCAGGATCGGCCGAGGCGGACCAGGGCATCGCCGCTGAGCCGGAAACCGGTCCACTCGTCCTGTGCTACCGCTCCCAGACCGCGATAGAACTCGATCGAGGGCGCATTCCAATCCAGCACCGACCAGTCCACGCGCGTGTAGCCGTGGGCGACCGCCTCGCGTGCCAGCTCAACCAGCAAGGCCTTGCCCAGTCCGTGACCGCGTGCTTCGGGACGCACGTAGAGATCCTCGAGGTAGATGCCGTGTTTGCCGGTCCAGGTCGAATAGTTCAGGAACCAGATCGCGCAGCCGGCCACCCGCTCGGGCGAACCCGTGGTCGCGACGTGGGCGAAGACCGCGGGCGCGGGGCCGAACAGGGCGGCGTGCAGATCTTCGGCGGTGAGTGCGCACTGGTCGCGGGCGCGTTCGTATTCGGCCAGGCCGTAGACCAATTCGACCAGGGCGGGGACGTCGGCGGCCGTGGCGCGGCGGATCATCGGTTCGCTCCCGCCGGCACCAGATTGTGCGCGAGGATCGTCGGGGCCTGATGGTCGTGGCCGAGCACGCTGATCGCGGCGGTGGACAGGAAGAACCGCCGCCCCTCACGGGCCGGGAATTCCGCCCAGCGCGCGATCAGCACGCGGGAGAAGTGCCCGTGGCCGACCAGCACCACATCGCGGGTACGCAAGGCGGGTTCCACCGATTCGAGGACGCGGTCGGCCCGGGCCGACACCGCGGTCAGGGACTCGCCGCCGGGCACCTCGCCGGTGAACACGGTCCAGTCCGGTGCGGTCGCTCGGATCTGCGGGGTCGTCAGGCCCTCGTAGTCGCCGTAATCCCATTCGACCAGATCGTCGTCGACGCGGGCATCGGGAAGTCCGGCCAGTTCGGCGGTACGCATGGCGCGCTTGCGGGGGCTGGTGAGGACCAGCGGATCACTCAGGTCGAGTCCCGTCAGTACGGATTCCGCCGCTCGCGCCTGCTCCTCGCCGCGGTCGGTGAGCGCGATGTCGGTGCGTCCGGTATGCCTGCGTGCCGCCGACCACGCGGTCTCACCGTGCCGTAGCAGCACCAGCCGATAGTCCCTGTCGGATGCACTCATGGTCTCGATCATGCCGCACCGCGGGCCGCGGCGGCGTGGGCGGATCAGGTGGTGCCGTAGAGCCGGCCGCCGCGCTGTTCGAGCACAACCGTTCCGCTCACGGCCAGTGAGATCGGCTCGCCGTGGTAGTCGCTGCGGTGCAGTGGGATTCGCTTCTGTGCCGCTCCGGTCGCCGGATCCAGTGCCGCGATGCCATCGGCGACCGGGACCAGGATGCTGCCTGCCATCATGGCGGGTGCGCCCAGTGCGTCGGAGGTGGTCCATCGTGGTTCGAAGGTGGTGGCGTTCAACGCGATCACGCTGTTGCCGGTGAATACAAAATAGTCCGACCCGAGCCGGGTGACCGTACTGGCGTCGGCGATCGGCGCCGTGAGCGGATGTGTCGCAATGGGATTGGCGGCGGTGTCGTAGATCGCGAATTCCGGTGGGGCGGTTTCGGTTCCGGGCAGATACACCGCGATCCGATTATCGGAAACCGCGATGACACGCGCCTTCTCGTTCGCCGCACCCGGTTCGGTCAGCACGTGGGAGCCGTACTCCTCCGGGGCGGAGGCGTCCTTGGGGGCGGGATTGAGCACGGTCAGCCGGTCCGCGACGTCGTCGGGACAGCGTTCCAGGACGGCCAGCCGACTGCCTCCCGAGGCAGCGGACAGCAGTGTGCAGCCGTGCCGGGGCTGGGTGTGCGGATTCACGGGCGCGTCCACATAGCCGTACTCGAGCGTCCGGACCAGATCCGAGCGCCAGACCTCGAGCCGGTTCGGTCCCTGCGCCACCGTGTAGGTGCCATCGGTCGACAGCTGGAGCCGCGAGTCCATGTAGCTGCTGCGCGCGGTGCGCCGCTGTCCGTCCGCGGTGTCGAGCATCGTGGTCTGGCTGCAGCCGCGTTCATCGTGATAGGTCGCGATGGCGGTGGCGTACTGGCTCTCCAGCGCACAGAGCGGAATATCGCGCCGGTACTTCCAGAGTTGGTGCCCATCGGCCGGATCGAGCCCGCTGACGGTGCCGCCGTCGCCGGTGACGGCGACACCGCTAGAGGTCAGCGCACGGCGGGCGGCCCCATCGGGCGCGTGCCAGCGTTCGGTGAGCGTTTCCGGCAGCCGGTCGGCCGCGGGCGCCGGCGAGGCCGAATGCGTCGCGGGATCCGATCGGGTCCCGCGGGCAGCGCTGCCGGCCCAGACGACAACGATCGCGATCATCACGACGACGGCGATCGCGACTGCGGCATAGAGGTCGGCGCGCGTCCGCCGCTCGGGTGCGAGCACGTCAGCGAGACTAACCGATTCGGCGGTTAGACCGACGCGGCAGTCTGATCCGCATCGGCGGTCGTGGAGCCGGCTCCGGATTCGTTCGCGTCCCCGCCATTGCCGTTGTCGCCGGTGTCCGCGGCGGGCTTGCGACGCCGCCTGCGCCGCCGGCGGGCAGGCTTGTCGCCCTCCGGCTTGTCCTCCGAAACCGGCTGTGCCGCTGCGGAATCGGAATCCGCGGTGGTGTCGGCGGTGGTGGCCTCATCACCTTCGGTGACCGGCTGACCGGCGCGGGTGCGGCGCCGGTTGCGTTTACGCGGCTGCCGGGCCTCGCGCTCGACGACCACGGCGTCGGTTTCACGCACCGGGGTGCGGCGCAGCGCTCCGGTCGCGCTCTCCGGAATGCCGAGATCGTCGCGCAGATGCTCCGACCGCGAGTACGTCTCCACCGGTTCCGGAATGCCCAGTCCCAGTGCGGAATTGATGCTCGCCCAGCGATGCAGCTCGTCCCAGTCCACGAGGGTGATCGCGACACCGGTGCGCCCGGCGCGGCCGGTGCGGCCGATCCGGTGCACGTAGGTCTTCTCGTCCTCCGGGCACTGGTAGTTGACCACGTGGGTGACATCGTCGATGTCGATGCCGCGTGCGGCCACATCTGTGGCGACCAGGACGTCGATCTTGCCATTGCGGAATTTGTCGAGAGCCTTCTCGCGGGCGATCTGGCCCAGGTCGCCGTGTACCGCGCCGACCGCGAAACCGCGCTCGGCCAGATCGTCGGCCACCTTCTGGGCGGTGCGCTTGGTGCGGGTGAAGATCATGGTCGCGCCGCGGCTTTCGGCCTGCAGCACACGCGCGACCAATTCGCTCTTGTCCAGCGCGTGCGCGCGGTAAACAAATTGCGCCGTGCGATCGTGCACCGCCGAATCGTGCGGCTCCTCGGCCCGGATATGGGTCGGCTTGGTCAGGAACGTACGAGCCAGGGTGATGATCGGTCCCGGCATTGTGGCCGAGAACAACATCGTCTGGCGTTTGTCCGGAACCATCGACAGAATTCGCTCGATATCGGGCAGGAAGCCCAGATCGAGCATTTCGTCGGCCTCGTCCAGGACCAGCACGCCGACCTTGCCGAGAATCAGATGCTGCTGCTCGGCCAGGTCCAGCAGGCGTCCGGGCGTGCCGACGACCACGTCGACGCCCTCGCGCAGTGCCGCGATCTGCGAGTCGTACGGCCGTCCGCCGTAGATCGAGGTGACCCGCAGCGGACCCCGTTCGCCGGTCACGTATTTGGCGGCATTTTCCAGATCTTTGGTGACCTGAATGCACAACTCACGCGTCGGCACGATGACCAATGCGCGGGGGGTGCCGTCCAATGCGACGGTGCCGGAATCGGTCGTCGAAATTCGGTGCAGCAGCGGTACGCCGAATCCGAAGGTCTTGCCCATACCGGTGCGGGCCTGGCCGATCAGATCGTCGCCGGCCAGCGCCAGGGGCAGGGTCAGCTCCTGGATTGCGAAAGTACGTTCGATTCCGATCTCGCCGAGGGCGCGCACGATTTCCGGGCGCACGCCCAATTCGGTGAATGTCGGAGGGGTGTGGGTGGTGTCGAGTTCTGCTGTCAGCAGCGTCTCCGACAACCCGGGTTCTTGTTCTACGGTGATCTTGCTCAGGGCTCGTGCCTTCCTCGTGTGAATCGCATCCAGCGCGCACGAGGTGGATCGGGACCGGGAATTCCGGGTCACCACTTTCCGGCGTTTCCACCTGCACTCTCGCCATCTGGGACGTGGCCCGGGCGCGGCGCTGAGGTGTCGCGGATCTGGTGCGCGCACATTTTCCGTGGGCCTCGGTTACCCCTGTCGCGCCGCCTGGAACGACCGGTTCGATATGCCGGTCACGATATGGCGGCGCGAAGCAAAATTTCCGTTGCCCACAGAGATTGTAGCGTGATAGCTTTCTGCGCTGTTTTTCCGCTGCCGTTCCGGGTTCGCGGATGACCGTTCCGTACTGTGGCGCACGGTAATTCATCGTGGTCCGGAAGAATTTCACCATCAATTCGAGCGGGGATTTTCGGATCGGGTGCGCGGGCGGGTCCGGTGGGGTCACTCCGGCCCGGCGTGGCCCGGCCCACATATCTGAGACTGCGTGTCACAGTATAAGTTGGTCGATGTGAGCTTGGCAGACACCGTGGGCGCCGCGGCCCGCAACGCATGGGCGCTGACCTTCGGCGACGGCATCGAAACACCCGAACCGGCGCCCTCGACGGTGCTGTGGGACGAACCGCACCGGCTGCTGCGCCGATACGATATCGACCCCGGCGGGCCGCCGTCCGCCGACTCGGCCGCGGTACTGCTGGTACCGCCGCTGGCCGCCCCCGCGGTCTGCTTCGATCTGCGCCCGGACCAGAGCATGGCCCGGTTCCTGCTCGAGATCGGCCGCAGTCCGTATCTGGTCGACTACGGCGAGATCGGTTTCGCCGATCGCCGGATGGGCTTCGAGGACTGGGTCGACGACATCCTGCCCGAGGCCGTGCGGCGGGTATCGGCCGATCGCGACGGCGCGTCGGTCGACCTGGTCGGCTGGTCGCTGGGCGGCGTGCTGGCGCTGCTGACGGCCGCCGGCGACGCGGCCCTGCCGATCCGCTCGATCACCGCGGTCGGCGCACCGCTGAACTACAACCATGTCAGCGGAGTTCCGCAGGTCCGGGCGCTGGCCCGGATCGACGGCGGCCTGACCATGTCGACGCTGATTCGTGCGGCCGGCGGTGTACCGGCGCCGCTGACCCGCATCGCCTACCGTGCCGCGGCCTGGGATCGGGAGCTGCGCCGGCCACTGTTCCTGGCGAACAACCTGGCCGACTCGGCCACGTTGGCCCGGATGGAGACCATCGACCGGTTCCAGGCGCAGTTGCCGGGTTATCCCGGCCGCTTCTACAACCAGCTGTGGAGCCGATTCATGCTGGCCAATGACATCGGTGAGGGTGTGGTGCACGTCGGGTCGCGCCCGATCGCGCTGTCCGAGGTCACCGCGCCCGTGCTGCTGGTGGGCGGGCCACAGGACGTGATCGCGCCCGCGGCCGCGGTGGCGCACGGCCGAACCACATTGACCGGTGCCCGCGAGGTCCGCTACGAGACCTCGCCGGGCAGCCATCTCGGAATCCTGACCGCCCGCGACACCACCTGGAGCCATCTCGAGAAGTTCCTGCGGGACCAGGCGTGAATCGGGCCGCGTCGTGACGCTCCGTCGCCGCCTCCGGGCCCGGACCTACTAGGCTGGCTCGCATGGGTGCAAACACATCTGGCGCGCTGGGTGTTTCGACCGAATCCGATACGCGAATCCCCGCCGACCATCTCGGTGTCACCGATCTGTTCGCGGTACTCGCCTACGGTGAGATCTCCGCGTTCTACCGCCTGGCGGAAGAGGCGAAACTGTCGCCGACGCTGCGCGGCAAGGTCGCGGCCGCGAAGATGGCGGCCGCCGAAATGGCACATTTCGACACGCTCGAGCAGGCGCTGCATGGCCGTGGTGTCGACGTCTTCGACGCGATGGCGCCGTTCGTGCGCGCCCTCGACGCCTATCACGCCTCGACCGACCCCTCGACCTGGCTCGAATCCATGGTCAAGTTCTACGTCGGCGACGGGATCGCGGCGGATTTCTATCAGGTGCTGGCCGACGCGCTGGCACCCGAGGTGGCCACCGTGGTCCACGATGTGCTCGCCGAGACCAACCATTCGGAATTCGTCGTCGAGGAGGTGCGCCGGGAGGTCACCGTCAGCCGCTCCGAGCGCGATCGGCTGACGCTGTGGGGCCGCCGCCTGCTCGGTGAGGCCATCACCCAGGCGCAATTCGTGATGGCCCAGCGCGACGAGCTCACCGAGTTGGTACTCATCGCGACCGGCGACCTCAACGGCGTGGCCGCCCTCTTCGAGCGGATGCAGGACTCGCACGCCGAGCGCATGCGGGTACTGGGCCTGGGATGACCGGCGCAGCGGCCTGACCGGCCCGGAGCGTTCGCTCAGAGCACAGGCGGGCGCATCGTCGCGGGCCCGCGCACTGCATTAGCCTTGGCACGACAGCATCTGGACTCTAGGAGGTTGGCCGTGGAGGTCAAGATCGGCATTTCGGATAGCCCGCGGGAACTGGTCCTCGCCAGCTCGCAGACCCCGCAGGAGGTCGAGGCGCTGGTATCCGGCGCGCTGAGCGGTTCGGGTGGTGTGCTGACCCTCGAGGACGAGAAGGGCCGCAAGTATCTGATCCAGGCCGGCAAGGTCGCCTACGTCGAGATCGGTACCTCCACCAGCGGCCGCGTCGGCTTCGCGGCGGTGTAGGGAACTCGGCCGCACGGCGTCGGCCGCGGCGGTCGTATCGAATCGAAAAGGGCCGGTCCCCGCAGCTGCGGGGACCGGCCCTTTTCGTATGTCTGCTACCGCTGCGACATCGGGATGCGGGACAGACCACCCCAGCAGAGCTGAACGGTGGTGTCCACGGCCTCTTCCTTCGGAATCGGCCGATCAGCCTCGAGCCAGTAGCGAGCGGTGATCTGGCTGGCGCCCACCAGGCCCACCGCGAGGATGCGGGCGCGGTAGGGGTCCAGACCGGAGTCGTGGGCCACCAAGTCGAAGACGGCGTCCACACAGGCCTCGGTGGCCTGCTCGACCCGGCGCTGTACCTGCGGTTCGCTGGTCAGGTCGGATTCGAAGACCAAGCGGAAACCCTGGGTCTCGTGATCGACGAAATCGAAGTAAGCGGCGACCGCGGCACGAACGCGCTGACGGTTGTCGGTGGTCGATCGCAGCGCCTGGCGGACACTGGAGACCAGGGAGTCGATGTAGTTCTGCAGTACCGCCAGATACAGCTCGAGTTTACTCGAGAAGTGCTGGTACAGAACGGGTTTGGAGACACCGGCGCATTGCGAGATCTCGTCCATACCCGCGGCGTGATAGCCGCGTAGTACGAAAACCTCGCTGGCCGCGGTGAGCAATTGGGCACGGCGGGCCTCGCGGGGTAGGCGGGTTCCGCGCTTGCTCGGTGCCATGGCCTCGGACGACGGTCGAGACGACGCCATCCGGTCCACGAGGTCAGTCATTTCAGTTCTCCCAATCGATTTCCCGGCGGGAACGTGGATGTGCACGGGTATCCAACGAACGATACTCGTTCGTGACCCACCGCGCTGCGGGCCGGGTGCATTCGACAATAAGCCGATCGACGTTCCTGCCGTTGTGGTATTCGAATAACTTCCCACACCTATTGGCAACCTGTCAGTAACTGACCGCCGTGAGAAATCTCGCACAGCGGTGAGATTTCTCGCAACCCACCCCGGTCGGGAGCGGTATTTAGGTGGGCTCGAGCAGGCTGTGAGACTCTGTTGCGGTGAGCGACGAACGGGGTAGACCGACCGGCGAGCCCGAATCGCCACGCCCGGCCGGTGCTGTGGTCTCGCGCATGGAGTCCGCCGGCGACCCGCCGCCCAACCCGCAGCAACCCGCCGACCTCCCCGATCCCTACGTCCCGCAGGCCCTGTATTCCGGTACCGGTGAATACCCTCCCGGCGCCAACGGGACCGATCTTTCCCATCAGCCGCTGCGCGCGAAATGGGATCCGACCGGAGTCGATGAATCCTCGAATCGTCCACGCCCGGAACGTGATACGAAAAAGCAGAGTGCGCTGGGACGATTCGTTTCCGTGTACGGCTGGCGTGCCTATGCGCTGCCGGTGCTGGCGGTCATCACCCTGCTGGTGGTCGTGGACGCTGTCAAGGGGGGTGGCGAAAATTCCGGCAGCGGCGCCCCAGCACTGGGAAAACTCAGTCAGCACACGAGTAATGCGGGAATCATCGGCGCTCCGCCCAAGGGGGACGGGAAGTTCGGCGATCTGCCCTCGGCCGCGCTGCCCGCGGGCGGGCCGTTCACCGAGGCCGCGGCCGGCACCTGGCATATCGTGCCTGGGACCACTCCGCAGGTGGGCGCTGCACAGGAACATCTGTTCACCTACACGGTCGAGGTCGAGAACGGGGTCGACACGGCCTCGCTGGGTGGTGACGGCGCGATAGCCGAAATGGTCCAGACGACGCTGGCCAATCCGAAGAGCTGGACGCACGACCCACGGTTCGGCTTCCGCCGGATTGACAATGGTGACCCCGATTTCCGGATTTCGCTGACCTCGAGGAAGACCACTAAATCGGTGTGCGGATTCGAAATCCCGATCGACTCTTCCTGCTACAACTCCGATCTGGACCGAGTGGTGGTGTCGGAGGTGCGCTGGGTGCGCGGGGCCACCGCCTTCGAGGGCGATATCGGTTCCTATCGGCAGTACCAGATCAATCACGAGGTCGGCCACGCTGTCGGCTATCACGAACATCAGCCCTGCGAGACCGACGGCGGGCTCGCCCCGGTGATGATGCAACAGACCTTCGGCACCCGGAACAACGACATCGCGATCCTCGACCCTCAGGGCGTGGTGCCGATGGACGGCAAGAAGTGCCGCTTCAATCCCTGGCCGTATCCTCGCGGTTAGCAACGGGAAGAACGGTCCGATTCGCCGCGTTGCACCCATCAGCCCTATCGGCGAATTCGATTCGAGGAGTCTGCGACGTGTCATCACCACTGTCCCTGCCACCGCTGGTCGAGCCGGCCGCGGAGCTGACCAGGGATGAGGTCGCCCGCTACAGCCGGCATCTGATCATTCCCGATCTCGGGATGGACGGGCAGAAGCGGTTGAAGAATGCCAAGGTGCTGGTGATCGGCGCCGGTGGTCTCGGTTCACCCGCGCTGCTGTATCTGGCCGCGGCCGGAGTCGGCACCCTCGGCATCGTGGAGTTCGACGAGGTCGACGCGTCGAATCTGCAGCGCCAGATCATTCACGGTGAATCCGATATCGGCCGCAGCAAGGCCGACAGCGCCCGTGACTCGATTCTGGAGATCAATTCCGGAATCGACGTGGTGCTGCACAAGATTCGGCTGGAGCCGGAGAACGCGATCGAACTGTTCGCGCAATACGACCTGATCGTCGACGGCACCGATAATTTCGCCACTCGCTACCTGGTCAACGATGCCGCCGTGCTGGCCGGTAAGCCCTATGTGTGGGGTTCGATCTACCGGTTCGAGGGCCAGGTATCGGTGTTCTGGGAGGATGCCCCGGACGGTCGCGGCATCAACTACCGGGATCTGTACCCCGAGGCGCCGCCGCCGGGCATGGTCCCTTCCTGCGCCGAGGGCGGCGTGCTGGGCGTACTGTGCGCGTCGATCGGTTCGGTCATGGTCACCGAGGCGATCAAGCTCATCACCGGCATCGGGGAAACCCTGCTGGGTCGGCTGATGGTCTACGACGCACTGGATATGAACTACCGGACCATCAAACTGCGCCGCGATCCCGAGCGGCAACCCATAGTGGAGCTCATCGACTACGAGGCGTTCTGCGGTGTGGTGTCGGAGGAGGGCCAGGCCGCCGCGGTGGGTTCCACGGTCACCGCGCGGGAGCTCAAGGACATGGTCGCCGCCGGTAAGGATGTCGCGATCATCGATGTCCGCGAGCCGGTGGAATGGGACATCGTCCGCATCGAGGGCGCGACCCTGATCCCGAAGGACCGCATTCTCTCGGGTGAGGCCCTGGCGGACCTGCCGCAGAACACCCCGATCGTGCTGCACTGCAAGACCGGAATCCGCTCCGCCGAGGCGCTGGCGGCCCTGAAGCGCGCCGGATTCTCCGACGCCACCCACCTGCAGGGCGGAATCATCGCCTGGGCCAACCAAGTGGACCCGAGCCTGCCGGTCTACTGAACCGGGGTCGCCACCCGACGCGGGGCCGAGCGGAAACTCATGCGGCACTCGACCGGTGCGCGGAGGCGGCCCGGCCGAGCTTCGATCAGGCAACGGAGTTCGTAGCCGTCCAGCGTGGTTGCCCGGGTGGACAAGTTGGCGGGGTTACGGTACGGCCGTGACATCTGTCGAACCTCCGGAGCATGTGCGGGCCACCTTCGGCCTGCGCGAAGTGTCCCCGGTCGCGCTGGGCGACTGGGACGGCGGGTGGCGATGCGGGGATGTGGTCCTCAGCCCGGTGGCCGATCATGCCCGCGCGGCATGGTCGGCCAAGGTCCGCGAAACCTTGCGGGTGGACGGGGTGCGACTGGCACGGCCGGTACGTGCCACCGACGGCCGTTATGTGGTCTCGGGGTGGCGCGCCGACACCTATCTGGACGGCACGCCGGAACCGCGTCACGACGAGGTGGTCTCGGTGTCGCTGCGCCTGCACTACGCCACCGCGCAGCTGGAACGTCCGCGATTTCTGATCCAGGCGCCCATCGCACCGTGGGTCGATGTGGATGTGTTCGTCGCTGCCGACCGCGCGGCCTGGGAGACGGTGCCGTTGCGCACCCTGAAGGCCGGTGGCATGTTGTCGGGGACCTCACCGGACGGCCGCCACAGCATCGATATGCTCGCCCAGCTGGCGACACTGCGCAAACCCGTGCAGACGCCGTCGCAGCTGGTGCACGGTGATCTGTTCGGCACGGTGCTGTTCGCGGGCGGGCAGGCCCCGGGACTGACCGACATCACCCCCTATTGGCGGCCGGCGTCGTGGGCGGCCGGGGTGATCGTGGTGGACGCGCTGTCGTGGGGCGGTGCGGATCCGGGACTGCTGGAACGGTGGTCGGATCTGCCGCAGTGGCCGCAGATGTTGTTGCGCGCGGTCATGTTCCGGCTGGCCGTGCACGCCCTGCATCCGCGATCGACCGCGGAAGCCTTTCCGGGACTGGCGCATACGGCCGATATGATCCGCCTGATGCTGTAGGGGCCCGCCGATCGAGTGATCGGCGGGCCCGCGGACAATCCGGCGGCTACACGCCCGCGTGCGCGAGCGAGGGCACCCGCCCCACCGCGAACGACGAGCGCAGGTAGAACCACCAGGTGATACCGCCCATCGCCAGGAACGCCACCGCATACGCCCAGAACGCCGGTGCCATACCGCCGAAGTGGAGATTGGATTCCCGCAGCGCCTGCTGCAGCACCCAGCCGCCGGCCGCGCCCACCGCACCGACCACGCCGATCGCCGCACCGGCCTGTCGTTTGGCGGCGGCCAGCGCGGTGACGGGATCGGCTCCGGCCGTCGCGGCCCGGCGTTTGGCCTCCGCGCCGAAGATTGAAGGGATCATCCGGTAGACCGACCCGTTGCCGATTCCGGTCAGCACAAACAGCAGCAAGAACGAGATCAGATACAGCGGAAAATTCTTCATCGACAGTGCGGCGACGATCAGCGCGGTGGAGCCGGCCATGCCGATGAGTGCATACAGCGTGATCTTGGCGCCGGTGAACTTATCGGCGATCCACCCGCCGAAGGGCCGGCTCAGCGACCCGACGAAGGCGCCGAGGAAGGCGAGATTGCCGATGGTGGACATCCAGCTGATCTTCGCCAGATCGGGGAAGGTGGACTTGAGCAGCGTCGGGAAGGCGAATGAGAAACCGATGAACGACCCGAAGGTACCGACGTAGAGCACCGCCATGATCCAGGTATGGCGATTGGCCAGTGCGAGCCGGTAGGAACTGCCATCGGACTTGGCACCGGTGATCGAATCCATGTACCGCAGTGCGCCGAACATGGCGACCAGGATGAAAGGTATCCAGACCAGCACCGCCAGTGTGATGCCGAACCGGTACCCGGCGGCGTCCTTGGCCATCAGATGTGTGCCCAGGGTGATGATCAACGGAACCAGCAACTGGGTCTGCGCGACACCCATATTGCCGCCCGCGGCATTGATGCCGAGTGCGGCGCCCTTCTTGCCCTCGGGAAAGAAGAAGTTGATATTCGCCATCGACGATGAGAAGTTACCGCCGCCGACACCGGCGAGTGCGGCCAGCAGCATGAACACCCAGAACGGCGTATCCGGCTGATTGACGAAATAGACCAGGCCCAGCGTGGGCAGCAACAGCATGCCCGCGCTGAATACCGTGAACGCGCGCCCGCCGAATTTCGGGATGGCGAAGGTGTAGGGCACGCGCAGCGCGGCGCCTACCAGGGTGGGGGTGGAGGTCAGCAACAGCGAATTGCCCACGGCGTCCGGGCCACTCAGATAGTGGAAGCCCGCCGAGCCCATGGCGGTGACCACGCTGGCCCACAGTACCCAGATACTGAATCCCAGATTCTCGGAGAATACCGAGAAAGCCAAATTCTTTCGGGCGGTTCGCTTTCCGCCGTTATCCCAGAAATTCTCATTGTCGGGTTCCCAGTGGTCGAGCCAGCGTCCCCGGGTTCGGTATTCGAATGCCGGAGTCGCGGTGCCGGTCACTGCGGTGCCGGTCACTGCGGCGTCGGTGGCTGTCATCGGCGCGTCCTCTCGAAAGGGTACGACCGCCCTCATCATGTGGTCTCGGCCGAAATGCCGGGCCGTGCGGTCGAATCAACCGTAGGAATCCGGGATTACGCCCGGTTCACCCGCGGTGACGTTCACGCCAACTCTCCCTCACGCCGGCGCGAACCCGACGGTGACGAGTTCTTTACCTGCCACGCCCAGGACTTGCCCGACCGCTGGTCCGACGACTCAGCCCGGGGGCGCCTCACCGTGCGCGGAGGTCCGGAGAGGTGGAGCGGCGTATTCGGCGATGAGGGATCCGAGGAAGCAGTTGGCGGCGCGGGCGGCGCGTTCGCTGTCGCCGTCGATCACGGCATGCACCAGTTCGGCGTGCTCGGCGTGGTAGTCGTCGCCGTATCGCGTTGTCCGGGAACGGATCACGTCCTCGATCACGGGAAGCAGTGAATCGTAGAACTCGAGGTACACGGCATTGTGGCTGGCGGCGACGATGGCGCGATGCAGGGCGACATCGGCCTCGACCGCCGCGGTGTTGTCGGTGTCCCACGCCTGCTGTCGCCGTTCCAGTAACTCCAGCAGAGTGCGGATGTCGCCGTCGTCGCGGCGCAGGGCGGCGAGCCGGGCGGCCTGCGCGTCGAGGGCCTGGCGCAATTCGAGGACATCGCGTTCGCCCGCGTCCGCGAAGTACTTGGTCAGCGTGCCGCCGAGATCCGAGGCGGCGATGACGTAGGTGCCCGAGCCCTGCCTGCGTTCGAGCATGCCCGCGTGGACGAGGGCCTGGACCGCCTCGCGCACGGTATTGCGACCGGTGCCGGTGAGTTCGGTGAGTTCCGGCTCGGTCGGGATGCGCGATCCGATCGCCCAACGACCCGAACGGATTTCAGCGCGCAGCTGTTCGGTGACCTGAGCGATGAGGCTGGTGCGCCGGACTGGTTGCACGGCCAATAGAGTACCCCTCCTCACATTTCTTGCCTGCTTTCATCCAATCATCCTATGATTTCGCGGTGACTGTCACCAATCAGCAGCCGAGTACCGAGGCGCGGCGCCGCCGCCTGCTGGGTCAGCGCCCGGAGGCGGCAGCGGAGCGTCACCACGCAGGGCGCCCTAGCAGGCGTAGACGACACAGGGCCCTGACCGAAGGCCGGATTCTGGTCCTGGTCGCGATCATGCTCTCGGCGCTCACACTGCGGGTCGCGGTCACGGCCTTCACCCCGCTGGCCGAGCGGATCGGTGCCGATATCGGCTATTCGACCGCGATCGTCGGCGTCTTCGGCATGATCCCGACCGCCATGTTCGCCCTCGCCGGGCTGATCACGCCGATCTTCGTGCGGCGGCTGGGCCTGGAGCGGACCGCGCTGGTGGCCATGCTGATGACCGGTATCGGGCAGTTGACCCGTGCCCTGGTGCCCGATACCTGGGAACTGCTGCTGTTGTCGGCGATCGCGCTGACCGGTATGGGTATCGGCAATGTCGTGATCCCGCCACTGGTCAAGCGTTATTTCGCCGACCATCTGGCGGTAATGAGCTCGGTGTACATCACGATGGTGCAGATCGGCACGATGATCCCGGCGTTGATCGCGGTGCCGCTGGCGGATGCGGCCGGCTGGCGGGTGTCGCTGGGAGTGTGGGCGCTGATCGGTTTCGCGGCGACGGTGCCGTGGCTGGGCGTGTTGCGGGATCGGCGCGGCCGCGACCGGGCCGACACCACCGCGATGGCGCGCGAGCAGCCGGAGCGGCCGGGCAATATCCGGCGCTCACCACTGGCCTGGGGTATGGCGGCGATGTTCGGTATGACCTCGCTGATCACCTATTCCATGTTCACCTGGTTGCCGAAGATCCTGGCCGACGCCGGGGCCGATGACGGTTTCGGCGGCACGATGGTGGCCTTCTTCTCCTTCATCGGATTGGCGGCCGCGCTCACAGCGCCCTCGTTCACCGCGCGTATCCGCAATCCGTTCCCGGTCGTCATCGGTTGTGCCGTAGCGTTTTTCGCGGCCTTCGCCGGACTGCTGATCGCGCCGATGAGCGCGCCGTGGCTGTGGGTCCTGCTGCTGGGTCTGGGGCCGAGCACCTTCCCGATGGCGCTCACCCTGATCAATCTGCGCACCCGCACCCAGGCCGGTTCGGCGGCGCTGTCCGGGTTCACCCAGGGCATCGGTTACACCGTCGCCTGTGTGGGGCCGCTGCTGTTCGGTGTCCTGCACAGTGTGGTCGGCGGCTGGGGTGTGCCTTTCGCCCTGCTGGCGGTTGCCGTGCTGGTGCTGGTGGCGGGCGCCTGGCAGGCCTGTAAGCCGCGCATGCTCGAAGACACCTGGCACTGACCGGAGTAGGTGAAAGTCGGGTAGCCGACCGGGTGTGCGCCGAACACCGATCGGTGGATTTCACCGCTCGGGTTGCGCGGCGGTGAGCCGATGTCCATGATGTGAATCGACGTCCGCGAGATGTGGCCCGGACCACTTCCCGCGTCGATCTCACCGGCTCACGCAGTGACCGTCGGAACTTTGTGACGCGCGGAAACCCTTGTGACATATGGGCGAAACATAGCCGGGGTTCTCACCGGGAAATCGCCGGAATCGTGAGCAACCGTTGATTTACGCGTCATGTGGCGCAGCATCGCGGCAATACCCGTTTTCTACCTTGGGGCCAACCGGATTTTCAGGAGGCCCTGTTGAGCACGCTGACGCGTAACCACGACATCGAGCAGTGGGATGCCGAGGATGTCGCGGTCTGGGAGGACGGCGGCAAGGACATCGCCCGTCGCAATCTGATCTGGTCGGTCGTGGCCGAACATGTCGGATTCTCGGTGTGGTCGATCTGGTCGGTGATGGTGCTGTTCATGCCGACCGAGAAGTTCGGCATCGACGCCGCCGGGAAGTTCTTCCTGGTCGCGATGCCGACTCTGGTCGGCGGCATACTGCGCATTCCCTACACCGTCGCCACCGCCCGCTTCGGCGGCCGCAACTGGACCATTTTCAGCGCGCTGATGCTGCTGATCCCGACGCTGCTGACGCTGTACTTCATCAACCAGCCGGGCACCTCGTACACCACGTTCATGGTGGTGGCGGCCTTCGCGGGCTTCGGCGGCGGCAACTTCGCCTCCTCGATGACCAATATCAACGCCTTCTATCCGCAGCGGCTCAAGGGCTGGGCGCTGGGTATGAACGCGGGTGGCGGCAATATCGGAGTCCCGGTGATCCAGCTGATCGGTCTGCTGGTGATCGCCACCGTCGGCAACTCCTACGCCTCGATCGTGTGCCTGGTGTACCTGGCCTTCATCGCGATCGCCGGAATCGGTGCCGCGCTGTACATGGACAATCTGCGCAATCAGAAGGCGGATCTGGGCTACATGCTGGAATCGCTGAGGGTGCCGCAGTCCTGGGCCATCGCGTTCCTCTATATCGGTACCTTCGGATCGTTCATCGGGTTCAGTTTCGCCTTCGGGCAGGTGCTGCAGATCAGCTACAAGGCCGGCGGTGACACGGCCGCCCAGGCCAGCCTGCACGCCGCGCAGATCGCCTTCATCGGACCGCTGCTCGGTTCGATTGCCCGGCCCTACGGCGGCAAGTGGGCCGACCGGTTCGGTGGCAGCCGGGTGACGCTGTTCGCCTTCACCGGCATGATGGCCGCCGCGCTCGTGGTCGCCGGTGCGAGCGTGGTCGCCGACCGCAATCACGGGGTCGCCTCCGGCACCACGATGGCCGTCCTGGTCGCCGGATTCATCGCGCTGTTCGTGCTCTCGGGTATCGGGAACGGGTCGGTCACCAAGATCATCCCGTCGGTGTTCGACGCGAAATCCCGGAGCCTGCCGGGGAGTTCGGCCGAGCGGGCGGCATGGTCGCGTAATACCTCGGGTGCGCTGATCGGCTTCGTCGGCGCCATCGGTGCCCTCGGCGGGGTGGGCATCAACCTGGTGCTGCGTTCGTCCTACGCCTCCACCAATTCCGCCACCACGGCGTTCTGGGTGTTCCTGGCCTTCTACGTCATCTGCGCGATCGTCGTCCGGGCGGTCTTCCTCCGGCGGCCCGGAATCTCCTCGCCGCGAACGGAATCCGGTCCCATCGCCGAAGCCGAGGCCCTTGTCCTCGACGCCGAGCGGGCCGCGGAATCCGACCCCCGCTCGTCCACCACCACGGCTCGCGCCTGACCATCACGAAAGCATCGGAGGACAGTCATGAACGCGACAGTCGAACCCACGCAGCGCAAGACCGTGGTGGTCGTCGGCCACGGCATGGTCGGGCACCGCTTCGTGGAGGCCCTGCGCTCCCGCGACGAGGCCGGTGGCTGGCAGGTCGTCGTACTGAGCGAGGAGAACCAGCCCGCCTACGACCGCGTCGGTCTCTCGTCCTACGTCGGCGCCTGGGATCCGGCCGCACTGGCCCTGCCCGGTAACGAATACGCCGGCGACGCACTCGTGGATCTGCGGCTGGGGGTGCGCGCCGAGGAGATCGACCGCGCAGCCCGCAAGGTCACCACCTCGTCGGGTGATGTGATCGGTTACGACGCAATGGTATTGGCGACCGGATCGTATGCGTTCGTCCCGCCGGTGCCGGGTCACGACCGGCCCGAATGCTTCGTCTACCGCACCCTGGAGGACCTCGACGGAATCCGTGCCGCCGCCGAGACCGCGGGGCCCGGCGCGGTCGGCGTGGTCGTGGGTGGTGGTCTGCTGGGCCTCGAGGCCGCCAATGCGCTGCGGCTGATGGGGGTCACCCCGCATGTGGTCGAATTCGCGCCGCGGCTGATGCCGGTGCAGGTCGACGAGGGCGGTGGCGCGATCCTGGAGAAGCTGGTCACCGATCTCGGCCTGCACGTACACACCGGGGTCGGCACCTCCGCCATCGAAGCGGCGGAAAGCGGTGCGGGACTGCGGGTTACACTGTCCGACGATTCGGCAATCGACGCCTCGCTGGTGGTCTTCTCCGCCGGTGTGCGCCCGCGCGATCAGATCGCCCGCGATGCCGGACTCGACATCGGGCCGCGCGGCGGTGCGATCACCGACCTGGGCATGGCCACTTCGGACCCGCACATCTTCGCGGTCGGTGAGGTCGCGGCGGTGGAGGGCACCTGCTACGGCCTGGTCGCCCCCGGTTACACCACCGCCGAGATCGTCGCGGACCGGCTGCTCGGCGGCGCGGGGGAGTTCCCCGGCGCCGATCTGTCGACCAAGCTGAAACTGCTCGGCGTGGACGTCGCCAGTTTCGGCGACGCGCACGCCACCACCGAGGGCGCGTTGTCGGTGGTGCTGCACGACGCCGCCAAGGGCACCTACGCCAAGCTCGTACTCTCCGACGATGCCAAGACCCTGCTCGGCGGCATCCTGGTCGGCGATGCCTCGCAATACGCTGCGCTGCGCCCGCTGGTCGGCAGCGAACTGCCGGCCGAACCGGCCGCGTTGATCTCGCCCGCCGGTGCCGAACTCGGCGCCGACGCGCTACCCGACGAGGCGCAGATCTGCTCCTGCAACAATGTGAGCAAGGGCGCGATCTGCGGTGCGATCGCGGACGGTGCCTGCGATATCGCCGGGGTCAAGAGCTGCACCGCCGCCGGAACCTCCTGCGGCGGTTGCGTTCCCATGATCAAGAAGCTGCTCGAGCAGTCCGGCGTCGAGATGTCGAAGGCGCTGTGCGAGCACTTCACCCAGTCGCGCTCGGAACTGTTCGAGATCGTGCAGGTCACCGGGATTCGCACCTTCTCCGAATTGATCACCAAGCACGGCAACGGAATCGGTTGCGATATCTGCAAGCCGACCGTCGCCTCCATCCTGGCCTCCACCTCGAGCGATCACATCCTCGACGGTGAGCAGTCCGCCCTGCAGGACACCAACGATCACTTCCTGGCCAACCTGCAGAAGAACGGCACCTATTCGGTGGTGCCGCGGATGCCCGGCGGCGAGGTCACTCCCGAGCAGCTGATCGAAATCGGGCAGATCGCCAAGGATTTCGGTCTGTACGTGAAGGTCACCGGCGGTCAGCGCATCGATCTGTTCGGTGCGCGGGTCGAACAGCTGCCGCAGATCTGGCAGCGGCTGGTGGACAAGGGGATGGAATCCGGCCACGCCTACGGCAAATCGCTGCGTACAGTGAAGAGTTGCGTGGGCTCGACCTGGTGCCGCTACGGCCAGCAGGATTCGGTGGGCATGGCCGTGCTGCTGGAGAAGCGCTACCGGGGCCTGCGTTCCCCGCACAAGCTCAAACTGGCCGTATCGGGGTGTGCGCGCGAATGCGCCGAGGCGCGCGGCAAGGATGTCGGCGTCATCGCCACCGAGAACGGGTGGAACCTCTATGTGGGCGGTAACGGCGGTCTGACGCCCAAGCACGCGGTGCTGCTGGCCGGTGACCTCGACGACGAAACCCTGATCCGCTACATCGACCGCTACCTGATGTTCTACATCCGCACCGCCGACCGGCTGCAGCGCACCGCGCCGTGGCAGGAATCACTCGAGGGCGGAATCGAGCACCTGAAGCAGGTCGTGTGCGAGGACTCGCTCGGTATCGCCGACGATCTGGAGGCCACGATGGCCCGCCACGTCGCCGGTTACAAGGACGAATGGGCCGCTGTACTGGAGGATCCGCAGAAGCTGTCGCGCTTCGTGACCTTCGTCAACGCGCCCGAGGAGGCCGACCCCACGATCGCCTTCGATGACAGCGGAGCCCGCAAGGTGCCTGTTCTGCTCGGTCTGCCGGACATGCCCGCAACTACTGCCACGTCCGAGAAATAGGCACGTAATCGTGTGGAAACAGGACACCGGTACCTATTGGGTAAGGCGTTCGGAAGAGGGGCGATGATGTACCGTTTTTCCCCCATCATCGGCCCGACCGGGTGCGGGTGTCCCGCACTAGCACAGGAGATGGACCGATGACCGTTATCGACACACCCGGCTTCGCACCGGCCACCAGCACCGGCTGGACCTCGGCCTGCCGGCTCGACTATCTGATTCCCGGCCGCGGCGTGGCGGTTCTGCTCCGTGGCGGGCGCCAGGCCGCCCTGTTCCTGCTGCCCGACGGCACGCTCTACGCCGTCGGCAATATCGATCCCTTCGGACGGGCCGCGGTGATGTCGCGCGGTATCGTCGGCGACCGGGGCGGTGTGCCGGTAGTGGCTTCGCCGCTGCTCAAACAGGCGTTCTCGCTGATCGACGGGCGCTGCCTCGACGACGATTCGGTGGCGCTGCCGGTGTACGGCGTGCGCGTCGCCGACGGCGTCGTGACCGTGTCCAACGAGCCGCTCTACAGTGGCGGTACCTCGTGACCGATGTGATCCCTGCGAAACCCCTGGACGGCTTCACCATCGGGGTGACCGCCGCTCGCCGGGCCGAGGAACTGGCCACGCTGCTGACGCGCCGCGGCGCGAATGTCGTTTTCGCGCCGGCGATTCGCATCATCCCGCTGGCCGACGACAACGAGTTGGAGCGGGTGACCCGGCAACTGGTTGTCGACCCGCCCCAGATCGCCGTGGCCACCACCGGCATCGGCTTCCGCGGCTGGATGGAGGCTGCCGAGGGCTGGGGTCTGGCCGAGAATCTGCGGACCACACTGGACTCCACCCGGTTGCTCGCGCGCGGGCCCAAGGCCAAGGGCGCCATTCGTGCCGCCGAACTGCGGGAGGAGTGGTCGCCGGCCTCGGAGTCATCGGCTGAAGTGCTCGATCACCTGCTGGCCGAGGGCGTCGAAGGGGTGCGGATCGCGGTGCAACTGCACGGCGCGACCACCGAATGGGAACCGGTGCCCGACTTCTGCGAGGTATTGCGTTGTGCCGGAGCGGATGTCGTTCCGGTTCCGGTGTACCGCTGGGTTCCGCCCGACGATCGGGTGCCGATGGATCGGCTGATCGAGAGTGTGGTGACCTCGGCCCTCGATTGCGTCACCTTCACCAGTGCGCCCGCGGTGGCCTCGATGTTGATGCGGGCCAAGGAAACCGGACTGCTCGAGGGAGTGTTGCAGGCCATGCGCACCCGGGTGCTGCCGGCCTGCGTGGGTCCCATCACGGCGGCGCCACTGGAGGAACTGGGAGTTTCGGCGACCATGCCGGGCCGGGCCCGGCTGGGTGCCCTGGCTCGCCATGTCGCCGAGGAACTTCCGCGGCGCGCCAACCGGATTCACGCGGCCGGGCACGAGTTGAGCGTGCGCGGGGGATGTGTGGTGGTCGACGGCGGCGTGCGTCAACTCGCTCCCGCGCCGATGGCGCTGATGCGGGCGCTGGCCCGGCAGCCCGGCCGGGTGGTGTCCCGCGAGGATCTACTGGCCGCCCTGCCCGGCGGCGGTGACGACACTCATGCCGTGGAGACCGGAATCGCCCGGTTGCGTGCGGGTCTCGGTACGCCCAAGGCCATTCAGACGGTGGTCAAGCGCGGTTACCGGCTGGCAATGGATCCGGCCGAATGTGTGGACAATAGTCCGCGCCCGCCGGCGGGCCACGCGCCGTCGGTGCGGCCGCAGCGACCGGCCCCGATGGCGGGGGTGTGGTGAGCGCCCCCGCGCTGGTGCTGGTCGCACACGGCACCCGCAGCGCCAGAGGTGTGCAGATGATCGGTTCTCTCGCCGAGGCGGTACGGGCGGAACTGGCCGGGTCCGGCGCCGAGCCGCAGGTGCGCACCGCCTTCGTCGATGTGCTCGGACCCACCCCGGCGGAGGTCCTGCGCGGACTCGATCGCGTTCCGGCCGTTGTGGTTCCGGCCTTCCTGGCCTCCGGGTACCACGTGTATCAGGATGTCCCGCGTGAGGTCCGCGACAGTGGGCATCCGGACGTGGTGGTGACCCCGGCGATGGGCCCGGATGCGATGCTGGCCCGCGTCATGCGGATGCGCTTGCGCGAAGCCGGTATGCGTCGCGGAGACGCCGTGGTGCTCGCTGCGGCAGGATCCTCGGATGCTCGTGCGCGCCACGATGTCCGGCGCGCCACCGCCCTGCTGGCCGAGGAACTGGGCGGCTCGGTGCGCACCGCGTATATCACCACCGGTGAGCCCAGGGTTCCGGAAGTCGTTGCCGCTCTGCGGGAATCCGGGCAACGGGTATTCGTCGGAACGTATCTACTGGCACACGGACTGTTCCATCAGCGGCTGCACGAGGCAGGAGCGGACGGGGTCGCCGAACCTTTGGGTGCGCATCCGGCGGTGGTGCAGTTGCTGATCGGCCGGTACCGGACGGCTGCACGCCAATTCCTGATAGCCGCAGCCTGATTCGCAGTCTCACTGCCGAGGTGCGGGCAAGAAGGCGATCGAGAAACAGAAGGCCGACGACAAAACGCCAGGGTCGGGCGCTGATCGGTCGAGCTTCCGCGTCGGCAGGTGCGGACGGGCAGGGTGAAGTCGATCACGATGCATAGAGTCGGGTCCGCCGCCCTCCAGTTCAGCGCAGCCGGTTGAGGAATCTGCGGATTACGGGGGCTTCGCCGCTTCCGGTGGTAGGTAAGCGCAGCAGCGGGAAGCCATAGTGGTCACAAATCGACTTCTTCACCGCATCGCGCTTCTGCTGCGGCGGGTTGTTCTCGTGGAACTCGAAGCCGTCGATTTCGATGGCAGCCATATTCGTATTGGTGATCCGGTTGTAGATGATGAAGTCGAAGGAGGATCGACGGTCCCGGATGAACCGGCGCTGCCGACGATCGAGTGCATCCGTGTTGTGGGTGAACATGTGACGCAGCGCGAACTGCGATTTCAGTCCGAGGTGACGGTAGTCCGATTCGGCGAGGATGTCGTCCAGCACGGCACCGGCAATATTCTCCGAATCCCATGTACTGCGTTGCCAGTTGATATGCGGGTGAGTGTGCTGTCGCTCGGCCATATCGGTGTACAGCAGGTCGAAGACCGAGACTACATCGCTGTCGACGACCGCATTGTCGGGGTCGCGGTATCGGATGTAACCGATCAGATCGCGCAGATGCCGGCTTTCGGGCAGCTCGGACGGGTGGGTGACCAGGACGAACAATCGCATCGCCCGGGAGACGGCCACATTGATCAAATGAGGATCATCGGCAAACTCCAACGCCTTCCGGCCGCTCGGCGAGTCGTCGAGCACCGTGGTCATCACGACCGCATCCTTTTCCCGGCCCTGGAACCGGTGCACGGAATCGGATTCGATGGCCTCGATCAGCGTCTGGACCAGCTTGTTGGCCTGGCGGCGATACGGCGTGGTGACTCCGACTCGATCGGGCGGTATATCGGCCTCGATCCAGGGCAACACTTCCTGCTGGATCACATCAATTTCGCGCTGGTTACTGCGGCCTTTCGACATCGGGTCGTCGGCGCGCGTGGTCCGGCGCATATGGTTGCCGGGACTGGTGCGCACCACGGTCATCGAGGCGATGCCTGTGGTGCTTCGGGTGTACGGAATCAGATTGCCTTCGTAGAACTTCCGATTGCAGAATTCGATGATGTCCGGATCGCACCGATAGTGTTCACGCAGCATCTCCCGTGGCAGGTCGTTGTCGTAGCGCTCGATGATCGAGGACAGGACGCTGCGCTTGTAGTCGAATACCGGATCGGGTGGCGGAGGCAGGTCCGACAGCTTGGTGGTAACCGGTGGTAGCTGTTGCAGATCGCCGACCACGATGACATTTCGCGCACACGCCAGGACCGGGCCTACTGTCAGCAAGTCGACCTGCGATGCCTCGTCGATGATCAGATAGTCGAGCAGTCCCGTGCGGCCGATGCTGTTCTGCAGTGAGTGGCAGGTACTCAGGATCAGCGGATAGTCGCGGGTGAACCGGTCGAAGTTCGACCGGTACCGGCTGGTGTAGACCGTCCGGGCCAGGGTGCTGTACCGGGCACGCAGTGCCTCGCGCAGCAGCTGCTGGGACAGCCTCGCCTGATCGTCCCGCAAGGAGTCGAACTTCTTGCGGTCCAAGGTAGTTGACAGCTTCTCGACCTGTTGTTCGAGTTCGGCGATCTTCTTCTCGTAGTACAGACGCTCGATCCGCAGGATTACGTCGGTATCGTCGGCGTCGACCTTGCGCAGTGCGCGGTACCGGAAATACCGGTTCATCGTATCGACCATCCGTCCCCAGCCGTTGTCACGAGTCCATCGGGGGTCGGTGTCGGCGATGAAATCGAGTAGTTTGCCCGCACTGTATCGGCGCAGCAGCGGCAGGCTGTTGGCGTCGGGAACCTCATGACGGTCGAAGAAGGACCGGAAATGCTGTTGTTCCAGCCGATAGGCGTGCAGGTTCTGGCGCAGCCGGGCGCGTTCGCGATCTTTTTCGAGCAGTGCGGTCAGGCGGTGGTTTATCTGCGAAAGCTGTTCTGCGGCATCAGCATCGGGTTTTGACGTGGTCTTGAGCAGGGCATCGACGCTGGTATTGCGTGGGCCCTGAGTGGCAAAGAAATCATCCCGTTTGGTCCTGCTTCCCAGATTGGCCGCCACCATGGCGAAGCCCTCCTTGGTCAGCTTCTCCACTACGTTGTCGACCGCGGAATTGCTGAACGACACCACTGCTACCGTAGTTTCGGGCCGGCAGATCACCGAGGCGATGATGTTGAGGATCGTCTGAGTCTTTCCGGTGCCGGGTGGACCGTCGATCACCGAGATCGGATGCCGCAACGCCTTGTCCACGGCTGCGCTCTGACTGATATTGGTGTGGAACGGATACACCGGCAGCGGTGTCTCGTCGTCAGGGCGGGGTTCGATCGGCGCGCGCTCGAGTATGCGGGCCAGCGCGCTGTCGGGGTGAATAACGCTCAGCTTCTTGTGGTTCGCGTGCAGGACGAGGCCCGCGTCACCGGGCATGCGTGCCGCCACCGCGAGCCAGTAGGCGAGCAGGTCCCGCGAGCGGGCAGCGACATTCGGCCGCAGCTGCACCGATTCCGCGGGGTGGGCGCTCCACTTGTCCTTGGCATTACGCACATGCCACCACGACCCGATCTCCGGCGGCCCGGTGAACCGGTAAGCCTCTACCGCCGTCACCTGCGAGCCGTCGATGAAAAGCGTGGTGTGCGAATCCAACGCAACCGGTTCGGGCCGATCGAGAATCGTCACCCGGTCCCACCTGAAGGGGTACTTTCTACCGCTGTGGTACCGGATCCACACACGCTCCCCATCCGGTTCGCACAGGGTCAACGTCAACGTCTTGTCCTCCGGCACCCAGTCGTCTTTGCGCCGGATAACGACCGCGACAACCCGTGGATCGACCATCGAACCCCCCTCGGTTTCGCCTGCCAGTGTGCCCAATTTCTGTTCATCGGCCCGTCCCGGCGGAAGCCGGTGGCTCGATGTCCCCGCGACGGACAGGTTACCGTCTGAGAGCGAAAACATCTGCACTGTAGGAGTATTCGTGTACCAGCCGCCGAGGTCGAGTCTCGAGGCGGTGAGCCGGATCGAAGGACTCGGCCCGGCGACTGTGCCGTACGACCCACTTCCGCAACATCATCGCCGCATGCAAACGGGTGACGGAGGCCGAGCGGCAGCTATCCGATGCCATACGAGCAGCCGGTGATTCGTGAACCGTGATCGGCCTCGCGCTCGACGCCACTCGCGAGGCGCTGTATCGGTGACTCGGCACAGGCGACGAATAGTCAGCGTGCCGTCGGTCATCCGAGGCCTGCTCGAAGGCGCGGTCTCGCAGCAGGAACGAGCGATTGGTCGTACCGTGGTAGGTATGGGTGTCGGGCAGCAGCACGACTGGGCCGAGGTGCCGCCGAACGATCTCGGCCGCAGGTTGCGTGAGATCCGAGCATGGCGCGGATTGAGCCTCGAAGCCGCGGCAGGTCTCGCCGGAATCAGCTACGGATATCTCGGGAAGCTCGAACGAGGCGAGAAGTCGCTGGAGAACCGTCGCACGCTCGAGGCGCTCGCGGCCGCATTGCGAGTTGCGCCGAGTGAGTTCACCGGGCGACCCTGGGAGAATGCCGAGGGACCGAGTCCGGAAGCCTATGGGGGAATCGCTGCCGCGGAACAGGCGCTGGACGTGTGCGAACTGGGCGACGATCCCGGTGTCGCAGTCCGGGAATGGCCGGCGGTCGCTGCTGATCTCGCCGTGCTCGAAGCGCGGCGAGGCGCGGGTGACTATCAGGGCATCGGTCAGCTGGCACCGTCGCTGCTGCTCGAACTTCATGCGCTGTACGTGCGACGCCCCGAGTATCGCGAGGCGATCTTGCGCGGCATCATCGGCGCCCTGTTCGCGGTGATGGTGATGACCAAACACCTCGGCGCCCGCGGCCTGCCGCTGCTGGCAGGGAAGGCCGCGCAAGCGACCGCTGATGAATTGGACCGTCCCGAATGGCGCGGCGCTGCAATGTGGATGCGAAACAATGTGACCGGCGCTCTGTCCCGGTCCAAGCACTACGAACGGGCGGTTGCGACCGCCGATCAACTGATACCCGCACTGGACGATCAGACGGTCCTGCAGGCGTACGGGATGTTGCATTTGTCGGCAGCACTCGCAGCGGCTGTGCAGTCGGACCGTGGCACCGCGGCGACTCACCTCGATGAGGCTGCCGCAGTCGCCGAACGCATGGATTCCGATGTAGGCGACTTCGGGCGAATGTGGTTCGGCCGCACCAATGTTGCCGTCTGGCGTGCCTCGGTCGGAATCGAACTCGGCGACGGTCCGCAAGCGATGGAAGCCGTCTCGGGAATCGGTATAGAAGCAATTCCCGACTCTGCCAGACTCGCCGGGTTCTACTCGGAGGCCGGGCGGGTGATGCTTTCGGCTCCAAAAACACGAGACGCGGGTCTGGGCGTGCTGTTGAAAGCGGAAAAGCTGGCGCCACAGCGTATTCGAAGTGATATTTTCGTCCGTGAAGCGGTAGCTGATCAGCTCCGCGCCGCCCGGCGCGATGCCGGTGGCCGCGAGTTGCGTGGTCTGGCATGGCGCATCGGCATCGCCCCCGAGGGTGCATAGCCAAGCGCCACTTGTCCTTTCAGGACAGAACCAGGACAGCCAACCTCATAACGTCGGTTGCGGCCCTGGTGCCGGGGTAGCCGACGAGCGCGCTCGATTCGATTCTCCGGCATTGGACGCCTTTCCTGTCGACGAGTGGAGGGGTGTGCGTGATGTTGCTGGTTCTGCTTTTGATCGCCGGTTTGATCCTGTTCACGGTAGCGATGCTGCGCTTACCGCTGCGAGGTGAACGCCGCGAGGACAGCCGCCGATGAGGGGCGCCGAGCCGGTCGCGCTTGGCTGGATCGACCCGGAATCACCCTCCCTGGACTGGGATATGGCACGAGTGCGGCGGCTCGCCCGGCATCTCGGCTACACCCTCGTCTGGGCCCCGGAAACCAGCCGCATCCCCCTGGCCGATCAGGTCCGCGCTATCGGCGTCGATGCGGTGATCACCCCATCGACGGACCACCTCGGCATCCTCACCCTGCATGCGGTGATGTGCATCGCCGATGTCGAAACCGTCACGCCCCGAATGAGTTTCGCCCGCTGGGCATCCAGCCCACAGTCGGAGAAGGGGCTTCGCGGATCCGAGCCCGGAGAGTCAGGAGATTGAACTGCTTTGTGTCGCACTGTTTCTGACAATGGTCGTCCGATCAGGCCTATAGAGGCGATTAGCGCAGTGAACCCCGACGCGCCGGCCTGGCGGCGTTCCAATAGTCGACGCACGTCGGCACGCTCGAGCCCGCGAGGCGAACCGGGCTGCCGCGCTGGACGCCAAGGGCAGTCGGGACCTGATTCGCGGCAGGCGGTAAGGGAGTTGCGGACGTGAACTTCGATCTATCCGGAGCCGAGTGGCTCGAGAGCACGAAGAGTGATGCCACGAGGGATTGTGTCGAGATCGCATTCCTCGGCGGTGGTCTGATCGGTGTCCGCTACCGATTAGTTCACTGCAACGCACGCTTACCACCAGGCAGGCAGCAGTGGAGTGCGGGGTGACACCCCTGCAGCTCGAGCGGCTGACCGATCACGGTCATCTCGTCCGCATTCTGCACGGTGTCTACCGGGTCGCCGGAGCGCCCGATTCTCCGCTCGACCCGATCCGCGGCGCATGGCTGGCTCTCGAGCCGGACCGCACCGCCGCCAACCGCCTCGATGATCCGGTCCCCTTCGGTGTGGTCTCGCATCGGTCTGCCGCGGTACTGCAGGAACTCGGAGATCTCGACGCCGACGTTCATCGGTTCACCGTCGCCCGGCGTCGTCGCAGCCGCAGTTCCGATGTCGCGTTCACGGTCGCCGAACTCGGCGTCGCCGAATGGCATCGTGTCGACGGGCTCCCTGTCACTCGTCCCCTGCGCACTGTCACCGATCTCGCGGTCGCCGGCACCGACGGTGGTCACCTGGCAAGTGTCGTGCGCGACGCCATCCTCACCGGCGACACCACCTTGGATGAAATCGCCGAAGCGCTACGTCCTTACGCACACAACTATGGGGCTCGTCCGGGCGATGGTGCCGGAGTCGTCAAGACGTTCATCAACACCGTCGGCGTGCCGGCATCGGCGGTTGCGCTGGCTCAACCGACCACCGAACCCGACCTGGAGTTGACGCCGGAAATGAGCAAGGCGATCAGGAAAACGGTGCTGGAAGTTCTGATCGCCGGTGGTTTCGACCAGGTGTTGCGCGATGCTGTGTCCGCCAGCTTGCCCGCAGGTTTCCTTACCGAACTTGTTGCGGAGCTTCAGCCGATTATCGCCGCCGATCTCTCGTTCACGCTGGAGCAGGTCCAGGTCGCTCTCCAGAACTCGCTCGACGGCGGCACCGCCCGCACTCACTTGCAGGAGTCACGCTGACCACGACACCCCGCCGCTGCCTTCCAGTCGTCTCTGAACGCCAAATCCAAGGCGATTTCGGTGCGCACTGGCAGACCCTCTGAACAGATCCACCGTGAGATCTATCTGTTCAGGTTCCTCGCGCGCGTGTTCATCGATCCGGACAGCCCGTGGGTTCTGAAAGGTGGCGGTGGGCTGCTGGTTCGGATCAGCGACGGCGCGCGCTACAGCCGCGACGCTGATCTGATGCGGATGGATGTCCCCGCCGCGGAAGCGGTCGTCGAACTTGAAGCTCTTCTGAATCGGCCCACCAACCTCGATCCGCTGATCTTTCAAGTCAAGCGCAGCAAATCCGATCCCGGAGCGTTGGATGTGGCACAACTCAGCGCAGAGGTGTACTACGAGCCGAAGCGACTGCACACCTTTCCGATCGACTTGTCTATCCGGTCCACTCTCGCGGCGGGCGCCGATCACGTCGTGCCGACCTCGATCATCGACATCGACGGCTTCGCTGAATTGCCTGCGTTCAAGGTGATGTCGCTGGCCGACCAGATCGGCGACAAGGTGGCCGCGATGTACCAGCTCTATGGCCCGATGAACACGTCTGTTTCAACGCGCTATCACGATCTGGTCGATCTACACCTGATCATCACGCGATTCCCCGTCGATGCGGCCAGCACTGTTGCGGCGCTGCTGCTTCAGCAGAGCCGCCGCGACAACCTCACACTTCCCTCGGCAGTGAGAAGTCCGGCCCCCAGTGGAACTCCGGCTATCGAACCGAGGCGCGCAACGCTCAGCTCGATCCACGGTGGCACGCGCTCGATGATGCCTCTGGCCGCCCTGGCAGGGTTCCTCGACCCGCTGCTCAACGGCACCAGGACCACCGGCAGGTGGAATCCGCTGCCACAGAGGTGGTCCGAGTTGTAGAAGCGCATCCGTTCGATCTGATCGGTGCGTCCGTGGGTATCGGATGCGTGCGATGCGGCTCAGGGGCGGGGTGCGATGGTGAGATCCCCGTTGATGACCGTCTGCGTCATCTCACGGGCCAGCATGTTGTGCGGGAAGCCGGTTCGACGGCACTCGCGGCGTTGAGCCGATCCAGTTGCGCCGCATCGAATTCCACGTCCAGCGCACCGAGGTTGTCGGACAGCTGGGCGGGGGTGCGGGCGCCGATGATGGGGGAGGTAACCGCAGGGTTCTGCAGGGTCCAGGCCAGGGCGGTCTGGGCGGGGGTGTGGCCGATTTCGGCGGCTACCTCCTTGACCACGTCGGTGATCTGCAGGCCGCGGGCAGGGGCCGTCGATGAGGTGCCGAGTTACGCCGATCGGGTGTCTTCTGGTGACTCGTTTCCCGGCCTGTCCGGAACGGCCGCGGTGAATGCTCGATACATCGCTGAAATCGGTCATAGAGTACTGATATATTCGAGATATGCAGTTGCGGTACAACTTCCGCGTCTATCCGACTTCAGGCCAGCGGATCGCCTTGGCGCAGGCCTTCGGGTGTGCTCGGGTGGCCTACAACGACGGACTGCGTGCCCGGCAAGAGGCAGATAGGGCTGGGCGGCGGATCAGCGACGGAGAGTTGTCCAAGCGGCTCACCGCATCGAAGACAACCGTCGAACGGGCGTGGTTGTCCGAGGTGTCTTCGGTCGTGCTGCAACAGGCGTTGGTCGATCTGAACGCCGCGTACCGCAATTTCTTCCAGTCCGCGACCGGGAAACGTAAGGGGCCGAAGGTTGCCCCGCCGCGATTCCGGCCCCGCAGGGACAATCGGCAGGCGATCCGGTTCACGCGCAATGCTCGCTTTGCGGTCACTGCCGGGCGGAAGTTGCGCTTGCCGAAGATCGGCGATATCGCGGTGCGTTGGTCGCGGCAGCTCCCGTCCGATCCGTCGTCGGTCACGATCGTCCAGGACGCGTCGGGGCGGTATTTCGCGTCGTTCGTGGTTGAAGTGGAGGCAGCGTCGTTGCCACCAGTGGATTCCGAGGTCGGTATTGATCTGGGGTTGACGGCGTTCGCAGTTCTGTCGAACGGGAAGACGATCGAGAACCCGCGTTTCCTGCGGCGCGTGGAGCGCAAGCTTGGCAAGGCGCAGCGAGTCATGTCCCGCAAAGAAGAGGGGTCGAAGAACCGAGCGAAAGCACGGGTCAAGGTAGCCAAGGCGCATGCCAGGGTGGCCGATGCGCGTCGGGATTGGACGCACAAACAGTCCACGGGGATCATCCGTGAGAGCCAAGCGGTGTTTGTCGAGGACTTGTGCGTGAGAGGGCTCGCGCGCACCCGGCTGGCGAAGTCCGTGCACGATGCCAGCTGGGGTATGTTCACCCGCATGTTGGAGGAGAAGGCAGCCCGGTGCGGGCGGACCTTCGGCAGGATCGACCGTTGGTTTCCGTCCACCCGAATGTGTTCCGCATGCGGCGCGCTGGGAGGGAAGAAACCGCTGCATGTTCGCCGATGGACGTGCGCGTGCGGCGCCGTTCACGACCGAGATCTGAATGCGGCAATCAATATCCTCGCGGCCGGGCGGGCCGAGAGTTCAACGCCTGTGGAGCTGGTGTCAGCCTCGACTTCGGTTGAGCAACCGGCAGCGAAGCAGGAACCCACCGGAGGCGCGGCCCAGCCGCAGTGGACCGGAATCCCCAGCCTTCGCAAGGAGGGGGAGGACGTCAAGACATCCTGTCGTGGAATCGGCAGACGTCGCGGCAGCGCAATTCCATATGGTTGTGCCTGCTGTACCCGCGGATGTGTAATTTCTACGCCGACCGCGAACGCACGGTGCGGGAGGGGATCGCGGGTCTTCGGGCGGCATGGGCGGCCCATCCGGAGGATCGGGTACTGGCCGATCTGATCGATGAATTCCGCACCGGCAGTGCCGAGTTCGCCGAGCTGTGGGAGCGCCGCGATGTGCGGGTACAGGGACGCGGGAACAAGACGATGCGGCATCCGCGGGTGGGTGTGGTGACGGTGTCGTTCGAGGCACTGGTCCCCATGCAGGATCCGGATCAGCGGCTGATCGTCTACCGTGCCGCCGACGAATCCAGCCAGGCGGCACTGGACCGGCTCTCGGAGCGGCGATGACCGACAATTGCGCAGCTGGTCGTCGGTGCGACCGGGTGCGGGTGTCCCGCAAAGCGCAGGAGCAATAGGGCGCCTCGGAAAACTCGGAAAAGTTTCACGAAGTGTGTCGAATACGGGTGAGCAGCGCCGAGGCCGCGGCCGAGTTCTACACCGGCTGCGTTCCCAGCTCCCGGATCACCGATATCACCCGCGGCCCCGATGGGTCGGCGTTCATCGTCACCGCCGACCTGGCCGGACACGCGGTGACCATGATGAACGGCGGGCCGGGGCATCCGTTCACCGATGCCGCGTCCATCCAGGTCGTGGTCGACGGTCAGGACGAGGTCGACCGGCTGTGGGCGGCGCTGACCGAAGGTGGCCGGCCGGGACCGTGCGGGTGGCTCACCGATCGCTACGGTCTGTCCTGGCAGGTCGTGCCCGCCGAGCTGCCGGCCTTGCTGAGTGGTGACCACGCGCCCGCGGCCGCCGCGGCGCTGCGGACCATGTCCAAGATCGACTTGGCCGCCATTCGCGCTGCGGCCGCAGCCGACTGAGCATCCGGCCACACCACCTACGTCTCGGTCACGGCGACGCGGACGGCGGCCCGTCGCGGGCGCACGTATCCGGCGAACACACCCGCCCAGTGCGCTGCGGTGACCGTGACGAGGGTGCGATACTCCACGCATGCACCGGCTCTCACGCTGTTTTGCTGTCCTGTTCGCCGCCTTCGCAATGATTGCCACCATTGTGCCGACGGTCGCGTCGGCCGATCCCGGCGGTCCGGCCATCGTCGACGTGCAACCGCTTGGCGGTCGCCAGTATTCGGTGGTGGTCTACTCCCCGGCGATGAACAGGCGGATCACTGTGTGGATGTCGCATCCGGATTTCGCGGCGCCGGCACTGTATCTACTCAACGCGGTGGACGGCGGCGAGGACGGCGGGCCCTGGACCAACCGCACCGATGTCGCGCGGTTCTTCGCCGACAAACCGGTCAATGTGATCGTCCCGCTGGGCGGGCGCGCCAGTTATTACACCGACTGGAAATCGGATGATCCGGTTCTGGGCCGCAATGAATGGACCACCTTCCTCACCCGGGAACTGCCGCCCCTGCTGCAATCCCGCTTCGATATGACCGGCCGCAACGCCATCGCGGGAACCTCGATGTCGGCCACCTCGTCCCTCGATCTCGCGATCGGCGCACCCGGCCTCTATCAGGCGGTCGGCGCCTACAGCGGCTGCCCGGTGACCGCCGGCGCCATCCCGCAGGCGTATGTGTACACGCAGTTGGGCGTCTTCGGCGCGAACGCCGGCAATATGTGGGGCGGTCCGGCGGACCCGACCTGGGCCGCGCACGACCCGGTCGCCAACGCCGATCGGCTGCGCGGCACCGCTCTCTACATCTCCTCCGGAAACGGTGTGCCGGGGGTCCACGACACCCTCACCGATCCGTCGATCAACGGTGACGTGGGCAAGCTGGTCAACCGTGTCACGGTCGGCGGAGTCATGGAGAACGTGGTCGGGACCTGCACCCGCCAGCTCACCGATCGGCTTGGCGCCCTGGGGATCCCGGCTACCGTCGTCAACCGCAACGGCACCCACGCCTGGGACTACTGGCAGGACGATCTGCACGATTCGTGGGCGGTGTTCGCCCCGGCTCTGGGGGTGTAGATCCGGCGCGAAAGCAGTGCCGGTAACACCCTGGCGGTACCGGTGGTCAGTCCGCTGTGAGCGCGGCGTAGGCCGCCGCCGCGGCGTTCTGCTCGGCTTCCTTCTTCGACCTGCCGGTTCCCTGGCCGTAGGAATTGGCGGCGACCACCGCGGTAGCGGTGAACTCCTTGTTGTGGTCGGGACCGGTCGAGGTGATCTCGTAGCTGGGCACCCCGAGGCCGTGTTCGGCTGTGTGCTCCTGCAGGCTGGTCTTCCAATCCAGGGCGGCGCCCATCTTGGCGGCGCGTTCGAGCAGGTCGGCGAACAGGCGAAGGACCACGACACGGGCAACCTCGAGCCCGTGCTGCTGGTGCACCGCGCCCAGCAGGGATTCCATCCCGTCGGCGAGGATGCTGTTCTTGTCGCGCCCGCCGGTGAGTTCTTCGCCCCGTCCCAGGCGCAGATGAGCGCCCAGCCCACCGAGGCCCAGCCCGCGGGCGACCTCGGCGCAGGCATGCATATTCACCACGCGCGAACGGATCTTGGCCAGATCTCCCTCGGTGCGCTCCGGGTAGGTCAGGTACAGGAATTCGGTGACGCTGAGTCCGAGGACCGAGTCGCCCAGGAATTCGAGCCGTTCATTGGTCGGCATCCCGCCCTGTTCGTAGGCATAGGAGCGATGCGTCAACGCCAGTGTCAGCAGGCCCGGTTCGATCGAAACACCCACGGCGGCAATCAGGTCGGCATGCTCATTCGGGTCGACGCCGTCGCTTTCCGCTGTCATAGCGGATTGCTCAGGGACCCGTGGACAGTGGCAGCTGCCCCCGTCCGAGCCGGCAACGGCATGACCATCCTCGGCGATTGCCTCCCAGTACCTTGCTGCACCGGCGTGAGCCTACCGGACCAGCCGGTTGCCACGGCGGGAGGCGACAGCCGCAGCAACCGCCACGTGCGTGTGATGGCTGTCACATAAAGGACGGCGGCAGCTACAACCAGATCGCCGTCGAATGCCAGGACGTGCCCTGATGCGGATAGCCGCCCGGGCGGAGTATCCAGGTGCTCCGCCCGGGCGGCGTCGAGTCTAATGGCCGACTTTGCGGCGGTAGGTCAGTTTGTCGAATTCGCGGCCGTATTCGTCCACCGCCACGACATCCATCTCGCTCGAGAAGAAGCCCGGGCGCACATCGACGCGGATGAACGAGTAGTTGCGGAAGCGGACGCGGGACCACGGTGCCGCTTCGTCCTGTTTGCTCCCGCTGGGCGTCCAGACGTAGCTGTTGGGGACGGCGGTGTCGGCGACCTCGTGGCCGCGGTAGGTCTCGGGTGAGCCGGGCTGGAAGCCGTAGCGCGGGCGTCCGCCGCCGCCGACCGTGTAGTAGACGGTGCCGTCCACATCGGGGTAGACGATGGCGTTGTCACCCGCCGCCTTGGTGGGTCGGCCCGCGCGGATCGGGTCGGTGCGTTCGAAGATGTGATTGTGGCCCTGCAGCACCAGATCGACCTGGTAGCGGTCGAACAGGCCGCACCACGCGTCACGCAGACCGCCGTCGCTGGCATGCGAATCGGTGGTGGAGTAGGCGCAGTGGTGGAAGAAGCACACGATGAAGTCGATATTCGGATTCGCCCGGTAGTCCGCGAGAGTGCGCTCCACCCAACCGGTTTGGGTTCCGCCGGAATATCCGGTGTTGGCCTTGATCTCGTAGGAGACGTCGTTGGCGTCCAGTGACAGCACCGCCACGTTGCCGTAGGTGAACGAGTACGCCGACGGGCAGCCGGCGGGTCCGTTCCCCGGGAGGTCCAGGCGCGCAAGGTGTCCGCCGTAGCCGTGGGTGTCATAGGCGGCTTCCATATCGTGGTTGCCGGTGGCGAACATCCACGGTGTCGTCGAGGCGCTGGCCTCGATCGTGCCGAGATACACATCCCAGACGAAGGGGTTGAATTTGTCGAAGCCGCTCGGCGGAGTGCCTCCGGCGGCAACGTATTCGGGCCTCTTGCCGGCACCCGAGGGGTCGGCGTAGGCGATATCGCCCGCGAGCACATGGAAATCCGGCTTGGACGCCACGATCTGATTCAGCACATTGTCCGCGTGCGGGACCGCCGGATCGTTATCGGCCTTGTAGTACTTGTCGTCGTAGTCGCCGGGCGCGACACCCGCGGGCTGCGCGGGGGTGGCGTCGGTGCCCTGATCGCCCATCATGGTGAATCGAAAGGGCACCACGGCATTTCGCACGCTCGGCATCGCCGTGGCGGCCGCGCGGATGTCGCCGGTGAAGCCATCGGAGGTGCGCCAGCGGTAGAAGTGCGGCATCCGCCCGGGCAGGCCGTCGACCGGCGCGTGCGCGTAGAACTGCTCCGCGGCCAGGACTCCACCGTCGCTGCTGGGGATCTGGGTCATCAGGTTGCGGACCTCGGCCTCGAGTGACCCGCCGAGTGCGGGGGTGGGGCCGTGATCCAGAAAGACCTTGGTACCACCGGGATTACGCGACAGCTGAGCGCCGAAGCGGAGCTGGCCGGCGGCGTCGGCGCCGAACCCGACGTGTCGTCCGCCCACCGCGAGCTGGGCCTGATCGGCATAGGCGCGGGCGCCGAACGGTGTGGTCCCCGCCGCTGCCACAGCCGCCGCGGCAGCGGAACCGCGCAGGAAGTTGCGTCGCGAAACCGGCCGCGACCGTAGGTACCCTCGATGCCACTCGTGCTGTTCGGCCATTGTCATGGTGGCGGCCAGCGCCTCCGGAATTCCGGTATCGGGAATATCACCGGCAGGATTCAAGCGATTCCGCATGAGGTTGGATGCTGGTCCAACCTCATGCCGGGAGCAACCACAGCGAGTTCCCATGGGTGCAAATTCTCGGTGAATTCTTCGGATGACCGGGCCTGCGCGGGCGGGCCGAATCTGTCGGTGGCGGGGGAGACAATGGTGTTATGGCCTATGACGAGATACTGGCCGATCGGATCCGGGACCTGCTCGGTCCCGCGGTGACCGAGACGGTCGAGAAGCGCATGTTCGGTGGGCTGGGGTTCCTTGTCGGCGGCAATATGGCGCTGGCGGCCAGCGGGCAGGGTGGGCTGCTGGTCCGGGTCGATCCGGCCGAGGCCGCCGATTTGATCAATGGTGTCGGCGTCACGCCGATGGTGATGGGTGGCCGGGAGATGCGCAATTGGCTGCATGTGCTGCCCGACCGGCTGTCCGCCGACGAGGTGCTGGGCAGCTGGATCGAACGCGGAATGGATTACGCGCGTTCGCTACCGCCGAAATAGCTCAGCTCTGCGGTGCCTGCAGGGCCGGGAACCAGATATCGGTCAGGACCGCGGCGGCGTCGGCCACATCGACCTCGATCGTGCCCTGCATCGCCCAGCGGGTGAAGAAGCGTTCCAATTGCGCCACGAGGAGTTCGATGCGCAATCGCGCCTCGTGGTGACGCTCGCGGGGCCAGCGGGACAGATACTCCGGCATGCTGTCGGCGAGCTGCATGATGCCCTCGCGGGCGAGGTCGCGGAATTCGGGTTCCAGTGCCGTCGCCTCGTCCCAGGCCGGCAGCAGATCCTTGTTGTCGACGAACCATCCGATCGCCTGCCGCACCCAGGTCGCGAACGCCTCACGGGAATCGAGGCTCAGCACGCGGTCCAGATCGCGGTAATAGAATTGGACGCTGGTGAGCGTCCCCTCCTGGGCGATGGCGCGCAGCACCTCGGGCTTGCCGGTGAAGTGCAGATAGAACGTGGCCCGGCTGCATCCCACGGCCGCCGCGATGTCGTCCACGCGGACGCCGGTATATCCCTCCCGGCTGAACAACCCCCGTGCTTCCTCGACGATGCGCTGACGTGTCGCACGCTTCTGCTCGTCGCGCAGCGAGCCACGCCGGGCGGTCGATTCGGAAGGCATGCACTCGATAGTAGACGCTTGACGACTCACTGGACGCCGTGTCAAGCGAGTGCTACCGTGTGTGCCACGTCACGTCCGGCCGTGCGCCGAACAGGAGAATGACTTGGTTACACGCGAACTGCCGCGGGTGTGCGTTATCGGCGCCGGACCCTCGGGCATCAGCGCCGCGAAGCGGCTCGCCGAATACGGCATCCCCTTCGATTGCTACGAGGCTTCCGACGAGGTCGGCGGCAACTGGTACTACAAGAATCCGAACGGGATGTCGGCCTGCTATCAGAGCCTGCACATCGACACCTCGAAGTATCGGCTGCAGTTCGAGGATTTCCCGGCGCCCGAGCACTGGCCGGACTTCCCGCATCATTCCCAGCTGTTCGACTACTTCAAGGCCTATGTCGAGCACTTCGGGCTGCGCGAGCACATTCGCTTCAATGCGAAAGTGGTGAACGCGCAGCGCGATGCGCAGGGGCTGTGGTCGATCACCACCGAATCCGGTGAGACCGCGTCCTACGACGCGCTGATCGTGTGCAACGGCCACCACTGGAATCCGCGGCTGCCCGATTATCCGGGTGAGTTCGACGGCGTCCTCATGCACAGTCATGCCTATAACGACCCGTTCGATCCCGTGGATATGCGCGGGAAGCGGATCGTGGTGGTGGGGATGGGGAATTCGGGGCTGGATATCGCCTCCGAACTCTCGCAGCGGTTCCTCGCCGAGAAGCTGTTCGTCTCGGCCCGCCGCGGAGTGTGGGTGCTGCCGAAGTATGTGAACGGGGTGGCCGCCGACCGTCGCTCCACACCGGCCTGGATGCCGCCGAAACTCGCGATGAAGGTCCGTCAGCGGTCCATCCGGAAATTCCTCGGCGCGATGTCCGGATACGGCCTTCCCGATCCGGATCATCTACCGCTGGAGGCACATCCGTCGGCGAGCGAGGAATTTCTGCACCGCGCGGGTTGTGGCGATATCACGGCCAAACCGGCCATCACACGCCTCGACGGTAAGCGGGTGCATTTCGCCGACGGCAGTGTCGAGGAGATCAATGTCGTGCTGTGTGCCACCGGCTACCACATCAGTTTCCCGTTCTTCTCCGATCCGCGATTGTTGCCCGATGCCGAGAATCGGCTGTCGCTGTTTCAGCTGATGATGAAGCCGGGTATCGACAATTTGTTCTATCTCGGTCTGGCGCAGCCGCTTCCGACGCTGGTTAACTTCGCCGAACAGCAGTCGAAGTTCGTCGCCGCCTATCTCAGCGGTCGCTACCATCTGCCCGCCGTGCCGGAGATGGAGACCGCGATGGCCGAGCGGGAGGCGCGGCGTGCCGCCCGCTACTACGATTCGCCGCGCCACACCATCCAGATCGAATTCTTTCCCTACGTGCGGGAATTGACCAAGGAGCTGGAGTTGGGCGCCAAGCGGGCGGCCGCGGCCGGGAATTCGCTGCCGATCCGGGCGCGTGCCGCGGAGGGTGCTCGATGAGTAGCGCGGGCCTGTGCCTCGACGAATTCGCCGAGGTGCGTGCGGTATTCGATGCGAATCTGGCCTCCGGTGCCGAGCTGGGTGCGTCGTTGTGCGTGTTGCGCGACGGTGAGCCGGTGGTGGATCTGTGGGGTGGTCACGTCGACGCGAATCGGGAAAACCGCTGGGGTGCCGACACTCTCGTCAATGTCTTCTCCATCACCAAGACCATGACGGCGCTGTCCGCGCTGTTGCTGATCGACCGCGGTGAGCTCGATCCCCATCGCCCGGTCGCGCACTACTGGCCCGAATTCGCCGCGGAGGGCAAGGGTGATATCGAGATCCGGCATCTGCTCTCGCATACCTCGGGTGTCTCGGGCTGGAATCGGCCGATCGAGCTGGCCGATATCTACGATGTGGGAGCCGCGGCCGATCGGCTGGCCGCGCAGGCGCCGTGGTGGGAGCCGGGTACCGCCTCGGGCTATCACGCGGTGTCCTACGGGCACCTGATCAATGCGGTGGTCCGCCGGATCACCGGTCGTTCGCTGGGCCGCTTCTTCGACGAGGAACTGGCCGAACCGCTGGACGCCGATTTCCATATCGGCACCGGCCCCGAACATTTCGACCGCATCGCGACCCTGGTCCCACCGCCGAAGCGGGCCGTCGACCGTACGACACTGGACCCGGACAGCATCGCTATCAGGACCCTGACCGCACCGGTCCTCGATATCGCCGAGGTCTCCTCGCCGCGCTGGCGGCAGGCGGAACTGGGTGCGGTCAACGGGCACGGGAACGCGCGGTCGATCGCACGGGTCCAGTCGGTCGTCTCCTGCGGTGGTGCGGTGAGCGGCCGGCGCCTGCTGTCGGAACGCACCGTCGACCTTATCTTCGAACAGCAGTCCGACGGTGTCGATCTGGCGCTGGGAGTTCCGGTGCGATTCGGTATCGGGTACGGATTGCCGCATCCGCGCACCACCGCCGTTCTGCCCGGCGGGCGGGTGTGCTGGTGGGCCGGTTACGGCGGAGCGCTGGTGGTCAACGATCTGGATCGCCGGATCACGGTGGGCTACGGCATGAATCGCATGGGGCCGTCATTGCTGATCGACGAACGCGCCGAGGCGTATGTACGTGCGATCTACGCGGCTGTGGAGGTGTCGGCATGATGCGCGCACTGCAATTGACCGGACCGGGCACCCTGGAGATGCGTGAGGTCCCCGTTCCGGAGATCGGACCGTCCGACCTGTTGCTGAAGGTCGGCGCCGCCGGAATCTGTCATTCGGATTCGTTCGTTCTCGGTCTGCCCTTCGCGCTGCGCGAGGACCCGCTGACCATGGGACACGAGATCGCGGGCACCATCGAACGGGTCGGCGGGCAGGTCGAGGGCCGGCACGAGGGAGAGCGGGGGCTGGTGTACCTGTGCTGGTCCTGCGGTGTGTGCCGGGAGTGTGTGAGCGGTAACGAGAATGTCTGCCTGGCGGCCGGGCGCACCGCGATGCCGCCCTGCCCGGGGCTCGGGCCCGATGGCGGGATGGCGGAATATGTACGGATTCCGGCGAATTCGTTCGTGCCGATCGGTGATCTGGACTTCGCCGAGGCCGCGCCGCTCGCCGATGCGGCATTGACCCCGTATCACGCGATCCGCGGCGCGGCCGATCAGCTGCGGCCCGGAGCCACGGCCGTGGCTATCGGTATCGGCGGGCTCGGACATGTGGCGGTGCAGATCTTGAAGGCGGTCACCGCGTGCCGGATCATCGCCGTCGACATCGCCGCCGAGAAACTCGATCTCGCCACGAAATGCGGTGCCGACCTCACCTTGCGGGCCGACGCCACGACCTCGGCGCAGATCCTCGAATGCACCGGTGGCCGGGGGGCGGAGGCGGTATTCGACTTCGTCGGCAATGACGCCACCGCGAAGCTGGCCGTCGAATCGGTGGCACCCAACGGTGCCTATCGCATGGTCGGCCTCGACGGCGGCATCCCCGGAATCGATGCCGGGCCCGCCGGTGGCCCGGGGCTGCCGTGGGGCGCCACGGTCCGGAAGTCTTACGGCGGCACCCGAAGTGATCTCTACGCCTCGGTCGCGCTGGCTCAGCGCGGCGCCATCGGTGTCGCGGTGGAACGCTTCGACCTCACCGAGGGCCCGGCCGCATTCGAACGTCTCGACCAGGGTCTGATCCGTGGTCGCGCCGTGCTCATCCCGTAATCGCAGAAAGTGAACGCTATGACAGCCGCCGCCGGCCCCCAGGCCTCGCAGCCCGGATCACGAACGACCTCACCGGGCCCGGCGGGCCGTTCGAGATGGGTGTCGAAGAGGTTCTGGGCGCGCCGATTCCGCTCATGCGCAACCGGCGGCGCAGTATGGCCGAACTGTTCCACGCGGGAACGGCGTGGGGCGGTCACGACTATCTCGTGACCGCGGACCGGCGCATCACCTTCGCCGAGCACGGCGCCGCCGCAATCGCTCTGGCGCGCGGACTGGCCGATCGGTACGGCGTCGGGAAAGGTGACCGGATCGGCATCCTGGCCGCGAACACCCCGGAATGGGTGATGACCTTCTGGGCGGCTCAACTTCTCGGTGCGATCCCGGTGGGATACAACGCGTGGTGGGCGCCGCGGGAGATCGCGTACGGACTCGAACACACCCGGCCCACGGTGGTGGTCGCGGACGCGAAACGCGCCGCGCTGCTGGCGGATACCGATAGCGGCATCCCGGTCCTCACGATGGAATCGGATCTGCCCGGGCTCATCGCGGAATATCCCGGCCCGGCGCCGGAGACGGCGATCGGCGAGGACGATCCGGCCGTCATCCTCTACACCAGCGGAACCAGCGGACGTCCCAAGGGCGTGGTGCACTCGCATCGAAATCTGCTGGCGGTATGCGACTATCACCGCTTCACCGACGCCATGATGGCCGCCTTCCGCGGCCAACCACTCGACTCCGGGCCCAGTGCGCGGCGATTCCTGCTCACCTCACCGCTGTTCCACATCGCGAGCCTGCACAATCTGGTCATCCCACGCCTGGCCACCGGTGCGACCGTGGTCATGCACACCGGCAATTTCGATCCGGATCGGGTCCTGACCCTCATGGCGGCGCAGCGGGTCACCAACTGGGGCGCGGTGCCGACCATGGTGAGCCGCATGCTCGAACGTGATATGTCCCGCTACGACCTGTCGAGTCTGGTCGCCTTCTCGCTCAATGCCGCACCGTCCTCGCCGGCCTTTCATCAGCGGCTGCGCCGCGAGCTGCCGATGGCCGAGGTGGCGCTCACTACCAGCTATGGCCTCACCGAAAGCGGTACGGCGGCAACGGTTGCCACCCCGCCGGTCCTGGCCGCCTTCCCGGATACCGTCGGCATGCCGATCATCGGGGTGCGCGTCGAGATCCGGGACGCGGACAACACGCCGCTGCCCGACGGGCAGGAAGGCGAGATCTGCGTGCGCAGCCCGTATGTGATGCTCGGCTACTGGAACGATCCCGCCGCCACCGCGAATGCCATCGACGCCGAACGCTGGTTGCACACCGGAGATTTCGGCATCATCGAGCAGGGACGGCTGCGGCTGTCGGGCCGGCGGTCGGATCTGATCCTGCGCGGCGGCGAGAACGTGTATCCCACCGAGATCGAGAACGCGCTCGACGAACATCCCGAGGTGCGGGAGTCGGCGGTACTGGGTGTGCCGCACGAGGATCTGGGGCAGGAGGTGGCGGCCGTCGTGGTCGTCGGCGATCCGGGCGCGGTCACCGAGGAACAACTGCGAGCATTCACCGCCGAGCGACTGGCCTACTTCAAGGTGCCGGCGCGCTGGGTGATCACCGCACAGCCACTGCCGCGCAATGCGACCGGCAAGGTCGTGCGCCGCGAGATAGAGATATGAGGGAACTGCCATGTACGACAGCATTATCAAAGGCGGTACCTGGTTCGACGGTACGGGCGCACCGCCGGCGGTACGCGATATCGGCATTCGCGACGGACGGGTGGCCGCGGTATCCGCGGAGCCTCTGGACGAATCCGGTTGCGCGACAGTCGTCGACGCCACCGGCAAGTGGGTGATCCCCGGAATGCTCGACATCCACACCCACTACGACATCGAGGTGCTGCTGGATCCGACGCTGTCGGAATCGGTGCGCCATGGCGTCACCACCGTCCTGCTCGGATCCTGTTCGCTGTCGACCGTCCACGCCGATGCCGAGACCGCGGGTGATCTGTTCGGCCGGGTCGAGGCGATTCCGCGTCGCCATGTGATCGAGGCGGTCGACGGGGTGAAGACCTGGCACGGCGCCCACGACTATGCCGCGGCACTGGATGCGATGCCGTTGGGTCCGAATGTGGCCGCATTCCTGGGCCATTCGGATATCCGGGCGGCCGTGATGGGCCTGGATCGTGCCACCCGCGCCGAGGTGAAGCCGACCGCCGGTGAACTCGCCGCCATGCGCGGGCATCTGGCCGAAGCACTCGACAGCGGATTCGTCGGCATGTCCTCACAACAGCTGATGTTCGACAAGCTCGACGGCGATACCTGCCGCTCGCGCACCCTGCCCTCCACCTACGCGACGATGCGTGAACGGCATCAACTCAATTCGATACTGCGGCAGCGCGGGCGCGCATTGCAGGGCGGACCGGATGTGGCGCATCCGCAGAGCCTGGTCGCGATGGCGCTGTCCAGTCTCGGCGTGGGACGGCCCGCGTTGAAGGTGAGCCTGCTGTCGGCCGCCGATATCAAGGCAATTCCCATGGTGGCGCATATCTTCCCGGCGCTGGCACGGATGATCAACCTGCTCGGCGGAGACTTCCGATTCCAGCATCTGCCGGTGCCGTTCGAGGTGTACGCGGACGGGATCGATCTGGTGGTGTTCGAGGAATTCGGCTCCGGCGCAGCGGCATTGCACCTGTCGAATCAGCTCGATGAGCGGCACCGCATGTTGCAGAGCGAAAGCTATCGTCGCCAGTTCCGCAAGGACTACGACCGGAAATACGGTCCGCGCGTCTGGCATCGCGACTTCTTCGACGCGGAGATCGTCGAATGCCCGGACGAGTCGGTGATCGGCAAGACCTTCGGACAGGTCGGGGAACAGCGCGGCGGGGTGCATCCGGTGGATGCCTTCCTGGATCTGGTGGTGGAATACGGCACCAAGGTGCGCTGGCGTACCACGATCTCGAATCACCGTCCGCGCGTCCTCGATCGCTTCGCCACCGATCCCGGTATGCAACTGGGCTTTTCGGATGCCGGCGCGCACCTGCGGAATATGGCCTTCTACAACTTCGGCCTGCGGCTGCTGCGCCGGGTGCGTGATGCCCAGCGGGCGGGTCATCCGTTCATGTCGGTCGAGCACGCGGTGCACCGGCTGACCGGCGAACTGGCCGACTGGTACGGACTCGACGCGGGGCATCTGCGGGTCGGTGACCGGGCCGACGCGGTGGTGATCGATCCGAACGCACTCGACGCGCGACTCGAGCGATACAGCGAGCAGACGGTGCCGTACTACGGGAATCTGTCGCGCATGGTGAACCGCAACGACGAGACCGTGACCGCGGTATTCGTCGGCGGGCGTTATATTTTCGGCGACGGCGTGGCGGCGCCCGGTGTCGGATCGGAACGTTTCGGGAGGTTCCTCACCGCGATGTGAGGGCGTCGATCTTTCGGCGCAACACGGCCCGTTCGCCGTCGTTGCCGCACAGGTTCATTGCTCGCTCCCACTCCGCACGGGCCTGCTCGGCCAGGCCCATGCGGGCGAGTAATTCTCCTCGAACCGTCGGCAGAAGTTGCGAATTCGGCAGGGCGCCCTCGGCGCGCAAGCGATCGACGATCGTCAGACCCGCGGCGGGACCGTCCGCCATCGCGACGGCGACGGCCCGGTTCAACTCGACCACCGGTGAGGGCGCGAGCCGGACCAGCGCCGCGTAGAGGCCCACTACCCGGTGCCAGTCGGTGTCGTTCACCGAGGACGCGACGGCGTGGCATTCGGCAATGGCCGCCTGCACGCCGTAGGCGCCCAGTCCGCGTCCCACCCGGGTGGCCTGTGTCAAAGCCGCCCGGCCACGCCGGATCGCCGACCGGTCCCAGCGACGGCGATCCTGATCCTCCAGCAGAATCGGCTCACCGTCGGGCCCGGTGCGCGCGGGAAAGCGGGCCGCGGTCAGCTCCAGGAGTGCGAGCAGTCCGTGGACCTCGGGTTCATCGGGCACGAGCCGTGCCAGTACCCGTGCCAGCCGCTGCGCCTCCCCGGCCAGATCGAACCGGATCACCTCCGGTCCGGAGCTCGCCGAGGAACCCTCGGTGAAGATCAGATAGATCACGCTGAGCACCGAACCCAGCCGCGGTGCCCGATCGGCGGCCGCCGGAATCGCGAACGGAACATTCTCCGCGGCAAGGGTTTTCTTCGCCCGCGTGATCCGCGCCTGCACGGTGGCCGCCGGAACCAGGAAGGCCCTGGCGATCTCATCGCTGGTGAGACCGCCCACCACCCGCAATGTCAGCGCCACCCGGGCCTCTCGGGAGAGGACGGGGTGGCAGGCGGTGAATATCAGCGCCAGCACATCGTCGTCGATATGGTCGGGGTCCCAGAGCGGATCGGTTCGCGCGGGTGCCCGATCCGAACCCGGGCCGCCGGTGAGGATGCCGCCCTCGCCCAGTTCGTGGGCGAGGGCGGCATACCGCTGGTCGAGGGCGCTGCGCCGGCGGAAGGTATCGATGGCGCGACGCCGGCCCACCGTGAGCAGCCAGCCGGCCGGATTACGCGGTGTGCCCTCGCGCGGCCAGGTCACCAGTGCCTCGGCCAGCGCCTCCTGGGCGAGATCCTCCGCGAGCGCGAAATCGCCGGTGTAGCGGGCGAGGGCGCCGACGATATGCGCCGACTCGATCCGCCACACCGCGGCGACGGCGTCGCGACCGGTGGGATCCGCCATTACCCGGCCCGGCCGTTCAGAGCTGGCCGTTGGCCTCGCGCCACGCCCGCTCCTTCTGCACCCACACGTTGTCCTGCGGGAACTCGTCGATCGCGGGGACCCGCCGGATCTCGGTCTTGCACCCCTTCGCGATCACCGGCATCCGCTTGGCCCATTCGACCGCCTCTTCCCGCGAGGCCACGTCGAGAATGTAAAACCCGCCGAACAATTCCTTGGTCTCACCGTAGGGACCGTCGGTGACCACCGGAGTCTCGGAGTCGTAGTCGACGACCACGCCCTGAGCGGCGTCGTCGAGCCCTTCGGCCGCGAGCAGGACACCGGCCCGGATCAGCTCGTCGTTGAACCGGCCCATCGTCTCGAGCATGGTGTTGAAATCGATATCGCCCATGCTCGCGTAGGCCTCATCGGTGGCGCGCATGATCAGCATGTACTTCATGGTGTGTGTCCTTCGGTTCAGCGGTCCCGTCCGGACCCTCTCGTACACAGGTCGAACGGGACTCACGGTGGATCGACACGACGGCCGAAATTTTTCGAAAGAAATTCCCGACCGCGATTATCGCAGGGTGAGGTCCCCGCACAACTCGCCGATCACCTGCTCGCGGATATGTGACACGGTGACGATCCGGTAGTGCCCCGACCGGAGACCGGTCATCCGAATGCCACCGGCAGGGTGGCGTATCCGTGCAGGAAATTCGAATACAGCGGTTGTGGTGCGCGCGTCGCGACGATATCTCCTGCCGTGCGGCGCAGTTCGTCGAGCACGATGGCGATCTCCAAACGGGCGAGCGGTGCGCCGATGCAGAAATGCGGGCCGTAGCCGAAGGCCAGGTGGGGGTTGGGTCGGCGGTCGAAACGCACCGTGTCCGGGTCCGGGAACCGATTCTCGTCGCGATTGGCGGACACATTCCACATCGTGACGACCTCGCCCGCCCCGATGCGCATACCGTCGATATCGACGTCGGAATTCGCGATCCGGCCGAAATGCATAGTGGGAGAGAAACATCGGATGATCTCCTCGACCGCGACGCCGAGATCGTCCACCTCGCCGAATCGCCGCCACAGGTCCGGGTCGCCCGCGAACGCGTGCACGGCATTGATCATGGTCAGCCGGGCGGTCTCGTCACCACCCAGAATGATGCTGTAGCAGTTCGTGACGATCTGGTCGTCGGTCAGGCGCGCGCCCTCGAACTCCGCATCGATCAACCCGGCGATGAGGCCGTCGTCCGGATGCTGTCGCTGGGCCTGCACCTGATCGAGCAGGCAGAGCAGAATTTCCTGGCGCGCGGCCAGCGCCGAGGTGGCGGACTGTGCGGCATCCTCGGAGCTGAGTGCCTGTTTGGTCAGCGAGACCAGCAGTTCGTGCTCGCTGTCGGGAATGCCGAGCAGGTCGCAGATGGTCCAGATGGGAATGCGGGAGGCGATCTCGTCCGCGAAGTCGAATTCGCCCGACCCCGGCCACCCGGCGAGTAACCGCGCGGTGCGCTCCCGAATCCGGAATGCCAATGATCGCACCGCTTCTCGGGTCAGCGCCGGAGTCAGCAGCCGGCGCAACAGGTTGTGCCGCGGCGGATCGGTCACGGCCAGCATCTTGCCCGCGGCATTGTCGCGCCCGGCCAGCAGCGTGAGCAGGACATTGCCGCGTTGCGAGGTGAACCGGGTGGCGTCGCGGTAGATCCGCACCGCTGGTTCGTGGGTGCAGACGACCCAGAATCCGGGATGGTGTGCGGACGCCTCGTGCCGGAAGATCGGCTGTTGCTGTCGGTGCGCATGCCAGAATTCCGCGATATCCGGCCGCACATGGGTGCCCGGCTCGGTGAGATCCCAGGATCGCGTGGCGTCATGGCTCATCGCGGGAAGGGTGCTGGTCATCCGCCGCTCACCAGATCGGGCTCCGGAATCGACAGCAGCGTCGCCAATTGCGTGGGTGATGGCGCGTCGAGCAGCATGCGCATCGTCATCTCGACACCGAGCGTCCGGCGAATGCTCCGGGTGAGCCGCGCGGCCTCCATGGATTCGCCGCCGAGGTCGAAAAAGCTGTCCGCCGGATGGTATTCGGGCAGGTTCAGAATTTCGGCGAAGAGTCCACAGAGCACTCGTTCGGCCGTGGTCATCGAATCCGGGGCGCTCCGCCCCGACGCCGGGGTGCGAATCAGATCCGCCACCGCGGCGAAATCGGTCTTCCCATGTGGTGTCCGCGGCATTTCGGTCACCGTCTGCACTCGGTCCGGCAGGAGATAGCCGGGTAGTCGATCGGCGAGAAATCCGCGGATCCGATCCGGATCGGTGCCGTCGTCGGCGACCACGCAGCAGATGAGCTGGGTATCGGTCGCCACGACGGCCGACTGGCGCACCCCGGGGCAGCGCAGGGCGGCGGCTTCGATATCGGCCGGTTCGATGCGGCGGCCGCGCAATTTGATTCGCCGGTCCATACGGCCGAGGAATTCGAGGCCGCCGTCAGGCAATTGCCGGACCAGATCGCCGGAGCGATAGAACCTGTCCCCGGTCACCGCGTCGTCGACGAACGCCCGCGCGGTCTCGGTCGGCATGCCGAGATAGCCGTGGGCCACACCGAGCCCGCCGATCCACAGTTCACCGGCCGTACCGGGCTCCGCCGGGGCGCCGTCCTCGCCGACGATCCGCAATGTGGTGCCCGCGATGGCCTGCCCGATCGTGATGGGCCGCGCGGAGCCGGCCAGTGGAGCGCTGATGGTGGCGCAGACGGTGGTTTCGGTCGGCCCGTAGGAATTGACGAGCCGGTGCCGGACGGTCCATTCGTCGACCACGGCCGGATTCGCCGCCTCACCGGCGATGACAAGGCTCAACCCGCCGGGAAGCCGGCGTTCCGGAATCGCGGCGAGTACCGAGGGCACCATGATCGCGTGTGTGATCCGCTGCGCGACTACGGTTTCGGCGATCGCGATACCGTCCGATAACTCTTCGTGGCCCGCGAAGACCGCCGTCGCGCCCGCACCGAGCGCCGAGGTGATCTCCGCGATCGACGCGTCGAAGGAGGCCGGTGCGAATTGCAGCATGCGGGAGCCGGGGCGCAGCTCGAGCGCCTCGGCGGTGGCATCGGCCATGGCGAGAATCCCGCGGTGCGGTACAGCCACCCCCTTCGGCGCGCCGGACGAACCGGAGGTGAAGATGACGTAGGCGAGGCTGTCCGGATCCACGGCCGGATAGGTGGGAGGGGTCACCGGGTCGCCGGGCGACGGTACGGTGATCGCCGTGATCTCCTCGGGCAGTGGGGATTTCGCGGCGTCTGGATCGAGGAGGGCCAGCCGGATCGAGCAGGCCGCCACGATCTGCGCCGTGCGTTCTCGCGGTTGATCAGCGGCCAGCGGCACATACACCGCACCGAGACGCCAGATGGCCAGCATGGCCGCCGTCGTGTGCGGCGTGCGCCGTGCTGCCCCCACCACCGCGATCGAATCCGATGCGCGGATACCGGCTTCGATCAATGCCAGGCATATCCGGTCCACCCACTGATCGAGTTCCCGGTATGTCAATATCAATTGGCTATTCGTCAGCGCAACCTCGTGCGAGACAGCGGGAATTCGTTCGCTCAACCGCTGCGCCCAGGTCCGATTCGACGGTTGGAGCGGCACGTCATCGGCTGTTTGCACGCCGGTGACTGTAATTGAGCAACTGGACGGTCGTGTTACGTGATTGCCAACATTGGGAACAGTTTGGGGTTGTCCGCTCGCTGATTCAGCGGCCGGAAAGGAAATCGGCCAGCACTCGATTGACTTCCTCCGGTCGTTCGAGATAACCCAGGTGACCGCACCCCGCCATTTCCGCGTACCGGGCGCCGGGAATGGCCGCCGCGACTTCGCGGCCATACAGCGGTGGTGCCAGCTGATCGTCGGCGAAACCGATGATCAAGCTGGGCTTGCTGATTCGCGCGTAGTCGGCGAGTCGATTGCGGGAATGGTCGATGCCGAGTTGTGCCCGGGCGCCGGGCGTCATCGGCGTGGATGCCGCGAATTCGAATGTGTCGAGCCATTGCTCGGCCTCGTCGGGGTCGGCCAGGGTGCGCGGCGACAGGTGTAGCGCCGCTTCGACAGCTGCCTGATAGCGGACCGGGAGTCGAATGTCGCTGTCGTGGAGCGCGGCCCGACCGGCTCCGACGGCGAGCAGCATCGGATGCGGCCGGCCCGCGGTGGCCAGCATCACCACGCGTTCGACCAGATCCGGATGGGCGAGGGCCAACTCTTGCGTCACCACCGCGCCCAGCGAGGTGCCCACGACATGTGCGGGTGCGCCGAGATGCTCGATCAACGCGGCCGAATCGGCCACGAGATCCTCGAGGGTGATCCCGCCGGCGCTCTCGTCGGACGGGGCGATTCCCCGATTGTCGAAGGTCACGACGCGAAATCCGGCGCGCACGAGTGCGGGCACCTGGTAGGTGTGCCACACGCGGCCGGGATTGCCGCTGCCCGAGATCAGCAGAACCAATGGGCCGGCGCCGGATTCCTGATAACTCAGCCGAATACCGTTGACGAGCGCGATCGACATGGTGTTCAAGGTCCCTTCGATCGCTTTCATGGTGTCTCCCGGGCGTGGGAGCGGTGCTTCGAAACGCCGGCTCAGCCCTTGTTACCGGCCCGCAGCGCCCAGGCGAGGACGCCGAGGGCTCCGGTGTTGGCCAGCGCCCGCATGATGTTGAGCGTGACCCAGGGGCCTTCGAACTGCTGACGCAGAGCGGCGAAATCGCCCGAGGACGTATCGGCCAACGCGTTGTTCAACGGCACATTACCGCCCGAGGTGATGAGGAAGCTGATCACATTCAAAGCCAGCGCGATCAGGATCCACCAGAGCGCGGTGCGCTGGTCGGTTCGCCAGAACAGCACGGCGGCCAGCCCCGTGAATGCGACCGAGCCGAGGAAACCGATCATGAAGACCGGATTGACGATGACGGTGTTGATCCGGTTCATCACATCGACGAAGGTGCGGTCGTCGAGTTGGCGCAGTGCGAGCATGACCGAACTGGCGTAGGCGTAGAAGACGCCGGCCAGCAGGCCGGTGGTGACGGTCGCCGCGATCAGGGAGCCGGTGGCGAACCCGGAAGCGGTGGACGTGGTGGTGGCGGTGGTCGCTGTCATGCATTCAGTACACCGGTATCCGATGAGTGTTCCCATGGTTGTGACGCTCGCGCGCATACGCGAGCGTCCACGCGGGCGGGTAGCGTATGCCGCTGTCGAGAATCCGCTCGCCCGCTACGCGCCGGGTTCGGTGGTCCGGTCGTGTGGATGTGGCAGCCGGAAAAGGCTTTTCAGTCTGCCCAGCGCCGCACGGTCACCGGATGCCGATGCCGCACCCGCTTTGATCGCCCCGGCGAAGGTCGTGCCTCCGCTGGTCACCTCGAGGAACGCCTCCTCGCTGATCGTGATGGTCGCGTCGGGGTGCTGGGCAGGTCCGTGCAGCGCTTCGATCGCCCCGTCATCGATCCTCGTGTGGAAGACCTCATCATCGATGCGGAACTCGTACACCATGCGCAACCCCTGTGCGGCGGCGGCGTCGAAGCAGGCCCGCGCTCCGAGTATCGCCCAGCCCGGATGAAATGTCTCGCTCTCGCGCCGTTCGCCCATCGCCCACTTCAGGCCCCATCGCGCCAGTCCCAAAATCGGCGGCCCCAGTTCCTGGCCGGCCTCGGTGAGGGCGTACGCGGGGGTCCGGGCGGGCGGCGGCAGCGTGATCTTGTGCGCGAGGCCCTCGCGTTCCAGATGTTTCAGGCGGGCGGCCAGCAATCCGGTGCCGAGGCCGCGCAGGCCGGCCTGTAGATCGCCGAACCGCTTCGGCCCGGTCAGCAGTTCGCGGATCAACAGCAGCGTCCACCGCTCGCCGACGAGGTCGAGAGTGCGCGCGGTCGCGCAGTACTGGTTGTAGGTTCGCTGGTCCACTTCCTCACTCTAGACTTCGCGCTTCCTGATTTTGAACAAGCTCCACGAGCGTTCGGGCGAGGGTGCCGGGATCGGTGAGCATCACATCGTGCGGGCCGTCCAGTGCGCGGGTGCGGTAGCCGAGGGCCGCGCCGAACTGTTCGAACGGATAGGTCTGTGGCCGGCAGTAGAGCGCGGTGCCGGGAATCCGGTCGACGGCGCCGCGCAGGCGGGTGGGTTCGGTGAAGGTGCGCAACGGTTGTGGGAGCAAACGCGCGGCCAGGCGGTCCGCGTCGGCGGTATCGGCGATGCCGAACGCGGCGGGCGGTGGGGCCGGAATCCATCGGCCGTCCCCGCGTGCTTCGGCCGCAGCCCGGATGGTCCGCGCGAACGCGCCGGGGGCCAGGCTGAACATGCTGGCGCCGTCCGCCCCCGCCCAGCCGTCCACGAGAACGAGGTGGTCGACGGCATCGGGGCGCATATCGGCTGCCTCCCGGACGACCAGGCCCGAGTAGCTGTGCCCGACGAGTACCAGCTCGTCGTCCGGTGCGGTGTCGAGGGTGGCCGCGACGATGGCGGCGTGGTCGTGCAACCCGTAGTCCCCGATCGTGCTGAGATCCGGGACGAGGGTGCGTGCCCCGGCGGCGTGCAACAGCGGGACGACCCGCTCCCAAGCCCATGGTCCGTGCCAGGCGCCGTGGACGAGAACAAAAGTGGTCACAGTGAATTCTCCTCGCGGAGTAGGGGTAACACCTGCTCGGCGAATTCCGTCAGGCCGCGGTCGTGGTCCTCGGTGGCCAGGCGGATCACGATATGGCGGGCGCCGGCCTCGGCGTAGCCCGACAACCAGTCCGCGGCCGCACGTGGGGTGCCGGCGAACACCGCCTGGACCGATGCGACGGCCGCGAGTGGTGCGTTGTAATAGCGCTCGATACTGATCCGCAGCCGTTCACGCGCCCGGTCCGGATCCTCGTCCAGGCACAGCGTCGCGTACAGGGCGGGGGTGATCGGACGCGTTGCCCGCTGCTCGATGACCGCCCATTCGGCCGCGTATGTTCCGGCTTCGGTCGGATAGGGCAGCCAGCCGTCGGCGAGGTCGGCCACGCGCCGCAGCGCCGGTCCGCCGCTACCGGCCAGCCAGATCGGCGGGCCTCCCGGGCGCACCGGCACGGGTGCGATCCGTACGTCTTCGAAGGTGAAGTGCTCGCTCCGGTACGACACGGCCTTCCCAGACCAGAGTCGCCGCATGATGTCGATCGACTCCCGCATGCGGCCGATTCTGCGGCCGAATTCGATTCCGAGCGCGGTGAATTGGGCCTCGGTGTTCCGGTTGGGGAACCCGCCACCCATGCCCGCGATCAACCGCCCGTGCGACAGCCGGTCGAGAGTGGCGAGTTGGTGCGCCAGCAGGATCGGATGGCGCAGTGCCGGTAGCAGCACCGCCGTGCCCAGCCCGATTCGCTCGGTGGCCTGAGCCACCGCGGCCAGCAGCAGTGTCGGGTCCGCGCGCGGCCTGGTCACCGGGCTCTCTCCCGCCCATACCGAGTCCAGTCCGAGCTCCTCGGCCCATCGTGCCTGTGCCACAAGGGGTTCCGGATCATGCTCGTCTCGGACAGTGCGGTCGCGCGTCGGCAGCAGGTAGCCGATCTCCAGCTGTGTCATGTCACCTCGTGATCGTCGTGAGGTTCACGAGCTTAGCTATTGACTTCCTATTTTTGAAGTGCCAAGTTCATAAGTAGGTAGCCACGAAAGGGAGATGATCAATGACGAAGGTGCTTTACCTGGCGCAGGCTCGGGTCGCTGGCGGCCGGAACGGTCACGGACGCACGTCCGACGGACGGCTGGATCTGGACCTGCGTCAGCCGAGGGAGTTGGGCGGTGACGGTGCGGGCGCGAATCCGGAGCAGCTCTTCGCGATCGGATATGCCGCGTGCTTCGGGACGACACTCGCCCTGGTCGGGCAGCGCGGCAAGCTCCGCGCCGACGACGCGGAGATCGACTCGTCGGTCGCGTTGATCCCGATCGACGGCGGCCGGTTCGAACTCGGTGTGGAGCTGCGGATCTCGTTGCCGTCGGTCACCGACGAGCAAGCGGTCGAGCTGGTCGAGACGGCGCACCGGATCTGCCCGTACTCCAATGCCACCCGCAACAACATCAATGTGGCATTGGTGGTCAACGGCATCCGGCTGTGACACCGCCCCGACCGCTACAGGTAACCTCCGCTGCCCGGGGTGGGGCCCGCGGGCGCGGCCTGAATGCGAGAGGTGTTGTCGCGCAATTCGATCAGCTCGGCCAGCGTCATACCGTCCGGGCCGATCGGGTGGGGTGCCGCGCCGGGTAGTTCGCGGCCCAGCCATGCCGTCGCCTCGGCGGGGGACAGGCGGCCGACCTCGAGCTGCGCCAGGCAGCGGCCGGGGCGGACGACCGCGGGGTGCAGGCGGGACAGGTTCTCGTTGGTCGTGATCGCGACCAGCACGTCGCGGCCCTGGCCCAGCATGCCGTCGGTGAGGTTCAGCAGCCGGGACAGGCCTTGGCCGGTGCTCTCTTTCGCGGAACCGCGGATCAGCTCGTCGCAGTCCTCGAGTACCAGCAACCGCCAGCGGCGTTTGGTCTCGTCGTAGGTGTCGACGCCGATCGCGACCTCCATGAGGTAGCCGGGGTTGGCGAACAACGCCTCGGGATCGAGGACGCAGTCGACCTGGCACCAGTCCGACCATTCCCGCGCCAGCGCTCGCAGGGCGGAGGTCTTGCCGGTGCCCGGCGGGCCGTGCAACAGCACCAGCCGGCCGCGCACGTCGTCGGCACGCACATCCATCAACCGCTGGATCGCAGCGCTCACCTCGGTGCCGTAGTTGCCGGTGATCTCCGGCCACGACGCCGCCGAAATCGTGCGCAGCCGCCGGTTCGGGCCGTGGGAACCGTTGTGCCAGAAGCCCATCGACACCTGGGTATCGTCGGTTTCGGGTTCCGCGGTGGCATCGGTGGAGCAGGCCTCGATCACCTCGCGGGCCAGTTCCTCGGTGACCGCGGTGACAGTGAGTTCGGCGCTGCCGTTACCGCGTCGCACCATGCGAAGGGTCCAGCCCGGTCCCGTCGCCAGCTGGGCGCGGGTGCCGTCGTCGTCGACGGTGCGCAGGATGCGCGCCTCGCTCGGGCACAGCGGGGCATCGGGCTTCACATGTTCCAATTCCGCTGTGACCGCGTGCGGTTGGGTGCCGTCGAGGTACGGCGTGAGTGCCAGCGCGTCGATCACATCGCGCGGGGTATCCGCGTCGTCGACGTTCATCACCCACGAGAGCGCCCCGGCCGCGGCGGCGGGGGACTCCTCGCGTCCGATCAGCCTGAGGCGTTCCGAGGTCGTAGTCATTGCATCGATAATCCGGAAATCCGGGTCGTCCATCCACTCATTTTCCCGGGCGCACAGTCGATTGCGCCGATCCGGAACGCTGATGCGGTGCGCGGCAACGGAACGGAGCATCACCCGCCGATGGCCTCGAGCGTCGGCAGGATCAGTTCGTCGGCGATCCGGCGCGCGACCCCATCGAGAAACGGCGCCGGTGGATTCAGCACCAGATGGGTGAATCCGGCATCGATGAGCTCCAGGAGGACGTCGCGGGTGCGGGCGGGCTCGGCATCGGCGATCGGCAACTGCACCGAGCGGGTGATCAGTGCCGGATCGCGGCCGATCGCCGCGCACTGCTCGTCGAGCGCGCGGCTGTGTTCGGCCAGCCGTGCGACCGTGGTCAATGGCGGCCCGATCACATTCCACAGATCGGCGTGCGCCGCCACGATCGGCAGTGTCGACGCACCCGAGCCGGCCATCAGAATCGGCGGATGCGGCCGCTGAACCGGTACGGGATCGCACTGGGCGCCGGTGAGCCGGTAGTGCTCACCGGCGAAATCGAATACCTCCCCGGACCACATCCGTCGCACGATCGCGACCGCCTCGCCGAACGCGCCGACCGCCTCGCCCCAGTTGCCGACCGGGATGCCGTACGCCTCGTACTCGGGTGCGACCATCGCGTCGAAGCGCGGATCCCGGCGCGGAAATCCGCCCACCCCGATCCCGAAATCCAGGCGCCCGCCCGAGATCACATCGATGGTGGCCGCCATCTTCGCCAGCAGTGCCGGATGCCGGATGCGGTTGTTGGTCACCAGCAACCCCATACGCAGCCGCCGGGTCTGCGCCGCGAGCGCCGCCAGCAGCGTCCACCCCTCGAATACCGGCCCCGCACCACCGGGAGCGGCGGTGACCGGCTGCCGGATGCGATCGGGATCGCGGGAGGACAGATCGACCGCCGCCCGTGGCATCAGGTGGTCGTACAACCACGCGTGCTCGATCTCGGGGATCTCATCGGCCTCCCGCCACACTCGCAGAATATCCGCGTACTCCACATGTGCGGGCGTCGTCTTGATCCCGAAACTCGGTGCGCTCCCGGCGCTGTCGCTCATACCGCCGACGCTAGATCGTGGAGTGCGCTCCAGGTCAAGGGGCGGCGAGTGCCGCCCAGGGGCGGGTAGCGCTCCGACGACAGCTGCCTCACTTATGTGTGCAAGGGGAGGGCGGCTATGTGTGCACGACCGCGGCGGCCAGGCGTGCGCGAAGTATGCGGCTATGTGTGCAGCGAATGTGCGGCCAAACGCGCACAGTTCGCGAAGTTCCGTTGCCGTGTCCTGAGGTCACGCTCCACGGCACAGTCGAGCGGGCGCCCGGCCCGGCTCAGCGGGTCGGCGGCACGACCGGTGACTGCCAGGCGCGAGCGTATTTGCGCTTGTTCGTGTTGTCGACCGGTTTGCTGCGGTAGACGACGTACGGGCGGACGAGGTAGCCGACGGGTGCGCTGAACATGTGGACCAGGCGGGTGTAGGGCCAGACGGCGATCAGGGTCAGCACGATCAGGCCGTGCGCCTGGAAGGTCCACGGGGTGCCGACCATGAGGTCGGGTTGGGGATGCGCGGTGAAAATGCTGCGGAACCACGGAGATACGGTCTCGCGGTAGTTGTAGGTACCCCACAGCAGATTGCTGCCGACCGTGTTGAGCAGGCCGGTGATCAACGCCGCGGCCAGCAGCATGTACATGAATGTGTCGTTCCTGGTGGTGGCCTTGCGGACGGCGGAAACGCTCAGGCGCCGGTAGCCCAGGATCGCGATACCGGCGATGACGGCCACACCCGCCACCGTGCCCGCGGACACCGCGACCACGTGATAGACGTGTTCGGAGATGCCGACCGCATCGGTCCACGATTGCGGAATCAACACGCCGAGTACATGCCCGCCGATCACACCCAGCATGCCGAAGTGGAACAACGGACTTCCCAGCCGCAGCAGCCGGGACTCGTAGATCTGCGAAGACCGTGTGGTCCAGCCGAATTGGTCGTTGCGGTAGCGCCACAGATGGCCCAGGACGAACGAGGTGAACGCGATATAGGGCAGTGTCGCCCAGAGTGTGGAAGTCATCGCGGATCTCCGGTTCCGAAAAGTCCCGCGGTCGCCGGATTCCCGGCCGCGGGTGGCGAATACAGGGCGGGATTCATCGCGGGGTGCATGGTGTCGCCGCCCATCGAATACGTTTCCAGGCCGACGTCCTCATCCGGCGGTCCCTGTGCGGCCAGCTCCGCGATCCGGCGCCGGTCGGCCGTCGTCGGGGGCGGGAGAGTGCTCAGTACGGCCGCCAGTGCGCCGGCATAGGGCGATGTGCTGTCGGTCAGCGACAACCGCAGCATTTCGAGGACTGGTACATGTTCGCCCAGCAGCCGTTCGCCGCCGACCGGATCGACCGTCGCGGCGAATTCGAGCAGGACCGGAAGATGGTCGGGCAGTTCGTGATCGGACAACTCCGCCCTCGCCTGCCGGTAGGCATGTTTGAAGCGCAGCAACGCCATTCCGCGCTTGCGGGTGTCACCGTAGGCGTAATAGGTCAGGTGCAGGCTGGCGCGGCGGCGCAGATCGAAGGTGTCGACATAGTCGCGAGCGAGGGGCAGGGGTGGGGTGGAGCCGAGATGGGTGAGCAGTGGGGCGAGGTGGTCACGGACCGGATCGGGCAATCTCGCGACCGTATCGGACAGATCATTCAACATCGCCAGCGTGTCGGGGCCCGGGTAGTCGAGCAGGAGGGCGGATATCCGCCACACGAGGCGGCGGTCGCGCTCGGATATCGCGATGGCGGGTGTGGGGCGTTTGCGCAGGGTCAGCAATCCCATGGGACGGCTCCTCGGGTGGCGTACCTTCGCGAGGCCCGGCCCGCGCCGTGGGCGGGATTCCGGTGGGCGCCGAGATGTGGTGCGGCCGGCGGTGGAGATTCGGAAACGACACTCGGGCAGCGGAATTCGTTCATCGGGGTGCTCCGGTGGGCTCCGCAGTGGTGGAGTGTTCTCCCGATGAGCTCGATACCTCGCCGGAGCCGTTGCCGTTCGCGGTGCCGGGACCGTGCGCCCCGTTGCCGTTGCCGGATTCGCCGTTCCGCGAGGGCACCAGCCCCTCGGTCGACCCGCCGTTCCAGTTCAACAGGTTGATCCGAGACGCTTTCTCCTCCGGCGCCGCTATATTGGCGTCGACGAGCGCGAACTTCTCCGATGTCACATCGAACGCCGTCATCCCGGGCCCGCCGTCGCTGTCGAGGCTGCATCCGGTGGCCAGCGAATCCAGCTCGTGCGCCCGCGAGGTCGCACCGGACGGAATCACGTACCGGTGCTCATATTTGGCGATGGCGAGTAACCGGTACATGGCCTCGATCTCCTCGGGTTCGAGGCCCACCGCGTCGGGGATCGACAGATCGGGTTCCTGGCCGAGATTGATCGAGCGCATGAACGAGCGCATCCCCGCCAGTCGCTGCAGCGCGGCGCGTACCGGTCCGACATCACCGGCGGTGAACAATTCGGCGAGGTACTCCACCGGAATCCGCAGTGCGTCGATGGCGCCGAACAGATTGCCGGCGTTCTCACCGTCGTGTCCGGTCTCCGACAGCACATCCACCATCGGCGACAGCGGCGGCACGTACCAGACCATCGGCATGGTCCGGTATTCCGGATGCAGCGGCAGCGCGATCTTGTAGTCGACGATCAGCTTGTAGACCGGCGAATCCTGTGCCGCGGCAATCCATTCCGGTGAGATGCCGGCGCGCTCGGCCTCGGTGATCACCCGCGGATCGTGCGGATTGAGGAATACGCCGAGCTGGGACGGGTAGAGCTGCTTCTCGTCGGTGACCGTGGCCGCCTCGAGCACGGCGTCGGCGTCGTAGAGCAGCACACCGATATAGCGCAGCCGTCCCACACAGGTCTCCGAGCACACGGTCGGAATGCCGACCTCCACGCGCGGATAGCAGAACGTGCACTTCTCGGCCTTGCCGGTCTTGTGGTTGAAGTAGATCTTCTTGTAGGGGCAGGCGGTGATGCACTGCCGCCAGCCGCGGCATTTGTCCTGATCGACCAGAACGATGCCGTCCTCCGCGCGCTTGTAGATCGCACCGGACGGGCACGAGGCGCCGCAGGACGGGTTCAGGCAGTGCTCGCAGATGCGCGGCAGATAGAACATGAAGGTCTGCTCGAATTCGAGTTTGACCTGTTTGGACAGCCGCGACAGCAGCGGGTCCCGCCCCACCTGATCCGGGCCCGAACCCAGGTCGTCGTCCCAGTTCGCACCCCAGGTGACCTTCGTGTCCTCGCCGGTGATCAGCGATTTCGGCCGTGCCACCGGGGTGGTGTCCATGGCCGGCGCCGACAGCAGATTGTCGTAGTCGTAGCTCCACGGGTCGTAGTAGTCCGACACCGTGGGCAGATCGGGATTGGCGAAGATGTTGAGCAGCCGCTTCATGCGCGAACCGGACTTCAGGGTGAGCCGGCCCCGGCGGTCGAGTTTCCAGCCGCCCCTCCACTTCTCCTGATCCTGGTAGCCACGCGGATAGCCCTGTCCCGGACGGGTTTCCACATTGTTGAACCAGACGTATTCGGTGCCGCCGCGGTTGGTCCAGGCCTGTTTGCAGGTGACGCTGCAGGTGTGACACCCGATGCACTTGTCCAGGTTCATCACCATGGCCAGCTGTGCCATGACACGCATCAGTACCGCACCTCCTGTGAGCGTCGTCGGGTACAGCGTTGTGACCTCGTCATGTCAGTACGCCACTTCCTGTGAGCGTTTGCGGATCGTTGTGACCTCGTCACGCTGATTTCCGGTGGGCCCGTGATAGTTCAGGGCGAACGATTGCTGGGCGTAGCCGCCGATCAGGTGGGTGGGCTTGATCATGATGCGGGTCAGCGCGTTGTGGATGCCGCCGCGTTTGCCCTTGCCCGCCCGCAGTTGCGGAGTGCCCTCGATGCGCGGTACGTCCACCGCGCGGTCCTGGGCGTGGTACATGAAGACCGTGCCCTCGGGCATGCGGTGGCTGACGATCGCCCGTGCCACCACGACACCGTTGCGGTTGACCGCCTCGATCCAGTCATTGTCCGCCACACCGATTTTCGCGGCATCACGATCGGACATCCAGATCGACTGCCCGCCCCGGGAGAGGGTGAGCATATGCAGGTTGTCCTGATAGGCGGAGTGGATGGACCACTTCGAATGCGGGGTGAGGTAGCGGACGGTGACGCCCCTCCCGCCGATCGCGCCGTCGCCGACCGATCCGATTCCCGGCTCGCTGAACAGGGCGGACATATCCAGCGGCGGCCGGAAGATCGGTAGTTGTTCACCCAGCTCGATCATCCAGTCGTGATCGAGATAGAAGTGCTGGCGACCGGTGAGGGTGTGCCAGGGTTTGAGCCGCTCGGTATTGATGGTGAACGGGGAGTACCGCCGGCCGCCGGTTTCGGATCCCGACCACTCCGGTGAGGTGATCACCGGTACGGGCCGGGCCTGGGTGTCGGCGAAGGTGATTCGCTTACCCTCGTGTTCGGCGGCCAGATCGGCCAGCTGGGTCCCGGTGCGCTGTTCGAGTGCGTGGAACCCTTCCACCGCGAGGCGGCCGTTGGTGGTGCCCGACAGCGCCAGAATGGCCTCCGCCGCGTGGACGTCCTTGGCCAGCGACGGGCGGCCCTGCGCGACGCCGGACACCACGGCGCCGTTCATTCCGCGCAGATATTCGACCTCGGCGTCGGGGACGGTGGTGACGCCCTTGGTGGTGACGCCGAGCGTTTCGACCAGCGGGCCCAGCGCGGCCATCTTCTCCGCGATACTCGGGTAATCCCGTTCCACCACTACGAGTTTCGGCATGGTACGACCCGGAATCGGCTCACATTCACCGGCTTTCCAGTCCAGTACCCGCCCGCGTGCCTGTGCCAGCGCGTCCGCCGAATCATGCTGCAGCGGAACCGCGACCAGATCCTTGCGCACACCGAGATGCTTCTCGGCCAGCCAGGAGAAGCCGCGCGCGATGCGGTGAAATGCCTCGAAATCGGTTTTCGCCTCCCACGGCGGGGAGATGGCGGGGGAGAAGGCGTGTACGAACGGATGCATATCCGTCGAGGACAGATCGTGTTTCTCATACCAGGTCGCGGCGGGGAACACGATGTCGGAGAACAGCGTCGTGGAGGTCATCCGGAAATCCATCGACATCAGCAGATCCAGCTTGCCGGTGGGGGCCTCCTCGCGCCACCGCACCTCGGCGGGACGCACACCGGCCGAATCATCGGTCTGCAGATTGGAATCCGCGCCCAGCAGATGCCGGTGGAAGTACTCATTGCCCTTGCCGGAGGACCCCAGCAGGTTGGCCCGCCACACGGTCAGCACCCGGGGGAAGTTCTCCGGGGCGTCGGGATCCTCGCAGGCGAAGTTCAATTCGCCGGATTTCAGGCCGTCGACGACATAGTCCTGCGGTGTCTTGCCCGCGGCCTCCGCGTCGTCGACCAGATCCAGCGGATTGCGGTCGAAGGTCGGGTAGCTCGGCATCCAGCCCAGCCGTGAGGCGAGCGCGATATTGTCGGCGGCGGTGCGGCCGGCGAAGGCGCCCGAACCCAGTGGGGAAGAGAAGGATTCGGAGGTGAACGGGTCGTAGCGCCACTGGTCGTTGGTGAGATACCAGAACACCGTGCCCTGCATCTGACGCGGCGGCCGCTGCCAGTCGAGCCCGAATGCCAGCGTGGACCAGCCGGTGACCGGTCGGCACTTCTCCTGGCCCACATAATGCGCCCAGCCGCCGCCGTTGACGCCCTGGCAGCCGGTGAGCAGGGTGAGCGTGAAGAACGCGCGATAGATCTGATCGGAATGGAACCAGTGATTGGTGCCCGCCCCCATCAGGATCATCGATCGGCCGCCGGAGCGATCGGCGTTGTCGGCGAACTCGCGCGCGATCCGGATCGCCTGTGCAGCAGGCACTCCCGTAATCGCCTCCTGCCATGCGGGGGTGTACGGCGCGGAGGCGTCGTCGTATCCGGTGGCCCAGTCGCCGGACAGGTCCGGTCGCCCGACACCGTACTGGGCCAGCAGCAGGTCGAAGACCGTAGTCACACGGCGGCCGGCCACGGTCATCGTCGGGACCGACCGGGTGACGATCGCCGAATCGGCGTCGAAGCGCGGAAACTGAACGGCCGCAGCATCATCGGTGCGGCCGTACAGCGTCAATAGGGGGTCGACTTCACCCAGATCCAGATTCCACCGGCCGGCGCCGGATTCGCCGAAACGGTCACCCAGTGTGCCGTTGGGCACCACGGGATTTCCGTCGCCGTCGAGCAGTACCGTCTTGTGGTCGGCATTGTCCACATCGAAATCGGGATGCCCGGCGGCAGCGAGATCGGCTGCGGTGAGGAACTTTCCGGGCACCCAGGTCCGCCCCTGATACTCGCCGGCGGGGTTCCAGCCGCCATCGCGTTCGTCGAGGGTGATGAGGAACGGCAGATCGGTGTAGCGCTTGATGTAGTCGTCGAAACGGGTCGTCGAGCGCTCCACGAAGAACTCGCGGAGTACGACATGGCCCATCGCCATCGCCAGCGCGGCATCGGTGCCGGGACGCGCGGGTAACCACTCATCGGCGAATTTGGTGTTGTCGGCGTAGTCGGGGGAGACCACCACGACCTTCTGACCGCGATACCGGGCCTCGGTCATATAGTGCGCGTCCGGGGTTCGGGTCACCGGGACGTTCGAACCCCACATGATCAGGTAGCCGGCGTCGAACCAGTCCGCGGATTCCGGCACATCGGTCTGGTCGCCGAAAACCTGCGGTGAGGCGACCGGCAGGTCGGCGTACCAGTCGTAGAACGACAACATCGATCCGCCGAGCAGCGAGATGAACCGGGCGCCGACCGCATGCGAGACCATCGACATGGCCGGAATCGGTGAGAAGCCGGCGATCCGGTCCGGGCCGTACTTCTTGATCGTGTGAACATGTGCGGCGGCGGCCATTTCGGCGGCCTCCCACCACTCCGCCCGGACGAATCCGCCCTTGCCGCGCGCGGACTTGTAGGTCTTCGCCCGCTCGGCGTCTTCGACGATATCGGCCCAGGCGAGCACCGGATCCTTCAAGCGGGCCTTGGCATCTCGATACATCTCGAGCAGCACCCCGCGTACATACGGGTAGCGAACCCGGGCGGGACTGTAGGTGTACCAGGAAAACGATGCCCCGCGAGGGCAGCCGCGCGGCTCGTACTCCGGCTTGCCGGAGCCCACCGACGGATAGTCGGTCTGCTGGGACTCCCAGGTGATCACGCCGTCGGAGACGTAGATCTTCCACGAACACGATCCGGTGCAGTTCACGCCGTGTGTGGAGCGCACCACCTTGTCGTGGGCCCACCGGTCGCGATAGAACTCGTCGGCCTCGCGACCGCCGACCTTGTGCACCGTGCGCAGATCCTCGGAGACCTCACCGCGCTGGAAATACCGGCCCATTTTCAGCAGGGCATCGGCCGGTGACGGTATACCGGGCGCCGAACCTCCCAGGTGTGAAGTGACCACAACGCCCCCATCGAGACAAATGAACCGTGCTGACGCAACCGAGAGTAGGGACGCTCGCGGGACCCGCAAAACATTCGACTCACACCGCGCGCACGGCGTTCGTGAGCTGTGAGGCGGGAGAAACCTCCCGGTCACTGGGCAATTGCGGACCCGTCTCCTGGATTTGGTGCCGACCTGCGCGAACGGGCCCTGCGGGGGGTGTGCGGACCGGCCGGGAAGCGGGTATTCGCGTATGCGGTGATGCTTTGGAAACTGGTGCTTCTCGGGTGCTTTACATTTGTTAACACATCCGGATGCCGCAGAATCGAGTCGAAAGGATAGCGGCACCGATGCGTATCGGCCGATCAGCGCATAGGTGAAATACGGTGCGGCGGCCACGGTGGCTCGGCTCGTGGACGGCCAGATCGTCGCGCAGTATCTCGACGAGTTGCTCTTACTTGCCGCATACGAGAATATGAACCGGCACAGTCCCTATTCGGATCGCCCGGCAGTCCAGGGCCGCAGTTTTTCCGGATTCCGGATTACCCAGATATCGGTGATCCGGCCGTCGGCGACGTCGAAGGCGAAGACCGAGATGACGGTGCCGTCGAGCTCCGCCACCAGGCCGGGCTGGCCGTTGACCGTCCGTTCGAGCAGTGTCGCCGTGGTGGTGCGGGCCGCGATTTCCATCCAGGCGCGGGCGATCCGCTCGCCGCCGACGATCGGATCGAGGAAGGTCACCGCCAGGCCCCCGCCATCGGCCGTCGCGGTCGCCCGCGGATCCAGCAATCCGATGAGGGCCTCGATATCGCTTGTCTCCCAGGCTCGTTTGAAATTCCTGACCACCTCCGCGCGTTCGATGCCCGACGGGCGGTGCGAGGTATTGATGCGGCGCCGGGCGCTGGAGGCGAGCTGGCGGCAGGCGGCGGGCGTGCGCCCGACGACCTCGGCGATCTCGGCGAAGGAATAGCGGAACACGTCGTGCAGGACGAACGCCACCCGCTCGGCCGGGGTCATGGAATCCAGTACGACCAGAAAGGCCATGCCGATCGATTCGTCGAGAGTGACCCGGTCGGCGGGATCGGCCGGAGCGGGACCGCCGAACCAGTCACCGGGCAGCGGCTCCGGAATCCATTCGCCCACATAGCGTTCCCGTCTCGCGCGCGCCGAGCCGAGCAGATCCAGGCAGATCCGCCCGGCGACCGTGGTCATCCACGCGCCCGGCACGGCCACCTCCCGCCGCTGCCGGTCCGACAGCGCGTACCAGCGCGCGTAGGTCTCCTGCACCACATCCTCGGCCTCGGCCAGCGAGCCGAGCAGCCGGTAGGCGAGATTGATCAGCTGCCGGCGTTCGCTGATCACCGCGGACAGGTGCGGGTCGGTCATGGTCGGCTCCTTCGCGCTGAGTGTCCCTCACCGAAACCGACGAATCAGCGCCCCGGAATGCAAGGCCTGACATCCCGGAGGGCTGCGTCGTCGGAAGATCGTGACACTTTCAGCAAACCAGGAGGCTCGGAAATGACCAGGATCGGCATCATCCTCGGCAGTACCCGGCCCAATCGCAACGGTTCGCAGGTCGCTCGGTGGGTTCTGGAGACCGCATCGCAACGCGGCGACGCCGAGTTCGAACTGATCGACCTGCGCGACCACCCGCTTCCACATTTCGATGAGCCCATGCCGCCGATGCTCGGCCCATCGGGACATGAACACACCCGTTCCTGGGCCGCGCGGATCGCCGCGTTCGACGGGTTCGTGATGGTGACTCCGGAATACAACGGTGGCATGCCGGGGGTTCTGAAGAACGCCATCGACCACCTGTTCGCGGAGTGGACCGACAAGGCGGTCGGATTCGTCTCCTACGGCGTAAACGGCGGCGCTCGTGCCGTCGTGCAACTGCGGACGGTCTGCAGCACGCTGGGCATGGCCGATGTGGGCTATCAGGTCGCGATCTCGGTGCTCACCGATTTCGAGAACAACACCACCTTCGTACCCGGCGATCACCATGCCGCCGCCCTGCACAAAACGCTGGATCAGGTCATCGCCTGGACCACCGCACTGGCCCCGCAACGCGGGCCGGCCACCCCGCACATCACCTCGGAAGGAACCGATCATGACGACGCCGAACGACTTTCGGTCACGCGCTGACCGCGACAGGGCAGATGAAACCGCGATCCGCCGGCAGCTCGACCTGCTGCGCGACGGACTGCGTGCCAAGGATCTCGAGGCCCTGAAACAGGGCTACACAACCGATGTCGTGTCCTTCGACGTCGAGCCGCCACTCCAGCATGCCGGGGTAGCGGCGAAGCTCGAGAACTGGGCGAAAGTGTTCCTGTTCTTCGAGGATGTGGACTACGAGTTCCGCGATATGAAGGTCACCGTGGGCGATGATGTGGCATTCGCGCACGCCTTCGGTCGTTTGAGCGGCACCCTGAGGGATGGCACGGTAACCCCCGGGATGTGGGTCAGAGCCACATTCGGCCTGCGAAAGGTCGACGGCACCTGGCTGATCGCGCACGACCAGGTCTCGGTGCCGTTCGATATCGGCAGCGGCACAGGCGTCGTCGACCTCGAGCCCTGACTCGGCGCGACTCTTCTCAGCACATCGCACGCCCTCGAGATCGCACCGAGTGGGATGCCTTCACCGGGGGCGTGCGACATGGTGAGATCGGGCAGCGACCCGCGTAGTCGACAGGGTGCGTACCCGAGCGGATGTCAGGCGCCGATTCGTTGAATGAGATCGTTCAGTTCGGTGCGGTGGGCCGCGAGAACATCGAGCCGGTCGTCGATGCTGGTGAGTTCTTCGCGCAACTTCGGTGTCAGGCAGGGTGCCACGTCTTCGACACTGCCACAGGCGCAGTCGAGGATTTCTCGGATCGCCCGGACGGGGAGCCCGGCCGCGAGCAGCCGGCGGATGCGGGCAACGGTGACGACCGTGTCGTCGGAGTAGCTGCGATAGCCGTTGGCGTCCCGGTCCGGAGCGATGAGGCCGCGCTCCTCGTAGTAACGCAACAGCCTGGTACTGGCCCCGGTCGCCGCCGCGACTTCGCCGATCTGCATATAGGCACTCCTCACCGCTCGCCGTGACGAACGTCGCATCACGCATCCGGTATTCCGCCTTGACCCTCACACAGTGTGAGGGGGTCAGCCTGGTGTCATGGAGACGACATATCGCTTCGACGATTCACTCGGCGTGCACCGGATCGGGCTGGGCACCATGCGCATGGCCGACGAGCCCGGCCGGCGCCGGGGCATGACCGCACCGATCTGGGGTGCGCCCACCGACCGCGACGATCTGATCGCGTTCCTGCGCGGGGCGGCCAAGGCCGGTGTGGATCATTTCGACACCGCCGACGCCTATGCACTCGGTGCCGGAGAGGAACTCCTCGCGGAAGCCTTGGCGCCTTATCGGGATCGCGTACTCATCGCCACCAAGATCGGGAACACCCGGCCGTCACCGGGCGAGTGGGTGCCTGGTACTGGCATGGCTGCTCGCGCATGGCAACCACATACTCCCGATCCCCGGAACCACTCACCGGGGCCATCTGCACGACAATCTCTCGGCGATGTCGGTGCGCCTGACGGTCGATGAACTTGCCGAACTGGACGGCATCCACCGGCCGTGAACTCGCTGGGCCGCGCCGGCGACTGCGCTGCCGGCGCGGCCTTGGCTAATCTGTCTGGACGCGATCGATCCAGCAAAGGTGAACAAATCCATGGCTCCGACCTTCGACGATGTCTACCGCGAGCGGTATCTGCTGCTGACCACCTTCACCAAGGACGGCAAGCCCAAGCCGACCCCGGTCTGGGGTGTGCCCGACGGCGACAGGCTGCTGATCATCACCGATGACGGATCCTGGAAGACCAAGCGGATCCAGAACACCCCGCGGGTCACCATCCAGAAGTGCGGAGTGCTGGGCAAGGTGAAAGGGGAACCGGTCGAGGCGGTGGCGCGCATGCTGCCCAAGTCCGAGACGCGGCGAGTATTCGACAAGATCATCAAGCGGTACTGGAACCATGCCTTCTACTTCGTCCCGCAGGCGATCCTGCGGGGCGGCATCGACAAGGTGCACGCCGCCATCGAAGTCCGGGCAGTTCAACCCATTCCCGAAGCCTAGGAAACGGACACCGTCCTATTCCGCTACCAGCTCCGCTTCGGATTCCACCGCCCGCACGACCGGCTCCGGCACTCGCAGTGGGCCCGGGGTATAGGTGATCGCGCGCAGAGCGCCGGTGTAGCGGAACGGCCCACGGCGTTCGCGCAGGTCCCAGGCGGCGGGCAGCAGCGGGAAGACGGCATTGCGCCAGGCCGCGTCGTCCCACGCCCGCGCCAATTCCCGCACCTTTTCCGGATATTCGGCCGCCACATCGCGGAGTTCGGTCGGGTCGGCGCGCACATCGAACAGCTGCCACCGCGGGGCGTCGACGTCGTCGCCGGGTTCGTGCAGGGCGAGCAGCTTCCAGCCGTCCCGGTAGCAACCGCGATGGCCGGCCATCTCCGAATACTGTTCCAGGTGGCGCGAGGCAGCATCGGCGTCGCGCAGCGCCTCCACCGCCGATACGCCGTCGAATTCCTTGGCGGGCACCCCGTTCCGCACACTCGGCCGTGAGATTCCGGCCAATTCCAGAAGAGTGGGGGCGAGATCGTTGACGTACACGTACTGGTCCCGGATCACGTTCTCGGGCAGACCGTTCGGCCAGGAAGCGATGAACGGCACGCGCACGCCACCGCCACGGGCGTGACCGCCCTGGCGGTGTTCGGCGCCGGTGGGCTCGCGGCCTGCACCTCGGCGGCGGCGCGCAAGGATGTCGCGCTCGTGCAGCAGGATGTGGGCGCTGCCCTGGATCCGTGCCGCGGTGTCGGTGACTCGATCGGGGAGCCGCTGCTGGCGCATCGGTGGCGACCGGATCACTGGTGCGGGCGCGGGTCGGCGATCTCCTCGAATCCGTGTGGCTCCCAAGCGATTACGCGAGCCGCCGGCCGAGTGAACTGTCCGGTGGGCAACGGCAGCGGGTGGTGCTGGCGCGGGCCCTCGCCCTGGCGCCGCGCCTGGTGGTCGCGGACGAACCGACCAGCGCGCTGGATGTGTCGGTGCAGGCGCGGGTACTCGATCTGTTCGCCGATCTGCGCGAGGAGTACGGCTTCGCCTGCCTGTTCATCAGTCACGATCTGGCCGTCGTTTACGACGTGGCCGATCGGGTCGTGGTATTGAAGTCCGGTCGGGTAGTCGAAACCGGTTCGACAGCAGAGGTTTTCGTGCGGCCGCGCGACGCCTACACGCGCCGGTTGCTGGCGGCGGTGCCGATTCCGGACCCGGCCCGCCGCGATCGCGGGGCCGCGGCCGGACTATCCCGGTAGCGGCAGATATTCGACCGGTGTGCCGTCGGCGGCGTCGGCGGGGACGATCACCAAAGCCTCGCGATCGAGTAATCCGGCCAGGTGGGCGGTGCGGATGGCGGCATCGCCGAGCCAGCCACCCTCGACGGCGTGGGCCGGCACTATGCGCGGCACCGGCCCGGAGATCTCGCTCGCGTTGAGCAGCGGCGCGGTCCGCACCCGGGGGACGGCTCGTCCGGTCAGGCCGGACACGATGGCCGGAGCCAGCGCCGACAGTGTCGCGACGGCCGCGAAGGGGTTACCGGGCAGGCCGAGAACCACCGGGCCGCCGGGCAATTCGGCCACCACGGTGGAGCCGCCGGGGCGCATGCGCAAGCGGTGCACCAGAATTCGCGCCCCTGCTCGATCCAGCGCGCCGCGCAGCTGATCGGCCGCACCGCCGCCGGTGGCCCCGACGATCACGAGCAGATTGTCGTCGCACGGGGTGGTCAGGATCTCGTCGAAGCCGTGGGGTGTATCCCGCAGATGGACCCTATCCGTGGGCTCGATTCCGTGCCGGGACAACAGATCCGGTAATACCGGGCCGATCGAGTCCCGGGTCTGGCCGGCGCGCAGCGGACCGTCACCGCGAATCTCGTCGCCGGTCATGACGATTCGTGCCCGCACCGGTCCGCGCAGCGCGACCGTGCCCACCTCGGCCGCCGTCGCCACCGAGATCAGGGCCGCCGTCACGGGCGTGCCGGCGCGGGCGACGATATCGCCGGGGCGCCAATCCTCGCCGCGGCGGCGAATATCGTCGCGGACGGGCGCCGCGGGGAGACGGCGCAGAATCCCGTCGTCGAGACGGATGTATTCGTCGCGGACCACCGCATCCGCGCCCTCGGGGACGTGCGCGCCGGTGGCGATCCGCACCGCCTCACCCGCGAGCAGGCCGGCCGGGCGCGCACCACCGGCGAAGCCGATATCGTCGCGCAGGCGCCAGGGTTCGGACCCGGCCACCGCGTAGCCGTCCATGGCCGATACGTCGAAACGCGGCAGTGCCTCGGCCGCCACCAGCGGGGCCGCGAGCGCCGCACCCCGGGCCGAGCCGATCGTGGCCTCGCGCACGGGCAGCCGGACCGGACCGGTCGTGAGGATCTCGCGAGCGCGTACCAGCGACAACGGTGGTACGGCGGCCTGCGCGGCGCGAACCTGTTCGGGCGTATCGCAATCGGCGGTGCCCGTCAACGCGACCATCACCGTATTCGCCGGGACGAGCGCCTTCATCGGCTGATTCGCGACCGAATCCAATCGCCCCAGCGCTGTCAGCAACGCGGTGCGTCGCCACACGCCGACCAGATATTGCGGCCGTCCAGCCTCATCGGTCGCGAATGCCGCGTCCGCGACGGAAGTCGTGACGTATCCGATCAATTCGCCGATCGTCGAGGCGGTGAGGAAGGGCAGGTCGGCGGCGAGGATTACGATGAGATCGGCCTGTCGATCGTTCTCCCACAGGACGCGGACCCCGGATTCGAGTGCCGCGACCGGACCCGATCCGGACGGAACCTCTTGTACCTGCCGGATTTCCGTGGGCAGTTCGGGCCGGTGCGGGCCGACCACCACGATGCGGGCGCAGCCCACCACCGCCTCGAGTGCGACGCCGAGCATGGAGCGCCCGCCCACGGTTATCGCGGGTTTGTCCACTCCACCCATCCGAGTGGCCCGCCCGCCGGCCAGCACGATGGCATCGACGGTCGTCACCACGGCGGGCCCGGCGGATTGCTCATGGGCAAATCGTAGTGGTCGGGCCGGACGACGTACGCACGGTCAATCGCTCGGCGCCGACAGCAGCCGGAAGCGATTGGTTTCCGGATCGGTCAGAATCGCCTGGGTGGTGGGACCGACGTATGCGGTGTCGCAGGTGACGGCGCCGGCCGCGGTCAGCCGCGCGATCTCGGAGGCGGGATCGCCCGCCGGGACGGCGACGATATCCAGGTGCAGGCGGTCGCATTCGCGGTCCGCGACGCGGGTGCGCAGGAATTCCAGCCATGGCCCCTGCCCGGTGGCCGAGCGGATACCGGCGTACCGGGATTCGTCGTGCGTCACCGGCCAGCCCGCGGCGGCCGACCAGAATCGGGCCAGTTGCCCGGGATGCGGGGTGTCGACCACGATCGCGGCGACCGCGCCGGTATCCACGTACTCCTCCCGCGGTTCGAGCACACAGAATTCGTTGCCCTCCGGATCGGTGAGCACCGACCACGGCACCTCGCCCTGACCGATATCGACCGGCCGCGCGCCGAGCGCCCGTGCCCGATCCACTTGGACGCGTTGATGATCCAGTGAATGACCCACCAGATCGAGATGGATGCGGTTCTTGCCGGATTTCGGTCTGCGGGTCGGCAGGAACATCAGAGCCACATCGGCGGCATCGGGATCGGGGGCGGCCACCTCGACCGACTCCGGACGATCCACGGTGATCTGCCAGCCGAGCAACTCCGCCCAGAACCGGGCCACGGCCCTGGGCCGGATCGTATCGAACACCACGCACGCCAGACGGGTGGACATGACTCCACGGTAACCGCTGTTTCGCCCGCGCGCCCGGATTCGCGCCACGATGCGGACGCCGGGTCAGCGCTCGAAGCGGAAGCGGGCCGCGGCCAGGTCGACCCGGTCGCCGCGGAGCGGGCAGCCCTCCTCGGCGAGCAGGCTCAGCTGGCGGTGCACCAGATGCGCGGCCGGTGTGCCGTCGGCCCGCACAACCCGGTGCCAAGGCAGATCCGCGGAATCGGTGCGCATGATCCAGCCGACTGTCCGCGGCGTCGACAACCCCGCCGCCGCGGCGATATCGCCGTAGGTCGACACCCGGCCGGGCGGAATGGCCGCGACCAATTCCCGGACCCGCTCGATCTCGGCATCGGTGGTGGCCATCAGAGCACCGACCGGACGATCCCGGCGGTTTCGGCAGGCCTGGCCTGGGCGATCATGTGGTCGCAGTCGAATTCGTGCAGCGTGAAGTCGGGCAGTGTCGCGAACGCGTCGATGGTGGCGGCCGTGACGAACGGCGCCTTTCCGGCACGCACCAGAACGGTCGGTATCGACGGTGGCGGCAGGACGAGTTCGCGTGCCAGCTGTCCCCAGTACGAGGTCACGGCGGGCAGGCTCATCCGCCAACTCACCCGGCCGTCTGCGGCCGGGACCAGGTGCTGGGCGAGTTCGCTCTCCAGCAGTTCGGGGGCCACATCGGCCCAGGCGGTATGCAGCTTGTCGTGGCGTGCCTCGGCGATATCGGCATAGTCCGGCCGGGCGATACCGGCCGCGGCGATATCGGCGACCAGCCGTGGATCCAGGCCGCTCGCCGGGTCGAGCAGCACCAGGGCGCGGATCTTCGCGGGGTACCGGCGAGCCAGGTGGATCGCGACCGCACCGCCGAAGGAATGGGCGAGCACCACCGCCGGTTCGGTGAGCAGGCCGGCCAGATCGTCGACGATCTGCTCGTAGGTCCACGGCGGCAGCGAAGTCGCCAAGCCGTGACCGCGCAGGTCAGGGGCGATGACGCGGGCATCGGGCAGATATCGCTCGGCCAGATCGGCCCAGCGCAGGCCATGTCCGGTGAGACCGTGCAGGGCCAGGACGAGGGGGCCGTCGGCGGGGCCGAAACGGTGGATATGGGCGTCGGGCACAGGGGCATTGTGCCGCCGGATGCTCCAGCACGCGCGCGCCCGGACCCGAAAGCGTTGGAGCGCACCGCGAATGCCGGGCCGGATTCGGTGATCGCGATTGCCCGGCGCTGTCCGAATCGGCTGAACGGCCGAGGAACGGGTGCGGCCGCGGAAATTCCGCGGTCATATTCGCGGCGGCCCGATCCAGCCACCGCGTCGCGCCGGGTCCGGGCGCTCCACCTGGGCTTATCCGGTCCGGAGCGGGGTGCGCGGGAATTCACCGAAATCTCGGCAGCGGTCGCGGACGCCGATCACAGGTCGGACACATCACCTGGACGGGGTGCGTTTGCTGTCACGAAATTCAACTATGTCGGGGGTGTCTGTTGAAATAGCCGCTGTGATGCGATCGGATAGCTCGGTGCGACTGGTGCGCCGCAGTGAGACCGCACCCCGGCCACGCGAATGGGGTGCCGACGTCCGGACGTTGTTCGCGGGTGGGGCGGGCGCGGACGCGGGCTGGCGGCCGTGGCATGTGCTGGGCGGGCCGGGTACCGGTAAGACAGCGCTGCTCACCGACCTGGCCGTCGACCGGATTCTCGCGGCCACCGACCCGGAGTCGGTGCTGATCCTCACCCATTCCAAACAGGCCGCCGTGCGCGTCCGCAATGCGCTCACCCGGCAGCTCGCCGCGATGGCGCCCGAACTGGGTGGTGTGCCCGGTGTCAGCCGCGAGCCGATGGTGCGCACCGTGCACTCGTACGCCTTCTCGATCCTGCGCACCCATGCCACGTCCCGCGGCAATCCGCCGCCGCGCCTGCTGACCGGTGCCGAGCAGGATGTCGTCCTGCGGGAGATGCTGCGCGGTGAGCTGATCGACACCACCGCCGGCGCGGCGGAGCTCTGGCCGCAGCGCCTGCATGCCGCACTCGGCACCGACGGCTTCGCCGAACAGCTCCGGGATCTGATGCTGCGCGCCACCGAGCGCGATCTGGGCCCGGAGGATCTGGTCGAACTGGGCCGCATGCACGAGCGTGCGGAATGGGAGGCGTCCGGGGCGTTCGCCCTGAGGTACGAGCAGACGATGCTGTTGCGCTGGTCGGTCGGCGTGCAGGCCCCCGAAGCCAGCGCACCCGCCCTGGATGCCGCCGAACTGGTCGGTGCGGCCCTCGATGTGCTGATCGAGGACGAGGATCTGCTCGCCGCCGAGCGGGAACGGGTCCGCGTTCTGCTGGTGGACGATGCCCAGCATGTGGATCCACTTGCCGCGCAACTGATCCGGGCCATCGGCTCGGGTCCGGCGACGACCGTGATCGCGGGCGATCCGGATCAGGCGATCTTCAGTTTCCGCGGCGCCGACCCCGGCTTCGTCGCCGAACCCGACGCGCCGTCCGAACGTCGCATCGTCCTGCACGATGATCATCGCTGCGCCCCGGCCGTACATGCCGCGGTGGCGCGCATCGCCGCCCGGATGCCGGGACGCGCCGCCCATCGGTTCGCGGTACGCGGCGACGATCGCCATCTGCTCGGTGATCCGGTCGTGGACGGGCAGATTCAGGTGCGGGTGCTCACCACGCCGGCCAAGGAAGCGGCGGTGATCGCCGATCATCTGCGCCGCGCGCACCTCACCGCGGAGGTGCCGTGGTCGCGAATGGCGGTGGTGGTGCGGTCGGTGCCGCTGTCGCTGGGGCCGTTGCGGCGCGCGCTAACGGCGGCGGGAGTGCCTGTCCTGCAACCGAAACCGGATACGCCGCTGGCGCGTCGGCGGGGAGCGGCGTGGATGTTGCAGTCGTTGCGTGCCCTGCTCGTCGCCGAACGCGACCGGCCCGAGATGTTCACCGAGGACGACGCGCTCGATCTGCTGCTGGGCCCGCTCGGCGGCGCCGATCAAATCAGCCTGCGCCGCCTGCGCCGTGGTGTCCGGCGTGCGATCATCGCCCGAGGCGATTCCGTCCGGGGTGGCGATGCGGCCGAGGTCGCCGGTGCTGCCGATGCGGAACCCACCTCGGGGACGGACGGTGACGCCGGCCGAAACGATACGCGCACAGCGGAATCGGCTGCCCGGCCGGAGGCTGGGCCGGCTCGGTCCACGGCGTCCGAGCCCGGCGAGGAGGTGGAACTCGCGCCGTACTCCGAACTCGACCGGTCCTCGGCGCTGGTCCTTCGGGACCTGATCACCGGCGTCGGTGACCGGACACTTATCGCGCAACTCACCGAGGTGGAGGTCGCGCCGCTGGTCCGGGTGTTGAAGGCGGTCGATCGCGCCCGCCGGGTGCTGCGGCGCGGGTCCGGGCTCGAGGATGTGCTGTGGGCGCTGTGGACCGCGTCCCGGCTGGAGAAGCGGTGGGTGGCCCAATCCGAACGCGGCGGTCCCGGCGCGGTGCAGGCCGATCGCGATCTGGATGCCGCCGTCGGATTGTTCGATGCCGCGGCCGCCTACGTCGACCGGCTGCCCGGCGCCTCCGCCGACGGATTCGTGGAATATCTGGAACAGCAGGAGATCAACCAGGATTCGGCGCCGCTCACCGAACCCGGCGACGCGGTCGCGATCGTCAGCGCGCACGCCGCGGCCGGCCGGGAATGGGATATCGTCGCGGTTGCCGGTGTGCAGGAGGGTATTTGGCCGAATCTGCGCTCACGCGGCACCCTGCTGGGGGTGGAGGAATTGGTCGATCTGGTGAGCGGGGTGGCCGATCCCGGTGAGCAGGTCAGTCGCTCGGCGCCGATTCTGGCCGAGGAACGCCGGTTGTTGCTGCTGGCCTGCAGTCGTGCCCGGTACAGCCTGCTCGTCACTGCCGTCGAATCCGTCACCGGCGACCGCGATCTCGTACCGTCCCGCTTCCTCGCCGAACTCGATCCGGCGGCCGAACCCGGTGAGCCGGGCCGTATTCCGGCACCGGTCGATCCGGGCCGCGCTCTCGTCGCCCAGGCTCTCATCGCCGAATTGCGGGGTGTGGTCTGCGACGACGGCGACGATCCGGCCCGCCGCGAGCGCGCCGCCACCCAGTTGGCCCGGCTGGCGCGCGCGGGTGTGCGCGGAGCACACCCTGACGAGTGGTACGGCACCGCCGCGCAGAGTTCCGAACTGGCGCTGTGGGACGACGGCGACGGGCCGGTGGCACTGTCGCCGTCGACGGTGGAATTGCTGAAGACCTGCCCGCTGCGCTGGGCCCTCGAACGGCACGGCGGCGACGACGGCGACAATCCGCACGCGGTCAAGGGAAATCTGGTGCACACCCTCGTACAGGCGCTGGCGGGCCGCGTTACCGAGGAACAGGTGAAGGCAGCGCTGGTGAAGGCATGGAAGGCCGTCGACCCGAGTTCGGGTGCCGACGGCCCGCACAGCTGGCACTCCCGGCTGGAACTGCGCCGCACCGAATCGATGGTCGACACCTTTCTGGCCTGGTTGCGCAATACCCGCGACGAACTGGCCGAGGTCGGCGTCGAAGTCCCGGTGGACTGTGTGCTGCCCGCCCGCGATCCGGACGAGGTGCCGGTGCGCATTCGCGGCCGGGTCGACCGAGTGGAGCGAGATGCGCAGGGCCGCTTCGTGATCGTCGATATCAAAACCGGAAAGACCCCCATCTCGAAGCAGTCCGCCCAGGACCATGCGCAGCTGGCCACCTATCAGGTGGCGGCGGGCGCGGGCGCGTTGTCCGCCGAGGTCGACGGGCAGACCGTGGAACCCGGCGGGGCCCGGCTCGTCTACGTGGCCAAACCCAGCCGCGGCAGCGCCACCGAACGGGTACAGGCCGCCCTCGACGACGAGGGAATCACACAGTGGCGCAACACCGTTCACGATGCGGCCGCGGCCACCCGCGGCCCCGGCTTCCTGGCCATGCGCAACGACGGCTGCCGGCATTGCCGGGTATCCGGTAGCTGTCCGGTGCAGGACGCGGGCCGGCAGGTGACGGATCCATGACCATCACGCCGGGGGAGTTGGCGCAGACCCTCGGCCTGCCGCCACCCACCGACGAACAGGCCGCCGTGATCGCGGCACCTCCCGGCCCCACCCTCGTGGTGGCCGGAGCGGGTGCCGGAAAAACCGAGACCATGGCCGCCCGAGTGGTGTGGATGGTCGCCAACCGGCTGGTCGCCCCGGACGCGGTACTGGGGCTGACTTTCACCCGAAAAGCCGCACAGCAGTTGACCACCCGTATCCGCACCCGGCTCGCGCGGCTGGCCGGATCGCCCGTGCTGCGCGAAATCGACAGCAGTGGCCGGTTGCGTGCCGCCCTCGCCGGCTCCGAACCGGAGATCAGCACCTACCACTCCTATGCGGGCCGGCTGCTGTCCGAACACGGTCTGCTGCTGCCGGTGGAACCCTCGGCCACCCTGCTCACCGAGACACAGTTGTGGCAGCTGGCGCATCGCGTGGTCACCGGCTGGGACGGTGACCTCGACACCGAACGCACCCCGGTATCGGTCACCGAGGCGGTGCTGGCGCTGTCCGGGCAACTCGCCGAGCACTTGGTCGAGCCCGAACAGTTGGTCACCGCGCATCGAGAGCTGGAGCGGCTGGTGGAGACGTTGCCCGCCGGTCCTCGGCAGCGCGGCGGCCCGAATCAGGAGCTGCGCTCGATCGTCAAGGCACAGCAGGACCGGGTGGCACTGCTGCCGTTGGTGAAGCGCCTCGGTGAGGAGTTGCGGCGCAGGGGCGCATTGGATTTCGGATCGCAGATGTCGCTGGCAGCGCGGCTGGCCGCCACCCACCCGGAGGTCGGGGTGGCGGAATGCGAACGCTTCCGGCTCGTCCTGCTCGATGAATACCAGGACACCGGCCATGCCCAGCGCATCCTGCTCACGGCACTGTTCGGAGAGCGTTCCGTCGTCGATATCGGTGCGGGAACCCCGGTGCCGGGTGCGGATTTCACCGGTCGCCCGGCAGTGACCGCGGTCGGTGATCCGATGCAATCCATCTACGGCTGGCGCGGTGCCTCGGCCGCCAATCTGCCCCGGTTCACCACCGATTTTCCTGCCGGACCGCGGGTTCCGGCACCGGTGCTGCCGCTGCTCACCAGCTGGCGCAATCCGCCCGAGGCGCTGGATCTGGCGAATCTGGTCGCCGCACCGTTGCGCGAGGGCGGGGTGCGGGTGGATCCGCTGCGTCCCCGGCCGCAGGCGACCTCCGGCACCGTGGCACTCGCGCTCACCGAAACCGTTGCCGAGGAAAGGGATTGGGCCGCCGAGCGGATCGCCGCGCAATGGGCTCTAGCGGCCGCCGGCAGCCGCCCGCCGCCGACCTCGGCGGTTCTGGTGCGGCGCAATGCCGATGCGGCGCCACTCGCCGAGGCGCTGCGCGCGCGAGGGCTGCCGGTGGAGATCGTCGGCCTGGGCGGACTGCTGGCCACACCGGAGGTTGCCGATATCGTGGCGACCCTGCGCCTGATCGCCGACCCATCCGCCGGTAGTGCGGCGATGCGGATCCTCACCGGTGCCCGCTGGCGGCTCGGAGTGCGCGATCTGGCGGCGTTGTCGGCGCGGGCACGGGAGTTGTCGATCGTCACCTCGCAGGGCCGGGCCGAATCCATCACCGATACTTCGGCACTGTCGGAGGCGCTGCGCGCGGTGGCGCCGGAACCCGCGGAACAGGCGGGCCTGGCCGACGCGATCGCCGATCCCGGTCCACCGGAACGATATTCGGATACCGGATACACGCGCATCGTCGCGCTGGGGCGGGAACTGGCGGCACTGCGCGAGCGCGGCGGCCAGTCCCTGCCCGAACTCGTCGCCGATGTGGAGCGGACCATCGCGGTGGGGGTGGAGTCGCAGACCCGCCGTGCGGCGGCCGGTGCGGGTGCGGGCCGGGAACATCTGGACGCCTTCGCCGAGGTGGTCGCCGGATACGCCGGGGATCACCGCGCCACCCTGCCCGGTCTGCTGAGCTTCCTCGCCGCCGCGGAAGAGGTCGAGAACGGTTTGGAGCCGGGCGAAGTCGAGGTGGCCCACGACCGCGTGCAGGTGCTCACCGTGCACGCGGCCAAGGGATTGGAATGGGAAGTGGTGGCCGTACCGCATGTGTCGCGCGGCCTGTTCCCCTCCGGAACCGCCGCCGGTACCTGGCTCGGCGCGCTCGCCGAACTGCCCACCGCGCTGCGCGGGGACCGGCAGCGTGAACCGGAAACGGGCGCGATCGATTCCGTTCGCGACGGGGTGCCGGTCCTTGATCTGGCCGATCTGTACGACCGCGGCGATCTGGAACACGCGATCAAACAACACAAAGAGGATCTGGGCCGCCGCCGGCTCGACGAGGAGCGCCGCCTGTTCTACGTGGCACTCACCAGAACCGAACGCGCACTGTTCGTCTCGGCCCATCACTGGGCCGAAACCGGATCGTCGCCGAAGGGTCCATCGGACTTCCTGCTCGAGTTGAAGCGGTGGACCGAACATCCGGAATCGCCGGGCCACGGCACCATCCACATCGACAGGTGGGACGATGCGCCGCCGGCCGATGCCGTGAACCCGTTCACCGACAATCCCGCCGTGGCCGCCTGGCCGCGTGATCCGCTCGGTGCGCGCCGCGGCACGGTTGAAGCCGGGGCCGCACTCGTCCGCGCGGCGCTGGCGGATCTACCACCCGAGATCGACCGCCCGCCCACGCGACACGGACCAGCCGCGCACCCGCCCGCGGGCCGGACCGGCGCCGATCGCGGTCGCCGAGGGACGAAACGGCCGGAGCCCGCCGATGGTCCGGGTGCCGAACACCCCGGCATCACATTGCCGAGCTCGGACGAACCGCCTCGTCAGCTGGACCTGTTCGCCGATATGACCGGCGAATCCAGCTCTGCGACAACCCGATCGGCCGCGACCGACGGCGGTCTTGGCGCATCCGGCCCGGCATCGAAGGAGCCCGGCCGAGATACCGAACCATCGCACGACTCACTCCTGGTGGGTTCCGCTGATTCGGGGGCGGTGAGTATTTCCCGGGAAGGTGCCGACCCGGTGGGCTCGGAAGCGGAGTTCTCCGATTCCGCAGCCGCCGAGGGCGATTCGGAGATCGAGCCCGACCCCGAGGGCTGGGCGGCGGATGTGGACGCCCTGCTGGCCGAGCACTTCGCGAGAGCCGACGGTATCCGCGAGGTGGAGTTGCCCGCCCAGCTGCCCGCGACCGCCCTGGTCGATATGCGTGCCGACCCGGCGAAACTGGCGGCCCGGTTGCGGCGCCCGCTGCCTTACCCCCCGAGCCCGCTGGCCCGGCGCGGCACCGCGTTTCACGCCTGGTTGCAGCGCTGGTTCGGTGCTGTCGGCCTGCTGGAGTTCGACGATCTGCCCGGCGCCGCCGACAGCGGAACCCGCGACGGTGATCTCGTCCGGCTGCAGGAGGCGTTCCTGGCCTCACCGTGGGCCGACCGCAATCCCATCAATGTGGAGGTGGGGTTCGAGACCGGTATCGGCGGCACCGTGATCCGCGGCCGGATGGACGCGGTCTTCAGCGAACCGGACGGCCGCTGGCTGGTCGTGGATTGGAAGACCGGTGCGGAACCGACCCGTGCCGAGGAGCGGTCGGTGGCCGTGCAGCTGGCGGTCTACCGGGTCGCCTGGGCGCGCATGATGGCCGCGCGCACCGGCGAACCGGAGGACCGGATACTCGACAGGGTCGGTGCCGCATTCCATTACGTGCGCAGCGGCCGCACCGTCGCGCCCGCGGAACTACCGGGTCCGGATGAGCTGGCAGACCTCATCGCCACCGCCGCCCCGCAACGCCTACCGGCCGACCTCCCACCCGAACCCGATCCGGAATCCGATCCCGGCTCCGAATTCGGTCCGGACGCTGTCGCCGATCCCGGCTTCGGCCCGGACCCGGACCCGATATCCGAATCCGATATCGCACCGGACTCCGGCTCGTTCCCGGGCCGACCGGCACACCGCCGGTCGTGAGAGTCGTTCGCGCTCAGGCGGCTTCGCGACTGATCCGCAGTGCCTGGGTGATCATCGGAATCTGTAGCGGCAGCCGCAGCACCGATACCCATGTCAGCGGCGAAGAGGTCCCGGATTTGCGCAGGGAGTCCGCCGCGAACTGCACATTGGCCGGAAATACCGCTACGAACAGCAATACCGCCAGCCGGCCGCCCAGGCGGCGGGTCCGCGGCGCCGCCAGCGCCGCCGCGACGCCGAGTTCGGCGACTCCCGAGGCATAGGTGTAGGTGCGGGCCCGGCCCGGAAGCGCGGGCGGCACGATCGAGTCGAAGGGTTTGGGAACGACGAAATGCAAGGTGCCCATTCCGAACAGTGCCGCGCTCATCAGGACTACGCGCCGATGCGAGGCGCGGCCGACGTCACTCATGCTGATCTATCCCTTCCGGCGTCCGGTCCTTCCGGCATCTGCCAGGTGCGGGAGGCGTCCGGTGCCGCTGTGCCCACTCGAGCCACTGTTCCACTCGCGTGCCCGGTCCGTCGAGTCGGCTTCCGGCCGGTACGCTGCGCAGCTGTGGCACAGTTGGGCGACGATATAACCGGGGGATGCCGTGTTCGGTGAGGGCTCACGAGGTCTGGGCCGGATGACCGAGAGACCCGATTACGCGCTGGTCGGCATCCTGCGCATTCCGGAACTGCGCATCAGCCCGTGGGTGTCGCTGGCCCGCCGGGTTCTGTTCGCGGTCGGGTTGCTGGTCGCGGCCACACTCGTGGTGTATTTCGGCCGGGCCGGCTACCACGACAATCGCGGCGAGGAGCTGACTCTGCTCGACGCCGCCTACTACTCGACGGTGTCGCTGTCGACGACCGGATACGGCGACATCACCCCGATCACCGAGAACGCGCGGCTGATCAACACGATCGTCATCACCCCGCTGCGTGTGCTCTTCCTGATCGTCCTGGTCGGTACCACCCTGCAGGTGCTCACCGAGCGGTCGCGTCAGGTGTTCAAGATTCAGCGATGGAGGCAGAGGGTGCGCAATCACACCGTGATCGTCGGATACGGGACCAAGGGCCGGACCGCGGTCGACGCGATGCTCGGCGACGGGGTGCAACCAGCGGAGATCGTGGTCGTCGACACCGACGCCACCGTGCTCGAGACCGCGGCCAACGCGGGCCTGGTGACAGTGCACGGATCGGCGACGAGGTCGGATGTGTTGCGGCTGGCCGGAGTTCAGCACGCGTCGTCGCTGGTGGTGGCCGCCAATCGTGACGACACCGCGGTACTGGTCACCCTCACCGCACGGGAGCTCAACGCCAAGGCCAAGATCGTCGCCTCGATCCGCGAGGCCGAGAACACGCACCTGCTGCGCCAGTCCGGCGCCGATTCGGTGGTGGTGTCCTCCGAGACCGCCGGGCGCCTGCTCGGTATCGCGACGACCACACCGAGCGTCGTGGACATGATCGAGGATCTGCTCACCCCGGAGGCGGGTTTCGCGATCGCCGAACGCGATGTGGAATCCGACGAGGTGGGCGGCTCGCCCAGGCATTTGCGCGATATCGTGCTCGGCGTGGTGCGCGAGGGCACGCTGATCCGGGTCGACGAGCCGGAGGTGGACGCCCTCGAAACCGGCGACAAACTCCTCTACATCCGCCGCGTGCACAAATAACCGGGAGAGATAGTCTCGAAGCCGTGTCGGTATTCGAACTGAATGGTGTTCCGCTGTTGTCGCGTTCGGCCCTCGACCGTGCCGAGACGGCGCGTTCGGACGAGCAGTCGCTGAAAAAGGGCTGGTCCGGCGCCAAGCTGTTGCGTATGAACCGCCGGGGTCAGGTTCGGATCGACGGTGATCGGGTCGTACTGGAAGAGGCGGTGACGTACTCGGCCGAGCCGGCGCCGGAGGCAGTACTGATCGGTGTCGTCGACAACGCGCACATCTGGGCCGTCCGTGACAACGAGCTCGACGGTCAGCTGATGGATCTGCGGGTGGTCGGCAGCAATATCGACCTCGACGATGTGACCCTCGGCATCCTGTCCACCGCATTGGCACTGCTGAACTGGCACGATCGTGCCCGCTACAGTGCCGTCGACGGCAGCCCCACCACGGTCTCCAGCGCCGGTTGGTCGCGGATCAACGGTTCCGGGCACGAGGAATTCCCGCGGATCGACCCGGCCGTCATCTGCCTGGTGCACGATGGCGCCGACCGGGTGCTGCTCGGCCGTCAGACCACCTGGCCGGAGCGGATGTTCTCCCTGCTCGCCGGATTCGTGGAAGCGGGGGAGTCGCTGGAACGCTGCGTGGCGCGCGAAATCCAGGAGGAGGTCGGCGTCGAGGTCCGCGATATCCGGTATCTGGGCAGCCAGCCCTGGCCGCTGCCCCGGTCCCTGATGCTCGGTTTCGCCGCGGTCGCTGATCCCGAGGCGCCGCTGTTCTTCTTCGACGGTGAGATCGCCGAGGCCCATTGGTTCACCCGCGACGAGGTGCGCGCGGCGCTGGCCGCCGGTGCGTGGGGATCGGTCACCGGGGAGACCGGACAGGCCGAACAACAGCGGCTGCTGCTGCCGGGCTCCATCTCCATCGCCCGCACCATCATCGAATCCTGGGCCGCCGCGGCCTGATTCGCGCTGTGCGGCCGGTGTGTCGCCGACCGCACAGGCGGGCTCAGCCGATCGCGGCCAGGGCCTGCTTGACCTGCGCGAGGCTCGGATTGGTCGCGGTCGAACCGTCGGGGTACCTCATGGTCGGCACCACGTGGTTGCCGCCGTTGACGCTGCCGACGAACTCGGCCGCCTCCGGGTCCTGTTCGATATCGACCTTGGTGTAGGCGATACCGGCCTCCTGGAGTTGCTTCTCCAAGCGGCGGCAGTAGCCGCACCAGGTCGTCGAGTACATGGTCAGGTCTGTAGCAGTCACGCTTGATTGAACATCGAACGGGTTTTCCGTGTTCCCGGGGGGTTGTGATTCGAATAGTAAGCGCGCATACTAAATGCGCGGCGCAGATCGCCACGACACAGTCGAGGAGGGACAGACGCAATGACCGGATATTGGCTCGCAGTCGTCTCGCGCGATCACGTACGCCGAGGTGTCGACCTCGGCATCGCCCAGGCCAATCATGGGAAACGCACGGCGATCGAGCGGCTACGGCCCGGAGACGGCCTGGTCCACTACTCGCCCAGGACGGGGATGCGCGCGGGGGATCCGGTGAAGGCGTTCACCGCCATCGCCACCGTGGACGACCGGCCGGTGTGGCAGGCCGAGGATCAGGGCGGCTGCTTCCGGCCCTGGCGGCGCGCGGTCGCCTATCGGCACGATGCGCGGGAGATCCCGATCGACACCCTGCGCGGAGAACTCGAGCTGACCGGCCGGCCCAACTGGGGAGTGGTGCTGCGCAGGGGACTGGTGGAATTGAGTGCCCACGACTTCGAGGTGATCTCACGGGCCATGCTGGGCGGGGAGCGACTCATCGAATCGGCCGGGGGATGAGCGATGAGAACCGCCGGCTCCGTTCGGAATTCGCGTCCGCGGACGACAGTCCCGGCCTGCTGCTGTGGCAGGTCACCAACCGCTGGCAGGCCGCCGTGCGGGCCGCCCTGGAACCATTCGATCTCACCCATGTGCAATTCGTGCTGCTGGCCGCGCTGACCTGGAATGCCGGTGCGGATGCCGACACACCGGTCACCCAGCGCGATCTCGCCGCGCTGGCCTCCGCCGACCCGATGATGACCTCGCAGGTGCTGCGCACCCTGGAACGAAAGGAACTGATCGAACGCCGCGACCATCCGCACGACCGCAGGGCGAAATCGCTGGTGCCGACGGCGGCCGGGGTGGAGTCGGTGAACCGCGCGATCGTCGCGGTGGAGGAATGCGATCGGATGTTCTTCGGGCCGCTCGCAGCCGACGCGCCGGCATTCGCCGCATCGCTGCGAGCGCTCCGGGACCGCCCGAACTAGACCCCCGATCGCGAACCTGCGCCGCCGCGGATGTCGGTGGGCCCTGTCATGATGGTTCGCGTGCCTGTTCCGACCCCACCCAGCCTGCGGCTCGACGGGCTCGACCCGGAGCAGGCCGCCGCGGTGCGGGCGCCGCGCGGGCCGGTATGTGTGATCGCGGGCGCGGGCACCGGCAAGACGCGCACGATCACCCATCGGATCGCGCATCTGGTGTCGGCCGGACATGTGCGTGCCGATCAGGTGCTGGCGGTGACCTTCACCGCGCGCGCGGCCGGTGAACTGCGCGGCAGGTTGCGCACACTCGATCTCGGCGGTGCGGCGAATACCGTGCAGGCGCGCACCTTTCACGCGGCGGCATTGCGTCAGTTGAAGTATTTCTGGCCGCAGGTCGTCGGCGATGTGCCGTGGAAACTGATCGACTCGAAATTCACGATCGTCGCCCAGGCGGCCCAGCGGGTGGGTTTGCCGACCGCCACCGACAGTGTGCGCGATCTCGCGGGCGAGATCGAATGGGCCAAGGCATCCCTCGTCGCGCCGGAGGACTACCCGCACGCGGCCCATCTGCATCACCGTGACATCCCGTATCAGGCGGACAAGATCGCGGCGGTGTACACCGGCTACGAGACGCTGAAGAACACCCCCGACGGCCTGCTGCTGGATTTCGACGATCTGTTGTTGCACACCGCGGCCGCGCTCGAGGACTATGCGGCCGTCGCCGAGGAGTTCCGGGGCCGTTACCGCTGCTTCGTGGTCGATGAATATCAGGACGTCACGCCGCTGCAGCAGCGGGTGCTCGACGCCTGGCTCGGCGATCGCGACGATCTGACCGTCGTCGGTGACGCCAACCAGACGATCTATTCGTTCACCGGCGCCAGCGCGTCCTATCTGCTGGATTTCTCCCGGCGGTTCCCGGACGCGACCGTGGTCCGGCTCGAGCGCGACTACCGGTCCACACCGCAGGTGGTGTCGCTGGCCAACCGGGTGATCGGTGCCGCTCGCGGGCGCATCGCCGGTACCCGGCTGCAACTGATCGGGCAGCGGGCCGCCGGTCCGGAACCGAAGTTCGCCGAATACGAGGACGAGACGGCCGAGGCCGCCGGGGTCACCAAACGCATCGCCGCTCTGCTCGGATCCGGGGTGCCGGCCGCCGAGATCGCCGTGCTCTACCGCATCAACGCCCAGTCCGAGATCTACGAGCAGGCGTTGACCGAGGCGGGGATTCCCTATCAGGTCCGTGGCGGCGCGGGCTTCTTCCAGCGGTCCGAGGTCCGGCAGGCGGTGCAGGCACTGCGCCAGGCCGCCGCGCGTGACGATCTGCCCGACGCCCGCGGAACCGAGGTGGTCACGCTGGTGCGCGCGGTGCTGGCGCGGCTCGGGCTCACCGCCACCGAGCCCGCGGGAACGCAGGCCCGGGAGCGCTGGGCCGCGCTGGTCGCCCTGGTGGAGCTCACCGAGGAGCTGGCCGCTCACGATCCACAACTCGAATTCGGCGGCCTGCTGAGGGAATTGGCGGCCCGCGCCGAGGCCCGGCATCCACCCACCGTGCAGGGGGTGACCCTGGCCTCGCTCCACGCCGCCAAGGGCCTGGAGTGGGATGCCGTCTTCCTGGTCGGGCTCACCGACGGCACCCTGCCCATCGCGCATGTTCTCGGTGACGGCGGGGCAGTGGCCGATGAGGCCGGTCTGGAGGAGGAACGGCGGCTGCTCTACGTGGGTGTCACCCGCGCGCGCGAACATCTGCGGCTGTCGTGGGCGCTGGCCCGCGCCGACGGCCGTCGGCGCAACCGTCGCCGCAGCCGGTTCCTCGCCGGTTTGGTACCCGAGGATTCACCGGCGTCGACGGTCGCGGTGAAGGCGGGCGTGCGCGAGCGCAAGCTCCCGACCTGCCGCGTCTGCGGGCGTTCGCTGCTCAATTCCACCGACACGCTGCTCGGCCGGTGTTCCGGGTGTCCCGCGGAGGTGGACACCGATCTGCTCGCCGCGCTGCAGGAGTGGCGGCGGGAGCGGGCGGAGGAATTGCGGATCAAACCGTTCGCCGTGGTCAGCGTCAAAACACTGACCGCGATCGCCGAACAGGTGCCGATGGACGAGGACGCGCTCGCCTCGATCCCGGGTTTCGGTCAGCAGAAGTCGCAACAGTACGGCCTGGAGTTGCTGGCGATCATCCGTTCGCGACTGCGCGACCGGTGATCGGCGAAGCGGTCCGCGCACGGCAAAACCGCAGGTGAAAAATAGGTTGTGCGGTTATGTATCGCACCCGTAGTGTGTTGATCACGCACCGGGAGGGGATTCCGGCGCGCACAGTGATCAGTCGGACAACGAGCAGGAGGGAGGTAGACAAAATGAACAACATCGTGACTCTCGCTTCGAGAAGCGTTGTGGCACCGGTGGTTCCGAATATGTCCATCTCCCGGGGGGTCCTCGCTATGCAGGGGACCGGTCTGTACGTCGTAAGCATTATCGATGGTCGTTCGCAAGTGTCGGCCTATGCAATTGACGCAGACAAGTCCGAGCGGGGCTGGCATCAGGCACACCTCGGTTTCCACACCGACGCAGCCGGCGCCTTCGCAGCCGAAGCCGATCGTGAGACGGCAAAACTGCAGGCAGACCGCCCCCGCAATGCACACCCAACGACCGTGATCAGTAGCCGACACCGAAGTCGACTCAGGTAGCACCGCTATCAGCCTCCTGGCCACGGATCGCCCGACGCGAAACCGTGGCCATAGTTTTATCCGGCCTCCAGCCATCGGCACCGGTTTCGCGAAAGAAACGAAACGACTGCTGTACGAGCTGAAGGAGCAATACGTGTCCACCGCGACAGTTACTCGCGTGACATGCCGATCGACCCAGGCCTCGAGGCCGGCCCGCACCCGCGGTGTCGCACTCGCACTGCCCTGCCGAGTCGGTGACCCGGACCTGTGGTTCGCCGAGAGCCCCACCCAGTTGGAAGAGGCCAAGACACTGTGCGCTTCCTGCCCGATCCGCTCGGGTTGCCTCGCGGCAGCTCTGGATCGTGGTGAGCCCTGGGGAGTCTGGGGTGGTGAGATCTTCGAACAGGGCGCTGTGATCGCCCGGAAGCGGCCGCGTGGTCGCCCGCGCAAGGTCGCACTGGCGTGATAGGAGCCGAATCCGGCCGCGGGCAGATCCGCCTCGGCCGTCATCGGGAACGCGAACGAGCCCCGCACTTCACGAAAGGTGCGGGGCTCGTCCCGTATTCGGCCCGGTGTCGCGCGAGGCGCGAACAATCAACTGACGCTGCGGTATTCGGCGTAACCCGGCACCCAGTCGTGCATCAGCTTCATGAACGGCACCTCGGCATCCAGCTGTGCGCAGATGCCGATCGAGCCCATCAGCACCCGGAACACCATGATGTGTTCGGCCGGAAGCTGCAGTGACATGCCGGTTTTCATCTCCGGACGGCTCACATCGGTGGCCTTGCCTGCCACTCGCTGCATCCACTTGCGGGTGAAGTGGAACGAGTCCTCGCGGATCGGATCGGTGAACGGACGCAGATAGTCGGCGATTTCGGCGTGGGTGACGGTGCGACCCGGAATGACCCAGCCCTCGGAATACATCAGCTCGGTGAGCTCTTCGAAGCGATCCTCGACCGCCAGCGCGACCATCTGCCCCAGTAACGGCGGAAATCCGTCCGGAAGGGGTGCGCAGGCGCCGAAGTCCAGCACCGCCAGGCGGCCGTCCTCGAGCATCATGAAGTTGCCCGGATGTGGGTCGGCGTGCAGCGACCCCGCCAGCGCGGGGGAGGAGAAGTGAAACTCACCCATCAGGGTGGCCACCCGATTGCGCAGTTCGACGGTGCCCTCGGGATCCTCCTCACCGCTCTTGATGATTTTCGAGACCGCGGTGCCGTCCAGCCATTCGGTGACGATCACCTTCGGCGCACCCGCTACGACCTTCGGCACCACGAATCGCGGATGCCCGTCGAAGGCCTTGGCGAAGCGCCGCTGATTGTCGGCCTCGGTGCGATAGTCGAGTTCTTCCTCGGTGCGCTCGGTGATCTCGGCCAGGATGGGTTTGACGTCGGCGCCCGGGATGACCGCGCCGATCATGCCCGCCATCCGGTTGAGCGTCTTCAGGTCCGCGCGCAATGCCTCGTCGGCACCGGGGTACTGCACCTTCACCGCGACCATCCGGCCGTCGGACCATTCGGCCTTGTGGACCTGTCCGATACTCGCCGAGGCGGTGGGATTGTCATCGAAGGCGCGGAAGCGCTTGCGCCAGGCCGTTCCGAGCTGCTGATCGAGGACGCGATGGACGGCGGCGGCCGGTAGCGGCGGCGCGGCGGCCTGCAACTTCGTCAACGCCTCGCGATAGTGCTCGCCGAACTCCTCGGGCACCGCGGCTTCCATCACCGACAGCGCCTGACCGAATTTCATTGCTCCGCCCTTGAGTTCGCCCAGGACGGAGAAGATCTGTTCGGCCGCTCTCTGATTCAGTTCGGCATTGATCTCGCCTTTGTCGCCACCGGCGAGCTTGCGGCCGAATCCCACCGCGGCCCGGCCCGCGATACCGAGCGGAATCTTGGCCAGCTTGGCATTGCGGGATGAGCTACGGCGCACAATCTCAGACACACCCCCATCATGGCTGACCCGAGGTACCGCGTGCCATGTGAATTGCGTGAACTCTGACCTCGAGGCCGTACGTGTCATCGGTCACAGTCCGGCCCGGCCGAGCCTCGGATCAATGAATCGGCCGTGGTCGCAGATCCCTATCCGCCGGATACCGGCTTCGTCCGCACCAGTTTTGGTCGAACAGGCAAAAAGTTGTCCGAAGCTCTGGCGGGTGTTGTTTTAGTCTTCTAGACTAAAACTATGACGACGATGCGAGACGCCATGACGGCCGGGGCCTTCGAGGTTGCCGGTGCGCACGGGCGGTATCGGCTCGGTGCGGTGCGTGCCCGGAGGGCGGTCGCCGATCTGTACCGGGCCGCGCCGGATGTGATCGTGAAACTCGCCCGCCGGTCCTCGGCGAACCGGCTGCTGGCCGACGAGCGCAACGCGCTGACCGATATCGCGGCCCTGACTGCGGGCCACCCTTGGCTGGGCCCGTATTTCCCGCGCCTGCTGGACGCGGTCGACCACGCCGACTCGGCGACCGGTGAGGTGCGCGTGGTCAATGTGCTGGACTCGCTGACCGATGGTTTCGTGACACTGGCGCAGGTGCGCGCGGCCCATCCGGACGGGCTCGATCCGCGTGATTACGCGTGGATGCATCGGCGGCTGCTGCGCTGCCTGGCCGGCGCCGCTGCCGCGCAGTGGGTGCATACCGCCGTCACTCCCGAGAATGTGCTGATCCATCCGCGTCTGCATGGTGTGGTCCTGGCCGGGTGGTCGTTCGCGACCCGTCCCGGCCGGCCCGCGGCCGCCACGCTCACGACGATCGACTACCCGCCGGAGATCGGCGATGCGGTGAGCCCGGGCACGGATGTGTATCTGGCGCACCGGCTCATGCTCACCATGCTCGGCGCCCGCGCTCCCGCACCCATGCGGGCCTTCGCCGAGGGATGTCTGCAATCGGCGCCGCGGCTGCGGCCCGAGGCCCGCACCCTGCTCGACGAATTCGACGATCTGCTCGACCGGCTGTACGGCAGACGCCGCTTCCGGCCGTTCCATCTACCGAAAGGGCAGTGATCACCATGGGTTACGGAAACTGGGACGACAGCGCCTACAACGCCGCCCGTACCTTCCGCGCCGCGCGCGGCGTCGACGATTTCGGCTACACCGCCGATATGCGAGCCAAACCCTATACAGAATGGGTCGCGCACTCCGAGCTCGATCCATTCGGTGTGGCGCTGCGGGAATCGCGCGATTCCGCGGATCACGGCGCCTCGTTGCCGATCGCGGTGCTGTTCGACGTCACCGGGTCGATGGGTGTGGTGCCGCGCATCATGCAGGAGAAGCTGGCGACGCTGCACGGACTGTTGCAGCGCAAGGGATATGCGGAGGATCCGCAGATCCTGTTCGGCGGAATCGGTGACGCCGACTGCGACCGGGTGCCGCTGCAGGTCGGGCAGTTCGAATCCGACAACCGGATGGACGAGCAGCTGCGCCTGATCCTGCTGGAGGGCGGTGGCGGTGGCCAGAAGTCCGAAAGCTACGAGCTGGCAGCATATTTCGTGGCCCGTCACACCGCGACCGATGCGTGGGACAAGCGCGGGCGCAAGGGCTACCTGTTCATCGTCGGAGACGAGCTGAACAAATCGCGGCTGCCGGCCACCCACATTCGCCGCATCATCGGCGACGAAGTACCACAGGATATTTCGGTGCCCTCGATCTACCGGGAGCTGAGTGATCGGTGGAATGTCTTCTACATCCTGCCCAAACAGTCGCACTACTACGACGACCCGGACATCACCGAGCACTGGAGGGGAGTGCTGGGTGAGCGGGTGCTGCGCCTGGAGGATCCGGGTGCGGTGTGCGAGCTCATCGCGCTGACCATCGGCATCGGTGAGCACCGAGTCGATCTCGGTGCCGGGCTCGCCGACCTGCGTGATATCGGCTCCGATGCCGCGGAAGTGGTGGGCAGGGCGCTGGCCCCGATCGACGGTCCGGTGCGCGGCCACAGCATCGGCGCCTTGCCCACCGCCTCGGGTGGCGACGACGATGTCCGCTTCCGATAGCGGCCGGGATCGGCAATCGGAACGGCGAATTGGGCGGGGAAGGAGACGGATATGTTCGGCGACCGGCATGTGATCGTGGTCGACCTGGGATTCGGCGACGCCGGTAAGGGCGCCACTGTGGACTGGCTGTGCTCGCCGCGGGCCGGGCTGGACGTCTCGGCGGTGGTGCGGTTCAACGGGGGAGCCCAGGCCGCGCACACCGTGGTCGACGGCCCGCGGCGGCACACCTTCCGGCAGTTCGGATCCGGCACGCTGTCGGGAGTGCCGACGCTGCTGTCGCGGCATGCGCTGGTGGATCCGATCGCCCTGGCCGGCGAGGCCCGGGCGCTGGCCGCACTCGGTGTCCACGATCCCCTGGATCTGCTGTTCGTGGACGAAGGGGCCCTGCTCACCACGCCGATCCACGGGGCCGTCAACCGTTGCCGGGAGGATGCGCGGGGTGTCGCCCGGCACGGTTCGTGCGGGATGGGTATCGGTGAGACCGCGAGCTATGCCCTCGGCCACGACGCGCCGCGAATCCGGGACTGCCGCACTCCGGATACGCTGCGCCGCAAGCTGATCGACCTCGAGCGGCATTATGCGCCGCTGCTCGCCACCGGCCGGCACCACCACGATCCGGTCGACGACCTCGTCATCGCGTACACCGAATTCGCGCGTGCGGTGGACGTGGTAACGGACGATCGGCTCGCCGCTTTCGCGCGGGCGGGGCGGCTGGTGTTCGAAGGTGCGCAGGGCGTGCGGCTGGACGAGTGGCGGGGCCTGCACCCCTACACCACCTGGTCGACGGTGGAGCCGCGCCGAGCCCGCACCATGCTGGCGGGAATCGGCGAATCCGGTGCGGTACTGGGCGTGACGCGTGCCTATCAGACCCGCCACGGCGCGGGGCCTTTCCCGACCGAGGACGCGGCGCTCGCGATTGCCGAGCCGGACAACGCGACCGGGCGATATCAGGGTGTGTTCCGGGTCGGGCACCTCGATCCGATCCTGCTGCGCTATGCCGTGGACGCCTGTGGCGGAGTCGACGCACTGGCCGTCAACCACCTCGATATCGTCGCCGGGCGCGGTGATATCCGAACCGCCGCAGGATATTTCACCCCGGACGGCTACCGGGATCGGCTCGACTGCGGACCGTGGCGGGACCTGGACCATCAGCACCGGCTCACCGAACTGGTCGCGAACAGTACGCCCGATCTGGTGCCGTTGCGGTGGATGTGCCGGAATTCCTGGCCGAGCGGTTGCGGGCACCGGTACTGCTGACCGGACACGGACCCGACCGCGCCGATCGGCGGGCTCGGGTCGCGGCTGCGGCATGATGTTCGCCGTGGAGCAGCAATCCGCCGTATCGCTGGATGTCGTCGCACTCGGTTTCGGCGCCGACGACCCGACCGTCACCTTCGGGGTGGCGCCCCGGCAGTGGGATCCGTTCGCCGGGGAACTCGCCCTGCCCGGTGTGCTGCTTGGCCGCGGTGAACGTCTCGCCGCGGCCGCCCGCCGCGCAGTACACGACAAGCTGGGGGTCGCGCACAAGCGGATCCGGGCGGTCGGGCAGCTGATCACCTTCGACGAACCGCATCGAGATCCGCGGGGGCCGACGCTGTCCATCGTGATGTGGGCCGTGCTGGGTGAACCGGGCTGCCCGGCGGCCGAGGATGCGGGCGATACCGCCGCCCCGGGCGAATCGAGCCGCAGAGCAAGGGATCTCGGCCTGCAGTGGGTGAGTTTCGACGACGTCCCCGCGCTCGCCTTCGACCACAACATGATCGTCGACGCGGCGCGCACCAGACTCGCAGAGATGCTCTGGAAGGACCTCACCTTCACCCGCACTCTGCTCGGCGAACGATTTCCCGCCACCCGCGCGGTGGCTCTCGGTACCGCCCTGACCGGTACCCGCCCCGATCCCGGCAACCTCAACCGAACACTGGCCGCCCTCCCGGGCCTCACCCGCACCGGCGAACGTACCCGGGTGAAAGCCACCGGCCGTCCCGCCGCGGTCTGGGCCTTCGCCCCCACTCTGTGATCGCCCCATCGCGCTACCCCGCGCTCGCCGCGACCGCTTCGGCCGGTGCGGCATCGGGCGCGGGGACCTCGATGCGACGGCAGGCACACGCTTCATGGGGGATCCAGCTGCGGGCGGCGATCCGGCGGGTGGTGGGATTCAGCTCCAGGGTGGTGTCGAGGGTTCGCGGTGGGTCTTCGGCCTTGCCGTCGATGATCGACTCGACTTCGCGCAGGGCCAGGGCGGCTGTCGCGGCGATGGTCGCGGGGGAGGCGTAGCCGGTCCGGCCCAGCAGTTGCGCGGCCAGATGGGGCCACTCGGCGTCGAAGTCGGTGCGGGTCAGATCGGCACAACGCAGACAGCTGGTCCCGCCGGGCAGCACCAGCGGACCGATGACCCCATTGCCGTCGCGAATCCGGACCTGCAGATGCGGAATCCGCCGCAGCAGCAGGATGCTGACCAACTCCGGACTCGGCACCAGGGCATCGGTGAGGAGCACCAGGTCGGTGACTTCAAGCGAATCCGCACTGCCACAGCGGTATTCGCGGGTACGTGTCGGCTTGATGCCGAGCCGCCCGAGATCGGTACTCAGCGCATCGGCGAGCGGGCCCCGGCCGTGGACATGCACCGAGCGCACCCTGGTGCGGCGGGATTGCGGCCATACCAGCAGCCCCGCGGCATCGATATCGCGCAAAAGGCCCGTCGCCGCCGCATCGCCGATACCCGACCGGCCCGCCTCCCAGAGGATCTGGGGATGGCTGCGTAGCCCGTCGAGCAGGCGGACGAAGGTCAGGACGGCATCGGACCGGACGCCGGGCGGGTTCAGCACCACCGCGTGCTCGGGATCCCATCCCAATTGCACCGCCCCCGAGGGCCGGCGCAGGACCGCCACTCGCGGATGCAACATCGGTCCCCGTGCGTGTGACAACGTCATGCGCCGAGTATTGCCGGTCGCCCATGTCGGCCCGCCGGTGAAACAGCTGGTTATCCACAGGTTCGCGGTTGTCCACAGGCGGTCCCGGGCGGCCGGCCCGATCAATCGTGGCACGCGCGGTCTCACAAAACCGGCCGAGGACTCGCCGTGAATTTTCCAGAGCCGTGGCGAGATTGCTAACGCGCGAGGGCCGGCCACCGACAATCGGGTCGATCCGGGTCGGTTGAAGGAGCATCATGGGCAGCCCATTCGTCGGCGGACCGCCGACGGCACCGCGGTACGGCGAACAACGATTCCGTTCCCGCGGCGATTGTGCGATCGACGGGGACGCGATCCGCGAATACGCCCGCGCGATCGGCGCCGCCGATCCCATCCACTGTGATGAACGCGCAGCCGCCGCAAGGGGTTTCGACGCCTTGGTGGCGCCGCCCACCTTCGCCACGACGGTGTGGATGCGGGCAGAGGAGGGCATCCTCGAGGCTCTGGTGCCGGGATTCCACAGCGGCCGGGTCGTCCACGCCGACCGCACCCTCGAGATCGCGCGCCCGCTGCTGGCCGGGGATCGGATCGGTTGCGAGATTGATTTCGAATCGTTCCGGCACTACCGCGACTACGACGTGGTCTCGGTGACCACGCTGCTGCGCGACTACGACGATCAGGTCGTCACCACCGGGTCCTCGACACTGCTCGTGCACACGCCGCCCGACACCTGCGCGCCGTTCGGCTCGGTGCGGTCGCCACGCGGACTCGAGCCGATGCCACCGCGGCGCTGCCTGCGCACGACACACCGCGGCCGGATCGCCTCGTCGCTGCCCCGGCCGGTCGTCGACCTCGGACCGCTGGCGGTCGGCACCGATCTGCCCGGCGATACCGTGACCATCGGCGCCGACGGTGTCGTGCGCCACGCCGGAGCCGTCGATGCGTACGCGGCCGGATCGGCGGGTGCGGCTCCCGGCATGCTCGCCCTGAGCCTGATCTCCGGATATCTCGGGCGCTGGCTGGGCGATCCCACCGCGCTGACCAAGCTGCGAGTCCAGTACGCGCCGAAGATGCACTACCTGCCGGTCGCCTCGGATGCCCCGGCGCCGATCCGATTCGGCGGCCAGGTCGGCTGGCTGAGTTCGCGCCGGCGCATGGTCACCGTGGTCGTCGACGCACTGTCCAAGGGCCGCAAGCTGTTCGGTTACGCGACCGCCGAGGCGCGGCTGGGCTGAGCGTCAGCGGGCGTCGTCGCCGGGCTCGTCGGTATCGGAGTCCGATTCGGTATCCGAGCCGGACGCGCCCTCGGCTTGCGTCCGCGGCCGTTCCTGCTGGGCCGCACCGCCCTCGCGACGTTCGCGGGCCTCGGTTTCGGCGAGTTGCGCCAGCGGATCGTCGAAGACATTCGCCCCGCCGCCGATCACACCGTCGATGAACCGGGCGGGGTTGTCGAGGTCCTCGGAACTCGGTAGCAGATCGGGATGAGCCCACACCGCGTCGCGCTCGGCCATACTCGCGTCGGCCGTGAGCCGCTGCCACAGGGTGGCGGCCTCGCGCAGTTTGCGCGGTCGCAACTCCAGGCCGACCAGGGTGGCGAAGGTCTGCTCGGCAGGTCCGCCCGTCGCGCGGCGGCGGCGCAGCGTCTCCGCGAGCGCGCCCGCACCGGGCAGCCGGTCGCCCACGGCCTCGGACACCACGACCTGCACCCAGCCCTCGATCAATGCGAGCAGCGTCTCCAGCCGATCCAGCGCGGCCTTCTGTTCCGGGGTGGTCTGCGGTTCGAAGGTGCCCTGAGACAGCAGTTCCTCGAGTTTCGACGGATCGGTCAGGGACATCGGATCGATGTTCTGCGCCGCCTCCTCGATGGCCGAGAAGTCCATCCGGATACCCCGCGCGTAATCCTCGACCGCGCCCAGCACCTGCTGGCGCAGCCACGGCACGTGACCGAACAGCCGCTGGTGGGCGGCTTCGCGGGCGGCGAGATAGACCAGGATCTCGCTCTCCGGCCGCTCCAGGCCCTTGGAAAACTCACTGATCGCATTCGGCAGCAGCGCCGCGGTTCCGACCGGACCCAGTGGCAGCCCGATATCGGTGGAGGTCAGTACCTCCTGCGCGAGCTGCCCCAGCGCCTGGCCCAGCTGTGAACCGAAGGCCAGTCCGCCCATCTGGCCCAGCATGCCGAGCATCGGCCCCGCGAACTCCTTGGCCTCCTCCGGCAGCGTGGAACTCCACATACCCGAGACCTGCTCGGCCACCGGATCACACAGCCGTTTCCAGGTCGGCAGGGTCTGCTCGATCCAGTCGTTGGGCGTCCACGCCACCGTCCTGGTCGCGCCGGCCGGCAGTGTGGTGGCGGCGTCGAGCCAGAGTTCGGCGAGATGTGCGGCATCGGTGATCGCGCGCTCGGAGCCCTCGGAGATGGGGGAGATGGTGGCGCCGAGCTGCTGGCGGGCCAGCCGCTTGGCGACGTCGTAGTTCACCGGGCTCGACTGGGCGGCACCCGGCTGCCCCATAGTGGAGAACATCTGGCCCAGCGAGGTCAGCATCTGCCCGAACGCCGTCGGGTCGAATCCGGCCGCACCCGCCGCTCCGGCACCCGAGCCGAAGGGGTTGTTCGCTCCGGAACCCGACTGATCGTCACGCTTGTCGCGATCGGGGTCGTCGTCGCGGTTCGAGAATCCGAAGGGCACGTCGCTCATGCCCCCAAGGCTACGCGGCCGCTGATCACCGAGCCGCTACTGTGGGCCGGGTGAATCGTCGGATCATCACCTTGATAGCGGCTCTGGTGCCGGTACTCGTCCTCGGTGTGGTGGGCAGTGTGGTGACAGTGCCGTTCGTCGCTCTCGGCCCTGGTCCCACCTTCAATACTCTGGGTGAGGTCGAGGGGAAGCCGGTCGTCGCGGTAGCGGGCGCACAAGTGGATCCGACATCCGGGCATCTGAACATGACAACGGTGTCCGTTCGCGATGGGCTGAATATCTTCGAGGCACTCGGTCTGTGGGTCGACGGTCGCTACGGCCTGGTGCCGCGCGCGGAGATCTACCCGCCGGGTGTGCCGCGCGAGAAGGTGGACGAGTCCAATCAGGCCGACTTCAAGGAGTCCGAGGACAACGCCGAACTCGCGGCGCTGAACTTCCTGAAGTATCCGACCAAGGTGACCGTGCGACTGGTTGTGGACAACGGCCCCGCGAAAGATGTGCTGCGCAAGGGCGACGAGCTGGTGAACGTGAACGGCAAACCGGTCGCCACCTCCAAGGACGTGGTCGACGCGGTGCAGAGCGCGCCCCCCGGAACCACGGTGCCGATGGTGATCCGCCGTGACGGTACGGAACAGACGGTCGAGGTGAAACTGGCCGCGCGGCCGGACGATTCGGCCAAGGCATATCTCGGCATCACCACCCAGGAGGTCGCGTCCGGGCCGCTGCAGGTCGATTTCAACCTCGCCGATATCGGCGGTCCGTCGGCCGGTCTGATGTTCAGCCTCGCCCTGGTCGACAAGCTCAGCCCTGGTGAACTCAACGGTGGCCGCTTCGTGGCAGGCACCGGAACCATCGATCCCGAGGGCAAGGTAGGGCCGATCGGCGGAATCCAATACAAGATGATCGCAGCCCGCGATGCCGGTGCGGAGACCTTCCTGGTCCCCGCCGACAACTGCAATGAGGCTCGCCAGCGCACGCCGGACGGCCTGAAACTCGTGAAGGTCGACACGCTGACGACCGCGGTGCAGTCACTGGACGACATCAACGCCGGCCGCCCGGCACCCAGCTGCGGCTAGTCGGGCTCGTTCTCCAGGGTGTGGCGCAGCGCGTCGACCAGGTTCGGGGCCAGATTCGGCGCGGTGCGCAGATCCAGATCCGGAAAGGCCTCATCCTCTTCGGGCCGTAACTGCAACAGGCACAACGTGACCCCCTCGCGCAGCACACCGGCGTAGAGACGTGCGTCGCGGCGCTCGGGATGGGTCTGCGCGGCGTCGCGGCCGGCACGGTCGGCGGCGTCGCGGTCGGCCAGCAGCGGCGCGATCGCGTCGTCGAGGGTCTGTTCGGCGGCCGGCGGCAGGACCACGATCTGCTGGACCAGGACCACACCCTCCACCGCGGGCGGCCAGCTGGTGGTGGCGAGAAATTCGTCGAGCGCCATCGAGTCGCCGGTCAGATCGTCGGGAAGCGGTTCCTGGGCAATGGGAGTCAGCGCCGCGCCGTCGTCCAGTTCTTCCTCGAGTCCCGGCTCGGCGGCCACCAGGTCGGCGGTGGGCACCAGCGCGAACAACTGCGGCGGCTGATCCCAGCCCTCGGTATCGGCGAACTCGGCCACGTCCCGGATGCAGCGATACAGGGCGGAAGAGGGGTTGTCCAGGGTCACGGCCGACACTGTACGTCCGATTCCGCGGTGCGGGTGTGCCGGACGCGGCTTACCGACCATCGCGATCCAACCCGACCCGTTTTACGTAGAGTGGGGCGCGAGAGGCGGTCCGCAGGGGCCGCACGCATCATCGGACTGCGGTGCACCGGCCGAGTTTCGCCTCGGTTCACCGCCGGATCTGGGAGAGTGGCATCGTGGGCATGCGCCCCCCGACAGGCTTACCGTCGCTGTCTCGACGCAGCCGGATTCTTCTGATCACCGCACTGGTGATCGCGGCCCTACTACTGGTCGGCCCGAGGCTGACCGACGCGTACACCAATTGGCTGTGGTTCGGCGAGGTCGGATTCCGTCAGGTGTTCACCACGGTGCTGGTCACCCGGCTGCTGTTGTTCCTGGTGGTGGCGGTGGTGGTCGGACTGGTGATCTGGCTGGCGTTGCTCGCCGCCTATCGCACCCGTCCGGTCTTCGTCCCGGTCTCGGGACCCAGTGACCCCATCGCGCGGTACCGCACCACGGTGATGGGCCGGTTGCGCCTGTTCGGTATCGGGATCCCGGTGCTGGTCGGCTTGCTGTCGGGACTGGTCGCGCAGTCGAGCTGGGTCACGGTGCAGTTGTTCCTGCACGGTGGATCGTTCGGGATCAAGGATCCGCAGTTCCATATCGACGTCGGTTTCTACGCCTTCGATCTGCCGTTCTACAAACTGCTGCTGAACTGGCTGTTCGTCGCCGTGGTGATCGCCTTCTTCGCGAATCTGGTCACCCACTACATCTTCGGTGGCCTGCGGCTGGCCGGGCGCGAGGGCACGCTCACTCGGCCGGCCCGTATCCAGCTGGCCGTGATCGCGGGCACCTTCGTGGTACTCAAGGCCGTCGCCTACTGGTTCGACCGGTACTCGCTGCTGTCGAGCACTCGTAAGGAGCCCACCTTCACCGGTGGTTCCTACACCGACATCAACGCGGTGCTGCCCGCCAAGCTGATCCTCATGTCGATCGCGATCATTTGCGCGATCGCCTTCTTCGCCGGTGTGGTGCTGCGTGATCTGCGGGTGCCCGCCATCGCGGCGTCGCTGCTGCTGCTGTCGTCGATCCTGGTCGGTGCGGTCTGGCCGCTGGTGGTCGAGCAGTTCGAGGTGCGCCCGAACGCGGCGACCAAGGAATCGGCCTATATCCAGCGCAATATAGCCGCGACCCGGGCGGCATACGGGCTCACCGACGACAAGGTCTCCTATGTCGACTACAAGGGTTCGCAGACCAAGGACCCGGGGTCGGTACCGGCCGATCAGCAGACCATCGGCAATATCCGCCTACTGGATCCGAATCTGCTGACCCAGACCTTCATTCAGCGTCAGCAGTTGCAGAACTTCTACGGCTTCCCGGATCCGCTGGACATCGACCGCTACACCATCAACGGCGAGAAGCAGGACTACATCGTCGCCGCCCGAGAGCTGGTGCCGCAGAACCTGTCCGGTAACCAGACCGACTGGATCAACAAGCACACCGTCTACACCCACGGTGACGGCTTCGTCGCCTCGCCGGCCAACCGCGTGAACGTGGCGCCGCCGAAGGAGACCCAGCAGGCCGCGACCGGGGCGGGGACGAGCAGTTCCAGCGGCGGGTACGGATATCCGGTGTTCAACGTCGGCGACAAGTCGACGGTCAGCGATCTGTTCACGCCAAAGGACAAGCAGGCCATCCCGGTCGATCAGCCGCGCATCTACTACGGCGAGATGATCTCCAAATCCGATGCCGACTACGCGATCGTGGGCGGCAACAATCAGCAACCGCGCGAATACGACACCGGTACAGACCAGTACACCTATACCGGTAAGGGCGGCGTCCCGATCGGCAACTGGTTCAACCGGCTCGCCTTCGCGGCCAAGTACGCCGAGCGGAACATCCTGTTCTCCGGCGCGATCGGCTCGGATTCCAAGATCATCTACAACCGCGATCCGCGCAGCCGCGTCCAGCAGGTGGCGCCGTGGCTGACCGCCGACGGCGATGTGTATCCGGCGGTGGTCAACGGTCGCATCCAATGGATCGTCGACGCGTACACGACACTGGACAACTTCCCCTACGCACAGCGCACATCGCTGGAAGGCGTGGTCGAGGACAGTATCGATCAGAACGCCGGCCGCTCGCTGCCGCGCAAGGAAGTCAGCTATATCCGCAACTCGGTGAAGGCCACTGTCGACGCCTACGACGGTTCGGTCAATCTCTACGACGTGGATCCCACCGATCCGGTGCTCAACGCGTGGCGCGGGGTGTTCCCGAATTCGGTGAAACCGCAGAGTGCGATCCCTCCGGAGTTGCGGGCGCACTTCCGGTACCCGGAGGATCTGTTCAAGGTGCAGCGCGAGATGCTGGCGCGCTACCACGTCAACGAGTCGCGGGAGTTCTTCACGAACAACGCGTTCTGGTCGGTCCCCAACGATCCGACCTCGGATACCCCGACCAACGCGCATCAGCCGCCGTACTACGTGCTGATCGGTGATCCGAAAACCGGTAAGCCGCAATTCAATCTGACCAGTGCGATGGTCGGCTTCAAACGGCAGTTCCTGGCCGCCTATATACAGGTGTCCTCGGATCCGGAGAACTACGGCAAGTTCACGGTGCTGAAGTTGCCGACGGATTCGCAGACACCGGGCCCGCAGCAGGTCCAGACATTGATGACCACCGATGCCCGGGTCTCCAACGACAGGACGCTGTTGACCGGTGGCAATACCAACAAGATCAAATACGGGAATCTGCTGACACTGCCGATCGGTGAGGGCGGAATTCTGTATGTCGAACCCTGGTATCTGGAACGCAACAGCGGCCCGGCCACGGCATCGTTCCCGCAATTGGTGAAGGTGCTGGCCTCCTACGGCGACAAGGTCGGCTATCAGTCCACCCTGGGCGACGCGCTCAACGACGTACAGGACGGACTCGGCGCGGCGACCACACAGCAGCCCGGCCAAGCCGCGATCAACCCGCCCGGCCAGCAGGGCAGTACGTCACCGCCGCCGTCGAACCCGAATGCCCCGCCACCGGCGACGCCGCCACCGGCGACCGGTTCGGCGGGTAGGGACGCCGCGGTCAAGGAGCTCAACGATGCGCTCAAGAGTGTGGAGGACGCGCAGAAGTCCGGCGATCTCGGGCAGTTGGGCAAGTCACTGGAGACTTTGCAGAAGGCCATCGACGACTACAACAAGGCCGGCGGGTAGTAATCCCGAGTTGTGGCGGGATCCGGCCGGGTGCCGCCACAACCGTTCCGCCCGCTGACACCATCGCGGAACGTGGAGTCCACGAAAAACAGTTCGGCGCCGCCATCATCGTGATGGCGGCGCCGAACTCGTTCGAGTCACAGTGGTTCGCGCGGTTCCTACAGGTTCCGGTGGCGAATCCCCATTGGCGGCCTCAGCGGCCCAGGGTGCCGATCAGACCGCTGTTCTGGTCGAGGACCTGCTGGAACTGGGGGCCGTAGCCGAACTGCTGAGCGGCCTGCTTACCGGCATCGGTGGCCTGGCTGACCAGCTCCTGGCGATCGGCCGGCAGCTGCGTGGGGGCGGCCGGCGCGGGCTGCGGAGCGGGCTGGGCCTCTTCGGCCGGGGCGTAGCGCAGGTACTGGCCGCAGACCGGCCACGCGCCGGCGCCCTGGCTGTCCAGCACGTTCTCCGCGACGCGGATCTGCTCGTCCTTGCTGGCGTTCTGCGGCGAGCCGTTGCCACCGTTGGCGTTCCACGTCGACTGCGTGAACTGCAGGCCGCCGTAGTACCCGTTGCCGGTGTTGATGTTCCAGTTGCCGCCGCTCTCGCACTGCGCGACGCCGTCCCAATCATGGGCGGGGGCAGCGGAGGCGGTGCTGGATGCTGCGAACGGGACGGCAACAAGGGCGCCGGCAACGGCGGCGAAGCCGAGAGCGCGACTGCTGATCTTCCGGTTCTTATTCATGTGGTGTCCCTCCCTGCGCCCGCCGACCCGGCGATTTCGCCGGGTCCCTGCCCCCAGGAGGTCGGGGATCCCTGGACCGCGGGGCAGGGTTGCCGGTGTGCAGCGGTTCGGGGCGGAGCCCATCACGAGGTCGATCCGGGCCACAGCCGACCATAACGAACATATTTCGACAGATCACGTCTTGATAACAGGGACAATTGCATGAAGCGAATGACCGATTTCATACGTTGATGCAGGTTGGCTATGCATAGTTTGATTATTCGGTGCGACTGTTATGTAGCCGTTATGTGCGGTGAATCACGTAAAAAATGTGGTCCGTGTCACGTTTTTTGCGGGCGACTTTAGGAAACGCGCGCGTTTCCCATCTCCGGTCCGCGCAATCGGGCCGGCTGAGACGGGCGGGAGCTGTTCGCGATGTCGCGCAATCGGTTCCCGCCTCGCTCGAACCGTCGCGTTCTCGACGTCGGCGCCGGGATTCGCTGCGGGTTGTCCCGATACTGCGTCGACAGTGCTGAATGTCGCCGAATATCTCGCTATGTGGGATTCGGTGATGGAATTTTCCGGTTCCAGCCACCGGTGGCAGCGCCCGGAAGATCATCGAACCGGGCGGTGAAACCAGTGTTGACCACACGATTTGCGATGCTCTCCCGCTCGTGTGTAATGTTGTGTTTGCCGACGCGGGGTGGAGCAGCTCGGTAGCTCGCTGGGCTCATAACCCAGAGGTCGCAGGTTCAAATCCTGTCCCCGCTACTAACGAGAACGGCCCCCGGAACCACCGGTTCCGGGGGCCGTTCTCGATTCGTTCGACGTCATTGGCCGAATCGAGTGCCACATGTGCGGTGGTGTCCCCGCCCGGTCATGTGCGCGCCGGCGCAGACAGCGGAATCCTCGTCGAGGGCCTTGTGCGCCCGCGGGTTCAGTCGTCAGGCCCTCCTGCGGCGCACCATTCACGCACCGTGCCGTTGCGGGCGGCGTGGCCGATGGCGTTGCTCGCGTGCGATCCGGTCGCGACGATCGGCCGGAACCAACGCGAGAATTTCGGCGCGTGAGGTGATCATCAGCTTCTTGAGAACGGCCGCAACCTGGGCGTCGACGGTGCGGTGCGAGCTTCCGCGGCGAGCCGCGATAGCCGTATTCGGCCATCCGGCGGCCGCCAGTACGGCCACCTCCTGTTCGGCGTCGGAAAGCTGTCGCCACGGCATGCCCGGCAGGCGCCTGCCCGGCTGTTCGATCGGGAGCCGGTCCGATGACAACGTGCCCAGCGCCAGTCGTGTCACTCCGTCCAGTACCGGGCGTAGCCCGGCCCCCTCCCGCCATGCCGCGTCGAACGCCTTGCCGCCCAGCATGTTACGAGTTATCGCCGCCGCCCGATCGGTCTCCGCTGCGAACGGGGTCAGGTAGGTGATATCGACTCCGAGTTCGGTGCGCAGGGCGGCCGCGCCCCCGAGAAGTCGCGCGATCTGGACGGCTCGGGCGTTGTTTCGCGGCGGGGCCGACTTCGACTCGTTCGACAACAGGTGGGCGAGGGTCCACGCGTGCGAGTGCACCGCCCACACCGCACCCCAGTGATCCCGCATCGCGACCTGCCGGGTCAGGCAGCGGCGACCGATATCCAGCGTGCTCCGCGGATCCCCGTGTTTGGTCTGGGCGATGATCCAAGCGATCTCGGCCCAGGACTGCGCCCACTCCGCGCCTGAGCGGGTGGCGTTGTCGAGATGGCGGCGGGTGATCTCCAGGGCCTCCTCGGCGGAAGCCAGGAACGCCGCCGCCAGCGCTTCGAACAGCTCACTCATCGCGGCGCCGCCGGAAAACCCGGCAGCCGCGAACTTCTCCCGTGCACGGGCGAGGATCCGCAACGAGCGCACATCGCTGTGCACCAGCATCAGCGCGCTGCCGAATGTGAACTCGACCGGTGCGGGAAGATTCGGATCGACCGATGGATCGGCGCGGAGGGCAGCGAGGTCCTCGGTGTCTCCGACCGAAGCGATGATCGAGCGCTCGAGCATGCGCTCGGCCTCGTCGGGCAGGCCCTGGCACAGACTGATCCACGCAATCGACGCCATGGCGGAAATCTGTAGTTCCACCGGCTGTGGCTCGACGTCGTAGGTCGCTTCCAGGGCACGCTCTGCCCACCGACGAGACTCGCGTAGCGAGCCCTTGAAGAACGGCACTCGCAGCGAGATCATCCCGGTCGCGATCTCGAGCCCGGCGACGGCCTCGCCGGGCGTGCCGAGGCTGCTGTCCATGGCCAATATCAGGTCATCCCAGGCCAAGCGGGCCCAATCCAGAAACTGTCGTTCGTTGTTGTTGAACCAATCGGTGGTGGCGACCAGTTTGTCCCGGTAATACCGCCGGTGGCGGGCGGTCAGACGCTGCTGCTCATCACCGTTGCGTTCGCGCAGCCGCTGCTGCGCGAACACCCGGAGGCTCTCCAGTAGCGAATACCGGACGTTGTCGGTGGTGAAATGGACCGTCACCAGCGACTGATCGGTCAATCGTTCCAGGAGATTCTCGATCTCGTCCGGCGTGAGGTCGTCCTCGGCATCGGAACAGATCGCCGTGATCGCGTCCAGGTCGGTGCCCACATCCAGCGTGGCCCCGGCTTCGGGGTCGTCCGGATTTCCGTCGTATCCCGCCGCGAACACCGACATCCGTTCGAAGAGCAGCCGTTCCTTGTGGCCGCACAATTCGTAGGACCATGCGATGACATCGGCGATGCCCTGGTGGCGTTCGTCCGCGTCGATGTGCGGACTGGGCGACCAACTGAGTCGGCGGTCGGTCTGTTCGCCGTTGAGATCGCTCAGGATCGCCGACAGCGGCTGCCGTCGAAGCCGCGCGGCGGCCAGCCGGATGTGCAACGGAAAGTTGTGCAGATGATCGCAGATCGACTCGACCACGTCCGCCTGATCGTCTTCGATCCGTTGACCGGTCAGCTCCGCTCGCTGCGTGAACAAGGTGACGGCCTGCCGTCGGGGCAATGGCGGAATCGGCACCAGTGCCTCGTCGACCAACCGGATCGGTTCGCGGCTCGTGGCCAGCACCGTCAGTCCGGGGGCCGCGTCGAGCAAATCGGCTATCACCGCGCCCGCGGCGGTCAGCACATGCTCACAGTTGTCGATCACCAGGACTGTCTGCTGGACACGGCCGAGTGCGTCGACACGGTCGAACGAATCCACCAGCGCCTGTCGGCCCGACCGCCCGGAGAAGTCGGCGTCGACTACCGATTGCACAACTTCGTCCTCCACCGCTGCGGCATCGGCGCCGATCGGCAGTCTGGCCAGCCGAACCCACCGCACCGGAACGTTGCGGGCGCGGTGGAATCAATGCCCGCCTTCGGCCGCCAGACGGGTCTTGCCGATGCCCCCCGAGCCGATGATGGTGATCAACCGCGCCGACCCCAATAACAGAGTTGCTATTCGATCGAGTTCACGTTCCCGGCCGATGAAATCGTCGGAGGCTGCGGGCGAGCCACCGGCACGGCGGACAGGGCGTGGCGGCATATCTGTTCACCCTAGTCGAGCGGCTGTGAGCATGGTGCCGAACCGCCACTCGGGCAGCCGCATCGGGATACCTATGTAGCTTTCGCCCGGATCTACCGATGCGCCGCAATGGCTTGCCGAGCCACGCTTGGTATCTGCCGGCGGTAGCCGGCAGACAGGAACCAGGCCGACGAACAGTGAGATGACGCGATGGGTAGCCGCAACAGCCGTGCCCGGTCGGAGCCGGCTTCGACCGCGTGCCACATCCGCGTGTGGTTCGAGCACCATCGCATCGAGCTGAACTATCAGGACAATCGCGCGGTGGCCACGCACTTCGCGGAAGCCGCGGTCGGGTTCGGCGCGACGGTCACGATCGACTCGGACCTGCGTGATGACCTGCCGGCGTTGCCATGCCGGCGGTTGTGGTCCTGATCGGCAGGAGCGGGAGAGAGGTAGCGACGTAGTGCGAATACAGATTCTGGGCGCGGGGGAGTGCGGCCTGCCGATGGCACATCGATTACTCGCCGGTGGTGCGGATGTCACCGTGGTGGCCGATCGTGGTGCCGAGGCAGTGTTGTCCGGGTCGGTGACCAGCACGCAGATCAAGTTTCCGCGGACGCTGGACTTGGAAGCCGCTGCGGGACTGGCATTCTGGAGCTCGCAGGCGCCGCTGATCGCGGGAATCCGGTTCGTCATGGCCGTCGATTGCGAGCCGAAGGTCCGGTGGAACGGTCATTTCAACCGTCCGGCGCAGAGCGTCGACCAGCGAACCGTGCTGAGCCGGTGGTTGTCCACGTTCGTGGACTCCGGTGGCCGGCTCGAGGTCGCCGATCTGTCCGTCGACGAGGTCGACAGCCGCACCGGCGATTACGAGTTGACGGTCGTCACCCGGGCCGGGCGGGAGCTGGCCGGCTGCTTCCCGTCCGATCCGGGCTGGCAACTCCCCGCAGGACCGATGCGGAACCTCGCGGTGCTGTACCTCGACGGGGTTTCGCCGGACCCGGACGATCTGGGTACCTACGTGGCTCTGCCGGGAATCGGAGAGGTGATCTCCTATCCGGGACTGACCGGTGCGCCGGGGCATGAACGCCGATGCGACATGGTGCTTTTCGAGGCTGTCCCGGGCGGGCCGCTGGATGTGTTCTCGCGCGGGGAGACACTGCCCGAGCACCTCGCCCGCACCCAGCTGGCGTTGAAGAGCTTCCTGCCCGCGGAGCTGGCGGACCGCTTCCGGCACGCCGAGCCGACCGACGCCGGTGCCGCCCTGGTGGGGGCCGTTGCTCCGGTGATGCGACAGCCGATCGGCACCTTGCCCTCCGGCGCACCAGTATTGGGTGGCGGTGATGTGGTGTGCCGGATGGATCCGGGTGGGGCACAGGGGGCCAACAGTGCCGTTCAGTGTGCGTTCGCCTACGGCGAGGCAATTCTGCGTAATACCGGCGGTTTCGACCGGGAGTGGATGGCGGCGACCGCGGCACCGTGGCTTGCCGGCACCGCACACCCCGCCGCGCGCTGGACGATGACGCTGCTCGACCCGCCGCCACCGGTACAGGACATGATGCTGGCGGCCGAGCACGACTCCGGACTGGCCGATACTTTCGCGGACATCTTCGGCCGGCCGGCCGATATGAACGCGTTGAGCACCGGCGCGTAGTTCACTGTCCTCCTGTCGTCGGCATGGGCGGGAAAACGACCGGCAAGGCGGCCAGGGCGCGATGAAACGGCCCCGGCCGCCAGGATAATTCGCGCGCCGGGACCGCCAATCGGATCTCGGGGAGGGCGTCGAGTAGCTGGTCGATGGCGTCCTGCGCGATCAGATAGGCTGCCGACCGAGCCGGGCACGCATGTGGGCCGGCGCCCCATGCCAGGTGGGAGCGATTTCCGGTATGGTCGCCGGCGCCGGCGACCAGATCGTTGTTGCATCCGGCCAGGCTGATGACGACCGGCTGGTCGGCAGGCAGCCAGACATCGTCGATCAGGACCGGCTGTCGCGGATAGGTGACGGAGAAATTCGCCATGGGCGGGTCCTGGAAGAGGACCTCGTCCAAGGCATCACGGGTGGACAGGCTGCCGCCGAGCACGCTGCCGGCGAACCGCTCGTCGGTGAGAATCAGCAGCACGGTGTTGACGATCAAATTCTGCAGTGGCTCGATGCCGGCGCCGTAGAGTACGACGATCTGGTGGATCAGCTCGGCATCGTCGAGGGCGGTGGAGTGCGCGAGCAATCGTGAGGTGATGTCGTTGCCCGGGGCATCGCGTTTGAGCTGGACCAGCTCGAGCACGGCTTCGGCCAGCACACGGTTGCCGTACTCGGCGTCGCCGCTCTCGAAAATGGTGGCGGTGGCCTCCGCGATACGCTGCCCGATTTCCGGCGGACAACCGAGCATGGCGTTGATCGCCGCGAAAGCGAGCGGAAAAGCGTACTGGCCCACCAGATCCGCGGTGCCGGTCCGGCCGAGATCGTCGATCAGGCCGACCGCGATCCGCTCGACCGTCGTGTGCAGGGCGTGCAGGTCGACTCCGTTGATACCGTCGGTGTTCGCCTGCCGGTAGCGGGCATGCTCGGACCCGGTGCTGCGCATGGCATTCGGCCGCCACTGCAGGACGGGAAGCACCGGACAGTCGGCCGGAACCCCGCGCTCCCAGATTCGCGGATCCGCGGGGAAATGGACGGGGTCGTGCAGAATCCGGATCGCCGTCCGGTAGCCGACGACCAGGGTCGCGGGAAGATCCGGTGCCAGCTCCACCGGGGCCAGCGAACCGTAACGTGCGCGCATCGATCGGTATGCGGTATGCGGATCGGCGGCAAATGTATCGGTGTGCAACGCAATTCGCTCTCGGTCGTCACCGATGGGCGAGCCGTGCTGGGTGTCCGGTCCGGCTGTGGACCGAGGGGAGAATTCTGGCCTGGTCAAGCAGGACTCCAATCGACGAGCGGGTGACCCGGCGGGCGCCGGGGACGCGTTCGTCTCATGGTTCGGGATCGGACAAGGCGCCGCATCAGTAGGTCATGGGTAGGTTCGGACGAATTCTCAGCCACGCGGGAGTGCCTGCACGATCCTGGTGATCCGCGCTCCGGCGTCGCACACCCTGTCGATCATCGCGGCCAGTTCGCCGCCCTCGAACTCTTCGGCCCGGCCGCCGACGCTGATGGAAGCGACAACCGATCCGTCCCGTCCCCGGATCGGTGCGCCCACCGCGGCGACTCCGGGCAGATAATCGGAGTTGCTCAGTGAATACCCCGATGCCACGACCGCGTCGAGGTGTTCGATCAGTGTGTCCGGATCGGTGACGGTCCGATCGGTGATCGCGGGCAGGTCGGCCGTGATCCACCTGTCGCGCAAGGCTTGCGAATGGGCGAGCATGACGATCGGCCCGGCCGCGGCGTGGTACGGCATGACCGACCCGATGTTGATTCCCGCGACGACGAGCGAGTTGCGCCCCTCGAGCAGGTCGATGCAGACCGCGCCCTGTTCCGCGGGCACCATCAAGTAGGCCGTGTTGCCGAAGGCGCTCGCCAGCTCGGACATGAACGGCTTTGCCGCAGAACGGATATCGAGCTTCACCAGGGCGGCGGAACCGATCTCGAACACCGGCATCGCGATGCGATAGGCACCTTCGTCGGTGCGAGCCACCCACCCGGCCTGAATCAGGGTGGCCATCAGGCGGTGCACCGTGGTCTTGTTCATCCCGCTTGCCGAAGTGAGGTCGTTCAATGTCCAGAACGGACGGTCCGAGCCGAAATTCCCGAGCAGTGTGCAGGCCTTGAGAACGGCACCGACTACGTCGCGATTGCCCCCTGCTTCGGGCTCGATGGGCACAGCCACTGGTACTCACTCGCTTTCGTTTTTCGCGCGATCGGTGTCGCCACCATATGAGCAGACGTTCGCCGACCGGGGTTGACATTGTGACTCGGGCCACCCTACGTTACGTACCGATATGTGAAACGCATTCCGCATTACGAAACGGAGAGTGGACTGTGAGCAGCCCTACCTTGAAAGACCTCACCTCACGCGAACTCGTCTACGCCCCCGGAGTATGGGATGGCCTGACCGCGCGCCTCGCCGAGCAGGCGGGTTTCAGCGCGCTGTGTGCCTCGGGATTCGCTATTTCGGCGGCCCTCGGCCTGCCCGATGCCGAGCTCTACCATCCGGGATCACATCGCGCAGCTGACTACCACGTGTTGCAACGACCCCAAGAATCCGCTTCGCGCATGTGTCATTGTGTTCGGGTGGTCGTCAGACGCCGGCCGTAGGACTTGCTGAACTGGACGACCGCGACGAGCATCGCCACCAGCACTATGAGGCCGAGTAGCGGGACCATATCGACGGGCAGGGTGTAGGCCATGACGATCCGGGCGGCCGCGTCGATGAGAAAGGCGCCGCCCCAGGCTGCGGTCATGAGCCGCATCACCCGCCGGAACAGTGGATCGTGCCGCCACTTGTCCTGCCAGTCGCATGCTGTCTCCGGCGGCAGTAGAGGCAAGGTTGCCTGCAGGACGAACGGGCGAGTGCCACACAACACCGTGCCGATCATCCAGAGACCCAACAGGCCGGTGAGGTAACTTTCGCGGGCCAGCATCAGCTGCGGATCGCCGGTGAGCAAGCCGACCAGGGTGCCGCACACCAGAATGCTGAGGGTGAACAAGGTCGCAGTCTCGATACGGCGCTCGGCGAGTAGCCGATAGGCGAGCACCATCATGGGGATCGCGCCGCTGAGCACCAGGGCGAGCCACTGGTTCACCCCGACACCACGCAACCCGTAGAACAGCGCGAGCGGAGCGGCGACATCGAGCACCAGGATGGCGAGCCGGGCTCGTGGATGTGCGGAGGTTCCGCCGGGCGGTGGCGTCGTATCGGTCATGGGCGCTTCCTTCGTGGCGAGATCTATCAGAGTGAATTCTCCGGCATGGGTGGTGATCTCTGACGGCGGGGAATCGGGTGCGTTTCGGTTTCCGGCCGCTGGTGCCGTAAGGTCGACTCTGCCGACGCGGGGTGGAGCAGCTCGGTAGCTCGCTGGGCTCATAACCCAGAGGTCGCAGGTTCAAATCCTGTCCCCGCTACAAATGGGAGTGGTCCCGGAACTACAGGTTCCGGGGCCAGTCTCTTTTTTGCTCGAGGACTCTGACTCTGGATCGTTCACGGTTGCTCGCCAATCGCGTGGACTCCGGCGAGTACGGACCGGAACCGCTCCACGAGCGGATTGCGGTCCGTCGCGCGCCAGACCACGTGCAGGGTTGTCCGGGTGCCCGCCAGTGGGCGTGCCGTAACGCCTACGCGTCGGAGGGCACGGTGCGAGTCGGACATGACGGCGGCGCCGAATCCGGCGGCGACCAATGCCAGAACGGTTTGCACGCTTCGTCCTTCGGCGCCGATGCGGGGTGCGATGGCGGCCTTCCGGCACAGCGCGAGGATCTCGTCGTAGGACTGCGGCGAGACGTCTCGTGGCCACAGCACAAGCGGGACCTGGCCCAGCGCTTTCAGCGGAGCGGGACCCTTGGCGTGCGCGAGTGGATGACCGTCGGGCAGGAAGAGAGTCATCGGCTCGTGCCACCAGATCGCGGTTTCGAGGCTGGGATCCTGCATCGGTAGCCGCTGGACGGCGATGTCGAAGTGACCGTCCAGGACACCGGCCGACATCTCGGTATCGCTGAAACTCTCCTCCAGGCGCAGCGCCACTCGTGGGAGTTCCCGATGAATTCTGCCGAGCGCCGCACCGAGTGGCCCGTTGATGCCGGATCCGGCGAAGGCCACGGTGAGGCGGCCGATGCCTCCCGCGGCGGCCAGCCGGGCGTCTTCCAGCGCGGCTTCTGCCTCGGCCAGCACAGTGGTAGCCCGCCGGACGAGAGCTTCCCCCGCTGCCGTCGGTGCGAGGCCGCGTCCTTCCCGCTCGAACAATTCGGCGCCGATGCGCCGTTCGAGTTCCTTGAGCTGCCTGCTCAGGGTGGGCTGGGTCAGGTTCAATCGGCGGGCTGCCGCGCTGATACCGCCTTCTTCGGCAATCGCCACCACATAACCGAGTAGTCGCAGTTCCATCCATACCTCCTGGGCATGGGAACTATATCGACTGATGCCTGATCGGGGAATTCAAAGCCTTCTCGGTCCAGACTCGAATCACCGACATCGAAAGGACCCGAGATGACAACGAAGCAGGACCGCTACGAGTACGGGATGAAAATTCTGGATCAGGTCGACGGCGAGGCGGGGCAGCGGGTGGTCGACTCGTTGGCAGATATTTCACCCGAGCTGGGCCATCAGGTGGTGGCGTGGGCGTTCGGCGATATGTATTCGCGGCCGGAGCTGTCGCCGCGCGACCGCCAATTGGTCACGCTGGGTGTCCTGACCGCGTTGGGCGGCTGTGAGATCGAGCTGGACGTGCATATCAACGCGGCTCTGAATGTGGGGCTGGCGCCGGTCGAGATTTCCGAGGCACTGCTGCATGCCGCCGTCTACTGCGGGATGCCGCGTGCCATCAACGCGACTCTGGTCGCCAAGAAAGTCTTCGGCGAACGCGACCTGCTGCCGATCACCAACCTCTGATTCGACCCGGATCCCCATTCGTGGGCTCGGCATTCACCGAAATGGATTGCTGGGCCCGGGGGTTCACCGGGCGGGAGTGCTCGCCGAGAGCGGGTCGGTCCAATACACCGCGTGTCCCCACAACTGCCACAGCGTCTCGACAGCGACTTCGTCGGTGAGCTCGAATGACGGGTTGTCGTTCTGGTACTGCCAGGTGAGGCAGAACTGTTCGATCATGGCGGTCAATGCCGACGCGGCCAACTCGGGATTCAACCCGGGACAGTATCCCGCAGACTGGGCCGCGCGTATATCGCGTGCGATGAGCTTATTTGCGCTGCTGTGGATTTCGCGCCAGCGCGCCGCGAAGGCGGGGTCGATCATGGCCGCCTGGCTGATGCCGATGACCTCGGCCAGATGTTCGCGGTAATGCAGCCAGAACAACCGGATCGCCTCTCGCAAGGCGACGATCGGGGGGAGGCCGCTGCGGTAGGGCTCGGCGATTTTGGCTTGGAGTTTTTCGCTGAAATCCTCGGCGAGCTCTGCCAGCAGCGCTTCCTTACCGTCGTAGTGCTGATAAAGCAACGCGGGGGAACGGTCCGCTTCGGCGGCGATATCACTCAAGCGCGCGTTGAGGTAGCCGTCGCGGGTGAAGACCCGGCGTGCACCCTCCCGGAACGCTTCTCGCGTCGCGCGGCCGCGCGCTGTCTTGGCCATACACTTCCCCATTCGGTCGCGACCGGTGGTCTGCTACCGCGCCGCTGTCGCCTGACGGACCTGCGATTCCGTTGCTGAACGCATGAACCCTACCGTCGCTCATCCCGTCCACCTCGGCGTCGGCCCGGCTCGCCGGCACTTTCCGCCGACGGCAGGTGACCTATCGGCGTCCGGCGCGCAGTTCGGCCTTGAGGACTTTCCCGGTCGTGCCCCGGGGCAGATCGCCGGCGAACTCCACCGAACGGGGGCACTTGAAATGGGCCAGCCGCTCGCGGCACCACCGAACGAGATCGGCCTCGGTCACCGATGCCGCATCCTTCGGGACGACCACGGCGTGCACGCGCTGTCCCCATTTCTCATCGGGGAGGCCGATCACGGCGACCGCGGCGACGGAAGGATGTTCGGCCAAGGCGAATTCGACCTCGGCGGGATAGATGTTCTCACCGCCGCTGATCACCATGTCCTTGGCGCGGTCGACAATGAACAGATATCGATCGGCGGTGAGCCTGGCGATATCGCCGGTGCGGTACCAGCCGTCATCGGTGAAGGCGGCGTCGGTCGCGTCCTGATCGCCCCAGTACCCGGGAAACAGGCTTTCGCCGCGGATGAGCAGTTCGCCGGGTTCACCGGGCGCGACGTCGGTCCCGTCCGGGGCGGTCACCCGAGCTTCCCACCCGAGGGTGAGCTGCCCGGCACTCGTCAGATACGGGCTCTCGGGGGTGTGATCGCCGGGAAGCAGCTGACTGACGAACGACTGACATTCGGTACCGCCGTAGATCTGCCGGAACCGGCAGCCGAGGGTTTCCACGGCCGCGCGCAGCAGGGTGGGTGTGATCGGCGCGGAGCCGTACTGGATCTCCACGAGCGAGGCCAGGTCCGGCCGGTGGTCCCGGGAGTGGACCTCGGCGACCAGCATATCGATGAGAGTCGGTCCGGCGGTCAAGAATTCGATGCCCTCGGCCTCGATCGTATCCACCACCTCGGCGGCGTCGAAGGTTTCGTGCACGGTCAGCGTCCCCGCGGTGAGCATGGCCTGCATGGCCTGGGAGAAACCGGCGAGGTGGAACAGCGGCATGATCTGCAGGTGCCGGGACTCGGTGACCTGATCGCCGATATCGAGTGCGAAACCCGACAACGATCGGATCAGCGATCCATGGTCGAGCGGAATGAGCTTGGGGCGACCGGTGGTTCCGCTGGTGTGCATCAGCGCGAACACCGAATCGGAGGTGAGCCGCTCGACCGGGCGCGGCGGTGCCGGCGCGCCGGCCTCGGGTTGCCAGCCGTCGGCTGCCTGGCCACCGAGTACGACCTTGGCCCTGATGCGCCGGGGTAGTTCGGCGGAATCCACCGTGGAGACCCGGTCCGGGCCGGCCAGCACGGCCACCGGATCGATCAGGGCCAGCAGTGGCGTCAACTCGTGTGCCGACAGCCGCCAGTTGATCAGGGCCGGGATCGCCCCGGCGCGCATCAGGGCCAGCGCCTGTACGAGGTAGGCCGCGCTGTTACGGGCGAGAACCGCGACGACGTCACCCGCGCCGATCCCCAGCGCGGCCCAGCCACCGGCCCGCCGCTCGACTTCGGCGAGGAGTTCGCCGTAGGTGTAGGTGTGGTCGGTGTCGCGGAGCGCGGGTTGGTCTCGCCGCGCGATGGCCCGCCACTCCAGCACATGTATCCAGCTCTGCATGAGATATCCCTCCGGGCGGGCGATTCGCCGGTATCAGGCGTCGGACAGTGTGCGGTCGGCCCGGGTCCGCGGCGCGTGCGCCACGTCCGCCTCGGTGAATTCGCGCATCCAGCAGGCGAATTCGAGCAAGATCCCGTCCGGATCCTGGAAGTAGAACGAGCGGACGTACACGCCGGGATGCATGGTGGTGGCCACCTGCGTCGGGCTCTCGTCATGGTTGACGACGGGGGCGACCTTGATGCCCTTGGCCTTGAGTTTGGCCCGGTACTCCTCGAACTTGTCGGCGGGTACGTCGAAGGCGACGTGGTTGAGCGAGCCGATGGCGCTGGACCATTCGCCGAATCCGGGCACGGCGACCGGTGCGGAGATGCCGGGCACCGGCTCGGGGGCATCGGGGAACCAGAAGAAGGCCAGCGAGTTGCCGCCGCCGGCGTCGAAGAAGAAGTGCTGGCCCTGTCCGTCGGGAAGGTCCAGCGTCTTGATCAACGGCATCCCGAGGACTCCGGTGTAGAACTCGACCGTTCGCGCCATATCGGAACAGACCAGCGCGACATGATTGAAGCCCCTGAGCTGAAATTCTGGATTCTCTCGCGTCATCGCCGTCCTCCTGGCTGCCGTGATTTTATGAATCTGAGGTTAACATCAGATTCATAAAACGGCCAGGGCTGCCTCCTGCGTGCCCGTCGCTCCGGCCGCTGTGTTCGATGGCGACCTGCGCGGGGCCCTCCGTGGTGACGCAAGCTGCCTCCTGCGTGCCCGTCGCTCCGGCCGCTGTGTTCGATGGCGACCTGCGCGGGGCCCTCCGTGGTGACGCAAGCTGCCTCCTGCGTGCCCGTCGCTCCGGCCGCTATCGTCGTGTCCGACAAGGTGAGGAGTCCGGATATGACCGAACGTGCGCGTCCGACCATTCGTGGCCGGGAGACCTTGGCCGCGATCGAGGCCGCGGCACGGAAGGTGATCGCCGACAAGGGTTTCCTCAAGACGACGATTCCGGATATCGCCAAGGAGGCCGGGCGCTCACCCGCCTCGTTCTACAACTATTTCGACTCCAAGGAAGACCTGCTCGCGCATTGGGCCGAGGAGTTCAAGGCCGAGGCGAGCCGGCGAGCGCGGCTCGGGCACGGGCCCGGTCTGTCGCACCGGGAGCGTGTCGCGCGGTCCGCGCGGGCGCACTGGGAGACCTATCGGGAGCGGCTCGCCGAGATGGTCGGGGTCAGTCAATTGGCGATGGTCAATGACGAGTTCGCCCGGTACTGGCGTGAACTCTGTGACGACGCGGTGGCGAGCATCGCGGAATCCATCGAGCGTGCGCAGGACGAGGGCTATTGCCCGGACCTGCTGCCGAGGGTGACCGCCTCGGCGATCGTGTCCATGCTCAATCAGTTCTGCTACGACCACCTCGCCGGCGGTGCTCCCGACGTCGGCGACGACGAGGCCGTCGCCGCACTCACCGACATCTGGTACCGCGCCATCTACTGGAAGCCCGCTGACCGGACCTGATCGATCTGCCTATTCAGTCGTCGGCCTCGGCCGGTCGGGGCGGACCTCCGGAGCTCGCGTCCGTATAGAGAGCGGACATCCAGATGTGGGTCAGTACGTCTACCAGCGTTTCCTGGTTGTCGAAGGGCGCCACATCGATGGCGGCGAGGTAGTAGAGACGCTCGCCGAGCCATGTCAGGGTCGCGGCGAGCGTGTTCGTATCCGGTATGTCGGGGCGCAGAATGCCCGCAGCGCGATCGGCTTGCAGCCTGGCCGCGGTCGCGGCGGTGAACGTATTCATCTGTTCCAGCCATAGTGCGGTCAGTCCGGGGTCGCTGCGCCAGTTCTCGACGATCGCGCGTAATACGGGCGCCTGCTCATGCCACAACTGCGCGCCCTGGCTGACGCCGTAGCGGATCGCTGCTCGGCGCTCGTCGGCTTCCTCTCGGCCCAGCCATGGTTGCGCTGCCTCGTGTCCGCTTGCGACGGCTTGGCGGACGAGTTCGGCCAGTACCTCGTGCTTTCGTGCGAAATAGAAATAGAAGCTGCCTCGCGCCACATCGGCGCGGGCCAGAATATCGGCCACGCTGAGCTCGTCGAATCGTCGTTCCGCCAGCAGTGCGCGCGTCGCATCCACAATGTCCTGCCGGACCGCGCGTCCCTCTTCGCGACGGGGACGCCGAGCTGCCGGTTCGCCTGCGGTCACCATCTCCCAATCGTAACCGGGCGTTGAACGCATCGTCTAGACAGTTTGTCTAGACGATGCGTATAGTCGCGATATGAAGTACACGACATTGGGACGTAGCGGATTGCGAGTCTCGGAAGCGTTCCTGGGCGCCATGGGCTTCGGCGAGGACTGGGGCTGGGGAGCGTCGACGGCCGAGTGCCGAAAGATGTTCACGGCGTATGCCGAAGCGGGCGGCAACGTCATCGACACCGCGAACAAGTACACCGAGGGGTCCAGCGAACGCATCGTCGGCGAGCTGCTCGCCGCCGACCGCGACCGGTTCGTGCTGGCCACCAAATACACGGTGACAACGGACGGCACCGACCCCAACGCCTCCGGCAACCACCGCAAGAACCTCAAGCATTCGGTGGAACACAGTCTTCGTCGTCTCGACACCGACTACATCGACCTGCTGTGGGTGCACATCTGGGACCCCAACACTCCTATCGAGGAGACGATGCGTGCCCTCGACGACCTCGTCCGGTCGGGAAAGGTTCTCTACTTGGGGATCTCCGATGCGCCGGCGTGGGTCACGGCCCGCGCCAACACGCTGGCCGAGTTGCGTGGCTGGACCAGTTTCGTGGGAGTGCAGTTGTCCTACAGTCTGATTCAGCGCGATATCGAGCGCGAGTTGCTGCCGATGGCCGACGCATTGCAGATGTCCGTCGCCGCCTGGGCGCCACTGGCTCGGGGCATACTGTCGGGCAAGTTCACCCGGACCGCCGCTACCGCCGGATCACGCATCAGCCGCGACGCCATCTCCGAACGCGACCTGGCGATCGCCGGTGCCGTCGACTCCGTAGCCGATGATCTCGGCGTCAGTTCATCGCAGGTTGCCCTGGCATGGACCCGAGCCCGGCACGCTTGGGTGCATCCGATCCTCGGTTCCCGGACCTTCGACCAGCTGGTCGACAGTCTCGGGGCTTTCGACCTGCGACTGCCGGCCGAGGCTGTGCAGCGGCTCGACGAAGCCTCGGACTTCGATCTCGGCTTTCCGCAGGACTTCATCGAGATGTCGCGCGAGTTCGTATACGGCCCGGTCGATCGGAACGTTGTCGCGCGGTCTCGGATCTGACGAATACCCGCCCGTGACACAACAAGTCAGAACTACCGGAGATGAAATCATGCCCACAATCTCTCCCCATCTCGTCGTCGACAATGCCATCGAGGCCGCGTCGTGGTATCGCGAGGTCTTCGGTGCAGTGGAGATCAGCCGAATTCCGTTGCCCGGTGGCGGTGTTCTGGCGATCGGGCTGCGCATCGGCGACACCGAAGTCCACCTCGCCGACGAGCATCCGGATATGGGGATCGTGTCCCCGTCGACCCTGGGCGGCCACTACCTGGCGTTGCAGGTTGAAACCGACGACGTGGACGCCACCTTCGAACGCGCTCTCGGAGCCGGTGCGACCGAATTCCATCCGCTGTCGGACACCTTCTACGGTGACCGGGCCGGGCAATTCATCGATCCCTACGGTCACCGCTGGGGTGTGTACAAGCACACCCGCGAAGTCCCGGCCGACGAGATCGCCGCCGAGGTCGCGAAGATGTACGGAGCCTGATCCGCCGCCCGGCCGACTTCGACTCGCCGGAACCGCGCCATCTACTGGAAGCCCGCCGACCCGATCTGATCGATTCAGATCGGGTCTTGCCAGTTGCGAATTCCTCAGACATGATTGTGACATCAGATTTACATTTTCGGGCGGATGGACAGCGCAGTCCTGGAGCGGACATCCGAACCCGGCGTCAGGAGTACTGATGAGACGCAATGCGAAGCTCTCTCGTCGGTGCGACCGGGTGCGGGTGTCCCGCGGAAACACAGGAGTCCGATGAAGGTCGATGCGTCACTGGCACATATGGTGCGGCACTGGTCGCGGGTTCGCCCGCACGCGACCGCGATCACGGTGGGCGGCCGAGGAACGCTGACCTATCGCGAACTCGACGAGCTGACTTCACAATTCGCCAACGGGCTGCGCGGGCTCGGTGTCGGGGCGGGGGACCGGGTGGCCTTTCTCGGCCGCGACACCCGAACCTGGGCTACCGCGCTGGTCGGCGCCTCGAAGGTGCGGGCGGCGGGGGCGCCGCTGAACTGGCGTCTGGCCCGGCCGGAGATGGCGGAGATCCTCGCCGATGCCGAACCCGCGGCCATCGTGTGCGAACCGCGGTTGCTGCCGCTGCTCGGTTTGCCCGCAGGTGAGCCCGGCGACGGCGACTGCCTCGTCGTCGACGGGGCCGCCACGCCGCTGCGGGCCTGGCTCGATGAGCAGAGCGCCGAGGACCCCGGCGGTGAGCCGGAGCCGGAGGATATCGCCTTCCTCTTCTACACCTCGGGCACCACCGGGCGACCGAAGGGCGTCCAGCTGGCCAACCGCAGCGTGAGCGCCAACCTGGCCAAGACCGCGCCGTGGACCATCGGGCCCGACGATGTGGTGTTCGTGCCCGCCCCGACCTTCCACCTGTCCGGCAGCGGCTGGCTGTTCCTGTGTCTCGCCCGCGGCGCGCACGCGCTGTATGTGAACGAGGTCGTGCCCGCCGACGTGCTCCGGCTCTTCGAAACCCATTGCGTCACACACGCACTCGTGGTGCCGGCGGTGCTGCAGATGCTGGCGCGGGACTCCGTGGCATCCGAGGTCGACTACTCGCACCTGAAGATGATCATCTACGGCGGCTCGCCCATCTCGACGACGGTGCTCGCGGAGGCCCGCGAGGTGTTCGGCTGCGAGCTCACCCAGTCCTACGGCATGACCGAGAGCAACGGGCCCATCACCTTCCTGTGGCCGTCAGACCACACGGCAGACGCTCCGGTGCGCAGATTGACCTCCGCCGGGCGGCCCGTCGATGGTGTGGAGGTCGCCGTATTCGACCCGGTCGCGGCCGAGCGGCTGCCGTCCGGTCAGGTCGGGGAGGTGTGGACCCGCAGCGATCTGCTCATGACCGGTTACCGCAACCGGCCCGCCGAACAGGCGGCGGCCGTCACCGAGGACGGCTGGTTGCGCACCGGCGATGCCGGTTACTTCGACGACGACGGCTACCTCTACATCACCGACCGGGTCAAGGACATGATCGTGTCGGGTGCGGAGAACATCTATCCCGCCGAGGTCGAGAACGCCCTCATGGAACATCCGGACGTCGCCGACGCCGCGGTAGTCGGTGTGCCGCACGAGAAGTGGGGCGAGACGGTCAAGGCGGTAGTGGTGGCGCGCCCCGGCGCGGCGCTGGAGGCCGGGCAGATCATCGAGTACTGCCGCGGGCAGCTGGCCCACTACAAGTGCCCGACCACGGTCGACGTCGTAGACGATCTGCCCCGCAATCCGAGCGGCAAGATCCTCAAACGGGTGCTGCGCGACCGTTATTGGCCGTCCGGCGGCCGCAGGGTCGGATAGCCGTCCGCGAGTACACCTTTCACCATCACAGCAGGAGCGACCAATGGCGATCGACAAGACATTCATCGGACTTCCCTCCCCGGTAGTCGGGCGGGCCGGTGCGGGCGGTCACCCGTGTCAGGGCGTCTACCACACCCCGGCGGGTAAATCCCCCAAGGTGGCGGTGATCGCCACCCATTATCAGATCAATTTCTCCGAGCACTATCTCGCCGAATATCTCGCCGAGCGCGGAATCGGCTTCCTCGGCTGGAACACTCGCTTCCGGGGGGACGAGAACCACTTCCTGCTCGATCACGCACTGGTCGACATCGGCGTCGGTGTTCGCTGGCTGCGTGAAGTCGCCGGGGTGGAGACCGTTGTGCTGCTGGGCAATTCCGGCGGCGGGTCGCTGATGGCGGCGTATCAGTCGCAGGCGGTCGAGCCGAATGTGACTCCGCTGCAGGGCATGCGTCTGGCCGCCGGCGTCGAGGAACTGCCCGCCGGCGACGCCTACGTCTCCGTCGCCGCGCATCTGGGGAGGCCCGATGTGCTGACCGCGTGGATGGACGGCGCGGTCGTCGACGAGAACGATCCGCTGAAAACCGATCCGTCCCTGGACCTTTTCGAGCCGCACAACGAACCGCCGTACAGCGTGGAATTCGTCGCCCGCTACCGGGCCGCGCAGGCCGCGCGCAACCGGCGCATCACCGCGTGGGTCAAGGACGAGCTGGCGCGACTGACCGAGGGCGGATATCACGACCGGCCGTTCAGCGTATTCCGCACCTGGGCCGACCCCCGGACGGTCGACCCGACGCTCGAGCCGACTCGCCGCCGGCCCAACAGCTGCTACGCGGGCAAGCCGGTGCGGGCCAACCGCTCCGTATACGGCATTGCCGCCGCGTCGACCTTGCGCACCTGGCTGAGCCTGTGGAGCCTCGACGATTCCCAGACCCGCGCGCAGCCGCATCTGGCCCGCATCGTGGTGCCGTCGCTGGTGGTCAACGCCGACGCCGACACCGGGGTCTTCCCCAGTGACGCCGCCGCCATCTTCGACGGTCTGGCCGCCACCGACAAAGAGCGCCACGATCTGCACGCGGACCACTACTTCCTCGAACCATCCGGTGCCCGTACCGAACTCGCGGATCTGATGACCGCGTGGATCGACAAGCGGTTCGCATGAGCGAGCCTACGAGCGAGTTATCGACACCCGGCGAGCTTGCGAGCGAGTTATCGACACCCGGCGAGCTTGCGAGCGAGTTATCGACACTGACCACCACTGATCAGCTCGACCCGGCACTGGAGCGGCTGGCCGCGGATTTCATCACGGCGGTCGAGCGGGGTGATATCGACGAGATCGCGCGCCACATCTATGCCCCGGACGCGATCATCTGGCACAACAGCGACGGCCTGGAAATGACTGTCGCGCAGAACCTCGCGACGCTGTCCTGGCTCTCCGCGACCCTGCAGGATATGCGTTACGAGCAGGTCGTCCGCATGCCTGCCCACGACGGCTACGTGCAACGTCACGTCCTGCGCGGTCGCTGTCCCGGCGGTGAGGAAATTACCGTGCGGGCCTGCTTTTTCGTGACCGTCTCGGGCGGACGGATCACTCGCATCGACGAGTATCTGGACTCGGCGGCCAGTGCGGATCTGCGCAGATACAAGCCCGATAGTCTCGCCGGGACGAAACCGTAAACCGGCACCACACCGACCCGAATGCGGGGCCACCCCGCCCACTCTCCGGAAAAGGAGCAATGCCGATGCGCATCACCGCGATCGTGGAGACCCCGATCCCGTTGCGCGGCAACGTCGCCAACGCACTGGTGAACTTCTCCGGCCACACGGTTTCGCTGGTCGCCGTGGTCTCCGACGTGATTCGCGACGGCAAACCCGTGACCGGGGTGGCGTTCAACTCGATCGGCCGCTTCGCGCAGAGCGGGATACTGCGTGACCGGATGATTCCGCGAGTCCTTGCGGCGCGACCGGATTCGCTGCTCGACGAGCAGAATCGGATCGATCCGGCCGAGGTGCTGCGGGCCGCGATGCGGGACGAGAAGCCCGGTGGCCACGGTGACCGTGCCGCCGCGGCGAGTGCGCTGGAACTCGCGTGCTGGGATCTGAACGCCAAACTCGACGACGAACCCGCTTATGTCCGCATCGCAAGGTATTTCGGGCGCGAACCGATCACCGGCGGGGTGCCCGTATACGCCGCCGGTGGTTACTACTACCCGGATGGTGGCATCCCGCGACTGCGCGAGGAGATGCGCGGATACCGCGAGATGGGTTACGACGCGTACAAGATGAAGATCGGCGGCGCGCCGCTGGCCGAGGACCTCGCGCGGATCGAGGCCGTCATCGATATCGCCGGCGCCGCGGATCGGGTCGCGGTCGACGCGAACGGCCGGTTCGATCTGTCCGCCGCCACCGATTGGGGCAAGGCACTGAGCCCCTACGGGCTGCGCTGGTACGAGGAGGCGGGTGATCCTCTGGATTTCGACCTGAACCGACAGCTCACGGACGGTTATGCGGGTCCGGTCGCGACCGGCGAGAATCTGTTCTCCGTCCAGGACGTGACAAACCTGGTGCGTTTCGGCGGTATGCGCCGGCGCCACGACGTCTTCCAGATGGATGCCGGACTCAGCTATGGACTGACCGAGTACGCGCGCATGCTCGACGTCCTCGAAACCCATGGCTTCGACCGGACATTCGCGTTTCCGCACGGCGGCCACCTGCTCAACCTGCATATCGTGGTCGGCTTGGGACTCGGCGGTTGTGAGTCCTATCCGGGTGTCTTCCAACCCTTCGGCGGCTACAGCGAGCAATGCGTTCTCGCCGACGGGCGGATCGCGCCGTCGGATGCTCCGGGCTTCGGTTTGGAACAGAAGTCCGGCCTGGCCGATCTCATCACCGAACTGCTGGCGTGAGGACGTGCACATGAAGATCGCGATAGTCGGTTGTGGCGCAATGGGATCGATCTACGCCGGTAAGCTCGCCGCCGCCGGCAACGACGTCCTGGCCGTCGTGCGCGGGCAGGAGTCCGCCGACCGGATCTCCCGGGACGGTATGCGGATCACCGGGCCCGAGTCCGATGTGGTGGTCGCCCTGCGTGCCGCTGTGGATCCCGTGGAGGAGATGGATCTCGTCGTACTCGCCGTCAAGGCCGCCGATGTGGCCGTCGCCGCGAGAACCGCGTTGCCGCTGCTCGGCGACGCCACCGCCGTATTGACGATCCAGAACGGTCTCGGATCGGCGGATACGGTGGCCGAGATCGTGGGGCCCCAACGCGTCGCGGTGGGCATCGCGAGCGGTTTCGGCGCCTCGCGTCGCGGGCCGGCCCACGTACACCACAACGCCATGAGCGCGATGCGGTTCGGCGCCTATTCCACTCTCGATCATTCGGCCGCCGAGGACATCGCAATCGTCTGGCGCGCCGCCGGATTCGACGCGGCCGCGGTCGCCGACATCGCCGCGATGCAGTGGGAGAAACTGATCTGCAACGTCGCCTACAGCGCGCCGTGCGCATTGACCGGAATGACCGTCGGTGAGGTCATGGACGACCCGCAGATGGGGCCGGTCAGCCGAGCGGCCGCCACCGAGGCGTGGACCATCGCCCGTGCGGCCGGAATCGCGATAACGGTGGTGGATCCGGTCGAACACGTCCGCGCATTCGGTGCCCGGATGCCCGCTGCCAAGCCATCGGCCCTGCTCGATCACGAAATGCGGCGGGTCAGCGAAATCGACGTCATCAACGGGACGGTTTCCCGGCAGGCCGAGCGGCTCGGCCTCGAGGCACCGGTGAACGCGACCCTGACCGCGCTGGTGAAGTCCATCGAGAATCGCTTCATCCCGCCCACTGCACCCACCGGCGCTGTGCGGTGAAGATGACCGATGTCGAGTGGTGGTAGCCCAGCGCGGTCAGGCGCTGTTCGATCTCGGCGCGGATGTCGTCGAAGAAATCCACATCCCGGTGTGAGCTGTCCGGCCTCAGGACGAACGCGAATTCGAGGTCGAGGCGACTGCCGACGGTGCCGGCTCGTACCAGCGACTCATCGAATCCCTGCTCGACCCGGATCTCCTCGCACAACCGCTGTACCTGCGATACGACCGCGGCCGGTGCGGCCATGGTGAGAATTTCGCGGAACGCCCCGCGGAACAGGCGAATGGGTATCCACAGATAGATCATCGACACGATGATCACCAACGCCGGGTCCACATAGCGCGCCGGCACCTCGTTGCCGGTCCGGACCAGCGCGACCGCCACGGCGAATCCGGCCAATGTGACCAGACTCAACGCCGCGTCCCCGGCCCATTCGGCGGCTTCGGCACGCACCAATCCGGAGCCGGATCGGGCAGCGCGGAACAGGACCAGCGCGACCACGATGCTGAGCAGTGACGCCGTGATCGCGTACATCAGCGCCGACTCCGCCGACACCGCCCGGCCGCCGTGCAGAATCTCGCGCACGGCATTCACCGACCCGTAGACACAGAGTCCGCCGAGTGCGGTGGCCTTGACCACGATCGCGACCGGCTCCCATGTCTCGCGGCCCCATGGGTACGCCGCATCGGGTCCCTTGGCCACGGTCCGCTGCGCGGCCACCGAAATCGCCGAAAGGCCGACACTGACAAGTGAATACAGCCCGTCGAACACGATCATCTGCGACCCGGCCGCCAGCCCCCACGCCAGCGCCATCACCACGAACACCACCGAGGCCCACAGGGAGAATGCCAGTGCGCGCATACCGGTCAGGCTACGACCCGGCAATCGCACCACCCCGGCCACCTGGGCATTCGCGCCGCAGATCGGCCGTTTTGGTGATCCGGCCCCGTTGCCGTAGGGTTGGTCTTACCGACGCGGGGTGGAGCAGCTCGGTAGCTCGCTGGGCTCATAACCCAGAGGTCGCAGGTTCAAATCCTGTCCCCGCTACTAGGGGAAACGGCCCCGGAACCACGGTTCCGGGGCCGTTTTTCGTTCGGTTCGGCATTCGGCAGATCGAGACTCACGTGTATTTGCGGTGTCTTCGGGTCGCGACCCCACGGTATCGCCCCGTCATCGTTGGCGGACAACGGCTTCCATCGATCGCGACCTTCGCAAGCAGTTGGATGCCGTGCTGCATCCGCGCGGTGCGGCGGCAGGGTAGTCGAATCGCTTGTAGACGTGCAGTCGCTGACTCCGGGCTCGGCCCGAGCGGATGCGGCGCCGGGGTTCGGCGTCTCCGCGGAGGGCGGGCGAATTGTCGTAGCGATAGCTGAGTTCTACGTCACGCGCCCCCTGTGATGCGCGATCACCGAAGGTCGTGGCATAGTAGAGGGCGAGGACGGGCTTCTTAACCTAGAATTTGTCCGGCTCACTACAGAAAAGAAGTTGTTTACAGCATGGCACAAGGCAGTGTGAAGTGGTTCAACGGTGAAAAGGGCTTCGGCTTCATCGCTCAGGACGAAGGCGGCCCGGACGTCTTCGTGCATTACTCGGCCGTGAGCGGCTCGGGTTACAAATCCCTCGATGAGGGTCAGCGTGTCGAGTTCACGGTGGAGCAGGGCCAGAAGGGCCCGCAGGCCGTGGATGTCCGCGCCATCTGATCAAGCGTGACTTGGAAAAAGCTTCGCACCGGCAACGGTGCGAAGCTTTTTTCGTTGGGGCAGGTCGCGGTGACAACCGGGTGGTAGTCGTCAGCGGCTGATCCGGTGCGGCACGGTCGCCGCGAGTAGCTTGTCCGGGTTCCGGATGGCGTAGAAGTTGGCGATCCTGCCGTCGGCGATCTCGATCAGATAGATGCTCTCCAACCGGCCGTCACGGTGCACGGCCAGCGCGGGAGTGTGGTTGCAGTTGACCGTTTCGATTCGCAGATCCGATGTGCTGCCCAGTTTGTTGAACAAAGTCACCAGATAGTGCGCCACCCGTTCGGCACCCACCACCGGCCGGCGTATCGCGACGGCCTTGCCGCCGCTGTCCGCGGTCCACGTGGCGTTCGGTGCGAGCAGGCCGAGCAGGCCCTGAGTGTCGCCGGTGCTCACCGCGGACATGAACTGCCCGGTGATCCGTTCCACCGTGGCCGCGTCCGCGGGTGCGAAACGCTGTCGCCGGGCCTGGACATGTTCGCGGGCTCGATGGGCCACCTGCCGCACCGCCGTGATCAATTTGCCCACTGCGGCGGCGACCTCTTCGTAGTCGAATCCGAAGACCTCGCGCAAGACGAATACCGCCCGCTCGTCGGGGGTGAGGGTTTCCAGCAACACCAGCATCGCCATCGAGACCGATTCGGCGAGTACCAGATCGGCCGCCGGATCGCGCTCGTCCAGTAGCAGCGGTTCGGGTAGCCAGGGGCCGATGTAGTCCTCGCGCCGGCGCGCCCCGGCTCGCAGGGTGTTGAGTGCCTGACGGGTCACCAGGCGCGCCAGATACGACTTGGTGTCGCGAACGGTCGCGAGATCCACTGCCGCCCAGCGCAGATAGCTGTCCTGCAGGACGTCGTCGGAATCGGTTGCCGAGCCGAGGATTTCGTAGACGATCGTGAACAGCAGGGGCCGCAACACGGTGAATCGTTCGGCGTGTTCGTCGGTGGTCATGCGGAAGGCACCGGAGTGGTGGGTGCGGGCCGCGGTCCGCCCTTGGGCCAGAACAGCGAACCCGGTTTGCGGGCCTCGCGGCGGATCTTGCCGACTCCGATCCTGCAGGTCACCTCCTTGATTCTGGCACCTATCCGGCCGCCGATATAGAGGTTCATCGCATTGTCGTCCTTGTGGGCGAGCTGCCGGATGCCGATCCGGCGGCCGAGGCTGACGCACGTTCCGGTCAGAGCCAGGTCGATGACCGCCGCCTCGGTGCCCGCGATATGGCTGAGCACGGTGTCGGCGGCTCGTGCGCCGAGTGCGCCGGCCGCCTGCGAGCTCATCCGCAGCGGTACTCCCGAGGGGGCGGCGGCATCGCCGGTGGCGACAATGCGGACATCATCGATGCTGGTCAGGGTCTCGTCGGTGAGCAGACGTCCCAGTGCGTCGGTCCGCAGACCGCTTCCGGCGGCCAGTTGGGGGACATCGAAGCCGGTGGTCCAGACGGTGAGGGCGCTGGGGTGGACGGTCCCGTCGGCGAAGACCACCGCACCGGATCGCACCTCGGCGACCTTGTGGCTCTCGATGACGGTGACACCATGACCCGACAACCATTTCGCGACGTATCGGCGACCGGGCTCGCTCAGTGACGGCATCAGGATGCCGCCGCAGACCAGAGTGACGGTGCGACCTTGTCCGGCCAGTTCGGCGGCGGTCTCGATACCGGTCGGCCCACCGCCGACCACGACGATCGGGGCATCCGATGCGAGTGCTTCCAGGTCGGTGCGGAGTCGTTGGGCGTGCTCGAATTCGGCTATGGCATAGGCGAACTCGGCCGCACCGGTTACCGAAGGCACCGCGGCGCCGCTGCCGACCGCGTACACGAGATGGTCGTAGTCCACGACACCGCCCGAGGCCAGTGCCACCGTGCGGCCGGCACTGTCGATCCGGGTCGCGCTGTCGACGACGAGTCGAATCCCCTCGCCCAGCAGTGTGCCGTAATTGATGGTCGCCTCGCCGGTTCCGGCCACGAATTGGTGCAGCCGGATCCGGTCGACGAAGTGCGGGCGGGGATTGACGAGTGTGATGTCGGCATCGGGGCACTTGCGCAGCCGGTTGGCCGCGACGGTCCCGGAGTAACCGCCGCCGATGACGACGATGTGCTGACGGGTGTTGAGTTCGGTCATACCCCCGAGACACCGCCGGCGGCTCCAACATGACACCGTTCAATGTGATGTGCGTCACTTGACCGATCGGGCCGGCCGGATCCCGCGTGTCTACTCGGCGGTCGGCGCTCCCGCCACGCGACGCTCACCGTTGTTGCGTTCCTGCCAGCGGCGGTAGACGTCGACGGCGTCGGCGCGGGCGTCGTGACGCATCGGTAAGCGGCGCTGATCCCACGGCTTGGCGAACTCGCCGTAGAAGGTCTCGAGTTCGAAGTACTTGCGATCATCGACGTAATGCGGTGCGTAGGCCTCACGGGTGGTCAGGAACACCACCTCGGCGGGGGAGCAGTAGTACAACGCCCCCAGGCACGGCAGCGCCGGAATGTAGATCGTGGCGTCGCCGAGGTGCTCGGTGCCGAGTTTCGTGCACGCCTCGCGGATCGCGAGTATCTCGGCGTGTGCGGTGGGATCGCTGGTCTGCGCCACCAGATTCGGACTCTCGGCGAGAATTTCGCCGTCCCGCACGACAACCGTCGCGAACGGCCGGCCGCCCTCCTCGACGTTGCGGCGCGCGAGATCGATGGTGTGCTGTGCGAAATCCATTGTGCTCCTTATGGATAGCGAATCAGAACGGCTCGGTGGGCAGGTATTTGCCGTTCAGGGTGATCACGGCACGCTCACCGCCTTCCGGATCGGGCACCTTGCGTACATCGAGTCTGAAGTTGATCGCGCTGATGATGCCGTCGCCGAACTGCTCGTGGACCAGTGCCTTCAGCGTGGTTCCGTACACCTGCAACATCTCGTAGAACCGGTAGATGGTCGGATCGGTCGGGACGCCACCCGGGATCAATCCGCGGGTCGGGATGGTCTGCAGCAGCGTCGCGGCCTCCTCGCCGAGACCGAGCAGGTCGGCGACGGAGTGCGCGGACTTCTCCGGCAGCGGATGCTGGCCCAGAATCGCCGCGGTGACGAAAGTCGTGGAATAGCCCGCGGTTTCGGCGATCTGCTCTCAGGTCAGATCCTTGTCGATCTTCGCCTCGACGGCGGCCGCGGCGAGTGCCTGACGAGCAGTGGGGTCGAATTGTGCATGGACCATGGGGTGTGCTCCCTTTCTTCGGATTCGCCGGGGCAGTGGGGGCTCCGGCGGGACGTTCTCGGCGTCGACGAATCCAGCCTGCACAACCAGTAGCTATAGCGTCCAATATTTGTCTTTGATGGTAACGATAGATTTACTCAATAGTCTTCTGCGACCGCGCGCAGGACCGCGATGCAGGCCCGCGCCGCGGCCGAGTGGTAGGCGCGGTGGCGGCGCAGCAGTTCCACCGTGCGGATGGGCAGGGGCGGGTCCAGCGGTACCGGCCGCAGATCGGGGTGTGCCCGCGTGATCGCATCGGGCAGCACGGTGGCCAGGGTGCCGCGGCGGACGAATTCCAGGAGAGCGCTGATCGAATTGGCCTCGATCGCGATCGCCGGGCTCACGGCGCTGTCGTCGAAATACCGATCGATGTGCAGGCGGGTCGCGAAGTCCGCGCTGAGCAGGCCAAGCGGCTGTCCGGCGAGTTCGGTCACCGGCAACGCGGCCGTTGTCGCGGTCAACGGGTGGTCCGGGCCGACGACCAAGCTGAGTTGCTCGGTGAACAGCGCTGTGTGCTCGATCCCCGCGGCATGTGCGCCGGCGAAGGCGATACCGAGGTCGAGCCGGTCCGCTGCCAGATCGGCCTCGATTCGATCCTGCGTGGTCTCCCGCACGGTCAGGGTGATGCCCGGATGTTCGCTGCGGAATCGATGCACCAGCGGCCCGATCAGGTACGCGGTGAAGGTGGGCGTCATCGCGATCCGCAGATGTCCCCGGCTCAGGTCCTGCACATCGTTGACCGCACGCTCGGCGGCGTCGAGATCGCGCAGTGCGAGCCGGGCGTGCCGGGCATAGGCGTTCCCGGCATCGGTGAGCCGTACGGTACGGCCGGACCGGTCGAGCAGTTCCACGCCCATCGTGCGCTCGAGCTGTTTGATCTGCTGGGACAGGGTCGGCTGCGAAATGTGCAGCGACTCGGCCGCGCGGGTGAAGTTGCCGTGGTCGGCCACCGCGAGCAGATACTTGATGTGGCGCAGCTCCATCGCCCGACTATAGGCGGTGTCGATGGCCGCAAGGGAAACTATGTCTTGGGCGCTATCGAGGGGCTGGCTGCGGTTTTGCGGCCATGGCTCCACTGGACGAGCACTGCCGCGGCCGAGAGGATCGAAATGACGCATGCGAGTAGCGCCCAACTGGTGAGTCCGGGTTGGCGTAGGAATCGACTGTACTGCCCGGCATCGGATACCTACCTTTTCCCGAGAGGGCGCGAAATACGAGCCCCGCTTGGCTTCCCAGGTCTCCGCCGAGGCCGACCATCGCCTTCAGCTCGGATCCTTTGCTTTGGAGGTAGATCACATCGCAGACGACTGAAAAGGCAACGGCCACAGTCGATATAGCGGCAGCAGCATGAACCGTCCCGGTCGCGGCGCCACGCATGATCAGCAGGACGGTGGAAACGGTCAGCGCGACGGCGACGACGATCAGCGGTGCCCAGACGCTGGTGAGGTGCGCTAATTGAGGCCCGGACTTCGACCAGACGTTCAAATAGGTGGTGGCGGCGTGAATCCGGCCGAACGCGTTGGCTTGTGCTTGGCCATCCCATCCTTTTGCGGTGAGCCAAGGCTGGAACAAGAGGGCGAAGACGACCAGGCTTCCGATCCCCCCACAGAGATACCCCAGGGTTCCGCTCAGCGTCAACGGGAACCGCGTGCGCGGTGCCGTGGTATCCGATGGCTGTGGCCGCGTCACCGCCTCTCGGTGGCGGATCCGGTTCTGCTGCCACGGATTGGATTGTCCCACTTGCTGAATGTAACGGCGGCCGACATTCGATCCGGTTGTGTCGCGCTGCTCCCGGCATCGTCGACAGGGCCGCGACGACACTCTTGCTGTGTCTTCGTCGTGATCGAGCTGCCGAGGCCGAATTTCAATCAGGCTGTCTGCAATCGCCCGGCTGTCGTCTAGGCCGGGTGAGCAGGCGCAGCACTCGGATCCGGCTGATCGGCTCGCGACAGAATCTGCTCGAGCACAACAGGTTACGGCGTCGATCGGCATTCGTACGATCGCATGATCATCGGCGCCGGCGACGTCTGCCGATTCTGGTATCTGCGAGTGGCGGGCATCGGCACGTAGTTGCGAGCCGCCTTCGCAAGGATTAGACGGGATGATCGTTTGTTGGGCATGGCTTGCGGGCGGAGTGGTGCGTCGGATACGGAGATGCCGGCCTCGGCGCAAGCGTGGCGGTCGGCGTGGGAATTCTGGGACTACGCCCGATGGCGACCTGCGGCAACTGTTCGACGTGCGGGAATATGGTTGCGCGCCAATCATTTACGACGGATCGGCACCCGAGTGTCGCTGATCGCGCTCGCCGTGTTCGGCCTGCCGATCGCCGTGGGGGCGATCGCGACGGCGCAGTCGCGCACCGATGCCGCCGGCACCTCCACGATCAATGCCATCGGCTGGATGAATGTGCGTGATTCGGCGGGGGTCGCGGTATCGGACTATGTCTTCGTCACCGATCACGGCGGTCTGCTCCATCCTGGCAATACGGCGATGGCGACCGTGCTGGATCTGGAATTCGCCGGCTTCATGGCGATCGGCGTCACGGCCATCTGGTTGATCGGATATGGGCTGAGTTTTCGCTGGCTCGAACTGGTCTCGGCACCGCTGAGCGGAGTGGCGCGCGCTCTCTCCGGGCAGATCGGCACACCGCTCGTGATCGCCATCGCAGCTGCTGTCGGCGCCCTCTGCGTCGCATGGTTCGTGCTGCGCGGCTGGTTCGGCAAAGCGACCCTCCAAGTCGTAACCATGGTCGGGGTCGCGATATTCGGCGTCGGATATCTCGCCGATCCCATGGCCGATGTGCTGTCCCCGCACGGGCTGCTCGCCCATGGCCGCGATGTCGGGGTCGCGGTGGCGGCCGGGTTGAACGGTGACGCGAATCCGGATCCCCGTGCGCTGATCACCTCTCTGGAAAGCACTCTCGCCGACAACTTCGTCCGGCATCCGCTGCAGGTCTGGAACTTCGGCCACGTTGTCGACGAATCGCCTGCGTGCCGGGCGGCCTGGTCGGCAGGGGTCGCGGCCGGCAGCGACAACCGGGTGACATCCGGGTTGCAGCGCTGCGGCGACAGCGCGGCCTATACGAAATCGCGCAGCCCCAATGCCGGCCAGGTGTGCACGGGATTGCTCTTGCTGCTCTTCGCGGCCGTGCTACTACTGTTCGGGGTTTACCTTTCGGGCAAGATCGTGCTGGCGGCCGCGGAGTCGATCTATCACGCGTTCATGGCGATATTCGGTTTCGCCGCAGGCGGTTTCGTCTACGGACCGACCCAGACATTCCTGGTGCGCAATGTCGTCGACGCGTTCGTGTCCGCGGGCAAGATGATGGCCTTCACCATCTACCTCGGTGTGTACGCACTGGTTCTCGACGACCTGTTCCGGCAGACGTCGGGCCACGGTATCCAGGTGATCGTCCTCGGTGGCGCGATGATGATGGTCGGCGTGGTGTTGCTGCGCCGAGTCGGCCGCAATGTGGCCGCCCGTGGTGACCGGGCCGTCGCGCAGATCGGCTCGATGCTCGCGGGCGCACCGGCCACCGCGGGCGCGACTGCTGCCGGAACCGGACCCGGAGCAGGCTCGCAGCATCTGCTCACCACGCTGGCCGCGATGAATACGGTGAACGCGAATCCGCTCACCGAATATCTGATGGGAGGCAAGCGTTCCCCGCTCAGCGCGCGATCGGGGCTGCGACAGCAGGCGGAGAATGCAAATATGCGTCTGGCGGTGGAATCAGGTCGCCGGGGCTGGTTGCTGAACTACAACCGTACGCGCGAGCAAATCATCGACTCGGCGCGTTCGGCCGCCGCCGAATACGGGCACACCCCGATGGGTGCCGCGGTGGCGGTGGACCGGGTGATCGACCGGGGCGGCGGTATGGGCGACCTCGACTCCGCCTTGACCAGTGCGGGTTTCGCGAACCAGCGGATACGGCTCGATGCCATTCGCGCCTACAACTATCGCACCAGCTGGGGGCCGAACATGTGGGACGGCGATAAGCATCTGGGCCAGGCGATCGCCTCGATGGGTGTGCTCAAACTCGGTCGGACACCGGCCAATATCGCCTTGTTCCAGCGCACCGCGCATCGGCTGGCGAACCGTCGATTCGCCGACCCCGAGTTGCGGTTCAGCAGTTTCGACGCGGCAGAGCGGGAATTGCTGCGCGGCTACTTCGCTGCGCCGAGCCGGGCGGTGATCGAGGGAATCAACCAGGTGGCGACGGGTGCGGCGGCCACCCTGCCGGGCATACCCGGAGCAGTCACGGCCGACCGGGCGGCTCTGATGAATCGCTTCATCAATGTCCATCTCAGCCGCCGGTATCTGGAAGCGGCTCGAGTCGAGGACTTTTCGACCGCCTCGGAGATCCTGCGGACGATGGCACTGCCCGAATACTGGCTCGGAACCAGCAGACTCACGCCCTCGAAGGCTGTTCCCAGCTTCTGAACGAAGGCCGGTGGCGCGTCGTCGCCGGTCCGGACACTGCACGCGACAGCTGACACATGTGGTCAGCGATCGAGCAGGGCGTAGATCGTCGCCGGTGATCCGGAGCCCTGCTCGGCGATGAATCCGCCCACCACGACGGTGAAGTCGCGGACCGGAAGATCCGCGAGGCCGGTGAGTATCTCCAGACTGAGGCGGTGCTCGCGGTACAGCATCTTCGACACCCGGAACGTGTCGTCGATCCCGGCGTCCGGACCGAAGGTGTCGGTGCCGAGCGCACCGCGCCGGCCCAGCACGCCCCGGTCGAGCAACCATTGCACCGCCGCCACCGAGAAGCCGGGCTGGTGCAATAGTCCACGGGCGTCCACGCCGCCGAAATCGCTTGTGCCCCAGTACTTGTCCCAGCCGGTGTGCAGCAGGACCGCGGCCTCGGCGGGGAACGGGCCGTGGCGATCCTGCCACGCCAGCAGATCCTCGACGGTGAGCAGACAGTCGCGATCACGCGCTGCCCGCTCGGCGATGTCGACCACCACCCCGGGCAGAACGAAGTCCTCGGCATCGAGCTGATCGGCCGCGGCGGCGCCGGCGGTGAAGTGTGCCGGTGCGCCCCAATGGGTTCCGGTGTGTTCGGTGACGGTGACGGTGCGCAGCAGGAAGCCGTCGTCGGCGAGAGTGCCGACGGTTTCGATACGCGGCGGCGGATCACCGGGGAAGAGCGACACTTTCGTCGTCGACAACGGATGCGACAGATTGCGCACCGGTGAGTTTCCCATGGGCCACGACCTCCCTGATCCGCCGATGCCGTCCGCGCATCAGACTGTCACATCGTCGGCCGGGCTCGCGCCGGGAGTCACGGACCCGGGTTCGGAACTCCAGGTACACCGGGATCGAGCTGTGGCCGTTGGAAAGGTGCGGCCGCTCGAACCTCCGTGGGGGCGCGGGTGAGTTCGACCTCGACGATATCCTCGCCGGCCAGGTACCGGACGACGGTTCGGCGATGCGACAGATCGGGATTCGCCGTCGGATGGTCCGGCCGGAAGAAGTAGCCACGGCTCTCCCGGCGCAGGATCGTACTGCGCGCGTACGCTTCGGCCAGGACCAGCAGGGCCCGGTGACCGGCATCGTCGGCCCCGCGTTCACTTCTGTTGCTACGGCACCAGTCGGCGAACGCGGTCGCCGACTCCTCGGAGTAACGCAGGTCCTCGAACGCTGCCAACCTCTGCTTGATGTCCGCGATGAATCCCGCCTCGATATCCGTCCGCGCCGCAGTGGCATCCGTGGATTCGGGCGTGCGTGCGGGTAGGTCGGCGAGCGTATCGGCCAGCATTCCGGACGAGGCGATATAGGTGGCCCACGGACGGCCGATGATCGCGTCGGCGGCGATATCGTGGCGTGCCTCACCGGTGGTATAGACACCCGCGATACTGCCCGCGCCGTCGGTATGGGCGATACCTCCCATCGACAGGCCGTAGATCGGGCCGAGGGCGTAGTTCTCGTCGCCGCGGCGGAGGGTATGCGGCACATGCGAATTGCTGCGCCAATACTGCTGGAAGATCTCCAGGTCCCGACGTTGCTCCGGGAGAGCGGCGTAGGCATTCTCGAGCCAGGTCGCGCGCGTGCCGTTGCGGTAGAACTGCGCCCCCGCCAGATCCGGTGGATACAGCACCCGTCCGGCTGTGCGGTCGCCCAGCGCGTGTCGTTGAGAGTACTCGAGATTGGTCAGCTCACCGCCGGCCGTCGCGTAAAGGCCCAGCAGCACACCCGCATTAGATGTCGGTGAGTTCGGCAGCAGACCGGAATACCCACCGCTCGCGATAACCACGACACCGGTGTCGAGGACCGCGGGGCCGTGCGGTCCGGTCCAGGAGAACCCTTGGCACGCACCGTCTTCGACCAGCAGGCCGGTGACGCGTCCGGTCAGTATTCGCCCGCCCAGATCACGAATGCGCGAATGCAGTTCGGCGAGTACCTCCGCACCGGCACCCAGTCGCGGAAAGGGGACCGGATGCTCGGGGATGAGCATGGTCTCCAACGTCTGGAACGGCACCAGCCCGGCCAGCTCGTCGAATTCCCGCCGCAGATATTTCCGCAGTACCGGCTCCCAGCCCGGGTGCCGGGTGGTGGTCTCGTCAGCCAGTACCTGCTCGAGCTTCGGGGAATCGACCGAGTCGAGCAGTGCGCGATGCATCACCGAGGCCGCGCCGAGAGATACGGCCGGCGTGTCGGTGTCGGTACAGGTGATCAGTACCGTTTCCAGACCTCGCTGTGCCAGCCGGTAGGCCAGCCAGGAACCCGAGATTCCGGCTCCGATGATCGCGACGTGCGCGATGGTCCGGTTCACGCCCGCTCACCTGTGCCGAGCGGTTCCACCATGCTGTCGAGAAGTGTCGCGGCCGTGCGTACATCGGCATCCAGGGGACGATCCGGATCGATCGGTGCGATGGTCTCCACCAGCCTGTCGATGATCTGCGCACACCCCGGTGCGGTGGGCCGGCGCCCGCCGACGTGTACCGCCTGGCGCAGCGCGACCGCCAGTGAGCCGTGCAGCCAGCGCATGGATTCGGCGAGATCGAGCGCGTTGAGTGCGGCTTGGGTGCCGAAGGGGACGACATCCTGGTTGTGGCCGTTGGTGGGCAGTGATTGCATGGAGGCCGGCATAGCCGCGCGGCGCATCAATGCCAGCGTCGCAGTGGCCGCGATCTGCACGCCCTGGACACCGTGTTGTTTACCCGGCACGGTTGCCAGCATCGGAGGCAGGCCACCGTTGCGATGCGGGTCGATCATCAGGTCGAGTTGCCGTTCGGCGAGATTTCCCATCTGTACGGTCGCCGTGGTGAGCAGATCGGCGGCGAAAGCGACCGGCTGGCCGAAGAAGTTGCCACCGTGTACCACAGTGCCGTGCTCAGGGAAGAAGAGCGGATTGTCGCTGACGCCGTTCAGATCGCGATCGACGACCTCGGCCGCGTGCCGCAGCGAATCGGCGACCGCGCCGAGCAGATGCGGCGTGCAGCGAATGCTGTAGGGCTCCTGCAGGGAACGAGTACCGGTCGGGACGGTCCCATCCAGCAGCTCGCGCAAGCGCGCCGCGACCACTCCGGCCTGCGGATGGCCGAATGCGTCGAGCAGATCGGCGGACAGGAATCCCGGATCGCTTCCGAGAATATCGGCCATCACGGCTGTCAGCGTCATCGCCACCGCAAGGGAGCGGCCGATCGACTCGAGACCCAATCCCGCGGCCGCCACTGTGACCGAGGTGCCGTTGACCAGGGCGAGACCATCGCGGCCGTCGAGCGCGACCGGTGACAATCCAGCGATGGCCAGGGCCTCGGCAGCGGGGAGTCGACGGCCGGACACATACGCGGAACCGTCACCGCGCAGCGCACCGGCCACATATGCCAGTGGGACCAGATCGCCGCTCGCCCCGAGCGAACCGAGCCGCGGAACGGCCGGTGCGAAGTCTGTGCGCAGAACCGCGGCCAACGCGTCGAGCACCGGCGCCGAGACCCCCGAGTGCGCTCGTGCGAGGGACCACAGCCGCGCCAGCATTGCCGCTCGGACTACCCGCGGTGGGAGATCAGGACCTTGCCCGGCGGTCAGGTGGTGCAGAATGTTATCGCATTGATCGGCGGCCTCATCACGCCCCGCGTACTCCACCAGCGGGCCGAATCCCGTAGTACTGCCGTATATCTGTGTTCCGTCGCTCAGCAGTCGGTCGACGAACTCGCGGCAGGCGGTGACATCCGCGCGGACGGCCGAGTCCAGCTCGACCTCGAGGGGCCGCTCGGATCGCGTCAGCAGCGCGGTGGTGAGGCGGCCCGGAATCCGGGCCGGTGCGGAGGTGCCGACCGGGGTGAGTTGAGCGGTCATGGGTGGATCTCCTGATCTGAGGGGGTGGATGCGAGTCCGGGCAGCAGATGTTTGAGCACCTTGCCGGTGGCGTTCTTCGGCAGCTCGGCGACGAACCGCATGTGGTGGGGGACCTTGTATCCGGCGAGTACGGAGCGCAGGGCAGTGCGCAAGTCTGCTGCGTCGATCGTCGAGTGATCCGTGGTGACGACGTAGGCCGCGCCCACCTCGCCCCAGCGCTCGTCGGCGACTCCCACTACGGCGCACTCGACGATGCCGGGCAATGCGTTGATCCGGGCTTCGATCTCGTCGGGATAAACGTTCTCGCCTCCGGAGATGAACATGTCCTTGATCCGGCCGATGATGTGAATCCAGCCCGCGTCGTCGAACCGGGCCAGATCGCCGGAGCGGAACCACCGTCCGTCGTTCGTGAGTGGCATATCAGCGGTGTCGTTCCAGTAGCGGCTCGCGAGGTGCGGGCCCCGGATCAATACCTCTCCGGAGTGCCCGGAGTCCGTCGCACCGGCGATGGCGACATCGGTGAAAAAGTGTGGCGGACCGGCCGACAGGGGGCGCTCGGGGGCGCCCTCCGGTGTGGCAAGACATACCCCGGGCGAAGCCTCGGTCATTCCGTAGCCGAGCAGGATATCCACGCCCCGGTGCTGCCACACCTGCGCCACCCGTTCGGAAACCGGCGATCCGCCGTAGATCACGTAGCGCAGCGAACTCAGCTCGGTGTGTTCGAAATCTGGGTGGTCACAGAGCATTTGGAGCATGGTGGGCACTGCCGAGAAGGAGGTGACGGCCCGCTCGGCGATCGCTGTCAGCACCGCGGCGGGTTCGAACCGGTCGATCACCTCGACGGTTCCGCCCTTGAACAGCGTCGGCAGCGATACGAGTCCGAGGCCGGTCGCGTGAAACAGCGGTGCGATGCACAGGGCGGTATCGGAGCCGAGTACATCGACGTGAGCGAGCTGATTGACGGTGTTGAAGGTGAGGTTGCCGTGAGTGAGAACCGCGCCCTTGGGCCGACCGGTGGTCCCGCTGGTGTAGAGAATGACGGCCGGGTCGTCCAAGCCAACGGGGGCCGGTTCCCCGATGGCCGGACCACCGCCGCTCAGCGGAATGTCCTCGATCGCGGCGAGGGGAATACCGTGAGCGCACAGGTCGGCGAGCCATCGATGTTCGGCGTCGTGGAAGAGTAGATCCGGCGCCGAATCGTGGAGCAGGGCGGCCAGTTCCGCGTCCGTCAACCGGGTGTTCAGTGGAACGAAGATCGCGCCGAGGTGGGTCGTGGCGAAGAAGACGACGAACGCCGAGATATGGTTTCGGCCCAGATAGGCAACGCGGTCGCCGTGTCGGATTCCACGTTCGGCCAGTGTGCGGGCGAGATTCTCGACCGCATCAGCCGAATCGGCGTAGGTCAACCCCTGCTCGCCCTGGCGTAGGGCGACCGCGTCGGGGCGGATCCGAGCTCGGCGGCGGGGCCAGCTGCCGACACCGTAATCATTCATGATCGGTGACCGGCGCGCACGGGGCGCGCACTTCTGCCGGAGGTATCACGTGGAACGGTATGCGATGTTTTCCGGAACGGAGTTTTGTGTGGTGAGAAATCCACATCGAACCTAACTCTGGGACATTCGATATCGAAGTCGGCGTGACACGGGAACGGTTTTCTCGGTGTTCGCCGGTACTTCGCTGGAATCATGGCATGTCCGCTGGTCATGTGTTTGTTCCCAAGTCTGGGAATGTGCAAAAGTTTTCATCGCGGACGCACGTTGTTAATTGTGTGCGATTGCTATCAATCGGAAGCAGTTGCGAATTCTGCGGTTTGAGGTGATGCTGTTTCGACCTGCGTCGCCGCGATGTTGCCCTTGCTGCATACGGCGTGCCGGATGGTCGTTCGAATCCGACAGGAGAGTGTCTTGTGTCTACGCCCACGGTGATCGATCCCGTGCTGATCGGAGCGGTTGCCGAACTGCCTCGCCCGGCCTTTACCACTGATGAACTGCTACGGGCGGCCCATGGTCACCTGTCGGACAAACTTGTTGCGATGCTGGCGGGTGTCGGCGTGGAGAAACGTCATTCGGTGCTCGCCAACTATCCGGATGTGCTGTTCGCCGGTGCGGAACCGAAGCTCGATGTCGCCACCGCCGATTTGGCGGTGACCGCGGCCCGGAAATGTCTGGCGCAGGCGAATATTTCAGCGGAATCCATCGGTTTGGTGCTTGGTGTTTCGAGTTCTCCCGGTCGGCTGTTGCCGAGTTTGGTGTGCGACCTTATCGCCCGGATGCCGGAAATTGACCGTACAGTTGCCAATCTGAGTATCGAATATATGGGATGTTCGGCGATGGCCAAGGTGGTGGAGACCGCTCGCTGGTATCTGAGCTGTAATCCCGGTAAGCGGGTACTGGTCAGCTTTACCGAAGCGATCACTCCACTATCGCCGGTACTTCCCGATTTTTATTCTCATTTCTCGGAGATATCGCCTGATCAGCGGCAGAGTACGGTCGACGCGCTGCATGGCTTCCTTTTCGCGGATGCCTCGGTCGCGATGATCTTCGGAGCCGATGGGGACGGGCCGTCTTTCGGCCCCGTTGCCAATCTCACCAATGAACGACCCGAGGATACCGAATTGGGAACGGTGCCGGACGGCGGCTCTGATATTCCCGTGGTGCACGGTCGCCGGTTATATACGCTCAGCCCGGATGTCACACCTCGCGGCGGGTTCTATGCCGAGGAAACGGTGGGCAGATTGCTTGCCGACGAACAGTGCCGGCTCGCCGATCCGAGCGAGGCATCGCTGCTGTTGATGCATACCGGCAGCGTGCGGATCATCGACTCGTTGTGTGAGCGTTTCGGGGTCGATCGTGAGAGCGAGAGCGTGGCGTCGTCGTATCGGGTGCTGCGCGAATACGGCAACACGCTCGGTTGTTCGGTTCCGCTGATGGTGGCCGAGCCGACATATCGGAATCCAGGACAGGGAATCGTGGTGGCTTTCGGGCTGAGTTTCAGTGCCGGCGCGTTCACGATGAACATCCCTGACGGCGGTTGGAAACCATGATCAGGCGGGTCCGCGCCCTGCGGCACGGACCCGACAGCGTTCTACAGGTACACCGGGATCGAGCTGTGGCCGTTGGAAAGGAAGCTGCCCAGCGGCTTCAGTTCGGCCGGGTCGACCGCGAGGCGGAGATCCGGGAAACGTTCGAAGATCGCGGGCAGGGCGATGGCCGCTTCCATCCGGGCCAGAGGCGCGCCCAGGCAGTGATGGGCGCCGTGGCCGAAGGCGATGTGCTCCTTGTTCTTCCGGTGCACATCGAAATCGGCGGTGGTGTCGCCGTGCAGGCCCGGGTCGCGGCTGGCGGCGGCGTAGGAGGCGAGGATCGCCTCGCCCTTGGGAATGCGAGTGTCGCCGACCTCGATGTCCTCGACCGCGTAGCGCAGCGGAAGGTGCGCGATCGGCGCCTGGTGACGCAGCGACTCCTCGATCAGCTCGGTCCACGGCACGCGGCCGGAGATGACATCGGCACGTTGCTGCGGATGGGTGAGCATCGCGACGATGGCCTGGTCGATGAGGTTCTGTGTGGTCTCGTGGCCGGCGTTGATCACCAGCATCAGAGTGTCGATCAGCTCGGTCTCCGACAGCCGCGAACCGTCCTCTTCGCGGTTGGTGATCAGCACGCTGGTGATGTCGTCACCGGGGTTGTCGCCCCGATAGGCCACCAGTTCGCCGATGAGACGGCCCATTTCGATGAAGTTGGCCTGCGCCTGCTCCGGCGTGAACGAGGTGTCGAAGAAGCCGTCGACGCAGGCGTGGATATCCGCGTCGAGATGTTCGGGTACGCCCAGCAGTTCGCTGATGACCCGGATCGGCACCGGATAGGCGTAGTTCGGGCGCAGGTCGACAATCTCACCGGGAGCTGTCGCGCTCAGGCGTTCGAGCAGATCCTCGACGATGGCCTCGATCCGCGGCCGCATCTCGGCGGTGCGCCGGTTGGTGAACGCCGGCGAGACCAGCTTGCGCAGCCGCCGATGGTCGGGACCGTAGGCGGTGAACATGTTCTGCGCCGCCACCCACGGCTGTAACGGCCACGATTCGTTGATATCGCCGTTCATATAAGCCGACCAGTGCTGACGCGGATCCTTCGATACCCGGGAATCCGACAGCAGACTCTTCAGCACCACCGCATCGGTGATCGACCAGGCCGGCACCCCGCCCGGTAGTTCCACCAGCGCTACCGGGCCGCGGGCGCGGATCCGCTCGTTCTCGGCCTGGATATCGGCACCGGTCAGGTCGAGTACCAGTGGTTCGACTGTCATCGAAGGGCTCCTTTTACACCAGATTCAATGGAGGTGACGCGGGGAAGGCGACCGGCAGCGCCGCCATGGCGCGGTGGAAAGGCCCGGGGCGCCAGCTGATCTCGCTCGGATCGATCGCGAGGCGGACCTCCGGCAGCGCGTCGAGTAGCTGGTCGATGGCGTCCTGCACCACCAGATAGGCCACCGACCGGGCCGGGCAGGCGTGCGGACCGGCACTCCAGGCCAGATGCGACCGATTGCCGGTCCGGTCGCCGCCGGCGATGACCGGATCGCTGTTGCAGGCCGACAGGCTGATCACCACGGGCTGATGGGCCGGCAGCCAGGCATTGTCGATGAGGACGGGCTGGCGCGGATAGCTCATCGAGAAGTTGGCCATCGGCGGGTCCTTGAACAGCACCTCGTCCAGCGCATCGCGAGTGGACAGGGCGCCGCCGAGCATGCCGCCGCCGAACCGCTCATCGCTGATCATCAGCAACAGCGTGTTGGAGATCAGATTCTGCTGCGGCTCGATTCCCGCGCCGTAGAAGCTGATCAGGTTGTAGAGCATCTCCTCGTCGGTGAGCTTGGCCGGGTGATGGGCCATCCGGGAGGTGACGTCGTCGCCGGGGTTGGCCCTGCGCAACTGGATCAACTCCATCAGCGCCTGGCTCAGATGTTCCATACCCCAGGCGGCGTTGACGGTGTCGAACAGCGCCGCCATACCGGTCGCGACGCGCTGTCCCAGCTCCGCCGAACATCCGACCAGACGGTTGAGTGACTCGAAGACCAGCGGGAATGCGTACTGGGACACCAGATCCGCGGAACCGGATTCACAGAAGTCGTTGATCAGCGGGATGGCGATCTTCTCGACCGTGGCGTGCAGTGCGTGCAGATCAATGCCGTCGATGGCGGCGGTGTAGGCCTGCCGGTAGCGCAGATGCACATTTCCGGCATTGCGCAGCGCATTCGGGTACCACTGCATCATCGGACGTACCGGGCAGTCCTCGGGAACGGTGTCCTGCCAGGCACGCGGGTCGGCCGGGAAATGCTCCGGGTCGTTGAGGATTCGCAACGCGGTGTGATAGCCGATGACCAGTGTCGCCGGTACGCCGGGCGACAGCTCGATCGGTACCAGCGAACCATAGCGTCGCCGCATCTCCCGGTAGGTGCCATGGGGATCGGCAGCGAATTCCGGTGTGTCCAGCAGAATCCGGGGGCCGTCGGTGTCGACGGGGGATCCCATGTGCTGAACCGGGCAGGTGACAGGGCCGCCGGAAACTACTGTGAATGCAGAACGTGGTGTGGTCAAAAGATGTGACTCCAGAGAATGAACCGTCTAGCGCGAAGAAGGTTTCCGCCGCCGGAAAGACCGCACAGCGTCACCTCACATCGGTTGCAGGACAAGAGGCTTCGCCCCCGCTCGGCCCGGGTGTCCGTTATCGGACCGACGACCAGGGTAGCAGGAGCCGCCCGGAACATACCGGCGATGATCAACTCCGGCGGGAATCCCTTCCGCGCGCCGGGATGAATCCGGGAAGCACGCATGTTCGTATATCAATATGACGAGCGCTGATCTACTAGTGGATGCCTTCGGGCGAATCAAGGAGAACGTGCACGGGGCGGTCGCCGGGCTCACCCCGCAGGAGCTGGCCGCCCGGCTCGACCCCGGCGCCAACTCCATCGCCTGGCTGATCTGGCATCTGACCCGAGTACAGGACGACCACGTCGCCGATGTCGCCGGAACAGAACAGGAGTGGACGACCGGCGGGTGGGCCCGCCGCTTCGATCTGCCCTTCGACGACGCGGCCACCGGCTACGGTGACGGCCCGGACGCGGTGTCGGCACTCGACGGTGTCACCGCCGAGCTGCTCGTAGGCTACTACGACGCCGTCCACGAGCGCACGGTCGACTACGTTCGTGGGCTCACCGATGCCGACCTGCCGCGCGTCGTCGACACCCGCTGGGATCCGCCGGTCACCCTGGCCGTGCGGTTGATCAGCGTGGTCGACGACGATATCCAGCACTCCGGGCAGGCGGCGTTCGTGCGTGGTGTGCTGTTGCGCGGTCGCTAGTCCTACCTGCGGCGCAGGGTCACCGGAATCGCCGAGGGTGACAGGACGAAGTCCCGGTTCGAGGCGCGCACAACGTAGTCCGGATCAGGTTCCGGATGCCAGCGGGCCAGCAGCGCCGCCGAGGCCAGGGTGATCTCCAGCAGCGCGAAATGATCGCCGAGGCAGCGGCGGCGTCCCACACCGAAGGACAGATTGGCCTTCTTGTCGATGTCCTCCACGCGCTCGGGTGACCAGCGGTCCGGGTCGAAGGACTCCGGATTCGGGAAATGCCGCTTATCGTGCTGGACCAGATAGGGGCTGAACATGATCGCGGTGCCGTCGGGAATGGTGAGGCCGCCGACGGCGACGGGCCCGGAGGCATTGCCCGCGCTGATCCAGGGGCCCCAGAATCGAAGTGTCTCCGAGACAACCTGTTTCAGGTAGGTGAGTTTTCCGAGGTGATCGGCCCGGACCGGACCGGGACCCACCACGTCGTCGAGTTCGGCGCACAGCCGTTCGGCGATCGCGGGACGTCGCATCACCTCGTGCCAGAGCCAGCCGGTCAGCGAGGCCATCGACCCCACGCCGCCGGCCAGCATCAGAATGGCCTCGTCGATGATGTGCTCGTCGGACAGCCGCGCTCCGGTCTCGGGATCGGTGTGGCGGATCAGCGCGGACACCACATCGTTGAAATCCTCGTCGCGGCGGCGGTATTCGGCGACCGCGGCGCCGATCTCGGAACGCAGTGCGCGAGCCTTGTGCTGCCAGCGCGCATTCGCGATCAGCCGTAGCCGTCGGATCTGCGGCGGCAGGGCGGTACGCAGAATGACCTGGCCGAGCAGCCACGGCACATTGTCGCGGATGCGGCGGCGGACCGGATCGCTGAATTCGGCGGTGAACAGGGTGGAGGACACGGTGTCGAGAATCAGGCCGTGCGCCTCGTCCATCAGATTCACGCGGGTGCCCGACGGGAGGCCGGACGACCAGGTATCGGCCAATTCCGCCGCCGTTTCCGTATATTCGGCCAGCCGGGTCTGGCGCAGGGCGGGCGCGATCATCCGGCGGCGCAGTTTGTGTTCGGTACCGCGCAGCACATTGACCGAACCGCCCGCCACATCGGCGATCGCCTCGCGCAGATCGTCGCGATTCAGTTCGGCCTCGCCGAGGCCGACCTCGCGCACCAGCTCCGGCGTGGTCAGCACGTAGCCGGTCTTGCGGCCGAAGCGGATTCGCACGATCGGGCCGAGGTCCGCGAGCGAGGTGACGAAGCCGGGCGCGTCACGCAGGGCCGCCAGACTGTGGCCGATCAGCGGCAGCGCGCCGGGCGCGGTCGGCACCTCCGATAGTTGCCGCGGGACATCCGGATGCGGTGCGGGGTCGGTATCGGCGCGGGCCTGCCGGTAGACCGCCGTGATCGCCTCGATCGTCCGGGACTGCCGGACGGAATCGCGGTGGCAGGCCATCTCGGTGCGCAGCGCCGCGAGCCGGGTTCGGTTGCCCGCCAGCGTGTCGATGGCTCCGGCGAGGGCCGCGGGCGAGGCATCGGTGGCGCACAGACCGGCTCCGGCGGGTACGGATTCGGCGAGATCGGGATCGCAGTAGACGATGGGCAGGCCCATCGCTACCGCTTCCAGCAGCACCATGCCTTGGGTGTCGAAGCCCATGGACGGGAACACCAGGGCATCGGCGGTGGCCAGGGCATCGAGGCAGCGCTGCTGGGACACCCGGCCGTGCAGGGTGACGCGGTCGCCGAGGCTGTATTCGGCGATGGTGGCGATCGCGCGTTCGGACAACTCGCCCTCGCCGTAGATGTCGAGGGTGCAGTCGGTGACCCGCCGGACTGCCTCGATCGATTCGAGCAGGCGTTTCTCCGCCGACAGCCGCCCGCACCAGATCAGCCGCAGCGGACCGTGGATATCGGTAGTGCCGTCGAGTGCGGCGGCGTCGATCGTGGTGCTGTCGATCAGGGCATCGTCGACTCCGTTGGAGATCACGCGCACCGGCCGGGTGAGCCCGTGCCCGAGTAGCAGATCCGCGAAATGCCGAGTCGGCGCGATCACCCGATCGGCCTGCTGTGCCTGCCCCACGATCGTGTGCCAGGCGTGCCGCGCCGCGCGGCTCTCGGGGCGATCGGGGACGGCGGGGTGATCGACGAACCGGCCGTGCAGGGTGCGCAATGCCAGCGCCGACAGGTACGGTGCGGGCGAGGTGTTCTCGATGAAGGCGTCGTCCCGGCTCTGTGCGGTGTGCACCAGCGGAATACGTTGCCGCCGTGCGGCTTTCATCCCGGCGATCGCGACCCCGTAGGTGGTGTGGGTGTGCACCACGTCGATCGGTCCGCGGGCGGCGAAGGCGGTGTCGATGAGTGCGGCGTTGCGCGCGGTGGGCAGCACCATCGGGAAACCGTTCACCACCGCGCCCGCCAGCGGCGCGAGTTCCACCACATCCGCGTCCCGATCGGCGGGTGTGCCCGGTAGCGGCGCGGCGAACACCGTCACCCGGTGCCCGGCGCGCTCGAGTCCGCGGCGCAGTGCGGCGACGGCGGTTTGCACGCCGCCGAGCGTGGTCGGGTGATAGTCCATGAACATGGCGATGTGCACGCTCGGCACGATACCCACGCGCCCGGTTGTCTGAGAGCCCATATTTCCTCATCGGGTTTCTCGGTCGAAAGTGTTGCGCTCACGGCGAAAGGGGAGATAACTCGACATGACACTTCCGGTTTCGACTGTCTACCGGGCGGTGACGCGGTGAAAATCGCCATTCCGCTGACCGGCACCCGCGGCGATGTGCAGCCGGTTCTGGCCCTGGGGCTCGAACTGCGGCGCCGCGGACACGACGTGTTGCTCGGCGCGCCGCCGAATCTGGTCGATTTCACCATCTCGGCCGGTCTCACCGCCCTGCCGTGCGGGCCGGACGTGCAGCAGCTCTACAGTTCCGAGGAGGGGCAGCGGGCGCTGGTCGCGGGCAATACGCTGCGGCTGATGCAACTGGTCGCGCGGCAGATGGCCGAGTACGCGGATCGGATGAACCGCGAGGTCATCGAGGTGTGCGCCGGCGCCGATCTGATCGTCGCCAGTACGGTCACCGAGGACCGCGCCGCATCGGTCGCCGAGGCGATGGAGGTGCCGCTGGTCAGCCTGCACTACTATCCCGCTCGGGCCAACTACGCGTATCCCTTTCCGGGCGCACTGCCGCCGGGGTGGGCTCCGCCCGCCGCGATCAATCGCGTGACCTGGGCGGTGGCGGAGAATCTGCGCCGCGTCGTATTCATGCGATATCTCAACGATCTGCGCAGGCTGCTGGGGCTACCGGCATCGCGGGCGAGTATCGCCGCGGAGCTGGCGCGCCGGCGAGTACCGGAATTGCAGATCTACGATCCGGCGCTGGTTCCCGGCCTGGCCGGGCAATGGGACGTCCGCCGTCCCTTCACCGGATTTCTCACCCTGGACCAGGACACGCGCCGGGCGATCGGCGAACTCGGCGACGATCACACCGACATCCTGGAGTGGGTGGCCGCGGGTGCGCCGCCGGTGTTCTTCGGATTCGGCAGTATGCCGATCCGCAACCCCGCCGCCGTCATGGCGATGGTGCACGAGGTGACGGCTCGGCTCGGCGTGCGCGCGCTGGTGGCCGCAGGCTGGGCCGGAATGGAAGCTGCCGGGGCGCAATCGGATTCGGCCGTGAAGGTGGTCGGTCCGTTCGCGTTCGATCTCGTATTCCCGTATTGCGCGGCCGCGGTGCATCACGGTGGCATCGGCACCCTGTTCGAAGGGCTGCGGGCCGGATTGCCGACCCTGGTGTGCTCGGTATCGTTCGAGCAGCCGATGTGGGGTGGTCAGGTCGAAAGGCTCGGGCTGGGTGCGCATCTGCGCTTCACCGAACTGAGCACCGAGCGGCTGGTCGACGGGGTGTCGACGCTGCTCGAGCCCGGATGCCGGGAACGCTCGGCACAGTTCGCGACCACCCTGCGCACCGAGGGCGCCGCCGCCGAGGCCGCCGATATCGTCGAGGCGGCCGCCCGGTGAGAGCGGTTGCCGCCGATTCGGCGGTCATGTTCCGCCGCTGTGCCCGCCACACTCTGCGCAGTCCGGACACACTGATCATCTCGCTGCTGATGCCGATTCTGGTGATGATGTTGTTCACCTACGTCTTCGGCGGCGCGATCGAGGTGGGCGGCTCATATCTGGATTACGTGGTTCCCGGAATCATGTTGCTGTGCACCGGATTCGGCGCCTCGATCACCGCGACCGCGGTCTCCGCCGATATGACCAAGGGCAGTATCGACCGCTTCCGGACGCTGCCGATGTTCCGTCAGGCCATCCTCGCCGGGCATGTGGCCGAGGGGGTGGCCCGCAACCTCGCCGCCATCGCGATCGCGGTGGCCGTGGCGGCGGTCCTCGGCTACCGGCCGTCCGCGAATCCGCTTGGCTGGCTGGGTGCATTGGCGATGATCGTGCTGTTCGTCGTCGCGATCTCGTGGATCGCGGTCGCGCTGGGGCTGGTGGCCCAAAACCCCGAAGCGGCCGGCGGGATGACCTACGCGATCATGTTCGTTCCCTACCTCAGCAGCGCCTTCGTGCGAACCGAGACCATGCCCGGCTGGCTGCAAGGTTTCGCCGATTACCAGCCCGCCACTCCGGTGGTCGACACCGTACGCGGCCTGCTGAATTCGACAGGGGTCGGAGATAGTGCCGTGCTCGCCGTGCTGTGGTGCGCCGGGCTCGCCGCCCTCGGATTCGGCACGGCGAGTGTGGTTTTCGATCGGCTCTCGCGGAAATAGACCTCCGCGTCTCGAATCGGCGGCCGATGCCTCGCCCAGGGCGGGGCTGCCGAAGGTCAGCGGAGTAGGGCCGCGGCGAAGGCGAGGGGAGCGATGGTCTGATAGCCGATCCACAGCTCATCCGGCGCCGAGAGCGTAGACGCCGGCGAGCAGCACCTTGAATGCGCCGTCGGCAAGAACTCCGAAGGTCCGGGCGGTAACCGGCATTGCCGATGTGTGAGCCATATGTCGTCCTTACCTATGCGCGAGACGGCTGCCGAGTCGGCGCGGAATCGGTCGCGCCGGTCCGATGCTCGCCCGCGAATCCGACCACCGCCGTGATCGCCAGGACGAAGGCGACCAACGCGCATCCGGTCCGGGTGAAATGGAACAGTTCCCAGCGGCGCAGGATGTCGGCGTAGTCGCTGGGCGGGACACTCACTGCCCAGGCTTTGATCTGCTGATTGATCGGCACATTCCCGAATCGGGTCACCAGGAACGAGAGGAACACCAGTGCCGAGGCGCCGGCGGCGGTCCAGCGACGCGATCCCGTCGACCGCACCGCGAGTAGCAGGGTGCTCAGCACCGCCAGGCCCATCAGTGACTGCATGACGGGCCCGTTGACCCGCATGAGCGCGGTGTGAAAGGTGAACCGGACGTCGAGGGGGACCTCGCGAAACGCGTACACCACGTTCACGGCGCCGTATCCGAACGCTCCGGCCAGCAATCCGGGAAACAACAGCGCGGCTCCCCGGAGAAATTTCGACGGCATCGCCACTCCAATCCGAATATCGCAACATCTGGTTGCGATAGTGTCAGCATGCCCGCCCGTCGCCGATATCGCAACTAGGAGTTGCAATGTGCCCGCCTGCTACGCTGGGTCGTGGACCCAAGGTCCGCTCCGCCCTGCTCGCGGCAACCATCGACGAGCTGAGCGAACGGGGATACGCCGCGTTCACGATCGACAACGTCGCCCACCGCGTCGGCGTGCACAAAACCACCGTCTATCGCCGATGGCCCGATCGTGAGACCCTGATCGCCGATGCACTGGGGGAGAGCATCGCCGCCGAAATTCCCATCCCGGATACCGGTTCGGTCGACGATGACCTGCGCGCCCTCGCGCGCAGCGTCGTGGCATGGGCCAACAGCCCGTCCGGGCGTGCCGTCCTGGCTGTCATGGTGTCCACCGCCGCCGGTCTGCCCGCTCCACCGAACTCCGCTCGGCATGTCTTCCGCGATCGGATCCGGCAAACGCTGCCGGTCGTGACACGGGCGGTTGAGCGGGGCGAACTCCCGGCCGGCACCGACTCGGCCGAACTGATCAAAACGCTTGTGGCGCCGATATATTTCCGCGTTCTGATCACCGGCGAGCGGGTCGACGAGACGACCGCCGACGCTGCCGCGGCCGTGGCGCTGAACGCTGCCCGCGCCCGGCTGTTCACCTGACGGCGAGGTTGTCCTGCCCTGGCGCGGCCGAGTTCTCGCCGATCAGCGCGGCGGTGCGGTGAGGTTGAGTTGTGCGCCGGCCGTGGCATCCAAGGTCGCCATGCACATCCGCAGCACCTCGTCGCGTGAAATATGTTCGTGGGCAAGCCATTCGATGGTCACCTCCCGGATGAAGGCGATCCAGCCGCGCAGTGCCGTGCCTGCCAGATCCCGGCGGTGGCCGGTGGCGCCGCAGGCGTCGAGGATCCGGTCGCACAGCGCGTGCAGATCCGCGGCGACCGGATCGCGCACGGCCGGGTCGGTGGCCAGTGCGCTGCGATTGGCGATGAGTACCAGCGGCAGGTGGGCGCGGTAGAAATCCAGATGAGCCGACAAGGACGCATAGACCGCCGTGCGCACCGGTTGGCCGGGATCGATGTGGAGTTCGGCCGACAGCCGGTCGTGCGCGCGCTGCCAGATCGCGGCGAAGAACTGTCCTTTGCTGGGGAAGTAGTGGTACATCAGCGCGCGGGAAACCTCTGCGCGGGCGGCGATCTCCTCCATCGCGATGTCGTCGTAGGCGCGTTCGCCGAACGTCCGCACGCCGATGTCGAGGAGTTCGTCACGGCGCTGCTCGGGGGTCAGGCGGCGTCGGCTGGACATCTGGTCATCGTAGGCGCGAAGTGGGTTGACGCGCGTTCGTCCGGCGGCCTACCGTAGACGTTATTCAACAACCGTCTAATAGGGGTCGGTATGAAGCGAGTGCTGCAGATCTGGTTGCTGCTCTTTGGTGTGGTCTGCGTGGGAATCGCGGTGGCGCACTTGTTCTTCGGCACCGCGAGCATTATCGGCGGCGGGCCTGTCAATGCCACCATCGATTCCGATATGCGCTTCTACGCGGTGCTGTTCGGCGCCTACGGGCTCGCGGTGATGTGGTGTGCGCGCGATGTGGAGCGCAAAGCGACGGCGATCAACCTGCTCGGCGCCATATTCTTCGTCGGCGGCCTGGCGCGGGCGCTGGCGTGGGTGGCGACCGGGGAGCCGAATTGGTTCTACGTACTGATGACACCGGTGGAACTGGTGATCCCGATCGTCAACTATCTGCTGGTGCGGGCGGTGTGCAAGCCGAATGCGGCCGACTTGCCGCGACCGGCCGCCGTCGCCGTGCCGCATCCGTCCGTCGGGTGAGCCAGGCGGCGAATTCAGGCCGTGGCTGCTCTGCGGAGGGCGTCGAGGGTGGTCTCGGGTGAGGTGTTGAAGCAGAACCGGATTCCCGGTGCGGCATCGGCCAGGAGGTTGACGACGCGCTCGAACAACAGGGTGTGCGCCGGGATGGCCCGCACCGCACCGCCCACCATGACGATGTCGAACTTCCGATCTGCCAGTAGTTCGCGGATCTCGGTTTCGGCCTCCGTCGGCGACGCACTGACCATGCACGACGTGATATCGAATTCGGTGTTCTGCAGAGCCGTGTTGGCCGAGGTGACCCTGGTTGTGAGCTGCGCTTCGTCCAGATCGGGGAGGCCGCTGTAGTCCAGGTGCCGTGGATGCAATCCGATGGTCAGCGCCCGCAGGCGCGCGGCAGTTTCGGTCATCGACTCTCCTCTGTGCGGGGATGCGGCCCCCGCCCCGTGGGACGATTGGTCGCACTCACCGATTTAGCTTTGAATACAAAGGTATTTGAGGGAGAAAGGTATGTCAACGGAGGGCGGTCTCTCGCTGGACGACAGCGTCCGGGCCATGGTGCTGCTCATGCCGCGGCTGGTCGGCCGCGCCAAACGCCTGCCCGTTCCCGAAGCGCTGCGATCATTCGATTTGGCGCCGCGGCATCTGTCGTTGCTGACCTACGTGCTGTTCGACGGTCCGCTCACGGTGAACGAGCTGGCACGGCGACTTGAGATCGCGCCCACCACCGTGAGCCTGATGATCGGCGACCTCGGCCGCCAAGGCGTTCTCGACCGCCGAACCGACGAGCACGACCGGCGGCGAACGCTTGTCGCCATCGCCGATTCGCACCGAGCGGCGGTAGCCGCTTGGCTCGGCGCCGCCGATCGAGGGTGGCGTGCCGCACTGGGGCCGCTGACCAGCGAGCAGCGCGCCCTGGTCTTGGCCACGCTGCGTGCATACGAGGAAGCGGTCGCGACCGACTGAGGTAGCGGGGTGGCGGGTTCAGCGCGCCGGGCGATTGTCTCCGGCCAGCCGTCCCCGCCGGATCAACGATCGTTTGGTTCCGGGGGATACCGGTGGTAGTGGGGCCTCGGAATCTTGTTCCGGCTCAGCGGGATTCGGTCGGACGAATAGTGTCACGGAGGTCGCCGCGGCGAACCCGCTACGGGCCATGAGGGTGGCCGACGCGGTATTGCTCTGCTCCACATCGGTGACGATTCGCCGTGCGCCGCGGGTGAACAGGGCCTCCGAGCAGATGTCGACCAACCGCCGGGCCACGCCGCGCCCCTGCACATCCGGCGCCACCGCGATCCACTCCAGATAGCCCCAATCGTCGCGCAATTCGAACTCCATCGACCCGAGTACGAATCCCACGACCCGATCCGAAACCAGCGCGACCCAGCACGCCTCGTCCGGCGAATCCAGATGTTCGGCCACCGAGGTCAGCGACCATGAGGTATAGGGCTTGGCCGCGGTGTCGAAGACCTCGTATCCGAGATCCAATACTTGCCGCAGATGTCCGAGCCCCATCGGAACGATCACCACATCGCCAGCCATTCATACAGTTTGCCAGAGGTGTGCTGAATGCGGGTTATGTCGTGCTTCGACGTTGCGGATGATTGGCGGCCGCGGCGGCCGCGGCGGCTCGGGGGAGCATTGTCCGCGAAATCTGTTCCGCCACAACCGCAATATTCCGCCCGCGGATTTTGCGGGCGGAACGGGTGATGCCGAGTGGGCGCGCCGCGCAAACGCGGCGCGCCCGGGTCGGCAGTGTTCGAGGACTTGATATTTCGCCTCGTCCGAATGTCCGGGCGATGCACCTACCCTCGCGTGCCGACGTGGGGCGGTCGTTGGTGCGAGTTAGGTGCGTGCTGTGAAATCAGCCGTTGGGCTGATCCGGTGCGCCGTCCATCGGAGGCGCCATGCCGGGCCCGGCGTTCTGCCCCGGCCCGGTGCCGTTCTGACCGGGTGCGTTGCCCGCGGCCACACCGCCTGGACGGCCCATCCGTCCGGCGCGGCCGTCTCCCATCTGCCCGGATTCCGCACCGCTGGTGATCGCCGTCGCGGTGGCGGTGCCGTTCGCCTCGGTGCCCTGAATGCGCACGGTGTCACCGACTTTCACCTCCGAGTGCTGGGTGCTGCCGGAGATGGTGTACGTCTGGCTGAAGTTGTCGGCGCTCTTGGCGGTGATGGAGGTATCCGATACCGCCGTGACCGTTCCGGTCTGGGTGATCTCGGTGGTGTAACCGCCGTTCCCGTCGGAGATCACGAACTGGCCGTGCAGGCTCGGATCCGCGGTGTCCATTCCGCCGGGACCCGCGGCATTATGACCGCCGCCCCAGCTCATACCCGGGCCACCGCCCGGACCGTGGCCGCTGCTGCTACCGCTGGAATGGGTCGCCGCGTAGACGATGCCGCCACCCGCGGCGGCGATCACCACGGCGATCCCGGCCGCGGCCAGCGACCGCTTCGTCGACCAGGTGGTCGGCGGCGCGGTCCGCGGCGCTCCCCAGGTCTGTTCCGGCTCGGCCGCGGACTGCGGGCCGGGCTGTGGATTCGGCGCCGGAGGCGGGGAGGTGGACTCGGACATCGGCAGCTCCTTGTCGGTCGAATGCGTCGCCGGTCGAGGGACCGCGATCGCGCCGTTGCTGGCTCAACCCTGCGGTGCGAAGCTGGGTATGGGCTGTGGATCGCGTCGGTAGGCGCTGTGGCGGATGCGCCCGGCCGCTCACAGCCGACACCCAGAAACGGCACAGCCGGCCCATAGCGCGGCGGCTCAAGATGGAATCATGACGATGGCGAACTTCCCGGCAGAACGTGTGGTCATGCGGCACGCGGACGGTAGTCCCGTCACCGTTCTCGTCGTCGACGACGAGCCGGTGCTGGCCGAGATGGTGTCGATGGCACTGCGCTACGAGGGCTGGAATGTGGTGACCGCCGGTGACGGCCGCACCGCGGTGACCGTCGCGCGCGAGTCCCGCCCCGATGTCGTCGTACTCGACGTCATGCTGCCCGATGTGACCGGTCTCGAGGTGCTCGCGAAACTGCGTCGCGACCTGCCGTATCTGCCGGTCCTGCTACTCACCGCCAAGGATTCGGTGGAGGACCGCATCGCGGGCCTGACCGCCGGCGGCGACGACTATGTGACCAAGCCGTTCAGTATCGAGGAGGTCGTGCTGCGATTGCGCGCGTTGCTGCGCCGCACCGGCATCACCGCCGTCGACAACGACGCGCAGATCGTGGTCGGCGATCTCATGCTCGACGAGGACAGCCATGAGGTGACGCGGAGCGGTGAGCCGATCACTCTCACATCCACCGAGTTCGAACTGCTGCGCTACTTCATGCGCAATCCGCGCCGGGTGCTCAGCAAGGCGCAGATTCTCGATCGGGTCTGGAGTTACGACTTCGGCGGGCGCTCCAATATCGTCGAACTCTATGTCTCCTATCTGCGCAAGAAGATCGACAGCGGCCGCGAACCGATGATCCACACCCTCCGGGGTGCCGGCTATGTCCTCAAACCCGCGGGCTGAGCGGCCGCGGCGGCGGTCATGGTCGCCGCGCGGCTGGTCGCTGCGGGCGCGGCTGCTCGTGGGCCAGGTGTTGCTACTGGTCGTCGTTGTCGTCGGTATCGGGGCGGCCACCGAGTTCGCGCTGCAGCAGTTCCTGGTCCATCAGCTCGATACCGAACTGGTCGATGTGCAGAAACGCTCACTCGGCGAGGCCGGTGGCGGGCCGAGTCTGGGACCTCCGCCGGGCAGCGCCGGCGCCGCTCATCACCTCCCGCCGCCACCTCCGGCCGGCGAGCGCGGTCCCGGTCCCGACTTCCTGGATCGGCGCGGTATCCAGGCCGACACCGTGGGCGCGATGATCGACGGCGAGACGACTACCGCCGCCAAGATCGGCGCCGACGGGACCCAGACCACCCTGTCGGCCGAGGCACAACGGCAATTGGCCCAGGTGTCCTCCGACGGCGATCCGGTCACCGCGGATCTCGACGGCCAGGGCTCCTATCGCGTGGTGGCGAATTCCACCTGGTCGGGTGCCACCGTGGTGACCGGCATGCCGCTGGCCGCGGTACACGCGACCCTCATGCGGGTACTGCTGATCCTGGTGGTGGTCGCCGCGATCGTGCTGGTCATCGCGATCACCGTCGGAATCTGGGTGATCCGCCGCGCGCTGACGCCGCTGGACCGGGTCGCGGCCACCGCGGCCCGGGTGGCCGATCTGCAACTCGACAAGGGCGAGGTCGTGCTGCCGGTCCGGGTCGCGGCCGCCGATGCCGATCCGCGCACGGAGGTCGGCAAGCTCGGCTCCACGGTCAACCTCATGCTCGATCACATCGACGGTGCGCTGTCGGCCCGCCACGCGAGTGAGACCCGGGTGCGGCAATTCCTCGCCGACGCCAGTCACGAGCTGCGCACCCCGCTGGCCGCGATCCGCGGCTATGCCGAACTGGCCCAGCGCAAACGCGCCGAGGTTCCCGGCGATGTGGCCAATGCGATGAGCCGGGTCGATTCGGAATCGCGCCGGATGACGGCACTCGTCGAGGACATGCTGCTGCTGGCCCGGCTCGATTCCGGCCGCGGCCTCGAACACGAGCCGGTGGATCTGACCCGGCTCACCGTCGACGCCGTCAGCGACGCCCACATCGCCGGACCGGACCATCGATGGAATCTGGACCTGCCCGACGAACCGGTGGTGATCACCGGAGACGGGGCGCGCCTGCATCAGGTGCTGACGAACCTGCTCGCCAACGCCCGCGTGCACACCGGCGTGGGCACCACGGTCACCGTCTCGCTGGATCGTGATCGGTCCGGCGCGGCGATCTGGCGAGTGGCCGACGACGGTCCCGGAATTCCCGCTGACCTACAGCCCGAGGTGTTCGAACGCTTCGCTCGCGGCGATTCGTCGCGCTCGCGCCGGGCCGGCAGCAGCGGTCTCGGCCTGGCCATCGTGGCAGCGGTCGTGAAATCGCACGGCGGTGAGATCGGCCTGGACAGTGCCCCGGGGCACACCGTTTTCACCGTCCGGCTACCGGGCGAATCCGGCGCCGGACCCTCACAGCCGGCCCACAGTGAGGACCCAGGTGACAACCACCTCGACCGGTGAAGATCGAAATATGACGACGACTGTGCTGGACGCACCCCCGGCCGCGACCACCGCGCCGGCCCCGGTGCGCGTCCCGAACCCCAGGTGGCGGCCGCTGTCGCTGGTGGCCCTGCTGGTGGGTACGGCACTGCTGTACGTGTGGGATCTGGGCGCCGGTGGCTGGGCCAACGAGTTCTACGCCGCGGCCGTGCAGGCCGGATCGCGGAGCTGGAAGGCGATGCTGTTCGGATCCAGCGACGCCGCCAATGCCATCACCGTGGACAAGACACCCGGTGCGCTGTGGGTCATGGACCTCTCGGCACGGATCTTCGGCTTCAATTCCTGGAGCCTGCTCGTACCGCAGGCCGTCGAGGGAGTACTGGCGGTCGGGGTGCTGTATGCCGCGGTGCGACGGGTATCCGGGCACTGGCCGGGCATTCTGGCGGGCGCGGTCCTGGCATTGACACCGGCCGCCGCGTTGATGTTCCGCTTCGACAATCCCGACGCGATGCTCGTCCTGCTGCTGACCGTGGCCAGCTACTGTGTGGTGCGCGCGATCGAGAAGGACAGTGCCGCATGGTGGTTGCCGCTGGCGGGTGTCGCGGTCGGATTCGGTTTCCTGGCGAAGATGATGGAGGCATTCGTCGTGCTGCCGGTCTTCGCGGTGGTGTATCTGCTTGCGGCGCAATCGCCTTGGCGCACCCGGTTGGTCCGATCGGTATCGGCCGTGGTGGCGGTGATCGTGTCGGCGGGCTGGTATCTGGCCGTGGTGGCGCTGTGGCCGGCCGCCGATCGACCCTATATCGGCGGGTCACAGCACAACAGTGTGCTCGAATTGACCTTCGGGTACAACGGTTTCGGGAGGCTTACCGGTGACGAGGTCGGTGGCCTCGGCAATATGAACTACGACGTGGGCTGGGCCCGGCTGTTCGGCTCGGAGATGGGCGGCCAGATCGCCTGGCTGATTCCCGCGGCGCTGATCCTCGGTGCGGCCGGGCTCTGGCTCACCCGGCGCGCGCCGCGCGCCGATCCCGTGCGCGCGTCGCTGTTGCTGTGGCTGGGCTGGCTCGTCCTCACCGGTGCGGTCTTCAGCTTCGCGGGCGGGATTCTGCACCCGTACTACACCGTCGCGCTGGCACCGGCCATCGCCGGCAGCGTGGCGATCGGAGCATCGCAATTGTGGCTGCGGCGCAATGATATTCGCGCGACCGCGGTACTGTCCGGAACCCTGGTGGTGACCACTATCCTGTCGTGCCTGCTGCTCGCGCGCACCAGTGACTGGATGCCGTGGCTGCGGCCGGTCGTCGCTGTTGTCGGCGTGGGGGCCGCGGCCCTGCTACTGGTGGTGTCCCGGTTGCCGCGTGCGATGGCCGCCGGTGTGGTGGCGCTCGCGCTCGCGGCGGGGCTCGCCGGGCCCACCGGATACGCGCTGGCCACCGCCTCGACCCCGCACACCGGGGCGATACCGTCGGCCGGGCCGTCCAGTGGGCACTTCCCCGGCGGGATGCCGCCGGGCGGTGGGCCGGGCAACTCGCAATCCGGAACCGGCAGTGCGCAATCGGGCACTCCAGGCACGCAGTCCGGCAATGCCGGTAACCAATCCGGTACCGCTCCCGGCCAATCCGGGACTGCCGGTACGCAATCCGGCACGATGGGCCGCCAGTCCGGTACTTCGGGCAATCAGTCGACGCATGCGGGTGGCCCGATGGGCGGACTCCTCGGTGGCGTATCCGTGGGCTCGAATATGGTTGCGGCCCTGAACGACAACGCGTCGGACTACACCTGGGTGGCGGCCGCGGTCGGTTCCAACAGCGCCGCCGCGTACCAGCTCGCCACGGACAACCCGGTCATGGCGGTCGGCGGTTTCAACGGTACCGACCCCGCTCCGACCCTGGCCCAGTTCAAGGAATACGTGGCGCAGCACAAGATCCACTACTTCATCGGCGGCGCCGGCATGGGTGGTAGGCGGGGCGCCGACAGCGGCGGTAGCCGGGAGGCGACCGATATCGCCGCATGGGTCGAGGCCAATTTCACGGCGCGGACCATCGACGGCGTGACGGTCTACGACCTCACCTCGTGATCCGGAGCGATGGCTGCATCCCGCCACGGCGATGCGGCCATCCCCGGTCGTCTGCCCCATGAATCGATTGCTACGACTACCTTGCCCCTCGGAGTCTGTGGATCACGGGCTCCGATTCAAGCGAAGAATTGGTCGAGTGTGGCCGCCGTCAGGACTCGTTCGGTCCATGTCTCCAATTCGGTCGGGGTGCCGGCTCGCACGTGGCGGACGACGTCGTCGGGTAGGGGGCCGAATTTGAGTGAAAGTAGCCGGAGCAGTGTTCTGGCGTCGCCTTCTGCGCGGAGTTGTTCGGCTGTGGTCATGGCGGCCTCCTTCGCCAGCGGGCCGAGTTCATCGACCACGCGCCCCACGTCAGGCGAAGAATTGGTCGAGCGTAGCCGCCGTCAGGACTCGCTCGGCCCACATTTCCAACTCGGCTGGCGCACCGGCCTGCACACGGCGGACGATGTCGTCGGGCAGGGGGCCAAATTTGATGCCCATCTGCCGGAGCAGGGTTCTGGCGTCGCCTTCTGCGCGGAGTTGTTCGGCTGTGGTCATGGCGGCCTCCTTCGCCAGCGGGCCGAGTTCATCGACCACGCGCCCCAGGTCCCGGGAGCTCGTCTCGGACACCTTACTAATGTACGTGAACAGGCTGAACAGGTCATCGGCCGCGTTCGGTGATTCCTCCACCGCCCGTAATACCCCGATGTGCGGCTGTAGATCCCGATCCAGATGCTCGTTCTTGAATGCCAGACGGTGCAGGATCAGCATCATCAGTACCGCCGGTGCCAGGTCGCGGGCGTAGAGATCGTTGAGCGCCAGCTCGGCGAGGTCGTCGACGATGATCCGGAATCGCGGCACCAGGTCGCCGAGGTGCTCGCGGATGGCGGGATCGGTGCCGATGCGGTCCCACAGCTCCGTGGTGTAGTTCCAGCGCCAGGTATTGGGGCCGGAGTTGACCACGACGGGGATCACCAGAGGATAGTGGTCGGATCTGGGGTGTTCGTTCAGGTGCTGGGTCCAGGTGCCGATCATGTACTCCAGTACCCGGAGGGGCATGTGCTTGTCGGGGGTGCTCTGGTGTTCGAGTAGCAGGTGGATATACCCGTCACGGCCCGCCACTGTTGTCTTGAACAGGATGTCGCTGTCGCGGTTGCGTAGGTTGGGCAGCACGTATCGGCTGGGCGCCAATTCCATGGCGTCCCAGTCGATCAGCGCGACAAGCCATTCCGGTAGTACGGCCCGAAGCTCGCCCGCAGCCGCGGCGGGATTCGACATGATCTTGCGGAACAGGGAGTCGTGTGGATTATCCTGCCTCGCAGTCATATTCGGCAACGTACTCGCGAATCAACAACACGCCCAAAGCGCAAACGATACGACACACCCGTATGACACAACCGCGGCACTACCGGCAGCGTGGGACTCGGCATAGGTTCAGGCTGTGGGGCGAGCAGTGGTAATGCCGACCGGATAGGTGAAGGCCGGCACGTTGCGGAGCCCGCCGCTGATTTCGAGCGCCAAATCCGTGTAGGCGACGGCGAGTTCGGCGAGTCGCTGCCAGCGGAAGTGGCAGTCGGGTTCGGGCGCAGAGCTTTTCAGTGCAGCATGGGCATCGACGCGGTATCGCGCGATGCGGTCGATGACCATGCCGACGGATTCTGTGTGGAGGTATGAGGCGCCGCGCGCCTGGGGGAGGTGTGTGGTTACCCAGCTGTCGATGCTGCGCACGAGTTCCGTTCTGGAGCAGTCGAGTTCGCTGATGACCGAGCCACGGTTCGCGCGGTCTTCGGAATGAAGTGCGACGAGTGAATGGGTGGCGTGCAGTACGGGGTGATCCAGGCGGACCGATCCGTTGATCGCTTGCAGCAGTTCGTCTTTGGACGGCAGTTCGGGCATCACCGAGGTGACCTCCAGCGGTGTCGACAGGGGTGTGGGGATCGAGTAGTGGACGTTCAGAAGTCGGCGACGGGAGTACATCGTCGCCGGGTTCTGTTGCTTCAGTTGTCCTCGCTCAGCAGCAGATACGCCGCCTCCAGGTGCACGATGCACTCGTCCGGTGGATGGGACCGGTGGATGGTTCGCAGCTCGCGAGCGCGCGCGGGCGTCAGTTGCATCAGGTGCACCTGGCACATGAACTCGGCCAGTTTTCCGTCGGCATGGACGAATGCGCGCTGTTCCAACGGATCCGAGTAGTTCACGATGTCTCGCTCGGCGGTGGAGCCCCGGTCGCAGACACGCCGTATGGGGCGGCGCGTTTTCCGGGTAGCCACAACGCCTTTCGTCGAGGGAGACCTCGGCGATGCTGCGTGCTCGGCACGGCGGGCATCTCGTCCTGCACTCCGAGGAAGCCGGCAAGATCGCGAATGCTCAGACCGAGCAGCCGCGCACCCTCGGCGATCTCCGTCCACCGCGGCTCTCCGGCCGGGGGCGACTGAAGAAGCACTTCGGCGGCGATCATGCCGATCACGGCCTGGTTCGTGGAGAGCCTGCGCCCCGGTAACCACCGCGCGGTCCACCACTGCTTGTCGCCGGAACCCCCGACATACAACGCCGAGAGCGAATCTGTCGCTGCCGTACCCGAAATGAGCTGCATCGCATCATCCCCTCAGTCGGATGGTTCGAATGTCCGTGCCACTCAGCCGACTGCAGCGTGTGACCTTCTGCTGAGCGGGACCGGGCGGCATCGATTTGTGCGATTTGTGCCGACTGCATGCGTTTGCGGTGTGGGCCAGAAGAAGCGGTTGTCGACGTTGCGAGGCTAGATCGCCACACATGGTGCCGTCAAGCTGTCCAAGACATAGTGTGAGCATAAATAATGACAGCTGTCATTCTAGGTGGATGCTATGGTGTCGCTGGCCGACAAGAGGAGAGGAACCAGCTGCGATGGCGCCGATGTCACCGGTGGTAGCTCGTTGGGAACTGTCGTATCGAACGCGCAAGCGGAAAGATGAGCTGGGCATCACTGGCCCACAAATCGCAAAAGCTCTCGAGTTCTCGCCCACCTACTGGCCGAAGGTGGAGCGCGACCAGCGAATCTTGAAGGAAGACAAGCTGGTTGAGCTACTGCAGCTCCTCGGATTCGACGATGACGAGCGGGCTGACCTGGTGGAAGCTCGTCGGCTGGCCGGTCAACGCGGCTGGTGGTCCGAATACGACGGGCTGTTCACAGAGCAGCAGCTCCGTCTGTTCGGGATGGAATACGGTGCCGAGGAGATCAGCACCGTCGAGAGTCTGCTGATCCCGGGACTGCTTCAGACGGAGGAGTACGCCCGGACCCTGATCACCGGCGATACGGCCTTCATTCGTCAGATCGAGATGAAGCAACGGGTAGAAGTCAGGTTGAAGCGACAGGAACGTCTGACCGGCGACGATCCGCTGCGCCTCAACGTGGTTGTCAGCGAGGCTGCGGTGCGGCAACAGACGGGTGGGCCGGACGTCCTGCGAAATCAGTTGCAGCACCTGATCTCGATGATCGAGGCGCACCGAAACACGATCGACTTTCGGATCTTGCCGTTCACCAGCCGTATCGGAGCTGTTCGAGGATGCTCGACCTTCCATATACTGGGCTTCGATCGGCCGCGCTTACCCGCTCTCGGCTGGAGCGAGGTACCGGACCACGATGAGTTCGTTGAAGACCAGCAGCGGGTACGGAACATGACGATCGTCTTCGGGCATCTGCAGTCGGAAGCGCTCAGCCGGGAAGAGACTCTGGATCTCCTCGGCAGGGCGTTGATCGACAGCAAATGAGTAGGATTATCGGCATGATCGCCAGCGCCACCACAAACCTCAAATGGTTCAAAGCGACGTTGTCCACGTCCTCGTCGAACTGCGTTGAGGTTGCGCGGGTAGGCGGATTCTGGCTCATCCGTGACAGCAAATACCTGCGCGATCCGCACAATGACGCGGCCAAACAGCCCATGATCAGCGTCCCCGACGCCCAATGGCGTGAGTTTCTGGATGCGGTTCTCGAACCGAACGGGGCGGGTCGCGATGGCCTTCCCCGGATCGGCTACCGCAGCGACGGCAGCGTCTCCATCAGCGCGGGCAGGGTCACGCTCACCTACACACGGCCGGAATGGGACGCCTTCCGTGACGGCATCGAGAGGAAAGAATTCGACTTTCTTTCGCCGGCAGCCTGAAGCGCGCAACTGCGGTACGCGCCTACAAAGACAGCATCGATCGGCGACGCGCTGTTCGTCGACCTGGGGTGGAAGCCGGTAGGTCAGAGCCGCAGATCCGGTGCGGAGATCACTCCATCGCTCAGTAGCGGTTTCGTGCGGGCGGCCGACCGGGGCCCGGCGCGCCCAGCACTGTCATGCCTAGGCGTCGAAGTTCGGCAATGGCGATATCCGGCCGGTCGCGGACTGCCGCAGCCGTTTGTCTTTGCCGCCACTCTTCACGGCCGACCTCGATCTCCTCTTCCCATCCACTGCGCCCGGCACTCGGCAGTCTTTGATCAGGAACTCGAGAAAATCCTCTACACACGGCCGGAATCGATCGCCGCCGGTAGGGACGTGGATCGACTGCATTTCTGCGGGAGTCGGATGACCGGTCTGGGCGAGTAGATGCGTGAACAGCCCGCTCTCGGCATGGAAGTGCACATGGGAGCAGGGGGAGGTGTGAGCGTCGCGAACGTATTCGATACGGATGATCGGCTTCTTGCCCCGCACATCGAGTAGCTGAAACGTCGACTTGTGGACGGCGAGGTATCGCCCCTCCCTGTCGAGCGTCATCTCGAAGTTGAGCCGGACCCGTCCGATCGCCGGACCGTCCTTCTGCGCTTGGATACTCTGCCCGTAGGTAAACGTGAAACGTCCGCCCTTGGGGGAGACTCCAACTTTCAGGTCATCTGAATCCGGTTCGCCTTCTAGGCACATGAGTACTCGGGGTGATTCGTCGAGTGCGAACTGTGCCGCTTTGCTCTCCAAGGAGACGCCGGTGTTCACGCGTCGTCGAGCAAGAACTCGACCGACCGGATCTCATCCCAGGCCGCAAGCTCCTCGGGTGTGAGCATGTACCGGGCAGCAAGATCGGAAATTTCTCCGTACGTCAGTCCGATGGCAGCAAGGAGATCCTCGCGGCGCTGCCGGAGCTCTTCGCTGGTAAGGCGCTCTACTGTGACAGTCATCGGTGAAATGCCCCCCTTCACTTCGTCAACGACTCCTTGAACCCACATTATGCATGCAATACATGTCTATCAGTGGGCACCGACAAGAACCGGCGATCCATCCGGTCCGTGAGAGCTTGTCGTTGGCGTCCCGGCTGGTCAGTGGCCTGATGTCACAGTGATTCGCTCAGCCCGGCAGCTGAGAACTGGGTTCGTGACCGAGGCGCGGACATTCCCATGGCCACGCCTCGTTCCGGTTGCCCGAGCCGGTTCAGCCGAATTCGAGTTCCGCCCAAGGGATATTGATCGGGAACGGGTGGTCGATATGGATCGATTCGGAGCCGCCGGGAGACCAGGCTCCGGCCAGGACGTAGTTCGCCTGATGCAGAACTGATACGCCGGGCGGGAGCGGTCCGACGCGTGCGGCCAGTACATAGGCGTGCACATGAGCGATCGCGCTCCGTTGTGTCGCCAGGGTGACTTCCCAATACCAGGGGATGCTCGCTCTCGCGTAGCGCGCCTTCTTCAATTCCATGTCGGCATCGGAATTCGACGGGGACAGCACCTCTCCCACCAGTAGTACGCGCTCGGATCGAACGTGCTGGTACGGCTCGTCCAAGCAGCGGTGGATCATGAAGTCCGGAGTGACGAAGTCGGACTTCCCGGTTGGTCCGAAGAACACATTCGTTTCGGTACGGACACTCCAGCAGCGCTCGGGATCGTTCGACATTGATTGTCGAGCACAGCGGCGCAGGGCACTCCACAGGAGATTGGTGAACTCTTGATGTTCACCGGGACCTCGACGTACCCAGACCACCCGGCCGTTCCACAGTTCGATCTGTGCGGCGATATCGTCTGGCAGCTTTTCGAGATCCTCCCATGTCATGTACTCGGGGAGGTCTCGCCGCGTGGCGTCCGGGTGCGACATACGTTCATGGTAGCGACGCCCACCTGACCCGATCGGCAGCCGGGGCTGCGCGGGCCGCGCACATTGCGGAGACGGTCGCGGGCTCCGCGTTTCGCGTGAGCCCGAGGTGGGTGAGAGACAGCCGTGATCGAGGGAGTTCGCGCTCACAGGCGGCGCATAGCTTCGGCAAAGAATCAGCCCACCTCCGCGCGTGATCATCGATTCCATGGCCACGGCGACTGCCGGGTGACCGAGGCAGAGGAGAAGATTCCGATGACGATCAAGAGGCGCTTCGACAGCGTGCCGAACCCACCGGGGCGCGCCGCGGTCGGCCCGGCGGGGGTCGTGGCTTTCGGGTGCGCCGGATCAGCCGCGCTGGGCGCGGCCCGGGCTGTTCGTGCTGCTCGTGGCCACGGCCGTGCTGTACCTGTGGGGGCTGTCGGCCTCTGGATGGGCGAATGATTTCTACGCCGCCGCGGTGCAGGCCGGTACGCAGAGCTGGAAGGCGTTGCTGTTCGGGTCGCTGGACTCGGGTAACGCCATCACCGTCGACAAGCCCCCGGCCGCATTATGGGTGATGGGGCTGTCGGGACGGCTGCTCGGATTCAGCTCGTTCTCGCTGCTGCTGCCCCAGGCATTGATGGGCGTTGCCTCGGTGGGGCTGCTCTACGGTGCGGTGCGACGGTGGGCTGGGCCCGCGGCCGGGCTGATCGCCGGTGCGGCGCTGGCGCTGACTCCCGTCGCGGCGCTGATGTTCCGGTTCGACAATCCCGATGCGTTGCTGGTGCTGCTGCTCGTGGCCGGCGCGTACTGCACGGTGCGAGCGACCGAGAAGGGCAGTGGCGGCTGGCTCGCACTGGCGGGTGTCGCGGTCGGATTCGGATTCCTGACCAAGATGCTGCAGGCTTTCCTGGTGCTGCCGGCCTTCGGGCCGGTGTTCCTGGTCGCCGCGCCGATCGGCCTGGGTCGCCGGGTCGTCAAGCTACTGGGAGCGCTTGTCGCGCTGGTGATTTCGGGCGGATGGTTCGTGGCACTGGTGAGTCTGTGGCCCGCCGATTCCCGTCCGTACATCGGTGGTTCCACGAACAACAGCCTGCTCGATCTCGCGCTGGGCTACAACGGCCTGGGCCGGGTCATGGGCGGCGAGGGCAACGGCGGCGGTGGCGGCCCCGGCGGTGGTGGTAACACCGGCTTCGGCGGCAGCACCGGCATCACCCGGTTGTTCGGCGATTCGATGGGCACCGAGATCTCCTGGCTGCTGCCGGCGGCGCTGATCGGCCTGGTAACCGGACTGTGGTTCACCCGCCGCACCTCGCGCACCGGCCACACCCGCGCGAGCCTGATCCTCTGGGGCGGTTGGCTTCTCGTCACCGGTGTGGTGTTCAGCTTCATGCAGGGCACGATTCACCCGTACTACACGGTGGCCCTGGCGCCCGCGATCGCGGCGCTCGTGGGGATCGCGGTGGTCGAGTTGTGGCGCGGACGGCAGTTCCGTTCGGCACGTGCCGCGCTGGGCGCGATGCTCGCTCTGACCGGTATCTGGAACTTCGTACTGCTGGACCGCACCCCGGACTGGTATCCCTGGCTGCGGTGGGTGGTGCTGATCGGATCGATCGTGATCGCGGCCGTCCTCATCGCCGGTGCGCACGCGCTGGGCCGGTTCACGGTGACCGTCGCCGCTGCCGGACTGCTGTTCGGTTTCGCCGGTACCACCGCCTACGTCCTGGAGACCGCGGCGACCGCGCATTCGGGTTCCATCCCGACCTCCGGGCCGAACAGCGGCCACGGGATGGGTGGCCCAGGCGGAAACTTCGGTAGTATGCCGCCGGGTGGAAATGCCAGTGGTGCAACGGGTTCGGCCCCCGCGAATGCCGGGGGAGCGACACCACCCGACGGTACGGGCCCGGCATCGGCCGTCGGGAGTGGCTCCGCATCTGCCGACGGTACGGGCGCGGACGGCACCTCGCGGTCCGGCGCGCGCAATGCGGGACCGGGCGGCGGTATGTCCGACAACACCGCCCTGCAGGAGCTGCTGAAGAGTGCGAACAACCGCTGGGCCGCGGCCACGGTCGGTTCCCAGTCCGCGGGAAGTCTCGAATTGTCCACGGGCGCATCGATCATGGCGATCGGCGGCTTCACGGGCAGTGACAACTCGCCGACCCTCGCGCAGTTCGAGGAGTATGTGAACCACGGTGAGATCCACTATTTCTTCGCCGGCGGCGGGGGTGGTCCGGGCGGCGGCTCCGGCAGTGCGAGTGAGATCACCAGCTGGGTCGAATCGCATTACACCGCAATAACAGTGGGTGGAACAACCGTCTACGATCTCACCCAGCCCACCAGCTGAGGATCGAGACGCAGCGACCGAGGCCCAGACGATACCTGTCGTCCGGGCCTCGGTCACGGTCGTTCTCGCGCAGGTACGAGCGAACGGATATCAGCCGCAGTGCACGCCGAAGGTCTGCCACAGGTCGTCCTGGATGAATCCGCCCCAGTCGATGCATTTGCCCTCGGCCTCGACCTTGGCGTAGGCGAACTCGCCGAACTTGTGGTTGTCGTTGATCACCACCGCGGAGTGGTCCTTCGACTGCCGGACCGCGGCGCCCATCGGGATCGGCTCGCCCGGGTGGTCCCGCACGGTGGCCACGCAGTTGGTCCTGCCGTTGTAGGTCAGAAAGACCGTGCCCCCCTTCAGATCGTGCTTGTCGATCACGTTGAAGCCGTCACCGCATTGACCGTGATAGGAGGCCGCGGACGCGGTGGCGGGAAACAGTACCGCCGCTCCGGCCGTGATTCCGAGGGCGGCCGCGCATACGGCGATGGACTTTGTGACATTGATCAATCTGGTCCCTTTTCCTCTGTTCCTGTGCTGTCGAGCGTTCGACTGGTTACCCCAGGTCGGGTAACCGAACGCCGGTTCTGTCAACCGACCCCCTGCGCCGAACCTACGACACTGAACTTCGTCGGAGGCTCGGTGAACGTCCCACATCTGGGGACGGGCTTTCTCGATGCCCTCGCCGCAGACGGCCTTCCGGGCGCGGAAATCCGGGTGACGGCAGGTGAAATATGTTGTGCGACAGATGAAATTGATGTCGGCGCGATGCCGCGACGTCGAGGCCGGTATCGTCGGCGCGTGGCGTGGTTCCGCACCGACCCGACGTCCTCTGGGAGCACAGGCGATGAAAACCGTGACAGTGGACCTACATCCGCTCTTCCGCAATGATCGGGATATCGACAAGGCGATCCGCGCGGCATTGTTCCGAGCGGCGGCCGGCAAGGCCGACCTGCTGGAGATCATTCCGGGTAAGGGGTCCGGCACGCTGCGGCGGCGAGTGCTGGCACGGCTGAACCAGCCGCATCTGAGCAAACTCTTCCGCCGGGTGGAGGTGGATGCCGGCAACGAGGGCCGCATCCTGGTGTACTTCTGATCGACAAGACGACGGGCGTGCGAGCGGATCATTCGCCCACACGCCCGTAGCGTCGTTCTCAGTGATCGTCGTCGTGAGTGTGCTGCTCGTACGGCTGGTTCATGGTGTGCTGGAACTTGATCGCGGACGCGATACCGACGGGGACGCCGAGGACAGCGGCGCCGAGGATGGCGCCCAAACCGCCCAGGACACCCGCGCCGGCCAGACAACCCGCGATGAGGGTGAGCCCGGCGCCGTCGAGGACGGGTGCGCCGACTATCCCACCCGCGACGGCGCCGACGCCGCAGCCGACGGCGATGCCGATCAGGCCGCCGGTCATGGTCCCGGCCGAGGTGGCCAGGCCGAACTCGTTGATAGCGGCCTGGATTGCCGTATCGAACCGTTCGGTTTGCGGGTCGCCGTCGATATCGTCGAGTCGCAACTCCGGTGTGGCCGCGCGCGCCGCTGTCCGGACTTCGGGAGCGGCATGTGTGGCCGCCAACGCCTTCGGCTCGACCGCGAATTCCGGGACGCCGGCCACCGTTGCTCCCGAGGCGTCGCGCACCTGGAACTGCCCACCCGCGGTGACGAGTGTGGCCGCGCCGGTCTCGATGACCACGGACTGGTCGGCGGTGGAGCCGGTGTAGAGCACGCCCGGCATGATCTCGGTGCTCAGGACGTGATCCGCCGCTTTCGCGGGCACTGCCGAAGCGGTTGCCGTGCCCGCGCCCAGCGCGCCCACCATCGCCACCGCCAGCACGGACATACGAGTGATCTTGTTCATCTCATCCCTGTTCTCTGCTGCGCTTCGCGTGGTCCCGGCACTGCGGAACCACCTGTCGTCCGGTGCGGACGACCCTCATCCGGGTGCCGCGTCGGCGGGTGTCGTCGACACCCGCGTGTGCGGCGCTCCCGGCAGCAGGGTCAGAGGTTAACGGAAATGATTTCCATTTTCCATTCGGGAGGGATGCCTGCCGAAAGCATGCCGTTCTGGGCGTGTGGGAGTGGCATACCGGTGGGCGTGGTCGTTCGGCCGGTGTGCGGTGGAGTGGGGTGCCGGGCGGCGCGCTACTCGGTCGGTGTGAGCCGCGCGGCCGGGTTCGATCGCCGGGTTACGGCTCGCCGGTCGCCGGGGCGTTCGACAATGCGGGTAACAGGTATGTGCGCAGGTGGCGGCGGACCGCGGTGGCGTCGTCCGGGTCGATGGTGTGACCGGGGATGGTGCCGAGACTGATCAGGATGCGGGCCACCCATTCGGCGACTTCCGCGAGGTCGTGGCCCGGGTGGATCTCGCCGCGTTCGACGGCGCGGTCGATGTAGGGGCGCCAGAAGGCGGCCAGCGCGGGGACCAGGGCGGCGACGCCGGCGCCCGCGCAGGCGGCGAATTCCTCCGGTTCCGAGGTGCGCAGCCGCATGAGCAGTGCGCCCGGGTCGTCGTAGGCGCCGCGGCCGATCCGTACGCCGACGGTGAGCTGATCGGCGAAGCTGTCGATGGCGTCGAGTTCGGAGCGCGCGTCGTTCCACCAGGCGTCGGTCAGTCGCACGATCGCCGTGCCGATCAGAGCCTGTTTGTCCGGGAAATGCCGGTACAGCCAGGCGCGCGAGACCCCGGCCTCCTCGGCTACCTCCATCATGGTGGTGGCTCGAATTCCTTTGGCCGCCAATAACTTATGGGTGGCCTCCAGCAGTCGATCGACCACTGTCGCGGTCGTCGTTTCGCTCATTCGCCGCCCCTTCCGTCGCGCGCCAGATCGGGCCGCGTTCGCCCGGTTCATCGAAAACCCTAGCAATCTGTGGACAGATCTGAGAATGTGTCTACTCGTAGACATAATTCGAAATGTGTCTACTCACTGTTCGGTGTGAAAGGAGTGGCGATGTATCAACCGCGTACCGCGGTGATCGGCGCCGGAATCAGCGGGTTGACCGCGAGCAAGATGCTCGCCGACTACGGGATTCCGTATACGTGCTTCGAGTCGTCGGATCGGGTCGGAGGTAACTGGGCCTTCGGCAATCCGAACGGGCACAGCAGCGCCTACCGCTCGCTGCACATCGACACCTCGAAGCATCAGCTGTCGTTCCGCGACTTCCCGATGCCCGAGGAGTTTCCCGACTTCCCGCACCACACCCAGATCAAGCAGTATCTCGACGACTATTGCGCGGCCTTCGATCTGTACCGGTCGATCGAGTTCGGCAATGGTGTCGAGCATGCGCGCCGGCTGCCCGGCGGCGGCTGGGAGCTGCGTACGCAGCGAAATGAGGTGCGGCACTTCGACTTCCTGGTCGTCGCCAATGGGCATCACTGGGATCCGCGATATCCGGAGTTTCCGGGCGAGTTCACCGGACGCACGATGCATGCCCACCACTACATCGATCCGCGGACTCCGATGGACTTCACCGATCAGCGCATCCTGGTGGTCGGCCTGGGCAACAGTGCGGCCGATATCGCCGTGGAACTGTCGTCGAAGGCGCTCGGCAACAAGCTGACGCTGTCCACCCGCTCCGGCGCGTGGATCGTGCCCAAGTACATCGCCGGCCGTCCCGCCGACAAGTACTACCGCACCAGCCCGTACATCCCGTTCTCCTGGCAGCGCAAGATCGCGCAGTGGGGACAGCCGATCACCGCGGGGCGTCCGGAGAACTACGGTCTGCCCAAACCCAATCACAAGTTCTTCGAGGCCCACCCCACGCAATCGGTGGAACTGCCGCTGCGGCTGGGTTCCGGTGATGTGATCCCGAAGCCCAATATCGATCGATTCGACGGCGCCACAGTGCATTTCGCGGACGGCACCGCCGACGACTTCGATGTGATCATCTACGCCACGGGTTACAACATCACGTTTCCGTTCTTCGATCCCGAGTTCGTCAGCGCACCGGACAACAAGATCGATCTGTACAAGCGGATGTTCCTGCCGGGTATCGAGGACCTGGTCTTCGCGGGCTTCGCCCAGTCCACTCCGACGCTGTTTCCGTTCGTCGAATGCCAGGCCCGGTTGATCGGCGCCTACGCGGTGGGCCGCTACCGGCTGCCGTCGGTGGCCGAGATGAAGCACGTGATCGTCGCCGAACAACAGCACTACACCGGGCATATGGTGCCCAGCGCGCGGCATACCCAGCAGGTCGACTACTTCCTGTACGAACACGATATGCGAGTGCGAGAGATTCCCGCCGGCGCGCGCCGTGCCGGAACTTCCGGGCCGCCGCCCTGGGCGCGGGTGACGGATTCGGACTCGCCGGTGGGAGTGGGACAGTGACCTATCGTCAGATCAGCTTCTCCTCCGGCGGAACCGATTGCGATGCTTGGTTCTTCGCGGGCGATCAGGGTCCGTTCGATGGTCCGGTCGGCCGCCCCGTGGTGGTGATGGCGCACGGCTTCGGCGGCACCAAGGATTCCGGTCTCGAACCCTTCGCGCAGCGCTTGAGCGCGGCGGGGCTGGCCGTATTCGCCTTCGACTACCGGGGTTTCGGCGCCTCGGCGGGTGCGCCGCGCCAGCGTGTGTCGATGACCGCGCAGGCACAGGACTATCGCGCCGCGCTGTCGGCGGCCGCTCGGCAGCCGGGTGTGGATCCGAATCGTCTGGTGGCGTGGGGTATTTCGCTATCAGGCGGTCATGCGCTGACCGTCGCCGCCGACCGCCGCGATATCTGCGCGGTGGTCGGAGTTGTGCCGCTGGTGAACGGATTGGCCGCGGGCCGAGTGGCTTTCGAGCAGGTGGGCGCCGCGGCTATCGCGAAATCGACGGTGTCGAGTGTGCGCAGCGCGCTGGCGAGTCGTTTCGGCGGTAACCGGGTCATGATGCCGCTGGTGGGCAGGCCGGGTGAACAGGCCGCGCTGACCGCCAACGGATACTACGAGGCCTACACCTCTATGGCCGGTCCGACCTGGCGCAATGAGGTCGATTCGGCGATCGGCCTGGAACTGGGCGGCTACCGGGCCGACCGGATCGCCGCGCGGATCGCCGCGCCGGTACTGCTGCAGATCGCCGATTTCGACCGGGCCGCACCCGCCCATGCCGCGGCGAAGGCCGGCTTCGCCGCTCGCGCGGAGGTTCGTCACTATCCCTGCGATCATTTCGATCTGTTCGCGGGTAACCCGTGGTTCGAGGCGGCCGTCGAACATCAGGTGCATTTCCTGGTTCGCCATCTCGGTACCGAGCGTGAACCGGCTGTGGAGGTGGCACGATGACCGCGCGGGGCGCGATGGTGATCGGCGGTGCGTCCGGCATCGGCCGCGCCACCGCACATGCGCTGGCGCGCGACGGTTTCCGGGTGGTGGTCGCCGATGTGAATCTCGAGGCGGCGCGCACGGTGGCGGGTGAGCTCGGCGAGCCCGCTACGGCACTGGAACTCGATGTCACCGACGAGGATTCGGTGGCGGCCGGATTCGCGGCAGCCGGTCAGCTGAACGCGGTGGTGAACTGCGCCGGGCTGTCCATGCCCGGACCGATCACCGAACTCGAACTGGCGCACTGGAAAACGACCGTCGACGTGTGCCTGACCGGCTCGTTCCTGGTGGTCAAATACGCGGGCCGGCACCTGGCCGACAGTGGGTCCATCACTTGTATCGCCTCGCTCAACGGCCGTCAGCCGGGTACCGGAATGGCCGGCTACTGTGCCGCCAAGGCCGGGGTGCTGATGCTGGTGGAGGTCGCGGCACTGGAATTGGCCGAGCGCGGGATCCGGGTCAATGCCATCAGTCCCGGTCTGGTCGATACGCCCTTGGTCGCGGGTATCGCGTTCGTGCCGGGCCTCACCGAGGAATATCTGGAGAACACCCCGCTGGGGCGTAGTGGCCGCCCGGAGGAGATCGCCGAGATGGCGGCCTTCCTGGCCTCCGACCGCGCGTCCTGGATGACCGGTGCGGCAATCGATCTCAACGGTGGCGCGCACCTCAAACGCTATCCCGATGTGCTGGCTCGGGTGCGCGACCTTCAGCAGGGCTAGCGGGTCAGCGTCCGGAATGCGGAAAGGTGTGCTGATGCAGGCGGTGTAACAGCGTCTGCATCAGCCCGCCCTCGAAGGCCGAGGCCAGCATGCCCTCGGTGAATCGTTCGGCGCGGATCAGCAGGGTCAGATACTGCAGGCACTGCTGGGCCGGGCTGCTCGCCAGCGCCGCGCGGTCCCGGCGCTCGATCGCCTGACGACCCTCTTCCCAAGCACCCCAATTGAAATGGGACAGCAGCAGACGCCGATCGACCAGGAAGCGGACCACCTCGTCGATCAACGCGTCCTTGGCCGACCATGTCGTGCGATGCTTGTCGATCTTGCACACCAGCTCGGTCAGCACGCTGCGATCGTGGGCGGTGAGCCGTGCCAGGGCGGCCTCGGCCGACTCGACCGTTGCGGGTTGGGCCTGCACCACGATCCGGTACCTCCATTATTTGAAATGTCTACATTTCATACCATGGAGTGTGGGTCGTGTCGCGCCGTGCGACCGCAGGGGTCAGCGGCCGGCTTCCTTTGGAGCGGGCAGTTCGGCGTGCCGCGCGAAGGCCTGGTCGATCAGCTCGGAGGCCGCCCGGGTGAGGATCAGGCGGGCGATGGCCAATTCGGTTTCCAGCCGGGCGCGATCCTTGGTCTCCCGCGGGGAGTGCTCGTAGTTCTGGCCCGCCAGACAGTAGAACACCTCGGTGGCATAGCGATCGGCGATCCCGTTGCAGTCGGCGCGCAGTCGCTCGATGACTTGGAATGCCGATGTGTCGGGTACGCCGCTGTCCATCAGGCGGCCCGCGAGATCGCCACAGCGCGGGTTGGTGACCCGATAGGCGTCGAGTGGATCCGTGCTCCCGGCGAGTGCCTGCTTGACGTAGTCCGGTAGATCGGCGAGAGGGTCGTCGCCGTTGGTTTGCTCCTGTGCCGCAGCGGCTTCGCGATCGGCGGGCGCATCGCTCACGCCGAGGACGTCGGCGAGTCCGTCACCGCGGTCCCAGGCCTCGAGCAGCTCCCGGATCCCGTTGAGCTTCATGCCGCGACTGAGCAGCCGGCTGATCGTGTGCAGCCGCTCCAAGTGGTCGGTTCCGTAGTAGCCGATACGTCCCCGGACCTCGGGCGACGGCAGCAATCCCCGCTCGTGGTACACGCGGACACTACGCACGGTGGTGTCCGCTGCCCGCGCCAGCTCGTCGATCGTGTACTCCGAGTGCACAGCCATACCTCTTAGGAAATCACAAGTTACCCCATAGGAAAACGGACCATACAAAAACGTCCCGTTAACCAACGATACATCGGTGCAACGACTTGGTCAATGTGCCGTTAAATAGCGGCAGAAGTGGTTGCTGAGAGCCGAATCGTGGGTTAACGTGCCGAGTACAGCAGTTCGCTGCTGATTGCCGGGGACTGTTGATCAGCCCCGATGCCCGCCCGACCATGGGCCACGTCTGCGAGTCGAATCCCGCTGTTGTACGTGTGTCCTCGGCATCCCCGGAGACGGAAATGAGCACAATTCAGTCGCGTCGGCTATCCCTCGGATCCACTGTGCCGACCGCACTTTCACCCCTACCGCCGCATTCGGCGCCGGTACGCTCCGCGCATCGCCCGCCGTGCGCGGACGGCCCCGACGACTGGGATCTCGACGTGGGCACCCCCGAATCCTGGCGTGCCGCAGTGCGAATCTGTGCCGGCTGTCCACTGCTGGCCGAATGTTCGCAGCTCGCACAGTCTCTCATCGTCCGCGGCGACGGTCCTCGCGCCATGATCTGGGCCGGTGTGGCCTACGACAGCGCGGGCAAGGTCGTGGAGAACCTGGATCGCCACCGCACTGCCCCGATCGACCACAAACGGCCCCTGCGGATTATCCGTACCGGCGCGCGACCCGTCTGCGTCGAACCCGCTCCCGCTACTCCCCGGCGTCGTATCGTGCTGGGGCGCCGGTTACGTCCGGCGTCCAGTGGCGGCTGCTGAACGCGGCCGCTCCCGGCGGATGCGGAACATGTGTGACGGTGGGTAATTCATGGTAGTGCTGGCGTTGGAAATCGGCTCGTCTGGCTTCGCGGCAACGCGGGTCGATGGTGATGTGGGCGTGGAGGACATCCGCAGGGTGCCGATCCCTGCTGTCGGTGCCTGGGATGTCTGCCGGTCGCTGCTGCTCGAGACCGCGGGTGGTGAGGATGTCGGCGCGATCGGCATAGCCTCATCAGGGCCGATCGACATGACCGCCGGCATCGTCGCCCCGGCAGCGGTGAGCGAATGGCAAACGGGCTTCGATCTGGTCGATGCCGTGCGGGCGGCATTTCCCGACGCAGGTGTGCAGTTGGGTCTGGACGGGGTGTGCCTGGCGCTGGCGGAGCAGAACTTCGGCGCCACCGCCGAGGTGATGGACGCGGTCTCGGTGACGGTTTCGGATCAGATCGCTGCCGGTGTGATGGTGGGCGGCCTGGTCGTGGTGGGGCGCACCGGCAACGCGGGGCATATCGGTCATCTGCTGGTGCCGGGTTTCGACGAGCCCTGCGAATGCGGCGGTCGGGGCTGTCTGCAGGCGGTGGCCGGTGGTTCCGCCGCCGTCCGCTGGGCACGCGGCCGCGGCTGGGCCGGAACATCGTTGGCGGAGTTGGTAACCGCGACGAATGCGGCGGACCCGATCGCGGTGGAGGCATTGACCAGGGCCGGAACCGCGGTCGGTCGCGCCATCGCCTCGGTCGCGCCGCTGCTGGATGTCGGCCTCGTCGTTGTCGGCGGAGCGATGGCCGAGGCCGGTCCGGCGTTCTGGAAGCCGCTGAACACCGCGGTGGCCACCCATGCCCGTGCCGGGTTCCTGGCCGCATTGCGTGTGGTGCCTTCGGAATTGGAGAGTTACGGAATCCTGGCGGGCGCGGGTGTTCTTGCGCTGATCGCGGCACAGGAGTAGCTCGGAGCGGGCTCATCGACGTGACGCCGACGGCGCTGTTCGGCCGTTGGTGTTCGTCGCTTGTTTAATGTCTGTAAAGAAATGGTCGTTCACCGCTCTTTACGGTTCTCGTTGGCGAGACTGCTGAGTAGGCCTCTGCCGATCACCTATTGATCGCACCGCTATCTAACGGTACATTGACCGGGTCACAAGATGATCGTCGCCTCGTCGGTCATGGGTGCGGAGGAACGGCTGGTACAGGGCAAGTGCGATGAGTGACGCGGTGATCGGATGGACGACGATCGAAACGCTGACACCGGAAGGGATGTCGGTGGCCTCGGTCGGGGACGCACCCCGCGGATTCGCGGGCTGGCAGCGAGTGTTGCAACGGCAACTGGCGAAGATGCCGGCGATCTACGACGGGCTGACCACCGCGAGGATCGCCGAGGCGATGATCTCCTCGCGCGATCGCGCGCAGGAGGTGGATCTGCGCATCGCGACCCGTTCGGGACCGCATAAATTGCTGATCAAACCCGTATTCGGCCCAGCCGGCGATGTCCACGCGATCCGGCTGTGGCTCGGACCGGCCACCGCGGAGGTGCCGGAGTTGCGGCCGGCCGTGGGTGCGATCTGGGATCTCGAGACGCAGACCATTCAGCAACCGGGCGGTATTGCGCGGCTGTCGGGGTCCTCTGCCGAGGAATACGTCCCGCGGATGTCGATCGCGGAGATGTTCCACCGGATGTCGGCATTCGATCGGCACGCCGAGGTGCTGGATCTGTTGTACGAACCCGTGGCGGGCGCGAAGCTACAGTTCGATGTCACCGTTCGCGCCGACGGCGAACGACCGGGGCGGTGGCGCGTCACGATTCGAGCTCGCGACGATGAACGGACCAGGGGCGCTTGGTTGTTGATCGAGGAGATCGGTCTCGACCTGATGTCGCCTTCGTGGTCCACGCTGGAGCAGGTGGGGTTGCGCGAGGCCCATCGCCGCGCCGGAACTCATCTGGCGGTCGTGCAATTGGAACATACGAGCATCTCCCACTGGCTGACCGATCCGGCGCCGTGGATCCGCTGGGACTACCTGTTCCGTCCTGTCGATGTCTTCCATCCCGACGACCGTCATCGGCTACTCTCGCTCGACGATCGGCTGCGTGTCGGTGACACCGCGGGCGTGACTATCCGGGCGTTGAACTACGGCGGCGGATATACCCCGACCTCCCTGTTGCTGTATCCCTATCCCGGGTATTCCGCCCAGCGGCTGGCCATCGCGCAACTGGTCCGGGTTGCCGACGACCTTCCGATGATGGAAGCGCATCGGCAATCGGCCGCGTTGCCCCATCTGCATACGCCGATCGGCTACGACGATCAATTACGTCACCGGCTGACCGGGCGGATGCGTCGCAGTTCGGCATAGCCACCTGACTTCCCAGCGGGGGGAACAATGTGGCATGTGAATGCCGTTGCCCTCTCTACCATTCCGAGAGTGCGGGCAATGGCTGGTAGATCGGCGGATTCGGGCGAGGCGCTGCTTCGCCGGATGGCCGCGCGACGCCGCCGGGACAACATCGTGGTCGCGGTGCTGGCGGTTCTCGCCGTTCTGGGCGGCGGGCATACCGTGCTGTCGTGGTTCTCCGATCCTCCCAAGGGACCGTCCGACGAGACCACCACGACACTGATCGGCCATTCCCAGCTGGCGTCCTCCTTCGCCGAGGATTTCGTGGTGACCTACCTCGGCGCCACTGCCGGACAACAGGACCGCATCGGTGAATATGTCGACCCGGGCCAGCAGCTACGCCTGCCGGCCACCGCGCATCCGGTGAGCGATCCGGTGGTCGTCCACGTCGCCCGTACCGAAACCACACCGAGCGTGGAGATTTGGACGGTCACCGTCTCGGTCCATCCGGGACGGGCCGGCGGTCCCGCCACCGGCACCGATGCCCGGCAGTACTACCAGGTGGCGGTGTCGGTGACGCCGGACGGCAAGCGGCGGGCGCTGAGCCTGCCCGCGGCCGTGGAGCCACCTGCTCGCGGACCGGATATCACCCTCGCCTACGGCACCCCGTGTTCGGCCGACACACCGCTGGCCGATGTCGCCACCGGCTTTCTCACGGCATATCTGACCGGCACCGGGGATGTGGCCCGCTACATCGGAGTCGGCGCCGGGATCACCGCGTTGAAACCTGCTCCGTCCACGAGCCTGGACAATGTCTCGGTCACCAGCGACGACGCCGGCTGTGGCAGCAGTGCGACCGCCGCGAAGGTGCTCGCCACCGTGACACCGAAGGGAACCGGCGGAGCCTCTGCTTCACTGGCGTACCCACTGGCCATGGTCCGCTCCGCCGGGCAGTGGCAGGTGCAGAGCATCGATCGTGTCCCGGCACTGACGAATCCGTTGACCGTGGTGGCCGGGAACGGGCCGGGTGGCGCCGGTGGCCAGATGCCCGGCAACAGCCAATCCGCCGCACCGACGACGACCGTGCAGATCCCGCCGGCAACGCAGAACTGATCCGAGAAGGGCCGCTCATGCACAATCTCAACGCACTTCTGTACTACATCCTGCTGGTGGTGCGTGCGCTCGGGATCATCGTCATCACGATCCTGTCGATGGGCGTTCTCATCTCCGAAGCGGCCAAATCCAAGCTGTCACCGGCCAAGATACTCGGGGTGGTCGGCTCGGCCATTCTGGCGGCGGTGCTGTTCTGGATGCTGCCCACCATCGTGAACTACGCGCGATCGGATGCGACGAGTGTCGTGCCGGATCAGCCGGTCGGGAGATATGGCCGATGACCCAGCTGATCAAGGTGTTCACGCCGATCAAACGGGTGCCCACCATGATCGGCAAGGCCCAGAACGGACAGAAGCTGCCGTTCGGCCCCTACACCCTCCCGCAGGTCGTGGGCGGTATCGGGGTGATCGTGGTGACCTCGATACTGGCGATGACCCTGCCGATGAATCCGGCGATTACCTTCGTGACCGGATTGATCGTGGCGGTCGTCGCCGTCTTCGGATTGGGCCTGCTGCCCTACACCGGGGTCCGCATGATCTCGCGCGCGATGTGGTTCGGGCGGCTGGTGCTGTTGCGTAAACCGGTGTCGGCCTCGGGGGTTCCGGTGACCTCGGATTCGGCTCGGCACACCATGTTCATCGAGGAGTCGGTGGTGATCATCTTCCCGGACGGGACGCCGTCCGCGGTGCCGGCTGTCGAGAGCGGTGGCAATGTCGCCGAATTGCTCGCCGGCCGGTCGACGGCGAGCCGGGGTGACGGTGGTCGCGCGCTGGCAGGAGGAGTGCACTGAATGGCGTTCGAGCGAGACATCCAACCCACCGCGGCCGTTCGGGGTAATCTGCAGTTCACCCATTCGGGTCTGGTCACCGCCACCTACTTCATCAATCCGCTCGGTTACGGATTGCGCAGAGCCGGTGACAAATTCGATGTGAAGGCCGCTCACCACGCGCTCGTCAACAATCTGCCCAACGGCTCGCTGCTGCTGGGTATTCAGGCGCGGCTCAACACGATCAATGTGCTGGGCAAAATGGTCGAGGGTGTCGATCTCGACGAATGCGAAGACTACGCGCTCGAGGTCGTCGCGGCATATGAGCGCGTCCGGGCGATCGTTCCGCAGACGCGAATCTTCCTGCTGTCCATCCCCGTGGGGTCCAGCGGGCCCGCGTTATCGGGGTTGTCGCGGATGTGGCGCGGGAGCACCACCACCATCGACGCGACGGCGTTGTCGAAAGCGGATCTGGACACCTACGACGACACCGCCAACGAGATTCTGTCCCGGATCGGCAGCGATTTCGAACCGGTTCCGGTGCCGGCCGCTCTCTTCCAATGGCTGTGGGAGCACTATCTGTCGCGCGGGGCGTCCGGCGATCCGGTCGCGCCCACCCGCGCAGGCGTCCTCGACGATGCCACAGCCGCTGTCTTCCGCTCCGCCGCGCTCGACGAGGGCGCTCAGACCGACAGCAACCGGCGGCTGCGGCCCTCGTTCGTGCCGGTGATCAAGGTGGTCCAGCCTGATTTCGAATTCCGCCCCTCCTATCAGGCCATCCTCACCCCGAATTCATTCCCGTACGGGGGCATGAACTTTCCCGGCGGCAGCGAATTCCTGAACGTTCTCGACAGCATGGAGAACGTGACGATCGACTGGGGCATGCGGATCTCCACCCGTGCCGCCGACGCGGTCTTGAAGAACAACGAGCAGAACCTGCGACGGCTCGGTGAACAGATGGATCAGCGCGATCAGGAAGTGTCCTTCGCGCAGAACACCTTGATGTCGAAGGTGCAGATGCTCAGTGAGTACAACAACCATTTCGAGGTCAACGGAGGGGAATCCGAGGTCTCGTTCACCACGGTGATCGCCGTCGGCAGTCCTTCCCACGACGCCACGATGGATGCGGTCAACACGATCAAGCGCCGCTACAAGCGGTTCCAGGTCGAGATGACCGCACCGGTCGGGGCCCAGGTCGACCTGTGGTCGATGATGATCCCCGGTAGTCCGCCGCGGCGTGCCTACGACGACTTCGCCCATATCGTGCCCTCGGACATGTGGTCCGGATTCGTTCCCTTCACCACCAGTCAGATCGGCGACGACAGCGGGCCCGTGATCGGGGTCAATCTGCTGTCCGGGCAGTTCGAGCCGATCCACTTCGGGATCATGGAAGCGGCGCTGCACGATCTGTCGGCCTCGTTCGCGGTCACCGGCGAACTCGGTTCGGGCAAGTCGTATTTCCTGAAACTGATGGCGGTGCTGGTCCACGATATGGGCGGGCAATTTCTCGCCATCGACCGCAGTCAGGTGGGGGAGTGGGAGCACTTCGCCCGATCGATCGACAACGCGGTGGTCATCGACCTGAGCAATCCGACCGTCTCGCTGGATCCGCTGCGGTTGTTCGATGCCCGCGTCGCCGGTGAGCGAACGCTGGACTCGATCCTGCCCCTGCTGGACCTCTCGCCCACGAGCGGCGCGGGTGCGCTGATCGGAAGTCTGCTCACGCCGAAAGGCATTGCCGAACATGGTATCCGGAGTCTGCTCGACCTGTACAACGTGGTGTGCAGGTTGCGCGACGAACGCGGCACCGCCGAGGAGTACGCCGATCTCGCGGCCCGCCTGGGCTCGATTGTCGAGCGGATGCCGGTCCTGTTCGATCCGGCGTTGCGGCCGCTGCGGCTCGATGCCGCGGCAACGGTCATCCGTAGTCACAATCTGGCCCTGCCCACCGCCGAAGAGCTCATCACACCGCACCTGTACAACCGCCTGCCGCTCACCAAACGGCTCGGGACCGCGCTCTACGAACTCGTGGGTGTGACCGCGCGCGAAGCGTTCCTGTCCGACAACGGCCGCTTCGGGCTGCTCGTCGGTGACGAGGCGCACCACTTCACCCAGACCCAGGTGGGGTCGTCGGTCACCAGTGATTTCAGTAGGGACGGCCGAAAGCACCTGGCCGCAATCGGTTTGGCCTCCCACGATCCGGCCACGGACTTCCAGGGCGCCGCCCACAACCTGATTCCGAACCGGTTCGTCTTCCGGCAGCGCGACGAGACGCTGGCCCGCAACAGCCTGGAATGGCTGGGTGTGGACCTGGAGGAAGCGCCATTCCTGCTGCAGATCCTGCGCGAGGAGACCTCCCCTCCGGTCGGTCTCGGCCGGCAGGTGCCCGAAGAGCGCCGCGGTGAAATGTTCATGCGCGACGCACTGAACCGTATCGGCCGCGGCAAGGTACTCGGCCCGGCGCGTCCGGATCGGGCCGAGGCGATCAGCAGCACGCCGAACGCGGGACCCAAGCGCGCGGAGCTGGAAAGACAGGCCCTGCCATGACCGCCGATACGGGCGGCAACCGCCGTTGGCCGGACTGGGAATTCGCGTTCTTCGATACGGCTCGGTGGCAGCCGCGCGCGCTCGCCGGTCAGGCGTGGAGCTGGGTGTCGGCCACCCGGCGGCGGCGGTGGACCGCGGCGGCCGTGGTCGTGTTCCTGCTGGCGGTGGTGCTTCCGATCGTACTCGGCGCGGTGGCCATGGCTCAGACGGACGAGGAGACCACGGAGGGCTCCTCGGTCAACAGCGGCCTGGGGTGGATGCACGTGCGGGACTCCTCCGGTTCGGATCTGTCCCAGTACGTGTTCGCGACCGACCACGGCAGTCTTTTCCATCCGGGAAATACCGCGCTGTCGCTGGTGATCAATCTGGAGTTCGCCGGCTGGATCGTGATCGTGACCACCGCGATCTGGCTGATCGGCTACGCCCTGAGTTTCGCGTGGCTCAACCTGTTCAGCAAGGCGCTCAACGGTGTCGCGGAAAGCCTGACCGGCCAGATCGCCACGCCGATGTTGCTGATCCTCGCGGTCACGATCGGCGCGTTCTTCGTGGCCTGGTTCGTGGTGCGGGGATTCCACGCCAAGGCGACCATGCAAGTGGTGTCCATGCTGCTGATCGCCGTCATGGGACCGATCTATCTGGCCGAGCCCCTCGCGGATGTCCTGTCCTCCGACGGATTGCTGGCGCAGGGGCGCGATATAGGGATCTCGGTCGCCGCCGGGCTCAACGGCAACGACAACCCGAATCCGCGGGCCCTGGTCCCGGAGATACAGGAGAACCTGGCCGACAACTTCGCCCGGAAGCCGTTGCAGGTATGGAACTACGGCCGTGTGCTGGACCAGAGTTCCGCATGCAAGTCCGCCTGGACCTCGGGTGTGAACAGCGGCAGTGAGGGCACGCTGAAGAAGGCCGTGAAGAATTGTGACAAGGCCGCGTACGAGGCGTCGAAGAATCCCTCGGTGGCACAGATCGGCGCCGGCCTCATACTGCTGCTGGCCGGAACCATCCTGCTGCTGTTCGCGGTCTATCTGTCACTGAAGATCATCAAGGCCGCACTGGACACCGTCTACCACGGTTTCATGGCGATATTCGGCTTCGCGGCGGGCGGATTCGTCTACGGGCCGACCCAGACCTTCCTGGTCCGCAACATCGTGGACGGTTTCATCGCCGGGGCCCGAATGGCCTGTTACACCATATTTCTCGGCGTATACGTGTTGTTCCTGGGCAATCTGTTCAGGGAGGCGGACAACAATGTGATGGCGATCTTCGTCATCGGCGCCATCATCGAGATCATCGCCATCTTCCAGTTGCGGCGCCTGAGCGACGGGCTCAGCAGTGGCAACGAGTGGGTCGCCAATCGCTTCGCGCTCGCGATGCAGGGTGTCTCGCGCGGCGGCGGTGGCGGCGGGACGGCATTGGGCATGGGGCAGACCGGAGCCAAGCACAAGATGGGCGGCTTGGGGGCATTGGCGACCCTCGGTGCGTTCAGTACCGTCAGCGGTTCACCGGTGACCGAATGGCTCTGGGGGCGCACCCGGAGCCCACTGCGGCCGTTCTCGCGCATGGAGCGCCGCGCGCAACTCGGGACCTGGGGGGTATGGAACGCCGAAGGATTCGGCGGCGCGACCGGAACGTACGCCCAGTCGTATCAGAACCGGCGATTGTTCGCCACGGCGGCGCGTGAGGCAGCGACGCGACGAGGCGCCGGCGGTATCAATACCGTCATGGGCGCCGCGTCCGCACTGCAGGGCATCGTCGATGTGGGCGGTGGTCTGTCCGATGCCTGGGGAGCCATGGTCGGAGCGGGCTTCACCGACGAGCGAATCATGCACCGCGCCATTCGGTCGCTGGGTATCACCACCCAGAACGCCGAGGACGAAACTCTGCAGGACAAACATCTCGGCATGGTCGTCGCGGCCGTCCACCGCGCCCAGAACTCCGCGGACCGACTGCTCCGCGGAGCGGTCGACGAGCACGTCGTGGCCGCCGACATCGCGACGCTGCAGGCGGCCGCGTTCCGGTTCCGGCGAGCCAATGCCGGTGGTGTGACGCTCGACGGTGGCGCCGCCCACGGCCCACAGCGTGCCTATGTCGAGAACTACATGCGCAATCCGACGCAGCGTGCGATCACCGAACTGCAGAACGTGGCCAACGGCCAGGGGTCCGCCGATCCGGCGCTGGCTGGGATCGATCAACATGGTGCGGCCCGCATGATGCGCTGGGTCGGTAACGAGCACGCGCGACTGGTCTCCGATTCGGTGACCGCGTTCGGCACGAATCCCGCCGATCCACAGGCGATTCGCGAAATTCGGCGGATGGTTTCGCATGCCACCGATACCGATATGTGGTCCTCGGGCAGCAACCGCACGCCGTGGAATGCGCCCCAGCCGCCCGGCACCAATCCGTCCAATCCCCGCTGGCCCGGAGCGTTCGCCGGTGTGCACGACCGGATGTGGCAGTGATGGGGATGGTCGGCGTGGGCCAGTAGCGAGGGTCCCGGGAAGAAACGACGAGGTATGCGAGGAGAGTGCCGATGAGCGATGGTCGCGGCGATCGGCCGAACAATATCGCGGGCACGATAGGGTCCCTGTCGCTGTTCGGCGCCATCGGATCCATACCGCTGGTGGGCTGGGTGTTCATCGTGATCGCCGCGCTGTGTCTGGTGGTCCTGCTGGGGGCGGTGTTTCCGACCGAGGCGCAGTCGAATTCGGCTGCGGCGGATCTGCATTGTCAATGTGAGAACGCGATCGGCGACGATCCCAGCGAAACCCCCACTGTGACCACCACCGGATCGAAATGCGGAGGTGACGGTACCGTCGACGCGTCGGATATTCCCAGCACCAATCCCTACGCGAGTTTGACGGTGGATCCGAGCGACACCGAGGTATCGGATTGGGAGCGGTCCTGTCTGGCCGGGCCGTTGCAGTCGGCGCCTTATCAGTTGCCGCCGTTGACCGCTCGCAACGCGGGCTTCGCCGCCCGCTGCGCGGGGGCGCTCGCCGAGGACTATCGCTCGTCCGCGACCGATATCGCCGAACTCGTTCGCGGCGTGATCTATCAGGCGTCGTCGTCGGCGGCAGCGCAACGATGTCAGAAGACATCGCTCGAATCGACACCGGCGCCGCCGGACAACGGCTGTCGCACCTCGACCGATGCCATTCGATCGGGCTATTCCGGGCCGGTGATCCTGCCGACGACACTCGCGGGCCAGGCCGTGTGCGGACAGCGCGTAGAGGCGTCCGCGGCGTCCGCCGGTGATGTGGTGTTCTGGGATTACGGTTCGCGTGGTCCGGTGCGCGCGGGTATCGCGGTGGGTGACGGAATGATGATCACGGGCGACGCGGCGACGGGACAGCTTGTGAGGCAGGAGATTCCGACAGCGCGCGGAGTCAAGGTCAAGCGGGTGCTGGGGGATGGATTATGACCTCACCTACCGATGTGCAACCGGATGCCACCGGTGAGCCCGACGAGCAACAGCCGGACGAGTCGACCACGCCGTGGACATCGCGGGCGACCGAACAAGACAAGCAGGACCGAGCCGGGGCGCGAGTAGGGCCGGTCGGACCGCCGTCGAGTGCGCCGGGGGCGAGCGCACCTGCTGCTCCGGCTGCGTCTGGTGCAGGACCCCCGTCTGCCGCGCCTTCTTCTTCTGTTCCGTCGTCGGGTTCGGGTGTGGTGTCGCCGGCGGGGTCACCACCGGTGCAGGTCGCGCCCTCCTCCGCACAACCCCCCGCGGCGGGGGCCGGAACACCCCCACCAGCGCCGGCGCCTGCCGCGGATCGAGGACAGGTCACCCCCGCAGCACCCCCGGCCGAGCATTCGCTGATCCCCGGGATCGATGATCAAACCCTCGCCCAGGTCGCACCCACCGCCATGATGGGCGGCGCCATGGCCATGTCCATGCTGCCCATGCTCGCCTCCGCCCTGTCCGGACTCGGCGCAGGCGGCAACAACGGCAGCGGCGGCAGCACCGGAACCGGCAGCGGCGGTGGTGACACCGGCACCGGCGGTGACGGTGAACTGTCCCCCCAAGCCCAGAAAGCCATCAAAGCACTGCAAACCCTCGCCGACGCCTACGGCGACAAAAACAGCAAAGACCCCGAAGTCCAGAAAGTCCGCAAACAACTCGGCATCACCGGCAACAACAACACCACCGGCAGCGGCAGCACCGCCACCGCCGTCAAAGCAAAACAGCTCTACCAACGCAACGCCGCCGCCGCATTCAACAACCTCGACAACGACCTCTACAACTACATCAAAACCCACGCCGGCAAACACAAGATCGACAAAACCGCCGTCCGCCAACTACTCCGCGACGTCGACGCCGCCCTCAACGAACTCGGCCCCACCGCCTTCACCAAAACCGGACAACAAAAAGTCCACCAAATCCTCGCCCTCGCCCTCAAAAAAGCCCAAGCCATCGTCTCCGGCGGCAACACCAACTCCACCGAAACCGCCACCGAAATCAAACGCCTCACCAACCAATACCTCTACAACATCTACGGCAAAAAATACCCCAAAGCAGCAGGTGGATCGGCGAAGGCGCAAAAGGCGATCGAGACGGCGCTCGGGAAATTGGGCAAGCCGTATGTCTGGGGTGCGGAGGGACCGAATTCGTTCGACTGTTCCGGTCTGATGCAGTACGCGGCGAAGTCCGCGGGAGTGTCCATCCCCCGTGTCGCCGACGATCAGTACAACCAGCTGCCCAAGGTGGCGCCGAGCGCGATCCGGCCGGGCGATCTCATCTTCCCCGACGCCCAATACAAGAACGGCGTATTCGGCCACGTCATGATGTACATCGGCAACAACCAGGTCGTCGAGGCGCCGAAGCCCGGCTCGAACGTGCGAGTTCAGAAGCTGCCCAGCAGTTTTCACGCCGCTCGGTGGAGCTGAGCGGCGGTTCAGTAACCGACGTAGGATCCGCCGCCGTGCAGATTCGCCACGCCGGGCACATTGCTGATCGAACCGTAGCGGTCGATCGAGTAGCGTACGCCCGCGATGATGTTGTCGACCGGATTCCAGATGTCACCGTGTCCGGGCAGGGCATAGGAATTGAATGTCGAGTCGATGGTCTGCATCAGGCCCTTCGAGGGATGGCCCGCCACGGCATTGCTGTCCCACAGGTTGATGGCGTGGGGATTGCCGGAGGATTCGTGGGCAATGATGGTTGCGATCGCCGCCGGGTCGATCTGGCCGACGTCGTATCCGTTCTGCGCCAGAATCTGCATCGCCTGGTTGATCCACACGCCGGTTTCTCCGGCGGGCATCGCGCTCGGCGGTCCGGACATGCCGGAACCGCCGGAGCGGTAACCGGTCCTGGCCGGACGGGAGTCCTGGACGTATTTGCCCGCCAGCTCCTCGATTCGCTGTGAGTTCAGGGCCGCCGCGATTCTGCTCTGGTCCACGGTATTTCCGGCTCGGGCCAGCGCATCGCCGAGCGTGACCATCACCTGACGCTTCCCCGCGGCGGTATTGCTCATCGGTCCGAGTGCGGTGAGCGCGGCGTCCACTTCGGCGATGATCGCCGACATGGTGGCCCGGCCCCGCGCAGTGGATTCGACGGCATCGCCGAGTACCCGGGACAATTCGGCGTTGAGTTCACCGATGGCACTGCCGCGCCCGGAGCGGTCGGTATTTCCGGTGGCGTAACCGGACCCGAGCCCGCTGTCCCAGGCGATCGGTCCGGACGGCGCCCCGTTTGCGATGACCGGTGGAGCGTAGGACTGTCCGGTCTCGGCCGTGGGTGTGCCCGCGCCGAGGCCGGAGGCCATGGCCGCCAGACTGCCGAGCGCCGCGGTGGCCATCGGCATCGAGGTCGCGTGCGCGGCCAGGATGTCCGAGCGTGCTGCCGGAGCGGCCGACGTGGCCGCGGAGCGTGTGTCGGCGAGAGCGGCGGTGGCCGAATTAGATTGTGCGGCAGCCGGTTTCGATAGCGTAGCAGGCGCAGGCGCCGGTGTGGCCGCAGGACGTGAGCGGCGCTTGCGTTGCTCGCGGGACTCACCCGGCGCGGTGGTGGTGGCCCCGCCGGGCGGCGCCGAGGTCCACTCGTCCACCGGATCCCCGGTGACACCGTGGCTGTCACCGGGTTTGGGTCTTCGCTGGTCGGGTGATTGGGGGCCGGTGGGAGTCATCAGTACGGCACGTAGGCGTTGCCGGCGCGTACGGCTTTGACGCCGGGAACATTGCTCACCGACCCGTAGCGGGACTTCGAGTATTGTATGCCGGCGATAATATTGTCCACCGGGTCGTAGATGTTCTTGTGGCCCGGGATGGAATATTTCCGGAAGTTCGGCGGGGTGAGCTGCATGATGCCCGTGGTTGGTATGCCGTTCTTGGCATTGATGTCCCAGTCGTTGACAGCCTTCGGATTACCGTTGCTTTCGTGCTGACCGATGATATAGAGGTCCTGGGGGTCGATCCCGCTGACGTCGTACCCCTTCTGCTTCATGATCTGCAGTGCTTGCTGAATCCATTGCCCCAACGTTCCTCCCACGGTCTTGGTCGACGCTTTGGGGTATTTTTTGCCGTAGATGTTGTAGAGGTATTGGTTGGTGAGGCGTTTGATTTCGGTGGCGGTTTCGGTGGAGTTGGTGTTGCCGCCGGAGACGATGGCTTGGGCTTTTTTGAGGGCGAGGGCGAGGATTTGGTGGACTTTTTGTTGTCCGGTTTTGGTGAAGGCGGTGGGGCCGAGTTCGTTGAGGGCGGCGTCGACGTCGCGGAGTAGTTGGCGGACGGCGGTTTTGTCGATCTTGTGTTTGCCGGCGTGGGTTTTGATGTAGTTGTAGAGGTCGTTGTCGAGGTTGTTGAATGCGGCGGCGGCGTTGCGTTGGTAGAGCTGTTTTGCTTTGACGGCGGTGGCGGTGCTGCCGCTGCCGGTGGTGTTGTTGTTGCCGGTGATGCCGAGTTGTTTGCGGACTTTCTGGACTTCGGGGTCTTTGCTGTTTTTGTCGCCGTAGGCGTCGGCGAGGGTTTGCAGTGCTTTGATGGCTTTCTGGGCTTGGGGGGACAGTTCACCGTCACCGCCGGTGCCGGTGTCACCACCGCCGCTGCCGGTTCCGGTGCTGCCGCCGCTGCCGTTGTTGCCGCCTGCGCCGAGTCCGGACAGGGCGGAGGCGAGCATGGGCAGCATGGACATGGCCATGGCGCCGCCCATCATGGCGGTGGGTGCGACCTGGGCGAGGGTTTGATCATCAATCCCGGGGATCAGCGAATGCTCGGCCGGGGGTGCTGCGGGGGTGACCTGTCCTCGATCCGCGGCAGGCGCCGGCGCTGGTGGGGGTGTTCCGGCCCCCGCCGCGGGGGGTTGTGCGGAGGAGGGCGCGACCTGCACCGGTGGTGACCCCGCCGGCGACACCACACCCGAACCCGACGACGGAACAGAAGAAGAAGGCGCGGCGGGTACAGGTTTGGCGGTGCTCGGTGGTTGGGGTGTCCCGGGCGACGTAGGTGGTGGCGCGTCGTTGCCGTTGTCCGCCCACGGTGACGAGCCCGGCCCAGCCGGTCGATTGCCGCTCGAATCCTGTTGCCGCCGTGGGACGCTCCACGGGGTCGTCGAACTGCCGGAGTCCGGCTCGCTATCGGGTTCGACCTGCGCATCCGGGTCCTGCGCCACCGCCCCACTCGGACCTTCCGCAGGGGGTGCCATCCGATGTGCGCTGGTCACTGCACATCTTTCGCATGCGGGACGAGATGGCCTCGGCGCCCGAGACCGGGCCGGCTCCGGTAGTGCAGGTGCATCGGCAATCCTTCCGCATCGGTCCCGGCCGGTCCGCGACGGCGCACTGATTCCGCTGTGCGCGACCTTCTCTCAATCCTCGCCGGTTCGAATCCGTACACAATTCCCAGCGATGGGAATCCCCGAGAATGAGGGGGGATCAGACCGACGGCAGGACGGGGATCGCGTAATGAGCAGCAGTCGCACCCGTCGGGGCAGGTGACCGAATGGGTCTGTTCGATGCCATAGGCAAGGCCGCCAGCTGGGTTGGCAATGGAGTCAAGAACCACTGGGACGACATCGCCATCGGTGCGTTGACCGGCGTCGCTTTCGTGACGACAGGGCCGATCGGGGCCGGCCTGGTGGGTGCCGCCGCGGGTGCGCTGCAGTCCGGGCTCAAAGACGGGTGGAGCTGGAAGAACGTCGCCGGCGGCGCCGCGATCAACGGTATCGGCGGCCTGCTCGGAGGTGCCGGATTCAAAGCGGCCGGGTTCGGCGTCAAGGGCTTCTTCCGAGCCGAGGGTGATGCCGCCGCGCGGGCGATGGCAAAGGCGGTCGCCAAGGCCGACGCGGTGGGCGGTGTGAAGGGCCAGGCCATGAAGGATGCCATGGCGTTCAACAAGTCCGGCTTCTGGAAGAACAAGCTGCCCACCTGGGCGGGTGCGGGTCATATGACACCGGGGACGTACTACAACAGGGCGGTCGGCGCAGCCCTGGGCGCTTCCACTGCGGACGACATCGTGAATGTGACCAAGGCCCTCATGAATCGCGGAAAAGGTAATGCCCCCGGTGATGTCAAGGTTATCGACATCACTTCGTCGGAAATGCTGAAGTATGTCTAGACGGATGCCTCGAATCTTCATGCCCGATCCGGATAGTTTGCCGGACGGGCTGAGTTTTTCTCCGGGGCTCGTCCAGCAGTACAAGACCATGCCGAATATGTTTGTTTCGTCGTGGAAGAGCTTCGGAAACGGTGCCGACCTCGAGCCGCCGCCGATAATCCAGGTTGCGAAGGTCGAAGGCGCGAGCGGTGCGAATATCGCCAACTATCCGGAGTGGGCTGCCCAATTGGCCGAGGCGTACGACAGCATCGCTACCCTGGATACCGAAGTGGCGAAGATGGCCGGTGGCAGTAAAAAGTTGTGCGATGAAGGCCGGAACAACCTCGCCGACTCCATAGATCTGCTACATACCTTGGCTCAGGTGAATCCCGGAGATTTGAATTCGGTCAAGGACCTGATCAATAGCGGAGTTTTGGATCCCAGCATTGTGAAAAATGGTGGAGATATTTCCGAAGATGAATATGTTATGGCCATCATGACTTTCGTCTCGGATTCGGTATCGGGAATCATGCAGCAGCAATACGATAAATTCGATAAATTGGGATCGGGAGTAAAGAAGAAGAATCCCGAGGATGCCGGGAAAACTCCGAAGCTGACCGACACCGGGAAAAAAGACTCCGATGGCACGCGCACTGTCGACACCGGAAACAACGCCAACTTGGGGCCGGGCAATGTCACCGACGACTCTCCGGCCGCGCCGCCGGTGTGGGACTGGGACAGCTCCACAGCATCCCCGACGAGCCCTGCCGACTCGGTGCTGCAACCGGTGGCGAGCACCGCGGACCGTTCGCCCGTATCGAGTGCTGCGGACCCCGCGAGTTCGCCGGTGGCCGGAAGTTTCGATCGGCAAACGCCTTCCTCCGCCCAGCCCGCCGCGGCCACCAGCCCTGCCCCGGCCGTCGCTTCCGCCATGCCGAATTACGGCCTGCCGTTGACGATGGCGAACCTGGCAGGCAGGCAGGCGCAAGCGAATTCGGAAGGGGCTCGACCGCAAGAATTTTCGCGTCCGTCCGCCACGGTTCGGGCGGTCGGTGCCGCATCCTCGCAACCAGCAATGCCACTGGCACGTACCGCTGCGGCGAGCGCACCGCCGGCAGCGACGAGTTCGCAGTCTCCACCGGCCACGTCGACTACTCCGTCCTCCGGAGCGCCGACCCAGTCGAACCATCCGCCCGCGCGGGCGTCCGCGCCCACCGCCCACCCGGTGGCGTTCTCGAACAGCGAAGACGGCAGCACGGTGTTCACCTTCCCGGACGGCAGGCAGCAGCGTGTTCCGGTCCCGGTCGCGAATGCGCTCACCGCGGCGCTGGGCAATGCGGCGACCACCGACGGCCGCGCGGCCTACGACAACACCCCGGCCAGGATTCCCGAAGACACCCCGGGGCGGATTCCCGAAGGCAAGGTCCTCGGTACGCCGGCCGACTCGAACGATCTGGTGACCGGCGATCTGGCGAGGTGGGACAACCGCACGGCCATCGTGGTGGTATTCCCGGCCGACAGTGGAAATACGCTCGAGGTGATCATCGAGGGCAGTTTGCGTCTCATCGATTCGGATACGAGTGAGAAATTCGGTTCGAATATGAGTGACAAGAACGGCGATTTCGGCGATTTCGGCGGATTCTTTCATCCGGCAGGAATCGATATTTCCGATACCGGGTCGGCCGATGGGCCGGTTATCTCGGTGATGCAATCTGCGGACGGACCCGCGACGGTCCCGGTATAAGGAGTCGGATGTTATGGGTATTTTTGGTGCCATACTGAAAGTTGGCGGTAACCTGAGTGGGAAATCGGCGGTTGCGAGTGCGCTGTCCGGTGGGGCGATCAATACCGGCGTGGAGCTCGGGCACGAGGTCGCGGAGGGGGATGTCAGTGCGACGCATCTCGCCACGGCGTTCGGCGTTGGTACGGTATTAACGGCTGGTGGGGAAGCGGTCGGGCGTAAGTTTGCCAGCAATGCTCGAGGTGAAATCAACAAGCTGGACGATGCGACCAAATGGGTAAATAAACGCAAAGGAGTGAGGGAGGGGGAGGCGAGTGCGGCCGATAAGGACCTGGGCAAACTCAATGCGGCTTACGATGAAAAAAGGGCGGCCGATGCTGCTTGGAACAGTCGAAAACTAAAGAACATCGGAGCCAATAAGACTCTGAAAGACAATCAGGACATAGCCAATGCAAAGCTCAGAAAGGAGCTCGGCAAAGACCCCAGTCCCGATGCAACCACACTCCAGAACGATATCGCAGCCAGGCAGAAGGTCATAGAAGGACGAAAGACTGCAGCCGAGGGGCGTGCCAAGGTCCTGGGAGAGCGCGCGGAAAAGTACGGGAAGCGGAAGGAGCCATTCGAAAAGCGGGCCAATGCGAGCATGTTCGGAGCACGGACCGGCGGCCTGACGCTGGCCGGGCTCGGAACCTGGGTAATCAGGCCCGGTGGAGACGATTCGGGCGGTTCCGATGGTTCCGGTGGTGATGCCGGCGGGAAGAGTAAGGGGGGAGCCGACGGTACGCCGGTGGATGTGTCGTGGGCCGGCGGCCAGTACATGGACACCCCGCCCAAAGAACCCATCGCCCCCGATCCTCAGTTCACGGTGTCCGGTCCCAAAGACGGGTTCCTCCTCACTCCGGCAAAGGGTTTGAGCCCACAGTTGAAGGCATGGTATGTCGGCTGATGACACGACCGAGGATTCGAACCCGACTGCCGGCTCGCTGGCAGAGGCCCTGAGTACCAACGTCAAACTCTTCGGTGATCCCGAGAAGGGGAAGTCTCTCCCCATCACGAAGACGCCGACACTGGCGTCGCAGCCGCCTGGCTCCATGCGGAACGATTCCGAGTTGGCGGGTGCGTACAGCTCGGCGGCAAGCAGCCTGTCCGCGAAGGCGCAGAAGTTCGATGACATCGAGATAAAAGCCGGCACCAAGATCGAGGATGTGAAGAAGACATCCAAGGACGGGATCGCCCAGATAACCAAACTTATCCGTGGCATCAACAACTATGTCTCCTCGGTCGTGAAGCTCGACAAAGGGGAGACCATGGATATGGTTTTCCTGGATATGCTGGATCAGGCGTATACGGAAATTCTCGGTGCCGTGGACCCGGCGGCCGGCGCCAATGACGACGCTGCCAATTCCATCAAAGACTGGGCCAGCGAATTCGAGAAGACCCAGCAGCAGCGTGACGCGGCGATGCAGAGCCAGCTCGACGGGGCATTGAAGAATATCAATACCGGCGCCATCGACGGCACCGGTGGCGACCTGAAACTCGGCGCCGACGACGGGCTCCAGAATCTCGATGACAAAACGCTGAATCCGGACACCGGAAATCTCACCGACCCCTCGACCGACAGTCTCACCGACCCGGGTTCGAAGATCGACGACGCGATCAAGGACATCACCGACGCGGCGCAGAGCCCGTCGGGAGTATCGGCCACCCCCGCTTCGCTGGATTCGGGACTGGGCTCCGGGCTGGGGTCGGGACTCGGAATGGGGGATCCGTACGGGATGGGCGGGAGTCCCTACGGCATGAACCCCTACGGCATGAACCCCTACGGCATGGGCGGGTATGGGGGACTCGGTGATTCGCTGCGCGACCGCACCGCGGACCTCGACCCGAACCGGATCGACCGCGCGGTACCGCTGCAGGCACAGGCACAACCGCAGCAGGCGGCGGCCCCCACCACCCCGTGGTCGAATCAGAACGCCGCACCCGCATCCCATACGGCGGGCGGACCGCCCCCGGGCGCGTCCTCCGATCAGCCGGGGGGCGCAGCGCCGCGAGTGCCGGGTCCCGACGGCAAGGTCCCCTACTATCTGCCCGATCGACCGCAGCCCATTCAGGTGTGGCCGATCGTGGCGCAGGCGCTGGACGCGGCATTCGCGAACAAAAAGGGCACCGATGCCAAGCAGGCGTATGCAGGCACACCGGCGAAGTTCGCCGATCTCAAGCAGGTCGGCCGGGTCGATCCGAGTCAGTTGATCACCGGCGATATCGCGTTGTGGGACAAGGACCACAGCGCCATCGTCGTCGTCCTCGGCTCGGGCGACGGCGGCGCCTCGTCGGCGGCCCCGGCGGGTGACATGGGCTCGGCGGGTGCCATGACCCCGGTATCCGGGGGCGACAACTCGTTCGGTGGTGGCGATACGCCGTCGTTCACCGGTGACCCCTCGTCCGGGTCCGGTACCTCGTCGTCCGGATCGGGCGACGGCAGCGATGATCTGCAGGTGGTCGTCGCCGGCGAGATGAAACGGTTCCTGCCGCAGATGTCGGATACCACCGGCGATTTCGGTGACTTCAGCGGGTTCGCGCATCCGGCGGGGGTCGAGGGTTCGGCTGGTGGGGCCACCGATTCGGCGCCTGCGCCGACGCCCGGCGACGCGTCCGGTCCCGCGCTGTCGGCACTGACCGGAACGGCGTCGGTATGAGCGGTCGCAGGGCGAGAGGAGGCTGTCGTGGACATGAACGTCGATCCTTCTGAACTGGTTGCGGCGGCATCCGCGTTGGCGGATATGGCGAGGAACACCGGTGGTGCACTACCCGGGAACTGGGTGGTGCCCGCCGGGGCCGATCCGATCTCGGCGCAGGCCGTACCGCAGCTCAACGGAAATGCGCAGTCGCTCTACAACGGTGTGCTCGGCACGTTGAACGAGGTGCATCGAACCGCGCGTGAGATCGGTGCGGCGGCGGTCGATTACACCGACGCCGACGACCGTGCCGGACGCGAGATCGGCGGTGCCGGCGCGGACCTGGCCACCAACCCGGTTGCTGAGACCTTGCCGCACACACCGAGATACGCGCCGAGCTTCCGGCTGCCCGCCGTCGGCGCCACGATCGATCCGCTGACCTTCGCGCAGCAATTGCACAACGGCCCCGGACCCGGCGGTGCGGCCCGGTTCGCGGAGAATGTACGGAGCTATCTGTCGACCACGCACGCCGATGCGACCAATGATCTGGACCGCTCGGCGCAGGCCATGCAGCACTGGAGGCCGGTGGGATCGGCTGCCGCTCAACAGATCTCCCAGCACCGCGGTTGGCTCGATCAACTCGGCTCCGCGCTCGGGCAACTGGCCGACGGTGCCGAGAACTACAGCAACGCCTTCACTGCGGCGAAGGCCAAACATCCGACGCCGCAGGAAATCATCGCCGCGCGCAAGGAACTGGTCGCCGCGATGCGGTCGAAGAACGAGCTGGGCGTGCAGGACGCGCTGGCGAAATTCCAGGAGCAGAACGCGCGCTCGGCCGAGACGGTCACCGACTACACCACCGCGGTGAACGCCGGGAATGCCAGTAGCGACTCCGCGGCGTCCGAAACGGCGAATGCATCGGAGTCGTCGGGCTCGCAGGGCGGGTCGGGTCAGGAGATGCAGATGCTGGCGCAGATGCTGCCGACCATGCTCAGCTCGCTGATGCAGGGCGGCATGATGTCGCAACTGGGACAGCCGGATTCGCTCGACGGGCTCGAGGGGTCCGACTACGGCTACGACTACGGTGGATACGACGACTACGGCAGCGGGCTCGGCGGCTATGGGGGCGGCGGTTCGGCGATGCCGATCGGCGACATCACCGGAAGCCTCGGCGGTGGTGATACCAGTATTCCGACGGTCAATGTCGGCCCGATGCCGATGGTCGCCTCGGCATCGTCGTCCGGTGCCGCCACCGCGTCCGGCTCGAACCTGCCGAAGACGCCGGTGATCGAACCGCTGTCGTCCTCGGCGGCTGGTGCGGCACGCAATATGACCGGCGGCTCGCCGATGCCGTACATGCCGATGTCGCCCGGTATGGGCGGAGCCGGCGGCGGTAACAACGAGCGCAACCGGGTGGTCGCCTGGCATCCCGACCGATTGATGTATGTCGACGACACCCCGCACACCGAACAGGTCATCGGTGAGAAGCCGACGATCGCCCCGGCGGTCACGCCCCCGACCCCGTCACCCAATCAGACCCCGAGTCGATCCGGAGGTAGCGCATGAGTGGAATTCACCCCGATGTCCAAGCGGCTTTGGACGCCGCACGCGATTTACGGCACAAGATCGCCGATCTGCGCGAGCGAATCGATGGCATCCGGGCTCGCCGCCCGTCACCGAGTGGCGCCGTCATCCCGGAAGTGGACGCGATGGGCAGGCTCACCGATCTGTATCTGGCCCCCGGGACCGTGGACCGGCTCGAAGCCGATGAACTCGTCGCGGAGATCATGGCCGCGATCCGGGAGAGTTCGGCCGATGCCGGACGGCAGTACCAAGTGATCATGGATGCCGAGCCGGAGCCCGAGCCCGACGACAGCGGCGAGCGGGAGCGCGCGGAGCAGGTGTCGTGACCGAACCGGTCGCTGTCACGGTCGCCGACACGGTGCGCTGGCTGCACGAGGAGGGCCTCGTGCGGCTGGCCGGTGTCTGCGAGCGCAGCCTGCATCCGATCGCGGCGTTCACCGTCGATGTGTCCACCGGAACCGTGGGCGCCCACCCGGCCTCCGGCGCCGGATCCGATGTCAGCACCTTCGCGGCCGACGATCTGCCGAATCCGGTGGGAACGCCTCGGCGCCTGGTCGTCGTCGGCGTCACCAACTCGGAGGCGATGCTGGTGGTGGATCTGTCCGCGGCACTGACGATCTCGATCAACGCGGATCACCCGGACGCGGCGGCGCGCTCGTGGGTGCTGCAGTTACTGCTGAATCCGGATATCACCATCTCCACCAATAGCGCGGCCATCGCGATCGGCAACAGTCCGCGTTGCCGCCGTTCGTTCATCCCGGGTGGCAGCGCCACCATCGTCAACATCGACGATTCCGATCCACCGCTCACCACGGTCACCCTCAATGCCGCGGTGGAGGGCCCCGACCATCTCGACGTCGAGCCGGACGGTACCGGCGAGATGTATCTGGGCTCGCGATTCTGGTCGCTGCGCCAAGTGATGACCGTCGGTGACGACGCGTGGAGCCGGCTGATCGAGCGGATGTCGGGGTCCCCGGAAGCACCCGATTCCGCGGCTGCCGAACCCGCCCCGGACACCGCCGGGCTCCCGCCGAGTGGCGCGGCACCGCCGTCCGGCGCCGTCGCGCCACCGTCCCGCGGCGCCTTCGCTCCCGAACCCTCGGAGGGCCGATAAGTGATAATGCGCAGCCTGCTTACCGGGCCGACCGGGTGCGGGTGTCCCGCACCAACACAGGAGGGCCGATAAGTGATAATGCGCCGCCCTCTTGCCGGGCCGACCGGGTGCGGGTGTCCCGCACCGACACAGGAGAACCGATGAACGACAACCTGGAACTCGACGATTACGACACCGAATCCGAAGCGGTAGCACCGAATTGGAAATCGATGGTCTACGAGGTCTTCAATCCCGACCACAGCGTCGGCGTGGCCTGCGACCGCGACGGTGAGGTGGTCGGCCTGCACCTGTCCGACGAGGCCCGTGACAACGGTGACAGCTGGCTGGCCGCCGAGATTCTCCGGCTGGCGCGGCTCGCGCATCTGAAGTCGCGGGTCGGCCTGCGCGCGGAGATGGAGTACAACGGTGCCCGGCCCTACACCGTGGACTCGTTCGATCTGCCCACCGAGGCGTCCTACCGGGCAATGGAGAGCGCCGAATTCGGCACCACGCTCTAGCCACCGAGCTATGGACAGGAGTCCGCCATGTTGCAAATGGACGGCACCGACGATGTCATCGACGCGTCACAGCACTTCGCCCGAGCGATCACCACCGGCACCGGGGTGGTGTCCGCGATGACCGAGGATCTGGGTTTGCGGCATCGCCCGGAATCCGACCTCGACAACCATGGGGCGGGGGTGCGCAACCTGATCGCCGGCTGGATTCCGGAAACTCTGGCCGCTCGAAACGATCACACCGGCAGCACGCACGGTGCCGTCCACGACGCGGCGGTGACGATCGGCAATGCCGATGTCGACGGTGGCGCAGCCGTGGGATCGGCCTGATCCCCCATGGGATCCGGAGCCGCCGGCCCCTACCGGGACGAAATCATCGGAGACCACTGGCCGGAGGTTCCGCCCTCGGACTGGTATCGGCTGCAGACGGTGGCGCGTGATGCCGCTGACGCAGTGGATCCGCAGGAGGCCGAGCGTGCCCGGAAACTGTTCTCCGAACGGGTGCCCGCGAGCGTCGGGCTGGAGCCGGCCAAGAATGATATGGGCGTTCAACAGGCCAATATGCGTGCTGTCGTCGACGGTCTGGTACTCGCTTCCGACATCTTCGGCAAGATCGGCGATACGGTACACCGGGCCCGGCACAAGATGCTCGACATCGTAGAGGAAGCCGACGCCGATATCCGGCAGGTCCGTGACGAGGAGACCGACAGCGACGGCAACGAAGACAAGGCCGCCGAACGCCGGCGGATCGCCGCCATCATCCGGCAGGCGCGTTCGGACGTCGCCGATGTCGAGCGCAATGCGCTGAGAATGCTGGATTCCCAAGGGCTCCCGGAACTGGAGGAGCTGGCCAGGCTGCTCGGTCAGCCGAATCCGTGGGCGCGCGGTCACGGGCCGGGCAGCTCCGGACATCCGCAGCGGCGGCAGGCCGGGGGGCCGGGCGCCGGTGGCCGCTCCCGGTCGCCGGGCACTCCGATCGACCGGGTACCTCCATCGCTTCGGGATGTATTGCCCCGGTTGCCGTTCCTGCGGGACCTGATCCGGCTCGATCCGGGACAGCTCGAGCATTCGCCGCTCCCATTCGGCGACCTGCGTGATCGGCTGCTGGGTGAACCGCCGGCAGGCGCCGATCCGATGGTGGAACCACCGGCCGCGGCGCCGGGCGGCGTACCCCCGGCAACGGCGGACCCCGCCGGGCCCGCACCGGGATACGGCCCGGGCCAAGGACAGGGACAGGGACCGGGACAGGGGGCTGGCTGGGATTCCGGGTCGCCGAGCCGGTCCGCACCCGGCCCGGTCGACGACGAGCCTGCGGATTCGGGGCCGGTCGCCGATACCGGAGGGGCACATGAGACGGACTCCCCGGTGGTTGCGGAGAAACCGGATTCGCATTCCGGCCATGTCGGTATCGGGACCCGTGACGACGATGAAAACGACATCGGTGCGGCGAAATCCGATAGGACTTCCGTGTTCGGCGGTGCCGCCGGCACCGAAGACCCCGGCCGGGATACCGAGTCCGGGACGTACGGCCCGGCCGGCGCCCCGATGCTTCCCGCCGGAATCGCCGCCGGTCCCGGGGCGGTACTGCCACCGCTCGGCGTGAGCGGACCGGGCCCGGTCGCGCCGCCGCCGGTCGATCGGCCGAATATCGTGGCGGCGCAAGCGAACCCGGCTGTATCGGGCGCCGACGGGCGGGGCGGGCCGCCCGATTCCCGAATTACGGCCCCGGCAGCCAAGGGCCCGGCGGTCACCGGTCCCCCCGGGGCCCCGGTCGCGGCGCCCGCGGCGAAATCCCAGCCACCGCTGCGCCTTCCGGGTACCGCAAGGCAGGGCAGCGATGAAGTGGTCCGCGATGCGGTCGGCGCGGCGATGATCGCCGCCTCGGTTCCCGCATTCGTGCTGGGCGAGCGGGTCGACGGCGATCTGGTGCTGGCGCGGAGTCTGCTGAGCAGTCTGCTCGCCGTGGCCGGGGATTCGGCGCTGGGCGTGGATTGGGCCGTGGCGATCCTGCGTCATTCCAGCGGTGTCACCGCATTCGTCACCTCCAACGAGGGACGCGGCTGGCTGCCGCCCGGGGTGTATCTCCCACGGGAACTGTCCACGCCGTGGGTGTGGTCCGAAAGCACCGGGAGCGGATGGGAGGGTGTGGCCGATCCCGCGCGGGTGCTGGCCGAATTCGGCGTCGCCTGGGGGGCGAAGACCGGCGCGCGACTGTCGGCGCTGGTGTCCTCACAGCCGATCGACCGCGCGCTCGGCGCTCAACTCGGCGCGGTGCCGACGGAAGGGCCGGTCGCACCCGCGGCGGTGATGGACTTCGGTTCGCCGGCAGTGGGTTTGGCCGACCGCCTCGAGCTCGTAGGTTCGCCGGAACTTGTCGCGCGGGCGACAACTGTCCCCGGGGATCGGATCGGCGCGCGATGCTCAGAGCTTGCTCGTGACGCACACAAGCGCGTCGCCGCTCTGGGCCGGGCACAGGATGGGCTGGGCGCCGGTGATATTCGCACGGGTGTGTTGCAGACCATCGAGCGCCGCGAAGCTGTATCGGATGAAGGGTGGGACGCCGTGCGCGATATCGACGCGTTGATCGCGGCCTCGATGATGCCGCTGCGCGCGGATGTGTCGCGGGTGACTCTGGGCGAACTGCATGCCGAATCCGCCGGGCGCAGTGAGAGCGCGGCGTTGCGGGCTTTGCTGTGCCAGCGTCGGTGCAACGAGCTGTTGCTGCTGCTGGCTGGTGAGCCGACCCGGCAGACGCTGCGCGATGCCGTCTACGCGCACGCGCAACTGATCGAACTGGGTGCGGGCGTGCCCCTGCCGGCCCAGGCGCCGCCTCCGCCGCGCACCTCGTCGGTGAGTGTCGGACCGCGCCGGTGATCGGCGCGCGCGGCGACGAATAACAGTCGATTCAACGAAATCCACCACTCGATCTTCCCTCTGATGGGAATAGTGGCGCGGCGGTCCGGGGACCGCAGCGCTGACAATGATGGCGTCGGTGGCGGAAAGGCCAGTGGCGGAAAGGATTGTTCGGCATGCCGGAGATGGAGATCGATCCAGCGGTGCTGCGTCAGCTGGCAGAGCAGCACCGCCAGGTCGCCCGCGAAACCCGGGACTGGGCCGAACCGCCGCACGACTGGCTCAAAAGCTTCATCGACACGTACGGCAAGATCGCACAGCCGGTCAAGGACGCCCTCGACGACTATTACGGAGCGCGTTATCGCGCGGGGCGCGCGCTGGCCGACGAACACGACACCACTGCGGACAATCTGATCGCCGCCGCCAAGTCCTACGAAGAGGCCGACGATCAGATCGCCCAGGACCTCCGGCGGGCCGGTGACGGAATCGGTGCCTCGCACGGAACTCCCACGGTCTCGTCTCCGCACGGACCCGGCACGAGTCCGGTCGACGGCCGGACTCCGGTCACGGCGTCGCCGGTGGCGAACACGCCGGTGGACGTCGGTCCTGCCGGCACCGCACCGGCGGCCACCACGGGCTCGCAGGTTCCGGGCGCCGGTGCCGATCAGCCGGGGGCGGAACGGGATACGCCCGCCGCCGCCACGCCCGGGATCGCGGCCCAGGCCCCAGGAACCGGCATTCCGACGGCTGGTACGGGTGTCGACAGCACGGCGGCCGGAGCCGGTGCGGGTACCGGCACGGGCGCGGGTACCGGCGCGGGCACCGTCGCGGGTGGTACGCCGATCGCGACGACCCCGGCGGGCTACGCGGCGGGTGACGACCGCGCGGCCGCACAGGCGCCGAGCGGCGCGACCGCCCAGTCCGATACGCCGGTGCCGATGCCTGTCACCCCCTTCGCCAGGGCTGTGGCCGCCGCCAAGGACAAGGAGGCCGAACCGGCCTACGTCGTCGGTGACGCGGTCGACAACGATCTGCTGGTCGCTCGCACACTGCTCGCCGCGGTTCTCGCCGCGACGGATTCGGTGGTCGGCACGCACTGGGCGGTCGGCGTCCTGCGCGGCCCGGCCGGTGCGGGTGTATTCATCACCTCGAACGAGGGCCGGGGCTGGCTGCCTGCCGGGCTGTACCTTCCGCGCGAGGTCTCCACCCCGTGGCTGTGGGACGAGATGTTGGACAACGGGTCCGGTACCACCGCCTCGCCCTGGGAAGGGATTACCGATCCGGCCCGGGTACTGGTCGAGTTCGGTCTGGCTTGGGGGCCGAAGGCCAATGCCTCGGTGGTTGCGCTGGCCTCGTCGGCGCCGATCGACGGCAGTTTGCAGACGCGGTTCCCCGATGTCGCCATGGCGGGTCTGGTCGGCCCGGCCTACGACGTCGATCTGCGCGTGCAGACCCCCGATACCGTCGACCGGCTGGAACTGGCGGGTTCCCAGCAGGCCGCTGCCGCAATCGGCTCGGTACCGGATTCGCAGATATATGCCCGGTGTGCGGAATTGGCGGGCGACGCGCACGCCAAACTGCTCCACAGCGGACCGTCTTCGGCCGATACCGCCGAATCCCGTCGTATCCGGGAACGGATCCTCGCGGTCGTCGAGTCCCGGCAGGAAGTAGCACCGCAATGGTGGGAGGAGCTGCGCGAGGCCGACGATCTGCTCGCGGCGTCGATGCTGTCCCGGCGCGTGGATGTCGGCCGGGTGGAACCCGGCGACCTGCGCATCGACGAGGAGGGCGCGGCACTGCGCGACATGGTCTTCGAACGTCGCTGCAACGAACTTCTACTGTTGCTCGCCGGTGATCCGACTCGCCAGCAGTTGCGTGATGCGGCCTATGCACACGATCAGGTCGTGAATCATCCGGAGTTCACGATGGTTCCGGCGGCCATGGCCGCGGCGACCGAGTCGGCCGATCGTGTCGTCACGGTGCCCGGTCAGGTTGTGGCACCGGGCGCTACCGCCGGCCCGCCGCGCGGTGCCGCGGTCGCCACACCCGATACCCCGCCGCCGGTGATCGCTCCGTCGACCGGCCCGTCCTGAGTCATCGGTAGTCCGTGGGCCAGGGGCCGGGCTCGGCGCTACGCCGATCCGGCCTCGAAGGCGCGGCAACCGGTCTCGAATCGTCATGGCAATCGCGCCGCGACGGCATCGAGTAAGACTCGCGACTCATACACAGCGCACCCCGGCAGTGTGCCGGGGTGCGAAGGTCGGTGATGTGGATCAGCCGGGAAGGCCCGGAATACTTCCGGTCGCCGGAGCGGTGACACTGGGTGCGCTGGTGCCCTCCGGGGCAGTCGAGGGAGCGACCGGGGCTGGGCCGTTCGCAGTGGGGCCGTCCAACGCGGGTGATGTGATCACGGCCGGGTCGGCAGTGACACCGCCGGGCTGTGCCATGACGGCGGGCGCTGCGGACGGGTCGGCGGCAGGAGCCGCGCCAGCCTGCGTCGCGGCACCCGGCTGCGCCTCCTGGGCCTGTGCTTCCTGTGCCTTGCGCTCTTCTTCTTCCTTCTGATGCTGCATGGCATTGTTCTGGATGAACTGTTGCACCATCGGGGCCAGTGACATCAGGCCCATCGGCAGCATCATCGCCAGCGGGCCGAGCATCTGCGCGATACCGCCGAGCCCGCCGTCCCCGCTGCCGGCAGCCGTGCCGTTCGCCGCACCCCCGGAGCTTCCGGTCGAATCGGAGGTTCCGCTGTTGCCGGAACCGGTCCCGTCGTCCTTACCGCTACTACTGCCCTTACCCCCGTCCGCCATGCCCTTGTTGAATTCGGCGACCGCGGAAACCCGCTTGTACACCGAATCCAGTGTGTCGGCGATCTTCTCCAGCAGGTCGAGTTCCTTGGCGGCCTTGACCTTCTTGCTCAGCGGTCGCAGATCGATCGCCAGCTCCTCCTGGAGCTGCTTCACATCGGCCCTGACTCCTGACAGGGTCTCGTCCTTGCCCGCCGCGACCTTGATCGCGGTCTTGACGACCTCGGAGTCCATGTTCAGCAGGTAGCTCTGGCGGCTCTGCACCTTGGTCAGCGTCTCCTGATAGGCGTCGCTGGCCGTACCCTTGCCCAGGTTCTTGTAGGTCACCGTGGTGAGCAGACTGTTCACCGAGGGTGGCGGCGCGGTGATGCCGCGGCCGAGCAGGTCCACCGAGATCTGGATGACGGTTTCCGCCAGCGCGACGAAACTCGTCAATCCCTGCGAGGCGCCGGGCGGTGGGACGAGTTCGATCGGTTTGCCGTAATGCTCTCCGACTCCATCGGACGGCTTCTGATCGCCCTTCGGAGGCGGCGTATTCGCGCTGATCGGGTGCAGGGCGCGGCCCTTGTCGTCGACGGGTTGTTGTGTCGCACCGGGCTTTCCGTCGGCCGGTGGGCGCTGTGTCCCGGGTTTGCCGTCTTCGCCCGGCCGTGCGGCGGGGGCCGCTTTCGAGGCTGCGGGCGCAACGTAATGGGGCTCCGCTATGGCAGTGTGGCTTTTTGCGAGTGGCGCCAGGGCCGTCACGTGCACGGATTCCGCGGTGGCGGTGTGGGCTTTTCCGAGTTTCGCCAAAGTAGTCGGATCCACCCGCATGGCATCGTCAGCCATTCCGCGCACCGCCTCTCTTTTCCCCATTGTCATTGCTTCCCGTAATTGGGAAGGGCATTCGTTTCGCCATACCCGGATCGGTGACGCATAGTCGGAAACCAGCTTCCCCGGGGTGCGGGGGGATCTGAAGTTCACGTCGGCGGCACCGAGACGTCGGCATGAAAGGTGGACGGTGATGAGCGAGGGCGGGGCGGTCGTATGGCGCCGGATCTGACCACCGATCTGCACGGAGTGCTGAACTCACTGCTCGGTTTGTACGGGCAGGGCAGTCCCGCACCGGGCACGGCTACCGCGGTCGCCACATCCGTGGCGAAACTCGACCGGGGCGGTGGCCGGATCGTGCGTGATTACGGGGAGACCCGCGGGATGCAGGCCTCGATCGCGGAATCGCAGGCGGGTAAGGACGCGGTCGTCCACAAGGCGGTGTCGTCGGCGGGTGACGGCACGATGACCGGCCGCAACGCATTGAACAATCGCATCGCCGATCTGCAGTCCCGGTTGCAGGCCATCGCCGGGGTCGGTGATCTCAGATTCAGTGGTCCAGCACTTTTGAACGCGGCCCAGTCGACCATCACCGATGCGACCAAGCAGGTCGACGCCGATGTCGCGGCCGCGCACCGGCACGCTGCGGCGATTTCACCGCCGGCCCCGCCGATGTCCACGCGCCGGATCACCCCGGCCTCCCGGAGTCGGAGGCGTCCGCGGACCCGCACTCGTGGCGGTGGCGGCGGTACCGGGTCACGATCGAAAGCCATACGCAGGCAACCGATTCCGTCGGACGGTACCGCCGGTGGCAAGGCCGTGAGTGCCGCCAGTGCCTGGCTGGGGACCCCGTATGTGTGGGGTGGCGGCGGCTCGGGCGGGCCCAGCGGTGGTGGATTCGATTGTTCCGGCCTGACCCAGTACGCGGTCGCGCAGGCCACCGATGGACGAGTCGTGTTGCCGCGTACCACATATGAGCAGATCTACAGTGGTGAACGAATTTCGCCGCGTGATGTGCAGCCGGGTGATCTGGTGTTCCCGGCCAGCTCCTTCTCCTCGCGTGGACCCGAGCATGTCCAGCTGGCGGCCGGTAACGGCATGGTGATCGAGGCGCCCTACACCGGTTCGACCGTGAAATGGTCACGCATGTCCAGTGATTCGGTGGTCATCCGGGTCATGTGATCCGGAGACCCCGACAGTTCGGCGAAGGCGGTGTGATGTCTGGGCGGGACGGCCGGTGGGGAAGTGACACCACCGGCCGCCGGTCGGTGCAGGATTGTCGGCCTGCCCGCCACAACGGTCGATTCCGGATCACGGTTCACGGCCGCCGCCCGAGTGTGGGTCGGCAGGATGAGGACTGCCGACCCGTCTTCAATATACCGCCAGATGGCGGCACGATCAATAGCGGCACATCAACTTTGGTGAATGTGTGGTGCGGGTCTTCGGCCCGATCGTCCGCGAAAAATGCCGTTGCGGCAGCATATTCGCGTCGACCCGGTGGCTGCCCGATGCGGATGGCGACTCCGCTCTTCCCGCAATTGGGAATAGCGCTCCCACGGTTGGCGGCCTTTGGTTCTATCGTTCGGGCAGGCGAGTGCGGCGGAAGGGAATGTCCAGGTGTCAGCGGCCGAGGACGCGTTCTACACGGGTGTTCAATCACTGGGATTGGTTGCCGGAGGGGCACGCAACGAAGATAATGCGCTGGCGGCCTTCCGGGCCGCCACGGATCTGGATCCGGACATGTGCGATGCCTGGCTGGGCCGCGCCATGGCGGGTGAGATCACCTCCGAGGTGATCTACGGGGCCTACCGGTCGGTCCACAATCTGTACCGGGACCAGCAGCGAGCCGGTCTGGTCGATCGCGCGCTGTGGTGCCAGGTCGAGCTGGGTATGTACGGGCTGCGGGTGGCTATGGCCGATCGCGATCAGATCGCGATCGCGCAGGCCTGTTCCTATGCTCAGGGCGGTGAATGGCAGGAAGCCACGGTCATTCTCGATCAGGTGCCCAGTGACGACGTCTCCGAATTCGTTCGGCTGTCGCTGTACTTCCGCACCGAGCGCTGGCACGACGTACTCGCCGCGCGCACCGCGAAGCCGGCGCTCGAGGACGGCCTGCTCGATATCGCAGCCGAGCTCATGGCTACCGAATCCCTTGCCCGGACAGGTCGTTTCGGCGAGGCAATGCCGCGCGCGCAGCGCATCGTGGAGGACAGCGCCTCGGGCAGCCTGTCCTATATCTGGGCCGATGCGCACTTCCTGCTGGGAATGCTGATGCGGCACAACGGCGATCACGATGCCGCGGAGAAGGTGCTGGGCGGCCTGCAGGGGTCGGCGCTGTGGTCGGAACGGCCGCTGTGGCAGCGCGCGGTCCGCGACAAGAGCTACCGATTCGAGATCGTGACCGCCGAGGTGCTCGGCTCCCGTACCAATGTCTGGGACCCCACCTCCGGCGACGATCCGGCCGAGGTCGCCGCGACCGCGGCCAAGGCCGAGCGGGACAGTTTGCTGACCGAGGCGTCGGATCTGCTGCAGGCGCAGATCGGCATGGATTCGGTCAAGGAGCAGGTCGACCGGCTCAAGTCCGGTGTGCTCATGGATCAGGTCCGCGTCAAACGCGGACTCGCGGTGGAATCCAAGACCCAGCATCTGATCTTCTCCGGCCCGCCCGGTACCGGTAAGACCACTATCGCCCGCGTCATCGCGAAGATCTTCGCGGGACTGGGGGTGGTGGAGAACGCCGAGGTCATCGAGGTCTCCCGCAACGATATGGTGGGCACCCATCTGGGGCACACCGCGCCCAAGACCAATGCGCTCATCGATTCCGCGCTCGGTGGCGTGCTGTTCATCGATGAGGCCTACACCCTGATTCAAGAGGGGCTGTCCGGCGGCGATGCCTTCGGCAAGGAGGCCGTCGACACCCTGCTCGCCCGGATGGAGAACGATCGCGACAAGCTCGTTGTCGTCATCGCCGGATACGAGGATCAGATCGACCGCTTCCTGGCCTCCAACGATGGTCTGGCCTCGCGATTCACCAAGCGGGTCCGGTTCGCCAGCTACGATGCCGACGAACTGGTGCAGATCGCCGATCACATTGCGCGAAAGAAGGATTCGATTCTCTCCGATGAGGCGCGCGAAGTGCTGCGCGACCGTTGCGCGGAACTCGCGCAGCAGACCCGCAATGGCCGTCGGCTGATCGACCTGGCGGGTAACGGCCGGTTCGTGCGCAATGTGGTCGAGGCCGCCGAGGCCGAGCGGGACTACCGGTTCACCCGTGACAACGCCGACATCGCGAACATGACCGACGAGGAACTGATGACCGTCGACGCGTTCGATGTCTCCACCGCGCTGTCGGGTCTGGCGCCGACGAGCTGATCCATGGCCCGTTTCCGGGTGGTGACCAAACACCAGATCTCGGGGTGGCGGTTCCTGTTGCGCCGGATCGAGCATGCGCTGGTCCGGCGGGACGCTTCCATGGTCGACGATCCACAGCGCGGGCGTACCACCGCGTTGTCGCTCGGAATAGCCCTGGTATGCGTGGTGGTGGCCGGCTCGGCGGTGCTTGCCTTCCTCAAGCCCGCCAAACAGGTCGGGCAGTCGAATATCGTGTCCGACAAGGATTCCGGGGCATTGTTCGTCCGGGTGGACAATCGCCTCTATCCGGCGCTGAATCTGTCCTCGGCGCGGTTGATCACCGGTTCGGCGGCCAATCCGGTTCCGGTGTCGCGCGAACAGCTCGCGAAGTATCCACGCGGCCCCTGGGTCGGCATTCCCGGGGCGCCCGATGTCATGAGCGACACGGGCGGCCGCGACTCGTCGTGGACGGTCTGCGATACCGCGCGGATCGGCGCCGCCGCTCCGGTCGACCAGCGGACCGGACTACCGACGGCCACCGCCGGCGTGCACACCACAGTGATCAGCGGTCCGCTGATCGTGGAGCCGGGCGGTGAGGGCGCGGTCCGGGAACTCGGGCCCGACCAGGCGCGCCTGCTGCGCCAGGACAATCAGAACTGGCTGGTCTACGCGGACGGAGACCACGGTGTGGTCCGGGCCGCGATCGACCTGTCGGACTCCGCGGTCACACTCGCCCTCGGTATCGATGCCACCGCGACCGTGGCCGAGGCATCCAAGGGCTTGATCGCCGCGATTCCCGAGGTTCCCCCGCTCCGGGTTCCCGATGTGCCCGGCGCCGGCCAACCGGCGGTGCTCAACGGTGGAATCTCGGCTCCGGTCGGATCGGTGGTGACGGTCGCCAATCCGGGTCGGCCCGCGTCCTACTACCTCGTTTCACAATCCGGTCTGGTGCAGGTGAGCTCCGTACTGGCCGCGATGATCCGCAACGCGAATTCCCGTGGCGCCGTGGCGAGTATGACCGTCGGCCCGGATGCGGTGGCACAGAATCTGCGGCCCGGCTCCTGGCCGGGCGCCACTACCTTCCCGAGTCGCCCGGTCACCCTCACCGATCCCGAGAAATTCGGCGTCAGCTGCCTGCACTGGTCGCGCGGCGCGGGCGACGCGAACGCGGTCACCCGATTGCTGATCGGCAGGCAACTACCCCTTCCGCTCGCCGAACAGGGTCGTGTCGTCCCGCTGATCACCGCCCCCACCTCGAACGGTGCCACCGCCGATACCGCCTATCTGGCCGGCAGCAGTGGTCGTTTCGTCCAGATCACCGGTAGTGATCCGAATTCCCCGCTGCGCGAATCGCTGTTCTGGATCTCCGACAGCGGTGTGCGCTATGGCATCAACGTCACGCCCGGCACGTCCGGGGACCGGACGGTGCCCGCACTCGGATTACAGGCGCCGGTTCCGGCACCGTGGAGTATCGTCTCGCTGTTCGCGGTCGGACCCACCCTGTCGGAGAAGGACGCGCGCGTCCAGCACGACGGAGTCGCACCCGACAAGGCCGCTGTCGGTCTGCCGGAGAAGAGCGGTGGAGGAGCCTAGTGACGACCACCCGGCGTTTCGTGCGCCCTGCCCGTGCGGTCAAGGGGCCGAAGGCGCCGGCGGTGACCGAACTGCGTCTGCAGCCACCCACCGAACTGCCCAAACCCGTTCCGGCCTCCCGGATTCGGATGATCATGCCCGTGATCATGATGGCCGGTATGGGCGGCATGATGGTGATGATGATCCGCAACGGCGGCGGTTCGTTCTCACCGACCATGCTGTTCTTTCCGATGATGATGGTCGTGTCGATGTTCGGCATGATGGGCGGCGCGCTGAGCGGTAACGGGGGCGGCGGTGCGGCCGGACTCAACGAGGAGCGCAAGGACTACCTGCGCTCGATCGCCGACAATCGCAAGACGGTGCACGACGCCGAGGCCGAACTGTACGACTACCTGCGGCATACCCACCCCGGCCCGGTCGAATTGACGCGGTTGATCGGCGGCACCCGGATGTGGGAGGTGCAGGTTTCGAGTCCGCAGTTCCTGCGGGTGCGAATCGGCCGGGGCCGCATCGCCAATCAGGTTCGCGTCATCGTTCCCGAGGCCGCGCCGACCTCCGACCTGGATCCGGTCGGTGTGGTCGAGGTGACGCGGTTCGCCAAGGCGTATTCGACGGTCGGCGGTATGCCGGTCGCGATCAACCTGTTGTCGGTACCGCAGGTCGGATTCGACGGCGACGGTGAGCAGATGGCCGCACTGGTGCGGGCGATGCTCGCCGAGATCGCGGTCCTGCACGGGCCCGATCAGGTCGCGATCGCCGCGGTCCTCTCCGATCCGGACGCACCGCAATGGAGTTGGCTGAAATGGCTGCCGCATACCCAGCATCCCACCGAAACCGATGCGATCGGGTCCAGCCGGATGGTGTACCGGTCGGTGGGGGAGTTGCGGTCGAAGGTCCTCGCCGGACTCAATCGCGGGCCGTTCTCACCCAACACCCAGCCCACCATGGATCGCGTCCACTACCTGCTGCTCGTCGACACCGACGGTCCGACCAACGAGCGTGATATCTCGGGCATCGATGGCTGTACCTGGCTGCGGCTGGGCGTCGGTGAGCAAAATCTGCCGCGCGCACTGAAATTCCTCGTCGACTCCGACCGCCGATTGCAGGAGGAGACCTCGCGCGGGCTTCGTACCGTGGGCATCGGTGACGTGATGTCGGTGACCGCGGTGACCGCGCTTGCCCGCAATATTTCCTCCTATCGGCTGTCGAGCGTGGTCGAGGCGGTCACCGCGGAGCAGACCAGTGCCGGCACCTCGTGGGAGGAGCTGGTCGCCCTCGCCGACCCGGGTGCGGTCCGGGTGGAGCGGCAGTGGCCGCGCCGCCGTGACAGCGACCGTGTGCGGCTCAATATTCCGTTCGGCTACGACCCGACCGGCCAGGCGGTCTACCTCGACATCAAGGAATCCGCCGAGGAGGGTATGGGCCCGCACGGCATGTGCATCGGCGCGACCGGATCGGGTAAGTCGGAATTCCTTCGCACCCTGGTGCTGTCTGCGGTGGCGACGCATTCCCCGGATGTGTTGAATCTGCTCCTGGTCGACTTCAAGGGTGGTGCGACCTTCCTCGGTTTCGATCGGTTGCATCATGTCACCGCCGTGGTCACCAATATGGAAGAGGAGGCCGATCTCGTCACTCGTATGGAGGACGTGATCAGCGGTGAAATGGCACGGCGGCAGCGGATTCTGCGTGACGCCGGAAACTTCGCCAGCGTCGCGGACTACGAGCGGGCCCGGGAGCAGGGCGCGCAGCTGCCCCCGCTGCCGACGCTGCTGATCATCCTCGACGAATTCGCCGAACTGCTCGAGCAGCATCCCAACTTCTCCAAGTTGTTCGTCGCCATCGGGCGTCTGGGCCGGTCGCTGCGCATCCACCTGCTGCTGGCATCGCAGAAGGTACCGGCCAACCGGATGGGTGAACTCGAGGCGCATCTGTCGTATCGAGTCGCACTGCGTACCAACCAGACCGCCGATTCGCGGGATGCCATCGGTACCGCGGACGCCTACCACCTGCCGAAGAAGCCGGGCGCGGGATACCTGCGGGTCGGCGCCGGTGATCTGCAACGCTTCCAGGCCGCATACGTCGGCAGCCCGTATGTGCCGCCGGTCCAGGCCGCCGCCCCCGGCGCCCAGCGGACGCGCAGGCCCGGCGGCGGATATCGCCCGCCGCAAGTGTTCACCGCCGGCTTCATCGCGTCGAGCCGGTCGGAGGCGATCGCAGCGGCCGAGCCGGTCGTGGTGGCGCCCGAGGCCCCGGAGACCGAGCCGATCAGCCTGATGGAGATCGTGCTGCAGCAATTCGCCGGGCACGGGCAGCGGGCGCATGCGATGTGGTTGCCGCCCTTGGGGACTCCCGCGACGCTCGAGCGGCTGATGCCCGCCGTGCAGGCCGGTGCGCTGCAGATCCCGATGGCGATCGTGGACAAGCCCCGGCAGCAACGCCAGGACGTCTGGTCGGTGGACCTTTCGGCGGCCGGTGGACATATGGCCGTCGTGGGCGGGCCACAGTCGGGCAAGTCCACGGCACTGCAGACGCTGGTGTTGTCGGCCGCACTGACTCATTCGCCGGAACAGGTGCAGTTCTACTGCCTCGATTTCAGCGGTGGCCTGTCGGCGCTGCGCGGTATACCGCATGTGGGGTCGGTGGCGTCCTCGCGTGACGGCGACCGGATCCGGCGGACCTTCGCGCTGGTCACCAATCTGCTGGCGACCCGGCAGAGTATGTTCACCGATCTCGGAATCGACAGTATGCGCGAATTCCGCAGGCGCCGGAACGATCCCGTCGAATCGGCGAAGATGAATGCCTACGGTGACGGCAACGGTGATGTCTTCTTCGTCATCGACGGCTGGGATATCGGGTTCGCCGTCAATGGCCCCTATTACGACGAATACTGGCAGGTGATCGAATCGATTGCGCTGCAGGGGCTCAACTACGGCATACATCTGGTCCTCAGTAGTTCTCGCTGGGCCGCGATCCGGCCATCGGTCAAGGACATGCTGCAGACGCGTCTCGAGATGCGGCTGGGTGATCTCACCGATACCGTCTTCGGCTCGCACCGCGCCATGGTGGCCTCGATTCCACCCGACCGGCCGGGCCGTTGTATTTCCAGTGAGGCGCTGCACATGCTCACCGCCCTGCCGCGCATCGACGGTGTCGGGGATCCGGAATCGGCCGCAGCCGGCCTGATCGCGGCGGGCGAGGAACTCACGCGGCGCTACGGTGACCGGCGCGCGCCGGAGGTCAGGCTGCTGCCGGCGCAGATCGGACTGGAGCGTATCCACGAGGTGATGCCGGAGGCGACGACCCTCGCCCAGCAGCTGGTGGTGCCCTTCGGCGTGCGCGAATCCGATCTGGGTGTCGCCACGGTGGATTTCGGTGTCTCGACACATCTGCTGGTCGTGGGATCACCGGGATCCGGGAAGTCCACGGTGCTGTCGGATCTGATGCGCTCGATCGATCGCCAGTTCACGCCCGAGCAGGCCCGCATCCTGCTGGTCGACTACCGCCGTCAGCATATGGACACCGTCCCCGACGATCGCCGGATCGGCTATCTCAACACCGAGCGCGACATCCAGGAGAGCCTGCCCGGTTTCGCGGACAAGATCCGGTCCCGCCGTCCGCCGGACGGAGTGACATCACAGCAGCTCAAAGAGCGCTCGTGGTGGAGCGGGCCGGAGATCTTCCTCGTGATCGACGACTATCACATGGTCGCGCAGCGTAGCCAGATCAATCCGCTGGATCCGTTGAAGGACATCATCGTCGACGGCCGCGATACCGGATTCCACATCATCATCGCCCGCAATATCGCCCAGGCCGATTCCGCGATGTACGACAACATCATGGGGCAGATCAAGAATCTCAACTGCTCGGGCCTGGTCATGGACGGCACCAAGATGGACGGCATTCTCATCGGCGATGTGAAGGCGACGAAACAGCCTGTCGGGCGAGGCATTTTCGTCGAGCCGCTGCACTCGCGCAAGGATCTCGTGCAGGCCGCGTGGTCGCCGGTGAACGAGTGAGGGCGGTGCCGACTCGCCTGGTCACAGGGAAACAGGAGTGTACTTCCCAGTACTGGGGATGGCTTAGCGTTCATGCTGTACCGCACGTTCGAGGCGGTATCGGTCGTTAGGAGAGGTCAATGGATCTGAACGTCACTCCTGAAAACTTCCCGGCTCTGGCCCAGCAGATAAACTTCGGTGCAACGGATTTGGTGCGCTCCATGGGGACACATGCCCCCTCCTGCCAGCCCGCGCCGCCAGCGATCGACGACATCAGCGCGTTGATCCCCGAGGTGCTCATCCCCTGGGGGGAAGGGTTTTTCGAGACCACCGCGCACGGAGCCTTCTGTCAGACCGAGGCGTCGGCGGTGATGCCGCAGGTCGGTGCGGCCTACTCCGGTGAGGACATCCTCGGTGGTGCCAATGTGCATACGCAGGCAACAATGTTCGGTCCGTAGACACAGATTGTCGAGTAGAGGCTTGTCATGCCGCTGCCTTTCGATTTCGCCGCGCTTCCGCCGGAGGTGAACACCGGCCGGATGCTGACCGGCCCCGGAGCCGGTCCGACGATGGCGACTGCCGGCGCCTACAGTGCGCTGGCCGCTCAGCTGACGTCCGCGGCGGCCAATACCGAGAACATGCTGGCCAATATGGGCGGTTCCTACCAGAGCCCCTCGGCGGACAAGGCGGCGGCTTCATTCATGAAGCACGCCATGTGGTTACACGAGCAGGCGGCGGTGGCCACCGGCGCCGCCGCGTTGGTGCAGGCGGCCGCGATGGCCTTCTCGGCCGCGCACGGTGCGATGGGGGTCATCTCGGCCGAAGTCGTTGAAAACCACGCGGAAAAGCTGGCCATTATCGGGACCGGTTCGGCTCTGGCCGCAGCCGGTCCGGTCGGCGCTGTCGCCGCGGCCGCGTTCACTGGACCGGCACTGGCCGCCAACGAGCTACGCTACCTGGAGCTCTGGGGCGAGGCCGCCGGGGTCATGGGCGCCTACGGCGGTGCCGTGGTTCCTATGCTGGCGGCCCTGCCGAAGCCGATGACAGCGCCGCCCATCGTCGGCGGCGCCGGCGGCGATCCGGGCCTGCCAGGCAATTACACATTGTCGCCGACCGGCCCAGTGCCGCCGGGATCGAACAGCGGACATTCGAATATCGTTGATAGCGGCAGCAATTCACACAATGTCGGCGATTCGACTTCGGATCCGGCGAACCAGCACACCGGAGGCGGCGACGAATCCACCGGTGGTACGAAGGATCCGACGGCACCGGACAGTCCGCAGGGAACAGATCCATCCGGAACCGACAGCAATTTGCCGGATCCGACCGGTCCTCAGGACGCGTTGTCCTCCGCGCCCGATATGGGGGAGAGCGGCGGTTACGGTGGTGGAGATTCCATGGCGGGGCAGGACGGCTTCTACGGAACCTCGTCGGCCTCGCCGACGCTGGCCGGTCTGACCGGTGGGATCGGCAGTGGCGTCGCCTTCTCGATGATGCGCGGCGGTATGGGTTCGATGCCGGGTACCTCGACCGGGTTCCGGATGCCGGGCAACTGGAATCCCGGCGCCACCCGCGCGTTCGGTGCTACTCAGAGCCAGCCGCCGACTTCGGCGGTGCCACCGCGGAAGGGGCCGCCGCGCGGGGCGTCGGCGCCGAAGGCGCAGATGCGCCGGCGTAAGGACGACGAACGGAAATCCAAATCCGCGGTCTTCGTGCCGGGTGAACCGGTGGATGTTCCGGTCCTGGAGAGGCCACCCGTCATCGGGGTCATCGAATATGCCGGTGACCACCGTGACGACATGGTGCTCGAACCTCAACTCGCGGTCGGTGTGATCGAACGTGTCGAAGACGACGCGCCGATTCCGGCCACCTCCGAACGTCCGCGGTGAACTACACCGAGGTCACGTGTAATTCCACACCGGAAAGGAACCACAGATGAGTTACGTATTCAACGGGGATCCCAAGGTTTTGATCCCCGCAGCTCAGAAAGGGATCGGCCTGCAGGGCAACCACGAGGGTTACCTGAAGGCTCTGCTCGCGGTCAAGGATGAGCTGGAAGCCGCCGTCGACAGCCCCAATGTCCGGCCTGCCCTCAGTCAGGTCATGCAGGATGCTCTGCAAAAGGGAAACCGGCTGGGTAATGCGTTTCAGGACATCCTGAACACCCTGGTCGACACCGCTCACAAGGTCGACGCCGCCGATATGGATGCCTATGCGGACATCATCCGGCAGGCGCAGGCGGCGCACGGTGGTGCCCAGGCTCTGGGTACGGACATGGGCGCCGGTGCGGGCAACGTAGCGGACAGCACCATGGCCGGAAAAGTCAGCATCGACTGGTAATCGCACGAAGCAGATCACACATCAATTTTGAAAGGATTTCGCCATGGCTGGTGGAATGACATACAAGTTCGGGGAAGTCGATACGCACACCCTGACTTTCAACACGATCGTCCAAAGGATCAACGACAACAACTCCGCTGTGAACTCTCTGGCGAACAGCATGGCCGACGCGTTCACCGGTGAAGCCGGCGACCAGGGTTGGAAGCCCAAGATTCGGGAATTGACCAACAAGGTCCAGGAGTACCACGATGCACTCAATGCCTTGAACGCGGTGGTGCAGAAGCACTGCGCCAGTGGAGGTGCGATGCAGGACTGCGACAAGCAGCAGGGTGGTCGATTCCTGGCCTGCGAAATCTAGGGGCATTGCATTTCGCAACGCAGGTCGACGACGATCCTGTCGCGATAGAACTCAATGTCGATGCCGCCCTGCTGCTGAAAACACTGGTCGGCATCGACTCCTATCCACCGGTACTGGCACTGCTGCCGAATGTCTACCGCCTCGAGGACCGGGCCAAGGTCGACGAGGTGGTAGCCGCTCAATTGACTGAGGCGGGCGTACTCGTCGACGACGGGCGAGTGCATCCGGTGGTCGAGCGGTGGCTGCAGTGCCTGTACCGGCCGGATGTGGAGTTGATCGCGCGGATCATCGACACGGGCCTCGACGGTGAACCACGAGGCATGCTGCGGATGTCGCTCGTCCGAGCGGGCGCGGACCATGTTCTCGCGCTACGCAACGACGACCACATCGTCATCCAGTCGATATTCCAGCAGGGAACCGATATCGACGTCCTGTCGGCGGCCCTGACGTCGGCATTGGGCTCGGTGCCGGCGTTGGTGTTCGAACCGTGGCGGGTGACCGCGACGGCGATCGCCGAAGCCGTGGCCGAGCGTGGCGAATTCCGGCGGGCCATGGTGGAACTCGGCGCGCAGCCGAAAACCGCAGCCGTACTCGAGCGCGCGTCCGAGGAGGTGGTACGCCGGGCGGAGGTTCTGGTGATGGAATATCACGACGGGGAATCGGCACGGCCGCAGGTGTGTTTGTCCGTTATGGATACGCTGTCGGGTCGGCTGGTGGTAAGTCCGAGCATTGCCATGGATGGTGAGGCCTGGTCGACCTACCTGCCGGGTGACGATGCCGCGATTCGTTCCGGTATCGCCGCACTGGTTGAGCTCTTACCCGGTCGAAGTTGGTTCGAAACCAGCAGAATCAACTGACTTCGCAACGGGTTTCGAGAAGGATGTGGATATGAACCGAGCACCCGATACGAATGGGCATACGGCCGAGTCCGTGCGGGCTCGGGGCGGATACGACGCTTATTTCACCCCGCTGGCGGAGCCGGCGGGGCAATCCGGCGACGTCACGCGACCTTCGAACCCCGAAACCGCACAGCAGGTTACGCCCTCCGACCGAGGTGGTGCCGTGGTGGGCGCGCAATCCACCCCGCCGTCCGGCGCGCCGTCGGCTCAGGCCGCACAATCACCCAACCCGAGTGCGCCGCGCGAGCGCGAGGCGTCCACGCAACAGCCCGGGGCTACCGCACCGATGGCCGGACGGCCCTCGGGTGCCGCCTTCGGGCGGGAGTCCTACGGCGGATTCACCGATCTGCGTTCGTCGAGCGATGTGCAGACCTCTCCGGAACAAGGGACCTCGGCCGCTCGGGGACCGGGGCCCGCTGCCGTGCAGACATCAGGTCCCACTGCCGCAGGTCCCACTGCCGCGCCGAACGCGACGCCGATCGCGGGAGTCACGCCGAAACCCGCTGCTGCCGCGCCGGTATCGGAGGCGAATGCCGTCCCCGGGAACCCGGCGTCGTGGGATCAGCCCTCAGCACAACAGAATTCGAGTTACTCCGCCGATACCGGGTACGGTCGCGCCGACGCGTCGCGACCGCAGTCGGCCGGTTCGGAATCCACCGTCTGGACCGGGCAGCCACAGCACGCGGAGATGCGTCCCGCGCCCTGGCAGACAGCGGATCCGACCACGTCCTATGTGCCCGATCGGATCGGCCGGTCCGATCCGGCTTCGCGGGTCGAGATCCTGCCGGCCACGCTGACCTCGATGGATCTGCTCGCCGAGATCACCGCCGCGCGGCGCGCCCAGTTGAAGTCCACCAGCGGTATGCGCGGTGCGCTGAACAAGGTCGGTTTCAGTCTCGGCTTGTCGCCTGCCGAACAGCGCACCGAAGATCGCCGGGGCCGGATCCGGCGGCAATTGAACGCGCCCTATCAAATCGCGGTGATCAGTGTGAAGGGCGGTGTCGGGCGAACCACGGTCGCCGCCGCGCTCGGCTCCACCTTTTCCGGGCTGCGGCCCGACCGGGTGGCCGCGATCGACGCCAATCCCGATTTCGGTGATCTGCCCGCACGAACGGCGCCACAACCGTACGGTCTGACCCTGCGGGACCTGGCCCAGGCCGGCGATCTGGACGCATTCTCCGCTGTCCATTCGTTCACCTCGATCAACAACGCCGATCTGGCGGTGCTGGCCTCGCCGTGGAGTACCGAATCGATCGAGGCGCTCTCCGGCCGGGAATTCGCCACGGCGATACAGACATTGCGCCGCCACTACAACCTGATGGTTGTCGACTGCGGCACCGGCGTGCTCGATTCCATCACTCAGATGGTGCTGCAGACCAGTGATGCGATCGTCGTGGTCACCCCGCCCACGGTCGGTGGTGTCAAGGGTGCGGTGGCGACCTTGAACTGGCTGAATTCCCATGGCCTGCAACATCTCATCGCCAGCTCCGTGGTGGCGATCGTGCATCAGCAACCGGTCAAGCCGATGGTGGATGTGGAACAGATCGAAAAATTGTTCGCTACCGCGCAGCGCCCGACCCGGGTGGTGCCCTACGACGAACATCTGGGTGAGGGCGGTGAGATAGACCTGCGTCTGGTGGACAAGGACACCCTGCTGGCATTCGAGGAATTGGCCGCCGGACTCGGTGACGGATTCCCCAGCCATCCCGCCACGGTGGATCGCGGGGGCCGCCGATGAGCACGGCCGTCGCGCCACCGGGGGCCCCGCCACGGGCGGGAGCGCCCGCCGAGGTCGCCCGGGCCCGGATCGCGGTCATGGTCGCCACCTACCAAGTGGATGTGGTGGTACCGACCAAATTCGCGGTCGAGACCTTCATCAATGATCTACTCGGCGTGCTCGCCGCCACGATCAACGACGAATCGGTGGATTTCACTCCGCCGGGTGGTCAGTGGAGTCTGGCCCGCCCGGGTGAGCAGCCGATTCCACGGTGGCGCAGCCTCGCCGACCACGATGTGGTCGACGGCGCGGTGCTGATGCTGTCGGTGGTCGAGTCCGCGGAGTTGTTCACTCCCGTCGTCGAGGACATCACCGATGCGCTGGCCACGATCAACGAGCGGGAATTCGCCGAGTTCGATCCGAAGACGGCGGCTACCGCCGGTTCGGTGGGCCTGACCGTCGGTGCCATCGCCGCGGCGGTACTGCTGTACCTGTCCTGGACCCGCAGTGGGTCGCTGTGGTGGTGCGGGCTGCCCGCCCTGCTGCTCGGCGTCGTCTGCTGGGGTGCGGCGATGGCGGCAATCCGCAATCGAGCGGCCGCGGGGCTGGTGATGGCGCTGGAACTGTCGGCGTTGGCGCTGTTGTTTGCCGGCGGTGCGATGTTGGTGCCACCTGCCTACGGGCATCCCGGTGCGTTCGCCGCGGCGAATATCGCTGCCGGCTCGGTGGTCGCCACCGTGGTGGCGGCAACCATGTTGCGAGCGGCCGGATTCGGTATTGCCGCGCTGATGGCGATCATGACCGTCGGCACGGTGCTGACCGTCGCGACGCTCGTGCCGACCTATTTCGACGTATCGATCGAAGAGGTCGCCGGCGGTATCGTTTTCGCCGGCCTTGTCCTGCTGACTTCCGCACCTCGGCTGGCGGTGGTGATGGCTCGCATTCGCCCGCCGGATCTGCCCGATCCCGGCACCGAGGTCGCACCCGCGACCCTGACCGATATCTTCGATGCCGAAACGGTGCGCGACGAGTCCGATCCGAATATCGACGCCGAACGGGATCTGCGCCCCGATACCGGCATCGAGCGGCGCGCCCGGCTGGCGGTGACCAGCTTGCGTGGACTGATCGCGGCTGTCTCGGTGCTGCTGGCCGGTGGTGTGGTCGTGGTAGCCGCGTCGGCGCCCGGCGGAATTCGCGAGATTGTGATAGGCGCCGCGGTGGCCGGCATCCTCGTGATGCGCTCGCGCTGGTTTCCGGATCGGGTGCAGGCGATGTCGATGTGTGCCGCCGGTGCTGTCGCGCTGGTCGGCGTCGGCGTCGTCACAGTGAGCGCCTACCAGACCGACGGTGCCAGGCTGGCGGTGGCGGCCGTCCTGGTGGTGGCCGCGGTCGGGGCATGTGTTGCCTCACTGCGCCTGCCCGGTCGCCGGCTGTCGCCCGTGACGCGCCGGGTCATCGATCTGGTGGAGTACGCGCTCATCCTCACGGTGCCGTTGCTCGCCTTCTGGATCATGGGTGTCTACACGGCGATGCGGGCGATCTGATGGTTCTGCGCAGGCCGGCGAGCGCACTGCTCGCCGGATTGGTGACGGCGCTGATGGTGGCGCCGGCGGTGACACTGGCGCCGGCGACGGCAGTGGATCCGCCCGAGACCATCGTCGGTACCGTGCCACCGGACGGGGCGCCGGGGCCGGAGCAACCGACCAAGCAGGACAAGGGCTGTCTGGCCGCGGGCGTCCTCCCGGGCAGCGATCTGACGCAGGTTCCGCCTCCGGACCGTGCCCTGGATCTGCGGCGGGTGCGGGCCCTGAGCCGGGGTGCCGGGGTGAGTGTCGCCATCATCGACACCGGTGTGACGCCGGGGCCGAGGTTGCCCGTTCTCGCCGGTGGTGGGGACTATGTGGCGGCGGGTGGCGATGGACTGTCCGATTGCGATGCCCACGGCACCCTGATCGCCGGAATCATCGGCGGAGCCCCCGATTCCGCGGACGGCTTCGCCGGCGTGGCTCCGGACGCGCATCTGATCTCGATCCGCTACCGATCCGGTGCGTTCAGCCTGGAACGTCCGAGCTCGAGCAATTCCGACGAGCAGACCGGACTCGAAATTCGCACGCTCGCACGGGCGATCACGCACGCGGCGAATCTCGGTGCCGGGGTGATCACCGTGGCATTGCCGGTTTGCGTTGCCGCCGGGGCGCGAGTCGATCAGTCCATGCTCGCGGCCGCGGTCGGCTATGCCGTACACGTTCGGGGTGCGCTGATCGTCGCCGGTGCCGGTAATACGGGTGAGCAGGGCTGTCAGCAGAATCCCGACATCGACCCGAGTTTGCCCTCGGATGTACGCAATTGGAAAAATGTGCAGACTATTTCGGCGCCGGGCTGGTACGCGCCCGATGTGCTGACGGTCGGATTCACCACGGCCACGGGCGCACCGATGCCCGAATCACTATGGGGCCCTTGGGTATCGGTGGCAGCACCGGGAACCGGTGTCGAATCGCTGGGCCCCGGCAACGGTGGTCTGATCAACGCGGTGGGCGGAGCGAACTCGATGGTGCCGGTGGGCGGCGCCTCCTTCGCCGCGGCATACGTCAGCGGGGTGGCCGCACTGCTGCGGTCCCGCTTCCCGAACGAAACCGCCGCCGAGATCGCCGCTCGATTGCAGGCGTCTGCGCACGCACCGGCCCGTGGTGTCGACAATATCGTCGGCGCCGGGGTGATCGATCCGGCCGCGGCGCTCGGTTACGCGACGCCGCCGAAGCCTCCGGTCGGGCTGTTCCGGACCACTGAGCTCGTTGTTCCACCACCACCGCGCCCGGCCGATCGACGCCCGGGAATCATCGCACTGATTGTCGTGGTGGTGGCCGTGTTGTCGGGTGTGGGGGCTGGTTACGTCAACTCGGTGATCCGGAGGCGTGGGTGAGCTTTCCGAAAATCGGTGTCGGTGCCGCCGAGCGTGGACCACTGGCCGCCGTCGTTGTCGTCGGCAGTGTCGTCGTCGCGGGCATGTGGGGCCGGGTTCCGTGGTGGATCGCCCCCGTGGTGGCGACCGTGGTGGCCGCATCCCTGGCTGTCCGCGTCGATGAACGAGCTGCCGTGCGCTGGCTGCTGGACTGGTGCGCCTACCGCTTCGGGTTGCAGGCGCGGGCACATTTGCGACGCGCGCTGGCCGATCTGCACGATGTCGAGGTTGCGGCCGGAACGTGCGGCGTTCGATATGACGAGCCGGTATTCGTGGCGATGATCCAGTTGGCTCCGAATCTGGATCTGCCGACCGTCATCGCGGAACGCGAGCTGTACACCGAGGACACCGTGTCGGTGCGGGATCTGGAACCGATGCTCGACCAGTTCGGCATCAATATCAATATCAATATCGTGACCACCGGCCAGCGGGTGCGTCCCGCGGGCGGTTACAGCATGCTGTACGACCAGCTCATCGGTCCGCAACCGGTGGTTGGCGACCGGATGACCTGGTTGGTGCTGCGTTTGGATCCCCAGCGCAATCTGGTGACCCTGGCCGGTCGCGGTCCGGCCGCCGAATCCGGCCCGCGTGCCCTGGCCTCGGCCGCGCACCGCATCGCGGGGCGCCTTCGGGAGCGGGGAATCTCCGCGCACGCGCTGCCCGCCGAGGCGCTGCGGCAGGCGATCCGCTTGTTACATACGGGCGTGGAACCTTCCGAGCTGCGGGAACGCTGGAAGCATCTGGAGTCGCCGGTGCCCGGTCGCGGCGTGACCAGCTATTTGATCGACTGGTCCAGGCTGGGCAGTACCGGCCTGGACGACTGCTGGTCGTGGAATAGGGGCCGGACGACAGTGGTGGTCAGTATGGCCGGAGGCGCGCTCGGCGTCCGCGGCCTGGTGCGATACGTGGGTCCGGCCGCCTCGGTGGCACCGCCGGGATATCTGCGCCCGCTCGCCGGGCGTCAAGCCGAGGCGTTGCGCGCGAGCCTGCCGACCGCGACATCGGTGCATCGGCTCGCGCGTACCGAATTCGGTGGTGGTACCGCGACGCCCGCGGATCTGGCCGGCCTGTCGATCGCGATCGGTCCGAGTGGGCAGATTCTGGGTTCCATCAGTGGCCGGCCCAAGCACACCCTGGCACTGCCGCTGTTCGACCCGGCGCGTTACAACCCACGGCACCGGACCATCAATGTGTACGCGGATCTGCCGATCGCGCAGCAGATCGTGCTACGCGCCATGGTCGTCGGTGCGGATGTGGAGGTCCACTCGGCACGGCCGCAGCGCTGGCAGCAACTGGTGGCCGCGGTCGGCGATCCCGATTCGCTGCGGCTGGCCGCCGATTCCGCCTCGACCGCGGCTGCCGGCGGCGCCCAGGCGACGATCGCGGTGTTCGACCAGCTGCCGCCGGGCGCCTCGACGGCAGCGACGACCGTGACCATCAGCGAACCCGGCGCACCACGGCGGCGCGCGGCCGACCTGGCCATCGACCAGGTGAGCGCGACCGCGATCGACGTGAGTATTCCGATGCGGACGGTGCGGGTGGACCTGATCGAGCCTCGAGGCGAAACTCGATATCTCGATTCGACCAGCAATCCACCGGCAGCCGGGCCACCGGCGATTTCGGTCGTCGCACCGAGACCAGCGGCCGCGCAGGTGGCCCACGCCGAATCTGACGAGGTGAAGCGGTAGTGTTGATCAACGTGGTAGCGGATTCCGCATCGGACGGCAGACAGTCCACAAATCAATTCCCTCAGAATAAACCCCAGGACGGAGGGGATTTCGGCATGCTCGAAGTCGAGCGCCGAGAATCCGGTGCCGACGACCAATCCACGCCGCGGCAGGCGGCGGCGGCGATCTTCTCGACCAGATTGTCGGAGTTGATCGCCGAGTCTGTGGTGTCCACCGAGGACGGCGCGACCCGCTCGTTGACGTTGTACTCCCTGGCGCAACACCTGGAGCTGGCCTATCCGGATGTCCCGGTCTCGCAATCGGGGCTGTACCGGTTGGTGCACGGCGAGGCGATTCCGAGACTCGATCTGATCATCGCGCTGGCGCGGGTATTCGACGTGCCGCCGGAGTATTTCGTGACGGCCGAGCCCGGTCACTGATCCCGCGGCCGTTCGGCCGACGGCTTCTCCTCAGCGGGAATAGTTCTGCGGCATACCGCATTACGCTCCGGATACCATCGCCCATATGTCCGATAAGGACCTCGCAGACGACTTCGTACGCCATCGTGGCGCGGTTCTGGATGCCCTGCTGTCGGAACCGGGGCTGTCAGGCGGTCAGGCGGGCCCGATGCCCGCCTCCGATCGCGCGCCCGCCGCCGTTCCGGCGTCGGCCGGAGTGTTTCGCTCGGCCGCCGATTCCGCGCCCGTCGACAGGCCTGATCCCAGGCGTGCGTCGACGGGACCCAAGGCCAGCGACCGCATCATGGCGCTGCTGAACGGGGAGGGGGCGAGCGGGTCCTCCGGACTGGAATTCACCTCTGATTACTCCGATCGGGCCGGGTCGCGGTTGGGGCCGGCCACCGAGGCCAAGTCCGAACCCGTTGCGCCGGAAGAGAATACGGATAAACCCGCGCAGCAGCCGAAGCCGGAGACGTCGAGTGGTGCGGCCGGTGGCGCCCAGCAGGTACTCGCCATCGTGCGCCGGCCCAAGGTGGCTCTCGCCCTGGCGGGTGCGCTGGCCCTCGTGATAGTGCTGCTCCTGGTCACCACCGGCGGCGGACAGGATGAAACCAACCAGGCGGCCAAGGTCGTCACGGCGGCCGCTTCGGCGCCCGCGGCAGCACCGTCGGCGGCGCCGTCGAGCGCCCCGCAAGCAGGGTCGGTGATCACACCCCGTGCGGCCGAATCCCATTGTCCCGCAGGAAGTACGCCCGGTATGGACGCGTTCTCCGGACAGGCGGGCAAGGCGTGGTCGTGTGCGCGTGCGTACCATATCGACGGCCAGATTCTCACCATCGATCTGGGCAAGACCTATCAGATCAATTCCATCGGAATCATGCCCGGCTGGGACAGCATCGGTTCCGACGGTAGCGACCAATGGGGGAAGTTCCGTACGGTCAGCCGGGTCTCCTACCGGTTCAACGATCCCGGAGTGACCACCTACACCCAGCAGACCATGGACCAGCGCGGCGTGGTGGTCAGCAAGATCAGTCCGGCGGTCACGGCATCGAAGATCACGCTGACGGTTCTGCAATCCAAGGGGGATTCCTCGGTCAACACCACCGCCATCTCCTCGATCGTGATCACCGGCCAGTGAATACGCTCGATAGGGCCTGTGAGTACTGCTCGCATCGCAACAGCGCCGCCGACGCCCGCTGTGGACATTGCGGTGCGCCGCTGCGCGTGATCGACGAGGCCGTGCACAGGATCGGCAAGGTCGCCGAACGCGAGCTGCCCGCCGCCGAGAAGGTGGTGCGAGGTCTGGAGGAGGGTGCTGCGGCATCCGGCGAGGCCGTGAAGAAGGTGGCCGGCAAGGTTTTTCCCGCTTGGCAGTGGAAGGCGGCCCTGGGTGCGAGCGCGGTGATGGTGCTGCTCGTAGTCCTGATCCTGCGCTCCTGTTCGCTGAGTATGCCGTCGATGGGAAATCTGACACCGGTCGACGCCGTTCCCGAGCTGCGTGCGGCGGCCACCTGTCAGTCTTCGCAGACCGGCGGTGGCGAGGCATGTACGGTCGCCGCCGATGATCCGTTGCTGGCCGGCGGGATCACCGGCGGTCGTCCGTTGACCTTCACGATCCGCACCGATTCCCCGGAGCAGGCCGCGGCGTCGATCGGCCGATGGCGGAGTTCCGGCGGGGCGATCGTGTCCGAAAGCCCGGCTTTCGTGGCCATTTCATCGTCGGTGACGGTGTGGTACGCCGATTCGCAGTCCGGTCTACATCTGGAGACGAGCGCGTTCGCCAATCGTGCGGGAGCCCAGACCTTCCTGTTCCGGTCCGGCTTGGTCCGCTGAACATTCCCATCCAGGAAAAGGTCGATAACCCGGCCGTATCCTTGTTACACTAAATAATGTGCCGTTAGATAACGGCACATTGAACAGGATCGCTTCGGCGGACCGATTTCCGATCGCGGGAAGGCACGGGTCGATGGTGGCAGGTACCCAGCAGACGATTTCATGGAAGCGATTCCGTGACGATCCGACGGATCTGGAGGCGGTGTACTTTCGGTGGATCCAACCGGGAGCCGCTGCGCCGACGATCACCGGCCGAGCAGAACAGATCTTCCGCCATCATCTGGAACTGGCGTCGGACCGGCGGCCCGGAAACGCGTTGACCAGGCTCTACCGATCCGAGGACGGTAGCGGTCTGGGGCCGGCGCTGCAGATCGTCAACGACGATATGCCGCTGCTGGTCGATTCGCTGACCGCCGCGCTGCAGCGGCTCGGCGCCACTGTCACCGAGGTCGTGCATCCGGTCTTCGATGTGCTGCGGGACCGGCGCGGGCGGCTGCGCGCCATCGCGCCTAGCGAGGGTTTCGATGTGGCGCAGGCCAATCCGGCCGCTCGCGGCGAGTCCAGCGGAAACGTCGTCACCGAATCGTGGATTCACGTGCAGCTGGGCGCCGGTGACAGCGATGCTGTGCTGGACCGGATCGAGCGGGCGCTGCCACCCCTGCTCGCCGAGCTTCGTCAGGTCGCGCACGACACCGAGGCGATGACCCGCACGATGGGTGCGCTGGCCGCGCGCTTGGACGTGGTGGCGCAACCGTCGGCCACCGAGGCGGCCGAATGCGCTCAGTTGCTGCGCTGGTTGACCTCCGGGCATTTCACCCTCCTCGGCTACGGCTACTACCGCGTCCACCCCGCTGTCGACGGTCCTGAGCCCCAACAGGTTTCGGGCACCGCGCTCGGTGTGCTGCGCAGCGGAACCGGCGTGGACGTGGGCGTCGTGCCGACCGGCCCGGATCGGATCCTACGGCTGTCCAACGGATCCCTGGATTCGCTGCTGCCGGGGTCGCCCGATGTGTACGTGGTCAGCGTTGCCGACTACGGTGCCGAGACCACCCCGTCGGCCGCCGGGACGGTGGTCGGCGAGCACGTCTTCGTCGGCACCTTTACCGTCAGTGGATTCCACGAGAACATCCTCGACATCCCGGTGATCTCGCGGCGTGTTCATCAGGTCATCGAATGGGCCGGTCTGGCGCTGAATTCGTTCTCCGGACAGGCGCTGCTGGAGATGTTGCAGACCTTCCCGCGGGTCGAGCTGTTCTCCACCGATGCCCGGCGGCTGTTCGAAACCGTCTCGGCTGTCATGAATCTCGGTCTACGCCGCCAGGTCCGCCTGTTCTTGCGCCGCGATGCCGCCAGCGACGCAGTCTACTGCCTGGTCTACCTGCCGCGCGATCGCTATTCGACCGAGGTTCGCACCCGGATGCACGACATCCTGCGCGGAGAGTTCGACGCCGAGCAGATCGCCTATTCCGCGCGGGTCACCGAATCCGAGCTCGCTGTCGTGTATTTCACCGTGCATCGCGGCGCCGACGCCGAACCCGCCGACATCTCCGAATCGAATCGCGAGCGTATTCAGGATCTGCTGTTCGCCACCACCCGCAGTTGGGCCGATCGGCTGGTCAGCGCGGCGGCCGGTGTGGCCGAGCTGGAGGCCGCGTCGGTCGGGGACTACGCCGCCGCGTTCCCCGCGACCTACCGGCAGGAGTACGAGCCGACTCGGGCCCTCGGCGATCTGCGCCGGCTACAGCGTCTGTCCGACGGGCAGATCAATACCGATCTCTACCGTGTCCCGGGCGCGGCGCCGGGGGAGTGGCGATTCGCCCTGTACGTGGCTGGAATCGAGGTATCGCTGAGCCGGGTGCTGCCGGTACTGCACAGTCTCGGTGTGGAAGTGGTGGAGGAGAAGCCTTACCGGCTGGAGCTGCCGGACTCCACTACCCGCTGGATCTACGACTTCGGGCTGCGGGTCGCGGTGCACACCCTGCGCGGTGCGGGCAATGCCGATCCGGAGGCCGAGCTGGAGCGGGTGGTGAGCCTGGAGTCATTGCCTGCCAGTAGCATTCGGCGTCGCCTGCCGGAAGCGGTGTCGGCCATGTGGTTCGGAGACTGCGAGGTCGACGGACTCAACGAATTGGTGTTGCGGGCCGGATTGCACTGGCGGCAGATCGCCATGCTGCGCGCCTACGCGAAGTATCTGCAGCAGGCCGGATTCGCGTACACGTTCGCCAACATCACCCGGGTCCTGCTGGCGCACCCGAGCACGGCACGGGCGTTCACCGAATTGTTCGACGCCTATTTCGACCCCGAACATCTGGGCCCGGTCGCCACCGCCCGCGCCGCCGGTATCTCCGCGCGGCTGCAGGACGAGATCGACGCTGTGGTCAGCCTCGACACCGATCGTATTCTGCGTGCGATCCTCGGTTTGATCACCGCGACCCTGCGCACCAACTATTTCCGCCGGGACACCGACGGGAATCCGCTCGGCCGGTTGTCGTTCAAATTCGATCCGCATGCGATCGCCGAATTGCCGCGTCCGCGTCCGCGATTCGAGATTTTTGTGTATTCGCCGCGGGTGGAGGGTGTGCATCTGCGGTTCGGTGCGGTGGCTCGTGGTGGTTTGCGGTGGTCGGATCGTTTGGAGGATTTCCGGACCGAGATTCTGGGTTTGGTGAAGGCGCAGGCGGTGAAGAACGCGGTGATCGTGCCGGTCGGCGCCAAGGGTGGTTTTGTGGTGAAGCGGCCGCCCGCGGTCACCGGTGACGCGGCGGCCGATCGGCAGGCCATGCAGGCGGAGGGGATCGCCTGCTATCGCACCTTCATTTCCGGATTGTTGGATCTGACCGACAATGTCGATCATGCGAGTGGTGCGGTCGTGCCGCCGGAGCGAGTGGTGCGGCGTGACGGTGATGACACGTATCTGGTGGTGGCGGCCGACAAGGGGACGGCGACGTTCTCCGATATCGCCAATGAGGTTGCGCAGCAGTATGATTTCTGGCTGGGTGATGCTTTCGCGTCGGGTGGTTCGGCGGGTTATGACCACAAGGCGATGGGGATTACGGCGAAGGGTGCTTGGGAGAGTGTCAAGCGTCATTTCGCGGAGATGAATGTGGATACCCAGAGCCAGGAGTTCACGGTGGTGGGTGTGGGGGATATGTCGGGGGATGTGTTCGGTAACGGGATGTTGTTGTCGGAGCATATTCGGTTGGTGGCGGCGTTCGATCATCGTCATATTTTCATCGATCCGGATCCGGTGGCGGGGTTGTCGTTTGCGGAGCGGCGGCGGTTGTTCGGGTTGGCGCGGTCGTCGTGGGCGGATTACGACACGTCGTTGATCAGCACCGGCGGCGGCATATTCGACCGGTCCGCCAAGGCCGTCACGGTCACCCCGCAGATTCGCGCCGCATTGGATCTGGATCCGGGAGTGAGCACGTTGTCGCCGCCGGAGATGATCCGGGCGATTCTGCAGGCGCCGGTCGACCTGCTGTGGAACGGCGGTATCGGCACCTATATCAAGGCCAGTACCGAATCGCATGCCGACGTCGGTGACAAGTCCAACGACGCTGTGCGTGTCGATGCGGATCTGTTGCGGGTCAAGGTGATCGGCGAGGGCGGAAATCTCGGTGCGACCGCCCTGGGCCGGATCGAGTTCTGCCGGAACGGCGGGCGGATGAACACCGACGCGCTGGACAACTCCGCCGGTGTGGACTGCTCCGATCACGAGGTCAATATCAAGGTGCTGCTGGGTGCGGCGATCTCGGCCGGCGAGCTCGCCGCCGATGACCGCAATGCCCTGCTCGCCGACATGACCGATGAGGTATCGGCATTGGTGTTGCGCGACAACATCTCGCAGAACTTCCGCATGGGCTTGTCGCGGTCGAACGCGGCTCCCATGGTGGAGGTGCACCGTCGGCTCATCGCGGAGTTGGAGACTCGGCGTGGAGTGGACCGGCAGCTCGAAGCGCTGCCGTCGGAGGCCGAATTGGATCGCCGTGCCGCGGCCGGTGCCGGACTGACCTCGCCGGAGCTGGCGAATCTGCTCGCCCACGTGAAGCTTTCGCTCAAGTCGGATCTGCTCGGTGGTGATCTGCTCGACAGCAGCGCATTCGAGGCGGCGCTGCCCGGCTACTTCCCGACTCCGCTGCGCGAGCGGTTCGCCGCCGCGATCGGCCGCCATCCGCTGCGCCGCGAGATCCTGGCCACCATGGTGGTCAACGATATGGTCGACTACGGCGGTATCACCTACGCCTTCCGCCTCGCCGAGGAGGCGGGCGCCACCACCGACGACGCGGTACGCGCGTTCACCGCCGCCGTGGAGATCTTCGATCTGCGCACGCTGTGGGAACGCATCCGCACCACGCCGATGCCCGCGGTCGCCCGCAACGAACTCGAGCTCGAGACCAAGCGGACCCTCGATCGTGCGGCGCGCTGGCTGCTGACCAACCGGCCGCAGCCGATCGCGGTGGGTGCCGGTATCGCCCGTTATCGTGACGGCGTGCGGGCGTTGGCCGCGAAGGTGCAGGCATGGCGTCCGGGTGGTGTCGCCGACGATTTGGCGGCGCGCTCCGGTGGGCCGATCGAGCACGGCGCGCCGCGGGAATTGGCCGAGGAGATCTTCCTGCTGATCCATCGGTTCCCGCTGCTGGATGTGCTCGATATCGCCGATATCTGCGAGCGGGAGGCCGACGAGGTCGCCTCGCTGTACTACGCGCTGGACGCCCATTTCGACATTCAGCGGCTGCTTTCCGCGGTCGCCGGCCTGGATCGCGACGACCGGTGGCAGACGCTGGCGCGCTTGGCGGTTCGCGAGGATCTCTACGATTCGCTGCGATCGCTGACCGCGGATGTGCTGACCACCGCCGAACCGGAGGACAACCCCGAAGAGAAGATCGCCTATTGGGAATCGACCAACCGGTCCCGGCTGAGCCGTGCGCGTGCGGCGCTCGGTGAGATCTTCGCCTCCGATGCCTATGACCTGGCCACCCTTTCGGTTGCCGCACGCCAGGTCCGCAGCATGGTCGGCAGCGCCGAAACGACGGCGACGGTGCCCAGCTGACCTGCCGGTGGGTTCGGGTGTACCGCCTGGGACCGGCGCACCCGAACCCGGTCCGGAGTTGATTCTGCTCCGGAGCCGATACGCCGATGCCGCACGCTCCGCGAAGGGGCGTGCGGCATCGCTGTATTCGGAGCCGAGTTGCCCCGGCCGGAGAGTCTGTACGGCCCGAGCAGTTTGATCAGGCCGGAGCCGCCGCCGTGCCGCAGGCTCCGCAGAAGCGTGCCGCGGCGGCCAATTCCGTACCGCAATCGGTGCAGTGCCGCGGCGGGGTGGCCAGCCGGGTGCCGCATTGCATACAGAACCGCGCCATGCGCGGGTTGCCGGTGCCGCACCCGGTGCAGACCATTTCCCCGGCGGTCAGCGCGGCGGGTGCGTCCTCGTCCCGGGCGGGCGCCGGGGTTTGGGTGACCGCGGGCTGCTGTGGCTGTGGTGGTGGGGAGGCGGTCTGTCCGGCCCAGGGTGACGCCGGCGGCCCGCCGGCGCCTGGGTAAGCCATGGCTCCCGCGTTGCCGATGGCGCCCAATCCCAGTGTGGCTCCGAGGAATCCGCCCTCGGCACCGCCGTATCCGTTCGCCATGCCTTGTCCGGCGCCCAGCGCCATCTCGCCCGCGGCGTAGCGCTGGAAATCCCCGGCCAGCCGGATATAGGTGACATCCTTCGCGAGCCGCTTGATCCGCTCGGCGTCCTCGGGCGCGAGAGTGATGTCGAAATTACCCATCCGCGAGATCCGCAGTCCGTACTCGTAGAGGGTGAGGTTGGTCCGGCGTACCACCTCGGTCTCGATGGACTGCAACTGCGCCGAGAGTCCCAGCACCTGCCATTCGCCGTTCGAGATGCCGTGTGACACGGTCATCTTCATCGACTTGAGTAGCAGATCCGCACACCATGACTGGATTCCGGCAGGATCGGTGAGATCGGTGGTGCCGACGAGGGAGGTGATCAATTGGGCGGGATCGCGTATGCCCAAGGCGAATTCGCCGAAGACCCGCAGCGTGACCACCTGTTCACTGGTCGGGTCCGCGATATCGTCGAGCCGCCCGCCGAATCTGACACCGGCGAATTCGCGCGTGGAGACGAAATACAGTTCCGCGCGATAGAAGTTGTTCCCGGTGACGGTGTCGACCAGTGCGCCCAGGACCGGCAGTTCGTCGGCGTCCACTCGGTGCCGGCCCGGCCCCATGGTCGCCACCACATGTCCGGACTTGACGAACAGCGCGATCTGGTCGGCATTGACGATGGTCCGGCTGTAGCGCCGGATATTGAGGTCGGGCCATTTATAGACCAACTGGTCTTTATGGCCGTCCGGGACGGCGATGAATTCCCGCTCGAACCAGGCCATATCCACACACTCCCTCGACTGTCTACCTGTACATCGTACCGATACCTGTCGGTATGGTCTGAGGTTCCGGAGGCGATGTACTCATTTCCGTTGCGTTACAACCCAACACACGTATTGAACGTGCCGTTAAATGACGGTACATTGCTTGAAGATATGATCGCCGTCACGTGAAAGGTCCTCCACCATGACAACTGTTCGACCTCCTTCGGAGGCGACGGCGCCCGTAGACGCGCTGCATGCCGAGGACGCGGGTTATCACAAATCGCTGCGCCCGCGGCAGCTGCAGATGATCGCCATCGGTGGTGCCATCGGCACCGGCCTGTTCCTCGGATCGGCCAGTCGGCTGCACGATGCGGGACCGGGCCTGTTCATCGTCTACGCGGTCTGTGGAATCTTCGTCTTCTTCATCCTGCGCGCGCTCGGCGAGCTGGTGCTGCACCGCCCCTCCTCGGGATCGTTCGTCTCCTACGCCCGTGAGTTCTACGGGGAGAAGCTGGCATTCGGCGTCGGCTGGATGTACTTCTTCCACTGGTGTATGACCGGCATCGTAGACATCACCGCGATCGCGACCTATGTCCATTACTGGGGAGCCACCAAGGCGATCCCGCAGTGGGCGATCGCCTTGGTCGCACTGGCCATCGTGGTCGGTATCAATCTGATCTCGGTGCGTTGGTTCGGTGAGCTCGAGTTCTGGGCCGCGCTGATCAAGGTGGTCGCGTTGATGGCCTTCCTGATCGTCGGCACCATCTTCCTGGCCGGGCGTTTCGACCTCGAGGGCGCGACCACCGGCCCGAGCCTGCTCAGCGCGCACGGCGGTCTGTTCCCAACCGGTTTCCTGCCGCTGGTCACGGTCACCACCGGTGTCGTATTCGCCTACGCGGCAGTGGAACTCGTCGGTACCGCGGCGGGCGAGGCGGAGAACCCGGAGAAGATCATGCCGCGCGCGATCAATTCGGTGATCGCCCGTATCGCGCTGTTCTATGTCGGCTCGCTGATTCTGCTCGGACTGCTGCTGCCCTACACCGCATTCCACTCCGGTGAGAGCCCGTTCGTCACCTTCTTCTCGAAGCTCGGTGTGAGCGGCGCGGGTTCGGTCATGAACGTGGTCGTGCTGACCGCGGCCTTCTCCAGCCTCAATGCCGGCCTGTACTCCACCGGCCGCATTCTGCGCTCGATGTCGGTGAACGGCAGCGCCCCGTCGGTAGCCTCGCGTATGTCGAGTTCCGGTGTGCCCTATGTCGGCATCCTCGCCACCGGTGCGATCGCGCTGATCGGCGTGGGGCTCAATGCGGTGGTGCCGGACCAGGCATTCGAGATCGTGCTGAACATGTCGGCGCTGGGCACGATCTTCGCGTGGACCGCGATCATCCTGTGTCAGCTGCAGCTGTGGCGGTGGTCGCGTACGGGTAAGGCGGAGCGTCCCTCGTTCCGATTGATCGGTGCGCCCTACACCAGTTTCGCGACACTGGCCTTCCTCGCTCTGGTTGTCGTACTGCAGGCTTGCAACCATGAGGCGGCACAACGATTCGCCGTGCTCGCCATGGTGTGCGTGATGCTCCCGGCACTGGTCGTGGGCTGGTTCGTGGCACGGCGGAAGGTGCTGGCGATGGCGACCGAGCGGATGGGTTACACCGGTCAGTTCCCGGTGCTGGCCGAACGTCCGCTGCAGCACGACGCGAGTGCGGATTCCACCACCGCGGTCGCGACGGCCGACACCACCGACACCACCGACACCACCGACGCTGCACCGGCGGCCGAATCGGAGGACCCCCCGTCACCGGCGGGCTCCGACGAGAAGTGAGCACCCGATCCGCCCGATACCACCGGGGCGGATCGCTTCCCGGGGCTGGGAACCCCGCAGGCGCGAGGTCGCGGCAGGAGAACCAGAATGAAGCCCCGGTTCAGCAGCGGTCTCGGAAGGTTTCTCATGCCGGAACGACCCGATACGCCACCCCCGCATCCATGGGCGAATCGCCGGATCCGGCGCAGTGAGGTGCCGACCACGGGAACTCATCCGTGGACGACCCGGAACGGCGGGGGTGAAGCGTCGCAACGGCTCCGGGCCGGTGCCGAGCAGTCGGCGCGGCAATCGATACCCGCCGCACTCCGCTCCGAGCCTGCCCATCGTCCGGCCCCGGACGGCCCGCCGGTATTCGACCCGGATCCGGGCACCCTCGGCACCTTCGGCTCCGACCTCCTCGCCCTGGACACCGGGTCGGGCCGCAGTGCCCGCTCCCGGCCGAGCCCGCGCCGCCTGGGCGCGGGCCTGGTGGAGATGCCACGGGTGATGTCGGTCGATCCGCGCTCGGCGGTGCTGGAGGATCCGGAAGTCCCGGAGAACAAGCGGTTCTGCTGGAAGTGCAACCAGCCGGTCGGACGCTCCGGGGAGGCGGGCAACGGCCCGGTGGCAGGCGATTGCGGCAAGTGTGGCTCGCCGTTCAGCTTCCGGCCCATCCTGGGAGCCGGTGAGGTGGTCGCGGGACAGTACGAGGTGCAGGGCTGTCTGGCCCACGGCGGGCTGGGCTGGATCTACCTCGCCGTCGACCGCAATGTCAGTGATCGCTGGGTGGTGCTCAAGGGGCTGCAGAACCCACAGGATTTCGAGGCACACGTGGTGGCGCTGGCGGAGCGGCAGTTCCTGTCCGAGGTGGCATATCCCGGCATCGTGAAGATCTACAACTTCGTCAAACATCGCTGTGCGGGCCGAGATGTGGCCGACGGTTACATCGTGATGGAGTACGTGGGCGGGCAGTCGCTCAAACGAGTGCTCGATCAGCGTGCCCCACAACGCATTCCGGTGGCCGAGGCCATCGCGTACGTGATGGAGGTACTGCCCGCGCTGGACTATCTGCACGCGTTCGGCCTGTCCTACAACGACCTCAAACCCGACAACATCATGGTCGGCGACGACGAGGTCAAACTCATCGATCTGGGTGCCGTCGCGGCCATGGAGTCGTTCGGGAGTATTTACGGCACACCGGGATTCCAGGCTCCCGAGATCATCGAGACCGGCCCGACCGTCGCCTCCGACATCTATACGGTGGGCCGGACGCTGGCCGCGCTGGTGCTGACCCTGCCCCGCGACGAGCAGGGACATCATCCGCCGGGAATCCCGGGGCCGGAGGAGCAGCCGCTGCTGCGGCGGTATCCGGCGCTGCATCGCCTGCTCGGCCGTGCCACCCATATCGATCCGAAGCGCCGGTTTCCCTCCACCTATTCGATGTACTGCCAGCTCACCGGGGTACTGCGGATGGTGCTGGCCGCCGACACCGATCGCGAGCACCCGCAGGCGTCGGTCGAATTCGGCTCCATGCGAGGTGATTTCGGCGTCGAGACACTGATCGGCCAGACCGATGGCATCGTCGACGGCCACCACCGCATCCCCGCCCTGGACGCCCGCGCGGTCGTGGCGGCGCTTCCGGTACCCCTCATCGACGGCACCGACCCCAGTGCCGAGGTGATCTCCACCCTGCTGCACGGCGATCCGCGCCACGCCCTGGACACGTTGTTGCGCATGCGCGATCGCATCGCCTCGGGGGTGATGGCCGAGCCGGCCTCCTTCGAACTCGAGGGCGCACTGGCCGCGGTGCGCGCGCATCTGGATTTGGGTGAGGTGCTCGCGGCGCGGGCACTGTTGCAGGAGTTGGTGATTCGCTACAGCACCGATTGGCGGCTGTCCTGGTATCGGGGAATCGCGGATCTGCTCGACGGCCAATTCGAGGACGCCTACCCGCAATTCGAGATCGTGCGCGCGATGCTGCCCGGTGAGATCGCGCCCGCGCTGGCACTGGCCGCCACCGCGGAGCTGGTCCTGCAGCATCCGGAGCTGCCGACCGATCCGGAGAGCTGGCATCGTGCCGCGGTCGAGTGCTACCACATCGTCTGGCACACCAACCACGGTGTGGTCAGCGCCGCCTTCGGCCTGGCCCGGCGACTGGCCGCCGACGGTGAACTGCTCGCGGCGGTCGAAGTACTCGACCGGGTGCCGATCTCGTCGCGGCATTACGCGGTCGCCCATATGACCGGCGGTCTGCTGCTGGTGTCGCGGCCGGTCGCCGAGGTCACCGCCGAGGATCTGGCCGCGGCGGCCGAGCGGCTGACGGTCTTGGCCGAGGAGCCGCGGGCACTGCAGTTGCGGGTCGTGGTGGTGGGTGCGGCACTGGAATGGCTGCGCGGCGGTGGCCTGCCGCGCCACTCGGATGCGGCGCTGCTGGGTTTCGCGCTCACCGAATCCGGTCTGCAACAGGGACTGGAGGCCTCGCTACGGGCGCTGGCACGGACAGCGCCGGACCGGCTGCATCGCTACCGGCTCGTGGACCTGGCCAATGAGGTGCGCCCGCGAACCCGGTGGTGAATCGCCTCAGGCGACGACGCGGGCCCGCCACACCATTACCGCCACCGGCGCGGCGGCGATCAGCAACAGCCACAACCAGTTTCCGGCCGCCCACGCCGACACCACCGAGAACACGGTTATCGCGCCGGCGAGCACGGTCAGGGACGGCAGCGGATTGGCGGGTGCGGGCGGATCGGGAGTGACCGGCGGCGCCGGGATGATGCCGGGCAGATCGGTGAACAGGGCGGCCAGTTCGACTCTGGTGTCGGCCTGGGTGGCCAGTGTGGTGCGCTCGTCGAATTCGGTCATCGTCAATCTGCCGGCGCCCAGTTGCTGTGACAATTCCTGCAGTGCGCGCTCCCGCTCGGCGACGCTGGGGCGCGCGTCCGCCATATCGTCCATGCAGAGCAGGATAGGTCCGGGACCCCCGCGCGTCGCAACTGTACCGGCCAAGCATGGGAACCGGCACGCCGCTCAGCGCTCTCGGCCGGCTCACATTTCGGTGTGGTTTCCTTGATATATGACGACCGGGACCGAGTACACCATCGACGAGCTTGCGCGCGAGGCAGGTACCACTGTGCGCAGCCTGCGGGTGTACCACGAGCGGGGTGTGTTGCCTTCGCCGCAGGTCAAGGGCCGGACCGGTTTCTACAGCGCCGATCATCTGAACCGGGTGCGGACCATCAGCCGGTTGCTGGATCGCGGGATCAAACTCAACGGCATCAAGGAACTGCTCAACGCCTGGGATCGAGGCGACGATCTCGGCGATATCCTCGGCGAGCCCGGGCCCGGCGTGTCGGAGGCCGCGGATTCCTCGGCCGGGGAGACCATCGCCGCGACCGATCTCGAGCAGCGGTTCCGCGCGGTGCCCAATGGGCTGTCCCGGGTCGTGGCCCTCGGTCTCTACGAACCGGTCGACGCCACCACCTACCGGGCCGCCGATCCGGCACTGTTGCGGGCGTCCGATCAGCTCGCCGCCGCCGGGGTACCCGAGGCGGAGATCATCACCGAGTTGGAGCGACTGGCCGGTGAATGCGATCGGATCGCGAGGCGTTTCACCGATCTGTTCCAGCGCACGGTGTGGACCACTTACCAGAACTCCGAGGGCGGCTCGGCCGATCTGGCCCGGATGGCCGCGGGTGTGGAAGCGGTGCGGGTCGTTCCGGCGCAGGCGGCCGGTGAGCTCATCGGCCGGTTCGCGGCCCGCTATCTCGACCAGGACAGCGCGCTGACCGAGGCGCTCGCCGAATCCTGAGCCGCCGTCGCGGCATTTTTCTTCTCCCTGATTCTGTTACCTCCATCACTGGGGACACTCCGCATCTAATGCGCCGTTATATAGCGGTACATTAATTGTGTGGCCATTGCTTCGGTCGTGATATGGCACCGGAGCGCGGATGAAACGGAGACATACCGATGACTGCCACCCGTACTCGCTTCCCTCATGCCCGATCCCTGCGGGCTCTCGTCCTCGCGGCAGCCGTCGCCGGCGCCGCCGTGACCGGCCTTTCGGCGGCACAGGCCTCGGCCCAGCCCGCCGGGCCGCACTGCCTCTGGGCCGGTGATGCTTTCGCCCAGGGAACGAGCGTCCATGCCGGTGGCTGGGACTTCGGTTGCCGCACAGACCTTTTCGGCGCCGCACGCTGGAATGTGGAGGGCGCTTCCGGTCGGCCCGATACGGTCGGAAACCCGGGGGCCTTCGGTAGTCCCGTGGGCCGCTTCAGTCCCGGTGCCCGCCAGCCCGGAACCTCCTACAACGATTACTGCGTGGGCGGTCAGCTGATCGAGGGTACCGAGGATGTATACGAGGCCGTTCCGGCCACGGGCGGGCTGTTCTGGCGTGCGGCCGGGCCGATCTCGCAGTGGCGCTTCACCGGTGCCGCACCCGAGCAGACCTGGCGGTCGTCGAGCCTGTGCCGGGACGGCGAACTGCTCTGAGCGTCGCGACCCTCCGCCCCGGGGACACCTACTTAAGTAGGTGCTCTCCAACATTACCGATGCGCGCCGTTGTCCCTTTTGGGAACAATCACACATCCGCGTACAACGGCAGATGGGGCAGCGATGGCAAGTGTGACACTGTGGATGCAGATGTCGCTCGACGGCTATGCGGAGGGTCCCGACCAGGAAATTCACTGGCCGGTGGTCGACGAGGAGTTGTGCGAATCCTTCCTCGACGAGCTGCGCGCGGCCGAGATGTTCGTCTACGGCCGCAAGACCTTCGAGATCATGGCCGCGTTCTGGCCCTACGCGGACTCCGACCCGGCCATCTCGCCGTTCTACATCGAATTCGCGCGATGCTGGAAGCGCACCCCGAAACTGGTCTTCTCCCACACCCTTCGGAATCCGGGCTGGAATACCCGGGTGATCGGCGCCGATCCGATCGCGGAGATCGCCGCGCTGCGCGCCGCGGCGACCGGTCCCATCGTGGTATTCGGCGGCGCCCAGACCGCGTCGTACTTCCTGGAACACGATCTCGTCGACGAGTACCGGCTGTTCGTACATCCGCTGTTGCTCGGCGGTGGCGTACCGCTGTTTCCCAAACCCCTCGGCACCGCGGGGCTGCAGCTGATCGACACCATGACCTTCGACAGCGCGGTGGTGCAGATGCACTACCAGCAGGCCCAATCCATCTGCTGACCGGGATCGGAGTCCGGTTGGCCGGGAATCCGGGTGCACCGGGAGCCTGGTGGGATAACTTGTTCCTACTATGTTCCAGCTATCGCGTCCCGGCGCGCTGCCCGCCACCAGTAGCGAGTTCGTCGGCAGGCAGGCACAGCGGGAGCGGATCGCGTCCCTGGTCGGGCTCGGCGCCCGGCTGATCACCCTGGTCGGTCCCGGCGGTATCGGCAAGACCAGGCTGGCGGTCGAATCGTTGCGGCGCGATATCGAATTGCCGGCGCGCTGGCTGGCATCGGCGGATCTCGATGCCGCCGCCGTGGCCGCCGAATTGCGGTCCTGCGCGACCCGCCCCGCAACCTCCCCGCACATTCTGGTGCTCGACGCCTGTGACGGAGTACTGCCGGCGGCCGCCGTGGAACTCGAGAATCTGCTGGCCGTCGATCCGATGCTCACCGTGATCGCCACCAGTTGCGAGCCGGTCGGCTGGATCGACGAGCATCTCGTCCAGGTGCCGTCGCTGACACCCGCGGATGCGCTGCGGTTGTTGCGGATTCGAATAGAGCTCGGCGGTCGTCGCATCGAGCCGAGCGCCGCCGAGGCCGCCATCCTCACCCGGATCTGCCGCCACGTCGATCACAATCCGCTCTGGCTGCGCTTGGCTGCGGCTCGGTTGCAAAAGCATCCCGCGGTCGCCGTGCTGCGGGAGGTCAGCGGGGACTCCTACGATCGTCGACTGCACTGGTCCGACGGCGCGCGGGTCGGAGTCGAGAACCGGCACCGCGATATCGGTGCCTCGATCGCCTGGTCCGCGAGGCGCTGCGATGCAGTCGAACAGCTTCTGCTGCAACGGCTTTCGGTATTTCCCGCAGAATCGGAGGGCGACGGCGGGACGGAGCGGGAGACGATCGTCGCGGTGTGCGCCGATCACGAACTCGCCGCCGAATCGATCGACGCGATGCTCGACCGGCTGGTGGAACGGTCACTGGTCGCCGTCCGGCTGACCGGTGGCCCGGCGCGCTGGAGCCTCGCAGAATGTGTGCGGATCTACGCGCGGGCGCAACTGCACGGCCGAGATCCGCACGAGGCCAACCGGCTCGCCGCCCGCTACCGGAGCCTGCGGCATCAGCAGGGCCGCCGCGGTGACGGACCGGCCACCGCGCAGCGGCCGTGCCGCATCGTCGCGCCACCGGTTCGCGTCACCGCGCCGGCCGGCCCCTCGGCGCCCGCGCGTCCGGAACCCGATCGCTGGCAATCACTGTCGACGGCCGAACGCGAGGTGGCGGTGCTGGCCGCCGCAGGCTGGCCCAACAGCGCCATCGCCGGGCGGCGCCGGAGTTCGGTGCGCACTGTCGACGCGCAGGTGGCAACGGTGCGACAGAAATTGGGGATCACCTCCCGCACCGATATCGCCCGCCATCTGCCCGCCGATGCGGCCGAGCGGATGCGCGAGGCCGCGCGGCGGCGGGAGCGGCCCGGGACCGCGGGGTCGTGACCGAGCCCACCGCCTCGCAGTTCGTCGGTCGCGGAAGGGAATTGCGGCACATCTCCCAGCTCCTGGAGCCGGGCGGCCCCCGGCTGATCACCCTGCTGGGGCCCGGCGGTATCGGCAAGACGACGCTGGCCACGGAGGCGCTGCGCCGCCTGCGACGGACCGGCCGCGATCAGGTGTTGTGGGCCCGGCTCGCACGGCTGGAAGCGGGCGCCGGTGTCGAGGCGGTCGCCGAGGAGATCGTGCGGGCGGTCGCGCCGTCGGATCTGACCGGCCGCCGCGCCGAGGACTGCTTGGCGGACGCGTTCGCCGCTCTCGGATCCGGGCGGCCGATCATGGTACTGGACAACTGCGAACACGTGTTGCCGTCGGCCGCCCGGATCATCGTCGAATTGCTCACCTCGATTCCGGACGTGACGGTCGTGGCCACCAGCCGGGAGCCGATCGGCTGGACGGACGAGCATCTCGTCCCCGTGCAGCCCCTCACCGGTGACCATGCGCTGGAACTGTTTCTGCGTCGTGCCGCACTGACCGGCCGCTCGGTGCCCGATCATCCCGCGGAGCTGGAGATCGCCGCGGGTATCTGCCGTCACGTGGACAACAATCCGTTGTTCATCAGGCTGGCGGCGGCCCGGTTGCGCTACCGCCCGGCGGCCGAGCTGCTCCGCGATCTCACCGGCGACGGCTCCGATGCGCGGATGCGCTGGTCGTCGAATGTGCGCGCGGGCGGCGAACCGCGGCACCGCACCGTCGGCGATGTCATCGCGTGGTCCTACGGACTGTGCACCGCGCCCGAGCGGCTGCTGTTGGACCGGATGTCGGTATTCGCGGCCGGATTCGACCCCGGTGATGACGATATCCGCTGCGGTGGTGTCGAATTCAGTGCGATCGGCGCGGTGTGCGCCGACGCGGGGCTACCCGAGTCGATGATCGCGAACACCCTGCAGCGGCTGGTCGAGCGGTCGCTGGTGTCGACTCGGATGACTGCCACCGCGGTCTATTATTTCCTGCCCGAGAGCGTGCGGGTGTTCGCGCGCACCTGCCTGCGCGCCCGGCGGCCGGACGGCCCGGAGGCGCTGACCGAGTCCCGGCTGCTGGCCCGGCATCGCCGGTACTTTCGCGACAAAGTCGTTGCCGGACGGGCGATCTGGTACGGGCCGGACGAGTTGCAGTGGATCGTCTGGGCGCGCGCCTCCTGGGACGATGTGGTCCTGGCTGTGGAGACCGGGCTCGGTGATCCGGCCGAGGCCGTGCTGGGACTCGAGATCGTCACCGCGGCAATGGCATTGCGGGTTCCGTTCGTCACCGGAGCCAGCCGCGCGATCACCGTGCTGGGCGAACGCGCGCTCGCACTCGTGGGCGACGATCCCGCCCGATCGAGCCTGCGGACCTCCGCGAAGGCGCTGATCGGCTGGGCCACGTTGTGGCAGGGGCGTTTCGACTACACCGCGCGACTGCTGGACGAGTGTGCCGCCGAATGCCTGACCGATCCCGTGCTGCGCCGACACTGGCGCGAGCACACCGGCACCGATATCGGCCTGCCTGCCGAGGTGGAGTTCACCTGGGGCCTGGAGTTGTTCCTCATCCACCTGGATCTGCGATCGATCGATGTGCTGTCCCGTGCCCGGGACAAGTTCGCCGCCGCGGGTGATCGCGGTGGCCGCCAGCGCAGCGAATTGTTCCTCGTGCTCGCCGCGGCGCGGATGGCATCGCCGGAGACGGCCGAACGCGAGATCCGCCGGCATCGCGACGATGCCGCGAAAAGCGATGCGCTCTGGGCTGTTTCGTGGGCCGAGGTCGCGGGTGTCATCGCCGAATCCCGGTACGGCGATCCCGAAATCGCGGTACGGCGGGGCCGCGAAGGAGTCGCACAGCATCTGGAGCGCGGCGACACCTGGACCGCCGGCTGGATCATTCACTTCTGCACTGTGGCTCTCGCTACGACCCTGTCCCGCCGTGCCGAATCCGGTGGCCGCGCGGGAGAACTCGAGGCCGCGGCGCGCGAGATCGCCCACCTGCAGGGCGGCACCGCAGCACTGCACCGGTCGATGGGTATCGCCTCGGATCGGGTGCCGCTGGTGATCACCGGATCGGAGGCGGCACGAGCTGCCGCGATCGCGGTGCTCGGCCCGCAACGCTACGAGGCGGCGGTCCGGCGAGGTGCCCGATTGCGTCCCGAGGTACAGGAACTGCCGCGCTACTTCCTCGGCCGGCTGACCATCACCGAACTGCCCGGCGACCAGGACGAATCGGGGTGGCGGGAGCTGTCACCCGCCGAACGCGATATCGCGATCCTGGTGGCCGCCGGCTGGACCAACAACGCGGTCGCGATGCGGCGTGGTACCTCGGTGCGCACCGTCGATGCCCAGGTGACCACCATCCGCCGCAAACTCGCCGCCGCGGACCGATCGGCGGTCATCGACCGTATTCCGGCCGAATTGCGGACCCGGGTCGATGCCGAATCGCGGCAGCTGCCCGGCCGGCTGCCCAAGACCTTCTGAAGCCTGCCGGGCGGGGTGCGCGTGGGGTCTCAGTCGGCCGGGTCCCCGGGTGTGGGCAGGATGCCACCGCGGTCGTGCCGATCCATGGTGTCGCCCAGCACCTTCAGCGCTCGGTCGACATCGCCGGAGTCGTTGTAGAGATGGAACGACAGCCGCAGCGCGCCGGCCCGTGCCGTGGTCACGACCCCGGCGGCGGTGTCGAGATATGTGGCGCCGATATCGAATTGGGAGGTCATACCGTCATGGTCGCCGGGGTGCGGTCCGCCGATCCATAGCCACCGGGTGATTGCTGGACCGGCTTTGTCGCGGTGGTTGCCCGCACGAGTCGATCACCGTGTGGCGGCGTCGGCCCGCAGGGCCGCGACGCTTCACTCCCCGGATCGCTGCCGGCCCGGCCCGGTAGGGGAGGTGCCGTGCTCGTCGGGCAGGTTCCGGGCAGCCGCGTGGTCGTGGGTCGGGACGATGGTGACGGCCGTTCGGGCCAGATGCAGGCGATGCAGCGTGCGGAAGGTGGCATCGCGGTCCTGATCGGCGAAATTGCCGGGGTAACTCGCCTTCTGGCGAATCCGCTCGATCTGCAGGTTGTGCCAGGCGGCATCGCCGGCGAGCAGGACCCAGCCCCGGCGGGTATGCGCGAGAACGCCGATACTTCCCGGAGTGTGCCCGGCGAGATCGACGAGGACCACGGTGCCGTCACCGAACAGATCGTGACTCGCGGTGAAGGTCAGCACCGGTGGCCCGTCGAGTTCGTACTCGGTGACCGGCCGATCGCGCAGCGAGTCGCGCACGCCGCCGACCGGTGCGACCGGCCCGGACCAGATCCACTCCCGCTCGACGCGGTGCAGATATACGGGCAGGCCCGGCAGATCCAGCAGTCCGCACACATGATCCCAGTGCGCGTGCGTGGGCAGCGCGAAATCCAGCGGTTGCGGAGCGTGCGCCCGCAGCGAGTCGACGGTGGCGACGGAATCGGCGGGCGGACGCACCGCCATCCGGAGCACCGCCGGCAGTTGGGCGATCGCACGGTGCCCGGCGTCGCGGCAGAGCCCGGGATCGACCACGAACCGGGCTCGGGGATGTTCGACGACGAAGGCGGTGAGCGCGTTGTCGACGCGGCGTGGCCGGAACGAGCCCTCGACGATCGCCGCGGTCGGCACCGACCGCGGCGCCTGCGGCAGCGCCCGCACCGTGACCGTCCCCTGTGGCTGTGGCAGTCCGGCATCGGTGATCGCCGCGACGAGCCGCGCGTCCGGGCGCCGGGGCGATATCAGACCCCGGACGGAACCTACTGCGGCACTGCAGCATTCGAGTATGGTCGGATTTCCCACCGGATCCGGCATGAGATACCTCCGTGCTGTGGTCGGTCGCGGCCGGCGAGAGCCCGTCACCGCGCGTGTCGTGGCACGATAAAACTTGATGTCGACATGAAGTAAAGGGGTCGAGATGGACGGGCTGAAGATCGGTGACGCCGCCGCGGCAGTCGGTGTCGACGCACATGTGCTGCGGCACTGGGAATCGGTCGGGCTCCTGCATCCGGTCCGCAGTGGGTCCGGGCATCGGAGCTACGACGCGGAGACCCTCGATCGGGCTCGGCTCATCCGTGCCCTGCAGCGAACCGGACTGTCGCTGAGCCGGATTCGGGAACTCGGCCTGTCCGGGCACGAGCAGCGGCTCGCACTGCTGGCGGAGGAGCGGGCGCGACTGCGGCGGCGTATCGAGTTGTACGAGGCCACCGACCGGTTCTTCGCACATGTCGCCGAATGCGAACATCCGATCATCTCCGAATGCCCCGGGTGTTCGGCGTTCCTCACCGGCAACGGCCGTATCGAGGAGGTCCGGCGGGAATTCTCCCGCCGCACGCGGCAGCCGACCGGCGCCCACTGACCTACTGATGTTGCCGGGACCCGCCGTTCGACCGCTGCCGGGTGCTCTTGTCGCGGTACATCGCGGTATCCACCGCGTGCATGAGATCGTCGACCGCATCGGGATAGCTGCTGACCAGTGCGGTTCCGATGGACGCGCCCACCGAGATCGAGCGATCCGCCACGACAACCGGTTCGGCCAGTGCGGTCAGCAGCCGCCTGGAGGCAGTGACCAGCTGTTCCTCATCGACGCACTGTTCGATCAGGACGATGAATTCATCACCGCCGATCCGCGCGGCCAGTCCGTCCGGCCCGGCCGCCGTGCCCAGCCGCTCGGCGACCACCCGCAGGACACGGTCGCCGATGGTGTGGCCGTTGTCGTCGTTGATCTCCTTGAATCCGTCCAGATCGAGATAGCACAGACCGATCGGGGGACGGGCCCGGGCGAGCCGGTCGAAGAACAGCAGCCGGTTGGCCAGCCCGGTCAGATCGTCGTGGTGGGCGTCGTGCCACAGCCGGTCGGCAAGCGCCTTGCGCTCGGTGATGTCGACGGCCACCCCGATGAGGAAGCGCACACTGCCGCCGGTGTCGCGCACCACCGACATCGACAGGTCGATATCGGAGTGGTGCCCGTCCGGCCGGGTCAGCGAGGTCTCCATCCGGAACCGGTCGAGTTCTCCGGTCAGCAGCTGCTGGAATTGGCCGTAGGCCTCGCCGATGTTGTCCGCCCCCAGCACCGCGGCCACCGACTGCCCCACGATCGCCGAAGTCGGCACCCCCAGCATCTCGGCAAAGGCGGCGTTCACATCGCGGACCCGCCCGGTCCGGGCATCGATGGTGCCGATCCCCACCGAGGCGCCGGCGAAGATGGCCGCGAACCGCGCCTCCGACAGTTGCCGCCGAGCCTGCTCGTCGCGGACCGCGGCCAGTGCGGCGGTCAGCGTGGTCTCCTGTTCGGCGAGGGCGGCGGTGCGCAGGGCCGCGGTGAATCCTGCGGCGAACTCGCCGGCGACATCGACGGCCCGGTCGCGAATCGCCGCGCGGCCGGGCTGTCCGGGATCGGGGCAGAGGTCGGCGACCATATCCCGGCAGATCACCGCGACCGATCGGCTCACCGCGACCTCGTCCCGATAATTCGCGGCGACCAGCGTGGCGGCGGCCAGCCGTGCGGTGTCGATACCGGCGGTACCGCGCAGTGCGCCCAGCAACTCCTCGCAGAGGCCCGTGAGCAGGGTTTCGATCTGGGTCCGGGTAAGCGTCGGCGCAACCACACCGTCGAGTGCGTCGGCCCAGCGCGCCGCCAATTCCTGCGAACCCACCCTTACAGCCCCTGCCTGTCCCGCATACCCCGCTACACCTTGCGGCCCACGCCCGCCAACCCCAGGGACCGTCCCGGAGTCTCGTGGAGATCGCGCTCGGATTCCGGTCGCCACAAGGGTAGTTCGACCACACCGGGTTCGACCAGCTCCCACCCGGTGAACATCTCGGTGATCGAGACCCGATCGCGGAACCGGATGCCGACACCGCTCGTCGATTCCTCGTGTAGCCGGGCCGCGGCCTCCGGGCGCTGTGCCGTGCTCAGATGCGAGATCGCCACATAGCTTCCCGAGGGCAACGCCTCGTGCAGGGCGGCGACCATATCGCCTGGACGCTCGTCGTCCTGCAACAGATGCAGTACCGCCACCAGCAGCAGCCCCACCGGCCGGTCGAAGTCGATCAGGCCGGTGGCGCGTGCGCGAGACAACAGTTCGCCGGGTTTGCGCAGATCCGCCTCGACCGCGCCGGCGTTGTCGTCACCGCCCAGAATGGTGGCGGCGTGGGTGACCGCGACCGGGTCGATATCGACGTAGAGCACCCGGGTCGCGGGATCGATGCCCTGGGCCACCTCGTGCACATTGCCGGCCGTTGGAATACCCGAGCCGACATCGAGGAACTGGCGTACCCCGGCATCGGCCATGAAACGCACCGCGCGGCGCAGGAACGCGCGGTTGCTCAGCGCCAGACGTGGCAGGTCCGGTACCAGTTTCCGGCCGGCCGCGGCGGCCTCGCGATCGATCTCGAAATTATGTGATCCACCGAGTAATGCGTCGTACATCCGAGCCGGGCTCACCCGGTTCATGTCGACACCTTCGGGTGCCCACGCTGGCCTGTCCACTCGAAACCCCTCTACCGCTCCGTGAACCGGCCCGTATCCCGGCCCCCCGTCGCCGATCTTGTGAAACATCACTGTACGCCCGCGTGCTGTGGCCTGCGGCTCACACCAGATTGATCGAGTCGAGGACGCGGGCGCCGAGTTCCGCGTCACCGGTGACCGCGACCGCACCCGCCCGCCAGGGCAGCCGGCGCGTACCCCACTGCGGGAATTCCAGCGCCAGCGCCGCGATGTGCGCGGCGGCCCCCGCGGCCTTGCCCGGACGCACCCGCAGCCGCCCGGCCCGGGGGTCGATGCGCCAGGTACCGCCGCCCGGCCCCGTCAGGGTCAGCGCGACGGGTGCGTCCAGCCAGGCCAGGGCCTCGCGATGGGATCGTTCGAGCAGTGCCGTGAGCCAGGTCGTGACCGCGCTCATCCGCTGCGGATCGGTGGGTGGTGGGGCGAGATCCAGGGCTGCGGCGATGTCGTGCCGCAGATGGATGTGCCAATCGGAGACCAGCATGGCCGGCACCAGGTCGAGCCGGTACCAGCCGAGTTCGCCGACCGGAAAGCCGATCCGGCCCGGTCCGGGCGCGGTGACCAGCGACAGCGCTCGTTCCCCGCGCCGGGACCAGGTCTCGAATTCCGGCAGGATGTGTTTGGTGGTGTGCGAGCGTTTGTCGTCGACCAGCTGTTCGTTCAGGCGTTCCAGATCGTGGGTGGCGGCGAATGCGGCGGCTCCGGGACCGCCGGCCGCGCGGGCCAGGATCGTCATGTGAATCACGACCTCGGCGACCGACCAGCCGGCGGCGGCGCTGGGCGCGGCCCACTGCTCGTCGTCGAGTCCGGTGCAGAACTCGATCACCGTACGGCGTTCCGCGCGCAGACCGGATAGCGAGCTCATGAAAACCGCACGCTACCGGTTCGGGCCCGCGCATATCGAGAACAGAGCGAATATCCGGCGATACGACGGCATCCGGGCTGCCGTGGTGGTGGCGAGTGACATACCTGCCACCGCGGTTGCCGATGCGTAGCCGGGAGTCTCGTGCGGCGCCCGGAGCCCGGTGCGATGTGGACTTGTCGGTGTCATGGTGCATGCTCATGGCACGTCGATGCCTACAACCCGCCCGGAGAGCACCATGTCGTCCCCTCGCACGAAACCGCAACCGTTGTCCGACACCGAGATTCGGCAGATAGCCGACGAACTTGCCGACGGCCGGCCACCCATGGTGTGGTTCACGGCGGCGGCAGTGGGAGTATCCGAGGGGCGATCGGGCAAGGTGATTGCTCTCGGTGATCCCGCCGAGGGCGATTTCCTCCAGGTCCGGCCCACCGGGTCGAAAGATGCCATGTCGTTCTCGCCGACCGAGGTGACACTGGCCAAACCCGCTCGTAAGGACAAGCGCACCACCACATCCGAGACCACCGGCGCCCCGGCGCCGGTAACGAGGAAGGACACCGCTGTGAGCATGTCGTCGACCGTGACCCCGCCACCCGCGCCGCCCACTCCGGCATCGGTACCCGGAGCCGCGTCGAAACCCCCGGCGCCGCAGCCCGCTTCGGATCCCAAGCCGGCGGCGAAGCCCGCCGCGCCCGCGCCCCGCACCCCGGCGAGCAAACCCGCCACGGCGGCGCGCAAGGCCAAAACCCCGGAGGTGACGGTCACCCTGTCCGGTACCGCCGACGGGGAATGGACCGTCGATGTGGTGCACGGTAAGAAGCGCACCATCAAGGGGCTGTCGGTAGCCGGTTCGGCGGTAGCGCAGGCTGCGAAGCTGCTCGATCCGGAGGTCGCCGAGGTGGTCGACTCGGTTCTCGACTCGGTTCGGAGTACGCAGCGCGCCAAGGTGGAACAGCTCCAGGCCGAACTGGAGCAGGCCCGTCGCCTACTGGACGAACTGGCCGGCTAAGCCGTGTTGTCCGGCGCCTGGTGGGGCGCCCTGCGTGGTGACACTTCGTTGCCGCCTCCGGGCGCTGACCCATCAGGCGCGGCATCCCGTCAGACCGCGGGCTCGTGCCGGTGTATCCGGCGGCGGCTCTCGGTCTGTGGGAGGTGGCGCAGATCGTCGTGGAAGGCGCAGCCGAGGGCGTAGTCCTTGGCGTGGTACATCGCCGAATCCGCTTCGCGCAGAAGGTCGTAGATGGTGGCGTCGCTGCTGCGCGGCCCGCCGCAGGAGATACCGATACTCACACCCATGGTCACCTCGGCGACCGATAGTTCGAATGGTTTGGCGAAGGCTGCCAGCAGTTTCTCCGCCAGTACCGCGGCCTCGGCCCGGGTGGCGCCGGCCAGCACCACGAATTCGTCGCCGCCGTATCGGGCGGCGATGTCGTCGCGCTGGATCACCCGCCGGATACGTGCCGCGGCGTTGGCGATGAGTTCGTCGCCGACGGCGTGCCCATAGCTGTCGTTGACGGTCTTGAATCCGTCGAGATCGAGAAACAGCAGCGCGATCGGGCGCCCGGCCCACAGATCGTGATCGCGGGCCGGGGTGCGCAACAGCGCGGAGCGGTTCAGCAGACCGGTGAGCATATCGTGGTCGGCCTGGTATTGAGCCCGCCGTTCACTGCGGGCACTGCGCACGATCGCGCGTTCGCTGCGTACGAGAACTCCCACCAGCAAGGTGGCCAGCAGGGTGGAGACCACCACCCGGTCCACGGTGCCCACCCGAGTGCCGACCGTCGGCACCAGCGAGGCGACAACCAGCGTCACCGTGATCACGCTGGCCCGCTGCCGGGAACGGTGCGGATGGACGCGCCGGGTGCCGCCGAGGGTGACCATGGTCGGATGCAGCGCCGCCAGCCCGACTATCCCGTAGGCGAGCAACAGGGGTAGCAGTAGGATCCGGTCGTCGAGGTGTACCGATCCGGCCGATTGCAGGTTGTAGCCGAGATCGGCGACGAGAATGGCCAGCAGCCCGAGATGTACCAGCCGCAGCGAGGTTTCCGAGCGGCTGGAGGTGACCATCGAATGAGTCACCAGTGTCAGCAGCAACGCGTCGATCACCGGATAGATCGGCATGATGAGCGCGGAGACGTCCCACTCCCGGGTGGTGTGCAGCACCGGGGAGATCAGGAAAGTCCACGAGGCGAGCAGTGCGCCGAGCGCGATCAGGCCGGAATCGAGGACGAGATCACGTTGTGAGCCGACCCGGCGCGGCCACAGCCACAGGAAGGCGGCCACCCCCACGCCGGTATATCCGGCCAGGGTCGCCAGATCGTCCAACGGTGGAATCCCGCTGTCGGCGAAGACGCGCAGAATCGTTCCGGCGGCGAACAATACGGCCGAAGCGGCCAGCAGATACCAGGCGGTCGGCGTCGGCGGCCGGTACCGGCGAACCCCGATGCCGATCATCGCCAGCGCCGCGAGGACCACCGACACCATCGCGCCCAGTGCCAGGACCGGTGAGTGAACCAGGGAGACCATCACCATGATCGCCGCGATTCCGGCCGATAACAGTGTGCGCCATAACTTTTCCGGCGGCCACGAGGGCCGGATGCGGGTGGTGTGGTGGTGCTGTGTGCCGGATGTCATCAGCCCCCCTGGTCCGCGTCGGATACGAATCGAGCCGCGTAGTAGGTCTGTGAATCCTCGACCGCGACTTCCACATTCGCTTGTTCGCCGACCGCATTACGCAATGCGTCGGAAAACGAGAGTTGAGAATTGTTGTACGAGCAGATGTCCCAGCCGACGACCCCACCAGCTGCCGCCAGGATCCGGACAACCGTACTGATCATGGCATGGAAAGCAGCCCCGTGTCGCGCAGTTGGGGCAACAAGGGTGAAACCTGCATAGTAAATCGCATCGCGCTCGGCCTGTTGTGGAAATCGTGTCGCAAAATACTCCGGACTGATCCACGGCACGGTGTCCAAATGTCGCGTAAGTGTGGTAAGCCCGATCGGCTCACCGGTCTCGGTGCGCGCCACTATCTTATCGACCCGGGTATCGGTCATCTCCGCGTGGAACTCGTTGCGATGCAGTACCTGCCGGGCGATCGCCCGCGACCGCAAGGGACCGAAGGCCAGTTCGTAGAGTTCGTGGAACAGCTCTGTCTCGTCCTCCGCGATGGCCGTCTCGACGGTGATCGCGATACCCGGCCAAGACTCGCCGTCCGGGTGGTGGGGAGCGGCCCGGGGGCCCCTCTCGCTCACGGATGGTCCCAGCCCGAGGCCCGGTAGGCGGCCAGAGCCAGCGCGCACGTCGCACCGCCGGCGGACCCCGCCTGCACGGTCGCCGTGTGGACCGGACCGAATCGTCCGGGGCGCGAGGCGGTCATATCGGCCAGGCTGGCGCGGATCAAATCATCCACCTGCCCGGCGGTTTCGGCCTCGTGCTCGACGAACAGCCCGGCGCCCGATCCGTCGGCGCGCAATGCCCAGCCCACACCCGCGGCCGTGGTGGATCCGGCGGCTACCGTATGCCCGAGCGCGTAGACGCAGTAGAGCCGGTCGCCCCACGCGATCCGCTGCCGCACCCGGGAGGTCCGCCGCACCCGGGCCCGCGGCGGGATAACCGAGGATAATCGGATCAAATTCGCTTCTCCCGCACCGAGTTCGCGCAACGCCGCGTCGAAGGCGGATACCTCCGTCGCACCCGTCCCAATCGCCGTCGCCACATCGATGGTCAGTGCCGAGGAGTCGCCGCGGTCACGTCCGCGATGGCCGCGCGGGTCGAGCGGAGTATGAGTCGTCAGCATCGTATCGTCCGATCCTTCCCGAGGGCTCATCAGTCTTACATTTTGGAGGCCTGACTTTCGCTAAAACAGTCCACGCCGCGCCCGGCGCCGAAGGCCCCCTGAGTTCCAGTGTGGCGCGCTACTATCCGGGCAGCTCGCGATCCCGGTCGACCGGCTGGTCAACTCGACAGGAGACCCGTATGCAGTTCGTCGCTGCGGCACCGCACCGATTCGATTCCCCGGTAACGGTTCTGGCCGCCGACCAGCTCCGCCTCGATGCGGCTCCCGTCGATTACGCCCTGGTCGCTCTGTATTTCGTCTTCGTCCTCGGAATCGGCCTGATGGCCCGGGCGCGGGTGTCGTCGAGCATCGATTTCTTCCTGTCCGGTCGTTCGCTGCCCGCGTGGGTCACCGGTCTGGCGTTCATCTCCGCGAATCTCGGCGCGGTCGAGATCATGGGAATGTCGGCCAACGGCGCCGAATACGGCATGCCGACCATGCACTACTTCTGGATCGGCGCGGTCCCGGCCATGCTGTTCCTCGGCGTGGTGATGATGCCGTTCTACTACGGCTCCAAAGTGCGCAGCGTCCCCGAATTCATGCGCCGCCGCTTCGGTACCGGGGCGCATCTGGTCAACGCCCTCAGTTTCGCGATCGCCCAGGTGCTGATCGCCGGGGTCAACCTGTATCTGCTGGGTTCGATCGTCAATGTGCTGCTGGGCTGGCCGCTGTGGGTGTCGGTAATCGTGGCGGCGCTGATCGTGTTGTCCTACATCACCCTCGGCGGTCTGTCCGCCGCGATCTACAACGAGGTGCTGCAGTTCTTCGTGATCGTCGCGGCCCTGCTGCCGCTGACCCTGGTGGGCCTGCATCGCATCGGCGGGGTGAGCGGATTGAAGGACAAGGTGTCCGCGCTGCCCGACGGTGACCAGCAGCTGCACTCGTGGCCCGGTAACGAACTCAGCGGTTTCTCCAACAACTTTCTTTCGGTGATGGGTATCGTCCTGGGGCTCGGCTTCGTGCTGTCCTTCGGTTACTGGACAACCAATTTCGTGGAGGTCCAGCGCGCGCTGGCCACTCATTCCATCTCGGCCGCCCGGCGGACACCGATCATCGGCGCGTATCCGAAGATGTTCATTCCGTTCATCGTCGTCATTCCCGGTATGGTCAGCGCGATTCTGATTCCGCAGATCGCCGACCTCAAAGCGACCGGCGAGGGCGACGCGACCTATAACCAGGCGCTGCTCTACCTGATGAAAGAGGTTCTGCCGAACGGACTTCTGGGCGTGGCCATCGCCGGTCTGCTGGCCGCGTTCATGGCCGGTATGGCCGCCAACATCTCGGCGTTCAACACCGTCTTCAGCTACGACCTGTGGCAGCAGTACGCCGTCAAGGACAAACCCGACGGCTACTACCTGACCGTCGGCCGGCTGGCCACCATCGGGGCCACCGCCATCGCGATCGGGACCGCGTTCATCGCCGGCAGTTTCTCGAACATGATGGATTATCTGCAGACGCTGTTCTCGTTCTTCAACGCGCCGCTGTTCGCGACCTTCATCCTCGGCATGTTCTGGAAGCGGATGACTCCGACCGCGGGCTGGGTCGGCCTGGTGTGCGGAACCCTGAGCGCGGTGGTGATTTTCGTCCTGAACAAGACCGAGGTGATCCACCTGTCGGGGCAGGGGTCGAGTTTCGTCGCCGCCGGTGTCGCCTTCGTCATCGATATCGTGCTGAGCGTCGTCGTGAGCCTGTACACCGCTCCCAAGCCGGCCGCCGAACTCGTCGGGCTGGTGTATTCGGAGACCCCGAAGGACCAGCTCACCGATCCCGACGCCGCCACCCTGCCGTGGTATCAGCGGCCGGTGCTGTTGGCCGGGATAGCGCTGGTCATCGTGATCGCTCTGAACATCTTCGTCGGATGAGGAAGTGACGCCATGCTTTTCGATATTCGCACCATCGTCGGCTCGCTGCTGGGGTGCTACGGCGTGGTCCTCGTCGTCACCGGTGTCGTCCATGACACCGCCGCCGGACGCGTCCGCACCGGCGGCTGGAACATCAACCTGTGGGCCGGGATCGGCATGTTGGTGGTCGCGGCGGCCTTCGTGCTGTGGGGGATCCTGCGCCCGGTGCGCGCGGCCGGCGGATCCGGTTCCGCGGCATCGGAACCGGACGGGCGATCGGGAACCGAATCGGATCGGCCCGCGCCGGAACTCTAGGCGCCCATCCGTCCGTCGATGACATCGAGCACATGTTCGGCGATCGCCATACTGGAGGTTGCCGCGGGAGAAGGCGCGTTGCGGACGGTGGTGATCGGGCCCAGGTGGTGGATGCGGAAATCGTCGACGAGATCGCCGGTCGCGTCGACGGCCTGTGCCCGGACTCCGGATCCGGCTCGGTGGACGTCGCGCACACCGATCTCGGGCACATAGCGCCCCGCGGCCCGCATGTACGCGCGCGCCGACACCGAGCCGTACATTTCACGAATTCCGGTCCGCCAGTGCCGCCGCGCCATCCGCCACGATCCGGGCCAGGCCGCGAATTCGCTCAGATCGTGTGCCGAGAACGCCGACCTGCGATATCCCTCCCGCGCGAAGGCGAGCACGGCATTGGGACCGACCTCGACCTCACCGCCCACCCGGCGCGTGAAATGCACGCCCAGAAAGGGGTAGCGCGGATCGGGCACGGGATAGATCAGACCGCGGACCAGATCCTTCTTCCCGGGATTCACGAGCATGTACTCCCCGCGAAACGGAATGATTCGCGGGCCGGGCTCGTCACCGGCCGCTTGCGATACCGCATCGCTGTGCAATCCGGCGCAGATGATCAGCCGATCCACGACCAGGGTCCGCGCGGGCGAGCCGATCTCGATCTCGTTGCCGCGGCGGGTGATCGAGGTGACCGGGAACGACAGCCGCACCTCGCCACCGGCGGCGGTGATGTCATCGGCGAAGGCCGCGGCGATCCGGGGATAGTCGGTGATGGCGGTATGCGGTGAGTACAGCGCCGCCAGCCCGCTCGCGTGCGGCTCGATATCCCGGATCTCCGCGGCATCGACGCGTCGCAATCCGGGTACGCCGTTGGCGCCCGCGCGGGTGGCGAGGGCGTCCATGCGCGCGACATCGTCGGAGGTGATCGCCACGACCAGCTTGCCGACCTCGTCGTAGGGCAGCCGTTTCCCGGCGCAGTACTCACGCAGCATGTCCCGGCCCCGGGCGCACAGTACGGCCTTGGCCGAACCGGGTTCGTAATAGATTCCGGCGTGCACCACACCGGAGTTGTGGCCGGTCTGATGGGCGGCGACCCGATTCTCCTTGTCCACGACCACCACTCGGGTACCGGGCCGGCGGCGGGTGAGTTCGCGGCCGACGGCCAGTCCGAGAATTCCCGCGCCGATGATGCCGACGCGCCGGTCCGTCATGCTCGTTCCCGCCTCTCGCGCATTGTTCGCGGCCAATGTACGCATCGGCCGCCGTGCGCCGCGACGCCGGTGTGGTTCAGGACCGCTCGCCGGTGAGCATCGTCGCGGCCGCGAGCACGCTCAGCGCGCCCAGCACGATGCCGATACTGCCGAGCCAGCGTGCGGTGGTGTCGGATTCGTGTTCCTCGGCGGCCGGTGCCGCGTGGACGTCGCCGTGATTCGCGGTGTCGCCGGATTGCGCGGGCGCCAGCTGCGCCGATGGTGCGGGATATTCGGGTTCGGTATCGCCGGACGCGGTTTGATCCCAGGTGACGACCCTGCCGTCGGCGTAGGTCTGGGTCGCGGGCAGCGTGAGGCTTTCGCTGTCGGGCAGACCGTCGGCCAGCACCGAGAACTGCTCGAATTCGCCGTGGCCGATCCCGCCGCCCCGATCCGCGGTCCAGGTGACGGCGGTGACCCGGTGGCTGTCGTCGCGGGTGACCTTCGTCTTCCAGCCCGGGGTGGGTTCGGTCTCGATCTCGGCCAGCCCGGGGAACCGGACGTTCAGTTCGGTGGTGGCACTGCCCGTGGCCGATTCGTTCGGCACCCGGAAGGTCAGCACGGCCGAACCACCGCGCGTCGCGTCGGGCGCCGAGACGGTGACGTGGGCGGTTGCCGAGGCGGCCACGAAAAACGCGGCCGCCCCGGCGGCGAGGCCGGTGACGATGACGCGGTGAAGCCAGGATTTGTTTATGATCGGGCCGCTCCTGTGTTCGTGGATGCCGGAGAGAACCTCGTGCCGATCGTCGAACCATAACCCGGTGCGCCGCGCCGGTACGTCACCTCATCGCGGTCATTTCGCGGGCATCGGCGAGCTGACCGTGGTGAAGTACTGCACGGCGGCCATCACGGCGACCGGCGCGGTCACCAGCAGCTGCCCGGTAAGGGTGCCGACCGCGCCGATCGCGACGATGCCGGCGATGCACCCGACCACCGCGGCCGGCACGAACGGACCGAACATTCCGACGATTGTCGCAGCCGCGATCGTGGCGCCCGCGATACCGCCGAGCAGGCAGCCGAGGGCGCCGCCGCCGATTCCGCCGACGAGGGTGCCGATCGTGGCACCCGCGCCGAGAGTGCTGGTCAGTCGCGACCATGCGGCCTGCTCCCGGTCGTACGGGCTCTTCCACGGCGCGCTGTCCTCGAACGGCATGGCCACCGGCCGGTAGACCGCGTGCTCCCGGTCGAATTCGGGCGTCAGCGTCGCGGTGCGGTCGTGCAGTCGCGCCTCGATCGGGAACACGAAATCGTCTACGCGAAAGGATAATTCGGTTCCGGCGAGAACGGTACCGTCCGCGGCCCGGATGGTGAACACCCCGTGGTCGGTGCTCATCGAGCCGGCATCGGTGGCGATCACGGTGCCGGTCTCGGTGGGGGTTACGTGGTAGCCGACCGCTCCGGTCGCGTCCGGTGCGGCGCCCGCGGTGGCGGTGCTCAGCCCGAGGGCGGCGGTGAGCAGGGCGGAGGTGGCGGCGATCTTCTTGATTCCCATGGTGAATCCCTTTGCGATATCAGGTAGACGAAAATTTGCTGAGGATGTGCCGGCCGCGCCGGAGTGGGGCACGGCTGTGCCTCGGACGACCGAAGACGCGGTGTCCGTGGATATCTCGGTGGGTCGGCGGTCGCCAGCGGTCGGCCGGCATCGGTCACGGTCTCGGGCACGCGCCATCGGACCGGCGAGGAGTGCGTCGCTCGTCGTATCGATGAAAGGTGCTGTGGCGCGGGCTATCCGCGCCGGTCGTCAGAGATGTGACCAGGGACGGCGTCTCGTCACGAATCCCACGACGACATCGATGATCAGGAATGCGAGCAGGCTGACGCCCAGCACCGGCGCGAACCATCCGATCAGCGCGGCCGCCGCGACCAGCGGGACGCTGACCCACAGCGGCGCCTGCCGAAGTACCCCACGCACGGGCGCCCGCCCGAAGGCCGACGGTCCCGTGTCGCGGGTCGGGCGTCGACGCCACCACATCAGATAGCCGCGCACGATCACGGTGATCAGCGCGATCATCGTGGCCAGGAGCAGCAACTGATTGGCGAGGCCGAACAGCATGCCCATATGCAGCGCGATGCCCCAGCTGGAGAGCTTGGCCATCAGCGGCCAGTCCGCGTAACGCTGGATGTCGGTGACGTCGCCGGTCTTACCGTCCACCGCGATCGCGTCCTGGGTGTAGACCCCGGGCAGGCGGCGTTCTTTGACGGTGAACGCGGTGTTGTCCCCGGCCGGGATCGAGATCTCGACCGGGCCTTCGATGGCATGTCCGCGGGCTACCGCGAGGACCTTGTCCACCGCGGCGGCGCGGTCGGCGGGAACGGGCATCGACATGCCGTGTCCACCGGTGTGTTCGGCATGCTCACCACCGGCCGGCATCGCCGGCGACGAACCCGGCAGGGCGGTGTCGACGACCGGTGTGGTCCAGCTCAACTGCTGCCGCAACGAGGTGATGTGCTCACCGGCATGCAACGACCAGGTCATGCCCGTCGCCGAGAGGAAGAGCAGCGGCAGCAGAATCCACATACCGACCGTGGCATGCCAGTTCACACTGCGCGGCCGACCGGTTTTCGACCGATCCGGCCACAGCAGCCGTCGCGCCGAGCCGCGCGAACGGCGCAGCCACATCACCACACCGGCGAGCGCGATGACCCACATCCAGGATGCGGCCGCCTCGCTGTAGAGCCGGCCGAGGTCTCCCAGATGGAGGTTGCGGTGCAGTACATCGATCCAGGTGCGCATCGGCAGCGCATTGGTGCTGCCGTAGACGACGCTGTCGCCCACGGGATGAGCGGTCGCGGGATCGACGAAGACCGCGCGCCGCTCGGATTCGCCGAGACTCGGATCGGCGAAGATCACCTGGGTCGTGTCACCGGCATGCTGGGCCGGTGCGACAGCGGCCAGGGCGAGTTTCGGCTCGGTGGCCGCGGCCGCGGCGATCTGCTCCGACACCGGCCGCGCCGGACCCGTCGAATCCACATGCAGCAGATCGTGATTGACGATCGACTCCATGGTTGGGGCGACCGCGTAAAGAGCTCCGGTCACCGCGGCGATCAGGATGAAGGGCGCGATGAAGATTCCGGCGTAGAAGTGCAGTCGCATGGCCAGCGCCTGCACGGCCCGCGACGTGCCGGACCTTGATGCTCGTGACTGCTCGGCTGTGCCGCGAGGTGATTGGTCCGCCGGATCGGGCGATGATTTGTGCGCCGGATCGGGCGGCGGGTTCTCCGGCTGCGGTTCTGCGCCGGCCGCCGGTAAGTCGGTAATGCTCACTGGTAGTGCTCCTGTTTTCGAAGGCACCCATATCGGCACGACGCTCGCCGTCGATCCGGGACGGCTCGATCGGTGGACAGCGCCGATCAGCGGCCGTGGACCCGCGTATTCGCCGGTCGCGCCCGCACATTCGGCACTCGGTCGCAGCGCAGCGGCTGTGCTTCGGTCACGTCGCCATGCGCGAACACGTCGCCGGTCGACTGGCGGTCCGGTTCGTGATGCCGATTGCGGGCGAAGCTGGGACTATCGCCCGGCCGGTACCACGACACGGCCGCGCATCAATATCGCCGGAGCGTGCCGCGGCGGAATGCCGCGGTTGGCCCGCCGATTACCCGAGCGCCGGAATCACCGCGCGACGAGGACATGCGGCAGCGGCGGGTGTGCGGATGTGGGTGTTGAGTTGATTCAGCAGTACGCGGTGAGCGGTGGTCCGCGGGTGCGGAAGGTGTCGGTGGGAAAGATCCACAGAATCACGCGGTCGCGGTGGACACTGCGCGCAAGGACGGGTTCGGGTGTCGCCGGGGTGCTCACCAGGACGGGCAGCACCCGCGTCACGGCGGTGACGATCCGGTAGGCGGCCTCGGCGCCGAGGATGACGAGTGCGGCGGCGAACGCACCCACCAGGTGAGCGCCCAGCATCGCCGGGGTCCACAGCGGCATATCGTGCATGTGCGCCATATCGGCCGACATCACCAGATGGCCGAGCAACTGCCCGCCGAACAGCGCGGCCACCAGGCCGGCCGTACCGGTCCGCAGCGGCGATACACCGGCGACCAGCGCACCGACCGCTGTCGAGGCCGCGACCAGCAGCGTCAACGTGCTGGATTGCACCGGCATCGCACCCGAGGCCCAGCCGTGCGCGGCGATCGCCAGCGCCCCGGACGCCGCCCCCGCCGACGCGCCGCGCAACCGAGCGACCGCGGCCCGGCGCGCACGCGCCGACATCTGGGCTCGGGCCGGGAGGCCGCCGGGACGGGGATTCACGAGCTGAATAATAGCTGACGTGTCACGGCTGATTCACAGATGGTTCAATGCTTTTCCGGTTGGAACCGAATGCGCTGAGTGCGGCGTGCGCTGCCGCGGAACGCGCTGTGCCGGAGCCAATCTCGCCCGGACGGCCGTGCGATAGCAAGTTATGGCCTGCTCATGACAAGAGCGGTCCGCCTCACATTCCGCTGGAGCTCGGCATAGCTTGAAGTCGCGCGGCGGGCGGACTCGGTGGTCACGGTTGATACCGCCGCTCGGCAGCGAGCCGGCCGGCAGCGGCCTCGGCTCGATGGTCGCGGAAACGAGATCGGCCCGGGAGCACGTGCTCCCGGGCCGATCAATCGTGGCGAACTACTCGCTGGAGATCTCCATCTCCGACAGCGGCTTGCGCAACAGCTTGCCGGTGGCGTTGCGGGGCAGCTCGTCCAAGAAGATCACCTCGCGCGGCACCTTGTAGCGGGCCAGGTTGGCCTTGACGTAGTCCTTGATCTCCTGCCCGTCGCGCTTGGACTCCGGACCGGGCACGACGAAAGCGCGCAGGCGCTTTCCGAACTCGTGATCGTCGACGCCGATGACCGCGGCCTCCTGTACGTCCGTGCGGTCGGCGATGAGGTGCTCGACCTCCTGTGGGAAGACATTCTCTCCACCGGAGACGATCATGTCGTCGTCACGGCCGTCGATGAACAGCAGGCCGTTCGTATCGAAGTGGCCGACGTCGCCGCTGGACATCATGCCGTCGACGGTCTCCTTGGTGCGGCCGTCGGTATAGGCCTTGAACGAGTGCGGGTTCTCGATGAAGATCGTGCCGGTGACATTCGGCTCGGTGATTCGCTTGCGCTGATCGTCGTACAGCGCGATCCGGATGCCCACCGGCGACTTTCCGGCGGTATTCGGCGCAGTGCGCAGCTCCGGCGGGGTGGCCACGGTGATCACGGCGCATTCGGTGGAGCCGTACACGTTGTAGAGGGAGTCGCCGAAGTAGTCCAGCGCGCGGGTCACCACATCCGGCGGGATCGCCGAGCCGGCGGCGAAAATGACCTTCAGCGAAGACATGTCGTACTTGCCCAGGATCTCGGCGGGGAGATCGAGCATGCGCTGCAACATCGTCGGCACCACGACCAGTTCCTCGGCCCGGAACTTCTCGATATTGGCCAGTGTCTGTTCGGGATCGAATCGCCTCTGCTGGAACACGATTCGATTGCCCAGTGCCAGGCCGATGGTGAACTGCGACAGCCCGGTGGCATGGAAGATCGGCGCGGCCATCAGGATCGTGCCGTCGCGCGGGACCGGAATCCGGTCGACCAGCTGCGCGGAGATGAACGGGCTCACCTTGTCGCGCGGCGCGCCCTTCGGGGTGCCGGTGGTTCCACTGGTCAGGATGACCATGCCGCCCGGTTTCGCGGGAAGCTTCACCGGATCGGCGGACTGCCCGGCCATCAGCGAATCGAGTGTCGGCACCGACGGTTCGGCGCCGTCCTTCTCATCGGACCACGTCAGGATGCGTGGAACGGATTCCGGGATCGCGCTCATCAGCTCGGTGAATTCGCTGTCGTGCAGGATCGCCTTGACCTTCTCGCGGGTGGCGACGTCGGCGAACTGCGGCTTGGCGAATCCGGTGTTCATCAACACCGCGCGTACGCCGAGCTTGCCGGTGGCCAGCAGTGTCAGCACCAGGCCGCGGTGGTCGCGGGCCAGCACCGCGATCACGTCGCCCTCGCCGATACCCTGCGCACCCAGCGCGCGGGCCAGCGCATTCGATTGCCGGTCGAGCTCGCCGAAGGTCAGCTCACCGCGTTCGTCGACGATGGCCGGGGAATTCGGGCGGGTCTGCGCGGAATGCACGACCACGCCCGCGAACGGGCCATATTTGTTGATCGCGACGACCGAGCGCACGGCATGGTCGAGCCGCAGCGGGTCGAACAGCCCGCGCCTGCGCATCGTGTTGGCCCCCAGGACCAAATCCCCGACCTTGCGAAGGGTGGTGCTTGCCGACGGAAGGACAGCTGACATAGGTACAACCTTCCGCGATCCCGCCTGACCTGGGCCGGGCTGACCGCAACATCGAGATCCAGTGCGTGCTAACCCTAGCAAGCAGGGCAGTGCGGATGTGGTTCGCGTCTCTGTAACCGACGGTACCGGAAACTGGTCGGATGACCGATTATGCGACCGGGTATTCGACCAGTTCCCGGCGCAGTAGTTTGCCCGTGGCATTGCGCGGCAGATCGTCGAGGAACACCACATCACGCGGGACTTTGTAGCGGGCCAGTGTGCCCTTCACATAGGCCCTGATCTCGTCGGGATCCAGGGTCGCGCCCGGCTCCGGTACGACGAACGCGCGCAGCCGTTTACCGAACTCCGCATCGTCGACACCCACCACCGCGGCATCGAAGATATCGGCCCGTTCCAGCAGTAGATTCTCGACCTCCTGCGGGAAGACGTTCTCACCGCCGGAAACGATCATGTCGTCGTCACGGCCGTCGACGAAAAGCAGGCCGTGCTCGTCGAAGTGGCCGACGTCGCCGGAGGACATGTAACCGTCGATGATCTGTTTGTGCCGGCCGTCGGTATAGCCCTCGAACGGTGCGCCGGAGCGAATGAATATGCGGCCCTTGACATTCGTGCCGTGCACCCGCTGATCGTCGTCATCGAACAACACCACCTCGCAGGTGATGGGTGCGCGCCCGGCCGTACCCGGCGCGATCGCCAGATCGGCGGGCTGGGCGACCGTCGCGACCGCGCATTCGGTGGAGCCGTAGAGGTTGTAGAGCACCGGCCCGAAGGCTTCGGTGGCGCGAAGGGTGAGTTCGGGGGAGAGCGCCGAACCGGCCAGCACGATCGATCGCACCGATGACAGGTCGTAGCGCGCCCGGATTGCCGGGTCCAGTTCGACCATCCGGTGCAGCATGGTCGGCACAGCCACCACCAGATCGACGCGATGTTCCTGGATCAGGGCCAGGGTGCGTTCGGCGTCGAAGCGGCGCATCATCACCGTGGTCGCGCCGATGGCCGTCGCGATCAGCCAGGTGGCCTGGCCGGTGCTGTGGAAGATGGGCGAGACGATCAGCATCGTGCCCTGCGTCGGGAACGGGATGCGGTCCGCGATCTGTGCCGAGGAGATCGGCGAAACCGCTTCGCGCGGAGCCCCTTTCGGCAGTCCGGTGGTGCCGCTGGTGAGGATGACGAAGCCGCCGGGCTTCTTCGGCAGCGGCAGCTCGACCGGCGGATGGGCCTCGATCAGTTCCTCGATGGTCATTGCGCCCGTGGGCAATTCGGCGCCCTCGTCGACCCAGGTGAGCACGCGTGGCAGCTCCGGCGGCAGCGCATCGAGCAGGCCGACGAATTCGCTGTCGTGCAGGACGGCCTTGACATTCTCACGCTCGCAGACCTGCGCGAACTGCGGCTTCGCGAATCCGGTGTTCATCAGTGCCAGGCGTGCGCCCGCCTTACCGGCCGCCGCCATGGCAAGCAGCAGGCCGCGATGATCGCGGGCCAGGATGGCGATGACGGTTCCCGGCGTCACACCGAGCACCTGGAGCCCGTGGGCCAGGCGGGTGGAGTTCTCGTCCAGCTCCCGGAAGGTGAGGCTGCCGCGCTCGTCGATCAGCGCCGGGCGCTGCGGCCACATCCGGGCGGCGTGGCGCACCATGGTGGCCTGCGGGCCCAGTGCCCGGCCCTCCTTCGCGGTCAGCAGCGTCTCGCCGAGATCGCGCGGATCGATGAATCCCCGCTCGCGCAGCACATTCAGTGCCCGCACGGCCTCGGTGACCTCGATGGTCCTGCGGCGTACCGCGTGCAGAACGGACCCGATTCCGATGTCCATATCAACCACCTCCACACCGAGCCGCGCGACATATACCGCGTGCTGGGACGGTAGCAGTCGGAGCTGTGCGCTGGTACACAGTTCCGGTCAATCGCGCGGCCTCGATTATGGGTTTCCCTCATGGCCGCACGGTGGCGAGCAGTCTGCTCACCCCATGGTTTTCGCGCCGTCGATGGCTTCTCGAATGATGTCGGCATGGCCCGAGTGCTGGGCGGTTTCGGCGATGATGTGCAACAGCACCTGACGGGTGGACCATTCGCGCTCCTGGAACCAGGGCGCTTCCGGCAGTGGCCAGGTGGCATCCAGATCGGTGAGGCCCGCGATCATCGCATCGGAGCGGCGCGCGACCTCGTCGTACCCCTCCAGTACCCCGGCGAGCGTTTCGCCGGGCAGCATGCGGAATTCGTCGGCGCGTTGCTGGAAGTCCGCCTCGGTCATGTCGGCGAAGTTCTTCTGAGACGGGGCGCCTTCGGTGATGAAGTCGACCCACGTCCGTTCGACGGCAGCGACGTGCTTGATCAGCCCGCCGAGGCACAGTTCGCTCACCGTGGAGCGTTGCGCGGCCTGCGCGTCGGTGAGGTCGCGCGTGGTCTGGCGGAGGAAGGCGCGCTGCTTGCGCAGCACCTCCAGCACGACGGCGCATTCGCCGGTGAGGTTGTCGGTGCCGGTGGCCTGAGTCATTGTCTCGCCCTTTCATCGGTGATTTTTCCGGGTTGCTCGCTACGCTATCGACCCCAGCGGTCAGTTTCTGACCTCAATTGGCGGAGAATCGAAAACATGGCGAATACCAGTACCCGGACGCTGCGACTGCTGTCGCTGCTGCAGACACACAGGTACTGGCCGGGCACCGAATTGGCGGATCGGCTCGGGGTGTCGGCCCGCACGCTCCGCCGGGATGTCGATCGGCTGCGCGATCTGGGCTATCCGGTGGAGGCGCAGCGTGGTGTCGACGGCGGATATCAGCTCGCCCCGGGCGCCGCGCTGCCTCCACTGATGGTCGATGACGAGGAGGCGGTCGCACTGGTGGTCGGGCTGCACGGCGCCACCCAATCGATGGTTGCCGACGTTGCCGAATCGTCGGTCCGGGCGCTGGCGAAGGTCGTTCAGGTGATGCCGCCCCGGCTGCGGCGACGGGTGGATGCCATCCGCGCGATGACCGTCGACGCCGGTTGGCCGGGTGTCACCGCCCCGGTGGTGGACCCGGCCGCGCTCACGACGGTCGCCGTGGCCTGCCGAGACGGCGAGCGTCTGCACTTCGCCTACACCTCTGCCGACGGCCGCGAATCGGACCGCCACGTCGAGCCGCACCGGCTGGTTTCGCTGGCACGCCGGTGGTATCTCGTGGCCTACGACCTCACTCGCCAGGATTGGCGCAGTTTCCGCCTCGACCGGCTCACCGGCGCCCGCACCGACGGCTATCGCTTCGGCCCTCGCGAATTGCCCACCGATCCGGCCGAATTCGTCCGCGCCGGCATCGCGAACCTGCCGCGCCCCTATCGCGTCGTGGTGATCGTCGATGCCCCCGAGGACATCGTCCAGGAACGAATCGGTCGCTACAGCACGATCGCGCCTATCGATTCCGACCGTTGCCGAGTGGCCATGTCCGCCGATTCCCTGCACTGGCCGATGCTCGCCCTGGGCACGGTCGGCGCCGATTTCCATGTGGTGGAACCCGCGGAACTGGTTGTGGAGCTGCAAGATTGGGCCGATCGGTTCCAGCGCGCCAGCAGCCGTGGCCCCGGGGCGCCGGATCGCGACACCGAACGCTCACGGTAGAGGAGCCATCGGACGGCCTCTGTCCGGCTCGTCTCGGAACGTACCGGTGTGACAGTTCGCCGATGCCGACGGGCTGACTCAACGCTGTGTGAACCGGTGGGTGAGCGATGTGTGGGGAGTGCCGCTACTCGTCAGTGCTTCCGTCCGGCGCGGAGTGGACTAAGCTCTTAGCTAAGGAGGTTGGCACATGTCGGGTAGCGCCGCTGAGCAGTTCAATATCCACGAAGCGAAGACCAATCTGTCGCGGATCATCGAACGAGTCGAGCACGGAGAAGAGATCGTGATCAGCCGCGCCGGGCATCCGGTGGCGAAGGTGGTCCCGCTGCAGCGGCGGGTCGATCGGCGCGGGTACGGGTCCCTGCGTGGACAGGTGCGACTGTCAGCGGATTGGGACTCCGACGAGACGAATGCCGATATCGCTCGCGACTTCGGTATGACGCCATGAGACTGTTGCTCGATACGCACGTTGCACTGTGGTGGCTCAATGGTGACCCCGCGTTGTCCGATGAACTCGTCGACATCCTCGCGCACGAGCCGCAGGTGTATCTCAGTCCCGTCACTGTGTGGGAGATCGCGATCAAACAGGCGATCGGAAAGCTCGAAGGCCCGCCCGACCTGCCCGAGCAGTTGCAGCGCAGTGGGTTCATCGAGTTGCCCGTCGAGCACCGGCACGCTCTTGCGGCGGGCAGGCTGCCGATGATCCATCGTGACCCGTTCGATCGGATGCTGTTGGCGCAAGCACAATGCGAGGGACTGCAACTGGCGACTCGTGATCCGTGGTGCCACAAATACGATGTCGACACCTTGCCGGTGTAAAGAAACCGGTGTGAGCCGCTAACTCACACCGGTTTCCCTTGTCCTGCAACCTACTTCAGCTCAGCACTGGAAAGCTCCAATACCCGCCGCGCCACGATCAGCTGCTGAATCTGCTGAGTGCCCTCGAAGATGTCGAGAATCTTCGAGTCGCGGCTCCACTTCTCCAGCAACGTCCGCTCGGAGTAGCCGATGGCGCCGGCCAGTTCGACCGCCTTGAGGGTGACGTCGGTGCCCATGCGACCGGCCTTGGCCTTGGACATGGACGCTTCGAGGCTGTTGGGTTTCTTGTTGTCGGCCATCCACGCCGCGCGCAGCGACAGCAGGTAGGCGGCCTCCCAATCCGATTCCAGGCGAAGGAATTCCGCGGCCGCGGCGGTCTGGTTGTTGGCGGGGATGTCGTAGGAGATCTCCACCCCCGCGTCCTCGAGGATCTTGCGCAGTTCCTCGAGAGCGGCGCGGCCGACGCCGACGGCCATCGCGGCCACCAGCGGGCGGGTGTTGTCGAAGGTCTGCATGACCCCGGCAAAACCCTTCTCCACGTTGACTTCCGGGCTGCCGAGGATGTTGTCTGCCGGAATGCGGCAGTCCTCGAGGCGCAGCTCGGCGGTGTCGGAGGCCTTGATGCCGAGCTTGTGCTCGAGGCGGGCGACGGTGAGGCCCGGGGCGTCTCGCGGTACGACGAACGATTTGATCGCCGCGCGGCCCTTGGACTTGTCGACACTGGCCCACACCACGATGTGGGTGGCGCGCGATCCAGCGGTCACGAAGATCTTGGTGCCGTTGAGCACCCACTCGTCACCGTCGAGGACCGCGGTGGTGGACACCGCCGCGGAGTCCGAGCCGAACGAGGGTTCGGTGATGGCCATCGCGGCCCACACCTTGCCGAAACGTTCGAGCTGCTCATCGGTGGCGACCGCGGCGATGGCGGCGTTGCCGAGCCCCTGGTAGGGGATCGACAGCATGAGACCGACATCCCCCCAGCAGGTTTCCAGGGCGTTCAGCAGTGCGGACATATTGCCGCCGTTGGTGTTGCCCAGCAGTTCGGTGGCGTGCCCGTCACCGGATTCGGTGCCGGGCTTGGCCTTGCGGCCGCCCGACGCACCGGAGATGTCCTGGGTGCCGGAGTCCGCGAGGCCCTCCACCATGGCGGCCATGGTGTCGAGTTCGACCGGGTATTCGTGTTCGGCCAGGTCGTATTTGCGCGAGGCCGGGCGGAAGATCTCCGCGGCGACCTGGTGGGCCTGATTGGCGCTGGCCCGCAGCTTCTTCGGGAGTTCGAGATTGATCATCGGATTGGCTCCATCGATAAAAGTCGGAGGGTCGAGGCGACCCGGATCAGACCAGGACCACACCTTCGGCGACGCCGATGGCCCGCAGATCGCGGTACCAGCGCTCTACCGGGTGTTCCTTGGTGAAGCCGTGCCCGCCGAGCAACTGCACGCCGTCGAGGCCGATCTGCATGCCCTTGTCGGTGGCGAGCTTGCGGGCCAGCGCCGCCTCACGGGCGAAGGAGAGCCCCTGTTCCGCGCGTGACGCACCCCGCAGAGTCACGAGCCGCAAACCGTCGAGTTCGATGGCGATATTGGCGACCATGAACGCCACCGCCTGCCGATGCGCGATCGGCTCGCCGAACGCCTCGCGTTCCTTCACATACGGCTTGACGTAGTCCAGCACGGCCTGGCTGGTGCCGGCGGCGAGCGAGGCCCAGCCCAGGCGGGCCAGCCGCACGGCATCGGCGTACTCCTCGGCGCGCTGGGCGGCGTCACCGTCGCCCAGGATCGCCTCGACGGGTACGGCCACGTTGTCCAGGATCAGCCGGCCCAGCCCGGCGGCACGCAGGCCCATGCTCGGATCGGCCTCGATGACCACGCCCGGGGTATCGGATTCGACGATGAACAGCGCCGGACGGCCGTCGATTTCGGCGCCGACGATGAACAGCTCGGCGTCGGCCGCGGCCGGGACCAGGCTCTTGACGCCGTTGAGCCGATAGCCGCTGGGGGAGCGGGTGGCCTTGGTCTGCAGCGCGAACGGGTCGAACAGTGCGCGCGGCTCGCTGATGACCACCGATGACTGCGGCACGTTCTCCCCCGTGAAGGCACCGAGGTAGGTCTGCTGCTGCGCGTCCGAACCCCACTGCGACAGCGCGACCGCGACACCCGAGGGGGCGAGGATCGGCAGCGCCAGCCCCATATCGCCGTGCGCGAGCGACTCGGCCACCAGCGAATTGGTGACCGCGCCGCGCTCGCTGGCCGCACCTTCGAGTTCCTCGGGCACGTTGATCAGCGTGATGCCGAGTTCGGCGGCGCGTTCGAGCAGATTCTTCGGGGCGGTGGCCGCGGCGTCCGCGTCGAAGGCGGCCGGGCGCAGGATCTCCCCGGCGAAGTCGCGTACCGTCTCGACGATCATCTGCTGCTCGTCGGTCGGGGTGAGGTCGAAGTAGTCCTTGGTGCGGGACTCGTTGGTGGGCAAGCGCTTCGGTTTACCGCCGCCGGATACCTTACCGAACGCGCGGGTCGCGGCGCCCAGTGTCCGGAAGCCGGTCTTGGTGCCCTCGTAGGTGAGCCGTTCGATGGGCTTGCGCAAGTTGTACTTCTCGGCCAGCTCGGACCCGGTAATAGTGGTCATGACCCGCATGGCGGCGCCCATCCAGTCACGCTTCACCGGGTTGAGGCCGACAGCGGAATCCGGACGTCGCGTGGTTGCGGTGTCTCGAGTACTCATAGTCACCAGTCTTCTCGGGTGGGTCGGGTGATCGGTCCCAGCATCTTACTTTCGAGTAAGTATATCTTACTCCAGAGTAAGAACGCAGTCGAGCAACAGTGGATATCTCGGTGATCTCGATCCCGTGCGCAGCCGCGACAATCGCTCGGAGCGCTGCGGGAATGCTGCCCAGACCGGCGGTATCGCCGCGGCCGTCGGTAGGGCGCCCGATACCGGGGTGAACATCGGGAAAACGGCGGACGCCGCATCAGCGTGGATGCGGCGTCCTCAGATCGTGTCGAGTTGTGTCCGGACCGGTGGGCTCAGGCCCGCAGGGCATTCAGCACCGATTCGTGCAGTAGTCCGTTGGTGGCGACGGCGCTGCCGTGGTGCGGACCCGGGGCGCCGTCCAGGGCCGTGAAGGTGCCGCCCGCCTCGCGGACCAGCACGTCGAGCGGGGCGAGATCCCACAGCGAGACCTCCGGCTCGGTGGCGATATCCAGCGCACCCTCGGCGAGCAGGCAGTAGTTGAAGAAGTCGCCGTAACCGCGGGTGCGCCACACCTGGTCGGTGAGCTGGATCAGCTGATCGCGCAGACCCAGATCACGCCACCCGGACAGGCTCGAGATGGCCAGGCTCGCCGAGTTCAGCCCCGCCACCGCGGATACCGAGATCGAGGCGGGCGCACCGCCGTCGAAAGCGGTCCAGGCACCGGAACCCGTTGCGGCCCACCAGCGCCGGCGAAGGGCGGGAGCGCTCACCACGCCCACCACCGGTACGCCGTCCTGCAACAACGCGATCAGGCTCGCCCACACCGGGACGCCGCGCACGAAATTCTTGGTGCCGTCGATCGGATCGATCACCCACTGCCGTCCGGTGAATTCGGCATCGCCACCGAACTCCTCACCCAGTACCGCATCGTGCGGGCGGCGTTCGATGAGCGTGGCCCGCAGTGCCCGCTCGACGGCCAGATCCGCATCCGAGACCGGCGTCAGATCCGGTTTGGAATCGACCTTCAGATCCAGCGCGCCGAAGCGTTCACGGGTGATGGCGTCGGCCTCATCGGCCAGGCTCAGGGCAAGTTCGAGATCGCCGGCATGCTCGCTCACACCGCAACCGTAGTGGGCGTGGCTTTCCCGTATACCGGCGACCGGTTCACTGCTGCGGCTGCCAGACCGCGGGCCAGTCCTTACCGCGGAAGGCGGCGTCGATTCCGCCGTCGCAGAAGATCACCGATCCGACGAAGAATCCGGCCTTGTCCGACAACAGGAATGCCGCGAGTTCGGCGATCTCCTCGGGTCGTCCCGCACGCCCGATCGGGGTCATCGCGAGGAACTGCTTCATCCCCTCGCCGGTGAGCGCGTCCTTGCTGCCCTCCTGCGTCATCGGGGTGTCGATGATGCCCGGAGCGATGGCATTGAGGCGGATGCCCTCGCCGATGTACTCGGCGGACTTCGTGCGGGCATACCAGGCCAGTGCGGCCTTGGTGGCCGGATACGCCTGGATGGCGCCCAGATCGCCGAAGGACTCCGCGATGCCCCGGGCGCGTTCCTCCTCGCCGGCGAGACAGGCATCGGCCAGCTCGACCGGCCACATCGGCTGTGTCGTAGTGGAATTCGACGACACCAGCACCACCGAGGCGGCATCGGATTCGCGCAGCAGCGGTCGCAGCCCCTCCAGCAGTTCGATGGCGCCGAAGTAGTTCACCGACACCACCAGGCCACCTGGCCGGCCGGTCGCGGCGGCGACACCGGCGAAGGGCAGGAAGCCGTCGAGCCGTCCTTCGCTGATCCGGGTGACCTCGGCGACCGCCTGTGCCCGGCCCTCGGGTGTGCCCAGATCGGCGGTCACATCCGCATCGCGAAGGTCGACGCCGATGACCCGATGCCCTTCCTTCTCCAGATGCGCGGCGACGGCCGCGCCGATTCCCGACGCGCTACCGGTTACGGCGATGGTCCCCATCGACCCTCCTGTTCGGCTGGATTAGTCCACGAATCAGCTATTCGGAATCGAGGCTAGTGCTCGCCGGGCCGCGACCCGAGCGTCATTCCGCTCACCGGGCAGACGGGCTATGCCGGTTCGGGTATGGCGCGCAGTGTCGCCAGCGGCACCGTCCACCGATGGAGCTGGTCGAGTACGGCGCGGGCGGCCGCCTCCGGACCGGCGGGTTCGCGCAGGGCGCCGTCGCCGTCGAACAGTTCGAAATACCGGGGGAAGGAGACATAGTCACGGACGGTGTGGGCGTCGAGTTCGTTGAAGACCTGGCGCAGATGGCCGATCGCGTACAGCCCGCCACTTTTGCCGCCGTAACCCACGAATCCGATAGCCTTGCCGTTCCACTGGGTGAAATGCCAATCGATGGCGAGTTTCACCGACGCGGGATAGCTGCGATTGATATCGGGGGTCACGATGACGACGGCATCGGCCTCGTCCAGTGCGTGGGTGAGCGGCAGCATTCCTTGCGGGCGAACCGGATTCGGCTCCATCAACGGCGATACCGCCGGGAGTGCGAGCGGCAGGTCCACCTCCGCCAGATCGACGACCCGCACGTCGAAGCCGTAGTGGCGGCGAGCCTGTTCGGCGAACCAGCCGGCGACCACGGGGCCGAACCGTCCTTCTCGGACGCTACCGACGACGACCGCGAGTTTGACAGTGTTGCTGGACAATTCGACATCTCCTCGAGCGGTGGACGGTGACCGGGGGCCCGGCCTGTTCTCGACTCTGGCCCGGTGTGCGGGCAGCAGGGAGTCCGTGCCGAGAGTGGTAGTGGCAGGGCCACTCTCCGCGGGGCGCGCGCTGTTAGGTTCGAGGTGTGAGCGATAACGAGCTGGGGACCTACCTGCGCGGCCTGCGTGAAGCGGTATCGCCCGAGCAGGTCGGTCTCCCGGCCGGAGCGCGTCGCCGCACACCCGGCCTGCGCCGCGCCGAGCTGGCTACCCTGGCCGGGGTCAGCGTCGAATATCTGACGCGGCTCGAGCAGGGGCGCGATCGTCACCCGTCGGCCGCGGTGCTGTCCTCTCTCGCCGAGGTGCTGGCACTGACACCGGTCCAGCGGGTACATCTGCACCGGCTGGCCAAGGGCGCCGAACCCGGGTTCACCTGTAATGGCAGTCCGCACCCCAACCGGGTGGTACGCCCGCAGGTGCAGTCGATTCTGGATCGGCTCGCGCCTGCCCCCGCGGCGCTGTTCAACCGGATCGGTGAGGTGCTGGCCTGCACCGATGGTTATCGAGCGCTGGTGGGACCGACCGGACAGCTCGACGGTGGCCTGCCCGCCGGCTATCCGCGCTGGCTGTTCACCGATCCGCGTGCCCGCACCGTCCACCCCGATTGGGAACACCGGGCCGACCTGGCGATCGCCAGCCTCAAACAAGGGCCGTTCCGAGCCGATCCGCTGGTCTCCGCGCTGATAGACGAGCTATCCCTGCTGGCCGGGCCCGAGTTCACCCGGCGGCTCGCGACGATCCCGGGTCTGCCCGACGCCACCGGTGTGCTGTGCATGAACCATCCCGAGGCCGGAACGCTGCGCTTGGCATACGAGCGCCTGGACCTGTCCGCCGACGATGAGCAGTACATCCAGGTCCACCTGCCCGCCGACGAGAGCACGGCCGCCGCCATCGATCTGCTGACCGGCCGTCGCCCCGGCGGATTGCGCGCGGTATCCGGCTGAGCCGCGGCGGTCGCGTCACGGGCACCGCCGCATTTTCCCACCTCCTCGCGCGACCGGTAGATTGGACAACCGTGCATCCTGACGTCTCCGCTGATCTCGCCGAACTCGACACCACGTTGAAGACTGTCGAGGCGGTACTCGACATCGACGAGCTGCGCCGGCGTATCAATGAACTCGAACATCAGGCCGCGGACCCGGAGCTGTGGAACAACCAGGAGCACGCTCAGCAGGTCACCAGTGAGCTGTCGCACGCCCAAAGTGAACTGCGCCGGGTCACCGAGCTGCGCCAGCGCCTCGACGATCTGCCGGTGCTCTACGAACTGGCCGAGGACGAAGCGGGCGAGGACCGCACTGCCGCACTGGCCGACGCCGACGGCGAACGCGCGGCCCTGCACGCCGATGTGGAGGCGATGGAGGTCCGCACCCTGTTGTCGGGTGAGTACGACAAGCGTGAGGCGCTGGTCAACATTCGCTCCGGCGCCGGTGGTGTGGATGCCGCCGACTGGGCCCAGATGCTGATGCGCATGTATGTGCGCTGGGCCGAGAGTCACAAGTACCCGGTCGAGATCTACGACACCTCCTACGCCGAGGAGGCGGGCATCAAGAGCGCCACCTTCGCGGTGAAGGTGCCCTACGCCTACGGCACGCTGTCGGTCGAGATGGGCACCCACCGGCTGGTGCGCATCAGCCCGTTCGACAACCAGGGCCGGCGCCAGACCTCCTTCGCCGAGGTCGAGGTGCTGCCCGTGGTCGAGGGCACCGACCACATCGAGATCCCCGAGAACGAGGTCCGCGTCGACGTCTACCGGTCCTCGGGCCCCGGTGGCCAGAGCGTCAACACCACCGACTCCGCGGTCCGTCTCACCCACATTCCGACCGGCATCGTTGTCACCTGTCAGAACGAGAAATCGCAGCTGCAGAACAAGATCTCGGCGATGCGGGTGCTGCAGGCCAAACTGCTCGAGCGCAAGCGGCTCGAGGAGCGCGCCGAGATGGATGCGCTCAAGACCAACGAGGGCGCCTCATGGGGCAATCAGATGCGCTCGTACGTACTGCATCCGTATCAGATGGTGAAGGATCTTCGGACCAACTTCGAAGTGAACAATCCGACAGCGGTTCTCGACGGTGATATCGACGGCTTCATCGAAGAGGGAATCCGCTGGCGGATGCGTCAGGACGCGTGATTCGAGAGGACGCGTGATTCGAGGAATTTGCCGGGCTGATATGAATCGCGGATCCGCCTATCACGGCACAATCACGGCGTCTCGGTCTCCGCTGGGGCCTAGTAGCCTGTGGGGCGTGTGTTCCGTCGGCAGAATGGCTTGTGCCGGTACATCGTTGACTGCGGAGAGGACGTGCCGATGACGACATCCCTCGCCGCCGGAGCAGGTACCGAGTTCACCAACTTCGTACGCGGTAGCGGGCTCGAGATCGTCCTGCTGATCTTGGGCGCGATGCTGTTCAGCCGCTTCGCGACCTTCGTGCGCGACCGTGTCACCCGCCGGATCGACTCCGGGTTCCAGAGCAGTGATTCCCTGGTACGCACCGAGGCCGCCAAGCATCGGCACGCGCTGGCCCAGGTGATCACCTGGGTGCTGCTGACCCTCGTCTACTTCCTGGTTTCGCTGGAAGTGCTGAAGCGCTTGGGATTTCAGCTCAGCGGCCTGGTGGCTCCGGCTGCCGTACTCGGTGCCGCGCTCGGTTTCGGCGCACAGCGCATCGTGCAGGATCTGCTCGCCGGATTCTTCCTCATCACCGAACGGCAGTATGGCTTCGGCGATGTGGTGCGGATCGCGGTCACCGGCCAATCCGAACCCGCCGAGGGCACGGTCGAGGACGTCACCCTGCGCATCACCACGCTGCGCAACCCCGACGGTGAGGTCGTCACCGTGCCGAACGGGCAGATCGTGAAAGTCACCAATCTGTCGAAGGATTGGGCCCGTGCGGCGATCGACATACCGGTCCCCGCCACCGCCGACATCACCAAGGTCAACGAGATCCTGCACGAGGTGGGCGCCAGGGCCTTTCAGGATCGCCGCCTGAAATCGCTGCTGCTGGACGAACCCACGGTGATGGGCCTGGAGGATCTGACCGTCGACCAGATGAACATTCGCATGGTTGCCCGCACGCTGCCGGGTAAGCAATTCGATGTGGGACGCGAGCTGCGAGTGCGTGTGGCCGCGGCACTACGCCGGGAGGGTTTGAGTGAAACTGCGTAAATCGACCGCCGTCCTCGGCAGTGTCTGGGTCGCGGCATTGGTCGTGTACCTGTTCGTCAAGCCGTCCGCTCCGGACCATTCCGATCTTCCCAAGATCATGAATGCGGTATCCGGATCCACGATGACGACCGAGCCCGCGCGGTGACGTCCATGCGCCAGATCGCAGGATTCGGTGTGGGGGGAAGAATGCCATGACATCGCTGGCTACACTGGCTCTTCGTGATTACCCTGCGGAACGTCACCAAGTCGTATAAAACTTCGACGAGACCCGCGCTGGACAATGTTTCGGTCGAGGTCGACAAGGGCGAGTTCGTCTTCATTATCGGACCGTCCGGGTCGGGTAAATCGACGTTCATGCAACTGTTGCTGAAAGAGGTCAAACCGACCGCCGGTGAGGTGTATGTCGCCGATTTCCGGGTCGACAGATTGCCCGGACGGCGGGTCCCCAAGCTGCGGCAGCGCATCGGCTGCGTCTTCCAGGATTTCCGGCTGCTGCAGCAGAAGACCGTCGAGCAGAATGTGGCCTTCGCACTGGAAGTGATCGGCAAGAACCGCAAGTTCATCAACCGTGCGGTGCCCGAGGCGCTGGACCTGGTCGGTCTGTCCGGCAAGTCGGACCGGCTGCCCAGCGAACTGTCCGGTGGTGAACAGCAGCGCGTCGCGATCGCCCGCGCCTTCGTCAACCGCCCGCTGGTGCTGCTGGCCGACGAACCGACCGGCAATCTGGACCCCGACACCAGTCAGGACACCATGATGTTGCTGGAACGCATCAATCGCACGGGTACCACGGTGCTGATGGCGACCCACGACAACCACATCGTCGATGCGATGCGCCGCCGCGTGGTCGAACTCGACCGCGGCCGCCTGGTCCGCGACGAGGCCACCGGCGTGTACGGGGTGGGCCGGTAATGCGCGCGAGTTTCCTGTTCGGCGAGGTCTTCAACGGCCTGCGCCGCAATATCACGATGACTATCGCCATGATCCTGACCACGGCCGTCTCGCTGACCATGCTCGGCGGCGGCATGCTCGCGGTACGGATGGCCGACAAGACCGAGCAGTACTTCCTCGACCGGCTCGAGGTGCGGCTGTATCTGACCGAGGACGTCTCGGCGAACGATCCGGACTGCTCCCAGGATCCGTGCCGGGTCCTGATGTCGGATCTCAAGGGCGAACCCGGCGTTGAATCGGTGCAGTTCCTCAACCGCGCCGAAGCTATCCGCGAGGCCAAGGAGAAGACCTTCAAGGACCAGCCGGAGCTGGCCAAATATGTCAGTGAGTCGCCGCTGCCGGCCTCGCTGCGGGTCAAAATGGCCAACGCCGACCAATATCCGCGCATCTTCGCCGACTTCCAGACCCGTCCCGGCGTCGGATTCGTGCGCAACGACAAGGACATCGTCGACCGGCTGGTCAGCCTGTTCGACGGCCTGCGCAACGCGGCCTTCGGCCTGGCGGTCCTGCAGGCGTTGGCGGCGCTGCTGCTGATCGCGAATATGGTGCAGATCGCGGCGTTCACCCGCCGCGAGGAGGTCGGCATCATGCGCCTGGTCGGCGCCACCCGCTGGTATACGCAGCTGCCGTTCCTGATGGAGGCCGTGGTCGCGGCGCTGGCCGGCTCCGTGCTCGCGGTGATCGGCCTCATCGTCGCCCGCCCGCTGGTGATCGACCGCGCCCTGGGTGACCTGTTCGCCTCCAAGGTCTTCCCCCGCATCACCGGCGACGACATCGCGGTGGTCGCCCTGACGGTCCTCCCGGTGGGCATTGTATTCGCGGCCCTCACCGCATACGGCACCCTGCGGTACTACGTACGGGAGTAGACCGCGGTCAGTCCGCGGAGAGGTCCCTGGTTCCGGACGGAACCAGGGACCTCTCCAGCAGTACGACGCTGTCAGCGCCGTTGAACTGCGCGGGCAATCGAACCTGCCGTACCTCGGCGAAACCGCGCATCGTTCGAGGTGGCCGGGAGCAGCGCGGCAGGTCGGGTCACGAGATCGGAGACCAGCCCCGAGATCCGGTACGGGGTGCGGCTGTGTATGAGGGATCGTCTCCGTCGGCGGCGGTCCGTAGGATGGCTGGCGTGAATTCCCCGGAGACGCTCGATACGGCCGACTCTTCAACTGCGGCTGTGGAAACCGATGCGGCGCAACAGGTTCTGCAGCGTGTATTCGGTTACGACAGTTTCCGGGGTCTGCAGCACGAGATCGTCGAACAGGTGATTTCCGGTGGTGACGCACTGGTGCTGATGCCCACCGGCGGTGGTAAGTCGCTGTGTTATCAGATTCCGGCGCTGGTGCGCCCGGGTGTGGGTGTGGTGATCTCACCGCTCATCGCGCTCATGCAGGATCAGGTGGACGCGTTGACCGCGCTGGGGGTGCGGGCGGGGTTCCTCAACTCCACCCAGTTCCCCGACGAGCGGCGCACGGTGGAGGCGCAGTTCGTCGCGGGGGAGCTGGATGTGCTGTATCTGGCTCCGGAACGGTTGAAACTGGAATCGACGGCGCAGCTGCTCGACCGGGGCAAGGTGTCGGTCTTCGCCATCGACGAGGCGCACTGTGTATCGCAGTGGGGTCACGACTTCCGGCCCGACTATCTGGCTCTGTCGATGGTGCACGAGCGCTGGCCCGACGTCCCGCGGATCGCGCTGACGGCGACGGCCACCGAGGCCACTCGCCGCGAGATCGCCGAGCGGCTCGATCTCACCGGCGCGAAGCATTTCGTCGCGGGCTTCGACCGGCCGAATATCCAGTACCGGATCGAGCCGAAGAATCGCGCCGATCAGCAATTGCTGTCGTTCATTCGTGCCGAGCATCCGGGGGAGGCGGGGATCGTCTACTGCCTGTCGCGCAACTCGGTGGAGCGAACCGCGGACTTCCTGTGCGCCAACGGAATAGCCGCCGTGCCGTATCACGCCGGCCTGGACGCGCGCACCCGCGCCACCAACCAGTCCCGGTTCCTGCGTGAGGACGGACTCATCGTGGTGGCGACCATTGCCTTCGGTATGGGGATCGACAAACCCGATGTGCGATTCGTCGCACATCTGGATCTGCCGAAATCGGTGGAGGGCTACTACCAGGAGACCGGCCGCGCCGGCCGCGACGGCCAGCCCTCCACGGCCTGGATGGTCTACGGGCTCAACGATGTTGTGCAGCAGCGGAAAATGATCGACTCCTCCGAGGGGGACGCCGCCCACCGACGGCAGTTGCAGCTCCACCTGGACGCGATGCTGGCTCTGTGCGAGACCGTGCAGTGCCGCCGGACCCAATTGCTCAACTACTTCGGCCAGTCGGGCGGCACTTGCGGTAACTGCGACACCTGCCTGAATCCGCCCGAGACGTGGGACGGTACGATCGCCGCGCAGAAGGCTCTCTCGACGGTGTTGCGGCTGCGGCGCGAGCGTGGTCAGAGCTTCGGCGCCGGGCATATCGTCGATATCCTGGTCGGCAAATCGAATCCGAAAGTACTGCAGCACAAGCACAACGAGCTGAAGGTCTTCGGCGTCGGCACCGATCTGCGCGATACCGAATGGCGCGGGGTGATCCGTCAGCTGCTGGCCCAGGGCCTGCTCACCGTGCACGGTGAATACGGCGTGCTGACACTCACCGAGGCCAGCGAGGACGTGCTGTTCAAACTGCGCAAGGTGATGATGCGCCGCGAACCGGAACGCGTGAAGGCGCCGCGGGCGGCCAAGGCGAAGGCGTCACGGGTCGCCGCCGCCGAGCTCGGCCCGGCTGCCGCGGACCTGTTCGAGCAATTGCGCGGCTGGCGGGCCTCGGTCGCCAAGGAGCAGGGTGTGCCCGCCTATGTGGTCTTCCACGACGCCACGCTGCGCGAGATCGCGAGCCGCATGCCCACCACCCCGGCCGAATTGGGGGCGATCAGCGGAATCGGTGAGAACAAGCTCGCGAAGTACGGCGAGGGAGTGCTCGAGGTCCTCGTGAATTCGCCCGGGGAACAGGCGCGTCCGGAAGGCGAATCCGCGCGCTCCGCAGCTCCGGATACCGGCGCCGCGCCTGCCCGTCGATCCGGATCCGGCCCGGCGGATCGGCAACCGTCCCGTCCCGTTCGCGCGGCGCGCGATTCGCGACCGTCGGCGGACCGTGGCCGCAGCGTTGCCGCCTCCGTCGACATTCCCGAATGGGACTTCGCCGATCCCGATTTCGAGCCGCCACCGGACGAGGGGTACTGATTCCGGATATCGCCCGCGACCGGCCGGTTATCGCGCGGCACCTGGGTGGGGTTTATCGATCCCGCCCTGCTGGGTAACCATTTCGCCATGACCAAAGGCCACGACCCGGTGATCGACAGCAACGGCCTGCCCGGACACCGCACTTCCGTTCCGGCAACCGAATCCGTGGTAACGGTCACAGCCGCCCCGCCGGTGCCGGCCACCGCCGGTCCGGTGGTTCCGCCCGTCTCGGCGCGACGATCGCGGATGGGTATGCGGCCTTCGACGTTGATGCTGATCACAGTGTGGATCGCCGTATTGGCCCTTTATCTGGCGGTGCGACCGGGCGGATAGCGGTAGCGTGCCGCTATGTCCCATGATCAGCACGACGACCGTTCGGATCAGTCGTCGGATTCCGGCCCCGGCGGCGACCCGCCGGATGCCGCGAAACCCGTTACTCGCCGGGTGCTCTCGGATTCGGTCGAGGCCGGATGGCTGCGCCCGCGTACGCAGCCACTCGGACGCCCCCGGGTGTCGACGGTAGTGCTGTTACTGGCCTGGATCGGGGTTTTGATCCTGTATCTGGAGGTCCGTCCGGGCGGCTGATGGCCGCTCGGTGCCTCGGACCACCGTCAGCGCTCGGCGCCGACCCGCTCCCACATCATCGCGTCGTACCAGCCGTAGCGCTGAAAGGCCCAGTCCTGCACCGTCTTCGCCATGAGGTCGAAGGCGGGCGAGTGCGGATTCCCCCAGCGCGCGTTGTCGCGCACACTGGCGCGAAATTTCATACCGGGGCCGCCGGTGTACTCGACGATGTAGCCGCGGCCGTCGTCGGGATCAATGTGCTGATCCATCCGGACGCGCAGATACTGTTGGGCGGCAGGCGAACCCGGCCGCTCGACGACGAGCTGTGGTTGTCGATAATCCAGCTCGGCCAGGAGATCATGTAACTGTGCATCGGTCGGGTCTTCGAGAACACGATCCCCGGCCGCGCTGACTCTGAATTTGGGTGCCGTTGTCACACAATCATTTTGGCCGATGATGACCAAGATCGTGACAGGAACCTTTCCCTCTCTTGGGGATTTCAAACGTGAGAAGCCGCACTTGCCGTCTCCGCACCGATCGCGAGCTGTTCGCCGGCCTTCGAGGGGTGACCGGTGTCACGGGCATTTTCGAGCCGCGATAATCGTTTTGCTTGTGTCGGCCCGGCGTGTAGACCGGGACGGGTCCGTACGGTACTCATCGGGCCCGGAGCACCTGCGGGGCCGGTGTGTGCCGGGCTGCCGGTCGAACAGGGGACAATGGCAGCGAGCAACGGCCGCCGAGCTGCGTGGAGTGGAAGAAAGGTGTTCATGAAGGAGAAGGGGCGCAAGGTCATCGCGACCAACCGCAAGGCGCGGCACAACTACGCGATCCTCGATACCTACGAGGCGGGGATCGCGCTGGTCGGTACCGAGGTCAAGAGCCTGCGGGAGGGAAAGGCGTCGCTGGTGGACGCCTACGCCACCATCGACGACGGTGAGGTGTGGCTGCGCGGCCTGCATATTCCCGAGTACGGACACGGCACCTGGACCAATCACTCCCCGCGCCGCACCCGCAAACTGCTGCTGCATCGCCGCGAGATCGACAAGCTCACCGGCAAGACCAAGGAGAGTTCCCAGACCCTGGTCCCGCTGTCGATGTATTTCGCCGACGGCAAGGTGAAGGTGGAACTCGCGCTGGCCAAGGGTAAGCAGGACTACGACAAGCGCCACGACCTGGCCAAACGCACCGCCGAACGGGAGGTGACGCGCGAGCTCGGTCGGCGGGTGAAGGGTATGCGTTGACCGCGATCGCGTTGGCGCTGATCGCATCCATCGGTTACGGGGTCAGCGATTTCGTGGGTGGGCTCGCGTCGCGCCGGGTGGCCGCACTGCGCGTGGTGATCGTCTCCTATCCGCTCTCGGCGGTGATCTTGATCCTGGTCGCCCCGTTCGCCGGTGGCGGCGCCGACGCCGCCACGCTGTGGTGGGGTGCGGCCGCCGGGGTGGCGAGCGGCCTGGCGGTGTGGTGGTTCTACGCGGCGCTGGCCCGCGGACCGATGGCGGTGGTGTCGCCACTGACCGCGGTGCTGTCAGCGGGGGTTCCGATCGTGATCGGCCTGGTCGCCGGCGACCGGCCCGGCCCGGCCGCGTATATCGGCATCGTGTGCGCGGTGGTGGCGGTGGTGCTGGTGAGCAAGGAATCACCGGACAAGGTGACCGAGGAGATCACCGGCGGCCGCGAACTGCGCTTCGATCGCCGCATCGCGGTGCTGACCGTGGGGTCCGGTGTGGCCTTCGGTCTGATGTTCGTCTTCCTGCACGAATCCGCGGCGGCTCCCGGCCTCTGGCCGGTACTGATGTCACGGCTGTCGGCGACCGTCGTGGTGTGGGTGGCGGCCATGACCACCGGCAACTTCCATCGGCCGCGCGGTGAACCGCTGCGACTCGCGTTCTATGTGAGCGTGCTCGATGTGGCCGCCAATGTGGCGATGCTGTATGCCTTCCACGGTTCGATGTTGTCGCTGGTCAGCGTGATCGGTTCGCTGTATCCGGCGGCCACGGTGCTGCTGGCGATGGTGCTGCTCGGCGAGCGGGTGGGCCGGCTGCAACGCATCGGCATGGTGCTGGCGCTGGGCTCGGTCGCGCTTATCGCGACCGGTTGAAACCCGGCCGTGACCGGCGGGAATGCGTAACGGGGAAGTGATGTTACTATGAACAGCCCGGCTTACCGGCCGGGTGTACATCTGAATTGATGACTACGGGGCTGATCGGTTTCGACTGCGTACGTCGATTCAGGGGAAGCGTGTCGGTGCAGGCAAGAGACCACCGTAAGCGTCGTTGCAACCTTATAAGCGCCGATTCCAATCAGCGCGACTACGCTCTCGCTGCCTAAGCAGTAGAGCGTGTCTGTCAGTCCGGGTTTGCTCTCGGCCCGGGTACTGGCATCAGCTAGAGGGCTTCACCGTCCGGCTCGGTCGCGGAGTCGTACGGGACATCAAACAGCGACTGGGATCGTCATCTCGGCTTGTTCGCGTGACCGAGAGATCCGAGCAGAGACATAGCGAACTGCACACGGAGAAGCCCTGAAGAAGCGGCGGAGGACCCGGGTTCAATTCCCGGCAGCTCCACGACAGGCCCCTCACCTTGATAGCCGGGTGAGGGGCTTTTCTCTTCGATCAGGGTAGAACTGACATCGTGACGCGGTACGCATACGAGCCGGGGTCCGGTGCACTTGTCGCGAGCTGGGCGACCGGCCGGGGAGACATGGCCCAGACCATCACCACTCTGCCCGGGACGGTCGAGCCGGAGGTCGCGCTCGCGCTGGCGGCGGCGTTGACCAAACTGTCGGAGTATCAATGGCGGACGTACACCCATCCTGCGTCCGCGGCGGGCGATCCCGAGGTGCCCGACACGGTGGCGTGGCATCGAGCAGAAGAGCGCAACCGGTTCCATGAGGTGGCGGGGGCCGTGCGGGATCCGAATCTGCCGGACGGGGACGGCGTGATGATGGTGTCGTACAGCGTGGTCGAGGAGGCGGCGCATCGGATCGGGCGAATCGCGCATCTGATCGGTGATGCGAAGCTGGTGGATCTGCTGGTGAGCGAAGTGCGAACAGAGCAGGCGGCGATCGACGCGGCGGAGCTGGGCGATCTGTCGGGGCGGGCCCGGCAGGCGGTCGAGCTGTCCCGGGCCGATATCTCGCCGGTGCAGGTGCACGCGGCCGATTCGCTGTTGCACGCCGACCCGCTCGCCTCCATCGACCTGTTCACCGATATCGACCCGGCCGCCGCCGCGGTCGCCGCCGCACGCTGGCTCTACCTCGCCGCCCAGGTCGCGGCCGAGGTAGCCGAGGTGCATCCGGTGCACGTGGTCGCGGAAGCGGACAACCTCGAGGCGTTCCAGGTGGAGACGCCGACCTTGGTGCTGGAGCGGCTGACCGCCGGGGAGAGCCCCACCGAGGTGGTCGTCGACCTGATCGCCGACGCCCTCGCCGCCGCCGGTGGCCGGATCCGCAATCCGGCCCGGATCGTGGAAGCGGCCGAGGCGATCGAAAGACGTATGCGCGGAGAGGAACTCGATGAGGAGGGCCTGACCGCGCTCACCGACGAGTTCCGCATCTGCCGCCTCGATCCGGCCCGTCCCTCCCTCGACCTGCTGGAGGACCTGCTGGACGCCATCCGCGGTTGCTCACTGCTCTACAGCGAGGAGTACGAGTCGGGGTTCGAGGACGCGGTGCGGGCCGAAGGGGACGCACAGAGCACACCGCTGTTGTAGTTCCGACGTAGCCGTCCGGCTCCACATGGCCGACGGCGTCCGGGCGACGGTGCCACGCTGTCGCGAATCCGTGCCGGGAGTGCCGGATGCGGGACTGTATCCAGTGATCGGTTCGACCGCGTCCGGCCGCGCACCTATTATCGGACCGTCCGGCGGACGATCACGGCCCGTCGCGGAAATGAGCTCGGGGGGTAGGCGTGGACTCTTCGCATGGCGGGATGCTGGCGGGGTATGCGATCGAGGGTGTGCTCGGGCAGGGCGGGATGGGGTCGGTGTACCGGGCCCGGCATCCGCGATTGCCCCGGGTGGTGGCCATCAAGTTGCTGAATCAGGATGTGTCGGCCGATCCGGAATTGCGGGCGCGGTTCGACCGCGAGGCCGATATCGTCGCGCGGCTGGATCACCCGGGGATCGTGGCGGTCCACGACCGGGGGGTCGAGAACGGGCAGCCCTGGCTGGCAATGCAATTCGTCGAAGGGTTCGATACCAGCCGGCTCGATCCGGCCGCGGTGAGCGTCGAGCGCGCCGTCCGGATTATCGGGGAGGTCGCGGCGGCGCTGGATTACGCGCACAGCCGGGGCGTACTGCACCGGGATGTGAAGCCGCGAATATTCTGCTGACGTCGGCGCAGGCGGGACGGGTGGAGCGCGCGGTGCTGACGGATTTCGGTATCGCGCGCCTGCTCACCGCCAACACCCAGTTGACCTCGACCGGGACCTTCACCGCGACACTGGCTTACGCCTCACCGGAACAACTTTCCGGCGTGCAGGTCGATCATCGGTCGGATCAGTATTCGCTGGCCTGCACGCTGTTCGCATTGCTCGCCGGCCAGGCTCCGTTCGCCGGTACGGACCCGGGCCAGGTGGTTGCCGGACATCTGGCCAAACCCGTTCCGCCGCTGGTGCGCCCGGATGTGCACCCGCAACTGAACGCCGTCATCGCGCGGGCGATGGCGAAGAATCCGGCCGAACGTTTCGCCAATACCGGAGAATTCGCTGCCGCGGCGCTGCACGCGGTGTCCGCGCCGGTGGCCACGTCGCCCCCGTTCCAGCTCGCCTCCGCGCCGCATCCGGGCTGGGGAGCGCCCCAGCACTTCGGCCCTCCCGTTGTGCCACAGCAGGGCTGGGCCGCACCCGGTCTCCGGCCCATGGCGCCGATGCGCAATGCCTGGCCGGCCGCCTGTGCGATGGCGTTCGCATTTTTCGCCGCGCTACTGGTGCCGTCCGCGGTCTCGAGCACCACCATGCCATCGATTCAGCGCGACCTCTATGCCGGCGTCGCCGAGTTGAGCTGGCTGTCCACCGCCGCGCTGCTGTGCGCGACGGTTCCGCTGGTGTTCAGCGGCCGGCTCGGTGATCGCTTCGGGCCCAGGAACATCTATCTCATCGGTGTGGCGTTGTTCATACTCGGTTCGCTGGCCTGCCTCGTGGCGCCCGGCATCCGGGTGATGGTGGCGGCGACGGCCGTACAAGGTCTGGGAGTAGCCCTGATCATCCCGCAGACCATGGCGGTGATCGTGCGCGTCTTTCCGCCGGGCAGACGTGGTGCGGCGCTGGGACTCTGGGCCGGTTGCGGCGCATTCGGGGCGTTGCTCGCTCCCGCCGTCGGCGCTGTGCTGGTCATGAGTTTCAGCTGGCGCTGGGTGTTCCTGCTCGCGGTTCCGTTCGGATTGATCATGACCGCGCTGGGAGCCACGCTGGTGCCCGCGCTGCCACTGCGGCGTCCGAGGGCCGATCCGGTCGGCGTACTACTCTCCGGCACCGGGGTGCTGCTGATGGCGCTGGGGCTCCAGCGGGGGATCGAGCACGGCTGGACGATCTGGGGTCCCGTCCTGATCGGCGGTCTCGTCGTCTTCGGATTGTTCCTGGTCGTCCAGGCGAATACCGGCGATGCGGCGTTGATCCCGAAAGCTGTACTGCGCGATCGCAACTGGTGGGTGTCGATTCTGCTGACGCTGGCCGTGACCGCTTGCCTGGACATCCTGTTGACGGTGATCGCGCTGCACCTGCAGGCGGGGGAGGGGTTCAGCGTCGAAACGGCGGCGCTGCTGCTGGTGCCCGGGGCCATGGTCACCGCGATCCTGTCGCCGATCTTCGGCAATGTCGCCGAACGCACGCATCCGGCGGTCTTCCCCGCGATCGGATTCGCCTCCGCGGCCGCGGCCGCCGTCGCGGTCACCGCCGTGATGGGATTGCCCAGCCCGGCACTGATATACGCGATGATCGGCGCGGTTCTCGGATTCGCCCTGGCCTGCCTGTGGGGCGCACTCGCGACCCTCGCGACCAGGACCCTCCCGCCGGAGCACTCCGGTCCGGGCGCGGGCATCTACCTGACGATCCGCAATCTCGGCTCTCTGATCGGAATCACCATCGTCAGCACGGTGATCAACTCCGGTACCTGGGCTATCGGCCCGAGTCTCGAGAGCCTGGACAACGCACTGCGCGAAGCCGGACTCGTGGCCGCCGCAGTCCTGGTGGCCTGCGCACTGGTCACCGCTCTGTTCACCCACCCGCACCAAGCCCCGGCACTACCCGCTCATCCGGTTCTCCACCACTGAGCCTCGCTCCGGTGTCCGGTTCGCCATACGCTGCGGCGATATCCTTCGAGCCCGACCATCGGCTGTAGGTGGGTGATTGCGGCCAGCCTTCGGGGGAGTCCTGCCAGACCTCCTGTCGTCCATATGGCAGTGCGTCGAGCAGGGCGAAGGTGTGGCCGAGTTGTTCGGTGCCGCGGCCGTCGGTGTGCCAGGTGCGGTACACGGCGTCGCCGTCGCGAAGGAAGACGTTGACCGCGAAGCCGCCGCCGGGCGCAGCGCCGACATCGGCGCCGAAGGGGCTGTTCGCGGTGGAGTACCAGGTCATTTTGTTGCCGACCCGCCGCTTGTACGCGAGGGCCTCGTCGATGGGCCCCTGAGTGACGATGACGAACCGGGCATCCCAGTTGTCCAGGAACTCCAGTCTGGTGAATTGCGAGGTGAATCCGGTGCAGCCGGGGCACTGCCATTGTTCGCCCGGGAACCACATGTGGCTGTAGACGATCAACTGGGATTTGCCGTCGAAGATATCCGCCAGCCGGACCGGGCCCCGCTCACCGTCGAGCGTGTAGTCGGGCATCTCGACCATCGGCAGCCGGCGCCGCCGGGCGGCGATCGCGTCGAGTTCACGGGTCGCGGCCTTCTCACGGACCCGCAGCGCGTCGAGTTCACGCTGCCAGGTCTCGGCATCGACGACGGGCGGCAATGCGTTGGTGCTCATAGGTCCTCCCTGACCGGTCTGCGGTGTGCGAGCTGTAGATGTAGACGACGCGGGTTCATCGAATTCACCGGGCGGCCGCGTGTGCGGTCCTCAGTCGATCCGGGAACGGTCCCGGTGGAAGGTGGCGCGGTAGTCACCGGGGCGCTGCCCGGTGTGTTTGGTGAACAGCGCCGCGAAGGTTCCGGGATCGCGGTATCCGACGGCGGCACAAATACTGGTGACGGTGCGGTCGGTCGTCTCGAGCAGGTGCCGGGCCCGCCGAACCCGAGCGGCCTGGAGATGGTCCAGCGGAGTGCGCCCGGTCTCGTTCGCGAAGCGCCGCAGCAGGGTCCGGGTGCTCACGTGGAAGGTACTCGCCAGCCCGGCCAGGTCGTAGCGCGCGGTCAGGTGTTGCTCGAGATGGCGCATTACCTTGCGGGAGAACGTATTTCCAGGCTGGGGCAGCAGCCGGGCATCCACGTAGGGAGTTTGTGACGTTCGGGCGTCGTCGAGCAGTGCCACTCGCGCCGTCGTGCGGGCCACGTCCCGGCCGCTGTGCCGGGCGATCAGATCCAGCGCGAAGTCGTACATGGCACTGAAGGCGGCCGTGGTCGTGATGCCGCCGTCGGTGAGAACCAGCCGATCGGAACGAACGTCGGTATCCGGGCAGCGCCGGGCCAATTCGTCGGCGAACAGCCAGGCCGTGGTCGCCCGTCTGCCGGTGAGCAGTCCGGCGTGGCCGAGCAGGAAAGCGCCGACACAGATCGAGACGATCGCCGTGCCCGCGGCGGCCCCGGCCCGGATCGCCGCGATCTCCGGGCCCAGTGACGCGAGCCGGGTATCGAGGTCCGGGCCGGCGACGAGTTCGAACCCCGGAACGACCAGCACGTCGACTGTGCGCAGCGGCGAGACCGTCAATGCCACATTGCCCGATGCCACGACGCGGCGGCGCGGCGAGATGACCGTCACCTCATAGTCCGACCGGCCCGGACCGGCGATACGGGCGGCCATGCTCAGCAGATCGGGCACGCTGAACACCTCGGACGCGTAACAGCCGGGATATGCCAGCACCCCGACCCGGAATGCGCTCACGTCGCCCTCCTCACGCCGGCCCTGTGGCGAGATTACCTTGAGATATGGCGATCTGGCCTCTCGTGTTCGCCGCACCGCCCGGCGAGGCTGGCGACTATGAGTGCTGACGATTCGATCGCCGACTTCGCATCTCGACAGGTCGAGGTGGACGGCGTAGTCAAAACCGTCTATGTGGCCGGCTCCGGCCCGGCGGTTGTCCTGATGCCCGAGATGCCCGGTATCAGCCCGGATGTGCTGCGGTTGGCGCGGTGGATCCGGGATGCGGACTTCACCGTCTACGTCCCGTCGCTATTCGGTGTGGACGGTGCCTATCCCACCGTCGAGGACGGAACCGCGGTGATGCGGCGCGCCTGCGTGAGCGCAGAATTCCGCGTCTTGGCGGGCGGGGGTAGCAGTCCGGTCGGCCATTGGCTGCGCGGGCTCGCGCGGTTGGCGCACGGGGAATGCGGCGGTCCGGGAGTCGGTGCGATCGGGTTGTGTTTCACCGGAAACTTCGCGCTCACCATGACGCTGGAGCCCGCCGTCATCGCGCCGGTGGTCAATCATCCGTCGCTTCCGCTGGACGATCCGGCCGCACTGGAACTCGACGACGAGGACGCGCGCGCGATCCGGGACCGCGTCGAGCGCGACGGGTTGACGGTGCTGGCCTACCGTTTCGACAACGATCGCTGGTGCACCGGTCAGCGCTTCGCCGCCTACCGCGCCCTGCTCGGCGAGGCATTCGACGGGCGGGTGCTGCCGGGGAGCAGTGCGAATGCCGAGCCGCCGCCGTTCTTCCGGGATGTGGTGCAGACACCACACAGCATTGTCACCGCGCATTTCGTCGACGAACACGGCCATCCGACCGGCATCGCCCGCGATGAGATTCTCGAATTCCTGCGCACCCGTCTGCACCCGCCGAAAACCTGACGAAGCAGTGCCGATGGGCTGTCCATCCGGCAGCGACACCGAAACCTGGGTCCGGCCCGGCGGCTGACCAGGCACCACTACGGGCGGCGCTGATCCGGTGCGGTAGTAAGGACGCATGGAGGCCTTCTATCATCCCGATCCCGCCGACCCGTCGCTGTTCCACTCCACCGAGTTGACCCGCGGCCCGTGGTCGCCGGACGCCCAGCACGCCGGACCGCCGTCGGCACTGCTGGGACATGTGATCGAGCGGTGCGAGCCGAGGCCCGGATTCCGGGTGGGCCGGGTGGCGGTGGAGATCCTGGGGCCGGTGCCCATCGAGCCGCTGCGGGCGCAGGCGCGGGTGGTCCGGCCCGGGCGCAGTGTCGAACTGATCGAGGCCACCGTCGCCACCGAGCGTGGCCCGGTACTACGTGCCAACGCCTGGCGGCTGCGGGTGGCCGATCCGGAGATCGAGATCCCCGCGGACGCGGTCGCGACCGGTGCGTACCCCGGGCCCGATACCGTGCCCGCCGGCGGCGAATTCCCGAGCACCCAGCCGGTCGGCTTCCATACCGGCATCGAATACCGTTTCGTCGCCGGCTCTTTCGAGCAGCCCGGTCCCGCGGTGTGCTGGATTCGATTGCGGTATCCGATCGTCGCCGGAACGACCCCGAGCCCGCTGGAGCGCACGCTCGCGGCAGCCGACTCGGGAAACGGTGTGAGCGCGGTATTGGATTGGGACCGTTACCTTTTCATCAACACCGATCTCACCGTCACCCTGCACCGGGAACCGGCCGGGGAGTGGATCTGCCTGGACGCGGTCACCTATCCCGAGCGTAGCGGAATCGGAATGGCCGAGTCCCGCCTCTACGACGAGAAGGGGCCGGTGGGTCGCGGCACTCAGACGCTGCTGATCGGGCCGCGCTGACCGCCTTGGGCGCGAGCAGTGAGTCAGCCCGGGCAGCACCTGATAAATCTGCCAGCGCGAGCATCGTTGGTGAAACGCGTCCAGCGGTTGCTTGCAGCTCCGCTGCGGGCGCTTCTGGCGCGTGTGTGAGGGACCATCCCCGCGTGCGCGGGGAGCACCACTTGTTTACCAGGCGGTTTGCAACGCAAAGACCGATTTTACATTCACTTTCATCGCGTTGGCCGGGGCCATTCCGGTTCGGCGACTAGCTAGTGCCTCGTCTGGATAGGTTGCTGTGGTAATCGGGTGTCGGCTTGCTCTGGCTGCTGTGTCGGGTGATGCTGCGGGTGGAGGTGGTGTCGTGGCTCGGAAGCCGGATGTGTTTGTGCGGCCGTTGTTCCCGGAGGAGGGGCAGCGGGTGGCGCGGATCGCGAAGACGAGCAAGGTGCCCGTGCGTGCGAGGCGGGCGATCGTGGTGATGGCTTCCGCGCAGCGGCAGCCGGTCGGGTTGATCGCGAAGTTGATGCAGGTGTCGGAAGCCTATGTGCGGCAAGTCATTCATGACTTCAACGAGCACGGGTTCGGTGCTTTGGACCCAAAATGGAGCGGGGGCAGGCCGAGCAAGACTGATCCGAAGATGCGTGAGCGGATCTGTCAGATTGCCCGGTGCTGTCCCCTGAACCTGGGTTGGCCGTTCTCGACGTGGAGCCTGTCGAAGCTGCGGGATGTGCTGGCTCTCAACAAGATTGTCGATATCAGCCGGGAAACCCTTCGGCAGATCCTGAAGGCCGGCGGGGTGTCGTGGCAGGCTACCAAAACCTGGAAAGCCAGTAACGACCCGGATTTCGCAGCGAAGATGGCGCGGGTCCTCGATCTCTACGACAATCCACCCGCTGACGGGCGAGTGGTGTGTGTCGATGAGTTCGGGCCGCTGAACTTGCAGCCACGTGGTGGCCGTGGCTGGTTTCCGCGGCGCCGCCCGAATCGGTTGCGCGCCACCTACAACCGCACACAGGGAGTGCGGCACATGTTCGGTGCGCTGGACCTGGCGACCGGCCAGCTCTACTACCGAATTCGTGACCGGAAACGCTGGACCGAGTTCCTGGCCTTCCTCAAGTCGCTGCGAGCGCGCTGGCCGCAGGGAAATTTGTATCTGATTCTGGACAACTACTCGGTGCACAAGCGCCGTGAGGTGCGGGAATGGTGCGCAGCCAACGCGGTCGAGTTGGTGTTCGTACCTACCTATTCTTCCTGGTTGAACCGGATCGAGTGCGAGTTCGCCGCGCTGCGGTATTTCGCGCTCAACGGCACCGACCACCGCAGCCACGACGAACAAGATACCGCGATCGGCGACTACATCCGCTGGCGAAACCAGCACGCCGGGCCGATCCGCGACTTCGCCGTCGGTTCCAAGATCCGGCGACCGGATTACCTACCGAAGGTTGCTTGACGAGGCACTAGTCTTGCGCGGGACACACGTGGTCGTGGACCGAGGGTGAGTGCTCGGAAAGCTGTGCTTTTTAGCGTTTTGCCTCCGCTATGGTGCCGACCAGCTTCGACAGCTGGCGCTGATCATCACCAAGCCTCGGACAGTATCGGGACATTCAGCATGTCGATTCCGAAGCTACGTTCCACGGCCTCGAGTTGTTCGGGCGCGGCTGTCGCGGTGGCTGTCGCACGCTGCGGTCTCCACGAAGACTGGCGCACCTTCGCCGTGGCAGATGCCGGCCACAGTGTCGTGGAGGCCGTGGTGCCGAAACATCTTGGGAGTCTTCTCGACCCGCGCGCGTCGGAGCGGCGGCACGAATATCTCCCGCCTGTTCTTCCGGAAACCGCTGTAGCGCCCGGATCCATCGTGATCCACGCAACATTGCAGTTCCTGAAATATTTCAGTTTGTGCTACTTTTTCGAGGTGTCCCCGATTCAGCACGACGATGCGCCGCTCGGCCTGCGTGAACAGAAGAAGCGCCGGACCCGCATCGACCTCTGTATGGCCGCACGGCGGTTGACGGTCGAGCGCGGATTCGATGCGACGACCGTCGATGACATCGCCGCGGCGGTCGGGGTTTCTCCGCGCACCTTCTTCAACTACTACGAGACGAAGTTGGATGCCGTGGTCGGCCCGGTCGGGGAGATCGGCACACCCGAGGCCAGGCGGCAGTTTGTCGACGGCGGCCCGACCGGCATTCTCATCGGCGATCTGGCGGCGCTCTACGGTTCCGCGTTCGTACCCGAAAGTGAAGCCAAGGAAGCGATTTCGCTGGTCACCGAGATCGTGCAGTCCGAACCGCGGGTACTCGCGGGCTTTGTCGCCGCGGGTGCGGGGCAAGAGGCGGCGTTCGTAGATCTGCTCGAGGCGCGGATGGGTGCGGCCGTATCGCGGGAGTTCGCCCTGCTCACCGCGCGCCTGATGACGACGCTGACCATGAGCGCCGCCACCACATTGACCAGTGACCCGGACAAATCCCTGGTCACCGCGCTGCACGAACAGTGCGCGCTGGCGGCGCAATTGTTCACCCCATCCACCGAGGAGTCCTGATGACCACCACGACGGCAGATTCGCCGCCGGTCCCGATCATATTGACCCAGAAGAGAATCTGGCTGATCTTCTCCGCTTTGATCGCCGGTATGTTCCTGGCGAGCCTGGACCAGACGATCGTGGGCACCGCCATGCCGACCATCGTCGGCGAGCTCGGCGGTGTCTCCCATATGGCCTGGACGGCGACGTCCTATCTGCTGGCCACCACCATCGTGATGCCGATCTACGGCAAGTTCGGCGATATGTTCGGGCGCCGTTGGCTTTTCCTGTTCGCGATCGCCGTGTTCACCGCGGCTTCGGTGGGTGCGGCGGCCTCGACGAGCTTCTGGGAGTTCGTGGTCTTCCGCGGACTGCAGGGAGTCGGCGGAGGCGGTCTGATGATCCTGGCGCAGGCCATAATCGCCGATGTGGTCCCGGCCAAGGACCGCGGTAAGTACATGGCCCCGATGGGTGCGATCTTCGGCATCACCTCGGTCGCGGGGCCACTGCTCGGTGGTTTCTTCGCCGATGAGCTCAGCTGGCGCTGGTGCTTCTGGCTGAATGTGCCGATCGGTATCGTGGCGCTGGTCATCGCCTTCCGCTATCTGAGCATTCCGAGTCATCGGCCCAAGACTCGCCCCGACTATCTGGGCGTGGTGCTGATGTCGTCGGCGACCACACTGCTGATTCTGATCACCGACTGGGGCGGCAAGCAGTACGCCTGGGGTTCGGCGGTGATGGTGTCGATGATCGTTGCCCTGGTGCTGGTGGTCGCGGCGTTCATCGCGGTCGAGGCGCGGGCGCAGGAGCCGATGCTGCCGCTGTGGTTGTTCCGTAACCGCACCTTCGTGCTCACCTCGGCGATCGGCCTGATCGTGGGCCTGTCGATGTTCGCCGCACTGGCGTTCATCCCGACCTATCTCCAGATGGCCACCGGCGCTTCGGCTTCGGTATCGGGTCTGCTGCTGATCCCGATGATGGTCGGCATGATGATCACACTGATCGGATCGATGGCGATCATCACCAAGACCGGTCGCTACCGGGTGTTCCCACCGGTCGGTGCGCTGATCATCGTCGCCGGCATGTTGTGGCTGACCCAGTTGAATACGCAGAGCTCGATGTGGCTGGTCTCGGCCATGTTGTTTGTCATGGGCGCCGGACTGGGCCTGATCATGCAGATCATCGTGCTCGTGGTGCAGAACGCCGTGACGCCCGATCAGATCGGCACCGCGACCAGTGCGAACAACTATTTCCGCGAAATGGGCGGCGCCATCGGTGTGGCCATTTTCGGTTCGATCTTCACCAATCGGCTCACCGAGGGGCTCACCGATGTGTTCCGCACACACCTGCCGGATGTGATGGCGGCGCACCTGGACCCGAGCAGCCTGGTTCCGTCGGTGGTCAAACACCTTCCCGACACGCTGCACGATGCCATCGTCGGCGCCTACGTCGACGCCCTGGTGCCCGGCTTCTGGTACCTGATCCCCGCCGGGGCACTGGCCTTCCTGCTCGCGTTGTTCATTCCGCACATGACACTGTCGGATGAGGCGGGCATGATCGCGCGCGGCGAAGCGGTGAAGGCGGACGAGGATGCGGCCCAGCGGGATTCGGTCGAGCAGGATTCGGTCGAGGACCCGGACCCGCAGCCTGTGCGCTGATACCCGGAACGACAACACGGCAGGGCCCGGCTTCCACGGAAGCCGGGCCCTGCCGTCTGTTGCGCGAAATCAGCGCGGCGCCATGCGGATCGCGCCGTCGAGGCGGATGGTCTCGCCGTTGAGCATCGGGTTCTCCACGATGTGCCGGGCCAGGGCCGCGTACTCGGTGGGGTTGCCGAGGCGGGCCGGATGCGGGACCTGGGCGCCGAGGGCCTGGATGGCCTCCTCGGGCAGGCTCTCGAACAGCGGGGTGTGGAACAGGCCGGGGGCGATGGTGTTCACCCGGATGTTCAGGCTCGCCAGATCGCGCGCGATCGGCAGCGTCATGCCGACGATGCCGCCCTTGGACGCGGAGTAGGCGGCCTGGCCGATCTGGCCGTCGTAGGCCGCGACCGAAGCGGTGTTGATGATGACACCGCGCTCCTCGCCGTCGAGTTCGGTGGCGGCGATGCGCTCGGCGGCCAGCCGGATCACGTTGAACGTGCCGATCAGGTTCACGTTGATGATCTTGGTGAAGTCGGCCAGCGGGAACGCGCCCTTCTTGCTGACGGTCTTGATCGCGTTGCCGATACCGGCACAGTTCACCGCGATACGCAGGGTGCCCAGGGCCTGCGCGGCGTCGAGGGCCGCGGCGACCTGCTCCTCATTGGTGACATCGGTCGCGGCGAAGACCACACCGTCGCCGAGCTCCTTGGCGATCGACTCACCGTTGGAGGACGGGAGGTCGACGATGACCACCTTCGCGCCCTGGCTGTGCAGTTCCTTCACCGTGGCCAGGCCCAGACCCGACGCGCCACCGGTGACGACGGCGACCGCATTCTCGAGCTTCATCCGAAGTCCTTTCTGATCGGTATCCGCGCCAGACTAGTCGCTCGACCGGCAACAAGTAAATACAGGTTCGCCAATGTGCGCCACATGGAGCATGCTGGACGACGCTGCGTGTTCTCTTATTACTACAGGTGAGGACGGTAGTTCCGACAGATATCCGATGTTGTCTCGTCGTTGATGTTCTGCCGAGTTCGCTATCTGTCACTCGCCGGGCAGCTACTAGAACATGTTACATTTTTGAGTGAGCCGGTACCAACTGCGGAGTCCGCGTTCAGCGCCGGACGCAGGGCATCGACCGCCGCCGTCACGGCCGCGCCGCCGGCGGCCCAATCGACTCCGGCCGGCTGGGCGAGGGCTCGTTGATAGGTGGCTGTCGTTCTGCGAGGTGCGCGCTGGCGTGTTGGTGGACGTGACCCACGGTGCTGGGCCACGATCGAGGGGTGAACAAGAGCGGATATCACCACGGGGATCTGCGTGAGACGCTGCTGCGGGCGGCGGCCGAACAGATCGCCGCCGAGGGCGTCGACACCGTCTCGTTGCGGGCGCTGGCCCTGCGTGCCGGGGTATCGCATGCCGCACCCGCACATCATTTCGGAAATCGGCAGGGGTTGCTGACCGCACTCGCGATCCGCGGTTTCGAATTGCTCGCCGTCGAATTGCACGCAGCGCGTGATGATTTCCGTGAGATGGCGGTGGCCTATATCGGCTTCGCCCGCCGCCACCCCGGCCACTTCGATGTGATGTTCCGCCACGATCTGCTGCGCTCCGATGATCCGGAGCTGATCGCTGCCCGGACCACATCGGGTATTGAATTGCGTTCCGGCGTGGCGCAACTGGGCGTCGTGGACGATGCCCGGCCGGCGACGGAACTGGCGGCCTGGTCGCTCGTGCACGGCTTCGCGTCATTGTGGCGCGAAGGCGCGCTGACCGATACCGATCTCGGTGGCGCCGATCCCGAGCAGCTCGCCCGGCAGATGGTCGCCACCGTCGACTTCATCGGGTCGAAACAGGGCTAGTCACAGCTTCTTTCGGCTCAGTGCTCGTGCACCATAGCCGCCACCCGGCGTTGGGTTTGGGTATCGGTGGTGTCCGTGACCCGATCGTTCGCCTTCGTGGTCTGTTGTGCGGCCAGTAGATCGCGGATTTCGACGAGCAATTCGGTCTGCGTCGGCTCGGACTTCTTCTTCTTGCCAAATCGTTTCTGCAGACTGCTCATCGGCAGAATCAGCACGAAATAAAGAACTGCCGCGACCATCACGAAATTGATTCCCGCACTCACGATGGGACCGACCGCGATGAATGTCGCGGGCTTGCCGGCCACCAATTGAATGCCCAGTCCCAACTGTCCGTTGGTGCCCACGACGGCCAGCAGCGGCTCCACGATTCCCTTCGTGACCGAGGTGACGATCAGGGTGAATGCGGTACCCATGACCACCGCGACCGCCAATTCGATGACATTGCCGCGCATCAGGAAGTCTTTGAAACCCTTGAGCATGTGCCTCACGATCCGATCTCGAACGTCTACGCTGCCTCGGCCGAGCAGTCTAGCGGCGAACAGCGAACCACCAGCAACTCGATGTGCGCGCGATCACGCGCTCGGCGGAATTGTGTCACCGCTCGGCGATAACCTCGACTCGTGAGCGATCGCGGGCCCTCGGCCTACCTCGAACGCCCCTCGCGGACCTGTGCGGACGCGGTGGTGTGGCGGCGTCGAGGGAGCGCCGAATCGGTGACGGTACTGCCCGACGGGTGCATGGATCTGCTGTGGCTCGACGGCAGGCTGGTGGTCGCCGGTTCCGATACTCGCGCCCAGCACACCTCGGCCGGACCGGATACGGCCGTGTACGGCATCCGGTTCGCGCCGGGGACCGCGCCCGCGCTGCTCGGGGTGACGGCATCCGAACTGATCGATCGCCGGGTCGAGCTGGCACAACTGTGGCCGGCCCGGCAAGCGCGTCGCATGGCGGACCTGCTGGCCGCGGCGCCGGATCCGGCGGCCGGCCTGGAGGAGATCGCCTACCGGTGCGCGGTCGCCGCCGGTCCGCCGGATCCGCTGCTGACCCAGATCGTGCGGCGACTGGACGCCGGTGCCTCGGTCGGGGCCACCGCCGACGCGCTGGGGCTGGGCGCGCGGCGGCTGCACCGGATGTCGATCTCGGCCTTCGGATACGGGCCGAAGATGCTGGCTCGGGTATTGCGGATGCGCCGCGCGCTGGAGCTGGCCCGGTCCGATATCGGTTTCGCCGACACCGCGGCACTGGCCGGCTATGCCGACCAGGCCCATATGAACCGCGATATCCGCGCGCTGACGGGCCGGTCTCCCGGACGCGTGATCGGTACGGCCGGGTAGTCGGCCACCGGGATCCGGCCCGGCGGAATTCAGTTCAGCGGGGCGTAGAGATCGATGCCGTTGCCGTCGGGATCGTGCACGGTGGCGTACCGCTGCCCCCATACGGCGTCGAAGGGTTTCGTCTCACCGTGATATCCGGCCGCGACCAGATCGGCGAATACCGCGTCGACCTCGGCGGGTGACGCGCAGCCGAAGGCGAGTCCGATCCGCCCGCCCGCGGCATTCCACTCGTGGCCGGGACCGGCGTCGGCGGCGATGTTGTCCTCGCTGTCGAGCATGAGCCGGAATCCGCCGGGCAGCGCGGCCTCGACATGGCCGCCGCCGACGATGTCGCCGAATTCCACTCCGAGTCGCCGGTAGAAGGCGAGTGCGGCCGTCAGATCGGAGACGACCACGCCGATTGCATTGAGTTCAGGTGCCATGCCGCAACGGTAGATCGGTACCGCGCCGTGTGTCTTGAACGAATCGGACGCCCGATCTTTGGTCACAATTCGGGATCGGGAACCGGGTGACCTGGATCTATCTATTCAGCCGACGTGCCGACGGCCACAATCGGAGTGAATATAGGTTGAAACGCGGGTCCCAGTGATTAGCGTTTCCCACAACGTGTTCGGGGACGCGAATGAAGCAGGAGGGACATGGCTACCGACCAAACTATGCTGCATCGTTTCGTGATCTCGCAGATGTCGGATGCCGGGATCGACCGAGATCGACTGCTGCGTGAATGTGAACTACCCGAATGGACGCTTGCCGGAGAAGGCGTTCACGTACCGGCCCGGGTCTTCTCCCGGTTATGGGAACTCGGCGAGAAATGGCTGGATGATCCGGATGTGGCCCTGCATGTGGCCAGCAGATATCAATTGGCCGCCACGCGGCTCTACGACTATCTGTTCGCCAGCGCGCCGACCGTCGGCGCCGGGCTGGCGACGTGTGGACCCTACGTCAGCGCGGTGACGACCAACCACCGGTTCGATCTGGTGGTGGACAACGCGACGGAGACCACGCTCTATCTGGACATGATCGAGGGTGAGGGGCGCGGCCGCGAATTGGTGCAGATGTGGGGACTGGTCGCGGTGCTCACTCGCACCCGCCGGGTCGTGGCCACGTCGCTGGACCCGGTGCGGGTGACGCTGCGGCAGCCCGCACCGCGCAGCCTGGACGCGTTCAAGGAGGTGTTCGGCGCGGCGGAGTTGGAATTCGATTGCTATGTGGATTCGATGACCTTCCAATCCACGGATATGGAACTTCCGCTGATCACGGCCGATCCGGTGCTCGCCGATGTGCTGCGGCCCCTCGCCGCGGCACTGCCGCCGCCACCGCCGCTGGTATCGGCCTGGCCGGAACGGGTGGCGAGGGCGTTGGCGGAGGCGTTCTCCGAGGGTGAGGTTTCGCTCGACCAGGTGGCGCGGCGGCTGGTGATCAGCCCGCGAACGCTGCAACGGCGGCTGGCGGAGTCCGGCACCACCTGGCGTCAGGAATTGGATCGGGCCCGGCTGGCACGGGCGGCGGCCGCGGGTCCGGTGGGCCGGGAACGACAGGCCGAACTACTCGGATACGCCGACGCCGGATCAATGCGGCGGGCGGCGCGGCGCTGGTCGATGGTGGCGCATTCACGGTCGGCGGGGCCGGCCGGCTGTCAGGCCTAGATTCCGCCCGGATTCACGGGATTTGCTCGATCACCGACCTGGGCGTGGGCAACTGGGCCCGCGCCCGGGTCGGTGATCGAGCGAGTTTGCGGTCACTATGCCCGCAGATTGCTCGCTGCGATACTCCAGAACGTATGCCGGTCCAGGACCTCGAGGTCCCAGCTCTCGGCAATGGCGTGGGACGTGGCGACGATGGCGGGTACGTCGAAGTCCTCGCGGGTTGCCGTGCCCTTTGCCTCCAGTTCCGCAATGACGTACTGGGTGGCGCTTTCGAAGGTGTACAACAAGGTGCTCTCCCATCTGTCGTAGCTACACATCCGGTCCGCGCTGCGCGTACTTTGTCAGTCTTGTCACGCTGTCACAGACCGGCCAGCGCTGAACGCGCCACATGCGGGCAAATGTGCCATTTTCACATTTTGGCGGTGACGGGGATCTTGTGCGAGAACTCTGTACCCGTCGCATCTTTCAGCCAAACTAATCATCGGTTCAGTAGCGGAGCATCATCGTCGCGAGCGACATGTGGCGCAATTGTGCACATGAGCAACCGATGGGCAATATCAGCGATCGGCTATCTGGCGGTACCGGCCAGGACTTCCTCGTAACGGAATTCGCCCGGCAGGGTGGTTCCCGCGGCGTGCGCGGCGTCCTCGCGCTGTCGCAGTTCGACGCGGCGGATCTTGCCCGAGATGGTTTTCGGCAGGTCGGTGAACTCGATCCGCCGCACGCGCAGATACGGCGCCAGATGATCGCGGGCGTATTCGAAGATGGTCCTGGCGGTTTCGCTATTGGGTTGCCATCCGGCTGCCAGAGTCACATAGGCCTTTGGGACCGACAGGCGGGTGTCGTCGGGCTGCGGGACGACCGCGGCCTCCACCACCGCGGGATGTTCGATCAGCACACTCTCGAGTTCGAAGGGGGAAACCTTGTAATCGGAGGATTTGAAGACATCGTCGGTGCGGCCGATATAGGTGATGTAGCCGTCCTCGTCGCGCGCTGCCACATCGCCGGTGTGGTAATAGCCGCCCGCCATCACCTGTGCATTGCGTTGCGGGTCTTGCAGATAACCGGTCATCAGGTTGACTGGATGCGCGCTCAGGTCCAGACAGATCTCACCCTCGTCGGCGGGTTCGCCGGTGACCGGGTCGATCAGTGCCACCGGGACACCCGGCATCGGGCGGCCCATGGATCCCGCCTTGACCGGCTGTCCGGGAGTGTTGGCGATCTGCAGGGTGGTTTCGGTCTGGCCGAATCCGTCCCGGATGGTCAGCCCCCATGCGGTTTCCACCCGTGCGATGACATCGGGGTTGAGCGGTTCGCCGGCGCCGAGAATTTCCCGCAGGCCGGCGGGACGTTCGCCGAGATCGGCCTGAATCAGCATGCGCCACACCGTGGGTGGGGCGCAGAAGGTATTGACTCCGGCACGGCGCAGCTGGTTCAGGAGTGCCTCGGCGTCGAATCGGCCGTAGTTGTAGACGAAGATCGTGGCCTCGGCGATCCACGGCGCGAAGAAGCAACTCCAAGCGTGTTTCGCCCAGCCGGGAGCGCTGATCGCCAGGTGGGTGTCGCCGGGGCGCACCCCGATCCAGTACATGGTGCTCAGATGGCCGACCGGATAGCTGATCTGGTTGTGCTGCACCATTTTCGGCTTACTTGTGGTTCCCGAGGTGAAGTACACCAGCAGCTCGTCGGTCACCTGGGTCACGGTGGGGAAGGGGCCCGCCGATGTCACCGCGGCCGCATCCGCGTAGTTGTGCCAGCCCTCGACCGATTCGCCGACCGCGATCCGCCGGTAATCGCCCGGCACCTCGGTGAACTTCGCGGTATCACCGGTGTTGGTGATGACGAAACATACTGCGCCCCTGGTGATCCGGTCGATCAGGTCATCCGGTCCGAGAGCGCCCGTGGTGGGCATGACCACCGCTCCCAGTTTGGCCACCGCCAGCATCGACTCCCACAGCTCGACCTGGTTGCCGAGCATCAGGATCACGCGATCACCCTGGCGCACACCGAGTCCGGCCAGCCAGGTGGCGACCCGGTCCGAGCGCTGGGCCATCTCGTCGAAGCTCACCCGCTGCTCGCGGCCGTCCTCCTCGAGGATCCACAACGCGGTGCGATCGTTGCCGCGCGCGATGACATCGAACCAGTCGAGGGCCCAGTTGAAGGCGCCGGTCAGCCGGGGCCACTCGAAGGTCCGCACCGCGGTGTCGTAATCGGACGCCGACTCGACCAGCTGATCTCGTGCCGCGCGGTACAAGTCGGTATTGGATGTCACGACTGAACTCTCCTCTGCTGCTGATCGGGCTCCGGCATGCCGAACAGGCGTACCGAGGTGGTGCGGATATCGACCTTGCGTACCTTGCCGGTCACCGTCATCGGGAACTCGTCGACGATGTGGACGTAGCGCGGAATCTTGAAATGCGCGAGCCTGCCGGTGCAGAATCGCGCCACCGCCGCGGCGTCGAGGGGCGCCGCGCCCTCGCGCATCCGGATCCACGCCACGAGTTCCTCGCCGTAATTCGGATCCGGAATGCCCACGACCTGCGCGTCCAGGACATCGGGGTGGGTGTAGAGGAATTCCTCGATCTCACGCGGGTAGATGTTCTCGCCGCCGCGGATGACCATGTCCTTGATCCGCCCGGTGATCGCGACGTAGCCGTCGTCGTCCATGGTCGCGAGGTCGCCGGTGTGCATCCAGCGCCCGGCGTCGATCGCCTCCGCCGTCTTGTCCGGATCGTCCCAGTAGCCGAGCATGACCGAATAGCCCCGGGTGCACAGCTCACCGGGTTCACCGCGTGGCACGGTCAGCCCGGTCTCCGGATCGACGACCTTGATCTCGAGATGCGGGCCCACCCGGCCGACGGTGGCGGTGCGCTGGGCGAGGGTGTCGTCGCGCCGGGTCTGGGTCGACACCGGCGAAGTCTCGGTCATGCCGTAGCAGATCGACACCTCGGTCATCCCCATCCGCTCGATGACCTGCTTCATCACTTCGACCGGGCAGGGCGACCCGGCCATGATGCCGGTGCGCAGCGCGGACAGGTCGTAGGCATGGATATCCGGTTCGGCGAGTTCGGCGATGAACATCGTCGGGACTCCGTAGAGCGAGGTGCAGCGTTCCTCGGCGACGGCGGCGAGCGTGGCCCGCGGATCGAACGCCGGCGCCGGAATGATCATCGCCGCACCGTGACTGGTGGCCGCGAGATTGCCCATGACCATGCCGAAGCAGTGGTAGAACGGCACCGGAATACAGATCCGGTCGGCTTCGGTATAGCCGCACAGCTCGCCGACGAAGTAGCCGTTGTTGAGGATGTTGTGGTGCGACAGCGTGGCACCCTTGGGGAAACCCGTTGTGCCCGAGGTGTATTGAATATTGATCGGCTCATCGGGCGACAGCCGGGCGGCCGCCGCGGCCAAGCGCTGCGGATCTCCGGCACGACCGGTCTCCACCAGGGACTCCCATTCGCCGCTGTCGAACAGGAGTACCTGTTCGAGCTCGGGGCATTCGGGCCGGACCCGGTCGATGATCTCGGCATAGTTCGAGGTCTTGAATTCGCGCGCGGAGATCAGCAGCCGGATACCGGCCTGCCCCAGCACATAACGCAATTCCTCGCTGCGATAGGCCGGGTTGATGTTCACCAGGATGGCGCCGATCCGGGCGGTGGCGAATTGCACCAGCGTCCACTCGGCTCGATTGGGTGACCAGATACCCACCCGATCGCCCTTGCCGATCCCCGATTCGAGCAGACCCAGCGCCACCGCGTCCACTTCGGCGGCGAATTGCCGATAACTCCAGCGCACTCCGGTCACTCTGTCGACCAGTGCGTCCCGGTCTCCGTGGATGGCCACCGTGCGATCGAGATTCGCCCCGATCGTCTCACCGAGCAGCGGCGCATCCCATATCCCGTGCGTATAACTGGTCGGCCGGACCCGGCCCGTACTCGTGCTCACGGCTATAGGATTCACGTCACACTTTCCCTCCCGCCACCCCCGGAAAGGGGTATCGCCCGATGGTCGCCGGAAATCTGCTCCGCCCGCGTGACGCCGATGCGTTGCGGGCCGAGTTGCGGCAGGTCGCGGCGTTGTCGGGGATGCCGGTGGTGTTCGGTGGCGAGGTTCGCGACGGTGCCCTGGTACTCAGCGAGTTCTTCGGTACCCGCACCGTCGCCATGCGCGGGCTGATCGTGTCACCGACGTCGGGGGTGGGCGGCGCGGCGGTCGCGAGCCGGCGTCCGACCTCGGTCGCGGACTATCGGGCGGCGCTCACCATCACCCACGATTACGACGCGCCGGTGTCGACGGAGGGATTGCGTGCGGTGGTCGGGGTACCGGTCGTGGTGGACGGCAATTCCCGCGCGGTGCTCTACGTCGCCAGCCGGGAGGCCGGTCCGATCGGTGGCCGGGTCGCGGAACTGGTGCTTCGGTCGAGCCGCCGGCTGGCCGAGGAACTGACGGTGCGCGACGAGGTGGATCGGCGGCTGCGGCTGCGGTCGGTCGTTCCGCCGCGGGACACCGGGGCGGGCGTGCCGGATGCTGTTGTCACCGAACAACTCCGGGATCTGCACGCGGAGGTGCGCGGCATCGCGCAGACGCTCACCGATGCCGAGGCGCGCCGTCGCCTGTGGGCGGTCTCGGACACGCTCGTGCGGCTGATGGGTGCCGCGGATGCCACCGATTCCGCGCCGGCGTTGTCGCCGCGAGAGTTGGATGTACTGTCCTACGTCGCCCTGGGATGTACCAATATCGAAGCGGCCCAGCGGCTTTCGCTGCGCCCGGAAACCGTGAAGAGCTATCTGCGCGGTGCCATGACCAAACTCGAGGCGCATACCCGGCACGAGGCGGTGGCACGGGCGCGGCGCTGGGGACTGCTGCCCTGAGAGGTCCGGATATGCCACAGCCGGTCCGGGAATCCGGACCGGCGGGCACAATTCCGATCGGTCTGCCTCACGGCGAACCGGTTTCCGAGGTGGGCTGTGGGTGGCTCAGGCCTGCGGCTCGACGAGCTGGATGTCCAGCTCGATGGCGATCTTGTCGCTGAGCATGGCGGCCGGCAGGGCCGGGGCGACGGCGAAGTCACTGCGCTTGAAGGTGCCGGTCGCGCTGAATCCGGCGTGGTTGGTGCCGTCCTGGAACTGCTGGACGCCGCCCCACTCGACGTCGAGGGTGATCTCCTTGGTGACGCCGCCGAGGGTCACCTCACCGGTGACCTCGAATTCCGCGGCGATCTGTACCGGCTCGACGGCCTTGAAATGCAGGGTGGGGATTTCGCTCACATTGAGCAACTCCGCGCTGCGGACGTGGTCGTCGCGCATCGAGTTGCCGGTGTCGAAGGAATCGAGGTGAACGGTGGCCTCGATGGTGGCCGCGCCGTTCGCATCCACCACGAAGCCGGTCTCGAAGTTGTTGAACCGGCCGCGGACCTTGGAAATACCCAGGTGACGCACGGTGAAGTTCACGGAGGAATGGGCGGCGTCGAGGTTCCAGGAACCGGTGGCCAGAGTGCTCTGCTCGGAAGTGGTCATGTCCACAATCTTTACGGACCGTGGTCCGGTTAGCCACACCGCCGTTATCCTGGGACTGTCAGGGCGCGGATAACGGGCCCCGGATAGGTACAGGATGGTGGCGTGGCACGTTCGGAATTCGCCGATTTTCTCATTGCCCGGCGCGCGCAGTTGCAGCCCGAGGAAGTCGGGCTGCCGGCCGGGCGCCGCCGCCGCACTCCCGGGCTGCGACGCGAGGAGGTCGCGGCGCTGGCCGGGGTGAGCGTCGACTATCTCGCGCGCCTGGAACAGGGCCGCGACACCAATCCGTCGATGGGGGTGCTCGGTGCGCTCTCCGAGGCGCTGCGGCTCAACGAGGTCGAACGGCATCATTTCGGCAAGCTCGCGATCAGTATGGAGCAGGGCCGCGACTGTCCCTCCGCGGGGCAGGCCCGGGAGCGGGTCACCGAAACCGTGCAGGCGGTCCTGGATGCCGTGCATCCCACCCCGGCCTTCGTCGTCGGCCGCTGGCTCGATGTCCTGGCCTGGAATGCCGCGTGGCGGGACTTCGCCGGGCCGCTGGGGCTGTTCGACGAGGTCGCCGAGGGCAATCTCGCTACCTACTTCTTCGCGCATCCGGAGGCTCCGCAGCGATGGCGGGACTGGCCCCGGGCCGCCGCGATGATGGTGTCGGCGCTGCGGGCCGCTCGAAGTCAGTGGCCCGACGACGAGCGCCTGACCGCACTGGTCGAGTCCCTGCAGCGGTTTCCGGAATTCGCCTGCCGCTGGCGTGAGCACCGGGTCACCGAATTTCGCTCCGGTGCGCTGGAGGTCGCCCATCCACAGCGCGGCGATGTGGAGGTCGAGATCGAAACCCTCAGTCCCGCGATCGATCAGAGTGTGCAGGTGTGGCTGGTCGATCGTCGGAGTGTGGCGTCGCCCGCGCTGCGGCTGGTGAACGAGTAGCGGCCGCGACGAACACATCGCGTCGGTCGACTCCGCGAGAGACGACGATCACGCATAATCCAACGTGAGCAATCCCGCCGGCCGGTGTCCATCGATCAGAGCAGCGGAGGAGGTGCGCGGTGGCCGAGTCGGCAACGGCACCCGAGGCGGCGTTGGATGATGCCACCCTCGCCGGGCGCGCACGCGACGGCGATACCGGGGCCTACGAGCAGCTGGTGCTGCGCTATCAGGGGCGTATGTTCCGGCTGGCGTCGACGATGCTGGCCGACCGCGCCGAGGCCGAGGACGTCACCCAGGAGGTGTTCCTCACCGCGTGGCGGCGTATCGGGCAGCTGCGGGACGACGGCGCGTTCGCCGGTTGGCTGTACCGGATGACCACCAATCGGTGTCTCAATGTCCTGCGTGCGCGGCCGGCCCGCGCAGATGTGGATCCCGACAGCACCGAATCGCCGCAGCGCAGCACGCGGCCGGAACACGCAGCGCAGGTCAGCAGTCAGCTGGCCGCCCTGACCGCGGCATTGCAGCGGCTCACACCCGAACAACGCGCATGTTGGTTGCTACGAGAGGTACACGGGCAATCCTATGAGGAGATCGCCGAGATCGTGGGCGCGAACACCACCGCGGTCCGGGGGCGAATCGCCCGGGCACGCGCACAGTTGGCGGAGGTGATGCAGCCGTGGCGCTGAAGGAGATGACCGACAGCGACTACACGCTGCCCTGCGGCCGCAACGTCGACCAGGTGTGGGAGCGGCTGGACGCGGTCGAATCCGGCGGCGGCGACGATCACGAGGTGGGCTGCCTGCACTGCGCTGCCGCCCGCGAGAGTCTGCTCGTCTTGCGTGCCGCGACCCGTGAACTGATCGACGAACCGGATCCGGCGCCGCCGGCGATGACCCAGCGGATCATGTCGGCGGTGCGCGCGGAGGTGCGGCGCGGGCATATGGTGCGCCTGGCGACGCCGAATTCGGGGTCGATCGACGTCAGTGAACAGGCGATCGCGGTGGTCCTGCGCTATGCCGCCGACACGGTGCCCGGGGTGCGGGCGCGCAGTTGCGACATCACCGACCATGGGCCCGATGCCGACGATCGGCACACGCTCTCGGTCTCGTTGTCGATCGCGGTGCGCCACGGTGACACCGAGGTCGAACGGGTTGTTCCGCTGGTGCGCGAGCGCGTCCGGGCGACGGTCTCCGCGCGTATCGGGCTTATGCTCGACCGACTCGATATCGCGGTGGTGGATATCTACCGGGAGGAACCATGACGTCGGTGTCCGCCGGAATTCCGGCCCCGGCCGAATATATCGCCTCCGATGAGGTAATCGCAGTGGTAGCGGCACATGCCGCGGCCGCTGTGCCCGGTGTCGCGTACCTCGAACCCGGGGTTCTCGGATTGCTCGGCCATCTCGCCCGCAGTGGGCGGCAATGGTGGGGTGGCCGGGACGTGGCACCGTCGGCGGGCGTGCGCGTGCGCCACAGCGGTGGCTGGCTGAAGGTGCACGTGGACCTGGCAGTAGCGAGTGGATGGCAGGTGGCCGAGGTCGGGCAGGCGGTGCAGCGGGCGGTGGCCGGAATGGTCACCGAGCAGACCGGAATGGTCGTCGACGCGGTGTCGGTGTCGATTCTGGACATACAACCGGGAGAACTGTGACAGCGGACGAGTTGATCGACGAGATCGTGAGCGCGATCAATGCTGTGGCGGGGCTGCGGCCCACCGTCCCGGCGGGCGTCGCGCTCGCAGACTGGGTCCCGCGGCTGGGCCCGCGCTCGGCCGTCGACGTCGCGGCCGACACGGTCGAGGTGCGCGTCACGGCCACAGCTCTACCGCTTCCGCCGTTGCTGGACCACCTCGCCGCGTCATTGAGTGAACTTCTGACATCGACCCCGTGGGCCGCCGCGAGATTGCGCATCGTGGTCACCGATCTCGATGCGGAAGTCTTCGACACCGCCGCCCGTGACGATCCGCGCCCCGCGGTGTCGTAGCAGTGAACGTTCATTGACCGCTGTACCGCAAGGGAATCGGAGGCAATCATGACAAGCACAACAGCCGGTAAGTCCGCTGGGAACACCGAGACGGTGGCCGAGAAGGGCAAGGACACCGCGCCCGCGACCAGGCCCCGGTCGGCGGCGCCCAGTGCCCTGGCGAGCGATCAGGGCACCACCACCATCGCCGATGCCGTGGTGCAGAAGATCGCCGGCCTGGCCGCCCGGGAGGTGCGCGGCGTGCACAACCTCGGCGGTGGCGCGTCGCGCGCGTTCGGGGCGTTCCGCGATCGCATTCCGGGCGCATCGGCCAGTGTGGGACAAGGGGTTTCGGTCGAGGTCGGGGAGACCCAGACGGCGGTCGATCTCGAGCTCGTCGTCGAATACGGTGTCTCCATCGCCGAACTCGCGCGCGCCGTGCGACGCAATGTGATCACCGCGATCGAGCAGATGACCGGGCTCGAGGTGGTCGAGGTCAACATCAACGTCAATGACGTCTTCATCGAAGAGGACGAGGAACAGCCGCCGACCCGCGACCGGGTGCAGTGAGCGATATGAATGCCACAACGCTCTGCCTGATCGTCGGGCTCGCGCTGGGCTTCGCCGCCGCGTTCGGCGGTATCGGGGCTTTCGCGGTGGTGCTCATCTTCGGTGCGCTGGGTCTGGTGATCGGTCGCTGGCTCGACGGACATGTCGATCTGTCCGGCCTGATCCGGTCCGCGCAGGATCGGGGACGCAAGTGAGCCTGCCGGAGGGCGCATCGCCCGCACCGGCGGCGCCGTCCTCGCGCTCGGTCCTCAGCGCGGCCGAATTCCGCGGTCGCACAACGGTATCCGAGCGCGCGGTGCGCAGGCTGGCCGCGCGTGCCGCCTGTGAGGTGGACGGCGTGGCCGGCACACCGGAGGTATCCGCGCGAGTGGCCGGCGATTCCGCGGTGCTGCGGGTCCGGGTGCCGATCGTCTATCCGATGCCCGTGGCCGCGGTGACCGATGCCTGCCGCGCGCACCTGATGCGGCGCACGCACGAACTGTCCGGATTGGTGGTACCGCGGGTGGATGTCGATGTGAGCGAACTGGTGAATCCGGTCGAGGCGGCCCGGAGCGTGCGATGAATCGGCGGCCGCGGCGAGTCGCGCCGGCCGTGGTGGTGGCTCTCGTGCTACTCGCCGCGGCCGTCGCCGTCGCCGTCTCGCTGATCCAGAATCTCACCCACAGCAGGGAACTCGTGTCCTACGACAGTATCGCGACCCGGTTGCACGGCACTGTCTGGCACAGCAGCTGGGTGCTGGGGGCCGGTATCGGCGCGGCGGTGGTCGGCGCGGTCCTGCTACTGGTGGCGCTGTGGCCCGGTCGCCGGGTCGTGGTCGCGCTGGAACCGGAGGAGGGAATGACCGCCGGTATCGCACGCCGCAGCCTCGACGGTGCCCTCGAGGATGGGGCCGCCTCCGTCGCCGGGCTGGAAGGGGCGCGAGTTCGCCGGACCCGCAAGCAGATTCGCGTCTCCGGTCGCGCCGCCCACCCCGATCACTCGGATCTCGAGCAGACGGTGGACACCGCCGTGTCCGACCGGCTCGCCCGGATAGCGCCCTTGGTGGCGCCCCCGGTGAGTACGCGCCTGCGGACCGGTAAGCAGCCTGATCCGGACCGGGAGGCAGCGTCCCGCAAGTCGTCCCGCAAGTCACAGGAGGCATCGTGAAGGGTTCTGCCAATCGTCCGGCTCGGCTGAATCGGGTGCTGCTCGCTGTGATCGGTGTGCTGGCGCTGCTTGCCGGTGCCTATGCGATCGCGGCCTACGCCGGTGAGCTGAATTGGGTGGACCGCGAAGCCCCGCTGGTTCCGGGTACCGCCGAACCCTCGCCGTGGGTGTTCGTGGCGGTGGTGGCGGGTGCGGTGATCGTGGCACTGGCCGCGCTGCGATGGCTGGCGGCGCAGTTCGCGCGTCTGCCCGGCAGAATCCGCTGGCATATCGGCACGGTCGGCAATTCCGGTGAGACACTGCTGGATTCGAATATCGCGGCGGCTCCGGTGGTCGCCGATATCGAATCCTATGCCGAGGTGCGTTCGGCACAGGCGAGTCTGTCCGGCCACGCCCGCACACCGGAGCTGCATCTGGTGGTGACCGCCGAGCCGGATGCGGATCTCACCGAGCTTCGCCGGCGCATCCTCACCGACGCGGTGAGCCGATTGCGCCAGGCCCTGCAGGTCGAGGCGATACCGGTGGCGCTGGAGCTGCGGCTCGTCGACCGGGGCCGCACGGCTCGCGCGAAATAGCGCTGCCGGCACCGTATTTCGTACTAGGTGACGGAGCCGAGCACTCGCTCCAGGTAGGCGTTGGTGAACCGGCCCTTCGGGTCCAGCCGTCGGCGGACGTCCTGGAACCGATCCCACTCGGGGTAGCGGCCACGCAGTGTCTCGGCGGTCTGGAAATGCCGCTTCCCCCAGTGCGGGCGGCCGTGATAGCGATCGAAAATCGCCTCGCACGCACGGAAATACGGTTCGTAGTCCATTCCGCGATACTGGTGTACGGCGATATAGCAGGTGTCGCGGCCGCCGGCGGGGGACAGGAAGGCATCGTCGGGCGCGACGAACCGCACCTCGGTGGGCATGGGCGAATCGAATCGCTGCCCGACCTCTTTGATCTCGCGGATCGCCGCGACGGCGTATTCGCGCGGGATCGCGTATTCCATCTCGGTGAAGCGAATCAGCCTGGGGGAGGCGAAGACTCGATGGGATCGATCGACCTGGCGGCGGTAGCTGCCGGCATAGGCCGCGCCGCGGTGGATCCACGGGATCAGCGCGGGCCGCACCCGTGCCAGCCGGCACAGCGCGTCGAAGGTGTGATTTGTCATCAGGATGTCGGCGAACCAATCGACGGCCTTGGGGCGCGGCTGCTCGGGGAGTTCGACGCGGTTGTTACGTTTGGTCATCGCCAGCGGGCTGTGCGCGAAGACGTAGAACTCGAAATGTTCGTTACCGTCGACGAATTCGTCGAGATTCGCGAGAACATCGTCCACCGGGATCGGGCGTTCCACACCCTCGAGAACGAATGAGGGCACCAGTTGCAGGGTTACCGCGGTGACGACGCCGAGGGCGCCGATACTCACCCGGGCCGCGCGCCAGCCGTCGGGATCGCTGTGCTCGTCGAGTTCGACGATGCTGCCGTCGGCCAGCATCAGTTCCACCGAATGCAGTGCGGCGGAGATGTTCTGCAGGGTCGCGCCGGTGCCGTGGGTGGCGGTCGCGGTGGCGCCCGCGATCGACTGCACATCGATATCGCCCAGGTTTGGGAAGGCCAGGCCCAGCGGATGCAGGGCGGTGCTCAGCGCGTTGAGGGTCGCGCCGGCCTCGACGCGGGCCAGGCCGGTGTTCCGGTCGACTCGCAGGATCCGATCGAGTTGCGACAGGTTCAGCAGGGTCCCGTCGGTGAGTACCGTGTCGGTGAACGAATGCCCGGCTCCCACCACCCGCACCGTATGGCCGTCGGCCTCGGCGCGGGCGAGTAGTTCGGCGATGTCGTCGCGTGTGCGAGGAGCGGCGTAGGTGGCCGGCGTGCATCGTTGATCGCCGGCCCAGTTCACCCACGAATTGGTCATGCGTCCAACTTTAGGACATGTGTTCACTGTGCGCCAGCCCTCGTCGGGCGTCGGACGTGTCGGATCACACTCGATCGATCGGAGCTGAGCGCTTACCTCGAGGGTGCGGGCGTGGATACTGTGGCGGGATGTCGGGAGCGGCCGAGTGGATCACCTTTTGCGGCAGGCGAATACCGCCGCCTTCGCCTGATCCACGTCGGCATCGTCGAGCGGGGGGACCTCGAGCGGGACCCGGGGGAGGTGGTCGGCACGTACGCCGTCGAGGACGATTCCCATGTATCGCCGCCAGACATCCGGATTCACCGGCTTGGAGAAGCCCGCGATGGCCTCGACCATGTGGATCATCGCGAAGAAGTCGGAGGCCGCGATGCCCGGACGCACCACGCCCTCGGCTGCGGCCTTGTCGATGAGGCGGGTCACCATCGGCTTGATCCGATCGCGCACGGAGGCGAAACGCTCCATGGCGTCGGGCAACTCGAGCATCACCTCGCCGAAGCCGCGATTGCCCGCCATGTGTTCACACGACCATTCGAACAGCTGCGCCAGGCCGTGCCAGGGGTCGGGATCGGCGTAGGCGGTCTCGGTGGCCTCGGCCATCTCGTTGACGGTCTGGTCGAAAACCTCCGCGATCAGTTCCTGCTTGTTGGCGAAGCGGCGATAGACCGTGCCCACGCCGACCCCGGCGGCCTCCGCGACATCGTCCAGGGTGACCTCGAGGCCGCGCTCGGCGAACAGGCCTCTGGCCGCGAGCAGAATCCGCTGATGGTTACGGGCGGCATCGGCGCGTAGACGCCGGCGTTCGGGAGTGGCCGTGGCGTGATTCACACCCCGATATTACCAAGTTCGGGGATTAACCGGAGGCCATCTCTCCGTTATCGTGATAGCTTTTCAAACAAGCGGAGGAACCTCCTCCACTTAATCCATCGTTCAATCGTCGCAGGACAAGGGGACCCATGACTTCCGCGATCGATCTCGACAAGAAGCGGTCGGACCAGCCGTCGAGGCGTTCGACGCCGGACGCGGGCCGCCGCGGCTCACATGCCATGCGGTGGTGGGTGCTCGCTGTACTCGCCGTCGCCCAATTGATGGTCGTGCTGGACGCGACCGTGGTGAATATCGCATTACCCGCGGCCCAGCTGGACCTCGGCTTCTCCAATGCCGACCGCCAGTGGGTGGTCACCGGATACGCGCTGGCCTTCGGCAGCCTGCTGCTGCTCGGCGGCCGGCTCAGCGACCTGTTCGGCAGGCGCACCACCTTCATCGTCGGGTTGATCGGCTTCGCCGTCGCCTCTGCGGTGGGTGGTGCGGCCAACGGTTTCGAGATGCTGGTCATCGCCCGCGTCGCACAGGGTGTGTTCGGCGCGCTGCTGGCTCCGGCGGCCCTGTCACTGCTGACGGTGACCTTCACGCAGCCCTCGGAGCGGGCCAAGGCCTTCGGTATCTTCGGTGCCGTCGCCGGTACCGGTGGCGCACTCGGCCTGCTGCTGGGTGGCGCGCTCACCGAATGGGCGTCGTGGCGCTGGGTGATGTACGTCAATCTGCTCTTCGCCGCCGTCGCACTCGTGGGTGCGGTGCTGCTGCTGGCCAAGCACACCACCGACAAGCGGCCCAAGCTCGACATCCCCGGCACGCTGACCGTCAGTGCCGCGCTGTTCGGCATCGTCTACGGCTTCTCGCACGCCGAATCGCACGGCTGGACCGACGGTCTGACTCTCACCTTCCTGATCGGTGGTGTCCTGCTGCTGGGCGTGTTCACCTGGTTGCAGACCCGGGTCGCGCATCCGCTGCTGCCGCTGCGCATCGTGCTCGACCGCACCCGTGCCGCGTCGTACATGACGGTGTTCGTCATGGGCATCGGAATGTTCGCGATCTTCTTGTTCCTGACCTACTACATGCAGCTCACCATGGGGTACTCGCCGATCATGACCGGTGTGGCCTTCCTGCCGATGATCGCGACCATGATCCTGTCGTCGACCACGGTGCCGTCGCTGCTGATGCCGAAGATCGGGCCGAAGATCACCGTCACCGCCGGATTTCTGGTGGCCGCGTTCGGTATGGCGTGGCTGACCCGGATCGGACTCGACACCGCCTACGCCAGCCACGTCCTGCCGGCCCTGCTGCTGCTGGGTCTCGGCCTCGGTGGTGCGATGTCGACCGCGTTCCAGGGATCGACCGCCGGTGTGCACCACGACGACGCCGGTGTGGCGTCGGCGATGGTCAACACCAGCCAGCAGGTCGGCGGTTCGATCGGTACCGCGCTGCTCAGCACCATCGCCTCCTCGGCGGCCGCGAACTACCTGTCGGGCCGCGCGCCCAACCAGGTTGCAGTGGCGGAATCGCTGATCAAGAGCTACACCACCAGTTTCTGGTGGGCCGCAGCGATTTTCGTCGTCGGCGCCATCGCCGCGGCGGTACTGATGCCCAGCACGGCACCGGCGCCCGCGGAAGGCGAGCCGGTACTCGCGCACTGATCACCGGCCGCCCGATGGGTGAATAACCCTGCGTGGCGGAGAAATACGACGCCTGTGCCCCGGACCCGAGGTCCGGGGCACAGGCGTATTCCGGGGACGGCGAGCCGGCGCGGCGCGGGTCGACTGTCCGGTTCGGACACGCCGATGGCGCGCGGGCGACGAGTGGATCGGGCGTGCGCACCGGAATTCGGCGCGGCGCGACGTCGTATCGAGCAAATGGGTAGCTAGCAGTGGCCGAGAGTCGCCGGGGGGCCGGGTGGGGGTGCCGACGTGCGGGGCCGGGACAACTCGCTGCCCGGACCCGCCCGGTCGGGGACGGCCTCCGGCACGAGGGAGATCCAGCGTCGATGCGGCCCCGCGGTGGGATCGCTGACAGTTAGCATGGCTCCACACATTCGGTCGGGCAGGAGGTGTACCAGGTGGGTTCGCGATCCGGCGCCGCGGTGATGCGAGGCCCGGCGGCACCGAGCATCTTCCGAACGAGATTTTGCTCGTGGCAAGCGAATCCGATAGTCTGGACAGCTCTCTGTGGCACGCGCGGCCGCTGGTCCGCCCACCCGGACGAGGCTCTAGACTGCACGGATCGGGTGTGGCGCTCGGACGTCCGAGCAAACGGTGGTGACTTCGCGCGGCGCGGCAGATCGGACAACTGGAACGGCACGACGACAGGGGGCAGGCGATGAACGAGGCAGCGGACGAGACCGCGATGCAGATCGTCACCGAAGCCGATGCGTGGCAGCCCGATCCACGCTGGCGGTCCGCGGCCCGGTTGACGGTGCTGCTGGGAGAGGACGACCACTACAAGCATCGGCCCCGCTATCACGAGATCGTGCGGCGCGCCCGGGACGCCGGCCTCGCCGGTGCCAGTGTGTGGCGCGGCGTGGAGGGCTACGGCGTGTCCTCGCGCATCCACACCACCCGCATGCTCGATCTGGCCGAGAACCTGCCGGTGATGGTGATGATCGTCGACGATTCGCAACTGCTGCGCGATTTCGTGGTCGCCAATGCCGAACTCTTCGCGTCCGGCACCGTGACATTGTCCGCGGTCCAGGTATGGCAGTCGGACGGCACGGTGTCGCCGTGATCGTGATGACGAGCCGAGCACAGGCGACGAGGAAGGGGGGCCCGAGCATGGCCCATGATCGGGCCGGACGACCGGCGCGGGCCAGCGATCTCGAGGATCTCCCGCATCTGGTGACGGCGTATTACAGCCGCATTCCCGACCCGGCCGAACCCTCGCATCAAGTGGTCTTCGGAACCTCCGGTCACCGCGGTTCGAGTCTGGACTGCGCGTTCAACGAGGCGCACATCCTGGCGATCACCCAGGCCATCGTGGAATACCGCGCGACTCGCGGCATCACGGGGCCGGTCTATCTGGCCCGCGATACCCACGCGCTGTCGGAGCCGGCCTGGACCACCGCGCTGGAGGTGCTGGCGGCCAACGATGTCACCGCGGTGATCGACACCCGCGGCCGCTACACGCCCACCCCGGCCCTGAGTCATGCCGTACTGCGCCACAATCGGGGCGGCACTCGGCATCAGGCCGACGGGATCGTGGTCACCCCGTCGCACAATCCGCCCCGGGACGGCGGTTTCAAGTACAACCCGCCGCACGGCGGCCCGGCCGATACCGTCGCGACCGACGCCATCGCCGAGCGCGCCAACGAACTGCTGCGCGGTGGGCTGGCCGGTATCAAGCGAACCACGCTGCAACATGCGCTGGCCACCGGCGTGCAGCGTTACGACTACCTCGATCAGTACATCGCCGATCTGCCGAATGCGCTGAATCTGGACGCGATCCGAGGGGCCGGTATCCGGCTGGGCGCGGATCCGATGGGCGGGGCGAGTGTCGACTACTGGGAGGAGATCGGGCAGCGCTACGACCTCGAAATCGAGGTGGTCAATCCGTTCGTCGACCCCACCTGGCGGTTCATGACGCTCGACAGCGACGGCAAGATCCGGATGGACCCGTCGTCGCGGTACGCGATGGCCTCGCTGGTGGCGATCCGCGACGACTACGACATCTCCACCGGTAACGACGCCGACGCCGATCGGCACGGCATCGTGACTCCCGATGCGGGACTGATGAACCCGAACCACTTCCTGGCGGTGGCGATCGAATACCTGATCGCCAACCGGATGGGCTGGGACGCGCTGACCAAGATCGGCAAAACCACGGTGACCTCTTCGATGATCGACCGGGTGGTCGGTGTGCTGGGCCGCCAGACCCACGAGGTACCGGTCGGGTTCAAATGGTTCGTCCCCGGATTGTTCAGCGGTTCATTGGCTTTCGGCGGTGAGGAGAGCGCCGGCGCGTCGTTCCTGCGGCACGACGGCACGGTCTGGACCACCGACAAGGACGGCATTCTGCTGGCATTGCTGGCCGCCGAGATCACCTCGGTCACCGGACAGAGCCCGTCCGCGCGTTACGCCGAGCTCGAAAAGCGCTATGGCACACCGGCATACGCGCGCATCGACGCCGCGGCGAGTACCGAACAGAAACGGCGGCTGGCGGCGCTGACCCCCGACGACATCCTCGTCACCGAGGTAGCGGGCGAACCTGTGCTGTCGGTGCAGACGCGTGCGCGCGGCAACGGTGCGGCGCTCGGCGGGGTCAAGGTCACCACCGAGAACGCGTGGTTCGCGGCTCGTCCGTCGGGCACCGAGGACAAATACAAGATCTACGCCGAATCCTTCGAGGGACCCGAGCATCTGGCCCAGGTGCAGGCCGCCGCCGAGGATGTGGTCGGGCGCGCACTGGGGATCGACATCGACGAGCGCGTACTCGAGGACTGATTCGCGGCCTCGGGCAGGGCGCTCCTGCCTGGTGGGAACATCGGCTTTCGCGCGTCGAACCGGCCCTATCCTGTGGCGACCTGTAGGCCCCACCGATCGGAGAATGGCTGTGCTGGCTCGTCGAATACGAAATCCGATACGGATCGGTGCCGGGCTGATCGCGGTGGGGCTGCTCGCCGCCTGTTCCGGCGCGGCCGATTCCGATCGCCCCGAACGCGCGGGTGAACTGCTCACTTCGGCGCCGCTGACCGGTGCCGCGGCACTGCCCAGCGCGGCGAGCACCCGCCTGATCACCTATCTGTCCGATGACGCGCAGGGCAGGCCCATCGTGGTCTCCGGCACCGTCGCGGTGCCGAAATCGCCGCCTCCGAAGGACGGCTGGCCGGTGCTGAGCTGGGCGCACGGCACCACCGGATACGCCGATACCTGTGCGCCGTCCGCGGATACCGCCGACGGACTCGATCACGACTATCTCGGGCCGGTCGACACCGTCCTCGACACCTGGGTCGCCAAGGGCTACGCGGTGGTGCAGACCGATTACGAAGGTCTCGGCACGCCCGGCGGCCACACCTACATCAACGGCACGAGTGAGGCGAATACGGTCACCGATATCGTCCGCGCGGCTCGCGCCCTGGACACCTCGATCGGCAAGAACTGGGTGGTGGCCGGGCACAGCCAGGGTGGGCAGGCCACCTTGTTCACCGCCCAGAACGCTGCCCGGCGGGCACCCGAACTCGACCTCAAGGGTGCGATAGCGGTCGCGCCGGGCGGGGTGGGACTCAGCGGCACCGTCGACTACATGCGTGCCAACCGGCCCGGTGCCGCGGCTGCCGAGGCGTTCCTGCCGGTGATTGTGCTCGGCGCGCAGGCCGCGGACCCGGCGATCGATCCCGACCGGTTGCTCACCGCGGCGGCCGCACCGTTGCTGACCGCCGGCCGCACCGGATGCCTCGCACAGATCCGCGCCGTCCCGCCGGTGCCGCCGGACCGGGTCTTCGCTTCCGATGCCGATGTCCGGCCGCTGACCGACTATCTGGACCGGCAGGACCCGGCCAAGGTCGTGCCCGCGGTCCCCACGATGATCGCGCAGGGAACCGTCGACGCCGCCGTGCCGAAACCGGGAACCGACGCGATGGTGAAGACCTTCTGCGACAAGGGGGTGCCGGTCGACTATCGGATCTACGACGGCCAAGATCATCGCGGCAGCGTTCCGGCATCGCTGCGCGACGCACAGGATTTCGCCGATCGAGTGCTGTCCGGGAATGCCCCGGCGGTGACCTGTACGCACTGATCGAAAATATGGCTCCGGTCACTCTCACCCCCCGGCCTTCGTGCCCGGGGGTGAGTCGTGGGCGGGTCACTTGTGATCGGACGATTTCCCTCCCGGGCGATGAAAACGCAGGTGGGAGTTGACAATCCCGCTGAATGAGAACCCGGGACCGCGCCCGGTCGGGCTGTGACAGGTTGCACATGCATGTTTGTTGCACATCACCGACGGCCGGAGCGTACGGGCTCGCCGTGCGTCGGTGACCTTCGAGAGGAGACCCGATGAGGGTTCGACAATGGGTATCCGCGGCCGCACTGGCCACCACGGTCATCACCGCCGGTGCCGGCTTCGCAACGGCCGATCCGGCGGCAGCGACCGATCCTGAGGTGCATTATCGCGCGGCGAATACCGGTGCGGCGGCGGTGATCACGGTCGATTCGGGAACGATGGCGGTGGACGACGGCGTCTTCACGATCAAGTCGGCATCCGGCCGGGTGCTCGCGGGGATACCGCTGGCCTACCGCATCGAAGGCGTCACGTATCCGGTTGCCGCGGTCATCGGCGGCAATACCGCGACGCTCACGCCGACCGCCATGCCGTTCCAGGACGAGGCGCCTTGGCGCACTCGCTACGAGCGGGAGCAGGCCGCGTTCTCTCGGGCCGCCATGCAGATCACCACCGCCGCGGCAGGCGGAGCGGCACTGGGCACCGCGATGGGTGGTGCCGTCGGTTGTGTCGGCGGTGCGGTGGTCGGCACCGTCGTCACCGGGATGCTTGCCGCGTTGTTCGGCGCGGGGCCGCTGGCGGGATGTCTGGCCGGGATCGCACTGGGAGCCGGAATCGGTGCTTTCGCCGGTGCCTTGCTGGTCACCGCTCCGGTCGCGATCGCGTCGGTGGTGCAGTACTTCGTGACGACCAATGAGCCCTTCACACCGCCGGTGCCGGCCGGAAAATAGTGTGCCGGAGCCTGACTCGCCGCGGCGATACCGCGGCGAGTCAGGCGGGTCAGCGAATGGTGCCGGCGCCCGGAATCAGCGGCAGATCCAGCGGGGTCACCCAGCCCGGCGGCAGATCATTGACGGCCGGTACCGCATTGAGCGCGCGCATCCCGGTCGCCAGGCACCCCGCGACGGCGGGTGTGCGGCCGGAACCGTCGGTGAACCGGAAGGACGTCTCCTGCGAAATCGACGGGGAGCCGACGATATCCACCCGATAGACATCATCCTTCGTGCCCGCCGGCCAATCCGGCGCCGCGTCGGTGCCGATCCGGTTCACATGTTCGAGCGTGATGACCTCACGCCCCCGGTACACACCGTTGATGGTGAACCGGATCGCGGCCACATTCCCGGCCGCGACAACGCCCTTGGCCGAGGGGCGATCCACCGGCGTCACCCACTTTTCCCATGTCGTGGTGATGTCGTCGAGTTCGATGCCGGCGGCGCTCGCGATCATCGGCACGGTGGCGCCCCACGCCATGATCAGCAGCTCCGGCGTCTCGAGCATGGCCCGGAATTCCGGCGGACGGCCGATACCCATCTCGAACTCGTAATCGCCCTCGTAATCGGCGTAGTCGAGCAGTTCGCAGGCTCGCACCGACTCCACCGCGCCGCACAGACCGAGCAGGGTCATCGGGAACAGATCGTTCGCGAAACCCGGATCGATCCCGGTGGTGAAGCAGGACGCGCCGCCCTCGGCGCAGGCCCGGGTGATCGGATCACGCCAGACCGCCGGCGTCTGCGCCATATCCGGCCACACCCACGGTGTCATCGCCGTGGAGCACACATTGATTCCGGCGCGCAGGAACGAGCCGATCACCCGGATGTTCTCGTCCGCGTGCGCCGCGGTCGGACCGTAGTGGACCACCGCGTCCGGCCGAAGCGCGATCAGTTCCTCGACAGAATCCGTTGCCCGGATACCGGTTTCGCCGGCTCCGCACAGCTCTCCGGCGTCGCGGCCCACCTTTTCCGGATTGCTGACCCCGACACCTGCCAGCTCGAACCGCGGATGACCGATGATCTCGGCCAGCACCATGGACCCGACCACGCCGGTGCCCCACAGGACGATTGGCTTCTTCTCGTTCGGCATCGAAACTCCTTGCCGCCGTGTGGATCTCGGATACTCTGTCAGTTATGGTATTCGCCGCAGTCGACCGTGAGGATCTGCCCGGTCACCGCGGACGCCAGATCGGTGGCCAGAAACAGCGCCGCGCGTGCCACTTCCTCGGCAGAGGCCAATCGCTTGAGATCGGTGGGTTCGGCCTTGCGCCGGTAGATCTCCTCGTGGGTGACGCCGTCCTGTGTGGCCAGCCAGTCGAAGTACGCCTTGTTCACGTCCTCGTAGATATAGGACGGCGCGACACTGTTGACCCGGATGCCGCGCGGCCCCAATTCCGTGGCCAGCGACGAAGCCAGATGAGCCAGTGTGCCCTTCGACAGTTTGTATCCGGAGTAGATCGGTTCGGAGTCGAAACTCACGCACGAGTTGAGCATGATGATCGACCCGTGCGAGGCGGCCAGCGCATCGGCGAAAAGCGTCGAAAGGCGCAGTGGAGCATAGACATTCGTCTCGTTCGCGGTCCGCAGCGCATCCAGGTCGATACCTGTGATCGGCTCCATCGGGGGAATTGCGAAGGCGTTGTTGATCAGGCAGTCCACCCGGCCGAACTCGGCGAGCGCGCGGTCCACCAAGGCCTCGCGCTGCCCTTCGTCGGTGATATCGGTGGGCACCACCAGTGCGCGGCGGCCGTGCGAACGGACGACCTCGGCCATCTTCTCCAGCCGCCGCTCGGTGCGACTGACCAGCACCAGATCCGCGCCCATCCGGGCGGCCTCCGCGCCCAGGGCCCGGCCCAGTCCGGGGCCGACGCCGGACAGCACCACAACCTTGCCCTCGAGTAGAGGGAGCGGGCGATAGGTGTCCGGCGTGGCGATCTGCTGGTCGGTAGGGGACACGACAACTCCTCGGATCTGTCTGCCTCGGCGAGGTCCGCCTCGGCAGTTACAGCTTGCAACGACTCGGATGCGATGAGGAAACGTAACGCGCTTCCCGGTCATCAGTATTGAATAGCACATATGTTCGAATCCGACAGGAAAACATGATATACAGTCATCATGGCAGCGAAGGTGGTGAAGCGGGCGTACAGGTACCGCTTCTATCCGACGAGAGAGCAGGAACATAAGCTCGCTCGCACCTTCGGGTGTGTTCGCTACGTATACAACCGGGCACTCGCCGAACGGTCTCGGGCTTGGACGCAGGAGCAACGGCGCGTCTCGCACGCGGACACGGACAAGATGCTCACCGCGTGGAAACGCGACCCGGACACCGAGTGGTTGACCGAGCCGTCGAAGGGGCCGTTGCAGGCGACGTTGCGGAATCTTCAGGGCGCGTTCGATAAGTTCTGGCGCAAGCAGAGCGGATATCCCAAGTTCAAGAAGAAGGGTCGGTCGAAGGACTCGGCGACGTACTTCTCGAACTGCTTCACCTACCAGGATGGCCGTATCAAGCTTGCGAAGCAGTCGGAGCCGCTGGATATCGTGTGGTCGCAGTCGCTGCCAGAGGGTGCGGTTGCGTCGCAGGTGACGGTGTCGCGGGACGGTGCGGGCCGCTATTTCGTGTCGATCCTGGTCGAGGAGACCGTTCGCGAGCACGCGCCCGTGGATTCGGCCCTCGGTGTGGACGCGGGGATCACGTCCCTTTACACGTTCTCGACCGGGGAGAAGATTTCCAACCCCCGGCACGAGAAGAAGGATCGTGCTCGCCTGGCGAAAGCACAGCGGGTGCTGGCGAAGAAGCAGAAGGGCTCCAACAATCGGGCGAAGGCACGGTTGAAGGTGGCTCGGGTTCATGCGCGGATCGCGGATCGGCGAAGGGATCATCTGCACAAGCTCTCGACTCGGTTGGTGCGCGAGAACCAAGTGATCGCCATCGAGGACTTGAGCGTGCGGAACATGGTGCGGAATCGTCTGCTGGCGCGGGCGATCTCGGACGCCAGCTGGTCGCAGTTCCGAAGCATTGGAGTACAAGGCGGGGTGGTATGGGCGCACCGTGGTGGCAGTGGACCGGTTTTATCCATCGTCCAGGACGTGCTCGGCGTGTGGGCGGGTCAACGATTGCTTGCCGCTACGGATGCGGGAGTGGGTGTGCTCGTGTGGGGCTCGTCATGATCGGGATGTGAACGCGGCGAAGAATATTCTTGCGGCTGGGCTGGCCGTGCAAGCCTGTGGAGATGGTGTGAGACCGTCCCGCGGCTGACGCGGGAAGGCAACTGTCGATGAAACAGGAACCCTCTGCTGTGAGGCAGGGAATCCCGTCTTTCGGGACAGGTAGGAAGTCAAAGACTGTAACGACTGTGGTGTGGGTGTGTAATCCTGAATACGGCCGCCGGATTCCGGTGGCGGCCCGGCTTTGGCAGAGTGGACGCCGTGAATTCCTCCGGATCGAAATACACGCCGAAGCCGATGTCCAATCGCACCACCTACGGGCTGGGTGCGGTGGCGCTGGTGGTCGTCGCGGTGATCGTGCTCCTCGTCGTGCGCTGGAACAGCGACCACGGTGTGACGGTGCAGGAAGACGGATACGGTGCGGTGCACGATCCGGCGGTGTCGGCCCTCCTGGATTCCGACGGCGCGATCGTGCTGGGTAAGACGTCCGCGCCGAAGACGATCGATATGTTCGAGGATCCGATGTGCCCATCCTGCGGTTCATTGGAGCACTACTACGGGCAGCAGATCGCCAAGTACATCGACCAGGGCAAGTTCGCGGTGCGCTACCGGCTGGTGAACTTCCTGGACAGCAAATCCGGTAGCAAGGATTATTCGACGCGGGCGGTCGCCGCCAGTGAGTGTGTGGCCGACGCCGGTGACGGTCCGGTGTTCTCGAAGTTCCACATGACGCTGTTCACGACGAAACAGCCCAGTGAGGGCGGCGGCAATCTCACCAATGACGAGTTGGCGGCGATCGCCAAGGATGCCGGAGCGTCTAATGAGGTGCAGCAGTGCATTGCCCGGGGCGACCGTGTGGATTCCGCGCGCAACCACGCGCAATCCGCGCTCGGCGCGTTGAAGGATGCGGTCGGTCAGGTCCAGACGCCCACTGTTCTCGACGGCGGTAAGAATGTCGATGTGGAGCAGTCGGATTGGGTCACCAAGGTGGCCGGCTGAGCGCCGTCCGTCCGAGTGGCGTCCGGCCCGGGCGGTATCCCCATCCGCCCGGGCCGGGGTTTTCGACCGGCGTTCAGATGGTCTCGTCGCTCAGGAGAACCTCGTAGATTCGGTTGCGGGCGTCGGCGATCGCGTTCACGGTGTCGCGCAACTGTCCCGCCATGGCGGCGTATCCGCTACCCGCGGCCGTCCGATCGAGTTCGGATTCGAGGCGGACGCGGAGTTGTTCGAGCGCGGCGATCCGTTCTCGTTCCACGCCGGCATCGATGATGGTCGGGGCGGGTGGACGATCCTGACAGGTCATGGTGTTCGCGGTGTCCTCCGATCACTCGTTGTTCTGATCAATCGAATAGCGTTCAGTAGCAGACACTTTCGCCCCCGGCGGTGCAGTCTTCGGGCGTACCCTCCGCGAGCCGCCGATGGATCGGTGCGTGAACCCCGATCGGATATCCGGGATCAAGCGCGGAAACAGCCACTGCCACAATGGAAGTGGAGGCACGTGCCGGATCGATCACCGGTATGTCGGAATCTCGAAACGGAAAGAGGTATTTCGCGTCCTCGTCGACGGTCATCCGCACGTCCCCGGTCGGACTGGTCCACTCTACGTGATCGGCATCCACCCATCGCACCTGCCAGCGCGTCTTTCCTCGCGCGATGAGCGATGTCAGTCGATGGTGATGCGTACACAGTGAAAGCTGTTGTCCCGCTGGAAAATCGGATATATCGACCAGATCGACCGGCGGTAGTGCGCTGAGCGTGATTCCGCTTGCGAAGTGCGGTGCCGCCGCCGCGACGTGCGTTGTGCAACCCGGGAAACGGCACGTGCGGTCGAGGATCTCCAACGGCGGCCCGCCGGTGAGCGCCGGGACCTCGCGGCGCTGAGGGGTTGGCTGCGTGGCCCGTGCAGCCCCGGTGCGTTCGGCCACCAGTACGAAATCCGCGCGCTCGGCGATCCGGCGCACGAGTTCGGCGTCGATGGGCCCGTATCCGAGTAATTGGCCGGGATCGTCTGAGGAGCCGGCCAGCGTACGGGCGCTGACGCCGATCTGAATGAGCGGCCGCCGAGCGGCCGCCGAAGTGGGTATGCCTGTTTCGGATGCTGGAAACGTTGCGGTACAACGCTTTCCACGGCCGCACGCACAACGCAACCGTCCGGTGCCGTCGGCGAGCGCGACCAAGGCGTCGGCACGCCGCTGCGGCATACTGCGCGGGTCGGCTGTGCAGACTTCCAGCGCCATCTCCCGCAACCGCATCGCGACCGTCTGCGCGTCCTCGGCCGGGAGGAGTCCCGCCACCACCGCGGCACCGTCCTGGACCGCGGTCAGGCGAATATCGCGGCAGTCCTCTCGTTGTTCGCGCCGCCGTCCTTCGCCGGTGCCGTCCAGCCTGGTCAGCCATCGCCGCGCCGTCTGGCGCAACCGCGTCGGCGTCGTCCGGGCCGCGGCCTCCACCAGTGGCTGCTCGAGATCGGCGAGCAGATCGTTCGACAGTCCCCGGGCATTGTCGACGATCACCTGCACTCGAGCCAGGTCGAGCCGGCCCGATCCGAATGCCTCCCGGGTGTGCGGTAGCCGGTCCAGTGCCAGCCCGATATCGATCAGCGCCGCCGCGAGTTGCTCGGATATCTGAACCGCCATCGAGATCTCCGCCGCGGCGAACTCACCGGCCCGCACGCCGCCCGGACCGGGGGCGGCATTACCGGCTCGATGCCGGCGATACAGCTCCCGCACGGCCCGCACCTCCGCCGCCTGTGCGAAAGCAGTCGCCCCATGTGCCCGTCGCAGCGCATCGACCAGCCCGCCATCGCTCATCGCCTGAAGCTCTCTGCCATCGAACATGCGTTCGATTCTATCGTTCGAACGCGTGTTCCACCAGTCCTGTGTGCAGGCGATTTGGTACCGCAACGAGGGGTGGTGTAACTTCTTTCAAGCACGCGGGGAACATCTCCGGGGTGCGAAATCTGGGGCTATGGCGCAGCTGGTAGCGCACCACACTGGCAGTGTGGGGGTCAGGGGTTCGAGTCCCCTTAGCTCCACCTTGGAGGGTGTACTAGAACACGGTGCCGAATCTATGCCGTGTAGTAGGACGCCGACGCCATCGCTTCCGTGTGAAGCGGTGGCGTTTTTCGTTTTGGCGGCCCGGTCGTCTGTCACGGGGTGTGCGGTGGGGTGGCTGGTTCGGCGTGCGTGTTGGATCGCGTGGAGACGGTTGAATGGTTCGTGGAGACGGTGGTCGGCGATCTGTTCGTCGTCGATGTAGAGGGCGCGGAAGATGGTTTGGTTGAGCATCCGGCGCTGGTGGTCGTTGCATTGGCGGTAGAGCTGTTGGGGGTTTTCGAGTAGTTCGAGTGCTATGTCGATGAGTTTGGCGCTGTCGGAGAGGTTTTCGGTCGTGGTGGTCAGGCGCTGGGTCAGGCGTTGGCGGTCGCGGGCGATCTCCTGGAGTTTGGTTTTGATCTTGAGTTGCGGCGCGGTGGCGTCTGCGGCCAGTTCGATCAGGTTGTCTTCGCGGGTGTCCAATGCGTGTAGTTCGGTGGTGAGTTGTTTGTGGAGTAGTCGCTCGGCTGCGTCTCGTTCGTTGATCACTGTGGTGACGTGTGCGCGGACTTCGGCGGTGAACTCGGCGTTGAAGCGCACGGTCGCGTAGTGGGATTCGACGGCGTCTTCGACGAGTGCGACGTTGATGTAGGGGGCGTCGCAGGTGCCGTCTTGTCTGTTGCGGCAGAAGAAGTAGGTGTATTCGGTGCCTCGTCGGTTGAGGGTGTGCTGGATGATCATGCGGGTGGTGCTGCCTGTGGTTCGTTTGCAGCGGTGGCAGAACAGGGAGCCTTTGAGGTAGTGGGGGTGTTCGCGTCGGCGTTCCCCGGCGGTGCTGCGTGCGTCGAGGATGTCTTGGACGCGGTCGAAGAGGTTTTCGTTGATGAGGGGTTCGTGGCGGCCTTGGATCTCTTCGCCGTCGTAGGTCACGTAGCCGAGGTAGTAGCGGTCCCGCAGCATTTGGGAGAGCTTGTTGATGGAGACCTGTTTGGCGGGGTGTTTCCTGGTAGGTCGGGTGCGTAGGCCCCGGTCGTAGAGTTCGTCGGACAGGGTGTCGAGGGTGTAGTTGTCGGTGGCGAACAGTTCGAAGGCGAGTTGCACCAGTGGCGCTCGCTCGGGGTCGGTGGCGATGGTGCGGATCTCGCGGCCGTCGAATCGGTCGATCACATTGCGGTAGCCGAGCCGGGCGCGTCCGATCGTGCCTCCGTTACGGGCTTTCTGGCCCATTTTGTAAGCGATGTCGGCCCCGGATTCGCGGGATTGGTATTCGTTGAAGGTGGCGAGGATGCCGTGCATGAGCTGGCCGACCGGTGTGTCGTCGATGCTTTCGGTGGCCGAGATGAGGGTGACACCGCGTTTGCGGAGATCGGCCATGACGATGGCGTCATCAAACCGATTGCGTGCCATGCGGGACAGCTTGTAAACGATGACATAGTCGATATCTCGTTCGCTCCGCACGCGGGCGAGTAATCGTTGGAATTCAACTCGTTTCGACATTTCGGTGGCCGTGCGCCCTGGTTCGATGTATTCGTCCACGATGGTCAGGCCGAGTTGTTGTGCTTTCTGCTGGCACTTGACGCGCTGCGCCGGAATCGATTGACCTTCGGGGTCGTAGTCGGTCTTGACTTGACCGGGGGACGAGACTCGCAGGTAGACGACTGCTCGGGTTCCCGGCTCGACACCCAGCTCCGGCAACGACTCGGCGGCGCTCAGCGTCTCGTCCGGTGCGTGGTCGCTATCAAATTCTAAATATGCGCTCACGAAGAACTCTCTTTCTTTGTCGTTGACGAACCGGGGGTGCCGCCAGATGAAAAGCGCTGCCAATCTGGAGACGATTGGCAGCACTTTCGCAGCTATGGCGACGTTTCGAAATTGATTCCGAACCATTGGACTGGATGGAACATGTCATTTTATCAAAACGTCGGCGTTTTTCTATGCTGCCGCCGGAGTGTTTTCTGCCCGGTCGGTGCCGGTCGGATGTTCTGTCTCGTCGTGTTCGGCGGCAAGAGATTCGGCGAAACTAACGATTACTTCTGCCAGTTTGCGGGCATCGGGGGGATCGTGTCGGGTATCCCGCACAACGACGCGGTGAGCATTGGGTATCGGATGTCTTTTTTTGTAGTGCTTTTTACGGACGGTATTGTTGTCTTTTTCGTCGTTCCCGGTGCGGACGGACGGCGGCGTGAGGTCGGTAGTCATGGGGCTCTCCGAGTGATAGACGACAGGGATCGTTCACCGGGAGGACTCCGGCTCAAGGGTCCGGATTGGACATTCACACCGATCGTGCTCCGGCCGACCAGGTGAGCACTTCCGTCGAGGCGGCTCCAACGGTTCCACCGGTGCCGGCAAGAAGAGCGTCGACATCTGTGTGAACCCCATGGCATCGTTCATCGGTGAATCTCGACGGCAGCCTGCGCGTGCTGGATGCGACATCGGCGAGAACTAGCATCGCGATCGAGCTCAGGATTTGCCGTGGCCGTTTCGAACCGCACGGTATGTGCGGCGTTGCCGGATGTTCGCCCCGTGTCCGCTTTGTGACGCTGCCGAGCCAATCAGGACGCTGCGATTCACCTGATGCCGCAAAATGTGTGGATGCGCATGACTGCTTCCGGGAAGCCATCGACCGAGCTGGCTTTCGAGCCGATTCTTAACGGGGTCGACTTCCTCGATCGAGCCATCCACGAACTCCTGGAAGCCCACGATCCGCGCGAACTCAAGTACGCAGTTCTGCACCTACAGGCCGCAGTCGAGATTCTGGTGAAAGTCCGGCTTCAGCGTGAAGGCTACGAACACATCTTCGAAGACCCGGAAACCGCCGACCTAGACCGCTGGAAGCAGGGCGAATTCCGAAGCGTTGGGCTTCTCACCGCGTTGACCCGGCTCAAACAGATTGCGGACATCCAGCTGACGAGCCGTCAAAAGAAGGCCTTCGGCAGGTTGGCCCGCGAACGGAACAAGCTGCAGCACTTCGGATCCACCAGCAACCAGGAGGTCGTACTCACGATCGCAGGAAACGCGATGGAGGTGCTGTCGGAATTCATCGTCACCCACCTGGTGCCAGACGCGCCGGACGACGAGCAAGCACCCCTACAGGACGCACGGCGGTTGATTGACCAAGCGCTGCGTGAGATCGACGTGGTGATCCACGCGCGCATGAAGGCGATAGCACCGGCGCTTGACCGATGGGCGGGTCCGGTCATCAAGTGCCCAGGGTGTACCCAACTGGCGTGGACATTCGAGATCGACAGCGAGGACAGCGTCTGCCACTGCTGTTCGACCAAGTGGTGGGAAGAGCAAGGACAGGTCATCGCAGAGCGGTACGCGGAGGACGTCCTGGGCGAAGATCGGCACCGAGCCGCTCAAGGACAGTGCGGATGGTCGGTCGGGCTATGCCCGGTATGCGATGAGGAAGCCCTGGTCGATGTCGATACCCGCGCAATCCCCGACGCACCCCTTAGTGTCTGCTTCCAGTGTGGCTTCAACACCAGCGGCAGGATGGGAAGCTGCGGTGATTGCGGCCGCGCCACCATCGACGACGACTGCGACTTGTGCCCCGACTGCTTCCAGTACCGGATCGACAAGGACTGACGCCATTATCGTGGATACAGGCCGCGGTAACCCGCGCGGCGGCCCCGCTGTAGCGCGGACGGTGGCCTTGCCCGTGGGGCGGGTTCGCTCGTACGCACTCTCGACGCCGACGACCTGCTCACACCGACCGCGCTTGCCGATGCCATCGCAGTCCTCGGGGTAAATCCAGACGTCGGCTGGACGACCTGTGCGTTGCTAGATCTCCTCTCCGACGGCACCACCAATGGCTTCCCCGCGGGTCCGCCGCCGGGCCGTTTGAGCCGGGCACCACCATCCTGGCCAGATGACTCGCAGTCCCGATTTCACTGGCGCTGTCTCGATGCACGCCCAGTGTTGAGTGTCTCGAATCCAAGGTATCGAGACGGAGCGTTTCTTTCGGCCCGACATACGGTTTCACGAGCTGGATAACCGATTGGATAGCCCCGTGCTACGTCTTGCTACGTTCCGGAAGCTCGATCGGCCGCCTACGGTTTCGGCCATGACCTCGAGAGTGTGCCACACCGGCACCTGCCAGCATGTATGCCCGGCTGCGCTGGAGCAGTGCAGGTGACCGATCGCGTACCCGCTACTGGCCCGGCGCCCGGCCGCCGCCGGATCCGGGAGGATCTGCTAGTCCTGCTGCTGCTCCTGGTGACCACCGTCGTTCTGGTCGGGATGTGCCACGTCAACATGTACGGCGCGATCGGGGCCAGCACCATCCTGACCGGCGGAGCAGCCGCGTGGCAGAAACTTCGCCAAACCTGACGCCGCCGACGCGCTCAGGCGGCGTCACCACATGACACGGTCCGCTGAATTTCCTCGAGAGCCAACAACATCTCGGGCGGGACACTTCCGGACACGTCGAAAGGAATTGCACACCTAACCTGCGCCATTCACGGTAGTTGAGTCGCTGGCGCTCTGGATGTGCGAAAAGGTGTTCCAGCCTGCGATAATTCGGCTTGTCTAGGGTCGAATCAGCAGAAGAAGGAAACACCTTTTCGGTGCGTGAGTCTACGTGGTATCCGCGGTTGGCCGTGGACGGGGATGGGTCGGGTCTGGTGTCGCAGGCGGGCACGTTGTTGCTGGTGCGCACAGCGGAGAAGATCGGGCTGGTCAAGGGTCTGTCGCAAGCCCTGTCCCCGTGGCGCAAACCGCTCTCGACACACAATCCGGGCAAGATCGTGCTGGACCTGGCGATCGCGGTCGCGGCGGGAGGTGACTGCGCTGCGGATGTGTCGCTGTTGCGCACCCAGCCTGGGGTGTTCGGGTCGGTCGCGTCGGATCCGACGGTATCGCGGCTGGTGTCGGCCCTGGCCGAGGACGTGCCGAAAGCATTGTCCGCCATAGCATCAGCGCGCGCCGCCGCCCGAGCGGTGGTGTGGAAACGCGCCGGGCGATCAGCACCTGATCACGGGATCGACGCGGACAATCCGTTGATCATCGATCTGGATGCGACCCTGCTCGACGCGCACAGCGACAAGGAGAAGGCCACCCCGACCTGGAAGAAAGGATTCGGGTTCCATCCGCTGTGCGCGTTCATCGACCACGGTCCCGACGGCACCGGCGAGCCAGCGGCGATCATGTTGCGGCCCGGGAACTCCGGCAGCAATACCGCGGTCGACCACAAGCAGGTGCTGCACGAAGCCCTCACCCAGCTGCCATGGCGGCCAACGTGGCGGGCCGGGCGGAAAGTATTGGTGCGCACTGATTCCGGCGGTGGAACCCACGGATTCGTGCAGTACTGCCATGCGAGGCGGATGCAGTACTCGCTCGGGTTCACCCTCACCGACACTCTGGTCGAGGCCGTGAACCTGGTGCCGAAGAGGGTATGGACTCCCGCTTACGACCCCGACGGGAACGTTCGCGCCGGCGCGTGGGTCGCCGAGATCACCGGCATGGTCCACCCGCCGGCTGGCCCGCGGGGATGCGGCTGATCGTGCGGAAGGAACGCCCGCATCCGGGGGCACAGTTGCGGTTCACCGACGTCGACGGGCTGCGGCTGACCGCGTTCGTCACCAACACCCGCCGCGGGCAGATCCCAGACTCGAGCTGCGCCACCGCCGCCGGGCTCGCTGCGAGGATCGTATCCGCGCTGGCAAGAACACCGGGATGCGCAACCTGCCATTCAAATCCTTTGCCGCCAATCAGATCTGGCTCGCGCTGGTCGCGCTCGCGCTCGATCTGACCGCCTGGATGCAGATGCTGGCACTCACCGACCACGATGCCCGCCAATGGGAACCGAAAACCCTGCGCCTGCACCTGTTCTCACTACCCGGCCGCATCGCACGCCACGCCCGAAAAACCCGGCTACACCTACCCCGATCAGCCCCGGCCACCGGCCTGCTCCGCACCGCGATGACCCGCCTGGAAGCAACCTGACCAGCAACAACCAACTCCTACAACCGCGGAAGGACACCACCGGGCTCGTGGAACCCGGCAGCCAGCCCGATGACCCGGGCCGCTCAACCACACCCACCCGCCCGGATACGATCCGAAAACACCAATCCGAACCCGATCACGCCGGGCCGAAGGCCCGGCGAAAGATCGAGGCTAGATCGCCCGACACCGAACGCGACAAGATCAGCAACCATCGGTCCTCCTCACCGGTCGCCCACAGCCCGGATACCTGATAACCGCCGAAGAACGGCCTCATAGGAAAACTCGTCAATGCCGCGTGATCACCACGCACCGTGTGACGCACGATGGTATCCACCACCGAGTCAGCCATAACACACTCCCTCTTTCATCAGAAAGCGCCTCCCGATATCCGAGTCGATATCGAAACATCACCGATTCATTGACGGAGTAATTAACACAATTCCCCCGCCGAAACAATTCACCGGTTAATGCATTGACGCTCGATACACCGGAACTATGAAAACGCCCCCATTCGCCCGGCGGGCGAACCGAAACACCCCCGGCAAACGACCGCCCGTACTCACCCCTAACGCGCCCCGCAACGCAGCCACGCGGGGCCACTGTGCCCCCGCCCCGCCCCTGCGTCGCGTCCACACCGATGCAGCCGGCCACCCCGATGCCGCACCGTGCGGGTATGCCAGACCACCGCCGGGTCCGGCCCCGGCAACACCGGACCACACCCCCTGATCGGGTCCGGCCGCGCCCCGATGCATGTCGGCAAGCCAGAACGTTCGGACGCGGCCGATAAAGGCAAGAGTGTGCAGAGTATTTCCATCTCTCGATTCCATACTATTCCGACTCGGGCATCACAAGGAAACGATGGGCGACTCGCGCAGGCGATATCGACGTCGCTATTTCTCCGGCTCGTCCATTCGCGCATTCCCGTTACCGGCCTCGAGCCACAGAACGGCGCGTCCTATCTCGCGCGTGTTCGAACGGACTCGAAAATTTGCCGGCCTACCAATTCCCGAGTCGAGGTCGCCTCATTCGGCGCGGGAGTAACGCGATGCCACCCGAACACGGATCCGCCGAGTGGATAACCCTGGACCGCCTCGGCGCGCGAGCGTCGTCGCACCCCGAGTCCATCTCGGCACACGAGGACCCCACAGCCGTCTCGCACCCTGGGGGAAATCAACCGCAGCACAGGACATCTCGACCACCGAACCTCGCGATCCGGACGGCGCGCACCGCCCTCCGTCCCGCTCCCGCGCGACCACCGCGCGACACGACGGCGGACCTCGCCTCGCTGACCGGCCGCGTGGTGCGGTCGTGGGTCCGCGCGGCAGGGGCGACGCGCGGGCCCGCCATGGCACTGCGTGGGGCGCAGCGGGCCCGGCACGCCCTGCAACGACCCGCCAACGGCCGCGCGGAACTCGAAAGCCTTGCACGGCAGTCACTCACGCGCGCACGCGACAGGGAAGCCACACCGCAATGCCCGTGCCGGGTACCGGGCAGAATGCAAAACCGGCACGGGCGGCCGGGGCACCCTGGCAGGGCCGGGCGCGGGCGGGGCCCCGGGGGATGGAACCCAAAAGCGGGCCGCGCGGGCGGGCTGGAGCTGGGGCCCCGACCGCCAGCGCGACCACGGCAGGCAGGCCCGCGCGAATTTCGGCGAATCGGGGCCCGGTCGATTCGGCGCGGCGGCGGGCCGCGCGGGTATCCAGCGCCCCCGGCCCCGGCCGCGCGCGTCGGCCCGGAGCCGTGCACAACAAATCCCCGGTGGTGGGCGCGTCACCGGGGATCTGTTGCAGCACAAAGGGTCAAACCCCGGGGCGGGGCCGAGTGCGCGGCCCCGCCCGGGGTGTGAATCAGGCTGCGATGTTGTCTGCGGGGGCGGTGCGGGCGCGGCGGGGGCGGGCCGCTGTCGTGCCCTGCGCGGTGCCGGTGCTGCGCTTGGCGGCCGGGGCCCCCTTGGCGGCGGCCGGTTTCGTGGCCTTGCTGGCAGTGCCAGCAGTGGCCGCATCGGGCGCGTTGTTCGTGCGGGCCGCGCGGCGTGCCGGGGCGGGCGCGGCGGCGGCCGGGGCCGCGCCAGTGCCCTTGCCCTTGGCGGCCGGGGCCCGCTTGGCGGCGGGTTTCGTGGCCTTGCGGGCCGGTATCCGACGCGGCCGGGGCGCTATCGGTGGCGGGCGCATCCGCCGCAGCGGTGCGCGCGGTGGCCTTGCGTTCGGCAGCGGGCGCGGCCTTGCCCTTGGCGGCCGATTTCGTGGCGCTGCTGGCGGCGGGGGCGGTATCGGTGGCGGGCGCGTCCGCCGCAGCGGTGCGCGTGGTGGCCTTCCGGGCGGCGGGCGCGGCGTTGCCCTTGGCGGCCTGGGCTCGCTTGGCAGCGGGTTTCGCGGCCTTGCGGGCGGCGGGGGCGGTTTCGGCCGGGGCGGGGCCTGCGGCGGGGGCTGCGCTGTCGGTCGCGGGCGCTGCGTCGGCCGGGGCAGGTTCGGCGGCGGGCGCGTCCAGCGGCGCAGTGTCGACCGGGGCAGGCGTAGCGGGGGCGGTATCGTGGGGGGGCGGGTGCGGCCGGGGCAGGGTCGCGCGGAGCGGCGGTGGCCGGGCGGGCGGGCCGAGTGGGAGCAGGGCACGGTGGCGTGGGTGCGGCCGGGGGTGGTGGTGCGACGGCCCACCGCGACCGCCACCGCGACAACGGCCACGATCAGCGCGACGGCAGCGCGCCCGAACGCGACAGCGGCACGCCCCAGCGCTGCGACCGCATCGGCCGGGCCGGGAGAGGTCGCAGCCGGGGCGGGCACGGTGGCGGGCCGGGATCGGCGCGGGGGCCGGGCCGGGGCCGGGGTGCGAGCGGGGGCCGGTGTCCGGGCCGGGGATCGACGCGGCGGCGGTCGCGGTGGTGCGGGTCGCGCGGTAGCGGCGCGGCTGGGTGCCGGTCTGTTCTGCGTGCCCGGTCGCGGTGAGCTTGTCGAGGTTGCCGATGGCACCGGAGGACCGGCCCAGAACGAGCGATATCTGGCGGGGCCCGAATTCGACGCCGGGATTGTCGGCAAGCACTTGCGCCACCATGGCGCGCAATTCACCGTTCGCCAGGCGGGCGGTTCCGGCGGGGTTTGCGGGGGTGTGGGTGGTCATTGCGGTAGCTCCTGTCGGTAATTGGTTGCGTCGCATTCTCGGCGTAGTGCCGGAATTCGATCCGGGCCGGTGATTCGAATTCTGCCGTTTGCCCCGGGGTAGGTACGGGTCGAAAGTAGCTCGCCGCACGGCGCGAATTCAAGGCGATCACCCGAAAATGCCCCGGAAAATCGGATCGAAACACGGAACTCACGGAATTTTTCGACACGGCAAGCGATGCGGATTATTCGATCCGGTGGGAAATGAATTCCGGTCGCCGGACAGGCAGGCAGCAATACAGTAAGGAAGCGACCTCGTGTGTCGTTCGACAGGGAGCGACACGACACGAACACCGATACCGGCGAGGGGGCCGCGCCTGCCGGGTTGCGGGGCCGGAGCGCGCCCCCGACGTGTTGACCCTGTTGTATGTCATAAAGCCTGGACATGTGGCACGCCGTGAAATAGGCCGCTACCTGCATATATGCCACTGTTGGGGTGGGCCGATCTTAAGCGGCCCCCCGATCGGCCCCCCGATCGGCCCCCGCAACGGCCCCCGCATCGGCACCAGCCGATCCGCAGAGTTCACCTCTGCGAACGAAGGGCAGGCTCACGGGATCCAGCGGCGCGGACAGGCTGCGGATCCGGACGTTTTCCGGAGCTGTTTCGACGACCAGTGTTCCGCGCATGGAATAGTCTCGCCGCTATTTCACTGGCGAGCAGAAGGCGACTGTCGAACCATTCTTTCGCGTTGTTCGGAATTGTTCGTGCGCGGGTGCGGATTCTATATTTTGCTCCATGTTCGGTGCTGTGTCGCCTGTTGTAACGGTCGCGGAGTTGTGAGGCGATATCGAGGGTGCGTTGCGTGGGGGTGTCACCGATGGATTCGAGGCAGCGTTTCAACAGGGCGAGGGTCGGATTGATGACGCCGCGTTCGCCGAGGCGGGCGTGCAAACGAATGATGTCTTGGTAGATCGGTTCGTTTGTCGGGTCGATCACGAGCGCTGCCTCCAGCAGCGTCAGAGTTTGATCCGGGTCGGTTTCGACGAGCATGGCGGCGAGTTTCCCGAGGGCTTTCAGACGATCCCGGCGTGCGTGCTCGCGGATGGGTGCGATCCAGTCGGCGCTCACCTCTTCGGCGAGCACCCCGTCGGCCGCGGAGAGGACGGCCCGGCAGGCTCGTTCCCGGTCGCCGGGACCGGTGGCGGTGCGTAGCGCGGTCACAGCGGTGGCGAAGTCGCCGTAGTCGATGTGCCAGAGTTCAGGCCGCAGCCGGTAGCGGGCGTTGTCGTTGTCGAGGACGTCGCTGCTGGTGTCACCGGTCGCGGTGGCGAGGGCCGAACGTAGTCGCGAGATCACGGTGTTGAGGGTGTTGGCGGGGCGGCGCAAGCGTTGGTCGGGCCACAGCGCGGCGATTACCGTGTCGCGGCTGGCCCCGGCCGGGTGGACCGCGAGCAGCGTCAGCAGCTCGCGCTCGCGGGGCCGCAACGCGCGAGTGATCTCGACCGGATCGGCGTCACCGCCAGGGCGCCACAGCACTCGCAGCGAACCGAACACCCGCACCGACAAACCCCGCACCGAGTCTCCTGGCCCCGCGCCTACCGGCTCGGGAATAGCTGCCCGAGCCGGGGCCGACGACACAGCGTCGCGGCCCGGCGCAGCCGGGCTCGAACGTGGCGAGGGCGGCACCGGTGCGATGCCGGGTGCGGCCGTGTCGGCAGGGGCCGGGGACGCGGGCCGCTGCGGCGCGAACGTTCCAACGTTGCTGGTGCGGTCGCCGGGGCCCGTGCGTGCGGTGCCGGTGTGGATGGTCGCGTCGCGTGCTGTCGCCGGGCGCGCCCACCCGTCTGCCGGGTCGGGCCGGGTCGGTCGGGTGACACGGGGCGGCGCGGCCGGGAGGTCGATCCGATAGACCGTGGGCCGCGCCGGGCGTGGGTCGAACAGGTGACGGCGCGCCGGAGCGCGGGCGAGGCGGGGGCCGGTGGCTGGGTGTGCCGGTGGTGGGCGGAGCTGGGTGTCGACGGCTGTGCTGATGGCGCGGGCGGCGGGCAGGAGGTCGTTGCCGCGCGGCCAGAGCCAGAGGGAGCGGTGCAGCAGGGCGGCAGCCGACGACCGAGCGGTGGGCAGGCGGGCCATGATCGGTAGCCCGAGGGCGGTCTCGTAGTCGCTGTGGGGGTCGGGGTCGATGAGCAGGACCGCGCGGCGGTGGCCGTGGGCGGTGAGCGCGAGGATCCGGTGGCGGGCCTGGTCCGGGTCGTCGCGCTCGGCGCGCACGACGATCAGGCGAGCGTCGGCGTGGGTGAGGATCGACGCCGTCACCGACCCCGGCTCCGGGGCCCCGCAGTCAGCGAACACCGTCATTCCGCTGCGGTCCCAGGCCGGGACGTGGCCGGTATGCCGGTCGGGGCCGGTGCCGGTAAGTAGCGCGCTGGTCCAGGCGGCGCGGGGGCCCAGGTCTGGGCCGGGTGTCGAAGCGAGAAAGGCCACCCTGCCGGGGAGCAGCTGCACGTGCTCGGTGAATTCCACGGCCCTCGCCGTCGGGCCGGCCTGGCGAGCGATGCTTGCCAGGCCGCGCCATGGGTCGGCCCCGACCGCGCGGGCGAGGACGCCGCCCGCCGGGTCGGCTTCGACGACGACGGGCTCGGGTCCGGGCCAGGTGCGTGCGAGCGAGACCGTGGTCGTCGTGACTCCCGAGCCCGGCTTCACCCCGGCCACCGCGATCAGCACGCCGCGCTCCGCAGGGTGGCCGGATTGCGGTGCGCCCGAGGCCATCACAGCCGCACGCGCGCGAGGGCGGGGTCGGGCGCTGGGGTAGACGGTGTCGCCTCGCCGGTGTGGCGGGGTGCGGGGGTCATCCCTGCTCCTGGACGTGGCTGATCCGCACGGCACCGCCGGGGAGGGTGATGGTGTTGATCACCTGGAGGTAGTCGATGCGGCTGCCGTCGGGATGCAGTTCGACCACGTGCACGTTCGCGGTGTTCACGCTGAGCGGCGTGATCGCGACGCAGTGTCGGCTGCCCTGCGGGATCGACCCGATGCCGTCGTCGAGTCCCTGCTCGGTGATTCCGGCGTCCGGGGCGACGAGACCGATGGCCTTCGCGCCGGAACGATCGACGTAGTAGACCGCTTCGAAACTCGCGATGGTGCCCGCGATGGTGGTGGGATTGCCCGGCCTGCGTGGTCACGACCGTTCCCGACAGTCCGGTGCACGGGTTGTCGCTCGCTGCGGCGGTGGCGGCGGCCGGGGGGCTCGCGGTGGCCGAGACACCGCGGGCGCGCGGGCCGCCCTGCTGGTCGGGGTGGGTGAGGGCGATGACGCCGATGGTCACCGCCGCGAGAGCGGCGAGGGCGGCCCAGACCCGTAGCGGAACTCTGCGCGCACTCCGCCCGGCCTCGTGGTGTTCGAGATCGGCGGCGGCCGGAGTGAACCAGCCCGACTGTGCAGGGAGGGCCGAGGGCGGTGAGTCATCCACCGGCGCGGCGGTGGCGTCGAGGTCGATCTCGTCGGCCGGCGGGAGAGTCGGCTCATCCCATCCCTCGTACCCGCCCTCGTCGGGGTTGTTGTCGTTGCCGGGCACCATGTCTCACCCCTTTGTGTGTCAGGTTCGGCTCCGGGGCCTGCCCGCGCCCGGGTGAAGGGGGGTCGCCGGGCGCGGGCAGGTGTCCCCCGAAGGGGTCAAGCGCGCGCCGCCTCGATGCGGCGCGCGGTCTCGTGGCCGTCACTGATCGCGGCGGCGAGGCTGTCGGTGAGGAAGGCGAAGGCGTCGCCACGGGCCTCGGTGGCGGTGGCGCGATGACCGGTGCCGTACTCGTGCCAGGTCACGTCCGCGCCGCGTAGGAGGTAGGCGATCATCGCTGCCCGTCCAGCGGTCACGGGCACCACCTGGTCTTCGACCCCGTGATACAGCAGCATCCGGGCTCCGGGGGTGGTGCGGGCGAGGGTTTCGCCCGCTAACACCCACTGCCACACGGGATCCAGCCACGGGTCGGGGCGGCGGCACCAAAACGCGAGCGGCTCGCGGTACCAGTCCAACAGGTGCTGGACGGTCAGCGAGTCGGCCTGGGCGGCAAGGCGCTGGCCTTCCTCGTTGAGTACCTCGAGCAGCGGCAGATGGGGGTGGGCGCGCGCCAATCCGATCAGTCCGGCCACCGCGAGCGCCGAATAGGCTCCCGTGCCGACCGTTTCGGCTACCGCGGCCAGGTCCGAGACCACCGCGCCCGCGCAGATGCCTCGCAAGTCCAGCTCCGGCGCGTACTGCGCGTGCAGTTCGCCCGCGCTGGCGACCGCACGCCCGCCAGCGCCGTATCCCCATGCCAGCATCGGCATCCGCGCCGCGCCACCGTCGTCGGGGTCGAGGTCGGGCACCAGGCACGCGGCCCGCGCCAGATCCAGCACCGTCTGCCCGCCGGAGCGGGCCGCGAGGAAGCTGTGCGGGCCCGCGCCGACGCCGAGCCCCTCACCGTCGGGCACCGCGACCAACCACCCGCGCTCCAGTGCCTCGGCCAGCACCGCGATATCGGCGGAATCGGTATCGGACCCGACAGCCAGCGACCGCGACGGCGCACACGGCCCGCCCAGGCCGCGAAACTCCATGCAGTACACCAGCATCGCCTCCGGGGCGGTGTCGGTGTCGGGGATGAGCACGATTCCCGAGCCGGGACTCAACGCGCCCTGGGAATCCCGCGAGACGTGGACGACCTGCCACGCTCCCGCCGCGCCCGGCAGCTGCGGGCAGAACGCGGGACGCATTCGCAGCAGGTCCCCAGGCGCACGGTCGCGGATGTGGCCGAAGGACGGGGCAGTGTAGAAGTCGGACATAGACACCTCTATCGATTCTCGGTCTGTGAATTGGTGTGGGGCAGTGGATTTGCGCACTCCTGCGGTGGCACCTGCCCTGCCCGGTGGCGAGGCACCGGACAGGGCAGGGCATCTCAGGCTGGTCTATTGGGTGAGGCCCGTTGCCTCGCGGTACGGGGCTATGGGTGTGGCTGGCGGGTGAGGTCTTCGACCAGGTGGTCGAGCACGTCGGCGGTAGCGAGGCGGGAGGTGCGGATATGCTCGGCACCGTCGTACTGTCGCCACCCGATCCGGCCGCCGCGAGCACGGAAGTCGTGGGCGAGGCGGCGGCCGTACTCGATGGGCACGATCGCGTCGGTCGATCCGTGATACAGGTGCAGCGGCACCGCCGGCACCATGCTCGCGCTGATCACCTCTTGCGCGAGAACGTGTTTCCAGATCGGGTCGTCCCACGGGTCGGGCCGCTCGCACCAGACCCCGACCGGGTGCGTCCACCGCTCGCAGAACCGTGTCCGGCTCGACGCCTCCGCTTCGGCGATCACGCCCCGGCGCGTTTCCTCGGTGAAGACGTGGCGCAGCGGCAGATGCCGGTGCGCATGCGACAACCCGACCAGCGCCGCGAGCCCGAGCCCGGCCCAGATGCTGTGATTCACGTTCCGAAGGATCTGTCCCGGGTCGGTGACCACTTCCCCGGCCGCGATCCCGCGCACATCCAGCTCCGGCGCGTAGACCGGCTGCAGGCCGCCCGCCCACACCGCCGCGCGTCCGCCGTCGCCGTACCCCCACCACACGATCGGCGCGTCCATGGCATGCAGAGCGGGGATACGAGTCGCGGCACGGGCCATGTCGAGCACGATCCGACCGGACGAGCCACCGGCGAGGAACGTATGCGGGCCCAGACCGGTCACACCCATGCCCTCACCGTCGACCACCGCGACGACGAACCCGCGTCGCAGCGCCGCCCGGATTTGGGCGCTGTCGGGCTCGGCACCAGCGGCCAGCAGCCGCGACGGCGCGAACGCCGCGCCGAGGCCGTGGAAGCTCGGGTAGTAGACCAGCACCGCGCCGAGATCGGGGTTGGTGGCCTCGGGCGTGATCACCATGCCCGACACCGGAATCGGCCGCCCGTAGGAGTCGTGGGAGACGTACAGGAGCTGCCACGCCTCGCCCGCGCCGGTCAGCTGCGGCCCCGGACGCAACCGCAGAATGTCTCCGGCCCGGTGCCCCTCGGTCATCGGTGGCGGACTGTAGAACTCGAGATCCGCACTCGCTGTCTCGGCCATCAGTGCCCTCCCGCGAGGTCATGTGCCACCGCGACCAGCCACGCTGCCCCGGAGGCGAGCGCACCAGTGGTGGCGTAGCCGTCGTGGGCGGCGACCGTGCCCGCCAGCTGCGCCCACACCGCCGGATTCGCCAGATCGCTGTTGTCGGCCGCCAGCTGCCCGACCGCTCCCGCGAGCTGGCCCGCGAGCTTGATCAGCTCGCCCGGGTGGGCTGCGAGGGTCGTGGTGATCTCGTTCCACCGACCGGCTGCAACCTGCACTCGATCGGGATCCGGTGCGGGGACACGGGGGTCGGCGGCTTCGATCATTCTCTGCGACAACGACTCCCGAGGCTGGTAGTCGACACTGGCCGGGCCGACCGCGATGTCGTCGGAGACCACCGTGGTCCCGCCGAGCCCAGCGCTCCCGACAGCAACTGTTGGAGGCTGGCCGCGGCGGCGACCGGGTTCGACAAGTCGGCTTGCGCGGCAATGCGGGCCGCGACGCGGAGAATGCCGGCGTGCTCGGGGGCCGCGCACGCCAGATCCCCGTCGGCACAGACGTCGAGGACTCGGCCGGTCAGCGAACCGAACTCGGCACCGTCGTCGGCGATCCCGCTTCCCGACGCCGGTGGCGCACCGACTCGCACCGTGGACACCGCCGCGCCACCGGTACCCGGCGCGGGGTCCGGCGTGAGCTGACCGGGCCGACCCGCCAACGGCGGCGAGCCCGGCGTGCGCTCCGGATTCGCATACAGCGCGACCGCCGCGATCTTGTCAGCCGGGACCGGTCCGCTCCCCTCACCGATAGCGCGCGTTACCTGCGAGACCGCCTCTGCTCCTTGTGAATACCCGATCAAGGCCAGCTCGGTGTTCGGGCATTGATCCACCACGCGCTGTGCCTCGGTATCGAGATCGGCGATCACGTCGGTCACCGAGCGCGCGTAGGGCGCGGGGCCTCCTCCGGCTCCGGGAGCGCCACCGAAGCCTGCCTCGTAGGGAATGTAGCTGCGCTGCACCAGATTCGGTGCCGCAGCGACCACCGGCCCCAGCAGCGCGCCGAGCATCCCGACGTCGTCGGTGCGGCTCGCGTCCGGCGAGGACTGCCCGGTGCCCTGCACGGCGAGCACCCACAACGCGGGACAGCCCGGGTCGGGCGGAGGCGGTGCCGCGGCGACCGGCCCCGACACCACGGCAGCGCCCAGAGCGAGTCCGGTCAGCAGCACGACCGCGCGGGCGGCGCTCACCGTAGCCCCCGGATACTCGTGTCGTGAGCGACCGCAGACGTAGCGGCCTCGACCGCGATCGGCGAGGCCGGGATGGTCCGAATGGTGTTGTGAGCCATAGCTTTTGCTCCTGATTGGGGTGGTGGTTCATCGGGGCCGCCATGCTCTGTGCCTCGGCGGTTTTGTCTTCGTTCACCCGCGCGTGGCCGCGCGGGTGCCGCGACGGATTCGGCTGTGTGCGCGGCGGATTCGGTGCGGGGTGGCTTATTTCGGGATGGGGAAGTTCGTGCGGGTGAGGCCGTGTTTGGGGAGCTGCAACTTCGTCAGCGGGCGCTGGTCGCGGAAGGCGTTCCAGGTGATGACGAACAGCGCGAGGAATTCCCGGTCGGAGGTGATGGTCTTGTTGGTTTTGATCCGGTCCAGCCGATCGCGCAGCGCGAGGATCGGTGAGTCCAAGCCCAGGCCCGCTCCGGTCAGCACGAGGTCGAAGTACTGCTCGCAGTCGGCGGGGTCGATCTCGTGCAGCCGGACCGCGACCGCCGCCGTCACCGACGGGCGCGCCTTGATCCGCGTGATTCCCCGGCTCGCGTAGAAGGTGATGATCTCGACGTGGCGGGGGTAGGACTCGGCCCACTGGACCACCCTCGGTGCCGACAACGCCGACACCCGAGGCTGGTCACCGAACAAGTTGCCTTCGTGCCACCGCTCGAGCACCCTGATGGCGCCAGCGGTCAACTGCGCGTTGCCCGAACCGAGACCACGCAAAACCAGCTGATCGGCGGGAGTGCGTTTCACGCCCTGGTCCATCGTGACCTGCGCATCCGCAGGCAGCCCGCGCACCACGAGCATCTTGAACGCCAGCCCGGTCCCGGCCGTGCGGGCAAGCGCTTCGAGCCGATGCTGGCCGTCGAGCAGGTTCCCGTCGCGGTCGAACTTGATGGCCTCACCGTTGAATTGCCAACGGCCCTCGATCATCTCGAGGTGATACTGCGCCACCTTCTTCTCACGGACCGGGCGGTTGCGGGTGTTGCACGCCAGCCACCGCGTCGCCAGCGCCGCGTCCACGACCACCACGTCCGTGCTGATCGCCGAGTCGCGTCCGGAAGGAGTCCGGTCCGGTGAGTGGATCGGTTCCATGACTAGTCCTCCCGCGGCGAGCAGATCGATCACGCTCTGCACCGCGTCACGGGCGCGAACCAGATCACTCAAATGAGCCCCCGCGATCCGGCCCGAGTTCTTCCCGAACCGGTCATCACCTGCCAAGCGCGCGATCCGCTCGGTGTCCTTGGTCAACGTGCGAGCCGCTTCCCAGAACGCCTCGGTGATCGGACGCCGACGCACCGGCCGCCGATCGGACACCAGACCGCCGCCCGCACCGCTACCCGAGCCCGAGTCCATTTCCGGTGCAGGCAATCTCGGCGGATAGGTCTTGCCGTCGACTCCTGTCGACCGGGACAGGTGTCGCATTTGCACCACCTGATAATTCGCGTGAGACGGTCGCGTGGTCGACTCCCACTGCCGCCGCGATGGCCCTGGTGCTCATGCCGATTTCGCGCATCGAGGCAACGACCTCGGATCGTTCCTCGCGCGGCACCTGCAACCGGGTGTTGCCGAATTCGCGGGTGCAGTAGTCGTCCCACGAGTCGTAGCCCAGTACCGACCACGCCCGCGACACATACGCCTGTTTGACCAGCTCCCACACCGCCTCGGCACCGAGGCGGATCCGGTCGGTCAACTCACGCGCATCCACCGACGACAACCCAGCAGACGCCGACGCCGGCGAGATCATCGCCCCGCCCACCACATCTCCCTCGCCGAATCCGCGGGCAGACACACCGATGTCGGCCTCTGCGGCCCTCATCTCTGGTCCACCCCGACAGCCGCACCGAATCCGGCCCCCACGGTTCCGGCGACCAGGGCCCCGGCCACCGCCGCCGGTGCCCCGGCGATCGCAGCACCCGCCGCCGCTCCGGCCGCCGCGCCGATCGCGGTCCCGGCCACACCGGAAGTGATCGTGCCGACCACAGGCAGCGTCACCACCGTTCCCACTGCGGCACCGGCGATCCCGCCGACCGTGCCCCCGACCAGGCCACCCACCACCGCTCCGGCGGCAGCGGCCGGAGCAGCGGCGATCGCGCCACCGATCGCGCCACCGATCCCGGCCCCGGCCAGCGTGGCTCCACCGACCCGGTCCGAGCGCCCCGGTGGAATCCCGATCGAGTCCAATGCCGTCGCGGCCCCAGCTTCGGCCCCTGCGGCGGTGTTGTTGATCGCGTCGCGGACCTCGTCGGGCACCCACGGCGGCGACGGCGCGGAAAACTGCCCGATCCTGATCTCGTCGGGCGGCGGCGCGATCGGCGCGACCTGATCGACGGGCTCGGGCAGGTGCAGGTCCTCGAGCTGTACCGGCGGGACCGGATCCTGGGACGGTGCGGGCCGGGGCGAGGGTCCGTTGCGGATTTCGCGGGGCTGGGGCGGCGAGTAGGACGCTGGCGCGGCTGCCGCAGGCGGCGGGGGCGGTGCCGGGGTGCCGGTGCCCGGCTGCGACTGCGCCGGACCGGTCACGCCGGGCTGCGTGGCAATCGGTCCGGGCGGAAGGGCAAGCGGTCCCGTGTCGGCCGCCGCCGCGACATCCGCGCACCCCAGCACAATCACCACCGGCACCGCTCCGGCGAGGATCACACGCGACCACCGAGACCACTGGTACGGCCTTTCACGGCAGGGCGTCACTCGTGGCGCAGCCGTCGATGGAGTTCCTTTTTCGGGCATGACAAATAGACCTTTCATAAAGGTGCATTGTTCTCAGAAAAACGGGCGCGGAATTACGCCCCGGAAGGCGGTCCCGGCTGCGCGACAACGCAACCAGGACCCGCCGGTGAGCGAGCTCGGATCAGTGCGGAATGTAGGGAGCAGCCAGCGAGAACAGGTCTCCTGCGAGGGTGAACAGGTTGACCGCGATGGCTGTTCCGTAGTTGACCAGCGAGAGGATGGCTCCGAGGTCGGGCATGGCAATTGTTTCCTTTCGTGAGGTGATTGTTCTTCTCCATCAAACTCACAAAAACCGCTGCCGCGCTAGCCCTTTCGATTGGTGAAATTCCCACCGGTGACACCACCACCAATTCTCGCGGAATCACATTCATAAAGACGCCCACGTCGGCGCAACAATTGGTGATGACATCACCAAAACCCCACGTCAGCAAACCCCCGAAACCGCGCTGTGTTCTGCGTCACATGCAGTCCATCGAGGGATAGCTACCAATTCGCTAATAAATTCTGGGCATGAAATGAGATTGCATTTCGTTACATCTGTCTGATACTGATGGAATGGCTCGGGGGGAGATCAGCAGTCGTTTCAGCCGTCTCTTCCCGCCTGGCGATCCTGGGCGGGACGACAACATGTAGGGGGTTACACCACCGTGAACACCACCTCTTCCGGCAGATCGCATGCCCCGGTCGAACGTCACGAGCGAGGCCGGGGCATCCCCGACGCCGACACCGTGATCTCACTGGCCGACTGGACACGCGCGATCCGCAACCACCGCAAGCTGACCAGACGCCGGGCCAGCGAGACCACGGGCGTCAGTTCCGACTACTTGAAAAACATCGAAACCGGTTGGCTCCCAAGCCCGGCCATCGTCGAAAAGCTCATCACCGGTTACGAGATGAGCTGCCAGCAGAGCCGGATGACGTGGGACCTGTGGCGGCCACCGATCGCCCTGCCACCGGCCGAACGGCTTCGCGCCCGAATTTCCACGCCCGATCGGCTCGAACTCCTCGCGCGGCTCGAGCAGGCCCACGTCGCTATCGCCTACATCGACCCCGTCTGGACCGTGTTGGCCGCGAACGACACCTTCTACCGGTCTGTGCCGATGATCGCCGGAGGCAACGTCGCGGCCTGGGCGATGCCACCAAACCCTGAGCCCTCGCCGATGGAGCCACTGCTGCTCTATCCCGATTTCGAAGCCCGCACCCTGGTCGGCATGCTCCGTGGCGGGGCTGCGGCCTACCGCGCAAGCCCGCAGGTGCGGTGTCTGTTCGAGCAGCTGTCGCGCAACGACTCCTTCGCCCGGCACTGGCGCACCGACCTCCACGTCGACTACGGACGCCGCGCCCTACAACCGCTTCTCTTGCGCAACCCTGCCACCGGTGAGCCCTATGCTCTCGATGTCCAAATCACCGAGGTCGGTGACATCCCCGAAGTCCGTGCCATCGTCGCCTGGCCAGCCCCGGCACTGGAAACACCCTGACCGCCACGCGCGTGAAACCTCGCCCGAGACGTCACCGCGGTGCTCGACAACGGGCACCGCGGGGCGACTGGAGCGAGGCAGGCGCATCGGCTCTCGCGGCGCGACTCGTGCTGTCCCGCACGATAATCGGTGCTGAGATGGTCACGGCTGTTCGATGGTGGCGATCAGAGTCCGGCCCTCGGCCGTCGTGGTGGTGATGAGTTGCTGTGCCACAGAGGCGATTTCGTGCCCCACTTGCTGCGTCAACTGCACATGCCATCGGCCGGGCGCGCCGTCGCGCACGATGCGCACGCAGTACCGCGTGGTCGGCGGGGTTTGGTCGATCCCCTGCCGTTGGAGATGGTCGGCCGTGATCGTGGCGCGCACTCCGTTCCGATTCACCCCCTCTGCTCCGTCGGCGAGGTACTGCGCCGCCTCTTCCCCCGACCGATCGACGTAATAGGCGTGGTCGAATCCGAGAATTGCCGCCGGGGCGCTCGTCGTGTCGCCGGGGCCGGTGCCCGACACCACCGGACCGGACCGGCTTTGCCGACATCCGTCGGCCGCATGAGGGTCAACGACCGGTGCCGGGGGCTCGGCAGCGGTGCGGGTGTGCTCGTCTCCGGTGCGCACCACGACCACGATCGCGACGACCACGGTGGCGATCACGATCGCGAGGACCACCACGTTCGTCACGCGACTCGGCCGCCGTGGTGCGCGTCGCGGGCCGGGGGCACCTCCGGTGCGGTCGACGACACGCGGCGTCGGTGGCTGCTCGGGGCGACCGTCAGCGGTCCAGATCGAGTGCGGGCGCATCGGCGGGTCGACTCTCCGCGGCTCGCTGACCTTGGCCCGCTCCTCGTCCAGCCAAACTTCCCAGGCACCATCGAAACCACGCCGGTCACTCGGCGGCCTCGGCCTTGGTTGCTTCCTGCGACGCGGTGACTGCCTCTCTGGGGATTTCGTCATCGGCAATTGGAGGTCGAATGGGTTATCGGGCATGAGGTTTCATTCCTCGGCCAAATGGACCTGCCAATACCGCCTGTTGCGAGGCCCCTCGAAGACGAACCCGTGTTCGCAGCCTCGGCACCAGAAGATCTCTGCTCTCGCCCACGAAGGCAGCTGCACATCGACGTTGTAGATGGCTACGCCGAAAGGCCGGCCGCACGCCTCGCACTCGCAATCCGAGTCCGACAGAGTGCAGTTCACGACGGCGCGCCGTGCGCCTGATACTGCGGTGATCGAGAACGCGCGGTTCGCGGGTGCGGCGGGGTCCTCGCGCACTGCTGGACGGATGACCGCAGCTGTGCGCCGCAAGTAGGCGTCGCTGTGTTCCCCCGAGGCGCACCAGTGGATTTCGAGCGTCAGCCACCACGGCACCAAGCCCTCGACGCGGTAGATCGACACCGTTCTGCCGTGCGGGTCGGCATGGTTCGTGGGGCACGGCCGGTAGGTGTCGGTCAGCCGTGCCTCCAGCGCCACCTCACCGATCTCGATCCCGGACATCCTGAAACGTGCATACTCTCGTGCTTCAGTCGTCATCAGCCGATGTCCTTTCCGTATCGCGGGTCGTTGACGACAGCCAGCCCGCGACCGGTGATCACCCACCGGCCCGGCACCCGGCCCGGCACCCGGCCCGCCAGCTGCACGGCCAGACCACGCCGCACATGTGTCCGCAGAATTCCTCGTGCTGTGCGTCGTTGCAGACCGGCCCGGACTGCGACCGCGGGCGCGGTTACCGCGCCCGTGCGCTGTGTGTCCGCCAGCGCGGCCAGCACCCGCACGTGATGACGCGAGAATTTCACCGGCCCTCCTTCCGTATCGAGCAGACACGGCCTGGTCCATCCGGCCCGGGCCGTGGAGGATGCGCGTTGACCGGTCACGACGGGCCCGGGGTGGTGAGCCGCACCGGGATCGCGCGGTGTCCGTTGACGACGATGCTGGGCACCCGTTCGAGGCCGCCGGGATCGGCGGCGAGATCCATGCGCGGGAACCGGCCGAAAAGGCGGGGAAGTGCTATCGATGCTTCCGCTCGGCCAGGGGAGCGCCCAGGCAGTAGTGGGCGCCGTGCCCGAACGCGAGATGGTCCTTGCTCTCGCGTCGCGCGTCGAAAGTGTCTGGGGTGGTGTGAACTCGGGGATCGCGGCCGGGTCCGGCCAGGGACGCGAGGATGACGTCACCGGCGGCGATACGAACACCGTCGAGGTCGATGTCCTCGACGGCGAACCGGAGCGGCATGTGCACGATCGGCGGGTCACGCCGCAGCGTTTCCTCGATCACTGCCGCCCAGCTCACCTGCCCGGCCGCCAGGTCGGCGCGCAGCCCGGTGTCGGTAAGGACGGCGACGGTGGCTTGGTCGAGAAGGTGCGCGGTGGTTTCGTGTCCGGCGGTAATGATGAGCAGGAGTGTGTCGCCCAGCTCTCGCGCGCTCAGGTCCCCGGTCTCGGCGTGCGCGAGCAACGCGGTCGTGACGTCGTCGCCGGGGTGTGCCCGCTTGTGGTCGATGAGCTGATCGAGCACCTCGTACAACACACCGAAGTTGGTTCGAGCTTGCTCGGAGGTCAGGGTGGTGTCGAGGATCGCGGTCGTGCACGCGCACAACGAGACCGCCAGCTCGGGCGGCACACCCATCAACTGACAGATCACCCGGATCGGGACTTCGTCGGCGAAACCCGCTCGCAGGTCGGCAGTTTCACCGCCGGGTGTCTCGGCGAGACGGTCGAGCAACTCGTCGGTGATCGCTTCGATGCCCGGCCGCAGTCCCTGGATCCGGCGGTGGGTGAACACCGGTGTCACGATTCGGCGCAGGCGCTGGTGATCGGCACCGTAGGTGGTGAGCATGCTGCGCACCGCCACCCACGGGAACATCACCCACTCCGGGCCGATCTCGCCGTCGATGAACCGCGGCCAGTGCCGGTAGGCGTCCTTGGACACCCGCCGGTCGGTCAGCAACGCCTTGAGCACATCCGCGTCGGTCACCGACCACGCGGGCACCCCGCCCGGCAACTCCACCCGGGTGAGCGGTCCTCGTTCCCTCAACATCGCCAGTTCGGCTCGAATGTCGCTGCCGGTCAACACAATCGGATCGTGGTCGGTCATCGGGGCTCCTTGGGTCGCATGGGCGGCATCACGAGGTTCATCGGCGGGCAGGCGGGGAACACGACCCGCAACCCGGTCAAGGCGCGGTGGAAGGGGCCGGGCCGCCGGGTCGGCTCGTGCCCGGGGGCGAGCCCGATGTCGGGCAGGGCGTCGAGGAGCTGGTCGACCGCGCGTTGCGAGATGAGCCGCGCGACGGGTTGTGCCGGGCAGGCGTGCACCCCGGCACCCCACGACAGGTGAGACCTGTTGCCCCGCCGGTCGAGGCCCGCGCCGTCGTTGGCGGGGTCGGCGTTGCAGGCAGCCATACTGATCACCACCGGCTGATCGGCAGGCAGCCAGCACCCGTCGACCAGCAGAGGCTGGCGCGGGTAACTCATGCAAAAGTTCGCCAGCGGGGTGTCGTCGAAAAGGACCGCGTCGATCGCGTCGCGGGTCTCGAGCGCGCCACCGAGCACCCCACCGGCGAACCGGTCATCGGTCAACACCAGAAGGATCGTGTTGCAGATCAGATTCGCTTCCGGCTCTGTCCCGGGCCCGAGAAGCAGCATCGTCTGCGCGACGACTTCGGCGTCGGTCAACTCCTCGGGATGCGTGATGAGCCGCGACATCATGTCCTGACCGGGTGCGGCGCGCTTGCCCTCCACCACCGAGTACAGCACCTCCGCGAACCGCGGGCCCGCCTCGGCGACACCGTCGAGCATGGCCGCCATCTCCGCCCACGCCTGACGCGCCTGCACCGCCGCCAGCCCGAGCAGATCACACATCACCCGGAACGTCAGCGGAAACGCATACGCCGCAAGCAGATCCGCGTGTCCGGTCGTGCAGAACTCGTTGATCAGTTCCTCGGCCGCCCGGTCCACAGCCTGCTCGACCTCGAACAAATCGACGGCATCCACCGCCGCCGTGATCGCCGCCCGCAAACGCAGGTGCCGGGGCCCCGAGGTCCGCAGCGCGTTCTCGCGTGGCGCCATCACTTCGTACACCGCACTCGGCCCAGCCGTGCTGGCCCACCGGGCGGGGTCGGCCGGGAACCGGACATCGTCGTGCAGGATCCGCACGGCGGTGTGCCAGCCGATCACCAGCGTGGCAGGCACTCCCGGCGCGAGCCACACCGGCACCAGCGACCCGTACCGCGACCGCATCGCCCTATAGGCGGCATGCGGGTCGGCGGCGAATTCCTCCGAATACAGCGCCACCCTCCCCGCCCGCTCGTCCCACGGCTGCACCGCCACCACAGGCGCTGTAGTGGCGGTCGCCGGGCATCGCCCGCTCACAGGGTCACCGCCCCAGGCTCGCCGGTGCTCGACACACGCAACGGGGCCTCGGGGATCACCTGGTGCATGAAGTCGGCGAAAGCGTCGTCGTGGACAGCGGTAGTGACCGACACAACGGGCCCGCGCGGATCCCGGTACAGGCGCGCGTCGGCGGCCACGCGCACGGCCTCGGGCACGAAGTCGGCCACCGGGGCCCCGACCGCGACAGCGACCGCGACCGAGTCGGCTTGCCAGGACCCGTCCGGGCGGATCGCGAGCCAACGGTCGCAGTAGGCGGCGGCCAGGCGCGCGAAACCGCTGTCGGTGGCGCGGAACCAGGCCACCAGCGGCGAATCCGGCCGTAATCGCAACCGGTCGTCGTTGGTGTGGGTCGACATCACCAGACGCGGCGTGCGCGCCATCCGCAACGCCACCCCGGCCGAGCTCTGATCAAGGAATAGATTGTGGGACGCGCGACCGGGTTTCCGATAGTGGTCGAGCCATCCGCCCTGTACGACCAGATCGACGTTCTCGCTGACATGCGGGTACAGGAAGAACAGCTCGGCGATATTGGTCAACGCGCCGAGCCCGACCACGGTCACCGGGCCGGCCTCGGCGTGAGAAGCGATGAGGCGGGCGGCATCCGGCTGCTCCGACGCCACAGACGGCAACCGATAGTCATCGAACAGGAAGCGCTCCTCCGCGCCGTCGAGGCCGCAGCCCGCGACCACGGGAACCTCCTCGCGGCCCAGCAGATCCAGTACCAGCCGCGCCAAACCCGCTCGGCGGCACCGGGTTTCATCCGAGGTGACCACCACAAGCCGCTCGATCGTGCGGGCAGCGACCCACAACGCGATCAGCTCGTCGAGGTCCCATCCGATCTGAGAATCCAACACATGCACCCGCGAATCCCCACCGAGACTCCAGGCCCTGTCCGTGGATGTGAATTGTGAAGACATCAGTTCCTTAAAGTTCAGAAAGCACAGCGTTGAGACACCTGCCGCGCCCCTCCACCGGCGCAGTTCCGCGCGGCACTGACCGCAAGGCCCTTTCGGGGCCGAGCGGTGGAGGAAGGGGGCTGCCGGTGCCGAAAGGTGACGCGGATTGCGCTCGGGTGCCGATCTCGTAGCTGTCGATCAGCGGCGACCTGCGCGGTGGGGCACGATCCCACCTCACCGTCGGCCCGGTGTTGGGCTCGTGGGCGAGGCGCGCAGTGGGTGATCCGGGGGGCGAAAGACCGGCCGCCCTCCATCAGCCGAGGGCGTGTCACCGGCTTCGAGGATGACTTCGGGCCGCGGGCCTCTGCCGGCGAAGGCGGTGCGATCCGTTGTTCCGTGACGAATTAGAGGGCGGTGATGGCCTGCCTGATGAGTGCGTCGGCGCTGTTGCCGTAGGCAGCGTGGGCGGCCAGCTCGTCGAACACCGCCACGTAGTCGGCGATGTCGGCTTCGCCGGGTAGGCGCAGGCTTCCGGTCACCGTCTCCACGACAACCTCCGACGCCCCGAAAATGACGAAATTCGTTGCTGCGGTATGAAAGTACGAGGTACGAGGCAGCACACCCAGCCTGGCAGTTTCGGGCAGGGGACGCAGCAGCATCTCCAGTTGCGCACTCATCGTGCCCGCGTTGCCGACGCTCGTGTAGAGCGCCTGCTCGGCAACCAAGAAATGCGCCCCCACGCTCGAGACCCGCCACCGCCGCCGGCGGGCCAGGCGCTCGGCCAGCGCAGCCTCCACGTCACCGTCGCCACCGACCGTGCCGAGACTGACGGTCAGGATCTCCTGGGCATAGTCCCGAGTCTGCAACAACCCCGGCACCACTGCGGGGTCGTACCAGCGCAACTCCGACGCAGTGGACTCGCGCCGCCCGGTGTGCTCCTGCATCTCACTCGACGCATGGCCGCGCCACGGCACGAACTCCGGGCGCACCGCCTCGACTCCAGCGATGTTTGCGGTCACTTCTTCTCTCCAATTCGGTAATGGACGAACAGATTTCGTATTTAAGTCAGATGTGCCCGGTGTGGGCGGGCGAGAGCGATCCGGCCGATTGCGGTGGCTACGAGGAGAACCCGTGGCCGCTCGCACCGTTCCAGGTGATCGAGCCGTCGGTGTTCCAGGCGTCCAGCACAGCGGCGATCGTTTCCAGGCCATGGACCAATGCCTCGACCGAATCGCTACCGTGTGCGGTCTCCTCGAACGGCGCGGCGTCTCGTATGCCCTCGATCCGGACCGGTGCCAGCCAGGCAGACGGGCCTTCCCGGTAGGGCAGGCCGATCCACACCACCAACGGCACTCCGGATTTCCGCAGCTCGCGCTGCGCGATGACCAGCTGATCCCACCCAGACAATTCCCTTGCTCCCTCGCTGCTGTTGGATACGGCGCTGTGGACACAGCACGGACCTCAGTGCCGACCTGTCGGTGATTCCGCCCGCCACCGACCAGACACCTCGGCATCAGAATCGACGTGCCCGCAATACCGGTCTCGGCCAATCGCTTTCGCCCACCGGAGTGCCCGCGTCCCGAACTGGACTCGGTCGGTGGACGGCCGCTGTGGCGCTGTGGCTTTCATGGAGATGGTTGGGGCACCAGCCCGAACATCTCGCGCATCGCGTGTGTGTCCACCACCTGCATGCGCCGGGGTTTCGGAATCGGTGGCGCTCCGTGAGACCAGCGACGCGGCTGGCGTCGAGCCCCGCTCTCGAGATCCATCACCAACCGGTCGTATTGAATCCCCATCTCCAGCAGGAACCTGGCGAACAGGTTCTCGCCCAGATCCGGTGGCAACTTCTCCGTCACGACCGTCGCCATCGCGATCTTCCCGATCAACTCGCCAGCGGTCAGGGTCTCGGTGTCCTCGTCCGGAATCAGGACCACGCGCTGCGGCCGGTTTCCCAGATGCCAGGTGACCTCGTCATCGATCACCCGCGCGATCACCGTCTGCGTGTCGGCAGCAACACACCCCAGGATCTCTCGCAACTGCTTCTCGCCGATGGCTCCCCGCGAGCGGAGGCGCTCGGGATCGAGCCCCTGGACCTGCTGAGCCCACGCGGTCACACTGATCTGGGTCGCGTACTCCAAGGGCGTACATGCCTCGAGCGGGTCCAACCACACTTCAAGCAGCCGAGACATACTCGGCAGCTGCTGACGCTTGATCACTTAACACTCCCAACGCAATTGACGGCATCGACAACCTCGGCGGACGCCTCAGGTTGCGGCGCCACACACCGCGAAATCTCTACGGCTGTTCAGTTCGGCATCGGCCGCGAGGCTCTGGATGGCCGGCCGACCGGCCTCGCGGTTGCTGGCCGCATCCGGGGAAAACGGTCGGTGGCGCACGGATCGGATCCACGCCGCAGCCGCCCCAGCTCAATCGCCTGGTCCTGCTGCTGCTCTCGCTCCACCCGCGCCTGGATGTCACAGACAGACTCACCCCGCGCCACCCGCTCCGGCCACACCACCGCGAGCACGCCCACCACCACTGGAATCCCGATCGCCGCAGCCAGACCCCACCACACCGCCATCACCCCCGACTACTGTCAGGCACAAGACGTTTGGCCTCGACCAGCCGATGCTTCGCCTGCTGTTTGACCGCGCAGACGCACAACGGACAATCGATGTGGGCCCGCATAACGAGATGCGCGTGGCCGAGAGTCATCACCGGCACCCGGTCGTGATCCAATCCCATCGCATGCATATCGCCTCCATTTCTCATCCGTCCGTGTGACGCCGAGCCCGCGAAGCAGGCGCGACGCCGATCACTCAGGTGCCAGATTGCCGCGCAGGCGATCTCGGGCGTAACCGCGTGATGCTCGGGTAATGCCCGCGTACTGCTCGGGTTTACGGCGGAATGCGCGGCCGAGCGGCGGACAGGCGCCTTGTCTATTCGGCGGAGCACGGCGGCCTAAAGATCAAATGCCTTTACATCTGTACTTGCGAAGTTCTCAGGTCAGATTCCCTCGATGAGCGGCACCCGGCGGCTGGGCTTTCGTCACCCACCTGCGTCGTCCTCACACCCGCGGGCGCGGCACACAAGGACTACAAGGTCAGTCGGCACCGGATGCCAGGTATCGGCCTGGCGCTCCGGCGGTCTCGGGGCGCAACCGCATTGTGTTCTCGTACTGTCGGCGTATTGTTCGTATTCACGCTGTTCAGACACGTACACAGGTGGGGAATATGGTCAGAGGGCGGGAATGGACCGGATTCGAAGCAGCCGCACTACAAGAAGCCATGCGGTGCTCGATCCGCGACTTCGCCGCGATTCTCGGCATTGACCAAACCACCGTCACCAACTGGCGCACCAGCCTGAGCACGATGACACCCCGCACTCGAACCCAAGCCATCCTCGACACCACTTACCAGCAGCGCGCCACACCTGAGGACCGCGAACGCTTCGACAAGATTGTCGCCGAAGGCGAATCCGCCTGGCGCGCAAGGCATGCCAGGCGATCTGCGGCGGAGGATGACGGTCCGCTGGCGGTCCCGCGCGACGTGGCCGTCTTTGGACGGGACGAACGCCTACCGGGTGCGGGCGAGGCACCAGCCGCCGAGGCGGATCTTGCGGTCGTGGCATACGAATCGACGGAGTTCGCCGAGTGGCTCACAGCCTCGGCCGGCGCGCTGCCGGTCGATCTATTCGCGGGGGAACTGGCCGTGATCGGTCGCCAGTTCGTCCACTCACCACCACGTCCCCTAATCGCCAAGCTGCGGTCGCTGCGCGATGATCTGCGAGCCGCGCTACAAGCAGGCCCGCCACCGGCTCGAGCTCGCGAGCTGCTCCTGCTCGGCGGCATCACGATCGATCTGCTCGCACATGTCACCGAGAACATCGGTGACGCCCGCGCGGCCAGAGAACACGCGATCGCGGCCGAGGAGATCGCCACATCGATCGGACATGCGGGCCTGCGGGCCTGGGCCCGAGGCACACGCGCGCTGATCGCCGAATGGAACGGCAACCCCGAAGCCGGGATGCGCTTGGCCCGCCACGCGGCAACACTCGCGCCCGAGGGCGAGCCGCAGGTGCGCCTGGCGTCGATCGAGGCCCGCTGCGCGGCCCGGCTGGGCCGGAACCAGTAACGCGCAGGCCGCCATCGCCCGCGCCGTGGACGCCGCTGAGATCCCCTCGTCCGATGACCTCACCGTGCTCGGCGGGGCCTTGCGATTCCCCTCAGCAAGATGGCGTACTACCTCGGCAGCGACCTACCGGCGACGAGGCGAGCACGAACACGCCCTACTATGGGCACTCGACGCGATCACCTCCTACGAAACCGGCCCGAGCGCCCAAAGATCCTACGGCGACGAGGCTTTGGCGCGCTGTGACGTCGCCATCGCCCGCATCAACACCGGCGAACTCGACGGCGCCGCCGACATCCTCACCTCCGTACTCCGGCTCCCCACAGAACAGCGAATCCAGCCGATCATCGACGGCCTCGCTGCCGTTGACACCGCCCTGGCGGCCCCGCATCATGCCACCGACCGCACCTCCCGACAGCTCAGCGAGGAAATCACCATGCTCACCACCTCAGCCCATCGAGGACGATGACCAGCCCCTCCACCACCGAGATCCTCACCACCGCCTGCGACACCGCCGGACTACCCGTCCGCCACGCCAGGCTGATACGCGCACACAGCAACGCGGTGTACCTCCTGCCCGAAGTCGACGTCATCGCACGGATCAGCAGCAACGAACATGAGGGACTCCGCGGACGCGCCTCGCTCGCGATCACCCGTTGGCTGGCCGACCACGACATCCCCGTCACCGAACCCGCCCTCGACCACGCCGTGGACGTCGCCAACACCACCGTCACCTTCTGGCGCTACTACCCCCAACACGACCGCCCCGAACCACCACACTCAGCGCTCGGACAAATCCTGCGCCGCCTTCACGCCCTCCCGGCCCCGCCACTGCACCTGCCCGATTACCAGCCACTGCTCGGACTGACCACCGTCCTCGAGTCCGACGCCGCGAACGTCCTCACCGACCAAGATCGCCGCTGGCTCACCGACCGCGCCGAGGAACTCATCAGCAACTACCACACGTTGCCGACCCTCCTCGGGCGTGGCATGGTGCACGGTGACGCTTACACCGGAAACACGCTCTGGGACAACGACGTTGTACGCCTGGGCGACTGGGACGAGGCCAGTATCGCGCCCCGCGAACTCGACCTCGCCAACACCATTCAGAGCGCACGATTCGGCACCACCAATCACACGGTCGAAGAATTCCTCCGCGCCTACGGCACCCACCTGACGAACCAGCCTCTGCTCCAGAGCCTTGTCCGCATGCGCGACCTGCATACACTCACCGGATACATCCGACGTGCACACCGCGGCGACCAACCTGCCCACGAAGAGCTCGATCAGCGAATCGCCAGCCTCCGCAACAAGACTGCCAGAATCTGGCATTCCCCCTAACTCCCTCCGACATCGAAGGAGACCTCGGCGCCCATACCCGAATCCGCGGACGCAACGTGAGCGATTGGCTACACGTCGAGCGCCGCCAGATGGTCGGAAAATGAACGGACCAGGCTTTCTAGTGCCGCTTTCCCCTTTGTCGCGTCGGCCAATGACGGACGGCCGATGATTCCGGTGTCTGTGTATTCGGTCATGCCTCGTGTGAGGAGGTGGGGCCGGTCGTCTGCTTCATGGTCGGCATTCCGGTAGGTGTCGCGGACAAGATCTGGGCGCGCGTGCAGGAGCAGTGAGGTTTCCAGCTCGCCCCCGTGCATATCGTCATGACCAGTGGTAGACATTCCGGCCGCTCGGCGGGCTGCGTCCCAGTCGTGACGGCCGGGGAAGAGGCCGACCCGCGGGCCGTCGAGATTGGCCTCCTGGGCGATGTTCGAGAGTACGTAATTTCCGCCGTGGCCGTTGACGAGGACGACCTTTTCGATTCCTGAGCGTGTCAGTGAGGCGCGGATATCGGCGATCACGGTGATGAGTGTGGATGCGCTGATACTGACTGTTCCCGGGAACCCTTCGTGCTCATGGGAGCAGCTGAACGTGATCGGCGGTAGAACGAAGACGGGGTAGATCGGGGTGAGCTCAGCGGCTATGAGACAGGCAATCGCCGCATCAGTGATCAGCGGCAGGTGGTCTCCGTGTTGTTCGAAGCTGCCGACCGGCAAGACCGCGACCGTCGCGCCTCGGGCGGCTTCGTCGGTCGATGTGGCAGTGGTCAGCAGCTCTCGCATCGACGTGTCTCCTCGATATGTCGATTACCGCAGGGCCGCTCGCGTCCGGTGCCGTATGCGCAGCCCGGCCTCACGGGCACCTGTGACGGTAAGGGCTTCGCTGGCACGAATCAATTGCCCGGCGATCCGGTGCGAGTGTGTTGTTTCGAGGATGCCGAGTGCCAAACTGCCGGCGCTGAACGCTTCGTCGGGCTGCGCGGTTTCCGCGTATGCGGTGGCCAGGCGGGCCAGGCCCAGACCGAGATCTCGGCGGTTTCGGGGCTCCCAGCCAGCCAGGGCGTCAGTGAGGGTGGCCAGCGCGCGGTCGGGTTGGCGAAGCTGCACCCAGCAGGCCGCAGCTTCCATCTCGACGTATCCGGTCGTGCAATAGCTGGCCAGCCGGGTGTCGTCCGAGTCGTTTCGGGCAGAGTATTCGCGAGCTTCATCAAGGGCGCGGCGACAGTCATCGACTTGCTCGGCCGACGCGTGGCAGTGGGCCTTTTGCCGCAGCGCGACCGCGCGTTGTTGCGGTGTCAAGGTTCCCGGGGCGCGGAGGGAGTCTGCCGACAGGGCCAGGGCCAGGCGGTGGTGACCGGCGTCAGTGGCGATGTTGCTCTTGCGCATCTGGATGTACGACTCGAGTTGTGCGGCGCCGATCTCTTGGGCCAGGTTGTGCGCGGTGTTCGACCAGTGCATCGCGCACGTGGGGTCGCCACTGTCCTGGTGGAGCCATCCGAGGAACTCGGCGTACCGGGCGCGTACGTACAGCAGGCGCTCCTGTGTCCGGCCGCGGCAGCCAGCTTCGAGGTGTTCGATGAACCGGGTCTGCTGCTCGATCACCGGGATAAGTGAGCGAGGGCCGGTGAGCATATCGGTAATGGCGTAGTCGCCGAGCATAGACAGCAGATGTTCGGCGAGTGTCGAGGTCGGCTGCGCCGTCACCATGGCCAGAGCATCGCGGCCGGGCAACCTCACCGGATCCTCCACCAGACCTTGTCCGGCTCGTCCTCGGACAGGTCAGGGACGCTGAACCACAGCAGTCCCGCCGGAATTTGCAGCACCTGCGCGTAGTCGAGGCCAGGGTGTCGATATTGCGTACTCGGCTGCGGCCGTTTTCGATACGACTTAGCTGGCCTTGAGTGATACCGAGCCAGCCTGCGACCACGCCTTGTGGGCGGGGGCGGTGGCCGTGTATCGGGTGGTGCCGGTATGCGGCGATCACGACACCCATGTCTTCGCTTCGCAGAGCTGCCGACAGGGATTCGGTGTGCCATTGGCCGGCGGGCAGCGAGGGAGCCCGCTGCCCAAGTCGCTGACACGGCAAACAGATCCGGTCGGCGTTGTGCCTTCCCAGCTGTGCGTTGCATCGTGCACAGTGCCGAGTCTGCATCCCAGACTCCTGGAGTTCTAGCGCGATCCGGATGCGTCCAGCGTAGCCAGCAGCGCCGACACGCGAGGGCGAATATGCATGCGGCGCATAGGAATCATGTATGAGCCGCGGCGTCGGTGAGACACCGACAGCCGGACTATTCCCATAGTCGTTGTGCCATACCGGCAGAACGACATCGAGCAGGGAAGGAGGGAATCGTATGGCCGAGACCAAACGTCGCTGGCGCCGCCCGCAGTGGCGGGCGCGCAATGTCCGCACGCATTGCTGATCCGGAAGTTCACCTGATGCCCACCGCGTGTTGTAGGTGTGGCGGGCATCTCGCGGCAATCGCCGAACGCCGAGAAGGAGACAAGAATTATGACCATCGAATCGACAAGTACGCAAACACACATCGGACTCCGCCCGCATGCGGTGGCCAGGGTGACCAACGCTGGCCTGACCATGCTCTTCGACCGGGCCAAAGGCGTGATGTACGAACTCAACGAGACCGCCTCGGTCGTGGTCAAGCTCCTGGCAGACCGTCCCCGCGGCCTCGACGAACTCGTCGAGGAGTTGTGCGGCGAGTTCGACGGTACCCGCAACGAGATCACCGGCGGACGTTCGGTCGTTTATCAATGACTTCTCCGACGCGGGTCTCTTGGCGGTCGGTGAATAATGACCCAGCACAACATGATCCTGGCCTGACCCGAGGACTTCCAGCTGCCTGACCACCCGATGCCGATCCTGGTCCAGCTCGGCCTGACCTATCGCTGCAATCTGAAATGCAGCCATTGCTACGCCCTGTACCGGCGTAGCCGTGACGAGTTCACCCTCACGAGATTGAACACCTCGCGGACCAGTTGTACGGAGCCGGCAGCGCCAGCCTCGTGTACTCCCACGGAGAGAACATGATTCGCCGGGACTTCCACCAGGCCACAGCGATCTCCGGGACCGTCACTTCTACCAAACCCTGATGCTGAACGGCTTCTACATCCGTTCCGCGTCCGATGCCCGGAAACTGATCGACTCCGGAATGAATCGGACCATGGTGTCGATCGACAGCATCGACCCGGACACCCACGACGGGGTACGCGGCAAGAGCGGTGCGTTCGAGGTGGCGGTCCGGGCGCTGCGGCTGCTGAAGGACGTCGGCATGGCGACTGTCGGGCTGTCGACCACGATCGACACGCACAACTACGACCAGGTGGAACGGATCGTCGAATTCGCCGCCGACATCGGTGTCGATGCGATCAGCTTCATGCAGAACCGATATAACTTGCCCGGAATTTTCGACCGCAGCCTGTGGCCGACCTATCGAGAGGTCTGCCGTCGTCTCTACGAGGCAACATTGGATCACCAAGGCACGCTGGACATTTACACCCACGACCCGTTCATGCTGACCTTGCTCGATGACCGGATGACCGACCGCACCGCGCGCGAGGCGTTTATCGGGTCAAACCTGTGCAACGTCGGCACCAGCATGGTGTCCATCGACCCTGTCGGCAATGTCTCGGGCTGCAACTTCATCGAGGAATCGAAACGGCAACGTCCGTGATGAGCCCTTCGACACGATCTGGGACCGTCTCGTGCACCGCTACTCCGACCGTGTCGAACCACCGACCGGGCCGTGTGCATCCTGCTCAGCGCTGATGAACGAATACTAAGGCGGATGCAAAGCCTTCCATTACAACGGCAAATATGACGAGCGATGCGGGGCGCAGCGAATACACCGATGCCGATCCGCACCACCTCGGGACGCCGAGCACCGCACAATCGATGCGCACGAACCCAGCCGGGCGCCTGGTGTCTTCGTCGGTTTGCCCCGTCTGCGGGCGGAGGCCCGACCATGAAGATCTCTACGTCAACCCGCACTACACCCACGATCCACACACGCTGCTGCTACATCCGCCGCTCGGGTACGCATACATGGCGCGCTCACTGAAACGTGCGGGCCACGACGTGGTCCATGTCGATCTTCCGTTCGAAGGCAATTCCGCCGACGCGCTGATACCGCGGCTCGACGACCTGCGGCCGGACCTTGTCGGCGTCACCTCGGTGACAAGAGCTACTACCACGCCCTCAATGGCACGGACCGTCCGAGCCTGGAATCCCCGAACACCGGTGGTATTCGGTGGACCGCACGTCTCGTTCATCCCGGCCGAGTGCCTCACCCGCCACGACAGCGTGGACTACGTGCTGCTCTTCGATGCCGAAGACAGCATCGTCGCGCTGGCTGACACCCTGACCGCCGGAAGGGAGGCAACCGCACTGGCGAAGGTGCCGGGCCTGGCTTTCCGGGATGGCACCGGAGTGCGGGTGACGGCGCCGGAACCACCCGAGATCCATCTGGACCGGTACGGGCGACCGGACCCGCGGAATCTTCGACATGCGGCGCTATCTGGACTACGACTACGAAACCGTCATCATGACCGCGCGCGGATGCCCGAGCCGCTGCACATTTTGCTCCACCACGATCGCCGGGCGCACTGCCCGATGGAACACACCGGAACACGTCGTCGACGAAATGGAGACCATCGCCGAGATGGGGTTCTCCTCCTCGATCTTCTTCGGCGACGACACCTTTCCGGAGACCCACGCCGCGCCGTCGCGATCTGCGACGAGATCACCCGCCGCGGCCTGACGATCCCCTGGACGAGCAACATGCGCGCCCAGGACGCCCGCCCCCCAAGTCCTCGACGCATTCCGCGAGGCGGGCGCCTATCGGGTCTTCGTCGGCTTCAAATCCGTCCAGGAGCACACACTGCGGCTAGTGAAAAAGGGGACCTCACCGGCCCGGCTGTACAAAACCGCAGCACGGATCATGGACGCGGGACTCGAACTGCACGCCTCCTTCATAGTAGGCACGCCAGGCGACAGCCCGGAAACTCTCTCGGCAACCATGGATTTCGTCCGCCTGGTCAACCCGACCGTGGCGACATTCAACGTGATGGAACCCCGGCCCGGAACCGACGTGTACGCCGACCCCGCAGCGGTACGGCATCACGATCCCCGACAAGTACTGGTACGAAACCACCAGCTGGCTGGACCTTCCGGTCTCCCGCAACGAGGCCATGTCCGCCGAAGAGGTCCGCCACTGGGTCAGCCGCTGCTTCGACGAATTCTGCGCCCCGGACTTCCGCACTCCAGAACAACTGGCACGCCTTGCGTCTATCCGCGAGCAGTGGAACGAGGCCGCCGACAAGGTCCAACGCCATCTCCCCTCCGTCCGGGCGGCATCATGACGCTTCGAGTCGGAATGATCGGCACGGGACTTGCCGCCCGTTCGCATGCGCTGGACATCATCACCGATGCCGAGATGGTCTTGGCTGGCGTCACCGCGCACCGGTCAGAGTCGGCGGCCGCATTCAGCGATATGTTCGGCGGCACTGTTTACCGGAGCGCGGACAACCTTGGTCACCGACCCTTCAATCGACGCGGTTGTCGTAGCGGTGCCACCGAACATTGTTCTCGACATCGCAGGCCGCGTGCCCTCGTCCATGCCCTGCCTGATCGAGAAGCCCGTCGCAACCACACAGGCGGACCTGCACAGAATCGCTCGTCTGGCAGGTACGCGTCCGTTGATGGTGGCCCCATTCAATCGCCGATATCAACCTCACGTACGGCGGGTGGCCGACGTGATGGCGCAGGGAGAATTGGGTGAGGTGATGCGGGTGGAAGCGTGCTGGTCCGGCCCCTATACGGCCCGGTACAGCGCCTCGGCATCGACCTTCCGTTCATACGCCGGACCCCGCCAGGGTGTGGTGGTCGACAACGGCAGCCACGCACTCGATTTCATCGAATCAGCGCTCCCGGCTTGGCCGACCCCGGAAGTCGCCGACGCAGCTGCTGGTCCTCCCTGCTACAGAACGAACGCGGCGCCGAAATCCAAGCGCACCTGCGCTTCCGGATTAGATCGGCCGATATCGAGGTCTCGCTCGACGACCGACCGGATCATCCCGACTGCGGTGGCGACTGGCAGGTCATCTTCGAGACACGACAAGGCCGGGCCACAGTGGACGAATTCCGCTCGGTGCTCATCGACTCGAAGTCCGGCACGACGACGGATTCCCGCGAAGAAATGATCCGCCCCACCACGGACCTCTTGCGGCTGGCACACAGGCAGGCCCCGATGGGCGCAGCTTTGTCCACGGCCGCATCCATCAGCACGGTGCTCGTCGCCGCCTACAACCGAACGGACTGGTTGCCGTAGGCATTGGTGCCGGCCACGCGCGAAAGCACTCGGACGACTCAACGGATCCTGCTGACCCCCAAGGGGAATCCATGCACACACCTCAATTCGACCAGGACGGCCGACCACCCGGAATCGGCAACTGTGTCATAGAAGAGGTCGTCTGCCTCGATGGGGAGATCGCCGCGGTCCGCGTCCGTGATCTCCTCGCCGACGACTATGCCCGCGCGCTCGGCGACCACCTGCATAACCGGATTGTCTACGAGCAGGACATCATCGGCGACACCAAACAGGTCAGCCGCGCCGCGCGGTCCGACGACATGCCCGACAGCCCGATCGTCACCACCGCACCCGCTACCCCCGTCGCCCGTGCCGCACTGAAACTCTTGTCGGATCCCTGGTGGCTACGCCAGTTGAGCCGATGGACCGGCAGCGAGCTGCAAGTTCTTCGACCTTCCACTCCCTATCGGATCAAGGCCCGCGACTTCGTCGACCCCCACGACGACTGCCCGGCACCCGAGTACCGAATGTCTGTCAGCCTCAACCTGACCCCAGACTGGCAGGAGTTCGACGGCGGACCAACCATTGGCCTCGAACTGGTGGACCGGGTCGAGGAGTACGACCATCCCGACTGGCCTATCCCGCTGTCCAGATGGACGCTCGGCAGCGAAAAGCACACGCTGACCCCGCAATTCAACTCGGCCTCCTGTTGCCACTGTCGCCGCACCGCGCGCACGCTGCTGCACCCGGTACGCCGTGGCCCGAGATACTCGATCACCACCCTGTACCGGACGGTTGGCCGCCGCATGACCCGCGAACTCCTCAGCGACGCTGAGTATGCCCAGTGGGGCGAGCACGGATATATCCACATCGAGCAGGCACTCGACGAAGGGGAGGTCTGCCTCCTGAGAACCGCGCTGTCCGCCCTGGAAACGAAGTTTCTGGAACGTCCCGGCACGGTCGAGCCGAGCGACGTGTTCGATGCCGGCAACGACCGCGACATCAGCATCGCGAACGGGCTCACCTGGTGCCCGGAGCTCGACGTGCTCATCGACCATCCCGCGGTCTTCGGCAAGATTCTGGGACTCATGGGGCCTTACCTACAGTTACTCGGCTCAGAAATCTTCTACCGGTACCCCGCTGAAGAGACCGCTCGTCGCGTTCCACACCGACCAGGGCCCGTCGCTCCGATATGCCACCTCGAACGGTCGGGAAATACAACTCAAAGCGCAGTTCTTTCTCACCGATGTCACCACGCCGAACGCAAAACTCACCGTCGCCCCCGGTTCGCACCGAACAGGGTTCCCCGGCAAAATCGACTACCGTAACGTCGCCCACCCCTGCCAGATACTCGCCGCAGCAGGCGATGTCGTCCTCTTCCCCCTCGCCCTCGGCCATGGAGTCGCACCCAACAGCACCGAGATCACGCGGGTCAGCGTTGTGCTTCGGTACGGCCAAATATTCTGCCGTCCGGTCGACTACTGGACAACGCCCGAGGAATCCGTACTCGCCCGGCAGATTCCGCGTCGACGTCGGCTACTCGGCGACTTCGGCGCCCGAACACGACCAGGAGACGTTTACGGGGTGGTGCCAGACCAGCTCGAGGTGATTTACGCCGACGACTGGTACGACACCGTCCAGGCCCAGACCGAGTTCGAGGCAGCGCGCCGCGCCCAACATGCCTACGAGGTCTTCTGACCTGATCGCGCCCCCGCCGAATGCAGTGTCCGCCTCAGACACCGAACCTTCTAGCATGAGTGCAGTCGATTCGAGCGACACCCCCATTCCGCTGAGATGTGAAGGACATACTTCGTGAAGGCCGACAACAGCCCCGCCCGCGGCATGCGTGACCTGCTCCCAGAGGAAGTCACCACCCGCGACCATGTGCTGTCGACGATCTCGCAGGTATACCGGAATTTCGGCTACCGCCGCATCGAAACACCCGCCCCTGAGAACATCACCCGCTTGCAAGGCGGCCCGGCAGAGAGAACGAAAAGCTCATCTACCAGGTACTCCGGCGTGGCCTACCGGCGAGCGTCGAAGCCGACACCACCATGGCCGACCTGGTCGACCTGGGACTGCGCTTCGACCTGACTGTGCCCTTGACCCGCTTCTATTACGGCCACAACCACGCTAACCTTCGGACCCCGTTTGGGTCCTCCGGGAATGGGACCGGTCTGGCGCGCCGAAAAACCGCAGAAGGGCCGCTACCGGCGGTTCCTTACCGGTGGGATCTCGACATCATCGGTGAACCGACCGTGCTGGCCGAGGGCGAACTCATCGAAGCTACTACTGCCGCACTGACCGCGGTAGGACTCGACGACATGACCGTGCGGCTGTCCGACCGACGCTTCCTCACCGCACTCGCCGCCGACGCCGCGCTACCCGAGGCCAGCTGGGACCGCTTCTTTACCGTCGTCCTGGACAAACTCGACAAGATCGGCTGGGACGGCGTCCGCACCGAACTCGACGCACTGGGTCTGCCCACCGCCGCGATCACCCGTGCCCTCGAGGTCATCGACCAACTGCGGAAGTGCCAGCGGGGAAGCTCATCGAGCACCGTCGCCGACGCCCTGCCGGACATCGCCTGGCAGTACTGGACGACCTTGCTGCCACCACCCACAGCCTGGACCGGTTGGGCGGGATTCGCAGCCTCGCCTGGCGTTTCGACCCGACGCTGGTCCGTGGCATCGGCACCTACACCGGCCAGATCTTCGAAATCTCCCATGCTGGAATGTCGAGCTCAGGTCGCTGGCGGCGGCCGCTACGACCAGCTCATCGGCCGCACCCTCGGCCGCGACGTACCTGCCTGCGGGTTCTCCATCGGATTCGAACGCATCATCAGCCTTGTCCAGAGGGCTGAGAACCGTTCGCGGGGTCGCGGTACTTACCGAGCCCGACGTTCCGGTCGCCGACGCTCTGGAGGTTGCCCAGGGACCTCCGCTCCTCGGATCGGGTTGTCGAGATCGTCCCGCGCAGCGGCAAACTGGCCGCGCAGCTGAAACGACTGGAAGTCGCGCAATTGGGGTCCTTGGCGCCGCCATCCGCACAGACGATGGCAATACCGTGACGAGGGTGAACGCCCGTTGAGGGGACCTTCGATCGGATCGACGCACTTTGACCGAGGAAGGGATCAAAGCCGCCGCCGATGCTGCTCCGCGCGGGCTGCTCCACGGGGGAGCCGCCCGCAAGCCCCGCCGTGACCCGAATTCACGAAACCGCCCATTTGTCGATCCGATGACACCGACGGCTCAGCTGCCCAGGTGCACTCCGTGTGCGGATCCTGTCGGGGCCACCGGCTACTGTTGGAGCCTGCACGACACGACGAGCGAAGGGGTGTTCATGGCTGGTCGGCTGACACTGTCTCGGGTCAACAAAGACCAAGCTCTGGTGCCGAACGACGAGGGGGAATAACCTGGTTTTCCGTGATGACCCCCGCGTCACCGAGGTCCGCTTACTTCACGGTCCTGGCAGCTGCGGCGAGTCGCCGGATGACAACGTTCTGATCGTGGTACAGCTACGACGCTCTCCATGCGTTGGTAAACACCCCCGAGTACGCCGACCGCTACCGCCGCCAGGTGAAACTGATCTACATCGACCCGCCCTTTAACACTGGTCAGGCATTTGAGCATTACGAGGATGCGCTTGAACACTCAATCTGGCTCGGAATGATGCGGGAGCGGTTGCTTCTGATTCGTGAGCTGGCTTCGCCCGAAGGCTCGGTGTGGGTGCATCTCGATGATGCCGAGATGGCGTACTGCCGGGTGCTAATGGACGAGATTTTCGGGCGCGGCAATTTAATTACTTCCATCATCTGGAAACGTAGAATGATCCGCGTAATACGCCACGCATGTGTCGGCTGATCACGATTTCATCCTGTGCTACACCAAAGACATCGCGCAGAGCTCGTTCAACCAGTTGCCACGCACCGACGAAAGGGACTCCGCCTACACCAACCCCGACGAGGATCCGCGTGGTCCGTGGCAGCGTGGAGACTTGGCAGCACGTAACTATTATTCCAAGGGCTTATATGCGGTTACTATGCCCAGTGGCCGGCGAATTAGTGGCCCACCATCGGGGGGCTACTGGCGAGTTTCTGAAGAGGAACTCCAGAGGCTGGATTCCGAAGGACGCATATTTTGGGGCCGGATGTCTCAAGTCGGCCATACCTTAAGCGCTACCTCTCTGAGGTTAAGGGCGGTCGTGTGCGATCGTCCGTTGGCATCCCGAAGAGGTTGGCTTCGTTCGGAACGGCAAAGAGGAGGTGCGGGCACTCATCGGAGATGTCTTTGCCACTCCGAAACCGGAGCGGTTGCTGCAGCGGGTGATACATATTGCATCCAATCCCGGCGACATTGTCCTTGACTTATTTTCCGGTTCTGGACGACGCTCGCGACCGCGCATAAGATGGGGCGACGATGGGTCGGAGTAGAATGTCAGGCTCGACTATCGAGACCTATATAAAACCTCGGCTTGAAAAAGTGGTGTCCGGAGATGAGCCCGGCGGCATCACGAAGTCGACGGCTTGGGCGGGAGGTGGTGGTTTTCGTGTCCTGACGGTCGGCCCCTCCCTTTACGAGCAGGTCGACCGTCGTTTGCTGCTGGCAGATTGGGCGAAGGGCGATGAGTTCGCGCAAGCGATCGCAGCCCAGCTCGGATTCACGTATCAGCCCGAGCAGCCTTTCGTCGGCAGGAAGGGGCGTGTACGTAGCGGTTGTTGACGGCGTGGCCGACGAAGTAGTGGTAAGGGCGATCGTCTCGCACCTCGGCGATAACGAGAGAGCGACCATCGTGGCGAAGGCAACAGCACCGGGAACCGCCGAGATCTCAAGGAATTGAGTACAGGATCACGACTGCTCAACGCTCCGCGTGATCTGATTCGGCAGGGGAAGGTTGTTCGATGACGTGGTTGCCGTATGACGATGCCTTGGTCGAGGAAATCCACGCTCGGATGGACCTCCGGAAGCCCAATGCCACGGGCCTCGCAAAGGTAGCCACGGCCATTCAGGAGGGTGATGGACGCGAGGTCGTCTGCGACCTGGCCACTGGTGTCGGCAAGACCTACCTCGCAGCCGGACTCATCGACTACCTTGCAGCGCAAGGTGTCCGCAACGTTCTGATCGTGACACCAGGAAGCACGATCCAGAACAAGACTGTTGACAACTTCACGCCAGGCCATCCAAAGTTCGTTCCTGGCGCCGAGCATCAGCCACTTCTGATTACCGCAGATAACTTCTCGCGCGGTCAGGTCGGAGATGCCCTCCATGACGACACCGTTCTGAAAGTCTTCATCTTCAATGTCCAGCAGCTGACCAAGCCCACGATCAAAACATCGCGCAAGACCCGCGAGACCGACGAATTCATCGGACAGGGCCTCTACGATCACCTGCGGGCGGTCGGCGACCTCGTGGTCATCGCCGACGAACATCATGTCTACCGCGAGAAGGCAAAAGCCTTCGGCGCAGCAGTGCGGGAGCTGAACCCGAGAGCCATCGTCGGCCTGACCGCGACGCCCGACGAGGCCGACCGCGACAAGATCGTATTCCAGTACAGCTTGGCCGAGGCAATTGCGGACGGACTGGTGAAAACGCCAGTCATCGTGTACCGCGAGGACGGACAAAGAGATATCGCGACCCAGCTATCGGACGCCTGCCATCTGCGCGCCAGGAAAGAAGAGGTATGGCACGCGTGGGCCGCCCAGCAGGGGCAGCCACGGATCAGTCCAGTGTTGTTCGTGGTTTGTCAGGATATTCGGGACGCCGATTTCGTCGCCAATATCCTCGTTCAAGATGGCTACCTGCCTGGTGAGGGACAGGTCCTACTGGTTACCAGCCAGTCCAGCGACAAGGCGCTCGCCGAGCTAGCAGCTGTGGAGTCGCCGGACTCACCGGTCCGTGCGGTCGTCAGCGTGAACATGCTCAAAGAAGGCTGGGATGTCAAGAATATCGGCGTCATCGTTGGTTATCGCGCCTTGGCGTCGAGCACACTCACGGAGCAGGTCCTTGGCCGCGGCCTACGCTTGCCGTTCGGATCGCGGGTAGGCGTAGCGGCGATTGACCATGTTGATCTGGTCGCCCACTGACTCGTACCGGCGACTGTTGGCGAACAAGAATGCCCTCTTGGAGCAGTTGGTCCCGCCGGCACCCGAGCCGAAGCCCACTCCTCCTACGCCCGATGGCCAACCGATGCCGCTACCGTTCGGCAAATCGCAGTCCGATCACTCGGAAATCGCAGAGAACGGCGAGCTGCACCTGGTGGGTCCAGCCCGCATCCAGGACGGTGACCTGGTCGATGGGGCTGAGTTCCTGATCCTGTCGTCCGTGGAAGCCGCGAAAGAACAGCTGGAGAAAGACCAGGCGGCGGCCAGCCAGGTCCTCTACAAGGTCAAGGATGCACCGGCAATTATCTTCCCTCGCCGAGAGCGGGAGCTTGCGCCAGTAATGTTCTCGCTCAGCTTCATCGAGAACTCCGCCGCGCAGGCTGTTGGTGCTGCCTTCAAGCATGAGTTTCCGGTTCACCTCAAACGGCAGGCGCTGATCGCCGAGCGGGATATGCACGGACAGACCGTTGTGCGTACTCAACAGGTCGAAGACGAGGACGCAACACAGCAGTACGTTCCAGTCGCCGACGTTCGAAAGGAACTTGAGGACGGCATCTGGAACCTCGACCTCGTGCCGAAAGAGATGCAGGAGCTGCACGCCACGGAACGTGTCGCGCGAGAGTTCCTTCTTGGCGCCGGCGTCGCGGACGAGACCGACGAAGCATTCTGGAGCAAGCGACGCACTGCCCAGGCGGTCAAAGCAATCGAGGAACTAACCAAAACGGCCTACAACAACCGTCGCCTGCACCCGAAATGGTCGTTTAAATCGGTCGAAGTTCCAATTCGCCGACCAATGCCGAGTGACACGGCAAGCCGGTGGGCCGAAAAATTCAATAAGAACAAGTGGTACGGAGACTGGAGCAGATCAATTCAGCCATTCGCCAACTTTGACGCGAAGAGTACTGAGTTCACCCTGGCGCAGATGTTCGACAGCTCGCCCAACGTCAAATGGTGGCTACGAATCTATGAGCCAGGTGATGTATGGATCGAACGCGACAGTGGCAAGAAATACTACCCCGACTTCATTGTGCTCGACAAAGCTGACGCATATTGGGTGATCGAGGGTAAGTCAGACATCTCAGCCAGGGACATAGATGTTGTGGACAAGAAGAAGGCCGCCGAGGAATGGGCGCGGTTCGTCCGAGATGACGGTCAGTTTGGAATCTGGCGGTATGTGTTCGCCACTGAGTCGATCATCAAGCAGGCGAAGACATGGGAGGAGCTTATCGCGAAGGCCAAGCCGGAAATGTAGCTGAGCTGACAACTGGTGGAGCGAGCCCGGCCGTGACGGTGTGCCAGGTCGGGTTGGCGCCACCAATCTATCTACGACTGAAACCACGCGCAGCAGTCACGTCTCGATCGAATGTAAGTGCCCGCTCAGCGCTGTCCACTAACTGGTCATAGGTGATAACTTCGATGCGATTGAGCCCGGCACTATACTGCCGCAGTGCGCGTGTCACATCCTCCGTTTCAGCACCCTGGGGCCTGTGACGATCAGAATGGCCAATTACTACCGTTGCAAAGACCCGGCTCATGTCATAGACCTGACCGATCTCTCTTTCCAACATGGCTGACATGCTCAACCCCATCTCGTCCAGACCGCGCAGGTAATTCATTGCCTGGGCTGTGGCCTCATGAACAAGTGGACCGACAATCCAGTGGTTACGATGAGACTTAACAAGCCCACTAACGTTCGGCCCTTTGAGTTCCACAATATGCAACGTTCGATCGGCACCAAGGAGTGGGATATCCGTTTCGTCCAACGGGATCAGACTGCGTCTAGATGCAACTCCAACGTACCGCCCCCCGAATATCCAATAGGCACTACCGATGAGCCGCTGAACATCCGTCTCCGTGCTAGCGGGATTGGAGATCATCTGACGTAACTCTGCGACCGTCTTACGGCGACTGTCGAGTACGGCAGACTGGGCTGCGGACATACCGCGTTCGCTCGAAGTCAGCATATCCATAACTTGTTGGACATCGAGCTGTCCAACCAAGGCGTCAACAAGGTTTTGAGGATCGATGTCGCTGGTCTTCAAGATCTCAAGAAGGGTTGCGTCTGGTGAATCGACATCCACGATCCGGTAGCGACCCGTCCGGGAAACATGATTATGCAGGAATCCCAGAAGTCTATCAATTTCCTCGTTCTCACAGAACCACGAATTATTGTCGCTGGAGTCGTCGTCAACTTCTAGCGCTTGGTTCGGTGTAACAGGGCGGGTGCGGAAGCGCAATTCACGCTTCTTTACCTCGCCGTCAGCCGGATCTCCGTAATGGCTGAGTTCAACCGTTTTTATAACCCTGCGCCCGTTCTTAATCACGGCGCCTTTGTGCTGAAGACGCCGCCCTCGCGCGGCGTTTGTCCAGATCCGAAACGCGGTCTCGGCACCAGCTTGATCTGTCACCGCACCCTCCCTTGCACCACAGCCATGCTTACTCTGCTCGAATCTATAGGACGCACAACGACTGAGGCACTACTTCGTCAGGCTGCGATCGGCGCGGCAGGCCGTGATCAGTTCCAGCGGAGCAGGTCTCGTACTCGACGCGACGATCGGCTGCTCTTGTCGACCAGCGCAGGTCAGCGCGCGAACATGCGGTCAGACCTGTCGGAGCGCGGGAGTACTGGTGTGGACCAGTAGCTATTCGTTCGTCCATGACGATGCGATCCCGCGACAACGACGTCCGTTCCCGTCCGTCGATCCTGCCCCCGATTCATGTGCGTGGACGTCCGTGGGTGTCGCGGGTAGGGATGCCGCGCTGCCGGAGTTTGGTCAGCACGGTGGTCGGGTCGACCCCTAGACGTTGCCCAATTCGAGCGAGGGACCAGCCCAGGTTGTACAAGTGGACGGCGTCGTCGATCTGCTCGGCGGACAGGCCCCGGCGTCGCATCGGCACGCCGTTCCGATGAAGGATCGCGCTGACCGTCCGCCGCTCGATACCGAACCGGCCGCCCAACTGGTACACCGTCTCCCCACTGCGATACCCGGCAATGAGATCCCGAACCTGATCGTGCCCCAGTCGGCGCGCCCGGCCGGTCCGGGACTTCGCAACCGGCGGCCGAACGATGCTGCTGGGGCCGGGCAGCTTCCGACGCAGCCGCTCCAACGCATCTACCTGCGCTTTCGTGTTCGAGTAAGCTCCCCCAACGTCCACCATTTGGTTCTAAAAGTGGCTTTGACATGGGGATTTGTACTGATTCCCGTATGACGGCAGTATCTGCGCCTCTCCGTACTTTCCCAGCTCAGCGGGTATTTTAGGGTTCTAGTCACCTAAGGTGTCTCGCGTTGCTCCTGGTGTTGATCGGGTCAGGAGTGGTTGGTGCAGCTGGTTTGCTATCGCCGAGTTCGTCCGTGGGTGTCGCGAGTGCGGACGCCGCGTTTACCCAGCCGGTTCAGCACGGTGGCCGGATCGACAGCGAGGTGTCTGGCGACTCGGGCGAGGGACCAGCCTTGTTTGTAGAGTTCGATTGCTTGGTCGATTTGTTCAGATGCCAGGCCACGTCGGCGCATCGGGATGTTGTTCCGGTGCAGGATCGCGCTGACGGTTCGGCGGTCGATACCGAATTTGTTGCCCAATTCATATGTCGTCGCGCCCGCGAGATAGTCCTGGATCAAGGTCTGGACATTGTCAGGATCGAGTCGGCGTGCCCGCCGTCGTGGAGGCTCGTTGGCCAGTGCCGATGCTGGCGGTGCTGGGCGTGAACTCGTGTCGTCGGTCGCGGAAGGACGGTCACCGTCTCCAGCGCCGTCGATCGGCTGCTGTCGCATGAGGTCGATGAGCAGATTTGCGATCTTCCGGACATTGGGCGGGTCACGACGGATGTCGTTTACACGGACCTCGGCCCATTGAGTGTTGGTGTTGTTCGAAGGTGTCATAAGACCATCCTCGGCTCGCACCACGACAACGACCGCGATGCTGCCGGTGACGATCGGGTAGAGCCGAGCTTCGGGATCGGTCAGCTGGTCAGGTCGTGTTCCCATCCGGCGAAGCGTTCACGCATGGCGACGATGGTGTTCGGGTCGATTCCGTATGCGGTGAAGTCGCGGTCGGGGATCCTGCGCAGGAACGACAGGGACTCGGCGAACATGGTCGAGTCGAAGCCGGGGTTGTGGTAGGTGGCGATCGTGATCAACTGTTGTTGTGAATATCGTCCGCTGCCGAGTATCGCGTCGATGTCGAGGTAGTCGCGCGGTGCCCATCGGTTGAACAGGGCGTCCATCTTGCCTGCTACTGCGTCGTCGGGGTGTAGCACGGGCCCGATTCCAGCAGTACCGGCGTTTGTGATCGCCAGAACATACCGAGGTCGACTTTGGATGTGCAGCCGCACCCACAGCCGCAGCGTTTCTGGATGCACTCCCAGATCACGACCTACCGCCGCATACGTCTTGGCCGGATCCGACAGATACAACGCCACCGCGTCGGCGCGGAACTCCTTCGGATAGGGCTTGGTCCCCACGATCAACTCCTCGATCCCCGGACCCAACGGCCCGGCTATTCAAGGTGTCCACACCCCACGGGGAGGTCCCGGCAACCTCAGGCTCCAGATATAAGACCGCCCCTGATGTCTATAAAACTGCCCCTGATGTCGAACGCGGGTTACCGGATCAGCATGGTTATTGGGGGCGTTCGATGCCTGGTGGCTGGCCGGGACCGGTGTCGAGTATGCGCAGAACCCAGCGATCCTTGTCGCGGACCTTGGCCTGATACAGCTCGCGGTCCGCAGCGTCGAGCAGGGCTGCGGCGTCGGTATTCGATGCGGTCGCGATGATCGCCCCTACACTGGCCGACACCCACAGCCTGCGCTCCCCCACGACGATCGGGCCCGCCAGCGCCGAGAGCATCCGGTCCACAACTGCAGCCACGCGCCCGTCGTCGACCGGCGGCGCGAGCAGAACAACGAATTCATCACCCCCGATGCGAGCCAGCGTGCAGCCCTGCCCGGCCAGTTCGTCTTGCAGGCGCGTAGCCACCGCACGCAGGACCTGATCACCGATCCCGTGCCCGTAGCGGTCGTTGATCTGTTTGAAGCGGTCCAAATCGACGAAACACAACCCCACCCGATCATCGCCATCGACCGCCGCGGTCAGCATCTCGATCCGCTCGAGCAGATACCGCCGGTTGGGCACACCAGTCAGCGCGTCGTGCCGCGCGGCCCGACGCAGTTCCTCCTCCACACGGTGCCGCTCGGTGGCATCCTCCCCGACAGCCAGCAGGTAGTCCGGCAGCCCGTCAGAGCCCTGCACATAGGAGATCGTGAACGCTACCCACCCGATACTGCCGTCGATCCGGACCAGCCGGCGCTCCAGCTTCACCGTGCCTTCCCGCGCCCGGACCAGGCCGTCGAATACCACCGCGTTGATCTCGTTCTGGTCGTCGGGGTGGGCGAAGTGATAGACCGATATCCCCCGCAACTGTTCCACCGGAACACCGATCATCTCGGCCAGGCTGCGGTTGGCGTATACCAGCGTGCCGTCGGTGTCGCCAATCGCCATCGCTATCGCGGCATTGTCGAACAAGCACCGGAATACCTCGTCCGGCAGAAGGGCCGCGTGGTGCTCCGCGGCGGGACGCTCGCGCCTTGTATGCACCTGGCGGGACAGTTCCTCTGTCACAGGGGTACCGATTCGGCTGGGGATCGGTACCCCGCCGAGGCCGCATCCCTGTCTCGCAGTGGATTCCGGTATTGATCGATAGCGATTCATGAGCCGCAGATCCTGATCTGGTCGTCCCCTCGGAAATTTTGGCACCGCAGCAGGTGAAGGTCCGGCTCGTGGGGTCGGCTCCGTTGGCGACCTGCCCGACACCGTTGTCGGAACGAAGAATCCTGAGTGTCTCCTCGACCACCCGGGCCTTCTTTCCTGCGTGAGGACCACTATGCACGCGAACGTAAACCCCCCGCATCGGGAAGATACCTAGACAGGTACCTATCCAAAGACCACCGAAGACGGCAGGAGACCCCGGAACGATACGAACCAGGACCTCCCTCGACTGTGGGCAGCCCAGGAGGTAGTGCCGGTAAGAATCGCGCCACACGAGGCAATCGGGGGTCCGAGGGCAATGAATGCCTGCTAGCCGCCGCTCTTGCTGTGGGGCGATTCCGCAGATAGACACTGTACGCAGCTGCATCACGCCCATCCGGGGTGCCGATACGCCGGTAGTGACAACTCGATTCAAGATCACATAGTGGCCGTTCACCTGGGTCTTCTCTCGCCATCTGCCCCGGGTGACGCCATCCTTAACAGCACCCCAGTAACGGCGGTCGGTCGCTGTTCGGGATACCGGAGCCGGCAGGCAAGGTAGGGGGCGGATTCATACCGAGACTTCGTGGACTGCGGCGCCGGCCCGCACATCGAGGATCGACAACAGCACCATCCGGCACACGGCCATCTGCGACATGTGCCCACGCACAGTGATCACCGCGTGCGCGGCTGCGCGCCGGCATTCCTGGACCAGATCGACGAACGCGGGAGGAAGTGTCGCGTTCTGCGGTGCGGGCTCGTGGAACACCGTTCCCAGTTCGTAGCCGAGCGAGCGAGCGATATCACGCAGCTTCTCTTCACTCGAACCAGGGTCGCGGCCATCGAGTAGATCGTCGCGCAGGTAGCCGTAGGCAAGGGGGAGGAGTGCAGTAGTCATCGGAGGATCCGGTTTCCGGCTGGCCGGCGACGAGAAGATATCTCTGACCGCCGGAGGGTCTATACGCGTACGGTTGGCTGGTGTGGAGTTGCGTGCCGTCAATGGAGCCTGTGGCGGCTTTTCGACCATGACGTCGTTTCGATGTACATGGCGTGCAGACAACTGTCGGTCACCACGACGGCAGCCCCATCGAGCGGCGTTGCTCAATTCGGCTGCACGGCGTTGTGCACCGGAGGGGTCGCAATCGTTGTGGCCCGTGTCCCTTTCGGGATCGGTATCACCACAGCCTATGAGCGCATCTGTGCGCGTTCGACCTGGTTTACGCATGCGACGCACGCAAACGCGCAAACCGCCGAGAGGCCGGAGGGATGCTTATGGCACCGCCTGAGCCGTATCTGGTACATGAGGTCGACACTGGCGCAGTATCGGCCGGTGAATCCGCCGACTTCTGGGCCGAGCACATCTGCCGAAACCAGGGCACTCTGCAATTCCGCTTCGCCGATGCCCCGGCATTCCACGGCATCACGAGGGTCCAGCACTACGCGAACTACCAGTTGATCGGCTTCCGGTCCGACAGCATCACCTACTCACGAACCAGCACCGATATCCGCCGCGACGACGACGCGAGCCTGCGTATTGTCGTTCCAACCGGCGGTGTCATGAATTTCCGGCAAGACGACAACGCAGTTCAGGCAGTGCCCGGACAGGGTGTAATGGTGACGAAAACACGCCCGTTCGATTTCGCACAGTCGCAGAACGCGCAAGGATGGGTGGTCAACATCCCCGCCGGGGTGATGCCTTTCGATAACGGCACAGGACCTGCGCTGCTCGACCTGAGACAAGGCCTGGGATCAGTTGCCTCAGGCATGATCAGCGAGCTCAGCAAGCAGCGCAGGGTTGTTGACGGCCTCGGCTTTGCTACGACGTGCGACGTGGTGTTCGATCTCCTCAGACTGAGCCTGCGCTCCGGGGAAAAGCAGCCGCCCACCACCCTGGCAGCAGTCGACGCGGCAGTCCGCGACTACATTCGCCGACATGCCACAGACCCCGAACTCACCCCGCCACTGATCGCACACAACCTCGGCTGGTCCCTGCGGCAGGTCCAACTGGCCCTGCACAGTACTGGTACGACACCGAGTGAACTGATCCGCACCGAACGACTGGAAAAGGCACGCCGCCACCTACGCGAAGCCCCCACCAGCCGCACTATAGCCGAGATCGCCTACACCTGCGGTTTCACCTCGCTCAGCGCCTTCGGCGCTTCCTTCAAACGACAATTCGGATCGACACCGCAACAAGCCCGGAGCACTTCGGGCGACTGAGGTGATCTCGGGTCTATCACAGACGAGATATTGTCAAATCCTGTGGATCGGCAGGTTTCAGGCGACCTCCGTTGCGGTAGTAGCGGCCGCGGCCGTTGACGAGGCGGCGGTGATGTCGCGGGGCCGTTCGAGCAGCTTGCCCTTGTGGAACAGTGCGCCGGCCCGGACGAGCGCGACCGGCTCGGGCGCGTTGACCTTGCGCCAGCGGGCCTGGGCGGCTTCGATCGGCTTGTAGGCCATAGCAATTCCGGCCGCGCGCGAGCCCGGCCCCTTGGTGACCTTGGTCCGGAGCCGCACGGACGCAAAAGTCGACTCGATCGGATTTGTGGTCCTCAAATGGATCCAGTGCTCGGCCGGGTATTTGAAGAACTCGAGCAGCACGTCGAGATCACCGGTGATCTTCGCGACCGCCTTCGGATACTTCGCGCCGTAGTCGATCTCGAATGCCTTCACCGCCAGCTGGGCCTTGTCGAGGTCCTCGGCCATGTAGATGTCCTTCATGGCCGCGATCGCGCCCGGATGAGTCGATTTCGGCAGTGCAGCAAGAACATTCGACGATTTATGAAACCAGCAACGCTGCTCTTTCGTCTCCGGGAACACATCCCGCAGCGCCTTCCAGAACCCCAGCGCGCCGTCACCGACCGCCAGCACCGGCGCGGTCATCCCGCGGCGGCGGCAGCCCCGCAGCAGATCCGCCCACGACTCGGTCGACTCGCGATACCCGTCAGCGAGCGCGACGAGTTCCTTGCGGCCGTCGGCACGCACCCCGATCATCACCAGCAGGCACAGTTTCTCCTGCTCCAACCGGACTTTGGTGTGAATGCCGTCGACCCACAGGTAGACGTAGTCGGTGCCCGAGAGATCGCGCTGGGCGAAGACGCGAGCCTCGTCCTGCCACCCGGTGGTCAGCCGGGTGATCGACGCCGCCGACAGCCCCGCGCCGGAGCCGAGGAACTGCTCGAGGGCGGGACCGAAGTCGCCGGTGGACAACCCGTGCAGATACAGCAGCGGAAGCACCTCGGTGACCTGGGGCGACTTGCGCGCCCAGGCAGGCAGGATCGCCGAGGAGAACCGTTGCCGCTCACCAGATTCAGGATCGACCCGCTTGTCGTTCACGCGCGGTGCGCGCACACTCACCGCGCCCGCCGAGGTGAGAACTTCCCGCTCGAGGTGGTAGCCGTTGCGCACCACCAGCCGGTGGCCGTCCTCGTCGAGCTGGTCGGCGAACTGGGCGACATAGGCAGCGACCTCGGCCTTCAACGCGGCGGCCAGCATCTGCCGGGCACCGTCACGCACGATCTCATCAAGCAACGACCGGCCCGAACCGGCCTCCTCGCCAGCAGCAACAACGTTCTGAACTACCGTAAACACGGACGTACCTTCCCGACCGGCGTTGGCGCGCCGGCATGATCAAGACTTCGGACTCATAGATCATCCGGGAAGGTGCATCCTTCCCGTCATCCACAGGTCTTGATCATTTCTCGTCGTGCCGACCGGAACCGCGGATCGCGAGGAACTGTTCGCGGAAGGGTGATTCAAGCTGATTCAAGCTGATGTTCTCGCCGAAACCGTTCCCGCTGTCCCTAATTCATCTTCGGCTGGTGGGGCTGGCCCGCTTGGTCCCCGCTGGCGATTGACTCTCGGCGCGCGCGCCGAGCACGCAAGCGGTCGTGGCGCGCGATCTGTGGGCGACCCATCGCCCGTCCCAGCAGATTCCGCACGAACGCCCGGTGCCAGCGTTCTGCGACATCAGGGTGAGGTGTAGAGAGCCCCGCGTGCCCTGGGGTCCTCGCTATGTCTCAGCCCTCGTTGCGATCTGTCGCTTCTCGCGCGGCGGCGCGATTGTTCGGAGCTGAGGTCCCATGGCGCTGATCGCGGCTCGGCGCCGAGTCTGCTTGTCGTGGCTGCGCCACCGGATCAGCTCGCGCCGCCCGCGCGTGGTGATGATTACGGTTCGGCCGTACTCCCACTCCCTCGAACCGGCTGCCCAGATCAGGCCCCGATTCAGTAAGCCTCCTGTCCGTGGCCATGAGAAAGTGGCTCTGTCCCACTTTCGATGATCGGTAGGTGCCGATTGTGTTGGGGTGCTGCGGGTTACGGTAGAAACGCGGGTTGTGTTCGCGGATGGTGGCGCAGAGGTGTTGTGGCAGTTGATGTTCCCGCATCGCCCGGGTGTGCGCGTGGTGGATGTGAACGAGGTTGGGTCCACGATCCGGTTCGATGCTGTGACCAGGGAGATCCCGCAGCCGTGTCCGGTATGCGGGGTGGCTTCTTCGCGGGTTCACAGCCGTTACTCGCGTGAGATTGCCGACGTTGCGGTCGCGGGCCGGGAAGTGGTGCTCAGGCTGGCTGTGCGACGACTGTTCTGCGGTAACGTCGAGTGCGAACGGCGGATTTTCGCCGAGCAGGTGAGCGGGTTGACCGTGCGTCACGGTCGTAGAAGCCTCGCGCTGCGGGACGTGCTGAGACGGTTCGCGCTGGCGCTGGGAGGCAGGCCCGCGGCGCGACTGTGCGCCGGAGTCGCCGGCTCTGTGAGCAGGATGACGCTGCTGCGGATCATCCGCGCAGTGCCGCAACCGGAAACCGGCGCAATGACTGTCGTCGGGGTCGATGAGTTCGCGTTTCGCAAGGGCCGCAACTACGGCACGATTCTGGTCGATATGGCCACCCGCCGGCCGGTGGATCTGCTGCCCGAAGCCAGTTCCGATGCGTTGGCAGCCTGGCTTCGCGACCATCCAGGGATCGAGGTGATCTGCCGCGACCGCGCCGGCTACTTCGCCGACGGTGCCCGTCGCGGAGCGCCCGACGCGGTGCAAGTCGCCGACAGGTGGCATCTAATGGCGAACCTGACCAGAGCTGTGGAAAAGGTGCTCGCCCGCAAGCGTTCCTGCCTGAACGAGAAAGCCTCGGAACGGATTCCGGAACTACAGATCCCGCAGTCCGCCCCACCGGATGGCCCGTTGGCGCAGCGGATCACCCGGCAGCACCCGCAGATCAGGCAGATGCTGGGGCAGGGTTGGACGATCAGCGCGATTGCGCGGGAATTGCACCTCGACCGCAAGACCGTCCGACGCTACGCCCGCAGCGAGGTCGAGGGTCTGCTGAACTCCGGGGTGCGCCGCGCGAGTCTCATCGACCCGTTCGTGCCCTATCTGCAACGCCGCTGGCGCGAGGGCTGCGTGAACGCCGCGGTGCTGCACTCCGAGATCGCGGGCCAGGGCTTCGGCGGCAGCGTCAAGACGGTCCGCCGACACCTGCAGCACTGGCGCACTGCTGGTGTCCCGGTCCAGGCTCCTCCTACGATCACACCCCGTAAGGCCGCTGGCTGGATCATGCGCCGCTCCACCGACCTGAGCGACGACGAACGCGGGCATCTCCGCGCAATCGTCGGTCGCTGCGACGAGATCGCCACCACCGCTGGTCTCGCCGCAGAATTCGCGACGCTGCTACGACACCTGCGAGGAGCGGAACTCGCAGCATGGACCCAACGCGCACAGGCCAGCGGAATCCGAGAGATCAGCTCGTTCGCGACCACTCTGCACCGCGACTGGGACGCCGTGGTCGCCGGACTGAGCCTGCCACACAGCAACGGACCTACCGAAGGAAATGTCAACCGGCTCAAGCTAATCAAAAGAACCATGTATGGCTGAGGTGCCCGGCCCTCTCCGGACAGTGACCCCTGATAGGGCAGTGACGGAAATATGAGGGAAAATAGGTCGTGGCTCAGCAGCGGAAAAAGTACTCACCAGAGTACAAGGACGAGGCCGTGAAAATGGTCCTGGAAAGTGACGGTCGTTCGATCGCGGCGGTCGCACGGGATCTGGGAATCAATTCCGGGACGCTCACCAATTGGGTGGCGGCCTACCGGAAGAAGCACCCGGACGAGGAAGAGCCGCTCGCGATTTCGGAGCGAGCGCGGCTGCGTGAGTTGGAGCGGGAGAACCGTGAGCTCCGGATGAAGGCCGAGTTCCTGGAAAAAGCGGCGGCCTTCTTCGCGAGCCGGCAGCAGTGAAATACGAATTCATCGCAGAACTGGACGCGGAGAAGGCCTACTCTGTTGCCTTCATGTGCAGGAACCTGAGTGTGTCCAGATCGGGCTATTACGAATGGTGTACCCGACCGGCATCGGAGAACGAGAAATGGCGTGAAGAACTGAAACTGATGATCACCGCGATCTTCGACGACTCCCACGGCACCTACGGGCATCGGCGAGTCCACGCGGTGCTGATCTCCTCGGGCCACCAGGTCGACGATGACACCGTCCGCAAGCTGATGCGGGAGCTGGATCTGGTGCCGTGCCAGCCGAAACCATGGCGGCCAGTCACCACCGACGCTGACATCGACCACCGGATCCCTGACCTCGTGGCCCGTGATTTCACCGCCACGGCGCCGGGTGAGAAGTTCGTCTCCGATATCACCTATATCCGGACGAAACAGGGATGGCTGTATTTGGCGACCGTGCTCGACTGCTACACGAAAATGGTGGCCGGCTGGTCGATGTCCGACCATTACCGCACCCCGTTGATCGCCGACGCACTCGATATGACCGCTACCCGAATCGATATTCGACCGCGGGCGATATTCCACAGCGACCGCGGCTCGAATTACACCAGCTACAATTTCGGAAAGAAACTGCGACAGATGAACATGCGGCAATCTGTCGGCCGCACGGGAGTATGCTGGGACAACAGCATGGCCGAATCGTTCTTCGGCACCCTGAAGAACGAATGGCTACATCGAATGACATTCGAAACACGGGATCAGGCACGGCGCGCAGTTGTGGAATACATCGAGACCTTCTACAATCGCAAACGTCTTCACTCGGGACTCGGCTACAAGGCGCCACTGCAGGTGCACGCCGATTACCTGAATCGGCAGACGGCAGCATGAAATAGCCCTTCAGGTCGCTGTCCGGAATCTGCCGGGCCCCTCAGGCCGAGCACGGTTCGACTTGCTCCGACTCCGAGTCCTGGCCACCACATAACAGCCCGACCGATCATCGAAAGTGGGACAGAGCCACCTACCGATGGCCATTGACACCTCCGAATGCCGCTTCGAACGCGGGCTGTGGGGCCCTACTTCGGTATCGAAGGGCCGCATATGTTGTCCGTCCGTTTGGGGAATCGGCAACGGATGCCAAGATTCTGCGAGCGTTGGGGTATTGGCACAGGTAGCCGAGCATGCCCCCGGGCTTTTTCACCGCGGCCACCTGACGATCTCCAATGTCCGTTGAGCGGAGTCACGTCGAACAGGATCGGGGTGAAGAGTCGCTACTACGACGGCGATGATTCGCGGAATTTGCGCGACCACAGCGGCGACAACAGATGCAGTTGCCAGATCAATAATCGTCACAACACGCAGAATCCACTCTGCGCGAACGAGTTTCAACATGCAAGCCAACGGCACTGACCCGGTTTCTCGTTCCCGCAGGCAGTGGTTCCAATTTGGCACAATTGTGAATCAGGACACTGGCGGATTTCAGTCGCGATCTGCCGGTGGCGATGATGCTCGGCGAAGGCTGGAGATCTGTTGTGCAAGTTCGAGGTCCGCTGAATGGAGTGCGCGGCCGCACCGACGGGTCGATACTGGCGCGGTGAACAGCATCGAACGTGAAGGCCAGGCGTGTGCGACGGACGTGTGCCGGTACCGGGTATCGGTGGAGATGCCCTCGCCTGACGAGTACCTCTACGACGCTGCCACAGCGTTGTTCACCCTCGAGGTGAGCAGCCCATATCTACCGCGTGTGGGTGAGGAACTCTATTTCGATGCCCTTGATGGGCTGGATCTGGCGCTTACCGTGACCGAGGTCGTGCACACTTTCCGCCACTCCACCGGCGCCCCGTCCGAGGCGCGTACGACTGTCGTTGCCGAGCCTCAGTCGCACAAGCTCGGCGCTGCGCAGCGGCTCCTCGTCGATCCCGAACTGCTCATCCAGTGGGCCGAGCAACTGCCCGCGGTGGAGGTAGTGCCGATCCCCATGCTCGCCGAAGCAGCAGCTGAATACCGGCAACGACACCCTGAAGCCGCTTCCGAGCCTGTCTGATCACGGGCAACGCGACTCGGGACGAGACAGTGTTCTCGGTGAAGTCGATTGCATCGACGTTGAGCGGAGCTACCTCGCCGATCCGCGGGCCAGCGTTGGTCAGTAGTCGGATGATGGCTGTACCAGGAGGCCGGAGTGCCGTGCATGGGGCAGATTGGGCTGACGCGGGTCCTGTGGTTCGTGAAATTACCGGCATCGGGCGAGTCGAGCAGCGACTGGCCGTCACAGCTGTGGATCTTCCGCTCGTATCGTTCCGGCCCACATACACGTTCGCCGCCGACGGCACTGTCGTCGTGTCGGATTCGACGATCCGGTTCCGTGGGCAGAGCGAGATCGAGTCGGTCCTGGTATCCCACGGCTATCGAGTCCGCGATATATGCGAGAGGCGCCTGATCGTCCTGGACGCGAGTTCGTATTCATCGCCCAATTGACCAGATAGCCGACTCCAGCTCATCAAATAACCTTCATCGGGCCTACGTCATCTGTCGGGACTGGGGCCGAATCATAACGGGTGCCCTGCCCCTCTCGGTGGTTCGATCATAGTGGCCAGTCGTTGGTTCGGTCTCGTCGAGTGTGTTCGGCTTCGCCGCAGATCATGGTGATGCCTGGGTTGCGCTGGAACACTGCGCGGATCTGTGGTGGCGAATATCGAAGTGTCAGTGTGTTTTCGGCTCCGATCCACACCATGTGCGTGTGGGGCTCGGGTGTATCGGTTGGGTTTCCGTAGGTGCGGGTGAGGGCGGCCGCCATCCGGGTGAAGGTTTCGCGAAGCCGGGTCTGGCCGTCTTCGGTATCGGGGAGATTGGCTACGGGGATGTCGACTGATTCGATGCGTTCGGCATCGTCGATATTGGCGTAGCAGTTCCCGGCTATATGTCTGTTGGTGTAGGTGACGCGATGTGGGTGGTTGCCTTCGACGGAGTAGAAGCCGGCGGCACCGGCGAGCCTGTGCAGATCGGCGGCTCGCCAGCCCCACACCAGGTTCCGTATGCGTCCGACGAGCTCCACCAGGTCGCGGTCGTCCATCTCCGGCGTGTGGACCGGTGGCGGCGGTGCAGTATCCGCTGTCACCGGCGCGAAGGAGTCCGTGGGCGGGTCGTAGAAATCGAGACTCCAGGGCCGAAATGTGTCCGTGTCCGGCTCGTTCAGCGGATGTGGGGCAGCACTGGGGCGTTCCTTGTAATCTGTCATCTCCGGGGCGGTTCGGTCTGTGAACAGCAAAGGTGTGGGGTCGATTTCGTATAGGGAGGCGTCGATCTCCACTTCCGGAGGCGACTCGACCGGAGTGGGCTGCTCGGTGTCGAGGGACAGATCAATGTCGTCTTGTGCCGCTGTGATGTCGGTGTGGAGTTGCTCCGGTGAGTGACCACGGTGGACGGGCGGTGCTATCCAGCGGCTGGTGATTGTCAGTTCCGCGGCGCGGGCGCCGATATCGACCAGGCTCTGCCACGTTGCGATGATGGCCAGTGACGGAGAGGTGTCGAGGGTAAGTGTCCACTCGTGGTCGCCGCTGCGGGTGAGCACGATCCGCGCCAACGTGAGAATTCCCGGTTGTGGCTCGTAGCTGCGGTAGCCGAGATCGGTACCGACCGGAGCGTCGGGTGTGCCCGACATGGTCAAACCGAGGTTCGCGGCAAGCTGGTCGAGGTGCCGTTGATCGAGGGGCCCGCCCAAGGACACGGTCAGTCGGCGTCCCAGCAGGATGGTGCGTTTGTGTTCCGGGATCATTGCCCCACCTTTTCGTGCTGCAGCCCCAGCAGCGGCATATCCAGTCGGCGGTTGCCTCTGTTCGAGTCCCACGCGTCGTACACCAGTACCGACGGGTCAGGCAGGCCGAGGCCGTCACGTAGACCGGTGACCACCATCTGCGCGAGGTAGCGATAGATCGCGGTCGTGATCGGCCACGGCAGTTCGATCCACCAGTTCCCGCTGTTACCCACGGGCTCTCGCCAGCCGTTGTCGATGAGGAGCTGCCGGGCGTGCGGTGACGGTCGATGGGTTTGTTCGAGGAAGTTGTCGCTGATCAGCTCGGTTCGCAACGTGGTGTCGGTTTGGGCGAACTGGGCGTACCGTCCCGCGCCCCCGGACTCGATGACCACGACCAGTGCTCCCGAGGGCAATATGGCCAGTTCGCGTGCGAGGCCGTCGCGCAACCGATCCCAATCGGTCACAACAAACCCTCGTCTTCCATCTCGACGATCCGGTCATGCTCCGCCAGATACGAATTCGTCAGCAGAGCCAGCTCCACCGAGATAGCCAAGTCGAGCAACCGTAGCGTCGTAGTGTCGCCGGCCCAGCGAACTTCCGGGGTACTTCCAGGCTTTTGCAGTGTCGGGGCGCCGAGTGTGTTGGTCAAGGCGACGGTCATCCGGACAAACGTGTCGCGAACCCTGTCTCTGTCGGTGTCGTCATCGCCCGCGAAATCGGACACAGCCAACCAAATTTCTTCAGCGCGGCCATCGGCGCCCAGCACTTTGCCGCGGTCGAGTCCGAATCCGTTGTCGAAGGTCACCGACCCCGGTCGCACCGCGCGGACCGCCCATCCGAAACTCTCGATCAACGCGGCAGCATCCGACATGCGCCACGACCAATCGAGTGAAACCAATCGTGTTGCCCAGTCGACGATTTCACTATCCGACAAAGCCCGCCAGTCCGTCACATCCACCACCCTAATCGTTCGTCGGCATTATCGCAGTTGCGGTGTCATCCCCGAGGGTCGCGCCCTTGACGCGCGCGTTGTCGTTGTCGTTCTCTTTCCTCTTCGATTGCGCGTGCTCTCGTCACCTTCGGCGGTACTTCCGGACGTGTCCGTACTGCCTCGCGCGGCGGTTTCGCGTTACTGTTCCGGGCTAGGAATCGAGCTTCAACTGCATCCACCGGTAGTCGCTCTTTTTCGATTTTCTTGACTGCGTCTCCGTACCGCATTTCCGGTGAGTCGTAGCCGACTTCCACGCGGCCCTCCCCTGGGGATTGGAAGATAAAGACGCCGCGTTTGTCATCCAGGGATATCGGCTCCAGAGTACGGCACAGCTCGTATTTCCTGATATCGAGGGTGCGCGATTGCTCGCGCGTAATCCCAAGTATCCGGCTATCGCCGACCAGTCTGTTGTGCTGAAGGCGAGTATCCTCTCGGGTAAGTATATCGAGGGTTCTTCCATGCTCGCGCAAGCGCTCTTCTTCTCGCTTTTGAACGACGTGATTCCTTTGTTCTTGGTTCAGTTTCAACGCGTCCAGGGTTTGTCCTTCGATCGTGCGTTCGTGCGCGATCCTGCCCTCCATGAATCGACGCCACTCCTGCACATGGGCCGGACCCAAGGTCCTGCCCTGTTCGATCGCCCGCGCGAAGTCGCCTGCCTGGCCGAGCAGTCGTTGTCGCTCGTCCCTGCTCTGCTCCAATGCAGCGCGAGCTCTCTCGGTGGCCTGACGCATGATCTCCCGGTTGAAGGTCTGTCTCGCCGCCTCCAGCGTGCGCGTTCGCTTGTCCTCCAGTGATTGAGTGACCAGTCGCGCGTGGGCAGGGTCGAGTCCGAGAGATTTGACCGCGTTCTGCTCGGCTGCCCGCTCGGCGTCTATCACTTTTTGCAGCCTGTCATGATCTCGAATCAAATTCTGCAAGTCTGGCGCTCGCTCACGGTTGGCGGCGTTGTTCTCGATCTGCCGCGCCCGGTTCATCTGGTTTTGAATGAATCGTTCGCGCTCGCGGTTGATAGATTCGCGGAATTGAATTGCTCGGTCCGCTGCATCTGCGATGAGTCGCTGTTGCTTCACTTCGATCTCAGCCCGAACAGAGCGATTGCGATCCTGAATATCGAGTGCGAGCAGCCTTTCCACAGCGGCTTGCTCGGCTCTATCGAGGCCCGCGTCACGGAGGTCACCTATGTGGGATTCCAGGTCGCGCTGTTGCGCCGCGTTGAGGAGTGCCTCTGCCGCGCTGAGTTCTCTGCTTACTCTGTCGAGCGTGTCGGCTCGTTCCAGCATGCTCTCGACGCGGTCCAGAATTTGACGTGCGTTGATTATGCTGTTGTGGTCGTGAACCCTGATGTCTCGGTTTCCCTCGACGACCTGCTGAACGACGGCGCGCTCGAGCGGGGTCAGTCTTTCCAGAGCTCTTTCGCGTTGCTGGTCGGCTGCATGCTGCAGCAATTTCATTCGTTCATCAATGAGATCGCGTTCGGGGACAGGTTTTCTCTCGACTCCGGCGAACCTCTCGATTTCGAGGGGTCGTCCATTGCGGTCCATACTGAATTGCGAGACTTTTATGCGTCCCTGAGCATCCGCGTGGACAAGATAGTATTCATGTTGAAGCGTGCGGTCGTGGAATGCCTTGCTGAGTTCCTCGCGCGCTGCGATATGGCGCTGCCCTTCTGGGCTTGCAGGGTCCAAGCCTCGGGCTCGCATTTGGTCCGGAGTTTCGTTCAGCACTTTGACGAGGTTGCGATCGATCTCTATTGTGCGCGCGTAGTATTCGGGCGATCCTTGTTGAGCTGGGCCGTCCTTGGTCGACGCGTCCTCGAGTGTCGATCCGACACCTTTGTTTTCGATGGCGACTACTGTTGGCAGGCGGCTTTCTGTTGCCGGGAGGAAGGACACGGTGTCGAAAGTGTGTGAGCCGTCGATTGCCCCAGCGAAGGGAGAGAGCAGGATCGCGCCCGGCCTATCGACGGGGTCGATTGCCACTGCCTTCCCGCCAAGATCGGCCATATCTTTCGACGCTGTCACAAGTTCGGGCCCGAGGCGGTTGTATGTGCGGGCAGCGTCGAGCATCTCTCGGAGCCGGTCGAGTTTGGCGATCCGGTCCTGAGTGCCGAGCTGGGGATCGGAGTTAATTTCCCGGACGATGCGTCTCTCAGCCTCTTCGATTTTCTTGGCCGCGAGGTCGTGAATCTCTTGGATGCCAAACTCCGCCATGTGCTGTTTGACGATCGCGTTGGCAGGGTCGCGTTCTGCTTTCAGAGCATCTCTGTCAGCAGCCCTGGAGTCGATCGCATCCCTTATTTCTTGATCTTTGACGGTATACGGCTGTGGCTCCGAGGCGTTCGACTTGTAGACGACGGACTCGTCTTTGAGGTGGTTGCCGGCGAACTTTCCGCCTGTTCCGTGCAGGGCGTACGTAGTCTCGTTCCGGAAAGTGTTGATCGGGTCCGAGAAGTCGTGGAGGCGTCCGTCTGCGCGAGTGCGGTGGGTCCCGGCGGGGTCGCCGGGCTTGTGTAGGCAACCATCGCGACCTCGATACATTCCTTGCGGTGGAGTAAGAGTGTCTCGGTCCGGGGGCGCCGGTGTCGGAAGGGCAGTCGATCCGCCCTCGACGTGATACAGCGAGGCGGCGTCTGCGTGGTGGGTCGCGGGATCCAGACTTTGATCCCCGCCGGTCTGGTCGGGTCCTGGACGAGCGTCGCCGGCAGCATGGAAGCCATCATCAGGTAGGTGGCCGATGTCGGGTGGTAAATCGCGTGGTCGTTCTAGTACTCGGTAATCGTCTGCGTGGGCCACGTCCCATCGCTGCGTTGGCGTAGATCAATCCACGAGGCCGCGATCATGGTCGTCGTGCCGGGAGGCTGCGGTATCCGGGTGGTCTTGTCGATTACGAGCAAATAGTCCGCGGTCGGTTGTTGCGGGTCGCTCACCTGGTGGGGGCGCATCAGGTACTCGACCGAGGTCGGGTTGTCGCGAATGAGTCTCAGGTCCAGCCGGATACGGGGCGGGTAGATCTGGCCGCCGGGCATCGGCGTCCCGTCCCGTGTCGCGGTTGTGTAGATCTCGGCCACGGTCGGTACTGGCAGGCTCGGGAACTCGGTGATCACTCCGGTTGTCGCGTCGAGCACCATTTTCGACAGGCCGATGTGTTGCCCCTGGCTGATCTCCTCGTCCGATAGCGCTGGGTAGATCACCCATCCCAGGTCGAAGGGGAAGATCCGGTATTCCCGGGCGGGGCCCAGTGCCTGCGCCAGGTACTGTTTCGCTTCCTCTGTGTTGTGAATCATTGTGGGTGACATATGGTCTGGCCTCCTGAGTCAGTGGTATGGCGTGCAGGCTGCCCGCGTTGCCGACGAGGTCCGGGAAGGGGCGGTCAGAAGCTCGGCTCATCAGTGGGTCCCACCAGACGGGGCCGTCGGCGTCGCGTGGGTAGACGACGAGTACGCCGTGACCTTCTTCGACTACTGGTCGGCCATCGGAGTGATACCGCGGTTGACCGGTTTGGGGGTCGCGGGCGTGGAAGCCGACCGCGACCGCGGCGGAGGATCCTGGGCCGAGTGAGTTGATGAGGTTGTGGAGGTCGTCGAAACCACCGTTGGGGGTGTCGGGGTGGGAGTAGGGCTGCCAGTCGGCGCCGAGCCAGTCGCTGATGCGGTGGATGACGCCTCGTTCGGGCCCGTGGTGGTCGATGTTGCCGTCGGGGAGCCTGTCCGGGTGGCGGGGGTGCGAGATTTGCGGGTCGCCGTAGAAGCAGGACAACCCGGCCAGGATGTTGTCGCCGCAGGAGTTGCGCCGGCCGGGCCGTTGGGGGCCACCGTCGTTGACCGACCGACCGGCTTCATGGGTCCGTGGGTCGAACCAGGTGGTGTAGTGGTCGCCCTCGCGTAGAACGTTCTCGAGGTATTCCTGGTAGCCGGGATGCTCCAGGGGCGCGAGTTTGCCGGGCCCTACTTCACGAGTGTCGGTCAGACCACGTAGCGGCGCATCGGTATTTGCTTCGGTTATGCGGTCGCGCAGGTGCTGGATGTCGGTGGCGTCGAGCCCTACCCGGTCGTGGTCGGTCGGCAGTCCGAGATGTTCGCGCAATTGCTGGGCCAGTGACCCGGGTGAGGAATCGGTGGACCATACCGCGCGCTCGCCGAGGCTTGTGTGGTCGACGGTGGCACGGATGTCGGCGTGGGCTGGGTCGATGGTGAACTCGACCCGGACTCGTGGCCGGTCACCCCAGGGCAAGTGGTGGTCCGGGGCACTGATCTGCGCTGCGGCGGCCCAAGCGGTCTCAGCGACGGCGCGCATCTGCTGATCCGGTACCCCTGCAGGCTGTTCGAGATGGACGCGTACCACCAGATCTGAAACCGGCTGCCCTGATGCTTCATCGACCGAGCGCCGCACCTCGAAGGGCAGCGCCTGGTCCGCAGGGCGGCCGCCTCGATCGGCTGGCGGGTCTGTGTCGGTCTGCCGCGATGTTGTGGCGTCGGGATCCGATGTGTGGGGTGGCTGCTGCAGGTCGGGGTGATGCCCGGCTGAATCTGGCGGGCGCAGCTGTGTGGGGATGTCGTGGGTGTCGGCGAAGCGGGGGTTGTCCAGGTGCGCGAAGGCGGGGTTGTGGATGGGGTCGCCGACTGTGACCGACACGGGTCGGCCTTGGGGGTCGAGGATGAGCTCGCGGGGCCAGATGCGGTAGACCGTGTCGCCGGATATTCCGCCGGGCGCGAGTATTTCGGCTTCTTGGTGGCTGCCGCCGCTGTAGCGGTTGGTGGCGGTGGCGTCGTGGAAGGTGGCGTCGACGTCGATCCCGTAAGGGTGGTAGAGCTCGTGCATGTACCGGATCTGCCGGTAGCTGCCGTCGGGGAGCCTCTCCAGCTCGCCGAGGGAGGCGAGTCGTTCCAGGTCGTTGCCGGCGGGGCTGGGGTCTCGGCCGATTGTTCGTTCGGGGCTGGTCGACAGCGAGACGAATCCGTCGGGGCTGCTGGCCTGGCCGACATGTTTGGCGATGTTGAGGTTGTGAGGATCGCGGGCGGCGAAACCTGGACCGAACATCTCCGGCCCTCGCGAATCCATCCGGAACAGTGCGTTTCTGGCGTCGAGGAACGCGTTCCCGTCATGGAGGTCTCGCCATACAGGAGATGCGCCGTCGCCTTCGAGGTTGACGATTGCTCGTGACATGTCGACCGAGGCGACAGCGTCGTCGAGCGCGTGCGGTGGCGTGGTTCTGGTGAGATGGTCGGGCAGTTGGCTGTCAGGACAGCCAGGGGGGAACCCGTCGGATTCGACGCTGGCATATAGCCGCTTGTGCCGCGGATCGAAGATCTTGTGTGCTATTTGGTCGGTGAGGTACTCCCTGGTGAGGACGTCCGGAGTCTCGAGTACTTCCGGCCTGATGTAGTCGACAGCAACCCGGGTCAAACCCCATCTGGTGACTTTGAGTCGTCCGTCTCGGAGTCGGGCGATCACTTCCTCGAACGGCATGCCCTTGTCTGCGACGTACTTGTCGGCGAGCATGATCTGTTCGTCGGTCAGCCCGGTAAGGTCCGGCGTACGCGAATTGCTGCCCGGCGGAATGAAATTCTCAGATGGTAGGCCTGCGATGTCGGGGATATCGGTATGTCGCGGGCGACCCATTGCCGATTCCGAGGTCTGCATGGGGCCCCGGAGATCGGGTTCGTGCGCAGTGCCGGTGGCATCGGCAGGGGGCCGGGTCGGCTCGGTTCTTTCCGTTGGTCGGCTCGGCCGGGGTCTTTCGCCGGCAGTGGGTGACGAGTCTGGTCGACCGGATGATGTGGGCTGCGAGGGCTGTTGCTCAGGGGCCTGGGTGCGGGTGCTTCGTGACGGTGTGCTGGCACCTGCGTCGCTGCTGCTGCGCTGCGCCGGTGGTGGCAGGTGACTCGGTTCTGTTGGGGCCACGGATTTTTCGGGGCTGTGGCTTGCGTCGAGTGGGCGCGACTCTCGCGACGGTGTCGTCGCAGACTGCTCGCGTGAACGGTTGGCTGACGTGCCGTCGACGGGGAGGTGGGCAGTATCGCTGTGCACCGGGCGCGAGGCGACCGGCGAGGTGGTCTCGGGCCGGCTGCCGGGGTGATCGGCCACCGATGGGGTGGCACCTTTGCGTTCCGGTGTCGCCGAAGCCGCCGCGTGCTGTTGAGGATCGGCCGGTCGAGGTGTTTCGGTGCGATGCTCCGATGGGGTGGGGGTGTCGGCTCGTGGTGGCGCACTTTGGTTTTGGGGCACATCCGGTGTGCGGGGCGGCCCCGCTGTCGCCGACGGTCCTGGTGTCGGCGCGAACTTGGGTGCGGGTGCGGCGGTCGGTGCCGCTGCGGCTGAACGGTCGGCTGCGGGAGGTTGGGTCGTGTTCTGCGGTGTCTGCGGTGCCGTGCCGCGCTCGGGCCCGGATCCAGCGGTGGCGTCGGATACCGGTGACGCGGGCGAATCGGAGGGAATCGCGCGCGTGCCAGCAGCATTCGCGTTACTCGACGCTGAGGAGGGAGCAGCCGCGTCGTTAGTGGTGGAGCCGTTGGCAGCGGGGGCGTCCTGAACCCCGGCCGCGGTTGTCTCCGCTGCGGTGGTGCTGCTCGGGGGAGCGGCCGGCGCTGCCTGCTCGGTGGTGCGGGGCGCCGCCGGTGGTTGTTCCGAGGTAGGGGAGGGCGCGTTATCGGTCCCCGCTGCTGAGGTGAGTGCGGCAGCGGTGTCAGCCACCGTAGGTGTGTCGACGCGAGTTCCACCCGGGTGGGTTCCGCCGCCACGGCTGAGCCCTCCTCCGGCGCCTTCGAACAGTGCGTGTGGGTCGAGGTGCCCTCCTGATACCGCGGCACTGGCTGCGGCGTTGCCGAGCACGTTGCCGGGAACCTCGCCCGCGGCGCGAGTAAAGATTCCGCCGAGGTTGTTGGCTTGGGCATCGGTGCCCAGCCGACCCGCGAGCCCGGCAGTGAAATGTTCTCCGACCGGTGCCGCGATGGCGCCTGCGGCCGCGCCTGCGCCTGCCGCGGTGCCGACCGATGCCCAATTAACGCCGCCGTCGCGGTGGCCTTCGGCGATCTCGATACCTTGGGCGGCAAGATCGGTCCCGCTGCCCAAGCCTGCACCGACCACCGCGCCTTTGCCCGCATTGAGGGCCAGTTTCGACGCCGCGTTGACACCCAGCTTGGAGGCAACCTCGACGCCGGCGCGTTCGGCGAGAAATGTCGCACCTTTGATCGCGATCTTGTCGATCAGTTCTTGGAAGGCTTTGCGTATGACCACCCGCACCGCGGCGGCAGCGGCCGCATCGACGAGTTGACCGACGCCGGGGACGAACGCCATCGCGAGCATGGCGGCAAGGGAGATGTAGATCGTGAGCTTGGCGTGTTCGATGTCGGTCGCGCCGTGCTCGAGTTGTGTGGCGTAGCGCTCGCACATCGTGATCAGCTGCGCCAGATCACTGCCGTCCCCGCCGGCGACATCCTGCCAATAACTCGACATCGCGTCGTTAATTTTGCCGTCGACCGCGGCGAGCGCAGTGTTCATCGCCTGATCGGCAGGATCCTGAAGTGCTTTGAGCGCGTTGGCCATAGCCGACCATTCACCGGCCACACGGCGCATCGCGTCTTCGTCGCCTTCGGGCCAATGCCCGAGGACGAAGTTCATCAGGAAATCGGGCAGGGGCGGGCGCCACAGCGTCACGCGTCGACTCCTTCGTTACGCTCGGCGGTACTGCTCAGCGTTGTGCTGGTCCTGCGTCTGAACGGTGTTGGCGGCTCCGGTGATCCTGTCGCCGGTGTCCTTGAGCCGCGCGGCCAGTCCAGCGAGCGCGGCAAGGGCTTCCCCGACCGTGCCGGGCCCGTCGCCTTGCGGATAGTTCTTCTCGAACTCGGTGCCGGGCTTGTCGGATCCCCAGCATTTGCCCTCGGCCTCGATACCTTGCCGCAGCGTCTCCAGTGCCGTTTCGACGTTGGTGCCCAACTCCGCGAAATGCGGTGCTACAGAACGCATCCGTTCAGGATCGGCCCACAGACCAGCCACGCCGGCCTCCCTTCGATAGTGTGCGGTATCTTCAGAATTCGACGCAACGACCCCTTCAGGGGTTCCATCGAGTTCTGTTTCAACTCAGCGTGGTTGCTGCTCCGACGGCGGGGCGGGGATCTCCGACAGCCGTGCCTGAAGGTCGCGCAGGCTGGGAGCCCCGGGAATGATGTCGCTGAGGTCGGCCATCCCGTCGACAATGGTTTGGATTGGGGCCAAAAGCTTTTGGCGCGCGGCGGAAGCCGCCTCGATCCCACCTTTGATGGCAGTGTTCACATCGTCGGTCAGTTGCCGTGGTGTGCTTCGGCGGTACGCGTCTTCAGCGATGGTGACCTGGGTGACCATTCCGTTGGCGTTCACTGTCACCCGCGCGAGGTTGTTCGGTGAGGTAGCGCGGATCGTCATCGCTGCCAGCTTCTCGTGGATGTCATCCAATTGGCCAATTTCACTGTCGAACCCGCTTTGGATCTCATCCAGCGCCGCCCGCAACCCCGCGTTGGCAGAACGTATCTGGTCGCGCTCCCAATCGCTCATACCAACTCACCCGACCTCGGGGGCAGTGGGGCTGTGTTCGAGCCACTGGCGCCACAGGTCGACCAGATCCTCACCAGGAATCGACATCATGCTCTGACCACCGGGGTTGACGTTCAGCCGGATTCCTTCCCGCGGGCACACCTGCTCGATGAGCTCACGCCCGGAAACCTCGCGGCGCAACCACGGATTCACATCTTTCGGCAATTGCGCCGGTGAGGTGTAGACAGTCATTTCCGGGCCGTATCGTTCCTCACGGACGGGCCAGCCTCGCTGACCGCTCGGGTCGTCGTCGGGCAGAAGTGTCAGAAACCGGTGGCGGCTGAACAGGTCGATGAACGGGCCGAAGGCGGTAAACCCGCGCATGGTGCGCCACAGCACCAGTTCGAACTCCGACGTCAGCTCCATATCCGCGGTTTCGGGGACCGGGACGAAGTCCGGGTTCAACCACATCGGACCGATCTCACCGCTGTCGTTCACGGGCCAACCGCACATGAAGTTGAACGGCCACCGCGCCTGCGACTCCTCCACAGCGGGGTCGAGGTAATACCTCCATTTGCCCGGATTCGCGCGCGCCCACTCCCTATCCGCGTCGGTCGGTTCGGGTACCCAGGTCTCGCCATCGAAATCGAGCGTGTCTGTCAGCAACGGCACGTCACACCCCCTCGCAGTTGTCGGCAATCCCCGAGCCCGCCGCCCTTGCCGTATCGGTCACTTCATAACCCCCAGATGGCGCCACATAACCTGCCGCACAATCGAACCCAGCCGCGAACGGTCGCATCGCACGTGCCCTCGCTAACTGAGCCAAGAGTCCGGTGGGCCGTAGCCCTCGGCGCGTGCTTGGTCCAGTTCTGTCCAGTCGGAAGGTAGTACATCATCATGTCGACCGTGCGGTTGGCTGCGGTCGCGGGCCGCCTCGCGCTCGGCCACCTCGTGCAATAGCCGCTCGCTGTCAGCGCGCGCTTGCTGTTCGGCGAGTTCCTCCGAGGACGGCTCTGTTTCGGGCTCGCGGCGAAGGTTGTGGCGCAGTTCTTCGGTCAGCTGGGCGCCCTCACGCGTGGTCTGGGCATCGACGTCGAAGAATTGCTGCTGCACAGACCGCGACGACGCGGAGTATTCCGCCAAGATTCGGTCCATTTCCGCGGCGTAGTCCCTCATTTCGCTCCCCCCATATCGATCTCGATCTTCACGCCATCGCTGCGTGGAGCCGGCGCGGGAGCATCGGGATCGGGCGCCGGCTGAGGTTGCGGTTCAGCGGTGGCGGGCTCCTCGAAGACAGGAGCGGAAGTCGGCTTCTCGGGTGGCGGATTCCCGAGGTTGAATAGTGACCCAGGCTCTCGTCGGGCCACTGATCCGAACCGGTGGGGGCCTGTAGCGCTGAAGAGTCCGGACCCGGTGTGTCCCTCCACAGTTTGCGCGGTGGCACGATGCCCTTCGAGCTGCGCTCCCCGTCGGATCCGCCCTTGGCCCCGCCCATGCCGCCTCCGCCCATCGGCATGCCGCTCATCGGCATCGCCGATCCGCTCGCCGCCGAGCTGTCGGTCGTGCTCGCGCCGGTGGTAGCGGCGGGGTAGGTCGTACTGGGGACCATCGCATGCGGTGTGGACGATTTGGGCACGCCCTCAGAGGAACCCGCTGTGGAACCGTCACCGAGTCCCGCGCTGACGCTGGGACCGCGGCCCAACCCACCTGAGTGTGAGGCGACCGGCCGGGGTTTGGTGCCGGAGTCAGCGGGTTGTGTTGCGGGGTTGCTGTTTTCGGTGAAGAACGGCTTTCCGTCCTTGATCCCTATCGAGTACCGCTGTGACTTGCCATCCGGGCCGGTCACTGTGGCGTTGAGGATCCCGTTCGGTGCTTGGGTCAGGGTGAGATTGCCTCCGGTGAGGTTCATACTCGCCAAGGTTTTCGACCCCCCGGCGCCGGGATCGCTGGTTGCGGAATCGAGCCCGGCGGCACTCGTCGGACTCGAAATGCTTTGTCCCACGGTGCTCTGCAGTTGACCGAGCCCTTGCTGCACGGTCTGTCCGGCCTGGCTTGCGAAGGTGGACAACATTTGCAGCGGATTTGTTTGTGTCGCTGCCGGTGTCGCCGGGGTCGGAGCCTGTTGCGGCACGCTGGGTGACACCGACCCCGGATCCACCGCGCTCGCGTGTGTACTCGTCTCAGTCCCCGACGGGCCGAGTACCGGACTCGAGGGGCCTGGCTGGTCATGACCGGGAGGTTTCGGGAACGGAGCCGAGTCATGAGTGTCGAGCAGGTCGGTCACAGGCTGATAGGCACGACGGATATAGAAATCGGCCAGCGCACACTGGTGGACGAATGCGGTGAACGCCTCGCGGACAGCGATCGCGAAGTGATTGACCAGCCAGTCCTCGCACGCGTCGCGGACCATGTTCTTCCATTCGGAAGTGCCCGTGTCGTCGGTATCGACGCCGAGGTGGAACTGGCCGGCCACCACCTCTCTATCCACCTTCAGCGAATGCGATTTCCCCTTCTCCGCAGCCACGGTGATGATGGTGCTCACCGGATCCTCGTCACCCAGGCGCATCGCATGCCCGGCAACCGGGCACTGCGGGCTGTCGAACCCGGAGATGAAATCTGCTTTGTCCCGGACGATTTGCAGCAAAACATCCGGAAGACCGTTCAGCGCCGCCGACACCGCCTGCAGATACTGCGTCTGCTGGTCGGCGTGTGCCTGGAACCCAGCCAAATGGTCATTGGCGGCGTCACCACCTTGACCCTGCCACACCTCAGGCACTGCCCTGGCCACCCCGGACAGATCCGCAGTGATATCGGCAACGCCGTTGTGCGAGTCCGACCCGATCGCGGCAGCAGTGATTTTGGTACCCAGGTCCCGCAGGCTCGCCAAATTCATGCTGCGCTGCTGGTCGTAGTACTCGAACTCCAAACGGTGAATCTGGGCGAGCGGATCATCGGTGGTGTCGATGTGTTCAGCACCGACGGCTTCGACGCCGTCGATGCTCAGGGCTGGTACCTCGATGCTCTCGAATCCCGGCAACTTCAATAGGTCCCACACCCGGTGATACCGGACCAGGGCGCGTTCGAACCACTGCAGACCCGGAGCGGCCTTATCCAACAATCCGTTGACATCGGCCTCGGTGAGCTTCGGTTTATCCCCGTTCCAGGCGGGCTGGGTGAAGACGTTGGTGCCATCCTCACGCAGAAAGCGTTCTAAGTCGTTGTGCGCCTTCGTGAGACCAGATTGATAAGCCCGTTCGTGCTGTCCCGGATCGGTCACGCCGGTCCCGCCTCATGCGCAGGCGCCTGGACCTGTGCACGATTTCGTTCCTCGGTAGCTGTCACCACCGTCACAGCTTGGCGAAATACACCCACCGTTGCGTCCGAAGCCTGCGACCACGACTGCAACATCGTTACGATCCCGTCGACACCCGCAGCAAGTTTCGCGCCCTGGACGCCATAGTCCTGACCAGCATGCGTCGGATCGAACCCCACGTCCAAGATCTGTCTCGCATGAGCCTGTGTGGCGGCAGCCGCCGGTTCCATCGTCTGCGCCATACCCAACACCGCATCCGGAACGAACTTCACTGCCCCTCCTCGAACCGACGATCCACCGCTCGCCATGGGATCGTATCGAACAGTCGCACCAGGCACGCTGCCGCTTAACGGGCAGCAGTGCACCGCCCGGTGATGGACGCAAATGCCTGTATGCGATTGCTTGGCAATGTATCTCGCCTATCGGTGCACTACCACGATGGGCGATCCCAGCCATGACGATGGTCCTCGCGAACCGGTCAGTCTTATACCGACAATAGATAGCGACGAGCTGCGAACCCGCTGTTCAGCGGATTCGCAGCTCGTTGGCGTGCCCTCGGCAGGAAACATGCAGCATGGGCAACTGGGAAACGCCTGTTCATCGTGGGTGTCTATTCGGTCTGACAAGGTGGCCGGTCTGTACCGACCGGCTGACCGTTCCCATGTTCACAGTGCCCATGGTGTGAAGCCTGCCCCCTTGAGCGGCCCGGACCGATTACTGCGCGCGATCGTTTGGGGTGCGGGGCGATGTCCCCAGTTCGCGCTCGTCGCCACGAACGACTGCGCCATCCACTAGTAGTACTTTGTTAGGTTTGTCACTGGCGTGCCCTCTCGAGTTCCGGCGTGTTTCTCGAGATCATGTCCGGTGTGGATACCGGTGAGCTGGCTCGAGTGGACGAGTTGCTGGATTCGTTTGTCGGTGAGGTGTTCTCGTCGCTGACGCGTAAAGATCGGGTGGCCACTGCCGGGGTGTATCTGCGTGGGCTGATGCTCGACGGTAGGCGCAAGTCGATGCAGCCGATGGCCGAGCGGCTGGGGGTCGATCACCAGCGGTTGCAGCAGTTCGTCACCAGCTCGCCGTGGGATGTGGTTCCGGTCCGGAAAGTGTTGTCCCGCAAGGCGTGTGATCTGATCTGTCCGGAGGCGTGGGCGTTGGACGACACCGGGTTCGTCAAGGACGGTGACGGGTCGCCGTGCGTGGCGCGGCAGTACTCGGGAACCCTGGGCAAGGTCGGCAACTGTCAGGTCGCGGTCAGTGTGCACGCGGTGACCGATGCCGCGTCCGCGCCGCTGGATTGGCGGCTGTTCATGCCCGAACGCTGGGACGATGCCACCGCCGGGACCCTCGAAGAGCGGGCCGCGATCGCCGCGCGCCGCGCCAAGGCGGCGGTCCCTGCCGGCGAGCACCATCGCCGCAAATGGGAGCAGGCTCTCGAGATGATCGACGAACTCCTGGCATGGGGCCGCGCCGCACCGCCGGTGGTGGTCGCCGATGCCGGCTACGGCGACGCCACCGAGTTCCGCACCGGCCTGTCCGAGCGGGACCTGGCCTACGTCGTGGCGGTCAAGGGCGCCACAAGCGTCCATCACGGCGACGCCGCGCCGCTCACCCCGCCGTGGCGTGGTACCGGTCGCCCGCGCAAGCCTGGCTACCCCGATCCGCCGACCTCCTGCAAAGCCCTGGTCATCGCCTCCGGGCAAGCGGCGTTGCGGGAGGTGACATGGCGACAGGGCAGCAAAACCAGCCCCGCCAACCCGGCCGCCGCCATGACATCGCGGTTCATCGCGCTGCGGGTCCGCCCGGCCAACCGCACCATCACACCCGCCGACGACGGCACCCTGCCCGCCCTCTGTCTGATCGCCGAATGGCCTACCGGCGCAACCGAACCCACCGACTACTGGCTGTCCACCCTACCCGCCGGAACCCCCATCGCAGAGCTCGTGCGGCTCGCGAAAATCCGCTGGCGCATCGAGCACGACTACCGCGAGCTGAAAGACGCCCTCGGCCTGGACCACTTCGAAGGCCGCTCCTGGCTCGGCTGGCACCACCACGCCACCCTCGTCACCGCCGCCCACCTGTTCCTCACCACCCTCCGGCTGACACTCCCAAAATCCGGCGGGCAGGACTGACCCTCTACGCCATCGTCGGCAAACTCCAACGCGCACTGGCCATCTGGATCGGCACCTGCCCACTCTGCCACCACACCTTCCCAACCTAACAAAGTACTACTAGAGCCTCATCCTGAAGACTGCCCTGAAGTTTCTCCGCCACCTCGCTGAACCACCGCGAGACTCGCTAGACCGTGCCGTCATCGACTGCATAGATGAGTGGCTGGCTCGTATCAGCCTGTGGCAGTGGCGATTTCAGCGTTGCTTGAGGCAGGAGGACAGAACGTTGCCACAAACGATCAACCTCTGAACGTCGTTCCCGACGCGGTGACGGCGGTCGACAGGCATGCCCGTGACGTTGCGCAGCAGCTGAAGTCGGGATCGATGGCGTTGGACGCGTGAGGTTCAGGCGTTGTTCGGCACCTCGAGGTCGCGCTATCGATTCCAAAGTTGCCGACATTTCAGTAACTTTGGGCGTTGCCAGCGCGGAAGTCTGGTGGCCGTTCTGGCTCGTGTGAGTTGATCATGTAGCGCGTAGCCAGGAAATGTCTCGGTCTGCGATGGAGGCTTAGCCGAAGGGGTGTTATAGAGCTGTTCGTTCGTCATCGGCGGCTCGGGGATCGAATGTGCGCGCTCAGCCGGAATGCGTCGACCATGAGGTGGAGGGAACGCCGCCATGCCTTAGGTGTCGTGGCGCTGGTGGCGTCCATGATTCGGCCGGGGCCAGATGAGACTGACGATGGCAGCCTTGCCGACGCTTACGGCGAATCTATTCGGCTGGTGGGTCCCGGAGCGCAGAGGCGCTCGATCAGGGTTTGCCAGCTGTCTTCGAGTGACCCGACGCGTCGGGCGGTGGGTGGCGGTGGGTTGTAGAAGGCCAGCAGTAGTGGGCCGTCGAGGGCCAGGGTCAGCTGTACGGCGAGGTTATCAATGTCTGTGATGCCCAGGTCTGCTCGAGCGAGCAGCATCCGAATGTGGGTTTGGGTGAACTCGACGCCGGAGGCCGGAATCGGGTTGCTGGGTTCCAGGGTGGCCCGCATGAGCTCGCGGTGGTCCATCAAGAAGGTGCTACGCGCTCGGCCGTACGCGATCAGTCGCTGTACCGGGCTTGCACCCGGTCCGAGCGGGGGCTCTCCTCGGATGACGCTGGTTTGGAAGGCGGTCTCGTCGGCATCGAGGAGCGCGCGGAAGATCCCGGCTCTTGTGCCGAACGCGCGGAAGACCGTTCCCTTGCCCAGTCCGGCGCGCTCGGCAAGGCCGTCCATCGTGATTCCCGCCGTGCCTCGTTCGGTGAGAACTTCCCGAGCGGTGGCAACCAGGTGCTCCCGGTTGCGTACCGCGTCCGCACGCTTGGGGCGCGGACTACCGAGCTGCACGAAGGGAATACTCACGCTCCAAAATTACTCGGAAATTGATTGATGGGGTGGCCCGTTCACACCTCCGCGCCGCGGGCGGGCCCGCCCGAAGGTTCTGTCACTCCCGCAGTGATTCGAGGAAATACGGTCAACGCTCGCGGAATATTAACGGGGTATCCCCCGTTTAGAAGGAGAGAGCAACGCAAATTTCCCGACACCACGAAGGGGCCTTCCCCATGACGACCATCAGCATCATCGGCTCAGGCAACATGGCCAGCGCCATCGCCACCAGGGCGGCAAAGCACGGTCACACTGTCGAGTTCTCGAGCCGCAACTCGGCCACGGCTCAGGCACTGGCCGACCAGATCGGCAACGGAGCCAAAGTCGCCACGTTCGGCTCAACGCCCTCGGGTGACATCGTCATCGTGGCCGTCCCGTACACCAACGCGGTGTCAGCGGTCGCGAACTACGGCGATGCGCTGGCAGGCAAGATCCTCGTGGACATCTCCAACCCTTTCAACGCCGATGCCAGCGGACTCGCGACTGTCACAGGCGATTCCGCGGCCCACGAGATCGCCGCTGCCGCCCCCGAGGGCACACACGTGGTGAAGGCGCTCAATACGATCTTCGGCCACGTCCTTGCTCGCGACACGCCCCTGGACGCATTCCTCGCAGGCGACAGCGCCGAAGCGAAGGCGCGCGTCGCGGCATTTCTGACGACCTTGGACCTGCGGCCCCTCGACGCAGGAGAACTTCAGATGGCCTCGGTCCTCGAATGGACCGGCATCTTGCTGATGGGCCTGGCCCGCAACGGCACCGGCTTCGACCTCGCCTTGGGCGCCAACGTCCTCTAGAGCCCTTTTTCTCTCGCCGTCAGCACTTCCAACGGAGCACACGGCACCGCGCCTTCTCATGCCACATCACGCCAGCCGGCACACGGCACACGGCACGCGAGAAGGACAGCCCCTTTCCTCTAACCTTCAAAAGGACAGTCGCATGCGCGTTTTCGTCACTGGCGGGACCGGCCATTCCGGTTCGCACGTCATCCCCGAGCTCATCGCCGCCGGGCACGAGGTCACCGGCCTGGCCCGATCAGACAAGGCAGCAGCAGCGCTGTCCGCGCTCGGCGCTAACGTGCGGCGCGGCGACCTCGAGGACCTCGACGGCCTCGGGGAGGCGGCCACGGACGCCGACGGAGTTATCCACCTCGCGCACAGGCAAGACCTGCTCCCGTCCGGCGGGATGGACGCCGTTGCCGCCGCGGAACTCCCGATCATGCTCGCGTACGGCGAAGCACTCGCAGGAACCGGAAAGCCATTGGTCGCGGCGGGGAGCATTGGCTCGCCGGGCAACCTGGGCCGACCGGCCACCGAAGAGGATCCCGCCCTCCCTGTCGGCGACGAACACAAGGGCACCCTTCGGGCTCGCAACATCGTGGAAACCGCCGTGATCGGCCTCGCCGAACAAGGAGTCCGGTCTTCGGTCGTGCGGATTGCCAACATCGCTCACGACACAACCGATACTGCCGGTTTCCTCCCCATGCTCATCGCACTCGCGAAAGAAAAGGGCTTCGCTGGTTACCCTGGAGACGGCACGAACCTGTGGAACGCCGTGCACATCCGCGATCTCGCGTCCCTGTTCCGCCTGGCCCTGGAAAAGGGCCCGGCCGGCAGCTACTGGCACGCGGTGGACGACGGCGGCATCACGCTCCGCGAGATCGCCGAGGCCATCGGCAGCCGGCTGGATCTGCCCGCCGTGAGCATTCCCGCAGACGAACTGACACTGCCGGGGCATTTCGGATTCCTCGCGAACATAGTCACCCAGAGCTACCCGGCATCCAGCCTCCTCACCCGCCAGACCCTCGGCTGGGAACCCGCCCAGCCAACACTGATCGATGATTTGGACAACGGCCACTACTTTGCCGTCGACACCTCAACTGACCACCACGATGTGGCCACACTGAGGCAATTCGTCAACGCCAGCGACAGGGCCACGGCTATGGAAATGGTCGACGACGAGGCGGTCTGGCAGGAGGCGCAGTCCCTGCCCTGGGGCGGGAAGTGGACAGGGCCCAATGGGTTTACGAAACTGACCAGCGAAATCGACAAGCTGGCAGAACTAACCGTGCGCGGGCAGGTCAGGCTCGGTTTTCAACCGGGCCTGACCTGTTTTGTTCGACCTACCCCACGGAAACCCCACGGTTTGCATTCTGCCTTGTATCGGATCTCCCGAGGCACGCTGATCCCAGGTATTCGGAACTCTGCGGCCGGGTTCCGGTGGGCCCGATTTGCGGCATTGCAAGGCCATCGCTCGGTAGTGGCCGAGTGCCGTCGTACTGATCGGATGCGGTGGATTCGTGGCTACTACGAGGGCACCTACCTTGGGTCGGTAGGTGCACGCCCGGAGCTCCCTGTACAGCGCCGTCTACGGTCAGAACCCCGACCACAGCTTCTCGACCCCGCAGCAGGTGACGATCAAGCCCGGGCGGCCCGCCCAAGCCTCCGTCGAAAGCGCCACCACCGACAACGGCCGCCCCTGCTCGGTATCCCACACCCTCAACGTCACCCCACCCGACATGACCGACGTCCAACCGGTGGAGACCGGCAGCATGTACCCCTGCTCGGTCGTCATACACCCCATCACCCCGTAGCCCGAGCGACTCCCCACCGTCCGGCGTCCCAGGAATCACCTTGGTGCACAAGGCCGGCCACCGAACGGCCGCCCGTATCGGTGATCCGGGCCAGGTCGGTTCCACCGGGCACATTCGCCACGTCTGCTCCGTAACTCGGCGAGAGTGAGCCACCTGGCGGCGAGCACGGGTCATCGCGCCGGACCGGTGCGCCGACCCGGACACCGAGATCATCACCGCCACTGGCGTCACCGCGGGCAACAGCGGCGACGCCAGTGGCCGCCGGACACCTTTCGCCGACATCCTGCCCTCCGAAGCGAAGCCGAGGCCGGGGGGTAGTAGCCTGCAACGGCATCTGCCGCGACCTGGCGCACCGCCTGGTTCGCAACGGCGAAACCGTCATCGGCGCTCCAGTCGAACTCTCCGCGCAGGTGCGGGTCTTCGTCACCGGCAACGGCCCCAAGACCGACCCGGTCTTCGCATACTCGGTGTCGGCGGCGCCGCACGCCCCGAAGCGGGCACCAAGCCGCAGGTTTCAGCTGGTCAGCTCACGCAGGCGCTGGATGTGGTTCTCCTGGTTGACGCGGTTGACGGTCAGGAAGTCGGTGACCAACTCGAGTTGGGCGGGGCTGTATTGGGCCAAAACTGTTTTGGAGTCCTCGAGGAACGGCGTCATCAGGCTGATGACACGCTCCGCCGCGTGCTCGGTGGCGCGGACGATGGTCTTGCGCCGGTCGGTGGGATGCGGGCCCCGGGTGACGTAGCCGAGCCCTTCCAAGCGATCGAGCATCGTAGTGACGCTGCCGGTAGTCAGACCCAGTCGGATCGCGAGCAGGCTCGGCGCCGCTTCTTCCTCGGTGCTGAGCAAGATTTCCAGACACCGCAGATCGGTGCTGTTCACACCCAACAGACGAGCGATCTCGCGATCGTAGTCGTCGACGGAGGACTGATAGGCCTGCACTGCCTCACCCAGCCGACTCTGGATCGCGCCGATTTCGCTTGACATTCAAGATACTCCTTGCTCGAATGGTTTTAGCTTGACCATCAAGATACTCCATCATCAACTGAATTTCTCGAGGATGTGAATCGTGTCGACCAACACCACCGAAGCCGGGATCCCCGCCGGTCGCGTCCATCCGAAACGCTGGGCAGCCGCAATCGTGATGATCCTGGCAGCCCTGCTGGATATGGTCGATGGTTCGATCGTGAACACCGCCTTGCCTGCCATCGGCAAAGATTTGGATACCACAGCGGCAGGGCTGGAATGGACGGTGTCGGCCTACATGCTGGGCTTCGCCGCCACTTTGATCATCGCTGGACACCTCGGCGACCGCTATGGACGCAAGACGCTGTTCCTCACGGGCGTCGCCCTCTTCATGGTGGCCAGCGCGGCCAGCGCCATCGCTGGTGCGCCGGATCAACTCATTGTTTCGCGCGCGGTCCAGGGCGTGGCGGCAGCCATCTTGCTGCCGCAGGTGCTGGCCTCCTTCCGGGTGATGTTCGAGGGCGCCGAACGGGGCAAGGCCTTCGCTCTCTATGGGGCGATTGCGGGCATCGCCGCCGCCGGCGTCCTGCTCGGTGGTGTGCTGACCGATTGGAACCTGTTCGGCTGGGGTTGGCGCACCATCTTCGCGGTCAATATTCCAGACCGAAGTATGACTCTTTAACTTGACAATCAAGTTGCTTGAGTGTCAAGATTTATGCAACACGGAGTCGAGTCACAAGATCGAAGTTGAGAGGTTCTCATCATGCACGTGATCATCATCGGCGGCGGGACCGGCGGCATGTGCCTGGCCCACGGCCTGCGCCAAGCCAATGTTTCCGTCGCGGTCTACGAGCGCTACGGAACGCGCAGCGACGGTCTCTATGGCTACCGCGTCGGCCTCGATGCCACCGGGGGCAGGGCCCTCGAAGAATGCTTGCCACCGAAGCTGTACGAAACCTTCGTCGCAACGTGTGCGAGGGCGCCGCGCTACTTCAACGTCCTGACCGAGAAGATGCGGTCCACTGCGAGCATCTCGCTGGGCGCGCTCGGCGACGGCGAGCGCTCGGTCTCCCGCTCCACGCTCCGCCAAATCCTGTTCACCGGCATGGACGACGTCGTGCGCTACGGCAAGGTCTTCACCCACTACACCCAACACGCGAACGGCACCGTCACTGCCCACTTCGCCGACGGCACCAGCGCCGACGGGGATGTCCTCGTCTCCGCGGAGGGCAGTCGCTCGGCCATCCGGCAGCAGTACCTCCCGCAAGCTGAGATCAAGGACAGCGGGATTACCGCGCTCGCCACCAAAACCCCTCTGACGCAGGAGATTCGGGCGCTGTTGTCCCCGGAAGTCGAGAGCGGGATCAATCTCATCTTCGGTAGGGGCGGGAAGCTGGGGATGCTCCATGTCATGGAATTCCCCTGGGACGAGCAGGGCAAGCCCAAAGCCGGCCAGGACGCGGATCTGCTCAGCGTCTGGGACGGACTGCAGTACGACAACACCCGCGACTACGTCAACCTCTCGGTCTGGAGCTCCCACGATCACTTTCCCGCAGGTGTCACCGACCTGCGGGGGCACGAGCTCATAGAGGCGATCCTCGAGTTCACCTCCGATTGGGATCCGAAGCTGCGCCAGATCTTCGAACTCTCCGACCCCGCATCAGCGTTCCCATTGCGGATCTCCACTTCGGTGCCGATCCCGGCATGGCAGCCGAGCAACATCACCCTGCTCGGTGATGCCATCCACACCATGACCCCCGGCCAGGGCGTCGGCGCGAACACCGCACTGCGCGATGCCGCACTACTGTGCCGCCAGTTGACCGCAGCGGCACGAGGCGAGAAGGAGTTGATCGCGGCCATCGGTGACTACGAGGCCCAAATGGTCCCCTACGGGTTCGCCCGTGTCGCCGACTCGCTCGACAACAACGGCACCAGCGGCGACGATCCTCTCTACCGTCCTGGCGTCGGTCGACTCGCGCTTTTCGCCGCCCGCGCATATTTCAGCCTGACCGGCAAAGTCCCCTCACTGCGCCGCAAGTTCTTGGAAGAACTGCGGGACTACCGCAACGACTGACCCCCAAGACGTAGTGCAGGGGACAGCCAGATACTCGGCTAGGTGTAGTTCCCGGGGACGTTGTGGCCGGCTGTGGTGATGCGGTCGATGGGTGTGTTGCCGTTGATGCCGGTGTGGGGTCGGTGGTGGTTGTAGGTGTGGAGCCAGTCCTGGTAGGTGGCCGAGCGGGCGGTGTCGCTGGTGTAGGTGGCGGCGTAGGCCCACTCGGTGGTCAGGGCGCGGTTGAACCGCTCCACTTTCCCGTTGGCTTGCGGCCGGTAGGGACGGGTTCGTTTGTGTGTGATGCCGGGGCCGAGAGCGGCAGCGAATTCTTTTGAGCGGTAACAGGATCCGTTGTCGGTCAGGACCCGGCGGACGGTGATGCCGTGTGCGGCGAAGAAGGCGTTGGCGCGGGCCCAGAACCCGGCGGCGGTGTGTTTGCGTTCGTCGTCGAGTTGTTCGCTGTAGGCCAGTCGTGAGTGGTCGTCGACAGCGTGGTGCAGGTAGGCGTAACCGGCATTGGCGCGGTTGCGGCGCCCGGCGTGGCGGCCGAGTTTGCGGTGTCCTCCGCCGTCGGGGATGCGGCCGAGCTTCTTGATGTCGACGTGGATCAGATCACCGGGCTGTTCGTGTTCGTAGCGGTGAGGTTTGCCGCGGCGCACGGGCAGGCCGGTGGCCTGGTCCAGGTGTGCCGGCAGTGGCATACGGTAACGACGCAGGACCGCTTCGACCGTGGAGCGTGCAGTCCGAGGTGATAGGCGATTCGGTGTGGTCCCCATCGGCGGGAAAACCGTAGGCCCACAATCCGTTTCTCGATCGTGTCGACGAGTTTCGCGAGGGTCGCTCGACCACGCGGGGTCAGCGAGGCGTTAGCGTGGACCATGAAGGCCTCCAGAGGATCGGCGTGCGTGTGGTAACCACACCGATACCGGAGGCCTTCACCTATCCGTGGCTGCCACGCCGTTCACAACGTCTCCGAGAACTACACCTAGGGCGTGGATTGATCCGCGTAGCAGGTGATGTCGGTATCCGGCATGGTTCCTGCGCTGAAGTATGTGTTGATCGCACGGTTTACGCAGCCGCTGAGTTCGGGCCGGAATGTCATGTGGATACGGACATCCTGCAGCGTCACCATCCGCGACTCGGACATGTCCTGATGCAATCGGACGCCGTGGACATAAGGAGTTCGGGGATCTCCCGTCGCCTGCAGGATGAGCGCGGGCACAGAATTCCGGACGACAGTCGGTGGCTCGACCGGGCGAGGCCAGAAGGCGCACGGCTGGATGTTGTTCGCCAGTGCGCCGAACACCGGCTGCGTGGCACGGCTCTCTTCGATGTTGCGCCAGTACCAGGTCGGATCGATCGGTGCGCCGACATCGCCGCAGGCGATCTGCGCAAGCACCGAATTCTCATTGTCGCGCAGCCCCTCCACGATGGCGCGAAGCCGGGGCGTTCGCGATGTAGTGGGCGGGCCACCCGCGGCATCGGCGATCTCCCGCACAGTGACGGCCATCGCTTCGTTCAGCCGGAAGTTCATCAGCAATCCGTGCAGGATGAACGGAAGCCAGTGATCGTCAATGGCAAACCCATCGATGACAATCGGTTGGCGTGCGGCGATACGAACGAGCTCCTCGATCCTCGCTCGCACCTGCTGCGGAGTCGCACCGAGCCGGAACTCGTCATCCCGACCGGAAACCCAGCCGGCCCAGTCGTCCAGCGCGATCTCGTCCGGCGGACCCCAATCCTGAACCAAGCCCTCCCAATACCGGTCCGGGTCGATCGCACTATCGAGCACGATGCGGTCACTCCTCTCAGGGAACATCTGCGTGAACACGGCCCCGAGGTAGGTGCCGTAGGACACGCCGTAGAAGTTGACCTTCTCCTCGCCCAGGGCGCTTCGCACAATGTCCATGTCACGCGACGTGTTGCGAGTGGTGAACTGCCGCAGCTTGTTCGGATCACGAATCAGGCAGGTCGCGGCCATCCCCGCGGACTGAACGGTGTCGTGCACGAATCCCAGCGGATCCAGGCCCGCCGACCGAATCATCTCGCCTACCGGCCACCCGCACCGCGGACTCCGGCCAGACTCGCCGACCCCGCGCGGATCCATGCCGATCAGGTCGTAACTCGCCAAGACCTCCGGTGACAGCACATCACCGAGCAGATCCAGACTGTCCAGCCCCTCCGAACCGGGACCGCCTGGATTGGACAACAGAATTCCCCGCCGCCGCGACGGATCGCCGGCCTTCACCCGCGAAATCGCCACGGTCATCGTGCGATCGTCGGGATTCCCGTAGTCGAGCGGCACCAATACATCCGCGCATTCGCCACCGGCCTTGTCGATATTCTCGACGCCGCAAGGCTTCCACACGAGCCGCTGGTGATAGAACCGGTCCAACTCGAACGGGTACGCGTCGTCCACCGGGTCCGCCCGGCCGTACACCGGCACAGCCATCAGCAGGGACACCGCCACTGCAGACATCGAACGCCAGAACAGGTTCACCGACAACAGACCTCGCCTCTCGATATGAGGGATCACGCAGGTTGGTGCGACGTGAACCGTAGCCGGTACTGGGGTTCGGTTGGGGTAACCCACACCCACTCAGGGTGAGTCAAGCACTTCGGCGCGCGGGTGCCGGAGAAATATCGTCCGGCACCCACGCTCGGTGGATGTCCGCTCGGCCGGCTGCCGAGCGTGTGAGTCGACTCTGCCGCCGGATCCTTTCCGGTTCGGCAGCGGGTGTAGGCTCGTGGTTATCGCCGTAGATCTACGGTGTAGACACTGAAAGAAGTGGGCAGTTAACGTCGAACGATCCAACTCCGTGGGTGCCACGGCGCGACAGCGAGGCGGACTTGATGACCGCGATACTGATCGAATCTTCCTGTGCGGCTTGCCCGCACGACTGGAACGCCCACGACGACATCGGAATCAGGTATTGCTCTGCGACGACGGCACGCGGACTACGCCGGGAATGCGTCTGCGCCCGCCCGGTCGATCACGAGACCACCTATTACCGATAGGAAGTAAGCCGAATGGCATCCGAAACCCCTTATGAGCACCGAGTGCGGCGCGTCCGGGATTCCCTGCGGGAACACTCGAAGCTCGACGACACAGCGGCGACCGAACTCGCGGTACATGTGCTGCATACCCTCGACACGATCCCCGAGAAAATACGCTGACAAGGGCTCCGCGGGCCCTGAGCTCCTTTACCCGCTCTATCGGGCCACGATTGGGAGCATCGACAATGACGCGACAACCGCCCCTTATAGAACCAAGTCGGCAGATACCACCCGACCGCCGGCCACGGCTGTGTTTCAAGCCAATCGCAGCCGCAACCGGGTACGTCGACGGGGCCTGGTGGCCGCACGGCGATGACCTCCGCGTCGAACTCCCGGACCTGCTCGCAGTGCTCGTCGATCGCCTCGGCCCCGTCCACCGAGTCATTTACCACCTCGGCGAGTGGGTCACCGCGCCCAGCGGGCTCGACCGGCGGGTGCGGCTCGACGGATATCGGCATCAGCCCGCCCATACCCTCGAAGTACGCGGAATCAGTGGCAGTAAGATCACTCTCCTGGTCGTCCCCCCGCAGACGGACGCCAACGCCGCGGGCATGATTCTGCGGATCGCGGCTCATCCGGAAAATGCCTCGACCGTCGATGACCTCTTGGCGATCACCGCATGAGACGCCATCGCAAGCGCCTCGCCACAGTCGAAGACGCACCCTCGTCTGTCGCCTGGTTCTGTCGGTCTGCCGCTCGACGCCGACTTGACCACGTGCCACGCACGGCGGGGTGATGCAGTGGGGGCGGTGATTTACGCGGTCCGCTCAGGTCAGTTCGACACCGGCGTCCCCAGTTGCGGACCCGCACGCGCCGGACAGCTGGCCGCCATCGGCATCGCATACGGGAAACGGTTCGAGCCCGACGAGCGAATGCGCGGCAGCCAAGACCGCCGCCGGCATGAGCCGCGCCCTCGTCTACTTCCCTCGCGATCCTGAAACCTTCATATTCGTCCCGGGCAAGAGCTGGTTCCCGATGCTGAGACTGTACGGCCCGCTCCAGCCATGGTTCGACAGGCAATGGCAGCCGAGCGAACTCGAGGAAATCGCCTAGCGCGATAGTCGAGCATCAGCGTTGCGGAGTGCTGCGCGGCTGTGCGCGGACGAGCTGGTCGGCGGTCCACAACGGTTGCAACATGTGCCAGTCGGCAGGGTGGGCCGCGATTTCGGCGGCGAACCGGTCGGCCAGCGCCTGGGTGGTCTGTGAAACTCCTCCGGTGGTATCGATCGGTGCGCCGACCTGAAATCCCCAGCCGCCGGCGGTGAACCAGCAATGCACCGGTAGCAGTGGTGCGCCGGTGTCGATCGCCAGCCGGGCCGGACCGGCCGGCATGCGAGTCGGTTCGCCGAAGAAGGTCACCGGCACACCGGCACCGGTCATATCGCGTTCACCGAGCAGCCCGACCGCCCTTCCCGCTCGCAGTCGCGCGGTCAGCAGCTCGAACGGCGGTGTTGCGCCACCGGTCAGCGGGATGATCTCGAAACCCAGATCTTCACGGAACCGGACGAAGCGCCGGAACAGCGACTCCGGCCGCAGTCGCTCGGCGACGACGGTCGGTGAACCCACCCGTTGCACCAGCCAGACCCCTGCCAGATCCCAGTTGCCGCTGTGCGGCAACGCCAGCACCGCGCCGTGTCCGCGCCCGAGCGCGTCGTGGATATGTTCGAGTCCAGTGGCCGCGGAGTCGATGGTTTCGGCCAGCCGCACCGGATCCATCGACGGCAGCCGGAAGGCTTCGCACCAATAGCGTGCGTAGGAACGCAGGCTCGCGCGCACGAGTTCGTCGGGCACCCGCGCCGGGGTGGTGGACAGCACCCTGGCCAGATTGCGCCGTAGCTGAACCGGACCGCCCTCGCTGGCCGCGCGATCGGCCGCGAGACCGAACACGCCCTGCGCCCACCGCTGCGGCAGAGTACGCACCAGCCGCCAACCGGCCGCGTAGCCGAGATCGAGCGCGCGAGCCTTCAACGTCATCACAGGTCGTCTGACCTCCATCGCCGCACCGCGTCCACTCGTGCGGTGCGATCGCGCCGTTCTCGGGGGGTGATCATCAATAGTTCGTCCACGGTGGAGACGTCACGGGCGGCGGCCGCGGCGTTCATCGCGGCGAAGGCCTGAAGATCGTCGGTATAGGGCGGTATCACCAGGACAACCAGTCGGCGATCGCGAGTGCTCAGCACCTCGATCGTGTTGACGGTGCCGTTGCGATGGCCTTCGAGGAGGACGGCCTGCCCGTCGATTGTCAGCTCGCTGGGTGCGCTCGCCCACTCACCGAGGCGGTAGGTGATGCGGCGGACCGGGCCGAGCCGGTCCGCCACGGTCGCCAGCAGCGCGGGCAACTCGGTCCCGAGATCGTCGCTGCGCGGCCACCACGCCCCATCGACGTAGCCGGTCTTCTTCGAATCCGGTTTCAGCCGCAGCCGCGGTGCCGGGTCATCGCCACTGTGCGTGTGGGCATTGTCTTGTGTCATATCGACGTTCCTGCCTCAGCCGTGAATCGGCCGGATTACCGAGTCATGGTCCGGGCGGCGGGCCGAGATGCCCTGTCGTTGCCAGGCGCATGCGTTCGCGCGCGACCTCGGGCGCTGTGTCGGCCGGAATGACGAGCACCGCGAGGCTGGTGTGTGCTCCGTAGAGGCGCATCACGTCGGGCGGCTGGTCGTCTCCGGGTCCGTGCGTACGGACGTGGTCGACGGCGTCGATGCGTCGCTGGGCGAGGCTGGTCGCGTTCCATTCGAAGCCGACGCGCATCGTGGGACCGAGGCGTGGAGTGACGGCGCTGATCAGGTCGTGTAGTTCGGACGTGAGATTCGCGGTCCACGGCCACCAGGCGCCGTCCACATTTCCGGGAACGGCCGTGCGCCCGCGCAGCATCAAACGCGGTGTGCGGGTGGGTGTTCGGAAGGGTTGCCGCTCACCCGGTCCGGACATGCCGGCGTCGAAATGATTGCTGGTCGGGCGTCGCACATGGAGGCGGGGCATGATCACGCCTCCTGCTGGGTGCCGACCGCCACCAATTCCGAATATGCGGTGTGGCTGTCGGTCGAGGGAAGGATCACGTGTAACACCATGACGGCGGCGTCGGTGCCGACGACGTACATCGTGTTGTGCAAGCGGAACGGATAGGGCTCGAGCGCGATCGAACGACCAGCCACGGTCGTATGTCGCGGCGGGTGTGACCAGCCGTCCGGGTCGTAGACGATCCGGTCGACCGCGCCCGGCCGAGTCATCAAGGCAGCCAGCAGATCCGGAAGCTCGGCAGCGAGATCGGAGGATCTGGGCCACCACGCGCCATCGATGTAGTCCGCCTGTCGACTCTTCGGCTTGAGCCTCAGCCGCAATGTGCCCGGAGGCGGTCCGTTCGCGGGGGGAGCGGGCGCGTCCGAGGTACGCGTGGGCATGGGGTCGAGAAAGCGGCGGATCGCCTCCGGAAGGGCCTTGGTTTTCTCGGCGAAGGTGTGCGTAATGGTCATGATGATCGGTCCTTTGCTCGTCTGGCGCCATATGTGCTCGAACGCGTACTGAACCCGCCTCGACGGTGTGGGCCGCTGGTACCGGCGCTCGAGGGTTGCCCGATACTTCCAGTAGACACCCATGTAGAAGCCATGTCAACGTTGTAGGTCTACACTTGATGGCTACATCAACTGCCAGTGTGAAGGACGCCGCGCCATGGACGAATCGTCATCGAATTCCCAAGATTTCGCAGACCGTGCCGACCTGGATCGTGCCGCGAACGGCCGTGGGAACGGCCAGGTCACGCGCGCGGGAGTGCTGGCGGCGGCGCTGGCGATCATCGACAGTGTCGGCGTAGAGGGGTTGTCGATGCGCCGACTGGCCGAGGCGGTGGGCCGGGACCCGATGGTGATCTACCGGCATGTACCGAACAAGGCCGCGGTGCTCGACGGGGTGGCCGAGATCGTCTTCGCGCAGCTGCGGGTGGACAGCTCCGATCCGGACTGGGCCGGCCGATTGCGGCAGATCGCGCGCGATTTCCGCGAACTGGCGCTGGCACATCCGCGGGTGGTGCCGTTGCTGGTGACGCGACCGCTGGCGACACCGCTCGGGCAGCGTCCGCCGGCGGTTGTACGACCGCTCGAGAACGTGCTGACATTGCTCACCCGTGCCGGATTCACCGGAGCGGACGCGCTGCACATCTATCGTGCGCTATTCGGTTTCCTCTACGGCCATGTGCTCAATGAGCTGCAGGAACTGGTGGAACGCCCGGAAGAGTCCGATGAGGTACTGCGGCTCGGTCTGCATCGACTGCCGGTCACCGAATTCCCGTTGCTGCGCCGACTCGCGCCGGTGCTGGCCGACTACGACGGCCATGCCGAGTTGGAGCGCGGGCTCGACATCCTGCTGGCCGGCCTCACCGCCACCCTCCCGCACCCCGGCGCGGGCGCATCCGATGTCACCGCCGGCGAAGTCGAACACCGGTGACGCGCTCGCGGCCTGAAACCACCAGTGGCGCGAGTCGGCGAATCTCGGGGCAGGCCCCGTGTTTCACGGTAGGTCGTAGACGCTCGACGACAGGCGGTGACCGAGAGTTTTCAGGGCGGCTCGAATGCGGGATTTAGCGGTCGGAAGCGGTATGCCGAGGTCGATCGCAACTTGGGCATAGGTGCGGTCGCCGTAGAAGGCCAGCATGATCGCTTCGCGCTGGTGACGGTCGAGTTTGCGCACCTCCCCGGCGACGGCGCGTTCGTCGAGGCGCTGGCCGATCTCGTCGTACACGACGTCGCGGTCGGGCAGAAGTTGCCGGCGGCCGAATACGCGTTCGCGGTCGGCCAGTGATTGCTCCGAGCGCACCCGGTCGACAGCGCGGCGATGCGCGAACATCATCAGCCACGCCATCGGACTCCCGCGGTCGGCGTCGTAATCCCCGGCCGCGATCCAGACGTGCAGATACACCTCTTGGCTGACTTCCTCGGCCAAATCCGGGCTGTGCAGGATAATAGTGAGCCGAGTCAGCAACATCGACCTGGTCGATCGGTAGAACGCTGCGAAAGAACCGGCGACCCCGTCCGCAGTCTCCTGCAGCAGAGTGGTCAACTCTGCGGTGTTGGTGCTCGAAGTACCGTTTTTGGGACGCAGTTCGTCCTTCATCGCACACCGTTCGTCTCGCGGAATAGGTGATGCCGGCGGCAAGAGTGTGGGCCACCCGGCCGAATCGCCGAGCCAGTGCTCGCGCTGTAAAGCGCCGAAACTCGCCTCGACGCGCGTAAATCGACGTCCGGGGCGGCAGAAGCGGCCGGACTACATCGCCGGTCGGCGACACTTAGAGCATCGCAGTGGGATGCTGGGTGTTAACAGGGTTATGGGCGTCGTTACCGGACCGACGCCGATTCGCCGCTGATTTCGATGTCTTGCCACCGGGTATCAACCGGGCGGGCGCCGGGCCGACCGCCGGCCGATCCAGTGCCGACGCCGATCGGGCTTGCACGACTCACTCCGTGTGTAGACTCGGGACATTCGGCGGCATCATGTGCGCTGACCAGCAGAGGTAGCGCCGTCACCGAATTCGACATCCGGTTTTCCCAGAAGCCGCGGCAGGAGCGTCCGATGACGCCGCAATCGCTGAAAGTGTCTGTGTCAGCGCGTGATCGAACGCTCGCTGCCACCCTCCGGCTACGTCTGCGCCCGGACTCCGATGCGAGCGGCTACATCGATGCGACCTGGTGGCCACGATCGAGCAACCTCGTCGCAGAGCTCCCCGGGCTGATTGCCGCACTCCGTCCGCGAGTAGGGCTGATATGGCGCATCGTCTACGACCCACGCGCCTGGTCGCCCATCGACCGGCATCACGTCATCGCCGACCGCACCATACGGCTGGACCGGTACCCGTTCGAGTTGTACGGCACCACGTATGTGTGCGGTACCGACGGCACCGCGGTCGTGCTGCGAGCCATCCCCGCGAACACCGACCCGGGCGTTGCGAAGTCCGTACTCGCGGCGGCCGGGCCGACCACCCCGACCCTGCCCGGGAGTGACGGGCATGAACCATGAACCCCGATCACGTCCCATCACCGTGTGACTGTTCGGCACCGACGGCGGCAGCCTGACCCATCGCGCACGGGATTGTCGACCGGGCGTGTGCAATAGACATGCGCTGCAACATATTTCATGACACGCCCGCAGACCTCGCAGGACCGAACGAGTGACAGGACGTGATGCATGTGACAGTCGAGGACTCCGGCACCGCCATGCCCGGTTTTCTGCCGGTGCGCACTCGGATAAACGTGGCCGCGCCGCACACCGGCTGGTTCGACGGTGCTTGGTGGCCTTACGGTGACGATCTCACCGTCGAGCTGCCCGCTCTGCTCACAGCGGTGACCACTCTGCTCGGCGCGGTCCATCGAGTGATCTATCAGCCAGAGGACTGGGACAGCGCGCCGAGCGGGGTCGACGTGGGTGGTACCTGGGTGCGGCTCGACGGATTTCATCGCAAACCGGCACACACCATCGATGTTCTCGGAGTTGCCGGCGCCAGAATCGCCCTGCTGGTGGTGCCCTCGCGCACTATGGCCGAAGATGCTCGTGCTGCCCTGCAGATCGCGGCAACGCCCGGCGACGCATCCCGGATCGAGGACCTGCTCCCGCTACGAGGGGGCGGCACCGAGAACCTCTGACCGCTCCAACGCCGCCGCCCGGCAGCTCCCTGCCCGCAGTGGGGCTCCGGCGCGTCAGCGCAGTGCTGGGGCGGTCAGCTTCGTGTGGTCGGCCCTCCCAGCTGTACGGCCAGTGCGCCGGCCGTGACGGGGAATCGCTCGAGTAGGCCGGCCGCCTCGCGGTTTCCGGCGGGGCGGCCCGCCTGCCAGTGGCCGTCGATGCCCAGTAGGCCGGTAAGTGCGTCACAGGTGGCGGGATGGGCGGCCAGCAGTCCGGTGACCGGGACGTTCGGTGCCGCCACCACAGGCGTTGTGGCCGTGGTGAATTCGCGCGACCAAGGCGGCACGAAGGCGTCCACGGCAGGAAGTGCGCCGGGGAAGGTTCGTCCCGCCTCGCGGACCAGGCCCGGGATCAGCTCGCCCGCCTGATCTTTCAGGGTGGCGATGAGTTTCGGCAGCCACGGCAGCAGTACCGCGTCCGGCAGGGTGCCGAATGCCTTCGACAACAGCTCCACCACAAAAGGTTTCAGGGCAGGCGCTGGGTCGATGGCCTGGACGAAACCGCTCACGTACTGCGGAACCGTCGGTAGCACCAGCGGATTGGCGAGCATACCGTCGCAGCGCTCGCGCAGCTCGGTCATGGTCAGCAGGCCGAGCTGGAACCGTGCCGCCCACAGCAGGGCCACCTTGGCCGGTGCCTCCGGATGTGATTGCAGCACAGCCAATTCCAGCTGAGTGTGATCACAACCCAGCGACAGGGCCAGGTTCTCCATCCCGAACAGGAAGCCCAGCATGGCCGCCACCTGTGGCGGTCCGGTCTCCTCGGCGGCGAAGGCGGTGGGCAACAGGGTGCAGTAGTGCGCGTAACCGGCCGTCACGAACCGTTCGCACCAGGCCGGCAGGCCGGCCTCGGTGGATCGGAAATAGTTGAGCAGCAACCGGATACGGCGCAGCACCACGGGTGCGTCGTCCATCGTGCGTTCGGCGGCGAGGAGTTCGACCGCGCGCGTGCCCAGTTCGTCGGCGAGCCGGACCGAACCCAGATAGACCAGTGCGTCCTCGACCGCGGCCAGCGCCGCGGCGGCGGTGGCATCCGGTGCGGCGACCGCGCTCCGCAGGCGCTGCTCGAGCACCTGCTCCACCGAAACGCCCTCGTAGCCGAGCTCCACCAGCGAGCGCTGATGTCTGCCGAGCGCGATATCCCAGCTCTCCTGGATGGAGGTCTCGCCCAATCCGCGCGAGCCCATGATGGGTCGCAGCGCGTCCCGCGGCAGTAGCCGGCGCAGCAGCCACAGCAGATCGGAACACGACCGCAGGCCCGGATTCGCCTTCAGGTCCAGCAGTGCGCGTTGCAGTGTGCGTGGGGACAGGTTCAGGCCCAATGGTTCGAGCCGGTCGAGCACATCGCGGGCCAGCGGTGGCAGCGCCTCGTATCCGACCTGGCCGATCCGGTCGCCACCCAGCAGAATCTCGCACAACCGCCGCACATCGCGCCGCCCCGGCACCCGGTCCTTCTCGATGCAGGTGACCGCGGCATCCTGGAAGTCGTAGGGCGTCGCGCGGGCGCGATTGCGCAACCCGGCGAGCAGGATCGAGGTCTCGAAGATGGCGATGGCGTCGGCGGTGCTCGCCAGGTATCCGTTGCGCCGGGCCAGCCGGACGATATCCACCGACCATTCCAGTAGTTCGGCCTCGTCGAGCGGATCCAGGACCGGCGGCCGCGATAGAAAGCCCGAAAGGCGATCCGTCACTTCGGCTTCCGGCACCACCGGAAGCAGCGGCTTGCGGGCGCGCTTCTTCGCCCCCTGTTGTCCCTCCAGCTGGAAGGACTGCAGTTTGCCACGGCGCAAACCCTTCGCCCATGTCGCCGCCGAGATCGACACCGCGCCGCCGGCCAGCCCGAACTGCGCCTCGATGGCGGAGTGACTGGACGGGATCAGCCCGTAGTGCCAGTTGGTGGCCGATCGCGGCGAGATCTCGAATGCGATATCGGAGTCCACCCCGAACTCGTCGACCGGGCTGGCCGCGTGGGCCGCACCGCACACATACAGCGCTTTCGCCGGATCGATATCGCCCGCGGTCAGATGCTCCCGCATACGGGTCCACATGAACCGTTCGCGGTCCTCGTCCTCGGTGGTGCTGCCGCGCCGCAGCCGCCGGAACAGGCTGCCGATCATCACCATGACCTGGCGGTAGGTGTCGTAGTCCGCGTCCGCGAGGGGCTGCTCCACGTACTGGTCCCACCACTCCGACCAGTGTCTGACCTTGCCGTGATGCAGTAGATGTTCTTCCAGTTCGGCGAAACGTGGTCGCAGATCGCCGATTTCGAGGCCGACCGCCGCGCCGTGCAGGCCGTCCTCCTCGGACTGCTCGCCGTCGGCGGATGCCTCGTGCCGCGAGTCCTCGTCTTTCGGCGCCCACTGGAAGACGTGATCGGTGGACCGATCAACCAGCACCAGTTCGACGCCCGGCGTATCGAGTGCATAGGCGATGGCCTGGTACTCGGCCGAGGACTCGGTGATCGGGGCGATCACCGACAGCGGCGCCCATGCCGCGGGGAAGCCGTCGATATCGGTGGCAAAGGCCTGCAGTGCCACCGGCAACCGGCAGTTGCGCAGTTCGTCCAGCAGCGGCCGCATATCCTCGCACAGTTCCAGATAGATGACGGTCGGCTGCTTTTCGCGCAGCCGTCGCACCATGGCCAGGCCCGACGCGGGGGAGTGGTGACAAACCGGGAAGATCTCCAGTCGCTCCGACAGCGACCGGTCGACATCGTCGACTATGCCCGCCAGGATGCCGCCCGCCGCTCCCGGCTCACCGGCGAACGCGACGGCGGCATCGGCGAGCTGATCCCGCAGTGCGGCAAAAATATTCGGCACAGTCCGGGTATCGGAGACCGTCATGAAAGCCTCGCGATCGCCGCCCGGCCACCCTCGAGGAATTCACCCCAGGCGGCCTCGCCTTTCTTGTCCTTGCTGCGCGGTTCGACCACACCGTGCAGGTATTTGTTCAGAATGGCCAGATCTTCGGGCTGGCGCCGGGCGAGTGAGCCGACGAGCGAACCGGCCAGGGTTTCGGGGCGCAACTCCTTCGCCCCGAAGAACTGACTGTGCAGGATGGCGTCCTCGAGGACGCCGATCTGCTCGGCGGTGGACAGCGCCGACTCCAGCTTGTCGTCATCGCTGGTGGCGGCGGCCGCCGCGGCACGCAGATCGGCGAAGCTCTCGAGCAGGATGTCCAGCAGCGTGGGTGGCAGTTCCAGTTCGATCGAGTGGCGGCGCAGCAGTTCCGCGGTGCGGAAGCGCACGATCTCCGCCTCGCTCTTCTTATTGGACACGACCGGGATGCGTACGAAGTTGAAGCGCCGCTTCAACGCCGAGGACAGATCGTTCACGCCGCGGTCACGGCTGTTGGCGGTGGCGATGATGGAGAAGCCCGGTTGCGCGAACACCACATTGTCATCATCGAGTTCGGGAATCGAGACGTACTTCTCCGACAGGATGGAGATCAGCGCGTCCTGCACATCGCTGGTGGAACGGGTGAGCTCCTCGAAACGGCCGATGACGCCCTGCTCCATGGCGGTCATGATCGGTGACGGGATCATCGACTCGCGCGACTGGCCCTTGGCGATGACCATCGAGATATTCCACGAGTACTTGATGTGGTCCTCGGTGGTGCCGGCGGTGCCCTGCACCACCAGTGTGGAATTGCGGCTGATGGCCGCCGACAGCAGTTCGGCCAGCCAGCTCTTGCCGGTGCCCGGATCCCCGATGAGCAGCAAACCCCGATCCGAGGCCAGCGTGACGATGCTGCGTTCGACGAAGCTGCGGTCACCGAACCACTTCTGCTCCACCTCGCGGTCGAGTCCGTCGGCGCGTTCGGAGCCGAGAATGAACAGCCGCACCATCTTCGGGCTCAACCGCCACGAGAAGGGCTTGGGGCCGTCGTCGATCGACTCCAGCCAGTCCAGCTCCGCAGCGTACTTGACCTCGGCCGGGGCGCGCAAAACGTCGTTCATGATGAATGGTCTCCTAGTCGAGAAAGTTCTTGAGCTCGTGCACGAGCTTCTGGATGCGTCCTGAGATCACCGGGGTGCCGAGGTTTTTGAACCGCTCCCGGAACCACGGGTTGACGCTCTGATGGCCGGAGCTGTTCACCGAGCCGACCGGGATGAGTTTGACGCCGGAGCGATGTACGGCCTCCATGGCCTCGAACAACGGCTGCGAGCGGTCGAACTCGTAGAAGTCCGAAATCCATACCAGCACAGTGTTCTTCGGGTCGAAGATCTTGGGCTGCGCCATGGCCATGGCGACCGGACCGTCGTTGCCGCCGCCGAGATTGGTGCGGAGCAGCACCTCGAACGGGTCGTGCACCCACGGGGTGAGGTCCAGGGCGCGGGTGTCGTAGGCGATCAGGTGCACATCCACCTTGGGCAGGCCCGCGAAGATCGACGCCAGAATGGTGCAGTTGACCATGGAATCGACCATGGAACCGGACTGGTCCACCACTACGATCATGCGGGCCGGGACGGTGCGCTTGGCGGTTTGCCGGTAATAGAGCCGGTCGACGTAGAGGCGCTCGTCCTCGGGATTCCAGTTCGGCAGGTTCTTCCAGATCGTCCGGTCCACATCCAGGTTTCGCAGGATGCGTTTGGGCGCGACCGTGCGATCGACGGTGCCGGAACTGGTCTGCTGTACCTGAGTACGCAGGACCTCGGCGACCTCGTCGATGTAGCGGCGGATCAGGCGTTTGGCATTCGCCAATGCCACACCCGACAGATTGTGCTTGTCGCGCAACAACTGTTCGATGAGCGACATACTCGGCGTGAGCTGGGAGGCCAGATGCGGATCGGCCAGCACCTCGCGCAGCCGCATCCGCGACACGAGCTCACCTTCCAGACCGGTGAGCACGCCCTGCACCGCACCGGCCTGCTCCTCGCCCAGACAGCGCCGCAGCCAGCCGGCATCGGATTGCCAGCCCGCCAGCTGCGTTGCGCTGACCTGACCGGATCCGGTGGCGAACACATTGAGTAGCAGCTTGGAAACCAGTGCGGCGGTGCGCACATCGGCCGCGCTGACCGGAGGATGCGGGTCGTCCGCATCCTTGGGCTGGGCGACCTCGGCCGCCGGGTTCGCGGTGTCGACGGCGACGTCCGCGAAGCCGTCGCTCCCGGCGGTGTCCTGGTTCCCGGCGAAGTCCAGCCTCTCGAACTCCGCCCTGATCTCCGGATAGCGTTGCGCCACAGTGTCGATGGAGACGCCGGGATCGAGCACGGCCAGTGGCAGATCCAGATCGTCGACGATGTGGGCGCTCGCCTGTTCCAGCGTGGGTTGCTGATCCCCGGCGAAGACACCGGCCAGCAGCCGCCAGTACAGGATCTGCCGCCGGGTCTCGTGATTGGGCTCATCCGTCACCCGGCCGCCACCCCCTGGTGAATCGTTTCCTGAGGCAGTGGTCATTTGCGCAGCAACCGTCCCGCGCGTTCGCGCAACACCGCCACGGCGTCGCCCGATTTGGCCTGTGCCTTGGCGACTTTCGGGTCCGTCGTCCCCAGCGCCCAGTCTCCGTTGTGGAAGGGGGTGAGGGTGGTCTTGACCTTGCGTTGCACGGCCAGTGGGCGAACCGACCAGCCACCGGCATCCCAGCGGAGCAAACCGATCAATGTGCTGGAGCCGGTCACGGCGGCCGCGGTGAGCGGACCGGCGGTCGGAAGCGCGTCAAGCTCCACCCGGATCCGCTGATCGCCCAGTTCGAGCACGCCCTCGCGCACCCGGTACCCCTCCAGTAGAACGGGCTCGGCGATATGCACGGGATCGCGATCCAGCGGTGCGACGGCCGGGGCCTGTGCCTGCGGCAACTGCACGGTGGCGGTGCCGAACGGGTCGGCGGAATCCCCGGCCTTCGCGCGGTTGTCGTCCCACGACAGATCGCCGCTCGCCGACAGCGGCATGCCGGTGAGTTTTAGTGCGCGCCGCTCGGCCAGGGCGGTGAGCAACTGCTGATGCGCACCGAGCAGTTGCCATACCGCCGGTCCGACGATGGTGTCCACCTTGGCCGCCGCCACCGACACGCGGACCCGCCGGGAAGACGATCCCGCGACCTCCAGCACGCCGTACACCTGTGCCTGCACCGCGGTCCCGTGCTCGTGCACGTCCACGCCCAAGGGGAGCAGTCGACCAGAAACCTGTTCGCTCGCAGTGGATTCCACCCCTCGCCAGGACAGCAGCAACGCGCGCGTCCACAAATCGGCCCAGTGGCGGGCGGGTACCCGATCCATCGTCGCGACCGGTGCGCAGGCGCTCAGTTCGGCGGTGAAGCCGTCCAGGAGTACCGCCGCCCGCCGCAGCGCGGGTTCGGCCAGCAGCGATTCCACGGTGTGGTCGGCGGCCGCCACCAGATCGTGGTCCACCCCGCGCCATCCGGCGATCGCCAGTTCGGCGAGCCAAGCGCGCGAACCCGCCGCGAGCGGACTCGGCGCGCCGGCATCGAAGGCGACGGCCCACTCGGATCGCTTGCGGCCCATTGCCGTATCGACCTGATCGAGCAGGGCATCGTGTACCGCGCCGAGCAGCGCGGCCCGAGCGGCGGCCAGTGCCGACGCCTCGTCGGCGCCGATAGCCCCGGCGCCCACCTTCGACACCGCCGCCGCGACCGTTTCGGCCAGCGGGGAGCCCGCCACTGCCGCGCCCAGTGCCGCGAGTGCCGCGCCTTGCGCGTCGGAGACCCGGGCGAAGCCGTCGACCAGGGCGGTATCGAATCCGCTTACCGCGTTCAGGGCTGCCCTGACGCCGTCCGGCGCCTCCGCCAGCGCGGCCAGTTGTACGGCCTGCATCAGCGCCCCACCCCCGCCGGGAACCACTGCAACTCCGGAATCGGGGTCGTACTCCCCGGCAACTCCAGATAAGTGAGATGCCGCAGGAACCGGCTGAACACCGCGGCGGCCGGTGCCGGATCGCGAGTTCCGTTGAGGCAGTGCACGAGCCGATCCCCCTCGGGGACCTCCACGCGCAGGAAACGCACCACCCGGTCCTGTCCATACTGGAGCACCGCCGCCTCGACGAGCGCCTCCAGGTGTTTGCAGGCCCCGCCATGGTTCAGCCCGCCGCACGGCCGGTTGTTGTTGGTGCTGCAGCTGAGCCCAAGCGTTCCCGCGGTCACCGATGCCACGTACACGCGCGAGATGTCGGAACCGCTCGACACCACGCCCTGCAAACGTCCGTCGGCCAGTTCCACGAACGGCACCTTGTTCAGTTTGCGCGGTGCGATGGCGGGTACGACCCGCACGACAGCGGTGCTTTCCCAAGCCGGTTCCTCCGGCGGGGCACTCGGATTCGAGGCCATCGTTCTCCCTCCCGATCGATCACGACGCGCTCAAGGTATGTGACGGCACCGACAAGTGCCGTCACACCCCGTCGGGGCTGGTGACGACCGTCCTAGGGGATGTCGTGATCTGGGCACGCCGGTCGGAATCAGTTGATATCCGGTGCTCACCGGCCACGGGAGGCTTCGTTGGCAGTGCCACCGCAGCGGTGCGGGCCTTGTCCACAACCGAGGCTCGCGCGTCGGTTCGCTACGGCCACCGGGTGGGAATGGTCATGATGGTCGGTTCGACCGGACCCGACCAGCCGCAAGGTAATTCGCAGGTTGCGATCACCGCGTCGGTGACGCCGCCGTCATTGCGGGAGATCGTCCGCAGGACGGCCCGGGCGGGATATCCGCACGCCGGGCACTTGCCGAAGTAGTTCAGTATCTCCCGCGACCGTACGGCGGAGACGCCGCATGATCCGTGGGTCTCGTCCGGTCGTCTGCTGTCGATGTGCACGCTGATCCTCCGTCCGGTCGTCCACCCGGCCCCCGAGTGCCTCGTTATCGTGTCGATTCGGCCGACCCGGGGTGCGATTGTGAACGACAATCGAGCCGAGGGTGCAATGCCGGGGAATCCGTTGCCCGGCCCGGCGATCCCCCTGCGGTACCGCCGGGCCCGGCGGTGGTGAGTGGCCTCGTCGTGGAGTGTCACTCGCATCAGGCGGCCGACCTGGTCGCCGATACCGTGTCATCGTAATCCCTGCTTGGTGCTCAAGTCGATGAATTGGGCATAACTTATGGAAGATGTCGATCCGTCCGTCCTTTGTAATTTTTCACTATTAGCACCGATGATCGGCCGCCCTCCGGCTGCGGTGACCCCCTTCACAAAGTGTGAATTATGAGTAACATATGCTCGTGCGAGTTCACGGTGACCGCTGAGGGGCTGTGGACAACAGGCAAGGGTGCCTGCGTTCGTCGCGCGCGGGATGCGCGTGCGGCGGTGCGGCCGATGGGCGAAAGGACTTGCGTCGCAATGTTGAAGCGACTGGATCGGCTACTGAGCTACGAGATGAAGGTGTCCGAATTTCTGGGCACGCTGATCATCATCGCCGTCCCGTACGGGATAGTCGGGGTGATCTGGACGCTGACGCACACCTCGCACCTGAAGAATCTGCACGGCATCGACGTGGTCATGTCGTTCCTGGGGGCGATCGTGTGCTGGCCCGTGCTCACCTTCTCCAACGTCTGCATGACCTAGTCGTGATGGCGCTGGTGTGGCTCATCGACATCTTGGTGATCGGAGTCAAGATCCTCGGTGGGCAGATGAAGGTCAATCCGGTACTCCGATTCGGGCTGTGGATCGCGGTGCTGAGTGCGCTCTGCGTCGGTGTCGCCCTGCTCGGGGTGTTGCTGGTGCTGCTGCAGCACCATGTGGAGAACCTGTCCTGACACTTCCGCAAATTGGCTAAATTGGCAGAACAGATGATAACTTGACGGCCTGATGTGGACCTGCAATGGACCGCTCCATCACGTGCAAGGCCGCAATCTACCTGTATTGATACTGGTAGAAGCCATTTCAGGGCTGAATTTCGGCCAATTACGAAGTTTCAATTCACAAAGAACAGTCGATAACTTACTATCGTGTGTCGCACCGCTTGTGTGTGGCACCGCGCACGCTGGAGGCCTGGTGTCGTGGCTTCGGCCGGTCCGGCGGTGGTGAGAAAGGAACAACCGCTGTGACGTCGACCCGAGCTACCGAGGGGCCGCGACCGCCGGTGCCGCCTTGGCGCGTAACCGACGAGGGCGAGCTGCAACGACTCGTTGATGCCGCGAGCGGTCTGTGGCGCCGGCATCCGCAACGGTCGCTGGAAACCCTGGGCCGGCAGGTCGCTCTCGGCCGTGAGGCGATCATTCAGCTCTTCGTCTCCATGGTGGCCCGGCGTTTTCCGTATCGGGAATTCATCAAGCAGTGCGCGTTCATGGCCAATGTGTCCGCCGCCCCAACGGTTTTCGTCGCCATCCCGATCGCGGTGGTGGTGTCCATTCAAGTGGGCGCCCTGGTGAATCAGGTCGGCGCGACCACGTTCATCGGATCGGTGGCGGCGCTCGGCATCATCCGTCAGGGCGCGCCGCTGGTCTCCGCGTTGATGATCGCCGGTGCCGTGGGCTCGGCGATCTGTGCCGATCTGGGATCGCGAACCATTCGCGAGGAGATCGACGCGATGATGGTGATGGGCGTCGATCCCGTACGCCGCCTGGTGGCCCCGCGTCTGGCCGCCGCGGTACTCGTGAGCGTATTGCTGTGTGGCTTCATCGTTTTCGTCGGATTCGCCACCGCCTACATGTTCAACGTCTACGCGCAGTCGGGCACGCCCGGATCGTTCATCGGCTCGTTCGCCTCGTTCGCGGTCGCCAACGATCTACTGATCGCGCTGGCCAAGGCGGCGATCTTCGGAGCCTTGACCGCGATCATCGCCTGCGATGTCGGCCTGCACACCAGCGGCGGACCCGCGGGGGTGGCGAATTCGGTGAACTCCGCGGTCGTCAGTTCGGCGCTGATGCTGTTCGCCACCAACATCATTCTGACTCAGCTGTCGAATACACTGCTGCCGGCGAAGGTCGTGTGAGATGGCCAGTTCCTACACTCCGCCCGCGGCCCGGCCACTGCGCGCCGTCGGCAACGCCGCGCTGGTCCCGGTGCACGCCAATCAGCGTCTGGGACATCAGGCACTCACCTTCATCCAGGCGCTGGCCTCGATTCCGTTCGTGCTGAAGCACTACCGCAAGGAGCTGGCCCGGCTCACCGCCGATGTCAGCTGGGGCAACGGGTCGCTGATCGTCGGCGGCGGCACCATCGGCGTGGTGTTCATCCTGTGCTCGTTCGGCGGGATCATCGTGGGGATGGAGTCGTTCACGGCGCTGGATCTGCTCACCATGAGTCCGCTGACCGGCGCCATCTCCGGCTTCGCGACCACCCGGGAGCTCGCGCCGATCCTGGCGACCCTGGCGTTCGCGATCCAGTCCGGTTGCCGCTTCACCGCCCAGCTGGGCTCGATGCGCATCTCCGAGGAGATCGACGCCCTGGAATCGATCGCGATCCGGCCACTGCCGTATCTGGTCAGCACCAGGATGATCGCGGCCACGGTGACCATCGTCCCGCTCTACACCATCGGTTTGGCCGCGTCCTATCTGACCACCAAATTTACGGTGCTCTTCCTCGGTGGCACCACGTCGGGCACCTACGACCACTACTTCTTCCAGTTCCTGCTCGGGCCGGACCTGTTCTATTCGCTGCTCAAGGTCGTGTTCTTCACAATGCTGGCCACCTTCATCCAGTGCTACTACGGATATGTCGCCAGCGGTGGTCCCGAAGGTGTCGGGGTGGCGGCCGGGCGCGCGATCAAGATGGTGATTGTCGTGATGGTGTTCGCGGATCTCATTCTCACCCTGGCCATTTGGGGGATCGACCCCGGATTCCGGATCTCAGGATAGGTGTCGTTCGTTGATTCTCGATCCCAGTGGCCGCGGGGCCACTCCGCGGCAGCTCACGCTGTCCGGTATCGCGATGCTGCTCGTGCTGGCCGCGCTGATGTATCTGCTGGCCTTGCGCTACACCGGCCATTTCACCGAAAAGGTCCCGGTCGACGCGATTCTGACGAGCACCGGCGACGGACTGCCCAGCCATGCCGACGTGAAGTTCCGCGGTCTGGTCGTGGGCAGTGTGGACTCGGTCGAGGTGGTGGCGAAAGGCGCCCGGCAGCGTGCCGAGATCGCCCTGAAACCTCATGTGGCGGAGACGATTCCAGCTAGTGTGACCGCTCGCGTCATCCCCAGCAACCTGTTCGGGGTCACCGCCGTGGAACTGGTGGACAACGGCCCCGATCACGCGAAACTGCACTCCGGGGCGACCATTCGACAAGACACCGGCGCCGCGACGATCCAATTGCAGACCACGCTCAATGTGCTGCGCAACGTGCTGACCAATATTCAGCCCGAGAAGCTGGGCCGGGTGCTGGCGAGCCTGTCGGCCGCGCTGGAGCCGGGTGCCCGGGTGCCCGGCTCCACCATCGAGCGGCTCGACAACTGGCTCACCCAAGTCCACGACATTCCCGAAATCGGTGATCTGCTGGGCAATCTCGGCCGGGCGGCCGGCGCGCTGAGCCGGTCGGCGCCGGAGTTGGTGGGGGTGCTGTCGGATTCGGTCACCACCGCGCGAACCCTGACCGAGCGGCGTTCGAACTTCGTCGCACTGCTGACCAATGCCGGCGGTGCGGTCGACACGGTGAACGTCCTGTTCGCGCGTAATCCGGATTCGGGCAAGTATCTGGTCTCGGGCCTGGATGATCTGTTCGGCGGCCTGGCTCGGGATCCGGACGCGATCCCGTTCACCGCGGCCAACCTCAACACCGCGCTGCAGCGGTTGAAGACCACTTTCCACTGGGGTCCCAAACATCAGATGGTCTGGGCGATGGATGCCTCGCTCACGCCGTTCCAGCAGTACACCGCGACGGACTGCCCGCATTACGGGGATCAGTACGGTCCGCGTTGCGGCGGCGCCAGCGTGCCGAATGTTGCGCCGCCGCAACAGTATCCGCAGCAGCAGCTACCGCGTTGGCTGGATGCCGCCGGGCCGCGCCCGCAACCCGCGGCGGTACCCGCGGCTCCGGCACAGCAGCCGTTGCTTCCCGGCCTGCCGGCGCTGCCCGGATTCCCGGCGCTGCCGGGCATTCCGGGGCTGCCGCAGATTCCCGGCATCACCGCACCCGCGGCCGATCGCACCGGTCCGGCCGTTCTTCCGGCCGCGTTGCGCGGGCCCGCGGCGGTGGCCGCGGTCGTCGGCGGCATTCCGAATATGGCGCAGCTGCTGTTGCTCGGGCCGATTCTCGCGGGCGGCTACCTGACCGTCAGTGAGCTGCCGGAAGGTGGTGTCGCGCAGTGAAATCCACGAAGGCGCTGATCGGCTTCGCGCTGTTCGCGGTGGTGGCGATCGGACTCACGACGACGATCTATTCCACGCTCCAGCGCTCGGTGCCGGGGTCGACGGATCGATACTCGGCGGTGTTCTCCGATGTTCTCGGCCTGCGGGTCGGCGACGACGTGCGAATGGCCGGAGTGCGGGTCGGCCGGGTCGACAAGATCGACTTCGCCGACGACTACAAGGCCGGTGTCGAGTTCAGCATTCGCAGCAATCAGCATCTGACCACCACCACCAAGGCGATGGTGCGATACCAGAATCTGATCGGCCAGCGCTATATCGCGCTGGCGGCCGGTAAGGAAGCCGGGCAGGCACTGCCGGCCGGTGGCAAGATCCCGATCGAGCACACCGAACCCTCGTTCGACGTGTCGGCGTTGCTGTCCGGATTCGAGCCCCTGTTCTCGGTATTGCAACCGGATCAGGTGAACTCGCTGTCGGACACGCTGATTCAGGCGCTACAGGGCAATCAGGTATCGCTGAGCACGCTCATCACGCAGGCCGCGCAGCTGGCCGGCACCTTCGGCCAGCGCGACAAGATCCTCGGTGACGTGGTCTCGAATCTCAGCAGCGTGATGTCGGGACTGGCGCATCGCAGCAATGAACTGGAGACCCTCATCACCCAGACGCGGTCACTGATGGACGGCCTGTACGCGCAGGGTGAGGTGCTGAAATCCTCGGTGGATCAGGTCGCCACCTCGACAGATGCGCTGGTCGGGCTGATCGGCCAGGTCAAACCGGGTATCGCGGCCGCGCAGGACAAGGCCACCACGGGTGTGGCACTGCTGCTGCTCAATGGCGCCGGACTGGATCGTGCGGCCGTGCAGCTGCCGAACATGCTCAACCGGGTCGCCGCGTTCTCGGGTAACGGCGCCTACGGCAATGCCTACTTCTGCGGACTCGACGTGTCGTTGTGGGGTGTCCTGCTGCCGCCTGGACTGTTCTCCCAGATCGGCGGCAACTCGCACTCGGAGGTGTGCCGGTGATGGCCCGAATTCCGCGACCGCGGCTGCCGAAGGTCCTCGGCTTCCTGCGCAATCGGTATCTGCGGCTCGGCCTGATCGCCTCGGCCGCGGTTGTGATCCTGCTGGTCGGCTCCAGCACGCTCAGCCAGGCACGACTGGGGGACAAGACGATTCACGCCGAATTCACCCAGGCGGCGGGTCTGCGGGCGGGTGCCACCGTGGACGTCTCCGGAATCGAGGTCGGTGCGGTGCGGGCCGTGCGCCTGGAGAACGCCGAGGTGGTCGTGGATCTGAAGGTGCGCCGTGATCTACGGCTGGGCAACGATGCGCGGGCGGCGATCAAGATGTCGACCATTCTCGGCCGGCTGCACGTCGACCTCACCCCGGGAAACGGAAAAGGACTGCCGGACAACCGGATTCGACTGGACCACACCAGCGTGCCCTACAACCTGGGCAAGGTGATCCAGGATCCGCAGTACAAGGCGTCGTTCGAGCGGGTCGAGCGGATCGATCCGCAGAAGTTGCGCCAGGCTCTGGATGCGATGAATCAGCAGATGGGCGATTCGCCGCAGCTGGCGGTGCAGGCGCTCGACAGTATCGGCTCACTGGCGAAGGTGATCAACGATCGCCGCGACGAGGTCGACACCCTGTTGAAGGGGATGGGCACGGTATCTCAGCTGGTGTCGGACAACCAGAACAGTGTGCTGATGCTGCTGACCCGCGGCGAGGCCATCGGGCAGGCGGTCCAGCAGCGCCGGCAGTTGCTGAGGAATCTGCTCGACAATGTGGCATCGCTGTCGAAGCTGCTGCAGGACATGGGGTTGGAGAACAACAACCAGTTCGGCCCGATGATCCGGGATCTGAACACCATGTCCGAGGGGCTGGAGAAGAACAAGGGCAACCTGGACCGGCTCTACGAGATCATGCCGGTCACCGTGCGGCAGTTCAACAACGTACTGGGCAACGGCCCCTACGGCGATGTGTATGTGCCGTGGGGTCTGTTCCCCGACAACTGGATCTGTTTCGCCCAGGTCGTACAGGGGTGTAAGTGATGACATTGCGCGCACTGGCCAAACTCGCCGTGGTCTGCGCGGTCGCGACCGCGGCTTCGGGCTGTTCGCTGCTGCCGGGCACGCTCGGCACCGCCGCGAATCAGGCGCTCGGCGACCACCTTCGCATCAGTGCCGATTTCGAGAATGTCGCCGGACTGTATGCCGGCAACGAGGTCGACGTACTGGGTGTGCCGGTGGGCACGGTCGAATCGGTGACGGCCAAGGGCAGCTATGTCCAGGTCGTGATGCAGGTCGACAAGGGCGTGCGGATTCCGGCGGATGCCATGGCGGCACTGGTGAATCCGCAACTGATCACCAACCGGCACATCGAATTGGCGCCCGCCTACGACGGTCACGGCCCGACCATGGCCGATGGCACTCATATTCCGCTGCCGCGTACCAGAACTCCGGTGGAACTCGACCGCATCATGGCGACCTTCGATCAGCTCGGCGCGACGCTCAAAGGCGACAGCGAAACCGGTCCGATGGCGAGCCGGGTGCTGTTCCCCCTCCTCAACGGCAACGGCGACAAATTGAAGGAGACCCTCGACGCGCTGTCGGGCGCCTTCGAGACCACCTTCGCCAACAAGGACCAGATATCCAACACCATCATCAAACTCAACGATGTCACGCAGGTCATCGCCCAGAACGACCGGACCGTCCGGGATTTCAGCGGACGTCTCACCGAATTGGTCGGTCTGATGGGTGAGCAGGCTCCGGGCCTGCAAGCGGTGCTGACCCAGCTCAACGACTTCGTGGCCAATACCTCGACGGTGGTGGGGCAGAACAAGGATCAGTTCGCCGGCGCGCTGAAACGGTTCGTCGAGATCAGCAATCAGATGCGCGCCAACGCCCGCAATCTCACCGAGATCGTGGACGTGACTCCGCTGATGTTCCAGAACCTGGCCAATGCGACCAGTTATGAACATCAGGCGCTGCGCCTGCACGGCCTGCTCGACAAATCCGTACTCGACGGTGAAGCGTTGTCGACCTTCTGCGAGCGGGTCGCGATGCGTCTCGACGGTTGCCGGACCGGGAAGATCGCCGATATGGGTCCGGATTTCGGAATTACCGCCGCACTCTTGGGAATCAGCGGAAAATGACACATTCCTATCGCAGCAAAGCCTGCCGCCGAACCGCTTTCGCGGCCATCCTGACCGCGACCACCGTGGGTGTGAGCGGATGCGGGGTGACGCTGCAGAATATGCCGCTGCCGAAACCGGGGATCGGCGGTCCCGGTTACACCGTGCACGCGGCCTTCACCGATGTACTGAATCTGCCCGATCACGCCCATGTGCGGATCGGTGGCACCGATATCGGCACCGTCACCGCGATCGAGACGACGAATTTCATCGCCGACGTGAAAATGGAGATCCGCAAGGACATCGCATTACCGCGCGGCACGACGGTGGAATTGCGCCAGGCCACACCGCTCGGTGACATGTTCGTGGCGATGACGCTGCCCTCGGCGCAGGAGGCGGGGCCGCCGCTGCACGACGGCGAGACCATCGGCACCGATCACACCGGTACCGCGGCATCGGTCGAGCAGCTGATGATGTCGGTGGCGATGCTGGTGAACGGTGGCGGTATCAATCAGGCCGCGCAGATCACCACGCAGATGAATTCCATGTTCGCTGGTCGCGGACCGCAGTTGTCACATCTGCTGAACGAATTGACCAGTGTGATCACCGCGCTCAATCAGCGCACCGGCGATATCGACGCCACCCTGCAGGGCCTGGGCGGCCTGTCCGGAGAACTGGCCGAGCGGAAGAAGGAACTCGGCGAGGCCGCCGATACCTTCCCCGCGTTGCTGGGATTGGTCAACGAGAACAACCAGCGCATCGTCGATCTCACCGCCAAGGTTTCGACCACGATGGCGGCGCTCGGAGATTTCACCAACACGACCGGACCGCAGTTCCTGAGCCTGTTCGACAGCATTCAGAAGCTGATGACCGGCTTCACCCAGATGGATGGCAATCTCACCGAAGCGCTCAACGGGCTCAATGAGATGTACCCACCGCTCATGGCGAGTCTGCGCGGGTCGGGTCTGGCGGTCATGCCGGTGGTGTCGTACCTGAGCATCGGCGCCCTGAGCGATCCGCACGGCAGCCGGTGGCCCGAGATCGGTGATGTGGCGGCGTTCATCGGCAGTTTGACCCAGGTGTTCGAGCGGGTGTTCGGCCGGGTGATCAGCCCGCCGCAGCCGGTGCCGGGCACTGCCCCGCCGGAACAGGCACCGCCCGAATCCGCACAACCCGAACCTGCTCAGCCGGACGGTGACCGATGAATACGCCGTTGTGGAACTGGCTGGTGCGCCGCCGTATCGCGCTCGCCAACCTCAGCCTGATCGTGGTGCTGGTGATCGGCACGGGCTATCTGGGGCGATATGTCCTGCGGCTCAACCCGGTTCCGCACACCTTCACCGTCACCGTGCAGCTGGCGACCTCCGGCGGCATCCTGCCCGGCAACGATGTGACCTTCCGCGGCACTCGGGTGGGCAAGGTCGCCGACGTGCGGGTGTCCGGCGACAGAATCGACGCGATCGCCGAAATCGAGGACAGCGCAGACATTCCCGTGGGCGGGACGGTGCACGTGGGCCGGTTGTCGGCGGCGGGGGAGCAATACCTCGACTTCCGGCCCGATGCCGACACCGGGCCGTATCTGTCCGAGGGCGCCGTGGTCGAACGAGCGCGGACCAGTGTGCCGATTCCGGTGCAGAGCCTGCTGACCGATCTGAGCGGATTCATCGGCGGTATGAACCCCGACCGGCTCGATGTGGTCATCGACGAGCTGGACAAGGCGCTGGCCGGCGGCCCGGATCGATTGCGCAACATGATCTCCGGGATCAGCCGTGCCATGGCGGGGCTCACCGAACTGCTGCCGCAGACCCAGCAGTTGCTCGAGAATCTCGAGGTGATCGCCGAGACCACCTCCCACGCCCAGCCCGACCTGGGTACCCTCACCGCGGCTGGAAGCGCGTTGTTCCAGCAGGCCACGGCCGCTGACAACGAGATCCGGAAATTCCTCGATCAGGGCCCGGGAGAGTTCGACACACTGGGCTCGGTGGTGAAGCAGAACGTCGACCCGATGACCGACCTGGTTACCAATTTCGTGGCGATCACCAAGGCCGCGAAACTGCGTCAGCCCGCCATCGAGGCACTGTTTCCCGCACTGCGCCAAGGGATTCAGGCGCTCGGCGTGCCCGCGCACGACGGCGCCTATCACACCCTCGCGGACCTGTGGCCGCGTCCGACGTGTGAGTACGACACTATCCCGGTGGACCCGACGAAGGTGGCCGATACCCGGGTGCGGCTCTACAACTACTGCCTCACCGCCGATCCCGCGCTGCAGGTGCGCGGTTCGGCCAATGCGCCACGGCCGAATGTGCCGGACAACGGTTCCGGGCCGCCGCCGGGCGTGACCGGAAACGAACTGTCCCGGCCGATCCCGCCCGGCCCGATACCCGCCAACTAGGAGTGAAGACATATGAGCACCGAGAAAAAGGATGAGTCGGGGGATCGCGCCGAGGTCCGCACCGAAGTGATCGACTCCGCCGAGCCGTCGGCCGAGAACGCCACGGCCGCCGCCGTATCCGATACCACGCCGAAGTCCGAGACCGCCGGCACCGCGCCCGCCGCGGCGGATTCCACGGATGAGGCTGCCGCGGAGAGGGTTCCGGTTCTGTCCCGGCTGCGTCCGAAGGCGGGCGGCCGGAGTGTGTCCATCGCCCTGCGCGCGGTCGCCGCGGTCGTACTCGGTGCGGCGGTCGGAAGCAGTATCTACTTCTACACCCAGGACAAGGACCACAAGGACGTCCTCGCCGCGCAGGCCGAGGCGCGGCAGGCCGCCTGCGCGTACGGGCCGGTGGTCTCGACCTACGACTCCAAGCACCTCGATCAGTACGTGCACGATGTCATGGCAGGTGCCACCGGTGACTGGAAGAAGCAGTTCGAGTCCAACAGCAAGGATCTCAGCGATGTGCTCGCCAAGGGCGAGGTGGTCGCGAAGTCGACCGACGTACAGTGCGCGATCCGCGCCGGCGACAAGAACTCCGCGGAGGCGATCGTCGTGATCGGCCAGACGATCACGAGTCTGGGAACCCAGGGCAAACCGGAGCCGGGACAGCTGTCGACGGTGATGCGGCTCGAGAAGCAGGACGGGCACTGGCTGGTGGGCAAGATCAGTACACCGCTGGCGCCGCTGCCGCCGCAGTCGTAGCCGGGCGTCATCGAAATCCAAGGACGGACAATAACTTTGAGCCGCGCACAGGACGGCCGGTCGGGGGCCGCAGTGCCGTCGACGAGGCCGGACGGCGAACGTGTGATCCGTCGTCGGCCGAAGAATCGCCGCGCGCAGATCGCCTCCGAATCGGCGGCGGCATTCGGCTCGCTGGGCTATCACGGTGTCAGCATGGAAGACATCGCGGCGCGGCTCGGCATCTCCTCCGCCGCGCTGTACCGGCACTATCCGAGCAAGTACGCACTGTTCCGTGAGGAGTTGCTGCGCTTGTCTGCGGCCGCGGTCACCGCGGCGACTCTGTCGCCGGATTTCGATGCGCGCGCGGCCGGCGATCGGCTGTCGGCGGTGATCGAGGCGATCGTGGTCGATACCATCGCCAATCGTCCGACCGCGGCGCTTGCCCGCTGGGAGGCCCGGTATCTGAACGCCGACGATCGCCGGATCTTCGACGAACGGTTCACCGTGGCGATCACCGCGGTGCGCGACCTCATCGGCGAAGTGCGTCCGGAGGTACCCCGCCGCGAGCAGTCGGTGCGCGCCGTGGCGATCTTCAGCGTGGTCAGCAGTATCGGCGACCACCATGCCCATCTGCCCGCGAAAGTGCTGGCCGTGGTGCTGAGCGCGGCCGCGTGGTCGGTGGTGCGGACCGATCTCCCCGGTGCCGACGGCGTTGCGGATCTGCCGCCGGTGGCCGAGATCCCGCAGGCGTTCAAACATGAAGTCGTACTGCACAAGGCCGTCGAACTGTTCCACGAGCGCGGCTATCCGAATGTGAGCGTGGAGGATATCGCGGCGGCGGCGGATCTGTCGGCGGCCTCGGCGGTCTATCGCTACTACCGCAGTAAGGACGCGCTGCTCGCGGCCGCCTTCCGGCGCGTCGCCGATCGGATGGCGGCGTCGATAACTCCCGCGGTGGAGGTGTCGGAGACGGCCGAGGAGGCGCTGGTGCGACTGATCGATCTCTACGTGGCCGGGTCGTTCGCCGAGAGGGAGCTGACCTTCGTCTATTACGCGGAGTTCGGCAACGTGAGCTCGTACGAGCGAACCGTGCTGCGCAACATTCAGCGGCTGGTGGTGGCCGAGTGGGCGGAGCTGCTGGTGGGTGCACGGCCGGAGTTGTCACCGGCGCAGGCGCGGGTGCTGGTGCACGCGGGCTTCGGGCTCGTGGTGGGTCTGGGTCGGTTGTTCGGCAACGACCAGCGGATATGTTCGCGGGCGCAGGTGGTCGGGCTGATGGAGACGACACTGTTCGGCCGCCGCGCGGCGCGTGTGATCTGAATAGATGAATGATCAACAACTTATAGGTACTAAACATGCTGAATAGCCGTCAAAGTGGCTATTCGAGCCGTTGATCATGCAAGAATTCGTAGTAACATAATTGTTGAAGCTCGGACGCCGAGAAGTCTACGAGGGGGTGCCGCCGTGGTCGATACGGGACCGCGTGCAGAGACCGGCCGCAAACGCAGGAAGAGAGGACTCGTATGACGACGGCAACGGAGCGCTCGGAGCCGAATTACACCGACCCGCACAGTGATTCCTACGTCCAGGAGGAGTCGGTGCCGGTGGGACGGCAGGGGGAGGCCGGGGTTTCGGAGAACTCCGGCATCGGCCGGCTGCCGCCGCTCACGCTGGAGCAGGCGCGTATCCACATTCCCGACTTTCATCGGTCGCCGCGCAAGCGCCCGGCGCAATTGCCGGATTCCCTGGACTTCTGGATGTTCGCGGGTGCCGCGGCCAATGTCGCCATGCAATTCTCCCATCCCGCGGTGGCCGCCGGGGTCATGGAGAGCACCATTGAATCCGGTGCGCTGATGGTGCATCCGTGGAAGCGGTTGCGCACCACGGCTTCCTATCTGGCGGTGGCGATTCTCGGCACTCCGGAGGAGAAGAAGGAATTCCGGGAGGCGGTCAATGTCGCGCATCGGCAGGTGCGCTCCAAGCCCGGCGCCAAGGTGAAGTACAACGCCTTCGACCGGCATCTGCAGCTGTATGTCGCGGCCTGTATCTACATCGGGTTCGAGGATTCCCATCAGCTCATCAACGGGAAGATGTCGCCCGAAGAACTCGAGGCGTTCTACCAGGGTGCGGATACCTTCGGCACCACACTGCAGGTGCATCCGGATATGTGGCCGAAGACGCGCGCGGAATTCGACGAGTACTGGCTCGAGGCGTGCCGGCAGGTGATCGTCGACGACGCGTTCCGCGCGTATATCGGTGATCTGCTGCATCTTCGGATGATCCACTGGTACATGCGACTGTTCTTCGGTGGTCTGCTGCGCTTCCTGACCGCCGGATTCCTACCACCGCATTTCCGCGATCAGATGGGCGTGCAGTGGAGCGAATCCGATCAGCGTCGTTTCGAGCATCTGTTCCTCTTCGTGGGTTTCGTGAACCGCTTCATTCCCAAGTTCATCCGATTCTCCGGAACCAAGATGATGATGCGCGATGTGCAGCGTCGCATCCGCCGGCAGCAGACCCTGGTCTGAAATCATCTCCGCGACAGCGGAATCGGCGCCGGGCGGTGTGCGGGATGGCAGCCGGAGACCATCCCGCAGCCGCGCCGGTGTCGTGCGCTAGCCGACCTGCTGATGCCGCCGGGCGAACGGATTGCGGAGGCGTTGCCTCGGTGTCACGGTCGCCGCCGCCTTCGGCCGGTCGGCGGCGGTCTTCGCGAGATCTCTACGCGTGGTGTTCATTTCACGACGTGAGTGCCGCAACTCGCGGCGCATCGCGGCATGCCGTCGCGAGACGGTGAGCGCGCCGGCGAGAGCGACGCCCAGGCCGAGCATGCCGACCGCTCCGACAACGATTCCGGTGGCGAACAGCTCGCTCTGAGTGGGGGTGAAATGGGCTCCGAACACGGTGAATTCACTCGTCGCCACGTGGCTGGCGCCGGAATTCGCCACTGCGGCAGCGACTCCTACGACCAAGGCGGCGGCCAGAACGATCAACCCGATGAGTACGATCATGGCAATTACCAATTCTCAGCATTGATGGACTTCGTCGTTCCGAAATAGCCGTCCTCCGGATTGTCAAACACAGTGCGGGTCAGCCCGCCAGTGAGCGGGCGATGACGAGGCGCTGGATTTGGTTGGTGCCCTCGAAGATCTGAGTGATCTTGGCTTCGCGCATATATCGCTCGACGCGGAAATCGCGGGTGTAGCCGTAACCTCCGAGGACTTGAACGGCGTCGGTGGTCACTTTCATGGCGGCGTCGGTGGCGACCAGTTTGGCGACCGAGGCGTTGCGGGAGTACGGGCGGCCGGCGTCGCGGCGGCGGGCGGCGTCGAGGTAGGTGGCGCGGGCGGAGTCGACCGCGGCGGCCATATCGGCCAATAGGAAGCCCAGGCCCTGATGGTCGATGATCTTGCGGCCGAACGTGGTCCGCTGCTGGGCGTAGGCGACCGCCTCGTCGAGGGCCGCCTGCGCCAGACCGGTGGCGACCGCCGCGATACCCAGCCGGCCGGAATCCAGTGCGCTGAAAGCGATCTGCAGTCCCTGCCCCTCGGTGCCGATGCGGCGATCGGCGGCGACGAGCGCGTTGTCGTAGTGCGCGGAGGTGGTGGGGACCGCGGCCAGGCCCATTTTCTCCTCGGGTTTGCCGAAACCGAGGCCCTCGGTGCCGGCGGGTACCAGGAAGCAGGAGATACCGCGTGAGCCTTCGCCGGTGCGGGCGAACAGATTGTAGAAATCGGCGATGCCGCCGTGGGTGATCCACGCCTTGGTGCCGTTTATCCGGTACCCGTCCGACGTCGCGGTGGCCTTGCAGGTGAGGGCGGCCGCATCGGATCCCGCCTGCGGTTCGGACAAGCTGTAGGCGCCGATCGTTGTGCCGCTCAGCATCTCCGGGAGCCGGCGCTGCTTCTGCTCCTCGGTGCCGAAGGCGAACAGGGGGTGGCAGGCCAGCGAATGCACACTCACCGCGACGGCGATCGCGGCCCACCGGGCCGCGATCTCCTCGAGCACCTGCAGATAGACCTCGTAGGGCTGACCTCCGCCGCCCCATTCCACCGGATACGGCAGGCTCAGCAACCCGGCCTCGCCCAGGGTGGCGAAAACGCCCTCGGGATAGGTCTCGGACCGCTCGTGCTCGTCCACGATCGGGGTGAGCGTCTTGTCCGCGACATCGCGGGTGAGCCGGATCAGATCGTGCGCTTCGGTGGTGGGCAGCAGACGGTCGACGGCCACGGCGACTCCTCGTTCGGTCACGGAAATAGTACTGAATCGACGACTAGAGTACTGGTTTTGACCAGTACTGAAAAGGCCCGGCCAGTACTATCGCGGCTATGGAACAGCTGTCCCGGCCGGAATTCGCGACCCGGCGCCGTAGTGAACTCTTCGACGCTCTGGTCGATCTGTTCCTCGCCGAGGGCTTCGCCCACCTCACCCTCGATGACATCGCCGCACGGCTGCGGTGCTCCAAGTCGACCCTCTACGCGCTGGCCGGAAGTAAGGAGCAGCTGGTCCGGGCGGCTACGGTGCATTTCTTCCGCCGCGCCACCGACGATGTCGAATCCCGGGTGGCGGCGCGGGCGAGCGCGGCCGAGCGGATCACCGGATATCTGTCCGCGGTCGGCGTAGCGCTGTCGGCGGCCTCGGCGCGCTTCATGGCGGATCTGGACGCCTTCGGACCCGCGCGCGAGGTATACGAGATCAATACCCGATTTGCCGCCGATCGGGTGCGTGAGCTGGTGACCGAGGGGGTCGCCGCCGGTGAGTTTCGCGATGTGCACGCGGTATTCGTGGCCGATCTGGCGGCCGCGATGATGGTCCGCATCCAGCGGGGTGGAGTTCGCGCGGCCACGGGTCTGGACGACGCCGGGGCGTACCGGGAACTGGCTGCCCTGCTGACGGCCGGAATCAGCCGCTGAGCGCGAGTGTGTGTTGCCGCACTAATAGTTTGTGCGGTAACTATTAGTGCGATATCTTCGCTGGTGACACACGGAGGTGGGCATGGCGACCGAGATCGAGGACCCGTTGCGACTGGATCGGCAGGTGTGCTTCGCTCTCGCGGTCGCCAACCGATCGGTGCTGACTATCTACCGGCCCCTGCTGGAACCGCTGGGTCTGACTCACCCGCAGTATCTGGTCATGCTGGCGCTGTGGGGTGAGGCGCCGATGTCGGTGAAGGCGATCGCCGAGGCGCTGCAACTCGATTCGGCGACATTGTCCCCGCTGCTCAAGCGGCTCGAGACCGCCGGACTCATCACGCGCAGCCGTGACCGTCGTGACGAACGCGCGCTGCTGGTCGATCTGACCGATGCCGGCCGGGCGCTGCGCGGTGAGGCCGAGCGGATACCGCCCGCGGTGGTGCGGCGGCTGGGGGTGAGCCTCGCGGATCTGGAGGAATTACGCGCGGTGCTGACCCGCGTCAACGAGGCAGCGCGGCGGGCCGCGCTCGCGGAATCTCAGGAGGGCCGATGAGCGACACTGCGCAGCCCGCCCGTCGGCCCGACCGGGTGCGGGTGTCCCGCAAATCTCAGGAGGGCCGATGAGCGACACTGCGCAGCCCGCCCGTCGGCCCGACCGGGTGCGGGTGTCCCGCAAATCTCAGGAGGGCCGATGAGCGAGCAGACTCCGAATCCGATTCAGCGGATCCGTTATATCTGCGGCGCTACCCTGCCGCCGTCGATGCGGGCGTGGGTGCTGGCCGACCTGACCGGCCCGGGTGCCGCGCGCCGATACCTGTTGCGTATTCTGATACCGATCATCCCGGTGTTGTGCCTGTTTCTGCTGGTCCCGGGTCCGTTGTGGATCGGCCTGTCGATGATGGCACTGCTGTATCTGCCGCTGATCTACTTCACCGTCGCGTTGATATACGTCTACCGCCGTCATCGGCTGCTCCGGCACGGGCTCGATCCCGAACTCGCCGATACCGCCGAACGGCAGCGGGCGGCCGAGGAACGGCAGCGTTACGAACTGCGGCACGGACGGGGCTGAGCCCGCACCTCGGCTACCGACGCGTAATGCGTGGTCGCCGAACCGATTCCGGGACGCCTCGCCGATGACGTTCCCGGCCGGACGCGGTCATCCGGGGTGTACTGTCAATGTGTCGGTGATCGATCGAGAGCCGCTGGGCGCGTAGGACGTTCGGCCGATTCGTCGGCCCGGGCACAGCGCCGACGGTGAGTCCGTATCACCGCATGCCAGGGAAAGGGCATCCGTTATGAGTGAGCAGCCGAACCTTTTCAGCCACAGTCCGGTACCGATCGAGACGCCGGCGCCCGCCGGTGGGGTCGCGCACCGTCCACTGTTCCGTAGTGCCGGCGCTTCGGCGGCCGGGGCCGATGGCGCGGAGACGCCGGTCGACGACGCCCACTGATCGTGGCGCCCGGAAGCCCGCTCGGATACGATCCGGCAACGGGCCCCGGGCCTCGTTATATCGGTTACGGTCGCGCTGACCTGCGACGAATCCTTCTGTTTCCGGGATTGATGCGAAAGATATATCGGTCGCGACCGAACCGTTAGCAAATCCTCGTCGAATCGCAGGATTGAGCGGGTTGTTGGTGAATTCGCGGCCAACGACTGCTTTCCTCCTCCGGTACTGTCGATTTAGCAATCATTCGGCAATCAATGTTGGTGATGGACATCGCCCAACGTGTGACCTGTTGACGAATACGGCCATCGAATCGGCGGGGATTTTCACGCCCAGGCGTTACCTTGCCCGGAAACGGAGCCGGCGTGAGTGCTGTGACCTTCGGTTTCCCGGGAATCCGGGAGCAAACCCACCGGCTGTCCGCCGGAATCGGCCACGCGTATCGGCTGCGGACCGCTGTCGAGGCGTCGGCGGCCTGTGTCACCGCGGGCGCCGCCGGATTGGCCTTGATGTTGCCGATGGGCAGGGTCGGGCTCTCACCGGGCTCACCCCTGCAGGTCGATCTGCTGATCTACAACATGCCGCTGGCCCTCACCGCCGGCGCGCTGATCGCGGTGATCGCCGTCGCGGTATCCTCCGCGATCGGCAGCAGCCGCCTGGCCTGGTGCGCGGTGTTCTGCGCGACCATGGCGATGCTGCTCAACCACGTTGTGCTCGTCCGGTTGGAGACCCGGACATTGTCGACGCTCAATTACGTGGATTCCATGCTCGCCGGGGTCATTCTCGGCTGTCTGGCGGCGGCGGTATGGGGTCGCGCCGCTCCGGCAGGCGGCTTTCTGTTCGGCGCGCTCGCCTCGATTCTGGTCGGCGACCTGATCCAGGCACCCGACGATCCCTCCGCGGTTGTAAGTGAGGTGCTGCTGCGGGGCGCGCCGCCGGTATGGCTGATTCTGGCCGCCGTCGTGCTGATGCTGATGGCGACCATCCTGTTTCGGGAGGAGGGACTCCGACCCGAACCCGACACCGTCTCGGTGGTTCCGCTGAAACCGGTGCTTGCGGGGGTGGTGATCGCGTCGGCCACCCTGGGCACCTCGGTCTGGATGGCGCGCAGCGGCGCGATGACGTCGATTGTGGTCGGCGGGGCGGTCCTGCTCGCGGCGACGGCGGTGGCGGCGCTGCTGCTGAGCGGTCGAGACGGCCTGCTCGTGGTGGCCATGGTCGCTTTCGCGTGCGCGGGGTCGACGGTGCTGACCGTGCCGCGGCCCGGCTGGTCGGCGATTCCGATCGCCATAGTCGCGGGTGCCGCACTGTATGCCGGATGGCGGGTACCGCGCCCGATGGCCGCGGTGCTGGCATCCGTGGTGCTGGGTCTCGGCGCTGCGCTGACCACGGTGTTGACTCACATCCCGGTCACCCCGTGGGTTACCGTCCCCGGCTGCGTCGCGCTGTCGGCGATCGCTGGATACGCGCTGGGCAGTACGGTCGGCCCGCGTGCCACCAGCACGGTCGTCGGCATCACGATCCTGTTCGTGCCCTCCGCCGGGGTGGCGTTGCAGGGTCGCGACGTCGGCCGCATCCAATACTCACAGACCTGGTACCGCAATGCCGACATCGCGCACACCCCACTGCCCGGAATCGTCGCGGCGGGACTGGGGATCGGCTGTGCCCTCATCGCGTTGATGATCACCAGGCTCCGGCCGCCGGATCCACATCCCCGAGGGGGCGCTCCGGCCCGGAGCGAATTGGTTTCAGGCTCTGCGTAATTCGCTGACCACCCGGAAATCCACTCCGACGGTATCGGCCAGATAGACCGGCTGGGTGGTATGCGCGCCGCGGACCTTCACCTCGCCGCGCGGGCCGTCGTAGCGCACACGGGCGGCATGTCGTTCGATGGCGCGGACATCGAGGCTGCGGGCCGCTTCCGCGAGCGAGGCGAACAGCAGCAGGCCCTCGTAACAGGATTCGCCGATATTGTTCAGTGCCGGTGCGAAGGGGCCGTATCGCGAGGTGTAGCGGCCGCCGAAATCCATCGCGGCGGCCGAGATCACGCTCTCGAAATACCCCGAGGCGGTGAACAGGCCGCGGGTGCTGTCGGGGCCGCCCGCGTACAGCACGTCCTCGCCGATCATCATGCTCAGCCGCAGGCGGTGTTCGTCCAGGCCGGCAGCGGCGAAGGCGCGATTGAACGCCGCGCAGTCGGCGCCGACCATGAACAGCAGCACACCCTGCGCCGAGGAGTTCCGGATGAGGTCGAGTGCGGGTTCGAACCGGCGTCCGCCCAGCGGTATGTACGCCTCGCCGACGATCTCGATACCGCAGGCCGCCGCCGATTCGCGGGTGACGCGAGCCGTCTCGCGCGGCCATACGTAATCGTTGCCCACGACGGCCCAGCGCCGGATTCCCCGTTCGGCGCGTAACCAGCGCAACGCCGGGAACAACTGGTGCTCGGGAGTCTCGCCGACCATGTACACGCCGTCGGAATTCTCCCCGCCCTCGTAGAAGGTCGTGTACACGTACGGCACCCGGCCGGCGGTGCGCGGAGTGAGGACGCGGCGGGCATTGGACAGATGCCAGCCGACCACGCCGTCGATGGCGCCGGTGCCGATCATGTGATCGATGCGCCGCGCCAGATGGGGCAGGGGCGCGCCGGAATCGACCGTGTGCAGTCGCACCGGCCGTCCCAGAATTCCTCCCGCGCGGTTCACATCCTCGACCGCCAGCGACGCACAGGCCTCGCAGGACGGGCCGAACAGGCCCGCCGGCCCGCTGAGCGGCACCACCAGCGCGATATCGACGGTCTCGCGTTCGCTGCGGGAGTTCGACAACCTCATCGGAACCTCCGCTTTCGGAAACACACTCGTCCGAATAGTCGCTCGTCCAGTTGCTCATGTTAACGGGACCTCGCGAATCCGCCGGGGTTCGGCCTCCCAGGAATGGCGAAGGCCACATCGTTGCTATATACCCCATAGGGGTATATATTCGGGGCTGTTGCCGGCACTCGGCGGAAGGACTGCCGCATGGACCACGTCGAACATCGAACCGTGACATCGGAACGGATGGAGCACGGTGGGCACGCACCGCACGGCGAGGACGGTGCGCACGGCCATCACGACATGTCGATGGCGGATATGGCCACCGATATGCGCAACCGGTTCCTCGTGGCGCTCGTCTTCTCGGTACTGGTCATGTTCTGGTCGCCGATGGCGACGGAGATGTTCGGTCTCGATCTGCCGGTGCCATTCGGTATGCGGCCCGATATCTGGACGCTGATCCTGAGCCTGCCGGTGATCGGCTACTCCTCGACGATCTTCTTCACGGGCGCGTGGCAGGCGCTGCGGGCCCGGACCCTGGACATGATGGTGCTGGTCGCGGTGGCCATCGGCGCCGGTTGGCTGTATTCGCTGGTGATCACGCTCAGCGGCGGGGGTGAGGTCTTCTACGAGGCGTCGACCATGCTGGCCACCTTCGTCCTGCTCGGGCACTGGTTCGAGATGCGGGCCCGGGGCGGCGCCTCCGATGCCATCCGTACGCTGCTGGATCTCGCCCCGCCGCATGCGGTGGTGCTGCGCGCCGGGCGTGCGGTCGAGGTCCCGACCGCGCAGGTCGTCGTCGGTGACCTGCTGCTGGTGCGGCCGGGGGCGAAGATCCCGGTCGACGGTATGGTCGAAGAAGGTGACAGCGAGGTCGACGAGTCGATGGTCACCGGCGAGAGTCTGCCGGTGCGTAAACAGCCCGGCTCCACGGTGATCGGCGCGAGTATCAATACCGACGGCACGCTGCGGGTGCGGGCGGACAAGGTCGGCTCCGACACCGCGCTCGCTCAGATCGTGAAACTCGTTCGGCAGGCGCAGAATTCGAAGGCGCCGGGCCAGAAGCTGGCCGACCGGGCGGCGTTCTGGCTGGTGCTGGTGGCGTTGCTCGGCGGCGTGGTGACACTGCTGGGATGGTTGCTGGCCGGTGCCACCTTCGCCACCGCCATGCTGTTCGCGATCACGGTCGTCGTCGTCACCTGCCCCGACGCGCTCGGCCTGGCCACGCCGACCGCGATCATGGTCGGCACCGGATTGGGCGCTGGTCGCGGGGTGCTGTTCAAGAATGCCTTGGCGCTCGAGACCTCGGCCCGCGTCGACGTGGTGGTGATGGACAAGACCGGAACCCTGACCAAGGGTGAACCCGAGGTCACCGAGTTCGTGGCACCGCACGACTCACCCGGGCTGCTTTCGCTGGTCGCGGCGGTGGAGCGGGAATCGGAGCATCCGCTCGCCCGGGCGATCGTGCGGTATGCCGACGATCGCGGTGGCGCAGGCCACCGGGCCGAAGGGTTCGACAACGTCGCCGGACACGGTGCGATCGCCACCGTCGACGGGCATCGAGTTGTCGTCGGTAATCGGCGGCTGTTCGAGCGGGAGGGGATCGAACTCAGCGAATTGTCCTCCGCCCTTGACGATATCGCGGCCGGCGGCCGGACCGCGGTGCTGGTGGCGGTCGACGGCCGCGCGGTCGCGGTCGCCGGGATCGCCGACGCGCCCCGGGAGACGGCCGCGGCGGCGGTGCGCGAACTGCACGAGCTGGGGGCGGAGGTCGTCATGCTCACCGGTGACAATCGCGCCACCGCCGACCGCATCGCCGCCGAACTGGGCATCGATACCGTGATCGCGGAAGTGCTGCCTGGGGACAAGGCCGCGACCATCGCCGAATTGCAGTCCGCCGGAAGGAAGGTCGCGATGGTCGGCGACGGTGTGAACGACGCCCCGGCCTTGGCGCGGGCCGACCTCGGTATCGCTATCGGGGCCGGTACCGATGTGGCCATCGACACCGCCGATGTGGTGCTGATGCGGTCGGATCCGCTCGATGTGCCCACCGCATTGCGCATCGGCCGCGGCACGCTGCGCAAGATGCGTCAGAACCTGGCCTGGGCGGTCGGATACAACACCGTCGCGTTGCCGATCGCCGCCGGTGCGCTGGTTCCCGCCTTCGGATTCACATTGCGCCCCGAGATAGCGGCGCTGGCCATGTCGGGATCGAGCTTCATCGTCGCGGTGAACGCGTTGTCACTCAAAGGGCTTCGGCTCCCGTAGCGTCCCGGGCGCGTGCCCGGTCCGTGGTGCGCGGCACGATCGCCGAGATCTGCGCGCACAACTGCCACGGGACTTCGGTGTCGGTGGTGGCCTTACCGCTGGTCAGGACCGCACCGGAGAGTCCGCGGTCGAGATCGGCCCAGCCGTACTGGGTGGTCAGTCCGCTACGGCCGAAATGGGATTCGGTGTGCGCACCGAATTTCGAACGGCGCCCGCCCAATTCGAATCCGGCCGCGCTGACCCGCCCGGCGATGCCGGGGATCCGCGGTGCGGGCCGGATCGCGCGCCGTACGGAATCGGCGGACAGGATACGCACACCGTCGAGTTCGCCACCGCGGCAGAGTATTTCGTAGAATCGCGATAATTCCGCGGCGGTGGTGACGAGATTGCCGGAGGGAAGTTCCGCGGTGAGGAAGTCGCGATTCGCCGATTCCGACACCGATGAGCTCATCCCGCCGCCCAGGGCCTTGCCGGCCACCACCGACCAGGCGCGCGACGGCCGCGGCCCGGTACGCACACTGGGCACCACCCGGTCCACTTCCTCGGGCCGGACGCCGAAATTGGTCCATCGGAAGTCCAGCGGGTCCAGGATCTGCTCGGCCAGCTGCTCGCGGATCCGTTTCCCGGTCGCGCGCCGCACCAGCAGCCGCAGAATGAGACCGCTGGTCAGTGCGTGATATACCCGGAATCGACCCGGTGCCCAACTGGGCCGCAGCGCGATCAGTGCCCGGGTCGCGACCTCCTCGTCCACCACGGCGTCGAAGCCCCGAAAGCCCGCCGGCATGAACGGGACACCCGCGGAATGGGTGAGGACATCGGCGATGGTGATGCGGCCCTTGCCATGCGAGGCGAACTCTGGAATGTAGTCGCACACACGGTCTTCCGGTGCGAACACGCCTTGTTCGATCAGCATGTACACGACCGTCGCCGCTACCCCCTTGGCGGTGGAGAAGCCACAGAACGGGGTGTCGACGGTGATCGGCTCGCGCTCGGCGTCCGGTCCGTCGCCGGGAGCATTGCCCCGGGCATGGCCGATGGCGCGGTTGAGCGCGATCGAGCCGTGCCGCCGCAGGCAGATCTGGATCGCCGGGGTGGTGCCGATCCGGTACCAGCGCCGCACCGACGCCCACACTGCCTCGACCTCGCCCCGGGTCAGCCCCGCGGCGGCGGGGTCGTCCTCGGGGCCGATCGCAGTGACGGTGTCCAGGTCGGCGGGAATGTTCACCAGCGGGATGCTCACGGACGCCAGCATAGTGAGCCGGGCGATCTGGGCCGGTCAGCGCGATATCGGGGGTGCGCCCGTCGCCTCACATCCCTCGGCCGGTGGAATCGGCGACCGCCGTGCGCCATCCGACACTGGTCACCGACGGTTCCAGGCTCAGTCGGCTGACCGCCGACTCCATCTGCCGGTCGTCGCGCTGATCACCGGCCAGATCCGCCCGCACCTCCACCTTGCCCGACTTCCCGGCATTGGCGCTGGCGACCGCGAGGAGCCGGAAGTCGGTGCGCGTCAACGCCTGTACCAGCAGCGCCCGCACATGTGCCTCGTTCTCGTCGTCGGTGACGGCGGTGAAGGTGTAGTGCGCGGGCTGTTCGTCCCCGGACTCGGGCTGGCGGTCCACCGCCCGCCCGGCTGCTCGCAGGGCGATATTGACGATCACCACCGCGATCGTTCCCGCCGCTGCGGTGACGTACATCCCCGCGCCGGCCAGCGAGCCGACCGCCGCGGCGCACCACAGGGTTGCCGCTGTGTTGAGACCGCGCACGTTCAGCCCGTCGCGGATGATCACGCCGGCGCCGAGAAAGCCGATGCCGGAGACGATTTGCGCCGCCACCCGGGTCGGGTCGGCGGCAGCGCCGTGGAATCCGTGCGCGGACAGCAGGACGAACAGTGCCGCACCGGCGGAGACCAGCGCATTGGTCCGCAATCCGGCCATCCGGGCCCGGTACTGGCGTTCGAAACCGATCAGTGCGCCGAGGCCGACGCCGGTTCCCAGGCGCAGCAGCATTTCCCAAGTCGACATGGGGGACACCTTCGATCGAGGGCGAGACTCGCGCGCAGGCTACCGTCCCCGACGCGGGCAAGGTGGGACGCGGGAGTGGTCGCCGAGTGAATTTATGGCAACACGGCAGCTGTGACTGTCGTCCGGCATCGCCGACCACCTCCTTCCGTCGCATCCGATGGCGTCCGGTAGTAAACACCGGCCGGGCCCGGTCGGCAACCCGGATTCGGCGGTGTCGTTGTTCGGTGCGGTGTGCCGCCCACTCAGGTGATATCGACGATCGGCAACCGCAGTGCGGCGGGCGCGCCCGCGGGAACCATCGGTGTCGCGGGTGCGACCGGGGCGAGCCGCTTGTACGGTGCGCCCACCGCCGGTCGCGGATCGGCCGCACCCTTGTTCGGCCACAGCGACAATGCCCGCTCCGCCTGCGCGGTGATGGTCAGCGACGGATTCACGCCGAGATTCGCCGAGATCGCCGAACCGTCGACGATATGCAGGCCGGGGTGGCCGTACATGCGCTGGTAGGCGTCCACGACCCCGGTGTCCGCGGAATCGCCGATTACGCAGCCGCCGATGAAATGCCCGGTCATGGGGATGCCGAACAGGGCGGTGATCCCGGCCGTCGGAATGCCGTCGATCTTCTCGGCCACCCGGCGGGCCACTTCGTGTCCGGCGGGGATGGAACTCGGATTCGGTTGTCCCTCACCCTGTCTGGTGGTCATCCGGCGCCCGAACAGCCCGCGTTTGGTGTAGCTGGTCAGCGAATTGTCCACCGACTGCATGACCAGCAGCCCGATCATCCGCTCCGACCAGTGCCGCGGATTGTGCACGCGGGGCAGATCGCGCCGCTGCCGCCAGTTCGCGCGCGCCCACAGCCTGCCGCGCGAGGTGCGGCCGTCCTCGTCGTACATGACCGTCGTCATCAGCGACAGCACATTGCTGCCCTTGCCGTAACGCACCGGTTCGATATGGGTGTCGGCATCGGGATGGATGGAGGAGGTGATGGCCACCCCCCTGGTGAAATCGGTATCCGTGTTGCGGCTCCGGATCGACAGCAGCTCTTCGGAATTGGTCCGAGACAGATATCCCAGCCGGCTCGACACCCGTGGCAGCGAGCCGCGGTCGCGCAGCCGGTGCAGCAAGCGCTGGGTGCCCAGCGCCGCGGCGGCGAAGATCACCTGTTCGGCGGTGAAACTGCGACGGGCCTTGCGGATCCAGCGCCCGGTGCGCACCGTGTCGACTCGGTAGCCGCCCGTGGGCAGCGGTGTCACATCGACCACGGTGCTGTACGGATGCACTGTGGCGCCGGCCTTTTCGGCCAGATAGAGGTAGTTCTTGACGAGGGTGTTCTTGGCGTTGTGGCGGCAGCCGGTCATACACTCGCCGCAGTGCGTGCAGGTGCGGCGCTCGGGCCCGACTCCGCCGAAGTACGGATCGGGCACCTCCTGTCCGGGCCGGGTTCCCTTGCCGCCGAACAGGACTCCGACCGGCGTGCTGCGGAACGAGGATTCCACGCCCAGCTCCTCGGCCACCTCGCGCAGTACCCGGTCCGATGCGGTGATCGCCGGATTCGTGGCCACGCCGAGCATGCGTTTGGCCTGGTCGTAGTGCGGTGCGAGTTCGGCGCCCCAGTCGGTGATGTGTGCCCACTGCGGATCGTCGAAGAATTTGGCGGGGGGTTCGTACAGGGTGTTGGCGTACACCAGCGAGCCGCCGCCGACGCCGGACCCGCTCATGATGAAGGTGTCCTTGAGCAGCGTCAGGCGCTGGATGCCGAAGCAGCCCAGGGTGGGTGCCCACAGGAACTGCCGGGCCCGCCACGAGGTCTTGGGGAATTCGTCGTCGGCGAAGCGCCGTCCGGCCTCCAGTACTCCGACCCGATAGCCCTTCTCGGTCAGGCGCAGCGCACTCACGCTGCCACCGAATCCCGATCCGATGACTATCACGTCGTAGTCGAACCCCATCGTTCGCGCCTTTCGTCGTCCTGTCCCCGGTAGTACCGTATGCGCGGATCGGGCGCGGGCCGAAGAGAGCGGCGGCCAGGAATCAATAGTTCCGGTCACGCCGATAGGCGGCCGGTGTGGTCCCGGTCCAGCGTTTGAACGCGTGGATGAACGGCGTCGCCTCGGCATAGCCCAGCCGGATGGCGATGTCGTCGATGGTCAGCGGTGTGCCCGACAGCATCTCCTGCGCGAGTGCCCGGCGCACCTCGTCCAGCAGTGCCCGGTAGCTGGTGCCCGCCTCGGTGAGTCGCCTGCGCAGCGTTCGCACGCTCATATTCAGGTCGTGAGCCACCGATTCGATCGGTGGCGGAGTGGTGATACCGGTCGCGCCGCTGCCCGGCAGCAGTCGTTCGCGCACCTCCGCGGCGATGCCGGTGCGCGCGGTGCGACGTTGCATCAGATCGCGGCACTGGGCGATACACACCGCCCAGGTCTGCTGATTGGCCTGTGGCAGCGGCTGGGCCAGGATCTCCGGGGAGACGGTGAACATGGTGTGCGGCCGGCCGAAGCTGGGGTGGGCGCCGAGCACCGCTTCCAGCCGGTCCGAGTACTGCGGTTCTCCGTAGCCGAATTCCATACGGGCGAAAGAGAATTCGCGACCGAGCAGATCGCCCATCACCCGATGCATCGCGACGATATCGCGCTCCACCAGGAACTGCCGCACATCCGGCGGGATGAGTTCGTGGTGGATCCACGCGATCACATCGTCGCGGCGGTACTCCACGATCGGGGTGCAGAAGGCGAAGCTGAGCCGATAGTAGCGCATCGCGAGCGAGATCGCCTCGCGCAGTGTGGGACTGGTGACACAGGCGAAGCCGAAGATGCCGAAGGTGCTCAGCCGGTAGCGCCGCCCGACCTCGACCCCGAGGGCCGGGATCGCGCCCAGCCGGGCGACCAGATTGCGCACCACCGCCAATTCGGCCTCGGCCGGGATCTGGGCGCCGGGGTCGGTGAGGGCGGCCGGACCGATACCCGATCCGGCCAGCAACCGTTCCGGCGGTACCCCGTGCTCGGCCGCGAACTCGGTCATCACCGCGACACTGGCGATGCCTCGCGGGAAGTTCCAGGTGCGGACCTCGGGTGCCTCGACGGTATGCATCCCACCAGTATGGCCGAAATTATTGATGGCCCTCGGATCCGCGCACCCGGCGGTCGTATTCGGCGCGCGCGGTTCGGTCGACCTCGTCGGTGAAGATGCGGTGCACACCCATCCGGCGAGCGGTGAACTCGCCGAATGCGCGGGGTGTGAGCTTGTTGAACGCCATCGCCACCCCGGCCAGCCGGGTGACCGTGACCCGCCGCCGGGGCCGTGCGATCAACCGGGCGACCGCTCGTGCCACATCCTGCGGTTCGGCCAGCAAACCCATCGGCGCCTTGGTTCCGGCGATCAGTTCGGTCCGGGTGAAGGTCGGCAGGACGGCCGAGAAATGCACACCGGTACCGCGGTATTCCAGGCGCATCGTCTCGGTGAAACCGAGGACGGCCTGTTTGCTGGCACAGTAGGTCGCCATGCCCGGGGTCGGATTCTCCCCGGCCAGCGACGCGATGTTCACGATGTGGCCGCTGCCGCGCTCGAGCATCCGGGGCAGCGCGGCCTTGGTGCCGTTCATGACACCCAGCACGTTGACCTCGAGGATCCGGCGGGTGATGTCGTCGGATTCGGCGGTGAACCGGCCGACGGGCATGATGCCGGCATTGTTGATCAGCACATCGATCGTGCCGGCCCGCTCGGTGACCGCTGCCAGGAATTCCGTGAACGATCCCGGATCGGTGACATCGAGCGCCAGCGCCGCGGCGGCGCCGAGCCGGACGCCGGCCTCGCGCACCGCGTCGGCGTCGATATCGCCGAGGGCGACCCGGGCACCGTCGCGTTGCAACTGCTCGGCGATCGAGTAACCGATACCTCGCGCGCCCCCGGTGATCGCGACGACCTTGCCCGCCAGGGACTTCACGCGCGCTGCCGGCGGCGGTAGCGGACGGTGCACGGCTGCTGCAACTGCACCACCATCTTGGAATGGTCGTTGCGGTAGCTCTCCGACGGCTGCGCCATCTCGAATTCCCAGTCCCGCAGCAGAATCGAGAAGATCGCCTTGAGCTGCATGAGAGCGAAGGCCGCGCCCACGCAGCGGTGCCGGCCGGCACCGAACGGAATCCAGGTCCAGCGGTTGATCAGATCGGCCTGGTTCGGGTCGATGTAGCGGCCCGGATCGAAGCGGTCCGGCTCGGGGAAGTCCTCGGCGATCCGGTTGGAGATGGCCGGGGTGGCCGCGACCATATCGCCCGGCTCGATCTTGTTGCCACACACCTCGAATTCGCCCTGCGCGATCCGCATCAGGATGATCAGCGGCGGATGCAGCCGCAGCGTCTCCTTCAGCGTCGCCTCCAGCTGCGGGATCTGGCGCAGCGCGTGGAAGCTGACATCCTGTCCGTCGGCGTAGAGCTCGTTGAGCTCGCCGACGACATCGGCGAGGATCTCCGGATTGCGCAGCAGTTCGATGACCGCCCACGACGCGGTGCCGGAGGTGGTGTGATGCCCGGCGAACATCATCGAGATGAAGATGCCGGTGATCTCACTGGCCGAGAATCGCAGTTCGCCCTGTTCGTCGCGAATGGAGACCAGCACGTCGAGCATGTCGCGATCTTCTTTGCCCTGCGGCGGATTCGCGATGCGGCCGTCCATGATGCCCTGCACCAGCTCGACCAGCTGCGCGCGAGCCTCATCGCGGATGCGGAAGCTTTCGATCGGGGCGTAGGGGTCGACGTAGCACAGCGCGTCGGTACCGCGCTCGAGTTCGTGGTAGAGGTGGGCGAACCGGTCGTCGAGTTCCTCGCGGAACTTCTTGCCGATGAGGCAGGACGAGGAGGTGTAGATGGTCAGCTCGGCGAAGAATTCGAGCAGATCAATCTCGCCCTCGTCGTCCCAGCGTTCGACGATCCGATACACCTCGCGGGCAATGGTTTCCGCGTGCCCGCGCATGTGCTCCCCGCGCAGCGCCTGGTTGTGCAGCATCTCCTTGCGACGCTCGGGGCTGGCGTCGAACACCACGCCGTCACCGAAGATCGGCTTCATGAACGGGTAGGCGGAGCCCTGGTCGAGATCCTCGTCGGCGGACCGGAAGAAGAATTCGTTCGCTTCGGACCCCGACAGCAGGATCACGTCCTTGTCGGCCAGACGGAACGAGCCGACATCACCGCATTCGGTGCGTACCCGCGCCATCAGAGCGATCGGATCGGTGCGGAACTCTTCGAGGTGGCCGTGCTCGTGCTCGCCCCCGGAGACCTGCCGCGGCTTGACCAACGTCATGAGAAATCCTTCCGCAATCCCGGATCCATCCGTGATGGACACGTGTCTGGACGCTACTACGGAAGGTTGGGTGAGGCAAGGTGCGCCCGCGGCTCGTACGGGGTGTGAGGGGGAGCGGGGCAGGCCGGATTCAGCGGGGGACCGGCGCTGACCGCACCTCGCTCAGCTTCCGGATGACGGCGGCCGCGTGATTGTCGAAGCGCTCTCGATCGATCTCGATCTCCCCGATCAGATACGGGCGATAGCAGTAGGCGAGGGCGCCGAATATCGCCATCGCGTTGAGTGTGGCGTCGAGTTCGTCCGGTGTGGGGTTGTCGGTGTCGTCGGCGGCGAGCACCGCGGCGATCGGCCCGGTGATCATCGCGACGAGTTCGTTGCCGCGCCGGGTCAGCGCCGGGGTGCCCAGTGATTCCACGAACAGGATGCGGCCGCGGCGCGGATCCTCGGTGAGGAAATCGGTGAACGCGCGCACGACATGTCCGAAGAGCAGATCCCGATCCTCGGGTGCGTTCGCGAGTGCCGCGAGCAGGTGATCCCGGCACTGCTGGACGGTGTTCTCGAGGACGGTGGTCATCAGATCGTCGAGATTGGCGAAACTCTCGTAGAAATAACGTTCGGTGAGTCCCGCTTGTCGGCATACTCCGCGCATCAATGTGTCGGCCGCGCCGATGCCGGCCATGAGCTCGAAGCAGGCCTGCGTCAACTGCTTCCGGCGAGATGCGATGCGGTCGGCCGGTTCGCGTCCGCGCCACGGTCGGCTGCCCGTCTTCGGGGTATGCGGCGAATCGGCCATGGTCGCGATGGTACCGGGGCCGGAAAATATCACGATTTCCGACATCGCCCGTTGTTGACATCTGCTGATGTCAACAATAGTGTCGAGATATCGCTTCGATCAGATGCAAGGACGCACCTATGAACACCTCGGTCTACGACGACCAAGCCCACGCGATCAGGGCGCGCGATGTGCGGTTCGATTTCGGCTCGGTCCCGATGCACTACATCCCGGGCGAGGTGATGGCCACCCACATCATCAACGTGATGCATCTGGTGCTCCCGGAAGGTGAGCGGGCCATGGCGGCCGCACTGGCCGAGGCGCTGCCCTATATCAATGATGTCCGTCTGCGCGAAGAGGTGCAGGGTTTCATCGGGCAGGAGAATCAGCACGCGAGCTCGCACGCGCAGGCCCGCCGCCATCTGGAGGCCATCGGCCTCGATGTCGGCCCGATGGTCGAGTCGGTGGGCTGGCTGGTCGACCGGATGCTCGGCGACCACGGCCTGACCGGTCGCGCGAAATACGAATGGCTGTGCGAGCGGCTGGGGCTGTTCGCCGGGATGGAGCACTACACCGCCGTCATCGGCGAGTGGCTGCTCACCAACGATGTACTCGAGGCCAAGGACATGCATCCGGCGATGCTGGACCTGATCCGCTGGCACGGCGCGGAGGAGGTCGAGCATCGCAGCGTGGTCTACGACGCCTATATGCACGTCGACGGCGGATATCTGCGCAAGGCCCGCACGGCCGTGGTCGCGAGTTCGTCGCTGCTGGTGTTGTTCGTGATCGCCGGCGGGTATCTGTTCGGCAAGGATCCCGAACCCGTCAAGGGGCGATTCTGGCCGATGCAGCTGCTCAGCGCCTCCGTGCGCGGCGTCGTCCCCAAGATGTCGACCTTCCTCACCGAGATCCCGCGCTATCTGCGCCCGGGATTCCATCCCTCCCAGCTCGGCAGCATGGACAACGCGCTGCGCTATCTCGCCCAGTCTCCGGCCGCCCGGGCGGGCGAGAAGTGAGCACGACGACGGTGGAGCCGGCCGGGATCCGGTCGGTCTACGAGCCGCCGCTGCCGATACGGGCGCTCGGGGCGGTATTCGACGTATACAAGCGCACCGTCACCGCCCAAGCGGCGAACAGTGTGCTGCCGGGACCGAATCCGGTGCGGCGCAGCGGCTTCGAACGGGAAATGATCGTCGCCGACCGTCGGGTGCAGGCCGGTGACGTGGTCGTGCTGACCCTCGTCGCGCCCTATCGGCGGCCGCTGCCGAGCTGGATTCCCGGCGCTCATATCGATCTGGTGCTGCCGTCCGGCCGGCAACGCCAGTACTCGCTCAACGGCGATCCGGCCGACCGCAGCAGCTATCGCATCGCGGTGCGGCATCTGCCCGGCGGCGACGGCGGATCCGACGAGATCCATCGCACCGCGGCGGTGGGGGACCGGCTGCGGGTACGCGGGCCGCGCAATGCCTTCCCCTATATCGGCGCGCCGCACTACGTATTCGTCGCCGGCGGTATCGGCATCACGCCGCTGCTGCCCATGGTCGCCGACGCGCAGCGGCGCGGAATCGACTGGCGGCTGATCTATCTGGGTCGCAGCCGCGACAGCATGCCCTTCCTGGACGAGCTGTCGGCCCGGCGCGGTGGCCGCCTCGACGTCCTGCCCGACGACGAAAACGGCGTAGCCGACATCGGTGAGCTGCTTTCCGATGTCCCACACGGTGCCGCCGTCTACGTCTGTGGTCCGCCGCCGCTGATGGCCGCCGCCCACCGCGCCCGGGCTGCCCAGGACCCGACCGTCTCCCTGCACACCGAGCGTTTCTCACCGCCGCCCGTGCAGCACGGCCGGCCCTTCCGGATCGAATTGCGGCGCAGCGGCCTCGGTGTCGAGGTCGCCGCCGGCGAATCGGCGCTCGCGGCCATCGGCCGCGTGCTGCCGGATGCCCCGTACTCGTGCCGTCAGGGCTTCTGCGGCACCTGCGCGGTGACCGTGCGCGCCGGCGAGGTCGACCACCGGGATCGGCGCCTGACCGCCGCCGAACGCGAAACCACCATGCTCACCTGCGTATCGCGCGCGGCGGGCGACACTCTCGAACTCGATTTGTGAGCTCCCGGTGCCGCGTGCACCCCGCTGCTTCGGGCAATGACGCCCGCACCGAAAGGAATCCGACGATGGCAGTATCCGACAGCGCACCTGCCGAACACACTCCGATCGCGGTGATCGGCGCCGGAATCGCCGGAATCGGACTCGCCGTGTCCTTGCGCGCGGCCGGATTCGAGGATTTCCTCATCCTCGAGCGCGCCGAAGACCTCGGCGGCACCTGGCAGGCCAATACCTATCCCGGGTGCGCGTGCGATGTGCCCTCGCACCTGTACTCCTATTCTTTCGCGCCCAATCCGGAGTGGTCGCGCACCTACGGCCGGCAGCCGGAGATCCTCGGCTACCTGCGGGGTGTGGCCGAGAACCACGACGCGGTGCGGCATATGCGGTTCGGCGCCGACGTGCGGCGGGCGGAATGGGAGGAATCCGAGCGGCGCTGGATCATCCGGACCGACAGCGGTGTGATCAGCGCCGATGTGCTGATCTCGGCGGTCGGCCCGTTCAGCGAGGCCAAGATCCCGAATATGCCGGGCCGGGAGAGTTTCCGCGGCGCCCAGTTCCACTCGCTGCACTGGGATCACGGCCACGATCTCACCGGCGAGCGGATCGCGGTCATCGGCACAGGCGCCTCCGCGGTGCAGTTCATTCCGGAGATCGCGCCGAAAGCCGAGCGGCTCACGGTCTTCCAGCGCTCCGCGCCGTGGATCGTGTCCCGGCTGGACCGGCCCACCCTGGGCCTGGAACGCGCGCTGCTGCGCCGGATCCCGGCCCTGGGCACCGCCCTGCGCGGGGCCTACTACGCGGGCATCGAGAGTTTCGGGCTGGTCGGTTTCGTGGATCGCCGATTCCGGCATCCGTTCCAGGCACTGTCCGGGCTGCAGCTGCGCCGCCAGGTACGCGATCCGGGGCTGCGGCGCAAACTCACCCCCGACTACATGATCGGCTGTAAGCGCGCGATTTTCTCCGATGCCTACTACCCGGCGCTCACCCGCGACAATGTCGAGGTCGTGACCTCGTCTATCGCCGAGATCCGCCCGGAATCGATCGTCACCACCGACGGTGCGGAGTACCCGGTCGACACCATCGTGTGGGGTACCGGATTCGGGGCCATTCCCGAGCTCTACGACCGGATCGTGGGTGTCGGAGGACTGTCGGTGGCCGACCACTATCGCCGCCGGCCCAGCAGCTATCTCGGCGCCGCGATCGCCGGGTTCCCCAATATGTTCCTGACCCTGGGCCCGTTCGGCGCCGCGGGGAACCAGTCCGCGATCTTCATGATCGAATCACAGATCGCCTACATCGTCGACGCGCTGAAGACGTTGCGCGACAACGGTATCGACCGGGTCGAGGTCCGCCCCGGCGTGCAGCGGCAATTCCTCGACGAGATGCGGGACCGTAGTCGCGAAACGGTCTGGCTGGGTGGTGGCTGCGACAGCTACTACACCAACGACAAGGGCGAGAACGCCGGTCTGTATCCGAACTGGAGCTTCGAATATCGTCGTCGTGTCGCGACATTCGACGCGCAGTCCTATCTGATGTCCCGATCCCCGAAGCCCGCCGCGGAGATGAGCAGTATCCGATGATCACAGACACGTTCGATATGGTGCGCTCGCTGCTGTCGCCGGTGCTCGGCGGGACCGAGCGACTCGATCCGCGCGACAAGGTTGTGGTGATCACCGGGGGCGCGGCCGGAATCGGCTACGAGCTGGCCCGGCTGCTCTACGACCGCGGCGCCTATGTGGCGCTGTTCGATATCGACGCCGACGCCGCTCGCGCGCGTGCGGCCGCGCTGGGTATCCGGGCGGTCGCGGTGGGCGTCGACGTCGCCGACCGGGAGGGTGTGCGCCTGGCGATCGGCCAGGTGCGCGAGAACTTCGGCCGGATCGACGTGGTGATCGCCAACGCCGGCGTGGTGCCGCGCCCGGCCACCATCCGGCTGATGGATCCGGAGGATTTCGACCGGGTCATCGCGATCAACCTCACGGGCGCCTTCAATACCATTCAGCCCGCACTCGACGATGTCATCGCCAACAGTGGTCATGTCGTCGTGGTGTCCTCGTGTGCGGCCTTCGCCCCGGGAATGGGCGGGTCGCCCTACATGGTCAGCAAGGCCGGTGTGGAACAGCTGGGCCGCGCGCTGCGGGTCGAGCTGGGCGGCACCGGCGCCACGGCCGGGATCGCCTATTTCGGTGTGGTGGAGACGGCCATGACCCACGGCATGCTCGACGAGGACGAACTGGGCGCCGAGATCGGCTCGCTGCTGCCCTGGCCGCTCGATCAGCGCATCACCGCCCGGCAGGCCGCAGAGGTCATCGCCGGTGCCGTGGAGCGCCGGGCCCCGCGGGCGATAGCGCCCGCCGGCTGGGAGCCCTACGCCCTGCTGCGCGGGGCAGTGAACGTGGTGCTGGATCGCAAGCTCACTGCCGACGAGCGGGTTCGTGCGCTGACCCGCCGGGTCGAGGAGCGAATTCTCGCCGATCGCGTCCGGTAGCGGCCGATTCGAATCTGAGGAAAATCATAGGATCGGCACAGTTTGCCGTCAGGCCCGCGCGGCACCATGGATCCCGAGGGAACTCGGCGAGATGGGGTCTGCGATGGTCGATATCGAGGTCACGGGTACCACGGTCACCGTTCACGTGCGGGGTACGCACCGGCTGCTGGCGTTGTGCGAGCGGGTTCGTTTCGACCTGTCCGACATCGTCGCGATCGCGCCCGCCGAAGTGGATCGGCGGCCGCCGTGGATGCGTGCGCCCGGCACCTTCCTGCCCGGTGTGATCGCGGCCGGCGTCTTCCGGGGCAAGGGCCGCAAGGAATTCTGGGACACCCGCTTCGACGGTCGCGGGGTGCGGATCGAGTTGCGCGGCACCGAATTCACGCGAATCGTGGTGGATGTCGACGATCCGGACGAAGTACGCCATGCGCTGTCGCACGCCGTCGCCGCCTGAATCCGGCGAAATTCACTGCGTTGCAGCCCCATTGCGACACGCCGACTCGGCGTGGCGTACGCGACACGCCGAATAGTCTGGCAATACGGCAAATCTGCAGTTTCGCAGATGGTGGTTCATCGGCTATGAATGGCATGTGCCGTTCCCACTTCGTGAACACTTGCCGGCCACCGTTTCTCACCTGGCGGTGGTCTAGTTGACCGTCGAACACCCCGGAGAAGATGAGGTCAGGCAGCTCGCGCGACGGGTCGAAAAGGCCCGCGGGCGGCTTGCGTACCAATTCGATCCTGCGCTGACCGAGGCTCTTTCGGAGGGCGAGCTCCATGCCGAGCGCGACCTCGCGGAGAAGATCCGTGAGCAGGAGCGCGAACAGCGCTGGAAAAATGTACAGGCGGCGGCGTCGACATCCGACCGCGCCAGGCAGACCTCCGAAGCGATCGCGAAGGCCGATATGCGAGATCTGTTGATGGCCCGCAAGGCGATTGCGGCGCAGCGACGAGAATCCAGCCCGCATGCCAAACTGGCCTCCCTATACCGCCATCGCGCCTGGTCGATGCGTGCGCTCGCAGGCGTCGTCATGGCAGGCATGCTGTGGTCGGCCGTCAACGTTCAGCACAACATCGCGCCCGGCGGACCCAGCGATCCGCTGTACTGGTTCAGCTATCTGCTCGAAGCCATGATCAGCGTCTGTCTGGTCATCATCATGATCGGCACCAACAAGGTCGCCGAATGGGGCATCCTGCACAGCCGCCGTCAGGTCGCGATGGCCGAACTGGCCCTGCTGGCATTGACCGTCGGCCTGAACACGTACCCGTACCTGCGCGATGGTGACTGGTACAACGTCGGTGTCCACGCGGTCGCGCCGGTGATGATCGGTGTCGCGTTGCTGGTGCACGATGCTGCCAGCCAGCGCTACGGCCAGGCCATCACCCAGGCCACCGACCAGATCCGGGATCTGCCCGACCCCGCCGAGCAGATCCGTCGCAGTATGCCGACCTTCGTCAGCTTTATCCGGCAGTCGGCACCCGACACCCGTCCCACCGCTGCTCCGATGGCGGCACTGCCGGGCGCCTCCGATACCGCGCCCGCCGAACCGGCCGCCAAGGAGTCCTCGCACGTGGAAACCGTCGACCCGGTCGTCGAGCCCGATATCTGGACTCCCAAGACGTCCAGTGTGCGGACCGACTCCGCCGATGAGGCCGCGGACGGCAAGAAGAGCAAATCGTCGAAGGTCGCCGATGCGATCGACGACGACTCGGATCCGCTGAGCGACTACGACACCGGCCAGTTCCGCATCGCGGACACTCTCGAACAGGAACTCGCCGAACTGCGGGCCGAGCGCAAGCGTGCGCGCTCCGCCAAATAGCGGACAGCCCAACGGAGCCATTCTGAACTGATCGGCTCCGGTACCTCCTCCTACGTACCACCTCCTGAACAACAGCCCGGCGCATCCGCGCCGGGCTGTTGTCATATCCGGTCGGCGTGGCGCGAATCACATCCCATAGCGAACGGCTACAGTGCCTGCGTTCAGCGCAGTCATGGCCGGGGTTCACCGGGTGCGGGTGTCCCGCAAGACACAGGAGGCATCGTGAGTGATCCTTGCGCAGCTGCTTGCGATGCCGACCGGGTGCGGGTGTTCCGCAGAGCACAGGAGGCGTGATGAGCATCCGTAGGCCGGCGATCGGCTTCGGCATTTTCGCGATCGTGTCGGTCCTGGTCACGGTGGTGATCTGGAATACCCTGGCGCGCACGGTGAACGGTCCGGTGGACAAGTACTCGGCGATCTTCAGCGATGTACTGGGGTTGCGCCCCAACGACGATGTACGCATCGCGGGCGTCCGGGTCGGCAAGATCACCGCGATCGACCTGGATCAGGACCCGAAGACCAACAAATCACTCGCCAGGGTGAGTTTCATGGTCCAGCGCGATCAGTCGTTGCACACCGACACCAAGGCGCTGGTCCGCTATCAGAACCTGATCGGGCAGCGATATCTCGCCCTGGCGCCGGGCACCGATCCCGGTTCGCGCATCATGGCCGCCGGTAGCCGGATCCCGCTGGAGCGGACCGAGCCCTCCTTCGACATCTCAGCCTTCCTCAACGGCTTTCAGCCGCTGTTCGAGAACCTGGCGCCCGAACAGGTCAACGATCTGTCCACGACGTTGATCCAGGCGCTGCAGGGCGACGGGGTCTCGTTGTCCACCTTCATCACCCAAGCCGCGGCGCTGGCCACGGACTTTCAGCGTCGGGACGCGATTCTCGGCGACATCATCACGAATCTGTCCGGTGTGATGTCGGGACTGGCCAAACGCGGCGACGAATTGGAAACCCTCATCACCCAGACTCGGGCTTTGATCGGCGGACTGTACGACCAGGGGCAGTCGCTGCTGGCGTCGACGACCCAGATCGCGCACGCCACCAACAGTTTGGTGGCCATGGTCGCCCAGGTGCAGCCGAAGCTCGTGCCGGTGCAGAATTCCACTCACGATGCGCTGACCCTGCTGCTGAACAACGGCGCCAAACTGGATCAGACGGCGATCGATCTGCCGGGAATCCTGTCCGATGTGGCGAAGTTCTCCGCCGACGGGGCCTATGCCAACGCGTACGTGTGCTCACTGGATATCTCGCTCTACGGGATCCTCTTCCCGCGTGGCATCTTCTCACAGATCGGCGGTGATTCGCACTCGCAGGTGTGCCGCCCCTGACCCCGCCGCAGGTGCCGTGCGGGGCCGGGGCGTATCCACGAACTCAGGCGCGGCCGCGAACCGCCTTGTAGAGGATCAGAATGACCACCGCGCCGACGATCGCGCCCAGGAAGGTGTGCTGCACCGGCGGATGCACGCTGAACTTGTGCGGCGCGAAGACCAGACTGCCCAGCGTGCCGCCGACGTAACCGCCGACGATGCCCAGCACAATGGTCAGGATCCAGCCGAAGTTCTCCTTGCCGGGGACCAGGAGGCGAGCGACGGCGCCGGCGATCAGGCCGATGATGATCATCGTGATGATACCCATGGTGAAATCTCCTTGCGGGCAACCGGAATGGGGACCCGACGGTAACAAGGGACGGCACCGATGCGCAGGCACCTGTGCCGATGTTCACCTCACCGGGGCAATATCGTGTGATTCGCGATTTCGCGGGTATTACCCGCGGGACGAATAACGCGGATATGACTCCGCCCCAGGCGTTTCGGCCCGGGGCGGATGACGGTGACGCCGACGGCTAGATATCGGCCGGCGTCTTCTTGGCCACGCTCCGGACCTCGAACGCGTAGACGACCTCCATCACGCCCATGAAGATCAGCCACCAGCCCACCACCAGTGCCAGCACCGTGATCGAGTGGATGGGCCAGATCACCAGGGCGATACCGCCGATCAGCAGCATGACGCCGAAGAAGATCGACCAGCCGCGTCCCGGAACGCCATGCGGTGCCTCGGCTCCGGCGACCATCGCGGCGATACCGCGGAACAGCCAGCTGATGCCGATCCACAGTCCCAGCAGTATCAGCGAGTTGCCGATACTGCGGAAGGCGAAGAAGGCCAGAATGAACGACAGGACGCCGCTGATGAGGGCCAGCACCCGATATCCGGTGCTGACGTGCGGTCCGAATGCGGCGACCAGCTGCAGGATTCCGGAGATCAGCAGGTAGATGCCGAACAAGACCCCGATCACGGCAAGTGTCGGACCGGGCCAGATGAGCACAATGATGCCGACGATCACCGACAGCAGGCCGATGACCAGCAACGATTGCCATGCGCCACGGGCCAGTTGATGCAGTGGCCCTAACTGAACTCCTTCTTTGCTGGTTGTCATGTGGGCAGAATAAGTCCAGCAGGTCAAGTAGCGGATGATTAACCAGTATCGAACGAGTTACGTTGCTGGACGGATGGGGCCATCCGGTGGAGCGGATCTGCCCGCCGCGGCGGCGGTGGTCTACGGCGATCCCGGACAGCCCGCGACCCTGACCGGTCCGCTGACCGGGGTTTCGCGTGTTCCTGCTGTCGCCGGACGTCCACACCGCGTACAGCAGAGCGGGCGGCCCCGAGGTGGCCTGTCCGGGGCGTTCGCGCGGCGTCGGCGATAAGGTGAGTGCTGGGATCATCATTCGTCCACTGCTGCGCAGAATCGAGGCGTTATGGATCTGAGCCTGCACTACTGGAATTTCTCGACTCCCGCCGATCCGGCTCGTACGGCGGGATCCATCGCCGACAGTGCCCGCATCGCGGAGCAGGCGGGTTTCGTCGAGTTCACCGTCATGGACCACTACTTCCAGATGGAGATGCACGGATCGGCCGAGGAGCCGATGCTGGAGGCGTACACCACGCTCGGTTATGTCGCCGCGCTGACCGAGCGGCTGCGATTGTCGGTGCTGGTGACCGGTGTGATGTACCGGCATCCGGGTTTGCTGGCCAAGATCGTCACCACGCTCGATGTGCTGTCGGGCGGTCGCGGGCAGCTCGGTATCGGCGCCTCCTGGTACGAGCGGGAGCAGCGTGGACTCGGTGTGCCGCTGGTGCCGATGGGGGAGCGGTTCGAACGGCTCGAGGAGACTCTGCGGATCTGCCTGCAGATGTGGAGCGACGACAATGGCCCGTACGCCGGCAAGTACTATCATCTCGCCGAAACCCTCTGCGTCCCCGCACCTTTGACCCGGCCGCGCCCGCCGATCCTGATCGGCGGCGGCGGTGAGAAGAAGACGTTGCTGTTCGTCGCCCGTTATGCTGACGCGTGCAATCTGTTCGCCTCCACGCCGGAGGACGTGGCGCACAAACTCGATGTGCTGCGGGCGCATTGCGCGGCCGAAGGGCGTGATTTCGATGCCATCCGCAAGACCGCGACCTATCTCGGCCCGGTCGTCGACGATCCGGACGCCTTCATCGCGGACGCGGAACGCTATGCGGCCCTGGGGATCACGCAGTTCGACATTATGCCGGACCGGGATCCGGTGGAGTACACCGAACGGGCGGCGGAGTTGGTGCCGCGACTGCGGTCACTCTGATTCGCCGCGCACGCCGTAATCGCCGAGGGCCGGTTCCAGTAGGTCGAAGATCCGTTCCGCCTCGGCGAGGACGGTTGCTGTGACGCGGCGTCGTGATTCGCCGCGCAGCTGTAGTTCCTGAATCCGGTCGAAGAGGAGCCGGCAGGCCGCGCCCAGCTGCGCGGCCGCCGTCCGGCGCAGCAGTTCGTCGCCGGGAAGGGCCGCTGCCAGGGCTTGTTCGCGCAGTTCGTGCAGCTCGCGCAACCGTGCGGTGAGGGTGGGGCTGTCGGCGAGCATGCGGCTGAAATCGGGACCCGAGAATCCGGCGTCGGCGGAGTACGTGGCCGCGGCGGCGCGGAATCGCTGCCGCAGGGCCGTGAGTGCCGACTCGCCGTCGGCGCGGGACTCGACCGCTTCGGCGAGGACGCCGACGAAACGTTCGTGGTGATCCAGCGCCAGATCTTCCTTGCGCGGGAAGTAGTTGGTGACGGTCTTCTTCGCTACGCGGGCGGCATCGGCAATCTCCGCGATCGTGGTCGACTCGAAGCCGCGCTCGATGAACAGGCGGGTCGCGGTATCGGAGATCTCCTGGCGGGTCTGCTGTTTTTTCGTTTCCCGGAGCCCCGGTGCGGTGCTGATCACGCGAGAATATTACCACCGACATAAAAATCACCTTGACGTACTTTGTCGTACCGACCTAATGTTACGTCCGTCGTAAGAAAGGAGGTTGTCATGTTGCCCCGTAACAGCTGCTGATCGCGCCCCCGCTCCCGAACGTCCGCGGTCCTCGGCCGCCCAGATCGAAAGGCACTGTCAGTGCGCGCAATTCAGTTCTCGGCCCGAGCCGATCGCCTGCCCGGCTCCCGCATCGTCGAGGCGCCGCGGCCACAACCGGGATCAGGACAACTGCTTGTCCGCACCGAATTGACCGGTGTCGGCATCGGGTCGGTGCGCATGCTCCGCGCCGACGCCGCGGCCGATCCCGGCGGTGAGATGGTCGGAACGGTCGTCGCGGCCGGACCCGGTGCCGGCGAGGCGTGGATCGGTGCCCGGGTCGCCGGTCTGGTGTTCGAGTCGGTATATGCCGAATACGTCTGTGCCGCAACGGCACTGATCGCCGAGATCCCCGAGGGGGTGGATGCGGCGGCCGCGCTGGCGCTGGTGCGTGGCGGGCTGGTCGCGCTGGGGGCGCTGCGGGCGGCGGGATCGGTGGCGGGGAAGTCGGTGCTGATCACCGGCGCCGCGAGCGGATCCGGGCATCTGGCCCTGCAACTCGCTCGGGTGGACGGTGCGTCCGAGGTGATCGCCGCGGTCGGTTCGGCGGACAAGTTCGACTTCGTGACCGGGTGCGGCGCCGATCGAGCGCTGACCTACGACGGGTCGTGGCCCGAGGGGATCGACATCGTCCTGGACGGAGTCGGTGGTGAACTCGTCCAGCGCGGTGTGGACATCCTCGCCCCACAGGGCACCCTGGTCGCCTTCAGTGCCGGTGGCGGCGCGGTGGATACCTCCACATTGCTGGGCGGGCTGAAGACGGTCACCGGATTCTCGATGGCGCTCCCGGCCCGAACGCGGCCGGAGGTGATTGCCGCCGATCGTGCCCGGCTGTGGAAACTACTGGGCGAGAAGGTGATCGACCCTCAGGTGCGGGTACACGCCTGGGCGGAGATGGACGCGGTCGTGGAGTCCATCGCCACCCGTCGCAATCTCGGGCGGATGGCTCTCACAGCACCGCTTGGGTCTGGGTGACCTTGCCGACGAGTTTGCCGGCATCGTCGTGGATCTCGGTCTCCACCACGATGAAACTGCGCCCGGCGTGCAGGGGAGTAGCGGTGGCCACCGCGTGTCCGGACCGCACCGCGCGCAGGAAGTTGGTTTTCGACTCCACGGTCGTGGTGCCCTGTTTGCCCTCGGGCAGATTCAGGTACGCGCAGACCGCGCCCGTCGCATCGGCCAGCGACATCAATGCCCCGCCGTGCATCGCACCGCCCAGTGTACACAGACTCTCGTCCCAGGCCAGGCGGCTGCGCACCAGTTTCGGCCCGTGCTCGAGCACCTCGACACCGAGTTTCGCGGTGAACGGCATCGTGCTGTGGAAAAGCTGGGTTCCCTCGACGTCGGTCGGCGACGCGCTCTCACTCATGGGTCGAGCTTGCCCGCACCGATGTGCGCAGTCCATTACCTTCCGGGTAACGGTCGCGCGCGACCGGCCGCATCGGCCACCAGTTCACCGGTCCCATCACGGTCACCAGCGCCGGCACCAGCAGCATCCGGACCAGGGTGGCGTCGATGATCAGCGCCAGGATCATGCCCAGTCCGAGGAACCGCATGGGAGTGAGTGGTGACAGTGTGAAGGCGCCGGTGATGAACACCAGAAGTGTTGCGGCAGAGGTGATCACCCGTGCCGTGCGCACGGTCCCGTCGCGCACCGCCGCAGCGGTATCCGCTCCGGCGCGTCGGGCTTCCACCATGCGCGAGAGCAGGAATACCTCGTAGTCGGTGGACAGCCCGAACACCACCGCGATAATCAGCACCATCATTCCCGCCGACATCGGTCCCACACCGACATGCAGCATTCCCGCCAGGTGACCCTCGCAGAAGATCCAGGTCAGGATGCCGAAGGTCGCCCCGAGGCTCAACGCGGCCAGCAGTACCGCCTTCAGCGGCAGCACCGCCGAGCGGAACGCCGCGCCCAGCAGGATCACGGTGGCGAGCACCATCACCGCGACCATCAGCGGCATCCGGGAGGTGATGGCCGAGACGCTGTCCACGGTCGCCGCGGTATCACCGCCGACCTGCATCCCGACCCCCGCAGGCAGGTCGAGATCGCGGATGCGCGTGACGGTTTCGGTCGCGGCGGGGGAGCGGTCGGGGTCGTCGAGCGCGATGTGCAGGACCACCGCGTCGTTCACCGTCGCCAGGCGCGTGACGTCGTGGACTCCCGGCACCGCGCCGATCGCCTTCGACACCGCGGCGGTGGGCGCGGAATTCGGCGGTGCGCCGTCGCCGCGCAGCAGAACGCCGGCGCCGCTGCCGGCCGCCGGGAACCGCGCGGCGAGTTCGTCGACACCGGCGCGCACCGCGTTGCCCGCAGGCAACGCCGTGTGATCGACATCGCCCAGCCGCACACCGAGCAGTGGGGTCGCCAGAACCAGCAGCAAGCCGCCGACCGCCACCGCGACGGTGCCGGGCCGCCGGATCACGGCGTCCACGATCCGGCCCCACCAGCGTTCGGCCCGGTGTTGCCCGCGCTCGAAGGCGTCGCGCCGCAAGCTCCACGCACCGATGCGCGGACCGAGCAGAACCAGGGTCGCGGGCAACACCGTCAGCGATAGTCCGGCCGCCAGTAATACCGCCGCGATCGCACCGAAACCCAGGGAGCGCAATACCGCCTGCGGGAAGACGAACGTTCCGGCGAAGGCACACGCCAGCAGCAGCGCCGAGAAGCCGATGGTGCGCCCGGCCGTCGTCAGAGTGCGTGCCACGGCATCCGGTGCCGCGGCGCCGGCGACGAGTTCCTCGCGGTAGCGGGTGACCACGAAAAGCCCGTAGTCGATGGCCAATCCGAGTCCCAGCAGCGAGGCCACATTCTCCGCGAACACACTCACCTCGGTGAAATGCGTGAGCACGCCGACCGCGCCGAGTGACCCCCCCACCGCCAGGATGCCGACGAGCAGCGGCAGACCCGCCGCGACGACACCACCGAAGACCAGCACCAGAATCGCCAAGGTGACCGGCAACGACAGCGATTCGGCGAAGACGAGGTCGTGCCGTGACTGGGTGTCGATCTCGTCGGCCAGCGCGCTGTATCCGGTGAACCGGACAGCGACCCCCGGAATGCGCAGTGCCGCGGCGATGTCGTGATAGGCCGCGATGCGCTGATTGTCGTCACCCGCCGCGAAGACGACGGCGAGCCCCTGCCGCCCGTCGGCCGACCGCAACAGTGCCTTCCGCGGTGGCCCGGTGGTCCAATACGTCTGCACGGGCTGGTCCAGCAGCGCCGGGTCGATACGATCGACCGCAGCGCGGACCCCCGGCCCGAGCGTGTCGAGGCTCTGCCCGTCGGGCGCGGTGTAGATGGCGATCACATCGGGGTTCTGCCGCCCCAGTTCACCGGTGATCACTCGATCGACCTGTGCGGATTCACTGCCGGGATCGGCGAATCCGGCCGCGCTCACCCGATTCTGGACATCGGCGCCGAACAGGCCGAACAGCACCGCGATTCCGATCGCAGGCAGCAGCACCAGCTTCGGTCGGGTTCCGACCAGCCGTGCCCAGCGGGTCATGCCACGGCCGAATCGGACTGCGGTAGTTCGGATTCCAATGTTTCGGCTATCCGATCCAGCAGTTCCTCGAGTCGCTGTTCGATACCGCGCCCGTTGCGCGCCGACACGGTGAGCTCGGTTTGCCCGCCCGATTCCACCATCGCGAACAGCAGTGGCATCGCCACGCTGTGCTGTGGCAGGACGAACACCGAGGTGGGCGACCAGCCGGGGACGGCGAGCTCGGCGAGGTCGAAGCGGCCCATGTGCGAGACCGTCGCCGAGGCGAGATTGCGGCCGTAGCGTGCACCGAGTGCGTTCGTGGTGCGAAGGATGGTGCGGCCGACCGCGTGCGGCGCATTCGCGATGGCGCTCGATGCCATCTGATTGAGCTCGGTGCCTGCCCGAAGGTCCGCGCGCATCCGGTCGCGGACCAGCCGCCAGTCTTGTCCGGGGCGGATGTCGAGGAACAGTGGCAGCGCCAGATTCGCGGTGGAGCGCAGCTCAGGATCGTGGCGGCGCAGATCGACCGGCACCATGATCCGCGAGGTGCTACCGGCATGCTCGGCCAGCACTGCGGAAATCCGCGCCACCGCGCCGGGACCGGTGGCGCCGATGGTGCGGTGCCGCAACAGATGTCGCGGGACACCCGGATCCTGGCGGCCGTGCCCGGTCGCCGAACGGAATCGCGGGATCATCGCGGCCGGCCGGCCGGAGGTTCCGACGCGCCGAACCAGCTCCCGGTCGGCGATCGGATCGCGAAGTGGCAGCGGTTCCTCGCCGCGCAGGGCGGCCAGGACGTTGCGGGTCCACAGAACCATGCCCATACCGTCCATGACGCCGTGGAAGACCCGGAAGATCACTGTGGTGGGATCGCCGCTCAGCAACAGGATCTCGCAGGTCGACCCGGGTGTCGGGCCGATCCTCGAGCCCAGTACCGGATCCGATTCCAGATGCGTGTAATCCAGTGTGTGGCCGGTGATCTCGCGTACGGCCGGGGGTACCCCGGTATCCACCCAGTAGTGGCCGTCTCGACGCAGCCGGGCGCCGGGACATACAGCAGCGGCGGTGGCCGCGGCGCGGCGCAACCGCTCGGCGTCGAGGGTGCCCGCGCCGGGAATCGCCAGTTGCATCAGGAACGGCGGCGCCATATCGCGCATCGGGAAGTACATACGTTCGGTGGGCGAGATTCGCCGCCGGAAGACGGTGTTCATGATCATCGGCTCCTGACCGTGTTACCGCAGATCGCGGGTGAGTTGCTCGATACCGCCCTCGGATTCGAGCCAGGACAGGAACGAGGCCAGCCCGCCGTCGCGGTCGACGATCGGCGCGTATCCGAAATCCCTTGCCGCCGCGCCGGTGTCGTAGGTCGCGGTACGGGTCATCAGCGCCACCACATACCGTGACAGCGGCGGTGACCAGCGCCGTGCGATCGCCGGTATGCGCCAGACGGTTTCGATCATCGACACCGCCATCGCGAGTATCCGGGGATCGGGTCGCCGGCTGGGCGCGGGATATCCGAGTCCACCGGCCACCTCGGCCAGAAATGCCCACACATCGGTCTTTTCCGCGTCGGCGACGAAGTAGGCCCTGCCGCCCACCCGATCGGATGCGGCGGCCCCGAGGCAGGCGTGCACGACATTGTCCACGTGGCACAGCGAAGCCCGTACCGAGCGGCCGAAGGACAGATCCGGGAGTGTGCCCTGCGCGGTGCGGCCGAGCAGTCGCACGATCGGCCCGGACCGGTCACCGGCGCCCCAGATTGCCCGGGGTCGCAACGCGCAGGTCGTGAAATCCGTGCTGTCGGCTGCCAGTACGGCTCGTTCGGCGGCGGCTTTGGTCTCGGAGTAGAGATTCAGATACCGGCGCGGATACGGCACCGACTCGTCGATGTCGATCTGATCGCCGCCGTCGCGATCCATCAGCGCACTCGGACTAGAGATGAAGACGAATCGCCGCGCGCCTGCCTCGCGCGCGGCGCGCAGCAGATATTCGGTGCCACCGACGTTTTCGTTCCAGAACTGTTCGCGGGTGCCGCGCTCGTCGACGCGGGCGGCACTGTGGAACACCACCTCGGCCCCGGTGCAGGCCTGCCGCAGTGACCGCTGATCGGTGAGATCGCCGTAGACGACTCGCACTCCGTCCAGCCCGTCGAGGCCGCTGAGGTCGCTGGTACGGCGCGCCAGCACCGTCACGTCGTGGCCGCCCGCGGCGACCAGGCGGCGCACCAGCGCACCGCCGAGAAATCCGGATGCCCCGGTGACCAGTGCCTTCATCGCGTACTCCTGTCCTGGGTTCGCCACCAGGTGAGCCCGAAGATCTGGGTCATGACGGCGGTATGCGGCCGGGATCGCCCACTGCCCTCGGCGGCTCGCAGCGCGGCGGGGATCTGCGCCGCGTGCACTCCCACGCTCAGCGCCGCGTCGATCCACCACAGCGCGCGCAGCCACCGGCGTAGCGTCCGGCCTGCGGGGACGCGCTCCGGACCGGCGAACAGGAATATCCATCCGACGATCGGAATCGTGCGCAGCACAAGCACTTTCACGATCATCGTGATTCCTTCGCCAGCCGCTCGGCCGCCCACCGCGCCAGCTGTTCCCGGCCGATCTTGGCGTTGTGCCGGATGTCGACCGGGAAATCGGGGTGGAACAGGAATTCCGAGATCGGGGCCGTGAGCTCGGATTCGCCACCGCGAACTCGCAGCGCGGCCGCGACGGTATCCGGATCGGCGCCGGGGATCAGCTCCGTGCACAGCACGGGGTGCTGGGCTCCCGCGGCGCCCACCCCGACCAGCGCCGTCCGCGCCACCCCGTCGACGGCGTTGAAGATCTGCTCGATCTGCACGGTGAACATCGGCCCGTTCGTGGTGTGCACGCGCTGAGATTTCCGGCCGCAGAACCAGATTCGCTGCTCGTCATCGATCCAGGCCAGATCGCCGGTGCGGTGCCAGATCGTCTCGCCATCGGTGATCTTGCCCGCGGCGTTGGCCGCGGCGGGCCACCAGTATCGGGTACTGACATTCGGCCCGGCCACCACGAGTTCGCCGATGCCGCGGGTGTTCTCCAGTTCTCCGGCCCGCTCCCGCACCTGTGACCAGGTGGGCAGCGGATCGTCGGTGATCGCCACGACCTGTGCCCGGATGCGGTCGGCGGGGCGTCCGATACAGGTGCCGGATCCGCCGCGGGCGCGGTCGGCGGGACCGTCCAGTAGTTCCCGCGATTCGATCATCGACATCGGCAATGCCTCGGTGGAGCCGTATCCGGCGTAGATGCGCACATCATCGGGGAGCACGGCCCGCAGGCCCGCGATACAGCGGTCGGGCACCGGCGCGCCACCGGAATAGATGCTGCGCAGTGTCGGCAGTGGGGTGCCGGTGTCCTCGAGGTGGCGCAGCAGTGGGATCAGCAGGGCCGGCGAGGCGAACAGTGTGCGCACCCCGAACCGGCCGATCGCATCGGCCACCTGTGCCGGATCGGTGGAACCCACTCTGCTCGGAATCAGCGGCGGCAGTACACATTGCGAGCCGAGCAGCAGATCCAGGATGCCGACCAGCGGCAGTGTGATCAGCGAGGTGTGCGGCAGCTCGTGGTCGCGGGCGGCGTGCACCTGCTCGACCATCGCCGACAGATTGCCGTGGGTCATCTCGACGGCCTTGGCGGGGCCGGTACTGCCGGTGGTGAACGCGATCAGCAGCAGGTCGTCATCGGCTGCCGGCGTTCGCGCCGGCGCGGTCCGGGCGGGTCGGCGGCCCCAGGCGTGCAGTCGCGCTCCGCCCCAGAACCAGCGTCGCCCCACGGTGACCGGAACGCGCACCCCGCGGAAGTAGCGACGGAACACTACCCGCGCCGCGTGCGCCTGCGGAATCCCGATGAATGCCTCGGCATCGGCGGCCTGCAGACAGCGCAGCATCCGGCGCAGTCCCATACCCGGATCGATGACGACCGGTACCGCGCCGATCTTCAACAGCCCCAGCATGATCGCGTACAGCTCGGAACCGGGCAGCACCAGCACGATGGTGCGGGTCCCGCTCCCCACGCCCGCGGCGGTGAGCCGCTCGGCGATCGCGTCGGACCATCGATCGAGTTCGGCGTAGCTCAGCCGCCGGTAGTGCGGCAGCCCGCTGGACCCGCCATCGGCGGAGTACACCGCCGTGCGGCCGGGCTCGGCCGCGACGACCTCACGGAACCGGTCGATCGCGCGCCAGTAGGTTCCGCTCACGCCACCGCACCGACCGCGACGGGCAGCCGGTACACCGCGGCCGCCGCGGACGGCCCGGCGCCCGCCGCGATGAACAGCACAGTCGTGAATCCGGCGAGCGAATCCTCCTGTACTGCGAGGTCATAGGCCAGCGGGAGCGATGCGGTGTGCGGGTCGCCCTCGGTCAGATCGGGTGTGCGGACCGCGCCGATGCCGAGCGCGCCGGCCAGCAGATCGGGGAACTTCGGTGTCGGTGTGGAGGCGATCAGCACCGTGGTGGCGAGGTCGATGCCGTCCTCGCCGAGGGCGCGGCGGCCCGCCTCGGACGCGACCTCGAGCAGCCGGTCCTCGAAGCCGGGCTCCCGCTCGACCGTCATCAGCCCGCGTCCGACGGTTCCCATGGTGGCGACGTCGACATAGGACTCCACCACCGGGCCCCCGGTACCCGAAACCGTGTGCACGGCACCGAATCCGACCGCTTCGGTGGTGTGCTCGAGCAGCATGGCCGCACCCGCGGTGGCGTAAGGGAATTCGTCGTCGGCCGCCGAGCGGGTGAGCGAGGGGTGGGTGTCACCGGAGACGATCAGGACGTGCTCGGCCCCGGCGGTCTCCAGGATCGACTGCGCGACCTGCACCGCGTTGAGAACGCCCGTCGCCCCGTTCATCAGATCGAACGAGAATGTGCGCGGATCGCCGAAGCCGTAGTCCAAGCCGATCCCCGCCTCCTTCTGAATCAGCGCGGACACTGCCGGTTCGACGGTGTTGGAATCGCGGAAGATGCCCGCGTTGATCAGTACACCGACCCGGTCCGGCGTCACACCGGCGCGCTCGAGGCTGCGCCGGGCGGCGCGCCCGCTGTGTTCGACGATGCTGAATGTGCCGTCGGCGCGGCTGATTCCGGTGGATGCGATGCGAACGCCCATGCTCGATACCTCAGACCTTCAGAGACGAAATCGTGGTGGACAGGAAACCGCCGACCACACCGGACGCGGCCGGAACCATCAGCAGTTTCGACCCGCCGGGAATCTCTCCGCGGCGCAGGTGCTCGTGCAGAACGATGAAATGCGAAGTGCTGGAGGTGTTCCCGTAGTCACCGATGACATTGAGATCCGGCGGCATCGGCGTGCCGAATTCACGTTCGGCGATGGCGTTGATGAACGGGATCGCCGCCGCGCCGAACTGGTGGTGGATCATGAAGTCGAAGTTCTCCTCGGCGAATGTGGTGCCGCGCCTGTCGAAGAACATTCGCTGGGTATCGGTCCACAGCAGGAACCGGGCCTCGTTGTGCATCTTCCGGTTGTCCGTGTAGAGGGCGACACCGGAGCTCTTGTCACTGGGCATGCCCAGGCACAGGTGGGAATGCTCCGAGGCGGTCACGAGCTCGACGTAGTCGATCCGGTCGGCTTCGTCGACGGAACGATCGAGCACGACCGCGGCCGCGGAATCGCCTACGGTGAGTGAGGCGAATTGCAGATCGTATTTATCGGAGATTTCCGAAACGGCGGTGTCGGCGATCGGAGTAATCGCCTCACCGCTGACCACAATCCCATTTCGGACAATGCCGGAACGAATCATGCGGTCCAGGATGTAGGTTCCGCTGAGCATTCCCGCGCAAGCATTGGAAAGGTCGAATGTTATTGCCTTGTCGGCGCCGATTCGCCGGGCGAGCGCGGAGGCGAATGACGGCTCCATATACATTCTGGTGGCGTTCTTGCTGCGGGTGATGGAGGTGGAGATGATCACCTCGATCTCCGAGGTAGAGTACTGTGACCTGGAAATACAGTCGTCCAGCGCCTTGGATGCCAGCGTGAAGGAGTCCTCGTAGGACTCCGGTCGAGTGTCGTGTACACGGCGCTCGCGTACGCCAGTGATCTTTTCGAGATCGAATGCGGGTGGCACTGCCAGCCGTGCGATCAATTCTTCGGTTGTGACCCTTTTTTCGGGTAGATACGCGCCAAGGGATTCGAAACGAGAATGCGGCATGCCGCGCCTCCTGGAATGGCATGACAAATGATTGCGGATACTTACTGAATTTCTACGGATCGTGATGCTACCCGACAGTAACTAGAGGTTGGTCGGCCCGCATCTCGGCCCGGATGGCGCGTTCCGCCGATGGGGAGTGTTCGGTACTGCTGGTTGCAGAAATGAGTAAACTATCAGCAAATAATATATCTCTGGCGGATCTGTGCGTATCGCGTATCGATCCGTCCCCAGGGGTGGGCCGCTAACGTGTGGAACCCGGATCGGCTGGTGAGATCTCACAGTGATCCGGGTCGGCGACTGTGAGTGAGTTCACCGTGCGGGAACCGCCCGGACAGCGGCCGCGGCAGCGGGTGGGAGTGCCGATTCGTCCTTCAGCCGAGCCGGCGCATGACCGCTCGCGGCAAACGCGGGAGTACGAGGTTCAGTGCACGCCAAGGCCATTGCGGAACGCAGGCTCGCACGGGCTCGGCCTCGATCGCGGCGACCATGGCGGTGACACCGCGTTCGAGTGGAACGATCAGGCGGGCATCGTCGGCCTTGGCCGACATCTCCGTGGCGATGAAGCCGGGCTGGACGGTGGTTACCGCGATCGGGCCGGTGCGCAACTCCGTCGCCAGACCCTCACCGAGCGCGGACAATCCGGCCTTGGCGGCGGAATAGGCGGCCTTTTTCCCGGGCAGGCCCCGGACCGCGCTCATCGACGAGATCAGCACCAGGTGCCCGGCCCGCTGACTGCGGAAGATCTCCAGCGCGGCCTCCGCCTGGGCGAGCGCACTCACGAAATTGGTTGTGGCCGTCGCGATATTCGCCTGTGCGCGGCCTGTACCCAGCGGGGCGCCCTTGCCCAGACCGGCATTCACGATCACGCGGTCCAATCCCTCGAATTCATCCCGGAATTCGCCGAAAACCCGTTGGACCGCCGCGTGGTCGTCGACATCGAGCGCGCGCACCGATACGCGGATACCGGGATGCGCCGCGAGCAGTTCCTCGCGCAGTGTCCCCAGATTCTCGATGCGCCGGGCGCACAATGCCAGATCGCGTCCCCGGGCGGCGAACTGCCGGGCCATTTCGGCCCCCAGTCCCGCACTCGCCCCGGTGATGAGAATTCTGCGCCTGGTCATGGCGCTTACCCTACTGACGATGCGGTCAGCCGGTCCGGTGCGCACCGGCCGAGGGTACGGCCACGAAGAACCGGGGTGGGGTGAAGCCATCGGTGCGGAATCGCGCGCGGATCGCGGCGGCCACAGAATCGGTGCGTTCGATATCGGTCAGGGCGATGATACTGCCGCCGAATCCGCCGCCGACCATCCGCGCACCGTGCGCGCCCGCCTCGAGCGCGCAGTCCACCGCCGCGTCGAGTTGCGGGGTCGATACCTCGAAGTCGTCACGGAGTGAGTGGTGGCCGCTGGTGAGCAGCGGGCCGATGGCGCGCGGGTCGCGACCGTCGCGCAGCAGTCCGGCCACGGTGAGTACGCGCGCGTTCTCGGTGACTACATGGCGCGCGCGCCGGCGCAGCACCGGATCGGGCAGGCGCAGCGTTTCGGCGGGATCTGTGATCGCCCGCAGCGAGTGCACGCCTAGTTCGGTTGCGGCAGATTCACATTCGCGTCGCCGACGGCCGTAATCGCCGTCGGCCAGCCGATGCGGGGTGTCGGTATCGGCGACGAGCAGGCGCAGCCCCGCCGCGGTGAGATCGAAGGGCACCTGCGCGGCCTCGCCGGTGGCGAAGTCGAGGAACAGCGCGTGCCCCTCGATGCACAGCAGCGAAGCGGACTGATCCAGCGTCCCGGTGGCCGCCCCGACATAGGAGTTCTCGGCTGCCCGCCCGATATCGATCAGTTCATCGAGCCCGGCCCCGGGCGCGAACAGATCGCGAATCGCCAGTGCTACCGAACATTCCACCGCTGCCGAGGACGACAGCCCCGCGCCCACCGGCACCGCGCCGTCGATATCGAGCATCACACCGGGCAACCGGTGCCCGCGGCGGGCGAATTCGTGCACCACGCCCAGTGGGTAGCGCGACCAGCCGCCGACTGGCGCGTCGCCGAGTCCGGCGATCGGTTCACGCACCGGACGGCCCGGATGCTGCCGCGACGTCACACTCACCATCGCGTCGGTTGTTGCGGTGGCGGTGCAGGTCACGACCTGGGGCAGCGCGATCGGCAGCGCGTAGCCGTCGTTGTAGTCGGTGTGCTCGCCGATGATATTGACGCGACCGGGTGCCACCCAGACCCCGGCGTTCATCGCACCTCCCGCAACTCCGCGGCCACGGTCTCCGGCGTGGTGTCACTGATGAAGACCTGCATCCCCGATTCCGAACCCGCCAGATACTTCACCTTGTGCGCGGTGCGGCGGATGGAGAAGAGTTGCAGGTGTAACCACCAATCCTGCTGCGCGGTAGGTATTTTCGGCGCCTGGTTCCACGCCGCAACGTAGGGCATGGGTGTGTCGAAGCGATGGGCGAAGCGCCGCAGCACATCCAGATACAGCGCGGCGAAGCCGTCGCGCTGGGCCTCATCGAGATCGGGGATATCGGTCACCCGGCGGTGTGGATAGAGCTGGACCTCGTAGGGCCAGCGGGCGAACGGCGGGACGAAGGCGGTCCATTCCTCGTTGGCCGCCACCACCCGGATCCCGGCCGCCCGTTCGGCGCCGAGCAGGTCACCGAACAGGTTGCTGCCGTGCGCCCGCCGGTGGCGCGCCGCATTGGCCGACATGGTGACCGCACGCGGCGTGGGGAAGGGATAGGCGTAGATCTGACCGTGCGGATGCGACAGGGTGACCCCGATCTCCGCCCCGTGATTCTCGAAGCAGTAGACCTGCGCGACACCGTCGAGTGCGGCCAGTTCGGTACTGCGCTGCGCCCACACATCGACCACCAGCCGGGCCCGCTCGGGTGTCAGCTGCGCGAACGAACTGTCGTGGTCGCTGCTGAAGACCACCACCTCACATCGTCCGAAACCGTTGCGCAGCAGTGTTTCCGGTGATCCCTCGACATGATCGGGCAGTTCCGTGCGCCCGGTGGACAGCGACGGGAAACGATTCTCGAATACGACCACCTCATAGTCGGATTCGGGAATCTCGGTGGGGTGCCCGGGCCGTGACGGGCACAGTGGGCACTGATCGGCCGGCGGCAGGAAGGTGCGGGTCTGCCGATGCGAGGCGATCACCACCCATTCGCCCAGCAGTGGATCGAACCTCGCTTGTGAGTGCGTCGAGGTGGGCGGGAGATCGCGGGTGTCGGTCGCGGTACGCGGTACCGGATCGGTATCGAAATAGATGATTTCGCGCCCATCGGCCAGCGCCCGGCGAATCGGTTCCGGAATCGGCCGCGTCATCGCATCCCTCCGCTCGATCCCTGGACTCAGCGGACAGTAACACCGGTGCGGCCGAACGCATGGGCGTGAACTCCGGCGCGGCGAATCCGATCGGGGCGCCGCGCCGGAGTGGCGGTCAGTACTCGCTGCCGAACGAACCGCCGGGTCCGTAGGAGCCGGTGGCCGGCGGTGCGGGCATCAGCACCCAGCCGCCGCAATTGGTCGCGTGGAAGGCGACGTCATTCGGCTTGATCAGCACCCGCACCGGTGCGGTGTGGGTGTCATCGCTGGCGCTGATGTATTTGTTGGGATCGGCGGTATCGCCAGGCGGGGCGATCTCCCACAGCCGCTGCCAGGAGCAGGCGTGCGCGGGATCCGCCGGTCCGGCGGATTGATAGATGCCGGGTGCGATATCGACACCCACCCGGTAGAGCCCGTCACCGGGAATGCTTGTGGCCGGGTCGGCGGCGGCGCTGCCGAATCCGAACATCGTCACCGCGGACGCAACGGTCCCGGCGATCACAAACGTGCGTCCACGCACGACGGTCCTCCTCGATATCGCATATCGGCCGCAGATCGACTATCACGGCCGGAGAAGATCCCCGAATCTTCCGGGGCCTTGGTCTATCAGAATTCCGATGGCCCCGGACCGGATCGGCGAAATATCTGGAGATTCGACAAAATGAATGGGGGATTATTTCTCACCAATGCCGAAGCGGTGTCCCGTGAAATCCCGAAATGTCCCCGCGGGATCCCCTCGCGCCCACGGGGACAGCACCGGATCGCATGCGGTCCGAGGTGCGAGATGGGAAGGTACTGCAGCGTCGGCGACCGATGCAACACGGCTAATGTTTCAGTATTCAATTACCACTGCGAATGATCGCACCCAGCATTTATCGAGATTCCGGCAGTGTGCCTGGATATCCGGGTGTCGAAGATTCCAAGCGGTTCTCAGCGATTTCTGGGCAATTATGTGCGCTCGCAATTTCTTTCGGGAAAATGTGGCTAGTAACACAAACCTTCCGGTTGTTTCCCTGAGCGGCTTCGGTATGGATCGACGCGGTAGCTCTGAAATACCTTCTTCCTTGAGACTCGCCGCTGGCTTGCGTCGTATAACCGCGTTGTACTGCAAAAATGCTGCTGCATGGACCGAATTGATGGGGTAACGGTTCGATAACTGGACTTGCGTATGCGCACTAGCGTTGCCAGAGTGAACCACTGGGTTTGATGTTACTAATGGGAAGGGAGGGGCGCCCCCATCCCGGGAGTGCCGTCCGAACATGAACCATCCACGCATCATCAAGACCGGGCTCGGGCTCACCGCCGCCGCGATCACCGCCGCCGGTGTGCTCGTGCCGGCCGCCGCATTCGCCGCGCCGGCCGCGCCCCCGGATCCCGATATGGCCACGAGATTGATCGGCAGGACGGTATTCCTCGATCCGGGGCATCAGGGCGGCGGCGTCGCCTCGGATCTCGCCCGGCAGGTGGACGACGGCAGGGGCGGCACCAAGGAATGCCAGACCACCGGAATGACCACCCGCAACGGCGTACCCGAACACACCATCAACTGGAATGTGTCGCAACTGGTTCGTCAGTCCCTCGAGGCGCTGGGCGCGCATGTGGTGCTGAGCCGCCAGGACGACACCGGCTGGGGCGGCTGTGTCGACGAACGCGCCGCCGCGGCCAGTCGCTCCGGTGCCGCGGTCGCCGTCAGCATCCATGCCGACGGCGCTCCCGAACAGGACCACGGCTTCCATCTGATCGTGCCGCAACTGCCCATACCGGACGCCGCGGCGAATCAGGCGCAATCCGGGCCGGGCCTGGTCGCCACCAAGGCCATGCGCGATGCCTACGTACAGTCCGGATTCGCGCCCGCGAACTACGCCGGTGCGGTCGACGGCCTGCAGACCCGCTCCGATATCGCCGGACCGGCGCTGACCTCGGTGCCCGACGTCTTCGTCGAGATGGGCAACGGCGCCAATGTCGACGACGCGAAAACGCTCGAATCACCGGACGGTCAGCTCAAGCACGCCATCGCCATCACGACCGGACTGGTGAGCTATCTGATCGGCGCGGCGCCCGGAGCCTCCCCGGCGAACGCACCGCAATCCACTCCCGCCGAGCAGCCGGCTCCGGATCGGCAATCCGCACCGGAGCAGCAGTCCGCTCCCGCTCAGCCGTCGGCACAGGACTCGGCCGTGCCCGGTTCCGTACCGCAGAACCCGGCACCCCAGGGTTCGGCCACCGACGCCCTGCGCGGCCCGTCGCGACCGGCGCCCGCCGAGCCCGCACCGGGCGGCACCGCCGGATCGACTCCGGCGGAACCGGGAGCGACCCAGCCCGGTTCTCCGGCCGGCACCTATCGCACCGCGCCGGGCACCTATTCCAATACCGATCCCGGAACCTCCGGCACCACACCGGGACAGTCGGCGAATCCGGGAACCAGCGCGCAGGCCCTGCCGGGGCAGGCAGGGACGGGTACGCAGAGCGCGCCCGGCAACTCGACTGCCGGCGCCCTCACCACGACCGCGATGCAGTTGCTACTGCCGCTGGCGAAATCTCTCGGACTGGACGACAGCGGGCTCGATTCGGTACTGGTCAACCTCGCCTACACCCTCGTCTCCACCCTCATGGGGTCGAGTAAGTAACTCGCACTCCGATCGTGCCCGTCCCTGCGTACGAGGGGCGGGCACGATCGTGCCGGGACCTGGGTAAGCTCGGCCGAATGGATCGGCGCATACCTGTTCTGGTGGTGGCGGGGTTCCTGGGCGCGGGCAAGACCACCCTGCTGAACCGGCTGCTGCGGCGACGCGAGGCCCGGATCGGGGTGGTGGTCAACGACTTCGGGGCGGTCAATATCGATGCCATGCTCGTCGCGGGCCAGGTCGACGCGATGGTGTCATTCGGTAACGGATGTGTGTGCTGTGCGGTCGATGTCACCGAACTCGACGACATGTTCGCGCGGCTGACCGAACCTCGTCACGGAATCGACGTGATCGTGGTGGAGGCCAGCGGCCTCGCCGAACCCCGCAACCTGATTCGCATGGTCATCGGCAGTGACAATCCGCGCATCCGCTACGGCGGCCTGATCGAGGTTGTGGACGCCGAACACTTCGACGACTGCCGTGCCCGCCACCCCGAACTGGCCGCACATCTGCGCCTGGCGGATCTGATCGTGCTGAACAAGGCCGATCGGGTCGGTGCCGAGCGGCTCGACGAACTGCGCGGGGAGCTCGTCGAGATCGCCGGACCGGTGCCGATCCGGCCGAGCGCACATGGTCGCATCGATCCCGCCCTGCTGTTCGACCTGCCGGACAAGGCCGAACCGCCGGTGGCGCAACAATTGTCGTTCGACGAGCTGCTCGACGATCACGATCACGACGAACCCGGCCACCACCATCTGCACGACGGGTACGACAGCGTCTCGTTCACCAGCGCCGCCACCCTCGATCCGCGGAGTCTGGTCGGCTTCCTGGAGGATCCACCGCCCGGTCTGTTCCGGGCCAAGGGCGCCGCGGCATTCGGTGTGCGCGGCGAGAACCGGAAGTTCCTGCTGCACATGGTCGGCCGCCACGTGGTGTTCGAACCCGCGCCGTGGTCACGCGGCGAGACTCGCGAAACCCGTTTGGTGCTCATCGGTTCCGGCCTCGATACCGCCGCGGCCACCGCGCGCCTGCACGCCACCGCGCACACTGCCGCCGAACCGCTGGACGAACAGGCGCTGCTGCCGGTCTGGCGCTATGTGCCGCGCGAGATCAGCGATCACAGTGCGTGAACGTCGGGCAGCAGCTCGACGACCCGGTCGAGGCGCCGCGCGGTCCACGGGCCCGTCGGTCCGAGCAGGACATGGTCGATACCGATACCGGCCAGTCGCTTCAGATGGTCCAGGACGGCATCGCGGCCGGCGTCGATATCGAGTGACGTGGTGACCGTGGTCTCGATCTCCGCGTGGTCGCGGCCGATATCGCGGCAGTGCCTGTGCAGTACCGAGAGTTTGTGCGCGAGGTTGTCGGCATAGCCCGTACCGGGGAGGTCGAACAGGTTGCAGGCGTCCGCGTACTGGGCGACCAGGCGCAGCGTCTTGCGTTCGCCGCTGCCACCGATCAGGATCGGGGGATGTGGACGCTGAACCGAGTTCGGTGAATTGAGCGGTCGCATCAGCTCGTAATGTGTTCCGTGATAAGGCGTTTCGTTCTCACTCCACATTCGGTGCGCGATCTGCAGCAGTTCTTCCAGCTGTTCGAACCGCTGTGCCAGCGGCGGGAACGGAATGCCCAGCCCCTCGGCTTCGAACGAGGTGTGCGGGCCCATCGGCTCCGGGTCGAACGGCGCACCGGCGCCGACACCGAAGATCAGCCGGCCGCCGCTGAGGACGTCGATGGTGGTCGCGGATTTGATCAGCACTCCCGGATGGCGGTACGGCACCGCGGTGACCAGTGTGCCGAGCCGGATGTCGCTGGTGATTCCCGCCAGAAATCCGAGCGTCGCGTAGGCCTCGGGCATCGGCGATTCGGGCGGGTGCCCGGAGATGCCGATCTGGAAGAAGTGGTCCATCACCCACAGGCTGTCGATTCCGGCGGCGTCGGCCGCGCGTGCGATTCCTGCTATGGCAGAACCGATTTCGCTGTCTGTGATCGGCCAGGAGAAGTCGGTGATTGCGATGCCGAGTTTCACGGTGGATACCCCTTCGTATTCGTTAGCCGAGTAACGACAATAACGTGAGTCGGCTAACGAACACAAGGGCTCTACGCTGAACCCACCATGACCGACGACGACTTCCAGACCGCCTTCTGGTCGGCAAAGCACGCGCTCGCCGTGGCGGCGGCTGCTGCCTACGCCGGGCACGGCGTATACGAGGGGCAGCAGTTCATTCTGCGTCAGCTGTGGCAGGAGGATGGGCTCACGCCCGGTCAGGTGGCCAAGCGGCTGGGGCTGGCGACCCCCACTGTCACCCGCGCGACGACGCGGATGGAAGCGGCCGGACTGGTCCGGCGGGAGCCGCATCCCACCGATCGCCGGCTCGTCCGCCTGCATCTGACCGATCGCGGACGCGAACTGGAACGCGAGATCGAAGCCGAAAGCGCGCGGCTCACCGAACGGGCATTGACCGGGTTCGGCGCGGACGAACGGACCGCGTTGGTGCGCGCCCTGCGGCGCATCGAAGCGAATGTGACCGACAGCGGCCGGGAGCCGCGATGACCGGTACGGCCACCGTCAACCGCAGGCGTTCACCCACTCGGACATGCCGTCGGCGAAGAGCTGGCGCTTCCAGATCGGCACCTCGTGTTTGATCCGGTCCACCAGATCGGCGCAGGTCGTGAACGCCTCCCCACGATGCGCCGCCGCGACCGCCACCGTGATCGCGGGATCGCCGACGGTAAGCGAACCGATGCGGTGCACGGCCGCCACCGGCAGGCCCGACGCGGCAGTCACCTCGGCGCAGACCCGTGCCAGGAACCTCCCGGCATCCGGGTGAGCCGAGTATTCCAGTGCCGAAACCGCCTGCCCGCCATCGTGATTGCGAACCTTGCCGGTGAACACGACCACCGCGCCGTGCTCCGGGCCGCTGACCGCGCCCTCCACCTCGTCGGGGTCCAGCGGCTGATCACTGATCCGGGTGAGCGGCATGTACTCACTCATGGCGTCCTCCTCCGGCGACCTGGGCCAGCAGATGGTCCAGCAATGGTTCCAGGACCGCGATCCCGTCTCGGACCCCGCCCGGCGAACCGGGCAGATTCACGATCACCGTAGCGCCGGACAAGCCCGCCACGCCACGACTCAACGCGGCCAAGGGAAATGCCGCCGTGCCGCGTTGCCGGATCGACTCGGCCACACCCGGCAGGCCCCGATCCAGCACGGCCAGTGTGGCTTCGGGAGTCGCATCGGTGGGCGAGGCGCCGGTGCCGCCGGTGGTGATCACCAGCCCCGGCGCGCCGTCGAGCGCGTCACGCAGACCGGACGCGATCTCGGCATCCGCGCACAGCAGCGGTCCGCGCACCGAGAAGCCCAGCCCGGTCAGCCAATCGGTCAGAACCGGCCCCGTCTTGTCGACCCGGGTCCCGGCCGCCGCGCCCGTGGAGGCGACCACCACGACGGCGGAGCGAGAGCCCTCGTCGTGGTGCGTTCGGCCGGAATGCTCCGGGGCCCCGGGGTGATCGGGACTACGATCGTGCGAATGCCCCTGCGGTACAACAGAACCCAGTGCCGTGTGCGCCGGGCCGCGTGCGTGCTCGGTGGACCGGTGCGGAGTGTCCTGCGGTGCGGACAGGGAGTCCGAGTCGGGGCGTTCCCAATGCCCGCGCTTACCGCCGTCCTTGGTCAGCAGTCGCACGCCGTCCAGAACCGCGGCGGGATCGATCGCCTTGACCATGTCGTGCAGTGTCAGGCCCGCGACAGCGACCGCGGTCAGGGCCTCCATCTCGACGCCGGTCGGGCCCTTGGTCTTCGCCCGCGCCTCGATCATGATGGCGTCATCGGTGAAATCGAACCGCACATGGACCGAGGACAAAGCCAGCTGATGGCACAGCGGGATCAGTTCCGAGGTCTTCTTCGCCCCCGCGATCCCGGCGATGCGAGCCGTGGCGAGCACATCCGCCTTCGGCATATCGTCGGCACGGACCAGGGCCACCACTTCCGGCGTGGTTCGCAGGACGCCGGCCGCCACCGCGACCCGGGATGTCTCCGCCTTCGCGCTCACATCGACCATGCGAGCCCGGCCTTCGGCATCCAGATGCGACAGCCCGCCCGCATTCGCATTCGACTCGCTCACAATTCGCGCACCCTCACCAGTGAACCGGCCGCCACCGAGGTGACCTCCGGCGGAATATCGATCAGGACATCGGCCTGTGCCATCGCCGCCACCAGATGCGAACCGGGGCCCGAGACCGAACGCACCCCGGCGCCCTCGCGCCGCCCGCGCAGGAACTGCCGCCGGCCGGTGGGGGACCGCACCGAATCCAGCAGTGCGACTTCACTGTCCGGCACCTGTGGCAGCCCGCCCAGCTGTCGCAGTATCGGCCGCGCGAACACCTCGAACGACACCATGGTGCTCACCGGATTGCCCGGGAAACTCAGAATCGGGACGTCGTCGACCACACTGACCCCCTGCGGACCGCCGGGCTGCACCGCCACCGAACCGAATTCGCCGCCGAATTCCGACAGCACCTCTTTGACCACCTCGAAGTCGCCTTGCGACACACCACCCGAGGTGAAAACCACATCCGCCGCCGCGGTCGCCGCCGACAATTCGCGGCGGAACTGCGTCGGATCGTCGCGGCTGTGCGACACCGCCACTACGTCGACTCCGTTGGCGCCCAGCGCCGCCGCGAGGGCGATGCCGTTGGAGTTGTAGATCTGGCCCGCCCGCAGCGGCTGTCCGGCGGGCATAAGTTCGTCACCGGTCGTCAGCACCGCCGCCCGTACCCGTCGCGCCACCGGCACCGACGCGATCCCGACCGCGGCCAGCGCCGCGATCCGGTGCGGTGACAGCAATGCCCCGGCGGCGACCAGCAATTCGCCCCGGCGGATATCCGTGCCCGCCTCGCGGACGAAATCGCCTGCGCTGCGGCCCCGTTCGATCAGCACCCGGCCGCCGTCGGAGCGGGTGTCCTCCACCGGAACCACACAATCGGCGCCCGGCGGAATCGGCGCCCCGGTCATCACCTTGATCGCGGCCCCCTCGGGCAATCGATCCGGACCACCCTCGCCCGCCGCGACCACGGCGGCGACCGGCAGCGTCACCGGTGTCACGGCCACCGAGGCCGACCGCACCGCGTACCCGTCCATCCCGGAATTGCGGAACATCGGAAGATCCAGCGGCGACGCGATATCTGCGGCCAGCAGCCGGCCCCGTGCCTGTGGCACCCCGACCTGTTCCACCTCGCGTGCGGCCAGCGGGCGCAGCAACACTTCGATGCGCTCACGATGATCCTCGACGGACCGAGCCGACGTAGTAGTGGGCCGGGGACTCATAAAGGTCAGCCTAGCCGTGGCGGGCAGTGTCTTCGGCCTTCGCTTCGCTCCGGCGGGGTTCGCGGCCCCGTGGTCTCGCCGTTCGGGTACCGCTGCTTGCTCCTTCGTCGCGTACGCAGCGGCACCCGAACGGCGAGACGGCCGCGAACCCACCCGGGCTGCACTACCCCGGGAACGCTTTTGTCGTGCCAGGGTGCGTGGGGTGGGTGATGTCGCTCTCGGGGGCGTTGGCCTGGGGTGCTTTCGTGTGTGCGGCGGGTGCCGATCGGCGGGACCGAGGGCCGCGAAATCCGCCGGAACGAAGTGACGGGCGAAGAACAATCCTCACAGTGGCCGAGTCCACGGACGTGAGGTGGGGGTGTTGTCCATAATGGTGGGATGACCGTCGTTCTCATGGGGATTCCCGCCGTCCGGGGTGGGCGACCCTCGCTGGACGGACGGCCCGACACCGACCTGCTCGTGGATCGATTCGGGCGTACCGCCCGGGACCTGCGGGTGTCGATCACCGAGAAATGCTCGCTGCGCTGTACCTACTGCATGCCCGAGGAGGGGCTGCCTGCGATTCCGGCCGATGAACTGCTCTCCGCCGGGGAGATCGTGCGGCTGGTCGAATTGGCGGTGCACCGGCTGGGAGTGCGGGAGGTGCGCTTCACCGGTGGTGAGCCACTGATGCGCCGCGATCTCGAGGAGATCATCGCGGGCTGCCACGCCGCGGTCCCGGATACACCCCTGGCGATCACAACCAACGGTGTCGGACTGCGACATCGGGCCCGTGGGCTCGCGGACGCCGGACTGGGCCGGGTCAACGTATCTCTCGACACCGTCGACCGGGCCGGATTCGCCCGCCTGACCCGCCGTGACCGGCTCGGCTCGGTGCTGTCGGGAATTCGCGCCGCCCATGCGTCGGGGCTGTCCCCGGTCAAGGTCAATGCCGTCCTGATGCGCGAAACCCTCTCCGGCGCAGCCGATCTGCTGCGCTGGTGCCTGGACGAAGGATGTGAACTGCGGTTCATCGAGGAGATGCCGCTCGACGCCGACCACGAATGGGCCCGCGCGAATATGGTCACCGCCGCGGAACTTCTCGATGTGCTCGGCGCCGGCTTCACCCTCACCGAGGCCGGCCGTACCGATCCGGCGGCGCCGGCCGAAACCTGGCGGGTCGACGGCGGCCCGGCCACCGTCGGCATCATCGCCTCGGTGACCAGGCAGTTCTGCGGTGACTGCGACCGCACTCGCCTGACCGCCGACGGCATGATCCGGTCCTGCCTGTTCAGCGACCAGGAATACGATCTGCGCTCACTGCTGCGCGCGGGCGCCACCGATGAGGAACTCGCACAGCGCTGGCGCGGTGCGATGTGGAACAAATGGGCGGGCCACGGAATCGACGCCGCCGATTTCGTACCGCCGGAACGCACGATGGGAGCCATCGGTGGTTGAGGTCCGATATTTCGCCGCGATCGCCGATGCGGTCGGGGCCTCGAGCGAACATCTCGATCTGCCCGAGGCGGCGACGGTCGCCGATCTGCGCGCCGCGCTGCTGGCGGCCCACGGCACCGATCTCGAGCGGATGCTGAAGGTATGCGCCTATCTGGTGGGTGACGAGCTCACCCGCGACGACAACGCCCGCCTGGGTGCGCGGGTCGACGTCCTGCCGCCGTTCGCGGGCGGCTGAGCCCGGGACGCCTCAGTCCTGCTGCCACCAGGTGTCCAGCGGCGTCACCGGGACGGCGCGCTTGTGCCGGGTATTGCGGAAGATGGTTTCGAGGCGTTCGGCGACCTCGGGCGTGACGTCCCTGCCCTCGAGGTAGTCGTCGATGTCGGAGTATTTCAGGCCGAGCGCGACCTCGTCCGGCAGTGCCGGGCGATCGTCCTCGAGATCGGCGGTGGGCACTTTTTCCCAGACGCTCGGCGGGGCGCCCAGCTCCTGTAGCAGTGCCGCGCCCTGGCGCTTGGTGAGCCCGGTGAGCGGAGTGATGTCCACACCACCGTCGCCGTACTTGGTGAAGAAGCCCGTCACCGCCTCGGCCGCGTGATCGGTACCGACCACGACCAGATTGAGCTGACCGGCGACGGCGTATTGGATCACCATGCGCTCGCGGGCCTTGATGTTGCCGCGCACGAAATCACGCAAGTGCGCGTCCTCGCCCAGCAGTTCGCGCACGCCCTCGGCGGTCGCGGCCGCCACCGCGTCGGCGCCCGGTTTGACGTTCACCTCGACCGTGCGATCGGGTGCGATGAAATCCAGAGCGCGCCGGGCATCCTCGGCATCGGCCTGGGCGCCGTAGGGGAGCCGGACCGCGACGAAGGTGGCCTCGCGGCCCCGGGCCCGCAACTCCTCGGCCGCGAGCTGGCACAGCTTCCCGGCGAGGGTACTGTCCTGACCGCCGCTGATCCCGAGGACGAAACCCGTTGCGGGCGTGGAACTCAGGTAGTCGGTGAGGAATTCGACGCGTCGCCGCACCTCGAGCTTCGGTTTGATCTCGGCGATAACGCCCAGTTCGGCGATGATCTGTTCGCGCAGGTTCCCCATGCGCACACTCTACTGGGCGGGCGTCACCAGCGCGCGCACCACCTTTTCCCAGTGATCGGCGACCCGTTCGGGCGGATAACCGGCCACTCGGATCTGATGCAGTACCAGTGCGGCGTCCAGATTGGCCAGCAGCGTATCGGCCAGCAATGCGATGTCACCGGTGGCGCCGAGTTGTCGGAGCAACAGCGACACATGGGTTTTGGAGATGTTGTAGGGAGCGGAGGCGTAGCGGCCGGATTCGTCGGCGGCCCGGCGCATCTCACCCTCCACCTCGATCCCCGCCAGCCGGGCGCGCCCGAACGCGATCAGTCGCTGCAGCGGTGGCGCGCCCGGGCCCAGGGGCGGCGGCCCGAACATGAACGCCGCTTGCAGTTTCTGTTCGGACTGGTCCAGCAGTGCCAGCATCAGCCCGGCACGATTTCCGAACCGCCGGAAGACGGTGCCCTTACCCACCCCGGCGCGTTTGGCGACCGCGTCCATGGTGACGCCGTCCGCGCCGAATTCGCGGACCAGTTCCTCGGCCGCGTCGAGCAGCAGCTGCCGGTTGCGCGCGGCATCGCTGCGCTCGGAAACCTCGGCTACCGGCAGGGCCAGGGCGCCCGCCTGTCCGGGCATCTCCACCCGGAGGGCCTCGAGCGGGAGTTCGGCCGGAACCGATTCGGCGGCGAGCAGCGAGGTGTCGATCGCGCGCAGGGCGGACGAATGGGATGAATCCGGCTGCTTCGGATTGGGAGTGTCGCGGTTCACTGTTCGGCTACCCCATGATCCGGGAATGAAAACGGACTGCAGTCCGGTTATCGTCACGTGAAAGCGGACGCCACCGCCCCACCGCACAAGGAGTGATCATGTCACAAACTCGCATCCTGGCTCTCGTCGGCAGCTTGCGTGCCGGTTCCATCAACAAGCAGCTGGCCGAGGCCGCCGCTCACACCGCCCCGGAGGGTGTCGAGGTCGATATCTACGAGGGTCTCGGAGATATTCCTTTCTACAACGAGGACATCGATGTGGAGGGCAGCGTGCCCGCCGCCGCGCAGGCGCTGCGTGACGCCGTCGCCGCGGCCGACGCTCTGGTGCTGTTCGTTCCCGAGTACAACGGAACCATTCCCGCCGCGCTGAAGAACGCCATCGACTGGGCCTCGCGCCCCTATGGCGCCGGTTCGATCGAGGGTAAGCCGACCGCCGTGATCAGCGCGTCGATCAGTCCGAACGCCGCCAAGTGGGCGCACGGCGACACCGTCAAGGCGGCCGGCGTGGCCGGTGCCACGATCGTGGAGAGCGCGCACCTGCACTTCGCCACCATCGGCCAGCGGTTCGGTCAGGCGCATCCGCGTGAGGACGCCGAGGCCCTGACCCAGCTCGCCGCCGTGGTGACCGAATTGGTCGGTGCCGCACGCGAGTCGGTCAACGCCTGATCGCGGACCGATCGCGGGGCGTCACCGCTTCGATGTCGGTTCGAAGGGCCGTGCCCATCCGGGCGCGGCCCTTCGGTGTTCTCCCGGCCGGTGTCCGGGGAACATTTCAGCCCTTCTATAGGATATGAAAACCATTTCCAGTAGAAGGAGTGAGAAGGATATGAAGGTGCGGAACTCGTTGCGCTCGCTCAAGAGCAAGCCGGGCGCGCAGGTGGTGCGTCGTAGAGGTAAGACCTATGTGATCAGCAAGAAGGATCCGCGATTCAAGGCCCGTCAGGGCTGACCGTCGCGGGCTCTCGGGTTCGATCGCGCGACACGCCGGAATCGACGGCCGGATGTCTCCTCCGCTCTCTGTGGCGGCGGCGGTATCCGGCCGTTTCCACTGTGTCGGAGGGGTGCCGGCGAGGTGCCTGTGACCGGTGTGACCAGAGATGGCAATGGGTTTGCTGGGAAAGAGCTGTGACATAAAATCGTGATCTGCACCACTGCCGTGTCGGGTTGCGAATCGACTGTCCAGGTACTTACCGCAACCGAATTTCACCTTTGTGGTTCGCAACATGTCGTGTTGTATGAATCTGTCGGCCACTAGGTGTAGTGTCTACGGCACTGGAACGGCAGACGGATTCCGAGCCGATCACCGCAGTGTGATCACCCCGGTGGTGCCTCTACTGCTCCTGCTTCCAGGGATTTGCGCAGTAACACATGGATCGTGCTCAGTGCGGATGCTCACAGCAGATGGCGTACCGATTCAAGGCTGCATCGGATAAGGCAAGGAGAGAGGGTCACCCATGAGTATCACGGTCTACACCAAGCCCGCTTGTGTCCAGTGCAATGCCACCTACCGTGCGCTCGACAAGGCCGGTGTGGAGTACGAGATCATTGATATCTCCGAGAACCCCGAGGCTCGCGACTACGTGATGGCACTGGGTTATCTGCAGGCCCCCGTCGTCGTCGCCGGTGACGACCACTGGTCCGGTTTCCGTCCGGACCGCATCAAGTCCCTGGTGACCGCCGCGGCCTGATCCGCCGGTCATCGTTCGTCCGATGTGGGAAGGGGGAGTGGGATGGCTGGGTTGTCCGGGGAAGGAGCCCAATCGACGCCCGCTCTGGTCTACTTCTCGAGCGCTTCGGAGAACACGCACCGCTTCGTCGAGCGGCTGGGTTTGCCCGCCGTTCGCATTCCGCTCCACACCGCCGACTCGCTGCGCGTCGATGCGCCCTATGTGCTGATCTGTCCCACCTACGGTGGCGGCCGGCACGTCTTCGACGCGCAGCGCGGCGAGGGGGCATCCGGTCGGTCGGACAAGGAATTCGTGCCCAGACAGGTGGCGAAATTCCTCAACGATCCGCATAATCGCGCGCTGTTGCGCGGGGTGATCGCGGCCGGAAACACGAACTTCGGCGATACGTATTGCTATGCGGGAGAGGTCATCTCGCGCAAATGCGGGGTGCCTTACCTGTATCGCTTCGAACTTATGGGAACCGCCGAGGACGTCGAGCGCGTCCGAGAGGGATTGGGATTGTTTTGGCAACGACAACAGCACCGGCCGGAAAGTCGGCCCGCCTAGAGCGTTCGGTCGGCAACGAGACCGCCGCCGACGGTATGGACTACCACGCGCTCAACGCGATGCTGAACCTGTACGGACCGAACGGTGAGATCCAGTTCGACAAGGATGTCGCCGCCGCCCGGCAGTACTTCCTTCAGCACGTCAATCAGAACACCGTCTTCTTCCACAATCTCGACGAGAAGCTCGACTACCTCGTGGAGGAGAATTACTACGAGGCCGAGGTGCTGGACCGGTACAGCCGGGCCTTCGTCAAGAAGCTGTTCCAGCAGGCCTACGCCAAGAAGTTCAGGTTCCCGACCTTCCTCGGCGCATTCAAGTACTACACCTCGTACACGCTCAAGACCTTCGACGGTAAGCGGTATCTGGAGCGGTTCGAGGACCGTGTCTGCATGGTCGCGCTGACCCTGGCCGACGGTGACGAGAAGCTGGCCGGTGAACTCGTCGAAGAGATCATCGACGGCCGCTTCCAGCCGGCGACGCCGACCTTCTTGAACTCGGGCAAGAAGCAGCGCGGCGAGCCAGTGTCATGTTTTCTTCTTCGCATAGAAGATAATATGGAATCCATAGGACGTTCCATCAATTCGGCGCTGCAACTGTCCAAGCGTGGTGGCGGAGTTGCCCTGCTGCTCAGCAACATTCGTGAGCACGGGGCGCCGATCAAGAAGATCGAGAACCAGTCCTCGGGTGTCATCCCGATCATGAAGCTGCTGGAGGATTCGTTCTCCTACGCCAACCAGCTCGGCGCGCGTCAAGGTGCGGGTGCGGTGTACCTGCACGCCCACCACCCCGACATCTACCGCTTCCTCGATACCAAGCGCGAGAACGCGGACGAGAAGATCCGCATCAAGACGCTGTCGCTGGGTGTGGTGATTCCCGACATCACCTTCGAGCTGGCGAAGAAGAACGAGGACATGTACCTGTTCTCGCCATACGACGTCGAGCGCATCTACGGCGTGCCGTTCGCCGATATCAATGTCACCGAGAAGTACTACGAGATGGTCGACGACCGGCGCATCCGCAAGTCGAAGATCAACGCGCGCGAGTTCTTCCAGACCATCGCCGAGCTGCAGTTCGAGTCCGGATACCCGTACATCATGTACGAGGACACGGTGAACCGGGCCAACCCGATCAAGGGCAAGATCACCCACTCCAACCTGTGCTCGGAGATCCTGCAGGTCTCCACCCCGTCGGTGTTCAACGACGATCTGTCCTATGCCACCGTCGGCAAGGACATCTCCTGCAACCTCGGCTCGCTCAATATCGCCAAGGCGATGGACTCACCGGATTTCGGGCAGACCATCGAGGTCTCGATCCGGGCGCTGACCGCGGTCTCGGACCAGACCCACATCTACTCGGTGCCCTCGATCGAACAGGGCAACAACCAGTCCCACGCCATCGGCCTCGGCCAGATGAACCTGCACGGGTATCTGGCGCGTGAGCGGGTCCACTACGGATCCGAGGAGGGTGTGGACTTCACGAACATCTACTTCTACACCGTCGCGTTCCACGCGGTGCGGGCCTCGAACAGGATCGCCATCGAGCGCGGCACCGCCTTCGGTGGTTTCGCCGATTCGAAGTACGCCAGTGGTGAGTACTTCGACAAGTACACCGAACAGGTGTGGGAGCCGAAAACCGAACGCGTGCGGGAGATCTTCGCCGAGGCGGGCGTGCACATCCCGACCCAGGACGATTGGCGCGAGCTGAGGACCTCGGTCATGGCGCACGGTATCTACAACCAGAACCTGCAGGCCGTGCCACCGACCGGTTCGATCTCCTACATCAACCACTCCACCAGTTCGATCCACCCGGTGGCGTCGAAGATCGAGATCCGCAAGGAAGGCAAGATCGGCCGCGTCTACTACCCGGCCCCCTATCTGAACAACGACAATCTCGACTACTTCGCCGACGCCTACGACATCGGCTACGAGAAGATCATCGACACCTACGCCGCGGCCACCCAGCACGTGGACCAGGGCCTGTCGCTGACCCTGTTCTTCAAGGACAGCGCCACCACCCGCGAGGTCAACCGCGCCCAGATCTACGCCTGGCGCAAGGGAATCAAGACGCTGTACTACATCCGGATCCGCCAGATGGCCTTGGAGGGGACCGAGGTGGAGGGCTGCGTCAGCTGCATGTTGTAGTCGGGTAGACACCTACGTCGTAGCTATTGCAGTACTGCACAGATATGTATAGAGTTGCAGTATGACTGCCACCATGAACTTGCCGGTGTCCCTCGCGGCGCGCAAGGGTGTTTCCGCCCTCGCCGAGCTGAGCGAGGAGAAGCGTGTGGCTCTGACCAGTCATGGTCGCGTGGTCGCAGTCGTGGATTCTCCTGCCCGCGTCGACGCTGAAGTGTACGAGGTCCGCAATGCCGCCTGGGCTGTTGTGGAGGCCGCCGCTGATCTGGCCTCTCAACGCTCCCGCAGGTACAGCCTGGACGAGCTGTGCGCGAAGGTCGGCGTGGACGCCGGTCGTGTTCGGGAACGTGCAGAGCAGTTGCGCGCTGAGTCGGATGCGGGGTAACGAGCGACTGCCTGACGATCAGGCCGAGATCGTCTTCTCTGAGCCGTTCCTGCTGTACCTCGATGAGCTGACGACCGATGAGCGAGAGTCGGTGCTCGCCGACGTGGTGGCGCTCTGCGGCAATCCAGTCGGCAAGCATCCTCTGAGCAATAAGTCGGCTACCGACCGGCTCGCAGGACTCAACACCGTGGAGGTGCTGAACAAGAAGCACCGCGTCATCTTCGCCGCGCGTGTCCAGCAGGGCGTCGGGCTTATCGAGGTGATCTGTGCCGGTCCTCGTACCAGGGACGCGGTGTACGACGTCGCGAACGCTCTGGTGCGATCGGGGCAGCTCACCGAAGAAGAGGCAATGCAGCTTTGGGATGCTCTCGCGCTGCTGGACGTCATCGCTGAGACTGTTGGACTCGACGGCTGGGACTACGCGCCTCAACCCGCCGAGGCGCACCTCGTTCGCGCACTGGTGCAACTCGGACTACTCCCTGAAGAACTCGCGTCAGTCGTGTCTCGCGCCGAAGCTGAGGCTGCGATGCGCGAGGGCTACGACGAGTCGGGTCGGCCCGACCAGTACGCTGCCTCGACCGCCGTGATGCGCGTTGCTCGCACCCGGTCGGACTACGGGGATGCGACCGACATTCTCAAGCGTCGATCCGAGAATCGGTGCGGCGCGGAGATGCCACGGGCACGGGCGACGTGTATCCGCCGAGCCGGCCACCCGGGACCACACCGCGCAACAAGGTGACTGTCGAGATCGTCGACGAACTGGCCGAGGTCGATGGGCTCGGCAGCTTGGCGGTTGGGGGTGTACCCTGCATGCGGGCACGATGTGCCCGGGTGGTGGCCTTGCGATGGTGCGGGTTGCCGGAATAGCAGTGGTGATTTCGACGGTGAAGTGCTGGCGATGAGGAGGTGGGTAGCTGTGCGTAGCGAACCCCCGAGTCGAAGGCCGCGCGGCGCCGTCCTCCTGATCTGCCGGTAGAGCTTTCGGTGGCGAGGCCGGTGCCTCGCGGTGTGAATCCGTGATTCCCGTACCCACTCGCAGTATGCCGAGGTTCTGTCATGTCGACCGATCTGTACTTTGCCGCGCCCGCACGCTCCCGTGACCAGGGTGATGATCACTCGACCGCGCCCGAAAATCTTGCCGCCGAGGCTGTGGCGGAAACGAACCCCGCCGCCGCGGCCGAGCCCTGCTCGCCGGGCGGCGAACTCGGGGCCCCGGCCTCGACTGCCACGGAATCGATTGCCGCCGAACAGCATTCGGATCACGCGTCGCTGTGGGAGCTCATCGACGCGCGCCGCGTCTGCGACGCGCTGACCTGGCTGGACGATCACGCGCCGCATCGGATCGCCGATGAGCTCGCCCGCATGGACGCCGTCCAAGCCGGTATCGCGTTCCGGCTGCTCGACAAGGACCGGGCGCTGGCGGTGTTCGAGGAACTCGAACCCGTCGACCAGCAGCAGATCCTGTCCGGGATGCGGGATCAGAGTTTCCGCGAACTGATCGAGGGGATGGACCCCGATGATCGCGCCCGCATGCTGCGCGAGGCGCCGGCGACGGTCGCCAAGAAGGTGCTGGCGGGGCTGAGTCCGCGTGAACGCCGCATGACCGCGGCCCTTCTCGGGTATCCGGAGGGTTCGGTCGGGCGCTATATGACGCCGGAAGTCGTTGCACTGCACCGTGATCTGACGGTCGCCGAGGCGCTCGGCGTGGTCCGGGCGAAGGGCGCGCACGCGGAGACGGTGTACACCCTGCCCGTGGTGGATGGTGGCCGCCAATTGATCGGGATCGTCGAGATGCGGGAACTCGTGCTGAGCGATCCCACCACTCTGCTGACCGAACTCGTCGTCACCGAACCGGTTTTCGTCCGCGCGACCGACGCCGCGGAGAAGGCGGCGCGGCTCATGCGCGAGACCAATCTGATCAACCTGCCGGTGGTCGACAGCGAGGATCGCCTCGTCGGACTGCTCACCATCGACGACGCGGTGGAGGTCATCGAGGCTGCCGACAGCGAGGATGTGGCGCGGCAGGCCGGAGCCAGCCCGTGGGCCGGGCATTACATGGCCGCCGGGGTGTTCCAGCTGGCTCGCTATCGTGCGATGTGGTTGCTGTTGTTGCTGGTCGCGGCCACTTTGACGGTCTCGGTCACCGACGCGTTCGAGACAACACTGGCGCAGGCCGCGAATCTCGCGCTGTTCATTCCGCTGCTGATCGGCGCGGGCGGCAACGCCGGAGCGCAGGCGGCGACCTCGTGCGTGCGCGCGCTCGCGGTGGGTGAGGTGCGGGTATCGGATCTGCTGTCGGTCATCTGGCGCGAATGCCGCGTCGGCCTCGTGCTGGGGTCGATGCTGGCGGTGGTCGGCATGGTCATCGGTGCGGCGTTCGTGGGTGCGGGCATTGCGCTGGTCGTCGGTATCACTCTGGTGATCATCTGCGGCTGGGCGGCCACCATCGGCGGCACAATGCCGTTGCTGGCCAAGAAACTACGCATCGATCCGGCGGTCATCTCCGCGCCCATGGTGACGACACTGGTCGACGCGACCGGGCTGATCATCTACTTCACCACCGCGAAACTCGTACTCGGCATCTGAGTTTGCTGTTCGAACCCGCCCGCGAGTGGTGATCTGTCCGAGCGCCGGGACCTGGGCAACCGTTCGGATGCGTCGAATGCCCTTCGCCGACTGGGAATCCCCGGGGGCGCGCCGCAGTTGACACCCTCGAGTCGTCTCGGGTTCGAATGTGGAGGTCAGGGTATGCGCGGAGTGCGGTTCGAGGAGTTCGGTGGCCCTGAGGTGCTGCGGCCTGTGGAGTTGCCCGTGCCGCAGGCCGGGCCGGGGCAGGTAGCGATCGACGTCGAGTATGTGGGAGTCAATTTCGCCGATCTACAGGCCCGCACGATCGGCTACCGGGTTCCCGGGCTGCCGTTCGTGCCGGGACTGGAACTGTCCGGGCGCGTGCGGTCGCTGGGGGAGGGGGTACAGGGCCTGGCTGTCGGGCAACCGGTCGCGGCGATCACCGACGGCGGCGCCTATGCGGAAGTCGCCGTGGTCGATGCGGCGATTACTTTCCCGGTGCCCGAGGGCATCGACCTGCGCACCGCCGCAACGCTTCCCACCGTTCTGCCCACTGCCTTCGCGCTGATCCACACGATCGGACGGGTGCGGCCCGGGGAGACGGTTCTCGTACAAGGTGCAGCCGGCGGAGTGGGAACCGTGGCCGGGCAGATCGCCAAGCTGGCCGGAGCAGGTGCGGTATACGGAGTGGTATCCGGTCCGGCCAAGGCCGACTACGCCCGCACGGTGGGCTACGATGATGCCTTCCTCGCCGCGACCTTCGACGAGGATGTCCGCCGCGCTACCGCCGGACGCGGTGTGGACGTGGTGCTGGACTCGGTCGGTGGACAGACCCTGAGCCGCGGACTGAGTTCGCTGGCGCGATTCGGTCGTCTGATCTCGTACGGCAACGCCGGTGGGGAGCCGGCCTGGCAGGTCGGCCAGCCGGAGCTCTACCCCCGGGGGATTTCGGTATCGGGATTCTCGATCCTCGGCCTGAGTATCGACGCACCCGAGGTCCTGCGCGATATCGCCACGCGCGCATTCGAATTGGTCACCGGCGGCGACGTAAGTCTCCCGATCACCGCCGAGTTCCCGTTGACCGGAGCGGCGGATGCGCACAGGCTGATGGAAAGCCGCAGCTCCACCGGGAAGTTGATCCTGGCGGTCGCCGGCTGAGTGGGTGGAGGCTGTCTACTCGTCCCGGTCGGGCCGGAGAGCCCACAGGGCCACACTCAGCGGCAGCCCGACAACCACGATCCACCCGAGTGTGAGCATCACAGTGCCCGCAGCGATCGGAGCGCTCGCCCGCACGTCTCGGCGTCGGCGGGCGGTACCGGGTGAATGGTTGGGGCAATGTCCGCTGCGCCCGAAACACGTTGCGGGAGTTTGTGGTTGTGAAGAGGTTCCGCCACCGACTCCGCCGGCCTTCGGTCCGCCTGGAATTCCAGATAGAAGCCGGGGTCGTCTTCCCCGTAATCGGTCATCTCGAGAACTCCGCCGGGAAACGTGTAAAGCCTTGTGCGCCTCGGCGATGGCTCATCGGGGCAGGTCGCTGCATCCATGTCATCTCCGCTTCGCTTGTCCAGCAAGGCATCCCGCGGGTGGTTGGAGTGACAAGGCGCGGGGCCGATTGGTAGGCCATCCGGGACCAGGGGCAACACCGGTCCCGGGCGGCTGAAATGACCGTAAGAACCGGGAGCGCTTCGATCCAATGGTTATGCTCGAACATGCTGTGATTCGTTTTTCAGTGTGTGTATCGGCAATTGGTGGACGATAATTGGTCATGTCCAAGCATGACTAAGCATGAAACGACCGGAGGAACGGTTATGCGCATACGGTTTTTGGGCAAGGGTGGTACCGAAGGCGGCGGCTGCCCGTCCCTGTTCGCTACCGACAGAGGCACCTACGTCGTACAGGGATGGAAGACGGATGCGCCCCACACCGTCGAAATCCCGCACCTACTCACAGGCTTCGCCGAGTCGGACACATTCATCGGCGCAACTTTGACCGACACCGGTCGGGGTACGTTCACGTTGTCGGGGGCATCGGTCACTGAGGGTGAAACACTGGCGCAGATGGACATCTACCCGGATGAGACCTGTGTCGAGGTTCCGAAGCTGGGAAGGATGTTCTACGGCAATGCAACTAGCGCAAGGTGACGCCTTCGACGACCTGTTCCGGCGGGCCGAGCGGGAAGCGTTCCACCTCGAGGTCAAGGACAACTACTACCCGGACGACTACCCGCCGTTGCGGCGGTTTCTCACGGGTGAACCCGATGACTATCAGTGGTTTCAACCATGGTTGAGGCATGTCCGATACACCACAGACAGGGGCGTAGCCGTCAACCGGGCGCGAGTCGTCACGGTCCCGCACAACGACTACACCCGCTACGCCAAACATGTGGCGAGCCTCAATGTCGAAGCAGGGGAAGACGTCCGGTATCTGCCACGACACCGGATCGGCCCCGACGAACTGACTGCCGACGATTGGTGGATTTTCGATGACTCGGTGGTTGCGTTCACGGTGTTCGAGCCGGGTGAACGCGGCAAATGGCTCGGAGGCGCAGTGACCACGGATCCCCGGATAGTCGAGTACGTCCGAACCGTGAAAGAACATGTATGGTCTCGGGCCGTGCCGTTATCGGATTACCACGAGCAGTGACAAGTTCACTCGACCAGGCAAGGGAAGCTCTCGGAGCACGGCTTCGAGAGCTTCGTCTGGACGCTGGACTGTCCGGGACCGATTTGGCCCGCCTCGCAGACTGGCACCAAACCAAGGTGTCGAAGATCGAATACGGGAAGACCAAGCCCACCGACGCCGATCTCCGGACCTGGTGCGTCCACACATCATCCGAACAACAGCTCCCGGACCTTATCGCCACCCTCAGGAACATCGAGGCGGCTTGGCTCGAGTGGAGACGTGTACTCGGTACCGGCACGAAACGGCGCCAACAAGCTTCTATCAAGCTCGAAGCCAACACCGAGATCATGCGGGTATACCACCCGTTCCTCATTCCAGGCTTGCTTCAGACAGCCGAGTACGCGGAAGGTGTCTTGCGTAGCGTTGTCGAGTTTCAGCAGGTACCGAACGATGTAGACGAAGGCGTGTCGAAACGGATGGAGCGCCAACAGATCCTGTACCGCCGGAACCATCGGTTCCATTTCGTCATAGCCGAACAAGCCATGCGGACCACGGTCGGTGACGACCGCACGATGGCCGGACAACTCGACCGGCTACTGGCTGTTGTCGGTATGCCTCGGGTCGTCATAGGCATTGTTCCGGCCCAGGCCCTGTACCAGGTATCCATGACCAACTTCACGATGTTCGACGACAAACGAGTCATGGTGGAGACAGTCACCGCTGAACTGACGGTTACTCAGCCACGGGAGATAGCCCAGTATGGCAGAGCGTTCGATACGCTCGCCGGCCAATCCGTCACCGGGGACGCGGCGCGCGCGCTGATCCGGAAGGCGCTTGAGACTCGGTCTTGATCACGACTGAGATTCGGTCTGCGGAAGGTCGGGGCGGGTGGTCGTCGAAGTTGTGTAGCGGTGATCGGCGCATGGCAAATACAAGGCAGCCCCGGACAGCGTGGACAGCAGCTGACGTCATAGAGTTCCGTGGTCGGGTGTGACCGTCTCCATGGCGGTGATCCTGAGTCTGATTGTGTGGAAGGTCCCACCCTCGACGGCATTTGGCCAGGAACTCTCGGAAACGCCAAGACACAAGATCTTGTGTTATTCGTTGATTTCGGCCCCCAGTAGTAGTGTCAAAAGTAGATAGATAACCGCATGGTCCGTGATGGTCCAGAAGCGTGAGGAGCGGGTGTGAAGCTGATCGATCGAGTGTCTGCGATCAACTGGAATCGGGTGCCCGACGAGAAGGATGCCGAGGTCTGGGATCGACTCGTCGGCAACTTCTGGTTGCCGGAGAAGGTTCCGGTGTCCAATGACATTCCGTCGTGGGCGACGCTGAACCCGCAGGAGAAGCAACTGACCATGCGGGTGTTCACGGGCTTGACCCTGCTGGACACCATCCAGGGCACCGTCGGTGCGGTGAGCCTGATTCCGGATGCGCGTACTCCGCACGAGGAGGCGGTGTACACCAATATCGCGTTCATGGAGTCGGTGCACGCCAAGAGCTACAGTTCCATCTTCTCCACGCTGTGTTCGACCCGCGAGATCGACGACGCCTTCCGCTGGTCGGAGGAGAATCCGAATCTGCAGCGCAAGGCCGAGATCGTCCTCGACTACTACCGGGGGGACGAGCCGCTCAAGCGCAAGGTGGCCTCCACGCTGCTGGAGAGCTTCCTGTTCTACTCCGGCTTCTACCTGCCGATGTACTGGTCCTCGCGCGCCAAGCTCACCAACACCGCCGACCTGATCCGTCTGATCATCCGGGACGAGGCCGTGCACGGGTACTACATCGGCTACAAGTACCAGAAGGGGTTGGACGACCTTAACGGTGCTGAACAGGAAGAACTCAAGAACTACACCTTCGAGTTGCTGTTCGAGCTGTACGAGAACGAGGTCGAATACACCCAGGACCTCTACGACGAAGTCGGCCTCACCGAGGACGTCAAGAAGTTCCTGCGCTACAACGCCAACAAGGCGCTGATGAACCTCGGCTACGAGGGCCTGTTTCCGCGCGACGAGACCGACGTCAACCCGGCCATTCTGTCGGCGCTGTCGCCCAACGCCGACGAGAACCACGACTTCTTCTCCGGCTCGGGGTCCAGCTACGTCATCGGCAAGGCGGTCAACACCGAAGACGAGGACTGGAACTTCTGACCACCCGCTCACCCCGAACAGGCCCGGACATCATTGGTGATGTGTCCGGGCCTGTTCGTATCGGTCCGAAGCCGATGGCTCGAGTCCCCCTCGGAGGGAGCGGCAGGCTGAGCGCATGGACGACGAGACGCTGCTGACGATCGGGGTGCCGGCCGAGCGGACCGGGCTGACGGTCAAGGCGAACCGGCTCTACTCAGATCAGGGAATCGTTGCGCCGACCGTGCGCAAATCCCCGCCGGATACCGACTCTACGACGCCGAGGCCTCGGCACGTCTGGAGGTGGTTCGCACGCTGCGGGAACTCGGGATCGGTTTGGCGACGATCCGGCGGGTCCTCGCTCGCGAAACCTCGATTGCCGAGGTAGCCGCGGCCCACGCCGACGCCGATCCGGAAGTTGCGGAGCTGATTCGCACCACCATGCCGGAACTTCCCGAGTATCCCGATTCGAGCCAGGTGCAGGCCTGGATGGATCTGGTGGAACTGATCGGTGACGAGGACTTCCGTGCCGCGGTCCGGCGCATGGCCGAATATCAGGCTGCCGAACGGGCGAGCGGTGACACCACCGGTCTGCATCACGAGTTGACCGTCGCGGTCGGCGACCGGGCACGCCGGGCGCTCGCCGCGGGGATCGTCCCCGCCTCGCCCGCTGCCGCCGATATCGTCTCCGAGCTGTCCCGGCGCTACGCGGAGACCTTCGACCGGTCCGATGGCCCGGAACGGCGGCACTGGATCCTGAACCGGCTGGAGATCGCGAACGACCTACGGGTGGAACGATATTGGCAACTGGTGGGCGCCGTGAACGGGTGGCCTCCCGCCCCTGAACTGGGCCCGGTGTTCACCTGGTTCGCCGCCGCTCTGCGAGTCGGGCTCAGGTAATTCCCGCGTCCGGCTCTCATTCGGTGACACAGTCGATTCGGATGCGAGCGCGGCGCGTGGCCGTGTTGTCCATGCCTCCAGACTGCGGGAATGTTGGCACTTCCATCAATCAGATGTATTGTTGGCGGCACCATCATTGGTTACCCCAATAAAGACTGTGGGGTGGCGGAGATGCTCGCTCGATCCCTGACAACCGGCACAACACGGAGTGTTCTCATGAGGCTTTTTTCTCGATTCCCGCGGATGCGTGCGATGGTCACGCGAACTCCGTTCATCTTCGCGGCGGCCTTGGCCGTGTCGGTGGCTCCGCTGGTGTCGACGACGGCTACGGCCGACGCCCACACGGATGCGGGGAAGTACTACGGCTATTGGAACTATGACCAGCCGGACGATTCGACCCTCAATAATGTGTCGGTGCTGGCGTGCAGCGACGGAGGCGGCGCTTGTGACCAGCAGTTGCCGCTTCCTCTCAAGGTGCCGCAGGTCGGCTGGGAGCTGTTCAGCCCCGGCCCGAACGGAACGGTCAACGGAACCTCCGACCAGGGCTGCACCTGGAACTTCAAGGTGACACCCAAGGGGCTGGAGTTGTCGTCCACCACGCAGCAGTGCTTCAACCCTACCGTCGGCTCGGCGGGCAACCTGACGAAGTGGTCGGTGCAGGTGGACGGCAACCGCGAGACCGAGCAGATCACGGCTGTCAGCCACCAGCCCAACGGCGTGGACCTCATCGGCACGATGAAGTCCGGGTCGCGGCACAAGGTCGTCCCGGGCCAGGACAACGGCATATTCGTTCACCAGTTCTTGGGCGACTACACCCGCAATCCCGCCGATATGCACACCCTCGTCAACGTCGTCGCCACCGACAAGGGCAATGCTTACCCCGAGCAGGGCATGGTCCGGTACACCGCCGACAACAAGAATCGAGACAAGATCGTCGCCCACACCCCCGACGGTTGCGACTGGAATCTCACCGTGCACGGCGACACCGCCGAGCTCGATCCCGGCACGCAGACCTGCCACACCGCCAAAGGCGATCTCTCCCTTTTCTATTGGGCCGCTGTCACCGATGACGGCCAGCACATCAACGACTTCAGGGCTGGAACCGTGACCGCACCCGGTCAGCCCTTGACCCATACCTACCTCTACAGCGGCGCACTCGCCCGGTCCGCCGCGACCCCCGGCAAGTAGCAGGGAGCAAGTTCATGTCGCACCAAGATATCGGAGTGCTCGCCGAAGCCCCACCCAAGAACAGGCAAGCGGGGATCGCGATGGCGATCATCGCGATGGCGCGGTTCATGGTGGTGCTCGACGGCACGATCATGATCGTGGCCCTACCGAGCATCGACAATTCGTTGCATATGTCGGCGAGCAGCCTGGGCTGGGTTCTCAACGCCTATGCCCTGACTTTCGGTGGGTTCATGCTCGTCGCCGGCCGCATCGGTGACGCCTACGGCCGAAAGGACGTGTTTCGAGTGGGGCTGATCCTGTTCGGTGTCGCCTCTGTGCTCGGCGGTATCGCCACCACCGGCACCACCCTGATCCTCGCGCGCGCCGTGCAGGGCATCGGTGCCGCAGTCGCCACTCCCGGAGCCTTGTCACTGTTGGTCAGCACCTTCCGCAAGGAAGAGCTGCGCACCAAGGCGCTCGGCGTCTACGGCGCGGCCACCGGGCTGGCAGCGGTGCTGGGCTTGCTGCTGGGCGGGCTGTTGACCACCTATGCGAGCTGGCGCTGGGTGCTGTTCGTCAACGTCCCGGTGGTGCTCGCGATCCTCGTCGGCCTCGGATCTCTCGTCGAGGGTGAGCGGGTACGCGTCAAGATCGACATCCCGGGCGCGCTTGCCGTGACTGCGGGCATCGGTTCGCTGACCTTCGCAGTCGCGCGGGCCAGCGATCACGGCTGGAAAGACCGCCCGGTCATTGCTTTGCTCGCCGCCGCCGCCGTGCTGCTGGCTGCCTTCACGTTGCTTCAGATCAAGAGTAAGAACCCGATGATTCCGCGCGAAGTGGTCAGCGATCCCGGCCGCGTCGCGGCCAACATCGTGACGTTCATCTCGTACTCGGGAAATATCGCGAGCTACTTCTTCCTGACGCTCTACTTCCAGCAGATCCTGGGGTATTCGGCGCTGCGGACCGGTCTCATGTATTTGCCCATGGCCATCGGGTTCGGCATCGGCGCGGGAATAGCGACTCAACTCATGGCGAAAACATCCGAGAAGATCGTGCTGTGCGCAGGTTTGGCGATCTCGTCTGCTGCCTGGGTAGCGCTGAGTTTCCTCACGCCACACTCGAGCGTGTACGCATTCATCCTGCCCATGTTCGCGATCGCCGGTATCGGCATGGGCTTCACGGCCGTCTCGAGCACCGGACTCGGTGTGCGCGGCATCGACAGCTCCGAAGCGGGCATCGGCTCCGCACTGCTCACTGCCAGCAGTCAGGTCGGCAGCGCCCTAGGACTAGCAGTGTTGACCACCGTCGCCGCGACCGCGACCAGTCATGCCCTCGATATGCACCCCATCAAAGATGCACTGACACAAGGCTACTCGGCGGCCTTCATCGTAGTGACCGGGCTCTGCATACTGTGCATAGGCATCACCCTGTCCATGGTCAAACCGACGGTGCAATCACCGACCGAATTTGCTCAGTGAAGGGCGTTGTCACATGTTCAGCAGTACAGGCACGACCATGGCGGCGCTGTGCGTCGCGGTGGTGGCAGCTATCGGCGGAGTCGTCGCAGGGCAGGCGGAGGCCGCTCCTATAGCGGACCGGACACGGGAGGTGACTACCGCAGATGGCTGGCAGCTCAGTATTGAGAAGGTCGCCGAGGCTCTGGAGCGAGTTCCGAATCTGGCGGATTCACCGTTCTCGCGCGAGGGGTTCGTCAGCCTGACGGCGGTGGCGGAGGTGAGCGGGCATGGCGCTGAGCCAGTCAATTCCGGTTCGCTCACATTGGGTTACCAGCTGGGTTGCCAGGTGGACTTCTCGAGCGGCGTCGGGTTGGGACTTTCGGCGGCGATCGGCCCGAACGTCGGCGTAACCGTCGGCACTGGTGCGGGCATCAACGCGGGCATGAGCGCGCTGGCACTACCGAACGTGTCGATCACGCTGAAACCAGGCACGATCACGACGATCCCGTTCGGAACCAAGCCGTTGGCGAGTGGTCATGGCTCTATATCCATGGACCGGGTGGAAATCAAGACCGACGCCTGTCTCGGGCAGGTTACGTTGCGATCCTATGCGGCGGTTACCATTTCGACGGTCAGCGCCAACAACTCGGTATCCGTCTACGGCGATCCGATCGTGTTGTGAAGGCGGTGATTATGGTGCGCCGAAACGCTTTACCGGTCATCGCGCTCGCCGCAGCTGTCGTTCTCGGTTTTCCTGTCATGGCCGAAGCCGCGAAACCGCCGTCGATCCTGGGTCCGGGCAGCCCACTCGGCTCGGTTCTCGGCGGCAATCATGCCGGCGCCTCGCCGCCGGAACCTCATTCCCCCGCTTCGGCGTTGATTCCGCCCACCCCGGAGCAGGCAGAACCAACGCCGATCATCCCGTAATTGAATACCGAGAAAGTGAGGACTGTGAAAGTGCCTGATCGGATGCATAAGACACATTCCGGGGTTGGGCTGGACCGCCGGCACTTCCTGACGCTCGGCGGCAGTCTCTTGGCATCCGCGGCGGTGGCCGCATGCGCTACCGGAACTCCCTCGGGCACGGCGCAGGGTGTCGTCGGCCCGGAACTCCGCGGGGCGCTTCGCGGTCGGGTGATTTTGCCGGGGGATGCGGGCTTCGCGCAGGCGCAACTGCCGTGGAATCTCGCGGTGGATCAGTCGGTGCTCGCTGTGGCCGAGATCGCCGACGCCGCCGATGCGGCGCAGCTTGTCCGCTACGCTCGGCGGGCAGGCGTGTCGGTATCGACTCAGCCTATCGGCCATGGTGCCGCACACGGGCTGAGCGGGACAATTCTGGTTCGAACTGGGCGACTCGGCGATGTGCAAGTCGATCCGGACAAGCAGTCGGCACGTGTCGGCGCGGGCGTGACGTGGGGGCAGGTGCAAGAGCAGGCCGGACAGTATCTGCTGGCCGGTTTGTCGGGGAGCTCGCCAGCCGTCAGCGTGGTCGGCTATACCCTGGGTGGCGGACTGAGTTGGTTCGGCCGTAAACATGGTTGGGCCGCCAACAGTGTCACCGCCTTCGAGTGTGTCGATGCCGATGGCAACCGGATCAAAGCCACGACCAATTCCGAGGCCGATCTGTTCTGGGCGTTGCGGGGCGGGGGTGGAGATTTCGCGTTGGTTACGGCAGTCGAGTTCGATCTGCACCCGGCACCCGTCGTGTACGGGGGACGGATGCTGTGGCCCGCACGTCAAGCAGCGCCGGTGTTGGCTGCCTATCGAGACGTCACGGCTGCCGCCCCGGACGAGCTGACGGTCTGGTTGGAGCTGATGCAGCCTCCCGGCGGCGGGTCGTCGGTGATCGGCGTCGACGCCACCTATTTGGGTGACGCAACCGAGGGAGAGAAACTCCTGCGGCAGTTCGATCAGATCGCCGGTCGTCTCTCCGACACCCGCGCCGTGTTACCGGTTTCCGCATTGGGGTCGATCACCGCCGAGCCGACGAAGCCGGCTCGCAGCATTGCGCACACGCAGCTGTTGACTGTGCTGGACGACAACGTCGTACAGCAGTTGCTTGCTGAACCGATTGCCCCACTGGGTATACAGATCCGGCATTTCGGCGGAGCCTACGCGCGAGCTTGTGACATTCCACCGGGTCTCATTGCCGAGCCGTACCAGATCAACTTCCGGGGTGTCGCGTCCACCCCGCAGGCTTCGGCAGCTATCCAGACCCGCATTCAGGAGTTTCGCTCGACGCTCGGTCCGTATCTCGCGGCGCGCACACCTTTCACCTTTCTGTCGGCGTCGCAAACCGCCGCCAGCGCCGTCACTCCCGACGCACTGGGCAGGTTGCGTGATATCAAACGCCGCCGCGACCCGCACAATGTTTTCCACAGCAACTTCCCAGTGCTCAACTGACCTTGTACGCACAATGCCGTGGGTGTTGCTGGAGGAGTAGCCCATCCCACTGGCCGTCGTCGGCGTGGAGCGGGACTGGCGCTGCGCGCGGATACTGGACAAAGAGGGCAAGCAGTGCGATCCAACGGGCCGAGACGGCGGGGTACATCAGGCGTCGGGTCGATGGCGGAAGCGTGCGCGGTGGGTGTGCGACTGTGTGCCGGGGATCGGGTCGCTGAGATCGCGACTGAGACAGGGATTTCCGCGGTGACGCCGGAGACAAGCGTGCATGTCACTGTGGCGCCCGATTGGACCATCGTCGCCGGTGCTTCTACCGGCAATCGAATGCAGGGGGACACAGATTCTCGTTCCACTTTTCGATTAGTTTGATTCATCGAGAAGTTGAGACAACAGGGCGACCAACTGGTCTCGCTGTGACTCGGTCAGCGGCGCAAGTAGTTCGTCTTGGGCACCGCCGATGACGGTGTCGAGCTCGATAAGCTGTCGCACGCCGCCAGGCGTGATCGTGACGATGTTGCGACGCTTGTGTTGAGGGTCGGTCCTGCGCTCGATGAGATCGCGTGACTCGAGCTCTGTCAGAGCGGCGGTAACGTCGCTGCGGTCGATGCCGGTATCCCGGCTGAGGTCGGCCTGACTGGCGGGCCCCCATTGTTCGAGTGCGGCAAGTAGTCGGTAATGGTAGCTCCGCAGACTGCCGCCGTAGGCTTCAAAGCCTGCACCCAGTAGCGCTGTCGAGCGGGCATGGGCGCGACTGATGAGCCAAGTCGGGCGACCCTTGACCCGATCGGGCGTACGGCCGGATTGATCGTGACGCGCTGGCATCCTCTCAGATTACCGAGTGCGGACCTATTCGCCTGGTATATTGGTGATACCAACATTGGCTTGGCCAATGTATGGCTCCCGCGGAGGCCAGGAGCGAACTTGAACCTGATCATTCGCACAGTGCAGTTGGACCCGCCATTAAGGAATGTTATGAATAGTGCACCCGAGAACAACCGCGCACGCGTTCTTATCGTCGGCCGAAGCCCTGCCGCGCTTCTCGAGATCGTTGAGATCTTGCGCAGTAAGGGTTATTCAGCGGACGCGACCAATCAGTTCGACCAAGTCCTCGCTGACTACGACGTGACCGACATCGACATCCTGGTTTTCGGAGGCATGGTTCCGGCCGAGACCAAGCAGTACTTGCGCGACGAGATCGGTGAGCGCAACGCGCATGTGACTTTCGTCCAAGGGCTCGCCGGTATCGCTGGTGTCATTGCCGCCCAGGTCGAAGAAGTGGTCACATCCAGCGAATCAGCTGATGGCCAGGTCGTCTACGACGCAACGCGCCGGTCGGTGGAACTGACATTGAACGGTTCCATGCACGTTTCGGTTCACGCGTGGTGGTGGTGGCTCGCGTCGTCCACGCCGCCGGAGGCCGAGAACGCCTCGATGGTGGTATTCGACGGTCAGCTCGACCGGGGGTTTCACAGCATCGCACTGCCGGACGATGTGCCGTCCGAAGCCTCCTTCGCAACGGTTGCGGTCGGCTCCTCGGTGCGCGCGTTCACGGTCGGCGCACCGCCGGAAGTGATTATGCGAATGGTCCCGAACTCGGCCGCAGACCAGCGGCTTCCCGCGGTCAGCCCGGTCACCACGCGCAGCGATGACCGGTGAGGTGAGGGCGACGCGCCCTGTCCGCGCCCGCGTGCCCGGATCGAGCCGGGAGGTTCGGTGAGTACGTCGATCGGCGGCGGCTGTGCGCATTGATCAGGATTGTGTCGTAGCGGTATCGCATCGCGTGTCCGCCGTTTGACCCGCGCGGGCGGGTCGGCTGTCGAGCGGGCCGACCGATCGGTATTATTCGAATATGTGTTCGAGTTCCGGTCGGGATCTGCCTGCCGAGGAGGGGGGCGGCCCGGCTGCCTCCGCGAGACCGCGGCGGCTCCCGGCCGATATCCCGCGGACCGAGGGGACCGAGCCGCAGCTGCAATATCCGAACGAGACGGGCTACTACTACCGCGTCTTGGTGCAACCACCTAAACCGGTGTGGGTGCGGCTGGACGCGATTCTGATCCGGGACCCCGGCGCACCCGCGCACGTCAACGGTTCCGGGCTGGATATGACGGGGGAGCGGCCAGGGACGCTCACCCACTGGGTCCCCTCGTTCAGTGGTGACTGGCTGGGCCGGGTCAATTTCTCGGTCTGCTACGCCGACGGCCGCGCGCCGCTGCACCTGACCGATCAGCTCGTACCGGCATACGCCCTGCGTCCGCGCGCGGCCGGTGACGATCCGCGCCGGCCCGTGAACGAGCGGTAGACGCTTAGTCGGTGACGAACCCGTTCAGGGTCTTGCGCAGGTCGTCGAGTATGGCGCGCGCCGCGGTCAGGCCCGAACCGTGCCAGATATCGTCTTCGACCGCGAAGTCGCGCTTGTCGCTCACGGCGCCGAGCTCCTTCCAGTCGTCGCCCTTCATGACCGACTGCGCGTGGCGCTTACCGTCCGGGCCGTCGAGCATCAGGTAGATGATGTCGCCCTCGATCTTGTTGCGCTCCTTCTCCGCCGACAGGCTGTCCACCGTGAAGGACCGGTCACGCTGGGCGCCGGGGCGCTGCACTCCGGCGTCGGCGAGTACCTGCCCGGCGAAGGTGTCGCTGCCCTGGACCTGAATATCTTTGTCGGAGAAGCGGATAACCGAAGCCTGGGAGAAGTTCGCGGCGATCGAGACGCCGGTCTCGCGCGCGTCGGTGCGATAGTCGGCGAGGGCTTTCGTTCCGGCCGAACCGCGGCCCATCGCATCGGCATAGCCGGTGAAGTCGTCCGTCCAGCCCTTGTGCTCGACCAGGACCGTCGGGCCCACCCCACGCAGTGCGCCGAGGTCGCCGTCTCCGGCGCTGCCGAGGATCAGATCCGGTTGCAGTTCGGAGATTTTCGCCAGGTCGACCGCGCCGGTGGTGCCGACGCTCGCAATCTTCAGCACGCCGGTGCCCAGATAGTTGGGCTGTGGCGCGGGACCGGCCAGCGTGGTGGTGCCGACGACCCGCTCCCACAGTCCGACGGCGCACACCGCGTCGAGTGCGGCGGTATCCAGTACGACAATGCGTTTCGGATCCGCCGGCACCTGCGCCCCGGCCACCGTGCGGGTGCCCGACGCCTGATCCGGAGCGCTCGGGAGGGCGCATGCCCGGGTGGTGTCGCGTTCGATCCCGACCACGCTCGCCCCCGCGATATTGGTGGTGGTCCGGACGATCGCACTCGAGGCGTCGTCGCCACCGGTGCCGCAGCCGGAGACCAGGGCGACGGTGGCGCCGATCGCCGCCGCGCCGATTGATAGCCGACGCACACTGGTGCGCTTGCGGGTCTTGGGGTTTCGGGTGGAGACGCGTTCGCTCACCGGCATGCAGCGTAGGGTACATGCGCCCACCCGGCGCGACCTCCCGCCCTGGGCCGATCAGGGGATCGAGATAGTTCCGATGGGCAATTACGACACAGAGTAGGACCCGTTCGGTCGCTTGTGGCGCCACGGTTTACGATGCCTTTAGCGCAAGCCACCGTCGTTTCGTCATGCACCGGAACGCACGAGCGTGCGAAACGAGCAGAAGGCACACCTTCAGGAGGATCAGTGACTGCTGTAGAGCCCCAGCCAGTCCCCAAGTTGGAAGCGACGCGGCCGTATCCGGCGCGGCTGGGCCCTAAGGGGTCGTTCATCTACAAGGCCGTCACCACGACCGACCCGAAGGTCCTCGGCGTGATGTACCTGGTGACGGCGATGTCGTTCTTCATGATCGGCGGCCTGATGGCACTGCTGATGCGCGGTGAGCTCGCTCGCCCGAATCTGCAGTTCCTGTCGACGGAACAGTTCAATCAGCTGTTCACCATGCACGGCACGATCATGCTGCTGTTCTACGCGACCGCGATCGTGTTCGGTTTTGCCAATATCGTGCTGCCGCTGCAGATCGGCGCGCCCGACGTCGCGTTCCCGCGCCTGAACGCGTTCAGCTACTGGCTGTACCTGTTCGGTGCGACCATGGCGACCGCGGGCTTCATCACCCCCGGTGGCGCCGCCGACTTCGGCTGGACCGCCTACACCCCGCTGTCGGACATCGTCCACTCCCCGGGTGTCGGCGCCGACCTGTGGATCATGGGTCTGGCCGTGTCCGGTCTGGGCACCATCCTCGGTGGTGTCAACATGCTGACCACCGTCGTATGCCTGCGCTGCCCGGGTATGACCCTGTTCCGGATGCCGATCTTCACCTGGAACATCGCCGTCACCAGCGTGCTGGTCCTGCTGGCCTTCCCGCTGCTGACCGCCGCGCTGATGGCACTGGCCTACGACCGTCACCTGGGTGGTCACATCTACGACCCGGCCACCGGTGGTTCACTGCTCTATCAACACTTGTTCTGGTACTTCGGCCATCCCGAGGTGTACATCATCGCCTTGCCGTTCTTCGGCATAGTCTCCGAGATCTTCCCGGTATTCAGCCGTAAACCGATCTTCGGTTACACCACGCTGGTCTACGCCACCCTGGGTATCGCCGCACTGTCGATCGCGGTGTGGGCGCACCACATGTACGCCACCGGCGCGGTGCTGCTGCCGTACTTCTCGTTCATGACATTCCTGATCGCGGTGCCGACCGGTGTGAAGTTCTTCAACTGGATCGGTACCATGTGGAAGGGACAGTTGACCTTCGAGACACCGATGTTGTGGTCGGTCGGCTTCCTGGTCACCTTCCTGTTCGGTGGTCTGTCGGGTGTCATCCTGGCCAGCCCGCCGCTGGACTTCCACGTGTCCGACACCTACTTCGTCGTCGCGCACTTCCACTACGTGCTCTTCGGCACCATCGTGTTCGCGACCTTCGCGGGTATCTACTTCTGGTTCCCGAAGATGACCGGCCGCATGATGGACGAGCGTCTGGGCAAGTGGCACTTCTGGGCGACCCTGGTCGGCTTCCACACCACCTTCCTGGTACAGCACTGGCTGGGTGCCGAGGGTATGCCGCGTCGTTACGCCGACTACCTGCCGACCGACGGTTTCACCACGCTGAACACCATCTCCACGATCGGTGCCTTCATCCTCGGTGCCTCGACGCTGCCGTTCATCTGGAACGTCTTCAAGAGCTACCGCTACGGCGAGGTCGTGACCGTCGACGATCCGTGGGGCTACGGCAACTCCCTCGAATGGGCGACCACCTGCCCGCCGCCGCGGCACAACTTCTACGAACTGCCGCGGATCCGGTCCGAGCGTCCGGCATTCGAACTGCATTACCCGCACATGGTGGAGCGCATGCGGGCCGAGGCCCACGTGGGCTGGGGCTCCAAGTCCCACCATGTGGCCGAGCTCGAGAAGGTGTCGAGCTAGTTACCACGGCGGTGGTCGGGGCAGGGCCGGAGGCGGCGGCCTGCGTAACCACGGAGGCACCCCCGACCGCCGCGCCATCAGATACAGTCCGAACGCGGCGGCCGTCCTCGAGACGGCCGCCGCGTTCGGCGTTTCCGGGGAGTCGCGCGCGGTACCGCGCGCGCCGGGCACGGGATTCGACCTGAGAGAATGACCCCTGGCCGTCGGCGGATCCGCGATTGTCGGCCGGTGGAGTTGTTACGAGAGATGGAGTTGCGCGTGGGCACGTCCGAGTCTGGTGATGGCACTCGCGCACATGCGGTGAGTGCCATGGAGACGACGGTGCTGATCACGGTCACCGGACCCGATAAACCGGGTGTGACCTCGGTGCTGCTGGCGGCGCTGTCGCGGCACGGCGTGAGCCTGCTGGATGTGGAGCAGGTCGTGATCCGCGGCCGGCTGACTCTCGGTGTGCTGGTGACGAGTCCGGGCGATCCCGAAGAGTTGCAGGATCAGCTCGAGGAAGCGATGGCGACGGTCGGCATGCAGGTCGAGGTCGAGATCGGCGCCAACTCGGTCTCCGGGGCTCCGTTGTCGACCCACGCGGTCGTGGTGCTGGGCAGCCCGGTCACCGCGCGGGCGTTCAGTACGATCGCGCGCACACTCGCGGCGCAGGGCGCCAATATCGACTCGATCCGCGGGATCGCCGACTATCCGGTCACCGGCCTGGAACTGATGGTCACCGCACCGGCGACAGTGCCCGACGATGCCGCGGCTCTGGATAGCCCTGTGTCCGATAGCGGTGCGCGGGGGGCCTCCGTGGTTACGCGGGCTGCCGCCTCCGGCCCTGACCCGAGCACCGCGGAGACCCGGTTGCGCACGGCGCTGGCCGAGGTCGCCGCGAAGGAGAACGTCGATGTCGCCGTCGAGCGCGCGGGTCTTGCGCGGCGGGCGAAGCGGCTGATTGTCTTCGATGTCGACTCCACCCTCATCCAGGGCGAGGTGATCGAGATGCTCGCCGCGCACGCCGGTGTGGAGGACGAGGTCCGCAAGGTCACCGAGGCCGCGATGCGCGGTGAGATCGACTTCGCGGAATCGCTGCGGCAGCGGGTCGCGACGCTCACCGGTCTGGACGAGACGGTGATCGATCAGGTCGCCGAGCGCATCGAACTGACCGCCGGCGCCCGGACCACCATCCGCACACTGCGCCGGCTGGGATTCCGCTGCGGTGTCGTCTCGGGTGGTTTCCGCCAGGTCATCGAACCGCTGGCACATGAGCTGGAACTGGACTTCGTCCACGCCAACACCCTCGAGGTCGTCGACGGCAAATTGACCGGCGAGGTGATCGGCGAAATCGTCGACCGCCCCGGAAAGGCCGTGGCGCTGCGGCGTTTCGCGGCCGAGGCCGGGGTGCCGATGGAACAGACCGTCGCGGTCGGCGACGGCGCCAACGATATCGACATGCTCAATGCCGCCGGATTGGGTATCGCGTTCCAGGCCAAACCCGCGCTGCGGGAGGTCGCCGACACCGCGCTGTCGCATCCGTTCCTGGACGCGGTGCTGTTCATCCTGGGCGTCACCCGCGACGAGGTCGAGGCCGCCGACGCCCGTGACGGGCTGCTGCGCCGGGTACCGCTGAGCTGAAGCGGGCAGCCGGTCCGGCACAAGACAAATGCCTCGAACTGAACGGCACGGACTCTGCGACGCGGCGGGCCCCCGCGACACGGCATGGTCCTGCGATTCGGCAGGGCCCCGCGACACGTGACAGGCCCCGCGACACGGCGCAGTCGGTCCGAATACACGAGCGGAGATCACAGATGACCGAATCGGATTTCGGCACGACGGTCCCGGGGGCCGCGGGACATCGGGTCGGCACTGTCGACACGGATCCGGTGTCGCCCGTCGATGCAGACGGCCGGCCGAGCCGCGGCACACCAGATGATCCGCGTCCCGGCGACGGCAGGGGCTTCCCGCCGCGATTGGATGCGCGGTTCCGCGCCTGCCACGCCGAACTCGCGCTCGGTTACGGCGGCGGTGGCGATCCGGACGATCCCGCACAGGTCCAGGCCATGCAGATGGTGCTCTACATTCCGAAGGCCGATCCGCCGCGGCGCAGTGCGGTGCTGGAAGCGGCGGCCGCCTCGGCCGTTGCGCTGTGCCTGGACCCTCGGGTGGGCCCGGACGGTGAATGGGAATCCCGGTACCTGACGTGGAAGCGGTCGCGTATCCGCAAGGTGGCGCGGCGGGCGCGCGGCGCGCAGTGGGTCGCGGCCGGCGAGGTCGACGGCATCACGATCGAGACCGACGGCGCCCAGGCCCGCGCGCTGGTTCCCGGCCCGGTCGGCGAGATCGATCAGCGAATTCGCAAACTCCAGATCGGCGGCACCGACCTCGAACACGACACCCCCGGTGACCCGGACTCGGATTTGCCGGTGCTGTGGGTGAATACGGCCCTGGACATGACGGTGGGCAAGGCCGCCGCCCAAGTCGGCCACGCCAGTATGCTGCTCGCCGGCGTACTCCCGGTGGAGCAGGCGTTCGCGTGGGCACAGCGCGGGTTCCGGTGCGCGGTACGCGATGCGGATGCGCGGCAGTGGGAACGTCTGTGCGCGCTGGTTCGCGACGATTCCGGGTCACGGACCGTTACTGCGGTACGAGACGCCGGATTCACCGAAGTGGCACCGGGGTCGATGACAGTCATCGCGGTGGCGCCCGGTGGAGCCCTCGGGACCTAGCCGATATCATCGGCTGCCATGTCGCTCCGTCATTACGCGTCCACCGGATGGGTCGCGATCTTCAATGGCACCGATACGTCGACCGGTCGCTTCGCGCACGTCGATGATTGGGATCCGGTGACCGGAGCTGCGCTGGTTGTCGATCCCGAACTCGGGATCCGTCGTGCGGTCGGCGACTATCCTGACTTCTCACACCTCGAGCGCGCCGACCGGATCGTCGCGGCGCTGCCGGGTGCCGGGTGGCGCGTCCGGTGCCTGGACCAGAACGCGGACGATGATGCGTCGGAAGAGGTTATCGCCTGGCTGGTTATGTCCCACGGCGCGCTCACGCCTGTCACCGTCGACTCGAACGGACAGTTCGGCCCAGCGGAAGACGCGGAGTGGTGCTATGCCCCGCACCACCTGGACACGGCGACGTTTCGAACTGTGCCGCGGGTCTCGGCCAAACGTGCGGAATCTCACTGTGGCAATGACTGATTCGGATCGTCATCGCGCGGGTGGCCGACTATGACAGATACCGTGCACACCGACCAAGTTGGCAACCGATCGCGCGCGTCGGCAAAGATGGAGCTCGTGTCGCAACCGGATCCCGATCTGCTCATCGATTTCAACGAGGTGACCGTCCGGCGTTCGGGCCACACTCTGGTGGGTCCCGTCACCTGGCAGGTGGAGCTCGACGAACGCTGGGTCGTCCTCGGCCCCAACGGCGCCGGTAAAACGTCGCTGCTGCGGATGGCCGCCGCCGAGCTGTACCCGACCTCGGGCTCGGCCGTCCTGCTGGGGGAGGTGCTGGGCAAGACCGATATCAGCGAACTACGCCCGCGCATCGGCCTGTCCTCGGCCGCGGTGTCGAGCCGGATCCCGCAGGAGGAGAAGGTCTCGGACCTGGTGGTGTCGGCCGGATACGCGGTCATGGGCCGCTGGCGCGAACAGTACGACGATGTCGACACCGACCGTGCCGTCGATATTCTGGAAAGCCTGGGCGCGGAACATCTTTCCGACCGTTCCTACGGCACCCTGTCGGAGGGCGAGCGCAAGCGGGTGCTGATCGCGCGGGCGCTGATGACCGATCCGGAACTGCTGCTGCTCGACGAACCGGCGGCCGGCCTGGATCTGGGCGGTCGTGAGGAGTTGGTCGAGCAACTCGGCGATCTGGCGGCCGATCCCGACGCGCCGGCGACCGTTCTGGTCACTCACCACGTGGAGGAGATCCCGCCCGGATTCACCCATGCCCTGCTGCTCCGCGAGGGTGATGTGATCGCGCAGGGCCTGCTGTCGGATGTGCTGACCGCCGAGAATCTCAGTGATGCGTTCCGGCAGTCGATCGCCCTGGACCGCATTGACGGCCGGTACTTCGCTCGCCGCTCACAGCGCTTCGGCCGGCATCGCGTATGAGCGCGGGCCGCACCGGCGTCCGGAGGGTGGACACCGTATAACTCGATACCGAGCGGACGTTAGGGTGCGATTGTGAGTGAAACCGTTGCGGGACCCGAAGCCGAGCCGCCGGCGCCCAAGGACGCCTCCACCGTCGTGCTGGTACGTGACGGCACGTCCGGCCCGGAGGTATTCCTCCAACGCCGTGTGAAGGCGATGGCCTTCGCGGCCGGAATGACGGTATTCCCCGGCGGCGGCGTCGACCCCTCGGACGCGGGCGCCGAAATCGCCTGGGCCGGTCCCGACCCGGGCTGGTGGGCACAGCGATTCGCGGTCGATCGGGCGCGCGCCCAGGCCCTGGTGTGCGCCGCGGTGCGCGAGACCTTCGAGGAATGCGGCGTCCTGCTGGCCGGTCCCACCGCCGATTCGGTGGTCTCCGATACCGCCGCCTACCGTGGTGCCCGCGAGCGGCTCGAGCGGCGGGAATTGTCGCTGGGACAGTTCCTGGCCGAGGAGAAATTGGTCCTGCGCGCGGATCTGCTGCGCCCTTGGGACAACTGGATCACGCCGGTGGTCGAGCCTCGCCGCTACGACACCTACTTCTTCGTCGCCGTTCTGCCGGAGGGCCAGCGCGCCGACGGCGCGACGTCGGAGGCCAACGAGGTTGCCTGGCGCACGCCCGCCGACGCATTGGATCGCTGGCGCGCCGGCCACGAGATCCTGCTGCCGCCCACCTGGACCCAGCTCAGCTCGATCGCCGAATTCTCCTCCACCGCCGAGGTGCTCGGGGCCACCCGCACGATCACTCCGATCATGCCGATCTTCGAGCCGGTCGAGGGCAAGCCGATGCTGCAGTTCCCGAACAATGCCCGCTATTTCGCCGATACGCCGGACCCGACTCGTCTGCAGGGATCCAAGCGGGACTGATATCGCGGGCTCATTGCTACCCACCGCACATCGCCGGATCGCGGTATCCCCGGCCGCCGACTCCGTGAAACGTGCCCTCGGACGGTCCGGATGCCGATGTCCGGTGGTCCTCACCGTGCACAGTAGGCTCGCGCGGTGGCCGAATTCGTGACCGTGGACCGTGCCGAGACGGGGATCGCCGTCCTGCGTTTCGCACGACCGCCGCTGAACCTGATCGATCTGCAACTCGCGCTGGAGCTGGCGGCGGCAGCCGAGGACATCGCGGCGGCCGATGACGTGCGCGCGGTGATCGTCTACGGCGACGAGCGAATCTTCGGCGCGGGTGACGACCAGGCCGAACTCGCGGGCTGGACGCCGGAACAGGCGCGGGCCGTCGTCGCGGATCTGCAGGCGGCACTCGAGTGCCTGGCTCCCATCCCGCAGCCCACGGTCGCCGCGATCACCGGTTACGCGGTCGGCGCGGGCCTCGAGCTGGCGCTGGGCGCCGACCGCCGGATCATCGGCGACAACGTCAAACTCGGGCTGCCTCAGATCCGCGCGGGCTTGGTACCGGTGGCGGGTATTCGGCGCCTCGCCCTGCTGATCGGCCCCGGTCCCGCCAGGGATCTCGTCTACACCGGCCGCTTCGTCGAAGCCGAGGAGGCGGCGGCGCTCGGCCTGGTCGACGAGGTCGTCGCACCCGATGACGTCTTCACCGCCGCGCTGCGCTGGGCCCGGCAGTTCACCGATGGTCCCGCGCGTGCGTTGGCCGCCGCGAAACGGGTCTTCGAGGCCGGTCCGCACGGCCGTGACCGGGCCCGCGACGAGTGGGCGGAGCTGTTCGCGACCGAAGACCGCAGCATAGGAACACGTTCTTATTCGGTGGCAGGGCCGGGCGCCGCGGAATTCGTGGGCCGCTGACCGGCGGCCGGTGATCACTCGATACGCTGTCCCACCATGACCGCACGTCCTGACGACCCCGCGCCGAACCCGCACGCCACCGAGGCTGAGGTCCAGGCCGCGCTCGCCGACAATAAGCTCGCGCAGGTCCTCTACCACGACTGGGAGGCCGAGACCTATGACGACAAATGGTCAATCTCCTATGACGAACGCTGCATCGAGTATGCGCGCGGCCGCTTCGACGCCGTTGCCCCGAACGCGCCGCTGCCCTACGGGCGGGCGCTCGAGCTGGGTTGTGGTACCGGCTTCTTCCTGCTGAACCTGATGCAGGCCGGTGTCGCGAAAACCGGTTCGGTGACCGATCTTTCGCCGGGCATGGTGAAGGTGGCCACCCGCAACGCGCAGCACCTCGGCCTGGATGTCGACGGCCGTGTCGCCGACGCCGAGACCATTCCCTACGAGGACGACACCTTCGACCTGGTCGTGGGGCACGCTGTGCTGCACCACATTCCGGATGTCGAGCTTGCGCTCAAGGAATGCCTGCGAGTGCTCAAGCCGGGCGGTCGTTTCGTCTTCGCCGGTGAGCCGACCACCTTCGGCAACTTCTACGCCCGCAAACTGGGTCAGATCACCTGGAAGATCACCACCGAGGTCACCAAGCTGCCCTTCCTGTCGGATTGGCGTCGTCCGCAGGCGGAACTGGACGAATCCTCGCGCGCGGCCGCGCTCGAGGCCGTCGTCGATCTGCACACCTTCGATCCCTCCGAGCTCGAGGAGATCGCCCGCCGCGCGGGCGCGACCGGGGTGCGCGCCGAGACCGAGGAATTCGCCGCTGCCCTGTGGGGGTGGCCGGTGCGGACGTTCGAGGCCGCGGTACCGGAGGAAAAACTCACCATTCGCTACCGGATGGCGCAGTACCGGGCGTGGCTGGGCCTGAGCAAGCTCGATGAGAAGGTACTGCGTCACATCGTGCCGCGGCAGTTCTTCTACAACGCGATGATCACCGGTGTGAAGCCGGACGCCGCCGGAAAGTAGTGGGCGAGAGCCTGTTTCGTACGCGGGCCGATGACGGCATCGGCCCGGTGCGACACTCACCGGCAGCGTCGGTATCGCGGCCTTCCCGCGGCGCCTGCGAGCCGGACGGCGGCCGCCGGGAGCATCGACGGCCGATCGAGTGGTTCCGGTCGGAGGCTCGCTAGTGGGATACCGATTCACGCGCGCCGATGTCGCCTATCTGCGCAGTGACGCCGGGCGGGCCGCGCTGGCAGCGGTCGACGAGCGCCCGCTCGGTCCGGCCAGTCTGCTCGGCGACCTCGAGGTGGTACGCCGTGACCACGGTGACCACGCGGCCACGCTGGTGGAGACGGTGCGGCTGCGCCGGCGCGCGACGGCCAAATTGGACGCCGCCGAGTGGTTGCTCACCGACGACGCATTACAACAAGCGACGCCGAGTGTCGTCGCCCGCCATCGGGCCGGGCGCCTGGCCGGTCGCGACGTACACGACATCACCTGTTCGATCGGGGCGGAACTGATTGCCCTGCACCGGGTCTGCCCCGCGGTGATCGGCAGCGATCTGGACCCCGTGCGGCTGGAGATGGCCGCGCACAACCTGGCCGGCGCCCCGAATGTGCTACTGGCGCAGGCGGACGCGCTGCGGCCGTGTTCGGCCGGCACGGTGGTGATCGCCGATCCGGCGCGTCGCGCTGATGGCCGCCGCACCCATGATCCGGCGAAATTGCAGCCACCGCTACCGGATCTGCTGTCGGTGTACCGGGACCGTGATCTGGTCGTGAAATGCGCTCCCGGACTGGATTTCGACCGTTTCGCGGGTGCGGGCCGGTCGCGGCCCGCGGTGGCCGACGGGTACACGGGGATGGCTTGGGACGGTGAGGTCGAGGTGGTCTCTCTCGATGGTGCGGTGCGCGAGGCGTGCCTGTGGTCGCGCGGTCTGAGCGAATCCGGCGTCGCCCGCCGGGCGACGGTGCTGCGCGGTGACGGTTCGTCGTGGACGCTCACCGACGCCGAATCCGACGAGATCTCCGAGCGCGCGCCCGGCGAATGGATCATCGATCCGGACGGAGCGGTGGTCCGCGCCGGGCTGGTCCGGCACTACGCGGCGAAATACGGCCTCTGGCAGCTCGATCCGCGGATCGCCTACCTGACCGGTGACAGCGTGCCCGCGGGTGTGCGCGGGTTCCGCATCCTCGACCGGGTGGAGTTCCGGGAGAAGGCGTTGCGGGCCGAACTGCACCGTCGCGACTGTGGCCCGCTCGAGATCCTGGTGCGCGGCGTGGATGTGGACCCCGATGCGCTGCGGCGCAGAATCAAACCTCGCGGCAGCACCGCGCACACCGTGGTGATCACCCGGATCGGCCGCACCGCAACCGCATTCGTGTGCGCGACCCCGCCTGTCGGCTGATCCGTACTATTTGTCCGGTGTGAAGGTGAACAGTTCGCCCAGGCGATCGGCGACCACCACCTCACCCTTGGACCCGACCGCGGTCGATACCGTTGTGCCCGTCGCGCCGGGCAGGGTTGCGGAGGCGATCGTCTTACCGGTCGTGGTCTCGAAGGTCAGCAGGTTGAGGGTGTTGCCCATCGGGACCACCGCGTAGCCGGTGTCGCCGGCGGTCTGCACCGGGCGTCCGCGCAGGGCGAGATCCTTGCGCTCCCAGGCGATGGCGACGCTGTCGCCGTTGTCGCGCAGCGCCAGCAGATGGCCGTCGTCACCGCTGGGGATCAGCAGCCCGTCGCGTTCGGAGATCCCGCCGCGTGGCGCGAAACCCAGCGGCTGTGTCCATTTCGTATGCCCGTCACCGGTGTCGACGGCGAGCAGCCGGCCGCTGTTGTCACCCACGTACAGCGTCTTCCCGTCCGCCGACAGCGCCGGACTGGTGGCGCTGCCATCGGTGAGGATGTCCACGCTCCAATCCTGGGCGACCTTCTTGTCGGCGTAGTGCAACGCCACCAGTGATGCCGCCGGTGCGCCTGGCCGCCACGCGGTCAGATAGAAGCGCCCCGAATCCCGGTCCAGCGCCGAGACATTCGCGACCGCGCATTGCCGCCCGCCGACGGCGCAGTCGCCGATGCCCTGACCGTCCGGCGGGCGCGCGATATCGGGATGGGAGAGAAAGTCCGGCTCGCCGAGTACCTGATAGGTCGAGACCGCCCGCGCGCCGGTCTGCCGATCCAGAATGTCGACCTGACCGGATTGCGATACCGACAACACGGTGCCGTCGCTGGTGAACTGCATGGATACCGGGACGCCCGCGACGGGTGTGCGCCAGCGGGGCTGTCCGAGGTTGTTGAACGAGAAGACCCCGCCGTCGTCGCCGACGTAGACGTTGTTCGAGCCGTCCACCGCCGTGGCGGCCGAGATGGCGTCGAGTCCTATCGGATTGCAGAATCGCTTGCGGCCGGTCGGCATCTGGAACGAGAAGACCGCCCCGCTGGTCCCCGGTTTGCCCACACAGTCGGTCTGGGTAACGGTCGTGACGAACATCTGCCCGTCCGGGCCCAGTGTGGTGGCGGCGGCCAGCGGCCCCCCGATGGGACGAGACCAGCTGAGGGTGAGATGCCGGGATCCGGTGACCGGACTCGAGCCGCTGTTGCGGGCGTCGTGGAAGGGCGACTGCCAGCCCTTGTCCTTGCCGACGGTGATGTCGTCGAGAGTGGTGCTGCCACATCCGGTGAGCGCCAGCATGCCGAGGACGCCGAGCGCCGCGAGGGTTCGCTTCGGTGCGGACAGCCGAATTTCCGAGTGCCGCAATGCTGTCGGGTGGTCTCCGGCGCGCTCGTGCTCGCTGCGCTCCGGTCGCCGGCTGCCGCTTCGCACCTGCTGGGCTCCCATCTGTTCGTAACGGGCCTGCACGAGACTAGAACATTCATCGGCGTCGCAGCGTGCTGGGTGAGAAGAGTGGGTGTATACCGCTGCCCCCGGGCGTGGGCGGCCGGAATTCCCGGGGTGGAATCGCGGACCCGGGATTCGAAAGTACGCTGGTACCTCGATCGGACATCCGCCGAGATAGCCGACGCCGAAGGAAAGGGAACAGACCCGTGACGAGCATGTGGGGCGCACCGTTGCGTTCGCGCTGGCGGGGATCGCGCCGCCGGGATCCGGACCAGGCGCGTTTTCTGACCATGGCATCGCTGCGCTGGGTGTTCGCCAACCGGGCCTACACACCGTGGTATCTGGTGCGGTACTACCGCCTGTTCAAATTCCGGATGGCCAATCCGCATATCGTGCTGCGCGGCATGGTCTTTCTGGGCCGCCGCGTCGAGGTCCACGCGACTCCGGAACTCGGCCGCATGGAGATCGGCAAGTGGGTGCACATCGGCGACGGCAACGCCCTGCGCTGCCACGAGGGCTCGCTGCGCATCGGCGACAAGGTGGTCTTCGGCAAGGACAATGTCGTCAACACCTACCTCGATATCGAGATCGGTGAGTCGACCCTGGTGGCCGACTGGTGCTATATCTGCGATTTCGACCACCGGATGGACGATGTGAATATGCCGATCAAGGATCAGGGCATCGTGAAGAGCCCGGTCCGGATCGGACCCGACACCTGGATCGCGGCCAAGGTGACCGTCCTGCGCGAGACCTCGGTGGGCCGCGGCTGTGTTCTCGGCGCCCACGCCGTGGTAAAGGGCGAGATCCCGGACTACAGCATTGCGGTCGGCGCCCCCGCGCGGGTGGTGAAGAACCGCAAGAAGGCATGGGACGACGCCGCCGAGGAGCGGGCGCGCCACGAGGCCGCCCTGGCCGATATCGAACGCAAGAAGGCCGGTGTCGGCGCGGGTTCGGACGGCTGAGTATCCGCCGGTGGCCATGAGCTCTCAACCCGCCGGTGGTGTCGGTGCCGGCGGGTAGCGTTCCTCCCATGAATCGGTACGCGGCGTGGCTGCGCGGGATCATGCCCAGTAACCCCAATATGCGCAACGAGAAGTTGCGCGCGGTCTTCGAGGGCCTGGGTTTCGAAGGCGTCGGGTCGTTGCTGGCCAGCGGCAATATCGTCTTCGGCAGTGCCGAAACGGATATGGCCGCAATGGAATCCCGGATCCAGGCGGCCCTGCGGGCCGAGCTGGGGATCGGTGGCGGCACCATTATCCGCAGCCGGGACGAACTGCGGGCACTGGTGGATTCGAATCCTTTCCCGGGGCTCACTCACGGGCGCGGAACCTATCTCACCGCGACGTTCATCAAGAGCCGGCCCGATTCCCTGCCGCCGGACCTGCCCGAGTCACTGGATTCGGCCGTCCGGATCGTCGGCTACGACCGGCCCGCCGGAGCGCTGCTGGCGGTCATCGACAACACCGCCGCCGGCACGCCCAACCACATGGCCTGGATGGAGACGGTGTACGGCAAGGACATCACCACCAGAACCTGGCTCACGGTCCAGAAGGTGCTCGCGAAATTGTAGTCCGAGCTGCGCGAACTTCTACGCTTCAACCAGCTGTAGGGGTTGACTCCGGACGGATCGAGAGGAGACTGGTGGTACACCGGAAAACCGGAAGAAGTCGAGTAGCCGATCGAGACGTCGAACGACATACGAGGCATTTTCCAGGATCTGGCCAGGCCCCCGGCAAGTCGGTCGAATAATGAACGTCAGCGACGACTGAAGTTCAGGAATCGATGAGGACTACCGGGGACTGCTGTGTGCGGGGGTTCTCAGCCGAATGTCATGGCCGCGCGGACCTGTTCGGGGTCCAGCGGACGGCCGGGGAGTGGATGCGCCGCTTCGGCGCGCAGACCGTCGAGCAGGGTCGCCAGATGGCGGCGCCAGGCATCGGGTGCGATGTCGCGCACCCCGTCGGTCGCCCGGACCACCGACCACACCAGTAGCCCGATATCGGCCTCGGTGACATCGGAACGCAGCTGCCCGGATTTCCGGGCCCGCTCGACTACCTTCCGGAACAGTTCATGGCCTTGATGTTTCGCGATCTCGATGGGGCTGTCCGAGGGTAGCGAGTAGACGCAGATATCAGTGAAGCCACGATCGCGGGCCTGGAGCTGCGCAATGGCCGTCAGATGGCCGACCAGCCCCGTCCACGGATCGGTGGCACGCAGTGCGGCCTCGGCGCTGCGCCCGGATTCCAGCACGCCCCCCAGGAGCGCCTCGTTGATCAGCGCCTCGCGAGTGGGGAAGTGGTTGTAGAGCGTGCCGATACTGACACCGGCATCGCGAGCGATCTGATTGAGCGAAGCGTCCAGTCCTTCGGTGCCGAATCTGGTCCGCGCGGCCGCCGCGATCTTGTCGCGATTGTCGCGGGCATCGCGACGCCGAGGCCGTGGTGGTGGTGAATCCCACGGCACCGTGTCGTGGTTGACAGCCGTGGCGAACTCAGCGCCGTCATCGTTCGCGACCGTCTCGACCATGAATTCACTCTACAAGTTGAAAACCCTCTCAACTCGAGCGTAAGTTGAGTGGGTACTCAAATTGAGTCCATTCTCAATTTAATCTGGAGGTAGGGACATGGCTCATCTGGCGGTGTTCGGCGCGGGTCCCGCGCTCGGTCTGTCGGCGGCGTTACGGTTCGGTCGCGCGGGCTATTCGGTCACCCTGATCGGGCGCAACGCGTCGACGCTCGAACCGCTGAGCGCCCGGCTCGCGGCCGAGGGGGTGGCGGTGGATGTTCTGCTCGCCGACCTCGCGGACGAATCGGCGGTGGACGCCGTGCTCACGGAACTGCAAGCAGCACACGGTGTTCCGGATGTGGTCGTCTACAGCCCCGGCGATGTCGGCCGCCTTCCTGTTGACGCGGCGTCCCTGGATGTCGCCACCCTTCGCAGCTGGCTGCCGATCAATCTGACCACGCCGGTGCACATCATCCACACGCTGACCCCCGCCATGACGGCCCGTGGCTCGGGTGCCGTTCTGATCGCGCAGGGCGGCTCCGTGCGGCAGCCCCAGGCGGCATTGGCCAGCGTCAGCATCCCGCAGTCCGGATTGCTGAACTACCTGCATTCGATCAATCAACAGATCCGATCGAGTGGTGTGCGCGTGGGTGCGCTCCTGATCAGCCGCCTCATCGAGAACAGCGCGGCCCAAAAGCTTTTCGACTCCGGTCACTTCGCCACGGTGGAACCGAACGAGGTGAGCAGGGTGCATCCGGACGCACTGGCGGAGGAGCTCTATGTGATGGCGACCACGGATGCCGAGGTCGAACGGGCGGCGTGAATTCGCCGGAGGTGGATCGGCTAACGCACGGTGCGCGCCAGGATGCCCAGGGTGGCTCGCAGTGCGCTTTCCGGGATCACGGGAAAGATGCCGATTTCGCGATACTTCTGGTCGATCCGGCTCCAGTCGTAGTACGACGTGACCAGCGTTCCGTTCGCGCTCGGCTCCAGCCGGTAGCCGTACAGGTGCCTGATCGGGGGCTGGATCGTTCCCGAGATCGTCCACTCGATCAGCGCGTCCTGTTCGAATTGGGTGATGATCACGGTGACGTCGTATTTGCCCATCGGCAGATCGTTGAGCGCCTCGCGATCCATATGTACGACGAACCGGTCGCCCACGCGGGCGACCCGTTCGCCGTCGGCCGATTGGAGCATGCCGGAACTGTCGATCGCGACATGCCCGCTCGGCTCGCACAGCACCGCGAACACCGCACTGGGCGAAGCCGCGATCTCGCGCTGTACCTCGAAACGCTCGGTAGACATGGCACAACCCTCACACAGCCGATCGCCCCGGACAAGCAGGAGTCGAGATCAGGCCGCTCGTCGCTCCTCGGGAGCCGGTGTCGCCGCGGCCTTTTCGGTCTCCTCGAAGCCGGGGCGCCCGGTGCCGATGAACGCGACCAGCCACGACGCCACCGCGACGAAGCGGTTGCGGAAGCCCACCAGGTACACCAGGTGCACCGCCAGCCAGGTGGCCCAGGCGATGGTGCCGGTGAACTTGACCCGGTCGTTGAGCTTGGTGACCGCGCTGAACCGGCTGATCACCGCCATCGATCCCTTGTCCCAGTACACGAACGGGGTTCCGGGTTGCTTCTTACGGCGGATGATGTCGGCGACGTGGCGGCCCTCCTGCATGGCCGTCGGCGACTGGCCCGGATAGCCGTTGAGCGAGGTCATATCGCCGATGGCGTAGATATCGGCGTGCCCGCCCACCGTGCAGTCGGGATTGATGAGCAGTCGTCCGGCACGGTCGGTATCGCATCCGGTCGCCTCGGCCAGCAGTGTGGCGAAACCACCGGCCGCCACGCCCGCCGACCACACCACGGTCTCCGCGCCGATACCGCGCTCGACACCGTCCTTGGTCTTGACCGTCACCTTGCCGGCCTCGATATCGGTGACGAAGGTGTCGAGCAGCACCTCGACGCCGCCGCGGGTCAGCGACGTGCGCGCGTACTCCGACAGGCTGCCGCCGAACGGCGGTAGCACCGCGCCGGCGCCCTCCACCAGCGTGACCGAGATCTCCTGGTGGTAATACCGTTTCGCGAGTTCCTTGAGCTGCCCGGCGACCTCCACACCGGTCGGGCCGGCGCCCACGACGACGAAGCTCAACAATCGTTCCCGGGTCTCGGGATCGGCCTGCGCGGCCTCGGCGAAGACCCGCTCGATCTGCGCGCGCAGCAGCTTGGCGTCATCGATGGTCTTGAGCGAGAACGTCTTCTCCGCGAAATCGTCACGGCCGAAATAGGACTGGGTCGCGCCGGTGGCAGCGATCAGTGATCCGTAGCGGATCCGGCGCGTGCCGTGCTCGGTCTCGTAGGTCAGCACCGCATCATCGGCATCGATGTCCACGACCTTCCCCAGTCGCACATCCGCACCCTGATGCCGGCGCAGGATCTGCGCGATCGGCGGAGCGATATCTGTGGACGGGAGCACACCCGTCGCTACCTGATACAGCAGTGGCTGGAACAGGTGTTCCGGCGTCGCCGAAATAAGTACGTAGTCCACCCCCGATTTGCTGAGCTGCTTCGCGGCGGCGAGCCCGCCGAACCCCGAACCCACGATGACCACATCAGTGGTTTCGATTCCCGCATCCACGTGTTGCATGACAGCCTCCTTCTGTCATTAGTAACCGCGATTCATTGCGTAGATGTTCCAGGGGTCAGGGCGCATAATATTGATGACTCTTATCTGGATCAATCATGAATGGGAGATCTCGATGGAACTGCGTCAGCTCACCTACTTCGTCGCGGTATGCGAGGAGTTGAGCTTCAGTCGAGCGGCCACTCGCTGCTTCATATCGCAATCAGCTATCAGTCACCAAATTGCGAGACTGGAACATGATCTTGGTGCGCAGCTTTTCGAGCGCTCCACGCGGTCGGTTGTTCCGACTGAGGCAACTATTCGGCTACTTCCGCTTGCGAAGCAAATGCTCAGCCTCGAGTCAGCCATTCGCGCAGCTGTGCGGGACTCCGGACCGCGAATTCGCTTAGCGGCGAATATGTCTTTCGCAACAAGATCGCTGTCTGCGATAGCCGGAGCACGCGAAGCGCATCCGGGTGCCGAAATCGAGTTCGTCATCAAGCCTTTCCGGCAGCGCATCGCCGCGGTCGCCGATGGTGATTGTGATCTCGCTCTCATCCGTGGCAGTGTCGAGCAGCCCGGTCTGACGGTCGAACAGCTGTGGGTGGAAGACCTCGTGATCGCCACTTCGACCGCCCATCGGCTGGCCGGTCGGGTGGATGTGAAGCTGACGGAGTTGGGGAAATATCCGCTGCTGCTACCACCGGAGGCGGAACAGGTGCTGCTGCACAACGTCGTCCGGCACGCTTTCGCCGAGCTGCCGACCCGGCCGAGCTACGGTCCGTCCATCCCACCGGACCACACCGCGACGATGGAATTGATCAACCGGCCCGATGCCTGGACCATCCTGTACGCCGACAGCGCGACCGAGGGGATCGCGACCCTGAAACTGGCGGGCCGTCCGCTGCGTATTCCGGTCTCGGCGGTCCTGCGCGGCGATGCGCGCCGCTCACCGATTCTGGTGACGCTGCTCGCCGCCCTGCATAGTGCCTGAGCCCACCGACGCGAAAACCGGTTGTCGCCATGTTTCGGCGACAACCGGTCTCGGGGGCAACTTCTAGGCTCGCGCCTCGATGCGGGTGAAGAGGTATTCGACCAGTGTGATCAGCGACCGCAGGCAGGTGCCGCGATCGCGGGCGTCCAGGGCGGTCAGTGGTGTGCCGGGCTCGAGGTCCAGCGCATCGCGGATCTCGCTCAGCGAAAACCGCTGGGCGCCGTCGAATTCGTTGATTGCCACCGAATACGGGACACCACGTTCCTCCAGGATCGACAGCACCTCGTCGGCCTTGTCGATCCGGCGGGTGTCCACCAGCACCAGCGCGCCCAGTGCGCCGTGCGCCAATTCTTCCCACAGTGGCAGGAATCGCCGCTGTCCGGGGGTGCCGAACAGGTACAGCGCCAGCTGTGGATTGAGCGTGATACGCCCGAAATCCATTGCCACCGTGGTGGTTTCCTTGCCGGGGAGCCCGGCCATGTCGTCGACGCCGACGCTGGCTTCGGTGATGGTTTCCTCGGTGCGCAGCGGCCGGATCTCCGACACGCTGCTGACGAACGTGGTTTTACCGACGCCGAAATTACCTGCTACCAACAGCTTTACCGACCGCGTGACCGTTTCGGGGACATAATCGACCGTTCGGTCGGTCGCCGCGGTGGGACGTTCGGACAGGGCAGTCGGGCGCTCAGACGGCGAGAGCGCGGAGCCCATTGAGTACCTCCTCGAGCAGAGCGACCTCCGGAACTTGATCCACCGGGGTCGGATTCACCAGATGGCCGCTGTCGAGTAGGTCGGATACAACGATCTTCACTACCGAGGGCGGCAGGTCGAGATAAGCGGCCACCTCGGCGAGCGACAGTGCGGCATGCCGACTGCAGATACCCAGGACCCGGCGCGCGTCCGGAGTTGCACCGGGCATCGGATCCTGGGCTGCCACAACGAGTGTTACCAGATTCACCGAACGAGATGCACGGGTACGTCCGCCCGTGCGCACGTAGGCACGGACCAGGTCGGGATCGCGCCGGTGCTTGCTCATGCCCGGTCGCTACCAGGCCTGTGGCGGGGCAGGCTGCCCAGTTCGCGGCCGACTCTGACCGCGAGCTCGTTCATTCGGTGGGCCACCATGCTGACGTCCACGTCGGCCGTGGTCGAGACTCCGATCAGAGCGCCCTCACCGGCCGCGGTGATGAAGATCATGCCCTCGTCGTACTCGGTCATGTTCTGGCGCACCGAAGCCGCGCTACCGCAGAATTCCGTCAGGGCCTTACCCAGCGATCTGAGCCCCGATGCCGCAGCCGCGAACCGCTCGGAATCGTCCAGCGAGATGGCGCCGACGTGGGCGATGCGCAGGCCGTCCTCGGACAGCAGTACAGCGAATCGGACCCCGGGGACCGTGAGGTCCTCGAGCATCCACGACAGCTTGTTGTCGCCGTCGGTCACAGTGGTGCCGGGTGTGGCCATCAGGATGTCATCCCTTCGGAGTTGTCATGTGCGGCTGCGCGTCCGGTGGTGGAGCCGGTCTGCCAGGCTTCGGCGATATCGACCCGGGGCAGCGCGGTATCGGTGTGGGGTCCGGACGGCCCCGATTCGGTGCGGGCCGTGCGTGCGGACACGGGCAGGGCCACGCTGCGGCGGCGCCGGCGAGGCAGTCCGCCCGGCGTGATCTCGTGCACCGTGGAGGACTGGCCCGTCGGATTCGGATCCGCATCGGGCAGTCGTGCCGGCTCGGGTACCGCGGCGACTGCGGCCGGAGCCGGTGCGGGAGCCGGAATAGGTGTCGGAGCCGGAGCCGGAGCGGGAGCGATATTCACGGCGGCCGGAATATCGATACTGCTCGCGACCGCGGCCGACATCGTGGCGGCCGCGGGGACCGCGACCTCCGCGGGAGCGGAAATCGGTGGGGCCGTCATGGATTCGAGCGCGGCCTCCGGCCGTGCGGTGAGCAGGCCCTCGGGCACGTAGACCATCGCGCGCATACCACCGTAGATATTGGGGCCATCGATGTAGACGGTGAAACCGTAGCGCCGTGCGAGGGCGGCGATACCCGGGAATCCGACGCGCGGGGTCGGTCCGAGCTGATGGATGTCGACACTGCGCTCACCGGCGAGGACCTGGCGGGCCTCCTCCATCTGCTCCGGGTTCATCCGGACACCGGCGTCGTCGATGATCACCGTGAGTCCGTGATGGCCTTCCTGGAAGGTGACATCGACGAACGAGGTGGGTGGCGAGTAGCGCAGTGCGTTGTCCAGCAGTGTCGCCATGGTGTGCACCAGCGGCTCGACGGCACGGCTGATCACCACGCGGTCCAGCTGCTGCGGGCGCACCCGGGTGAAGTCGCGGACTCGGCCGACGGCGCCACCGACGATGTCGGTCAGCGTCTGCTGCGGCCAGCGGCGGCCGGGCAGACCACCGCAGACGATCACGTACGACTGCGCCTGGCGGATCATCTGCTGGACAGAGTGATCGATCCGGATGAGCGTCTCGTAGACGTCGTCACCGCGGTGTTCGCGCAACGCGGCGCTCACCACCTGGCTGACATCGGCGCCCAGGCTGACCACGGACGTGCCGAAGGCGCGCACGGCGGCGCTGGTGGCCTCACGGGAGCCGTTTTCGACCTGTTCGCGGACACTGGTCTCGGCGGTGGAGATCGCCTGTTGCTTCTCGTATTCGAGTTCATGGCTGGTGCGTTCGTGGGTTTCGGCGGCGACCCGGTGCAGATCGTCGGCGTAGCGCTCGGTCAGCCGCTGAAGCAGCTGAGCGAAGCGGGAACCGCCGCGGTCGATTGCGGGCAATTCGACCGTCGACTCGGCGCGGCGCACCGAGTCGGCCACCAAAGCCATTGTGGTACTCGCGAAATGCTCGAGCTCGTCCTCATGGGCGTGTAGCTCGGCCTCGGCGCGGCTTGCGCGGGCACGTTGTTGCGACGCGTAATACGCGGCATACAGGGCTCCCGCAATCGTCAGTATCAAAATGGCGGCGAGGATCCACGAAAGCGTCACGGCGGTAGCTTGATTCATCAGTTCCCTCGGTGCCGGATGTCCGGCCGCTGCGTCCTTCCCTATCTGGCGGCCGCGAAACTGCGCGGCCGGATGACACTGGGGTCGGACGGCGGGAACGCGGCAGGCAGGATAATACTGCAACCTAACCTGAGGGACCTCGAAGCGCTTACCGGACAGGCGAATTCACCATCGACCCAACCGGCGGAGGATCCCGATCGGCCCCAGCACCCGACCGTGCAAAGATAGCAGCAATTCCGGGTGGCAGCGACCGATTCGTTATCTACGCATCGGTAGGAAAAAGTTCAGTGCGAGCATTTCTGATTTCTCCGGCCGGTCCGGTTACGTCTATGTTTCCGGCGACGCCGGTGTCTCGGCGAGCGCCGTCGCCACGGCCAGGTGTAATCGCAGGTCATCGTCCTCGTGATCGGTGACGGCCCAGAGAATTTCCTCCATCGCCCGCAGATACGCCCACGTCGCGGCCCGGGCCGGGTCCACACCGGTCGCGGCCGAGGCCGACGTAACCATTTGTTCGGCATGGCTCGTGGTGGGAAATCGCTGAACTCCGATCATGACCAGAAATCCGATATCGAATGCGGCCTCGCCCAGATACGGCTTCGGGTCGATGAGCAGCCACGGTTCGCGTTCGGCGGCAACGATATTGCCGAGGTGGGTGTCGCGATTGACGATCAGTGCCGGACCGCATGCCCGTGACAGCTCCGCGCAGTACCCGATGGCCAGGTCGAGCAGTGCGGATGGGACGATCCGGGCGAGCTCCGGTGTCGGCGATAGGTCCGCCCGCGAGCGCCGAAGGCGCTGCCGATCGTCTCGATGACTTCGGTGGGCAGCGCTATCGGAGGTCTCGGCATGTGGCCAGCCTGCGTAGTCGCGGAAGCGATGGCAAGCGAACCGGCCTCGCGCGCGGGCGTTTCCGGGCGGCCGGAGTCCGCGAGCGCGGCCGGACGCGGCGTTCTAGGCTTGGCGCTGTGGGAAACGAGAACGTTCGGGCCTCGGACGCGGACCGGGAGAAGATCGTCGAACGATTGCGTTCGGCGATGGACGAGGGGCGCTTGAATCTGGTCGAATTCGACGAAAGAGTCCAGCAGGTCTACGCCGCTCGTACCTACGGTGAGCTGTCGCCGATCCTGTCGGATCTGCCGGCCGTCCGCGAGCAGGCCAGGACCTCGAGGCCGAACCGGGTGCCGCCGTGGGTGCTGATCATGTGGACGCCGTGGGTGTTCGTCAACGTACTGTGCCTGCTCATTTGGCTCGCCACGGGCGGCGGCTACTTCTGGCCGTTCTGGGTGGCGGTGCCGTGGGGGCTGGCGCTGTGCATCCCGTCGGTCATCGGCATCACGGTGGGGAAGTCGCAAGACCGGCAGTGTTCCGGCCACGACGAGCCGCGGGCCTGATCTCCCGTATGCAGACGGCCCGCCGGATCGAATCAATCCGGCGGGCCGTACTCCCTGCAGGGGTTCGGTTGTCAGCCCTTGTGAGCCTTGACCGCCTCGGTCAGCTGCGGAGCGACATTGAACAGGTCGCCCACGATGCCGTAGTCGCTGATCTCGAAGATCGGCGCCTCTTCGTCCTTGTTGACCGCGACGATGGTCTTCGAGGTCTGCATACCGGCCCGGTGCTGGATGGCGCCGGAAATGCCCAGGGCCACGTACAGCTGCGGGGAGACCGTCTTACCGGTCTGACCCACCTGGAACTGGCCCGGGTAGTAGCCCGAGTCGACGGCGGCACGCGAGGCGCCGACCGCGGCGCCGAGAGCATCGGCCAGCGGCTCGATGACCTTGTGGAAGTTGTCCTCCGAGCCGACACCGCGACCACCGGAGACCACGATGGTGGCCTCGGTGAGCTCCGGGCGGTCGCCACCGGCGATGGGCTCGCGGGAGGTCACCTTGGTGACGCCCTCTTCCTGAGCCGGAACCTCGACGGTCACCTTCTCGCCCGCGGCGGACTGCGGGGCTGCCTCGATCGCACCCGGGCGCACCGAGATCACCGGCACATCGCCGGTGGCCTTGGCGTCGACGGTGAACGCGCCACCGAAGATGGAGTGGGTGGCCGAGCCGTCGGCCTTGACGTCGATGACGTCGACCAGCAGGCCGGAGCCGATGCGGGCGGCCAGGCGACCCGACACCTCCTTGCCCTCGGCGGAGGCGGCGACCAGTACGGCGGCCGGAGCGGCCGACTCGATGAGGCCGGCCAGCACATCGACCTTCGGGGTCACCAGGAAGCCGTCGGCATCGTCGGACTCGGCGACGTAGATCTTCTCGGCGCCGGCGGCGGCCAGCGCGTCGGCGATCTTGTCGGCCGAGCCGGGCGCACCCAGCACGACCGCGGCCGGGGAGCCCAGCGAGCGGGCGGCGGTGAGGAGTTCGGTGGTCACCTTCTTGGGTGCACCGTCGGCGTGCTCGACGAGCACAAGTACTTCTGCCATGTGAATTCTCTCCTGAAGTCTGTGGTGATTGCGCTCGGCGGGATCAGATGATCTTCTGGCCGACGAGGTACTGCGCGACCTGGTTGCCGCCCTCGCCTTCGTCGGCCGTCTTCTCGCCCGCGGTGCGCGGCGGCTTCGGCGTTACAGCAGTCACAGCAGTTCCGGCATTCGACACACCGACGGTCGACGGGTCGATGCCCAGGTCGGCCAGGGTGAACGTCTGCACTTCCTTCTTCTTCGCGGCCATGATGCCCTTGAAGGAGGGGAAACGGGGTTCGTTGATCTTCTCGGTGACCGAGACGATCGCGGGCAGGTTCGCCTCGAGCTTGAACACACCCTCGTCGGTCTCGCGCTCGCCGGAGATCTTCTCGCCGTCGACGGTCAGCTTGCGCAGGTGGGTGAGCTGCGGGATGCCGAGGTACTCGGCGATGATGGCCGGCACGGCACCCGCGCGGCCGTCGGTGGCCTCGTTACCGGCGATGACGAGCTCGATGCCTTCGATCTGGCCCAGCGCGCCGGCGAGCACCCACGCGGTCTGCACCGCGTCGGAACCCTTGATGGCGTCGTCCTTGACGTGGATGGCCTTGTCGGCACCCATGGACAGCGCCTTGCGAATGGCTTCGGTGGCGCGCTCGGGACCCATGGCGAGAACCGTGACCTCGCCGCCCTGGGCTTCCTTGATCAGCAGGGCCTCTTCGACGGCACGCTCGTTGATCTCGTCCAGGATCGCGTCGGCGGCCTCCCGGTCGAGGGTGTAGTCACCATCGGTCAGCTTGCGCTCGGACCAGGTGTCGGGAACCTGCTTGATCAGTACGACGATGTTCGGCATTGGTCTTCGTCGACCTCCTGTTCTGGTGGCACGTGAGGTGGGGTCGCACGATCGGGTGGCCGTACGTCCACGGAAAAGCTCCAGTCACTTCGAAAGCTCCGATCGGGAGATTACCCTACCTTAAGTTACTCGCGGGTAACTTAAGGTGTGATGTTCTCCATGGCCGGTCCGAACGCGGGTGTGATACGCGCAACCGCTAACGTCGACCCAATGAGTGAGGCCGTCTTCTCCCCAGTGAATGGGGAGTCTGCCCAGGTGGAGCCGTTGCCGCTGACAGGTGAGCGGACCGTGCCCGGTATCGCGGAGGAGAACTACTGGTTCCGTCGGCACGAGATCGTCTACGCCCGGCTGCTCGATCGGTGCACCGGCGCAACGGTTCTGGAGGCCGGATCCGGAGAGGGTTACGGCGCGAACATGATCGCCGGGGTCGCCGCCGAGGTGATCGGCCTGGATTACGACAGCAGTGCCGTCGAGCATGTGCGCGCGGTCTATCCGCGGGTACGGATGATTCAGGGCAATCTGGCCGAGCTGCCGCTCGATGACGCCTCGGTCGATGTGGTGGTGAATTTCCAGGTCATCGAACATCTCTGGGATCAGGGGCAGTTCCTGCGCGAATGCTGGCGAGTACTGCGCCCGGGTGGTGAACTGCTGATCAGCACGCCGAACCGGATCACCTTCTCACCCGGTCGCGATACGCCGTTGAACCCCTTCCACACTCGTGAACTCAACGCGGCCGAACTCTCGGAACTGTTGGTGGCGGCCGGATTCCGGGTCGAGGTGATGGCGGGTGTGCATCACGGTGCGGCACTGGTCGGCCTCGATGAGCGGTGGGGTGGTTCGTTCATCGATGCCCAGATCGAGCGGGCACTGGCGGGGGAGCCCTGGCCTGCCGAACTGACCGCGGCGGTGGCCGGTGTGCGCACCGACGACTTCGATCTGCGTCCCACTCCGCCGGCGCGCGGGGCCGATGTCCGGGCCGACGATCCGGATATCGATGCCAGTCTCGACCTGGTCGCCATCGCGGTGAAGCCGTGACCGAATCACGGGCGGTGCCGGGGCAGTTCAGCCTGGTCCTGCATTCTCATCTGCCGTGGCTGGTGCATCACGGGCGCTGGCCGGTCGGTGAGGAATGGCTGTATCAATCCTGGGCGGCGTCCTATCTGCCCGTGGCAAAGGTGCTGAGAACCCTTGCCGCGGAAGGCCATTCGCATCTGCTGAGTCTCGGCATCACCCCGGTGCTGGCCGCGCAGCTCGACGATCCGCACGCCCTGGCGGCCATGCACCACTGGCTGGGGAACTGGCAGATGCGCGCCGATGAGGCGTCGATGGCGGGCAAAGGTGAACTCGGCCGGTACGAGCACACGCTCGCGGCCCGAGCGCTGGCCGATTTCGAGCAGCGGTGGCGGCACGGCGGGTCGCCGGTCTGGCGTGAGCTGATCGACGCCGAGGCGATCGAACTGCTGGGCGGCCCGCTAGCGCATCCGTTCCAGCCACTGCTGGATTCCCGGCTGCGGGGATTCCAGTTGCGCGAGGGTCTTGCCGACGCCCGGTACCGGTGGGGGCGGACGCCCACCGGGATCTGGGCGCCGGAGTGCGGCTTCACTCCCGGGATGGAACAGGGGTATGCCGACGCCGGTGTGACGCATTTCATGGTCGACGGCCCGGCGCTGCGTGGCGATACCGCACTCGGCCGTCCGGTGTGGGACAGCGATGTCCTGGCTTTCGGGCGGGATCTGCAGGTCAGCTACCGGGTCTGGTCGCCGAAATCCGGATATCCGGGACAGAGTCACTACCGCGACTTCCATCACTATGACCACGACACCGGTCTCAAACCCGCTCGGGTGACCGGTAAAACGGTGGCGGGTCCGGACAAGGCGGCCTACGACCCGGCTGCCGCCGCCGCGGCGGTCGAGCGCGATGTGGCCGATTTCGTCGAGACCGTGCGGCAGCGGCTGATCGGCGAGTCCGAGCGCATCGGCCGGCCCGCGCTGGTGGTCGCCGCTTTCGACACCGAATTGTTCGGGCACTGGTGGCATGAGGGCCCGCAGTGGCTGGAGCAGGTGTTGCGCGCGCTGCCCGCGGCCGGTGTCACCGTCGGCACCCTGGCCGATGCCCGTGCCGCGGGATTCGTCGGCGAGCCGGTGGAGCTGGCCGATTCCTCATGGGGTTCGGGTAAGGACTGGCGGGTGTGGGCCGGTGACCCGGTCCGGGACCTGGTCGAACTCAATGCCCAGGTTGTGCGGACCGCGCTGGACACCCTCGACAAGATGGCGGCGCAATCCGACGGGCTGCGCGACCCGGTCGCCGATCAGTTGGTCCGCGAGGCCATTCTCGCGGTGTCCAGCGACTGGGCATTCATGGTCAGCAAGGACTCCGCGGCGGGGTACGCCCGCGATCGCGCGCACGAGCACGCGCATGCCGTCCGGGAGCTCGCGGGGGCGGTCACCTCGGGCCAACTCGCCAAAGCGCGGCAGTTGGCGGCAGGATGGTATACGGCCGACGGATTCTTTCCCGCTCTGGACGCGCGGAGACTCGACGCGCGAGGGACGGGTCTACCCGGACTCGGTCACCGCGCGGCGGGAGCAACAGAAGGACCGGCATGAAGATCTTGATGGTGTCGTGGGAGTACCCACCGGTAGTCGTCGGCGGGCTCGGTCGCCACGTCCATCACCTGGCGGTCGAACTGGCCGCCGCCGGGCACGAGGTCGTCGTGCTGGCCCGCCGCCCGATGGGTTCCGACGCGACCACCCATCCCACCCACACGTTCATCGAGGAACGGGTGCTGGTGGTCGCGGTCGCCGAAGATCCGCCCGCCTTCGATTTCGGCGAGGACATGCTGGCCTGGACGCTGGCCATGGGACACGCGATGGTGCGAGCGGGTATCGCGCTGAGCAAACCGGGGATCGCCGACGGCTGGACCCCGGATGTGGTGCACGCCCACGACTGGCTGGTCGCGCATTCGGCGATCGCCCTGGCCGAGCACTACGACGTACCGCTGGTATCGACCATCCATGCGACCGAGGCCGGGCGGCACAGCGGCTGGGTGTCGGGCCGGGTCAACAAGCAGGTCCACTCGGTGGAGTGGTGGCTCGCGCGGGAATCCGATGCCCTGATCACCTGTTCCACGTCCATGCAGGACGAGGTGGACAGTCTGTACGGGCCCGGGCTGGTGCCGGTGACCGTGATTCGCAACGGAATCGACGTGGGCGCGTGGACTTTTCGCGACCGGTCGCCGCGTTCGGGGCCGCCGCGGCTGCTGTACGTGGGCAGGCTCGAATACGAGAAGGGCATACAGGACGCGATCGCCGCGCTGCCGCGGATTCGTCGCGCGCATCCGGGTACCACGCTGACCATCGCCGGGGTCGGCACCCAGTTCGAGTGGCTGCGCGAGCGCGCCCGGGTGCACCGGGTGGCGCGCGCGGTGAATTTCGCCGGCCGCCTGGATCACACCGAACTACTGGGCTGGCTGCACGGCGCCGACGCGATCGTGCTGCCCAGCCGCTACGAGCCGTTCGGCATCGTCGCCCTCGAGGCCGCGGCGGCCGGTACGCCGCTGGTGACCTCGACGGCCGGCGGGCTGGGTGAACTGGTGGTCGACGGAGTCACCGGCGCCTCGTTCGAACCCGCGGACGTCAACGGACTGGTCGAGGCGGTGACCGCGGTGCTCGACGATCCCACCGCCGCCCAGCAGCGCGCCTACGCCGCCCACGAGCGGCTGACCGCCGATTTCGCCTGGGATGTGGTGGCGGCGGAGACGATTCAGGTCTATCAGGCCGCCAAGCGCAGGGTTCGCAATCCGCTGGGCCGCCCGGTGATCACCGAACGCCCACTGCCGGAACGGGACCCGAACAGCCCGCTGTGAGCCGATCGGGGCCGTGCCGCTGCGACGGGGCCGATGGGCCGAGGGGACCGCACCGGCCGCGGATCATCGCCGATGCCAACCTGTTCCAGCGCTCGGTGGCGATCGCCCGGGGTGATTCGGAGGTATCGCGAGACTGTCGAGGTCCCGGTGCGGCGGCAGTGGTTTCGGTGAGCCAATTGCCGGAGACGAGGCGGAAACACGCTGGTTAACGTTCGGTGTGACGGGCGTCTCGTTCACCGGACTGGCATCGGCTCGACACTCGAACGTCGCCCCGATGCCCGATACGCCTGGCTTCATCGACACATGACGCCATCGTCCGTGCTGACCGCGACCCGCACGACAGGCCCAGGGGCTGCCCGGCCGCAGTACTCCCTGGTTGTGTCTTCCGATCTCGACCACCGCCGTGCCGCGCAACGTCTGCGGTACCAGGTTTTCGCCAATGAGCCCGGCTTCGATATCCCGGACAACGCCGACGGCCTGGACGCCGACCGGTTCGACGACCACTGCGACCATCTGCTGGTTCGCGACGACCTCACCGAACAATTCGTCGGCTGCTACCGGATGCTGCCGCCGGACAAGGTATCCGCGGCCGGCGGATACTACTCCGCCACCGAATTCGATTTGAGCGCAATGGATCCCGCGGGCCGGCGGATCGTCGAGATGGGCCGCGCCTGCGTGGTTCCCGATCATCGCAACGGTTCGGTACTGACCCTGATGTGGGCGGGCATCCTGCACTACATCCAGCTCACCGGATACGACTGGGTGATGGGCTGCGTCTCGGTCCCGATGCGCGACACCCCCGCCGATCGGCCCGGCCTGAACGTGGCCGCGGTGCGAAATCTGTTGTTGAACAAGTACGCCGGTGATCCGGAGCGCCGGGTGCGCCCGTATCGGCCGGTGCTGGTGGACGGGCGCGGCCTGGACGATGTCGACGCGCCCGCGCGCCCGAAGCTGCCGCCGCTGCTGCGCGGTTATCTGCGGCTGGGCGCCGAGATCTGCGGTGAACCGGCGCACGATCCCGATTTCGGCGTCGCCGACTTCGTCGCCCTGCTGGGGCTGGAAACCATCAATACCCGCTATCTGGACCGGCTGCAGAGCGCGGCGGGAGCCATGGACGCGCGAGCGGCAGCGGCCGTTCCGGTCACCGATCATGGAGGTGCGTGATGCCGGTGAACAGCGAATTAACTTTCGATGCAACCATTTCCGATGGTCGGGACACCCGCGTGGTGGCGGTCGAGCCGATGGCCGGCGCGGTCCGGGGCGGGCTGTCGTGCCCACCTGCCGCACCTGTGCACGCGTGGATGCCGGTGAGTCCGTGCGGCGCGCGCTGCGTCACCACCCCGAACACCGCGAGTGTGCTGCGCGCTACCGCCCGCGCGATCGGGGCGGTGGGATTGCTGGCGGCCTTCCCTGTGGTCAATGTGGTGACGCCGCGGTCGCGGCGCCCGCGCCTGCACCGGCGCTACGCCCGCGCGATGGTGCGGTGCTGCGGAATCGAATTGCGGATCGTCGATCGGCGGCACGCGGCCGAGCCCGCGGCCGCGCCGGTGGTCCGGGACACGGAGGTCGATGCCGGGATGCTGGTGGTCGCCGGTCATGTCGGGTGGACCGATGTGCTGGCCCTGGCCACCGTCTCGCCGATGGGATTCGTCGCGCGCGCCGATCTCGTTTCCTGGCCGCTGCTCGGCCGGTTGGCCCGGCTGATGCGGGTGATTCCGATCGAGCGCGAACGGCTGCGGCAACTGCCGGAGGTGATCGCCGCGATATCGGCGCGGCTGACCGCGGGCGAGCGGGTCGGGGTGTTCCCGGAGGGCACCACCTGGTGCGGCCGGGCCCACGGGCGGCTGCGCCCGGCACTGTTCCAGGCGGCGGTCGATACCGGGCGGCCGGTGCAGCCGGTTCGCCTGCGCTATCTGAGCGGTGCCGATGAAATCTCGACCGTGCCGGGTTTCGTGGGGGTGGACACCTTCCTCGACTCGGTGCGCCGGGTGCTGCGGGCCCGCGGTGTCGTCGCCGAACTCGTCCTGCTCCCGGCCGAGGCCCCGGGTGCCGATCGCCACGATCTGGCCCGCCGCTGCGATCTGGCCATCCGCGGCCGCACCGAAGTGCGCATCGATGCGCACACCACCGCCGTGGGCACCGGCCCCACCCGCGAAATCGTCGTCGCCGAACCCGAATCCGCGCACTCGGCCTAGTTCGCCCCGCCGACGCGGCTGCGCCGGAGCGGATCCGGTTCAGTCGCGCGGCACCAGGCTGTGGGCCGTGAGCACGATGTGGTCGACGCGGCTGCGGGTGGCCGTGTTCTGGCCATTCAACCGGCGGAACTCATTGACCAACTGCACGGCCAGATCACGAAGTTTGGTGTTGGTTTCCTGCGAGCGCCAGGTCAGCACCCGGAACGCTTGTTCGGGGCTGATGCCGTAGGCGAGGACCAGCGCGCCCTTGGCCTGCTCGATGACGGCCCTGGCCTCGATCACCTCGGGCAGCACCTCCGACAGCGCCTCATTGCGTTCATCGGCGATCGTCTCGGTGATGTCGACGAAGAAGCCGCAGGTGCCGACGATCGTTCCCTCGTCGTCGGCGAGATGGTCGCCGACCACGATGATGTCGCGTGCGCTGCCCTCGCTGTCGAGAATGCGATGCTGTCCGCAGATCGGTTCGCCGGTCTCGAGGGCTGTGGCGATACTCGTCGCCATGCGTTCGCGGTCGTCCGGGTGTTTGTGCGACAACAACAGGTCGGTGGAGGGTTCGGTATCGGCTGCGGAGTAGCCGTACATTCGGGCTACCTCCTCGGACCACTCCCAGCGCTGGTCGGTGAACCAGAACCGGAACCAGCCGACACCGCCGCACGGCTCCGCGCCGAGCACAGTTGTCACGAGATCGAGCTCTGCGGCGGACGGCCGCTGTTCCGTACTCACCGTTACAGTATCCGCCGGATGGCGATCAGCCCGCATACCAGGTCCGACCGCCCGGCGTCCTGCCGGATGTGCGACGTCACACCGGCCGAACTTCCTGTTTGACGCTCGGCTTCCGGGGCATATCGAGAGATGCGAGCGTGGACCCGCACCGAATCGGTGCTCGGAGCCCGCGCTCGCGGTCCGAGGTGTGACGGCGTGCGCCGGAAGCCCGGACCGAGACCGTTCGACATCGAGAGGACCGGATCGATCGTGGTTGCGCTGTTAATGGGGATCGGCATCGTCTCGATGATCGTCATCTCGACATATGCGGTGGTGGTCGCGGTGTGGTCGGCGAAACTGCGCGGCCGATATGCGACCGCGGTCTCACATTCCGTGCGACGCGAATCGACCCGTCTGTCGCTGGCCGCGAAAAGTGTTGTCGGCCAGCCCTTCAGCGGCGAGCGCCTCGCCGCGGACGCGATGCGCTGACCGCGCGGCCGGACGGGCGGATGGGCCCGGGGGACATCGGGCGGTACCGATCCGCTTCGGCTAAGATCAGCTCGCCTCACGGTCGAGCAACAGGCCGCTGAGCAAGTAGACGTGCGCTCGGGCCGTCACTTTTTCGATCGGAGGCAGCATGTCCAAGCGTGCCGCTCCTGGCACGGTCGTGCTCCCCTCAACCATGGTCACCCGGTCGATATCCGGCCCCGATGCACCGGCATCCGCGACGAACCGAGCAGTGCAGCGCGAACAGCGCCCGCGGGCGCGCGACACCTCCGGTCGGGCCGTGCCGCGCGTGTCCGAGGGACCGCGGCCGGGCTCGGCCCGCGGTGGGAACCACCCCGCCGAACTCTCGGCGCCGGTGGGCACCCCATCGCTTCGGGCCGGGTTGCCGATCGGGCAGACGATTCTCCTCGTGGAGGACGACCCCGGCGATGCCCTGCTGGTCGAAGAGCTCGTGGCCGATGGTGCGCCCGGGGCGCGGCTGGAACATGTCCGGTCGTTGTCGGAGGCGGGCGCGTGGCTGGCCGCGAGATTGCCCGACTGCGTTCTGCTGGATCTGAATCTGCCCGATTCGCAGGGCCTGGACGCCCTCGCCCAGCTGCGCGAATACACCGATCAGGTCGCGGTCGTGGTGATGACCGGACTCGACGAGGAGCAGACGGGGCTGGCCGCGATGGCGGCCGGCGCCGAGGACTATCTGATCAAGGGACGGGTCGAGCCGGAGTGGTTCGGCCGTGCCGTGCGTTACGCGATCCAGCGCAAGCAGGCGGAGCGAACCGCCACCGCGCTGCGCGCCACCACCATGCGGGCACAGGAGAACGCCCGGCTGGAACGAGGGCTGCTGCCCACGCCGCTGCTGCGCGGCGAACCGGTCATCGACGTGGTGTCGCGATATCGGCCCGGCCGCGCCTATTCGCTGCTGGGCGGCGACTTCTACGACGTGGTCCAGGAAGCCGACGGCACCGTACACGCGCTGATCGGCGATGTGGCCGGTCACGGACCGGACGAGGCGGCGATCGGCGTGGTGCTGCGGGTGGCCTGGCGCACCCTCGTGATCAGCGGCGTCACCGGGACCCGGCAGGTGGAGTTGCTGGAGCAGGTATTGGTCGCCGAGCGGACCGGCCCGCAGATCTTCGCGACGCTCACGACGTTGTACGCCCCGCCGGGGTGTGCGCAGGTGCAGGTCATCCGCGCCGGGCATCCGGGCCTGCTGACACACGGGCCCACCGGCACCGAATGGCTCGAGGTCCCCGGTGGTCCGGCCCTCGGATTCGTACCGGGCCGGGCGCACTGGCCGGTGCACGAGGTGGACGCGCCCGCGGGCACGGGTCTGGTTCTGTTCACCGACGGCCTGTTCGAGGCGCGGACGAGCACCGGCGGTGACCGTCTCGGGGAGGACGGCCTGCTGTCGATGGCGGCGGCGGTGTCGGCCGATGAGCCTGCGGGGTATCTGGACGAACTGCTGAGCAGGGTCGAGGACGCCGCCGCTCCGGCGGGCGGACTCGACGACGATGTGGCCGTCGTCTATCTGCGCCGGCGGGAACGTGGACAGCAATGCGGCAGCTGACGAGGACCCGGCGTCACGGTGGAATCGTCGGGCGCTTCACCGTTCAGACGTGGTTCCGGATCGTGCTGGGACTGATGATCGTGATGATCGTTCTCGGCTCGGTCGTGGCGGGCCAGGTGATCGCCCGGACCAATGCGGTGACCGATCGGCTGCTCGACCGTACGCAGCTCACGGCCACGGAGGCCTACCGCTTGCAGTCGGCGCTGGTCAATCAGGAGACCGGTCTGCGCGGTTTCGCGATCAGCGGCGACCCGCAGTTTCTCGAGCCCTACAACCAGGGCATGCGAGACGAGGCCGCCGCCGTCGCACGGATACGTGAACTTGCCGGCACCCGGCCGACACCGCGCGCCGACGTCGACGCCGCGGAATCCGCCGCCCAGCGCTGGCGTACCGAATATGCCGAGCCACTGATCGCGGCGCGGGACAATGCTCCCGGCAGCGATACCGAGGCGCTGGTCAGCCGGGGCAAGACGCTCTTCGACGCGTTGCGGGTGGCCTTCGCCGCACAGAACCGCGACGCCTCCGCCGCGGTCGTCGCGGACCGGCACGAACTGGCGAACGCGCGCGCCCTGCGCGATCGGGTGCTGATCGCGGTGGTGATCGTGGTTCTGCTGACCGGCCTCGCATTGGTTGTGCTGATTCGGCGGCTGGTCGCGCGACCGCTGGACAATCTCACCGAATCGTCGCTGCGAGTGGCCAACGGCGAGTTCGACCATCACATCACAGCGCGCGGGCCCGCGGATCTGACGACCGTCGCCGAGGCGGTGGAGCAAATGCGGGTGCGGATCGTCACCGAACTGTCGGCGGCGCGCGAACAGGAGGAGTTGCTCGCCCGCCAGACCGAGGATCTGGACCGGCAGACGGTGCAACTGCGCCGATCCAATGCCGAGCTGGAACAGTTCGCCTATGTTGCCTCGCACGATCTGCAGGAACCCCTGCGCAAGGTGACGGCGTTCTGTCAGCTTCTCGAGAAGCGCTACCACGATCAGCTCGACGACCGGGCCAGACAGTACATCGACTATGCGGTGGACGGCGCCAAACGGATGCAGCGGCTGATCAATGATCTGCTGACCTTCTCGCGCGTGGGCCGGGTGATCGACGGCACCGAACCGGTCGATCTGGAGGCCACGCTCGATTCCGCGCTGGACAATCTGTCCGGTGCGATCGAGGACTCCGGCACGGTGATCGAGCGGCCGGAGCGGTTGCCCGAGATCACCGGCGACCAGACCCTGCTGACGATGCTGTGGCAGAACCTCATCGGCAATGCCGTCAAATTCCGCGAGCCCGGCACCACACCGCTGATACGGATCGAGTGCGTGCCCGCCGACAATCCCGATGAATGGCAATTCTCGGTGTCGGACAATGGGATCGGCATCGCGCCGCAGTTCGCCGAGAAGGTGTTCGTGATCTTCCAGCGCCTGCACAATCGAGAGGAGTACAGCGGCACCGGTATCGGTCTGGCGCTGTGCAAGAAGATTGTCGAGTACCACGGTGGCGCACTGTGGATCGACACCGACTACACCGGCGGAACTCGATTCCGCTTCACCCTCGCGGTGCGTCTCGCACCCGCGCTCATCGAACCCGTAGCCGAAGGAGTCGACGCATGACCGATCCATTGGGCCAGCCCATCGACATCCTGCTCGTGGAAGACGATCCCGGCGATGAGCTGATGACGCGTGAGGCGTTCGAGGACAACAAGATCGGCAATACACTGCACGTCGCGCACGACGGTCAGGAGGCACTCGATTTCCTGTACCGGCAGGGAGAATTCACCGAGGCGCCGCGGCCGGATCTGATTCTGCTCGATCTGAATCTCCCGAAATACGATGGCCGGCAGATTCTGGAAAAGATCAAATCGGATACCGATCTGAACCATATTCCGGTGGTGGTGCTGACCACCTCGGCCGCCGAGGAAGACATTCTGCGGAGTTATCGGCTGCATGCCAACGCGTATGTGACCAAACCGGTCGACCTGGACCAATTCATCGCCGCGATCAAGCACATCGACGAATTCTTCGTCCAGGTCGTTCGTTTACCCAGGCAGTTGTGAGAGCCGTCCGGTTCAGTTCGCGGGCGAGCCGTCCGTGGCGGCCAGCGCGGCCTCGACGCTCGGGAACAGCGCCAGCAGCTTGTCCAGCCCGGTCACCTCGATCGGGCGCAGGGCGGCGGCCGAGACCACCACGCGCAATGGCGCGGTTCCGGACTGGGAGCCGGTCAGCAGCACACTCAGGCCCGCCGAACCGAGGAATCCGACCTCGCTCATATCCAGCACCACCGCGGCCGGCTGTTTCCGCAGCGCCTCGTCGAGTGCCGATTGCAGCTGTGGTGCGGAATTCATGTCCACTTCGCCGTACACCGTCACAATCACGGCGGAACCTTCTGCGCGCTGCTCGGTGCGCAGTACCGGTGAGACGCGTTCGCCGCTCATCGGGCAACCGCCAGGTGATGCGTACCGCATGTGGTCACTTCGCTACCTCCGACATATTACGATCTGTGCCGCTGGACGCGGTGCGGCGAATAGTCGCCGGTGAACAACATACCCGGTCGGCCGCGATTCGAACGGGCGCTGTCGAACTGATCGGGCGATACCGTGCGCGCGCTCGCGTACGCTGGGAAACCGTTTTGCGGCACGATAATTGGGAGCAAGGAATGGGCATGGTGGAGAAGGTGTCTCCCGACGCGGGGACCACTGCGGTCGGATTTCAGGTGCCGGCCGTCGCGGAACAACTGATCATGATCCGTGCCCTGGCCGAAACCGTCGCGTTGGTGGCCGATTTCGGCATCGACGAGGCGACCGATATCCGGCTGGCCGTCGACGAGGTGGTCAGTGCCCTGATCGTGGACGCCGCCACCACATCGGTGATCGATTGCACGTTCACCGCGAGCGATTCGACGATGGATGTGCGGGTGGCCGCCGTCACGACGAGTGCCGACGGCCCGGATACCAGCGGTTTCGGCTGGCACATCGTGTCGACGCTGACGCAGTGGGTGCGCACCTCGAACTCCGATTACGACGAATCCGCGGGCGGCTATCCGACCGTCGTCGAATTCCGCTGGGCGCGTGGCGGAACCGATGTCGCCTGATAACAGCGCGGCCTCCGCGCCGGAAACGCCGGCGGCGCGCACCGGTCCCCATCGGGGCCATGCCGACGGCTATGACGATGTCGCACCGCTGTTCGCCGAGCTCGATGCCCTGCCCGCCGATGATCCGCGCCGCGCGCAACTGCGCGAGCGAGTGATCAACCGCTGCCTGCCGCTGGCCGAGCACATCGCCCGGAAATTCAGCGGCCGGGGTGAGAACTTCGAGGATCTGCTGCAGATCGCCCGGGTCGGACTGGTCGCCGCCGTCGACCGTTTCGATCCCTCGCAGGGCGCACCGTTCCTGGCCTTCGCGGTGCCGACCGTGATGGGCGAGGTGCGCCGCCATTTCCGCGACCACGCCTGGGCACTGCGGGTGCCCCGGCGGCTCAAGGAGATCCAGACCCAGCTGGGACCGACAGTGGAGGACCTGTCCCAGCGGCTGGGCCGGATGCCGCGCGCGCGGGAGATCGCCGAGGCCATGGGCGCCGATCTGGGCGAGGTGACCCAGGCGCTGATCGCGCGCAACGCCTATCAGACCCAGTCGCTGGATGTGCAGCCCACCGATGACGACAGCAGTTCGCGCTCGATCCTGGACACGGTCGGCGACGAGGATCCGACCTTCGGTTCGATCGAGAACACCCTCACGGTCAAGCCGCTGATCGATGCTCTGCCCGAGCGGGAGCGCTACGTGCTCACGATGCGGTTCTTCGCGGGGATGACCCAGGAGCAGATCGCGCGCAATCTCGGTGTTTCGCAGATGCAGGTCTCGCGCATCCTTTCCCGGACGCTCAAACAGCTCCGGGACAGGGCGCTGCGCGACTGATCGGTGACCGTTGCCGCCGCATGGTGTGCGCGAAAGCGGGTATCGCGGTGGCGAAGAGAACATCGGCTGGGATCGGAGTGAGATGTATGAGCGTATTTCGGAATCCACTGGACGACCGAGTCCTGGAAGCCGGGATGCGCGATTCGACTCCGGCCCCGATCGAGCCGTTCCGGTCGGATTTCCCGTCCGAGGCGGCGCGGCTCGCCGAGGTCCGCCACCGGCTGCGGGACTGGTTACAGCTCGGCGGGATCGGCTCGGACCAGATCTACGACGTCCTGCTGGCCGTGGACGAGGCCTGCACCAATGCCGTGGAGCACGGTTATCGCGACGCTCCGGGCATCGTCGGTCTGCGCGGTGAGATCAGCGGAACCGATCTGTATCTGTCGGTGGTCGACCGGGGCAGCTGGGAACCCACCGGTGACCGGGCGAACTCGCTGCGCGGTCGCGGGCTGATGATGATGCGTGCCCTCGTCGCCGATGTCGACATCAGCACCGGCGACGAGGGCACGCGGGTCGATCTGCACGCCGAAATAGCGGCCGCACACCAGGATTCGGCCGCATTCGGCGAGGGCGGTGAGTCGTGATGCACAGCGCGCGGCCGCCGCGTACCTCCGGACGGGACTTTTCCCACCCCTATGCGGGTTGTATGGGTGCAAGATTTCCGGTGGGGACTCGACGCTGAAGGAGGAAGCGTGACCGACACACGCAAGGCGATTCTGGCGGGCGGATGTTTCTGGGGCGTACAGGAGCTGATTCGCCGGCAGCCGGGAGTGATCTCGACACGCGTCGGATATACCGGCGGCCGCAACGATCACCCCACCTACCGCAATCATCCGGGCCACGCCGAGGCCGTCGAGATCGTCTACGACCCGGCGCGCACCGACTACCGGGCGCTGCTCGAATTCTTCTTCCAGATCCACGATCCGTCGACGAAGGACCGGCAGGGCAACGACGTCGGCAGCAGTTATCGGTCTGCCATCTTCTATCTCGACGAGGAGCAGAAGGCGGTCGCGCTGGACACGATCGCCGATGTGGACGCCTCCGGTCTGTGGCCGGGCAAGGTCGTCACTGAGGTGACCCCGGCCGTCGATTTCTGGGATGCCGAACCCGAACATCAGGACTATCTGCAGCACTACCCGGACGGCTACACCTGTCACTTCCCGAGGCCGGGCTGGACGTTGCCGAAGCGCACCGCCGGTTCGCACTGATCCGGGGCGCTATGGCAGAGCGCAGACGTTTCCCGCTACCGGTCAATCCGCTTCCGGCACTGGGCCGGGCGATCGCGCGCCTGCCGTGGGTGATGCGCACCGGCCCGCTGGTCGTCCTGCTGGAGCGGCTGGTCCGCCTGCTCACCCGCGGTCGCCACGGCGTCCTCGATCTGGCCGGTCTGCCGTCGATGGAGCTCACGGTGCAGGGGCGCCGATCGGGTGTGCCGCGGACGGTATCGCTGCTCTACGTACCCGACGGCCCGCAGCGCTACTTGCTGGTGGGCTCCAACTGGGGGCGGTCCGAGCATCCGTCGTGGTCGGCCAATCTGGCCGCGGCCTCCGACGCCGAAGTTCACAGCCGTGGTCAGCGGCTCAAGGTCCGGGTGAGCAGGTTGACCGGTGCCGAGCGTGCCGCCGCTTGGACGCATGCGGTCGACTACTGGCCCGGTTATGCCATGGAGCAGCGGCTGGCCGGGACGCGCGAATTCCGGTTGTTCCGATTGACCGCGATCTGAGCGGTTCGCGGCCACCGGTTTCACCCCCGCGACCGGCCGTCCTGCTGGACAATGAGGCGGAGCCGACTATCGCGCGGTCCGACTCTCGCGGCACACCCGAGCCGACGCCGAATCGCCGGTGGCGGCTGACCGGCGACTGGTGACGGGTGAGATGCGGATGCGAGCAGGACACGACAGCGCTCTTCGAGAGCGGCGGGCCGCTCTCGAACGGCAGTGGGCGCGTTGGGTTCCCGAGACGGACTCCGGTGATTCCTCGACCGCCGAGGACGCCGGCGCCGTGCCCGCCCAACCGCGTGCCGAAGTCGCCCAGTCCTGGCTGCGTTCGCGCGCGGTCGTCGATCCGGCTACCGACTGTGCCCCGGCCGCCGGTGACGATATCGCCTCGAGCTGGGCGGAGTCGCCGCTGCGCGGTCCGGTCGGCGAACTGTCCGACCAGTTGCACAGCGTCACCCACGATGCCGGATTCGTCGCGGCCGTCACCGACGAGGCCGGCACCATCTTGTGGACGGACGGCGGTCAGGTGATGCGGCGGCGAGCCGAACGGGTCGGTTTCACTCCGGGTGGGCGCTGGGACGAGGACCACATGGGCACCAATGCGCTGTCGCTCGCCCTGCACACCGGCCGTCCCAGCAGCGTGTTCTCCGCCGAACATCTGGTCGAGGCGCTGCACGGCTGGGTCTGCTACTGCGCGCCGATCCGCGCCGCCGACGGTCGGCAGCTCGGTGTGCTCGATCTGTCCACGACGTGGGACCGCTCCCATCCGCTCGCGATGTCCACGGTGTTGTCGCTGGCGGCCGCGGTGGAGGCCAAGCTCCACGGGACGGCCGGGGTGGAATCCGGTGTGCGGCTGCGATGCCTGGGCACCGCCGCCCTCAGCCGGGACGGGCGCACGATCCGGCTGCGCCGTCGCCAGCTCGAAATTCTCACCCTGCTGGCACTCGAACCCGAGGGGTTCACCCCGGAGCGCCTGCATCTGGCCGTCTATGGTGACCGCGTCAGCGGTTCCAGCACGCTCAAGGCCGATGTCTCCCATTTGCGCCGCGCGACCGGCGGCGAGATCAGCAACCGGGTCTACCGGCTGACCACACCGGTGGAATGCGATGCCGCCGATCTGCTCGCCGCACTGGCCCGCGGTGACGCGGCCGCCGCCGTGCGGTTGTATCGCGGACCGCTGCTGCCGGGCTCGCAGACGCCGGGGATCGTGGAATGGCGCGAACATCTCGAGGTGGGGCTGCGCACCGCGGTGCTGTCGTGTCCCGATGCCGCGCTGGCACTCGAGTACGGTGCGAAAGCGCTGGGCGACATCGCCGTTCACGAACACGCGCTGCGACTGCTGCCCATGGCCGATGCCCGCCGCGCGGTGGCGGCGGCCCGGTTGCACACCGCGCTGCGCGACTGATCCGGACACGCTTGCCGGGGGTCAACCTTGTGCCAACCCGAGCGGCCCATAGTGGTCTACATCACGATGACTCCGTCGTGATGTCGAAACGTTCGTGACTCAGCGAGGAGCACCCGAGATGATCTACGCCAAGCCCGGTGCCGAGGGCAGCATCGTCGATTACGCCGACCGCTACGACAATTTCATCGGTGGCGAGTGGAAGGCGCCGGTCGAGGGCCGATACTTCGACAACCCCTCGCCGGTCGACGGGGAGACCTTCTGCCAGGTCGCTCGCTCGTCCGCCGCTGATGTGGACCTGGCCCTGGACGCCGCGCACGCCGCCGCCGATGGCTGGGGCGCCACCTCCGCCGCCGAGCGCGCCAATATCCTGAACAAGATCGCCGATCGGATCGAGGCGAATCTCGATCAGCTCGCGGTGGCCGAGACCTGGGACAACGGCAAGCCCGTCCGCGAAACCCTCGCCGCGGATCTGCCGCTGGCGGTCGATCACTTCCGCTACTTCGCCGGTGCCATTCGCGCACAGGAGGGCGGGGTCAGCGAAATCGATTCCGACACCATCGCTTATCACTTCCACGAGCCCCTGGGCGTGGTCGGGCAGATCATCCCGTGGAACTTCCCGATCCTGATGGCGACATGGAAGCTGGCGCCGGCGCTGGCCGCGGGTAATGCCGTGGTGCTCAAGCCCGCCGAGCAGACCCCGGCCTCGATCATGAAGGTGATCGAGCTGATCGGTGATCTGCTCCCGCCGGGAGTTGTCAACGTGGTCAACGGTTTCGGTGTGGAGACCGGTAAGCCGCTGGCATCCAGCCCGCGGGTGGCCAAGGTCGCGTTCACCGGTGAGACCACCACCGGCCGGCTGATCATGCAGTACGCCAGCGAGAACATCATCCCGGTGACGCTGGAGCTGGGCGGTAAGAGCCCCAACATCTTCCTGCCGGATGTGCTGGCCGCCGACGACGCATTCCTGGACAAGGCCGTCGAGGGGTTCGTGATGTTCGCGCTGAACCAGGGTGAGGTGTGCACCTGTCCGTCGCGCGCGCTCATCCATTCCTCGATCTATGACGAGTTCATGGCCCGCTGCCTCGAGCGCACGAAGGCGATCGTGAGCGGAAACCCGCTCGACAGCGAGACCATGATCGGTGCCCAGGCCAGTAACGATCAGTACGAGAAGATCCTGTCCTACATCGACATCGGTCGGCAGGAGGGCGCGGAGGTCCTGACCGGCGGCAGCACGCGCAAGGTCGACGGCCTGCCCGGCGGTTTCTACGTGGAGCCCACCATCCTGAGCGGCCGCAACGATATGCGCGTGTTCCAGGAGGAGATCTTCGGCCCGGTCGTCGCGGTCACCACCTTCGACAGCACCGAACAGGCCCTCGAACTCGCCAACGACACCCTCTACGGTCTCGGCGCCGGTGTGTGGACTCGCGACGGCAATACCGCCTACCGCCTGGGACGCGGTATCAAGGCCGGCCGGGTGTGGACCAACTGTTATCACGCCTACCCCGCGCACGCCGCGTTCGGTGGGTACAAGAAGTCCGGTATCGGGCGCGAGAACCATCGCATGATGCTCGACCACTACCAGCAGACCAAGAACCTGCTGGTGAGCTACTCTCCGGATAAGCTGGGCTTCTTCTGATGGGTACGCGCGTCGACCTGACCGAGGCGGCACAGTCGTTGCTGGACAACCTCGTTCGACAGCACGGGCCGGTGATGTTCCACCAGTCCGGCGGATGTTGTGACGGCAGTGCGCCGATGTGCTTCCCGCGCGGGGAATTCCGTGTGGGAGCCTCGGATGTGCTCCTCGGCCGGGTCGGCGCCGACACCCCGTTCTGGATGAGCGCCGACCAGTACGAGTACTGGAAGCACACCCACCTGACCGTGGACGTGGTGCCCGGTCGCGGCAGCGGATTCTCCCTCGAGGCGCCCGAGGGTGTGCGTTTCCTGATCCGATCCCGCCTGCTCACCGACGAGGAGGTCGCCGAATTCGAGACGCAGCCGCCGCCGGCGACCGGGGCCGATGCGCTGAGCTGATCGACAGTGGCTTTCAGATCCGGCAGGGGCGGAGCCCGGCCGTCGATCGCGGACCCTTCCCGTTGATGGGCAATTCGGTTCGAGCTCGAATGGGTGCGTGGTGAGGCAGGTGATTCGATGGCGATGACCGTGGACGAGCTGGCGGTGCGGGTGCTCGCCGGAGCCCGCGTCGCCGGGACCGCGCGGCGGTATCTGCTCGGTATCACCGGCCCGCCCGGTGCGGGGAAGTCCACGCTGGCCCAACATCTGGCGACCGCACTCGGCGAGCGGGCCCAGGTGGCGGGGATGGACGGTTACCATCTCCCGCACGCGACATTGCGTTCCACCGGCGCCGTCGAGCGCAAGGGGCAGCCCGACACCTTCGATGTGGCCGGCTTCGTCCGGCGGTTGACGCTGTTGCGGGACAACGGGATCCGGGTGCCGTGGCCGGTCTACGATCGAGCGCTGCACGACGCGGTGCCGGATGCGGTGCTGTTCGGCGATGAGCCCATCGCGATCGTCGAGGGGAACTATCTGCTGCTGGATCGGCCCGGATGGTCGCGAGTGCGCGGCTATCTCGACGAGGTCTGGTATCTCGACGCCGACGAGGCGGTTATCGAGGACCGGTTGCTGCACCGGCATCTGCGCGGCGGGAAATCCGCGGATCGGGCGCGTGCCATGGTGTCCGGCAGCGATCTGCCGAATGCCCGCCTGATCGCACGCGGCCGGGAACGCGCGGATCTGATACTCACCGCCACGATCGGCGGTTACGACATCCGCGTCATCCGGGCGCCTCGCTGAGGGCTTCAGTCCCGCGAACAACGGTGTGCTCATGTCGTGGTCCGGTGTGTGGGGCGGATCACCAGCGGCGCCACGAACCGTTCGACCGTGCGGCGTTCGGCGGCGGTATCGGGCAGCGGAAAGGTGAGCAGGGACAACACCACCCGCACGATCCACTGCGCGGCATCCTCGTCCGCCGCGATACCGGTGAGTGCGGTGGCGATACCGCGCAGTTCCGGGACGGTGACCACATGGTCGCCGGTGGCACCCACGCCGGCGAGGAACGCCGCCAGCGCGGGTTCGCGGCGGATGGCCGTGAGCGAGGTGAGGATGGCCTCGGTGACCCGGCGCGGACCGCGCAGCGGCGCCACGGCGGTGGCCACCCGTTCGGCGATACCGCGGGCGGCGGAACTCATCACGATGCGGACCAGTTCGGATTTCCCGCCGACGTGCCGGTACACGGTGGCCCGCGAACACCCCACTCGCGCCGCGACATCATCGATACTCACCCGGTCGATGCCCCGTTCGAGAAACAGTTCGGCGGCGGCGGTTTCGATCCGCGAGCGCGCGACGGTGCGCCGTGCGCCGCCCGCCAGCCAGTCCACATCGTCGGTGCGCACTGCGGGCCCCTCATTCCTTCGATCCTGTCTCGACACGAGACGAATTCCCTTATCGTCGCATCGCGCTCGCGACGAGTAAATAGACTTTGAACTGTGAATATTCCTCGATTAATGGAGACAGTGCAGCGATGACGCCGGAGTGGTGCCCGGTAGATCTGTCTCATCATGCGACAGCGATTGACACCCGTATCCGTGCCCCGCACGGTGGCCGTATCGCGTTCATGATGGGAGTTCACCGATGACGACGACCCTGCCGGACGGCTCGGCGCTGTTCGCACCCGCACATCTGGACGATCCGTATTCGCTCTACGACCGATTGCGCCGAGATGCACCGGTGTATCGGGTGCCCGGCACCGATTTCCATCTGGTGTCGTCCTGGGAGTTGGTGGCCGAAGCCGCGGCACGGACCACCGACTTCTCCGCCAATCTCACCGCGGTGCTGCTCCGGTATCCCGGCGCGCCGCCGGTGGCGTTCGAGATGGACGGGGGCACGGCCGTACATGTGCTGGCGACGGCGGACGATCCCTCGCACGGCATACAGCGAAAGCTGGTGTCGGGTGTGCTCGCCGGACGGGTGCGCGGGCTCGGGCCGGCGGTCGCGGATCTCGTCGACCGGTTATGGTCGGAGTATGCCCGCGGCGGCCGTATCGATTGGGCTGCCGATATGGCCGATCGGCTACCGATGGCGCTGGTAGCCACGCTGATCGGACTACCGGATGAGGATGTGCCGCAGCTGCTCGCCTGGGCCTACGACAGCACCGAGATGATCGGCGGGGTGGTCGCGGAGGACCGGCTGCCGAAGCTGGTCCGATCGGCGACCGAGCTGGCCGGTTATCTGTTCGAGCAGGTGCGGCGGGCGAAGGACGGTACCACGGGGGAGGGACCGCCGCGGGATCTGCTCGACGCGCTGGCCCGTGCCTGCCGGTCCGGTGAACTCACCGAGGATGTGGCGGCCCTGATCCTGATCCAGCTGGTCGGCGCCGGTGGTGAGTCCACTGCGGGTCTGATCGCCTCGGCGGGACGAATTCTGGCTTCCCGCACCGATATCCAGTCGATGCTGCGGGAGCGCCCGCAGCTGATCCCGGCCTTTCTCGACGAGGTCCTGCGCCTCGAGTCACCGTTTCGCGGCCACTACCGTCATGTGGTCGCCGATACCCGTCTCGGCGCCGTCGACCTCCCGGCCGGCAGTCACCTGCTGTTGCTCTGGGGCGCGGCCAATCGCGACCCTGCCGTATTCCCCGATCCCGGCGCCTTCGATCTGCATCGCCCGAACGGCAAGTCGCACATGGCCTTCGGTCGCGGTATCCACTTCTGCGTCGGATCGGCACTGGCCAAACTCGAGGCCCGCACAGCCATCGCGGCACTACTGGACCGGACCACCGCCATCGCTCTCGACGGCCGGCCGGAACGGGTGCCCGGCATTCTCGTTCGCAGGCATCGCAGCCTGCCGTTGCGGCTCGAGCCGGCCGCCCGGAAATAGGATCGGCTGTCGCGGTGGTTGTGCCGCACGGACACAACCGACGAAAGGACCGTTCGATGCCGACCATGACCAGTTCCGAACGTGAGCAGTTCCTGGCCGAGTTGCATGTGGGGGTGATCGCGGTGGAACGCCCCGGCCGGGCTCCACTGGCGGTACCGATCTGGTACGGCTACGAACCCGGTGGCGACGTGGTGGTGTGGACCGATGCCGGCACCGTGAAGGACAAGCTCATCCGCGCGGCGCGGCGGTTCTCGCTCACCGCTCAGGTCGAGCAGCCGCCCTATCGCTACGTCACGGCCGAGGGGCCGGTCACCGGTATCGAACCGGCCACCCCCGACATCGTGGGTGCCATCGCGGCCCGCTATCTGGGGCCCGAGGCGGGAGCGGAATTCGTAGCACAGAACCTGGGCCCGAATTCGGTCGTGATCCGCATGCGTCCCGAGCGGTGGCTGAGCACGGACTATTCGAAGGAGTAGGTCCCCGATCCGGCCCCCTCGGCGTTTGCGGCCCGATTGCGGAGGTGGCTGTGTGACGATGACCCGATGGTGCTGCTGGCCCAGGCGTCATCGGAATCCGTCCCGTCTGCGATCGTTTCGCTGTTCTGGATCGCGCTGGCCGCGATGCTGGCACCGCTGATCGCGCGTTTGCTGCGCGGTTATGTGCCGGATGTGGTGGTGCTGCTGCTGTGCGGGATGGCCATCGGGCCGTTCGGGCTGCACTGGGCCGACTCGGCGGGCGGTGTGGATCTGCTCGCCGAACTGGGCCTGGGCATGCTGTTCCTGCTGGCCGGATACGAACTGGACCCGGCACTGTTGCGCGGGCGCTCGGGCCGGGTCGCGTGGTCGACGTGGGTGTGCTGTCTGCTGTTCGCGCTGGCCTTCGTCTCGCTGTCGGCGACCGATGCCGACTTCACCGCGCATATCGCCGTCGCCATCGCGATGACCTCGACCGCGCTGGGCACCCTGCTGCCGATCGTCAAACAGACCGGGGAACTGGAACAGCCGCTGGGGCGCGCGATTCTGGCCCACGGCGCGGTCGGGGAGCTCGCGCCGGTGGTGGCGATGTCGCTGCTGCTCACCAGTCACAGTGTGGGCGGGGCGGCTGTGGTCCTGCTGTTGTTCCTGGTGGCCGCCGCACTGGTGGCGGCGGTGCCGGGGCGCATTCTCGACCGGGTACCGGGTTTCGGCCGGCTGCTGTCGGAATTGAGCGGTGGCACTTCACAATTGCCGGTGCGCGCGGTATTCCTGCTGCTCCTGATCCTGATGACGGTCGCCGAGGTCTTCGATCTCGACGTCGTCCTGGGCGCTTTCGCGGCCGGATTGATCCTGCGCCGGCTCATCGCCGTGGGCCATCCCGATGTCGGGCCGTCGCTCGAGACCGTGGGGTACGGGGTGCTCATCCCGATCTTCTTCGTGAACTCGGGAATGGGGATCGATATCGGCGCGGTGATCGGCGAGCCCGTGCTCTGGGTGATCTTCGTCGTGTCGATCGCGGTTGCTCGCGGAGTGCCGGTGTGGTTGAGCGAACGGTTCGTGCCGCATGGAGCGAATCTGGAATCCGGCCGGGAACGGGTGCAGCTGGCCCTGTACGCGGCGACCGGACTGCCGATCATCGTGGCGGTCACCCAGGTCGCCACCGCGGCCGGACTGATGGGCCGGGACCTGGCGTCGACACTGGTGGCGTCGGGTGCGACCACCGTGCTGATCTTCCCGCTGATCGCCCGGGTGATCAGTCCCAGCCGGGTCCGCGCCGCCTGACCCGGCAAGCGGGATGAGGACGGTTTGCGTGGGTCGGAGCGATGGATCCTCCAACTTGGAATGGATCCTGTCGCATGGGTCAGGGGATGTTCAACGGACCGGAAGGGGGAAAGGTTACGTGTAATGAGGTCAGAGCCCGATGGAACGGGCCCGGTCGCCAGGTGGGCGCGGCAGCCGCTTTCGAGAGCCGCATTTCCGGTAGTGCGTCGAGGATCTGGTCGATGGCGTCCTGTGCCACCAGATAAGCCAGTGCTTGTGCTGGGCACGCATGCGGTCCGACGCCCCACGCGAGATGTGACCGATTACCGGTGCGGTCTTCTGCGCGGACCGTGGGGTCGTTGTTGCATGCGGCGATACTCACCAGGATCGGCTGATGCGCGGGCAGCCAGACGTCGTCGATGAGAATGGGCTGCCGGGGGTAGGTGGTGAGGAGGTTCGACAGCGGTGGATTGTCGAACAAGACCTCATCGAGTGCGTCGCGGGTGTTGAGGCTCCCGGCCAGAAAGGTGCCGCCGAACCGCTCGTCGGTCAGGATCAGCAGCAGTGCGTTGATTATGAGGTTGAGTTGCAGCTCGATACCCCCGCCGTAGAAGCTGGCCAGCTGGTGCACCACCTCCGCGTTATCGAGCTTCGAGGGGTGTCGCAGCAATATGGTGGTGACATCGTTGCCGGGTTCTACTCGTTTGAGGGCGGCCAGGTCGAGCATCGCCTCGCTGACCATCTTGTTGCCCTGCTCGGCATCAATACCCTCGAACATCGCGGCCATCCCCGCGGTGACTCGGCGGCCGATCTCGGGTGGGCAGCCGAGGAGGGATTCGATGACCGCGAACATCAGTGGCAATGCGTACTGATTGATCAGATCGGCGGACCCGTCCGCACAGAATGTATTGATCAGCGGCATGGCGATCTTCTCCACGGTGTCGTGGAGCCCGTAGAGGTCGATCTCATCAATACTGGCCGCGACGGCCTGCCGATATCGCGCATACTCCGTGCCCGTGTTCCTGCTACCGGTCGGGCGCCACTCCATGATCGGGAGGACGGGGCAGTCGGCGGGGACGCTCTTCTGCCACGTTCGCGGGTCGGCCGGAAAATGCTCGGGATCGTTGAGGATCCGTAGCGCTGTGTGGTAGCTGATAACCAGCGTGGCGGGTATTCCCGGCGCCAGCTCGATGGGAACCAGAGATTGGTGCTGCCTACGCATTTCGCTGTAGACGCGGTGCGGATCCGCGGCGAACTCCGGTGCGTGCAGCAACGCGCGTGGGCCATCGGCATCGGTGGGTGAACCGTGTACGACAGGGCAGGACCGTAGGTGTGCCGGGAACTCTGACATGCTCATGGGATCTCCAGACCAATCATTGACTGCCGAAACATGTTTGGCCACAACGACGTTTGTGGTTCGGCAGTGGCGCATTAGTACCAAAAACGCACTGGCACTGTCTAATTCCCATTCCTGGTGTGCTCCGACGAGGATCGGGTCGGCCCGGCTGCCTCGCGTGGACGGACAGCCGGCGTCGGTGAGGTGGCGGTCCGGATGTGTGCGAGGCGAGCATGCCAGCGGCATTAGCTGCATATTTGCTATATCTCGGTGTGGCGTCCCTCTCGTCGGGCTAGCCTGACAGGCGACGCCGGGTGCGATCTCGCACGGGCCCCAGCGGCTCGACCGAAAGGAAAGGCGCTATGAAGGCACTGCAGTACGTCACTGTGGGAGAAGAACCCGAGGTTCGCGAAATCCCCACGCCCGAGCCGGGGCCCGGACAGGTGCTGCTGAAGGTGACCGCGGCCGGAGTCTGCCATTCCGACGACTTCGTGATGTCGATGCCCATCGAGACGTTCGGCTACGAACTGCCGCTCACCCTGGGGCACGAGGGTGCGGGAACGGTCGCCGCGATCGGTGACGGTGTGCGAGGTATCGAGGTGGGAACCAGCACCGTGGTCTACGGCCCGTGGGGATGCGGCAACTGCTGGTTCTGCTCACAAGGTATGGAGAACTATTGTTCGCGCGCTGCGGAACTGCGCATTTTCCCGCCCGGCCTGGGCGCACCGGGCGCCATCGCCGAATATCTGATCGTGGACTCGCCGCGCCATCTGGTGCCGATCGGCGATCTCGATCCGGTGGCGACGGTGCCGCTCACCGACGCCGGTCTCACTCCCTATCACGCGATCAAACGTTCGCTGGGCAAACTCCGTGCCGGCTCCTGGGCGGTCGTCATCGGCAGCGGCGGGCTCGGGCATGTGGCGATCCAGCTACTGCGGCATATGTCCCCGGCGCGGGTCGTCGCCCTCGACGTCAACGACGAAAAACTCGAATTCGCGAAATCGGTGGGCGCGCACGAGGCGGTGCTGTCGAATTCCGAGGCCGCCGCCAACGTCCGCAAGATCACCGGTCCCGGCGGTGCGAGCCTGGTACTGGATTTCGTCGGTTATCAGCCGACCGTGGACACCGCGATGGCGGTCGCGGGTATCGACTCGGATGTGACGATCGTCGGCCTCGGCGACGGAAAGTCCGCTGCCCGAGTGGGATTCGGTGTGAGCCCGTACGAGGCGGCGGTGACCGCGCCCTACTGGGGAACGCGTAGCGAACTCATCGAGCTCATCGATCTCGCGCACGAGGGTGTCCTCGACGTCGCCGTGAAACGCTTCTCGCTCGACGATGGGCCCGAGGCGTATCGTCGTCTGGCGGCGGGGACACTGCGTGGCCGCGCGGTGATCGTGCCCTGAAGTCAGACCGCCATGGTGGTCATACTGTTCGCGAAGTTCTCCGCGGCGGAGATGCGTTTCCCGCGTGCTTCGCCCGAGCTGCGCTCATAGTACCGGTCGAATGCGGACGCCGCCTGGCTCGGGGTTTTCGCAGCCTTGACCTGTGCGTAGGCGCCCGACTCGCTGGTCTGCATCTCGTGCACCATGAAATCGACCTGAGTTTTCCAGTCGCCGACTTTGTTCCCGGCGAAGGCCTCGAGTTTCGTGCGCCGCCCGCCTTCCCACTGGCAGAGGCCGATCGCGCCTTCGCCGGCGTTGTAGGCATCGGTTTTGAATCCCGACTCGATCTGCATGTTGCCGATGATCCCGGCCGCTTGCGCGGGACTGAAACCCTTCTGGAGGAGATATTCGTAGATGGCCTTCGCTGTCGGCTTCTGGCCGTCGGGTATCTCCGGTGCCGGGCCGTCGCTGGGGTTGTACGAGGCGGGGGTGGCGTTGGACGGGAACGGGGTGGCCGGAAATCCGGAGCCGCCACCGCCGGAGCTCTGCCCGCCGGAACTCTGCCCGGGCTGCGTAGGGATCTTCGCGGAATTCGCGTCGTGGGCCTGGTGTGCCTTCGACACCAGGACACCGGCCTCTTCCACAGCCTTGTCGATTGCGCCGACGGCGCTCAGTTGCACACCCACACTTGGATTCGGTTTGACACTGGCGATGATTTCCTTGATACCGGACTCGAGCTCTTTCACCGCCGACCGAGTTTGTTTCGATACCCCGGCGGAATTCTCGGCGATATCCGACATGTGCGTATCGAGTGAATCCCATTCGTCGTTGTATTTCTTGATCTTCTGCTGCCGGTCGTCGTAGTTGCTCACCATGGCGCCGGTGATCTCGGGCGGCTTCTTTCCGATTTCGGTGAGGGCCGCCATCACTTTTTTCTCCGCGGTGCCGTCGCCGAGACCGTTCAGCAGGGCTTCCAGCACCGTTTCGAGATCGGCGACGGTCGAGTTCAGCAGGGTCGCACCGGTGACCCGGGGAAAGCTCACCGACTCGGCCATGGCCTGTCCTCCGTCGCACGGTGCCGACGACACCCGGCAGCATCTGCCGGAAGTGTAAGGCGCAGAGCCGCTGCGCTACTCCCGTCGATGGGAAGAATGTCCGGCTGTTACTCCGTGGCGCACTTGGACCAGGTGTTGAACGGCCCTGTCGCCCCGTAGTTGCCGGTGGCCGTGCCGGTGGCCTTGGTCTCTGCCTCCTGAGCGGTCGTGCCCCAGGTCGACGCCCACGCGCCGTTGTTGCCAACGACGACGGCGACACAGGCATTGCGCGCCCAGGCCGGCGGCTGCGCGCAGTTGGGGCAGCGTTTGATGACCTCGGCGGTGGCGTCGTCGGAACTGACGGTGCTGCGCGACCAGGTCACCTTGCCGGTGTCGGTGTCGTAGCCCGCGGAGATCCAGGTATCGGCGGGAGCGGGTGAGGACGGGGGAATGACCGGGGCGCGAGTCGTCGGCGGCGCGGCGGAACTCGTCGTCGACGAGTAGTCCTCGGTCGTCGTGGCCGAGGTGCCGTGCGCGGTGTTGTTCGGATCGTCGCCGCGATTGCTGTTCCAGACGATGAATCCGACGAGCGCGCCGAGGATCAGCAGCGGGACCAGAATGGCCGCGGTGATCACCAGCGCCTTGTTGCCGCCCGAATTCGGCGGCGGCACAGGCGGATACCCGGGATACTGCGGGCCACCCGGATATTGCGGGCCACCCGGATATTGCGGGTCCTGCTGATACGGCTGCTGATACTGCGGCGCTCCGTAGCCGGCGTCCGGGTAGCCGGCGGCGGGATATCCGCTCGGCGGGAAGTTCTGGCCCTGACCGTAGATCTCGGTGGGAGCGGCCTGATTCGGGTCGGGCGGATACTGCGCGCCGGGATACGCCTGTCCCACGGTCGGATCGTTCGAACCCGGGAAAGGTGCGCCCTGCGGTGGCTGTCCGGCCGGGTACGCCTGTGTGGGCGGCGCCGGATAGCCCGCCGGATTCTGTTGTCCCGGTGGCGGAGGCAGGGGCTGCCCCGCCGGATACGCCTGGGTCGGGGGTGCGGGCGGGGGGCCGTCCTGCCCGGCGCCCGGTGGCGTACCGCCGGGGAAGGCGCGGGTGGGCGGGGCTTGATTGGGGTCCGGATTTCCCGCGGGCGGTTGCTGCGGGCCGTCGGGACGATCGCCGCCGGTCATCGGTTACCGCACCCGGCTCGCGGTAGAAATGCGTTGTGCCGTGGTCGGTATCGCCATCGAGCCTGCCCCCGTCTTTCCTGTGAACCGTATCGGCGAGCAACTGTAGCGCATATCGCCGACACTGCCCGGTCGGCGGATCGACGGTGTACAAAACTTCATTCTCCAATTTCGAGAGGAATATTGCCACGCCCGGTTAGCCTGATTCGTAAGCCTGAACCCGGGACGCCGGAGAGGACAGCACCGTGACAGAACACCGGCAGCCGCACTACGAATTCGATCGGCACGCACCGCAGTACCGCGACAGGTTCGACACCATCACCGACGAGATGCACCGGCGATGTCCGATCGCCTGGTCGCCGACCTACGGCGGTCACTGGGTGGCCGCCGGCAGCCGGGAGGTCTTCGGCCTGGCACGTTCGGAGAACGTGTCGAGTGACAACGATCCGAACGGGGAGCGGCGCGGCTATCACGGAATCACCATTCCCTTCCCGCAGACGGGAACAGTGATTCGCAACGGAATCCTCGAAATGGATCCTCCCGAGCAGCGACTGTGGCGGCAGGTCCTCAATCCCTACCTGTCCCCGGCCGCGGTACAGCGGTGGATACCGCTCGTCGACGAGGTGGTGCGCGCGAGCCTGGACGACCGGATCGAGAGCGGGAGTATCGATTTCGTCGACGACCTGGCCAATATCGTTCCCGCCGTACTCACCCTGGCCATGCTGGGCATCCCGCTCGACAGGTGGCAGCTGTACTGCGAGCCCGCGCACGCCTCGGTCTACACCCCGCCTGATTCACCGGATATCGAACGGGTCCGCCGTCAGAACGAGGCGATGGGCCTCGATCTGCTGACCAACCTGATCGAGGTGCGCGAGCACCCGCGTCCGGGAATCGTCAATGAGCTGGCGCATCTGGAGATCGACGGCGTCCGGCCGCCGGATATCGAGATACTCGGCATGCTGGGCCTGCTCATCGGCGGCGGTTTCGACACCACCACCGCCCTGACCGCCCATGCGCTGGAATGGCTTTCGGAGCATCCGGACCAGCGGGCCACCCTGAGCGCCGAACGGGAGCTGCTGCTGAACTCGGCGACCGAGGAGTTCCTGCGCTTCTTCACCCCCGCGCCGGGGGACGGCCGCACTATCGCCGCGGACTGCGAATTCGCCGGGACCCGGTTCAAGGAGGGGGAGCGGCTGTGGTTGTCGTGGGCGATGGCCAATCGTGATCCGCAACTGTTCCGCGATCCGAACACCGTCGATCTGGACCGGAAGGGTAACCGGCACTTCAGCTTCGGCCTCGGCGTTCACCGTTGTATCGGATCGAATGTGGCCCGCACGGTCTTCAAGCGGATGCTGATCGCGGTCCTGGACCGGATGCCCGATTTCCGGTGCGATCCGGAGGGGGCGGTGCATTACGACACCATCGGCGTCATTCAGGGGATGCGGCAGTTGCCGGCCACGTTCACCCCCGGCCCGCGCCTGGGCCCGGGAGTCGAGGAGACCCTGCGGACACTGCAGGAGGTCTGTGACGAGCAGCGGCTGGCCGATCCGGTCACCGGCCGCCGCGACAGCGCCGAGATCTGATTCGCGCCGGAAGGGCCGGCCGCACAACGGAAACGGCGCTCGCCGGACCCGGCGAGCGCCGCGAGCCGTTACTAGCGGATGATCTGCCCGCCGTCTACGTTGAGGATGTGCCCGGTCACCCACGCCGCGTCATCGGACAGCAGGTACAGGCAGGCGCCCACGAGGTCCTGCGGGGTGCCGATCCGCTTGAGTGGCAACCGGCTGACCATGTCGTCGACGATGGTGCCCGGCGTGACGGTCTGGGTGGCCTCGGTGTTGATGGGCCCCGGCGCGATGGCGTTGATGCGGATGTTCGATCCACCGAGTTCGACGGCCAGCTGCTGGGTGAGGCTGTTGACTCCGGCCTTGGCCAGTCCGTAGTAGTTCGAGTAGACCCAGGCCGCGGTCGAGGACTGGTTGACGATCGAGCCGCCGCCACCCTTGGACATGTACTTCCACACCGCGCGAGTCATATTCAGCGCGCCGTCGAGGTTCACGCTCATGAACTTCTTGTAGTAATCCCACGGCACCGTGAGCAGCAGGTCGAGCTTCATATCGCCGTAGATGGCCGCATTGTTGACCAGATGGTTGATGGCGCCGAACTCGTTCTTGGTGAAACGGGCCACGTCGGTGACCGAGTCGGGATCGGAGACGTCGACGGGGTGGAAGACGGCGGTCCCGCCGTCCGCGGTGATCTGCTCGGCGACCTGTTTGCCCTTGTCGGCGTTGAGATCCGCGATGACGACCTTCGCGCCCTCGGCGGCCAGCGCTTTCGCGTACTCCGCGCCGATGCCCTGCGCCGAACCGGTGACGATCGCCGTGCGATCGGTGAAACGAGCCATGAGTTGTCTTCTCCTACGGTGTGGTTCGCGAGGATCTCGCGGGATGGCTACTTCTGTGCGGTGGCGATCAGCTTGGTCTCGAGGTATTCCTCGAATCCCGCCACGCCGAGCTCCCGGCCGATACCGGACTGCTTGTAACCGCCGAACGGCGCGTCGGCGCTGTACCAGATGCCGCCGTTGACGCCGAGCGTTCCGGTCCGAACGCTGTTGACCACGTGGTCGATTCGCGTCTGATCGGTACCCCAGACCTCACCCGACAGGCCGTAGGGCGATTCGTTGGCCAGCCGGATGGCGTCGTCGTCGCCGTCGTGCGGGATCACCACCAGCACCGGGCCGAAGATCTCCTCTTGCGCCGCGGTCGAGGTGTTGGACAGGCCGCTGATCAGCGTGGGTTCGATGAAGAACCCCTGATCGCGATCGGGCCGCCCGCCACCGGTGACGACGGTGCCGCCCTCGGACTTCGCGATATCGATGTAGTGCTGCACCTGGTCGCGCTGGCGCGCCGAGATCACCGGCCCGCATACGGTTCCCGGCTTGTCGGGATCGCCTGGGGCGATGCCGCTCATCGACTTCGCCGCCGCCGCGACCGCCGCGTCGTAGTGCTCCCGCGGTACCAGCAGGCGGGTGGTGAGCGCGCAGCCCTGCCCCGCGTGCACGCACACGGTGAAGCCCGCGTAGCTCGCCGCGGCGGCCACATCGGTGTCGTCGAGCACGATGAACGCCGATTTGCCGCCGAGCTCGAGGAAGACCTTCTTCAGGCTCTGTGCCGCATCGGCCATGATCGACCGGCCGGTCCGGGTCGATCCGGTGAACGAGATCATGTCCACCCGCGGATCGGTGACCAGCTGCGCGCCCAGCTGATGATCATCGGAGGTGACGATATTGATCACGCCCGCCGGAATATCGGTCTGCTCGGCGATGACGGTGCCGACCAGCGCCGCGACCCACGGGGTATCGGGGGCGGGTTTGAGCACCACGGTGCAGCCCGCCGCGAGCGCGGGGCCGATCTTGGCGAAGTTGATCTGATGCGGGAAATTCCATGGTGTGATCGCGCCGACCACGCCGATCGGCTCGCGGCGCAGTGTGCGTGCGGTGGGAATCCCCATCGGCTTCGCCACGCCGAGATCGCTTGTCCACTGGTAACTTGCGGCCAGATCGGCGAAATATCCGAGATCGCCGATGGGGCCTTCCAGCTGGGGGCCGCTGGTGAGCATGCGCGGGGCGCCCACCTCGGCGATGGTGATCTCGCGCAGTTCCTCGATGTTGTCGCGCAGTGCGTCGCGCAGTTGCCGCAGGCAGTGCGCGCGGAACTTGTGGTCGCGCGACCAGTCGGTGTTGTCGAAGGCCGCGCGGGCCGCGGCGATGGCCGCGTCCATATCGGCGGCATCGGCATTGGCGGCCTGGCCGATGACTTGCTCGGTCGCCGGGTTGATCGTCGCGAACACGCCCGCACCGCCGGCGACCAGTTTGCCGTCGATCAGAAGCCGGGAGCCCTCGTCCTGGGGTAGCAGTTTTGTCATTCGCCTCTCCGATAGGGCTGTCTGGACACCTGTACGGAATATAGTTTGGATCAAGCTGTGAATACAAGAACGTGTTCCAGCGAATTGGACTGGAAGGTGGTGCCGGCGATGACCGGAGATGCGGCGCTGGCCGGTAGAGCGGTGATTGTGGTGGGTGGCGGCAGCGGGATCGGCCGCTCGGTCGCGGTCGAATCGGCCCGCCGGGGTGCGGCGGTGGTGGTCAATTCCCGTACGGACGCGGCGGTCGAGGCGGTGGTGCGCGATATCGCTGACGAGGGTGGTCGCGCCGTCGGCGTCACGGGCTCGGCGGCCGAGGAGTCGGTCGCCGAACAGTTGGTCGAGCGCTGTGTGGCGGACTTCGGCGGAGTCGATGTGCTGATCAACTGCGCCGGTATCGCCGAACCGCAACACTCCTCGATTCTCGGCATCACCACGCAGGATTGGCGGACCCTGCTGGATTCGCATCTGACCACGGTGTTCAACACCTGCCGGGCGGTCGCGCCGCTGATGGTGAAGCGCGGCGGCGGCTCGATCGTCAACACCGGCTCATTCGCCTATCTGGGCGACTACGGCGGTACGGGCTATCCGGCGGGGAAGGGGGCGGTGGCCAGCCTGACCCTCGCGATGGCGGCCGAGCTGAAGGAGTACGGCGTCCGGGTGAACGCGGTCTGCCCGGGTGCGCGCACGCGGTTGTCCACCGGGCCCGATTACGAGTCGAAGATCGCCGAACTGCGCGAACGCGGTCTTCTCGACGAATTCACCGCGCAATCGTCCCTGGACGCGCCGCCGCCGGACTACGCCGCTTCGATGTATCTGTATCTCGCCGATGACCGGTCTAGTGCAGTGACCGGTGAGATCTTCATCGCCGCGGGCGGATTCGTCGGCCGGTTCGCCCGGCCGCAGATGCAGTCGATCGGATTCCGCGACCACACGCAGACCCCGCCGTGGTCGGTGTCGGAATTGGACGAACTCATGCGCGAGCGGAAGTGACCGCGTGTCTCGCCCATTGTCGGTTTTCCGCTCCGATGGTAGCGTCCAGACACATGTCCAGTCCTGTGTCTCGGTTGGCGGTATGCATATGAGGTTCGGTGTGAACGCGTTCTATCTCGAGAGGTGGGTCCGATGACTGCGGCATCGCTGCAACCGGTCGTATTCGATCCCTACGACTACGGTTTCCACGAAGACCCGTATCCGGTGTACGCGCGGCTGCGCGCGGAAACGCCGCTGTATTACAACCCGGACCTGGACTTCTGGGCACTGTCTCGGCATGCCGATGTGACCGCCGCCTTCCGCGATGCGACCCGGTTGTCGAGCGCCAACGGAGTGTCCCTGGACCCGGCGGCCTGGGGGCCGCACGCGCACAAGACCATGTCGTTCCTGGCCATGGACGATCCCCGCCATCTGCGCATGCGGCAGCTGGTGAACAAGGGCTTCACCCCGCGCCGGGTGGGCGGTATGGCCGACCGCATCCGCGAGATCACCCTGCAGCATCTGGAACCGGCGCTGGCCAGCGGCAGTTTCGATTGGATCGACGAGGTCGCCGGCAAACTGCCGATGGATGTCATCTCCGATCTGATGGGGGTGCCCGAGGCCGACCGCGCCGAGATTCGCCGGATGGCCGATCTGGTCGTCCATCGCGAGGAGGGCGTGCTCGACGTACCGGACGCCGCGATCGAGGCATCGCTGAATCTGGTTGTCTACTACGCCGATATGGTCGCCGAGCGCCGCCGCAAACCCACCGAGGACCTGACCTCGGCCCTGCTGGACGCCGAGATCGACGGGGACAAGCTCACCGACGACGAGATCATCGGTTTCATGTTCCTGATGGTGGTGGCCGGTAACGAGACCACCACCAAACTGCTCGGCAACGCGCTGTACTGGGCCGGGCACAATCCGGATCAGTACGCCAAGGTGGTCGCCGACAACGATCTGGTGTCCGACTGGGTCGAGGAAACTCTGCGCTACGACACGTCGAGTCAGATGGTGGCGCGCTCGGCCTCGGTCGATGTGGAACTCGAGCACGGTGTGATCCCGGCGGGTTCCAAGGTGCTGCTGCTGATCGGATCGGCCAACCGCGATTCCGCCGTCTTCGCCGACGGCGACCGCTACGACCTCGACCGTACCGACAAGGGTTCGCTGGTCAGTTTCGGCAGCGGCGTGCACTTCTGCCTGGGCGCGCATCTTGCCCGGCTGGAGGCGACCATCGCGCTGCGTGAGTTTGCGAACCGCGTGCGTGCCTACACCGTCGCCGAGCCCGGTATCGCCCGGGTGCATTCGACCAATGTCCGAGGATTCGCCAAACTCCCTGTCACCGTGGAGGTTTCGTAATGCCGCGCTTCGATCCGCATCCGGATGTGCGACCGGTCCTGATCGCGGGCGCCTCGTCGGGTATCGGCGCCGCCACCGCGATCATGCTGTCCGAGGCCGGATTCCCGGTCGCGCTGGGCGCGCGGCGGGTGGAGACCTGCCGGGAACTGGCGGACAAGATCACCGCCAATGGCGGTAAGGCGTTCGCGGGCGCACTGGATGTCACCGACGACGCCTCGGTCGACGAGTTCGTCACCGCCGCCGAGAATGCTCTGGGCCCCATCGAAATCGTGGTGTCCGGCGCCGGTGACATCGAATTCGGCCTGGCCTACGAGATGGATCCGAAGACCTTCGCCAAACAGGTCGATGTCCATCTCGTCGGTGCGCAGCGGCTGGCGCATCGCGTGCTGCCCGGAATGATCTCGCGGCGGCGCGGCGATTTCGTGTTCATCGGTTCCGACTGCGCCGATCAGGTCCGTCCCCGCAACGGCGCCTACAACGCCGCCAAGACCGGACTCGAGGCCATGGCCCGCCAGCTCCGGATGGAGTTGGAGGGCACCGGAGTTCGCGCTTCCATCGTGCGCCCCGGTGCGACCCAGACCGGAATGGGGATGAACGCCGCGCCCGAACAGGTCGGCCCCCTGCTGGACGACTGGCTGAAGTGGGGCTTCGCCCGCCACCCCTTCTTCCTGCGCGCCTCCGATCTCGCCGCCGCGATCGCCGCGGTGGTCAACACTCCGCGCGGCGCGCATCTGGTGCTGGTCGAGGTGCAGCCGGAAGCGCCACTGCGGGAGGCGGATTCCGCGGCGGAGGGCAAGAGCTGATGCGCGTCGAGGTGGATCTGGACCTGTGTCAGGGCCACGCGATGTGTCAGGGCGAGGCGCCGGAGATCTTCACCGTGCCCAAACACGGCAAGGTGGAACTCCTGCGCACCGAGCTCACCGAGGCCGACCGTGCCGACCTGGAGAGCGCGGTGCGGTACTGCCCGACGCAAGCCTTGTCGATCGTGGAGGACCGATGACCGGCTCGCGCGCCGCGGGAGGTGTACCGCGTTGACCATCAAGGTGATTCAGTGGGCGACCGGCGGCGTCGGGCGCGCCGCGATCGAGGGCATCCTCGATCATCCGGAGCTCGAACTCGTCGGTGCGTGGGTGCACAGCGCCGAGAAGAAGGGCGCGGATCTCGGCACCCTGGTGGGTCGCGATCCGATCGGAGTGACGGCGACCGACGATGCCGAGGCCCTGCTCGCACTCGACGCCGACTGCGTCGTCTACAGCCCGATCTTCGCCGACACCTCGGTCCTGCGCGCGATCCTGCGATCGGGCAAGAATGTCGTCACCCCGCTGGGCTGGTTCTATCCCCGGCAGCGCGACCGCGAGAAGTTCGGCGCGGTCTGTGCCGAGGGCGGAGTCACGCTGCACGGCACCGGAATTCATCCGGGCGGCCTGACCGAGCGATTACCGCTGGTTGCCTCGGCGCTGTCGGGCGCGGTAACAGGGGTGCGGGCCGAGGAGTTCTCCGATATCCGCACCTATGGCGCCCCGGATGTGGTGCGGCACTGGATGATGTTCGGCGCCGCGCCGGAAGCGGCGGCGGGCAGTTCCGTCGCGGCGATGCTGGCCGGCGGTTACAGCCAGTCGGTGTGGATGATCGCCGACGAACTCGGGTTCGACCTGGACCCCGATATCCGCACCACGCACGATATCGCGGTCGCCACCGCGCCGATCGACTCGCCGATCGGTGTCATCGAGCCGGGACAGGTTGCGGCACAGCACTTCCGCTGGGAGGGGACCGTCGATGGCGAACCCGTGATCACGGCGGCGGTCAACTGGTTCATGGGCGAGGAGAATTTCGACCCGCCGTGGAGTTTCGGGCCGAACGGGCAGCGGTTCGAGGTCGAGATCCGGGGCGATCCCGGCTGTGTGCTGACCCTGTCGGGGCTGCACGCGCACGATCCCGCCGAGGGGGCGCTGCGCAATCCCTCGATCGTGGCCACCGCGTTGAATTGTGTGAACGCGATCCCCTACGTCGTGGCCGCCGATCCGGGTGTGCGGACCTATCTCGATCTTCCGCTGCCCGCGGGCCGGGCGGCCGGGCGACTGCATCGCGATCGGCGAACCGAGGTGAACGGATGACGGTAACCGGCTGAAACTGGGCAATACAGACGAATATTCTGCGGCGAACTGGCGGCGCGAACGACCGGAAACTCGGTCGATCGGGTCCTTTTCGGCATGCCGCGAATTTATTTGTCTCGAGTTATGTTTTTCCGAGATTCGCACTGATGCGGCTCTTTTCTGTCGCGCCTGCAACGTGTTCTAATTGAGGAAGAACACGTTTCGTAACAATCCATGATTCGCAATGCAGCGGACACGAGGAGGAACTGTGGCTGCTCCGTCGATACCGGCCGGATTCGATTTCACCGACCCGGCGCTCTGGGCTGATAGAAGTCCGGTCGCCGAATTCGCGGAATTGCGGCGTACCGCGCCGGTGTGGTGGAACGCCCAGAACGAGGAGCAGGCCTACCCCTTCGAGGACGGCGGCTACTGGGTGGTCAGCCGGCACGAGGACATCAAAGAGGTCTCGCGCCGTTCCGACATCTTCTCCTCGGAGAAGAAGGGTTCCATCATCCGGTTGCCCGGATATGCCACACCCGAACAGTTGTCGGTCACCAACGCCCTGCTGGTGAACATGGATCCGCCGAAGCACACCAAGGTTCGCCGGATCATCTCGAAGGGCTTCACCCCCCGCGCGGTCGAGGGCCTGCGAGCGGCGCTGACCGAACGGGCGCAGCGCATCGTGAGTGAGGCCAGGGAGACCGGCGGTGGGGATTTCGTCGAGCAGGTGGCGTGCGAACTGCCGCTGCAGGCCATCGCCGAATTGCTGGGCGTACCGCAGGACGACCGGCACAAGTTGTTCGACTGGTCGAATCTGATGCTCAATTACGACGATCCGGAATACGGCGATCCGGTGGTCGCCTCCGCCGAAATTCTCGGCTATGCCTGGAATATGGCCGAGGAACGCCGCGCCACTCCGGCCGACGATATCGTGAGCCAGTTGGTCAATGCCGATATTGACGGTGAGTCCCTGGCATCCGACGAATTCGGATTCTTCGTCATTTTGCTGGCAGTCGCCGGAAACGAGACCACTCGCAATGCCATCAGCCACGGTATGAAGGCATTCGTCGATCATCCCGAGCAGTGGAAGATCTTCCGCGAGCAGCGGCCCCGCACGGCGGTCGACGAGATCGTCCGCTGGGCGACCCCGGTCACCGCGTTCCAGCGCACGGCCACCGAGGATGTGGAGCTGGGTGGTCAGTTGATCAAGGCCGGTGATCGCGTCGGCTTGTTCTACAGCTCCGCAAATTTCGATGAGACCGCCTTCGACAAGCCCTTCGAATTCGATGTGCTGCGCGATCCGAACCCGCACCTCGCTTTCGGCGGCACCGGCGCGCACTTCTGTGTCGGCGCCAATCTGGCCCGGCTGGAAATCGACCTGATGTTCAACGCCATTGCCGAGGTGATGCCAGATCTGCGCCAGGTCTCCGATCCGGAACGTCTGCGCTCGGGCTGGATCAATGGCATCAAGCACTGGGACGTCAGCTACTCCTGATCCCGGAAGTCGACTCCGAGGGCCGCACGAATGATCGTGCGGCCCTATCTGTGCCCTCGGGCGGATCAACGATCGCGGGCACCAGGGCGTGAACCGCCCCCGGTGCCGGGCCCGCGCAGGCCATCGAGCACGACAGCGGTCGATTGACCAGGGGTGCCGCGCAATCGGGCGCGGCGCTCGGCTGCCGCCACGCCGATGACCAGGTCGAGCGCATCGGTGACATCGACATCGGGCCGTACTTCCCCGCTCTCTTTCGCGTGTGCGAGCAGAGTTTCGAACGAGCCCACGAAGTCGCTCCGGAGCCCGGCGGGGACCGCGATGGCTGTGTCGTCGCCACCGTCGAGTGCTTCGCACAGTGCCTGGTTGAGGGCGATCTCGCCGACCAGGTAGGCGAAGAAGTCGCAGAAGGCGTCCTCCGGTACAGGATCGGACGCCGCCAGCGCACGCGCTCGTTCGGTGAACTTCTCGATCCGGCCGACGACAACGGCTTCGAACAGCGCGTTGCGGGTGGGGAAATGCCGGTACACGGTGCCCACTCCGACTCCGGCGCGGCGTGCGATCTCGTCGAAGGACGCCGACGATCCATCGGCCGACAGCATCTCCCGGGCGATGGCCAGCACCTGATCGCGATTGCGGCGCGCGTCCGCGCGCAGCGGCTTGGCAGCCTGTCCGGCCTTGTCGCCCATCCCCATCGCTCGATCGTAACTTCCCCATTGCGAAACGGAGAAGCCTCTCCGTATAGTCGATTGAAACGGAGAGTGTTCTCCGTTTTGTCCGCTCGTCGATGAGACGAGCCCGAAGATCGATCACGGAGGACAGATGGACCAGGTTGTTTTCGTCACCGGTGCGACCGGCCAGCAGGGCGGCGCGGTCGCGGATCGGCTGCTCGCCGACGGATGGCGGGTGCGGGTGCTGACGCGCCATCCCGACGGTGTCAGGGCCCGCGCGCTGGCGGATGCCGGCGCGCAACTGATCGCGGGTTCGCTGGAGGACCCGGCCACGATAGACCGTTGCGTCGAGGGTGTGTACGGCGTCTACAGCGTGCATCCCGGTCCGCTGGATCCGGACCAGGACGAGGTGCGGGCCGGTCGGGCCGTGGTCGACGCGGCGCTGAAATACGGTGTGGCACATCTGATCTACAGCTCCGGCCTCGGTGCCGATCGGGGTGGTCAAGCGGCGAAATGGGAAATCGAGCAATACATCACCGCGTCGGGGATTTCGGCCACCGTGCTGCGGCCGAGTTCTTTCATGGAGAACCTGATCACGCAATCGGCCACGGTCGGTATTCGGGACGGTGCGCTGCGCACCGCCGCCGCGGCGCACGTGCGGCAGCAATTCATCGCACTCGACGATATCGGCGCGTTCACGGCACTCGCACTGCAGAATCCGGACGGCTACCGTGGCCGGACACTGGAACTGGTCGGTGACGCGCTGACCCCACCGGAGGTGGCCGCGGCGGTCGGCGCCGCCGTCGGACGAGACGTTCCCTACCTTCGACGCCCGATCGAGGAACTGCGGCGCATCAGCGAACGGTTCGCTCGCGGTTACGAATTGCTCAACAGTGGCGACGGCAGTGTGCCCGACATCAATATCGACGCATTGCGTGGACTCCATCCGGAATTGATGACCTTCTCGGACTGGCTCGATCGCAAGGGGGCGGAGCTGATCCGCCCATTGCTCGATCCGCGGACCTGATCCCCGGTCAGCGCGCGGGAAGTATGTGCGGGTTGAGTGTCAGCGTCGGATCGACGCCGCTGCGGATCGCCTTCATCACCTCGATGTCGACGGCCGATCGAGCCAGGTGTATCCAGGACGCCTTCGACCGGCCGATGCCGTGCTCGGCGCTGATGCTCCCATCGTGCGCGGCAACGAGTTCGAAGACGCGGCCGGTGATCGGCAGGGTCTGCCCAGGTTCGACATCGAGCAGGTTGACGTGCACATTGCCGTCCGCGATATGGCCGAACAGGATCGGTCTCGCCCGCGGGAACTCGGTGGCGACGGTGTGGATCAGCGTGTCGACGAAGGATTCCACCGCGGCGAGCGGGGTGGTGATGTCCAGCTTGACCGGCGGGGTCGAGGAGGCGGCGTTGATCGCTTCGGTGTGGCTCTCGCGGTAGCTCCACAGCCGCTGCCCGCGCTCGCCCTCGACGGTGGCGTCCAGCACGAGATCACTCGCGCGTTCCAGCGCGTCCAGCAGCAGCGTCTCGGTGTCCGACGGTCCGGATACCTCGGCCAGCAGGTAGTACGGCGGCTCGATGCTCAGCGGGGCACGCAGTGTGCGGTACCGCCGGACCAGCCGCATACCCGCATCGGTCATGAGTTCGGCGGCCTCGATGGTCAGCCCGGCCTGCCGCAGCAGGTCGACCAGCGCGGGTGCGGCACCGACCGTCCGGACACCGATCAGCGCACAGTGCGAATGTGCTGGCGGCACATGCAGTTTCAGCAGAACGCGGGTGACGACGCCGAGCGTCCCTTCCGATCCGGCGAGCAGGCCGGGCAGGTGATAGCCGGCATTGTCCTTTCGCAACGCCTTCCATCGGGTGAGCACCTTGCCGTCGGACATCACCGCTTCCACGCCGAGCAACTGGGCCCGGGTGTCGCCGTACTTGATCACCCGGATCCCGCCCGCATTGGTCGCGACGATTCCGCCCAGCGTCGCCGAACCCCTTGCCGCCAAGTCGATTCCGAAGATGAGACCGGCATCGCGAGCGGCTTCCTGGGCTCGCGCGACGGTGACACCGGCGTCGGCGGCGAGGGTGTGTCCGACAGGGTCCGGGGCGTCGATCCGGTCCAATCGCGCCACACTGAGCACGATCTCGCCGTGCATCGGGATCGAGCCACCCACCAGCCCGGTGTTGCCGCCCTGCGGGACGACGGCCACACCGGCGCGGTGGCACACCTCGAGGACCCGTGCCACCTGCCCGGTGTCGGCGGGCCGCACGACCGCCGTGGTGGTGCCGTGCCACCGTCCGGTCCAGTCCGTGGTGTAGTGCGCCGTCGTGTCGGGATCGGTGAGAACGTGTGCCGCACCGACGATTTCGGCGAGTTCGGAGACGATACTCGAAGGCATGTGCCGGATCACTCCTGACGGGATTGGTTGCTGTCACCCGCGCGTTCGGTCGCGATGCGCAGGACTCGCCGGCGGGCGACGAACCAGCCGCCGACCAGGACCGGCCCCATGATCACCAGCGCGGCGAGCGCCGCGCCGCGCTGGATCTCGTCGTCGCTGCACGCCATCAGCACGACGACGGCGGCGAGGAACATCAGCGTGGCGATGCCGGTGTACGGCGCGCCGACGAGCCGGAATGCGGGGCGCTCCACCAGGCCCTGTCGCCAGCGCTGCCACAACCGCAGCTGGCACAGCACGATGGCCGCCCACGCCGAGAGTACGCCGATCGCCGACATGTTCAGCACGATCTCGTACGCGTTGTCCGGTACCACGGCGTTCACGCCGACGCCGAGCAGCGCGATCGCACCGGTGGCGAGAATGCCGATGTAGGGCACACCATTCCCGGATATCCGGGCGGCCACCGCCGGTGCGCTGCCGTTCGCCGACATCGACCGCAGGATCCGGCCGGTCGAGTAGAGCCCCGCGTTCAGGCTGGAGAACGCCGCAGTCAGGACCACCAGGTTCATCATCGAATCAGCGCCTGCTACACCGAGTTTCGAGAAGAAGGTGACAAATGGGCTGACTCCTGCGGCAAAAGCCTTGTACGGCAGCAGAAGTCCGAGCAGAACCAGTGAACCCACATAGAACACCGCGATTCTGGCGATGACCGAATTGATCGCCCGCGGCATGATCTCGGCGGGCCTTTCGGTCTCGCCCGCCGCCGTGCCGATCAATTCGACTGCGGAATAGGCGAAGACGACACCTGTGGTGACGGTGACCAGCGGCAGCAGACCGACGGGGAACAGTCCGCCGTCGGCGAGAACCGTGATGCCCGTGGCCTGACCGTCGAGGCGGAACCGGCCGGCGAGGAAGACCGTGCCGACGACCAGGAAGATCACCAGCGCGGCGACCTTGATCAGCGCGGCCCAGAACTCCAGCTCGCCGAACCAGGTCACCGACGCCAGGTTGATCGAGACCACGACCACCAAGGCGATCAGCGCGATCGTCCACTGCGGGACCGCCCGGAACGCACTCCAGTAGTGCACATAGGTCGCGATGGCGGTGATGTCCACGATGCCGCTCATGCACCAGTGGAAGAAGTACATCCAGCCGACGCCGAAAGCCAGCTTCTCCCCATAGAACTCGCGCGCGTAGGACACGAACGAGCCCGACGCGGGCCGGTACAGCACCAGTTCACCGAGGGCTCGCAGGATGAAGAAGACGAACACTCCGCACACCGCGTAGACCAGGAATAGTCCCGGGCCCGCGGTGTGCAGACGTGCGCCCGAGCCGAGGAACAGCCCGGTGCCGATGGCGCCACCGATCGCGATCATTTGTAACTGCCGAGGTCGCAGTGATTTGTGATAGTCGGCGTCCTCGGCGGCGAATGTGTCCGGGGACGACCCGGAGGGTTGGATTGTCGCCATGGTCGGCCCTCCCCGCAGTACACAACAGATCGTTGATCAATGTACCGCTAAAGGATGGCACGTTCCATGTCGTAACGGTTCCGATTGGTCGATCCGGAACCGTTCGGTCCTAACTCGCCGGCTCGACGTTGTCCGGGAAGCGACCTTGCCAGTTACCCGGCGGATCGTAGTTCGCGACCACATAGGTCTCGCCCGTCTCGGGCACGCAGACGCGCGCCACGCCCATCCGCTGGGTGTCTTTCCATACCACTTGGGTGAAATGGCCGGTCTCCTGCGAAAATCCGGGCTTGTCGTAGTCGTAGACGGCTTCCTCGTCGGCCCAGGAGCGGAACGCGGATTCGGCATCGGCGAAATCTGTACCGCCGCCGGTCATCATGTACAGGTTCTCCCCGTACCGATTGTTCGGTCGATGTTCGAAGGTGTGGGTCTGCGCCAGATGCTCGGCCCACTCTTCGGCGAGCTTGTTCAGTGTGTCATCGAGCTGAAGTTTCGAAGCGTGGTGTGTGGCGCGAAAGTCGTTGTGCAGATTTCTCATCTGCTCGCGATAGCCGGAATCGATGCAGAGGTGGTTCGGTTCCGCGCGCGCGGAACCGGAACCGATGGCGGTTGTGGCAAGCGCTGTGGCGAGTGCGATACCGACGGCGAGGAGCCGGGCTGAATGCATGACGAACTCCCGAGATGGCGCAGGAATGGGGGCGGCGGACAGTCGATCCTGCAACGCCGCCGCGGTCGTCCATGCGAACGGCGCTACAGGCAGACTCTCCGGAAAGGGCTGGTACGTACTGGATCTCGGGACGAGAGCCTAACCGATTCCCATTGTCGGCAAGTTGGCTCCGGCGGTGCCGACTCGCCACCCGCACAGACAAGAGTGTGCGGGTGGCGATGGTTCTTCAGTTCCCTCGCTTGATCCATTCCGGCAGATGCGGTGCTTCGGCGCCGATGGTGGTGGAGTCGCCGTGCCCGGTCAGCACGGTGGTGTCCTCCGGCAGGGTGAGCAGGCGGGTGCGGATGGATTCGATGATGGTGGGGAAGCTCGAGAACGAGCGCCCGGTGGCGCCCGGGCCGCCCTGGAACAGGGTGTCACCGGTGAAGACCGTGCGTTCGGTGGCCAGGTGCAGGCTCACCGCGCCGGGGGAGTGGCCGGGGGTGTGCAGTACCTCTATTTCGCTGCCCGTCAGGGGAATTCGTTCACGATCGGTGAGCGCTTCGTAAGCCGTGTCGGGATATAGGGCGCTCCACAGCACCTCGTCGGCCGGATGCAGGCGGATCGGCGCGTTGAGCGCCTCGGCCAGCTGCGGGGCGACGTTGATGTGGTCGTTGTGGGCGTGAGTGCACACGATCGCGCGCACGGTGCGCCCGGCGACGGCCGCGATGATCGGCTCGGCTTGATGGGCGGCGTCGATCACGATCACCTCGTCGTTGTCGCCGACCACCCAGACATTGTTGTCGACATCCCAGCTGCCACCGTCCAATTCGAACTTCCCGGAGGTGATCACACGATCGATCCTCACAGCGTCACCACCGATCGCAGCACATCACCGTGGTGCATGGTGGTGAACGCCTGCTCGACCTGATCGAGGCTCACGCGTTCGCTGACGAATCGCTCCAGTGGCAAGCGGCCCTGGCGATACAGGTCCAGCAGCATCGGGAAATCGCGTTCGGGCAGGCAGTCGCCGTACCAGGACGATTTCAGTGAGCCGCCGTGTGAGAAGAAGTCGATCAGTGGCATCTCGAGTTTCATATCCGGTGTCGGCACGCCGACCAGCACGACGGTTCCGGCCAGATCGCGCGAGTAGAAGGCCTGCTTCCAGGTCTCGGGCCGCCCGACCGCGTCGATGACGACGTCCGCGCCGAATCCACCGGTCAATTCCTGGACCCGCTCCACCACATCGTCGCCGGCCTCGAGGGTGTGAGTGGCGCCGAGTTCTCTGGCCCACTCCAGCTTTCGCGGATCGCGGTCGATCGCGATGATCGTCGTGGCACCGGCGAGCCGGGCGCCCGCGATGGCCGCGTCGCCGACACCGCCGCAGCCGATCACCGCGACCGAATCGCCGTAACTCACACCGCCGGTATTGATCGCCGCCCCCAGTCCGGCCATCACGCCGCAACCCAGTAGGCCCGCCACCGCCGGATCGGTCTCCGCGTCGATCACGGTGCACTGACCCTCGTGGACGAGCGTCTTGTCGGCGAAGGCGCCGATGCCCAGCGCGGGCGTGAGCTCGGTGCCGTCGGTCAGCGTCATGGGACGGCTGGCGTTGTGGGTGTCGAAGCAGTACCAGGGCTTACCGCGCTTGCAGGCGCGGCACTGCCCGCAGACCGCACGCCAGTTCAGTACGACATGATCACCGGCCTGTACATGGGTGACCGCGTCGCCGACGGTTTCCACCACACCGGCCGCCTCGTGCCCGAGCAGGAACGGGAATTCGTCGTTGATACCGCCCTCGCGGTAGGTCAGATCGGTATGGCACACGCCGCAGGCCCGCACGCGTACCACCACATCGTGCGGGCCCGGGTCGGGAATGACGATCTCGACGATCTCGACCGGTGCGCCCACACTGCGGGCGATGACGCCGCGAACCTTCTCGGACATGGAGTCTCCTTTACACGTCGTGGTACCGATTTCACCGAGGCTCAGTCTAAGCCCGCCGGAATATCTCCGGACACCTGTCCAGACTATAGTTCGGTTCATTCGGGAGCGCCGGGTGCAGGCTGGTGGAAACCGTTTTCAGCAGTGCGGCCGAAATGTGGTCGACGCGGCCCGGGACGGCCGGGCCGTGTCGCGGCGGTCGCACGACATTTCCCGCACGGTGACGAGCGCTTCGGTGTGCGCCGGGCGATCACGGCGTGAATGCGCGGCGGAACTCTTCGCTGACCGCGCACCACAGGCTGTGGTACTCCGGCGCCAGGAAATGTGCGACGGCCAGGGTAGGCGGGTCGGCGAACACCACCCCGTCGCGCGAGTAGCGCGTCACCCGATGATTCGCGAAACACGTGGTGCTGATGCTGTTTTCGCGATCGGTGAGGTGAGTGATTTCGATTCGCTCGCCGTCCGCGACCCGCCACCAGGCCGAGTGCGCGCCGGCCTCGGTCCGGAAATGATGGCTATTCGCGGTGCCGGTCACGGTATTTCACCCTTCGTGCCCGGTCCTCCAGGCTGATGCGGTCCAGAATCGCGCGGACCGAATTGCGTGATTCGTTTCGGGAAATCCGCTCCGGCCAGAAGATGGCGAGCAGGATCACCACGAGTGGTATTCCGATGGCGAAAGCGAATTCCCAGAATGTGCTCATCGCGACCGGCCCGTGTCCGGCACAAGGTGTTTCGCCTCGACGAGTCTTTGTTTCGCCTGTTGTTTCACCGGGCAGATGCACAATGCGCAGTCGATGTGCAGCTGCATGATGACGTGGGCGTAGTCGGCGGTCATTACCGGCATTCGATCGTGATTCAACAGTCCCATGGTGGATACTTTCCCTGCGATGTGAAAGTGGTTGTCGGCGTTGAGGTTGCACCGATTCGGCCGCGAGTTGAAGCCGGATGACGGCGATTTCGGGCACGAGCCACCGTGCCGATTGTGTGAACTCGTCCACCAGCAACCTGTCCAGAGGGGACCTGTCCAGAAAAGCGGGACACGATAGATAGGGGAGCTAACGATATGGGGTCAGGAAGTACGCTCGCGCAACGTGCATTGGGTCGTGAACTGCGGCGACTGCGGAATGTGAAGGGAGTGGGGCAGTCTCAGGCCGCACGCATCGCGGAAACGTCACACCAGACCATCGGGAGAATCGAAGAGGGGCAGACGACGCGGATCACCATGCTGCAAGTGAATGCGTTGTGTGACAGCTACGGGGCCACCGAGGAGGAGCGTCGTATCTGCCTGGATCTGGTGAAGGAGATTCGCGCTTCGCGGGAGGGGAAGATGACGGCCAGTTGGTGGAGGGCGTATGCGGACGCGCAAACGACTGGATTCGACCACTACCTGGCCTTGGAGGATGCCGTCGACAAGCTGACCATCTGGCAGTTGATGATAGTGCCGGGACTGTTGCAGACTCGGGAGTATCGGCGCGCAATTGCCTGGACCGAATCGCCGAATCTGCCCACCGAGCAGATGGAACGCCGAATCGAATGGCAGACGTATCGCCAAGAGCGGTTGAAGGATCCGGACCTTCACATCACTGCGTTTCTGTCGGAGGCCGTTCTTCGAGATCAGATCGGTGGTAAGGCTGTAATCGCCGATCAGCTTCGCCAACTGATCGCATTGGCGGATCGTCCGAACATCGTGGTGCGGGTGGCGCCGTTCGCGGCGGGGCCACATGTCGGAAGGTTCGCAGGGTCGTTCACGTTGTTGGAGTTCCCGGCAGTGCCCTCGGGTCTGGTTCCTCCTCCGATCGTCTACTCCGAGGGGTATGCGGGGGATCTGTACCTGGAACGAGAGGCCGAAGTGCAGCGATATCAGCGAGTCGTACACGAGATTGGTCGTGTAGCGTTGGATGAGGCCAAGTCGAAGACGCTGATGTCCGAAATTTGCAAGGAGCACAGCAGGTGAGCACGAACGATCTCTCCGCGGCGAAGTGGTTCAAATCCAGTCGGTCCACGTCGACAAAGGATTGCGTCGAGGTCGCATTCCTCGATGCCGGTGTCGGCGTGCGTGATTCGAAGAACCCCACCGGCCCGGCTCTGGTGTTCACGCCCGCCGAGTGGTCGACTTTCACCGCCGGTGTGCGACACGGCGACTTCGACCAGCCATAGCCCCGCTCCACGCAGACGATCCGCGAACCCCCGAAGCCCAAGCCTCCCTTGACCTTCGGGGGTTATCGCGTTCCGGTGCCCCACCAGCGCGTGTTTCATGAGCTGCGTGGGCGGACGCTGGTCTGCGCGGATCCGGTGATGACCAGGCCCGGGTTTCGCCCCCGTAGTTCGGTGGTGATGTCGTCCAGGGATATCGGGCGCAGCATGCGTTCCGGCATGGTCACCGGATGGCCGGACAGGAGCCTGCCCATCGGGCCGTAGAACCACCTGGGCCAATGACCTTCAGCGAACTTCGCGCGGGGTTCGGCGAGTTCGATGGACAGGTATCTCGTGTTCGGGTCGAGTCTCGCGGTGACCACGTGGACTCGCGATATCGCGGCCCAGGGGATTCGGCCGAATGGTCTGAGTACCAGCCCCTGATCATCGACCACCACTGCGGGCGAGGGGCGGATGAAGTAACTCAGTCCGAGCAGAAGCGACAGGGCGCCTGCGACGATCGGGGCCACCACGGGGAATGTCGGCCTCGAACCGGCGGACATGATCACATGGAGCAAGCAGCCACTCGCGATCCCGATCAGACCCAACACCACCATCGTTACCTGGGTGGCCGACGAAGATCGAAATACCGACGGTGGTGCTGAAACGCCCTGCTGCTCATCCACGACCAGAACTGTAGTGGTCGTCGCCGGTGGTTCCCACCCGGCAAACCTCCGCCCTCCGCGTAAGCGACCCAGCGCACCGCAATTCGACTCGGCGCGTTCGAATCTCAGTGCAGAGCAGAGTCGGCCAGGGCCCGGGCGGCGGCTTCGGGGACGTAGGCCGCGAACTCGGCGATGAGGGCTCCGATGTCGTGCGTGGCTTCGGCGGGCAGCGCCGCGTGGCGCACCACATCGAGCTCGTTGGCCACGGTGAGGAGGGCGAAGTCGGTGAGGTCGGCGCCGGTCACGTCGAAGATATCGCCGGTGAATCGGTCGATGACCCGCAGCGGAGTTTCGCCGAGGTGCGGGTAGGTCTGCGCGCGGTCGCAGGCGCCGTACAGGTAGACGAGGGATTCGGCGTCGCGGCCGATCGCGGCGCGCAGGCGTGATCGCTGGTCGGGTGGCAGCAGCGGATGCGCGAAGCCATCGGTGCCGTAGGTGGCATGGGCGAGCGCGGCACGGCCGACCCGGCTACCACCGCCCAGGCTCCCAACCAGTTCCCGCACTCGTTCGAGATGTTCGAACAGGTTCCCGCCGGGATGCTCGACCCGGTCGGCGCCCAGTTCGCGCAGCAGCGCCCGCACCGGCCAGAGCGGCACGGCAGCCGCGATGGCCTGCGCCAACGCCACCGGTTGGTCGCGGGCAATCAGATGCCCGGCATCCCGGATGCGGGTCACCGTGGCCTGCGGGGCCAGGTGCAGCAATCCGTCGACATCATCGTCGATGAGCGGCGATCCGTGGTCGCCGCGCACCAGCAGGATGGGCAGATCGAGATCCGCGGTGATCCGCCGCAGCCGTGGAACCTGGGTGAGAGCGTCGTCGACGAAGTCCCGATGGACATCGAGCAGTCCGTTGCCGCCGAGGAAACGCCGGACCCGATCGACATCGAGGTTGGGAACGACATCCACCAAGACCAGTCCCGCGACCTTCGCCCGTGTCTGCGAATCCTCCAGTGCCGCAATGGTCGCGAGCCCGCCCAGTGAGGCGCCGACCACCACGCACCCGGGATCGGCATCGACCATGGCGGCGATATCGGCAGCACACGGATCCAGCGCCAGCAGCTCGCCGTCGCTGTCACCGTGACCACGCTGGTCGAAGGCCACACACCGTAACCCGGCACCGACGAGCCGCTCGATAACGGGAGCCCACACCCGGCGCCGCTCCCCGCCGGCGTGCAGCAGAACGACCGTCGGCCCCTCACCGACTTCTTCCCCGCGCAGAACAACATCGGGACGGGCGATATGCCGTCGTCGCGGCGCATCAGAGTCACACATAATCTTCCCCTCTACGTAGTGATCAGATTGTCTCGCAACACCTACCGGCCAAAGATCTCCTCGAGGCTGTCGGCGGTGAGGACCTGCAATGACCATTGCTCGACATCGTCCGGGGATGCGCTACGAACGGTCGAGGTGATCGAGCCCGGTAGTTCTCCGAACTTGTAGGTCGGCTGGCGAAGCAAAGTGCGCGCTTCGCCTCTGGCCCTGAGTTCGTCGGCGACGGTCATGACGACCTCCTTCGTTGCCGGATCGAGTTCGTCCATCAATGGTTGTAGGTCCTCGCCGCTGAGTCCGCTGACACTTAACGGCTGGCGGACCTGTGGCAGGCCGAGCCCGACGATCGTGCCGCGGCCGCGTCGCACAACGTCGATCGCCTCGGTGATCTGTGCGCGGTCGTACCGGCGCCGCGGCCACCCACTCGACTGATCCGACGGTGCCGTTGCAGTACTGCCCCGGCGAGACGGCGAAGGCCGCCTTCATGTGAGACATGAAGACGGCCTTCGGTTTTCGGATTGCCGCGCCGGCGCTTGCCGCCGCCGGGTGCGGCGGGTGTCTCAGCGCGGCGCGTTGGCCGGATCGATGAGCGTCGGGGTGCGGCCCTGCTGGTTCGCCCGCTTGGCGTCGTCGAAGAACTCGCGGCTGAGCAGCGCCGAGAGGATCGCGATGCCGCCGCGGTGGACGCGGAATTCGCTCTTGGCGCTGGCGCCGGTCAGTCGGATGACACGGCCGGCGGCGTCCTGCGGCTTGGCGAAGTCCTTCACCCGCCCGCGTCCGGTCCACTCCAGCTCGCTGTGGTCGATGACGGCGTCGTCGGGAACCAGCAGCTTGACCATGGCGTGGTCCAAGTCGGCGTGCACCTCGATCGGGGTCTCGCCTTCGATCCACGGCGAGCGCAGGTCGATGACGACGCTCCCGTAGCGGGCTTTCACCTCGAAGGCGGTGGCATGGGTCCAGTCGCCGAGGCGCTTGGTGCTCTCGTGGTCGGCGTGGATGCGGATGGTGTCGGTCCTGGTGGTCATCGGTCCGGTCCTTTCGGGTCTCAGTGGTCGAGTTCGCCTGCTCCTCAATAGTTGCACAGATACTAGTTGCGAAGCAACTAGTTAGCGGGAATCTAGTTGTTTGGAACCTAGTAGGATGGGTGGCATGACCACATCGGACCGGTTCAAGCGATCCCCGCTCGCCATGGCGGTGCTCGGCATCCTGCACCTGGAGCCGATGCACCCCTATGCCATCCAGCGCCGTATCAAGGAGTGGGGCAAGGACAAGGTGGTCAACGTGGGTCAGCGTGCCCAGCTGTACAAGACGATCACGCGGCTGCAGGACGCCGGTCTGGTAGCAGTCCGCGCGACGGGCCGCGACCAGCAGTACCCGGAACGCACGGTCTACGAGGTCACCGACGCGGGCCGCGCCGCCTGTATCTCCTGGATCGCCGAGATGATCGCCATCCCCCGCAACGAGTTTCCGGAATTCCCCGCGGCCCTGTCCTTCCTGATGCTCCTCGGCCCCGAGGGTGCGCGTGCGGAACTCGAGCATCGCGTAAACGCCTTGCGCGCCAAGCATTCCGAGCTCGACACCGGCCTATCGCAGGCTACGGAGTTCGGTCTCCCGCGCGTCACCATGCTCGAAGACGAATATCAGCGCGCCGTCACCGAAACCGAAATCCGCTGGCTCGAAGGCGTTATCGCCGATCTTGCCGTCGGCACCCTGACTTGGTCGTGGGAATCATTGGCCCAGTTCCAGAACCAGGCCGTCACATCGGGGTAGGGGCTGTAGGCCGGCAGAGCCGTGATCGGAGCGGCCCCGGCCAGGACGAGCGCGGCCGCGCCCCCGTCACATGGAGATCAACGAGCAGTCGCACACCGCCGGGCCGCCTGCTCACCGAGCAGGACGGGCGCTGCCCACTGTGCGGGGATCCTGTGCTGTCCGCCGGTCCGCCGCCCGAATCGCCCGGGGACTGGGAACGATGGTGGCTGACCGTCATCCGACGTGCCATCACCGCCGTAGACAACGACCGGGATCACCGGCGGGAGCGTTTTCGGGTTGCCGCCCGAATGAACGGCGGCGCACAGCGCGCGACTGACTCGACCAATGTGGGCTCGCCCGACCTCGCAGCGTCCGGACTGGACCGACGCGGTCAGCCGAGATCGCTCAGCGCCGGTGCAAGTCCGGTGAAACCGTCCACGCCGGAGGCGAATTCGGTGCCGATCGGCGGGAGCAGGATGACGTGGTCGGCGCCCGCGGCGAAGTGTTCTCGCATCTTTGCGGCAATCGCGTCCGGTGCGCCGTGCGCGACGAGTGCATCCACCACGCGATCGTCCGGTTCGCCGTGTTCGGCTGCCGGATAACCGAATTCGGCGAGGGTGGCCCGGAAAGCGGCCTGGCCGGAGTACGCCGTCACCAGCTGTCGCGCGGCCGCCCGGGATCGGTCCCGGTCGTCGTCGATTACCGCCGAAAGTCCTACCACCAGTAGTTTGTCCGGTCCGAGCGCCTGCCTCGCCCGCGCGGTGTGCTCGGGCGGCAATCCGGCGGGCAGGGCGCCGTCGGCGATCTCACCGGCGAGTGCGAGCATCTTCGGGCGGTTGGCCGCGAGCAATCGCGGATACACCGCATCCAGTGCGGGCGGCCAGGTTTCGCCGTCCATCCCGGCGATGTAATCGCGCATGGTGGTCAGCGGTCTGCCGAACGGCCGCCCCACACTGTCGGCCTGTTGGGGGTAGCCGACGCCGAGACCGAGCGCGAACCGGCCCGGATACGCATCGGCCAGGTAGGCCGCCGCACCGTGCGCGGTCTGCGGCGGACGCGCCCAGATATTGGCCACACAGGTACCCACCGTGATCCGCTCGGTGGCGGCCAGCAGCACGGCCAGGTGCGCGAACGCGTCCTTGCCGATGACCTCGTTCGTCCAGACGGCGCCGTAACCGGCGCGTTCGAGCCGACGGGCCGCCTCGCGCTGCGCGGCGGCCGGTGGGGTGGTCGTGAACGAGACCGGCAGACTCACACCGACCCGCCCCAGCGTTCGGCGTCCGGCATCCATCGCAGGGGTGATCGTCATGGGCATTCCTCCAAGTGAATCGGCCGAGTGCGGAGATGGCCGCGATAGGTCCACTCTGGGCGCGGGCGCGGTTCGCGATCCAATGAAGCTTTCGCATCGGGCAATACGGTCAGCGCATCACCACAGCTCACAGTGATCGATCCGAGGTCGAGCCGTCGAGGCCGGACTACGCTGGACCTATGACCGATGGGCCGCCCGCAGTGGATCTCGACCTGCGGTTGGTGCACAGCTTCACCGTCGTCGCCGAGCGCGCTCATTTCGGTCGCGCCGCCGCGACCCTGCACGTCACACAACCGTCGCTGAGCCGTCAGATCAACCGGCTGGAAAAACAACTCGGCGTCCGCCTGCTGGATCGGGGACCGCAAGGGACTCGGCTCACCGAGGCCGGTGCGGTGTTCTTGCCGCAGGCCAGAACGCTGCTTCGCAGCGCGGGCCGGGTGGTCGCGCAGACCCGCGCCGCCGCCCGCCCCGGCAGGGTCACGATCGGCTACACCGGAGACTTGATCATCACGCCGGTCGTACGTGCGATGCGCCGTCGCCATCCCGACGCCGAGGTGCGCGCACAGCATGTGCAGGTGACCGACGTTCCGGCCGCGCTGCTCGATCATCGGGTGGACGCGCTGGTCTCCCGCCTCCCGTTCCTCACCGAAGGGCTACAGGTCACCGTCCTCTACGACGAACCACGGGTCGTGCTCATGCCGCTCGATCATCGGCTGGCGGGCAAGGAATACGTCACCCTCGACGATATCGCCGACGAACCCGTGCCCCGGCTGCGGCAGTCGGACCCGGCGTGGAGTTCGTTCTGGCGCATCGATCCCCGCCCCGACGGCCGCCCCGCCCCCGACGGCCCGATCATCGACGCCCTCGAGGATAAGTTGGAGGTTATCGCCGCGGGTGAGGCTGTCGCTCTTGCCGCCGGACGGCACTTCCCGGCGATCCGGCCCGACATCGTCGCGATCCCCTTGCACGGTGTCGACCCGGCCCACGTTGTCCTGGCCACCCGCCGCGACGACCACAATCGCCTGGTCGTCGCATTCCGCCAATACCCACAGGACCTCCTCCCGGCCGATGCCCGCAGCGTTCCAAAGGATTTCGCCGGTCGGTGACCGACTGCGGCAATTCTCGGCCGAATGATCAGAGCGTGGCGGCGGCTCGGTCCGATGGGCGGGGGCATCGACCAATCGATCCACACCGCGCGTGCGGGATCGTGTGCTCGGCTGATCTCAGCGGCGGGGCCTCCTGTGCCGAGTTCGTACGAAATCCTGCCGAGGTCTTGACGCGGGGGTAGTTAGCGGAGCTAAGTTAACGGTGATGCGCGCCATCCGGCGCGGAGGCGATTGATTCGACCGCAGGGAACGACCGAGGGAGAACCGCCCATGACCGAGACGGACCGGAAGGCCGAGCGTAAACGGCGACTCGCAGCGGCGAGGGAGGACGCCGAGGCGATGGCGGCCTGGCCGCTGTCCGAAGTGGGCGAGGCCATCGCACGGCCGGGGCTGGGATTGCGCGGACTGATCGACACGGTCATGACCGCCTACGCCGATCGTCCGGCGGTGGGGCAGCGGGCCGTCGAGATCGTCACCGATGGCGGCGGCCGCCGGGTCCGGCGATTGCTGCCCCGGTTCGAGACGCTCACCTATCGGCAGCTGTGGGCGCGCGCGCAGGCGCTGGCGAATGCGTGCTACGCGGCGGGTGTGCGGGCCGGGGATTTCGTGTGCACGGTCGGATTCGTCAGCAGTTATTACGTCGTCGTGGATCTGGCGGGCGTGCGACTGGGCACCGTGGCGGTTCCGCTCCAGGCCGCCGCCGGGGTGGCGCAATGGAATTCGATCATCGACGAGACCGGTGCCCGCGTGCTGGCGAGCAGTGCGGAACTGCTGGACGCCACCGTCGAGGCCGCGCTGGCGAGTGAGTCGGTCGCGCAGGTGATCGTCTTCGACGCGACCGGTGCGGACGACGAGAACGCGGCACTGGCGGCGGCGCGTGACCGGCTGGCCGCAGCCGGTCGCACCCTCGCCACGGTCGGCGAACTCCTCGACCGCGGCGCGGCACCGGCGCCGGAACCCGCACCCGTGGAGGATGATCCGCTGGCACTGCTGGTCTACACCTCCGGCAGTACCGGAACGCCCAAGGGCGCCATGTACCCAGACAGTCTCGCCGCGACCATGTGGCTGTATACCGCGAAGGCGCCCGTACCGGCGATCACCCTGAACTATCTGCCGCTCAGCCACGTCGCGGGCCGCCTGCAATTGGGCGGCACCCTGGCCCGCGGCGGAATCGCCTACTTCACCGCGCGCAGCGATATGTCGACGCTGTTCGAGGATCTGGAGCTCGTGCGGCCCACCGAACTGGTCTTCGTACCCCGGGTCTGCGAGATGCTGCTGCACCGCCATCAGGGTGAGGTCGAGGCCCGGGTAGCGGCCGGGGGTGAACGCGCCGTCGTCGAGGATGCGGTGAAAACCGAACTGCGCCAACGAGTTCTGGGCGGTCGTTTCCTCGGCGCGATGTGTGCCAGTGCTCCGCTCGCACCGGAGATGCGGGCATTCATGGAGTCGGTCCTCGGCATCGGCCTGCACGACGGTTACGGCTCCACCGAGGCCGGTGGCAGCGTCATCGTCGACAACAAGGTCCGGCGCCCACCCGTGCTGGACTACCGCCTCGTCGACGTTCCCGAACTCGGCTATTTCGCCACCGACCGGCCGCATCCGCGCGGTGAGCTGCTGCTCGAGACCACCACCATGTTCCCCGGCTACTACAAGCGGCCCGAGATCACCGCGGAGATGTTCGACGAGGACGGCTTCTATCGGACCGGCGACGTGGTCGCCGAAATCGGGCCCGATCATCTGGTCTACGTCGATCGCCGCAACAATGTGCTCAAACTGTCCCAGGGTGAGTTTGTCACGGTGGCGAAGCTGGAATCGGTGTTCTCCACCAGCTCACTGATCCGGCAGATCTTCGTCTACGGCAGCAGCGAGCGTGCCTATCTGCTGGCGGTGATCGTGCCCTCCGAAGAAGCGCTCGTGCTGTCCGATCCACGCTCGGAGATCGGCGAATCGTTGCAGCGGCTGGCTGGGGATGCGGGGCTCAACTCCTATGAGATCCCGCGCGATTTCCTGCTCGAGAACGAACCCTTCACCCAGGACAACGGTTTGCTGTCGGGTATCGGGAAGTTGTTGCGGCCCAAGTTGACCCAGCGCTACGGCAAGGATCTCGAACAGCTTTACACCGAGCTGTCGCGGGAACAGTCCGACGAATTGGCCGCGCTGCGCCACGAGGCCGGGGATCGTCCGGTGGCCGAGACCGTCGGCCGGGCCGCGCGGGCGCTTCTGGGCTGTGCGGGCACCGAGATCCGGCCCGGGGCGCACTTCACCGATCTGGGCGGCGATTCGCTGTCGGCGCTGTCGCTGTCCAGCCTGCTCACCGAACTGTTCGAGGTCGAGGTCCCGGTGGGAACCATCGTGCATCCGGCGAATACGTTGCGGCGCTTGGCCGAATACATCGAGTCCGAACGCGCGCGGGAGAACCGCCGCCCCACCGCCACCACCGTGCACGGTTCCCGCGATCTGGTGCGCGCTGAAGATCTCACGCTGGACACATTTATCGATCCCGAAACATTGTCCGCCGCAAAAGATCTGCCGTCCACGATCCACCCGCCGCGCACCGTGCTGCTCACCGGCGCAAACGGCTATCTGGGCCGTTTCCTGTGCCTGGAATGGCTCGAGCGCCTCGCCGCGTGCGAGGGGACGCTGATCTGCATCGTGCGCGGCAGCGATGCCGATGCCGCCCGCGCTCGGCTGGACGAGGTCTTCGACACCGGCGATTCCGCGCTGCTGCGACGATATCGGGAGCTGTCGCCGCGGCTGACCGTTCTGGCCGGTGATATCGGCGAACCGAATCTCGGCCTGTCCCAACGCGGCTGGCGCGAACTCGCCGACACCGTCGACCTGGTGGTGCATCCGGCCGCCCTGGTCAACCACGTACTGCCCTACGATCAGCTGTTCGGGCCCAATGTGGTCGGTACGGCCGAAATCATCCGGCTCGCGATCACCGGTCGCCGCAAACCGGTGACCTACCTGTCCACCGTGGCGGTGGGGGACCGGATCGATCCCGCGCGATTCACCGAGGACGGCGATATTCGCGAGATCAGCCCGCAGCGTGCCGTCGATGCCGGTTACGCCAACGGTTACGGCAACAGCAAGTGGGCCGGTGAGGTGTTGCTGCGCGAGGCGCACGATCTGTGCGGACTGCCGGTGGCGGTGTTCCGCTCCGATATGATCCTGGCGCACAGTACATTCGAGGGACAGTTCAACCTGCCCGATATGTTCACCCGGTTGCTGCTGAGTGTGCTCGCGACCGGTCTGGCACCCGCCTCGTTCTATCGCGGCGGCCGCGGCCATTACGACGGCCTGCCCGCCGATTTCACCGCCGCGGCGGTCACCGTGCTCGGCGCGGAACACGCCTCGGGATTCACCAGTTTCGATGTGCTGAACCCGCACCGCGACGGTATCGGGCTGGATACCTTCATCGATTGGCTCATCGCGTCCGGTCGCCGGATCAGCCGGATCGACGACTACGCCGACTGGTTCACCCGCTTCGAGACCGCATTGCGCGCACTGCCCGAACGGCAGCGCCGCCATTCGGTACTGCCGCTGCTGCACGCTTTCCGGCGGCCCGCGCCGCCTGTTCCGGGGTCGGTCCTGCCCGCCGACGGTTTCCGGGCGGCGGTGCGCGCGGCCGGTATCGGGCCCGATCACGATATACCGCATCTGACCCGGGAATTGATCGGCAAATACGTCCGCGATCTGACGGCCGCCGGCCTGCTGTGAAGATTCCCGAATCCGGACACAACGCGCCCGCGCGGGCGTACTGTTCTGCCCCACAGCGTTGATCGGCAGGGCGGTGCGGGCGATGGTTTCGCTCACCGCGCCGGCCGGGCGACAAGGAGGTCGATTTCGATGCACCGACTCGAAAAGTCCGCGCTCTGGCGCTGTGTGCTGAGCGGATTGTCTGCTCTGGGAGCGGGTTTCGGCGCTATGGTCCCCGTCTACTACGACGACATCCACCTCGCCGAGGAGCCGGAACCGGTGTGGGACTGGTCGATTCCCTACGAGTGGTTCGACCACGCCAACGGCTGAGCTCGCCGGTCAGGCCTCGGCGAAGTAGTCGGCGCCACCGATGTAGACGGTGCGGCCCGGTTCGCCGGCCGCCCCGGTGGCATCGGCGATGGCGGTCGCGAATTCCTCGACCGTGGGCAGCGCACCGTGCTCGGTACGGGCGGCCACGGCCTCCGGGGCTCGTCGTTCGAGCAGGCGCACGATGATCGTTCCCTCGATCATGTCGCCGGAGACCACGGTGAAATCGATTCCGCGCGCGGCGAATTCATCGATCTTGGCTCGTAGCGCGTCCTCGCCCGCGCGTTTGCTGGCCGCGATCGGCTCGTAGCCGGGCGGGGCGGGTTTGCGGCCGTGGAAATGTGCCTGATGGCTGGTGACGAAGACGATGTGCGCGCCCGGTTTCAGCAGTGGGAGCGCGAGTTCGACCAACCGCAGCTGAGCATCGCGGTTGATCGCCATCGCGTAGTCGGGTGCCGCGCCCTGCTCCAGTCCGCCGGAGGCGTTGAGGATCAGCACATCCAGGCGACCGAACCGCTCGCCGATCCGCTCGACCAACTCCGCCACCGCGCCCCGATCGGTGAGATCGGCGCCCAGGGGCGTCGCGGTGCCGCCGTCGGCGGCGATCTCCTCGGCGAGATCGGCTGCGCGCCTGCGCTTCTCGCGATAGTTCAGGACGACGTGATCACCGCGCCCGGCGAGGACCCGGGCGGTCTGCGCCCCGATACCGCGCGCGGCTCCGGTGATCAACACGATGCGTTGCGAATCCACCTGCACTCCCGCCGATTGCTTCTGATTCAGAATCACTATGGTGGTTCGAAATGAGAAGTGCAAGCGATGGTGCGCCGGCCCCGCGGGCGGCGATGGAATTGCTCGGGCAGCGCTGGATGCTGCGTATCGTCTGGGAACTGGAACCGGGCCCGCTCGGATTCCTGGAATTGCGCCGGCGCATGGACCACTGTTCGTCCAGCATCCTGTCGGTGCGATTGCAGGCCCTGCAGGCGGCCGGAGTCATCGTCAAACGTGCCGACAAGGTCTACGAGCTGACCGATGCCGGTGCCGAACTCGGCCGCGCACTGCATCCGTTGTGGACCTGGGCCGCGGGAAATCTCGCAGCGGGCGCAGGAGCCGCGGACGAACGCTGATCGGGTCCATTCGGGCGACGTCTTCACCGAGGTGGCCACGGCCGACACCGACGGGCACACCGAGACCTGGTCGATGACCGCATGCCCCCGGCAATCTATGTGGTACTCGGGGTGTCGCATATCGTCCAAAAGTTGCTACGCTGGCGTAGCAATGGTCCCGGCGCGATCGGGACCCATGGCCGACATCACGACCAGGAGTACCGATGAAGTTACTTCCCCCGCGGAACAGCGATGCGGGTGATCCGGGTGAGGTAGCGCTGCACGCACGCAATGTGCGGTTCGACTGGCGGGCGACCCCGCTGCAGTGGCTGGATTCGGAACCCATCGCCGCCCATGTGTTCAATTCGCTGAACCTGCTGCTGCCCGAGGGCGAGCGCATGTTCATCGAGACGTTCTCCGAAGCGCTGCCGCTGATCAAGGACGAGAAGCTGCGCGAACAGGTCATCGGGTTCATGGGGCAGGAGGCCATGCACGCCGAGACCCACAACGACTCCGTGCAGCAGGTGTTCCGGGCGCACGGTGTGGATGTGGACAGCTACGCGCGCCAGATGGAGTACGTCTTCCGCAAGGCGCTGGGACCGCGAAGCGGACAGGACGCGCGTGCGGAATTCCAGACGCTGGTGGAGCGGCTGGGATTCATCGCAACCCTCGAGCACTTCTTCGCCTTCCTGGGCGACTGGATCATCAACGCCGATCTGGAACAGTTCGGCGCCGCGCCCAATATGCTCGACCTGTATCGCTGGCACGGAGCCGAAGAGGTCGAGCACCGCTTCGTCGCCCACGATGTGGCCACCTACTTCGAGGTCGGATACGTCCGCCGCTGTGCGCTGATGGCGATCGTGTTCCCGGTCTTCGTGGCACTGTTGCTGCGGGGCGCCAAATACCTCGTCCACCAGGACCCGGAGCTGCCGAATATGCGCTACCCGCGCATCGTGGGCAAGGCGTTCGGTGCCATGTGGCGCGGCGCGCTACCCGGTATCCCGTCGCTGCTGTGGTCGGCGCTGTCGGTCGCGAAGCCGGGATACACCCCCGCGTCGGTGGGCTCGACCGCGCAGGCCGTGGCCTATCTGGCGAAATCGCCTGCGGCGCAGGCACTCGCCTCGTGAGCACTCGACGTCCGGTACCGGCCGAACTGCCGCCGGACCTCTATCGCAAGTCCGGCCGCGACCGTCCGACGCAACTCATCAGCGCGCTGGCCCAAGCCCGCCTGCGATGGTCTTCGACGATCAATCGCCAGGTCATCCCCGGTGGTGTCGATGACGGACGCCTGCGACTGACCGTGGTGGAACGCCGGGTCGAGGCCCGTGACACCGATGTGATCAGCCTGCTGCTCGCCGCGCCCGACGGCCGGATGCTGCCGTCGTGGCGGCCCGGCGCACATCTGGATCTGGAACTTCCCTCCGGGCGACTGCGTCAATACTCGCTGTGCGGTGATCCGGGCGACCGCCATCACTACCGGATCGCCGTCCGCCGGATTCCCGACGGGCTCGGCGGGTCGGTGGAGGTGCACGACACCGTGCTGCCGGGCAGTGATCTCACCGTGCGGGGGCCGCGCAATGCCTTTCCATTCGTGTCGCCGGGATACGGATCCGCCGCCGCGCGAGTGCATTTCGTCGCCGGCGGTATCGGCGTGACACCGATTCTGCCGATGCTGCGGGCGGCGCATCGGCTGGGCCTGGACTGGTCACTGGTCTACACCGGCCGCAGCCGTGACGCGCTGCCGTTCCTGCCCGAGATCGAATACTTCGGCGACCGTGTCACGGTGCGCACCGACGACACAGCCGACGGACTTCCGGCCGCGGCCGACCTGCTTCCCGGCGTGGGGCGCGACACCTCGGTCTACTGCTGCGGACCGGTGCCGATGACCGCGGCGATCGCCGCCGCCGTACGCGAGATGCGCGGTGTGGAGCTGTATTCCGAACGCTTCTCGGCCGCGCCGGTGGTGGACGGCACACCGTTCCGGGTCGAACTCGCGCGCACCGGCGAGGTCCTCGACATTCCCGCCGACCGCTCGGTGCTCGAGGAGGTGCTGCGGGTGCGCCCCGATATCGCCTACTCCTGCCGTCAGGGCTTCTGCCGCACCTGCAAGGTGCAGGTCGTCGCCGGCGAACCCGATCACCGCGACACCGTTCTGACCCCAGGCGAACGCGCCGACGGCGAGCTGCTCATCTGCGTATCTCGCTGTGCCGGTGAACGTTTGGTACTCGACCTCTGACCATTCCGCCCGTATCGCGCCACTCGAGGAGAATCTCGTGACCGACACCGCAGTCGTACCCGATACCGAACACTTCGTCCGCAATGGCGAATTCGATATCGCCGTCTACGAATACGGCGATCCGGCCAAGCCGACCATGCTGCTCGTGCACGGCTGGCCCGACGACCATCACCTGTGGGATCGCGTGATTCCCGAGCTGTCCGCTCGTTTCCACGTCGTCGCCTACGACACCCGCGGACACGGCCGCTCCACCCGCACGACGCGAACCGAGGATTACGGCCTGGACCGGTTCGCCGCCGATTTCTACGCGGTCACCGACGCGGTGAGCCCGGACGCGCCGGTGCATGTCCTCGCTCACGACTGGGGTTCGGTGCAGGTCTGGGAGGCGGTGTGCGAACCGCGGGCCGCGGCGCGGATCGCGTCGTTCACCTCGGTATCCGGCCCGAACCTCGATCATCTGGCGAAATGGACCCGCAACCGGATGGGGCGCGGCGCCGTCTGGGGGCCGGCGACACAGCTGCTGTCGTCCGCCTACACCGTCCTGTTCATGACCCCCGGGCTTAACAAGGCGGTGATGCGGCCGCTGTCGTCGGAGAAGGTCTGGAAGCGGTTCATCGGCCTGATGAACGAAACCTCGCCCGACAACGTGAAACTCGGTCCGGCGTTCCGGCAGGACTTCTTCGACGGGATGCGGATCTATCGCGCCAATATCCTGCCGCGCATGCTCGGGCCGCGGGAACGGCACACCGAGGTGCCGGTGCAGCTGATCATCGCGCGCCGCGATATCGCCGTCCGCCCGGCCGGCTACGACGACGAGGCCGGCTGGACCGGCCGCCTGTGGCGGCGTGAGGTCGCGGGCGGGCACTGGCTGCCGTTCTCCCATCCCGAGCTGCTCGCCACCGCCGCGACCGAACTCGCGGATGCCGTCGAGACCGGCGAGCAACCGCGGACACTGCGCCGCGCCGAGGTCGGCACGCAGAGTGCGCCCTTCGGCGATCAGCTGGTCGTGATCACCGGCGGCGGCAGCGGGATCGGCCGCGAAACCGCGCTCGCCTTCGCCCGGCTCGGCGCCGAGATCGTGCTGTCGGATCGCGACGCCGAAGCGGCCAAGCAGACCGCCGAACTGATCTCGGCCGCGGGCGCGACGGCGCACCCCTACGCGGTCGATGTCTCCGACGAGGCCGCGATGGCCGACCACGCGGCGACGGTGATCGCCGCACACGGCGTGCCCGACATCCTGATCAACAACGCCGGAATCGGACAGGCCGGCGACTTCTTCGAGACCTCGGCCGCCGAATTCGACCGCGTGCTGCGGGTCAATCTGGGCGGAGTGCTCAACGGCTGCCGGTCATTCGGCGCGGCCATGGCACAGCGCGGACTCGGCGGCCACATCGTCAACCTGTCGAGTATGGCCGCCTACAGCCCGCAGCGGGGTTTCAGCGCCTACTCGACCAGCAAGTCGGCGGTGTTCATGTTCTCCGACTGCCTGCGCGCCGAACTGGCCGGCAAGGGCATCGAGGTACATACCATCTGCCCCGGTGTCGTGCACACGAATATCGTTGCCACCACCCAGTTCTCGGGCCTGTCGGAGTCGGACGAGGCGGCGAAGCAGGCGAAGTACGATGCGCTGTATCGCAAACGCGGCTACGGACCGGAGAAGGTGGCACAGCGGATCGTGCGGGCGGTGCAGCGCCATCGCGACATCGTTCCCGTCACGCCGGAAGCGCACCTGCAGTACCACTTCAGCCGGTTGGCTCCGGCGGTCCACCGTTTCGTCGCGGCGCGGGTGAAGCTGACCTAGGTCCCGGCTCGGCGGTCGTGGCCGATGGCTCGCCGGCCGCCCCTTCGGGAGTCGATCGCTCCAGGAAGCGCAGCAGCTCGACCGGGAAGGGTAGTACCAGCGTCGAGTTCTTTTCGGCCGCCACCTCGACGACGGTCTGCAACAGCCGCAGCTGCAGCGCGGCCGGCGCCGCCGCCATCCGATCGCCGGCCTCGGCGAGTTTGTGGGAGGCCTGGAGCTCGCCCTCGGCGGTGATGACGCGGGCTCGGCGCTCGCGTTCGGCCTCCGCCTGCCGCGACATCGACCGCTTCAGCGACTCCGGCAGCGCCACGTCCTTGATCTCCACCCGGTCGATATGCACACCCCAGGCGATGGCGGGACTGTCGATCATCAATTCGAGGCCGCGGTTGAGCTGTTCGCGGTTGGAGAGCAGATCGTCCAGCTCGCTCTTGCCGATGATCGATCGCAGCGAGGTCTGGGCCACCTGTTCGACGGCGAACAGATAGTCCTGCACCTCGACCACCGCCTGCACCGGGTCGATCACCCGGAAATACACCACCGCGTCCACCCGCACGGTCACGTTGTCGCGGGTAATGCCCTCTTGTCCCGGAACCGGCATCGTGACGATCTGCATCGGCACCTTGCGCATCTTGTCCGCGAACGGAATGAGCAGCCGCAGCCCGGGGTCGCGCGCGGCGCGGACCCGGCCGAACCGGAACACCAGCCCCCGCTCGTACTGCTGAACCACCCGCACCCCGGTGCCGGTCACGAGCGCGGTCAGAACGGCCGCGGCTCCCACCGCGAGTAAGACGACCGTCGCAATATCCATAGCGCCACCACCAAGCGGAAACGCCCGGCACGCCCGTGACCGGGCTCCTGCCATCGATCATGGCACCGTCGCCCCGAATCGTCCATGTCCTCCCGATCGCAACCCGATCTTTGGGTGATCGCCGGAATTCGCGGCTAGCCTCCCGTCATGGGATTCCTCTTCATCGCCGTGGTGGCCATCATCTTCATCTGGGCGATAGTCGCCGTCATCGTGGGCGCCATATCATCGTCGATACGGCGTAATCGGTGGAGTGCAGGGGACTCCGGCGGCAGCGACAGCGGAAGTGGTTGCAGCGCAAGTAGTTGCAGTGGGAACGGGTGCAGTGCCGGGAGTTGCGGCGGGGGCAGCAGCTGTGGCGGGGGAAGTAGCTGTGGTGGCGGGAGCAGCTGTGGTGGCGGCAGCAGTAGCTGAGGCCCGTCACCGTCTCGACGTCGCCCCGCCGCTCAGCGCGGACTCCACCGCCGCGACCCGCTCCGGCGAGATCCCCCATGGGTGCTCCACGCCGACAACAGAATCCAGATCCCACAGCACGCACTGCTCGTCGGTCGCGGCGACCATCGACCAGGCGACGACCGTGCGGCCCAGCTGGGTCGCCATCGGAACGCCGCTGCCGCCGCCGTAGCCGTCGCCCTCCGGGAAATGATGCAGCATCCGCCCGTAGGCGGCCTCGCAGAAATCGGCGTAACGCTTGGTGCACAGGATGAGTCCGTGCCACGCCTCATCGACAGCGTGCGAGGGCATCCCGATCACCTGATCGTCGGCCATCGCCGCACCGCAGCAGCGCAACCATTGCCGCAGACCGGTTTCCACCCGTTCGCGCGGCTGCCACGGACAGGTCTTGAACACCGCCTCGGGCAGGTGCAGCGCCCGCACGGCACGTTCGGTACGAGCCGGAGCCGGGCGCCGGAAACGAGACAGCACCCGGCCACGCTACGGGGGATTTCCCGCGCCGGGCAACCGGCCGCTACTGCGCGGCCGAATCGGCGGTAGCGGAATCGTCGTCGGCGCCGCGAGTGGCCAGCAGACTGGTCACGGTGACCACACCGAGCACCACCACGATCACGACCAACGACGCGGCGGTCGGGATCTCCGGCAGCCAATCCCACGATCCGTGCGCCCAGTGCAGTACCAGCTTGACGCCGATGAAGCCCAGGATGACCGCCAGGCCGTAGGCCAGGTGGACCAGCCGGGTCAGCAGCGACTGCAGCACGAAATACAGTGCGCGCAGGCCCAGCAGCGCGAAGGCATTGGTGGCGAACACCAGATACGGATCACCGGTGACGCCGTACACCGCCGGTACCGAATCGATCGCGAACACCAGATCGGTGGCCATGACGGCGGTGACCACCAGTGCCAGCGGGGTCAGCGCCCGGCGGCCGGCCTCCCGGACGGTCATCCTCGTGCCGCGATAGTCGTCGGTGACCGGCATCAGCCTGCGCATCACCCGCACCGAGCGCATCCGCGAGATATCGACTTCCTGTTCGTGTCCGGTGAGCGCGTCGCGGAGCAGTTTCAGCGCGGTGAGCAGTAGCACCACGCCGAACAGCAGGAACGCCCAATCCAGCGAGGCCAGCGCGGCCGCGCCGACGGCGATGAAGATGCCGCGCAGCACCAGGGCGCCGACGATGCCGAACAACAGCACACGCTGAGCGAGTGCCGCCGGCACCGCGAAGGCCGCGAGCAGCAACATGAAGACGAACAGGTTGTCCACCGACAGCGATTTCTCCAGCACATAGCCGGTGAGGAATTCGGTGGCGGGGGTGGAGCCGAAGCCGGCCCACAGAATGCCGAAGAAGGCGACCGGAAGTGCCAGGTAGAACGCCGTCCACCCGATGGCCTCCCGCATCAATACCTCGTGCGGCTTACGGGTGACGACGAAATCCAGCGCGACCAGCACGAGCACACCGGCGATGGTGGCGGCCCACAACCACGGACTGCCGATGGTGTGCAGTTGCTGCTCTGCGGCCAGAACGGTCGAATTCACAGGTCTCCTCGGTATGCGTTAGCACCCGAGGTCTCCTTCACCCGATATCCGGGTGGTCACCCGGGGATCCCGACGGCGGAATCCGTACTGACCGGTATGACACTTGGGAAGTACTCCCCTCGGAAGCGAGGATAACGAAATCTTTGCCGGAAAACCAACTGACCGGTCATGCGCCGATGTGCTGACCGGGAACGACACCGTCCGTGGTGTCGCGTCTCACGCCGTTCGGTCAGCGCGGACTCAATACGACGACCGAGATCGGCCGATCCGTGCTCTTCTGATACTGCGTGTAACGGCCCTTGTTGACATCATCGACCAGCACCCAGTGACGCGCGTAATCGACGTCGTCCGGATAGGTCGCCCGCGCGGTCACCGGAATCCGCCGATGCCCCACCTGGATCTCGCAGTCCGGCGCGGCCTTCACATTCGCCAGCCACCCGGGCGGCCGCGGCGAGCCACCGTTGGACGCGGTCACCAGATAATCCGCGCCGTCTCGCGCATAGGTGAGCGCACTGGTCCGTGGCTGCCCGGTCTTGCGCCCCACCGTCCGCAACAACAGCGTCGGATTCCCGAACAGCAACCGATGCCCCACATACCCATCGGATTTCTCGTACACCCACTGATGCACCCGCAGTGCGTTCGCGAACAGTCCGGCCATCGACGTACCTCCTGTCGGAATCCCCGGCCCCAACCCTAGCGGCCCGGCCCCTCACCCGGTGGCCCACCGAAGCAGCCGCACCCCGTGCGTGCCGATCGTGTATCGGCTCTGCTCAATATGCCCCGGCGACAGCCACTTTCGCCCCCGCCACGCCGCGACCCGATCCCCGCTGGGCTTATCACCACCCAACCCGGTAGCATCCACCGAGCCCGCACATTTCGCGGTCGGGGGCGGTAGCTCAGTCGGTTAGAGCCGCGGACTCATAATCCGCTGGTCGTGGGTTCGAGCCCCACCCGCCCCACCAGGTTCGGCGTCGGCCCGGTCCGTGGTTGCGTCCCGCTCGGGGCGTTGGTCGGGACCGTCGGCCCGGCCGTGCGTACCCGGCAGGGGTCTACGCGCGCCGAGCGTCGAGGGCCTTGCGGATCAACTCGCGGGCGCGCTCGCCGGTGACGGATTGACCGGCGAGCGTATCGAAGGCGCGGCCGTAGAGGGCAATCTCTCTGGGTTGGGTAATCGTCAGCTCGGCTGTGTGCCCTTCCACTCTCACCAACTTGTCGTCGAACATCACGAAATTATCGACGACAACTTTGGCGTCCGCCGACATCGGGACTATTCCGAATGTCAGCCGGGGCATCCCGATTATTGAATACAACCTGTCGAGTTGGCCGGTCATAACGTCCGAGCCTCCAACTGTCGTGTAGAGCGATTTCTCACTAATGATGTAATGGAATCGATGTTCGCGTTCATACAAAACGCGCTGCCTGTCCATGCGCTTGATTACGCCACGGTCCAAATCGTCCGGTAGTTCGTAGAAGTCTATTACCTCGCGGAGCATTGCTCGGGCATAATCCGAAGTTTGCAGAAGGCCGGGGATGATCTGCGGATCGTAGTTCCGGATGAGCTTCGCGGAAGCTTCGAGTTTCGCGTACAGTTGTTGCCCGCGTGTGACACCGGAACTGAGCATTCGTCGGTATTCCACGTAGGCGTTGTCGATGTTGTGCAGAGTCGCAAGCAGGTCGGCCACCTGATCACCTGCGCCGCAATGCCTACAGTAAGCCCGGATATCGCTGGGGGAAGGGCTGGAGTGCCCGTGCTCGATACGGGACGCCTTCGACTCGTGCCAAGCCTCACGCTTGGCAAGCTCTCGTGCAGTGATTCCGGAGTTCTTGCGGATCTCGCGGAGTCGTGCACCGAGAGCCTGCCTCGCTTGCTGAACAGAAGAGGTCACTGCCGGACGTACTCGTCATACGGGACAGCCGCGCGCCAGAGTTGTTCTTTGGCGGTACGGCAGTATTCGACAATTCCGGCGTCGGTCGTTAATGCCGGACCGGCCGGCACGCCTTCCGAATCCACGAGATTGAACGCTACGGTCTCGTCATCGAAAAGCCAGTAATCATCAGTAGGAACCTGTGCCGGGTCTATCGCTGACCGATTTATGTACCGGATGTCTTCACCGGCCGCGACAGATGGACCAGTGACCGAGAGTAGCCATCGCTGGTAATCGGTATGTGGAACTGTGACGACGCGTACCCGGCTCATTGAGACGCCTTGTGTAGCGAGTGACCGGATTAGGTCGACCCACTCGTCCGATTCGTATCGGTCGTCCGCCTCCCCGGCAAGGAACCGACGAAGTGGCTCGGACTCTTCCGGTACTGCGTACGTATCTTTCACTTCCAGGTGAAACGCCGATTTACGAGCGCCTCGAAGTAGGTCCATCCAAGCGGTATCGCCCGGCCTAAACTCCACCGAACCAGGTCCTTTCTTTGCTTGGCACTTCGATTGCCGTCTCGTTCTTGTCGAAGGTCAGTTTTGTGAGTGTCTTTGGGTCCGTTACCGGCCTTCCTGTGATTGTGAACGTACCTCGCCCTGTGTCCAGCAACGTCGCTGCAAGGTACGTGTTCGGTTCGAGGAAACCTAGCAACATGTGCGGGATCTCCACTGTTCCAACGGTTCCTGTCTCCCAGCCTTGCACCAGGCAAGTGCCGTGGTCGGTGGCGTAGAGAGTGGGGCAGTTGGTTCTGCCTGACCCGTCCATCCCGAGAAAACGTAGCTCCACGAGGATTCTCCCATCCAGAAACTTCTACTGACTTGCGCCTACGGTGACCATGGTCTCAGGATATTTCCGCTGTTGCACCGGGTTATGCCGATTATCGCAAGTTTCCTCAAGTTCATAGACCGTGGCCAGGCTCGGTGGCCAGGCTGTCGTGCAAGCCCCGCCGCCGGGTGCGGATCCCTCGGCGGCGGGTGCGACCCAAACGGCGACCAGGAGGAGGCGACTCGGTGAAGCACTATCTGATCAAGGTGCACTGCTGCGGCCCGGCGTGGCTGATCTACGCACCGGCGCTCCAGTTGTGGACGATGGCGAACGACCGTCGCAAGGTGTTTCCCACTGCGCAGGCGATGGTTTCGGACGCCACCCGGACCCGCCTGGATGACGTCCGGCTCGACTTGTCCGCCGGGCGGGTGCTCGGTGCCGAAGATGAGTTCACGATGGCGGAATCGTTCGCGCAGCGGTGGGTGCAGAGTGAGTGGCGGGTCGGGGGATGACCACGCCGAATTCCTGTCCGTTCGAGGTCGATGTGAATCAGCCCCGCCCGAAAGGCGTGCCGCCGTTGCTGTTCAACCTCCAACTGCACGACGGGCACGGGTGCGCTACCGAGATGGCGCTACGTGAAATCTGCCGCCGGCGGGGCTATCTGAAGCGCGTCGGCACCCCGCCCAGGGCGGCAGACGCCGACGGGCGCCGATGCGGTGACAGGCGTGCCCCTGCCCGAGAAAGGTGTTCCGGGCAACTGTGTAGTTACGTCCGGTCCAGGACCAGATCCGACAGTCGTATCGCGTAGAGCGATACCAGGACCGCTTCGTCGTGCCCTGGTCCGCTGGGAGGGAGTTCGGCGCGCAGGGATTCGGTTTCGTGTATCAGGTCGAGTAGTGCCGCGCGCAGGGCCTCGGGGCGAGGGGTGGTCGCCAGGGTTTGGTTGCTGTGGCGCCAGCGGTAGTCGTCGACCAGGCGCGCCAGGCGCTCGGCTTCGATGATGTGGTGGTATCGCACTTCCTGGGAGTGCGCGTCCAGGGCCTCGAGAAGCTGCTCGACCTCGGTGAGCCGATCCGCTACCGCGGTGGGGCCGGTGCTGTAGGCGATCTCGCCGGAGTTGTGGATGGCGTGCGTGCACGCCTGCGGTAACGCCCAGGGCAGTGACAGCCGTGCCTCCGATTCGGATTCGGGCCCGGGCCAATACGGGCCCGGGCCGGTATCGATACCGAACAGCACCGCATAGGGATAGCCCGCGAGGTGCAGGGGCTCGTTGTCGTGCCACTCCGGTTGTCGTGCCACATGGTCGAGCATCCGGCGGCGAAGCCGCACCATTGTCGCCAGCACGCGGTAGCGGTCGGGCCGTGACCACCGGAAACCGTTCTCGGCCAGCTGGTGTCGCACGGTGTCGGTGAGCCGTTTCCAGCCGGGCCCGTCGGTGCACGCGGCGATCCGGACGGAGTACCCGTTGCCGAACAGGTGGCGCAGCAACTGGCGCTCCTCCTCGGCCGCGGGTTCGGGCGGCTCGGGCAGGAGGACGGCGCGCAGCGAAGTCGGCCCGACGAATTCGTCACTGCCGACGTGCAGGCCGATCCGGCCGCGGATCGCGAGTGCCGCCAGTTGTGCCGCGATGATGCGGCCGTAGCGGGCGGCGCCCTGGTCCTGCATGGTCGGCGCGAGCAGCATCCCGGCCTGCAGCACTGTCATTCGCGCCGACAGTTGGTCGAACGCGGCAGCCATCTGGCCCGGATCCGGAGGAATGCGCACCACTCACCTTGTGACGCAGGACAATCAGGTCCGACACAGTGTAGATGCCGTCGCGTCGTGCAACCACGGAATGGTCGAGCCGAGCGTCCCGGGGGTGGTGCTACCAGCGAACAATGCATGATTCGGCGTGCTAGGTTCGCTTCGCTAACTTGTTTTTCGAGGAGTCAAGATGTTGCGGCCCTATGGTGCGGTGGGCTTGGTGCCCACGATTCGCGGAGCATATTCCCGGGCTGACATCAGCCGAAACCTCGACCATCTCGAGGATCTCGCGCACGGCGCGCTGTGGTTGTCGGCGCTGGATGTCCCGGTGCGTCTGCTGGTCATTCCGGAGGGCGCCCTGCAGGGGTTCACCGACGAGGCGCTCGACATGGACCCCAAGGAATTCGCGCATGAGCATGCGATCGAGATCCCGGGACCGGAAACCGATCGCCTGGCCGCCCTCGCCCGGTCAATGGACGTCTACGTCATGGCGCAGGCCAAGGCCCGTCACGAGGACTGGGACGATCTGTTCTTCAATGTCGGTATCGTCATCGATCCGCGCGGCGAGATCATCCTGAAGCATTACAAGATGACCGCACTGGCGGCCTGTGAGCGGTCCACCTCGCCGCACGATCTGTTCGACTGGTGGATCGAGAAGTACGGCCGTACCCTGCAAGCCTTCTGGCCCACCGTCGACACCGAAATCGGTTGTCTCGGTGTCATGATGGCGATGGAGGGCATCTTCCCGGAGAACGGCCGGGGCCTGGCGCTCAACGGTGCGGAGGTCGTCTATCGGGCATCTCTGCCCAACCCCTTCGTCCAGCGCGATGTGCTGGAGATATCGAGTCGAGCCCGCGCGCTGGAAAACAACTTCTTCGTCCTGAGCCCGAATATCGGGCCGATCTACATGGGCGCCGATTCGACCACTCCGATCGACGCCGGCGGTGGCAACTCGCTGTTCGTCGATTACATGGGCCGGGTCATCGGCCGCCAGCGCGACAGCAACGGTTCGACCTATATCGGCGCCACGATCAATATCGAGGCGCTGCGATATCACCGGGAGTCGGCGAAGGTCACCAACTGGGTGAAAGACATTCGCACCGAAGCGGCGCAGTTGATCTACGAGAATCCGATCTATCCGAAGAACATGTATCTGGACGAGGTGCCCGGCAAGCACGAGTGGTACCAGAAACAGGTGATCGACGAGCAGGTGCGCAAACTGCAGGACAGCGGGATCTGGCGGCGTTCGGCCTATCGAGGCTGACTCGGCATCAGGCCACCCGGGCCGCCCTATGCCTCGATCCGCGCCCGGATCAATTTTCCGGTGACGTTGCGCGGCAAGGGGGCCGTGGTTATCCGCCACTGCTCGGGCACCTTGAAATAGGCCAGTCGATCGCGGGCGAAGGTGTGCAGGTCGGATTCCGTCAGGACCGAACCCTGATGGACCACAACGACAGCGGCGACCTGCTGGCCGAGGTCGGGATGGGGCATGCCGAGGACCGCGCACTCCATGACGTCGGGGTGTTCGTCGAGAACCTGCTCGATCTCGACCGGGTAGATGTTCTCGCCACCACGCAGGATCAGGTCGGAACGGCGCCCGGTCAGTCGTAACCGGCCGTCTTCCAGCACGCCGAAGTCTCCGGTACGCAACCAGCGTTCGGTGTCGATCGCCGCAGCGGTGGCCTCCGGATCGCGCCAGTAGCCGAGCATGACGAACGGGCTGCGGACGTAGACCTCACCCTCGGCACCCGCGGGTACCGGGTTGCCGTCTGCGTCGCGGATCTCCAGCGCGACGCTGATGATCGGGCGTCCGAGGGTGCCGGGTGCCTCGGCGAGGTCCATGGGGGTGGCGACGGCGACGGCCGTACTGCATTCGGTGAGCCCGTAGCTGTCGACCAGTGCGTCGGCCGCGAACGGAACCTCCTCGCGCAGACGCTGTTTGAACGCCGGTGACGACGGCGCGGACGCCAGTGCGAACGCGGTCAGCGAGGAGGTGTCATAGCGCCGGACATCGCCGTGTTCGAGCAGCCGCGATGCCATGGTGGGCACCGCGCCCCAGTTGGTGACCCGCTCGCGTTCGATCAGGCCCAGGATGCGGTCGGCGTCGAATCCGCCCTGCGGCATGATCACCGCACTACCGGTCGCGATCCGCGGAACCACCAGATTGTGCAGGCTCGCGATGTGGAACAGGGGAGAGGTGAGCAGACAGCGCAGATCCAGGGCGGCGCCCGGGGGCACGGTGGTGCCGGTGAAGGCCGCGGCCAGCGCGTCGGTGTATTCGAAGTATCCGGTGACCGCCAGCAGGTTTCGCTGAGAATGCAACGCCGCCTTGGGCTTTCCGCTGGTGCCGCTGGTGAACAGAATCACCGACGGGTCGTCCTCCGCGACATCGGGCACGATCGGTTCGGCACCGGCGTGCGCGTCGGTCAGGCGGGGCAGATCCTGCTCCATCGTGAGTACCGCGGCCGGGGAATCAATGTCGGCCAGCAGGGCGGCGCGCTTGGCGTCGGCGACGACCACGACCGGTTCGGTCAATCGCAGGCCGTACTCGATCTCCCGCGGCACCCACCAGGCGTTGAGGCCCACCGCGATGGCACCCAGCGACTGCGCCGCCCAGAAGGTGATCACCCATTCCACCGTGTTCGCGGCGAGAATCGCCACCCGGTCACCGGGGCCGACGCCGTATTCCTCGCGCAGTGCGGCCGCCAGAGCCGCTGCGGCCCCGGCATGTTCGAGGAAGGACAACCGCCGATCCCCGGCGACGAGATAGTCCCGGTCTCCGAAGGCCACCGATTCGGCGAGCAGTTCGGCCACTGCCCGCCGCCGGTGCCGCAGCACCGGCATCCGGGCGCCGAGCACATCCTCCTCGACGAGTTCGAATCGGCCACCCGGGCCGGTCAAACCGTGCATGACGGCGGCGAGGTCGATTCGGGGGTCGGAAGTCGCGGTCATCGGGTGTCCTTCTGTGCGGAGCGTCACAACCCCCGCACTGTGTCATGGGCCACCGTGACGTTCGCCGTGCTTTCCGCTCAGCGAGACTCGGCGCCGATTCAGGCCGAACGCGGTGATGAGGTGACCGGCCGGGCGACGTGCCCGCGCGGTCCGTTCACCGGCCGGCCCGGCGCCTCGGGGAACAGCGCGCGCGAGGTACGCACGGCCGCATCCGCCACCAGTGGGGCCAGCCGCTCCATTGTGGCGAAACTTGTTTCCCCGCACAGGCAGATCGCCGCGACCGGGCCCTGCGGTCCGCGCACCGCGGCGGCCACGCTCGGCAGCATGCGGCCGACCATGATGTTGGTCCATTCGCCGCGATCGAAGGACAGGCCGCGACTGCGGCGGATCCGGTTCAGTTCCAGATACAGGCCCGGCAGATCCCATCCCCGCGCCGCGGTCGGGTCCGCCAGCCGCCGCCCGATCAGCGACTCCACGTCCTCCGGCGGCAGCCAGGCCAGCATGGCCCGGCCGCCGGTGGTGAGGTGGGCGAGATTGCGCCGCCCCACCCGGGATTCGAGGGTGCGGGCGAACGGGCCGCCGAGCTTGTCCAGGAAGATCTCGTCGGCACCCTCGAGTGCGGCCAGATGCACCACCATGCCGGTGCGCAACTGCAGATCGTGCAGGTAGTCGGCGGCCGCCTCGCGGATCTCACCGTGCCGTCCGTCGTATCCGCCCAGCCCCAGCGAGCGGCGGCCCAGGCAGTAACCCGACGGCGTGTGCTCGAGCCAGTGCAGTTTGACGAGTTGCTCGAGAATGCGATGCGCGGTCGAGCGCGGCAGCCCGCTGTGGGTGCAGATCTCCACCAGGCTCAGCCGCGTCGATCGGTGCTCGAACATGTCGAGGATGAGCGTCATGCGCTCCACCATCAATGGCGGCAAGGGCCGGGGAGCTGAGGTGGCCAGTGGCATCAATGCCTCCGATCGTGAGTCACTTCCATACTGCCCGCCGAACTCGGGACAGAACCGGAATTGGACTCGAGTGTAGTGACGGCAGACACATCGCGTGCGAGGGGGCGATGATCGGGCCCGGCCGCCGGTATCCGGCACCGGGTATCCGTACGCCGCGGCGAACCGCGCATTGCGGCCGGTTCCGCTGACCGGAATGCCCGCCGTGACCGGATGCCCGACCTGTCACGGTGGGGCGATCGGTCAGAGGAGAGGAGCGATTGTGCGGCTCGAGGGAAAGGTTGCGATCGTCACCGGTGGCGCGGGCGGTATCGGCCGCGGCATCGTCCGGGCCTTCGCCAAGGAGGGAGCGCGGATCCTGTTCGTCGACATCGACGACGAATCCGGCCGCGAACTCGAGCATGAACTGGGCGGCGCCGGTTCCTATCTGCACGCGGACATCTCGCTGGAATCCAGTGCCGCCGAGATCGTATCGGCCGCGCTCGACCGGTTCGGCTCGGTGCACGTTCTGGTCAACAACGCGCACGCCTCGAAGCAGGCGCCGTTGTTCGAGACCACACAGGAGATGTTCGACCTGTCCTTCGGAACCGGCTTCTATCCGACCTTCCGATTGATGCGCGCCTGCTATCCCTACCTGGCGACCAATCGGGGCTCGGTGATCAACTTCGCGTCCGGTGCCGGCATCGACGGCCAGGTCCGGCAGGGGTCGTACGCGGCGGCCAAGGAGGCGATCCGGGCCATCAGCCGGGTGGCCGCCAATGAGTGGGCGGCACAGGACGTCAACGTCAACGTGATCTCCCCGCTCGCCCTGACCGAGGGTGTCGCGGCCTATATCGACGCCAATCCGGGTGTGGAGAAGGCCATGCTGGCCCGCACGCCCCTGCACCGCTTCGGCGATCCCGAGACCGATATCGGCCGGGTGGCGGTGTTCCTCGCCAGCGAGGACGCGCGCTATATGACCGGCCAGACGCTGATGGTCGACGGCGGCTCCATCAAACTGCGCTGAGAGCCCGTTCCGCGCGGGTGCGCCCGATCAGGACGAACCGCGTTGCATCGACGCCGCGACAGCCGCGAAACCGTGGTCGAGCATGTCGCTCTCGTAGTCGCGCACGGCATCTCGCAATGACCCGGTACGCGCGGTGATGTGCCGGCACAGCGCGGCGGCGTCGCGCAGGGCCACTCCGGCACTCATTCCCGCCGGGATCATGGTGTGGATGGCATCACCCACGAGGGTGACCGGCCCGGTCGCCCAGTGCGGCACCGGGTTCGCGGTGCGGATCGTGGTCGCCGCCACGCTGCCCGGATCGCCGTGGCCGATGATCGCGCCGATGTTCGGATGCCAGTCCGCGACCATCTTCCCGGCGACCTCGAGCAGGCTCGCACCGTCGGCACGAGTGAGGTCGATCGGGAACATCGCTTTCGGAGCGACGATCACCCACATCGCGTAATCCTCTCCACCGGAGCGGAATTCGTGTGCTGCGAGTGGAACGAAGCGCCCGTCGGTGCCGACGATCGTGGTGAAGCTGTCCATCGCGGCGGGCGGCATCAGCGCGCGCACCTCATCGGTGAGCGGTGTTTTGCCGTAGATCTCCGATTGGCCGGTCTCGATCACCTCGGCATGGGGGAGTAGCTGTTCCCGGATGCGGGAGTGGGTGCCGTCGGCGGCGACCAGTAGATCCGCCTCGGCGAGGGTGCCGTCGGAGAACCGCACCCGCACCCGGCCGTCGTCGAGCAGATCGAAGTGCTCGAATGCCGCTGCGTAGTGAACATCGGTGTCGGACAGCATGATTCGGCGCAGGGTATCCCGGTCGACGGTCAGATGCCTGCCGGTGCGCTGCGCGTCCGGCGGATCCGGAACGAGGATCTCGTGCACGACGTGCAACTGCGGATCGAGAACGCGGACACCGGAGCCCCGTTTACCGGAGGTGGCGAGTACGCGCTCGTAGAGCTGTGCCGGAAGCCATTCGCGCAGTGCGAGATCGCCTTCCGGTTCGAGGTGAAGGCGAAAACCCTGGCCGTGCCGGTCGGCCTGCTCGCGCTCGAACAGTTGCGCGTCGATACCGGCTTGTCGCAGGCCCTGTGTCAACAGTGAACCGGCGAGGCCGGCGCCGACTACTACAATATTCATATTTACAAACTATCTGAACACAGACGATCTGTCATCAGCCATAATGGTGGGGTGCGGGAAACCACGGAAGGGCTGGGCGCCCGAATCGGCGGCCAGATGTATCTGGCCCATCGCTACGCGCGTGCCGCGACGAATGAGGCGCTGCGGGAATTCGGTATCGAACTGCGCCATCTCGGGGTGCTGAACCTGCTGGCGCAGGACGGTCCGATGAATCAGCGGGCGCTGGTGGGTCGATTGCAGCTGGACAAGTCGTCGATGGTGTACGTGATCGACGAGCTGGAACGTCAGGGCTTGGCCGAACGCCGCCGCGACCCGCGGGATCGGCGCAGTTATCAGGTGTCGATCACCGATGCGGGGCGGGATCGGGTGGCCGCCGCCGCGGCGGCCACCGCGGTGGTGATGGATCGCATGTGTGAGCCGTTGTCCGGGCCCGAGCGCCGGCAGCTCAGTGAACTGCTGGGCCGGTTCATCGCGAACGCGGAGCGATGAAGCGGCGGTTATCGTGGGGGTATGGGCGTGTTCGGTGAGATGTTTCCCGGAAAGAAGCTGACCGACGAGAGCGGCGGCGACAGCGACGGTCAGCCGCATCAGCCGCGGCTGGACCTGGACCTGGACGCCGGGGTGATCCGGCTGTCCGGCTCGTCGAAGCGGTCGGAGGACGATGCTGCCGAGTGAGCGGGTTCGCCTGATGTCTCGATAGCGGTATCGGCTCGCTGCGATGCGATGTCCTCCTCGATCTGATCTAGCAATCTAGATTGCTAGCATGTTAGAGTTCGAAGGTGGCTGGTGCCGAAGTCAAGCAGTTCAATGTCTATCTCCCGGTCGAGCTGATCAAGCAGGTGAAGTACCGGGCGGTGGAATCCGAGATGTCGCTGTCGGCGCTGGTGACCGAGGCGCTGCAGGCGTATCTCGGCGCCGGCCCGTCGTCGCGTGAATCCGAGAAGGAGAAGTGATCATGGCCGACCGAGGTGTCGAGGCGATCTATCTGGAAACGCATAACTGGGGGAAGGCGGCGAAGTTCTTCCAGCAGCTGGGCTTCGAACTGGAATTCGCCACCGACCATAATTCCGGGCAGTTCCGCAGTGGTGACGGGCCGTTCCTGTTCATCGCGGAGGTGCCCGCAGATCGCGAGCCGGGCATGCAGGTGGTGCTGAAAGTGCCGGACGAGCAAGGGATTCCGGCCGATTCGCCGGGGCAGGTCATCTCGCCGTTCGCCGATACCCATTTCGGTACCCGCGAGATGACCGTGCGCGATCCCGACGGGCGCGCGTGGACCCTGCAGGCCCCGGGGAGTGCACGATGACCGAGGCCGGCGCGGTTCCCGATTCGACCGCGGTACGGGTGGCGCTGTGGCGCGCACTGCACGTCGAGCTCGACCCGCCCCCGCATGTACTCGATGACGAGATCGGTATGCGGCTCGCCGATCCCGCCGACGGATGGCGGGAGCGGGGCGATATGGATCCCGTGGGCACCAGCCGTTTCCGGGCGAGCATCGTGGTGCGGTCGCGGTTCGTGGAGGATTTGCTGACCGAACAGGCCGGCCGGGTGGGACAGTACGTCCTGCTGGGCGCCGGGCTGGAGACGTTCCCGCAGCGCAAACCGGAAATCGCCGCGCGGTATCGCGTCTTCGAGGTCGACGAGCCCGGGACGCAGGAGTGGAAGCGGCGGCGCCTGGTCGAGACCGGATACGGCCTGCCGGAGTGGCTGCGGTCGGTTCCGGTCGATTTCGAAACCGATTCGTGGTGGGAACGATTGGGCGCGGCGGGGTTCGACCCGGCCGAGCCGGCGGTGGTCGCCTCGCTCGGGGTGAGCATGTATCTCACCGACGCGGCCAATCGCGAAACCCTGTCGCTGCTGGCACGACTGGCGCCCGGATCGACGGTGGTCATGACGTTCTTCCTGCCGTTCGAACTGCTCGGCGAGCAGGCCAGATCGGGTCACCGGTTCTCCTCGAAGGGCGCGGCCGCGGAGGGAACCCCGTTCATCAGCTTCTACGCACCCGACGAGATCGTCGCGATGGCCCGCGCGGCCGGTTTCGCCGATGCCCGGCACGTGTCGGCGGATGAGCTGAACGCCCGCTATTTCGCCGGCCGCAGCGACGGGCTGCACACCACCAACGGTGAGGAATTGCTGGTGGCCACGACCTGAGTCCGGATACCCCGGCCTACGATCGGCCGATGAGCAGATCTCAGCGGCTGCATATCGTTCCCTCGCGGTTCAGCGTCGACCACGTCGCGACCGCGACCTTTCCCGAGGACGACGAATGGGTGGCGCTGGTTCGCGCGCCGGAAGGTCTGACAGTGGTGCGGGAGGCGCCGCCCTGGGAACAGGAGCGCTGCTGGGTCGGGCTGTATGCCGCCACCCCGCGCGAACTCGGTGATTCCGGTGTGCTCGCCGCGATCCTGGAGCCCTTGGCGGGCAATGGAATTCCGGTGTTTGTCGCCTCCACCTTCCATGCCGATCTGGTGCTCGTTCCCGAGACGCGCGTCGAGGCGGCCACCGAGGCGCTGACCACCGCGGGCTACGAGATCCTGGGAGCGCCGGCGCGGTAGCAGGTCAGATGTGGTCGCCCTTGTCCCGATTGCAGCCGCGACACAGAATCTGCAGATTCGCCGCACTGGTGGCACCGCCGCGGCTGAGCGGGATGATGTGGTCGAATTCGAGGTAGTGTGCCGCACCGCATTCCACGCACCGGGCGCCGTCGCGGTGCCACACCTCGGCCTTGATATCGGGCGGGATGGAGCGGCTGTCGCGTTTACCTGGTGCGACGGTGAGCCGTTTGGCCACGCGCAGTGCGCCTTCCGCGACCGCGGCCACCAATTCCGGTTCGTCCACCTCGAATTCGGCGCCGCCACGTGCCGAGGTCGCCGCGACGGCGATACCGCCGTCGACCACCGTCACCGAAACAGCTCTGGCCCAGGGAATCTCGATGCCCGCATCCGATCCGATGAATCGGAGCTTGGTGTTCGAACAGAGCAATCGGCCGTCGATCGCGCGCGCGCCGCGGGCCGCGCGGCGGATACGGGTGGCGCCGGTGTCGAGATGGACGCGCTCGTTCGGATCCAGGTGCAGATCGGGTACCGCGATCACCGGGAGCTCACCGGCCCGCAGCCGGGACAGAATCCGCACCCGGCGCAGGCCACGCCGCAATTCCTCCACCGCGGCGCCGCGCAGTCCGAGGGCGCCCACGACGGCGTCGAATCGTTCCAGCTCCGCCCCGCTGATCGTGCCGTCGGCGAGGGCGAAGGCGGCTGTACGTTCCAGATGCGCCGATCCCGGCCCGCGCAGCGCGGCCAGGGCGGCCGGCTCGTCGATCCGATTCCGGCGGATCTGTGTCCACAGCTCCGTCCAGTCCGGGCCGTCCGGACCGGAGGTGGCCAGCGTCCGCACCGCCCGGCCGCACCAGCCCGCCAGATACTCCTCGATCTCCGCGGAACAGGCGCGACAGGGCCCCGATCCGATCAGCCGCCAGCCGCGCCGCCGACCGCAGCGGCCGCACAATCGGGCGTCGGCGGGCGAGCGGGGCGCGGTCTCCGCACTCCATCGGGCGCCGTCCCACCAGCGCAGGACGGCGGAGTCGCCCGGATCGGGATGCCAGTCCGGGCGTTCGGGCGCGGCGGGTGGGGGAGGTGGTGGCGTGAATCGGGTGCGATGCAACGAGATTCGCTCACCGGGACCGAAGGCCGCGAACAGATCCGCCACATCACCGCATCCGAACCTGCCGGGAACGAACCACCAGCGCCCGTCGCCGCGTCGGAACTCCGCGAATACGGCCGCCCGCGCGTCCGGTTCGGTGACGATATCGGCCCGCGCCACCAGCCCCTCGGCATCGTCGACCGATACCGCGAGCCCGGGCAGCGCGGCCAGCGGTTCCCCGGCACGGGACCCGGTGAGCAGGATGCGGTCGATATCCGCCTCGGTCCGGGGCAGCGATACCGATAACCGGGCCGTCCCCGGCTGCGGATCCTGATCGACGGTCACGGCCTGCGACGGATGCCGCGGCGCGTTGAAATACACCACGTCGCGAGCGGTCCGGATACGCCCGCCGGTAGCCAGCAGGATGGCATGGGCGTCCAGCGGCGACGTCGAACGCCACGAAACCAGTACCGACAGAAGCGAAGTCGGGACCGGCGTCGCGTCGCCGTCGAGGGTGTGCCGCGTGGATGTCATCGTCACGAACTATGCCAGGCCGCCCCGACACGAACCGCGGTCGGCGTGGCGCTTTCCGTGACCCGCGGGGTGCGGCACAGTGGAGATATGACGAACCCGAAGGGTGACGCCGGGCGCAGGTCCGGTGGGGCGCGGGTACCGGGGGCGACGGAAATCCTGTCCGCCGCCCAGGCCGCCGCGCAGGCGGCTCAGACCGCCGCGGGTCAGGCCATCGATGCCGCGCAGGTCACCGCCGGTGCCGCCTTCGGCACCGCGGTGCGGCTACCACCTGCCTCGGTGCAACTGGCCGCTCAGCTGCCCGATCTGGTGGAAAATCTCGCCGTCGCCATCGATCGGCTCAATTCGACCATCGACCGTCTCGATCGCACGCTGTCGCTCGCCGACCCCGCCTTCGCCGCCTATGACCGGCTGCTGCCGCGGCTGGAGGCGGTGATCGCATTGGGCGAGGACGTGTTCGGCCGGCTGGCGAAACTGCCGGGTGCCTCGATCCTCGGCCGGCTCACCGGTCGTGACACCGAACCCCCGGAACCGGAGCCGCGTTCGCGCCGGCGGCGCTGATCCGCCTCAGCCACCCGGCGCCTGGCCGTCGCCGGCGGCGACCGGTGTACCCGCCACCCGGGCCACCGCACGCAGTGCGGCGGCCGCCTTGAGGACCATCTCGTGGAACTCCGCTTCGGCGTCGGAGTCCAGCACGATCGCGCCGCCCGCGCCGACCCGCCATCCGCGGGCGTCGCGGACCGCGGTGCGGATGACGATATTGAGATCCGCGGTCCCCCCGAGCCCCAGAAATCCGATCGTGCCCGAATAGATCCCGCGCGCCTCGGTTTCCAGTCTGTCGATGATCTCCATGGTGCGCAGTTTCGGCGCCCCGGTCATCGAGCCGCCCGGGAAACACGCTCGCAGACAATCGATCACGTCGATCTCGGGCCGCAGCCGCCCGCGCACGGTACTCACCAGCTGATGCATCGTGGTGTAGGTCTCGGCGACCATGAGCTCGGGAACATGGACGCTGCCGAGCTCGCAGACCCGGCCCAGATCGTTGCGCAGCAGGTCGACGATCATCAGGTTCTCGGCCCGGGTCTTCGGATCCAATTCCAGTGTGCGGCGCAGATTGTCGTCGGCCGCCGGGGTGGCGCCGCGCGGCGCGGTGCCCTTGATCGGCTTGGTCTCCACCGTGCGGGTGCGGTCGATCTTCAGGAATCGCTCGGGTGAGGAACAGGCGATCTCGAGCTCGCCGAAGCGCAGATATGCCGCGTACGGCGCGGGATTGCTGCGGCGCAGAGTGCGGTACACATCGAGACCCCCGGCGTCGGAGAGGATCTCGGTGCTGTCGGTGAGATTCACCTCGTAGGTCTGCCCGGCGCGCAACTCGGCGTCGACAGCGGCGATGTCGGCGAGGTAGCGGTCGCGTCCACGGGTGAGCCCGGAGATAACCGCGGACTCGTCGGCGGGCAGGGCGAGCGGCTCCGGCTTCGACCAATCCGGCAGTGCGGCAACGACGGTGCGGGTCTCGGCCAGCCAGCGCCGGTTCTGCGCGGCGGCGGCCGCGTCGGTGACGGCCAGAAGATGGGTGCGGTCGGCCACATGGTCGACCACCACCAGCCGATCGGCGAATATCCACTGCGCATCGGGATACCGCGATCGGTGCGCGGTGGCGGCGCCGCAGTCGGCCTTCACCTCGTAGCCCAGATATCCGACATATCCGCCGATGAAATCGAAAGGGACATCGGGGAACCGGATTTCGTACTCGCGCAGCCGCAGTGACAGATACTCGAGCACCGGCCGCGCGTCGGTGCGCACGCCGTCGCGATCGGAGACGACACAACCCGCACCGACCCGATACCGCACGACTTCCGCCAGCGGCCCCGCCGCGTCCCCGATGAACGAGAACCGGTCCAGCCCCGGTTCGATATGCGCGCTGTCGAGCCAGAACGCGGTCGGAGAATCCCGATACAATCGCAGCACAACCGATTCCGTATCGACGGCCCGATCGATCACCTCGTGCAGGATCGTGAGCTCGGCCGGCGCATGCGGTTCCGCGGCCTCGTGCGTACGGGCATCGGAGACCGTTACCGCCTCCGGATCGCGTGTTGTCGCCGATTCCCGGACGGGCCGGGTCCGCGTCGAGTGTTGTCCCGTCTCGCCGCCGCGCGGGCCGGAGGCAGGATCGGGCCACGCGGCGGCGGTGGCGGCGTCCGGCGGGCGAGCGGTGACCTCGACCGGCGTCGGCAGGGCTCCGTCCGCGACCCCGGAGCTTCGGTTCGGCCCCGTCCACTCGCGGGTGAGCCGCGCGAAGTTCCGCAGCAGCTCCGCGCCGAATTCACCGGCTATCGATTCCGGATGGAACTGCACGCCCCACTGGGGGCGCCGGCGATGCCGCACGCCCATCACCACACCGTCGGGTGCGGTCGCGGTGATCGCCAGCGCGTCGGGCAGCGGCTGGGCCGCGCACAGCGAGTGATACCGGACTGCCAGGAAATCGCGGGGAATCCCCGCGAACAGGCCGGACCCGTCGTGGGTGATGCGATCCGGATAGCCGTGCCGGGGCGCGGGCGCGGCAACGACCCGCCCGCCCGCCGCGAGCACGATCCCCTGATGGCCGAGGCAGACTCCCAGTAGCGGTAGTTCCGCGGTCTCGATCAACGTCCGCGAAATACCGAAATCCCTTGTGCTGCCGGGATGTCCGGGGCCGGGGGAGATGACGATATTGTCGAAGCCGCCCAAGTCCAGCGCCGCGAGCGCGTCGATCTCGTCGTTGCGGATCACGGTGGGCGCGGTCCCGTTCACCACGCCGAGCAGCTGGTGGAGGTTGTAGGTGAACGAGTCGTAGTTGTCGACCAGCAGCGTGCGCACGGGGGCGGTCGCGTGGTCGATGCTGGCCTCGTCCGGATCCCGAGGCCGGGTCGTGCTCATGCCCTCACCGTATCGGCCTTTCCGAACCACGCAGTGAGGGCGTATGCCTTCAGTTGCCGGGGGCTCGTGGTGCACAATGTGGGCATGTCTGTGGTGCAACCGGCCGAGGTCGAACGCGAGGTCGTGGACTTCGCGGCCGTCGGCGAGTGGATGGAACAGCAGGGCCTGCCCGGCGGTGATTTCGAGGATGTCGCATCGCTCGGCGGCGGCACTCAGAACATCATGCTGCGTTTCCGCCGCGGCGGCCGCGAGTTCGTGTTGCGCCGCGGCCCGAAACACCTGCGCCCCAAGAGCAATGACGTGATCCGCCGGGAATCGCGGCTGCTCGGCGCGCTGGACGGCACAGGTGTGCGCGCCCCGCGGGTGATCGCCGCCGGGGCCGGGGAATCGGTGATCGGCGCGGTCTTCTATTTGATGGAACCGATCGATGGCTTCAATCCGCAGACCGAACTGCCCGCACTGCACGCCGGTGATCCGGAGGTGCGGCGGCAGATGGGGCTGTCGGCGGTGGAGGCCATCGCCCGGCTCGGATCACTCGACTACGAGGCGCTCGGGCTGGCCGACTACGGCAAGCCGGACGGATTCCTGGAACGCCAGGTGCCGCGCTGGCTCGGCGAACTCGATTCCTACAGCGCCAACGACGGATATCCCGGACCGCAGATCCCGGGCGTGGACCGGGTGGGCGACTGGCTGGACCGCAACCGCCCGGCGCAATGGCGGCCGGGCATCCTGCACGGCGACTGCCATCTCGCGAACGTGATGTTCTCCTACGACGGCCCCGAGGTCGCCGCGATGGTCGACTGGGAGATGTCCACCATCGGTGATCCGCTGCTGGATCTGGGCTGGCAGATCGCCACCCGCCCGGAACCCGGCACCACCGGCGCCGCGCTGGTCGGCAAACTCGGTGCGGTGGGCGGCCTGCCGACGGCCGAGGAGATGATCGCCCACTACGCGAACTTCTCCGATCGCGATCTCGGTCATGCCACCTGGTACACGGTGCTGGCCTGCTTCAAACTGGGCATCGTGCTGGAGGGCACGCACGCGCGTGCCTTCGCGGGGAAGGCGCCGAAGCAGACCGGGGATTTCCTGCACGCCATCACCCTGGAACTGTTCGAGAAGGCCAACCGGCTCATCGAGTGAGCCGGTGTGGTCAGCCCGCGCCCAGCAGTCCGGCCGCGATGGCGAGATCCTTGTCGCCGCGGCCGGACAGGCACAGCAGAATCAGCGCGTTCTCGGCGATCTCGTGGCGCTCGGCCAGTTCCAGCAGATATCCCACGGCGTGTGCGGATTCCAGCGCCGTGATGATGCCCTCCGTCCGGCACAGCGTGTGCAGACCGCGGACCGCGACCGAATCGGTGGCGACGGCATTCTCGACGCGCCCGATATCCCTGAGGTGGCTCAACTCCGGTCCCACTCCCGGATAGTCCAATCCGGCCGCGATGCTGTGGGTGCGGGCGATCTGCCCGTCGCCGTCCTGCAGGACGTAGCTGAAGGATCCGTCCATCTCGCCCGGTGTTCCCGCGCTCAGGGTCGCGGCGTGGTCGCCGGTGTGCGGACCCCGCCCGCCCGCCTCCACCCCGACCAGCCGTACACCGGAATCGCCGGTGAAGGCATGGAACATCCCGACCGCATTGCTGCCGCCGCCGACACAGGCGATGACCTGGTCGGGTAGTCGCCCGGCCAGGTCCAGCAGCTGGGTCCGGGCCTCGATGCCGATGCGGCTCTGATGATCGCGCACCATCCGCGGATACGGTGCGGGTCCCGCGACCGTGCCGAACAGGAAGTGCGTGTCCCCGGTATGCGCCACCCAATCTCGCACCGCCTCGGTGACCGCGGACTTGAGGCGCCGATCGCCCGAGCGCACCGCTCGCACGTCGGCGCCGAGCAGCCGCATCCGCACCACATTGCTCTGCTGCCGGGCCATATCGTCGGCCCCCATGTAGACCACGCAGGCCAGCCCGAGCATGGCGCAGACGGTGGCCACCGCGACACCGTGCTGCCCGGCTCCGGTCTCCGCGACGATCCGGGTCTTGCCCATCCGCACGGCCAGCAATCCCTGTCCGAGCGCATTGTTGATCTTGTGGGCCCCGGTGTGCGCCATATCCTCCCGCTTGAGATACACCCGCACGCCGGGGATCGCGAGAGCGTGTGCCAGCCGCGGCACCGAGTGCAGCAGTGTCGGCCGGCCCACTCGATCGCGAAGCAGTTCATCGAGTTCCCGATGGAAGGCCGGGTCCGCCCACGCCCGCCGATGCGCGTCCTCCACTTCCTCGAGGGCGGCCATCAATCCCTCGGGAACATAGCGGCCGCCGAAGGCGCCGAAGCGTCCGCGGTCATCGTGCCGAGTGCCGTCGCAGCCGGTCGCATGCGCCGGCGTGTGTCCGATAACCATTCGCATCAGTGCTTTCTCTCCGCCGTCCGGCTCGGACAGTCTGTGCGACTTGCGCGCACACCGAGTCACCTGCCGGCGACGAATGAGTTAACAAGACCGAAGCGCTGATCCTCAGTGGTGGTGAATCGGCAGCGATCCACATCAGCCGCAGCGCAACAGCGCCTCGCGGATCGTGCGGGCCCGGGCGTCGTCGAGGACCGCGGTGCCGAGCCGGTTCATCGCATAGCCGAAGCCCAGCCCCGTCGCCGGATCGGCGAACCCGAACGATCCGCCGTAGCCGGTGGTGCCATAGGCGCGTTTGTCGCTGCCGAACCGGAAACTGCCGCAGGACTTGCGGAAACCCAGGTGGTAGCGGCTGCGGGTCAGCAACACCAGATCATCGGGCGGTACATCGTCGACGGTATCGGCGGAGGCCAGCCGATCCAGAATGCCGGGCGCGATGGGCAATTCGCCGGTACGCCCGGCCGCCGCCCCGTAGACCCGCGCCAGCGAACGCGCGGTTCCCACACCGCCCGCCGCCGGACTCTCGACGCCCAGGAACTCCCGTCGCGTCGCGCGCTCGGGCGCACCGGTGCGCGGACTGCTCAGGGCCCGGTAGGTGAGGCCGCGGCGCAGCATCATCTGGATCGCGATGCGCAGCGGCACATCTCGCTCGTAGCGCACGAGATCCAGGCCCGTGGTGGCCGACAGCGCCGCGACCCGGTCCAGCGATTCCCGCTCCGGCAGGCCGATGAAGAAATCCAGATCGAGCGGGCCGGCGAATTCCTCGGCGAAGATCTGCCCGATACCGCGATGTCCCGAATCCACCCGCCGGATCAGCTCACCCTGATACAGCCCCGCCGTGATCGGGTGGTAGCCCTGCCGGGTGCCAGGACTCCACAAGGGTTTCTGATCCGCGAGGATCTCCGCGAGCCGATCCCGATCGGCCATATCCGTCAGTCGCACCACGCGGTCCAGTACAGGCAATCCCGCGCGATGGTCGAGCAACTGCCGCACGGTGATCGATTCCTTGCCGTGCGCGGCGAACTCCGGCCAGTACTTCGCGACCGGCGCCCGGTAATCCAGCTCGCCGCGGGACACCGCGCTCGCGACGACGAACGCCGTCATGCCCTTCGTCGAGAAGAATACCGGGACCATGGTGTCGCGCTCCCACGGTTGTGTACGCCGCCGATCCCGGAACCCCGCCCACAGGTCCACCACCGGCCGATCGCCGTCGTAGACCGCGACGGCCGCGCCGATTTCGCCGAGATGGGCGAAGTTGCGTCGAAATGCGTCTGCGACCGGCCCGAATCCGTCGGCCACTTCACCGTGAACCTGTGCAACCTCGCCCATAGTGCAACCGATGGTAACGGTCATCACCGCAGAGCTCGACGCGACGTCGTCCGGGGCTCGCGCCGTATCGCCCCTGGGGGCAGCCCCACCGCGATGCTCTCGTAGGCTCGGTGCCGTGCGAGCACTGGAGCAGATTCGCGAATGGCCCGTCCGGCACGCCGCCGCCGGCGTTGTCGATGCGAGCGGCGTCATCGGCACCGAGGGCGATATCGACCGGGTCTTCGCACTCGCCTCGGTGACCAAACCCCTTGCCGCCTACGCGGTCCTGGTCGCGGTCGAGGAGGGCGCGATCGAACTGGACCGGCCCGCCGGACCGCCCGGTTCCACCGTTCGCCATCTGCTGGCGCACACCTCCGGACTGGCCTTCGACACCACGGTGATCCTGTCCGAACCGGGACAGCGCCGGATCTATTCGAGTGCCGGATTCGAGGTGCTGGCCGAGTTCCTCACCCGCGAAACCGGAATCGAGTTTCCTGATTATCTGCGCGAGGCGGTATTCGAGCCACTCGGAATGAAATCCTCGATCTTGGCCGGCTCGGCCGGCCATGCCGCCCGCTCGACAGTGCGCGATCTGCTTTGTTTCGCCGGTGAATTGCTGAACCCGGAACTGGTATCCGCCGCGACCCTCGCCGAGGCAACCACCGTGCAATTCCCCGGTGTCGGCGGGGTCCTTCCCGGATACGGTTCCCAGCGCCCCAATGATTGGGGTCTGGGATTCGAGATCCGCGACCACAAGACTCCGCATTGGACGGGGGGAGCCAACTCGCCGCAGACCTACGGTCACTTCGGGCAGTCGGGCACCTTCGTGTGGGTGGACCCGCGGACAGGAGTGGCGTGTGTGGCATTGAGCGATGAGAATTTCGGGGATTGGGCCCGGGCCGTGTGGCCCACGCTCAGTGATGCGGTCATCGCGGATATCCAGCGGATTCGCGACACGGCAGTAAAGTAACAGCCGTAACACCGGGCACTCCAGTAAACTCGGGCATCGCCTGAGCTCGGCGGGATGTTGGGGAAGACGTCCGACGTCGAGGCTGGAGGTGTACAGGTGCGCGCATCTGATCAGTTCGCGGATGTGACGGGTGGTGTGGTCTACATCCACGCGTCACCGGCCGCGCTGTGCCCGCACATCGAATGGACTCTCTCTTCCGCGCTCAAATCACCGGCATCCCTGCGCTGGACCGCGCAACCCGCGGCCGCGGGACAACTGCGCGCAACCACCGACTGGATGGGCCCGGTGGGCACCGCCGGGCGAATTGCCGGTGCGTTGCGGGATTGGCCCCTACTGCATTTCGAAGTCACCGAAGATCCCTCCGAAGGGGTCGACGGCGAGCGTTACAGCTTCGTCCCCGGCCTCGGGTTGTGGTCGGGCGCGATGAGCGCCAACGGTGATGTGATGGTCGGCGAAATGCGCCTGCGTGAAATCGTCCGCGCCGCTCGCGGACGACACGGTGATATCTCGGCGGATATCGATCGCGCCCTCGGCACCGCCTGGGACGATCAGCTCGAACCCTTCCGCACCGGCGGTGAGGGCGCCGAGGTCACCTGGCTGCGTCGCGACGTCGGCTGATCGGCTGCCGGGACTACTCGGTCTCGGGTGTCGCGCCCTGGCCGGCGAAGAACGAGCGAATATCTCGCAGGCTCGCCGCCCCCGGCAGCACATCGGGCAGATCTCCGATCTCGTCCAGATCGGCGACGACCGGTGCGGTGAGAGCATCGCCCTGTTGCTGCGCCGCCTGTGCCGCCGCCTGCACGGTCGCCACGATCGAACTCGCCAGTTTCTCCGGTGAGGTGCGCATGGCCCAGCTCGTCAGCTGCAGATCGGTCAGCACCCCGCTGCCGTCCACCGTCACCTCGACCGCCTGATCCGGTGAACTGGCCTGTACCCGCAGCGATTCGAGCTGCCGGCATACCTCACCGAGCCGACCCTGCTGCTGTTCGAACGCATCGAGCATATTGTCGACCTGTCGACGCAGCCCACTGTTGGCCGACCGCAATTCCTCACGCTCCTGCCGGTCCATACCCGCCTCCTCGGTGATCGCCGGACCGGCAGCGCGATTCGCCGGCCGGATCGCATCCCAGTCTCGGCGCGGATCGGTCTCTCCCCAACATTGGGGGGTCCCGTCGATGGGAATCCTCGATCGGCCGAATCCGATACGGGAGTATCCGCCCGGATACGACAGGAACGGGCGGTCCGTCGCGGACCGCCCGTTCCTGTCGTTGCCGAAACCGCCTACAGCGGAATGTTCTTGTTGTGGCTGGGGCGTGCCGGTGCGGAGGCGAGCGCCGCCGCGACCGTGGAACGGGTTTTGGCCGGATCGATGATCTCGTCGACGACACCGATCGACACCGCCCGGCCGACGCCGCCGGCGATGGCCTCATGCTCTGCGGTGAGCCGATTGATCAGCGCCTCCCGCTCGGATTCCGGAGCCTTGGCGATGGCCTTCTTGTGCAGGATCCCGACCGCGGCCTTGGCGCCCATCACGGCGACCTCGGCCTCCGGCCAGGCGTACACCGCCGTCGCGCCCAGTGCGCGGGCGTTCATCGCGATATAGGCGCCGCCGTAGATCTTTCGGGTCACCAGTGTCACCCGCGGGATGCGCGCTTCGGCGAAGGCGTGCAGCAGTTTCGCGCCGCGGCGCACCACACCCTCCCATTCCATCCCGACCCCGGGCAGGTAGCCGGGGACGTCGGTGATGACGACCATCGGAATGCCGAAGGAGTTGCACAACCGCACGAAACGTGCTGCCTTCTCGGCGGATTCGCTGGTGAGGCAGCCGCCCATGCGCAGCGGGTTGTTGGCCAGCACGCCGACCGTGCGACCGCCGAGGCGGCCCAGACCGGTCACGATGCTGCGCGCGTATCCGCCCTGCATCTCCTCGAAGGAGGATTCGTCCTCGCCGTCCGGGGAGGGGATCTTGTCGAGCAGTTCGCGCACCACCGGCTTGACGTCGTAGGCGCGCTTGGCCGAAGCCGGCAGCATGGCCTTGAGATCGACATCGCCATGTTCGGCGGCGGACTGATCGAATTCGCCCTGTTCGGCGAACATCGACACCAGACGCCGGCCGCGGTGCATCGCGTCGTTCTCGTCGTGGGCGACGATATGGCAGACACCGGACTTCTTGCCGTGTGTGTCCGGGCCACCGAGGGTGGCCATGTCGACGTTCTCACCGGTGACCGACTTGACCACATCCGGTCCGGTCACGAAGACCCGGCCCTCGGGCGCCATGATGACGACATCGGTCAGCGCGGGACCGTAGGCGGCACCACCGGCGGCGAAGCCGACAACCACCGAAATCTGGGGGACCAGGCCCGATGCGCGGACCATGGCCTCGAATACAGTACCGACGGCATGCAGTGCCTCGACGCCCTCGGCCAGCCGCGCACCGCCGGAATGCCAGATTCCGACGACGGGGATGTGAGCGTCGATCGCGGTATCGATCGCGTTGACGATGTGCTTGCAGCCGTCGACGCCCATGGCGCCGCCCATTACGGTCGCGTCCGAGCAGTAGGCCACGGTGCGCACACCGTCTACCTCGCCGATGGCCGCCAGCACGCCGGACTTGTCGCGGGGGTGCAGGGGAAGGACCGTTCCGGGATCGAAGAAGCGCTGCAACCGGCCCAGGGGATCACGAGGATCGGCCGAGGCGTTCGCATGCGCGGGGGCCGTGATGGTCATCGCGTTGTCTCCTAGAAAGACATGGAGTCGCTGACGCGGCTGCGAAGATGAAGTCCCGGTGGGGCTTCGGAGGGGATCCAAGCCCCACCGGGATTCGCTGAAGTTGCCGACCTACGTTGTCGACCGAGCCGGATCAGTACCGCCCGAATGCCAGCGCCACATTGTGGCCGCCGAATCCGAACGAGTTGTTGATCGCGTACTCGATGTCCTGGCGACGAGCCTCGCCGTGCACGACATCCAGGTCGATCTCCGGATCCTGGTTCTCCAGGTTCAGCGTGGGCGGCACAATGCCGTCACGGATGCTGAGCACTGTGAGCACCGACTCGAGGGCACCCACGGCGCCGATCGAGTGGCCCAGGGCGGACTTGGGCGCGTAAATCGAGGTGTGGGCGGCTTGGCTTCCCAGCACCTTGTGGATCGCGTTCGCTTCCGCGGTGTCCCCGATCGGGGTTGCGGTCGCATGTGCGTTGATATGCGTGATGTCGGACTTCTGCAGTCCGGCAGTCTGCATGGCGCGCTGCATCGCACGCGCCGCGCCGGCACCCGTGGGATCCGGGGCGACCAGATGGAAGCCGTCGGAGGTGATACCGGCACCCAGCAGGCGAGCGTGGATGGTGGCTCCGCGCGCCTTGGCATGCTCCTCGGTCTCGACGACCATCAGAGCGCCGGCCTCGCCGAAGACGAAGCCGTCACGATCCTTGTCGAACGGCCGCGACGCGCCCTTGGGGTCGTCGTTGCGGGTGCTCATCGCACGCATCATGGAGAACGCAGCGATCGGGACATCGGAGATGAAGCCCTCGACACCGCCGGTGACAACCATGTCGGCGTCACCCATGACGATCATCCGCCACGCGTTGGCGATGCCTTCCGATCCCGACGAACACGCCGAAACCGGGGTGACCACTCCCGCCTTGGCCTGGAGTTCCAGACCAACGACAGCGGACGGCCCGTTCGGCATGACCATCTGAACGGCCAGCGGCGAGATCTTGCGATAGCCACCATTCTTCAGCTTGTCCACCGAGTCGATGAGCGCGTCGCCGCCACCGAGACCGGTGCCGATCGCCACGCCCAGGCGCTCGGTGTCGACCTCGGGGCTGCCGGCGTTCTTCCACACCTCGCGGCCGAGCACCGTGGCCAGCCGCTCGACATAAGCCATACGGCGGATCTCGACTCGGCTGAGCAGTGTGTCCGGCGAAACCTTCAGGTGGCCGCCGATGCGAACCGGGAGGTCGTATTCCTCGATGAAGGAATCCTCGAGAACGTCGATACCGCTCTCGCCGTTGAGGAGTCCCTTCCACGTCGCATCGACGTCACCGGCGATCGACGTGGTCGCCGCGAGACTGGTGACGACTACGTTCGGGAAGTTCCCGTTCAAGGTGGAAGGAGTGGTCACGGTACCGGCCCTTTACTCGCCGGAGCCGAACTTGGCCTTGAGCTCTGCGGCCGCCTCGGAGTTCTCGGCCTCGAGCTTCTGGATGTAGTTGACCGCGTCACCCACGGTCTTCAGGCTGGCGAGATCCTCGTCCGGGATCTTCACCCCGTACTGGTCTTCCAGCTGCACGGCGATCTCGACCAGCGACAGCGAGTCGATGTCCAGGTCGTCGACGAAGGCTTTGTCGATCGTGACCTCGGAGGGCTCGATACCGGTCACCTCTTCGATGATCTTGCCGATCTCTTCGACGATCTGTTCCTGGGTCAGAGCGGCCACTTCGTGGCTCCCTTCTTGTTCTTTCGTCGGTCCGATTTGTTTCGGAGGTCCGATTATTTCTTCGGTACGAGGTGGACGAACGTTTCGCCTACCCGCTCGCGGCCGCAACACTGCGGGCCGGGAGGAAAGCTAACCGGTTGCCGACAGCTCGACAAACGCGGGGATGTTCTCGGGGGTCTTCATCGCCAGACCGGGGGTGCCCTTGAGCTCCCGTTTGGCGATGCCGACCAGAGTTCCGGCCGGTGGCAGCTCGACCACCGCGGTGACTCCGGCCGTACGAACGGTTTCGGTGCACAGATCCCACCGGACCGGCCGGGTCACCTGTGCCGCGAGCTTTTCGATGGCATCGGCACCCGAGGTCACCGGCTTGCCGTCGAAGTTCGACAACAGTGTCCGGGTCGGCTCGTCGGGGATCATCTGGGATATGGCCTCGGCCACCGCGTCCTGGGCAGGTGCCATGAACGAGGTGTGGAAGGCCCCGGCGACGGGCAAGGCACGAACACGCGCTTTCTCGGGCGGATTCGCGGCGAGTTCCGCCAACGCGTCCAATCGGCCTGCCGCCACGATCTGCCCGGCCGCATTGCGGTTGGCCGGAGTGAGATCGAGTTCGGCGAGCCGGTCGAGCACGGCGGCTTCCTCGCCACCGAGCACGGCGGACATGCCGGTCGGTACCAGCGCACACGCCTTGGCCATCTCCGCGCCGCGAATCGCGGCGAGTTTCACCGCGTCATCGGGAGTGATGACGCCGGCGATGGCTGCGGCGGCGAGCTCGCCGACCGAATGTCCGGCGACGATCGTATCGGCCGGAACCGAATTGTGCGGGATCTCGGCGAAAGCCAGCAGTGCGGCGGCGACCACCAGCGGCTGGGTCACCGAGGTATCGGTGATCTCCTCCGCCGTGGCCGTGGTACCGAGCTGCAGCAGATCCAGGCCGGCGGCCTTGGACCACAATTCGATACGGTCACGCGCGCCGGGAAGGTCGAGCCATGGCGCGAGCATGCCGGGTGTCTGGGAGCCCTGTCCTGGGGCGAACAACGCGATCACCTCTCTAACAAAACACCGTAAGAGGGCTCTGAGGAGATGTCGACGCCGATGAAGCTTGCGGACCGCTTTTGTGCGGACCCCACAAAAGACCATGTGGGTTGTCCGGATCGACCGATTGCCCGGATGCGTTACAGCCGATCTTCCGAAAAAGGTACGGATGAGTCATCTGGGGCAGATGTTGACGGTTCGTTACGGGTTCGTGTCAAACGACCTAGTGTGGCCGCGATTCGGAGCACGTAGGCATCACGAGGATTCATCGGATCACGGCCGGTGACTTCGGCGATTCGCTTGAGTCGGTAGCGGACCGTATTTGGATGAACGAACAGCTGTCGTGCACAAGTCTCGACTGCTCCACCGCAATCGAGATAGGCGTCGAGAGTGTCCGACAGAGCCGACCCGGCGGCGGCCAACGGTAGCACAACATACTCGTTGAGAGCCTCGACCGCAGCCCGGTCGCCGAGCAGGGCTCGTTCGGGCAGCAATTCGGCCGCGTGCACCGGTCGCGGCGCGGCCCGCCAGCCCACCACGGCCTCCATTCCCGCCATCGCCTCCACCGCGCTGACATGTGCGACCGACAGCGCCCGCATGGTCGGACCGATCACCACGGGGCCCTCGGAGAAGGCCTCGCCGAGCAGGTCCTGCAGGAACGGCGAGGGGTAGCCGGTATCGCCGAGATTGCCGCTGACCACCATCACCAGCCGCGAGCCCTGCACGACTGCCAGCGCCGCGCGGCCGTGCCGGGCGGCGCTGGTGTGCACCGAACTCACCACGGCCACTTGATCTTTCGGAGGAGTGCCGACCAGCACGGTGGCCGGGGCGGTGGCATCCCAGTTCAGGGTGGCCGCCCGCGACAGCATCTCCGGACCGGTATCGCCGCGCACCACCGCGTCGACGACGAGGGCCTCCAGCCGGGTGTCCCAGGCCCCGCGTGATTCGGCCGCGCTGGCGTAGACCGAGGCAGCCGCGAAACCCAGTTCGCGGCCGTAGCGCAGCACCGCCTCGGTCAGCGCCACCAGTTGCCGATCGTTGCGAGCCAGCGCCGGCAGCCACTGCTCGAAGAACTCCATCGCGACCCGGACCATGTCCACGGTCTGGCGCAGGGTCAGCCGGCGGGCCAGATCCTGCGGGATCACCTGGAAGGCGTCGAGACTGAAGCGGATATCGCTTTCCGGATCCTGCAACCACTCCAGGAAATTCACCACCGCGGTCTGCACCAGCATCTGCACGCCCGCCCGCTGGGCGGCGTCCAGATCGCCGAAGAACGGCAGCCGATCCTCCATCGAGCCGATGGCTTCGGTGGACAGCCGCCCGGAGAACTGCTTCACCCTTTTGAGCAGGGTGTCCGGCAGCGGATCACGGTTTTGCCGATTGGGCGACAGCGCACCGGTCGGCAGGTAGACCTCATGCTCGGACGACCCCTCGGAAACCCGGCGGGGCCGCGGCGGTTTACGTTCCACGGTTCAATGTTCCGTCATCGCGCTGGTGGGAGTCTGCAAGCCCCCGGTAGGGACGCGATGTCGCGCCCGAGGTGCCCGCCTGGAACGGGGCGCGATCGGTGTCCGGCGGACCCTGTCCGATCGCGCCCCGCGGGGTCATGCGAGTTATTCGTCGGTGCTCACCGACTTCGGCGCCGCGTCCACATCATCGATGCGGTAGCGGGCCGCGGCCTGCGCGACCACCGCCGGGTCGATTCCGCCGGTGCGGCCGAGGGCCTCCAGCGCCGCGAGAGCGATGGATTCGGCATCGACGTTGAACACCCGCCGGGCCGCCTGACGGGTGTCGGAGAATCCGAATCCGTCGGTACCCAGGGTGGTGTAGTCGCCGGGAACCCACTTGCGGATCTGATCCGGCACCGCGCGCATCCAGTCGGAGGCGGCCACCACGGGCCCCTGTGCCTGCGACAGCACCTGCGTCACATAGGGGAGACCGGTCTCGGCCTCGGGGTGGCGCAGCGTGTGGATCTCCTTGGCCAGCGCCTCCCGGCGCAGCTCACTCCACGAGGTCACCGACCAGACATCCGCCTGCACACCCCACTCGCCGGCCAGCAGCTCCTGGGCGCGCAGCGCATCGGGCATCGTCACGCCCGCGACCAGAATCTGGGCGCGTACCGCACCCTCCCCGCCGCGGCGGTAGAGGTAGATGCCCTTCAGTAGGCCCTCGACGTCGAGGTCGTCCGGCTCGGCCGGCTGCTGATACGGCTCGTTGTACAGAGTGATGTAGTAGAAGATGTTCTCGCCGCCGAAGGTGTCCTCGTGCGGCACCGGATGGGTGCCCGGCATCTCCGAGGCCAGGGTGCCGCCGGGGCCCAGCTGTGGGCGCCCGCCGCCGTACATCCGGCGCAGGCCGTCGCGCACGATATGCGCGATCTCGAAGGCGAAGGCCGGGTCGTAGGCCACCACCGCCGGATTGGTCGACGCCAGCAGCAGCGAGTGACCGTCGTTGTGCTGCAGCCCCTCACCGGTGAGCGTGGTCCGTCCGGCGGTCGCACCGAGTACGAATCCGCGGGCCAGCTGATCGGCCGCGGCCCACAGCCCGTCGCCGGTGCGCTGGAACCCGAACATCGAATAGAAGATGTAGAGCGGGATCATCGGCTCGCCCTGGGTGGCGTACGAGGTGCCGGCCGCGGTGAACGACGCCGTGGAACCGGCCTCGTTGATGCCCTCGTGCAGAATCTGGCCGATCGAGCTCTCCTTGTAGGCCAGCATCAGTTCCGCGTCGACCGAGGTGTAGAGCTGGCCGTTGCGGTTGTAGATCTTCAGCGAGGGGAACCATGAGTCCATACCGAAGGTGCGGGCCTCGTCCGGGATGATCGGCACGATCCGGTTACCGATGTTCTTGTCGCGCAGCAGTTCCTTCATCAGCCGCACGAACGCCATCGTGGTCGCGACGCTCTGCTTTCCCGAACCCTTGCGCACCGAGGCGTAGGGCGCGTCACCGGGCAGCTGCAGCGGTTTGGCCGCCGAACGCCGTTCGGGCAGGTAGCCGCCCAGTGACTGCCGCCGGTCCAGCATGTAGCCGATCTCGTGCGAATCCATCCCCGGGTGGTAGTACGGGGGCAGATACGGATCGGCCTCGAGCTGGGCGTCGGTGATCGGAATGCGCTGCACGTCGCGGAACGCCTTCAGATCATCGAGGGTCATCTTCTTCATCTGGTGCGTGGCGTTGCGGGCCTCGAAGTGCTTGCCCAGGCCGTAACCCTTGATGGTCTTGGCCAGGATCACCGTCGGCTTGCCCTGATGCGACAGCGCCGCCGCGTAGGCCGCGTAGATCTTGCGGTAGTCGTGGCCGCCGCGCTTGAGATTCCAGACCTGCTGATCGGTCAGATCCTTCACCAGGTCCTTGGTGCGCGGATCGCGGCCGAAGAAGTGCTCGCGGACGTAGGCCCCGTCGTTGGCCTTGTAGGTCTGGTAGTCGCCGTCGGGAGTGGAGTTCATCAGGTTGACCAGCGCACCGTCGCGGTCGGCGCCCAGCAGCGCGTCCCACTCCCGGCCCCAGATCACCTTGATGACGTTCCAGCCGGCGCCGCGGAAGAACGACTCCAGTTCCTGGATGATCTTGCCGTTACCGCGTACCGGGCCGTCGAGCCGCTGCAGATTGCAGTTGATGACGAAGGTCAGATTGTCCAGAGCCTCGTTGGCCGCGACCTGGATCAGGCCGCGCGACTCCGGCTCGTCCATCTCGCCGTCGCCCAGGAACGCCCACACATGCTGATCGGAGGTGTCCTTGATACCGCGATCGTGCAGGTAGTGGTTGAATCGCGCCTGGTAGATGGCATTCATCGGGCCGAGGCCCATGGAGACGGTGGGGAATTCCCAGAAGTCGGGCATCAGCCGCGGATGCGGATACGACGACAGGCCCTTGCCCGGACCGCCGTGGCTGTACTCCTGGCGGAACCCGTCGAGCTGCTGCTCGGTCAGGCGGCCCTCGAGGAAGGCACGGGCGTAGACACCGGGGGAGGCGTGACCCTGGATGAAGATCTGGTCGCCACCGCCGGGATGGTCCTTACCACGGAAGAAGTGATTGAATCCGACCTCGTACAGCGCCGCGGAGGACGCGTAGGTCGAGATGTGGCCGCCCACACCGATTCCCGGCCGCTGCGCGCGGTGCACCATGACCGCGGCGTTCCAGCGGATCCAGGCCCGGTAACGGCGCTCGACCTCCTCGTCGCCGGGGAACCAGGGCTCGTTCTCGGTGGGAATGGTGTTGACATAGTCGGTGGAGGTCAACGCCGGGATGGTGACGTGACGTTCACCGGCGCGCTCGAGTAGGCGCAGCATCAGATAACGCGCGCGGCCGGGGCCCTCGCGCTCGAGCATGTCATCGAAGGAGTCGAGCCACTCGCTCGTCTCCTCCGGGTCGATGTCCGGTAGGTATGACGCCACCCCCTCGCGGATCACGCGCACCCGCGCCGCAGGTCGAGCGGGCGCCGGTTGGTTGTCGGCGGCACCGTTGCTGTTCGCGGGGTCGGATGCAGAACTTGACGAAATCGGGTGCATCAGGTCGGTCAAAATCAATGCTCCTCGTACAGGGGGTGGACAAGCTGATGGCTCTAACCCCGGACGGCCGCGCTGGTGTGCGGGCCATCCGTCGCTCACGGTTTGGGGCGCACATCACATCCTTGTCGATGATGCGTCCCAGGTCATCATGTCAGCCGCAAATCCAGTACCGTTCCCTAGGCTGCATTGTCCGCAGCCGGATGGGGCGCCCTGCGTGGTAACACTTCGTTGCCGCCTCCAGGCGCTGACCCATTAGGCTGGGGTGCCCGATGGGCCGAACGACATTCTTTTCGAACTGCTCGAAGAAGCGGGGAGGACGATGAAACTGCTGAACCCACGTGGGTTCGGACTGATGTGCGCGGCCTTTGCGGTCGGCACGGGGCTGGTGGTGGCTGGCTGTTCCACCGCCGTCCAGGGAACCGCGACGGTGAACCAGACCGACGCCGCGGCGTATCGAACCGAGATGGCCTCGTCGTCGGCGGCGGCCGCCTCGTCGAAAAAGGCTGCCGCGCAGACGAAGGCGATCGGTGACAACTGCACCCCGTTCCGCGAGACCACCGGTCCGGCGGTGACAAAATACAACGACTTCGTCGACGCCCACGATGCGAACGCGCCGGACCAGGACGCCAAGCGCGACGCCGCCGCGCAGACGCTCGAGGATGCCGCCGGAACCGTCGAGGGCCGGGTGTCCGGCGCCGGTGACTCACTACCGCCGGAGCTGTCGCAGAAGCTCACCGAATACGTCAACGCCGCACGCGAATTGGGGGGCGAATCGCGCAAGATGACCTACACCTCGCCCGTCGGCACGCTCAACGACGCCAGCAAACGAGTCAATGACGCACTCAATGCCGTCCGGACAGCATGCCCCGCTCGATAGGGGCATTCTGGCCGCTCAGGGCCCTGCCGGGTGGGTGTGTACGGTTCGGGGTGAAGCATTCATCCGAGACATTTCGGAGGTAATTTAGCCGGATCGGCTTGCGTTGCGGCCGATAACCATGTTCGCTTGCAACTATCTGTTGTCGGGAGTTGAGGAGGACACCACCGTGGTCGCCGCGGCGGACGCGCAGAACTACGCAGAGAAGCTTGGCATTGCTCACGGAATGGTGGTTCAGGAGCTGGGCTGGGACGAAGACACCTCGGATGAACTACGTTCGTCGATCGAGGAGGAGATCGGATCCGAGCTGCTCGACGAGGACACCGACGAAGTCATCGACGTCGTCATGCTGTGGTGGCGCGACGGCGATGGTGATCTGGTCGACGAGCTGATGGACGCCATCGGGCCGCTCGCCGAAGACGGGGTGGTGTGGGTATTGACCCCCAAGACCGGTGAGCCCGGCCATGTCGACCCCAGTGAGATCGCCGAATCGGCTCCCACCGCGGGGCTGACATCAACCACTCCGGTGAGTCTCGGCATCTGGACAGGCACCAAGCTGATGCAGCCGAAGACGCCCTCGAAACAGCGCTGATCCATCGCGTGACTACAGTTTCGCAGGGGCGGCCACCGAGTTCGGGAACAGCCCGCCGTCGAAGACAGGAGGACTGCGCATGCCACTCGAAGTAGGCACGGCCGCACCGGATTTCACGTTGAAGGATCAGAACAACCAGGACGTGAGCCTGTCCGATTACCGGGGCAGCAAGAACGTCCTGATCGTGTTCTACCCGCTGGCGTTCACCGGCATCTGTCAGGGCGAACTCTGCAAGGTTCGTGACGAGTTGCCGAAGTTCCAGAACGACAACGCCGAGATCCTCGCCATCTCCGTCGGCCCGCCGCCCACCCACAAGATCTGGGCGGCCGAACAGGGCTACACCTTCCCCCTGTTGTCCGACTTCTGGCCGCACGGCGCGGTCACCCAGACCTACGGTGTCTTCAACGACAAGACCGGGTTCCCCAACCGCGGCACCTTCGTCATCGACAAGGACGGAATCATCCGCTTCGCCGAGATGAACGGCCCCGGAGAACCCCGTGACCAGGCGGCTTGGGAGAAAGCGCTCACTACGTTAGATTCTTGAATCGCCGCTCGAGATTCCGGCCACCCCGGAATCGCACGGCAGACACCAAACTTCACCGCCCGCCCGGCCGGTGAAGTCCGGGCGTATAGCTCAGTGGTAGAGCTCTGGTTTTACACACCAGCGGTCGGGGGTTCGAACCCCTCTGCGCCCACAACCGGCCCTTGATCTGTCCAGGCGGATCAAGGGCCTTTCCATGCTCTGCAGACTGTGTTTCGAACACTGTCGAGTGCCTATTCTTCTCAAAGGCGGCGGCAATCTGGTCCGCAGTCCGCATCGAAAATCTCGTGTTCTGGCTGACGACGATGCGGTGAGGGTGGTCCCTATCCGCAAATGCAGGCTATTCTGTGCATGAATTAATGCATGTGGATGGAGGCGCGGCTATGGCGACCGTTCAAGTGCGCGACGTGCCTGATGACGTGGCCGCGGTGATCGCGGAGAAGGCCAGTGCGGAGCACAAGTCGGTATCGGCGTACCTGCGTGACTTGATGGCTGCCGACGTCAGGCGTGAGTTGCAGCGGCGAGCCATCGCTACGTGGGACGAGAAGTTGCAGCAGACGCAGCAGCGGATCGGGATCACCGGTCGCGCAACGATATCCAGTGCCGAAGTGGTGCGTGAGATCCGGGACGATTCCGACCGGGGGGACGAGTGATCGTCGTCGATGCCTCGGTGTGGGTCGATCTGCTACGAGGGGCGCTGCCATCGGGCTACGTGGACCGAATTCGTATCGCTGGATGCGTCTCCCCGCCACATGTCGACTTCGAAGTGGGATCCGCGCTCATTCGACTGGCACGCCGTGGTGAACTCGAGTTCGATCAGGCGCGTGAACTGATAGCTGCGTTCAGCACCCATCCCGTGGAGCGAATTCGCGAGCCGGTGGATTCGGTCGCCGCTGTCGGGGTGGTCGACAACGCCACCTACGCCGACGCCGGGTATATCGCGTTGGCTCAACGTCTTGCCTATCCATTGATGACGCTGGACGACGGGATGCAGAAGGCAGCACGGATCCACGGAGTGGAAGTGGTTGGTCCATCGGGCTGAGTCTGTGCGGCCCGCACGGATCTTGATCGCCCGCACTCGTCGGCAATCCGTGGCGGTCGGGCGAAGTTGTGGCGGATGCCGGCCTGGATGAGTTCTTCAGTCTGGGCGGGGGGTGAGGCGCCTCTCCAGTTGCGGTGGTGTCGGTGGCACAGTCCGTCGTCGGGGCGACCGTTTGCGCGTGGAAGGTGCGCGTCGTGGTCGGCCTCGGCATCCGCGCCTACCGCCTCGAGTTTCCGCAGCTCAGCACGGTTCGAATATCGTCCCACTAGGTCCGCAATGTTTGTACAGTTCAGAGGCATTTTCTGATACCTCCTCCTGCCTCGCCCGGGTGGCCAATGCCGCCGAGTGGCCAAGACGTGGTCAACGGACGGTGGGATCAACTTTCCTCGGGGTCGCCGAAGAGCGTATCGCCGGCCTGGGCCAGTCGCTCCTTATTGGGGTGGGCGTAGACGTGTAGCAGGACGGCCGGGTCGTGCATCGCTCGCCGTGAGACTTCTTGTCTGGATGTTTTTTTCGCATGGTGTCGGATTCGGGCGGAGTCGTTCGTTGAGTTGGTGAAGGGCGCCGATGTGTGGGTGCCGAAGTTAGGGAGAACCGATGAAACTTATGACGATCACGCAGCTCACTCTTGACGGAGTGACTCAGGGGAATGGCGGCCCAACTGTCGAAGACCGCGAGGGTGGATTCGAACGCGGTGGATGGGCGAGGGGAGCGGGTGACGACACGACCCGCGATCACATTTCCGCGACGTTCCAGCGCGCCGACGCGTTCCTCTTCGGCCGCCGAACATACGACATTCTCCTCGATTTCTGGGGTACCATCGAGGATCTGAAACGGCACCCGATCGGGGTGGCCTTGAACTCGAAGCCGAAGTACGTGGCATCCAGAACGCTGACGGAACCGGAATGGGCAAACACGGCAGTCCTTGGTGACGAACTCTTCGCTGCCGTGACGGAACTGAAAGCGAGCGGGGACGGCGAACTGCAGGTACACGGAAGCAGTCGGCTCATTCAGTGGCTCCTCGAGAAGGGCCTCGTCGACGAAATGGAACTCATCATCGTCCCCGTGGTCCTGGGGCAGGGGGCCCGCCTATTCGCAGACTCAGGTCGAGATATCGCGATGAACCTGGTCGACTCGCGTTCCGATTCCAAGGGAGTGATGATTCAGACTTATCGGCCCACTGGCCGGCCCAACTACGCAACTTTCTGATCGACAGATTTCTGCCGTATGCCGTTCGATACGAGGCATACCGTGGATCCTGCGCTGGGGAACGGGACGACTGGGTCCGCGGCGTGAATCTCATCCGCATCCGCTACGGCAGGATCGTCGAGGCGCGCGGGTACGTGAAGGCCTGAGGAGATACGGCTGTGAAGCTTGACCGCACAACGTTCCATTCGCCAATCACGGATCGCTCCGTGTCGAAAGCACCCACGAGACGCTAGACGTGGCGGTCATCGACGACGTTCAGGCGCTGGGCGCAGAGTTGGAGCGCTCCTATCATGCCTACGTTCGCGGGCGATTGAAGTTCCGCGTCGGTCAGATGGTCTACGTCGCGTTCTCCCTCGACGAGAGCGTGATGGGATTCGCCTTCCCCAAGGAGGAGCGGGCAGCACTCGTCGAGGGGAATCCGCGCAAGTTCCAGATGCCCTCGGAGTCAGATCTGCGCTTCAACTGGGTCCACGCCGATCTTGCGGTCCTTGAGCCGGTCGAGGCCCGCGAGCTCGTCGTCGATGCCTGGCGCATGGTCGTCCCGGCGAAGACCTCCCTCGCCTACGACCTCGCGCATCCTGCGGGCCCGCAGTGATACGGAGGCGTTAGGAGCGTCTCATCGCCGACGGCTACTGGGTGTTCGCGGGCGGACTCGCGGACATCGACGCCGCCACGGTCATCGACAACCGGGGCGAGCAGCCGGTGATCAGCGACGGACTCTTCGTGGAGTCGAAGGAGTACCTCGCCGGTGTCTCGGTGTGGGAGGCGCCCGATCTGGATGTAGCACTCGCCCGACACCAGGCACAAGGAGGCTCAGATGGTATTCGACAATGCCCCAACCGAGTCGATCGGTGCCATCGAGGACGACCGGCTCCGGTTGATCTTCACCTGCTGTCATCCGGCGTTGGCGATGGAAAGCCGGGTGAGCCGACAATGCGCATGATCGGCGGTCTGACCATGCCCGAGGTCGCCCGCGCTTTCCTCGTCCCCGAGAACACGATGGGACAGCGAATAACCCGTGCGAAAGCCAAGATCAAGGCGGCTCGCATCCCGTACCGGATGCCATCTGCGGCGGACCTGTCTCCGGATCACCGTCATTGTTCGTCGGATTTGCGATACGCCGAGCTGTCCATCGTCTCGGCGAGTGCTTCGGATATGGCTTGCGGATGCAGGCCGAGCCGCCTGAGTACTTGTGCGGGTACCGAGTCCGCATCCTGGATGATCGCGAGGAAGACGTGCTCGGCGCCGAGCTGATCGTGGCCGGCCTCGCGTGCGATACGCGCCGCCTCGTCCATCGCATTGTGGAGGCGGGGTGTGTGCGTCAGCTGTTCTCCGCTCATGGGTGCCATTTTCGTCCCTCTTGCGCTGCATCAGCGTGATTTCCGGCTACCGGTATGGGTACCGGCAGCCCGCTGCGGGTCGGTCGAGGCGGGGCACCGAAATTACTTGTTTCGGCTAAGGAATATGGTGCATCGTATGGAGAACGCGTTATCTGTCGGCGATGGCATCTTTCAGATCCAGGTTCCGATTACGGATAATCCCCTGGGGCACACTCTGGTGTACGCACTCGAGTCGCCGGGTGGTCTGGTCCTTGTCGACGCCGGTTGGTATGACGACAACGCGTGGAGCGGTCTCACTTCGGGGCTCGAGGCCATCGGGCATTCGGTAACGGATGTCGAAGGCGTCGTTCTCACCCACTTTCATCCCGATCACAGTGGTCTGTGTGGTCGTGTCCGGGAGGCGTCGGGTGCATGGATAGCGATGCACGAAGCTGATCACGATCAGTTCGACCAGATGTCGGCCGACCGGGACGCGGCGTGGATCGACGCCGAGAAAGAGAACATGGCGCGGGCGGGCGCTGCCCCGGCCGACCAGGACGCGTTCGCTACCGAGATGGGCCTGGAGGTGCACGTGGGTCGCGACTCCGCTCCCGATCGCGTGCTCGTCGATGATGAACGCATCGCGCTGACCGGCCGCGGCCTTCGAGTGGTCTACACCCCGGGCCATACCCCCGGACACGTGTGTTTCTATCTCGACGATGCCGACGTGATGTTCACCGGTGATCATGTCCTAAAGAAGACGACCCCGCACGTGGGCAATTTCGTTTACCCACTCGAGGAGCGGGATGCCTTGGCGCAGTTCATCGATTCGCTGCGGCGGGTGCAGTCGATGAATGTCACTCGCGGGCTCGGTGCTCACGGGCTGCCCATCGATGACGTCGCGGGCCGGGCAGCGGGTTTGATCGAGCACCATGAAGAGCGACTGGAACATCTGTACAACAGTTTCGGTGATGATCAGATCACGGTGTGGCAGGTCGCCGAGCGCATGAAGTGGTACAAGCCATGGGCGGCACTGTCACCCATGGGGAAGCATATGGCGCTGTCGGAGGCGGCGGCACACCTGCGGCATCTGGTCGCCCGCGACCTGATCGCCCAGGTGCCGGGCCCGGAACCGGCTCGCTTCGCCCGCAGGTAAGTGCCGGGCAGGTACATCGGCGTCGATCTGCGATGCGGCCGATTGCGGTGCCTGACCGAGCATTTGGATTGGGCCCCGCCTCACCGCTTCCCGAAAACTCGTACCGGTTCGGATTCGTCCCATCCGCGGCGGCAGGCAACGCGAATTCCGTCCTGTCAATAACGAGCTGTGCGGCCGGGCGGCCGTTCGGGAAGAAAGCGATGTATCCGATGAAAAGCATGAAGCGTGCTGTTGTGACGGCGGCTCTCCTCTCGACCTCGGCATTGCTGGGGGTGTCGGCGTGTTCGTCGGACGACAATTCCGGCTCCGCCTCCACGTCGAGCAGCTCGATGGGGACCGCGAGTGCTGTGGCTTCGGATGCCGCGTCGGGTTTGGTCGGACCCGGCTGTCAGGCATATGCCCAGCAGGTGCCCTCGGGTGCCGGATCGGTCGAGGGTATGGCGCAGGATCCGGTCGCGACCGCCGCCGCGCACAATCCGATGTTGACCACATTGACCGCCGCGGTGTCGGGGAAGCTGAACCAGCAGGTCAACTTGGTGGATACGCTCAACGGCGGCCAGTTCACCGTTTTCGCGCCGACCGATGAGGCCTTCGCCAAACTGCCCGCGAGCGCCGCCGCCGCATCGGCAGCGCGGTATTCGTAGTCCTCGGCATCGCGATATCCGTTGCGGCACTGTACCGTCCGAACGCCACACCGTGGTTCGTACTTCCGACTGCCGTCGGTGTCATCGCGGGTCTGATCGTATTGCGGATGCTTGTTCCGCATCCGGCACCCACTGCTGAGCCACCCGACGGAATGTCGCGTCGACGGTTCCTCACGATCGGCGCCGGGGCCGGTGTGGGGGCTGCCAGTGCGGCCACAGTCGGCCGGTATACCGCCCATCACCTCCGCGCGGTCACCGCGGATCGCGCCCGATTCACCGTTCCCCCACCGGTTTCGGCTGCACCACCGGCCGCGCCCGGCACCTCGGTCGCGGTGTCGGGAATCACCGAATTCGTCACCTCGAACGAGATTTCTACCGCGTCGACACGGCCCTTCAGCTTCCCGCGGTGAGCAGCGAGCAGTGGCGGCTGCGCATCCACGGAATGGTCGACCGCACTGTGCAGTTCACGATGGACGACCTCCTGCAGCGGCCCGCGGTATCGCGGATGATCACCCTGACGTGTGTATCGAACGAAGTCGGCGGCAATCTCGCCGGCAATGCCGTCTGGACCGGCTACCCGCTGGCGGATCTGCTGGCCGAGGCCGGAGTGCACGCCGATGCCGATATGTTGTTGTCGCGCAGTACAGATGGATTCACCGCCGGTACCCCGATCGAAGCGGTCACCGATGGGCGCGATGCACTGCTCGCCATCGGAATGAACGGTGCACCGCTACCCTCGAGCACGGCTATCCCGCACGACTGGTCGTGCCCGGCCTCTACGGTTACGTCTCGGCCACCAAGTGGTTGGTGGATATCGAAGTCACGAGATTCGATCGCGCACAGGCATATTGGACACGACGCGGGTGGTCCGAGCGCGGCCCGATCAAAACGGCATCCCGCATCGATGTTCCCGCGCCCTTCGCGTCACTGGCCGCCGGCCCGGTTACCGTCGCCGGGGTGGCATGGGCCCAGCGCCGCGGCATCGCGAGCGTCGAAGTACAAGTCGACGACGGCCCCTGGCATCGCGCCGATCTGGCCGCCCAGTACTCCACCGATACCTGGCGTCAATGGACCTACCGTTGGTCCGCTGTTCCCGGCACGCACACCTTGCGAGTCCGCGCCACCGACACCAGTGGCGCCACCCAGACCGACCAGCGCCGCCCGCCCATGCCGGACGGTTCCACCGGCCGGCACTCCCGCACGGTCGGTGTTCGGTGAATCGACGGCCGAAATATCGGAAACCAATCCGCGCCGCTGCGCTACTCGAACTCCTCTGACATCGGTCGGCACGAGCCCGGGAGCATGCGCCGGCCGGTGATCGATGACAGAGAGTTGGACGAACGACCTCGGCCGGCCTCGACGGTGGTCCGCACAGGTCCCGGCGAGACCTCACGACAGGCGCTCCGCAGCGCGGTGGCTGCGCCTCCCGGGGTTGTTCGGCCTGCGTGTTGTGAAGGGAGCCCCCATGGCTCGTGGCACGGTGAAATGGTTCGCGGACAGTGAAGGATCCGGGCTTATCGCAGCCGACGACGGTGGGCCGGATCTGTTCGTCGGATCCGACGATGTCGTCGCGGACAGCGGTGTCGCGCTCTACGAAGGACAACCTGTCGAGTTCGACGTGATTGTCGACGTGAAGGGGCCACATGCCCGCCGGGTGAGGTGATCCGATTCGCGGGCCGTTACCGAGCGATATCGCGATCTGCCATAACCTCGCTCCACCAGGTGTCGAGTGGACTCGGGTGTGGCCAGCGCACCATCGAAGGCTCCTGCTCTGTCGCGGCTGCGGTCGGCTGCTGCGCGGTCTCGGTCGTGGGGCCGTGGGTGACGGACACACCGATCATCTCCTCATCAGAACGACGATCACGCGCTACCGGAAATCCACGCGCCTCAGCATTAAACCTCATTTGAAGTGAAATGAATCACTAAAGCTGGGTTTCCGTCTGTATCACGTCGTCGCTGTGGCGATGTGGTCGGCGGGTTTCGGCGGTTGGTGGGTGTGTCGTCCGGCGGTGCAAGGCTGTGCCGCGTTTGCTGAGGGCGCGTTCGATGCTGGACTCAGTCCGTGCCCAAGGCGTGATCCATGCGCTCGGCCAGGGCGAGATAGGTGTTTCCCCAGCCGCTGCTGATCGCGATCTCCTGGATTGCGCCGGTGGGCAGGAACAGTAGTGAAATCTTGCGGACGGTGCGGCGGGCCGGTGACGGCACACGGATTCCGTCGATCAATTCGCGCAATTCGGCGATTGCCTCTTCGGGGGTGTCGTATCCGGACCAGCATACGTCGGTGTCCGGCTGCGCTATGTGGTCGATTACCACTGTCAGTACACGGACGACTTCGTCGGGATCATTGAGGCGCAACGCTTTCCACACTCCTGTCCGCCTGCCCCGCTCAGGCGGACATCTCGGCGGTGTGCGTGGTGTCGCCCGGCGCGGGATCCATCATGCCCGTGATTCCGGCCGAGTTCGACTCTCGGAGGATGCGATGATGTCGCGAGCCGGGATCCGAGCGTGGCCGGGCGGTGCGGCCCGGACCGGGGCGACGTGGCGTCCTGGATCGAGTGGGGCGTATGGCGGGGACGAGTGCGCTGCCGCGCTCGAGCGTGTGACTCGTCAGGCCGGCCGCAGGGGGCCGATGTAGGTGCCCGGATGGGTTGCGGCATCCTGGCGCGAGACACTTCCGGCCTGGGGCCACGGCACCTGCAACTGGGTGGTGGTGTCGGGTGGTGTCACGACGATCGTGTGGGGAGTCCAGCCTCCCGGTCCGTCCGCCAGGTAGGTCAGCTCGCTGGCCACGGCTGCTCCGGGCGCGACCTCTACGGGCGCGAAACCGGTTTCCTGGCGCGGCAGCGAATAGGTCGGGCCGAAGGTCGGGTTGTCGGGGCCCGCCAGGTCGACGCCGGGATAGCCCTGCACCAGGCAGCTCTGCGCAGAGGTGTTCGTGAGCACGATCCGCAGCTTGTTCTGCCCGTTGGGGGTTGGCGCCCCCTCCTGCTGCGTAGTCGCGCTCAACATCTCGGCCGAACACACCGGCTCCTGCGCGGAACCGATCGCCGGAACCATGAACATCGCCGGAACCGCCACTGCCGCGACCGCCATCGTTCGCCTCATCATCGTCATCACGTCGAAGCTCCTTCCCACACAATCCGATTCGGTCCTTCGCCCCGACCGTATTCCATTCGCAAGCTCACGACGAATCGCAGACCCGCCTGCTCGCGCGAGGACGTGATCGGGCGCATCCCGTCCCCACTGGACGGCTGAGTGCAGCGACGTCCGCTGTCGCCCGGCGAAATTCGTGCGATGCCGGCCGGGTGGATTACCCGCAGTGCCAGGTACTTCGGTGGGTCGACAATGATCCGCAGCCCGGGATCATCGAAGCGCGAGTGGTCGATATACACGGTACGGCGCATACATTCGTCCACAAGTATGTGTACTTCGTCGTCGATGCGGATCTCGACACGACCTATCCGATCCCGGGCGCTATGCGTGCGAGGTCCTCGCCGACGAAATTCGTGGCGGCACAGCCGTTCTCACCGTGAATACAACTGCTTCCACTGGGGATGGCATCCACTTTGCGGGCTCCGAACTCGTTGTCGACGGCGGTGACCCGGGATTCGGTCACGCGCGCTGAACCGATCGCGGTGTGCGGCACTCATTACAGCCGAGGTGGTCGAGGCTCGCCTTGACATCAACCATCCTCGAGGTTCTAGCGTCGGTTGCGACCGATCGTACCGAAGGAGAATCCGATGAAGATCCTCGAAGTCGCGCTCACCGCAACAGATCTCGGTGCCACCGCCGGGTTCTACCGGGATCTTCTCGGGCTGGAGGTCGCCGAGCAGGCGGGTGGAATCTCGGTGGAGATCGGCAGCAGCAGATTGATCGTGACGGAGGGTGCGCCGTTCGACGGGGTGCATCATGTCGCGTTCGGTATCTCGCCGCATGAATTCGATCTCGCCCGTAGGTGGTTGCGGCAACGGGTCGAACTCGTCACGCTCGGCGGAACCGATTTGTTCGATGGGCCCGCGGGCTGGGATTCGCGATCGGTGTACTTCCGCGGACCGGAAAAAATTGTGCTGGAACTGATTGCCCGGCAGTCTGATTGGGCGCAGCCGGCGGGCGGGGGTGATATTCCGCGCTTGCTGTCGATCAGTGAGGTGGGTATCGGCGTCCCCGACGTGGGCCGGGCGGTCGGTGAACTCGCCGAGTCGTTCGCATTGCCGCCGCTTCCACCGCAGCTGCCGGGATTCGCGCCGGTCGGCGGGCACGACGGGCTGCTTATCCTGGTGAACTCGAATCGGACCTGGTTCCCGACCGAGGAGGACTTGCCCGCCCGCGGCCCCGTGACGGCGCGCATCGAAGCCCCGGTATCCGGAGGAAAGATCGCGCTCACGACCGAAGCGGTCGTTCGGGCCGGTTGACAGCCGCGGCGGTCGATGCCGAGTCGCACAGGGTCTGATCCGGTGTGCTCGGGGATATGGCCGGTGCGAAAGGCGATTCGGCACATCTCGAAGTGTTGGCCGTGGTTTCCCCATCCCCCTTCTATTTTATACACGATCCGTGGTCCTCATGAGGCTCGCGAATCTGGTCCATAATCGCCCGCGTCAGCCGGAAACCAACAGGTGAGGAGTGGCGCAGTGGGTTGTGTGCTGGGGTTCGAGAAGATCGATCGGGCGCAGATCGCGGTCGTCGGCGGGAAGGGAGCGAACCTGGGGGAGCTGTCGCGGATCGAGGGGATCTCGGTGCCGGACGGATTCTGTGTGACGACGGAGGCGTTCCGGCGGGTTATCGGGGAGTTACCGGAGGTCGCCGAGTGTCTGGAGGAGTTGGCGCTGCTCGAACCGGAGGATCGGGAAACGATTCGGGTGCGGAGTGCGCGGATTCGCCGGGTGATCGAGGAGTGCGTGCTTCCTGGGGGCCTCGCGGCGGAGATCACCGATGCGGTCGCGGGGCTGGGGGAGACCCATCCCTGCGCCGTCCGGTCGAGTGCGACGGCCGAGGATTTGCCGACCGCTTCGTTCGCCGGTCAGCAGGATTCCTATCTGAACATCGTGGGTCCGCGGGAGATCCTGCGGCATATCGTCATGTGCTGGGCCTCGCTGTTCACCGAGCGGGCTGTGACCTACCGGCTGCGCAACGGCTTCGACCATCGGAAGGTGCAGATGGCGGTGGTCGTGCAGCGCATGGTGTTTCCGCGGGCGGCGGGAATTCTGGTGACCGCCGACCCCATCACCTCCAATCGGAAGGTCGCTTCGGTGGACGCCGGGTTCGGGCTCGGTGAGGCGCTGGTGTCCGGGCTGGTGAACGCGGATGTGTACAAGGTGCGCGACGATGTGGTCGTAGAACGGGCGATCGCGACCAAGGAGCGTGCGGTCGTGGCCGCACCGGCCGGTGGCACCCACATCGTGGAGATCGAACCGGAGCGCCGTGAGAAGCCGGTGCTGACCGATGCGGAGGTGGTGCGGCTGGTTCGTCTGGGCCGCACGGTCGAGGCTCATTTCGGCAGCCCGCAGGATATCGAATGGTGTTGGGAAGACGACGATTTCAGTATCGTGCAGAGTCGGCCGATCACTACCCTGTTCCCGATTCCCGTGGCCGAGGACGACAACCTCCACATCTATATCTCCGTGGGACATCAGCAGATGATGACCGATGCCATGAAGCCGCTGGGGCTGTCGTTCTGGAAGACGGTCAGCCCGGGACATATGCGCGACGCGGGCGGGCGTTTGTTCGCCGACGCCACCCCGCGATTGGCCGTCCCGGCTCTCCGTGCGGCAATTGTCGACGGCTTCGTCCGATCCGATCCGCTGACCGGGTACGCGCTGCGCAGTGTGCTCGAACGCCCGGACCTGGTCTTGCCGTCACCGGACGAGGTGGTGCCGCGTAGGCCGGCCCGTCAAGAGGCGACGGCACCGCTCGCGACCGATCCGGCCGTCGTCGCCGGGTTGATCGCCGGGAACGAGGCCTCCGTCGAGACCATGAAACGCGAAATCCGGCAACGGTCCGGTCCGGAGCTTTTCGATTTCATCGCCGAAGATATTCGCGAGCTGCACCGGGTTCAGTTCAATCCGCTCAGTCTGCAGGTGATCAACGCGGGGATGGATGCGGCGTGGTGGCTCAATGATCAGCTCGAGGCCTGGCTCGGGGAGAAGAACGCGGCTGATGTTCTCACCCTGTCGGTTCCGCACAATGTGACCTCCGAAATGGGATTGGCGCTACTGGATGTCGCCGACGCGATCCGGCCGCATCCGGATGCGGTGGCCTTCCTGCAACGGGTCGACGACGAGGGGTTCGACGATGCCCGCTTCCTCGATGAGCTGGCGACGCGGACGGGCGGCGGGCAGGCGCGCGCGGCGATCGAGGCGTATCTCGATAAATACGGTATGCGCTGCACCGGCGAAATCGACATCACGAGACCTCGATGGATCGAAAGTCCCACCACGCTCGTGCCCGTGATTCTCGGCAATATCAAGAATTTCCCTCCGGGCGCGGCCGCGCGCCGCTTCGAGGAGGGGCGGAGGCAGGCGCAGGAGAAGCGGCGAGAATTGCTGGAGCGGTTGCGGTTACTGCCCGACGGGGAGCGCAAGGCCGAGGAGACCGAGGGCATGATCGACCGGGTGCGTACGTTCGCCGGATATCGGGAGTATCCGAAGTACGCCATGATCACCCGCTATCTGTCCTACAAACAAGCCCTGCTGGCCGAGGCCGGGCGGCTGGTGACCGGCGGTGTGCTGAGCCGGGCGGAGGACATCTTCTACCTCACGCTCGAGGAACTGCGCGAGGTTGTGGTGACGCAGCGGGTGTCGCGGGAGTTGCTCGAGGAGCGGCGGGCGGCGTTCCGCTCGTATCGGGCGCTCACGGCTCCGCGCGTGCTCACCTCCGACGGTGAGACATTCGTGGGAAGTTATCGGCGCGAGGACATTCCGGCCGGTGCGCTGGCCGGAATGGGGGTATCCGCGGGGGCCGTCGAAGGCCGGGCCCGCGTCGTTACCGATCTCGCGCGTGCCGATCTCGAACCGGGCGACATCCTGGTCACCGCGTATACCGATCCGAGCTGGACGCCGCTGTTCGTCGCGATCACGGGACTGGTGACCGAGGTCGGCGGCCTGATGACCCACGGTGCGGTGATCGCGCGCGAGTACGGTCTGCCGGCGGTGGTGGGCGTGGAGAACGCGACCCGGCTGATTCGCGACGGTCAGCGGATTCGCGTGCACGGTCAGGCGGGATACGTCGAGATCCTGTCCGACTGAGTCGCACCGCGCTGTTTCTCGCCTCCGATGCCTCGAGTTTCACCACCGGCGCGACGCTGCGGTCCGAGGGCGGGATGCCATAGGGGAAATCTGCGCGAAGCTGCCCGTTGCGGGCGCTCGGGGTGTATCCAATATGGAAAGCATATATCGACATTTTGAGAATGAGGTTTCCATGTCATCCGCCAGCTATCGGGTCGTGCAGTGGACGACCGGCAATGTCGGCAAGAGTTCGGTGCGGGCGCTGCTGGCCCATCCGGCGCTGGAGTTGGCGGGCTGTTTCGCGTGGTCCCCGGACAAAGTCGGCCGTGACGTCGGCGAACTGTGCGGCGGCTCGCCCGCGGGGGTGACGGCGAGTTCGGATGCCGCGGCACTGCTGGCGCTCGAGCCCGACTGTGTGGTCTACAACCCGATGTGGATCGACGTCGATGAACTGGTGGGCATTCTGGAGTCGGGCGCCAATGTGGTCACCACCGCCTCGTTCATCACCGGCCACAACCTCGCCGAGGGGCGCGACCGGATCGAACAGGCCTGCCTGCGCGGTAATTCGACGATCTTCGGCTCGGGGGTCAGTCCCGGATTCGCGCAGCTGCTCGCGATCGTGGCGGCCAGTGCCTGCGACCGGGTCGACAAGGTGACCATCGCCGAATCCGCCGACACCACCTTCTACGATTCGCCCGACACCGAGCGCCCGGTCGGATTCGGCATGCACATCGACGATCCGGAGCTGCCCGGCATGGCCGCGAAGGGCACCGCGATCTTCGCCGAGGCGGTGCGGCTACTGGCCGGTGCGCTGGGAACCGAACTGGACGAGATCGTCTGCGAGGCCGAATATGCCCGGACCACAGCGGATCTCGACCTCGGCTCGTGGACCATTGCGAAGGACTGCGTGGCCGGCGTGTATGTGAGCTGGCAGGGGCGCGTCGGCGGCGAGACCGTCATCGACGTGAACGTGCGCTGGCGCAAGGGGCAGACCCTCGATCCGGACTGGAAACTCGACGGCGACGGCTGGAAGATCACCATCGACGGCCGCCCGACGGTGAACATGACCGTCGGATTCCTCCCGCCGCCGGACTTCGGCGCCGAGACCATCGCGGACTTCATGGTGCTCGGCCACATCATGACCGCCATGCCGCCGATCCACGCCATCCCCGCCGTGGTGGCGGCGGCACCCGGAATCGCGACCTATACCGACCTGCCGCTGATCGCGCCACGCGGCATTCTGCGCGAGCCGTAGCCGGAAACCGGGGCATCCGACCTGGTAGAAGGCATCACCTCCGGCGTCGTGCGGCGTAACCTACGCATAGGTGCGGCGACAGGAGATGCTCGTGGCGGCCGTGGTATCGCGCAGGGAGGTACTCGGGGCGCTGTCGCTTGCGATCGACCTGGGACTGGGCCAGCCGATGGAGCACATGGTGCGCTCCGCGGTCATCGCCACCAGGCTGGCCGAGCGGCTGCGACTCGACGACCGGGAGCGGGCGGCTGCCTTCTACGTCTCGCTGTTGATCTGGATCGGATGCTTCGCCGATTCGCACGAGTACTCGCGGTGGTTCGGCGACGATATCGCCGTCCGGCACGACAGCTATCGGCTCGACTGGTCGGGTCTGCCGTATCTGCGATTCCTGCTGGGCAACGTGGGGCGCGGCATGCCGCTGGCCAAACGGGCCCGGATCGGCGCCGCGCTGTTCATCGACACCCGGGGCAATCTGGCGCGGCTGGCCCGCTCGCACTGCGCCTCCGCGGAGATGCTCGCCGAACGGTTCGGACTCGATGAACAGGTTTGTTCCGCACTGCCTTTCACCTTCGAACGGTGGGACGGGGGCGGGCTGCCGAGCGGGGTTTTCGGCGCCGAGCTCCCCATCGTGATGCGAGTGGTTCAGCTCGCCGACGTCGCCGAGGTGCACCATCGCACCGGGGGGATCGACGCGGCGGTCGCGGTGGTGTCCGGTCGAAGCGGTGGCCAGCTCGATCCCGAGGTGGTGGCCGCGTTCGTGGCCGCCGCACCCGAACTGCTCGCCGCCGGCGGCGACCCCTGGTCGACGGCGGTGGCGGCGCTGAACGAACCGGACCGGGTGCTCGGCGGCGGTGAGCTGGATCTGTTGCTGCGGGCCCTCGGTGACTTCGTCGACCTGAAATGCCCTTTCACTCTTGGCCATTCGCGAGGAGTGGCCGAACTGGTACATACCGCCGCCGGATATATCGGACTGAACGGTGCGGACGCGGATCTGCTGCGCCGGGCCGGATATGTCCACGACCTCGGCCGGATCGGAGTCTCCAACCTCATCTGGGAGAAGCCCGGTGCGCTCACCGCGCCCGAATGGGAACGGGTGCGGATGCATCCCTATCTGACCGGCCGGATCCTGAGCCGGGTCGGTGGTCTCGAGCAGGTGCGCGCGATCTGCGAGCGCCATCACGAACATCTCGACGGTTCCGGATATCCGAACGGTCTGACCGGAAGCGCCCTCACCGTGCACGATCGGCTGCTCGCGGCGGCCGCGCGCTATCACGGTTCGCTCGAGCCGCGACCGTATCGGGCCGCGCTGGATCCGGATCGGGCCGCTCGCCGGTTGCGGGGCGAGGCCGCGGCCGGGCGGCTGGAACCCGCGGCGGTCGAGGCGGTGCTCGAGGCCGCCGGACATCGGCGATCCCGCCGGGCCGCGCATCCCTCGGGATTGACACCGCGCGAGACCGAGGTGCTGATCAACGTGGCCTACGGCCGATCGAATCGTGAGATCGCGAATGTGCTGCGTGTGTCGGAGAAGACGGTCCGCAATCATGTCGAGCACATCTACGCCAAGATCGGCGTCACCAACCGGGTGGGTGCGAGCCTGTTCGCGGCCCACCACGGCATGGTGACTCCGCTGTCGAAATGATCGGGGAAATGAGGCGGATGCCTCATGACCCGGACGGCGATCCGGCCGACGATTGTTGTCATGACGAGCCTTACACCACGAGACGCGGCACAGGCGATCATCGACCGGCCGGTGCTGTGGTCCGGCACCGAGGAGCGGTTCGCCGGTTACGGGATCATGGGCCAGCCATTCGACAGCGGTCACTACCTGGCGCTGCGGCATTTTCCCGCGACCTCGATCGGTGCGGGCTACTGCTCGGTGTGGCACCGGAATCCGGAGGGGGAGTGGACCTTCTACGCCACCTCGCCGGCCGAGCGGAGTTGCGCACGATATTTCTCCGCGGCGGCGAAGGCGGCGGTTCGCGTACCCATCGACCTCGGCTGGGACGGCCCCGGGTCGCTGCGGGTGCGCATTCCGGACGTGCTCGAGTGGCGGATCGAGCTTGCCTCCAGCGGCTTCACCCGCCTGTTCAACCGGCTCGGCCGCCATATCCCCGCGGCGGTCTGGCGCAGCGACCGCCTGCAAGCCCTCATGGGCCGAGCGGTCGAGCCCATGCTGCGGGCCGGGCACGTGCGCATGAGCGGAACCGTCCCGAACGGGCAGCACTTCGCGGCCGGACCGCACCTGATGTGGCTGATCCGCGACAGTCGCGCTCACCTGGACGGCGCCGATCTCGGAACACCCGCACCGCTGCCGCGGCAGCAGCGGCTCGGGGATTTCTGGTTGCCGCAACGCGGCGTGTTCGTGGTCGCCAATGCTGTATTCGAGGCCTTCGACCCCGCCCGGCACCGGTCCGTACCGACGTCGCCGGCCCCGGCTCATTCCCCCCAACCCGCCCACTCGACCGAGGAATTCTGATGGCCCTGTTCATCGACGTACACGAGCACCTGCCCGAAGGCACGACCGCGAAGGATGTGGCCGCCGCCCATGCCGCCGACCTGGCAATCCAGGGTGACTACGGCGTGACATATCAGCGCTACTGGGTCGACGAAACCAGCCATACGGCGTTCTGCCTGGTCGATGCGCCGGATGCCGACACCGCGATCACGGTGCATCGCGAGGCGCACGGCTTGGTCCCGGACAAGATCTATCCGGTCGTCGAAGGCGACTGACCGGACCCACTCGAAACGAGGCTCCCATGTCCGCATCCCGCTCCGGCCCTCCGGCCACCCGGCGCGATAGGGCCGCCCCGCTGATGGCAGCGTACGGAGCGGCCGCCTACGTCCTGTTCCTCGTGGTCTTCCTCTACTCGATCGGCTGGGTGGAAGGCCTGGTCGTGCCGCGCGATATCAACGAGGGGCCCGAGGCATCGACCGCCGTGGCGATCGTGGTGGACCTGATCCTGCTGTCGATATTCGCGGTGCAGCATTCGGTGATGGCTCGGCCCGCATTCAAACGCGGGTGGACGCGCATCGTCCCGGAACCGATCGAACGCTCGACCTATGTCTTGGCGGCCACCGCGGCGCTGGCGCTGGTCATGTGGCTGTGGCGGCCGCTGCCGACCCAGATCTGGCATGTGCCGGCCACCTCGGGTCGGGTCGTGCTGTACGCGATCTCGCTGGCGGGCTGGGCCCTGGTACTGCTCGCGACCTTCGCCATCGACCACTTCGAACTCTTCGGCCTGCGGCAGGTACTTCGCAATCTGTCCGGAAAGTCCCCTGCCGCACCGGATTTCCGGACTCCCGGCCTGTATCGGACGGTCCGGCACCCGCTCTACCTCGGCTTCGTGATCGCGTTCTGGGCGGCACCCACGATGACCGCGGGGCGGCTGCTGTTCGCAGCCGTCACCACCGGCTACATCATCGTCGCCATTCGCTTCGAGGAGCACGATCTCGTCGGTGTCTTCGGCGATCGGTACCGGAACTACCGGCAGCAGGTTTCCATGCTCGTCCCGTACCCGCATCGGCGCGGCCACGTGCGCTCGACCGGTTTGTGATAGACATCACGGTTTCAATCCGCATACGTAGGCGAAATACGTAGTTTCCCCGGTGGCCGATCCTCCCGGTATGGCGCAAGCTGTTACGCGACCGTCAGACAGCTATCACGAGGTCGCGGATGAATCGACAGCAAGGAACACCCGGCCCACTGCGGCCGCCCGCCGCAGACGCGGGGTGCCCGGCAAGCGACGATGTGCATGTGCGGATCTGGCTGAACGGCGTGGCCTTCGATTACCGGGCGGCCGCGGCCGCGCTCCACAACGTCATCCGCGATTGGCAGCGCAAGCGCTGGTGCGCGATCGAGATCATCGAGCACACGGTCGATGACATGCTGCCCGAAGCCCGATTGCCCAACGAACGGCTGTTCATCGGTCCCTGAGGCGGATCGATGAGCGGGCCCGATGGGCTACTTGGTCTTGACGGTGATCGTGGCCTGATCGACCTGCACGTCGTTCTCGCTCGGATTGCCCTTGGTCTCCACACTGATCCGTGCCTTGTCGATGCCTTCGTTCCCGAGTGCGGTGACGACGTTGGCGGCCCGGGCCTGGGCGAGCGAATCGGCCTTAGCGGAGTCCGAATCGCTGGCGTAGGTCTCGACCTTGATTTTGGTGTCGTTGCCCTTGAGAGGGATGGCCACCGCTTTGAGCGTGGCCGTATCGACCGTGCTGAGATCGGAGCTGCCCTGGTCGAAGGTGATCGGGGCCGCGGCCAGCACGCTGTTGATCGCATTCTGGACCGCCTGCTCCGCCGAGTTCATCGCCGAACCGACGACCGAAGACGCGGTCGTGGCCAGGCTGCTGCGCAGATCGGTGTGCTCACCGTCCTGCGTGGTGGTGGTGGTCGAAACCGCGACCGTGCCGCTGCCGTCGTCGGAGGAACACCCCGCGATCGGAATCAGTGCCGCCGCACCGGCCGCGAGAATTGCTACCACCTGCACGCGTTTCATACTGCTTCTCCTGTCGTCGAGCGGATGCCGGATGGTGTGGACTCCGGATTCTGTGGAAGACGTCAACGGCTTGCCGCCGGAGGCCCGGCGGTCGGTGGATCGACTGCGGCGGCCGAGCCGGTTTCGGCGGCCGCCGCGGGGCGCGCGATCACCTCGATGGCCAGCAGCAGCACCCCGGCGACCAGCACGATCCCGACGACGACCAGGCCGGTGGGATAGGACCACAGCACCAGGGCGAGTACCGCGCCGGCGAGGACCGCCAAGCGCAGCGGAATCCGGTAGCGCGCGACGAACACCTCGACTGCATTGGGTGCGCCGGCGCGGCGCCGGCGTGTGAACGCCAGCAGCCGCCCGCATCCCGAACGCACCGAGCGCGCCGAATGCGACGGCCCGGCCAGATATCCGGCCGCGGCCACCACCAGGCCCACCACCGCGACCGCGCGCAGCGACAGCCGCAACGGATGGATCACCGTGTCGAACAGCGCCGTGGCAGCCGGTGACGACAACGTCTCGGCCGGAACCGAGTCGAGATAGACTCCCCGTCCGATCAGCAGACCGAGCGCCAGCAGCACCATCGACACCACCCCGGCGACACCGACCAGGGCGAAGGCCCGCAGACGGCGCCTGCCGGGGGCGAGCCAGACGGCTCCGGCCGCGGAAGCCAGGGCGATCCACGGCAGCACATTCGCGGTGCGGTCGAGCATGCGCAGCCACTTCTGATACTTCGGCAGTTCGGTCGCGTGGAAGAGCACGAAGTGGGCGTCCAGGTCGGGAATCCGATCGGCGGCGGTGAATCCGCGTGCGTCGAGCCGTTCCCGCAGCGTCGCCAGCACGGGTTTCAGTGAGATGCTGACGGTGCCGTCGTCGCTGACCTCGACACCCGGTCTGGTCTTGCCGTCGATGACCCGTACCAGGGCCTGATGGGCCCGCCGGTTGGCGGCGTCCCAGGCTTCGGCGAATTGGTCGCTGGTCACCACATCCGTTGCGGCCCGGTGGATGTAGTCCTCGGCCTGGGTCGCCACCAGTGCGGGCAGGGTGTTCAGGGCGGCGGTGGCCCGCGGGCGATCCGACAGTTGCCCGACATTTTCGGTGATCGCGGCGACCGCGTCGGCGGTGAGGGCCTTGATATCGACCCGGGTGACGACGGCGTCGGTGATCTTGTCGGCCAGTTCGTTCTGTATCGCCGGATCGGCCGCCAGCGGCGCTACGGTCGTGACATAGCGGTCGGTATCGAAGATCTGGGAGCGGGCGAAGCGTGCCGTCACCGATCCGAGGATCAGGACCCCGGTGAGCACGATCAGGATCGCGACGCCGGTCCAGCGCAGGGCGTGGCCGCGCCCGTGTCGCGGCCGAGGCGAGCGATTCGATTCGGCCGCGACATAGGCCCGCAGCCGCTCCAGTTCCGCGCGGTCGTCGTTCGACAGCGCGTCATCGGGCACCCGCGGGCGGGTGTCATCGTCGTCGCTGGACATGGATTCTCTGTTTTCTTCCGGCGGTCACGACGCGAGAATCCGCGCTTTCTCCGCGGCGAACTCGTCCTCGGTGAGCACGCCCTGGGCCTTCAACTCGCCCAGCTGTTTCAGGGCCGTGATCCGGTCCACTCCGGCATCGGCGGGTGGTGGTGGGGCCGCCGGTGGTGGCGGTGGTGGTGGCGGGGGTTGCTGCTCGTATTGTTGCTGCTCCTGCGCGGCCCAGCGCCGGCCCTGCCTGCGCGACACGCGGTTGGATACGGCGGTGGCCGTTCCGGCGATCGCCGCGGTGCGAGCAACCCCGCGGAGTAATCCGGGCATACCGCTCTCCTTTCCGCGCTCGTCGCGCGGTTCGGCTCAGTTGTCGGCGTCCAGGGAGTCGAGCGTCGCGATGATGGCCTGCACTGGGATACGGCCCGAGGCGATGAGTTCGGCGCCACTGTGCCGCAACGCGACCGCCAGCGGTGCCGCCCAGGTGTTCTCGTAGAGCAGGACGGCCGCGGAGTGACCGGGCTGCAGCGCACTCCCGGCCTCGCGCATATCGCCCTCGTCGAGCAGTCCGGTGGCGGCCTCGGCGAACAGCGTCACATCGAGTTCGCCGGCCAGACCGACGTCGGCGATGTCGATCCCGGTGAGGGAACCGTCGGTCTCCTTCCGGACGAAGGCCAGGTCCAGCACGCGGATGATGTCGCGGTCCACCAGGTCCCGGAGCATCGGCAGCGCCGATCCGTCCGGCTGTCGATCCGCGGGAAATTCGATGACGAGATAGTCGATCGGACCCATCTCGTCGATATCGGCAGCAGCGTTCACCGGGGCACCTCATTTCTCGGACGCCGTGAGCCTCTGACAGTGGACAACACCGAAACCCAGGTCGAGCGGGTCGGCGACCGCGCGGACGCGGTCGCCGAGACGGCCTGGCCCTTACTGTTCGGTGCCGCCGGTCCTGCGGATTCACCTGCCGCCATGGTGTTGTCGGCGATCCGGGAAAGCTCCCCGACCGCAGCGCATGAAGTTTGCTGGAACATTGCAAGAGTATTCCTACGGCGCGTGTCGCGGGCGCACAATGAGAGGCGCAATGTGTTTCGGCGGGGCAAACTCGACCGCCTCGACAACGGGGCCGGGTGATGTGATGAGCGAACCGACCGCTCCGGCGCATCCGCGCGGCGTACTGGTTCCGTTGGCTCTCGCCCAGTTCATCTGCGGTTTCGCGGCAACCGATACCGCGGTGATGATCTCCGGCATCAGCGATGACCTGAACACCGATGCGGCCGGTGTGCATCTGGCGATCACCCTGTTCCTACTGATCACGGCAGTGCTGATGATCCCGGCCGGTAAGTTTGCCGAGCGCTGTGGCCGCACCCGCTGCTTCAGGGTGGGACTCTCGGTCTACGGAGTCGGCGCCGTGCTGAGCGCACTCGCTCCCGGCCTGGGCGCACTGATCCTGGGCAACTCCGTCCTGGCGGGAGTGGGCGCGGCGTTGCTGATCCCGTCGGCCTACCTCCTGATCACTCCGCTGTTCAGCGATACAGCCTCGCGCACATGGGCATTCGGTGTCGTGACGGCTACGGGCGGGATCGGTGCCGCGTGCGGGCCGCTGCTGGGTGGGCTGATCGCTTCCGGACTCGGCTGGCGGGCCGCCTTCGGCTTCCAAGCGCTGGTGGTGGCGGCCATCCTGATCTCCGCCCGCCGGATGCGCGATCCGATCCCGCCCGACCCGTCCCGCACACCGGATGTGCTCGGCACCGTGTTGTCGGTGGCTGCTCCGCTGCTGCTGGTGCTCGGAATTCTGTTCGCCGGCCACGACTTACGTCAGAGCGCGGTGCTGATCGTGCTCGCGATGGCGGTGTCGGCCGGATTCTTCCTGCACGTGCGTGCCAATGAACGGTCGGGCGATACGCCGCTGATCTCGACGAGTCTGTTCCGCAGCAAGGTGTCGAATATCGGCCTGGCGACCCAGTTGCTGCAGTGGCTGATCCTGGTGGGCACCGCATTCGTGGTACCGGCCTATCTGCAGGTGGTACGGGGTTGCGATCCGATCGGCACCGGCGCGATCTTCGCCGCCGCCACGGTGGGTTTGATCGTGTCGTCGCCGGTGGCGGCCCGGCTGTCCCGGCGCTTCGCCGAGCGCACCTTGATCATGTCGGGATTCGGCGCTGTGCTGGCCGGCGCCGTGGTGCTGATCGTGCTCGCCGACAGCACGCTGAATCCCTGGGTGTTCGCACCGGGGTTGCTGTTGATCGGTTCGGGCCTGGGCTCTGTGACGACCCCGTCGGTGAACGTGGTGCAGTCGGCGTTCGGTGCCGATCGGCGCGCCGAGATCGCCGGTCTGTCGCGATGGGCGTCGAGTCTCGGATCATCGCTCGGCACCGCCATCGCCGGTACGATCCTGGTCGCCGGGCTCAGTAGTCACGGCTACGCGTTCGCCATGCTCACACTCGCCCTGGCCGGTGCTCTCGGACTGTTCGCCGCGGCGGAACTGCCACTCGAAATACGGCTCGTGCGACGGTAGCCGCACCCCGCGCCCGTCACGAACAGAACCGGGAGACTTATGGACAGCAGCAGCCAGGCACTGCTCCACGGGCCGCTGTTCTCCCGCCGGACCCCGTTGAACCGCGATAATGCCGCCCGCCGGATCAGCGCCTACGTCTACGGCAATATCCTCATCCTCGCCGCACTCATCCCGGTGACAACGACCGATGAGCATGTCGGAATCTTCGTCGTCGTGGGGACCGCGCTGTCGACCTTCGTCGCACATGTCTTCGCCGAGGGCGTGGGGCAGGCCGTGCGGGAGAGCAAGGCGCTGAATTCGGGTGAGCGCTGGGCGGATCTGCGCGATTCGGTGCCGATTCTGAGCTCGGCCGTACTGCCCGCGGTAATCCTGGCCACCGCCGCGCTCGACTGGCTCGAACCCCGTACGGCGCAGATCGCCGCCGAGGTGGCCATGCTGGTGCGCATCGGCGGGATCGTGTTCGTGATCGAGCGGTTGAAGGGATCCCGGCCGAGCCGGTCGACGCTGCTGGTGGCGTTGTTGCTCACCGCGGTCGCGACCGCGATCGTCGTGATCAAGGTGGTGTTCACGCATTGATCGGACCGGGGCGATCGCACCCGGTCCGATCAATGTGCCACTGTCAGATGCGTTTCGGGTCCCAGGTGGCGATCGCCCAGATCACCACGATATCGAGTGCGATGATCAGGATCGACCACCACGGGTAGTAGGGCAGCCACAGGAAATTGGCGAGGATGGACAGGCTCAGCAGCGTGATCGCCAGTACTCGTCCCCACGCCGCGCCGGTGAACAAACCGGCGGCCGCGGCCACCACCAGGATGCCGAGGATGAGGTGGATCCATCCCCAGCCGGTGGTGTTCCACTGGTAGGTGTAATTCGGTCCGGAGATGTAGATGTCGTCCTTGGCGATGGCCGAGATGCCTTGGAAGATCGAGACGATTCCGGCGACGACCAGCAATGCGGCGGCGGCGAGCGAGGTGCCCGCGGCGACGGTCTGCCGAGTGCTGGATCGTCCATCGAATGTGTTGTGTTCCGTAGCCGTCACGACGGCTCACCCCTCTTCGTGAACGTCGCCGACGGAGGACCGACGGCGCCTGCCGACATCAGTCGGATGATGGGTTCGAGGGCGGTCCCTGCGCTGCCTCCTGACCAGCCGCCGCCAGTGCGGTAAATGGTCCCGGCTCGCCCACCGGCCGGCACAGAAGCGGCGCGACTCGGTGAACCATCGGGCACAAGCGGTTCGTAGCCCGTTTCCCCGCAGATCTTCGCGATGCCGGATGAGCCCGAAGCGTGACCGAATCGGCTCCGGATGTTTGCCGAAATACGCAGTTCGCCCCGCGATCGGGCACAGGGCACGGACCGCGGGGCGAACGAGAGCCGAGATCAGGAAATGGCGTTGATTGCGGTCGTCAGCTTGGACTTGAACGAGTCGGGGATCGGGATGTAGCCCGAGGTGTCCAGACCGGCCTGGCCGTTCTCGGTGGCCGAGGTCAGGAATGCCTTGACCGCGGTGGCGGTGGCGGCGTCGGAGTACTTCGAACACACGACCTCGTAGGTGGCCAGCATGATCGGGTACGCGCCCGGATCGGTCGGGTTGTAGAAGGAGCTGGTGTCGAGCACCAGGTCGTTGCCCTCACCCTTGACCTTGACCCCGGCTACGGCCTTCTGAGCCGAGTCGACGGACAGCGCGACCGGCTTACCACCGGCGGCATCGGTGATGATGCTCGCCATGTGCAGGTTCTGGGCCTTGGCGAACGACCACTCGTTGTAGGTGACCGAACCGGGAGTGCGGCCGATCGCGGCCGAGGTGCCCTCATTGCCCTTGGCGCCCTCACCGACACCACCGGCGAAGGCCTTACCGGCACCCTTGCCCCACTCGCCCTTGGACGCGGCGTCCAGGTAGTGCTGGAAGTTGTCGCTGGTGCCGGACTCGTCGCTGCGGAACACGACGTTGATCGGCAGATCCGGCAGAGTGACGCCGGCGTTCTCGGCGGCGATGGCCGGATCGTTCCACTTGGCGATCTTGCCGTTGAAGATCTTGGCCGCGGTGGGACCGTCCAGGGCCAGCTTGTCCACGCCGGGCACGTTGAAGGTGATGGCGATGGGGCCGTAGACGGTCGGCAGGTTCCACGCGGGCGAACCGCAGCGGGCCTGTGCCTTGTCGTACTCGCCCTTGTCCTTGCTCAGCGGGGAGTCCGAACCGCCGAAATCGGTTTGGCCGCCGAAGAAGTCGTTCAGGCCGGCGCCGGAGCCGCTCGAGGTGTAGTCGAGGTTGTTGTCCGGGCAGTTCGTCTGGTAGGCGGTGACGAACCGGTCCATCGCGTTCTTCTGCGCGGACGAGCCGCTGGCCTTCAGTGACTTCTTACCGCCGCAATCGACGTTGACCTTGCTGATCGCGGCACCGCCGCCGGCCGCGGTGGTGTTGTCGTCGCTACCGCATGCGCTCAGCGTCAGAACGCTCGCCGCGGCGAGAACGCCGATGATCGCGCTGCCCTTCTTGAAATTCACAGATCCTCCGGACTTGCTCCAGGCCGGACATTCCACCCGGCGCACACGGAAAAGCTAGGGCGGCCCGGTGCACACCACCACTTCCATAACGGAACGTCCGGTGAACATTCGGCACACGCCCCGCGCGGGGCCGTGATACCGCAGGTCACGGTTCACCCGCCTCGGGTGAGGTAGCCGGTGGCGTGGACTGGAAATGTGGGCTCGCAAATCGACACATCCGCCGCGACGGCTCGAAGGAGTTCGCAAATGACCGGTGTCAGCGAGGTTTCGGGAACGATCGAATCGCAGAATCAGGGTGCGGTGCAGTCACTCCCGTTCGGTGACGACCAGGACTTCGACGACGCACGCCGGGGTTTCGTCGCCGCGCTCGAACCGGGTGTGGTGAAGAATTCGGCCGGCGATGTGGTGTGGGACAGCGACGGGTACGCCTTCCTGGACGAGGACTGCCCGGCCACCGTGCACCCGAGCCTGTGGCGGCAGTCGAAGTTGTGCGCGATCCAGGGATTGTTCGAGGTGACCGAGGGGATCTATCAGATTCGCGGGCTGGACCTGTCGAATATGACGCTGGTCGAAGGCACTTCCGGGGTGATCGTGATCGATCCGCTGATCTCGGAGGAGACCGCCGCGGCCGGGCTGGCACTGTATCGCGCGCATCGGGGCGATCGTCCGGTGACGGCAGTGATCTACACCCATTCGCACATCGATCACTTCGGCGGCGTCAAGGGTGTGACCACGGCCGAGGAGGTCGCGGCAGGCGAGTGCCCGATTCTGGCGCCGGTGGGATTCGTCGAGCACGCGGTGGAGGAGAACGTGTACGCGGGCACCGCGATGGGGCGGCGCGCAGCCTACATGTACGGCGCGGTACTGCCGCGCGGCCCCCGGGGCGCCGTGGGCGCGGGGCTGGGGCAGACCACCTCCACGGGAACGCCGACACTGATCACCCCGACAGTGAACATCACCCACACCGGCCAGAGCGAGGTGGTCGACGGGGTGCGCATCGATTTCCAGATGACACCGGGAACCGAGGCGCCGTCGGAGATGAACTTCCACTTCCCGGAGCGGCGGGCGCTGTGTATGGCCGAGAACGCGACCCACACGCTGCACAATCTGCTGACGCTGCGCGGTGCGCTGGTGCGCGACCCGCATGTGTGGGCGAAGTATCTGACCGAGTCTATCAACCGGTTCGCGGGACAGTCGGATGTGCTGTTCGCCTCGCATCACTGGCCCACCTGGGGAACCGATCGATTGACCGAATTCCTCGCGAAGCAACGTGATCTGTATGGCTACCTGCACGATCAGACGCTGCGCGCGCTGAACAAGGGTGCGACCGGGATCGAGATCGCCGAATCCATCACGCTGCCACCGGCATTGGAGGCGGCTTGGCATACGCACGGGTACTACGGTTCGGTCAGCCACAATGTGAAGGCCATCTATCAGCGGTACATGGGCTGGTTCGACGGCAATCCGGCCACCCTGTGGCAGCATCCGCCGACCGAATCGGCGAAGCGTCATCTGGAGTTCATGGGCGGTGCCGACGCGGTGGTGGCGAAGGCCCGCGACTCCTTCGCCGCCGGTGATTTCCGTTGGGTGGCACAGGTTCTCAACTACGTGATCTTCGCCGAACCGGATCACGCCGAGGCGCGAGCGCTACAGGCCGACACCCTGGAGCAGCTCGGCTACGGCTCGGAGAACGGGACCTGGCGCAACTTCTTCCTGATGGGTGCCTACGAACTGCGCAACGGTTCGGTGGGCACCCCGACCGTCGCCGCCGCACCGGATATCGCGGCCGCTCTGAGTGTGGAGCAGTTGTTCGACGCCGTCGCGTTGCGGGTCGACGGGCCGAGGTCGTGGTCGGCCGATATCACCATCGACTGGCACGTCACCGACGAGGACCTTGTGCACCGCGTCCACCTGAGCAACGGCCTGCTCGTGCACTTCGACATCGACGGCGATCTCCCCGCCGCCGACGCGACCTTCACCCTCACCGGTGCCGCCCTGCACGTAGCGCTGCTGGGCGGCAAAGATATTCAGCAGATGGTCGCCGACAGTGAGATCAGCGTCGCCGGTAATCCGGCGGTGCTGGCCGAACTGGTCGGGTACCTGGACAACCCGGATCCGGACTTCGCCATCGTGACCCCGTAGGGCCGGTCGCCGCGCTCGCCGGTATCGGGCAGGTGCGCGCGGCGGCATCGTGGTTGCTCAGATGTTGAAGCGGCCCGCGAAACTGCGCAGCGGCAGATCGGCGCTGGTGATGATGCCGGGGCGGGCCGTGACGACGGATTTGATGGCGTTGAGCGCCGGCAGACCGGTCACCGTCATACCGATGGAGGCGAAGTTCTCCGGGTTGGACAGGTCGAAGCCCTTGCGTGGGAAGATCATGTGCTTGCTGTAGATGCTCGGATCGCCGGTGACCTGAGTGATATAGCAGCCCTTGATATTCCACGCCGGGTCGGTGTGCGGGGTCATCTGCCATTCCAGGTGCGACTCCACCCGCGGCACACCGTCGACCATGCCCTGATATTTGATGTAGTTGGCGCCCAGTGAACCCTTGGGCAGGAAGTACCAGCCGAGGTCGACATCCTTGGTGCAGGCGCCGAGTTCATAGCTGAAGGTGACCTCGTCGAGTTCGAGACCGAAGGCGTCGGCCATCAGATGGACCGAATCGGCGAATACCGCGGTGTATTTGTGCAGCGAATCCGGGATGGTGGGGTCGTCGATCGGGCGGCCGTAGCCGACCGCCTTCCACGTATCGACGGAATGGTGGCAGGACACGTCGACCGATTCGGTGACCGTCACATTCTCGATATCGGCCACATCGGCGGTGTGCACGATGCCGAGGATCTGGCACAGGCCCGGATTCATGCCGGTGCCGTAGAACGTGGAATTACCACGCGCACAAGCAGATTGGATGACCTCGCTGACCTTGCGCCCGGACGGGTGCGGATGGTTGGTGTCGCGGTGGTAGCCGGTGATCCAGTCGGCGGTGGTCACCACATCGATGCCGGCCTCGAGCACCTTCTCGTAGAGGTCCTCGTCCGGGAAGACGCCGTGGAAGGTGAGGACATCGGGCCGGGCGGCGATGATCTCCTCGACGGTTCCGGTCGCGGTGACGCCGATCGGTCCGATGCCGACGATCTCACCGGCGTCGCGGCCGATCTTGTCGGGTGTGTAACAGTGCAGGCCGACCAGTTCGAGGTCGGGGTGATTGCGGACGCGGCCGATCATCTCGGTCCCGAGATTACCGGTCGCGACCTGGAAGACCCGGATCCTGTCGGGAATGCTCATCGGGTGCGCCTTTCTGCGAAGGAGGTGTGCTCGAACGGAATCGTTTGGTGCGCTCAGAGTTCGGCCGATGTCGCCGAACGCACGGCGCCGCTGTACGGCCGGCGCGGGTCGGTTCCGGTCGGCCCGCCGTCGGGGTAGAACTGCCGCGCCCAGTTCCGCAGGGCGGTGAAACCCTCGAATTCCTTGCGCGACAACGCGGGTGGATCGGAATAGCGCTGATGGGACCAGATCTCGATATCGGCCTCGAATTGCTCGATCACGAAGTCGGCCATGGTTTTTCCGTACCGGGTGATCTCGGGGGAGTCGTCTCCGGGTTTGCGGCCGATCCATACCGTGAACCGCACATCGGAGGTGTGCTCGTCCACCGGCGTGACCGCGGGCATGGTGCGGTTGTCGACCATACCCCAGCTCTTGGTGATCGAACAGCCGAGCCCGGCGTTGATGGATTCCACGCCGCTGCTGATCTGATCCTCGGCCGCGTTCTCGTCGAAGGCGATGGTGAAGTCGACGTAGGACACCGGGCCGGAGAAGTCGTGACGGGTGAACTCCGGGACGAACGGCGTCTTGTGCACGAACTTGAAATGCGCGAAGTCGACGCCGTTCTCCATGACGTACTGCGGATGCATCTCCAGCCCGGTGCGGTAAATGGTGGCCGCGGGTACCGGCGGATAGTAGTCGGCGGCCGTACTGTCGTCACCGAAAGCTGAGAACATGTCCGGCACCTCGAAATACGGTGGGCGGCCGTCGATGTCGTACCAGATCCAGACAGCCTCGTTGCGCTCGACGACCGGATAGCTGCGGATGCGACGGCCCTTGTTGGGATGGCTCTCGTACGGGATGCACACATTGCGCCCCTCGCGATTCCACTCCCAGCCGTGGAACGGGCACACCAGATTCTCGCCTTCGACCCGGCCGCCGTAGCCGAGGTGGGCGCCCAGGTGCTCACAGTAGGCGTCGAAGACCGACAACTCGCCCGACGCCGAGCGCCAGGCGACCATTTCGCGGCCGAAGTATTTCATCTTGTGCACGGCACCGACCGTGATCTCGGTGCACCAGGCCACTTGGAACCAGCCTGTCGGTTCCATCGACAGGGGTGGTTGTGCCATCTGCAGATCCTTCCGGCAAACGAGGCGCTCGGGCCGCGTGGGGCGCGCGAACTCTGCGGGCGTTCGTAGCGCCGATCACACGCGGCGCCATAACCGTAGAACCCTCTTTGAAATAATGCAAGAGGGTTATGTGAAACTGGATACCGCAGGTCGGGACCACTACAATCGGAGCTCGTGACGGAAGCGGCGGTAGGTGGACGACGGGCGAACCGGCGCGGTATCCAATCCCGGGAGAGCATGCTCGACGCCGCGATCACCTCTCTGGCGACGGGTGATCGCGCGGCGGTCTCGGGCAATCGCATCGCCCGCGATATCGGCGCGACCTGGGGCGTGATCAAGTATCAGTTCGGCGATATCGACGGACTATGGGCGGCGGTGCTGCGCCACACTGCCGACAAACGCGGTGACCTGCCCGCCGGGATCAAACCCGGTGGGACACTGCATGATCGGGTCGATGCGCTGATCCGCACCATGGCGGTGGGGCTGCGCCGGCCGGAATCGCTGGCGATCGAGACCCTGCGCGCGGCGCTGCCGCGCGATCACACCGAGCTCGAGCGGGAGTACCCCCGTACCGCCGCCGAATTGGCTTCGTGGAAACCGAATTGGGATCAGGCCTGCGAACGAGCGTTCGCCGATCTGGGGCTGGAACCGGCGAAGGTGCGCCGGGTGGCCGCCCTCATTCCCGCGGCCATGCGCGGCATCACCTCGGAGCGAACACTGGGTACCTACGGCGATCTCGATGACGCGCTCGAGGCACTCATCGGCGGGATCGTCGCGTATCTCGGGAAGTGACACCGTAATCCGAGCGCGGGGCTTCGCGGGCGCGACTCGCTCGCGGCGCATCCGCGTGGATGGCGGGTCGCCGTCGGATGAACGCAATCGGTCTACCTGCCGTGCGGGTGTTGATATTCTTTTCTCTCGGTAGTGCACCGCGTGGTTCGCGCCATCCGGTCACGACGGAAGAAGGGTTTCGTGGCAGTACGATCGGCGATCGGACCGGGTCCCGGTCTCTCGGGACGGAAGCTGCCGTTACCGCAACAGATCGCCCACCACATTCGCAATTGGATCATGTCGGGCGCGATCAAACCGGACGATTTCATCCGATTGGACGAGGTCGCCGAAAAATTGGACGTCAGCGTGACGCCGGTGCGCGAAGCCCTGCTGACCCTGGCCGGTGAGGGTGTCGTGCGGGTGCTTCCCCGGCGCGGATTCGCCGTGGTCAGGTTGAGCCGTGAAGATATCGCCGACATCTTCTGGGTGCAGGCCCAACTGGGGAACCGGCTGGCCCAGCGGGCGGCCCAGCAGATCGAACCCGCCGGTTTCGATCTGCTCGACGACAGTGTGCGGCGACTGGCGGCGGCCGTCGCCGCCGGTGATGTGGACGCCATCGCCGAGTGCGAGTTCGAATTCCATCGCACCCTCAACCGGGCGGCCGGGTCACCGCGGCTGGCATCGTTCCAATGGAAGATGGGCTGGTACGCGCCCTATCGCCTGTACGCGGCCGATCAGGACTGGGCCGAATTCGCGATCGAGTGCCACCAGCGCCTGGTCACGGCGCTGCGTGAGGGCGACGGTGAGCGTATCGGCGCCGAGAGCCGGCGCCTGTACGAGGATGCGGGACAGCGCCTGATCGCTCACCTGGAACAGTCCGGAATCTGGGATGGGGCGGACCCGGAGTCCGCGCAGGCCGACGTGCCGGTCTGAGACCCCGAGGTGAGCGGGGCGGCGGATGTGATTGGACGCGCCGAGCGCGGAACCCTTGCTCGCGCCCGATCGACTCGGAAGAGTGACGTCCGAATCCTGTTCTCTCAGCGAGGAGGCGCACAGTGCGTTTCGGCATTTTCGTTCCCCAGGGCTGGCGACTGGACCTGGTCGGTATCGATCCGGCGCGGCAGTGGCCGGTGATGCGGGATCTCGCACGTCGCGCCGATGATGCCGGGGTGTGGGAATCGCTGTGGGTCTACGACCACTTCCACACCGTTCCGGTGCCCACCGAGGAGGCGACGCACGAGGCGTGGACGCTGATGTCGGCGTTCGCGGCCACCACCGGGCGCATTCGGCTCGGCCAGATGTGCACCGCCGTCGCGTACCGCAATCCGGCCTATCTGGCGAAGATCGCCGCCACCGTCGATCTGATCTCCGGCGGGCGGGTCGAGATGGGTATCGGCGGCGGTTGGTACGAGCACGAATGGCGCGCCTACGGATACGGATTCCCCTCTGCCGGAATGCGATTGGCGAAGCTGGACGAAGGCGTGCAGATTCTGCGCCAGGCATGGACCACCGGCTCCGCGACGCTGGCGGGTGAGCACTACCAGGTCGACGGGGCGATCGTGCGCCCGCTTCCGTTGCAGGACGGCGGTATTCCGATCTGGATCGCGGGTGGTGGTGAGAAGGTCACCCTGCGGATCGCCGCGAAATACGCTCAGTACACCAACTTCTCGGGTGATCCGGAGATCTTCGCGCACAAGTCCGAACTGCTGCGTGGCCACTGCGCCGCCGTGGGAACCGATTTCGAGGCGATCACCCGTAGCTCCAACTTCAACACCGTGGTCGGTGCGACCGAGGCCGAGGTCACGGAACGGATCGCCGCGCTGGTGGCCCGATTGGCGCCGGTGCTGGGCGCCGAGGCCGCCGAAACCCATCTGGGCAATCTGTTCCGCGATTCCCCGGCCGTCGGCACGCCGGAGCAGATCGTCGAAAAGCTCTCGCGAATTCGCGATCTCGGCCTCGGCTACGCCATCCACAACTTCCCGGAATCGGCCTACGACACCTCGGGCGTGGAGCTTTTCGAACGCGAGGTGATCCCCGCGCTGCGCTGACCCGGCGCGGGCAAGCCCTGCCTATCCGTGGTGATCCGCTGTCCGTCCGGCATATTCGAGCAGTGATCGCACGAAGGTGAGATGCCCGGGTACGCAGGGGAACCACGCATCCGGTGCGCGGGTGCCGTCCATCGCGACGAAGGTGGCGATCCGTACCGTATCGTCGCCGACCTCGACCACCAGTTCACCGTGGAAGCCGAGGCCGGAATCGGCGCGCAGCACAATGCGTTCGGGCGCGGTGAAGGTGATCCGCCAGCCCGCGACGGTGTCGGGTGGGCCGGGATGGAGATCGAGTTCGATACCGGCCCACGCGGCGGCGAGTCGTGCCCGCGTGGCCTCGGGGACGTCCTCCATGATGGCGCGCGCCCACTGGTCGGCGGTGCGCGTGGTGGCGACGGGGGTCTGCAGGACGTGGCAGTCGATATACACGACATCGGTCATCGTGGTGAGTGCGAGGAGGTCGTCGGAGATTCCGTGCTGCCGCACGACCGGGGGAGTGACTACTGACATGGCGAGAACCTTCCGGCTTCTGCTCAATAGATACAGAACAGTACTGTATCTATTGAAGGGTGATCTAATCAAGGGCGCAGACGATCCGGTCGACAAGGAGAAGGTGATGGCACCACCCGTGCGCACCCCGCGGCAGGCGTGGATCGACGCCGGGCTGACCGCACTCGAGGAACACGGTCCCGACGCCGTGCGGGTGGAGGCGCTGGCGTCGCGGCTGGGTGTCACCCGGGGCGGGTTCTACCGGCAGTTCCGCTCCCGCGACGAACTGCTCGAGGCGATGCTCGGCGACTGGGAGCGCCGCGCCGTCGATGATGTCCTGCAGCAGGTCGAGCGGGAGGGCGGAGATCCGCGGGACAAGATGCGGCGGGCCGGAATGCTCACCTTCGCCGAGGACCTGACTCCGCTGGATCTCGCGATCAGGGCCTGGGCGCGCCGGGATCCGGCCGTGGCGCAGCGGCTGCGCAAGGTGGACAACGCCCGGATGGACTATCTGCGCGGCCTGCTCGGGAGCTCCGGTGTCGCCCCGGACGATATCGAAGCCGTTGCGCTGCTGGCATTCTCGGCCGTCATCGCCAACCGCCTGATCAAGGCCGATCATCCCGGGCAGACCAGAGACGAGGTCCTCGTGCGCGCCCGTCACCTGCTGTTCGACTGAGTCCGGGCGATCGCGGGGCATACTGGGCGGGGTGACCGAAGAACGCAGCGTTCCCTCCTTCCACATCGATCAGGTCCATCACCCCGAACAGGACCTCATCGTCCGAGTTCTAGATGATCAGGCCCGGTTACCGGGCGTCGTGCGAATGCGGCAGTGGGCTCGTGACGCGCTGGCCGTGCTGCCCGGCGATACCGCACTCGATCTGGGCTCCGGCACCGGTAGCGAGGTCGTCGAACTGGCCCGGCTGGCGGGGGAACGCGGCCGGGCCATCGGGGTGGATCCGAATCCGGCGATGCTGAGCCTGGCACAGGAACGGTCGGCGGGGGTGAAGGCCGAATTCGTCGAGGGCTCGGCCTACGCGCTGCCGCTGCCCGACGCCTCGGCCGACGCGGTCCGCTGTGAGCGGGTGTATCAGCATCTCGACGATCCGGCGAAGGCGACCGCGGAGATCGCGCGGGTTCTGCGTCCGGGTGGGCGCGTGGTGCTGATCGACAGCGACTGGGCGACCGCGATCTACCATCCCGGCGATCCGGAGATCATCGGGAAACTGACGCAGCGGATGGCGTCGAGCAGTCCGAATCGCAACTCCGGCAGGCAACTGCGCGGACTGCTGGCCGCGGCCGGATTGGTGATCGACGATACCGGATCCGAGGCGGTGATCTGGGAGCCGGACATGGTGCTGCCGATGTACACCATGATCACCGAACGCGGTGTGGCGGAAGGGATTATCACCGAGGCGCAACGCGACGCGCTGATTGCCGATATCGATCAGGGTGTGGCGGCGGGCAACTACCACTTCTCGGTGACGATGTTCGCGGTGGTGGCGCACAAGCCCTGACAATCCCGGCCGGCGAAAATCCGTGCTCGCCGGCAGTATTCGTCTCCGAACACCGACGACCCCGCCTTCCGGTCCATCGGACAGCGGGGTCGCGAGTTCGTCGGGCGAGCTAGTTTTCGGCGGCCTGGCGGGCCGCCACCGGCCGCTCATCGGCCGCCACGGCGACCGGAACACCTTGTCCCAGTTCGATATCCAGATCCCGGCCCCGATCGCGCACGACCACCGAGCTGTGCACCGGCGCGTAGCCGGAGGCCACCAAGGTGTAGGTGCCCTCGTCGAGGTCGGTGAAGGCGTAGGTGCCGTCCGGGCCGGTGATCAGCGAGTCGACCACATTGCCCACCCAGTCGGTGAGGGTGACCCGGGCTTCGGGCAGCGGGCTGCCGTCGGTGCCCCGGACCACGCCGCGCACCCGCGCGCTGGGCTGGAGCACGATCTCGAGCCGTGCGATATCGCTGTCGGTGGCGCGCACCGAGACTGCGCTCGGGTGGAAGCCGGCGGCGCTGACCGCGACCGTCACATCGCCCTCGGGTAGTTCGGGCAGGCCGAATTCGCCGTCTGCATCGGTGGCCGCCGAGGCGAGCACCTCGCCGCGAATATCCAGGGCCGAGACGCGGGCGTCGGGGACCGGCGCGCCGTCGTCGTCGCGGGTGACCGTTCCGGTCAGCCCGGCCATCGCGGTCAGGGCGACCTCGCACGGCACCGGCATCGAGCCCAGTGTCACTGTGGACGCGTCCGGGCGGCGGCCGTCGGTGGAGGCGATGAGTACGTAGGAGCCGGGTTCGGTGGCGGTGAGTACATAGGAGCCGTCGGCGGCCGACACCGTCCGGTCGATCTGGCGGCCCGACGTGGAGATCAGGGTCAGCACCGCGTCGGCCAGAGCGGTGCCGCGGGTGTCGCGGACGCGGCCGAACGCGACCGGACCGGAGGTCGCGGGCTCCCGGGCGGGCTCGGCCGGAGCGGCGAATGTGGCTGCCGCGGGGGCACTTACGTACTCGACGGCGGGACGCGGCGCAGCGCTGGCCGCGCCGGAGTCCGCGGCGATCACGGCGGGGGCCGCGGACCGCATGGTCGGGATGAACGAGGCGACCACCGCGCCGGCCACGGCCACACCGCAGCCGATCAGCAGTGAGATCCGGAAGCCGTTCTCGCTGGCGATGGCATGTCCGCCCAGTGAGATGGTCATTTGTGCCAGCACCGCGCCGACTACCGCCGCGGCGACCGAGGTACCGATCGAACGCATCAGTGTGTTGAAGCTGTTGGCGGCGGCGGTTTCCGACTGCGGCACGGCCGACATCACCAGCGCCGGCATGGCGCCGTAGGCGAAACCGACACCGGTATTGATGATCAGCGTGACGACCAGCAGTCCCCAGGTGGTGCCCATCAGCGCCAGCGAGGAGCCATAGCCCGCGGCGATGATGACGCAGCCGGTGATCAGGGTGATCTTCGGGCCGCTGCGGGCCGAGAGCCGGGCGCCGATGGGGGAGACCACCATCATCATCAGGCCGGCCGGTGCCATCCACAGGCCCATGGCCATCATCGATTGGCCCAGGCCGTAACCGGTGGCCTTCGGCAGCTGCAGCAGTTGCGGCACCACCAGCGACTGCGCGTACATCGCCATACCCACGACCATCGAGGCGCCATTGGTCAGCAGCACCTGGGGCCGCGCGGTGACCCGCAGATCGACCAGCGGGTTGCGGGTGGACAGCTCCCACCAGCCCCACACCAGCAGCACCACCACGGCGGCCATGAACAGGCCGATGGTCAGACCGCTGCCCCAGCCCCAGCTCGAACCCTTGGAGACGGCCAGCAGCAGGCAGATCAGTCCGGCGCCCAGCCCGAGCGCGCCGAGCACATCGAATCGTCCGGTCGCCGCGCTCCTCGGTGTCGCCGGAATGAGCGCGTAGATCAACCCGGCGACCACGACCGCCAGGACGGCCATACCCCAGAACAGCACACGCCAGCTGGAGTACTGGATGACCGCCGCGGCCAGCGGCAGGCCCAGCGCGCCACCGATACCGAGTGACGAACTGATCAGCGCGATACCGGAGCCGAGCCGTTCGCGAGGCAGCAGATCGCGCAGTGCGGCGATGCCGACGGGCACGATCCCCGCGCTCATTCCCTGCAATCCGCGCCCGATGATCATCGGCCACAGCGATGAGGACAGCGCGCAGATGATCGATCCGGCCAGTAGCGGCGCGGTCGAGGCCATCAGCACCAGGCGTTTACCGTAGAGATCGCCAAGCCGGCCCGATACCGGTGTGGTCACCGCGGCGGCCAGCAGGCTCGCCGTGACCACCCAGGTGGCATTGGACGCACCGGTGTGCAGCAGCTGCGGCAATTGGCCGAGCAGCGGCACCACCAACGTCTGCGTCAGCGACGCGACGATGCCGGCGAAGGCCAGTACCGCCAGGATGCCGCCGGAGTGCCCAGCGGATCGTGCTTTCTCCACGCCCTTGCTCCCTCGGATGTTCGCGGGCCGACAACTGCATAGTACACATTTAATGCATCATGCACATTGTCGGCGTTCACTGTGTCGCCGACGTCGGTTGTGTCATTTACCGACCTTGGCACTCCCTGTTCGCGAGGTCTGGGCAATCGCGCCCGGAGCGGTTCGCCGCGGGGTGGTACGAAAAAACTGGAACAGGTTATAGATTAGGGGGAACATCCAGAGGTCCGGGAGGAATCATGTCCGCGAATGTGTCGGCGGCCGAACTGCTCGCCACGGTGGAACGATCCCCGCAGGCGGTGGCGGTGCACGACCGCGACGCCTGGGTGGGGCTGTTCGCCCCGCACGGCCGGGTCGAGGATCCGGTCGGTTCGCGGCCGCATACCGGCCGGGCGGCGATCGAGCGGTTCTACGACACCTTCATCGGTCCCAACGGCATCGCCTTCGATGTGGAGCACGATGTGGTGTGCGGGTCGACGGTCTATCGCGACCTGTCGATCGAGACCACCATGTCCACGGGCGTCACCCTCCGGGTGCCCATGCATCTGCGCTACGACCTGGAACAGGTGGGTGGAGACTGGCGGATCGCCCGGCTGTATGCCCACTGGGAGTTGCCGGTGATGGTCGGTCAGCTGCTCGCCGCCGGCGCCCGCGGTCTCGGTGCGGGAGCGAAGCTGACGCCCCAGCTGCTCGGTAGTCAAGGTATCGGCGGGGCGCTGGGGTTCGCGCGCGGATTCGTCCGGGTCGGCGCGGCGGGTAAGCGCGCGGCGACCGGGCTGCTGCTGGCGGCCGGTCGCGGTGACGTCGCGGGTGTTCGCGCGATCCTGAGTCCGGATGCGGTCGTGCGGTGGCCCGCCGGTGAGCCGGTCGGGCACGCCGAATTCGTCAACCGGGTGCGCGGATTGGAGGTCAGCAAGCCGATCGCGGCCGGCCGATTCGTCACGGTGAGTGTGCGGACGCCCGATGCGCGGGGTATCGCGGAACTCGAGGTGCGCGGTCGCCGCGTCGTTGCGGTCCGCGGATTCCTCGCCGAGGTGGACGCGGTTCCGGGCGACTCCTGATCGGTACCGGACGCGGTGCGGTGCGCCGATATGAACATTCTCGGGTGTGTAATTGTCATTCTCGTTATGCGAGAATGAGCTCATGCCTGATACGTCACCCGGCCCTGCCGCCGCCCTCGACACAGCTCCGTCGCCCGACGCCGACGCGGTCTACTGGGACCCGTTCGACCGTGACATCGCGGCTGATCCCTATCCCGTCTACGCGCGTCTTCGCAAGGAAGCGCCGCTCTACTACAACGACAAGCACGATTTCTACGTCCTGAGCCGCGGCGACGATATCGACCGCGCGCTCCAGGATTGGGAGACCTACTCGTCGTCGCGCGGGCCGATTCTGGAGATCATCAAGGCCAATATCGAGATCCCGCCGGGCACCCTGCTGATGGAGGATCCGCCGGCGCACGACATTCATCGCGCACTGCTCAAGCGGGTGTTCACCCCGCGCCGGGTGATGTCGCTCGAGCCGCAGATCCGGGCAATGTGCCGCACGTATCTGGAGCAGGCCGCCGCGCACGACCGGTTCGATCTGATGACCGCGTTCGCCAACGAGGTGCCGATGCGCGTGATCGGCATGCTGCTCGGTATTCCGGAGGCCGATCAGCAGTCCGTGCGCGACAGCGCCGACGACACCCTGCGCACCGAACCCGGACAGCAGATGCAGGTGTCGGACAAGGCGATTCCGCATGCCGAGCAGTTCGCGCAATACATCGACTGGCGCGCCGACAATCCCTCCGACGACCTGATGACGGAGCTGATCAACGCCGAGTTCGTCGATACCGAGGGGGTGACCCGGACGCTGCGGCGCGAGGAGATCCTGACCTATGTGTCGGTCGTCGCCGGTGCGGGCGCCGAGACCACGGCCCGGTTGATCGGCTGGATGGGATCGCTGCTGGCCCGCCATCCCGAACAGCGCGCCGAACTCGTCGAGAATCCGAAACTGATCCCGAACGCGGTCGAGGAGGCGCTGCGGATCGAGCCTACCGGGCACGCGATCGCCCGCTACGTCACCACCGATGTCGAGCTCTACGGGGCCACCGTGCCCGCCGGCAGCGCGATGATGCTGCTGATCGCCTCGGCCAACCGCGACGAGGATCGCTGGGCCGATCCCGACGGCTTCGACATCCACCGCAAGATCAGCAACCTGCGCACCTTCGGGTACAGCACCCACTTCTGCCTCGGCGCCGCGCTGGCCCGGCTCGAGGGCCGGGTCGCACTGGAGGAGTTGGTTCGGCAGTTCCCGCACTGGGACGTGGACTGGGATGCCGCCACACTGTCGTCCACCTCGACGGTGCGCGGTTGGGAGACCCTGCCCATCACTGTCCGATAACCCGCGGGCGCGGAACACTTCGCCGGCCGGCCGGCCCGCACGCCACCGTGGCGTGGCCGGTCGTCGCGGTCGGTGTTCGTCCTGCGCGCCGACGATTTTGGTGGCGGGACCGGCGGCGTGCGAAACCGACTCGGCCCCAGCACTTCCCGGCCACCCGAGTGACCGATCCGGCGGAGCGGAATTCACCGGATCGTTGCCTGCCGGCCGTTCCGGTCTGTCACAGTCGGACGGTATGAGTCTTGTGCGTGGGGCCGCGGCGTGTTGCGCCGTATTGATAAGTCTCGTGACGGTGGCGGGGTGCGGGGGAACGGATACCTCGCAGTCGGCGCCGCCGCCGGAGATTCCGCTGATCTCCACCGCGGATCTCCCACCGGCGCAACCCGGTGAGGTACATCTGTTCGGTTTCAACGATCTGCACGGGAATCTGGAACCGCCGCAGGCGGGTAACGGGCAGGTCGGCAAGTACACCGCCGGCGGCGCGGCCTATCTTGCCGCACATCTGAAGCGGTTGCGGGCCGCCTATCCCGACAGCGCCGTGGTCTCCGCGGGCGACAATATCGGCGCGAGTCCGCTGGTGTCGTCGCTGTTCCATGACGAGCCGACGGTGACCTTCCTCGACCAGGTCGGGGTGGCCGCGTCCGCGGTGGGTAATCACGAACTCGACCATGGGGTCGCGGAACTGGGCCGGTTGCGGGGCGGGGGATGCGCACCGGACGGATGTTCGCCGGGGGAGCCGTTCACCGGTACCCGGTTCGATTTCCTCGCCGCCAACCTCACCGACGGGCGCGGTGGATTCCCGCCGGGGGTGCGGCCGTGGACCATGCTGACCGTCGGCGGGCACAAGATCGGCGTGGTGGGTGTGGTCACCCCCGACACCGTGAATCTGGTGTTCCCCGAAGGGATTCGCGGATATACCTTCGGTGACGAGGCACAGGCGATCAACGCCACCGTGCCGGCCATGAAACAGGCCGGGGCCGAAACGGTCGTCGCGCTCGTACACGACGGCGGCGCACAGGGCACGCCCGCGAAGAACGCCGACTACAACGGCTGCGCCGGTATCAGCCCGGACGTGCCGGCCCTGGCCGCGCATACCGATCCGGCGGTCCAGGTGCTGTTCACCGCGCACAGCCATCAGGCCTACAACTGCGAATTCGATGGCAAGGTCGTGACCCAGGCCGCCTCGTTCGGCCGCCTGATCACCGACATCACACTGCGCTTCGCGGACGGGAAGGTATCCGCGCACGCGGTGAACCGGGTGGTCACCCGCGATATCGCACCCGATCCGGTGGCGTCCGGGCTGATCACCTATTTCTCCGGCCAGGCCGCCCCGCGCGCCGGGCGGGTGGTCGGCACCGCCGCTGCCCCGCTGTCGCGTTCCGACCGCGCCGGCGGTGACTCCCCACTCGGCGCGGTGATCGCCGACGCCATGCTCGATGTCACCCGGAATTCGGCGCGGGCGGTGGCGGCGTTCATGAATCCGGGCGGGGTCCGTGCCGATATCGGCCCCGGCCCGATCACCTACGGCGGCATCTACGAGACCCAGCCGTTCGGCAATCAGGTCGTCACCGTGACATTGACCGGCAGCCAGATTCTGGACCTGCTGGAACAACAGTGGAACAACAACAGCAAACCCGCGGTTCTGGCCGTCGCCGGAATCGCCTACACCTACGACGACAAGGCCGCCGCGGGCCACAAGGTGGTCGGCGATTCCGTCCGGGTCGGTGGCACTCCGCTCGATCCGGTGGCGACCTACCGGGTGAGCACCAACAACTTCCTGGCCTCCGGTGGTGACGGTTTCTCGGTGTTCACCCGCAGCACCGATACCGCGGTCGGCCCGACCGACCTCGACGCACTCGAGAAGTATCTGAGTGATCGCGGGCCGGTGAGCCCGCCGACCGAACGGGTCCAGCGCCGCTGAACGGGCTCGTTCGCGGCACCGGCCGGTCTTGCGGAGAACCGCGGCGGCTCGATCTCCGGCGCACTCGATGGCCGAGTTCCCTCCCTTCTACCCGCACGGCGGGCAGAATGGGCAGGATGCCGGGCCGGGGAGGGCATCCAGCACAGGACCGCCGGGCACGTGGAGAGCCGGGCGGGGATGGTTCGCGCAAACGCCACGGGCGCCACTACACCCCGGTTCGGCTGGCGGAGTTTCTCGCCGAGCGGATGCTGGTCCACATACGGCCCGGCACCGGGCTGTCGGTTCTCGACCCCGCATGCGGAGACGGGGAGTTACTGCTGGCAGTGGCCCGGGTTGCGGTGCAACGGTTTCCGCGTACCGCGCTACGGTTGGTCGGCTACGACCTCGATGCCGATGCGGTGCGGGTGGCGCGGCTGCGCAGTGCGGGGATCGACACGTGGCGCGGTCCGGCGGGATGCCGAACCGAGTTCGACTGGCGGTACGGCGATTTCCTGCACGCGGCGCAGGAGCTGAGCGATCCCGCCTTCGACGCGGTGATCACCAATCCGCCCTATGTCCGCACCCAGCAGCTGGGCGGGGACACCGCCCGGATGCTGAGCCTGCGGTTCGGTCTCACCGGCCGGATCGACCTGACCCATCCCTTCGTCGCCACCGTCCCGCGGCTGCTGCGGCCCGGCGGGGTGCTCGGATTGCTGTGTGCCAACCGGTTTCTCAGCACCAAGGCCGGTGCCAATCTCCGGGCGCTGCTGCACGCGGAGTTGCCTCCGGTCGAACTCTACGACCTCGGCGATACCCGGCTCTTCGACGCGGCGGTATTGCCCGCGGTCACGATCGCGGTGCGCGGCGGCACCGGGCGCATCTGCCGCTTCGTCACCACCTACGAGACCGATCTCGAGCCGACGACCCGCGCCGGTCTCTTCGAGGCCCTGATGGATCCGGGCGCATCGGTGGTGGACCATGCCGGGCGCCGTATCGCGGTCGAGATCGGAACCCTGCGCACCGGCGCCGATCCGGTACCGGCGCCGAAGCCGGACGACCGGGCCGATATGTGTTCCGGGACAGGTGAATTCGCCGCCGTCTTCGATCCGGCGGTGCCCTGGCACCTGTCACGGCCCGGCACCGATGCCTGGTTGCGCCGGATCGGCGCGGCCACCTGGCGCACCTTCGGTCAGGTGGCGTCCATCCGGGTGGGCATCAAGACGACCGCCGACCGGGTGTTCATCTCCGATCACTGGGCGGATCTGGCGCAGCCGCCGGAAGCCGACCTGCTGCGGATGCTGCTGACCCACCACGATATCGAGCCCTGGCGGATCGACCGCGCGCGTGACACCCGGGTGCTGTATCCCTACGATCTGTCGGGGAGCTGCCGGATTCCGGTGGATCTCGATGAATTCCCTTGCGCCCGAGCATATCTGGAGCAGTACCGGCAGATCCTGTCCGCCCGTGACTATCTCGTCGGCAGTGGGCGGGAGTGGTTCGAGATCTGGGTGCCGCAGCGTCCGCGGTTGTGGCGCCCGCCCAAGGTGGTGTTCCCGGATATCAGCGTGACACCGCGCTTCGCCCTCGATCGCAGCGGTGCGGTGGTCAATGGCGACTGCTACTGGATCTCACTGGCCGATATCGGCGCCGAGCGCATCGCCTATCTGCTGATGGGCGTGGCGAATTCGACGCTCGGGCCGAGTTTCTATGACGCCGTCTGCGGTAATCGGCTCTATGCCGGCCGCCGCCGCTGGATCACCCAGTATGTGACACGCCTGCCCGTTCCGGACCCCGATACCGCCGCGGCCCGGTCGCTCATCGCCCTGGCGCGCGCATTCGCCGAGGGCGAGATCGAACCCGATCCCGGCCGGCTCGACGAGTGTGTGGCCGCGGCCTTCGGGCTCCGCGGCGGCAGTGCCGGGTTGCGGCCGGACGGACCCGCCTGAACCCGGGGTCAGGAGGAGTGCCCGCCGACCATCGGCAGCAGGGTGCGTTTGGCGAAGGCGCGGGCGGCCTGGGCGTCGGACAGCGGAATGAGGCCGTCGGGGGTCAGTGCCAGCGACTGTGCCAGCCGGGCCATGATCTCGGCCACGAGATCGGCGTCGAAATCCGAATCGGCGTCGGTGTGGCGCAATCCGCGCAATTTGTCGGCCAGGTATACCCGGCCCACCTCGAGGATCGGACCGGCCTCGGTGGTCAGCCGGGGCAGGATCAGTTCCGGTTCGGTGCGCAGCAGGCGTTGCAGCAGTTCGTTGTGCGCGAGAGCGGTGATGAAGACCACGAAGATCTCCACCAGCTGGTCCTCGTTGTCGGCGATACTTCCGACGCGCTGTTCGATATCGGCGACGAAGCGCTGAGCCTCGCGCACGCTGACCGCCTCGACCAGATCGTTCTTCGACTCGAAGCGCCGATACAGGGTCGCGGGGCTGATGCCGGCACGGCGCGCGATCTCGCCCATGCTGGTGCGCTTGATCCCGAAGTCCAGGAATGCCGACAGCGCGCTCTCGAGCAGTTGCTCACCGTCGGAACGGGGCTTCTCGAGGATGCGGGCCAGTATGGATGGAACAGGGGGCATGTCGATCATTATCTCATCGCGCCCCATCAATACCGCCCGGCCGGACCCGCGCTGCGCCGCCGGTGGTCACCGCAGATTCAACGCGGTCATTTCCTGTTCGATCGCATTCGCCGCGAAATTGCTTCCGCTGCAACGTAACTCGTGGACTCGGCGCTGTAGCGCCTCTATGCCACCGGGTTGGTCCGCGATATCGGCCACACTGATCCGCCCTTTGGGTCGGCGCATACCGGAATGCTCGTACGACACCGTAATACCTCCTGCATACCCACTGCGCAGCCCGCCGACGGTGGCGTTGATTCACTGCCGCGAACCGCGAACATGCTGGGCCGATGCTACCAAGAGATCAACCTGGACGCTCGACCAGTGTGTCTCGTCTCACAGCGGTGTTCCGCTGTCGCGGTGCGTACTCATGTTGTGCAGGTAGACCGCGGCATTGAGCTTGATGCGATCGATTTCGGCCTCGCCCAGCTCACGGCGCACCTTGCCCGGCACGCCCGCGACCAGTGAGCCCGGCGGGATCTGCGCGCCCTCGGGAATCAGGGCGTTGGCGGCGATGAGACTGCCCGCACCGATCACCGCGCCGTTGAGCACGGTCGCGCCCATGCCGACCAGTACGTCGTCGCCGATCGTGCACCCGTGCAGGATCGCGTTGTGGCCCACCGAGACTCCGCTGCCGACACGCAACACGAAACCGGGATCGGCGTGCAGGACACAACCGTCCTGGATATTCGTCCCGGCGCCGATCTCGATGTCCTCGAGATCGCCGCGGATCACCGCGCCGTACCAGACGCTGACCTGCGCGCCCAGTCGCACCCGGCCGATCACCGTGGCCGTTGTCCCCACCCACGCGGTGTCGTCGATCTGCGGCTCGTGCTCACCCAGCTTGATCATCATGGCGGCCAACATAGCTGGCCCGGAATTGCGCGCGGTGCGCGGCCGGTGGCAGGCCCAGCGCGCGATGAAAGTGGTGGCGCAGGTTGATCGCGGTGCCCAGCCCGGTCTCGGTGGCGATGCGATCCATGGTGTCGTCGGTGGATTCGAGCAGCAGCCGGGCGCGGTCGACGCGCTGCTCGAGCAGCCAGCGCTGCGGGCTGGATCCGGTGCGGTCCCGGAAGCGCCGGGTGAAGGTGCGCCGCGACATCAGTGCCGAACGGGCCCAGCCGTCCAGATCGATCGGATGATCCAGATGTGTTCGCGCCCAGACCATCGCGTGCTCGATCGGATCGTCGTCGGCCGCCTCGGGTACCGCGAGCGGAATGTATTGCGCCTGGGAACCGGCCCGATACGGCGCCAGCACCAGGGTGCGCGCCAGTTCGGTGGCCGCGCGGGCGCCGTGATCGGCGCGCACCAGATGCAGGCAGCAGTCCAGGGCCGCGGCGACACCCGCGGAGGTGACCACATCGCCCAGATCGGTCCACAACCGGTCGGCGCGGACGGCGACCGCCGGAAAGGTGCGCGACAGGTCCGGAGCGAGGGCCCAATGGGTGGTGATCTCCCGGCCGTCGGCGAGTCCCGTGGCCGCGACAACCCATGAGCCGCGGCACAATCCGACGATGCGCGCGCCGCGCTCCCGGGCCCGCCGCAGCGCCGTTTCGATGACCTCCGGCACCGGCAGTGCCGGATCCCAGCTGGGTATCACGACCGTGTCGGCGCGATCGATCGCTTCCGGGCCGTGGCGCACCGCGATATCGAAATCGCCCGGTGTGCGCAGCATTCCGGGCCGCTCCGCACAGGTGACGACCCGGTACGGCGCACTGTCGCGCAGGCTGGTGCCGATCCGGCCGAACACCATGCCCGGCACCGAGAGATGGAACGGGCTGATGCCGTCGAAGGCGAGGACCGTGACCACATGCATGGCCCGATTTTATCGAAGAGTGGCCTGCGGGCCACTGTCGGTGTGCCCCGGTTCGGACCACGCTGTCATTCATGACGAAAACGCATTCCGGCACAGTCGAACTGCTGCATATCGGCGGCCCCACCGTCCGCCTCACCTACGGCGGTCTGACCTGGCTGACCGACCCGACCTTCGACGAGCCGGGCGACTACACCTCCGGACCGCTCACCCTGCACAAGCTGACCGGACCCGCGATCGCGGCGCAGCGGGTCGGGTCCGTGGATGTGGTGCTGCTGTCGCACGATCAGCATGCGGACAACCTCGATACGGCCGGGCGGGAGTTCCTTGTGGAGGTGCCGACCGTGCTGTCCACCCCGGAGGCCGCCGGCCGCATGGAAGGCGTTCGGGGACTGCGGGTCTGGGAGAACGTCACGATCGGCGCCGTCACGGTGACGGCGGTGCCGGCGCTGCACGGCCCCGAAGGGGCCGAGGCGCTGAGCGGCACGGTCACCGGATTCGTCCTGGCCGCCGAGGGGCTGCCGACGGTCTACGTCTCCGGTGACAACGCCTCGGTGGAATACGTCGAGGCGATCGTGGACCGCATCGGCCGCATCGACCTGGCACTGCTCAATGTGGGTGCCGCCAATGTCGGGCGGTTCGACGACCGCGATGTCACGCTCAATGCCCGCACCGCACTGTCCGCCGCCCGTGTACTCGGCGATGCCGTGGTGGTGCCCGTACACGCCGAGGGGTGGGCGCATTTCACCGAGACACTCGATCATCTGCGCCGCACCTTCGGCTACGGCGGGCGCGCCGAGCAATTGCGCATACCGCCGCTCGGCGAGCCGATCATCCTGTCCGGATCGATTGCCAATTGATTGCCATTCTGTGAATCCCGGCCGCGTCGGCCTGGCACCGCACCCGGTTCCGGGCCACGATGGCGGTATGAGAATCGGGGTTCCGCGCGAGATCAAACCGCAGGAGAGCCGGGTCGCCCTCGCTCCGGCCGGTGCCGGTGAACTCGGCCGGCACGGACACAGGGTGCTGGTCGAGACCGGCGCCGGGCTCGGGTCCGGTTTCACCGATGCCGACTATCTGGCCGCCGGAGCGTATGTCGCCCGCACGGCCGAGGCGGTATGGGATGAATCCGAGCTGGTTCTTAAGGTGAAAGAGCCGGTGGCGCCGGAATATTCGCGTATGCGGGCCGGGCAGGTGCTGTTCACCTTCCTGCACCTGGCGGCCTCGCGCGAATGCACCGATGCGGTCCTTGCCGCGGGGATCACCGCCATCGCCTACGAAACCGTGCGCGCACCCGACGGATCGCTCCCGCTGCTGACGCCGATGAGCGAGATCGCGGGCAAGCTGAGCAGCCAGGTGGGCGCCTATCACCTGATGGCGCCCGAAGGTGGTGCCGGAGTATTGCTGGGTGGTGTGCCCGGGGTGCGCGCGGCCGAGGTGGTGGTGATCGGCGGCGGTGTCGCGGGATCCAATGCGGCCGCGGTCGCCACCGGAATGGGTGCGCGGGTCACCGTGCTCGACATCAGCCCGGCGCGGCTACGCGAACTGGATCACCGGTTCGCCGGCCGGGTGACCACGCTGTCGTCCACCGCCGCCGATATCGAGCGATCGATCACCGCGGCCGATCTGGTGATCGGCTCGGTGCTGGTGCCGGGAGCCCGTGCGCCGCAATTGGTTCCGGACAGCCTCGTACAGCGCATGCGTCCGGGGTCGGTACTGGTCGACATCGCCATCGACCAGGGGGGCTGCTTTCAGAGCTCCCATCCCACCACCCATGCCGAGCCCACGTTCCGTGTGGCGAATTCGCTGTTCTACTGCGTCGCGAATATGCCCGGCGCGGTCCCGAACACCGCGACCATGGCACTGACCACCGCCACCCTGCCCTATGTGCGCACGATCGCCGATCTCGGCTGGCGGGTGGCCTGCCACACCGATCCGGGCCTGGGCGCCGGGCTCACCGCCGATGCCGGACAGCTGTATTCGGCCGAGGTGGCGCAGGCGCATGGCCTGCTCGTGGCCGGGACGAATGTGGGATAGGCCGCAGGTAGCTCCGCGGCGATACCGGCCACGGCGCGCCTTCTGCCGGCCGCCGTCATCGGGTCAGCTCGGTATGCGGCATGCCGGGACGTGGAAGTGAGTGAGATCAGGAATTGGGGAAAGCGGTTTGGCGAGATGAACCAGGTCGTAATCGCCTGCCCTGCTTCGTTGTACCTCGCTGTAGCCGAACCGTCGGTACAGGCGCAGGTTGGCGTGGCTTTTTTCACCGGTGAACAGCCTTATCTCGGTGATCGTGTCCGGAACGAGGGTTCGACGGCCTTCAGCAGTGCGGAGCCGAAACCGTTGCCCTGACGGTCGGGTGCCACAACGAGTCGCCCGAGGTGACCGACCGAGTCCTCCATCGCCACCCGGACGGTGGCGACCAAGCGAGCGCGGTCGCGGATGCCGAAGGCGAGGACCGCAGGGGAACCCAGTTCGTCGAGCAGTTGCCGGAATGTCTGAGTCAGCGGCGGAAGAGTCAAGTCCGTATGAGCCTGGGCCTCGCTGACGTACGCGGCTCGTTGCAGCGTGAAGATCTCGCCGGCATCGGCCTGGCTCAGCGGGACGACATTCAGCTCATCAGCCATGCTTCGACCCTATCGATGGACGCAAGCGAGTTCGGTCCCCTTCATCGGGGCAATATCGCATACCGCGCGATCCGACCGGTGTCAGATGTGCTGTCGGGCAATCAATCCACGCTCGCTCGGCGGCCTGCTCGGATTTCCGGCTGGACGTCAGGAGCTGGTCAGCTCGTATCCGGCAGCGTCGACGGCGGCGCGGATGTCGGCGGGGTCGAGGTCGCCGGTGCTGGTCACGGTGACGGAGTCGTTGTCGACATCCACTGTGACCGCCGTGACACCGGTGATGCGCTCGAGTTCCTCGGTGACGGATGCGGCGCAGTGGTCACAGGCCATCCCGAGGACGGTGTAGTGGTGCTCCCTCATGGCCGGGCACCTTGTCCGCTGTTGTCGCCGGTAGTAGCGGTCCGGGTGAGCATATGCGCTCGCCGCATCCTTCCGTCCGGTGTGAACTGGCCGAAGAAGCAGACCTCGATGGCGAGCTCTTTGCTGCGTTGGTGGACGTGGAGGGTGTACCGGGCGGCGATCCGGTCGTTGTCGGCGATGGCTTCGTGCACGTCGATGCGAGCGTCGGGGCGGTTCTTGCGTACCGGGCGCGTGTGCGCGATCAGCTTGTCTCGATCCATCCGGTGCCCATCGGCGATCTGCACGATGTCGGTGGTGTGGAACCGGTCCACCACGACCGCCGCATCCTCGTCATCGGCCAAGAGGTATTCGTTGAAGGAGGTGAAGAAGTCGGCGATGAACCGCGCGGGGTCGCTGCCGGTGAAGGCGGGCATGAGTCTCCTGACGGACGAAACCAGATTAACTCTTACGATATGTAAGATATAGGGCGTTGAAAACTTTGACAAGATGTAAGAGATAGTGAGGATCGATGGCTCGTACGCAACGTGCCGACGCCCACCGCAGCCGGGCGGCCATTCTCGACGCGGCCGCACGCATCCTGAACGAACAACCCGAGGCGAGCGTGGAGACCATCGCCGCCGGTGCCGGGGTGACCCGACAGACCGTGTACGCGCACTTCCCCTCTCGTGAGCGGCTACTGGTGGCGGTCCTGGGCAGGCTCACCGAGCTGACCGCCGCCGCGATGGACGCCGCGGAGCCCGACGAAGGCCCGGCCGCCGAGGCGTTGCTGCGCGTATTCGACGCGGCGGCACGGGAATCCGGGCGCTATCCGTTTCTGATGCAACGGATCGGTACGATCCCGGTCACCGCAAGCGAAGACCATGCTCGCCACGCACCGGTCGCGGACCCCATCGAACGGGTGATCCGGCGTGGACAGGACACGGGCGAATTCGACGACCGCATCCCCGCCGGCTGGCTGGTTGTCGCCGCGATCCACCTCGCTCACGCGGCAAGCGAGGAGCGCGCCGCCGGCCGGATGACAGCTTCGGATGCCGACCAAGCGTTCACCACCAGCCTGATGCGCATTCTCACCCCGGCCGCCGACCTCCTCGCGGAGGCGTCAGATAAGGACCAGGAAACGTCTACGGAATAACCGTCTTCGTGACTGCTCGGTCATCGCCCGGTCGGTATGACAGCGAGTCGGACCGTCACGCCTCGAGTGGATCGGACGGAATTCCCACCAGGAAGGAGTCGACGAGGTGTGGTGCGCGGGCGAGGTATCTATGGTGAACCGGTGGTACTCCGGCCCGGCGACGTATTCGCGAGTTTCGTCGTACGGGCACGACTCGGCCATGGCGGTAGCAGCGAGGTATATCTGGCCGAGGAACTCGACGGTTCCCGGCGGGTGTCGCTGAAGATTCTGGGGCCGGAGGACAGCGGGTCGGCCACAGCACGGGCGCATTTCGTGCACGAATTCGACATTCTGTCGGCATTACGCCACCCCGATATCGTGCGCATGTATCGACACGGCGAAGCGGACGGCAGGCTGTGGTCGGCACACGAGTACATCGTGGGGACGACGGCGGCGGCGCTGGTGCGGATGACGCCTCGGCGGGGTGATGTCCCGCGGACACTGGATGTGCTCGGACACATCGCCGCAGGATTGGACTTCGCCCACGCCAACGGAGTGGTCCATCTCGACATCAAACCGGCGAATATCCTGGTCGGCGCGGGCACGCCGGTGGCGGTGAAGATCTCGGACTTCGATCAGGCCCGGTGGCTGCACAGGCCCGAACCTGCCCTGGCCGTAGACGGACTCGTCGTCGTATCGGTGCCGTATGCCGCGCCGGAACTGTTGCGGGCGGGTGCCGTCTGCCCGGCGACGGATCAATACTCGCTGGCCTGTTCGGCCGTCGAGCTGCTCACCGGTACCACGCCGTTCCGCGGGACCACTCTCATGGCCACCGCACAGGCCCAGCTCCACGCTCCACCTCCCGAAATCTCGCGGCGGCGGCGGTGGATCCCGGCGGAGGTCGACGCGGTGCTGTGCCGATCCTTGGCCAAGGACCCCGACGCGCGCTACGACACGTGCGGCGACCTTGTCCGGGGGCTCACAGCGGCATTCGGCCGGATTGAATCCGACCCCGCGGTACACCGGTTGAGCGGCCGGATCAATCACCTGCTCCGGACTCGTCGCCGCGAGGACACCTCCTCGATTGCGGAACGGCCTGCCCGGTACACGACCATTGCCGGGCAGCGTTTCCGCCGGTGAATCCCGGTCGGCGCTACGAGGCCGTCACAGCACCCAATCCGGGTCGCCCTCGGGCAGGTCGTGCAACTTTTCCGGGTTGCGGACGACGCCGATCGAGATGATCCGGCCCTGCTCCACGGTGAAGCTCATGATTCCCATATGGCTGCCGTCGAACACCATGAGCCCTGGGCGGCCGTTGACATCGACCAGCCGGCCCCAAGCGCCACGCGCGGCGCGGTACCAGCCGAAGTACAGCTTGGCCACCAGCTCCGCGCCCCGCACCGCTTGCCGGATCGCGGGCACCCGGCCGCCGCCGTCGGCGGTCAGGGTGACGTTGTCGTCCAATACGCCGAGCAGGCCATTCAGATCACCGGAATGCCAGGCCAGCGCGAAGGCCGAGACCACCTTCGCGTGTTCGTCACGGCTGGCCGGGAATCGCGGTGTGCCGTCCTGGACGTGTTTACGGGCCCGGGACGCCAGCTGCCGGACGGCGGCCGGGGTGCGGCCGACCACATCGGCCACCTCGGGGCCGGTCATTCCGAAGATGTCCTGCAGGACGAAGGCGGTGCGCTCGGCCGGCGACAGTGATTCGAGGACCACCAGCAGTGCGGTGGTGACCCGATCGTCCTGTGAGACGCGATCGGCCGGATCGTCCCAGGAGGTCACCTCCGGTTCCGGCAGCCAGTCGCCGACGTACTGTTCCCGGCGGGCCCGCGCCGAACCCAGCTGGTCGAGTGCCAGCCGTCCGGTGACGGTGGTGAGCCACGCCCGCAGATTGTCGATCTGTTCACCGGGAGAACGGTTGTCGTACCAGCGCTGCAGGCGCAGCCAAGCATCCTGCACGACATCGTCGGCATCGCTGAGACTGCCCAGCGTGTTGTAGGCGACGCGGCGCAGGTACTGCCGGTGCTCCTCGAACAGGCGAGCCAGCTCCGCTTGGTCGAGATCATCGGGGCCGATCGTCACTTGCTGCCATCCTCGTCGGTCGGTGTGCCGGTGCGGACAATCTGAACACAGGATGTCGCGCTGCCTATTCCTCATGGTGACGAGGCCCGGGCCGGGAGTGTGACACACGAGGCCGGACCACGGCCGATAGTCTCGCTCGGTGCGATACGGAACGGCGCGGGCGGCGGGATTGATTCTCGGATTCGCCGCGGATCGGATATTCGGCGATCCGCGGCGCGGGCATCCGGTGGCGCTGTTCGGTTCGGCCGCGGCCGCGCTGGAATCGGCGTGGTACCGCGATACACGGGGGAGGGGGATCGGGTACACAGCGGTTCTGGTGGGCGGTGTCACGATGGCGGGGATCATCGTCGAAGCGGCGGCGCGGCCGTGCGGGCGCCGAGGTGGCAGGACAGGTCGCTTTGCCACGATCGCGGTGACCGCCGCGGCGACCTGGACGGCATCGGGCGGGACGACCCTCGCCCGAACCGGACGGTCGATGGCCGATCGGCTGGACTCATGGGATATTTCGGGCGCGCGGGAGATACTGCCCGCGCTGTGCGGCCGCGATCCCGAGGCCCTCGACGCCGACGGATTGGCTCGTGCCGCAGTCGAATCCATCGCCGAGAACACCTCCGACGCCACCGTCGCTCCGCTGGTGTGGGGTGCGATCGCGGGTGTGCCCGGAATTCTGGGATATCGCGCGGTCAACACTCTCGATGCGATGGTCGGTTACCGCAACGAGCGCTACCGCGACTTCGGCTGGGCCGCCGCCCGCACCGACGACATCGCGAACCTGCTGCCCGCGCGGGTGAGCGGAGTCCTCACCACGGCGCTGGCGCCGCTGATCGGCGGCCGGCCCGCCGACACGCTGCGCGCCTGGCGCCGGGACGCGAAATCGCATCCCAGCCCGAACGCGGGTGTCGCCGAGGCGACCATGGCCGGTGCGCTGGGTGTCACGCTCGGCGGGCGGACCGAATACGGCCACGGCGTCGAGATGCGACCCGCACTCGGCACGGGACCCGCGCCGGTGGTCCCGGATCTGCGCCGGGCCGTGAATCTGTCGGAGGCGGTACAGGCCGGGGCGGTCGGGCTGGCTGCCGCTATCGCGTTGGGCCTCGGTCTCCGGCGTCGGTGAACGCCGCACGGTGCTCCCCACGCCCACCAGCCCTCGGTGCGCGTCGGACCGGCACTGTCGGCGCTGCCGTCTCCCAAGAACGCCGAGTACTTCTGATGTGAGATGACGGCAGGTCGGCATGCCGGAACGACGCCGGCGGACGATAGGGCGGATTCGTCCGACGTTGCGGGTACGGATCCTCGGACGGTGGATGTGGGCACCGCGAGTGCCTCGGCGGCGCGCCGGAAGTCCACGCGGTGGGCCCGCGCAGTGGTTCCGTCCGATCGCGCACCGCCCGCGCGGCTCCCGCCACACCTGGAAACTCGGCTTCCCGGAAAGCATTGCGTGACAGGCGAAACGATCGTGCCCTTCAGTGGCGGGTAATTCCGTATCTGTCGGCGAGACGGTCGGAGGTCGTCGTGCGGCGCGGTGCCGTGCCGTTCACATCCGTGGAGTCGATGGGCCCGGTGCCGAGGGGTGACGTGTCGGTCGGTATCGCGCCCGCCGCGGTGTGTTCAGCCGGGGCAGGGGCGGATTCGGCGGCCGGGCCGCTGCTGTCGGCCGGGGCGGGCACTGCCGCAGCCGCCTCGGCACTCGCGGCGGCCGCGCGATCCTGGCGGCGCTCGCGCAGTTCGGCGTAGACGAAGTAGCCCAGCCCCAGGGGAGCCATCACACCGAAGGCGATCCACTGCAGCCCGTAGGACAGATACGGGCCGGCGTCGAGTTGTGGCAGGGGTTCGGGAGTGAAGGCGCCGGGCTGGCCGGAGTCCAATTGCAGATAGCCGCCCTGCGCACCGGTCGCGAAGGTGGCCAGCCGCGTACCGAGCACACTCGACATCTGCGTGGTGTCCACCGAATACACCTGGCGCAGCCCCTCGCCCACCATCGGATCCTTACCGGGGATCGTGCCCTGGGATCTGCGGACCCGGCCCTCGAGCCGCTGCGGCCCGGCCGGGGGTTCCGCGATCACGGGAAGACGGGTTCCGTCGGCGGCCGCGACCAGTCCGCGATCGACCAGCACGACCCGGCCGTCGTCGAGCCGGAAGGCCGCCAGCACACCGTAGGCGGGCTTGTCGTCGAGGTGCTGCAACCGCTCGACCACCGTGGATCCCGGCACGTAACCGCCGGTGACGATCACACGGCGCCATTCGGTATCGGCCGGATTCGTTCCGGCCGGTGCGGTGCCGTCGTCGGAGTTCAGCAGACCCGGCGCCGGTACCGGATCGGCCTTCACCGATGCCGCGATCAGGTCGTTGCGATGGGAGGTGGAGATGTTCTTGCCCAGCTGCCACGGCGCGAGCACGGTGAAACACATGTAGGCGAACGCGACCACCACGACCGCGAGAATCGCCCAGCTGGGGCGCAGCAGGAAGGCCAACCGGCGCAGGATGCTCACGGCCGGGGTCCGGTCGTCGCGGGTGCGATTTCGCCGAGCTGTTCGCGCACCCAATCCAGCAGGGCGGGCACCGCCGCCTCGATCTGCTCGCGGACCAGTTCGAAATCCGTGTCGTCGCCGTAGTAGGGGTCGGGTACGTCCGGGTCGGCGGCATCGGGATCGAAACTGCGCAGCAGCCGTCTGCGGTCGGCCGGAATCCGCAATCGGGTCAGCTCCCGCTCGTGCGAGGTGTCGAGCGCGATGAGCAGATCGGCGTCGGTGTGGCCGGGCCCGATCATGGCGGCGATATGCCCGATCGGATAGCCGTGCCGCCGCAGCAGGGCGGTGGTGCGCGGATCGGCGTCGGCGCCGACATGCCAGGCGGTGGTGCCGGCGCTGCTCACGCGCACCCGATCGGCCAGCCCGGCCCGCTCGATATGCGCGGCGAAGATCTTCTCGGCCATCGGCGACCGGCAAATGTTCCCGGTGCAGATGAAGGTCACGTGCAGCTCGCCCACGTACCCATTGTGGCCGGTGGGCACCGGGGGAGGCCACGTAGGGTGGGTGGCTGTGCCCGACGACACCCTCGCCACCACCGCGACCGCTGCCGCGTCCGCGCCGGACGCGGTCGCCGGGGGCGGCCGCGACGTGCTGGGCGCGCGCGGCTCGATGGCCGGTGAGGTGGCCGAACGGCCCGGCGGCCGAGCGGTGAGCAGGGCAGTGCGGCACGCCGATGCCGAGCGGGCGGCGTTGCGGCATCACGGGGATGCCGAGTCGCATCCGGGCATGCTGGACTTCGCTGTCAACGTGCAGGGCACCGCACCACCGGAGTGGTTGCGGCTGCGGCTGGCGGGCCGCCTCGGCGAACTGGGCCGCTATCCCTCGGAATCGGAGGCGGCGGCGGTGCGGGCGAAGGTCGCCGCGCGGCACGGGCGCACCGCCGGGGAGGTCCTGCTGCTGGCCGGTGCGGCCGAGGGGTTCGCCATGCTGCCCAGGCTGGCCCCGAAACTGGCGGCGGTGATCCATCCGTCGTTCACCGAGCCGGAGCTGGCGCTGCGCGAGGCGAATGTCCCGGTGACCCGGGTCGTGCTGGAGTCGCCGTACGAACTGGCCGCCGCGCGCGTACCCGAGGACGCCGACCTGGTGGTGCTGGGCAACCCGACCAATCCGACCTCGGTGCTGCATCCACAGGCTGAGATCGAGGCGCTGCGGCGCCCGGGCCGGATCGTGGTGGTCGACGAGGCGTTCGCCGATGCCGTGCCCGGCGAGCCGGAATCGCTGGCGGGACAACCATATCCGGATGTCGTGGTGCTGCGCAGTCTCACCAAGACGTGGGCGCTGGCCGGGCTGCGCTGCGGCTATCTGCTGGGTCCGGCGCCGATCCTGGCGCGGTTGAACCACGGTCGCGCGCACTGGGCGATCGGAACGCTGCAGCTCGAGGCCATCGCCGCGACGAGTGAACCGGCCGCGATCGCGGCCGCCGCCGCGGGCGCGCTGAGGATCGCCGCCGACCGGGAGGCGATGATTCCGCGCTTGCGCGCACTCGGCATCGAGATCCACGAGCCTGCCGCTGGTCCGTTCCTGCTGATCCGGGTTCCGGATGCGGAACTGTTGCGAAAACGGCTGGCCGACAAGGATATCGCGGTGCGGCGCGGTGATACCTTTCCCGGACTGGACAACCGGTTTCTGCGCTTGGCGGTCCGGGGGTCCGACGCGGTCGACCGCCTGATCGCCGAGATCGGCGCTACCGGATTGTGAGCGAACCGGCCGATCCTCGCCGGAGCGCGGGCGCCCGACCGCGCCGAAGGGATAATGGCCCGACGAACGACACGGTGGAGGTGCGAGGGTGACCGATTCGAAGCTGGGGGATCTGATCGCGATTCTGGACGGCGCGTATCCGCCTCGGCTGGCCGAATCCTGGGATTCGGTCGGCCTGGTCTGCGGTGATCCCACGGCGCCGGTCTCGCGGGTGCTGTTCGCCGTCGATGCCACCGCGGCCGTGGTGGACGAGGCGATCGCCTGGGGTGCGCAGGCGCTGGTCGTGCATCATCCGCTGTTGCTGCGCGGGGTCGACACCGTCGCGGCGAGCACCCCGAAAGGCGCACTGCTGCACCGTCTGATCCGCAACGACTGCGCCCTGTTCACCGCCCACACCAACGCCGACTCCGCCGATCCGGGTGTGTCGGACGCGCTCGCGCACGCGCTGGGGCTCACGGTGACGGGGCCGTTGGATGCGAAATCGGCTGCGCCGGTGGATACCTGGGTGGTTTTCGTTCCCCGCGCCCACACCGAAACAGTGCTGTCGGAGCTGTTCGAGGCGGGTGCCGGTGGTGCGGGTTCCTATCGCGAATGTGGTTGGCGGGTACCGGGAACCGGTCAGTTCCGGCCGATGGCGGGTGCGAATCCGGCCATCGGGAAAATCGGTGATCTGGAATTCGTCGAGGAGGACCGCGTCGAGGTGGTGGCGCCGCCCTCGGCCCGCGCCGCCGTACTCGCCGCCCTGCGCGCCGCCCACCCCTATGAGGAACCGGCCTTCGACATCACCGAGCGGGCCGCGCTGCCGTCGGGGCTCGGATTGGGCCGTATCGGCACCCTGCCAGCACCGGAAACCTTGCGCGCCTTCACCGCTCGGGTGCGCGCCGCCCTTCCGGGCACGGCCTGGGGTGTGCGCGCGGCGGGTGATCCGGATCGCGAGATCCGCACGGTGGCGGTCTGCGGCGGCGCCGGTGACTCATTCCTCGGCACGGTCGCACGCCTCGATGTGGATGCCTACGTCACCGCGGATCTGCGCCACCACCCGGCCGATGAACATCTGCGCGCGGGTGGTCCGGCACTGATCGACGTCGCTCACTGGGCCAGCGAATTCCCTTGGTGCGCACAGGCGGAAGGGGTGGTGCGCAGCGCGTTGCCCGGCGTGCAGACCCGGGTCAGCGCCGTCCGGACCGATCCGTGGACCCTCGGCGCCGCAGACGACTGACGGGCGTGGGGCCCGTGGCCGCCGCCCCGGAACCCCGACACCGCTTCACTCGGTGCGTATGTCCGGTTCGTGACCCACCGGAAAATTGACCGAGTTGGCGATGAAGCAGCGCTTGTGGGCCTCGGCGTGCAGCGCGCGCGCCGCCTCGACGCGGTCGCCGTCGGTGATGGTGACGCGCGGGCGCAGGGTGACCTGCTCGAACCGGCGGGCGTTCATCACCCCCTCGGCCCGGTCGAGATAGTCGACGACGACGATCCCGGCCTCGGCGCACAAATACAGGTACCAGAGCATGTGACATTCCGACAGCGCCGCCACCAGGAGTTGTTCGGGATTCCAGCGCTCCGGATCGCCCCGGCCGACGACCGGATCAGCGGATCCCTGCAGCGGTGGGCGGCCGGTGGCGAGCACCTCGTGATTGCGCGAATACGAGCGATAGTCGGTCGTCGCGCCGGTCCACACCACATCCACCCGATAACGATGTTCGGCCATACGACGAGAGTGGCACGGCGGACCACCCTCGCGCATCCGAATTCGCGGTGGTCGTGGACGGGCGCGAGCGGGGTTGGGGCGAAACCGGGTGCGGGCAGAGTACGGTTGAGCACCGGCGTCGCGCACCCGCTGCCGCCGGCAAACCGTCCATAGTGTCGAGGAGTACGTCCCGCGTTGAATGTCGAACCACCGATTCAGGCCAAACTGCTCGACCTCGCCGCTGTCGATGCCGAGTTGACGCGGATCGCGCATCGCCGCCAGGTGTTGCCCGAACAGCAGGAGGTGCAGCGGCTCGAGACCGAGCGCACCGAACGCAAGGACGCGGCGGTCAAGGTCGAAATCCAGCTCGACGATCTCGATCGCGACATTCGCAAACTCGAGGGCGAGATCGATGCCGTGCGCAAACGCGAGGAGCGCGACCGCGGCATGCTCGAGAGCGGCAGTATCGGTGCCAAGCAGCTGTCGGAACTGCAGCACGAACTGGGCAGCCTCGAGCGCCGCCGCGGAGTGCTCGAGGACGAACTGCTCGAGGTCATGGAGCGGCGCGAGGCCGGTGAGGCCGACCATCAGCACGCCGGGGCCAATCTGTCCCGTGCGGAAGAAGACCTGACGCTCGCGCGGAGCCGTCGCGACGATGCCGTCGCCGATCTCGATGTGGCCGCGCGGCGCTGCGACACCGACCGGGAGCAGCTGGTCCCGGCCTTTCCCGCCGATCTGCTGACGATCTATGAGAAGCAGCGCGCCCAGCACGGTGTCGGTGCCGCACTGCTGCAGGCCCGCCGGTGCGGTGCCTGCCGGATCGAGATTGATCGCGGTGAGATCTCCCGGATCGCCGCGACGGACCCGCAGGTCGTGGTCCGCTGTCCGGAATGCGGCGCGATCATGGTACGTACCAAACAGTCCGGATTGTGACGGTGTCGGCGATGACGGTGCGCAGTGTGATCGTCGAGGCCGACGGCGGCTCCCGGGGCAATCCCGGTCCGGCCGGTTACGGCGCGGTCATCTGGGATTCTGACCGGGCCACGGTGCTCGCCGAACGCCGCGAATTCCTGGGCGTCACCACCAACAACGTCGCCGAATACCGCGGTCTGATAGCGGGTTTGGCGGCCGCCGCCGAACTGGGCGCGCGCACCGTCGAGGTGCGGATGGACTCCAAGCTCGTGGTCGAGCAGATGTCGGGTCGCTGGAAGGTCAAGCACGCGGCCATGATTCCGCTCGCCGAACGGGCCAGGCAGCTGGTCGCCGGTTTCGACCGGGTGGGATTCCAATGGATTCCGCGCGAGCGGAATTCGCATGCCGACCGGCTCGCCAACGAGGCCATGGACGATGCGGAGGCGGTCACCGAGGTCCGCGACGCCGATCGGGCGGGCGGCGCATCGGCCGATTCCGTGGCACCCCAGGATCGCGCGGGCTCCGCCCGCGGTGCCGAGGCGCAACTGCCGAGCTGGATTGACGAGGTCGCCGACGCACAAGCGCCGCAGCGTAATCCGGACGTCGGCGCGCAGACCGCGGGACCGGGATGGACCGGTGCGCGCGGCCGCCCGACGCGGCTGTTGCTGCTGCGGCACGGCCAGACCGCGCTGTCGGTACAGCGCCGCTACTCCGGCCGCGGTAATCCGGAACTGACCGAACTCGGCCGCGAACAGGCCGCCCGCGCGGCGAAATATCTGGCTACCAGGGGCGATATCGCCGCGGTCGTCAGCTCACCGCTGGGCCGCGCGCGCGAGACCGCCCAAGCCGCCGCGCAGGAACTGAACGTTGCGGTGCGGGTGCTCGAGGGGCTCACCGAAACCGATTTCGGCGAATGGGAAGGGCTCACGTTCGGCGAAGCGGCACAACGGGATCCGGAGCTGCATCAGCGGTGGCTCGGTGATCCGTCACTGCCCGCGCCGGGTGGGGAGAGCTTCGATGGGGTGCGTGAGCGGGTGGAGGCGGCCCGCCGCGATCTGATAGCCCTGTATCCGGGACAGAACGTCGTGGTGGTCAGCCATGTGACGCCGATCAAGACGCTGCTGCAGCTGGCCCTCGAGGTGGGGCCGTCGCTGCTGTACCGGCTGCATCTGGATCTGGCGTCGCTGTCGATCGCCGAGTTCTATCCCGACGGCGGGGCCTCGGTCCGGCTGGTCAACGACACGTCGTATCTGTGAGGGCATGAGAACGGGCCACGCCCCGGCGTGGCCCGGACTCGCGGTCAGGGACGCAGCACCGACACCAGGAAGTCGGTCTGGTCGTAGACCGCCTTCTCGAACCAGTCGTCGAAGTAGATGTCGAAATGCCCGATGGGGTAGCGCTTCACGATGCCGTGCTTGGTACGTTCGGCGGCCTTGAGGGTCGGACCCACCGGCGCGAGTGAATCGTGGTCGCAGACCGCGTACAGCACCGGCACCTTGATGTTCTTGGTGCGCCGCCAGGGTGAATCGAACAGCGCCGAGAAACTCACGCGCGCAGATACTTTCGGCTGGTACTGTTCGCTCTCCTCGGCCAGGCGGCCGAACCCCTCGGGCACATCGGACGCGCTCATCAGCGCCGCCGAGCGTTTGCGCCCCGCCAGGCGCACCCCGATCGGCTTGCGGCGGATCGGCCCGAACGCGATGTCGGCCATCGCCACGGTGGCGGTCTTGGTCAGACCGATCGGCCCCTTCGCCATCGCCGAGGACCAGCCACTGGTGAACGGGCACTGTGCCACGACGGCGGCCAGATAGTCGTCCTCGTGCGCGATCGACAGCACATGCCCGCCGCCGAAAGAGCTGCCCCACAGTGCGATTCGGGTCGCGTCGAAGCCCTTCAGAGTGCGTGCGAAGGCGATTGCCGCCCGCCAGTCGTCCCGTTGCCGGGCAATATTCAGCAATTGGCGGGGCTCACCACCGCTCGCCCCGAAATGCCGGTAATCGAAGACCAGCACGCCCATTCCGGCCGCGGCGAACCTGCGCGCATAACGATCCAACCCCATTTCCCGGTTGGCCCCCAGCCCGTGTCCCATGATCACCAGTGGACGCGGTTTGGGCGGGCCGTCCGGAAGATAGAGCCACGCTGCACACTGTTCGTTTCCCGAACCGAACCCCACCTCGACACGCTCCATGGGCGATTACCGTACTGTGTCGCCCGCACGGCCGCAGACGTGGATCCCCGGTCACGACCGGTTCACGGGTGAACGGAACGCAAACACTCGCGAGTCAAATCCTTGAGTCCGGGATAACCGTCGACCGCCATGATCAGGTCCGCTTCGGCCAGCAGGGTGCGCAGAACATGCACGATTCCGTCGGCGCCACCGAGTGCGAGACCGTACGCATAGGGCCGACCCACCCCCACCGCCGTCGCGCCGAGGGCCAGGGCCTTGACCACATCGGCGCCGCTGCGCACTCCGGAATCGAACAGCACGGGCAGCCCGTCCGCGGCGTCGACGACCTCCGGCAGCACGTCCAGTGCGGGCAGCCCGCCATTCGCCTGCCGCCCACCGTGATTGGAGCAGTAGATACCGTCCACCCCGCCGTCGCGCGCCCGCCGCACATCGTCGGGATGACAGATGCCCTTGACGATCAGCGGCAGGTCGGTGAGCGAGCGCAGCCAGCTCAGATCCTCCCAGCGCAGCGGATTACCGAACAGCTGCACCCAGCGCAGCACCGCGCTCATCGGATCCTCCTCGGGCGAGCGCTCCAAACTCGCGAGGAAGACCGGATCGGTGAAATAGTTCGCCAGGCAGTGCCCGCGCAACTGCGGGAAATTGCCGGTGGACAGATCGCGCGGGCGCCAGCCGGTGATCCAGGTATCGAGGGTGACCACGATGCCCCGGTATCCGGCCTGCTCGGCGCGCTGTACGAGACTCGCCGCCAGATCGCGATCGGTGGGGGTGTAGAGCTGGAAAAAGCCTGGCGTATCCCCGAATTCGGCGGCCACGTCCTCGAGCGGGTCGACCGTCAGCGTCGAGGCGACCATGGGTACGCCGGTGCGGGCGGCGGCGCGTGCGGTGGCCAGATCGCCGTGCCCGTCCTGTGCGCACAGCCCGATCACGCCCACCGGTGCCATGAAAAGCGGTGTGGGAAAGGTCATTCCGAACATCTCGACCGACAGGTCCCTATCCTTCGCGCCGACGAACATGCGCGGGACGACCCCCCACCGATCGAATGCGGTGACATTGGCCCGCTGGGTCCGCTCATCGCCCGCACCGCCCGCCACATACGACCAGATCGACGGTGGCATCGCCGCCTGCGCGCGCTGTTCGAGCTCGGCGTGGACGACCGGATACTCCGGCACCACACCCTGCAGGCCGCGGAAATAGATCTCGTTCTGGAAGTCGCCGAACCCCATTGCGCCGCCCTTCTCCTACCGGTGACCGCCGCGAGTACGGGCTCTGCGACGAGTGGGTTCACTGTATGCGTAACCGGCGGTACCGTGCCATGGCCGGGCCGGGGTGCGCGGAGTTCGGACGGCACGGCACAATGATCACGACGAGTCGGTCGGGCGACCGCGTCGACGGGAACGGGTACCTGTGTACCGCGGCCCGTCGCCGAGGAAAGTCCGGACTCCACAGAGCAGGGCGGTTGTTAACGGCAACCCGGGGTGACCCGCGGGACAGTGCCACAGAGAACAGACCGCCGGCGGCCTCTCCGGAGGCCCGCCGGTAAGGGTGAAACGGTGCGGTAAGAGCGCACCAGCGCCCCGGGTGACCGGGGCGGCTAGGTAAACCCCGCCCGGAGCAAGGTCGAAGGCCGCACTCTCCGGAGTGCGGCTGCGCAGGTGTCCGAGGGCTGCTCGCCCGAGCCTGTGGGTTGACTGCTCGAGGTGCCCGGCAACGGTGCATCCAGATGGATGGTCGCCCCCCGGTGTGAACCGGGGACAGGATCCGGCTTACAGACCGACTCGTCCCCTCCGGGGGTTACCCGTGAGCGCGGGCCGGGACCTCCCGGGCCAGCAGTACGGCGACCGCGCCCAGCAGGGTACCGGTGATCCGGCGTTGCCATACCGCCCAGGACGGGCGCCGCGCGACCAGTGCCGCGACCGCGCTCGCGGCGAGCACGATGCTCGCGTTGACCACGAGGCTCACCGTGATCTGCACACCGCCGAGCGCGAATCCTTGCGCTGTCGTATGTCCACGGGCCGGGTCGATGAACTGGGGGATCAACGCCAGGTACATGATCGCCGCCTTGGGGTTGAGCAGGTTGGTGATCAACCCCATGCGGAACAGTCGTCCCGTCGAATCCCGTTCCAGCTCTCGCGGTTCGAACAATCCGTGTCCGCCCGGACGCAGCGTCTGCCAGGCCAGATATCCGAGGTAGGCGGCACCCGCTGCCTTGAATCCCATGAACAGCCACGGCACCGCCACGAACACCACCGCCAGGCCGATATTCGCCATCGTCATGTACACGAGGAACCCCACCGCCGTCCCGGTGAGGGAGATCAGTCCCGCAACCCGTCCCTGGCCGATACTGCGCGAAACCAGATACATCATGTTCGGCCCCGGGGTCAGGACCATCCCCAGAGCCGTGACCGTCATACCCGCCGTCGCCGTCGTCGAAATCACCACGCCTGCAACCCTGACCGCACACGAACGATCGGTCGATAGCCTGTTGCCGGCAACTGGCCTGCGAACGTGTCACAAGCACTGTCCGATCCGGAACAGCGTGTGGCTCCTAGGCCGGCCGCCGGGTCAGGGCTGCAGCGGGATGCGGCGGGGGCGGACGATGCGGTGGGTGATCTTCCAGCCGTTCGCGGTGCGCTGGATCGTGTCCTCGTAGGTCGCACTGCCGGTGGTGCCATCGGTCATCACGCCGAAGCCCTTGGACAGCGCACGGACGGTGCCGTCGGCGACCTCGTTCAACACGATATTGGTGACGTGGTGAGCCACCGGATTGTTGTCGCCCAACGCGAGGGAGGCGGCGCGCAGAGCGTCCAGGCCGACCATGACCTCGCCACCCAAAGCTGTTACGTCGTAGGTGATGTCGTCGCTGAACAGGGCGGGCCAGCCGTCGAGGTCGCCGTTGTCGGTGAGGTGCCCGTGCAGATTGATCAGATCGGTGATGGCGAAGCGATCTTCGACGGTGAGCATGGGAGTTCCTTCGCAGTCGGGAAAGGGTATGACCGCGGCCGCCGCACGGCGGCCGCGATCTCCTCCGGCTCAGCCGGCGGGGCTGATGACCAGGATCTGGGCCCAGTAGGTCGCCTGCTCGGGACCGATGAGCGGCAGCAGGTAGTCGTAGACGATGGACGACATACGGTGTGGAACTCCTTAGTGATCGACGAACGTGGTACTCGACGAATCTCGTCGGATAACGAACTATCGTTACCGCACGGATCCCCGTCCGCGGTGGGTCGGGCCGGTGGATCGACGAGTTCGGTGGCGACGCCGCGCGGTAGCGCCGGGCGCACCACCCGGCCACATTAACAGTGCGTTCCGGACATCGCAGATGCCAGCGGAAAATGGACTCGACCGGCGGATTCGGCGTGCGCGCACTCGCCCCGGACGATCGCCTGAACCCGTTGGGTGATTCCGTATCGCTATGACTCGGCAATTGTCTCGGTTTGGCAACACGCCACGCTGGGTACCGTTATCGGAGCGTGTCATCACTTGCTGGTCCCGGGCGTCGCTGCCGGTTGCGGGCTTGTCCGGAAATCGCGCGCCGTGTCGTGAATGTGCAGGCACGGGGCATTCGGTCGCTTTCGCGCCGGTTGTCGCATTGGATGTGGCGGTGGCGTACCACCGGCAAATTCGCGGGAATCGGACGGTATCGGCGTGTTCGTCGCGACCGTCCGCCCCGGAGTGGCCGGAACCGTGACCGGCGTCATAAAGTGTTGGCCGTTGGAGTGTCACTGTCGGGGGTGGCAGTGGCTACGGGTGCTACGAATGTCGGAAAGCAGGTTCTGGATATATGCGAGTAGTTCGCAAGTTGGCGGCCGGTGCCATCATTGCCGCGGCTGCGTCGGGTTTGGCCATGCTGGGCGCGGGCTCGGCGTCCGCGGTCGGGGTTACCCCGCTGCCGGGCGGTGTGCAGGTCGACCTCAGCCCGGGTGATACCCAGTGGGTCCATCAGACCCACTTCGGACAGACGATCGGGGTGCTGCCGCATCCGTCGGCCGCGTCCTTCGGTCAGGCTCTCGATTCCGCGGCGACGCTGTCGTCGCAGTACCCCGACGGCCGGGTCGTGTTCACCGTGTACGGGCCGGTCGACCAGTTGAACGGCACCATGCTGGCGCTCAAGTAGGTTCAGCGCCCCGCGTGGAACCGCATTCCAGGATTGTCTCGGCGCCGGTCGACTTCGGTGTCGTGCGATCCGAATTCGGACTCGCCCCGGATTATCCGCCGGAGGCGGTCTCGGAGGCCCGCGACGCAACAGATGCGTTCGCGGGCGTCCGGGCCGATCGCACCGACATCGAGTTCGTGACGATCGACCCACCCGGCGCCTTGGATCTGGACCAGGCGCTGTCCCTCGAACGCACCCCGACCGGATTCCTGCTGCATTACGCCATCGCCGATGTCGGCGCGGTGGTCGCTCCCGATGGGGCGCTGGCGCGGGAATCCCTCGTCCGGGGGCAGAGTTTCTATCTCCCCGACGGCACCGTGCCGCTGCATCCGCCGGTGCTCTCCGAAGGATCGGCCAGTCTGCTGCCCGGCCGGGTCCGTCCCGCCGCGTTGTGGACCATCGAATGTGACGATAACGCCGAGCCGCAACGCTTTTCGGTACAGCGGGCGCTGGTTCGCTCCCGTGCCCGCCTGGACTATGCCGCCGTGCAGGCCGATGCCGACGCCGGCCGCCTGCGCCCCTCGATCGCCGCACTGCCGGAATTTGGCCGGTTGCGCATCGAGGCCGGTCTCGCGCGCGGCGCGATCGAACTGCGGCTGCCTGCCCAGTCGGTGGTCCCGGACGGTGACGGCGACCGCACCGGGCATTGGCAACTGGTGGTCGAGCCGCGAACCGATGCCGACGACTGGAACGAACAGATCTCCCTGCTCACCGGACTGTGCGCCGCACGGATCATGCTCGCGGACAACGGATCCGACGAACGCATCGGGCTGCTGCGCACCATGCCGGCGCCGCACGCTTCGGCGATCGCGGCCATGCGCCGCACCGCGGCCGCGCTCGGAGTGCGCTGGCCCGCCGGGATGGCCGCGGGACGCATGCTGTCGGGCTTGGACCCGGCCACACCCGCTGCGCTGGCACTGATGTCGGAGGCGACCGCCCTGCTGCGCGGAGCCTCCTACACCGTATTGGACGGTGAGGACCCGGATGTCTTGCAGCACAGCGGAATCGGCGCACCCTATGCCCATGTGACCGCGCCCCTGCGCCGTCTGGCCGATCGCTACGCCATCGAGATCTGCCTGGCCCGCTGCGCCGGAACATCGGTGCCGGGGTGGGTGCGCGACGGCCTGGGGCCGGCCGCCGAATCCATGCGCCGCAGCGACGCGATCGGCGGCAAACTCGAGCGTGCCTGCCTCGATCTCACCGAATCCACCATTCTCGCACCACGGCTGGGCGACATCTTCGAAGCGGTGGTGATCCGGGAGGGCAACGGTAATCGCGCCGCGGAGATCTTCATCGCCGATCCACCGGTCATCGCGAAATGCGCCGGATCACCACCGGAGGGGCAGCGTGTGCGGGTGCGGGTGCGCCTCGATATCGCCGATCCCGATAAACGAGTGGTGGGCTTCACTTTTCCGGCGGAGCCGCAATAGTCGCGGAGCTCAGGCCCGGTATTCGTCCTGCAGGAAGGTCACGGTCGCCGGGTAGCGGTCCAGTGCCTTGCGCGCGCTGTCGGCTTCGGCCGCGATGAGGCGCTCGTAGGCGAGGGCATCGGTGCTGCGAGCGTGCGCGGCGTAGGTGCCGATGGCGGCGATGGCCTCGATGGCGTCGCGGTGATCGCCCAGGACCGACTGCACCTTCTTGGCGCTGCGCGCCACTTCGCCCGCGGGCCCGTCGAGGACATCTGTCGCAGCCTCGGCGCAGTAGCGTAAACGCTTGGCGGCCTTGCGGATCTCGTGCAGGGCCTCCACTCGATCGGCCTCGTCGGCCTCCGGCTCGGCCCGGACCAAGGCTGCGAGGCGCTCACGATCGGACCGCACCGCGGCGAAGAAGACCGTGTGGGCGTCGCGCGCCGCGACCTTGGGGCGCAGGGGCGGGTCGGTTCGCAACCTTCGCAGGCCGGTCCGCAGCCGGGCGTAGCGATCACCGTCGAGTACCTCGACGACCGCGCCGTGGGCTTCGGCATAGGCGGAGCGTTCGGCATTCACCAGCCGATGGCCCAGATGGTTCTCGAACTCGGGATACGTCTCCACGAGCGCGGCGAACCGCTCCGCGCGCACCTCGGCGTCGCGCGCGGTGCCGAGTATTGTTGCCAGCCAGCGCAATTCGTCGCGCAGGGCATCGATATCGTCGCGCTGGAACACCCCGCGATACGACCGCAGCACCGAGCGCAACCGGCGGGTGGCGACCCGCATCTGATGGACCGAATCGTACTGATCGGCGCGCACCTGCGGCTCCGTGGCCAGCAGCCGGTCCACGTCGTCGCCCAGTACGGCGATGACGGCGGGACCGGCGGCGGTACTCATCGGCGGTCCCGGAACTCGTCGGTGGCCTCGATCAGGTGGTGGGTGGTGCCCGGTTCGGCCGCGGCGTGCCCGGCGTCGGGGACCAGATGCAGCCGCGAATTCGGCCACGCCCGATGCAGGTCCCACGCACTGACCGCGGGGCAGACGATGTCGTGGCGGCCCTGCACGATCACCCCCGGAATATGCGCGATGCGATCGATATCGCGCAGCAGCTGACCTTCGTCCAGGAAGCCGCCGTGCACGAAGTAGTGGTTCTCGATCCGGGCGAAGGCCAGCGCGAACCGAGGTTCGGCGGACTGGGCGACCCGATCCGGCTGCGGTATCAGTGAACTCGTCGCACCCTCCCAGCTCGACCAGGCCACCGCGGCGGCCGTCGCGATCGCCGGATCGGGGGAGTGCAGCAGCCGGTGGTAGGCGGCGACCAGATCGCCATCACGTTCGCCCACCGGAATCGGCGCCAGGTACTTCTCCCATTCGTCGGGATAGACGAATCCGGCGCCACCGTTGTAGTACCAGTCGATTTCCTTGCGCCGCAACAGGAACACACCGCGCAGCACGAGTTCGGTGACCCGATCGGGATGGGTCTGGGCGTACGCCAGCGCCAGGGTGGAACCCCAGGAGCCACCGAATACCTGCCAGCGGTCGATACCCAGATGGGTGCGCAACCGCTCGATATCGGCGATCAGATGCCAGGTGGTGTTCACGTCCAGGCTCGCACCCTCGGCCACATGTGGTGTCGAACGTCCGCAGCCGCGCTGATCGAACAGCACGATCCGGTACGCGGCGGGATCGAAGAACTGCCGATGTGTGGGATCGGTACCGCCGCCGGGGCCCCCGTGCAGGAAGACCACCGGCTTCCCGTCGGGGTTGCCGGACTCCTCCCAGTGGATCCGCTGACCGTCGCCGACATCGAGCATGCCCTCGTGCCGGGGCTCCAGGGGTGGATACAGGGTGCGCAAAGCCATCAGAACGCGATTCCCGAAGCGAGGTCCTGCAATTCCAGGGCCTGCAGAGCTTGGGTGCGGACATCGGAGCAGGTCTTGGTGGTGATGCGGTCGACCACGGCCTTGTCACCGAGGACCGCGAGGTTGATTCCGCCGTTCTCCGCGGCCCACTGGTGCACGCTGATGTTGAGCGCCACCCGGCCCAGCGTCGGGCCCTGCACCCGCCAGTCCGACAGTTGCGGGGAGATCGTGTCGCAGAGTTTCTGCGCGACCGGATCGGGAACCTCGACCGGGCTCGCCGGGCCGGACTTGGTGACGCCCGCCGATCCGCTCGGATGTGCCGCCTTCGACGTCGCCGTGGTGCCCGATCCCGCGGGCTGGGGCGAACCCGATTCTCCGCCACCGCATCCGGCGACCAGCGCGACGGCCAGTCCTGCCGTGACGGCGAGCGCTCCGCGAGTCATCCAACGGCTCTGCGACATCTGTTCCCTTTGTTCGATCCGGCGGCTGTGCGTTGTTCGTGTGTGGACCTACGAGTCTGCCACCCCGTTCGCCCGGCCGCCCCGGTCAGGCGAAGTCGGCCCGCAGCCGCACCAGCATGTCGGTGACGAACGGCGCGAACCGTTCGGCCGGTGAACCAGGGGAGGTGTCGATGGTCAGCCACGAGTGCAGAGTGGTCAGCGGTGCGAGGCGGGCCGACAGCTCGATCTCGCGATCGCCGACCGCGGCGCATTCGCGCCACGCGTCGAAGTACGCCTCCCGGCGCGGGTCGGTGTGGGTGCGGATGGACAGGAACGGGTGGGTGATCAGGGAGTCGCCCCAGTCGAATATCGCCCCGGTGGTACGGAATACGTGGCCGGGATACAGATCGTTGTGCTCGGGTCCCAGCCGGCCGAACTGTTCGAGTTCATCGGCGGCCGCGGCTATGGCGGGGACCAGCCCGGGATCGTGATCGGTGAAACGGCGATAGACCTCGACGAGACGCGAGGGCGGCAGATACGGAGTTCCGGTGTCGCGCAACACATCCAGCCGCGCCGCGAGCGCATGCTGCAGTCCGGCGTAGTCGCGCAGCACCGTATCCCACTCCGGCGGGCGGGGTGGCGGTTGTTCGCCGTCGCCCGCGACATGCCGGTCCAGCGGCCCGCTGCGCATCGTCGGGCCGCCGTCGCGATTGAGCATCCAGCCGTTGTCACGATGCACCGCAACGGGTTTCAGAACCGAAGCCGGCCTCAACTGGTTCAATTCCAGCAGCAGTGGGCCCTCGTGGGCGAATGCCCGGGCGCTCGCCTTGGCCCAGAAGGAGCCGTCGTCGGTGTCGATCCGGGCGAGCAGCGTCCAATCCCGGCGCCGCATCTCCTCGGCGCCGGTCACCGTCGTGCCCACGGCCGCGAGCTCCGCGGTGGCCCAATCGGCCAAGGGAGTCAGTGGCTGTCCGGCCACCGAGATCGGCGGCGGGTTTCGATCCTCGGGCATGAGGTCAACGTAGCCGACCGGCCCGGCGGCGGCCGCCGTGTTCCGGCACGGCCGGTGTGGTCCCTCGGTGTGCGGACCGCGCGGATGGCGGCGGCCCGCACACCGAGGTTCTCAGAAGCTGTGTTCCGGCCCGGGGAAGGTTCCCCGCGCCACTTCCTCGGCATAAGCCGCTGCGGCACTGCGCAATTCGTCGCCCACCCGGCCGAACCGCTTGACGAACTTCGCGGTCTTTCCGCTGGTGTATCCGGCCATGTCCTGCCAGACCAGTACCTGAGCGTCGCATTCGTTGCCGGCGCCGATGCCGACGGTCGGAATGGTGAGCTTGTTGGTGACCCGGCCCGCGATCTCGGCCGGCACCATCTCCATCACCACCGAGATCGCCCCGGCCTCCTGTACGGCGATCGCGTCGGCGATGAGCTGATCGGCGCCGTCGCCGCGGCCCTGCACCCGGAAACCGCCGAGGGTGTTGACGCTCTGCGGGGTGAAGCCGATATGCGCCACCACCGGGATGCCGGAGGCGGTGAGCCGGGCGATGTGCTCGGACACGCGTTCTCCGCCTTCGAGTTTCACCGCGTGCGCACCGCCCTCCTTCATGAACCGGGTGGCGGTGGCCAGCGCCTGTTCCGGCGATCCCTCATAGCTGCCGAACGGCAGATCGGCGACCACCAGGGCATGCGGCGCCCCGCGAACCACACCGCGCACCAGCGGAATCAGTTCGTCGACGGTGATCGGCACGGTGGTGTCATAGCCGTAGACCACATTGGCCGCCGAATCGCCGATCAGCAGGACCGGAATCCCGGCCTCCTCGAACAGTTTCGCGGTGGAGTAGTCGTACGCGGTGAGCATCGACCACTTCTCGCCGGCGGCCTTCCACTGCTGGAGATGCTGCACTCGCGTCTTCCGCCGGGAAGTCGCCGGTGCGGCACCGTAGGCGGTGGTCTCCGCGGGGTTGCTGGTATCGGAAACAGAATTGTCCTGGGAAGCGGACATCATCGTCCCTTTCGTCTGTCCTCGAGGCCCGAACGGGTCCCCGGGTTGTTGTGACCCGTCCAGTCTGCCACCGCTGTACCGGCGCTTTTAAGGCGTGGGTGGGATGGGATTTGTCACACGCGGTGGGAGCGACGCGGCCGGCGGAGGCAGCCTGGGTAACCACGTAGGCCGCCGCGGACACCGCGATGAGGCACGAGCCGGGGATGGAAGGATATCGCGCATGTCCTTGTCGCGATCCGGTCGCGTCGCAGCCGCGGTGGCCCTGATGTGTGTGGCCGCCGCCTGCTCGTCGACGTCGAAGAATCACCCCGCGCAACCGTCCTCCCCGAGTCCGGCCGCGCTGCAGAAGTACTACACCCAGGTTCCGAAGTGGGGTAGTTGCGACGGCTTCGGTGATCCGTCGACGAAGTTCCCCGACGGCACCGAGTGCACCCACGTCCTCGTCCCGATCGATTACGACAAGCCCGAGGGCGCGACCGCGCAGATCGCGCTCTCCCGGATCAAGGCGTCCGGTCAGCGCATCGGTTCGGTGCTGTTCAACCCCGGCGGGCCGGGCCAGGCCGGATTGTGGATGGCCGGCCACGGCCAGGGCACCCCGCTGGCCCAGCGCTTCGACCGGGTCGGATTCGATCCCCGCGGGGTGGGCGCGTCGACGCCGCTCATCGGCTGCCTGAGCGCGCAGCAGTGGGATCACCAGCGTTCGGAACCACCCAAGGACTACAGCCCCGCCGGGATCGCGGCCTCCGAACAGGAGAACAAGGATTTCGCCGCGAACTGCACCCAGAAGACGGGCAACGAATTCCTCGCCCATGTCGGCACCCGCGAGGTCGTGCAGGACATGGACGTCATCCGCGCGGTACTCGGCGACGACAAGCTGAACTACGTGGGCTACTCCTACGGCACCCGGCTCGGCTATACCTACGCCGAGAAGTTCCCGGACAAGATCCGCGCCATGGTGCTCGACGGCGCGGTGACCCCCGACGCCGATCCGGAGAAGGAGTCGGTAGAGCAGGCCGCGGGCTTCGAGAAGGCGTTCGACAACTACGCCACCGACTGCGTGAGCAAGGCCGACTGCCCGCTCGGCCAGGACGCGAGCCAGGCCGTGGACCGGTTCCACGATCTGGTCCTGCCACTGTGGGATCACCCGGCCGAGACGCGCGACGGTCGCGGACTCACCTACGGCGACGCGATCACCGGCGTGCAGAACACCCTCTACGCCGAGGACAGCTGGAATGTGCTCAGCGCCGGCCTGGCCCAGCTGGCCCAGGGCAAGGGCGACATCCTGCTGCAGCTGGCCGATCTGTACGACGGCCGCTCCAAGGACGGCAGCTACGACAACTCGCAGGACGCCTTCCTGGCCATCCACTGCGTCGACGATCCCGCCATCACCGACCGGGCCGAAACCGATAAGCAGGACGCCGAATTCCGCAAGGTTGCTCCGTTCCTCGACGACGGGCACGGCACCGGCCGGGCGCCGCTCGAGATGTGCGCGTTCTGGCCCGTGCCCAACAGCAGCACACCGCACAACATCTCGGTACCGGGGTTGCCCAAGACCGTGGTCGTTTCCACCACCGCGGATCCCGCGACGCCGTATCAGGCGGGCGTGGACCTGGCCCATCAGCTGGGTGCGGCGCTGATCACGAACAAGGGAACCCGCCATACCGCATTCGTTTCGGGCGGGGTGCCATGTGTCGACAATGCCGTTTTCGCGTACCTCACCGACCTGACGACACCGCCGGAAGGTCTCACCTGCGGCTGACGCCACACACATGGACCGGCCATTGTTGCACGATGTAACACGGATTTAACGGCAGGTGCCTACGCTCGCGCCTATGGATCGCCAGAAGGAATTCGTGCTGCGGACGCTCGAGGAGCGGGATATCCGCTTCGTGCGGCTCTGGTTCACCGACGTCCTCGGGTATCTGAAGTCGGTCGCGATCGCTCCCGCGGAACTCGAGGGAGCTTTCGAGGAAGGCATCGGATTCGACGGATCGGCCATCGAGGGCTTCGCCCGGGTCTCGGAGGCCGATATGGTCGCCAAGCCCGATCCGTCGACCTTCCAGGTGCTGCCGTGGTCCACCAGCAAGGGGCATCAGCACTCCGCGCGCATGTTCTGCGATATCGCGATGCCGGACGGTTCGCCCTCGTGGGCGGACCCCCGGCATGTGCTGCGCCGTCAGCTGAACAAGGCCGGTGACCTCGGGTTCAGCTGCTATGTGCATCCGGAGATCGAATTCTTCCTCATTCGCTCGGCGCTGAACGACGGCCGCCCCGTGGCCGCCGACAACGGTGGCTTCTTCGATCAGGCCGTACACGACGAGGCGCCGAACTTCCGCCGCCACGCCATCGACGCGCTGGAGTCGATGGGTATCTCGGTGGAGTTCAGCCACCACGAGGGCGCGCCCGGCCAGCAGGAGATCGATCTGCGCTACGCCGACGCGCTGTCGATGGCCGACAACGTGATGACGTTCCGCTACCTCATCAAGGAGGTGGCCATCGACGAGGGCGTGCGGGCCTCGTTCATGCCCAAACCCTTCGCCGACCATCCCGGATCGGCCATGCACACCCACATGAGCCTGTTCGAGGGTGAGCACAACGCCTTCGCCGACCCCGATGATCCGAACAACCTGTCGGAGACCGCGCGGGCGTTCATCGCCGGCATTCTCGAACATGCCAACGAGATCAGCGCGGTCACCAATCAGTGGGTGAACTCCTACAAGCGCCTGATCCACGGCGGGGAGGCGCCGACGGCCGCGTCCTGGGGGCAGTCGAATCGCTCTGCGCTGGTTCGGGTTCCGATGTACACGCCCAATAAGCAGTCCTCGCGCCGCGTCGAGATCCGCAGCCCCGATTCGGCCTGCAACCCGTATCTGTCCTTCGCGGTGCTGCTGGCCGCGGGCCTGCGCGGCGTCGAGAAGGGCTACACACTGCCCCCGGAGGCCGAGGACGACGTGTGGTCGCTGACCTCCGCGGAGCGGCGCGCGATGGGCTTCCGTGAACTGCCCTCGACCCTGGACGAGGCGCTCAAGGCCATGGAACGGTCCGAGCTGGTCGCCGAAACCCTCGGCGAGCATGTCTTCGACTTCTTCCTCCGCAACAAGCGCCACGAATGGGCGACCTATCGCAGTCAGGTCACCCAGTGGGAGTTGCAGGAGTACCTCACGCTGTGATCGCCTGCGCGAGACCGGCTTCGGACATCACGGCCGGTCCCGCGCCCCGATCCCACGGCCTCGCATCGGAACAGGCGAAAACCCGCATATCGGGCCGGGTCTTGCTATACCTATGAGACCTGTCCCATTGCCGGGCCACCGCTGCGCCCAACCGGGGTTGTGCGCGGACCCGGCCCTCGCAGGGGTAATTTGTCACTATGGTCCGGCCACCGACTGCACGTCCCGCAGTGCCCGGTGCCGGTCGGCTGGGATTGCTGGAGCCGACGGCAGCCGCGTCGTTACGAGAGCTCGCCTGGGATAATGTCGACAGCGTTGCGCTGCTGTGGGCGCTGTCGCGTTCGCCCGACGCCGATCTGGCGTTGCTCACCCTCGTCCGGCTCCGCGAGGCCCTCGGATCGGGTTGGGCTGCACTGGATTCCGCCCTTCGCGCGGAGACCTCGCTGCGCGGGCGGCTCTTCGCGCTGATCGGTTCGTCCAGTGCGTTCGCCGACCATCTGGTCGCCGATCCGAACGCCTGGCCCCTGCTGCGGCAGGAGCTGCCGACCTCGGACGAGGTCCTCGCCGATCTGCTCGACGCCGTCGGCGCCACCCGCGAGCCGGACGGTGGCGCGGTGCTCTACCGCGCGGCCCACTCCGGTCCGGAGGTTATCGCGGTGCTGCGCAAGCGGTATCGCGATCAGTTGATGGTGCTGGCCGGACACGATCTGGCCGCGACTGTCGAGAACGAGCCCGTACTGCCCTATCAGCAGGTGGGCAACCACCTCACCGACCTGGCCGATGCCGCCCTCACCGTGGCGCTGTCGGTGGCGGTGGCCCGGGTCTGTCCCGATGAGCCGGTGCCGGTCCGGCTGGCCGTGGTGGCGATGGGCAAATGCGGTGCGCGCGAACTGAATTACGTCTCCGATGTGGATGTGGTGTTCGTCGCCGAACCCGCCGACACCACCGCTACCCGGCTGGCCGCGGAGATGATGGGCGTGGCCGGTAACGCGTTCTTCGACGTGGATGCCGCGCTGCGTCCCGAGGGCAAGGCCGGTGCGCTGGTGCGCACTCTGGATTCGCACGTCACCTACTACAAGCGGTGGGCGCGGACCTGGGAATTCCAGGCGTTGCTGAAGAACCGGCCGTGCGCCGGTGATCTGGAACTGGGCGCGCAGTACAGCGCCGCGCTCATGCCCATGGTCTGGAGTGCCTCCGAACGTCCGGACTTCGTCACCGACGTGCAGGCCATGCGGCGCCGGGTGGAGGATCTGGTTCCGGAGGATCTGCGCGAGCGCGAACTCAAACTCGGCCACGGCAGTCTGCGCGATGTCGAATTCGCCGTCCAGCTCCTGCAATTGGTACACGGCAAGGCCGACGAGAGTCTGCACGTCCAGGGCACCGTGGAGGCGCTCACCGCCCTGGCCGCCCGCGGCTATGTCGGCCGCGACGACGCCGCCAACCTCTCCGCCTCCTACGAATTCCTGCGGCTGCTCGAACACCGGCTGCAGTTGCAGCGGCTCAAGCGCACCCACACCCTGCCCGCCTCCGACGACGAGGAGGGGATGCGCTGGCTGGCCCGCTCGGCCCATATGCGGCCCGACGGGCGCCAGGACGCGGTCGGGGTACTGCGCAGTGAGATCAAGCGCAATGCGCTGCGGGTGCGGCGGCTGCACGCCAAGCTGTTCTACCGCCCGCTGCTGGAATCGGTGGCGCGACTGGACGCGGCCGCGTTGCGCCTGAGTCCCGAGGCCGCGGTGCGTCAGCTCGCCGCCCTGGGATACGCCGCGCCGGAGAATGCCCTGGGCCACCTCAAGGCGCTCACCGGGGAGGTCGGCCGCAAGGGCCGCATCCAGGCGCTGCTGCTGCCCACCCTGCTCGAATGGCTCGGTGACACACCGAATCCCGATGCCGGACTGCTGGCCTACCGGCGGGTCTCGGAGGGGCTCGACGATCAGATCTGGTTCCTGCGCGAACTTCGCGACGAGGGCGCCATCGCCCAGCGGCTGATGATCGTGCTGGGTTCCTCGGCCTACCTGCCCGATCTGCTGATCAACGCGCCGGAGACCATCCGGATGTTCGCCGACGGTCCCAACGGGCCGCTGCTGCTGAGCCCCAAGGCCGAGGACGTCCGCACCAGCATCCTGGCCGGCACCGCTCGCTACGAGGACCCCAAACGCGCGACCGCCACCGCCCGGTCGCTGCGTCGCCACGAACTCGCGCGCATCGCCTCCGCCGATGTGCTCGGCATGCTCGAGGTGCCGCAGGTGTGCCGGGCGCTGTCGTCGGTCTGGGTCGCGGTGCTGGAATCCGCACTGCAGGCCGTCATCCGCGCCTGGGAGGCCGAGCACCGCACCTCCGCGCCGGCCGATTTCGCCGTCATCGGTATGGGGCGGCTGGGCGGGATGGAACTCGGCTACGGTTCCGACGCCGATGTGCTGTTCGTCTGTGATCCCCGGCCCGGCGCCGACGAGACGGTCGCGGTGAAGTGGGCGATCGGTATCGCCGAACAGGTGCAGCGGTCACTGGGCGCACCCAGTACCGATCCGCCGCTGCAGGTCGATGCCGGACTGCGTCCCGAGGGCCGCAACGGCGCCCTGGTACGCACCCTCGCCGCGTATCGCGCCTACTACCAGCAATGGGCACAGCCCTGGGAGATCCAGGCGCTGTTGCGTGCGCACCAGGTCGCCGGGAATCAGGAACTGGGCCTGCGATTCCTGCATTCGGTCGATCCGGTCCGCTATCCCAAGGGCGGGGTGTCCGAGGAGTCGGTGCGCGAGATCCGGCGCATCAAGGCCCGCGTCGATTCCGAACGCCTGCCCCGCGGCGCGAACCCCGCCACCCACACCAAACTCGGCCGCGGCGGCCTGGCCGATATCGAGTGGACCGTGCAACTGCTGCAACTGCAGCACGCGCATGAGATCGCCGATCTGCACAACACGTCGACACTGGAATGCCTCGCGGTCATCGAACGCGACAAACTCCTGGACGCCGAGGATGTGGAACTGCTGCGCGATGCCTGGCTCACCGCCACCAAGGCCCGCAACGCCCTGGTCCTGGTCCGCGGCAAACCCGCCGACCAGCTGCCCGGCCCGGGACCGCTGCTGTCGGCGGTCGCGCGGGTGGCGGGCTGGCCGACCGACGACGGCAGTGAGTTCCTGGATCACTACATGCGGGTCACCCGCCGCGCGAAAACGGTTGTCGAACGAGTCTTCGGTGTCTGATCGGCTGTGTCTTCGGCCTCCGCTTCGCTCCGGCGGGGTTGGCGGCCCCTTGGTCTCGCCGTTCGGGTACCGCTGCTTGCTCCTTCGTCGCGTACGCAGCGGCACCCGAACGGCGAGACGGCCGCCAACCACCCGGGTAGCACTACCTCGGAAACGCTTTTGTCGTACCGGGTGCGTTCGGTGGGCATGGCCTCAGGGAGCTGGCGCGAGGGTGACCGGTCCGGTTCTGTCCCGCACGCGCGATCAGGCATCGGTTCGGTAACTACACAGCTGCCGCGCATCGACCATCCGCAATCACAGCCGCCTCAGGAGTAACACCGCCCGCGGTCCGGCGAGATTGCGGCAGGGGCACTCCCGGGAGCGCCGAAGCACCCTCGAATCGGTTGTGACCAGCCAGATGGTGTGTTGTCGCGACTTCCTTGCCCGGTGCCCGACGGGTCGTCGATGACGGCGCGGGCATCGAATGGGAGCGATGAGACCGAGTCGCCGCATACCCGCGCCGCCGGATAACACTGTTGCGGGGAACAGGTTGTCCGCGATATCGGTTGTTATGACGGTGTGCTGTGTTGTCGTGACCGAGTCCTCGATGACCGGCACTGTCTCTTCGGGAGCTTCCGATGCCGGTTCGTATGCGCGCGGGTGTGCAACAGCCGATCTGCCGTACCGTCGCGGCGCATCCGCCGGGGCCCCGCCGAGCCGGAACGAGCGTTCCGCATACTGTAGAAGTACGCGACCATTCGGGAGGACCATCATGGTGAGGATGTTCGTGGACGTGCCGTGCGCCCACCCCTCCGACGTCACCCGTATCGCGTCATGTGATCGGAGAGTGTGATGGCGGAACTTGAATCGGTGGCCCTCACCGGTTACCGGACCTATCGGCAGGCGGCGCTGAATCCGACTCGTGCCGTGCGGGTTCCGCTGATCGTGGTGCTGCTGCTGATCGGTGTGGTGCTGCTGTACGCGGCCGATCGCGCCTCCCGGGAGGGTGTCAACCGCGGCTGGTTCGTGGCGGCATCGCTGTCGGGACTGTTCATCGCGCGCGGACTGCATCTGCGGCGACCGATCACACTGCCGCACTTCACTCTCGCGGTGATCGTGCTGGGGGTCTCCAATGTGGCCTACCGCGGCGATCACGCGACCGTCGGCTTCGTCTGCCTGGCCTCCACCGGGCTGATCCTGATGCTCCCGCAGGGGTCGCGGGCCCAACCCGATCAGTTGCGTCGCGTCGCCGCACTCGTCGATCGCACGGTCGAGGATCCGCTGGCGCCCTTCGCGCTGCATTCGGCGAAGTCCTACTACTTCAGTACCGATTCGAGCGCCGCGATCGGTTACCGGGCGCGCTTCGGCATCGCGGTCGTCGCCGGCGACCCGATCGGCAAATGCGCCGAATTCAGCACTCTGATCGCGGAATTCTCCGAATTCGCGGCAGGGCGCGGCTGGCGGATCGCCGTGCTGGGCGCGAGTCCCGCGATGACCGAACTGTGGCGGACCCGGGCTGCCGATCATCATGGCCTGCGCGCGATTCCGATCGGCCGCGACGTGGTGATCGATGTCGATTCCTTCGATATGGCCGGCCGGAAATTCCGTAATCTGCGCCAGGCCGTCAGCCGCACTCGCAACTTCGGGGTGAAGACCGAGGTGATTCCCGAACGCGAACTGGACCGGGAACTGCGCGAGACGCTGCTCGGCATCGTCGACGAGTGGGGAGCCGGTCACCAGACCCGTGGCTTCTCGATGATCCTCGATCATCTGCTCGACGGCCGGCATCCGGGTATGTTCGTGGTCCTGGCCCGCGATGCCGACGGCCGGGTGGCCGGATTCCAGCGCTACGGTTCGTCCAACAGCGGCGCTGAACTCAGCCTCGATGTCCCGTGGCGGCGCAAGGACGCGCCCAACGGGCTGGACGAGCGGATGATCGTCGATCTGGTCGACTACGGGCGCGACCATGAGGTCCATCGAATCTCGCTGGCGTTCGCGGCCTTTCCCGAACTGTTCGCCGATAAGGAGCGCTCGCGGTCGAAACAGGCCATCTATGTGCTGGCCCGGACTCTCGATCCGCTGATCCGGCTGGAATCGCTGTACCGGTTCCTGCGCAAGTTCAACTCCTTCGGCAATCAACGGTTCGTGCTCATCCGCTGGCGTGAGATCGTGTTCACCGCCGCGGCCCTGCTGACGCTCGAGTTCGTCCCGCATCGCAAACAGGGCTGATCGCAGCGGAGCCCGGCGGCGTTCAGGCCATATTGCCCTCGTAACACAGTGCGGAGGTGCGCCAGGTCGATTGCGGGACAACGGTTCCGCGGTCGAAGTGCCAGGCCTCGATCGGCTCGGCGGCGCGCCAGAACAGCGAGCCGTCGTTGGCCCGCACCACCTGGTAGATATCGCCGCTGCCCTCGATGAGCTGATTGCCGACGCAATAGTCGTTGTACGCGGTGCCGGGCTGGCGGGCGCCGAGGCTGAACGAATCGGTGGGATCGGCCGCCGAACCCGGATTCGCCACGGTGTCGGCGCGGTGCGACAGTGCACCGGCCGACCACATGGGCGCCCCGGAATCGTCGGCCGCGCAGCGGTAGTCACGGCCACCGGCGACCACGGTGGTTCCCGCGGCGTGCCCGGTGCCGGCCCACAGGCAACCCGCCGTGGACTCGCCGGCCGAGCGCCGTTCTTCGGCCTCTGCGGGGGCGGCGGTGAAGCCCAGCCCGGCGACGGCCAGTGCCGCCAGGGCGGGAAGGGTCAGGGAGATACGAGGATTGCGGCGCATGGGATCGGCCTCTCTGCTCACCATTGAGCATCTACTACCTACGTAGGTAAATAGTAGATGAATCGGGGGTATGCGCGCCACGTCGCGCCCGTCACCACCCACCGCGGGGCAATACGTTGCGCATCCGGCTGTGTGCCCGATTACGATGTGAGCGCTCGGGAGACGGGGGGAGCCGCTGTGCGGAATCCCGGACCGTCGACGCCTCCGGGCGCCGACACAGAATCGGGGAGGATTTCGGATGAGGAACAACAGGCGATTGCGGCTGGCCGCGGTGGCCGGGCTGCTCGTGCTCGGCGCGGCCGTGGCCGGATGCGGTAGCGAGGCGAAAACCAATGCCGCCCAGGATGTCGCGGCCACCGACGTCAATCCGTGGGCGGTCAGTGGCGCCGCGACGAACAGCGCGTCGGGACCCAGCGGACCGCGGCCGGGCGTACCCGATGCCCCGCTGCACGCCGACAACGGTGACGGCGGCGAGATGGATCGCCTGGCGCTCAATACGCTGTCGGATCTGCAGGACTACTGGGGGGCGGAGTACGGGAAGAACTTCCCCGGCACCTTCAAGCCGGCCGATCACTTCATTTCCTGGGATGCCAACGCGCCCAAGGAACAAGCGGTCACCTTCTGCCACTCGACCACCTACCACGTGGTCAACGCGGCCTACTGCAAGGTCGACAAGACCGTCGGCTGGGATCGCGGCAAACTGCTGCCGATGATCGCGGACAAGTACGGGAAGATGGCCGTGGTCATGGTGCTTGCGCACGAGTACGGTCACTCGCTGCAGGACCAGGCCCGGCTCAATGGCTTCTTCACGCCCGGCATCGTGCTCGAACAGCAGGCCGACTGTTTCGCCGGTGTCTTCCTGAGGCATGTGGCCGAGGGCGGCTCCACGCACTTCACGCTCAACACCACCGATGGTCTCAACGGCGTGCTGGGAGCGGCGGTCGCGGTGCGCGACCGGGACCCGGACAACCCGAAGAATGTGCACGGTTCGGCGTTCGAGCGCGTCACCGCGGTGCAGATCGGCTGGTCGGACGGTACAGCCGGTTGTAAGAACATTAACAAGAAGGAGATCCAGGCGCGGCGCGGCGGTCTGCCGACCACCTTCGAACCGGGTGATCAGGAAAGTCAGATGCCCGTGGATATGGACGGGCTCAATGCCGTCTCCGCGGCGATGGGGCGGATCTATCCACTGGCCGAGCCTCCGACGTTCGACTACGACGGCATCGTCAAGCTGTGCGTGAAGAACAAAGCGGTGGAGCCGGTTTCGTACTGCCCGTGGATGAACAAGATCGGGACCGACGTACCGGAGCTGGCCAAGCGCGCGGGCGCGCAAGCCGGTGACGACGAACCGCTGTCCGCGGTGGTCGACGGCAACTACAACGCCTACGTGGTGTTCATTTCCCGCTACGCGCTGGCGGTGGAGAAGGACCGGAATCTGTCGCTGACGGGACCGGAGACGGCCGGGCTGCGGACCGCCTGCCTGACCGGCGCCATCACCACCAAACTCAGCGACCCCGCCAGCGATCCGCGCCTGACCGCCGGCGATCTCGATGCCGCGGTATCGGGTCTGCTGGCCGACGGACTGGCCGCCGCCGATGCGGACGGCAAGGTCGTACCCAGCGGATATCAGCGGCTGGACGCGTTCCGCAGCGGTGTGCTCGACGGTGAGGGCGCCTGCCTGAACAACTACAAGTAGGTGCCGGGTGCGGCCGGACCGGTCCGGCCGCACACCCGTCGGCGCGGAATCAGGCGGCGCCGGTCGGCAGGGTGCGCAGCGAGCTCAGGGTGGTCGCGGCGGCCCGCGCGGCCTCGGCACCCTTGGTGCGGAGATGGTCGGTGAAATAGTCCACGTGCTCGCGGTGCTCGTGGAAGTGATGCGGGGTCAGTACCACGGAGAACACCGGGACATCGGTCTCGAGCTGCACGCGCATCAGACCGTCGATCACGGCCGAGGCCACGAAGTCGTGCCGGTAGATGCCCCCGTCCACGACCAGCGCCGCGGCCACCACCGCGTCGTACCGGCCGGTGCGGGCCAAGCGCTGCGCGTGCAGCGGGATCTCGAACGCGCCCGGCACATCGAAGACCTCGACGGCCTCGGCCGAATACCCCAGATCGCCGTACTCGGCCAGGAAGCCCTCGTACGCCTGGGTGACGATGGATCGGTGCCAGCTGGCCCGGATGAAGGCGATGCGCCCCTGGTCGGTATTGCTCATCTTCGGATGCTACTTCGAGCCGGTGTGCTCCTCCAACCAGCGCACCAGGTCGTCGAGGACCTGCTCGTGCTCGGGTTCGTTGAATATCTCGTGGTAGAGGCCCGGATAGCGGTGCACTGTGAGATCGGTCGCGGCCGCGCCCGCCTCGATGCGGTCCGTGCCGGCGGGGATGGCCAGCTCGTCGGCGCCACCGTGCATGACCAGAGCCGGCACCCGCAGCGCGTCGAGATGGCCCAGGACGAATTCGGCGCCGCGCAGAATCTCGGTGGCCGTCCGGGCCGGAAGTTTGCCGCGATAGACCAGCGGATCGGAATCGTAGGCGCGAACCACCTCGGGATCGCGGCTGATCATCGCCGAATCCAGTTGCAGCACACCCAGTCCGGGCGCCCAGCGGCTCAGGGCCGGGGCGAGCAGCCGCTGTACCGGATTACCGGCCTCGAGCACCACCGGCGGCGCCGAGACCGCGATTCCCGCGACATCAAGGGGCGCCCGGGTCGCGAGATACAGCGTGATCAGACTGCCCATACTGTGACCGAGGACGAAGCGCGGCAGACCCGGATGCTTCGCGCTCGCGATATCCAGCATGGTGTTCACATTGTCGGCCGCGCCGTCGAGCGAATTGATATTCGCCTTCCCGCCCCCGGACCGGCCGTGCCCGATGTGATCGAAGCCGTACACCGCGAAACCGCTGCCCGCCAAGCGTTTACCCACATGGTCGTAGCGGCCGGAATGTTCGGCGACGCCGTGCACCAGCACCACGACCGCGCGTACGGGCCCCTCGGGAAGCCAGGCCCGCCAGAAGACCTGGCCGCCACGCGCGTCGAATTCTCCGGTATCGCCGGTTGTCATCGTTGCCTCCTGCGTCGTGCGGGAGGCCCGCATCCGCCCCCGCCGTGCGTCATTGTCGCGCACGGCGGGCCGGATTGGTATGCCTCGGAGGCGTCGCGTCGCCGACCGTCCGGGTCAGCCCAGGTCGTAGTCGAACCAGATACGGTGGGTGCCGTTGGTATCGACCGCCATCCCGCCGGTGCCGGTGATCCCGTTGAGCTCGCCGGTGCCGCTGTCGGGCACGATCGTGAAGAATTCCGCACTGCGATCGGCGCCCGCGGTGGTGGCCGAATGTGCGAAATTGAAGGTGCCGGCGAGCCCGTTGAGCGAACCCTCGAACGATTCCATCGCCACGTAGGTGCCCTTACCGGAGAGCTGATCGAAGGCCGCGGTGAACAGCGTCGCCGAACGCCCCACGACCTCGCCGTCGAAGTGCTTTTCCATCCGGGAGATGCCGACCGGCATAGCTGTCGGGATGTCGGGATCGGGAATCACATCCGTGGGAACGAAGGATTGAACGGTGAAGATTGCTGTAGCTCGCACTTGCTGAGCGTAGCGGCGGACCCCGACATTTCCCGCATCAGCCGTCGGCCCTGGTGTAGTGCACGAGCAGCCGCCGATTGAACTCGATCAGGCGCGCGTAGTTGGCGCGGGAGAGCCGTTCATTGGTGCCGTGGATCCGTTCCAGATCCGCGGCGTCCACGACGATCGGCGCGAAATTGCAACGGGTACCGGCCAAACCGTCGTAGTGGCGGGAATCGGTGGCGCCGGGCACGATGCCGGTGGTGACCACCGCCTCCGGCACCAGGGTGCGGGTGAGCCCGGCGATCAGGTCGAAGGCGGGACCGGGCCCGGTGATGTGCGAGGGTTCCGATACCGCGCCGACCACCTCGACCGAGACGCCCGGATCGGCGATCACCCGCCGGCAGTGGCGCAGCACGTCGGCGACCGAATCGCCCTGCAGGATACGGAAATTCACCAGTGCCTCGGCACTCTGCGGCAGCACGTTCGCCTTCACGCCGCCGCGGATCACGGTGGGTGCGGTGGTGGTGCGGACCATCGCCTCGCTCTGCGGGCTCGCCGCCATCAGCCGGGTGACGGCGCGGCTCGCGATCGGGAGCAGGCGCAGCGCCGAACGGCGTGGTTCGGACATGGCCGGGCGCATGCGGGCGAGCATATCGGCGATCACCGGCGTCATACGCAACGGCATCGGCCGGTCCTGCAGCCGTGCCACCGCCCGCGCCATTCGCCCGACGGCGGTTTCGCGGCCCGGCATCGAGGAGTGGCCACCGACATCGACGGTCCGCAATCGCACTGTGGCCCAGCCTTTTTCGCCGAGCATGATGGAGGCGAGGGGTACGGTGGCGCCGTCCGCGACACCGGTGGTGATCACCCCGCCCTCATCGAGCAGGAGATCGGCCCGCACCCGCAGTTCTCGCAACCGCCCGGCCATCCGGACGGCGCCGGTCTGCCCGAAGATCTCCTCATCGTGCCCGAACGCGAAGTAGATGGTGCGGCGCGGTCGGCGGCCCTCGGCGAGCAGGGATTCGACGGCCTCGAGAATCGCCATCAATCGGCTCTTGTCATCGATCGCGCCACGGCCCCAGATGAATTCGTCGTCCACCACGCCCGCGAACGGGGGATGGGTCCAGCGCCGCTCGTCGTCGACGGGGACCACGTCCTGGTGGGCGAGCAGCACCGCCGCGGTGCCGGTCCCGGAACCCGGCCAGCGATACAGCCGGCTGTGGCCGAAGCGCTCCAGTTCCAGCCGGGAGTGCACCAGCGGGAAACAGGTTTCGAGATGACCTGCCAGCCGGTCGAATTCGGCCGCGTCGGCCTCGGCGTCGTCGCGGGAGACGGTGGCACAGCGCAGTGCGGCGGCCAGCCGCTCGGCGGTCCGGTCGTCGATATCGCTGATGATCTGATTCGTCGCGGTCATCGACGTCGAGTGTGCACCGCCACCCGGGGCCTCCGCCGCCCCGGGTGGCGGATATGGCTCAGATGGGCCGCAGGTCGATCACCTTGCGCAGGCGGGCGCGGTCGCGTTCGAGCTTGCGTGCCTCGTAGGCGATGGGGAAGTAGCGGATCCGCTCGGGCAGCATCGGGACCAGCCGCGCCAGCACCCAGCCGAGGATTCGCAGCTTGCGCTCGTCCGCGGCGCTCCAGGTCAGGCCGAGTTTGCGGCGCGCCGGTTCCGGCGTGGTACCGACCGTGCAGAAGTACTGCATCCGGCCCAGTGGCGAGGCCAGCAGATTCCACACCGGAATCAGCGGCTTGGGCAGCGACTTCGGGGCCCGCACATTGCGAATGGTCTTCAGATAGTCGCGCGCGGTGTCGGTCGCGACCAGGTGGTTCTCGACGACGTCGGCGAAGAAGACCTCGAAGTCGGCATGGGTCGCCGGCATTTCCTTGGGAGCCACCGAGAACATCCGCTGCAGTTGCAGGACCTCCTGGTAGTACTGGTTCTTCTCGTCCTCGGTCAGCGGGCTGGTGCTGAAGTACTTCGAGCCCTCGGTGAAGGCGAACGTGCCGGTATGCAGGACCCACGCCCACGGGCCCGAGGCCAGGGCGGAATGCTTCTTGCCGTGCTCGTCGACGGTGTTGAGCGAGGCGTGCATATGACGCAGCCGTTCGGCCTCGGCCACCGCCTCGTCACCGCCGTAGGTCCAGGTCATCACGGCAGCGAGACTGCGCATGGCTCTGCCCATGGGGTCGGTGCGGAAGGTGGAGTGCTCGTCGACGACCGCGGAGATCGTCGGTTCCATGGTCTGCAGCAGGAAGGCGGATCCGGCGGTGAGGGAGAAGGTGATCAGCCCGACGGCGTCCCACATGCGAGTTCCGGGCTGGATCGGCTGCCGGGGACCGAGCTCGTTCGACGTGTGCTCGATCCGTGCGACTGACGCGGTCATGTGGTGATCTCCTTTGACCCCTGGACACGATGAGAGGATTGCACGCGAATCATCTCATCGTGTCCAGGGTTTGGCAAGGTATGTGCCGGTCCGGTGAAATCCCGGTCGTCCGGTGGAAGAATGGTGTTCCACTTCCAGTCGCGGGATGGGGGAGTAGGGAGCCGGTCATGGTTCACATTTCGGTGCTGCCGGGGTTGCGCGCCCATATCCGTCGCGCGGTTGCCCGCCACACCCTGACCAGGCAGGAGCGCCGCAACCTCGAGGCGGCCCACGGACACCCCGCGGTGTACACGGCGTCGCTGGGCAGTCATCCGCATCTGTGACGGCCGGGTCGCCACGGGTTTCCGGTATCGTCGCGCGCGGAAGACCGTGCGGCGGGGGGACTGGATGTTGCGAAAACGTCGGGGTGTCAGGCGGTTACATGCTGTCGCGGCGCTGATCGTCGCGGTGTCGTTGTTCCTCGCGAGTTGCGGGAGCGGCACGCGCGAGCCGACTCGTTTTCCCGGCGATGTGGCGCAGACGGTGGATCGGATAGTCGAATCGAGTATGGCCGCCGGGCTGATACCCGGTGCGCAGGTGTCGATCATCGATCCGAAACTCGGGACCTACGTTCATGCCTACGGTGTCTCCGATATCGGCACCGGCCGGCCGTCGGATACGCACGATCGCTACCGCATCGCCAGCATCACCAAGACATTCACCGCGACGGCGGTGCTGCGGCTCGCGGACCAGGGGAAACTCGCACTCGGCGATCACCTGTCCCAGTATGTCGACGGAATCCCCTACGGGGACCTCATCACACTGCACGATCTGCTGGGGATGCGAGGTGGGGTCTACAACTTCCTGTTCGATCCGTCCTATCAACCCTATGTCAGTGGGCAACCCGAGGGTCATGTCTACGATCGCGAGAGCGCGCTGCGGGTGATCCGCTCGCATCCGGAACGGGCGCAGCCGCCGAATACCCGCACCGCGTACTCGAATTCCGAATACCTGCTGCTGGGGATGGTCCTGGAGAAGGTCACCGGCCGCCCGGTCCGCGAAGTGCTGAACGCGGTGGCGGCCGATCACGGACTGTCCTCCGATACCGAATATCCGCTCGGGGCGGCGATTCTCGCACCCGCGAGCCAAGGGTACGGCTATCCCACGGGAGATGAGCCGATCGATACGACCTCGTACGCGAGTCCGGACGCGGTCGGTGCCGCGGGTGCGATGGTGTCGACGGCTGCTGATCTGGGCGAATATGTCCTGAAACTGAGTCGCGGTGATCTGCTGTCGCCGAAGGCCTTTCGGGACCGAACGACCTTCACGCCGATGCAGGAGATCGGGTACGGGCTGGGACTGATGAAACTCGGATCGTGGCTGGGACATGACGGGAGCCTGCCCGGATTCGGCTCGATCGCGTTGGCCCTGCCGGAGCGCGGGGTGAGCGTGGTCGTTCTGATCAACCAGGAAACGCCGAATTTGTCTCCGTTCTCGGTGCGGGCCTCCGACATTTTCGCCAGGATCGTGGCGGCGCTGTATCCGGCGACGATGGGGGCACCGGATTCCGGACCGCCCGCGCCCGAACTCCCGATCCCGTCCCCGGCCGACCTCACGCCCCGGCTCGAGGCGACGATCGATCCCGCGTCGAACCCGGCGCAGCCGCTGCCCATCGAGGGCACCGACGCCGACCCCGGCCTACCCGGCGCGATCGCCGATGCCTACCGCTCCCAAGGAATCTCACTACGAGTGGACCGGACCACCGATTTCGGCAATGCCGTCATGGCCGCCACCACCACCCTGTCGGTCCCGAGCGGCAGCGGACCGATGATCGTCACCCTGATCGGCCGGAGCGGCGCCTGGACCCTGCCCCGTACGTGGGCCTGCGCCTCCCTGGTCCGTTTCTCCCAGTACCATTCCCCGGCGTGTGAGTGAGACCGGCCGGGCGGCACTGATCGCCGAATGGGTCGAACGCACCACAGCCGCAACGGAACAGGTGCGTGAACTGTCGACATAGGCTGCGCGAGGTCGGCGCCACCGGTCGAACACCGACGCGATCGGCCAGGCCGGCTGAGCTGAACGCGCGTCGAGCGGCATTACCGGATGTTGGTGACCTCGTAATCGCCCCGCCCACCCACGAAGTACAGCGTCCCCTTCGATCGAACCGAGCCATCTGCCGCGATGTACCAGCCCATGAACGCCTCGGAGTCGTACAGCTTCATCTCGCCGGTCCACGCGTACGAGCCTTCGGTCACGGGACGGGCGCGGGCGCCGGCGAGCTGGAGCCACTGACCGTCCTGATCGATACGCAGCTCGAGTGTGTCGATTCGCTCGCCCGTGTCCCCGAACGCCTGCCCGGAGTACCACCAGTCGCCGGAAAAATCGAGGCCGCTCGCGGTTTTGCCGGCGAGGGTGTTGAGCGAAACATCCGCATTTGTGACGCCCGGCCGCTGCGTCGACGGCCGACTCCGGACGCACGGTATTCTGGCGTGCGGAATACCCTGCGGCGAGGGGACCGGGTGTTGCGAAAACATCGAAGTATCAAGCGGTTTCGTGGTGTTGCGGCGCTGATCGTCGTGATGTCGTTGTCGCTCGCGGGCTGTGGGAACGGGGCCGAGGCGGTTCGCTTTCCCGGCGACACCGCGCAATCGGTCGATCGGATCGTCGAATCGACTATCGCGGCGGGCTTGATTCCGGGTGCGGCGGTATTGATCATCGATCCACAGCGGGGAACCTATACCCATGCCTACGGAATGGCCGATATCGGCACCGGAAGGCCCGCGGATGTACACGACCGATACCGGATCGCGAGCATCACCAAGACGTTCACCGCGACGGCTGTGCTGCGGCTGGCGGATCAGGGCAAGTTGTCGCTCGACGACCATCTCTCGCGGTATGTCGACGGCATACCCAACGGGGATGTCATCACGGTGCGAGATCTGCTGGGAATGCGTGGTGGCGTCTTCGACTTCACCACCGACCCGTCGTATCGGGGATACAGCAGCGGGCAGCCCGCGGGACAGGTCTACGACCGGGAAACCGCCCTGCGGGTGATTCGTTCGCATCCGGAGCAGGCCCAGCCGCCGAACATCCGGACGGTGTACTCGAACTCCGAATACGTCCTGCTCGGCATCGTCCTCGAGAAGGTCACCGGGCGCCCCGTGCGTGATGTGCTGAACTCGGTAGTGGCCGACCACGGTCTGCGCGAAACCGAATACCCCATCGGCGCCGCACTTCTCGCTCCAGCCAGCCGCGGTTACAGCTATCCCGAGGGCAAACTCGTGGACGTGACGTCGTTCGCCGGTCCGGAGGCAGCCGGTGCCGCCGGGGCCATGGTGTCCACGGTCGGGGATCTGGGGCAGTACGTCCTGAAACTGGATCGCGGTGATCTGCTGATGCCGCAGACCTTCCGGGCCCGGTCCATCTTCACCCCGATGGGCGAGGCCGGATACGGGCTGGGCCTGTGGAAGCTGGGATCGTGGGTCGGCCACAACGGTGGTATGCCCGGTTACGGCTCGATGGCCCTGGCCCTGCCCGGTCGAGGGGTGAGTGTGGCGGTCCTTGTCAACCAGCAAACAACGTGGATGGAAGGGTTTACCATCTCGGCGTACACCATCTTCGCTCGCATCGTGAACACCTTGTACCCGGGCACATTGCCCTCCGCTCCGTCCGCCGTATCGCCGTCGCCGCCGATTCCGTCTCCCGCCGAGCTGACCCCCCGCCTGATGGCCACCCTCGACCCTGCCGCGAATCCGGCGATTCCGCCGCTGCCCATCGAGGGCGCCGACGCCGACCCCGCCCTGCCCGCCGCGATCGCCGGAGCATATCGCTCCCAAGGTATCTCGCTGCGAGTGGACCGAACCACCGACCTCGGGAACGGGGTGATGGCCGCCACCAGCACGATGTCGGTGCAGAACGACAGCGGTCCCATGATCGTCATGCTGACCGCGCAGAATGGAACCTGGATGCTGTCTCGCGGCTGGGCCTGCGAATCCCTTGCCCGTTTCTCCCAGCAAAAGTCACCGGCATGTGGGTGAGGGGCTACCGGGCCTCGTCATCCTGAACCGCCGACGGACCCGGCCTGCAACCGGGTTCCGAGTTCACCGGCGGTGCGATCATGCGACCTTCCAGGTGCGGTCGCCCAAGGTGACCACCACATCCACAGATCCGCCCAGCGCGGCGACGTACGCACGAATCGTACCGATGCCGGATACCTCACCGCTTTCGATCTTCGATACTCGTGCTTGCGACACTCCTAGTGTGTCGGTCCCGAAATTTTGGCTCTAATTATCTATGGTGTTTGGGTGTCGGGTTCCGGGCGTGATGATGTGGAGTTCGTGTTGACCGATGACGAGCGGGACCAGCTTGTCGTGTGGTCGCGGATGAGTTCGTCGCGGTTGGCGGTGCGGGCGCGGATCGTGCTGGCTTGCGCCGGGCCCGGGGTGGTGTACGAGCGGTTGGCTGCCGATCTCGGCGTGACCGCGATGACGGTGGGCAAGTGGCGCAAGCGGTTTGCCGAATCACGGCTGGATGGATTGTGCGATGTCGAGCGGATGGGGCGGCCGAAGGCGGAGCTGGTATTGACCGATGAGGAGCGTGAGCAGTTGACGCGTTGGTCTCGGCGGGCGAAGACTTCGCAGGTGTTGGCGTTGCGGTCCAAGATCGTGCTCGCTTGTGCCGCGGGGGATTCGAACAAGCAGGTGGCCGAGGATCTGCGGGTGATGCCCAGCACGGTGGCTCGCTGGCGGCGGCGGTTTATCGAGCAACGTCTCGCGGGTCTGGTCGACGAGCCTCGCCCGGGGCGGCCGCCCTCGATCCTGCTCGACCAGGTCGAAGACGTGGTGATTGCGACGTTGGAACAGATGCCACCGAACGCGACGCACTGGTCGAGGACCTCGATGGCCAAGCGAAGTGGCCTCTCGCGCACGACGATCGGGCGGATCTGGGGCAAGTTCGAGTTGAAACCGCATCTGGTCGGCGGATTCAAGCTGTCGAACGATCCGCAGTTCGTGGACAAGGTCGTCGATGTCGTGGGCCTCTATCACAACCCGCCGGAGCGGGCTGTGGTGCTGTGCGTGGACGAGAAATCCGGCATGCAGGCCCTGGATAGGTCGCAGCCGGTGCTGCCGATGATGCCCGGTATGCCCGAACGCCGCAGCCACGACTACGTTCGTCACGGCGTGAGCGACCTGTTCGCGGCGTTCAACATCGCTGATGGCACCGTGATCTCGAAGCTTTACCCGCAGCACCGGGCAGCCGAGTTCAAGAAATTCCTGGTCTCGATCGACAAAGCCGTGCCTGCCGAACTAGACGTGCATCTGGTGTGTGACAACCTGGCCACCCACAAAACCCCGGCCATCAACGCCTGGCTCGCCAAACACCCCCGCTTCCACATGCATTTCACCCCGACCGGATCCTCGTGGATGAATCAGGTGGAGCGCTGGTTCGGGCTCCTCACCGACCAACTCCTGCGCCGCGGTGTCCACAAAAGCGTTGCGGCACTGGAGAAAGACGTCAAGAGCTGGATCGAAAACTGGAACGCCGACCCGAAACCGTTCGTCTGGCGTAAGACCGCCGAGGAGATCCTCGACTCACTCGCTAAATATATGGCGAAGATTTCAGGACCAGGACACTAGTGTCTCGGCGAGTTCGGTTTGGGAGGCCGATCGTTTTCCGCATCTCCGCGAGTTGGTGACCGCGCAAGTAGGCTTCATGGCGCTCGTTGGCGTGGTCGCGGGCCTCTGCGCGCTGTGTTTCCGTGCGCGGATCTGCTTGCCGGGCCGCTGCCTTGATCTCGTCCCACTCGGTGAATTTTGTGCTCATTGATGTTCCTTCGACGCTTCCGATGCCGAAGACCCTTCCTGTCATGGACTTGGCTGCCGATGGCCCGATCGGCCCGGCCTATCGTGGCTGCCATGGCAGCACGCGTATGGGCAATCACGTCGACAACGCCGACCGATGAGGGCGCGCGAATTATCGCGCGGGCGGCCGTGGAGAGCCGCCTTGCCGCGTCCGCGGAGATCACCGAGCCGGCGGTGTCGGTGTTCTGGCACCTGGGCGAACTCGGCGAGGGCCGAGAATGGCGAATCACGCTTCGTACCTCGATGGCTGCTCGGGACCGGCTGGCGGCACTCGTCGCCGAACGACACCCGTGGGAGAGTCCGGAGGTGACCGCGACACCGATCGAGTGGTATCTGGACAGCTACGCCGAATGGGTCGAACGCACTACAGCCGCACCGGAATAGGCGCGCGGGCAGCCGGCCCACGCCGCAGAACTCGATGATCGCTACTCCACCTCGGGCGGACGGTCGTAGGCCTCGATTGTGGCCTTCGATGTCGACCGGTCCTGGAGGATCAACTCCCACGGACCGATGTTCACGTCGAAGTTCTTTCCGAAGCCTACCCATTTTCCGGCCAGCCGGGTGGCGGTCAACTCCGAAAGTAGTTGGATCGCACCGAAATACCGAGCGCCCCGGTAGTAGCCGTTCGGTGCGGTGACCTCCGACCACGTTCCGGTCGTGACGTGCCCGTCGATCGTGAGGTCGAGTTCGAGCGTGCTGGCCGCGGACTTCGGCAGGCTCCGCACGGTGAGCCGGTCCCCGTGCTGTAGGAGAACGACGTAATGCGACGAAGTGAATGTCTGATCCCGTCCGGAGGAGAAGAATTCGTACCGGGACAACCAGATTCCTGAATAGGTACCGGTGTTCGGCTGCGGTGTCGCGGCTCCAGGGTGGCGATCCCGCGGTACATCGCCAATCGGCGACTGAACCTCGTGTCCTGCGGTGTCGTCGCCGGACAGGCTGCGGCCGGCCATGACGGCGCCGAAGCCGAGGCTCTCGATCGGAAGTCGCATGACCTGTTCGAGAGCCCTTGCGTGGGAGGGGCGCGGGTTGGTCGTTGCCCCCGATTCCCATCGCTGTACGAGTCGTTTGGTGGCGCTCGCACATCCAGCCTCGCGGAGGGCTCGGGCGAGGTCGTCCTGGCTGAGAAGTCGCGCGGTGCGGGCGGCGCGGAGTGCGGCGTTCGGCGTTCCCATGCGCTCACCGTAGATGAATGACGCCTAAATGTCGCCCCCTTTGTGCACCGATTGACGCCGGTTTCGTCGTCGCCGGGGCATGCCGCGCGGAGCGATTCTGAGGTGGTTCCGGCGTCGGGCGCCCTGCCACGGCGCCGGAGACATTCGGCCGAGTGCTCACTATCGGGCGCTCTGACAGCGAGGGGTACGCGTGGTGATTCTCGTCCTGCTCGTCATTGCTCTGCTTGTGTTGACGGTTGCCCTACTGGTTGCCCCGGCTCGAGGTTCGTCGGCGGCTACCGGAAAGCCCGCCGACGAATGCCGGGACGATCATCGGTGATCAACGGACGTTCGATCGCACTCGGCTGGATCCATCCGGAATCGACTGCCCTGGACTGGGATACCGCGCAAGTACGACGGCTGGCGCGTCATCTCGGGTACGAACTCGTGTGGCCGCCGGAGACGAGCCGGATACCACTGGTCGACCAGGTTCGCGAAGCCTGTGCCGATGTCGTCATCACACCGAGTCCGGATCACCTCGGCATCATGACCTTGCATGCGCTGATGTGCGTGACGGATGTCGAGACGGTTACTCCACGACTGTCGTTCGCGCGCTGGCCACTCGAGCCGAAACCGAAGGCATGACCACAAGCCCCTTCCATCCGATGGCATTCAGGGCCGGGCTCAAGACGGTCTCCATGGCTGGAGACGCCGAACCGCCTTGCGGCCGGAGGAGGTGTGCGGTGGTTGTGACATGGAAAAGCCGTCACCCTGGATGTGCCAGCCGAAACCGACCCAGTGATCGTCCTCGTCGATGATGACGTATTCCTCGGCGCCGCCCTGAATGATCGCTTCCACCGCCGCGGCCGCCTGGGATTGCCCGTCGTCGGATTGGATCTCGTAGTCGGCTATGGCTTTGATACACCACCCGGTTTCGATACGCACCGAGGCATCGCCCATATCCTCGAGTTTGATATGCGGATTGGATCCCCCCGCTTGATCTTCGAAAGAGGGGGATCCGCTGGGAAGAAGCAGGATGCCGGGGTATGTGAACACGGAGATGGAGTATCGGTCGGCGATCACGGTGACCTCCGAGCAGAAGGTCTCCCACTCCGTCCCGCTCACGCGACCTCCCCGCTCGCTTGCATTCCTGCCCCTTCCCAGTCACTACTTGCCGCAGGGATCGACTACAGGATCCGAGTGCGTCCATTCCGAAGACTGCGAGGGCACTCCACCGTACACGCCGCCAGCGCGGGCAGCTGTCCGGTATTCGCCACTCGCGCAGGTGGTTGCACCCTGGGCGACAAGCTTAGCGCCAGGGGCCGGGTGGTCCTTCTCGTTGTGTCCCGGGGCCCCCACTGTCCTCCACCGTCCGCCTTCCTTTTTCTGCAGCTCGACATCGATATAGAGGGAATCGATGCCCTGGCTACAGGAGACGCTTCCCTTTCCGACGATGTCTGTGGGCGTGCCCTTGGATTGATGCGGGTTCATGGCCTTCGCGGCTTCCACATGGCAATTTGCGTTCCCCGGTCCCGGCCTGGCGTCAGCCGCCGGTGACATCATGCATGTAGTCATAAGAACTGCGAGCACCCCGCCCGCGATGGCGCCGGTTCTCTTCGCGTCGTACATCATGTCAAAACCCCCATTGATAGCTGTTCGCCAACGCGACATGCATCGGTGGATCCCTAGCCTCGATCGGTCACGCCAATTCCGGCGCTCTGCGCCGGAATTGGCGAAAGGTGCTCTCACCTGCGATGATTCGACTTGTCTAGAGAAGAATCAAGCAGCACGAGGAGCACCTTTCTGGTGTCGCAGTCTACGTTGTCGTACCCGTCGCTGAAAATTGACGGGCAAGGACCTGGCCTGGTCTCCCACGCCGGCACCACCGCCCTACTCGCAGTAGCCGAGAAAACCGGCCTCGGCCAGGCACTCTCCGAACACCTCGAGCCGTGGCGGAAACCCCTCGCCACCCACGACCCCGCCAAGATCGTGCTCGACCTCGCCGTCACCCTCGCCGCCGGCGGCGACTGCGCCACCGACATCGCGCTCCTGCGCACCCAGCCCAGCGTGTTCGGGCCGGTGGCCTCGGACTCGACCGTGCACCGCACCATCACCGCGCTCGCGAAGTCCGGGCCGAAAGCATTGCGGGCCCTGGCATCCGCCACCGCGACCGCCCGCACCACCGCATGGAAAGCCGCCGGCGACTACGCCCCGCACCACGGCATCACCGCGAAATGCCCGCTGATCATCGACCTCGACGCGACTCTGCTCGACTCCCACAGCGATTTCAAGGAACACGCGGCCCCAACCTATAAGCGGGGCTGGGGCTTTCACCCGTTACTCGCGTTCATCGACCACGGCACCGTGGGCACCGGCGAACCCGCCGCAGCCCTGCTCCGCCCCGGGAACGCGGGCGCGAACACCGCCGCCGACCACAAGGCCGTCCTGAACGAGGCATTGAAGCAGCTGCCGTCCGATCCCGGCTACAGCGTCGGCCCGAAAGTGCTGGTGCGCACCGACTCCGGCGGCGGCACCCACGACTTCCTCACCTATCTGACCAAGCGGCACTTGCAGTACTCGATCGGGTTCACCCTCACCGACGCGATCGTCGACGCGGTCAACAAGGTCCCGAAGAAGGCCTGGACCCCGGCCTACAACGCCGACGGCGAACAACGCGACGGCGCCTGGGTCGCCGAACTCACCGGCCTGGCCGACCTCGCGACCTGGCCGAAAGGCATGCGGCTACTGGTCCGCAAAGAACGGCCACACCCGGGCGCGCAACTGCGGTTCACCGACGTCGACGGCCTCCGATTGACCGCGTTCGTCACCAACACGACCAAGGGCCAGCTCGCCCAACTCGAACTCCGGCATCGTCACCGCGCCCGCTGCGAGGACCGGATCCGCCACGCGAAGGACACCGGGCTGCGGAACCTGCCGTTCAAATCCTTTGCCGCGAACCAGGTCTGGGTCGCGATCGTCGAACTCGCGATGAACCTGACCGCATGGTTTCAGACCATCGGCCTGCACGACGAGCCCGCACGCCGCTGGGAACCGAAGACACTGCGGCTACGACTGTTCTCGCTACCCGGCCGCCTTGCGCGGCACGCGCGAAGAACCGTCCTGCATCTGCCGCGGCACCTACCCGGCACCCCGGTCCTGATCACCGCGCTCGACCGCGTGAAAGCCACCTGACCAGCATCAACCGCCCCTACAAGCAAGAAAGGGCACGCTTCCCGGGCAGTGGAACCCGGCAGCTCACCCGCTGACCGGGCCATGTCGTGTTGCCCACCGGTCGCTGATCAGCGACCGGACCGCAGTCCCAAACGCTTCGGGCCGGGCCGCAGGCCCGGCGGGAAATCGAGGCTAGTGGCACAACCGCTTCCGTGGCCACCAGTGCTTGTCGTCTGGTTAGACGTCGAAGGCAGCTGATCGGTTCCATCGCAATCGAACGACCAAGGTGCTGTCGCGGAACCCCGAGTTTTCGGCAACGGCACGACCTCAGTCGGTCTCAAATACATTCCGTCATGGGGGGATTGAGCCTGGGGAGGCAATCTCGGCACCTGCTGACAACCCTGATACTTCAAGGGACGGTCTCTCCGTGTCACCCCGGGCTGCGCGAATGCGGCGAATATCAGGGCACTCTCAGAGGTGGGGGATGACCGCGAGCGCAGCCTGACGTTCGATGCGCCGAACCGAGAAGTCCGGGTCCATCGTTCATTGATTACGGGATGATGCCGTCTCTAGCCTCATCCGAGTGCTTATCGAAATAGCGCTGTGTCACGCGAACGGGGTTTTGGGTACGAATTTCGGAAAGACCCTCGTGGTCATGCCGCAGTCAGTCTCGGGTTTCGTATCGTTCTAAGGACACCGCATGAAATCGACGTTCAGCTTTTCGATGGTTGTTTCTATCTCGGCGCTCGCACTGGCGATGGGGGGATGTACATCGACCGGCGCGCATGCTGTTTCGTCGATGTCAACTGTGGTCGGCGCGGCTTCTCGGGAATCGCAGACGGCGCCGTCTCCGATCGCCGCACCCGGTTCGGAGGCTACGTCGAAGTTCGGATCGACTTATCGCTGGGACGACGGGATCGCGGTCACAGTGAGTGCTCCCGCTGCCTATTCACCGAGCAGTTCTGCTTACCCCGCCGATCCTGGCCCTCATGTCGTCTTTAATGTGACCTTGACGAATGGGTCGACTGCCAATTACGACCCGGTCCTGTTCACATGCAGCGCGCAGAGCGGGAACAAAGAGGCCGACCGAGTATTCGACACTGGCATCAACGATCCGCGGACCACGCTCCTCCCCGGCCGTGAGACGGCATTCAAAGTGGTATTCCAGGTCAGCGATCCGGCCGATATCGTGCTGCAGGTTGCGCCGGATTTAAGCCATGATGCCGTGTACTTCACCAGTTGAACTGCACCCCCGCTGCCGGCACGGGTTTTCCCACTCTGCAGCGAAACGACCGGAGCCCCGGCCGAATCGGCCGGGGCTCCGTGAGAACGTTTGTCCTACAACGACTTACACGTCGTAGTACAGCTCGAACTCGTAGGGGTGCGGGCGCAGGTTGACCGGGGCGATTTCACCCTCGCGCTTGAGCGTGATCCAGGTCTCGATGAGGTCGTCGGTGAAGACGTTGCCCTCGGTGAGGTAGTCGTGATCCTGCTCGAGGCGGTCGATGACCGACGACAGCGAGGTGGGGGCCTGCGGGATGTTCTTGGCCTCCTCCGGCGGGAGCTCGTAGAGGTCCTTGTCGACCGGGGCCTTCGGCTCGATCTTCTTCTTGATGCCGTCCAGGCCGGCCATCATCATGGCGGCGAAGGCCAGATACGGGTTACCCGAGGAGTCCGGCGCGCGGAACTCGATGCGCTTGGCCTTCGGGTTGTTGCCGGTGACCGGGATGCGGACCGCGGCCGAGCGGTTGCGCTGCGAGTACACCAGGTTGATGGGGGCCTCGTAGCCCGGGACCAGGCGGTGGTAGGAGTTCACCGTCGGGTTGGTGAACGCCAGCAGCGACGGCGCGTGGTGCAGGATGCCGCCGATGTAGTGCCGAGCCAGATCCGACAGGCCGCCGTAGCCGGCCTCGTCGTGGAACAGCGGCTTGCCGTCCTTCCACAGCGACTGGTGCACGTGCATGCCCGAGCCGTTGTCACCGAACAGCGGCTTCGGCATGAAGGTGACCGACTTGCCGGCCTGCCAGGCGGTGTTCTTCACGATGTACTTGAACAGCTGCAGGTCGTCGGCCGCGCCGAGCAGGGTGCCGAACTTGTAGTTGATCTCGGCCTGGCCGGCGGTGCCGACCTCGTGATGGCCGCGCTCGAGCTCGAAGCCCGCGTTCTGCAGGTTGGTCGAGATCTGATCGCGCAGGTCGACGTAGTGATCGTACGGGGCGACGGGGAAGTAGCCACCCTTGTTGCGGACCTTGTAGCCCAGGTTGCGCGAACCGTCCGGGTTGAACTCGGCGCCGGTGTTCCACGAGCCGGAGACGGACTCGATCTTGTAGAAGGAGCCGTTCATCGCCGAGTCGTAGCTGATGCCGTCGAAGATGTAGAACTCGGCCTCGGCGCCGAAGAAGGCGGTGTCGGCGATACCGGTCGACCGCAGGTACTCCTCCGCCTTGCGCGCGATGTTGCGCGGGTCGCGGGAGTAGGCCTCACGGGTGAACGGGTCGTGCACGAAGAAGTTCAGGTTCAGCGTCTTCGCGGCACGGAACGGGTCGATCCGGGCGGTGGAGTAGTCGGGCAGCAGCAGCATGTCCGACTCGTCGATCGACTGGAAACCGCGCACCGAGGAGCCGTCGAACGCCAGGCCCTCTTCGGCCAGGTCGGCGGTGAAGGACTTCGCCGGGATCGAGAAGTGCTGCTGAACGCCAGGGAGGTCGGAGAAACGTACGTCGACGTACTCGACGTTTTCCTCCTTGATGTGCTGGATGACCTCGTCGGCCGTACTGAACGCCACTTGTACTCCTTACGGATCGGTTCCCAGCCTGTGCCGATTGCTGGGTTCAGCGCTGAACGGTATGGATGCGGTGTTTCCCCGCAATCAAGGCTGTGTTTCGCCAGTGTTACACGTGCTGCTGGACCGGGTGGCGGCCTCCCCGTGCTCCGCACCGCCACGACGGGGTTTCGCTGCGGTGCTCGACCAGCACACATATCCTGCCATCCGGGTCCAGGCGCGCCGACACAAGGACCGCGGATCGTGGCGGGCCGATGTCGTTGCGGCCGAGAGTTTCCCGGCCGCAACCGCTTTGGCGACCACGCCGCGCCGGGCGGTGCGCGGCGGCTCCGGGGCGCGGTGTGCGGGGGAGAACTCCGCGTGTTGGTGGCCCGTCCGAGTGGGGGTCCGGCCGGTTCGCGGTCGCTGCGCGAGTGTGGGTGTGACGTAATCCTCACCGTCGGCGTGCTTAAGCTGGGAGCATGGCGCGAATTTCCGGTTCCTGGCTCTCCGGCCCCGACTCGGCTCGTCCCGGTGAGCCCGGGCCCGGCGACTATCCGGGTAAATTCCTGGGCCTGCCGGAGGCGGGCGCGGGTTCGCTGGCGCCGATGTCGCGGCGCATCGTGGCGCTGTTCGTCGACTATTTCATCGCGATGGGTATCGCCGCGCTGATCGTGCACGGTGCCGGATCGCTCAACACCGTCACCTATCTGGTCTGGTTCGTCATCGGCGTGCTGACGGTAATCCTGTTCGGTTTCACGCCGGGGCAGTTCTTCCTCGGACTGCGTACCGTCCGGATCGATGCGCAGGTGCCGGTGGGTGTCGTCCGGGCGGTGGCGCGGCAGGCGCTGCTGACCTTTGTGGTCCCCGCGCTGTTCACCGACGGCGACCGCCGCGGCATGCACGACCGGGCGACCGGAACCGCACTGGTTCGGGCCAGGTAGTTACCCGGCCCTCGACGGTCGAAGTCCGTCGACCAGCAGGTCGAGAAGGCGGTCGATCTGCTCGCGGTTGATCCCGGCCAGCGTGGCGCCGGCCATCGCCGCGGTCACGTCCTGTGGGCGGATATCGGAACGCAGTGATTCCGTCGGCGCACCCGCGGCGATGATGTCGCCGATCGCCGCGCTCAGGCGTTCCCGGGTCTGCGCCGAGGTGACCGCACCCGAGGCGATGACCTCGCGCAGCGCCTCGGCCATACCGCGCTTGGTCGCTACGAAATCGGCGTAGCGCCCCAGCCATATCCGCAGCGCCCGATCGGGTGACTGCTCGATGAGCAGATCGCTCACCTCGTCGCAGAGCTGTTCCAGTTCGCTGCGATAGACGGCCTCGATGAGCGCTTCCCTGGACGGGAAGTGCCGGTAGAGCGTGCCGATTCCCACCCCGGCGGATTTCGCGATCGATTCCAGGCTGACCGTGGGCGATTCCCCGGTGAATGCCGTGAGCGCGGCGTCGAGGAGGAGCTGCCGGTTGCGTTGGGCGTCGCGGCGGGCGCCCGGCTGTGCGGACAAAGCGGAGGCTCCTCCGTTTCTGTGTAGTATCGACGATAAGCGGAGGTTCCTCCGTTTGTCTTCGAGGGTAGCCGAGATCAACCAGGAGTCACTCATGACGCAATCACGAGACGGTGTATTGGCCGGGCGGCCCGTCGGCCGGATCGGTTACGGCGCGATGCAGCTGGAATCCGGCGGTGACGGAGTGGCAGTGCTGCGCCGGGCCCGGGAATTGGGTGTCGACCACATCGATACCGCGGGGTTCTACGGCGGCGGATCGGTCAATGCGCTGATCCGCCGGGCATTGCATCCCTACCCGCAGGATCTGGTGCTGGTCGACAAGGTCGGCGCCGCGCACGTCGACGGCGGGCTCGTGCCGGCGCAGCAGCCCGCTCAATTGCGGGCCACGGTCGAGGCGGATCTGCGCACGCTGGGAGTCGAGCGGCTCGATGTGGTGAATCTGCGGCGGGTGGACGCACCGCCCGGCATCGTCGCCACCGGTGATCAGGTCGTCGATCTCGACGATCAGCTCGCCGAACTGATCGCGCTGCGCGAGGAGGGCAAGATCGGGGCGATCGGGCTGAGCTCGGTGACCGTCGAGCAACTGGTCCGGGCCGCGCCCGCGGGAATCGCGTGTGTGCAGAATCTGTACAACCTGCTCGATCGCGGCGAGGAGCCACTGCTGGCCGAATGCGCTTCTCGCGGGATCGCTTTCGTTCCGTTCTTCCCCTTGGGGTCCGGTTTCCCGGGGCAGCCGAAGGTGGGGGAGCATCCAGTGGTGCGCGATATCGCGGCGCGGTACGACGTCACACCGAGCCAGATCGGGCTGGCCTGGTTGCTGGCCCACGACCCGCACATCCTGCTGATTCCGGGGACCCGCAGCGTCGAACACCTGGAACAGAATGTCGCGGTGGGCGACATCCGCCTGGACGACCGGGCGCTGGCGGAACTGGACGGTGACGTCGCTCGCCGGTGATCGCGGTGCCGCCGGATGCGGGCCGCGCGGTCGGCATCGGCCGCGGGTATCGACTGCTCAGAACATCATCTGCACGGTCTTCTCCTCGGTGTAGGCCTCGATTCCGGCCGGCCCGAGTTCGCGGCCGACTCCGCTGCCGGCCCGCCCGCCCCACGGTGTGGTCATATCGGGAATGCCGAAGGCGTTGATCCACACATTGCCCACCCGCAGTTCGCGTGCCGCGGTCTGGGCGGTGTGCAGATCCTCGGTGTAGACGATGGCGTTGAGGCCGAAGTGGGAGTCGTTGGCGAGGGCGAGCACCTCGGCGGTCTCGGTGAAGGGAATGATCGTGGCGACCGGGCCGAAGATCTCCTCGCGGGCGATGCGGTGTTTCTGGCGGCCCACGAAAACCGTCGGCTCGACGAAGTATCCGGCCCGCTCGGCCAGTGATCCGCCGGTCACCAGTCGCGCGCCCTCGGCGACGCCGAGCCCGAGATAACCGCCGATGCGCTCGTGCTGCTGCCGGTTGATCACCGGACCCATACTGGCCTCGGGGTCGAACGGATCACCCAGAGATGAGCGATTCGGCATGTGCGGCCAGCCGGGCGGTGAGCTCCTCGACCAGGCTGTCGTGCACATACACCCGGGTACCGGCCGCGCAGACCTGACCCTGATGCAGGAAATTGCCGACCGCGACGAACGGCAGTGCGCGGTCGAGATCGGCATCGGGGAACACGATCTGCGGATTCTTACCGCCCAGCTCCAAGGTGACTTTGCGGAACTGGCCGCCGGCGTGGGTACTGAGCAGGGCGCCGACCTCCGGGCTGCCGGTGAAACTCAGCTTCGCCAGTCCCGGGTGGCGGGCCAGCGCCGCACCGGTGATCTCACCGCGGCCGGGCACGACGTTGAACACACCGTCCGGGACGCCCGCCTCGGCCAGGATCTCCGCGAGCCGCAGGATCGACAGGGCCGCGTCCTCGGGCGGTTTGATCACCACGGTGTTGCCCGCGGCCAGCGCCGGTGCGACCTTCCAGCCCGCGACCACGATCGGGTTGTTCCACGGTGTGATCGCGCCGACCACCCCGAGCGGTTCGCGCAGTGTGTAGTTGAGCCGGTGCCGCCCCGCGTAATCGGGCAGCGCCACCGTCGAGCCGTGCAGTTTGTCGGCATAGCCGGCGTAGTAGCGGAAAGTTGCCAGCGTGGCCGGGATATCGCCGAAAACGCCGTCCTTGTAGAGCTTTCCGACCTCGAGGGTTTCCAGCGCGGACAGGTACCGGGTCTGCTCCTCGATGAGATCGGCGGCGCGGAACAGGATCCGGCCGCGTTCGGCGCCGCCCATCTCCTTCCAGCCGCTGTTGTCGAAGGCCGCCTGGGCGGCGCGCACGGCGTCGTCGACATCCTCGGCCGTGGCCTCGGCGATATCGCAGATGAACTCGCGGGTCGCCGGGTTCTCCGAACGGTAGGTGGCGCCGCCGCGCGCCGTGCGCCGGCGTCCGCCGATCCAGAGATCCCGTGGCGGCAGGGTGGTCGGTGGCCGCGCTCCGTCGGCATGGGCGGTGGTGGTGTAGTCGGACACGGCTGCTCCTGACGAACTGAACGAGAGTGTGAGCAGGCTAACGCTGCGACCGTTTATTGTGAAGCATTATCCGATTATCGGACGAATAGGGATGTGCCGCCGGGTTATTCGAGCGCCTCGCGCAGCCGGGCGGCGGCCCGGCGCACGGCCGTCACCATCGCGGAAGTCTCCGCGCCGACCAGCGTCACCACACCGACCGCTGCCGGGGGGCCGGGCAGTCCCGGCAGCGCGGCCACGACACCGTGCGCGCCGGCCACCAATTTCCCCTCGCTCTCGAAGAGCCCGCCCTGGCCGCGCGCCGCCGCCTCGATCGCCTCGCCGAGCGCGCCCTGGCCGCGGGCGGTGCGGGCACCCACGCGGTAAGCGACGTGGAAGGTGGTGAACGGCGGCTCCACGACCGCGACGGCGAGCACGTCGTCGCCGTCGGCGACGCAGAAATGCGCTGTCGCCTCCGCCTCGCGGGCCAGATCCTCGAGAATGTCACGGGTCGCCTCGCGTACGGAACCGAGCACATTGCGCGTGAGTATCAGCGCGCCGACCGAGATGCCGACGGCCCCGTCCGCGCCGCGCCGGACCAGGCCGTGCTCGACCAGCGTGCCGACCAACCGGTAGATGATCGTGCGCGACAACCCCAGTTCCGTCGCCAGCTGGGCGGGCGTGCGGGGGTGCGGACTGCTCGCGAGCACCTTGAGCACATCGAGTCCGCGGCTGAGGGTTTGCGAGGTGTCGGGGGCCGGCATGGGCCAGATCCTACGTCGGCGGTGTGCCGATCAGTTCCCGCTCGGCGGCCCATTGCTCGACGTGCTCGACACAGGTGCGCAGGTGGTCGGGCTGTCCGACGTAGTAGTGCGTGGCGCCGCGGATTACCCGATAGGTCCGGTCGGGTGTGCTGAGCGCATCGCGCACGATCGGATTGTGGGTGGCCGGGACCGCGTCGTCGGCGGAATTCTCGATCTGCAGCACCGGTCCGGTGGTGATGCGCGCGGCATTGCGGGCCCCGCCCGCCACCGAATGGTCGAGACTCCACTGACTCAGCCACGACCGCAGTGTGGTGTAGCGGGCCAATCCCACCGGGCCGACATTCGCCGTCCGTGGATCACCCAGATAACACCAGTCCGGCCTGCGATCGTTGGGGTCGACCGACGGGTCGATCCAGCGCACATCGCACATCGTGCGGTGGACCAGGAACGGTTGTTCCTGTTCGGGGCCGCCGGCCGCGCGCAGTTCGCCCAGCCGGCCCAGCGCCCACTCCGAGATGCGCCGGTTGCGAGCCCGCTGCGCCTCGCGGAAATCGGCGACGTAATCCGGGGCGAAGGGCGGGCGCCGCGGTGCGTCGGCGGCGTAGATGTCCCAGACCGGGTCGCGATGCCGCGGATCGGTCTCGTCGAGTACCGACGGGTCCATCCACTCGGTGAGAGTTTCCGCGCGCGACAGATGGGCGGCGATGAAGACCACGCCGTCGGCCGGTGAGAGTCCGGCACCCACCACATCGACCGGATCTCCGGCGGGCGTGTGCGTGATGGACGGGTCGAGTGCCTCGGCCTGATAGAGCAGCGACAGCGAACCGCCCCCGGACCAGCCCACCAGAATCACTCGGCGATAGCCGCCCACCTCGCGCGCCCACCGCACCCAGGCGCCCAGGTCGAGCACCACGTTCTCCATGATCAGCGCGGAGTCGTTCTTGGGATATCGGCTGGCTCCGCACAGCACGTGGTGGCCGCGGGCCGCGAGCGCGGTCGGCATGGGCAGCAGATTCAGCGTCGAGGTCGGATGCTGGAAGAGGAAGACGGTGTCGCCGCCCCGATCGCCCGTCGGGCGCAGCAGCTGGCCCTCCAGCACGACGCCGTGACCGCCGGTGAAGCCGTAGGTTTCCCGGATGCCCGGCTGGTCCTCGTTGTGCAGGATCACCGGGATCCGCTCGAATGTTTCGCTCACGCAGACTCCTGTCGCGATGGGTGGAACGTGCGCTATGGGCGCTGCCCGGCGTGCGCTTTGTCCGACCAGCTCCAGGGATAGCCCGGGACGTCGGATGCGGTCCCGCCCTCGGCGACTTCCAAAGGGCGGAAGGTGTCGACCATGAACGCCATCTCGTTCGGCTCGGTGAAACCGGGGGAGTCGAGATAAGCGCTGCGGCGCGGGCCGTGGGTATAGGCGGCCGGATGCAGGGTCACCGAGCCGGTGCGGATACCGGAACCCTTGCGGGCGGCGGTCTCTCCGGCGAAATAGAACATCACCTCGTCGGAATCGACGTTGGAGTGGTAGTAGGGCACCTTGATCGCGCCGGGCGCGAATTCCAGTGGGCGCGGGACGAAATTGCACACCACGAAGCTCTGCCCCTGGAAGACCTGATAGGTCGGCGGCGGTTGCAGCACCGCGCCTACCACCGGGGCGAAATCGCGGTAGTTCAGGGCGTACGGATACAGATGACCGTCCCAGCCGACGACGTCGAAGGGATGGTGGTCGTAGACGACGATCGTGCCGTGCGCACCGGAGGCGGTGCGATGCCGGACATAGACCTCGGTATCGGCGTCCACGAACTGCTCGTCGGCGAGCAAGGGGCCCACCGGTCCGCGCAGATCGCGTTCGGTGATCGGGGAACTCTCCAGGAATTGGCCGTAGCGGGTGCGATGTTTGTCCGGCGGCTGGACATGGCCCGCGGCTTCGACGCACAGCAGTCGCAGGGGTCCGGCGTCGGGATCGGGCAGCCAGCGGTGCACCGTGACCCGCGGGACGACGACGTTGTCGCCCTGGCGCACCTCGATCCGGCCGAAGACGCTCTCCAGGACCGCCGCGCCGGATTCGACGAAGAGCACCTCGTCGCCGATGCCGTTGCTGTAGAGCGGCGACGGGCTGTCGGCGACCACATAGGAGATCCGCACATCACTGTTGGCCAGGATCGGCCGCCGGTGCCGGACGACGTCGCCGCCCGTCGTGCCCGTGAACAGATCCGGCGGATGGAAATGCCGCGGCAGCAGTGGAGTGTTGGAGGTGAGCGCCTGGTCGCCGAGATCCCAGTCCCGGGCGTCGACCAGTGCCGAGGGGACCCGGCGGTGGTAGAGCAGGGAACTGGTTCCCGAGAAACCCTCCTCGCCGATGAACTCCTCGAAGGTCGGCGTGCCGTCGGCGCGGGTGTGGGCGGTGTGGCGTTGCCGCGGGAACTCGCCAACGGCTCGGTAGTACGGCATCGCTTCTCCTGACAGAGTGTCCGAAATTTGGGACTGCCAGTCCTATATTCGAAACCTAAAGGAGTGCGAGGCCTGCTGTCCACCGTCCGACGAAAACTGCCGCCGCCCGCGAGTGCGGGCGACGGCAGTATGTGAAGCGGTGTGGCGGTGGGTATCTCAGCGACGGCGGATGGTGCGCTGGACACCGCGCATCTTGGCGCCGGCCGGCAGTGGGCCCTTCGGCATGGCCGGGCCACCGCGGGTGGCCAGGGCGGTGAGACGACCCTCGATGAGATCCATCCGTTTGGCATCAATATTGCGGGGCAGCTTGGTGAGGTGGCGCTGCAATTCCTTCAGCGATACCTGGCCCTCGTCGTTGCCGATGACGATGTCGTAGATCGGAGTATCGCCGACCAGCCGGGCGGTCTTCTTCTTCTCCTGCGCCAGTAGCGATTTCACCCGCTGAGGGGAACCCTCGGCGACCAGGACGACGCCCGGCAGGCCGATGACGCGGTGCACGGCATCGAGTTGGGTGGTGGCCGCGACCGCCTGGGTGGCGCGCCACTTGCCCTGCAGATTGTCCAGCACCCACCAGGCCGCGCCGGCCTGGCCCTCGGCCTTGGCGTACACGTTCTTCTGCACCCGGCGGCCGAAGATGATGAACGCGACCAGCGCGCCCACCAGAATGCCGACCGGAAGCAGGAACCACTGCATGTCGAACAGGAAGCCGATGCCGAACAACACCGCGGTGATGACCACCAGCGCGCCGATCATCAGCGGCAGCAGCAGTTTGTCTTCCTTGCGCACCATCTGGAACGTTTGCCAGAGCTGCTGACGCCGCTCCTTCGACGCCTGCCGGCGCGCCGCCTTCGCCGCGGCCTTCGCTTCCTTCGACGGTGTGCCGCCCTTACCTGCTGCCATGACTTCCAGAATAGTGGTCGGGCCGGACATATCCCGCGCGGGATGGGTCCGGCCGGGAGATCGCCCGCAGAACCTCTCCGGCCGCGGGCTCGGAGTTCACACCGCGCTGCCGACCCGGTCGCGCAGACCCTGCGCCACCTGCGCGGGCATCGGCTCGTGCCGGGCGTAGGTTCTGCCGAACTGCGCCCCGCCGTGCGACAGCGACCGCAGATCGATGGCGTAGCGGCGTAGCTCCAGCTCCGGCACCTCGGCGCGGATCCGCGTGCGACCGGCGCCGGAGGGTTCGGTACCCAGCACCCGCCCGCGGCGGCCGGACAGATCGCCCAGCACCGTGCCCACATAGTCGTCGGCGACGGTCACATCCACCTCGCAGATCGGTTCGAGCAGCGCGATCCGGGTCGCTCCGGCCGCCTCCCGCAGGGCCAGCGCACCGGCGGTCTGGAAAGCCGCATCGGAGGAATCGACCGAATGCGCCTTGCCGTCGAGCAATGTCACGCGCACATCGACCAGGGGATATCCGGTCGTCACCCCGCGCTCGGCCTGGGCACGCACGCCCTTCTCGACCGAACTGATGAACTGGCGGGGCACCGCCCCGCCGACCACCTTGTCGGCGAATTCGATTCCGGAACCCGCAGGCAGGGGTTCGACCTCGATATCGCAGATCGCGTACTGGCCGTGCCCGCCCGACTGCTTCACATGCCGCCCGTGCCCGGAAGCCCTGCCGCCGAACGTCTCTCGCAGCGCCACCCGGTATTCGTCCACATCGACGTGTACGCCGAAGCGCGACCGCAGCCGCTCGAGCGCCACATCGCGATGCGCCTCCCCGAGACACCACAGCACCAGCTGATGGGTGCGCGCGTTCTGTTCCAGCCGCACCGTCGGATCCTCGGCGACCAGCCGCGCCAGACCCTGTGACAGCTTGTCCTCATCGGCCTTGCCGTGGGCGCGCACCGCTACCGGTAACAGCGGTTCGGGCAGCGGCCACGGTTCGATCAGCAGCGGAGAATCCTTGGCCGACACCGTATCCCCGGTCTCGGCATGCCCCAGTTTGGTGACATAGGCGATATCCCCGGCGATGGCCTGGCTCAGCGGGAACTGCTGTTTGCCGAACGGTGCCGTCACCGATCCGATCCGCTCGTCGACATCGTGTGCGCCGTTTCCGGCCGCACTGCCGTGGCCGTGGATGTGCACGGTGTCGTCGGCGTGCAGTGTTCCGGAGAACACCCGCACCAGTGAAACCCGGCCGACATACGGATCCGATGCGGTGCGGATGACCTCCGCGGCCAGCGGCGCGCCCGGATCACACGACAAGGTCGCGGGCGCGGCGCCGTTGGACGGGCAGCGCGCCGACACGGCGTGCTCGGCAGGGGTGGGGAAGCCGCGCGTGATCAACTCCAGGATCTCGACCATCCCCAGTCCGGCGCGGGCACCCTCCGGGGGCGGTGCGGCGATCAGGATCGGGTGGAAGCGGTCGGTGGCCACCGCACGCTCGAGGTCGGTGGTCAGGGTGGTCAGATCGATGGGCTGCCCCTCGAGGTAGCGGTCCATCAGGGTCTCGTCCTCGCTCTCGGCGATGATGCCCTCGATGAGCCGGGAGCGGGCGGCCTCGATCAGCGCGTCCTGTTCGGCGGTGGCGTCGGTGCGGGTGTGCTCACCGGCCGAATAGTCGAAGATCTGCTCGGTGAGCAGATCGATCAGACCGGTGACCGGGCGATGCCCGTCCGCGCCCCGGGGGCCGTGCACCGGGAGTTGCAGGGGCAGTACGGCATCGGAATCACCGTTGCCCAGCAGATCGACGCAGGTCCGGGCCATCAGGTCGAAATCGGCGCGCACCGCGTCGAGATGGGTGACGACCAGCGCGCGTGGCATACCCACCCGCGCGCATTCCTCCCACAGCGCCAAAGTCTGGCCGTCCACGCCGTCGGCGCCCGCGGCGGCCGAGACCACGAACAGGGCCGCGTCCGCGGCGCGCAAACCGGCCCTCAACTCACCCAGGAAATCGGCATATCCCGGTGTATCGATCAGATTGATCTTGATCCCGTTCCAGGCCACCGGCACCACCGACAATTGCACCGAGCGATGCTGACGCTGCTCGATATCGTCGTAATCCGAGATACAGGTGCCGTCCTCCACCCGTCCGGACCGAGTGAGGGCGCCGGCGGCCATGGCCAGCGCCTCCACCACCGTGGTCTTACCCGAACCGGTGTGCCCGACGAGAACCACATTGCGGATTCCGTCGGGATGCTCCGCCTCGGGCACTCTGCCCACGGAATTGCCTCGGGCGCCGTTGCTCGCTTTGTCGGCCATGTCTCATCACTTCCCGGAGTCGACACGTGCGGGTTGCTTTCGAGCTTCCCACCGGCAAGCGGCTGTGTCACCCGTTCCGGGGATACGCACCCCGTGCGTGATGAAATGCCGGATCAGCTGCCGAAGCGGGCGAGAACCGCCCCGGCCTCCTGCGTCGCGGTGCCCTCCTGGGCCAGATGCGCCATCTCCGGCGCGATCTCCCGGCCGTGATGTGCCATCGCCTGCGCGTACAGGCGGCCGGCCCGGTACGAGGACCGCACCAGCGGGCCCGCCATCACGCCGGCGAAGCCGAGTTCCGTTGCGACCCGGGAGTGTTCGACGAATTCCTCCGGCTTGACCCAGCGATCGACCGGATGGTGGCGCGGTGAGGGGCGCAGGTACTGGGTGATGGTGAGGATGTCGCAGCCGGCCTCGTGCAGGTCACGCATGGCCTGGGTGACCTCCTCGGGGGTCTCGCCCATACCGAGGATGAGGTTCGACTTGGTGACCAGCCCGGCCTCGCGAGCCGCGGTCAGCACCGCGAGCGACCGTTCGTAGCGGAAGGCGGGCCGGATGCGCTTGAAGATGCGCGGCACCGTCTCGACATTGTGCGCGAGCACCTCGGGACGGCTGGCGAACACCTCGGCCAGCTGATCGGGCTCGGCGTTGAAATCCGGGATCAGCAGCTCCACACCGGTGTTCGGATTGAGCCGCTTGATGGCGTGCACGGTCTCGGCGTAGAGCCAGGCGCCACCGTCGTCGAGATCGTCGCGGGCGACCCCGGTGATCGTCGAATACCGCAGGCCCATCGCCTGCACACTCTCGGCTACCCGGCGCGGTTCGTCGCGATCGAGCGCGGCGGGCTTACCGGTGTCGATCTGGCAGAAATCGCAGCGGCGGGTGCACTGTTCACCGCCGATGAGGAAGGTGGCCTCGCGATCCTCCCAGCATTCGAAGATGTTGGGACAACCCGCTTCCTCGCAGACCGTGTGCAGCCCTTCGCGTTTGACCAGGCCCTTGAGCTCGGTGTACTCGGGGCCCATGGTGGCGCGGGTGCGGATCCACTTCGGCTTGCGTTCGATCGGGGTCTGCGCGTTGCGGGCCTCGATACGGAGCATTTTGCGGCCACCGGATTCGCGTACCAGCGGATCGGGGGACGAAGTGGCCGGCGTGGCGGGTTGTGCCGCGCCGCTGTTCGATGTCGGGGTGTCGACGGAGCTCACTCGGACGACTCTACGCCCGGCGAAATCGGACCCGGCAGCGTGCGCTGCATCAAGGTCAGATCCATCCAGCCGCCGAACTTGTGACCGACCTCCGGCAGTTGGCCGACGATCCGGAATCCGAACTTCTCGTGCAACAGGATCGAGGTCTTGTTGGAGGTTTCGATCGCCGCGATCACGGTGTGCACGCGCCCGGATTCCTCCGCTCGCGCCAGCAGCGCGGTGAGCAATGCGGTCGCGGCGCCGCGACGCTGGAACCGGTCGGCGACGTACACGGAGTTCTCCACGCAGTGCCGGTACCCGGATTTGGGCCGCCACTGCGCATAGCCGGCGTATCCGGCGACCTCGCCGTCGATCTCCGCCACCAGCACTGGATATCCGGCGGCCACCCGGTCTTTCCACCAGCGCAGCCGATCGTCGAGGTCGACCGGTGTGGAATCCCAGATCGCGGTCGTCTCGGCCACAGCGTTGTTGTGGATCGCCAGGATCGCGGGGATGTCGCTTTCGCTCGCATCGCGAATCAGCGGGGCGCTGTGCTGGATCACCGCATCAACCTATCGTGCCGGTGGCCGGATGCTCCATACCCCTTTCGAACAGCGAATCCGCTGTCTCTATTGCCATCGGAACGTACCTGATTCTCGAATTCGGAATGACCGGGAACTCGGGTGGACAGAAGCCGGAACCGGTAGCGATGCCGAACCTTCGATCCGGCATTCCGGCCCCGCCCGATTCCGAATTTCCTCTGTCGCGGGAATTTGCCAATTTTGGATAAACGCGGTGCGGTTCTTCATCTACGGTGCAGATCAGGGGCGGCCGCGACCCCAGGAGACGGCAACGGTCCGCCACCGCAGATGCCCAAGCCGACCGAGCCGGAGAAGCCGCACAAGGGTAAGCCGGAGGCGCCCGCCCCCGAAGTGAACAACAAGCTCCAGCCGTACCCCGGTTCGGATTTCTTCCACAACGGCCAGAATTCGGCGATCGTCACCAATATGGGCAAGCGGCTGGTCGAGGTCGGCTGCTCGCGCTACCAGGTGGGTCCCAGCAGCCAGTGGTCCGATGCCGATCGCAACTCGTACAAGTGCTGGCAGGAGAAGCTGGGGTACAGCGGTGACGATGCCGATGGCCTTCCCGGCCCGGCATCGTGGAACGCCCTGCGCGTCCCGCACGTCTGATGGGACCTCGATAGATCACCGGCAAGTAGAACGAGAACCGGGGCTGTCCGGCCGTTGCGCATCGGCAACGGCCGGACAGCCCTGAATAGTTCCGGGCCGCAGGGGCTTTCGGTGATCTCCTACCCGACCACCGCGGCCAGGGCCTTGCCGATGGTTTCGTGCCGGAACGAGAAACCGGCCTCCTCGAGTACCGTGGGAATCGCCCGCGGTCCCCGCAGGATGGCCTCCCGGGCCATTTCGCCGACCGCGGCCTGTAAGGCGAAGGCGGGCACCACGAACGGTGCGGGACGATGCAGGGCGCGCGCGAGCGCCCGGTTGAACTCCGCATTGGTCACCGGTGCCGGACCGACCAGGTTGACCGGTCCGCGTACACCGGAATGGGTGAGCGCGAACTGGATACCGCCGATCTCGTCGTCGAGCGAGATCCACGGCTGATACTGACGGCCGCTGCCGAGGCGCCCGCCCAATCCCAGCGAGTACAGCGGCCGCAGCAAGGCGAGCATGCCGCCGTGGCGCGACAGCACGACCGCGCTGCGGATCAGCACCACCCGGACTCCCGCTTCGACCGCGGGCGCGGTGGCCGCCTCCCAATCACGGCACATCGTCGACAGGAAACCCGTTCCCGCGGAATCGGATTCGGTGATCACGCGATCACCGGTCTCGCCGCCGTAGAAGTGCACACCGCTGGCATTCACCAGCGTCGGCACCCCCGCGGCGGCGACCGCGGTGGACAGCACATCGGTCGGGCCGATCCGGCTGTCGCGCAACTCCTGTTTGTAACCGCCGTTCCACCGGCGCGAACCGATTCCGGCGCCGCAGAGGTTGACCACCGCGTCCGCCGAGCGCAGGGCCGTGTCGGGTACCTGCGCTCGGACCGGGTCCCAGGTGAACTCGTCGGGTGCGGCCGCGCGGCGGCGCACCAGACGGGTCACCTCGTGACCGTCCCCGCGCAGTGCGGCGACCAGCGCCGTGCCGATCAGGCCGGACGAACCGGCGATCACAACCTTCATGCGGGCAACCGAATCATCGTGTCGCGGGATGGTTTACAGACCCAGGTCGGCCTCGAACGCGGCTTCCTCCAGCCGATGCCTGATGGTGGTCAGGAAGCGGCCGGCGTCGGCACCGTCGATGAGGCGGTGATCGTAGGTCAGCGGCAGGTAGCACATCGAGCGGATGCCGATGAACTCACTGCCGTTGTCGGAGATCACGATCGGGCGCTTGACGATCGCACCCAAGCCCAGCATCCCCGACTGCGGCGGCAGCAGGATCGGAGTGTCGAACAGAGCGCCCTGCGAGCCGATATTGGTGATGGTGAAGGTGCCACCGGCCAGCTCGTCGGGCTTCAGGCCGCCGTTGCGGGCGCGGTTGGCGATATCGGCGATGGCGCGGGCCAGACCGGCCAGTGACAGGTCACTGGCGTTGTGGATGACCGGCGACAGCAGACCCTGATCGGTGTCGACCGCGATACCGAGGTGGACCGAGGAGTGGTAGGTGATCTCCTTGGTATCCGCGTTGTAGGAGGCGTTGACGTTGGGGTGTACGCCCAGCGCCTCCACCGCGGCCTTCGCGAAGAACGGCAGGAAGGTCAGGTTGACGCCCTCGCGATTGGAGAACGAGCTCTTGGCCTTGGCCCGCAGTGCCGCGATCTTGGTGACATCGACCTCGTGGGTCTGAGTCAGCTGCGCGGTGGTCTGCAGCGATTCGAGGGTCTTGGTCGCGGTGATCTGCCGGATCCGGCTGGCCTTCTGGACCGTGCCGCGCAGCGCCTGCAGTTGCGGGCGCGCACCCGCGGGTGCGGCCGGGGCCGCGGGCGCCTTGGCGGCAGCCGCGGGAGCGGCCGGTTCGGCGGGAGCCGGAGCCTTGGTCGCCTCGGCGGCGGCCAGCACATCCTGCTTGCGGATACGCCCACCGACGCCGGAGCCCGTCAGCGCCGACAGGTCGACGTTGTTCTCGGTGGCCAGCTTGCGGACCAGCGGGGTGACGTAGGGGGAGTCACCGTTGCCGGAAGCGGTCGACGTGGCGGCGGGAGCCGGGGCAGGCGCAGCGGCCGGAGCGGGCGCGGGTGCCGGAGCGGCGGCAGCCGCAGGAGCCGGAGCCGGAGCGGGTGCCGGTGCGGGCGCCGGAGCCGGTGCGGCGGCGGCCGGAGCCGGTGCGGCGGCGGCCGGAGCCGGTGCGGCGGCGGCCGGAGCCGGTGCGGCAGGTGCCGGAGCAGGTGCGGCCGCGGGCGAACCGCTGCCGATCACACCGAGCTGACCACCGACCTCGATGACATCGTCCTCGTTCGCGCTGATCTCGAGCAGCGTGCCCGCAACCGGGGAGGGAATCTCGGTGTCGACCTTGTCGGTGGAGACCTCGAGCAGCGGCTCGTCGATCTCGACCTGCTCACCGACCTGCTTGAGCCAGCGGGTGACGGTGCCCTCGGTGACCGACTCGCCCAGCTCGGGCATCTTGACCGGGGTGCCGTCGGCGGCAGCGGCAGGTGCGGCGGCGGCCGGTGCGGCAGCGGGCTGCGGGGCCGCGGCGGGCGCCTGCTGTGCCGGTTCGGGCTCGGGAGCCGGTGCGGCGGGGGCTTCCTGTGCCGGGGCGGGAGCGGAAGCGGGGGATTCGCCGGCATCGCCGATCACACCCAGCTCGCCGCCGACCTCGACGACATCGTCTTCCTGGGCCACGATCTTGGTGAGCACGCCCGCTGTGGGCGACGGGATTTCGGTGTCGACCTTGTCGGTGGAGACCTCGAGCAGGGGCTCGTCGACCTCGACCGTGTCTCCTTCCTGCTTCAGCCACCTGGTCACAGTGCCCTCGGTGACGCTCTCACCAAGAGCTGGCATCTGGACGGAGAAGGCCATGTCCGTTGACTCCTCTAACTGCTCGACGGGTCTACAACAGTTCGTCTCTCGGCGGGGGCACGCCGCGGGTCGCGGCGAGCACCCATTGCCACCGAACATTCCTGTGGCACCGGAGATCCGTGCGGTTCTTGTTCCGGTTCTCCATCCTTGCACTCGCCGTTGCGATACGTACCACAGGGCAGGTGCTCAGCGGGCCGTCGGCGATCTCACAGCATTCGCGCCGTCGCCGGGAGCTGGACGAATATCGATCCCGCGGCCCGGCGTGTCTGATTCGCCACCTCTGTGAGGTGTGCCGATCCCCGGGCCGGCGGAGCCCCGCGGATCGCGGCCGCCGCCCGAAATGCCCGACAACTGGCACTATCGATGGGGAGGGAGTGTCGAACCTCCCCATCCGTGCACAGGAGGTAGGCGGCCGTGGGGTTGCTCGATCGTTTCCGCGGCGGCCGTGCGGGCACCGGCCACGCCGCATCCGATATCCGTTATCTGGCCGACTGGGTACGCGCCCACACCGGTGTGGAGGCGTATATCGAACCCAAAACCACCGTGACCGATGTCACAGCGGTACTTGTCGCCGCCGATGGGGAATGGACCCGCCGCATCGTGGGCGAGTCCGGTGCGCGCCGGCTGGCCGATCGGCTCGGAATCCCCGTCTATGACGTGGGCAGGACGGGCTATCCGCAACGGATGCGCGATTACGACGCACGCAAACGAATCGAGCGCAAACGCGCGTTCGAGGCCGACCTGCGCGATCTGTCGGCCGAGTAGGCCCGGGGCCGCGCCCGGCCGCGGAGTACTCCGCGGCCGGACTATCGGAATTCGTTGTGCCGCTTACTCGCCCGCGATATCGGTGAGCACGGCGACCAGGGTGCGGACCGGAACGCCGGTGCCGCCCTTACCGACGTAACCGAACGGCCCGCCGGTGTTGTACGCCGGTCCGGCCACATCCACGTGCGCCCACTGCACACCCTCTGGCACGAACTCCTTCAGGTAGATGCCCGCGACGAGCATGCCGCCCCAGCGGTGCGGCGAGACATTGGCCAGATCGGCGATCTTGGAATTCAGGTCCGCCCGCAACTCGGCGGGCAGCGGCATCGCCCAGGCGTTCTCGCCGACCTTCTGGGACAGCCGCGCGACCCGGTCCCGGAATTCCTCGGTGCCCATCACACCCGGGGTGCGGGTTCCGAGCGCGACCATCTGCGCGCCGGTCAGGGTGGCGACATCGATCAGATAGTCGGGGTTGTCCTCGCCGGCGCGCACGATGGCGTCGGCCAGGATCAGCCGGCCCTCGGCGTCGGTGTTGATGACCTCGATGGTGGTGCCGCCGTACTGGGTGAGGACATCGCCGGGCCGCTGCGCGGTGGCCGAGGGCATGTTCTCCGCCATCGGCACCGTGGCGGTGACCGTGATCGGCAGGCCCAGTCGCGCGGCCACCAGGGTGGTCGCGATAACCGCCGCGGCGCCACCCATATCGGAGGTCATGTTCTCCATGTTCGCGGCCGGCTTGATCGAGATGCCGCCGGTGTCGAAGGTGATGCCCTTACCGATCAGCGCCACCTTCCGGTCGCCGCCGGCGTAGGTGATGCGGATCAGCCGCGGTGGGCGCGAGGACCCCTTGCCGACGCCGACGATGCCGCCGAAACCGGCCGCCTCCAACTGCTTCTCGTCGAGGATCTCCACCTCCAGTCCGGCCGCACGCGCCAATTCGGCTGCGCGGTCGGCGAATTCGGCGGGGAACAGTGCGTTCGGCGGGGTGTTGACGAAATCGCGTGCGGTGGCCACCGCCTCGGCGATCGCCTGTGCGCGAAACAGCTCCTCCTCACCGGAGTCCGGTGTGGGGACGAGGAATTCGACTCGCTGCAGGGGCTGCTCACCGGGCTTGGGCGCCGACTTGCCGGATTTGAACACGGTGAAGGTGTAGGCGCCCAGATAAAAGCCCTCGGCGGCGGCGCCCAGATCCAGCCCGGACAGTGTGGTGACCGCGGTGCCCGAACCGGCCAGTGCGCGCGCCGCCACACCGGCGGATTTGCGGATCTGCTCGGCATCGAGCTTGTCCTCGGCGCCCAGTCCGACCGCCAGCACACTGGTCGCACCGAGACCCTCGGGTGCGGGCAGCCGGGTCAGCTCCTCGGCCTTGCCCTTGGCGCCGACCGCGAGCAGCGCCGCCAGCAGTCGCTCGCGGATCTCGGCGTCGAGTACCGCGTCGAAGACATCGGCGGCGGCGATCACCGGACCGTCGTCGGAGGACAGAACCCCGATCACGAGGACGTCGGTGTCGGGGCCGATATCGACGGTACGTGCCAGTTCCGGGCCGAGTGAGCGATCTGCAGCAGCTGTCATGCGGCCCACGTTACCGGGGGCGGTCCGGCCGCCCGGCGGGTGCTGTGAGCGCGATCGGAATTCACTGGCGCGGGTCACGGTGGCGTGTCATCGTCGGACGATATGGCTGTCCGGGGAGATGTGAGCGGGGGGAGACGAGCCGATGAACGATCGAGATCCGGTCCGGCTGTCCAATTGCCTGTCGGAATGGTTGCGGCACGATCCGCGGGCGATCGGTCTCGAGCCGGACGCGGCCGGCTGAGTGCCGGTGGAAGTGCTGCTGCGCCAGGCGAATGCGGCCGGAATCGTGCTCACCCGTGCCGTCCTGGATGTGGTGGTGGCGCGAAATAACAGCTCACTCGTCGTCGGCCTGCGCCGACAGCGGCACTCCGGTGTGGAAGAACCGGATCAGCCGTCCGATCCGCACGCAATGCGCCGCGCATCGTTCGTAATGATGGGCCAGCAGCGCCGATTCGACCGCCATGGCACTGCCGTGATCCCAGCCCGTATCGGCGACCGCGCCCAGTAACTGCCGGTGCAGGCCCGCCATTCCGGTATCGGGCGGGATCAGGGTCGTATCGGGTTCCACCTCCTCGACGGTGATCACCGTGACCGCCGTGGCCGTGAGATCGACGACGGCGGCGGCGATCGCGGACAGCAGCGCCGTGATGTGTTCGGGCGCTACCGGTTCCGGGAATCGCCGCACCACTCCGTCGGCGACGCGGCTCAGCCCGGCCGCGATTCCCGACAGATCTTCGGCGATCTGGATGGCGGTCACCACATTTCGCAGATCGCGCGCGACCGGCGCCTCCAATGCGAGAAGCAGAACCGAACGGTCCTCGCATTTGGCGTGCTCGGCCTGAATCTGCTCGTCCAGTGCCAGGACTTCGTAGGCGGCGGTCAGATCAGTGTTCTCGATGGCTACCGCGGCACGTTCGGCCGCTTCGTGTGCCAGCCGGGCCATATGGGCGAGCTCATCGCTGAGCGCCGCGAGCTCGGAGGAGAATTTCGTTCGCACCCCGGTATCTTCGCCGCCCGGCCCCCGGAACGTGCAACATCGCAGGAAAACTCGCCAAATCTCAACCTGTGGCATGGTGTCGTGCACTGCCACAGCGTGTATCGGTCACTAGTCTGTAGCGAACCGTGCCGACGGTGGTGTGATTGGAGGGTCTCGAGCTGGTGGAAGTGCGTAGCGAGGCGCCGGTCACTCCCGCCGATGACGACGACGGATTCGATTGGCTGGGCCGGACCCGGGCGCGCCGGGTGCTGCACCTGGAACGGCCGCAACGGATCTGGGAGGGCGAGCGCACACCCGGCCGCTCCCGCCCCTATGTGGTGGCCACCTTCAATCTGAAGGGCGGGGTCGGCAAGACCACCACTACCGCCGCCCTCGCGGAGATCCTGTCCGCCGAATTCGACAAGCGGGTCCTGCTGATCGACCTGGATCCGCAGGCCAATCTCACCGCCATGATGGTGGGCGAGAAGCAGGCGCTGGAATTGGATTCCGCCGATCGCACCCTGGCCTCGGTTTTCGGTGCCGCGATCGCCGGTCGCCCCGGGCCCGACACGCGCTCGCTGATCCGGCACGAGGTGTCGGCCATGCACGCGGTCACCTCGGTGGATCTGCTGCCGTCCTCACCGAAACTCATTGCGCTGCAGGACGAGATGCCGGCCTCGGCTGCCGGTGATCCCACCGCGGTGCTGGCCGCGGCGCTGTCGGGTGTGCTCGAGGATTACGACTATGTGCTGGTCGACTGCCCGCCCAATCTGGGGCCGATCACGCAGAACGGCCTGCGGCTGTCGGACGGCTATCTGATCCCCACGATCCCGGACATCATGTCCACGTACGGAATTCCGCCGGTGCAGGCGCATCTGCGTCATCTGGCGGGGCGCTGGGGTGCGCCACTGGAGGAGTTGGGGGTGGTGGTGACCAAATACCGCCGGTCGTCCACGGTGCACCGTGCCACGCTCGAGATTCTGCAGGCCAATCGCACGCTGCCGCGGCTGTTCCCGACGCGCATCCCCGATTCCAATCAGATCGCGGCCGCGGCCGCGTTCACCGACTTCGGCAGTCTGCGCCGGAAGTACGGAACCGGCGGTCAGTTCCTGGCCTTGCGCGAGCTCACCGCGGACTTCGTCGCGACCACGCGCATCACTTTGGCGTGGGGCCGCTGACCGGCGGATACGGATATCGCCGACAGCGTAGAGCGGCATCGTCAACCCGAGGTTGACGATGAGGTGTGCCGCTTCTACCGTGGACGCATGTCCTCCACTGAACCGTCCCCCCGCGATATCTCGCCGGAGGTACGCCGGAAGGTCGGCGCCTCCTTCGGTATCGATCCGGCACGTTACGACCGCACCCGCCCGCCGTATCCGCAGGCGTTGATCGACCGCATCGTCGCCGCGAGTCCGGGGCGCGATGTCCTGAACGTCGGCTGCGGAACCGGAATCGAGGCTCGGCAATTCCGCGCCGCCGGTTGCGCCGTCCTCGGTGTCGAACCTGATGCGCGGATGGCCGATTTCGCGCGGCGCGGCGGACTCGAAGTCGAGGTGGCGCGGTTCGAGGAGTGGGATCGCGGCGACCGCGAATTCGATGCCGTGGTCGCGGGAACCGCCTGGCACTGGGTCGATCCGGTGGCCGGTGCGGCCGCGGCGGCACGGACGCTGCGGCCGGGAGGCCGGATCGCGTTGTTCTGGCACGTCTTCGAATTGCCCGCAGCGGTGACCGAGACCTTCGCCGCGATCCATCGCCGGTTGCTCCCCGAGTCCGCGTTCCGGATGCCCGCGTCCGGGAGTGCATTGGACGGGTATGAGGTGATATTCACCAACTCCGCCAACGGAATTCGGGACAGCGGCGGCTTCGGTGACGCTGAGCGGTGGCGGTTCGACTGGGAACACCATTACACCCGCGACGAATGGCTGGATCAGATGCCCACCCAGGGGTCGTTGACGCAGGCGCCGCCGGAGGTGGTCGAACAGGTCCTCGACGGGGTCGGCGCGGCGATCGACGAGATGGGTGGCGGATTCACTATGCCGTACTCCACGGTGGCGGTCACCGCCGTGCGTGCATCGCGATGAATGCCTCGATTGTGACCTGAGTCATATTCGATGATTCGGGGAACCCGGGCGCTGCGGAAACGTCCAATCCCATGAAGGACACCATCTTTCGAGAAAAGGAATCGGTATGAGACGTTCCGCGGCAGCACTGCTCGCCTCTGCGGCGATCGCGGGTTTCGGGCTGACGACGGCCGGACAGGCGGTAGCGGCACCACCGGCCCTCGCGCAGCATCAGGCGCTCGACCCGTCGTCGAACGGCTGCCCGACGCCGCCCAGCGGTCCCGACGGCCGGCCGCTGCCGCCGCCGCGGGGTGTGGACGGCAAGCCGTTGCCGCCGCCCACCGGTACCGACGGTCAACCGTGCCCGCCGCCGGCCGGCCCCGACGGTAAACCGTTGCCGCCGCCGCCCGGCGCCTGATGCACGGTCGCGCCGCGGATACGACGATGGCCATCGTCGTATCCGCGGCGCGTACGCACGAGGTGGCGCCCGCCGGTCAGCGCACGGCGCGCACCACGAAATCCGCCAGCTGCCGCCCGGATTCGGCATCGAGCGGTGCGTGATCGAGCAGCAGGCGGTACCACAGCACTCCGTACACCACATCGATCACCAGTTCCGGATCCATATCGGTGGCCACTTCGCCCCTGGCGATCGCCCGATCGATCAACTGCCGCAAAGTATCTCGGCGACTGAACAAGAATCGATCCCGAAACGCCTGTGCGAAAACGGGATCCAGCAAGGCCTGGGCCATGAGTCCGATCAGGACCGGGCGCTGCCCGCGCTGCCGGAAGGTGGCGGCGAGAAATGCGGTCAGATCCCCGGGCAGTGAGCCCGTATCGGGAAGTGTGATCACAGCGGCCACCTCGGCCAGCATGGCCTCCAGCACTACATCTGCCTTCGACGGCCACCATCGGTAGATCGTCTGCTTACCGGATCCCGCCCGCGTCGCGATGCCCTCGATGGTCAGCGCCGCATATCCCTTGTCGCGCAGCTCGGCCATCGCCGCCGACAGGATCGCTCGACGCCGGTCCTCGCTGCGCGGTCGCCCGACCTGCTTGTCGCCAGTCATGGCCCCCACTTTACAAGACGCCACGGTTCGAAATAGTATCGAGACGGAACGTCTAGAAACTAATTCGTTGGGAGGCGCGCGATGCGCATCGTGATCATGGGTGGAACTTCGGGGATCGGCGCCGCCACGGCTGGCCTGTTGTTCGAGTCCGGCAATGAGGTCATCGTCACCGGGCGTGACCCGGAAAAGCTTGCGGCGGTAAAGGATCGGGTCAGTGCGGCGGAAGCGGTGGACGGGACGTCGGAGGCGGAGGTCTCGGCGTTCTTCGGGCGCATCGGCCCGTTCGATCACCTGGTCCTCGCATTCAGCCCCGGTGCGATCGGCGCCGGCGCGTTGCGTGAAGTGACATTGGACGATGTGCGAGCCGGATTCGACGGCAAGCTGTTCGGATACCTGTCGGCGATCCGGCACGCCCGGGTCACCGGCTCGATCACGATGGTGTCCGCGGCGAGTGCGCGGGCCGGACTACCGGGAACGGTCACGCTCGCGGCGGTCAACGGCGCGATCGAACGGATCGTCTCCCCGCTGGCGGCGGAACTGGCTCCGGTGCGGGTGAATGCGGTCGCACCGGGGGTGATCGAATACCCCGTGGTGGTCGTTCCTGTCGCCGGAGGAGCGTTCGGCCCAATTCCGCGGCGCCGCGCAGTCGGTTCCGGCGGGGCGTGTGGGTACTTCGGCCGACGTTGCCGATGCGATCCGCTACGTGATCGCGGCGGATTACGTGACCGGCTCGGTACTTCCGGTCGACGGCGGGTTCACCGTCGCCTGAGGCGCGGGATCGCTTCACCGATGGGAAGGGACTCTCGAGTTGCGCGGTCATCATGTAGCCGCAACTTCGAGTTAGGAACGGCATGAGTAGAACATCTGCGTCAGTTCTGATTTTCGCGGCGATTGTGGGCGCCGGCTCGCTCGTCCCGGGATCGGCATTGGCGAGTCCGGCCCTCTCCCACCCGTCTGCCCAGCAGGTGGTGGGACCGAACGGGTGTCCGCCGCCGCCCGGAGCGAACGGCCACCGGCCCCCGCCACCGGACCGCAATGGAAAGCCCATGCCTCCGCCCGGCATGAACGGCCGGCCTGGACCGCCGCGGGGTGCGGATGGTAAACCGCTGCCGCCGCCGACCGGCACCGACGGCAAACCGTGCCCGGCGCCCGTCGGGCCCGACGGTAAGCTGTTGCCGCCGCCCGGGTCCTAGTCGATACCCCGCGCACGTGACGCTTCGGATTCTGTTGCGACACGGGCGCGGGGTCATGTCGGTGGCGAGGTGTCGTTCGTTCTCACTCCGGTCGCACGACATCGTAACGAGCGCACGCGAATTCGCCGTTGCGCGCCAATTCGGTGCGAGTCGGCTCGACATGGTGGGCAGCAGCGGGCGGCCGGCGCCTGGTCGGTATCGAAGTGGAGCGTGCACAGGCTGCGAATCGAGCCGAATGCCCATTGCCACACTCCAATTCCTGTTCGAAGCCGGCCACGACGCCTCGGCGCCCGCCCGGTCGTGGGGCCCGCCTCGGACGACGGGGCAATCGGCCGGTACCCGCGGGCTGTTGGGTTTGTTCACAGTGTGGGAGGTGGCGGTCTGAGGTGGGTGACAGAGCCGCTCTCTACGGGTGGGAAGGGGCCTTGACGATGGCTACCCTGAGCGGCGTTCACCCCACTTGCGAGGACGAGGTCCGTGAAAATCCTTCCGGCAGCTGTAGTTACCGTGCTCATCGGCACCGCCGTACTGAGCGGGCATACCGCCCACGCCGCACCACCCACCCCGGCACCACCACCGGGCAGCGCGGCGCCGTCCCCACTCCAGGAATGGATCGACAACACCATTCCGGCACCACAATTGCCACCACCACCCGCCGGTCAACCCGCCACCGACGAGAACACCGCCCTGTGGCACGCCATCCTCCCCTCACCCACCGCCGACCCCCTCTTCGACGACACCCCACCCGACCTCGGCGACCTCACCCCCGGCCAACTCATCACCACCCGCGACATCACACCCACCGCCGCGGTCCGCATGGCGGTTCCGATCGGCCGGGCGCAACTGCTGAAGTTCCGTTCCACCTCGGCCTCGGGTGCGCCCTCGTTCGGCACCGCGACGTTGATCACGCCGGCCGCACCGTGGGCCGGCCCGGGGCCGCAACCCGTGGAAGTCGACGCATTGCCGATCAATTCGCTCGGATCGCACTGCACCCCGGGATACCAGATGTCGCACGGTCTGCTGGACAAGCCCAACACCGATCTGACGGTGTTCATGCCATCGATCTGGTGGGCGCTGGCGCAGGGGCACGCGGTTGTCGTCCCCGACCACGAGGGTCCGCAGATGGCGTACGCCGAGCCGAAAGTCGCGGGGCACGTGGTACTCGACTCGATTCGCGCGACCCGGACGGCGGGTACGCAGGAGTTCGGCGACAGCCACTTCGTGATCAGCGGCTACTCGGGCGGCGCGATCGCCTCCTACGCGGCGGCGATGCTGCTCGGCGAGTACGCGCCCGAACTGGCGGGCGTAGTGGTGGGCGCGGCCGCGGGTGGGCTGGTCACCGACAACGAGAACGTCGCTCGCCGGTTCAACGGCAACATCTCCTCCGGAATCCTGCTGTCGGTGGCGCTCGCGGTCACACGCGAACATCCCGAGATGTTGCAGTACATGAACCATCTGGCGCAGTGGGTGTCGACCTCGCCGGTGAAGGATATCTGCGGCGACGGCGACGGCCCGCTGGGCGTTCTCGGGTTCCCGATGGACGTCGCGGCGAACACCGCCGGTTCACTGGACAGCCCGATCGCCCGGAAGATGTTCGCCGCGTTGGACCTGCGGGACCGGAAATCGGCTGTGCCGCTGTACATCTACCACGGTTTGCACGATCCCTGGATCCCGCTCGATGACGCCCGGCGGACATTCCGCCGGCAATGCGACCTCGGGGTTCCGGCGGTCTTCCGCATCGTGCCCGGCGAGCATCTGATCGGTTACGTCACCGGCTCACCCGAACTCGACAACTGGATCCTCGCGCGACTGCGCGGCGAACCGGCGCCGAGGGAATGCTGAGGGACGATCGCGGTCCGGCATCGTAATCGGCTGCCGGCGGACAACCTAACCGACTGAAAATAGTTCGTGTACCGCTGCGAGGGCAGCGGTACACGAGCCATTTTCGTCAGGCGCATTCGTTCGGTGCCTGCTCGCCCCGCAGCCTGGCGTCGATCCAGTCGTTGGCGCCGCCGGCTCCGGCGAGCATCGCGGAGACGTGTTCACCGGGCACGACGCGGAAGACGGCCGGAATCCCGAGGCCGCACTGGCGCCGATACATCTGTTGCGGGCCCTGGATGGGGATCCAAGGATCGCTCGCTCCGTGGTAGATGTACAGCGGCACAGCCGATGTGCGGTCGGTGAGGTCGGTCAGCCGTTCGATCCGTGCGGCGATATCGCTTTCGAGCGGGTGGTCGATATTCGTCGTCACGTCGATCGGGATACCGACCGCGCCGAGCGGGCCGTCGGCTTCACCGCAGATGTCCTTCACCGGCGAGGTCCCGGCCCACTGCGCCAGATGGTTCATGTACTGCAACATCTCGGGATGTTCGCGCGCCATGGCCAGCGACACCGTCAACAGGATTCCGGACGCGCTGCGTCCGTTGAACACGTGCGCCACCGCCCCGTAGTCGGTAACCAAACCGCCTACGGCCGCGCCGACCAGCACGCCCGCCAACTCGGGTGCGTATTCGCGCAACAGCATGGCGGTCGCATAGGAGGCGATCGCGCCGCCCGAGTAGCCGCTGACCGCGAACCGACTGTCGGCGAACTCGTCCGGGAACAGCGACCGGACAGCCCGGATCGAGTCGAGCGTCATATGTCCGGCCACGGTGGGCTCCGCGTACGCGGTCAGCGGGCCCTCGTGATCGGGCACCAGCACGGCGTGCCCCTTGCCGAGCGTGGACGCGACGCCGGGCAGGAAGACATTGATTCCGCTGTTGTCGCGCACGCCGTGCGCGATGGTGTAGCCGGGGGTGCACCGCAGGCCCAGCGCGTTGATCGGCAGCGTGTCGACCTCCACCGGCCGTGGGCCGGGGCCCGGCCACGCGACAGCGGGAACGAGCAGGGTCGCGGTGCCGAACGAGGGCGCACCCGAGGCCGAGGTGGAACGGTACTTCAGCAGCACCGCCCGAGCGATCGGGGCGTTGAAAAGTGTTGCGGCGGTGGGTGTGATGTCGCGGGTGGTGATGAGTTGGCCGGGGGTGAGGTCGCCGAGGTCGGGTGGGGTGTCGTCGAAGAGGGGGTCGGCGGTGGGTGAGGGGAGGATGGCGTGCCACAGGGCGGTGTTCTCGTCGGTGGCGGGTTGACCGGCGGGTGGTGGTGGCAATTGTGGTGCCGGAATGGTGTTGTCGATCCATTCCTGGAGTGGGGACGGCGCCGCGCTGCCCGGTGGTGGTGCCGGGGTGGGTGGTGCGGCGTGGGCGGTATGCCCGCTCAGTACGGCGGTGCCGATGAGCACGGTAACTACAGCTGCCGGAAGGATTTTCACGGACCTCGTCCTCGCAAGTGGGGTGAACGCCGCTCAGGGTAGCCATCGTCAAGGCCCCTTCCCACCCGTAGAGAGCGGCTCTGTCACCCACCTCAGACCGCCACCTCCCACACTGTGAACAAACCCAACAGCGCCGGCTCATCGATCGCCGCCGTCACACGGCGCCTCGATCACCGCCCGCGCTGTCCCGGATCGGATGTGTTGTGCTCACTGCGATCGCACGACATCGTAACGAGCGCAGGCGAATTCGCCGTTCTGGGCCAATTCGGTGAGAGTCAGCTCGACATGGCGGGGCAGCAGCGGGCGGCCGGCGCCGATGGTCACCGGCGCGATCGACACGCACACCTCGTCGAGCAGGCCGTGCTCGGCGAACTGCGCGGCCAGCGGACCGCCGCCGACGATCCACACATTCCGATCGCCGGCTGTGACCATCATCTCCTTGTGTACCAACGGAATCGGTTCCCGGGTGTATCGCACATCGGCCCCATCGGTGCGAGCGGGGAACCCTCGATGGGTGAACACCCATGCGGGCATCGGGTAGGGCCATTCCATATCGGGATGGTTGTCCAGCAGCCACCGGTAGGTGCTCGCGCCCATCGCGATCGCGCCGATATCGGCGATGAACGTGTCATATCCCATCGGCCCGGAGCTGTCGGTGCTGCGCGTGAGCAGCCACTCCAGTGAATGATCCGGTGTCGCGATGAAGCCGTCGAGGGTGGTGGCGGTGTAGTACACGGTCCTGGGCATGTCATCCTCTCGTGCGCAACCACATGATGGGGTCGCCGTTGTCGTATTCCGTTGATTCGCCGGTTGTTTCGCTCGCGATCCACCGGCGCGCCAGCAGTCGCCGGTAGGCGGAGTAGGTGAGGACGTGCGCGACGACCGAGCCGAGCACGAAACTCTCCGGCGGTTCGCACAGCGCGTCGATGAGGGTGTCGTCCCATCCGGCCCGCCGGTCGATTTCGCGGATCGCGTCCAGCCAGCGCGGTGCCACCGCGTCGAAGCGCCGGATCAGTTCCGCCGGATCGTCCCCACCGGGGCGGGGTTGATCGGCGCCCGCGATGGCGGCCAGCCACACCTCCTTGGTGCGGATCAGGTGATCCAGCACCGAGGCGATCGAATCGTCGGGCCCGTCCCAGGACAGCACCGCGTCGTTCCCACGTCGCCGCCGGAACTGCTCGTCGTCGAGATCGGTTGCCGACGACAGCAATTCGCGCGTATCGGCCACATCGTGATGCAGTAGCAGGGAGGTGGGATCCATATCGTGCCTGCCTTTCGGTTCGCCCTCCACCCACAACGACATCGGCGGATGGAAGTGGATGCCGTTCACCGCCGGCAACCATCGCGTCCGCGATTCGGTGGCCGTGCCACTCGGGGGATGCCCGAAGGCCCGGTGGTAGGCGCGGCTGAACCCCTCCACCGACTCGTATCCGGCCGCGAACGCCACCTCGGTCACGGCCGCCCCGCCGCTCAACTGCCAGGCCGCGCGCTCGAGCAGCACCCGCCGCCGCATCGCGACCGGTGCCTCGCCGGTCCTGCGGGAGATCTGGCGCGCGAAGTGGTACGGCGAGGCGAACGCTCCCGCCGCCATCGCGCCGAGGGTGGTGTTGTTCTCGTCGAGTACGGCGTCGAGGAGTTCGCGCAGTCGGTCGCGTCCGGTGGTCACACGATTCAGTGTGGCTGGACAGGGATGGGTGGCGCTTGACCGAAGTTGCGCATGTCGAATCGCGCTATATCGCGGTCATCGGTTCCCGACGGGCAGCGCGTGACCGTGCATCTGACGCCCGGCCAGGAATGTGGCGCGCGAGGTGGATCGAGGTCACACCCGGTATCCGCGCCGCCCGCCGCATCCGGGCGAACCGAACCGGCCGCGGGTGCGGATGAACAGGAAGAACAACACCGGGAAGATGAAGAACGGCACCAGATGGGTGGTCGCCACGACCACCACACCGAGCACGATCGCAGCCAGTAGCGCGGCCGGAATCCACGGCCGGGTGCGACGGCGGGCGGGTGGCTTCGCGATCGGCGGCGCGGGCCGCGGACGTGGCAGATCATCGAACAGCACGGCAAGGTCACCGGAGGTTTTCGCGGTGTAGGCCCGGCTCACCCGCTCGTCGTATTCGTCGACGTCGAGGCGGCCGGCGGCGAAATGATCACCGAGTGCGGCGGCGGCCCGCTCACGATCGGCCGTGCCGATGCGCACGGTCGGCGGCCCGAATATCGCGGGATCGAAATCGGTCATGACAACCGCCTCACCGGGGGGAACGAATGACTCTGATCCCAGAGTAGGCCGGTCGCGCGAGGCGCGCCTGCGCCCCCGGGCGTATTCGCGGCTACATCGAGCGGCGGATGGTGACGAACTTGCCCGGATTGCCGCACTGCTCGACATGCCGGAAACCGCTGGTCGCCCTCCGTGCCGATCGCCTCGGGCACTCCGCTCGTCCGCTGACCGCCCCGTGTCACATATAGGGTCGGGTCGTGCGCGAATTCCGTTTCGGAGTCAACTTCCTCAATCCCGGGTCCGCCGAAGAGTGGGCGGCGAAGTGCCGCCGGGCCGAATCCCTGGGATACGACGTACTCCAGGTACCCGACCATCTCGAACTTCCGGCGCCCTTCCCCTCGCTGATCGCGGCGGCCGCGGCCACCGAGCGCCCGCGAGTGGGCACCTTCGTTCTCAACGCGGCGTTCTGGAATCCGGTGCTGCTGGCCCGCGATGTGCTGACCACGGCGCAGCTCACCGGCGGCCGTCTCGAGCTTGGCCTCGGCGCCGGCTATGTGCGAGACGAATTCGACGAGGCCGGTATCGATTTCGGTACCCCGCGAACCCGGGTCGATCATCTGGAACGAACCCTCACCGAACTCGAACGCCTGCTGCCCGAACCCCGCCCCGCACTTCTGCTGGGCGGCAGCGGTAACCGGATGTTGCGCCTCGCGGCCCGCCACGCCGATATTGTCGCCTTCACCGGCGGGGAGACCGTACCGGGCAGTACCGACGGATCGATGCGGCTCGCGACCGCGGAATCCGTCGACGAAAGGGTCGCCGCCGCACGGGGTTTCGCCGCCGAGTACGGCCGCGACCCCGAACGCAACATCCTCATCCAGCAGGTGCTGGTGACCACCGACCCGCAATCCGTCGCGGCCGGGGTCGCCGCGCGGATGGACCATCTGAGCCCCGCGGAAGTCCTCCGGATTCCGACCATGCTGATCGGTACCGCCGACGAAATGGCGGACCGGTTGCTCGAGCGCCGGGAGCGGTTCGGGTTCACCTATGTGACCGTGCTGGAGCCGGCGCTGGAGGATTTCGCGAAGGTGATCGCACGACTGCGCGGCTGACCTGATCGGCTAGCGATCGACCGGCCCGGGCTCCGGTCGCTTCGCCGTCCGCCCGGCGCCGGTGGACACACCGCGCAGCCGCCGCCACACCCACGGCCGCACGGTCGCCGCGACCCAGGCCAGCTCACCCAACACACCGCCGGCGCGGAAATTCTCGGTCCGCGCCGGCGGCAAAGTCCACGAATTGTCGGCGCCGACGAGTCCGAGTGCCTCCGCGGCGGCCAGGGCGAACCGGTTGTGCCCCTCCGCGGAGCCGTGCAACCGGTCCGGACTCCACATCCGCAGATCGGCCATCGACGGCGCACCGAACAGATCCACCAGCCGCAGGTCGTATCGGTCGGCGCACAGGCGGATTCGCTCGTTGATCAGGTCCATCCGCGGTCCGATCATGCGGGCGGCCAGGGGCACGATCCGGCGGGCGTCGGGAAAGGTCGTAGTGACGACGGTGGCGCCGCTCGCGGTGAGCTTCGCGTACAGCTCCTCCATGATGTCGAGTGCCGCGGCGAAATCGCCGCCCGGTGCGGTCACATCGTTCATGCCCGCGCAGATACCGACCAGATCGGGCTGCGCGGCCAGTGCCGCGTCGAGTTGCTGGTCGCGGATCTCGGCGAGGCGGCGGCCGCGCACCGCGAGATTGGCGTATTCGAGTTCCGGATTGTCCTGCGCCAGGCGCCCGGCGAAGCGGTCGGCCCAGCCGCGCACGCCGGTGTCGTCGTCTCCGTCCCAGAGTCCTTCGGTCTGGCTGTCTCCCATGGCGACGAACCGCTCGTATCGTGGCGCGGGCGATGACGGCATGGCAGGACCTCCGGGAATCGAATCGGGCGGTGCGACGGAGCGTCGGTGACCGGCTGTCGGATCGACAGGCTACCGGCGGTCCGCCGCGGCGCCGCACCGGCCGATCCGTCCCGGCGAGCGGGACGGGTCCACCATGCGCGCCGGCGGCGCGATAGGAGTCGGTGCGGCGGCCCGGAAACCGGCACCCACCGCCGTCGTCGAGATGCCGGTGTCCCGGAAGGATTCGATATGACCGAATTGGCCGATCTGCGGCGACGGCTGGCGAGAATCGAGGACGAGCGGGCGATCGAGCGGCTGATCGCCTCCTACGGCCCGCTGGTCGACTCCGGCAATGTCGAGGCGACCTCCGCACTGTGGTCGCTGGAGGGCACCTACGACGTCGAGGACTGGCAGATGCGCGGCCGCGCCGATGTGGCGGCGATGGTGGGCTCCGACGCGCATCAGGGCCTGATCGGTCGCGGCTGCCTGCACTTCCACGGTCCCGCCGTGGTCACCGTCGAGGGTGACGAGGCGGTGGCGGTCTGCGAATCGCTGCTGGTGGTTCATCACGGGGGCCGCAATATCGTCGCCCGCACCGGCGCCAATCACTTCCGGTTGCGGCGGATCGAGGACCGCTGGCAGATCACAGCCCGCGTCACCCGCGCCCTCGACGGTGACGCCGGGGCCCGCGCTCTGCTCACGACCGGAATCGAGGGACGATGAGCGGACAACTCGACGGCCGGGTCGCGCTGATCACCGGCGGCGCCGCGGGGATCGGCGCCGGGATCGCACGGCGTTTCGCCGACGAGGGCGCGCGGGTGGTGATCACCGATGTGGACCGGGAGTCCGGTGCCGAGGTCGCCGCCGCGATCGGCGGGACCTTCGTCGCCGCCGATATGCGCGTGCGCGCACAGGTCGAGAACGCTGTCGGGACGGCGGTTTCCGCGTACGGCTCGATCGACGTCCTGGTCAACAATGCGTGGGGGGCGGCGGGCACCGCCGGCCGGGTGGAGCACAAGACCGACGAGCAGCTGGCGCACGGAATCGCGCTCGGCTACTACGGCCCGTACTGGGCGATGCGCGCCGCGTTCGGTCCGATGCGCGAACGCGGCTGGGGCAGGGTGATCAATATGTGCAGCCTCAACGGTGTGAACGCGCACATGGGCTCCCTCGAGTACAACGCGGCCAAGGAGGCGCTGCGCGCGCTCACCCGGACAGCGGCGCGGGAATGGGCCCCGACGGGGATCACCGTCAATGCCCTCTGCCCGGCCGCTCGCAGCCGCAGCTTCGAGCGCGTTCTGGGCGAGCATCCGGAGATGGCGGCCATGGCCGATGCCGCGAATCCCATGGGGCGCATCGGAGATCCCTACGACGACATCGCGCCGGTGGTGGTGTTCCTGGCGTCGGAGGGGTCGCGCTATCTCACCGGCAACACGTTGTTCGCCGACGGCGGCAGCCATATCAACGGGGTGGCATGGGCGCCGGATCTCGATGCCGGCGAGCCGCCGTCCTGAGCGAGATCTCCGGTGGGCCCGCCCGGTTGTGCGGTAATTCTCACGCAGCCGTTACCCTGCGCTCCCGCCCGAATCCCAGCGGTCGAGGAAATTGTGTAATACCTTGGTGGACACAGGTTTCGGTGGTTCGGGCGCGATTTCCGCCAGGGACACACGCACCCCGCCGGGTCGGCAAGGGGGATCGCAGTGTCCGATATCGAATTCGAGCAGCGCCGGCACCGGGTGCAGCAACAGCTCGGTGAACTGCCCGCGCTGACACCCGCGTGGCGGCGGTTCCTCTCGGTTCCGCTGATGCGCGCGGGCTGGCACGTCCTGGTCGAACGGGAGAACAGCAGATCCGATCGATTCGATGCCTACGCCGTGGGCCCCGGCGGGATCTTCGCACTGGTACTCACCGAGGTGGTGCCCTCCGCCGCCGAGTTGCGCCGGATCCGGTGGCGCGCGGAGGAGACCTTCGCCGACCTCACCGCGGGCCGCAAAAGATTTGTGCCACATATGATCGAGGTGCTGCTGCTGATGTCGGCGGCGGCGGAGACCCCGGCCGAGGCCCGCTATCTGACCGCCGATCCGGACTCGATCGCGCGGCGCCTGTTCGCCGAATCCACGCTCTCGGCCCCGGCGGCCCGGCAGATCGCGGCAACCGTCGCCGAGCGCGACACCTGGTTCGCCCTGGTCTCCGCCGCGCGTGCGCCCGGCCGCGAAACCGAAACCGGCGAAGGGCTTTTCGACGCCACGGCACCGCGTGCGAAAGACCGCTCCCGGGCGTTGCCGCGACCGTTCGGCGAATGGATGATCTACCTCGATCCCGATCAGCTCGACCTGGTCTCCCGGAACTACAACGGCCCCGCCCGATTCAGTGGCCCGGCGGGAACCGGCAAGACGGTCGTCGCGCTGCATCGCATGGCGCGATTGTCCAAACAGGGTGCGGGCCGCCAGCTTTTCACCAGTTTCGTGCGAACCCTGCCGACCTATCACGAATCCGGATTCCGCCGGCTGGCCCCCTGTGCCGGCGACCGCGTGGAGTTCACCGGCCTGCACGAGTGGACCACGGGTCTGCTCGACCGTCGCGGTATCGGTTACCGTCTCGCCGGTGCGGACAACGCCTTCTATCACGCCTGGCGCACCGCCCGTGCGCATCTCGAACCCCTCGAGCCGAATCCGAGTTACTGGAAGGACGAGCTGCACCGCGTCATCAAGGGGCAGGGGATCGACGATCCCGACCTGTATCTGAAGATCGAGCGCGCGGGGCGAAATCGGCTGCGACTGGACCGATCTCACCGTGAATTCGTCTGGCACCACCTGTACGTGCCGTATCAGGCGGCGCTGCGGGATCTGGCGGTGGTGGATTTCAACGACGTCATCGATCTGGCGGTCGACGAACTGCGCGCGGCCCCGCTCGACGATCCCTACGATCTGGTGGTCGCCGACGAGGTCCAGGACTTCACGCTGATGGAATTGAAACTGGTGCACCAGATAGCCGGTGGTACCTCGACATCGCCGTTACTGCTGGTCGGCGACGGGCAGCAGCAGGTGTACCCCGGTGGCTGGCGGCTGTCGGATGCCGGTATCCCGATCGTCGGGCGCGGCGCGGTGCTGCGCACCAACTACCGCAATCGCGTGGCCGTGCACGACTACGCCAAGCGGGTCGACGCCACCGATATCGTCGACGATCTCGACGGCGCACCGGGATTCGTGCTGCGCGACAGCGAGGTCGTGCTGCCCGGAGGCACGGCGAAATCCGAGACCTTCCCGCGTTCGCGCGCCGAGTCGGCGGTGCTCAGGGCACTCAGCGATTCCGGGCTTCTCAGCTCTCGTTCACCCGGCTCCGATATCGCCGTGATCACCGATACCGACCGTCAGGCCGACCGGGTCCTGGAGGCCTTGCGGCGCAGGCGGATTCCCACCCTGTCCCTGGCGCAATACGACGGCACCCAGGGCGACGTGGTCAAGGTGGGAACCGTGCACCGGGCAAAGGGGATGGACTTCGGCGCGGTGTTCCATCTGACCGACGCGCCGACCCGCCCGCCACAGCCGTTGACCGGCAACGGGCGCGACCGGGCGGAATTGGCCGCCCGCCAGACCCTGGTGGCGCTGACCCGCGCCCGCGACTACATCTGGATCGGCTTCATGCGGGACTGAGTGGTTCGGTCCGCGGCGCTTGCGGGCACCGTGTTCGCCGACTATGAGCCGGTAGGCTCGAACGGACAATTCGTGCAGTGCGGAGGGGTGGGGTTCATGCGGGGCGGACGTGACGGATCGCGTGGTTTCGGTGGTGGCCTCACGGCCGACGATATTCGCCATGTCGCCTTCGGCAGGCCGCCCATCGGGCGCAGCGGCTACGCACAGGAAGCGGTCGACGAATTCCTCGAGCGGATCGAGCGGGAATTCCGGAGCGGGCAGCTCACGATGACCGCGTCGGATATCCGCGATATCGCCTTCGCCAGACCACGTTTCGGCCGCCGCGGATACAACGAGGAAGAAGTCGATGCCTTCCTCGACCTGATCGAAACCGAGCTCCGCCGCCGCGGAGGCCGCTGACATGCGCTAGCGGTGCGTCCAATCGGGCTGTTGCAGATCCGCGACCCTGGTCGGGCGGCCCAATAGCACCACATCGCGGAACTGCAACAGCATGGCGCCCGTCGGCGCGTGAATGGTCATCGCCTCGCCGAGGCGCATCTGCAGCAGGCTCGTGCCATCGGGCAGATCGGCCCAGTGCGGTACGTCGTCGGCCGCGAGCCGGTCGAGGGCGACGAAATGCACGCGATGCACTTCGTGATTGGGGGTCAGTACGCCGGGATCATCGAGTGCCATCACAATCGGCGTGATCGCGAAACCGGACGCCGCGGGGAAGTCGTCGAGCCGGCCGAGCACATCCGCGGGCGAGGCGTCGAGGCCGATCTCCTCCCGCAGTTCGCGCAGACCGGCCGCGACGGCGGTCTCGTCACCGTCGACCCGCCCGCCGGGCAACGCCCACTGCCCCGCGTTGCGGCCACGATAAGCGCGCCGGATCACGATCACGCACGGTTGTCCCTCATGTTCCAGCACGCACAGCACCACTGTCGCGCGCCGCATCCCGGGGGGATCCGCCACCGCCCGAACATCGAACTCGCGCAATCGCATTGCGGCGAGATCCCGGAAACTCTGCAACCTCATCCTCCGAGCATGTCACTACCCACGGCCGCGCGATCGGCCCGCACCCGGCAGCCGGGACGAGTGTCGCGCCAAGCGGATCGGACCTATCGGGTACGCCGTCACGCGCCGGAACCGCGGCGGATCGGCGCGGGCACATCGCGCTCCGGCAGATGCTCGCCGCGGACTCAACGGCCGCCCGGCAATTCTTCCCGCCCGAGTCGTGTTCACAGTGCGGTGAGATGGACCGCACTGTGTCCGCACGCCCTGGTCATGGGATTTCGGCACCGGCGCGGATCCCCGCTGTTCACGCCGCGAAAGTGCCCCCCATCAGCGGCGAAAGCGCGGTACCCGCGCTGGCCGTGAATAAACATTTGAGCAGCGAGTCGGTCTTTCTCAGTCTTATCCGTTACCTTCAGCATCCATGACCGACGCATCACCGGGCCCGGCGGGGCACGACATACCGCCGGCCGCACTACCGTCCCCAGATCCGCGGCCCGGAATTCGGGCGCGGATCCGGCAGGTGGTGGTGTCGTTGGTGCTCGCCGCCATGACCGCCATGGTGCCGCTGGCCTTCGCGCCGGCGCTGCCCGCGTCGGCGGCGGTGACCAAGCCCGGTGTGGAGAATATGGCGGCCCGTGCGGCGGTCACCGATCTGGTCGGCGATCACCCGGGGGCGGTCGCCCTGCCCGCCGATTTCGCGGCCGGGGCGGGCTATCGGCCGGTCGTCGAGAACGGGATCCTGGTCGACCCCAACGGCGACTGCTCGTCGCCGATCGAACTGCCCGGCGAGTTCGACGAGGCGTGCAAGGCACACGATCTCGGCTACGACCTCCTGCGCTACGCCGAACAACGCGGCCAGCCGCTGCAACCCTGGGCCCGCCAGGCCATCGACGCGACCCTCCAGCGGCGCATGCACGCCGCCTGCGATGCCCGCCCCGACACCGCGGCCCGCGCCCGCTGCGATGTGCTGGCCACGGTAGCCACCACGGGAGTGGACCTGAATTCGCGACGGCAGAACTACGCGACTCCGGACCCGGAGTACCTGTTCGGCTTCGAACTGTCGGGTGCGCGCCTCAGCGACCAGCTGCTGCATTTCGGCGCGCCCGCCGCGCTGGGAGTACTCCTCGCGGCCATCGTCGGTGTGGTGACCTGGCGACGGCTGCGTCCGCTGCGGGCCGCGACGGTCGCTCTCGAATCCGGCGTCGTCGGATGACCGCGATCGTCACGCCGCCCGCGACCCGGGTGTCCGGCCCGGTGGCCCCGCGCCGTCATCGGCCGGCGCTGACCCGGCCGCGGATCGAGACCCTCGTCGCCGTCACCGCCGCGGTCGTCGTGTCGTTGCTCCCGGCCGTCCTGCCGCGCACTTCCATATCGCAGGCCATCCTGACCGCGGTCCCGGTGGCCCTCGCCATCGGCATGGCCGCGCTGTTGCGTGCGGTGCTGGGGGTCTGGCGGATCGACATCGACCAACGCCTGGACCGGCTGCGGGTTCCGGTTCTGCTGCTGTGCGGATTCGTGGTGACCGCGGCCGCCGTCCGGGCCGCGGCATGGCAGAACGGCCTGCACGCCGCGATGGGAATGGCGCCGGCCGGTGCCGCGTACTGGTTGCGCTGTCTGCTCGGCACCGCGCTGATCGTCGGGTTCCTCGTCGGGACCGGGCGTGGAATGCGCTGGGGGATAAGGAAACTCGTCCGGCTGTGACCGGGCTCCGGGTGTGTGCCCGGCCCCGATGGTCTAGGCTGCTCGGCGACTGCCGACACAAAGGGGGATGTGCGCGTGCGCCGACTGCTGCTGGTCCTGCTCGTCCTGGTCCTGGCCGGATGCTCACCATCGAAGGGCGGGACACCGCAGGCCACCCCGAGCACGGGCCCCTTGCCGCACACCGATTTCGGAGTCCCGCTCCCGGATGAGGCCAGGCGACATCTCGAACTGGCCGAGCAACTCCGCACCCTCGACCCCTGCGCCCTGATCGACACCGCCGCACTCACCTCCTACGGCACCCCGCAGGTGCTGACAACCCAATTGACGCTCACCGGCTGCACGGTGAAGGTGCGCACGGCGGCTTCCGATCTCCTCGCCCAGGTCAGTGTCACGGTGGCGGGTCATGGAAATTCCGCGAGCGCCAAGACCGCGCAGAGCTTCACGATCGAGGGCATATCGCTGCCGGTGAATGCCGGATCCGTGCCGGGCTCGCTGTGCGGATTCACCGTTCCGATCGGGTTCTGGCCGAAACCCGCGGTGCGCCAACCACAGTCGCCGGTCGATCCGGTCGGCTACCTGTCCGTCGATGCCCGCTTCTTCGGCGACACCACATGCGATGTCGCGAAACGAGCCACCGCGACGGTGATCGACGCGTTCCGGGGCAACCGGATTCCGCGCCGCGATCACGCCCGCGTCCCGGTGCCGCTCACCGACCGCAGCCCCTGTGAGCTGACAGCCCGCCTGCCGCAGGGCTATTCGGTGACGTCCTTCGCTCCCGCCTGGGACCCGGTCCAGTGCTCGTTCAGTGTCGAGAAGGCGGCCGCGCACACCGTCCGCCAGGCCGTGAATGTCACCTTCGCCCTGCAGAATCCGGAGAACGTGCTGCGGCCCAGCGGACCGCAGCGCGTCGAGCAGATCGCCGGGCACCCCGTGCTCTTCCAGGAGGCCGGCGGCAACGCCTGTCAGATCGTGGCCCCCGTCGGAGCGCCCGTCAGCTCGGTCGCATTGACGCAGCCGCCGGTCGAACCGGATCGACATCAGGCGGTGCTGGCGGTGGACGCCCAGTGCTCGGTCCTCGACGACCTCGCGCCCATCGCCCTGGATCTGTTCGGCGCCAATCGCTGAACAAGCCGGCCTCACACCTTCGTGGCGACGTCCCACGCGGTGTGTATCGCGCCTTCGATGTAGTCGACCCGTCCGGCGTCACCCACGACATGCACTTCGGGAACCACGCCCTCGAGTGCCGCGGCGAGCGGCGCCTGCGCCGAAACGCCCGAGGCGACCACGACCAAGGCGGCGGGTGCGGTCATCGTCCGGTCGCCGACACGAAACTCCACGTATTTCTTGGTGATTCGCTGCACGGTTGCCTCCCGGTGGATGGTCACTCCCACCTCGCCCGCGTGCCGGACCGCGGTCCAGCGGCGCGGCATCGCCATCGGCACGCCGACTTGCCGGCCTTCCTCGAGCAGCGTCACATGGCGTCCGCGCTCGGCCAGGAACTCCGAAAGCTCCAGTCCGACAAGTGAACCGCCGATCACGACCACGTTCTTACCCATCGGCAGGAACCGGCGCGTGACCGCGCGGATCGCGGCGGGGCTGCGGGTGATTCCGGACAGCTTGCCGAGCCGGGCGATCGTCCGCAGCAGCGGCGGCACCCGCGACACGTCACCGGAACCGGTCATCAAGGCGCGCAACGTATCTCCGGTGTGCACATGCGGCAGATCGGCGCCGGGCACCGCCGGGCGGCCGCGCACCGCACCGGTGGCCACCACGACCACATCCGGACGCAGAGCCCGAATCGAGTCCACCGTCGCCTCGGTCCGCAACCGGATATCGACCCCCAGGCGATCGACCTCCAGTTTCAGCCAGTTCAGCAGCCGCTCATTGTCCGGTGTGGTGAGACCGGAGAACCAGAGGGTGCCACCGAGCCGATCGGACTTGTCCAGCACGGTGACCCGGTGCCCGCGCTCACTCGCCACCCGCGCGGCCTCGAGTCCGCCGGGGCCGGCCCCGGCGACGACGATGTGCTTGCGGCCCTCGGTGCGCACCAGCGGCAGCAGAGTCTCGTTCCCCAAGGCAGGGTTCACCGCGCAGATCGGGGTGTCGTCCCAGAAGTTCTCCTGAACGCACACATAGCAATTGATGCACGGCCGGATCCGTTCCGGCGTGCCCGCTTTCAGCTTGTTCACCAGTTCCGGATCGGCGAGCAGCTGCCGCCCCATCGCGGCGAAATCGGCTCCGCCCTCGGCGATCGTCTTCTCGCCGACCTCCGGCAGCACCCGGCCGACGGTGATCACCGGAATCGACACCGCCTTCTTGACCTCCGCGGCCAGCTCGGTATACGCCCCGACCCGGTCGGGCAGCGGGCCATCGGTGAAGTTGGAGAACGGATTTCGGCCCCAGCCCGTCACGTGGATGGCATCGGCCCCGGCCGCCTCGAACAACATCGCGGCCGCGGTGGCCTCCGCGGTGGTCAGCGCGTCCTGTTCACCGTATTCGCGGCCCGCCACGCGCACCAGGATCGCCAGCGAATCACCGACCGCCGCCTTGACCGCCCGGATGACCTCGACCGCCAGCCGTGCCCGGTTCTCGAGCGATCCGCCGTATTCGTCGGTGCGCTTGTTGTCCGCCCGGCTCAGGAAGCCGCCGAGCACATACCCGTGCGCGCAGTGAATCTCGACCGCATCGCCACCGGCCGCCGCCACCCGGCCCGCCGCCTCGGCGAAGCAGCGCACCACCCAGTCGATATCTTCCTTGGTGGCCTCGTGATAGGTGGTCTGCTTACCGCCGGTGACCGCGGCCATTCGCCGCAATTCCTCGGGAGTGTTGTCTCCCAGTGCGGACATATCGGCCGATCCGGTGGGTTTCGACGGAACCAGCAGCGGTCGTCCCCGGACCGTATTGATCCGGGCGATCTTGCCGTGGTGGGTCATCTGCACGCACAACTTGCTGCCGCTCGCGTGCACGGCATCGGCCAGCGCCCTGATCCCCGGAATGAACCGATCCTCCGACAGTCCCGGTTCCTTGGTGCTCGCGCATCCGATCGGATAGGCGACAGCACAGCATCCGGTGATGATCAGCCCGGTCCCACCGGCGGCTCGGGCGACGAAATGGTCGATATCGCCCTGCTCGATCTCACCGTCTTCACACAGGTTCATGTCCATGGCGGGCAGCACCACGCGGTTGGGCACGGTGATGGGACCGATGGTCCCGGGCGCGAGCAGGTGGGGGAAGGTCTGGTTCCGGGGCACGGTTAGAAGCTAAGTCTCCGCACAGCATCATTTCGTGAAGTTCCCGATGATCGGGACTGCGGAGGATTCCGTGGATCAGGGCCGGATGTTCTTCAGATCCGCCAGCAGGCCCGGGTGAGTGGGCTCCCAGCCCAGCGCCTGCCGGGTGTGCGCGCTGGAGGACGGCTGATCGGTCGCGAAGATCGAGCCGAGCGGGCCGTAGGTTTCCGCCGGCACCGACCGCACGGGCAGATCCAGCCGATCGCCGATGACCGCCGCGATATCGCGCACCCGGTCACCCTCGTCGGCCACGGCGTGCCACGCGGTCCCGGCCTCCGCCTTCTCCAGGGCGAGCCGGAACAGCACCGCCGCATCGAGCGCGTGCACCGCGGGCCAGCGTTGCGTCCCGTCACCCGGATATCCGGACACTCCGGTCTGCCGGGCGATGCGGGTCAGCAACCCCGCGAATCCGCCGTCACCCTGGTTGTGGACGGTGCGCGGCATCCGCACCGCCGAGCTCCGGATACCGCGCGACGCCGATTCCAGGACCGCTGTCACCGTCAGTCCGCGCCCGCCCACGGGTCCGTCGGTGGACACCGGATCGGCCTCGGTGGAGACGCGGCCCGGAACCCACGGCGTACCCGACACCGTCACGAAAGGCCGGTCGCTGCCGGTCAATTCCGTTGTCAGCGCCGCGACGGCCGCGCTCTCCTCGGCGACATTGCGAGCCAGCGCCTCGGGGCTGCTGAAGTCATTGCCGAACGCCAGATGAATCACCCCGTCGGTCTCGGCGGCGCCCGCCCGCAGCACTTCGAGGTCACCCAGACCTCCGCGCAGCGGATCGGCGCCGGCCGCCGTCACGGCCGCCGCTGAGGCATCGGAGCGGGCGAGTGCGAGCACGGTGTGGCCGTTGCCCAGCAATTCGGCGACCACCGCCGAGCCGATCAGGCCGGTACCCCCGGTGATGAACACGCGCATGAGTCTCTCCTCCAGTGATGGGACCTTTGTCTCGTCACTGTAGCACCGATGGGACAAAGGTCCCATCGCATATGATGACCCCATGGCTCGATGGGAACCAGGCGCACGGGACCGCCTCGTAGTGGCGGCCGTCGACCTGTTCACCGAACAGGGCTACGACGCCACCACGGTCGCGCAGATCGCCGAGCGCGCGGGCGTCACGAAAAGCACCTTTTTCCGGCACTTTCCGGATAAGCGCGAACTCCTGGTGGCCGGGCAGGAAACCCTCGGCCGCCTCTTGTCCGAAGGCATCGCCGAGGCCCCCGGAAACGCCACTCCGCTGCAAGCGGTAGCCGCGGGGCTCGAACGCGCCGCGACCGCGATGGGCCCGCGCAACCGTGAACTCGCCCCTCGTATTCAGGCCGCCGTGGCCGCCAGCACCGAACTCCAGGAACGCGATGCCCTCAAGACCGTCAGTCTCGCCGCGGCGATGGTTCAGGCCCTGATCGCCCGCGGCCTGCCCGAGCCGACCGCCGCGCTGGCGAGTGAACTGGGCGTCCTCGCCTTCAAACGCGGTTTCGCCGAATGGCTGGCCGGCGAGCGGGAGACCTCCGATGAGCTCGCTCGCCGCACACTGGCGGCGCTGGACGAACTGCGAGCCGCCGGCGCATCGCTGGGATGATCGGTCCGCGCCCGCCCGGAAGCCTTGCGGTTGATCACTATTCGACGCATCGCAGGTCATAGAGCTGTTGGATTTCACACAGTCGCAGCGGAATGCGAGCTCCGGCGTCGATAGGTAGCGTGGCCACGGTCCGAGATCTGACATCGCAAGGAGTTGGAAGCCTTGGAGGAGGTACTTCGGCCGCTGGTGGTTTTCGCCGTGACGCTGGCGGTCACGATCGCAATCGGCATACTGGGCGACCGCCTGCTGGCCCGAGCCGCCGACAAACACCCGCAGAACCGGCTACCCGCCCTGCTGCGCCGCATTCATCTGCCGCTACAGGTGTTCCTGGCGACCCTCGCCCTGCATTTCACCTATCCACTGGCGCAGATCGAGCTCCGCCACGACGGGGTTGTGCTGAACATTCTGGCGGCGATGGCGATCCTGTCCGCCGCGTGGCTGGTGATGCGCTCCGTCGACGCGGTCGCCGAGAATACGCTCGACAAATACTCGAGGCGCGCCACCGACACCGCCCGGGTCAGACGCCTGCACACCCAGCTGACGCTGGTGCGCCGCATCATCACCACGGTGCTCGCGATCACCACCGCGGCCGTCGCGATCCTGCTGCTGTTCCCCGATCTGCGAACCCTGGGCACCTCACTGCTCGCCTCGGCCGGTGTCATCGGCATCATCGCCGGTGTGGCCGCCCAGTCGACGCTCGCCAACCTGATGGCGGGCCTGCAGATCGCCTTCGGTGACTCGGTGAAGATCGGCGATACCGTTGTGGTGGAAGGGGAGTGGGGCACGATCGAAGAGATCACCCTGTCGTTCCTGACCGTCCGTATCTGGGACGACCGCCGCCTCACCATGCCGGTGTCCTACTTCAACTCCAAGCCCTACGAGAACTGGTCCAAGGGCGGCCCGCAGATCACCGGCACCGTATTCCTCTATCTCGACACCAGCACACCCGTGGACGAACTCCGCGAACACCTCCACACCTACCTGCGCACCCGGCAGGACTGGGACACCCGCAACTGGAACCTCCTGGTCACCGACAGCACCCCCTTCGGCATCCAGGTCCGAGCCTCCATGTCCGCCCGCAACGCCGACGACGTGTGGACCCTGCGCTGCGCGGTGCGCGAGGAGCTGCTCGCGTGGCTCGGGCGGGAACATCCCGAAGCGCTGCCGAAGGTCCCGACCAGCGTGGTTCAGCGCGGGCACGCGATGGCGGAGTGATCCGCTCTCCCGACAGCGACCGGCCTGTTCTACGCCGAAGGCCTGCATGCCGTGGGCGTCGACCGTGTCATCGCCGAAGCGCGGGTGACCCGCGCGACGCTCTACCGGCACTTTCGAAGTAAAGACGATCTCCTCGTCGCCTATCTGACCCAGGCCGATGAGGCGATCCGTGCACGGGTCGAAGCCGCACGCACTCGGGACGCGGACCCTACCTCATCGACCACCGGATTGTCGAAACGTCTCTGCGCTCGCGGACCGGGGCCCGCGGCAACGCACGTGCGGTCGTATCGACCCACGGCACCGCTGTGGTACGCACTGCCGAGCGCGGTTTCGCGCGCGACCACTTTCCGGAACAGAATGCCGAACGCAGTGTCGGTCGGCACCGTCGCCGCGGCGGCGGAAAACAGATCGGCCGTGTCGACCAGCCGCCCGATGCCGTCCGTCCGGGTACGGATGGCGTCGAGATGGGCGATCAGATCGGGACTCCACGCTGTTCCGGGGCCCGGTTCTTCCGGCTGGGCCGGCCGGTCGGCCAATGTCTCGAGTTCTTCGATATCGACCCACAGGTCGCCGAACATCCGGTGCGCGGCACTGCCTTCGAACGCCGTCGACAGCAGGACGGCCGGCACGTACATCTCATCGGCGATGTGACCGCTCAGTCGCGCGGCGCGGTATGCGGCGGCCAGAACGTCGTGCGCGGCGGTTGTGCACGACCAGGATGGCAGCACTGTTTCGGCCGCGCAGCTTGTTTCATGCTCGGCGCCGATACCGGCGATCGTGGCATGGTGCGACAGAGATGTCGTGACACTGTCGGCCGTCAGGCATTCCTCGGACACATCGCCAGTGAACCAGCCGCGCAGCCCGTTGTCTGTCCGCTATTCGGCCGACAGAGACCGGGTCCGCGCGACAGACGCACGCGCGCCGTGTCAGTGTGCACCGCGCCGGCCGACGCGCCAGGATCAGTCCGGCCGACTGTCTCGCAGGGCGGCCGCGGCAGCAGCCCGGGATCGGACACCGAGCTTGGTGCGGGCATTCGCGACATGCCGATGGACCGTATGCGTACTGAGCGTCAGGCGTTCGCCGATCTGCGCATCGGTCAGCCCCTCGGCGACCAGCCGCAATACCTCCCGCTCGCGGTCGGTGACCGCATCGGGGCCGGGCGGCACCGGCTGTGACCGCACCGACTGCCCGAGTCCGCGCAAGGTCGCGTCGGTGACAGCGGTCGAGTCACCGCGCCACGGGAAGTGATCCTCGCCGTGCAGTTCGACGAGGATCGCCCGCCGGATGCGATGAGCTACGTCGGCACCGAGGGCGAAGGGCACAGCGCGATCTTCTCTGCGGTGCAGCACGGTGGTCGGAATGTTCACGGCCGCAAGGTATTCGGTCGCATCGAGTGCGTAGCTCGCCGCCAGGGAATCCGCCGCCTGCGCCGCGGTCGAGGAAAGACGCTGGAACCGGGCGAACCGTTCGCGCTCCGCAACCTTCGGCCAGCGCTTGTTCGCCGGCTGGTATTCCACGCTTCATGGCAGGTGTCGATCGTGCCGGACAGGCCGATCTGCGCCGCACCCAACTCGCGCACGCACATGGCCGCACGCTCGAGATCGGTGCCGGCGACGGACTCTCCGTCCCGCACTATCCCGACGGCCTGGACGCGCTCGTCCTACTCGAACCGAATCCGGCCCTGCGCGCCCGCTTGTCGGCCCGCACCGATACCCCCGCCGCACCGGTCACCGTCGTGGACGGCGACGCGCACAACCTCGAATTCCCCACCGCCAGTTTCGATACCGTCACCGCGTCCCTGGTGTTCTGCTCGGTACGTGACCCGGCCGCGGCCTTGAGCGAGGTGCACCGCGTACTGCGTCCCGGCGGACAATTCCTGTTCCACGAACACGTCCGGGGGACGGGGCTGCGTGGTGCGGTGCAGGATCTGATGACGCCGGTGCAGCGACGCCTTGCAGATGGGTGCCATGCCAATCGGGACTTCGAATCTCTGTTGAAGGCAAGCGATTTCGAGATCGCGGATATCGAGCACACCCGGATGCCGACAATGATGCCGACGATTGTGCCGTTGGTTGTCGGGACTGCCCGGCGCCGATGAGAGTATCTGCCCGACCACGTCGAATTCCTTCTCGCCGAGTCAGGCCGATTCGTGTGGCCGGGTACGCGGCCCGTCGTCGGGTCCGAAGATGTGCCGGTACACGTCCATGGCGTGGCTCGTCTCGGCCGGCGGACCGATTTCCAGCCGGAAGGTTCGCGAACCGTCGGGTAACCGCTCCGCGCGAAGGAACAGGTCGGTTGCTCGCCCGCGCTCCGACAGTCCGGCCGCGAAATCGTACAAGTGCGTCACCACAACCACTTTCACGCCCGAGGCGACCAGGGCCTCGGTGATCGGCGCCAGAATCTCGGCAGCCTCCCGCTCACTAGTCGAGGCGAGCGGTTCATTCCACAGCACCAGCGACGCCGGTGTGATGCGAGTCGTGAGATCGCGCATCCGCACCAACTCCTCCTTCAACCTGCCGTAGGTCATCGAGGAGTCGTCTTCGATACGGAAGTAGGTGAAAATACCGTCCCTGATATCCGCCGCATAGGCTTCCGCGAGGACGAACATGCCCGCCTGCATCATGATCTGGGCGGCTCCGAGACTGCGCAGGAAGGTCGACTTCCCGCCACTGTTGGCGCCCGTGACGACGGTCAGGAGCTTGCCTCGGCCGTCGATCGAGTTCCCCGCGACCGTCGGCACGCCCGACAGGCAGATCGCCGGGTCTCGCAGCGAGCGGAAGTTGAAGGATGCGCCGCTGCCTCGCGGTAGGAGAGCGGGGAAGGACATGGCATGCCCGTCACCGTGCAGGCGCGCGAAGAGGTTCGAACAACCGATAAAAAAGGCGAGCTCGGTGCGCAGAGCTTGAAAGAATTCGACGATCGCATCGGTGGTATGGGAGACCACATCCGCGACTGGATCGAGGCTCTTGCCGACCAGGCGGGAGAGGAACAGCTTCGCACTCTCATCGGTGTCGGAAATCTCTACCTCATGGCGCTTCCGATTGCCGAATACGGATTGCCGGCGTCGAGGCTGTTCCGGTGGTTCATGCAATACGGTGCCGGCGATCCCGCCACCCGCTCCGAGTTCCGCACTGATCGCGAACCCGTGCTCGAACCGGAGGTCTTGCAGATAACGCTCGACTTCGGTGAGATATTCTTCGCCGAATGTGGCGGCGAGCCTGTCGGCCAATCCACGGAATCCCGGCGAGTCGCACTGCGAGGCAATCGATTCCGATGTCGATCGCAGGAGTCGCAGGAAACCGATCAACTTCGTGAGCGGCTCCAGGGACAGGTGTAGTTTTCCCCGCGCGCTGCGGTCGCGCCCGACCATCCACCGCCGCGCGCCGGCGGCATCGGTCGCGATGGCATAGAGCTCCCGCACCAGCGCCGGATGCGCACAGCTGTCGGCCACCACCCGCTGCCGGTACTCGATAACCTCCGGATCGGTCAATGACCGTGATACGACATCGGCGACGACGGTGCGAATGAACTGGTCGCCCCCCGCCATCGCGTCGTACATCACCGACAACTCGAGATCGTCCGCGACGGCTTGGCCGTTCTCCGTAACCCGGGACGAACCCCACCCGTCCGGTCCGAGCAGATCGACTCTCACCGCGCCACCCGCCGGACGACGGCGTCATAGGACAGGTCGAACTGATCCGCCAGCGCCACGGCGTAGGCTCGGCCATCCGCCGGTTTCCGCTCGACCTTGAATGTTCGCAGCGTTGGCTCGGCGCCGACCCCGGCAACCATGCTGACGACACCGTCCAACCCCGATAATTCATCGAGAAATGTCACGAAGACCGCGATGGATTTCCGATCGGATATTTTGCGCAAGACCTTTTCGCCGATATTCCGGGCATCCACCGTGGCGGTCGAGCTGAAACTCTCGTTCAGGATTATTACCGTGCGATCGGTCGCGTGGTCGAGCGTTTCATTGATCGCAGTAAGTTCGCCCTGGAGTTTACCTGCCGCATCGGACGATCGCTCACGCCTCTCGAAGTGGGTCCATATCCCGTCGGCGAGCATTATGCGCGCGTGACGTGCCGGAACAGGGCAGCCGAGAGCCGCGAGATAGGTCACCTGCCCGAACATCCGAGCGAAGGTACTCTTCCCACCCTGGTTGGGTCCGGTGACGACAACAATGCGTTCATCACCGGAAAGGTGATAGTCATTGGCGACCGGCGGCTCTCCGTCGAAATTCTTCGAGGCCAGCGCCAGATCGTACGCGCCCTGGACCCGAATACCGTCGAATGAATCGGTCACTTCGGGAAGGCAGAATTCGAGGCCGCGGGCCGATAGTTTGTCGACCAGCTGAAGATAGGAAAAGTAGAACTGAAGTTCATCGGCGATACGCTCGGCCACCGGATCCAAGAGTCCACCACAAGAATCCGCGTGCTCCATCATCCGGCGGAACGGGACGGGGAACAGTTGGACGAGCTCATCGAGAACGCGCTCTTCGACCGGATGCACATCGGTAGGCGGCGGAATGCGGCCCTGATCGGCGGGCGCCCAGCCGATGGTGAACGGCTGGAACAAACGCTCGACCTTCGCGGCATAGTCCGGAGCGCCACTGGCCTCCTCGATCACTATCCGATGATCATCGATCCGCATCGAGTAACGGATTTCCCCAAGGCCGGCAAGAACTTCCGCGCATCCCGAGGCAAGCTTGTGGAACTCGGCGCCGGTGACATAGGCGTGCAAGTACTGGCGCCACGCCTGCAGCCCGCCCGATCCGAGCGCGATGCCGTCCATGCCCTGACGCAAGGAGGTCAAGGTCCGGCAATAGGCAGCCAAGAAATCCAGGCGAAGCCTGCTCCGTACAACCGGGTGCTCGACCGCCGGCAGTGCGGAAAGATGCCGCCGGATATTTGTCATCGACCGTGAAAAGGTCTCCAACCGCGCACGCAGGGCCGGCGACGAAAGATCCTCGAAGACCTCCCGCCGGTACTCGACATCCTCGCTGTTCAGCAGCGGCGCCCGCAGCAGCCGATCAACGGACTCACCGCTACCCGACACCGCGATCTCGGCGAACACGCGATCGAGTTTCAGATCCGAAATCGTCGCCGAATCCGGCTGCCCGGTAACCCCGCGTTCCCCGTCGCGCCACAGCACACTCGGCGACGGGCTCATCGGACTGTCTCCATGACCGACATCCAGCAAACGCCCCTTCCCATCGCTGCCCACCCTACTGGGACGGCCACCCGGCACGACGGCGCCGAGGTCGGGGACCGGTTACGGCCGGTCAAGGCCGTCGGACGGGCCAGGCAACCATGGGCCGCCCCGCCAACGCACCCGCGTTCATTAGTCCCCGCCCCCGAGCAGGTGGCAGGCTATCTTCCATGGCCGAAGAAAATGAAGTCCCCACCGAGAATCCGGTGGACGCAGCGGAGTCGCCCCAAGAGGCGACCAAGCGCAAGTTCAGAGAGGCCCTGGAACGCAAAAGCGACCACGCATCAGCGGGTGGCTCCGCCCAGAACTCCGCCAAGGTGCACGGCACCCACGCCCGAGCAGGAGGAAAGCGCACGTTCCGCCGCCGCGCGGGCGGCTGATCGGTAGGGGTAGAAACGCCGACGGCTCGGTCCGAACGGACCGGGCCGTCGCCATGTGCAGCAGCCGGATCGAGGGGACCTGCCAATGGATGGATCCGAATTGGTGTTGGCGCCCCGGAATTGACTGTGGTCGGCGAATTCTTCGGCAGCGGTGTCGAATTCGCCGGCCGTACGAGTTGTCGCCACTTCGAGCACCGTGCGGAAACTCCCGGCGAGACAGTCCTTCAGGACCTCGAGATCGGGCACGGCGGCAGTGTCGGCATTAATTCCCACACAGCAGGTTCCGGCATACGACCGGACGCACCGGCAGCCCGAACGATACGGCCCATGTTATCTGCGATGCCGCCCCGTCGGCTTGTCCGCTGGGGCGGCATCGTCAGCACCATCGGGATCACCCTTTGCCTCTCTCGTCGCGGGATCGCTGACCGCTGCGGTTCCGATTCGGCGCGGCTTGGCCACGCGTCGAATTCCGGCGGCCGCGGCGCGGTCACCACTGCGTATCCGCCGCAACTCGTCGAGCTCGACGACACTCCCATCCCGGTCGCCACTGCCCGGACCAGCCGCCGGGCGTTGCCACGCCGCACCGCGATCGACCGGCCACGACCCCGTCTCCCGCTGTAATTCCGACCGCATGACGGGCCTGGTCGGCGCCGGATCGTAGACGCTGCCGCCATCCGAACGCCAAGTTTTACGGGCAGGGCTGCCGACATCCTCGGTCACGCGTCGAGGGTGCCGAGGCAGCTGGATGACCTTCGCCGTTCCCGCCTCCGTCGTTGTCGGTGCGGTCTGCGGTTCCGGTGCTTCCTGGTCCGACATCGAATCAGCAGGCGGGGAGTGCCGCTGTGCCGACGGCGGCAGCTGCCGACCCGCCGGGGCGAGGTTCGATCCCATTGCTGATGGTGGTGCTCACATCCGTATTCTCCATCAGGCCCGCCCAGGGCCGCTATTGGGCTCGGTGTAGCAGGGGAACGGTCGCGTTTCCGCGCGTCAAGGTCGGAGCGCCGGTAGAAGTCGCCGGGCCGGAACGCCGGCTCGGGCGAAGTGACTATTGGAACATCGAATCCACGGCCTTACCGATCCGGCCGAGACTGGTCGCATACTTTTCGTCGACACTCGTTCGTGCGGTGACGACTTCGACGATCTTCGTTCCGATGCTTTCCAGCTCGGTCAGGCTCGACAGGATGTCCTGTTTTCGCGCAGCAGCGAATTCGGCCAGGGCGGTCCCGGTCTGCCAGCCTTCGTTCGCCTGCTTCGCGGGCTCGATTTCGTCGAATTGCTGCTCGACCCGTATACGGGAGTCGTTGTTGTTGGTGGTGATATCCACCCCGGCCTGGTGGGCGGTGGTGGGGTCGATACAGACATCAGTCATGGTGGAGCCCGTCAGTAGAACGAAACACACGGATGGTAGTGAGGTGAAATCGGTTCATCGGAACTCGGTTGCAGGAGTGAGAATCCCAGCAGCACCGCATAGCCGCCGCTCACCATTACTGCCACCGCCGCGATGATGATCGCGGAGATCTTCGCCGCAAGAGAGGCGAAGTGCGCAGCGGATACGATGAACGTGATTGCGGCTGCTGTGGCGGCGAACAACAGAATCGTCCCGGACCAGCTGAGTGCTACTGCAGCCGCAGGAACAGGAACGCGATGCCCGCAGTCCGATGTGAGCAGGGCGTCGGTCCGCTCATCCAGTTTGTGGTCGGCCAATATCAGCAACACAACGGCAGCTGTGAAGCAGGTGAGAAAGATTGCGGCGGACGCGAGGGCGAGACGTTTCAACTACCAGGTTTCCTTCGGTCGGATGATCCGGAAGTTCTGGTTGCCGCCGTCCTGATTTGAGAATCCGATCCGATCGGTCAGGCTGAAATCTTTCCCGTTGGTGGTGTGCTGGGAGTAATATCGACCTCCTGCGCTCCGTTGTTCAGAAAGAAGTTCTTCTGCTTCTCCGCGTTGACCAGGTATCGGTGTGGCTCAATCCTTGCAGTGAACCCGGCCCCGGAGGATCGAAGTCGATACCGGCCGCTCGGCTGCGGCCCCAGCCGTCCGAATCCGTGGTCGTATTGCCTTTGTAGTCCAGGCCGGCCGACGCCAAGGTGGTGGAAACGAAATTCGCGCAGTTGTTTTCGAACTTGTCGATCGAGGTGTCGTTCGCGTGGTCACGAGCGAACTGCACCGCCATGACCGCGTTGTAGCCGTTGGAGCCCTCGAGCCCTTTCTTCACGCTGTCGGGCATGCCACCGAGATCGTGAAGCTCGACCGGCACCGCCAGCATGAGCTGCTTGCGCCGGCCGACGGGCAGTGAGTCCCACCATGCCTTCACCACTTCCGGCGGCTGGCCCTGCGGCAGGGTCTCGCGAATGGCATCGAGCGCATCGCTCACTGCGGCGGTATCTGGATCGTGATGACCGGCCGGGACGACCAGAACATCACCCTCCAGCTGCAGACCCGCCACCGTTCCCGCGTTGATCGCCGAACTGGCTTGTGCCTGCGCAATTCTCGCAGCGTCTTCCAGCGTGTCCAAAGCCGTCACGGCGCCCCGGAGCAGTACACCGACCTCTTCGAGCTTCCCGGTGACATCGGAAATCCGCCCGCGCACAATGTCGCCCAGATAGTCGGTCCAGGATTCCTCGAGCCGCCGAGTCCCATTCCCATGGATCTCGGCCACAGCCTCCTCGCAATCCTTCGCCGCAGCCAGCAGATCGTCTGCAGCAGCCTGCCAGCTGCCGGGATTCGCATACCGAAGTTGATGCAGATCCACGACTTCCCCCTCGCGCCCACGCGGTGTGAACCGAGATTAACCCAGGGTGTTGAACCGGGCAAACAGCCCATCGCGAAGGGGACCTCGAGCCTTGGCTGCCGTTCTGGGGCGACCACTCGCAGACGTGGATTTTCCCTCACCGCGAAAGTTGCGCCGTGCGTGCGGATTTACGCTCGACATGGTCGTGCACGTGGTCGGTGGTGTCGCCATTGTGCCTCAACCAGAGTGGTTGGCCACCAACGCGAATACCGCATCCAGCTGATCGGCCGCCGCGTCGGTCTCCGCTGTCCGCCCGGCAATGTGGTGCAGCAGCGCGCGCTGGAAGATCCCGTCGATCATCACGTAGGCGAGAGCGGACGACAAAGCCGGTGCCGCGCCTGCCAATTCGCAGTAGCGCGAGATTACCCGCCAGATCATCTCCTCGCGACGAGCCTCGATGTCGAGCACATCGGCGCGGAAGGAGTCGTCGAACAGGCTCTGGTTGCGCAGGTCGTACCAGAGCCGGTGGATGGCGGCATCGGCCCGCAGGGTGCCGAAGTAGGTCGCGGCGAACTCGGCGTGCAGCTCGTCGGCACTCTCGGCGGAAGCGACGACCTCGTCATATCGCGTCACGCACATCGCCTCGTATTGGCGCACGGCGTGGGTGATGAGGTCGAGCTTGTCGGAGAAGTAGTAGTGCAGGACGCCGTGGGAGTACTCGGAGTTCTGGGCGATCTCACGCAGGCTGGTACGCGCGTAGCCGAGCTCGGCCAACGTGTGCAGGGTGGCCTGCGCCAGCTCGGTACGCCGCGCCTCGAACTTGTCGCGCGCGCGTTCTTCCACTCGAGCCTTGGGGTCGGCGACCTGCGTCACGTTGAGTCCTGTCAGCCGGGTCACGTCATATCTGTCTGCGTAGTGAGTGTAACCGCGCCCGTACAGCGCACGTTTGACGACTGTCCAAAAAATTTTGGACGACTGTCAAGAGAAGTCTTGACGACTGTCAAGATTTCCACTTAGTGTGGCCTGCGACACATCGCTCGATGGCTGTGTCGCATATCGCACTCGCCGGTTCTCGGTGCCGGTGAATTCAACGAAGAGGTAGGGATATGACGAGCTACAACCTGGCCGGCCGCACCGCACTGGTGACCGGCGGGGCGCAAGGGCTGGGAGCGGGAATGGCGCAGGCGCTCGCGGCGGCCGGCGCCTCGGTGGCAATCGGCGATATCGACGTGGACAGCGGACATCAGGCCGTGGAATCCCTCCGGAAGTCGGGGAGCAAAGCCGAATTCGTAGCCTTCGACGTCACCGATGACGCCGCCTGGGAGGCGGCGGTCGCCACGGCGGTGCAGTCCCTGGGCGGCCTGGACATCGTGGTCAACAACGCCGGTATCGAGGTCACGGATCTGCTGGTCGATCTGGATCCCGCCGCGGCCTCGAAGATGCTGAATGTCAACCTGCTCGGCACAGCCCTCGGAATCAAGCACGCGTTCCGCGCCATGCGCCCCGGCGGCGTGGCCGGGAACGGGGGAGCGATAGTCAACATCGCGTCGGTCGCCGCGACGATCGCGTTCCCGGGCATCAGCATGTACTCGGCCACCAAGTCGGGCATCGACCGTCTCACCCGGGTCGCCGCGGCCGAATCCGGCAAACTCGGCTACGGCGTGCGGGTCAATTCCATCTATCCGGCCCTGACCCCGACCGCGATGGGCAACAAGCTCGCCGTCGACTGTGCCGAATTGGGCCTGTTCCCCTCGCCCGAGGCCGCCGCGCAAGCCGTTGCCGAATTGACCCCGCTCGGGCGCCTCGGCCAGATCGACGATATGGCCGACGCCGTCGTCTTCCTCGCCTCCGATGCCGCGAAATTCATCACCGGTGCGGGACTACCCGTCGACGGCGGTATGGGCATGTAGCCCAGCCATTTCCGAGCATTCGATACCAACCTCCCGAGGAGTTCAGCCATGCCCACCCACAAGCGCGTCGTCGTCTACGGAGCCTCCGGCTACACCGGCCGCCTCATCTGTGAGTACCTGCGCGAGTACAACATTCCGTTCCTGGCCGCCGGGCGGGACGACGCCCGAGTCAAGGCAGCCGTCGACGCGGTACCCGGCATCGACACCGCCGACTACGAGATCGTCGAGGTCCAGCACACCGCCGCCGCCCTGGCCGAGGCGTTCCGCGGCGCCGACGTGGTCCTGAACACTGTCGGCCCCTTCGCCCGCTACGGCCACGAGGTCGTGCAGGCATGCCTGGAGATCGGTGCACACTACACCGACACCAACGGCGAACAGAACTGGATGATCGACGCCGAGGCACAGTACGGCGCCGAATTCGCCTCGCGCGGTTTACTTCTCACGCCCGGGCTGGCCCAGATGTATACGATCGGTGAGATCGCCGCGAATATCTGCCTGGAGAACCCCGGCCTCGACACCCTCGACATCCAGGTGTTCTGGAAAGGCCATCCCACCGTTGCCTCCACCAACACCATCCTCACCAATGCGGCCTTCGCCAAGGCGTACTACCTCGAACAGAACGAGTACGTCGAATGGCCGCCCGAGGAGGGCCTCTACACCGTCAGCGTGCCGGGCCAGCACGACCTCGGCCTGGCGCTCCCGTGGGGCGGCACCTCACATCCGGTGTGGTTCAAGAACGATCCGCGCGTCGCCAACGCGCGCGCTCTGGGCGGCGTGTTCAATCGCCCACTGATGCAAGGTGTTCCGGTGCTGGTGGCCGCGGCCCTGCAGCAGATGGAGGGCAAGTCCGAGGAAGAGAAGTACCGGATCATCGACGAGCAGTCCGCCGCGATTCGCAGCGAGATGCCGCCACGCGAGAACCCCCGGATCAACACATCTCTGGACTCGGTGTACGCCTCCGGACCGCTCGGTCGCGCGCACTGCGTGATCCACGGCAACTGCAACTACAAACAGACCGCGCTGCTCAACGTGCACGCCGCCGCGGAGTTGCTGCAACAGCCACCGCGACGGGTCGGATTCGCTTCCAGCTGCCAGGCATTCGGCCACCGCGAACTGCTCGGAACACTGCGGTCGTTCGGCCTCGTACTGGACCCGATCGTTTCGGTCCACCGCTGAGGCCGACGATGCGACTAGCAGATTATCTCGACAAAGGCGCGTCGCTCGGTCGTGCGGCACCCTGCCTCACGACCGGCGGCGTGACCGCCACCTACGGCGAAGTCCTCGACCGATCCGTCCACATCGCCGGCGCGCTGCAACACACCGGCGTCGAGGCGGGCGATCGCGTAGCCGTGCTGTCGGCCAACGATCCCCTCGCACTGACCTGTGTTTTCGGCATCTCGCGGGCGGGTGCGGTGTGGTGTCCGGTGAACCCGCGCAACGAAGCCGAGGAAAACCGGCAACTGTTCGACCTCTTCGGATGCCGGCTGCTGTTCTTCCAGGAGAAGTTCGCCGGCCTCGTCGACCGGATCCGCGGCAACCTCCCGCAACTGGAATGGCTCGTCTGCCTCGACGGCGACGTCGAGTGGGCCGCGAGCTTCGACGACTGGCTCGCCGCACATCCAGCACAACCCGACCAGACGCGCCGACCGGACGACGGCTTGTGCATGCTGGCCGGCACCGGCGGCACCACCGGACGGCCGAAAGGCGTGCGCCTCACCGAGAACAACATGATGACCTCGACCGCGCTCGCCCTCATGAGCTACCCGTTCGGCGAACGCCCGAGGTATCTGGCCCTTGCGCCACTGACACATTCAGCGGGAGTACTCGCCTTCCCGATCCTCAGCCTGGGCGGCGAAATCGTCATCATGCCGTCCCCCGATATCGGCGAATTCCTCGCATTGATCGAACGGCACCACATCACCCACGCCTTCCTCCCACCCACAGTCATCTACGGCGTCCTCGACCACCCGAGCCTGGACGACCGCGACCTGAGTTCACTGCGATGCCTCTGGTACGGCGCCGCCCCGATGTCACCGAGCCGCCTGGAACAGGCCCTGGAGCGGATCGGGCCCGTCCTGGGGCAACTGTTCGGACAGACCGAGGCCCCCAACATGATCGCCACCCTGGCCCCGGCCGACCACTTCCGCCCCGACGGCTCGGTGGCGACCGAACTCCTCACCTCGGCAGGCCGCCCGACACCGCTCACCACCGTCGCCATCATGGACGCGAAGGGCATGCAGCTACCTTCCGGACAGCGCGGTGAAATCGTGGTCCGCGGACCACTGGTCATGGACGGGTATCACAACAATCCCGAGGCGACGGCCGAGGTCAGCGCCTTCGGCTGGCATCACACCGGCGATATCGGCTACCTGGACGACAAGGGATACCTGTTCGTGGTCGACCGGGCGAAGGACATGATCATCACCGGTGGGTTCAATGTGTACTCGGCGGAAGTCGAACAGGCTTTACTCGCGCATCCCGCTGTGAAGGACTCCGCGGTCGTGGGACTCCCGGATCCGAAATGGGGTGAACGTGTCGCTGCCGCAATCGAAATGCGGCCTGGACACGACGCTCCGGAGTTCGAGATCATCGCCTTCGTCAAGCAGCGGATCGGGAGTGTGAAGGCGCCCAAGGATATTGAGGTGTGGGGTGAGCTGCCGCGGTCGAAGGTCGGGAAGATTTTGAAGAACGAGGTACGAGCGGCTATGCGGGATCGGCGGGGGCCGAGGTCGGAGGGACGACTTGGGTGTGTCGAATTTGTGAGGGCGGACGCCGTGGTCCGCTTTCGTGAGTGTCGAACCTGATCGTCACGTCCCTGAACATTCTGATGGGGTGGCACCGCGCGGCGGCTCCACCCCATCGGCGGTCCTCGAAGCACGACCTAGTACGACGGTCGGACTTCGTGATCTCACATCGGGTTACACGATAAGCGCGTACCGTCGACGGTGGTGGTACCAGAGGGCTTGAGCCTGGTGGCTTCGGCGCCAAGTGGACCGGCCGAGACAGGCTTCTCCATCTCTTTTTCCTATCGTGCTGTTCGGGAAGGAGCCGCTGGAGTTCCGGGACGGTCAGCGCGATCATGCCGCAGTCGTTCGGCGCTTGCGGCTCGTCGTGCTCAGGCGAACCCGCCCATCTCTACACCGGCGGCGCAGGCTGCCCCGTATCAACTTGCGTCACACCGTGATGTTCGCTGGGCGGTCTGATCGACGTCGGCTGTCAGACCTCCTGTTTACCGTGGAGGCATGCGATATCTAGTGGAATCGTTCGCTATCGGGGCGTTGCGTCGTGGAGCAGAGATCGAGCAGTTCCTCGGACCGAAGGAGCACAACGGCGAGCGGGGCTTCCATGGGTGGAGATCTGGCCACGCGAGGAGGGCTACGTGCTCACGCTGTTCGGCGGCGTGGATCGGGCCAACGGCTACCAGGGACAGCGGAACCTCTACGCGCTTCCATCGTTCCTTTTCCCTCATGAGGACGACGAGGACATGCCCTTCTGCCAGCTCGGGGTCGCATCCGAGCCGCTGGGAGCGCTCGAGATGGCGGAGTCACTGACCGGGGCAGCCCGGAGCAGATGGATGAACCGCGGCCTCGGCATGGACGAGTACGTCGACTACGTGCGAGCGGGAAGTCCGAGCGCGTGGCCTGCCGGCTAGGGTCGGCCACGCATGCACTGGTACCACCGGCGAAGACGCCGGCACCCATCGAGTCAATCTGAGTCAGATCACTGGGGCCGTGTCTCATGTGGATGACTTGGCAGCCGAAATACCCACCGACAGAGGGGTTCCCGCGCGGTCGGAACAGGATGTGGATCTTCGAGCCGGATGTGCCGCGCGGTACGAACATCGTCACGCAGCCCATCGACATCTCAGGCATAGAAGTTCGGCAACCGCTGCATCCGCGCCGGAACCCGAGCGCCTCCGCCAGGCTCCGCCCATTCTTGCGTTCGGTCTCACCGAGCAGGCCCCGCACATACGACCGCATCCGCCGCCGCGACTTCACCCGGGGAAACCGGTGAGCGAACCGCCCCACCTCGAAACCAGCCGACCACTCAGCCGCCATCTCCACCAACACAACAACGGCTACGTCCACCGAATCTTCCAGTCGCTCAACAGTATCGGTGTGAAGCTGTGCCGGGCGGATCTGATGCGGACTTTCTGAGCGTATGACTTCCGACGCGTGGTGAGTCGTCTGCAGGCCTCCTGGCGCCGCTACAGCGAAGTTCGACCGCGGCTACGACCGCCGGATCTCGCGCAGCCCGCCGTCCGGCGCCCACCACCGGATCACCATCTGGTTGTCCTCCACCGTCGTGTGCACGACCTCGCGGATATCCAACCGGAACAAGTGCGACCCCTCGTTCGGACCTCGACCGCGATCCCCGCGACCTTTCCGTCGCCGCCGCTCATCGAACGTCGCCAGGGTTGGCATGGATCGTGAAACGACCGTCGCGCTGCAAGTCGCGGGCCTTCACGGCATCCGGCATCGACCCCAGCCGCATCTCGTCTCCGTCGAAGTCCACTACGGTGCCACTGACATGGTGAGCCGTCCTTGCGCAGCGTGTCAAGCACGTGGTGTTTGGTCGCCTCGAACCGTGCCCGCACCGCAAACGCACTAACCTGCGCCATTCACGGTAGTTGAGTCGCTGGCGCTCTGGATGTGCGAAAAGGTGTTCCAGCCTGCGATAATTCGGCTTGTCTAGGGTCGAATCAGCAGAAGAAGGAAACACCTTTTCGGTGCGTGAGTCTACGTGGTATCCGCGGCTGGCCGTGGACGGGGATGGGTCGGGTCTGGTGTCGCAGGCGGGCACGTTGTTGCTGGTGCGCACAGCGGAGAAGATCGGGCTGGTCAAGGGTCTGTCGCAAGCCCTGTCCCCGTGGCGCAAACCGCTCTCGACACACAATCCGGGCAAGATCGTGCTGGACCTGGCGATCGCGGTCGCGGCGGGAGGTGACTGCGCTGCGGATGTGTCGCTGTTGCGCACCCAGCCTGGGGTGTTCGGGTCGGTCGCGTCGGATCCGACGGTATCGCGGCTGGTGTCGGCCCTGGCCGAGGACGTGCCGAAAGCATTGTCCGCCATAGCATCAGCGCGCGCCGCCGCCCGAGCGGTGGTGTGGAAACGCGCCGGGCGATCAGCACCTGATCACGGGATCGACGCGGACAATCCGTTGATCATCGATCTGGATGCGACCCTGCTCGACGCGCACAGCGACAAGGAGAAGGCCACCCCGACCTGGAAGAAAGGATTCGGGTTCCATCCGCTGTGCGCGTTCATCGACCACGGTCCCGACGGCACCGGCGAGCCAGCGGCGATCATGTTGCGGCCCGGGAACTCCGGCAGCAATACCGCGGTCGACCACAAGCAGGTGCTGCACGAAGCCCTCACCCAGCTGCCATGGCGGCCAACGTGGCGGGCCGGGCGGAAAGTATTGGTGCGCACTGATTCCGGCGGTGGAACCCACGAATTCGTGCAGTACTGCCATGCGAGGCGGATGCAGTACTCGCTCGGGTTCACCCTCACCGACACTCTGGTCGAGGCCGTGAACCTGGTGCCGAAGAGGGTATGGACTCCCGCTTACGACCCCGACGGGAACGTTCGCGCCGGCGCGTGGGTCGCCGAGATCACCGGCATGGTCGACCTGTCCGGCTGGCCCGCGGGGATGCGGCTGATCGTGCGGAAGGAACGCCCGCATCCGGGGGCACAGTTGCGGTTCACCGACGTCGACGGGCTGCGGCTGACCGCGTTCGTCACCAACACCCGCCGCGGGCAGATCCCAGATCTCGAGCTGCGCCACCGCCGCCGGGCTCGCTGCGAGGATCGTATCCGCGCTGGCAAGAACACCGGGATGCGCAACCTGCCATTCAAATCCTTTGCCGCCAATCAGATCTGGCTCGCGCTGGTCGCGCTCGCGCTCGATCTGACCGCCTGGATGCAGATGCTGGCACTCACCGACCACGATGCCCGCCGATGGGAACCGAAAACCCTGCGCCTGCACCTGTTCTCACTACCCGGCCGCATCGCACGCCACGCCCGAAAAACCCGGCTACACCTACCCCGATCAGCCCCGGCCACCGGCCTGCTCCGCACCGCGATGACCCGCCTGGAAGCAACCTGACCAGCAACAACCAACTCCTACAACCGCGGAAGGACACCACCGGGCTCGTGGAACCCGGCAGCCAGCCCGATGACCCGGGCCGCTCAACCACACCCACCCGCCCGGATACGATCCGAAAACACCAATCCGAACCCGATCACGCCGGGCCGAAGGCCCGGCGAAAGATCGAGGCTAACTCGGGTACCGCGTCCTCGATTTCTTTCCATGTCGCCATCCGCCCACGCTGACATGTACTACGACACATGCGCCTGACCGAAATTGCTCAATGCTGAAGATGATCGGAACTTTTCGACCACAGCAACATCCTGGACGAGGCACTGGCAGTGGAAGCACGGCGAAACCTCTTGCAGCCCTCGAGCTATTCCACCATCGGATGCCGATCGCGGGCTGCTGCGATCACCGGGGCTCACTCGTGCTATCGCATCCGAATGCCGGAGATACGCCTCGTCCGGGCGCTGTCGCCCCAGTGCGGTCAGTGCGTCCGACCTTACGTCGTAGAGGAAAGCCGGCCCGGCGACTCATCGGGCCACTTCTTGTCCTTCTTCGGCAGGACCGCCGGGTCCGTCTCCACAGTGGTCCATCAGTCTCCGCTGAACCAGAGATAGCCGTTTCGTCGGATAGCCTGCTCTGCGGCTGTTTTCAAGGTGTCGATCATCTCCTGCTCTTGCTCATCATGTGGAGACATGGTGCCGAGTTCATCCAGCAGGAAGGTCAGTTGATACGAGTTGAACATCGTATCTGCGTATTTGTGTATTCCTCGGATCATCGACCCGATGGGCGCTTTCAGCACATACTCTGTCAGAGTTTCCGGAGCTTGGCCCGTGATGCGCTCGATCCGCTCGTGGATCTGATTCTCGATGTATATGTCGATGGACAAATTTTCTCCTAAATGGGATACATGTTCAGGACCGTTCCCCAACGATCGGTTATGTGAACATTCCTCAATTACCTTCCAGCTCATAGAACGAGCCCGAGTTTGCAAAGCGGTCGATATCGTCGGTGAGCTATTCCCCGAATATCCCGGCGCTGCTCTGTTGATTATTCGGATTCGAATCGGTTCCAGCGGGTCAGGTCTTCGAGGATCGGCCCGGAATCCGGCACTCGATACCACCACCATCCTCGGCCCGACGGATCGACTTCGGCGACTGCGGCCATTCGTTTTCCTGAGTCAGTCACCGTAATGGATCGGTATCTCCTGTCGGAACCGGCGGAATACTTCGACACTTTCACTGCCAGGGGGGCGGGAAGGTTGTTTATTGCGGCATCCAGATAATCGCGAATCGCCAACGTTGCGCAGAGGTCATACTCATTCCATACCGTTCGATCGCTCCAAGGAAGTGCTCGATCTCGGTCGATCTTCTCAACATGGGCCGTCCATGAGTCGGCCAACCTGATCGCGTCGCGACGTTCGCCGGATGTCATCGCAAGCGAATTGCTTTTAAGTTGCTTCAACTCATGTTCGGTAAACTGGGCCTGGCTCGCACTGTCAGTGTTCGGAATTATGTCCTCATAGTTTCCATGCAGTGATCAAATCTCGGACCGAGTCCAGGCGGACGGCGCATCCGGTCATTCGGGTTGCTTCCCTGAACACCACGCATCGGAGCGCATTTCTTCGCCACTCTTAGGTCAGGATATCGGCCTCTCGCAATCCACTGATCGACTCCCATATGTCGTCATCCTCTGGAAAGTAGATATCGAGATCCTCCAGTTGCTCGAAATTCTGAATTACAGTGCGAAGGCGTGCGGTCGCATCGTCATGAGCGAGCCAGAAGTTCTTATCGACCCTCAGCGCGGCGCAGAGCACGTCGCCCGGGTAGAAGTCGCCGGCCAGCAGAGGATTCTGCTCCAGTAGCTCGAGTGCGCGCGGAATAATCAGATCTACGCCAACCCGCTGTGTCAGCAGTACTCGGAGGTCCTCGGGACTGAGTGCTCGGATGGGTTTCTTCCGCAGAGCGTAGACAGATTTCATCACCCGCGTGGCATCGGCCGGAGGGTCGGGCCACACCGCACCCTCGGCTTTTTCAAGTGTGAGTTTGTCTCCGTCGTGCTCGGTCATGACCCTCAATTCGATTCTCTTGAATTCCTACCGCGGTACGAATTGCTCGCTGTGGTCCAGCAGGCGACTTGCCTCTGATAGCTCAGCTTCCACCAACGGGCGTTCCGCCGAGGAAAGACCGGGCCAGCTCAATCGTCGATTGAGCTGACCGATGCGCTTGATCAACCCGTTCTGTGCGTCTTTGACTTCGTTCACATGATCCCATGGCGTGCCGTCGGGTTTCGTAGCGACGACCTCACCGTTGAGCTCTCGCCGTGCGGCATCCAGGTCTCTGTCGGTCAGGTGCTCCTTGATCCTGTCGGTTGGGGTGGTCTGGCCGGCCTTGTCCGACTCTCCGAGGTCATCGGTTGTGCCGCTGTTGTCATCGATGAGGACTTTCATGGCGATGATGGCGGCGAGCTTGACTGCGTTCTTTTCGAGGTCGTCGACAGGCACGGCTTGGAAGGCTTTGACGGCGGCGACGGCTGTGACGGCGAGGGCGGTGAAGCCTAGGATTTCGGCCATGGCGCTGGAGGCGAACGCTTCTTCGATTGCTCCGATGGTGGCGGTGACGGCGGCCGCGATGCCTTCGCCGGCGACTTCGACCGACATGCCGACGGTGAAGATGGCGAGAGCGATTCCGGCGACGGCGGCCGCGGCGATGCCTGCTTCGAGCCAGTTGATTTTGGTCGCGGTGTCATTACCGAAAGACACAGTGGCGTCGTGGTATTGGCCGACGGGTGCGGCAATGTTCTGAGCACCGGCCACGACGTTGTCGGCGCCGGTTTTGAGGGTGGCGAAGTGGTCTTGGATCAGCTGCCGGTTGGCAGCGTCGTCCATGCCGTCGAACAGTCCGGAGATGGACGAGATGCTGGCCGCGGCACCGTTGAGGGTCTCGTGGTTGGCGAAGGTGTTCCAGGTCGTGTGTGCCTTACTGAGTTTGGCGGCATCGGCGTTGGGGAGTTTTCCGAATTTGCTGGCAACCTCGAGGATGAGTTTGTCGAAGAATTCCTTGACGCCGCCGTGGTGTTCGAAGCCGCGTCCACCGTCTTTGGGGACCGAGGTCGGCAGGGAAACGGTGTATTCGCCGACCTGGCTGATATCGGGTTGGGGCGGGGGCGGGTTGGATTTGTTGGCGACGCCCCAGTTGTAGCCGTGCGCGTAGAGCACAGCCCCGTAGTTCGTGAGAGCGTTGGCGAGGCTGGCGGATGCTTGCAGGGTGTGGTGGGCGGCTTTGTCGTAGGACTCGCCCCACTCTTTGCATCCGGTTGCGTCGCCGGCCATGCCGACGCAATCGTTGCGGACGGCGTCGTGTACCGGTTTATCCGCTTTACGCAGTTCGTCGGCGAGTTGATGACACTTTTTTGCGGCGTCGTAGTAGGTCTGCCAGTCGACGATCATCTACTGCCCGCTTTGCAGCATCCGGCCGTTGAGGTCCAAGGCGCGGGTGTAGGCGGTGTGGGCTTGTTTGGCGGCGTCGCTCATTTCGCGGATGCCGTCGACGAGTTCTTGTGCGCCGGTGATCCATTCGCGGTGTGCGTCGTCGTAGGCGCGGGCGGCGACGCCTTCCCAACCGGTGCCTTGCAGGGTGGTGACGCGTTGCTGGATGTCGGTGAGGTGGTCGCCGATGAAGCCGGCGAGTGCGGTGAGGCGGGTGACGATCTGGTCCAGGTGGTCGAGGTCGACCGAGAATTGTGAGGCCATGAGCGTTACGACCAGTTCAGCTTCGGGATGCCGAGTGCGTCGGCGCTGTTCTGGTCTACGGTGGCGAAAGTTTCGGCAGTGACGCCGAGTTTCTCGGCCATGGTGGTAAGGGCCGCGAAGATCTGTCGGGCGCCGTCGTGGACGTCGTCCCAGCCTTCGGAGAATTCGTCGGCGTAGTCTCCGGTCCAGCTGTCGTTCAGGAGTTCGGCGACGTCGGTGGCGGCGGAATCCAAAGCGCCGGAAAGGGTGTCGGCCAATCCGTAGATATAGGTCCCGACGTTGCGTACCTGTTCTGGAACAACCGAAAACCCCTGGCCAGGAGCTGGAACGTTCCCCCCGTTTTCACTCATAGGGCGATGCTAAATCATCAGTCGTCCGTCCGTCCATCGTGGTGACGTGCGACAGGTGTAGGCAAATTACCAGGTCAATGGATGGCTCGATCGAGTCGGCCGCGGGCCGCGGCCGGCGGGCGTCTGTCACGCATCGGAGTGCGAGTCATCGCACTCCAACCGAAGGATCGAAGTGCGGCAACCCGTACATGTCGCATACCTGCACGCCTCGAACGCCTCTCACGACCCGCTTGTCACAGTTCACCAAGCGATCGCACGGTGGCGCACCGTCTATCCCGCCCCAGTGACCGATGAGATCCAGGACCGCGAGGGCGAGTGGCATATCGCGTTGGTAGAGCGTCCGGCCGCGCCAGTGGGGTTGTTCAAGAATGATCCGACGTGGCGCGTAGAGCGAGAACCGTGTCGACGAGGGTATCGGCGTACTCGACGGTGAAGGGCTCTCCGGAGACGAGCAGCCGATACCACTGTGGGGAGACAAGAAGTTCTTCGAGTATCACCGGGTCCAGCCGGGGGAGCTGCCCGGCGTGCTGCGCGGCGGCGATCCGCTCGAGGTTCTTGGCCCGCTGCGGCGCGTGGATTCGTTCGCGGAGCATGGTGGCCAAGTCCGGATCGTGCTGGGCGGTGCCGAGTACTCCGATGGGCAGTTGCCGCAGGTCCGGATCGGCGAACATCCGCGCGAAGCCGCGGATCCAGGTCCGCAGATCGGCGATGAAATCGCCGGTGTCGGGCCAGACGATATAGGGGTCGACCACCCTGTCCTGGAGGACGTCGAGGTACAGCGCACCTTTGGAGGGCCACCACCGATAGAGGGTGGGTTTGCCGACGCGGGCACGGGCGGTGTCACCCTGATCTCGGGCGAGCGGATCGCGGCCGACTGCGTGGTTCTGGCCACCGGCTCGAGCTACATCTACCCGGCCAAGCCCCGTTCCGACTCGGTCAGCGCGGCAATGGACGACCTGCACCGCACGCACAAGGAACTACGGCAAGCCGACCGGTCGCTGATTCTCGGCGCCGGTCCCGTCGGCCTGGAATTGGCGGGGGAGATCAAGGAAGTCTGGCCCGACAAACACGTGACCATCATCGACCCGTCCGAGGAGCTGCTGCCCGGCTTCGAACCGGAGATGGTCGACGATCTACGCGGCCAGCTCGACGCCCTCGGTGTCGAGGTGCGGCTCGGCGTCGGTCTGACGACTTCGCCGAGCACCGGACCGGGGCGAGCGGAGACCTTCACCGTCACCACCACCGGCGGCGAGGAGATCACCGCCGACATCTGGTTCCGCGCTCACGGCGTGCATACCAACAGCGGCTACCTGGCAGACGGAAAACTCACCACCCTGACACCACAGGGCCAGGTTCCGGTGACCGAGTTCCTCGCTGTTCAGGGATACGACCGCGTCTACGCGGTCGGCGACATCACCGATATCGCCGAGGCCAAGATGGCCGGCTACGCGATGCAGCACGCGGAGATCGTGGCGCAGAACATCACCGCGCAGCTCAACGGTGAGCAGCCCACCGCCACCTACCATCCGCTGCCGTTCCCCATGATCCTGCTGCCGCTCGGTCCCCATGGCGGTGTGGGACAACTGCCTTCGCCCGACGGGCCGTTCGTCGCACCGGCCGCGATGGTGGCGGAGTACAAGGGATCGGACCTGTTCACCGCCCGCTTCATCGGCCAATTCGGCCCGACCGTCTGAAGGCTGGAAACCATGCGATACACCCGCCTCGGCCGCAGCGGCCTGTCGGTGTCACGACTTGTGCTGGGCACCATGAACTTCGGGACCGAAACCGCCGAAGCCGACAGTCACACGATCATGGATCGTGCGCACGCACACGGCATCAACTTCTTCGATACCGCGAACGTCTACGGCACCCGGCCGGGGCAGACCAGCACAGAAGAAATCATCGGCCGATGGTTCGCCACCGGCGACAGCCGTCGCGACAGGACCGTCCTCGCCACCAAGGTGTACCTGCCGACAGGAGACCGGCCCAACGAACAATTCCTGTCGGCACTGAATATCCGGCGCGCCTGCGAGGACTCGCTCCGGCGACTGCGGACCGACCACATCGACCTCTACCAGATGCACCACATCGACAGGATTTCCAGATAGCCAGGGATATTGTTGTATCCGGTCGCGATACGCTGAATTCCTTTTCTACCGACATTCCACGGCTCCCACGACTTGCCGTCTCCAGGGAATGCGCCCAGTAGAATATTCACCGGGGACAGGCCAGGTACAGCCACCGCTCCATGCCGGATACTGGTGCCTATGACGCGCGGGACGGTGGTCGGGCTCTCAACCGATTTGATGATCGTCTGGCGAGCACTGCATCGACGATTCGGATCCGGCACCATGGTGACATCGGTTCGGGTCGGGCCGATGAATGTGGCCGAGCGTGATGCATTGGCCGATTTGCTGGGCATGGCCGCGCTGCCGACCGAGATCTGCAACGTCCGTGTCGATCAGCTCGACTCCGCATTGGCAGAGGCCGTGGGCATGACCGCGCGTCAGGTTGTGGAACGGCTTGTCGGACCGATCGAGAATCGATCGGCAGCTCGTGCCGAACAGGCGGATCGGCGGCGAGAGCTGTGGCATTGGCTGGATACACATCCGGTGGTACGCGCACAACCGGCGCTGCGGGAATGGACCCGCATCATGCGACGTGCAGGCATCGTCGGGGGATCGGTGGACAAGACGCGGGACCTGCTCGCCGACGCGCTGGCAGTACTCCGGGCTATACCCGCACCAGGGACGGCGCTCCCGGTATTCGCGGAACAGACGGTGCGCGATCCACACGCCTTGGACAACGGAACACGGTTGCAGGCGATCGTTATCCGTGCGCTGGCAGTAATCCACGACTGTGATATGCCCGGTGATGCTGTCGGGGTGCGCGGTTTCTGGGACATGGCAGGCGTGGCGGACGACGAACTCTCGTCCACGGTTCTCACCGCCGGACTGCGTGTGGCGGAACCCGGATCGGTGCTGGACGCTGTGCTCGGCGCCTGCGTAGCCGCAGGCTCGGCTGCCTCGCTGACGCTGCAGCAGGTGCGCAGTGCACAGCAACTCGGTGCGGTGCCGGAAGTGGTTCGGGTGGTGGAGAACCCGAGCGTTCTCGCGACCGCGCTGCGACGATTCGGGCCTGTCTGCTCGCCGATCGTGTGCACCGCTGGTTGGCCGTCCAGCGCCGGCATTCGGCTCCTGGACCTCTTGGCCGCCGCGGGGGCCCGGTTGGAATACCACGGCGATTTCGACGGTGAGGGCTTGCGGATCGCCGCCCATGTAATCGCCCGGACCGGAGCACAGCCCTGGCGTATGGGGACCGCGGACTACCTGGCGTCGGTCGGTACGGGCGGGCCGCCGGTCGGCAGGGTATCGGAAGCCCCCTGGGATAGCGATCTGGCTGTGCGTATGCGGCAAACCGGAATCTCGGTGCCAGAGGAACGGGTCGTTGGGATCCTCTTGGACGATCTGGCTCCGTAACTGTCGGTGCCCGGCGTTACCGTGGTTGCTGATCGAGGGGAGACGCCGCATGGACCCGATTCGAGTCCCGCCGGAAATGTTCCGGTTCACCGGCGCAGAGCGTTCGGGGCTGTATATGGCGGTACTGCATGCGTTCGGTGAGGCGAACGAACATCTCGAGACCGCACTGAGTCTGGACAATCTGCGTTCCCGGTTGCCTTCGGTTGGACGGCTCGAACCGGTCGCCGACGACGAGCTGGCCGAGGCGCTGGACCAGTTGCGGGCCTGGAATCTGGTGGATGTCATCCAGAATCATTCGGAGAACTACCGCACTGCCCTCGACTACGAACGCCGCAATCTGCTGTATTCGCTCACCAAGATGGGGGAGGCGGCCTTCGCTGGAGTTGTGCACGCCTTGACCGTCCTTGCCTCGAGCGGTGCCTTGCAGACCGCGGTGCTGGACGCGATCGCCGATCGGCTGGCCGACCTGATCCGGGTGGTGGAGTCCGGCACCGACCGGCAGGTCTACGTGGTGCTGGCCGAGCTGGAGGGCCACTTGGAAGCATTGCGTTCCGGGACAAAGCAATTCAACGGCGAGTTGCAGCGCCTGCTGCGTGCTGACGGCGTGGATCTCGCGGTGTTCCACGAAGTCAAGGCCGCCACGGTCGCATACCTGCAGGAGTTTCTCGATGATCTCGATATCCGCGCACACACTATCGCGCTCCGGATCCGGCAGCTCGAGGATTTCGGTGTCGCCCGGCTGCAGCAACGGGCGTTGGCCGGTGCCGACCTGCCCGCGTTCAGTGGGAACGATCCCCGCCCGGCCTGGCTGGAGCAACGCCGGGCTCGCTGGGCGGGGTTGCGCGCCTGGTTCCTGCCCGCAGATGGGGCCGCGCCGCGTATCGATCAGCTGAGACACGTGGGACGGCGGGCTATCGTCACGCTCTTGCAGGTGCTCGATCGCCTCGCCGAATCGCGCCGCCGCTCCAGTAATGCCGTGGCAGACTTCCGTGAACTCGCTCGCTGGTTCTCGATCATCCCGGCCGAAGACGACCTGAATCGCCTGTGGTCCACGGTATTCGGGCTCAGCCCGGCGCGACATGCTCATCTCGCCCACCCGGACCCGGAATTGGTGAGTTATACGGCCTCGTGGATCGATGCTCCGGGTGTGCCGGTGTCGCCGCTGCTGCGCAGCGCGGGCAAGACCGAACGTATGGGACGGACAGGCGCTGTCCCCGATGTTTCGGCCCTGCGCAAAGAACGCGCGGCCAGGGCTATTGCCGAGCGCGCGGAAATCCAGGCGGCCTGGGACATGCTCGATACCGGCGGCGACGCCCGGCGGCTGTCGGAATTCGGGCAACTCGACCACGCGATGTTCCAGCGCCTCCTCGACTTGATCGGCCGCGCGCTCGGTTCGGCACCGAGTCCCGGAGGTGTTCGCTCAGCCCGGGCACACGACGGCCGCATCCAGATCGTGCTGCGGCCTGCGACAGATGGCGCCGTCGCCGAACTGCCCCTGCCGCACGGCGTTTTTCGCGGCCCGGACTATCTCGTCGAGATTCGTGCGGCCGGAGCCCGGCGATGACCGATCTCACCAACCAGCTCGCGATCGCCGAAAAGGAAGAGGTAGGACGCGGCATCCGCTACCTGCTCGCCGAACCACTGCTCACCGCCGGGTCGGCTCCGGACCGGTTCGACATCGTCCGCCGTCGCCGGGTGCCGATTGCGGCCTGGTTCGACACCTTCTGTGGATGGGGACTCATCGTGGAGCCACGGGTGGGCTACGCGCGATTGCGCAAGGTCCGCACAAGCGCCGATCCCACGCGTCCGGCCCGGCGGCATCGTTCCCAGCGGGCGCCGTTCGACCGCCGCCGGTATGTGCTGATGTGTGTCGTCGCGGCGGAGCTCTGCACAGTTCCGGTGACCACCATCGGCATCCTGGCCGGCAATGTCGCGGCCGCCACCGCGAATGAACCGTTGATCCGCGGATTCAATCCGGTCAATCAGGCGGAGCGGCGAGCGTTCGTCGACGTCCTGCGACTTTTGGAGTCCTTCGGAGTGCTGGAGACCGTCGATGGATCGTCGGACAGTTATGTCGATTCGACGCAGGCGAAGGTGCTCTACCGGGTCGACAACACACTGTTGCTGCGGCTGCTGGTCACCACATCGGGGCCCTCACAATTGGGCGTGCCGGCCGAGGAGGTGCCGCTTCGGCTGCACGAGATACTCGGAGAAATCATGCGCGAGCGTCGTTACGGAGCCGCGGCCGAACCACCAGGCCGCCATGCGGATGCGAGCGCAGTACCGGATGCACAACGCAACCTCTGGTTGCGGCACAGCGTGTTTCGCCGACTGGTCGACGACCCGGTGCTGTACTTCGACACCCTGACCGACGCCGAACGCGCCTACCTTGCGACCCCGACCGGACGCCAGATGCTCAAACGAGCCGCCGACACCGCCGGTTTCGTCCTGGAAGAGCGGACCGAAGGGGTGATGTTCGTGGATCCCGAGGCATTGTCCACCGACCAGAAATTCCCCGATGATGCAGCGACCGCCAAGGTCGCCGCGTTGCTGCTACTGGAGGAACTGACAGGTCCGACGACCGTCGAGCAGCTGTGCCGCCACGCGGCGGAACTGTTGCAGCGATTCCCCCGCTGGGCACGCACTTACCGCGCCGACGACGGTCCCGGCGACCTGGTTGCCGACGCACTGGCGGTGCTTACCCAATTCCAGCTGGTTCGCACCACCGCCGCCGGACTGGTCGTGCCTCTGCCCGCCGCCGCGCGCTATCGCGTACAGCAACCTCGTATCGCCGATCCCACCCAGGAGCCGTCATGACCGCTGCCACTCAGGTTCGCTGGACGCCGACTCGCGCCGGAATCTTGAACATCTGGCGCTACTACCGCGAGGTGTTCGAATTCCACGAGGGCCGGCTGCTGTTGCGCGGTGCGAATGGCAGCGGCAAGTCCAAGGCACTGGAGTTGTTGCTGCCCTTCCTGTTCGATGCCAGCCTGCGGGCCAATCGGCTCTCGACCTTCGGTACCAACGAACGAACGATGCACTGGAATCTGATGGGCGAGGGCGCTACGGGTGTGACCCGCGTCGGTTACGTATGGCTCGAATTCCGGCAGCAGGATCGCTGGTTCACCTGCGGTGCCCGATTGCAGGCCACCAGCCGTACCACCAGCGTGCACCCGGACTTCTTCACCACCAGCCAGCGGATCGGCGAGGCGGGCGAAGAAGGGGTACTGGTCCTCACCGATTCGGATCGGCCGATCGGTAAATCCGAACTCGATGCCCGGATCGGCGAGTACGGCGACGTATACGACAATGCCGCGGACTACCGGCATGCGGTGCGCACCACCCTGTTTCCGGGACTGTCCGAACAGCGGTACGACGCACTCATCACCGCGCTCCTGCAGTTGCGGATGCCGAAACTGTCCCAGCGCCTCGATCCCGGACTGTTGTCGACACTGCTGTCGAAGGCGCTGCCGCCCTTGGGTACCGACGAACTCGCCGATCTCGCCGAGGGGTTCGAGCGGCTGGATGCGCAGCGGGAGCGCCTGGCTCGCCTCGATGAGGAATCGGCCGCGGTGGCGAAGCTCGCGCATCAGCAGCGCACGTACGCGCAGCGCGTACTCCGAGCTCATGCCGGGGAGCTGGTTTCGGTGAGCGCGGAGCTCGACAGTCTGTCGGCAACGGCGAAAGTGGTCGCGGAGCAGCACCGTAACGCAGAACAGCAACTCGAGGACACTCAGCAGGAAGTGCTCGACCTCGAGGTCGAGCGTGATCGACTCGAGTCGCGCCGGGAGGGACTGACCAAATCTCACGCCTACCAAGAGGGGGCGAAGCTCGAGGATTTGCGCGCGAACGTGGCAGGAGCACGGCGACGGCACGGCGAGGTGCAGGAGCGAGCCTGTCGCGACCGTGATGCGGCAGAGAAGGCAGGGCAGCGTCATCTGCGGGCCCAGCAGACCGTCCGATCATGGCAGGAAACCGTCGCCCAGGCCGCCACGGAAGCACGGCAAGCGGCACTTCGTTGCGGAATGGACGCCACCTTCGACGAGATCGCCGCGAGCTCGGAACTCTCGGGCAGCTCCAGTCTGCTTCGCAATTACATTGCGGCGCGCGATGATCGGATTCGCCAGGTCGAACGCGGCATCGAGGAGCACGAGAAGAAGCGGGCGTTGGGCGAGGCCGCAGAGGACCGCGTGGAGAAGTCCCGCCAGAGCCTGGCCAACGCCGACGAGCAACTGAGTACCGCCGGTGACGAACGAGACCGGGCTCTGGAAGCGCTGCGGCACGGTATCGCAGAGTGGGTGCGGTGCTGTTCAGAATTGCGGCTGGACGCCGAATCTTTGGTCTCCGCGGCCGATTCGGATACCGGATTCGCCGCGCGGGTGAATGATGCTGTCGCGGATGCACGCGAGAGCCTCGCCGCCGCGACCGAGGCCTGCCGCCGGGATAAAGAGGAGCTGGTTGCCAAGCGAGATCGCTTGGCAACCGAGCGTGCGAAGGTGCTGTCCGAACAGGATGTTCCCCCGCCCGTAGCGGAGTGGCGAACGGCCGACCGATCCTCCATGTCCGGTGCACCCCTATGGCGGTTGATCGATTTCGCCCCGGGTGTCGATCCCACCGACGCCGCCACGATCGAGGCCGCACTGGAATCGTCGGGCCTCCTGGACGCCTGGGTCGGACCTCGAGGTGCAGTTATCGGCCACGATATTTCCGCCGATCCCGACACACTGCCTACGGCCCGCGGTGACTCGCTTGCTGACGTGTTGACGGCACTCGAGGGGACCGAGGTGGACAGCCAGTCGGTACGAAAATTATTGGCGTCCATATCCTTCGGCAGCACGCTCGCAGACGGACCGTCGATGGCGGTTGCCGCCGACGGGCGCTGGCGCATCGGCAACATGCACGGCAGCTGGGCCAAACCGGCGGCGACCTATATCGGCGCCGAAGCCAGACGGCGGAACCGGCAGAGCCGCATCGCCGAACTCGAGTCCACGATCGCCGAGATCGAAGGGCACATCGATGAATACGATCTGACACTGCGGGAGCTGTCGATCCGGCGCGAGAAGATTGGCACCGAACTGCGCGCACAACCGGACCGCAGGATCTTCCGCTTTGCCGAGGCAGCTCTCACGGATGCGACCCGCGGCCGGGAGGTCGCGGACCGGACAGTGCGGTTGGCACTCGACGACTTGCGGACCACGCAGAAGGCCGAGGAGGTGGCGCTGCGTAATCTCCACATGTTGAGCGCCGAGAGCGGGCTGCCGGCAGAACGGACCGCACTGGAGTCTCTGCGCGATGTGCTGAAGTCGTTCGCGAGTACAGCGCAGACCTGGCTCGACCACCGGCGGGAAATGCGGCATGCCGAGTCTGACGTACAGGTCAGCGGTGAACGGGCCGACAGTGCAGTCGAAGACGCACGCCGGTCTTCCGCCGGCGAGGAGGGGGCCGAAGCCGAACTCCGTGACCTCAGTGAGCAGTTGCAAGCCATCGAAGATTCGGTGGGGATGGAATATCGGGAGGTGCTGAACGAGATCGCCACTCTGCGAACCGAACTCGCCAACACTGAAACAGGTTTGAAAGCCGCCCGCGTTCGCCAGATCGCCGAAACCGGCGAAGAAGCCGAGCTACGCATCAACGCCGGCGCCGCTGCCCAAACCCATCGAGACAAGGCCACAGAACGTGACCTCAGCGCCCAGCGATTCCGGGAGGTCGCCGGCGGAAACCTGCCCGCAGACGCCGAAATCCCTGAACTGGCCGCCTTCGGTGAGCTGCTCGCCGGCTCCGGCGTTCGTACCGCCCTCGATGCTGCCCGCAAGGTGACCGCCGCCTGGCCGACCATCCCGCACACCGCGAACAATATCGGCGACGCCCTGCGCCGCCTCAGCGAATCCGTGCACGAGTGCCGCCCCTCCCTGAGTGCTCGCGCCGACCTGGACCTCGAATCCGACGGCGACGTCCAACTCCTCACCGCCGTCGTCGACGGCATCCGCGTCGGCGCCGCCGGCCTGAAGGACATCCTGCGTCGCGAAGCCGACCAGAGCCGCAACGACATCACCCAGCACGAACACGAGCTGTTCGACAAGACTCTGACCGGCGACACCCGCCGTCACCTCGCTTCCAGAATCCGGCAGGCGAACGCACTCGTCGAGGCCATGAACGGACACCTGTCCCGCGTGCGCACCGCCTCCGACGTCGGCGTGCAATTACGGTGGCAGGTCGGCAAAGACCTGCCACCGGGCACCGCCGCGGCCCGCGAACTGCTCCTGAAGGATCCTGCCCATCTCAGCGACACCAATCGTGAAGCCCTGCACAGGTTCCTGCGCGACCGCATCGAAGAAGCCAAGGCAGCCGACTCGGCGACCAGCTGGGAACAACAACTGGCAGAAGTGTTCGACTACACCCGATGGCACCAGTTCACCGTCCGCATCGACCGCGGACACGGGGAGGGCTTCCAGGAACTCACCAAGAAGCTGCACGGCGCCCTGTCCGGCGGTGAAAAGGCGATCGCCCTTCATCTGCCGCTGTTCGCAGCGGTCGCCGCGCACTACCACGCCAGCCCCACGGCACCCCGGGTGATTTTGCTCGACGAAGTGTTCGTGGGTGTCGACGCCGTCAACCGTGGTCAGATCTTCGCCCTGCTGTCCGCACTGTCGCTGGACCTGATGCTCACCTCCGACCACGAATGGTGCACCTACTCGGAACTGAGCGGAATCGCCATCCACCAGATCGTCACCGGCGATGACAGCGATGCCGTGACGACAGTCCGGTTCACGTGGAATGGGTCGGAGCTGGAAGCCGCGGCGTAGCCGAGGGGAGTGGCCTCGGCTCAGAACACCAGCTCGGACCACGGGATACTGATCGGGAACGGGTGATTGATGGTGACCGCACCCGCGTCGGTAGGAGACCAGGCCCCGGCTAGGATGTAGTTGGCGCGATGCAACACGGTGATGCCTGGATCCGGGGGGCTTACCTCCGGGATCAGTGTGTAGGCGTGGATGTGCGCGATCTCGCTGCGATGCGTTGCAAGGGTCACTTCCCAATACCAGGGGATTCCCGCTCGTGCGTAGCGAGCCTTCTTCGCTTCCATGTCGGCATCCGAATTGGAAGGTGAGAGGACCTCGCCCACCAGAACCACCCGATCGGATCGGACGTACTGGTACGGCTCCGGTAGACACCGGTAGACCATGAAGTCCGGTGTGACGAAATCCGACATGCCGGTGCGTCCGAAGAACACGTTGGTCTCGGTGCCCACCCGCCAGCACTGCTCGGGGTCCGCGGTCATGGCGGTTCTGGCGCAGGTGCGCAGGCCGTTCCAGATCAGGTTGGTGAACTCTTGATGTTCGTGTTGACCGCGCCGCAGCCACACCACGCGACCGTCCCAGAGCTCGATATGCTCGGCGATCTCGTCGGGAAGCGCCGACAGTTCTTCCCAGGTCATGTACTCCGGGAGTTCGGGTCGCTTCGTCTCTGGGACGGCCATGCAGTCATCGTAGTTCAGCCACACGGTGATCCAGGAGTGTTCTTGAAGGGGGTAATGCCGGGCCTTTTGAACGTCCCATCGCGGGGGTGCTCGATGAAATCGACCAGCGCGCCTTTGGTATCGGCATCGGTCAATGCGAAGGTGGTGGCGAGCGGGTGATGAATACATGTGACGCTCAATCGTATTCGGCGACCCGCTTACCGATGGCCCGGCTGAGGGCATCCAGTTCGGCGAGCACATCGGTCGCCGCCCAGACTTGGTTACGTCTGCTCGACGACAGCACCTCGAGAATGCCGGTATCGGTGAGTTTTCCCAATGCTCGATAGACACTCGCGTCGGTTGTGCCCGCGAGAAGTTGCGCTGTGTCCGCGTTGAGAATTGGCGTGTCGAGCAGCTGTGCGAGCAGTCGTTCCTCTGTCGAATTGGCTCGTGGCCGTGCGATCGTGCGCCAATGCTGTGGGAGATCTGCCAGCGCCCGCGCCGACTCTTCGGCAGCCGCACACGCGTGGGTTGCTCCCGAGGAGACATATCCGACGAACGAGTCGGCGTCTCCGTCGCGGTAGTCGTTGAGCAGATCGAGATATCGACGAGTGTCGGCGAGCATCACCGATGCCAGCGGCACGGTGATCCGCCGAGTAAGTCCTCGTCGCCGCAAGACCGCGCTGATGACCGCGCGGCCGATGCGCCCATTGCCGTCGGTGAACGGATGGATGGACTCGAACTGGGCGTGCGCGATGGCTGCCTGCGCCAGGATCGGCAGGTCCGAACGTTCGATGAACGCGACCAGATCGTCCATCAGCGCTGGGACGAGTTCCGGTGGAGGCACGTAGGCCGCACCGATCGGTGTGAAGTCGCTACGAGCATGATCGGTCCCGAGCCGGCTGCGTCGACCAGCGCGATCAGGGCCCGAACCGCGGCGAGCTGTGACTGCGCCTCATCACTGGACTTGCCACCCGCGATCGCCTTCCCGAATGCCCGCCATCCGGCATCGATGTGCTCGATCTTCGATGAGGCCACCGATTCGCTGCGCAACAGAAAATCGGCTAAGGGCGCCAACTGCGAACCGCAGCCTGCCTCCAACCGTGCGATCGCCACCAACGCCGCCTCGTGAGCCCGCGCGACGGTGCCGACCGGGTTGTATTCGAGGTTCGAAATCACGGGAGGGATGCACACGTGGACCTGTTCCAGCATCCGATCCTGTTTGGATCCTTGACGCTGTCGAGGCGTCCACGGGCGCTTCTCGACCCGATGTGCAGGCCAGACCATTGCCACTCCGTTCGCAGAACTGCAGCTAGTGCCTCGTCTGGATAGGTTGCTGTGGTAATCGGGTGTCGGCTTGCTCTGGCTGCTGTGTCGGGTGATGCTGCGGGTGGAGGTGGTGTCGTGGCTCGGAAGCCGGATGTGTTTGTGCGGCCGTTGTTCCCGGAGGAGGGGCAGCGGGTGGCGCGGATCGCGAAGACGAGCAAGGTGCCCGTGCGTGCGAGGCGGGCGATCGTGGTGATGGCTTCCGCGCAGCGGCAGCCGGTCGGGTTGATCGCGAAGTTGATGCAGGTGTCGGAAGCCTATGTGCGGCAAGTCATTCATGACTTCAACGAGCACGGGTTCGGTGCTTTGGACCCAAAATGGAGCGGGGGCAGGCCGAGCAAGACTGATCCGAAGATGCGTGAGCGGATCTGTCAGATTGCCCGGTGCTGTCCCCTGAACCTGGGTTGGCCGTTCTCGACGTGGAGCCTGTCGAAGCTGCGGGATGTGCTGGCTCTCAACAAGATTGTCGATATCAGCCGGGAAACCCTTCGGCAGATCCTGAAGGCCGGCGGGGTGTCGTGGCAGGCTACCAAAACCTGGAAAGCCAGTAACGACCCGGATTTCGCAGCGAAGATGGCGCGGGTCCTCGATCTCTACGACAATCCACCCGCTGACGGGCGAGTGGTGTGTGTCGATGAGTTCGGGCCGCTGAACTTGCAGCCACGTGGTGGCCGTGGCTGGTTTCCGCGGCGCCGCCCGAATCGGTTGCGCGCCACCTACAACCGCACACAGGGAGTGCGGCACATGTTCGGTGCGCTGGACCTGGCGACCGGCCAGCTCTACTACCGAATTCGTGACCGGAAACGCTGGACCGAGTTCCTGGCCTTCCTCAAGTCGCTGCGAGCGCGCTGGCCGCAGGGAAATTTGTATCTGATTCTGGACAACTACTCGGTGCACAAGCGCCGTGAGGTGCGGGAATGGTGCGCAGCCAACGCGGTCGAGTTGGTGTTCGTACCTACCTATTCTTCCTGGTTGAACCGGATCGAGTGCGAGTTCGCCGCGCTGCGGTATTTCGCGCTCAACGGCACCGACCACCGCAGCCACGACGAACAAGATACCGCGATCGGCGACTACATCCGCTGGCGAAACCAGCACGCCGGGCCGATCCGCGACTTCGCCGTCGGTTCCAAGATCCGGCGACCGGATTACCTACCGAAGGTTGCTTGACGAGGCACTAGTAGTACTTTGTTAGGTTTGTCACTGGCGTGCCCTCTCGAGTTCCGGCGTGTTTCTCGAGATCATGTCCGGTGTGGATACCGGTGAGCTGGCTCGAGTGGACGAGTTGCTGGATTCGTTTGTCGGTGAGGTGTTCTCGTCGCTGACGCGTAAAGATCGGGTGGCCACTGCCGGGGTGTATCTGCGTGGGCTGATGCTCGACGGTAGGCGCAAGTCGATGCAGCCGATGGCCGAGCGGCTGGGGGTCGATCACGAGCGGTTGCAGCAGTTCGTCACCAGCTCGCCGTGGGATGTGGTTCCGGTCCGGAAAGTGTTGTCCCGCAAGGCGTGTGATCTGATCTGTCCGGAGGCGTGGGCGTTGGACGACACCGGGTTCGTCAAGGACGGTGACGGGTCGCCGTGCGTGGCGCGGCAGTACTCGGGAACCCTGGGCAAGGTCGGCAACTGTCAGGTCGCGGTCAGTGTGCACGCGGTGACCGATGCCGCGTCCGCGCCGCTGGATTGGCGGCTGTTCATGCCCGAACGCTGGGACGATGCCACCGCCGGGACCCTCGAAGAGCGGGCCGCGATCGCCGCGCGCCGCGCCAAGGCGGCGGTCCCTGCCGGCGAGCACCATCGCCGCAAATGGGAGCAGGCTCTCGAGATGATCGACGAACTCCTGGCATGGGGCCGCGCCGCACCGCCGGTGGTGGTCGCCGATGCCGGCTACGGCGACGCCACCGAGTTCCGCACCGGCCTGTCCGAGCGGGACCTGGCCTACGTCGTGGCGGTCAAGGGCGCCACAAGCGTCCATCACGGCGACGCCGCGCCGCTCACCCCGCCGTGGCGTGGTACCGGTCGCCCGCGCAAGCCTGGCTACCCCGATCCGCCGACCTCCTGCAAAGCCCTGGTCATCGCCTCCGGGCAAGCGGCGTTGCGGGAGGTGACATGGCGACAGGGCAGCAAAACCAGCCCCGCCAACCCGGCCGCCGCCATGACATCGCGGTTCATCGCGCTGCGGGTCCGCCCGGCCAACCGCACCATCACACCCGCCGACGACGGCACCCTGCCCGCCCTCTGTCTGATCGCCGAATGGCCTACCGGCGCAACCGAACCCACCGACTACTGGCTGTCCACCCTACCCGCCGGAACCCCCATCGCAGAGCTCGTGCGGCTCGCGAAAATCCGCTGGCGCATCGAGCACGACTACCGCGAGCTGAAAGACGCCCTCGGCCTGGACCACTTCGAAGGCCGCTCCTGGCTCGGCTGGCACCACCACGCCACCCTCGTCACCGCCGCCCACCTGTTCCTCACCACCCTCCGGCTGACACTCCCAAAATCCGGCGGGCAGGACTGACCCTCTACGCCATCGTCGGCAAACTCCAACGCGCACTGGCCATCTGGATCGGCACCTGCCCACTCTGCCACCACACCTTCCCAACCTAACAAAGTACTACTAGCCCTTTGTTGACTGAGTTTATGGTATAGAAACGCAGTCAACGAGATGGTGAGCTGCGGTTGGGGCAAGGGGACGTGCTCGTTTCGGCCTGGGCTTACCACTGACTACTCGCTGACGATCGGGTCGCGTGCGGTCGTTCTGCCTGCCACTACGCCGAGTTGGTTTCGAAGTAACTGATCACTGGCGCACGAGCTGGCGCATCTTGCTCTCGGACATCACAATGCCATCGCGGAGCCGGCCGAGAAGCATGAGGCGCCTGCCAACCGTTTCGCGGCGGAACTGCTTCTGCCGAAGGATGTGGTGGAGCAGGAGCGCTGGCAGCGCATGGACGCGCGCGGGCCGCTGTCGAGTATCCGCCGGTTCAATTCCAGGGCGCGGGTGTAGGCCGTATGCGCCCCTCTCGCAGAGTCACTCATCGGCCGCCGGTGGGGCGGCGGACGAGGGCGGCTAGCGACTCCGGGCACACAGCCCGTCGTAGAGCAGGGTGAGCAATCGCTGCCAGTCGCCGCTGCCGGAGCGGATGGTGGCGGACAGGGCGCCGACGATCATGTAGATGTCGGCGACGGTGAGGTCGGCGCGAACGGTGCCGGCGGCACGGTCGGATTCGATGAGTACGTCCAGGATCTCGGCGAGGCGTTCCAGTGCCGGGCCGCGCGGTTCGCTGCCGCGTGAGTGACGGGCGGCTTCGATAGCCGCGGACAGTCCGTGGTCGGCAGCCAGGGCCTCACCGACGTGGGTGAGGTAACGCAGCAGGGCGCCGCCGGGGTCTGCGGGATCGAGACACGCGGTGCGCGCGTACTCCTCGATTTCGGCGAACCGTTGCGCGGCCGCGGCTTCGATCAGGTCGGATCGGGTGGGGAAGTGGCGATACACGGTTCCGATGCCGACGCCCGCGGCACGTGCGACCTCCGGGAGCTGGACCTCGCTTCCGTCCTGCGCGAACAGGTTTCGCGCGGTCGCCAGGATCTGGTCGCGGTTGCGCGCGGCGTCCTTGCGGGGTGGGCGCGACGGTGATGACGGGCTTGACACTCGGGCTCCCTTCGGCCTTACACTCAAACCGGATCCGGACTCCGGTTCCGTTACTCTCGGTCGAAAGGGTACCACCATGTCCCACAATCGATTCCTGCTCCTCGACTCCGGCGCCGCCCGCCCCGGCCGCGTGCCCCTGCCGCCGGCTTTCGCCGTCAAGGCCACCACCGCCGATACCGAGGGACGCTTCTCCCTGCTGGAAGTCGTTCTCGCCCGCGACATCCCGCGCCACACCCATCACGAGGCCGACGAGGCGATCTATGTCCTCGACGGCGTCCTCGAAGTGGAATTCGACGACCGCGTCGTGCACGCCACCGCGGGCATGTTCGTTTTACTCCCGCAGGGTATTCCGCACGCGCTGCGCCGAGCCTCCACACCGCCGCCCCGCGTCCTGCAGATCTCGTCGCCCGGTGGCTGGGAGTGCTATCTGGAGGACCTGTTCGAGGCGGGTCCGGCGGTGCTCACCGACGGCGCGCTCGACCCGGTCAAGATCAACCCCATCGCCGCCGGGCACGCGATCCGGTACGAGGAGCCGCTGGCCACCTAGGCCCCGCCCTGTAATTCGTTGTGGCAGTGAGTGTTAGCTTCACCGTGTGGTTGGTCGTGGTGAGTTGACGGAGAAGCCCTCGGCCGGTCCCGCGGCGGGCTGAGCACCAAGATCCACCTCGCCGTGGACGGCCGATGCGAGTGCCGCTCACCGGTGGTCAGGCCGGAGACAACCCACAGCTGTTGCCGCTGCTGGACAGCATTCGGTGCGCACCGTGTCCCCAGGTTCTGCGCGCTCGGATATCTCTCGAGAGAAAAAGAACGAGTACTGTCCGGAAGGGGCGCGGCAAATTTTCATGCCTTCCAGAACGCCGTGAACGGTTGAGCCGTCTTTCTTGACAAGTTCGACCTGATCTCCGACGGAGAATATGTCGTCAGTTCTGCCGACAGCAATCGGGTTTGGGCTGAAGCTCACCAGAAATAAATCATCGATCTGGAATGCACCCACTGTCAGTATCTTCCCTTCCGGACAAGTAGTTGTTCCAGAGCCTCTCGTCTGCGGCGTATGCCTCCTTCTCGAGTGACCCGCGGCACTGGGGATCTCGCATACCGGCCGACGCGCCGAATGTATCAGAACTGCAATATGTTTCGACCTGGTCAGGTTAGATCGTGGATCCCAAGATGGCGGTGGTCGCGTCGACAACCTGCCGCCGATAGCGGACGCCGAACAATGCCAGGTGCACCAGCAGGGGATGTAGTTGGTGCAGCGGCACGCGCTCTCGCCACCCGTCGGCCAGGGGAGCTGTCTCGTGGTAGGCCGCGAGGATCCGTTCGAGGTGGGGTGTGCCGAACAGGGCGAGCATCGCCAAGTCGGTTTCGCGGTGCCCGCCATGTGCGGCGGGGTCGATGACTACGCCGCGACTGTTGGACCACATCACGTTTCCGGACCACAGGTCGCCGTGGATCCGGGAGGCGGGCTCGGGTGGACTTGCGAATCGGTCGATTTCATCGATGACGCGCTCGACCGATCGGTTTTCGTCCGGCGCGAGGTGGCCGGCACCCCGTCGCAGGAACGGTGCCAGCCGGCGCTCGGCGTACCACCGTGCCCACGGCCCGTCGAAGGGTGTGTTGTCCAACGGAATGTCGGCGATAAAGCCTTCCCACTCGGCACCGTAGTAGGGCGCCGAGTGGGCATGGAGTGCAGCCAAATCATGCCCGAACCGTTCGCCGGCAGCTGCCGTGGGCTCTTCGGCTGAAATCCACGGCAGGACAAGCAATCCGTCGCTCGCAGCCAATACTTCGGGTACCAGGTGCGGCGGGCCGTTCTCGCCCAGCCACCGCAACCCGGCCGCCTCGGCGGCGAAGACCGCGGCATGATCGGGACTCGCTTTCACGAACACATCGAGACCGTCGGCGAGCGTCACACGATGCAGTGTCCACGAATGCCGTGCGCCCAGGTCGTGCACGGCAGCGACCGGTCGGCCCAGAAGAACACTCAACCGATGCTGATCGATACGACCGATTTCCTCATGCGGTGTCATTGCCACGAGTCTCCCACGAGCAGAGCGGAACCGGCATCGGCCGACGCCGGGGGCCTGCATCGGCGAATCAGGCAGGAGCCGAACCCTGTCGGATCGGGCAGGTCCGCTGTGGTGAACGGCTTTCAATCGGACTGTGCCACTGCATTGCGATTCGTGTGAGGTGCGCGCTCGGAACGCTGTGAGCGGCCATGGGATCGGCCGCGAAGGGTTTGGCACGCGGGATGGACGGCCAGCAGTCGGCCCATCACCGGGGGAACCTATTTCACGTCCTGAGATCCGCTCTCACCCGTAATTCTTCACCGTGGCAAGCAGCCGATCCGCATGCTGGTACAGATCAACCACACTCCCGATGTCATGCCGCTCGCCATCCTTACCGTTCTCGAATGTCGTGATGAACTTGACGCTCTTTCCGTTGAGATGAAGTCGCACAATCGGTTTGCGATTGTTGTCGTCGAGGAGGACGGCGAAGTATGCCTTGCCGTCGCGGTAGCAGACCCGTGCCGGGTCGACCTCCTTGGCGAGGATGGCGCGGACGATATTGAAGCCGTCGAGCTCTTCCTCGGTCGTGACGATCCCATCGTCGAGCGTGGTCTGAGGCTCTGACGCCTGGATAATTTCGGCTGCGGGGACTTCGGACGGAGCTGCAATCACCGCGCTGGTGTTGTCACCGAGCGCATTGTTGAGCCGATCGCTCACCTGATCCGCGATGAACTGCGCCGAGGCCTTCGTCACCAACGGCCGGAACTGGTCCACGATCTTCTGCGTCGCCTTGCCCTCGTAGACGCGGGCGATGAAGTACCGAATCCAGTCCTCGGTGGGGAGCTTGACCTCATTGGCCAGCAGTCGTTTGATCTGGCCGATGTATTTGAGTTCCTCGGCGGCGCTCACGATCGAATCGAGGTCGAACGATTCCTTCGACAGCTTCGCGACCTCAGGTACGAGAACCGTATCCATATCGAGGATGTCGAAGACCAGGAACGGTTTCGAGTCCATGATGTTGGGCCGGTCGCCGTCGGTGTAGACCTGATACTCGCGGCCATTGGTGAGGATCGCGATCCTGGCGGAGGTGACCGAGAAGTACCGGAAGAGCTGCGAGGCGTGATGGATATTGAGCGGCTCGGCGATCTTCTTACACTCGATCAGGATCTGGACGGCTCCGTCTCGCAGAATCGCGTAGTCGATCTTCTCACCCTTCTTGGTCCCGACATCCGACACGAATTCGGGCACGACCTCGGACGGATCGAAGACGTCGTAGCCGAGGACCTGCGCGATGAACGGCATGACCAGTGCGTTCTTGGTCGCCTCCTCTGTGAGGATCGACGACTGCGTCGACCGGAGTTTGGCGGCGATGACATTGATTCGGTCGAGTGTGTTGGACATGATGTCCCCTTTTGTGCGGCTGAACCTCTGGTTCACGCGGATAAATATTGGCGAAAAATCTGGCGGCAGTGCGGGTTTGAGGCACCTGCTACCTACCGGTGCGGTCCTCCAACAGCGCGGCTAGATCGAGCCGACGGATCTGTCCTGTATCGACGACCAGCTCGTCCCAGCTGCGGGCGGAATGCTTTGTCGCCACACGCGCATCGTTCACGACATCGATCGCTGACCATCCGGCCCGGATCAGCGCGGGCAGCTGTATGTGCCAAATTGCAGCCGGATGCATTGCACCCCTTGTTTTGTCGGCGGCGAGCAGCTGGGCCGTCGCCTTTCCCAGGGAAGCCGCGGCCACCAACGTGTGCGCCGCCAACAGCAACTCGTTCTGCTTCCGGCGCTGTCGAGTTGTCAGCTCGGCGAAACTGCCTGTATCTCCGTAGATCTCGGAGCAGATGTGGGTGCGGATGACGAGTTCGGTGATGGCGGTCGAGAGTACGGGAGCGACGGTGGCGCTACGCAGGTTCCATCCCTCGCCGGCACGCAGGCCCGAATACGCGTGTTGGGCGAACTGGCGTGCCGTCTCGCTGTCGGCTTCGTAGAGCCACGACATTCCGGGAATCGGAAGGCTCATGGGAGTGAGGAAGTCCGCCGCGAGGTGGTGTATCAGGCGCAGGGCGGCATCCGGCCAATCCTCTACCTCAGCGAACCGATCATCAGTCACCTCGATTCTTCGCCCGTCCTCGTAGCGAACTCCGCGGAACTGACCGTCGATGATCTGCTGCATTGCCGTGAAGACTCGAAGCAGGTCGTGGCCACCGGATTTGATTCGATGCGCGCGACCGCCGAACCCGGCTCCCATGTAGTCGATGGGAAGACGTTTGCCCGCTCGTTCCCAGCCGCGCACCCGCTCGGTGTCGGCGAGGCGTTGAAACAGCCCGCTGGCCTGTCGGTCGATGATGGCGTCGAACCACACGCACATCGCTCCGACCAGTCCCGCGATTCCGACCATTGCGAAGTCGCGGGTAGACCACTCCTGCCGATGGCGCTCGCGCCACGCCTGCAGTTCAGCACGGTGCTCGACGGATAGTGCAGCGTCGAGATCTACCTCGGTCCAGTCGAACCGGGCTCGCAGCTCATCGTTGAATTCGATGATCTCCGAGTAGGCCAGTGGCCGTGCGGCTGCTGGCAGGTCGGCCGGCTCCGGATCATCCGACAGCGCGTCCTCCAGCGCGGAGTCGATTTCGGCCATGCGTCGAGTCAGCGAGTCCAGATTTCGTTCGAAGGAGTCGGTCATTCGGTGACCATCGTCGGCAAACGGTCCAGAACGATATCCACCGTCGCCCGCTCGTGTCGGACCATCTCCAATTGCGCGCGGAGGCGGTTCAATTCGTCGTCGCTGCGCAGTAGGTCTGTCCGCAACTGCGCGACTCGCGCCCGCAACGTGTCGTTTTCCGCCAGCAGAGCGCGGTTGTGCTCTTTGAGCTCGACGATCCGTTCCGACAGCAGGTTCGCCTTCTTCGCGAGTTCATTGGCGGTGATATGCAGGCTCTCCACGACGCGCCGCATCTTCTGGTCTCTGTCCTCGGACCGCGCGAACACAACACGCGCGAGCAGATCGAGTTTCACCGCATCTACCGCGATACTTCCGCTGCCGAGGCGGCTGTAGCGCATACCGGCGCCCGCCGCGCCCGCTGCGGCCAGACCACCCACGCTGGTGACGACCAAGGTCCCGCCCGCGATGCCGAAACCGCCTGCGGCGAGCGAACCTCCGCCGAGCATGGCCAGTCCCGCGGATGTGGCCGCCGCGCCGCTCAAGCCCAGCGTGCCGCCGATAGCCGCACCGACGGCGGGAGCGGCCATACCACCCGTGACCACTCCCGCGCCCAATCCGACGACGGTCATCGCCGCGATACGACCCCACCGAATCGACTGCCGCCGAAGCTTTTTCATCACAACATCGAACTCACGGACCAGCACTTCGAGGTCGTCCGGACTCACGCCGGCCAGATCGTCGGTGGCAGCCTCGAGTTCGGCCATTCGTACTTTGTCATCCCATTTCGTGCCATCGGGCCACGGATTGAACACCATGAGCTCGATCAGCACCATGGACGCGCGAGGACGATCGTCGACCAGGGCGGCCCGCCGCGCGGCGGAGGTGATGATGTCATCGATCCCGGGGCGTTCCTCGCCGTCGTCCGCTGTCCCATCAATCTCGGCCACGCACTGCGATGTTTCGAACACGAACTGCTCGAGGTGCGCTGTCTTCGCCGCAATGAACTTCGCATTGCTGTCGGCGGCGACATCGCGCGCCATCATCCGCACCTGCAAGGAGCGAAGGGCGGCGAGGTCGAGTGGGGTCAACTCCGGGGAGTCCTCGGTGAGTCCATCGGGATCGGGATTGTCGGTCACTGGAATCCTTCTTGCGGCAGGACGGAGAGGAAGGCTGGGAGAATGGGCATTGGGCGTGGAAAGCCATGTATGGCAGTGCTTTCCGATCCGTCGGCGGTCCTCGGGGAGAAGAGTGGCAGCACCGATATCGGGCTGGGTGGTGAAGAGTTACAGATTGCTGTGCGATCCGGTCCGGCAGCGAGTCGAAGGCGGAGCCGCCTACCGCACCGCGACGCGCGCACCCCCGGAGAACATCGAGTCGTGGAACTCGATAGTGGCCGGTACAGTCCCCGGCGATAGGTCGAACGCGACGGCCACCGAGATCTTGTTGCCGGGGTTGATGTCCGCGCCGATGATCCCGCCGTCGTTGATATCGATTTCGGCCATCGTGTCATTGGTGTATTGACGGCCTTGATCGTCGATGAGCGTCTGATTGGAGCCGAAGTAGCTCTGTGGCTTGGTGCCGACGTTGGTCACATCGACGTGCACCACGACGTATTCGCCCTGCGCGGTCTTTCTCAGGAACTGGTTGTCGCCGAGAGTCGAGACCGGAGCATCGATCCCGGTGATAACGAAGGCGAACTTGCCGTCACGGACTTCCGAACCAGCCGTGGCGACGACCGGACCTCGTGGGGCACTCGGCGTCTTCGCGGCCGGTTGCCCGGCAGCTTCGGATCGGGGAGCCGCGGTCGTGGTCTTGGCCACGGAATTCGCCGAATTTCCGGCGACGCCGACGAGTCCGAAGCACCCGCCGCACAGCAACACCACGCCGCCGATGAGGATCCACGGCCAGATCACGGTCTTTCGTGGCGGGGGAGGGGGATAGGGCGGCGGACCATAGGTAGGTGGGCCGTACGGTGATGGACCGTAAGGCTGGTTGTATGGCGGCGGCTGTGTTGTCATGGATTCTCTTCTGCGAGTGGTGGTTCGGCGGGGCCAACCGCCATCTCGGCGATCGGCCCCGGTCGACTACTTCTGACCCGCGTCCCCGCTGCAATGAGCGGATGCGTACGGACCACTGGACTTCTGCTCCGAAATAACCTTGTCGCCGACCAGAATTCGGCAGGTGATGTCACCGCCCTGGTCGTCGTTCGTCGCGCTCAGGCTCACCAATTTGCCGAGTCCATCGATGGTGACCTGCTTGGACCATGGCAGCGCCGCGGATGTCTCCTGCGCCATGTTGAAGTCCTTGCCGGCATAGGTGATCGAGCTGCTCGGACCAGTGCCCTCGACCTGGTAGGTCACTGCCACTTCGCGTTTGGCTTCCTTGTCGACCGAATTCACCGCTCCGCCCACGAGCGCCATGCAGCCACCCAGCAGCAGTACGAAGAAGAGCACGATCCCGCCGAGCACCCACGGCCACTTCTTCCGCTTCTTCGGCGTCTCCTGGTAGTAGCCGGGCGGCGGCGGTCCTTGCGGATACTGCGGCTGCGGTGCGTTCGGTGGGTTGGTCAAATTGCCTCATCTCTACGGCGCGAGAGTGTTTCCCCCGCGGCAGTCCAGCCAGCGGGTGGATCGCGCCAGCATGATGTGAGATAGCTATGGACGTGAGGAGTGTTACAAGAAATTTGGGTTTAAAATCTGCGAGCTTGGTTTTGGCCGATCTATCACCGGTTCGGCGCTCTCCGGATCCGATCTGTGCCACGGCCGCAACGGCTTTCGATCGGTTCGGCGCAGGAACGGATTTTCGCCGGGTTGTCCGGTTTCCTCATCCGGTCCGGCAGGGGCGTTCCACCCGTCGGTGATGGTGAGCGACGTTCATCCGGATCGACCGCAGGAGGTGAACAACGAAGCGCTGCACCTCACCCGGTTCGCGGACGGCGAGATCCGGCTCCGTCCTCGGCTGCAACATCAGTCGATAGAGGTGACCGAGCGCGGCAATCCGTTCGACGTCGGCCAACGATCTCGTCCTCGTGAGCGAACCTGTCCAACGGGTCTGCTGGCCATCGAAGGTCTGCGTCCGCTCGACGTTCGACCTGGTCTGCAGTAGGTCCGGCCAGAAGAGTGTTTCGAGACGTTCGTTGTTCGTCAGCGCTTCCTGCCGTGGTCGCCCCGTTGAGTACGAGCTCGGGGCGTATCGGTAATGCCGCCCAACATGTTTCAGAGAAGCGATCCAGACGATCTCTGCGTCAGACGATTTCGGTCGGCGGGATAGGCTGGCACCCGCAGCGAGAGTTTGGGTAACCGGCGTACCCGATCCGAATGTCGGTGCAGGTCACGGCCGCTGATCGGGACATGCACCAACCCGATATCAGCCGCCGGTTGCTCACCACTCGAAACGTGCCCCGTGCCTGTCTACAACAGACTGGATTCCTCGAGTCCGGCGCGCAGGCGTTGCTGATGCTCCGGCGGGCCCTGCCGGTATGGCATGCGCAGCGCATCGGAGGAGATGACGCCGAGCATTTTCATCGCGGCTTTGGCCTGAATGGCGCCTTGTGAGACGTGCATGATCGCATCGACGGCGGGGATCAGACGCCGGTGGATCTCGCGGGCCCGAGACAGGTCGCCGCGGTCGACGGCGGCGATCATCTCCGCGTAGCGATCGCCCGCGACGTGACCGACCACCGACACGACGCCGGTCGCGCCTTGAGCGAGGTGTGGCAGGTTGACGACGTCGTCGCCGGAATACCAGAGCAGGTCGGTCTGCGACATGAGCCTGCTGGCCTCGAAGAAATCACCCTCCGTTTCGAGTGTGGACGTGGACGCTTGTGTACGCGTGCTGGGCGCGGCCTGAGTATGGGTGCCCGCATCGCGCGCCACCCTCCAGGTTGGCTGCAAATTTGTTCAACAACCGGAGTCGCGGACCGCTGCCGCGAAGTCGGGGTGACTGTGTAGTGTCACCGTCGTCCCGTCCGCCAACGGTCGGCAGCGCACAAAGCGTTGTGCCGCACCGAATGTCAGCAACGCCGCCAATGCGCCGCCGGGCAACCAGAACGGGAAGAACGCGACGAACAACGGGACATAGAGGATCTTGTAATCCGCGATGCGTGCAGCGATGGCCGTTGTCAGCAGAACTGGGCCGAGTAGTAGCAACCCGCGCCCGATTCGACGCAGTCGACGCTGCCGCTGAACGCATTTTGTGCACAGCGGCCACTCACCGTAGAGGCTCGCACAGACATCGAGGGCGGGGTAGGCCCAGTTGAAGAAAAGGTCGTGGGCCAGCTTTCGCAGAACGGAGCGTGGTGTCCATTGTTCGCGTCCCCGTTCGGTCTGATGAAACCGAACGACACCAGAACGCTTCTCCGACATCGTAATTCCGTGCTCGCTACACAGCTCCGGCAGCGAATCACGTACCTCCAGGGAGAGGAATCTGACGCCGGGTGTCGGATTCATTCGCTTCTTCTCGCCCCATTGGGCTGATGTCCCGCTGCGTTCGCGCAGAGGGATAGTCACGTCTTCCAAGGAAGTAGGCGGGTGTGACATCAGGTCAGCCAACCGCGTTGGCGGCGGTCCCGGTAGTACAGATCATCGTCGTCAGGCTCTTCGGGCGTGAAGATCTGTTCACGGTTCGGTCTCCGGGTGCCTGGAATCACGTTCGAGGCGCTGGGTGAAACATCTTGCCGTCCTTGTGGATCGGCCGCGCGGTCGACAGGCTCGCCTGAAGGCGGCATCGTATCTGCTCGTGGCTCTGGCCGACCGCCATCTCCCGCGAGACGCTCCAAGTCCGCCTGTGCTTGCTCGGCAAGCTGAGTTCGCTCTTGGTCGGACATCGACGCCACCTGCTCGAGCGGCTGCTTGGAGGATCGATCCAATGCCTGAGCGAACTCATCGGACGTTCCGAACTCCCGCAGGCTCGTACGTCCGGCCAGTACGTCATCGAGCCGTTTCCGTAGGTCGGGATCGGCAATGGCAGAGGCCTTGATCGACTCCAGAGAATTTCGGAGATGACGTGACAGACCGACATCTCCGCGAGCTACGTCGAAGGTGAACTCCGAGTCCTGCTCCATCGGGCGTCACACTCCTGGATGGTCGTAGGTGGATTGAGGAAGTGGCGGCAGGGTTTCCGGTGTCGTTTGACTTACCAGCTCGAGTGTTGTAGCTCCCAGGCCCGTAATTGCGATATAGGCAATACCGATCTTCGACCACATCTTGTTGATGGCCAGCCCGATCTTGACAACAGTCAGAGCGAGAGCCGCGATGGCACCGGTTTTGGTGATGGGCTCCGGGTCCGCTGACGCTACGGCTGACTCGATCGCTGCCACGACGGCGAGGTCGACAAGTTCCTGGAGGATGTCTCCGAGCGCAGAGGTCAAGTCGGCCATCGAGTTTGCGATGTTGGTCAGATGGTGCTCCATCTCCTCGATGGAACGGACTTGGAATTGCACTGCGCCGGCAAGGTTGTCGAAGTAACTGTGCGCGCTGGCAGCTGCATTTCCATGCCACGACTCTCCGACACAGTTGGTCCAATCGCTCTTGACAGAGTCATGGAATGCCGTATTGAACCTGCTCAGATTGCCCGCGGCATCAGCTGCCCTGCGCACGGCCTCCCAGTCGCCTGCTACCTGGGAAGATGCCCATTCGAACACATCCATCCCGGTGAACTTCTCGATTATTTGGGATATGTAGTATGCGGGGGAAATGAAGTTTCCGCCTACCCAGAACTTGACGGTGTCCGGTACCGGCTCCGGGGCGTTCGGTGGCTTCAGTTCTTGTGAGGGGCTCGTCATCGTCGGCCTTCAGGGTACGTAGCATCGAGCCGTTTGGCCGTTTCGAAATCTGTGGTGCGGTACATTTGCGCTGTTCGGTTCATCTCGGTTGCCGAACCGTCGCTGAGCTTCAGCAAGTGATCGTAATTGGCTTGCAGATTATCCCGCATTTGATCGATAACACCTTTGACGTAGGCGTATATCCTGGCCTGCTCGCCATCGATGCTGAAATAGCCTGACACGTACTTTTTCGCCGTGTCGCACTGCGCGGACAGATCGATCATGCAATTGGCAAAACGGTCTATGTCGTCTGGCCGTACCTGGAGTTCTTCTGCCATCGGTTATCTCACCTGCCGTTGGTCGTGATTCTGGCCGAGGCTGTGGTGGAGCGGACCGAGCTCGCGTCGCCCTCGGCGCTACTCTTAATCTCCTGTGTTGGCGGACTATTTCCAGGTTTACGACGTGCCGGTTGGCCGAGCCGTTCCAGTACGTGACCAGCGCCACACAGACTGGAGGTGCTCCGGCGGGACGGAGCTGCCCAGAAGCATTGTGTAGAACGGCATCCTGATCACAGCTGTCAAGCTTGGCCACAGCACCAGAAACGCGATCTCCGTTGAGGGTCTGCCTGCGGCTCCTCCGTGTAGGGGTGCTGAGGTAACCTCGGAGCGCAACCGACCGGAGGGGGAGTCCATGGCCAGGCGAATCACGATGGCAACGATGCTGGGCGGTGTAGCGCTGCTGAGTGTCGCGGTGGCGGGATGCTCGTCGAGTGCCGACGACAAGGCGCAGCCTTCGCCGGGCGGGACCACTGCAAGTGCGGTTTCGACGCCGTCGGTCACGGCATCGAATACCAGCTGGAACCCGTGTTCGCTTCCCGACGCCGATATCGCAGCGGCGGGACTCGATCCGGCCAAGCGTCACACCGACACCGACAAGTATGCCCAGAAGTTTCCTGGTTGGGATGTGTGTGGCTGGGACAGCGGGGGATGGATACGGCTGCAAGTGTTTTCGACCAATGCGCATACATTCGACGAAGTGAAAAACAACACGACGCTGTTCAGCAACCCGCGGCCAGTGAATGTGGGCGGACGCGATGCGGTCATGCTCGACCGAACCGCGATCCCTGACGGGTGTGTGATCCTGTTCGATGTGCCAGGCAACCCGGTCGAATTCGAGATCAATCCCTCATTGGCTGCGGACTCGACGGGTGACGCCTGCACCGAATTGACCCGAATCTCAAGCGTTCTCGTCAAAGATCTACCGGCAGGCAGATAGGGCGGCCATGTCTGATCTCGGAGTGTGGAAGCAACTCGCAACCGAAGTCGAGCAGGGCAACCTGAAGCTCAGGGTTCACAGGGATGCGCTCGAGAGCGCGATCAAGGGACTCCAGGACTTCATCGACGGAATCAATGACCTGAGCTTGCACGTCGAAACGGTCGGTCAGGTAACGGGTTTCGGTGGTTTTCAGATGGGGCTCGATCTGGCGAAGAAATTCACCGCCAAGGGGAGTGGTGACGAGTCGATCAGGCAGCGACTCAAGGAGGTCATCGATGAGGCCAAAGCCGCCCAGGACGTTATCCGCAAGGCGGCGCTGGCCTATGCCGAGACAGACGATGCCTTCAAGAAGGAGTTCGAGGGATTCCAGCTGTGACCGTCGAGCTCATGGGACAAGCCACAGTCGCTCGTGCGGCAAGCGGCCACAATTGCCGTCGGGCGTTGCGAAATCGATTGCACCGCAACGGCCGTACCTCCTCCAATGATCGGCGAACCTCCTTGCCGCGGACTCGCAAGCCACGAACGTCATTGGGTGGAGGTTCGACCGAGTCAGGTAGATCGTCACCATGACATCGGGTTCCGTCGGACGCGGCGACGGTTCGGGGCCGGTTTCGAACTTCAGCATCGCTGATCAGCTCCTACCCGGGTGATAACGGCATCTCTCGCCGAATGAGACCTGCTCATTCGCAGTGCCTTTCGGCCGTTTGGTTGAAGGGAGGTTGCACATGAATGGCGTAGTCTGTGCGCGACTCATGATTTGTCCCGCCGTTCCGGTAGCGTCACCGCCAGGATCAGCACGGTCAGTGGCAGGCCGATCGCGATGACGAGTCCGAGTGTGATCACTGTTCGCGCCTCGTCCCTGGGACAGCAATCGACCGCGCAGAATATTTCCGTGTGCCGGTGATCAGATCGGCGACTTGGGTGATCGCCCACCACGGCGTGCCGGGTTCGAGAGTGCCGAGGTGGGGGATCACGACCGTTTCTGCGACGTATTCGAAGGCGTATTGCACGACGATCAGTAGAGCCAGAACGGCGAGAGCATCCGTGTGCACGGTGTAGACGATTTCCAGCCGGTGTTGCCGCGTCAGTGCTTCGTACGTGGTCGGGTCGTGGTCGCTGTGCAGCAGGGCAATCGCCCGCGTCGACTTGTTCGGTTCTGTCAAAGTGCTTGTCCCTCCGCATATCGACGTACCGCGACCAAAAGGCACGTCCTCAGGCTGGTGGTCACTGGTGGGCGTCGATGTACTGAGCTGCGAGCCGGAATCGGGTGCAGCCGTGTGCGGCGTGGTCGGCCATCACATGGATCGCGTGCGCTCGCCCGCAGATGGCCGCGGCGCTCTTGCACGCTGCCGGAGGACTGAGGCGACGGAGGCCGGCTGCGACGCGCTCGAGGAGGTCGAGATTCCGGGTATGCCAGATCCGCAAGGTGCCTGCCATCGACGGGTTGTGCATGCGCCTGGTGGGGAGCTTCGGTAGTTCGCGGCGGTGCTGCTGGACTACTGATTCGCTTGCGGCTGGGTTGTGGTCACTTTGCAGCAAGGCAACGGCCCTCTGCGCCCTCTTCTCTTCCGTCACCGTGCAGCCTTTCGAAGGTGATTGTTCCTGGGCGGAAGTCCCGCCCTCGGACGTCGCATTCAGCCTCGCGATGCTCGTCCTGTGCACCAACCCCCGTGCGGGATATCCCCAGCGGGGATTGCTCGTTCGCGACCCTGCAGGGTGTCTTTGGTTCCACCGGCCCGCACCAGCGGTTACGGTGAAGTGAAAGAGCTTCCGGCCCAGTGGAAAGTGCCGAATCATGGGAGAACGACAGCAGTGCCGCTCCTGCGGAAATGGAGCTCCGATCGAGAATGCCGCCGGCTTGTGCGCGGGGTGCGCCCGAGCATCGGGCTTCCGTCGGCCATTGCCGGTCGGTTTCTTCACCAACCAGGCAATGCGAACTGCGTTGTCGGAATACAACTTCGGACTAGTTTTCGTTGCGATTCGCGACTGCACAGGCATGTCCCAGACCCAGCTTGCGGCGCTGGTCGGGCTGAGTCAGGCTCGGGTGTCGGAGGTGGAGGCCGGAGCGCGGCGGTTGACCAGTGCCAAACTGGCCGCGCGTATCTCGACCGTCTTCGCGGTTCCCGCGCACCTGCTCGGGTTTCATGTGAACACCTCCGACCTCGCGCCCGGTAGCCTGGCCTGCGAGGAGGTGGACTGGGTGAACCGCAGAGATTTCGTCACCCTGGCAACCGCTGCCGCACTCGGCTCGCGTCTGCATCCAGAGCTCGAGCGGTTGGCCCGTGTTCTTCCCGGCCAGCTGGAACACGTGACTCGGCCTCGAATCAGCGACGCCGACATCGACGCAATCGAGGCCATCAGCAACGGATTTCGCTGTTGGGATCTCGCCCACGGCGGTGGGTTGTGCCGCAGTGCCGCTCTCAGCCAGCTACACCAGGTAGTCGCGCTCGACGATGCGGTATGCACCCCGAGCGTCCGGGCTCGGCTGCAGGTCGCCACTGCCGAGCTGGCGAGTATGGCAGGTTGGCTGGCCTACGACATCGAGGATCACAACGCCGCACGGCGCCTGTGGACCTACGCCCTCCACACCGCCCAGCGCGCCGACGGCAGCCCTCGCTCCACCGACCTCATGGTCATCATCCTGCTCGATATGGCCCACCAGGCACTGCACCTGCGTCGACCGAAGGACGCCCTCGCCTTCTGCCGGTTGGCCGCCGCAACCTCCACGAGTCGCCGGTATCCGGTCTCGTCCATCACCGCCGGATATATCCACACAGTGACTGCATGGTGCTGGGCGACACTCAGCGAACCAGAGCCGACTCGGAGAGCGCTGGCCGACTCCCGAGCCGTGTACGCGACCGTGGATGTCGATTCGACCCCGCCCTGGGCATGGGTCGTCACTGAGGCGGAAATCGCTGCGCAGCATGGACATGCGCTGTATCTGCTGTCGCTGACACACCCGGCATTCGCCGAATCAGCTGTCGGCCGGCTGACCGATGCCGCACATGGACACCCGGCCGAGCATGAACGCAGCCGTGCCGTGCTGCTGCCCACCCTGGCCGTCGCATATCTCCAAGCCGGTGATACCGATGCCGCCGTGCGGACCGGACGCGACGCCATCACCGTCGTCACCGCACTGTCTTCGCAACGCTGTTACGCCCGGCTCCGGGACCTGGATGCCGTTGCCGCCCGTTACGGGTCCATGCCGGATGTACTGGATTTGCGCGCCGATATTGCTGCGGCACTGGCAGTGTGACCGATGGCGGCAGACAGCGCGTTACCCAGCCGCCTCGCTCTCGAACAGGCGTGTGCCGTATTCGGATTGAATCCGAACGCAGCGCAACTCCTCCATCGGCGGTCGAACGCGGTATGGCGGGTAGGCGATGTCGTTGTTCGCCTTGCCCCGGACACACCGCTGCGCCGCATACGCGCTGCCACGAGCATCACGGTCGCCCGGTGGCTTGGGTCTACGGCAACCGAGCCGATAGCACTGCCCCCCTTGCTCGGAGAGCAACCGGTCGTGGTAGACGGTGCGGTGGCGACGTTCTGGCCATATCGGTCCGCGGCCACTCAGCCCTCTGCTCGCGATGTCGGAAGCCTGGTTCGCAGTCTTCATCAGCAACCGGCGCCGCCGTTCCGGATCCCGCATTATCGCCCCTTGCGGAGGTTGCGTGACGCGCTCGACGTCGATGCCGCGCGACCGCAGCCAGTGCTGAGCGATGACGAATGCGGCTGGCTTCGCGACCAAGCCGATGCCCTGGTCGCGGCATTCGAGATGACTGTGTTCCCGCTCGGGCACGGACTGGTCCACGCCGACGCGCACGAAGAGAACATGGTTCTGGCAGATGGCGGCTGGGTGCTCATCGACTGGGACAACGTCTGCTACGGTCCCCGCGAACTCGACCTGGTCGGAACATTGCCCGACCACTTCCACACTCCTTACACCGACCGCGCCGAGTTTGTTCGGTCGTACGGCTATGAACTGTTTGAATGGTCCAACTGGAGATTGCTGCGTGACGTCACCGAGTACCACTCGCTCGGCTCCTATGTCCGGCTCGCCGCCGACGAACCTCGAGCCGAACATGAACTTCATCGTCGTGTGGAGTCGTTGCGCACAGGCGACCGTGATGTCGTCTGGAGGTCGCTTAGTTGAGCGCATGTGATCCTGAGCAGGAGGCGCAACGCTGCGCCGAGCAGGGGATCTGTGGCGCCGTCTGGGCTGAATTGGCGGCGGCGACATTACGGTCGCGGGCAAGCGACCAGGCTTCGCGGAGGGTGGCGTTCGCGAAGCCTGACCACGCGTCGACCTGGAGTGCTCGCGCGTCGACGAACGAATCTGCCATGTGGCTCAATGAGTCCTGATTCTTCGCCAGCATCCGCCCCGCGAGTTGCCGGTGAACCTCGGTGACTCGCAGGACCGCGTGCTGGTCGAGAAATCGTCGGAATCGGTTCCGGCATCGCTCACGTCAGTACAACTCTCTTCACGTGGAAAACTGAGTCGAAATGTATCGGCGTCACCGACCCCCGAGTTTTGTTACGAACCGGCTCGAATGCCGGCGCCGATCCGAATGAGCCGCCCGCTCACCAGTCCGAGGGCGATACACGCTTCCAAGCGGTCCCGGTAACTGTCAAACCCGGATGAGACCGTTCAGGCTACGAATTCGGTGGCGGTGTTCTCCTTGGCTGGCTCGTTGATCCAGGCTGCGTTGGGCAGTTTGGGCGGGGTCGGGGGCGTGCGGAATCGGGCTGGGTTGGCGGTGTAGGCGGCGGTGACCACTTCGGCTCGCTGGGCGCTGATGTGGTGGGTGGTGCCGTCGTGAACCGTTGCGGGAGTGTGTAATCCGATCCCGGAATGCCGATGCCGGGTGTTGTAGTAGGTGAAGAACGCCGCGCAGAACCGCTGGGCCTCGCCGATCGAGGCGAACCGCTGCGGGAAGGCCGGGCAATACTTCAACGTCCGGAAATTCGCTTCGCTGAACGGGTTGTCGTTCGACACGCGCGGCCTCGAGTGCGAGCGGGTGATACCCAGGTCGATCAGCAGTTCCGAGACCGGTTGGCTGGTCATCGGGCCGCCGTTGTCGGCATGAATGTAGTCCGGTACGACACCGTCGTTCGCGGCGATCGCGTCGAGCTGGAATTGCTTTGCGATCTATCGTGATTCTCCGGCTACCACGCTCCAGTGGACGGCTTTGCGGGAGAAGATGTCCAGCATCACCAGCAGCGTGTAGTAGACCCCTTGAAGGGGCCGGCCAGCTTGGTCGCATCCCAGCTCCACACCTGATTCGGGCCGCGGGCCACCAGTTCCGGTTTCACCCGTGCCGGGTGCGTGGCCTGTCGCCGGCGTTCGCGCACCTCACCGTGGGTGCGCAACAGCCGGTACATCGTCGAGATCGAGCATTGTGCGGCGAACCAACTCGCACAGCAGGTAGTGCTGGCGCTGCCGCGCCGACCGGCGGGAACCAAAGCGCCGATCGAAGTCCGCCGCGAATACGTCACTGCCGACCGCCACCGTGCCGTGCGCCGCGGTGTGGCCGACGAATTGGATGCCATCTTCAAGCGCCCCCGCAGTGGCCTCGGCGAGATCCGGATCTTCCCCAGCGCCGCAATCGATTCGCGACCCGCACCCGGGCGAGGATTCTGGTGGATGGACTTCGAGGACGGTCGCTACTACGTCCGAACGGGCGATCCGATCGTTGCGAAACCATTGCAGCCCAAAGCGATGGCGGGTGAGATCCATCGGCTTCTCACCCTCGCTCAGCGGTATTACCGCGAGGATCGCGAACACGACGAGTTTCTGCGTAGCCGTTGAACCTGGGGCATGCACGCGCATAAATCGCTGCCTGGCCAACAATCCCGCCGTCCGAGGCGATCAGCACATCGATGGAACCGTGACCGAGTTGCAGACGTCTACACTTTCGAACGACTATCGAGTCCGCCGACCCCTGCCAGCTCGACGCTGGCCGGCGGCAGGCGAGGGAGGGTGTTGCGGTGGCCGGCTATTTGCAGGTTGATATCGAGGCTCTGGGCAGAGCGGTCCAGCTTCTGCGCAATTCGGAACAAGTGCTGAATGACGCGATGAAAGCGATGGCTCAGGGCGGCCATGGCGATATCGGCACGACGGAACTCAACAGTGCTGCAGACAGTTTCCAGCGTCGCTGGCACTTCGGAATCGATCGTATCGGTGAGGCGGCCGGAACTACGGCGGATGGCATGTCCCAGTGTCACGACGCCTATCAACAGGTCGACGACCAGTTCGCGCAGGTGATCGCGAAGGTGACAGCGGCGATCCAGCCGACCACGTCTCCGGAGACCACAGCGTGAAAGCAGCTACGAATCCGTACCCCAACTTGGGATTCAACCCGGTCCCGGGTGCACCGAACGACGTTGCGGGGTTACACGGTCAGATCACTTCGGCGTCGGATGCTGTCAAGGAAACGAACGGTTTGCTGACTCGTCTGCGCAACAGCAACGACAGTGTGTGGGTCGGTGATGGTGGTGATGCCTTTCGTGCATCATTTGACGCGACTCTGGCTCAGGACCTTGGTTACGCCCAGAGCTCACTCGAACGCGCGGTAACACTGCTCGGTGAATGGCATACCGGCCTGGTCGGCTACCAGGAGACCGCGAAGGGTCTGGAAACCGAAGCTGCCACGGCCCGCGGCGAACACACCACAGCTCAATCTGCTCTTCAGCAAGCCCAGGCGAATCCCGATCTCGGTCTGGCGAATGTGCAGTTCACGGACCAAACTCAACTGGCCGATGCGCAGCGCCGGTTGGACGCGGCCTCAGCGGCTGTCCGTTCGGCGAGCACCGCAGTCGACAATGCCCAAGGGGCCATCGACGCTGTCATCAAGCGTGCACACGATTTGGAGACCGAGCACAACGGACTCGCCAAGCGAATTGCATCCGAACTGGACGCAGCGGCAAAGGATTTCGCCCCCAGCCCTCCCGACAAGAGCATCTTCGACAAGATCACCGATGCGGTAAAGGGCGTCGGTAAGTGGATCAATGACCACAAGAAGCAGATCCACGACATCTTATCCGGAATATCCGCGGTCACAGGGCTGCTTGCGTTGGTCACGCCTCCGCCCGCGGATGCGATCTTCGGTGCGATAGCTCTGGTTTCGGGGGCGGGCGCGCTCGCGATGGATTTCATGGATCCAGAAGTCCGTGATGCCTTCGGGGGCGTTCTGCACGGGGACTTCAGCAAAGACAATCTCACCAAGATCGGCACCACCGTCGGCCTGGATTCACTGGCCGTCATCCCGGGGGCAGGGGGTGTTCTGAAGGGCGCCGGTGCTGCCTTCAAGGGCGCGGGGGAGTCGGGTGCAGTGTTCAAGGCGTTCGCGGAGGGGGCGCAGTCTCCCACCGTTATGGCCAAACAGTTGGAAAAGATCCCCAGGCCCGAGGGGGTCACGAACTGGTTGAAGGAAATGAGCGCAGCAAACGGATATGGGCCGGGCGTCGGCAAACCCCTTTCCGGAATCGAGCTGGTCACGCGGGCCGCCAAGGCAGGACTCGGCGGGGGCAAGATAATAACCGGTGGCTGGGAACTCGCGAATGACTGAGATCGCCCTGGACATCTGGATACCGGATGGCTTCTCGGAGCTGCCGCTGACCGATATCGACCGCCATATCGCAGTGGTCGCGGACTTGGCGAGTGAGCTGCCGGACTCGGCCACCAGGGATATGACAGCCGGAGTTCTGTCGATGATTGCGATCCTGCTGAATGATCTGGTCCAGCGAGATGTGCGCTATTGCGGCACCGGTCGGCACCTGACCTCGAACGGTGATCCGATCACCTCGTGCCTGAGCGTGTGCGTCTATGAGCCGAGGAATGAGAAGCTCAACCCGCGGCTCGTGTTGAAGGACCTCGTGGAGTCCCGAATCGCCGCCGGTGACCAGCTGGGGCATTTCGAGTTCGTGGATGTCGACGCGCGTCCGGTGCTGTTCTCGGAGAGGATCTGCGAGCTTCCCGCACCACAGTTTCCGGGGTCGACGTACGAGTCGGAGACTGCCTCGACCTATCAGCTCGAAGCAGTGGTGCCCGCTGAGGCAGGGACAGCCGTCGCGGCGATCGAGCTGTCGACCGCCTACGTCGATGACGGTGCGGAATTCCGGCGAATGGTGTTCGACATGGCTCGCTCGGCGACCTTTCGGGTGAGCTCGAAAGGCACCGCATCCGCACTGAAATGGTAGGGGACTCCGTCATCGTCACAACTATGCCGCCGGCAGCATCTCACCCCGCCACACGGACTGCCCTCCGAAAAGGTGGGACATGGCCGTGGATAGCGCTCATATTCGGCATTCTCAGCATTCCCGCGTGGGTGGTCGTTGTAACGATCGGCGATTCGGAGCGCGGTGCCGCGGTACGTTCAGCCGTTCCGGTGGTCACTTTCCTGAGCGCACTGCTGTTCTGCGGAGGCGTTCTCGGCGCCACCATGCTGTGGATCCGCCGACGAAAAGTGCGCAGCCTCAGGCAGTTTCCCTGGTTGGTCTACCGGATTCGATATCAGCAGGCAGGGCGGTATGAGTACGTTCAGTTGTTGGGCGGACAAGGGGAGGTCCTTTCGACGCTCATCCTGAGCACGTGGTCGAACCAAGTCGGAAAGCTGATCAACGCTCAGACCCAAGAAATCTGGTTCGCCGGTGACCCCCAACGCTTCGGAGTCGTATCCGCGCCCGGTGGCGGCGACATCTGCTACGCGTATCGAAGTCAACTACCGACGGTGAGCGTGGATGCCCAGGCCGCCGTTGCGGTGGACCCCGAGGGAAAGCCCGTCCGGTGCGGCAGTCTCGCCGACACGGCCTTTTCCTCGCCGCGAAAGTTGCGCCGTGTGTGCGGGTTTGCGCTCGACATGGCTGTGCACGTCGTGGGAGGTGTCGCTATTGCGCTTGTTCTCAGCCCCGGATTTTCGCCGGTAGCCTTGGGTGCCGGTGATTTTCAGCAGATCGGCGTCAACCCGTTCGTCGTGCTGTGCTGCTTTGCTGGGATCTCCTTCGTGGACCGTGTCGTGATTCAAGCCGTCGTCCACACGACCATCGGCAAAACAGTGTTCGGCCTGGTCGCAATTCAGCCCGACACGGGCACGTACCCGACTCTTCGAAGGTTGTTCGCCACCTGGTTGTTTCATGTGTATCTGCCGCTGGGAATCTTCGGCGGTACCGGTCCTGATCGGCTGGGCAATTTCTTCATGACGGCTGTCCGGTGGCGTGATACTCGGTCGGGCCCTTGAGCCTTGTACAGCAGCCATCACTTCCTGCAGCGCAGCGGCTTCGAACCGGCCCAGGCCCGATCCTGACCGCTGCGTAACCTCGCTGATCGGAACCTCTTTCAGAGAATGCGCCGTGCTGCAAACAGTAACGCAGCGAAGGCCGGATGGAAGACGATCGAGCAGTGGACGAGGGTCAGACAGCATTCGGGGCGTTGCTGATCGTGGCGCGGGAATTCACCGCGCATCTGACTGCGCAGGCCTACTACCGGCACGCCTACGCCACGAAGGCCACCAGCACGACCGACTGTCCGTAGAAGCGGTGTGAGTCTTCTGCGATCGTCGGTCGGCATCGCCGGGCGATGGCCTTTGCCCCTTGCATCCCTTATGATTTCGTGGCGAGCCAGGCATTCGGCGTGAGGGGAAAAGGTGTCTGAGGATTCTGGGGAGGGTTTGGCCGGGCGCGTGTCGTTGTCGGCGGCCGTGGATGCGTTACGAGCCGAGTTGGCCCGCACCTGGGAGGGGGCGCAGTCGGAGACTGTGCGGTTCAAACCGACGGCGGTGGAGCTGACGCTGCAGGTCGCAGTGACATCGGCCGGTAAAGCGCACGGCGGGATCAAATGGTGGCTGGTCGATGCAGGTGCGGAGGTGTCGCGGCAGTCGGTGGCTACCCAGACGGTGAAGATGACCCTCGAGCCAGTCGTGTTCACCGAGAACGGGGAGCGTGTGACAGAGGTGTATATCGACGCGGTGCGCGAGAGTTCGCCCTTGCATTCGACCGATCCACGATAGCGAGGCATCGGGGGCGTGCTGGCTGTCGATCGAGCAGTTCTGATCTGCTACTACAAGGGGCGTCAAGCACATTCGGCGTCGGGCTTTCGCCTCGATGGTCAGTTCGTCCTCACGGCAGACCACTGTGTGGAAGGCGAGGACTACCGCGTGTTGATCGATGGTCGAAATGTGTCGGCACGGGTGTATCTGCGGACCGGCCGCCGGGATATCGATCTGGCGATCCTGAAGATCGATGAGGATCAGCACATCGAGCGCACATCGTATGCGCGAATACGCACGTCCCACGCGGCGCGACTCGGCGAGTGCTGCGTGTTGGCCTTCCCGGTCTGGAAAAAGAATGGGCGTGCTCAGCTCGACGGCTATGTCCCGACGGGTGAGGCCGCCGCATTAACTGGCTTGGATGCGACAGCCGGCACCTCCCAGCTGGCATTCAAATGCCTGACACCGCCGCCGGCGTCTGCCGCCAGGTTGGCGGAAATTACCGGCAATGAAGCGAAGAAGTTCTCGACCCAGTGGCGTGGTGCATCCGGTGGGGCGATCGTGCACGGCGGGCACGTTATTGGCGTGCTCAGCAATCATATACTGCCGGAGGGGGATTCATCACTGGCGTTCACTCCGATGACAGCCATCGACGGCCTGAGTCCATCTGAGCGCGACGGTTTCCTGGCAGCGCTCGGCAGTGGAAGCACTGCGGGTTGGCCGGTCGTACCCACGGATTCGCCGCAGCATGCTCTCGGTGCTGCTGTGTCGGCTCCCGATTCGTTGCCAGTCGTCGATACTCGGCCCAGTGTCGAATCAGAGTCTCTGTTCCGCGGCGGCGTGTTGTTCGCAGACCAAGGCGATTCGATTCAGGCCGAGAACTTGTGGCGTTGTGCCGCTGAACAGGGGCACGCGGGCGCGATGAATAACCTCGGCAATCTCCTGTTTGTGCGGCGCAAACTTCATGATGCGCATGAGCAGTATCGCAAGGCGGCTGAGCGAGGAAACCCCGAAGCGATGGGAAACCTGGCCGGACTGCTGCACAAGGTCCGACATGATCGTGAGGCCGAAAGATGGTGGCGCGCCGCCGCAGCGGCCGACAGTGCTGATGCGATGTTCAACCTGGCTGTTTTTCTGGACAGGACACAGCGTTTCGACGAAGCCATGGACTGGTATCGGCAAGCAGCCGGGATGGGCCAAAGCGATGCTATGCATAATCTGGCGATTCGGCTGCGCCACCGGGGGAGCGCGGATGAGGCCGCGGAGTGGTGGAAATGCGCGGGGCACAAAAAGACACAGGGACCCCACGAACGGCTGCGTGATCCGGTCACACGGGTACCTTCGCGCTGAATTGTGAATCACTCGCCTGTGGTATTGCGTTCCAGCGCACGACTCCGTCGATAGTCTATGGCTTCGGCCAGTTCGGTGAATTCGAGGAGCCGGACGTCGGTCAACTCCTTGAGGTGCGCGCGAACTTCGGCAGGAGTGGCATAGAAGAATTCGCGGCGCTGGTTGATTCGATTGACACGTCTGTCCGCGAGTCGTCGATGTAGTTCCGCTTCGATTTCGGCCGCTTTTTCGCTGTGGAGTGCGACATGAACGTCGAATGGAAACGGTACGGCGGTGTTGCTCAGCTCGCGGATACGGTCCTGCCAGTGATATCGGCGGGTGAAGCCGATTTGGACCATCGGTCGGTCCTCGCCGAATGCGCCGATGTTGGAGATGACGTACAGGTATCCGGCCGCCGTGTGTGTGGACTGGTAAACCGTCCGTTGCCTGCGGAAATCCAGCTCTTTCAGTTTGTCGCGCACCTCCTCGGCATCTGACGAGTCTCCCTTGCCGGCGAGCTCGTACTCGGCGAGTACACCGCGGTATTGCTTCACCTCACGGTCGATTCTGGTCCGCTCGCGGGCCATTTCCTGCTGTGCTTTGCGTTCCTCGCGTTCGCGGTCTCGCTCTTCACGCTCCAGTTGCTTCTGGTAGGCGACTTCTTCGAGGTGCGCCGCTGTCACTTCCAGCTCGTGGCGGCGGAGTCTGTGGTAGTCGGGCGCAATGCACAGATCCATCGTGCGGCCCAATCGGTCGATAGTGGAAGCCGCCTTGTCGAGCCGCTTCAACGCCGTGGGCAGCTTGTAGGGTTTGAGGTCACGGACGAGATTGTCCGCTTCGGCGTTGTAGGCGCGCAGCATCAGTTTCGAGTATTCCTTCACCATGCGGCGGCCCTCGGTGACGGAGTCCCGCACAATCCAGGGGGTCGATGCCACAACGGCACGGCCGTCCTGTCGAGCCATGGCCTTGATCTGTCGCTGCAGATCTTCCAGCTCGGCGCGATGATTCACCGAGTTCGAGAGCGGGTGGTGGTATTCGTAGATGCCGATTTCCTGCAGCATCTGCTCGTCTCGGGTGTTGACAATCTCTGAGCGGAGTTCGTCCAGGTGTGCCTGCTCACTTGTGATCTGCGCCGCCAGCTGGTCACGCAGCTGCCGCATCGCTGCGATCTCCAGGCCTCCGGTTCGTTCCAATTGTTCACGTATCCTGTGATTTTCGACTTGCAGGTCGGCGAGTTCCTGGGACTGCTGTTTCGCGTGTGCGCGCGCACCGAAGAGCGGCACCCTCGACCCCTGCGTCGCTCGTTGCTCGATCTGCCCACCACCAGAAACGATAGGTCGGCGATCGGCGGTCCACTCCGCACCGTTCCAATACCTGATGAACCGGTTGTCGTCGGGGTCGGCATACCAGTCCGCTGGCGGCATCGAGTTCATGATCCCCCTACCTGTCGATGGCAGTTTCGGCTCGGAGCGGGCTGAGCGTTCTGCTGCAACATTGTAGTCCTGCGGACCGAAACAGGTTGGTTGACAACTTAATTCACCACATACGTGCTGACCTCGATCGACCTGGTCAAGCGGCCTTCTACCACGCCGCCGATGTTCCTGACGAGTAGTCCGGCGGGGTGGTTCAAGGGCGATGATCCAGAGCTTCAAGGCGATGCACGGCGGCCAACGCCCGTTCGCCAACCTCCGCGACTGACCCGGTGCCCGGGCGGCGGCCGACGCGCCGACAGCTACCGTGCCGCCCACCTCACGGGCTCCCGCAGCACTACCTGGGCCGTCTGTGGATCCGTGAGCCGGCCTCCGATCGTCGCACTGGCGAGTTGGTCCGGTAGCAATGCCGAAAACTTCAGTCCTGCAACAGCTCGCGAGTCGACACCTGGCAGTGGAAGCCGATCGACGTCCAAAGTCTTCCTGATAGCGGTCCAAACTGCAGGAGTGAGACCGCTGTCGAGCCGGATCGCGAAGTCATCGGGTCGCTGTGCTGGATCGGCAACAGGTGCCAATGCCGCGGCGAGAGTCGCGTTGGCTCGGTAACCGGCCCAGGTCCACCATCGTGTTCCGGATTCTTCCCGGGTGATGAGCGTGGCATCCGGAGCGACAGCGCCGGCCTTCTCCTGGCGATGGTCGGTGAGGGCAGTCTGTGCTCGCCGCGTCAGTGAGACATCAGGGTCGGAGCCGAGCAGGACGGCTCGCATCGCCCGGCATAGTTCGGCCGACAGCCCCCGAATACCGAGGCTCGACCATTTCGCGATCCCCCCGCCCTCGGCCGGCTCGACGAATGCCCGCCGCCGCTTCCAGTCGATATAAGTGACCCGCCAACTGCTTCCGGCGAGAAGGAGCAGTCGAGGGCCGGGACGGTCGTCGGTGAGGACGGAGACATCGGTCATTCCGATCTCCTGCCGCCCGGCGAGAATGGTGAATTGTGGTGGGGCGGTGAACGAAGCCGTCAGTTCGAGGAAGTTCCGCCTTCCGAAACGGTGCTCAGCCTGGGGGCCGATGAAAGCCAGTTCCTGATCACTGTCGAGGTATCCGGCCTCGAGCAGGTAGGTGAAGATCGGTTCGGCGGACCGGTCGAAGGGGGCGAGGCCGTTCCATTCCTGCGACCAGAGTCGTTTTCCGATTGTCCCGTGCTGGAGGGTGACAGCGAGCAGTTGCTGGGCGACAAGATGGCGTGGTTGTGGGGGAGCGGTCACCGGTTCGACCCAGCCGTGGCTCCACAGCAGCAACAGACCGGCGGCTTGGAGAAGGGTGTCGGCTGTGGTTGTCAAGAACAAGCAGTTGCGAGTGGTGCCGGCGCGGCGGCCGGTGCGGCCGATGCGTTGCAGAAAGGAGGCGACGGTGGCCGGTGAGTCGATTTGGATCACGCGGTCGAGATCGCCTACGTCGATGCCTAGTTCGAGTGTGGAGGTGGAGACGATGACACAGTCGCGGGCCTCGGCGAAGGCTTGTTCGGAACGGGCGCGTTCGGATGCGGACAGCGAGGCATGGGAGAGGAATACCGTTACCTCGCGTTCTCGCAGCGCCGCGCCGAGCTGTTCGACCTGCCGGCGCGAATCGCAGAACACCAGGCGCTTTTCGCCGCGGTGCAGTGCCGCGATGACCTTCGCGGCGTTGTCGAGCGATCCCACGTAGTCCAGTTCGACTTCGCCGGGCGGCCGAGGCAGGGGAGGGGAATCTGTGGGAAACCGGGACCCCGCAGGTGTGTCCTCGGTAGTTAGTTCCGGAAGGTCCGGCGCGACAACGGTTCCACGCCGCCTGCCCGAACCCGACCCTTGCAGCCATGTCAGCAGCCGGTGTGGGTTGCCGACCGTTGCCGACAATCCGATCCGCTGAATCGGCTGTCCGGTGACACGCTGCAAACGTTCCAGTACCGCCAGCAGGTGCCAGCCACGGTCGTCTCCTACGAACGCGTGGACCTCGTCGACAACGACGGCGCGGACCGACCCTAACAATGCCTCATGATCTGTTTTGATCCCGATCAGCATGGCTTCCAACGATTCCGGCGTGGTCAGCAGGATGTTGGGCGGTTCGCGTCGGATCCGGTTGCGCACCGATTCACTGGTATCCCCGTGCCAGAGTGCGGCGCTTCTGCCGATCCATTGTGCGTAGGTGTCGATCCGGGTCACCAGATTGTTGAGCAGGGCCTTGAGCGGGCACAGATACAGCACCGAAACTCCCGGCCAGTTGCCGGCCGCCATCGCGGTCAGCAGCGGGAAGCACGCCGATTCGGTTTTGCCGCCCGCGGTGGGCGCGAGCAGAATCGCATCGTCTCCGCGCAAGAGCGGATCGATCGAAGCCCGTTGCAGTGCACGCAGATCCGGCCAGCCCAAGGTGTTCACGATGTGGTGGATGAGCACCGTGTCGAGGCGCTCGATCGGATCGGGAGCGGGCGGCTCGATCACAGCTCGAGATCGACATCGTCGGCGCGAGCCAGATTGCGTTCCATATCGGTCAGTTCTGCCGAACCGACGGTGAGCTTGTAATGCTGTCGCGGATCGAAATCGGGGAACTGGTCGATGCGGTCCAGCACGTCACCGACGAGCTTCTTCAGGAACAATCGTGGTGCGACGCCGACGTTTCCGCCGAGTGAGCCGGTCACCGCTCGCGCGAGGTCCGCGATGTAGGCGTCATCGGCCTTCGCGTTGACCCGTTCGCCGTTCTCGGCTCCAGAGGCATAGAGGTCACGGATTGTCTTGCCCAGTGTCACAAGGGAATCCATGGTGAAGCCGGGCAGGCGGATCTGTACCGCGCGCGGATTGTCGAAGCGCGGGTCGGTGGTGAAGTCGGTCGCGAGCCGTTGCGCGAGCGGTGGCAGCCGCTGCACACCCTGCTGTCCCTCGTAGAAGGCCGGTGTGCCGGTGATCAGCAGGTACACACCGGGGAAGCGTCCGGCGTAGACCTCGTCGATCAGCTGCCGCAACGCGTTGAGGGCCTTGTCGCGGGCATCCGAACGCACTCGCTGCAGGGTCTCCACCTCGTCGAGAACGATCAGCAGACCGCGGTGCCCGGAATCACGCAGCACCGTCAGCAGCCCTTGCAGGAAGCCAAACGCGCCGAAATGATCGAGTTCGCCCCGCACCCCGGCGGTCCGGCGGGCGGCCGCGGCGACGTTCGGTTGTCCGCCCAGCCAGGCGAGTACCGCGCTCGCGGTGGCGTCGTCACCGGCCAGCACCGCGCTACGGTATCCGCGCAGAGCCGCAGCGAAAGACGGTGCGTGCCTGGATACTTCGGCCAGCCGCGCGGTCATGAGGCGGTCGACGGCCTCGGTCAGCTGGTCCTCGGTGGCTCCTTCGGCGAGAGCGTCTTCCTCCAGCGCGTAGAACCACGCGTCGATCACGTGCCGGAAGGCGCTCGGTGGTGAGCTGGCGGTGGTGAGTCGCTCCGTGAGCCGCCGATACACGGTCTCCAGCTTGTGCAGCGGGGTTTCCGTCTCGGAGATCTGGATCTCGGACACCGCGAAGTTGCGTCGCTTCGCTCGTTCGCCAAGCCAACGGGAGAAGAACGTCTTACCCGAGCCGTATTCGCCGCGTACCGCCTTGAATACCGCGCCACCCGAGGCGACGGCGTCGAGTTCGGCGCCCAACGCGGCCTCGAAACGATCGAGGCCGGTCGCGAGCAGGTCGAGACCGCTGTCGGGAACCGCGCCGCGCCGCAGTGCGTCGATGACTGCTCGTCGCCGGGCCGCACTCACCCCTGTCGGCTGCACGCTACTCACCGGACCAGTGTGGCATCGTGGCGACGGTGTGGGCGCCTTCCGTGCCGATCACCGGAGTCCGAACTGTTCGCGAAGCAGACCGACATGCAGGCGCAGCGTGCGGCCGTCGGGTTGAGTCTCCAGCACCTGTTGCCCGTCGACGTTGAGCAGTTGGGTCAGCACGGCCGCGAAACTTCTTGCCCGCGAGGGGAGTTCGCCGATCCGCTGTGCGAGCGCGGTGGTCGTCTGCGGCCCGTCGAGTAGTGCGCGGATGGCCTTTTCCAGTTTGCCTGCCGCCGGTTTGCGTGCGAGCGTCTCGAGTTGGGCGGCGAATGTGTCGGAGTCCAACAGCTCCTTGATCAGGGCGTCTGCCGATCCGAGTGCCTGCCGGGGGGAACGAGCCGCTTCCGGCACCACCAGATCGAGTGTGATCTGATCGCTGGCCAACTCCTGTGCCTTCGTACTCGCCCGTTTGGCGCGTTCGGTGACGGCCTCCTTCTCGGGGACATCGAGGGTTTCCTCGGCGTCGTCGATCCACCATTTCGGCTGCTGGCTGCTGCCCAGCTCCTGCCAGTCACCGGGGTCGGACTCGAACGGCAGGAATGCCAGCATGGGAATGGTCATCTCGGCCAGCGATGCCCCACCGTGGTAACCGGCTTTCTGGGCGGTGTACCGGGAATCGGCATCCCACAGTGCGACGATCGAGGCTCCCGGTTCCGGCCACACCACGCGCGGGCCCCGCAACGCGATCTCGGAGTCATCCAGCCGATCGTGGGCCGAGGTGGGCACCCGATGTCGTGCCGAGGCGACTCCGGTGCCGTCGCACGCTCGGCCGTGGCGGTCGATCACGTGCCCATGATCGCTGGTGATCAGCACGGCCATATCTCGCGCCGCGGCCGAGCCGACGAGCGCGCGGAGATCACCGACTTCGCGTGTCTGCCAGGCGGCGTCGTCGAGTTTGAGTTCTTTGGCGAGCCGGTCATCGATGGTGTTGAGCACCACGGCGATATGTTTGTCCGGATTCGCCAGTGCGGCCAGCAGATCGCTGCCGAAACGATCGCCCGCGGCACTGCGCAGATCGTGTTTGTGGAACACCTCGGCCTGTTTCGCACCCCAGAACGGGTGGGCGGGAAACAGTCGTGCCTCGTCCTTCTGGTCGCCCTTCATGAGGGTGCCCGCGAACAATGACGTGCGCGAGACCGCGGTCAGGCTCGGCAATGCGGCGACCATCGAACGTCGCCGCACATGCTTGTCGCCGGGCAGTGGGTCGTACTCCGCGAAGGACTTGCGAAGCTCACCCGCCAGCTCGGTCGCTATCGCACTGCTCATTCCGTCGATCACGATGAGCATGACGCGCCGTTCGGCGGCCAGCGGGCGGACCACGCGGTGCAGGAAGGTCTCGACGGTCAGCATGGAGCCGGGTGCGCTGCCCGAGGCGGTCCACTGTGCGAGGACAGTGGCGAACTCCCGATCGAATTCGCGCCGTACGGCCCGGACTTTCATCGCGATGTCCTGATAGGCGATCCGCACCGCGGGATCGTCGTCGCCACCCGCCTCGAGCGCGTCCAGGGCGCGGTCGGCCCAGGCGGTGTCGCGCATCTGCCGGTCGATGGCCGCGGCCACGGTGTCGATGGTGGGGTCCGGTGTGGTCGCCAGCCACCGAGTCAGCCGCTGCGCCATCCGGATTCGCGGGATACGGACGTCGTGATCCGGTGCGAGTTTGTGATTGCGCAGCTCGGTGACGGCACGGTCGATGCTGTCGAGCCGGCCGCGACCGAGTGCGTTCCCGGCCGCGGTGATTCGCGCCTCCAGGCCGACGGCGAGGATGGGGCTGCTCGCTGCCGCTTCGAGCGCGCCGAACTGGCAGGCGAGGGCATCGGCGCGGGAAAGCACCGTATCGGTGATCTTGCGAGCCTGCCGGGCGTGCTCGTCGGCTTCGTCTCCCGGATCGGTCTCGGTGCGGGCTCTGGTGAGTAGATCGCTGATGTAGTCCTCGCAGACCGCACCGAAGGAACTGAGCACCGAATCGAGTGCCTCACCCTTGATCGGGAAGTTTTCGCCCAGCCACCGTTCGACTCGGCCCCGGGCTTGATAGACCGGATTGTTCGGTGCGGCATGGCGCCACAGCGCCGCGCACAGCAGGCCGTATGCGACGGCTTCATCACCGTGTCCGTTGACGGCCAGTGTCGTCAGGACCCTGCCGGTGGGCCCGGATTGATCTGTCTCGCTGAGGAATTCGATCACACCGCCGCGTTCGGGCCCGCGCAGGTCGAGCAGCAGTTGCGGGTGGCCCGGTCGCTGCGACCAGATGAGCAGGGTGCGCGCATCAATACGGTCGCCGACGTCACCGAGGTCGAGACGGCGGGCGGCCAGCGCGGCCAATGTCGGTGTGCGGGAGAGCACGTCACCGGCCAGTGCGGCCGGCCAGCGCCGCGCGCCGGAGGCATCGAGCAGCGCTTCGCAGACCCAGGTGATACGCCGCAGCATCGGGTCGATGTCTTTGGCGCCGAAGGTCTCTCGGACGATGTCCCACTGGTCCACGACATAGATGTGGGCGCGGTGGATCCGAGCCAGGATGGCCGGGTCGAGGTCGTGTTCCTCGACATCGGTGATCACCACGAGAACTCGCGGATCCGGATTGATATCTCTGGCGTGCGCCAGAATCTGTTCGTGCACCGCCAGCGGCGAGGGTGCCGGTTCCACCCGCACCGCGCGGCCGTCGGACAGCGGCAGCACCGGGTCGCCGTCCCACACCGGTTCGCCGCGCAGCAGAATCGTGACGTTGCCCTGCGGCGCGGTGAGGATCTCCGTGAGCTTGTGATTCGCGGCAAGGTATTGGGCGACCGTGGTTCTCGACAGACGCATGGCCCCCGCGACGGCCGCGGTCATTCCACGACCTTCCAGGTGATTTCGATGCTGGCGTCGGGTTCGAGCCGCGAGAGCCGGTCGAGTTCTCGTGCGACGGACCGGGCCGCCTCGCGTGCGGTGGTCGTGTACACGTTGGCGCGCTTGAACAAGGTCGCATCGTCCTGGTCGGCCGAGGTGTCCTGCTCCGCCGGCAGCACAGGATGACTGGTGTCCGTGGTGAGCTCGACGTGATCGGCCACCACCGGCCCCGGATCGCGTGTCTGCTCCTCACGGCGCTGCCTGTCATCGAGCAAGCGCTTCTTGGACAGCCTGGTCACTTCGGCATTCGTGCGGCGCAGTTTTTCGGCCAGATCACTCGACCGCTGATCCGCGCGTGCTACCGACCGCAACGAATCCAGCAGCGCGGCGCCCTCCGGGCCGAGATGCTGTGCCAGGGCCAGGTTTTCCCACGCGGCATCGGCGAGCGCGGAGATCACCGTGTCCGCGGACTTGATCGAAGTCGCGTAGCGGTCGGGACTGATATCGGCCAGATCGAAACCGGCGAAGTTCTCCACGGTGCGTTTCGCGCCCGCCGATCCGCCACCGGTCTTCGTGAGCTCATTGAGCAACTGAGCCGCACGGCGCGCGATGGCAAGCCGCCCACCGGGTTCGGTGTCGTCGAGCCGCAGGAACTCGCTGTGCTGTTCGAGCTGTTCCACCAGCCGGACGGCGGGATCCAGATGCTTCGTCGCGGCCGTGGTGATCTGGCGCGCGAACTGCTGCACCAGCCCGCCGCGGCGCAGCGTCGGCGCCTTGTCCCCGAAGATCACCTCGAACCGATTGCGCGCGGCATCCCACTCGGCCTCACCGGGCAGCGGCTGGGTCCGAAGTGCGTCACCGGCCTGGATCTTGGTCAGGTCCGGAGTGTCGATCGGGACACCCCCGCGCACCCACACCCGATCGTCCATCTCGGCGAACGAGGCGATCACCAGGTTCGCGATATGCGCTTCGAGTCCGCGCTTGTCGGGCAGATCGGTCCAGTCGCCCAGGGATATCACCGACAGATCGCCGGTAATGCCTTCGTTCTGCGCTGTCAGGCGGAAATGATCGGCCCAGCGCCGGGACAGCTCGAAATACGCTTCCTTCTGCTGTCCCAGCCCGAGCGGCTCGGCGATGCGCTTCATCAGCGGACGATCCTTCGCCGGCACCTCGACCCGCCCATCGCGCGCTTCGGCGGCGCCGCGCACATGCGTGAGGACGAGTTTCGCGTCCGCGGATTTCACCGCGGTTCCGGTGCCGGTGGCGTCGAGGTCCGGGTGGCCCGGAAGTTGGTGAGCCAGCAGCTTTCCGGCCACATTGCGCAGCGCGTCGTGCAGTGACTGACCGATGGAGACGGTGAGCCCGTCGAGATCCGGCAGCGGATAGAAATGCTGATCGAGCTCGTCGGTGACATCGGCCGGTTTGCGTTCGGCCAGCCCGTACGCCTGTTTGAAGGTCGCGAGCACTTTATTGCGCAGCGTTCCGCGCTGCGTTTCGAGCAGCAGCTTGGCGCTGGCGCGGTTGTCGGGGTTCAGATGCTGGGCGTACTGGGTGTCGAAGCGATACGGGTCGGCGAGTGCCTTGGTGACGACCACGAGCCGGCGGAAATCCTCCCAGCGCGGTTTCGTCAGATGTGTCGGCAGCCAGGCGACCGCGCGAGGATGGTTGTCGCCCTGCTGTTCCCGCAACCGCCGGACCCGGTCGAGATCGACGATCGGGTTCAGGTTGTTCTCGTCGTAGGGCAGATCGACGATGATGCGCCAACGCCCCTCGATCGACGGCTGCATATCGTGATTCGGCAGCGTCTCCTCATCGGCCACATTGCCGAACAACACCTCGACGACACGGTTCGACCCGCGCCACACGAACCGCAGTTCGTCGGAGCCGAAACGGTCATTGGCGCGGTCGAGGCCGAATTCCTCGGCGAGCAGATCGCGGGCCATCGCCAACCGGTTGGACGGATTGTCGTTGACCTGCGCGTTGGCGATCACCGATTCCACATCGACACCGGAAAGTTCCAGCCGCACACCCGGATTGGCGTCGCTGCCGGTTTCCTTGATCTCCGGGAACCGCGACGCCCACTCGGTGACCATGTCCTTGATGACACCCTCTTCGCGGCCGGGGATCATCGTGGTGATCGAGCCGTGGTTGAGGGCGCCGAGGCGGCGAATAGTCAAGTCGCGCAACGCCGGAACGCTGGGCGCGAGGGCGGCGAGCAGCACGGTGCAGGCCAGCCGGTTCTGGCCGACGAACTTCTTGCAGCGGCCGGCCAGCTGGGCGTCGGTGATGCTGTCGCGACGATTCAGATAGGTGTCGACATCGTCCTCGGTCACCTCGCAGGTACTGAGCAGATACGGGCGCAGCCGGGTCTTGTAGAGCTTGTCGGCGGCGTCGAACAGCACTTTCTTGTCGGCGACGAACGGGCGGTCACCGCCCTTGGTCAGCTGCTCGTAGAGGTCGCCGAGCGGCACGAGGTCGCCGAGCCGCAATTCGTTGCGGTGATCGGCGAGTAGCTGTCCCATCAGCTTGAGGCCGGTGCGGGAACGCTGCAGGGCCGCCGAAATGTGGACCAGGGTGTCCAGGAAGGCGGGGGAGAACGGGTAGCTCAACCGGAAGGCCGCCTCGTCGGCGCCGGTGGTGCTCTCGTCCGAACCGAGCAGCGTGTCCCAGACCTTCGGTCCGAGCTTCTTCGTCTTCTCGAATGCGGCATCGATCTGCGCGCCCGCGTCGCCGTCGCGCGGCCTCAGCAGGCGGGCGTGGGCGATCTGCGGCAGATTGCGATCTTCGAGACTGATCAGGTCGAACCGGCCCGACGCGTGGTTCAACGCGTCCTGGATCGCCGATTCCGCGGCACCGGCCAGTTCCTCTCCGACCAGCTCGCGCAGATCGCGCTGGCGGGCGATGAACGACACGATCGGGATGGAGCGGCGGGCGTCGCCGCCCTCGCGGAAGTTGGTGATCTTGCTGGCTTCGCGCGCCACCCGCTTCTCGTCGTGGATGAGACTGGCCAGCCATAGAATCAGCTCGTCGAGGAACAGCACCAAGCCGTCGTAGCCGAGCGACTTCGCATGGGCGGCAATGACACTCAGGCCCGCGTCGAGAGAGATGAAGCCGGTCTCGTCCTCGGCCGCGAATTTCGTGTAGCCGGGCAGCAGGGTCGTGACCGCGTCGTGGAACAGTTTCCGGCGCAGCTCCCGTGGTGCGGTCGGATTGACCATATCGAGCTGACTGGAGTCCTCGGCCTCCTCCGCGGTGAGCGCGGTATCGACCTTGTCCGAGGTCCAGAAGGCCGCCGAATCGCCCCACTCGTCGTCGTCCTCCGCGTAATCACGGTTGAGGGCGTCCAGGAACTGCTGCTCGCCCATGGTTTCGCGCAGGTTGCGCAGATCGATGAACAGGGCGTCGGTGCGATACACCGCGGGAACGTCGGCGTCGGGATGGCGTTTGCGGACGAACTCGACGTAGCCGCCGAGCACCCGCTGCTCCATCGTCTTGGCGTCGATCATGTGATACGGCACCATGAGGAACCGCTTACCGTCCGACAGCAGCCACTCGTGCTTGGTGAGCAGCGAATCGAAATCGGTGCGTGAACGCACGGCCGTACTTCCGGACAGCAGCGCGTACAGCACAGCCATGAAGTGCGATTTACCGGAACCGAACGAGCCGTGCAGGAACGCCGGCTTGGAGGCGTTGCCGTCGAGCGCCGACTTGATCAGCGACAGCGCTTCGTCGAAGTTCCCGACCAAACGATCGGTGAGAACGTAGTCCTGCACCGCCTTCGCCGACCCTTCCTCGGTCACCGCGTCGGCGAGGGTGAGCACATAGTCCGAGCCGGCGATGTGCTCTTTGATGTCGATGAGGTCGCGCAGTAGCGGGCGCTGATCCATCAGTTCTCCCCGCGCCCGGAATGCGGGTGTCCGTGCGCTGATTCGTTCGGGTTGCACTCCGGGGATATCGACTCGGTCACCGGTGAATGTTAACTTGCGGGCCGGTGCCGCCGGGCTGCCTCTGTAGTGGCATGGACCGCCCGAGTTCCGGTTCGGACGGCGCAATGTGACGGTGCAGTCGGATTTCGGCGCTGGCTCACTTCACGCCGCGGGGTCGGTCGGCATCTTCAGCAGATGGCCACCGATATCTGCCAGCAACTCCAGCTTTCCACCCAATGCGGAAACGTATGCGGCGAGAGCTTCGACCGTCGCGACTTCACCGTGCTCGATCTGCGACACCCGCCCCGGGCTGACCCCCATGATCTCGGCCAAACCCGCCTGCGTGAACCCCAGCCGCTTCCGCTCCTCGGCAAGCTGGTGGCCCCACTGCTCGGCCATGATCGACCGACGACGACGCGCCGCCTCCTCTTCGCCGACACGGCGGCGATAGCCTTCGCGATCCCATTTGGAGAAGCTACTCATCGCCCGTCCTCCTCTGCCCGTTCCTTCAAATACACGCGGTACAGCTCTTCCGCGTGCGGAATTGCCTGCTCGTACCAGCTCTTCCACTGCCCGGTCTTGTCGCCGCCGGTCAGCAAGATCGCCGACCGCCACGGGTCGAACGCGAACAGCACGCGAATCATCGTCTGTCTCGGCCGTAACTCCTTCAAGTTGGCAAGTTGCGAACCCGTCAGTGTGTCGACGAGGGGGCGCCCCAGAGTAGGCCCGTACTCGGCGAGCACATCGACGGCCGCCTCGACCTGCTCTGCGGCTTCGGGATCGGAGCGCCGCAGATCGGTCATCCATGCGGCCACCTCATCGGTCTGGTAGATCTCCCATTGACCCACCACTGAACTATAGCAAATCCTATAGCTCGCTGGCCGGCTGCAGCGAGACTCTGACGGAACCGCACAAGGGCAACCTGGTTGGCATGGCCTTCGTTCTGACCGGCTTCCAGGGGTTCGTCCCGTTTGCGGCCCTGCTGGTGAGCGACGTTCCGAAAGGCGCGGGGGTGTATGTGGTCGTCGCCTTCGAAAAGACGCGCGGCCGTCGGTCGGACGTCAGTCGTTTATGTCGTCCGATTCCGACCGGTCTTGCAGGTAGTCCGGACGGCTCGGCCAATCGGGCGGCGTGACCTGTTGCCCAGTCCACGGATCTATTGGTTGGATATCGAAAATTGAGTGATCGACAATTCCTGTGGGATTCCAGAGAATGCGATTGTTGAATCGCACCTCTGGGGGGTAATCGTGTGAGTCGGCTCCGATGAATAGTATCCAACCGTTCTTGAACGCCAAACGAACCGCGCCGTTTTTGAATAACACGGCAGACACAATTCTTGCTGCAAGGAACTCTTCAATCTGGAGCCGACTCCAGTGGTTGATGCCGTGTCTGTTCGATGAGTCTTTTGCGAGGGTCTTCGCGGACAGTTCGGCATCGTAGCCGATCAGAATGTGAAAGTTGTCGTCGTCAAAGGCGAGTTCGATGTGGTCCGACTTCCAATTTATTCTGGATACAGCATGGCCGCGCAGAGGTTTGAGCAGCCAACGATCATCATGCTCGATGATCGTTCCTGGCCTGTCCTGGGCTTCCATCAATCCTCCAGCTCATCCAATATGTTGCCGATGCTATCCTCGGATGGCGATCCGTCAGGCATTTTCACATATACTTCGCCATCCTCTAGATCGACGACGATATCGGGATTTCTGCTGCCGCCGTTGCCGCGCCATGCACCCTGGGCTTTGATTTTGTGAATAGCGTCTCTCACGGCCTGAGGAGGAACACCATAATGGGATGCGATCTTGTTGACCTTGGTGGTCATCGTTGCTGTGGTGAAGGCGCCTGTCGGAGTGTCCGGGTTGATGTCCTCCGAATCGTCCATGAAGACTTTCATGGCGATGATGGCAGCGAGTTTGGCGGCGTTTTTTTCGAGGTCGTCGACCGGCACGGCCTCGAAGGCTTTGACGGTGGCGACGGCGCCGATCGCGAGAGTGGTGACCCCGAGTATCTCGACGAGTGCGCTGGAGGAGAAGGCTTCTTCGATTGCTCCGATGGTGGCGGCGACAGCGGCGGTGATGCCTTCGCCGGCGGCTTCGACGCTCATGCCGACGGTGAAGATCGCGAGGGCGACACCGGCTACGGCGGCCGCGGCGACACCGGCTTCTAGCCAGTTGATCTTGTTGGCGGTCTCGTGTCCGAAAGAGACTGTGGCAGCGTGGTACTGGCCAGTGGGTGCGGCAATGTTCTGGGCGCTGGTGACTACGTTGTCGGCACTGCTTTTGAGTGTGGTGAAGTGCTCTTGGAGCTGTTGCAGGTGGGCTGCGTCGTCCATTCCGTCGAACAGCCCCGAGATGGCCGCGATGCTGGCCGAGGCTCCGGTGACGGTTTGGTGGGTGGCGAAGGTGTTCCAGGTGGTGTGCGCTTTATCGAGTTTCGCCGCGTTGCCGTTGGGAAGTTTGTGGAACTTGTTGAGAACTGCGACAACGAGTTTGTCGAAGAAGGCTTTCACGCCACCGTGGTCATCGAATCCGCGGCCCCCGTCGGCAGGGACTGAACTCGACCCGGACAGGTCGACCGTGTATTCACCGACCTGGCGGATGTCGGGCCGGGGTGGGGGAGGGTTGGATTTGTTGGCGATGCCCCAGTTGTAGCCATGAGCGTAGAGAACCGCGCCGTAGTTGGTGAGGGCATTGGCGAGGCTTGCAGACGCCTGCAGGGTGTGTAGGGCGGATTTGTCGTAGGCTTCGCCCCACTGTTTGCAGCCGTTCGCGTCACCGGCCATCCCTTTGCAGTCGCCCTTGACGGCATCATGGACGGGTTTGTCTGCTTTGCGTAGTTCTGTAGCGAGGTCCTGGCATTTCTTGGCGGCGTCGTAATAGGTCTGCCAGTCGACGATCATCTATTGCCCGCTTCGCAGCATCCGGCCGTTGAGATCCAAGGCGCGGGTATAGGCCGTGTGCGCCTGCTTTGCGGAGTCGCTCATCTCGCGGACGCCGTCGACGAGTTCTTGTGCCCCGCTCATCCATTCGCGGTGTGCGTCGTCGTAGGCGCGGGCGGCCACGCCTTCCCATCCGGTGCCTTGCAGGGTGGTGACGCGTTGTTCGATATCGGTGAGGTGGTCGGCGATGAAGCCGGCGAGGCCGGACAGGCGGGAAACGATCTGGTCGAGGTGATCGAGGTCGACCGAGAATTGCGAGCCCATGCTAAGACCAGTTCAGTTTCGGGATGCCGAGCGCGTCGGCACTGTTCTGGTCGACGGTGGCGAATGTCTCGGCGGTGACGCCGAGCTTCTCGGCCATCGTGGTCAGGGCGGCGAAGATCTGACGGCCCCCGTCGTGGACTTCGTCCCAGCCTTCGGAGAATTCGTCGGCGTAGTCCCCGGTCCAGTTGCCGTTCAGGAGTTCGGCAACGTCTTTTGCGGCGGAATCCAACGCGCCGGACAGGGTATCGGCCAATCCGTAGATGTAGGTTCCGACATCGCGTACCTGGTCCGGAACGACCGAAAACCCCTGGCCAGGACCTGGAACGTTCCCCCCGCTCTCACTCATTCCGCCATGCTATGTGAACAGCCGACTGCCCGTCCATCCTAGGGCGAGGTGCGACTCCGTTGCCGCCGTCGTATGCATCTCGGTATCCTCGCCGGGTGACCGACCGGGGCGATTTCCGAGACGTAAGCAACCCACCGATCGCCGGATCACAGGAGCGGGGAGGCAGCACTGCTGCGGCCCGGCCGGTGGTGACGGATCTACTCGACCAGCCGGTTCCCTCGCAGCGAGGTCCGCGCCGAACCGATACGTTGACCTATCGGGTGCGGGTGGATCTGCGAGACGCCACACCGCCGCTGTGGCGGCGACTGGAGCTGTCGTCGGATCTGTTCCTCGACGAACTTCACGACGTGCTCCAGGCCGCCTTCGGCTGGACGGACAGTCATTTGCACGAATTCCGCAGCGGCGCCGACTATTACGGGCTCGACGTCGAACGGTATCTGTGCCCGTTCATGGTCGAAGAGGACGATGGCGGTGTTCCGGAGGAGCGTGTCCGTCTGGACGAGCTGCTGACCGATCCCGGCGATCACCTGTCCTACTGCTACGACTTCGGTGACGACTGGTTGCATGTTTTCGTGCTCGAGGAGGTATTGCCGCGCATCGCCGAGACTCCTCGCGCGGTCTGCACGGCCGGGCGGCGTCCGGGCCCGCCCGAGGACTGCGGTGGGATCCACGGATACGAACTCGTGGCCGCCGCCTCCGATGTCGCGCATCCCGATCATGTCGAAGCGCTGCGGACGTTTCGTGAGTGGTACGGGGATGGCGTCCTGGATCACTTCCGCCCCACACCGTTCGACATCGACGAAATCAACTCCGTCCTCACGGAATTCGGTTCCGGTGACGGTGAGCCCAGGCCGGACGGCGACGTTGGCGCGGTGCTCGAGGTGTCCCCGGCGCTGGCGGCGCTGTGGGCTCGGATGCCGGCGTCCACCGCACGGCGAAAGCTGCTGACACTCATCGGGCGCGCCGAACTCGATCGTCCGGTACAGATCGATGCGGCGTGGATTGAGGATGCCGTGCGGCCTTATCGGTGTCTGCTCGGCCACGTCGGTGCCGACGGGGTCGCGTTGACGCAAGCAGGTTATTTGCCGCCCCGCGTCGTCTCGGCCGTGTTCACCGAGTTGGGGATGGATGAGCATTGGATCGGCAAGGGGAACCGGGAGGATCTGACGCCGCAGGTGCTGGACCTTCGCGAGTCGGCCCAGAAATTGGGGTTGATTCGTAAACACCGTGGGCGACTGCATGTCACGAAGAAGGGACAGGCGTTGCGCGACGATCCGGTCGCCTTGTGGCGGCATGTCGCCACGAAGACCCCCGGCCTGGCGCGCGGCACCTTCGAACGAGAGGCCGGGCTGTTCTACCTCTGCGCGATCGCCGGCGGCGCCGTGGTGCCCGCCGAGGTCGCCGCGCAGTCGTTGACCGCGCTCGGCTGGACCTGCGGGGGCGATATTCGTTGCACCGCAGCCGACGCGCTAACCGGTACCCGGCACGTGCGCTACATGCTCGACCGGCTCGGCCTGATGCGGCGCGCGAATCGTCTCGAGCAGTATGCCGAGCCGACGGACGGAGCACGGCTGTTCGCCAAGGTCGCGCTACTCGGGTGATGTGACCGCTAATGTTCGTTCGGCGGTAGCGGCGGCGAATCACATCCTCATCAACCTCGGGGTGTGAACTGGCGTTCCAGCCAGTCGGCGGTGTTCGACAGCACACGGCGGACGGTTGGGCTGTCGTACACGGCGATGTCTGCCGAAGCCGCTGCTGCTGTCATTGCGTCCAACATGTTCTCTCGCTGCCGGTCTATCTCATTTCTCAGCCAGTCGTGCTCCACCCCCAGGGCCGGAGCGAAACGGGCCCAATGGTCGACCGTAATTCGTTCGGCTTGGAACATGCCGCCGACGGACATCGACAAGTTGTTCCCGGAACCGTTGGAGTAGGCGAGATGGGAGTTGAGGTCATATAGCGGCGCCAGGCGGATCGTTTGCCCGCTGAGCAGCAGCGAGTAGTTGCGGGAGTGGCCGTCGGTACCGCAGACGAGCCAATTGAAGATGAGCGCCCGAGCGAACCGCCGCAGATCGTCGGACACCTGTTGGCTGTGCCGGCGAATCAGATCGGCCAGCGCGACTGCGCCCGGCCCGCCCTGGCTTTCGTATTTCCGGCCCGGCCATATGCCCAGTGCCTGGCACATGTCTTCCTGATGCACTCGAACCCATCGGCCGTCGGATTGCTGGGCACGGTCATAGCGCTCCACAACGATGGCGCGCTCATTGGCGAACTGTTCGACCCAACACCGTGCGACGCCGAGGTTCAGGTTGCTCGCCGTGCGCATGGTCACAGCCTCGACCAGATCCTGATCGGTCATGCCGGGAATGGCGGGCTTGATGATGTGAGTGGAAGGCACACTTCCGGATGGGTCGCTCCAGCAATCTTCCGAGCGGTGGAGTGCGATTTTCGCCTGGGCGCCCGCGAGGGAAAACTTGCCCTGTCCGTTGCCGCTGTCCGACGTGGGCAGATCCGCCTTCGCGCGGCGGAGCATTTCCGCGACCCGGGAACCATCCAAGGGGTTCAGGCGTCCGGATCGCTCCAGTACGGCTTCGAGACGTTCGGGGCGAACAAATTGCGCAGCGCCGGCCAGATCTTCACCGACGTGGCGTACGAGTGAGTAGGCGTCGGTTTCCTGGGAGATGCCGAATTGGCGCCGCCATTGTCGAAGGGTCTCGGGGCGATCCGGCAGGAGACCGGAGAGCCACGGGTCCAGGACCGACTCTCGGAATCGGCCGATCGGACCCGGCATAGACACCGACAACGGCGTGAAAGTCTGGCTGGGAGAGTCCGAATAGCGAAGTCGCATTCGGCGTTTTCCCGTGCGCTGAACATCGCCGATCAGGCGGCCATTCATAACCACGTGCAACTGATGTTCACTCGCGGTGTTCATCGGTCGAACTTCTTCAGGTGTGCCTCGAGGTCGATCGGCTCTTCATCGACAGGCTCCCGCATGCCCATCCGGCTGCTGTCCAGCGGGGCCAATACCAGTGTCACATCCAAGGCCGAGGCGACTCGCATCACCATGTCCAGCGGTGCCGACGGCTTGTCACCCATCTCGAAGGAGTTGAGCCACTGCCGTCCCACGTCGGCCAGCGCCGCCAGCGCCGCCTGTGTGATGCCGTCCGCAACCCTGACCTCACGCAGAGCGGGGCCGAGGTCATCGGCGCGGTTCACGACTTTTGTCGTCATATGGCGACAATATCAGATGTCGCCATATGACGACAATTGGCGGCTGGCGGCTGGCGGCGATAGATCAACTCGCGCTGCGGGGTCGGTCGGCATCTTCGGTAGATGGCCGCCGATATCCGCCAGTAGCTCCAGCTTCCCACCCAACGCGGAAACATACGCGGCAAGAGCTTCGACGGTCGCGACCTCACCGTGCTCGATCTGCGACACCCGCCCCGGGCTGACGCCCATGATCTCGGCCGAACCCGCCTGCGTGAACCCCAGCCGCCTCCGCTCCTCGGCAAGCTGGTAACCCCACTCGGCCATGATCGACCGTCGACGACGCGCCGCTTCCTCTTCGCCCACGCGGCGGCGATAGCCTTCGCGATCCCACTTGGAGAAGCTACTCATCGCCTTCTCTCTACTCGTTCCTTCAGATTCACGGTCTGTCTCGGCCAAACCCCTTCATTCGGTCTGAAGCGCGGCGTTGCCGCGGTAAGTCGGATTAGCCTGCCCGCTATTCCGAGTTTAAGATGAAACTCGGAATAATCGAACCGCTATTCCGAGTTTCGGAGGAGCTATGGCAGACGCAGGCTGGCCCCCGCACGAGCGCCGGGTGGTCCCGTGGCACCAGCAGTTCAGAGGCGGAACCCGCGAGGACCGGACCGTGCGGGAAGTCGCGGTCAACCTCCCCCCGTTCATCGCAGACTCCGAGGTTCAACTGCCCTCGCGCCTCTCCGCGGACATGGAAGTGGCGTTGCAGGAAATTACCGCACTCGACGCCGAGCACCCGGCTGTACTCGGTGCTCTCGGCACTCTTCTGCTGCGCACCGAATGTGTTGCCTCATCCCGGATCGAGGAGATCGACGCCGCAGTCGACGACTATGCCCGAGCGCTGCACGGCGTGAAAGCCAACCCATCAGCCACGTTGATGGTCGCTGCTACGACTGCCACCGACGTACTTCTGACCAAGGTCACCAGCACCCGGAGAATCGAACTGGCCGACCTGACGGCCGCTCACTACGAACTCATGCGGGACGACCCGGCGGACGGCGACTACGCCGGACGCGTTCGCGACATGCAGAACTGGATCGGAGGCAGCAAGTACTCCCCACGCGACGCTCTGTATGTTCCTCCGCCGCCGGAGACCGTCGATGAATACCTGCAAGACCTCATCAGGTACGCCAACCGGGACGACATCCCCGCACTGGCTCAAGCTGCGATCGCTCATGCCCAGTTCGAATCCATCCACCCGTTCACCGATGGCAACGGCCGTATCGGTCGAGCGCTCATCAACAGCGTGCTCCGGCGGCGAGCCGTGACGAACACGGTTGTGGTTCCGTTGGCCTCGGCACTCGTAGCCCACCGGGATCGCTACTTCGACGATCTGTCCGCGTACCGAAGCGGCGACCCGGAACCCTTGATGAACTCGTTCACGGCCGGTTCACGCATAGCTGCCTCTCAATCCCGCAAGACCGCAAGTCATCTCGCCGCCATTCCAGAACAGTGGCGCGAGTTGACAGGTCCGGTACGCAGCCACAGCGCAGCCGCCACGATCATGGCGTCGCTGATCGCCATGCCCGTCATCACCGCGGAAGACGTCTCGGACCGGTTCCGGCTCAGCACGAGCAGTACTTACGCCGCCATCGATCGGCTGCACGAGGCGGGAGTCCTGCGCCCCCTGACGAATCGGAAGAGGGAACAGGTATGGGGCGCCGGTCTCGTCCTCGACGAACTGGACGCGCTCGGCGCACGAATCAAGAAGGCGGCAACCTGAGCCGCTGCTTCGCGCGACACCGTCGAGGTCAAAGGTCTCGCAGGTAGGCCACGACCAACGGGCCGGCGGCCACATACGCCGCGTCTCCCGACAGGGGGTTGATCGCTCGGCTCCGCGGCGCAGGTCACGGCTGGCCGCCGCGGGGCACTCGTGGCGGCTTATGGTTTGTCTCTTCGTTCCGGCAGCATGACGGCTAGAATCAGCACGGCCAGTGGCAGACCGATCACAACGACGAGTCCGAGTGTGATCACTGTTCGCGCCCCGTTTCTGGAGTGGGGTCCGACAGTTTGGGATACTTCCGTGTGCCCGTGACCAGATCGGTGACCTGGGTGATCGCCCGCCACGGCGAGCTGTCCTCGAGAGCGCCGAGGTGTGGGATCACGACTGTGTCCGCGGCGTATTCGAACGCGTATTGGACGACGATCAGTGCGGCCAGGACGGCGAGGGCGTCGCTGTGCACGGTGTAAACGACTTCCAGTCGGTGCTGCCGCGTCAGTGCTTCGTATGTGTCCGGATCATGGTCGCTGTGCAGGAGAGCGATCGTTCGTCGTGATGTGCTCGGTTCTGTCAAAGTGCTTGTCCCTCTGCGGATCGACGTGCCGCGATCGAACGGCACGGGCTGGGGCCGGTGGTCACTGGTGGGCTTCGATGTACTGAGCTGCGAGTCGGAATCGGGCGCAGTTGTGGGTGGCGTGGTCGGCCATCACATGTGTCGCGTGCGCACGCCCGCGGATGGGAGCGGCGCTCTTGCAGGCTGCCGGAGGGGCGAGATGACGGAGGCCGGCTGCGACGCGCTCCAGGAGGTCGATATTCCTTGTGTGCCAGAGCCGCAACGTGGCTGCCATCGACTGGTTGTGTGTGCGCCGGGTTGGGAGTTTTGGTAGTTGGTGGTTCGAGTGATCATCGGCGGGGTCGGTGCCAGTGGTGGTCGGATTCACGCCGGTCGGTTCACGGTCACTGGTTTCGGTTGCGGGTGCGGGCATTTCGGTCGGCTCCGGTTCTGTGGCGAAGGCCGAACGGCACCTTCGCTGGTCTGCGATGATTGGCTTCAGCTTTGCCGTGTTGGCGCATTCGAAGGACTCACCGAACTCGTACGGAGCTCGTACTGTGGCGGTACTGCAGCGGAGGGGAGAACGCCGAGAGATGACGATCATTACCTGGACGGGGCTCGAGGTCGCCGCGCTGCGAGCAGCGCTGCGGGACACGCAGGCTCAGTTCGCTGATCGGATCGGATGTTCTGTCGAGGCGGTCGGTAAGTGGGAACGCCGGGGTGCGGATATCACGTTGGGGGCGAAGTACTCCGAATGCATGGACACCGCGTGCGGGCGGCTCGACGATGAGCAGCGGGCGCGCTTTGACGCCGTACTGCATCAGGAACGGCAAAAGGAGTTCGACAGCGCATCCATACGAACTGTCGAGGTCCCGCCCGTTTGCTCGCGGTCATCCGCGGTGACGACGCGGCCGAGCAGCACTGAAGCCTCGGATGGCGCACGCGGTGGTTCGCAGGAGGCCGGCATTCCTGCCTTGCGGCGAACGCTGATGGGATGCATCCCGGATGTACCGCCAGCCAGCGATTTCGAGATCGCAGCTGCGGTGGCCGATGCATGGCATTTGTTCTTCTCGGCCCGTCTCGGCCAAATGGAGCGGGTGCTCCCTACCGCTCTGGCCGGTGCGTACAACGCCGTCGAGGAGGCAACGGGCGAAAAACGCCGTCAAATAGAGGTTTTGCTCGCGCAACTGCTGCATGCGGCTTCCAATCTGCTTGGCTACATGGCACATACAGACTTGGCAGCACTCGCGCTCTTCCGTGCGGAGTCATTGACGGCGGCGAGCGGAGATGAGCTGACACGGGCCGCCATCAGAGGTTCGCAATCGTGGCTTCTGACGAAAAGTGGCCTGTACGACGATGCCGTCGTGTGCGCGGAGGATGCTGCTGCCGAGATCGAGCCGCGATTGTCGACAGCCACGCCGCGCCATATCTCGATCTGGGGAGAGCTTCTGTGTTACGCGGCGTTCGCGGCTTCTCTAACAGGGGATTATCGTGAACCACGGCGATATCTCCGCCTGTGCGAATCGGCCGGGACGCTGCTGAACGACGAGTACGACAGCAGGCCTGAGGTGTCCAATGTTTTCGGTCGAAGCTCGGCCGCCAGCTTCGGCATGATCAACGAGATCGGAGCAAATCGGCCGCGTGAAGCTCTGAAACTTGCTGCAGTAATCACCAGCGGTAACATCGGGATTCCGCCCACCCTGTTGAGCCGTAGGCTCGTAAATGTCGCACAGGCGCAGATCGGAACCCGAGATGACGCCGGGGCCGTGGACACGCTTCACCAGGCATGCTCGATGGCTCCGGAATTCGTCCGGCACATCCCGCTGGCTCATTCCTTGACCGATGACCTGCTGTCCCGTCACGGCAACCTGATCACGAATGGTCTTGGCAGGGTTGCCGAACATCTCGGTTCGTTCGCATGACTGTTAGGAACTGACCTTGATCGTCAACCCCACCGCTTTCACCGTTCTGTGCTTCGGGGATTCCAACACCTTCGGCCAGCCTTCTGAGGGGCGCGGCCGATGGCCGGCCGACGTGCGCTGGACCGGGCAGCTGCAGCGAATATTAGGGACCGGATACTCGATAATCGAGGAAGGGCTCGGCGGCCGGACCACTGATCTCGACGACCCTGATCGAGATGATCGCAATGGCCGCAAGTACTTCCAACCCTGCCTTCGAAGCCACTCGCCCTTCGACATGGTGGTCATCATGCTGGGGAACAACGATCTGAAAACCAAGTTCGGTCGCGAGGTAGGCGCCGTCGCCACCGCGCTCGAGGGGTATATCGACAACGTCGAGCACACTGCGTGGACTCGTAACGGCGGCGTCCCGGCGGTACTGCTGGTCAGTCCGGTTCATCTCGACCCCGACCAGCCTGGGTTTGCCGAGCAAAGCTCCGAATACGGCGCCGAATCCGTCCGCAAGTCACGCGAGCTGGCCGGTGCGATCCGCCGTGTGGCTGATGAGCGCCGGGCGCTGTTTGTGGACGCGGCCACCGTTGCGCGGCCAGGAGCCGACGGCGTGCATTTGAGTCGTGACTCACACCAACGGCTTGCAGAACTGATCGCCCGGGAAATTGCTCAGCAATGACAGAGGTGCCGATGGCGGACTCGGTTGACGTGGCCCTGACACGAGGCGCCGGCTGAGGCGTGCCAAGTTGCTGAGGCATGAAAGAAGTAAGGTCCAACCTGCCGCGCTTGAACCGAGATACACTGTGAGGCAGGTGATTACTCCTCACCGGTGCGCTGTGGCGGAAGCGCAAACGCCGCTCCTCGTGAGGCCATGAGGGCGACGCGCGTTCGGGCGGACGCCTAGATCAGTCATAGCGCCGCTGCAGTTCGACTCCGGAGTGGCTGAACGGCCAGCGGCCGTCGGACCCTACGCTTAACATGACATGAACCGGAGCGGCGCAAGGCCGTGATGATTGGGAGAAGGAGGGCGGACATGGCTAGAGCGCCGATAGACCCCGCCGCCCTGACCTGGGCTCGCGAGGTCGGCCACTTGGAGGTGGACGAACTCGCCCGGGCGCTCAACGTCAAGCCGTCCCGGGTCGTTGAGTTCGAGGCGGGTAACGCGCAGCCGACATTCCGGCAACTCACGTTGATGGCCGGGAAGCTCGACCGCCCGCTGGGCTTTTTCTTTGCGCCGCCACCCTCCGAGCCCGACGTCCCGGAGACGGCCGACTTCCGAGGTCGTGCGGACGAAGAACTCCCAGCGGACCTTGCTAAGGAGATACGGCGTGCCGAGCAACACCGCGAGGCCATGCTCGATCTGGGCGGCCGTCCAGATCGCGGTGTGCAGGTAGGGGCGATTACGTGGGACAACTTTGCCGCCCGCGCTGCTGAGTTACGCGACCATTTCGGGCTTACCGATGCCTTCGTTCCACCCGAGTCTTCGAACAATCAAGTGTTCAGTTTCTGGCGTGGGTTGCTGGAGGACAACGGAATTCTCGTTCTCCAAACGACTAAGATTTCCCTGCGGACCTTCCGGGGGGTATCTGTCCATCACGATGAATTGCCTGTCGTCATCGTCAATGGGGCCGATAGTCCGGCGGGCCGCACGTTCACCTTGTTTCACGAGGTCGGGCACCTCATCAATCGGACAAGCGGTCTATGTGTGCTGCGGCAAAGCGTGAACGAGGAAGCGCTCGCAAACAACTTCGCGGCTGAGTTTCTGATGCCTGAGGCGGCGGTGCGAAGGAATCTCGTGCGCGCCGAAGACCCCGAAAATATGGCTGACCACCTCGCGCGGCATTTCAAGGTCAGCGCTCTCGCGGCGGCAGTGCGGTTGCGCAGGCTCGGTGTCATCGGTAATGACGACCTCGATGCTATTCGCGCAGCCAGCGACAAACAGTGGGAACAGGTACGGCGCGCGCAGAGCGAGAAGCCGGGGTTTGTGCCGCCTTGGCGGCTCCGCTACCGCGATCTGGGGCCACGTTACATCGGTACGGTTGCGCGGGCACTGGAGGACCGACGAGTTGATTTGGTGGATGCGACCTATCTGCTCAATGCGCGCCTGCCGATGGTAGAGCAGATAATTGAGGAGTACTACCGAACTGGTGGGGCTGAATGAAGTTCACGCTCGACACGAATATCCTCATCGGTCTGATACGGCAGTACCCGCGTGATATCTTCCCGGGTTTGTGGGAGAGCATCGAGGCGTCGGTCGCGGCGGAGGAGAGCTGCATTTGTGAGGCAATTCTTCGTGAGGTGAAGCGCGGTGGTGACGATCTCCATAAGTGGGCAAAAGACCTGCCTGGCTTTGTATGTCCGGTCACCGAGGAGGAGCTGAATACTGTCGCCGCAATTGGTCGAGCCCATCCAGGTTGGGTACAGGGACAGCTCAACGAGGCCGATCCCTTCATCATCGCTCATGCCAAGGGTGAGAAGTCGGCCATTGTGACTGAGGAGAACCGCAAAGGGGCGAACACGGAGGACAAGAACCAGAAAATTCCGAATATTGCCGACGAGCACTCAGTCGAGACGATGAAATTCTTCGAATACGTGCGGGCGAACGGCTGGTCATTCGGCACGATCTGAGCCCTGCGCGCGTTCCTGCGTGCCAAGGTGAGTTGAGCCCACTGGTTCACCGTCGGCACTCGCGCGCCACGCCATTACATCGGATTAGAAATTCGCAAAATAAACACTTCGAAAACCGGGACATGAAGAAGGGTTAATTCGGAAGCTATGGCTTCCGCGGCTTTCTCTTAGGCAGCACGGTTGGCTCCGTGAGAGGAGGAAGCAGCGATCCGGGTCCGCGCGCTAAACCCATTGCGTCGCTGATCGCATCATCAGTCATCCGGTCGAGGACACGAAACCTCTCGGCGAGGTCTGCGAGCGATTCTGTTGACCATCCGGCACCGAAGTCGTAACCAGGTGGACGCGGCTCCTTTTTTGTCGACTTGGCACGCAACATGGTCGTGTGGGTGCCATCCTTGCCAGGCAGCCACAAGGCGTGCACGACATGGTGTCGCAATTCCAAGAGGGCTCGGGCCTCGGCTGCGATGGGTGCAAGGGTCGGGTCGCCGATCGCTTCGAGAGCCTCGATCAACCTTGTCCCACTTGACCACCAGGCCGGATCAGGATCGTCCATGCCGGTCCGCAACACGATCAGTTCACCGATCGAGTCCTCAACATCCGAGGCCTCCAAAACGATGTAACCGACAGCTTGAGCCAATTCGGCCGGGTAGTAGGTTGCCACCGCTCAATCGTGCCAGAACTCAGGACCCTTCGAATATGCGTCGGCATGGGTATGAGCTGTACGATTCTGCTGTCGATTGGGCCAGGCCATATGAGTTCTCGCATCAGTGGTCGTTTCCTCCTCGGTCTGCTTCGCCGGGAGTCTTCTTCGGTGCACGTTTCGCGGTGGTGCGCCGCCCGCGTACCGGCTGTGGGCGCCAGTTGCGTAGGTCGTCGTCGGTCAGTCCGTGTTCGGCCTGTCGTTCTCGGCGGTCGCCGCTCAGGAATTCGGCTGGGGAGATGCCGAAGTCTGGGTCGATGTCGTTGTGCCACTGGTCTAGCCATGGTTGGAGTTCCAGCAGGCCGGCCAGGAATGGGGTGATCTCCTCTGTCGACAGGCTGTGTTCGGCGAGGTGAATTGCGATCGCCATCGCCTGTTCGCGGTGGTCCCAGCCGGCCCAGCCGTAAACGTCGGGGGTGGCGACATTGGTTGAGCCGTAGGAGATGAAGCGTTCCTTCGGGATGTCCAGTTTGCCGCGTGCCTGCCAGAAGGATGGGCGCAGGAAGTCGGCGGAGGTGTACTTCGGGGGGACGGGGATGGACTTGCGGAACTCGTTCTTCTCGTGGCCGTCCGGCATTGCGTCCTCTTGGCGCTGCATGTCCCAGGCGTGTTCCCAATCCTGGCGCTTCTTCAGGCCGGAGGGCTTGTAGCGCAGGGCTGAGATGAACGGGACGTGTTGGTCGGTGACGAGGTCGGCGACTACCTGCGCCAGGTCGGCGCGCGGGGAGTACAGGGCGGCGACCGAAACGAAATCCTCGTCGGCTGCTAAGAGGTCGGTCAGGCGGGCGAGCGTGAGGGTCTGGGGTTGGTCATTATCGCCGAACCAAAGGTGGCGAGACTCCATTCGGTCGAGTAGCCAAGAGTGGAGTGCCTTGTCTTGCATCGCGTCCCAGCCGTCGGTCGCCCATCGGCGCTTGTACTCGGGCCGCTCGATCATTCCGATGGCCTGGTGGGACTCGATCGCCTTGATGCGACGTTCGACAATTTTCTTGTAGGCGTCAGGCCAATGGGCGGGATCTGTCATTGGTTGCGCGTCGTGTCGTGTGAACCATTCGTCGAGAGGCCTTACCTTCCTCGGCCAGGCGTGCCAGGCAAATTTCGAAAGCCCGCTCCCCGAAGCGTATCTGCGGTGGCTCACTGCCGGTGGTCCATAGCGGTTCGGAATATAAGTTGTATATCGAATAGACTTGCCAGTCCATTTCTTCTTGCAGTGAAATCATTCTGGCGCGCAAGTTGTGCCATTCTTTTTTTCCTTCGGACAGCGGGCGGGCGTCGGTTTCCCCTGCCCGCATATTGATGCGGGGGATGTCTCGACAAGTCGTCGAGCGAGTAGTTCGAGTTTGGACGATAGCTCGGTAGTCGGAATGAGTGAGGTATGGGGAATTCCTGGAGCTTGGTTCCTGTGAACTCGAAGAATCTCTCCCATGATCTGTGCTGGTAAATCCTCCTCCCTCGCCTCGTATTCCTTTGTCGTGGCTCACCATCTTGAGCCAGAAGCAGGCGGTGGAACTGTTGAGCAGTCCGAGTAGGCGCAGATGCTCCTCCTCGCTTGCTCCCTCCGGTAACTTGATTACCGGTGCGGATTCGGTTGAACACCTTTCCGCCTCGGTCCAGTACGAAATGGTTATGTGTTGCCACGAAGGCGAAGGTGATAGTCCAAGGGTGAGCGCCGCGGCTCGCCGTGGTCTGGTGACCATTCGTACCATAGTAGGCCGTTTCGATCTTAGTCGTCCCTCTGAAATGGTGGTTCGGTTGCCATCGTAGTGCGTGCGGACCAAGCCAGCGGAATGGTCCGCAATCTTCTGGAGGGGGATAGGTGCAGATCTGTGTCATAGGGGAAGAATGAATCTGTCATCGCCGACCCTGCTCCAGTCGCGATAGCTCGTCACCGGTACGAGGTCTTTGCCCATCGACTCGATTTCAGCCTCTGCGTCGCCATGCTTGTCGCGTGGTCAGCATAACGTCATCGTCGATTGTCATGCCGAAAACGCCAAGGCCTGCTGACTGTCGACGAGAGTTGATGGACTGCTTTATCTTTGAGGACTTCGGTCATCTCCAGCCCTCCGTCGAGGAGGATCCACGGTTGTTTGCTGAAGTACCGTCCTCGTCCAGGTCGTCGACCGAAACCCATTGGCTAGTGCTCGGGACCGGTCTATCTGCTTGATGATGGCCTGCCATACGAATCCATTTTCCGGGTGATCTGGCGCTGCGGCTCGCCCTGAACGCTTCGAACAGTCCGAACAGTCGACATTCGGTACATGTCCGGCGCGATCGGCGCGTACCGATGAGAATTACAGTGGGGGTTCCATGGCCCGGGATGTATGCGCCTGATGTATCGATGACTTCGGTAAGTTCAACTGCATGGGTGAAGAATTCCTCGATCAATTTAGTGCCGAACTCGCGCTTCATGAACGAGTTGGCGGTGATCTGGCCAACTCGGCCGTAGCCGCGTCCGTCCTGTTCGCCCAGCTTCGCGAGCTCGAAGAATCGCTGGGCAAATGGGACTGATAGCGCGTACTTGCCGGAGCACGCACTGTACAGACCTCGATAGATCTCGTTGAGGTTCTTGTCCTTCACCGTGATGTAAGGCGGATTTCCTACCACTACGTGATATCGACCGGCTTCCAGAATCCCTGGGTAGTCCTGCACATCTTCAGTGGCGTAAGAGAACTCAGCGAGAGGGTCGCCCTGATCACCTACGAGAGAGAGCTCGAGTTGCCGGGCCTTGATCAGCGAGTCACCGACCGCAAGCTTGATGGGCCACTCGTAGTCCACAGCGGCGGCGAGAGTGCGGATATTCGCTGCCGCCATTGCCGCTACCAGGAGCCGGAAGCGCGCGATAGCGATCGCGAACGGGTTGATGTCCACGCCGTGCACGGAATCGAGCGCGGCCCGGACGCGTTCGTGACGGTCCTTGGTGGGCTGTTCGTCGGCCCACAGCTTGGTCAGTCGTCGGAACGCACCAAGCACGAAGTGCCCAGACCCGCACGTCGGGTCGATGAGTTTGATGCCCTCATAACCGAATTCACCGATCGCAGGCGTGAGAGTCCGGTCGAGAATGAACTCTTCGACGAACTCCGGCGTCTGCAGCAGCGCGTAGTTCTTGCGGATGTCCTCGGAGAGGTCTTGGTACAGGTCGCCGAGGAAGCGGGTGTCCCACCCGTTGATGCCTTCGTCATCCAGCGGGTCGGTGAAGTCGTGGATCAGCGCACCGGCTTCGTCCCGCTCACGCCAGAACTCGATGAGTTCGCGCGCACCATCGTGGGACAGCGGAATATGGTAGAGGGCGTTGTGCGCCGGATCGAACAGAAGTTTCCCGGCCTGCCCCGCGCCGAGTTCAGCGAAGGCGCGGTGCAGCCAGCCGCGGTAGGTGGGGTCGGGGTCGGATTCGACGTAGGCTTCGTAGCGGGCCTGGGCGAGTTCGCGGCGGTCGTCGGTGGGGCCGGTGAGGTAGGGCTCGGCGATGAGTTCGTTGTCTTCGCAGAAGCGGACGAAGACGGTGCCGAGGATCCACGCGACCGCTACCTGGGTGACTCGTTCCTTGAGCCAGGCGCTTTCGGTGGCGGCGGTGCGCTTGAGTTTGAATGCCGTCGAATATTCGTCGTGCAGGCGGCTTTTCACCTCGTCCAGCACGCGCAACTGCTGGTGGAGATCGGTTTCGGCCGCGGTGACCTGCTTTTTGAGGTCGGACAGTAGTGCGGCGCGGTCGATCATTACTGGACTCCTGATTCGGTTGTGGCGGGGGCGCGATGCTTGTTGCTGGTCCACGACTGCGGTAGGGGGATCCACTCGTTGAGGGCGGATTGGTAGGGCACGGCGGTGGGGCCCAGATGCGGTGGGCGGGACGGGTCGGCTTGCGGGCACAGCAACCACAGGGTTCCGGCGCCGCGGCGGGATCGTTCGGCAAGGCGGGCCAGGACACCCATGGCGTCGTAGCGGGCGAACAGCAGGGTGTCGTGCAGCAGCAGCGGTCCGTCGGTGCGGATCGAGTCGCCCAGTTCCTTTTCGACCCGGCCCCACGCGGTGCGGGCGTATTCGGAGAACTTCAGTGCGGCCTTGCTGCCCGATTCGGCGATATCGGCGCGCAGGATGGTGGACCAGGTGGGTTTTCGGCCCGGTGGCACGAGGTCGTGCATATTCGCCAGGAACAGTGCGGTCACCGAGATGGGGTTCGCGCCGAACCGGTCGCGCAGTTCGCGGATGGCGTCCGGTGTGGAGTGCGGGGGAGCGGTGGGGCAGGTGAGTACGCGGAAACCCTCGCGGATCGCGGCACCGGCCAGAAGTTCTTCCGCCCGTGCGGCTTTCGCCAGATCGGGATCGTCGGAGTAGGGGTCGGCGAACTGTGACGTGGTGGCCGTGGACCAGCGCGGGGTGTGGGCGGTGTAGCTGGTGGCGCGGTCGAGATGTTTCGGGATGTAGCGCGGTTCCCGGGTGTCGGCGTTGGTGGCGACGACCAGATCGAACCCGGCATCGCCCAGTGCCTTGGTCAATTCCGGGGTGGGGAGTTTGCGGTCGCTGCCGGGGATGACGAGTTCGGGGAAACGGGCGAGGATTCGCTCGAACACGGTCTCCGCGCGCAGTCCCGCCTGCTTCTCGCGGGGCAGGTCGGAGGGGACGTAGAGGCCGGCTTGGGTGAGGCGAATCGCGCGCTCCAGCGGCAGATCACGCGGGTAGATCTCGAGGCGCGGTGTGACAGCGGCCGTGCGTGAGGATGCCGCGGCCAGCTGCACCAGGCGGCGCTCGTCCACGGTGGAGCGGCCCGGCGGGCGTTCGACCGTGACGAGCCGTTCCAGCACCACCGCGGCAGTGGGGACCGATTCGTGCCGGGCCAGGACGTCGGCGTCCTCACCGAGTTTCAGCGCGTAATTGGTGAGCGCCCGCGCGCCTGGAGTATCCGGATCGGTGTCGTCGCCGACCTCCAACGCCAGGACGACGACGGGATCGAGGCCCTTCTCGCGTTTCTGCGCGACCAGGATCGCTGCCTCGTCGGGGACGAACTGTTCGACCTCGGTGATCACGCGCACCGCGGCCAAACCCAGTGCGCGACGGTCGTTTCGATCCAGCAGGCGGGTGCCCAGCCTGGTCACCAGGGCATCGGCGACCTCGGTGGCGGCGGCGACCCGGCCGAATCCCTCGAGCAGTTCCAGCACCTGCGCGCGCAGATTCTGGACCGCGGGGTCCTTCTTCCAGAGCTGGCGCTGGGCGCGCAGCAGTTGCGCGACCCGGCCGCCGGTGAGGTCCAGGGTCTGCGCCACCGCGGTCTGGGTGGGCCACATGTCCAGCTCCGGCAGATCGCCGGAACCCGGAATGCGGAGCAGGCGCGCCACCGCGTTGACCTTGCTGGAGTTCGACTCGTCCTTGTTGAGCTCCGGAACGAACCGCGCGGCGAGAGTGTCCAGGCTCAGCGTGCGCATCAGCCCGGCGTTCGACTCTGCTTGGGCGGCACTGATTTCCGCCTTCGCTTCCTTGCGAGCCTCCGGCGTGAGCGGTGCAGGCTCCTGTTTACCGAGCCGCTTGGCCCACTCCTTCACCCGGTCCTGAATTTCACGCCGGGCGCGCACACCGAGGCCGGGGGCGTTGATCAGGCGGGTGCGGCCGTAGTCCAGCAGTTCACCGACCGTGGTGACGCCCAGACCGTAGAGGAACTGTTCGGATGCGGCAGTCAGACCGGCCTGGGACAGGTGCGTGTCGCGGGTCGCCTGCTCGGCGATCAGCAACCGCTGCTGCTCCGGGGTGGTGTCGTCGACATCATCGACCACCGGGTGGTCGCTGAGCGGACGCGACGGCACCGAGCGGGATATGTCGAGGAAGATCTTGCGCCAGGCGTCACGCATCGGCTTCAGCTCCGGGAACCGTTGCGCCACATCGCGATGCAGGGCCTTGCGGAAGAACGACACCAGGTCCTCACGCACCGCTGCGTCGAATGCCTCGGCCGCCACCTGCGGGTACGGGAACTCTTTGGCATCCAGTTGCCGCGGCAGCACACTGCCGTCGCCCCAGCGTGGGAGTTCGCCCGATGCCATCTCGTGCAGTGTCACCGCGAGCGCGTACCGCTCGGCATGTGCGTCGTAGGACGAGCGCAGCAGGGTGCCGACGAACGGGTCCAGGTAGCCGTCGGTGCCCGCGTCGGCGTGCTTGGCGGGATAGCCGGCCAGGGAGAAGTCGATGAGGACCAGTTCGCGGGTTCGGTTGGGGCGCACCCGGATCGCGATATTGTCCGGTTTGATGTCGCGATGCCAGACGCCCTCGCCCTCGAGGAAATCGACGGCGCCGAACAGGTAGTCGCTGTAGGTTTCCAGGCGGCCGAGCTGGAGCCGGCCATTGTCGCGGAGTTCGCGGGCCACCGTCTCTTCGGTGCGCCGGCCAGTGTTGTCATCGAGACCCTGTTCGTCGCCGACATATTCGAGTACCAGGGCGGTGCGGCCGGCGAGCGTGATCACGCCCGGATCGACGAGGTTGATCACGCCGGAATGGCGACGGATGCCGCGCAGGACGGCGGCTTCGCGTTCGAGGACCTCCGTGCGCTCGGGCGCCAGCGCGATCTTCAGCACTACATAGGCTTTCGTGCCGCGCTGTTTGTCCTCGGTCTGCAGATCGCGCACCAGTAGCGCGCGGCTCGTGGAACCGGTGCCGAGACGGCGGCGCACCACCCACCGGCCGCCGAGAATATCGCCCGGTACGGCTTCCAGGGGGTCCTTGTCCGGCTCGGCGTCCGGCTCGGCCGGGGTGGTGAGCACGTCCTCGACGTCTTCGAGCTTTTCGAGGAACTCGTCCATCGACGGGAGTCGCTTGCTCGGCTGATACGCCGTCGCGGTCGCGACGAGCCGATCGAATATCGGATACCAGGTTGTCGACCAGCACACTCGGCCGCAGATCCTTACCGGCCTCGAACTGGGCCAGCAGCTCCGCCTGACTGCCCGCCGGCGGCTTTCCGGTCACCAGCAGATAGGTCAGCATCCCGAGCCCGTAGACATCCATCGCGATCGGATCGGGTGCGACCGCCTGTAACTCGGGAGCCAGGTACACATCGGCGGGCGAACCCAGATGCTGCGCCGACAGCGCTGTAGGGGCATGTCTGGTCATGGTGGCGCCCGAGCCCTCGGAGCGCTGGGTCGCGGTCTGCCAGTCCGAAATCTGCAGTCGCGGAGTGCCCCACCGCTGCGCGTCACCGCTGCCCGGACGCGGAAGGACGTGAATGGATCGTGCGGCCAGCGCGCGATGGAACAGGCGGGCACCGTGCGCGGACCGCAGAGTTTCCGCGAGCTGGCGTACCAGTTCGATCCGATCGGACAGGTCGAGCAGGTGGCCGAAGCGCAGCAGGTACTCGTCCAGATGCAGGGTCTCGGGGTGGTACCGGAAGATCAGGGCCGGACCGGCGGAATGACCGGACGGGTCGAACAGTTCCAGGCGCACCACACCGGGGTGGGTGAAGCGGCGCAGCACCGATGCTTCCCGGCGTGCGGCATCGTCGACCGAACGCCGCTGTGCTTCATCGGCGCCGCGCTCGCGCAAGTAGATGCGCACCCGCGCGGGCTCGCGCAGCTCGGTGTGGGTGGCGAGATAGTCCTGCCAGGTGGTACCCGTATCGAAGGGCTTACGTTCCAAACGGTAGGGGCCGACCGCGAATTCGGCGTCGCTGCGCCGGATTCCGATCTGATCGAGTGCGTTCTTGATCGACTTCGAGCGCTGCGCGTCGATGCGGTGCCGGGCGTCGCGCACCGGGCTCTCGAGTCGTTTGATCAGCTCGCGCACCGTGTGCGTGTTGGCGCGGTCGCCCTCCGGAAGTTCGAACCGCAGGTTCGGATTGGTGAGACAGACGGCGTTGCCGACGAAGACCCGCACGCCGTGGGATGCGAGCAGCCCGGCGAGTTCCTTGGCCTTCTGATTGGCCAGATGCAGCGGGCTGCGGTGATACCGGGTTCCGCCGCGCTGGAGTTCCTGCACCCAGTCACCGTTGCGGCTGTGTAGTCGGCCGCTCCAATCCTTCAACTCGATCAGATGCACGCCGTTCGGCGCGACGACCAACAGATCGACCTCGCGGATATGCCCGGTCGAGGCGGTGAACGTGAAATTCGACCACGCGAGCCACGGATCGATATCCGGCAACTGCGTCCGGATCGCTTCCAGCCCCCGGCGCTCGTGCTCGAAGCTCGACTCGGTGACCGTCGTCCACCGACTCTCCATACGCGCGCAGTCCTGTTCTTGTCGTTGACCAGCCACCGACCCCACCACGGCGGTAGGTTCGCGACGCCCACTGCTGCCGTATGCCTACCGACCGGACGAAGAGCCGCCGGTCCGTTCTCGCCTGTGGCGCCACATTAGCGCTTGCACATCGCCGAGAAGCGGGGACGGCGGTATCCGGCCGGTCGGAATCTCCGATGCGGGTGGTCGCAGTGATGGATCGCCGGTGCGGGCGAATATGTTTCGCGGGCCGCGTGCTCGATGCCGGGGCAACTGCGCGCAAAGGGCTCCGATCAGGAGCAATCTCCCGATTCGCCCCTTTTCACCACCGACAGGACGGCGTCGCCTTCGCCGATCGGGACACCGGGGGCAGGGGTCTGTGCGACGACAACCCAGTTGCGGTCGAGTACCTGCATTCGGTCGGCCCCGGTCGCATCGTTGCTTCGGGAAAAGAACACGCCCGCCTTTTGGATGAGGTCCTGTGCGGCCTGCAGATTCATGCACACCACATTCGGCATCGGCACGGTCTTCGCTTGCGCGGCCGCCGGCGCACTCGAGGGTGCCGACGCCTGGGGTGCTTCTGTTGCAGGTGCCGATTGTGTCGTCGTCGGCGCGGGGAGCGTTGTCTTCGCATCGGTCGTTTTTGGTTGTGTGGTAGGCGTTTCCGTTGCTCCGCATGCCGCTGCTGCCGCAATGGCGGCGATGGCGAGGAATATCGCGGTTCTCTTCACAGTTGGGTTCCCTTTTATTCTGGTCACGGCCGCAATCTGTAGTCGACTGCCGGAGGGTATTGGCCATAGAGGCCCTGGGGGTTTCCCGCAAGGAACTGCTGGTGCTCGTAGTCCGCTCGTTGCGATATCTGTGCCGCGTACCAGGCCCGTTTGCGGCGGGTCTCATTCCTCTCCTGGAGAACGCGACGCAATAGGTAAACGGCCAGAGCCAGGCCGCCCACGATCGCTATCACGTATCAGTAGGTGATGATGATGCCGAGGAGAAACAGGACGCCGAATATCGCCAGAATCGGGTGCGCATTGCCGGGATTTCTGTGTCTTGTCATATTCAGAGCCAGCGGGCGACGCCGCCGTGTCCGGAACAGGTTCCCGATGGGTGCTCGCTGTGTGAGTAGCTGCCGTCCGAGCACTGCGCCGTGGCTCCGGCCGGTGCGGCACCTGGGTTCTGGATGCATTGGCCGTCGGCGTTGAGATACGAATCGGGTCCGCAGCCGGTGATCTGGTGGACTGCGATCGGCTGGGCTGCCGGTCCAGCGGTGGCGGCGCCGGCCAGGACGACCGCGAAGGCCGCCATACCGAGCGTGGCGACAACACCACGCCTTGCCGTCCGGGCTCGGCGGAGTTTGCCGTGCATCGAGAACGCGCCGATGGCGAGGGCGATGAAACCGATGATGATCATGAAATTGTTCATGTGATCGTGACACCTCTGTCTGTGCTTCTATCAGCCCCGATAGTTGCTAATCAGTAATTTTCGAGCCGTTGTTAACACCGATCTGAGAGTTCGGCGAACGAGTGTCGATCGGCGGTAGCCGGGCCATTGCGCGGGCTCCGTCGCAATGAATTGCCCGGAGCCGGGCGGACGCGTGGTGTATCGCCCCGGCGCCGATATGCCGGGCCTGTTCGGTGGGCGTCAGAGTTCGTATTGCGGGCAATAGGCCTCGATGGCGGAGTCGAGGAAGATGTAGGGATACTTCACGGCTCCTCGGGAACGCTCGGCGAGCACGATCTGGTTGTGCGCCGAATTGCCGTATGCGCGAAGCCAATTGCATTCCGACTGTGCGAGCTGGATGGATGCGTCCTGACCGTCGCAGTTTTCGTCGTCCTCGGCGTAACTGTTCAGGAACAGCTGGTCGGACGAGGTGCGGGGGCTGCAGCTGGAGCCGGAGGAGCCCGAGGCGGAACCGGTGTCGGGCGCTGCGAGCGCAGTCGGGGCGGCGGCGGTGAGTGCGGCGAGGGCAGCGCCGGTGGCGAGCAGAGCCGAAAGGCTACGAACTGAATTCATCGTTCTTCCTGGGGGATTCGTTGGGGGATGTGACAGATCGGAGGGCGCCCCGTCCCACGTCACGTGCGGTCGGGTGCTCTCGGTCCTGTCGTCGAGATCGGCGTGGAGGACGGTTGGTCGGATGCCCGGTCGTCCAGATGATGCAAACATTAGAATCGACTGAAAACATTGTCAACACGATTTTGAAGATTGATTTTTGGTCAACAGTCGAGCAGGGTGTGGTGAGAACCGGAGAGGAGTCTCATGCCGAAACCTGTGTCGAAGGTCAGTGCCGCGGAGATCTCGCGGCTCGCCGGGGTCACTCGTGCCACGGTGAGCAACTGGCGGCGCAGACATGACGACTTCCCCAAGGCGATCGACGGTACCGAGACCCGGCCCGTGTTCGATCTGCACGCGGTGCAGGCATGGATGGCCGATCACGGTGTGGAATCGGCGGCCTCGCCCGCGATCGAGTTGCGGACCCTTCTGCGCTCGCACACGACTCCGGAGTCGGCTACCCGGTTGATGGAGACGCTGCGGCGCTCCGGCACCGGCTGGCAGGCCTCCGGCGCCGACAAGGCGCTCGTGCGCGAGGTGTCCTGCGTGCTCGAGACCGCCGATGCCGCGGCGGTGCGCGCTGCGGTGGACATCCTTGCCGAACAGGCGATGGGCGATACCGCGACCAGCGGGGTGTACGTGACACCGGCGAATGTCGCGGAACTGATGGTGCGCTTAGCGAATCCGAGTGCTGGGCAACCGCTTCGGAGTGTGCTGGATCCGGCGTGTGGTAGCGGATCGCTGCTGTTGGCGGCGGCGCAGGCCGGAGCGGACGACCTGTACGGCCAGGATGTGATGGCGGTGCAGGCGCAGCGCGCACGCCTGCTCATCGAGGCGGGAACCGACCGCGAGCCGACTGTGAAGACCGGCGACAGTCTCACCACGGATGCGTTCCCCGGTCTCACGGTCGATGCCGTGCTGTGCAACCCGCCCTACGGTCTGCGTGACTGGGGCTCGGCGGAACTCGCCTTCGACACTCGCTGGGACTATGGCCTGCCGCCGCGAGGTGAACCCGAACTGGCCTGGGTGCAGCACGCGATAGCGCATGTGCGGCCCGGCGGCACCGCGGTCCTGCTGTTGCCGCCTGCGGTCGCATCGCGCAACTCCGGACGCAAGATTCGCGCGAATCTGGTGCGCACCGGTGCCCTACGGGCGGTTGTCGGGCTGGCCCCCGGTGTCGCGCAGCCGTGGCATGTCGGACTCCAGCTCTGGGTGCTGCGCCGGCCGGATCCCGCAGTGGCGGTGCCGGATTCACTGCTGTTCGTCGACGGGTCGGCCGTATTGCCGAAATCCGAGGCGGTGGACAGCGATCCGTTCGCCCGTATCGCCCGCGCTTGGCGCAATTTCGACGGGCAGGCACCCGAAGGGGCGGCGGAATCCGGATTCGCCGCGGTGGTCCGGTTGGTCGATCTGCTCGATGAGGACGTCGACCTCACTCCTGCCCGTTATGTGCGGTCGTCGCTGGATTCGACCGTGGTTTCGGGGCAGGTCGACGACGCACTCACACGTCTGACCGCCGTCACGGCCGAACTGTCGGAGGCTGCCGCCGATGTACGGGGATGGGTCGAGGCCGCGGGGCGGGTGTGGCGGTTCGTCAGCATCGCCGATCTGGCCGCCCACGGTCAGCTGGAGTGGATTCGGGCGTCCGTGCGCGATGCGGAACCGGTCGTGGCCGGTGATACGCGGCGTGTCCTGACCGCAACGGACGTGGCCGGCGGTGAGCCGGCATCGGAAGGGCTGGACACCGCCGCCCCGGTCACGATCGTGGAAGTGGCGGCCGGTGACGTCCTGATGCCTGCCGTGCGCAGCGACCGTAACGGCGGGCGCAGCGCCCGGGTCGCCACCGAACAGGACGAGGGAGCGATCCTGGGACCGCACGTGCACGCCTTCCGCGTCGACAGCAGGAGGCTGGACCCGTGGTTCGTCGCCGGATTCCTGATCGGAGCCGACAATGTCGCGGCGACAAGGACTTCCACTGTTCGATTCGATCCCAGCAAGCTCCGGATCCCGGTGCTGTCCCTTGCCGAGCAACAACGGTACGGCGATCTGTTCCGCAGGCTTTTCGTACTTCGGGCCGCCGCACGCCGGGCGATCAATGTCGCCGATCTCGCGACCGGCCTGATCGGGACCGGCCTCACCGCGGGAGCGTTGGAACCGGTCGGCGGTGACGAAGAGTCCAGGGGGAGAAGATGATCGGTAGTTCGGATGACGCCGCGCCGCTGCTGAATTCCGACCGCTACATCGCACTTCGAGCCGAGGTAGTGGCGCGGCCGGCCCCCGAACCGCCTGTGCTCACGACGAATCCCCTTACCTACGAGACGATTTCGATCGAGGACCTGATCGAGGCCGAAGCAGTCGACGTGCTCGAGGCGGGCCCGATCACCGCGCAGTCCGAAGGGGATGTGCCTGTGCTGACCGCGAAGGACATCCGGTTGGGGCGCAATGCCTCCCGATACGGTGATCGCGCGGCATCGGGCGCGGTGTGGGTACACCGCGATGACATCGCGGTGGTGTCGGGCAGCGATCCGGCTGTCGTCGTCTGTGACCAGGATCGGGTCCTGCTCGGCCCCGGCGTGCGATTGATCCGCATCATGGTCGATGGCGTCGACCACCACTTTCTGTCCGGTGTCCTGCGCGCTGCCTTGAACGAGAACGGCCACGTCGACCTCTACCGGATCGCTGTCCCACGGATCGCGCCCGCGCAGCAACGCCGACTCGGTCTCGCATTCCTGCGGTTGGCCGAGATGCAACTCGAACTACGGCAGCGGCGTCTCGCCGTCGAGGAACTGGTGCGCGCGGGTATGCAGGGTCTGGTCACCGGTCGGCTGCGACCGGCTACCGTCGACGAGTAGGTTGACGTGTTGACGTTTCAGTACGCACGGAGGTAGCGGTGACGCAACCGCAGATCATCGGGAGCCGGTACGAACTCGTCCGCGAAATCGGTGCCGGTGGGATGGGGCAGGTCTTCGAGGGGTTCGATCGTCACCTCAAACGACGGATCGCGGTGAAACTCACTCATGCGAATTTGGATCAGGATCCGAACTGGACCAAGCGATTCCTGCGCGAAGCCGAACTCATGGCCCGGCTCAGCCATCCGGGCCTGCCCGCCCTCCATGATGCCGGAATCGCTCCCGGTAGGCCCGAACGGCCTTATCTGGTCATGGAATTCGTGGACGGGATCACCTTCGACGATCTGCTGGGTCGGCGTGGACCGCTGCCGGTGGGAGTGGTCGCCGCGTTGGGCGCTCAGATCGCCGCCGTGCTGGCCGCGACGCACCGCAATCGGATCTACCATCGCGACCTCAAACCATCGAACCTGATGCTGTGCGCGGACGGGACTGTCAAGGTCCTGGATTTCGGTCTGGCCGTCGCGCTCGGCTCCGATCTGACCCGCTACACGAACACCGGAAACAACCTCGGCACACCGGCTTTCATGGCACCCGAGCAGGTCGAGGGGCGAGCGGTGCAGGCCCAGACCGACCTCTACGCGCTCGGTCTCGTCCTGCACGAACTGCTCACCGGGGACCGGGTGATGACCGGCAGTTCGCCGTATCTCGTGTGGCAGAACCAAGTTCACCTCTCGCCGCCGGAGATCCGCCGCGAATGCCCGGAGGTGCCCGCCGATATGGCACGGCTCATCATGAGCATGCTCGCCAAGAAGCCGGAACATCGGCCGGAGGACGCCATTACTGCCCACGCGGTGCTGCTGCGCCATGCCGCCGGACTCTCGGTCCTGCCCGAGGTCGACGACCTGCACGGACCGGCACGCATGTATGCCGCCGCCGTCGCGACCACGATCTCCTCCCGCACGGCTGTGACCATGGTCGCGCGGAGCATCCCCGAACCCGACGGCGAAACAGTCGCGACACCCAGGCCCGCAACAGATTTTAGCCGCTCCGATCTGCAACGCGCTATCCAGCGAGCCCGCGACCTGGCCGCCGAATCTCGTTACACCCCCGCCATCCAAGACCTGAAAACCGTTGTGGAATCAGCGATCACCCACCTCGGCTCCCGCGATGCCGATGTGGTGGAGGCTCGCTTGAACCTGGCCGACCTACGCTTCGACAGCAACGACTTCGCCGCCGCCGGCGAGGTGTACCGCACCCTCATCGACGACCTCATCGCCGAACGCGGACCGTACGACGAACAGGTCATGTACTGCCAGCGTCGCCTGGCCACCTGTGATGTGCAATCCGGTGAGATCGACGCGGCATTGGCCCGGTTGCGGAGATTGCACAGCCAGATGGCGGTGCGGTACGGGGAGCAGGATCGGCGGGTGGTCGATCTGGTGAACCAGATCAAGCATGTGGAGAACGGGCGATAGGTGGCTTCCGAAATTCAGCGTGCGATCCATCGCGCCCGTGACTTCGCCGGCGACGCGTGGGATGCTGCTCGACTTCACCGCGTTGCTCCGAGATCGCTGTCCGTACTGCTGTTCGGTGATCGTCGGGCCGCTGGACCGTGTCAATGGCGGCGTGATGAACAGTCCGGCGTTGATTGTTTTCGTTGATCGTCGGCTGTCTCGCAGGCGGTCACCTCCGTGCGGATTATCGCTGATCACTATGCTTTTGATCCAGAATCCCAACATCCGGTCCAATGGTTCGAGGGGGAGATCAGTTGTCGAGCTGGGATGTTTTCGCTCTCGGCCTGGCCGAGGAATTGCCGGCGCTGCCGGTCGGGGCACTGGTGGTGATTGGGGAGCCGGGCGAGTCCGGTCGCTACGTTCAGTTCCACGTCGACGGCCCCCTGTACGCGGAGCTGATGAGTGACCGGAATCCGACAGTGAGCGAGCCGCATACGCCCGAGCAGTGTCGGCTGATCGCCGAGTTGGGTTGGCGGGAACCCGGTACGAGCCCCGAAGGGACGTCCAATTGGTGGATTCAGCTGGAACACCCGATCCTCACTGCGGACTATCGCCGGCTGGCGATGATGGCGGTTGCCGGGCTGCGAGATGGACTCGGAGTGTCGAGTCCCGCGGACTTGGTCTACCGGGCCTGGGATTCCGAAAACGGTAACTCTCCGCTGGAAATGCCCGCTCTGGGTATCGTCTGGACCCCGGAACATGAGCTGGCCCACAGCGATGGACGGCCGTCGGACAGCGGCGAGTCTGTCCAGCTTTCGGCGTCCCATTGCGAGGTTGGTCCGCCATCGCTTCGGGAAAGTGTGTACTCGGTTGGCGCGCCGAGCGAAGCAGGATTCAATGACTCTGCGCCTGAGGAGTTCTGGACGATTCCCGAACTTCCCGACCTCGATGTGGCGCCGGTCTACGACCTCCCGGCGTCGGTCCGGTACTCGATTCCGTCGCCGTACAACCCGCCTGCGCTGCCGGCCGATCCTGCCGAGATGACCTCGCCGGAGGTGGTCGAGTTCGTCGGATGGATCCGAAACCTGGTGTGGAGCTGGAACACTGATGATCTGGAGACCGTGCTGGTCGCGGCTGGACTTCGCCAACTCGCGGATATGAACCCGGACTGCATCGCGTTCACCAGCTGCTACAGCATTGGTCGGTCGTATCTCGATCTGTACGGCGACACCGTCGCCTACCTCGATACTCCGGTCGCCCATCTTCCCGACTTCGGCTACGATGATATCCGGCTACGCGATGTGACGACACGGATGACGTCAGCATTGACCGCCGAATACGGCGAGCCGGACGTGCTTCCCGCACCGGCCGGGCTCGAGAAGTACGGGCCTCACATGGTCTGGGTCGGAACGGAAAACACCGTGACGCTGTCGCGTGATCCCTTGTCTGTCCGGGCGATGTTCCAGCTCAATGAGGGAATACGGGTGGTGTGCGGCGAGGCTGAGCACGCGCGCTGGGAGGGTGTCAGCATGCCGAATCCTGACCATTGCCCGTCTTCGGGCGGATGACGACGCCCCGTGGAAAGCCTCTGCGCGACGGCGCAATCGAGGTAGGACAGCGCGGGCCAGGACGCGAGCGCGCAGAACTTCGCCTGCGGGAACTGCTGATTCGCTGCAGAAATCAGCGCACGCCCGCTTCGCGGCCATGGATCGAGCACAGCCGCTCGGCCACCATATAGAACAGGGCGAAGTTGTGGATTTTGCTCACCGGGATTCTCGGCTGCCGCAAAATATTCTTGTCGACGCCCACGAAAACCACCCCGTCGTGGACCGTCAAGTTCCCGATCTCGCTCCAAGGCACGGGCTTTGCTGAACATCCCAGCTCGGACCGGGTCATCCACCAGGTGCCGAACTCCACGCGTTGACCGGCCTCGAGTGCGGTCCATGTCGGTGCCACCTGGGCCTCGACCACGCCGTTCTGAATAGCGGGTCCCCAGTCCTGCGGGTTGGCCAAGACGCCGTCCATCGAGAACTGCGAGCCATTGAGATCGGTGAGTGTGTAGCGGTATATGGTCCGGATCGTTTTCTTTTCACCGACGCGCCGGACGTTGGCGTTTGCCTGGAGTACCGAGGTGCGGTCGTAGCGGACGACGCGCAGTCCGCTGGCCTGGGCATAGATCAGACCACGAGCATAGAGGTCGAGTCGGATTCCGCGATCCTTGTCGAAGTACTTGCGGCCGGTGATCAGGTTTCCCACCAGACCCAAGGCAAAACCGACCGTGACGAGCCCTGTGAGAAACCACCAGTTGCCGTCCATCAGAACGCCGAGCCCGGTCACCACTGCGAGCACTGGCGTCGCGATCCCGAGGAACCGCAGATTCTTTTGGTGCTCCGAGCGTCCAGCCGGATGGGCGGAACGGTGCGCGCCCAGGTCTGCTTGCTCCGCTGCTCGCCCGATCTGTGTCAGCAACTCCGGAGCATTGTGAGCTTCAACAACAACCTTCTCGGACACTGCGCCCCCCAATCATGTATTGCGTTCGGCTGCAAGGCTATCCGATACACCTGCGGTGCCCGGCATCGACTGCATGTCCGGGGCCGGGCCTTCACGTGGCGATCTCGTGCTCAGCCGTCGCGGTCCGATGATCCGCGGATTGCGCACCGTGAGAGTGCCTCCCCGATAGCTCAGTCCGGCTTGTCCGGCAGTGACCACATTTCTTAGAAGTTGTCGATGTTCGAAGTCCTGTTCAGTGCTGAGCTGCGGATTCGGTTGCGGCTGAACAGAACTGCGATCACCGGCGTGTCTCGCAGCCGCCCGCAGTACGGGGCGTCCACACAGAACCGAGCCGGAATCACCACGAGCATGGGCGACGCGAGTGAAGCGCTGGACCACCGTGCCCGACCCGGTGAATGAGCTGGTCGGCCTCACTCGAGATCCCGAGCTCGGTGACTGGAGGGTCACCGACCACGACGGCACCCACCTCGGCGCTCTGGCCCGAGAGGTCCGTGTCGGCGGCAGCCGGGGCCGATGGACAGCCCGCGATCGGTACGGTGCCCGCCTCACCGGCCGCGGGCCTTGGAAAACCCGAGGCGATGCGCTGGTCGGCCTGCTCGGCTACTACATCGACATGCAGGCCGTCAGGCGATAGCGCCAAACCCCTGATCAAGGTCTACGCCATATCCGTTGTTTTCGCGCGGCTACTACCGGGACCCCGGTTGTCGGCGAATGATCGTTTACGGCAACCGACGCGCCGTCGGTCGCTCGATAAGCGGCATGACAGTGCGTTCTCGGGGTTAGTGGGCGTAGGCGGGTTTCACGCCTCGGGAGGTGGCGGCCGCGTCGAGGCCGCGGTCTGTTGTGCCATCCGGGTGAGGGCAGCTAGAGCGGCTTGGTGTTCGCGATAGGCCAGTCGACCGTTATCGGTCAGCGCGAGCCAGGTTTTCGGCCTACGCCCTAGATATCCCTTGCGAACCGCGACGTAACCGGCGTCCTCTAGCACGGTCATCGCTTTCGACAGGGTGGATTTGTTCAAATCGCACAAGTCCGCGACGGTGCCGAACTCGGCCTGCTTGCAGCCGTCCAGGAACGCGACCAGCTTCAAACGTGGCAGTGAGCCCAGCACATCGCTCAGCTCGGGCATGTAGCCCGCCGCTGGCGTTCCAGCACCCACCACCCGATGCCGCCGAGGAGCACGGCATAGATGACATGAGCCCATCCATCGAGAAACCCCTGCACCAGGCCAGGGACCAGCACAACCAGCAGAAACAGCGAAACCCGTTGCCAGCCCCGCCGAGGCAGGTCGAGTAGGTACCGCGGAGCGACTCCGCTGTTGCGTTCCCTGCGCCATATCCAGATCATCAGGGCGAGAAATACGCAGAATATTGCGCCACCGAGGGACATGACGGCCAGGAAGTCCGCATCGTCGGAATCGGGGCGCGCAAGGCCTACCACCAGAAGACTGGAGGCTCCCAGTAGTGCCGCTACCGGTGGAACCCACCTGGGCATAGGCGTCGCGGTTCGGGCTCGCATGGTAGCCGCAGCGGCGATGTCCAGCTGGTCTTGCGGTGACGGTTCGTCGTTCACAACGGTTACTTTAGGCCAATACGTTTCCATCTATCAACCTATTTCCCTGACTGAGCCCCAGGCGGTCATCGGAATCACCGCGCATTGCCAACTGGGTAGTCCAAGCGTTCCGTCGCCCCAGCTGAAGAGCGCTTCGGGCATCACTGAACACATCTTCGAACATCGACAGTCGCATCAGTGATACATCGAGGGAGAAGCCAATGAATCGTGTCGGATACGGCGCCATGCAACTCGCCGGGCCGAACGTCTGGGGGTCCCCGCTGGCCTCCGGTCGGCTCGCGGGTCACGACGAGCTGACCGGTCCCGCGGAGCGCCTCGGCGCGACACCGGCGCAGGTCGCGCTGGCCTGGCTGCTGCGTCGTTCGCCCGCCATTGTCGTGATCCCCGGCACGACGAACCCCGAGCACCTACGCGCCAACGTCGACGCGGCGCAGATCGCCGAGAATCTGACCGACGCCGAGGTAACCCGTTTGACCGGCCTGGTCGACGAGTCGAAGGCCGTCATCGACCAGCCATCCACGCTCAACGCGCACAGGTCCGCGGCCGACTGAGGACGACGTTCATCATCACCTCCAGGATCAGCCGAGCCCCTCCACCAGCCCCGCGCTGATGCGCCGAACCTCCACACACGGATCGCCAGGCGCCTGTTCCCCCTCGCGAACATACGGAATGCGCGCCATGAAAAAGGCCATCCCATACGGCATATCGACACCGATGTAGCACCGCTCACGACGGTCTGGGTCCAGCCGGTCCGCGAATTCCGTTCCTTGCTTGCCGCCCACGCTCGCGGGCGCCGCCGCCGTGTAGTCACCGAAGCGTGGATCCTGCTGGAACTCCGCCACTGTCGGCGCTCCCGTGTAGACGCCCGCGTCGAACCATCCGGCGCGGGACTTCCAAATGCATCCCTTCCAGCCGGAGAACTCGGCGCCGACCGGGCTGGTGATCCGGTCTCTGGTGACCAGTTCGGCTGCGGTGGTTGTGGTTTCGGGAAGATCGCACGGGTTCGGCAGGGCTTGGGCCGCGCTGGTGGCCGACGTGCCGGCGATCGTGCCCTCAGGGCCTGCCGAGTCGTCGGATCCGCAGCCGGACAGGGGTGCTGCCAGGGCGACGCCGAGGAGAAGGGGCAGTAGTCGTTTCATACGAGCCAGGACCTTTGCGTCGGGTAGTCGTCGAAATCGTCGGGCCAATCGGTGGGGCCGACGACGTTATCGTCCTTTGGTTGCGTTCGACGGACCGGTGCCGGTGTGGGCGGCTGTTCCGGTTCCGGGTCCCACTGCCAAGTAAACGATGGTGAGCTCTTCAGCTCGGCGATTTCGGGCGGTATCGGCCGCGCGAGCAATTCGATCTGCTCCCACTGGCATTCGCCGCTGCGAACCCGCTCGGCATAGGCCTTCAGTTCGGGAGAGGCGTTGGGCATGGCAGCCAATTCGGCCAGCAGTCCGCCGGTGACCGGCGTGGGCGCATCCCACAGTTGTTCGATGTCGGTGCGCTCGACTCGAAGACTGGCGGTCTCGAGGTCGGCCGCCGCGCTGAACACTTTGCGGGCGGCGGCCTCCACGTTGGGATCGAGATTCGAATCGAACACGAAGACTCCTCTTACTCAATGCTTCTCGACACTCGGCGTGGCGACCAGGATCACGGTGCGTTCTCCCATGGCTGAGTGCCGGAGCCGACGTCGTAAGCGACTTTCGGACGGTTCAAGGTGTCGCCGAATTGCGAAATCTTCGCAATGTCGTTGACCAGTGCCGCCTTTTCGGCGGCGTTGTCGACCTTGCTGGTGATCGGCTCGAGCTTCTGTTCGACCCATTGCTTGCCCTTGTCGGCCGGGCTCGTGATGAACTCCAGGAACGTCTGCAGGCTGTTTCTGACCTTTTCGATTTCCTCGATGATCGTTTTGACCAGGTCGACGACATTCCAGATCTTGCGGGCGGCGTCGAGAACCTCGATCGCCGTCCCAACGAACGGGATCTTCTTGACGACGAGCTTGAAAATATCCTTCGCGCCCCGGAACTCGATGAAGGACTTGATGAATTCCTGCAGCTTCTGGCAGGCGGTGCGAACGCCGTCGCGGATCTTGTCCGCCACCTCGTTGCAGACGTCGGAGACGACCCTGCCTACCGGGCCCTCCCACTTCATGGCCGAACTTTGCCGTTGCGCCCAGTCCTCGAATGCGATGGCCGCCTTGCCATCCCATTTGGGGCCGATGCGCCGCACCGCGTTGTCGAGGTTGTTGCCGGACGCCTCCATCGCGTTGCCGGCGACCTTGTAGGATTCGCCGATCCGGCGCAGTTCGTTCCAGTTGGCCGTGATCGGCGACAGGATGGTCTCCAGAATGTTCACCTCGTTGCCCGCCATGCGGGTGACACTCTTGATGGAGTCGTTGACATCGCCGACGATGCCGGTCGTGTCGGCGATGATGTCGGCCAGCTCCGGTGCGGCCGCGGAGGGCGGATCGACTGTCACGTCCTCCTTCGGATACGAGACCGGATCCAGATACGGTTTGACGAACCCCGCATTCTCGTGGTCGGCTGCCGCGGCAACGGGGCGGCCGTTGATATCGACGGTGGCGGCATTCAGTGCTTCGTAATTCTGCAGCTCCTGATTGTGATAGAGCCATGCCGCACGGTTGAGTTCTCCGCTGGTCACCATCGTCTGGTTGGAGACGTCGCCCAAGCGCGTTCTCGTCGCATCGGCGGCGACTTGGAACGGTTTCGTCAGCGGCTCGAGTATTTTTCCGCCGAAGTTTCCGCCGTCCACGTTGCAGCATTGGCCGACGAAGATCGCGATCTTGTATCCGTCCGAGGCAATATCTTTGACGACGTTGCTCAGGCCGGCGATCTCGTGCGGGTCTGTTATCAGGTGCTCGGCCACTGCGGAATTCCCCTCGATGCTTCGATGTGCTGCTAGTCGGTTTTTCGTAGCGACGACACGATTGCCTCGACGCTTTCCTGCCCGAGCGATTCGGGAATCCCGGTGTGATGTTCGACCACGAGGAGTGCGACCTCGGCGGTGGAATATCCCGGGGTGGCCACCACGTCGAATCCCGAACTGCCCGGGTCGCAGGAGTGTTCGCGAGGAATGTCGGTGACGGTGGCTGTGTACCGGACAGCCGGCCGGCCATCGACAACGGTGGTGTGCGGGCCGCTGATCGTGACTTTCGGTGCGGCTCCGGCCGAGTCGGTGAAGATACGGCCGGCCTTCAGGACTTCTTCGCGTGCAGCGGTTTCCGGGTCGACGCCGTTGCGGCCGGTCATTCCCACCTGAGCCAGGGCCGATCCCTCGGTGTCACGGCAATACCCGTAGCCGTAGTCGCTGACCGCGCCGTAGGTGGCGATACTGCCGTGGGAATCGGACCATCCGCTGATCATCGTGTTCGACGGGCGCCATCCGTTCCCGTTGGGGGCGGTATATGAGAGCCCGAACTTGGTCGGTACCGGTTGGGGCTGCCCACGCGGTACCGCGGCCATCGCCGGCGGGAACTCCATGACCGGAAAACCGGGTGGTGGCTGGGGTGCGGCGGTGAGGGGAGCGGCCTGGGTCGGCATCCACGACGAGGCTGCCTTTTTCGCATCGGGTACGTCATCGGCGAACGGGTTGCCGATCCAGGCGACCGCGTAGAGAAATACGACCAGACCCCCAATGAGCAGTGCGACCTTGCCCAGCGGAGCGAGAACGCCCGCGTGGTACAGGCGCATGACAAACTGCTTCATCGCGGAACCGGCCCCCCTCGCATCGGCTACAGACCCTACGTGAATAGGACGTAACGGACGGCGTGGGGGTTCCATCGACATGATGAAGTCGACGCCACCGGGCGTAGTTCCGGAGCGAGGAAATCAGCTCGCTGCCCAAATAGTGCTGAGCTGCAAGCTATCTCGTACGAGCGCGGGATAGAGCCGGCCGCAATATGTCGATCGGCCCACAACCGATCACTCGGCGTCGAACACGATGATCCCAGCGATCCGGTTCCCGACCCGCGCGATGCGCGGCACCTCGGCCCCCGCCTCCCGAGGCGGGATGATCCGCGGATTGCGCACCGTGACGGTTCCGCCCCGGTAGCGGAGTCCGGCTTGTCCGGCCGCGATGACGTTTCTCGCCCATTGAGTCTCGCCGTGCAGCAGGACCACTGCCAGCACTGTGCCGCGGCGAAAGACGCTGACCGGTGTCTCGTATGTCTTGCCGGATTTTCGGCCGACGTGCTCGACCACGGCGAAGCCGGGCAGTGAGGGCCCGATCCGCCGCATCCAGGGGTTGAGGAACCGCGCCCCCACCCGGTCGCTCCACTTGGGGAAGTAGGATGGCAGGGAGCTGTCGGTACTCGTCATTTCGATCAGAGTAGAGGCAGGGTGCCCGCCGAACATCCTTCTGTAGCAGGAGATTCGCGTCGGTGCTTCCAACGGCGAGGTGCGCTGCGACCTCACTCGGAATCACTCCGCAGGCCGACTCACCCCGTACCACGGTATGACGTGAAATGAGGATTCGCACGATAGTTTCGTGGTATCGAAATTGCCACCCCGCCCAGCAGTGCTCGCCGGATCTCGATATCGACCGGTCGGCGTCGAGGACGGGCGGGAGTGGTGTCCGCGCTCCAGCTCTCAGGAAGAACCTATGACCACAACGGCCTTGGTCCCGGAGTCAACTCCGCGGTCATCGCGGCGCAAGGGCGCCGAGGGTGATTACGCCCGTCTGCTGCGCCGGATCTCCGATGCGGGGCTGATGGATCGGCGTCCCGTCTACTACGCCGTCCGCCTCAGCGTCGTCGGGCTCGCGTTCGTCGCCGGATGGGTCGCGTTCGCGCTCGTCGGCGACTCGTGGTGGACGCTCGCGGTCGCGGCGGTCATGGCCGTGACATTCGCCCAGGTCGCCCTGGTGATGCACGATGTCGCACATCGCCAAGTCTTTCGCCTCCGACGGCCGACCGAAGTCGCGGGCCGAGTCGTCGGCAATGCGGGCATCGGCTTGGCGTATGGGTGGTGGCAGGACAAGCACACGCGCCATCACGCGAATCCGAACCATGAGGAGCTCGATCCCGATGTCGCGCCCGACGTTCTGGTCTGGTCGCAGCGGCAGGCACAGGCCAGTCGTGGTCTGCCTCGTCTGGTCGGGCGGGCGCAGGCATTCCTGTTCTTCCCCTTGCTGATGTTGGAGGGGCTGAACCTGCATGTGGCGGGGGTGCGTGCGCTGCGGAATCGGGCGGTCAAACACCGCGTCGTGGAGGGTGCGCTGCTGTTCGGCCATTTCGCCGTGTATCTGGGCGCACTGTTCGCGGTTCTGCCCGCCGATAAGGCGGTCGCGTTTCTCGTTGTCCACCAAGCACTGTTCGGCCTCTACATGGGTTGTATCTTCGCCCCGAATCACAAGGGCATGCCGACGTTCAGCGGCGACGAGCGCCCGGACTACTTGCGCCGGCAGGTGCTGACGTCGCGGAATGTGCGCGGTGGCGCGTTGACCGATGTCGCCCTCGGTGGGCTGAACTATCAGATCGAACATCACCTGTTCCCGAGCATGCCGACGCCGAATCTGCGGCAGGCTCAGGTGATCGTGCGTGACTACTGTGCCGAAATCGGTGTGCCCTATCACGAGACCGGGTTGATCTCCTCCTACGGCGAGGCGCTACGGCACCTGCATCGTGTGGGTGCGCCCATCCGCACCGGGGCGCGGGAACAGGCTTCCTCCGCTGGGTGACGCGGCCCCGAAACTCCGCTCGCCGCGCGGAAACACCGCGTCATTTCTGCGAGCGCGCAACGGTGCGTGCGACGATTTGGGCATCCAACAACGGGAGATGTGATGACCACTCTGGAACAGGCGGTGGAACTCGGTCGCGCCGAGAAGGGGCTCGCCGTCGTCTCGACGCTCAGATCCGATCAGACCATCCAGTCCACGCTGGTCAATGTCGGACTGCTGGCCCACCCGCTGTCGGGCCAGCCGGTCCTGGGCTTCGTCACCTACGGCAAGGTGAAACTCGCCAATATCCGTGCCCGGCCCCAGGTGAGTACTACCTTCCGGCACGGCTGGGCATGGGCGACGGTCGAGGGCCGCGCTCATATCGTCGGTCCCGACGATCCTCAGCCGTGGCTCGACACCGAGGGCCTGCGCCGCCTGCTGCGCGATGTATTCACCGCGGCCGGCGGCGAACACGACGACTGGGACGAGTACGACCGCGTGATGGTCGCGGAGCGCCGCGCCGCGGTCCTGGTCGAACCGAACCGGTCCTACAGCAACGCCAGCTGATTCCGACGAAAAGGATTGGGCCATGCGGATATTGAGGACACCCGACGAGCGATTCGAGGGCTTGCCCGGCTTCCCGTTCGAACCGCATTACGTCGAAGTGGCGGCGGATGACGAGACGCTGCGGGTGCACTACCTGGACGAAGGCCCGGCCGATGGCGAGGTCGTGCTGTTGTTGCACGGCGAGCCGTCCTGGTCGTATCTGTATCGGCGGATGATTCCGGTCCTGGTCGCGGCGGGACTGCGCGCGGTCGCGATCGACCTGGTCGGTTTCGGCCGCAGTGACAAACCGGCCGACCGCGACGACTACACCTATCAGGCGCACGTCGACTGGACCTGGGGCGCCATCGAGGCGATCGGCCTCGACCGGATCACCCTCGTATGCCAGGACTGGGGTGGACTGATCGGGCTGCGCCTTGTCGGTGAACATCCCGAACATTTCGCGCGGGTGGTCGCCGCGAACACATTCCTGCCGACCGGAGACACCCATCCCGGCAACGCGTTCCTCGCCTGGCAGCGCTACAGCCAGCAGGTATCCGACTTCCGGGCCGGGAAGATCGTCAACGGCGCCTGCCTGACCGACCTCACCCCCGAGGTGATGGCCGCCTACGACGCACCCTTCCCCGACGACACCTACAAGCAGGGCGCCCGCCAGTTCCCGCTACTGGTTCCGACCGGTCCACTGGACCCCGCCATACCCGCCAACCTGGCCGCGTGGGCCGTCCTGGAAACCTTCGATCGGCCGTTCCTGTGCGCCTTCTCGGATTCGGATCCGATCACGCGCGGTGGTGACAAGGTTCTTTCCTCCAAAATCCTTGGCGCCGTGGGACATCCACCGGTCACCATCGCCTCGGCCGGTCATTTTCTCCAGGAGGACAACGGCGAAGACCTCGCCGGGGTTGTCGTCGACTTCGTTCGCGCTACGCCGCCGGATGCGCCACGTTGATCTCCGACGGACTACTTCCGACCGAGATCGCGGGTGGGGCCGACTTCCGGCTACGCACAATATCGCGAACGATTCGGCCGCTGTCGGAGCGTGATTCACCGGCGAGGGCCGCGTTCCGCTCCGGCAGTCCTATCATCTACCGGTGCAGTTACAGATCGATCCCGAGCGTGATGTCCATCGCGGCATGTGCGGATGTTGCGAGGTTCCCTTCGAGCGGGTGACCGGATTCGTCAACAGTGAGGCAGGAGCCTTCGCTATCTATTACGCCTCCTGCTACCACCACCACGGCATGCACGAGGCGTATATAGACGTGATCATCGATAACGCTTGGGACCCTGACGATCCGGTGAGTCATCCAGGTCCGGACCGCGTGACCTTCGGATGTCGTGTCGGCCCTGTCGGGGACCCGCCGAACATCGCCTGCTCTCTGGTCGATGCCGCGTCGGTTGCTCCGGATACCCCGCTGTATGGTCGGAAGCTCGATCCGGACCAGGCTCGACAGCATCCGTGGGTTTCGCAGTACTGGGAGACGATCGACCACATCCTGGAACACGACGCCACGGTCCGGACCCACCTTTACGGCACTCCGGTGGGTGAGACCTCGTCAGGGTAAGAAGCCGAGCGTCGTGGCCTCGCCGCGGATACCGGCTATCGAGGCACCGTGGAGCTGTTGACTGATCTGCTGCGGATCAGCGCGCACGAAAGCGCGCCGACGAATCGAATACGCGGCTCCGCAGACCCGCTCGCGTTCCAGAAAGATGCGGAGGGTGCTGCCGGTCGCAAGCTGAGGTCGAGGCCCGCGGTGGCGGCGGCCATGGCGGTCACCGCCAGGATCCAGCTACCGAATGTCCTGAAATGCCGCTGGTCGAGCGGTTGGCGAGGCGAGATGCGCTGCAGCTCAGACCGTCCCCTCATATCGCTGATCGCGCGGCTGCTCCGGGCCTGCTGCGGCTCATGGACGCCGGGTCCGATAAACCGGCGGCGGAAGACAAGTTTCCTTGACATTTCGTGTCAAACATCCTTAACATCTTCCGTGTGGTCAGTGATCAGCGGGAGCATCCGGTACGTACGCGACGGCGCGAGTGTCGGATGACTCAGGCGAACTTGGCGACAACTGTCGGCGTCAGCCGGCAGACCGTCATCTCGATCGAACAGGGCGACTACGCGCCGAGTGTGTTTCTCGCACTGCGCATCGCTCGTGCTCTGGAGGCGACAGTGGAAGACATTTTCTGGACCGAGGATCTGGAGGGGACATGACCAAAACCACTGCATTCGAAGACATCTTCCTCGCGGCCGACGAACCTGCCTGGGGGGATGAGCGCGCTCGTGAGGAGTTCTATCGCGGTTCGACGATCGCGCTGTGCGCGACGATCTACGGCTGCTACGCGATTGCCATTGTTGCCGCGGCAATGAATGCCACATTGGTATCGCTACTGATCTTCATACTTCCCAGCCTCACGGCGCTGCTGCTGCTCCGCTATTGCGCGCGGCGAGGTATCAATATGCGGGCCCTGCTGAAAGGATTCCCGCCGCGGCGCAAACGGATCGCCTATGCCACGACCTATCCGCTGATCGCCGCATGGCTGGCCGTATTCCTCTGGCGCACAATGCCATCGGACTCGCGGCCGCAGGGCCTGCTGGGCGCGGTCGTCGGCGGCGTGATCGGAGCGCTTGTCGCCCTGGCCGTCGGCAAGCTCGTGCGTAGGCGCGCCACAGCGCAGCAGCTTCCCGACGACGATGTCTTCGACTCGTAGCGCAACCAGATAGGCGGCCGTCAGCCCGGAATCTGTTGTGCCGTAGTGCGGTAGCGGCCCGGAGACGTGCTGTACTCGCGCTTGAACGCCTTGGCGAAGGCGAATTCCGAGGTGTAGCCGACACGTTGGGCCACGGTGCGCAACGGTGTGTCGTCGGAGCGGAGGAGACGCCCGGCCAGGGTCATGCGCCACCAGGTCAGGTAGGTGAGTGGGGAGCGGCCGACCGTGGCGGTGAATCGGCGCGAGAAGGGGGCGCGGGACAGGCCGCCGAGGGCGCCGAGTTCTTCGACGGTCCAAGGATGTTCGGGGTTGGTGTGGATGGCGCGCAGGGCGGTGGCAACGGGGCGATCGGCCAATGCGGCAGCCCAGCCGTTGCGTGGGGCGCCGTCGTCCTGGGCGTCCAGCCACCAGGCGCGAAGGATGTAGAGCAGCAACGTGTCCAGCAGGGATGTGACGATCGCGGATGAGCCGGGCAGGGATTCCTCGAGTTCGGTGCCGAGCAGCTCCACCGCCGCGCGCAGCGAGCGGTGCGTGCCCACTCGCGGGGGCAGATGAATCACATCGGGGAGGTCGGTGAGCAGTGGATGGGCGCGTCGGCGATCGAGTTGGTATGCGCCACACAGCATCAGCGTGGCGGGAGCGCCGGGCGCGTGCGGTTCGGGCTCGGGCTGGGGCCAGGATCCGTCGGGGAGCGGGTTCACCTCGCGCAGTGGCACGGACGGATCGCTGGCCAAGGCGTGGCCGCGGCCGTGTGGCAGGAAGACGATATCGCCCGGGCCGAGCGGAATCGGCGCGCGGTTCTCGAGGATCAACCAGGCCGAACCTTGTAGCACCACATGGAATCCGGTGCCGTCCGAGGCAGGAAAGCGCATGCCCCACGGCGCCGACTTGTGCTGGCGCGAGGAGTGCGGCCGGCCCGTGCGCATTGTCGCGACGGCATCGCTGAGTACATCCAAGCCCATATCCGAATAGTAGTCGTGATCGCTCTGACGAGACGAATGGACATTTTTGCGAGACTTCGACGCATAGATCATCTCTCTGCCGATGCATAACGTCGATGGCATGACAACCAACGCGATTACCGCACGCACCGTCGTCTTCCACGAACTCGGTGACCCCGAGGTATTGACCATCGAAAATCTCGAGCTGCCCGCACCCGGACCGGGGGAGGTTCTCATTCGCATCGAAGCGCTGGGACTCAACCGCGCGGAGGCCCTCTTCCGCGCCGGCACCTACTACTATCTGCCGACGCTTCCGAGCTCGCGACTCGGCTACGAATCCTCCGGAGTGATCGAGGCGATCGGCGCCGAAGTCACCGAATTCGCGGTGGGGGACAAGGTTTCGACCGGGCCGAATATCGAGATGAGCGCGGCGGGAGTGTATGCCGAGCGGGTGGTGCTGCCGGTGGAGTCGGTGGTCCCGCGCCCGGAGGGCCTCGACGCGGTCACCGGTGCGGCGACTTGGCTGACCTACTCCACCGCGTATGGGGGTCTGCTGGAAACCGGCGGTCTGCGTCCGGGCGACCATGTCCTGATCACCGCGGCGTCGAGCGGTGTCGGCATCGCCGCACTGCAGACCGCCGCTCGTATCGGCGCAATACCTATCGCGGTGACCCGGACGGGAGAGAAGAGCCAATACTTGCTCGACAACGGAGCGGCGCACGTCATCACCTCGGCCGATACCGACGTCGCGGCCGAGACGCGCCGCATCACCGATGGCGTCGGCGCGCAGATCGTCTTCGATGCCGTCGGCGGGCCCGGTCTGGCCGAATTGAGCACTGCGGCAGCACATAACGGCACAGTTGTGGTCTACGGCTGGCTCGACCGACGCCCCATGTCGATGCCGATGAACTGGCCGCTGCGAATTCTGGGCTACGCCAACATGGAATTGTCGGTCACCGCCGACGGCCGCCGCCGGGTCAACCACTGGATTGACTCCGGTATCCGCGACGGTGTCTTCCGCCCGCACGTCGGCGCGGTCTTCGATGGACTGGACAGCATCCGCGACGCCCATCGGCTGATGGAATCCAGCACGCACGTGGGCAAGATCGTCGTGAAGATCTGAGCCTCGGGGATTGGCTGAAAGTCTGAGTCCGGTTGCCGGTAGTGGAGCGTGTCAGCTCCGGTGAATCGGACCGGGCCCTGTTCCACAGGGATGAGGCGGTACACATCCGCTATTGCATGCCCAGCATGTGTTGCGCGGGGCTGCCCGACGGTGAAATCTTCCTCGGTGCAGACCGGCTGCGCCGTACGCCGAGCGGCTGGCGGATCACGCACCGCACGATCGTGAGTGTGTGGCAGCGGGGCGATCCGGCCGTGGTTCGCGGGTGACTGCGCATCCGGCTGAGGGTGACGAGACGGCTGGCTACGATTGTGATCGATCCGGGGGAGTGCCGGGCCGGCGCCCCCGGAGGGTCGATACCGGGGAGGGCGAAGAACTCATGCGATATCCGAGTGTCGAGGGGATCGGCGGGCGAGTGGCCCGGCGTGGCCTCGGGCCGAATCTCGTGCAGGCAGCGTCCATGGGAGACGCCGCGTGACGACCGGAGCCTCGGGCACCAGACAGGCTCTAGGCGTATTCGCGGGCCTGACCATCGGTGCGATGGTGACGACCGTCGTGGCGATTCCGCTCGGCTGGAGTATCGAGCCGCGCATCGACTGGGAACCGGATGTGGTTGTGCTGCGGTTCGAGCCGGGTGGGGAGATTCGGGTACCGATGACGATGATGGTGGATTCGCGGTAGGAGGAAACATCTGCGCCCGGATCGGCCGAGATCGTCCCGGTCCTGCCCCTTTGTCTCGTCGTGGCGCCCGCTCTACCATCACGATTGTCGGTTGGCGAGGAATCAAAGGGGGTGGGATGTCCGGGGAAGTTTCGCGCGCAGCGGTGGTCCGCGACTCGGTGTTCGGTGCGGGGCTGGGTGTGGTGGCCGGCGGTGCAGCGCTGGGAATTTACAGCAGATGGGTGGCCGAACCGCAGACGCTGCACGACTACCGCAACCACGCCGAAATCGTCGGAGTTCCCGAGCGCATCGCATTGTGGTCGGTGGTCGGCGGTATCTGGCTGATCGGCGTAGTTATCGCGACGGTGGCGGTGCCGTGGGTGGCTCGCCGAGCGGGATCAGTGCGCGACAGCACATTGATCCGGCTGAGCGTGGTCGGCGTCTGCGGGGCCCTGGTGTACATACTCGTCGACTCCCGGCTGTGGGCGGTGTGGACGGAGGTGCGGCGCAGCTATCCGTATCGTCCGGTGCTTCCGGCAGCGGTCGCGGCATTGGTACTGGTGTTGGTGGGCGCTATTGTCATGGTGACGTGGATGTTTCGCGCCAAGGTGCACGCGGGGCGCGCATTTGTCGCGCGCGGTGTTGTTGTCGGCCTCGTGTTTTCGGCGGGGGTGGCGTTCGCGGCCTTCCGACTGGGGGACGACAGCGTGAATATCGATCGCGTCGTCGCGGAGCGAACTGAGGTAGACAATCCACCGGAACGCCTGGGGGAGGAGAAGTTCCGGATACATGGCGATCCGCTGTCCCGATACGCCGCATCGCCGATGGCGAATATTGCGATCGCAGGCAGCGGCTTCGTGATCAGTGACCGGTTGGGGGTTACCGCTTACGACGGGCGTACCGGCACTCCACGGTGGCACTATCGGCGCATTGCGCAGGACGGATATCAGCTGTTTCGCAATGACGGCTCGTTGCGGATGGTGGGCGAGGATGTTGTCCTCGTGACCTGGGAGCACATCGATGGGGTTGCGTTGGACGCGCATACCGGTGCGACACTGTGGTCAGATTCGGATTTCCTCCGGGACAGGCGGAGCATGGAATGGCGGGACTATCACCACTCCGGTGACTCGCTGGTGCTCGGTAGGAGCGATCGCATTGCCGGATACGACGCTCGCACCGGGCGCAAGATCTGGGAGACGCCCACTGCCCAGGCCGAATGTTTCGGGCCGGGGACGGGTTCGATATCAGACGCGAACATCGCCGCTACCCGTGACACCATCTACACCGAGCAGACATGTGGTGCGGCGCCCACTGCGTGGAAGCACCTCACCGCACTCGACCCAGCGACAGGTGCGGTGCTCGCCGCTCGCGACATTCACGTGCCGGACGCGTACACGAGCCTGTTCGACATACAGGCACATCGAAATATGGTCGATGTCTCGTGGCGGAGCGATACCGGGGCGACTGCTGGATTCCGCGTGCTGAAGCCATCGGATCTTCTCGCTGCCACCGTCGACGAGAAGTGGTGGAAAATGCGCGACGCCTTCGTTGATATCGACCCGAGCGCAACCGATGTGCTGACTCAGCACCCGATTGCGAATACTTCGGACTGGATATCGGAGGTGACTTCGGTCGACGGTGTGCCGCGTTACCGGCTCGCCGGCAACGACTTCCGTTCCCCATCGGGCCTGCGTGCGTTTCTGACCGAGGAGATCGTGGAAACGGAGCCGGGCCGCAACGGCGAGGTGCATACGCGCTCCTGGAGCCGACGTGATGGGACACGCGTCTCCGATCGGACGATCGCTGGATGTGAGCGACCGGAAAAGATTCTGGCGGGCCCGGGATCGCTGCTTGTCGTGTGCTCTGCGCGAGATGGCGGATTGGACATCATCGGATTCGATTGACCTCCGGCCCGCCGGTTCACCGTCCTCTCGGTGCCACGGTGCGCGGGCGGATCAGGGTTCCCGACTCGTATTCCTCCATGGCGTGGGCCAGCCAGCCCGCAGTGCGTGCGACGGCGAAGATGGTTTCCGCCGCGCCGGGGATCATGTCGAATACTGTGGCGAGGACGGCCAATCCGAAATCGCTGTTTATCGCGGGGAGCCTGCGGGCCCGCAGCTCCGCTGAAATCGCTTCTGCGACAATTGTTGTCGGATGGTCCGGTGCGATGTCGCGGATCGCGTTCAGCAGGTGGGTGCCCCGGGCGTCCCCGGATCGGTATACCGCGTGGCCGGCACCGGGGATGCGTTCACCGCGGCGCAGGCGCTCGTCCAAGGCCTTGGGAACGTCGCGTGGGTCGGTGATCTCGGCGAGCATCTTCTCCACCGCCAGGGAGGCGCCGCCGTGCATGGGACCGCTCAGGACGCCCAGTCCGCATCCGACGACCGCATAGGGATCGGCTCGCACGGAGGCGGCGACGCGCACGGCGAAAGTGGAACTCGCCAGTTCGTGGTCCGCGAGCAGAATCATTGCGGCGGTGAGGGATCGGAGTTCGCGCGCACCGGCGGGCGCCGTCGCGGACAGGCGTGACCACAGCAGCGCCGCCACGGATCGGCCGGTCGGAGTGGACAGTTGCGGGAGGGCTTCCACCATGCCGGTGATCAGGGCGCGGGCGATCGTGACGACGGCGGCGGGGTCACGCTGGAATCGCAGCGGATCGCGCTGGGCGCAGGTGAGCACGATGATCTGTAACTGGTCCAGGGGCAGCAGGCCCGCGGGCAGTCCGGTCTGTGCGGCCCGCGCCGCGGTGACCGATTCCTCATTCGGCTGCCAGGGGCCGGTGTCGGTGAGGTCACCGCGCCACAGCCATTCGGCGACGGCTTCGAAGGTGTGAGATGCCGCCAGCCGCACGGCATCTCGACCGCGGAAGTACGGGCGGTCGGCGCCCAGGGTGGTGATCTGCGAGGCGATCGCGATTTCGGTCGGGGCGGGTTTGCGGCGGGGTTTGCCGCGCAGTGCCAGCTCCTCGATCTCGGCCGGATCGAACAGGCTGCGCCGCCGGACCGGATCGTAGCGACGTTTCAGCACGCCACGGCTGACATAGGCGTAGAGCGTCGCGGGTTTGACTCCGAGGCGTTCGGTGGCGGTGGCGGTGTCGATCCACTCCATGGGTTGACCATAATCAATATTGATTATGGTCGGATGGGGGCGCACGGTGAGTGCATGGACCTTGTCTCGCAATTCGAACTCCAGGCGAAGGCCTGTGCCAAACTCGGCTCCCCGCTGTACGGGTCGCTGCTACGCGATATCGCCCGCGACATCGGCGAGCACGGGCCGTGCGCGGCGGTCCTGGCCGGATACGAGGACATCGGATTCGACGCCGCCGTGCCGTTGCGGCTGATGGCGGCGGTGCATGCGCTCGTATTATCCGGCGCCGCAGCTGATCTCGCGCCCTTCTATCCGAGTTCCGGTGCCGCCGCGCGTCCGCACGATCCCGCCGGAGCGTGGCTCCCGTTCCGGCAGGCTGTGATCGATCGGCCGGAATGGATTCGCGACTGGCTGACCCGGCCGCCGCAGACCAACGAGGTCGGCCGGGCGGTGCCGCTGCTGGCCGGATTGCTTGCGGCGGTGGACGCGTACCCGCTGCCGGTCCGGCTGCTCGAGCTGGGTGCCAGCGGGGGACTCAATCTGCGAGCCGACCATTTCCGCTGGGACAGTGGAAATATCGGCTGGGGACCGCGGGAATCGCCGGTCGCTTTGACCGATGCGTGGCGGGGTGAGGTGCCCGAATGGCTGGCCGGTGCGGTGCGGCGGCATCCGAACATCACCGTCGCCGAACGCCGGGGCTGTGATCCGACACCGCTGGATCCGTTGTCGCCGCGTGATTCGCTCGCCCTGCGCGCCTACGTCTGGCCCGATCAGCGGGCGCGCGCGGACCGCTTGGACGGCGCCCTGCGGCTCGCGGAGAAGATTCCCGCCGATATCGTCGTGACCGGTGCCCGCGACTTCCTCGCCGGCATCGACCTTCGGCCGGGCACACTCACCGTCGTCTGGCATTCGGTGATGCGCCAATACGTCGATCCCGGCGAATGGCAGGCGGTCACCGCGGAACTCGATCGGCTCGCCGCCGCATCCCGCCCCGATGCCGGATTCGCCTGTGTCGCTTTCGAACCCCAGAACAACTCCGACGACCGCAACGGCTTCCGGCTGACAGTGCGGATCGGCACGGGTGAGCCGGTCGTCCTCGCTCGCGCCATGCCGCACGGGATCCCGGCCTTCGTATGGGCCGGTGATCTGGCCGAGTAGGTGTGCGGGATCGCACGCCGACAGCTCCGACCAGCGCCGGGTGGGTGGAACAGCTGGTCCGGGCGCCAGAAGTCTGCGTGCCCGGACCAGCGGAATACTCTGGAATCAGAGAGCGAAACCCGGGAAATGGTCGGCGGGGTCGACGATCGAGAAATGCGACGCGCCGCCGGTGCGGACGCGGCTGGTTTCATTGTCCACCGACACGGGAACATCGCCGGCCAGGGTCACCCGGCGCACGCTGCGCTTGTGCTCGCCGAAATCGGAGATCCCGTAGTGCTGGGTCGCGCGGTTGTCCCAGATCACCACATCGCCGGGAGCCCACGCCCAGCGCAGGGTGTTGTCCAGGCGGGTGATCCGCTCCTGCAACAGTGCGAACAGCGCCGCCGATTCCGAGGACTTCAGGCCAACGAAGTTCTTCACGAAATGGCCCAGCAGCAGCGACCTCTCACCCGTTTCCGGATGTACCCGGACCACCGGATGTTCGGTCTCGAACACGATGCGGGTGAAGTTGCGCATATGGTCCTGCCGCTTGGCCGCCCGCGATCGCTGGTCGGCGTGCACACCCGCGTAGTCGTATTCATTGGTGTGCACCGCCCACAGCTTGTCCACCAGCGCGCGCAGTGGTTCGGGCAGCTGATCGTAAGCGGCGGACTGCACATCGTCGTCGACATGGTGCTGACCGCGGAAGACGACCACCTTGTTCGCGGCCAGCGCGAAACGGATGGCGTAGGCGGTCTCGGCGCCGATATCGCCGGAGATTTCGACACCCTCGATCAGGGCACCGATATGCTCGCCCAGTTTGGTGACGGCGGCCGAGCGCCTGTTCGCCCGGCGCGGCTACGACGCGGTCACCCTCGCCGAGATCCGTAGTGCCGCAGGACAACACAACGCATCGGCGATCAGCTACTACTTCGGCTCCAAGGAAGAGTTGTTGCGCGCGATATTCGATCACCGGTTACCCGAGGTCGGTGCCGATCGCGACGCACTCGTCGCCCGGTTGACCACGCCCCGGCCGCGCGCTGACGAGCCGCGAGGCGCTGTGGGTCATAGTGGTGCCGCTGGCCAACACGCTGCGCCCGGGAAACCACTACGCCGGCCTGCTCGACCGGATGATGGAAACCGAGATCCTGCTCAGGGTATTCACCTCCGCCAATCCGGAGGTGACGGCCAGCGGGCTCGCCGTCGATCGCGCGCTGCACACGGCGCTGGACCACCTACCGGAGGACCTCCGGCGGCACCGCATTCAGATGACGTACGAGAGCGTGCTGCGAACCCTGGCACGCTACGACCGGTCCGGCACCGCACCGGATCGGGCGGCGCTGTCGACTCTCATCGACGCCTGGGACGGTCTGCTGAACGCCCCGACGTCCGAATAGTTCCCTATTCGGCCGGGCCTGTCGGCAGCGTTCCCACCGGGCAGTCGGCCACACCGACGGTGTCGCGGGTGAACGACTCCACCCGATGTTGCGCCTTGGCGGGATCTGTCACCCACTCCCGATAGAAATCGAAAGGGCATTCCGCGATGCCGTGGTCCCCGTCGCCCGCCGCGTGCACTCCGGTATATCCGCGGTGGAGCAGCTTGAACAGGTGGTTCTGCGACTGATCGCTCGCGCGGGCGTCGCGAATCGCGGCGACCGACAGCTGGGCGTACTGGATGCCGTATTCCTCCTCACCCGTCTCGCCCAGCGTCCGGCCGTCGAAGCCGATGAGGGCCGAGTGGCCGAAATAGGAATAGACGCCGTCGAATCCGGCGGCATTGGCGACGGCGACGTAACAGTTGTTGGCCCATGCCATCGCCTTCGCCATCAGAATCTGCTGTTCCTTGGCCGGATACATGTACCCCTGGCAGCGGACGATGAGTTCGGCGCCCTTCATGGCGCAGTCGCGCCAGATTTCGGGATAGTTGCCGTCGTCGCAGACGATCAACGAGATCTTCATGCCCTTGGGGCCGACGGTGACATGGGTCGTGTCGCCCGGATACCAGCCCTCGATCGGAACCCAGGGCAGGATCTTGCGGTATTTCTGGACGATATCGCCGTTGTCGTCGATGAGGACGAGTGTGTTGTAGGGCGGCTTTCGCGGATGATCCTCATGGCGTTCGCCCGTTATCGAGAAAATGCCCCAGACCCCGGCGCGGCGGCAGGCGTCGGAGAAGGTGGCGGTCTCCTCTCCCGGGACGGTCGCTGCCGTCTCGTACATCTCCTGCTCGTCGTACATGATGCCCTGGGTGGAGTATTCGGGGAATACCACCAGGTCCATACCGGGCAGGCCCGACTTGATACCGACCACCATCTCGGCGATGGCTTTCGCGTTGTCGAGAACTTCGGCGCGAGTGTGCAGTCGGGGCATCTTGTAATTGACGACGGCTACGCCGACGGTATCGGGGCTGGATGAGATGTCGCCGTGTCGCATGGGGGCTCCTTGACGGTGATGCCGCGCGAAGTGCTCGGTGCTATCGCGCGGGATACGCGAGTGAGTGCCGCAGGCGGTTTCGGCACAGGCGAGCGACAGATGTTTCCGAATCGAACTGTTTCAGCCGAAGTTACGAATTGCGAGCGGCACTGTCAAGGCCGGTGCGCCCGGTTTAACCGCGTGGTCACATGCGCGAAATCGAATGTCGCCGCGACGCTTGCGATACGAAAAATTCACGCGTGGAATATATTTCGGTAACGCACCGGGCCGTAGATTCCTCCGCAGAAAATATTTCATCTGAAAGCAATTGGAGGTGTGTCCATGCCGCTGTATCAATTCGGCTGCCGCGGATGCGGTGGGTTCGAGCGGGTCTATCGCATGGCCGAGGTACCCGCCGCCGTGCCGTGCCCGCGATGCGCGCAATCGGCCGTGCGCCGGCCCGGCGGCGGACTCGTCCGGCATTCGGCGGCCGTGCGGATGCTCGACGCAACGAAACGCACCGCCACCGAACCGGGCGTCGTCGGCGCCGTGCCACCGGCCCGCACGCGCCGGAGAACAATCACCGACCCCCGTCACCGCGGCCTGCCCCGCCCCTGATCGAAAGGTGAATCCTCATGCCCGAACTGGTTTTTCCGCTGGACTCCACCAAGAAATTCACCGATCAGGCGATCGTCGGCCACAACCGGTGGCATCCTGATATCCCACCGGCCGTGACGGTGAAACCGGGTGACGAATTCCGGGTGCACGTCCGTGAATGGTTCGACGGCGCGATCGTCAACGACGATTCCGCCGCGGACATTCTCGACGCACCGCTGAGTACCGTGCACTGTCTGTCCGGTCCGTTCGCGGTGGAAGGGGCGCGGCCGGGTGATCTGCTGATCGTCGACATCCTCGATATCGGTCCGGTCCCGCAGGAGGATTCGGGGCCGCTGGCCGGACAGGGCTGGGGTTACACCGGTATTTTTGCGACCGACAACGGTGGTGGATTCCTCACCGAGCAATTTCCCGACGCCTACAAGGCGATCTGGGATTTCTGCGGCCACACCGCCACCTCCCGGCATATTCCGGGGGTGAGCTTCACCGGGATCCAGCATCCGGGCCTGATGGGCACCGCGCCCTCGCCGGCACTGTTGTCGACCTGGAACGCGCGCGAGGCCGCATTGATCGCCACCGACCCCGAGCGGGTGCCGCCGCTGGCATTACCGCCCGAACCGCGCGACGCCGTGCTCGGATCGCTCACCGGCGCGGAATTCGACCGGGTCGCCGCCGAGGCCGCGCGTACCGCCCCACCGCGCGAGAACGGCGGTAATCAGGACATCAAGAACTTCACTCGCGGGAGCCGGGTGTTTTATCCGGTGTTCGTGGACGGCGCCAATCTCTCGGTGGGGGATCTGCACTTCTCGCAGGGCGATGGCGAGATCACCTTCTGCGGTGCGATCGAAATGGGCGGATATATCGATCTGCGGGTGGATCTGATCAAGGACGGGATGAGCCGCTACGGAGTCACGGAGAACGCGATCTTCCTGCCCGGTAATGAGGGCCCGGTCTATTCGGAATGGCTGGCGTTCTCCGGCACCTCGGTGACGCTCGACGGCGAACAGCGTTATCTGGATTCGCAATTGGCGTTCCAGCGCGCGTGCCTGCACGCCATCGACTACCTCGCTGCCTTCGGCTACACCCGTGAGCAGGCGTATCTGATTCTCGGGGCCGCGCCGATCGAGGGCCGGTTCTCCGGTGTCGTCGATATTCCGAATGCCTGTGCGACGGTGTATATTCCGACCGCTATATTCGATTTTCCGGTCACGCCGACGGCATCCGGTCCGGTCGCCGTCGATCCGGGGCCCGGAGTGCCGCGCGCGGCACGCTGATCCGGCATGAGGGCCCGATCAGCCCGCATGCCCGGGCGCCTCGATCACCGCATCGGGGTGCCCGGCATGCAGGAAATCCAGCAGGGCGGCGAGTTCGGCGATCAGCTGCGGGCGGTCGTGGGGGATGGCCTCCAAGGCGGTGCCGCCGAGTTCGCGGAGCATCTTCTGGTGTGCGAGAGTGCCACGGCGCGTGCGGGATACGAGCACTCGTCGGCGGTCGAGCGGATCGACGTTGCGTTGCACCAGATTGTCCGAGACCATCGCGTCGATCAGCCGGGTCAGGCTGGCGCCCGCCAACGGGGTGAGGTCCGCGAGTTCCGACATCGACCGGCCGGTTCCGGCGGGCAGGGCCGACAGGACGTGCCAGCGGGCTATGGCGGGCTCGTCCAGGCGCGCCGTGATCGCGTCGTCGAGCTCCTGTGATGCGCGTCGCAACAGGCGCGCGAATTCTTCCAGTGCATCCCCTGCGCTGCTACCGTCCATCGCGGACGAGTATACAGCGCCGTATGGGTAATTTTCAGATGAAAATATACGGTGGTGGTGGTTCCGATGCCGTATCCACGATCGGCACATGAGCGCCGGAAGACGGTCGACATCGCGCTGGTGGTGCCGCTGAGCGGTCCGGCGGGAATGTTCGGGCCGTCGTGCGAGGCGTGTGCCGCCCTCGCGGCCGCCGATCTCGATGCCGCGGGCGGGATCCTGGATCGGCCGGTGCGGCTGCATCCGATCGACGCGGGCGTCCCGCCGCCGGTGCTGGCCGAACGGGTGGGGCGCCTGGTGAGCACCGGTGCCGTCGACGCGGTGGTGGGCTGGCATCTGTCCGATGCCCGGCGCGCGATCACACCACGCACGGCGGGGCGTGTGCCCTACATCTATACGACGTTCTACGAGGGCGGGGAGGACACGGCCGGGGTGTACATGGTCGGCGAGACTCCCGATCGGCAATTGTTCCCGGCTCTGAGGTGGCTGCGCGCCGAGTACGGTGTTCGGCGTTGGTGCATCGTCGGTAACGACTACGTCTGGCCGCGCGAGACGGCCAGTGTGACAAGGGGGTTCGCGTCGATTCTCGGGATCGAGGTCGTCGGTTCGGCCTTCCTGCCGCTCGGCGGGCGGGACTTTCGCGGCATCCTCGACACCATCCGGACCTCCACGGCTCACGCGGTGCTCATGTTGATGGTCGGCGCGGATGGTGCGGCGTTCAACCGTGCTTATGCCCGCGCGGGTCTGGACGGGGACCGCGTCCGGCTCGGCATGATGATCGGTGAGGACGTGCTGTATGCCAGCGGTGCTTCGGGGACACATGGGTTGTTCACCGCCTGCGGATATCTCGAGGGCGTCGCCTCAGCGACATCGATGGAGTTCGGTGCTCGCTATGCGCGGCTGCTCGGCGCCGAGGCGCCGGTGCTGAACAACATCGGTGAATCCTGTTACGAAGGAATGCTTCTGCTCGCCGCGCTGGCCGAGGCCGCCCGCAGTCTCGACGTCGGGGCGATCGCGCGCGTCGCCGGTGAGGTCGCCTACCTGGGCCCGCGCGGTGAGGTACGAGTCCGTGGAACCCACACCACCCAACCGGTCTATCTCGCCGGGGCCGATGCGCTGGATCTCGGCCTGCTGGCCGATCTGACGCCATAGCGACGCACTGCGCTTGCGTCCTGCAGTGGCCGCGGGGGGCCGGTGGCCGGGATCGCGAGGCAATCCCGGCCATTGAATCCTGGTCACCACGTCGATGGATATCCGGCTGTCGCACGGGGGATTACACGGCGGTCGACGATTCGCGCAGTCCGAGATCGGCGGCGGTGCTCACCGGATCCTCATGGGTGGCCGACTGGCACTGTTCATGACAGCCCTTCGTGAGCGTGCAGGTCAGTGAGGACACGGTGCCGCCGTGGAAGGGGCAGTCGTGCACCATATCCGGGAGTTCGTAGCGTTTGCCGTCGACGATGTCGAGCAGGGTCTGCCCGGCCCACAGCGGTTCGCGCTCGATCTCCTCGCGCAGCGGATTCTTGCGCGCCAGATAGTATTTGCCCTTGGTGGCGATCGCGATGAGCGGTGCGAGCACCATCAATACCGCCAGCGCCAGGTACGGTGACCAGGCCGCGCAGAACTCGCCGAACGCGCCGAAGAACGCGGCGATCGACACCGCCGAGGCCACCAGCATCGACACGAATCCGACCGGATTCACCGGATACAGGTAGGCCCGTTTGAACTCCACATACGGCGGGCTGATCTTCAGCAGCCCCTTGTTGATCACCAGATCCGCGACGATCGCGCCGATCCACGCGATGGCCACGTTGGAGTAGAACCCGAGAATGGTGTTGAGCAGCGAGAACATATTGCACAGCATCAGCGTGGTCGCGACCACGATGTGCAGGGCCAGCCACACCACCCGGCCGGGATGCACGTGCAGGGCCCGGCTGAAGAAGTTCGACAGCGACAGCGACCCCGAATAGGCGTTGGTGACGTTGATCTTCACCTGCGACAGCAGCACCATCATCGTCGCGACACCGAGTGCGACCGCGTGGTTGTGCAGGACCGCGCCGTAGCTGCCGAGGAACTGCTCGATCGGTTCGGTCGCCCGGGTGAACCCGACCTGGCCGACGACGTAGAAGGCCAGGAATACGCCCGAAAGCTGTTTGGCCGCACCGAGAATCACCCAGCCCGGCCCGGCCAGGAGCACCGCCGACCACCACTTCAGCGGCGGTGTCTCGGACTTCTCCGGCATGAATCGGAGATAGTCGACCTGCTCGCCGATCTGCGCGATCAGCGACAACGCCACACCCGCGCCGGCGCCCACCGCGATCGTGCTGACCCGGCCGCTGCCACCGTCACCGTGCCAGGCCAGGAAGCCATCGGCCCCGTGCGGATCGGCGATGAGGATCATCGCGATCGGCGCCACGAACAGCACCAGCCACAGCGGCTGCGTCCAGACCTGGAATTTCGCCAGTGCCGACATCCCGTACAGCACAAGGGGAATGATCGCCACCGACCCCACCAGATACCCGATCGGCAACGGTATGTGGAAGGTCAGCTTCATCGCCTGCGCCATGATCGCGCCCTCGAGCGCGAAGAAGATGAAACAGAAGGTCGCGTAGATCAGGCTGGTCAGCGTCGAGCCGAAGTAGCCGAACCCCGCGCCGCGGGTCAGTAGATCCATGTCCACGTTGTATTTGGCCGCGTAGTACGCGATCGGGATGCCGGTGAGGAAGATCGTCGCCGCGGCCACCAGGATGGCGATTATCGCACTGGCGCTGCCGTGGCTCACCGCGATCGAGGCGCCGATGGAATAGTCGGCGAGATAGGCGATTCCGCCGAGCGCGGTGACCGCGCAGGCCATCGGTGACCAGCGGCGGAAGGTGCGCGGTGCGTACCGCAGCGAATAGTCCTCGATATTGTCCTTGGCCGCCCAGGTCTGGAAGCGATTCCATCGGGTCGGTGAAACCGCGGTGGTTTCCGGTGTCGGGGAGGTGTTCATCGTCAGATCTCCTTGCAACGAAGGCCGCGAAGTTCAGATCCCCGTCGACCACGCTGTCTCAGCTTGTCCGGATCGCAGCAAACATCAAGGTAGGAGAGATGATTTCGTTTGACAATATTCATATGAATATTTTTCGAACGGGCAATATGATGGTTACACGAGTGGCCGGGACCCGGCTATGGCCGGCGTCGCAGTTGCCCCAGCAGGGGTAGGCACGACACCAGTACCACCACCGCGACGGCGGGCAGCAGGTACTTGTCCACGTTCGGAACCCGGGTGCCCAGCCAGAACCCCAGCAGGACCAGGCTTTGCGACCATGCCAGCCCGCCGACGATCTGCCAGAGCGTGAATGTCCGCGCCGGAACCCCGAGTACACCGGCGACCGGGCTGATCACCGTGCGGACCATGGGTACGAAACGGCCGATGACGATGGCCCGGCGCGCACCGTAGCGATCCAGCCAGCGTTCGCCACGCGACACCACCGCGTGCACGCGAGGCCGCGACGTCCGGGTGAGGAATGCCTGGCCGCCGTGCCGGCCGAACAGATAGCCGGTCTGGGCGCCGACGATGGAACCTACTGCGGCGCACAGCATTACCTGCCACAGGACCAGGTGCGGATCGGTGCGGGTGCCGGTGGCGCAGAGGATGCCCGCGGGGAAGATCAGGGTGTCCCCGGGGAGGAAGAAGCCGACGACCAGCAGACCCGATTCGGCGAACGTGCCGAGCAGGACCGCCAGCGCGCCGAACTCGCTCAGCAGGGACGACCCGCTCATCGGGTTGAGTGCGGTCGTCATACCTGCCACAGGGCAACGTTAGCCGTAGAAACGTTCTCCGGTGTGCCGAGTTTCATCACACCCGCCTCCGGCGAGTCGAACCCGCCGATCTTCCCGCCGCTGGTTGCCGGGCAATACCGCGGCCTGCGGGTACCGTGCCGATAGCGAGGTCGACGCGGAAGGGACGAGGTCGATGGCGGCGGTGTCGGAAACCGTTCCCGAGTTGTTGCGGGCGCTGGACCTGACCGGCGTGTTCGCCAATGCCATGCTCGGCGGGGCGGTGGCACGGTCGTACCGGTTCGATCCGATCGGATTCGCGGTGCTGGCCACGGCATCGGGACTGGGCGGCGGCATCATTCGCGACACCCTGCTGCAACGCGGCACACCGGTGGCGCTGGTCGACTACACCTACCTGCTCACCGCGTTGTTCGGTGCGCTGATCGCGTTCGCGTTCCGGTTCGAGGGCAGGCTGTGGGATCGGCTGTTCCCGTGGGTCGATTCGCTGGCGCTGGGATGCTGGGCGGCAGTGGGTGCGCAGAAGACCCTCGAGGTCGGTCTCGGATGGCTGCCGGCGGTGCTGCTGGGTACCGCGACCGCGGTCGGAGGCGGGGTGGTGCGCGATCTCGCGGTCGGGCGGGTGCCGACGATCTTCGGGGGTAACACCCTGTATGCCACATGTGCGCTGCTGGCCAGTGCGACACTGGTGGTCATCTGGTATTCGGGCCATGTGACGGCGGGTTCGATCACCGCGACGGTGGTCGGCGCCGGATTGTGCCTGCTGTCCCGATGGCGCGGATGGATGTTGCCGGAGCAGGTGAGCTGGCCGGAACGATTGCGTTACGGACGCCGAAAGGAGCGGTGATGGCTTCGACTGCGTGGAATACGGCCGTGCTGGCCGGGCTCGACGGGATATCCGGTTGGCAGCGCGACCTCTACCGCGATGTGCATGCCCACCCGGAGCTGTCGCATGCCGAACATCGCACGGCGGGGTTGATCGCCGAGCGATTGCGGTCCTCGGGCTACGAGGTGCACGAAGGGGTCGGCGGGACCGGAGTGGTGGGGATTCTGCGCAACGGCGACGGCCCCGGGGTGCTGTTGCGGGCCGATATCGACGCACTGCCGGTGCGGGAGGCCACCGGACTGCCTTATGCCAGTACGGTTTCCGCCGCCGACCGGGACGGCAACGAGGTTCCGGTCATGCATGCCTGCGGTCATGACGTGCACGTGACGTGTCTGCTCGGAGCGGCACAGCTGCTGGCCGACCACGCCGACCGGTGGCGGGGCTCGCTGGTCGCGCTGTTCCAGCCGGCCGAGGAAGTGGGCGACGGTGCGCGGGGAATGGTCGCCGACGGGCTGGCGGCACTGCTGCCGAAGATCAATGTCGCGCTCGGGCAGCATGTGCTGCCCGCACCGGCCGGGATCGTCGGCACCCGCACGGGGCCGGTACTGGCCGCGGCCGACAGTATGCGGGTCACCGTGTACGGGCGCGGCGGGCACGGGTCGATGCCGCAGGCCACCATCGACCCGGTGGTGCTGGCCGCGATGATCGTGCTGCGGCTGCAGATGGTGGTCTCGCGGGAGGTGGCGCCGACGGAGACCGCGGTGCTCACGGTCGGCAGTGTCGTCGCGGGTACCAAGAGCAATGTGATCTCCGATCGCGCTGTGCTGCAACTGAATGTGCGCAGCTACAGCGAGACCACCCGCACCACGATCCTCGATGCGATCCGCCGCATCGTGTTCGCGGAATGCCAGGCCTCGGGATCACCGAAGGACCCCGAATTCGAACTGTTCGACCGCTTCCCGGTCACCGACAACGACGCCGAGACCACCCGCCGGGTGCACGAGGCATTCACGGCGCACTTCGGCGACCGCGCCGTGGAACTGCCGAGGCAAAGTGCCAGTGAGGATTTCAGCGATATCCCCAACGCCCTCGGGGTGCCGTACACGTATTGGGGTGTCGGCGGCATCGACCCGGCGAAATACAGTGCGGCGCAACAGGCGGACCGGGTCGCTCAGGATATTCCGGTGAATCACTCGCCGACGTTCGCACCCGTGATCGAGCCGACGTTGCGAACGGGAACCGAGGCATTGATCGTCGCGGCTTCGGCATGGTTGAGCGCCGGCTAGTGCCTCGTCAAGCAACCTTCGGTAGGTAATCCGGTCGCCGGATCTTGGAACCGACGGCGAAGTCGCGGATCGGCCCGGCGTGCTGGTTTCGCCAGCGGATGTAGTCGCCGATCGCGGTATCTTGTTCGTCGTGGCTGCGGTGGTCGGTGCCGTTGAGCGCGAAATACCGCAGCGCGGCGAACTCGCACTCGATCCGGTTCAACCAGGAAGAATAGGTAGGTACGAACACCAACTCGACCGCGTTGGCTGCGCACCATTCCCGCACCTCACGGCGCTTGTGCACCGAGTAGTTGTCCAGAATCAGATACAAATTTCCCTGCGGCCAGCGCGCTCGCAGCGACTTGAGGAAGGCCAGGAACTCGGTCCAGCGTTTCCGGTCACGAATTCGGTAGTAGAGCTGGCCGGTCGCCAGGTCCAGCGCACCGAACATGTGCCGCACTCCCTGTGTGCGGTTGTAGGTGGCGCGCAACCGATTCGGGCGGCGCCGCGGAAACCAGCCACGGCCACCACGTGGCTGCAAGTTCAGCGGCCCGAACTCATCGACACACACCACTCGCCCGTCAGCGGGTGGATTGTCGTAGAGATCGAGGACCCGCGCCATCTTCGCTGCGAAATCCGGGTCGTTACTGGCTTTCCAGGTTTTGGTAGCCTGCCACGACACCCCGCCGGCCTTCAGGATCTGCCGAAGGGTTTCCCGGCTGATATCGACAATCTTGTTGAGAGCCAGCACATCCCGCAGCTTCGACAGGCTCCACGTCGAGAACGGCCAACCCAGGTTCAGGGGACAGCACCGGGCAATCTGACAGATCCGCTCACGCATCTTCGGATCAGTCTTGCTCGGCCTGCCCCCGCTCCATTTTGGGTCCAAAGCACCGAACCCGTGCTCGTTGAAGTCATGAATGACTTGCCGCACATAGGCTTCCGACACCTGCATCAACTTCGCGATCAACCCGACCGGCTGCCGCTGCGCGGAAGCCATCACCACGATCGCCCGCCTCGCACGCACGGGCACCTTGCTCGTCTTCGCGATCCGCGCCACCCGCTGCCCCTCCTCCGGGAACAACGGCCGCACAAACACATCCGGCTTCCGAGCCACGACACCACCTCCACCCGCAGCATCACCCGACACAGCAGCCAGAGCAAGCCGACACCCGATTACCACAGCAACCTATCCAGACGAGGCACTAGCTGCTTCGCTCGGGGCGCGTGCGATCGCGCGCCGGCCGTGCCCGGGAGCTGGTTATCGAACCGGATGCCGCCGCCGCGCTCATGAAAAAGCGCCGACATCGGCCCGAGCTGTGATCGGCACCCGATTCGGGGTATGCGTCCGATGTCGCACCCGCTGCCGAACTCTCGGCCCGGCAGCGGGTGCGGCCACCGCGTGTCCGGCCGCCGCCGGACACGACAGTGCCCGGACGTTCACCAACGGCCGGGCACTGTCGGTCGATCTCGTTCGGGGCCAAGCCATTCCGACGACGCCGCCCGGGCATCGTGGACCCCGGTGTCAGGAAACCGGTGCGTCGGAGGCGATTTCGGGGGCCAGTGGGGCGATGGCGCCGATGATCTCGGTGACCGTCCCGTCCGGCACTCCGGCGCCCGCGAGCGAATCGGTGAGATGTCCCGCGACCAGGTTGAAGTGCTCCATGGTGATGCCACGACCCTGATGGACCTGCTTCATCGGGGCGCCGGAATACGGTTCGGGGCCGCCCAGCGCGGCGGCGAAGAACTCGACCTGCTTACCCTTCAACCGGGACATGTTGGTGCCGGTGAAGAAGCCCGCCAGCTCCTTGTCGGCCAGCACCCGGACGTAGAAGTCCTCGACCACGGTCTCGAGGGCTTCGTGACCACCGATCTGCTCGTAGATGGACGCGGCGGCCGGCTCCGGGGACGCTTTGGCGGACGACTTCGAGAACAACGACGAGATTTTCATTACCTCAGGAAAACAGCGCGACGTTGCGCTGCTGTTAGTACCGTGTGGCTCGCGAGTTGCCTTGTGTAGAAGGCTGATTTCCCCGATCTCACCGCGCGCCCGGTCGCGTTGCGAGGTTTGTCACGGTGATATCGACGTGGTGTCGTCACCGGGCCGCGGTCGCCGCGGGCATTGAAGGTACCGCTGTGGCGGGGTCGATTCCGGTGAACGCGAGCGAGATCACGAAACCCGCCGCTTCCTCCACCTGCCGGGCCCGCGACAGGCCACCGAAGACGACGGGTTCGGCGCCGAGATCGCGGACGAGCTGCCCGGTGGTCCGCAGTGCCTCGGCGTGGTCGCCACACAGCGGCACCGTGACCGGTCCGGACGCGGGCCCGGTCCACTGCGTGCTCGGGAAGAGGTGGAATGCCTTGACCACGTGGGCGCCGGGCGCGAGGGCGGCTACCCGCTGTGCGTGCGAGCTGTCGCCGGGGAGTCGCAGCGGCCCGCCACCGTGGTCGACGGCGTTGACCGGGTCGACGACAGTGACGCCGGACAGCGCACCGGTGGCGGCCGCGGTCGCGTGCAGGATGTCCGCGACACCGGTGTGCGCGACCGCGAGCAGGACCGCGTCGGCGCCGGCGACGGCCTCGCCGATCGGGACCGCGCGAGCACCCAGCGCGGCGGCCAGGGTTCGCGCCCGGTCCGCTGATCGGCCCGCCACCACCACCGCGTGCCCGGCGCGCACCCATCCGCCGCCCAATGCCGCCGCCAGCGTGCCGGTGCCCAGGATCGTGATTCTCATGCGCAACTCCTTCGAATAATCGATACGCGGCCACGATAGGAATTCCGATACGCACCGGACGGTGCGCGACGAACCGGGGATGATCGGGGCATGAGCGGTCAGGCGCGGAGGCGGCAGCGCAGCGTTACCACGCAGCGCCCCGCTCATGCCCAAGGAGGACACGGCATGAGCGGTCAGGCGCGGAGGCGGCAGCGCAGCGTTACCACGCAGCGCCCCGCTCATGCCCAAGGAGGACACGGCATGAGCGGTCAGGCGCGGAGGCGGAGCGGGTTGGCGCGCAGCGGTTACGACACACATGCGGGCGAATTGGTCGCGGACTGCCGATTGCGTGCGGCGACCGACCTTTTCGCGCACACCTGGGATCCGGTGGTCCTGGTCGGCCTGCTCGGCGGTCCCCGGCGGCGCAGCGTGTTGCGCGCCGAGATCGGTGGCATCAGCGACAAGGCGCTCACCGAGGCGTTGCGCCGGTTGGTCGAGCGCGGGCTGCTCGAGCGGCAGCGGTACGCGCAGGCGCCACCACGGGTGGAGTACGCGCTCACATCGCTCGGCCGCAGTCTCGTCGAGGGGCCACTGCGCGCGCTGGGCGACTGGGTGGAGGTCCACGGTGACGAATTGCTCGAGGCAGGCGGGGTATCCGACGACGACGATCGGTGGTGATTCCCGGCGGCCCCATTCCCCGATCGTGACCTGTCCGACACACGGGCGTACGGGGCCGACCGCGGGCGATCCGGGCTAGATAAGCTCGGCGGGTGACCGACGAGACGCTGCTGCAGGGCCCCATTCACGCCGTCCACGCCGAGCTGGGTGCGATGTTCGCGCCGTTCGGCGGATGGGAGATGCCCGTGCAGTACGCGGGTACGGTGGCCGAGCACACGGCCGTGCGCACCACTGTCGGCGTCTTCGATGTGAGCCATCTCGGTAAGGCCACCGTGCGTGGTACCGGCGCGGCGCGGTTCGTGAATTCGGCGCTGACCAACGATCTCGGCCGGATCGGCCCCGGCAAGGCCCAGTACACGCTGTGCTGCACCGAACAGGGCGGGGTGATCGACGACCTGATCGCGTACTACGTCTCCGACGACGAGATCTTCCTGATCCCCAACGCCGCCAATACCGCTACCGTGGTCGACGCGCTGCGCGCGGCCGCGCCCGCCGGGATCACCGTCACCGATCAGCATCGCGAGTACGCGGTCCTGGCGGTGCAGGGCCCCAAGTCCGCGGAAGTTCTTGCCGGACTGGGACTTCCGACCGATATGGAATATATGGCCTACGCCGACGCGGACTGGGAGGGCCGGCCGGTGCGGGTGTGCCGGACCGGATACACCGGTGAGCACGGCTATGAACTGGTGCCCCGCTGGGACGATGCCGAGGCGGTCTTCCGCGCACTGCTGATCCGGGTCGAGGCGGCCGGGGGGCAGCCCGCCGGACTGGGCGCCCGCGACACCCTGCGCACCGAGATGGGCTACCCGCTGCACGGGCACGAACTGTCCCCGGAGATCTCCCCGGTGCAGGCGCGCGCCGGCTGGGCGGTCGGCTGGAAGAAGCCCGAGTTCTGGGGCAAAGACGCACTGACGCAGGAGAAGTCGGCCGGACCGCGCCGAATTCTGCTGGGCCTGAAGGGGATCGACCGCGGTGTACTGCGCCAGGGGCAGACGGTTCTTCGCGGTGACGAGCCGGTCGGTGAGACCACGTCCGGCACCTTCTCGCCGAGCCTCAAGGCGGGCATCGCCCTGGCATTGCTCAACACCGATGCCGGCCTGGAACCGGGCACCGAGGTAGAGGTCGATGTGCGCGGCCGCCGCCTGCGTGCCGAGGTGGTGCGCCCGCCGTTCGTGACGCCGCACACCTCCTGAGGTACCCGCGCCCGCCGCGCCATGAGTCCTCCCGCCGGGGTTGACCCTGACGCAGGGGCAACCCCGCAGCATGGGCGGTATGGCTTCGAGAACCGATCACTTCACACTCGACAGCGGCGGTGTCACCATCGCGGCATGCCGCGGCGGCGAGGGACCGCGGCTGGTGCTGTGTCCCGGACTGACCTCGACCCGGGCCGAGCTGACCCCGCTGATCTCCGAGTTGCGGCGCGACTTCGAGGTGACGACCTTCGATCTGCGCGGTCACGGTTCGTCGGCGGCGGGGCAGCGGTACCGCTTCGAGGACTTCCTCGCCGACTTCCGCGCTGTCATGGCCGAACTCGGTCCGCCCGATCCGTCCGCCCCGCCGGTCCTGGTCGGACATTCGCTGGGCGCGGACCTCATCGTGCACTACGTGTCCGAAAACCCCGGCACCGCAGCGGAACTCGTCGTCATCGATGGTGCGAACCCGGTCCCCGAACCGTTCGCGACCGAGGCCGATATCCCGGAGTTCCGCGCGATGCTGGACAGCGTGCACGCGCCCCCGGCCCCCGAGCGACAGGTGCTGCCGACAACGCAGGACATCCTCGATCTGCAGTGCGAGCTGGACGTGATCCGCGCCGCGATCCTGGACCGGTATCGGCGGATCCACTGTCCGATCACCATGGTCATGGCTGCCCACATGGCCGGTGACGGTGACGACGAGCGCACCCGTTGGCGCAACCGGAATTGGCGCGCCGGAGTCGACCGGCTCGTCCGGGAACAGCCGCACATCGCCACCCGATGGCTCGACGCCGATCACGGTCTGGTGATCACGCATGCGGCCGCGCTCGCGCGGATCGTCCGTGGCGGCCGACGCGCGATCTCGCCGAAGCCACCAGACTGAGCAGATGCTGACCATCGGCGAACTGGCCGCCCACGCCGGGGTGACGGTGCGTGCCGTGCGCCACTATCACGCCAAAGGGCTGCTACCGGAGCCCGAGCGCGACCACTCCGGATACCGCAGGTACCACGCGGATGCCCTGGTCGAGCTGATCAGAATTCGAACCCTCGCCCAGGCCGGGGTCCCGCTGGCCCGGGTGGGCGAACTGTTGTGCGCCGATCCGCGGGAGTTCGACGCCGCGATCGCCGATATCGACGAACGGCTACGGGCGGAGATCGAGCAGCGACAGCGGCATCGGGACCGGATCGCCCGGCTCCGCGCCGGTGACGGGCTGGTGCTGCCGGCCGAGACCGTCGCCCTTCTCGAACAGCTACGGGCGCTCGGCATCGACGAGCGGATCGTGCGGATCGAACGCGACGGCTGGATCCCGCTGGCGGTGCGGAAGCCCGCGCGGGTCCGGGAATGGACCGCCCGCAAACGGGAGCAGTTGCGAGATCCGCGGCTGGTCGGGCTCTACCGCACACTGGGCTGGGCGCTGGACCGGCCGGCGGACACCCGGTTGGCCGAGGTGGCCGACGAGACCGCCGGGTACCTCGCTGATCTGGTCGAATCGTACGGCGCGGACTATATCGGCAGCGATATCGAACCGTCGCTGAGTGCCCTGCTGGATGCCCTGGCATTCGACGCCGCGCCGTCGGCCCGGCGCCTGATCGAACTGCTCGAGCAACGCGGCTGGACAGGTTGGAGCAGGCTGCGGCGGATCTCCGATCGAGGCCGCGACGCAGGTCCGGGCATCGTGGCTCGCGAGCACGGATCTACTATCGAGATCATGACAGTCGCCGCACAGTTCTCCCGTACCCCGAATCCCGCGCCCGTTCCAGCGGACCGGCGCACGGAGATTCTGGCGGCACCGGCGTTCGGGCGATACTTCACCGACCACATGGTGGCGATCGATTACGCCGACGGCCAGTGGACCAACGCGCGGGTCGAGCCCTACGGACCGCTGAGCATGGATCCGGCCACGATGGTGTTCCACTATGGTCAGGCCATCTTCGAGGGCCTCAAGGCATACCGGCAGGCCGACGGCAGTATCGCCACCTTCCGCGTCGATGCGAATGCCGCGCGGTTCCAGCGGTCGGCGCGGCGGCTGGCGATGGCCGAGCTGCCGGAGGAGCTGTTCGTCGAATCGGTACGCCAGTTGCTCGAGGTCGACGCCGACTGGGTGCCGGCCGCTGGTGGCGAGGAGTCGCTGTATCTGCGGCCGTTCATGTTCGCCACCGAGGCGGGGCTGGGTGTGAAGCCCGCCGCGGCTTACACCTATCTGCTGCTGGGATCGCCTGCGGGAGCCTATTTTCCGCGTGGTGTGAAGCCGGTGCGGGTGTGGCTGTCGACCGAGTACGTGCGCGCGGCGCCGGGCGGTACCGGCGAGGCCAAGGTCGCCGGCAACTACGCCTCCTCACTGCTCGCGCAGCAGCAGGCCACCGAGAAGGGCTGCGATCAGGTCGTGTGGCTGGACGCCTGTGAGCGCAAGTACGTCGAGGAGATGGGAACCAATAACCTGTTCTTCGTCTACGGCGCCGGGTCCGAGGCCCGCCTGGTCACCCCGGAGCTGTCCGGATCGCTGCTACCCGGTATCACCCGCGACAGCCTGCTGACCCTGGCCGCCGATGCGGGATATCCGGTCTCCGAGCGCAAGGTGTCGGTCGAGGAATGGCGCGAGGGCGCCGAATCTGGTGAGATCACCGAGGTTTTCGCCTGCGGAACCGCGGCGGTCATCACTCCGGTCGGCTGGGTGGCCTCCGGCGACGGCGAATTCGAGATCGGCGGTGGGCAGCCGGGTGAGGTCACCATGGCGCTGCGCGACACGCTCACCGGAATTCAGCGCGGTACCTTCGCCGACGCCCACGGCTGGATGCGCACTCTGGCCTGAGAGTCGCTGCGGCGCGATTGGATCCGAATGAACCGGTGCCCCGGGGTGGGCCCGGGGCACCGTGGGTGAGGCGGTGATCAGTCGCGAGACATGGCCGCCCGGTACTGCTGTTCGACATCGACATAGGCGTCGTCGGCGATATCGAAGATCACCTTGTCGATCTCGCCGCCGGTGAATTCGAATTTGCCGGCGTAGTCACCGCTCACCGGGTCGGCGCTGTCGTATCCTATGCACAGGCCCTCCCCACAGATCGTGAAATGTCCCGACTGCGTGCGGATCTCGGACTCGGTGACCGCTGTGTCGTCGATGTACAGGGTCGCGGTTCCCCAGTACTCGCCGTGATCGCCGGGGCGCTCCCTCTTGAAATCGATACCGATGATGTGTTTGCCGGGCGGCGGTGCGGGTGCCTCCAATTTCTGCTCGGGAGGTATTCCGAGGAAGTTGTAGGTGTAGTGCACCTTTCCGTCCTTGAAATATAGTGCGTGGCCGCCGAATCGGGAGCCTTGGGCGAAGAGCACGCCGTTCGCTTCCGCCGTGGTGGTGACCTCGGCGAACACCTTGTACGAGACCGCGTGGGTATTGGCCGCGGCTCGCTCGGGGACCTCGGTGGTGTTCGGGTAGTAGACGTACTTGCCGCCGGGAGGCACCGGAACCTTGAATTCGAGGCCGAGGAAGGTCTGCAGATCCTTGCCGGTCACGGCGAGATCGTTGAGCGGCAGCAACTTGTTGAACTCCGCCTCCTTGAACCACAGATCGATCAGCTCCCGCAGTTTGTCCGGATGCTGCTGCGCCAGATCGTGATTCTCGGAGCGGTCGGCATCGGTGTGGTAGAGCTCCCAGCGGTCCTTCTCGAAGTTGCTGAGCCCGCTGGTGGGTCCGTGCACGGTGACCGCCTTCCAGCCCTGGTGCCAGATCGCCCGGTGCCCGAGCATCTCGTAGTACTGGGTTTCCTTCTGTGTCGTCGCATCCGGGTCCTCGAAGCTGTATTTCATCGGCACCCCCGACAGCGGATTCTGCGGCACACCGTCGACGGTCTCCGGCATCGGCACCCCACAGCATTCGAGGATCGTCGGCACGATATCGGTGCAGTGATGGTACTGGTCGCGGACCTCGCCGCGCGCCTCGATTCCCTTGGGCCAGAAGACGACCAGTGGATCGGCGACGCCGCCCTGATACGAGTAGCGCTTGAACATCTTGAACGGTGTCGAGAAGGCCGCGGCCCATCCGGTGGGGTAGTGGTTGTAGGTGTCGGGGGTGCCGAGCTTGTCGACCATCGCGAGGTTGTCTTCGATGTTGTCGGGATAGCCGTTGAAGAACTTGCCCTCGTTGACCGAACCGTTCGGCGAGCCCTCACCCGAGGCGCCGTTATCGGCGGCGTAGATGACCAGGGTGTTGTCCAGCTGCCCGGTCTCCTCCAGATAATCGATGATCCGACCCACCTGGTGATCGGTGTATTCGGAGAATCCGGCGTACACCTCGGCCATGCGGCAGAACAGCTTCCGCTCCGGCTCGGTCAGTTCCGACCACGGGCGCACCGTATCGGCCGGTGCGAAGGTGCCTGGAGGCATCGGATTGAAATCGGTCATTTCGGTACCTTCGGGCAGGATGCCGCGCTCGATCATGCGGGGCAGCACCCAGGTGCGATAGGCGTCGTAACCGTCGTCGAACTTGCCCTTGTACTTGTCGATCCATTCCTGTGGCGCGTGGTGCGGCGCGTGATTGGCGCCGGGGCAGAACCACAGGTAGAACGGTTTTCCGGGATGGGTCTGGCGCTGGTCTCGCAGGAATGAAATCGCCTTGTCGGCAAGGTCTTTCGAGAGGTGATAGCCTTCTTCCGGCGAATACGGCTGATCGATGAAATGGTTGTCCTCGGCGAGATCCGGATACCACTGATTCGTCTCACCGCCGACGAAGCCATAGAAGCGGTCGAATCCCTGGCCCAGCGGCCAGCGTTCCCGTGACGATCCGGCGGTCCATTCGTCGACCGGGATGTTGTGATTCTTGCCGACCCAATAGGTGCCCCAGCCCGCCTTGCGCAATACCGTGGCAATCGAGGCATTCTCGGGTGGGATATGCGAGCTGTAGCCAGGGAATCCGGATGAGGTCTCCGAGATCGACGCGAAGCCGTTGAGATGATGATTGCGGCCGGTCAGGAATGTGGAACGGGTCGGTGAGCACAGCGCGGTGGTATGCCATTGGCTGTAGGTCAGCCCCTCGCGTGCCAGGCGGTCCATGGTGGGCATCTCGATTCGCCCGCCGTATGGCGACCAGGCCGCGCATCCGGTGTCGTCGTACAGCACGACCAGCACATTAGGCGCGCCCTCGGGAGCCTTCTTGGCCAGGAAAGCGTCCCAATCGGGGACCGAGTCCCGGATGTCGAGGTTGATGACGCCCTTGAACTGCCTATCGCTCATAGCTGAAACCCCTGTCCGAGACCGGTCTGCGTCATGGAGTAGTTTCCCCAGCGATTGCAGCATTCGGGGGTGCCCGCGGCCCTCATCCGCCCCGGGTGATTTCCGTGCCGTCACACGCGCTTTTCCGGATTGCACTCCCGCGCGCACACCGCGATGTACGGTCGGGACAGCGTACGCATGGTTACTGGCGACGAGCGGGAGAGGACAGCATGCAGCACCGCACCGAATCCGGAAAGCAAACCTGCCAGTGCGCACCCTCCGCCGGCCGCGATGTCGTCACGGAAAATCACGAATCATCCACCGGTGCGGAAATTTCCGAGCGGGTACCCGCCGCGGATGTGAGTGGATCTCTGATCACGCTGCACGGCGGCACATTCACAATGGGCGACGAGAGCCGCTGGGCCTATCCCGGTGACGGTGAGGGCCCGTGTCACACAGTGACCGTCGACGCATTCGCGATGGGCCGCTGCGCGGTCACCAATTCCGAATTCGCGGAATTCGTCACCGCCACCGGATATCACACCGACGCCGAAAAATACGGCTGGTCCTTCGTATTCGCCGGACTGCTGCCCGGTGATATGCCGCCGACCCGGGCGGTGGCGAACGCACCGTGGTGGCGGCAGGTCACCGGCGCCGACTGGGCGCATCCGGCCGGCCCGGCATCCGATATCGCCGGACTGGCCGATCATCCGGTGATCCACGTGTCCTGGGCGGACGCGCGGGCCTATTGCGAGTGGTCGGACACGCGGCTTCCCACCGAAGCGGAATGGGAATACGCCGCGCGCGCCGGATCGACCGGCCCGTTTCCCTGGGGTGCGGACCTCGAACCCGGCGGTAAGCAGGCGATGAACGTCTTCACCGGTAAGTTTCCCAGATCCGCACCGGGCGCTCACCTGGGCACGATGCCGGTGAAGGCGTACGCGCCCAATGATTTCGGGCTCTACAACACCACCGGCAATGTGTGGGAGTGGTGCTCGGACTTCTTCTCCCCGGACTACTACCGGCACAGCCCGGCCACCAATCCCGCGGGCCCCGATCTGGGACGTGACCGGGTGATGCGCGGCGGATCGTATCTGTGTCACCAGTCCTACTGCCGCCGCTACCGGGTATCGGCACGACAGGGCAGTGAACCGGCGTCCTCGACCGGGAATCTGGGCTTCCGGGTGGCCGCCGACGTGCGCTGAGCCGGTTTTCACCTGTCGAGCATGAGGTCCCCTCGCGCCGCGTCGGTCACACTGTCGGATCGAACCGCCGATTCCGCAGTCCCGGGAGGCGCTATGACCAGCGTGCTTGCTCCGACCCTGGCCGGTTATCGGCGGAGTCGGCTGCGCCCGGACATCCTGGCCGGGCTCAGCGCGGGCGCGGTGGTGATCCCGCAGGCGATGGCGTACGCGACTATCGCCGATATGCCGGTGCAGATCGGCCTCTACACCTGCATGGTGCCGATGATCGTGTACGCGCTGCTGGGCGGATTGCACACCACGAGCGTGAGCACCGCCTCGACCATCGCGACCCTGACCGCCTCGACGCTGATCGGGGCCGGGGTCGCCGCCGGGTCGGAGGATGCGCAGACGTCGCTGACGACCCTGACCATCATGGTGGGCGTGCTGTTGCTGCTGGCGCGGTTGCTGCGGCTCGGTTCGATCATCGAAAACATCAGTGAGGCAACGCTGACGGGGATCAAGGTCGGTGTCGGCCTGACGGTCGCGGCGGGACAGCTGCCGAAGCTGCTCAACGAACTCGCCGACTGAAAGCGCGGCGTGGGCTCGCGTTCTCGAGTTGGGCGACCCAACGCGGCTTGTCGACGACGGCCTTCGGCCTGCGTACCACCAGCCCGATCCCGGCCGCCAGAAACAGGACACCGATCACCAGACCCACCCAATGCGATGCCTGCTTGGAAGTGGAGCCGGGATCGCCGGCCCCGCCCAGTAGCGCCGCCAGCGCGATCTGGGTGTAGACGAGCAGGAACGCCGCGCCGAAGGCGCTCGGGTTGGCGATCGGACGGTGCGATTGCAGAAGCAGCACACAGCCCACGATCGCGCCCCGGAGTGATGATCAACCCGATCACTTCCGGAATCAGCAGAACGAGCAGACCACCCATCTCAACTCCTCGGAGTCGTAGCGCCTGCGCCGCCTCGGATCTGCTCGTTCAGCCGTTGTGCTCGTCCGGCGGTGTGCGGGACCCGAGCCCCGCTCGATCACGGTATGGCGCCGGCGTGGGCTTGTCCGTCACACGTTCGGGGTGAAATCGGCGAAACGGTCAACTCCGGCGTGCGGTCACTCGTCGGGCTCGCCGGTTCGGTCGTCCGGGCGCCGGCCGCGTTCGGTGTCGAGTGCCTCGGCGTCGCTCTCATCGCTGAGGGTGTCGCGCAGCCTGACCTGGGCTTGGGCGTAGGCGGTGAGCGTCGACTCGCCGATCGTGTCCGTGGCCGGGAAGAAGTTCAGCGAAAGCCCTTGAGATGCCAGCCGTTCAGGTGTCCAGTGCTCGCGAATCCGGTGGTCGACGCCGCTGAGATACAGCCGCCCGCCGACATCTCCCAGCTGCCGGGTGTAATCCGAGAGCACCGCGAAGAAGGTGGCGCCCAGTGTGGTTCGGCCGCGAATACGAAGGATGACCATCGGATTCCGGGTGCCGGCCGGGTCGGGAAGCCGAACCCGCAGGGTGCGCGGCCCCGGCGTAGAACAGGCTGCCATAGAAGTCGACGATGGTGATCTCGTTGTCGGGCAATCGTTTCGGAAGATCGGTCTCCACCAGGTGATCGCCGTCGACCCGCAGCCGCACCACCTTCAGATCCATCGCCTCCTGATTCAGCTGCAACAGCAGCGACAGCGCCACCCCGAGGGCGACCGCCGCGGTGACCGGAAGGAGCAGAGTGGCGAGGAAGGTGGTGAGCAGCCCGATCCGAGAGGTCGGACCGCTGCTCCAGATCGCGATGATGTTGCCGGTATTGAACGAGCCGACCGCCGCCACGATCAGCACGGCGGCCAGGGTGGGCATCGGGACGTGGCCCACCAACCGGGCGAAGGCAACGAGAATGGCCAGCATCCAGACCCCGGACCAGATCGAGGCCCACCGGGTACGGGCTCCCGCCGCCGCGTTGAGTGCGGTCTGTCCGACGGATCCACCGACCGGCATTCCGCGGAACAATCCCGAGAACAGGTTGCCGACACCCTGTGCGGTGAAATCCCGATCGGCGCGCGAACGTGTGCCGTCCGGATTCGGCGACGCTTCCGCTACCCCCGCGCCTTGAACCAGCACGATGACCGCTACCGCGAACGCGCCACCGATGAGTGAGGGAGTCAGCAGGGTGATATCCGGCAGATGCGGCAGCGGCACCCCGGTGGGAATGGCGCCGACATCGGACACCTTCGTCACCGAATCCCAGCCCGGAAGCAGCACCAGCGCGGTGGGGACGACCAGTGCGATCAACGACGAGAACAGCCCGAACCGAGTGCCGCGCAGGCCGACCATCAACGCGACCGCCACCAGCCCGATGACCAGTGCGTGCCAATCGATTCGGCCCGGATGGATCACGACGTCGAATGCTTTGGCGATCGAGACCGAGCCGTGTGCTGCGGCGCCGGTGAAATCGTCGATCTGTCCGAAGATGATGTTGGCCGCGACACCGCTGAGGAATCCGGTCATCACCGAATGCGAGACGAAGCGGGTGTAGCGGCCCAGTTTCAATGCCGCCGCGATCACCATCACGATCCCGGCGATCAGCGTCAGCAACACCAGCGACGCTTCGCGGTCACCCGGCTCGACCGTCGACAGCGCCGATCCGGCCGCCAGCGCCGACGCGCTGGTCGTGGTGATCACCATCAGTTTGGTACTGCTGGTGAAGCCGCCGAACAACGGTCCGGCCATACTCGCGTACAGGCCGTGCACGGGCGAAACTCCGGCGAGAACACCCGCGGCCATACCGTCGGGGACGCTGCCGATCGCGCCCGGAAGACCGGCGACAACATCGGATTTATTCCTGCGACTGGCGGGGAGGATCGCCTTCACCCGGGCGGCGACACGTGCCGCCTGCCCGCGGCCACCGCGCCAGTGATCGTTCACAGTCCCCCTATGCCCTTACCGATCACCACCGCGCCCATGACCAGCAGCACCACCGCCATCACCGCGTGATTATTGGCTTGCAGCCACGACTTCAGCTGGTCGAGCGTGCCGCGCAGGCGGTCGGCGGCCAGGGCGTATCCGATGACCGGGAGCAGCACGGTGCACGCGCCCAGCAGGGTGAAAACCGCGACAGCGACAACCTTTCCACCGGCGGACACACCGCCGGTGCCGATGGCCACCCCGGCCGAGACGCACAGCAGCAGATTCTTCGGATTAACCCCCGACAGCAGGACCCCGAGACCGGTGGCCTTGACGAAGGTCATCCGGTCGATGGCCTGCATCCAGGCCGGAACCGAGGTATCGGCGCGACCACGCCACTGCTGGACGGCCAGCAAGACCAGCCCGATACCCAGCACGATCTTCACCCAGGCCACCCCGGCCGAATGCGAGGGGCCGGCGTCGGTGTCGATGGAACCCGACAGCGCGACCACGATCACCGTGACGACCAGGATGCCGATCACCCAGCCGACCGCGAAACCTGTACTCGTGCCGGCGGCGCGGGGCGAGAGGAGCATGAGAATGGCGGCGACGATCGGAATGGGCGAGATCGCCACACCGACCGCCAGGGGCAGTAATTCGCCGAGTACGGTTCCCATTCCGACACCGTAGGCACGCCGCGGGGGCCGATCGTCACACGATGCGGGTGAGATTCAGCCCGCCGCCCGGGCGGGACCCACCGGGCTGTCGCGGGCGCCCGGCGACCGTGCGCTCCGGTGAGGGCAGCATCCGGTTCGCCGCCTGGCGGCGCCCGGCGAGATCGCCGCGCCGATATTGCGCCGGAGAGCGGGCGCCCTCGATGTCCGCAGGACATCCGGATATGCGAAAAGCCCTCTCGTACAAGGCGAAAGGACTTTGTGGTGGGCAAATGCGACTCAGCCGGGCATGAGCATCTGCCACTGTTCGAGCGTGGTCGGGCGCATCACATAGTTGTTCTCCCGCACCGACGACAGGGTGGCGCTGGGTTGTTCGGAATACCAATGTCCGGGATAGATCACCGGATCGCCCTTCAACTCGGCCAGGTTGCGCAGGCTGCGGAACATGGCCTCGGAGTCGCCGCCCGGGAAATCGGTGCGGCCGCAACCGTCGACGAACAGCGTATCGCCGGCCACCAGGCGGTCCTCGAACAGGAAGCACTGACTGCCGGGGGTGTGGCCGGGGGTGTGCAGGAATTCGATCTCCACGCCGCCGACGCCGAGCGTGTCACCGTGGTCGTGCCCGGTGAGCTCACTCTCCGCGATCCCGGTGACATTGGCGACCCAGGTCAGCTCCTCGCTGTTGACGTGCACCGGAACCTGGGTCCGCTCGAGGAGTTCGCGCACGCCGCGCAGGGTGAAGCCCATCATGGTGCCGCCGACGTGGTCGGGGTGGTGGTGGGTGGCCAGCACCCCGGTGAGCCGGAGGCCGTCGGCCTCGGCGATATCGACCAGATCACTTGCCGCGTAGGCGGGATCCACCACCACACATTCGCCCGTTTCGCGATCACCGATCAGATACGAGAAGTTCCGCATCTGGGTGGCGATCGGATCGCCGACGGCCCAGTCGCGGCCCGCCAGCAGCTGACGAAAATATAAACGATCGGATCCCATACACAACACCCTATTGTTCGCCGGCGAACTCCGCGCATCCGGACGCAATGTTGTGAATCGTCACGGTCGCGGAGTTTCGCCGCATCACCACCGGCCTCCGAAACTGCCTCAGCCCAGTACAGCGGCCAATTCGGTGGCCGCCTCCGGGCCGTAGGCGCCACGCAACCGCTCGAGGGCGGAATCGCGATCCAGCGACCACTCCTGCGTTCCGACGGTCTCCAGCACCAGCACCGCGGCCAGCGAACCCAGCTGTGCCGAACGCGACAGGCTCAGACCGGCGGTGTGCCCGGTGAGGAAGCCGGCCCGGAACGCGTCGCCGACACCGGTCGGGTCGACCTTCGAAAGTTCCGGCACCACTTCGACATTCACCTCGACACCGTCACCGTCGACGATCACGACGCCCTTCGCGCCCAGGGTGGTGACCCGGATGCCGACGCGGCGGCCGATCTCCTCGGGGGACAGGCCGGTCTTCTGCAGCAGCAGGCCCCACTCGTACTCATTGGTGAAAAGGTATGTGGCACCGTCGATCAGGGACAGCGCCTGGTCTCCGTCGAGACGGGCCAGCTGCTGGGAGGGGTCGGCGGCGAAGGGGATGCCGAGCTTGCGGCACTCATCGGTGTGGCGCAGCATCGCGTCGGGATCGTTGGCGCCCACCAGAACCAGTTCCAGCGAACGGTTTTCGGCCACCTCGGCGATGGAGATCTCGCGGGCCTCGCTCATCGCGCCGGGGTAGAAGGACGCGATCTGAGCCATGGATTCGTCGGTCGTGCAGACGAAGCGCGCGGTGTGCGCGGTCTCGGAGACTCGGACCGCCGAGCAGTCGACGCCGTGGCGCGCCAGCCATTCGCGGTATTCACCGAAATCGGCGCCGACGGCGCCCAGCAGCAGCGGATTGCCGCGCAACAGGCCCATGGCGTACGCGATGTTGCCGCCCACACCACCTCGGCGGATCACCAGATCGTCGACCAGGAAGCTCAGCGATACATGCTGCAACTGGTCGGCGAGCAGCACATCGGAGAATTTCCCCGGAAAACGCATCAGATGGTCGGTCGCGATGGAAGCGGACACAGCGATGGTCACGAAACCCGGTCCTTATCTGTCGAAGGCGAATGCGGTCTTCACCGTACCGTGCGATGTCCGGACGGAGTAAGGGCCGAGAGATGTGGGTACGACTCGGCGCGGAACCTCGGATGAGATTCCGCGCCGGGAAGTGTTGATCAGTTGAAGCTGTCGCCGCAGGCGCAGGAGCCTGTGGCGTTCGGGTTGTCGATCGTGAAACCCTGCTTCTCGATGGTGTCGACGAAATCGATCGACGCGCCCTGTACGTAGGGGGCACTCATTCGGTCGACCGCCAGCTTGACCCCGGCGAACTCGACGGTCAGGTCGCCGTCGAGGCTGCGATCGTCGAAGAACAACTGGTACCGCAGGCCGGCGCAGCCACCGGGCTGCACAGCGATGCGCAGCGCCAGATCTTCGCGGCCCTCCTGGTCCAGCAGCGCCTTGGCCTTGGCCGCGGCCGCGTCGGTGAGGATCACACCGTGGGTGGTGGTCTCGTTCTGCACAGTCATGAAGTCTCCTCGCAGGCCCTGGTTCGACCCGTGAACGTTGTTTCCGTGAACAGCGCACGGCTCCGGTAGCTGTCAACGCCACGTCGCGGGTGGCTATTCCAATCTTGCCACTGCTGCCGTCCTCGCGGGCCCGTCGGGCCCGGATTTACCGCGTCTGTGGCGGTCGCGGGTGCGAATCCCCACAGTCGCCGGTGCGTGTCGACGCGGCATGTGCCCCGGTCGGAGCAGGGAATCGATATGGGTGTTATGACTGATAACACAGCATCTGCGGATACCGTATTTCCTGGCGGGTATGCCATCCAATAGCCTGGTCGGCGTGAAGTTCCTGCGCCGTGGCGATGCCAGCACCACCGACGACCACGCCGACGACAGTTCGACCGGGTCCGGCGACGACTCGGCAAACGTCACGGGTGGTACGGCGCAGACCGCCGGGAAGGGGCGTCCCACGCCCAAACGCCGCGATGCCGAGGGCAGACGCCGAGGCCCGGTCGCACCCGCGCCGCTGACTTCCAAGGAGGCTCGGGCCCGGCGCAAGGCCACCCGCGGCAACCGCGAGGAACGCAAGGCCGCCTCGTCCGATCGCCGCGCCGCCGCCGCGGACCGCCGTGCGCGCATGCTCGCCGGTGAGGACAAATATCTGCTGCCACGCGACCGCGGGCCGGTCCGTGCCTACGTGCGCGACCTGGTCGATGCCCGGCGCAATCTGGTCGGCCTGTTCATGCCGCTCGCGCTGGTGCTGATCCTGACCATGTTCCTCACCCCGCAGGTGCAGGCCTACGTCACCCTCGCGATGATCATCATGATGCTGTTCATGGTCGGTGAGGGTTTCCTGATCGGGCGCATCATCAACAAGCGGGTGGCCGAGCGCTATCCCGACGACACCACCTCGAGCTGGTCGCTGGGCTGGTACGCCTTCGTCCGGGCATCGCAGATCCGGCGCATGCGCGCACCCAAACCGCGAGTGTCGGCCGGCGACGCGGTCTGAGTTCGCCCGCCGGGCGCGAGGTGCGGACGGATATCAGCCGCCTGCCGTCGCTGCCGGGTAGGGCGGGATGCCGGCGTCCGCCGATTGGTACCGTGCTGACGTGGTGAACGATGCTTCGGGCGGCCCAGGGCTGCGGACGCTGGTGCTCGGTGGGGCGCGCTCGGGTAAATCGGCCTATGCCGAGGCGGTGGCCGGCCGTGAGGGCCCCGTTCGGTACGTGGCGACCGCGATTCCGGACCCGGCCGATGCCGATTTCGCCGATCGTATTGCCGCACACCGGGTTCGACGTCCCGGTACCTGGAATGTGGTGGAGGGCGACCCGATCGCCGTGCTCGGTGATCCGGCGCCGGTGACGCTGGTCGATGATCTCGGAACCTGGCTGACCGCCCGCATCGACGCGCGCGATGCCTGGGAGGCGCCGCGCGACACCGTCCGGCCCGATATCGACGCCCTGATCGCCGCCGTGAACGGATACGCCGGCCGGTTGGTGATCGTGAGTCCCGAGGTCGGCCTCGGTGTCGTCCCCGCGACGCAGGCGGGGCGGTTGTTCTCCGACGAGATCGGGACGCTCAATCAGCGACTGGCCGCGATATGCGACGAGGTGATCCTCGTCGTCGCCGGAATACCCACCGTGCTCAAGGGGGCCGAACGTGAGACGCGGGCGGCGGTGCCCGAGGCGGCCGGATCCCCCGCTGCCACCGATCCCGGACCCGTGAGCGCGGACCCGTCGGCCGTGACGACCGCTGCCGCTGCCGCCGCCGGTGTCGGTGCCGCGGGCGCCGCCTCCGTTGCGGCCGAGAGTCTTTCGGGATCGCGGGCCGCCGCCGCGGCGATCGACGAGCCCGCACCGCGCGGCCTGGCCGAATTCGACGGCACCACACCGTCGTTCGGCCCGGTGGCCGCACCGGATGCCCGGGTACGGGCCGAGGCCGTGCAGCGGCAACTGCAACTGACCAAGCCCGCCGGATCGCTGGGACGGCTCGAAACACTGGGCAACTGGGTCGCGGCCTGCCAGGGTGTCTGCCCGCCGCATCAGTTCGAGCGGGCCCGGGTCGTGGTCTTCGCCGCCGATCACGGCATTGCGCGGCACGGGGTTTCGGCCTATCCGAGCGAGGTGACCGCGCAGATGGTCGCCAACTTCCTGGCCGGCGGCGCCGCGGTGAACGCGCTGGCGCGCCTGGCCGACGCGACGGTGCGCGTGGTCGACATCGCGGTGGACTCCGATACCGATCCCTCGGTCTCGGCCTACAAGATCCGCCGCGCCAGCGGAGCGATCGACCGCGAGGACGCTCTCACCGAGGCCGAACTGCACGCGGCGCTGGCCGCCGGGCGGGCGATCGCAGACGAGGAGATCGACGGCGGCGCCGATCTGCTGATCGCCGGCGATATGGGTATCGGGAACACCACGCCCGCAACGGTTCTGATCGCGACCCTGACCGATACCGAACCGGTAGTCGCCATAGGCCGCGGAACCGGCGTCGACGACGCCGGATGGATGCGCAAGGCCTCTGCTATCCGCGACGCGATGTGGCGGGCGCGCCCGCACCGGCTGGATCCGTTCGCACTGCTGCGGGTGGCCGGTGGCGCCGATTTCGCCGCCACCGCGGGCTATCTGGCACAGGCCGCCGCCCGCCGCACGCCGGTGATCCTCGACGGTGTCGTGGTGACCGCGGCCGCGCTGGTGGCCGAGATGCTCGCACCCGGCGCCAGGCGCTGGTGGGTGGCGGGGCACCGATCGACCGAACCCTCCCACCCGATCGCACTGCGGAAACTGGAACTGGAACCGCTGGTCGAACTGGATATGCGGCTGGGGGAGGGTTCCGGAGCGGTGAGTGCGCTGCCACTGCTGCGTGCCGCCATCGCCGCGCTGACGGAGATGGCCACATTCGGCGAGGCCGGGGTGAGCTCCGCCGAATCCGATGCCGTGACACCGGAAGTGGTCTCCTGAGCGGCAGCGTTTCGATCGCCGCGGCCCGGCTCGCGGTGTCGTGGCTGACCGTGCTGCCGGTCCGCGGGCCGCACACGGTCGATCGCGCGACCGCCGCCGGCGCCATCGCCGCCGCACCACTGGTCGGGGCCGTGCTGGGCGCCGGTGCCACCGGACTGCTGTGGGTGTTGTGCTGGGCCGGAGCGGGTTCGGTGCTCGCCGCGCTGGTGACGGTCGGCGCGCTCGTGCTGGCCACCCGGGGCATGCACGTCGACGGGCTGGCCGATACCGCCGACGGGCTGGGCAGTTACGGACCCCCTGACCGGGCTCGCGAGATCATGAAAAGCGGTGGGGCGGGACCGTTCGGGGTGGCGGCGCTGATCTTCGCGATCGGTGTGCAGGCGCTGGCCTTCGCCGCACTCGCCGATGCGGGACGCTGGTTCGCCGTCGGGGTGGCGGTGGCCGCGGGGAGAGTAGCCGTGGTAGCCGCCTGCCGGGGCCATCGAGCCGCACCGGGCGCCGGATTCGGCGCACTGGTGGCGGCGACCCAGAACCGGGTGACGGTGCTCGTCTGGATCGTCATCGCGCTGGGCGCAAGTGTTTTCGCCGTCTCCCGGCCGTGGCTGGGACCGGTCGCGGTCACGGTGGCGCTGGTCCTCGCGGCGCTGCTGGTCCGCCATTGCGTGCGGCGCTTCGACGGGCTGGGCGGTGATGTGCTGGGCGCCGCACTCGAACTCGGTGTCGCGACCGCTGCCGCGGTGATGTCGCTGGCGTGACAATCGGCAGGTCGGAAGCCGAACCGGGCGCCTCCGGTTTGCAGGTGGTGGATACGGGTACTCGATGTCGGTGACGGCATTTTCCGGATTGCCGTTGTTATCGCCGGTCGACAATACCGGTGTCAGAGCCCGGATTCGTCGACACCGTCGTCGCGAAGTTCGATGCCGGCCGCCGATTCCCTGTGTAGGAGTGTGACCAGAGATCGACGAACCGTGCGCAGAAATCGAGAGGGGAAAGGTTTTGTCGATTTCAATGTCGGAATCGAAGAGTCGAAATCCCGACAAAGGCTATGTGGCCCTGCTCGGATGGAGCCTGAACGCGATAGAAGCAGTGGACCGATTCGACCGCCGCTATATCGTGGTGGCGCCGGAGTGGGCCGAGGAATACTGTATCGAACACGAAATACCCTATCTGCCATGGAATTTCGAGCGTCTCAACGATCGTTCGATGGAGATCGCGGTGACGCTGCAGGATCTGGGCGTCGATGTCGCCATCCCGATCTTCGAGGAGACCGTCGAGTGGGCGGGCGCGATCAACTCGGTGTTGCGCGCCAACCCGCGGCTGCTCGGCCAGGCCATGCTGCTGCGAGACAAATCGCTGATGAAACGGCGTGCGCAACTGGGCGGGATCCGGGTCGGGATCTTCGAGGAGGCACACGAGCGCGACGACGTGATCCGGTTCCTGAAGCGCGTCAACCAGACGCTGCTCAAACTCGACGGTGATCCCAACGATCCGATCCACATCAAGGCATTCGACAAGGCCGGATGTCTCGGGCACCGGGTGATCCGCAATCCGGGCGAGGTCGACACGATCCCCGACGAGGATTTTCCGCTGCTGATGGAATCCCATCTGGACGGGTGGGAATTCGCAGTCGAGGCGTGGATCCACGACGGGAAGATCCGTTTCCTCAACATCTCCGAATATGTGACGCTCGGATATTCCGTATTCGTGCCCGCCACACCGGAACTCGAGAAGTACCGGCCGGAGATCACGCGGCAGGTGGAAAAGCTGATCAAGACGTTCGACATCGACTTCGGATTCGTTCACCCGGAATACTTCGTCACCAGCGACGGCGAGATGTACTTCGGTGAGGTCGCGTATCGCCCGCCGGGCTTCAAGGTGTTCGAATTGCTCGAACGTGCCTATGGTTTCAACGCCTACCACGCACTGGTACTGGCCTTCGATCCGAAGACCACCGAGGAGGAGATCGTGAATTTCTTCCCGCGTGAGGTGGCCGACGCCACAGGACATGCCGGCACGTTCGGGGTTTATCCACGCCGCCGGGTGGTCACCCATCTGTCGGTGCCCGAGGAGACCGAGGACCACGACTACTTCGAAGCCCACGAGCTCATGGCTCCGCTCGAGGAGAAAGTGACCAAGCGCACGGCGTTCGGAAATCACTGGGGATTGCTGTACTTCTACGGTGAAGATCCGTACGCTCTCCGAGACCTGCTGAAACGACAAGAAGAACTGGATTTCTACATATGATCCGATCAGCGGGATGGATCACGGGAGGGTCCTGATTGATGCCGCTCGGCAGCGACGACGCAACCCTGGGCAGACGGCTCGCCGCCCTGGACGAAGCCACGCAATCTCTTGCCCGCACCAGCGAATTCGGCAAGCAGGTCAAACTGTCCCGGGTGCTGAGCGCGCTGCGGCGCGTGCTGCAACTACCCGGTGGGATTGCGGCGCTGCGGTCACGGGCGGCCGCGCTCGAGGACGCGGGGCTGTTCCTGGGCACCGACTGGGCACAGCCGCAGATCCTGATCCCCGCGTTGAGTCCGGGTTCGTTGCGTAGCTCGAATCCGGACACCGTGGTCCTGGAGACGGTCAGCGATCTGCGCCTGCTGGCCGTGGCCAAGGGCGATTACCCGCATCCGCAGATATCCGCCGACCAGGCCGCCGACCATCTGTCGCAGGTGCTGGCGGTCAATCTGACACTGCTGTTCACGCCGCCCGGTGAGGCCGAGCGGCAACAGCAGGGCCGGATGGCGGATGTCTCCCGAGAACTCATGCGCCATCTCGTGGAGGAGGTCGGCTACGAGAAGGTGCTCGAGCATCTGGTCGACGAGATCTGGCGGATCCTGCGCCAGCGGCCGATCCAGGTCGAGCAGGTCAAGCGGATGATCACCCAGATCGCGGTCGCCCGCGCCAATCCGGATATCGATCTGGGTTCCAGCGGATTGGGTGCGGACCGGCTGATCAGCAGCCTCTATGGCACCACCGACGCCTGCCGGGAGGACCCGGGCGTCGAGGTCTACGGCACCCGGCTGGAATCCATGGACGACAGCGCGTTGCAATACGAGGCAACGGGTTTCGCGCGGTCGATGCACGACACCGGCTTGGTGTCGCCGTATCACGCGGTGCTGCTGCGGTTCCTGCTGAGCAAGGGCGACTACCTGATCGGCGAGGCGCTGGGACTGTCGAGCACCGGGCGCGACTGCCTGCTGTGCTATCACGAACTCGTGCACCACCTGATCGAGCGGTCGGTGCGCGTGGAGACCGCGCAGGGCATCTACGGCCTGGCGCTGCTGCTGGAACGCGGGATCCTGTATCAGCCCCCGGTGGCGCCGGCATTGTGGCGGCAGCTGGGACTGCAGTTGTCGCCCGGGGCTCACCAGCGGCTGACCGAGGTCTTCGGCACGGGTGTGGATCCGCGGATCCGGTTGCTCTCGGGCGTGCTATCGATGCTGGGCCTGCCGCTGGGCGTGGGCCAGGGCGACAATCCGACCTGTCAGTCGGCGCGTGCCCTGTCGATGTGGTCCTACAACGACCCCGACTATCTGCTGCAGATCGTGGCCTGCGCCGCCCGTGACGACGAGGTCGTCGCGCATTTCGAGGGGCAGGCGATCTCTTCGCGGCAGGTGCGACTCGGGGTCGCGACTACACCGCCGATGGATCTGGATCCGGTATCGCTGCTGGTGGTACCGCATCTGGATCGGATCTACGCCGAGATGGGACGCCGCTGCGCCGGCCGGGAAGGCGATCCGCACCGCTGGGTCAATCCCGAGTTCCACGGCTGGTGGTCGGGCCGGGGGTTCCGGATCAACGTCGATGTGGCCACCGGGCGGCTGACCGATGTGGAGGAGTTCCTGCGCCACCTCTACGCCAGCTACCACCCCTTCTACAACGGCAACCAGCCCTTGATCCACCCGCAGCCGGCCGGAGTCGCCGTCACCGACAGCGCGGGCCGATTCGTCGGCTGGCATGCCATCACGATCCTGCGGGTCACCCTCGATCCGCAGGAGACGATGCGGGTCTACTTCTACAACCCCAACAACGACAGTGGTCAGGACTGGGGTGACGGCGTGGTCGTCGGCACCGCCGGGCACGGTGAGCGTTTCGGGGAGGGGTCACTGCCGTTCGAGCAATTCGCCTCCCGGCTCTACATCTTCCACTTCGACCCGCTCGAGCGCGGTGAACTGGCGGCGGTCGAGCGAGACCGGCTGGATTCGGTGATCGGCTATCTGCACCGCAGCTGGGGTGCGGACCGGCTGCCGGAGATCGTGAGCGATACCGCCGCGCAGTGACACCGAGGCCGTCGCCATGTGGCGGGACAGTCATGCGACGGGGATAGATTGGGGACGTGGGTGATGCGATGTGGCGGGCGGCACTGGTGACCGAAGGGGATCGGCTGGCGGCGGTTCCGGTGCCGGCTCTGGGGGCGGCCGTGACCGCCTGTCCGGGGTGGGATGTGGCGCGGCTGATCTCGCACGTCGGCCGGGTGCATCGGTGGGCGGCCGCGGTGCTGCGTGACGGTGCGGATGCGGCACGGCAGATGCCGCGAGAGCCACGCCCGGACAACGAGCACCTGGCGGACTGGTACCGCGACGGCCGCGATCGCCTGCTGGCGGAGCTGGACGCCCGCGACCTCGATGCGGAGGCCGATGTCCTCACCGGTCGCGGCACCGTCCGGTTCTGGCTGCGCCGTCAGGCCCACGAGGTGGCGATGCATCGCTGGGACGCGCAGGACGCGGTGTCGGCGGGCGGTGCGACGCCCTTCGAGCCCGGCCTCGCGGCCGACGGAATCGACGAATGGCTGCGAGTTTTCGTACCGCGGCACCTGGGCCGCCGGGGTGAGGTCCCGCCCGAATTGAACGGTGCCACACTGCGATTGCACTGCACCGACAGCGCGGGGCCGGATCCGGTGCTGCGCCTGACCGGAACACAGCCGGCGATCGAGGCCGATTCGGCCGCCGACGCCACGCTGTCCGGTACGGCCGCCGATCTGCTGCTGACCGTCTGGCATCGGCCGCCGGCGAATCAGGCCGTGGCCACCGACCCGGAACTGTGCGCTCGCATTCTGGATCTGATCCACATCTGACCGCCCGCGGTGTCAGCGGTCCGAACGCGGGCGGGTGAGGGTGAACGAATCCACCGGCTTCCATTCACCGGGCCCGCTGCCGAGCGCGAAATACGTTGCGGTGATGGTGGTATTCCCACCCGGAGTGCCGGGATCGACATCGAAGGCGCAGAACCCGTACGGGTGGTCGGGGTCCTTGAACGCCGACCAGGCCGCCGATTCCGTGACGTAGGCCGGAGCCTTCTTCCCAGTGGCCGAATCGACCGCGCCGACACCGGTGAGTACCCGGCACTGCCGGTCGGGAAAGAACAAACGGTTCGAGGGGGCCGAGGTCCCGCCGCCGCCGATCACCAGATGCACTGTCCCCTTGGATGTATCGACGATATCGGTCGCCGCGCCGGTGGGCTCGGGCCGGCCCGGCGTCACCGCTTCGGCGATCGGCTTCGGCGTCAGCGTGTCGGTGCCCAGTACACCGCGCACGGGATGGGAACGCTCGTAATGGTGTTCGTGCCCGCACAGCACCAGATCGACCTGGTAGCGATCGAACAGGGGCAGCCACTGCTCGCGGATTCCCAGATCGGCGCCGTTGGCCTTGTCCGCCGACGAGATCGCGACCTGGTGCATGAACACCACGATCCAATCGATATCCCGGTCGGCCCGCGCGGCCGCCAATTCCTTTTCCAGCCAGCGCTTCTGGGCCCCACCGGAATAACCCCGGACGTAGCTGTTACCGCCGTCCTGATAGCAGATATCGTCGTTGGCCAGGGCGATCACCCGCATCCCGCCGACGGTGAACGAGTACCACAGGCCGCGCGCGAGTTCCTCGGCGCCACTGTCGGGAACGGTGAAATACGTCTGGAACGCGGCATATCCGATCGGCCCGTTACCGCGCTCGTTCTCGTGATTACCCGGCGCCGGCATCCAGGGGCGATAGCGTGCGGACCGGGAGTTGTTGGCCCACCAGTCATTCCAGGTGCGGATCCGGTCGGTGGCGAGGTTGGCATAGCACAGATCGCCGTTGACGAGGTTGAACAGCGGGGCGAGATATTCGATTCCGCCGGTCACGTCCCCGGCGAACGGTGAGCCCAGGTTGTCGTTGACATAGCGGCCGTTGTCGAGTTTGCCGAGAGTCGGTGTGCCCTGATCGCCGAAACTGGTGAACCGGAACGCCGCCCGGCCCGCGGGACCCGTGCGCAGGGTGCCCAATTCCGGTGACGCGCCGTCGTGCCCGGCGGCATAGACGTATTCGGAATCGGGCGCCAGACCGGTGAGTCGCGCGTGGTGGGCCCGGACCTCGGTGCCGGAGGCCGCGTCCCGATACGTCCGGGTCTCGGCCGGTACCGTCGTCCCGAATCCCGCTGTGGGCGTGCCGAATCGCACCACCGGATTGCGAACGGCGGTGGTGGTCTGCCAGCTCACCACCACCTCGTGGGCGGCGTCGGTGCCGTACTGCAGATGAACCCCGGCGACCGGCGGGACCGCGACCGTATCGGCGGCGGCGAAATCCGGTGTCCGCGGCCAGAACTCGCGTGCGCCATCCGAGTCCGTATCCCGCAGGGCGGCGGTCGTACCCGCGCCCACCGCGAGCCCCGCGATCGCCGCGGCGCCGGACGCGCCGAACAACCAGCGCCGGCTCACCCCGGGGCGTTGCGGGCGCTCGGCGGAATCCGATCCGCTCCCGGCCGGGGCCGCCGGTACGGGCGAGCCGTCCGGATTTGCGGAGGCTCCGTGCCCGTGGGGGCTGGCGTCCGAGCCCCCATCGCCGGATTTGCCCGAGCCGGAATCGCTCTGATCGCTCATGGGGCCCAGCTAACCCGCCGAGGGTTCAGCACATCCGACGGCTCGGCGAACACCAGGTGAACCAGCCCTTGGGCGCGGTCCCCGGATCGACTTCAGCCGCGTGCGGCGATGCGGGCCTGTACCTCCGGGCGTCGCAGCGGAGGTACCGACTTCGGCGGCACCTTGCGGTCCGGGAGGGCGGCCAGCAGGCGAGCGGTGCTGGCGGCGATCTCGGCGACGGCCTCGTCCACGGCCGGGCGGGTGGCCGCCGAGATGCTGGTCAGGCCGCCCACCTTGCGGACGTACTGCAGCGCGGCCGCGTCGATTTCCTCGGGGGTCGCCGCGGGGTCCAGACCACGCAGGGCGGTGATATTTCGGCACATGCTTACGAGGCTAGGCCGCATATCGCCGCTCGCCCACCTGAAGAGTGATGCCGATCACATCAGAAATTAACGGAACTACAGTGCCGTTAGTGATTGAGGTCGGTGAACGAACCGACAGGGTTTCGGACAGAGGGAAGAGCAGATGAGGATTTCGACACGGCTGGGCATCGCCGCTCTCGCGGCGGTCGCGCTGACCGCTACCGCCTGCGGGGTCGAGAATGGTCCCACTCCGACTTGGTCGGCGTCGTGGTCTGCCGCGCCGCAGCGGGCGAGTGCCGGATTCGGCCCCAGCTGGTCCGAATCGGGCTTCTCGAATCAGACACTGCGCCAAGTAGTTCGGCTCAACAGCGGCGGTGACGGCCTCCGGATCCGGCTGTCGAATTGAATACGGCGCCGCCCCGCTGGAGATCACCGGCGCGACCGCCGCACTCGCGAGCGGCGGGGCGAATATCCGGCCGGATTCACTGCGCACCATGACCTTCGGTGGCGCGAGATCGGCGACTGTGCCCGCCGGCGCCGAAATCGCCAGCGATATGGCGTCATTGACCGTTGATCCGGCGAATCCGGTAGCCGTGACGCTGTATCTGCGCGGTACGACCGGGCCCGCGACTTTCCATTCCCAGGCCTGGGCCGACAGCTATGTGGCCGACGGTGACCACCTGGGTGATCCGGCGGCGGGGGCGTTCACTGCGCACACCAGCTCCTGGTACTACCTCGACGATGTCGAGGTGGCGGGAACCGGGCCGCGCCGGGATGCGGTGGTCGCCTTCGGCGATTCGATCACCGATGGTTTCGGCTCTACCCCGGGCGCGGACCGGCGCTGGCCGGATGAGCTCGCCGCGCGGCTCGCGAGATCGAACCGGCAGTGGGCGGTGCTGAACGAGGGGATCGGCGGCAATCTGGTGCTCAACGACTCCGCCTGGTACGGCGAGCGCGCCACCGGCCGTTTCGAGCACGATGTGCTGGACAAGCCCGGTGTGCGCTCGGTGATCGTGCTCGAGGGTGTCAACGATCTCGGCTTCAGTGAGACCGACCAGCCCACCTACAAGCCGGCCCCGGATGTGCCGGCCGATGCGATCATCGCGGGTTATGAGTCCCTGATCGACCGGGCGCATGCGAAGGGGGTGCGGGTGGTGGGCGCGACCCTGCTGCCGTTCGGCGGCTCGGATCACTACAGCGCCCGGGCGGCGGTCAAACGGCATGCGATCAACACGTGGATCCGGACGTCGGGCCGGTTCGACGCGGTCGCCGACTTCGCCGCGGCCATGGCGGATCCGGGCAATCCGGAATCCTTACCCGCCGTCTACGACAGCGGTGACCACCTGCATCCCAACGATGCCGGATATCGGCACATGGCCGAGTCGGTGAATATCGACAGCCTCTGATCGCCGCGAGAGTGCTTACCGATCCTCCGGATCAGTAAGCGCTTCCGCTCGACAATGGCGAGTAGCCGCCGTAGCCGTAGCCGTAGCCGTAGCCGTAGCCGTAGCCACCGCCCTGCCACGGGCTGTACCACCCGGGGTAGAAGCCCCCGTATCCCGTACCGGGACGGCTCCAACCGGGATTTCCCCAGCCGCCGTGATGGCCTCCCCAGCCGCCGTGATGCCCCCATCCGTGGACGAACTGGATATCCGTCGCGGGGGCCTGGACCTCGTGGGCCGCTGCCGGGGCGGCGGGTTCGGCGAAAGCGGGCGCCGCGGCGGCCGCGACCGGAACCGCCGCGATGGCGAGTGTGATCACGGCATGCGACATCCGGTTACGGACCTTCGAGAGCAGGTCTTTTCGAACCATCGGAATTCCTTACGTGCGTTGTCTCGGTCGTATCCGTCCAGGGCCGGGTCTCGGCCGCTGCACTAGCTTGACGCCATTGAATGTACCGTTAGATAGCGGCACGTTCAAGGATGGGAAGTTTCCGAGGGGACGTATTGCCGGAATTCGGGGCGGGGCCGCCTAGAGCCGCACGGGGTAGCTGGGCTCCTGGATGGCCGGTTTGATCCGGTCCTCGACGAAGATGCCGTGCCAGATCATGAACACCAGCAGCGTCCACAGCCGGCGGCTGTGATCGCCATTTCCGGCCCGGTGCGCCTCCAGCATCGCCTTGATCGCGGACTTGTCCAGCAGGTGGTCGGTCTGCGATTCGGCGATCTGGGTGGCGGCCCAGTCGTAGAGTTCGGGGCCGCGCAGCCAGTGCCGCAGCGGGACGGGGAAACCGAGTTTCGGCCGGTGCAGCACATGCGGGGGCACGATGGTCTCGAGCGCCCGGCGCAGCGCGTACTTGGTGGTCTCCTTGGTGATCTTCTGCTCGAACGGGATCTGCTCGGCGATCGCGAACACCTCGGGATCCAGGAACGGTACCCGCAGTTCCAGCGAATTCGCCATCGTCATCTTGTCGGCCTTGACCAGGATGTCGCCGCGCAACCAGGTGAACAGGTCCAGATGCTGCATCCGCGCCACCGGATCCCAGCCCTGCGAACGCGCGTAGATCGGCGCCGTCACGTCCTGATGGGTCCACTCCGGACGGAACTCGCGCAGCACCGCCCGCAATTGGGCGTCGTTGAAACTGCGGGCGTTGCCGTAGTAGCGCTCCTCGAGACTCAGCGAGCCGCGATGCAGCAGGCTCTTACCCCGGGTACCGTCCGGAATCCGGTCCGAGAGCTTGCCCGCGAGCCGGCGCACACCCTTCGGCAGATATTCGAACGGCTTGAGCGACAACGGCTCCCGATAGATGGTGTATCCGCCGAACAGCTCATCGGAACCTTCGCCGGACAATACGACCTTGACGTGCTTGCGGGCCTCCTGGGCCACGAAGTACAGCGGCACCAGCGCGGGATCGGCCACCGGATCGTCGAGGTACCAGACGATCTCGGGAATCGCCCCCGCGAACTCCTCGGGGCTCACCGTGCGGATGAAATGCTTCGCGCCGATGGCCTCGGCGGTCTCGGCGGCCACATCGGCCTCCGAATATCCCTCCCGCTCGAAGGAGGAGGTGAAGGTCAGCAGATTCGGGTTGTGCTTGATCGCCAGCGCGGCGATCGCGGTGGAATCGATACCACCGGACAGGAAGGCGCCGACGGTGACATCGGCGCGCATGTGCTTGGCCACCGAATCCTCGAGGACGGCCGCGATCTCGCGATAGCGGGCCTCCTCGGAACCGGCCGCGAACGGGCGCACCCGGAACTCCGGCTGGAAGTAGCGGGTCACCTCCGGCGCGGTGCCGGGCCGCAGGGTGGCGTAGCACCCCGATTCCAGCCGGCGGATATTGGTGTGCAGCGATTCCGGCTCGGGCACGTACTGCAGCACCGTGTAGTGCTCGAGCGCGCGCGGATCCAGCTCATCGGACACCCGCAGCGCCGGCAGCAGCTCCAGCAGGCTCTTCTTCTCGCTCGCGTAGGCGGTCCCGCCCGGGCCGGTCGCCAGGAACAGCGGCTTGATGCCGAACGGATCGCGGGCCAGCACAAGATCCTGGGTTTCGGTGTCCCAGATGGCGAAGGCGAACATGCCGCGCAGCTTCGAGAACGCCTCGGTGCCCCAGTAGTGATAGGCCGCGACGATCGCTTCACCGTCGCCCTCGGTGTGGAAGATGGGCTTATCCGCGCCGTGTTCCGCCTGAATCTGGGCGCGCAGCTCCAGGTAGTTGTAGATCTCGCCGTTGAAGGCGAGCGCGTAGCGCTGCGGATTCTCCGGCGGGCCCCAGCGCAGCGGCTGGTGCGAATGTTCGATGTCGATGATCGACAGCCGGTTGAAGCCCAGAATGATGTGTTCGTCATGCCAGGTACCGCGCTCATCCGGGCCGCGATGGCGCCCGCACTGCAGAGCGTCGTACACCTGCTGCACGACGGAGTCGGTTGCCACATCGGCGGTCAGAAATCCCAGCAGTCCACACACTGCGTCGAGAACCTCGTTTCCGGATCGGGTACGCGGAGAACAAACAATCGAAATCAGTCCCCGAGTATGCCGCACGGTGGGCCGCTGTGCCGCCTCGCTGTGCGGGGCCGGGGTCGCCGGGCGGCGTCGGCACCCGCGCCGGTCGGCCCCGGATACGACCGGCCGGTGATGGCGGCCGGTGGCCGGTGTGTCGAAAGCGACCCGGGCACAACGCGGGTGCCGGTTTGGTCTACGCTGCGTAGTACTCGGGAACTCCCGTGGTCTGCCGTGCGTTCGGCACGGCTCGCGGAAGGAATCTCGAACGTGCTGAAAACGTACTGCCCGGCCTCCGGGCAGCACCGTGTCGGATGGACGACCAGGAAGGCGTTGAGCGTGGCGCACAAGGCGAGCGAAGCGATAGGGGCACGACCCGCCCGGGTTCGGCGGGGCCGCATCCTTCGGCGGGCCGGGCTGGCGGTGTCCATGGGGATCACCGTGATGCTCGTCTCGGGCTGCTCGATCGACAATCCCGTGCTGCGGTTCGGCTGGCCCTCGGGTATCACCCCGCAGGCGACCAAGATGCGGGAACTGTGGACGTGGTCGATCATCGCCGCTCTGGCGATGGGTGTTCTGGTCTGGGGTCTGACCTTCTGGACAGTGGCCTTCCACCGCAAGAAGAAGAACTCCCCGGAATTCCCGCGGCAGACCGGCTACAACGTGCCGCTGGAGCTGACCTACACCGCGATTCCGTTCGTGATCATCGCGGTGCTGTTCTACTTCACCGTCGTCGTGCAGAACTACGTGCACGAGAAGACCTCGAACCCGGATGTGGTCGTCGATGTGACGGCGTTCCAGTGGAACTGGAAGTTCGGTTATCAGAAGGTCGTCGGCGCGGACGGTCACGTCTACGACGGTGTCGACCAGACCCGCGAGGCCGTGAACGAGCAGATCAAGGACGAGTACAAGGAGCGCACCGCCGACGGGCACCCGCAGCCGGGTCCGGTCCACGGCCTGCCCGCCAACGACATCTCCTACCTGCACTACGACAAGGTCGAGACCACCGGTTCCTCGAACGAGATCCCGGTGCTGGTACTGCCCACCAACAAGGTGGTCGAATTCCAGCTGGCCTCCGCCGATGTCATCCACTCATTCTGGGTGCCGGAGTTCCTGTTCAAGCGCGACGTGATGCCGAACCCGAAGGAAAACCACTCGGACAACGTCTTCCAGATCACCAAGATCGAGCACGAGGGCGCCTTCGTCGGCCGCTGTGCCGAGATGTGCGGTACCTACCACTCGATGATGAACTTCGAGGTTCGCGCGGTGTCGCCGGAGAAGTTCGACAAGTACATCGCCGCCCGCGAGACCGGTAAGACCAATGCCGAGGCGCTCGCGAGCATCGGAGAGTCGCCGACGGCCACCACGACGCATCCATTCGACACCCGTCGTACCGCGCGCGGTAACGACCAGGCCGCGAGCAAGTGAGAAGGGTACTGATCTGACATGAAGGTCGAAGCACGCATCTTCGAGTTGCTCACGGTGTTCTTCATCATCGTGGCAGTCGTCTACGGCTTCTTCACCGGCCAGTCCCGCACCGGCGTGGAATGGGCGGGTACCACCGCGATCGTGCTGACCGCCGGTCTGACCCTGATCGTCGGCACCTACTTCCGCTTCGTGGCGCGCCGCCTGGATCTGCGCCCCGAGGACTACGAAGAGGCCGAGATCGTGGACGGCTCCGGCGATCTGGGCTTCTTCTCGCCCGGTAGCTTCTGGCCCATCCTGCTGGCAGGGTCGGCCGCGGTCACCGCGATCGGATTCGCCTTCTTCCAGTACTGGCTGATCGCTATCGGCGTGATCTGCGTGCTGGCCACGGTCGCCGGTCTGGTGTTCGAGTACCACATCGGCCCCGAGAAGCACTGAGCACGAACGACGACGAAAGGCGCCCCGGACGAATCTCGGATTCGTCCGGGGCGCCTTTCGTCGTTTTTGGTTACTCGCCGGCTTCGTACCGGCGGGCGCGTTCGGAGCGGCAGATGTCGTCGATACCGGAGGTGATGTCGCGCAGCAGGCCCGGGCCGCCGGGTGCCAGCGCGTCCGGCGGGTGACCGCGCGGCCTTGTCAACCGCGTGGTGACGTCCCTGCGTACCATAACTGCGGTGGACGCCGTTATCGCTGATCTGCTGGAACCGCTGACCGACTCGCGGCGAGCTCACTCGATCGGCGTTGGTCAGCGGATGGAAAGCGTGGTCGACCTGCTGCCGAGCGCGTTGCGGTCGGATGCGGTGACTGCGGCGTACCTGCACGACGTCGGCTACGGTCACCCGAATCTCGGATTCCATCCGATCGACGGCGCCCGGCTACTTCGATCGCGTGGATATTCCGAGATCGTCTGTCACGTGGTGGCCTTCCATACTGCCGCCGAGGTCGAGGCGGAAGTTCGGGGCCTGGATACGGCTGTCTTCGAGGAATTTCGTTTGTCGAACATCGCAGGTCTCGACGTGGTCGACGACTTCATGTGGTGGACGGACCTGTGTACCGGACCGAATGGCGAAGACTTCACAGTGGACGAGCGGCTGAGCGAGATACTGCGACGATACAAGCCGGGCAGTATCGTGCACGCTGCGATCACACAGGCAGAGCCGCGTCTCCGTGAGGCAGTTCAGCGCGTATCCGGATCTATGTAGGGTTCCTTCCCGCTCAATGCCCAGTCGATGCGCTTGCGCTGGCTGGGATCCATTGGCAGTGCGGCGATCTCCGAGATCGGCACCCATTCGACACGGGTGCTTTCGTCGCTGGTCGTCGGCTGCCCCCCGACCGGTTCGCCACGGTAGATCACCGAGAACTCTTGCCGGACCTCGTCGTTGCTCGTGTAATGGATGACATGTGTTGGATCGGTGAAGATTCCGACGATTCCGATGACATGGATGTCGACGCCGGTCTCCTCACGTGCTTCACGCACGGCGGTATGACTCAGCGATTCGCCCGGATCATGAGCGCCGCCGGGCATGGACCAGTTTCCGTTGTCCGACCGGCATATCAGCAGAACCGCCCCATCGCGCTCCACGAAGGCCCCGGCACTCGGCCGGATACTGTTGGCGGCCGGGGCGTGAGGGTCGTTGTGGTAATCGATTCGCCGTCCCATGGGGTCAGGATAGTGCGGGTCGCCCCGTCTTCCAGGCTGCCTCGAACGACTCTGAGTAGTAATCGAACAGGCGACCGCCGGGCACCTTCTGTAGGTGCTGAACCGGCGACTTCGCAGCATAGGCACCGTAGCTGTGGGTATTGACTAGCATCGAATCACCGAAACGGTAGATGCTGTTGTACAGAGTGGTGCGATGCGTTCGAATGTCGACCATCGGCAGATCTGCGGTTTCGCGCAGGTATTCGAGCGTGGACCTGCACCGCTGAGGCAGCGACGGCAGTCCCTCTTCATGACCGCGTGCAATCACTTCGGGTGAGTCGCTCTCTCCGAGCAGAATGCGGATCTGTACGCCGGCACTCGCCTTGGCCCGGACCACGTTCACGAAGTTGAGCGACTCGACGAGAAATCCACCGGCATACACCAACACGTCGATATTTCCCATGGCTTGCCGCATCAGCGAGCGCCAGACTTCATGCGGGACCTCCGGTCGTGTCGGCCAGATCTGAACCAGTTCTGCCAGTGACGCTGCCGCAGATCGGCTGCCCGCCAACAACTCCGGCCAAAGATACGTCTCATCGTGGTCCAGGATTCGTGCAACTTCGAGCCTGAGACCAGGATGAGGGCAACGATCCTGAGTTATCCAGCGTTCGACCGTCTTGGGGCTGACTTCCACGCGTTCAGCCAAAGCATGCTTCGTCAGATTCGCTGCGGCCAGTGCACCTCGGAGCCGCTCGTTCGGCATGCCGTCACCGTATCGCCAAGTGTCCCCAAATATCCCTTCTTTGAGGTTATTTCGTCCCTATATGTCGCGGGATCGTTGTTGCGTCGGATAGTGCAGCGCCAACCGAGGCGCATGCACCAACCGGCACCCCGCGGCCCTCCTGGTGCTCCTGCAGCGGCCGACTTCCGAACTACCTTTGCGATGGGAATAGCGATGCAGGACAACAGATTCCAGGACAGTTTCAAACTCGTCTCCCGTCTTACGGACGGGACTTCGTCACCGCAGAAAACACGGCCGGTTCCGATTGGCTACATCCGGGCCGACACCGGCGGTGCAGTGTGATCGTTCTGCTCACCATCTGCCTGCTGTCGGCGGTGGCGGTGTACCTGGCGATCGTGCTGTGGCCGCAGCGAATTCCGAGAGATCGCACTGTCACCGCGATTCAGCGACGCGTCGAATCCGAGTACCGCACCGACCACCCACGAGGAAACACATATGGACGCTGACGACCCGCCCCGCGCAATGGGTTACGTGTGTGTCGACCTGGTGAAGACCGTCACCGGCCTGGACTTTCAGGCCCGGAAGGTCGCCGCGCGACTCGGCTACGAGTACGCCGGATTGTGCCGCAGTACCAGCCTGGTCGTGCCCGCGGCACTGCTGGATCACGTCACCACGCACAAGATCGAACTTCTGATAGTCCCGAACTTGATGCATCTGCGTGGTCGGATATCGCCCGACCTCACCGATCTCACCGACATCCACGACCTCGCCGCCAACCGAACCCACGAGCGAGAGGGCGCGTACGCGCCCGACGAGGGCCACCGCGCGAACCCGCTGGCGACACCGTGATGGCGGCCGGACCGCCACTGCCACAGAGATATCCGTGCGAAGTGACCGCAACGGACTGGTCGGCAGCGATCGCGTCGTTGGACGGTCTGCTCGCTGCTATGCGGGCGTGGCAACCAACCGGGCTACCGCCCGCGCCTCCCACAGAGCAGGACATCGCCGTGCTGGCAACCCTCGGGGCAGCAATACCGGCCCTCGCGCCCGATGCATGTGGGAGCGCCGATCGAAACGACTCGCCCGCTGTCCAGCGGGCAGAGATACAGACAGGACAGGGCAACGATGCGAATCAGATCAATCACCGTCATGAGTGCCGCTGTGGCGGTATTGGCGGGGACCGTGATCGCGGCCGCACCCGGGCACGCTGCGGCGAAGTCGTGCAATCTGGGGTTCATGCCGACGAAGCCGACGGTCGGGGTCGGCTCGATCATCGGGAATGCCTGGGCGACTTGCGATGTCGCGCCCGAGCGTCATGAGTTGCGGCTCGCGCTACAACTTCGGACTCGCGACGGATGGCAGGGACGGACGGTGGTCAGCGACCCGGGCATTCCGTCGCCTCGGCTCACATATGCGGTGAAGAGCGAGTGCGTGCCCGGGATGTGGCGGGTCCAGGCCCAAGCCGTCGGTACCCTCCAAGGGCACCCGTTCGACTTCGTTGACTCCAGTATGGAGCGGATCGTCACCGCCGATGAATGCGCGAGAGGGAACTGACATGCCTTTTGTCCAGGGACGATACGGCGACAGCACCGAACACCATCGGCTGTTCTGGCTACGCCACAACGCGGGCCAACTCTTTCGTTCGCTGCGCCGCGATCCTCGCGACAGTGGTGGCGGATACACGATGCATCGGGAGTTCGGCGCATGGGTGTTGCGGCCGGTGTCGGGGTGGCGGTCGCTGCGCTGGATTACACCCCCGGCGGACAGCGTGCGCTCAGTGCGCGATCGGGATGCCGCCCTGGACCACTACGCGGGAAAGTTCGGGGTCTGACACCCTTCGGCTCCAATCGGGCCGCACTCCGATGAGCATGGTGAACGGCGAAAAGCGCTCCGGACGGAACTTGGGATTCAAGAATCGTCCGGGGCGCCTTTCGTTGTTTTGGGTTACTCGCCGGCGTCGTACCGGCGGGCGCGTTCGGAGCGGCAGATGTCGTCGATACCGGCGGTGATATCGCGCAGCAGGCCCGGGCCGCCGGCGTAGGTGCCGGTGGGGCGCAGGCGGCAGGTGAAGGTGATGAAACCGTGGTCCTCACCGGCGAATTCGTGCAGATACGGTGAGCGCACCCCGTAGGTCATGGCGGAGATGATCGTGATGGCGCCACTGCGCTCGCGATGGTCGGCGAACAGATCGTGCATCCGGTGGAAGACGGTGCTGTAGCTGGTGAGCGGTGCGAAGACCGCCACGCGGTAGGCCGGGCCGCGTTCGGAGGAGTTGATCACGGTATCGGCGAGGTATTCCGCGTCGCGCAGCGTGAGCACCTTCGGCGCGAACATCAGCGCACCGGCGGCGGCATTGCGCACCGGCATGCCGGCACGGCCCCCGGCGGCCGAGGCGATGGCGCCCAGCGACTTCCGTGCCCGCGAACCCAGTTCGCGCCGGGCCCGCAGGGACGGGGTGGCGGTGGTGGGATGCAGACTCGACCACTGCCCGAAACGGACGGTGCCGAGCTGGAGTTGACCGGTACCGACCGGACGCGACACCCGCAGGGGCGCGGTGTCGACCCAGCGGCCGACCTGCAGCAGCGAATCGCCGGGCCGGGTGATCTCGGCGTGCGAATGTTCGACGAAGGTGTCGAAGTCGAGGAACCGGTGGGCGTCGGAGGTCAGCCAGGTGTGGTCCTTGTCGACCTCGATCGCCTGCAGCGTGAGCGCGGTGATGATGCCGGTGCGCCCGGCGCCACCGAGTACCCGGCGGAATCGCTCGGAATGGTGGGTGCGGCCGCACGTGCCGAACCTTCCCTCGGCATCGACATATTCGAGGGCGGTCACATTGTCGCTGAACATGCCGTAGCGATGCGATGCCGCGCTGAGCCCGCCGACCGCGGCGAATCCGCCGGCGGTGATCTCGCGGTGGTCACCGACGATCGGCAGGCCCAGGCCGTGCCCGGCGAGGGTGCGGTCGATATCGGACAGCCGCGCGCCGGCCTGAACACGCACGAGCCGGGCATCGGCATCCACCGCCTGCACCCGGTTCATCCGCCGCAGCGACAGCACCACGCGGCGGTCGGGAGGCGAAAGATCGTCGTCGATCTGGTCGGCGCCGTGCTCGCCGCCTCGTACCGTCAGGGTTTGTGGTCGCGAATCTCGCACTGTGCGAACGACATCCGCGGTGTCGCGGGGTAGATATTCCTCCGGCAGAGCAGCCAGCGTCGTACTCATGGCCCCACAGCTAACCACAGTCTGAGCGTTACGTCTGCACCGAGATTTGCACCGCAGGTGCCGAGGGTTGTGCGGTGGGTGCGAAGGCGAAAAGTGCCGTGGTGAGCACGCCCTCGGTACCCGGCCGGGTACCCGGGCGCCGAGGAGCACGGGCATCGAGGGCGGTGGATGCCACGCCACTGGGACGGCTGCCGGCGGCGGGGCGGGTTCCGGATGGATTCGCCCGGTATCGAAGGCGCGCGACTCCGGGTGTGACATTCGGGACGGGTCCTTGTCCGGCTCCACCTCGAGGAGTTGGCTGGAGGCATGAGCACAGTGCTGGTGACCGGTGGGACGGGTGCGCTCGGGCGGCATGTGGTGGATCGGCTGCGCGAGCGCGGCCACGATGTGCGGGTGCTGTCGCGGCGGGAGGGTGCGGGGACGCACACGGGGGATCTGGCCACCGGTGCGGGGGTCCTGGACGCGGTCGCGGGGGCGGAGGTGATCGTGCACGCGGCCTCGGACTTCCGCAGATTCGGTGCACCCGATATGGATCAGACCCGCAATCTGCTGGCGGCGGCCGGGGGAGTGCGGCATCTGCTGTATGTATCGATCGTGGGGATCGACGCCATACCGTTCCGGTACTACCGCAACAAGCTGGCCTGCGAGCGGTTGATCACCGACAGTGGTGTGCCGCATACGATTCTGCGCGCCACCCAGTTCCACGACCTGCTGGCCGCGGTCCTGTCCGGTGTGCAACGGCTACCGGTCGCCCCGCTGCCCGCCGACTTTCGCTTTCAGCCGGTGGACACCGCCGATGTCGCCACCCGCATCGCCGATCTCGCCGAGGGGGAGCCGCTGGGCCGGGCCGCCGATTTCGGCGGTCCGCAGGTCGCCACCCTGGCCGAACTCGCCGACGTGTGGAAGCAGTACCGAGGCGGCCCGAAACATGTGCTGCGGGTCCCGCTGCCCGGCCGGATCGCCCGCGCCTTCCGCGCCGGTGCCAATACCTGCCCGAAGCACGCCGAGGGAACTCGCACGTGGGCCGACTACGCCGCATCCGATCCGGACGCGAGCTACCGCCTGCGGGGATAGCTCGTCTCAGCAGGGGCTCGATCCGCCCACTTCGCCGGTGCCGAGTTCGATGGTGGTTCCGGCCCGTACCGAGGAACCGGCGTCGGGATGTTGTTCGGTGACCACACACTGGCCGCCGCCCGGACCGCGGCCGGTTCCGCCGGTGATGTGTGCGTGCAGTCCGGCGCCGGTGAGTTTCTGATCGGCGGCGAGGGGACGCTCGCCGGCGACGTCGGGGACGACGATCGCGGCGGGTGCGGCGGAGGTGGCGGTCGCCGGCACAGTGGGGGCGCTCGGGGCCGCGGGGGCCTCGTCCGAGCCGCACGCGGACAACGCCGGTGCCAGCGCCAACGCCAGGGTCGAGATCAGTACGGGCACACGGTGGGCGACGCGCCGCATTCGACGGCCGTCACGGGCGGTTCTGGTCGGCACCCCTCGAACCTAGTTGCTGTCGCGCCGGTGCGCCCGGTGACGACCGGGGTATGTCGCCGCGCTCAGTCCTCGGCGGCGGCGGTGATTCGCCGCGCGGTCGCGGCGACTGCGGTGCCGAGATCGGTGAGCCGCTGTGCCGACAGCCGGGTGTCGGGGCAGGCGACGATCGAGGCGACGACCTCCTCGCCGGCGAAGATCGGGGCGGCGGCGGTCACCACCGCATTCTCCGCCCCGAGTTCGTCGGGTAGATAGTCGATGGTGATCAGATCGGTGATCATGGTCGCCAGCCGGTTCCGCAGCGGATCGGTGACCGGCGAATGCCGCAGGGCGGCAAGTGCTTCCAGGACCGGTGCGGATTCGTCGGCGAGCCGCTCGACGGAGTATCCGCGGTCACGCACCGCGGCGAGCACCGACAGCAACCGGTCGCGATGGCCGGGGTCGGCGTGGTCGAGCCAGCGGTCCCGTTCGGCCGCCGGTGCCCAGGCGATGAATTCCCGGGCCACCGGCGGAGCGAGCGGTAGTCGCCGGCCCTGCCTGATCCACGGGACGGTCGGGGTACCGGCGGTTTCGGTGACGATGATGGATTCGCCGTCGCGTTCGGCGAGAAATATCGGAAAGTTCTGCGCGGCAGCGAATTCGCGCATCGGTGCCAGTGCCAGGCGGCGCAGCGGGAACGCCGCCTCGGCCCGGCGCGCGACCGCCAGCAGCCCCAGTCCCAGACCGTAATTGCCATCCGCGTCGCGCACGGTCCAGCCGTCGAGGGTGAGCTGGGTGAGTACCGCGTGCGCCGTGGCCCGCGACAGTCCGGTCTCGCGCACGATGCGGGCCAGCGACAGATGTTCGGCGGGACGCCGCGACAGCATCTCGATCACACGCACCACCCGATGGGTGGGCGGGGAACCGGCGGACGGAGCCGTCACCGCGACGTCGGTGGGTGCGCTGGTATCGGTCATGCGGGTGCCTCCCCTGAGAAACGGTCCGATCGCGGATAGCTGCCCGGCAGCTCGCCGGGCCTGCGGTTCGCCGCCGTGAAATCGACCCCGATGACCGTCCCGTCGCCGCGACGGGCGTGCTGAATCACGCGTCGGCCTTGACCGGCGAGCGACTTGCCGCCTATCGTCGGTGTCACAATATCGAACGATAGCGTCGAATATTCGACACCGCAACTCGGGCGACTCCGAAGATCATCGGATGCCCGGCGCGGGGAGCGAGGACGACGCGGACAAGGCGAATGTGATGCGGACGGGATACGAGCTGTCGCATCTGTCGGCCCTCGAGGCCGAATCGGTGCATATCTTCCGAGAGGTGGCGGCGACCTTCGAACGGCCGGTGCTGCTGTTCTCCGGCGGTAAGGATTCGGCGGTGATGCTGGAGCTGGCGCGCAAGGCGTTCTGGCCGGCGGCACTGCCGTTCGCGCTGATGCACGTCGACACCGGGCACAATTTCGACGAGGTGATCGAGTTCCGCGACCGCACGGCGGCCCGGCTCGGAGCCCGGCTGCTGGTGGTGCGGGTGCAGGACGATATTGATGCGGGTCGGGTCGTCGAGCGGGCGGGGGACAGCCGCAACCGGTTGCAGACCACAACCTTGCTGCGCGGTATCGCCGAACACCGCTTCGACGCGGTATTCGGAGGTGCGCGGCGCGATGAGGAGAAGGCGCGCGCCAAGGAGCGGGTGTTCAGTTTCCGCGACGAGTTCGGGGCCTGGGAACCGCGCGCGCAGCGGCCCGAGGTGTGGAACCTCTACAACGGCAAACATCGTGCGGGCCAGCACATCCGGGTCTTCCCGCTGTCGAACTGGACCGAACTCGATATCTGGGAGTACATTGATCGGGAAGCGGTCGAGCTGCCCCCGCTGTACTACGCGCACCGCCGCCCGGTGTTCCGGCGCGACGGCATGCTGCTGGCCGACAACCCTTTCCTCACACCGGGTGCCGATGAGCCGCTATTCGACGCGACGGTGCGCTTCCGGACGGTCGGTGACGCCACCTGCACCGGCTGTATCGAGAGCGAGGCCGACAATCCGGCGGCGGTGATCGCCGAGACCGCGGTCACCCGGCTCACCGAGCGCGGCGCCACCCGCGCCGACGACCGCATCTCCGAATCCGGTATGGAAGACCGCAAGCGAGAGGGCTACTTCTGATGAGCCGCAATCTGTTACGCCTGGCGACCGCGGGCAGCGTCGACGACGGCAAATCCACCCTCATCGGCCGGCTGCTCTACGACTCGAAGAACCTGTTCTCCGATCAACTGGAAGCCATCGAACGCGCCAGCGCCCAGCGTGGTGATGCCGCCACCGATCTGGCGCTGGTCACCGATGGCCTGCGCGCCGAACGCGAGCAGGGCATCACCATCGATGTCGCCTACCGCTACTTCACCACGCCGCGGCGCAAGTTCATCGTCGCCGACACCCCCGGCCACGTGCAGTACACCCGCAACATGGTCACCGGCGCGTCCAATGCGGACCTCGCGCTGATCCTGGTCGATGCCCGCAAGGGCGTCGTGGAACAGACCCGCCGCCACGCCTTCCTCGCCTCGCTGCTGGGGGTGCCCCACCTGGTGGTGTGCGTGAACAAGATGGACCTGGTGGACTTCTCCGCCGACCGCTTCGACGAGATCCGTTCGGAATTCGCCGACTTCGCGGCGAAGCTGAATGTCGGCGATCTGAGCTTCGTCCCGGTCTCGGCACTGCTCGGCGACAACGTGGTGACCGATTCCGGGCACACCCCGTGGTATCCGGGTCCGCCGCTTCTGCGCCACCTCGAACAGGTGCACATCGCCTCTGATCGCAATCTGATCGACGCCCGGCTGCCCGTGCAGTACGTGATCCGCCCGCACACAGCCGATTCCGCGCATCGCAGTTATGCCGGAACCATCGCCGGCGGCATCTTCAAACCGGGTGACGATGTGGTGGTGCTGCCCTCGGGCAAGCCGGCGCGGGTGGCCCGGATCTGGGGGCCCGGCGGGGTCAAGGTCGACGAGGCGTTCACCGGAATGGCGGTGTCGGTCGAACTCGACGACGAGGTCGACGTCGGTCGCGGCGATATGCTCGCCCGCCCGGGCAACCGCCCGCATATCGCCACCGAGGTGGACGCGATGGTGTGCTGGTTCTCCGAGGACACCGCACTGCGCCCGGATGCCCGGTACACGATCCGGACCGCGGCGCAGACCACCCGGGTCGAGGTCCATGATCTGGACTACCGGCTCGATGTGAACACCCTGCACCGCGTCACCGACGCGGATGGCCTGGCGCTCAACGATATCGGCCGTCTCACGCTGCGCAGTCAGCGTCCGCTGATGGTGGACAGCTATCGCGGCAACCGGCGCACCGGCAGTTTCATCCTGATCGACGAGGCCACCGATCAGACGGTCGCGGCCGGCATGATCCTGGCCCGCGATACCGGACCCGACGCCGCCCCCGATGCCTCGGCGGCACCGGCGGTGGTGCGTGAGGACGTCGTCTGGCACAGCTCGTCGGTGGGGCGCGGCCAGCGCCCGCACGCCGGGGCGACGGTCTGGCTGACCGGCCTGTCCGGCTCCGGAAAGTCCACCATCGCAGTGGAATTGGAGCGGCAGCTGGTGGCCGCGGGCCGCCCCGCCTACCGCCTCGACGGCGATAATCTCCGGCACGGCCTCAACGCCGACCTCGGCTTCACCGACGACGACCGGCGCGAGAACATCCGCCGGGTGGCGCAGGTCGCCTCACTGTTCGCCGATGCCGGGCTGATCGCGATCGTCTCGGTGATCAGCCCGTTCGCCGATCAGCGCGAACAGGCGCGCGGCGTGCACACCACGGCCGGACTGGATTTCCACGAGATCTTCGTCGACACTCCGCTCGAGGTGTGCGAGAGCCGCGATCCGAAGGGCCTGTACGCCAAGGCGCGCGCGGGGCAGCTGCCGGAGTTCACCGGTATCGACTCGCCCTACGAACGACCCGAGCACGCCGAACTGGTGATCACGCCCGAACACGGCGCTCCCACCGAGATCGCGGCCCTGATCCGCCGCGAACTGAGACTGTGAACCGCAGTACCGCCCGCACCACACACAGAGGACGTCAATGACATCACCGGCAGGGCCATCATCGGACACCGTGACAGGTAACGGATCTCCGGATGACACCTCACTCACCGGACCGTTCCGGGAGGCCATCGAACAAGCCGAGAAGCTGGTCGCGACAGCCGATTTCATCCACGACGAGAAGGATCTCGCCGAGGGCTACGAGTATCTGGCGGGCAGCGTCGCGGCCTGCCTGCAGCTGTCGGGCGCACACGGCACCAGCCACCCGTACTTCGTGAGCTCGACAGGCCCGCACGCGAAAATGGGTCTGGACAACCCGGATACGCTCTACTACCACGCCAATATCGATCCCGGTGCCGAGTATCTGGTCACGGGTGTGCGCGGCAGTACCGTGGATCTCAGCTTCCAGGTGCTGCGGGGCGACTACACCGCCTCCAAGGTGCCCGGTGGTGACGACGCCTTCGATGACCGCCGCCTCGAAATCGCCGCGGACGGCAGCTATCAATTGCGCTTCGGACCGCCGAAAGCCGATGCCGGGCCGAACTATTTCGTCCTCGACGAGGGCGCCTCCATGCTGTCGGTGCGTGAGGTGTACGGCGACTGGAACGCCGAGATCAAGGGCAGCGTTCGCATCGAACGCCTCGACACCGTCGGCACCGCACCGGTGGAACCGGGCGTGGAACAGCTGCGCAAGCGCTACCGGGCCGCGGCGCGAATGCTGGTGCAGCGCATCCACACCTGGTTCAACTTCCCGAAGTGGTTCTATTTGGACCTGCCGGTGAACACCCTCACCGAACCCCGGCTCACCCCGGGTGGCCTGAGTACCCAGTACTCCTCGGTCGGCCACTTCGACCTCGACGAGGATCAGGCGCTGGTGATCACCGTGCCGAAATCCGATGCGCCGTACCAGGGTTTCCAGCTCGGCAGCCGGTGGTACATCTCGCTGGACTACGTCAACCATCAGACCAGCCTCAACAGCGCACAGGCGCAGGTCGACCCCGACGGCATGATCCGGCTGGTCGTCTCGGCGCGAAATCCCGGTATCGCCAACTGGATCGAGACCACCGGCCGCCGCCGCGGCATCCTGCAGTTCCGGTGGCAGCGCGTCGCCCGCGAGATGACGCCGGCGGACGGGCCGCAGTTCGCGCTCGTGCCATTCGACGAAGTGGCCGCGCACCTGCCGCACCACGACCTGAACCGGATCGACGCGCAGGGCTGGCGGGCGCGCATCGCCGACCGGCAGCGCGGTTTCGCCGGCCGGATGCTCGGATGAGCGCCGGTAACGGCCTGCTGGCCGGCAAGGTTGTCGTGGTCAGCGGCGTGGGTCCCGGACTGGGGCGGGCGCTGTGCGTGCAAGCCGCCGCCGCGGGTGCCCAGGTGGTACTCGCGGCTCGTACGGAGTCGCGGCTGCGGGAGGTGGCCGACGAGATCGGCGCCGCGGGCGGAACCGCCCTGACCGTGCCGACCGACATCACCGACGACACCGCGGTGGCGAATCTGGTCGAGCAAACCGTGTCGAGCTTCGGCAGGGTCGACGCCCTGATCAACAACGCCTTCGCCGTGCCGTCGATGAAGGCATTGGCGCGCACCGACTTCCAGCAGATCAGCGACAGCCTCGAGCTGACGGTGCTGGGGACGCTGCGGGCCACCCAGGCCTTCAGCGACGAGCTGGCCAAGACCCACGGTTCGGTCGTGATGATCAATTCGTCGGTGCTGCGGCATTCCGAACCCCGGTACGGCAGTTACAAGGTCGCCAAGTCGGCCTTGCTGGCCATGTCGCAGACGTTGGCGACCGAGCTGGGCGGCAAGGGGATTCGCGTCAACAGTGTCGCGCCCGGATACATCTGGGCCGATCAGCTGAAGTGGTATTTCGGCCAGGTCGCCGAGAAGTACGGGATCACCGCCGAGCAGGTGTACGAGCAGACGGCCGCGCGCTCGGACCTCAAACGGTTGCCCGAGCCGGACGAGATCGCCAGGGCCGTGGTCTTTCTCGCCTCCGACTGGGCCAGCGCCATCACCGGTCAGACGTTGGACGTCAACTGCGGCGAATACCACGCCTGAGGGCACGGATACCGAAGGAAATTTCATGACAGCTCGTACCAATGTCGGGACCATCGAGGATCTGCACGCCTCCGCCACCAAGGCGTGCGGTCTCACCGACTTCGGCGCCGACGACTACCAGGAGGCGCTCGGGGTGCTGCTCGAGTCGTATCGGCGCGATGCCGATCTGACCGAGCTCGGCTCCAAGATGAACCGCTACTTCCTGCGCGGCGCCCTGGTCGCGCGGGCACTGAGCGAGGCGTCGTGGCGGGCCAATCCGGCCTATGCCGGCACCGCGATCACCCGGCCGATCTTCGTGACCGGCCTGCCCCGCACCGGAACCACGGCCCTGCACCGGTTGCTGGCGGCCGATCCGCAGCATCAGGCCCTCGAGATGTGGCTGACCGAGTTGCCGCAGCCGCGCCCGCCGCGCGGGACCTGGGCCGACAATCCGGTCTACCGGCAGATCGACGCCGGTTTCGCCCAGCACCACATCGACAATCCGGAATTCATGGGCCTGCACTACATGAGCGCCGCCGAGGTCGAGGAATGCTGGCAGCTGCTGCGCCAGACGGTGAAGTCCATCGCCTACGAATCGCTGGCCTATCTGCCGACGTATTCGGACTGGCTGCGGGGCCAGGAGTGGATTGACGCCTACCAGCGCCACCGCAAGAATCTGCAGTTGATCGGGCTCGGCGACAATCGGCGCTGGGTGCTGAAGAACCCCAGCCATCTGTTCGCGCTGGACGCGCTGATGGCGGCCTATCCGGATGCGTTGATCATCCAGACCCATCGCGATCCGGTCACCATCGTCGGCTCGTCCTGCAGCCTGTCCGAACAGGCCACCAAGGGCTGGTCCAACGCCTTCGTCGGGGAGACCATCGGCCGCACCCAGCTCGAGCTGTGGAGCCGCGGGCTGCGTGAATTCAAAACGGCCCGAGCCCGTTACAACCCGGCTCAGTTCCTCGACATCCAGTTCGAGGATCTGCGCGCGGACCCGTTCGGCACGGTCGAGAAGATCTACTCCGCCTTCGGTATCGACTACACCGAGGGCGCTCATGCGGCCATGCACGCACTCGACCAGGAGAGTAAATCGGGCGACCGCAAGCCGTCGCACCGGTACTCGCTCGCCGACTACGGTCTGACCGAGGACCAGGTCCGAGCCGAATTCGCCGCTGTCTGAGCGTATTCCGGACCCGCGAACACCCGGTGCCTCCCAGGCGCCGGGTGTTCGTCGTCCGGGCTCAGCTGCCCGATTTCTCGCGGCGGCGGGCGCGGCGTTGTTCGATGGCGGTGAAGCGCAGTTCCAGACCCGCGACGAACGATTCCAGCGCCAATTCGAAACTCTCGGCATCGATCTCGTCGGCCTTGGCGCGCAGCAGATGTGCCTGTTCCAGGTGGGGGTAGCGGTCGCGATAGACTTGGACGTCGTCGACGAAGCCGCGGGAGAACGAGCCGACCGTCGAGCCCATGACCACGTAGCGGGTGGCCGCGCCGATCATGGTGGCCTGCCGGGGCGGCCAGCCGGCGCCCACGAGCCCGCCGTGCACCGCATCGGCGGCGCGCAGGGCCTCATCGGTTTTTCCGGGGCCCGCGGCGAGATAGGGCACGAAGTTGGGGTGGCGGACCAGGGCGGCGCGATACGAGCGTGCCCAGGATACGAGCCCGGCGCGCCAGTCGCCATTGCCGAAGGCCGAGGCGTCGACGGCGGACATGATGCCGGCCGCGATATCGGTGAGCAGCTCGTCCTTGGTGGGGTAGTGCCCGTACAGCGAGGCCGCCTGGACTCCCAGCTCGGCGGCGAGTTTGCGCATCGACAGTTCCGGTAGCCCGTCGCGGTCGATCAACTCCAGCGCCGTCTCGCGAATGCGTTCGCGACTCAGCAGCGGCACCCGTGGCCGGGGCATTCTCCTCACCTCCTCGGCGGCGAAACACCGATCCGTACCGGGTCAACCTACACCGAGATCCGCGCGGGCCTTGCCGAACCAAACACTGTTAGTTTACCGTGATCGGCAGTTCCTAACAGTGTTTGGTTTCCGGTCCCCGGACCCGGAGGCCCCGGCGCCGAGGGAGCGCGTATCGCCCCGAGAGCCGACGGGTGCGCGCACCACATCCAGGAGGAGAAATGACAGATCAGCGCAGAGTCGCCGTCGTGACCGGTGCGGCGCGGGGGATCGGCGCCGGCACCGCGGCGCGCCTGGCCGCCGACGGCATCGCGGTCGCGGTCGCCGACCTCGACGAAGCCGCCTGCAAGGCCACCGCGGATGCCATCGTCGCCGATGGTGGTGTCGCGATCCCGCTGGCCTGCGATGTGACCGACGAGGCTGCGGTGGATTCGGCCTTCGGCCGCGTCGCGGACGAACTGGGCTCGCTCGACATCCTGGTCAACAACGCGGGGGTGCTGCGGGACAACCTGCTGTTCAAGATGTCGGCCGCCGACTGGGACACCGTCATGTCGGTCCACCTGCGCGGTGCGTTTCTGTGTTGCCGTGCGGCACAACGGCATATGGTGTCCCGCCGCTACGGCAAGATCGTCAGCACCTCGAGCACATCGGCGCTGGGCAAGCGCGGACAGGCCAACTATTCGGCGGCGAAGATGGGGATCCAGGGCCTGACGCGCACGCTGGCCATCGAACTGGGTCCGTTCGGGATCAACGTCAACGCCGTCGCGCCCGGCTTCATCGTCACCGAGATGACCGCGGCCACCGCCGAGCGGGTCGGTCTGACACCCGAACAGTTGCAGGCGAAGACGGCGGAGGTCACGCCGGTGCGGCGGGTCGGTCAGCCGGCGGACATCGCGAACGCGGTGGCCTTCCTCAGCTCCGACGAATCCTCCTTCATTACCGGTCAGACGCTCTACGTCGACGGTGGCAGCAGGCTCTGAGACGACATCGGCAGGAGAAACGACCATGCGCAGAACCAGCTACGGCGACGACCACGAAGCCTTCCGGAAGACGGTGCGTACCTTCGTCGAAACCGAGGTGGTACCCGTCTACGAGCAGTGGTATCACGCCGGCATCGTGCCCCGCGAGTTCTATTACAAGCTCGCCGAACTCGGCGTCTTCGGTATCGAGGTGCCCGAGGAATACGGCGGCGCGGGTATCGACTCGTTCAAGTTCCAGGCCGTTCTCATCGAGGAAATGAACCGGGCCGGAGTGACTTTCGGCGGATCGAGCGTGCACGTCGGATTGTGCCTGCCGTATCTGAAGAAGCTGGCCACCGCCGAGCAGAAGCAGCGCTGGCTGCCCGGTTTCGCCGCCGGTGAGATCATGTTCGCCATCGCCATGACCGAACCCGGCACCGGCTCCGATCTCGCCGGAATGCGCACCACCGCAAAGCTTTCCGGAGACGGCACGCACTATGTGCTCAATGGCGCGAAAACCTTCATCACCGGGGGAGTGAACGCCGACCGGGTGATCGTGTGCGCGCGCACCGCGCCGCCGCGCGAGGACGACCGGCGTTTCGGGATCTCGCTGTTCGTGGTCGACACCACGTCCCCGGGCTACAGCATCGGCCGCAAACTCGACAAACTCGGCCTGCGGGCCTCCGATACCGCCGAACTGAACTTCGCCGATATCCGGGTTCCGGTCGCCGATCTGCTCGGCGAGGAGAACAAGGGCTTCTCCTACCTCGGGCAGAATCTGCCGCAGGAGCGGCTGTCCATCGCCGTCGGCGCGTACGCGCAGGCCGCGGCGGCGATCCGGTTCGCACAGGAATACACCCAGCAGCGCGATGTCTTCGGTCAGCCCGTCGCCTCGTTCCAGAACACGAAATTCGAACTGGCCGCGTGCCGGGCGGAGGTCGATGCCGCACAGGCCGTGATCGACCGTGGGCTCGACGCACTCGACGCCGGTGAGCTGAGCGCCGCCGACGCCGCCTCGGCGAAACTGTTCTGCACCGAGGTCGCCGCTCGGGTCATCAATCGCTGCCTGCAGTTGCACGGCGGCTACGGGTTCATCAACGAATATCCGATCGCCCGGCTCTACGCCGACAACCGCGTCAACCGGATCTACGGTGGCACCAACGAGGTGATGAAGATGATCATCGCCAAGGACATGGGGCTGTGAACGTGGCCGGCGGGGCCGTGCGCGGACCCCGGTTCCGGCCGATCGGCCGAAAGGTATTGTCGGACCGTGTACTCGACGTGTACACACCGCGAAGGGATATCGCATGACCGATTTCGCTGATCTGGACGCCTTGCGCGCAGCGGTGGGGACCGAACTGGGGACCAGCGACTGGATGCGTATCGATCAGGAGCGCATCGATCTGTTCGCCGAGGCGACCGGTGACCACCAGTGGATCCACGTCGACCCGGAGAAGGCCGCCCAGGGGCCCTTCGGCGGCACCATCGCCCACGGATTTCTCACCCTGTCGCTGCTGGTGCCGCTGGCCAACGAGGCGACCTCGGTCGGTGGTATCCAGATGGGGATCAACTACGGGCTCAACAAGGTCCGCTTCATCACCCCGGTGCCCGCGGGCGGGCGGGTCCGGGCGCGGGTGCACCTGGACTCGATCACCGATATCCCCGGCGGGGTGCAGGCGGTGCGTACGGTGACCGTGGACCTCGAGGGTGCGGACAAACCCGCGTGCGTCGCCGAGAACATCGTGCGCTACCTGGCCTGACGCATCGTCACATGCCCGCGCTCGGGGTGAGTTTGAGGACGGGCATCACCCGATCGGTCTTGTGCTCGTAGCCGACGAAGCGCGGTTGTTCCCCGCAGATGCGGTGCCAGGCCGTATCCCGGATATCGCCCTCGAGCTGCTGCACCCGCACCGGGAATTCACGCCCGCCCACCTCGGCCCACACCTGGTCGGGGTGGGCGGCGATGTTGTGGTACCAGGCCGGATTGTCACGTGATCCCGACATGGAGGCCACGATCAGCCAGCCGTCGTCGGCTGGGAAGCGAGCCACGCTCACCCGCCGGCGCCGACCCGATTTCGCGCCGATGGTGGTCAGATAGAGCAGATCCATGCCCTGGAACCGGTCGCCGCGCCAGTGATGGAACCGCGCCATCCCCTTCATGACCGCCCGGCTGAACGGATTGGCGGACATCGCGGGCTTACCCCGCGTTCCCGATGGCGTTTTCCGAAAGCTCATGGCGCCGCTCCCTCGTTGCCCGCTTTGCTTCATATTCTACGGAGCGGGTGCCGGTCGTGAAGCGTTTACCGACACCGGCGCAGTGCCGCGCTCACCTACCTATCGAGCGGATCAGGGCCTCAGCTGCCGAGTTCATTGCTCACCTTCACCCAGCGTTCCAGCAGCGTGGTGGCCGCACCGGAATCGACGGCCGCGGCGACCCGCTCGAGCGCGGGACGGAGCAGATCGTGGATATCTGTGTCGAGATGAGCTCCGGTGAGCTCGAAGGCGACGATCGCGGCGGCGGAGTTGAGCAGTACGGCGTCGCGGACGGGGCCGAGGGAACCGGCGAACATCTCACGCGCGATCGCAGCATTGACCGTGGCGTCCCCGCCGCGCAGCGCCGCCGGATCCACCCGCTCGATCCCGAGTCGAACCGGGTCGATCGTCGTTTCCCGGGTTCGCCCGCCGGTGACAACCCAGACATCGGTGGTGTCGGCGGTGGTGATCTCGTCGAGCCCGTCGTTACCGCGCACCACCAGGGTGCGGGTGCCGCGCTCGGCGAACGCGCCCGCGATCACCGGGACCAGATCGGCGAAGGCGCAACCGATCAGGCCCGCGCCGGGCTGCGCCGGATTGGTCAGCGGGCCGAGCACATTGAAGACCGTCGGAATACCGATCTCCTTGCGGGCCGGACCCGCGAACCGGAGCGCCGGATGGAACAGCGGTGCGAAACAGAAGCCGATCCCGACCTCGCGCACACACCGCGCGACCGCCTCGGGGTCCAGGGCGATCCGGACGCCCAGCGCCTCGAGCACATCCGCGCCGCCGCTCTTCGATGACGCCGCCCGATTGCCGTGCTTGACGACCGGGATTCCCGCCGCGGAGACCACGACCGAGGACATGGTGGAGATATTGACCGTGCCGGACCTGTCGCCGCCGGTGCCGACGATGTCTACCGCGCCGATATCCAGCGAAACCCGCCGGGCGTGGCCGAGCATGCCCTGTGCGAGCCCGGACAGTTCGGTCGCGGTGGGGCCCTTCATCTTGATCGCGACACCGAAGGCGGCGATCTGGGCGGAGGTGGCGTTATCGGAGAAGATCTCGTCGATCGCCCACGCGGCCTCCTCCGCGGTCAGATCGACCCCGTCGGTCAGGGCACCGAGAACCTCGGGCCAGCTGCGCGCGCTCATCACATCTCCCGTGTCGCGATCGTCGCACCCGCGTCGTGCTCGCCGGGGTGCGGGCCGGAGACATCAGCCGCGGCCCGGCTAGCAGCCTAATCGGAGCACGCGACTTCTTTCGCTCCGGCGTGCGGCGCCGCGGCCGCCGCCTACCGGCGGGCGTCGCCGGATCCCCTCGGCTGGAGTGCATCCCAGCCCAGTGCTGTGCCCTCGTGCCGCTGCGCCAGTCCAGCCATGCGGGAGCGCTCCTGCGAACAGTGCAGGGCATCGAGGATCTGGACCCGCTGTAATACCAGCTCGATATGACCGGCCGCGCTCGCATCGGTGATCGACGCCGTCATATCCGCTCCGGGCAGCACGGGCGTTACGGTGGGGGAGTAGCCGTCCTGCGCGGCGAGCGCGACCACGGCCTCCCGGGTGGCGGGCGGAATCCGCAGATGATGGCGCAGTACCGCCGTGTCCGCCGCCCGCCATCCCACCCCGCGCGCGAGCGCGTTCGAGCAGGCCTCGGCATCGTCGAAACTCGATACGACCACGACCAGATCCGTTCGCGCCGGATCCAATTCCGCCGCCGCATTCCGGCCCGACAGCCGTCGCCACACCGATCCGATTCCCATTCCACCCACCTTCTTCCGTACCCGCCCGCAATATCGCACACCTGCGAGAACATGGGATATTCACCTCGGCATCACCGCTCGACCTGCGAGTTCACCGGACACGCCGAAATGGGTCCCAGACCCGCACGCGCGCTGATGATTCCGGGCCCGACACCCCGAATTCGCACCCGGGTACGCCTGTCGTACTACGACGAGTCATACTTACCGGCGTGACGACCGCAGTAGGGACCCCAGGATCGGCCATTACTCAGCGTGTGCATTCGCTGAACCGGCCCAACATGGTCAGCGTCGGAACCATCATCTGGCTGTCGAGCGAGCTGATGTTCTTCGCCGGCCTCTTCGCCATGTACTTCGTCGCTCGTGCCCAGGCTCATGGCAACTGGCCGCCGGAACCGACCGAGCTGAACCTCAAGCTCGCCGTGCCGGTCACGGCCGTGCTGATCGCATCCTCGTTCACCTGCCAGATGGGCGTGTTCTCCGCCGAGCGCGGTGACGTCTTCGGATTGCGGCGCTGGTACCTGCTCACCTTCTTCATGGGCGCGTTCTTCGTGGCCGGGCAGGGCACCGAGTATCACGCGCTCTACTCGGAGGGCACCACGATCTCGAGCAGCATCTACGGCTCGGTGTTCTTCATCACCACCGGCTTCCACGGTCTGCACGTCATCGGCGGTCTCATCGCGTTCATCTTCCTGCTGATCCGCACCAAGGTCAGTAAGTTCACGCCGGCCCAGGCCACTGCGGCGATCGTTGTCTCCTACTACTGGCATTTCGTCGACATCGTCTGGATCGGACTGTTCGCCACGATCTACTTCGTCCGCTAGCCGGGCGGCGGTCGTCGCCCGCGGCGGCCGGTGACAACACAAAAACTTGCACAAGTCGGTTCCGTCTACTTCAAAGGGACACAGATGAGTTCATCTCCCCCGTCAGCGCCAGACCCCACCAGCCCCGGGGTCGGCGGCGCTGAGAACAGCCAGGCCACCAAGACTCGCAAGCAGCGCCGGATGCGCCGCAAGCTCGCCGGCGGTCTGGTTCTTCTGATGGGCCTCGTCGGAGCCGGCTTCGCGGCCTCGGCGCTCACCCCGCACGCGCAGGTCGCCACCGCCGACGAGGATCAGTCGGCACTCATTCGCGAGGGTAAGCAGCTCTACGAGACCTCGTGCATCACCTGCCACGGCGCCAACCTGCAGGGTGTGCAGGACCGTGGACCGAGCCTGATCGGCGTCGGCCAAGCGGCGGTCTACTTCCAGGTGTCCACCGGCCGCATGCCGGCCGCGGGCAACGGCGCGCAGATTCAGCGCAAGCCCCCGAAGTTCGACGCCCGCCAGACCGACGCGCTGGGCGCCTATGTCGCGGCCAACGGCGGTGGCCCCACCGTGGTTCGCGATCCCGACGGCAAGATCGCGCAGGAGTCGCTCACCGAGGGCGCCGATCTCGGTCGTGGTGGCGAGATGTTCCGCCTCAACTGCGCGTCCTGCCACAACTTCACCGGTAAGGGCGGTGCGCTGTCCTCCGGTAAGTTCGCACCGCCGCTGGGCGAGGCCACCGAGCAGCAGATCTACACCGCGATGCTCACCGGCCCGCAGAACATGCCGAAATTCTCCGACCGGCAGCTGTCGCCGGAGGAGAAGCGTGACATCGTGGCCTATGTGAAGGACCGCACCGAGAGTCTGCCCGAGGCCGGCTACGGTCTGGGCGGCTTCGGTCCCGCGACCGAGGCACTGGCCCTCTGGGTCGTCGGCGTCGTGGCCCTCGTCGGATCGGCGATGTGGATCGGTTCTCGATCATGAGTAACAGCGAACAGGAGCGAAACGAGATGAGCCGGCCCGAGGATGGCGGCGGTACCGCAGGGGTGAACCTCGAGCCCACCGAGGAACAACTCGAAGCGATGTCGACCGAGGAACTGGTCGAACTCGGCACCGCGCGCGACGGCGTACAGGTCGTCTACCGCGCTCCGCGCTGGCCGGTTCCGGGCACACGCGCGGAGAAGCGGGCCGAACGTAACGTCGCGCTGTGGTTCGCCATCTCGGCTCTGGCGGGTGCCGCCCTGATCGGCGTCTTCCTGTTCTGGCCGTGGGAGTACAAGGGCCGCCACGAGAACGGCAACGGCCTGTACTCGCTGGCCACGCCGCTCTACGGTCTGCTGCTGGGCATCGCGGTGCTGGCCATCGGTGTCGCCGCGGTGATCATCCGCAAGAAGTTCATCCCGAACGAGATCTCCATCCAGACCCGGCACGACGGTCCCTCCGACGAGGTGGACCGGCGCACCCTGGGCGCGCAGCTGTCGGACGCGCTGGAGACCACCACGCTGGGCCGTCGCAAGATGATCACGCGTACCGCCGGACTGGGCGCGGGTGTGCTGGGTGTCGGCGCGCTGTTCGTCTTCGTCGGCGGCATGATCAAGAACCCGTGGGCCAAGGGAATGAAGTCCCCGTTGTGGGTCTCGGGCTGGACCCCGGACTTCCCGGGCCAGACCATCTTCCTGCGCAAGGACACCGGCCGCCCCGAGGACATCGTGCTGGTTCGCCCGGAGGATCTGGACGCCGGCGCCATGGAGACCGTGTTCCCGTGGAAGGAAGAGTGGCGCGGCAACGAGGAGGAAACCCTCCAGTCGCTGCGAGGCATTCGCAATGCGGTCATGTTGATTCGCCTGCGCACCGTGGACGCGGAGAAGGCGGTCAAGCGCAAGGGCCAGGAGAGCTTCAACTTCGGCGACTACTTCGCCTACTCGAAGATCTGCACCCACCTGGGCTGCCCGACCTCGCTGTACGAGCAGCAGACCAACCGCATTCTGTGCCCGTGCCATCAGTCGCAGTTCTCGGCTGTCGAGTGGGGTAAACCGGTCTTCGGTCCCGCTGCCCGCGCCCTGCCGCAGCTGCCCATCACCGTCAATTCCGAGGGCTTCCTGGTCGCCAACGGCGACTTCATCGAGCCGCTCGGACCGGCCTTCTGGGAGCGTCGTTCATGAGTGAACGGAGTGAACGAATCATGTTCCAGCGCGCGGGGCGCATACTGGAACCGAGCGCCAGCGAGGTGGAAGCATGAGTCCCTCAAAAGTGGTCGCGCAGGCCAACGAGATGGATGAGCGGTATCGCGCCGCCGCGTTCGTGAAGCGGTCGATCAACAAGGTCTTCCCGACCCACTGGTCGTTCCTGCTGGGTGAGATCGCGCTGTATGCGTTCATCATCCTGCTGCTGTCGGGTGTGTACCTGACCCTGTTCTTCGATCCTTCGATGGTCGAGGTCGTGTACCACGGCTCCTATCAGCCACTGCGTGGCGTGACCATGTCGCGTGCCTACGAGTCGGCGCTGAACATCTCCTTCGAGGTGCGCGGTGGCCTGTTCGTGCGTCAGGTCCATCACTGGGCGGCTCTGATCTTCGCGGCGTCGATCATCATCCACCTGTTCCGCATCTTCTTCACCGGCGCGTTCCGCAAGCCGCGTGAGGCGAACTGGGTGATCGGCTCGCTGTTGCTGATCCTGGCGATGTTCGAGGGCTTCTTCGGTTACTCGCTGCCCGACGACCTGCTGTCCGGTACCGGTCTGCGGGCCGCGTTCGGTGGTATCACCATGGGTATTCCGCTGGTCGGTACCTGGATGCACTGGCTGATCTTCGGCGGTGACTTCCCGGGCACGATCATCATCCCGCGCCTGTACGTCGCGCATATCCTGCTGTTCCCGGGCATCATGCTGGCGCTGATCGCGGCGCACGTGGCGATCGTCTGGTACCAGAAGCACACGCAGTTCCCCGGCCCCGGCCGGACCGAGAACAACGTCGTGGGCGCCCGCATCGTGCCGGTGTTCGCCGCCGACCAGGGTGCGTTCTTCATGTTCACCCTCGGCATCGTCGCCGTCATGGGCGGTGTCCTGCAGATCAACCCGATCTGGAACCTCGGTCCCTACAATCCGTCACAGGTCTCGGCCGGATCGCAGCCCGACTTCTACATGATGTGGACCGACGGTCTGGCCCGTCTGATGCCGCCCTGGGAGCTGTATCTGGGCCGATATACCGTTCCGGCCCCGTTCTGGGTGGCGCTGTTGATGGGCCTGGTGTTCATGGTCCTGATGGCCTACCCGTGGATCGAGAAGCGGCTCACCGGCGACACGGTGCGGCACAACATCGTGCAGCGTCCGCGCGACGTGCCGGTGCGTACCGCGATCGGCGCGATGGCCATTGCCTTCTACGCGGTGGCGACCCTGGCCTGTGTCAACGACATCATCGCGCTGAAGTTCGATGTGTCGCTGAACGCGACCACCTGGTTCTTCCGGATCGCGCTGCTGATCGCGCCGCCGATCGCCTACTTCCTGGCGTACCGGATGTGCCTGGGTCTGCAGCGCAGCGACCGCGCGGCGCTCGAGCACGGTATCGAGACCGGTGTGATCAAGCGCCTGCCGCACGGTGAGTACATCGAGGTGCACCAGCCGCTCGGCCCGGTCGACGACCACGGTCACCCGGTGCCGCTCGAGTACCAGGGCGCGCCGGTGCCGAAGAAGATGAACAAGCTGGGTTCGGCCGGTAAGCCGGGGTCGGGTTCGTTCCTGCGGGCAGACCCGCCCGTGGAGGCCGACGCGCTCCTCGCCGCCGAGCACGAGGCCGAGCACAAGCAGTTGCGGGTCCTGGCGTCCCACCAGGAGGAGATCATCAGCGGCGGCGGTAAGCACAACCACTGATCCGTTCACGGCACGAGGCCCCGAGTCGAGTACATCGGCTCGGGGCCTCGTTGTATCTCGCGGCGTCCGGGAGCGGCGGCCGCGGTGGTGCGACGGTCGCGCAATAGACTCGCGCCCATGATTACCGCGATCGTGCTGATCCACGCCGAAGCCGCCCGCATTCCCGAAACCGCGCAGGCACTGGCCGATCTCGAGGGCGTCACCGAGGTGTACTCGTGCGCGGGTGACGTCGATCTGATCGCGGTGGTGCGGGTGCGCGACCACGAGCAGATCGCCGAGGTGGTGACCGGCCGGGTGAACAAGACACCCGGTGTCCTGCGCACCACGACCCACATCGCGTTCAAGTCGTATTCCAGCGCGGATATGGAGGCAGGCTTCTCGATCGGCGAATGACGGGTTGCGTGCGGGTTAGGCGCTTGTCCGCGCGAGGTAGTCGTCCGCCGCGGATTCGGCGCGGGTCGCGGCCTCCGCACGTTCGACCCAGGACATCCAGGGCCCGGCTCCCCGCCGGGGCTCCCGGTAGCCCTCGGTGGTTCGCACGATGCGAGTGCCCGGCTGGTCCAGCCAGCGGGCGATGACCGCGGTCTCCTCGGGTGGGGCGCCGCGCAGCGGGGGATGGTCCGGGGTGTCGAATTCGTCGGTGCCGGTGAGGAAGCGGGGCTCGTCGGTGGTCAGCCGGGTGGGGCGGACGGTTTCGGCGGCGGCGACCAGGCCGTCGACCACCGGCATCGGCGCGATACCGCGGGCGGCGGTGCCGGCGGCGGCCAGCCGGCCGTACCGGACGATCGCGAAGTCCCAGCCGCCCTTGCCGTCCGGGCGCGCGGCGATCAGTTCGGCGATGCGGGCCAGCGCGGTGAGCCGCTGGGTGCGGTGCAGTGCCCGCACGACGACGCAGGTCCGGTCGCGCAACCGCGCCGCGGCCTCGAAATGCTCCGCGCCGGCATAGCCGTCGATGCGCTCGGCGATCGCACGCAACGGCGCGTCGTCACGGCCGGTGAACAGATCTCGGACCCTGCCGGGCGCCACCGTGTAGTCGGCCGCCGAGGCCCGTTCGCCGAATACGGTGGCGGGACATCCACCGACGGCCGCGGGCGGGCAATCCGTCCCGTGCACGCCGCCGCGCGGGATCCGCGTCGTGCAGGTGCGCACACCGCTGTATTCGGCCACGGTCGCCGCCACCTCGGTGGCCGCGGCACGGGAACCGAAGGGGCCCAGGGCATATGCGGTGGGGGTGCGGCCGACGGCGAATCGCGGGAAGGGTTCGTCGGTCATCGTCAGCCACCAGGCGCGCTGGGGAAATTTGGATCGCCGGTTGTAGGGCGGCGTGTGGGCAACCAGCAGCCGCAGCTCGCGGACACCGGCCTCCAGTGCGTGGGCGCATCGGACATGGTCCACCCGGGTGGCGAGCGTGACCATTTCGCGCATCCGGGTACGGGTCTCGGAACCGGTGAAGTAATTGCGCACCCGTCGGCGCAGATTCACCGCGGTCCCGATGTAGAGGACCTCATCGGACGGCCCGCGGAACAGATAGACGCCCGGCGCTGCCGGAAGATCGGCGGCCAGTACGCGTTTGGCCCGCCGGCGCCGCGTGACCTCCGGTAGATAGTCGACGAGTTCGGGCAGTGTCTGCACACCCAGATTGCCGACCCGTTCGAACAGCGCGTGCAGGACATCGACGGTCGCGCGCGCGTCGTCGAGGGCGCGGTGAGTGGGCCGGGTCGAGGCGCCGAGCAGCTGGGCCAGTGCCGACAACCGCACCGTCGGCGCCTCGTCCCGATCGAGGATGCGGCGCGCGAGCTGCACCGTGCACAGCACGGTGAAGTCCGGCCATTCGGTATCGCACTGTTGCGCCGCCGCTTTCAGGAAGGACATGTCGAAGCGGGCATTGTGTGCGACCAGGACGGTGCCGGAAGCGAATTCGAGGAATCCCGGCAGCACCGCATCGATCCGGGGAGCCCGCAGCACCATCGCGGTGGTGATTCCGGTGATCTGCACGATCTGCGTGGGGATCGCCCGCCCGGGATCGACCAGGGTGGCGAACTCACCGAGGATCTCGCCACCGCGCACCTTGACCGCCCCGATCTCGGTGATCGCATCGGAATCCGGCTTGGTTCCGGTTGTTTCGAGATCGACGACGACGAAGGTGATGTCGCGCAGTTCCCGTTCCTCCTCGTCACCGCTGTGACCGGGTAATTCGAGGGCCAGCTGGGCCGGTCGCGGCAGGGGAGTGGGCACGGCGAGCAGCGTAGAGGCGGGGTCCGACAAGGTCGCCCGGGCGCGGTCCGGCGACCGATCGGGCGCGAAATTCGCGGTGTGCGAGGTTCGGATTGCACGAATATGCGAAAACGTGATGACCGACACAGTGATTCTGAATTGCTATCGGTCTCGCTGTGTGTCGATGGGTTTCGCCGCGGGTGGATGGTGGAACGCGCGCGGTGGCGACAGGCCCGAAACATGTGGACTGCTCGGTTGGTTTCCGATCATGCGGGCCGGCGGCGACCTGCGGTTTCGCATCGTCGTTCTCGGAGTTTGCGCACACCGGCGCGCCCGATCGCGGGTCTCGATGTTCGGCGATCTCCACAACCGCCGGCATGCATCGTTATCTTTTTGTGATTCCTGTGAGTTATCTCGCACGGCTCCGGGCGGGGGCCTATACCTGATCTTGTTCGGCGACGTCGGGGCTTTACAACGCACCGTTATGTCCTCGTAACCTTTTCGAGACCTCACGGAGTCCGACGCACCATCGGGTGCGGCGTCGTGGGGCAGATGAGGAGAACCGCATCATGGCGATCAAGCAACTTGTTGCGGCCGGAGCCGTTGGCGCAGCGACCCTCAGCGTTCTGCTGCTCCCCGCGACCACCGCCACGGCCGCGCCGGTCACCGTACCCGGCGTCGGCACCATCGATGTTCCCGATCAGGTCCTCGGCGCGATCCCGCCGGGCGTCCAGATCCCGGGTATCGAACTGCCGTTCGCGCAGCAGCAGTCGGTCGGTCAGCGCGCCGCCGACGCCGCGATGTCGAAGGTCGGCGCACCGTACTCCTACGGTGCCGCCGGACCGAACGCGTTCGACTGCTCGGGCCTGGTGAAGTGGGCCTATCAGCAGGCCGGCCGCGACCTGCCGCGTACCAGCTACGAACAGCTCGACGCGGGCGCTCCGGTCGCGATGGACGCGCTGCAGCCCGGCGACGTGGTGTCCTTCTACGGCGGTAGCCACTCCGGCCTGTATGTCGGTGGCGGCAATGTCGTGCACGCCTCGACCTACGGCCAGCCGGTGAAGGTCGCCCCGATCTCCTCGATGCCGGTCGCGGGCGCGCGCCGCTACTGAGGTCTTGCCCGGATCCGTGTGATTTCCGGCTGTTTCGGTGCATTCCGTACAGTTCGGACCACCGATCCGGGCATTTCCGATCGATGCGGCGTGATCGTTTCGTGGCCTGCTGGACATGGGCGGTCGCCGTTCCGTAACCTCATCGAGACCTTTGTGGTTCAGAACCGTGGTTACAAGAACCTCCGAGAATGTTTGTGGTTTCCAGCTCGGGACGAAAAGAACGGGGCACGGCAGGCCGTGACAGCGCACAGAGGCAACGCGCAACGTAATAGCAGGAAGACCAGACGTCTGGTCGGTGGCTCACTCGCGGTGGGCGCACTGGTGCTGGGGTCCGGGGCGATCGGTCCGGCGGTGGCCGATCCGGCGCCGGCGGGGCAGCCCACCAGCGCGGGCGAGGCCGTGCAGAAGCTGATCGATCTGTCGCATCAGTCCGAGCAGCTCAACCAGCAGGCACTGACCGCACAGGATGATCTGGACGCGAAGCAGACGGTAGCCGCCGACGCGGGCACCAAACTCACCGCCGCGACCCAGGCCGTCGACGCCGCCAAGGCCGAGGTACGCAAATACCAACCGGCCGTGGACCGTACGGCGATCGCGGCGTATGAGGGCGCGCGGACCAATCGGCTGTTCTCGGTGCTGGTCTCCGATTCCCCGCAGCAGCTGCTCGATCAGATGTCGACGCTGGACGTCCTGTCCGCGCAGACCTCCGATCAGCTGTCGAAATTCTCCAAGGCCAGCGATACGGCGACCGCCGCCGAGACCGCCGCCAAGACAGCCTCCGACGCCGCGCAGTCGGCGGCGAAGAAGGCCGATGAGGTGCGAGCCGACCTCGAACACAAACGCGCCGATCTACAAGGGTCGATGGCTCAGGTGATTCAGGCGTGGGGCGCGCTGTCGGCCGGGGAGAGGTCGAGCCTCGCCGGATCGCTGTTCCCGCCCGGCTTCGACCGCGACACCCTGCTGAGCGGTCTGGTTCCCGGTAGCGGAACCAGCGCGCTCGCCGCCGGCCTCACCCGGGTGGGCGACCCGTACGTGTGGGGCGCCACCGGTCCCGATCAGTTCGATTGCTCGGGTCTGGTGCAGTGGGCCTTCCACCATGTCGGCATCAATCTGCCGCGCACCAGCCAGGCACAGGCCACCGTCGGCTCACCGGTGTCGCGGGACGAGCTGCAGCCCGGCGACGTCGTATTCTTCTATTCCGATGCCTCCCATGTCGGCATCTACGCCGGTAATGGCATGCTCCTGCATGCCTCCACCTTCGGTGTGCCGGTTGCCGTGGCTCCGATGGGAAACACCCCCTTCCACTCGGCCCGGCGCTACTGGATGGGTATGTAACACGGCCGCTGCGGAAATCCGGGGGCGAGCAATCACATCGATGTGAGGATCGTGTCCTATGAGCGCAATGCCGCGAGTCCGGGAATGGCTGGCCCATCGGGGACGGTTCGAGTTCGTCGTCACCGTCGCCCTGGTGATCGCCCTGACCGCGGCCATCGGTGCCCTGTTGCTACTACCGCGCGCCGGTTTGCGCGCGGTGCCCGCCGTGGCACCCGCCGGTACCGCGCCTCCGGCCCATGCCGATCCGCAGGTCCCCGATCTTCGCCGGGTCATGAGCTCATACGGACCCGTTGTCGCACAACAGGTTTCCGGTGACGACGGCAGATTGTCGGTGGTGCTGGGGCATCCGTATCAGCGCGGCGACGTCGATCAGCTCGCCCGCGAGGTGGGGCCCGCGGTCACGGCCGTCTCGCAGGTCTGGGGAACGGACTGGGCGCACGAGGCCGTGGTCGCCGTCGCTTCCAGCAGTTCCGAATTCGCGGCCCTGACCCACGCGACCGCGCCGGTATCCGCCGAGGTCGCGGCGGCCTCGGTCGCCGACCCCTTCGTGCCGGGCACCCAGCCCACGGGACAGCGCATCGTCTTCGCGGCCGATGCGGGGCACCGGCTCGGACCGGCCGGTGTACGAGAAACTTTGCGTCACGAACTCACTCATATCGCCGCGCGCGCCACCACCGTCGACGGGTCTCCGCAGTGGGTGCTGGAGGGGTTCGCCGAATACTGCGGCCATCGCGGTGGTCACGACAACTTCTCCCGGGTGGCGCCCACGGTCACCGCGCACGCCCGGGCCGGTCGGCTGCCCGCCGCCCTGCCCGCCGAAAGCGCCTTCGTTCCCGGGCCGGGCAACGATGCCGTGCTGGCCTATGAACAGGCCTGGTCGGCCAATGCTTTCGTCGCCGACCGGTTCGGGGAAGCCGAACTCGTCGCCCTCTACCGGCGGCTGGCCACCGGACCGCAGGACGACGCGGCCCTCGACCGCGGGCTGCGCGACACCCTCGGCATCGGCCGTGCGGAATTCGTCGCGGCATGGCAGGAGTGGATCAAGGCCCGCGTGGCGGCCTGAGCCCGCGGCGCCCCGGTCACCCCCATAGACTCTGCGCCATGGCCCGCACGCTGTTGATCACCAACGATTTTCCGCCTCGGCCGGGTGGGATCCAGTCGTACCTTCATTCGCTGGCGCTGCGGATACCACCGGAGGATCTGGTCGTCTACGCTCCGCGCTGGCGCGGTGACTCCCATCTGCGGTTCGATGCCCAGCAGCCGTTCCAGGTGGTGCGTCACCCCACGACTCTCATGCTGCCGACCCCCTTGGTACTGCGCCGGGCCGCGAAACTGTTGCGCGACGAGCGATGCGACACCGTGTGGTTCGGCGCCGCGGCTCCGCTGGCACTGATGTCCCCGGCCCTGCGCAGGCTGGGCGCCCACCGGATCGTGGCCAGTACCCACGGGCACGAAGTCGGCTGGTCGATGCTGCCCGGTGCGCGCCAGGTCCTGCGCGTGATCGGCGACCACACCGATGTGGTCACCTATGTCAGCAAGTACACCCGCCGCCGATTCGCCTCGGCCTTCGGAGCGCAGGCGGCCCTGGAGTATCTGACTCCCGGTGTGGACAGCACGGTGTTCCGTCCCGATCCGGCCGCGCGCGCGGAACTGCGCGCGCGCTACGGACTCGGTGATCGGCCCACGGTGCTGTGCCTGTCGCGGCTTGTCCCGCGCAAGGGCCAGGACGTCCTGATCGCGGCGATGCGCGAAATCCGCCGGCGCATCGACGGTGCGGTGCTCGTCATCGCCGGTGGCGGCCCGTACGAGGAACGGTTGCGGGGGCTCGCGAGCGCACTGGACCTCGACGAGGACGTGGTGTTCACCGGGCGCGTTCCCGCGGCGGAACTGGCCGCCCACCACACCATCGGCGATGTGTTCGCGATGCCGTCGCGCACGCGCGGCGCCGGCCTGGACGTCGAAGGACTCGGCATCGTGTACCTGGAGGCGTCGGCCACCGGGGTGCCCGTGGTCGCCGGAAATTCCGGGGGCGCACCGGAAACCGTGCTGGAAGGCCGCACCGGAACGGTGGTCGACGGGCGCCTCGACACCGCGGTGGCCGCGGCCGTCGTCGACATCCTGTCCGATCGGGATGCCGCGGCGCGGATGGGTGCGGCGGGCCGGGAATGGGTCGCCGAGCAGTGGGCGTGGGACGCCCGGGGCGCACGGCTGCGCACCCTGCTCGATCCCGGGGTGGGCGCGGGTGCGGTCGGCGCGGGCGGCGGTCCGGTGAACTAGCCGAACTCCGTTTCCGCCTCCGGGCTCTGACCCAGTAGGCGGTATCCATCGGAGCCTACTGGGGAGCCCTGCGTGGTGACACTCCGTTTCCGCCTCCGGGCTCTGACCCAGTAGGCTCGGCTCCCATGAGCGAGCGCAGCGAGCCCCAGCCGTGAGCAGCATCCAGGTGGCCGATCAAACCTTCGTCGCCGCGCCCGGTGCGGCGGTCGCCGAGGTCCTGGCCGATCGGTCCCGGTGGCGGCAGTGGTGGCCCGATCTCACCCTCGAGGTGCGAGAGGATCGGGGCGACAAGGGGATTCGCTGGTCGATCGCGGGCCCGCTGACAGGCACCATGGAGGTGTGGCTCGAACCCTCGCTGGACGGGGTGATCCTGCACTACTTCATGCACGCCGAACCGCCCGCCGCGCACACGCTGCCGGCGCGGACCCTGATGGCTGCCAACAGATCCCGCCGGGTGGCGGGCAAGAAGATGTCGTTCGAGGTGAAAGCACGGCTGGAGGCCGGCCGCCCGGCCGGTGTGGCGCCGTCACGCTAGGTCGAAAGGAAATCTGTCAGTCATGGCCGACCGGACGCAGAGGTCGATCATCGTCGATGCCCCCTCGGATCGCGTGATGGCCGTCATCGCCGATCTGCCGTCGTATCCCGAATGGGTGTCGGCGGCACGATCGGTGGACGTACTGGAGACCTTCCCCGACGGGCGAGCGCGCACGGCACGGTTCGTGCTGGACGCCGGCGTCGTCAAGGACACCTATGTGCTGTCCTATTCCTGGCGCGCGGACGGCAGGGCGGTGAGCTGGAAGCTGGTCAGCGGTGAGTTGCAGAAGGCGCAGGACGGCACCTACGAGCTCATCGACCAGCCCGACGGCACCACCCAGGTGGTGTACGAGCTGACCGTGGATCTCACCATCCCGATGATCGGGATGTTCAAGCGCAAAGCCGAGAAGGTGATCACCGATACGGCCCTCAAGGAACTCAAGAAACGGGTCGAAGGCTGACCCGGGTCGCGAACGGCCGGGCAGCCGTCACGACCCGGCTCGAACTGTTCATCGGCAAGGGCGGAGTCGGTAAGACGACACTGGCCTGCGCGGCGGCGATCGCGGCGGTACAGGCCGGGCAGCGGGTGCTGGTCGCCTCGATCGATCAGGCCCATTCTCTCGGCGACGCACTGGGTTTCCGCTTCGCGCACGATCCCGGCACGGTGGCCGGGGTGGTCACCGTCGCGCCCGGATTCGATGTCATCGAGATCGATTCCCTTGCCCTGCTGGAGGATCGGTTCCGGGATGTGGCGCGGCTGCTGTCGGGGGCCGATCACGATCACGGCGTCGACCTCACCGCCCTGGACCCGGCCGAGCTGACCGGGCTGCCCGGGGTGCAGGAATTGCTCGCGCTGACCGAGATCGCCCAGTTCGCCGGGGAGGAGGACTGGGATCTGATCATCGTCGACTGCCCGCCGTCGGCGGATATGTTGCGCATCGTCACCGCACCGGACACTCTGCTGGGTTATCTGGAACGGGTGTGGCCGGCGCACGCGCGGGTGCTCAGCGCGACCGGCGCCGATGTGCGGCGCGCGGTCCTGGCGGCGACGGTGGAGCGAATCGTCGTCGCGGTCACCGCGATCCGGGATCTGCTGGCCGACCCGCAGCGCACCGGAGCGCGGCTGGTCACCGGCGCCGAACGGGTCGCGCTCGCCGAGTCCTCGCGGGTGCGCTCGGCGGCGGCACTGCTCGGGATGCGCCTGGACATGGTCGTGGTGAACAAGGTGCTGCCCCCGGTGCCCGCGCCGGAGGGACCGCCGCATCCGGCAGTGGACTGGTATCTGCAACGCCGCACCGAACAACTCGACGTGATCGCCGATCTGCGCCGCCGCATGCCCGATGTCGCGGTGACCATCGCCCACCACAGCGGACCGGAACCGGTCGGCCCGCGCGCGCTGGCGGTCCTCGCCCAGGCCCTGCCCGTCCGTGGCAACCGGGCAACCGGGCCGTCAGACCCTATGCTGGGCGAAGCGACGCCGGAATCCGGCGAGGCGGCAGGGGAGCCGGAGGTGCGGTGGGAATCGGGCACCGGGCTGGAATCGGTTTTCACGCTGCGGCTGCGCCTGCCCGTGGTCGACCCGGGCACGCTGCGACTGGGACGAGTGGAGGACGATGTGATCGTGGGAGCGGACGGGGTCCGGCGGCGGCTACGCCTGGCACCGGTATTGCGGCGATGCACGGTCGAGGGCGCCGACCTAGACGGTGAGCACCTCGTCGTGCGATTCCGGCCCGATCCGGAAGTCTGGCCGCGATGACCCACGCCCACTCCGACGAGGAGACCTTCGGCGAATTCGCCACGGAATTGCGCGCACTCGCCGAGATGCTGCTCGAACGTATCGAGCCCACCCTGCGCCGCGCGGCCGCCGACAACCGTGAATGGGACAGCTGCAGCTGGTGCCCGGTCTGCGCGGCCGCGGCCCTGGTTCGCGGTGAACACCACGACGTGGTGGCGGCGGTGGCCGATCACGGCACCGCGATCGTGACGGTACTGCGCGAGGCGCTGGCCGGAGTTCCGGTGGAACCGCTGCTGCCCGACGACCTCGCCGAGGAATCCGGCACTCCCGCGGATTCGGGATCCGAGACCACGGGCGACGACACGGGTGCGGATCGCTTGCGCGAGAAGGGTTCTCGTACCGGAACCGACGATGCCGGCTCTGTCGGGGCCGGGCGGGTTCGCGACGATGCGACGGGGCGTACGGCGAAACGCGCCGGGCGCGGGCGGCACTCGGCGGACGACCGGCCCGGCTACATCCCCATCCCGGTGCGGATCAAGAAATGACCACCCGGGTGGGACGTGAGATTCCGCTGACCGTCGGCATCGATGTCGGCGGCACCAATATCCGCGCCTCGGTTGTCGACGGGACCGGCGAGGTACTCGACACCGTGCAGGCGCCCACCCCGCATTCGGCTCCGGCGCTCGAGGACGGCCTCGATCGCGCGGTGCGAGAACTGTGCGCGCGGCACGAGATCGGCGCTGTCGGGCTGGCGGTCGCCGGATTCGTCGACGAATCCCGGACCACCGTCCGGTTCGCACCGCATCTGCCGTGGGAGGACACCGAAGTGGCCGGGCGGCTCACCCGGCGGCTGGGCTTGCCGGTCATCCTCGAGCACGATGCCAACGCCGCCATGTGGGCGGAGTACCGGTTCGGCGCGGCGGCCGGTGCGCACAACGGTGTGCTGGTCGCCATCGGCACCGGGATCGGCGCGGCGCTGCTGCTCGAGGGCCGGCTCTATCGCGGGAGTTACGGTGTCGCGCCGGAACTCGGGCATCTGCAGGTGATACCGCACGGGCGGGTGTGCCCGTGCGGTAAACGCGGCTGCTGGGAACGTTATTGCAGCGGAACCGCGCTGGTGGATACCGCGATCGAGATGCTGGCCACCGACCCGATGCGCTCGACGATCCTCGCCCGCGAGGTGGCGGGCGATCCCGGATCGCTGACCGGGCGCCGGGTCGCGGGCGCGGCTCAGGACGGTGATCCGGTGGCAATGCACGTAATGGCCGATTTCGCGCGCTGGCTGGGGCTGGGGCTCGCCTTCGTCAGCGATATCTTCGATCCGGATCTGATCGTCATCGCCGGCGGGGTCGGCTCCTCGGCGCCGTTGTTCCTCGATGACGCGCGCGAGCACTATGCCGCCGCGATCACCGGTGGCCGGCATCGCCCGCTGGCCCGCATCCGCACCACCCAGCTCGGTGAGGCAGCCGGCATGATCGGCGCGGCCGAACTGGCGCGCGCCGCGCTGGACGCCGGTGGCGAACGCCGGGCCACCACCGATCGCGGTCGGTCGTCGCGCGGCCGGGCACGTACCGCCGCGGGACGCGAGTGACGATTCGCCCGGGATGCATCGGGGCAGATTCGGGGAGATCGCACCGGCGGACCGCCGATTCTTCGACACCCGGTCCGTTTTCGTTCGGGGAAGCGGCTGACGGGTACCCAAATTCACCGCTGTGATTTCGTGCATGTGAAATACCTCGTGTGGGGTTGGTCGCAGCAGGTCGGCGGCGGTAGAGTCGGGTCCGACGGAGGCGCCCGCGATGAGGCCGGTCCCGTTCGACAATCAACAGGGGAAAGGACGCAATGTTCTACTGGCTGCTCAAATTCGTGCTGGTCGGGCCCTTCATGCACGTGTACAACCGTCCCAAGGTCGAGGGCGTGGAGAATATCCCCGCCGACGGAGCAGTCATCCTCGCCGGTAATCATCTGTCGTTCACCGACTGGTTGTTCACCCCATTGCTGAGCCCGCGCCGGATCACCTATCTCGCGAAGGCCGAATATTTCACCACCCCCGGATTCAAGGGCCGGCTGCAGAAATTCTTCTTCTCCGGCGCCGGCCAGTATCCGATCGACCGCAGCGGTGCCAGTGCCGCGGAATCCGCGCTCGACGCCGCGCGCAAACTTCTCGGCGAGGGCCGCATGGTGGGCCTGTACCCGGAGGGCACGCGCTCACCCGACGGCCGTCTGTACAAGGGCAAGACCGGTGTGGCACGCCTCGCCCTGGAGACCGGCGTCCCGGTGATTCCGGTGTCGCTGATCGGCACCGACGAGGTGTGCCCGCCCGGACCGTTCCGCTGGCGGCGGCGTCGCGTCACCGTGAAATTCGGTGCGCCGATCGACTTCTCGCGTTACGAGGGAATGGGCGGTAACCGTTTCGTCGAGCGTGCCGTCACCGACGAGATCATGTACGAGCTGATGCGGATGTCGGGACAGGAATACGTCGATGTCTACGCCGCCAGCCTGAAGAAGGATGCGCCCTCGGGCAGCCGACCCGAGGCGGAGCGGATCCCGGAGGCTCTCGCGAGCTGATCCGGCATCACGAACATACTGCGGCCCCGGCTCATCAGCCGGGGCCGCGGTCGTATGTTCAGCGCTTGTCGATCACCGCGCCGCTGCGGCGGAATGCCTCGATCGCCTCGTACTTGGCGAGATTGTGCCGTGCATCGGCGAGCGCGTCGTGCGCGTCGGCCGGGACCGGTGGCAACTCCGGCCGGCCGTGCTGATCCCAGTGCTGCCGTAATTCGTTGGTGTAGCGCGGCATTGCCGTCGGCAGGTCCACCATGGAGCCCCACAGCTGACACAACGCGACGTGATCGTAGGCGCCGACCCACGCCCACAACTCCGGACGGACCGTGGGGCGCGGGATCAGGAAGTTGTAGAGATCGTCGCGAATGCGTTGCCGGCTGCGCCACAGCGGCGACGACGGCGAGGGAAGTTTCGGCAGCACATTGCGCCGTACCCACTGCCCGGCCCGCTCCGGATCGAAGTCGGTCGACACCGCGTAATATTCCCGACCGTCTTCGCAGACCACACCGATCGAGATCAGTTCGATCGTCGTGCCGTCCTCGATGAATTCCGAGTCGTAAAAATATTTCACCCGGTTGTGCCTTTCCCGGTTCGTCGTGTGCTGGCGTGGCGAGTTGGCCGCCGGACCGTCGGGTCCGGCTCGCGCTCGAGGGTACGGCCCCGCCGGTCCGAGCCCATTCATCGCCCCCTACCCTCCGGGTTACCCGGCGATTGCGCGCGGTCCGTATTCTGATCTGGTGAACTGGACCGTCGACGTACCGATCGATCGCTTGCCGGAACTGCCGCCGTTGCCCGACGAGCTCCGTCGGCGCCTCGACGACGCACTTGCCCGCCCCGCCCTCCAGCAGCCGTCCTGGGACCCGGAGCAGGCCGAAACCATGCGCACCGTCCTCGAGAGTGTGCCGCCGCTGTGTGTGCCCGCGGAGGTCGAGGAGCTGCGCCTGCACCTGGCCGAGGTGGCCCGCGGCGAGGCGTTCCTTATGCAGGGCGGTGACTGCGCGGAAACCTTCGCCGACAACACCGAGCCGCATATCCGCGGCAATATCCGCACGCTGCTGCAGATGGCAGTCGTGCTGACCTACGGCGCGAGCCTGCCGGTGGTGAAGGTGGCCCGGATCGCGGGTCAGTACGCGAAACCGCGTTCCTCCGATGTCGATGCGCTGGGGCTCAGGTCCTATCGCGGCGATATGGTCAACTCCCTGGTCGCCGAAGGCGCACTGCGCGAACACGATCCCTCCCGGCTGGTGCGCGCCTACGCCAACGCCAGTGCCGCGATGAATCTGGTGCGCGCGCTCACCGGTGCCGGGATGGCCGATCTGCACAAGGTGCACGACTGGAACCGCGATTTCGTCGCCAAGTCGCCCGCGGGCGCCCGCTACGAGCAGATGGCCTCCGAGATCGATCGCGGCCTGGCTTTCATGAAGGCCTGCCGGGTGCAGGATCCGAGCCTGCAGTCGGCCAAGATCTACTGCAGCCACGAGGCGCTGGTTCTCGACTACGAGCGCGCGATGCTGCGCCTGGCCCACAACGCCGCCGGCGAACCGGTGCTCTACGACCTGTCGGCGCATTTCCTGTGGATCGGGGAGCGGACCCGTCAACTCGACGGTGCCCACGTGGCCTTCGCCGAACTGCTCGCCAATCCGATCGGTATCAAGATCGGCCCGGCCACCACGCCGGATCAGGCGGTCGAATATGTCGAGCGCCTCGACCCCAACAATGAGCCCGGCCGGCTCACGCTGGTGGCACGGATGGGCAACAACAAGGTGCGCGAGGTCCTGCCGCCGATCATCGAGAAGGTGCGGGCCACCGGGCATCAGGTGATCTGGCAGTGCGATCCCATGCACGGCAACACCCACGAATCCTCCACCGGTTACAAGACCAGGCACTTCGACCGCATCGTCGACGAGGTGCAGGGGTTCTTCGAGGTCCATCACGCACTGGGCACCCATCCGGGCGGCCTGCACATCGAGTTGACCGGAGAGAACGTCACCGAATGTCTCGGTGGTGCCCAGGACATCTCCGACCTGGACCTGGAGAATCGGTACGAGACGGCATGCGATCCACGCCTGAATACCCAGCAGTCGCTGGAGCTGGCATTCCTGGTCGCCGAGATGCTGCGGTGACGGAACGAGCGTAGTGGATCTCGTATTTCGTAACGATGAGGCTCCGGCGCCCGGTGACGGCCGCGCGCGCGGGGATGTTCCTGCCAGCGCGCAGAGTGCGATGCGGATCGGCAGCGCCGACCGCACCATCCTGCGACTGCTGCGCGATCGCGACCGCGACGGCATACCGTCGGAGGTGGTGCTGCGCGACGGTAGCCGACTGCTGATCTTCAATATCTGCTGGGGCTACGAGATCGCCTGGGACTTCGAGGTTTCGCGCGGGTACGCCCCGGTGGCCGCGGCCGCTCAGATCACCACCAATATCAGTCCGAGTATCGGCGGGGTACCGGTGGAGGTGTTCACGACCGCCGCGGTGGTCGCGGTCAACGACCCGGAAACAGGTACTCCCTTGCTGGCGGTCGGTTGACCGGTCGACCCGTGGCGCGATCGTGACATGATCCCTAAAAGTTAACTGTTCGGTTGCTGAACTGCGAAACCTGCGTTAGGTTTCCAGACGTGAGACTGCAGCGGCACCAGGGCTGCGCGGGACATGTTCGGAGAGGATCGCCATGCAGGGCATTTCGGTAGCCAGAGGATTGCGTTCACCCGCAGATCGTTCCATCGTCGCTGGTCGAGCTTCGGAAAGGCAGATCACTCCGCTCGCGGAACACGTACTCGAGATCGACGGGGCGCCGGTCACGGTCGTGATCGAGCGCCCGGAGGTCGACCGTGCCGGCATCGCCTGGCGATGCCGGTTGCGGGTGGTACGCGGTAACGGTCGCCTGGAGCAGTCGCAGGTCGTCGGCGGCAGCGCCAGCGCGGTGTTGCAGCAGGCCCTCGACCTGGCCAGTGAACGACTCGGTGTCAGCGCGGCCGAACTGCTCGGTGGTGCCGACGTGGGCGGCGTGCTGGGGTGAGACCGGCCCGGATCAGAACGGCAGCACGGTGAGGGTGACCGTGGCCCCGGGGGCGACATTCGACCCGGCGAACGGCGACTGCACCCGGACGGTGCCGCGGTCACCGGTGAACACCTGATTCAGGACGACCTTCAGGCCCAGGCCCTCGAGTTCGGTGCGGGCCACCTTGGCGTTCTTGCCTGTCACATCCGGAATCTGAACCGCGTTGGAGACCAGCAAGGTCACCGAGGTGCCCGACAGCAGTTGCGTGCCCGCGGCGGGATCGCTGCCCGAGACCTGCCCCGACGTCACTCTGCCGTCGAATTCCTCACGTGTTCCCGCAACCGTGATTCCGGCGGTCTGCAGGACGGATTTGGCTTCCTCCACGGTTTTGCCGCGCACATCCGGCATCTTCACCGGCTGTGATCCCTTACTGCGGTAGACCTTCACCTGCGCGCCGGTCGGCAGCACGGTGCCCGGGGCCGGATCCAGTTGTGCCACCGATCCTTTGGGCGCGGTGCTGGGCTGCTCACCGGCGTCGACGGGTTGCAGCCCGGCGTCGCGGATGAGCTGATTCACCGTCTTCGTATCCTGGCCGGGCTGGAACTGCGGGACATGCGGCTGCCCGCTGGAGACCAGGACGGCGACCGTCGACCCTTTCAGCACCTTGGCACCGGCGGAGGGATCGGTGCCCACCACTCCGCCGACGGGAATGATGTCGGACGCCTTCTCGCGCACCGCCGTGTCGAAACCGGCGTTCTTCAAGGTTGTGGTGGCCTGTTCGGAGCTCATCCCGGCGATCGGTGGTACCGATGAATACCGCCCCACACCCAGCCACCAGCCGCCGATCCCGAGCAGCAGCGCCAGCACCACCACCACGGCCGCCCAGATCAGCACCCGGCGGCGCGACCCACCCCGATCGGGAATGAATTCCTGGCGATGTGGCGGTTGCGGGGGCTGGTGTTGATCGAAGTCGGCTTCGGGCACCGCGTGCTGCGAGGTCATGACCCGGGTATGGCCGGGTTCGGCGGCCAGCCTGGTCGTCGCCTCGGTGACCGGACCGGCATATTCGCCGCCCGTGGCCGGCATCTGCGGGATCCGGTAGCGCGAGGACAGATGTTCGGCCGATTCCCGGGGCGCGGGCACCCGGTAGTCGGGCAGTTGCAGGACGGTGGCCACCCGGTGCAGTTCGGACGCCATCTCGGTGGCGTCGGCGAAGCGGTGCGCGGGTTCGCGCGCGGTGGCCCGCGCGACGAGCTCGTCGATCTCCGGCGGGACGCCATCGATAAACTCACTCGGGCTCGGGACATCCTTCTCGACCCGCTGATAGGCGATCGACAGCGAGGTGTCACCGGTGAAGGGCGCCCGTCCGGTGAGCAATTCGAAGATCAGAATGCCGAAGGAGTAGACGTCGCTACGAGCGTCGGCACTTCCGGAGGTCACCTGTTCGGGCGACAGATACGCCGCGGTGCCGAGGATGACGCTGGCGGAGGTCATATTCGAACCGGCGACCGCGCGGACCAGGCCGAAATCGGCGATCTTCACCTCGCCCGCATCGGAGATCAGCACATTCTCCGGTTTGATATCGCGATGCACCAGGCCGGCGGCATGGGCGACACCGATCGCGCGCAGTACCGGCTCGGCCACCGCGCGCACCGCGTGCGGCGGCATCGGCCCCCGTTCGCGCAGCAGCTCGCGTAGCGTGCCGCCCTCCACCAACTCCATGATCAGGAACGGGTACTCCCCGTCGATGCCCTGGTCGTAGACCGAGACCAGTGACGGGTGTTTGAGCTTGGCAACCGATCTGGCCTCGAATTCGAAGCGGGTCAGGAACTGCGGATCACCGGAGAACTTCGGGTCCATCACCTTGATCGCCACCGGCCGGTCCAGCCGGGTGTCCACCCCCCGGAAAACCATCGACATCCCACCGCGCGCGATCGGCGCATCGATGCGGTAGCGCCCGTCCAGCATCTGGCCGATCAACTGCGGTCCTCCGAATTTCACCTAGCGGATGCCGCCCCCACGACGGCACACCCGATCGTATAGGCGCGCGCCGCCGGGGTCCCCCGTGACGTGCATACGCGGGACCGAATCCGGGCGCACGACGTATTCCGAAGTGGACCGGCTACCGTTGTGCAGGTGAGTGCATTTCCCTGCAGCGATGATGTCGTTCCCGAATCGGTGACCCTGCTCCCGTTACCGGATGTGGCCGATCAGCTCGGTATCGCGGTGACCAAAGTGCATCAGATGCTGCGCGATCACCAGTTGATCGCGATCCGGCGCGGCGGTATCGCCGGTATCCCGAAGGATTTCTTCGATTCCTCCGGTGAGGTCACCAGATTCCTGCCCGGCCTTCTCACGGTGATGCGGGACGCGAAATACAGCGACGAGGAGATCCTGCAATGGGTCTACACCGCCGACGACACGCTGCCCGGCCGGCCCATCGACGCCTTGCACGGCCAGCTGGCGCGTGAGGTCATCCGCCGCGCGGCCGCCGAACCCTTCTGATCGAGGGTCGGCTCGCGCCCGCTGCTCGTCGGATGCCGGGCCGCTGGTTCAGCACTGCTTGCCCGTTCGTGCGCGAAGGTGCCGTCCTACAGGTCCGGGTGTCTTCAGCGGAGGTGGTTGTTGATTTCGGTGGCGACTGCCGTCATGCCCGCCCGGTTCGGGTGATACGAGCCGGCCACGGTGGTGGGGTCGGTCACGGTGGGGAAGTGGAATCCGTCGGTCCAGCCGGCGGCCGAGCACGCCGTGTGTTCCTCGGCGTCCGGCACCTCGACCGCGGTGACGCCGGTGCCGGCGGCCTCGGCCACCGCGCGGGTCACCGCGAGCAGGCCGTCGTAGGTGCGGCGTGCGGCCGCCGCGGACTGCGCGTCGAGCGCGACCGCGGCACATGTGGTGGCGTGCGAGTCCACCACCGGCAGATATTGCACCAGCAGGATGCGGGCGTGCGGTGCGCGCGTACGGATCGCGCCGACGATATCGGTGAGTGAGCGCGACAGCGCCTCGAAATCGGCGGGAGCCGGTTGCTTCTGCTCGCCGGTCACCGTGGCGCAGGCCGCGCGGGCCGCGTTCCCGGCGGCCGGAACCGCCTGCGCGATCGCCGGGCCGCAGCTACCGGCGATCATCCCCCCGACCAGACCCACGTCGTTCCCGCCGATGGTGACCGTCACCAGACCGGTATCCGGGGTCACCGCGTCGATCTGCCGCGGGACGGTCCGGCCGTCGGGTGTCCGCTGCGCCCGGTTCAGGATGTCGGCCGTCGTCGCGCCCGCACATGTGACGTCGACCGGATCCAGCCCGCGAGCCGCCGCCAGCAGATGTGGATAATTCTGCCCCGACCGCGCGCATCCGGTATCTGCGACCGGCGCGATACCCGGTCCGGACGCATACGAACTGCCCAGTGCCACATACCGTTCCGCGGCCGGGCCGGCCTGTGCGGTGACGACCGTCGCCGCCGCGACCGCGGTACCCGCGATCATCGCCGCGATACATGCGATATTCCGGTGCGAGCGCAGGGGCATGGTTCACGCCTTCCGTGATGCGAGGGTGTGGGGCAACGGTATCCGCGGCCGCAGACCCGCGCCGAACTCGGCGGCGGCGACTCGCAACCGCCGGCGCGCCGGAACGGTGGCGCGCCGATCGAAGACGGCGTAGTCGCTGCGCTCGATCTCGCCGAGGATCTCGGCGTAGAGCACCGCGGCGGTGCGGATGGCGGGCCGGACCCGTGGTTGCAGCAGATCGATGCCCGCCGCGGCGGTCCGGTAGAGCGCGCGATTGGTGGCGATGAGATGGGCGAGGGCCCGGCGCACGCGGGATTCGGTGCGGCCGGTGCGCAGGCAGTGCGCGAGCAGTTCCTCGTCCACGTCGAAGACGGCCAGTTCATCGGCCGGCAGATAGACGCGCCCGCGATCGAGATCCTCAGCCACATCCCGCAGGAAGTTGGTGAGCTGGAACGCCTCACCCAATGCGGCGGCCGCGGGTTCGGCGTCGGCGACCGGGACGACGGTGCCCAGGACGGGCAGCAACTGCAGTCCGATCGCCGCGGCCGAACCGCGCATATACTCCCGCAGCTCGGACATGTCGGCGTAGCGGTCGCGGAACAACGGGCTGCCCGGGATGTCCATCCGCATGGCATCGAGGAAGACCCAGAAATGCTCGGGCGCAATGCGATACCGGCCGATGGTATCGATCAGCGCCATCTCCACCGCATCCTGATGGGACACGAGGTGCGGTGAGCCACTCGCGGTGGTCAGCGCCGCACGCAAACGGCGCTCGATATCGTCGAGCCGGGTGATCGCCTGCCGGGCCGAACCTGCGGGATGGTCGACGATATCGTCGACGCCGCGGGCGAAGGCGTAGAGCGCGTGCACCGCGCTGCGGCGCGGCGCCGACAGCAGCCGGGTCGCCAGGAAATAGGTACGCCCGTATTCGGCGGCGATCGCCTTGCAGTGCCGGTACGCGGCAGCCAGCTCGGCGTCGCGGACGGTCATTGTTTGGATCGGGCCGAATCCGCGCGCAATCGCAGCGGATCCACCTTGCGCAGCGACAACGCCGCCACCACCGCGACGAAGGTGGCCGCGGCGACATGCCAGACGCTGTACAGGCCGATCGATCCGCCCGGCTGGAACACCAGCATCAACCAGGTGCACAGGCCCACCAGCACCATCAGCGTGGTAGTCGACATGGCGAAACCGGCGGCCAGCGCCAGCGGCCACGAGTAGTACCAGGGCAGTGCCGCGGGGGACAGGATCACGATGGCGACGAAGGCGATGAGAATGCCCATCACCGCCTGCCGTTCGGTGTTGCGGTAGCGCCACCACGTCCAGATCAGAATGCCCACCAGGGCGACCGCGCACAGTCCGCGCGTCACCACCAGGACCTCACCCAGGCTGAACGGTGTCACCCACGTGACCATATGCGCCATGATGGTCGGCAGCGACAGCCAGTTGATGATCTTCTTCGAGCCCGACAGCGCGGTCAGCCAGCCGATTCCGACGCCGGCGGCGGCCGAGGCGGCGACGAACACCACCGCGAATACCGACACTCCGAGCCCGGCGATCTTGGCGAAGGTCCGGATCGGATGCGGCAGCGGTCCCTTGTTCTCGGCCGCCCGTCGCTCGCGTTCGTGAATCATCCAGATCCACACCAGGAACGGCAGCGCGATGCCCGCGGTCGCCTTGATCGCCACACCGATCGCGACCACCACCACACCGGCGACATGGTGGCGTTCGAGTACGAGCGCGATACCGGCGGCCATCAGGCCGACCATCAGCATCTCGTTGTGCACACCGCCGATGAGATGGATGAGCACCAGCGGATTGAGCACCGCGAGCCACAGCGCCACAGTGGGTTTTCCGCCGAGATGTTTGGTCATGTGTGGGACGGCCCACATCATCAGCGCCAGGCCGGGCAGCATGACCAGCCGCATCGCGATGGTTCCGGCCACCACATTGTCACCGGTGATGCTGGTGATGGCCTGTCCCATCAGCAGGAAGATCGGACCGTACGGGGCGGTGGTGGTGGTCCACACCGGGCTGACATTGTCCAGCAGCACACCGGGGTTCACCACGGGCCCGACGGTGTAAGGGTCGTAACCGTCGCGCAGCAGCGCGCCCTGTGCCAGATAGGAGTACACGTCCTGGCTGAACATCGGGACCGCGAACAGCAGCGGCAGGATCCAGATGCCCACGGTGACGCGCAGCTCGTTCAGCGTCACGGTGCTGGCCGGCCGGTCGGTGCCGCGATAGGGGCCGGTGCCGATGGTGATGCGTCCCAACCGGACCCAGGCGACGATCATCGACAGCACGCCCAGCCACACCACGATGGTGGCCAGCGCGTAGCCGTGGCCGAACCGCAGCCAGGACAGATGGGCCGCTTCCAGAAGCGGATCGTTGCGGCGTACCGCACCGGCGCCGAGGCCGCCCGCGGTGATCATGACCGCGCCCCAGAAGCCGAGCAGTGCGGCATGGCCCTCGGGACTGCGGAAGAAGTCACCGGCCCAGCGGATCCACCAGCGCGCAGTGTGCGCGGCGGGTTCGGGTACCGGCATCGTCGCCACCGGTGCCGTGGTGACCGCGCTGGTCACGGGTGTTGTCACGGGTGCGGTATCCATATCGGGGGTCGGCATCATTCGTCTTCCCCCCGGGATTGTCGTGCGGTCGGGGACCGCGGTGAGTGATCGGTCGCGGGCCAGTTTAATGGTTTGCCGGCAACCCTAGCGCGCCGGTCGGCGCGGTGGCGCCGACGACGTGCCGGAAGGAGCCGGCAACACGTTCGGCGGCCAGTTTTCCCGACAACAGGGCCGTCGGCACCCCGACACCCGGTGTGGTGCCGCACCCGGCCAGCACGACATTGGCCGGGGTGCGTGCGAGGTTGCGTGTGCGGAAGGGGCCGGTCTGGCGGAACAGATGTGCGGCCGAGAACGGAGTTCCGGCGATCATGCCGCGATCGTGCCAGGTCTGCGGGGTGTCGAGGTGGTCGACGGTGAAGTGGTCGACGATCCCGCGATAGCCCCGCGACTCCAGTACTTTCAGCAGTTCGCTCAGATAAGCGGGCCCGACGCGATGCCAATCCAGCGGGGCCGCACGCAGATTCGGGCACGGCGCCAGCAGCGACAGCGGCTCGTGGGTTCCGGTGACACGCTCGACGAATTGGGTGGGATCCGACAGCGCCGGGCGGGTCAGCAGCAGCGACGGGTCGCTCATCAGCCGTCCGCGGCCGCGCCGGGCCGCGAGTTCGCGGAAGGTGCGATCCCATTCCTGCCCGAAGTCGATGGTGTGATGTGCCTGGACCGGCCACTGCGCCGCGACCTCGGCCGGAACGGTGCCGTGTGCGACGACCGCCGACGGTGAGGCACGCAGCGGGCGGCGGCGGTGGATGCCGAACCGGTCCAGCGATCCCAGATCGGTGGTCAGCACCACTGCGTCGCAGTCGAAATCCCGGCCGTCGGCGGTCCGGACGCGATGTGCCCGCCCGTCGCGATAGTCGATCGCGGTGACCTCGCAGTTCAGTTCCAGCCGCCCACCGGCGCCGGTGAACGCCGCCGCCAGTGCCGCGGTGACCGCGCGCATCCCGCCGACCGGGAAGTACACCCCCAGCGAGGTGTCCATATGCGGAATCGTGCCGTAGACCGCCAGCGCCTGAGCGGGTGCGGTACCCGCGTACAGCGCCTGAAAGGTGAACAGCCGCGCCAGTTTCGGATCACGCAGAATGCGACGCACGCGCGGCCCCAGCCGGCCGAACGCGCCGAGCCGCACCAGATCCCACAGTGCCGCCCGCTTGGCCGGGATCCGCAGCATATCCAGTGGCGAATCGAAATTGGTGTCCATGAACTCGCTGTAGGCCGCGGTGTAGATCCGCGCCAGCCAGTGGCGAAGTTCCAGGTAGCGGTCCGCTTCCGCGGCGCCGCAGGTACGCCGGACCTCGGCGGCCATCGCGTCGGGGTCGGCGTGGACGCCGATGATCGTGCCGTCGGCGAAACGTGCCCGGTACGACGGATCCACGGGGTGAATCCGCAGGTCGTGCGCCGCGGCATCGGAGCCGACCGCCGCCAGCGCCTCGTCGACCAGGCCCGGCAGGGTGAGCACGGTGGCGCCGGAATCAATCTCGTAGTCGGGGCCGCGGTGGAACCCCACCCGGCCGCCGGGATGGTCGGCGCGTTCGATCAGGGTGACCGCGCGGCCCGCGCCGGTCAGATGCAGCGCGGCGGCCAGGCCGGACAGTCCGGCGCCCACCACCACGATTCGATCAGTCTGCCCCGCAACGGTTCTCATGCCACGCGCCGGGTCGCCGCCACGGCCATCGCGCGCAGCCGGGCGCCCGCCTCCGGGGTGACCGAGCTGGCGGCCAGGGCGCCGAGTCCTCGTTCGGTCAGTTCGGTGATGCGTCGTTCCACATCGTCGACGGCACCCAGATCGGTGATCATGGCGCGCAGCCGGGTGACCTGCTCGGGGCTCAGGTCGGTGCCGAGCGACTCGCGCAGCAGTCCCGCCGCGGCCGGATCCGTGGCGTCGGCGTGGCGCAGTGCCTCGGCCACGAGCACGGTGCGCTTGCCCTCGCGCAGATCGTCACCGGAGGGTTTACCGGTGACAGCGGGATCGCCGAAGACGCCGAGCAGATCATCGCGCAGCTGGAACGCGATCCCGATATCGGTGCCGAACTCCCGGTACGCCGCGATCAGTTCCGCGTCGGCGCCGGCCAGTGCCGCCCCCAGGTGCAAGGGCCGCTCGACGGTGTAGGCGGCGGTCTTGTACCGGTTGATCCGCAGCGCGGCCGCGACCGAATCGTCGGCGCCGGCCTCGCCGTGCACATCGAGCAACTGACCGCCCATCACCTCGGTGCGCATGGCCGCCCACACGGGGGCGAACCGGGCACGGGCCTCGGGATCGAGTCCGGCGGCGGCGACCATATCGTCGGCCCACGACAGGGCGAGATCACCGAGCAGAACGGCGACGCTCACGCCGAAGTGCGCGGAATCCCCGCCCCAGCCGCGCTCGCGGTGGCGGCGTTCGAAATCCACATGCACGGTGGGGAATCCGCGCCGGGTGCGGGAGGAATCAATGATGTCGTCGTGGACGAGCGCGCACGCCTGCACCAGTTCCAGGGCGGAGCAGGCGGTGAGCACCGCCTGGGCGTCGGCTCCGCCGGGATCGCCGCCGGCGCCCAGCCAGCCGGTCCATGCGAACGCGGGACGGGTGCGCTTACCGCCGCGCAGGACGAAATCCTCGAGGGCCGCGGTGGCGTCGACGAATACCGGTCCCAACTCCGTGACCAATTCACCGCGACCGGCGAAGAAGCCGGTCAGCGCCTGCTCGACCGCGTGCACCAGTGCCGCGGAATCGTTCGTCGCCGGACGTGCCGGGCCGGCCGGACCAACGGACAACGCAACCTCCAGATAGTTTCCCTCGGCGGGCCGAAACGGGCGGGCCGGAACCAACTCCGGTGCGCCACGGGAACCGGCCACAGCGGCCAGGCCCACCGGACCACCAGAACCTTACTGCGTCGGTTCCATCGCCCGGCAGGACCGTCGCCGCGGCGTGAGCCCGGTCGCAGCCGGTCGGACCCCGGGTGAACCGGCTCGTGGTTCCGAAGCGAGCGAGACCGTGGCGGACCGCCGGTACCTGCGCTCCTACTAGACTGAGCCGGTGAGTTTCGACAACGCACGGGGACGATCGACCCCTGGCCGACCTTCCCGGACGCCGCAGGTTTCCGGAACTCCCTCCGTCGTGGGGCAGTTGCGGCCCCGCTCCGACGGCACCATTCCCTTCTCGGTGGAATTCAATCCGCCGCGCGACGAGGCGGCCGAGGCCCGGCTGTGGCGCGCGGCCCGCGAGTTCGAGCGGATGCATCCGGCGTTCGTGTCGATGACCTACGGCGCGGGCGGTTCGACCCGGGATCGTACCGCCCGGATCACCGGTCAGCTGGCCCGCGAGACCACGCTGCTCACCGTCGCCCATCTCACCGCGGTCGGGCACAGTGTGAGCGAGCTGCGGTCCATCATCGGCAGCTACGCCGATGCCGGCATCCGCAATATGCTCGTCCTGCGCGGTGATCCGCCGGGCGATCCACTGGGGGAGTGGACCAAACATCCCGAGGGTGTGGAGTACGCCGAGGAACTTGTCCGCATGGTGTGCGGGCTCGGCGACTTCCACGTCGGGGTGGCCTCCTTCCCACAGGGGCACCACCGCTCGCCGGACCTCGACCACGACACCCGCCATCTGGTGTCGAAACTGCGTGCGGGAGCGGAGTATTCGATCACCCAGATGTTCTTCGACGTGGACCACTATCTGCGCCTGCGGGATCGGGTGGCGGCCTGCGACACCGAGCAGGGCATCAAGCCCATCATCCCGGAACTGATGCCGATCACCTCCCTGCGCACCGTGCAGCGGGCCGAGGAATTGTCCGGCCGGGCGCTGCCGGCCGGGGTGATGCAGCGCTTGGAACGCGCGGCCGGTAGCGACCCGGAGGCCAACCGCAACGCCGTGCGCGCAGCGGGTATCGAGATCGCCACCGAGATCGGGCAGCGGCTGATCGACGAGGGTGCCCCCTGCCTGCACTTCATCACCCTGAACTTCGCCAAGGCGACCACCGAGGTGCTCACCAATCTCGGATACACGGTGACCCCGGCGGCTGTCAGCGCCTGATCTACGCCACACCGGCGAGTTGCCGGGGATTCGCGGCGGTCGGCGGTACCGTCTCTGCACCGTGATGACGCGGAGGCGGCGCGTCGTGCCCATACGGCCCGCTGACCGACCTGGTGCGGATGTCCCGCAACTACACAGGAGATTCGATGACCGTGGTGAACAGTGTCGTCCGTTTTTCCGCCGCGATCGCCGTCACCGGCGCGCTGACCTTCGCGAGTGCGGTGAGTGCCACCGCCGCCCCGCCCGACCCCCGCGCAGCCGTCGCGGCGGCGGGGTCACCGACCGCGGCCACAGATTTGCTCGGTGCCTATCAGACCGCGGTCGACAGTTTGAAGCAGCTCGGAATCGAGCCCTTCCTGTATCCGTCGGCGGCGGCGTTCTGCCAGGACGGCAGCACGCTGGGGCTGGTGCCGGCGCTGGCCGGAGGGGTGCCGGGACCGTGGCCGAAGCTCGCGGTGCCGGTACCGGGACTGGATCTGTCCGCGGTGAAAGCGGGGCAGACGATGTTCGCCTTCGTTCCCTACGGCCTCGGCCCCGACAGTGCCGACACCTCCGGTATGCAGGTCGCGTGGTTCAACGCCTCGACCGGCCGCGGGGGCTTCGCGGCCATGGGCCCGATATCGCGGATCGTCGACTCGATGATCCCGCCGACCCTTCCGCCCGAGGTGCGCCCTGCCTTCGAAAAGGGGATACGCGACTTCTTCCTCTCCGCGCTGCCGGTCGGAGGGGTGCGCGCGGTGCCGGTGGACACCGGTTCCGGCACGGTGCTGGCGGCGATGTTCGGCACCGTCCGCAACGGCGACCGCACCTGCCTGTTCCTGCCGACCGTCGGCATCACCTCGGTGCCCTGATCACCGGCCGTCCCTTCCACGTGAGTGTGCCGCGCCGGCGCGATCGCCGCGATCGCGCCGACAGGCGCAGGTAGGCGCCGACCGACACCGGATGCGCGAGCGCCGCGGCCATATCGGCGCCGCACGGGCCGGTCCCGGACTCCAGCGAACGAGCCAGCAGGCGCCCCGCGACCCCGAGCCCGTAGCCGAGGGCCCCGGTGCGGCGCAGCCGTCCGGTACCGAGAACCGCGGCCAATGCGGGCAGTACATAGGTGACCGTCGCCGCGGCGTCCACGGCGAGCGCACCGGCCGTGGAACCGTAGGCCGACCACAGCCAGCGGGAGTAACCCTGCTCGAGTTCCCCTGCGCCCCGGTACATTCGGGTGCTCGCCAGACCTCCGGCGGCCACCAGTGTGGTGCGATGGCCGGCCCGGCGCAGGGTCCGCGCCAACGCCAGATCCTCGGTGATCGCTCCCGCCACCGCGGCGTGCCCGCCGACGGCCCGGTAGACCATCGCGTCGAAGACCAGGAACTGGCCGCACGATACGGCCGTCGAAGGCCGCAGACTTCGATCCGCGATCCGCACCGGCAGGGTGCTGGCCCACGACCAGCACAGCAGCGGCTGGACCAGGGTCTCGGCGATCGATCCGGATCGCTGGCAGGGCCACGGCGTCACCAGACCCGCACCACTGCGGCGCAATTCGCTGACCGCCGCCGCGATCGCGCGCGGCCGCAGCCGGACATCGGCGTCGAGAAAGACCAGGGCCCCCGGTGGCGGATCCGCGGAATCGGTGGTGACACCGGCGATTTCGGCCAGCCGCGCACACGCGGCGGTCTTACCGGTCCAGCCGGGGGCGGGCGCCACATCGGTGGAGACCACGGAGAATCGGTCGTCCTCGCCGATCGCCGCGACCGCGGCCGGGAAGGTGCCGTCGATGGAACCGTCATCGAGAATCCACACGCGCAGCCGTGAAACCCCCTGCTGGGCACGCAGATCCGCGATGAGCCCCGGCAGTCGCGGCGCCTCGTCACGGGCCGGGACGACGACCACCACCGGCTCGATCACGGGCGCGGAGTCGGATCGCAACCGCCGGATGCCGAGCCGATTCGCCAGCGCCAACGCACATCCCAGACCCGCCACCGCGGTACCCGCGGTAACGAGTGGGCCGACCACCGCACGCGGTGCGCCCGCCCAGCCTCGGATCAGGCGTCCTGTCGCTCGCGCGGATGCCATGGCGTGGGATTGCGGAACAGGTAGGCCAGTACGGCGACCATCGCCGCCACCGCGAGGGTGATACCGCCGACGATGCCGGCCCACCCGGCGAAGGACCGAGTGTTCGGATCGGAGTAACTCACCTCGGCCTTGACCGTGCTCACATCACCGGCGGGCAGTTTCCACGAGACCGTCGAATCGCCCTGGCGGGTGCCGTTGGTGGTGGCGACGCGCGCCGGGAAGGCGACGGTGAACTGGATGTCGGAACCCTGCGGCGGAACGGATTTCAGATCAACCCGGCCATTGAGGCTGACCTTGTCGCCGGCCCGGATGAACTGCAGATTGAACATGCCCTGGGTCTGATCGGACAGACCACCGAGCTGCTGTACCTCGCCGAAGGTGAGATCGTCGAAGTAGACCTGGCTGCCGACGTAACCGTCCTGGCTGTAGGGCTCGACGCGGATCTTGGCCGCCAGGGCCTCGGGCGCCTTCAGCTCGGGCCCCTTGTCCTTGTCATTGGCCGGAATCACCGCTGCCACCAGATGTCCGGAGACCCGGTCGTTGGACGATACTCCCATCGACACCTGGGCACGCAGACATCCGGCCAGCAACGGCGCCAGCAGAACGGCCAGCAACGCCACCTGCCAGACGCGATGACGTCGGGGCCGGCGCGGCTGATGGGGCGACTCGGGCATCGAAGGTGTCGGACGCGGCTGCACGGCACATATCGTGCCATGCGCCACCGTGATCGTCGGCACGCGACGGAGTTTGCCGGGCCGGCGCACGGTGTCGTCCCGGGAGGCTGCGGTCGTGCCGGCCGGGACCGGGTGTGCCCGCGGCCCGTATTACGGCCGGGCAGCCGCGGCGGCCGCGGGATGGGGGAGCTCGCCGGGCCGCGTGCGCAGCCGATCGGGTTCGCGCAGCAGCGCCACGGCGACCGGTACAGCGACGATCCCCAGCCCTGCCAGCCCGTATCCGGCCGAGGTCGGCAGGCCCAGAAAGACGGCGTGCGCGAGTCCCGAGCCGAACCAGGTCCACAGCAGGACCGCGATCGGCACCGCCGGCGCGGAGATCCGTGCCGGATATCGGCGTTCCAGCACAATGATCAGCGCCGTCATCGCGGCGGTCACCGCGAACCAGCCGAGATAGTTGCTGTAGGGGACCGCGGGCAATCCGGGCAGTCCCGGCAGCGCCGAACACCATCGCCACCGATCGTCGGCGATCATCTGCGGATCCAGATACATGTCCCATCCGACGGCTCCCGCGGCGGTCAGCGCGATCTGCGCACCCGTGCCGCGGCACAGCAGCGCCGCGCCGACCCGGATCGGATACAGTCCGCCGACCCATGCCAGCGGGATCAACAGCGGCACCCCTGCCAGTTCCGGCCCGAGCCGTCCGTGCGCGTAGTCGTAGCAGCCGAACGGGAATCCGGTTGCGGTGCCCACTGTCTCGGCCAGCAGGCCGAGCCCTGCCACGATCAGCAGGAATCCGGCCGCGTACCCGATGCCGCGGACCGCGTGAGCGTGCAGCAGCGCGGTCGCCGCCGACAGGACCACCACGAGAATCGTGACCCGGTCGCGTGCGGTGCCCTCGGTGAGGGGATAGGCGATCTGGGCGAGCACCCACGCCACCGCGGTGAGCGCTGGCCACCGCACGGCGGTCACCGGCGGATGAGACGTCGGCGCCGTAGCGTTCGCGACACCAGCTGTGCCGCGGTGCGCCCGCTCGCGCCCGAGACGCCGCCGCCGGGATGGGTCGAGGCGCCGGTGAGATACAGACCGGGCGCGCCCGGGACACGCTGGTCCGACAGTTCCGGCAGCGGCCGCCAGAAGAACATCTGATCCAGCGACATCTCCACGTGCATCACATTGCCGCCGATCAACCCGAGTTCACGTTCGAGGTCGGCGGGGGTCTGCACGAATCGCTGCCGCACCGAGCCGGCGAAACCGGGTGCGAGCGCGTCGACCTCGGCGATGATGCGGTCGGCCTCACGCTCACCGTGCGCGCTCCAGTCGCTGCCGTCGGCGAGCCGGTGCGGATGCCACTGCGCCCACAGCGACAACTGGTGTTCGCCCGGCGGTGCGACCGTGGGATCCAGGGCACTGAAACTCATCGCCAGTACGGCCGGCCGGGGCGGTAATTCGCCGGCCAGGGCAGCGGCGTGGGCAAGTCGCAGCTGCCGCCGATCGGTGACCAGCAACTGCAGGCCGCGGGCCGATTCGGCCTCGGTCGCACCGGAATAGGCCGGTAGTGCGGTGGTCGCCGCGCGGACCACCATCCCGATACCTGGCCCGACGCGGATGCGGCGGCGCCAATCGTCGATCACGGAAGCGTCGAAGCCGCCGCGCCGCAACAGTTCCAGTGTGGTCAGTACATGTGCGCCGGAGATCACCGTACGTGCGGACAGATCCCGGCCCGATGCGGTGCGTACCCGCCACCCGTCGCCGGTGCGACGCAGTTCGGTCACCGCGTCGCCGGCCGAGACCACCCCGCCGTCGGACCGCAGACGGGCCACCAGTGCTGTGGTCAGCGCACCGCTGCCGCCGACCGCGCGGCCGGGCGGAAGGGTATGCATCAAGGCCGCGAAGCCGGCCATGGGCGCGGTACCGGGTTCCGACATCGGCGGGCCCGATTGCGCGCCGAACCAGGCCAGTGCGGCCTTGAGCCGTTCGTTGTCGAACCAGGTGTCCAGCAACGCGTCTCCGGACTGCAGGAACTCCCGTGACAGGCCGCTCGCGCCGCCGCGCGCGTCGAGCCCCCAGAACGAGCGCACGAATCGGCCCGCGGTGGCGGCGCCGCCGAACGATCGCATGACGCGCTGCGCCCGCGGCCCCCAGACCGCCACGAATCGGCGGTAGGCCTCGGCATCGCGAGCGCCGCAGGCGCGCTCGATGGAGGCGCAGGTCCGCGCGATATCACGGTGGAAAACGATCGGCGCCGCCGCCGGTCCCGGTGGTGCCGGGGCGAAAGCCCACGGATCGCAGTCGAGGTAGCGCAGTCCGAACCGCGCCAGTTCGAGTTCCTCGATGATGCCGGTGTGCCGGATCATGATGTGCGCGGAGGAACCGCGGTCGACCAGATGGCCGGGGAACCTCGCCACGGTCGACACCGCGCCGCCGAGTACCTCATCGCGCTCGAGCACCTCCACCGGATGTCCGGAGCGCGCCAGATAACACGCCGCGACCAGTGCATTGTGGCCCGACCCGATGATCAGCGTCGTCACTGCGGCGGAACCCGCATCGGCAGCCGGCGGCCCAGGACCGCGAACCGCCGGGTATCGCCGGAGAAGACGAAATGGCGCACCACATCGGTGAACCCCTGCCGCCGGTACAGCCGCCAGGCTCGATTGGCCTCGCGGTCGACCTCCGGTGTGGACAACAGGACCGCGGCCTCCTCGCGCTGTTCGAGCAGCCGCACCAGCAGCGTCTCGCCGATTCCGCGGCCCTGCGCCGCCGGGTGCACATGCAGCTCGGTGAGCTCGAAGTAATTCGACAGCAGATCGCGCGCGGCCTCCTCCGGCCAGCCCGATCGGCGCATACCGGTGTGTACCTGCTGATGCCACCACTGATGGGGCGCCCCGCGATATCCGTAGGCGATCGCCACGATCGGCGCGGTCCGCGCATTGACATGGCCGTTGTCGTCGGGAACGAGCGCGGCGACGGCCTGCCAGCCGGGACGGGTGGTGTGCTCGGCCCACATCGGGGCCCGATGATGTTCGGTGCCACGCGGATAATCCATGGCCGCGACGTACACCGCGAGCGCGTCGTGCAGCCGATGGCGCAGGGTCGTGGCCGAGAGATCGACCACGACGGGAGCGGGCGTGTGCCTGACGGCGGTCATCTGCGGGAAGCCATATCTTCAGGGGCCGTCTCTGTCTGTCGGAGGGCCGTGCGGGGCGCGGCCGGGTGCGGGTGGGCCATATCCAGGGTGCGCGGATCTCGTTCGCGGCGAAAGTCTGTCGGTGGTCGTCTCTATATTCACATTCAATTGAAACGTTCGAATGCCTGTTCGGTTCGATCGGTCGACCGGGGCGGGTGTGCGGAATGTGGAGGTGCCGTGATGGCTGGTCGGATGGACGATCCACGACGTGCGGGCCGGGCCGGCGGACTGCTCGACCGCGCCGACACCATGGTCGTGCAGGCCTGGGCCGAACCCGATCCCCGGGAGCGGCTGCGTACCGCGTATCTCGCGGCGCTGCGCGGCGCCGGCGCGGTGCTGGCCGCGACGGGAGCCGATCGCGCTCCGCGGGTACGGTCGCGAAACGCCTGGGTGCTCATGGAACAGGCGGCGCCGGAGTTCGTCATGTGGGCCGATTATTTCAGTTCCTTCTCCGAACTCCGGGCCGCGCTCGAGGCCGGTCTGGACCGCGCGATCAGCGATGTCCAGGCCGATGAGTTCGCCTCGCGCGTGGAGGCATTCCTGCGAGATGTGGAGGATGCGCTGTCGATTACGGCGGTCCGATTGCGCCCCGCGGCGGGCCGTCCGGGTGACGGTACGGCGTGAACATCGGCGAGTAGGTGGTAGCACGCTGATCGAACTCGTATCATTGGTGGCAGTAGCCGCCAAGGTCGGCTACTTGTCGTCTACCCGGAGGCGACAACCAGGACCTAGTGCCGGGGGAGGTACCGTGCCACTCTCCGAGCACGAGCAGCGCATGCTCGAACAGATCGAGAGCGCGCTCTATGCTGAGGACCCTAAATTTGCCTCGACCGTTCGCGGTGGACGGCTTCGCTCTGCCACCGGAAGACGCAGACTTGAGGCGGCCGCGCTCTTTGTCCTCGGCCTCGTTCTTCTGGTCGCGGGAATCGCTCTGCCGGTGAAGCCGGGCGGATTCCCCATCATCAGCCTGCTCGGCTTCATCGTGATGTTCGGTGCGGGTGTCCTGTTGCTGCTCGGTGGCTCGGGTATGACCAAGGGAGGCCGGGGCAAGGGTGACGCGCCGTCCGGTCCCGGCGGTACTCCCGGGCATCCGGCAAAGAGCAAGCAACGCAAGACCGGTGGCTTCTCCGCCCGCATGGAGGATCGGTTCCGCCGCCGGTTCGAACAGGACAACTGAGCCCGGCTCGCATCCGCTCGGCGGACGCGAGCACCGGTCGTGGTTGCGTGACAGTTGCCATGAGCTTGTCCGGGTAGCCGAGAACTGAAGAGCATCGAACGACACGCCGCGTATCGCGGCGTGTCGTTTCCGTTTTCATGGTGTGGCGCGGATCGCATTCGCCCGGTGCCGGATTCGCTCACCCCTCGGTTCCCCACCCCTCCCCACCGGCATCCCCCACTTTCGACCACCGGGCATTCGAGCCCTTCCCAACTGCGGGTTTGCTGATGGTTGTCGGGCCGGGTGCCGGGGTGGCGACACGGGTCGGGGGAACTCGGCGGAATCTCCCCACCGCAGTGATAGCTGAGCTGACCTGGACAATCGCGAATCCGGGGATCGAGATCACCGCATCTTTCGATTGAAAGTGGGGGAAAGTGGGGTAATGTGGAGCGCGCACTGATAGTGGTCGATCAGACGAGGTGATCGAGCGGGAGGTGTCGAGACTGTGTTTCTCGGTACCTACACGCCTCGGCTGGACGACAAAGGGCGACTGACGTTGCCGGCAAAGTTTCGCGATGAACTGGCGGGAGGGTTGATGGTCACGAAAGGTCAAGACCACAGCCTTGCCGTCTATCCCAAAGAAGAGTTCACCGCGCTGGCGCGGCGAGCCGCGGCGGCATCCCGAAGCAACCCGCAGGCAAGGGCTTTCGTTCGTGCCCTGGCGGCGTCCACGGACGAACAGCGTCCGGACGGACAGGGCCGGATCACGTTGTCCGGCGAGCATCGCCGCTATGCCAATCTCAGCAAGGACTGTGTCGTGATCGGCTCGGTCGATTTCCTCGAGATTTGGGACAAAGAGGCGTGGGATTCCTACCTCGCCGAGCACGAAGAGGACTACTCGCTGGCAGGAGACGAGTCGCTGGGCGGAATTTTCTGATCCGAGACAGGCGAGTGCCCTGCGGCCTCTGCCCGACACGGACCCTGACGTACTTCCCCAACGCCAGGTGTCGTGCTTCGGACAGAGACCCCGGGGCATTGGCCGCCGATTCGTAGCAAACACCGTGAGCCAGGATTCGGGAGGTCGAGGTGGATCATGAGAACGACCGCCCGCGTCATGTCCCCGTCCTGCTGCGGCGTGCCGACGAAATCCTCGGTCCCGCACTGAAATCCGGTGGCGTGCTCGTGGATGCCACACTCGGGCTGGCCGGGCATGCCGAGTATTTTCTGCGCACCTACCCCGAGATCCACCTGATCGGTCTGGACCGTGACACCGAGGCGCTGCGGCTGGCCGGTGAGCGACTGGCGCCGTACGCGGACCGAATCACGTTGGTACACACCCGATACGACGGTCTGCCCGACGCACTGCGGCAGGCCGGGTTGTCCGAGAGCGGTTCCGTTCGGGCAATACTGATGGATCTCGGCGTGTCCTCGATGCAACTCGACGAGGCCGATCGCGGGTTCGCCTATTCGGTGGATGCCCCGCTGGATATGCGCATGGATCCCACCGCGAGCCTCACCGCCGCCGAGGTGCTCAACACCTACAGTCACGGTGATCTGGCGCGAATCCTGAAAACCTATGGCGAGGAACGGTTTGCGAGCCGGATCGCCAGTGAGATCGTGCGCCGTCGCGCCGACCGGCCGTTCACCACGAGTGCGCAGCTGGTGGAGTTGCTCTACGACGCGATCCCGGCGGCCACCCGGCGCACCGGTGGCCACCCGGCCAAGCGGACATTCCAGGCGCTGCGGATCGAGGTCAACGGGGAACTGGAGTCGCTGCAGGCCGCGGTGCCGGCCGCGCTGCGGGCGCTGGAGGTGGGCGGGCGGATCGTCGTCATGTCCTATCAATCGCTCGAGGACAAGGTCGTCAAACAGATCCTCGCTCCGGCCGCGGCGTCCCGCACACCGTTGGACCTGCCCGTCGAATTGCCCGGTATGGGACCGGAATTCGCGATTCTGACTCGAGGCGCCGAGAAGGCGAGCGAGGCGGAGATCGAGGAGAACCCGCGCGCGGCGCCGGTCCGGATGCGGGCCGCCGAGCGAATACAGCAGGCCGGATGAACATGATCCGGCATCGGGGGACGGCCAGTCTCACAGATACACGGTAGGGGAGGCAGGACTATGAGCGTGCGGACACGGGTGGACGCACCACGACGGGCCGAGCGGCCCGTCCCGCAGCGGGCGCAGAGCGCCGATCGCGTGAAAACCGGTGCGGCGCAGCGCGCCTACGCGCGCAGGCGCAATCGTGCGGGGGAGCGGATGCTGCCGCCGCTGCCGCGCCGCGCCGGAACCTTGATGGCCGGCCGGCTGCCGTTCGTGGCGGCGATCCTCGCGCTGCTCGGCTGCGGGCTGCTGGTAACTCTGGTCCTGACCACACATTCCGCCGAGGACAGCTATCAACTCAGCGACGCCCGCAAGGTCAACCGGCAACTGCTCGACGAGCGCGCAGCACTGCTGCGGGACGTCGAGGCCGCCGACTCCCCACCCGTACTGGCCAGCCGGGCACGCGAATTGGGAATGGTCCCGGCGAAGGATCCGGCCCGCCTGCTCTTGGCGCCCGACGGCACGGTCACGCTGATCGGCAAGGAGACACCCGCCGAGGGCCCGCCGCAACCACCGCTGAACACCACTCCGTCCGCGCCCGGCGCGCTGCCCCCGAAATCGGCGCAGGGTGAGCGGCTGGTTCCGGTGACCACCGCCCCGGCCCCGGCTCCCGCGCCGGCCGATCGGAGTGTGGCGGACCGGAACCCGGCTCCCGGGCAGGCCAACCCGGCCCCGCCGGCGGCGCCCACACCCGTCGAGGCGGCGCCGGGGCAGCTCGCGCCCACGCCCGTCGAGCCGGCCCCGGTTCAGCAGAGTCCGGAGCCGCCCCAGGTACGAGCGGCTCCTGCTACCCCCGCACCCGGTGAGGCTCCGGTGGCGCAAGCGGGCTCACCCGCATCCGCGGCCGGTGAGATACCGGTCGCGCAGGCGGCCTCCGGGGAGACGCATCGATGACCGCGGGCGGCGGCGGCCGAGGCACCGGGGGGCCGACGGGCCGCGGCCGCGCGGGAGGACGGCCGGTACCCGGCCGCCCGCGCCGCGTCGGCCCTGCCAAGGGGGCGCGGGAGGACACCGCCATCCGTCTGCGGTTCGGTGTCGGCCGCATTCTCATGCTGGTGGCGTTGACGGTGGTGGCGCTGCAATTGCTGTGGCTGCAAACAGTTTCCGCGCCGAAGTTGTCGGCCGAGGCGGCTGCCCAGCGCGCTGTGCCCGAGGTCGACTGGGCGCAACGAGGGTCGATCCTCGATCGCGACGGCCGGGCACTGGCATTCATGGTCGCGACCAAGAAGCTGAACTTTCGTCCGGTCGCGGTGCGAAAGGAGCTGGCCGAGGCCCGGGCCAAGAGCGACAAGGCGCCCGAGGTCGACCGGCGATTGCAGGCGATCGCGAAGGGGCTGCACGAGAAGCTCGGCAAGGACGCACCCGGCGAATCCGATCTGCTGGCGAGGTTTCGCAGCGACGATCAGTTCGTCTACCTGGCCTATAACGTCGACGCGCGGGTGGCCGACGATATCGCGAAGGACTTCCCCGAGGTCGGCATGGAGCGCCAGGACACACCCATCTATCCGGGTGGCTCGCTGGCGGCCAATATCGTCGGCGCCACCGGCTGGGATGGTCACGGCCAGATCGGGCTCGAGGCCTCGATGGACTCGGCCCTGGCGGGTACCGACGGTTCGCACACCTACGATCGCGGGTCCGACGGGGCCGTGATTCCCGGCAGTGAGCGCGACAAGGTCCCCGCGGTCAACGGGTCCGATGTCGAGCTGACGCTGGACTCGGATCTGCAGTACTACGTGCAGCAGCAGGTGCAGGAGGCCAAGGACAAGTCGGGCGCGCAGAACGCCTCGGCGGTGGTCCTGGACGCGCACACCGGCCAGGTGCTGGCGATGGCCAACGACAACACGTTCAATCCCGCGCAGGACCCGCAGACGTGGGGGCATGCCGATATGGGTAATCCGGCGGTGACCAACGCCTTCGAACCCGGGTCGGTGAACAAGATCGTGGCCGCCTCGGCGGTGATCGAATACGGTCTCGCACGGCCGGACGAGGTGCTGCAGGTTCCGGGCAGGATCCACATGGGTGGCGTCGATGTGGCCGATGCCTGGGTGCACGGAGTCATGCCGTACACCGTGACGGGAGTCTTCGGTCATTCGTCCAACGTCGGGACGCTGATGCTGTCCCAGCGCATCGGCGAGCAACGATACGCGGAGATGCTCGATCGTTTCGGGCTGGGCAGGCGCACCGATGTCGGACTTCCGGGCGAAACCAGTGGCTGGGTGCCGCCGCGCAATCAGTGGTCGGGCTCGACCTTCTCGAACCTCCCCATCGGACAGGGACTTTCGATGTCCCTGCTGCAGATGACGGGCATGTATCAGGCGGTCGCCAACGACGGTGTGCGTGTGCCGCCCCGGATCGTGAAGGCCGTTATCGGACCGGGAGGCAAACGGACCGAACAACCGCAACCCGACGGTGTGCGGGTGATGAGCCCGCAGACCTCGGCCACTTTGCGAAAGATGTTCGAGTCCGTCGTGCAACGGGATCCGCGTGGCATTCAGCAGGGGACGGGGCCCTCGGCGGCGATCGACGGCTACCAGATCGCCGGAAAGACCGGGACCGCGCAGAAGACCGACCCGGCCTGCGAATGCTATTCCAACGACAAGTACTACATCACCTTCGCCGGGATCGCGCCCGCGGACAATCCACGCTACGTGGTGGGCATCATGCTCGACGAGCCGGAGCGTGCGACCGACGGCAGCGGGGTACCGACGGCGGCACCGCTGTTCCACAACATTGCGTCGTGGGCACTACAGCGTGATCGGGTGCCGCCCTCCCCACCCGCCCCGCGGCTGGTACTGCAGGCCGAGGTCGATTGAGCGGGTGGTCTCGATCCAACCCGAATCCTTTGGGCCCCAGAATGTTCGACGCTCCCAGCCGCTACCCGTGATATCTTGGCGTGCGTGGCCGCCGGTGCCGATGGTCGCGTTTTCGGGAGGGGAATCGATGAAACGCATCATGGGTTCTGTGCTGTTCGCGGCATGTATCGTCGCGGGAATATCCGGAACGGCGGGCATCGGATCGGCGTCTGCCGGACCGGTCGCCGACGGGCAGTGCCGTCTCGGTTCGTACCCGCCTCAGGAGGGGTGTGAGACCCACGACGCCTGCCGCCAGAAGTACGGGGTCGATTGCCGGCCGGCCGACGACGGCCTGTTCTACCCACAGGGTCGGCAGGGCGCCGCGCGCCGCCTGTCGCCCACGGCGATGGACGCTCGGCTGCCGGGTTGATCGCCCACCGCGGGTAACACGACCGCGGCGGAGGGATTCGGGCGGACATATCGACGCCCGGAACGTGGTAGCGAAGGGGTATCCGCGGTCGTCGCCGCGAATACCCCTTCGTCGTGCTGTGGGCGTGATGCCGAGCGGTGTCGAAGCCGTTGTTCCGCAATGGGTATGGTTTTTCTCGTGTGGCGTGTCCGGATGGTCGGCATCGGCGCGGCAGCGGGCTCACCATCGCCGTCACACGGGCGACGACACTGCCGGTGCGTACCGGACCGGTCGCAACGCCGAGCCGCGTTGTCCGGCCGTGACGAACCGTCGGTAGTGTGACTCGTCGATCCGAATCCGCTTCCATCGAGAGGAACCCTGTGCAGCCCAGCCCGCAGGTGTTGCGACCGGCCCAGTTGTCGCCGACGTCCGTGCATGCGGTCGGCGAGCTGACGGGGGCTCGCCAGATCGCTGCCATCGGGGACGGCGATGCCGGTATCGAGATCACCGGAATCGAACAGCGGTCGAACGCCGTGCAGCCGGGAGATCTGTTCGCCGGTCTGTCCGGTGCCAAGGCGCACGGCGCCCGTTTCGCCGCCGATGCCATCGAGCGCGGTGCCGTCGCGATCTTCACCGACGCCGCCGGTGCGGAGTTGATCGGCGAGGTGGCCGTCCCGGTGCTGGTCCACGACGACCCGCGTGCCGTCCTGGGGGAATTGTCGGCCGCGATCTACGGTCATCCGTCGCAGCGGTTGCGGGTCATCGGTATCACCGGAACCTCCGGTAAGACCACAACTTCCTATCTGATCGAGGCGGGTCTGGTCGCGTCGGGACTGTCGACGGCGTTGATCGGGACCATCGAGACCCGCATCGGCGGCGACCGGGTACCGAGTGCGCTAACGACTCCCGAGGCACCCCAACTGCACGCGATGTTCGCGCTGATGGTGGAACAGGGTGTGCAGGCCGTGGTCATGGAGGTGTCCAGCCACGCCCTCGCGCTCGGCCGGGTCGACGGCGTGCACTTCGCGGTGGGCGCGTTCACGAATCTGTCGCAGGATCACCTGGACTTCCACGCCGATTTCGAGGACTATTTCGCCGCCAAGCGCCGGTTGTTCGTCCCGGATCCGGGTGCTCCGGAGCGTGCGGTCGCGGCCGATACCTGCGTTATCTGCGTCGACGACGCCTGGGGGCGGCGGCTCGCGCGCGAGGCGAGTGGCCGCGCGACGGTCGTCTCGGTGGCCACCACCGAGTGCCGGACCGGTGATACCGAACCGCAGTGGACGGTCACCGATATCACCGCCCTGCCCGATGGCGGCCAGCGGTTCACCGCCACGGGCCCGGAGGGGCCGGTGCAGGCCACATTGCGGCTGCCCGGGCGCTACAACATCGCCAACGGACTGCTCGCCCTCGCGGTGTGCGCGGCCGCGCGTGCCGATGTGCCGGCGGCGGCCGCGGCACTCGGCGAGGTCGACGTACCGGGCCGGATGCAGCGTGTCGGTGAGAGCCACGAGATACTCGCCCTCGTCGACTACGCGCACAAACCGGCCGCGGTCGAGTCGGTGATCGCTACGCTGCGCCGCCATCTGCGTGATTCCGGTGGCCGGCTGGCGGTGGTGGTGGGTGCCGGCGGTGATCGCGACACCGGCAAGCGGCCACTGATGGGTGCCACCGCGGCCCGGGGCGCCGATCTGCTGGTCGTCACCGACGACAATCCGCGCTCCGAGGATCCGGCCGAGATCCGGGCCGCGGTCCGCGCGGGTGCGCTGGGGATCGCGGAATCCGAGCGCGGTGAGGTACGTGAGATCGGTGATCGCGCCGCGGCCATCGCCGCCGCGGTCGACTGGGCGCGTCCGGGTGATGTGGTGCTGGTTGCGGGTAAGGGACATGAAACCGGGCAGGAGATTGCGGGTGTGAAGTATCCGTTCGACGACCGTGAGGTGCTGGCACAGGCCCTGGCGCGAAAAGCCGACGACAAGGACCTGACGGTTTCATGATCGAGATGACCCTGCGGGAGATCGCCGAGATCGTCGGCGGCACGCTGCACGATGTGGGCGACCCCGCGGTGACGGTGACCGGCGCGGTCGAATTCGATTCGCGCCGAATCGATTCCGGTGGCCTGTTCCTGGCCCTGCCCGGTGAGTACGTGGACGGGCACGAATATGCCGCCAAGGCCGTCGCGTCCGGTGCTGTCGCCGTGCTCGCGGCCCGCCCGGTGGGTGTGCCGGCGATCGTGGTCGAGCCTTCCGGGCCGGCCGGTGCGGCGAACCGTTCCTATGTATTGGCCCACGATTCCGATGGATCGGGTGCGGCCGTACTGGCGGCCCTGGCGAAACTGGCCCGTGCCAGCGTGGATCGGCTGGCGTCCGGTGGGCTCACCGTGGTCGGCGTGACGGGCTCGGCGGGCAAGACCTCCACCAAGGATCTGCTGGCCCGGGTGCTGGAACCGCAGGGTGCGGTGGTCGCGCCGCCGGGATCGTTCAACAACGAATTGGGACATCCGTGGACGGCGTTGCGTGCGGGTGTCGACTCCCGGTTCCTGGTCCTCGAACTGTCGGCGCGTGGCCCCGGCCATATCGAGGCACTGACCGAAATCGCGCCGCCGAGTATCGGTGTGGTCCTCAATGTTGGTACCGCGCATCTGGGTGAGTTCGGCGGCCGCGACGCCATCGCGCAGGCCAAGGGCGAACTGGTGGAAGCGCTTCCGGCCTCCGGTATCGCGGTGCTGAACGCCGATGACCCGCGTGTGGCCGCCATGGCCGCGCGTACCCGGGCCCGGGTGGTGACCTATGGCCAGTCGGCCGATGCCGATGTGCGTGCCACCGATATCGTGCTCGATTCCGACGCGCGTGCGCGATTCACCCTGCGCGCCAACGGATCCCAGGAGCAGGTTCATCTCGCCGTGTACGGCGAACACCAGATCGCCAATGCGCTGGCCGCCGCCGCCGTCGCCCTCGAATGCGGTGCGGACCTGGCGACCGTGGCCCGCTCACTCGCCGGTGCGACCGTCGATTCGGCCCATCGGATGGATGTGCGCACCCGCCCCGACGGTGTCACCGTGATCGACGATTCCTACAACGCCAATCCGGATTCCATGCGCGCCGCGCTCAAGGCCCTGGTCTCGATGTCGGGCAGCGGTGGTACACCGGCCGTCCCGCGCGGCCGGCGCAGCTGGGCGGTGCTGGGTGAAATGGCCGAACTGGGCGAGGAGTCGGTGGTCGAACACGACAGCATCGGACGGCTCGCGGTGCGCCTCGACGTCGACCGGCTGATCGTGGTCGGTGCCGGGCGCCCGGCCCGGGCGCTGCACCAGGGCGCGGTCATGGAAGGCTCATGGGGCGAGGAATCGATCCTCGTACCCGATATCGAATCCGCGATCGCAGTGTTGGACAACGAGATTGCGGCCGGTGATGTCGTACTTGTCAAGGCGTCGAATTCCGCAGGTTTGTGGGCGGTGGCGCGGCATGTGCTCACCTCGGGTCCGCAGTCGGTAACACACGGTCCGTCTCTCGAGGCGGGCACGGAGGCAGCTGGATGAGGCAGATTCTGTTCGCGGCGGGGATCGCGCTGGCGGTGTCGATTCTGCTGACGCCGCTGCTGATCCGCATGTTCGCCAGACGCGGATTCGGCCAGGAGATCCGCATCGACGGCCCCGAGAGTCATCAGGCCAAGCGCGGCACCCCGACCATGGGCGGTGTGGCGATCCTGATCGGCATGTGGGCGGGCTATCTCGGCTCCCATCTGATCGGAATCGGCTATCACGCCGACGGCCCCTCGGTGTCGGGTCTGCTGGTGCTGGGGCTGGCCACCGCGCTGGGCGTGGTCGGTTTCATCGACGACTTCATCAAGTTGCGCAAACAGCGCAATCTCGGATTGACCGCGGCCGGCAAGTACATCGGTCAGCTCGGTTCCGCGGTGCTCTTCGGCGTGCTGGCGCTGCAGTTCCGCGGCTCGGGCGGACGTACCCCGGCGAGCCGGCATCTATCCTACGTCCGCGAGATCAACACCGTGTCGATGAGCGTGATCATCTTCCTGGCCTTCGTCTGCCTGGTCGTGGTCGCCTGGTCGAATGCGGTGAACCTGACCGACGGACTCGACGGTCTGGCCGCGGGCTCGATGAGCCTGGTACTCGGTGCCTACGTGATCATCACGTTCTGGCAGTACTACCACGCGTGCGAGTTCAAGGCCGAGGCCGGTTGTTACAACGTGCGCGATCCACTGGATCTGGCGCTGGTGTGCGCGGCCGGCGCGGCGGCGTGCGTCGGATTCCTGTGGTGGAATGCGGCGCCCGCGAAGATCTTCATGGGCGATACCGGATCGCTGGCCCTCGGCGGCCTGCTCGCCGGATTGTCCATCACCACGCGCACCGAACTGCTGATGGTCGTGATCGGCGCGCTGTTCGTCGCCGAGACGGTGTCGGTGGTGCTGCAGGTGGCGGTATTCCGGACCACCCGGAACCGCCTGTTCAAGATGGCGCCGTTCCATCACCATTTCGAACTGAGCAAGTGGGCGGAGACGACTGTCATCATCCGGTTCTGGCTATTGGCCGGAATCGCGGCGGCGGTCGGTCTGGGCTTGTTCTACAGCGAATACCTCTCTCAGGTCGGGTAAGCAGCGATGGTCGAACATACTCCGCGGGCCCTGCGATCACCGGGTCCCATGCTCGAATTTCTGCGCGGCCGTGACGTTCTCGTCGCGGGCTGGGGGGTATCGGGCCGCTCGCTCATCGAGCCGCTGCGCGATATCGGTGCCCGTCCCGTGGTCACCGACGCCGGCGAGAAGGCGATGGCCGAGGCCTCCGAACTCGGCCTCGATACCGCCACCGGCGCCGCGTTGCTCGAACACGGTGCGCTGGAACGGTTCGCGCTGGTCATCACCAGTCCTGGCTGGCGGCCGGATTCGCCGGTGCTGGTCTCGGCGGTCACCGAGGGCATCCCGGTCTGGGGCGATGTCGAATTCGCCTGGTGGGTGGATCAGGCGCGGCTGTACGGGCCGGTGCGCAAATGGCTGGTGATCACCGGGACCAACGGTAAGACCACCACAACGCAGATGACGCATGCGATCCTGCGCGCCGCCGGGCTGGCGAGTGTCGCGTGCGGCAATATCGGCCTGCCCATTCTGGATGCGCTGCGGCGGACACCGGGACCGCAGATCCTGGCCGTGGAACTGTCGTCGTTCCAACTGCATTGGGCGCCCTCGGTCCGTCCGGAGGCCGGGGTGGTGCTGAATGTGGCCGAAGACCATCTGGACTGGCACGGCGGCCTGGACGCCTATGCCGCCGCGAAGGCACGCGCGCTCACCGGACGGGTGGGTGTGGTCGGCCTGGACGACGCGGTGGCCGCCGCGCTGGCGCGAAAGTCCAAGGCGCGCCGCACCGTCGGGTTCCGGGTGGGGGTGCCCGCGGATGGTGAACTCGGTGTGGTCGACGGGAAACTGCTCGATCGCGCGTTCACCAAGGCCGCGATCCTGGCCGAGGTCGGCGATATCAGCCCGCAGGGGCCGGCCGGTGTGGCCGACGCGCTGGCCGCGGCCGCGCTGACCCGTTCCATCGATGTCGCTCCGCAGTTCGTCAAGGAGGGCCTGGCCGAGCACAAGGTGGGCCCGCATCGCGCCACGTTCGTGCGCGAGCTGTGCGGTGTGGGATTCGTCGACGATTCCAAGGCGACCAATCCGCATGCGGCGCGGTCGTCGATCATGGCGCATCCCCAGGTGGTCTGGATCGCCGGCGGTCTGCTCAAGGGCGCCCATATCGACGATCTGATCGAGGAGGTCGCCGATCGTCTCGTCGCCGCAGTGGTTTTCGGCCGGGACGCCGCCGTGATCGCGGCCGCATTGGCGCGACACGCGCCGGATGTCCCGGTCGTGGAGCTCGGTTCGGGTGACGATGCACAGATGAGCGGCGAACTCTCCACGGCATCACTGGTCGCCGAGATCGACGGGGCGGACGCGGTGATGGCCCGAGCGGTGCGCATCGCCGCGGGATACGCCGGTCGCGGCGACACCGTCCTGCTCGCTCCGGCGGCGGCCTCACTGGACATGTTCGCCGACTACACCCATCGCGGCCGCAGTTTCGTGGCGGCGGTTCAGGCACTCGACGAGAGAGATATCGGGAGCCAGCAGTGACGAAGCCGGCGCGCAAGCCCGCGGGTACCTGGTTCGGTGCCTGGCTGGCGCGCCCGCTGGCCGACTTCCACCTGGTCGTCACCATCGCCACCCTGCTCACCGTGCTCGGTCTGGTGATGGTGCTATCGGCTTCGAGTGTGGAGGCCTATGCCGATGGCGGCTCGGCCTATTCGCTGTTCGTCCAGCAGGCGTTCTTCGCCGGGCTCGGCGCGGTGCTGTTCTATCTGGCACTGCGGATTCCGCTGCGCGTGCTGCGCCAGCTGTCGTTCCCGTTGTTCGCGTTCTCGGTGCTGCTGCTGGTCCTGGTGCTGATTCCCGGGATCGGCTCGCAGGTCCAGGGCTCGCGGCGCTGGTTCGATCTGGGGTTCGTCTCGCTGCAGCCGTCGGAGATCGTGAAGGTCACGCTGATCGTGTGGGGCGCGCATCTGCTGGCCACCCGGCGCGGCGGCCGGATGGGCTACAAGGAGATCCTGGTGCCGTTGGTGCCGGCCGGTCTGCTCGTCTGCCTGCTGATCGTGCTGGAACCGAATCTGTCGACCACTATCGCGGTCGGCCTGGTGCTGGTGGCACTGCTGTGGTTCGGTGGCCTGCCGGTCCGGCTGTTCGTGACGATCGCGGTGTCGGGCGCCGTCGCCGCGGGGATCCTGGCGCTGTCGGCCGGATATCGCTCCGATCGCATGCGCGCGTTCTTCAGCCCGGGCGACGATCCGCAGGGCATCGGTTATCAGGCGCGCCAGGCGCTGTTCTCCCTCGCCGACGGCGGCATCTGGGGGCGCGGCCTGGGACAGAGCCGGGCCAAGTGGAGCTATCTGCCCAACGCGCACAACGACTTCATCTTCGCCATCATCGGTGAGGAACTCGGCTTTCTCGGATGTGCCCTGGTGCTGGGGCTTTTCGCGTTGTTCGTCTTCGTGGGGCTGCGGATCGCGAGCCGTTCGGCCGATCCGTTCCTGCGGCTGCTGACGGCCGCGGCGACCACCTGGATCACCGGTCAGGCGCTGATCAACATCGGCTACGTGGTGGGTCTGCTGCCGGTGACCGGTCTGCAGCTGCCGCTGGTGTCGGCGGGTGGTTCGTCGCTGGCGATCACCTTGATGATGTTCGGCCTGATCGCGAGTGCGGCCCGGCAGGAACCCGAGGCGGTCGCGGCGCTGAAGGCGGGCCAGGACGGCCGGTTCAGCCGGTTGCTGCGGCTGCCGGTCCCGGAAACCTATTCACCCGGACGCGCTCGCGCACGCCGTGCGGCAGTGCCCGGTGCGCGGCGGCGCGAGCTGCCGCCCGCCCGCAAGAAGCCGGGCAAGTCCCGCGGCGGCGGTAAGGGCCGGGGTGGGGCAGCGGTGCCGCCCCGCCGCTCGATAGATTCGGATACGGCACGCCGGCGCACGGCCGAGCCCGGCCGCCGGGAGGCGCGCGGGGCCGCCGGGTCCGGGGCGTGGCGCACGACTCGGGCCTGGGAGCCCAGCTATCCGATGACACATGCGAGAGAACGAGGTAATTCGAGGTGACAACCGGCGAGAGCGGGACAACGGCTTCCGGGCAACGGGCGCTCTCGGTGATCGTCGCCGGTGGGGGAACGGCCGGGCATATCGAACCCGCGATGGCGGTCGCCGATGCCCTGCGCCGGCTGGATCCCTCGATCCGGATCACGGCCCTGGGCACCAGTCGCGGACTGGAGACGACACTGATTCCCGAACGCGGCTATCCGCTGGAATTGATTCCCCCGGTGCCGTTGCCGCGTAAGCCGACCGCCGATCTGCTGCGGTTGCCGGGCCGGGTCCGTGCGGCCGTCGCCCGCACCCGTGCGGTGATCGACGAGGTGCAGGCCGATGTGATCATCGGATTCGGCGGATACGTCTGTGTCCCCGCCTATCTGTCGGCCGGGCGCGGCATGCGGCGCCGTTCGCGCCCGGTGCCGCTGGTGGTGCACGAGGCCAATGTGAAAGCCGGTATCGCGAACAAGGTCGGCGCCCGGCGGGCCGTGCGAGTGCTGGCCGCGGTGCCGAATTCGGGTGTGCGCGCGCGGGGCCGTGCCGATGCCGAGGTCGTCGGGATCCCGGTGCGCGAATCGATCGCCACCCTGGACCGTGCGGGTCTGCGCGCGCGGGCGCGCGAGCATTTCGGGCTGCCCGAGCAGGGGCCGATGCTGCTGGTATTCGGTGGTTCCCAAGGTGCGCGCCGCCTGAACGAGGCGGTCGCCGGTGCCGCCGCGCAACTGCTGGCGGCCGGGGTCTCGGTCCTGCACGCGCACGGCCCGAAGAACACTCTCGACCTCGGTGGCGTCGATCCGGATTCGGGGCGTGACGGCGCGAAATACGTTGCGGTGCCGTATCTGTCGCGGATGGATCTGGCCTACGCGGCCGCCGATGCCGCGGTGTGCCGATCGGGCGCGATGACCGTGGCCGAGGTATCGGCGGTCGGACTGCCGGCTTTCTACGTGCCACTGCCGCACGGCAATGGCGAACAGGAGTTCAACGCCCGGCCGATCGTGGCGAAGGGTGGTGGCAGAATCGTCTCCGATGCGGAGATGACGCCGAAATATGTGATCGACGAGGTGGTCGCGCTGCTCACCGATCCGGCCGCGCTGACGAATATGTCGGTCGCCGCCGCCGGTGCCGGGCACCGTGACGCCGCGGACGAGGTGGCGCGGATCGTGGTGGAGGTGGCAGGCCGGTGACCGGGGACGACAGGACCGCCGCGGCGAACGCCGACGGCGCGGTGACGCCCGGCCAGGCGTCGGCCGAACTTCCCGAACTGTTGCAGCGGGTGCACATGGTCGGGATCGGCGGTGCCGGAATGTCGGGTATCGCGCGGATTCTGCTGGCGCGCGGCGGGCAGGTGTCGGGATCGGATGCCAAGGAGAGCCGGGGGGTGCTGGCGCTGCGGGCTCGTGGCGCGCACGTCCGGATCGGACACGATGCCGGCGCGCTGGATCTGCTGCCCGGCGGTCCCACTGTCGTGGTGACCACCTACGCCGCCATTCCGAAGACCAATCCCGAACTGGTGGAGGCGAATCGGCGCGGTGTTCCGGTGCTGCTGCGGCCCGCGGTACTGGCCGAGCTGATGCGCGGACATCACACCCTGCTGGTCTCGGGCACCCACGGCAAGACCTCGACCACCTCGATGCTGGTGGTCGCCCTGCAGCACTGTGGATTCGATCCGTCGTTCGCGGTCGGCGGTGAGCTGAACGAGGCCGGCACCAACGCCCACCACGGTACCGGCGGATACTTCGTGGCCGAGGCCGACGAGTCGGACGGTTCGCTTCTGCAATACGATCCGGATGTCGCGGTGGTCACCAATATCGAATCCGATCACCTGGACTTCTTCGGTTCCGAGGAGGCCTACATCCAGGTCTTCGACGATTTCGTGGCGCGGCTGGTGCCCGCTGGTCTGCTGGTGGTGTGCCTGGACGATCCCGGATCGCTGGCGCTGGCCCGGCGGGTCGCCGACCGTGTCGCCGCCGGTGAACTGGATGTCCGGGTGGCCGGTTACGGTTCGGCGGAAGTGCCCGATGCTCCGGTACCGATGCAGGCCCGGCTGCTGGCCTGGGAGCCGCGCGACGTGGGCGGGCTGGCGACCGTGCAACTCGGCGACGAAGCCTCGCCACGGACCTTGCGCCTGTCGGTTCCCGGCCGGCATATGGCGCTCAACGCGCTGGCGGCGCTGCTGGCCGCGCGGGCCGCGGGAGCCGATCTGGACGAGATCCTGCAGGGCCTGGAGGGTTTCGGCGGTGTGCACCGCCGGTTCCAGTTCGTCGGTCGCGAGGGCGGTGTGCGGGTCTTCGACGACTACGCGCACCATCCCACCGAGGTACGTGCGGTACTGGGCGCGGCGGGGGAACTGGTGCGGCAGGAGGCCGCCGACGGTGCTCGTTCCCGCCCCGGCCGGGTGATCGTGGTGTTCCAACCGCATCTGTACAGCCGCACCGCCACTTTCGCCGAGGAATTCGGTGCGGCCCTGTCGCTGGCCGACGAGGTTGTCGTACTCGATGTCTACGGTGCGCGGGAGAAGCCGCTACCGGGTGTGAACGGTGCTCTGGTGGCGCAGGCGGTCACCAAACCCGTGCACTATCAACCGGATATGTCGCGGGTCGGGCGGCAGGCCTCGGGCCTGGCGCGGCCCGGCGATGTGGTGATCACCATGGGCGCCGGCGATGTGACGATGCTGGGCAGCCAGATTCTGGACGGCCTGCGGGTGCGCCCGCCGTCGGCGCGGTGATCGTGGCGCCCCCGCCCGGCGGGTGCCGCGGTGCCGGCCGGAGAGGGAGGTGGATATGACGCGTCGTGTGGCGACCGAGCCGCCCGAGGACGATCTCGATCCCGATACCGACCCGGACGACGGCGAGCGGTTCCGGCGCGGCCGATCGTGGTTGCGACCGTCCCCGCCGACCCGGCTGGGGCGAATCCTGTTGTGGGGCATCCCGGTCGTGGTCCTGGTGATCGTGCTGCTCGCGGTGGCCTATTTCACCCCGCTCCTGTCGGTGCGGTCGGTGCGGGTCGAGGGATTGTCGGCGGTTCCGGAGCGGGATGTGCGTGCGGTGCTGCAGATTCCGGACGGCCGCTCCATGCTGCGCATTGATACCGACCAGATCGCGCGGCGGGTGGCCGCGCTGCCGAAGGTTCGTTCGGCGCGGGTCCAGCGGGAGTATCCGTCGACCGTGCGGGTCACGGTGGACGAGCGCCGGGCCGTGCTGTTCTTCGACAGCCCGCAGGGCACCCATCTGGTCGATACCGAGAGTGCCGAATTCGCGATCGAGCCGGCGCCGCCCGGTATCCCCAAACTCACCACCCCGCACCCGGGCGGTGCGGATCCGGTGACCCGGGCCGCGGTGAAGGTGCTCGACGCCGCCCCGCCGGCGCTTCGTGCGCAGGTGGGAGAGGTTGCGGCGCGGTCGGTTTCGGATATCGAGTTGCAGCTGCGCGACGGGCGTACCGTGGTGTGGGGCGGAGCCGACGATTCCGAACGGAAGGCGGCGGTGGTACTTCCGGTGCTGACGCGCGATGGGACGGTATTCGATGTTTCCAGCCCCGATCTGGTAACGGTAAGATAGTGACACTCGTTGTGCCGTTGCGGTTTTCGATCGGCGGCCGGGAGTCGATGGCTGTGTGCGATGGCCGTGGCGTCTCGGATCCTCCGGACGCCTCGAACGGGTACTCGGCCGGTGAATCCACGGTCGTGCGGATTTCGGGATTCGATCCCGGTGTCTGCGGCGGCCGTTCGCGATACGATGCCCGACGGGCTCGGACGAGACGGATCGCACAAGATTCTGTCCCTCGTTTCGGCGCGCCTGCGCTCGGATCGCGACAGGTGCGAATAGCGTTCCGCACCAGTCGGATACTTGACATAACGCCAACCCTATGGTTCAGGTTTAGGGTTTGTTCGAGTGTGAACCCGGGCGAACCGGGGATCTCGAACCGGCGCGCCGAGCATCCGAAAACGACAGGCTTTGGATCGAAGGAAGGCGAGAGCCCATGACGCCCCCGCACAACTACCTTGCAGTGATCAAGGTCGTCGGTATCGGCGGCGGCGGCGTGAACGCCGTCAACCGAATGATCGAACAGGGACTCAAGGGAGTCGAGTTCATCGCCGTCAACACCGACGCCCAGGCGCTGCTGATGAGTGATGCGGACGTCAAACTCGATGTCGGCCGCGAACTCACCCGCGGGCTCGGCGCCGGCGCCGACCCGGAGGTCGGCCGCAAGGCCGCCGAGGACCACAAGGACGAGATCGAAGAGGTGCTCAAGGGCGCCGACATGGTGTTCGTGACGGCGGGCGAGGGCGGTGGCACCGGAACGGGTGGTGCGCCGGTCGTAGCCAGCATCGCCCGCAAGCTCGGGGCGCTGACGATAGGCGTCGTCACCCGGCCGTTCTCCTTCGAGGGCAAGCGGCGCAGCAACCAGGCCGAGACCGGTATCCAGGCGCTGCGCGAGTCCTGCGACACCCTCATCGTGATCCCCAACGACCGGCTGCTGCAGCTCGGTGACGCCGCGGTCAGCCTGATGGATGCCTTCCGTTCGGCCGACGAGGTGTTGCTCAACGGTGTTCAGGGCATTACCGATCTGATCACCACACCCGGCTTGATCAATGTCGACTTCGCCGACGTCAAGAGCGTCATGTCCGGCGCGGGTTCGGCACTGATGGGTATCGGATCCTCGCGCGGTGAGGGCCGGTCGGTGAAGGCCGCCGAGTCGGCGATCAATTCGCCGCTGCTGGAGGCGTCGATGGACGGTGCGCACGGCGTACTGCTGTCGATCGCGGGCGGTTCCGATCTCGGTCTGTTCGAGATAAACGAGGCCGCCTCGCTGGTACAGGAGGCCGCGCACATCGAGGCGAACATCATCTTCGGAACGGTGATCGACGATTCGCTCGGTGACGAGGTCCGGGTCACGGTCATCGCCGCGGGATTCGACGGCGGCACCCCGGCCCGGCGGATCGAACCCGCGAGCCGGGCCAATATCGGCGCGGGCCGGTCCGGTGATGTCGGCCAGTCCACGACCCGGGGCAGGGACTTCGGTTCCGCTCGGCAGTCCGAGCCCGAGCGTTCGGCCGAGCCCGCGCCCACCCGCGGCCCGGCGCCGTCCTACGAACCCCGCCCGGCCACCGAGCCGACCATCGCGCACAACAGCCGCAACCACATCCAGCCGCCGGACGAGGACACCGACGACGACGTGGATGTGCCCTCGTTCATGCGGCGCTAGCCGGCCGCCTTCTCCAACACGACCGAGCTCGCTCCCTGATCCGGAAGCGGGCTCGGTCGTGTTCGAGCAGTCACCGACGCCGCCCGGCATGCTGAGGTCCAGGGGCGGCGGATCGGCCTACTACTCTCGAGTACATGACGACTGCTTCGGTTCGGATCCGGCGGGTGACCACCACGCGGGCGGGCGGATTCTCACGCGCGCCCTACGATTCGTTCAATCTCGGTGATCACGTCGGTGACGATCCGGAGGCTGTGCGCCGGAACCGGATTCGCCTGGCCGAGGGGATCGGTCTGACGCCGGATCGGCTGGTGTGGATGGAACAGGTGCACGGCCGCAATGTCGAAATCGTCGATGGTCCGCGTGCGGAACCGGTTCCGGTGACAGACGCACTGGTGACCGCGGTCCCGGGGCTGGCGCTGGTGGTGCTGACCGCCGACTGCGTGCCGATCCTGCTGTCCGATGACGAGGCAGGGGTGATCGCGGCGGTGCACGCGGGGCGGGTCGGTGCGCGCATCGGGATCGTGCCCAGGGTGCTCGAGGCGATGATTTCGATTGGCGCGCAACCCGAACGGATCGGCGCCTTCCTCGGGCCCGCCGCCGGCGGCGATCGCTACGAGGTGCCCGCGGCCATGCGCGACGATGTCGAATCGCATCTGCCCGGTAGTGCCACCATCACCCGGCAGGGCACGCCCGGCCTGGATCTGCGAGCGGGAATCCGGCGTCAGCTCGAGCATGCGGGTGTGGGCGGGGTCGCGGTCGACCCGCGCTGCACGATCTCCGACGCCACCTTGTTCAGTCACCGCCGCGCCGCGCCGACCGGCCGGATCGCGAGCGTCATCTGGATGGCGGCCGATCGGTGAGCGACGGTGGTGAATTCGTCGTCGGCACAAGTGAATCGGAAGCCGATGCCGCGCGGCCGGCGCGTGCGGCCGAACTCGGGGCCGCGCTCGAGCGGCTGGAGGAGCGCATCGACGCGGCCTGCCGGGCCGCCGGGCGTGACCGCGCGGGCGTCCGGTTACTGCCGGTGACCAAGTACTTCCCGGCCTCCGACATCGAGATCCTGTACCACCTCGGCCGTCGGGAATTCGGCGAATCGCGCGAACAGGAGGCCTCCGCCAAGGTGGCGTCATTGGGACATCTGGCTCAGACGCGCTGGCATCTGATCGGACGTTTGCAACGCAACAAGGCGAAATCGGTTGCGCGGTGGGCCGATACAGTGCATTCTGTAGAGTCCGACCGATTGGTGAGGGCCCTTGACACCGCGGTCGGCGCAGCCCGCGACGGGGGTGCTCGGACCGAGCGGCTGCGTGTGCTGCTGCAGGTCAGTCTGGATCGCGACCCGACCCGGGGCGGTGTCGCGCCGGATGATCTGGCCCTACTCGCCGATCAGGTCGGAGCAACGGAGAATCTGCAGCTAGGGGGACTGATGGCGATTCCACCACTCGATGTGGACCCGGACGAGGCATTTGCCGAACTGGCCGGTCTGCATCAGGCGCTCTTGCGAGCGCATCCCGGTGCGAGCGAATTGTCGGCAGGAATGTCGGGTGACCTGGAAGCGGCCGTCCGACACGGGTCTACCTGCGTGCGTGTCGGTACCGCCCTCATGGGCGCGCGACCGATAACCTCGCAATAGCAAACAAACCTCATCAGTCACATTCGAAACATATGCTTGGGGCTGACGGGACCGATCAGGACTTCAACACCCAGGCCAGTCGGGGCCGTAGGAAGGTCGACCAGGATGAGCGAGCGTAGCGAGCGAGTTGTCAACGCAGCCACGAGCATGCTCGTGCTGGAACCCAGCGCTAGCGAGGTGGAAGCATGAGCGAGCGTAGCGAGCACACAGTCGACTCGGCCACGAGCGTGCTCGTGCTGGAGCCGAGCACCAGCGAGGTGAAAGCATGAGCACCCTGCACAGGTTCAAGGCGTACTTCGGGATGGTTCCGCTCGAGGAGTACGAAGACGACTACATCGACGACCGGGGTGCTCGCGGCATGGACGATCGTGGCCCGATGGGCCCCGACGATCGTGGCCGCCGGTCCCGTTTCGCCGACGACTCCTACGACACCGGCCGCTCGCATTTCGGTGACGAGCGCTTCGGTGACGATCCCGGCTATCCGGAACCCGGCTACAAGGCGCCCTATCAGTCCGGGTACTCGGTGCCGCGGCGTTCGGAGTTCGCCGACGAGTCCTACGCCGACGACCGCTACGAGCCAGTGCGTCGCCCGACGCGGATCGACTCCGCGCCCTCGGGCCGTTCTCGCGGACTCGGCGGCGGTACTCCGATGGTGCGCGGCACCACTCACGGTGCGCTGGCGGTCGATCCCGAGGCCGAACGGCGGCTGGAAGAGCGGAGGCTGGAGGAGCGCGCCCGGTTCGAGCCGGCTCCGCGGCGGGCCCCCGTCTTCGAGGACGGAGGTCCGTTGTCCAAGATCACGACACTGCGTCCGCGCACCTATGCCGAGGCTGCGATCATCGGCGAGCGTTTCCGTGACGGAACTCCGGTGATCATGGACCTGGTCGAGATGAGCAACGCCGACGCCCGCCGCCTGGTGGATTTCGCCGCCGGTCTCGCGTTCGCGCTGCGTGGCTCCTTCGACAAGGTGGCCACCAAGGTGTTCCTGCTCTCACCGTCGGATGTCGACGTATCGGCAGAGGAACGCCGCCGCATCGCCGAAAACGGCTTCTACAACCAGAAATAACGGTCCAACCGGGAGCCGCCGCACGACGGCGGCCCCGGTCGATCGGTCGTGACGGGGGATTCGATGCCGCATGGTCGGCGCGGGGAGTTTGCAGGACACCGAATCTGAGGCAAAGTGGACAGGTGGCCTTGTTTCAGGTGCTGTATGTACTCCTGTTCCTCTTCTGGCTGTTGTTGATCAGCCGAGTGATCGTCGAGTTCATCCGCAGCTTTGCGCGTGACTGGCATCCGCGGGGGTTCGTCGCCGTGGTACTGGAGGCGATCTTCACGATCACCGATCCGCCGGTGAAACTGCTGAGGCGCCTGATACCTCCGGTGAACTTGGGGGGAATTCGACTCGATCTTTCGATTATGGTCCTGCTTTTCATCGTGTTCATTTTGATGTCCATCGTCAGCAGGCTCGGGCAGCCGATAGCTCCGGTGTGACAGAATGGGCCGGGAACAAGAGCTTGCTAGAAGATCTACGGTAGATCTCCGTACGAAGCGCGAAGGGATCCTTCCATGCCGCTGACTCCAGCCGATGTGCACAACGTCGCGTTCAGCAAACCGCCGATCGGGAAGCGCGGCTACAACGAGGACGAAGTCGACGCCTTCCTCGACCTGGTCGAACAGGAGCTCTCACGCCTCATCGAGGAGAACGCAGACCTGCGCCAGCGGGTTGCTGAACTTGATGCCGAGCTGGTCGATGCGAAGAAGGCACGTCCGGCTCCGCAGGCGGTGAAGTCCGCTCCGCCGCAACCGGAACCGCCCAAGCCCGTTCCGGTGGCGCCGCCGGTGCCGGTACCCGCGCCCGCACCCGTCGCGGTCAAGGACAACTCCGCCGCGGACGCGAATCTGCAGGCCGCGAAGGTGCTGAGCCTGGCTCAGGAGATGGCCGACCGGCTCACCACCGATGCCAAGTCCGAGGCCGAACAGCTGCTGTCGAATGCTCGGGCGAACTCGGAGCGAATGGTCAGCGAGGCTCAGACCCGTTCGGACGCGATGGTCGGCGAGGCTCGGCAGAAGGCCGATTCGCTGCTCTCGGATGCTCAGACCCGTTCCGACAGCCAGTTGCGGCAGGCCAAGGAGAAAGCCGACGCGCTGCAGGCCGACGCCGAGCGCAAGCACACCGAGATCATGGCCACCATCACCCAGCAGCGCAGTGTGCTGGAGAGCCGGATCGAGCAGCTGAAGACGTTCGAGCGCGAGTACCGCGTGCGGCTGAAGTCCTACCTGGAATCGCAGCTCGAGGAGCTGGAGAACCGAGGTTCGGCCGTTCCGGTCGACGGCGGCGAGGCATTCGAGGCAGTATCGAACAACCACGCACCTGCGTCGTTCGCCAAGGGCGGCAAATAAGCTGGTGCCGGGTGCCCGCCTCCCCGTCCATGGGCCGGGGCCGGCGTAGCACACCGCTGTGTGGTCGTAGTTCTGTCGTGCCGCTCGGCCCTTCCGGGACGCGGCGGCCTGCCCTGCCCGGCTAGGGGGTGACCATGCTCGTCCTGACACTCGTACTCGCCGCGATCGGCTTCGCCCTCCTGGTGACGGCGCTGACGACCGGTTCGGTGATCTGGGCGTGGGGGTGCATTGTCGTATGCGTCATCGGCGCGGTGGTGCTGCTGGTCAGCGCCCTGGCCATCCGGAATCCCGACGACGGCCGGCAAGCACGGCCCGGGCGTCACGCCAAGCGGTGAGCGGGGCACGGAAATAGCGTTGCCCGCACTGGCTACAATCAAACATGAAGCACGGCACTGATCCGGCCATCACCGGGGAGTCTTCGGAAGAACGGCGCGCAAGCGCTCAGTAGAACCGAACGGGTGAGCCCGTCACAGCTCGAAACGAGAGGTCCGCGCACCGGAAGAGCCCGGAAGGCGGACAAGCGGGGTGGTACCGCGGCAGCGGCGCACAGGCGCCGAGGTCGTCCCCGTGCCCACTGAATGCGCCGATCGAGCGCACTGGCACGAGGGAGACCGCAGCCGCCATGGCGGACGAGACATCCACCCGCAACGCCTATCCCCGCGTCGAATTCAGCGATGCGGATGCCGGTTCGCGGTCGGGCGCGAGCGCGACGTTCCCGGAGCTCGAGCGCCGGGTACTGGACTACTGGGCGGCCGACGACACCTTCCGCGCGAGCATCGACCAGCGCACCGGCGCCGAGTCCGCGCAGGCTGCCGCCTCCGGCCCCGTCGCTCCCGCCGTGTCTTCGTCGGCGTCCGCGGGGGCCTCCGTGGTTACGCAGGCTGCCGCCTCCGGCCCCGTCGCTCCCGCCGAGGAGTTCGTCTTCTACGACGGCCCGCCGTTCGCCAACGGTTTGCCGCATTACGGACATCTGCTCACCGGATATGTGAAGGATTTGGTTCCGCGGTTCCAGACGATGCGCGGTAAGCGCGTCGAGCGGCGCTTCGGTTGGGACACACACGGACTGCCCGCGGAAATCGAAGCGGAGAAGCAACTCGGTATCACGGACAAATCACAGATCAATGCTATGGGGCTCGCGGAATTCAATGCCGCGTGTAAATCCTCTGTGCTTCGCTACACCAATGAGTGGCGCGAGTATGTGACGCGCCAAGCACGGTGGGTCGACTTCGACAACGACTACAAAACCCTCGACCTCGACTTCATGGAGTCGGTCATGTGGGCGTTCAAGTCGTTGTACGACAAGGGCTTGATCTACCAGGGCTTCCGGGTACTGCCCTACAGCTGGTACGAGCAGACGCCGCTGTCGAATCAGGAGGCCCGTCTCGACGACGCCTACCGGATGCGCCAGGATCCGGCGGTCACCGTCGATATGGTGCTCGAGGTTCCCGCCGATCACCCGCTGCACGAACTCGGTGGCGCCAACGCGCTCATCTGGACCACGACGCCGTGGACGCTGCCGTCGAACCTGGCGATCGCGGTGCACCCGGACGTCACCTATGCCCATGTCCGGGGTAAGGACGGGAAGCGGTATGTGCTTGCCGTCGAACGGGTCTCGCACTATGCCCGGGAGCTGGGTACCGCCGAGGACGGCCTCGAGGTGCTGTCGGAGCATTCGGGCGCCGCGCTCGAAGGCCTGGGCTATCGGCCGCCGTTCGACTTCTTCCTCGGCCACCCGAACTCGCATCGGGTTCTCAACGCCGACTACGTGACCACCGATTCCGGTACCGGCGTGGTGCATCTGGCGCCGGCCTTCGGTGAGGAGGACATGGACGTCGCCTCGTCCTACGGCATCGAGGTGGTGCAGCCGCTGGACGCGGGTGGCAAATTCACCTCGATGGTGCCGCAGTACGAGGGTCTGATGGTCTTCGATGCCAATCCGGTGATCATCTCCGACCTCAAGGCGGCCGGAAAGCTGTTGCGGCACGAGACGATCGAGCACTCCTATCCGCACAGCTGGCGCTCCGGTCAGCCGCTGATCTATATGGCGGTGCCGTCCTGGTTCGTGGCGGTGACGCGGTTCCGCGACCGCATGGTGGAGCTCAACAAGCAGATCACGTGGGTGCCCGACCACATCCGCGACGGTCAGTTCGGCAAGTGGCTGGAGAACGCGCGCGACTGGAACATCAGCCGCAACCGCTACTGGGGGGCGCCCATCCCGGTGTGGGTGTCCGACGATCCGGCGTATCCGCGCGTGGACGTGTACGGCTCGCTCGACGAGCTCGAGCGCGACTTCGGTGTGCGCCCGGCGGATCTGCACCGGCCGGGAATCGACGAACTGGTGCGGCCGAATCCCGATGACCCGACCGGGAAGTCGATGATGCGGCGCACGCCCGAGGTGCTCGACTGCTGGTTCGAGTCGGGTTCGATGCCCTATGCGCAGGTGCACTACCCGTTCGAGAACAGGGAGTGGTTCGACGGCAGCCCCGGCGCCGCGGGCACGCCCGGGGTCCGCCCGCACAGTCCCGGCGATTTCATCGTCGAGTACAACGGCCAGACCCGTGGCTGGTTCTACAACCTGCACGTCCTGTCGACCGCGCTGTTCGACCGTCCGGCGTTCAAGTCCGTTGTGGCACACGGCATCGTGCTCGGCGACGACGGGCTCAAGATGTCGAAGTCCAAGGGCAACTACCCGGATGTGAACGAGGTGTTCGACCGCGACGGCGCCGATGCCATGCGGTGGTTCCTCATGGCGTCCCCGGTGCTGCGCGGCGGCAACCTGATCGTCACCGAGCGCGGGATCCGCGAGGGAGTGAGCCATGCGCTGCGCCCGCTGTGGAACGCGTGGACCTTCCTGCAGCTCTACGCATCCCGGCCGGGCCAGTGGCGGACCGACTCGCAGCATGTCCTGGACCGCTACATCCTGGCCAAGCTGGCGCAGACCCGTGACGTCATGACCGATGCGCTCGAGGTGTACGACATCGCCACCGCCTGTGACGAGTTGCGCACCTTCGCCGACGCGCTCACCAATTGGTATGTGCGCCGGTCGCGTTCGCGCTTCTGGGAAGAGGACCGCGACGCCATCGACACCCTGCACACGGTGCTCGAGGTGACCACCAGGCTGGCCGCGCCGCTGCTGCCGTTGATCACCGAGGTGATCTGGCGGGGCCTGACCGGCGGCCGCTCGGTTCATCTCACCGACTGGCCTTCCGCGGGCGAACTGCCGCACGACGGTGAACTGGTCACCGCCATGGATGAGGTGCGTACCGCGTGCTCGACGGTGCTGAGTCTGCGCAAGGCCCAGAATCTCCGGGTGCGGTTGCCGCTGTCGGAGGTCACCGTGGCGGCGGCCGATGCGGAGCGGCTGCGTCCGTTCGCGGATCTGATCGCCGATGAGGTCAACGTCAAACGGGTCGACCTGACCACCGATGTGGCCGCACACGGTCGCTTCGAACTCGTCGTGAACGCCCGCGCGGCCGGTCCGCGGCTGGGCAAGGACGTGCAGGGCGTGATCAAGGCGATCAAGGCCGGTCGGTGGCGCGAGGACGACGGTGTGGTGCGGGCGCTGGTGCCCGGCCACGAGGACGGGATCACGCTGCTACCCGAGGAGTACACCCAGCGCCTGGTGGCCGCCGAGCCCGAATCCACCGCCGCGCTGCCCGATAACGCCGGCCTGGTGGTGCTGAACTCGGAGGTGACCGAGGAGCTCGAGGCCGAGGGCTGGGCCCGCGACCTGATCCGCGATCTGCAGGAGACCCGTAAATCGCTGGGTCTGGACGTCTCGGACCGCATCACCGTGGTGCTCGAGGTGCCCGAGGAACTGTCGCAGTGGGCGCGGACCCACCGCGACCTCATCGCGGGGGAGATCCTCGCGACCGAACTCGGTTTCGGGCCCGCGGGCGTGACCGCGGCCGATCTGGTGGGCGGCGTCCGCGCCGCGATCACCAAGGCCTGATGACGACCCGCGCCCGGTCCGGTAGCAACCGGATCGGGCGCGCCGGTCGATACCGCCGTCCGATGGGCGCATTCGCGCATCGGGACTCGTAGAGCTGTGTGCCCGCCCGGCTCGGCCACGGGCGCGCCGCTGCCGTATCCCTGGGTGCGTTCACCCCACTTGACCCGCACGAACGCCGGTTCCAGAGCAGGCCGTCCGCCGACTCCGGCCCGATCGAGCGCTCGACCGGGGGCGTGGCCGCTGAGGCCGGACGCGGTCACGGTTACGGATTGGTACTTGTGGTGTGGGTGTTACTTGCGCTAGAACAGCTATGTCACAGCAACCATCACTGTTTAGTTGAGCTTAGGTCTTTTCCGGATCGACCCCCGATGAAGAACTGCACTACCAGGTTGTTGACCGGCTGAGATGCCCGTGGGGAAGCGGTCATCGCGAGTCCATGTGTGTGCTGTGCGATCGCCGGTCGGCGTGCCCTGGTTGATGCATGTCATACCGAAGGGCGAGAGCACATGGCACTGTCATCCGTGCGCGGATACGCGCACGCCAGATTTTCCCGATATCTGCTGGCTACGGTCGCCGCAGCCATATCGGTCACGATGTGGGCGGGCCCGGCACTCGCGGCACCGGCAGATACCGGAAGTTCCTCCGATTCCGCCGATTCCGGCAGCAGTTCGGGCTCGGGTTCGGGGTCGGCATCCGGCAGTGCCAGCGGCTCAGCGGTACTGCCGGTGCCGAGTATGCGTGCGATGGTCGCCCTGAGCGTCGCCGGATCCCAGGCGGGCAAGCCCTACGAATGGGGTGGCACCGGCCCGAACGCCTACGACTGCTCGGGTCTGGTGCAGTGGGCCTTCCGGCAGGTCGGAATCGCGCTGCCGCGCACCACGTGGGAACAGGCGCGCGCGGGTAGTGCGGTGCCGTTCGGCGCCATGATGCCGGGTGATGTGGTCGTCGTGAACACCGACGGCTCCCACGAGGGGATCTACGCCGGCGGCGGGATGCTGCTCAACGCCTATGCGCCCGGTGTGCCGATCGGGCTCACGCCGATGAGCGAATTCGACATCTACGCGATTCGCCGCTTCTTCTGATACGGCGAATCGGTGCGGGCGGCTGTGGGACCGCCCGCACCGTGGATCACTCTCACTCGGCGCACAGACCGCGCAGCAGCGGGCCGTAGTCGGGATGGGACAGGGCCGAGGCGAACTGGGCGGTGAGATAGTCCGCGGGATTGCCGGTGTCGTACCAGCGCCCGCGGATCACCTGCCCGTACACCGGATTCGCGGCGGCGAAGGCATTGATCGCGTCGGTGAGGTACACCTCGCCGGTGCGGTGGGTGTACCACCGATCGACCTGTTGGCGCAGTTCGTCGACGATGCCGGGGGTGACCACGTATCCGCCGATCGCGGCGAACGACGAGGGCGCGTCCTCCGGCTTGGGCTTCTCGCGCAGTCCGCTGATCCGCATCAGGCCGGGTTCGAACGAATCCTCGACCACCGGCACACCGTAACGCTGGGAGTCGGCCGGATCCATCGGCATCAGCGCCAGGACGGGCGCACCGGTCTTGTTGTAGGCGTCGATGAGCTGCTGGGCGCGCGGTACGTCGGCGACGAACACGTCGTCGGGCCACAGCACCAGCATCGGCTCGTCGCCCAGGGTCCGCGCCGCGTTGAGCACGGGCGTGCCGTTGCCGTACGGGCCGTGCTGGTCGAGGTAGGTGATGTGGCCGACCCGGCCGAGCTCGCCGACCTCTTCGACCGCATCGGCGTAGGCGGACTTGCCGTCGGCACGCAACTGGGCCACCAGGGCCGGATTCGGGCGGAAATGATCCTGGATGAGTGACTTCCCGCCGCTTACCACGATCGTGATGTCGGTTATCCCCGAGGCAACCAGTTCGCGCACCGTGTGCTCGATCACCGGTTTGTCGCCGACCGGCAGCATCTCCTTCGGGATGGCCTTGGTCAGCGGCAACAGGCGGGAGCCGATACCGGCGGCAGGGATCACAGCCTTGCGGATGGTCATGAACCGATCATCACACACTCGGGGCGCCGGACATGTCGGTCCCCGGGCGTAGATTTCCGGGTATGCACTCTGTCCCCGGTCCGGCTACGCTACGGCGCGCACCTGGTCAAGGGGTATTTACCGGGGTCCGTGCGGATGCCGCCCCGGGCACGTCGACGCGCTCGGGCACACAGGAATCCGACAGCAATTCCGGAGCCGCCGGACAGTTCGCCGCGGCGAACTGTCCGGCGGAGTCCGTACCGCCGGGGCGGGGGCCGCGGTGAGCACAGTGCCGGCCGCGCTCGACGCGGCCGTGGCGCGGCGCTGGGTGCTGCACGTCGATATGGACGCGTTCTTCGCCTCGGCCGAGCAGCTCACCCGGCCGACCCTGCGCGGCCGCCCGGTTCTGGTCGGCGGGATGGGCGGGCGCGGCGTGGTGGCCGGTGCCAGCTATGAGGCCCGTGTCTTCGGCGCGCGTTCGGCGATGCCGATGCATCAGGCCCGGCGGCTCGTCGGTGTCACCGCGGTGGTGATCCCACCGCGCGGGGTGGTCTACGGCGAGCTCAGCGGGCAGGTCTTCGACACCCTCCGCTCCCGGGTGCCGGTGCTGGAGACGCTGTCGTTCGACGAGGCTTTCGCCGAGCCTGCCGAACTCGCGGGTGCGAGTGTGGCGGGAGTCCGCGACTTCTGTGAGGGGTTGCGTGCGGCGGTACGGGAACGAACCGGCCTGGTGGCCTCCGTGGGCGCGGGGACCGGTAAGCAGCTGGCCAAGATCGCCTCGGGGATGGCCAAACCCGATGGGGTGCGGGTGGTTTCGCCCACCGAACAGCAGGGTTTGCTGGCGGGGTTGCCGGTGCGCAAACTGTGGGGAATCGGGCCCGTCGCCGAGCACCGGTTGCGGTCGGTGGGCATCGAGACGGTCGGCGCCTTCGCGAATCTGCCGGAACCGGAGGCGGTTTCGCTGCTGGGCGGCAGCGTCGGCGCGGCACTGCACCGGCTCGCCCGCGGCGTCGACGACCGGCCGGTCGCCGAGCGGGCCGAGGCCAAGCAGATCAGCGCCGAGACCACCTACGAGAGCGATATCGTCGCCATGGCACAGCTGCGCCCGGCGATCGAGGCGATGGCCGCGGCCGCCCATCGCCGGCTGCTGCGCGACGGCCGGGCGGCGCGCACCGTCGTGCTGAAACTCAAGAAGAGCGATATGGGTATCGTGACGCGCTCGCTCACCCTGCCCTATGCCACCGCCGATCTCGCGACCCTGACCGCCGCGGCGCAGCGATCCGCCATCGATCCGGCCGAACTCGGGTCGATCCGACTGGTGGGTGTGGGATTCGGCGGACTGTCGGTGGTCCGGCAGGAATCGTTGTTCCCAGAGCTGGACAGAGATATCGGCACCGTTCGCGACACGGTGTTCGAGGAGCCCATCGCCATCCCGGTTCCCGCCGTAGATCCGGTCGTGCCACCGGCCACCCGCTCCTACACATCCGAATTCTGGTATCCCGGACGCGATATCGCCCATCCCGAGCACGGGCACGGCTGGGTGCAGGGCAGTGGGCACGGCCGCGTCACCGTTCGTTTCGAGACCCGTTCGACAGGACCGGGTCCGGCGTATACGTTCGCTGCCGACGATGACGATCTCGCCCCGGCCGATCCGCTCCTTAGTCTTCGTTGAAATTCGGCGGGTAGCGTGAGGCCACTCGTGCACTGCCGCCGATCGGGGTGGAAGCTGTCACGTGAACGGAACCAGAGACCACTCGAACGCAAAGGACGAGCATTGAAGCTTCAGATGACTGGACGCATCGCGGTCGCCACCCTGGCTGTCGTGGCTGCGCTGGGCATGTCTGCCTGTGGTAGCGGCGACAAGCACACGACGAGCCACAAGGCCGCGACGAGCAAAGCGGCGGCGACCTCGGCCGCCAACATTCCGCCGGTGCCGACGGCTGCCGATCTGAACGCGGAACTGACGCAGGCGCTGGACCCGAACGTGCCGGCCGAGCAGAAGGCGCAGTGGCTCGAGGACGGTCAGGAGGCGCTGGCCAAGGACCCCCAGATGATGGGGAGCCTGACCAGCGCGTACCAGCAGAACAACGCCACGATCAACGTCACCCAGGTGCAGTACCTCGGCGGCGACACACTGACCGCGAAGGCCGATTTCTCGGTCAACGGCGGCGCGCCGAACTCGGTCGACGTTCCGTTCGTTGCCCAGGACGGCCAGTGGAAGCTGCAGAAGAGCTGGGCCTGCGCCGGACTGAAGAACCTGGGCCAGCAGTCGCCCGCGTGCGAATAGGTCCCGTTCCGTCCCCGAGGCCGGCCACCCGTAAGGGTTGCCGGCCTCGCGGCGTTCGGTGGGGCGATGGTGTGGTGCTATGGCGCGGCGCCGGCCAGGAGAAGCTAAACAAAGACTGAGAAAGGTCGGACGACTTCGTTCGTTCCCGGGGCCTCGCGCTAGCATCTGCGTCCGTGACCGACACGATGGTGAGGGCGGACGACACGCCCGCTGCAGGACAGGGACACCGGGTCGACCGGTCACGATTCGCTCGCTGGGCGCAGCCGATCGCGCTCATCGCCGGACTGCTTGGCGCCCTGTGCGCCATCGCCGTACCCCTGCTGCCGGTCCAGGTCGACCGCACCACCCTGTCGTGGCCGCAGGAGGGATCCACTCGCGGCATCGACGCGCCGCTCGTGTCCTATGCGCCACTGACCTTCGACGCCACCGTTCCCTGTGCCGCGATATCGCAGCTGCCCGCCCAGGGCAGCACCCTCACCGCCACGATGCCGGCGGGCGCACCGGATCAGGAGCGGTACGGATTCGTCGCCAGGGTCCGGCCCGGAACCGACGGCAACCCGGGACAGTTCGAGGCCGTGCTGCGCAATCAGTCGCTGGTGAGCGTGCCGGTCGACCGTCTCGGCGCCGGTTGCGTGCTCACCGTGCACTCCGAGATCTCGCACACCACAGCGACTTTCGCCGGAACCGATGCGAAACCGGTGACCCTGCAGGGTGATTGGCGCCCGCAGCTGGTGGGCGTGTACAGCGATCTCACCTCGGCGGCCGGTACCAGTGTGACCGCCGAGGTCGACAGCCGGTTCTCGGTGGTACCCACCGTGATCAAGCGCGTGACGACCGTACTGGCAGTGGTGTTCACCCTGATCGCGCTGGCCGCGCTGTTCCGTCTGGACCGGCTCGACGGCCGCCGCATCCGGCGCTGGCTGCCGCAGCGATGGTGGACCTTCGGACCGGTCGACGCGATGGTGCTCGGCAGCCTGGTGGTGTGGCACTTCATCGGCTCGACCACTTCCGACGACGGCTATCAGTTCGGCATGGCGCGGGCCTCGCTGGTGTCGGGTTATATGGCCAACTACTTCCGGTTCTTCGGCGTGCCCGAGAACCCGGTCGGCACACCGCCTTACGACATCATCGCGCATATGACCGAGATCAGCACCGCCAGTCCGTGGATGCGGCTGCCGACGCTGGCCGCGGCCGTGGTGACCTGGCTGGCGCTGAGCCGGGAGGTGATCCCGCGGCTCGGGGTGGCGGTGCGCCACGATCGGGTGGCAGTGTGGACCGGTGCGCTGATCTTCCTGGCGGTGTGGCTGCCCTACAACAACGGACTGCGGCCCGAGCCGGTCATCGCAGTCTGCGTCCTGCTCACCTGGTGTTTCGTCGAGCGTTCCATCGCGACCCGGCGGTTGCTGCCATATGCGATCGCGATATTGGTGGCGGCCTTCAGTTTCACCGCGGCGCCCTCGGGCGTGATCTGCGTGGCGCCGCTGCTGGCGGGTATGCGGTCGGTCTACCGATTCGGTAGCGCCAGGGCCCGGGAACTGGCCGCCGATCCGGTCACCGGCAGGCGGCGCTCCCGCTGGGCGCCGGCGCACGGTTACGGCGCGCAGCTGGCGCCGCTGGCCGCCGCGGGCGCCCTGGTACTGGCCTTCGCCTTCGCGGTGCAGCCGCTGGCGGCGATGTTCGAAATGCGGCGCGTGCACACCGCGGTCGGGCCGTCGGACCCCTGGTACAACGACTATCTGAACTATCAGTGGCTGTTCATGCCGACCGCCGACGGCTCGATCGGCCGCCGCTTCGGCATGGTGGCGTTGTGGCTGGGCCTGCTGGTCTGTGTCTTCGTGCTGCTGCGCAAGGGCGGGCGGATTCCGTTCACCGCGGGTGGCCCGGCCCGGCGGCTGCTCGGCATCACCTTCGCCTCGATCCTGCTGATGGCGACCACGCCGACCAAGTTCACCCACCACAACGGTGTGTACGCCGGGCTCGCGGGTGCGGTCGCGGTGCTGACCGCCGTCGCGGTCGGACCGCGGGTGATGCGTTCACCCCGCAACCGGGCGTTGTTCGGCGCGGTGGTGGCCTTGGTGCTGGCCCAGATCTTCACCAGTGTCAATGAATGGTGGTACGTCTCCAGCTACGGCATTCCGTGGTGGGACAAGCCGCCGTCGATCCACGGGTTCGGCCTCAGCAAGCTGTTCCTGCTGGTCGCGGTGGTCCTGCTCGTCCTGGCGGGCTGGTGGCATGTGCGCGCGCCGGAACCCGGCACGCCGCACCGGATTTCGCGCTCGGCCTGGCGGTGGGCGAAGATTCCGCCGCTCACCGTGGCCGCGGCGTTGCTGGTGGTGTTCGAGTTGACGTCGTTCGCCAAGGGCGCGGTCGCGCAGTATCCGGCCTTCTCACTCGCCCGCTCGAATGTCGACGCGGTGCTGGGTAAGCCGTGCGGGCTGGCCAACGACGTCCTCGTCGAAACCGATCCGAACGCCTCGATGCTGCCCCCGCTGACCGGCGACCCGCAGACGACGTTCACCGCCGGCGCCGCCGGATTCGAGCCCAACGGTGTGGGCGATCTGACTCCGGACGGCGAACCCACCAACAGCAGCAGTATCTCCAGCGCGTTCGACAGCGGAAAGGACAAGGGCGAGGTCGGCACCCAGACCGCCGGTGCGCCGCTGCCGTTCGGCCTGGATTCGGCAACCACTCCGGAACTGGGCACCGCCGGTGAACAGGATCCGGCGGATCTGACCACCGGGTGGTACAAGCTGCCCGATCCCGCCGAGCGCTCCGGCATCGTGTCGATCACCGCTGCCGGGCGGATCCGCTCGGTCGATCCCGACGGTGTGATCACCCCCGGTCAGCGTGTCGAGATCGAGTACGGCAGTACCGATTCGGCGGCCGAGGCCCATCCGCTGGGATCGGTGATCCCGATGGATATCGGCCCGACCCCGTCGTGGCGCAATCTCCGGGTGCCGTTCGGCCAGATTCCCGCACAGGCGAATGTGATCCGGATCGTGGCCCAGGACAGCAATCGCGATCCGAATCAGTGGGTGGCGCTGACCCCGCCGCGTATGCCGCGCACCACGACTCTGCAGGACATGGTGGGCTCGCAGAGTCCGGTGCTGCTGGATTGGGCTGTCGGACTGCAGTTCCCGTGCCAGCGGCCCTACGACCACAAGGACGGGATCGCGCAGATGCCCGGCTGGCGCATCCTGCCCGACCGTCCCGCCGCCCACGACACCACGCTGTGGGAGAGCCACGAAGGCGGCGGCCCGCTGGGCTGGAGCCGGCAATTGCTGAGTTCGCAGACCCTGGCCACCTACCTGAAGGACGACTGGCGCAGGGACTGGGGTGAGCTGCAGCGGCTGGCGCCGCGCGACGCCACCGCGACGGCGGCGCAGCCGTCGATCACCCGGCAGACGCGCGGCGGGATGTGGAATCCGGGGCATATCAACACCGCCTGGGGCTGAGCGGGACTGCGTCGCCGGGTGCCGATCGGCACCCGGCGATCCGGGCTCACGGGCCGGTGGCGCCGGTCAGTCGCCGGACCTGCTTGTCGGTGAGATCGCGCAGCGCCGCCGGATCGATCTGTGCCGGTGAGGTTTCGGCGATCTGGACGACACTGCTGCCCACCACCGCGACGGTCGCCGCCGAGTACAGCGACATCCCCTCACTGGTGGTGCGGACCTGGAACGAGGTCGAGGCGGTGCCGACCGTGGGCTGCGGCAGTCCGCCGAGGTGATAGTCGACCGCGGTGCCGTCCGCGTCGGTACCGGAGTAGGAACCGCAGTCGTGCAGCAGCTTCTGCACGGCCGAGAAGGCCTGGGCGGCACGACCGTCGGCGTAACTGGCGATATCGATATCGATACTCGCGTAGTTCGGTGAGGAGTAGTGCACATCGCCGCGACCGGCCGAGCCCGGGTACAGATCACCCACCGGCGCCAGCACTTTCGCGCATTCGACAGGATCGGTGCGAGAGCGATCGGGCGGAGTGGGCCCGTTACCGGGGGAGGCGTCGTCGAGCTGGGTGAAACCCGGCGGAATATCGGCCGGGCTCAGCAGCAGGGCTCGCAGCGCCGCGGAATCGGTGATCGGCGGGGCGGTGATCGGCGCCAGGGATGTCGGCGACGCGAGGGCGGGCAGCGAATCCTCGTGCTGGGATCCGCAGGCGCTCACGCCGATCGCGATCCCGGCCAGCAGTACCGCGGCGCGCTTCATGAGTCCCACTGCAGCCGGGTGCCGATGTCCTGGCGGAGGAGAACATCGCTGCGCGGTTCGCGATAGGTGAGCCGGCCGCCGATATCCAATGCGCCGGCGATCGGCATGGGCAGTCCGAGATCAACGGTGATGGTGCCCGTCCCGTGCACGGAATAGTCGACGATGTCGAGTGAACCCGCGTTGTTCGGCAGCCGCCACGCCGACGATTTGGGTGTCTGGACGATGTCGAGCGCGATGGTGAGCACATCGCCGGACCGGCCGATCAGCCTCGCGGTCGTCACCTGATTCACTTCACTCGGCTGGATATCGCCCGAGACCTGTTGATGCACCGTCCATACCGCTCCGACGCCGACCGGCTCGGCCGGGAACGCGAGCGAGTGGTACACGGCCTGGGTGAAGGCCCTTTCCAGCGCCGCGCGCGCCCCATCGGGTGTGGTGGGCGTCGTTGTGAGCCGCAACCAGGTGATGGTGCCGTCGTCGCTGGTCTGGAACGCCGCGTGCGAACCGTCGGCACTGAGCAGTTGCTGCGCGAGCGCGGGGTCGGTGGAGGTGGCCGCGCCCAGCGTGAGGTCGACGCCGCTCCGGTCGGTGTGCGCGGTGAGGGGAATGGTCACGGCGGGCGGGGAGAAGTCGCCCGCGTCCTTGCCGTTGATCTGTTGCTCGATGTGGTGTTCGGTCCGCAGCGTCACCTGCTGCGAGGTGTCCGGTGCCACCGCCGGGCGCAGCGGGGCACGCGGGTCCTCGCCAGGACTGACCAGGCCGGCGACCGCCGCGGCGATCGGCATCGTCACCTCCTTGCCGAATCCCGAGGGCTCGACCTCGGCATCGCTGGTGGTCTCGGTCCCGTCGCCGCAGCCCACGCCGAGTGCGGACAGGGTGACCGCCAGCACCATCAACAGCACTCCCGAGCGCGCGACGCGCACGGCCGGGCCGCGTCCGGGCGCACCCGGAGGGCGCGTGCCGGAGGCCGAGGCACACGAGTGAGAAGACAACACCGTCACGCCGAACAGGGTACGGCCGGTTCCTGAAAAACAGCTTTGACGGCCGGGCCCGAGCGCTGGGCGTCGGGCCGCCGGTGCGATGAGGAATGATGTCTAGCTGTGAATACGGACCGGCCGCGTGCGCAACACCTCGACGACTCCGACGAACCGGGGGAGTCCGCGGCGAATCGGGGCGCCGACCGGGACGACGGCGGATCCGCCGAGACCGCCGCCGCGTCCGGTTCGAGCGGCCCCGGCGGGGCGTCCGGATCCGATCTCGGTGCCGGCTCCGACGGCACCACCTCGGGATTCCCGCGGCGGCTGCCGTGGTTGCTGGTGATCGCCGCGGTTGTGCTCGCGGTGGATCTGGGCACCAAAACGCTGGTGGTCGCGAAGATGACGCCGGGGGAACCGATTTCGATCATCGGTGATGTGGTGCGGCTGACGCTGATCCGCAATTCGGGCGCCGCCTTCTCGATGGCCACCGGAATGACCTGGCTGCTGACGCTGGTCGCGGTGGCGGTGGTCATCGGGGTGATCCGGATCGGGCGCACGCTGCGGTCGCTGGGCTGGGCCGTCGGTCTCGGCCTGGTGCTCGGCGGCGCCGTGGGCAACCTGGTGGACCGGCTGTTCCGCGCACCGGGACCGCTACAGGGGCACGTGATCGACTTCATCGCCGTCACCCGGTGGTGGCCGGTATTCAATGTCGCCGATTCCGCGATCGTCTGTGGGGCGATCCTGCTGGTGGTGCTCACGGTGTTCGGATTCGAACCCGATGGCACCCGCTCCGGCGACGACGACGGTGCCGATGCGACGGAGGCGGGCGAATGAGGGAAACCCGATCCATGCCGATCCCCGACGGACTCGACGGTATGCGCGTCGACGCCGGGCTCTCGCGGCTGCTGGGCCTGTCGCGGACCGCGGTCGCGACCCTGGCCGAGGACGGTTCGGTGCAGATCGACGGCACGGCGGCCGGTAAATCCGACCGGCTGGTGGCCGGCGCCTGGCTGGAGGTGGAGTTCCCCGAACCCGAACGGGAGCGGATCGTGGAGGCCACGCCGGTGGAGGGGATGAAGATTCTCTACGCCGACGACGACGTCGTCGCCGTGGACAAGCCGGTCGGCGTCGCCGCGCATACCGGTGTCGGATGGTCGGGGCCCACAGTGGTGGGCGGGCTCGCCGCGATGGGCTATCGCATCTCGACCTCGGGCGCCCACGAACGCCAGGGCATCGTGCACCGGCTGGACGTCGGCACCTCGGGTGTGATGGTGGTGGCGCAGTCCGAGCACGCGTACACGATGTTGAAGCGGGCCTTCAAGCAGCGCACCGTGGACAAGCGGTATCACGCACTGGTGCAAGGGCATCCGGATCCGTCCAGTGGCACGATCGACGCGCCGATCGGCCGTGCTCGCGGCAACGACTGGAAATTCGCCGTGACCGCCGATGGCCGGCCCAGTGTCACCCACTACGACACCGTCGAGGCGTTCCAGGCCGCGAGTCTGCTCGATGTTCATCTGGAAACCGGTCGCACCCACCAGATCCGGGTGCATTTCTCGGCGGTCCGCCACCCCTGCTGCGGCGATCTGACCTACGGCGCGGATCCGCGTCTGGCCGAGCGGCTGGGCCTGCAACGGCAGTGGCTGCATGCGCGCAGTCTCGGATTCGCCCATCCCGCAGACGGCCGCTGGGTCGAGATAACCAGCGCCTATCCGGCCGATCTCGAGCACGCGCTGGATGTGCTGCGCTCGGTGTGAGCCGCGGCCGGAGGTGAGAATGCGCGAGAGTTGGCGGGTCGCGGCGGGTTTCGGTGCGCTGGTGATCGTCCTGGTCGTGGTGGTGGTACTGGGCTGGGCGCGGCCGCCGCGTCCGGGAGTGATCGGCACCGATCGGCTGGGCCCCGATTCCGGGGAGCGGGTGGCGGACTATCTGGATCGCGCCGGGGCGTCGCTGGCCGGCGGTGACACCGATCCGCGCTGGGCGCTGGTGACGCTGCGGACCGGGACGACCACCGACGGAGTCATCGGAATCGTTGCGGGACTGCGGGTCTCGCAGGTGCTCTATCACGTACCGCTGGATCGGGTGTACACGCCGGTGATCACGGTGCCGGTACCCGAAGGCGCCGCGGCGGTGCGGGCCGCGCAGCCGGCGGCGGCGGGCGCGATGGACCACGTCCGGACCGACGACGATCGATCACAGCGGATCGCGGCGGTTTCGGCGGCGCGCCTGCACGCCGGGTGCGCGTGTGTGGTGAATCTGGTGGTCCGCGGCACCCTGGCCCGGTTACGCGGATTGGCCGCCCACGATGCGATTCGCAGTGTGCAGACGCTGCCGCCCGATGCCTCGGCCGGGGCGTTCGCGGTGCTGCCGCTGGTGCCCGAACAGCTCGACGCGGCGGTGCCGGGTCCCGACGACGGGGTGGTTCCGGACCCCTGAACGGGCCGGGGGACTTGTCGGTACCGCGCGCGATAATCGACACGAGGCAATCGAGGGGAGCAGATCGTGTCGGTGAGCTGGGATGCGGAGCAACGGGATCGGGCTACGGGAGTACTGCTGGGCACGGCGGCCGGTGACGCACTCGGCGCCGGTTACGAATTCACCCATCCGGCCGCGGACGCGGCGATCGAGATGCGCGGCGGGGGATCGCTGCGCTGGGAATCGGGCGAGTGGACCGACGACACCGCGATGGCGATCGGGGTCGCCCTCGCCGCCGCCGACCACGGCATCCTGCATCACGGCCCGGGTTTGGACGCGGTCGCGCGGCATTTCGTGCGCTGGTGGGATTCCCGGCCGAAGGATGTCGGCTATCAGACCAGCCGGGTACTGCAGTGGCGCAGCGGGGACGCGGCCGACATGCGGCGGCGCTCGTTCGAGCTCGACGGGCGCACCGGCGGTAACGGTTCGCTCATGCGCACTGCCCCGGTCGCGCTGTGCTACCTCGACGATCCGGGCAACTGCGCCGCCGCGGCCCGTGCGATCAGCGAACTGACCCACAGTGACATCCGGGCCGGTGAGGCCTGTGTGCTGTGGTCGTGGGCCATTCGGCACGCGGTGTTGCACGGTACCTACGACGGCCTGCGCGCCGGGCTGGCCTTCGTTGACGCAGATTTCTGGACCGAGGTGCTGGACGGCGCCGAATCCGGCGACCCCGGGGATTTCCCGAAGAACGGCTGGGTGGTGCACGCGCTGCAGACCGCCTGGTGGGCGATCACCCATACCGAATCGCTGCCCGCCGCACTGGAGGCGGCGGTGCGCGCGGGCGGCGATACCGACACCACCGCGGCGATCACCGGAGGACTGGCCGGCGCTCGCTGGGGCGCTTCGGCGATCCCGCCGCAGTGGGTGGTGCTGCTGCACGGTTATCCGCGGCTGCATGGGGAGGATCTGATCGGCCTCACCCGCCGCATCGTCGATCGCTGACCGGGGGTGGCCGACTGCCGCCGGATAGTGGGCTGCCGGCCGGTTGCGGGGCTTCCTGTGGCGAGACCGGCTCCGGTCCGATTCGCCGGAAACGCTCTAGGCTGTCGATCATGTCGATCACCGAGCAGCACGCGCGCGCACCGGGTCTGACCGAGGCCGAGGTGGCGCAGCGCGTTCGTGACGGGCAGACCAACGATGTGCCGGACCGCGCCAGCCGATCGGTTGCCGACATCGTCCGGGCCAATGTGTTCACCCGCATCAACGCCATCCTCGGTGTCCTGTTCATCCTGGTTCTGGCCACCGGATCGATCATCGACGGCATGTTCGGCCTGCTGATCGTGGCCAACAGCGTGGTGGGCATCGTGCAGGAGCTGCGGGCCAAGCAGACCCTGGACAAACTCGCGATCGTCGGTCAGGCCCGGCCGATGGTGCGCCGCGACGGCGCCGCGACCGAGGTCGGCCCGAAGGAGGTCGTACTCGACGATCTGATCGAGCTGGGGCCCGGCGATCAGATCGTCGTCGACGGCGAGGTCGTCGAATGCGAGCTGCTCGAGATCGACGAATCGCTATTGACCGGTGAGGCCGATCCGATCGACAAATCCGTCGGCGCCGGAGTGATGTCGGGCAGCTATGTGGTCGCCGGATCGGGCGCCTATCGCGCCACCAAGGTCGGCAAGGACGCCTACGCCGCGCAGCTGGCCGACGAGGCGTCGAAGTTCACGCTCGTCGACTCGGAACTGCGCAGCGGTATCGACACGATCCTGAAGGTCATCACCTATCTGCTGATCCCGGCCGGTCTGGTGACGATCTACAACCAGCTCTTCAACAGCGGGGAGTCCTGGCGGCAGGCGCTCAACGGGATGGTCGCCGCGCTGGTCCCGATGGTGCCCGAGGGCCTGGTGCTGATGACCTCGATCGCGTTCGCGGTCGGCGTGGTCCGGTTGGGGCAGCGTCAGTGCCTGGTGCAGGAGTTGCCCGCCATCGAGGGCCTGGCCCGCGTCGATGTGGTGTGCGCGGACAAGACCGGCACGCTCACCGAGAACGGGATGCGGCTGTCGGAACTGCGAGCGGTGGGCGATGTGCCCGAACAGCGGCTGCGCGAGGTACTGGCCGCGCTGGCCCATGACGATCCGCGCCCCAATGCCAGTGTGCTGGCCATCGCCGAGGCCATGACCGACGATCCGGGCTGGGCGTCCACCGGTATCGCGCCGTTCAGTTCGGCGAAGAAGTGGAGCGGTATCTCCTACGGCGAGTACGGCAACTGGCTGCTCGGTGCACCGGATGTACTGCTGGATCCGGATTCCGGGATCGGTGCCACCGCACAGGACATCGGCGCCCGCGGCCTGCGGGTGCTGCTGCTGGCCTCTTCGGATCGCCCGGTCGACGATCCCGCCGCACCGGCCACGGTCACGCCGCAGGCGCTGGTGGTACTGGAGCAGAAGGTCCGGCCGGATGCCCGCGAGACCCTGGATTACTTTGCCGGCCAGGATGTTTCGATCAAGGTGATCTCCGGTGACAACGCTGTCTCGGTCGGCGCGGTTGCCTCCTCGCTCGGACTCGCCGGCGGTGAGCACGCGGTCGATGCCCGGCAATTGCCCTCCGCGCAGGAGGAATTGGCCGACGTGCTCGATCACGAGACCATCTTCGGCCGGGTGCGCCCGGACCAGAAGCGGGCGATGGTCGGTGCGCTGCAGTCCCGGGGCCATACCGTCGCCATGACCGGCGACGGCGTCAACGATGTGCTGGCCCTCAAGGACGCCGATATCGGTGTCGCGATGGGATCGGGCAGTCCGGCCACCCGCGCGGTCGCGCAGATCGTGCTGCTGGACAATCGTTTCGCCACCCTGCCGTATGTGGTGGGCGAGGGGCGCCGGGTGATCGGCAATATCGAGCGCGTCTCGAATCTGTTCCTCACCAAGACCGTGTACTCGGTGCTGCTGGCCTTCCTGGTGGGTGTGGGCGGGATCGGTTCGAAGCTCTTCGGATACGAGGCGTTGTCCTATCCGTTCCTGCCCCGGCACGTCACCATCGCAGCCTGGTTCACCATCGGCATCCCGGCCTTCATCCTGTCGCTGGCGCCCAATAACGAAAGGGCGCGAACGGGTTTCGTGCCCCGGGTGCTGCGCCTGGCGGTGCCCTCGGGCACGGTGATCGGTGTGATGACCTTCATCGCCTACCTGATCGCGCGCTGGCGTGCCGATCCGGCTCTGAGCGCGGCCGATCAGGCGGTGCAGACGGGGACCACGGCGTTGATCACGCTGCTGGTGATCGCGGTGTGGGTGCTGGCGATCGTGGCGCGGCCGTGGAACTGGTGGAAGATCCTGTTGATCGCCGGGTCGGTCGCGGGGTATCTGATCCTGTTCGCGGTGCCGTTCACCCGGCACTTCTTCAAACTGGACCCGTCCAATGCCGAATTGACCGGGGTAGCGTTCGTCTGCGGCGCGATCGGTGTGGTGCTGGTCGAGCTGGCGTGGTGGATCACCGCGATGGTGAGCGGTGAACAGCGCCATCTGTTTCCGGAATCGCCGGGCCGAAAGCGCTGAGCCGGAAGACGATGACGGCGCGTCGAACTGATCGGATGGGTATGGCGCGCCGTCAACATCGTTGTGCCGCGCTTCGATTCGGAACGCGGGTACCTTCGGCTGTATGGAGGTCCTGCTGCATCAGATCGACGCGTTCGCCGATGCGCCCTTCACGGGTAACCCGGCGGCGGTCATGCCGCTGCTGGCATGGTTGCCCGACGAACTCCTCCAACGGCTGGCCGAAGAGAACCAGCTGTCCGAAACCGCCTTCTACACCTCGATATTGCCGCCCGAGGCCGGTCCGCCGCCGGAATACGGCCCGGCCTTCGGGCTGCGCTGGTTCACCCCCGCGGCCGAGGTCGACATGTGCGGGCACGCCACCCTCGCCGCCGCCGCGCAGATCTTCGACGATATGCATCCGACTGCCGATCGGGTGCATTTCCACACCCGCAGCGGCTGGCTCGCCGTCGGTCGCAGCGGCGACGAACTGGTGCTGGATCTGCCCCTGGTCGACTCCGCCGATACGGTCCCGGATCCGGATCTGATCGACGCGCTCGGTGTGCGCCCGGTACGGGTGCTGACCGGTCAGGACGAGGTGGTGGTGGTGGCGACCAAGGCCGAGGTCCGCGGGGCCCGGCCGAATTTCGCCGCCTTCCCGCCGCTGCGGCGCGGGGTGATTCTCACGGCGCCGGGCGACGACACCGATTTCGTCTCCCGCTTCTTCGCACCCGGTGTCGGTGTCGACGAGGATCCGGTCACCGGTTCCGCACATGCGCAGCTGGCCCCGCTGTGGGCGCGTGATCTGGGCCGCCCCGAGCTGACCGCGCGCCAGCTGTCCGCCCGCACCGGGTGGCTGCGCTGCACCGTCACCGATACGCGGGTGCTGCTGACGGGTCGTTGCCGGCGCTATCTCGACGGCGTGGTCCGGCTGCCGGACGACGACACCCTCGCCTCGCAACGGTGATACCGCCACGTAGCGGGTGACACGGACCTCCCGAAACCCGCTCGACAGGTCCTGCCGAACGGAAGTAGCGTGCGCGGGGTGTGGGCGCGTGGATCGGTGGACGATACGAAGGACTCGGCGGATTCACCCGGCCCGGCGGTTCGGACCGGGCGGCGATCGCTCGCCGGGCGCGGGGTCGCGGTGGGCGCGGGCGCGTATCTGATCTGGGGAATGTTCCCGGCGTTCTTCGGGCTACTGGATTTCGCGGGTCCGGTGGAGATTCTGGCCCAGCGGATTCTGTGGACGCTGGTCGTGGTGGTGATCGCGCTGCTGGCCGCCGGGCGGCTGCGCGAACTGTGGACAATCAATGCGCGCACCTGGCGGCTGGCCGCCGTGGCCGCCGCCGCGATCGCGCTGAACTGGGGCACCTACGTCTATGGCGTGAACTCCGGGCACGTCGTGGAATGCGCGCTCGGATATTTCATCAATCCACTGGTCACCGTATTGTTCGGGGTGGTCCTGTTCCGGGAGCGGCTGCGATGGCCGCAGTGGGTGGCGCTGGGCCTGGGCGCCACCGCGGTCGTGGTGATCACCGTCGACTACGGGCGGCCGCCCGTGATCGCGCTGGTGCTGGCCTGTTCGTTCGCGACCTACGGACTGGTCAAGAAGGTGATCCGGCTGGATCCGATGCGCAGTGTCGCCGCCGAGGGTGTGGTGTCGGCGCCGTTCGCACTGGTCGTGATGATCGTGCTGGGGCTGCGCGGTGAGGCCGAGTTCGGCCACGGTGGCGGCCACACCGCCCTGCTGATCGCCTCCGGCCCGGTGACATTGATCCCGTTGCTGCTGTTCGCCTTCGCCGCCGGACGGGTACCGCTGTCGACCATGGGGATATTGCAGTACCTCACTCCCGCACTGCAATTGGCGTGGGGTGTGCTGATCGGCCACGAGCCGATGCCGGCCTCGCGCTGGATCGGCTTCGCGCTGATCTGGGCGGCGCTGGCGATCTTCGCTGTGGCGGCGGTGCGGCGCGCCCGGCGACCGGTTCGTGCGACGGTGCCGGACCGATCCGGCGATCAGGGCGAAACGGCGACGCCGAGCGATTGTGCGGCAAGGAATTTCGGTGCCGGCACCCCGTAGAACCGTTCCACTTCCGAGATCTCGAATCCGGCACCCTCGAGCAGGGCGCGGATATCGCGATTCAGATTGCAGCCGCCCGCGATCCGCTGCTGCAGTGGATTGAGGCGGCGCTGCCACGTGGCGACCCCGGCGTCGGGGGCGAGGCCGTGTTCCAGGAAGTGGAAGGTGGCGCCCGGCACCAGCACTCGCCGAATCTCTCGCAGGGCGGACGCGATATCGGGAATCGTGCACAGTGTCCAGGTCGACAGCGCGCTGTCGAAGGTGTTGTCCGCGAACGGCAGCGCCTGCCCGTCCAGACCGGCCCGTTCGACCGGTACCGGGGAATCCGCGATGCGGCGCGCCGCCATCCGCCAGCCCAGATCCGCGGGTTCCACCGCGCTGACCCGGCTCACCTCCGCGGGATAGAACGGCACATTGCGACCCGAGCCGAAGCCGATCTCCAGCACCCGCCCGCGCAGGCCCGCGCAGACCCGCGCGCGCAATCGGTCATTGGCGGGTACACCGCAGGTTCGGTCGACCAGTCTCGGGAGCACGCGCTCGCTGTAGATTCCCACCCCACCACTGTGTCAGACGCTCACCGGCCCCGCCGCCACCTCGGGCGCGACGCTCAGTGCGCCGGTGCGACATGCGATTCGAGCCAGGAGGTGAGGTAGGTGAGCACCTCGGGCGCGATGGTGGTCTCGATGGTCCCGTACTCCTGCGGATTGCCGGTGCCGGCGGGCTGCAGCAGATGGTTGATTCCGTCGAAGACGTGAACCTGGGCGCTCGGGTTGGCTGCCAGCGCCGCCCGCGCGGCGGGGACACTCTGCACGGCCGGGACCTGCACATCCTTGGTTCCGTAGGTGGCCAGCACCGGGATGCGCAGGGCCTGCAGCGCGGGCGCCGGGTCGTAATCGATCAGTGCTTCGAAGTACGGGGTGGTGAGCTGATCGATCGCCCACTGCGGCTGGCGCAGTGGGGGCGGCAGCGCGTCGTTGTGATCGGTGGCGAACCGGGTGACCTGCTCGCGGTCGCCGGTGCGGATCAATGTGGTCAGGGTGGTGATGTAGCCGACCCGATGGCGGACCGCGTCACGGTCGACATCGGCCGCGCGCAGCAACACCTGGTTCTGTGCCAGCAAGACCTCCGAGCCCGGCACGGCCGGTCCCGCCAGCATGACCACGAATGCGAGCCGGCTGTCGGGGCGGGTGGCGGCCAGCGGCGCCAGATATCCGCCCTCGCTGTGGCCGATCAAGCCGATGCGGTCGCCGTCGATATCGGGCCGTCCGCGTAGATAGCCGAGCCCGGCCATGATGTCGTCGGTCAGATCGGTGTAGGTGGAGGTGTCGAGATGTCCACCGGTGCCGCCGACACCGCGATCGTCGGTGCGCAACACCGCGAATCCGGCGCGGGTGAGGGTATCGGCCAGCAGCAGGAATGGTTTGTGGCCCGCGATCGTCTCGTCGCGGTCCTGCGGTCCGCTGCCGGTGATCAGCACGACCGCCGGATACCGTCCGGGTGTGCGCGGCCGGGTGAGGGTGCCGGCGATGGTGAGATCACCGCTGCGGTATCGGACATCCTCGGAATGGTAGGGCCACGGCGGCCGGGGTTCCTGCGGCCGCGGCGGGGTCGCGACCTCGCCGCGATGCAGGGTCAGCGCCGTATCGTGCCCGGATCGGGTGAGGGTGCCGGTGATGTCGTCGGCGGCAGGGTCGAAGCGGCCGTGGAAGACCGGATCGCCGGATACGCCCGCGATCGCGAACACCACCGCGTCCGGCAGCAGACTCAGTTGCTCGAGCGGCCGACCGTAGATGTTGTGTGCCGGAACCGACGCGGTGCCGCCGTCCGCGGTGAGGGTGATCCCGACCGGAAGCGGCTCGTCCGGGCCGGGCAGCACCGTGTTCCAGTCGCCGGTCAATGCCGCCGTGCGGGGGACCGAGTTCACCGGGCCGGTATGTGAGCAGCCGGCCACGAGGGCGACCGCGAACAGGACCGCGGCCGGCGCGACGCCGCGTCGGCGCCCCATCGACAGCCGGGACACCGATCCCTCGAATTCCGGAGAATCGGAGGTCCTCGATCGTCGTGACCGCATAGCTCAACGATGACACATCGGGCCGTGAGTGGAGGCGTTTCGGCAGGTCATCGCCCTATTCGAGGAAGAGGGCCCGCACCGCACAGCGGCCGGCGGCGGGCGGTGCGCATCGCGTCGAACCGGTCTCGGGGTAATTACCCCTCGGACAACGGCATTGCCCCCACAACGGTACGCCCGTACCGTAGATAAGGTGAGCAACGACGCTTTCCCCGCTGGTCCGGTGGCTCTGCCCGCTGGTGTGAGCGGCCACGCCGCGGTCGAATTCGAACCTCTGGTGCGCAATTTCGCGCGCATCGTCGGGGGGCGTACCGGAGCCGGTGGTGGCCTGACCGTGCATCGCCACGGGGAACCGGTGGTCGATATCTGGACCGGACACGCCGGGGAGGGCGTCGACTGGACCCGCGACACCGGCAGCGTCGCATTCTCCGCGACCAAGGGCATCGCCTCGACGGTCGTGCACCGCTTGGCCGACCGCGGCCTGATCGACTACGCGGCCCCGGTCGCGGAGTACTGGCCGGAATTCGGCGCCGCGGGGAAATCGCGGATTACGGTGGCGCAGTTGCTCACTCATCGTGCCGGGCTGTCCGCGCTGCCGAGTGTCGCCGGCGGACTCGACGAGGTGCTCGATCACGAACTGATGGAACACCGGCTGGCCGCGGCGGCGCCGGACCGGCTGCTGGGCGTCCCGGCTTATCACGCCCTGACCTACGGCTGGCTGGTGGCGGGACTGGCCCGCGCGGTCACCGGTACGAGTATGCGCGAGCTGTTCCGCACCGAGGTCTCCGAACCGCTGGGCATCGATGGTCTGCACCTGGGGCGTCCGGGACCGGAATCGGCCACCACCGTCGCGGCGCTCGCCGGCTCCCGCCTGGCGGTGGCCGGAACCGCGCTGGGTGGCCTGGTTCTCGCGCAGGCCGGCCGCTTCCCGGGTGCGCCCGGCGCCGCGACTCGCGCGCTGTTCCTGCCCGGCCTCCAGGCCCTCTTCGACGGTGACGACCCGTCCATCCTCGCGACCGAAATGCCCGCCGGCAACGGCGTTTTCACCTCGAATGCCCTGGCTTCGGTCTACGGCGTCCTCGCCGACGACGGTATGGTCGCCGGTCGCCGGTATCTGTCGGCGCAGACGATGCGCCGGATCCGGCGGGTCCAGACGCGGCAGCTCGATCACGCCCTGTTCTACTTCCCGATGATGTGGCATCTGGGCTACCACACGTTCCCGTTCCCGGGAGCCGCCACCGGATTCGGCCACATCGGCCTGGCCGGCTCCTTCGGCTGGGCCGAACCGCGACTGGGATTGTCGGTCGGTTTCGTGCACAACCGGTTCACGCCGCAGTCCTTCGTCTGGGATCAGCTCGCCGCGGCCTGGGTACTGCCGCTGGCGGTGCGTGGCGCCCGTGCCATGCGCTCCGCCCGCCGTCCGCAGCAGAAACGCGCCGCCTGATCACGCGCTGAACGACGAAATGCCCGGTGCCGCCCCAAGAACGGCGACACCGGGCATTTCGTGACGGGCTCAGGTCAGGAAACGGTAGGTGGGTGAATCGGGATCCAGTTGCTGGCACTGGATGGGGGAGTCCTGCATCCGGGTCAGCAGCGGTTCCAGCCCGGCGGGCGTGCCCAGTTCGATACCGACCAGCGCGGCACCGGTCTCCCGGTTGTTGCGCTTGACGTATTCGAACAGGGTGATGTCGTCGTCGGGCCCGAGCACTTCGTCGAGGAACCGGCGCAGCGCACCGGGTTCCTGCGGGAAGTTCACCAGGAAATAGTGCTTGAGCCCGCGATGCACGAGTGACCGCTCGATCACCTCGCCATAGCGCGAGATGTCGTTGTTCCCGCCGGACAGCAGGCAGACCACGGTCGAGCCCGGCTCGATATCAATCTCGGCCAGGGCCGCCACCGCCAGCGCACCGGCGGGCTCGGCCACAACACCTTCGCTCTGGTACAGGTCGAGCATCGCGGTGCAGATCGCGCCCTCGTCGATTCGCATCATGCGGAAAGCGCCCGCGCCCTGGGGAGATTCGGTGCCGATGAGCAGCGGCAGGGACCCGTGCGACACCACCCGTCCGCCGAATTTCGCGACCGTGGCATAGGGCAGGTCCCCGACCCGGCGCACCGCGGCGCCGTCGACGAACGGATCGATATCGGGGAGGGTGACCGGGCCGTCCGCGATCAGCGCCGCCGTCATCGAGGCCGCGCCCGTGGGCTCGACGCCGAGAATGGCGGTGCCCGGCGCCCGCTCCCGCAGGTAGGTCCCGATCCCGGCGAGGCAGCCGCCGCCACCCACGGGGATGATCACCAGATCCGGTGCGGTGGGCAGTTGTTCGAGCAGTTCCACCGCGACGGTGCCCTGTCCAGCGGCGGTACGCGCGTCGTCGAACGGCGGCACCATCGTCGCGCCGGTGCGCTCCACATCGGCGGCGGCCGCGGCGGCCGCGGCGTCGAAGGTGTCGCCGATGGGGATCAGTTCCACGAACTCGCCGCCGTGCGCGCGAATGCGGTCGCGCTTCTGTTTCGGTGTCGTGGTCGGCACGTAGATGCGGCCCTGGATACCCATGGCCCGGCAGGCGAACGCCACTCCCTGGGCATGGTTGCCCGCACTGGCGGTGACCACGCCGGCTTCGCGTTCTGCGGCGTCGAGCTGCACGATCAGGTTGTAGGCGCCGCGCAGTTTGTAGGAGCGGACCGCGGTGAGGTCCTCGCGCTTGAGGTAGACGTTCGCACCGGTGGCCGCCGACAGCCGCTCGTTTCGCTGGAGCGGCGTCGGCTCGACGACGTCGGAAATTCGCTTCGCGGCCGCGTCGATCTCGTCCGCGCTCAGTTCGGGCAGCGGAACGGACACTTTCTCTACGACATCCAGCGGATCAGACACCCGATCATGCTATCCGGCCCGGCCGCGGCGCCGCTCGGCAGCGGGTGCTCAGCGGTCGTGACCCTCGCGTTCCGGACACGATCGGTGGAACGAACGACAGCGACGTCCGGACGATGGTCCGGACGTCGCGCATCAGAGGAGGACGAGCGGGTTTCAGGACTTCGGCGAGAGCACGAACAGCGGAATCTGCCGGGACGTCTTGTTCTGGTAATCGGCGTAGTCGGGGTAGGCCGCCACGGCGCGCTCCCACCACACGGCCTTCTCGTCGCCGGTGACCTCGCGTGCGGTGTAGTCCTTGACGACGTCACCGTCGCGCAGTTCGACCGTCGGATTGGCCTTGACGTTGTAGTACCAGACCGGATTCTTCGGGGCCCCACCCAGCGAGGCCACGACCGCGTACTCGCCGTCGTGCTCCACCCGCATGAGCGGGGTCTTGCGCAGTTTGCCGGTCTTGGCGCCGATGCTGGTGAGCAGGATGATCGGCATCCCACGATCGAGCAGGGTGTTGGCCTGGGCTCCGTTGGATGCCTCGAACTTCTCGGCCTGCTCGCGGGCCCAATCGGATGTACTCGGTTCGTATTCTCCGGTGAGTGGCATGACCGGCACAACAGTGCCGCGCGCCGATGTGTTCCCGCCGGCACCGTCTCGCCGCGACATCGGCGCAAATGTTCGGTGGACCGAAATCATGACTACGTGTAGCCTGACAACATGATCGTGGTCAGCCCCATTTCCCGCAGCGCCCATCGTGCCACCCGCACGGTGACCGTGGCGGGCGTGCCCTGGCCGGTCTACAAACTCGAAGCGCTCGCCCTGGGCCTCGCTGTCGCGGCGGCGCTGCTCCTGATCACCGGATCGGCTCAGTTCGCCGTCCTCACCGCCGCCGTCATCGTCGCCGCCCGCTGGATCGCGGGCCGCCGTATCGGCCGCCGATCGCCACGCTTCCCCACGCACCCGCCGGTTGCCTACAACTCCCTGGTGAACACCGCCCGGTCGGCGCCGGGCCCGTCGTAGTCGGCGACCATCCGCGCGTCGAACCCGAGGCGGCGATGGAACGCGATCGAGTCCTCGTTACCGGGCGTCGTGATCGCCGCCAGCCGCACGGCACCCTGCGCCTGTGCGGCGGTGGTGAACGTGTCGTAGAGACGGCGTCCCAGGCCGCTGCCGCGCGCATCGTCGCGGGTGGCGATCAGATGGGCGTAGCCGATCCGGTCCGGGGTGACGAATCCGAAGAGGTACCCGCGAATACCGTCACCGGCCGCCGCCACGAGACAGGTCTGCGGGAAGTGGTGGATCAGCGCGGCCGGATGTAGTGCCCGCAGATCGCGCGCACCCCAGTACCGGGCGTGGTGATCGATGACCTCCCGGAAATCGGTTACGGTCGCCGATCTGATCGGTACCCGGTCGCTCATGCCGGACTCCTTCGCTCCCGGAATGCACTGCGGCACAAGGTGTGCCGCAGCGGCCGGTGTCGATTCAGACGGCGAGGCAGCCTGGGCCGAGTAGGGCCTTGAGGTCGCCCATCAGTGCCGAGGAGGGGGAGACGCGCAAGTTGTCGGCGACCTTGAGCAAGGTCGTCCTCTCCCGTGATCCGATGTGGCGGATGTGGACGTCGGCCGTGCCGGGGTGGCTGGACAGCACGCGCTTGAGGGCGCCGACCTTGTCCGGGGTGCACAGCCGGGTCGGGATGGTGACCGACAGCGGTTTCTCCATACCGATCGACGACAGGTCCGGGACCACGAGATCGTTGGCGATCAGCGAGATCCGGTCGTCGCGGACCGAGACACGGGCCTTGACCAGCACTACCGCGTCCTCGGCGATATCCATGCCGTAGACCGAATAGGACTGCGGGAAGAACAGCACCTCGATTCCACCGGTGAGATCCTCGATCTGCGCCGATGCCCAGGGCAGGCCGTTCTTGTTGACGCGACGGTTCACCGAGGCCAGGATGCCGCCGATGGTGACCTGAGCGCCGTCCTTCACATCGCCCTGCAGAATCGCGGGGATAGGCGTATCCGCCTGTGCCGCGAGGACGTGTTCGACGCCGTTGAGCGGATGCCCGGATACATACAGTCCCAGCATCTCCCGCTCCAATGCGAGTTTGTGCTTGGACTCCCACTCCTCGTCGGGGACCTTCACATCGAAGACCGAGGCCATCGATTCGTCACCGTCGTCCAGTCCGCCGAACAGGTCGAACTGGCCGATCGCCTCGGCCTTCTTGGTGGACATCACCGCGTCGATGGCATCGGAATGCACCAGCAGCAAACCCTTGCGGGGATGGTCGAGCGAGTCGAAAGCGCCTGCCTTGATGAGGGATTCGGTGACCTTCTTGGTGCAGGCGACTGTGTCGATCTTGTTCAGGTAGTCGGAGAAATCGGTGAACTTCGACTTCTCCTTGCGCGCGGCGATGATCGAGGACACCACATTGGTGCCGACATTGCGCACCGCGCCCAGCCCGAAGCGGATATCGGTGCCGACCGAGGCGAAGTTGTGCTCGGACTCGTTCACATCCGGTGGCAGCACGGTGATGCCCAGCCGGCGGCAGTCCGACAGATAGACCGCGGCCTTGTCCTTGTCGTCGCCGACGCTGGTGAGCAGCGCGGCCATATATTCCGCCGGATAGTTCGCCTTCAGATAGGCCGTCCAATACGACACCAGGCCGTAGGCGGCGGCGTGTGATTTGTTGAACGCGTATCCGGCGAAGGGGAGGATGGTGTCCCACAGGGCCTTGATGGCGGCCTTGGTGAATCCGTTGTCCAGCATGCCCTTTTCGAAGCCCTCGAATTCCGCTTCGAGGACTTCGGCCTTCTTCTTACCCATCGCGCGGCGCAGAATATCGGCTCGGCCGAGTGAGTATCCGGCCACCTTCTGCGCGACGTGCATGATCTGCTCTTGATAGACGATCAGGCCGAAGGTCTCGCCGAGGATCTCCTTGAGTGGTTCCTCGAGTTCCGGGTGGATCGGCTTGACCTCTTGCCGATTGTTCTTGCGGTCGGCGTAGTCGTTGTGCGCGTTCATGCCCATCGGGCCGGGGCGATACAGCGCGCCGACCGCGACGATGTCCTCGAACGCGTTGGGCTGCATCCGGCGCAGCAGATCGCGCATGGGCCCACCGTCGAGCTGGAACACGCCGAGAGTGTCACCGCGCGAGAGCAATTCGAAGGTGGCCGGGTCGTCCAGCGGCAGCGCGTCCATATCCAGGTCGACGCCGCGGTTGGCCGAGATGTTGTCCAGCGCGTCACCGATCACCGTCAGGTTTCGCAGGCCCAGGAAGTCCATCTTCAGCAGGCCGATGGCCTCGCAGGAGGGATAGTCCCAGCCGGTGATTATGGCGCCGTCCTGGGCGCGCTTCCACACCGGGATCGCGTCGGTGAGCGGCTCGGACGACATGATGACCGCGCAGGCGTGCACGCCCGCGTTGCGGATCAGGCCCTCGAGACCCTTGGCCGTCTCGTAGATCTTGGCGATCTCCGGATTGGTCTCGATCAGGGTGCGGACCTCGGCCGCTTCCTTGTACCGCTCGTGCTCGGGATCGGTGATACCCGAGACCGAGATGTCCTTGGCCATGATCGGCGGCGGCAGCGCCTTGGTGATCTGGTCGGCGATGGCGAAACCGGGCTGGCCGTGCAGGACGCGGGCCGAATCCTTCAGCGCGGCCTTGGTTTTGATGGTGCCGAAGGTGATGACCTGGGCGACCCGGTCGCTGCCCCATTTCTCCGAGGCGTAGCGCACCATCTCGCCGCGGCGGCGATCATCGAAGTCGATATCGATATCGGGCATCGATACGCGCTCGGGGTTGAGGAACCGCTCGAACAGCAGACCGTGCGGCAGCGGGTCGATATTGGTGATACCCAGCGCGTAGGCCACCAGTGAACCTGCGGCCGAACCACGACCCGGGCCGACGCGGATGCCGACCTCGCGCGCGTGATTGATCAGGTCGCCGACGACGAGGAAGTAGGCCGGGAAGCCCATCTCCAGGATGACGCCGATCTCGTAGTCGACCTGATCGATGTACTTCTGCGGCGGGCCGTCCGGGAATCGGCGATCCAGGCCGCGGCGCACCTCCTCGCGCAGCCAGCTGGCCTGATCGTGCCCCTCGGGCACGGGGAAGATCGGCATCCGGTCGCGGTGGGTCCACACATCCTCGTAGGACTGCACCCGCTCACCGATCAGCACGGTGTTGTCGCAGGCACCGGGCACCTCGGCGTCCCAGATGGCACGCATCTCGTGGGCGGGTTTGAGGTAGTAGCCGCTACCGTCGAATTTGAAGCGGGCCGGGTCGGAGAGCGTCTTGCCGGTCTGAATGCACAGCAGCGCTTCGTGGTTGGTGGAGTCGGTCTCGTGCACGTAATGGCAGTCGTTGGTGGCCAGTGCGGGAATGCCCAGCTTCCTGCCGACCTCGAGCAGGCCCTGGCGCACCCGGGTCTCGATGGACAGACCGTGGTCCATCACCTCGAGGAAGAAGTTCTCCTTACCGAAGATCTCCTGCCATTTGGCCGCGGCCTCGAGTGCCTCGCGCTCGTGCCCCAGCCGCAGCCGGGTCTGTACCTCACCCGACGGGCAGCCGGTCGTGGCGATGATGCCCTCGGCGTGCTCGGCGATGATCTCGGCGTCCATCCGCGACCATTTGCCGAGCTGCCCCTCGATCGAGGCCAGCGACGACAGCTTGAACAGATTCCGCAGACCGGTCGCGTTCTCGGCGACCATCGTCATATGGGTGTAGGCACCCGAACCCGAGACGTCGTCGCCCTTCTGGCTCGGATCACCCCAGCGGACGCGTTTGGTGTTGAACCGGGACTCGGGCGCGATGTAGGCCTCGATGCCGATGATGGGCTTGATGCCCTGCTTCTTGGCCGAGTTGTAGAACTCCGAGGCGCCGAACATATTGCCGTGGTCGGTCATGCCGACCGCGGTCATCCCGAGCCGCTCGGCCTCCTTGAACAGGGGCGTGATCTTGGCGGCGCCATCGAGCATCGAGTACTCGGTGTGGTTGTGAAGGTGAACGAATCCCGAGTCAGCCACGCGCCGATCCTAGTCGAAATTCTCGCGCGACCCGCCGGACTCCGGGGACCCGAATCACATCAATGGAATTTCTGTCACCGGGGGGACCTCGTCGGGCTGGGAAACTCGCCGCAACCGTCGGTACGGGGCGTGGCCGATCTCACCGTATCGCCGTCCACCGCACAACCCGCCGCGCGCCGCCGGACTCATAGCCACAACCCGGTTGTAGTGACGCTGGTAACGTCCGGGCGGTTCGGCGGCGATATCCCGATCAGCGAGAGACGAACACCGTCCCCGCGTGGTGATCGGCGATATCGCAGCCGTCGGTGGCAGCCCGCCGATCACCCGTCTCGCCGATGACGGTCGACCGAGACGAGGGCGGTCGGCCGTCATCATCCGATGTCGACGCCACCGCCGGCACAGTTCCGCGGAGCATTCGACACACAAGTGATGGGTGGGTATATGCAGTCGTTTCGAACCATGAGGTCCCGTTGTGCCGCCGCACTCGCGGTGACCGCCCTGGCGGGTGCGGGGGCGGTTCTGGCCACCGCCGCGCCGGCGTCGGCCGATGACCCCGGCGGCAAGTTCGCCACTGTCTATTCGATGACCAACGGTCCTTGCGTGGCGGTCATCGACTCCTCGGTCCACGGTGACGCGTATCCGGGAATGGCGGCGTTCACCGTCGGCGGTCCGCTGATGGGGGTCGGGCACTGCACCCTCGACATCACCCTGAACTGGCGCAATGTCGACACCGGGGAGACCGGTAGTTTCACCCAGACGGCCAACGGGCCCGGGTATTGGGGCAACAGCGGCTACTCGGCGCTGTTCAGCCCCGGTTACGGCAATTTCGTCGGCACCGTCACGGTCGGTGCCGCGCACGCACCCGAGCCGGGGGAGGTTCAGTTCTCCAATCACCCGTATCAGGGATAGCCGGATTCGTTGACGCGCAAGTGGTTTCGCCGGTCGATCGAGTTCTCGTGCGGGGCGTTCCGGTTCGCCGGGGCGCCTCGCACGCGCGATCGGCCGGGGTCGCCCGCCCGCACGACGGGCATCTCGCCGCGTCCGGCCCCTCTCGCTGTGACACGCATCGCGTGTGAGCATTAACGTAATCACACACCGGGCACGATGATTCGAGTAGTTCACTACTCGGGATCTCGTGCGTCCGGGGCGGGAGGATTACGAATATGAAGCGATTGGTCGTGTGTTGCGACGGCACCTGGGGGTCGGAGAGCAATCCGACCGTCTCCAATGTCGTGAAGATCGCCGAGTCGGTGCGATCGAGTGCCACCGACGGCTCGGGTGAGCATGTGGGACAACGGGTTTTCTATGTCGACGGGCCCGGGTCTCGCGGCTATATGGCCGACAAACTGCTCGGCGGCGCCTTCGGTCTCGGCTTGGACGCCAACCTGTCCACCATGTACTGGCAGCTCGCGCTGAACTGGGAACCCGGTGACGAGATCTACATCTTCGGATTCAGCCGCGGCGCCTACACCGCGCGCAGTCTGGTAGGGATGATCAACCGGCTCGGATTGCTCACCGCCGATGCCATGGTCGAGCGTGCATACCCGCAGGCGCAGCGGATCTATCGGCAGCGCAAGCAGGATCCCGATGGCCCGGATCGGCCGGAGTGGGTCGAATTCCGCGAACAGCACTGTGTCTATCCGGTGCCGATCACGTTCGTCGGCGTCTTCGACACCGTCGGCGCGCTCGGGGTTCCGCTGCTGACCTCCCGCCGCTATCGCTTCCACGATGTGCGGCTGTCGCCGAATGTCCGCTATGCCCGCCAGGCCCTGGCGATCGACGAACGCCGCCGCATGTACGCGCCGTGCCTGTGGGAGATCACCGACGAGCCCGAGGGCGGGCCGCAGGGCGCCGACCGGGTCCGGCAGGTGTGGTTCCAGGGCGTGCACACCGATATCGGTGGTGGTTACGGCGACAGTCGCCTGTCCGACATCACCTTGCGCTGGATGGTCGACGAGGCCCGCGCGGCCGGTTTGTCCTTCGACGACGACCGCGTCGAGAGCCTGCTGGGCCACGGCCCGGCGACGGCTGCCGCCCCGTCCGGGGGTGGGGCGGGCATCGCCTCCGCGGCCGTGCCCCTGGAGTCGCACGATTCGTTGACACTCTTCTATCGGATTCTGAATTTCGCCGGGATGCTGCGCAATCCGCGCAATCCGCGGTTCTATCGTGATTCCTGGCGCCGGTTGTCCGCGCCCGACGACCGCCGGGTCTATCTCGCCGATTGCGTGATCCCATGCGAGACCTACGACCCGCCCAATGTGGACCGCTGGACCGAGGAACTCGGTGGCCCGCCACCCACCATGGCGGTCGGAGCGAGCGAAGCTCCGCATGGGCCGGCCGAGAACGGCACCGCCGCCTGACGGTGCCGGTCCCATCGGGTTCCAGAGATCGATCCGCCGGGTCGCGCTGACGGTCGGGCGGTCGGTAATGCGGGCCGCCCGTGTCGCGTCAGCACTGCGGCGGTCCGATACCTCGCTGTGACCCTCCGCACGTTCGTACTGGTGAGGCGAGTTTTTCTCAGCGTAATAACACCGTCTGTTTACCTTTCGTTATGTTTACGTTCATTTAACGCAACCATTCTGTGACTCACCAGAAAGCGGACCGATGGTCTGTTTTCGTCGCGGCGAGGAGTCTCTCGTTCTGTCAATCGTCGCGATGGTCCCGCCCACCGTTCGACGTATCCGGAGCTCATCTCGCCATGCACATCAGAAAACTGTTACCCCTTGCCGCCCTCGCCGCTGTCGTGAGCGCGCCCGCCTTCGCCCAGGCGCAGCCGATCGCCGGCGTCCCGCCCGAGCTGCAGGCCAGCGCCGACCAGGTCCAGGTCCAGGCGGGGCAGTGGCAGCAGCAGTTGCCGCCGCCGCAGCAGGATCAGGTACAGCAGTTCATGCGGACCCTGCCCCAGCCGCTGCCGCAGCTGTTGCCGCCGGCCTTCACCGACAACCTCGACGGCTGGATCCGCAACGCGCTGTTCGTGATGAACCAGCGCGGCATCCCCGGCAGCTACGACGGCATCTACCGCAATGCCATGCGCGAGTCCGGTGGCAATCCGCGCGCGATCAACCTCTACGACTCCAACGCCGCGGCCGGAATCCCGTCGAAGGGCCTGATGCAGGTCATCGACCCGACCTTCCAGCGGTATCACGTCGACGGCACCTCGTGGGACATCTACGACCCGGTCGCCAATATCGCCGCCGCCTGCAACTACGCGGCGCATCGGTACGGGTCGATCGACACCGTGTTCTCGGCCTACTGATCGCCTCAGCGCACCAGCAGTGCCACCGGCAGCCGGGCGAACAATTTCTCCAGCCGGGTGCGGCCGGTGAAGGTGTGGCCGGTGAAGCGATCGGTCCAGGTGCCCGAGGGCAGATCCAGGACGGTATCGCTCCACCCGCCCTCGGCGAGGGCGAGGCTGTAACGGGTGGCCGCGACGATCACCTGGGGTGATTCACCGAGGCGGCCGCGGCCGTAGCCGATCATGTGCTCGCTGCGGTCGCCGGTGGCGAACAGCGGGGTATAGGCGCCGCCGACGAAGCAGTCCGGCCGCTCGCGCCGCAACCACAGCGCGTAGGCCACGATCCACATCTTCGCCGCGCCCGAGTTCTCCAATTCCGGTGTGCCGGTGAGCGATTGCAACATCGCGAGCCGGTGCCCGAAATCGACCGGGCGCCGGTTGTCCGGATCGACGAGCGCGTCCTCCCACAGTTCGCACCCTTGATACAGATCCGGGATACCGGGACCGCACAGCTGGAGCAGCTTCTGCCCCAGCGAATCCGACCACGCGTGCGGTGCCAGCCGGTTCGCGAACTCGCCCAGTTCGGCGCCGACCGGCCCGTCGATCACGGTGTCGAGCCAGCGGTGCACCTCGGCCTCGAAATCGAGATCGGGCTCCTCCCACGACGACCGTAATCCGGCCTCGCGCACCGCCTTCTCGGCGAACAGATGCAGGCGATCGCGGAATCGCGGCACCGAGGCGGGGCGGCGGCCATCCACCGGCCACACCCCGAACATGTTCTGCAACAGGAAGACCGCGGTCGGCCCGTCCGGCGGCGGGGCCAGTTCCAGCCAGGTACCCACCGCGTGCGCCCAGTTGTCGGCGATCTGCGACAACACCGTGATGCGGGCGCGCACATCCTCCCCACGTTTGGTGTCGTGGGTCGACAGCGTGGTCATGGTGGCCGGATGCCGCACCGCGCGTTCGGCGTTGGCGAGATGGAATTCCAGGACCGACCGTCCGAAGCGGCCGGGATCACCACCCATCTCCTGCAGCGACACCAGCCGGGCGGCCTGATAGAACATCGTGTCGTCGACCGCCTTGGCGGCCACCGCACCGCCGACCTGATGCAGCCTCCTGGCCGCCTCGCCACCGGCGGCCACCGCGCGGACCAGGACCGACAGCGGTGCGGTGAGCTCCCGGTTGCGTTGCTGAACCCCGGCCACGACCGTGGTGAGGATGCCGGGCAGCGGTGCGTAGTCGGTGCGGTACACCGGCAGATGCGACAGCACCTCGATGGTGGCGTTGGTCAGTGCCATATCGCTGATCGCCGCCGAATCGAAGCCGTTGACCGCGGCGTCGCGTTTGACCGCGCCGACCAATCGCCGAACCTCGGGCACCAGCAGCCGTTCGGCCACCGCGCGTTTGATGCGGTGCTCGGTATCGGTGATCCAGTCCGCATCGCTGCCGTGTCCGAGCACCTCGTGCGACAGGTCGGTCAGGGCGGGTTCACCGGCGGGGTCGACGAAGATCCCGCCGATCTCGGCCAGCGCCTCATAGCCGGTGGTGCCGTCCACCGGCAGGGTGGCGTCGAGCGGTTCGTGCGGGCCGAGCGCCTTCTCCACCAGCAGCAGCCGCTGCGGTCCGATCAGCCGTCGGAGTTTGGCCAGGTAGGTGGCCGGATAGGACAGGCCGTCGGGATGGTCGACGCGGACGCCGTCGATCAGGTCGTGTTCGCACCACGCCGCCAGTTCGCGATGGGTCAGATCGAAGACGGCGGGATCCTCCTGCCGGATGGCGGCCAGTCCGGATACCGCGAGGAACCGCCGGTAGGTGCAGAGTCCGGCCTTCCAGCTCACCAGGCGATAGTGCTGGCGGTCGTGGATGCGCAGGGCGTTCTCCCCGTCGGTGCCCGGCGCGATCGGGAAGCGCAGATCGTGCAGCGCCAGGACGGGTTCGGGGCCGGAGCGGTCGACGGTCAGCGCCGCGGGATCGTTCTCGCTCTGCAGCACCGGCAGCGCCAGCCGGCCACCGGCGCCGTTGGCCGGGCTCCAGTCGATATCGAAGATGTGCGCGAAGACGGAGTTCTTGCCGTTGCGCAGCACGTCCCACCACCACGGATTGCTCTTCGGATCACCGACGCCGACATGATTGGGCACCAGATCGACGATCAGCCCCATGCCGCGGCTGCGCACCTCGTCGGCGAGCGCCTTGAGGCCACCGGGCCCGCCCAGGGCGGCCGACACCGTGGTCGGATCGGTGACGTCGTAACCGTGCGCCGAGCCCGGCATCGCCGTCATGACCGGCGACAGATATAGGTGCGAGACGCCCAGTTGCTGCAGATATTCGGCGATGGCGCGAGCATCGGCGAAGGTCAGCGCGTCGGGACGCAACTGCAATCGGTAGGTGCTGCGCACGGTGGTCCGGCGGGAGATCGGGCCGGTGCGGTGTTCAGGGGAAGGCGTGTCTGTCATCTCGATATCGGTGTGGATTCGGTGCGGCGGAGAACGAGCAAGCAGCGAGCGGGTACGGCGATCGTGGCCGCCGCGGGGTAGGTGGCATCCGCGTGCCCGGTGGGTGTCGAGCAGTCCAGCTCCACCGACCAGTGCACGCCGATATCCGGTCCGGGTACGGCGAAATCGAGGGGTGCGTCGTGGGCATTGAAACACAGCAGGAACGAATCATCGCGTACGCGTTCGCCGCGCCGGCCCGGTTCGGCGATCGCGTCACCGTTGAGGAATACCGCGAGCGAGCGGGCGAATCCGGTGTCCCAGTCGGCGGTGGTCATCTCGGCGCCGGCGGGGGTGAACCACGCGATATCGCGATGACGGCCACCACCGGCGGGCCGTCCGTCGAAGAAGCGCCGGCGACGGAACACCGGATGGGCGCGGCGCAGGGCGAAGGCGCTGCGGGTGAAGGCCAGCAGTTCGGTGTGTTTCGCGGCGGCCGCCCAGTCCATCCACGACAGCGGTGAGTCCTGACAGTAGGCGTTGTTGTTGCCGTGCTGGGTGCGGCCGATCTCGTCGCCGTGCAGCAGCATCGGGGTGCCCTGAGACAGCGCCAGTGTGGCGATCATGTTGCGGCTCTGGCGATCTCGCAGCGCACACACCTCCGGATCATCGGTGGGACCTTCGATCCCGCAGTTCCAGGACCGGTTGTAGTCCTCGCCGTCGCGATTGTCCTCACCATTGGCGAGGTTGTGCTTGTCGTTGTAGGACACCAGATCTCGCAGCGTGAACCCGTCGTGCGCGGTGACGAAGTTGATACTGGCGCCGGGCCGGCGGCCGGTGGCCTCGTACAGATCCGAACTGCCGGTGAAGCGGGAGGCGAATTCGCCGAGGGTGGCCGGGCGGCCGCGCCAGTAGTCGCGCACGGTATCGCGGTACCTGCCGTTCCACTCGGTCCACAGGCCGGGGAAGTTGCCGACCTGATAGCCGCCCTCGCCGACATCCCACGGCTCGGCGATCAGTTTCACCTGGCTCACCACCGGATCCTGCTGCACCAGATCGAAGAAGGTGGACAGCCGATTCACATCGTGGAGTTCGCGGGCCAGGGCGGCGGCCAGATCGAAGCGGAAGCCGTCGACGTGCATGTCGACGATCCAGTACCGCAGCGAATCCATGATCAGTTGCAGGGTGTGCGGATGGCGCACGTTGAGGCTGTTGCCGGTGCCGGTGTAATCGACGTAGTGCGCGGGGTCGTCCTCGGCGAGCCGGTAGTAGGCCGCGTTGTCGATACCGCGCAGGCCGATCGTGGGCCCGAGATGGTTGCCCTCGGCCGTGTGGTTGTACACCACGTCCAGGATCACCTCGATGCCCGCGCTGTGCAGGGCGCGCACCATCGCCTTGAACTCGGTGACCGCGGCCCCGGCGCGCGGGTCGGCGGCATATTCGTGGTGTGGCGCCAGATAGCCGAAGCTGTTGTAGCCCCAGTAGTTCCGCAGGCCGCGATCGAGCAGGATCCGGTCCTGCAGGAACTGGTGGACCGGCATCAGCTCGATCGCGGTGACACACAGGGACAGCAGATGGTCGATGATCGCCGGATGCGCGATACCCGCGTAGGTGCCCCGCAGCCGGGGCGGTAACGCCGGATGGGTCATCGTCAGGCCCTTCACATGTGCCTCGTAGATGACCGTCTCGTGATAGGGCCGACGCGGTGCGTGGTCGCCGGTCCAGTCGAAATACGGATTGACCACTACTCCGGTCATGGTGTGCCCCAGCGTATCCGCGCCGTGGGTGTGCAGGGCCGGATCCGGCGAGAAGTGTCCGGAGAACGCCTTACCGTACGGATCGAGCAGGAATTTGCTACTGTCGCATCGCAATCCGCGATCGGGATCGTAGGGGCCGTGCACCCGGAATCCGTAGCGCTGGCCGGGTGCGACGGTGGGGACATAGGCGTGCCGGACGTAGCCGTCGACCTCGTCGAGCGGGATCCGGTGTTCGCTGCCGTCCCGGTCGATCAGGCACAGGTCGACCCGTTCGGCAACTTCGGAGAAGACCGAGAAGTTCGTGCCCGCGCCGTCGTAGGTCGCGCCCAGGGGATAGGCGGTGCCCGGCCAGACGCCGAGGGGCGTCGCAGCGTCGGGGATGTCGGGCCGGACCATATATCGACAGTAACCGCCGCCCCCGGAGCGGTCGCGCGGGCGGGCGGCGTCGGGGGCGGTGATCCGGCAGCTATTGTGCCCCGAGCTCGCGTCGCCAGGTCTGCCCGACGAGGTCGGCGCCGAAGCTGTGGTGCGGGTGGGATTCGACGAGTTCGAAGCCCGCGCGGACGTAGACCCGCCGCGCCGCGGCCAGCACGTCGTTGGTCCACAGCACGATCTCGTGGTAACCGGCCGCGGCCGCGAAACTCAGGCACTGCTCGACCAGTGCGCTGCCGGCGCCCAGCCCGCGGGCCGACGGTTCCACCAGCAGCAGTCGCAGCCGGGCCGTACCGGCGTCCTCGCGGACACAGAACACCGCGCCCAGCGGGGCTCCGCCGGATTCGGCGATCCAGGCCCGTTCGGTATCGGGGTCGTGGCCGGTCAGAAAGTCGGCGACGATCCCGGCGACCAGCGCCTCGTATTCGACGTTCCAGCCGTATTCCCCGGCGTAGATCGCCGCGTTGCGCTGCACGACCCAGCCGTAGCCGCCCGGTTCGGGTGCGGCCAACTTCGGTGCGATGCTAACTTGAACGGTGTTCAAGACCGTCTCGTGAAGGGATCCCCGTGGCGCTGACTGCCGATCAGATCTCCGCCGTCGACGCCGCGCACGTGTGGCACCCCTACGGCGGCTTCCCCGCGGGAACCGAACCGCTGGTCGTCGCCTCCGCCGCCGGCACCCGGCTGACCCTCGCCGACGGCCGGGAACTCGTCGACGGGATGAGTTCGTGGTGGGCCGCGGTGCACGGCTATCGGCATCCGGTGCTCGACGCCGCACTCCTCGCGCAGTCGCAGCGGATGAGTCACGTCATGTTCGGCGGGCTCACCCACGAACCCGCGGCGCGGCTGGCTCAGCTGCTGGTGGAACTGACCCCCGACGGCCTGGACAAGGTATTCCTCTGCGACTCCGGATCGGTGTCGGTCGAGGTCGCGGCCAAGATGTGCCTGCAGTACTGGCGCGCGCTCGGACAGCCCGGCAAGCGGCGGCTGTTCACCTGGCGCGGCGGATATCACGGCGACACCTTCACCCCGATGAGCGTGTGCGATCCGGAAGGCGGCATGCACGCGCTGTGGACCGATGTGCTGGCCGATCAGATCTTCGCGCCCGTACCGCCGGTCGATTTCGATCCCGGCTACGTCGCCGAACTGGAGCGGCTGCTCGCCGCGCACGCGCACGAGACCGCCGCGGTGATCGTGGAGCCCGTCGTCCAGGGCGCCGGCGGGATGCGGTTCCACCATCCGCGCTATCTGAACGAGTTGCGCCGGCTCTGCGACGAGTACGGCGTCCTGCTGATCTTCGACGAGATCGCCACCGGATTCGGCCGCACCGGAACACTTTTCGCCGCCGAGGCCGCCGGGGTGTCGCCCGATGTGATGTGTGTGGGCAAGGCCATCACCGGCGGATATATGACACTGGCCGCGGCGCTGTGCACCACACGCATCGCCGAAACCGTCAGCGCCGCGCACGGCGGGCTCATGCACGGGCCGACGTTCATGGGCAATCCGCTGGCCTGCGCGGTCGCGGTCGCCTCGATCGAATTGCTGCTGTCGCGGGACTGGGCCGGTGAGGTCGCCGGAATCGAGGCGGGGCTGACGGCCGGGCTGGCCGCCGCGCGTGAGGTCGCGGGCGTGACCGACGTCCGGGTGCTGGGCGCGATCGGGGTGGTCGAACTGGACCACCCGATCAATATGGTGGCCGCGACCCGGGCCGCCGTCGCGGCCGGAGTGTGGTTGCGGCCCTTCCGGAATCTGGTCTATACGATGCCGCCGTTCATCAGCGATGCCGACGATATCGCCCGGATCACGGCCGGGGTGGTGGCGACCGCCGCCGCCGGCTGAGCCCCGCGGGTGTGCTTGGCTGATGTCTCGACGCCCACCGAGCCCAGGGAGTGGTAATGCGAGTGATCGTCGTCGGCGGCGGTATCGGCGGCCTGGCCGCGGGTATCGCGCTGCAACGCCGGGGACACGATGTTCAGGTCTGGGAGCGCACCGCCGAGATCGGCGCCGCCGGTTCGGGTTTGACCCTGTGGCCCAATGGATTGCGGGCACTGGACGCGATCGGCCTGGGTGATCCGGTACGGGCGCGGGCGATGGTGGACACCGCCGGCGGAATCCGTGACCGGTCCGGTCGCTGGCTCTCGCGCACCGACACCGCGAAGATGGCCGTGCGGCACGGTTCGGTGGTGGCCGTGCACCGCGCGGACCTGTTCGACATCCTGCGCACCGCGCTGCGGCCCGATCGGCTGCGGCTCGGCGCCACGGTCACCGGAATCGACACCGGCGCAAGGGTGCGCGTGCGATATGACGGGGGAACGGAATCCGCCGACCTCGTCGTCGGCGCCGACGGCCTGCACAGCACCGTGCGCCCGGCCGTCTGCCCCGGCGCCCGCCCGCCCCGATACGCCGGATACACCGCCTGGCGGATGATCACCCGGCCGCTGCCGCCACTGCGCGAAGGCGGCGAAATCTGGGGCCGTGGTGAACGTTTCGGTGTCGTACCGCTGCCGGACGGCCGGGTCTACCTGTTCGGTGTCGCCGACGCGCCCTTGGGCGACCGCGCCCCGAACGGTGAATTCGCCGAAGTGCGAAGGCGTTTCGGTGCCTGGCCGGATCCGGTACCGCGCCTGCTCGCCGAGGTACCGCCGGATGCGGTACTGCGCCACGACATCTACGACCTGCCCGATCTGCCCGCCTTCGTGCGCGGCCGGATCGCACTGCTCGGCGACGCCGCCCACGCCATGACACCGAATCTGGGGCAGGGTGCCAATCAGGCGCTCGAGGACGCCATCACCCTCGCGGCCGTTCTGGACGGTGGCGACGTGGCGGCGGAACTGCGCCGCTACGACTCGCTGCGGCGCTCGCGCACCCGGGCCCTGACACATCGCTCCCGGCTCATCGGATCGGTGGCGCAGTGGTCGTGGCCGCCGGCGGTACTGGCCCGCGACACCGGGCTGCGGCTGATGCCCGGATGGGCGATGTTGCGCGCCTTCGACTCCGCCGTCGGATGGTCGGTGCCGCACTGATCCGCAGACCCGCCGCCGCGGTCCTGAACGGCGTTCAAGTATGCTTCCGAGCTGTGACTGGAGTGCATACCCGGTCCAGCAGAACCGGGTCACCCGAGCGGCGCTCCCGGCCGATCACGACCGGGAGGACGTCGACGTGGATCCGTTGAGCTGGCTGGAGGAGCGGGCGGACGAGCGAGTGCGAGCGGGATTGCGGCGGCAACTGTGCGCGCGCCCGGCCCACAGCGCCCTGATCGACCTCGCCTCCAACGACTATCTGGGTCTGTCCCGGCACCCGCGAGTGGTCGAGGGCGCCATCGAGGCCGTGCGGGCCTGGGGGACCGGATCGACCGGATCCCGGCTCGTCACCGGCACCACCGTCGCCCACGAGGAGTTCGAGGCCGATCTGGCCGACTTCACCGGCGCGGAGGCCGGACTGGTGTTCGCCTCCGGCTATGCCGCCAACCTCGGCGTGGTCACCGCGCTGGCGGGCCGCGGCACACTGGTGGTCTCCGATGCCGGCAGCCACGCCTCACTGGTCGACGCCTGCCGGCTGTCGCGGGCGCGGGTGGAGATCGCCCCGCATCGCGATGTCGCCGCCGTCGAGCGGTTGCTCGCCGAGCGTACCGAGGAACGCGCCCTGGTCCTGACCGATTCCGTGTTCAGCGCGGACGGGGATCTGGCGCCGCTGCGGGAACTGCATCGGGTGGTACGAGCCCAGGGCGCGGTGCTGATCGTGGACGAAGCACACGGTATCGGCGTCCGCGGTGCGGGCGGCCGGGGCCTGGTGCACGAGGTCGGCCTGGCCGGGCAACCCGATCTGATCGTGACCGCGACACTGTCGAAAGCCCTTGCCGCCCAAGGCGGTGTGGTGCTGTGCGAGGAACGGGTGCGCGCGCACCTGATCGACACCGCTCGCACCTTCATCTTCGACACCGGCCTGGCGCCGGCCGCGGTGGGTGCGGCACACGCGGCACTGGGACTGTTGCGCGCCGAACCCGAACTCGGCGGCCGGGTCCTGGCCCGCGCCACCGAACTCGCGAAGATCACCGATGTGCCGCAACCGGATTCGGCGGTGGTCTCGGTGGTGCTGGGCAAGGCGCAGGTGGCCTTCGACGCGGCACAGCAGTGCCGGGCCCGGGGGCTGAGCGTCGGCTGCTTCCGGCCGCCGTCGGTGCCCGAGGGCACCTCCCGGCTGCGGCTGACCGCGCGCGCCGATCTCACCGACGCCGAGATGGAAACCATCGCCGGTGTCCTGGACGAAGTGCTGCTGCACGCACGGGAACGGAGCGCCGCATGACCCGGCTGATCGTCACCGGCACCTCGACCGACGTCGGGAAGACCATCGTCACCGCCGCCCTCGCCGCGGCCGCCCGCGCCGCCGGGCGCACGGTGGCGGTCTGCAAACCCGCCCAGACGGGGATGGGGCCGGGCGAACCCGGTGATCTGGCGGTGATCGAGCGGCTCTCCGGTGTCACCCGCACCCTCGAATTGGCTCGCTATCCGGATCCGCTGGCCCCCGATACCGCCGCCCGGCGCTGCGGGCGGCCACTGCTCACCCTGGCGGAGACGGTGGCCGGAATCGACGGCCTCGCCGACGCCGACCTCACCCTCGTCGAGGGTGCGGGCGGTCTGCTGGTGCGGGTCGGCGAGTTCACCGTCATCGAACTGGCGCAGAAGCTCGCCGCGCCGGTGCTGGTCGTGGCGGCCGCGGGACTGGGCACCCTCAATCACACCGAACTCACCACCCGCGCGCTCGACGCCGCCGGTGTGCGCTGTGCCGGTGTGGTCATCGGATCCTGGCCGCGCACACCGGATCTCGCCGCGGAATGCAATCGCACCGATCTGCCGGCGGTCACCGGAACCGACGTGGTCGGGGTGATTCCGGAAGGTGCCGGAAGCTGGGCGCCGGAACGGTTCGCCGATACCGCGAGCAGCTGGTTCATGCCGGACTGGAGCAGCCACTACCTCGGCTGAGGGCCCGGTGCGGCGGCCGGGTTGAGCATCGCGCGGTTCGGGCGTCGTGCACGGCCTCGACGCCCGGCCCACAGGTCGCGCAGGCGCGGCCCGGGGCGGCCGTCTCGCTCCGCGCGGGGTTCGATGTCGGTGTGTCCTGGCATGATGCCGGCCATGAGTGCAACCGGGGAGGACGCCCGCAACTACGCGTTGTCGCTGCCGGAGACGGCGGAGCAATTCGCTTGGGGGATGCCGGTTTTCCGGGTCGCGGGAAAATTGTTCCTGACCCTGCCCGAGGAGGAGACCTCGATGGCGGTGCGCTGCCCGATCATCGACCGTGACGAATTGGTCGTGGCCGAGCCCCGGAAATTCTGGATCGCCCCGCACGAAGCCGGAAACGCCTGGGTGCGGGCCCGGTTGGCCGCTCTCGACGATCGCGCCGAACTCGAGACGATCATCGCGGATTCGTGGCGCCAGGCCGCGCCCCGCCACCTCCTCGGCGACGACGGATAACGCTTGCGGCCGGGCACCTCTACAGTGGGTGGGGATGCCTATGCAGTACCGGCACCCGTCAACGGTCGCGGATTATGACGATGCGCGGCGTCGGGCCCGGCTGTCCGGAACCCGTGCGGGACACCGGTGGCCGACGCTCGGGCGCATCAGTAGATTGCTGCTCCGTCTGGCGCTGGTGCCCACAATTCTCCTGATCCTGTTCGCTCAATACCTCCGCTACGACGTCGCCCCGGAACAGGCCCGGCTGGCGCGAACCGACCCGGCGGTACTCCCGATCGCGAGTCCGGTGAACCCGGATCGGCGCGACACCGCCGTCTTCGATCTGGTCGGCCTGGGTTCGCTGGATGCCTCCGATACCGCCCGCGCCCTGCCGTCGCTGCGGAATCTGGGCTCGGTATGGGCGGTGCGTTATGACAATACGGGTATCGACACCAAGGTGATCAGCGATCTCGTCATCCGGGTTACCGAGGCCGCGAACATCCACAACCTGGTGCTCGTCGGGCACAGTATGGGCGGGGTGATCGCGCTCGAGATCGCCAAGCACATCCACACCAGCAGCAGTCGCACACTGGCCGGTGTCATCCTGGACTGCACGCCGGTGAACCTGGCCGCGGTGCGACCGGAAAGCCGTGATCAAGGCGAGGAACTACTGCGCTGGTTCGGCTGGCTTCCCGGAATACGCGAAAGCCGCATCCTGCGGTTGCTGGCCGAAACCTACTCGCGCCACGACCAATTCATCGACAAAAGGTCGCACCCGCCCGGTATCCGGGCGGATGCGCTGCGGCGTACGGTCACCGATGTGCTGCGGCAGAAGATCTTCAACACCGACGCCGCCAGCAACGGGCTCATCGAGGATCAGTTCAAGGCCATCGTCGCCAGCGGCGCGGTCGACGATCTGCGCGCGCTGGCGAAACCCGCCGATCGCAAACCGCGCCCCGCGGTCGTCTTCATCCGCCCGCACAACCCCTACCGCGATACGGTCGTCGACGACACCTACACCCATCGGGTACTGATCGATACCGTGGGCGGGGTCGACGGCACCCTGATGGTGGCTCTGACCCGCACCACCGGTCACGCCGATCCGCGGCAACGCCCGCGCGAGTACAATACGGTCATCGCCCAGCAGGTGGTGCCGTTCATCGCGCTGGTGCATTCCGAGCAGACCGGGGGAGCCGACCGGGCCCTGCCGTGAACCGCGCCCGCACCTGCTCCGGTGTGCCCGGTTATCGCACCCGGCTGCCGAGCATGTGCCGTACCCCACCCGCGAACAACTGCAGGCCGAAGTCGAAACGCTCGGTGGCGGAGGTGTTCTCGTAGAGCGGGGAATCCTCCTCGGCGAGTGCGCCGGCGGAATCCATTTGCATGCGCGACTGTTCGTCCACGGTTTCGCCGAGTACGTAGTAGAGCAGGGTATAGGCGGCCAGATCGGCCTCCTCGCGGGTCATACCACCGCGAATCATGGCCCCGGCCAGGCGTTCCCGGCCCTTGCTGGTGGTGAGCCGGGAGGCGTAGGTGGACGAGACCACCTCGGCGCCGTCCCGGTAGGCGAGCAGGCACGACCGCAGCCGATGTGCCAGCTCATCGATCTGTCCCTGCCAGTCCTCGGCGCTGACCGGCTCGTCCATCGGGGTCAGGATGCGGTCGGCCACAGCACCCAGCAGTGCCTGCTTATTGGGGAAGTGCCAGTAGAGGGCGCCGGGTTGCACGTGCAGGGCGGTGGCCAGCCGGCGCATGGTCAGATCGGCGAGTCCGTACCGGTCGAGAATCGCGATGGCGCCGTCGATCACATCGCCCCGATGCAACTGCATAACCCACCCCTCGGTGTTTTGACTCACTGGATGCCGCTACCCTAGCCTGAACACCGTTCAAGTTGCACGGCATGGGCGGTCGGGCCCGAAGGCGGCAGCCTGCGTAACCACGTGGGGCCGAGTCCATGCCGCGGATGACACGGCCACATCGGCCGGAGAAGGGATTCGTGCTGTGACGCAGGCGCCCGTGAAGACCGACATTCTGGCCACCGCCCGTGAGCAGGTGCTCGAGCGCGGCGTCGGACTGACGCAGGAGCAGACCCTCGAGGTATTGCGCCTGGGCGACGATCAGCTCGAGACGCTGCTCGAGCTCGCGCACGAGGTGCGGATGAAGTGGTGTGGACCGGAGGTCGAGGTCGAGGGCATCATCTCGCTCAAGACCGGCGGCTGCCCGGAGGACTGCCACTTCTGCTCGCAGTCGGGCCTGTTCCAGTCGCCCGTGCGGGCCGCCTGGCTCGATATCCCCAGCCTGGTCGAGGCCGCCAAGCAGACCGCCAAGACCGGTGCCACCGAATTCTGCATCGTCGCCGCCGTCCGCGGCCCGGACGAGCGCCTGATGGCCCAGGTCGCCGCCGGTGTGGAGGCCATCCGCAACGAGGTCGACATCCAGGTCGCGTGCTCGCTGGGCATGCTCAACCAGGAGCAGGTCGATCAGCTCGCCGCGATGGGCGTGCACCGCTACAACCACAACCTCGAGACCTCCCGCTCGCACTTCCCGAACGTGGTCACCACCCACAGCTGGGAGGAGCGCTGGGACACCCTGCGCATGGTGCGCGAGGCCGGTATGGAGGTGTGCTGCGGCGGCATCCTCGGCATGGGCGAATCGCTGGAGCAGCGCGCGGAATTCGCCGCCAACCTGGCCGAGCTCGAGCCCGACGAGGTGCCGCTGAACTTCCTCAACCCGCGCCCGGGCACACCCTTCGGTGACCTCGAGGTCCTGCCCGCGGCCGATGCGCTGCGTGCCGTGGCGGCCTTCCGGCTGGCGCTGCCCCGCACCATCCTGCGTTTCGCGGGTGGCCGCGAGATCACCCTCGGTGACCTCGGCGCCAAGCAGGGCATCCTCGGCGGTATCAATGCCGTCATCGTCGGCAACTACCTGACCACCCTGGGCCGCCCCGCCGAAGCGGACCTGGATCTGCTGGTCGATCTGAAGATGCCGATCAAGGCGCTCAACGAGACCCTCTGATCCGCGGCCCGCGCGATATTTTCGGGTATTGTCGAGCAGCTGGAGAGCTGCACTTCACAAGGGGTTTCGCGATGGTGGTCCAAATGCCACAGCCTGATATGCAAGAGCGCTACAACCCGTACACGGGTAAGCGGATCGTCGTCGGCCTGGACGATCCGGTCCCCGCCGCGGCCGCGCTGGGGCTGGAACCGCCGCGTTTCTGCGAGGCCTGTGGCCGCCGGATGATCGTGCAGGTGAGTCCGGACGGCTGGTGGGCGAAATGCTCCCGGCACGGCGTGATCGATTCACACGGCCTGGACCATCGCTGATGGCACTCGCCGTATCCGCATCGGTGCGCCGCGACCTGCGGGCCGCACTGTGGATAGTTCCGGCGGTGCTGGTGGTGAGCCTGATCGGCGGGGGTGCGTGGGGGCTGCTCGCACCCACGGAGAAAACGCTGGTGGTCGGGGGCGGCAGCCCGGTGCCGGCGCCTTTGACCGGCGAGAGCGTGCATCGGTTCGACGCGGTGGCGATCTTCGCCTGCGTCGGCCTGGTGGCCGGACTGCTGAGTGCCGCCGCGGTCTGGCGGCGGCGCGGCGCTCGCGGGCCGATCATGGCGACCGGACTGCTGCTCGGTTCACTGGCCGGCGCCTGGCTGATGTCGTGGTTCGGTGGGCGGGTCGCGGGCTGGATCCACCCGCAGCCGAACAATCCACCGGTGCGCAGCGTCGTCGAACTCGCCCCCACTGTGGAGGGCTGGACGGTACTGCTGTTGCAGCCCTTGCTCGCCGGACTGGTGATACTCGTGCTGTCCGCGTTGAGCACCTCCGAGGATCTGGGCAGCCGACGATCCCATCCGGCGGATGAGCCGCCGGGCACGTTGTCCGATGTGTCCTACGGTCCCTACACCTGGCCGTCCGGCCGCACCGCGGGGCCTTATCAGGGATCCGATTCCGGACGCTGAATATCGCCGCTCGAATATTGTTGCGGCCCAGCGGCTGTGCCGCGTACCTCCATACCTGCCCGGCCCGGGCCGCCCGTTAATTCGGTGGTGGTCGCGGGCCGCGGGACGTTATCGTCCGGCTCGGATGTTCATCGAGCAGGGGAGAGGAGGTTCCGGATGACGAGCGAACCGGCCGACGAGTGCGCGGCGATCGAGGAGCGCGCCGATCTCGCCGCATGGCGGCGCAGGCACGAATTGCGCAGATCTTCCGCGGCGCAACCGATCACGAGCAAGCGTGTCTATCGGCGCACCGTCAAACATCGCGATCGGGCGCGGTGATCGCCGTGCGGGCTCAGCGCCCTTCGTGGGTGGCGTGGTATTCGGATTCGATCGTCTTGTCGTGGCGGCTTTCCCGGACCTTCCACACGATCAGCCCGATCACCACGATCACCACCACCCCGATCGCCATATCGCGGCCGACGGTCTTGGCCACCGTCTCGTAGGAATTGCCGGCCACGAAACCCAGCACCACGAAGGTCGTTCCCCATACGACGCCGCCCACCGCGTTGAAGGCCAGGAACCGTGGATACGGCATCCGGGACGCACCGACCAGGGCGGGCATCACCGCCCGGAAGAAAGCGGTGAACCGCCCCAGGAAGACCGCCCAGCCGCCACGGCGAGCCAGGAAACTCTGGGCCCGGTCGAGCCGGCCGCGGTGCTTGTCCAGGAATTCGGCCTCGAGCAGCCGGCTGCCGAAATGCTTGCCGACCTCGTACCCCACGCTGTCGCCGAGGATCGCCGCCGCCACCACGAGCACGATCATCGCCCACAGTTCGATGTGGCCCTGACTCGCGGCGACGCCGCCGAGTACGGCCGCGGTCTCACCGGGAATGACGAATCCGACGAAGATGGCGTCTTCGGCGAACACCAGCAGCCCGACCGTCAGATAGATCCACACCGGCGCGATATCGAGAATCCGGTGCATCAGCGATTCCATTCCGCCGACGCTACCGTGCCCGTCCGGATCGCGCCGGACCGTCCGGGCGGGTGGTCAGGCCGGCGGGCGGAGCGCGGCGAATTCGTCGGTCACCCGGATCTCGTCGTCGATGAAACGGTATACCGCCGCGGGCCGCCCGCCCGAGCGGCCCGGTGCGGCGGTGTCACCGGTCGGTGTGATCACCTTGCGGCGGGACAGGACGCGTTGCAGATTGGTGGTATCGACCTCGTATCCCAGTGCGGTGCAATAGATTTCCCGCAACGTGGACATGGTGAACGTCGACGGCGCCAGGGCGAAGGCGAGATTTGTGTAGGACAGTTTCGAGGCCAGGCGGGTGCGGGCGTGATGGACGACGGTGCCGTGGTCGAAGGACATGTTCGGCAGGGCCGAGACCGGATGCCAGCGGGTGTCGGCGGGTAACCGCGGATCGGCGGTCAGCGGGACCAGGCCCAGATAGGCCGAGGCGATGCGCCGCACGCCCGGCACTCGGCACGGATCGCTGAACACCGACAGCTGCTCGATATGCCACAGCTCGCGCACGTCGACCTTCTCGGCGAGCTGGCGGCGGGCGGAGGTGTCGAGATCCTCGTCGTCGCGCAGCCGCCCGCCGGGTAGCGACCACGTCCCGGTCTGCGGTTCCATCGCGCGTTGCCACAGCAGCACTCCGAGTTCGGTGCGGGAACCGCGGCCCGCGCGCGGGCCCTGTGGGTCGATCGGTTCGCTGGCAACCACCCCTTCGCTGTCGGCACCGCCCGGACCTGCGGTGATGGTGTCCAAGAAGCGACGAACCTGGAACACCGCGGTGAGCGATTCGTGAATGGTGCTACTATGGGCCATGTTTTCGATTGTAAGTCGAAAACCGGGCTGAAGCGAATCGGCCCGGGGTGATGTGCTCGGTGAGGGTGCCGGGCGCATGAGGAAGGAGCCATGCCATGGCGTCAACGAGTCTGACGACGACGGCATTCGCAGCGCAGGTCATCGACAGCCCGGCCGGATACGGCGGAGTCGAGGCCACACCGGAATGGGCGGCGGAGATCAAGCGGCTCGCACGCGAGCGCAACGCCACCATCCTGGCGCACAACTACGAACTACCCGAGATCCAGGACGTCGCCGATCACGTCGGTGACTCGCTCGCTCTCTCGCGAATCGCGGCCGAGGCGTCCGAGGACACCATCGTGTTCTGCGGTGTGCACTTCATGGCCGAGACCGCCAAGATCCTGAGCCCGGACAAGACGGTGCTCATTCCGGACCAGCGCGCCGGATGCTCGCTGGCCGACTCCATCACCGCCGACGAATTGCGGGAGTGGAAGTCCGAACATCCCGGCGCCGTGGTGGTTTCGTACGTGAACACCACCGCCGCGGTCAAGGCGCTCACCGATATCTGCTGCACCTCCTCCAATGCCGTCGACGTGGTCGCCTCCGTCGATCCGGAGCGCGAGGTGCTCTTCCTGCCCGACCAGTTCCTCGGCGCACATGTCAAGCGGGTCACCGGGCGCGAGAACATGCACATCTGGGCCGGTGAATGTCATGTGCACGCCGGTATCAACGGCGAAGAGCTCACCGAGCAGGCCCGCTCGCACCCGGATGCCGAACTGTTCGTGCACCCCGAATGCGGTTGCGCCACTTCGGCGCTGTACCTCGCGGGCGAAGGTTCGTTCCCGGCCGATCGAGTGCACATCCTGTCCACCGGTGGCATGATCGACGCCGCCAAGGCCGCGAAATCGAAGCAGGTCCTGGTCGCCACCGAGGTCGGCATGCTGCACCAGTTGCGCAAGGCCGCACCCGATATCGACTTCCGCGCCGTCAACGACCGCGCCGCGTGCAAGTACATGAAGATGATCACGCCGGCGGCGCTGCTGCGCTGCCTGACCGAGAATCTCGACGAGGTGCACGTCGATCGGGAAACGGCCGCGCTGGCACGTGATTCGGTGCAGCGCATGATCGCCATCGGCAATCCCGGCGGCGGCGAATAAACACCGGAACTCGCGCTCGGGCGAGCCGGAGAGGTTGCACGATGATGTCGACACCGTCGATCGGCTGGGAGGCCGATGCTGATCTGGTGGTGATCGGTGGCGGGGTCGCGGGTCTGACCGCGGCCCGCACCGCATCGCTGCGGGGGTTACGGGTCCTGACCCTGAGCAAGGGCGGCCCCACCGATACATCCACTCAATACGCGCAGGGCGGGATCGCTGTGGTCGCGCCGGACGGGGATACGGTCGACTCGCACGTCGCCGATACGGTGAATGCCGGTGCGGGACTGTGCGATCCGCACGCGGTGCGCTCGGTCGTGACCGGCGGCGCGGAGGCGGTCGCGGCGCTGACCGATCTGGGCGCCGTCTTCGATCTGGGCCGCGACGGCCGGGTCTCGCGCACCCGTGAGGGCGGGCACAGCACTCGCCGCATCATTCACGCCGGCGGTGACGCGACCGGTGCCGAGGTGCAGCGCGCGCTGAACGCGGCCGGGCTTCCGGTCCTGTTCGGCACCGCGGCGCTCGACATCGTCACCGGACCCGATGGGGTGCGCGGGGTGGTCGTGGTGTCGGACAAGGGATTCGGCATCGTCCACACGCCCGCGGTGCTGCTGGCGACCGGCGGGCTCGGCCAGCTCTACGCCTGCAGCACCAATCCGCCGGGCGCCACCGCCGACGGGATCGCCCTGGCCCTGCGGGCCGGTGCGCTGGTCGCGGATCTGGAGTTCGTGCAGTTCCACCCCACCGTCCTGTTCAGTCCCGGTGGGCTGGGCCGGCAGCCGCTGATCAGCGAGGCGGTGCGCGGCGAGGGGGCGTTCCTGGTCGACGCGGCGGGCGAGTCGGTGACCGCGGGTATCGATCCTCGCGGTGATCTGGCGCCGCGCGACATCGTGTCCAAGGCCATCGCTGCGCGCATGCGGCAGCTCGGGACCGAGCACGTCTATCTCGACGCCCGCGCGATCGACGGGTTCCCGCAACGCTTTCCGACCATCACCACCTCGTGCCGCGCGGTGGGCCTGGATCCCCGCGCCGACCTGATCCCGGTCGCCCCGGCCGCGCATTTCCAGTGCGGCGGCATCGTGACCGACACCCACGGCCGGACCGCGGTCCCCGGACTCTATGCGGCCGGTGAGGTGGCACGCACCGGTCTGCACGGTGCCAACCGGCTGGCCTCCAACAGCCTGCTGGAAGGTCTCGTGGTGGGTGAGCGTGCCGGGGCCGCGGCCGCCGAGCGGCTGGGCGCGAGCGCTCGGGTGGCCGAGGTGCCACCGGCCCGGTTGCCCCGCGTCGACCGGACCGCCTTGCAGCAGTTGATGTCGGCGCACGCGTCGGTGGTGCGCGACGGTGACGGTCTGCGCGGTGCCATGCTGCGGGTCCTGGCGCTGATGAACGATGGGGAGGCGAACCCGGAGGCCGCCGAGGACGAGGCGGCCGAGCCGGAGCATCCGGTCACGGATTCTCCGGATACCGGTGCGGCACAGGGCGTATCGGATTCCGATGATCGGCCCGCGAGTGCGCTTCGCGCTGTCGAGGACGCCGCGCTCACCGTGACCGCTCGCGCACTGCTGGTGGTGGCCGCCGCCCGTGCCGAGAGCCGCGGCTGCCATACCCGATCGGACTGTCCCGACCCGCGCGAGGATTTGCGGCGCAGCGTCGCGATCCGGCTCGGCTCCGACGGGCGCCCCCAGGTGGTGAGCGAGCCGATCGCGCTCGCCGACCCGCTGCCGGCGGTGAGCGCCCGATGAATATGTCGCCGAACCACACCGACCTGCCGAGGAGTAGATGATGGCAACGGCCCCCGAACTCGACCGCACGGAACTGCTCACAATGATCCGTACCGCACTCGACGAGGATCTGCGGTACGGCCCCGATATCACCTCGGCCGCAACGGTTCCCGCCGATGCGACCGTCAAGGCGGCGATGGTGTCGCGGCAGCCGGGCACCATCGCCGGCATCGATGTGGGCCTGCTGGTACTCGACGAGGTGATCGGCGCCGGGAACTACGAGGTGACCGATCGGGTCGCCGACGGCACCCGGGTCGCACCGGGCGACGCCGTCCTCACCGTCGTCGCACCGACCCGGCAGTTGCTCACCGCCGAACGCACCATGCTCAACCTGGTCACGCACATGTCCGGCATCGCGACAGCCACCGCCGCATGGGTCGACGCGGTCGAGGGCACCGGCTGCCGAATCCGCGACAGCCGCAAGACGCTGCCGGGTCTGCGTGCGCTGCAGAAGTATTCGGTGCGGGTGGGTGGCGGCGTCAACCACCGGATGGGGCTCGGCGATGCCGCGCTGATCAAGGACAACCATGTGGTCGCCGCCGGATCGGTGGTCGCGGCACTGCGCGCGGTGCGGGAGCTGGATCCGGATATCGAATGCGAGGTCGAGGTCGACAGCCTCGACCAACTCGACGCGGTCTTGGCCGAGGACGTGGAACTGGTGCTGCTGGACAACTTCCCGCTGTGGGCCACCCAGTCGGCGGTGCAGCGCCGCAACAGCCGCTCCCCGCGGACGAAACTCGAATCGTCCGGCGGGCTGTCACTCGACGCCGCCGCCGAATACGCCGGCACCGGCGTCGACTATCTCGCCGTCGGCGCGCTCACCCATTCGGTGCGGGTATTGGATCTGGGCCTGGACATGTAGTTCGGCCCGGGCGAAATATTGCCCCCGATCCGGGCGTTGTCATTCGATCGAATGCGGTGCCGACGTGGAGGGCGCGATGAAGATACGGTTCGGTGTGGGTACGGGTTCGGATACCGATCCCGCGGATCTGCCCGCCCTCGTCGACCGATTGGAGACCGCGGGCATCGACTCCCTGTGGTTCTCCGAACTGGTCTTCGCCCCGGCCGTGGATCCGATGGTGGGAATGGCCTTCGCGTTGTCGCGAACCGAACGGCTCAAGGTCGGTACCTCGGTGGCGATCCTGCCCGGCCGTCATCCCGTGCTGGTCGCGAAACAGCTGGCTTCGCTGGCATCGCTCGCGCCCCGCCGGGTATTGCCGGTGTTCGGATTGCGCCCGGCCGGGCCCGGTGAAGAGGCGTTGTTCCCGGTGGCGGGGCAGCGCGGTGCCGTATTCGACGAATCACTGCGCTTGTTGCGTGAGGTATTGCGTGCCGATGACGTCGACTTCGATGGTGAGTACTTCACCGTGCGCGGCGCCGGTGTCGGGACGCGCCCAACCCGGGCACCCGATATCTGGCTCGGTGGCCGCGCCCCGGCGGCAATGCGCCGCATCGGCCGGTACGGCGACGGCTGGCTGGGCAGTTTCCTGACCCCGGCCGAGGCGGCGGCCGGAGTCACCGCGATCAACGCGGCGGCTGCCGAGGCGGGCAGGGAGATCGAAGCCGATCACTTCGGCATCACACTGCTGCTGGCGGAGGACGGTGTCCCCTCCGGATTGGCGGAGCGGATCGTGCGGCAGCGTCCCGATATCGACCCGGCCGATCTGGTCGCGGGCAGCTGGCCGGAGTTGCACCGGCTCATCGACGCCCATATCGCGGCCGGACTCACCAAATTCGTGGTCGCACCGGTCGGCGGCCGGATGCCGCAGAGCTTCCCGGACCGATTCGCCGCCGAACTCCTGCCCCGGCAGAATTGACCGCCGGGCGTCATTCGCCGTCAGGTAGTGAGCTCGCGTTCCAGCGGTGTGCGGAAGCGAGGAATCGCCCGCACCGCACCGAACCAGGCGGCCGTGCGTTCGACCTCGTGGTCGATCAGTGCCTTCGCCTCGGCACCGACATCTTCCAGCAGGCGCCAGGTGATCTCACCGTCGGCGCGCTGGGCCCAGCCGCCCACGATGCGGCCGTCGACCCAGATACTCGGCCCGATATTGCCGTTGGTGTCGAACAGCGCGGGTGCGTGCGGGCCGAGGAACCAGTCGCGCGATTGCCAGCCCATCGGGGTCGGGTCCAGGGCGGGCAGCAGCGCGGCCCACGGTTCGGCCTCGGGGTCGGGGTCCGCGTCGTCGGACAGCACGATTCCGGGTGCGCCGCCGAGATCGACCTCGGTCACCTCCAGGCCCGACAGTGCCTTGCGCACATCGGTTTTCGTCCATCCGGTCCACCAGGTCAGATCCGCCACCGGGGCCGGGCCGAAGGTCCGCAGCCAGCGGCGGGCCAGTTCGGTGCGGGCCGCCTCGAGCGGGATCGGCTCGTGCCCGGGCAGCCACTCCTCCCGCGGCGCCCAGGTGTATTGGCTGCTGGTCCAGCTGCCGTTGGGGCGGCCGCGCACGATGGCGCCGTCACAACCGAGAATCAGCAATACCCACGTGGTGATATTCGTGGGTTTCGAATACGGCTTACCGGGTGCGGTGTCGACCTGGGTGCGCAGCCGCGGAATCGCGGCCGACAGTTGCGCACCCGTCGCACTGCCCCGGGCCAGCAGTTCCCGGTGGGTCTCGTCGGCGACCTCGGCCAGCCAGGCCTCGATATCGCCGTCGATGACCTGCTTCAGATATTTGCCGTAGGCGCGGCGCTGCTTCACCGCGAGCGCGTCGGCGACCGCGGCCTGCAGCACCGGTACCAGCTCGACCGGTGCCACGAACATGGTGCGGCGCATCGCCAGCATGCGCAGCAGTGTCCGGTCGGCGTAGAGCGACCGCTCCACATCGGTGGGTGCCAGGCCCGCGCTGCGGGCACAGATCGACAGGTAGACGGTTGCCGGATCGGTGGCGTGCAGGACGACCATCGAATCGGCGATACCGGCCGGATCGGTCCCGCGGGCGGAGCCGGCGAGCCGGTGCCGGCGGGCGAGTCGCGTGCGTCGCTCGGCGACGGTGATCGAACGCATGGTCGAATATTAGCGTGCGTCCCGCTCGCGAAGGCGTTGGCGTCGGCGGCTCGACCAGTATCGCGGGCCTGGCACCGAGTGTCATTGTCCGCGTGCGTATTCCGGCCGGAACCGCCATTGCGGACATCAGTGCGCGAAATCCGTCCCGGATCTCGGTCACCGATCGCGGTCGCGCGGGTGGTGGCTGCCGAAGCATCGTGTCGATCCGTGCGCGTTATGCCTCGGTCATATGTATCTTCCTGAGAACTATCTTCCCGTATAGTATATGCCGTGGAAGGTAAATTGGGTCGCGATGCGGTCGACCTGCCGAATCTGTTCGCCGATCTCGTCCGGTGCGAGACGCGGTTGTACAACGCGGTCAACGACCACCTGCGGGAGCGGCACGGAATCGTCACGTCACAATTCGAATCGCTGCGCTTCCTGCGCGATCATCCCAAGGCCCGGGTGGCCGATCTCGCCGCCGAGTTCGCGGCGGGTATCGGCGCGATCAGCAAAGGTGTGGACCGTCTGGAGAAGCGAGGATGGGTTGGGCGGCAACCGAACCCGGGCGACCGCAGGTCGTCGCTGCTGACCCTGACCACAGACGGTGCCCGCCTGGTCGCCGCGGCCGAGCAGACCTTCACCGAGCGGCTCACCGAACTGTTCGACGCGACCCCGGACGGTTCGTTACCGGTCGTCGCCAAGACGCTCGCACTGCTGCGCGGTGCGCTCGAGAGGGATCGGGTCGGCCTGCCCGCGGGCTGACCGGAACCCCATGATCTCGGCGATCGCCGATAGTTGATCATTGAGGTCATCGGGAACGACAGACGGACGGGCAACCGCAAATCGCTGGAGGCATTGTGAGCGATACTTGCGCAGCTGCTCGTAATGCCGACCGGGTGCGGGTGTCCCGCAAATCTCTGGAGGCATTGTGAGCGACACTTGCGCAGCTGCTCGTGATGCCGATCGGGTGCGGGTGTCCCGCAAATCTCAGGAGGCGTCATGACGGGCTATGCGGCCCCGGTCTCGCAATGGGACGGTGCGGAACTGGATCTGCCGGCGTATCTCGCCCGCATCGGATTCACCGCGCCGCAGGAACCCACCCTGGAGACGTTGCGCGCCGTGCAATACGCGCACACCACGACGATTCCGTTCGAGAACATCGACGCCGTCCTGCGCCGCCCCGTGCCGCTGGACATTCCGTCCTTGCAGGACAAGATCGTCCGAGCGCGCCGCGGCGGCTACTGCTACGAGAACGTCGGCCTGTTCGCCGCCGCGCTGGAACGACTCGGATTCGGTGTGATCGGCCTGCAGGGGCGGGTCAGCATGGGCGCACCTCCCGGGACCGTGCGTCCCGCCACTCACGCGCTGCTCCGGGTCACCACCGCCGACGACGAGCGAATCTGGTTGTGCGACGTCGGATTCGGCGCCGGGCCGTCGGCTCCGCTGACCCTGGATCCGGACGCGGGCGAGGTCCGGACCGGTGACTGGCGCTTCCGGATCGAACGTGTCCGCGGTGAACTCGGCCGCGAACTGTGGGTGCTGCATCAGTTCGCCCGCCAGGGCTGGGTCGACCGCCACAGCTTCACGATGAATCCGCAGTACCGCATCGACTACGCCGTCGGTAATCACTTCGTGTCCACCTCACCGCGCTCGCCGTTCGTCGCACGGCCTTTCATCCAGCGATTCCGCCCCGACCGCCACGACGTCATCGACGATACGACCTGGGTCACCGAATATCCGGACGGCAGCTCGCACAGTCGTGACCTGCCCCCGCATGATCTCCCGAAAATTCTTGCCGCCGAATTCGATATCGAACTCGACACCGCCGACGCGGCCCGGCTGGCCGCCGCGGAGTGGCGCGACCGGTAGCCGGCGCGATCCCTGGCGCGCCGCCGCGTGCGCGCCGATCGCGGCGGTAGGGTCGGCCGCGTGCGCACCGGTTCGAAGCTGCTCGCTCTGATCGCCGCCCCGGTTCTCGCTGCCGCCGCCTGTTCCGGCGACAGTTCCGCCGACCGGCTCGACACCAGCGTGCACACCTTCGCCGACGCCCTGACCCGCGGTGATGTCGCGGCGGCCGCGAAGGTCACCAGCGACCCGGCGCAGGCCGTCCCGGCACTCGGCGCATTGTTCGACAGTCTCGGCCACAAGGTTCGATTCGAGGTGAAGTCGGTCGACCGGACCGATCACCACGCCACCTTCACCCTCGCCACCACCTGGACGTTCGGCGCCACCGGCAACACGTGGGCCTACACCACGAACGGCACCGCCGATGAAACCGGCGACCACTGGACGGTGCGGTGGAGCCCGGCCACGGTGGCCCCCGGCCTCGATACCGGCCCGCTGAGCTACGACACGGTGGCGCCGCGGCCCGCGGCGCGAGTACTCGACCGGGGCGGCGCCGACCTCATGACCCAGCAGGTCGTCACCCTGGTCCAGCTCGCGCCCGGCGCCGATCCGAACGCCGTTGCGGGCGTGCTCGATTCGATCGACCCGACGATCACCGTCGCGAGTCTGCGACAGGAGATGGCCGAGTCCCCGGGCACACCGATCACCGCGATCACGCTGCGTGCCGATGATCTCGCCCGGGTACAGGATCGGCTCGGCGCCCTGCCGAATGTCACCCTCGCACCGCAGAACCGCCTGCTCACCGTCGACAAGGCCCTGTCCGCGCCGACCCTGTCGGGGCTGAGCGACCTGTGGCAGCAGGAAACCGACGCGGCCACGGGGTGGGCGGTGCGCGCGCAGACAGTCGGCGGCCCGCGGACGGTCGGCGGACAGGATCCGAAACCGGTCGCGGATATCCCGACGACCCTGGACGCGGCCGAGCTGGGCAGCGCCGAAGCCGCGCTGGCTCCCATCCCGACGCCCGCGGCCATGGTGGTGCTGCAACCGTCCACGGGCAATCTGCTCGCCGTGGCGCAGAACGCGCCCGCCGACGCTCAGGGGCCGATCGCGCTGACCGGCCTCTATCCACCGGGATCCACCTTCAAGACGGTGACCGTCTCGGCCGCGCTCCAGGCCGGGCAGGTCACCGCCGACAGTATGGTCGCCTGCCCCGGTACCGAGAACATCGAAGGCCGGCAGATCCCCAACGACAACAACTTCGACCTCGGCACCGTGCCACTGCACACGGCATTCGCGAAGTCCTGCAACACCTCCATGGGCCGGCTCGCGGTGAATCTGCCGCCCGATGGGCTCACCCGCGCGGCGGCGCAACTGGGGCTCGGCGTCGATTTCACCGCACCGGGAATGACCACTGTCACCGGCAAGGTGCCCGTCGCCGATACCCCCACGCTGCGCGTGGAGGAAGGGATCGGTCAGGGACAGGTGACCGCGTCGCCGTTCGGGATGGCACTGGTCGCCGCGACCGTCGCACACGGTTCGGTACCGGCGCCCACTCTTGTCGCGGGCCGCCCGGCGCACGCGGACCGAGTCGCGCCCGCCATCCCCGCACCGGTACTCGATCAGGTGAAAACCATGATGCGCGAGACGATTACGAACGGGACGGCGACCAGCCTCGCCGATATCCCGGACATGCTCGGCAAGACCGGCACCGCCGAATACATCGACGACACCCATGCGCACGGCTGGTTCGTCGGCATCGACGGCGACCTCGCTCTGGCGGTCTTCGTCTCCGATGCCGGGAGCTCGGTGCCGGCCGTCGAAGCAGCCGGACGTTTCCTGCGGAAACAGTAGTAGTGAGCAAGGCTTCGGAGTGAACTTCATCACACGATATCCGGGTGTAATAGCAGAGTGATGTCGCCCGCGTCGCACAGTTGTCACACATATTCCGCGCAGATCTCGCTCCGGGGTCAAAGCGCCCCGTCAGGACCGCTACACTCGTCTCCGATACACGCGCGGGACAGGACCCCGTGCGCGGTAAGTCACGGATCGCGGAGAAACTCGGAGTAGTGCCATCGAAACCGGCCAAGTGATCGCAGGGCATTACCGCCTGGTCGAGCGGATTGGTAGCGGCGGCACAGGCGTCGTCTGGCGCGCCGTCGACGAACGACTCGAACGGTCGGTCGCGATCAAACAGATCCTCACCCAGCCCAGTCTGCCGCCGGGTGAGAAGGACATCGTGCGCCAGCGGGCCGCACGCGAGGCGCGCAACGCGGCGCGCTTCCAGCACCCCAACGCGATCGTGGTCTTCGACATCACCGATCACGAGGGTGATCCCTGCCTGATCATGGAATATCTGCAGTCGCAGAGCCTGGCGGTGGTGTTGTCCGCGCAGGGCACCCTGCCGCTGCCGCAGGTGGCGCGCATCGGTGAGCAGATCGCCTCGGCGCTGGTCGCCGCCCATCGCGCGGGCATCGTGCACCGTGACATCAAGCCGGGCAACGTTCTGCTCGGCGACAACGGCACGGTGAAGATCACCGATTTCGGTATCTCCAAGGCCAAGGGCGATGTGAATCTCACTGCGACGGGCCTGATCTCGGGCACCGCCGCGTATCTGGCCCCCGAGGTCGCCCGCGGCGCCGAGCCCAGCCCGCCCGCCGACGTCTTCGCCTTGGGTGCAACGCTTTTCCACTCACTCGAGGGTGAGCCGCCCTACGGCACCAACCCGAATCCGCTCGCGCTGCTGTACGCCGCGGCCAACGGCCAGCTCAGTCAGCCGCGCAATGCCGGACCGCTGACCGATTTGCTGCTCGATCTGCTCAGCTTCGAGCCGGAGGATCGGCCGAGCATGACCGATGTGCGCGATCAGCTGGCCGATTTCGCCGATCAGGGCGCCGACGCCGAGTCCACCCGGATGCTGGCCACTCACCGCAGCGCGCCGCGCCGCCAGGCGACTCGCACACTGGATCGCCGTGAGACACAGGCCGATATCTCCACCGCGGAGATGATGGCCGGTGCCGCCGTGCTCTCCGAGCCGGAGATGCAGCCGGTCCGTCCGGCCAACGCCCACCCCACCCGTTCCAATCCCATCCCGGACACCCGGTCCGCGCCCACCCGCAATGCCAAGCCCTGGGTGTTCGCCGGCGGATTCGCCGCGGGCCTGATCATCGTGGCCGCAGCGCTGTATCTGATGTTCGGCGGTGCGAAGACGGATTCGTCTGGTGGACAGTCGAATCAGGCCTCGGCGACAGCCTCGGCGCACGCCACGTCGTCAGCTCCGGCGGTTGCTTCGGTCGGGCAGGCCAAGAGTTCGGGCAAAGTCGATGTGTCCCGGGCGGTTTCGGATGCCCAGCTGTTCTACAACACGCTGACGCACTCTGATATGTCACCCGCGTGGAGCCAGCTCACCCCCGGCGCGCAGCAGGTATACGGCAGTGAATCGGCGTTCATCGCGTACTGGAAACAGAACTCGGTCACCGACTTCGGCTCGATCGAGGTCGTGAACAGTGTCAACCCCGACAACTCGGCCGACATCAGCGTCTCCGGCATTGCCATCAACGGCTCCGGCAGCAAAACCGTGCAACTGCGCTTCGTCCAGAGCAGCGGCGGCCAGTTGCTGATCGACAGCGACACCCGCAACTGAGCGCCGTTGGTTCCCACGGGATTTCGCCCGTGGGAATCACCAGACGGCTTCCTCGCCGGTTGTTTCGCGAAGGTGTTGAGGGGCAGCTGTTTTCGTCACGTGCGATCGTCACAATATTCGGTTGACAACTCCCGCGACGCGCCTTATGGTCTCGTCAGACATCACCTCAGATGTCTTGTTGGGGAGGGAATTTCACATGTTCAAGACCACTACCCGTGTGATGCGGCGTACCGCGGCCATGAGTGCGGCGGTCGTCGCCTTCGCCGGGCTGTCGATCATCGCCGGTGCTACGGCGAACGCGAGCGCGAGCGCCTGTCGCATGAACCTCGTGAACAACGGCGAAGGCATATCCATCGTCGAGCACAACGCCTGCGATCTCGGTGAACAGGGCGATATCGCCGGTTGCGAGAACATGTTGCAGGCGCCGCCGGCGTCTCGACCGGCCGATGTGGCCTCGATAGCGTGCGTCGCCGCGAACAACCCCGGCGCGTAACCGGCGATCGGGCGTAGTCCTCGAGCCGGGACGAGCGGATCACCGCTCGTCCCGGCTCGACGTCGTATTACGGTCTTACCGGATATGAAATGAGCAGCGGCACAGCGGCGCTCACGCATGGCGAACGAACTGTGCCGGGGACGATGTCGGACGGCCGGTTCGTCACCGTCGCGGGGTAGTCTGCGGCAGTGAGTATTCGGCAGCTGCTGGACGATGAGCGCGCGGATCTGATCGCCCTGCTGGGTGAGCTGAGTGATGCGGAGTGGGAGGCACCGTCGCTGTGTGCGGGGTGGCGGGTGCGTGATGTGGTGGGACATCTTCTCTACGACGAGATCTCACTGACCGGCTATGCCCGGATCGCCATTCGCTGCCGGGGGAACACCGATCGGGTCAACGCCGCCCTGGTGGATCGGGTGCGCGATCTGTCACCGGCCGAACTGGTGGCCCGGTTCGAGCGCTCCGGCCAGCGCATCACCGCACTGTGGCCGAGTCTGGGGCTGGCCGACATCATGGTTCATCACCAGGACATTCGCCGCCCGCTCGGCCGTCCGCGCACGATTCCCGCCGAACGGCTCCTCGCGGTGCTCGATCATCCGGATCCATTCGCCCGTCCGGGCCGGTTCACTCGGGGGCTGCGCTTGGTCGCCACCGATGTCGAGTGGTCGTCGGGCACCGGGCCCGAGGTCCGCGGGCCCGGTGAGGCCCTGGCCCTGGCCATGGTCGGCCGTCCCGTCGCGCTGGACGATCTCACCGGCGACGGTGTCGCTGCCCTGCGCGCGCGACACGGCGTCTGACCGTCGCCTGCGCGGAGTCTTCACCCATCTCGGGGCCGGACCGGCGACCCGATCACGCGCCCGGCACCGGACGCCGTCGTGCGGGCGGTACCGGCATCCGGCCGTGTCGCCGGATGTGGGCCGGTCGCGTACGCCTCGGGCGGCGAATATCGCCTGGCGCGGACCCGATAGGCTGGACCTGCACAGACCGGACGAACAGACAAGGATTTCACACCGCTATGACAAGCCGCATCGAGTCGGCCCGCGTGGATCTGCGCGGCCGCACGCCCTCTGCTGCCGAATTGCGCGCGGCGCTGCCGCGCGGGGGAGTGGACGTGGACTCGGTGCTGCATCATGTCCGGCCGGTGGTGGAGGCCATCCGTGACCGCGGGGTCGAGGCCGCACAGGAATTCAGCGTGCAATTCGACGGCGTCGCACCCCCGAGCGTGCGCGTCCCGGCCGCTGAACTGGACAAAGCTCTCGCCGAACTCGATCCGGCCGTGCGCACGGCGCTCGAGGTCGCGATCGATCGCACCCGCAAGGTGCACGCCGACCAGCGCCGCACCGACACCACCACCGAGGTCGTCCCCGGCGGCACCGTCACCGAACGGTGGGTTCCGGTCGAGCGGGTGGGCCTCTACGTGCCCGGTGGTAACGCCGTATATCCCTCCAGCGTCGTGATGAACGTCGTCCCGGCCCAGGCCGCGGGGGTGGAATCGCTGGTGGTGGCCTCGCCGCCGCAGGAACAGTTCGGCGGCCTGCCGCACCCCACCATCCTCGCCGCGGCGAAGATGCTCGGTGTCGAGGAGGTATGGGCGGTCGGCGGTGCCCAGGCCGTGGCGCTGCTGTCCTACGGCGGCACCGATACCGGCGGTGCGCAGCTGGCGCCGGTCGACATGATCACCGGTCCGGGCAATATCTACGTCACCGCGGCCAAGCGGTTGTGCCGCGGCCTGGTCGGCATCGACGCCGAGGCCGGTCCCACCGAGATCGCGATCCTGGCCGATGCCACCGCCGATCCGGCCCATGTGGCCGCCGATCTGATCTCGCAGGCCGAGCACGATGTGCTCGCCGCGAGCGTTCTGGTCACCGACAGTGTGGCGCTCGCCGACGCGGTGGACATCGCGATCAATACCCAGCTCGAGGTGGTCAAACACCGGCATCGGGTGTCGGAGGCGTTGTCCGGCAAACAATCCGGCATCGTCCTGGTCGACGATATCGAGCAGGGGCTGCGGGTGGTCAACGCCTACGCGGCCGAACACCTCGAGATCCAGACCGCCGATGCCGCGGCCGTCGCCGCCCGGGTGCGCAGTGCGGGTGCGATCTTCGTCGGCGCGTGGTCGCCGGTGAGTCTCGGCGACTACTGCGCCGGATCCAATCACGTCCTGCCCACGGCCGGTTGCGCCCGGCATTCGTCGGGCCTGAGCGTGCAGACCTTCCTGCGCGGTATGCACGTGGTGGAGTACAGCGAGCCGGCGCTGAAAGACGTTGCCGGGCACGTGGTCGCACTGTCGGGCGCGGAAGATCTGCCCGCGCACGGCCAGGCCGTGCAGGTGCGGTTCGAGGCGCTGTCGTGATCGAGACCGCCGCGATTCCCGGCGCCCGGACCACCCTCGACGATCTTCCGCTGCGGGAGAACCTGCGGGGTAAGAGTCCTTACGGCGCACCGCAATTGACCGTTCCGGTGCAGTTGAACACCAATGAGAACCCGCATCCGCCCAGCCGCGCGCTGGTCGACGACGTCGCCGAATCCATTCGCGCCGCCGCCGTCGATCTGCACCGCTATCCCGACCGGGACGCGGTCGCCCTGCGCGCCGATCTGGCCGCCTACCTGACCCGCCAGACCGGTGTGCGGGTCGACACCGCGAATGTGTGGGCGGCCAACGGCTCCAACGAGATCCTGCAGCAGCTGCTGCAGGCCTTCGGCGGGCCGGGACGCAGCGCGCTGGGTTTCGTACCTTCCTATTCGATGCACCCGATCATCTCCGAGGGCATCAATACCGAGTGGGTCGAGGCCAAACGCAATGCCGACTTCTCCCTCGACATCAATTACGCGGTGGCTGTGATCGCCGACCGCCGCCCCGATGTGGTGTTCGTGACCAGCCCGAACAATCCGACCGGACATTCGATCGCACCGGCGGAGCTGGAACGCGTCCTCGACGCCGCGCCCGGCATCGTGGTCGTCGACGAGGCGTACGGGGAATTCTCCGCCGCGTCCAGCGCGCTGGCGCTGATCGACCGATATCCGGCGAAACTGGTGGTCAGCCGCACCATGAGCAAGGCGTTCGCCTTCGCCGGCGGGCGGCTGGGCTATCTGGTCGCGGCACCCGCGGTGATCGAGGCGATGCTGCTGGTGCGGCTGCCCTACCACCTGTCGGTGGTGACTCAGGCCGCCGCGCGGGCGGCACTGCGGCACGCCGAGGAAACTCTGGGCAGTGTCGCCGAATTGGCCGCCCAGCGCGATCGGGTCGCCGCGGCGCTGCGAGAACTGGGGTTCGAGGTCGTGCCCTCGGACGCGAACTTCCTGCTGTTCGGCTATTTCGCCGATGCGCCGCGCACCTGGCAGCGCTATCTGGACGAGGGCGTGCTGATTCGCGATGTCGGTATCGCCGGCTACCTGCGGGTCACCGTCGGACTGGCCGCGGAGAACGACGAATTCCTGCGCGTGAGCGCCACTTTGGCGGCCACCGAGGTGATCGCCCGATGACTGGGGAAGCGAGTATGAACCGAATCGCGCGGGTGGAACGCACCACCCGGGAGTCGAGCATCGTCGTCGAGCTGAATCTGGACGGCACCGGCCGTACCGATATCGGCACCGGTGTCCCGTTCTACGATCACATGCTCACCGCCTTCGGCCAGCACGGCAGTTTCGATCTGACCGTGCGGGCCGAGGGCGATATCGAGATCGAGGCCCACCACACGGTGGAGGACACCGCCATCGTCATCGGTCAGGCACTGGGGCAGGCACTCGGCGACAAGAAGGGCATCCGCCGGTTCGGCGATTGCTTCATCCCGATGGACGAGACCCTCGCCCACGCGGTGGTCGACGTATCCGGCCGGCCCTACTGTGTCCACGACGGTGAACCGGAACGCTTGTTGCAGACCGTGATTCCCAGCGCGGGCCCCGGCGCGTCCTATTCGACCGTGCTCAATCGGCACGTCTTCGAATCCATCGCGCTCAATGCCCGCATCGCACTGCATGTGCGGGTGCTCTACGGCCGCGATCAGCATCACATCACCGAGGCCGAGTTCAAGGCCGTCGCACGGGCGCTGCGGGCCGCGGTGGAACCCGATCCGCGGGTCACCGGGGTGCCGTCCACGAAGGGAACGCTGTGAACGCTTCGGTCGCACTGCTGGACTACGGCTCCGGCAATCTGCACTCCGCCGCCCGCGCCTTGGCGCGCACGGGCGCCGAGGTGACGGTGACCGCCGATCCGGAGATCGCGCTCGAGGCCGACGGCCTGGTCGTACCGGGCGTGGGCGCCTTCGCCGCGTGTATGGCGGGGCTCACGAAAGTGCGCGGAGATCGGATCATCGGGAGGCGGCTCGCCGGTGGCCGCCCGGTGCTCGGTATCTGTGTCGGTATGCAGATCCTGTTCGAGCGCGGTGTCGAATTCGGGGTCGAGGCGCAGGGCTGCGGCCAGTGGCCCGGCACCGTGGAACGGCTTCCGGCGCAGGTACTTCCGCATATGGGCTGGAATACCGTGACCGCACCCGCCGACAGCGTGCTGTTCGCGGGAATGGATCCGCAGACCCGCTTCTATTTCGTGCACTCCTACGCCGCACAGAAATGGGAGTGGGAGGACGACGGCACCATCGCCCCCGCCAGACTGATCTGGGCCGAACACGGCGGGCCGTTCCTGGCCGCGGTGGAGAACGGGCCGCTGTGCGCCACCCAGTTCCACCCGGAGAAGTCCGGTGACGCGGGTGCGCAGTTGCTGCGGAACTGGGTCGCCTCGCTGTAGCCGGGGCGGCTCAGGGCGGGGGCAGGATATCGACCCGCGCGGTGAGCCAGCGTCCGTCGACATGGTCGAGCACGACCCGCATCGACGTGCGCTCCGGGCGCGGCAGTCCGAGGGTGGCATCGCTGCGGGTCGACTGCAGGACGGTCACCACGACCTGTGGATGTTCGGGATCGTCGACATCGGTGCGGCATTCCACGGTCGTGGCCTCCGAGCGGGTGTGCGCGGCGGCGGCCTGCGCGCGCCGGTCCGGTGCCGAGGCGGAGAACTGCTCGTGGAACGTGCCTGTCGACAGGTCGAGGACGCGACGGTCGTAGTCGTCGTAGCCTGCCCAGTCGAAGGTGGTCAGCTGACGGCCGAAATCGCAGGCCGCCAACTGAATCGGGTCGGTGGGGGTGGCGTCCGCGGTCGGGGTCACGGCCAGCGCCGCCCCGACCGCAGCGCACGGCAGTGCGATCGCGATGGGCCGCAACGTGATCCGGGACATGGGTGGAGATCCTCTTCGTCGACATCGTGGGCGGTACGTGCCCCCGCCCCAGGGTACGTACGCGGAGACCGCCCGCAAGGTCCGCTTGCGGAGGGTGACACGCGCACTGTCCGGAATTGCCCGGTTGTACGCAGCCCAAACGTGTGAGGTACGTCCTTGCGGCCGTGACCGGCGTCCCATATGCGACATCCCGGCACCGCGACGCCAACCGGTAGCCAGTAGGCTGCACACGTGAGTCTTGTGCTGCTACCCGCCGTCGATGTCGCCAATGGTGAGGCCGTGCGCCTGGTTCAGGGGGAGGCCGGTAGCGAAACCGGCTACGGCGCTCCTCGTGAGGCCGCGCTGGCCTGGCAGCAGGCGGGCGCCGAATGGGTGCATCTGGTTGACCTGGACGCGGCGTTCGGGCGCGGTTCCAATCGCGAACTGCTCGCCGAGGTGGTCGGTGAGCTCGATGTGAAGGTGGAGTTGTCCGGCGGTATCCGCGACGACGAGTCGCTGAAGGCCGCCATGGCCACCGGCTGTGCCCGGGTCAACCTCGGTACCGCGGCGCTCGAGGACCCGCAATGGTGCGCGCGGGCGATCGCCGAATACGGCGACCGGGTCGCGGTCGGTCTGGATGTGCGGATCATCGACGGGCAATACCGGTTGCGGGGCCGTGGCTGGGTGAGCGACGGCGGCGATCTGTGGGAGGTGCTCGAACGTCTCGAACGCGACGGGTGCAGCCGCTACGTGGTCACCGATGTCAGCAAGGACGGCACCCTGCAGGGCCCCAATCTGGATATCCTGCGGCAGGTGTGCGAGGCCACCGATGCTCCGGTGATCGCCTCCGGCGGTGTTTCCGCCCTCGACGATCTGCGCGCCATCTCCGGGCTGGTACCGAACGGTGTGGAGGGCGCGATCGTCGGAAAGGCCTTGTACGCCGGGCGTTTCACACTGCCCGAGGCGCTGGACGCGGTTCGCTGACGTGTGTGCCGCCGCCTTCGACCGGGCCGCGCTGCTCGCCACGGCGAGCGAGATACTCGACAGTGCGACACCACGTTTTGTCGAAGGAGTCGGGGCACCCAGCGCAGTGCAGAAGGGGCGCGGTGATTTCGCCACCGCGCTCGATCTGGAGCTGGAACGCACACTGTCGCGGCAATTGCTGGATCGCACCGGAATCCCGGTGCACGGTGAGGAATTCGGTGGCCCGGAGCTGAGTTCGGGCACGGCGTGGGTACTCGACCCGATCGACGGCACCTTCAACTACTCCGCCGGTCACCCGCTGTCGGGAATGCTGCTGGCACTGGTCGACGACGGTCAGCCGATCCTCGGTCTGACCTGGTTGCCGCTGCTGGACCACCGGTACGCCGCAGCCGTGGGCGGCCCGCTGCTGCTGAACGGAAAGCCGTTGCCGCCCTTGGAATCGGGCCATCTGGCCGATGCCATGATCGGCTTCGGCGCTTTCAACATCGATGCGCACGGCAGGATCCCGGGCCGCTTCCGCTTCGATCTGCTGGGTGCGCTGAGCCGTCTGTCCAGCCGGATGCGCATGCACGGTTCCACCGGAATCGATCTGGCCTACACCGCATCCGGCGTCCTGGGCGGCGCGGTGGTGTTCGGTCACCATCCGTGGGACAACGCCGCCGGAGTGGCGCTGGTGCGCGCGGCCGGCGGTGTGGTGACCGATCTGCGCGGCGAGCCGTGGTCGATCACCTCTCGGTCGGTACTGGCCGCCGCTCCCGGCGTGCACGAAGAACTGCTGGAGATGATCGACAGTGCCGTCGATCGCGCCGCCGAGCGGGACGAGACCGCCGAGCGGGACGAGAATTCGGAGGGGACGCAATGACACTCGCGGTACGCGTGATTCCGTGCCTGGACGTCGACGCCGGCCGGGTGGTCAAGGGCGTGAACTTCGAGAACCTGCGCGACGCCGGTGATCCGGTCGAGCTGGCGGCGGCCTACGACGCACAGGGCGCCGACGAACTCACCTTCCTCGACGTCACCGCCTCGAGCGGTGACCGCGGCACCATGATCGACGTGGTCACCCGCACGGCCGAGCAGATCTTCATCCCGCTCACGGTCGGTGGCGGTGTGCGCACCGTCGAGGATGTGGACCGGCTGCTGCGCGCGGGCGCGGACAAGGTATCGGTGAACACCGCCGCCATCGCGAATCCCGAGATCCTGCACGAGATGTCCCAGCGCTTCGGTTCCCAGTGCATCGTGCTGTCGGTGGACGCGCGCCGCGTCCCCGACACCGGGACTCCCACCCCGTCGGGCTGGGAAGTGACCACGCACGGTGGCAAGCGCGGCACCGGCATCGATGCCATCGAATGGGCGGAGCGCGGAGCGGAACTGGGCGTGGGCGAGATCCTGCTCAACTCGATGGACGCGGACGGCACCAAGGGCGGATTCGATCTGCCCATGATCAGCGCCGTACGGGCGGCGGTCTCGGTGCCGATCATCGCCAGTGGCGGTGCCGGACAGGTCGAGCATTTCGCGCCGGCCGTGGCGACCGGGGCCGACGCGGTACTCGCGGCGAGTGTCTTCCACTTCGGTGATCTGACGATTCCGCAGGTCAAATCCGCGATGCGGGCCCGGGGCATCACCGTCCGCTGATCGAGGAGGACAGGTATAACGATGGGTATGAGTTTGGATCCCGCTGTCGCCGCCCGGCTCAAGCGCAACGAGGCGGGCCTGGTCGCGGCGATCGCGCAGGAACGCGGCACCGGGGACGTGCTGATGATGGCGTGGATGGACGACGAGGCGCTGGCCCGCACGCTGGCCACCCGCCGGGCCACCTACTACTCTCGCTCCCGGCAGCAGTACTGGGTCAAGGGGGAGACCTCCGGGCACACCCAGTACGTGCGCGAGGTCCGGCTGGACTGCGACGGCGATGCGATCCTGCTGATCGTCGATCAGCAGGGCGCGGCCTGCCACACCGGCACCCACACCTGCTGGGAGGGGGATCTGCTGCTCGCCGACGGGCAGTGACTCCGCTCAGGTCGGAGTGCTCGCCTCGGCCTCGGCCGCGGGCGGATCGGGTAGCCCGTCCACGCGGCCGATACCGCGGGTGAGCCCCTCGTCGAGCTGGGTGATCAGCCGCTTGCACAGTGTGAGCATCTGGTCGACCTGACGATCGTCGATCCCGTCGAAGACCAGGCCCCGGACCGCCTCCAGATAGGCGGGTGTCGCCTCGTTCCACCGGTGGTAGCCGGCGTCGGTCAGCACCGCGCTGGCGCCGCGGCGGCCACGCACCGCTTCCCTTCGCGCCCAGCCCAGCCGTTCCATCTTGGTGATCACGTGCGATAACCGCGATAACGACGCATTCGCCCTGGCCGCCAGCTCACTGAGTTGGAGCCGATGTCCGGGTTGTTCCGACAGCAGCGTCATCAGGAAGTACTCGAAATGAGTGATCCCGGCTTCGCGCTGCATTTGCGTGTCCATGGCGGCCGGCAGCCGCGTGGTCAACGCGACCAGGGCGCGCCATGCTCGCTGTTCGGTGGGATTGAGCCATTCCGTCACTTCGCGCCTTTCTTGCTGCCCCAGTGACGCAATCGTTCACAAAGCTAACGACCGTTGAAACTTCAATTCACCGTCACCCGCGACCAACAAGTTTGCCACGATTTCGCTCGACCGGCAGGCTGGTTGTCCGGGACGTGACAGTCATCACCTCGTGCCGTGGTCGGCGCAGAGGTTGTCCGCCGATTGATATTGCCTGGTTATTTCCCGTTTATCGGGAGAGTGTCCGGTGTCGACGGCGTATCGGTTCGGTGCGGGCCGGTGTCCGGATGTGCGGTTTGCGTGGCGGTAGCGAATCGATATGGAACGAGCTCGGCGGTAACCGTCCCGATGCAACGCCGGGGGTTCCGGCCGCGGCGCGGGATGAATGTGTTGCCGCTGGATCAGGCGCGGTGCTCGCGCAATGCGGCCAGCGCCGAGTCTGCGTGGACGTTCGCGCGCAGCTCCCCGGAGATCACCGCGAGCACCGTGCGATCGGTATCGATGACGAAGGTCTGCCGCTTGACCGGCATGACACTGCCGAGCAGTCCGCCGATCAGCCCGGAGCGCTTGACGCCGAAGCGTTCGGCGACGACACCGTCGCTGTCCGACAACAGCGGATAACCCAGGCTCTGTGCCTGATCGAAACCGGCCTGGGTATCGACCGAATCGGTGCTGATTCCCACGCGACTCGCGCCGAGATCCGCGAATTCGCTTGTGAGATCACGGAAATGGCACGCCTCCGCGGTGCACACCGGGGTGTTGGCGGCAGGGAAGAAGAACAGGACCAGCGGCCCATCGGCCAGCAGGGAGTCGAGCGAACGGACGGTGCCGGACTGATCGGGAAGTTCGAACCCGGGAGCGCGCTGGCCTTTTTTCACAATGGCGAGGGTACCGGTCGGTGCAGGCGCCCGGTACCGAGAGAATCTCGGTTGCGGGCGACTGGAATGATGTCCGCTATGCACGGCGCCGCATTCGACCGTCCGGAGACCGCGACCACCACCACTCGTGACCAGTTCCGCGTACTCGCGGCCGCGCATCGGGTGGTTCCGGTGACTCGAAAGGTACTGGCGGATTCGGAAACTCCGTTGTCCACCTACCGCAAACTGGCCGCCGACCGGCCGGGCACTTTCCTGCTCGAGTCGGCGGAGAACGGGCGGTCCTGGTCGCGATGGTCGTTCATCGGCGCCGGTAGCCCCACCGCCCTGACGGTCGTCGACGGTGAGGCCGCCTGGCTGGGTGCCACGCCCGCCGACGCCCCTGCCGGTGGCGATCCGCTGCGGGCGCTGCACGACACCCTCGAACTGCTGCGCACCGAACGGCTCCCGGATCTCCCGCCGCTGACCGGCGGGCTGGTCGGCTACCTCGGCTACGACATCGTGCGCCGCATCGAGCGGCTGCCCGAACTGACCACCGACGATCTACGGGTCCCCGAGATGGTCATGCTGCTGGCCACCGACCTGGCCGCCTTCGATCATCACGAAGGCGCGATCACCCTCATCGCCAACGCCGTCAACTGGAACGGCACCGACGAGCGAGTCGACGAGGCATACGACGACGCGGTGGCCCGGCTGGACCGGATGACCGCGGCCCTGGCCGCCCCGGCCGACTCCACGGTCTCGGTCTTCGATCGCCCCGAACCCGACTATGTGCGCCGCCGCACCACCGAGGACTTCGGCGCCGGGGTGCGCCGGTTGGTCGGCGAGATCGAGGCCGGTGAGGCGTTCCAGGTGGTGCTGTCGCAGCGCTTCGAGATGGATTTCGACGGTGCGCCGCTCGATGTCTACCGGATGCTGCGCGCTTCCAACCCCAGTCCGTACATGTATCTGATGCATATCCCCGACGGCACCGGCAACACGGCGTTCTCCATTGTCGGGTCGAGTCCGGAAGCGCTGGTCACCGTGAAAGATGGTGTGGCGACGACACATCCGATCGCCGGTACCCGCCATCGCGGTAGCACCGAGGAGGACGATCTGCTCCTCGAGAAGGATCTGCTGGCCGACGCCAAGGAGAACGCCGAACACCTGATGCTCGTCGATCTCGGCCGCAATGATCTGGGCCGGGTCTGCGAGCCGGGGTCGGTCCGCGTGACCCAGTACCGCCACATCGAGCGCTACAGCCACGTCATGCATCTGGTCTCGACCGTGATCGGCCGCCTGTCCGCCGGGCGCATCGCCCTCGACGCGGTGCGGGCCTGCTTCCCGGCCGGCACCCTCTCGGGCGCGCCGAAGGTGCGGGCGATGGAGCTGATCGAGGAGAACGAGCCCACTCGCCGGGGTGTGTACGCGGGTGTGGTCGGCTACCTGGATTTCGCCGGTGACGCCGATACCGCCATCGCGATCCGCACCGCCCTGCTCAAGGACGGCGTCGCCTATGTCCAGGCCGGCGCCGGTATCGTGGCCGACTCCCAGCCCGACTACGAGGACGAGGAATCGCGCAACAAGGCGATGGCGGTGCTCAAGGCCGTCGCCGCGGCGCGTACCGTCCGCACTTTCACCCCCCAACCCGACGACGCGGTGCTATGACCAATCCCGAACCCTATTCCGAATCAGAACCGGCAGCCGATCTCACCACGGCGGATTCCACTGTGGCGAGCGGTATCACCTGGCCGGACGACGAGGACGAGGGCGTCGCGCCCCCGACGCCGGCCTCGGGTGGCCGGGCCCGGCCGATCTTCCCGGTTCTGCTGCTGGCGCTGGGCGCGATCGCGCTGTGGGGATCGTCGCGGATGACGTGGGTGACGTTGCACTCCTCCGACGGGCTCACCGAACCGCGCACCCAGCATCTCAACGGCGGGCTCTGGTTCGGCGCCCTGACTCCGCTCGCGCTGGTGCTGGTGGCCTCGATCGCCGCGGTCTTCGCCACCAAGGGCTGGCTGCGGCGGCTGATGGGCGTGGTGGTGGCGCTGGTCGGCGCGGTGACCGTGATCCCCGGGGCGGCGCTGCTGTCCCAGCACGCGAAAATCGCCGAACGGGCCGCCACCCTCGCCGAACTGCCCGCCCGCGCGCATATCGACGAGGCCACCGCATCGGCCTTCCCGGCAGTGCTCAGCATCATCGGCGCCGTCGCGGCCTTCGTCGCCGGGGTATTGCTGGCCCGGATGCCCGAGACCGCCGCGCGGATGTCGGGGAAGTACGACAATCCGGTGTTCCGCCGCGCCGCGGCCGCCGAGGAGGTCGCCGGACTGCACCGCGCGGACTCCGCCGCGGCGGGCACCACAGCCGAGCAGGCCGCGTCGCCGGAACCGGGGGAGCTGTCGCAGCGCGTGCTGTGGGATGCGCTCGATGCGGGTGCCGACCCGACCGACGACGAGCCGCGTGCCGACCGCCACACCCCGCCGTCGGCCCAGTGAACACCGCCAATTACTCTTTAACAGCATCGGTGAGACAGCACCTGGGGGGATTCTCAGGTAGCAAGTCCGTCTCCCCAGAAAGGATTCGAGCCAGATGACGGTACTCGACTCGATTCTCGACGGGGTCCGGGCGGATGTGGCCGCTCGCGAGGCCCTCCTGGATTTCCAGGCCGTCAAGAAGGCCGCCGCGGCGGCACCCTCCCCGCGCAACGCGCTCGCCGCTCTGCACGCGGACGGTATCGGAGTCATCGCCGAGGTCAAGCGGGCCAGCCCCTCGAAGGGTGAGTTGGCCGACATCCCCGACCCGGCGAGCCTGGCGAAGGCATACGAGTCCGGTGGCGCGCGCATCATCAGCGTGCTCACCGAGGGCCGCCGCTTCCACGGATCCCTCGACGATCTCGACGCCGTGCGCGCCGTCGTCGACCTGCCGATCCTGCGCAAGGATTTCGTCGTCGGGCCTTATCAGATCCACGAGGCGCGGGCTCACGGCGCCGATGTGATCCTGCTGATCGTGGCCGCTCTGGAGCAGGACGTGCTGTCCTCGCTGATCGATCGCACCGAATCGCTCGGGATGACCGCGCTGGTCGAGGTGCACACCGAAGAAGAGGCCGATCGCGCGCTCACCGCCGGCGCCTCGGTCATCGGTGTCAACGCCCGTAATCTCAAGACGCTCGAGGTCGATCGCGACGTCTTCGCCCGGATCGCTCCCGGATTGCCCACCGAGGTCATCCGGATCGCCGAGTCCGGAGTGAGCGGTACCGCCGATCTGCTCGCCTACGCCGGTGCAGGCGCCGATGCCGTTCTCGTCGGTGAGAGCCTGGTGACCAGCGGTGATCCGCGTGCCGCCGTATCCGAACTGGCTACGGCCGGCACCCATCCCTCCTGCCCGCGCCCGCTGCGCCGGGGCGTCAACCGATGAACGACGTCCACGACCCCGTGCTGCCACCGGCCAGCGCGGGTGTCGCCGAGCGCAGCCACGAGCCCGATCTCGGCGGCCATTTCGGTGTCTACGGCGGGCGGCACGTCCCCGAGGCGCTGATGGCGGTGATCGAGGAGGTCTCCGCCGAATACGACAAATCTCGGGTCGATCCGGATTTCCTGGCCGAACTCGACCGGCTGCAGCGCGATTACGCGGGCCGGCCCTCGCCGGTCTTCGAGTGCACCCGGCTGTCCGAGCATGCCGGCGGCGCCCGCATCCTGCTCAAGCGCGAGGACCTCAACCACACCGGTTCGCACAAGATCAACAATGTGCTCGGCCAGGCCCTACTGGCCCACCGGATGGGCAAGACCCGCGTCATCGCCGAGACCGGCGCCGGTCAGCATGGTGTCGCCACCGCAACGGCCTGTGCGCTGCTGGGTCTGGATTGCGTGATCTACATGGGTGCGGTCGACACCGCGCGCCAGGCCCTCAACGTCGCCCGGATGCGGCTGCTCGGCGCGAAGGTCGTCTCGGTGACCACCGGCTCGCAGACGCTCAAGGACGCGATCAACGAGGCGCTGCGCGATTGGGTCACCAACGCGGGGGAAACCTACTACTGCTTCGGCACCGCGGCGGGACCACATCCGTTCCCGCTCATGGTGCGTGATTTCCAGCGCGTCATCGGGCTCGAGGCGCGGGTCCAGGTGCGGGCGCAGACCGGCCGCCTGCCGGACGCCGTGGTGGCGTGTGTGGGCGGCGGATCCAATGCGATCGGCATCTTCCACCCGTTCATCGACGATGAAGGGGTGCGGCTGGTCGGATTCGAGGCAGCGGGTGACGGCGTCGAAACCGGCAGGCACGCGGCCACTTTCGCGGGCGGCAGCCCCGGCGCCTTCCAGGGCGCCTACTCGTACCTGTTGCAGGACGAGGACGGGCAGACCATCGAATCGCATTCCATCTCCGCGGGCCTGGACTATCCGGGCGTCGGCCCCGAGCATGCCTACCTCAAGGATGTCGGCCGTGCCGAGTACCGGCCGGTGACCGATACCGAGGCGATGGACGCGCTGCTGCTGCTGTCGCGTACCGAGGGCATCATCCCGGCCATCGAATCCGCGCACGCGGTCGCCGGTGCGCTGGAGCTGGGCCGCGAACTGGGTTCGGGCGCAATCATTCTGGTGAATCTGTCCGGACGCGGCGACAAGGACATGGATACCGCGGCGCGCTGGTTCGGCCTGTTCGACGACAACGGCCCCGCCGCCGAGGAGAACCGCTCGTGAGCCGTCTGCAATCGACCTTCGAAGCCTGCCGCGGCGAGGGCCGTGCCGCCCTGATCGGCTATCTGCCCGCCGGCTATCCCGACCTCGCCGGATCCATCGAGGTGTGCACCGCGATGGTCGAATCCGGTTGCGACATCATCGAAGTCGGCATCGCCTACTCCGATCCGGTGATGGACGGCCCCACCATCCAGGCCGCCGCCGAACAGGCTCTGCGCGGTGGCGTCCGGGTGCGCGATGTCTTCTCGGTCGTCGAGGCGATCACCGCCGCCGGGGGCAAGGCCGTGGTCATGACCTACTGGAATCCGGTGCTGCAGTACGGAGTCGACCGTTTCTCCCGCGATCTGGCCGCCGCCGGCGGTACCGGCCTGATCACTCCCAACCTCATCCCGGAAGAGGCCGGTGAGTGGCTCGACGCCTCCCGCGCTCACGATCTGGACCGTATCTTCCTGGTCGCGCCGTCCTCCACCGAGGAGCGCCTGGTCAAAACCATCGAGGCCAGTAGCGGATTCATCTACGCGGCCTCCACCATGGGTGTGACCGGCACCCGCGACGCGGTGTCCTCGGCGGCTCCCGAACTGTGCGCCCGGGTCCGCACGCACTCCGATATCCCGATCGGCGTGGGCCTCGGTGTGCGCGACGGCGCTCAGGCCGCCGAAATCGCTTCCTACGCAGACGGAGTCATCGTCGGCTCGGCGCTCGTCACCGCTGCGGGGCAGGGCCTGGCGCAGGTCCGCGCATTGACCTCGGACCTGGCGCAGGGCGTCCGCTCGGCGACCGTCGCGGGGTAGGACCGCGACCGCCGCTCGATCGGGTCTCACACCAGCCGTGACTCGTACTCCTGTTGCAGCGCGGTGAATTTCGGCCAGAACGGTTCCACCGCGTTCTCCCGCAGACGTGCGCGCAGCAGGTCGAGGTGGGTGTGCCAGCCGGTGGCCACGCCGACCATCTCCGCGCGTGAGGGCAGTTTGCTGTGCACGAGGGTCAGTCGTACCGCGTCTGCCTCGGGTTCGAGCGTATAGCTGACCTCCGAATCGACCAGATGCCCGTCACTGCTCCAGGTGTGGCGCAGTCGGTGCGGCGGATCCCATTCCAGCACCGCGCCGTGCACGAGATGGGCGGGCTCGGCCGCGTCGCCTTCGCCGGTGAGCTCGTGAATACGGAACGCGTGCTCGACGCGGCCGCCGGTGTGCTGCTCGAACAGCCCGCCCGCCAGCCAGCGGGCGCGTTTGTCGATATCGGTCAGATACGCCCATACTCGGTCGATCGGCCCGGGTAGGAGCCGTTCGATCCGAATGGTGGCCGGCTCCACCAGCTCGCCGTAATCACTCACCGTCGTCCTCCTGTCGTAATGCGTTTTCCAAGGTGTCGAGGCTGTCGTTCCAGAACCGCTCGTAGAAGCGCATCCACTCGGCCCCCTCGCGCAGCGGCCCGGCATCGAGCCGGCACATCACCTACGAGGTCGTCGATGTCCATCGCAGCACCATCCAGGTGACCGAGGTGGTCCCCGGTGTGCGTGTCGTCTGGCGGGTGCTGGACAACTGGTTCGGCTTCACCGGCGATCAGACCGAATGGAAGGACACCGAGATCCGGTTCGACGTCACCGCCGTGGACAACGGGACCGAACTGCGATTCACCCATGTCGGCTTGAATCCGGATTTCGAATGCTTCGAGGCGTGCCGGCACGGCTGGACCTTCTACATCGGCGAGAGTCTGCGCTCGCTGATCGCCACCGGCACCGGCAGTCCGGACGAGGACCCGCGCGTGCCGGCGATGCGGGCAGCGAGTTCGGGCGACTAGCGCACCCGCGAACTGGGCCGCACGCGGGCCCTCCGTTACGGTGGGCCCCGTGACTTTTCCAGTCCTGGCAGATGGTGTCGGTGTGCACGGTGGGGCGGTACTGGCGTATATCCCCAGTCCGCCGCGCGGAGTGTGGGATGTGGGCCCATTCCCGCTGCGTGCGTACGCGATCTGCATCATCATCGGCATCATCGTCGCGATCTGGTGGGGCGAGCGGCGCTGGCGTGAGCGCGGCGGCCAGCCCGGCGCGGTCCTGGACGTGGCGATGTTCGCGGTGCCGTTCGGACTCGTGGGCGGGCGGCTGTACCACGTGGCCACCGACTGGGAGAAGTATTTCGGTGCGGGCGGGCATCCGATGAACGCCCTGAAGATCTGGGAGGGCGGGCTCGGTATCTGGGGTGCGGTACTGCTCGGCGGTATCGGCGCCTGGATCGGCTGCCGGGTCTATCGGATCCCGTTGCCCGCCTTCGGCGATGCCATCGCCCCGGCCATCCTGCTCGCTCAGGGCATCGGCCGCCTCGGCAACTATTTCAACCAGGAACTCTACGGTCGCAAGACCGATCTCCCGTGGGGTCTGGAGATCTACCTGCGATTCGACTCCGACGGTCAGCTCGACATGATGAACGGTGTCTCCACCGGTGTGGTCGACAAGATCGTGCAGCCGACCTTCCTCTACGAGCTGGTCTGGAATCTGCTCGGAGTCCTGGTCCTGGTCATGATCGACCGTCGCTGGCGGGTGGGCCACGGCCGGTTGTTCGCCCTGTATGTGGCTATTTACACCTTCGGCCGTTTCTGGGTGGAACTGCTGCGTGACGACGAGGCCACCCACATCCTCGGTATCCGCGTCAACTCCTACACCTCCGCGATCGTATTTCTTTGCGCGATAGCGTATTTCGTACTCGCCACCAAGGGGCGCGAGGCCGCCGCGCAACTCGCGCCCGGCGGTGACCGGCCGTGGCCGTGGCAGTGGGGCGCGTTGCGCCGCCACGGCGCCGCCGAGCAGGTGGAGGCGGCGACCGGCTCGCCAGAATCGGAACCGGTGGGCGAACCGGACGCCGCACCCGATCCGGAGTCGTCGAAGAAGGACGAATCGGGCGACTCGGCGGCCGATCCGGACGATTCCGCCGCCGTCGGCAACGCTTCGGACGCTTCCGGCGATGACACCGATGCGGCGAAGGGTACAGCGGCGTCCGAGAGTGGGTCGCCACGACCGCGTATCCGGGGCCGGAAGAAGGCGAACAAGAGCTGAGCGACGACCGCTCGCGCAGGCGGGCGTGTGAGCGACAATCGCGCAGCTGCTCACCCGCCCGGCCGGGTGCGGGTGTCCCGCAAGATACAGGAGGACCTCGTGACCGACCCCTATCAGCCGCAGTCCGGTTACGGCCCGCAGTACGGTGCGCCCGGCACCGGCCCCGGAGCGCCGTACGGTCAGCCGGACTACGGGCAGTCCGGCTACGGTCAGCCGGGTTACGCGCAGCCAGGTTACGGGCAGCCCGCCGACCCTTATGCGCAGGCCTACGGCCAGCCGCCGGGCTATCCGCCGGCTCCCTACGGGATGGATCCCGAAGCGCCGTACGGCCGCAGCATGTACGGCGAACCCCTGTCCGACAAGTCCAAACTCACCGCCGGACTGCTGCAGCTGTTCGTCGGCGGTCTCGGAGTGGGGCGCTTCTATCTCGGCTACACCGGAATCGGCGTCGCGCAGCTGCTGGTCACCATTTGCACCTGCGGCCTCGGCGGGATCTGGCCGTTCATCGACGCCATCATGATCCTGACCGGCAAGGTGCGCGATCCTTACAACCGTCCGCTGCAGGAATGAGCCGGAGGTGACACGACCCGTTCATTCGCTGTTCAGCGGTGACGGGTGTGCCGGTCGGCGCCGTGATCTCGGCAGGACTAGGCTCGATCCGTGATGCGACGGACAAAGATTGTGTGCACCCTGGGTCCCGCCACGGCGACCGAGGATCGGATCCGCGAACTTGTCGACAGCGGCATGGACGTGGCCCGGTTGAATTTCAGTCACGGAGAACACGCCGATCACGCCGAGAACTATCACAAGGTGCGGCATGCGGCCGAGCAGATGAGCCGTGCCGTCGGTATTCTCGCCGATCTGCAGGGCCCCAAGATCCGCCTCGGCAGATTCGCCGACGGCCGTACCACGTGGGCGACGGGCGAGGAGGTGCGGATCACGGTCGACGCCGTGGAAGGCACCCATGATCGCGTCTCCACCACCTACAAACAACTCGCCGAGGACGCGAAGGCCGGTGACCGTCTGCTCGTCGACGACGGCAAGGTCGGCCTGACGGTGCTCCGTGTGGACGGCAGCGATGTCGTGTGCCGGGTCACCGAGGGCGGCCCGGTCTCCAACAACAAGGGAGTTTCACTCCCCGGTATGGACGTGTCCGTACCGGCGTTGTCCGAGAAGGACATCGAGGACCTGGAATTCGCGCTGAAGCTCGGGGTCGACTTCATCGCGCTGTCGTTCGTGCGTTCGCCCTCGGATATCGAGCTGGTGCACGACATCATGGATCGGGTCGGCCGGCGGGTGCCGGTGATCGGCAAACTCGAAAAGCCCGAAGCCATCGACAATCTCGAGGCGATCGTGCTGGCCTTCGACGCGATCATGGTGGCCCGCGGTGACCTCGGTGTGGAACTGCCGCTCGAGCAGGTGCCGCTGGTGCAGAAGCGTGCGATCCAAATGGCCAGGGAGAATGCCAAGCCCGTCATCGTCGCGACTCAGATGCTGGAGTCGATGATCGAGAATTCCCGCCCGACCCGCGCGGAGGCTTCCGATGTGGCCAATGCGGTGCTCGACGGCGCGGACGCGGTGATGCTCTCGGGCGAGACCTCGGTCGGGCAGTATCCGATCGAAACGGTGCGCACCATGGCGCGCATCGTGCACGCGGTGGAATCCGAATCCTCCACCCGGGTGCCGCCGCTGACCCACCTGCCGCGGACCAAGCGTGGCGTCATCTCCTACGCCGCGCGCGATATCGGTGAGCGGCTCAATGCCAAGGCGCTGGTGGCGTTCACCCAGTCCGGCGATACGGTGCGCCGGCTGGCGCGGCTGCACACCACGCTGCCGCTGCTGGCGTTCACCCCGCTGCCGGAGGTGCGCAGCCAGCTCTCGCTGACCTGGGGTGTGGAGACGTTCATCGTGCCGCCGGTCGGCACCACCGACGAGATGATCGGCCAGGTCGACAAGGAACTGTTGTCGCTGAACCGCTACACCAAGGGTGATCTGGTGGTCATCGTGGCCGGCTCGCCGCCGGGTACCGTCGGATCCACGAACCTGATCCACGTGCACCGTATCGGCGAGGAGGACCACTGAATTGAGTGCATCACCGGTCGAATCGGTCGGCACCGAACCCGAACCCGCCGGCCGCGGCGATCTCGCGGTCCTGCTCGATCTCCTCGATATCGAGGAGATCGGCGAGGACGTATTCCTCGGCCATCACCCGGAGAAGGTGTGGAGTCGCACCTTCGGCGGGCAACTGGTGGCGCAGGCGATCATCGCGGCCGGTCGTACGGTCGGACCGGGACGGCCGGTGCATGCGGTCAATGCTCATTTCGTGCGCGGTGGTGATGTGCGCAAGCCGATCGAATACCGGGTCGAACGGCACCGGGACGGCCGTGCCTTCGCCAATCGCACGGTGACGGCGTATCAGGACGATCAGGAACTGTTCGTCATGCTGGCGGCATTCCAGGACTGGGCCAAGGGCCTGGAACACGCCTCTCCGCAGCCGCAGGTGCCCGATCCGGACGGTCTGCCGCGGGTCGAGGAGTCCTTTTCCGGACTCGAGGACAAACTGCAGATGTTCGTCCAGGCGCCGCATCCGATCAATATGCGCTACACCAACGATCCGGCGTGGATCCTCAAGGGCACCGGCGGCACCCTCAATCACAACCGGGTCTGGATGAAGGCCGACGGGACACTGCCCGATGATCCGCTGATTCACGTTGCGACACTGGGCTATTCGTCGGACACGACGGTGCTGGACTCGATCATCACCACGCACGGACTGTCGTGGGGTTTCGACCGGATCGTGGCCGCCACGGTGAACCATTCGATCTGGTTCCATCGTCCGTTCCGCTTCGACGACTGGGCGCTGTACGCGACCCAGTCGCCGGTGGCGGCCGGTTCGCGCGGCCTGGCCACCGGGCATTTCTATTCGCGTGCCGGTGAACTGCTGGCCACCGTCGTACAAGAGGGCGTGATCCGGCATTTCCCGGCGCGCCGCAAGTAGCCGGCCGGGTTTCTAGAGCCGTTCGCGGTTCTCGTCGAAGTCGTAGCTGTCGCGGTGCAATGCCTGGATCGAATAGGGGACGGCATCGGCGTCGGTGGCGATCCCGAGCAGCAGCCGGTGTTCGAGTGCGGCCAGACCGGACTCGGTCAGCTGCTCGGGGTCACCTACCAGGCTGAGCGCGATCTCGTAGGTACGCCGGACACCCGGATCGCGATCGGGGTGGTCCAGCCGCCACTGGGTTTCCAGCAGCGTGTGGGCGGGCTGATCGGCATCGACGGGGAGGGTGAAGCGCCAAGCGAAGACGTCGTGCTCGGCGAGGTGGTCGTCGACCACGCAGCGCACGGTGTGTACGACGCGGTCGAGCGTTTCCGGTGTGACGTAAACATGGAGTGAAACATCCGAAATTCGTTTCGGCATGCCTGTGTCCTGTTCCGGTGTCGAACCATCGGCGTCGGCAGTTTCCCGGGGAGTCTAACCCCGGAACCGGATCGGTTCGCGAGTGGCATGCCCCGCCGGGCGCGGCGGGCGGATTCGTCAGGCGTGGCGGCCGATTCGCGTGTGCTCGACGGCCGGCGGCGGCGCTTCGACCCGCCCGCCCGTCAGCAGTACCAGCCGCGGCCGGCCGCGGGTGTCGGTGCCGGAGCGGGCTTCCCGATGGGTGTGCAGGGCGAGCAGCAGCGGGACGAGTGTCTCCGCTATCCGATCGCCGACGGCACAGTACTTTTCGCTGGAGAGTCCCACCGGGTCGGAGATGTTCTCACGGCCGACGAGAGCCAGATCATTACGCGCGCTGTCGATCGCGGCGATCGTGCGGGCGCCGGAGACCTTGGTCACGCGGTACGCCTCGAGCAGGGTGAAGGTGCGCCCGCGTGCCGTGGGGGCGAGTTGGACGATGTGGTCGCGTATCTGCTCGGTCATGGCGAGAATCAGGTCGGCACGCGCGATCATTTCCGGCTTCAGCTTGCGTGCTGAGAAGTTGCTGGCATCGGCGCCGAGGCCGGTGATGGTTTGTGCCGCAAGTGGTTCGACACCGAATCCGACCAATGCGCGGGTGCCGGCGCTCTCGGCGGTCAGGTCGGCGATTGCATGTTCGGCCGCCATCGCGTGAGTCAGGCGCTCGGCGATTACCGAGCGGCAGACGTTGCCGGTGCAGACGAACAGGACGTGCATGTCCGATACGGTAGGACGTGCGTACGTCCGCGAGAAAGCTCGATACGGCCGAAAACCGCTCATTTCGCGGGATGTTCACCTGGTCGTCGCGTGTCGGGCGCGACCGTTTGCCAAACCTTCGCTGACCGGTCGTATCTCGGGGTTGAAACTAATCCCGATGCTCGGATCCGGAAGTTTCTGGGTCGGAGCCGGTTTCGCGGTGCCCGGATTTCCCGCCGCCGGTGGCGTAGTACGCGGTTTCGTCGACCACCGGCGCGACCGTGGCCTCGCCGTCGAGTCCGTCGTTGCGCACTCCGGCGCCGTCGGCGTTGTCGCGCGCGCGGCCGCGGGCTCCGAACAGGGGGCCGCGCATGGCGCGGGTGGGTGCGATCGCGCCGAGTCCGGTGGGTGTGCTCATATCGTCGTACATGGTGTCGATTCCGCCGCGCAGGAAATAGGCCTCGTGCCAGAATCCGGTACCGCCGGAGTCGCGCAGAAAACGCTGCCACCAGTCACGATGGGGTTCTGATCGGGTCCAGCGTTCGAGACTCTCGAGATCGCGCCAGTACTGGCGGGCGCCCCAGTGCGGCGGCAGCAGCGACCAGATGATGTCTTCGTGCCGCAGCAGCCCGTCGGGCCGATCGTGATGTGAGCGATAGAGTTTCGGCCCCAATCCCAGCAGCCGCAGCATTCCCCGCGGGGTGCGCACTCGCATCCCCAGATAGATCACCACCAGATCCGGATATTCCGACAGATCGGCGGTGAGCCGGTTGACCCGCATGCGTGCGACCTCCTGGATCCCGGGGTCGTGTGATCCCACCCTACGCGTGAATACGGAACACTCCGCCGTCCGGTTCGATCTCGGCCACGAAATCTCGGGGGATACGATCGGCCGTCGCGCCGGAGGCGGAGGCCGGAGAAGGTGGTGTCATCACCACCGGAAATTGGTGCCGAGTGTGGGACTCGAACCCACACGCCCTTTCGGACAACGGTTTTTGAGACCGTCGCGTCTGCCAGTTCCGCCAACTCGGCGCACCGGGTGGAATGATAGCCGGTGCTGCCCGGAGTACCGAATCGGCGGGTGCCGTGCCTGGGCCGGACGGGGTTCGTGCTGGGTAGATGGGTTGTGAGCGAAGTTGAACGGTACGCTTTAGGACACTCGGTGTTCGCGGGCCGGTACGGTCCGGGGCGGGGCGGGTCCATCGGGTATCGGCATCGGAATATCGAGGGGTCTGTCTATGGGTACGAATGCAGGGGGCGCGGGCGCGACTCAGGGCGCGCCGGCTGCCGCGAAGCGTGTCGTGGTGGCCGAAGACGAAGCGCTTATCCGGATGGACCTTGTGGAGATGCTCTCCGAGGAGGGCTATCAGGTTGTGGGTGAGGCCGGTGACGGGCAGCAGGCGGTCGATCTGGCCTCGGAACTGCGGCCGGATCTGGTCATCATGGATGTCAAGATGCCACGTCGCGACGGGATCGACGCCGCCGCCGAGATCGCGTCCAAACGTGTTGCGCCCGTGGTGATTCTCACCGCGTTCAGCCAGCGTGACCTGGTGGAGCGGGCACGCGACGCCGGTGCGATGGCATATCTGGTGAAGCCGTTCACGAAGTCCGATCTGGTGCCCGCGATCGAGCTGGCGGCCAGCCGGTTCCACGAGATCTCGGCATTGGAACAGGAAGTCGCGAGCCTGTCCGACCGCTTGGAGACCCGCAAACTCGTCGAGCGCGCCAAGGGTGTGCTGATGCAGACGCAGGGGCTGTCGGAACCACAGGCGTTCAAGTGGATTCAGCGCACCGCCATGGATCGCCGCACCACCATGAAGGCGGTCGCCGAGGTGGTCCTGGAGAACCTGGCACCGAAGTCCTGACCCGGCCGCGGCGTCGCTGTCCGGATGCGGGCGGCGGCGCGGGCCGGAAAGCGGTGGCGGGCGTGTTCTTCGCGTGGCCGGGCGGTCCGCGGGTGTGATCGGCGGGGCCCGGCCGCACCGGCAGCGCCCGGTGCCGCGGGGTGTCGGTGCCTGTCCCTAGACTCTGTCGGGTGACCCCAGCCTCCACCGATCAGCGTCAGGCCAGTGTGTCCTCCACCACCTCCGGCGAATCTCCCGGTGCCGCCGGTGAGCGGCCCACCTTGTTGTTGCTGGACGGCCATTCCCTGGCCTATCGCGCGTTCTACGCGCTGCCGGCGGAGAATTTCCAGACCGTCACCGGGCAGACCACCAATGCGGTCTACGGCTTCACCGCCATGCTGATCAACCTGCTGCGCGATGAGAAGCCCACCCATATCGCGGCGGCGTTCGACGTCAGCCGCAAGACCTTCCGCTCCGAGGCGTTTCCGGAGTACAAGGCCAACCGGCTGAAGACGCCGGACGAATTCCGCGGCCAGGTGGAGATCGCCCAGGAGGTGCTGGGCGCGCTGGGTATCCCGGTGATGGCGCTCGAGGGCTACGAGGCCGATGACATCATCGCCACGATCACGACTCAGGCCGTGCCACAAGGGTTCCGGGTCCTGATCGTCACCGGCGACCGGGATGCGCTGCAATTGGTCGGGCCGGATGTCACCGTCCTGTATCCGAAGAAGGGCGTCTCCGAGCTGACCCGCTTCACCCCGGACGCGGTCGAGGAAAAATACGGCCTCACGCCCGCGCAGTATCCGGATTTCGCCGCTCTGCGCGGCGACCCGAGCGACAATCTGCCCGGTATCCCGGGTGTGGGGGAAAAGACGGCCACCAAGTGGATCCGCGAATTCGGCGATCTGGCGACCTTGGTGGAGCGCGTGGACGAGGTGCGCGGCAAGGTCGGTGACGCACTGCGGGCCAATCTGTCCGGTGTGGTGCTCAATCGGCAGCTCACCGAGATGGTCAAGGACGTGCCGCTGCCCTATACGCCCGATCAGCTCGCCCAGCAGCCCTGGGATCGCGACAAGATCCATCGCCTCTTCGACGACCTCGAGTTCCGGGTGCTGCGCGACCGGCTGTTCGAAACCCTCGCCGCGCCCGAGCCGGAGGCCGACAGCGGCTTCGAGATCAGCGGTGGTCCGGTCGCGCCCGGCGCCGCCGAGGACTGGCTGGCCGAACATGCGAAGGCCGGAGCGCGTCACGGCCTGTCGATCGCCGGCACCACGACACCGGTGCACGGCGATGTGAAGGCGATCGCGATCGCCGCGGCCGACGGTGAGGGCGGCTATTTCGACATCATCGGGCTCACACCGGAGGACGAGCGAGCACTGGGCGCCTGGCTGGCCGATGCCGCCACCGCCAAGGCGGTGCACGAGGCGAAGGCAGCCGTCCACGCCCTGCACGGGCGCGGCTGGTCGCTGGCCGGATTGACCAGCGACACCGCCCTGGCCGCCTATCTGGTCCGGCCCGGGCAGCGCACCTTCAATCTGGACGATCTGTCGCTGCGGTACCTGTCACGTGAGCTGCGCGTGGAGGCCGCCGAGGACAGCCAGCTGTCGCTGCTCGACGACGAGGATCAGGTCGATACCGAACTCGCCCGCGCCGAGATCCTGCGCGCCCGTGCGGTGACCGATCTGGCCGAGGCGTTCGACGAGGAACTGCGGCGCATCGAGTCCACGGCGCTGCTCACCGAGATGGAACTGCCGCTGCTCGGGGTGCTGGCCGATCTGGAACAGGCCGGTATCGCGGTCGACACCGCCGAACTGGAGCAGTTACAGCGCGAATTCGCCGATCGGGTGGCCTCGGCGGCGGAGTCGGCCTACGAGGTGATCGGTAAGCAGATCAATCTCGGCTCGCCCAAACAGCTGCAGGTGGTGCTGTTCGACGAGCTGGACATGCCCAAGACCAAACGCACCAAGACCGGCTACACGACGGATGCGGACGCGCTGGAATCGCTGTTCGAGAAGACTCAGCACCCCTTCCTGGAACATCTGCTCGCGCACCGCGACGCGACCCGGCTCAAGGTCACCGTCGACGGTCTGCTGAAGTCGGTCGCCGACGACGGCCGCATCCACACCACGTTCAATCAGACCGTCGCCGCGACCGGCCGGTTGTCCTCGACCGAGCCGAACCTGCAGAACATCCCGATTCGTACCGACACCGGTCGCCGCATCCGCGACACCTTCGTCCTGGGGCCGGGATACGAATCGCTGATGACGGCCGACTACAGCCAGATCGAGATGCGCATCATGGCGCACCTGTCGAAGGACGACAGCTTGATCGAGGCCTTCAATTCCGGTGAGGATCTGCATACGTTCGTCGCCTCCAAGGCGTTCGACATCCCGATCTCCGAGGTCGATCCCGAGTTGCGCCGCCGCATCAAGGCCATGTCTTACGGGCTGGCCTACGGACTGTCCGCCTATGGCCTGTCGCAGCAGTTGCGGATCAGCGCCGAGGAGGCCAAGGCGCAGATGGAGGTCTATTTCTCCCGCTTCGGCGCGATTCGCGACTATCTGCACGAGGCGGTGGAGCAGGCGCGCAAGGTCGGCTATACCGAGACACTGTTCGGGCGCCGGCGCTACCTGCCGGACCTGGATTCCAGCAACCGCCAGCGTCGCGAGGCCGCCGAGCGAATGGCGCTGAACGCACCCATCCAGGGCACCGCCGCCGACATCATCAAGGTCGCGATGATCAACGTGCAGCAGGCGATCGCCGCGGCCGGTCTGCGCTCGCGCATGCTGCTGCAGATCCACGACGAACTTCTCTTCGAAGTGGCGGCCGGGGAACGCGAGACGCTGGAATCGCTTGCCCGCGAGCAGATGTCGAAGGCCATCGAACTGTCGGTTCCACTGGAGGTGTCCGTGGGCGTGGGGCGCAGCTGGGATTCGGCGGCCCACTGACCCCGGCTCGGCCGCCCGCCACGCACTCGGCCGCCCGGCAGGCGCGCGTGGCCATGCCGACGCGCGCGGGCGGCGGACGGTGTTCTTGCGCTGTCACCGCTGTCGGGCAACTCCGGAGCCCGCACCGGCATCCGCACGCGCCCGCACCGCGGTGTGACGGCGTACACCACGTGTGGCCTGCGCGAATGCCCGACGGTGGCGGCACGGTCCGTTGGCCGGCAGTTCACCCGAAAATGTGACGAAGTTACTCGTTGGTTCCGCGGCTATATTGTTGCCATCGCCGCCGGGAGTCCATATCCTCGAAGCCGTGCCGAATCCCGCCGCAAGCCACAGCGCCGCGCGCAACGTCGCCGACCGCGACCGCGTGGTGCGCCTTCCGCTTACCGCGATGGTGGCTGCGGCGCGACTTCTCGTAGTACCTCGCCGTAGCGGGAGCTGATTCGGACCGGCCCCCTCGCTGCGGCCGTAGAAGATTGTTTGCGCTGGTCCCCTTCTGTCATCCGACCAACGACAAAGCTTCGGGAAGACCTAGTCCAATGACTATCACCATTGATACACACATGTTCATCGCGGCCGCACCAAAGGGGATGCGCGCCGAATCCGCCGACCTGTCGCCTTCGGAGTTCTACGACCGATATTGCGACCGCACCGGTCCGATCAAGCTCAGCGACTGGGCTCCGATCGGGCAACCGAACACACCCACCTACGCCGCAACCATCGAATTGGCCGGTCACGCACGCACCGTGGTGTCCGCGGGCAGCCCGGTCGCGGCCCTGACCTCGGCCCTCTACGACGAGGGATATCCGGTCGAGATCCTGCAGTTCCATCAGCGGCACACCGATATCGGCACCGCCACCTTCGTGCACTGCGAATGCAACGGCCGTCGCGGCTGGGGCGCCGCACTCGCCGGTGACGGACCCGAGTCGACCGTGCGTGCCATGATCGCCGGCATCAACCATCTGGGGAACTGACACCCGGTCTCATCGAAAACAGAAGTGCCGCATCCCGTTTCGAATCGTCACGAGATGCGGCACCGCTGTGTGTGCCCGGCGGGCCGCCGATCACGCCTCGACGATCACTCCTGGGGCTGCTGCTCCTGCTGCTCGGCGAGTTGCTTGCGCACCTCGTCCATATCGAGCGCCTTCACCTGCGAGACCAGGTCCTCCAGGGCGGGCGGCGGGAGCGCGCCGGGCTGCGCGAATACCAGGACACCCTCACGGAACGCCATGATCGTGGGGATGGAGCGGATGTTCGCGGCCGCGGCGAGGCTCTGCTCGGCTTCGGTGTCGACCTTGCCGTGAACGACATCGGGGTGCTGATCCGAGGATGCCTCGAACGTGGGCGCGAACGCCTTGCAGGGCCCGCACCAATCGGCCCAGAAATCGACGAGAACAACATCGTTCCCGGTCACGATCTCGTCGAAGTTCTGCGTGGTCAGAGTCTGGGTGGCCATGGGTTCCTCTCGTGTCGTTTACGCGGTGCAACGTGGGAGGCCGCGGTTATCTTCCGCGGGCCGCCGTGGACCTCACCCCCGCGGAGCGATCGGCCATTCGATCCGCCGATCACCGTCCCACCGTCGGATACCCACCACGGTAGCGGTGGAATCACGGTCGGCGGCCACGGCATCGATCGCCGTGGCGACCCGGTCCGGCTTCACCCGGCGAGCAAGGGTCACATGCGGGGTCCACGCGCCGGGCCGCACGGTTGCCGGAACACCCGGGCACGGCTCGACGATCGCCGCGACGCGCCGTTGCAGTGCCAGCAGTTCCTCGCTGGGGATCACCAGCCGGACCAGAATCGGGTGGCGTGCCCCGAAGATCAGCAGGCCGCCGAGCCGCACCGGCAGCGGGCGGAACGGATGCTCCGACAGCGCCCGATCCAGTCGCGGCCAGATCTCGCGCGCGACTGCGAGGGTGATGTGCGGCCGGTGATCCGGTGTGGGACTTGATATTCCGGCCTCCGCGAGCAGGTGCCACTGCCGCCGGATATCGGTCTCGGCCGCATCGTCGAGCAGTAGCTCCACCGATTGCACCATGGTCCACGTCAACTTACGCGAGTCTGCCGGGACGAGCGAGGAATGCGCCCGCTGATGCCGGGGCCGATGGCCTGCCCGGCCCGGCGTGCGAACGGACCCATAATGTGAACCGTCCGGTCCGGATGCCGACCGGCGGTGGTGTGCGAGCGGAGGAGTTACGGGTGATCGCGACGGATTCGCGGCCGGCGATGCGGCTCGGTCTGATCGAGGGCGACGGTATCGGCCCGGAGGTGGTCCGGGCGGCGCGCGCGGTCGTGGAGGAGGCGCTGGCCGCCGCGGGCGCGCCCGTTCCGGAATGGGTCGTGCTGCCGATCGGGCACGCGGCCATCGCCGAGTGCGGTGATCCGCTGCCGGAGAGCACCCTGTCGGCTCTGGACGATCTCGATGCCTGGATTCTGGGACCGCACGACAACGCGTCATACGCACCCGAACATCGCATCGGCCCGCCTCCGGGCGGCGCGATCCGCAAATACTTCGGCCTCTACGCCAATATCCGCCCGGCCCGTGCGTTCGCGGGTGTGCGGGCCGTGGCGCCCGATATCGACCTGGTCATCGTGCGGGAGAACAGTGAGGGCTTCTACGCCGATCGCAATATGTTCGCCGGATCCGGTGAGTTTCGCCCCACTCCGGATGTGGCGATGGCGGTGGGTGTGATCACCCGGGGCGCCTGCGAGCGCATCGCCCGGCACGCCTGCCGGCTGGCCGCGGCCCGGCGCGGGCGTCTGACGATCGTGCACAAGGCGAATGTACTGCCCATGACCATGGGGCTGTTCCGTGATGTGTGCGCCGAGGTGGCGCGCGGATATCCGGGCGTGGCGGTCGTCGACGAGCATGTCGACGCCGCGGCGGCGCATCTGGTGCGCGCACCCGCCGACTACGACGTACTGGTCACCGAGAACCTGTTCGGCGACATCCTGTCCGACCTCGCGGGGGAGCTGAGTGGATCGCTCGGACTGGCAGCCTCGCTGAACTGCTCCGACGACAAGGCGATGGCACAGGCGGTGCACGGTGCGGCACCCGCCCTGGCCGGGCACAACCGGGCGAATCCGGGTGCGCTGCAACTCTCGGCGGCGATGCTGTTGCGCTGGCTGGGAACTCGCGACGGCGATGTCGCGCTGCGCGGCGCCGCCGATCGGATCGAACGCGCGGTCGCGGCGACGCTGGCCGCCGGGATCGCCACCGCCGACCTGGGCGGGCTGGCATCGACCAGCGAATTCACCGAACAGGTGCGGGCCCGGGTGCATCGGCGCTGAACCGGCGTGTACCCGCACAGGGCGCGGCGGCGCGCATTAACCTTCGGTAACCGACCGGCGCAACTGGTGGTGATCGCCTAGATTCCGAATGCCGGTGTGGTTATGGCGAATACGGAGGGTTGCGTGTCTGCTCGACTCGGTCCGCGCGGATACGTCCTGCGCGCCGTAACGCTGATCGTGGGTGCGGTGGTGCTGGTCACGGGCTGTGTGGACAACACCGAGGACGAGTCGCCGAAGGTACCGAAGGTGCCGGTCGCGAAGGTCGAGGCGATCGCCGCGCAGCTGCCGCCGAAGATCGCGCGGTCGGGTCGGTTGGTGGTGGGCGTCAATGTGCCTTATCAGCCCAATGAGTACCGGGATCCGCACACGGGGCAGATCATCGGGTTCGACGTCGATCTGATGGACGCGATCGCCGCGGTCCTCGGCGTCCGGGCCGATTATCAGGAGGCCGACTTCGAGAAGATCATCCCCGCACTCGAGGCCGGCACCGTCGATGTGGGCATGTCGTCGTTCACCGATAATTTGACCCGCGAGAAGACGGTGGATTTCGTCGACTACTTCTCCGCCGGAATCCAGTGGGCGCAGCGCAAGGGCCATCCGATCGATCCGAACAACGCCTGCGGTAAGAAGGTCGCCGTCCAGCGCACCACGGTCGAGGACATCGACGAGATCCCGGAGAAATCGAAGGCCTGCACCGACGCCGGCAAACCGGCCATCCACAAGATGTCCTACGACGAGCAGAGTGCGGCCGCCACCGCGCTGGTCCTCGGGCAGGTCGATGCGATGTCGGCGGACTCCCCGGTCACCGCCTACGCCATCAAACGCAATTCCGACACCATCGAGCCCGCCGGTCAGCTGTTCGACGCCGCGCCCTACGGCTGGCCGGTACCGAAGGGTTCGCCGCTGGCGCCGGTGTTGCGGGCGGCTCTGCAGCACCTCATCGATTCCGGCGCGTACCGCACCATCGCGCAGAACTGGGGTGTGGAGGCGGGGGTCGTCACCACCGCGGTCATCAACGGTGCGAAAGGTTGAGTGCGATGTCCGAGCTGCCCGAGACGATCCAGGCCGTGCCCCTGCGGCGCCCGGGACGCTGGATCGCCGCCGCGATCCTGCTGCTCCTGCTCGCGCTGTTCGTCTACGGCGCGGCTACCAATCCCGCGTACCGCTGGGACACCTACGCGAAGTACCTGTTCGATCGGCGGATCACCGAGGGCGCGGTCGTCACCCTCGAATTGACCGTCCTGTCGATGGCGATCGGCGTGATCCTCGGTGTGCTGCTGGCGGTCATGCGGCTGTCGCCGAATCCGGTGCTGGGCGCGGTGGCGTGGGTGTACCTGTGGATCTTCCGCGGCACCCCGGTCTACATCCAGCTGGTGTTCTGGGGGCTTTTCCCGGCGCTGTATCAGTCGATTCAGCTCGGAATCCCGTTCGGCGGAACGCATTTCGTGCAGTGGGATGTGCAGGACTGGTCACAGCCGTTCATCTTCGCGATGATCGGCCTGGGCCTGAACGAGGCCGCGTACATGGCCGAGATCGTGCGCGCCGGGATCAACTCGGTGGGCGAAGGCCAGCGGGAGGCGTCGGTCGCGCTGGGCATGTCGTGGGGGCAGACCATGCGCCGCACGGTATTGCCGCAGGCCATGCGGGTGATCATTCCGCCCACCGGCAATGAGCTGATCTCGATGCTGAAGACCACGGCATTGGTGACGGCGATCCCGCTGACCACCGATCTGTACGGCCGCGCCCGCGATATCTACGGCATCAACTTCCAGCCGATCCCGCTGCTGCTGGTCAGCGCGACCTGGTATCTGGCGATCACCAGCATCCTGATGGTCGGCCAGTTCTATCTCGAGCGGTACTACTCGCGCGGAGCCACCCGGCAGCTGACCGGGCGTCAGCTGCGCGCGTTGGCCACCGCCCGCAATGTCACGGAGGCCGGTAAATGAGCACTGCGCCGACACCTTCGGAGACCGCCGCGGTCCCGATGATCCGCGCCGAACTGGTGTGCAAGAACTTCGGCGCCCTGCGGGTGCTGCAGGGGATCACGCTCGAGGTCGCGCGCGGCCAGGTGATGTGCCTGATCGGCCCGTCCGGATCGGGGAAGTCGACCTTTCTGCGGTGTATCAATCATCTGGAGCAGGTCAATGCCGGGCGCCTGTATGTCGACGGCGAACTCGTCGGGTACCGGGAGAAGGGCGGCAAGCTCTACGAACTGCATCCGCGCGAGTCGGCTCGCCAGCGTCGCGATATCGGCATGGTGTTCCAGCATTTCAACCTGTTCCCGCATCGCACCGCGCTGGCGAATGTGGTCGAGGCGCCGATCCATGTGAAGAAGGTCGCGAAATCCGAGGCCCGCACCCGAGCCCGGGAACTGCTGGACCGAGTTGGCCTGGCGGACAAGGCCGATGCCTATCCCGCGCAGTTGTCGGGCGGCCAGCAGCAGCGGGTGGCCATCGCCCGCGCCCTGGCGATGGATCCGAAACTCATGCTGTTCGACGAACCCACGTCCGCTCTGGACCCGGAGCTGGTCGGCGAAGTCCTCACGGTGATGCGGGAATTGGCGAAATCCGGGATGACGATGGTGGTCGTCACCCACGAAATGGGTTTCGCCCGCGAGGTCGCCGACCAGCTGGTGTTCATGGACGAGGGAGTGGTGGTGGAGGCGGGCAACCCGCGCGAGGTTCTGGCGAATCCGCAGCACGAGCGCACCCGGGCGTTCCTGTCGCGGATCCTGTAGCCGCGGGCGCCCGGCGGCTCAGTCCTCGTCGAATGCTGTCGCCCGCGAAACCTTCTCCCACTCGTGGATTTCGTCGCGGACGGTGTCGAGGTGGCCGAGCAATGTGTCGACCGAATCGCTGCCCAGCGGGAGCCGCAGGGGGGTGTGCTCGGCCTCCAACGCGGCCCGGATGGCGGCCGCGGCCTTGTCCGGATCACCCGGCTGGGTGCCGTCGCCTCCTTCGATCATGCGCCGCGTCTTGCCCGCGGTCTCGGCATAGACCTCCGATTCGGCGCTGAAATACGCTGCGCCGGAACCGAACAGGCCGGTGCGGAAAGCGCCCGGCTCCACGACGAGGACGCGGATCCCGAAGGGTGCGACCTCATCGGCCAGCGCTTCCGACAGGCCCTCGAGCGCGAATTTGGTCGCGCTGTAGGCGGAGAAACCGGCGAACGACATCTGCCCGCCCACGCTGCTCATCATGACGATGGCGCCGCTGCCCTGTGCGCGCATCTGCGGGAGTACCGCGCGAGTGAGCGCGGCGGGGCCGAAGACGTGCAGATCGAACAGATCGCGCAACTCGCTGTCGGTGGTCTCCTCGACGGCGCCGACCTGAGTGCGCCCCGCATTGTTGACCAGTACGTCGATCCGCCCGTATCGAGCGATCACATCGGCGACGACGGTATCGATTCCGGTGGCGTCGGTGACGTCGAGGGATACGGCCTCGATCCGATCCGGATGCGCGGCGACCAGATCCGCCAGCGCCGCGGTGCGGCGGGCGACCGCGACGACGATATCGCCGGCGTCGATGGCATTACGTGCGATCGCGCGACCGAAACCGCTGCTCGCGCCGGTGATCAGCCAGACCTTGGTGGTGCTCACGAATTCTCCTCGGGTGGTGAAGGGCTACTGGAATGATCCTCGCCCGATTCGGGTGGCGGTGTCCAAGACCCATTGCTATAACCATTGGTTATGGATGTGCACGGGCGCGATCTGCGCTATTTCGTCGCTGTGGCCGACGAGCTGAACTTCACTCGTGCCGCCGAAGCGCTGTTCATCTCCCAGCCCGCCCTGTCGAAACAGATTCGCGCGCTGGAGCGGCAGCTGGGAGCGCCACTGTTCGGTCGGGACGGTCGTTCGGTGCGCTTGACACCGGTCGGGCAGTCGCTGTTACCGCATGCCCGCACCCTGCTGGCCGGCTGGGAAATCGCCAGTGCCGAGCTGGAAGCGGCGAAGGCCGGTCAGTACGCGACGGTGACCATCGGTATCAGCACCAGTCCCGGGCGCGGGCTGCTGCCGGCGATCCGGTCCCGGTTCGCGATCGCCTTTCCGCAGGCGAAACCGGTGCTGCGTCAGACCGGCTGGTCGGATCCGACGGCGGGGCTGGCCGACGGCAGCGCAGATCTGGCCTTCGTCTGGCTGCCCCTGACCGAGGTGGATCGCTACGAGTGGATCGTGGTGGCGCACGAGCCGCGCATGGTGGCGCTACCCGAAAACCACAGGCTCGCAGCGAAGCCCGTAATCGAATTCGTGGACCTGCTGGACGAGCCGTTCCTGGCGTTGCCGCGGTCGGCGGGCGTGCTGCGCGACTACTGGCTGGCCGTGGACGCGCGCGGTGGCCGGGAACCGATTGTCGGCGCGGAGATCTCGAGCACCGAGGAGACGTACGAAGCACTGCTGAACGGCGACGGTGTGGTTCTGCTGGCCGTCGGTAACGTGCCGCTGGTCGCGCATGACGGTGTCGTCGCCCGGGAGGTCGGCGGTATCGGCCCGAGTGAGCTCGCGCTGGCTTGGCGGCGCGCGGACCGCCGCCCGCTGGTGCACGGCTACGCCCAGGCCTGCCGCGGGGCCCTCGGCATCGGTTCGCCGCCGGTCAACGACCCAGAGCGATCCGCAGTTGGCCGAGAACAACTTTCGCCGCAGGCGCGAGCGGGCGATCCACCCGCCACACGAGAGCCAGCTGCCCGATCAGGTCGGGGTCGGTGATGTCGGCCATGCGCACACCGGCCCGCGCGGCCTGATCGGGCTCGAGGGCCGGTACCACCGCGATTCCGAGACCACCGGCGGCCAGCCGGATCAGCAGCGGTGGCGAGGCCGCCTCGAAATCGACCCGAGGCTCGAATCCAGCTGCCGCGCAACCGTGTTCGAGTACACCGCGAATGCCGGTGCCCCGGGACAGGCAGATCAGGGAGCGTCCGCGCAGCTCCGCGAGTGTGATCCGGTCGCCGAATTCGTCGTTCTCGGGTGCGATCGCGGCCTGCAGGCGGGTCTCGAAGACGATGTCGACGCCGAATCCGTCGTCGAGCGGGGCCCCGGTCAGCCCGACGAGAGCGATATCGAGGCGGCCGTGCGCCACCGCGGCGAGCATGCGGTCGGTGGTGTCCTCGGTGAGGCTGATGCCGATCTGCGGATGATCGTGGTGGAACGCCGACAGCACGGTGGCGACGTCGAATTCCTCCGTCGCGGCGCCGGAGATCAAGCCGATCCGGACCTGGCCGCGCAACAGGCCGGCGAACTCGTCGGCGGTATGCGAAATCTGTTGCGCCGCCGCCAATGCGGCCCGTGCGTGCGGCAGCACGGCCGCGCCCGCGGCGGTGAGTGTGACGGTGCGCCCCGAGCGATCGAGCAGGGCCTGTCCGAGTTCGCGTTCGAGCTGCCGGATCTGCGCGGACAGCCCGGGTTGTGCCAGATGCAGGCGCTGCGCCGCCCGGGTGAAACCGGCCTCCTCGACCACGGTGACGAAGTATCGCAACTGCCGCAGTTCCATAACTATTGATTCTATTCATCAGAAGAACTATCTGTTTTACTTCTCATGCTGGTGGCGGCAGAGTTCGAGATATGACGAATTCGACCTTCCCCAGCGATCTGCCCGCGGTCACCGGCCCGATCTTCCGCCCGGGTGACGACGGTTTCGATGCCGAGGTCGCGGGGTTCCAGACCGCCTACAGTCATCGTCCCGATCTGGTGGTGGGTGCCGCCCACGCCGGAGATGTCCGCGCCACAGTGGAATTCGCGGCCCGGCACGACCTCCCGATCGCGATACAGGCGACCGGGCACGGGCTGTCGGTCCCCGCCGATGGCGGTGTACTGATCAGCACACGCCGCATGACGGAGGTGCGGGTGGATCCCCGGACGAGCACCGCGTGGGTGGGTGCCGGAGTGCGGGCCGAGGCGTTGATCGCGGCGGCGGTCGCACACGGACTCGCTCCGGTGAACGGCTCGTCCCCCTCGGTCGGAGTGGTGGGCTATCACCTGGGCGGTGGTCTCGGCATCCTGGCCCGTACTTTCGGCTACGCCGCGGACCGCGTCCGCGCGGTGGAACTGGTGACCGCCGACGGCCGCCTGCGCCGGCTCGCCCCGGATGACGAATTGTTCGGCGCCGCATTGGGTTCCGGTGGCAATTTCGGAGTCGTGACCGGCATGGAGATCGAGCTGGTTCCGGTGACCGAGGTCTTCGGTGGTTCGCTGACCTTCGACACCGCTCTGGTGGAACCGGTGCTGGAGGCGTGGCGGCAATGGACCGCCGAGGTCCCCGAGCAGATGACCTCGGCGATCACCATGATGACCATGCCCGATGTGGCGCCGATTCCGGAACCGTTGCGCGGGCGATATGTCGCGACCGTGGCCGTCGCGTTCATCGGTCCGGAAGCCGAGGGTCAGCGGCTGGTCGCGCCGTTGCGCGAGGTCGGCACCCGGCTCGCCGACAACCTCCGGACCATGCCGTACTCGGAGACCGGAACCATCTACAGCGACCCGCCGTTCCCGCACGCCTACACCGCGACCAACGCCCTGCTGTCGGATCTGACGGCCGATGCCGCCGCGGCCTTTCTCGATGTCACCGGGCCCGACGCGCCGATGTCCGCGGTCGCCGGATTCCGGCATCTCGGCGGCGCGCTGCGCCGTCCGGGTCCGGCGGGAATCGCGATGGATCACCGCTCGGCCGAGTACAACGCGCGAATCATCACCATGCCCGCTGCCGCGGACACCGATCCACGTGCCTACCACGATCTCGTCGCGAAGACGTTGGCGCCGTGGACGATCGGGCACAATCTGAACTTTCTCTACGGTGCGGGGGACTGGGCGGGCGAAGCGCAGACCCGGGCCGGGTACGCGCCCTCGACCTATGCCCGCCTGCGGGCGCTCAAATCGACGTACGACCCCGCCAATCTGTTCCGTTTCAACCGCAATATCCAACCCTCCTGACCTGCGGCGCTGGACTGGAGGAATATCCTCACGCTATCGTAGTGATATCACTTAGATATTGGGAGGATGTCATGACGCTGCGTCCCGCGTTCCGTCTGAACGGGTTCGTGCTGCTGCTGGTGCTGTTCGTGGTGGGTGCCGCCGGATTGATCGGCGGTATCGCGGCCTCCGCCGCGGCCAACTCCGGTGGCGGTGCCGGTCCGGCCGTCGGAGCGGGTGCCGGATACGTGATCGCGGCACTGGCGGTGATCCTGCTGACCGGGCTCACCACGGTGAGCCCGAACGAGGCCAGGGTGCTGCAGTTCTTCGGCCGCTATATCGGCTCGGTGAGCGAGGCCGGATTCTTCTGGGTCGTCCCGCTGACGGCCAAGCGCCGAATCTCGTTGCGGGTGAGTAATTTCGAAACCCAGAAGCTGAAGGTCAACGATTCCGACGGCAATCCGGTGGAGATCGCGGCGGTGGTGGTCTACCACGTGGTCGACAGCTTCAAATCGGCCTTCGCGGTGGACGATTACGAGGAGTACGTGCAGACGCAGTCCGAGGCCGCGGTACGGCACCTGGCCACGGTGCACCCCTACGACGCCGCGCCCGATACGGTCCACGCGGGGCCCGCCGCGATCGCGCAGGCCGCCGCCGAGGACGCGCCGACCAGCCTGCGCAACGGCACCGAGATCGCCGAGGAACTGACCACGGAACTGCGTGAGCGCACCGCGCTGGCCGGCGTGGAGATCCTCGAGGCCCGCATCACCCATCTGGCGTACGCGCCGGAGATCGCGCAGGCGATGCTGGTCCGGCAGCAGGCCGCGCAGGTGGTGGCCGCGCGCAGCCGGATCGTCGAGGGCGCGGTCGGCATGGTCGGCATGGCATTGCAGCGCCTGACCGAGGAGGGCATGGTCGAACTCGACGAGGAGCGCCGGGCGACGATGGTGTCGAATCTGCTCGTGGTCCTGTGCGGTGATCGCTCCGTGCAACCCGTCGTCAACACCGGCTCCCTCTACTCCTGATGGTCAAGCGCGAGCCGAAGAAGGTGCTCGTACGGCTAGATCCGGCCGTCCACGAGGCGATCGCCAAGTGGGCGGCCGACGACCTGCGCAGCATCAACGCCCAGATCGAGTACGCGCTGCGGATGGCATTGGAGCAGGTGGGACGAGGTCCCCGCCGAGGTGGGGAGAGCTCGGAACCGGAACAAACCTGACATCCGGTCTGTCCGATATTTATTACCGGCTGATCACGCCTTGAACACAAAACGCCCCAGGAAGTGCGAAAAGGTCACGGATGGGTAGCTTGGTTGAGTGCCAATCGTGTTCGAAACCGGGGGACTGCAGCAGCTCGACCAGACCACGTGGGGGAATCCGGTCACCCGCGACATCATCACCCTGAGTTATATCGACCTGGAACCGGACTTACCCGCTGCCTTGTCCGATATCGACACGTTGCGCCGTCGTCTCACCGAGCTGCAGGCCGAATTCGGCTGCCTGATCGAGGCCCACGTCATCACCGTGGACTCGCAACCGGCTCTGCTTCGGCTGGAGAAGTTCCCCCTGGCCGATCAGGCGACCGGGCTGGGATTCACGGCCGGGATCGTGGTTCCCAAGGCGGGGTGCAGTGCGATCCTCAAGATCATGTGCCCGGAGACCGGCCGGTCCGGTGTCCGCGAGGCCGCGGTGGTGCCGAAGGTCGGATTCACGAATATGTTCCCGCCGCATCCGTACGCGCCCGAGATCAAGGGCAAGCTGCCCTACAACGTGGCCGATGACGCGCGCTGGGACCCGCAGTTCCCGGAGCATCCGCTGACCCGGGCGCGGCGGTGGATCACCCACATCAGCCGGACCGCGCGCGTCGATCCCCGCTTCGCGGCGCTGCCGGGGTACACCGGACCGGCCGGGACCGCGGCGAGCGAGACCGAGAGCGCCAAGGATTCCGGGGGTTCCGGCGCCGCCGAGATCTCGACGGCGGTCAAGACCGCCAAGGCCGAGGAGAAGTCCGTATCCGAGCGGAAACCGGATCCGGGCGTGACGACCCCGATTCCGGCGCAGGCCTCCGACAACAAACCCGCGGCGCCGCCGTTGCCGCGGGCCGCGCGGGCTAACGCAGGGGCGGTTTCTCGGTGACGAATATCGCCGTGCCGGGGAAGATCTCGCCGCGCAGCGGACTCCACTGACCCCATTCCCGTTCCAACCACTCCGGCCACTCGGGTTCGACGATGTCGAGCAGCGTCAGGCCCGCGCCGACGATGTCGCGGACCCGGTCGCCGATGGTGCGGTGGTGCTCGACGTAAACCGGTTCCTGGTCGGAGTCGAACTCGACATACGGCGTGCGGTCGAAGTACGGAATGGTGGCGCGCAGTCCGTCCGGTCCGGGGTCGTCGGGAAAGATCCAGCGCATCGGGTGATTGACCGAGAACACCCAGCGGCCGCCCGGGCGCAGCACCCGGGCCACCTCGCGCATCACCTGCGCGGCATCGGCGACGAACGGGACCGCGCCGAAGGCCGAACACGCCAGATCGAACGATTCCGGGGCGAACGGCAGCGCCTCGGCTCCGGCCTGCACCAGCGGCACCTGCGGTCCACCGCGCGCCATCGCCGCGCGTCCGCGATCGAGCATGCCCCGGGACAGATCCAGGCCGACCGGATGGGCGCCCCGGGCGGCCAGCCACCGCGAACACGGCGCCGAGCCGCAACCGACCTCGAGGATCCGGCGGCCCGCCACCTCGCCGAGCAGATGCCAGTCCCCCTCGTGCAGGCCCTCCGGGCACCAGACGAACTCGCCGGCGTCCGAGTCGACGCCCAGGAACTCGGCGTGCGTGTCGTGATACTGGGCGGCATCGGCATCCCACCAGCGCCGATTGGCCCGCTGGCTGATGGCCGAGCCGACCGTCGACCGGGTCACCCCCGCCGTGCCGAGCAGTGCGTTGGCCTGGGCGTGGCGTTCGTCGCCGGCCGGTGCCGGATACTGATCGTCGGACATGGACCGCAGCGTATGGCACCGAGCGGCGGGAGCTCACGACGGCGGTGTGATTATTCTCGGCCGTGAGGGGTACCACATTGTGCGGGAACACAGTTCGGTGCCCGGGCCGGTCGCGGTACGCGAGGGTGGGCACCCGTTTGCTTGGTCCAACTCACGTCGCGTACGCTGTTTCCCGCGAGTGTCTTCGGCATTTGCGTAGCCGCTGTCGGTACTGTAGCGCTCGGTACCGCGGAGCCATCGGTGTTGCACGACCGGTGGTGTTGCGGGGTCCCGATGTTGCGGGGCTCTCGGCGGGGGTTACGGAGTTCGGAAGTCGCCCGCGGGCTGCGTTTTCGCAGTCGCTGCTGTGAGTTTCTGCAGTGAGTACAGCGTTGTGCTGTGTCGCAGCGATGTGCTGTGCACGGCTGTCAGTCAACGTAGTTCCACCGCTGTGAGTTCACAGCAAAACCGAGAGTTCCAATGTCCACTACCGACCACAATCCGTCCGGAGCAACCCAACATATGCCCACCACCGTCACCTCGCCGCAGGTAGCCGTCAACGACATCGGCTCCGCCGAGGACTTCCTCGCCGCCATCGACAAGACGATCAAGTACTTCAACGACGGCGATATCGTCGAAGGCACCATCGTCAAGGTCGATCGCGATGAGGTCCTGCTCGACATCGGTTACAAGACCGAAGGCGTCATCCCTTCCCGTGAGCTGTCCATCAAACACGATGTCGACCCCAATGAGGTCGTTTCCGTGGGTGATGAGGTCGAGGCCCTCGTTCTCACCAAGGAGGACAAGGAAGGCCGCCTGATCCTGTCGAAGAAGCGCGCGCAGTACGAGCGGGCGTGGGGCACGATCGAGGAGCTCAAGGAGAAGGACGAGGCCGTCAAGGGCACCGTCATCGAGGTCGTCAAGGGTGGTCTGATCCTGGACATCGGCCTGCGCGGCTTCCTGCCCGCCTCCCTGGTCGAGATGCGCCGGGTCCGCGATCTGCAGCCGTACGTCGGCAAGGAGATCGAGGCCAAGATCATCGAGCTGGACAAGAACCGCAACAACGTGGTTCTGTCGCGTCGCGCCTGGCTGGAGCAGACCCAGTCCGAGGTCCGCAGCGAGTTCCTGCACCAGCTGCAGAAGGGCCAGGTCCGCAAGGGCGTCGTGTCCTCGATCGTCAACTTCGGCGCGTTCGTCGATCTCGGCGGCGTCGACGGTCTGGTGCACGTCTCCGAGCTCTCCTGGAAGCACATCGACCACCCGTCCGAGGTTGTCGAGGTCGGCATGGAGGTCACCGTCGAGGTTCTCGACGTCGACCTGGACCGCGAGCGGGTTTCGCTGTCGCTCAAGGCGACTCAGGAAGACCCGTGGCGTCAGTTCGCCCGCACCCACGCCATCGGCCAGATCGTGCCCGGCAAGGTCACCAAGCTGGTTCCGTTCGGTGCGTTCGTGCGCGTCGAAGAGGGCATCGAGGGCCTGGTGCACATCTCCGAGCTGGCCGAGCGCCACGTCGAGGTGCCGGACCAGGTTGTCGCCGTCGGCGACGACGCGATGGTCAAGGTCATCGACATCGACCTGGAGCGTCGCCGGATCTCGCTGTCGCTGAAGCAGGCCAACGAGGACTACCACGCCGAGTTCGACCCGTCGAAGTACGGCATGGCCGACAGCTACGACGAGCAGGGCAACTACATCTTCCCCGAGGGCTTCGATCCCGAGACCAACGAATGGCTCGAGGGTTCGGACAAGGTCCGTGAAGAGTGGGAAGGCCGCTACGCCGAGGCCGAGCGTCGCCACAAGATGCACACCGCTCAGATGGAGAAGATGGCGGCCGACGCCGCTGCCGAGGCCGCCAATGGTGGTGGCGCCGGTAACTACTCCTCCGAGAGTGGCGCGCAGGCCAGCAGCTCGTCCTCCAGCTCTTCTTCGGAGTCGACGGGCGGCTCGCTGGCCAGCGATGCGCAGCTGGCCGCACTGCGCGAGAAGCTGTCCGGCAACGCGTAATTCGCCTAGCTGATCGAAGGCCCCGGTTCCTCGGAACCGGGGCCTTCGTCTATTTCCACCGCGCCGGACTCGCTCACGAGATTGCGCCGAGTTCACGCCGATCGCCCGCGGACCGTGTCAGGATGGTCGCGCCGGCCAGCGGTTGGCTCCTGCGCAACCGGGCCGTCACCCTCGGTCCACTATTGTCGGCGAGGATCTTGGAACTGTCCTTTTTCACACCAGGCGGAAGGTCTCGACACCGGCATGGGTCTGTTCGATGGCATCAATAGACGTGATTTCTTGGCGAAGGCCATGGCGGCGGGCGGTGCCGGTGCGCTGGCCTCCTGGGCGAATCCGATCATCGAGCGGGCGCACGCGGCCGATCCCGCCGGGATGGGTGGATTGGGCGACATCGAACATTTCGTCCTGTTGATGCAGGAGAACCGTTCATTCGACCATTACTTCGGAACCCTGTCCGGGGTACGGGGATTCGACGACGCGTCACCGGCCTGGAAGCAGTACGGCTACGCACCCGGCACCGGCCCCACCGCCGATGGCTACCTCCTCCCGTTCCGGCTCGACACCACCCGCGGCGCGACGCTGGACGGCGAATGCGTCAACGACCCCGACCACACCTGGCACGGGATGCACGAGGCGTGGAACGGCGGCCGCAACGACCGATGGATGCCGATGTCGATCACCAGCGTGGGCGCGGGCAACGGCCCGGCGGCGATGGGCTACCACACCCGCGCCGACATCCCGGTCCATCACGATCTCGCCGACGCGTTCACACTCTGCGACCACTACCACTGTTCGGTGCTCGGCCCCACCGATCCGAACCGCCTGTACTGGGTGTCGGCGACCATCGATCCCGATGGCCTGGCCGGCGGCCCACTGGTCGAAACCCCCACGCTCATACCGCAGAACGCCTACAGCTGGCGCACCTATCCGGAGAATCTGTCGGATGCCGGTGTGAGCTGGAAGATCTACAACAACCGTGATGTGGGACCGATCTCGTCGGTGATCCTGGACGGCATGATGGGCTGCTTCACCCAGGCCGCCGACCCGAATTCCGAACTGGCCCGCCGCGGTAAGGCGCCGGTGTACCCCCAGGATTTCGCGGCCGACGTCGCCGCCGACCGGCTGCCCGCGGTGTCGTGGGTGATCCCGCCGCTGTTCAACTGCGAACATCCGGCGCTGCCGCCCGCGCTGGGCGCGGTCGGAATCATGCAGGTGCTCGACATTTTGACCTCCAACCCCCGGGTTTGGGAGAAGACCGCGCTCATCGTCAGCTACGACGAGAACGGCGGGTTCTTCGACCATGTCACTCCGCCGACCCCGCCGCCCGGAACGCCGGGGGAGTACCTGACGGTGGATCTGGCTCGGGTGCCGGCGGCGAAGGGGATCGCTGGTCCGATCGGATTGGGTTACCGCGTACCCTGTTTCGTCATCTCGCCCTATTCGCGTGGCGGCCTGGTCGCCTCCGAAACCTTCGACCACACGTCCCAATTGCGTTTGCTGGAGCGCCGTTTCGGCGTCGATGTGCCGAATCTGACCGCCTGGCGCCGTAGCGTCACCGGCGATATGAGTTCGGCCTTCGATTTCGCGTCCACACCCGATTCGGTACCACCCCGGATCACCGATCCGAAACCGAAATCCGATGCGGCATTGGTGCAGTGCGGACCGAATATCGCCCTCGGCACAGCGGGAGCCGGAATTCCTTATCCGGTACCGCCCAATGCCATGCCGACCCAGGAACCCGGCACTCGCCGCCACCCGAGCGGACCCGCCTGACCCGGCCGATCTCGTACACGATACGAGCAGCTACCGGCGGATTTCGTCAGCTCGCCGTCGCGGGGATCCAGCGTGTCATCCCGCCGCGGCTGCGCATGGCGGCGAAGCTGTGCCGCGCGGGACTGAGGAGGGCGGTGAGCCAGGAGCGGCGATGTTCGGCCAATGCCGTAGCAACGGCGGGAATCCGAATGCAGTGCACGGTGCCTGCAGAACCCAGCCGGTGGCGACCCGACTGGATGATTGTGGTGCGCAATGGTCTTCCTTCGTTAGCTCGGATGGCCTGGATCGCCTGCGGCGAAACAGTAGCGGAACAAAAGTGTGGGGTAGCGGATTTTGCGTGACTCGAGGCCCGGCGTGTCGGAAAGTTGCCGACTATTGGTCGGTATCAAGAGAAATAAGTTGCGAATTGATATCGCAGTCGTCACGGAATGAGAAATGCCGAGCCGGATATGTGAGAACCGTTTGCATTCGGGGTAACCAGCATGATCGATCGAAGCCCGCCGGGGTGCGGGTGCGGTCGGGCACCGGCGGATGCGAGACTGAGGAAATGTTGCGTATCGGTCTCACCGGAGGCATGGGAGCGGGCAAGTCGACGGTGGCACGGCTGCTGGTGGACCGCGGGGCGGTGTTGGTCGACAGCGACGCCATCGCGCGCGAAGTCGTCGAACCGGGAACCGAGGGTCTCGCCGCGCTGGTGGCGGCATTCGGCTCGGGAATCCTCGCCGAGGACGGCAGTCTGAACCGTCCGGCGCTGGCGGCGGTGGCCTTCGCCGACGACGAGTCGCGGCAGACGCTCAATTCGATCACTCACCCGCTGGTCGGCCGGCGCACCACCGAGTTGATCGCCGCGGCGCCCGCCGATGGCGTTGTCGTGCAGGATGTTCCGCTCCTGGTGGAGAACGGCCTGGGTGCCATGATGAATCTCGTCGTGGTCGTGATGGCCGACGAGGAACTGCGGGTGCACCGGCTCGAACAGTTCCGCGGTGTGAGCCGTGACGACGCGCTGGTCCGCATCAAGGCACAGGCCACCGACGAACAGCGGCGCGTGGCCGCGGATGTGCTGCTGGACAACAACTCCGGCGCCGACGACCTCGCTCCGCAGGTGCACGCACTGTGGGAGCGCCGGTTGGCGCCCTTCGAACACAATCTGCGTACCCGGACCCCGGCGCGGCACACCGGTGCGGTGCGGGTGGTGGATCCCGATCCGGCGTGGGCGGAGCAGGCGCAGCGCCTGATCGGGCGGCTGTGGCTCGCCTGTGGGGCCGACGCGCGCGCGATCGATCACATCGGGTCCACGGCGGTACCGGGGCTGCCGGCGAAGGATGTCATCGATATCCAGATCACCGTGGCTGATCTCGCCATCGCGGACGGACTGCGTGATCGGCTGTCGGAGGCGGGGTTCCCGCGCTGGGATCACCTCACCGGCGACAGCCCGAAACCCACCCCGGGGGATCCTGCGGGGACCGACGCCATGCTGTGGGCGAAGCGATTGCACGGCAATGCCGATCCGGGCCGGATCGCGCATGTTCATGTACGCGCGGAAGGCTCGCCGGGACAGCGGTTCGCCTTGGACTTCCGGGACTGGTTGCGGGGCGATTCCGCGGCCCGGGCGGAATACCTCGAGGTCAAACGCCGTGGTGAGGCCGCCGCGGCGGGTGCGGCCGGTACCGAGGCGATCGAGAAGTACCTGGCGGTGAAGGAGCCGTGGTTCGACAGCGTCTACGAGCGGGTGCCGCGGGCCTGAGTCGCCCCGTGCCGGTGCGGTGCTGTCACCGCCAGCAGACAGTGATGCCACGCGAGCGCAGCCAAGCTTCGAAATCGTAGGCATGCGAGGCGATTCCGTCGACCGCGACGGCGGCGGCCTCGATCGCACGCTGTGCCTCCGACAGGGTGAGATATCCGGCCGCATGTGCCGCGAGGAGTTCGTCGACGTCGAGCAGGAGGGCCTCGCGTCCACGGCGGACCACGATGTCGAGGTAGTGGTCCACCGATGTCCAGGTGTGCGGGCCGGACGGGCCGAAGTCGCCGATGTCGAGGTAGTAGTCCTGGTCCCGGGGGTGGGTGGGGCGGAAGTGGAAAACCGAGGCGCGCAGGGATAGTTCGGGTATCAGCCAGGATTCGAGGTAGTGGAACTCCGGATGGTCGGCGGTGCGGGCCATGTAGAGGCCCCAGGGCTCGATGTGGAAGGTTTCGACCGGTCGCACGAAGCCCTTGGGGTCGGTATTGGTCGATTCGGCGAGATCGAAGTATTCGACTTTGGGTCGATGCAGATCGACCACGTGCCCCTGGGTCATGGTCCGAATGTACCGTCGTCGGCCCGCACCGCATCCGCTCGTGCCGCATTCATCGCGACCCGGGCAGATGCGGCGGTGATCAGAGCCAATGCAGCGTGATGCCCTGGGTAGACATCCAGCGCTCGAAGTTGTGGTCGTGCGAGGCGATCCCGTCGACGACGGTGGTGGCCTGCTCGAACGCGCGCTCTGCGGTGTCGGCCGTGACATGTCCGGCGGCATGGGCGGCGAACAGTTCGTCGACGCCGCGCAGTTCGGGAACACGCCCGTTGCGAGCGACCACGTCGATGTAGTGGTACTCGGCGCGCCAGCGTTTGGGTTCGATCCGGGCGAACTTGCCGATGTAGATGTGATAGGTCGGATCCCGGTCGTGCGCGGCATTGACGTGGTGCATGGTCACCCGGATCGAGGGGGCGGGCAGCAGCCAGGTCTCGGTGTAGCGATACGGCGGCGCATCGGCGGCGCGAACCAGATACAGCCCCCACGGTTCGGCGTGATAACTGTCCACGGAATGGACGAAACCGCGGGCGTCGGTTCTTGTGAGATCGGCGATATCGAAATATTCCACCTGAGGTTTGTGCGCGTTGCTCGGTGGTACTGGAGATTGGGTTTTTCGACCCGATGGAAATATGTGATTCGACGACATCAGATTGACTCCATTGGGCGCGATGGTGCGCAGACTCCGTGTGACACGTTCAGCGAGGAAACCGGCCATAGCGCTTGCCCTTCTCGAACTCCGACCGGATCAGCGTACACCCGGGCAACCGTCGTGGGAGGGGTGAAAACGGCACGGAATCCGGCTGATTCGGCCGTGTCATGATCGGCTGGGTCCGCTGGTATGACGGACATTTCGGACAATATGGTCGCTCGATCGCCGGGCTGCGGCCGGTTGCCCGGGTGGTGCTCCCCGTTCGCCCCGGCAAACCCCGAGCCGGATGTATCGGCGTCCCGGTGGGTATGCCTGATGGGATGCGACGCCGAATTGCCGAAGCATTCGTTCCGGGCGGATATTCGCGCTGCCGGCTCCGAAAGAATATGACGCCGTGCGAATTATTCGGAAAGTCCGAATATATCGTCGATAACGCGCTCCGCCGGTGCCGGAAATGTGGCGGAACCGTTGGGATGCAAGACGTTACGAAGGGCCCGCACGGACCTTGTGGGCGGGCCGGAGCGAGTGCGGGCGCGGATGGCACCGCCGCTCGGGGTTCGCTGGGTTTCGGGTACGGGCACGAGTCCGCATTGCCCGGCGATTGCCGTGACCGTGCCGGTTCGGGCGCGGGGCGATTGCCCGGGTGCCGGCCCGGTGATGCCGCCGCGGCGGAACTTGTCGGTACCGCCGCCTACCCTGGTGACCATGGCTTTCGCAACGGAGATCCCCGCGGATGAGGACGCAGCCGGCGAGCAGCCGCTGGCGCATTCGGAGTTCCGGCCGATCGGGGCGATCGAGCGCTCCGAGGCGCGGTTCGAGGTGGTCAGCGAGTACGAGCCCGCAGGTGACCAGCCCGCCGCGATAGCGGAGCTGGAGCGGCGGTTGCGCGGCGGTGAGAAGGATGTCGTCCTGCTCGGTGCCACCGGCACCGGTAAGTCGGCGACCGCGGCGTGGCTGATCGAGAAGGTGCAGCGGCCCACCCTGCTGATGGCGCCGAACAAGACTCTGGCCGCTCAGCTGGCCAATGAGCTGCGCGAGATGCTGCCGAACAACGCGGTGGAGTACTTCGTCTCCTATTACGACTACTACCAGCCCGAGGCATATATCGCGCAGACCGATACCTATATCGAGAAGGACTCCTCGATCAACGACGATGTGGAGCGGCTGCGCCATTCGGCGACGTCGAGCCTGCTGTCGCGGCGTGATGTGGTGGTGGTCGCGTCCGTGTCGTGCATCTACGGTCTGGGTACGCCGCAGTCCTATCTCGATCGCTCGGTCCAGCTCGAGGTGGGCGCCGACGTCGATCGCGATCGGCTGTTGCGGCTACTGGTCGATGTCCAATACACCCGCAACGACATGGCCTTCACCCGCGGCTCGTTCCGGGTGCGCGGCGATACCGTCGAGATCATCCCGTCCTATGAGGAACTCGCGGTCCGGATCGAATTCTTCGGTGACGAGATCGAGGCGCTGTACTACCTGCACCCGCTCACCGGCGATGTGGTGCGTCAGGTCGATTCGCTGCGAATCTTTCCCGCCACGCATTACGTGGCCGGGCCCGATCGGATGGAGCGGGCCGTCACCGATATCGAGGCCGAACTCGAGCAGCGGCTGGCCGATCTGGATCGGCAGGGCAAACTGCTCGAGGCGCAGCGGCTGCGCATGCGCACCCAGTACGACCTGGAGATGATCCGCCAGGTCGGCTTCTGCTCCGGTATCGAGAACTATTCGCGTCATATCGACGGCCGCCCGGCCGGATCCGCGCCGGCGACGCTGCTGGACTACTTCCCCGAGGATTTCCTGCTGATCATCGACGAGTCGCATGTGACCGTCCCACAGATCGGCGGTATGTACGAGGGCGATATGTCGCGCAAGCGCAATCTCGTCGAATACGGCTTCCGGTTGCCCTCCGCGGTGGACAACCGCCCGCTCACCTGGGAGGAGTTCGCCGAGCGCATCGGCCAGACGATCTATATGTCGGCGACGCCCGGGCCGTACGAATTGGGCAGCACCGGTGGCGAATTCGTCGAGCAGGTGATCCGCCCGACGGGTCTGGTGGATCCGCATGTCGTGGTCAAACCGACCAAGGGCCAGATCGACGATCTGCTGCACGAGATCCGGGCCCGCACCGAGCGCGACGAACGTGTGCTGGTCACGACGCTGACCAAGAAGATGTCCGAGGATCTCACCGACTATCTGCTCGGTCTGGGGGTTCGCGTCCGATATCTGCATTCGGAGATCGACACACTGCGCCGGGTCGAACTGCTGCGCCAGCTGCGCCTCGGCGAATACGACGTGCTGGTCGGCATCAACCTGCTGCGCGAGGGCCTCGACCTGCCGGAGGTGTCGCTGGTCGCGATTCTCGACGCGGACAAGGAAGGGTTCCTGCGCAGCACCACCAGTCTCATCCAGACCATCGGCCGTGCGGCTCGCAACGTCTCCGGTGAAGTGCACATGTACGCCGACAAGATCACCGATTCGATGCGCCGGGCCATCGACGAGACCGAACGCCGCCGGGCCAAGCAGGTCGCCTACAACGAGGCCAACGGCATCGATCCCACCCCCCTGCGAAAGAAGATCGCCGACATCCTCGACCAGGTCTATCGGGAAGCCGAGGAGACCGAGGTCGAGATCGGCGGATCCGGTCGCAATGCCAGCCGTGGCCGCCGCGCGCAGGGCGAGCCGGGCCGCGCGGTCAGTGCCGGTGTCTACGAGGGCCGTGATATCGCGAATATGCCGCGCGCGGAATTGGCCGACCTGGTCTCCCAGCTCACCGATCAGATGATGAACGCCGCACGTGAATTGCAGTTCGAGCTGGCCGGGCGGCTGCGCGACGAGATCGCGGATCTGAAGAAGGAGTTGCGGGGGATGGATGCCGCCGGGTTGAAATGAGTACTCGGACAAGGTTTCCGCGCCGATGCGCCGGGCGTGCCGGAGCATCGGCGCGGCCGGTCTCAGCTCTGGCCGGCCATCCACTCGTTGACCCGGCGCTCGGCCTCGTCTCGCGAGACGTCCTCGACCCGGGTCATCACCACCCGGCGATGGCCGAATGGATCCATCACCGGACCGAAGCGGTCGCCGGTGACGAAGGTCTGCGGTCCCTCCACGCGCGCGGCCCCGTGCTCGGCCGCTCGGGCGACGACGCCGTCGACGTCCGGGCAGTAGTGCACGATGCTGGTGTGCACCCAGCCGGTCTCGGGTGCGCGCACGCCCTGGTCGGGGATGGGCATGCCCATCCGGATCGTCGAATCACCGATCGCCGGCTCGGCGTGCGCGGGCCGGCCGTCGGGAAGGTCGGGTCGTGAACGCTGCTGAGGGCACGGCGAAAGAGAGTGCGCTGCGGCCGATTCCGGTCCCGCCGCCGGAGGTGACCAAAGGGATCCTGCATCCGCGCGAACAGGCGCGCCATCGCCGGCTGATCCGCCTGGCGGCCGGGCCGGACACCTCGGGATTCGTCGAGTGGTACTGGTCGGTGTCCTGGGATCTGCGCGGTCGCCCGCCGTATGGGGCGCAGGTGCTGCCGTTCCCGTCGGTCAATGTGAGTTTCGAGCACTCCGACACACGAACCGGGGGCTTCGTCACCGGGGTGACCACCGGCAAATTCGTTCGCGAACTGTCCGGGGTGGGGGAGACCTTCGCCGCGAAGTTCCGGCCCGGCGGGTTCGGGGCCTTCGCCGGAATCGATGTGGGTGCCCTGCGTGACACCTCGGTGGAGCTCACCGAGGTGCTGCCGCAGTCCGCCGGGCTCACCGAGCGGGTGCTGGACGCCACGGACGCGGAGGAACGCCGCGATATCGTCGACGCCCATTTCGCCCGGGCCCTGCGTGACCGTGTCCCAGACGAGTCCTATCTCCTGGTCCTGCGGATTATCGCCGCGATGGAATCCGACCCGGATCTCACCAGGGTCGACCAGGTCACCGATCGTTTCGGCGTTCCGGTCCGAACGCTGCAGCGGCTGTTCCGGCGCTATGTCGGTGCCGGTCCGAAATGGGTGCTGCGTCGCTATCGGCTACAGGATGGTGCGCACCTGCTGGCCCGTGGCCGCAGCGCCGACCTGGCGGCGCTGGCACTCGAACTCGGCTATTTCGATCAGGCCCATTTCAGCCGGGAATTCGCGCATGAGGTCGGAATGGCGCCACTGGAATATGCGCGCGCCTCGGTACCGTCACACCAAGCCGTATCGCCGGAGCGGGCCGCGGACCGCTGATCCGATCGATGCGGGTCGGCCGATCGATTTCCGGAAGGGCCCCGGCCGAACGGTGTACTACCAGTCCGGCAGAATTCTGCCGGCCGACAAAGGAGTTGGCGATGAGTCTCGTAGTGCTGATCGGTCGCATTCTGTTCGTCATATTGTTCGCCAGTTCGGCGATCGGGCATCTGACCCAGGTCGACGCGATGGCGGGTTACGTCCGCAGCAAGGGGCTACCGCTGCCGAAGGAGTCGGTACTGGCCTCGGGAGTGGTGTTGTTGCTCGGTGCGCTGAGCGTTCTGCTCGGGGTGTGGGCCGATCTGGGATCGCTGTTGCTGTTCGTATTCCTGGTTCCCACCGCATTTCTCATGCATCCGTTCTGGAAGGAATCCGACGCACAGGCCAGGCAGGGCGAGATGGTGCATTTCAACAAGGATGTGGCATTGGCCGGTGCCGCGCTCATGCTGTTCGCCTTCTTCGCCCATGTCGACGATCTCGGGGCGACAATAACCGGGCCGTTATTCCACCTCGGCTGAACGCGGCACCGACCGCGTTCGGGTTTTCCGGTAATTGACGGGCATATCGGCCCGCGCGCGGGATTCGGTTCCCGAAGGGCCCGCAATTGTGAGTTCTCACCAAAGCTCCCTACGTCAACGGTATCCCGGGAAATGTGGCGTGGGTCATCGGAGAATGTCTCGCTGTGATGAAAATCCCAGGGGCGCAAGCGGGTTCGATGTTGCGATACCTATCGCATCCGGCCGCTCCCATCCAGCCGATCTTCGCTGGTGGCACGGGTTGTGCGGGCATCCGCACCGCTAATGGACCCGGGCGAGCGCCTGGCACACCGGTGTGATGTGTTGCGATTTAGGATGATTCCGGCCCGATAACGGTTATGGTCTAGCGCAGTTGCCCCGCGCGATTTCCGCCAGGAATTGCGCGCCGGCATCCGTCAACTCGCATATTTGGAGGAAAGATGACCGCCTACCGGTCCATTGTCGTCGGTACCGATGGCTCGGACTCGTCGTATGTCGCTGTCGAGAAGGCTGCCGCATTGGCCGGCGACGCGGGCGCCACCCTGTACATCGCGTGCGCGTACTACCCGACCGACGACCGGGACGTGGCCGCGGCGGCCGACGTTCTCAAGGACGAGGCCTACCAGGTGCGAGGGTCGGCGCCGACGAACGAGATTCTGCGGGTCGCCCGTGACAAGGCCACCGCGGCGGGAGCGGCGAACATCGTCGAGCGCGCCGTCGTCGGCGAACCGGTCGAGTCGCTGCTGAATCTGGTCAAGGAGGTCGAATCCGATCTGCTGGTCGTCGGTAACCGCGGGCTCAACACCCTCACCGGCCGGCTGCTCGGCTCGGTCCCGTCGGATGTCGCCCGCAAGTCGCGCAGCGACGTCCTGATCGTCCACACCGTTCGCTGATCGCGCCGGTGACACCGCCCGGGGCCTCAGCGCAGTGCGCCGAGGACCTCGGGCAGGGTGCCGGTATGCACCACCGATAGTCGCTGGGTAGCACGGGTGAGTGCGACGTAGAGATCGTTGAGCCCGCGGGGCGACTCGTCCAGGATCGCCTGCGGTTCCACCAGCACGACCGCGTCGAACTCCAGCCCCTTCACCTCCGCCACCGTCAGCACTCGCACCGAATCGCCTGCCAGCGCGGCGAATTCCCCCACGATGGCGTGTGGCGTCAGCACGGCCGTGTTGCCCGGCCGTTCCGCCTCGTCGGCGACCAGATCCGTCACCGTCGCCAGCGACCCGCCCGCGGGAACCCGCAGGGCCCGTGGCGGAGAGCCGGACTCGCGCACCGAGCGCGGGATGGTCGCCCCCGGATCGATCGCCGCCAGCACATCGGCGGCGACCGCCATGATCTCGGCGGGGGTTCGATAGTTGACCGTCAGCTCCGACAGCTTCCAGCGTTTGGCCACATACGGTTCCAGCATCCGCTGCCAGGACGAGGCGCCCGCCGGATCGCCGGTCTGTGCCACATCGCCGACCACCGTGATCCAGCGGTTGGGGATACGCCGCATCACCATCCGCCACGCCATCTCCGACAGCTCCTGCGCCTCGTCGATGATGACGTGCCCGTAGGTCCAGTTCCGGTCGCCCGCGGCGCGTTCGGCCGTTGTCTGGTGGCTGCGGACGTTCTGGCGCTCGGCGAGCTGACCGGCATCGATCAGGTCGTAGGCCATCAGGATCTCCGGATCCAGATCGTCCTCGAGATCCTGCGGGGCCGATCCGGTCAGAATGTCGAGTGCTTCCTGCGCCTCGGCCAGCTGGGCACGCCAGCGCCGCCGTGAGCGCTCCCGTTCCTCGGCGTCGTCGATGCCGAGCAGTTCGGCGAGTTCGTCGAGCAGCGGTGCGTCCGCGGCGGAGAACACGGCGCCGGTCGCCGGATCGAGAGCCCGGAACAACTCCTTGCGATCCTCGGCGCTGTGTTTGTCCGCGGCGCGGGCCAGCCGATCGGGTTCGGCCCACAGTTCGGCGAGGACCTGCTGCGGGGTGAGGATCGGCCACAGCTGGGCGATGGCCCGCTGGATACCGGAATCGGCCCGCATCTCGTCGCGGATCTCGGTGAGATCGGCCTGGCTCAGCAGATTGCGCGTGGCACTCGTCGGTCGCCGTCCCTCGGCCGCGTCGGCCTCGTCGACAGTTTCGGCGAATTGATCGCGGCCGATGATCTGCGCCAGCTGATCTGTCAGGGCATCGACCACCGAGGCCGCGAACACCGGGCGGGCCAGATTGTGCGCCCGTCGCGACGAGCGGGCCCGCCCGCGCGCGCGGGTGATGATCTTGCGGTCCAGGGACAGCTCGTAGCCGTCGAAATCGAGACGGATCGGGTCGCGGGGCACTTCCTGGCGGTCGCGGACCGCCTTCTTCAAGATCTCGATCATGTCGAGGGAGCCCTTGAGCTCGCCCGCGCGCAGCGAATCCTCCAGCGTCGCGCGCACTCCCGGATACAGATTGCCGATCGTCGACAGCAATACACCGGTCTCGCCGAGTGACGGCAATACTTGGCCGATGTAGTCGAGGAAGGTGGAGTTCGGGCCGATGATCAGGACGCCGGCCTTGTCGAGCTGCTGCCGGTAGGTGTAGAGCAGATATGCCGCGCGGTGCAGGGCCACCGCCGTCTTGCCCGTGCCCGGACCGCCCTGAACGACCAGCACGCTGCGATGTTCGGAGCGGATGATCGCGTCCTGCTCGCTCTGGATCGTCTCGACGATATCGGTCATATGCCCGGTGCGGGCGGCGTTCAGGGCCGTGAGCAGGGCGCTCTCACTGCCCACCCCGCCGTCGGAATCGATCGCGCCCGCCCGGCGGGCCGTGTCGAGGTCCAGATACTCGTCGCTGATGCCGGTGACCGAGCGATTGCGCGAGCGGATGTGACGGCGGCGGGTCACCCCGTCGGGGGTGGCGGTGGTGGCGAGGTAGAACGGGCGGGCCAACGGGGCGCGCCAGTCCAGGAGCAGGGTGGCGTAGTCGTCGTCCTCGTCGAGGATGCCCAGGCGCCCGATATAGCGGGTCTCGCTCTCGCCCGCGGTGTCCTCGGTTTCGGCCAGATCAATCCGGCCGAAACACAGGCCGTTCTCCGCGGCATCGTATTTGGCCAGGTCCTCCGAGTAGAGCTGGGTGAACGATTCGCGCTCGCTGCGTGCCTGCGGGGTGCCGCCGGCTTCCAGCAGCACCGTCCGCAGCCGACGTTGGGCGTACTCGCGCATACCGTCGAGCCGCTGATAGAGCTGACCGAGATAGGTCTGCTCGCGTTCCAGTTCGGCCGTGCGGTCGGTGGCCGTGTGGTCCTCGGAGAGGCGGTCGGGCAAAACGGAACTCCTTGTCACCACAGGGCCGAGCGGCCGCACGCGAAGGGACGGAATCGTCAAGTCTAGTTCGGCTTTGCCGGACTTGCCGTAGTCGCAGGTGAACGCGTCGCGAACACGGTAGTGAAATGTTGCACCACCGGGAACGGATCGTAGAAATGATGCAGCATCCGCTTCCAGTCCCGATACGCGGGGGAGCCGCGGAATCCCTCGGTGTGATCGGTGAGCTGCTCCCACCGCACCAGCAGCAGATAGGTGTTCGGTGTCTCCGCCGATTTCGACAGCGTCAGCCCGAGGAAGCCGGGCGCTCGCGCGATCAGGGTGCGCGCCCGGTCGAATGCCTCCTCGAACTCGGCGGTGCGATCGGGGAGTACGGGTAGCAGCGCGTGTTCGAGAATCATCGGCGGTTCCTTCAGGAGGCGTGGGAGTCGTTCGGCCGCCGCCCGAGATTGTCGGGTGTCGCCGGTTTGGCACGGTACATCGCGAGGTCCGCGTCGTGCAGTACGGCTTCGGGGCTGCGCGGATCTCCGGGATGCAGTGAGGTGACTCCGATGGAGGCCTCGATATGGATGCGGTGCCCGCGCGCGATGATCGGCTCGGCCATGGATCGGCGCAGCCGGCCGATGAGTTTGTCGAGGTCCTCGGGCTGGGTGTGCCCGGACAACAGGACCAGGAACTCGTCGCCGCCGATCCGCCCGACCACGTCGTCGGCGCGCAGACTGCGCTGCAGCCGCTGGGCCACGATCTGCAGGACCGTGTCACCGATCGCGTGTCCGAGAGTGTCGTTGATGGCCTTGAAACCGTCGAGATCAATGAACAGCACATTCGACACCGGCGCCTGTTCGTCGACACCCAGCGCGGTGGCCAGGCGGGACAGCACGAGTGAGCGATTGGCCAATCCGGTGAGTGGATCGTGAGTGGCCTGGTACTCCAATTGCCTACGGCTGGCACGGAATTCGGTGACATCGTTGAACGAGGAGACCGCCGGGGAGTCCGGCGCACCGGGATTGAGCAGCCGGCTCGATCCCGACAGCCAGCGGCGTTGCCCGTCCGGCCGGTCCACGCCGAAGACGTAGCGGGAGATGGTTTCGCCGGTGGCCAGGGTGCGGGCGACCGGATGGTGGGTGGGCGCCAGCGGCTGGGCGTTGGAGTCCAGCAGCGACAGCGGCAGTGAATCTATCCGGCGGCCGACCAGATCGTCGCCCTCGTGGCCGAAGATGCGCAGCGCCGCCGGATTGATCAATTCGATGCGGCCGTCGCGGTCGATGACGACCACACCTTCCTCGAGTTGCGACACCACCGCGGTGAAATGCTGTTCCGCACGGCGCTGAGCGGCCTCGGCGCGGCGAACCGCGGTCAGATCGTGGATGACCACCTGATAGGCGAGTCGGCGCTGCCACACGGTGAGCACCGAGACCGTCTCGACGTCGACGGCTTGGCCGTCGCAGCGGATCAGTGTCATCTCCGCGGTTTCGGAGGCGTCGCCGGTGCGATTGAGTCGCGCGATGCGCTCGCGCATCGCCGGGATATCGCGATACGCCACGAACTGAACGACCGGATGCCCGACCACCTGATCCACACCGGCAGCGTCGAGCAGTCGCACGATGGCCGGGTTCGCGTAGACGACGATGCCGTCCTCATGGACGACGACACCGTCGGGGCTGTGCTCGATCAGGGTGCGGTACCGCTGAGCGAGCAGCTCGGCATCGGTTACTGCGTCGGGCCGGTCATCACCTGCCTCAACCACATGTACCCCCTGATCATGGACTGTTCAGGTCGTTCGGCGCACGGGATCGTTCTGATCGTGCCGCATAGCTCACCGTGGCGCCGCGAGTATGGGTTCGATCACAGTTCGGGTTCTGTCTCGGGCCTGTGAGTGATCATGACAGGTTCCGGTCCATGCGTCGCGGGCGGACGGTACGCTAGCGGGTCCCGGAGCCGAGTCGACCGGTTTTTCGGCCCGGTTGGGTGGCGGACGCAGCAGCCAGGCCGGGTGTAGGAGCGGGAATGCCGAACACGACCCCGAGTTCCGGACAACACTATCAAGATCGCATGCCGATCGCAGGCGTCGGTGTGGTGAGCGGCTACGGCTGGGGCCGCGAGACCTTCCGGCGCGGCCTGGCCAGCGGTAAGGCGGCGGCGGGGTGGTACCCCGGATACGGTCCCGGCCGCGACGAATGCGCATGGGTGGCGCTGGTGCCCGAGGGCGGCGACGAATCCCTCGGCCCGAGCCGTTTCGCCCGGGCGTTCCAGGAGTCGGCCCGGGAGGCGATCGCCGATGCGAAGGCCCGCGGCTGGCGTCCCGGTGGCACGGTCGGTGTGGTGCACGCGATCGTGCTGGGTGATGTGCGGGACTGGGAGGATTTCCATACCACCGACGACGGGCGCCGCGGCAGCCGTGGCTACCTCCGGCTGCTGCCGTCGACGCCGATCTCGGTGCTGATGCAGGAGTTCGGATTCCATGGGCCGTCGATGAACGTGTCCGCGGCGTGCAGTTCGGCCAATGTCGCGCTCATCACAGCGCAGATGTGGCTCGATCACGGTTTCGCCGACGACGTCGTGTGCGTGACGACCGATCTGTCGGCCAGTCCGGATATGGTCCACCATTTCGTGCAGATGGGCGCGGCCGTCGGTGACACCGAACCACTGGACGCTTGCCGGCCGTTCCAGGACGGCAGCCGCGGCTTCAGCTTCGGCGAGGCGTCGGTGGCCTTCGTGGTCTCCCGCTCGGTCGAGCGGCCGTATTGCGCGGTGTTCGGCGGGGCGATGACCAATGACGCTTATCACGTCGTGTCCGTGGATCCGGGTCTGACGCAGATAATGGAGTGTGCCCGGCTGGCACTCGATCGCGCGAGTGTGCGTCCCGAGGACGTGTCGTACTACAACGCGCACGGTTCCGGGACCCTGCAGTGCGATGTCGCCGAGCGCACGCTGCTCGCCGAACTGTTCGACGATCGGCCACTGATCCATTCGATCAAGCCACTGACCGGGCATTGTATGGGTGCCGCGGCGGGGATCGAGATCGTCGCCACGGCTCTGGCGTACGACGGCGGCACGGTGGCGGCGCCGCCGATCGTGGCCGAGGCCCATCCGCGGCTGCTGGACGGTATCGGTCCGTTCGAGGGCGGATACACGGTGAAGACCTCGCTCGGCATGGGCGGGCACAACTCCGTGGTGGTGCTGGGCCCGGCCGGGTAGCCGCCGCTCGGCTCGGCGCCTGTCGAACTTGTCGGTGGGTGTGCTTAGCATGGCGGCTGGGGGAGTCTGGACGCCGAAATTCGATGGAGAAGGGACAACCGGTGGCGGATCTGTTGACCGTGCGCGGAGCTCGGGAGCACAACCTGAAGGGAGTGGACCTCGATCTGCCACGTGACAGCCTCATCGTGTTCACCGGACTGTCCGGGTCCGGTAAGTCCAGCCTCGCGTTCGACACCATCTTCGCCGAGGGGCAGCGCCGCTACGTCGAGTCGTTGTCGGCGTATGCCCGCCAGTTCCTGGGCCAGATGGACAAGCCGGATGTCGACTTCATCGAGGGCCTGTCCCCGGCGGTATCCATCGATCAGAAATCCACCAATCGCAATCCGCGGTCCACGGTCGGCACCATCACCGAGGTGTACGACTATCTGCGCCTGCTCTACGCCCGCGCCGGTACCCCGCACTGCCCGACCTGCGGGGAGCTGATCGCCAAGCAGACGCCACAGCAGATCGTCGACCAGGTGCTCGAGATGGAGACGGGTATCCGCTTCCAGGTCCTCGCGCCGGTGGTCCGGACCCGCAAGGGGGAATTCGTCGATCTGTTCGACCAGCTCAACACCCAGGGTTATGCCCGGGTGCGCGTCGACGGGGTGGTGTATCCGCTCACCGATCCGCCGAAGCTGAAGAAACAGGAGAAGCACGATATCGAGGTGGTCGTCGACCGGCTCGCGGTGAAGCCGACTTCCAAACAGCGGCTGACCGATTCGATCGAGACCGCCCTGCGCCTGGCCGACGGCATCGTGGTGCTCGACTTCGTGGACCGGGAGGAGAACGCGCACGACCGTGAGCGCCGCTTCTCGGAGAAGCTGGCCTGCCCCAACGGCCATCCGCTCGATATCGAGGATCTGGAACCGCGGTCGTTCTCGTTCAATTCGCCCTACGGCGCCTGCCCGGACTGCGTGGGTCTGGGCATCCGCAAGGAGGTCGATCCGGATCTGGTCGTGCCGGATCCGGAACTGAGCCTCGCAGCGGGCGCGATCGCGCCGTGGTCGCGGGGACAGACCGCCGAGTACTTCAACCGGCTGTTGTCGGGCTTGGCGGAGGCCATCGGATTCTCGATGGACGCACCGTGGAATACCTTGCCGCCCAAGGCTCGCAAGGCCGTCCTCGAGGGCAGCTCCGATCAGGTGCACGTGTCCTACACCAACCGCTACGGCCGCAAACGCTCCTACTACGCCGATTTCGAAGGTGTGATGCCGTTCCTGCAGCGGCGGCTGGAGAGCACCGAATCCGAGCAGATGAAAGAGCATTACGACGGGTACATGCGCGATGTGCCGTGTCCGGTGTGCCGGGGCGCGCGGTTGCGCCCGGAGATCCTGGCGGTCACGCTCAACGCCGAGGCGGGCCGGCGTTCCATCGCAGAAGTCTGTGAGCTGTCCATTCGCGACTGCTCGCGATTCCTGAATTCCCTCGAACTGGGCGAGCGGGAAGCGGCCATCGCAGGTCAGGTGCTCAAGGAGATCCAGGCCCGGCTGGGCTTCCTGCTCGATGTCGGCCTGGAATATCTGACCCTGTCGCGGGCGGCGGCCACCCTGTCCGGCGGTGAGGCACAGCGTATCCGGCTGGCCACCCAGATCGGTTCCGGTCTCGTCGGCGTGCTCTACGTTCTCGACGAACCGTCGATCGGCCTGCATCAGCGCGACAACCGGCGATTGATCGAAACCCTCACCCGGCTCAAGAATCTCGGCAATACGCTGATCGTGGTCGAGCACGACGAGGACACCATCCACTCCTCGGACTGGGTGGTCGATATCGGCCCGCTGGCCGGTGAGCACGGCGGCCAGGTTGTCTACAGCGGTCCGTATCCGGGGTTGCTGAAGGACCGCAATTCGCTGACCGGCGCCTACCTGTCGGGTCGCGAGATGATCGAGGTCCCGCTGGTACGCCGGCCGGTGCCGAAGAAGAAGCAGCTGACGGTGGTCGGCGCGAACGAACACAACCTGCGCGGTATCGATGTGGCCTTCCCGATCGGCGTGCTGACCTCGGTCACCGGCGTCTCCGGATCGGGAAAGTCGACACTGGTCAACGACATTCTGGCCACCGTGCTGGCGAACAAACTCAATGGCGCCCGCCAGGTGCCGGGCCGGCATACCCGGATCAACGGACTCGATCAGCTGGACAAACTGGTGCAGGTCGATCAGTCGCCGATCGGCCGCACGCCGCGCTCCAATCCGGCGACCTACACCGGCGTCTTCGACAAGATCCGCACACTGTTCGCGGCGACCACCGAGGCCAAGGTGCGCGGCTATCAGCCGGGACGCTTTTCCTTCAACGTCAAGGGCGGCCGTTGTGAGGCGTGCTCGGGTGACGGCACGCTCAAGATCGAGATGAACTTCCTGCCCGATGTGTACGTCCCGTGCGAGGTCTGCCACGGCGCCCGCTACAACCGGGAAACACTCGAGGTGCACTACAAGGGCAAGACCATCGCCGAGGTGCTGGATATGCCGATCGAGGAGGCCGCGGAATTCTTCGAGCCGGTCACCTCGATCCACCGCTATCTCAAGACACTCGTCGATGTCGGGCTCGGGTATGTGCGACTCGGGCAGAGCGCGCCGACGCTGTCCGGCGGTGAGGCCCAGCGCGTGAAACTTGCCGCGGAACTGCAGAAACGGTCGACCGGCCGCACGGTCTACATTCTCGACGAGCCGACGACCGGTCTGCATTTCGAGGACATCCGCAAACTGCTCGGCGTCATCAACGGCCTGGTGGACAAGGGCAATACCGTCATCGTCATCGAGCACAATCTGGACGTGATCAAGACCTCGGACTGGGTGATCGATATGGGTCCGGAGGGCGGATCGGGCGGTGGCACGGTGATCGCGCAGGGAACGCCGGAAGATGTCGCGGCAGTGGCCGACAGCTACACCGGGCAGTTCCTGCGCGAGGTGCTGGCCAAGGCCGTCGAGGCCGTGCCGGCGAAGTCGGCGCGGCCCAAGAAGGCGGCCGCGTCGAAGTCCACGGCACGGCGCAAGGCCGCGTCGGTCGGCTGAGCCGGCGCGGTCAGACGGCGTCCCAGCTGTCGACCGTGCCGCGGCGGCGGCCCAGTTGCCGGCGGCGGAAGAAAACCTCTTCCACCGATACCGAACTGGCTCGTACCGCCGCGGCCACGGTTGCCAGCCGGGGGTCGTCAGCGCGAGCGTCGAGGTGCCAGAGCACACCGGCGCGGCGCTCCGGTGACAGCGCCGCCCAGACGTGGCCGATCCGGTTCCGCACCGGATTCTCGCCCGCGGCAACGATATTCAGCAGGATGGGCCACAGGTCGGCCTCGGTGGCATGGGAGGGCACCGCGCCGATGACACCATCGGACTGCTGGGCGAGCATCATCGCCAGCGCCGGGCGCAGTGCGGGATCCATCCGGGCCAGTATCGCGAACAGCCCCCGCCACGGTGCCGATTCGTGGCATCCGTCCAGCGCCCGGACGAGAGCGGCGGCGACCGCGGTGTCGGTGAAGATCGGCAGCGCCGCGACGGCCGCGAGCGCGGGGTCCGGCAGGGTGCCGAGGAACGTCGTGAGTGCGGGCACCGCGTTGCCGTGGATGGCCGTCACGATCAGATCGCACAGTGCCGCAGGCGATCCGACGCCGATCGCGATCTCTCCGATGGCGGTGACGACATCGGCATCGCAGCGCGCGAAGACCGACAGTGCCGCCAGGCGCAGCTCCGGTGAACCGCTCAGGACCGTCCGCAGCATCCGCGGCATGCGCTGCGCGGGACCGGTGAGCAATTGGCGCAACACGGAACTGAGAGCCGTCGAGGAGTAGGCGAACGACGCCGAGAAGATCAGCCCTTCGTCATCGGGCACCCCGCGCTCGACCGCCTCGATCAACCGCGGGGAGGCATAGCCGAGAAACGGCCCGGCGGTGATGTAGTCACGCCGACGCAGCACCTCGTTGACGATCTCCACGATCGGCTCGGGCGGTGCGATATCGGCGAGTTCGCCGACCGTGCGCGGATCCAGATAGGGCGCGCAGTCGGCGGCGTAGTCGATCCCCAGCAGCGAAACCGTCTCGGCCGCCTTCTTGGGATGTTCGACGCCCACGGCTCCGGCCGCGCGCCCGGTGAGCGTCGGCGGAACGAGCTTCTGCACGAGCGGCATCGAGATGCCGAGCGGAATGATCGGCACCAATCTGCTGATGCGCCGGAAGGTTTCGGCATGCCGATCGAAGATGATCCCCGCCATGCGCTGCTGCATGTCGTGCAGATTCTGCGCGCCCAGCCGCTCCAGATGCGCGATGCGTTCCGTTGGCACGTGCAGGGTGCGGGCGAGCAGGATGAGCTGGGCGTGAGTTACCGGATCCGTCATCAGTCCAGCAGGTTCCCGAACATGATCTTCTTCGTGGGCGCGCGCAATGGCCGGGGCAGTGCGCTGATCATGGCGTTGACGGATTGGACCAGCCCCTCGGTCTCCTGCCTGCGGGCCTCGCGGAACAAGATCAGCAAGTCGGCATGCTCCTGATCCGTCAGGAGATCCACAGCGGGCAGCGGCCCGCCGAGTTCGTTGTCCAGATCAGCTCTGGCGGTCATTCGTGCACCCCGGTATCGCTCGCGTCGTCGACAGCTGAAACGGAACGTACCCAAGAAGCCATCCCATGAATCATAGGAAGCGCACACCACCACTGGGAGGGATTACGCCGGATATGGGCGAGGTCACCGGTATGACGGGCCTGCTTCGGTAGCCCATTGACGAGCGACGTTGTCCGATTCACGCCGACCGCATCCCGCGACACCGGGCGAACCTGCGACGATCGGACGATGACCATCCCCACCGCGCTCACCGAACTTCTGTCGATCCGGCATCCGATCGTGTCCGCCGCCATGGGTGGTGAGGCGGGCGGGGCGCTGGCCGCGGCGGTGTCGGCCGGCGGTGGTCTCGGCCTCGTCGGCGGTGGCCGCGGTGATCGGGAATGGGTCGAGCGGGAGCTGCGGCTGGCGACCGAATCGACCACCGCCCCTTGGGGAGTCGGCTTTCTGAGCTGGGCGGTGGATCGGTCGGTGGTGGAACACGCCCTGTCGTTCCGGCCCGCCGCGGTGCTGTTGTCCTTCGGCGATCCGATCCCGCTCGCTGCGCCGGTCCGTGCCGCCGGTGCGGTGCTGATCGTCCAGGTCACCGACGGTGGCGAGGCGCGCCGCGCGCTGGACGCGGGCGCGGATGTCCTGGTGGCGCAGGGCAGTGACGCCGGCGGGCACTGCGCGCGGGACGGGATCGGAACGATGTCCTTCGTGCCGACGGTGGTCGATCTGGCCGGCGATGTCCCGGTGCTGGCGGCGGGCGGTATCGGCGACGGCCGGGCGGTGGCCGCGGCTCTGGCGCTGGGTGCGGCGGGAGTGGTGATCGGTACCCGCTTCCAGGCCACCCACGAGGCGCTGGTGCCCGCGGAAATGAGCAAGGCCCTGGTCGGCGCGATCGGTGCCGACACCGAGGTGAACCGGACGCTCGATATCGCCCGCGGCGCCTCGTGGCCGCATCGATATCCCGCCCGGACGCTGCGCAACGACTTCCTGGAGCGGTGGCGTGGGCGTGATGCGGAGTTGAGTGCCGATGAGACCGCCCTGAGCGCGTATCGCGAGGCCGCCGCCCGGGCCGATCTCGCTGCCGTACCTGTGTGGGCGGGGCAGGCCGTCGACCGCGTCACCGCGATCGCCTCGGCCGCGGACCTGGTCGGCGAACTGGCGGCCGAAACCGAGGCCGCGCTGCGCCGGATCATCGTGCGCGCGGAGTAGTCGCGTCCGGTTGCTGGGTGCCCACGGGCATCCGCGGCCGGACGGTCGCGTGAGCGGTCGCGCGGGAGGCGTTCGCGCCCGTGCTTGACCCGGACCTGACCGTAAGTCATTATGAACATACGTTCATGAACGAGTGTTCATAATGATCGGTGAGGAGATCGTGATGACCGGGATCGTCAATACCGCCCAATCCGAGGCGTGGAACGGATACGAGGGGGAGCACTGGGCCGGTCACGCCGGTCGATACGACGCGGTGAACTCCGGAATCAACGACCCGTTGCTGGCCGCGGCACGGGTGGGAGCCGGGGATCGGGTACTCGACATCGGTTGCGGTAACGGGCAATTGACGCGACTCGCGGCGCGGCGAGCGGCCATGGCGACCGGAGTCGACCTGTCCGGGCCGATGCTGGCCCGGGCCCGCGACTCCGCGGAATCCGAAGGTGTGCGCAATGTTTCGTTCGAGCGGGGAGACGCGCAGGTGTTCGCGTTCGAGCCCGGTGCGTTCGAGGTGGCGCTGAGCAGGTTCGGTGTCATGTTCTTCGCCGATCCGGTGGCGGCGTTCACCAATATCGCTCGTGCGCTGACCGATACCGGCCGGCTCGCCATCGCGGTGCCGGCGATGGCGGCGTCCGATATCGGCACCGTATTCGCCGCTGCCGCACCACATCTGCCGGGCTTCGAGATCGGTCACGGATTCAGCGCCTTCGCCGATCCGGCCGCCACCACCGAATTGCTCACCGCAGCCGGATTCACCGGCGTGGTCAACGAGCTCGTCGAGACCGAGAGCGTCTGGGGTGCCGATCTGGACGACGCCACCGAATTCGTGCTGGGCTGGGGCCCGACGCGATACCACCGGCAGCGCAACGCTTTCGCGACCGACGATGCGCTGCGGTCGGCGATCTCGGTCGCGCTGGTGCCGTTCGCCGGCCCCGGCGCGGTCCGGATGCGCGCGGCCTCCCACCTGATCACCGCCACGGTCGCACTACGGTGAATCCATGTCACCGAGACGGGCCGCGGCACTGCGCGATCGCGACGACGCCGATCTGCGCGCCCATCTGATCGCCACCGCAGAGCGGCTGTTCGCCGAACAGGGCGGTGCCGGTCTGACCGTCCGGGCCATCGCGCGCGCGGCCGGAGTTTCCGACGGTGTGCTCTACAACCACTTCGACGACAAGGAAGAGCTGCTCGCGGCGGCCTTGGCGGCACATATCGCCTCGGTGGACCGGGGATTTCCGGCGCTGCCGACCGCGGGCACCGGCACCCTCGCGGCGAATCTCGCGATCTGCCTGAAACAGGGCCTGGCCCTGCACGCCGCGGTGCTACCGGTCTTCGCCGGACTGCTGAGCCAGCCCGCGGTACTGGCGCGATTCGCCGAATCTCCGGGGCGGCAACGGCTCTGGCGCGACGAGCTGGTCGGCTATCTACGGGCCGAACGGGATCTCGGCCGTCTGCTCGCCGACGCCGATGTGGAGGCCGCCGCCGCGATCCTGATCGGCATCTGCCACGACGCGGTCCTGTCGGCACTGCTGTCGGGCGCGCCCCGATCGGGACCGCCGCCGGTCGAGGCCATCGTCTCGACCGTACTGTCGGGCATCGCGCCCGGCGCCGGCTCGGACCGCGCGGGTGGACCGAGCTGACCGGGCGCGCCCGGCCGGGTCAGTAAACGGGCCCGGTGTACTTCTCGCCCGGTCCGCCGCCCGGAGCGTCCGGATGCGCCGAGGCCTCGCGGAACGCGCGCTGCAGCGACTGCAGGCCCTCTCGAATGGGCCCGGCGTGCGGGCCGAGGTACTCCACCGACGAGGTGACCAGGCCGGCGAGCGCGGTGATCACACGGCGGGCCTCGTCCAGATCGCGGCGCGGACTGGTATCGGGGTCGGAGTCGGCGAGGCCGAGCTTCTCGGCGGCCGAGCTCATCAGCATCACCGCGGCCCGGCTGATCACCTCGACAGCGGGGATATCGGCCAGCTCCCGGACGGCTTCCGGATCCGCGGACTCACTCAGGGCCGACGGGTCGCCGGCGTGCTCGCTCATGCCTCCGCGCCTCCGCTTCGCTCCGGCACGAGCGTGGGCTCGGCTGTGCTTGTTGTTCGCTCGCTGCGCTCGGTCATGGGTCGTAGCATGGCATCGAGTTCGGTCCGAGGGGTTGCGGGGGCCGCCGATTGGGAGTATGTAACTCGACGGTGTTAGAGTGGTCGGCGACGACCGCCCCGGCCGTTGGTGGACCGGTTCCATCCGATCGGCTCGGGGCTGTAAGTGGAGCCCGACTCCCACCATCGGCCGGCGAGTATGCCAGGTGCGATGGTCCGGTCACTCACCCGAGGGTGAGTTTCTCGCCCGGATTCGTCCGGGACGAGGTCGAGACGGCAGTTCGCTTCGGCGAGCGCCTACGACGACCGGTCGACATTCGGGCCCCGTAGCGGTGAAATACCGCGACGGGGCTTTCGTGTTGGGTATGGGGTTGTAATTTTGCTCGCGGTCGTTGGACGACACCGCTTGACCTAGGAGGCCCCATCAGCACTGAGACCCGCATCAACGATCGCATCCGCGTGCCCGAGGTCCGACTCATCGGACCGAGTGGTGAGCAGGTGGGGATCGTGCGTGTTGAAGATGCGCTACGCGTCGCCCAAGAGGCTGACCTCGACCTCGTTGAGGTCGCACCGGATGCGCGTCCACCGGTCTGCAAGATCATGGACTACGGCAAGTTCAAATACGAGACCGCGCAGAAGGCGCGCGAGTCGCGTAAGAACCAGCAGCAGACCGTGATCAAGGAGCAGAAGCTCCGTCCGAAGATCGATGACCACGACTACGCGACCAAACGGGGACACGTGATGCGGTTCCTCGAGGCCGGGTCGAAGGTCAAGGTCACCATCATGTTCCGCGGTCGCGAGCAGTCGCGCCCCGAGCTGGGCTTCCGGCTGCTGCAGCGGCTGGCCTCCGATGTCGCCGATCTCGGCTTCGTGGAGACCTCCGCGAAGCAGGACGGCCGGAACATGACGATGGTCCTCGCACCCCACAAGGGCGCGAAGACCCGGGTGAAGGCACAGACCGCCGCACAGCAGAATGCCGCCGGACAGCGCCCCGCCGCGCCCGCCGGTGGCGACACTGCGGCCGCTCCGGCTCCGGCGCCACCGGCCGCTCCGGCGCCGCAGGCCGAAGCTGCCAGCCCGCAGTAAACCGATAACGCCCGGCGGCGTCGCACCTGTGCTGCCGCCGGAACGAGACAGATTGAGGAATCCATGCCGAAGATGAAGAGCCACAGCGGCACCTCGAAGCGATTCAAGGTGTCCGGTCGCGGCAAGCTGCTGCGCCAGCAGGCGAACCGTCGCCACCTGCTCGAGCACAAGTCCAGCCGCCGGACTCGTCGTCTGGACGGCACGGAGGTCGTCGCGCCTGCCGACGTGCGTCGCATCAAGAAGCTGCTCGGTATCTGATTTCACGAGCACAGCGCTCGCGTCCGATACCTCCTCTTCCCACACTGTGGGCGCCCCCGCGCCCCTCGATCGAACAAGGACTGACCAGTGGCACGCGTCAAAAGGGCCGTCAACGCTCAGAAGAAGCGCCGTTCCGTGCTCGAGGCCTCCAAAGGCTACCGTGGGCAGCGCTCGCGGCTGTACCGCAAGGCCAAGGAACAGCAGCTGCACTCGCTCACCTACGCCTACCGGGACCGCCGTGCTCGCAAGGGTGATTTCCGCAAGCTGTGGATCGCGCGTATCAACGCCGCGGCTCGCCTGAACGACATCACCTACAACCGCTTCATCCAGGGCCTGAAGGCCGCGGGTGTCGAGGTCGACCGCAAGATCCTCGCCGAGCTCGCCGTCTCCGACGCCGAGGCGTTCGCGGGCCTGGTGGCGGTGGCCAAGGCCGCTCTGCCGGAGGATGTCAACGCGCCGGCTGCCTGAGTCGCGGCCAGGTGAACGAAATCTCGAACGACCCGTGGAGCGCGGCTCCACGGGTCGTTTCGTGCTGTCCAATGGCAGGCGGATATGAGTGCTGATGTGATCGACTGGCGTAATCCGCGAGTCGTCTCCGCTGTCAAACTGCATCGCGCCACCGCACGCCGCAAATCCGGGACCTTCCTGGCAGAGGGCGCCAATTCCGTTGCGGCGGCGCTGGATACGGGGCGGGCGACGGAGCTGTTCTATTCTCCGCGCGCCGCCGAACGCGAGCATGAACTGGTCGCCACCGCGGCGGCGCTGGGTGTGCGCGTCACTCCGGTGAGCGAGCGGGCCGCCGAACATCTGGGAGAGACCGTCACCCCGCCCGGCCTGGTCGCGGTCTGCCGGCTCGTGGATATGCCGCTGGCACAGGTGATTTCGCGCGCGACGCCGGAGGAATCCGATACGCGGACCGGCTCCGTGCCCTCCCGAATGCTGGCCGTCCCCGTCGAGATGTCCGATCCCGGCAATGCCGGCACCCTGATCCGGGTAGCCGATGCGGTCGGCGCCGACGGTGTCGTCCTCGCCGGAGATTCGGTGGACCCGCACAACGGTAAATGTGTGCGCGCCTGTGCGGGCAGCCTGTTCCATGTCCCGATCGCCCGCGAACGCGATATCGACGCCGTGCTGACGGCATTGCGCGACAACGGCATCACCGTGCTCGCCACGGCCGCGCGCGGGGAGGTGGAACTCGACGATGCCGATGAACTGCTGCGGCAGGCCGGTGAATCGGGCGGTACCGCATGGCTTTTCGGCAACGAGGCACACGGGCTGGATCCGGCCGTCGCCGCGCGGGCCGATCATCGCATTCGCATTCCCATCCACGGTCGTGCGGAGAGCCTGAATCTCGCGGCCGCGGCGGCGATCTGCCTCTACGCCGACGCCCGCGTCCGCCATCGGCCCTGATACCGGTGAAAACGCGATGGGGGCGCCGGATTCGCTCCGGCGCCCCCATCTTTGTCCTTGTCAGTCGCGCGGGTGCGACAACTCGATCACATGCTCGTCACTCGCGCCGGCGGCGACGCTCACCGTGGTCGTCGTCGCCGGATATCCCGACGCGACCACCGTGTAGTCGCCGAGCGGCAGATTGCTGAAGGCGTAACTGCCGTCGTGATCGGTGGTGATGGTCTCGACCACCGATCCCGCTCCGTCGACCAAGGTCACCCGGGCATCGCGCAGCGGTCCGCGGGTGTTGTGGACGGTGCCGTGCAACTGCGCCCCCCGCGACAGCGCCACATCGAGCCGGGTGATGCCTCGCCCGCCGACCACAGCGGGCAGCGCGACCGGCTGGAATGCCGTGGCATTGACCGCCACGGTCACCGGTCCCGGTACCAATTCGGTCAGTGTGTAGTCGCCGTCCGGGCCGGATGCGCCGGCCGCGAGCACATCGCCGCGGCTGTCGGTGACGATCACCAGCGCGTCGGCGACCGGAGAACCGTCGTCGGCCGCGAGTACGGTCCCGGCCAGGCCGCTCATCCCGCTCATCCGGACATCGTGAGCGAGTGGGCGATCACCGATCGCGATCGGCGTGGCCTGCGGCTGGAAGCCGTTCGCGGAGGCGATCAGGACATAGGAACCGGCCGCCGGTGCGTCCAAGGCGTAGCGGCCGTCCTCGCGTGCGATGGACCGCCCGATCTGACGTCCGGTGGGGGAGATCAGCGTCAGCGCCGCCCGGGCGACCGGCGCACCGTCGCCGGCGCGGACATGCCCGTGCACCACGATCGCGTTGTCCACGAATTCCTCCGGGACCAGACCCGAGGCATCCTCGGCCATTACCAGCGGCGACAGGACCGGCTCGGCCGCGGACTCAGCGGCCTGAGCCAGCGCACCCGAGGTGCGCAGGGCGACCTCCTTGATGAACAGCGTCAGGACGAAGGCGATCAGCGCGAACGGTGCCGCGTAGAGGAATACATCGGCGATGCCCTCCCCGTAGCTGCTCTCGACGACCGTGCGCACCGGTGCCGGCAGGATCGCGAGGTTCGGAATTCCGCCGCCCCCGCCCAGGCTCGCGGCGGCCGACGGGTCCAGATGGCTCATACCGTCGCGGAGGTGGTCTTTGACCTGAGTCGCCAGCAACGCGCCGAGTGCCGACACACCGATCGCACCGCCGAGGCTGCGGAAGAAGGTGACCAGCGAGCTGGCGGCGCCGAGTTCGTGCGGTGCCACCTGATTCTGGGTGGCCAGCACCAGGTTCTGCATCGTCATACCGATGCCCAGGCCCATCATCGCCATGTAGACCGCGACGAGCCAGTAGTTGGTGTCGTAGTGGATCGTGCCCAGCAGGCCGAGTCCGGCGGTGACCAGTGCGGCACCGGCGACCAGCCAGGCCTTCCACTTGCCGGTACGGGTGATGATCTGGCCGGACACCGTGGAGGAGATGAACAGGCCGCCGATCATCGGGATCGTCATGACCCCGGACATCGTCGGTGATTCACCGCGTGCCAGCTGGAAGTACTGGCTGAAGAACACGGTTCCGGCGAACATCGCGACACCGATGAACAGCGATGCCACCGCGGCGAGGGTGATGGTGCGGTTGGTGAACAGATGCATCGGCACGATCGGTTCGGCGGCCTTGAATTCGGCCAGCACGAACAGTGCGGCCAGCGCGACGGCTCCGAGCACCATGACCAGGCTCTGCCAGGACATCCACGCGTACTTGTCACCGGCGAAGGTGACCCAGACCAGCAGCAGGCAGACCGCGGCGGTGACCAGGAAGGCACCGAGCCAGTCGACCTTGACCTCCCGCTTGGTGACCGGCAGCTTCAGCGTGCGCTGCAGCACGATCAGGGCGACGATCGCGAACGGGACGCCGACGTAGAAGCACCAGCGCCAGCCGAGCCAGCTGGTGTCGGTGATTACACCGCCGAGCAGCGGTCCGCCGACCGTGGCCACGGCGAACACCGCGCCCAGATAACCGCTGTAGCGGCCACGCTCGCGGGGCGCGATCATCGCGGCCATTACGATCTGGGCCAGCGCGGACAGGCCGCCCGCACCGATGCCCTGCACCGCGCGGCACGCGATCAGCATGCCCGGATTCTGCGACAGGCCGGCCACGACGGATCCGCCGACATAGATCAGCAGCGCAATCTGGACGAGGGCTTTTTTATTGAAGAGGTCGGCGAGTTTGCCCCACAGCGGCGTGGTGGCCGTCATCGCGAGCAGCGAGGCGGTGACCACCCAGGTGTAGGCGGACTGCCCGCCGCCGAGGGTGCCGATGATCTTCGGCAGCGCGTTGGTCACGATCGTCGAGGAGATGATCGCGACGAACATGCCCAGCAGCAGGCCGGACAGGGCCTCCATGATCTGCCGGTGCGTCATCACCGTCGCATCGTCGGTCTCGCCGGATCTGCGCGCGGTGTCGTTCGCAGAGGTGATTGCCATCGTTCTTCTTTCCGGAACCGGTCGATCCGAGCCGGGCGGTGGAACGCCCACGGCATCGGCAGCGCCGGTGTCAAGAGTGGTTCGGAATTGGCCAAAGAATTTGATTACCGAAAGTAACTATAAACCTGTGAAGGTGCTGGGGAAAGTCTCAACGCTGGGTGCGTTCCATCACAGCGTGTCGCGGAACCCGGAAGATGGTCCGCGTGCGGGGCTTCTTCAGGCGTCGCGCAGGCAGGCGTTGATCTCGTCGGCCCACGGTGTGGACACCGCGTCGGGGCCGATGACCTGCATGGCTGTCATCACCGTGATCAGCATGCCGGTCGATATGAACTGCCGGATGTCGTCCGCGCCGGCGCCGGTCAGCTCGCGCACGAGTGTGTAGATACGGCCGAAGCGCTCGCGCACGTCGTCGCCGATCGCGGGGTCCGCGCTGGCCGAGAAGCCCTGCAGCAGGATCAACGGCAGCTCGCGTTCGGAGAGGAACGCTTCGTATCCGTTCCCGAGCGCCTTCAATGCCTCCTGCGGGGAGATGTCCGCCGGAGCTTCGGCGCGCGCGGTCCGGAAGACCTCTTCGATCCGGTCGCAGGCGCGATTGGCCGCGGCGACGAACAGTTGCTGCTTGGTGCCGAACAATCGGATCACATACGGCTGGGAGACCCCGGCGAGTCGTGCGATCTCATCGGTTTTGGTTGCGGCGTAACCGGTTTCGGCGAATGCGGTGACCGCGACGTTCAGTACCTGCTCGCTGCGTTCGGCCGCGGTCAGGCGGGTGCGGGGCGAGTCCGCCATGGTCCTCCTCACGATGGTCCGACGGCAGAGTAGCGCGGTGTGCTCGGGAATCGAGTCTCGACGGCAGCTCCTGTTGACATGTTATCAGTGGATGCATACTCTTTCGCCATCAAGTTATCAGTCGATAACAACAAAGGAATTGCGATGACCACCGTCGAAACCGCTCCCTGGGCAGGCTCATCCGGCACTGCCCGCAGACCACTCGCGGCGATCCTGGCCGCCGTCGGCATCCCGATGTTCATGGTGACCTTGGACAATCTCGTCGTCACGAACGCATTACCGGTCATCCGCACCGAGCTCGGCGCCTCCCTGACCGATCTGCAATGGTTCGTCAACGCCTACACGCTCTCGTTCGCGTCGTTGCTGCTCACCGCGTCGGCGCTGGGAGATCGGTTCGGCCGGCGGCGAGTATTCCTGGCCGGAATCGCGATATTTACCGTCGCCTCGGCCGCCTGCGCGCTGGCCACCGAGCCGTGGATGCTGGTGACCGCCCGCGCCGTGCAGGGATTCGGTGGCGCCGCGGTGATGCCGCTGTCACTGACGCTGCTGTCGGAGGCGGTGCCGGAGAAGATGCGCAATGCCGCGATCGGGATCTGGGGCGGAATCTCCGGACTGGGTATCGCGGTGGGGCCGGTGGTCGGCGGCGCGGTCGTCGGCGGTTTGAGCTGGCAATGGATCTTCTGGCTGAACGTCCCGATCGGTATCGCCGTGCTGCCGTTCGCGGCGCGGGTGATCGGTGAATCCTTCGGTGGTGCACGGCGTTTCGATCCGCTCGGGCTGGTGCTCTCGGCCGGTGGTGTGCTGGCGCTGGTGTGGGCGGTCGTGCACGGCGCCGACGACGGCTGGACCTCGGCGCCGGTGCTGATCGGACTTCTCGGGGGCGCGGCGCTGCTCGCGGTCTTCATCGCCTGGGAAATGCGGACTTCCGCACCGATGCTGCCGCTGCGCCTGTTCCGGTCCCGCGCCTTCCGGATCAGCAATGTCACGAGTTTCACGTTCGCGGTCGGCGTCTTCGGCTCGATCTTCCTGATCTCCCAATACTTCCAGGTCGTGCGTGGCTACAGCCCGCTGGAATCGGGTATCCGCACGCTGCCCTGGACCGCGGCGCCGATGGTCGTGGCGCCGCTGGCCGGACTGCTCGTCGGCCGGATCTCCGCGCGCACGGTATTGGCGACCGGGCAGGCCCTGCTGGCCGCGTCGCTGGCGTGGATGGCGGCGGTGAGCACGGTCGACGCCGGATACGGCTCGTTCATCGGGGCCATGCTGCTCGGGGGCGTGGGAATGGGACTGGCCTTCGCCCCCGGCGCGACGATTGTGATGGCCAGCGCCGCGTCCGAGGACCGCGCGATGGCCTCGGGAACCAACAACACGGTCCGGGAAGTGGGCGTCGCCATGGGGGTGGCGGTGCTGGCCTCCGTCTTCGCCGCACACGGGTCCTATGCGAGTCCGCAGAGCTTCGCCGACGGACTGGTACCGGCGGTGTGGGTCGGCGCGGTGATCGTGGCGATGGGCGCGGTTATCGCCGCGCTGCGGCTGCCGCGCCATATCGCTCCCGCCGCTACCGCGACCAGTGCATAAGCGCCGGTGAACGGCTGGGGCGGTCCGCCGCGGCCGCGGTGAACCGGAATCGGCTCGCACCGGACTTCTGAACAGGCGCGTCGCTCGGCATCCGAGCGACGCGCTTGTATATATGCGAGCCGGTGCCCAGTCCACCGCGCTGCCGGAAATATCCTGTGAGACGGGCTGCTGTCATCGCCTACGATTCGACCAGCAACAATATGGGTGAATACGTCCGCTGATGACGGATATGTCAGCAGCGCCGCAACCCGCCAGGACCCGAACCAGCCCAGGGGAGAGACGAACCATCGTGGCCGACGAGAAGGATGCAGCCGAGCAGTCAGCGACGCCGGTGGAGGCGCTCAGCGAAGAGGCCCTCTCCGCCGCTGCCGCCGCCGCGGAGAAGGCGTTCGCGGCCGCGGCCGACCTGGATGCGCTCGCCACCGCCAAAACCGAGCACATGGGCGGCAAATCGCCGATCGCGCTGGCGCAGCGGGCGATGGGCGGTCTGCCCAAGCAGGACAAGGCCGATGCCGGTAAGCGGGTCAATATCGCCCGCACTCGGGTGTCGGAGGCATTCGAGGCGCGGCGCGCACAGCTGCTGGCCGAGCGAGATGCGGCCGTGCTGGTCGCCGAGTCCATCGATGTGACGCTGCCGGCGCGGCGCACCGCGATCGGTGCGCGCCATCCCATCGCGGTGATCTCCGAACAGATCGAGGACGTGTTCGTCGGTATGGGCTGGGAGGTCGCCGAAGGACCCGAGGTCGAGACCGAGCATTTCAACTTCGACGCGCTCAACTTCCTGCCCGATCACCCCGCGCGCACCATGCAGGACACCTTCCATGTGGCGCGGTATCCCTCGTCGCCCGGCGGCGCGGAAGGTTCGCGGCAGGTGCTGCGTACACACACCTCGCCGGTGCAGGTGCGCTCGATGCTGTCGCGGGAGCTGCCGATCTATGTGGTGTGCCCCGGCCGGACCTTCCGCACCGATGAGCTCGATGCCACCCACACCCCGGTGTTCTCCCAGGTCGAGGGCCTGGCCGTGGACAAGGGCCTGACCATGGCTCATCTGCGCGGCACGCTGGACGCATTCGCGCGGGCCCTGTTCGGCCCCGACACGCGGACGCGGATGCGCCCCAACTACTTCCCATTCACCGAACCCTCCGCCGAGGTCGATGTGTGGTTCCCCGACAAGAAGGGCGGCGCGGGCTGGGTCGAATGGGGCGGCTGCGGCATGGTCAACCCGAAGGTGCTGATCGCCAGCGGCATCGATCCAGAGGTCTACAGCGGATTCGCCTTCGGTATGGGTCTCGAGCGGACCCTGCAGTTCCGCAACGGCATTCCGGATATGCGCGACATCGTCGAGGGTGATGTGCGGTTCACCCTGCCCTTCGGCATTCGCGCCTGATCCGCCCCGTCCGACACCACTTCATACGAGGAAGCGAAACGTCAAGTGCGAGTAGCGCAGTCCTGGCTGACGGAAACCCTGCAGCGGACCACCCCCGGCTGGTCGCTGACCCCCGAGGAACTCGACGCCGGTTTCGTGCGCGTGGGTCTCGAGGTCGAGGAACTCGACATATTGCAGCCGATCGCCGGTGACATCGACCATCCGCTGGTGGTCGGCCGGGTCGCCGAGATCACCGAGCTGACCGAGTTCAAGAAGCCCATCCGCTTCTGCAAGGTCGATATCGGCAAGGTCGAGCTGCAGGAGATCATCTGCGGCGCACGGAATTTCGCGGTCGGTGATCTCGTTGTGGTGGTGCTGCCGGGCGGTGTGCTGCCGGGTGGATTCACCATCACCTCGCGCAAGACCTACGGGCACGTCTCCAATGGGATGATCTGCTCGGTGGCCGAACTCGGCATCGGCAAGGACCATTCGGGCATTCTCGTGCTCGAGCCCGGCACCGCCGAGCCCGGCGCCGACGCCAATGAGCTGCTCGGCCTCGATGACACGGTGATCGAACTCAACATCACCCCTGATCGCGGCTACTGCTTCTCGGTGCGCGGCCTGGCTCGCGAACTGGCCTGCGGATTCGATCTGGACTACGCCGATCCGGCGGTGCGGACGCTGCCCGACGACGAGGCCGATGCGCACGCGGTGAGGGTCGAATCCGAGTCGGCGTGCACGCGCTTCGCGGTCCGCAAGGTCACCGGTGTGGACCCGAAGGCGGTGAGCCCGTGGTGGTTGCAGCGCCGGCTGTTGCTGGCGGGGGTACGGCCGATCTCGCCGGCCGTGGATGTCACCAACTATGTGATGCTCGAGCTCGGCCAGCCGCTGCATGCCTTCGACGCCGCGAAAGTGACCGGCGCGCTGACCGTCCGGCGTGCGCGCACCGGTGAGACACTGCGCACCCTCGACGAGGTGGAGCGGGTGCTCGACGCCGAGGATGTCGTCATCACCGATGATTCGGGCGTGGTCTCGCTGGCCGGAATCATGGGCGGTGCGAGCACCGAGGTCGGTGACGACACCACCGATATCCTGCTCGAGGCCGCGACGTGGAATCCGCTGGCGGTCTACCGTTCCGCGCGCCGGCACAAGCTGGTCTCCGAGGCCGGTAAGCGGTTCGAGCGCGTCGTCGATCCGGAGGTCAATGTCGCCGCGCTCGATCGCGCGGCCACGCTGCTTGCCGAAATCGGCGGTGGCACAGTCGAATCCGCGCTGACTGATATCCGGCTGCCGGTGCCTGCCACCGAGCCGATCCGGATGGATATCAATCTCGCCGATCGCGTCGCGGGTGTCGCGTACCCCACCGGTACCTCGGCCCGGCGGCTCGCGCAGATCGGCTGCGCGGTCGATGTGAGTGTCAGCGAGACCGGGCACGGTCAGCTGGTGGTGACCCCGCCGAGCTGGCGGCCGGATCTGGGGCAGCCCGCCGACCTGGTCGAGGAGGTGCTGCGGCTCGAGGGCTTGGAACAGATTCCGTCGGTGCTGCCGACCGCGCCGGCCGGTCGCGGACTCACCGCGATCCAGCGTCGCCGCCGTGCGGTGAGCCGGGCGCTGGCCTTCTCCGGCTGTGTGGAGGTGCCCGCGCCGATCTTCATGACCGCGGGTGTCTTCGATACCTGGGGCCTGGACGACGACGATCCGCGCCGCGACACCATGCGGGTGCTCAACCCGCTCGATGTCGAGAAGGCCGAGCTGGCGACCACATTGCTGCCGGTGCTGCTGGAAGTGGCTGCGCGCAATATCTCCCGCGGTGAACGGGATCTGTCCATCTACGGCATCGCACAGGTCGTCCTGCCCGGACCCGATACCCGGTCGGTGGCCGAGTTGCCCGTGGACCGGCGTCCCAGTGATGAGCAGGTCGCCGAGCTGATCGGCTCGCTGCCCGCACAGCCCGTACATGTGGCCGCGGTGCTCACCGGACGCCGGGAGCCGCGCGGTCCGTGGGGGCCGGGGCGTGCGGCGGAGGCCGCGGATGCCTTCGCGCTCGCCGATGTGGTCGCCGGCGCGGCCGGGGTCACCCTCGAACGCCGTGCCGCGGCCTACCTGCCGTTCCATCCCGGCCGCTGTGCGGAACTGCTCGTCGACGGCACGGTCGTCGGCCACGCCGGTGAATTGCATCCCGCGGTTCTGGAGCGCAGCGGACTGCCGCCGCGGACCTGTGCGGTCGAACTGGATTTGGACGCGCTGCCGCTGCGCGAATCCCGGCCCGCTCCCGCGGTTTCCGCGTATCCGGCCGTGCTGCAGGACGTGTCGGTCAGCGTCGAGAAGTCGGTGGGCGCGGCCCGGGTGGAGTCGGCGTTGCGCACGGGTGCCGGTGATCTGCTCGAGGACATCGCGTTGTTCGACGTCTACGAGGGTGCGCAGGCAGGTGAGGGACGCAAGTCGCTGACCTACGCGCTGCGGTTCCGGGCCACCGACCGCACCCTCACCGAGGACGAGGCCAGTGCGGCTCGCGACTCCGCGGTCGCCGCGGCGACGGATGCGGTCGGGGCCGTCCTGCGCGGATGAGACACCCGGCCGAATCCGTGCTCAACGCGCTGGCGTTCCACCCCGAGCGCCGGATCACCATGACCCCCGAGCGATTCGGGCTCGATCATGAGGATCTGTGGCTCACCGCGGCCGATGGTGCGCGGATCAACGCCTGGTTCGTGCGTGCGGAGAATCCGATCGCCCATGTGTTGTACGCCCACGGGAACGGCGGCAATATCGGCGATCGGTCACCGGTTCTGGCGCTGCTGGCCGCGGCCGGGCTGGATGTGCTGACCTTCGACTATCGGGGATATGGCCGCAGTCCCGGCCGGCCGCGCGAGCAGGGCCTCTATCTGGATGCTCGCGCCGCCCGGCAGGCGCTGCTCGACGGTACGGGTGTCGATCCGAAACGGGTTGTCTACCTCGGCAAGTCGCTGGGCGGCGCGGTTGTCACCGAATTGGCGACCGAGTTTCCGCCGACGGCGATGATCCTGATGTCCACCTTCACCGGCATGCGCGAGGAGGCGCACGCGGTGTACCCGTTCATTCCGAAACCGCTGGTGCCCGACGCGTTTCCGTCGCTGCGGCGGATCCGGACGCTTCGAGTGCCGACCTTCGTCATGCACGGTGACGCCGATGAACTCGTGCCGGTGCGGATGGCACGGACGATGTACGAGGCGGCGCCGGAACCCAAACGGCTGCTGATCTATCCGGGCGCGGGCCACAACACGCTCATCTCGATTCCCGGCTGGTCGGGAACGGTGTCGGCGTGGGTCCGTGAGGTCCTGGCCGGGGTGGATTCCGCGACCGGCGAGTGAAATCCGTCCGGGCGCGGCAGCCGTGCGTAGCCTGGGAACATGTCCGAAACCGGTGATATGGCGGCCCTGCTCGCCGCGCTGCGCGACGAGGATCTGGTCGAGGTCGTGGCGACCGCGACGACCGGGCGGCCCGCCCTGGAGAAACTGCATCTGACCGCGGTCGCACTGACCACTCCGCCCGGCCGTGCCGAACCCGAGCCCGATGTGACTTCCGACACCCCCGGTTCGGCCGCGGCCGTCCCGCCGCCGGTATCGGGCGGATTCGGGCAGGTCGCGATGGCCTCGGGTGTGCCGCTGCCGCCGGCGGGGTTCGGGGTGCCCGGTGCGTACTCCGAATCCGGAGTCCCTACTTTCGAGTCAGTTCGCGATAAGGTCGAGCAGCGCTACGGCACCGCGCAGGGGATGGGCGAATTGGATCGGCACACACCTGCGGGCCGCGGCGCCGACGAACAATGGCAGGCGCGGGAGAAAGCCGCGCGCGAACGCCTGGACGCGATCCGGAAGTCGATGCGCGATGACGACGCGGGGCACTGATTCCGGCCGTCCGGCGGACCGGACTGGTGAAGGGGAATCGGATGACCGCACCGCAGGAGATCGCGGCGAAATTACTCGACGCGCAAGTGGACTTCCTGCTCGCGGAGGTGACCGGTGATCGCTTCGCCGAGGTCGTGGCGCGCGATGTGGACGATGTGCTCGCCGTCGCCGACACCATCGTCTTCCGTGACGTCGTCGGCATCGACGACGCCCGCCGGACCGTGCGCACCGTGGTCGACCGGATCGGCGGCAGCGCGGTACTGCGCGAATCGGTAGCGGTGTTCGCCGACGCGATCTACGACAATATCGCCGGCAGCGACCAGTACACCCTCGGCGATGTCGTCGAGCGCGAACCGGTGGAGGCGTTGCTGGAGAAGATCTTCGGCATGCATCAGGCACAGGAGCGCACGCTGGAACGGCTCACCGAGAGCCCGCTGGTGGCCACGGTCGCATCGAAATTCGTCGACAAGCTGATCGACGACTTCATGGAGTCCAATCGCCAGATGGCCAGCAAGATCCCGGGTGTGGGTTCGCTGGTGTCGTTCGGCACCTCGGCGGCGAAGTCGGCCCGCAAGGCCGCGGAGAAGGCCACCGACGGCACCTTCATCGGCGATATGGCGGGTAAGGGCGCGCTGTTCGCGCTCAAGCGCACCAACAACGCGATTCGCGAGATGCTGCGCGATGCCCCGGTGCACGGCGCCGCGATGGAGTTCTGGGATCTGCACGCGGGTGAACCCGTCAGCGGACTGCGCGAGTATCTGTCCCAGGCCGATCTGCGTGAACTGGCTCTGATCGTGCACCGGATCATCGTCACCACGCGCGAGAAGGAATACGTCGGCGTCCTGCTCGACGAATGCGTGGATGTCTTCTTCACCCGGTACGGCGATCACACACTCGGTGAACTGCTGCCCGAACTGGGCCTGTCCGCCGACGACATCCGCACCGAGATCCTGCACTACGGCCCCGCGGTAGTGGAGGCGGCCAAGCGGAACGGCGTGCTGGCGGGGTTGATTCGCGCCCGCCTCGAGCCGTTCTACACCTCCGGGCCGGTGCTGGCGATCCTCGGCGAGGTGGCGTCCTAGCCGACCGCGGCCCGATCGGGCAGACGGCCGGCCAGGGGGCCGATGCGGTCGAGTTGGGTTGCGAAATCGGCGGATTCGATGGCGGCGATACGCAGCAGAATATGGCGGGCGCCGGCGTGTGTGTATCGATCGAGTTGCGCCGCGATCTCCTCGACCGTGCCGGTGATCAGCACCTGGATGGTCTCGACCGTCTCCAGCGGCATCCGATACGTTGCCGCGCAGTAGCGTTCGAGTGCCTCGCGCCCGGCGGCGCGCTGCCCGTCGACGTATACCGTCGCGAAAAGTGCCGGGGTGAGGGCAGTTTCGTCGCGTCCGGCGTCGTGGGCGGCGGTTCGCACCGCGGTCAGCGCCGTGCGGTAGGTGTCCACATCGGGCGGGTAGGGCAGCCACCCGTCGTATCGGCGGCCGGTCCGCGTCAGTGCGGCCGGCGTGATGCCCGTCGACCAGATCGGCGGCCCGCCCGCGGTGTGCGGACGCGGTACCTCCGGCAGCCAGTCGTAGTGCAGGACGCTGCCGTGGAACGATTCGGGCTGCCCCGACCACAGCTGCCGCCAGAGTGCGACGGTGTCGTCCAGATGTGAGAACCGCGTCCGGTAATCGACTCCCACGAGGTCGAATTCGGGCCGGCTCAGTTCCGGGAACCCCGCACCCACCCCGATGATCAGACGACCGGCGGCGAGCTGATCCAGGGTCGCCAGGGTGGCAGCGGCCTGTACCGGGTCCCGGAACGCCGGGATCAGTGCGGCGGTACCCAGCGTGATCCGCTCGGTCATCGCGGCCGCGGCGCCCAGCAGTGTCAATGGTTCGACGCGGGCGCGGCTGAGCGAATCGCCGAGCCACACCGAGTCCAGGCCCATATCCTCGGCGGTCACCGCCAGTCTCGCGACCGCGCGGGCGGCATCGCGCTGTTCCAGCTGCGCGGCGCCGCCCGGGAGAAGCAGTCCGTATCGAATATCGTTCACGGTGCCAGCCTCCGCCCGGCCCGCGGTGGGCGGCAATTCCCCGGACGGTATCGGATGGCAGCCGAATTACGCACCGCGGGTGCGTAATTCGAATTCCGGTGAGCTGATATGGCGTATATGTGACGTCCGACCGCTCGGTATGGCCATATTTCACCATTGAACGTACCGTTAAATAACGGTACGTTGTTTGAAGTTTCAATATTGTCCACCGGAAGGTCCGGTCATGAGTTCAGACCACCGACCCGTCGAATTGTCGGCACTGGCCGCGGTCCTGCACACCGAGCAGGACGGATATCGAAAATCGCTGCGCAACCGGCAATTACAGATGATCGCGATCGGCGGTGTGATCGGCACCGGACTGTTCCTCGGTGCGGGCGGGCGTCTGGCGGCCGCGGGACCGGGACTTTTCCTCGTCTACGCGCTCTGCGGCGTCTTCGTCTATTTCGTCCTGCGGGCGCTGGGGGAGTTGGTGCTGTACCGGCCCTCGTCGGGGTCGTTCGTCTCGTACGCGCGTGAGTTCTTCGGTGAGAAGCTCGCCTTCGTCGTCGGCTGGATGTATTTCTTTCACTGGTGCATGACCGGAGTCGTCGACATCACCGCGATCGCGACATATGTGCGGTACTGGAATGCGTTCACCACGATTCCGCACTGGGTGATCGCACTGATCGTTCTGGTCGTCGTGATCGGGACGAATTTGATCTCGGTGCGCTGGTTCGGCGAACTCGAATTCTGGGTGGCCATGGTGAAGGTCGTGGCACTGACCGGATTCCTGATCGTCGGCACGATCTTTCTCGCCGGACGTTTCGATATTCGCGGGCAGTCCACCGGCGTCGGGGTAATCGCGCATCACGGTGGTCTGCTGCCGACCGGAGTGCTGCCACTCATCACGGTCACGACTGGGGTCGTATTCGCTTATGCCGCAGTCGAATTGGTGGGCATCGCGGCCGGTGAGGCGGAGCATCCGGAGGAGATCATGCCGCGTGCGATCAATTCGGTCATCACCCGGATCGCGGTGTTCTATGTGGGGTCGCTCGTCCTGCTGGGATTGTTGCTGCCGTTCACGGCATTCCGGGACGGTGAGAGCCCGTTTGTGACCTTCTTCGCCCGGATCGGTGTTCCCGCCGCGGGGTCGGTGATGAACCTGATCGTGCTGAGCGCGGCGTTCTCCAGCCTCAACGCGGGCCTGTACTCCACCGGCCGGATTCTGCGTTCGATGTCGGTGAACGGCAGTGCGCCGGCGGTGGCCGCCCGGATGTCGCGCAGCGGCGTGCCCTATGTCGGTATCCTCGCCGCCGGTGTGATCGCGTCACTCGGTGTCGGACTCGATGCGGTGGTGCCGGACAAGGCATTCGAGATCGTGCTCAATGTTTCCGCGCTCGGCACCATCGTGTCGTGGATCGTGGTGCTGCTGTGCCAGTTGCGGCTGTGGCGGCGGTGGTACGACGGCATATCGCACCGGCCCGCCTACCGCATGATGGGCGCGCCCTACACCGGCATCGCGACCCTGATATTCCTCATCGGCGTGATCGTCCTGATGGCCTGTGGTGGCGACTCGATTCAGCGCTGGGCGGTGGTGGTGACGGTGGGGATCATGGCACCGATCCTCGTCGGCGGCTGGTTCCTGGCACGCCGGAAAGTACTGCGCATCGCGGCGATCCGGCACGGCCACACCGGTCAGTTCCCGGTGGTCGCCGAACGCCCGTGGCCGGGCCGCCCGCCGGAGCCGGAGGTGATCGTGAGGCAACCGGACGAGCCGGGCTGATCCGCTCGCGGGGTGGATAGGGGCGTTGCCGATCAGGCCAGGTCGAATGTTCCGTTCTGGATGCGCTGTCGAACGGCGGCAGGCACGAGCCGATGGCGCTGCGGCTCGGTCGCGGCGCGAACAGTACGTATCCGGCCCGGTAGCATCCATGCCGATCGCGAATCTGTTCATCCGACAAGGAGCCTCGGCTCCGGGCGACGGCCCGCGCCGTCGATCACAGCGGTGGAGGAGAGCGCATGGCGAAGACGAATGTGGCCGATCAATTCGTGCAGGTTCTCGTACAGGCCGGGGTGCAGCGTATTTACGGCGTCGTGGGGGACAGCCTGAATCCGATCGTCGATGCGGTGCGCCGCCATCCCGAGATCGAATGGGTGCACGTGCGCAACGAGGAGGCCGCTGCCTTCGCGGCCGCCGCCCAGGCGCAACTGACCGGCCGTCTGGCCGTCTGCGCGGGTAGTTGCGGGCCCGGCAATACCCATCTGATCCAGGGCCTCTACGACGCGAATCGCACCGGTGCCCCGGTACTGGCCCTGGCCTCCCATATTCCCTCCGATCAGATCGGCACCCAGTTCTTCCAGGAAACCCATCCCGAACGGCTTTTCGTCGAATGCAGTGGCTACTGCGAGATGATCAGCCGGCCCGAGCAGATGCCGCGCATGCTGCGGATCGCGATCCAGCGCGCGCTCGCCCGCGGTGAGGTTTCAGTGGTCGTACTGCCCGGTGACGTCGCCCAACTGGAGGCGGCGCATCCGACGGGCGAGACGAATATGATCACCGAACTCGGCCGGGTGATGCCCGCACCGGAACAGATACAGGCACTCGCCGATGCCCTGAACGCGGCCGGAACGGTCACTCTCTTCTGCGGTGCCGGGGTGCGCGACGCGCACGAGGAGGTGATGCGCCTCGCCGAACTGCTGCACGCGCCCATCGGGCACAGCCTGCGCGGCAAGGAATGGATTCAGTTCGACAATCCCCACGACGTGGGCATGAGCGGACTGCTCGGCTACGGCGCCTGCTATCAGGCGATGCACGAGGCCGAACTGGTCCTGATGCTCGGCACCGACTTTCCCTACGGCGAATTCCTGCCCGGCACCAATACCGTCCAGATCGACCACGACGCCGCCCGGCTGGGCCGCCGCACACCACTGAAATTGGCCGTTCACGGCGATGTGCGGGAGACACTGCGTGCCGTCCTGCCGCTGCTGCGGCCCGGACCCGACCGGGAATTCCTCGATCGTATGCTCGGCGAGCACTACCGGCTGCTCGAAAACGTGGTCGACGCGTATACCCGGAATGTGGCCGACCACAAGCCGATTCATCCGGAATACGCCGCCGATATCCTCGACGATCTCGCCGCCGATGACGCGATCTTCACCGTCGACACCGGGATGTGCAATGTCTGGGCGGCCCGCTATCTGACCCCGAACGGCCGGCGCCGGGTCATCGGATCATTCCTGCACGGCACGATGGCCAATGCGCTGCCGCACGCGATGGGCGCGCAATTCGCCTACCCGGATCGGCAGGTGATCTCGATGTCGGGTGACGGCGGCCTGGGCATGCTGCTCGGCGAACTGCTCACCGTGGCACTGCACCGGCTACCGGTCAAGATCATCGTGTTCAACAATTCCTCGCTGGGTATGGTGCGGCTGGAGATGCTCGTCGACGGGCTCCCGAATTTCGAAACCGACCACGCCCCGGTCGATTTCGCGGCCGTGGCCCGTGCCGCCGGTATTCACGGCGTCCGGGTCACCGAGCCGGACGGGATCCGTGCCGCCATCGCCGAGGCGCTGGCCTACCCCGGGCCCGCACTGGTCGACCTGGTCACCGATCCGAACGCCCTGTCGCTCCCGCCGCACATCACCCCCGCTCAGGTCCGCGGGTTCGCGCTCGCGGCCAGCAAGATCGTGCTGACCGGCGGTGTGGGACGGATGATCAATATGGCGCGGTCGAATCTGCGCAATGTGCCGCGCTGAACCGTTCAGAACGTCCAGCGCGTGGCGCCGCCGGGCTCCACATTGCAGACCGAGGTAGCCGAGCGCGGCGTGACGCGGTAGACGAACCACGGTGCCGGGCCCTGTCCGGGCGCGTTGAACGGCGCGGTCAGTCCGGTGCCCGAGGCGTCGACCTCGCACGGCCAGCCGCCCGCCGCCCACACCGCCGCGACCCGGGCGATCGTCGCGGTATCGGTGACCTTCGCCGCGGTGCCCTCGACCACCAGATCGAAATCCGGTGCCGACACGGCCAGACTGCAGCGCGGATCGCGAGCGACGTTGTGGGCCTTGTGGGTCGGGTCGCCGGTCTGGAACCAGTACGTGCCATCGACCCAGACCGCGCCCACCGCCGTCACATGCGGCGACCCGTCGGCATTGAGCGTCGTGAGCCAGGTGGTGAACCGGTCCGGCCCGCCGGAGCCGGGCGCCCCGTCGAGCCCGCTGTCGAGTACCTGCGTGACCGAAGCCCACTCCTGGACGGGTGCTTCGGCCCGGTTTTCGAGATTCGTCGCATCCATGTAGTGATAGACGGAGCAGACATTCGAAATTCATCGCCGGGCGGCACACAGTGCCGGTATGCACCGGGCGCAGCGCACGACCCGATGAACCGTAGTGCGCGGTCTGGCCGCACTGCCCCGGTCTGCCGTCATCCTCACGGTCAGCCGGTGACGTTCGTGACCGGCCGTCGCGCCGTTGTGCCCGATCCTGTTGTGCGAGACGAGGGGGTCAGGAGTGAAAACCCCTGTCTCGCAAGGGATCAGGAAATATCGAACGCGCCGCTCCGAAGATGTCCGGTGAAGGTGTCCCACTCGGCGGGGGCGAAGACGAGGGCGGGGCCGGTAGGGTTCTTGGAATCGCGGACGCCGACCATGTTTTCGGTCAGGTGGGCTACTTCGACGCACTCCTTCTGGGAGCTGCTTCGACTCGATTTGAACCACTCGGCTCCGGATAGATCAGCGCTCACGCGAACTCCTTCGCTACAGCCAGGATCAGGTCCCGGGAACTTCGTTGATCCAACGCTACACGGCTGATCTCTTGCAGCGCATGCCTATAACGGGCAATCTCTTCTGCGCGTTCGAGGTACAGATCACCCGCATACTCCTCGACGTACACGATGGGAGGCTCGGTCAACTTCGAATGCGGGAGGTCGGGAAACTCGAGAAGGATGAACGATCCGACCATCGAGCCGAGGTGCCTGGGAGCGCCGAACGGCACCACGCGCACTGAGACCTGCGGCAGTTCAGATGCGTCCGCGAGGTGCCTCAGTTGGTCTGCCGCAACGCCCGGCCCGCCGACCTGGTCTCGCAAGGCCGCTTCGTGGAGAAGGATGTCGACAGCGAAATTCGGATCCTCGAGACGCGTCTGCCGGTGAGTGGCCACTTCGATACGCATCTCGATCTGCTCGGTCGGCACATCGGGGGATTCCGCCCAGGCCAAGGCTCGCCGATAGTCGGGGGTCTGGAGCAAGCCCGGCACGACAGTCAGCTTCCACGCGGTGAAGTGGTTCGATGCCTCTTCGAGGGCGAGGTAGTGGTCGAAGTCGGTGGCCAGTTCATCGGCATAGGCTCGCCACCACCCTCCTCCGCGTTCACGGGCTGCACGGACCTCGGACACGAGCGCCAGCAGTGTCCTCCGCTCGTTATCGGATGCCTTGTAGTAGTCGCAGAGGGCGTTGACCTGCAAGCCGGTTGTTCTGGTCGACCGGCCCTCCTCGATACGCCCGATCGACTGCGGTGAGGTCTCCGCTGCCCGCGCCGCTGCGGCCTGTTTGACGCCCCGCGCCTCGCGAAGGCGGCGCAGTTCGCGACCGAGCGCACGGCGGGCGAGGGTACTACCGGTGACGCGCATATCGTTAGCCTCCCTATTGATTGAGCCTGTTTCTGGAAGCCACCCAGTGGCGGCGCTCAAAATTCTGTCCCCAATACAAAGGTCCGGCGGTTCTGTATTCGATTCGGGCACTTGGCCATTCAGAACGCGGGACGTTCCGAGTCTACTGGTGTCAGTCCCGGTAGCCGGGAAGAACCAGCCGCGGAATTCCCGTACCACCCGGAATTCTCCGGCCCACCGGCCCCGGTTACCGGGCATGCCATAATTCGGGAAATACCTTGGAATGCAACAGATATGGACCGTCCAGCGTGGACCGCGCCGCGATGTCCGAAGGCCGGTCACGGCACAGCGTGCCGCGGAGCGGGCGGATTCGTGACAGGCGGCGCAGACCATGCGGGATTTGCATCGACGCCGGATCGTGAGCTGGGG
>CAWAJX010000011.1:0-11262 GCA_963782405.1 uncultured Actinomycetota bacterium
AGCCGATCACAGTCGGGTCGGTGCTCGGCGGACGGGTTGTGCCGCGCGCCCGCCGATCCAGAACCGCGATGATCTCGACCGCGGCGGTTCAGTTCCACGATGCACCGTCGCGGTCACCCACGCACGTGCAGCCCGAACCCCTTGTGCCCCAACGGTTCCAGGCCCGGCTTCAGATGTAATGAGGGGATCTCGTAATCGCCGAAGTTCTGGCCTCGGAAGGCGATCGGCTCGGTCGATTCCAGGGTGAGCAGACGCTGCTCCCACGCCTTGGCGATGTCCGGGTAATCTTCGTCGGTCATTCGGTCGGCGCCGTAGCGGACGAACGGTGGCAGCGGCTCGATGCCTGGGTAGTAGAGGATGCCGTGGTGGATCGGGAACAGTAGATCGTCGATCGGGCCGTTGATTCCGCGTGCGGCGTAATGCGATTCCGGTCCGCCGATGGTCACCGACAGCAGGGCCTTGCGGCCCGCGAGGGTGCCTTCACCGTAGCGTTCGCCATACTTGGTGTCGCTGTGCTCGCCGACGCCGTAGGCGAAGTGGGAGGTGAACACTCGGTCCACCCAGCCCTTGAGAATCGCGGGCATCGTGTACCACCAGAGTGGGAATTGGAAGATGATCATGTCCGCCCACAGCAGTTTCTCCTGTTCGGCGCGCACGTCCGGGGAGAGTGACCCGGCGTCGAAGGCACGGCCGGAGTCCCGGGCGACCCGCAGCGGACTCGATGCCTCGGGACCGTAGTCGGCGGCGTCGGCGACGGCCTTCCAGTTCATCGCGTACAGATCGCTCACTCGAACTTCGTGCCCGGCGCTTTCCAGCGTGGACACCGCGAGGTCCTTCAGCGAGCTATTGAGCGACTTCGGCTCCGGGTGCGCATGGACGATCAGCGTCTTCATGGGTACTCCTGTGCATGGTGCTGCTCGCGGGGCCTTGCGGTGTGGCGCACGCCGCCTCCTCGGGCCGCCGCTTCACGGCACGGTGGGGCGGACGCTTCCGAGCCTGGCCGTCGCGGCGCCCGATATTCAGGGGCGCCGTCACCGTCGGACGGGACTTCCTGGTAACGGCAGGACCACCTTCGCCGGCGAGATCGCGGTCATACTGGGCATATGGACGATCTCGCGGGATTTCTACGGACCCGGCGTTCCCGGGTCGACCCGGAGACCGTCGGGATCCCCACCGACAGTCGCCGCCGGGTCGAGGGGTTGCGCCGCGAGGAGGTGGCGCACCTGTCCGGGGTCACAGTTCGGCTACGTACTCCCACCGGTCGGCCGTCCTGTAAGCGTCGGAAATGGGGTCCATGTGCAGGTGGGTTCGATATTGTAGCTACGGAAGTGGCAGGGCCATGCGAAGATTGCTCGGTCTGGTCAATCACACGGCGCAGCGAAGGGGGCGGGTCATGGAACGTGCGACGGTCTACCGCTGGAACATCCGCAACGGCACCGGGGTGCTGACTCGGGCGGACGGCTCACTGGCGTGGTTTCACTTGTCCACTGTGGACAAGGGGGACGTTTTCGCGCTGAGTGAGGGCGATTCAGTCGATGTTGAGATCGAGAATGTTCCACAGGGGGAATACGAATGTCGAGCGTTGTCCGTGCGCAGGCGCAAAGGATAGTCGTCCTACTGGCAGTGTTGTTGGCTTGTGCCGCAACATTTTTAACACCCGCGCCACAGGCTGCGGCCGAGCCAGGAACCGCGCCAGGATCTTATAATTATCATCCGGGAGATCAAAGTTATCGCTACGAGGGAAAGCATGGCACATTTACCGGTGAGGTAATTTATGCCGCGCAGAATGCAGACGGCGGCAATCGTCTGATCTGGTCGCTTCGTTTATCGCCGTCTGTTCAGGCCATTGTGCAAGGCCCGATGTCGTGTGGTGCTTCGGTGATCGGAAAGAGTGGTTACCACGATTTCCATCCTTCCATACCTGCGGATTACTGGTGGCATTCGGCGGTAACGGGGCTTCAATTGGATCGAAAGTATACATTGAAAGCGAAATGCGACTTCACGGCAACTAATGGACATACCACCGCTCCGGGAAATGTGCGGTACACGGTTGAGTTCATACTGAGTTCGCGCTGAATTGAATTATCTCATCGGTAATCGGCGATTCCCTGCATGAAGCCTCTCGGGCTTCCCGGCGAGTGATGGCAATTCACTGTTAGAGCAAGAGAGACGACCCCGGGCCGGGGTCGTCTCTCTTATTCTAACGGGTTGTATTGCCTCAGTGGTCGAATTTGCCACCCTTTATGTTCCTGGTGAATTTATCCCAATCGCCGGGGGTGAAAACAAGTGCTGGGCCGTCGGGATTCTTGGAGTCGCGGACGCCAACATGCCCTGCGTCGAGCCAAGCGATCTCGACGCATTCCTTGTTCGTCGCGCTGCGCGAGGACTTGAACCACTGCGCGCCGGAAAGGTCGATGGTCACTGTTTGTATCTCCTTGCTGCTATCTGCCTGAGCAGATCTCGTGAATTTTGTTCCTCGTGCGAGGCGCTTCGAATGACATCGTGAATCTCGCGAAATGTTTTGAGGTCATCGTCGTCTTCAAAGAACATCGTGCCGACTGTAGTTTCAGTGTAGACAATCGAGGGCTCAGTGTTCCCGCGCGGGTCGCTCGGGAAGTCGAGGAGGATATACGGATTGTGTGGACCGGCGGCGGGAAACCCTGCACTACTTGGCAGTATGCGAATGGAAACATTCTCGCGAGTGCTCAAATCGGCCAGGTGCCGACAAGTGGCAGCCATGATCTTGGGCGATCCTACTATTGTGTGCAGCACGGATTCGTGGATCAGAAACTCGGCTCGGATAGGTTTATGATGCCGGGTCAGGATCGCGGAACGTTGTACTCGTAGTGCAACGCGCTGCTCTATCGCCTCTTGCGAATCGAGTGCGCCGAACGGAGCTGCCCCGAGTGCTCGCGCGTACTCTGCGGTTTGCAGCAAGCCTGGAATGATCAGCGACTGATAGACGTAGAGCCGTTCGGCGGATGACTCCAAACCCATATACGTGTCGAAGCCTTTGGCGAGTAGATCTCGCGACCCCTGCCACCATGATTTCGTATTCGTTTGCGAAGCAAGGGCTTTCAGAAATTGAATCTCGTCATCAGGCAGACCGTAGTACTTGCAAATGAATTCGATCAAATACGGCTTGGGTTTCTCGACCTCGCCAAGTTCGAGCCGATTGAGAGTGGATCGGCCGACTTCTTGCATGGCGTCGGCGGCTTGCTCGAGCGTCTGGCCGAGCCTCTGCCTAGCGTCTCGTAGCGCACGGCCGAGCTGTCGGCGCGGCAACGTCGTGCTGGTGTTGGGTTCCGTTCGCCTCGGTGGCATATGTGCTCCCCTAGCTATCCCACTGGCCTGAGCTGGTCTATCCCATTTTGGGATACATGATACGGGCGGGATGCACACCCTGCTGGAACTTTGCACAGACCCGAATGCGCAGACCGATTTGGGTTTCCCGTTCTGATCACGCGGCGCACCATATCCCCATGCCTCAGCAAACCGTAAATCTCCTGATAGGTCCGGCTCGCGCGCTGCGGGCTCCGCGCTGCGGGGATGCGCTCGCCATCGGGGACATCCCTACGTCTTGTCGTCTGCCGCAACGTGTTTCAGGGCAGGACATGTGCCCGTTGTTGGTGTCCGGCGTTACGGCGGAGTTGTTGCCGCCGGAGCTGATCAGGCGTTTCGCTGATGCGCTTGTTCGATTGTGACGCTGGTCGCTATTTCCCAGCCCGCCCGAATCGGAGGAATCAGGAATGTATGGGGTGATGAATCACGATCGTGTACCGGTCATGACCACCGGTTTTGCCCACGCGGTGATGCAGGTGCATATCGACTGCGCGTTGTGTGTCTGTCCGGTGAAACAGCAGGCGAAAGCGCGGCTGATCGAGGCGAAACGACTTGTTCCGGACAGCAATCGGTCATGACTGCGCAGGGGTGGGGGCTCGTCGCCGTTGTCGGCATTCCGTTGGTGGTGATCGGGCTCGCGGTGGTCTGGCCGGAGCGGGTCGCGCGGGGTGTCGCTCGGGACAACTCGGTGGAAAGCATTCTGAATCGTGTTGAACAAGAAGGGAATCGGTGTGAGCGATCGGAGGATTGTGTGGGTTGGTCCCGGGGTGGACTTGGATCGTTTGTTACGGACCGTCTGCCCCGAGTGCGGCCGGGAGGTTCAGGTTCGGGGCACGGCTATCGATCTGTTCATCGTGGACCATCTGCGCCGCGACGGACGGACATGTACGGCGTCGAACGCCGAAATTCGTGAGCGTGTAACAGGATTCGAGATATCGGAGGATGCCCGGTGACTATCGATTTCAGCACAACCACCCTCGACCAGTGTCGCGCGGACTGGGTTTTGTACGACGGGCAGATCACCGTGTTGAGCCTCACCGGCGACGACGTCAACGGTATCGAGGCGACGCGGTTCGGCGCGATCGATGCTGAGTCGTGCGAGCCCGGCGGCGTCGTGTTCCCCGGTGGCGTGGCATTGGCGCAGATGCGGGCCGTCCTGCCGGAGTATCACAGCTTGTGGTGCGCGGTGAGCGAGCAGGCGAGGGTGTTCGGTCTGAATCGGCTCAGCGCGTACACGGTTCGGGTGCTGCGAGCGATGGGCGACACCGGAGAATGGTGGGCCGAGCGTCTGTGTCAGGAACACGACCTGTCCCGTATCGGGGTCACGAGGTCGTTGAACTGGTTGTGCCGTCACGGCTACGTCGTCGGCACCGGCGAGACGGCCGACACCGGCCGTCGTGAACGCGAGGCGATCTACCGGCTGACCGACATCGGCCGGACCACTTTCGCGATGCTGCCCGAGCCGTCGGCGTGAACCACGTTCAGGACAGGCTGGGCGGGGCCGGTCCGGTCGCGCCCGGTCGGTCGATTCGCGGGAGCCGATGATGCCGGAGGTGCCGTTCGACGAGTTCGGCCGGGGCTTGGACTGGTGGGATCAGGATGACCGGATTGTTCGTTTGCTCTCGCGCTGGACGTCGGCGTGGGGTGTGCTGGTCTATCACGACGATGGCGCGGGCCGCACGTATCCGTCAGCGGTGTACGGGCCGTACACCGAAGGCGAAGCACGCGCTTTGGTGGATCGCCCGTCGACGTATCTGAAACCATTCGGCGACCGCTATCAAGTCGGTCGCAGAGCGATCCCGTTGCGACCGGCGGCACCGCCGCCGCCCGAGTCGGTGCCTGCCGACGACTCGGGCAAGTAGGCGAGCGTCGGGCGGCGAGGGCGAGCGAGCCGGAACCGTGCCGGCGTGCTCGCCTGCCGTGCGGCCGGCGTGCTCGTGGCACCGCGGTGAGGCGGCTGTGGCTTTCACTGCCCCGTTCACTCGCCCCTTCGGTACCCCATTCACCCGCCCAGCTAGAGCGGGGTAGTGAACGGGCGACCCGTGTGGCCGCAACACCGCAGGACAACGGGGGCGAGTCGGCTGGGCGGAAATCCCGACAGGCTTCTGTGGCCTCCCCGGCAAGGGTTTTCGATCGCGGGGGGCGACACCCCGACCGGCGGCGGTCCACGCTCGTGCGCTCCGAGGTTCAGATGGTCGTGACGGCCGGGCCTGGCATGGTTGTGCCGCCGGGGATCGGTCCTTTTCGGGTGGGCCGGTGAGGGGTGACTCTTCAGTGCCGAGTCGGCGCTGTGGCCGGTGCCGATACGGGGGCCGATAGGTGGGCCGATAGATGGGCCTTTAGGTGGGCCGCTTGAGATCGGCCCACCCCATCGGCCACATACATGCAGGTCAGGACCTATTTCACGGCGTGCAACATGTCCAGGCTGTATAGAGATACAAATAGGGTCAACACGGTCGGGGGCGGCGCGGGTGTCCAATCCGGGCCCACAACATCTGGTCGTACTCGGGCGAGGGTGGCTATTTGTGTTGCCTCCCTGACCGTCCGCGATGTCGATCATGTGCGTCGTCCTGTACTGCCGGGTGACGAGACGGGCGTGGTCGCTGCGGTGTGCGGCTTTCACTGCCCCGTTCACCCGCCTTTCGATCGCGGAGGCGACATCCTGCGGCGGCAGTCCGCGTCCCGGCGATCGGCGGTTTCAGATGTTCGTGATCGCCGGGCCCGGCATGGTCGCGGCGCTGGGAATCGGCTCGTGTCCGGCAAGCCGGTGAGGATCGATTCGTCGGTGTCGAGTCGGGTTCTGTTGCGGGTGCCGATGCGGGGGCCGATCGGGGGGCCGATCAGTGGGCCGTTCCGGGGCCGCCTAAGAATAGCCCACCCCGAACACCGTATACATGCAGTTCAGGGCCTATTTCACGGCGTGCAACATGTCCAGGTTGTATGGCATACAAACAGGGTCAACACGTCGGGGGCGGTGCGGGTGTCCATTCCGGGCCCGCAACCCGGAGTCCTCCTGGTGAACGATCTCCTGTCGTCGATCACCCGGAGTCCCGCATGTCTGCCGACCGCACTCCTGCCCCCGCCGCCGATTCCCGGACGCGCCGCCCGCGCCGTGCGCGCCGATGCCGCACGGCTGCCGCCGCTGTGCCCGACCAGTCGCCCGGATCGGGTCCCAGTCGTCCGGGCGGGGCGTGGGTCGGGCCGACCAGCGACGAGACCCGCCGTCGTGTTGCCGCCTCACGTGCCCGTCAGGGGCTTCCGGCCACTGTCGAAGATCCCGAAGTTCTCGCGGGCATGGCGCGGTTCCTGATCAATGCCCGCCGGGGCGATTAGAACCGCCACCGGATGTCGACGGCGCTCTCATCGAACCGCCAGGTCTTGCCGGTCTGATCGGTGAACGTCGCGGAATAGACGTTCACCGGTTCGACGATGACCCGTTCGATCAGCCGCGACGCCATGTCCAGCTTCCACCGCGAACCCCGAGAGGCCCACAGCTTGCGAATGCCACCATCGGAGTCCAAGTCGTCCAGCAACTCTCGTGTGTCGTCGCTGCTCAACGTGTCCAACTCCGCGCGCAGCGTGGACAGTGTGGCCTCGATCGCGTCCAGCTGGCGTTCGTACCGCGTCGCGGAATACCCCGGGCGGGCCATCGCCTCGATTTGGCTGTTCACCAACTCCCTGTGCTGACCGTCGTACAGCTCGATCCGACCGCGCACCTCCAACGCTTTGGAGTCGTCGCCGATGGCCTCCGCGCGTACCTTCGCCACTACGTCCGGGTTCTCGTACATCGCGATCACTTGTTCGGCGACGTAGGTCTCCAACGCCGCCGCGTCCCGATACACCGTGCCGCATCCGGTCGGCTGACGCTTGGCGTTGAACGGCTCGCACCGGTACCGGGGAACCTTGACCACGATCGGCTCCCCCGCCTCCGGATTCGCCGTGAACTTCCCGTTCACCCGCACCGCGCCGTTGCCGCCCTTGTGTTTGCGCTGAAGGATCTGCCCGATCAGCCCGTGACCACACGCGCGCCCGTCCGGCCACCGCCCGCCACATACCGCGAGACCGGTCATCCAATAGTCGCCGTTGCGTTGACGCGGCATGTTCGGGTTCTTCACCTTCGAGTGCTTGCGCAGCATTCCGCGCATCGCGTCGTGCTCGGCGCGGGTGAATATCGCGGGCCACGTCCCCCGGTGCCGCGTTTCCGGTCCGCCCTCGGGCCGGTGGACACGAGTTCCGTTGCCTTCCGGGTTGTCCAGGCACGCGCACCGCTCACCTGTCACGGGGTCGATGTGTTCGCCGGAGTCGTAGGCGACATAGCGTTCCAGCAGCATCTGCCGCCCGAACCCACCGACAGCCCACAACGCGCCCTCGGCCGTGGTGATGGCGCGCCGGTTGAAATCTTCCACGATCGACTTCTGCGTCTCACCGTTCAATATCCGGTCTCGGCCCTCACGCAGCACGTCCACCTCCGGCGCGCACAGCCCGTTGCGGTCGATGATGTCCTCACCGGTGATCGGGTGCGGCCCGTAGTTCACCCCGTACCCGAAACACCGCGAACCCCCGTGCTGGCGTCCCTGTGCCGCATGGCGAGTGATCATCGTCTTCAAGTTCTTACGGTCCACCGCCCGCCGCTTCGCCGCCTCATCGATCTTCAGCCAGAACGAACTACGGTCATCGTCGTCGCAGGCGAGGTCATAGGTCTTCCCGTTCGCGACGCCGGAATAGATCACACCCTGCTTCGAACCCAGCGTGAACAACTCGTAACCGATGTCGTAATCACGCGCCAAACGATCCACATCGCGCATCAGCACCCGTTTCGCCGGGCCCTTGCGCACCAACCGCGACATCGCCACGAAACCGGGCCGATCCGCCTTCGCACCCGACAGATCGTTGTCGCAATAGATGTGCGACAACGCAATCCCGTTATCGCGCGCGTACTCCACAAGCTTGTGCGCCTGCGATTCCACGCCCTCCTCCTTGTCCGCTTCGGAGATACGCACATACCCCACCACCAGCGTGGCGGGGTCCATCCCGGCCGTCGCTTCGGCAAGCGCCCGGTTGATCTTCACCAGCCACGCGGGTTCGGGCTTGGCGGACTTCTTCGACTTCGATACACGCTGTTTCGGTGCCATAACACCAGCGTACGCCGCAGATTATGTAACTGATAGGTGACGGGCGTCAGCGTCGACTACTACGTCCGCCTGGAACAGAGGCGCGCGACCCAGCCCTCCGAGCAGGTCCTGGCCGCACTCGCCCGCGTTCTCGGTCTCGACGAGACCGAGCGCGAGCACCTCCAACGCCTCGCGCGGCGGCCTCGACCCCGCGCGAAGACACCGGGCGGGCGGATTCGGCCCGAATTGCTGCGGGTGCTCGACCTGGTCGCCGGCGCGCCCGCGTTGATCATGGATCACCGGCTCGATGTCCTGGCTGGGAACCGTCTCGCTGGATTGCTGTACGGCAGGCCGATGCCGGGACTGAATACCGCTCGCCACCTTTTCCTCGACGAAGCCGACCGCGGCCTCTACGCGGACTGGGAGACCTGCACACTCGACGCGGTCGGGCATCTGCGCCTGGCGGCCGGCAAATATCCCGACGACCCGCGCCTGGCTTCGCTCATCGGTGAATTGTCGATGGGCAGCGAGCGTTTCCGCCGGCTCTGGGCTCGTGCGGACGTGCGCGCCCGGGCGCACGGCCGCAAGGCGTATCGGCATCCCCTGGTCGGACTATTGGAACTGCATCAGGAGAACTTCGCGCTGCCGGACGGGTCGGGCATGGAGTTGCTGGTGTTGTCCGCCGCACCCGGTACTCCCGCTGAAGACGGGCTGCGCTTGCTCGCGAGCCTGGGCGCGGAGAACGGTGATGTGTATTCCGCAGCGGACGTCCGGGCCCGCAAATAGCTCAACCGCCTCAGGTTGTGTCCATCTGCTCACTCGGAACTGTTCGGGACGACCGAATGCCGTTCGAGGGCCTCGGCGTAGGCGCCACGCAGGTGCGGCTCCCGCACCTGCGCGGTGTCGTAGTAGCCGGCGAAGCGGGTGCGATACGAGTGAAACCACTGCGGGTCCTCGGCCAGAAACAGGATGTCGTGGACCGCCATTCTGCGGAAGACGAGCAGCGGGATCGGCGCGCGGTTGACCGGGAACCCCCCGTTGCGGGCGGCGGGTGCGGCGCATTCGGGATGGAACTGACCGATCATCAGGCCCTCGTCGACCGCGCGATCTTTGAGCCGTGGGTGGACCAGATCGAATGAGATCCCACTGGTCGGGCGGCAGCCCGGGAATGGCGACCACCAGCGCCACCAGCTCCTTGTCGCCGTATTGCGTTGCCAGAGTGTGGAAGTGCGTCATCGCCGCCTCGGCGATCCGCTCCAGATCGGCGAGGCCCGCGCCGGGCTCCCATGCAGCGGTGTCGATGAACAGGCAGTCGTTGATGAGTGCGGGCCGTACGAACGGGCAGATCGGTCCCCGACGCCCCAGTTCGGGGTGTGGCCGCATCACATAGTCGCTCAGCCAGGTCAGTACTGCCTGTTCGGCCGGGTTGCGCGGATCGAGCATCGGATCACCTGCCGGTCGCGGCGTCACGGCACAGCTCGTCGACGATCTCCATCGTGACGTGCGGCACGGCGACGAGGTGGGCGCGGTCGCCCACGGTTGCCAGGTGATATTTGCGGCAGACCCAATCCGGTGGCCGGTCGAATACGACGATGATCGAATCGGATTCCAGTTCCGGGCTCAGCCCAGCATCTGCCAGGCGTTTGGCCGCATAACCCGCGGTGTCGAGTGCGCGCCGGATATTCTCGGCCAGTCCGGCCCGTCCCTGGCTCGCCAGCGAATACCAGATCAGGATGGCCGCCAGGCCGCTGCGCGAGCATCCGAGTGTCGAATCCCCCGCGCCGACGTATTCGCCGTGTACCTCGGACCGCACCAGATGGGATCGGCACAGCGCGAGCGCGCACGGCACCGGCATCCCCAGCGCCTTGTGCATGCTGACCGCGATACTTCCGACCTCGGGCCGGGCGAAACCCCAGGTAGCGCCCGCCGGCGTGAATGGCACCACCAGTCCGCCGAGTGCGGCGTCGGCGTGCACATAGACCGGTCCGGCCGTCCCGGCGGCCGCGATGATCCCATCCACATCGTCGACCGCACCGGTCATGGTGGTACCTATGGTGGCGACCACGACCGCTCCCCGGCCGCGGTCGCTGTCGCAGGCTCGTGCCAGCGCCTCGACATCCATCCGGCCGTGCGAATCACAGTCGACCACAACCAGTTCCGTGCGCATCAACCGAGCGTTCTTGTGAATCGAATAGTGCGCTGCCGCGCTGCAGTAGATCTTGGCCTCGGGCAGTAGTTCGCATCCGCGGTCCAGGCCGAACAGATTCGCCTCACTGCCGCCGGCGGCGACGTAACCGTAGATATCGTCCGGGTCGGCATTTCCCAGGCGGGCCATGAAGTCGACCACGCTCCGTTCCATCGCCTTGGCGCTCACCGCGGACTTCTCGGTGTGCGGATCGCCGACATTGTTGACGAAGATGTCCAGCAATCCGGCGAGCCGACCGAACCGGAATTCCAGATTGCCGGGGAAGCCCACGACATAGGGTTCCTCGGCGCGCATGGTGTCGATGAAGGTGTCGAGATGTTCGAGCAACTCGTGCTCGGGTCGTGCGATGTCGGCGATGCCGTAGAAATCCGTCGCGCCGGTGTGCGATGAAACGTGCACTAAATACCACCTGTGATGCGTTGAACAACCCCACAGGTCGTTCGAAGGGGCCGGCGGGGACCGACGGTGCTCGATTCTGCTCCCGCGGTGGCGATTTCTCAGCAACGAGAAGTGGACCGTGGAGCGAACGGTCGCCCAACATCCCGGCCGTGGCCGCGCTCGTTCGCTGCCGGTGAACAAGGGCGTGGAACAACTCGGCATACC
>CAWAJX010000012.1:0-844260 GCA_963782405.1 uncultured Actinomycetota bacterium
CGGCCACGCTCAGCTCGGTTGCGGTGTCGGCCGGCGCTGTGCATGGGCCGGCGAGCCACGATGATCGATGCAATCGACGCCGTCGTGATCGGGTGCGCGGTGATGGGTGAGCAGGGTGTCGTAGATGTCGGCGAGTGCGGCCAGCTGGTCCCGGTCGAGGACATCAATCATGTGCCGCCGGACACTGTCGACGTGGGCGGGAGCGGCCGTGGCCAGCACCTCCGCCCCCTTCGGGGTGAGTACCGCGGCCGTGCGGCGGGCATCGTCGGGAAGGGACTCCCGTGCCACCAGGCCGCGCTTCTCCATGCGGGTGATCTGATGCGACAGCCTGCTCTGCGACCACTCCAGCACCGCCGCCAATTCGGCGAAACTGCGCCGTAGCTCGGGTGTGTCGGCCAGCCGCGCGAGCACCGTGTACTCGACGTAGGTGAGATTGGAGGCGCGTAGCGAATCGCGGCCGACGGCCGCGGCGATCAGATCGCGGGTGAAGACGAACCCGAGCCAGGCCCGGGTTTCGATGTCGTCGAGCCAACGGGATTCGGTCACGATTCCTCTCCAGGTTTGTGCGTGGTCATGCTATTGCCTTCCCGCTGTCGGCGACAGCCGATATCGCGCACTGTCGGCGACACCCGAAGTCGCCGTTCGGGAACGACTCCTACACCTACCACGTTGAAGGTGCAACCTTTGCGCTCGGCAACGCAGATTAGGCTGGCCTGACATCTGCCGGGGAAGCTGTGCTGTCTAGAGTCGGATCGTTGTTTCGGCCGCGGGCGATCGGACTGCCCGGCCGAGTGCACCCGCCGAGATACCGAGTGCACCCGTAGAGATACAAGGAGTGCGATTCGTGACCGCGCCTGAGTTCCGCTATTCGGATCTGCTGCCCACCGGAGCCGACGACACGCCCTACCGGCTGCTGACGACCGAGGGCGTGCATACCTTCGAGGCGGGTGGCCGCACCTTCCTGCAGGTCGAGCCCGATGTGCTGCGGATGCTGACCGCCGAGGCCATGCACGACATCAGCCACTACCTGCGTCCCGCGCACCTGGCTCAGCTCCGCAAGATCATCGACGATCCGGAGTCCTCGGGCAATGACCGGTTCGTGGCGCTGGATCTGCTCAAGAACGTCAACATCTCCGCCGGCGGCATCCTGCCGATGTGCCAGGACACCGGCACCGCGATCGTCATGGGCAAGAAGTCCGAGGGCGTGCTCACCGGCGCCGACGACTCCGAATGGATCTCGCGCGGGGTATTCGACGCCTACACCAAGCTCAACCTGCGCTATTCGCAGCTGGCGCCGATCACCATGTGGGACGAGAAGAACACCGGCTCGAATCTGCCCGCGCAGGTCGAGTTGTATTCCACCCCGGGCGATCCCGGCCATCCGGCCTACAAGTTCCTGTTCATGGCCAAGGGCGGCGGTTCGGCGAACAAGTCCTTCCTGTTCCAGGAGACCAAGGCCATCCTGAATCCGGTCCGGATGCTGGAATTTCTCGACGAGAAGATCCGCTCACTGGGCACCGCGGCCTGCCCGCCGTACCACCTCGCGGTCGTCATCGGCGGCACCAGTGCCGAATTCGCCTTGAAGACAGCCAAATACGCCTCCGCGCACTATCTCGACACCATGCCCACCGAGGGGTCGATGGCCGCGCACGGTTTCCGGGATCTGGAACTGGAGGAGGAGGTCTTCAAGCTGACCCAATCCTTCGGTATCGGCGCGCAGTTCGGCGGCAAGTACTTCTGCCACGATGTGCGGGTGATCCGACTGCCGCGCCACGGTGCCAGCTGTCCGGTCGCGATCGCGGTGTCCTGCTCGGCGGACCGGCAGGCACTGGCCAAGATCACCCCCGAGGGCGTATTCCTGGAACAGCTGGAAACCGAACCGGCACAATATCTTCCGGAGCAGACCGAGGCCATTCTCGGCGGCGATGTGGTGCAGGTCGACCTGAACCGGCCGATGTCGGAGATCCGCGCCGAGCTGTCGAAGTATCCGGTGAAGACCCGGCTGTCGCTGACCGGTCCGCTGGTGGTGGCGCGCGATATCGCGCACGCCAAGATCAAGGAGCGGCTCGACGCCGGCGAGCCGATGCCGCAGTACCTGCGGGATATGGCCGTCTACTACGCGGGACCGGCCAAGACGCCCGAGGGTTACGCCTCGGGCTCGTTCGGCCCCACCACGGCGGGCCGGATGGATTCCTATGTCGATCAGTTCCAGGCGGCCGGCGGCTCGCTGGTCATGCTGGCCAAGGGCAACCGCTCGGCGCAGGTGACCAAGGCGTGCAATGAGCACGGCGGCTTCTACCTCGGGTCGATCGGCGGGCCCGCGGCCCGCCTGGCATTGGACTGCATCAAGAACGTCGAGGTCCTCGAATATCCGGAACTGGGTATGGAGGCGGTCTGGAAGATCGAGGTCGAGGACTTCCCGGCCTTCATCGTCGTCGACGACAAGGGCAACGACTTCTTCGCCGAGACGCAGAAGCCGATCGCTCTGCGGGTGCGGACGCGGTCCAAAGAACGGGTCTGAAAACGCCTTCTCGCCGTCAGTGCGGCAACCGGGCGCGACGCGCGGTGCGCACCGCCCGGTGCCGCCCGGTGGTGACGCTGCCCCGGCGCGCCGGCCTGCGCCGGGTGAGTTCGTCGGTATGTGCGGGAATCCGGCGCGTGCGCGACGGTGCCAGCGCGGCCAAGGCGCTCGCGCCGATTACGGCGGCCAGCGGCACCAGGGAATTCGCGGTGAGCTGAAGAGCCACGACAACCTCCTCGTCGTCGGACAGGGCACACGACCGCTTTGCACGGCATCGGGTAACGGTCCGGGTGCGGCCTTGCGACACGCGTGACGGTCGCGGGGCCGCCACCCCGCGGTGCCCGGTGCTGGTTACGATCGCACCCATGCTGCGAGGACTTGCCGGAACAGTGGCGGTAGCCGCAATCGCGCTGGCCGGTGCCGCCGCCCCCGCGATGGCCGCACCCCTGCCCACCGGATCGGCCGCCGGCAGCGAGGGCCTGGATCCGATTCTGGCGGTGGCCTACACGCTCGCCGAACAGCAGGCGCACAGCGAGGGAGTGCCACTGTCGATCGTGTCCGGCCGTCGCACTCGCGACGAACAAGAACAGCTGTGGGAGCAGGGAATAGCGACCTATGGCAGTCCGGACGCCGCGCGGCAATGGGTGCTGCCGCCGGACGAGTCCACGCACGTGACCGGCAGGGCGATCGACGTCGGGCCGCAGCGGGGTGCGCAGTGGTTGCGGGACAACGGAAACCGGTGGGGGCTGTGCCAGACCTTCACCAATGAGTACTGGCACTTCGAGGTGCAGACCTTCCCCGGTGGTGCGTGCCCGCCACAGTGGCCGAATGCGAGTGTGCGGCCACGATCTTGACCACTGCGGGCTCGATGATTAGCTACCGACCGGTATTCAGCAAACATTCGGAGACACGCCGAAAGTCCTGACCATAACCGGTGTGGCGTCTTCGGTGATGGGGCACTGTGGACTTCGGCGGTATCCCGGCAAACGGGCTGGGACGCTCGAAGCGATGGAGGTTCGAGTGCGAGGGCTGGTTCCGGATCGGCCGGGTGGGTCGATGTCGATCGCGAGTTCGCGTGCGGGGTGCGTGGATTCGACAGCGGGCGCCGGATTCTCCGCGCCGGGGCACCGGCGGGAGATCTCCACGGCGCAATCGGCACCCGAAACCGGACTGGCGGCCATTCCGGCCGGCTGGTTGCTACCGGAACTACCCACCGCGCTACTGGTGGCGGTGTTCGTCGGTACCGGCTGGCTGGGTTACGCCGGGGCGGACCGGCCGGTGCCGGACCCGCCGATGACCGCGGTGGTCGCCCCGAGCGGCCCGGACCCGCTGTCGATCAGCTTCGGTGAGCGCTGAACCCACGGCGAGATCCCGGCACGCGACTACCGCTGCCGGGCAGCACCTTCCGGCCCTCAGGTCGACGGCTCGAGCGCCTCGTCGAAGGTGATCCCGCCCTCTACCGTATGCGGGGTCCGGCGGCGGTTGGGCGAACCGAGCGCCGTGGTCAGATCCGAACCGTCGTGCTCGGCCAGCAATTCCGAGGAATCCCAGACCAACAGGGTGGCGCTGACGGTGTTCTCGGCCGCCGAATGCGCGAGATCGTAGTGCGCGCAGGCGGGTACGTGATCGTAGGTGATCCACAGGTCGTAGCCGGTCATGAACAGATCCAGATCGAAATCGACCGACAGGCCCAGCAATTCGCTGCGGCCGTTGTCGTCCACACCGGCGAAGGCCTCGTCCAGGGCGAGCAGCCGCGGCGCCTGCGGGTCGGCGGAATCCAGCATCACATGAGCGGCGGCGAACAACGGCAGATGCAATGAGACCGACTGCTCACCGCCGGACAGCGTGCTGTGCCGGGCGACCGTGAGCCGGTCCTCGGATCCCTCGGCGGTGACCAGGGTGAACGAGAACACCCGCCAGGTGCGGTAGTCGAGGGTGGTGGCCAGGATCTCCGGATAGGACCGTTCCGGATGCGCCGCCCGGGCCGCGCGGATCTCGGCGGCGAAATGCGCACGCACCGAGGCCAATTCGTCGGGGCTCAGATCGGCGGCGGCCCGGTCGAGCAGTTTGCACACCGCGCGCGCCGACTCCGGCAGATTATCCGCCAGCACCCAGTGCACACCGATGGTGTTGCCCGACGACATCCGCCGCTGCTTCATCTCATTGCCCATCCGGCCGATGAGATCGCGAGCGTCGCAGGTGCGTTCGTGGATCTGCTGCGCGAGTCCGGTGAGCAGCGCGTCCTCGAGGATGCGGCGTTCGGCGTCGGTGAGCAGCAACTCCTGATCGGCGCGGGCGGCGGCGATCCGATCGGCGAAATCGGCCAGCGCCGCCGCACCGTCGTCGTCGTGCACCTGCACCACGGTCAGCCCGTCGGCGGCATCCCACTGCAACCGGTAGTCCTGGCGTGCGGTGGCGAGCGCCGCGTCGAACTCCTGCAACGCGGAGGTGACGGCGCTGCGGGTAGATTTGCGCGCTGTCTCACCGGCGCGCACCGATGCGGTCGCGGCACCGAGGTTGTCGAATAGGGTGCGCACCTCGCCCGGCAGTACCGCGGTCTCGGCATCCGGTCCGCCCGATTCGATGCGGTAGAGCAGCTGGTCGGCGGTGGACCAGGCCGCCGGCGAGCCGGGCCACCGGGTGTCGGTGGGTGCGCCCAGCAGCGCCAGCAGATCGGGGCGCGCGTAGGGCGCGAGTTGCCGGACGTCGGTGAGCAATTCGGTCAGCGCGGTGCCGAGGGCCTCGTGCGCGGCCCGGTAGGCGCCTTCGGCGGATCCGACCGCTTCGATCGCCTCGGCGGCGGTCTTGCGGGCACCGCGCTGCTCGGCGCGGGCGGCATCGATCCGTTCGCGCGCCTGTTCCAGATCGCGATCGATATCGGCGGCGTCGGCACCGAGCGCCTCGCGCAGGGTGTCGAGTTTGCGCAATTGCTCCTCGTAGCCGGCGCGCGCGGCCTCGGCCTCTTCGGCGAAAGCCTCCGCGAGATCACGGGATTCGGCGAGTCGATCGCCCGATTCCCGGCTGCGTTCGGTTTCGCGCTGGGAATCGCCGCGCAGCCGCAGCAGGGCGGTGCCGGTGTTCTCGAAATGCCGGACCGCGGCGGCGAGCGCGTCCAACTCCGCCGGGTCGCGCGGGGCGCTGCGGGCGGCGGCAACACTGCGCACCTTCTTGTCGGCGGCGGTGAAGGCGGCGACCGCCTGATCCAGATCCTGCTCGGCCTGCGCGGCGGCATCGGTGTGCGATCGCAGGACTCCGGCGGCCTCCGACACCGCGCGCAGTGCGGCGGTGACCGCACCGGCGCGCGGCAGTTCCTTTCCGGCCGCCGCGAGTTGCGACAGCTGTGCCGCCGCGTCGTCGGCGTCCGCCGCGGCGGACTGCCCGGCCTGTTCGGCCGCGGCGATGGCGTCGGTCAGTTCGGCCAGCCGGCGTTCCCGGCGGCGGGCCCGCGCGGTGGTGCCGATGAATTCGGCCTGGGATTTGTGGTGGTGCCCGCACTGCACACCCTGCCGGAAGGCGCCGTCACGCGCCACGGCGACCGGCTCGGTGGACTCGTCACCGATCTGGTTGTCGCGCACGGCGATCGAGGCGAGAATCGCGCCGACCCGCGAGCGCGACACCGCCGCGATCGGGGAGTGCGCCGCCTCGCCGTCGCCGACACCCTCCTCGATGACGAGGATGTCGGCGAGGGTTGGGCCACTCGGGCGTGCGGAGCCGGGCAACGGAATCAGGAAGGTGTCCGAATCATCGTGCGGCACCGCGCCGTCCGCGCTGACCCAGGCATCCAGCAGCCCGGCCGCGTGCAGGGCCGCCTCGATCCCGGCCGCACGTTCGGCGTCGATATCATCGGCGAATCGGACCAGTCGCCACAGCGGCGCGCCGGCGCGCTCGGCCCGCGAACTCGTGCGCGTGGGAGCGGGCGGTGGCGCATCGTCCTGTTCGGCGGCGATCACCGTGTGCTCGGCCCGCAATGCGGTGGCGCGCTCCCGGGCATCGTCGGCGCACGCGCGTGCCCGCCGCCGCCGCTCCCGCAATTCCTCGGTGAGCGGTTCGGCATGCTCGGCGAGAATCTGTGACAGACCGGCGGCGTCATCGCCTCCCGCCTGTGCGAGCGCGGCATCGAGCGCCTCGAAGAGGCCGGTGACGGGGGAGTAGAGCTCGCGTCGTCCGTCCCACCAGACCCGCAGTGCCGCAGCGGTATTCGACCGGGCCAGCGCGACCCCGGCCTCGGCTTCGGCCAGTCCGGCGGTGGCGGTGTCGTGGTGTCGGCCGGCACGTTCGACCGCGCGCTCGGCCCGGGTGCGGTCGGCCGCGGCGGCGTCGGCGACCGTCATGGCCTGCCGGACCGCGCGCACATCCGCGTCGCGCTCCTCGGCATGGCTGCGCACCGTGGTCGTGAGTTGTTCGGTGCGGGCCTGTTCGGGCAGTGCGGCCCAGGCGATTCCGGCCTCCTCGGCCGCCGCCCGCAGTTCGTCCTCACCGCGGGTCAGGGCGGCCGCGGCGGTCGTGACCGCGGCGGCGGCGCGCTCGAACTCCTCGGCACGCTGGTCGGCGGCCTGCTGTGCCTTGGTCGACTTGTCGCGGTGCACGGCCGCGGAGGTCTCCAGCCGACGCACCGCATCGGCGAGATCGTCGAGTTGCTGCTTACCCTCGTAGGCGCTGGAGCGCTGCAACGTCTCCCGGTCGTTGAGTGCCTGCTCGTAGGCGCGATCGGCCTCCTCCGCGCGATGTTCGGCGGCGGTGCGTTCGGTGTCGCGCCGCAGGCGTAGCGCCGCGGCGGCGAACAGCGCGGTACTGCCGTGGGTCACCGTGTCCAGGCGCGAACGTACCTGCTCCACATCCGATTTCGCCTGCACCGCCAAATATTTGCGATACACGTCCACGAATGTGCGAGTGGCGGAATCGGCGGCGACGAGGCCCTCCAGCGTCCGCCCCACCTCCTCCATATCGCTGAACGAGCGGGCGGCGTCGAGGACCAATTGATCGTCGAGCGGGCGCAGGCCGTCGGTCAGCGCCTGGGACAGGCCGCGCGGATCGAGATTCTTCGCCAGCTGCGGGCGGCGCAGCGTGAGAATCAGGTTGATCAGCTGGTCGTAGCGCTGTACGCCGAGACCGAACATCCGCGCGTCGATGGCCGCGCGATAGTCGACCGGCCGATCCACGATCGCGTCGGTACCGATCTGGTCGGCGAGCTGTTTGCGGGTGAAGGGCCGATCGTCGGGACCGATCAGCGAGAAGTCCACGCCCACCCGGCCATCGGCGACGAAATACCACCGCGTCACCTTGTCGGAGCTGCGGGTGGCGCGCATTCCGATGCCGACGGTCACCACCTCGGGATCGGATCGGCGCCCGCGCGCGAACTCCATCCACACATACGAATACGCCGAATCCTGTTTGCGGTAGAGCAGATTCGACTTCATCGTGCGTTCCTCACCGGCGAACGGATTGAGCCGGCGCGGCTCGATTCGGCCGTCGAAGACGAACGGGAACAGCACCTCGAGGGCCTTGGTTTTGCCGGAACCGTTCGGTCCGCGCAGAACCAGCCGCCCGTCGGCGAAGCAGAATTCCTGGTCGCGATAGTCCCAGAGGTTGACGATGCCCGCGCGGGTGGGAATGAAGCGGACACCACCGTGAATGAGGTCCATGGGTCAGTCCGACGCCTCTCCTGAGTTGTTCGGGCTCGTGGTCACCGGGTCATCGGTGGCGTGCGTGCCCAGCGAACGCGCGGAGGCGAACAATTCGCTCTCCCCACGGGTGCGCACGGTGACCACCGCGCCCCGGTAGCGGGCCAGCGCGGGCAGTGCCAGCAGGCCACCGTCGACCACCTCCACCAGATGCAGCCGCGCCAGCAGCGAGATCACCTCGGCGGTCAGGCCGGGCACATCGGCCTGCCACTGCGCGGCGAAGGTCGAACCGTACCGTTCGGTGAGGGCGTGCACGGTGGCGCGGATCCATTCGTCATCGATGAATGGATGGGTGACGGGTTCGGGGAAGTCCTCGCTCGCGGTGATATCCGCGCCGTCGGGTTCCGGTGCGGCCAGCGGTGCGAAGACCGTGGCCGCGGGGATGGCGGCATCGAGCCCGTCGGTGAACCGATCGGAATTGTCCATCCGCTCCCGGCGCGGGAGCGGATGGTCGGTATCGAGGACCAGATCGGCGATCTCGCCGATCAGCAGCAACGCCGCCTGCGCGAGGGTGCCGGTACTGGGAAAGCGCAGATCCGAGAATCGTCCGGAGGTGTCGATCAGGGCGACGCCCTCGCCGCGGCGTTCGGCACGCAGCCCAGTCAGCAGTTCCACCTCCGCCACCAGCTTCTCGCTACCGAGTGCGGATCGTTCTGCGGCACCGAGGGTTTCGCTGTAGACAACCGGTAGTTCCAGCAGTGCCCGGCGGACCCGCCGGGCGGCCGCCGCGCGTCCCGGCCCCGAGGCAGTCGTATCGGCGTCGTCGGCCAGCAATGAGCGCACGCTGTGCAGATGTTGCAGCGCCCGGGGCGGCCGGAAGATCGCGAACACCACCGAGCGATCAATGTCGTAGAGCGCCTCACCCGCGTCCGGATCACTGGCCCAGCCGCCGGCGTCGCCGTCGGCGAGGGTCAGGGCGCCACGCGCGGCCAGCCACGCCACCGCGTCGACGAACGCGTCCCGGTCGGCGGCCCGTTCGGTCGACAGATCCAGCCCGTCCACCCGCCCGGCGTAGGCGGCCACCTGATCGGCGAGTTCCGACAAGGTGATCTGGTCGCCGGCGCGTCCGAGCGCGGCCAGCGCCAGCGACAGATACGCGTACCGGCGCCGGTCGAAGATCCGGTCGCCGGGGGTGCGTGCCGGGCGTCCGCCGTCGAGCCGATCGGTGACCGGGAACAGTCGCGCGGTGGTTTCGGTGACCTCGAGTCGATAGCCGAGCAGATCGGCCAGATCCTCACGCAGTTCGGTTGCCCAGCGCCGGATCAACGGCAGCGCGATGCGATCCGGATAGGTACAGGTCACCAGATGATTGGCCAGCAGCACCCGCGCGGCCCGCTGATAGCCGTCCAGAGCGAGGGGGTCGATGGTCCGCGCGTGCATCACGACCGCCCGGAACCGGTGCGGGCGCGGGAATTCTCCCGTACCTCGAGCCGCCGGTGATCGAGATGGAGCAGCCCCCCCGCGGTGCGTACCATCGTCGACCCGGGATGCTCCGAAACGGTCAGTGTGACACCGCTGTCCGAGCCGCTGGTACCCACCCGCCCGCTCACCGGCACCCAGGCCGTGGAGGCGGCGTCGAGCAGGCGCAGCAGCACCTCGGTCTCGCGTTCGTCGAGGATCCGGTCGTGAACATCGGTGGCGGCCAGCGACATCGCCGCGGCCGCGCGGGCGCGCTGGACCTCGAGCTGTGCGTCGCGCAGCCGCCGCACCCCGGCGTCGTTGCGCACCAGCCGCGCGGGTGCGCCCGCGGTGGGCTGGCGGCCGGTTTCGGCCAGGGTCCGCGCGATCTCCAATGGCGCTGCCTCCCACCAGGATCGGTGTGAGGGGATGATGTCGGCATCGGGATGTTCCATCGACAGATGGCGGGGCCGGCCCAGCCCGAAGACCACATCGAACAGGGCGTGCGCGCTGTCGGTGGTGGGCGCGGCCGCGAACCAGCCCGCCAGATGACGCAGCGCCGACTCCCGGCTCACACCACCCTTGCGGGTCTCGGTGACCCGCCGCAACAGCGACAGCACGGCCGCGATGGCGCTCATGGTCGCCTCCCGCAACCGTTCGGCCTCGGTCGCGGCGGTGCTGTCGGTATCGGCCGCGGCGCGCTCGCGGACCGCGACGAACCACCCTTGCAGTCCCTGCCAGCGCGCCCGCCAATCCGCCTCGCGGTCGGCGAGTTCCAGCAGTACCCGCTCGTCACAGGACGCCGCCCGGGCGATCAGCAGATCGCCACCGGTGTCGTCGACCTCGGCGATGGCGGCGGCCAGCCGCGGCGCGTAACGGGCCAGGTCCATACTGAATTCCCGCATATGCGCCAGCAGCGCATCCTTGTGCGCGAGAAAGGTTTCCGGGGTGGCCTCGGTGGTGCGGACCAGATCGCCCAGCGTCAGATAGAAATGCGCCGCGTGGTCGGCGAGTTCGGACAGCGCGGCATCGAGGCGTTTGAGCACCCGGTACACCCGCTCGGCATCGCCGGCGCGGTTGGCCTGGGCGAGGGCGCCGAGATCGGCGAGTAGTTCCGGCAGGACCAGCCGCGACAGCGACGCCTCGTCCAGTCGTGCGCCCACGACCTCGTTCACCGCTCGGAACGCCTGATATCCGGCCTGGGAGAACTGATAGACGTAATGGCGGTTGCGATATTCCGCGAGGGTGGCCGCCCGGGTGCCGTCGTAGCTGCGTTCCAAAACCCCCCAGGTGTGCAACTGTTCGAGCAGCGGGCCGATCTCGGTGGCGGTCGGATGCGGGGCGTCGGGCATCCGGGCGAGGGTGTCGGCCACCTCGCCGGAGTGCAGCAGTACGACGTAGGCGGCCCGCGCCTGATCGAAGGCGCGCAGCACCCACAGATAGTCGCCGCGTTTGTCGGCGGTCGCGAAGGAGAACAACCGCAACCGATCCGCGCCCTCGAACTCGGGCCCGCCACGCTCGGGGCAGACACCGTCGAACAACGCGGGTTCGGCGGGTAGCAATCGGTCAGCGGACTCGGTCACCGGCACGAGCGTAATACCTGCCCGCACGCCGACGCGGCGCACCCGGGCCTCGGCGTGCCGTCAGTCCGCGGCGGCCACCGCCGCACGCTCGACGGTCAGCAGACTCTCCTCGTGATGCTCGGCGTGATAGGCCGCCGCACCACCGTTGATGCCGAACAAACGCTTGGACCACAGCAGCCAGATCACCGCGGCGATATTGATCAGCAGAGCGCCCGCCCGCACCACGGTGATCCGCTCGGTGAGTTCGTAGATCTCCAGCGGCAGGAACAGCGCCGTCGCGATGACGGCGAAATACTCACCCCAGCGCTGGACGAACCAGAGCCCCACGGCCTCGACGAATTCGATCACCGCATAGGTCAGCAAACCGACCGCGATCCAGGTGAGCACCGTCGGCGACAGTGTCCAGCCCTTCTCGATGAACTCCGCGATCTTGGAATTGTCCGGATTCCAGCCGATCTGGTCGGCGAGCGGCCGGATCAACGGCAATTCCCGGTCGAAGGCCGCGTGCAACTGCTGTTGTGAATTGCGTACCTTGAACACTCCGCCGGCGAGCAGGACGAAGACGATGCCGCGCACCACTCGTTCGGCGGCCAGCAGCCGCATGATCAGCCGATCCCGCAGCAGCCGCCCGCGCGGCACCTCCGGAGCGTCATCGGCGGGCCCCTTCCCACGCGGGGTGCCGGTGACGAAGGTCCCGCATCGCAGGCAACGCCATGCCTCCCCGGCGGGGGTCGAAACATGCAAGCGCGCAGCGAGTTCCGGCTCGTCGGGGGCATAGGTGGCATGACCGTGCCACGAGCAGCTGCGCAGGCTGAAATCCATTCCCGGCAGCGTACAACCTCGGTGCCACAAGTGAATCCGGAGTGGACTCAGCTCATCGACAGCACACGCAGTTGTTCGAGATAGGACCGGGTGCGTGGATCGGAGGGATAGCGTTCGATCATCTCCCGCGCCGCCTCTCCGGCGATCCACAGCAGCGACGGCAGCGAGCGTCGCTTGCCTGCAAGGGCCTGGGTGGCCTCGTCGACCGCCAGTTCGAGATCGCGATCGCGCACCGCGACCACGGCCAGGGTCAGCTGTGCCTCCGATACCCGCATCGGTATGCGCACCGAGCCGTCGAATCCGGTGGAGTTGCGAATAACCTGGCGGGCATAGGTTTCGGCGGGGCGGTTGTCACCGGCGACCCGGCAGCAATCCATGGCGTAGAAATCGAACTTCTGAGCGTCGACGACGAAGTGATTGTCCAAATTGGCCGGACTGTCCAAGCGCTGCAGGATATCCCGGCCGCGTTCGAGGGCTCGTTCCATCGCCTCCCGATCGCCGATGCGAGCCCAGGCCTTGGCCTGCTGGGCGGCGAGCTGCACGCCCACGCCGAGACTGCGGCAATCGCCCAGCGCGGCCTCGGCAACCTCGATCGCACCCCGGTAGTTGCCCTGGGTGATGGCGAACCAGGCCGCCATTTCCGCTCCCCAGCCGATGATTTCGGGATGTTCGGCCTCATGGCCCAGTGACAGGGCCGCGCGGCGCGTCGCCTCGGCGGCGGTCCGCCGGCCCAGGTCGTAGTCCACACAGCCGACCAGCAACGCGACCCATCCGGCCAGTACGAGTACCTCTCGATGCTGGGCCAGTGTGAGCCTGCCGTCGAGCAGTGAGGTGATACGCCGCAGCCACGCGGTGCCCTCGGCGTGCAGTTCGTGCGGATCGGCGACGGGATATTCACAGCACAGCCGCTCGGCGGTGATACGAACGGCATCCAGTGTGGCTGTGGAGATATCGGACATCCGCAGCCGGCCGATGAACTCGAGCGTGTCCATCCCCGTGGACGACAACAACTCATCGTCACGATTCGGTCGCGCCTTCGGGAAGAAGGCCGCCGTGACCGTGTCGAACGCCGCGGCGATGATCGGCGCGTAGAAATCGTCCGGGCGCGACTCGCCCGATTCCCACCGGCGCCAATTGCGCAGCAGAGTACTGTCTGTCGGCAGGTTGTGGGATGACTTTGCGCGCATTGCGCGGACGGCATCCGCTTGGGACCACCCCCTCGCATCGCGTTCGGAGCGCATCCTGACAGCCCAGATGGGTCGATCATCACTCACGGCCACGTCTGTAGTATCCCACCAGTTAACGGCGGATGGACGATAGGGCATGCGGTTGTCCGTCATTGACATCTGCAATTGCATTTGTCGATGACGGATGCTCGATTCGGGCGGTTTCCCGCCTGCCGCAGGACCGGATTTCGCAGAGCAGTAACCCGTTTAGAACAAACTCGTTACAGCAGTGCCCCGCGCCCGCGGGGATCCACAACAGAACAGCGAGTCCCTTACACATCCAAACGGAGGTTCGGGTGGAAGCGTTGATCTATGGATACGTGCGTGACGACCTGGCCGACGGCCACGCCGCCGAACTCGAGGATGCGATGTGCAGCCTCGCCAGCGAGGTGGGCCTCTGTTTCGCCGTGACATTCCATGAATCGACCCACGGTGACGGCGCCGCGTTCGCGGAGCTCACGGCCGAGCTCAAGCGGGCCGAAGCACACCACGTGGTGGTTCCGTCACTCGATCATCTTGCCGGCCAGACGATTCCGCGTGACGTTCTGATCGCGAAGCTGGCGCACGACGCGGAAGCTCAGGTGCTGACCATCGACCGCTGACCTCCCAGAGTGACCGGACACCGTTCGCGGGACTCCGGCCCGGGGCCCGGGTGCCCGGCACCGCCGTCGGCTACCGGCCGAATCCGCCCTTCCCGCCTCCGCGGCGGCGCAGATACTTCTCGAACTCCGCGGCGATCGCATCGCCGTCGATCTTGGACATCGCATCGTCGAGATCCACCGCGGCATCACCGCGTTCCTCCAAGGACCGGACATATTCGGTGACTTCCTCGTCACCCTCGGTCATCTCGTCGACCGCCGATTCCCAATCCTCGGCCTGCGCGGGCAATTCGCCCAGCGGCACCTCGAGGTCGAGCACATCCTCCACCCGGCGCAGCAGTGCGATGGTCGCTTTCGGATTCGGCGGCTGGGAGACGTAGTGGGGCACCGCCGCCCAGAAGGAGATCGCGGGGACTCCCGCTCGTACGCACGCATCCTGCAGCACGCCGGTGATTCCGGTCGGTCCCTCGTAGCGGGTCTGTTCCAGATTGAACTGCTCGGCCGCTTCCTTGTTGTAGGCGGTGCCGGTGACCGGGACGGGGCGGGTGTGCGGGGTGTCGGCGAGCAGGGCGCCGAGAATGACGACCGTCGAAACCTGCAACTGCTCGATCAATTCGATGATGTCGATGCAGAAAGCCCGCCAGCGCATATTCGGCTCCACGCCGTGCAGCAGGACGATATCGCGCTCGCTGCCGGGCGGCGAGCAAACCGACAGCGTGGTCGAGGGCCACTGGATCTCGCGGGTGACACCGTCGACCTGCCGGACGGTCGGCCGGTTCACCTGGTAGTCGTAGTAGTCCTCGGAATCGAGTTCGGCCAGCGGTTCGGCGTCCCAGATGAGCTCCAAGTGTTCGACGGCACCGCTGGCGGCGTCGGCAGCATCGTTCCAGCCTTCGAAGGCGGCGACGAGAACTGGGTCACGCAACGTCGGCATGGCCGGATCGGATGAGGCACTGGGGTTCACTCGGTCAGCCTACGGCGTGGGCCGAATGTTGTTCGAGGCAATTGCACCGACTGCGCGTGTCGAGCGGCAGGACCATGCGGACCTCGTCGTCGAGGCGCCTGTGGTGCCGTGCCGGAGGCCGGGCGAACACCTCATCATACCGGTGCGCGAGCCGGATGTTACGAGTGGGTAGGAGTTTGTGGACGGGATATCGAGCCGGCGCAGTCCGCGGCCGGATGCGGACGGGGCGGGTGTGGTCCTGCGGCCCGGGCTGTCGGTGCCTGCAATTAGGCTGGAGTGCATGTCTGTGTCCTCCCGCGCCGAGTTCGATACCACGTTGCTCGACACGCTCGCCCAGCGTGTCGTAATCGGCGACGGTGCGATGGGCACCATGTTGCAGGACGTGGATCTCACTCTCGACGACTTCCGCGGCCTGGAGGGATGCAACGAGATCCTCAACGAGACCAGGCCGGATGTCCTGCGCGGTATCCATCGCGCGTACTACGAGGCCGGGGCCGACGCGGTCGAGACCAACACCTTCGGGTGCAATCTGCCCAACCTCGCCGACTATGACATCGCCGACCGGATTCGCGATCTGTCCGAGCGCGGCACCCGCCTCGCGCGCGAGGTCGCCGACGAGATGGGACCGTCGGCGCACGGCACCCCCCGCTACGTCCTGGGATCCATGGGCCCGGGCACCAAGTTGCCGACCCTCGGGCACGCGCCCTATGTGGCACTGCGCGACGCCTACACCGAGGCCGCGCTCGGCATGCTCGACGGCGGAGCCGACGCCATCCTCATCGAGACCTGCCAGGATCTGCTCCAGGTCAAGGCCGCGGTCACCGGCAGCCGCCGGGCCATGCAGCGGGCCGGGCGCCGCATCCCGATCATCACCCACGTCACGGTCGAGACCACCGGCACCATGCTGGTCGGCAGCGAGATCGGCGCGGCGCTCACCGCGATCGAACCGCTCGGGGTCGACATGATCGGGCTCAATTGCGCCACCGGCCCGGATGAGATGAGCGAACACCTGCGTCATCTGTCCAAGCACGCCCGGGTGCCGGTGTCGGTGATGCCGAATGCGGGCCTGCCGGTGCTCGGTGCCAATGGCGCCGAATATCCGCTCGGCCCGGGCGAATTGGCGTCGGCGCTGCACGGCTTCGTCACCGAATTCGGGCTGGCGCTGGTGGGTGGCTGCTGCGGCACCGGCCCCCAGCACATTCGCGAGGTCGCCGACGCGGTGGCGAATGTGGCTCCGGTGGTACGCAATCCGGAGCACGAGCCGAGTGTGTCGTCGATGTACACCGCGGTCCCGTTCGAACAGGACGCCTCGGTGCTGATGATCGGCGAGCGCACCAATGCCAACGGCTCCAAGGCATTCCGCGAGGCCATGCTCGCCGGCGACTGGCAGAAGTGCCTCGATATCGCCAAGGACCAGACCCGCGACGGCGCGCACATGCTGGACCTTTGCGTCGACTACGTCGGCCGGGACGGCAGTGTGGACATGGCCGAGCTGGCCGGGCGGCTGGCCACCGCCTCGACACTGCCGATCATGCTCGACTCCACCGAACAGCCCGTACTGCAGGCCGGTCTGGAACGTCTGGGCGGGCGCTGCGCGGTCAACTCGGTCAACTACGAGGACGGCGCGGGCCCGGATTCGCGCTTCCAGCAGATCATGCGCCTGGTCGCCGAGCACGGCGCCGCCGTCGTCGCGCTGACCATCGACGAGAACGGCCAGGCCCGCACGGCCGAGCACAAGGTCGAGATCGCCGAGCGGCTGATCGCCGACATCACCGGCAACTGGGGCCTGGCCGAGAGCGACATCATCGTCGACTGCCTGACCTTCACCCTGGGCACCGGGCAGGAGGAGTCGCGGCGCGACGGTATCGAGACCATCGAGGGCATCCGCGAACTCAAGCGCCGGCATCCCAACGTGCAGACCACGCTGGGCTTGTCGAATATCTCCTTCGGCCTCAATCCGGCCGCGCGCCAGGTCCTGAACTCGGTGTTCATGCACGAATGTGTCGAGGCCGGACTGGATTCGGCGATCGTGCACGCCTCCAAGATCCTGCCGATCAGCCGGATTCCGGAGGATCAGCGCACGACGGCACTGGATCTGCTCTACGACCGCCGCCGCGAGGGTTACGACCCGCTGCAGACGCTGATGGCCATGTTCGAGGGGGTGTCGGCGGCCTCGGCGAAGGCCTCGCGCGCCGACGAACTCGCCGCGCTGCCGCTGTTCGAGCGGTTGGAACGGCGCATCGTCGACGGCGACCGCAACGGCCTGGAGGCCGATCTGGACGCGGCCATGCAGGAGGTGCCGCCGCTGCGGATCATCAACGAGACGCTGCTGTCGGGGATGAAGACCGTCGGTGAACTGTTCGGCTCGGGTCAGATGCAGCTGCCGTTCGTGCTGCAATCCGCCGAGGTCATGAAAACCGCGGTGGCACATCTGGAGCCGCATATGGAGGCCACCGACGACGCCGGTAAGGGCCGAATCGTGCTGGCCACGGTCAAGGGCGATGTGCACGACATCGGTAAGAACCTGGTCGACATCATCCTGTCCAACAACGGCTACGAGGTCGTCAATCTCGGTATCAAACAGCCGATCTCGGCGATTCTGGACGCCGCCGCCGATAAGAAGGCCGATGTCATCGGAATGTCGGGGTTGCTGGTCAAATCGACGGTGGTGATGAAGGAGAACCTCGAGGAGATGAATACCCGCGGGGTCGCCGACCGGTTCCCGGTGCTGCTGGGCGGTGCCGCGTTGACCCGCTCCTACGTCGAGAACGATCTGACCGCCGTCTACACCGGCGATGTGCACTACGCCCGCGATGCCTTCGAGGGCCTGCGCCTGATGGATGACATCATGACCCGCAAACGTGGTGGCGCCGTCGATCCCGACAGCCCGGAAGCGCTCGCCGAACGCGCCAAGGCCGCCGAACGCAAGGCCCGCCACGAGCGGTCCCAGCGTATCGCCGCCGAGCGCAAGGCCAACGAGGTTCCCGTCGAGGTGCCCGAGCGCTCGGATGTCGTGGCGGATCTGCCGGTGCCGGTGCCGCCCTTCTGGGGAACCAGGGTCGTCAAAGGCCTTGCCGTGAACGAGTATTCGGGCCTGCTGGACGAGCGCGCACTGTTCCTGGGGCAGTGGGGGCTGCGCGGTCAGCGCGGCGGGGAAGGACCCAGCTACGAGGAGTTGGTCGAGTCCGACGGCCGCCCGCGACTGCGGTACTGGCTCGACCGGTTGTCGACCGAGGGTGTACTTGCGCACGCCACCGTGGTGTACGGATATTTCCCGGCGGTCTCCGAGGGCGATGATGTGATCGTGCTCACCGAACCCGATCCGGCTGCGCCGCAACGGTACCGGTTCACCTTCCCGCGCCAGCAGCGCGACCGCTTCCTGTGCATCGCCGATTTCGTGCGGTCGCGGGAGCTGGCGACCGAGCGCGGTCAGGTCGATGTCCTGCCGTTCCAGCTGGTCACAATGGGCCAGCCGATCGCCGACTTCGCCAATGAGCTCTTCGCCGCGGACAACTATCGCGATTATCTCGAGGTGCACGGTATCGGTGTGCAGCTCACCGAGGCGCTGGCCGAGTACTGGCATCGCCGGGTCCGGGAAGAGCTTGTGCTGGAAGGGCATTCGGTCGCCGAGGAGGATCCGTCGGAGGTGACGGACTACTTCAAACTCGGGTACCGTGGCGCCCGTTACTCCTTCGGTTACGGCGCCTGCCCGGATCTCGAGGATCGGGCCAAGCTGGTGTCGCTACTGGAGGCCGAGCGCATCGGCGTGACGCTGTCGGAGGAGTTGCAGCTGCATCCGGAACAGTCCACCGACGCCTTTGTCCTCCTGCATCCGGAAGCAAAATACTTCAACGCGTAGGATTTTGGCGTTTCCGGGCTTTCACGCAGAGTGGCTGATCGACCCGACATGAGCAGGCAGGCCCGGAGGCGGTAGCGGAGCGTCACCACGCAGGGCCCCGGCTCATGGCGCAATGACACCGCGTGTGAGTGCAGGAGGGGTACAACGGCATGACTTCAGATCGGCTGATCTCCGGACGGTACCGACTGGCCGATCCCATCGGCAGCGGAGCCATGGGTGTGGTGTGGCGTGCCAGCGATGTGCGGCTGCGGCGCACCGTGGCGGTCAAGCAGTTGCTGCTTGCGCCCGGCCTGACCAAGGCACAGGCGCTCGAGGCGAAGATGCGCGCCATGCGCGAGGGCCGGATCGCGGCACGGCTGCACCATCAGAACGCGGTCACGGTCTTCGACGTCGCCGAGGAGGACGGCCAGCCCTGGCTGGTGATGGAGTATGTCGACGCCCCGAGCCTGGCGGCCGTCATGCGCGACAAGGGCCCGCTCGAGCCGCGAGAGGTCGCCCGGATCGGGGCGAAGGTGGCGGCCGCGCTGGCGGCCGCGCACGATGCCGGCATCGTGCATCGCGATGTCAAACCCGCCAATATTCTGGTGGCCGACAACGGCACCGTGAAGATCACCGATTTCGGCATCTCGCGTGCCGTCGGCGATGTCACTGTCACCTCCACGGGGTTTCTGGCCGGAACGCCGGCGTATTTGTCGCCGGAGATCGCGCGCGGTGAGGACCCCGAGCCGCCTTCCGATGTCTTCGCGCTCGGATCCACGTTGTATGCGGCCGTCGAGGGCGCACCACCGTTCGGTGAGGGCGACAACCCGCTCGCCGTGCTGCATTCGGTAGTCAGCGGGAAGGTGTCCACCCCGGAGCGTGCGGGCGATCTGGGGCCGGTCCTCATGAGTCTGCTGGCCGCCGACAGCGCCGCGCGCCCGACCATGCGGGAGGCGCAGCAGGCGCTCGAGGCCGTCGCCGAGGGCCGTTCGCACGGCCTGGCCACGGCTGCGACGAAAATCCTGCCGAATCCGGGCGCCGACGCGACCACGGTCCTGACCACCCCCGAAACGTCCGCCGCAGGCGCGGCGCCGACCGCGCGAACGGCGGTGCCGCCGGAGAAGCCGGGCCTGACCCGGGACCGGCGGATCTGGCTGGCGGCGGCCGCCGCCATCGCGGTGGTGGCGGTGATCGTGGGCCTGGTGACGACGTCGGGATCCGACGAGCCGTCGCGGCCCGGCGCCGAGGGGCTCACCACCTCGCAGGAGGGTACGCCGGGGCAGTCTCAGGCGTTCGCGCCACCGGGCACCGACACCCCCGGCGGATCCTCGGCCGATGGCACCGGTGGCACCGCGTCGCTGGGCAATCCGGCGCCCGGTGCGCAGAGTTCCCCGGCCGCGCCACCCTCGGGCACCGCCGCGGTTCCGCCGCCCGGAGCCACCCCGCGACCGGGCGCTCCGGCGCCCAGCACCTCGGCCGGCCCGCCCCGGCCCGCCGATATCGCGGCCTTCATCTCCGGGTACTACGGCATGCTGCCCGGCAACACCGGCGGCGCGTGGGCGCAGCTGGCGCCGTCGTATCAGGCCCAGACCGGTGGTTTCGCGCAGTACTCGAGTTTCTGGTCCACGGTCACCGCGGTCCGGGTCGGTGGGGTGTCCGAGAGCGGTCCGGGACGGGCCGCGGCAACTCTCACCTATACCCTGAGAAACGGAACGGTCACCTCCGAGAGCCGCTGGTTCACGGTGGACACGGCCACCGGCCGGATGCTCATCACCGGGTCGGGGACCTGAGGCGGTATCGGAAGGGAGAGTTCCGGGTGAGTGTGGTCGCGGTGCTGTGGGACATGGACGGCACGCTGCTGGATTCGGAGAAGCTCTGGGATATCGGCGTCCGCGAACTCGCCGTCGAATTGGGCGGCCTGATGAACGATGGCCTGCGGCACGCCCTGATCGGCGCCGACGGTCCCAGCGCCCTGCGAATCCTGTTCGACGGTCTGGGCCTGGAGCGCGATCCCGACGCCATGACCTCGGCGGGGCGGTGGCTCGAGCGCCGGGTCACCGAGCTGATGTCCGGGCCCATCCCGTGGCGTCCCGGCGCACAGGACGCGCTCGCGGCCCTGCGTACTGCCGGTCTGCCGAACGCTCTTGTCACCAATACCAAGCGGTCGATCACCGAATTGTGCCTGCGCACCCTGGGGCTCGATACCTTCGACGCCTCGGTGTGCGGCGACGAGGTCGAGCGGGGCAAGCCGGCGCCGGATCCGTATCTGCGCGCCGCCCGGCTGCTCGGTGTCGATCCCGGAGACTGTGTGGCCGTGGAGGATTCGCCCACCGGCTCGGCCGCCGCGCTGGCCGCGGGGTGTCAGGTGCTGGTGGTGCCGTGTGAAATCGAGGTCCCGTACCGGCCGGGGCTGAACTTCCGCGAATCGCTCGTGGGCCTCACCGTCGACGATCTGCATCGAGTACACGCCGCCGCCCGCTGATCCCGGCAGGTCGCGGTATCCCTGCGGTTGTGGCCGTGAATATCGCTGGCGCACATGGTTACTCGAGGGTTTGTGATCTTTAACAACGATATCCGCGAATAGTGGGTGCGACCGCCTCCGCCGGGTGACAATGATCTTCATGGCGGCGACAGGGGGTTGTGGCAACGTGGGTGAACCGGGCCGGGCGAGCAGGGAAGACGATGGGGGAGAGGACTCTTCGGGGGGCGCGGCCGAGCTCGCCGCCATCGTCGACACTCAGCGGTATCCGCTCGACGAGCCCGGTGGATCGCGCTGGCATGAGGTGGTGGCGCGGGCCCGGGCCGATCTCGCGGCCGACGGATGTACCGTCCTGCGTGGTTTCGTCCGGCCGGAAATGTGGGCGACACTGCGCGACCAGGGCGCCGAACTGGCTCCGCACGCGTACTACACGGTCGAGAAGGTCAACGCCTACAACATCCCGCTCGACAGCGATCTGCCGCCCGACCATCCCGCGACGATCGTGCTGGAACGCGGAAACGCCTTCGTCGCACGCGATCTCATCCCCGAGTCGGCACTGATCCAGGTGCTGTACACGAGCGAGTCGTTCCAACGTCTCGTCGCCGAGTGTTTCGGCTTGCCGCAGTTGTGCGAGTACACCGATCCGCTGGCGGGCCTGTGCCTCAACGTCGTCGCTCCCGGTATGTCGCATCCGTGGCATTTCGACACCAACGAATTCACCGTGTCGATGCTGACGCAGGCGCCGGACGCCGGCGGGGAGTTCGAGTACTGCCCGCGTATCCGCACACCGGAGGCGGAGAATCTGTCCGATGTGCGGGCCGTGCTCACCGGATCCGGTGAGCAGTTGATCCGGCGGCTCACGCTGCGCCCCGGTGATCTGCAGTTGTTCCAGGGCCGATTCTCACTGCACCGGGTCTCGCCCGTCGAGGGCGCCGAGCAGCGGCACAGCGCGATCTTCGCCTACAGCGATCGGCCCGGCATCGTCGGCGCGGTCGAGCGCACCCGGCAGTTGTTCGGACGGGTCCTGCCCGACCATCTGGCCGCGGCGGGAAATGCCGTCCGCGGTGACCGACTGCTGGACTGATTCACCCGTTCGACACTGGAGGACTGCCCCGTGACGGTTTCGATGCACAGGACCGGTAAAGCGTCGTTCGACGATATCTACGAACGGCCCGACCCGAGCGCGTACTGCCGCCGGATGGCCGAACTGGACTACTGCATACCGGAGTTGGCGAGGCCGGCGTTCGCCGAACTCATCGACGAGTACGAGGCGACGACCGGCATCGCGCCCACCGTGCTGGATCTGGGCTGCTCCTATGGAGTGAACGCGGCGGTGCTGCGATTCGGAACCACTGTCGCGGAACTGGACGAGCACTACCGCGACGCCGATACCGCTACCTGCATCGCCCGTGACCGTGCCCGGCTGGCCGCCGACGACCGGCTGCCGCGGCTTCGGCTGATCGGTATGGACGCCTCCGCACCGGCACTGGACTATGCCGCCGCCACCGGCCTGCTGCACGAAACCGTCCATGCCGACCTCGAATCCGGTGACCCCACCGAATCCCAGCGCCGGGTGCTCGGTTCGGCCGATATGGTGATCTCCACCGGCTGCGTCGGTTATGTCACCGGCAGCACCCTGACACGGGTGACCCGCGCACACGGCACGCGGCTACCGTGGATGGCACACTTCGTGCTGCGGATGTACGCGTTCGAGCCGATCGCGCAGGAACTCGCCGCACTGGGTTACCGGACCGAGCGCCGCCCCGGGACCTTCCGGCAGCGCCGCTTCGCCTCCGCCGCCGAACAGCAACAGGTTGTGAACACCTTGGCCGCCAACGGAATCGATGCCACCGGATACGAATCCGACGGCTGGCTGCACGCGTACCTCTACATCTCCAGGCCCGTAGACGACAATTCCGCTGTATCCGAACCCGCAACGACCCCCGAGGACCGCCAGTGACCGACCGTACCTTCGCCTTCGACGATCAGCTGCCGCGCGTACCGCTGCCCACGCTCGACGACAGCTGCGCGCGCTTCCTGGAGTGGTCGCGGCCACTGCTGACGGAGGACGAATACGCCGCCACCGAGCGCACCGTGGCCGATCTGCTGCGCGCCGACGGGCCGGGCCGGATCCTGCACGCCGATCTGGAACGCATCGACCGGACACGGGGAGTGGGCAGCTGGCTCGACGAGTTCTGGCCTTCCCGGTATCTGGGGCGGCGCGACCGGATCGCGGTCAATGCCAACTTCTTCTTCCTGTTCCGCGACGACACGCCCCTGGCGCGGTCGACCTCGGATCAGCAGGCCGAGCGCGCGGCCGGGCTCATCACCGCCGCGGTGAACTACAAGCTGCTGCTCGACCGGGAGGAGGTCGCGCCGGTCGTCCAGCGCGGTGCGCACTTCTCGATGGCGCAGAACAAGTTCCTGTTCTCCGAGACCCGCATTCCGGGCGATCCGCAGGACAGTGTCCGGGTGCCCTACAGCGACACCTGGCCGGGCCCGTCACAGGCGCGGCACATCGTGGTCTTCCACCACGGCGCCATGTTCCGGATGGAGGTGATCGGCGCGGGTGGTGTGGCGCACGCCCCGGAGGATCTGGCCGACGGCCTGCGGGCGGTCCTCAAGGCGGCGCCGGAACAGGTTCCGGTGGAGACCTCGCCCGGACATCTGACCACCCTGGCGCGGGCCGAATGGGCCGGCGTGCGTGGGCAATTGGCCGCCGACCCGGACAACGCGGCGACCCTGGACACCATCGAGACCGCGCTGTTCTGTGTCTGCCTCGACGACGTCACCCCCGCCGATGAGCTCACCGCCTGCGACACGCTGCTGCACGGTGACAGTGGTAATCGGTGGTTCGACAAGGCGGTCTCGCTGATCGTCTTCGCCGACGGCACCGCCGGCATCAATGTCGAGCACTGCGGTCTCGACGGCACCACCATCCTGTCGTTCGTCGATGCCCTGCTCCAGACTCGAGTGGCCGATCACGCGGCGAGTTCGGGTGCGGCGCCGCAGGGGCTGCCCGCGGTGGAACCGATCGACTTCCGCCTCGACGAGCCGATGCGGGCGCGGATCGCCGCGGCCGCCGCGGACTTCGCGCAGTTCGTGGCCGATAACGCCACGGCCACGGTGTCGTTCGAGAATTTCGGTACCGGGCGCGCCAAACAGCTCGGCATCTCCCCGGACGCGTTCGCGCAGTTGAGTTATCAGCTCGCCCATCAGCGCAGTAAGGGCAAGCTGGGCGCGACTTACGAATCCATCGCCACCCGGCAGTACCGCAACGGCCGCACCGAGGCGATGCGGGTGGTTACGCCCCAGCTGCTGGAATTCGTTGCCGCCATGGACGACTCGTCCGCCGACAGGGCGGCGCGGATCGCCGCGGCGCGAGCGGCCGCGACGGCGCATGTGGAGCGCGCCAAGCAGTGCCAGCGAGGCGAGGCGCCCGAACAGCATCTGTGGGAACTGCAGTGGATCCAGCGCCGGCGTGGTACCGAACTGGGTGTCACCGAGCCGATGCCGTTCTACGACAGCCCCGGCTGGGTGATCACCCGTGACGACTACCTGAGCACCAGTTCGGCGCCCTCGGTCAACGTCGAATACTTCGGTTTCGGCTGTACCAGCCCCACCTGTATCGGCGTGGCCTATGTGCTGCTGCCGGATCGATGGAACCTCTACCTCGCCACCCCGAAGACGGTGGCGGGGCAGATGGAGCGCTTCGCCGGCGAATTGCGCCGGGCGGTCACCGAACTGGAGGAACTGCTCGCTGCCGGCTGATCCGGCCTGATTGTTACTGTCGGCGATGTGAGCGACCCGCAGAGCCCGCGAATCACCTGGCGTGCACTCACGCCGGGTGATTTCGCGCTGCTGGGGCAGTGGCTGGCGGAGCCGCATGTGCGGCGCTGGTGGAATCACGACCCCGACCCGCCGGCGATCGAACGAGATTTCGGTCCCGTCGCGCGCGGTGAGGTGGCCGCGGAGGATCTGCTCATCAGCGTGGACGACGATCCGGTGGGGCTGGTGCAGCGAATTCGTTGGGGTGACTGGCCGGACTATCTCGACGAGGTCAGGCCGCTCGCCGATGTTCCCGGCGAGGCGATATCGTTGGACTATCTGATCGGTGATCCCCGGCAGGTGGGCCGGGGACTCGGCCCGGCCGTGTTGCGGGCCGTCCTTGCCGCGACCTGGATCGATCATCCCGCCGCACCGGCCGTGGTGATTCCTGTCGCCGCGGCGAACCGGGCATCCTGGCGAGCGCTGGAGAAGGCGGGGATGAGCCGGGTGTCGGCCGGACTGCTCCCACCGGACAATCCGGTCGACGACGGCTGGCACTACCTCTATCGCATCGAGCGCCCGGTCCGGGACGTCCGCCGGCCCGGCACCGCGTGAGCCCGCCCACATCGATTTCGCCACCGCGGCCGACCTCGATAACCGATTGCGGGACATATGCGGTCATCTGAAAGAATGGCGTCCCGTGAAGACTTTCGAATCCCTGTTCTCCGAGCTGCAGGATCGTGCGGCCAACCGTCCGGAAGGTTCCGCAACCGTCGCGGCATTGGACGCCGGGGTGCACGCACAGGGCAAGAAGGTGATCGAAGAGGCCGGCGAGGTGTGGATCGCGGCCGAATACGAGACCGACGACCAGCTCGCCGAGGAGATCTCCCAGCTCCTCTACTGGGTTCAGGTGCTGATGGTGGGCCGTGGCCTGCGGCTCGAGGACGTGTACCGACATCTGTGACAGGTATTCGCCCGCGGCCTTGACGGCCGCCGGGCGAGACGGTTCGACCGCCCCCTGGCACTCCTTGTTCGCTACCTCGTCGTTCGCTACCCCGTCCCGAAAGGACACCCATGCTTCGCGTCGCAGTCCCCAATAAGGGCGCTCTGTCCGAATCGGCCGTCGAAATCCTCACCGAGGCCGGTTACCGCAAACGCACCGATTCGCGCGATCTGTCGGTGATCGACAACGCCAACCAGGTCGAGTTCTACTTCCTGCGGCCCAAGGACATCGCGATCTACGTCGGATCGGGACGCCTGGATCTGGGTATCACCGGCCGGGATCTGGCGCTGGATTCGGGCGCACCGGTGCAGGAGCGCCTGAGCCTCGGCTTCGGCCGCTCCACATTCCGCTATGCCGCCCCGGCCGGGCCGGAGTGGAAGGTCGAGGACCTCTACGACAAGCGGATCGCCACCAGCTACCCCAATCTCGTGCTGAAGGATTTGCAGCGCCGCGGGATCGAAGCCGAAGTGATCCGGCTCGACGGCGCGGTGGAGATCTCCATCCAGCTCGGGGTCGCCGACGCCATCGCCGACGTGGTCGGCTCGGGTCGCACGCTGCGTCAGCACGATCTGGTCGCCTTCGGTGAATCGCTGTGCGATTCGGAGGCGGTGCTGATCGAGGCCACCGGCGCCGACCGCGGCGACAAGGCCCGCAACCAGTTCGTCGCCCGCGTCCAGGGTGTGGTCTTCGCTCAGCAGTACCTGATGCTGGATTACGACTGCCCCAGGGAACTGCTCGAACGCGCGGCCGCGATCACCCCGGGGCTCGAATCACCGACGGTGTCGCCGCTGGCCGATCCGGGATGGGTGGCCGTGCGGGCACTGGTACCGCGCGGCTTGGGCAACGATCTGATGGATCAGCTCGCCGAACTCGGCGCCAAGGCGATCCTCGCCACCGATATCCGGTCCTGCCGGGCCTTCTGACCGGCACCGATCAGGGCTGCGGCACCGTCGCGGTGGTCTCCGCGGGCCAGCCCGGATACGGCGGTGGCGTGCCGCCGAAGGCCGGGCACAGCGGCTGGTAATCGCAGAATTTGCACATCCAGCCGGAGCGCGGCCGGAAGTCCCCATCGCGCCCGGCGGTGATGATCGCCGTCCACAGTGCCGACACGACGCGTTCGAAGCGCTGCAGCTCCCCGGCGTCGGGCGTATAGGTCAGGATCTCGCCGGCGCCCAGGTAGACCAGCCGGAGCTGGGCCGGGACCACACCCCGGGTCCGGTACACGATCAGTGCGTAGAACTTCAGCTGGAACAGCGCCCGCTGTTCGAAATCGGGCGCGGGGACCCGGCCGGTCTTGTAGTCGACGACGCGCAGCCTGCCGTCCGGCGCGATATCTATCCGGTCGACGTATCCGCGCAACGGTGAGCCGTCTTCGAGGCGGACCTGCACCAGTGACTCGCACGATTCCGGATCGAATCCGGTGGGGTTCTCGAGGTGGTAGTAGTCGCGGACGAGGCGGCTCACCTCATCGAGAAATGGTGCGAGACCGCCGGGTTCGAGTACGGCCCCGACCTCAGGGCGATCTTCCAGCAAACGCTGCCAGGCCGGTTCGGGCAACGCCAGCGCGCGATCCGGAACGCGTTCACCGCGAGGTAACCCGTAGAGCGATTCGAGTACCGCGTGCACGACCGTTCCACGTACTGCGTCACGGCCGGGCGTTTCCGGAATCCGGTCGATTGCGCGTAATCGGTATTTCAACGGGCATTGTTTGAAATCCATTGCCCGCGAGGGTGACAACGCCGGGCCGTGGGAAACGGCCGGCAATTCGGGCGGGGTCGCCGTCGGTGGTGCGGACATACCTGGCAGGCTATCCGCGGGTACCGACACATTCGGCGGCGCGATACCGCCCGCGGAAATGACGCGCAGGAGAACGGAGATACATGACGGCCAGACGGACCGGCCCATTCGCCACGGGGGACCGGGTGCAGCTGACCGATGCCAAGGGCAGGCAACACACCGTCGTCCTGGAGCCGGGCAAGGAGTTCCACACCCACAAGGGCCCGATCCAGCACGATGATCTGATCGGCGCGGACGAGGGCACCGTGGTCCAATCTGCCAACGGCACACCGTATCTCGCACTCCGGCCGCTGCTGGTCGACTATGTGCTGTCGATGCCGCGCGGTGCCGCGGTGATCTATCCGAAGGACGCCGCCCAGATCGTGCACGAGGGCGATGTGTTCCCCGGCGCCCGGGTGCTCGAGGCCGGCGCCGGATCGGGTGCGCTGACCTGCTCGCTGCTGCGCGCGGTCGGCCCACAGGGCAGCGTTCGCTCCTACGAGATCCGCGAGGACCACGCCGAACACGCGGTCCGCAATGTCGAGCGATTCTTCGGCGAACGGCCGGACAACTGGACGCTCACCCTCGCCGACGTCGCCGAGTACGACGGCGGTCAGGTCGACCGGGTGGTACTGGACATGCTCAAACCCTGGGACGCGCTGCCGGCGGTGTCGCAGGCGCTGATCCCCGGCGGTGTGCTGATCGTCTACGTCGCGACGGTCACCCAGCTGTCGGAGGTGGTGGAGGCGCTGCGGCAGCAACAGTGCTGGACCGAGCCGCGCTCCTGGGAATCGCTGGTGCGCCCGTGGCATGTGGTGGGCCTGGCCGTGCGCCCCGAACACCGCATGCAGGGCCATACGGCGTTTCTGGTGAGTGTCCGGCGCCTCGCCGACGGTGTGGTGGCCCCGAAACCGCAACGCCGGCCCTCCAAGGGCTGAGCCCTCGCGGTCCGCGATGGAAACGACCCGGTCCTGTTCGCCTGTGGCGTATCGGGGCCGGGTCGTCGCGGATCTGTCAGGGCTGGCAGGGCGCCATCCCCATGGCCAGGATCTGGCAGGCCGAGGCGTCGGAGAGCTGCCAGCCGGTGGCGGAGTGCTCCCAGGTCATCGGCATCGGCCCGGCCGGGCCGTGCGGCGAGGTGATGGTGACCTGACCCGTGGCCCGATCGCCCTCGGTCTTGATATCGGCGACGGTGAAGGTGATGGTGCCGTAGTTGGCCAGGCCATTGGTCATGGTGTCGATATTGGCCGCGCGCTTGTCGCCGCCGACCACCAGTTTCGCCTTGTCGGCGGTCGGTTTCGCGGGATCGACGAAGCCGTTGAGAGTGGCCTGCAGTTCCTCCGCGGTGGGCGCGGCGACGGCGGCGGCGCTGGTCGCGGCGGTGACCGAGGTTGCCGAAGTGCTGCTCGCCGCCGCCGAGTCACCGGAATTGTCGGACCCGCATGCTGTGATGGCGGTAACGGCGAGCGCCGCGAAAGCGGTAGCCGTAGCAAGACGGAAGCCGGGGCGGCGCGCACCGGAAACAGTGGCGACCCGGCCGGCGTTGCTCCTGAAGCGGGTGCTGCCACTGTCGGAGGTAGCACTGTGGCGGGTAGGAAGGAGCATCGGCTAGACCTTTCGGTTCGGTCCGGCGAATAACTCGCCGAATGCAGGTTAGGGCAGGCTAACATGGTTGCCCGGGCAGGTAGACCGCAGCTGAGATGTGATCACGACGAAACCATGTCGGACAGCGAGAACGGTTCGCGCCCGGTAGCGTTGATAGACCGGGACTGGGAGGAGCAGCATCATGAGCCCCATCGAGAATTCGGATTCGGCGGCCTGGAGAGAACTCGAGGTGGTACGCGCCGAGGCGGCTGCACTCCGTAGGCAACTCGCCGACTCGCCGGATCGTTCAAGGGAATTGGAAGCTCGTATCGATTCGCTGACGATTCGCAACACCAAACTGATGGACACTCTGAAAGAGGCTCGTCAGCAATTGGTGGCGCTGCGTGAGGAGGTCGATCGGCTGGGCCAGCCGCCCAGCGGCTACGGCGTGCTGATCGGTGTGTACGAAGACCAGACGGTTGACGTGTTCACCTCCGGACGCAAGATGCGCCTGACGTGTTCACCGAATATCGACACCACCGAATTGCACTACGGCCAGACCGTGCGTCTGAACGAGGCATTGACGGTGGTCGAGGCCGGCACCTTCGACCGGACCGGTGAGATCGGCATCCTGCGCGAGGTCCTGGACGACGGCCGCCGCGCCCTGGTGGTCGGTCACGCCGACGAGGAGCGCGTGGTGTGGCTGTCGGGCCCGCTGTCGGCACTTGTCGACGCGGACGACCTCGAGGATCCCGACCGGCCCACCCGGCGACTGCGGCCCGGTGATTCGCTGCTGGTCGACACCAAGGCGGGCTTCGCCTTCGAGCGCATCCCCAAGGCCGAGGTCGAGGATCTGGTGCTGGAAGAGGTGCCCGATGTCGGTTACGAGGACATCGGTGGCCTGGGTCGCCAGATCGAGCAGATCCGCGATGCGGTGGAACTGCCCTTCCTGCACAAGGATTTGTTCCGCGAGTACGCGCTGCGCCCGCCCAAGGGCGTGTTGCTCTACGGTCCGCCCGGATGCGGTAAGACGCTGATCGCCAAGGCCGTCGCCAATTCGCTGGCCAAGAAGATCGCCGAGGCCCGTGGTGAGGACGCCAAGGAAGCGAAGTCGTTCTTCCTCAACATCAAGGGTCCCGAACTGCTGAACAAGTTCGTCGGTGAGACCGAACGCCACATCCGGATTATCTTCCAGCGCGCACGGGAGAAGGCCTCCGAGGGCACCCCGGTGATCGTGTTCTTCGACGAGATGGACTCGATCTTCCGCACCCGCGGTTCCGGTGTCTCCTCGGACGTGGAGACCACCGTTGTGCCCCAGCTGCTGTCGGAGATCGACGGTGTCGAGGGCCTCGAGAATGTCATCGTGATCGGCGCCTCGAACCGTGAGGACATGATCGACCCTGCGATTCTGCGTCCCGGCCGCCTCGATGTGAAGATCAAGATCGAGCGTCCGGATGCCGAAGCGGCACAGGACATCTTCTCCAAGTACCTCACCGAGGGGCTGCCCCTGCACGCCGACGATCTGACCGAATTCGCCGGTGATCACGCCAAGTGCGTGCGGGCGATGATCGAGCGGGTCGTGGATCGGATGTACGCCGAGAGCGAGGACAACCGCTTCCTGGAGGTCACCTACGCCAATGGTGACAAGGAAGTCCTGTACTTCAAGGACTTCAACTCCGGCGCCATGATCCAGAACATCGTGGACCGGTCCAAGAAGTACGCGATCAAGGCGGTGCTCGAAACCGGTAATCCGGGTTTGCGCATCCAGCACCTGTTCGACTCGATCGTCGACGAGTTCTCCGAGAACGAGGACCTGCCCAACACCACCAATCCGGATGACTGGGCACGTATTTCGGGTAAGAAGGGCGAGCGGATCGTCTACATCCGAACGCTGGTTACCGGTAAGAACGCCTCGGCCAGCCGGGCGATCGATACCGAATCCAATACGGGTCAGTACCTCTAGGAAACACTGCGTACCGCACCGTCACAACACGAAGGCCGCGCCCGTATCGCGAGCGCGGCCTTCGCCGTATCCGGTTGTCAGCGCCGGGCAGTGGCCACCGAGTCGAGCACAATATCGGAGGCCGGTGCGCCGTCGCCGGATCCGTCCTTGGTACCACCCGCGGCGATATTCTGCAGCACGTCCATCCCGCCGGTGATCCGGCCGAAGGGGGTGTAGTTCGGCGGCAGTTTGCTGTCGGCGTAGACCAGGAAGAACTGGCTGCCGTTGGTATTCGGGCCGGCATTGGCCATGGCCAGGGTCCCGGCGGGGTAGGTGGCGCCGGCCAGGTTCTCGTCGGTGAACTTGTAGCCGGGGCCGCCGGTGCCGGTGCCGGTGGGATCGCCGCACTGCAGGACGAAGATGCCCTCGGTGGTCAGGCGATGGCAGCGGGTGTGGTCGAAGAACTGCTCACCGGCCAGGAACGCGAACGAATTCACGGTCTGCGGTGCGCGCGCGGCCTCCAGCGAGGCGGTGATCGTGCCGCAGTTGGTCTCCAGCGTCGCGTCGTAACCGGCGTTGGGGTCGACCGTCATCGGGGGTGGCGCGGGCCACTGCTTGCCGTTGGGCTTCGCGTCGCCGGGAGTCATGCAACCGGCGGCCTGGGTGTGGACCGGAACCGGTGTCGCGGCGGCGACTCCGCCGGACAACAGCGCGATTGCCGTTCCCGCCGCCGCCAGCACACTGCGCACCGCCGTTCTGCGTGATCGGGGGGCGGAGCGGTCGAGATCGGACTTCGGGAAACGCGAATCGTTGTGCACCGGGGAGGGCCTCCGACATTCGTATCGTTGGTTGGGTTCGATCGAGACCTGCGGGATTCACCCGTCCGTGCCGCGATGCCCGGCATCATCGCATGCCCGGGCAAGTGACGCATGTGAATGGGACATGCCGGGCCCGGCGCTGCTAACGTCGCGGATATGCAGGTGGTGTTGCGGCATAATCCGTCGTCCACGGTGGCGCGGTGTTTTCTCGCCGCTGGGGAGTCGTTGCGCGCGGAAACCGGTGCGCTGGTAGCGCATTCGGCGGGAGTGAGCCTGGCCGCACGCGCCGAGGGCGGAATCCTGGCGGGGCTCAAGCGCTCGGTGCTGGCCGGGGAATCGTTCTTCGTCTCGACCTTCACCGCGCCGCCGCAGGGTGGCTGGGTGGATGTCGCGCCCGCACTGCCCGGCGACATGCTGGCACTGCCGATCGCCGCGGACCGCCCGTACTTCATCAGCCGCGGCAGCTGGATCGCCAATTCCCATGGCGTGCAGGTGGAGACGAAATGGGGCGGTTTCGCGAACATGTTCGGCGGTGAGGGCGGATTCGGGTTGCGCGCCGACGGTCAGGGCGAGGTCGTGGTCGGGGTCTTCGGCGCGATCGACGTGATCGATCTGGAGCCGGGTGAATCGGTGACCATCGACTGCGGTCATGTCGTGGCCTACGACCTGGCGATGAAATTCGGTATCCGCCGGGCGGTTTCGGGCCGTACGCTGCAGTCGTTCACCTCCGGCGAGGGGTTGGTCTTCGACTTTTCGGGTCCCGGCCGAGTGCTGCTGCAGACCCGCAACCCGGGCGCCTTCGCGGCCTGGGCGGGCGCGGTGACCTCCTCGGGTTAGCGAATCGGGTCAGCTGTGCGGGCCGGGCCGCAGCAGCCGGTCGACCAGCAGCCGGGTATCGGGCACGAACGGCCAGGACGGATCGGCGAGGCGTTCCCGCAACCGGCTGTCGGTCCACCACCAGCCCTCGGCGATCTCCTCCGGCTGATGGCTGATCGGCCCGTCCCAGCGCACCTCGTAGGCGAACAGATGGCACCGCATGGGCCGGTCCGCCCAGACGCCGTCCCAGGATGTGCGGGCCACGGGGCGTGGACCGGGATCGGGTGCGATGATGCCCAGCTCTTCGGCGAGTTCGCGTGCGGCAGCCCGCGCGGGATCCTCGCCGGGGCCCACCACACCACCGGCCAGGCAATCGTGCATTCCGGCGAATACCGCTTTGCTGTCGGTGCGCCGGTGCACGTACACGCGGTGGCCGTCGAGAGACCGCACCAGCACACCGGCACTGGCATGCCACAGCCCCTCGGCGTAGACCACCGAGCGCTCGGCGCTGCCGATCTCGTTGCCGAGGCCGTCGTAGACGGCGATGATCTCACCCATGGTCGCAGCCTAGGTCGTCGCGGACGGTATCGGCCGGACCGGCGGACCCCGCCGGATGAGAGGGACGATGATGGTGGAGACAACCGCGAGACAGGAGGTGGTGCCGCGTGGTGATCGACCTGAACAGTGACCTCGGGGAGGGGTTCGGCGCTTGGACGATGGGCGACGACGCCGCCCTGCTCGAAATCGTGACCAGCGCCAATATCGCCTGCGGCTTTCATGCCGGTGACCCCGCGATCATGCGCCGCACCTGTGATCTGGCCGTGGCCAACGGCGTGCGGATCGGGGCCCACATCTCCTATCGTGATCTCGCCGGATTCGGCCGCCGGGAGCTGACGATGGCACCGGCGGACCTGACCGCGGAATCGCTGTATCAGATCGGCGCGCTCGATGCGATCGCCCGCGCGGCGGGTGATCGGGTCCGCTATGTCAAACCTCATGGTGCGCTCTACCATTCGGCCGCACGTGACGAATCGGTGGCCACCGCGGTGGTCGCGGCACTGGCGGATCACGGCGAGCTGAGCCTGCTCGGACCGGCCGATTCGGCGATGGCCACCGCCGCCACCGCGGCCGGAATACCGTTTCACGCCGAAGGATTCGCCGATCGCGGATACACGCCGGCGGCGACGCTGGTGCCGCGCGGTAGTGTGGGCGCAGTGCTCCCGGCGGAGGCCGCACTGCGGCAGGCGGTGTCGATCGCGGTCACCAGCCGGACGACCACCAACGCCGGCGACGAGGTGCGAGTAGATGTGCGAAGCCTGTGCGTGCACGGCGATTCCCTGGATGCCGTGCACATGGCCCGCACGATCCGTCAGGCCCTACTGGACCGGGGCGTCGAGCTGCGGAGCTTCGTATGACAACGGTGATCGTCCGGCCCGCCGGTGACCGCGCGTTCCTCGTCGAACCCGCCGAGATCGCACAACTGCCGCTGCTGCTCGAGCACCTGCGGCGCGCGCCCATCGACGGTGTAGCCGATCTGCTGCCAGCCGCCCGGACCGTTCTGGTGACACTGGAACCCGGCATCGACGCCGCCGCGGTCGAGACCCGTTTGCGCGCGCTGCGATTGACCGAGGCGGACGCGCCGGACAATCCGGTCGGCGAGCGTGCGGTGACGGTCCCGGTCAGCTACGACGGTCCCGATCTCGACACGGCCGCCGGACTGCTGGGCATCACCGCGGGCGAGCTGGTGCGCCGGCACACCGATGCGCACTGGCGATGCGCCTTCATAGGTTTCGCGCCCGGCTTCGGCTACCTCCGAGCGGAGCGAGCACGGCTGTCGGTGCCGCGGCGCGACCAGGCGCGCACCACGGTTCCGGCCGGTTCGGTCGCCCTCGCCGGTGGTTACAGCGCGATCTATCCGCGCAGCTCACCGGGCGGCTGGCAGATCATCGGGCATACCGAACTGGCGCTGTGGGATTCGGGGCGCGCCGAGCCCGCCCTGCTGCGGGCCGGCACGGCGGTGCGGTTCGAGGCGGTGCGGCGATGACCGCCGCCCGCGCCCGGCGGTCGGCACCCCGGCTGCACATCCTCGACCCGGGTGCGGCGAGCACCGTGCAGGATCTCGGGCGGCCGGGCTGGTTCCATGCCGGGGTGGGAGTATCGGGAGCGGTCGATCGCCCCGCGGTGCGGTTGGCGAATCGCCTGGTCGGCAATGCCGAATCGGAGGCCGCGATCGAATGTGTCCTCGGCGGGCTGACGGTCGAATTCGACCTGCCCGCGGCGGTGGCTGTGACGGGTGCCCCGGCGCCGGTCACTGTCGGCCGCCGGGCCGAACCGGTCGCATCGGTGCTGTTCGTCGAGGCCGGGCAGCGGGTTCGGCTGGGTACGGCGGCGACCGGTCTGCGCTGTTACCTGGCCGTGCGCGGTGGAATCGCGGTGGAGCCGGTACTCGGCTCGCGCAGCCGCGACACCATGGCGGGGCTGGGACCGGAACCGTTGCGCCCCGGCGACATTCTGCCGGTGGGAGCACCGCCGCGCGGCTGGCCGGTCGTGGATATCGCGCCGGTGGCGCCGATCACCGGCGACCCGGTGCGGGCGCGGGTCCGCCTCGGACCGCGGGCCGACTGGTTCGCGGCACCCGGGGATCTGTTCGCCGGTGCGTGGCGGGTGTCGCCGGAGGCCGACCGGATCGGTGTCCGGCTCGACCGCGACGGTGACGCACCACCCCTGCGCCGGATCGATGACGCCGAATTGCCCACCGAGGGAATGGCTCTGGGCGCGATCCAGGTTCCACCCGCGGGCCGCCCGGTGGTCCTGCTGGCCGATCGTCCCATCACCGGCGGCTATCCGGTGGTCGGCACCGTCATCGATGCCGATGTCGACCTGCTGGGCCAGGCCAGGCCCGGTCAGCTCGTCGAATTCCGGCACTGGCGGCCGTAATCCATCGGGCGGACGGCGCGGTGGGGATACCTCTCGAGGGTGACCGAGGATGGGCCTGCCGGACGATGACAGTCTCCGGGTGCGATCAATATGTTCGACGCATGCCCGCTGTCGAAGGTCGCGCCGGAGCGCGCCGGTGACCGAATTGCTCGCACCCGACACCGAACCCGCCGACGCCGACGCCTCGCCCGCGCTGCCACCGCCGGCCTGGGCGGCGATCGCGGCGATCGCCGTACTCGGCGGTGCTGCCGCCGCGTTCGCGGCGTCGAAATACGGGTACTTCGGCGACGAGTTGTATTTCCTTGCCGCCGGTCGCCGTCTGAACTGGGGTTATGCCGATCAGGGGCCGATGCTTCCGTTGCTGGCGCGGGTGATGGACTTCCTGGTCCCCGGGTCCTACCCCGCGCTGCGCTGGCCCGCGGTGCTGCTCACCGCGGTGGCGATTGTGCTGTGCGCCTTGATCGCCCGCGAATTCGGCGGAGGGCGCGCGGCGCAGGTGATCGCCGCGCTGGCCTACGGCTGTTCGCCGTTCCTGTTGCTACAGGGCGCGATGCTGACCACCAACGCGATCGATACGGCCCTGTGGGTGCTGATCACCTGGTTGCTGGTGCGATGGGTGCGGACCCGCCGGGATTGGCTGCTGGCGGCCGCGGGCGTGGTCACCGCAGTGGATCTGCAGATCAAGTGGCTGATCCCGTTCTTCTGGGCGGCGATCATACTGAGCTGCCTGATCTTCGGGCCGCGGGACCTGTTGCGGCGGCCCCTGCTGTGGGCGGGTGCGCTGCTGACCGTGCTCACCGCGGTGCCGCAGGTGATCTGGCAGGCCCGGCACGGGTGGCCGCAGCTGTCGATGAGTGCGCAGATCGCCTCGGAGCAAGCGGTACTCGGTGGTCGCCTGATGTTCGTGCCCCTGTCGCTGATTCTGGCGGGTGTACTGGGCGTGCCGGTGCTGCTGATCGGCGTGTGGGCATTGCTGCGCTGGAAACCGTTGCGGCCCTGTCTGTTCCTCGGTGCGGGCCTGCTCGTGCTCGAGGCCGTCTTCCTGATCACCGGCGGGCGGGTGTACTACCCGGCGGGGATGTTCGCGGTGGTGATGGCCGCGGGCGCGGTCGGGATCGCGCACTGGCTTCGGGCGCGCGCGGTGGTCGGGCGCCGGGTCTGGAGCACGGTGACGGCCGTGGTGGCCGTGGCCGCGATGGCCACGATCGCGGTGTCGCTGCCGTGGCGCCCGGCCTCGGACATCGAGAACGCCGGCGATGACGCGACCGCCGCCATCCAGATCGGCACCTACGGGCAGTTCGGCTGGCCCGAACTCACCACCGCCGTCGTGGCCGCCTACCGGGCGCTACCGGCCGAACGCCGCGCGCACGCCGTGATCATCACCGACACGTACTGGCAGGCGAGCGCGCTGGATCAGCTCGGGCGCACCGAACTGCCGCCGGTGTACAGCCCCAGCCGCGGGTTCGGCTATTTCGCGGCGCCCCCGGATACGGCCGATACGGCGCTGATCGTCGGCGGCCCCGAGATCGCGCTGCGGGGCCAGTGCGCCGAACTGACCGCTGTCGGCCGGGTCGACACCCGGCTCGGTTTCGTGGGCAACACCCGCGATGTCACGATCTCCGAATGTGCCGGGCCCGAACAGCCCTGGTCGCGCATCTGGCCGAAATGGATGCACCTGTGATCGCGGCACTAGGGTCTCGTTCATGACATCCGGACAGACGCAGATCTGGCACAACCCCCGCTGCTCGAAGAGTCGTGCCGCGAAGGCCGCACTGGACGATGCCGGCGTGGACTACGTCGAGCGGCTCTATCTCGACGAGCCGCCCACCGCCGAGGAGCTGCGGGCGGTGCTGTCGCAGCTCGGCCTGGAGCCGTGGGATATCACCCGGACCGGTGAGGCGGCGGCGAAGGAACTCGGCATGCCCGGCTGGTCGCGCACGCCCGCCGATCGGGATCAGTGGATCGATGCACTGGTCGGCACTCCGAAACTGATTCAGCGCCCGATCGTGGTCACCGCGGACGGCCGTGCCGTGGTGGCGCGCGATGAGGATGCGGTGCGGTCGGTCCTGTAGGCGGTGCGCGCACCGTTTCCGGATGTGCCGCAACGGATTCGGTGCGTTCCGGCATTACCCGGCGGGTAATCGACGCCACGCCCGGAATCGCCGATGCTCGGAATATGAGCGAATACGAAACACACACGGTCATCGCCGAGCGCTACATCGACAGCTGGAACGAGCAGGACGGCACGGCCCGGCGCACACTCCTCGACGAGCTGTACCTGCCCGCGGCCACCTACATCGATCCGCTGGCCGACGTCGCCGGTGTGGCCGCGATCGACGAGATGATCGCCGCGATCCACGGGCAGTTCCCCGGGATGCGCTTCGCGCTGGGGCGGGTGGACGGACATCATGATCAGCTGCGGTTCACCTGGACTCTCGGCGAGCCGGGCGCCGAGCCGCTGATAGTCGGCTTCGACGTGGTGGTCCGCGAGGGCGACCGGATCGCCCGCGTGCACGGGTTCCTGGACCGGGTGCCGTCCTGACGGAAGCCGTATCGGGTAACTTCGAGTGCCGAGGTTACCGATACATTCCGTAACGCCGATATGGGTGACACCTCGCATCCCGGCCGAAACGCGCGGGTATCGTCGAGCCGTGAGCGAGTCCGGTGCGAAACCCTCTCCGCGGTCGGCGGAGCGGGACGTGGTGGCCGGTGTGGACGGCCGCAGTACGCGCTGGAACGGCCATAAACAGCGTCGTCGCGCCGAGGTGATCGATGCCGCGGTCGCGGTGATCGAGGACAGCGGATCCGAGGTGTCGGTCCAGCAGATCGCCGACCGGCTGGGCCTGCCCCGGCCGGTCGTCTACCGCCATTTCGACGGCCGAACCGATCTCGACGAGCAGATTCGCGGGCGGATCCTGGAATCGTTGCTCACCGACCTGCTGCCCACACTGCGGCTGGACGGCACCGTCCGCGATGCCGTCCGCGGCGCGGTCGGCACCTACGTCGGCTGGGTCGACACCCATCCGCATCTGCACCGATTCCTGACCGCTGATGCGCCGCAAGGGGATTCGTCGCACACCCTGGCGGGTGCCCGCGACCGGATCGGCGCCCGGCTGGCCGATCTGTTCGCGACCGCCGCGGCGCGGGTGGGGATCGATCCGATGCGGGCGCGGCCGATGGCCTTCGGCATCGTCGGATTCGTCGACGGGGTGGTCAACAGCTGGCGTGCGGACGCGGCGGGCGGCCTGGATTCGGAGCAGATCGTGGCGATCGTGACCGAATCGGTGCTCGGGTTGCTGGAGAGCAACGCACGCAGTCTCGGTGTGTTGCTCGAGCGGGATATCACCGTCGCCGACCTGGTCGCTCGCTCGGCTCCGGTCGCGCCGGACCCGCTGTCGGTCAACTGAATTCATCCCTGCCGAGCGGCGTCCGCGACGGTCGCCACACCCGGACGGCCCCGGGAACAGCGCGCGTCGCATAGGCCCGCCTCGTCCCCACCGCCGCCCTCAATGGAAACGCTTCGCGTCCAGATAGGATTCAGGCATGCAGCGCATCATCGGAATCGAGGTCGAGTACGGCATCTCGACACCGACGGAACCCTCGGCCAACCCGATTCTCACCTCCACCCAGGCGGTCCTGGCCTATGCCGCGGCCGAGGGCGTGCCCCGCGCCAAGCGCACACGCTGGGATTACGAGGTGGAATCGCCGCTGCGCGACGCGCGCGGTTTCGATCTGGGCCGGCTCAACGGGCCCGCGCCGGTGATCGATGCCGACGAGGTGGGCGCGGCGAACATGATTCTCACCAACGGCGCCCGGCTCTACGTCGACCACGCCCACCCGGAGTACTCCGCACCCGAGGTCGTCGACCCGCTGGACGCGGTGATCTGGGACAAGGCGGGCGAGCGCGTGATGGAGGCCGCCGCACGGTACGCCTCGAGCGTGCCCGGGGCCGCACCCATGCAGCTGTACAAGAACAACGTCGACGGTAAGGGCGCCTCCTACGGCACCCACGAGAACTACCTGATGAGCCGCGATACGCCGTTCAATCAGATCATCGTGGGCCTGACGCCGTTCTTCGTATCCCGCCAGGTGGTGTCCGGTTCGGGCCGCGTCGGTATCGGCCAGTCCGGTGATCACGCCGGTTTCCAGCTGTCGCAGCGCGCGGATTACATCGAGGTCGAGGTCGGCCTGGAGACCACGCTCAAGCGCGGCATCATCAACACCCGCGACGAACCGCACGCCGACGCCGACAAATACCGCCGCCTGCACGTCATCGTCGGTGACGCCAATCTGGCGGAATGGTCGACCTACCTCAAGGTCGGCACCACCGCCCTGGTCCTGGACCTGATCGAGGCCGGTGAGGATCTGTCGGATCTGCAACTGGCGCGCCCGGTGACCGCCGTGCACACCGTCAGCCACGATCCCACCCTGCGTGCCACGGTGGCGCTGGTCGACGGCCGCGAGCTGACCGGCCTTGCGCTGCAACGAATCTACCTCGACCGGGTCGAGAAGTACCACGATCGCGAGGGCACCTCCGACGCCCGGGTCACCGATGTGCTGGAGAAGTGGGCGCATGTGCTGGACCTGCTCGAGCGCGATCCGCTGGAATGCGCGCATCTGCTGGACTGGCCGGCCAAACTGCGCCTGCTCGAGGGAATGCGCAGCCGCGAGGGACTGGGCTGGGCGGCGCCGAAACTGCACCTGATGGATCTGCAGTACTCGGATGTGCGCTTGGACAAAGGCATCTACAACCGTCTGGTGGCGCGCGGATCGATGGAGCGGCTGGTCACCGAACAGCAGGTCACCGATGCGATGACCAACCCGCCGACCGATACCCGCGCGTACTTCCGGGGCGAGTGCCTGCGCCGGTTCGGCGCCGATATCGCGGCGGCGAGCTGGGATTCGGTGATCTTCGATCTCGGCGGCGACTCGCTGGTCCGGATTCCCACACTCGAGCCGCGCCGGGGTACGAAATCCCATGTCGGCAAGCTGCTGGAGGGGGCCGGAACCGCCGCCGAACTGGTCAAGCAGCTCACCTCATGACCCGGTTCCCGCGCGGCGCTGTGACGTTGCGGCGGGGGCACATTGCGATGGAATCCGGCACGTTGTCGCCGTCGCTGGGTAGTGTTGATACACGAGCATCGGACGTATCCGATGCTCGCCGATGATCAGTAGAGGAGGTCGGCTGCTATGGCCCAAGAGCAGACCAAGCGCGCCGGTGGCGGCGACGAGGACGACGACGCGGCCGGTGTCGATGCCGCGGGACAGGAGCGTCGCGAGAAACTGGCCGACGAAACCGACGACCTGCTCGACGAGATCGATGACGTACTCGAAGAGAACGCGGAGGACTTCGTGCGTGCCTACGTCCAGAAAGGTGGCCAGTGACATCAGGTGACCCCTTGCGGCTCCACATGGGGTACGCCCTCTCGTCCTTCTCCGAATATTTGCGGGAAAACGCGCCGGAACTGTTGCCTGGCAACGGTTTCGGCGCGGTTTCCGGGTCCTCCGGCAGTGCGGGGGACCTGGCACCGCACGGCACCACCATCGTCGCGGTGACCTTCCGCGGCGGTGTGCTCATCGCCGGTGACCGCCGTGCCACCCAGGGCAACCTGCTGGCCAGCCGCGATATGGAGAAGGTGTACATCACCGACTCGTTCTCCGCGGCGGGTATCGCGGGTACCGCGGGCGTGGCGGTGGAGATGATCCGCCTGTTCGCCGTCGAGCTGGAGTACTACGAGAAGATCGAGGGCGTACCGCTGACCTTCGACGGCAAGGCCAACAAGCTGTCGAAGATGGTCCGCGACAATCTGCCCGCCGCGTTGCAGGGCCTGGCCGTGGTACCGATCCTGGTCGGCTACGACCTCGAGGCCACCGATCCGGAACGTGCCGGTCGCATCGTGTCCTATGACGTGGTCGGCGGCCGTAGCGAGGAACGCTTCGGCTACACCGCCACCGGTTCGGGCTCGATGTTCGCCAAGTCGTCGTTGAAGAAGACCTACAGCCGCGGTATGGACGAGGATCGCGCTCTGCGCATTGCAGTCGAATCGCTGCTCGACGCCTCCGACGACGACACCGCCACGGGCGGGCCGGACCTGCTTCGCGGGATCTACCCGACCGCCATCGTCATCAATGCCGAAGGGGCACTGGACGTTACCGACGAGCGGCTCGAGCGGATCGCCCGGACGATCGTCGACGAGCGTGCGGCCGAAGAAGGGAGGGCCCCCGCATGACCGGTCAGCGGCCGGAGGCGGCAGCGAAGCGTAACCACGTAGGCCGCCCGGGCATGCGGAAAGGAATCACAGCATGACACTGCCGTATTACGCGTCGGCCGAACAGATCATGCGCGACAAGACCGAACTCGCGCGCAAAGGCATCGCCCGGGGCCGCAGTGTCGTGGTGCTGGTGTACGACAAGGGTGTGCTGTTCGTCGCCGAGAACCCCTCGGCGACGCTGCACAAGGTGAGCGAGCTGTACGACCGCATCGGATTCGCGGCGGTCGGTAAGTACAACGAGTTCGAGAGCCTGCGCCGCGGTGGCATCCTGCAGGCCGATCTGCGCGGATACCAGTACGACCGGCGCGATGTGACGGGCCGGGCGCTGGCGAATATGTACGCCTCGACACTGGGCACCATCTTCACCGATCAGCTCAAGCCCTTCGAGGTGGAGATCTGCATCGGTGAGGTCGGCTATCCGGAGCAGACGTCGAATTCGGTGCTGTACCGGATCAACTTCGACGGCTCCATCGTCGACGAGCGCGATTTCGTGGTGATGGGCGGCAACACCGATCCCATCAGTGCGGCGCTCAAGGACACCTACCAGCCGGGCCTCGAGCTCAGCGCCGCGATCCGCACCGCCGTGGAGGCGCTGCAGAAGGCGTCGGGCGACAACGGCGACAAGGACAAGCGCGCGATCGCGGTGTCCTCGCTCGAGGTGGCGACCCTCGAGCAGGCCCGCCCGCGCCGGGCGTTCCGTCGCATCGCCCACGCCGCCCTGGAGGAACTCCTCGCCGGCGCCGGTGCGAATACCGGCGGTGAGGACGAGAAACCGGAGACGGAGACCCCGTCCGCGGGAGATCCCTCCAACCCGTAATCCGCCGGGTAGGCGATACGGAAAGCGCGAGCCGGCCCCGTTCTCGAATCCGGAGAGCGGGGCCGGCGCATTCCGGTGCCGCCAATGGGCCATCAGCGGGTTCGCGGCCACCGCCCGGATCGGTGCCCGCGCGCCCCGCGGCGCCGATAACGCGCCGTAGATAACACCACACCAAAAATATTGTTGTGCAACCGTCTGCTCGCACAGCCACTTTCGGAGTTGGCTTGGCTGTAATGTCGATAGTGTGCAGCGACGAATTATGGGGATCGAAACCGAGTTCGGGGTGACGTGCACGTTCCACGGTCACCGTCGGTTGAGTCCTGACGAGGTGGCCCGGTATCTGTTCCGCCGGGTGGTGTCCTGGGGCCGTAGTTCGAACGTATTTCTCCGCAATGGAGCTCGGCTCTATCTCGATGTCGGTTCCCATCCGGAGTATGCGACGGCCGAATGCGACTCCCTGGTACAGCTGGTCACCCACGATCGTGCGGGTGAGCGGGTGCTCGAGGAGTTGCTGATCGATGCCGAGCAGCGCTTGGCGGAGGAGGGGATCGGCGGTGATATCTATTTGTTCAAGAACAACACCGATTCCGCGGGTAACTCCTACGGCTGTCACGAGAATTTCCTCGTGGTGCGCGCAGGGGAGTTCTCGAGGATCTCGGATGTGCTGTTGCCGTTCCTGGTGACCAGGCAGCTGATCTGCGGTGCGGGCAAGATTCTGCAGACGCCGAAGGCGGCCACGTTCTGCCTGTCGCAGCGGGCCGAGCACATCTGGGAGGGTGTGTCCTCGGCGACGACGCGGTCGCGTCCGATCATCAATACCCGTGACGAGCCGCATGCGGACGCGGAGAAGTATCGCCGCCTGCACGTGATCGTCGGCGACTCCAATATGGCCGAGCCGACCACCATGTTGAAGGTGGGTACAGCGGCGCTGGTGCTGGAGATGATCGAGGCGGGTGTGTCGTTCCGCGATTTCGCGCTCGACAATCCGATCCGCGCCATCCGCGAGGTCAGCCACGATCTGACCGGCCGCCGCCCGGTGCGGCTGGCCGGTGGGCGGCAGGCCAGCGCGCTCGAAATCCAGCGGGAGTACTTCACCCGCGCGGTGGAGCATCTGCGTAATCGTGAACACGATCCGCAGGTGGACACCGTGGTGGATCTGTGGGGCCGCACCCTGGACGCGGTGGAGGCGCAGGATTTCGCGAAGGTCGACACCGAGATCGACTGGGTGATCAAGCGCAAGCTTTTCCAGCGGTACCAGGACCGGTATTCGATGGAGCTGTCCGATCCCAAGATCGCTCAGCTGGATCTGGCGTACCACGACATCAAGCGCGGTCGTGGCGTGTTCGATCTGCTGCAGCGCAAGGGCCTGGTCAAACGCCTCACCGAGGATGAGGCGGTCGACGCCGCGGTCACCACGCCGCCGCAGACCACGCGGGCCAAGCTGCGCGGCGATTTCATCACCGCGGCCCAGGAGGCCGGTCGCGATTTCACCGTCGACTGGGTGCATCTGAAGTTGAACGATCAGGCGCAGCGCACGGTGCTGTGCAAGGATCCGTTCCGGGCGGTGGACGAACGGGTGGATCGGCTCATCGCCTCGATGTGAGCCACGGCCTCGAGCCGGATGCGGCGGCCCCGGGAATTTTCCCCAAGGGCCGCCGCATTCGCCCGGGACGATTCGGGCGGGAATCGGTGCGGTGCCGCATCGCCGCCGCGGGATGCCTATTACTCTGTGTCGGGTGGCGATTTCCAAGGTCGAGCGGCTGATGAATCTGGTGATCGCGCTGCTGTCGACCCGGCAGTTCCTCACCGCGGAGCGGATTCGTGACAGCGTCGCCGGTTACGAGGAATCGGCCAGCGATGAGGCGTTCAGCCGGATGTTCGAGCGTGATAAGAACGAATTGCGGGATCTGGGGATCCCGCTGGAGGTCGGGCCGGTGGGCCGGTTCTCCGGTCAGGAGGGGTATCGCATCAATCGCGATGCCTACGAACTTCCGGATATCGATTTGACCAGCGCGGAGACGGCAGCGGTCGCGGTGGCGGTACAGCTGTGGGAGTCGCCGGAGCTGGCCAGCGCCGCCGAGAGCGCGGTACTGAAGTTGCGGGCGGCCGGTGTGCACGTGGACCCGGAGGCGGCTTCGGCATCGGTACCGGCCGTTCCGGCACGCACGCGGGGTTCGGAGGCGGCGCTGGGGCGGTTGCTGGCGGCCATCGATGCCGGTCGCGCGGTGCGATTCGAGCACCGGGTGACCCACAACGCGCCCTACGCGCTGCGCGATGTCGAACCCTGGGGTGTGGTGACCCGGCACGGGCGCTGGTATCTGGTGGGCCACGACCGCGATCGGGACGCGGTGCGGACCTTCCGGTTGTCGCGGATCGGCGTGGAGGTCGAGGTGTACGGGCCGGAGAATGTCGTGCACAAACCGGCCGATGTGGATCTGCGGCGGATCGTGGCACAGGTGACGGGTGCGGCGCCGGTGACGGGGTCGGCGACGGTGTGGGTCGCGCAGGATCGCGGACAGGAGATCCGCCGGCTCGGGGTGCGGATAGATGAGCGGACGGTGGACGGCCGCGCGGGTTCGGTGGTCGAGGTGCCGGTGCGTTCGCGAGATTGGCTGGCGCGGCTGATCACGGGTCTGGGCCCGGATGCGCTGGTGCTGGCCCCGGAGGATCTGCGCGCGGATGTGATTTCCCGGCTGCGGTCGGTGCTGGAGCGGACGGAGGTGTCGGCATGAGCGATCAGGCGCGGAGGCGGCAGCGAAGCGTAACCACGCAGCGCCCAGCTCATGCCGCAGATGGATACAGCGTGAGGGGTGTGATCGGCGCTGCGACCGGGGCGGGGGTACAGCGATGAGCGGCCGGTTGTCGACGCGGCTGTCGCGGCTGCTGAATATGGTCCCCTATTTCCTCGCGAATCCGGGTATCAGCGCGGCGGAAGCGGCCGCGGAGCTGGGGGTGAATACCAAACAGCTGATGAGCGATCTCAATCAGCTGTGGATGTGCGGGCTGCCCGGATATGGGCCCGGTGATCTGATCGACCTGTCGTTCTCCGAGGAGAGCATCGAGGTCACCTTCTCCGCGGGTATCGATCGGCCGCTGCGGCTGACCTCGATCGAGGCGACCGCGCTGCTGGTCGCGCTGCGATCGATCGCCGATCTGCCGGGTATGGTGGATCCGACGGCGGCGCGTTCGGCGACCGCGAAGATCGAATCGGCGATCTCGGGCGAGACCGCTCCGCGCGGGGAATCCGAGGTTCCGGTGGAGGCACCGGCGGTCACGACGGTGCGCTCGGCGCTGGCCGATGGGCGGGCGCTGCGGTTGGTGTACTACTCGGCCAGCCGGGATGTGGTGTCCGAGCGCGTGGTCGATCCGATCCGAATTGTGCTGGTGGACAACAACTCCTACCTGCAGGCATGGTGCCGTCAGGCCGAGGGGGTGCGGCTGTTCCGGTTCGACCGGATCGAGGAGGCGACCGAACTCGACGAGCCCGCCAGCCCGCCCAGCCACGCCACCGACGAGTCGGCGGGACTGGATCTGTTCTCCGACGATCCGGCGGTGGCGCTGGCGCGCTTGCGGATTCGCGGTGACTACGGCTGGGTGCTGGATCAGTATCCGATGCATCCGGTGGCCGTCCATCCGGACGGCGATGTGGAGGCGACGATGCGTTTCGCCACCCTCGACTGGATCGCCCGGCTGCTGCTGGGCTTCGGGCCCGGGGTCACGGTGCTGGGACCGCCCGAACTGGTGAACGCGGTGCGCGACCGTTCGGCCGCGGCGCTCGCCGTCTATGACGATCTGGGCGATCTCGGCTACGACCGTCCGGCGATCGAGGAGGTCGGTCCCGCTTGACATTTCGAGTGACGGTGCTTGGTGCCGGCAGTGTCGGCGTGTTTGTGGGCGGCAAGCTGGCGGCGGCCGGTGCCGAGGTGAGTTTCGTGGGCCGTCCGCGGCTGCTGGACGAGATCGGTGCGCACGGTGTGCGGCTCACCGACCTCGACGGAGGCGACGAGCGGGTCGCGGCGAGCGGATTCCGCACCGAGACCGAACCCGACAGTGCCGCTACCGCGGATCTGGTGCTGGTCACCGTGAAATCCGCGCAGACCGCTGCGGCCGCGGCGCAGCTGACCGGCCGGGTGCGTCCGGACGCGGTGGTCATCAGCCTGCAGAACGGGATCGGCAACGACACCGTGATCCGGGAACCTCTGCCGGCATCGATCGTGTCGGCGGGGATGGTGATGTTCAATGTCGTGCACCGCGGCGACGGGCATTTCCATCGCGGTACCGACGGCGGGCTGGCGGTGGCCGATGACCCGGCACTGGCACGGTTCGCGCCACTGTTCGGCCGGGCGGGCCTGCCGCTGGACCGGCATCCGGATCTGCGTCCGGTGCAATGGGCGAAACTGCTGCTCAACCTGAACAACCCGATCAACGCCCTGTCCGGCCGGCCGCTGCGCGAGGAACTCGCGACCCGCGATTACCGCCGTTGCCTCGCGTCGGCGCAGGCCGAGGCACTGGCGGTGATGCGGCGGGCGGGTATCCGGCCGGCGCGGCTGACCGCACTGCCGCCGCGGGCGATGGTGCGCCTGCTGACGGTGCCCGACGCGGTATTTGCCCGGGTCGCGGGCCGGGTTCTGGGCATCGATCCGATGGCGCGGTCATCGATGGCCGACGATCTCGCCGCGGGCCGCGAGACCGAGATCGACTGGCTGTGCGGGGAGATCACCGCACTCGGCCGGGCGGTGGGCGTGCCGACACCGGTGAACGACCGGCTGATCGAATTGATCCGAGTGGCGGAGAACGGCTCCGAGCGCCGATGGCCGGCCACGGAACTACTGGCGCAACTGCGTGCGGCGAGCAGTTCGGCCCCGGTGCGGGCCACCGGCCGCTGACCATCCGGGGCTTCGTGGCGATGACGGTCGCCACCGGCGGATTCACGTCCGGTAGCATCGGACATACCACAGTCTTGGGAGGTTTTCGATGGGTTCATTGAGCCCCACGCACTGGCTCATCATTGCGTTGGTGATCCTGCTGCTGTTCGGCGCCAAGCGGCTGCCCGACGCCGCCCGGGGTCTCGGACGTTCCTTGCGCATCTTCAAGAGTGAGATGAGCGAGATGCAGTCCGAGGGTTCCGGTAGCTCGGGGAGTTCCGCCGCTTCCGGCACTACGCAGCAGTCTGCGCCCGCCGCCGAGTTGCCGTCCGCGCAGCCGGTGAATCCGGCGCCGCAGGCCGACAAGGATCGCCACACGGCCTGATCCGGCCCTGTCATCGGACCGTAGTCCCGGCGTATGCCGCGTGGAGACGGTCCGATGACCGATGTGCGTTTCATCCGGATCCGGTCGCCCGGTGAGCAGCGAGGCAGTCACATACATGCGCATTCCGTTCGACCCCCGCCGCAGCAGGCGCAGGACGAATCCCGACGGCACCATGTCGTTGGTCGATCATCTGCACGAGCTGCGTTCGCGGTTGCTGAAGGCATTGCTTGCGGTCGCGCTGACCTCGGCGCTCGGATTTTTCTGGTATTCGCATTCGTTCCTCGGCATCGACAGTCTCGGTGACATCCTGCGGGGGCCGTACTGTTCGCTGCCGCCGGAACATCGCGCGCAACTGACTGTCGACGGCAGTTGCCGGCTGCTGGCGACGGCGCCCTTCGAACAGTTCATGCTGCGGTTCAAGGTCGCTCTGACCGCGGGTGTGGTGATGGCCTGCCCGATCTGGCTGTACCAGCTGTGGGCGTTCGTCACCCCCGGTCTGTACACGAAGGAACGCAAATACGCGGTCGGCTTCGTCGCCTCCGGTGCGGTGCTGTTCGTGACCGGTGCCGTGCTCGCCTACTGGGTGGTGGCGCACGCGCTGAGTTTCCTGATGGGGATCGGCAGCAATGTGCAGATCACCGCGTTGAGCGGTAGTCAGTACTTCGGGTTCATCATCAAGTTGCTGATCATCTTCGGCTTCAGTTTCGAGACGCCGCTGCTGATCATCGGGCTGAATATGGTCGGCGTGCTGACCTACGTACGGCTCAAGAAATGGCGGCGCGGGATGATCTTCGGATTGTTCGTATTCGCCGCGATCGTCACGCCGCAGGATCCGTTCTCGATGCTGGCGCTGGCCGCCGCGCTGACCGTGTTGTTCGAGGTCGCCGTGCAGGTCGCGCGGATCAACGATCGAAGGCGCGCCCGGCGCGGCGACAACTGGAGTGCGCTGTCGGACGATGAGGCATCCCCGATGGCCGGGCCGGACGGGGTCGGCGGAGCGAGTCCGGTCGGACCGACCGGGCCGGTGACACCGAGCGGGCCGGTGCCCGGCGGCGGTGAAGCGTCGAAAACCCCGCGCCCGGTGTCGGACTACTCCGATACCCTCTGAGCGTGGGACAACCGTCGCTGACTGGCGAACTCGCGGCATTCGCCGCCGACCTGACATTCTCTCTGGACCCGTTTCAGCAGCAGGCCTGTTCGGCGCTGCAGAACGGTCACAGTGTTCTCGTCTGTGCCCCGACCGGTGCGGGTAAGACCGTGGTCGGGGAATTCGCGGTCCACCTGGCGCGGGCGGGCGGTGGGAAATGCTTCTACACCACACCGATCAAGGCGCTGTCGAATCAGAAGTACGCCGATCTGGTGGAACGCTACGGCCGCGACGCGGTCGGCCTGCTGACCGGTGATCAGTCGGTCAATCCCGGTGCCCGGGTCGTGGTGATGACCACCGAAGTGCTGCGCAACATGCTCTACGCCGGGTCCGATGCCCTGGTCGGACTGTCGCATGTCGTGATGGACGAGGTGCACTATCTGGCCGATCGGTTCCGCGGCGCGGTGTGGGAGGAGGTGATCCTGCATCTGCCGCCGGAGGTCCGCCTGGTGAGCCTGTCGGCGACGGTCAGCAACGCCGAGGAGTTCGGCGCCTGGATGGAGACAGTGCGCGGTGACACCACGGTCATCGTCGACGAGACCCGGCCGGTGCCACTGTGGCAGCACGTCATGGTGGGGCGGCGGATGTTCGACCTGTTCGATGCGAAGTCCAGCGACCAGAAGATCCTCGTCGACGAGGATCTCGTCCGCTACATCAAGCATCGCGAGACCACCGACCGGATGAACGGCTGGTCGAATCCGCGCCACCGCGGTGGGGCCCGGCGCGACTTCCGGCCGCTGCCCCGGCCGGAGATGCTCGCCCGCCTCGACGAGGAAGGGCTGCTGCCCGCGATCACCTTCATCTTCAGCCGGGCCGGATGTGACGGTGCGCTGGCGCAGTGCCTGCGCTCGAAACTGGATTTGAGCCGCCCGGAGGACACCCCGGTGATCGAGGAGATCATCGAACGCCACACCGGTGATCTGCCGCGTGACGACCTCGATGTACTCGGCTACTGGGAGTGGCGCGAGGCGCTCTACCGCGGGTTGGCGGCCCACCACGCCGGAATGCTGCCGGCCTTTCGGCACACCGTGGAGGAACTGTTCGTCCGCGGTCTGGTCCGGGCCGTATTCGCCACGGAGACACTGGCTCTGGGGATCAACATGCCCGCCCGCACGGTGGTGCTCGAGCGGCTGGTGAAGTTCAACGGTGAGACCCACGCCGAGCTCACCCCGGGCGAGTACACCCAGCTCACCGGCCGGGCCGGGCGCCGCGGCATCGACGTCGAGGGGCACGCCGTGGTGATGTGGCATCCCGATGTCGACGCCAGCGCGGTGGCCGGGCTCGCCTCCACCCGCACCTATCCGCTGCGCAGTTCGTTCCGCCCCGGTTACAACATGTCGATCAACCTGATCGACCGGATGGGCGCCGGGCAGTCGCGCCGGCTACTGGAACGGTCGTTCGCGCAGTTCCAGGCCGACCGATCGGTGGTAGGCCTGGTGCGCGGCATCGAACGCAACGAGGCGCAGATCCGGAAACTGCGCTCGCAGATCGGCGACGACGGCTTTCTCGAGTATCTGTCGCTGCGGGAACGTATCAAGCAGCGGGAACGGGAGCTGGAACGGCAGGGCCGGGTGGATCGGCGTGGTGCCGCGGCCGAGTCGCTGACCTCGCTGCGACGGGGCGATGTGGTGGCCATTCCTACCGGCCGCCGTCAGGGCCTCGCGGTGATCCTGGAACCGGATTCGAGCCCGGGCGATCCACGCCCGCTGGTGCTGACCGCCGATACCTGGGCGGGGCGGGTGTCGGCCGCCGACTTCCCCACGCCCGCACAGCCACTGGGCCGGATGCGGCTGCCGCGGCATGTCGATCACCACACCGCGCGGGCCCGGCGCGATCTGGCCTCGGCACTGCGCAGCACCGGTATCTCGGTGCCCGGCCGTGGCCGGCGGAGCGGGCGCGCCCGGGCGGCAGACGATCGGGAGCTGGCGACATTGCGCCGGGCCCTGCGTGCTCATCCGGCACACACCCGTCCCGACCGGGAGCAACTGGCCCGGGTGGGGGAGCGGTACAACCGGCTCGAACGGGAGAACGAGTCGATGCGCCAGAAGGTCGCTGCCACAACCAATTCGCTGGCGCGCACCTTCGATCGGATCCTGGCACTGCTCACCGAACGCGGATACGTCGACGACGGGGAGGTGACCGCCGACGGCCGACGGCTCGCCCGCATCTACACCGAGGCGGATCTGGTGGTGGCCGAATGCCTGCGGCAGGGCATCTGGAAGGGACTCGGCGCGGCCGAACTAGCCGGTGTCGTGTCGGCGTTGGTGTTCGAATCGCGGCAGGAAGCCGGCTATCTGGGTCCTTCCGGTCCGACCGAACCGGTGCGCCGGGCGGTGGGCGCCACCATCGGCGTGTGGAGTCAGCTGCGCACCGATGAGGCCCGGCACAAACTCGCACCCACCCGGGAACCGGATCTGGGATTCGTCACCGGTATCTACAAATGGGCGCGCGGTGACGGGTTGGCGGAATCGTTGCTGGCCAGTGGTGACCACGGCAGTGCGCTGTCGGCCGGCGATTTCGTGCGCTGGTGCAGGCAGGTCATCGATCTGCTCGATCAGATCCATCAGACCGCCGACGACACCGAAATCGCCGCCACCGCCGCGAAGTCGGTGCGTGCGATCCGCCGCGGCGTTGTGGCGGTGGACGCCGCGTAGCATCCCCGGCTGTGATTGGATGACTAGCGGTACCGACCGTGGTGAGGGCCTGAATCACCTCACGCGGGGGGAAGTGAGACGACGAGTGCGAGTGGAGGCAGGCACATGAGCGGCCCGTACGGACCGAACGAGACCCCGGGCCCCGGGGAGGGCCACAACGACCCGACTCAGCAGTGGTCCGGGCAGCAGCCGGGTCAGTCCGGACCGCCGCAGTGGGGTGGCCAGCAGCCGCAGCAACAACAACAGCAATGGGGTGGCCAGCCCGCGCCGTCGCAGCAGCAACAACAGCAGTGGGGTCAGCAGCCGCAGGCTCCGCAGCAGCCGCAGTGGGGTCAGCAGAGCCAGCCGTCCTGGCCGCAGCCGCAGCCGTGGGAGCCGACCCAGCAGCAGTGGGGGCAGCCCCCGCAGCCCTCGCAGCAGCAGTGGGGTCAGCCGCCCCAGGGGCAGCAGCAGTGGGGTGGTCAGCCGCAGCCCGATCAGTCCGGGCAGCAGTGGGGTCAGCAAGAACCTCAGTTGACCGTCACCCCGGCCAAGAAGTCCCGCAAGGGTGTGATCTTCGGCGGCGTCGGTGTTCTGGTCGTAGTTGTCGTCGCGGTGGTTCTCGCCTTCGTCTTCCTCGGTAGCGACAAGCTCGACAACAAGGCCGTGCAGGACGGGGTGCAGAAGGTCCTCAAGGACTCCTACGGCATCGATGATGTCGAGAGCGCCAGCTGCCCGTCGGGTCAGAAGGTCGAGGTCGGAGCTACCTTCAATTGCACCCTCAAGGTCGGTGGTGAGCAGAAGAAGGTCACCGTCAAGATCACCAAGGACGACGGAACCTACGAGGTCGGCCGTCCCAACTGAGTAGAGCCCGGGTGCTCGGCGCGTGCCGCCGGGCACCCGCCGTCGCTATTCGCGCGCGGCGGTGAGGGCGGCGACCAAGCGTTCGATGGGGCTCTCGGCGTTGTAACCGGCCGCCAGCGCGCGTAACCGCTGGGCGTCGGGCTCTGCCGGAAGCCGGTCGGGACCGGACAGTTCCACCTCGGCATCGCGGACCACCCGCACGACCGGGGCCGCGGCCTTCAGATAGTCCTCGGCGGCGTTGAGCTTGGCGCGGACCCCGCGGGCGAGTTCGGCATCGGGATCGGCGACGGCGGCGACGAGCGCCTCCAGGGATCCGAACCGCGAGATCAATGTCGCCGCGGACTTGTCCCCGATACCCGCGACACCGGGCAGCCCATCGGAGGAATCACCGCGCAGAGTCGCCATATCCGCATAGGCGGGTCCCGCATTCTCCTGCGGCACACCGTATTTCGCGGCGACCTCGGCCGGGCCGAGCAATTCGGCCTTCGCCAATCCGCGCCCGACATAGAACACCCGCACCGGCGGCGCGTCGGAACGCACGAGCTGAAGCAGATCACGATCGCCGCTCACCACGACGACCTCGTCGTCGCGTTCGCGGGTGGCGAGGGTGCCGATCACGTCGTCGGCCTCGAGCCCGGCCGCGCCCGCGGTGGCGATTCCCGCCGCCGCCAGCACCTCCGCGATCATGGCGACCTGCGGGGTGAGGGTGTCGGGGACCTCCTCGGCACCCGGTGCCGCATCGGCCGCGGAATCCAGCCGATGAGCCTTGTACGAGGGCACCAGCGCCACCCGGAAGGCCGGTCGCCAGTCGAGATCCAGGCACACCACCAGCCGGCCCGGCCGGTGCCGATTGATCAGCGCGGCGACCATATCGGTGAATCCGCGCAACGCGTTGACCGGGCGGCCGTCGGGCGCGGTGATCTTCTCCGGTATCGCGTAGAACGCCCGGAACCACAGACTCGCGCCGTCGAGCAGCACCAACGGCCGGTCACTCGCACTGGGGGTGAGCATGGCGCAGACGCTACCGGGCCGCACCGACTCGCGGGCCACGACCCGGTCGCGAACGCCGTGATCGTCCGGACCGGCCGGCGGGCGGCGGGTAACGTCGTATTGCATGAGCGCGCATACGGAGTCACGATTCGATGCCGAGATCTACGGCAAGCGGTTGGAGCGGGCGGCGGAACTGACCCGCGCGGCACATCTGGACGCGCTGCTGATCACGCCCGGCCCGGATCTGCGATATCTGCTGGGGTCATCGGCCCAGTCCTTCGAACGCCTGACTTGTCTGGTGGTCCCGGCCAGCGGTGAGACGCCGTCGGTCGTGGTGCCGAAACTGGAACTTCCCTCGCTCACCGATTCGGCCGCCGGTGAACTCGGTGTGCACCTGGTTCCGTGGGTCGACGGCGTCGATCCGTACGGGGTCGTGAAAGCCACCCTGAACGCGGGCGCCCGCGTCGCGGTGGACGACGCCATGCCCGCACTGCATCTGCTGCCGATCGCCGAGGCGCTGACCGCGCTGCCGGTCTCGGCCACCCCGATCCTGCGCCGCATCCGGATGATCAAGGACGGCGCCGAGATCGACGCGCTGCGCCGTGCGGGCGCGGCGATCGACCGGGTGCATGCCCGGATGGGGGAATGGCTGCGGGCGGGGCGCACCGAAGCGGAGGTCGCCGGCGATATCAAGGCCGCGATCGTGGCGGAAGGTCACGACTACGCCGACTTCGTGATCGTGGGCAGCGGCCCCAACGGCGCCGACCCGCACCATGCCGAGTCCGATCGGGTGATCGAATCCGGTGATGTAGTGGTCGTCGATATCGGCGGCCCGGTGGCCCCGGGCTACTTCTCCGATTCCACCCGCACCTACGTACTGGGCGAGCCGGCGCCGGAGATCGCCGAATCGTATGACGCGCTGGAACGCGCGCAGGCCGCCGCGGTGGCCTCGGTGCGCCCGGGCGTCACCGCCGAATCGGTGGACGCCGCCGCCCGGGATCTGTTGTCCGAGGCCGGTTTCGGTGCGGCCTTCATTCACCGCACCGGGCACGGGATCGGTCTGTCGGTGCATGAGGAGCCCTATATCGTCGCCGGGAACGACATCGTGCTCGAGGCCGGAATGGCGTTCAGTGTCGAGCCCGGGATCTACTTTCGCGGCGAATGGGGCGCGCGCATCGAGGACATCGTGATCGTCACCGAGGACGGCGGCGAGGCGGTCAACCGCCGCCCGCACGGCCTGGTCGTGCTCTGAGGTTCAGCCGCGCAGGGTGCTGCTCGACAGCACCCGCGTCGCACGCACCACGATGACCACCCGCTCCGGATTCTCCCGGGGGACCCGGTAGCGCCGGGCGTAGCGATGTTCGGCGTCGGCCACCTCGGCGGGCTCGGTCCACACCTCGGACGGGCCCTCCAGGGTGAGCCAGCGCGGACCGTCCACCTGGCTGAGCGCCGCGTATCCGCCGCGGCGCGCATTACGTGCCTTGGTTGTCGCGCCGCCGGTGATCACTCGCGCGATCCCGGCTTCCGGATCCCAGGTGAATCCGACCGCGACGACGTGCGGTGTGCCGTCGGCGCGCAGAGTGGTCAGCGTCGCCAGGTGCCGCTCGGTGACGAATTCCGAGGCGGCGGGGGACAGCTCGATGCGCTGTGCGGTTCCGGTCATGATGCGACGCTAGCAACCGGCCGCGCACGGCCGCACGCGACCGGTTCACCGCCGGCCGTGACGCGTGTCCGGGCCTGGGTGGCTGCGGTGGCACACTGTCGGCCATGGGTGTGCGGGAAGTCGACGACGGTGTGATCGTGCTGCTGGGCGGGCGCAGCGAAATGGGCGTCGAGGTGGTGCGCCGGATCTGCGCCGGAAGAGATGTGGTGCTGGCGGCGCGGCGCAGCGGCGATCTGGCCGAACAGCGTGCCGAACTGGAACGTGCCGGGGCCCGCGGGGTCGAGGCGGTGGAGTTCGACGCGGACGCGCTCGACACCCATCAGCCGCTGCTCGAGCGGATCGCCGGTGAGTACGGCCGGATCGGGGTCGCGGTTCTCGCCTTCGGGGTACTGGGGGATCAGGCACGCGCGGAGAAGGATCCGGCCGCCGCGGTCGCGGTCCTGAAGGTCGATTTCCTGGCCCAGGTCAGTGTGCTGACGGTGCTCGCGAATCTGTTGCGCGCGCAGGGTAGTGGGCAGCTGGTGGTGTTCAGTTCGGTGGCCGGGATCAGGGTGCGGCGCGCCAACTATGTCTACGGATCGGGTAAGGCGGGCCTGGACGGGTTCGCCTCCGGGTTGTCGGATGCCTTGCACGGTAGCGGTGTTCATCTGTTGCTGGTGCGCCCCGGTTTCGTGACCGGCCGGATGACCGAGGGAATGACTCCGGCGCCGCTGGCGTCCACACCGGAGCAGGTCGCCGAGGCGGTGGTCGCCGGATTGCGCCGTCGTGCCGTGCGTATCTGGGTGCCGGGCCTGTTGCGTCCGGCCTACGCCGTGGCACGGCTTGTGCCGCAGGCGATCTGGCGACGGCTGCCGCGCTGATGACACCGATCGCGGTCGTCGGGATCGGCGCGGACGGATGGCCGGGGGTGGCGGCCCCGGCGCGGGCCGAAGTCATCGCCGCCGAGGTGCTGTTCGGTTCGGCCCGGCAACTGGATCTGATCCCCGGTGAAGCTACCGGCGCCGAGCGGTTGTCGTGGCCGACTCCGCTCCTGCCGGCGTTACCGGACCTGCTCGACCGGCGCCGGGATCGCCGCATCTGCGTCCTGGCCAGTGGTGACCCCATGTTCTACGGAATCGGGGTGACGCTGGCGAGAATGCTGGGGCCGCAAGCGATCCGGGTATTCCCGCAGCCCTCGTCGGCGACACTGGCCTGTGCCCGGCTGGGCTGGGCGAGCGCGCACACGCCGGTGGTGAGCGCCGTCGGGCGCCCGCTCGAGACGGTGCTGCCGGAGCTCGCGGACGGGCGGCGACTGCTGGTGCTGAGTGCCGACGAGCATTCCCCGGCGCGGCTCGCGGAGTTGTTGCGGCGCAACGGGTACGGCGATTCGCGGCTGACCGTGCTCGAACAACTGGGCGGCCCCGGTGAACGGGCCGTCACCGCTGTGGCACGAGACTGGCCGCAGGCGCCCGGCGATCCGCTCAATATCGTCGCGGTGGAAGCGGTGCGCGATCCGGCGGCCCCGCGATCGACTCGTCTTCCCGGGCTGCCGGACACCAGCTACGGCGGGGACGGGCAGCTCACCAAGGCCGAAGTGCGCGCCCTGTCGGTGGCCGCCCTCGCACCGGCGCCCGGTGAACTGCTGTGGGATGTCGGCGGTGGTTCGGGAACCATCGCCATCGAATGGTGCCGCACCCATCCCGAATGCCGTGCGATCAGCTTCGAACGCGGCGCGGCACGGCGTGATCAAATCACCGTCAACGCGACGGCCCTGGGGGTTCCCGGTGTCGTGGTGACCGGTGAGGTGCTCGCCGCGTTGTCCGAGGACGGCGATGATCGCGCGCCGGACGCGGTATTTCTCGGGGGCGGGCTCACTCAGACCGGCGTTTTCGAGACCTGCTGGGATCGGCTGCGCCCGGGCGGGCGGCTGGTGGCCAACGCGGTGACCGCGGAATCGGAGGCACTGCTGGTGCGGTGGGCCGCCGATCACGGCGGTGAACTACGCAAATTCCAGATCTACCGGGCCGAACCGCTGGGTGGTTTCACCGCGTGGCGGCCGCAGCTGCCGGTGACGCAGTGGACGGTGGTCAAACCCCGGTGACCACGAAGGTGCTGATCCTCGGCGGGACACGGGAGGCACGCGAGCTGGCCGGACTGGCCACGGGCGAGCCGGGATTCGAGGTCGTCTCCTCGCTCGCCGGGCGGGTGCGCGATCCCGTGCTCCCGGTCGGTGTGGTCCGGATAGGAGGTTTCGGTGGCGTCGAGGGCCTGCGGAAGTGGCTGGTGGACAACGATATCGGTCTCGTCGTGGACGCCACCCACCCCTTCGCGGGCACCATTTCCGCCCACGCCGCCCAGGCGGCGGGGACGGCGGGCGTGCCGGTGTTGCATGTGCGGCGGCCGGGGTGGGCCGAGCAACCGGGAGACCGGTGGGTACGGGTTCCGGATCTGCCCGCCGCGGCGCGGGCAGCGGCCGATTACGAGCGGGTATTTCTCACCATCGGCCGCCAGGGTGTCGGGTATTTCGCGGGCCCGACTGGCTCGTGGTTTCTGATCCGGGCCATCGACCCACCCTCCGGACCCGTTCCGGCGCAGCATCTTCTGCTGCTCGCGCGCGGGCCGTTCCGCGTGGACACCGAACTCGAACTACTGCGCGAGCACCGCATCGACATGCTGGTCACCAAGGACAGTGGTGGTGCGCTGACCGAGGCGAAACTGATCGCGGCGCGGCGCTGCGGGATTCCGGTGATCGTCATCGATCGCCCGCCGATCCCCGCGGGTACCGATCGCGCCGACACTGTTGCCGCAGCATGGGAGTGGTTGCGGGATCGGCGGGTCTGAGGAAGCCACGCGGCCCGCGTTCGTCGCCGATCGAAAACACGACGTGACTCGGCCGGCGCGGGACGGCGCGGACAGTCGTGCGACCGGCCGGCCGCGGACGGTTCTCGTGGGCCTGCTGCGGCCTTCTCGCCGAGGGCCACTCTTCCCGGCGGAGAAGAACTTCGCCGCCGCGGGCACAGTGACCCGGCTACCTCTCGGCGGTCATGGCGTGCGGGGCGGTGGCCGCGGCGGTCGTTCCGTACCGGCGGGAGGTGAAAACCCTGGTGCCGTGCGGGGTTTCGACGACGGCGGTGGTGGAGGCGCCGATGATCAGCAGGGTGCGCATATCCACGTCGTCGGGGTCCAATTCGGCGAGGGTGATCACCCGTACCGATTCGGTGGGGCCGCCGACATCGCGGCCGAGGACTACCGTTGTGTCCGGGTCGCGATGTTCGAGGACCAGATCGCGCATGGCGGCGACCTGGTGACGGCGCTGAGTGGAGGCCGGGTTGTAGATCGCGATCGCCATATCGGCGGCGGCGACCGCCGAAATACGTTGTGCCACCGTGTCCCACGGTTTCAAGCGATCCGACAGTGAGATCATCGCGAAATCGTGTCCGAGTGGCGCGCCGATCCGGGAAGCGACCGCGCTCGCGGCGGTCACGCCGGGCAGCACCCGCACCGGCACATCGCGCCACTGCGGGTCGGCCGATTCCTCGACCACCGCCGCCGCCATCGCGAAGACCCCCGGATCACCGGAGGACACCACCACGACGCGGGCGCCGGATTTGGCCAGATCCAGGGCCATCGCGGCACGTTCGGATTCGACCTTGTTGTCGCTGAGGTGGCGGCGCTGCCCCGGCCGTACCGGAACACGGTCGATGTAGGTGGTGTAGCCGACGATATCGGTGGCCGCCGCCAGCGCGCGGGTGACCTCCGGAGTGGTCCACTGGGGTGAGCCGGGGCCCAGTCCCACCACGATGACCTCGCCGATCCCGGTTGTCTCCGGTGGGCCTCCGGTCGCGGAATCGGCAGTGGTGAACGGGATCTCGGTGGTCGGCTCCGGACCGGGAACCACGGTGATGGCGAAGTAGGGGACCTCGGCATCGGACACCTCTGCGGCGGGCAGGATCCGCTGCCGCCCGGTGCTGGCGCGCTCGACATAATACGCGCCGGACAATCGCCCGGAGTCCGAGAGCGCCTGCCGCACAGCGGGATAGGTGCGGCCGAGTTTCATGATCGCGGCGGCGTCGGTGTCGGCGAGCCGGGCCGCGAGCTGATCGGGCGGCATGGTGCCGGGCAGGACCGTCAGCACCTGCTCACCCTCCACGAGCGGGGTGCCCAGCGCCGCCGACGCGGCACTCACCGAGGTGATACCGGGGACGATCTCGGCCGGGAACCGGTCGGCCAAGCGGCGGTGCATGTGCATATAGGAGCTGTAGAACAGCGGGTCACCGGCCGCCAGCAGCGCCACCGTACGGCCTGCGGCAAGGTGGGCGGCCAGCACCTCGGCGGCCTGTTGGTAGAACTCGTCGATCGCGCCCTGATAGCCGCCCGGATGATCGGTGGTCTCGGTGGTCACCGGGTACACCAAGTGCTCCTCGAGCTGTCCGGCCCGCATGTACGGCGCCGCGATGGACCGCGAGATGCTGCGGCCGTGGCGGGCGCTGTGGAAGGCGATCACATCAGCGGATTCGATGACGCGCGCCGCCTTCACGGTCACCAATTCGGGATCGCCGGGGCCGAGACCCACGCCCCACAGCTTGCCGGGGGTGACGGAGTCTATTGCGGGAGGCCGGGTTTCGCTCATCGAGGAAGCTCCGAGGAAATCCCCGCGTTCAGGCGTGGGGAGGAATCGGAGTGTGGTTCAGGCGTTCTTCGGGTTGTCGACATAGTCGACTCCTTGACGTAAATGGTTGTCGGACAATGAGATACGATTGTTGAGTGGATGAGATCGTGCGTTACACCTATCGCCTGCGCCCTGGCGGAGCGGCGACGTGTGCGCTCGAATCCGAATGGCATCGTTGCTGTTTCCTGTGGAATGAAGCCGTCCACGAGCAGCAGGCCGGGCAGAAGCCGACTTTCGGGAAACTGTCGAAGATGCTCACCGGAGCACGAGCACGGAACGCGTGGTTGCGTGCGGGTTCCCAGGTCGCGCAACAACAAACGCTGCGTACCTACTCCCAGGCGCTCGACCATTCGTTCAAGGTGAAAGGTCGCGGCCGCCCGGTCGTCAAGTCCCGCAAGAAGTCTCTGCCGTCGCTGGAATACACGACACGCGGATTCTCGATCAAGGACGGCCGCCTGCGCCTGCCCGGCAAGGTCGTCGTTCCGGTCGTGTGGTCGCGGGAACTGCCCAGTGAACCCACCTCGGTGCGTGTGTGCCGGGACTCGCTCGGCCACTGGTACGCGTCTTTTGTGGTGCGCCGCGAACTCGCCACTATGATTCCCGCCGCGGCCGGTGGCATCGGTATCGACTGGGGGGTGTCGGCCACGGCGACCACCACCGACCCCGCCTACGACCTGCCCTACGGCGGGCATCGTAAACGGTGTGCGGTCGAATTGGCTCGCGCGCAACGGAAGATGGCACGGCGACGCCGTGCACGTGGGCAGGCCCCGAGCGCTGGATACCAGCGTGCACGCCGTCAAGCCGCGAGAGTCCATAAGAAGGCGGCTCGCCAGAACACGCATGCGGCGCGTGTGTGGGCTCGGCGAGTGGTCGCTGATCATCACATGATCGCGGTGGAGGATTTCAAACCCACGTTCCTGTCCCGTTCGACGATGGCCCGGAAGTCGGCGGATGCCGCGATCGGTGCCGCGAAGCGGGAATTGATCGAGCGTGCTGTGCGGGCGGGGCGGAAGGTGGTGTTGGTTCCGCCCGCTTATACGACGATGACCTGTGCGAGCTGTGGTGCGAGAGCCAAGCAGCGGCTCGCGTTGGATGTGCGTGTCTTCGAGTGTGATTCGTGTGGTCACACCGCGGACCGAGACCGCAATGCGGCCCGAGTGATTTTGGCGGCCACGGTAGAACTCGACCGTGTCGGTGCTGACGACGTAAGACATTGCGGGCCTCCCTTCGGGGCTGGTGGTGCGGTCCGAGCTGGAAATCCCCCGGCTTGAGCCGTGGGGAAGGGTTAATCCTGTTCGCTCGCGATCGCGTTGAGGGCGGCCGCGGTGATGGCGCTGCCGCCGCGGCGGCCGTGCACGGTGAGATATTCGACGTCACCGTATTCGGCGAGGGCCTGCTTGGATTCGGCGGCGCCGATGAAGCCCACCGGAATGCCGAGAACGGCCGCGGGCCGGGGCGCACCGGCATCGAGCATGTCCAGCAGGTGGAACAGGGCGGTGGGCGCGTTCCCGATCGCCACCACCGCGCCGCCGAGTCGATCGCGCCACAGTTCCAGTGCCGCGGCCGATCTGGTGTTGTCCAGTCGTTGGGCCAGCTCGGGGACGCGCGGATCGGCCAGCAGGCACAGCACATCGTTGTCGGCGGGCAGGCGTTTGCGGGTGACCCCGGCGGCGACCATCGTGGCATCGCACAGAATCGGCGCGCCCGCCCGCAGTGCGGTACGTGCTGCCGCCACCACTTCGGGGGTGTGCGAGATGTCGGTGGTGAGGTCGACCTGTCCGCAGGCGTGGATCATGCGCACCACGACCTGTGCGACATCCGCCGGAAACCGCGCCAGATCGGCTTCGGCCCGGATGGTCGCGAACGACCGCCGATAGATCTCGGCCCCGTCGGTGAGGTAGCTGGTACGCACGTCGGACATGGGGTTCACCCTAGCGGTGGGAATGTGGCCCGCAGGCGGCAGCGTGCGTAACCACGGAGGGCCGCATGGACACCGCCGTTGGGCACAGCGGTGGGAATGTGGCCCGCAGGCGGCAGCGTGCGTAACCACGGAGGTGGTGCGAGGTGCGACCCGCCGGCGATCAGGGGCGCCGGTGCGGTCCGGTGACGCGGTAACCACCGGGTTCGGCTACCACGTCGGTGACCGCTCCGGGCGGGCGTCCGCAGCGCCGATCACATCCCGACCAGTGCTGACGTCCGGCCGCGACCACCTGTTCGGCGTCGATGCCGGCGGCGTCGGGTGCGGGCTCGCCGGCCGGGACGACCCGTCCCGACGCGACGGCCTCGGTCGCGTCGGCGCGTACGTCGGTCAGTGATTTCGCGCATCCGGGTCGACCGGCGCAGGCGGATATCCGCAGCCATGGTGAGGCCGCGTCGAAGATCAGGCCCATCGGCGCCAGCACCCGCACCACCTGCTCGGCGGTCCATTCATCGAGATCCGCGAGCAGCAGACTGCGCCACGGCGTGATCACGATCGGATGTTCCACTGCCGCGAGGAATTCGGCGGTGCGGGCGGGCAGGGTGCCGAGCGGGACGGCCGCACCCAGTGCGATCCGGCCGTCGGCCTGTGGCAGCCAGCCGATCGGAATGTCATGGCGGACAGCGAAGTCCACCGGCTCGGACTCGGCGCGCAGGGTCAGTTCGGCGAGAATCCGCGCCGGTCCGTCGGTGACTTCGCGCAGACGCCATTGCTCACCGCGCAGCCGCAGGAAGCTGTGCGCGGCCGCGAGGATCGTCGGCACCGCCTGCCCTGCGTGGATTCGTGCGCCGTGGTCGCGTCCGGCCAGTACCAGCGCGTATTCGCCGGAGCCGGTGGCGTGCACACCGATATCGCCGCCGAATCCGCTGATATCGCCGCGTCCGTCGTCGAGGGTGAACAGCACGCGCCCGGGCAGTCCGGCGAGCTCCGGTGCGGCCCGCAGGCCGGTGTCGAGCTCGGCCGCCAGCGGTCGCACATCGGTGTGGCCGCCGATCCGGCCGGACAGTGGTGAGGCGAGGATATTGCGGATGCGCTCGTGCGTGGGTGACGGCAGCAGTTCGGCGGCAGCGAGGCGCTGCGCCAGCGCGGCCGCGTCGTGCATCTGCCGCAATTGCACATTGCCGCGGGAGGTCAGCTCGATGGTGCCGTTACCGAGGTCCGCGGACGCGGACGCCAATACCCGCAATTGATCGGGGGTGAGCACGCCGCCGGGCAGCCGGATCCGGGCCAGCGGCCCGTCGGCGGCATGATGCAGGCGCAGCACGCCGGGGCAGGAGTCGGGGGCGGATCGCGTCATGATCCGTCCAGCCTACGAGCCGCGTGCGGCACGGCGGCCGGGCGTGGGGTCAGTGCCCGCGTCGCAGTCGCGGCCGTGGATCGCGCGGCAGGCCCGTCGACTCGAAGGCGGGGCCCGGCCAGGAATCGGACAGCAGATTGGGGGTGGCGTGATGGGTGACGTGGTCGCGGTGCGCGGTCGCGCTGAACAACGTGATCCCACCGATGAACGCCGCCGCGCAGATGACCCCGGCCGTCAGCGCCCAGCCGCCATGACCGGTACCGGCGGCGGTCAGGCCCATGGCCAGGGTGGCGAAGCCGATCAGAACGCAGAAATAGCTGGTCCAGGCGACCCGGCGGTTGCGCCGGACCCATCCCGGTGTACCGGACATTCCGATCACCGGCTTTCCGGCCCGCCTCCGCCGCGAGCGCGCATGACCGCCTTCCACACCCTTTCGTCGGCGTAGGTGTTGTCGAGCAGGTGGGGGGTCACGTGCCGGTCGGCGCGATCACGGCGCACCGTGGATTCGAATACCAGCAGCCCGAAGATCGCCACGACGGCACAGGCACCGGCCGCGGCGAGCAACAGCCCGCCGTGTCCACCGGCCGCAGCCGCCAAAGCCATTGCCAGCAATGCGACAGCAACCATCATGCATACAATTCCTGACCAGGCGGCGAAGCGATTCCGCCTGGCCCATCCCGGTGAGTTCGGCATATACACAGCGTACGCCGGGCTTGTGGTGCCCGACATGCCGAATTCCGTCGATGTGGACCGCATTGCGTCCCAACGGAAACCGCATCGAGATCTGCCGGCGTGCCGATCGGCAGGGCTCGGGGCGGGCCGGGCGATGCGGCGCGATAGCATCCCGGTTGCTCGCTCTACGAGGAATCCGGTGGAATTCCGGTGCGGTCGCGCCACTGTGACAGTCAGACCCTCCGGGCGGGCAGCCGAATCCGCGATGGGCGCGTCACCCGAGGAGAACTGTGATCCTGCTGCTGTCCACCTCCGATACCGATCTGCTGTCCGCGCGGGCCGGTGGTGCCGATTTCCGGCTGGGTAATCCGGCCCGGTTGCTGATCGAGGACCTGCCCGAACTGCTCGCCGATGTCGATCTGATCGTGGTGCGGATTTTGGGCGGGCGCCGGGCGTGGGAGGAGGGCCTGGACACACTGCGCGCCAGCGGCATCGCCCTGGTGGCCCTCGGCGGTGAGATGGCGCCCGATGCCGAACTGATGGAGTGTTCCACCGTTCCCGCCGGTGTCGCCGCCGACACGCACAACTACCTGGCCGCCGGTGGCGCGGGCAATCTGCGCCAGCTGCACAACTTCCTGTCCGATACGGTCCTGCTGACCGGGCACGGCTTCGAACCGCCGGTGCAGCTGCCGTCCTGGGGCGAGCTCGAGCGGACTCCAGAGGCGTTGACCGGCAACGACTCTCGCATTCCGGACCGCGTTCCGACGGTGGCCGTCCTGTACTACCGGGCCCAGCATCTGGCCGGGAACACAGCTTATGTGGAGGCGCTGTGCGCGGCGCTGGAACGAGCGGGCGCCCGGCCGTTGCCGCTGTACTGCGCTTCGCTGCGCAATGCCGAACCCGAACTGATGGAGACCCTGCGCGGAGCCGACGCGTTGGTCGTGACGGTGCTCGCGGCAGGCGGTACGAAACCCGCCACGGCATCGGCCGGCGGTGACGATGAGGCCTGGGATATCGGCGCGCTGGCCGACCTGGACGTTCCGATCCTGCAGGGGCTGTGCCTGACCAGCGGGCGCGCCCAATGGGAGGCCAACGACGACGGCCTGTCGCCGCTGGATGTCGCCACCCAGGTCGCGGTGCCGGAGTTCGACGGGCGCATCATCACCGTGCCGTTCTCGTTCAAGGAGTTCGACGCCGACGGGCTGTCGGCCTACGTACCCGATCCCGAGCGTGCGGCGCGGGTCGCGGGGATAGCGGTCCGCCACGCGCGCCTGCGGTATCTGCCCACCGCGCGGCGCCGGATCGCGCTGATGTTGTCCGCCTATCCGACCAAACACGCCCGAATCGGCAATGCCGTGGGCCTGGACACCCCCGCCAGCGCGATCCGGCTGCTCACCGAGATGCGCGCGGCCGGTTACGATCTCGGCGAACCGGAGCAGGTGCCGGGCCTGCTCGAGCGCGACGGTGACGCACTCATCCACGCTCTGATCGCGGCCGGTGGCCAGGATCCGGAATGGCTCAGTGCCGAACAGTTGGAGGGTAATCCGATCCGGATCGGTGCCCGGCAGTACGAGGCCTGGTTCGCCACCCTGCCCGAGGAGTTGCGGACGGCGGTGATCGGGGCGTGGGGGCCGCCGCCAGGTGAGTTGTTTGTCGATCGCTCCGGCGATCCCGACGGTGAGATCGTCATCGCCGCACTGCGTTTCGGCAATATCGTGCTGCTGGTCCAGCCGCCGCGCGGATTCGGGGAGAATCCGGTCGCGATCTACCACGACCCGGATCTTCCGCCGAGTCACCACTATCTGGCCGTCTACCGGTGGCTGTCGGCGCCGGCCGAGGGCGGCGGCTTCGGCGCCGACGCCATGGTGCATCTGGGCAAGCACGGCAATCTGGAGTGGTTGCCGGGCAAGACCCTCGGTATGTCCGCGGCTTGCGGCACCGACGCCGCACTCGGCGATCTGCCGCTGATCTATCCGTTCCTGGTCAACGATCCCGGCGAGGGCACTCAAGCCAAACGCCGCGCCCACGCGACGCTGGTCGATCATCTGATCCCGCCGATGGCGCGCGCGGAGACCTACGGCGATATCGCCCGTCTGGAACAGCTGCTCGATGAGCACGCCAATATCTCGGCGCTGGATCCGGCGAAACTGCCCGCGATCCGCCAGCAGATCTGGACCCTGATGCGGGCCGCGAAGATGGACCACGACCTGGGCCTGGACGAACGGCCCGACGAGGAATCCTTCGACGATATGCTGCTGCACGTCGACGGCTGGCTCTGCGAGATCAAGGATGTCCAGATCCGCGACGGCCTGCACATCCTGGGACAGGCGCCGGCCGGTACGGGCGAACTGGATCTGGTGCTGGCGATGTTGCGCGCGCGCCAGCTGTGGGGCGGTGAGTTCGCGGTGCCGGGCCTTCGTGAGGCACTGGGACTCGATGAATCCGGTGAAGAGGCCCGCGAACGGGTCGACGCCGTCGAACAGCGGGCCCGCCGCCTGCTCGCGGAGCTGCAGGCCGCGGACTGGTCGCCGCGGGTGGCCGAGGAATTGGTGGCCCGGCACGAACCCGAGGTCGCCGACCCGCCGATACTGGTCGACGTGTTGCGTTTCGCCGCAACCGAAGTCGTGCCGCGGCTGCGCCAGACGGGTGTCGAGATCGGCCGGATTCTGCACGCCCTCGACGGCGGCTTCATTCCGGCCGGCCCGAGCGGTTCACCGCTGCGCGGACTGATCAACGTCCTGCCCACCGGCCGCAACTTCTATTCGGTGGATCCGAAAGCGGTGCCGTCGCGGCTGGCCTGGGAGACCGGTCAGGCCATGGCGGATTCGCTGCTGGACCGCTACCGGGCCGATCACGGTGACTATCCGCGTTCGGTGGGCCTGTCGGTATGGGGAACCTCGGCCATGCGGACCTCCGGGGACGATATCGCCGAGGTCTTCGCCCTGCTGGGTGTGCGCCCGGTCTGGGACGAGGCGAGCCGGCGGGTGACCCGGCTGGAAGTGATCGACCCGGCGGAGCTGGGGCGCCCGCGCATCGATGTCACGGTGCGGATCTCCGGCTTCTTCCGCGACGCCTTCCCGCACGTGCTGGCCCTGCTCGACGACGCGGTCCGGATGGTGGCCGGGCTGGACGAGCCGGCGGAATCGAATTACGTTCGCGCGCATACCGATGCGGACCTCGGCGAGCACGGTGACCATCGGCGGGCGACCACCCGGATCTTCGGTTCCAAACCCGGAACCTACGGTGCCGGTCTGCTGCAGTTGATCGATTCCAAGAGCTGGCGTACCGACGACGACCTCGCACAGGTGTACACCGCCTGGGGCGGTTACGCCTATGGCCGGGACCTCGACGGGGCCCCGGCGGCCGACGATATGCGCACCGCGTATCGCCGTATCGCCGTCGCGGCCAAGAACACCGATACCCGCGAGCACGACATCGCCGATTCCGACGACTACTTCCAGTACCACGGCGGTATGGTCGCCGCGGTCCGGGCGCTGACCGGTAAGAATCCGGAAGCCTATATCGGCGACAGCACCCGTCCCGACAGCGTCCGGACCCGGACGCTGTCGGAGGAGACCACCCGGGTGTTCCGATCGCGAGTCGTCAATCCGCGCTGGCTCGAGGCGATGCGCCGGCACGGGTACAAGGGCGCGTTCGAGATGGCGGCGACGGTGGACTATCTGTTCGGATATGACGCCACCACTAATGTGGTCGCCGACTGGATGTACGAAAAGCTTTCCGAGAGCTACGTTTTCGATGAGGTCAATCGCAAGTTCATGACCGAGTCGAATCCGTGGGCACTGCACGGTATCGCCGAGCGACTGCTCGAGGCCGCCGAGCGCAAGCTGTGGGAGGCGCCGCAGCCGGAGACGCTGGACCGGCTGCGCCAGATCTACCTGGAGACCGAGGGCGAGCTGGAATAGCGGCGCGTTACGTCGATACGCGGACCGGCGGATGCGTCCGGGGACGGATGCCGGGCACCGCTGCGGCTCGTACCGTCGGATTCATGAACTGGAACGAGCTCGCACAGCAGAAATACGTTCTACTCACCACCTACAAGAAGGACGGCACGCCGGTCGGGACCCCGGTCTGGGTGGCTCCCGACGGCGACGACCTGGTGGTGTGGACCAATCCGAAGACCTGGAAGGTCAAGCGGCTGCACCGCAACCCCGAGGTGACGGTGCAGCCCTGCGATCAGCGCGGCCGCCCCAAGGGTTCGCAGGTGAGCCCGGGAACCGCGCGAATCCTCGATGCCGACGGCACCGACCGTGTCCGCGATCTGGTCGCGCGCAAATACGGGGTGATCGGCACGGTGCTGATTCGCGGGCACCGGCTGTTCCGCGGCCGGGACGGATCGGTCGGATTGGCGATCGCGGCCCGGTAGCGGCGGGGATCAGGCGGCGGTGATCTCGATCCCGATCGTGCCCTTGCGCCCGCGCCGCAGCACGCTGCCGGTGACGGTCAGCCACCCCATCAGCGAATACTTGCGTTTGATGAGCGTGCGGACCCGGTCGCTGCCCGCCTCGTCGAGAACGGTGCCGGTGCCGCGGACGATCTCGCCGCGAGGTTTGCCGGAGACGCTGCACGGCTGCAGCGTCACCTCGGCGTTTCGGCGCAGCCGCTTGACCTTCCAGCTGTTGGTTTCGGTCCAGACGTAGAGCCGGGCATCGTCGAGTGCCGCCCACGCCGGGGTCGCGACCGCGCTGCCGTTCGCGCGGAACGTCGTCAACAGCACATAGTTCGCGGTACCGGCGGGGCCGAAGGGATTGTCCACAGCGAGGCAGCCTAGCCGGTATCGGCACCGGGCGGTCGAATCAGGCGGCGTGGGTGAGGATTTCGGGACCGTGCTCGGTGATGGCGACGGTGTGCTCGGAGTGGGCGGTGCGCGAGCCGTCGGCGGAACGGATCGTCCAGCCGTCCGGATCGACGATGATGCGGTCGGTGGTGCGGGCGAACCACGGCTCGATCGCGACGGTCAGCCCGGGGACCAGCCGCATCCCGCGCCCGGCGCGCCCGTCGTTGGGAATGTGCGGGTCCTCGTGCATGGTCCGGCCCAGGCCGTGCCCGCCGAATTCGGTGTTGACCGGGTAGCCGTGCCGGCGTGCCACTGCCGCGACGGCCGCGGATACATCGCCCAGGCGCCCACCCGGGCGAGCGGCCGCCACCGCCGCGGCCAGGGCTTCCTCGGTGGCCGAGACCAGCCGCTGATCCTCGGGATCGGGGGTGCCGACGATGGTGGTGACCGCGGCATCGGCGACCCAGCCGTCGACCTCGACCGCGAGATCCATGGTCAGGACATCACCGTCGCACAGCGCGTAGTCGTGCGGGAGCCCGTGCAGTACCGCGTCGTTGACCGACAGGCAGACGGTGTTGCGGAAGGGGCCGCGCCCGAAGGAGGGTGCGTAGTCCCAATAGCACGACACCGCGCCCCGCTCGTGAATGCGCTCACGCACATGCTGTTCGAGATCGAGCAGATTCACCCCGATCGCGGCCCGCTCGCGCAGTTCCGCGAGTACGCCGCCGACGAACTGCCCGGCGATCCGCATGCGCTCGATTTCGGCTGGTGTCTTCAATTCGACCATGGAACCTCCTATTGGTATTTCTATACCGACTGTAGCTGTGGCGGTATTTAAATACCAAACCTATGCTGAGGGCATGGTTCGTCTTCCGTTGAGCCCGGCCCAGGTCGAGGCCGGTCGCCGTCTGGGTGCCCATCTGCGCGCGATCCGCGGCGACCGCGATCCGGCGGAGATCGCGCGGGCGGCCGGGATCTCGCCGGAAACGCTGCGCAAGATCGAGTCGGGGCGGTTGCCCAGTCCGGCGTTCGGGACGGTGGTCGGATTGGGTGCCGCGCTGGGCGTGCCGCTGGAGGAACTGGCCGAGGTCTGGCAGTCGGCGGGTCTGAGCGCGTCCGCCTAGCGCGTCAACTCCGCGCGGGCAGGAACAGGGGCAGTACCGCGTCGGCGATCGCCTCGGGGGAGGGCAGGGCTGCCTGCGCCCCGGGCGGGCTCAGTCGATGCTGGAGTGCTCGCTGATAAACGGCGCCCACGAGGAGCAGTGCGGCCGTGCGCGGTTCTGCGACGATGGTGTGGCGGGCAGACAAGTGAGCGATCACCGCGTCGAGTGCGCGATGCGGTCCCAGATCCAGGTCCCGGCCGCGCTCGGTGTGCGCGGCGCGCAGATCGCTGTCGGATTCGATCGCCGCGATCACCGGCAGCGCGGCATGGAAGAAGTTCTCCAGCACGGTGATCAGATCGATCAGGTCGGCGCGCAGATCGGGCAGGGCGGTCCGGGCATTCTCGGCCAGCATCTCCTTCAGTGGCCGGAGATGGTGCTGAACGACCGCCTGTAGCAGGCCCGTCCGGTCGCCGAAGTGGTAGAAGATGCTCGACTCGGCGACCCCGGCCCGGGTCGCGACTTCCTTGGTGGTCAGCCTGGCCACACCCGAACTCGTGAGGATCTCCTGTGCGGCCGTGATCACCGCTTCCCGCACGCCGCTGCGCGGTCGTCCGCGAGTGCGAGGGGGCTGTGTCGTGTCTTCGCGGGGCAACCGGCGCTCCTTTTCGATGACTGCGCCCTTGCAGTATGCCGCACACCGCCGTATTTTTTGAGTATATACTCGAAAAATAGTGACCAGGAGATTCGCTCATGACCACTCCTCGTACACCCGAATCCGCGGTGACCACCGGCCGGGAGCGGCTGCGCATGCAGCCCGCGGTCGACGCCGCCATGCGGACGCTGCTGCGTTCACCACTGCATCGGCTGCTCAGTGGAAAATTGCTGGTCATCACGGTGACCGGCCGAAAGACCGGACGTACCTATGCCAACCCGGTCGCCTACGCCGAATCCGAGGGCACACTGCTGATCGGTACGGCCGCGTCCTGGCGGCGCAATCTGCGGGCGGGCGAGCCGGTCCACATCACCTGGCGCGGCCGTGAGCGCCTCGCCGACTGGGAGGTGATCTCCGGCGAACGCGAGATCTTCGAGCCCTACCGCATCATCCTCACGGGGAATCCCATGCACGGCCGGTTCGCCGGAATCGAACTCGACGCCGACGGCAACCCCGACCGCGATCAACTGCGGGCGGCGCTGGGGCGCGGCACCGTGGTGGTACGCCTGCGCCCGCGCCCGCTGGGGTGACCGCCTAGGTGGCGCGGCTCACCGACGACATGTGGAAGTCGGGAATTCGCATGGGCGGCATGGCCGTCCGGGTGAACCAGTCCTTCCATTCGCGCGGCAGCGTGATCTCGGTCGTGCCCACTTCGGTGGTGCGGCGCAGCAGATCCAGCGGGCTCTCGTTGAAGCGGAAATTGTTCACCGCCGCGGTCACCGCACCGTCCTCGATCAGATAGACGCCGTCGCGGGTCAGTCCGGTCTGCAACAGGGTGGCCGGATCCACCTCGCGGATGTACCACAGGCAGGTCAGTAGCAGGCCGTGTTCGGTTCCGGCGATCATCTGCTCCAACGTGGTGTCCGTTCCACCGGACAGCAGCAAATTATCGCCCGCGGGCGTGACCGGGGCGTCGAATTGCGCGGCCGCCGAGCGGGGATAGACGAGGGAGCCGATCACCCCGTCGCGCAGCCAGTCGACGCGATCGGCGGCCAGGCCGTTGTCGAAGATCGAGATCATCTCCGAAGATGCGGTGGTGGCGACGAACGGCCGGAACTCCAGCCCGGCGGCGCGCGGATCGGAGTAGAGCGTGAGCGGGATATCGGTGAGCCGTTCACCCACCCGGGTGCCGCCGGGCCGGGCGAACGCCGTATGCCCCTCGTGGGCGCCGCGCCCGTCCATCGACCACAGCATCGGAATGAGCAGATCGGCGACGGCCGACGGCGGCAGCAGGGTCGGGTAGCGGCCCGCGGGCAACTCCACTCGTCGCGCGCACCAGTCCAGCCGGCGGCTCAGTTCCGCCAGCAGATCGGTGACCCCGATATCGGTGAAATCCGCTGTCGGCGCGCCCACCCAGGCGCTGGCCGGATCTTTGTCGCTGCCACGTTTGCCGTTGATCTCGATCGAGCCCGTCGGCTGGGTCCAGCGCCGTCGGATTCCGGTGGAGGTCCCCAGCCAGATGGTGTGCAACTGATGGTGGGCGAAACCGTAGAGCCGATCCGCGCCGTCGAACCCGATCGCCAGCTCACCGGCGAGTCCGGTGAACACCTCGATACCGGTTTCGGACACCGGGCCCGCCCATGTCGAATCCGCCGGTGCCCCGGCACTGTCCGGGTCCAGCAGCGGCATCGCGTCCGAGGCGGGTTCGGCGGTGCGGGCGGCCTCCTCGGCACGCCGCACCACCGCCTCGATCTCCCCGGGATCCACGCTTGTGGAACCGACGCTGCCCACCCGTGCCGAACGCGGGCCCTCGCGCAGAATCGAGATCACCGACCACGACCGTGACACCGACGCCCCGTTGGTCGTCATGGAATTGCCCGCCCAGCGCAGCGAGGTATCCGACGCGTCGGTGACGATCACGATCGTCTCGTCCGCGCGTGTCGCGGCCAGCGCCCGTTCGACGACCTCCCCGCCGTGGATCATGGTCACCGGCCGGCCTCCTGTGCTGTACATGGGATCAGGGAATGTGCAAGGCGGGAGGGCCCGCTCGCTGTGTCTTGCGGGGCATCCGCACCCGGTCGGCGGCGTGAGCGGGCTGCGCGAGTGTCACTCACCCCGCCTCCTGTGTCTTGCGGGGCATCCGCACCCGGTCGGCGGCGTGAGCGGGCTGCGCGAGTGTCACTCACCCCGCCTCCTGGCGGGTATTGAGGATGTTGACCCCGCGTACCAGAACCGAGGGGCAGCCGTGCGAGACCGCGGCGACCTGGCCGGGCTGGGCTTTGCCGCAGTTGAAGGCGCCGCCGAGCACCCAGCTCGACCGCCCGCCGACCGCCTCCATCGAACCCCAGAAATCCGTGGTGGTGGCCTGGTAGGCGACATCGCGCAGCTGCCCGGCCAGCTCACCGTTGCGAATCCGGAAGAAGCGCTGGCCGGTGAACTGGAAGTTGTAGCGCTGCATATCGATCGACCACGACCGGTCGCCGACGATATAGATGCCGTCGTCCACGCGTGCGATGAGATCGGCGGTACCGGTGTCGTTGTCGGGGTCGGGCTGCAGCGAGACGTTGGCCATGCGCTGAATGGGCACGTGGTGCGCGGAGTCGGCGTATGAACAGCCGTTGGAACGTGCTGTACCCAGCCGCGGGGCGAAGGCGCGGTCGAGCTGGTAGCCGACGAGTACGCCGTCGCGCACCAGATCCCAGCGCTGCCCGGCCACCCCCTCGTCGTCGTAGCCGATGCTGGCCAGGCCGTGTTCCTGGGTGCGATCACCGGTGACGTGCATGATCGGCGTGCCGTAGCGCAGCGTCCCCAGCTGGTCGGGGGTGGCGAAGGAGGTTCCGGCGTAGGCGGATTCGTAGCCGATGGCCCGGTCGTACTCGGTGGCGTGGCCGATGGATTCGTGGATGGTGAGCCACAGATTCGTCGGATCGATCACCAGATCGGTCGGACCGGGCACGACCGAGGGCGCCGCGACCTTCTCCGCGAGCCACTGCGGAATCCGGGCCAGCTCGTCGTCCCAATCCCAGACCCCGTCGGCGCCGGTGACGTACTCCCAGCCACGCCCCGCCGGCGCGGCGAGCGTCCGCATGGTCTCGAAACCGCCGGTCGCCGCGTCGACGCTGATGGCCTCGAGCTGCGGATGCAACCGCACCCGCTGCTGGGTGATCGTGGAGCCCGCGGTGTCGGCGTAGTAGGTCTGCTCCTTGACCTGCAGCACCGACGCCGTGACGTGATCGACGCCCGCCGCCGATGCCAGCCGCTGCGAATAGTCCTGCAGCAGGGCCACTTTCTCCGGCGTCGCCACCGCGAAAGGATCCACCGAATAGGGCGAGACCCAGGTCGCGTCCCGGTAGACCGGCTCGTCGGCGAGTGCGACGCGTTCGCGATTGAGTGCGCGCAGCGTCCCCGCGACTACCACCGCGCGCCGGGCGACCGCCGCGGCACGGTCGGGCGTCAGTTCGCAGTGCGAAGCGAAACCCCAGGTGCCGTCGACGATTACCCGGACCGCGAAACCGAGTTCCACGTCGTTGTCGATCAATTCGACCCGGCCGTCGCGCAGCCGGATCGATTGGGTCACCAGCCGATGCACCCGCAGATCGGCGTGCTCGGCACCGGCGGCGCGCGCCGCCGACAATGCCGCGTCGGACAGGGCGGCCAGCGGAAGCGCGCGGAACTGTTCGTCCACGGTCGCGGATGCGATGCTCACCCGGCCTACGCTAATTGCTGAAGGACCGCCGGTTCAACCGATTCGGTGACCGGCGCCTCGAAATCACTTCTGGGCGTTGACGACACGCCATGCAGGTTTGCACTTGATGCAAACATGCACGAAATGCGGTGTGGCACGTGATGAAACGCGCGCGAAACGCGCAGCCTGCCGCGGGTTTCCCCGCCGATGCCGTACTGTCTGCCCGCGTGCCGCCATCCGCACTCCGTGACCGCAAGCGGGAACGCACCCGCCGTGCCCTCCTCGAAGCCGCCGCCGATCTGTTCGAATCCCGCGGCTACGAGGCGACCACCGTCGCCGATATCGCCGCGGCCGCCGAGGTGGGCACCCGGACGTTCTTCAACTATTTCGAGAGTAAAGAGGAACTGCTCTTTCCGGAACCCGACGATCGGGTGAGCGCCGCCGTCACCGCGATCGCCAGCCGGCGCAGCGACGAACGTCCGGTGGAGGTACTGCTGCGTGCCCTGCGCGCCGCCGGCGACAATCCCGGCGATCACCTCGGCGACGAGCTGCCCGCCCGGATCGCGGTCCTGCGCGCCCGGGTCTCTCGAACGGTGCCCGCGGTCAGCGGGCGCGCGGCTCACGCGCAATTGGCCGCGCAGCAGGAGATCGCGCGGCGGCTGCGCGACGCCTTTCCCGAAGAACTCGACGAGGTCGGCGCGGCGGCACTGGTCGGCGCGGTCGTGGGCGCTGTCTCGGGTGCGCTCACCGTCCTGTTCCAAGGCCGGCACGCGGTCGAGGACGGGGAGCGGTTGCACCGCACGATCCGCGAGACCACCTCGCGGGTACTGGCGCCGTGGTTGTCGGCAGGACGTCACATGACCGCCGCCGAAGTCCCGTGCTGAGCCGCGGTTACCGGGGCCGGGCCGCCTAGTCTGAACCAGTGCGCCGATTCAGTCTGTGGCTTCGCGGCAAACCGCTGGTGGCCGATTCCGTCTACGCGGCCGTGCTGGTGCTGCTGGACCTGCTGACCATCGGTGGGAAACACCATTGGTTCGTCTATCTGATCCTCGGTCTCCTCGTTCCGATTCCGGTGATCTGGCGGCGCGTCTACCCGCGTGCCAGCGCGGTGGCGTTGCTGGTGCTGTCGATCTCGACCACCGCGATCTGTGTCGTTCTCGACGAGGATCTGCAGCCGCCCGCGCTGCTGGCCGTCGGTGTCGCCCTCTACACCCTGGTCGCCTACGTCGGTCGGCGCGAGGGGCTGTTGTACCTGGTGGGCCTGGTGATCGACGGGGCCTTCTCGCTCGCCGTAGTGAACCAGTCGGCGCCCGTCCTGCTCGGATTCCTGATCATGTACTACGCGCTGTGCTGGACACTCGCCGAATTCCTCGGTGCCCGCCACGCCTATGACGCCGAGGTCGCCGCGCGGCTGACGGTCGCCGAATACGACCGTGACCGCAGCGCCCACGACGCGGTCGCGGCCGAACGCACCCGCATCGCGCGCGAACTGCACGATGTGGTGGCCCACGCGGTGAGTGTGATCGTCGTGCAGGCCGACGGGGCGAAATACGCGCTGCGCGACGATCCCACGGTCACCGAACGGGCGCTGACCACCATCGCGGCCACCGGCCGCGAGGCACTGCGCGAGCTGCGCCGCACCGTGGAACTGCTGCGTACCGAGCACGCTCCCGAACAGCTGCCGCAGCACGGCACCGCCGGACTGGCGAAGGTGGTGGAGATGATGCGCAGCGCCGGAGTGGCGGTGGAACTGGAACTGACCGGGGAACTCGACGATGTCGCGCCCGAGGTCAGCCTCGGGATGCATCGCATCGTCCAGGAATCGCTGACCAACACCTTTCGCCATGCCGGTCCTGATCCGCAGGCCTGGGTGCGGGTGCGCCGCCGCGATACCGATGTCCTGGTCGAGGTGCTCGATCGCGGGTACGGGCCCGGCGTGGCCGAGCCGCCGCGCGGTGAGCCGGGCTCGGATGCCGCCGTGCGCAACGGAATCGCGGGCAGTGGGCTCGGGCTCGTCGGGATGCGGGAGCGGATCGCGGTGCTGGGCGGCACGCTCGAGGTGGGCCGGCGGCCCGAGGGCGGCTGGCGGGTATGGGCGAGTATCCCGCTGTGGCGCGAACTGCCGGACTGATCCGACGGCGGGGCCGATTAGATTGGAGCCGTGCCGATTACCGTACTCGTCGTCGACGACCAGGAACTGATGCGTGCCGGACTCAAGATGGTGCTGGGCGCACACCCGGACATCGAGGTCGTCGCCGAGGCCGACAACGGCGCCACGGCCGTTCGCCTGGCCGGTGAGCTCATCCCCGATGTGGTGCTGATGGATGTGCGCATGCCGGTCGTGGACGGTGTCACCGCGACCGCCCAGATCCTCGAATCCGGTTGTGGCAGCCGGGTGCTGGTGATGACGACATTCGACCTCGACGAGCACGCGCTCGGCGCCCTGCGCGCCGGAGCCAGCGGATTCCTGCTCAAGGACACCCCGCCCGAGGATCTGATCTCCGCCATCCGCAGCGTCGCCGCCGGGGACGCCGTGGTCTCGCCGAAGGTCACCAAGCGGCTGCTGAACCGGCTGATCGCCGCGGATCCGACCCGCGCGCGCGATCCCGAGATTCTCGACGTACTCACCGCCCGCGAGCGGGAGGTGCTCGAACAGATCGCCGCCGGCCGCTCCAACGCCGAGATCGCCGCCGAGTTGTTCCTGTCGGAGGCCACCGTGAAGACCCATGTCGGCCGGGTACTCACCAAACTCGGCTTGCGGGACCGGGTACAGGCGGTCGTGCTGGCCTACGAGACCGGACTGGTCACTCCCGGCAGCTGAGCGGGCCGGCCGCGAGAAAAATGTCCGGTCCGGGAGAAAAATCGGACGCTCGCGCGTTGGTCAGGGTAGATCGTGGAAAGGATCGCCGATGCCCGCCCTCTTGTTCGCCCTCTATCTCGTCGTCGAGATCGCGGTGCTGGTCGTGGTCGGTCACCTGATCGGTGCCGTACCGACCATCCTGCTGCTGATCGCGGGATCCGCGCTCGGCCTGGTCCTGGTGCGCTCGCAGGGCCGACGGGTGTTCCAGCAGTTCCGCCGCGCCCGCCGCGGTGAGATCGGCCCGGGAACCGCCGTCGCCGACGGCGCATTGGTCGGCGTCGGCGCGGTGCTGATGTTCGTTCCCGGCCTGGTGACCTCGGTGCTCGGCCTGTTCCTGCTGCTGCCGACCCGCGCGCTGCTGCGGCCGCTGGTCTCGGCTGCCGCGCTGCGCCGGATCGACCGGCTGACCATGGCCGCGGGCTATCGCGGTGTGGTGGTCGAGCCCTCCGGCGAGGTGGTCGACGGTGTGGTCGTCGACCAGTACTACGACGACGGGCAGGGTACGGCCCGGCGCATCATCGAACCGGACTGACCGGTCGCGGCGCGGAGACAGGACGCGCCGCGGTATCGAACGACGGTGTCGACCCGGCCTTCCGCGGTTACGCACGCTGCCGCCCACAGGCCGTGTTCCCACCGCATCCGGCGTGCGGCACACTGATCACCCGTGAGTACCCAGTTGCTGGTCGGCGGCCGAATCTACAGTTCCAGTTCCCCCGATGCCACCGCGATGGCGGTCACCGACGGCATGGTGGTGTGGCTGGGCGCCGAACGGCCGGGGCGAGCGCTGCATCCGGATGCCGAAATCATCGATCTGGACGGCGCTTTCGTCGCTCCCGCCTTCGTCGATCCGCATGTGCACGTGACCGCCCTGGGGCTTCAGTTGACGGGCCTCGACCTCTCCTCGGCCACCTCGCTGCGGCAGTGCCTGGATCTGGTCCGCGATCACGCCACGACGCACACCGGCACCGTGATCGGCGACGGCTGGGACGAGACGCGGTGGCCGGAGGGCCGCCCGCCGACCACCGCCGAAATCGACGCCGTCACCGGCCCGGGCCGCGCGGTGTATCTGGCCCGAGTCGACGCGCACTCCGCGGTCGCGTCCACCGCCTTGCTCGATACGGTCCCCGCCGCGCGCGGTGCCATCGGATACCGTGCCGGTCAGCCGGTACGGGCCGAGGCCCACCACCTGGTCCGCCGTGCGGCTCTCGACAGCCTCGGCCGTGCTCAGCGCGACCGCGCCCGCACCGCCGCCCTCGATCACGCCGCCGCACAGGGTGTGGTCGCGGTCCACGAATGCGCCGGTCCGGAGATCTCCGGACCGGACGATGTGCGTGAACTGCTGGAATTCGCCCACGGGGTGCAGGTGCGCGCCTACTGGGGTCAGGCCGTCACCTCTGCCGATGAGGCCCGGGCACTGATCGCGGACCTCGGCATACACGGACTCGCCGGGGATCTGTTCGTCGACGGCTCCTTCGGCTCGCACAGCGCCCTGCTGCGCGAACCCTATGCCGACCGCGACACCACGGGTATGGCCTATCTCGATGCCGAAGCGATCGCGGCTCACGTCCGGGCCTGCACGGAGGCGGGTGTTCAGGCCGGATTCCACGCCATCGGCGATGCCGCCCTGGATGCCGTGGTGGCGGGTTTCGCGCGGGTCGCCGCCGATCTCGGCGCCGCCGCGGTGGCAACCCGCGGCCACCGGGTGGAACACGCCGAACTACTCGATGCCGGGCAGATCGCGAAGCTCGCCGAATTCGGTGTGATCGCCAGTGTGCAACCGGGATTCGACGCCGCGTGGGGCGGTGCGCAGGACATGTACGCCACCCGGCTGGGCGCCGAGCGCGCCGCGGCCACCAATCCGTTCGCGGCGATGGCCGCGGCCGGTATCTCGCTGGCGATCGGCTCCGACGCACCCGTGACCCGCCTGGATCCGTGGCAGGCGGTACGCGCGGCCGCACATCATCGCACTCCCGGCCACCAGATCTCGCCGCGCGCGGCATTCGCCGCCGCGACCCGCGGAGCCTGGCGGGCAGGCGGCGTCCGCGACGGTGTCGCGGGCACGCTGGTTCCCGGTGCGCCCGCCTCCTACGCGGTGTGGGACGCTGACGATCTGGTCGTCGCCGCGGCCTCCGACACCGTGCAGCGCTGGTCCACCGACCCGCGCTCGCGGGTCCCGGGCCTGCCCGCACTCGGACAGGGTGCCCAGCTGCCGCGGTGTCTGCGCACCGTTCGCGACGGTGTGCCGATCTACCAGGCCTGATATCGGGCGCCCATGTCTCGCAACGTTCTTCCGAGGGGGTCGGCCGGTTTCGTGACCTCCGGGACCGGCCGGTCGGTGCGACGGCCGGCGGCCAGGGCGCCTGCCTGCCGCATTCGCGCTTCGGTGGCGTCCGGGATGTCCGGATGGCGGAGGTCCCGATCGCGCCCCGGCGCCGGATGTGGCGCCTCCGGCCAGTAGCATCGGCGCGGTGCTGGGCGTGACATGGCGGGTATGGGGGAGAGTCGGGGCCGCTGTCGTCGCCGGGTTGCTGATATTCGCCAGTTTTCCGCCGCGTACCTGCTGGTATCTGGCGCCCGTGGGGATCGCGATCCTCACACTGGTTGTGCGCGATGCGCAACGGCTGCGCGGTGGTTTCGGCTACGGCTCGGTGGCCGGGCTGGCCTTCTTCCTGCCGCTGCTGCCGTGGACGGGTATCTATGTCGGGCCGGTCCCGTGGCTGGCGCTGTCGGCCACGTGCGCGCTGTATGTGGGCCTTTTCGGCCTGCTGTCGCGGCTGGTGGTGACGGTGCCGGGCTGGCCGCTGTGGGTGGCGCTGATGTGGACGCTCACCGAGTGGGCGCGCTCGAGTTTCCCGTTCGGCGGATTTCCCTGGGGGCGGCTGGCTTTCGGCCAGGCCGACGGGTGGTACCTGCCGCTGGCGTGGCTGGGCGGCGCGCCGGTGGTGAGCTTCGCGGTGGCGCTGACCGGAACCGCGCTGGCCGCTGTGATCGTGCGGTTGCGCGACCGTGCCGGGGAACGCCGCATGGTCGGAATTGTCACTCTCGCAATGGTTGTCGTCATCATCCCGATTGCCGGAGTGATTCTCCGGACCGCGCTGCCCGCCCCGGACGAGGGAGACCGGTCGATCACGGTCGCCGCGATCCAGGGCAGCGTGCCGCGGCTCGGTCTCGACTTCAATGCCCAGCGCCGCGCCGTCCTCGACAATCACATTCGCCGCACCGAGGAATTGGCGCGCGCGGTCGCCGCGGGAACCGCGGCCCGGCCGGATGTGGTGATCTGGCCGGAGAATTCCTCCGATATCGATCCGCTGCGCAACTCCGACGCCTACAGCGAGATCACCGAGGCCGCCCGCGATATCGGCGCTCCGATCCTGGTCGGCGCCGTGCTGGTCAACGACGATCGCACCACCACCAATTCGGTGATCGTGTGGGACGGCGACGGCCCGGGGGAGCGGCACGACAAGAAGATCATCCAGCCCTTCGGCGAGTATCTGCCCTATCGCGACTTCTTCCGGCACTTCTCGAGTTACGCCGACCGCGCCGGATATTTCGTTCCCGGTCACGGCGACGGTGTCGTGCACGCGCGCGGTGCGGACGGCACTGACGTGGCGATCGGCGTGGCGACCTGCTACGAGGTGGCCTTCGACCGTGCCTTCGAGGACTCGCTGCGCGCGGGTGCGCAGTTGCTCACCGTGCCCACCAATAACGCCACCTTCGGTGACAGCGATATGACATATCAGCAACTCGCCATGTCGCGGGTCCGGGCGGTCGAGCACGGTCGCGCGCTGGTCGTGGCCGCGACGACGGGCGTCAGCGCAATGATCACCGCCGACGGTGTGGTCCGGCAGCAGACACCGAAATTCGTGCCCGCCGCATTGGAGGCGAGACTGCCGCTGCGGAGCGAAACCACGCCGGCGACGTCGATGGGGCCACTTCCGGAGCGTGTGTTGTGTATCCTTGCTGCCGCCGTTGCCATGGTTTTGGCTACCCGGCGGCGAATGGTGCGTTCGGCGCATCGACACGATGAGGACGTCACCGGCGACCGGGCATTCGACTGACGGCTGGTACCACTCTCCCGGACAATCGAACATCACGGGTACGCGCGGGTCGACCACGACGAGCAGATCGCAGGTGCCGCGCCGTATTCGGCATTCGCCGACCTGCTGCGGGAGTGACGTCTGTGCACGTTGACCATCCTGATATTGATGGCTCAGCGCCGGTCAGCCGTACTGTTTGCGGCTTATTTGCTGACTAAATGCTCTCTCTGCCAATAGCGTTCGAGGCCGAACGTCACGACATCGTTACCAGTCCGGCCGCACAGATGCTCCGAATCATAGGGCGTGGATCACGTCCTACCGTTGGCGCGCGCTTTTCTGCCGTGGATGGGGGACCGGGGAGTTGCGTCAACAGCGGCAGAACGGAGTGATTGATGAGGTCATTGGCCACCGATCGTGTCGACCAATGTGCTTCCGGCGAATTTTCAGCACAACCCTTCGCTCTGTCACCGGCGCAAACGGCCCTGTGGTACGCGCAGCGGATTCAGCCCGATGTCCCATTGACCATCGCGCAGTATGTCGAGATCCACGGTGATCTCGATGTCGGGCGGCTGCTCTACGCGGTCGAACGTTTCGGCGCCGAGGCGCAGGTGGGCCATTTGCGGCTGGTCGAGATCGACGGTGTCCCGCATCAGGTAGTCGACGCCGCGCAGCGCCCGGGCTGGGAGCGCATCGATATGCGGCGCGAAGACGATCCGCGCGCCGCCGCGTTGCGCTGGATGAACGACCACGCCAGCAGCCCGATGGAGCTGGGGCGTGATCCGCTGACCATCAACGTGGTGCTGCGCACCGGAGATCACGATTACATCTGGTACACGCGGTGCCACCACATCGTCATCGACGGCTACGGCGCCATGAACGCGACCACCCGTACCGCCGAGATCTATACGGCGCTGGAGAACTACTCCGAGCCCGTCGTCTCGCGTGCGGCCACCCTGGCGGAGATCTACGCCGGTGAAACGCAGTACCGCGAATCGAGCCGGTTCCGTTCCGATCAGGAGTACTGGCGCGAACAACTCGACGGCGTCGGCGCCCCGCTGACACTGTCGTCGACCGGTATCGTCGGCCCGTCCCCGGATGCGGGCCGCCGCATCGCCGCCGCCACCCTCGGCTCCGATGTGGAGACCGAACTGGCCACGGCCGCAAGCGCCTTCGACACACAGAACTCCACGCTGTTCGTGGCCGCACTGGCGGGGTATGTCCGCGCGGCCACCGGAACCCGCGATGTGGTGCTGAGCCTGCCGGTGTCCGCGCGCACCACCGTCGCCCTGCGCCGTTCGGCCGGAGTGGTGTCGAATGTGGTTCCGATCCGGGTCCGGTTCGATGCCGAGACCACGGTCGCCGACGTCGTCAAGGCCACCGAACTGCAGATCACCGGCGCGCTGCGGCACCAGCGGTACCGGCACGACGACATCCGGCGCGATTGCGGCTACTCCCGCGATGCCCGGGGCTTCTTCGGGCCGATGGTCAACGTCATGCTGTTCCACAGCGAATTGAAATTCGGCAGCCTGGTCGGATCGCTGAACGTACTGTCCACCGGGCCGGTCGAGGACCTGTCGATCAACCTCTACAACGGTGCGGGCGGGCGCATCCACATCGATTTCGAGGCCAACCCCCGCCTCTACGGCGGGACCGAACTCGACCGCCACCACCAGCGGTTCCTCGACTATCTCACCCGCTTCCTCACCGCCGACCCGGCGGAGCCGATCGCCGGCGTCGCGACACTGACCGACAGCGAGCGCGAACAGGTCCTGCGGACCTGGAACGCGACCGCGGCGCCGGTCCGGCCGGGTACGCTCGCGGACCTGTTCGGCACGCAGGCACATGCCACGCCCGACGCGATCGCCCTCGAATTCGAGGGCACCACTCTCACCTACGCGCAGCTGCGGCGGCGCGCGGATCGCCTGGCCCGCATCCTGATCGATCGAGGCGCCGGCCCCGATACCGTCATCGGGCTGGCGCTGCGGCGCAGTCTGGACCTGGTTGTCGGCATGTACGCGATCGTCCGCGCGGGCGCGGCCTACCTGCCGATCGATCCCGATCACCCGGCCGAGCGCACCGCGCACATTCTCGATCAGGCCGCTCCGCTGTGCGTGCTGGCCACCGGCCGTGACGAGGCCGCGTTGCCGGCCGGGGTGCAGGTCCTCGACCTGGGCGACATTGATTTCGACAGTGCCGATCCGGCGGCCGACGCGCCGATCACCGATGCCGACCGCCGCGCTCCGCTGCGCGGTGAACACCTCGCCTACGTCATCTTCACCTCCGGATCGACCGGTAAGCCCAAGGGCGTCGGCATCACCCATTCCGCGATCGTGAACCGGCTGACCTGGATGCAGCACCGGTACCCGCTCGATGACAGCGATGCCGTCCTGCAGAAGACCCCGGCCACTTTCGACGTGTCGGTGTGGGAGTTCTTCTGGCCGTTGCAGATCGGTGCCCGGCTGGTGATCGCCGCCCCCGACGGCCATCGGGATCCGGCCTATCTGGCCCGGATCATCGCCGACCGCGGCATCACCACCGCCCATTTCGTTCCGTCGATGTTGTCGGTCTTCGTCACCGATACCGATGTGCGCGACTGTGGTGGGCTGCGGCGAGTGTTCTGCAGCGGTGAGGCATTGCCCGCGGCGACCGTCCGCGACTTCCACGCCGTGCTGCCCGCCGCGGGGCCGGCCGAATCACCCACCGGCCCACGGCTGCACAACCTCTACGGCCCCACCGAGGCCGCGGTCGATGTCACGCATTGGTCGTGCGCGCCGGAGAACGACGTCGTCCCGATCGGCGCGCCCGTCTGGAACACCCAGGTCTACGTCCTCGACGAAATGCTGCGGCCGGTCCCTCCGGGTGCGGTCGGCGAGCTCTACCTGGCCGGTGTCCAGCTGGCCCGGGGATATCTGGGCCGTGCCGCGCTTAGCGCCGGTCGGTTCGTCGCCAATCCGTTCACCCCGGGCGCCCGGATGTACCGCACGGGCGACCTCGTGCGCTGGCGGATGGACCCGATCCCGCCCGCGGGTGCCACCTCCACGCTGCCGCCGGCACTGGAATATCTGGGACGCAGCGACTTCCAGGTCAAGATTCGCGGCCAGCGGATCGAACTCGGCGAGGTCGAGGCGGTACTGCTGGCCGACAAGCGGATTGCGCGGGCGGTATGCGTCGCCCACACCACCACGGCCGGTGACGAGCTGGTGGGTTATGTCGTGGCCTCGCCGGGGCATGACGTGGACGGCGCCGATGTGGTCACGGAACTGCGCGGGGCGCTGCCACCCTATATGGTGCCCGCCGTGGTGGTCGTCCTGGACGAACTGCCATTGAGCGCCAACGGCAAAATCGATCGCAAGGCGTTGCCGGCCCCCGAACTCCCTGCCCGCCGCGGTGACACCGGAATCATCGAACCACGCACCTCCGCCGAACGCCGGCTGGCCGATATCGTCGTCGAGGTACTCGGCTGCGAGACGGTCGGTGTGGAGGACAACTTCTTCGACCTCGGCGGTAATTCGCTGTCGGCCGCGCGTGCGGTCGCCCGCATCAATGCCGCGTTCGGTGCCGGGTTGACCATCCGGGACCTGTTCGAATCGCCCACCGTCGCGGTGCTCGCGAGCCGGGTCGGCGACCGGAGTGTCGATCGGTCCTCGCCCTCGCTGGTGGCCGGCCCACGGCCGCAACGGCTTCCGTTGTCGCTGGCTCAGCAGCGGCTGTGGATCCTGAACCGGTTCGCCGAGCACGCCGGTGCGTACAACATGCCGCTCGCCGTGGAGCTCACCGGTGATCTCGAGGTCGAGGTGCTGCGCGCCGCGCTGCTCGACGTGCTCGAACGCCACGAGAGCCTGCGTACCACCTTCCCCGATTCGCCCACCGGACCGGTCCAGGTCATTCATCCGGCCGCCGAGATACCGCTCGCACTGGAGCCGATCGACGCGACCGGCGCCGACGCGGTGGCACTGGCTTCCGAATACGCCGGATACGGATTCGATCTGCGCAGCCAGGCCCCGATCCGGGTGGCGCTCTACGCTGTCGGGCCGGGCCGGTACATATTCCTGCTGGTGCTGCACCATATCTGCGGTGACGGCTGGTCGGTGGCGCCGCTGGCGCGCGATCTGATGAGCGCGGTGGCCGCGCGCGGCGCCGGGCAGGGACCGCGGTGGACGCCGCTGCCGGTCCAATACGCCGACTTCGCCCTGTGGCAGCGCGAACTGCTGGGCGACGAGACCGACCCCACCAGCGCACTGTCGCGGCAACTGGCCTATTGGCGCACGGCACTGGCCGGCCTGCCCGATCAGCTGGATCTGCCGCTGGATCGCCCGCGGCAGCGGCAGCGCGAAACTACCGGGGGACGAGTCGAATTCACCATTGCGGCCGCGACCCGGCGTGCCGTGGTCGAGCTGGCCGCCGAACGCGGTGTCAGTACTTTCATGATCCTGCACGCCGCGCTGGCGAGCCTGCTCGCCCGGCTGTGCAACACCCACGACATCGCCATCGGCACCCCGATCGCGGGCCGCTCCGATCCGGCGCTCGACGATCTGGTCGGCATGTTCGTCAACACCCTGGTCCTGCGTACCGAGGTCGATCCGGCTGCCGGATTCGACCGCATACTCGACCGGGTCCGCGAAACCGACCTGGACGCCTTCGCCAACTCCGATGTCCCGTTCGAGCGGCTGGTCGAGGTCGTCAATCCGTCCCGCGACGCAGGCCGTCATCCGCTGTTCCAGGTGATGCTGTCCTATGAGGACTCCGCGGACCTGCAAGTGGAACTGCCGGGCCTGAGTGCGCGGATACTGCCGATGGATGTCGGCGTCGCGAAATTCGATCTGCAGCTCATCGTCCACGACAGTGACAGCGGCGACGCCGTCGACGGTCCGCTGACCGCCGAATTCGGCTACGCCACAGATATTTTCGATCACGCGACCGTGCAGGCTATCGCCCGCCGGTTCGGGCAGGTGCTCGCCGCCGCCGTCGATTCGCCGCAGACCCCGGTCGGCGATCTGCCGGTCCTCGACGCGCGGGAGATCGGGAATCTGGTGCCGATCACCGGTGCACCCGGCGTGCCACCGCTGAGCCTGGCCCGCCTGCTCAGCGAAACCGCCGAGCGGGTACCGGACGCGGTCGCGATCCGGTACCGCGGATACGACATGACCTATCGGGAGATCGACCGGGCCGCCAACCGGCTGGCCAGGGTCCTGATCGAACAGGGTGCCGGTCCCGAAGTCGTCGTCGCGATCGCCCTGCCGCGCGGCCCCGCCTCGATCACCGCGATCTGGGCGGTCGCCAAGACGGGCGCGGCCTACGTCCCGATCGATCCCGATTACCCGGCCGACCGGATCGAGCACATGCTCACCGATTCCGGCGCGATGCTCGGGCTCACCGATACCCGCAGCCGTGCCGCGATGCCGAACCGGCCGTTGCATCGCGGCCGGCATCGTAAACAGGGCGCGGATTGGCTGCTGGTGGATTCGGCGGCACTCACCGGGGCGCTGGCCCGGGTCTCGCCCGCACCCATCGCCGACGCGGATCGTCATCTGCCACTGAGGATCTCGCATCCGGCCTATCTGATCTACACCTCCGGATCGACCGGCCGGCCCAAGGCGGTCGTGGTCACCCACGGTGGTATCGCCTCACTGGCGCACGAGCAGATGCATCTGTTCCGCGTCGGGGATTCGGCACGGACCCTGCACTTCTCGTCACCGTCGTTCGACGCCTCGGTGCTCGAACTGCTGCTCGGTTTCGCCGCCGGCGCCACGATCGTGATCGCGCCGGCCGGCATCTACGGCGGCACCGAACTGGCCACACTGCTGCGCACGGAGCGGATCACCCACGCGTTCATCACTCCCGCCGCGCTGGCCACCGTCTCCCCGGACGGCCTCGACGATCTCGAGGCGGTGATCGTCGGTGGCGACGCCTGCCCCGAGGATCTGGTCCGTACCTGGACCGCGGCACACCGGATGCACAACATGTACGGACCGTCGGAGGCCACGGTCGCGGCGACCGCCACCGAACCGATGGTCGCGGGCCACCCGGTACCGATCGGCAAACCGGTGCGGGGTATGCGATTGTTCATCCTCGATCAGCGACTGCATCCGGTACCGCCCGGCGTCGCGGGTGAGCTGTATGTGTCCGGTCCCGGTGTGGCCCGCGGCTATCTGGGCCGCCAGGGGCTCACGGCGCTGTCCTTCCCGGCCAATCCGCACGGTCGCCGCGGCGAACGGATGTATCGCACCGGCGATCTCGTGATGACCGATGCCACCGGAACGCTCCGGTTCCTCGGGCGGGCCGACGACCAGGTGAAGATCCGCGGCTTCCGGATCGAACTGCGCGAGGTCGACCACGCTCTGCGCGCTCACCCGGGAATCCGGTTCGCGATGACGATCGTGCACACCGGCGAGCACGGTGCCACCCGGCTGGCCTCCTACGTCGCCGCCGATGGACCGGTCGACACCGCCGAGATCGTCGAGACCGCGCGCCGCCGGCTGCCCGCCTATATGGTGCCCGCCGCGATCACCGTCCTCGACGAGGTGCCGGTCACGCCGGCCGGCAAGGTCGACCGCAAGGCGCTGCCGGCACCGGTGTTCGTCGGCAATGGTCGGTCGCGAGCGCCGGAATCCGAACTGGAGAAGCAGGTCGCGGAGGTATTCGGCACTGTGCTCGGGCACGCCGTACCCGGCGCCGAGGACAGTTTCTTCGATGCCGGTGGCAACTCGCTGCTGGCGACCCGTCTCACCGCGGCACTGCACGCGGAGTTCGGTGTCGAACTGGCCGTCCGGACCATTTTCGAAACGCCCACCGTCGCGGGTGTCGCCGCGAACCTGGGCGCCGCCCCGAGCACCCGGCGGGTGGCGCTGGCACCGTATTCACCACGCCCGGAACGGATTCCATTGTCGCTGCCGCAGCAGCGCATCTGGTTCCTCAATCGCCTCGCGCCCGAGTCCAGTGCCTACAACATCGCCTTCGCCTTGCACATCGACGGCGATCCGGATCTGCCGGCCCTGCGCGCCGCGCTGGGCGATCTGATCGAACGGCACGAGGTCCTGCGCACCATTTTCCCCGAGGACCACGACGGCCCGTTCCAGCTGGTGCTTGCCGCCTCGCGGTGCCTGCCGGTGCTGGAACCGATGGTGGCCGATGAGCGCGAAGCGCGGCTGGCGCTGCGCAATCTGGCACAGCGGGGCTTCGACCTCACCCGGGAGATCCCGCTGCGAATCCTGGTGCTGCGCACCGGACCCCGCAGTTTCCGGCTCGGAATCGTCGTGCACCACATCGCCGCCGACGGCTGGTCGATGGCACCCCTGACCACCGATCTCGTCCTGGCCTACAGCGCCCGGCGCGGCGGTGGCACACCCGCCTGGACCTCGCTTCCCGTGCAGTACGCGGATTTCAGTCTGTGGCAACGGGAATGCCTCGGCGACGAATCGGATCCGGACGGCCCGGCCGCGGCACAGCTGCGCTTCTGGCGCGAGACCCTCGCCGGCCTGCCCGAGGAACTGCCGCTGCCCTACGACCGGCCCCGCCCGGTCGAACCCACCCAGCGCGCCGGCAGCGTCCGTATCGAGGTGCCCAGCGCGCTGCGCGCCGGGCTCGGCGAGGTGGCTCGCGCGCACGGCATGAGCCGGTTCATGGTGCTGCGCTCGGCCCTGGCGGTGCTGCTGCGCAGCGTCACCGGCGGCCGCGACATCGTGATCGGTACCCCGGTAGCGGGCCGCTCCGATACCCGGCTCGACAATCTGGTCGGCATGTTCGTCAACACGCTGATGCTGCGCTCCGACGTCGATCCGGACCGTGCGTTCGCCGACCAGTTGCGCGCCGACCGCGACGGCGAACTGTCGGCAATGAGCCACGCCGAGCTGCCCTTCGAACGGGTGGTGGAGGAGGTGGGCCGCGGAAACGGCGGGCCGCGGCCGCTGCTTCAGGTCGCGCTCACGATGCAGGACACGATTCCGCCCGTCCTGGAACTCCCCGGACTTCGGTTGCGTGCCGAGGAACTCGACATCGCCGTGGCGAAATTCGATCTGGAACTGCGGGTGCCCGCCGACGCGCAGGCTTTCGATCTGGTCTACGCCGCGGAACTGTTCGACGAGGACACCGTCCGCGTGCTGGCCGAGCGCCTGCTGAGAGTGCTGGAGGCGGTCACCGTCGATCCGCGAATCCTGGTGCGCGACATCGACGCCCGCACCGATAGCGAACGCGAACTGTTCACACCGCGCCGCGGTCCCGCTCCCACGCCGCAGTGCAGCCTGGCCAACTACTTCACCGCCACCGCACACCTGCACCCGCACAATATCGCTGTCCGCAGCGGTACCCAGGAGCTCACCTACGCGGAACTGGACCGCTATTCGAACCGCATCGCCCGCAGCCTGATCGCCCGTGGCATCGGCAGCGGCGAACGGGTCGCGCTCGGGCTCACCAGATCGGTGGAATCGGTGGCGGCCACGCTGGCGGTGGCGAAGTCCGGGGCGGCATTCGTCCCGATCGATCCGAGCTATCCGGCCGACCGGGTGCGGCACATGCTCACCGATTCCGGTTGCACGCTCGGCATCACGGTAACCGCGCATCGAGATCGGTTGCGGGCCACCACCACCGAGTCCGGAGCGGAGCGCGCCGCGGATATCGAGTGGGTGCTGCTCGACGACACCGTGATCCATGCCGAACTCGCCACCCGTGACGAGCGCACCATCACCGATGCCGAACGGCGGCGAACGGTGTGGACCGCCGATCTGGCGTATCTGATCTACACCTCCGGTTCGACCGGCAAGCCCAAGGGCGTGGCCGTCACCCACGGCGGTCTGTCGAATTTCGCCGACGAGATCCGTGAGCGCATGCGCGTCGACCGCGACGCTCGCACCCTGCACTTCGCGAGCCCGAGTTTCGATGCGGCCGTGCTGGATCTGCTGCTGGCGATCGGCTCCGGCGCGACCATGGTCATCTGCCCGCCCGATATCTACGGCGGCGACGAACTGGGCGCGCTGATGGATCGCGAGCGGATCACCCACACCTTCATGACATCGGCCGCACTGGCCACCATCGATCACCGGCGCTGGCCGCTGCCGCACCTGCGCGCGATCATGGTGGGCGGTGAGGCACTGGGCGCCGATCTGATCGAGCGGTGGGCCCCGGGCCGGGCGCTGTACAACGGCTACGGACCGACCGAGACCACGATCGTCGTCACGATCGCGGGCCCGGTCGAGGTAGGCAGCCAGGTGACCATCGGATCACTGGGGCGCGGGGTGCGCGCGCTCGTCCTCGACGAACGGCTGCGACCCGTCCCGGTGGGGGTACCCGGCGAGCTGTATCTCGGCGGCCAGTCCGTCGCGCGGGGCTACTTCGATCGATTCGGGCTCAGCGCCTCTCGGTTCGTCGCCGACCCCAGCGGGCCGGCGGGCTCGCGCATGTACCGCACCGGCGATGTGGTGCGCTGGCGTGCGGACGGCGAACTGATCTATCTGACGCGCAGCGACCATCAGGTCAAGGTGCGCGGATTCCGTATCGAACTCGGCGAGATCACCGGGGTGCTCGCCGCGCATCCCGCACTTCGCTTCGCGCACACCGAGGTTCGCGATATCGCCGGTACCGCGCGGATCGTGTCCTATGTGCAGCCGGCCGACGCCGGTGCGGCGGTCGACACCGATGCGCTGCGTGCTCATGTGGCCGCGCATCTGCCCGTCCATATGGTGCCCAGCAGCGTGACCGTGCTCGACCGGATCCCGCTCACACCGGTCGGTAAACTCGACCGCGCCGCGCTGCCGGAGCCCCGGCAGATCAGCGTCACGGCGGCCCGCGAGCCGGGGACCGACGGTGAGCGGCTGGTCGCGCAGGTGATGGCGGAATTGATCGGCGCGGACACCGTCGGTGCGGATGACAATTTCTTCGACATCGGCGGAAATTCGCTGCTGGCAACCCAATTGGTGGCCAGGCTGAGTGCCGCCACCGGTGTCCGGGTCCAGGTTCGCACCGTCTTCGCCGCGCCCACCGTCGCGGAACTGGCCGCGGTACTGGAGGGAAGCGAGGCCCGCGGCGACGTCCCGGCCCTGGTACGCCGGGAACGCCCGACGCGCGTGCCACTGTCGGCGGCGCAGCGGCGACTGTGGTTCCTCAACCGGTTCAACGCCACCGCCGCCACCGATGTGTCGGGGGTGTACAACGTTCCGGTCGCGCTGCGCCTGCGGGGCGCCCTGGACGTGGCGGCGCTGCGTTCGGCCCTGCATGCCGTGCAACGGCGCCACGAAACCCTGCGCACGGTCTTCCCGGAGATCGACGGCGAGCCGTTCCAGCGGGTGCTGGCACCCGGTGAGGCCGCGATCTCGTTGCCGGTCGTCGAACTGGACGAGGCCGAGATCGCCGGTGTGGTGCGCAGTTTCGCGGCCGACGGTTTCGATCTGGCGGTCATGCCGCCGCTGCGCGCGCAGCTGCTGCGACTGGGCTCCGAGGATCACGTGCTGGTGCTGGTCGTGCACCACATCGCCATGGACGGCTGGTCACTCGAGCCACTGGCCCTCGATATCACCCGGGCATACCGATCCTGCGCGGCCGGGGTGGCGCCGGACTGGGAGGAACTGCCGGTCCAGTACGCCGACTACACGCTGTGGCTGCGCGACACCCTCGGCGCGGAGGGGGACCCGGACGCGCCGATCAGTCGCCAGCTCGACTACTGGCGGGGTGCGCTCGACGGCATCCCGGAACTGCTGGCGCTGCCGGCCGACCGTCCACGCCCGCCGGTTCCGAGCTATCGAGGCGGTACCGCGGACTGCGTACTCGACGCCGATACCCACCGGCGACTGCAGGCCGTCGCCGCACAGCACGGCGTCACCATGTTCATGGTGCTGCACGCCGCGCTGGCCACCCTGCTGCACCGGATCAGCGCCGAGGAGGACATCGCCGTGGGCACGCCGATCGCCGGGCGCGGTCAGCAGGCTCTCGACGCGATGGTCGGGATGTTCGTCGGGACCCTGGTCCTGCGGACACCGGTAGCCGGCGCGCAGTCGTTCGCCGAGCTCCTGCACACCGTGCGCGATGCCGACCTGGAGGCCTTCGCCCACGCCGATGTGCCGTTCGAGCGGCTGGTCGAGGTGCTCAACCCGGCCCGCTCACAGTCGCATCACCCGATGTTCCAGGTGATGCTGTCGGTGCGCAATCAGCCGGTGCGGACGCTGGAACTGCCCGGACTGCGCGTCGACGCTCTCGACTCCGATCCCGGTATCGCGAAGTTCGATCTGCAGTTCACCCTCACCGAATCGTGGACCGAGCTACGGGAACCGGCCGGCATCACGGTGTCGGTCAACTTCGCGCGGGATCTGTTCACCGAGGCCGGCGCGGCGCGCCTGGGCGCCCGATTCAGCCGGTTGCTGAGTGCCGCGGCCGCGAATCCCGCACTGCCCGTGGGTGATCTGGATCTGCTCGATGCCCCCGAGCGGACGGCACTGGCGCCCGTCCACGGTGCGGCGGCGGGACAGCCGCGCGGCCTGGCGGAGGTGTTCGCCGCCGCCGTCGCGGCCGATCCCGGTGGGATCGCACTGCGCAGTGGTGACACCCGGATCACCTACGAGGGCCTCGATCGGTGGACCAACCGGCTGGCCCGGGTCCTGATCGGACTCGGAGCGGGCCCGGAAACCCTGGTGGCACTGGGAATTCCGCGATCGGTTGAATCGGTGGCGGTCACCCTGGCGGTGGCGAAGGCGGGTGCGGCGTTCGTGCCGATCGACCCGAACTATCCCGAACATCGCATAGCTCATATGCTCGCCGATTCCGGTGCGACCCTGGGCATTACGCTGTCGGACTACCGCGACCTGATGCCGGGCGACGCGCAGTGGACGGTCCTGGACGCACCGGGTGTGCGGACGCAGGTGCAATACACCTCGGACGCGCCGCTGCGGCCGGCCGAGCGGCGGGGGCGGCCGCGGATCGAGAATCCGGCCTACATCATCTACACCTCCGGGTCGACCGGCACCCCGAAGGGAGTCGTGGTCACGCACGGCGGGCTGTCGAACTTCGCCGCCGAAACCGCCGAGCGGTTCGACGTCCGGCCCGGCAGCCGGGTCCTGCATTTCGCCACCCCGAGTTTCGACGCGGCCATGCTGGATCTGCTGCTGGCGCTGGGCGGGGCCGCGACACTGGTCATCACCCCACCCGGGGTGTACGGCGGCGCGGATCTGGCACGCATGCTGCGTACCGAGCGCGTCACGCACGCCTTCATCACGACCGCGGCGCTGGGGACCGTCGACCCGGCGGGGCTCGACGAATTCCGGCATGTCCTGGTCGGTGGTGAGGCACTACCGCCCGATCTGGTGGCCCGGTGGGCGCCGGGCCGGCGGCTGCACAACGTCTACGGCCCCACCGAGACGACCATCGTCACCGTCATCTCCGGCCCGACCGCGCCGGATCAGCCCATCGTCATCGGCGGACCGATCCGCGGGGTGCGGGCGGTGGTACTCGACCAGCGGTTGCATCCGGCTCCGGCCGGTGTGGTGGGGGAGCTGTACCTGTCGGGCCCGGCCGTGGCGCGTGGGTATCACGCCCGGCCGGGGCTGAGCGCGCAGCGGTTCGTTGCCGATCCGTTCGGCGCTCCCGGGCAGCGCATGTACCGCACCGGTGATCTGGTGCGGTGGGTGGATCGTGCCGGCCGCTCGGAGCTCGAGTACGTGGGCCGCACCGACCATCAGGTCAAGATCCGCGGCTTCCGTATCGAACTGGGTGAGATCGACACCGCACTGGGCCGTCACCCCGAGGTCGAATTCGCCACCACGATCGGGCATCGCACGGCGGCGGGCGCCACCGCGCTGGTTACCTATGTGAAGCCGCGCGCGGGCACCGCGCCGACGGTGGCGGAACTGCGCGGCCACCTCGCAGCCCTGGTGCCCAGCTATATGGTGCCCCAGGCGATCATGCTGCTCGATACGGTGCCGTTGACGCCGGTCGGCAAGGTGGACCGAAAGGCCCTGCCGGAACCGGTATTCGGCGCCGAGCACAGCTATCGCGCACCGGCCGGGCCCACCGAATCGGCGGTCTGCGCGGCATTCGCCGAGGTGCTCGAGGTCGACACCGTGGGCGCGGACGACGGGTTCTTCGATCTGGGCGGCAATTCGCTGCTGGCCACCAAGGTGGTGGCCCAGTTGCGCACGGCGGGCATCGAGATGCCGGTGCAACTGATGTTCGCCGAATCGACGCCGGCCGGTATCGCCCGGCAGCTCGACGCCGCTTCCGGCGACACCCTCGCGGTCGCGATGCAGCCGTTGCTGCCGATCCGGCCGGGCGGCCGGTCGCAGATGCCGCCGCTGTTCTGCGTCCATCCCGCCATCGGGTTGTCGTGGTGCTACGCGGGATTGCTGGCCCATCTGCCCGGCGATCGCCCGGTCTACGGCCTGCAGGCACCGCACATCACCGGCGCCGAGAATCACGCCACGATCCGCGCGGCCGCCGAAGACTATGTGGCACATATGCGTTCGGTGCAGCCCTCCGGTCCCTACCACATCCTGGGCTGGTCGCTGGGCGGCCTGATCGCACACGAGATCGCGGTACAGCTGCAGGAGGCCGGTGAGCGGGTGGCCGTGCTGGCGATGATGGACAGCTATCAGCTCGGCGATCACTTGCTCGATCAGGCGATGCCCGGGGTGGCCGACATCATCGGCGAATTCGGCAGCGATCTGCTCGGCGGTGACAACGGGGTCGATCCCGCCCTCACCCTCACCGAGGCCGCGGATCTGCTGCGCAACCGGCCGGGACCGTTCGCGGCCCTGACCGTCGACCATCTGCAACGGCTCTACACCGGATACGAGAACGGCACCGTGCTCGCGAACGGATTCCGGCCCCGCGTCTTCGACGGCGATCTGCTGTTCTTCACCGCCGCCGACGACGAGATCAATCTCGCCGATCCCGCTCGGTGCGCCGCGGCCTGGGAGCCGTACGTCACCGGCGTGATCGACGATCGAAAACTGCGCTGCCGCCATTCCGGCATGACAACGCCGGAGGCGCTGGCCGTCATCGGCCCGGTGCTGCGCGAGGCGCTCGGCGTGATCCGCACCGACGAGACGGAGGAAACATTGTGAGCCTGGCGGTGGAGGTCACCGGGCTGGTCAAGAATTACGGCCGGGTCCGTGTCCTGGACGGGATCGATCTGGAGATCCCGTCGGGCACGGTGATGGGGCTGCTCGGCCCCAACGGTGCGGGGAAGACGACCACGGTCCGCATCGTGACGACATTGCTGAAACCGACCGCGGGCAGCATTCGCGTGGCGGGTGTGGATGTGGTCCGCCATCCCGCACGGGCCCGCACCCGCATCGGGTTGTCGGGTCAGTACGCCGCGGTCGACGCGAATCTGTCGGGTTTCGAGAATCTGCGGATGGTGGCGAGGCTGTACGGGATGAACCGCAAACGCGCCGCCGAGCGTGCCACCGAACTGCTGGCTGTACTCGGTCTCGAGGCCGCGGCCGATCGGCGCGCGGGGACCTATTCCGGCGGTATGGCCCGGCGTCTCGACCTGGCGGGTGCCCTGGTTGCGCGCCCCGAGGTGGTCGTGCTCGACGAACCGACCACGGGTCTGGATCCGCGTGGCCGCCTCGACATGTGGCGGGTGATCGGCGACCTCGTCGATGACGGGACCACGGTCCTGCTCACCACGCAGTATCTGGAGGAGGCCGATCAGCTGGCCGATCGGATCGTCGTCATCGACCGCGGCAAGGTCATCGCGCGGGGCTCGGCGGATGAATTGAAGTCCTCCATCGGCGGCGATCGGCTGACGGTCACGCTGGCGCCCGGACAGGACCCCGGACCGGCACAGCAGGTGCTGGCCGGTATCGGGCTCGGTGAGCCGATTCACGAACCGGGCTCGGAGGAAGTGGCGATCGTGGTGGGCGACGGCACCCGGACCATGGTCGAGGCGCTGCGCCGCCTCGACGACGCGGGCGTGTGTGTGCAGGACGCGGTGGTCCACCGGCCGAGCCTCGACGACGTGTTCCTGTCGCTCACCGGCACACCCGCGGCACCCGCCGAAGAACCCGAGAACGACGAGGTAGCAGAGGAGATCATGTCGTGAGTACCGCGGAGGTTGCGGTCGCCGATCCGCAAACGCAGGCCGAGGCCGCCCCGCGCCGCGACTCCGGTCCCGGTGTGGAGACGATCCCGGCCGCGGTCCGGATCTTCCGCGACAGCGCCATCATCGCCTACCGCAATCTGGTGACGATTCTGCGGGTGCCGACCCTGCTCGTCACCGCGACCATTCAGCCGTTGATGTTCGTCTTCCTGTTCGCCTACATCTTCGGGGCCTCGCTGGGCGGCGGCCAGTACCGGGAATTCCTGCTGGCCGGGATCTTCACCCAGACCGTGGCGTTCAACGCCGCGTTCACGACCGTCGGCCTGGCCAACGATCTGCAGAAGGGCATCATCGACCGGATGCGGACATTGCCGATGTCACGGATGGCGGTGCTGATGGGGCGCACATTGTCCGACACCGTGATCAATGTCCTCGCGCTGGCGGTGATGGTGGCGTGCGGATATCTGGTGGGCTGGCGCATCAACGGTTCGATCTCCGACGCGGTCCTGGCCTTCGCCCTGCTGCTGTTCTTCGCCTTCGCGATGTCGTGGGTGGGCGCGCTGACCGGGCTGGTGTCGCCGACCGTGGAGGTCGCGCAGAGCGCCGGGCTGATCTGGATGTTCCCGTTGACCTTCATCTCGTCGGCCTTCGTCTCCGCCGAGACATTGCCGGGGCCGCTGCGCACGATCGCGGAGTGGAATCCGATCACCGCGATGTCGGCGGCGGGCCGCAAACTCTTCGTCAACGACTCACCGCCATCGTTCGGCACACCACACGGCTGGCCGGCCGAACATTGTGTCGAATACGCGCTGCTGTGCTCGGTGCTGATCCTGGCGGTGGCGGCGCCCCTGGCGTTGCTGCAATACCGCAAGGTCGCCAGTCACTGATCGGTCCGAATCAGAACTTTCCGGAGTGCCGCGCGATCCGGTGGCCGAGGCGCCGCCGGATCCGCTCGACGAAATCGTCGCTCAGCGGGGACCAGCCCCAGAAGTCCAGTGCAAGACTGCCGAGCGCAAATCCGTCGTCCCACCCCCACTCGCGCAGGGGCACGTCGCGATCGCAGGACGCGCAGTGCACCGTGGCGGTCCCGGTACGTTCCCATTCGTCGATGGCCTGCGAAAAAGGTTCCCAGACTTCGGCATCGGGTTCCAGTTGCGGATAATCGAAGATCACCACGCGGGTCTCGCAGTGCGGGCATTCGGCGTATTCGGCCTCGACGAAGCCCTGGCCCGCGCAGTGTGAGGATCGGCCGACGATCACCGCCACCGGGCCCGGTTCCCAGCCGGGTCCGTCGACGGCGGCAGCCCAGTTCGGCCCGGGGAGATATCCCTGATCGGTCTGCATGCTGTACACGCCGTCACCACTGAGCTCGTGGATGAGGATGCCCTCGGCGACGAGCCAGTCGACGAGGTCGCGGGCCAGCGGCCCGGCCTCATCCTGCCCGATCTCGACATCGACTATCCGCTCGAAGAAATCACCCACGCCCCAACACCCCGCCACTCTTGTCTCGATTGCGCGTGATTGTGGCATGCGGCGCCGACAGGTTCCGGTCGCAAGCACCCCCGTCACAGGGAACGGCCCCCGCACCGTGAGAGGTGCGGAGGCCGTCCGGCGATCGTGGTCAGCGACCGCGCCGGGTCTTGAGCAGATCCAGGCGTTCCTGCAGCAGCTCCTCGAGCTCGTCCTTGGAACGGCGCTCGAGCAGCATGTCCCAGTGCGTGCGCGGGGGCTTGACCTTCTTCGGTTCCTGAGTGGTGCCCTCGAGCAGGATTCCTTCCTGACCGTTGCGGCACAGCCAGGTGGGCGGGATCTCGGCATCGTCGGCGAACGGGACGTCGAACTCCTCACCGTTGTCGGTCCGGTACCGCGCCACTCGACGTGGTGCCAGGTCGTGGTCGCGGTCCGTCTCGTAGCTCACCGCTCCGAGCCGGCTACCTCGGAGTACGCGATCTGCCATAGTGTGCAGTCCTCTCTGGCCTGTCGGCAACGTTCTACTGAAGTGTCAACGCGCCAGCGGCTCGATCGGTTCCCGCTGACTGGCAACCGGATCATTTTACGGTCCGCCCCGGTCGCGAGCCGCATCGGCCCGGGCGGTGGCGGCGATCGGACGATTTCGCCGCGATCCGGGCGTACCGGTTCGCGGGCCGCTAAGGTGTCGGGTCATGTCGCGCCGTGTGCTGTCGTCGTGTTTGTGGTGCGGCAGGGAGATCGCCGATTCCGATATCGGCCGTCGCCGGCGGTACTGCCGGCAATCCTGCCGCCAGCGCGCTTACGAACATCGAAAGGGGTTGGAGGGCACCGGAATCGCGGAGGATTCGGTGGTGCTCAGTGCTCAGGAGGCGGCCGATCTGGCCGATCGCTGGTTCGCGGCCCGCTGCGCGGCCGAGGATGTGGCGACCGCGGTAGCCGAGGAGGCGTCCCCGGCCGAACTGGCCGAATTGACCGCACATCTGGTGCAACTGGCCAAGGACGCCGAACGCTTGCGCTAGCCCGTCCTGTTGGTCAGCCCACCCGGCGGTAGACCGGTCCGCGCCGGTCGGCCTCGGCCCACCGTCGGCGGCTCCACTGGGTGTCGAGGGCCTCGATGACCTCTGGCACGGTGATCTGGAGCAGACCCGGATCGGGGGTGTCGCCGTAACGGTCGCCGGTGTGGCCCGCCCACAACGCGATATGGCGGCCCGACAGATGCGGTGGCGGCCCGTTGCTGCTGGGCGGGGTGGGGCCGAACAGCGATACCGTGCGGGTGCCGAATGCGGCGGCGAGGTGGGCGACGCCGGTATCGCCGCACACCACGAGCGCGGCTTCGGCGACGGTGGCCGACAGTTCGATCAGGTTCTGCTGTCCCGCGGGCACCTGTTCGGGGGACAACCCGGCACGCGCGGCGATGTCCAGGGCCAGATCGCGTTCGAATTCGTCACCGGTGACAACCACTTCCCGGCCCTGTACCAGCAGATGCCGGATCACCGCGGCGAAGCGCTCACCGGGCCAGCGCCGGGCCCGCGCACCGGCGCCGACGTGGACGACCACACAGTCGCGGTGGTCGGTGGTGGCGACCGGCGGGACCAGGCCGAGGTTGCGGCGGTCGGCACTGATACCGGCCGATTCGAGCAGATGGCACCACCGGTCGATCTCGTGGAGTCCGGGTTGCCATGCGGGACCGTCGAGTTCGGGAAATGCGGAGGTGCGATAGCTGAGCAGCCGGGTGGGTTCGGTCCGGGCCAGCTCCACGATGCCCTCCGCGCCGGGTCCCTGGAGGTTCACCGCCAGCTCGGGTGCCGGACCGTCCCAGCGCAGGCTCTGCGCGTCGGCCACCGCAACCATCTCGTCGACCGAGGTGATCAGGTCGACGATGGGTTTGAGCCGGTGCGGTGCGGCCAGCACGATGTGATCGTGTGGCATGGCCCGGCGCAGCGCGCGAAGTGCCGGGACCGCGGTGAGAAGATCACCCAGTCCACGTGCGCGCAGCACGAGTACAACCGCCACCCTCTTCTCCTAGCCATCACCGAGCGACTCAGATGTCCCGACCCACTCGACTCCGCGGCACAACCGCGCCGCGTCCGATGAGAGCCACCTGAGGATGACTACCCGGGCCGCTCCGGCATGAAACGCGCGGATTTCCGCCGGGCCGAGGCGATCCGGACGCGACCGTTCTACTACGCATTGTCGTTTCAGCGCCGTCGATGATCTACGCTGTGGGCATGACAGTCGTCTACAACCTGGTGGTCATCACCCACTTGCTGGGGCTGGCCGCGGTCATCGGCGGATACGCGGCCGGACGGCCCGCTGTGTCTCAGGTGATGCTGTGGGGTGCGCGAGCGCAGATCGTGACCGGCCTGATCCTGGTGGGGATGGCCGACGGGATCGACTCCCTGGACAAGAACCTCGACATGGCCAAGATCGTGGTCAAACTGGTGATCGCGGTCGCGGTGGCCGGGCTGGCCGAGGTGGCGCATGCGGATGCCAAGCGCGGCAAGACGATTGCCTGGATGGTCGATGCCGCCGGGCTGCTGGCGATCGCCAACGTCTTCGTCGCCGTGCTCTGGCACTGAGCCTCAGGCGGCCGAGAACGCGCGGTACAGCGGCGCATCGGGGTCGACGGAGATGCCGTTGACCCGCGCCGAAGTCTGCATCAGGGCGGCGATGATCGCGGTCAGATATTCGACGAACGCGGCCGCCGTCATCGGTGGTGGTGTCATCCGCCGCGCGCCCAGCCACCAGTCGGTGGCCGAGGCCACCGCTCCGAACATCGAGTAGAGGACCAGTTCGGCGCTGTCCACGTCGACCGGTGTGTCGGCCACGCCCGCAACGAGTTTCGCCGCCCGCCGTGCCGATCCGCGCGCGGACTGCAGCGCGCGCTCCGATTCCCCGGCGTGCTGGGTGAAATGACTGTGCGCGATGAACCGGAAGACGTTCGGATGTTCGTCCACGGCCGCCGCGTACTCGGTCGCGCCGCTGCGGACCAGATCGGTGGCGGAGTCGTGGGTGAGGTCGATGCGGGACATGATCCGCTCCCACAGCATGTCGCCGATCCGGTCGACAATGGCGTTGTAGAGGTCGGTCTTGTCCGAGAAGTGCCGATACAGTTTGGGTTTGGCCGCGCCCGCCGCACTCGCGATCTGGCCCATGCTGACATCGGGCCCGTATTCGTCGAGTGCCCGCAGCGCCGCCTCCACGAACTCCGCGCGGACCTTGCGGCGATGCGCACGCCATCGCTCGGTGCGAGCGTCGCCTCGCTCGCCGCCGGACGATCGCGCGGGAGCTCGGCCTGTGTGCACCCCGCGATGCTACAAGCCCCGGTGCGGGCGCTGTCACCACCGGAGGCATCGGATGAGTACCGGCAGCGGCTGCCGGTGTGCACGCGATGCCCCACGGTGGACAGTGCTCAGCCCTCGAACAATGTCTGCCCGAGATATTCGCCGGGACCCGAGATTCCGGGCGGCACGACGAATACCGCCGATCCGATGGGAGTGGTCCAGGTGTTCAGCGCGTCGAACTCGGCGAGGCGGCGCTGCACCGGCAGGTACTGCGTCGCGATATCGCGCTGGTAGGCCGCGAACAACAGCCCCGAGTTCGACACGGCGCCCGGTACCGGTGCGTCGTCGTAGTTGTATCCGCGCCGCAGGAACCGCTCACCGTCGGTGGTGTGATGAGCGCGGGCGATATGCGACGACGGTGGGATGACCGCGATGCCGTGCGCGTCGACGGCCGCGAAATCCGGGTCGTCGGATTCCCGGGTGCCGGTCAGTGGCGCACCGGTCGCGATGCGCCGGCCCACCGACAGTTCCCGCCCGTCGGGATCGAGTTCGTCCCAGGTGTCCAGATTCATCGCGATCCGCCGCAGCACCAGTGACGTGCCGCCGCGCAGCCAGGGCCGCGCGGCACCGTCGTCCCACACCAGGCGGTCGAACTCGGTACCCGGCGCGATGTTGACGGTGCCGTCGACCTGTCCCATCAGATTCCGCATCGTCTGCCCCGGCGCGGCGTCGCGAAATCCGCGCTGGATCCACCGCACGACCAGCAGCGAGGTCACGCTGCGTGCCAACGCCCGTACCGCATGCGCCACCGCCGTCGCCTCGTCCGCACAGATCTGCAGCAGCAGATCACCGCCGCAGAACGCCGGATCGAGCCGATCGATTCCGAAGCCGGGCAGTGGTGCGAACCGGTCGGGACGCGCGGGCTCCAGACCGGCCGCGGTGAACAGGCGCGGCCCGAATCCGACGGTCACGGTGAGCCGGGCCGGGCGCCGCGCCAGATCCGGCTCGGTATCGCCGAGCGCCGGCTCACCTGCGCACAGGCGCGCGGCATCACCGGACCAGATGCGCAGGACACCCGCGATATCGGCTCGGGTCGTGCCCGGACGCAGATCGAAGGCGACGAATGCCGCGTGCTGCTGGGCCACCGTCGCCACCCCGCCCTGATGCGCCCCGTAGAAGGGCTCTCGAGCGGTGCCGGAATCCGGCGTCGCGGCGCGCAACCGATCGGCGCCCACGGCGATACCCGCGACACCGGCAGCACCGGCCGCGGCCACTCCGCCGCCGAGCAGCCGGCGCCGCGACAGCCGCTCAGCCACCGTGGTTCGGGGCCTGAGCGTCCCCGGATGGCATGTAGTTCTCCTGGTTGCCCGCGAAATCTCGCACCTGCGCGGTGAACGTGGTGCTGGACCCGTCGGCGAACTTGACCGTGATCGGCGACTGCGCGCCGGTCCGCAGCGGCGCTTTCAGATCGATGAACATCAGATGATCGCCACCGGGTGTCAACTTCACGGTGCCGTGCGGCGGAATCACCAGACCACCCGCCTTGGGCCGCATCATGGTTCCGCCGTCCGCGGCGACGATCTCGTGAATCTCCATCCGGGCCGCGGCCGGACCGGTCGCGTCGACGATGCGAACTTCACGGTCACCGCCATTGGCGAATTCGGCGAACGCCGAGGACATTCCGGAATCGGCGGCCTTGATCCACTGATTGCTCACGGTCACCGCCCGCGCGTCCGCGTCGGGCTTCGCGTCACCGGACGAACATCCGGTGAGTGCGAGCGATATCGCCGCGGCGCCCGCCGTGAAGGCGATCGCCGAGCGCCGGGCGACGGTGCGGGGCCGGAGGTGGCGGCCGGGGCCGGACGCACGATGAGGACGGGGGACAGAGGACATGATCGGACTCCGAATGTGAGGAAAGGGCGTGGCCATCCCGCGGGTGCGGGGCCGGGACGTCCCGGGGGTGCCGCCGTCGCGGGCGCACACCGGGTATCGGGCAGATGGATCGGTTCTTCACGGGCAACTGCGGGCAGTCACGAACCGCGGCCGAGGCCGAGGAACATATCGGACGGCGGCACAGGTCCGGCCAGCGCGGACGAGTGCGTGCGACACCGCCATCGGGCCGCTTGCTGCCGGTATGCACCGGACGACGGCCGTGCGCGCTTCGCACGATCGCGACGCCCGCCGGTGTTCGGCGGGCGGACGCGCCGGCGATTGTCGTACCCGACGCGGCAACGCAGCACCGGGGCAGCCGCATCGGAACGTGCCCCGGGCCCGCCGCCGGCTCGGATCGGTGACATCACCACCCGGCGGCGGACACAGTCCGCGCGCCGGCCGGATCAGGCCCGCGAAGGTTCGAGAAACGATCCCCGGCCGGCGGGCGGTCCACGCCGCCCTGTCCCGGACGCCGAGACCAGGCGGCGCCGCGGCGCGAAGATCTCCGCGAACGACACGAATATCGGAGCAGTAGCGAATCCGAGAACTACGCACAGCTGCCGCACAGCACGCCGGATCCGCGAAACAGCCCGCAGCAGCGTGGTTTCCGCACCCCGGATGAGTATCGCGCCGACCACGACGGCCACCGCGTGCGCGACGAGCATCGGTGCTGTGAACAGTCCGGTGTGACAGTGCGATCCGGCCGACAACGCGATATGCCCGGACATCTGACCGACCGCCAGCAGTCCCATCAGCCGCACCGGACCGGTGCGGCTGTGGGCGGCCAGGCAACCGATCACCGAGCTGCTCGCCACGAGCAGCATGATCGAGGCCGAGCCGGGGGATACCGGTCCGCCCGCCATCGCGTGCGCGGCGACACTCACCGTCGCGGACGCCGCGGCGACACAACTGCCACGCAGCCGCATGGCCGGGTCCGCAGTCGTTCGCACCCGGCCATCGTATCGAGACCCGGCCGGACGCCGCCGTCCAGGCACATCCGCGTGAGACGACTCACCCAGCGACCGTCAGGTTCGCGTGATCACAGGATCTCCAGCTCGGCCTCGCGCAGATCCTGGGGAAATACGAAGCGCCGCAACGCCCAGAAGCGGAACGCCATCGCCAGCAGCACACCCAGGATCTGCCCGGTCACGAAATTAGACACAGCCTGCGCGAACGAGCTCACCTGCGGTACCCGGATATCGAAGACGTACAGCGCCACGGCCTGCGGAATCACCGTCACTCCCACCGCCAGCGCGCTCACCGCGAAGAACAGCGCCGCCTCATGGCTGCGCTGCCGGCCACCGCGAGTGTTGAACGACCACTCGCGATTGAGGACATAGGACACGATCGTGGCCATCAGCACGCCGAACGCGCGCGCGGTCAGCGGCTTGTCCTGCAGCACCGTCAACTTCAGCGTGTACACCACCCCGGTGTCCACGAACCACGTGATCGCGCCGACGACGGCGAATTTCATCAGCTCCCGATGCGCGAGCAGAAACGTCCGCCAGCGCTCGGGCAGCCGGTCCAGTCCAACCTGCACCAACGACACGCAATCCACCCTAACCGCGCCGCGCACATGCGGCATCCGCACCACGGCCATGACCTCACGGGTAATCGTGTGGCCCACGTCCCACGCCTACCATCGGGCAGGTGCCCACCCACACCGCCGGGGATCTACTGCGCCACTGGCGCCGCACCCGCCGCCTGAGCCAGCTCGAACTCGCCGGCCGCGCGGAGACCTCGACCCGCCACCTGAGCTTCGTGGAAACCGGCCGCTCCACACCCAGCCGGCAGTTCATCCTGCATCTGAGCGAGGAGCTGGAAATCCCGCTGCGCGAACGCAACCGGATGCTGCTGGCCGCCGGATACGCGCCCGTATACGCCGAACCCGCATTGGACACCCCCGCCATGGCTCCCGTCCGCACCGCGATCCGGCAGATCCTCACCGGTTACGAGCCGTATCCCGCACTCGCCGTGGATGCCCAGTGGAATATGGTCGACGCCAATTCCGGTGTCGCCCTGTTCCTCGACGGCATCCCCGCCGATCTGCTCACTCCGCCGGTCAACGCGTTGCGCCTGAGCCTGCACCCGGCAGGACTCGCCCCGCGCATCGCCAACCTCGCCGAATGGCGCGGCCACCTCTTCGAACGCGTCGAACGCCAGATCGACGCCACCGGCTCCGCCGACCTGGCCGCACTGCGCGCCGAACTGCTCACCTATCCCGGCGGCCGCGACGATCCGGGACTGCCCGAACCCGATCAGGCCGTGGTACCGCTGCGCCTGCGCCACCACGACCCCGACCGCGGCGCCGTCGAACTCGAATTCATCAGCACCATGACGATCTTCGGCAGTCCCATGAACGTCACCGTCGCCGAACTGGCCATCGAATCGTTCCTGCCGGCGAGCCCCGCCACCGCCGAATTCCTGCGCCGCCGTTCACATATCGAGTAGGTGGGGCAGTCCGGCCCGATAGCGGTCGGCGTCGATCCGTTTCAACGGCTCGAGTTCGGCCGGCGCGTACATCGGGAACACCGCCGCACGCGGGGCGTTGTCACCGGCCGCGTCCAGCACCCCGTTGGCGGCCTTGCGTCCCGACTCGCACGCACCCTCCATGGTCGCCAGATCAATGCCGGTGCGCACATGGTCACCGGCGAGGAACAGGTTGCCGATCGCCGAATGCGCCTCCGGCCGGTGATCCCAGGAGCCGACCGTATTCACCAGCAGGGGAGTGTCGTTGCGATTGCCGCCCTCCTCGAAATGCACACCCGGATCGACGAACCATGACTGCAGATCCTCATCGCGCAACCACCCGGTGCCGGTGTTGAGCCAGCGTTTCAACTGCGCCCAGACCTCCTGCACCACTTCGTCCTTCGAACACTGCTTGGCCGGTTTGCCGAACAGGATGCCGGGCGTGTCCCAATCCGACACGTCCGCCGACAAGCACTCCACCACGGACCCGTCGCCGTAGCGGGCCGCGAAGTCGCCCCGCCACATCGGTGCCTGCCGCAGCGCCGTGATCGCCCACGGTGAACCGAACGCCGCGATGTGGCCCTCCGGAACACCGGTGTGCTGACGCAGATAGAACTGCACACCCACCATCCAGTCCATCACCAGTTCGCGCAGGCCCGCCAGTGCCGGGTCCGCGGTGAGTACCGCGTCGTCGAGAATCGTGGCGGCACGATCCGCGGGCATCGCGCACACATACCAGTCCGCCCGCACCGCACGCCCGCCCGCATTCGCGCCGGTGATCCGGTCACCGGACACCCGCAGACCGGTCAATGCCGCACCGTTCACGAACTGCACTCCCCGGCTCGACAGATAGTCGACCCACGGGTCGATCCACACCTCGCTGGTGGGCCCGTTCAGAATCCGGTCCACTCCACCGTTGTACGGCCCGACTCCCGCGCCCGCGAGAACCAGTGCCTCTCCGATGGTTCCGATGGTGCGTGCCGAACTGGTCTCCGACTTCGCGGCCACCGTGATCCGGGTGAGCGCGCGCGCCAGATACTCCCGGTACGCGGGCGATTTCCCGTCGGCGCGCACCGCGTCCATCCACGACCGGTATTCCCACTCGCCGAACCGGCGCTCGGTGCAGGTGGTGAACCACATCAGCATCCGGTCCCCGAAGAACGCGAGCTCCTGGGGTGGCAGCTGCGGAATGAATCCGAGTCCCGCGACGAGCGAGTTGCGGATGCGGTCGGGATCGAGCTGCGAAAGCCCGGCCACCTCGGTCGGTACCGTCACCGGGGGCAGATCCGGGAATCCGGCCACCGTCGACTCGACCCGGGTCAGATTGCCCGCGACCCCGTTCGCATTGCCCGGGAAGGGAATTCGAGCCATCGTGTCCGGGACGTGCTGGTAGCACCCGGGGAAGAACCGGAACCCGTGCTCACCCGGCAGATCCGCGCGCCCACCCGCCGCGGTACCGGGCACACTCATACTGCGGGCCTTGCCGCCCAGCGCGGTGGGTTCGTACACCGTCACCTCGTATCCGCGTTCGGAGAGCTCGTGCGCCGCGGTCAAACCCGACACGCCCCCGCCGAATACGGCCACACTCCGCCCCGGTGCCGCCTGTCTGCGTACCGGATTCGCCTGCGCCCCCGGGGCCCACACGCTCCCGGCCGCCAAGGCCACACCCGCCACCGCCGCACCCCGCAGCAGCTTCCGCCTCCCGAACACACCCGCACCGTTGCGACCGGTCATTTTCATTCCTCGATTCAGCGAACGGGATCGGCCCTGCGTCGATCCCGGAGATCGAATTACTCTGTCCCCCAATAGGTCCCGATCCAGTTCGGCACCGAGTCCGACTACTTGGATGCGGCCGGCACCCACCGCGTGACGGTGGCCTCCCAGCGTGCGAGGCGCCGCTCCCGCCAGTCCGACGCGTTGTCGCGGATCTCTTGCAGAAGCGTGCCCGCCACCGAGGCGGGAGGTGAATGGCGCAGCGCCTGTACCGCGAATCTGGCGGCCCGGGCCGGTGTGAGCAGTTCATCCGGCGTCCGTGCCCGGGTCATCACATCCAGTGCGAGCGCCGCCAGCTCCGGATCGGTGGATCCGGTCCGGTACATCTGCACCTCGAGCGGCGTCATCTCCGTCCCGCGGGCGAGCCGGTTTGTCCACTGATACATCGGCAGGCATTCACGCTCGCGCCGTCGTTCCCAGTGCGACACCGCCCGATCCAGTGCGGCGGTGTCGTCGAGAACCGGTGCGGCGTACTCGCCGAGCAACCGTCCGTAACGCATCGCATCGCGCATACCCTGCGCGGTCACCGGATCCTTGAAATGGCCGGCGTCACCGGGCAGCGCCCACCCCGCACCGCTGGAACGCCGGAAGTACGAGACGACATCGGTGGCCGAACGCACCCGTCCGAGCAGCTCGCATCCCTCCAGCCGTGCCGCGAGATCCGGTATGCCGGCGATCATGTCCCGATAGCGCCGCTCGGTATCGCGACCGGTCCGCAGACCGCCCCGCACCGGAGGCTGGATCAGCGACAGCACCGCACCGTTCTCGCACGGAAAGGCGGTACCCAGTAGTTCGCCGTCCCGCCACTGCGCCGCGATATCCCGCCATTCCGGACGTCCGTCGCGCCAATAGGCGAAGTAGCAGGCCCGCCCGCTCGGCTTGGCCCGGTACGGGTCCAGAGCGCCGGTGAGACGTGCCACGGTCGAGCGGCGACCGTCGGCGCCCACCACCAGCCGAGCCCGGATCTCGTGCGTCGCGCCCGCGCGATCCACCGCCCGCACGCCGGCGACCCGGCCGCCGTCGCGTATCAGCTCGGTCACCCGCATCGACTCGCGCACGGTGGCACCGGCCGCCCGGGCGGTGGCCACCAACGCCGCGTCGAATCCGGTGCGGCGCACGCACATCGCGTAGTCGATGCCCCCGACCGCGGTGAACGGTGCCCGCACGACCTGACCCGAACCCGCGGCGTACGCGACCCGCAGGGGCGGAGCGCCCAGTCCGCGCACCCGTTCCAGGGCGCCCAGGGCGGCCACCTCGGCGACTCCGGCCGGCCACAGCAAGTGCGTGGACAGCGTGTCGGAGGGAAAGTGCGCGGAGTCGAGTACCACCACCCGCCGGCCGGCCCGTGCGAACGCGATGGCGGCGGCCGACCCCGCGCAGCGTGCGCCGACCACCACGACGTCTGCGAATTCCCGCTCCGGACAGTTCGTTTCGCCGGATGTCACCGGGCTCGCGACATCGTCACGATCTGCGCGTGCGCCCTGCGGTGACGTCGTACCAGCGTTCGGATCCACCGGTGGAAGTTCGGCGGGGTCATCGTTGGGCATCGGTGCCGCCTTACGGGTCACTATGTTCGGACACTATGTCCTATTGAGAGAATGAGGTGACACGTCTCACATTGTCAATGGATTGGCGAAATTACTGTGTGCATCGGATACCGGCCGCGCCGCAACGAGATTGCCGGAAATTTGCGAAGTGGCGCTTTGTGGCAGTTGCGGCACAATGTCGACATGGCCGTCCTCGACGAACGCCCGCTATGTCCTCGCTGACGCGGCCGGGCTCCCGGTCCCGGCAACGCGATGAACGCCGCGACGCGGTGGAACGGCGGGTGCTGGCGGCCGTCGACCGTCTACTGGCCACCGGCGTGACGTATACCGAACTCCCGGTGGCGCGCATCGCCGCCGAGGCGGATATCGCCAGATCGACGTTCTATCGCTACTTCCCGGACAAGAGCCGCCTGCTGATCCGGATGGCCGACCTGGCGACCGACGAGCAGTTCCGGACCGCCGAACTCTGGTGGGCCTCGGATCATCTCGACGGCGAGGACGGCGTCGTCGCCGCGATGCGACTGATGATCGCCGGAACACGTGCCCATCATCTCGTGCTGCGCGCGCTCACCGAAGTGGCCGGCTACGACCGCGATGTCGGCGAGTACTGGCGCGACCGGATCAGCCGTTTCACCGAGCTCGTCCGTGCCCGCCTGGACCGGGAGCGGGAACGGGGCCGGATCTCCGCCGGCACCGAGGTCGAGGCCACCGCGATCGCCCTCACCTGCATGGTCGAACGCGCCATCGACTTCACCTTCGCCATCGGCAATCCGGTGGACGACGAGCAGCTCGCCCGCGCACTGGGGCACACGATCTGGCAGGCGGTGTACGCGGAGTGAGTGGTGACCTCGCGGGATACCGTCGCAGCATGGAGTTGCGCGGAATTCACCATGTGGCCGTGATCGCATCGGATTACGAGCGATCGAAGGCGTTCTACACCGGCGTGCTGGGACTGCGGGTGATAGCGGAGAACTATCGGGCCGAACGTCATTCCTGGAAGCTGGACCTGGCGCTGGCCGACGGCACCCAGGTCGAGTTGTTCTCCTTTCCCGATCCGCCGGCTCGGCCGTCGCGGCCGGAGGCTTGCGGGCTTCGGCATCTGGCATTCGCTGTCGACGATGTCGAGGCGGTGCTCGCGGAGTTGCGGGGGAGGGGAGTGGCCGTCGAGGAGATCCGAATCGACGAGTTCACGGGTCGGCGATTCGCGTTCTTCGCCGATCCGGACGGTCTGCCGCTGGAGCTTTACGAGATGTGATGGCGGTGGAGCAGCGCGATGCCGCGGACCGCGGCCGCAATTCAGTAGGAAATGGGAATATGCGTATCTGTGCATGTTACCGCGTATAAGTCGCGTCGCCGGTTGTCGACGAAACCGCCATTACTACAAAACGCCCGGAGCGGGCCGGTGAGGGGTTGTCGAAAGACGGTGGGCGACTGCCATACGATGGCCGGATGACCACAGTGTTGCTCAACACATCAGCAGGGGACATCACCCTCGAATTGGACGAGGCGAAGGCACCGCAGTCGGTTGCCAACTTCGTGGACTACGTCAAGTCCGGTCACTTCGACGGGACGATCTTCCACCGCGTGATTCCGGGTTTCATGGTGCAGGGCGGCGGCCTGACCGCCGATATGCAGCAGAAGCCGGCACCGAATCGGGTGCAGAACGAGGCCAAGAACGGGCTGCGCAACGACAAGTACACCGTTGCGATGGCGCGTACGTCGGATCCGCACTCGGCGAGTGCGCAGTTCTTCATCAATACCTCGAACAACGATTTCCTGAACTACCCGGGCCAGGACGGCTGGGGTTACGCGGTCTTCGGCCGGGTCGTGGACGGCAATGCCGTTGTCGACTCGATCGAGGGCGTGAAGACGGGATCGAAGTCCGGTCATCAGGATGTGCCGGTGGAGCCGATCACGATCGTGTCCGCACAGCTGGCCTGAGGGCCGTCACGACAACGCCCCGCGGTCCGGTTCCGAATTCGGGACCGGCGGCGGGGCGTCGTCGTGTCCGGGGTCAGACGAGGCGGTGGCCGCCGTCGACGTGCAGGACGGTGCCGGTCATGAACTCGTTGTCGATGACGGCGTGGAACGCGGCCGCGATATCGTCCGGTGCGCCGATCCGCCCGACGGGGAGTCGGTCGGCCATGGCAGCGAGTCGCTGGGTTTTGTCGGGGCCGGCGAAGTCGTCCCAGATCGGGGTATCGACCCAGCCCGGGGAGACGGCGTTGACGCGAGTCGGCGCCATTTCCAGGGCGAGTGCGCGGACGAGCCCCTCCAGGGCGGCGTTGGCGGTGGCGACCACGGAGCCACCCGCGGCGGGCCGATAGGCGGCGATGCCGGAGGTGACGGTGAGAGACCGTCGGATGCGACCGGTGCCGTGTTTGGCGACGAGCCAGGGGCCGAGGACCTTGACGTCGAGGACGCTGCGGGCGTCGCGGGTGGACAGGCCGGTGAGCGGGCCGTAGCCGTGGCGCATATCGGCAGCGGTGACGACGACGTGGTCGATGTGCCCGACGTGGTCGAACAGTGCTGCGATGGAATCTTCTTCGGCGATATCGACGGGATGCGTGGTGAGTCGCTCGTGATCGAGCCGATCGGCGGCCGCGGTGAGGCCGTGCGGATCGCGGGCGGCGATGGTGACGGGACGGCCGGCGTGCAGGAGTCGCTGCGCGAGTGCGAAACCCATTCCGGAGCTGCCGCCGATGACGAGTGTGTGGGTCATGGTTGCCACTCTCGGGCGCCGCGATGGTTTCGGGGAGGCCGGGTGCGGCCTGGTCCCGGCGGGGCTACCCGCCGCAGCGGGGAAGCGGGCAGACTGGAGGGGTGAGTGATCGTCGTGTGCTGGGGGACTTTCTGCGTGCGCGCCGTGCGCGGCTGCTGCCCTCTCAGGTGGGTCTGCCGGCGGGTGTGCGCCGACGGCAGACTTCGGGGTTGCGCCGGGAGGAGGTCGCGGTGCTGGCCGCTCTGAGCGTGGACTACTACATCCGACTGGAGCAGGGGCGCGATCGCAATCCGAGTTCGGAGGTGTTGTCGGCGCTGGCGGCGGCGCTGTTGCTCGATGCCGACGAGACGGCGCATCTGCGGCGGCTGGCGCGGTTGGCCGGTGGCTCGGCGCCGGCGGCGCCCACGGTGGGTGTGGCCGGGCGGGGACTGCGGTTGATGCTCGGATCTTTGCGTCCCACACCGGCCTTCGTGCTCGATCAGGTGAGCAATGTGCTGGCGGCGAATCCGGAGGGCTGGCGGCTGCTGTGGGGGATCGAGGAGTGGGAGCCGGTGCGGCGCAATCTGATTCGGTATGTGTTCACGCATCCGCAGGCGCGCACGGTGTTCGAGGATTGGACGGGGATGGCACGGGACTGTGTCGCGCATTTGCGGGTCGTGCAGGGGGAGGGCACCCATGGTGCCGCACTCGCGGCGCTGACCGATGAATTGTGCGCCGCGAGTGCGGAGTTCGACGAGTTGTGGGCGCATTACGAGGTGCGCACCAAGCGGGGGACGCGGCGGATGTTCCGGCATCCGGTGGTCGGCCGGATGGAGCTGACGTCGGAGATTTTGACCGCGCCGGACAGTCAGCGGCTGGTGGCGTTCCAGGCGGAGCCGGGTAGTCCGGATCGGGACGCGGTGACGTTGTTAGGGCTGATGGGTGATGACGTACCAGAGTGCGGCGAGAGTTCCGATCACGAACAGCGGTGACAGGATCCAGGTTTCGACCTTGTTGCCGGTGCGGTCGATGATCGGGATGCGGGTCCGGAAGCCGAGTGGCCAGAACAGCCGGCAGCCGCGGTCGGTGAGGCAGTCGCCGGCGAGATGGGCGAGGGAGCCGAGGCCGACGGAGAAGGGCAGCCAGGCGGGTTTGTCGGAGATCCATTGGTCCATGGCGAAGGTGCCGGCGCCGGCGAGGACGACGATAGTGGCGTAGGAGCGGAATCCTTCGCCGGGTGGGCACAGGTTGAGGGATCGGACGGCGAGGGCGAGCAGGAAGAATACGAGCGCGAGGGTGAACCAGCGGCCGATCCAGTGTTCGCCGGCCCAGGTGCCGTAGGCGATGGCGACGACGAAGGCCAGGGAGTGGGTGGCGTGGCGGTGCCCGCCGGATACCGTGGAGATGACTTTGCAGGCCGCGTGTGAAACCGGGCCCAGCACATGCGAAATGGTTCCGCTGGGATGGTCGGCGTCGGGGAGCAGGGCGGCGCCGGCGGTGAGGAATGTTCCCATCAGCAGGTCGACGGTGCCGAGATGGCCGATCTGTGCGGCGGGGAAGGTCAATATCGAAAGTGGTAGCGCGGCAGCGGCTCCCGCCCACGCGAGCGCACCACTGGTCGCATGTGAATGTCCTAGCACCGCCTCGAGATTAGCCGATCTTGGTCGGATGACCGTACTCGGTCAGGTGCGGGGGTGGGGGTCGAGTACCCGGTCGAGGGAGTTGAGGTCGGTTTCCAGTGCGTAGAAGGTGCGCAGGGTGATGAGGAAGGCGAAAAGCCCTCCGACGCAGAGTCCGACGATGGGGCCGATGACGGTTTGCTGTTGGTCGGGAGTGAGGAAGACGAGTCCGGCGGGTACGCCGATGAGCGGTACGCAGGCGGCGACGCCGAGGTAGATGCGGCTGCGGTGGACCATGCGTCGGAGCATGGCGGCGTCGGCGGGGGTGGTGGGGCCTGCGGCGACCAATCCCGGGTAGTACCAGCGCAATACGAAGTAGGTGACGGGGAAGTAGGTGTAGACGACCGCGACACCGGCGGCGACGAGGTTGCAGGCGACGAGGCTGATGGTGAGGCCCGCGGGTAGTCCGCCGAGGGTGTGGAGTTTGACGAGGAAGATGCCGAGTGCGGCGAGCCAGCCGGTGAAGGTGGCGATGGCGATGCGGTCGCCGCAGGCAAGGGTGGCGGCGCGGGCTCCGGCGAGGGTGTCGGCGTCGAATTGTCTGCCGCGTCGTAGTCCGTTGGGGACGACGAATACCGATCTGCACCAGTAGAGCAGGGCGGCGATGGCGATGGGGTAGCCGATGAGGATGACGATGATGCCGAGTCGTGCGATCTGGGTGGCGGCGTCGGGGCCGAGGGAGTCGCGGATGAGGCGCAGGTTGTGGGAGCCGAGGTAGAGCCCGGCGAGGAGGTGGCCGAGGAGGCTGGAGAGGGTGACCACCGGCATGGGGCGCATGCGGAGACGGGCGCGCAGGCTGTGGGTGGGTGGGTCGACGAGGTCGCGGGCGGCGCGGTCCTGGCTGAGGTCGAGTTGCTGGGCGAGTTCGGCGCCGGTGGTGTAGCGGTCGGCGGGGTCGGGGGACAGGCAGGTTAACAGGGCGTGGCGCAGGAGTGCGGGGGTGTCGGGTGGTAGGTCGGCGTCGAATCGTCGCTCGATGGGGGTGCGTCGCCGGTCGATCATGTCTTGTAGTGATTGTTCGGTTTCGCCGGCGTCGTGGCCATCGTCGAAGGGGACGCGGCCGGTGAGCAGTTCCCAGAGGACGACGGCGAGGGCGTAGAGGTCGGCGCGGGTGTCCAGATCGGCTGCGGTCGTGTCGAGATTCGGGTGGCAGGCTTCGAGTTGTTCGGGTGCCATGTACGGCAGGGAGCCGCCGAAGTAGGCGACCGGGTTGGCGCCGGGGAGGTGGCGGCTGAAGCTGATGTTGAAGTCGGCGAGTTTGGGTTGTCCGTCGGCGGTGAGCAGGACGTTGGCGGGTTTGATGTCGCGATGCAGGATGCCGCGCCGGTTGGCATAGTCGAGGGCGGCGGCGAGTCGGCTGCCGAGGCGGGCGACTGTTTCGGGCCAGCTGAGGCGGGCGATTTCGGTGCGGGTGGGGGAGGGCTGGGGTTCGAGGACGCCGCCGGTGGTGGTGGCGGCGTCGATGGCCTCGAGTAGCAGTTGTCCGTCGCGCCGGTCGGGTGCGGTGTGGCGGAGCATGCGCAGGACGCCGAGCAGGGTGCCGCCGGGCACGTACTGCATGTACATGAGTTTGAGGTGCTGATCGGTGATCTGGCGTTTGTCGAAGACGCGGACGATGTTGTCGTGGTCGAGTTGGGCGAGGGTCTGAGGTTCGCTGCCGCGGTCGTGGGAGATCTTGACGGCGACGAGGCGGCCCATCGAGCGTTGGCGAGCGAGGAAGACGCGGGCGAAGGCGCCTTGGCCGAGGGGGAGCAGGAGGTCGAAGTCGTCGACGGTGGCGCCGGGGTTGATGGTGTCGAGGGCGTCCAAGGCGGTGGGGTCGGCGAGCATGGTGGTGCGCGGGGCGGGTTCATCTCCGCTGCCGGTGCGGACCGGACTGTCATGGAGGTCGGTGTCGAGTCCTTCGGTGATGCGGGCCATCTGGGTGGGGTAGTCCTGCCGGTATTCGGTGAGGTCGACGTCGTGGTGGTCGCGACGGCTGCGGGCGTTGATCTCTTCGTAGACGAGGTCGGGGGGCAGTGGCGCGGCGGTGAGTTCGGGGAATCGGCGGCTGTAGTCGGCGAGGCGGGGGGCGTCGGTCTCGCGCTGCCAGCGTTCGTGCAGGTCGACTTTGATGAGCTCGATCAGGGCGCTGCGGCGCAGGGCGGGTTCTGCGGGCAGGTGTGCGGAGAGATCGGGGGGTTCGCCCGCTGTCTGCCACTGCTGGGCGAACCGGGCGACCAGGGATGTCAACGCGGTCTGCGTTGCGGTGGCGCGGTCGGCACCGGGGTCGGGTGCGGTCGCGCCGAGGTCGTCTGTCATCCTCGCTCGCTTCGAGATCGGTGGTACCCGGGCCCGCACCCGAGATAGGTGAATCCTCCCATGAATCTTGGTGAACTTGCCGATACCGTTACGTTATACGGGAATTCGCGCAGGGTGTGCCGAGGGCCGTGGGTCCGGTGACGGGAAGGTGCGCGGGTGCGGGCCGGCCGGCGGCGGGTTGCGGACGCAGTCTGGCATTAGTTGACCGAAGCGAGATAGGCTCCGCGTGATCGTCTAGTCAACCGAGCGGCCGTTGGGGGGTCGTTCTCGTCGAAAGGGGACCGCGGTGTCGGTGCCGGCCGCTGTGAAATCCGAGATCCAGAACATCGGGGGCGCGTTCATGTTCTCCCGCGAGACGAAGGCGTTCGGTGCGAGCACCGGGGTGGATGGTTTCATCGGCCCCTACACCCGGGGCCGAGGCGGCGTGCTCGGCGATGTCGACGCCGATGTGGTTGCGGCGGCGTTCGGGTTCTTCGAACCGGCGACGGTGCGCGCGGCGTGGGAGTCGGTGCCGATGCCCGCGGCCGAGGCCGCGGCGGGATATCTGGCCGCGTGCCGGGATTTCGGCCGCCGCAAACTGGCCGGATTCGATTCCGGTGAGAGGCTGGCCGAGCTGTTGCAGGTGGTGGTCGACGGTGCCGATGTCGCGGGTGTGGGCCTGTTCGCGGGCTGGCGGGCGCAGCCGCCGGCGCCGGACGCGCGCGGGCAGGTGCTGCAGTTGATCCACTGTCTGCGCGAGCTGCGCGGCGGTGTGCATCTGACGGCGGTGCTGGCGACGGGATTGTCACCGTTCGAGGCGGTCCTGATCGGCGGTTCTCCGCTGGCCGACGGTCCGGCGCAGGCGCGCAGGTTCGGATGGGGTGAGCAGGTGGACTCGACGGAGGTGACCGCGGCGATGCGGCAGCGCTGGGACGCGGCGGAGGCGCTGACCGATGAGCTGATCGCCCCGGCGTTCGCGGGGTTGGACGAAGCGGCGGCCAAGGAGCTGGTCACGCTGCTGCAGGCCGCGCACGCTACCGTTTTCACCCGGTGACGGCGGGCCGGTGCCGGCCCGCGATGACCTGTGGTCGCGCGTTGCCATACTGACGTAGGCTGACGGTATGGCGGAGACGAGGAAGGTGACGATCTCGGTCCCGAAGGACGATGTGTCCACCCTGGAGCGGTGGAAGGCCTCGGGACGGATCGACAACGTCTCCGCCTACGTGTCGGCTGCACTGCGCGATCGGATGGATCGGGATATCTCCTTGGACGCGATCGAATCCACCTTCGGAGGTGTGCCGCCGTTGGACCTGGTGAATCAGGCCCGCGGGATGCAGGGATTGCCGCCGTTGACGGCGGAGGATCTGCGGCGCCCCAGCGCCGGCGCCGCGTGAGCCCGGCGGCTCTGGGCGGTGTCGTATTCGACACCGCCGCGGTGGTCGGCTGGACGCGGCGGCTGCCGTATGTGCATGCGGTGGCGTGGGCGACGGCGGAGGCGGGACACACAATTGTTGTGCCCGCCGCGGTCGCGGCGGCGGGTCAAGCACTGATCCGGCCGGATCGACTGGATATCCTCGCGGTATTGCTGGAGTTGCCGCACACCGTGGTCACCGGTCTCGATATCGGGGCGGCGTCGCGGGTGGCGGCTCTGCTGGCCGGCCGGTCGGACGCGGATGCGCTGATCGCGGCCGGACAGGCCGCCGGTGAGGCGGTAGCGCGCAATTGGCCGTGCCTGACCGCGCGGCCGGATATGTTGCGGCGCATCGACCATCAGGTTCTGGTCGATCCGCTGCCCTGACCGACGGCCGCGTGAGGACGAGGAGAGGACCGCGATGATGGCACCGGCCCTGAGCCCCAGGATTTCCCGGCTGCGTGGGCTGATCGACCATCCGGCCACACCGTCGGCCGAACGTGATGCGGCCCAGCGGATGCTGGATCGGATTCTTGCCAAGCATCCGCCGTCGGGGCCGGTGGGCGATCGCGATTACGGGCAGCGGTATCACCGGGTCGGCCGTCATGCCACGCTGGGCAGCATCGCCGAAATGATCGGTCAGGACATCGCTTTCGCGAAGATCTTCAGCATGCCGCAGCATCGTGCCGAGATCGTCGAGCGGTCACCGATCCGCGATGCGCCGGTGGAGATCGGCTATTCGGTAGCCGCACCGTATGTCGGCAAGATCATCGTGACGATCGAGGGGGTACCGCGGGAGTGGGGGTGGGTGAGCGATTGCGGGATCGACAATCCGAGTCCGGCGCTGCAGGAACTGGCCGACGAGGTGGCCGAGATCATGAATGCCTACAACCATGACGGCAGCGATATCGGTAAGCGGTTCTTCGCCGGCGTGCGGGTTCCGCAGCGCACGCTGATCTGGTGAGGCCGGCCCGCCGGTAGGTGATCATCGCGGCGATGTGCCGAACGGGGCGGCGCCTTCGCGCAATGCCTCGATCACGGCCGACACCTCCGGTGCTGGTGGGGCCGGCAGGCGGATCAGTGCGATGCGGCGTAGTTCGGCGGCGCCGTGGTGGTCCGGGCCGGTGACCACGCGCAGGCACACCACCCCGGCCGGCGGTGTGGGGAACAGGCCCGCCGGCACCGTGGTGACTCCGCAGCCGGCGGCGACCAGCGACAGTTTGGTCAGCCAGTCGCGGGCGCGATGCACGATGCGGGGACGACCGGGCAGGCCGGGCCACACACCGAGCATGGGCTCATCACCGGCGGGCGGACTCGCGATCCACGCGATGTCGGACAGTTCGTCGACGGTGACGGTGCCGCGACCGGCAAAGCGGTCGGTGGCGGGTGCGGCGACGAGTAGTTCCACATCGGCGAGGTGGTCGACGGCCAGGCGCGGCAGTTCGGTGTCGGGCGGGCGGTGCGGCGGCCGCGAGGTAATGACGGCCAGGTCCAGGTTCCCGGCTCGGACCGCTCGTATCAGCGTGGGTGTGGTGGCTTCGCGGGTGGACACTTCGAGTGCGGGGTGAGTGTGGCGTAGGGACGCGAGCGCGTGGGGGATCAGGACCGCGCCGGCGCTGACGATTGCGCCGAGCCGGACCTGGCGGGGACGGTGGTCGATTCCGTCGAGTTCGCGCCGGGCCGCGTCGAGGGCGTCGAGGACGACGCGGGCGTGCCGGACCAGGGTCAGCCCGGCGGGGGTGAGTCGCACTCCGCTGTGGTGGCGGTCGAACAGTCGGGTGCCCGCGGCGTGTTCGAGTGCGGCGACCTGGCGGGAGATCGCGGACTGGGTGTAGCCGAGGCTCACCGCGGCCGCGGTGAACGAGCCCCGTTCGGCGACCTCGGCCAGCAGCCGCAGTCCGGCCGGTGACAGTTCCATGATTATCCGGCATACCAGATATGCCGAACATTCGCTGGCCGCATCGCACGATATCGACTTACGTTGGCGAGGAAGCGAATCGGTGATCGGAAGGAGGCCGCGATGCATGCGGCGGTGTTGGAGCGGTTCGGGCAGCCGCTGACGGTGACGCGGGTGCCCGATCCGGTGGCGGGTCCGGGAGGGGTGCTGGTCGAGGTGCTGGCGACCTGTGTGCTGCCCTATGCGGCGGAGGTTTTCGGCGGGGCGCGGCGATATCCGCTGGAACCACCGGTGATTCCGGGGATGGGCGGGGTGGGGCGGGTGGTGACGGCCGGACCGGACGCGACCCGCCTGCGCACGGGCGACCTGGTGTGGTGTGATCCGACCGTACGCTCGCGCGACGATGCCCGCACACCCGACATCACGTTGCAGGGCTGGAGTTCACGCGGTGGGGGCGGGCTGCGGCTGTCGCGGCATTTTCATCACGGTTCGTTCGCCGAACTGATGGTGGTCCCCACCGAGAACGCGGTACCGCTGGGCGCGTTCGATCCGCAGGACAATGCGCGCTGGGCGGCGCTGGCGGTGTCGGCGGTGCCCTATGGCGGGTGGCTGGCGGCGGGTCTGCAAGCGGGAGAGACGGTGCTGGTCAGTGGGGCGAGCGGGAATTTCGGTGGTGCTGCGGTAGCGGTCGCGCTGGCGATGGGGGCGGCGCGGGTGGTGGCCCCCGGGCGCAATCGCGGCGCGCTGGCCCGGTTGCGGGAGCGCTTCGGTGATCGGGTCCGGCCGGTGGTGCTGACCGGCGATCCCGGCGCCGACACCGCGGCGATGCGATCGGCTGCCGGGCGCGCGGTGGATGTTGTCCTCGACATCTTGCCGCCTGCCGCCGATCCGGCGGCTGTGCGCGCCGCGGCGATGACGGTGCGCGAATTCGGCCGGGTGGTGCTGATGGGCGGGGTCGGGATGCTGGGCGGACCGGATCTGGCGTTGCCGTATCCGTGGCTGATGCGCAACGGCGTGACGGTGCGCGGGCAGTGGATGTGTTCGCGGGCCGCGATCGCGCAGTTGATCGAGCTGGTCGATGCGGGATTGCTGAATTTGTCGGGGGAGACGGTCACGACCTTCGAGCTCGGTGAGGTGAATGCGGCGATCGCTCATGCCGCGGCCCATCCGGCGGCGTTCGATCGCACGATCCTGGTGCCGCGACACACACCGGTGCCCGATTGAGTAATACCCGCGTATTATGGTGACTGCGTGGAGTACGCATGGTGGATCGGAGTCCACTCGTTCCTGGCTCGGGCGGATGTGGCGCCCTGGGAGGTGATGGAAGTGTTGTACTCGTCTCGGCGCTGGCCGCGCCCGGCCCGCACCGCCGCGGGCCTTCCGGTCGCCACCGTGTGGGGCCGTACCGACGACGGCCGGCCGCTGGTGGTGCTGCTGCGGGAGCTGCCGACTCCCGTCGATATTCAGCAGATACAGTCGCGGGGCACGTGGGAGATCATCATGGCCGCACAGATGCGCTCGCGACAGCTCGAGGAATTCACGGCATGGGAGGCGAACCGATGAGCCACGATCACACCTTCGAACCGAACCCCGGCGCCGACCCGCAGGCGCTGGTGGACGCGCTGGTCTTCGACGACACCGCGCCCGCGCCCACGCTGCCGCCCACCGGTGCGGAGATCGAGCGCGGCATGGTGACCACCTCGCTGAAGCTGCCGAAGGATCTGCGCGACCGCGTGCGCGAGGCGGCCGCCGAGCATTGCGTCACGCCGTCGATGCTGATCCGCCAGTACATCGAGATGGGGTTGCTGGCCGAGCAGCCCGGCCGGATGATCCCGCTCTCGGATGCGATCCGGGTACTGAGCAGCTTGCGCCCGTCGGCGTGAGATCTACATCCGGCTGAGGATGTCGAGCGCGATCCGCGTCGCCGCCGCGTTGCTCTGCTCGTCGCTCAGGTCCAGATCGCCCATCATCGACAGGCTCCAGCTCACCGCGAGCAGTGCTTGGCGGGCGTGGAAGATCGCCGGCGGCGACTGCTGCGGTGCCGCCACCAGATCGCCCAGCACCCGGAACTGGTAGCGCAGCCCCGTGCCGATGTCCAAGGCCCGGAACGCGGACTGGTTCTCGGTCCAGAACCGGATCATGCTCTTGCCGAGACCGTGGAGCAGTGCGCCGTAGCGCAGCACGATCTGTTCGGAACGCTGCGGACCGGGCGCCTGGGTCTGCGCCCACGCCACGATGTCGTCGATGCCGGCGCGCAGATCCTCCGACAGGCTGACGACGATGTCCTCCTTACTGCGGAAGTGGTAGTAGAGCGCGGCCTTGGTGACCCCGAGTCGTTCGGCGATCTCGCGCAGCGAGGTCTTGTCGTAGCCGTGCTCGGCGAACAATTCCATGGCCACCGCGCGGATCCGTTCCCGCGTGTCACTTCGACGCCTGTCCATCGACCCTCTCAGATTACTTGACGACCGGTAAGGTAAATACTACCGTGGCGGCAAAGACGCAGGGCCATCGGATGGGGAGAATCATGACCGAGCAGACCTCGAATGTGCCGGTAGCGGGTGTGGCGATGACGGCAGTGGGGGTCGCGGTGATCCGGGCACGCGAAACCGCGCGTACCGACCGGCTCTACGTCGATCCGCTGGCCGCGGTGTTCGCGGCGGCGGCGCGGGCCGGATTCGATGAGCAGCGGTGGCAGCGGCTGGAAGCGCTGGCCGATCAGTTCTATGAAGGCCGCACGGTCGGGGTGCGGCTGGTCGACGACCGGTTCCGCGCCGCGGTGGACGCCGGCGTCGATCAATTCGTGCTGCTCGGTGCCGGGCTCGACACCCGGGCGTTCCGGATGGACCTACCACCACGTGTGCGGATCTACGAGATCGATCTGCCCGAGACCTTCGCCTTCAAGGAGCCGGTGCTCGACAGGGCGGGCCCGGTGGCGAGCTGCGGGCGCCACGTCGTGGTCGCCGATCTGCGCGCGGATTGGCCGAAAGCGTTGCTGGAGTGCGGATTCCGGACCGACCAGCCGACCTCGTGGGTCGATGAGGGAAGTCTGGGAACGCTGACGCAGGAGTGGAACCGGCGGGTGGTTACCACCCTGACCGGCCTGTCGGCGCCGGGCAGCCTGTTCGGTACGAGCAGGCTGGTCGCCGAACCCGATGGTGCGCAATATCGGGAACTGCGGCGCATGGTCGCCGATGTCGCACCCGATGCCCAGGCACCGGCCGCGCCGGTCGCCGAGGTCGAGGTCGATGTCGATGTCGAGCAGTGGCTGGGGGAGTTGGGGTGGGATACCGAATTCCGCAGCTGGAACGACATGGTCGCCGGGCTCGGCCGCCCCGCTGCCGTGCCCGACCCGCGCATCGGCAGCATTTCCGCGGTACGCCGGGCCCACTGATACGCCCTGTGGCGACCGGGCGCCCGGCGAGGCGGGCTGCGTCGCTGGTTATTAAGCCAACTGTGCAGCTGGCTTAATAAAATGGTAGTGTGGGGGTATGAGCCGAGAGCCCGTTGTGACAGCGTCCGCGGTGGCCGGTGACCTCCGTGTCGCCGTCAGCGGACTCCTTCGGCAGTTGCGGGCCCAGGCCGAGGGTAGCGATCTCACCAAATCGCAGAGCTCGGTACTCATCCGGCTCGAACAGAGCGGGCCCGCCACCGCCACCGAACTGGCCCATGCCGCCGGTATGCGGCCGCAATTGATGGCGAAAATCGTTCGCACACTGGAAGATGCGGGATTGATCGCCGGGGCGCCCCATCCCGCCGACGGCCGCAAGACCGTCCTCGACCTCACCGACGCCGCCCGCGACGAATTCCGCACCGGACGCCGTGCCAAAGAGGACTGGCTCACCCGGGTGATCGAAGCCGAATTCGACCCCGCCGAAATCGAGCAGCTCGCCGCCGCTGTCGTGCTGCTCGAACGCATCGCCCGCACCACCTGAGCCGGGCCTCACCGACCTCCGCGCGTACCCGTCCCGGGCCGCGCCGATCGACGCTGCGCTCCACCGCCGGTGACGCCACGCAAACTCCAGCACCGCAAAGGAATTCGCCATGCCCATCAGCACCCTGGACGCCCGTACCGCACTCATCGTCATCGACCTGCAGCAGGGCATCGTCGGGCGCGCCCCCTCCGAGGCGGTTGTCACCCACGCCACCACCCTGGTCCAGGCGTTCCGGCACCGCGACCTGCCCGTCGTCCTGGTCAATGTCGCCGGCACCCCGCCCGGGCGCACCGACGCCGGCCGCACCGCCCTGGGTGACCTGCCCGCCGATTGGGCCACCCTCATCCCCGAACTCGATCAGCAGCCCAGCGATATCCTCATCACCAAATACGCGCGCAGCGCCTTCGCCGGCACCGATCTGGCCGACCGGTTGCGCGCCGCGCACGTCACCCAGGTCGTTGTCATCGGCATCGCCACCGGCGCCGGAGTCGAATCGACCGCCCGCGACGCCCACGAACAGGGCTTCCATGTCACCCTGCCCGTCGACGCCATGACCGACCCCGACACCGAACGCCACGACCACAGCATCACCCACATCTTCGGCCGCATCGCCGAAACCGGCACCACAGACGATGTGCTGGAAATCCTGGCGGCCCGTTCGTGACAGCAGCCCCCGCCGATACCGCCACCGCCCGCAGCGATCCGTTCACCACGCGCTTCGTCGGCCCCCTGTTGCTGGGTTCCACCCTCAACCCGATCAACACCTCCACCATCGCCACCGCCCTGGTCGGCATCGGGGTCGACTTCCATCGCGGCCCCGGCACCACCACCGTGCTCATCTCGGTGCTGTATCTGTGCAGCGCGGTCATGCAGCCCACCATGGGTAAACTCGCCACCCTGTTCGGGCCGCGCCGCGTATTCGTCAGCGGCCTGATCATCCTCGTCGCCGCCGGCGTCATCGGCACCGCCGCACCGACATTCGGATTCCTCGTGGTCTCTCGCGCCCTGATCGGCGTCGGCACCTCGGCGGCATTTCCCACCGCCATGGCGATGGTGCGCCGCCGCGCCGACGCTACCGGTATCGGTGTGCCGGCGCGGGTGCTGGGCAACTTCTCCATCGCCGCACAGGTCACCACCGTCGTGGGTCTTCCGCTCGGCGGTGTGCTGGCCGGTGTGTTCGGCTGGCGCGCAATCTTTTTCGTCAACATCCCGCTCGCTGTCGTCGCGCTCGTGGCGACCCTGCGCGGGGTGCCCCGGGACGAACCCGTCATCGTGCGCCCGGCCTCGCTGGCGGCCGCGGTCGACCTCACCGGCATCGCGCTGTTCGCCGGCACCGTGATCAGTGTGCTGATGCTGCTCTCGGATCTGGAATCACCGAACTGGGTGCTTGTACCGATCGCGGTCGTCCTCGGCGCCGCGCTGATCGGCTGGGAACTGCGCAGCCGCAGCCCGCTCATCGACGTGCGCATGCTCACCCGCCACAGCGACCTGCTGCGCACCTACCTGCGCCAGGCCGTCGTGTCGCTGGGCACCTACACCGCGCTCTACGGCACCAGCCAGTGGATGGAACAGGCCGCCGGATACAGCGCCTCCCAGGTCGGACTGATCCTGCTGCCGCTGTCAGCGATCAGCATCGTGGTGGCCCGGCTCGTGTCCGACCACGGCTGGATCCGATGGCCTCTGATCGTCAGCGGGGTCGCGCTGGGCGCGACCGGTGTCATGATGCGATTCATCACCCACAGCTCACCGGTGCTCGTGCTGATCGCGATGTCGCTGCTGTTCGGATTGGCCAGCGGGTTCTCCGGATTCGCCAACCAGGCGTCGCTGTACGTGCAGGCACCCGGTGATCAGGTCGCGGTGGCCTCGGGGTTGTTTCGCACCTTCGCCTACCTCGGGGCGATCTTCTCCTCCAGTCTCATCGCGCTGACCTTCGGCCCCGCGGTTACCGATGCCGGGCTGCACTCGATCGCGTGGGTCATTCTCGGTCTCGGTGTCGCGATCGGTCTGATGACGGTGCTCGACAACAGGATTCCCGCGCGCGCCGGTGCCCGCCCCGCTCACGCCTCGGCGTAGGTGGGGGTCAGTTCGGCGGCCATCACGTCGAGATGGCGGGCCCGGCACGGTCACATCCGCAGGGGCAGACCCGCCCGGATCCGTGCCATCCGGTCCTCGTGCACCACATGCGCGCGATCGAGCAGCTGCGCGAGCTCGTGCGCACCGAACCGGCGCACATACTTGTCGGGTAATCCGGCCATCTCCCGTTCGGCGGCCAGCAGCCGCGCATATGTCTTCTCCCGCACGGCCTGATCGGCCTCGTATCCCAGGTCCAGATACCGCTCCGCGTATCGGCGCGCACCGGCCACCGCGGTCTGCGCGCGCCCGGCGGGACTCCACAGCGACACCGTCACCGTCACCACCAGTACCACGACGATCACCACCAGCGACCACACCGTCGAGATCTCCGACACCGGTACCGGGTCGCCGTCGTTGACGAACGCAATACCGTTGTGGTGCAACGCGTGCAGGATCAGCTTCACCCCGATGAACCCGAGTATCACCGCCAAACCGAAACTCAGATAGATCAGCCGATCGAGCAGACCCTCCAGCAGGAAGAACAACTGCCGCAAACCCAGCAGCGAGAACGCGGTCGCGGTGAATACGAGGAACACGTTCTGTGTGAGGCCGAAGATCGCCGGAATCGAATCCAGGGCGAACAGCACATCGGTGCCGCCGATCGCGATCATCGCCGACACCATCGGGGTGAGCCTGCGCCGGCCCGCCACCGTCGTGGTCAGCGCGTCGCCGTCGTAGAAATCGGTGGTGAGCAGCACCTTTCGCGTCAACCGGGCCACCGCGCCGTCGCCGGAGTGTTCGTCCTCGCCCTCCGGGCGCAACATATTGCCCGCCGTCACCAGCAGCAGCGCACCGAAAATGTAGAACACCCATGCGAACCGGTTGATCAGCGTCGCGCCCAGGAAAATGAATCCCGTCCGGACCGCCAGCGAGATCACGATCCCCACCAGCAGCACCTTCTGCTGCGCCGCCGCCGGCACCCGGAACGCGGTGAAGATCACCAGGAATACGAACAGGTTGTCCACCGACAGCGCCTTCTCGGTGACGTAGCCGGCGAAATACTCCACCCCCATCTCCGAACCGCCCCACCCCCACACCGCGAACCCGAACGCCACCGCGACACCCACATAGGCCGCCGACCACACCGCCGACTCCCGCAGCGACGGCGAATGCGGTGTGCGCACATGGAAAACGAAATCGAACAGCAGCAACGCGACGATCAGCGCCAGCGCGCCCAGCCACGCCGCCAACGGAACGGCCACAGCGACCTCCTGTACCCGAAGGGTTTCGCGGTGACTGTAACCCTCGCCGCCGACGCCGAGCCGATATCGACCGACGCCGTCGTGCCGCGACCACACCGGCTCGATCGGATCGGGGCGAGGACAAACCTGGTGCGCGGCGATAAGCCCTGGTTCGTTACCGTTTGAGAGGTAGCCGTTCGAGTGGTGAGGTAGTGCGCGCACATGGGTGATAGTTCGATCACGTGGGTCGACGGCGCCGTGGTGACGATCGACCAGCGCGCTCTGCCGCACGAACTGCGTGAACTGCGGCTCGGCACCGTCGACGAGGTCATAGACGCCATCACCACACTGGCCGTGCGCGGTGCACCGGCGATCGGGGTGTCGGGTGCGTTCGGCGTCGCACTGGCCGCCCTCGCATACCCGGCGAACCGGCCCGGATCGAAGCCGAGGCCGCCCGGATCGAGGCGGCACGGCCGACCGCGGTCAATCTGTCCTGGGGTGTGCGCCGCGCGCTGGCGAGGGTGCCCGAGGGCGCGGCGGCGGTACTGGGCGAGGCGCAGGCCATGCTGGCCGAGGACGGCCGCGTCAATCACGCCGCCGCGGCACACGCCGCCGATCTCGTTCAGCGGCTGTGCCCGAACCGGCCACTGCGCATGCTCACCCACTGCAATACCGGCCGCCTGGCCACGACCGCCGTGGGTACCGCGATCGGCGCGCTGGGAGTGCTGCACAAACGCGGCGCGATCGAGGGCGTACTCGTCGACGAGACCCGTCCGCTGCTGCAGGGTGCGCGCCTGACCACGTGGGAATTGGCCGAGGCCGGGATTCCGCATCGGCTGACGATCGACTCCGCCGCCGCGTGGGCGATGGCGACCGGGCAGGTCGACTGTGTGATCGTCGGCGCGGACCGGATCGCCGCCGACGGGTCCGTGGCGAACAAGATCGGCACCTACGGTCTGGCATTGGCCGCCCGCCACCACGGCATCCCCTTCATCGTCGTCGCTCCGGAATCGACCCGCGATCTCGCGACGGCCACCGGTGCCGAGATCGTCGTCGAGCAACGAGGCGCCGACGAGGTAGCCCGGTTCGGCGGATACGCGAGCGCCCCGGCCGGGACCGCCGTGTTCAATCCGGCCTTCGATGTCACCCCGCCCGATCTGGTGACCGCGGTGGTCACCGAGAACGGGCCGATAGCGATCACGGCACCGGCCGCCGGGATCGCGGCCATCGCCCGCGAGCTCTACACCCGTGGATGGATGCCCGGCACCGCGGGCAATATCTCGGTCTCGGGCGCCGCCGGGCCGGACGGCGCGCGCACCGCGCTGATCACCGGCAGCGGATTGTCCAAGGGCGAGCTGACCTCGGCCGATATGGCCCGCGTCCGGGTCGAGGATCGCGCACTCGTGTCCGGGCACCGACGTCCCTCCGCGGAGACCGCCATTCACACCGCCATCTACCGGGCCACCGAGGCGGGCGCCGTGGTCCATGTGCATCCGCCGCACGCGACGGCCGCCTCGGTCGGCGCCGTGGATTCACTGCGTTTCACCGGATTCGAGTTGATCAAGGGTCTCGGCACTGCCGAGACCGTCGACATCCCGGTGTTCATCAACCACGCCGACGTGCCGCGCATCGGCGAGGAGATAGAACGGTATCTGCGCGCGTATCCGGACGCACCGCCGGTGTTGTTCATCGCCGGGCATGGCATCACGGCCTGGGGCGCCGATCTCGCACAGGCACGCGACCGCGCGGAATGCCTGGAATCTCTGTGTGAGCTGGTGTCGCTGACCGGGCGCCTCGACATTTCCACCGTTCGCCTTCCCGAGGAGCAGAAGCGATGACCCTGCTGCATATCGCGGCCGATAACGATCCCGCCGATATCCGCCTGCACAGCACCGATCCCGAGCGCATCACCGCGGAACTGGCTACTCGCGGAATCGTTTTCGACCGCTGGCCTGCCCGGCCGGTCACCGCCGCCGTCCCGGCCGAGGAGATCCTCGCCCACTACGGCGACCGGATCGGCGAACTGAACGCCGATGGCCGCTACCGCCACATCGACCTGGCCCGACTGCACCCCGACGACGCCGATCCGGATTGGCCCGCACAGGCCCGCGCGGCGCGGGAGAAATTCCTGTCCGAACATCGGCATGCCGAGGACGAGGTCCGCTTCTTCGTCTCCGGGCGGGGTTGTTTCTATCTGCATCTGGAGCCCGAGGTGGTGGCGGTGGTGTGCGAGGGCGGTGATCTGCTCTCGGTTCCCGCCGGTACGAGGCACTGGTTCGATATGGGCGCGCGCCCGGACTTCGTGGCCATCCGGTTCTTCGAGGAGGCCGACGGATGGGTCGGTGACTTCACCGGAGAGCCCATCGCCGAACACTTTCCGAGCCTGGATCGGCTCGTCGCGTGATCCGCGCCGTCGTCGTCGATATCGAGGGGACCACCAGCCCGACCAGCGCCGTGCGCGAGGACCTCTACGGTTACACTCGCCGCCGCCTGCCACAGTGGCTGTCCGACCGGCGCGATGATGCCGCGGCCGAGGTGATCGAGCAGACCCGCGAACTGTCCGGACGTCGTGACGCCGAGATCGGTGAGATCGCCGAAATACTGTGTGGCTGGCTGAATTCGGATGTGAAGGCCGCGCCGCTGAAGACCGCGCAGGGTGTGATCTGCGCCGAAGGATTCCGGGAGGGCGCGCTGTTCGGCGAGTTCTTCCCGGACGCGCCCACCGCGTTGCGTACCTGGCATGATGCCGGATTCGCGTTGTATGTGTACTCGTCGGGGTCGGTTCGCAACCAGCGGGATTGGTTCACCTACGCACGCGGGGGAGAGCTGGCGTCGTTGATCGGCGGCTGGTTCGACCTCGCGAATGCCGGCGCCAAGCGGGAACCCGAGTCGTATCGGGCGATCGCGGCGGCGATCGATGTGCCGGCCGGCCAGATCCTGTTCCTGTCGGATCACCCGGGCGAACTGGATGCCGCGGTAGCGGCCGGATGGCAGGCCGTCGGTGTCACCCGCGCCGGTGAGCCGAATTCACCGCGCCCGCCACATCGCTGGATATCGGATCTGGGCGAGCTGGATCTCGTCGCGACCGCGGGCTGACGCCCCGCCGCCGTCCGGGGCGGCGGGGCTCAGGCCACGGAGCTGGTGGCCCGGGAGATGAGATGTTCGACAAGGGTCATCAGCACCGTCTTGCAGGAGCTGCGGTCGCGGGCATCGCAGAGCACGACCGGAATGTGGGTGTCGAGATCGAGCGCCTCGCGCACTTCCTCGGTCGTGTAGATCGGGGCGTTGTCGAAGCAGTTCACCGCGATCGCGAAGGACAGGCCGCGCCGCTCGAAGAAGTCGATGGCGGCGAACGAGTTCTCCAGGCGACGGGTATCGGCGATCACCACCGCACCGAGCGCCCCGCGCGCCAATTCGTCCCACAGGAACCAGAATCGGTCCTGGCCCGGGGTGCCGAACAGATACAGCACGAGATTCTGATCGATGGTGATTCGACCGAAGTCCAGCGCGACGGTGGTGGTGGTCTTGCCCTCCACACCCGACAGATCGTCGATGCCGGTGGACATTTCGGTGATCAGCTCTTCGGTGCGCAACGGCGTGATCTCGCTGATCGACGACACCATGGTGGTTTTCCCGACGCCGAAACCTCCGGCTACGAGGATTTTGACCGAGGCAGCCAAGTCGGTCGAGGACGAAGTTTCAGGCACGGTGTTCTACAGCTTTCGGATTCCATCGAGTACTGCACGCAGGATATTCAATTCGCCGGTGGCACCAGCATCGGTGTCGGCACGGGCCGGGGCCCGGAACTTCAGCAGACCATCGCCGATGAGGTCACCGACAAGGATCTTGGTCACCGCCAGCGGCAGCGTCAATCTCGCCGAGACCTCCGCCACCGATTGCGGATTCCGGCAGAGCCGGACAATTTCCACGTATTCGGGTTCGATGCGCCGCAGCGGCGGACCCGCCGGCACGATCACCACCAGGGTGAGCATGTCCAGATCGTGTCCCGCCCCCATGGTGCGGCCCCGCGTCACGGCGTACGGACGGACCAGGGGGCCGGCCGCATCGTCGAACCACGGTTGACCGAAGCGCGTCATGACAATCTATGCTCCACGTGCTCGGCCAGACCGTTTCGAGGATCGGTGGACAGGTATCCGCCGACCCGCTGCACGGTCAGATTCATCTCGTAGGCCACCATACCCAGATTCGCGTTCTCGTTGGCCTGCAATGCGATACAAGCATTGTCACCGGCGGCGGTGACGAACAGCACCGCACGATCGAGTTCGATGACGGCCTGCCGGACCCCGCCGCCGTCGAAGCGGTTACCGGCACTGCGCGCGAGTCCGTAGAGGGTGGCCGACATGGCACCGAAGTGTTCGGCGTCCTCACGGCTCATCGAGGTGGAGCGGCCCAGCAGCAGGCCGTCGGTGGAATGCACCACCGCGTAGCGCACCCCGGCCAGGCGATCGACCAGATCGTCGAGCAGCCAGTTCAGATCACCTACGTTGGAAGAAGTCACCTTCGCCTTCCTGTTCGTCCGGAGTGGAATAGCCGGGCTGCGAGCGCCGGCCCTGCCTGGTCCCGTTCTCGATGGCGGACATCAGGTCTCGTGCCTGTTCCGCCGAGCGCGGCCGCTGTTCCACATCCGATTCGGGTTGGGGGTCGTGCGCCAATTCCGGTGCCAGACTTGCCTGTCGGCGGCGGCGGGGCAACGGTGGGCGGGCATCACTGCCAGTGTATGACGGGCGCTGCGGGGCGCGGCGAGCCGGTTGCTCGGCCGGGGCGGGCGGCTCGTGCCGGGACTGGTAGCGGCTCGGCGCCTCGTAGCGGTCCGGCTGCTCTTCGCGGGCGGGCGGCTCGGTATCGGTGCGGCCGTAGTCGGACCAGGTATCGGTGCGCGGCGGCAGCGTTGCCAGACCGGTTGCGGCCGGGGCGGATTCGGCCGCCGAGATGGCGGGGATCTCACCGGTCATGGTCGGTTCCGGCCGGCGCCCGGAGAATCGCTCAGGCAGGTGATCGGCCATCGGCGCATCGGCCGCGACCACGGCGGTCGGCACCAGCACGATCGCCCGGATGCCGCCGTAGTCGGATTCCGACAGCCGCACCGTGACGCCGTGGCGGGCACCGAGCTGCGCCACCACGAACAGGCCCAGCCGTGAGTTCGCCGACAGCGTCGCGACCCCGAAATCCGGTGGGTTGCGCAGCATTTCGTTGGCACGCTCGAGTTCGTCGGCCGCCATGCCCATGCCCTGATCGCTGATCTCGATGGCGACGCCCTTGCCGACCACGTTGCTGCTCACCTCGACCCGCGATTGCGGTGGCGAGAAGGATGTGGCGTTGTCGACCAGCTCGGCGAGCAGGTGGATGAGGTCGGCGACGACGGTGCCGACGATGAACACCTGCGGCATGCGATGGGCGCGCACCCGTGCGTAGTCGAGGGTTTCGCCGATCGCGCTGCGCACCAGCTCCACCAGCGGAACCGGGCGCCGCCACTGCCGGCCGGGCTCGCCGCCGCCGAGGATGATGAGGTTCTCGGCGTTGCGGCGTTCGCGGGTGGCCAGGTGGTCGAGCCGGAAGAACGTCTCGAGCAGCGCCGGGTCCTCCTGCTGCCGTTCGGCCTCGTCGAGAATCTCGAGCTGGCGATGGACCACGATCTGGCTGCGGTGCGCGATGTTCAGGAAGACCGCGCGCACACCTTCGCGGGTGCGGGCCTCGGTGACCGCGGCCGAGACCGCGGCGGTGTGGGCGCGGTTGAACGCCTTGGCGACCGAACCGATCTCGTCGTGGCCGAAATCGAGCCGGGCGGCCTCGGTTTCGACGTCGATCTCCTCGCCCTCGCCGAGCCTGCGCATGGTTTCGGGCAGCCGGACCTCGGCCAGTGCGAGGGTTTCGGTCCGCAGCCGCTTGAGGCGGCCGATCAGCCGGTTGGCCAGCCACAGCGACAGCAGGAAGGCGATGATCGCGAGTGCGAGGACGCCGGCGCCGGCCCACAGCGAATTCGTCGCGGTGCGTTCACCGTCTCGGACCGCGGTCTGGTTGGCGTTGTCGTTCTGGTACTGCCAGGCGGCGAGCAGCTGATCGCCGAGTTGCTCCGCCGTCGTGCGCCAGTCGTCGAAACTCATCGGCGGTGGCGGCAGCTCACCGGACTTGTCCGGAGCGGGAGGATGGATCAGGTAATCCTCCATGGCCGCGAGTTGCTGCCAGGCGGGTGAACCGATCACGACCTTGATCTTGCCGGCTGCCGGGCCGGTGAGATCGTCTGCCAGCTGCGGGATCTCGGTGCGGTAGTAGCCGACCAGATTGCGGTAGTCGTCACGCATCTGCCCGGCCAGCGCGGGACCGCTGAGTTCGGCGGCGGTCAGGGCCTGGCTGCGCGACATACCTTCCATCGCGTGCAGGGTGCGCAGGCCGCCGGCGAGTTCCTGGGCGACCGCGGCGTCGGGGGCGGTCGGGATGACGAGATTGGTGCCGAGGACGACGGCGTCGAGAATCTGGTTGTAGATGCCGTAGGTCTGGGCGAGTGGCAGTGCGCCGGCGTCGATACCGCCGCGAATCTGCGGGAGCTGCTTCTTGAGCGTCTCGAAACCGCCGGTGTCCTGCCCCATCCGGTTGTCGACATCGTTTGCCATGAGCGCGGATTCGGTGGAGGCCAGCGCCTCGAGCGCCTTGTCGAGCCGGGCGCGGGCGGCGGCGAGAGCGCCGGGGTCGGTGCGCTGTCCGGCCAGATGCCACAGCGAGAGCATGCGCTCCTGTTCGACCGCGGCGATCATCTCGCGGGTGTGGACATTGGCGCTGCCGAGAATGGCCGCCCAGTCCTTCGCGTGTTGCCCCTCCCGTACCAGATGGCTCGCTGTCCCCACACCGACTCCGAGCAACGCCAGGCTTGGAACCACTGCAATGGCCAGGATGCGGGTCCGGATTCCGAGCCTCGCTCTCAACATCGGCACAACATAACTGGCAATGTTTCAAACTTCAGGTCGGATACCACTGAGCGAGACCAATATTGACTTTCCTGCACCCCTATGAGTTTGCAGGTAGGAATTGGTTTTTGGGGAAGATCCAATGATCGGCACCGGAATTCATTGTGGCAAGTCACACGTTTGACCGCCCGGCCATATAGATGCCGCGGAATATGGTGCACCGCAGCGGGATCGACATGCCGGAAACCCGCTAGTCCCGCGTCGTCCGGCGCCGGACGACGGCGAGTACGACCACCAGTAACACCGCCGCGCCCTCGATCGCGGCGACCGTGCCGACCAGCGCCGAATACGATGTGTCCGAGAGCGATCCGGTGATCGCGCCGCCCGCGGCCGTCGCGCCGCCGAGGACCGCGGCGAAGGTCCCGTAGGCCGTGGCGCGCCGGTCGGCCGGAACCAGATCGGCGACCACCGCCCGCAATGTCGACTCCTGGACTCCGACCGTCGCACCCCACAGCAGCGCGCCGCCCACGGCCGGGGCAAGTCCGTTCGCGAAGGCGAGGACCGGCACCAACGCGGTCGAAATCGGAAGCAGAAGGAGGGTTTTCGGGCCGATCCGGTCGTACAGCCAACCCGATGCCAGCGCGGCGGCGGCATCGGCGCCCATCGCCGCGGCATAGACCAGCGGAACCGTCGTCGTGCCCAGTACTCCGGCGCGCACCATGTGCAGGGAGAGCACCCCGTAGGTGGTGGCGCCGAACATGCACACGGCGGTGAAGGCGCAGTAGAGCCAGAACGACCGCGACAGGGGCCCACCCGCGGGCCGGGGTGCGGCGGGCACGGCGGATTCGTAGCCGGCGGGGTCGGGCGCGAGACGCCGGATTCGCAAGAGCAGCAACAGCGCTGCCGCGCCCGGTAAGGCGAGGACGGTCAGCGCGGGCGTGTAGTCGGTATCGGTCAGTGCGAGGACGACGGCCACCGTCAGCGGCCCGATGATCGCGCCGATCTGGTCGAGGGCCTCGTGCACGGCGAAGCCGCGACCGCGGCCGGTGACGGCCGTGGCGTGCGAGAGCAGAGTGTCCTTGGCGGGGCTGCGCACGGCCTTGCCGACCCGTTCGGTGATCACCAGTGCACAGGCCACCCAGAGCACGCCGGTGACACCCAGCAGCGGAACGCTGAGCACGGTCAGCAGATATCCGGATATCGTCCACGCCCAGAACCGGCCGGTTCTATCTGTGAGCGGCCCCGATATCAGCCGTAATCCGAGCGCCGCCGCCTCGCCGGCTCCGGTCACCAGGCCCACCGCGAAACCGGTCGCACCGAGCGAGCCGAGCAGCGGCCCGGTGATCGAGCGAGCGCCCTCGTAGACGAAATCCGCCAGCAGGCTCACGACCCCGAAGCGGGCGACGAAACCCCACGCGCTCAATCCCGGTGCGTCGTGACCTGCTGCCATCGTCGCCTCCGGATTGCCATCCGTCACCTCGAACTCGAGCCGGTCCATCATCGCACCGGATGGCATACCGGGAGCTAAGGTCGGCGCGGGTCGTTCAGCTGAATCCGTGCCACCAGTGCGCGGTGATCCGAACCGGGCACCGATACCGTCGCGACATCGGTCGCGTGGCCCCCGGCGACGAGAATGTGGTCGACACCGATCAGCGGAGGCCAGGGCTGATCGGTCGGATAAGTGACCAGATGACCGGCGCCCGCCTGGTCGGCCGCGTCGCCGAATCGCCCGGAGGCCAGTGCGCGGAATTGCGAATGATCGTGGGTCGCGTTGAAGTCGCCGCCGGCTATCACCGGCCGATTCGCCGGTGAGCGGTCGAGAATGCCGTGCAGGCGGGACAATTCGCCGGCCCAGACGCCGGCGCCGTACACCGGCGGAACCGGATGGAACGCGTACACCGTCGTAGCCCCGAAGCCGGGGACGGTGACCGTCGCCGACAGCTGGTTCAGGACGAAGCCGTCGTATTCGGTCGTATCCGACAGCGGATAGCTGCTCCAGATCCCGGTGCCGGTCGCCGTGCGGCCGGGGGAGATGTGCCGGTACGGCAGCAGTCGATCCAGGCCCGCGCGTTCCAGGCCGCCGACCTCGCCGGGCGTGAGCTCATCTACGGTCAGTACCTCGATTCGCCGGATGCGGACCTCGTCCACCACTGCCTGCGGATCCGCGCCGTCGAACAGGAGATTGGCCTGCATGATCCGTACCGTGGGGCCGCCGCCCCCGCCGTCGCCGATGTAGAGCGGCAGTTGCGTCCATACCGCCGCCACCGAGACGAGGACCGCCACCGCGGCCCCGATCCAGCGTTGACAGCTCGAGAAGGCGACCGCTCCGAGCAGCGCGCCGCACATCAGGTAGGGCGCACCCGAGGCGGCCAGGATCAACCACCACGCACCGGATTCGCTGAAGTGCAACGCGATTCCGACCGCGCCGGCCAGTGTCGTCGGCCAGGCCGCTATCGCGAGCCCATCGCCGACCGCCTTCGCCATCACATCCGACAGACAAGCACATTCGCATGTGGGGCCCCATTCAGCGCTGGGAGCCCGCGGGCGCGGTAGATTGTGTGTATCCGACGGTTACTGACAAGTAGGAGGCGACGATGCCCGTGCCGGAAGCTGCGGTGTTCGAGCGTTTGCGGGCGTTCGCGTCCGTCGACAATTCCACCGCGCACGCGAACAAGACGATCGCCGAGACGTTCACCGGGCGGCCGCTGGGTGAGGTGCCGGTCGGCACCGCCGACGATGTCGGCGTGGCATTCACCAAAGCTCGTGCGGCACAGGCCGAATGGGTGCGGCGATCACCGGCCGAACGTGCCGCGGTACTCGAGCGGTACCGCGGGCTCGTGGTGGCCGAGCGCGGCCACCTGATGGACGTGATCCAGGCCGAGACCGGTAAGGCCCGGTGGGCGGCCCAGGAAGAGATCATGGGCCTGATGTTCGCGGCCCGGTACTTCGCGCGGGTCGCCCCCAAGCTGCTCGCCCCGCACTCGGTACCGGGAGCCTTCCCGCTGCTCAATCGCGCCCGGGTCCGGACCCAGCCCAAGGGCGTAGTGGGCGTGATCGCGCCGTGGAACTACCCCATGCTGCTGTCGATCGGTGATTCGATTCCCGCGTTGCTGGCCGGCAACGCCGTCGTCGTCAAGCCCGACAGTCAGACGCCGTATTCGTCGCTGGCGAATGTGGAGCTGCTGCTGCGGGCCGGACTCCCGCGCGATCTGCTGCAGGTGATTCCGGGACCCGGCACGGTCGTCGGCACCGCGATCGTGGACCACTGCGACTATCTGATGTTCACCGGGTCCTCGGCGACGGGCAGCACGCTGGCCCAGCAGTGCGGGAAGCGGCTGATCGGATTCTCCGCCGAACTCGGTGGCAAGAATCCGATGATCGTCACTCGCGGCGCCGAGCTGGACAAGGTCGCCAAGGCCGCGGTGCGGGCCTGCTTCTCCAATGCCGGGCAGCTGTGCATCTCGATCGAGCGGATGTACGTCGAGCGGTCGGTGGCCACCGAGTTCACCGAGAAATTCATCGCCGCGGTCCGGGCCGCGAAACTCGGTCCGGCCTACGACTTCTCGGCCGATATCGGCAGCCTGATCTCACCTGCGCAACTGGAGACGGTCACCAAGCACGTCGCCGATGCCACATCCAAGGGCGCCGAAGTCCTCACCGGCGGTAACGCCCGACCCGATCTGGGACCACTGTTCTTCGAACCGACCGTGCTCACCCACGTCACCGATGAGATGGAGTGCGGACGCGACGAGACCTTCGGCCCGCTGGTGTCGATCTATCCGGTCGCCGACGTGGAGGGGGCGATCACGCGGGCCAACGACACCGAATACGGTCTCAATGCCAGCGTGTGGGCGGCGACCCCCGCCGAGGGGGAGGCCATCGCCGCGCGACTGCGCACCGGAACCGTCTGTGTCGACGAGGGATACGCCCCGGCATGGGGGACCACCGGCGCCCCGATGGGCGGTATGGGAGTCTCCGGCGTCGGCCGCCGGCACGGGCCGGACGGGTTGCTGAAGTTCACCGAACCGCAGACCGTGGTCGTCACGCGCGGGTTCAATCTCGATGCGCCGTTCGGCATTCCGCAGGCGAGATGGCAGGGCGCGCTGATGACCCTGGCCCGCAGCCTGCGACTGCTACCGGGACGCTGAGCGGTCCGGGCCGGTCGTCGACCACGCATCGACAACCGGCCCGATGCGTTCTCACTGGTTGAGGAAGATCCCCGGGAGACTCGCGTTCTTGATGAGGGTATCGGCGTTGCGTTGATTGGCGCACAGGAAGTCGGCGGCCGCCATATTCGCGTCGACGGCCGTTCCCGCGGGTTCGTTGTTGTTGCCGGACTGCTGCTTGAGGAATTTGGTGATCGTCATCCGCTTACCGTTGGCATCCTGTTTGACGTAATCGCTGCAGGGGGTGTCGCCGCCCTGGTTGAGGGCCTGCTGAACATCCGAGCATCCGGTCAGCAGGACCGCGCTCAGTGCGGCGGCGCCGACGATGCCGAGCAGCGCGGTGCGCGTCCGGGCGGGGCTGGATGTCATCTGTTCTCCTCATCGAGCACGCCGGGCCGATCCCGGCAATTCGACCGCAAGCCTAGAAGGTGCATTCGTCCACTCTCCGCCGTGGCGGGCCGAATCGGACTCGAGTCGCTACCCTACGGCGGTGCTGTTGTCTCAGGTGTCCGATGCGGTGTCGTCGGCGACGGATTGATTGACGACGATATCTCCGCAACCGCCGGTGTGGGTGGTGTTCGCCACGGCCGCGGTCGCCGCCGCGGTGGTGATCTACCGCCCGGTGTGGCGAATACTGCGGACGTGCGTTACCATCGCACACGAAATCGGGCATGCGGTGGTGGCGGTCTGCACCGGCCGCACGCTCAGCGGGATCCGCCTGCATTCCGACACCTCCGGTGTGACCGTATCGCGCGGTAAGTCACGGGGATTCGGTATGGTCCTGACGACCCTGGCGGGCTATCCGGCGCCCTCGGCGGTGGGATTGGGATTCGCACTTCTGCTCGGCACCGGCCGCCAGACCCTCATGCTCTGGATCCTGATCGCGGCGCTGGTGGTGCTGATCCTGGTCATCCGCAATATGTTCGGATTCCTGGCGGTGATCTGCGCCGGTGGCGCCGCGTTCGCGGTCTCTTGGTATGGAGATGCGTTGTGGCAGGGCGTATTCGGTTATGTGGTGACGTGGTTCCTGCTGTTCGGCGGCCTGCGCGCGGTGATCGAGCTCTGGCGAGTGTCGGTGCGCGGGGACGGCTCCGACGCCGATCAGCTGGCCTGGCTCACCCGGATACCGGCGCGAGTATGGGTGCTGGTGTTCGGTCTGCTCACGCTGGCCGCGCTGGTGTTCGGTGGCGCGCGGTTGCTGGGCGTCGCGCCCGGCGGTCTGCACGGCTGACCGATCGGAAATCACTGCTCGCCGTGGGCCTGCGATCGCCACTGGCGTGCGGCATCCGGATCGCCTCGGCGTTCCAGCACTTCCGCCAATCCGGCCATTGCCCGCGGATCGCCCTGTTCGGCCGCCAGACGCCACCAGTGCTGGGCCTGCGCGTATTCGCCGGCGCGGTAACCGAGAACGCCGAGATCGTAGGCGGCGCCGCCATGGCCGAGGTCTGCGGCCTCCCGCCAGAAATGCCGGGCCTGGTCGGTGTCGCCGCGGGTGTGCGCCTGCACGCCCCGGTCGTAGAGCGCCGTCCGGAAGTGGTCCTGTTCGCCGGAGGACTCCGCGGTCGCGGTCACGGTGAGGACCAGCTCACCGAAGTCGGGCTCTCCGATCCCGCTGCTGCAGCGCAATTGCATAGCGCCGTCGGTGCGGCGCCCGATCACGACGCCGTAGTTCCCGGTCCAGGATTCGACGACCCCCTCGGCCGTCATCCACACCGGTGTGAGGGTGTAGGCGGCCCCGGGACCGGTCCGGCCCAGGCGTAGTTCGGCGCCCGCGGCGATGGCATCGGACCACACATCGACCCCGGACAGTTTCCGGCCGCGCAGCAGGACATACCCGTCGAGAACCGACAGGCCGATACCGAGTCCGAGCAGACCCTGCGCCGGCGCCGCGGACAGCAGTGTCAACCGCACCACCGTCCGGTCGGCGGCGAGCCGCTGGGAGTACATCGGGTGGACGGTGACGCCGCGCCAGCCGACCGGCTCGGTGCCCCGAAATCGGTCGGCCAGAGGGCCATTCGCCTCACCGGGACCGGCCATCGTGCCGCCTTTCGCCGCCGCGGTGGACGCGGAGCCGTGTGGAGAAGCCTCGTTGTGGTGCCGCGCACACGCTAGTCCGCGCGCGTGGAAAATGGCACCGATCGGGCGGTTTCATTCGTCGCTGCCGCCGCGTGGGCCGACGAATGCCCGCAATACCGGATCGGCGGAGACGATCCGGCCGACCTGCGCGCCGCCGGTGCATTCGAACAGGCCGATGATCAGATCGTCACCGCGGCGGCCCAGTACTCGCCATACCCCGCCGCTGTCCTGCCAGCGGATCAGGTCGGCGACGGGGTCGGCGGGGGAGTTCTGCGGCACCGCGCCATTATCTCCCGGAAACGGACAGATAGCTATGTAGCATAGTTATATGCGCGAGGAGGAAGTGCGCCGGTTTCAGCGCCAACTCAAATTGCTGTATCGGCGGGTGCGCCGCGAACGTCCGGCCACCGAGGGGCGGCCGCTGACCGAATTGCAGATGCTGGCCGCCCTGGATCGCGCGCGAGAACCCTTGCGGCCCAGTGGACTTGCCGACGAGCTGGATATGGCGAGATCCAATGTCGCCGCCACGCTGCGCTCTCTCGAGGACGACGGATTGATCGAGCGGCGCGGCGATCCGACCGACGGACGCAAGGCCTTCATCACGATCAGCGAGTCGGGCCGCCGTATCGTCGCGGTGGCCCGGCGCGGCTGGCTGGCGTGGTTGCAGCACGCCATCGACGACGAGCTGACCGCCGAGGAGCAGCAAGTGCTGCTGCGCGCCGCCGATCTCATGCAGCGCCTGAGTGAATTGCCGGAATCCGCCGCACTCCCGCACTGACCGGGGCATTAACACCGCCAGATGGTTATATAACGTAACTATTAATTAGTTATGTGACATAGCTAGAAAGGCCGGTGCTCATGGCGGCGCTCGACGGCTCGATCGTGCTCATCGCGTTGCCGGCGATCTTCCGGGGAATCGGGCTCGATCCGCTCGCACCGGGCAATATCGGGTTCCTGCTGTGGATGATCATGGGCTATCGCCTGGTCCAAGCGGTGCTGGTGGTCCCGCTCGGCCGTCTCGGCGATATGGTCGGGCGGGTCCGCATCTACAACGCGGGCTTCGTCGTGTTCACCATCGCGTCGCTACTGCTGTCGTTCGATCCGCTGCACGGCGGCGCGGCCGCGGTGTGGTTGATCGGATGGCGCGTCCTGCAGGCCGTCGGCGGATCCGTGCTCACCGCCAATTCCGCGGCCATACTCACCGACGCCTTCCCGCCCGATCGGCGCGGATTCGCGCTGGGCGTGAATCAAATCGCCGGACTGGCCGGAATGTTCATCGGACTGATCGCCGGCGGCGTTCTGGTGCTGTGGGATTGGCGGGCGGTGCTCTGGGTGAACGTGCCGGTCGGAATCTTCGGGACGATCTGGGCCTACCGCAATCTGCGCGACATCAACCCGCGCGGCGGGCCGCGGCCGCGGGTGGACGTGCTGGGCATCATCAGCTTCACCGTCGGGGTGAGCGCACTGCTGATCGCCATCACCGAGGGCATCCATCCCTACGGGCGGCACGCGATGGGATGGACCAACCCGCAGGTTGTCGAATTGTTCGCACTCGGCGCGGCCATGCTGGTGACCTTCGTCGTGGTGGAGCGGCGTATCCGCGAGCCGATGTTCGATCTGAGCCTGTTCGGCGCTGGGATTGCTCGCCGCTGCCGCGTCACTGTTCCGAAGTTCCGTCGTGCGCACCGCGGAAGTCAGTGTGCGAACTCGTGATACAGCTCCGGCAGGAACCGGGACAGGTGAATCATCTCCTGACCGCAATGCAGCATCAGATCCCGCGCGAGATCGAGACCGGGTACGAAATCGTTGACATCGGCGGCGGCGCCGCGCTGGACGGCGCGGGCGGTGTGCGCCGGATCGGGTGCGGACCTGGTGTGCGAGCCACCCCAGATCGACCGGCGCGACGCTGCTGCCGACCCTGCCGAATACGACGGTATGCCCGTCGGGTACGTCGAATCCGTGCGCTACCGGGCCCTGGAAGGCGATGGCGAGTTGTTGCAGTTTCGGGCCGATGTATTCGTCGACATCGGAGATATTGCCGACGTAGCGGGCGCGATCGGGCATCGGGTGATCGAGCCGATCCGCGGCGACCTCGGCGTACATGTGCGCATCCGGATGCCACAGCTTGTATCGCGCCGACTCGACCAGAAGCCAGCCGAACCACGAGCGGCATTCGTGCGGCTGGTGCGGGATCGAGCGGCCGGCAACGGGCACCCCATCGACTCGCACGCCACCGAACTGTGCGTGATCCTGATCGACGGCCTGGTGCACCGGCAGGTGTTCTTCGCCGATTCCGCGCTGTCGCACAACGAGATTCGATCGCTGATCCGAACCACATTCCGCCTCGCCGGGCGGCAGCGGCGGTGAAACTCGTGGAGCCCGGGCGGGGCTCTGGATCCGCGGTCGCGGTCGTGCGGACGGGTGCCCTCCGCACGACCGTGCGACGGATCCGAACCGGCTAGGGGGTGGAGTAGCCGATCAGGGCTCCGATACCGGCGCCGATCGGGATGGTGATCAGTGCGCCGACGCCGCCGAGGAAGAAGCCCAGGACGGCACCGATGCCGCCACCGATCGCGGCTCCGACACCGGCGTTGTACTGCTTGCGGGCCAGGGCGTCGGAAGCCTCGTCGATGGCCTGCGCGGTCTGTGTACCGGCGGCCTGCGGCGTCAGTGTGAGCGTGCGACCGGAGTTCTCGATGAGCGGGGTGAGCCCCACGGTCCCGGATGCGGTACGCAGACCCAGCGGCACCGAGGTGACGGTGCGGCCCGCGGCGTCGGTGAGGGTGACCGAATCGCCGGTGACGGTGAAGGATCCGGCCGTCACGGTGGTCGTAAGACCCGTATGGTCGGCGGTCGGTGCGGTGACGAAGCCGACGCCCTGCTCGACACCGTGCACGGCGACCGGTGCGGCGGCGACCGGTGCGGCGGTGACCGGTGCGGCTTGGGCGATGCCCGCGGCGGCCGCGGTGGCACCGACCGCCAGCAGCGCGGTGGCGGCGAATTTCTTGGCTCTCATGATCTTTCCCCACATTCCGTCGGCCCGACTTCGGCCGACCTGTCCCCTGCGGCCGGATCTCGGCCGATCTCATTCTTACCCAGATCGTGTGGGAGTGTTAGGTTTCCGTCTCGCGGTGACCGAAATACCCTCGCTCACAATGTGATTGCCGATCATTCGCTAATCGCTGGGATCGTTACCCGAATGCCGAACGGTCTCGGGCACCATCCGCGGTTGCCGCCGGGATGCTCCCACACGCTCAATCCTTCGATCCGGCGCATCGCAAACCACAGCTGTGCGCCATTCGCGCACCCCGTCGGTGACTCTCCGCACCCGCGGCGCGAGCTGGGCCGGTGGTGTCGGCGCGCCGACGGGTATCGAGCGACCGTCGCCGTATCGTCGGTCGGTGTGAGCGACGACGACGGTTCGACTCGCCCCCGATTGCGCCGATCGACCCTCGGTGATCCCATCGCGTTCGCCGAACACATCTGCGCCCGGCTCCAGGCGGAAATCCCCGCTTACCGGGGGATTGCCTCGTCGTCCCTGGTCCCGTCGATCGCCGCGGCGATCAATCGGCTGATAACCGCCACCGCGGACGACCGCCCCCTCGACGAACAGGAACTGGCTCAGTTCCGCGACTACGGCGCCATCCGCGCCGAACTGGGGGTGCCCCTCGATGCCATGATGCACGGCTGGCAGATCGCGGTGCGCGAGGTGATCGAGCGGATCGGCACCTCCGACTACTGGGCCACCCGGCCGGGATCTGCCGTGATCTCCATGCTCGGCGCCCTGTTGCGCGTATCGGATGCCGCCACGGTCGCCTTCAGCTCCGGTCATCGCGAGGCCGAGGCGCAGATCACCCGCCGCGTCGACGCCCGGCGCGACGATACGGTGCGGGCTCTCACCCAGGGCGTGCTGCCCGCCGCCGAAGTGCGCAAGCGGGCCCAATTCATCGGCCTGCGCCTGGACAGCGCCTACACCGCGTTCCGCGCGATCACCGAGGAGCCGGGACGCACCGAATGGGATCTGCGGCAGTTACCGGGATGCCGCCCGCCCCGCGGGGTGGTCGCCATCCTCGACGGCGATGTGGTGGGCATCTGCGATCCGCACGACGGTCCGGGTGCGGCGCCGGGGGTCTTCCTCGGCATCGGGCCCCGGTGTCAGCTCGAGCAGGTTCCCCATTCGCTGCACATCGCCGGCCGGGCCGCCGAGACCGCGCGCCTGTTCGGCCGCCCGGGACGCCACCGGCTCGCCGACCTCGGCGTCCTGCCCGCGGTCGTCGGCGACAACGAGGTCGGGGCCACCCTGGTCGCCCGTTACATCACCCCGATCGACGAGGCCGAAGCCGCGGCGGTCCTGCCGACCGTGGACGCGTATCTGGAGGCGGGCCTCAATGCCAGCGAAACCGGGCAGCGACTGTTCCTGCATCACAACACGGTCCGCTACCGGCTGTCCCGATTCGAGGAACTGACCGGGGCATCGTTGAAGGATCCGCACGTCGTGCAGCAGATCTGGTGGGCGCTGCGCTATCGCGAACTCGAATCCGGGTCGCGCAATCCCGACGCCGGATCGGCGACATAGCCGAATCGGCCGGTGCGGTTTTTGTGAACTATTACGAAACCGATCCCCGCCATCGGCAGTTGATCAATTGAGGGGTCGATTCGGCAGCCGAGATCCGGGGCCGCGTCGATCCGCATCGCCCGTGCGACGATCGAAAGGCAGAACCGGCACCATGACAGTCGCCACCCCGATCATCAATGTGTTCGCAGACGCCGTGGACATGGCCGTGCGCGCGCCGTCTGTACACAACACCCAGCCGTGGCGGTGGTCGCTGCGTGCGGATCGCATTCATCTGCATGCCGACCACACCCGGCATCTGGCCGTGACCGATCCGCTGCAGCGCTCTCTGCTGATGAGTTGTGGCGCCGCCCTGCACCACATGCGGGTGGCGCTGGGCATGCTGGGCTGGTCGGCGGAGGTGACCTATCTGCCCGGGGACTCCGACCCCGGGCATCTCGCGGCGATCGAGCTCACGCCACAACGTCCCTCACAACGCGATATCGAACTGGCCGCGGCGATCGGGCGGCGGCAATCCGACCGTCGTCGATACAGCTCCCGGCCGGTACCGGCGGCTTGTGTGCGGGAGATCTCGGCAAGTGTGCGCGACTTCGGTGTGGCCGCCCGGCAGGTGCCGCAGACATTGCGTCCCGAACTCGCCGCGGCCACCCGCGCCGCGGCGGTGCGGCACGCGTCCGATCCCGCGTATCGGCACGAGTTGACGGCGTGGAGCGGGCGGCACGGGACTGCCGACGGCGTGCCCGCTGCCAACACACCGCGCCCGCGAGCCGACGACGAGATCACGCAACGCGGTTTCGCCTCCCCGGAGCTGGCCGATCGGGCGACGCTGCCGGAGTCCGCCGAATGGCTGATGCTGTGCACCCTCGGTGACGATCGCCGCGCTCGCGTGCGCGCGGGCGAGGCCGCCAGTGCGCTGCTGCTGTCGGCGACGGCCCTGGGATTGTCGACGAGTCTGCAGTCCGAGCCGTTGGGCATGCCCGATCTACGCCGCGAACTGCGCCGTCACGTGCTGTCCGAATGCGCCCACCCGCAGACCATGGTGCGGGTGGGCTGGCTGCCATCGGGCGCGGTCCCGCTGCCGCACACACCACGCCGGCCCGCCACCGAGGTGATGTCGGTCGCTACCACGCCCCGCTGAGACCGATAGCGCGCCTTCGGCGAGACGGGTTGTGCCGCAGCGGGGACGCTCACCGTGGCGGGCGGAATCCGGCCGGGTGGCCGAGGCGCTGACCACCGTCGAGCACCATCACCTCGCCGGTGATCCAGCTCGCGGCGTCGGAGACCAGGAAGGCGATCGCCGCGCCGATATCGCCGGGTTCGCCGATCCGATCCAGTGCCGTCGCCTCGGACACGGCCGTCTCGTGCTCTCGCCAGAGCGCCTCGGCCAATTTGGTGCGCACCACGCCCGGCGCGACGGCGTTGACCCGGACCGTCGGGGACAGTTCCAGCGCCATCTGCTTGGTGAGATGGATGAGTGCGGCCTTGGAGGCGTTGTACAGGCCCAGATTCGCCTCGAATCCCATACCGCCGATCGAGGCCGTATTCACGATCGCGCCGCCGTGTTCGCTCATGCACGCCTTGGTCGCCAGTGACGTCCACAGGATCGGTGCCCACAGGTTGACATCGAAGATCTTCGCGAACCGCCCGTGGTCCTGATCGACGACCGGGCCGAACGCCGGATTGGTGCCGGCGTTGTTCACCAGGATGTCGAGGCTGCCGAACCGATCGAGTGCGAGGTCGACACACGCCCGCGCGGCCTGCTCGTCCACCGCGTGCGCGCCGACGCCGATCGCGGTACCCGCCACCTGAGCCGCCGCGGCCTCGGCCGAGGCCTGTTCGCGGGCGGTGAGTATTACGTTCGCGCCGGCCGCGGCGAGGGCCTGCGCGGTGGCGAGCCCGATGCCGCGGGATGCGCCGGTCACGATCGCGGTGCGGCCGGTCAGATCGGTCGTCGCCATATCAGTTGCCCGCCTTCACATCTCGGTACTTGCGCAGTTCCTGGCGGGCGATCGTGCGCTTGTGCACCTCGTCGGGCCCGTCGGCCAGTCGCAGGGTGCGCAGATGCGCCCACGCCATCGCCAGCGGGAAATCGTCGGTCACGCCGGCGCCGCCGTGGACCTGGATGGCCCGGTCGACAATCTTCAGCGCGATCTCCGGCGCGGCCACCTTGATGGCCGCGATCTCGGTGCGGGCCTCCTTGTTACCGACGGTGTCCATCAGGTACGCGGTCTTGAGCGTCAGAAGCCGGATCATCTCGATGTCGATGCGGGCCTCGGCGATCCAGTCCTGGATATTGGCGTTGGCGGCGATGGGCTTGCCGAAGGTGGTCCGGGTACTCGCGCGGCGGCACAGCAGTTCCAGTGCGCGCTCGGCCATTCCGATCGCGCGCATGCAGTGGTGGATACGGCCGGGACCCAGCCGGGCCTGACTGATCGCGAATCCTTCGCCCTCTCCCGCGAGCACATCGGTGACCGGCACGCGGACGTTGGCGAAGTCGATCTCGGCGTGCCCTTCCCGATCCTGGTATCCGAATACCGGCAGGCCGCGCAGCACGGTGACACCCGGTGCGTCGATCGGCACCACCATCATCGACTGCTGCCGGTGCGGTGCGGCATCGGGATCGGTCTTGCCCATCACGATCAGCACCGTGCAGTGCGGATGCAGCGCGTTGGAGGCGAACCACTTGCGGCCGTTGAGAACGTACTCGTCACCGTCGCGGACCATCGACAGTTCGACGTTGGTGGCATCGGAACTGGCGACCGCGGGTTCGGTCATCGCGAAGGCCGAGCGGATGGTGCCCGCCAGCAGCGGCTTCAGATACTTCTCGTGGTGCTCGGCGGTCCCGAAGAGGGTGAATACCTCCATATTTCCGGTGTCGGGCGCACTGCAGTTGCAGGCCTCCGACGCCAGATGGCTGCGCCCCATGATCTCGGCCAGCGGTGCGTATTCGAGATTGGTCAGGCCCGGACCCCACTCGGGATGCGGGTGAAACAGATTCCACAGACCGCGCCGCTGCGCCTCGGCCTTGAGTTCCTCGAGGATCGGCGGCTGGAAATGCGGGTCTCCGGCGGCGCGCATCTGCTCGTCGTAGACGGCCTCGGCCGGATAGATGTGCGAGTCCATGAACTCGAGCAGCCGGGCGCGATACTCCTGCGCCCGCTCGGATGTGTCGAACATCGACATGTGATCTCCTGATCGTCGTGAAATCGTTTGCCGGGATTCAGTTTTCGTCGAGCAAGCCGCGCTGGTAGCGGCGCATACCGCCCAGCCAGCGGTCGTAGTCGGAGCCCTTGTGCCGATACATCTCGAGCACGTTCGGATGCGGGAGGATCAAGAACTGCTCGGCCTCGACCGCGGCGAGGACCACCTCGGCGACCTGTGCGGGCGTAAGGACCTCACCCGCGGCCGTGACCGCACGTGTGGACACCTCGCCGAGCGCGTCACCGGAATCGCGGCCGGCGTAGAGCAGGGGAGTCTCGACGCCCATGGGGCACAGGCAGCTGACGCGAATCCCTTTGTCGCCATAGGTGACCGACAACCACTCGGCGAATCCCACCGCGGCGTGCTTGGTCACCGAATAGGTCGCCGACCCGATCTGGGTGAGCAGTCCCGCCGCCGACGCCGTGCTGACGAAGTAGCCCGAACCGCGTTCGAGCCATCCCGGGACGAGTTGTTTCGCGGCCCGGATATGGGCGCGCACATTCACATCGAAGGATCGATCCCAGTCGGCCTCGGCGACGTCGAGCCCCACCGCGCCGGCGATCCCGGCGTTGGCGAAATAGAGGTCGACCGGCCCGAAGGACCGCTCCGCCGTGGCGACGAGCTCGGCGATGGCGTCCGGGTCGGCGACGTCCGCGCCGACCCCGACGCATGCTCCCGGATGGGCCGCCGCCACGTCCTCGGCCACCGCCTTCGCCGCGTCGCCGTCGATATCGGCGACCAGGACGCGAGCCCCGGCGGCGGCGAGCCGGGCGGCGATCGCACTGCCGATCCCGCCGCCACCGCCGGTCACGATGGCCACCTTCTCCGCAACCTGCACTGGTACCCCTGTTCGTCTGCGAACCGTCACCTCAAGCTAGTTGAGGTTGACGTCAAGTTCAATTCTTGTCGACCGTGAGCGCCGTACCCGGCTGTTGTAGCAGGTGTGGCGCCCCGGCCGGCGGGGAATCGGCGCGGGTTCAGGATTTGACGGGTATGCGCAGCGCGTTGACCCAGAGCCGGGTGGCGGTATGGGTCAGGGCATCGAGGTCGATCGGGTGATCCGCGTCGTCGGCGATGACGAAATGTCCGAAAGCCAACCGGCTGACCATGCCCGACAGTGCTCGCGAGGCCAGGACGGGATCGAGGCCGGTATCGGCGAGCCCCCGGCGTTGCAGCGACTCGATACTGCGTGCGTTGCGGTCGATGAAGGCCTCGGCGCGGCGCTGTCGCAGCACCCGGAATTCGGGATCGATATTGGCGACCTGTTCCAGCAGCCCCATCAGCTTCGCGTTGCGCTGGTAGGCCTCGAAGTAGGCCCGATTGCTGGCGGCGACGACCGCGGCAGGATCATCGGCCTCGGGCACATGCGGCATCCCCGGATGCAACATGTCCTCCTGGGCGACTTCGAGGACCGCGGCGAAAATCTCCTCTTTGCTGGAGAAATACGTGTAGAAGGTGCCGGAGGAGCAGCTCGCCGCGGTGGTGATGTCGACCAGGCGGGCGTCGAGGTAGCCCATTCGCTCGAATACCTCGCGCGCCGCGGCGATCAGCGCCGACCGGGTGCGGAGACCGCGTTCGGTACTCGGCAGTTCCCGCAACAGGGAAGTCCGGGCCATTGACGGTGCCGTACCGTCGGCGCCGATATCGTCAGCAGACTTTCCCATGCAGCAGTTATAGCTCACCTCGGCCGGTGCCGGAGAAATCGAAGCCGGGGAAAGGCGTCGGCGAGGCCGGTCCGATTTGCCGTAAAAGGTGTGTTTTCGCGACAACTCTGTGAGGATCGCCGGCGACCGTATCGCCGGCCCGCGGGGCCGGCGTGTGGTCATTTGATCTTGGTGGACCGGAGTTGGAGAGCATGTCGAGATTGAGCAAGTTGCTGACCGTCACCGTGGCAGCGGTCGCGGCATCGCTGGCGGTCGTGCCGGCGACCACCGTGCAGGCTCAGGAGCAGCGGCCGGAATACGCGCCTACGATGCTGGTGCTGGACGCGTCGGGATCGATGCAGGCGGCCGACCCCGGCGGGGGCACCAAGATGGATGCGGCGAAAGCGGCCGTGCACAGTTTCGTGAACGCCGCTCCAGCGGAGTCCAAGGTCGGACTGACCGTGTACGGAACCGGCACCGGATCCTCCGATGCGGAAAAGGTCGCCGGCTGTAAGGATGTGCAGACCCTGCACGGCGCCGGTACCATCGACCGAGGCGCATTGAACGCCGCCGTCGACGGCATCCGAGCCAGTGGATACACCCCGATCGGGACTTCGCTGCGCACCGCCGCGCAGGCACTGCCGCAGTCCGGGCCCCGCTCGATCGTTCTGGTCTCCGACGGAGAGGACACCTGCGCGCCACCGGATCCCTGCGATGTGGCCCAGGAACTCAATCGCCAGGGCGCCAAGATTATCGTCCACGCCATCGGATTCGGGGTCGACGAGGCCTCACGCAAACAGCTGACCTGCGTCGCGCAGAAGACTGGCGGCACCTACACCGACGCCGCGGACGGTCAGTCGCTCGAGCGCATCCTGCCTCGGGTCAGCCAAGCCGCATTGCGCAGTTACAAACCGATGGGTATGCCGATCTCCGGTACCGCGGGCTACCGCGATGCTCCGGTCGCCACCCCCGGCCAATATCTGGACACCATAGATCAGCGTGCGACGAAGTACTATGCGATGGATGTGCCCCAAGGGGCGGTGGCGTATTTCAGTGCGACGCTGGCCTTCCCGCATGTTCAGCGCAAGCAGTTCGACAACGACAACAGCGTGCTCTATCTCCGGGTTTACGGCGCGGACGGCAGAGACTGCAACGCTTTCGAATTCGAGCACGTGGTCAACACCAGTAATGGCGTGGCCCTGACGGTCACCGAGTCCTGGGACGGCGCGACAAAGAAGAAGTCGGGCAATAACGAAAGCGCCGACAAGTGCCGGGGCGGTGGCCGCTATTACTTTGCACCGGAATGGCACGGCGTCGCCGACAATATGCCGCAGCGGATGCCGATGGAACTGCTGTTCGGAATCGAACCCGCGGCCACCGATGCGGGCGCGGCGTCATCGACCACGCCGACCGCCTTCACCGCACCGACCGGTCCGGCCATCCCGATCGCGGGTGGTGGATCCTTCAATGCGGCTGCGACTTTGAACGGTTCGGGCAGCTTCTCCGATACCCTGCAACGCGGCGAGTTCGTGTTCTACCGGGTCAAGCTGGACTGGGGACAGGGCCTGGCGTATCGGGTGAACTTCGATGCCACCGAAGGACACGGAGTCGACGGAGTGTCGGTGATGACGACGACGCTGTATTCGCCGATCCGCAAGGAGATCGATCACGACTTCACTTCCTACGCCGGCCGCGCGGATTCGATGCCGAGCAATGATCCTGCGCTGGCGACTGTGCCGGTGCGGTACAACAATCGCGGCTCCGGACCCAGCAACGGCAAAGACCAGAGCCTGGCCGGCTGGTATTACATCGCAGTTTCCCTCGGCCCCTCGCATACCGAAGGCGCCGGTGGCCCCGTGCCGATACGTCTCGATCTGACGGTCGACGGCACCGCCGAGCCGGGACCAGTCTACGAAAAGGCCACGGCTGACGGCATATTCGGTGAGAACGCCACCGCCTCGACCGTGGCATCGCCGACGTCCGGTGCCACCGGGGCGATGGCCGACCGCGAGGACGACGGCAAGTCCGGCATCTCCATGACGGTCGTGGTCGTCGTGATCGCCGGCGTGATCGTCCTGGTCGCGCTGCTCGGCGGCGCGGTACTGCTGGGGCGGCGCACCGCTCGCCGGAAGTAGCCGCGCACCGGCGGCCTGACCGTCACCGATTACGTTGCACCACAACGTGCGCGAGGGTGGTGAGGTCGCCGGCGGCCAGGCTCGCGGGCAGACTGGTGAGCGCTGCCCGCAGGGCCTGGTCGGCCCGCTGCTGGGTCCGGTCGCGACCACCCGCCGCCTCGACCAGTTCCGCGGCGAGTACGGCGTCGGCCTCCGACATCGGATCAGGATCGCGGTACATTCGGGCCAGCTCGGCACCCTCCGGAGTGTCCGAGGTCAGGGCGCAGACGATCGGGAAGGAACGCTTGTGCGCCCGCAGATCGCTGTACCGGGGTTTTCCGGTGACCACCGGATCACCCCAGATATCGATCGCGTCGTCGACCAGCTGGAACGCCAGGCCCAGATTGCGGCCGAAGGTGTTGAGCGCGGCCACGGTTCGTGAATCGGCGCCGGCGCACAGCCCGCCCAGCGCGCACGAACATCCCAGCAGCACAGCTGTCTTGCCGGCGGCCATGGACAGGTAATCCTCGATACTCACATCGGGCCGCGTTTCGAAATCGCAGTCCTGATACTGACCGTGGCACAGGGTCGCGGTCGTGCGCGCCAGCCGGATGACCGCCGCGGCGCCGGCGTGTTCGGGGACCCCGCCGTCGGACAGCACCGCGAAGGCCAGTGCCTGCAGCGCGTCTCCCAGCAGAGTCGCATTCGTCGGTCCCCAGACCCGCCAGACCGTGGGCCGGCCGTGTCGCAGCGGATCGGCGTCCATCACGTCATCGTGCGCCAGGGAGAAATTGTGCAGCAGTTCCACCGCCGCCCCGGCGTGCACGGCATCGGCCACCGATCCGCCACAGGCCGTCGCGGCCGCCAGGCTCAGGGCCGGGCGCAGGCCCTTGCCGTGTGCGCCGGCCCGCAGATTGCCCTCGGCGTCACACCAGCCGAAGTGATATCCGGCCATCCGATCGAGCGGATGCCCGAGAGTGGCGACCGCCGCACGCAACACCGGCGCGATCGCGGTGCGGGCGTCGGCGAGCAGTTCGCCGGCATCCCGGACGCCCGCGGCGGTCTCGGTCGTGGGCCGAGCCCGCCGGACGGCATCGCGGGATACGCCACCGGTCCGGCGCTCGCTCGCCGGAACATGGTGTGTCGGTGGATGACTGGTTGGTTTGGATGATCGCATAACCGGCCCCGCTCGCTCGTACCCCTGTGCCGACCGCGCCGCGCGGCGCGGTCGGCAGTACGTGAAACATTATCGGCGCATCGTCGACGGCGGGCGGAGTCACCGGAACAGTTGCGTTTGGGCAACTCCGGTCGCCGCGGGCATCAGCCGCGATCGTCCGCGGCGTTGCGCAAAGCGGCAATTCCGGTATCGAGTGCGGCTTCCAGGAACCCGATATCGCCGGTGGCCAGCAGGATGCTCACCCCGCCCTGGATCCCGGCCAGTAGCGCGGCCGCCGCGCGGTGCGGGTCGACCTCTCCCGCGATACTGCCGTCCGCCTGCATGATTCGCACGCCACGCTCGATTTCGCCGTGCCACTGTCGCAGTAGCTCCGCGGTGACCCGCTGGGCGCCCGGAGTGGTGCGGCCGAGTTCCGACATCAGCACCGACAGCGGGCAGAACTGCCCCTGCTGCCGGTAGCGGTCGACCACCACATCACGCCAGCGTTGCCAGGCCGCCCAGGAATCCAGCGCGCCGAGATGGGGTTGCTGATCGGTGAGCACCGCATCGGCTTCGTGCCGGGCCACCGCGAGCAGCAGTTGATCCTTGCCCTCCGGGAAATAGTGGAACAGTTGGCTTTTCGAGGTGCCGGTGCGTGCGCGGATATCGTCGAGTGTCGCCACGGCGACGCCGCGGGCCCGGATCTCGGCGGCCGCGCCCTCGATGATGCGACGGCGGGTGGCCGCCCCCTTGGCGGTTAATGGACTCACCGGTCCATTGTAGGTGTGATCAGGCCGCCTTCGATCGCGTCAACCCCCATTCCGCGGCGAGCAGCCGGTGCGAACGCAGCCGATCCTCGTGGCGATGCGTGACGCTGATGACCACCAGCTCGTCGGGACCGGTGAGCTCCTGCAGCGGCCGACAGCCGTTCGGCCACCGTCGCCGGCGAACCGACGAACTGGGTGGTCACGCGGTCGTGCACCAGGCGCTGCTGCTGTTCGGTCAACGCCGGCGCGGTATCGGGGTCGAGGTATTCCGCCGCGCCGGCACCGCTGCGGATGCTGTAGACCCAATGACCGTAGGTCGAGGCGAGATGAGCCGCGGTCGCGTCGTCGTCGGCCACGACCACATCCGCCGACACCACCGGATACGGCCGCTCGCGGTGCGCCGACGGCCGGAATGCGGAACGGTAGGCCTCCACGGTTTCGACGACGGTGCCGGGGGAGACATGGTAGTTCGCCGCGAACGGCAGTCCCAGCTTTCCGGCGAGCTGTGCGCTCTCCCCGGCCGAACTGCCGAACAGCCAGATCTGGACGTCGGCGTCCTCGCCGGGGATGGCATGCAGTGCAATATCTTTCGAGCTGCGATAGTTGCCGTTCAGCAGATCGCGGATCTCGCGAACCTGCAACCCGTAGTCCAGCGGCTGTGTACCCGGCAGCTGGAGTGCCTCGAAACTCGCCGCCAGCCGGGCGGTGTCGAGCAGCCGGCCGGCGTTGAACGGCGGCGGGATCACGACGCCGTCGCGGACCCGAGTGGGTCTGTCGGGCACCGGAGCCGGTGGCACCCGGCCGAGCGCCGCTCCCGCCAGGACCGCGCGACCTCCGCCGGATCCTTGGCGTGCCGGACGCGGCCGCGGGTGATGGTCGCGTTGTCGACCGGATCAATATCGGGCAGCGGGCCGTCGGGATCATAGGCGGAAAGGTCACGGCCCCACACCTGTTCGAGGAAGGCGATGGCCGTCTGCGGACCCACCTGACGCAATCGGATCTCGTGCGCCCGCTCCTGCGGGTCGGCGGCGGTGTCACCGAGCACGAAGGTCGCTGCCGGCAGGATCTTCAGATCGTCGCGATCGCGGCCGTACTTCGCGACCCGGGACTTCACATCGATGTAGAAGGCGCGGCCGTCCTCGAGTTCGCCGTGGCGGCTGAATACGGCGTCGGCCTTGGCCGCGGCGAATTCGCGGCCCTCCTCGGAATCGCCGGCCTGGATCTGGACCGGATACCCCTGCGGGCTCGCCGGGAGGCCGAAGGTGCCACGGATGTCGAACTGTGTTCCGCGATAGACGAATCGGGACGCCGGTACGTCGAATATTCCGCGTGCGCGGTCGACGACCGGCGTCCCGCCGACGCGACTGTCCCAGATCGCGCGGGTCGCGTCGATCACCTCCGCCGCACGGACATATCGCTGCGCGTGCTCGAGATATCCGCCGCGCCGGAAGTTCTCGCCGGTGAACGCGTCCGACGAGGTGACGGCATTCCAGGCGGCGCGGTCGCCGGAGAGGTGATCGAGAGTGGCGAACTGGCGGGCCAATTCGAAGGGTTCATTGAAGGTCGTATTGATGGTGCCGGCCAGGCCCAGCCGGGTGGTCACTCCGGCGAGCGCGTTGAGTACGGTGAAGGTGTCCGGGCGACCCACCACATCGAGATCGAAGATCTGTCCCCGATGTTCGCGCAGGCGCAGCCCCTCGGCGAGATCGGGTGCGCTTATCCGGATCAGGTCGGCGCGGTGTACGGCCAGGCGAGTACTCGCCGCCGACCCGGCCCGCACGGCGACAGGTGGCTGCCCCTGGGGCGGCCGCGGAGTGATCGACGGGCCCTTGACCGAGAAGCGCTCACCGGCGAAGTCGATGTAGTGCAGCCGGTCCCGGTCGATGAACCGTCCGGTCGACTCATCGCGGATCTCGGGCGTCGTCCCAGCTGTCCCAGTGATCGCGTCGAGCCAGTATCCGGCAGTGAACAGTTCCTCGGCACGGGAATCGGTTCGCCGCCACGACGCCGGGTGCACACCGGTACCGGACAATTCCACGCCGAGCAGAGGCGGGAACGACGACATGGGGGACGTCCTTTCGATCGACACGAGACACCACGGTCGATACGGGCCACGGCGTGTGCGGGAGGAGGTATCCCGCGAATCGCTGGATGGGCAGAAGCCCAAACTATGGGAAATTGCCTGCGGCGTCGGCACTCTCGATCGCGGTGAATTCTATTCTTGTCCGCACCGATCGCGACCGGACCCGGCATCCGGGAATTCGCCGGTCACACCGCCCGCGAGTGCTTTCCCGATTCGCAGGCACGAGCTTCTAGGGTGACCTCATGCCCGACAGTGGCGAGCCGAACACTCCCACCACGACACCTGCGGTGCCGGCACCGTGTCGCGATCGCCTGCGGCGGTTCCGGAACTCGCCGTATCTGCCCGCGACGGTGCTGGTGTTCATCCTCGCGGTGGCGGCGGGGTTGTTCGCCGGTTCCTACACCTACATCCTGGCCAATCCGACCCCCCACCGGATTCCCGTGGCAGTGGTCGACGGCGATGTTCCGGTCCCGGCCGCCGGGCAGGGCGTGCTCGACGGGATGGACCGGGGCCTGAACGGGGCGTTGCACCAGCTCGAGCGTTGCCTGATTAACGGCGAAAGCCGTGCTGAACAGGACCCCGAACGACAGCCGTCGCCCGTCCTTCACCCGGATGCCGTCCCCGCCGGGCACCCATCCGGCCTGTTCCAGAATCCCGCGCGCCTGGTCCGGGTTGTAGCCGATCGAACTCGAAAGATCGACGTATGCCGGTGTTTTCGAGGCCAGTGCTCCGGTCGCGGGCAGGAACTGTGGTCCCAGTACGGTATCCACCAGCCGCCTTCGACGACCACCAGCAGATCGCCGTGCGGGGCCGCGAAGTAGGCGGCCGGGTAGTTCACCAGATCCGCGTGCACCTCGCCGGCGCTGCCGCCGTAGCGACCGCTGTATTCGATGGCCAGTTCGGCCAGCAGTGGCGCGACCATCGGATCGTGCTGTTCGACGTGAAAGACACTGCATACCATGATGTTTCCTCCATCGGTCCCGGCGGTAGCACCCACACCCAGTCGGGGGGTTGCTGCGACGTCGGCGAGCCGGGTCTCTCGATCGCTCTGGATGGGCGAAACGTCACGCTAGGGGAATTCCGGTGCACCGTCAGTACTCTGGATCGCACTGAATCCAATCCTTGTCGCGGCCACCGGGCGGCGGTTTCATTGCCTGTGTCGCCCGGACCCGGCGAGCCCGCGCAGGGTACCCACCGGATCCCACGGTCCCGGCCGTCCGCGCGTGAGCGGGTAGCAGGCGAATCCGAGTGTCATGGCGCTGAAATGGCCTATGTCGGTAAAGGTTCGGCTGGAGAACACCGGAATCGTGTAGATGGCGATCACCCCGACGAGATAGAGGTACCGCCAGGGCGACGCGATCCGATACACCAGCACTGCCACCACACCCGCCAGCGCATAACTCACGCCGTAATCGAGGGTGTTCACCGCGGAGTCCGGCGCGTAACCGTGATGGATGGCCCAGTAGAGGACCCCTTCGCTGATGTAGGTCGCGCCGACATGGGCGATCACCAGCACGCTGAGCCAGCGCAGTGTTCCCAGCCACCGCTCGGCCTGGGCATGGAAGATGCTGTAGCTGACCGCGTACCCGAGCCACCCGCCGCCCGCGAGCCAGAACGCACTCGTGATCAATACCCGGACCGGGTCCTCGCGCAGGTGATGCAGATTGGTCGACCGGTTGCCGAGTAGCGTCTCGGCGTCCGCAGGGGAGAGATGCCGCACCACCAGCGTCGACACCAGCAGGATGGCCAGCCAGATATAGGTCCCCGGCGCACTGCGCACGTACCGTGCGACGGAAACCGGCACGGCCTGCCATCGGAAGCCTGTTCGGGACATCGGACACCTTCCTGGCGGTCCGCGGTTCATCCCACTATCGGCGGTGTCCGGGTCCCCGCAATCACCCGTGCGGGGTGAGACGTGCGCGCACGGCACAGAATGCGGCTAATCCGACAAAATGCCTGGTCCGGCGGTGCCGGGCGAGCGAAGTCCCGCGCCGACACGTACTCTGCTGCTGCGGCGCGAAACCGGATTCGTGGTGTCCACTGGAGATGGTGTGCCTCGGGTGATCCGGGCCGGTTGTGGTCCGGTGTGTGCGGCGCATGCGTGTGCGAGCAGAGGGCGGTGATGACGTGCGTGAACGTCGATCTCTATTGGTGGTGTCGGCGATCATGGCGGCGGTCGTCGTCCTGGCCGGAGGCTGCGGAAATTCCGGCGGCGGCACCTCGGCGGCGCCGGGGTCCAAGGCTCCGGAATTCACCGCGCCCGCAACCATCGACGTACCCGCGGCCGATCACGGCCCGCTCAATCCGTCTATGCCGATCGTGGTGAATTCCCCGGACGGCATGCTCACCACGGTCACGGTCACCGATGCGGACGGTAAGCCCGTGACCGGCGCCTTCGCCGCGGACCGGCACAGCTGGACGTCGAAGGACCCGCTCGGTTACGGGGTGAGCTACCGGGTCGCCGCGCAAGCGGTGGACCTGGCTCAGGTCGCGACCGACAAGACCTTCACCGTCAGCACCGTCGATGCCGCGCACAAGGCGTATGCAAACGTGGTGCCGGCGCCGGATGTGGTGGCCGACACCGGAATCGGCGTGGGCCAGCCGATGGCGTTCCAATTCACCGCACCGGTGTCGAACAAGGCCGAGGTGCAGAAACATCTGAAGATCAGCGTCACCCCGGAGCAGCCCGGGTCGTGGTATTGGGTCGATGACAAGGATGTGCACTACCGCCCCGCCCGGTACTGGCAGCCGGGCACCAAGATTCACATCGAGGCCGACGTGTTCGGTGTCGATCTGGGTGACGGCGTCTTCGGTGCGGAGAACAACACCGCCGACTACACCGTGCACGACGCTTGGGTCGCGAAGGCCGACGGTGGTACCGAACAGCTGACGATCTTCCACAACGGCGCGCAGGTGAATCAGATGCCGATGAGTCTGGGCTCACCAGGATTCCCCTCGCACGAAGGGCCGCATGTGATTTCGGAGAAGTCGCCCTCGATCGTCATGGACTCCTGCACCTACGGCGTGTGCCAGGGACAGGCCGGTTACTACCGGGAGAAGGTCGATCTGGACGAGCGCATCTCCAATGACGGCGAGTTCGTGCACTCGGCGCCCTGGTCGGTCGGGCAGCAGGGATCCAGCAACGTGTCGCACGGCTGCGTGAATCTGGCGCCGGACAATGCGCAGTGGTTCTTCGACCACTTCGGAATCGGTGACGTCGTCGAGATCACCAACTCCGGTGGCCCCACCCTCCCGGTCTGGGACACCTACGGTGACTGGGAGGTGCCGTGGGACGTGTGGCAGGCGGGTAACGCGACCAGCTGACCGTTGTCGCTACCATCGGGGCATGGTGGCGAAGTGTGTGCGAATCGTTCCGTTGCTGGTCCTGCTGGCCGCGGGTGCCGCCTGCTCGGCGGGAACCGACGTCGCGCCGCCGGCCGCCGAGTCGGCCTCACCGGTGGGACACAGTTATGAGTCGTCCACGGTCGAGGGAATACAGATCCCCGGTAACGGACCACTGCGGCTCACCTTCGGCGAACCCGACCGCATCAGCGCGAACGCCGGCTGCAACACCCTGATGGGCACGGCCGATCTGTCCGGTGGGACCGTGCGCACCGGGCTGCTCGCGAGCACCCGGATGGCCTGCGTCGGTGATCGCGAAGGCGCCGACGACTGGGCGAGCGCGCTGTTCCAGGCGACGCCGTCGTGGAGTCTCGACGGCCCGACCCTCACGCTGAAGTCCGCAGACCGCACCGTCACCCTGCACGAGACGCCGAAGGCGAACTGAACCGCCACCGACTTCTCGCACGTCGTCCTCGTCTCCCACGGCGCAGTCGAGTTGCCGAGCGCCGGGGCGTCGATCGGAATCGGTGCGGGAGAGTATGTTTCGATCCCTGTTCGCGCGGATGCCGACGGGCGAATTCGCGCAGGTGGTCGGGTGCGTTTCGGATTTCGGAGCGCCGCAGCGTCTCTCACATGAGAGCGCCGGCAGGTCGTTCGCGGGAACGGCGGGTATTTTGTGGCCGGGGACGGCAGGATGGCGAGTATGCGCGCATTGATTCAACTCCGTCCCTCATCCGATCTGATTGCCGCAGTAGCCGATCCGAACGTTTCGGTGGCCGCCTCCGATGTCACGGGGGAGCTGCCCGGATTCGATCTGGACCAGTCCTACACGCCACTGTCGCTGCCCGGGCCCGCCGGTGCCGCCCAAGCGGTCGCCGCGAATTCGGTGGTGGTGCGCGGCGAGATCGCCGATGCCGAACTCGACGCCACCCTCGCCCGGCTGAACCGGAGCGGCGCCGTGGTCGGCGTCTTCTCCGATCCCCGGATCGAGAACAATCTCACCTGTGGTGGTGACGCGGCGGTCGGCACCGGCAGCGACGTCCAGAAATTGCTGCACAGTACCGATCTCGGGACCGCGGGGATGGACGGGCGCTCCGTCGCGCTGGCCATCGTCGATACCGGCATCAATGCCGCACGCGTTCAGCAGGTTCGCGGGGGCCAGGTGAACATCAATGCCGCCCGTAGCTGGAATCCGCCGGGTGTATCCGGAACCGCGGGGCAGTTCTCGGTCGCGCACGGATCGATGTGCGCCTACGACGTACTGCTCGCCGCCCCCCAAGCGGTACTGCTCGATATCCCGGTGTTGCAGAGCAAGAAGCAGGGCAGCACGCAGATGGACGGGTTGCTGTCCGATGCCCTCGCGGGGTTCGCGCATCTGCGTACGGTGCTCACCGATCAGCCCGAGGCGAGCCGCGCGCTGGTGGTCAGCAACAGCTGGGGATCCTTCTCGCCCGACTGGGACTTCCCGGTGGGGCAGCCCGGTAACTATTCCGACAATCCGTCGCATCCGTTCAATGTGGTCGTCGGCTCGCTCGAGTCCGCCGGCGCCGACATCCTGTTCGCGGCGGGCAACTGTGGGCGGGACTGCCCGGACGGCCGGTGCGCCTACCAGGACCGCCCGATCGGTGGCGCCAATTCGCATCCCGGCGTGCTCAGCATCGGCGGTGTGGACACCAAGGGACAGCGGGTCGGCTATTCCTCGCAGGGTCCCGGACGGCTGGCCGATCGCAAACCCGATATCTGCGCGTACACCCACTTCCTCGGCTCGAAGGTGTTCGGCGACAACGAACCCGACACCGGCACCTCGGCGGCCTGCCCGGTCGCGGCCGGACTCGTTGCCGCGATCCGCACGGTGTATCCGGCGAGCAAGGTCTCGCCCGCGCAGCTGCGCGCGGTACTGCAGCGCACGGCCGCCGCGCAGCCGGGTGGATTCGACTACGACTACGGATACGGTGTCGTCGACGCGGCGGCAGTACTCGCCGATCTGAAGAACACCGGCGTCCGCGCGTAGCCTGAACCCATGCCGCTGCTCACTGTCCGGCTCCGCGCCGATGCCACCCTGACGGCGGCCTTGAGTGCTTTGGACCTCACCGACGACGAGGTCGATCTCGATTTCGGCCTCGTCGCGGTGGATCCGGACCAGCAGCTCTACGCCCTGCGGGTCACCGATACGGCCGCGAGCCGGTTCGCGGCCGACAGTTCAGGCGTCGCAGAGGTTTTCGCCGATCCGCGGATCGGCCCGGCCACATCACCGCCGGACGATCGAACCGACGAGAACAGCTGACCGTGCGCGATCTGACAGACAAGTTAATGTAACTCGCAGTTACACATAAATTTCCCCCCGCCCGAAGTGGGCTCCGGCCACTATACCCACACGCCGCATCGCAGTGAAACTTCACCGGTATCGCGACCGTGCCACGGACAGAGAATCTCGCAGATATCCGCCGGATCCGGCGGACGAGATCGGCAGGGCGTCACAGGATCGCCGCGTCGGCGGGCAGCTGCTCGTCGGGGGAGTTCGACACGAGGGTGTGGTTGTTGTATCCGGCGATGGTTTCGGTCAGTGCGGTCACGGCTTCGCGATGGAGGGTCGACTTGATGTGTGCCAGCACCGGACCGCGGGTGTGGGCGAGTTGTTCGGCGTAGCGGACCGCGGATGGCAGTACGTCGGATTCCGCGGCGATCGCGTCGACCAGGTCGGCGGCCAGAGCCGAGCCGCCGCCGTATCGCTGCCCGGACACCAGTGCGTGATGTGCGATGTGCGACGGCACCCGGGACCGCATCAGTTCGACCGAGCCGCGAGCGTAATCCGCACCCAGGGTGACTCCGGGAAAACAGATGTATCCCCGGTCCGCGCGCATAACGCGGTGATCGTGGGCCGCGGTCAGGAACGCACCGGCCCCGAAGGCATGGCCGTTCACCGCGGCCACGGTCGGCATCGGCAGGGTGAGGATCCGGGCGAGCAGGCCCTGTACCTCGCTGAGATACCGATCGATGTGATCGGGATTGGCGGCCCCCCACTCCAGATCGGCGCCGGTGGAGTAGAACTTGCCGTCACCGGCGGTCACGAGGGCCGCCGGACCTCTCGATGCCTCGGCTTCGTCGATGAGGGCGTGCAGAGCGGCGAGCCAATCGGGGTGGAAGCGGTTCTCGGTGTCGCGTTCCCCCTTCTCGCCCAGATACACGATGTAGACAGACCCTTCTCGACACAGATGCGGCACGCGGGCAATCTAGCGGCTATCGGAACAGGATCGGTGCCAACACACCGGGTTCGCGCTGGGTCCGTCGTAGCATCATGTGCGACCGAAGACATCCGAGCCGAGGCGCCGACCGGCGCATTGCCCGCACCGGCGACTCTCGTCGCGGATGCCGAAGGTGGACCGACAGCACCGTCGTCGGGGCCGACCCGGTAGCGTGGCGCCGCGCGCCGACGCTACCGACGGCCCTTGCGCGCTTCGCGTACCGATGGTTCGACATTTCGAAAGGAATTGTATGCCAAAGGATTTGACGCAGTTGCAGTTGCTCACCGAGCTCGAGCCCGTGGTTGCCACGACCATGGACCGGCACCTTGCCACTGCCAAGGAATGGCATCCGCACGACTATGTGCCCTGGGACGAGGGTCGCAACTTCGCCGCCATGGGCGGGGACGACTGGGAACCGGGGCAATCCCGGTTGTCCGAAGTGGCCAAAGTCGCGATGATCACGAATCTGCTCACCGAGGACAATCTGCCCTCCTATCACCGGACCATTTCCGAGCATTTCTCCAGCGACGGCGCGTGGGGTACCTGGGTCGGCCGCTGGACCGCGGAGGAGAATCGGCACGCGATCGCCATGCGCGACTATCTCGTCGTGACCCGCGGGGTGGACCCGGTCGCGCTGGAGAACGACCGGATGGTGCACATGACCCGCGGTGTCCACGCACCCGACGACTTCGCGGGTGTCCTGGACCAGGTCGCGTATGTGACGTTCCAGGAGCTGGCGACCCGGATCAGCCACCGGGCCACCGGCCGCGTCTGCGGCGATCCGGTCGCCGACCGCATGCTTGCCCGGATCGCGACCGACGAGAACCTGCACATGATCTTCTACCGCACGATCACCGCCGCGGCGTTCGACCTGTCGCCGGATCAGACCATGGAATCGGTCACCAAGATCGTCAAGAGTTTCGCGATGCCCGGTACCGGGATGCCGAACTGGCGCCGCAACGGTGTGCTGATGGTGAAACACGGAATCTACGATCTGCGTCAGCACCTCGACGAGGTCCTCAACCCGGTGCTGCGGAACTGGAACGTCTTCGAACGCACCGATTTCACCGCTCGGGGCGAGCGCAGCCGGGAGGAACTCTCGGAATTTCTCGACAAGCTCGGCCGCGATGTCGTTCGCTTCGAGGAGCAACGCGCCCGCATCCTGGCGCGCGAGGCGGCCAAGGCCGAGGGGCGCAATCCGGTTCAGGTGTAGCGGGAGTCGTGTGGAAGCCGCGGTCTCGAGCGGCGGCGCCGCCGAATTTCCCGATCCGGACAGCCCCGCAGATGTGAGCCGAGGTGGTGAGGGCCGCTCGTGAACAGCCTCAGGCGCCCTCGATTCCGGGTGCGAATCCTGTTCTCGCGCTTCGGTGCTGACCACACAACGTTGTAGTGCCGGCACCGATGCGGTGCTCGAATATATGCAGCGCAATGTCGATGGGTGACAACAGATGCCGACGCGCCGGTCCCGGTCCCGGTGACCGGAATCCGGGCCCGGACGCGCCGCGGCGCTTGGTATCACGGAGGGCCGATCACTTCGGCGGTGGCGCGATCGACGAGGACTTCCATGCAGGATCTGTTCGACAACACCGATATGACCGGTCTGGCCGCGGCGGTCGCGGGCGGCGAGGTATCGGCCGGGGAAGTGGTCGAATTCAGCCTGAACCGCATGCGGGAGCGCAATCCCGCGATCAACGCGATCGTCGGTGAACGCGGCGAGCAGGCACTGCGCGAGGTGGCGGCCGGCCTGCCGAAGGGACCGCTGCGTGGCATCCCGTTCGTGATCAAGGACCTCCACATGGATGTCGCGGGGTTGCCGACCACCAACGGTTCCCGCCTGTTCGGCGACGCCGTGGCCACCGCGGACTCCGAACTGGTCGCGCGGTACCGGCGCGCGGGCCTGGTGATCATCGGTAAGACGAATGCGCCGGAGTTCGGGCTGAACGCGAGCACCGAGCCGTTGTTGTTCGGGCCGACCCGCAACCCGCACCGCCTCACTCATTCCGTCGGCGGCTCCTCGGGCGGGCGGCGGCGGCGGTCGCGAGCGGCATCGTGCCCGCCGGGCAGGCGAGCGACGGCGGTGGCTCGATCCGAATACCGGCCTCGGCATGTGGACTCGTGGGCCTCAAACCCAGTCGCGGACGGGTGCCCGCGTTCCCCGCGCGCAATCTGCTGGCCGCGCCGATGGCCGTTAACCACGCGGTGACCCGCAGCGTGCGGGATTCGGCACTGTTGCTCGATATCGCCGCGGGCCCCGTTCCGGGTGATCCGTATGTCATCGCACCGGCGTCGAAACCGTACGCGGAGATCGTGCACACCGCCCCGGGACGCTTGCGGATCGGCATCGCGACCACACTTCCCTCGGGTGCCGAGGTACATCCGGATTGTGTTGCCGTGACCCGGGATATCGCGGGGTTGCTCTCCGATCTCGGTCACGACGTGCGAGACGAGGCGCCCGACTTCCCGGTCGAGGAAATCATGAGCGGCCTGCAGTATCTGATGGCGGTCCCGGTGGCCGTGGAGGTGAACAACCGGCTGGTGCAGCTCGGGCGCGCACTGCTCGACGACGATCTCGAGCCGATGACTTGTGTGATCTACGATCACGCCGAGCGGACCGGCGCGGGGGACTACGTCCGGGCGCTGCGCGACCTCGAAAAGGCCGCGACCCTGCTCGGGGGCTACTTCGGCGCCCACGATCTGTTGCTGACCCCGACGCTGGGCACGGTGGTACCGCCGCTGGGAATGCTCGACACGACCGACCCGGCGTCGCTGTGGGAGCACGGGATGTCGTTCAGCGGCATGACGAGTCCGTTCAATGTGACGGGCCAGCCGGCGATCTCACTGCCGCTGGGACCGACAGTTCCGGGATGCCGGTCGGTGTTCAGCTGGTCGCCGCGTTCGGACGCGAAGATCTGCTGCTGCGGGCGGCGGCACAGCTCGAGGCGACGCGGCCCTGGAATACCGCGCCGATCTGGCCGCCCGCCGGGTGAGAAGGGCCCTCGCGCGCCGCTACGCGAACCCGGCCGTGATGTAACTCGCGGCCGCGGTCGTCCAGGTGACATCGGTACCCGGCATGTCCTTGGCCGGATACAGCACGTGCTGGCCCTCGGGATAGGGCGTGAGGTAGCCGATCACGCCGTTGATCGCCGCCGCATACCGCTGCAGGTTGGCCAGTGGATTGAGCATCAGGAATTGCTGGAGCTGGGCGAAGATCAGGTAACTCACATTGCCCACCCGCGCGCCCTCGACGAACGAGAACGGCGAGATTCCCGCGGCGATGATGCGCAGCGGTGAATCGGCCGGTGATGCGGTGATGATGTCGCCGGGGTTCGCGTACTCCCGGGTCGCCACCCCGGCGGGCCAGCCGGCATGCTGGCCGTACAGCCCGAATGTCGTGGGCGGGCACAGGTTGTTCACCGAATCTCCCGCTCGGCGTAGAGGATTGGCGATGAACACGGCGAAGGCGATCTCCAGTGGACTGCCGTCGGTATTGGTGTACCGGCCCGACGCGACGCCCTCGAGAATCCGGCTCGCGCAGATGCCGCCGAGCGAATAGCTCAGCAGCCCACAGACATTCGGTGATTGCTGGATCGCCTGCACGCCTGCCTCGGTACCCTCCCGCACCGAGGTTTCCAATGACGGCCCCCACAGATCGGGATCGGGCCCCACCGCTGCGGGCCAGTCCGGTTCGAAGAAGCTGAAACTGTCGGTGGAAAGCAGATCGGTCACCGCGGCCAGCAAACCCGCGGGTGATCCGTCGGCATTTCGTGTCTCGCCGGTTCCTCGCAACGTGATGATGTCGATCATCGGGTCCTCCTCACCCGCGCCGAAACTCCCCGTACCTCTACGGTAAACCCGCGAGACCGGCTCGGCCAGGGATTACGGCGCGTCGGTCGCGACGCACCCAGATTGTCGTAGCGCCGTTACCCGTGCGCGTCCGCCCGCTCGCGGAGTACGGTCGGCAACTGTGAGACGAAGTCCGATGGTGTGGTGGCTGATCGCCGTTGCCGTGATGTCCGTCGCCGGCTGTACGCAGCAGCCGGCGACCGAATCCCGCGACGACGATGCGGGTTCGGCGGTGCATGCGGGTTCGCTGCCGCCGGACAGCGGGACGCCCGCCCAGCAGAGCGCCGATGCCGTTGTGCCGCAGTGCCGGACATCGGATCTGTCGGCCGCGGTGGGGCCGGGCAATGCGGCGGCCGGAACGGTCGCCTTCCCGATCGTGTTCACCAACAACGGGTCCGGTACCTGTGCGCTCGCGGGTTTCCCCGGCGTCTCCTACAGCGAGGCGGCCGACGGCGCACCCGTGGGCGCGCCCGCGGTACGGGAGGGCGCGGCGTCGGCGCCGGTGCAGATCTCGCCCGGCGGGCAGGCGTCGGCACTGGTGTTCGCGGTCGACGTGCACAACATTCCGGCCGATCAGTGCCGGCCGGTCCAGGTGCCGGGGCTGCGAATCTACCCGCCCGACAACACCGAATCGCTGTACGTCGAGCGGTCCGCGACAGCGTGCGGTAACACGCAGGTGACCACGACACAGCTGCGCGTACGCGCGATGGTAACCGGCGCCGACGGCCGCTGATCCGTGACATCACGGATTTCGTTGCCACATCGGCGATTACGACGCGATTACGAGAAGTGCCCAATCGATCACGGAGCGGGTGCCGAACCGGGACAATGAAATAGCCAACCATCCGTACCCGGCCGGGATCCAGGGCCGGTCGACCTCTCGGAGGGGTTCATGGTCGATTCGCTTTTCGCCGACGTATCCGAGTTCCAGGTTCCGGTCGACGACTCCTACCCGTATCAGCTGTTCTCGTTCCGTTCCAATGACGGGACCTATCAGGACCACAACTTCTATCGGAACTACGCCTGGGCGGCCGCGGCCGCCGACGCGGGGCGAATAGCCTGCTTCATCGTCTACTTCTATTGGCGGCCGAATTGGCTCGACACCGTCGACAACCACCGGAGCATGGTGGGGCAGGCGGGCGGGCCGCATCCGAAGATGATCACCATGATCAATGTGGAGTCGGGCGGAAATCCGGGCGGTGATCAGTCCGACGGCATCAATCGCGCGTACTGGCGGCTTGCCGACTGGCTGGGATCCACGCGCCGCGTCATCGGCTACGCCAACCGGCCGGACTTCGACAGCATGTGGCGGGTGCGCCCGGACGGGCTCAACATGGTCGGTGCCGGGTACGGCAGCAATCCGAATCTGCCCGGCCAGATCGCACATCAGTACACCGACGGCCAGGGCTACGGTGGCGGCCTGCCCGAGGGCGCCTCCCCGTTCGGGAACTGCGATATGAATTCCGCCGACGGATTCTCACCGGCGGAATTCGCCAATCAGGTCGGTGTCGGCGTCCTCACGCCGGATCCCGTGACCGATATGTGGATTCAGTTCATGGGCATCGGCGGTAACGGCTGGCCACAGCTGGCCGGTCATACCCTCGTCGACGGTGTCGCCGCCGTCGGGCAGACTCTCGGCCTGCCCGGTTTCGTGGCGCCGCCGGGGCCGACCCAGATCCCGCTGCCCCGCGACTCCGACGGCCGGATCCGCGACGAATGGATTCAGATGCGCGGAGTGCAGGGCACCGGCTGGCCGCAGCTCGGTGGCCGGTCGCTCGTCGACGCCATCGCCACCATCGGGCAGAAACTCGACATCGCCGGCTTCCAGCCACCTACTCGATAACACCCCCACCAACGGAGCACTCGAATGCCGACAATCGCGAGCACGAACGGCCGCTTCTTCGTTGTCACCGACTGTGTCCCACAGGTGCAGGCGGCGGCGACAGCCGCCGCCGCGGGCGGGAGCCTCGCCGCCCTCACCTCGGCTACGGTCGCCGAGATCACCTTCCCGGAGGGAGCCTTCAGTACCGTATCCGACTGCGACACAACACAATCCGGGCCCACGGCTTGGTTTTCCACCTATAACGGCGGAGTCCCGATCGGCTGCGTCTACGCGGTCGACCTCACCACGGGGCGGGTGTGGACCGAGAACGCCAACCAGGCCGCGGCATGGACCCGATTCGTCCTCGCCGCATCCGGATAGGCAAGGAGGCCGGGCCATGGCGACGCATTGGGGCACTGCGATCACCGGATACGCCGGGAGTACGGCGAAACAGTTCGGAGTGGGTGGTACCGATCTCGGAATCCCTTATGTCCGTGAGCAGTTCGAGGCGAACGGTTCGGGATACGTTTTCGGCGACACCTTCACCGGTGACAGCCAGGGTTCCGGCACCTGGCTGGGCTCGCCGGTGCTGCTGTTGGGCCCGGCCCTTCCGGATGCCACCACCACCTTCACCGCCACACCCGGGGGAGCGGCGGCACAGCAGGCCCTGACCTACGCCCACAATGCCGACAACGGGTACGGCACCGAGGTCAGCCGGATTCCCAACGACGCCTACGTCGACCCGAACGGGCGAACCTGGCTGACCTACACCAGCGTTCACGACTGGAATGCGCCCGACGACCGCTACGGGGCATTGTTCTGCGGGCTCGCGTTCTCCGACGACGACGGCAGCACCTGGACCGACTACGCGGCCGTCCGGCTCAACGACGGCAGCGACGGTTACGGCGGCTGGAGCCCGTTCATGATGCAGTCCTTCGCCGGGATCGGGAACAACAACGCCGACGGCTACCTGTACATCGTGTCGAAGGAATGGGGGCGCAAGCACAATCGCGACGGCCCGATCCTGATGCGGGTGCCCTGGCAGCACATCGAGACTCGTGCCGAATACGAGTTCTGGGGATACGACGGTTCGGGGTGGCACTGGGGCGCTTCGGCGCCGACCCCGCTTTTCGCGGGGATGGGTCCCATCGGTGAACTGAGCGTGAAGAATATCGCCGGTACGTGGGTGATGTCCTACTTCGACGTCGACGGGTACTGCATCTCCACCCGTACCGCATCCGCGATCGACGGGGTGTGGTCCGAGGCCAAGCCGCAGATCTTCGGCGCGGTTCCATGGTGGCGGTTCTGGGTCCGGTCCTTCCCGCAGCTCTACGGCGGCTTCGTCCATCCACGCTCCGTCTCGGCTGCCGATGTGACTTTGTATGTGTCGCAATGGAACACGACCACCAATCATCCGTATTGGGTGATGCAGTTCGACGGTATCGTCCCCTGACGCGGCGGGTTCGCGATCGATCAAGGCCACGAATACGCCGGCCAGGTCACCGAATTGCTGGGAACCTTTGGAACCTTTGTCATCCGCGACAATTTAATCGACCGCGCTGGGATGCAGCGGCAGTCGATTCGATCGGCGTCACCTCGGTGTCGATATCGGTTCGTTGTCGACAGCGGCCCGGACCGTAGTCCGGGCCGCTGACATCGGGTTCGTTGTCAGACGGTGACGCTGACCTCGCCCGGGTTGGTGGTCGTGGTGACGACGATCGTGCCCGGGCCGGTATCGGCCAGAACGCGGGCGTATCCGTGATCGGTGGGGAACAGGCCGCCCGGTTCCGGTACCGACGACACCGTGACGTCCTGGGAACCGGAGGCTCCGGACGCGGTGTTGCGCCAGGACACCGTCGTGGTCGCCGAGCAGCCGGGATCGGGCCGGTCCGACCGGAACAGCACGCCGACTCCGACACCCACGACGTGGGTCGGCAACGGGGTGACTGATACCTCTGCGCGGACCGTACCGGCACATCCGGGTGACACCTCGACGCGCGCATCCTGGAAGTCACCGGCCAGCTGGGCGTTCGCGGGCGCCGCGAGCGGGAGCAGGGCCGGAATGGTGAGGGCGGCGAGGGTCAAGGGACGCAGAAGTATTCGCACAACGAGTATTCCTCTCTGGGGACTACGGCGCCGATTACCCCGCTTTGCCATACCGGTAAACGCCGACGGCGGCCGAGCCCTCAGACTGGTGGGTAATGAAACTGCCCGAGCTTCCCGACCTGCCGATTCGCGGTGTGCTCGATCGCCTTGTGGAGACACTGGCCGAGCACGAGACCGCCGTGCTGGTCGCGCCGCCCGGGACGGGCAAGACCACCGTGGTTCCGCTGGCGCTGGCGGCGAGTGTCGCGGGCCGGGTGCTGGTGGCCGAGCCGCGGCGATTGGCGGCTCGTGCGGCGGCCGCGCGGATGGCGGCGTTGCTGGGCGAGCAGGTGGGCGAAACCGTCGGCTACTCGATCCGCGGTGAGCGCCGAGTCGGGCGGGAGACCCGGATCGAGGTCGTCACTTCCGGACTGCTGGTTCGACGGTTACAGGACGACCCCGAACTCGCCGGGGTCGATATCGTCCTGCTCGACGAGTGCCACGAACGACATCTCGACGCGGATCTGCTGCTGGCACTGCTCCTGGACGCCCGGGCGGGATTGCGGCCGGATCTGCGAGTGCTCGCCACCTCGGCGACCGTGGCGGCCGAACGGCTTTCGGCACTGCTGGGTGGCGATCACGCCGCACCGGTCGTGCGTGCGCAGGGGCGAACCTATCCGGTCGACACGACCTACGTTCCGCCGTTGCCGCGGGAGCGGATCGAAGCGCACGTCGCCCGCGCCACCCGGGCCGCACTCGCCGCCACCGCGGACGATATTCTGGTCTTCCTTCCCGGCGCTGCCGAAATCCGCAGGACGACAACACTTCTGGACGGTCTCGACGAGGTGGACGTTGTTCCGTTGCACGGCAGGCTCGCCGCCGGCCGCCAGGATGCGGCATTGCGGGCCGGACCCCGGCGGCGAGTGGTGCTGTCCACGGCGGTGGCGGAGTCCAGTCTGACGGTGCCCGGCGTGCGGGCGGTGGTCGATTCGGGACTCGCCAGGGTCGCACGCATGGATCGGGCACGAGGGATGTCAGGGCTTGCGACAGTTCGGGTTTCGGCGGCGGTGGCCGCGCAGCGAGCCGGGCGGGCCGGACGTGAGGGCCCAGGTGGGGTGTGGCGATGCTGGCCCGAATACGAGCACAGCACACTTCCCGCCTATCCGGAGCCGGAGATCCGGACAGCGGATCTGACCCGGCTGGCATTGGAACTGGCCTGCTGGGGCACGGCCGACGGGCAGGCTCTGAGTTGGTGGGACGCCCCACCGGCGGGCGGATTGGCCGCGGGGCGAGAGGTATTGCGCGCGCTGGGCGCTGTCGACGACGACGGTGCGGTGACCGACCGCGGACGGCGGATGGCCCGGATCGGATTACATCCCCGGCTCGCGCGCGCATTGCTCGACGGCGCGGCGGTCGTCGGTGCGCGCACGGCCGCGGAAGTGGTCACGGTCCTCGATGACGACACCGTGATATCCGGTGTCGATCTGACGGCGGGGCTGCGGACGCTGCGACGCGAGCAGCCCGCTCGCTGGCGGCGCGAGGTCGAGCGCCTGGCCCGCCTGGTGGAGGGCCGCGGTGCGGACGACGACCCGGCTCATGTTGTCGCGCTGGCACATCCGGAGCGGCTGGCGCGGCGCCGGGGGCCGGACTCTTCGAGTTATCTGATGGCCGGCGGAACCGCGGTGACATTGCCGCCCGGGGCCGGAACCGGGGATTCGCAGTGGCTGGCGATCGGCGTCGCGACGCGGGACCCCGGCCGCTCCGAGGGCTTCATCCGCCTGGCCGCGGTCGCCGACGAACAGCTCGCCCGCCGCGCCGCGTCGAATCTGCTGACCACCGACGACGAAATCGATTGGGTCGACGGCGATGTGGTCGCCCGGCGGGTCGAGCGGCTGGGCGCGATCATCCTGTCGGAGAAGACTATTCGCAAACCCGATCGCCGGTTGCTCGCCGCCGCGGTGCGCCGCGGACTCGAGGTGACCGGTGTGGGCCTGCTGTCCTGGAATTCCGAGGCGGTCGCCCTGCGGCAGCGCCTGGACTTCCTGCGCCGCACCCTCGGAGCCCCGTGGCCGGCGGTGGACGACGAGTCACTGCTCGCCGCGGCCGATATCTGGCTGGGTCCCGAACTCGCCACCGCTCGCCGCCGCGCCGACCTCGCGCGCATCAATACCGAACAGGCATTGCGCCGCCTGCTGCCCTGGCCGGAGGCCGGCCGGATGGACGACTTGGCGCCGGAGCGGCTGGCGGTCCCGTCCGGCAGTCACCCGCGCATCGACTATTCGACCGATCCTCCGGTGCTCGCGGTCAAGGTGCAGGAAGTATTCGGCTGGACGGACGCACCCCGCCTGGGCGACGGCCGCGTGTCGATTGTGCTGCATCTGCTTTCACCCGCCCGGCGCCCGGTGGCAGTGACCGCCGATCTGGCCTCGTTCTGGCAGACCGGCTGGCCCCGGGTACGTGCCGAACTGCGCGGCCGCTATCCCAAACACGCCTGGCCCGAGGACCCCACCACCGTGCCCGCCCATCGCGGCACCGCGCGCAACGCGGGCCGCGGCTGAGGATGTCCGCGCTAATCCGACGGCAGTCCCTGGCGGCTCAGCTGTTCACGCAGCCGATGGCGTCCCTCGAGGCTGTCGCGGTCCTTCAGGCGGGCGAGCGCCGCATCGGTCCACCCGGAGGTGCGGGCGTGTTCGGAGTTGTAGTCGGCCAGGCGAGCGTCGTAGTCGGCGATCACGGTGTCGGCGGCATCGGCGTAGACCTCCCGAGCACGGTCGACTCGAGATAGTCGGTCGCGGCGAGCGGAACCTGCCGTGTAATTCGATGACGGGATTGGCCCGGGCCAATGCGGTCAGATCGGGATCGCGGTAGCGGTGGCTCACGGGGTTGCGGATTCGTTGTCGTCACCCGCTCAGTGTGCCTATCCGGCCGGTTCCGGAACATCGTTGCGATCAGCGTGCACGGGAATCGAGCGGCCACATCCAGCCGGGCTGCCCGGCCACCGAACTTGCGAATCCGCAACGGTGATGTGGCCGGGCTTTTGCGGCTGCCACGTCTGCTGTGAATACGTCCCATTCCCAGCAGGAGTCATGGGACTACGACGAGTCGTTTCCCGCGCAGATCGGTTCGCTGCCACGCGGTTTCGATATCGCTCAGCGGAACCGTCGCCACGTCGAACGCGAGCTTTCCGGCTTGTGTCCACTGCACGATCTGCCCGTACACCGTGCCCATGGTCTCCGCATCGAGCCCCTTGGCCGCACCGTAGATCTCGACGCCGGAGGTGCGCAGGCTGTCGGCGGCGATCGCGATGTCGCGGCCCGCGGACGCTCCGACCTGGACCACGCGTGTCGGTTTTCCGAACGCGAGCGACTGCGGGACCAGGGTGCGCAACAAGATCTCGGTGGGCCGTCCCCACAGGTAGTCCAGGACCACGTCATAGCCGTCACCTTCGGCTTCGGTGAACGCTCGCGCCAGTTTGTCGTCGCTGACGGCGGTGTTGATGACCGTGTCGGCGCCGAGCGCTCGTACGGCGCGGAGTTGATCGTCGTCACGGCCGGTCGCAACGATCCGCCCCGCTCCGAGTAACCGGGCAACCTGGACCGCGAGCCGCCCCGCGACCCCGGTGGCCCCCTGGATCATTATCGTCTCGCCGGGAACGAAATCTGCGGCCGTTGTGATGGACATGCCGATCACGGCCGTGGCCAGCACAGTAGCGACGGCGGGATCGATACCCTCGGGGATCGGGGTGTACGCCGCGCCGGCCACCACGGTCTTCTCCGCGAGAGCGCCGTAGGGCCGTCGGGGGTTGCCGAAGCCGACGAGGGTGCCGTCGGGCAGTGTGCCGACGCCGTCGAAGGCCGGTATCGCGGGGAGTTCGGTGAGGAATTGTCCACTGGCGTAATGTGTTCCGGCTGCGATGGCCTTGTCGACATTCTCGACCGCGACGGCCTTCACATCGATGATCACTTCATCCTCACCGGCCACCGGATCCGGAAAGTCTTCGTATCGGGGAACGCTCCCGATCTCGTGCAAAACCGCGGCCTTCATCGCAGCTCCCGACCGAAGAGGGCGGCGATCCGCTGATGTGTCATTTGATCCTCCTGAGTATTCGGCGCCGGTGACGACTCACATCAGCGTCTCTATCAGTGATAGAGACGACTCTATCACTGATAGAGTCGTGGTCGGAGGTGTGCATTGACACTGGACCGACAGCGCATCGTCACCGAGGCGGTCGCATTGCTGGATGCCGAAGGTCTCGACGGTGTGACCCTGCGCAAGCTGGCCGCACGACTGGGTGTGCGGCAGCCGACCCTGTATTGGCATCTGTCCAGCAAGGCGGCTTTGGTCACCGCGCTCGCCGAAGCGATCCTCGATCAGGAGTTCGGCGAGCTGTCACAGCCGGCGCCACGGGAGCTCTGGCAGGACTGGCTCGGCGGGCTGGCGCAGCGGCTGCGGCGCGCGCTGCTGGCCCACCCCGACGGTGCGCGTGTGCTGTCGGCTTCCCAGCTCTCGCTGAAGATGGCCGACATCTCCGAACTTGCGATGAGAACACTGGTGGTACAGGGTGTTCCGTTGCACCGGGCTCGGGTGATCGTGCTCACGGTGGAGCGTTTCACTGTGGGCCACGTCCTTGAAGAACAAGCCCCGCGCCCGGACCCGGACGCGGTCAACGACTTCGACATGGCGGCATTCGCCGAGCAGCACCCGACCGTGACGGCCGGCATCACCGAATACTTCCGGCCAGGCCGCACAGTCGACGACCTGTTCCGCGAGTGTCTCGATCTGGTTATCGCAGGCGCAGCGGCCACCAACGGCAACTCTCACCGGTAGCTAAACCTTCGTCAGCAACGCGAGTCCGCGCGGGAACTCGCGCTCACACCGCTGGGTCGGTCCAGAGGTTATCGTCGGAGAATGCTGGTAGCTCGGGGCAGGTGGCGCCGCCTGGAACTGACCCATGACGATGAGCCCGCCGGGCGGCTCGCGCAACGGCGCGGGCGTGCCGTCGCGTATCTGCCCACGGCGACGCTGGCTTTCAACAACCACTCCACCGTCGATACGCGCGCGTATCCCGTGCCCGCCGGTGCCGACCCACTGGCCCCACCGTCGGTTCCGCCGACCATGACGGCCACCACCGCCCGGATCGCGGAGTACGCGTGGAATATCCAGGCGGGGGAGCGCTCCTACCTGATGGTGCCGCGCAAGGGTGACCGGTACACCGTCACCGAGGACGGCGACCTCCTGGGTAACGGCTGGTTCACCGCCTTTTTCATTCACCGGCAATGGCTTTCGGTGCCGTTGACAGTTCCGCTCGACCACCAGGCATTCATCGTCTGGCTTGCTTACCGGACCTTCATACCGCGGCAGGCAACTCCCTGATCGTCGGCGGAGTCGGGCATGGTCGGCCCGCGGCCGGCTTCCTCGCACAATGCCTGAGCCTTCAGGCGACGCAGGGTGCGCGCCAGAATGCGGGAAACCTGCATCTGGGAGATGTTCAGCGTCCGTGCGATCTGCGACTGCGTGCGGGACTCGAAGAACCGCATGATCAGAATGCGGCGTTCCCGGCCCGGCAGCTTCGCGATGAGCGGGCGGACCGCCATCGCGTTCTCGGTGAGCTCGTAACAGGGTTCCTCGACGCCGATGCTCGCGTTGACCGGGAAGGTCTCGTTCTCGTCGGCGAGAATCATCTCGTCGAGCGAATCGGAGCGGTAGGCGTTACCCGCGGCAATCGCCCGGCCGACCTCGACGATATCGGTATCGAGCTCGGTGGACAGCTCGGCGGCGGTGGGCATGCGGCCCAGTCGCTGGGCGAGCCGATCGGTCGCCGGGCCCAGCAGCGTGCGCAGTTCCTTGAGCCGGCGCGGCACCCGGGTTGCCCAGGTCACGTCGCGGAAGTGGCGCCGAACCTCGCCCATCATCGTCGGTATCGCGAACGACAGGAACGACGTGCCGCGGGTGATGTCGTACCGGTCCACCGCCAGGACCAGGCCGAGCCGGGCCACCTGGTGCAGATCGTCGTAGCTCTCCCCGCGCCCGCTGAAGCGGCACGCGATGTGGTCGGCCAGCGGCAGGCACAGCCGCACGATTTCGCTGCGCGTGGCCTCGCGCTCGGGGTCCTCGGCGTCGTATCCGGCCAGCTTGTCGAACCAGGGCTCGATGTTGTCGTAGCTGTTGGGTCCGTGCCGGGCGCGCGGCCTCGTATCGAACATCGGTTCCTGTGTCATGCGAGATCCTCTCGTTGTCACGTGAGCCCGATAACAACCGGATACCCCATGTGGCCGCCGCCAAAAACGCCCGGCGACCTCGCGGCGCGTCCGTGCCCACCCCCGGCAAGGCCGATCCGAGACGCCCTGTTTGGGTCCCCGGCACCCGGGTAGCACGCCAGCGTCAGCCGATTCCACGATTGGGAGGTGGATGTCTTGTCCGAGCACGAAAAGACCGGTGCCCGTGAAGGTTTGGAAGGCGTCGTCGAAGGCGTGAAGGGAAAGGCGAAGGAAGTCGCCGGCGCTGCGGCCGGGGACGATTCACTGCGGCGCGAGGGCCGTGCCCAGCAGGATCGCGGCGATGCGCAGCGTGAGGCCGCCAAGAAGGAGGCCGAGGCGGAAAAGGAACGCAGCAAGGCCGAAGCCCACGAGGCGCGCGAACGCGCCCACCAGCATGACGATGCCTGACGCCCAGGGTCCGATCGCGGGACACCCGCGGTCGGGCCCGCGCGGCGGGCTGCGCACGCAGCCGTAGAGAAGGACTCCGACACGATGACCGGCTCCGGTCGCGCAGACCGGTTCGAGCCGGTGCGGAGGGAGAATTCGAGGCCGTGATCAGCGAGAAGTACGACGCAGCGACGGCGGTAGCAGTGCGGGTTCCCGCCGACCATCGCCATCTCACGATGTTGCGCGGACTCACCGAAACGGCCCTGCTGCTCGCCGACTTCGCACTCGACGAGGTTACCGATCTGCAAGTGGCGATCAATGAGATCACCACGGGTCTGGTCGAGGTGGCTGTCGATGGTTGCACGATCAATTGCGATCTCACCGTCGAGGCGGGCCGGATCACGGTGTGCATCAGCACCATGGCCGTGACCCGGGATGTCATGGACGAGAACGGGTTCGGCTGGCACGTGATCCGCACGGTGACCGACACTCCGACCACGGATATCGGTTCCTATGACCGGGTCCGGGGTGGGTTTCCCATCACTGTCGGATTCGGCCGGCGCAGCGGAAGCTTTCCACGCTAGCCGCACCTGGGAGGGGGGAGCGTAGGACGGAGTTGACCGGAGATGAGTGCCGACGGCCCTGCTCACGAATCGAATCGTTACGACCGCGACGAGACCGGTGGCGCTCGCCTCGACAGGAATCTCACGGAGTTGTTGCAGGAACTGCGCGTGGTTCAGACGGGTGTGCAGTTGCTGACCGGATTTCTGCTCACCCTGCCGTTCCAGGCACGCTTCGAGACCCTCTCCACCCCGATGCGGGATCTGTATCTCGCTGTTGTCGCGGCGTCGATTACCGCCACGGTGTTCCTATCCGCTCCGGTGGCTGCGCACCGGGTGTTGTTCCGCATGCACCGGATGGCCAGCGTCGTCGGCTCGGCGCACCATTTCGCGATGATCGGGCTGATCCTGCTCGGATTGGCCCTCACCGGCGTGGCCGTACTGATCTTCGACACCGTGGCCGGTCCGGTCGCCGGCACGATCGCGGGCGTCGCGTGCGCGGGTTTGTTCATCCTCGTGTGGGTCGGCCATCCGCTGTGGCAACGGATGCACCCACCGTGAGCGGGCGACTGGATCGGGCCAGCCGCGGAATCAAACCGCCGGCCAGTACGTCCTGAATCTGACGGGGCGAAAGATGGTGGCGCACAATGAAAGAACGATCCTTGGTCAGGTTGTTCACCCGAATCGGTTCCCCGGCGGCGAGAGTGCCGCGGATATCTTCCAGGCTCAGCACATCGTCGCGGTCGATGGTGTCGTAGTCGGCAGGATTGTCGAATTCGAGTGCCAGGACACCGAAATTGGCGAGGTTCTGCCAGTGGATGCGGGCGAACGATTTCGCGATGACGGCGCGCAATCCGAGGTATCGCGGTGCTATCGCGGCATGTTCGCGCGAAGAGCCCTGACCGTAGTTGCTTCCGCCGACGATGATGTGGCCGGAGCCGAGGGTATTCACGGCACGTTCCGGATAGGAATCGTCGACCCGGGTGAAGGTGAACTTCGCCAGCTCGGGAATGTTGGATCGGAACGGCAGTGCCCGGGCGCCGGCCGGGGATATGTCGTCGGTGGAGATATCGTCGCCCACCTTCAGCAACACCGGCGCCCGCAGGCGGTCGGGGAGTGGGTCGAGGTCCGGCAGGCTGGAGATGTTGGGGCCCTTCACCGGGTGCACTCGCCGGGCCGAGTCCGGATCGAGCGGTTCGACCAGCATGGCCGTATTGACCGAATGGTGTTGCGGCAGTGCGAGTACCGGATATGTCACGCGCTCTCGCTCGGCCCAGTCCCGTGGATCGGTGATCACTCCGGTCAATGCCGACGCGGCCGCGGTCTCGGGTGAACACAGCCATACCGAATCATCGGTCGTACCCGATCGCCCCGGAAAATTGCGGGGCATCGTGCGCAGCGAATTGCGGCCCGGCGCCGGCGCTTGGCCCATTCCGATACAGCCCATGCACCCCGCTTGATGAATCCGTGCGCCGCTGGTGACCAGTTCGGTTGTGGCACCCATTCGCATGAGATCGGACAGGATCTCCCGAGATGTCGGATTCACGTCGAAACTGACCTGCGGAACGGTTTGACGCCCGGCCACCATCGCCGCCGCGACAGCGAAATCGCGCAGGCCCGGATTGGCGCTGGAACCGATCACCACCTGGGCGATCTCCTCGCCGGCGACATCGCGAACGGGAACCACGTCACCCGGTGAGGACGGCCGCGCGATAAGTGGCTCGATACTCGACAGATCAATGGTTTCCTCGATGTCGTAGGCGGCGTCCTCGTCGGCGGCGAGGGCGGTCCAATCACCCTCCCGGTCCTCCGCGCGCAGGAAATCCCGGACGGCCTCGTCACTGGGAAATACCGTGGTGGTCGCGCCGAGCTCGGCACCCATATTGGCGATGACATGGCGATCCATGGCAGTGAGGCCCGCCAGCCCGGGACCATGATATTCGATGATCCGGCCGACACCTCCGCTCACACCGTGCCGCCGCAACATCTCGAGGATCACATCCTTGGCCGAACACCACTGCGGCAGTTCCCCTTCCAGCCGGACACCCCACACCTGCGGCATCCGGGTGCGCAGTGGCTCACCCGAAATCGCCAGCGCCACTTCCAATCCGCCCACCCCGATCGCCAGCATTCCGAGTGAACCGGCGGCCGGGGTGTGGGAATCGGACCCCGCCATGGTTTTTCCGGGTACACCGAACCGCTGCATATGAGTGGGGTGCGAGACCCCGTTGCCTGGTTTGGAGAACCACAGACCGAACCGTTGTGCCGCGGTGCGCAGATATTCGTGATCCTCGGCGTTCTTCTCGTCGGTCTGTAGCAGATTGTGGTCGACGTACTGCACGCTGACCTCGGTGCGCGCCCGATCGAGTTCGAGTGCCTCGAGTTCCTGCATCACCAGTGTGCCGGTGGCGTCCTGGGTGAGCGTCTGGTCGACATGTATCCCGATATCGGTGCCAGGTGTCATCTCACCCGAGACGAGGTGGGAACCGATCAGTTTGTGAGCCGCGGTGGACCGCATGGCGGGATCTCCTTTCGCCCTCCGATGGTCGATCTGACGGGCGGATACCCGCCTCCACGGACAGAAACCGGAGAAGAAGAAGCGGTGTGAGCGTCGGCACGAGAAGCGTCGGTTCTGTTTCGGAGCGGCAGGGCCGGGTAGGACGAACGATGTTCGTCAGCGAATGAAAGGACACACCGTGGCCAACTCCGCAACGACCACCTATCCGATCACCACCGTTCTCGACCCGGAACAGCAGCGCATCGCCGGCGAAGCGTTGTCCGCGACCGTGGTGGATCTGATCAATCTGAGCCTGATCGGCAAGCAGGCACATTGGAATGTGATCGGACCGCGATTCCGCACCGTGCACCTGGCTCTGGACGAACTGGTCGACACGGCCCGGGACTTCACCGATGCGGCCGCCGAACGCGCGACGGCCATCGGTGTCAGCCCCGACGGGCGGGCACGTACTGTCGCCGAGAGTTCGAACGCCGACACATTTCCTTCGGGATGGCAGCAGGACGGTGACGTCGTCGCCGCCATCGTCGCGACATTGGCCGCGGTCATACGCCGGCTGCGCGAACATATCGAGGCGTCGGAGAAGGCGGACCCGGTCACCCAGGACCTGCTCATCTCGATCGCGGCGCGCTTGGAACAGTTGCACTGGATGTGGCAGGCCCAAGCCGCCTGAGAGGGGCGATGGCGATGGCGCAGATCGGTTACAAGCTGGCCTCGGAAGCGTACGGTCCCTCGGAACTGGTCCGCCAGGCGGTCCTCGCCGAGCGGGCGGGATTCGATTTCGTCGAGATCAGCGACCACTTTCACCCCTGGCTCGACAACCAGGGACACTCGCCGTTCGCATGGTCGGTGCTCGGGGCTATCGCCGCGCGCACCGACCGGATCGAGCTGGCGACGGGAGTCACCTGCCCGTCGGTGCGCTATCACCCCGCGATCGTGGCGCAGGCCGCCGCCACGATCGCGCTGCTCTCCGACGGGCGGTTCACCTTCGGAGTGGGGTCCGGCGAGCGGCTCAACGAGCATGTGGTCGGGCCCGGATTCCCGGATTCCGTTCATGGTCGCCATCGCAGGCTGCGGGAGGCATTGGAAATCATCCGGTTGTTGTGGCGCGGCGGATATCACTCCTATCGCGGTGAGTATTTACAGCTTTCGGATGCGCGAATCTTCGATCTGCCCGATCGGCTGCCGCTGATAGCGGTCGCGGCGGGCGGTCCGGACGCCGCGAAGATCGCCGGTGAGCTCGGTGACGGACTCTTCGCCACCGAGCCGTCACCCGAGCTGGTCCAGCACTACCGCGCGGCCGGCGGCGGGGGTCCGCGGTATGTGGAAATCCCCGTCGCCTGGGCACCCGACAGCGGTGCCGCGGTGCGGGCGGCACTCGAGAGTTCGAGATGGGCGGTGACCGGGTGGAAAGTAATGAGTGAGTTGCCGAATCCGGTCAATTTCGCGGCGGCCACCGCGACCGTCCGTGAAGACGACATCCGCCGCCAGTTCACCTGCGGTGCCGACGCCGGCGATTACCTGCGTGCGGTGGGCCCCTGTCTCGACGCGGGCTTCGATCGTTTGGTGCTGCAGAACGCCGGTCCGGATCCGGACGGATTCATCGAGTTCTTCGACAGCGAATTGCGCGACCGGCTCCGCGCGACGACCCGTGAATCGGTCCCGCAGCACAGCTGAACTCGCACCGATCGTCCGCCGCTCCGGAGATTGAACGCAAGACCGCCGGGTACGCGCGGCGTATGGAGATATCACCCGTCGAAGTAAGGCCGCCACTTCGCGGGAGCGATGCGGCGACGGGCGATACGGTTGCCCGGTCGCCGGTCATCAATGGCGGCGCGGCGGTGCTGCCGGCCCCGCGCGGCGAACTCTCCGGCATCGTCGACGCCGTACTGCGCGGCCGGTCCGGTGCCGTCGATGTCGATGTCACGGAGGCCGACCCCTACGGCGACGACCTCCAGCTCGCTCTGCACACCTGCTACGAATTACATTACGGCGGTTTCGATTCCGTCGATCCCGGCTGGGAGTGGGACCCGGAACTGCTGCGGTTGCGGGCCCGGCTGGAAGATCGCTTTCTGACCGCACTACGGCGCGATGTGCTCGGCGGCGCCGACCTCGACGCAGAGCTCCGCGAGTTGACCACCGAACCGGACGAAGCCGAAGGAGTGGGTGACTTCTTACTCGAGGAGGGTCGCTGGTGGCACGTGTGCGAATACTTCGCGCACCGGTCGATCTATCACCTGAAGGAAGCCGATCCATACGTCTGGGCAATTCCGCGCCTGCGCGGCACCGCGAAAGCGGGCCTGGTCGCGGTCGCCTACGACGAATTCGGCGCGGGCCGTGGCGAGGATATTCACGCCCGGTTGTTCGCCGACCTGCTCGCGGGCGCGGGCCTGAACAACGAGTATCTGCACTATCTCGACGCGGTTCCCGCCCCGATGCTGGCCGTGGTGAACATGATGTCGCTGTTCGGTCTGCATCGGCAGTTGCGCGGCGCATTGGTCGGGCACTTCGCGACGGTCGAGATCGGATCGCCACCGGCGGCCCGGCGGATGGTCGACACTCTGCGCCGGCTCGACGCGCACCCGGCATGCGTGCGGTTCTACACCGAACATGTCGAGGCTGACGCCGTGCACGAACAGGTGATGCGCAGGGATGTGATCGGCGACCTCGTCGATCGCGAGCCGGCGCTCACCGAGTCGGTGGTATTCGGTATTCAGGCCACCGAATTATTGGAGCGCGCGTTCGGGGACACGCTGCTCGAATGCTGGACCGCCGGTACCAGTTCGCTGCATGCCGGTCGGGACGGTGCGGAACCGGACGGCTCAGCGTGCCCGGCAGGTGAGCGAAGGTGGTGAGGGATATGCCCGGTGACCCCGAAGGCGTTGCGCGCTCGGGGGAGCGGCGGAGACGGGTCACGCTGACCAGCGGCGGTCCTGTCCTGGTGGAGGGGCCGGTCGACCTGGTCACCGCCGACGGGAGCGTTATCCATTGTGATCGTTTCGTCGTGGCGGTGTGTACCTGCCACCGATCGGGCATCTATCCGCTCTGTGATACCTCGCATCGCCGCCGCCGGCGTCATTGAATCCGCGCATCGTCGGGCCGGTCGGCTCGGATGACCACCAGCCGCTCGACCCGCTGTCCGGCGTTGAGCAGACCGGCGGCCTCCAAGGCTCCCGCGCGAGCGGTGAGCACCGGGCCGAACGCCACGTACGCCTGCGACACCACCGAGGCTTTCAGCCCACCCGCCCGTAATCGGCCGACGGTCAGGCCGGGATCGCACAGGGCCGAATGCACAATCAGGCCCGTGGCATTCGGATTCATCAACCGCGGCAGCATCCGGCACAGGGGGTCGAGCACGTCGCGTCCGGCCGGCCCCGCATCCCATGCGCGGGCCGCACCCCGTGCCGAGCCGTTGTGCGGACCCGGCACATAGGGCGGGTTGGCCAGCACGAGGTCGTAGCCGCATCCGTCCTCGTAACGGGTCGAATCGGCATGCCGGAGATCGACCGACACCCGGTGCAGACGGCTGTTGGCCCAGGCGGAAAGCAATGCCCGCCAGGACAAGTCGATGGCTGTCACGCTGTCGGCGCCCTTGCGCACCGCGTCGATCGCCAAGGCGCCGGTTCCGGTGCACATATCCAGCACTCGCCCACCGCGCGGTATCGACGGGTGACCCGCGGCACGCATCAGCAGTGCGGTATCGGCTTGAGGGCTGTATACGCCGGGCAGACGCAGAAGGAACATGATCGCCGTCCTGTTCGAGAACTACAACGGGCATCCCACGCGCGCTTGGCGAATCCGGCGCGCAGCCAGTGGCCGGTGGCGAATTCACCGTGCACCTGGCATCGCTGTCAGCCTGCGGCTACCCGGTTCCGGTCGGCCGAAACGCACGCGATCGCGGTGCCGTCAATCCTCCTCGTCGTCGCCGATGTCGACCCGGACGACACCGTCGATGACACCGAGGACAGCGCGAAGGCCGGCAGCCGATCAGTGACCGATATAGACGGATTTCAGGTTGAAGTAGGCCTCGATGCCCTTGCGGCCGCGCTCTCCACCCCAGCCGGACTGCTTGTGCCCCGAGATCGGCATCGAGGGATCCGAGGCGAGGGCGGAGTTGACCCAGACCTGGCCTGCGCGAAGCTCATTCACGACACGATGGGCGCGGCCGAGGTTCTCGGTCCAGATGGAACCGGCGAGCCCGTAGTCGGTGTCGTTCGCGGCCGCGATGGCCTCGTCCTCGTCGTCGAACGGGATGACCGAGCCGACCGGCCCGAAGATCTCCTCGCGGATCAGGCGCATATCGGGTGTGGTGCCGGTGACGATCGTGGCCTCGTAGAAGTAGCCGCGACGGTCCATCACCTGGCCACCGGTCACCACCTGCGCGCCACCGGCCACGCCGTCGTTGACGATGCCAGCGACCCGTTGACGCTGCTTTTCGCTGATCAGCGGCCCCAGCACCGAATTGGGATCGTCGCTGCCGCCCATCGGCAGCATCTTGGCGAGGTTGGCCAGGCCGTCGACGACCTGTTCGTAGATGCCGCGTTGGACATAGATGCGCGAGGTGCACGAGCAGTTCTGCCCCGAACCGGCGAGCAAGCCCATCCCGGCGCCCAGAATCGCCTTGTCGAGATTGGCGTCGTCGAACATGATCAGTGGTGACTTGCCGCCCAGTTCGAGGGTCAGGCGCTTGAGATTGCCGGCGGCGGCACTGACGATCAGCCGTCCGACCTCGGTCGATCCGGTGAACGAGATCTTGTCGACGTTCGGATGCGCGGTGAGCGCCGCACCGGTGGTCTCGCCGTAGCCGGTCACGACGTTCAGAACGCCGTCGGGCAGACCCGCCTCGCGGAAGATCTCCTCCAGTTTCAGTGCGGTCAGCGGCGTCTCCTCGGCGGGCTTGAGGACCGCGCTGCAACCGGCCGCGAGAGCGGGCGCCACCTTGAGCATCGCGACGAAGAACGGCCCGTTCCAGGGGATGATCAGGCCGACGACGCCTACCGGCTCGTACTGGGTGAAGGTGTGATAGTTCTCGAATTCGCCGAGCAGACCATCGGATACGAGATTGCTGGACTCACCGTGGATCTTGCCGACCCAGCCCGCGTAATACACCAGCATCTCGACCGACACCTTGATGATGTGGCGCGCGGCGGTGGCGTTCATGCCGTTGTCACGGGCCTCGATCTCGGCGAGTTGATCGATGCGCTCGCGGATGATGTCCGCGGCCCGGAAGAGCACCTCCGCGCGGTGCGCCGCCGGCTGCTTGCGCCAGACACCCGATTCGAAGGTCTCGCGCGCCCGGGCCACCGCCGCGTCGACGGCCTTCCGGTCCGAATCGGCGACCTCCGCGATCTGTTCCTCGGTGGACGGGTCGAAGACCGGGATGATCCCCGAGCTCGAGTTTTCGACCACAGGATCGACATCGACGGCGTTACTCACTGTCCCATCCTTTCGCCGAGCCGCTCCGGCTGGGAGAAGCGCGGTAGGAAGTGACCCTCCGCACTGCGCGGAGAATCACACTCTTGGCAATCGGTAATGATGATTACACAGGAGTGGAGCAGAATCTAGTGAGCGTTCGCTAACAAGGGTGATGGGCGGGGGGCGCGGTACGACCGCCCCACGGGATCGTCGCCGGCGCTCAGCAGTATTCCGGCGAGGAGCTTGCCGCCATTGTCGACGAAGCGCACCGTGCCGGGATCCGGGTTGCCGCACACGCCCCCGATTCAAGCTCTGCGGGCGGCCACGGTAATCAGCGCCGAACTGATCGGCGTCGAAGATCGCGGACGTCTCGCGGCCCTCGATGGGTTCCTCGACACCAAATCGGTTGCGGTAGCCCGGACATGACTGCCTCTACCCGGCGAACTGCGCCCAACCCGAGGAAATGCGACCGGTCCGGGGCTCGGTACCGCAGGAGCTCATGAAGGAGGGGACCTCGAACGGCACCGCTGCCTCGTGTTTTCCGATACGAACGCGGACGGATCGTGGCTGCCCGGCCCATTCGGCGGCCCACAGTCGATCCGCGCGCTCGACCGGCGGGGTGGCGCCGTCGGGCAGCACGACCACGACTTCGTTCGTGCCCGGTGGGCATGTGCCCCACACTGCCCACCATGGGTCCGCGCTGTCGCTCGCGTGGCCGGATGCCGCGTATATCGTGTCAGCCCCTGTGCATGGTTGCCACGCAGTGATGCTGCTGGTCAGCGGAGACGCACCGGGAGGGGGCGTGATACGTGAGTACCCGTCGTCGGTGCGCCATTGAACGAGCAATCCGGACAGGGGGAGTGACAGTTCCCGGATCATTGTCAATGTGACCACCTCCGGTCGCGGAACCGCTCGACACCGGAACAGGCTCAGGTCCGCGCTCGATCCACGCCCAGTATAATTGCTGAACATTTGCTGTTGTTCGCGTTCGCACTCCCCGTCGGAAGTGATGTCGACCCGGCCGACCGGGTTCTATCCGTGATTTCGCTCGGCCGTCCTGTGATCGAGTCCGGAGACGGGCGCAACGTCCGGCAGCGGTGACGGACCTGGTAGGCAGCGGGTGCGTCCGATTCCCCGATCCACCAGTATTCCCTCATGCGTCGGTGCACGCCAGACGGTACGCGGCCACGGTCGCTGCGAGGATCGTCCAGCTGAGGAGTACACCCAGCGTCAGTTCCGCGAAGTCGATACCGAACAGGGACAGGCTCAGTACGGTCGAACCTGCCCACTGGGTGTCGAGCGTCCCGCCCGCCCGGACCTTGGACTCGTATTGGACGGCGGCGATGACGCCGAAGCCCACCAGGAACAACAGCCCGAGTCCGAGGGTGATCCAGGTGGAGCGCAAGGACCACAGTTTCGTCCACTCCGACCGCAGTACCCGAATCCCGGTCACCCGGTAGCCGGGCCGGGTGGATTGTGACGTCCGGTCGACGGTCGCGGTCATGCCGCCCGCTCGAGAGATTCGATACCGGTGCCGCCGTGGTATTCGACGGAGTCCCGGGTCAGGTCCATGAATGCCTGTTCCAGCGAACCGGTCTGTGCGGTCAGTTCGTGCAACGCGATGCCGTGCTCGGCAGCCGTGGATCCGATTGTGCGCGAGGACATTCCGGTAACCCGCAGGGTCTCGGCGCGTCCGGTGATCCGCACACCGGGCCTGGCCAGTACCTCCCTCAACTTCGCCGGGTCCGCGCTCGCGACGGTGACCGTGTCGCCATCGGCTCGGCCGACCAGTTCGGTCACCGTCGTGTCGGCGAGCAGGCGGCCGCGACCGATGATGACGAGATGCTCTGCTACCAAAGCCATTTCGCTCATCAGATGGGAAGAGACGAAGACCGTACGTCCCTCACCGGCGAGGGCGATGAGCAGGTTGCGGATCCACAGCACGCCCTCGGGGTCGAGTCCGTTGACCGGCTCGTCGAGCATGACGGTCTCCGGATCGCCCAGTAGTGCCGCGGCGATTCCGAGCCGCTGGCCCATACCGAGTGAGAGACCCCCGGCCCGTTTGCCGGCCACCGCCTCCAGTAACTCGCCGAGCTCCTGCAGCGGTGCGGAATGCTCGGCGTAGCGGCGGCCGTTGACAGTCACCGATCCGCTGCTCGGTGCGTCGAGACCGACGATCATTCGCATCGTGGTGGACTTCCCGGCACCGTTCGGCCCCAGAAAGCCGGTCACCACGCCGGGGCGGACGGTGAAGTCCAGCCCGTCCACCGCGGTCTTCTCCCCATATCGCTTCGTGAGCCGGTATGCCTCGATCATCATTCCTCCCTGTTTGCAGTCGAACGCGCGCGTCCACGCCGAGGTCGGTCGTGGCAGCCCTCGGCCGCTCGATCGGGAATCACGGATCAGTGCGTGATTCATGCTGTCCGGATCGATATTCCTCGCTGTCTATGAGCGCGCTATTGGTCCGGCCTGTCAGATTTCTGAGGAAGGCACTGTCCGAAGACCGGCATTCCGGTGACTTTCGGCCGTGCCCGGCGACCATCGTGCGCGCGATGCTGATAATCGACACCGCGGTCCGCGGCATATCGCGACGGACCGGCTCGGCGAGGTCGTCGCACATGTGAGGAGCCCGACGATGGCTGAATATCCGTCGCTGCCGGTCCGCACATGGCGCTGTGGTCCGTGGAGCGGTAATCGGCTGATGCGGGCATCGGATCGGGCCGAGGCGGTGATGCGGATCCTGGCCGTGCTGGTGCTGCTGGCCGCGGTGCCGGTGTCGGCGGCGATCGGGACCGCGCATTACACCGACGCGGCGGAGCGGATCCGGGTGGCCGACGTCGCGAAGACCCGGATCTCGGCGACCGTCGCCGCCGATCCGATCCGGACGACCACGACCGGGATGCAACTCTCGGCCCAGCGGACCGAGGCGACCGTGCGATGGGCCCACGACGGTCATACCGGTTCCGCGACCGCTCCGGTCGCCGATTCGGTCCGCCGCGGCGACCAGACGACGATCTGGCTGGGGCCCGACGGGAATATGACCGACCCGCCGCTACCGGCCGACACCGCCGCGATACGAGGTATCGGCACCGCGTTGACGACGTTCATCGAAATCGGTGGCGGCACGGTCGCACTGGTGGCGGCGGCGACATGGTTGTTCGGGACCGGGCGCCGTGCCGCGCTGGCACGGGAGTGGCGAATGATGTGCCGCCCCATCGGAACTCCGTGAGAACCGGTGCCGTCAGAGTGCGGTGAGGACGTCGCCCGCCCGGTGCCGCGGTGCTGTGTGCGGCTGTGCTCCGTCATCCGGGGAGGTGCCCACCCGGATGAGGATCTGAGGGAAGTCGTGGTGGAGAACCGCTCCGCCACTGATCGTGTCTTCTCGGCTGTACGGGTCGTCGGCCGACATCCGATCGCGATCGCGGAACAAGTGCAGTCGTTCGCCGTCGAAATGCCATCGCCACGGCCGGGTGTTGTGGACCGAGGGCGCATGCTGGGCAAGGCGGAGGGCCGCCGCGACCATCGGCCCGTCGGGCCTGTTTCGGGCTGCCGGATGTGCTGTCATGGTCATAGTGCAAGTCTCACAGGGCTTTTCGAGCACAGGTACCGTCGTTGTCCCTCACCGCAGGGGCCGATGGTCCTTCCGTGAACGCTAGTTCGGGGGATGCTCGGAATGGATTCTGGTGGCATAGACGGCGGCCTGCGTGCGACGCTGCATGCCGAGTTTCGCCAGCAGTCGCGAGACGTAGTTCTTGACGGTCTTCTCCGCCAGGAACATGCGCTCGGCGATCTGCCGGTTGGTCAGGCCCTCGCCGAGCAGGTCGAGAAGTCTGCGTTCCTGATCGGTGAGGGTGGCCAACGGGCCTTCCGGTTCGGTGCCGTGCCGCAACTGATCCATGAGCACCGCCGCGGCCCGGTTGTCGAGCAGCGACTTGCCGGATCCGACGTCCTTGATCGCGCGCGCGAGTTCCATGCCCTTGATGTCCTTGACGACGTATCCACTGGCCCCGGCCAGAATCGCATCCAGCATCGCGTGTTCGTCGGTGAACGAAGTCAGGATCAGGCAGCGCAGGCCGTCCATTTTGGACAGCAGCTCACGGCACAGTTCGATGCCGTTGCCATCGGGCAGGCGCACATCGAGTACCGCCACGTCGGGGCGCAGTGCGGGGATCCGGGCCAGGGCTTGCGCCACCGTTCCCGCCTCACCCACGACGGTCAGATCCTGGTCGCCGTCGAGCAGATCGCTCAGGCCGCGCCGGACGATCTCGTGATCGTCGACCAGGAACACCTTGATCATGGTGGGGCATCCAATCGGGTGGTATCGATGATGTATTCACCCTAATCAGCTGGTTGCCGCCTGGTCATGGACCAAAGTCCCTTTCCGGCGGTGCCGGCTCCAGCCTACCGCCGGCGCCGCCAGGAATATCGCGGCAAGGACGTCGTCGACGCGGCCACCGCAGGCAGGGTCGCAGTGGCTTTCGTGGTCTTCTGCCTGGCGTCCTCGGGCATCTACCCGATCGACGACGCGACGACCGCGGCATCCGATCGCGCGCATCCGGCTGTTCGCTCCAACCCGATCGCGGCCGGGGCCGTATCGGTGCGAGGGGCGTGGGTGTCCGCGGTGGTGCTGCTGGCCGCGTCACTTCTGGTCGCGCTCGCCATTTCCGTGCAGCTGGCCTACCGGCTCGCGCTCACGAACGTCGCGGTGATCGACATCTGCCTCGTCGCCGCCGGATTCCTGCTGCGCGCCATAGCGGGCGGTGTTGCCGCCGAGATCTCGCTGTCGATGTGGTTCCTGCTGGTGATGGCGTCCGGTTCGATCTTCTTCGCCGCGGGAAAACGCTACGCGGAGTTGACGAATGCCCGTGGGAACGGCGCCCGCCTGCGCCCATCGTTGCAGTACTACACCCCGACCTATCTGCGCTTCGTATGGACACTTGGCCGCGACCGCGCTGGTCGTGTTCTACAGCCTGTGAGGCTTCGAACGCGCCGCCCGATCCGGCAGCATCTGGTTCGAGCTGTCGTTGATCCCCTTCACCATCGCCGTGCTGTACTTCGCGGTATCGGTCGACGCGGGCGAGGCCGACGAACCGGAGGAGATAGCCCTGCACAGCATCCGCCTGCAACTGCTGGGCCTCGTGTGGATCGTGATGCTGGGCGTCGCAATCTACCACTGAGGACGCGCGGTCAAATCCATTCCGCTGCGGCAGAATATCTTTCATCATCCGGGCCGGCGCCGGATTGTGATTGTCGGTACGCCACGCCGCGTGCAACTGCACCGGCCGATCCCGGATGGCTGTCAGAGTTTTGAACACCACGCCGTCGGGCCGCATGCTTTGAGCGGACGAAACCATCTCGCGCAGAACAAGTTCGACGTCGGAAGTCCTCCTGAGCGGCACCGAGCAGTTGCGGCAGGACGGCGTGGGCCGAGGCGCCGGTGAAGCCGATCGCGACTGTGCCCGGGTCGCCGGCCGAAATGCAGCTCCTCGGCGACGGCGATGGAGCAGGTCAGGCGTGGCAGTGAAAATATTGATCCACTCCTGGGGTCGGGGTGCGGCGCCCGTCGTCCTCGCCGGGCGGGTAGCCGATCCGAACCCCCGGTGCAGGTGGGTCGGGCAGAATGGGCAACAGGGCAGCAAACGCCCCGAAGGAGGCGTCGACGATATCCTGTAGGGCTGTCTTCGATGAGCCGGCAATGCGGGAGTTCATGCGGACCGAGAACGCCGCCGACGACTTCTTCGCTCAATCGAAGGAGTGCACATGCCCACCATCCACTTCACAGAGACGACGAACGCGACGCCCGAGCAGTTCATCGCGGCGCTCACCGACTTCGGTCCCGGGCGATCACAGCTGTTCGCCAACAGCACCGACCAATACCTCGAGGTGCACGCCAGAGGGCCCGACGACGCCGATGTCACCGAGGGTGCGCACGGTATCTGGGAACGTCTGCATTACGACTGGTCGGACCCCGGCCGGGTCGTCATGGCGACGACCGATTCCAACGTGTGGGGCGGCCGCTCGGGCCACGTCTACACCTTCGATCGCCGTCCCGACGGTATGACCGATATGGATGTTGTCGTGGTGCGCGAGGGTAAGAACCTCAGGGGGCGAGTACTCGGAGCGGTCGTCGGGACGATGGGTAAGCGGGTCTTGAAACAGGCGATGGACAAGACCGTCAAGGCTGTCGAGGCGCGCAACGCCGACGATAAGGGCACGGCAGCGGGCTCGTAATGCAGTGTGGCCGGGTTTCGGTTCAGAAGACGAAGCCGCGCAGTGCCACGAAACGCGCACCGCCGATCGCCGCCATCACGGCGATCACGGCGCCCGTCTGTGCGATCTCGCCGAGGCCGGGGGTCCAGAATTGGAGTCCGGCCAGTGCCGCCGTGCTGATCAGCAGGCCGATCAGCGCCAGCCCGCCGCCTTCCCACTGTGCGGTGAACCAGCCGACCCGCCCGGCCGCATTGAAGGTCAGTTGCCGGTGCAGTTCGTTCGCGATCACCGTGCTGACGATCGAGCCGGCGACGTTGGCGACCAGCGGGCCGATTCCGTTCATGGTCATGAACAGCAGCGCATAGGCGATGTTGCTGAATCCGCCGACCAGGGCAAAGCGGATCAGCTGGGCGAATGCGTGATCACCGCGCAGATAGCGGGCCGCGCGCGCGAGCCGACCGATGGTCGAATCGACGCCATCGCGGATCGTCAGGGTTTCATATGCCCCCGGCGTCCAGGGGGCGGCAATTGCTGTGCTGTTCACCCCAATACTGTGGCGAGCCCTGCTGACATAGCTCTGACGCCGGACTTACACGCCACTTACGCGGCAGCCGGTCACAGGTTCAGCGGCACGGACGGTGGGAAGGTGACCGGCAGAGCGGCCAGGGCGCGGTGGAAGGGGCCGGGCCGCCAGGTGAGCGCGTCGGCCGATACCGCCGACCGCATCTCCGGTAACACATCGAGAAGCTGATCGATGGCGTCCTGAGCGATCAGATAGGCCAGGGTTTGCGCTGGGCAGGCGTGCTGGCGCAGATCCACCTCGCCGATACTGGCGGCGATGGCCTGCCGGTACCGCAGGAATTCTGATCCGGAGTTCCTGCTCGCGGTGGGACGCCACTCCATGATCGGGAGGACGGGGCAGTCGGTCGGTATGTCCTTTTGCCAGGTACGCGGATCTGCCGGGAAGTGTTCGGGATCGTTGAGGATCCGCACGGCGGCGTTGTGCCCGACCACCAATGTCGCGGGGACGCCCGGCGCCGGCTCCACCGGCACCAAAGAGCCGTACTGCCTTCGCATCTCGTGGTAGGCGCGGTGTGGGTCCGAGGCGAATTCCGGTGAGTACAAGGGCATCCGCAGGTGATCGGAATCGATCGGCGAGCCGTGGGCGGCCGGAGCGGATGGTGCCCGAGGTGGGACCTGATGTGCCAATCGTTGTCCTAACCGCTTCTTTCGACAGATCTTGGTTGGCGCTGGGTTGGGTCGAATGCCGACTGCGCGCGCCGGTGACGGCGACGCGGGGTCGGCGGCGCAACGATGGTGACATCACATCGGGCCGAACCAGTAGTGCTGATCGTGCCATCGCAAAGGTGAACGGTGCCAATAATTTCCACCTGACATACCTGGCGCCAGCTCGCTTGCCGTACCCCCGGGATCTCCGCTCGATAAGGTGACGGTGGTGCTCGGCTATCGTCGAGGAGCGTCGGCTTCCGGACGTGTTCGGCAGTGCTCGGTTTGTTCTGATGGGTGTTCGCAAGTGGATACGGTCGACAATGTTTCGTTTCTGAATTTCATACTCGACAATGCCGGTTTGACCGGTTCGTCGCGGCGGCAATTGGCTCGTGCGGTGGATCTGCCCGAATGGGTGCTGGAGAGCGGCGACACTATGGTCCCCAGCAACCACCAGTTGAAGCTCTGGGAACTGGTCGAACTCAAACTGGATGATCCATCCATCGCGCTGCGAATCGGTCAACTGAACACATTGGGACGCTTCGGATTACACGACTACCTGTTCAATACGGCGCCGACCCTGGCCGAGGGACTGGCGCTCTCCGAGCAGCATGCGGGCCTCATCACCACCAACGTCGACTGGCCACGCACTTCGCGCTCGCGGCTGTCGTGGCCAGGGCTCGATACGCCACCGGACAGGATGTGCATCCGGTCCGGATCCGCTTCCGGCAGCGTGCACCACGGCGACACGATCACTTCGTCGAGGCGTTCGGCACGCGTAAAGTCGACTTCGGTGCGCCGACCGACCGGATCACCTTCCGCACAGCCGATTTGACGCGCCCGCTGCGAACAGCCGACCCCGTAATCGCCGACATACTGCGCCGATACGCGGCCACTCTGTCGCCACCGCGGCGCGTCGACGGCACATGGTCGAGCCAGGTGCACCACGCACTGCTCGCAATGCTGGGCGACGGTCGAGTGACCATCGACCGTGTCGCGCGGTACATGGCAACGAGTAGGCGCAGTCTGCAGCGACGGCTTGCCGACGAGGGAACCACCTGGACTCGCGAACTCGACCGTGCACGCAGCGCTCTGGTGGAACATCGCTCCCACACCAGCCCGAGCGACACGCAGGCGACATTGGCCAGACGAATCGGATACTCCGACACCGGAACACTGCGTCGAGCCCGGCAACGATGGGCCACACGGCCCTGACGATCCGGCCGTCGGCGGGAGCGCCGAGACGCCGCACGCCAATCACAGTGCAAACCGTGCCAATCTGTGCGCCGGCGGATTGATCGAGGGCCGGGCGAATTGGCAGATGAACGTGGCGATTCGCTGGATCTACCAGCCTCGGTCAAGTGTGTTGCCCTGCCGCGCAGGCACTGCGGAGCCGAACGCCGCTGCCGCGTACTTGCCATCCACCTGGTAGCCGTGAGGCTCGACGAGACGAGGAAGGGGAGGGCATGGGCGAGGCGTCAACCAACGGTCCGGCCAATGGAGTGTTGCCCGGGATGCTGCGGCTCGGCGGCTCTGTGCTGGCGGAGAAGGTTCGCCGGCGCAAGGTTGTCGAGATTCCGATGAAGAAGGGCGAGGTCAATGCGGAATGGCTCACCAGAGTGCTGGCGAGCGAACATCCTGGGGCGCAAGTGGAATCGTTCGAGATCGTCGATGCCACCGCCGGAACGACTCGCCGATGGCGAGCGACCGTCAGCTACAACGAGGCAGGCCGGCGAGCGCAGTTGCCCGAACATCTTTTCGCCAAGACGACCTTGACCTTCACCCAGCGTTTGACGCAATACCTGGCACACGCCCTGCCCGGCGAGCCCGGATTCTTCCAATACCTGTGTCCTGAGCTCGGGATCCAGGCTCCGCGTGGATACTTCGGTGCCGCCGATACGCGCACCGGGAGATCGCTGACGCTGCTCGAGGACATCAGCGTTACCAAGAACGCGCGGTTCTGCACGCCGATGGAGACCGTCACCCGGCAGCAGATGCAAGATCTATTGGCGAATATGGCTGTCTGGCACGGTCATTACTGGGATTCTCCCGAGCTGCAAACGCGTGAATGGTTGAAGACGCCGAGCGCGCACTTCCGCAACTTCGATCGGCTTCTCGGAATGAAGAAGCGGGCCACCGTCGGGCTCGGGCGTGCACCCGAGATCGTGCCCGCCACGCTGCCACCCGTGCAGGACAAGCTCTATGAGGCGTGTGCGCAGTCCCTCTTGATCGCCGAGCGGGGCGCGCAGACTCTCCTGCACGGGGACCCCCACATCGGCAACGCGTATGTGTGCGACGACGGCAGCGTAGGGTTCACCGACTGGCAGCTGGTTTTGCGCGGCAGCTGGGCCTTCGATGTGACCTATACGATCACCTCCGGGCTCGAAGTGGAGGACCGCAGGGCGTGGGAGCGTGAACTCATCGAGTTCTATCTGGACCGCCTGCACGCGGCGGGCGGGCCCGACCTGCCGTTCGAGACCGCGTGGCTCGCCTACCGGCAGCAATGCCTCTACCCCTATTTCGCGTGGATGATCACCATCGGCCGCAGCGCCATCATGCCCAAATTCCAGCCCGACGATGTGTGCCGCGCGATCGTGCACCGCACATCCACGGCGATCATGGACCTGGACGCGCTGCAGGCGGTGGGGGACAGCTAGCGAAATCGGTCGCCTGACCGCGGCGAATTACTCGGATCGGAGGAGACGGTCGCCGCGGTCGGTCGCGCAGGTGGCGATGAAGCGCATGGACCTGCCGTGCGTCGGTCCTCAATACCTCCGTGCCGCAACGGACTCCGACCACGGAAGCCGACGGCTCAAACATCGGCGAGCCCTCGGGTGTGCACAGCTCCGAGCGTCAGGCCGTCCGATCGAATCCGTTGGACTTGATGGTGCTGGTGAAGGCGTCCCATTCACTGGGGGTGAAGATCAGTGCGGGGCCGGTGCGGTCCTTCGAATCGCGAACGCCGACAGGGCCGTCGGCGAGGAAGGCGACCTCAACGCACTCCTGTCCGCCCCCGCTGTAGCTGCTGGTGAACCAGTGGGCACCCGTTGGATCAACGTTCACGCTCGTACTCCCTTGCCATTTCACGCAGTAGGTCCCGGCTTGCGCGGTCGTCCAGGGTGGCGCGCAGGATGGTCCGATAAGCATCACGGTACCTGTCGACATCGGCGTCATCCTCGAAGTACATCGCCCCGGTGAAGGCCTCCGCGTACACGACGGTGGGCTCGATCGGTTCCCCCTTTGTGGTGAGTCCGAAGTCCAAGATGACGAATGGCCCCGTGGAAAACCCCACCGGGAGTCCTGCTCTGAAGGGCAGTACCCGGATGTCGATATTCGGTTCCGTGCTGAGGTCTGCCAATCGCCGCAGCTGTGCCGCAAGCATTTTCGGTGATCCCACCACGGTCCGTAGGGCTGCTTCGTGCAGGATGGCCATCAGTTTGGCGGGTTGCTTCTTACGGGTGATCACGCCTTGTCGCCGCAGCCGCAGCTCGACTCGCCTGTCGAGCTCATCTTCGGAGTCGTCGGGGAAGAAGAGGCGATCGAGGGTTCGTGTGTAGTCGGCCGTCTGGAAGATGCCGGGGACGGCGGCGGGCTGAAACAAAACTATCTCTCGCGCAGACGATTCCAACCCCATGTACACATCGAAGTTCGGGGAGATCAGCGAGCCGTACGCCTGCCACCAGTTCTTCACCGCGGCCTGTTCCGCGAGCGCGACCAGATCGGCCGTCTGTTGCGTTTTCAGCTGGTAGATCTCGCATAGTAAGCCCACATCATGGGTGCGGATCCGCTCGGTCTGCCCCTTCTCCAACCGCTGCAGGGTGGACTTGCCCCACTGCATGAGTTTGGCGGCCTCTACCAGGGTGAGTCCGATGGACTCCCGACTCTCCCGGAGATGCCGGCCGAGTTGGCGGCGCGGGAGCGTGCTGTCGGCCACTGACATCGGTGTCCCCTCCTGATTCGTCAGACTTTCCCGGCCTGGGAAATATTCGCATCTGCTATGCGCTCTGCGCTGGGGTTTTCATAAGAATTCGCGGGCGGTCCGGTTTGGCGTTCGCGCAGTGCCTCGGTTCGGTCTGCTGTCTCCTGCATCCGGTTGGTGTCGTAAGTGCCGCGAATCACCTTGCGACGCATAGGGCTCGGCCGATGGAGCGGTCGAGCCCGCCGGGTGCCCCGCCCGCCGAAGGAAGGTTGCGATGGATCAGATGACATTCGCCGACACACCGGCCTCGCGTTGCCTCTACTACCGCCGCACCTGCGGTTTGGCTGCCGCGGTGCAGCCGGACAGCGGGCGGATTCTGCTGCGGGCAGGCACGGTGGGGGCGATCACGATGCCGGGGGAGTTGGGGGCGCGAGTGCGCGATGAGTTGTCACATCGTCGAATGTGTCCGGGGCCCATAGTCTTTCATGTCGGATCTGGGCGCTGGACCTATCTGTGCCGTCCCGACGTGGGCGACGGGCTGGATGATATGCAGCTGTTCGGCGCGCTGTTTCGGCTCAACGTGTCGATCGTCGCGGCGGGTGCTTCGATCGCGTTGCCGTCGCCGGCCAGGGCTTCGATGCGGCATCGGCGTTGGATCGTGGCACCGCGTGACAGCTTCCGTCCGTCGCAGGCGTCGATACTCGACGTGGTGGCGGCGTGCACTGGAGGTCTGTCGTGGTCTCGATAGCCTCCCTGCCCTCGAAATATCAACTACTGCGAGCCTGTCGGGGTGATGTGCGGGGTGGGCATCCGCTCCTGCACGGTGCGCATCGGCTCACGGTCCTGCACGCCCAGCGCCGATGTAGCGATCGAGACGGTGCGGATGTTGTGGATCGTGCACGCGCACTGTTGATTGCCGAACTCGATCAGTGGATCACCGGCCGCTTCCCGCCGGCACACGGCGCGGCCTCGATCCACACCGAGACAGTGGGTTCGGTGATCGATCGGCTCGCCTACTACACGGCTGGTGTGGACGCCGCGTTCCGATCGGCCCGCGCAGCGGAATTGCGGCACCTGTGGGGGAAGCTTGGCGAATTGGCAGTCGCCTATTCCGACCTTGCCTCCGAGGTCCAGCGCGGTGTGCGCCGGCTGCCGGGGTGCAGTTGATCGCGTTGCGCCGAGCAGGTTCTCCCGATCGTCATCCCCGAGTGCCGAAGGCCAGCAGAAAGGTAGTGACCGCGTTCCGGGTGACTTCGCGGTCCCCGGCGTACTCTTCTCGCCTGCATCCGGCTCCGATCACGCGCCCCTGGTGCTGATGGCGCACAGCTCAGTCGATGGTGAAGTTGCGCCAGTGCCCGTGCAGTCCCTGGCCGCGTAGGGAGGTGCTGAGGCCCTCGGCGATGGGGTGCAGGGTGATGAGTCCGAACCCGATCCGGACGGTGACGGGAAGGTTCTGCGGGCGAGCGGTATATACGGGAGAGTCGTCGATGTACCAGGTGACGGTGTGGTGGTCGCGGTCGAGAGTGATCGCGTAGCGATGGAATCGGTCGGGCCGGATGTGGATTCCGGCCAGGGGTGCGTGAACGACGTGAGTGAAGGCGCGGGCGGTGTCGACGACGCCGGGCACGTACAAGCGTTCATGGATGGCGTAGGCGTGGCGGCTGGTGACGATGAAATCGAAGACGTCGGCGCTGGCCATGTCGAGGACGTTGAAGGCAGCGAAGCCGTCACGGTAGTCCTCGCCGTCGGAGCCTATGTTCTCGGCGGTCATCTCGACGGAGAAAGTGCGGACCCCGGCTGTGAGATCGAATTCCTCGGCGGACACGACGAGGTGTTTGGGGTTGTCGAGGATCTGTACCTGTGAATGTGACCGGGTGAATTCGTCGACACGTACGGAGACGCCGCCGTCGGCGACGTCGGTTTTCGCGTCGGGCTCGCGGTAGGTCCAGGTCTGCGTGTCGTCGAGGGGGACTTGAAGGAACTGCCACCGGTCCTCGCGCAAGGCCGGGCCGGGCAAGTCGTCATAGCGAGTCATCACTTCGTCTTTCGGGCCGATAGCGCGCCGGTGGGCATGGTGAGATATCAATGTCTGTTTCAGCGACGCAGCGGGATGATCGAGTCGCTTCTGTGGTTCTTTCGGCCGACTCCGCCCAGAAGCAAACGTTTTTCGGTGCATCGGCGCTCGATCGCCGGGCCCATGGGCCACCAGTCGTCGAGTTCGACCAGGCCGGGTTCGAGTAGCTCCAGATCGCCGAAGTAGGAGGCGATCTGCTCGCGGGTGCGGTACCAGCCCGACCCGAGTCCGGCGTTGATGAATCGGTTCTGCAGTTCGAGGGCCATGTCGTGGGCTTCGGTTCCGTCGGCGGGATCCCAGAAGTGGGTGATGGCAACATAGGAGCCGACGGGGAGCGCGTCGATATACCGGCGCACGATGCCTGCGGGGTCCAGGGCGTCGTCGACGTGGTGGAGGATGCCACACAGGATAAGTGCCAGTGGCCGGGCCAGGTCCAGATGGACTGTGCCGGGGTGCGCCAGCAGGGTGTCGGGTTCGGTGAGGTCCGCGGGCACGAAGTGCGTGTATTCGTTGTGCTCCAACAGGGCTCGGCCGTGAATGTTGCAGACGGGGTCGTTGTCGGCGTATACCACGGTGGCGGTGGGGTTGTGTTGTTGCGCGATCTCGTGGGTGTTGCCGACGGTCGGCAGGCCCGCTCCGATGTCGAGGAATTGATCGACGCCGACCTGCCCGGACAGGTAGCGCACCACGCGGTGCAGCCATTGCCGGTTCATCCGTGCGACGTCGCTTTGCCGCGGCGCGATTTCGGCGACCTTGTCACGCACCACGCGGTCGACGTGGTAGTTGTCCTTGCCCCCGAGTGTGGCGTCATAAACGCGGGCGATACTCGCGCGCTGGATGTCCACACCGACCGGTGTTCGAACCCCGGTGACCGGGGCGGGGTCGGACTCGTCGGGCATGACGACCTCTCAGTAACAGGGTGATAATGCTCACCAGCCTAGAGTCACCCTCTGGTGCGAGCAATCGCAGCCGAACATGTTCGTCCCCTGAGTGATTCGACCGCCGGACTTCGGGCCTGCTGCGGAACTCTGCGTCGGCCGAACGCCGGACGCCACCATCGACGTGGCCCGCTGCGAACGGAAGTATCGGGCATAGCCCGATTCGCAACTCCGGCAAGGGCTGACGTTGCTGGAGCTGTTCACATGGCATCGATGGACAGTCGCCCGCAGACTCCGAAGACCTCCTCGAAGATGGATCCCGGAACGGTGAATGGTTCGGCCGCAGAAATTTCCGGCAGTTGGGTGACGATGTCCTCGGTCGGTTCGCTGCCGGGGTCGGCGAGCCAACCGTCACGAGGCCGACGAAGACGTGCGCGATGATGCTGCGCACCCGGGCCTTTGGCGTGACCTGTCCCGGGGCGATGACCGAAAGGGCGATCTCGACGGCGATGGTCATTTGTTCCTGCTTTTCGGTGTTGTGCGCGCTCGGGCGGTACGGAACGAAAGTATCGCCACGCGTGGGGCGGCGAATTACATGATCATCGCGGCGATCACGGATTGAAACCGTCGGGCGCGTCGCACCTGTCGACAGACTGTCGACGAAAGCTGAACTAGCTCAGTGATTTTCCGAAATTCGACCGACGAGCAGATCGATGGCGACGGCGAGGCGTCGCAGGAACTCCTCACGCGAAGTGACCTGATACTTGATTCCGATTGATGTGCTGATCAGAGTCTGAGTTACTGCCGGTGACCGAGCGTCCGCGCTCTTCATCGATTCGGCCACAGCGGCGTCGAGAAGTTCGGCGAAGCGCGCGGGATACGCGGTGATGGCGGGCCCGAGCAGCTCCGAGTATTCCTCGGCCATGGTGTTCACCTCACGGCTCATCGCGCCGATGTAGCGCCCGGTCCACTGATCGAAGGCGTCCAGGAGTCGCGTGCCAACGGGCCGGTTCGAGTCGGCGAGCGCCCGGGCGACCGCGGCGAGGCTGTGATCCAGGGCGTGGGTGACCGCGGCGGTGAAGAGATCTTGTTTGGAACCGAACAGTAAATACAGCCCGGGCCTGGAGATGGCGGCTGCCCGGGCGACTTCCTCCATCGACGTTTTCCGGTAGCCGTAGCGCGCGAACGTATCGAGTGCCGCGTCGAGGACCTGTTCGCGACGACCACCGTCGGTGACGGCCTTATCTGACGCATCCTGGCTGGTGCCGGTCATTTCGACACAGTACCTAAGCTTTACCCACTAGACAATATGAGTCTAAATTGTAAAGTGATTAGGTGTCGCCATCCACAGCACGGGCCGATGGCCGCCCGGGAGGAACAAATGACTCGAGCTCCGCTCGTCACCACATGCTTCGACGGTTCGAGCACCGCCGAGGAGGTGGTCGCCGAGGCCGATCTGCGTGGTCTGCGGGCGGTGGTCACCGGCGCTTCCTCGGGACTCGGGGCGGAGACCGTCCGAGTCCTCGCGGCCGCCGGCGCGGATGTCACTCTCGCCGTCCGCGATGCCACGGCCGGGGCTCGGGTGGCCGACCGGATTGCCGTTCCCGCCGGGCAGCCCCGGCCGGCTGTGGCCGTCGTCGATCTCGCCGATCCGGACAGCGTGGCCCGCTTCGCCACGCACTGGCACGGTCCGCTACATCTGCTGATCAACAATGCGGGCCTGGTCACCGCCGGCCTGGAACGGACAGTGCAGGGCTGGGAACTCCAATTCGCGACCAATCATCTCGGTCACTTCGCACTGGCGTACTCGCTCCACGATGCTCTGACCCGAGGCGCGGCCGATCGCGGCACCGCGCGGATCGTGGCGGTGAGCTCGACGGCTCACATGCGTGCGCCGATCGACTTCGGCGACATCCATTTCGAACACCGTGCCTACGATCCGCAGATCGCCTACGCGCAGTCCAAGACCGCGAACTCGCTGTTCGCTGTCGAGGCGACACGGCAGTGGGCCGGGGAGCGCATCGTGGCCAATGCCGTGAACCCCGGAGGGATCAGGACCGGGCTGCAACGCAATTTCACACAGCGGCAGCGGGAATCGCTCGATGCCGCGGAAGCCGCCGGAGTATTCACCTACAAGACCGTCGGCCAGGGTGCCGCGACCACTCTGGTGGCGGCAATCGCCCCGGAATTCGCCGCGACCGGCGGGCACTATCTCGACGACTGCCGCGAGGCGTACATCGTCCCGGACGATGCGGATCTGTCCGCCCACAGCCACGGCGTGAAGCAATGGGCCCTCGACCCGGACGCCGCGCGTCGTCTCTGGTCGGTGTCACGCGCGACTCTCGACCTGTGATCTGGACCGGCCGAAATTCGATAGCACCGAATGCATCCGCCGAATCTGGAAAACCCGACCCGAACTGGGTAGCGACTCACTGTCGGCGTCTCGCCGGATCTGGCAGACGCTCGCCGATTCCGAGCCGGTCGATGCGGAGTAACATTCTTGACGGGGTGCCTTTTCTCAAAGGAGCCCCAGCAATGACGAAGTTCGTTCAGGCGATCGAGTTCACGACCACGCACATCGACGAGTTCAACGAGAAACTCGACGACTGGCTCACCGCGACGGCGGGCAAACGTACAGCCATGCACAGCATGGAAACCAAGGACCGCGACCGCGCAGACACGTATTTCCAGATGGTCGAGTTCCCCTCCTACACCGAGGCGATGCAGAATTCCGGCCTCCCAGAAACAACACGCTTCGCCGAGGAACTGGCACAACTGTGTGACGGCCCGGCGGTCTTCCGCAATCTCGATCTGCTGCGCGAGGACGACATGTCCGACGGCCAGGCACAGACCTTGGTCGTACGGAGTCTCGACAACCCCGACGAATCACGGCCCTTCGAAGGCGGAACCGGCCGGATGGACATGGTCGACACACCGCACGGCCCGATCGGCCGCGCCGTATTCGAACCGGGCTGGCGCTGGTCGCAACACGTCAAGCCCATTGCCGGAACCGACACCTGCCAGGCCATGCACGCGGGCTACTGCCTATCCGGCCGGATGCGGATCCACATGGACGACGGAACCGAAAATGACATCGGCCCAGGCGATTTCCTGTTCTGCCCACCCGGACACGACGCGTGGGTCCTCGGCGAGGAGGCGTGCGTCATGATCGACTGGGCGAGCGCGGCCGGTTACGCGAAACGAAGCTGACACCGACTCCGGGCCGGCTCGGGCGCCTATCTCACCCGCGGAGGCCGGCCGTCTATGAATGTGACGGTCTCCGTGAGCGGCGCGCGGTCGATGCGTGGAAGACGGGCCGCGGGATCCTCGAATCCGATGGACATGCCGCAGAACAGGATTGCCCCGGCCGAAGGGGATACCGTTTCGGCAACGGTCCGGTGGTACACCGACCATGCCATCTGAGTGCAGCTGTGCAGCCCCTCGGCACGCAGCAACAGCATGACCGTCTGGAGATACATGCCGAGGTCCGCCCATTGCGGCGGGCCCATCAGCCGGTCGATATAACAGAACAGGACGGCGGGGGCACCGAAGCAGTTCCAGTTGGCGGCGACGTGCGCGGCCCGCGCATCGGTGTCGGTGCGGGGTATTCCGAGTGCGCGGTAGCGCTGTTCAGCGGCGGCAGTGCGGCGCTGCCGATAGGGCGGGGGCAGATCGGGCGGGTACATCCGGTACTCGGGCGGGTCCCCGGGGTCGCCGGCAGCGACCCGCTCACCGGCGCGCTTCTTCAGTTCGTCCAGCGCCGCACCGGTCACCACGTAGATGGTCCAAGGCTGCAAGTTGGCGCCGGAGGGAGTGCGCGCCGCAGCGGACAGCACGCGTTCGAGCGCCGTCGAGGCAATGGGCTCGGAGGTGAACCCGCGCACGGCCCGGCGGCTCTCGACTGCTGTGTAGATGTTCATCGAGTGGTTTCTCCCTCTGTCCCGGTGGGCGATCGAGTCGATCTCTCGGCTGTATCGACGTTCGGCGACGAGAGAAGGTGACCGCGCACGACCGCGTGGCGGTCCGATCGGCATCGAGTTACACCATCGGATGCGTGGACGTTCCACTCGTGGAGCGCGACGTAGATTGAGAAGGTGGACGTACTCAGCGAGACCATCGCAGCGATACGCACCGGCGAACCGGCTTCCGGCCTGTTCGTACGGCACGCGCCGTGGGGGCGGGCCTATCCGGTGGTGCCGGGGACCGGGCTCCACGTCGTGCTGGAAGGTTCGTGCTGGCTGATCCCACCCGACGGCGATCCGATCGAATTGCGGGCGGGGGATGTGGTTCTGATGCCGCACGGGGCGGACCACGTTCTGGCGGACAGTCTGGACAGCGCGGTGACCGAGCAAGCTCAGCCGGGTGAACCGCGGGAGATCCCGGATCCCGGGTTGCGCACCGAATTGATGTGTGGCGCTTATGAATTGGGGCTTCGGCGTAGTCATCCGCTGTTGGACGAGTTGCCCTCCTTCGTCCATCTCCCGGCGCATCCGAGCCACCACCCGGCGCTACGCGGTGTGCTCGATCTGCTGGCCGCCGAGATCGCCGAGCCCCGGGCGGGCACCGATGCCGCCATCCCGGCGCTGCTGGAGACATTGCTGTTGTTCGCATTGCGTGCCTGGTTCGAGGACCAGGCTCCCACCGGCACCGGCTGGGCGGCGACCTTCACCGATCCGTCGGTCACCGCGGTACTGCGCGCCATTCACGCTGCGCCCGAACGTGCTTGGACCGTCCCCGAACTCGGCGCGATCGCCGGAGTCAGCCGTGCCACCCTGGCCCGGCGGTTCGCGACGACGGTGGGGGAGCCGCCGCTGGCCTATCTCAGTCGCTGGCGCATGCTCACCGCCGCCCGGCTGCTGCGTGAGACCGATCTGTCGCTGGCAAGCGTGGCCCGCAGGGTCGGATACTCGAGCGAGTTCGCTTTCGCCAAGGCGTTCAAGCGCCACTACGGCCTCGCTCCCGGCGGGTACCGCCGTCACGGGGACGCCTCCGTCGGCGTTGCCGTGTGACAGCGGCGTGACCCGGTTCAACCACTTGAACAGGGTGCCGACCGCGACGATCGCTCGATCAGGTCCAGCAGGCCTTCGACGGCCGCCAGTGACGACCATTTGTCGTGATACGCGATACCCGGATATCTGCTCGACAGCGCGACGAACGCGTCGAGCTCGCAAGACCAGTGCACATGGAGCGACGACAGTGGTACGTCGGCGATTTTGCCAACAGACATCGCTGCCACCCCGCTCTCGCCACCGGATGCCCTCTGGTGACCAGTCCACCACGATCATCGCCTCCGAACGATCCCGTTGACACATTCTTATCGTCCGGCCCACCGGTCTTGTCGCAGTACCGCGCCGCACCCGATGCCACATGTGCCGACCGCAGAACCGCCTACACTGAAGAAATCTCTCTGGACGACGCGCTCATCGAGACCTGGCAAGCCGACGAAGCGGGCCGCTTCCTTCACCCGGATGAGCGCTTCAGCAGGCCGGGCCGGTCACTTTCGCCTGGTCGCCGCCGGATGGCTCACCGGGCCGGGAGCGAATCGACCACCTTCGAAGTCAACGGCTCGCTGTTCGGTTCGGCGGCGCGACAGGGGCTTTGGCCGCGATGCACGGCGATGGGGTCACGGTTCTCACCGGAGTTGCTCGCCGCCTCGCACTCGCCGAACCGACGCTTCCGTGGCATACCGAACGCAGCCGCGTCGCCGAGGTCGCCGGGACACTCGGGCAGATCTGCGCAGCAGTCGCCAAGATCGCACACGACATCACCTTGCTCGCCCAAACCGAGGTCTACGAGGAGGGACCGGCGGGAACCGGCGGCAAATGCCGCGTTCGCGATCGCTCAACAGGTGCTGTCGGATTTGGGCGATGACACAGCACGACAGCAACCGACCGAGCCACCCGGCAGTTAGCGCCGAGCCGGCCCGAATCGACGCGGTGATGACGATCACTCGAATCTTCTACGAAATCCATATCATCTCCAGCTGAAGACTACTAATATGATTCTCGTATCTTATGAAGTTAAGATAACCCGTCCCGGCGAACTGCCGGGCACAGCGAGAGGTCGACCATGTTCGTCATCGTCGGGGCCACCGGAATCGTGGGTCGTGAGGTAGTTACGCAGCTGCGCGCGGACGGCGCGGATGTCACCGCCGTGACGCGAGATCCGACAACAGCGAGGCTGCCACCGGGAACCGTTGTGGTACAGGGTGATATGTCGATCCCGGCGCTTCCCGTTTCGATCTGGGACGGTGTCGAAGCGGTCCTGTTGAGTTCCCGCGCCGCCATCGCGTCGGCGGCCGAAATCCTGTCCGTCGCAGCCGATCACGGAGTGCGGCGCGTGGTGGTGGTCTCGGCCGCGACGGTCGAGTTCCCCGTGGGAGAACCGCGGTTCGTGGCGGGATTCCGAGAGCTCGAGGCCGCGGCCGAGGCGTGGGGCCCGGAGTGGACCTCGCTGCGGTGCGCGGACTTCCAGGCGAACGCGCTCGCCTGGGCGCCACAGCTCCGGGCCGGGGACGTGGTGCGCGGCGCCTACGGCGCGGCCGCCACCTCACCGGTCCACGAACGCGATATCGCCGCCGTGGCGGTCCGCGCGTTGACCGAGGACGACCACCACGGCCGGCGCTATGTCCTCACCGGACCGGCCGCCCTGACCCAGCCCGACAAGGTGCGCATCCTGGGCGAGGCCACCGGCCGCGACCTGTCCTTTCTCGAACTCGCCCCCGAGCAGATCCGTGCGGCCATGACGGCGCAGGGCCTGCCCGAGGATGTGCCGGCCCGGCTGCTCGGCTCACTGGCCGACTACGCCCGCGTCCCCGGCCCCACCACCGGCACGGTCGGCGAGTTGCTCGGCCGTCCAGCCCTGGACTTCGCGGCCTGGGCCGCCGAACACGCAGCCACCTTCACTCGCTGAAAGGCCGGAAATGTCCATCAATTTCACCATCATGTACGCCACGCACGACGCCTTCCGCCGCGACCTGTACCGTCTGGCCGACGCCGCGACCGCCGGTCGCGGCGACGCGCCCGGCGTGCGGGCCGGCTGGGCGAATTTCACCCGTCAGTTGCATGTCCATCACACCGTCGAAGACGTCGCCCTGTGGCCCCGGGTGCTGGATCGCCTCGGCGACCGGCCGGCCGGTATCGAGCTGATGTCGGAGATGGCGGCCGAACACGCGGCCCTCGATCCCGCCCTGCACCGCGTCGAGGAGGGATTGCGTTCTTCGGCAGCCGATATCGCCGAGCGGGTGAGCACGCTGGCCCGGGTCCTCACCGATCACATGGCACACGAGGAAACCGCCGCGTTACCGCTCATCGGCGAGGTGCTGACGCTCGCGGACTGGGATGCGTTCCGGGGCGCGATGGCCCGCAAACAGGGGCCTTCCGGAGCGGCCGCCTACATTCCCTGGGTTCTCGACTCGACCACCCATGATCAGCGCACACGGTTCCTGGCAGCGATGCCCGGCCCGGTCGCGCGGATCAACAAACTGTGGTGGGAGGGGCGATATACCCGTCGACGACTGTGGGCCTACTGACCCGAGATCCTCCTCGACGGGTTCTCGACCGGGTGCTACTTGCGTGCGACGCACGCGTAGGCGGATACCTGCGCGTTCATCTTCTTCGGCGGAGCGACTTTGTCCGGGTGCCAGCGGTGGGGAACTTCCGCGCCGGGTTCGACCAGTTCCATTCCGTCGAAGAACCGCAGGAATTCGTCTCGGCTTCGGACCTGACACGGCAGACCGCTGCTCCGGTAGATGTCGACTACGGCACCTATTGACGCCGGATCGAAATCCGGCGTCACATGTGTCATTACCAGATACGAGCCGGGAGCCAGCCCGTCCATCAGCGCCTTGACGATTCCGTAGGCGTCCTGCTCGTCGGGGACGAAATGCATCAGCGCGTTGAGGCTGAGCGCGACCGGCCGGGTCAGGTCCAGGGTGCCGCGCAATCCCGGTGCGTCGAGGATCTTTTCGGGTGTCGTGACATCGGCGGAGACGTAGTTGGTACGGCCCTCGGGTGTGCTGACCATCAATGCCCGGGCGTGGACGAGCACGATCGGATCGTTGTCGACGTAGACGACCCGCGAGTCGGGCGCGATCTGCTGAGCCACCTGATGCAGGTTCGGCTCGGTGGGGATACCGGTTCCGATATCGAGGAATTGCCGAATGCCCGCGTTCGCGAGGAACCGTGTGACGCGGTGGATGAAGGCGCGGTTCTGTTGCGCGGCCATCCGCACCCCGGGCCAGATGGTCACAACCTGTTCGGCCGCTTCCGCATCCGCGCTGTAATGGTCCTGGCCGCCGAGATAGTAGTCATACATCCGAGCGGTGTGAGGCTGGTTCTGTCGCAGGTCGACAGGAGAGCCGGGTTCCACGGTGGACGTCCTTTCGAAGTCGAAGCAAGATCAAAGGTAGCAAGCGGACGGGATGCGGGCGTGACGATTCAACCTCGGTGCGGGAGTACGCGTTGCTCCTTCGCTCAGGTCGTCGGTGACCTCCTGAGCCGGGTCCGCGGTCTCCGGACGCAGGAGCACGTAAAATCGGCGTGCGGCTTCCATTGCCGGGAATTCACCAATCAATTGGCGCATGCGGTTCGAGAGGAGATTTCACGATGGCGAAAGTGCTTTTCATCGTCAGCGGTGCCAGCTATTGGGTCGTGAGGGACGGGTCGCGATATGCGACCGGTTATTGGGCCGAGGAGTTCGCGAATCCCTACCGGCTTCTCGTCGACGCCGGACACCAGGTGGTCGTCGCGACACCGAACGGTGTCGTTCCCACCGTCGACATGATGAGTCTGCGCCCCCAGATGGCGGGCGGCATCGACGGTGCTCTGCGGCTCGAGTCGATCATCCGCGAAGCGGAGGCGCTGCGGCGGCCGTTGCGGCTGTCGGATGTGCGCCTCGAGGATTTCGACGCGGTCTACCTGCCGGGCGGACATGGTCCGATGGCAGACCTGGCTTTCGACGCCGACTGCGGGCGGCTGCTGACCCAGCAGCTGGCCTCGGGCAATCCGCTTGTCATCGTCTGCCACGCTCCGGCGTCGATCCTGTCCACCAGGATCCACGGCAAATCCCCGTTCACCGGTTACCGCGTGACCTGCTTCACCGACGAGGAAGAGGACGCCGTGGGCGTCGGCGCGATCGCGCCGTGGCTGCTCGAAACCGATTTGAAAGAGAAGGTGGGCGTCGAGTTCAGTCGCGGCCCGATGTGGGAGCCGTACATGGTCGAGGACCGCAATCTGACCACCGGTCAGAACCCGGCCTCGGCGGCGGTCCTCGGTGAACGGATGCTCGAGATTCTCACCGGCGCCTGACCGACGGCGTGCCGCTGCGACGGCCGGCCGACCGGCCGAAGACCAGCCACCGCATCGCGCAGTACATGTACATGGCCTCACAGGCACCGGCGGCGAGGCGGGCCAGGTGGTATTCGACGCCGAGGGCGGACAGCGCCGCGGAAACACCGAGGATGAAGGCCAGGTAGTTCACCACCACGACGCCGATATACACCGCGATCTGCGGCCCCACCGCGGTATGCGAGCGGAAGTTCAGCGTCCGGTTCAGCAGGTAGGCGAGTCCGAACGCGCACCCGTACGCCACGGTGACCGCGACCGTCACCGGTAATCCGAGCCCGCCGTGCAGCAGGGTCAGCAACAGCAGATCGATGGTGAAGGTGCCGCTGTTGATTACCGCGAATCCCAGGAAGGTCGGTGCGACAACGGTATTCAGCCCGAGTGGTAGACGCGCGACCATCAGTTCACAGGCCCGGTGGAACCGCTCGCCCCGCCCGGCCGGCTCCGTCTTCGCCACAGCATGCACGCCGCCAAGTTGCCACGGTCAGGTTGTGCCCGGGTGATCATTGCCCGAACAGCGGCGGAACTACCTCTCTCGGCCGTCCGGGGCTCTCCGAGTCCCCGGAGTACCGGGTAGGCCCCTGGTGCGGCGCCTCGCACGTGGGGAATGATCGACCGATACGAACAGTGCGGAGCACCAAGGTGGCATGATGGCATCGGCATTCACTCCATCCCCGAATCGAACCGAATTCGATCTCGAGCACGTCACCTTGCACGCTCTGACCTGGGGCGAGCCGGGGTCCCCACTCGCATTGTGCCTGCACGGCTATCCCGACACGGCGTGGACGTGGCGGTATCTCGGGCCCGCGCTGGCAGCTCGCGGATACCATGTCGTCGCCCCGTTCACCCGCGGTTACGCGCCGTCGTCGGTGCCCGGCGACGGTGATCTGTCGGTCGGTTCCCGGGTCGCCGACGCACTCGACATCGCCGAGCGGGTCGACGCCGGCAGTGCTGTCGTGATCGGACACGATTGGGGCGCCTTCACCGCCAATGCCCTTGCCGCCCTGCCGGAGTCACCGTTCCGGGCGTTCGCGGCGCTGGCCGTTCCGCCATTGGCGAGCGTCAGGTTCAGTCGCGAGACGTTCGCGCGGCACGCAGTGCAGACGCTGGCGCAGGCGGTGAACAGCTGGTACGTCCTCGTCAATCAGGTACCGGTGATTCCCGAACGAGTTTTCGCGCCGATGACGGCATTGCTGTGGCGCCGTTGGTCGCCTGGCTACGACGCCACCGCCGACCTCGCCTATCTCGCCGAATCCGCGCCACCGGACCACCGTTCGGCGATCATCGGCTACTACCGGCACCTGGTCCGTCCACGACCGCGTTCGGCACGTCATCGTGAACTCAACCGCCTGCTGATGGCGCCACCGCTGCATCCGACCCTGCAGCTTTACGGTGCCACCGACGGATGTCTGCGGCCGAGCTTCTTCGAGGATCTGGACCGGCAGCTGCCCGAGGGAAGCCGAGTCGTTCGCATCGACGACGCCGGGCATTTCCTGCATGTGGAAAAGCCCGGGGCGGTCAACGAGATCATTCTGGACTATCTGGAGCCGGGACAGCGGTAGCCGCCGATTGTTCGGGGGCCGAGCCTATTCGGCGACGGTGAGCCAGTCGGCGAACCCCGACGGATCGTGGCGTCCGAGTGCTCCGTGCTCGAACAATCCCCAGCCTTCGCGTTCGGTGCCGTCGGCGTCGCGGCAGATCGCCCGGCCCACATGATCGATGACCCCGAATGCGCTCCGTCCGACGACGGCGGGGTCGGTCATGCCGTAGGTGCGTCGCTCGGTGAAGTTCTCGCCCTTCCACAGGCCGTGGGTCCAGTCCGGGTCCCCGCCGTATCCGCCGCCGACGTGAAGGGGGACGGGGAGTTTCGACTCGACCTCGACATGCACTGGCCGGCCGTCGGATGCCGTGGCATCGATGGTGGCGCCGGTCGGTATCCGGGTGCCGGACCGGTAGTCGATTTTGATGCGCGGCCAGCCGAGTTGCTCGACGCGGCCGTCCTTCCAGATTCGGGTGCAGTCGTTGAGTGAGCGGAAGCCGCTGGGTTCTTCCTGGATGATGACGACGATGCCGAAGTCGTCGAACGCCATCGGCACATAGAGCCACCACATCCCCTCGAATGGTGGATCGGCGGGCCGGCCCGCGGGTTCGGCCTCTCCGACGGGCCGAATACCCCACGATCTGTCGCGGCTGCCGATCCACCGTGCCGGGTCGACGTCGATCGTCTCGCCGTCTATGTGCAGCTGCCCGCTCCAGGTGCCGACCTGAGCGAACCGCTGCGCCTCGAGCGTGGTCCGGGCGCCCGCGCGCAGTACGTGTGGCTGTTCCTGTACGACGTCGAACAGTCCGTTCCAGGTGAGATCCGCTGCGACGCCTTCGGTTTCGTCGAGGACGATGCGCAGTGTGCGCAGCGGCCGGTCGACCTCCACGCGGTAGTTGCCGACGTGCTGGTTGAGCCGATCCTGGTCGATGGCGTCCGACAGGTGCACCGCGGTCTGTTCGTCGCCTCGGCGCACCAGGACGAAGGCGTCCTTCACGCCGAGGTTGGGGTAGTAGCCGATTCCGGTGATGAGGAAGATGTCGCCGGTGCGGTCGTGGGCGTTGAAATACGAGCGGTCGTAGAAATTGCGGTCCGATGGCCCCGGCTGGGCGATCGGTTGCGGGAGCTGATGGGCGGGGAATTCGTCGAGGGGGCCGATCATTACGTCGTTTCTCCGATCAACTTTTTCAGCAGTGCGGCGTGGTAGAACAGCGACTCGACATCCTCGGGCCGTTCCATCTCCCCGAAATGCACCCGGCGAGCGCCGGTTCGCATGAAAACGCACGACCAGATCACCGCGGAGTAGACGTAGAACCACCGCAGGTCACCGAGTTCGACACCGGTGAGGCGCCCGTAGGTCGCGCGGACATCGTCTTCGCGCAGGACGTCGGGGAGTCCGGGCATATTTCCCAGTCCGCACAGTTCCTGGAACACCATGTGCGCGAAGATGCACCAGGCGACATCGAGTTCGCGCGGCCCCAGAGTCGTCATCTCCCAATCGAGTACGGCGACGGGGCGGAAGTCGCGATAGAGCACGTTGCCTATCCGCGCATCGCCCCACAACAGCACCGTCTCACCGTCCGCCTGCTCCGGCCAGTGGGTTTCGAGCCACTCCAGAGCACGTTCGACCAGTGGTGAACACCCGATGTCGGTGACAGCGAAGTCGTACCATTCGCTCAGCCAGGTGAAATTCTTGCGCAGTGCGGTATCGCCCGATCGGTTGTCCATGAGGAAGCCGAATATGTTGTCCGCGTGGGGAATCGAATGCAGTTTCGCCAGAATCTCGACGGTGGCGTCCTGCAGTGTGCGCTGATCCTCGGGCGACGCGTCGAAGAACCAGTTGTCCCCGAACGTATACGGCATCACATCGGGCGGGACGATGCCCTCGACATGGTCCATCACGAAGAAGGGAGCGCCGAGCACCGTTCCCGTGTCCTCCACGAAACGCACCGTCGGGACCGGAATTCCGGTCATCTCGCCCGCGGCCTCGATGACCTTCGCCTGATGGTCCAAGCGGTAGACGGGAAAGACGGGGACATCGGGTTCGGTCGGCGCCACCCGCATCACCCATTTCTGTTCCACGGGTGTGCCGTTGGAGTCCCAGCGGCCGGTGATTACGGTCGTCTCCGACGACATGCCGTTGGAGTCGATTCCGTCTTCCACGGTGATCTCGGGTCGTTCCCCGTTCGGCATGACCGTGGACAACCAATCGGCGAGGATCGATGGCAACTGTGTGACGTCCCGGCTGGAGACTTGCAGCTGACTGACATCTTCGAGGGTCGGTTCGGTAGCCACTCGGATGCCTCCTTCGGTGGGTGGTCTGAGGTATGACTGTGGCCGCCGCGCGCGGTGTCGATCCAGGCGCCGACGGCAGTCGAAGGGCCGAGTCGAGGGCGTACGGCGTTCTCGCGCAAGCGGTTCGGCTAAAGTGGCCGCATGAGATTAAATACGATGCGCATCGGATCATAATATGACACCGCAGCGTATTCCGCGCGAGGAATCGGCGACACGGGGGAGATCATCTTCCGGCGCCGCGGGCCGGCCGCGAGACTCCCGGCTCGACACCGCGATCCTCGACGCCGTGCGCGAGTTGATCCTCGAGCAGGGGTATATCGGCCTGTCGCTCGCCGCGGTCGCCGATCGGGCCGGCACGACGACGGCCGCGATCTATCGGCGGTGGTCGGGCAAACCCGAACTCGTCCACGAAGCCGTATTCCCCACTGAGGTGTACACGGCGCCGCTCGTGACGGGCGACCGGTACCGCGATATCGGTGCCGTGGTCGAGGGCGCACGGGAGATTCTCTCCCGGCCCGAGGTACGTATCGCGCTGCCCGGGCTCATCGCGGACATAGTGGGCAATCCCGGGCTGCATGCCCGAATGTTCGACCGGCTCGCAGGGTCACTGACCGTCGTGCAGGACGTGGACGGCATCGCCCACCGAGATCTGCCCGGCCTGATGGAGGCGATAGTGGGGGCCGCGATGTTCCGGGTCATCGCAAGGCCCGGCGCGGAGCTCGATGACCAGTGGGCGGCCTCGCTGACCGACATGCTGGCGAACGGCTGGCGGCCCGCGGAATTCGACGGCATCGCCGGCCATTGACGGCTCGAGTCGGCGCAGGGGAACCTTCGAGTCGACTCACCATTCCGGCCCGATCCGCGCCCCCGCGACATTACTGTCGGATCGGTGCGGAGATCGGCCACCGGGGATCCGCCTCGCCGCTGACCACACCGCACGCTGTGTTGTGGAATTTCGAGTTCGAAAGCGGCAGTGATGAAGACAAAAGGTGCTCTTCTCTGGGGTTTCGATCAGCCATGGCAGGTCGAGGAGATCGAGATCGGTGAACCGCGTCGCCATGAGGTGAAGATCCGCATGGAGGCGGCGGGTATGTGCCACTCCGACCACCATCTGGTTACCGGTGGAATCCCGATGGCCGGATTCCCCGTACTGGGCGGCCACGAGGGCGCGGGTGTGATCGTCGAAATCGGGCCCGACGTGGAGGATCTCGCGGTCGGGGACCACGTGGTCCTCTCATTCATCCCGTCCTGCGGCAAATGCCCGTCCTGTCAAGCGGGACTTCGCAATCTGTGCGATCTGGGAGCACTACTGCTGGCGGGCACGTCGGTGACCGACGGGACGCACCGGGTGCGGGCGCGCGGTCGGGACGTCTATCCGATGACCCTGCTGGGCACCTTCGCCCCCTACACGGTCGTGCATCAATCGTCGGTGGTCAAAATCGATCCGTCGGTGCCCTTCGATGTCGCCTGTCTGGTCGGTTGTGGTGTGACGACGGGATACAAGTCGGCCACCCGAGCCGCGGATATCCGTCCGGGTGAGGACGTCGCCATCATCGGTATCGGCGGACTGGGTGTTGCCGCGCTCCAGGGGGCGGTGCACTGCGGTGCGCGGCATATCTTCGCGGTCGACCCGATTCCGTGGAAGCGTGAACAGGCACTGAAGTTCGGTGCGACACACGTGTTTTCCACCATCGAGGAAGCCACTGCCGCGGCGGCGGAGATCACCGCGGGCGGCATGGCCAAGAAGGTCATCGTCACCGTCGGTGAGGCGCGCGGCAAGGACATCGACACCTGGCTCGGCATTACCGCCAAGGCGGGGACCTGCGTGGTCACGGCTATGGGCAATCTGGTGGACAATGAGGCGACGTTGAATTTGGCCATGTTGTCGCTGTTGCAGAAGCGCTTGCAGGGCACCCTCTTCGGTGGCGGCAACCCCCACTACGACATTCCGCGATTGCTGTCCATGTATTCGGCGGGCAAGTTGAACCTGGATGACATGGTCACCCGCCGGTACCGCCTCGACCAGATCAACGACGGATACCGGGATATGCTCGAGGGCAAGAATATTCGAGGTATTATTCGGTTCACCGACGACGACCGCTGAGATCACGGCAGTCCTTGCCACGAGTGCCGGATACCGTCGCGCGCACCGGTTCGCCGCGCTCGGCCACTCGCACCCATGACCAGCTTGCGTGGAGTCACCGGCGGATCCTCCTGGGCGGGAACATCTTTCGCGGTTGCCGCTGACCGCCGTCGGTCAGCAGGATTCGACACCATTGTCGTCGCTGCCCACGGTGTGCAGGATCCACTCGCCTTTGGCATCGGATTTTGCCTGGTAAAGTGCCATATCGGCGGCGTCGAGCAACCATTCCGGATCGGTGCCGGCGATCGGGATGACCACGGCACCGACGCTGGCCGAGATATGCAATCGGTGATCGTCGACGACAATCGGTTCCGAAAGGGCACCGCGCAGCCGACCGGCGACGGCGGTGACCCGCGCGTTGTCCGCCGGCGGAAACACCATGATCACGAACTCGTCGCCGCCGATGCGGGCGACCAGACACTCCATCCCGCTCAGGCTGTCGTTCAGCCGCCGGCCCACCGTGGCCAGGACCTGATCGCCGGTCCCGTGCCCGTAGCGGTCGTTGACCTCCTTGAAGTGGTCGAGATCGGTGAAGCACAGCCCCATCCGGTCGTGGGCGCCCGCCGTCGCGATGACGTCGCTGAGCTGTTCGAGCAGATAGCGGCGGTTGGGCAGGCTGGTGAGCGCGTCGTGGCGGGCTTGATAGTGCAACTGTTCCTGTAGTTGCTGGCGTTCGGTGACGTCTTCGCCGATCGCCAGCAGGTAGTCCGGCTCGTCACCGGCGCCCTTGACGTAGGTGATGGCGAACGCGGCCCAGCCGACACTGCCGTCCGCGCGCAGCAAGCGCCGCTCGATCCGGGCGGTGCCCTCCTGGGCCGGGACGAGTTTGTCGTAGACCATCCGCCGGATCTCGTTCTGATCGTCCGGGTGCGCGAAGTCGTAGACCGAGATCCCGTGCAGCTCCTCCTGCGGCACGCCGATCATCGCCGCCAGATGCGGATTGGCCTCCAGCAGGGCGCCGTCGGTATCGCCGACCGCGATGGCGATGGACGCGTGGTCGAACACGATACGGAAGCGCTTGTCGTACTCCGACTGGACCGGGTCTTCCGGCGCCGAGGCATCACGATGTCCCTGTCCGAGCGCGGCGAGCGCGGCAGCCAGCCGTGGACCGGCTTCGGGATGATCGCAGAATTCGATCAGCCCGTACAGCACCGGTGCAGACATCACCGGCACCGCGGCGTCGGTCAGCCCGGCGCGGACCAGCGTGGCGCCCACCCGGGAGCCGACGGCGGGATCGAAGGCCGGGGCGTCCAGTCCGGTCCGGAGGTCGTGCAGCAACCTGCTGAGCAGCGATATTGCTACATCGGTGTAGGTATCGGAATCCGCGAGCGAGGCCAGGGCACGTCGCCACTGCTGGGCGAACGCGGTGTACTCCAGGTCGTCCACGACAATTCCCCTGCCCGATTCGGGCGCCCATCGGAGCCGGGCGTCCGGTAGTGCCTCCTCTTGCTGATACCGCTCAATACGCAACGCTAAAGGCCGCTGCTGCAAAAGTACTGCATGGCGAAATTCTCACGACAGGGAACACCTCTCAGGCGTCGTGATCCTCCACGAAGATCGACCTGCCCTTGTACCGGGAGGTCGTGCACTGCCACACCCAGCTGGCCTGCACACACTGGTCCAGATCCTCGAGATACGCGGCGATCGACCCGGTGAGCTCGTCGTTTGCACTGCTCGCGCAGTCCCGCAATACGCGCGTTCGCAGTGCGCGGAAGTGCGTGAGCCGGTCGCGTACGACAGTGGCGGCGCCGGTCACGGCATCGGTCAATGTCGCGCCCGGTGTGTTGAGCAGCAGGATCGGAACAAGATTGAAATCGGAACGATCGACGATGCACTCCTTCTCGAAGGAGAAGACATCGTTCATCAAGGCGCCGATCTCGGCGGTGAGCCGGATGAGGACCCGCACATCCTCGTCGAGCCCGGCGTCGCGGATCCGGTCCCACTGCAGGACCACGCCGCGCGCGAAGTCACAGAGCGCGATCGCGGGGTACATGCCGGAGATCTGATTACGGAGTTCGATGTACTCGCCGACCCCGAGCAGGTCGCGGCGCGCACTGGCGTTCTGATCGCGGATGGCCGGCCGTAGATGGGCGACGGTCAATGTCCGGAAGCGTCGTAACCAGGCCGGATCGGCGTGTTCGGCGAGGATCGACAGGAATTCGGCGGCGGCGGCTTCGATGGGGGCCGATCCTGGCGGGGCGGGATGGGGCGGAATGTGGTCCGCCTCGAATAATCGGCACAGCCGGTCGACTTCGTACAGCGCCCGGGCCTGCTCCGCGGCGGGCAGCCGGCCGAACTTCTCCCGGCCGACGGTGTCGTTGAGCCAGAACAGGATCGCGTTGTAGATCCCGACGACCGTCATCCGCTCGGCGGTCGCGGCGCGGGGGTGCAGGTAGGGAGTCATGCTGTTGTACTCCGCACCACCGTTGTCCAGCCAGATACCGTGGCCGCGACAGAAATCCTCGACCGTCGCGCACGCCTGCTCGCCGAAGCGGTTCGGCGCGAAGTCACCGCAGTACTCGGCGATATCACAATCCGCGGTGCTGAACAGTGCGCGCAACGACCAGCGATGCCCCCGATCCAGCAGTGCCCGATACTGCTCGTGCATCCCGGAGAGATCGGATTGAACCTGCGGCGTGTATTCCTGTGCCACAACAACTCTCCCGATCTGCGAGCACAAGCACTATCTGTCCGGCGACATCCGGTTGCCCGCCGCTCGATAATAGACGACACTGCCCGACACAGAAATTGCGTTTGCACGACTGTGAGATCGACAGAACCAACGATCATGACAGATGGTGGGTCGCGGTGGAAACCTCACCGCGACCCACCATGTGGGTCTACTGTGTGTTCCCGGCCGGTGCGGGCGGACTGGTAGATGGTGGTCAGGATGCCCACGCCGAGGGACAGGCCGATCTGCTGGGTGGCCTGCAACAGTCCGGATGCCGCGCCCATATCGCGTGGTTTCAGGCCGCCGAGCACGGTCATGTTCAAGGTGACCAATACCATTGCCCCTGGAGGGAATCGACGCCTCGATCAGGACTGTCGCCGCCTGGCGCGAGGATCGGCTGCGCCCCGGCGGAGCACTCGTCGACCCGGTCGCGACACTGCGCGGGCTGTCCGCAGAGCGGATTCGCGCCGCGCGGCAGTCTCGGGCGCAACTCCCTCCCGCCCGAGATCGCCGGCTCACCTGACGGTGCCACCGCGGCCGCGGCTCCGCGCCGATCACCGATCGGCGCGGCTCCGGCGGTGAATGTCATGGGAACGCCGACGACCGCGGTCCGCGGTCCCGGTCAGTGCTCGACGACAGCCACCGGCGGGGCGGTACAATATGGCACACATCACTGCAGTGAAGGTCATCGGCAGCGTGGCCGAGGAACAGCATCACTGTGGTCGATCGCAAACGGGGCGGCCGGCAGCAACGAGTTATCGAGGAGCTCACATGGCCGACGGCACACGCGGACCGCAACACCATCACGATTCACCGGTGCTCGCCGCTGTCGACGGCTCGGCGGGCGGATATCGCGCCGCGGCGTGGGCCGCGACCGAGGCCGCGTTGCACGGATGCCGGTTACACATCGTCACCTCTGCGGCGATCATCGCTGGTCCGGAGCCGACTGCGATCATCACCGACGACGCCGTCGAATGGCTGCACCGCGACGGTGAACGCATTCTCGTCGAGGCTCGCCGCATCGCTCGGGCGGCAGCATCGGACCGGACGCCGGAGATCACCACCGAGGTGACCGATGAGCCGATCATCGAGCACTTGATCGAACGTTCGCATCACGCCCGGATGCTCGTCGTGGGCAGCCGAGGACTCGGCGCGATTCGGCGTGGACTGCTGGGTTCGGTGTCCTCGGCGGTTACCCGACATGCTCACTGCCCCGTAACTGTCATCCACACCATATCGGCGACGGATGCCGTGACAACGGCTCAACCGATCCTGGTCGGCGTAGACGGCACAGAGAACAGCGCGCCGGCCCTCGAGGTCGCCTTCGAAGAAGCGTCACTGCGAAGGGTCGGGCTGGTCGCGTTGCATGCGTGGAGCGACATCAGTAGCGAGTTGCACTTCTCGATGGAAGGGTGGGTGAAGCTCCGGGAGTCCGAAGATGCCGCCCTCGCGGAGAATCTGGCCGGTTACGCGGAACGCTATCCCGACGTAGAGCTGCGGCGCGCATCGGTGTACCACCATCCGGTTCGCTCGCTTCTGAACGAGGCGGAGAATGCTCAGCTTCTGGTAGTGGGCAGCCACGGTCGCGGCGGATTCGCCGGCATGTTGTTGGGCTCGACCAGTGCGGCGTTGGTCCAGTCGGCGGAATGCCCGGTCATGATCGTTCGCGGTTCTGCATAGGTTGGGGCACAATATATTTCGACAGCCATCGGGTGCCATTGCATCAACCTGTGCCTGGACGGACACGCACGCCTAACGCACGGATCGACCTGCGGGTATTGCCGGGCCAGGGCGGTGTGAATACCGGGATGGCAGGGCAAGGATGCGTGGGTCTACGGGCATTTCAGTACTTGGCACACCTGGATGAAGTGGTCGCGCCGGACGTCTTTCCCGTTGGAACCGCCGTTGATGATTTGCGAGACGGGGTCGATGCTCGCGGGGTCCTGGGGGTGGGCTTTGTCGGCGGCGGCGTTGAGGTTGTGGGTGGTCCAATACCAGGCGGCCGTGGCGAACGCGTACTGCGGATCCGATACCAGCTCCGGATGGTTGACGAAGTCGACGCCCAGTGCCTGGCTCGCGCGTTCGTAGTTGTGGCGTCCGGTGAGTTGGAGGCCACCTCGACCCTTGTATTTGGGTCCATCGCCGGGCTGTGTGTTGCCGAGATCTTCCCGGCCGTTGTAGTCGCTGCCGTCGCTGTACTCGGTCAAGGTATCGAAACCGGCAGTTTCCTGCCCGACCTGGGCGAGGAAGGCAGCAGCGCGCTGTGGTGTATCGATACCCGCCGATGCCATCGCGCTGTTGATCTGCGGTAGCCATGCGGTGACATGCGCCTGATCGGCGCCGGGCAACGTCGCCGGCGCGGCAATGGACTGGGGGGCCGGGGCGGGCGCCTGGGCTGCTACTGGTGCCTGAGCTGCTCCGGGCGCGCCCGTTGCCGCGGCGGCAGGGGCCGCCAGCGCTTCCAGCCCGACCGTCTGTGCCGAGGACGGCTCGTTACCGCTGGCGGTGGTGATGATGGTCGCGGCCGCGGCGGCGGCCAGTGTCGCGGCGCCCGCAGTACGGGCGATCGACTTCACAGACTTGCGGCGTGCGGATGTTGAAGACATGCGGTCTGATTCCTGTTCTCGACTGTTCGGGCATGCAGCGGGCAGCGCGCAGCCGGGCGGGATCGGAATGAACTCGCCTCTGCACGATGTGCTGTGGGGGATGACCTGCCCCGGAACGACCGAACTGCCGCGATGCTGCGCGCGCTGCGATGTGCCGCGCCTCGACCCGAGTCGGGCGTGCGTCCTACCGCGATCAGTCCGCCGACCCGGGTTCTCACGCCGAAGGCGCGGCCGAATATAGCGACGGTTTCAATTGGGAGACACGAATTGCGATTCGCATTACATATTCGAACCGATCGCCCGAATATATTTCAATACGATAACGCTAGAGCATCACCGCAGCAACGATCGGGCATTCGGGATGGTGTGGCACCTTCGGCCGGGCGCCCACTTTTCCCACGTATGACCGGGGGATACTTCTTAAACTGTGTCCCTGCTCACAATTGATGAATCTGTATTCCAGATCACGTCTGTATCACGATCGTCGCTACATGTTCGAGCGCTACAGGGCCACACTCAGGCCTGTTCGGAGCTGCCGCGTAGGCCATCGCGCCGATGGTGGATGTGCATTACGAGACGCTGGTGCGCAGTGAGGCGCGGGATATCGGAGGAGGTGTGCGACCTCGTGGGGGCGGCCGCAGCGGCCCGGCAGGAGCGGAGCGCAGGCCGACCCGAAGATGCCGGGAAGGGCGGAAAGCAGCGCCGACGAATTCGGTGCCGTCCAGAACTGTCGGCCGGGCCGGGTTCGACGAGCGAGATCGAAAGGCATACGAACAGGACCGGCGGTAAAGGGTCGGGAAGCGTGAGGTCGACCCGATGGGTCGATATCCAGTGAACGCTAGCCTGCGCCATTCACGGTAGTTGAGTCGCTGGCGCTCTGGATGTGCGAAAAGGTGTTCCAGCCTGCGATAATTCGGCTTGTCTAGGGTCGAATCAGCAGAAGAAGGAAACACCTTTTCGGTGCGTGAGTCTACGTGGTATCCGCGGCTGGCCGTGGACGGGGATGGGTCGGGTCTGGTGTCGCAGGCGGGCACGTTGTTGCTGGTGCGCACAGCGGAGAAGATCGGGCTGGTCAAGGGTCTGTCGCAAGCCCTGTCCCCGTGGCGCAAACCGCTCTCGACACACAATCCGGGCAAGATCGTGCTGGACCTGGCGATCGCGGTCGCGGCGGGAGGTGACTGCGCTGCGGATGTGTCGCTGTTGCGCACCCAGCCTGGGGTGTTCGGGTCGGTCGCGTCGGATCCGACGGTATCGCGGCTGGTGTCGGCCCTGGCCGAGGACGTGCCGAAAGCATTGTCCGCCATAGCATCAGCGCGCGCCGCCGCCCGAGCGGTGGTGTGGAAACGCGCCGGGCGATCAGCACCTGATCACGGGATCGACGCGGACAATCCGTTGATCATCGATCTGGATGCGACCCTGCTCGACGCGCACAGCGACAAGGAGAAGGCCACCCCGACCTGGAAGAAAGGATTCGGGTTCCATCCGCTGTGCGCGTTCATCGACCACGGTCCCGACGGCACCGGCGAGCCAGCGGCGATCATGTTGCGGCCCGGGAACTCCGGCAGCAATACCGCGGTCGACCACAAGCAGGTGCTGCACGAAGCCCTCACCCAGCTGCCATGGCGGCCAACGTGGCGGGCCGGGCGGAAAGTATTGGTGCGCACTGATTCCGGCGGTGGAACCCACGAATTCGTGCAGTACTGCCATGCGAGGCGGATGCAGTACTCGCTCGGGTTCACCCTCACCGACACTCTGGTCGAGGCCGTGAACCTGGTGCCGAAGAGGGTATGGACTCCCGCTACGACCCCGACGGGAACGTTCGCGCCGGCGCGTGGGTCGCCGAGATCACCGGCATGGTCGACCTGTCCGGCTGGCCCGCGGGGATGCGGCTGATCGTGCGGAAGGAACGCCCGCATCCGGGGGCACAGTTGCGGTTCACCGACGTCGACGGGCTGCGGCTGACCGCGTTCGTCACCAACACCCGCCGCGGGCAGATCCCAGATCTCGAGCTGCGCCACCGCCGCCGGGCTCGCTGCGAGGATCGTATCCGCGCTGGCAAGAACACCGGGATGCGCAACCTGCCATTCAAATCCTTTGCCGCCAATCAGATCTGGCTCGCGCTGGTCGCGCTCGCGCTCGATCTGACCGCCTGGATGCAGATGCTGGCACTCACCGACCACGATGCCCGCCGATGGGAACCGAAAACCCTGCGCCTGCACCTGTTCTCACTACCCGGCCGCATCGCACGCCACGCCCGAAAAACCCGGCTACACCTACCCCGATCAGCCCCGGCCACCGGCCTGCTCCGCACCGCGATGACCCGCCTGGAAGCAACCTGACCAGCAACAACCAACTCCTACAACCGCGGAAGGACACCACCGGGCTCGTGGAACCCGGCAGCCAGCCCGATGACCCGGGCCGCTCAACCACACCCACCCGCCCGGATACGATCCGAAAACACCAATCCGAACCCGATCACGCCGGGCCGAAGGCCCGGCGAAAGATCGAGGCTAACTGGCCAGGAGATCGAGCAGAGAGCCGAAGATGAACAAGCACAAGGCAATCCAGCGAAGCGGATGCGCCGGATGTTCGCGGTGCATAACCCAGACGATCGACCGAGCTATCGGGACCGGGAGCCAGCACACGGCCGCCCACACCCACGCGACCGTGGCTCCGGCGCGGCGGCGCCTACCGGGATCGGTGGTCACGAACGCGAACACCCCCAGCACCACTATCCCGACCGAGGCAGCCGCTGTGAGTCCTGACGGTTGCCATCCCACCGTCCACACGACGATGGCGAAGGTCCAGGCCCCGAGGACGAGAGCCCACAGCAGGACCGGACCGATCCGTGCCACCCGCCGGTCGACGGACTCGGCAGTACGCCACGCTGTTGTCTCACGTTCGGCGAGCGTGTCGACGAAGGCCGTTTCGACCCGGTTTTCGAAGATTTCCCGGCCGTGCTGACATTCCCACTTGTAGACAGTGGGTTCCGGGCCGACGACCACGATGTCGTCGAGTGCCAGGACCGGGGGCATGGCATATCTGCACAATGCGCACGTGAGCTCGCCGTCGAACGCTTCGATCAGCGAGGTCAGCAATGACTCGTACGCCGGGGTACCGCCTTCGCGTTGGTTGTCGCCCCTGAGGTCCGACTTCACGCGCTGCTCCAGTGTCCGCAGACGTTCGAGTAACCGTGCGGCGCTGCGGGTGGCCGTGATCGTCGCCTTCGCTGCGCTCAGGCGATCCGCGTGCCGTTTGCCGAAGGCGTTCAACGCGGTAGCGCCGATCAGATCGAGGATCACCGGCAGACCGGCTACGAACTGCAGACTCTTGCCGAGTCGGCCCCAGAAAAGTAGCGAACGCCCCAGCAGGAGGTCTGCTTCGGGCAGCGGGCCACGCGACCACCGCACGCAGAACTCCCACCACGAGCCGCGGAAAGCCACCATCACGACGAGCAGGGCCACGACGGCCGACCACCACGCGCGAGGGCCGATCCGGCGTTGTGCGCGTGCAGTTTTCTCTCCACCCACCTCTACGACGATCGCGCAATTCCTGCGCGGCGTCCAGCCGGCCAGGGCCATGTGTAGGGGCCTGGTGGTCGCGCTCAACGTGGTGGAGGCGGCGCCACGGTATCCGGGACTGCTCGCTCATGCCGCACAACGCGCCGAGTGAACCAGCCGCCGCCGGGGCGACCGACAGCGAGACCCCCTGCGACGCAGGAACATTCGCGACGCCGAGTTCGATCCGTTGCAACGCCGCGAAACAGAGAGGCAACGATGAGCGTCGACAACCCCGCGCCGGAGCACACGATCCGGACGGGAGGGGGCGCGGTGAGCGGTCCCCGGATATCAGTGGCGGGGGCGCGCATCGCGGGGCCCCGCCACCGGTATGGTCCTGAGCAGCGACAACGGGCGTAAGCTCGACTCGTTCGCCGTCGATGACGCCGACCGGATGCCGAGTCGCCCGAACGTCACGCACCAGTGCATTGCCGACCGAAGCAATCGAGGAGGCAGCATGACGATGGTCCGGAACTTCATCGACGGCAGGCTCGTCGACTCGGACGGGGGCGCGTCCATGGCGCTCGTCGACCCCGCCACAGGTAACCGATACGGCACCGCCCCGGTCGCCGACGAGCACGATATCGACAACGCGTACGCGGCGGCGGCTCGTGCGCTGTGCGATTGGAAGCGCACCACCCCCGCCCACCGACAGCAGGCGCTGCTGGGTTTCGCCGACGAATTGGAGAATTCCGCCGCCGCGCTCGTCGAGGCCGAGGGGCGCAACACCGGCAAGCCGAACCACCTCACCGCGGCCGCGGAGATCCCGCAGATGCTGGACCAGACCCGATTCTTCGCGGGAGCGGCGCGGATACTCGAGGGCAAGTCGGCCGGCGAGTATCTGGCCGGCCATACCTCGTGGATCCGCCGCGAGCCGGTCGGCGTCATCGGTCAGGTGACGCCGTGGAATTACCCGATGATGATGGCGATCTGGAAATTCGTTCCCGCCATCGCCGCCGGCAACACCGTGGTGCTCAAACCGAGCGACACCACCCCGGTGACGACCGTGATGCTGGCCGAGCTGGCTGCTTCGCATCTGCCGCGGGGTGTACTCAACGTGGTCACCGGCGACCGGGCGACCGGCGCGGCGGTGCTCGCACATCCCACGGCGAACATGGTGTCGATCACCGGTTCGGTAGCCGCGGGTCGCGCGGTCGCGCAGGCCGCCGGTCGCCACCTCAAGCGCGCGCATCTGGAGTTGGGTGGCAAAGCACCGGTCATCGTATTCCCCGATGCCGACATCGAGGCCGCCGCCGCGGGCATCGCGGCGGCGGGCTATTTCAATGCCGGGCAGGATTGCACGGCGGCCACCCGGGTCCTCGGGCACGCGTCCGTAGCCGAAGATTTGACGGCAGCTCTGGGCGAGCAGGCCGGTAGTGCGACAACGACTTTCGGCCGGGCCACCGACGACGAAGACGCCTGGGTGCCGCCCGTCAACAATGCCGACCAATTCCAGCGGGTGCTCGGCTTTCTCGACCAGGTGCCCGATCACGCCTCGGTCGTGGCCGGCGGGCAACGGCAGGGCGATCACGGCTACTACGTCGAACCGACGGTGATCGGCGGGCTGTTGCAGGACGATCGGCTCAGTCAGCACGAGATATTCGGGCCGGTGATCACCGTGCAGTCGTTCACCGACGAAGCCGAGGCGATCCGGTGGGCCAATGGCGTCGAATACGGTCTTGCCTCCTCGGTGTGGACCAGGGACATATCCCGGGCGCTTCGTGTCTCGGCCGCACTCGACTTCGGCTGCGTTTGGATCAACACCCATACCGCGCTGATCGCCGAGATGCCGCACGGTGGTTTCAACGCCTCCGGATACGGCAAGGACCTGTCGATGTACGGGCTCGAGGACTACACCCGCATCAAGCATGTGATGGCCAAGATCGACTGACGAGCCCCGGTGCTCCGATCGGTTCGACATCTGGATCCGCTTGCCGGGCAACGACTTCAGGGGTCTTTCCCCTCGATTCCCGGGGCGAGGACTTCACGGGATCGGAGGGCGGCTGCTGAGAGCTACGCCCTCGACCACAAGACATTTCGCGGTATCAGCGAATGCCCCGGCCAGCAGGTGTGTACCGGATACCCCAGCTACCGGACCAGGCCCCGCCTGGTTCCAGCCAGTGCAGCCCGGCGCCGGAATTGAGGGCATCGGGTGGGGCGGTCATCGGTTCCAGTGCGAGGGCGAGGGTGCGCCCGGGGAAAGCGCGAGGCGTGAAGACCTGCACATAGCGCCAGTCCTCGTCCTGGACGAGCTCGACGGTCGCGCCGTCGAGGGCGCGGAGTTCGGCGGCCGCACCGTCGCGATGGGACACGGCGCCGAAGGCCGTGTCCAAGTCCAGGTCGCCGGCCCGCCGGCCATCGCGCAGGTCGTATCGGGTTCCGGTGACCGAATTCTCCGTTATCGGATTCATATGATCATCAACTGCGAAGTAGGTGGCAGCGTGCACGGTGAGCGTGAGGTCCTCGGGCGGGTGGTCCCCGATCCGCAGATAGGGATGTGCGCCCACCGCGAACGGCGCCCAACAGTCGCCGTGATTGATCGCCCCGTGTGTCACCCGCACGCCGTCCGGTTGCAGTACGTAACGCACCCAGGTATCCAGCAGGAACGGCCAGCCGTGCTGCGGCGCGATCACCGCGCCGAGAGTCACCCGGTCCGCATGGAGATCACGCACCGTGTAGTCGGTGTTGCGCAGCAGGCCGTGGGTGGCGTTACCTCGAGCGACCTCGGTGAGGTCGAGCTGCTGCGCTCGCCCATCGAGAGACCAGAGTCCGTCGCGGACGCGATTCGGCCACGGCGCCAACACGATCCCGGCCGCCATGGGCGGTGGGGAATCCGCGGGCAACGGCTCGGTCACCGCGACACCGTCGACGGTCACTCCGCGCAATACGGCGGCGACCGTGCCGATCTCGGCGCGCGCAGCGCCTGCTTCTATGACGATCGGGCGGCCGCAGGGACCGAGGTCGGATTCCGTCACGGCGTCAGCCTAGTGTGTCGGTCCCGAAATTTTAGCTCTAATTATCTATGGTGTTTGGGTGTCGGGTTCCGGGCGTGATGATGTGGAGTTCGTGTTGACCGATGACGAGCGGGACCAGCTTGTCGTGTGGTCGCGGATGAGTTCGTCGCGGTTGGCGGTGCGGGCGCGGATCGTGCTGGCTTGCGCCGGGCCCGGGGTGGTGTACGAGCGGTTGGCTGCCGATCTCGGCGTGACCGCGATGACGGTGGGCAAGTGGCGCAAGCGGTTTGCCGAATCACGGCTGGATGGATTGTGCGATGTCGAGCGGATGGGGCGGCCGAAGGCGGAGCTGGTATTGACCGATGAGGAGCGTGAGCAGTTGACGCGTTGGTCTCGGCGGGCGAAGACTTCGCAGGTGTTGGCGTTGCGGTCCAAGATCGTGCTCGCTTGTGCCGCGGGGGATTCGAACAAGCAGGTGGCCGAGGATCTGCGGGTGATGCCCAGCACGGTGGCTCGCTGGCGGCGGCGGTTTATCGAGCAACGTCTCGCGGGTCTGGTCGACGAGCCTCGCCCGGGGCGGCCGCCCTCGATCCTGCTCGACCAGGTCGAAGACGTGGTGATTGCGACGTTGGAACAGATGCCACCGAACGCGACGCACTGGTCGAGGACCTCGATGGCCAAGCGAAGTGGCCTCTCGCGCACGACGATCGGGCGGATCTGGGGCAAGTTCGAGTTGAAACCGCATCTGGTCGGCGGATTCAAGCTGTCGAACGATCCGCAGTTCGTGGACAAGGTCGTCGATGTCGTGGGCCTCTATCACAACCCGCCGGAGCGGGCTGTGGTGCTGTGCGTGGACGAGAAATCCGGCATGCAGGCCCTGGATAGGTCGCAGCCGGTGCTGCCGATGATGCCCGGTATGCCCGAACGCCGCAGCCACGACTACGTTCGTCACGGCGTGAGCGACCTGTTCGCGGCGTTCAACATCGCTGATGGCACCGTGATCTCGAAGCTTTACCCGCAGCACCGGGCAGCCGAGTTCAAGAAATTCCTGGTCTCGATCGACAAAGCCGTGCCTGCCGAACTAGACGTGCATCTGGTGTGTGACAACCTGGCCACCCACAAAACCCCGGCCATCAACGCCTGGCTCGCCAAACACCCCCGCTTCCACATGCATTTCACCCCGACCGGATCCTCGTGGATGAATCAGGTGGAGCGCTGGTTCGGGCTCCTCACCGACCAACTCCTGCGCCGCGGTGTCCACAAAAGCGTTGCGGCACTGGAGAAAGACGTCAAGAGCTGGATCGAAAACTGGAACGCCGACCCGAAACCGTTCGTCTGGCGTAAGACCGCCGAGGAGATCCTCGACTCACTCGCTAAATATATGGCGAAGATTTCAGGACCAGGACACTAGTGTTCCGGGACCGAAATATGTTGCCTGGACGGTTCGAGCCCGAGGTAGTGATCCGGCGGCACGGTGATGGGCTGTTGAACCGGTGCTGCGGACATCGGTGGACATCTCCTGAAGATGCCGACCGACCCGCGGCGTGAGCTGCCCACCCCAGCACTCGTTGACCGACGAGATCTATGACGAGGCAAAGGGGTCGAGGCTCGTGGTCAAAATCCTCTCCGCGCCTGTCTGCACGGTGCCGGCCCGACTGCGGCCGGTACCCCCACGCCGTGACGCCGATCAACGCCGTTACCAGCAGAACCAGAACCACCGCGTCGGTCACCAGTTGGCTCCGCCCGCGTGCCACCGGCCGAAGGACAACCGGGGAAGGACCGCTTCCACGTCGGCGACGTCCATGACCCGGTTCAGCTCCAGCAAGCCGAGGTGCTGAGGTGCGGGCACGACTCACGCCCTACAGCAACATTCCGTCGGTAGCGGAGTTCCGTGAGCGGGTGGCGAACACCAGGTCAATGTGAGTGCGCGGTACACACCCACCACGGTCGCTGCGCCGATGATCTCGCCGCGGTCGATCATCTGGACCGCTTTCTCGAGGGGCACCCATCGGATCATCTCCGCCTCGTTGATGTCCGGCCGTGTGCCGGTGAGATCGGCGCCCCGGGCCACATAGATCTCCTGGGGATGATCCAAGGTTCCGATCGCAGGCTGATAGGTCACGAGGTGCCGCATCGTGCGCGGACGCCACCCGGTCTCCTCTTCCACTTCACGGGCCGCCGCGACAGCAACCTCTTCGGCGTGATCGACGTATCCTCCCGGCAGCTCCCATACCCACTGATCGATGATCCACCGGTGCCGGTACATCAGCAGTAGCTCTCGATTGTCGTTGAGTACCAACGTCATTGCGCATCGCGGCAGGCGGGCGACGTATTGGGTGAACTCCACCCATCGGGGAGGCGAATGTCAGCCGTCGACAGCCGGATGTGCCGGTTCTCATCGATGAGACGTTCACCGAGGATCGTCCACTGGGTATCGCTCACACCTCGACGGTAGTGGAATCGGTGCGGACACGGACGCGTACCAGCTCCGTCGCTGAGCGCAGGTCGTCGGAGGGAGTCTGCTCGGTATTCGCACAGCGATGTGTGCGTCCGGGTCGGGGAAGCGTGGCGTTCGAGTCGAGTGCTGTGGCGTTTCGGTCGCCTGCTCGGCCGCGCCGGCTTGTTGTAAGCGGCATGACAACCAGCACTACGACGGTCGGCGCGGTGGCGCCGGAATCGAGCCAGCAGGCCTGGCCGGCCCTGTTCACCATGTTCCTGGGAAGCTTCTCACTGGTGACCGCCGAATTCCTACCGCCCGGCGTATTGACCGTTCTCGCACACGATTTGAGGGTCCCCGAAGGTGTGGTCGGGCTGTCGGTGAGTGCGACCGCCGTGACCGCGCTACTGGCCGCGCTCGGGTTGAGCTCGGTGTTTCCGCGAGTGGACCGGCGCACTCTGCTGGTGGTGCTGACCGTCGGTGCGGCCTTATCCAACATCGTGGTGGCACTGGCACCGAATATCTTTCTGTTGCTGTTCGCGCGGCTGCTGCTCGGTGCGGCCGTCGGCGGCTACTGGTCGATGGCGTTGGTGATCGCATCACGATTGGTTCCAGCGAACAGGCTCGGCAAGGCGATGATGATTGTGAACGCCGGTACCACGGTGGCCACGGTGGCCGGTGTTCCACTGGGGGTCGTGCTGGGCACGCTCGTGGGTTGGCGCATCACGTTCGTCGTGGTGGCGGGATTGACAGCGGTGACGGCAGTGGCTGTCCGGCTGGTGCTGCCGCCGATCGCGCCCACACCCGGAATCGGCTGGGCGACAATGGGAAACGCACTGCGCGCCCCCGGGGTGAGACTGGGGCTCGTCGGCGTGGTCGCCCTGATCGGCGGGCACTTCGCAGGATTCACTTATGTGCGCCCGGCCCTGGCCGACCTGCTCGGCGCCGGGCCGGCGGTGATCGCTGTGCTGCTGGCATTGTTCGGAGCCGGGGGAGTACTCGGTAATTTCGTGCTCGGGGCGCTCGCCGATCGGCGGCTGAAGATACTGCTCGCGGCGGTGCCGGCCGCCATCGGACTGTCGCTGCTCGCGATCGTCGTCTCCGGCGCTGTCGCACCTCTCGCCTATGTCGCCGTTGTCGTCTGGGGTGCGGCGTTCGGCGGCATCCTCAACCTTGTCCAGGTCTGGGTTTCGCGGATGTTGCCCGATCGGGTGGAGGCCGGCAGCGGCTTGATCGTGGGTGGCTTTCAGCTGGCGATCATCCTCGGCTCCGCGATCGGTGGCCGGGGTGTGGACGGTATCGGCACGGCCGCGACCTACGGCATCGCCGCCGCGGTGGCGGTGATCGGCGGGACCGTACTCCGAGTTTCGCTGAGCCGGGCGCCCCGGTAGCGCGACTACTCCGCGGGTATGCGGGCCGCACGCCGCCACTGTGAGGGGGTGCGGCCCGTATGCCGGCGGAAGGCGCGCCCGAATGCGGTTTCCGAGCCGTAGCCGAGCTGCCGGGCAACCGTCGCAACCGGGATGTCCTGCTCGCTGAGATAGCGCTGTGCCCGCTCGACGCGCAGTGTCGTGAGGTAGCGCCCCGGCGTGAGCCCCGTCGCCTTCTGGAATCGGGCCGCGAATCCGGATCTCGATGCCAGGGCGACCCGGGCCAATGCTTCGACGGTCCAATCCCGGCCCGGGTCGGCGTGTACGGCGGCCACTGCGCGGGCGATATCCGGCTCGTTCACCCGCAACAGCCATTGTTTCGGGGCGCAGCCGCGGTCGTGCCAGGATTCGATTGCCATCGAGGCGATCAAGGTGGCCACTCGGTCGCCCTGCACCCCGTTGGGGTCCGCGCATTCCTCGACCAGATGCCGCAGCATCGTCGCTGCCAGTGGTGCGTGCCGGGTGAATCCGGTCAGCAGCACGCGTGGCGGGAGCGCGTCCATGGCGGTACCCGTCGCGGCCGGGGTCAGTTGTATTCGCAGAACTCGGGCTTCCGACAGGGCGTTGACTGCGAAACGGTCCACGCGTGGAACGAACAGGAAGTCCCCGGGGGTCAGGTCCTCGGCCTCATCCAGACCTTCGATCCGGATCAACCCTTCGGTGACGAGAAGCGCACTGGAGTCACCCGAAAGAAACTGCCACTGACCGGGTTCGAGGGCGAAGGTATCCCGTCCGGCGAATCGCCACCGCAGATCGGCCAGGACGTCGTCGAGGCTCCCCGCGCCTACATCGGCCAGTGTCATCGTGCACATCCCTCTCGGTGCCGAACTCCGGCGTTCACGGTAACAAGACGCCGAGCCGATCGAGCCGATTGCGCCGCCAACCTGCGGTGGCCCGGGGCGCCCGAACCGCGCCACTACCAACGCACCGATGCGATCGGGCACGTAGCTTCAGGAGACGATCGGCACCGCGCAAGAGCGCTCGGCACGTCATCGCGAACTCGACCGTCTCCTGATGGCACCACCGAAACGCCCGATGCTGCAGCTGCACGGTCCGCCGACGGATGCGGCCCTCCTCGGCTACGACGCGCACGCAGTCCGGCAGTTCCGGTATGCACTCACCGCCTCCGCGAACGGCGGTCGCCGGTCGGGCATCGGTCGGTCGCCACGAGTGGTGACTTTCGGCTCTCGTAACGCCGACCTCAATTCATCAAACTCGACACTGGCAGGAACACTGCGATCGGCAAGGGGCCGCCTCATGAAGCCTGGTGATGCGATGGCCATCGATCGTGCCGGCCTCGATTGCCTGGTGGAAGTGCTGCATGAGCGGCAGTATCGGGTGATCGGTCCGCAGGAACGTGATGGCGCGATCATATTGGACGACCTGGTGACCGGTGCGCAACTACCCGCGGGGTGGAGTGTGGACACCGAGCCGGGGAAGTACCGACTGCGTCGCCGCGACGACGCAGCGATCTTCGCGCATTCGGCCGGTCCGGGCTCGTGGAAGCAGTTCCTGCATCCACCGCACCGGAAGGTGTGGGAGACAGGCCCTGACTTGAATGTGCAACCCCCCGAAGAACCTGCCCAGCGACTCGCGTTTCTCGGGGTGCGGGGGTGCGACCTCGCGGCGATCGCAATTCTGGGACGTGTACTCGGTGGTGGAGCGAATCCCGATACCGGATTTGCCGGTCGCAACGCGGGTCTGTTCGTGGTCGGCGTGAACTGTACAGAGCCTGGAGGGGTGTGTTTCTGTGTCTCGATGGGCACCGGGCCCGGTGTCTCCCAGGGGTACGATCTGGCGCTCACCGAAATCATCGACGAAGCCGGTCATCGCTTTCTTGTCGACATCGGCACCGCGTCCGGAGCGGATGTGCTCGACCAGGTCACCGCGCTCGTCGCCGATACCAGGGACGTCGCTGCGGCCCGGACAGCGGTCGAGGTTGCTGCTGGACGGATGGGCCGGGCTATGCCAGAGGCCGACCTGCCCGGCGTGCTTCGTGACTCCCACGAGTCGCCACAGTGGCAGGATGTGGCGTCTCGGTGTCTCACGTGTGGCAACTGCACGATGGTGTGCCCGACATGCTTCTGCACCACCGCCGAGGACGTCACCGATCTGACCGGCGACCACGCCGAACGCTGGGAACGGTGGGTGTCGTGCTTCGAGCTGGATTTCTCGTATCAGCACGGCGGTAGTGTCCGGCAATCCGGGGAGAGCCGATACCGCCAGTGGATTACCCACAAACTCGGCACCTGGCACGACCAGTTCGACAGCTCCGGCTGCGTCGGCTGCGGGCGCTGTATCGCATGGTGCCCGGCCGGGATCGATATCACCGCCGAAATGTCGGCGCTCGCCGAAGGAAACAGTGATGCCGACAGCGGATGAGCTGTCGCAGTTCGCGCGGCTGGCGGCGCTGACCGGGCCGGAACTCGACGTGCTGGCCGACGCCGGTCGCGACGTGAGCTACCCCACCGGGCGGACAGTGATCACCGAGGGGCAGCCGGCCGACCGGTGCTGGCTGATCCGCCGAGGCCGGGTCCGGCTCGATGCCTTCGTGCCCGGTCGCGGCGATGTCGTCGTGCAGACTTTGGGCGGCGGTGATCTGCTGGGATGGTCGTGGCTGGTGCCACCGTACCGATGGCATTTCGGTGCGCATGCGGTCGAACCGGTACTCGCGATCGAATTCGATTCCGGGAAGCTGACCGAATGCTGTAATCGGGAACCGGAATTCGGCCGAGCCTTGAATCGCATACTGCTGGAGACGGCGTTGGAACGCCTGCAGGCGACCCGAGCGCGATTGCTCGATCTCTACCACAACCCGGGCGAGACGCCCTCGTCGCTGGGCGGCATCGCGACCGGAGGCAACCGATGAGTGAGTCCGGCACTACGACGAGCGCCACCGTCACGCATCCGACGACGGCATCGGGCGACACCATGCTGCCCTACCGGTTGGTCGACCGAATTCCGCAGAACCATGACACCGTCACTCTGCGCCTGGAGCCGATTCATCAGGCGGCACAACGGTTTCGGTCCGGTCAGTTCATGATGCTCTACAGTTTCGGCGTCGGCGAGATCGCCATTTCCATCAGCGGAAGCCCCAGTGCCACCGACGATGTTCTCGAACACACGATCCGCGCTGTGGGCGCGGTCAGTCGCGCTCTGCACGACACCGCGGTGGGTGGTCTGGTCGGCGTGCGGGGGCCATTCGGCGCCGGCTGGGACCCCGAATCGGCGGCCGGCCGCGATCTGATCGTCGTCGGCGGCGGAGTAGGAGCGGCGCCATTGCGATCGGTCGTTCTGGCCGCGCTCGCCGATCGCACCCGTTATGGGCGGCTGGTATTGGTGACGGGTGCCCGCACGCCCTCCGACATCCTGTTCCGCGACGACCAGCAGCGTTGGGCCGCAACGGGAGACGTCGATGTTCGGCAGACGGTAGATCATCCGGCGGATGGCTGGGCCGGGCCGGTCGGCTTCGTCACCGAACCGCTGGCCGGACTGAGCCTGGATCCCGCTCGTACGACGGCGTTTCTCTGTGGCCCGGAGCCGATGATGCGATTCTGCGCGCACACCCTGCTGGGCAAGGGAATTGCCGCTACGGATATCCGGATTTCGCTCGAGCGCAACATGCAGTGCGGCGTCGCCCGCTGCGGGCACTGCCAGCTCGGCCCCCTGCTTCTGTGCCGCGACGGCCCTGTTGTCGACTACGCGACAGCCGCGCCACTGCTCTCGATCCGGGAGCTGTGATGACGACGTCCGACACGACCCCGACCTTGGCGGTGTGGAAGTTCACCTCCTGTGATGGCTGCCAGCTCACCTTGCTGGACTGTGAGGACGAGTTGCTGAGCCTCGCCGGACGCCTACGCATCCTGCACTTCACCGAGGCGACCAGCACGGTTGCGTCCGGTCCCTACGACGTATCCCTGGTCGAGGGCTCTATCACCACACCGGAGGAACAGGAACGGATCGTCGAGGTCCGCGCGCAATCGAGGATTCTGGTAACCATCGGGGCATGCGCGACTCACGGCGGAATTCAAGCGCTGCGCAACTTCGCAGACGTCACAGAATTCACCTCCGTGGTCTACGCCAGCCCGGAATACATTTCGACATTGGACACCTCGACACCGATCTCCGCCCACGTTCCGGTGGACTTCGAACTGCGCGGCTGCCCGATAGACCGTCGTCAGCTGCTGGACACGCTCTGCGCTTTCCTCGCCGGGCGTGCCCCGGATCTACCGAATACGAGCGTGTGCACCGAATGCAAGCGCCGCGGCACGACGTGTGTGACTGTCGCACACGGCATTCCGTGTCTCGGACCGGTGACCCAGGCCGGGTGTGGTGCGCTCTGCCCGGCCTATCACCGCGGCTGTTACGGCTGCTTCGGGCCGATGGCGGCCCCCAATGTCGGTGCACTGCTGCCGATTCTGAGCGTAAACGGCATGTCCACCAAAGATATCGACCGCGTGTTCCACACCGTCGCGACAGCCGAACCGGCCTTCGCGGACCGGAGGTCCGATGAGTCGGGGCAGTAGGCGATTACGGATCAACTCGCTCGCCCGCGTCGAGGGTGCGGGCGCGTTGCGGATCGTCGTCTCCGGCGGAGTCGTCGAGCGTGTCGAGCTGAATATCTACGAGCCGCCCCGCTTTTTCGAGGCGTTCCTGCGCGGCCGCGGCTACACCGAACCGCCTGACATCACGGCCCGCATCTGTGGCATCTGTCCGGTGGCCTATCAGACCAGCGCCTGCAACGCTCTCGAGCAGCTGTGCGGGGCCGAATTGGATCCGCCGCTGGCAATGCTGCGCAGGTTGTTCTATTGCGGGGAGTGGATTGCCAGCCATTCCTTGCATATTCACCTGCTGCACCTGCCCGATTTCCTGGGCTACCCCGATGTCTACACCCTTGCCGCCGACCACCGTGAGCTCGTCGAACAAGGTCTGGCGGTGAAGAAGGCCGGCAATGCGCTGCTCGAGCTCATCGGTGGCCGGTCGATCCATCCGATCACCGTCCGGGTCGGAGGTTTCTACTCGGTGCCCTCACCCGCCGATCTGGTGCCGCTGGCCGAGCATCTGCGCCGTGCTCTGGATTCCGCCCTGTTCACGGCTCGATGGGTCGGCGGCCTCGACTTCCCGGACGTCGAACTGGACCACGACCTGCTCGCCGTCTCCGATCCGGACCGGTACGCGATAGAGTCCGGCGAGATCCGCAGCAGCAGCGGACTCGCCTTCCCCGCTGCGGAATTCGCTGATCACGTGATCGAACACCAGGTCAGGCACTCGACGGCCCTGCACGCGACCCTCGACGGCCGGCGTTACCTGACGGGCCCCCTGGCCAGGTACACGCTCAACTCGAGTCGACTGTCGCCACTGGCCCGTCGGATCGCCGCCGAGATCGGCCTCGGCGACGAGTGCCGGAACCCGTTCCGCAGCATCTTGGTTCGTGCGGTCGAAGTCGTCTACGCCATCGAGGAGGCGCTACGGCTGATCGAGGGCTACGAGACCCCCGCGCGGGCAGCCGTTCCCGTCACCCCACGAGCCGGTACCGGGCACGGGGTGAGTGAGGCGCCCCGCGGGCTGCTGTATCACCGCTACGACCTCGACGCTGCCGGCGCCATCCGCGCCGCCGACATAGTTCCACCGACCTCGCAGAACCAGGGCGCCATCGAAGACGACCTGCGTCGCCTCGTGGCCGAGAATCTCGACCTCGACGATCCGGCGCTCACCGCCTTGTGCGAACGCGCCATTCGCAACTACGACCCGTGCATCTCGTGCTCGGCGCACTTCCTCGAACTCGATGTGGTGCGACGGTGACCGGGCCGCGCGCTGTGGTCATCGGCATCGGAAATGAGTTCCGCGGCGACGACGGTATCGGCCCGCTCGTGGCGACGGAGATCGAAAACCTCGGTCTGGCAGATGTTCTCGTGACCGTCTGTGATGGCGATCCGACCGAGATGTTGAACGTGTGGGGCGGGGCCGACCGCGTTGTCGTCGTGGATGCGGTTCTGTGCGAGCACTGCCGTCCCGGCCGGGTCCGGCGGACGACCGTCGATGCCCTTCGAGGTGTGACCACCGCAACCAGCTGTCACGCTCTCGGCATCTCCGACACGTTGGCTCTGGGCCGGGTACTCGGCCGCCTCCCCGCCGAGTTCGTCGTGATCGCAGTGGAAGCGCGGTGTGTCGACATCGGCTGGGGCGTATCCGAGGCCGTCGCCGCCGCACAGCCGGAGATGGTCCGGATGGTCTTGGCCGAACTGGCACGAGCGGGCATCGGGCCGGACAGACAATGGGGCAACGTGGCCCGCGAGTGTGACCTGTCGGCCATGACGCTCCATACAGGTGACAACACCAGGTAGTTGGGCCCGCCCCGAGGGGTCGTTCGGCACCTTCGGCTCCCCGCAACGGCCTTCTACGGTGGGAAGCGAACGCCATGCGTTCGCCTTTGCGCGAATGGAGGTACCGAGATGACAGACCAGCAGCGTACGGATGTGCATCACCTGGCCTCGGCGCCGGTCGTGGTCGGTATCGATGGTTCGGAAGCTGCCGATGCGGCTGTGGACTGGGCAGCCGATTTGGCAGTTCGGCGGCGCCGGGAGTTGCGCATCGTGCACGGCTCGGACCTGGGAGGTTTTCGAGAGGTGTTCGGTCGCAACGGCATATCAATGCATCCCGCGCTGGATGAGCTTCATGCGCGGGCCGGTGTGCTGGTGATGCGTGCCGCACAGCGAGCCTGCCGGGACCTTCCGGCGATACGGTTGTCGACCGAGGTGTCGGATGCCGCGGCGACGCGACTGCTGCTGGAGTGGAGTGGCCGGGCATATGTCGTGGTGTTGGGGTCGTCGGGACTGAACGATGATGGCGCACATGTAGGTTCGGTCCTGTTGAGCGTCTGCGCCCGTGCACGGGGAGCGGTGATCGTCGTCCGGACGGATGACAATCGGCGAGTCGCTGTGGAGGGCTCGGTTGCGGTGGGGGTCGACGGCAGCGATGTCAGCGAACCCGCGATCGGTCGGGCATTCGAGGAGGCATCCGAACGTGGCGCCGATCTCGTAGCGGTCCACTCGTGGAGCGACCTCAGGTCCAAACGGTACGCCGGACTGGGCGACTTCATCACTCCGATCGGCGATGTGCAAGGCGCCGAACAGGCGTTGCTGGCAGAGCGGCTCGCGGGATGGCAGGAGAAGTATCCCGACGTTACAGTCCTGCAGCAGGTCCATCTGGCGGACCCCGCGCGGAACCTGCTGGAGTGCTCGAAAACAGCGCAGTTGCTGGTGGTCGGTAGTCGGGGGCATGCCGGACTGACAGGGGCACTGCTCGGCTCTACGTCGAATTCGCTGGTACAACATGCACATTGTCCGGTGATGGTCGTTCACACAGGTGAGTAGCAGATGCGGGGGGCACTGCGACAGTCAGTTCCGGTCGCCGCTCGCTGCCGGAACAGCCGCGGCCGGCGACGACAATGTGTCGATCGCGGCATTGAGTCGGCGACGCGTCTCGTCTGCGATCGATCGGCAGGTGTCGCTGTCGAATGTTCGCGCGAAAATGGCAGGGTCCACAACCTCGATGAGGGTGGCGTGGGCCCATTCTCGGAGGATGACGGTACTCGTCACCATTCGGGCGGCACGCTCATCGGCCTCGAGTGCGCGGCGAGCCAGACGCCGATGACAGATTTCGAGGACGAGCGCGCGTGCGTTGTCCGGGGCCGGTTTCGGGTGCAGAGCGGTGTGTAGGTCGATCTCGGACAGGATGTCGAAACCGTTGGTTCGCAGTGCTTCTCGCGCAGCGGCCAGTGTGGGTTCGAAGGGCGCTCGCACAAGCGTGGGGACGATGACCAGGGGTGCTATGGGGATCCGGATTTCGGTGATCAATTGGCGAGCGTCGTTCACTTCGTCGGGCCCCACCAGATATGCCTCGGTCGCCGGAGCTGTCGCACAGTAGCCGGCGCGGGTGATCGATTCGCGCAGTGCGTGGTAGGCCGCGTGGAGTCCGGTGTAGCTGCCGCGGTGGCAGGTTCGCGCCACCAGTGTGGTGGTGGCGACGACGACTTCGGCGCCGGATTGCATACTCAGGGCGGGCGCGGGCTCGATGGGCATGCCGAAATCGGCGATCGTCGTGCCATCCGGCGGCAGTTGTTCCGAGAAGGTAATGGTGGCCGGCCCGTTGGCCGTCAGGCCCGCACGTTCGACGATAGCCATGAGCTCGCGCACTCCGACCGCGATATCTTCACCCGGCCGATCGGCACGAATCTCACGCGGCAGGCGCAACACAGCTTGCGGCGCGGTTTCGCAGAAGTCCACCCGGTAATCCATCTCGGTCCCTTTCTGGCCCCTGATCTGAGCCTGCACCCGTGGTGTGGTGGCGTCGAGGGACAAAGGGCCTTCCCCGAGCGACTTGTGGACCTTGCCGGGGCCGACGGGCGCGCGCACCCTGAGGGAGTGGAGGATCGGAGTCCGGCGGGTCCGGTGATCGATGTGCGCCGCTACGACGCGGTGATCTTCGATATGGACGGTGTCGTCACCGATACGGCCTCGATTCATGCGTCTGCGTGGGCGGAGGTGTTCGACCGATTTCTGTCCACTCGACCCACCGGCTCCGACGAGAACTGCGCGCCGTTCAGCGACGTCGACTACGAAGAATTCGTCGACGGCAAGCCGCGCTACGACGGTGTCTCGGATTTCCTTACCGCGCGGTCTATTTCGCTACCGCGTGGGCGGCCCTCGGATTCAGAGGACACCGCGACGGTGTGCGGTCTGGGCAACCGGAAGGACGAGCTGTTTCTCGGTCGTATCGCAAGCGGCGGTGTACCGGTGTTTGCCGCCACCGTGTCACTGGTCCGGGAGCTGCGTGCGGCCGGCGTGCGTACCGCCGTCTTTTCCGCCAGCCGCAACGCGGCGCAGGTGCTCGACGCCGCCGGGATCGGTGATCTGTTCGCGGTCCGGATCGACGGGCTGGTGGCCGAACAACTCGAATTGCCCGGCAAACCCGATCCGGCGACCCTCGTGCTGGCAGCGACTCGGCTCGGCGCCGAACCCGAGCGTACGGTCGTGGTCGAGGATGCCGAAGCCGGGGTGGCCGCCGGACGCCGCGGCGGATTCGGCCTGGTCATCGGTATCGACCGGGCTCACGATCATCCGGACAAACTGCTGAGCTCCGGCGCCGATGTCATCGTCGGCGATGCGGCCGATGTGCGGGTGCGCAGCGGATTTCGGCGCATGTCGGAAGTGGCTGACGGGCTGGCTTGCTGGCCATCGATTGCCGATGCTGTGGCCGGCGAATCGGTGGCCGTGGTGCTCGACTTCGACGGCACGCTGTCGGAGATCGTCGATGACCCCGCCGCGGCAGCGCCCGTCGAGGGCATCCGAAAGACAGTGGCGCGCCTGGCCGCGTGCTGCCCGGTCGCGATTCTCAGCGGCCGAGACCTCGCCGATCTGAGAGCCAGAGTCGGTGTCGAGGGAATCTGGTACGCGGGAAGTCACGGATTCGAGTTGGTGGCCCCCGACGGAGCTACACATGTTCACCCCGGGGGGCCGCAGGCCGAGCGGGCACTGGGGCAGGCGGCCGACGATCTGACCGATCGGCTGGCCGTCATCCCCGGAACCCTGATCGAACACAAGCGGTTCGCGGTCGCTGTCCACCATCGCCACGTCGCGCCCGAGGCGGCCGCGACCGTGGTCGGCACTGTTCACGAGATGGCGTTCAGGTACGGACTGCGGGTGACATCCGGTCGAAAGGTCACCGAACTGCGCCCGGCGGAGGACTGGGACAAGGGGCGGGCCCTGGCGTGGATTCTGGAGCTGGTTGCCCACCGGGCAATTCCGATCTATCTGGGCGACGATCTGACCGATGAGGATGCCTTCGACGCGATCGATATCGCCGGGGTTCCGATCGTCGTCCGTCACGACGAGACCGGCGATCGGCGCACCGCCGCGCGCTTCGCGGTCGACGGCCCGGCGCGTGCCGCCGACTTCCTGAACCGGCTGGCCGACGCTGTCACCGGCGAAAGTAGCTCGGCGACAGCGCGATCCTGGCTGCTCACCTACAGCGGCTATGACCCCGCGACCGAGAAGTTGCGGGAAGCGCTCTGCGCGGTCGGCAACGGCTACCTCGTCACCCGCGCCGCCGCACCCGAATCCAGGGCGGACGAACGACACTACCCGGGCACGTACGCCGCCGGAATCTACAACCGCCTCACCGACGAGATCGACGGTCGTGCGGTCGAGAACGAAAGCCTGGTGAATCTGCCGAACTGGCTACCGCTGACCTGGCGGATCGACGGGGGCGCCTGGTTCGCGGTCGACAGCGTCGAATTGCTCGACTACACACAAGAATTCGATCTGCGCCGGGCCCTGCTCAGCAGGCGGATTCGCTACCTCGACCCGGCCGGGCGAATCACCACGGTCACCCAGCAGCAGCTGGCCGCGATGCATTCGCCGCACGTGTGCGCATTGCGGACCACCATCGTCGCCGAGAATTGGACCGGGACGCTCACGATCCGTTCCGGGATCGACACGGCGGTGCGCAACGCGGGGGTCGAGCGCTACAGCGGCCTGTCCGACCGGCATCTCGACCAGTTGCGATCGTCCACCCCGGCTCCACACACCGCGGCGGCTCTGATGCGGACCAACCATTCATTGCTGACGATCGCGGTGGCCACGCACACCGCCGTCACCGGTGGCGCCGACATCGCCACCGACGCGGCTGTCCTCGACAGCGGCGGCCTGATCGGCCACGTTATCGAACTGCGCGCAGAATCCGGGATCGAGATCGTGGTCGACAAGACCGCGACCGTGTTCACCGGACACGACCGTGCCATCGCGGCCCCCGACGAGGCGGCGTTGCGACTGCTCGGAGACCTCACGGGATTCGATGGCCTGCTCGCCGCGCACACCGACGCGTGGCAGCACATATGGCGGCGGCTGCGAATCGACCTGGACGGCAGCGAAGAAGCGGTTCGAGCCCTGCGGTTGCACGTGTTGCATCTGGCACAGACCCTTTCGGGGCATACCGCGGACCTCGACGCCGGTGTGCCGGCGCGGGGCATGCACGGGGAGGCCTATCGCGGGCATGTGTTCTGGGACGAGTTGTTCGTGCTGCCGGTGGTGAACCTGCGGGTGCCCCGGTTGTCGCGGGAGCTGTTGCGCTATCGCTACCGGCGGCTGCCCGAAGCACGCAGAGCCGCACGTGATCTCGGATGCCGCGGCGCACTGTTTCCATGGCAATCGGGAAGTGACGGACGCGAGGAAAGCCAGCGACTGCACCTGAATCCGCGGTCGGGGCGTTGGAATCCTGATCCCAGTGTGCGCGCGCATCACGCCGGGCTCGCCGTGGCCTACAATGTGTGGCACTTCTACCAGGCCACTGGAGATCGAACGTTCCTCACGGATCTCGGCGCCGAATTGCTGGTGGAGATCGCCAGATTCTGGGCGGATGTCGCGGTCTACGATCCGGCGGGCGACCGGTACCACATTCGTGGTGTGATCGGCCCCGACGAATTCCATTCCGGCTATCCCGATGCCCGTTACGACGGCATCGACGACAATGCCTACACCAACATCATGGCGACGTGGACGATCCGGCGCGCACTCGACGCCGTGGAACTGCTGGCGCCGCGGGTGCGCGCCGAGTTGCTGGATCGACTGAGCGTCGCCGCGCCGGAACCCGCCAGGTGGGCCGAGATCGCCGATCGCATGTTCGTCCCCTTCCACGACGGTGTGATCAGTCAATTCGCCGGGTATGAACAACTGGCCGAACTGGATTGGGATGACTACCGCCGTCGCTACGACGACATCGGCAGGCTGGATCGCATCCTGGAAGCCGAGGGCGACGATGTCAACAGGTATCGGGTCGCCAAACAAGCCGATGTGCTCATGCTGTTCTACCTGTTCTCGGCCGATGAGCTACGGGACCTGCTCGCCGCGCTCGGCTACGACTTCGAAGGCCCCGCGATCCCGCGCACCGTCGACTACTACCTCGCACGTACCTCACACGGCTCGACCCTGAGCGCCGTCGTGCACGCCTGGGTGCTCGCCCGCGCGAATCGGGAGCGAGCCATGCAATTCTTCGACGGCGTGCTGAAATCCGATATCGCCGATATCCAGGGTGGTACGACTGCCGAAGGGATACATCTGGGCGCGATGGCCGGCAGCATCGACCTCGTGCAGCGGTGCTTCACCGGGCTCGAGATCCGCGCCGACCGTCTCATCTTCGCGCCGCGCTGGCCGGCCGAATTGGGTCCGCTGACGTTCGCGATAGTCTATCGAGGCCATCGACTGACCATCCGCATCGACACCGCAGCCGTCGAAATCGCCTCGGACGCTGATGGATCGGCGCCCGTGACAGTCGAGTGCGGCGGTCGCACAGTCCACTTGGCCACCGGAGACACCGTATCGTTGCCGGCCACCCACGATTGAGACGACCGGGGCAGGCGCCTTCGTCGATGGGCGCGGGTCGGCTGCGCGATCACTGCATCCGTTGCCACGGACACCGTTCGCCGCGTTCTTTGATGCCGGTCAGTCGTGGTCGCCGGTTCGGGAGGGCTCGCTCGGATGGACCACCATGACCGGGCACGACGCGTGCTGGACAAGGGAATTCGACACCGACCCGAGCAGCATGCCGCGAAAGCCGCCCCGGCCGTGGCTGCCGACCACGATCAACTGCGCCGATTCGGACAAGCGCCGCAATTGCGCCGCCGGCTCGGACAAGCCGACCAGGCGGCGCACCGGCACATCGGGATATTTCTCCTGCCAGCCGGCGAGCCGTTCGGCGAGAATCGCCTCCTCGTTCACCTCGATTTCGGGTATCGGGAACCATGTATCGGGATCGCCGGCGAACTTCCCGAACGCCAGGTCGCTCCAGGTATGCAATGCCACCAGTTCGGTATCGCGTTCGGCGGCTTCCTCGAAGGCCGCGGCGAGGGCTGCTTCGCTGACCGGCCCGCCGTCGACACCGACGACCACCGGCCCCTCGGTGCATAGGCCCGCTTCGGCAGTGGGATCGGAGTGCACCACCACGACCGGGCCCTGTGCGTGACTGGTTACCGACAGAAGGATCGACCCGGCATGGCTCACGAACCCGCCGGCACCGCTCGCGCCGATCACTACCAGGTATCCGGTTGCGCTGTGGCGCAGCAACATTCGTGCCGGATGCTCCCGGGATACCTCCGTTGTCACATGTACCTCGGGTGTGATGCCACGGACATCGACCGCGGCCCGCGCGACCAATGCCTCGCCTTGTGCCTGGAATTTGTCCAGGACCGACGGCTCCCACAGGTCGTAGCAGCCGAAAACGCGCCGCGCGCCGTCCAGATCCAGGCCGTAGGCGATCCGCAGCTCCCGCCCGCGGTCCGCGGCAACCGCGGCGGCCCATCGTAGCGCCGTGCGCGCCGCGTCCGAGCCGTCGACGCCGACGACGATCGGCGCTGATGCCAAATGGCGCAGGTCGTCTCCGTACTGGCTGGTCATCGTGAATTCCTCTCGCCGCGAGCAGATGCCGATAGGGGACGATGTCAACAGTATGAGGGGAGGGACGCGCGGGACACGGCCGAAAGTCCTTCGAGTCGATGGCCGAGGGCTTCGGCCGAGCGACAATTCAGTAACCGGCGGTCTCGGTGCGGATATGCAGCCCGAGCCCCACGATCAGCACGGCGAGAACCAGGTACACCGGCTGTAGCCAGCTCAGCGTGCTCGCCACCAGCATCAGTGCGAGAACCGAGCAGATCAGGACGGTTCCGCTGACCACCGCGGCTGTCGCGGCCCGGCTGTCGCGGGCCACGGCGCACCCCGCCGTCACAGCCATGGGCACGCCGATGACGAGCGCGAGCAGCAACGCGCCGGCCATCACGTTGTGCCATGGAATCTTGTCGACCAAGGCGGCACTCCGGCCCAGCGTGCCGGTCGCCAGTGCGATCGCGCCGACGAACGCCGACAGTGCGACCACACCGCACATCAACGCCAGCGCCGCGTGCCGCCGCTCGAGGTGCCGGCCCTCGAGCCGGCGTTCGCGAACAATTCCCGCCATGCCGTGACCCTTCCGCACCGAACGAACCGGCGGGAAGGGTCATTGGTCCGCAACAGTCCCGCATCTGCCGCCCGGATAGCAGTGACTACCCGAAGACTCAGCGGAACGGTGACTTTCGGCCATGCCGGTCCCGGACGCCGCGGGCAATGCTGAATACGACACCGCTACCGGCGAAGGGATGACCAACCATGAGCAATCCGTCGTCGACGGCGGCGCTACCGCCATCCGATCTGTGAACATGCCTGGCGCAGTGAGGGAGTGAGGATCATGTCATCGAACCATCCCGGCCACGACATCCTGGTCACCGCAGTGGAACTGGCGCTGCGCGCGCCCTCCATACACAATAGCCAGCCCTGGCTGTGGCGAATCGGCGACGATACTGTGCAGCTGTATGCCGACCCCGGTCGCCGGCTGCCTCGCACCGATCCCGACATGCGCGAGATGATCGTGAGTTGCGGTGCGGCACTGCATCATCTGCGGGTCGCGGCGGCCGCGCTGGGCTGGGCAACGGTGGTGCACCGGCTGCCGAACCCGGCTGTCGCCGACCATCTGGCGGCCGTCGAGTTCCGGTCGAGCCCGCCGACGCCGGATATGGTGCGTCTCAGCCGCGCCATCACCCAGCGGTGTACCGACCGGCGGCGCTACACCTCCTGGGAAGTGCCCGCCGCCCAGGTCGAGGCGCTCGTCACCTCGGCCGGCGAACACGGAGTTCTCGTCCGCGATGTGACCGGCGACGCGGATCGAGTCCGATTGGTGCGGGAATTGCGGCAGTCGGCCGCTGAGCACGACGCCGATGCCGACTATCGCGCGGAGCTGTCACAGTGGAGCGGTCATCACGCGGCTCCCGACGGTGTACCCGCCCGTAGTGCGGTCGCCACGACCGATCCGGCCGCGCGCCGCTTCGTCAATCCCGGACTGGCGCAAGCGGTCGTCCGCGACATCGCCGAGGCCGATCATATGTTGGTGCTCTACACCGCCGGTGACGATCGGATCAGCTGGCTGCGCGCCGGGGAGGCGACCAGCGCGGTGCTGTTGACCGCCACTGCTCACGGGTTGGCGACCTGCCCGATCACCGAGCCGCTCGAGGTGGCGGCGGTCCGTGACGAGCTTCGCACCGACATTCTCGGTGACAGTGGATTTCCGCAGATGATCATCCGAACAGGCTGGGCCGCGACGAGTTCCGAGGCTCTCGACCCGACCCCGCGCCGACCGTTCGACGACGTCGTCACGCGGCTGTGAACCGGCGGCGTGGTGACGATGATGACCGGGTACCCATCGTGGGAGCGCCGGGTGTGGCGAAGTGGGCCATGGGGGCGCAATGCGCTGATGCGTCCGTCGGATCGGATCGAGGCATTGATCCGGATCCTTGCCGCCGTCGTGGTCCTGGCGGCCGTTCCGCTGTGCGCGGCACTCGGCACCGCGGGGTATACCGACGCTTCCGCGCAGATCCGCGCCGAGAACGCGACGAAAATTTCTGTCACAGCGACGCTTATCGCTGATCCGGTCAAGACATCGACGGCGTCGTTGGAGATGTCGTCCGACCGATACGAAGCCCCGGTCGGATGGACGCTCGGGAGTCGGCCCGGGGAAGCCACGACCACCGTCGCCGGTACCGCTCACCGAGGCGATCCGGTGACGGTCTGGGTGGGCCCCGACGGGCATTCGACCACCCCTCCACTGCCGGGCGAGGCGGCGGCCATGCGCGGAATCGGGTTCGGGCTCATCACCTTTGCCGAAATCTGTGGCGGCACCGCGGGGCTGGTCTGGGCGACGGCGGCGGCGCTCGGCGCCTGGCATCGCGCCCGATGGGCGCGCGAATGGCGAATGATCAGCCGCCCCATAGGCACTCAATAGATATCGGACTCACGAGGAGCGAATCATGACCGAGCATCCGCAGGCGCACGCCGTTCCAACGATCGTCGCCGCGGTCGACGGTTCCACGGTCGGCTACCACGCGGTCGAGTGGGCCGCGGCCGAGGCCGCGCTGCACGGCTACCGTCTGCACGTGGTCATATCGATCGGAATCGCCGGCGGACTCGCCCCGGCACCGATCATGACCGAGGACGATATGAGCTGGCTGCACCTGGAAGCCGAACGCGTTCTGGTCGAGGCGGCCCGCATGGCCGGTGCCGCCGCACCCGAGCAGACGCCGGTGATCACGACCGAGATCACGGCCGAACCGATCGTCGCGCATCTGATCGACCGCTCACCACGGGCTCGGATGATCGTGGTGGGCAGCCGCGGTCTGGGCGCGATCCGGCGTGGAATTCTCGGTTCGGTGTGTTCGTCGGTCACCAGACACGCTCACTGTCCGGTGACGGTCGTGCATTCGAACTCGGCCACCGATGCGGAGACCGCAGTGAAGCCGGTATTGGTGGGCGTCGACGGCTCCGACAACAGCATGCCCGCTCTCGAGCTCGCCTTCGACGAGGCCTCGCGTCGCGAGGTCGGTCTGGTGGTGCTGCACGCGTGGAGCGACCGCACCAGCGGGCTCGACCCGGCGATCGTCGGCTGGGACTCGATCCACCAATCCGAAGACGCGGTGCTCGCCGAGAGCCTGGCGGGATTCTCCGAGCGCTACCCCGAGGTGAAGGTGCGTCGGGTGCTCGTGCTCGATCAGCCGGCCCGGTCGCTGCTCGACCAGGCCGAGAACGCTCAACTGGTTGTCGTCGGCAGCCATGGTCGCGGTGGGTTCACCGGAATGCTGCTCGGCTCCACCAGTGCCGCGCTGACCCAATCGGTCGAATGCCCGATCACGATCGTTCGGGTGGATTCCACGTCGGCCGGAAAGTGACCATCAGATCAGCGGCGCCGACCAGTGCAGCCGAGTGCCTGGTCGGCGGGATGTACCTGCCGGGCTCTTTGTGGTGGAGAAGCGCCCGCCGAGGCCTTCCGCGCGCCCGCCGAGGTTGATCAGTCCGCTCGGGGTGATGTCTTCACCGATGCCGCAGCCGTTGTCGGTGACTGTCACCGTGAGGTCGTCGGCGACGTCGATCTCGACGTCGACCGTCGTCGCACCGGCATGACGGCAGGCGTTGCTGACCGCCTCGCGCACAACGGCTTCGGCATGATCGGCCAGCTGCGGCTTCACCACCGACAACGGTCCGGTCACGCGCAGCGAGGTGCGGATTTCGCTGTCGCCACACTGTTGGTGGATCGCCTCTTCGATGCGCTGACGCAAACGGGTGCTCGCGCCGTGGCCGCCGTGCAGGTCGAAGATGGAGGTGCGGATCTCCTGCACCACATCCTGCAGGCCGTCGATCGCGTCGACGAGTCGTGCTTTTACTTCGGGGACGCGGGTGCGTGGGACGGCGCCTTGCAGTGACAGCCCGATCGCGAAAAGCCGCTGGATGACGTGATCGTGCAGATCTCGCGCGATCCGGTCGCGGTCGGTGAGCACATCGAGTTCACGGATGCGGCTCGCCGCGGCGGCCAAGTGCATCGCGAGCGCGGCCTGATCGGAGAAGGTGGCCGCCAGCTCCAGCATCTCGTCGTCATAGGGCGCGGACTCCGCCGGACGTACCGTGATCAGCAACCCCAGCGAGGCGTCGCGGGTGTGCAGAGGCACCAGCAGCACCGGGCCGGCGCCGGGGAACAACTCGGCGAAGTCGAGTTCGCGGACGTTGGCGAAACGCAGCGGCGTGCGCTGGGCGAACGCTTTGCCGATGGTACCGACCACCCTGAGGGACCGGCCGGTGTCAGGCATCGCGGGCCCTGAGGACTGAGTGATCAGTAGCTCGGTGATTTCGTCGGCCGGAAGATTGGGATCCTCGACGATCGCGAGCAGCACCCGGTCGGATCCGGTCAGCATCCGCGCGTGGTCGACCAGGCGTCCCAGCGCCACGTCCGAATCGGTCGCGGCGAGGAAATCGGTGGTCAGGTCACGTATTGCCTCGATCCACTGCTGTCGGTTCCGGACAGCCTCGTAGAGGCGGGCATTCTCGATCGCGATGCCCGCGGCCGCGGCCAGCGCCTGCACGATCAGCTCGTCGTCCTCGGTGAACAACTGGCCGCCGCTCTTCTCGGTGAGATAGAGGTTGCCGAAGATCTCGTTCCGGATGTGTACGGGAACGCCGAGGAAGGTCCGCATCGGGGGATGATGGGCCGGGAACCCCACAGACGAAGGGTGCGTGGCGAGATCTTCGAGCCGGATCGGCTTGCGCTGGGTGAACAACATCCCGAGCACACCGTGCCCTTCGGGCAGGTCGCCGATCAGTGTGCGGGTCGGCTCGTCGATACCTTCGTAGATGAACTGCGTCAGGTGCTCGTCGTGGCCGCGGATGCCCAGCGCCCCGTATCCCGCGTCGACCAGATTGATCGCGGCATGGACGATCGTTCGCAGTGTTTCATCGAGATCCAGGCCCGAGGTCACCGATAACATCGCCTCGACCAGGCCATCCATCCGGTCGCGGGAATCCATGATCTCGTCGACACGATCCCGCACTTCGGCGAGCAACTCGCGCAGCCGCAACTGAGAGAGCGTATCGCGCACCGAGTACGAACCGGCTCGGAGTTCATCGGCCATAGTGTCGTCAGTCCTGCATTCCGGTGGATGCGTGCTCGAAACGGCGGTGCCTTCCCTGCTCAGAGCCTACCGCCGCGACCATGCGATACGACAGATACCGCGAATGACCGGTCGCCGGCCGATGCCGGCCTGCGTGGCGACGTTCGTCGCCGTCGGCAAACGCCGAAAGACTCTGGTGGGCAGAAACGATTCGGCGGACTGTCGGGTATGACCTTCCGGCAGCGGGTTGGATTCCGATGCGCCGAGCCGGACATGGCCGAGATCGCGCCCCTCGGTATCGGCACCTGTGCACATCGTAGGTGGAGCCAATGACCGGAAATCGGACTGCGCCAACAGAGTTCGGTGGTTTGTCGACGGCCGAGGCTGCGGCGCGGCTGGCGCGTGATGGTGCCAATGTCATGCCGCGTCGGCCGCCGGTGCCGTGGTGGCGGCGGGTGGTGGCGCAACTGCGGGATCCGTTGATCGTGGTGTTGCTGGTAGCGATGGCCTTGACCATCGTGGCCGGTGATTGGACCGACATGTCCGTGATCCTGATGGTTGTCGTGGTCAACACAGCTGTCGGGGTAGGCCAGGAGATCCGGGCGCAGCACGCGATCGCGGCTTTGGCGCAGTTGACGGCCCCGACCGCGCGAACGGTCCGCGACGGCACGCAGCGGCGCATTCCGGCAGCCGACGTGGTGGTCGGTGATCTACTCGTCGTCGCCGAAGGGGACGTAGTGGCCGCGGACGCGACGCTGGTCGGGGCGTCGGCCGTGCTGGTCGACGAGTCGGCGCTGACCGGGGAGTCCGTCCCGGCGGAGAAGTCGGCGACCGGCGATCACGGGATTTCGGCGGGCACCGTGGTGGTCAAGGGGCGGGGCCGCGCGGTGGTGACTGCGGTCGGAGCCTCGAGCGCCACTGGTCATATCGCCGGTTTGCTGGACCGAGCTACCGGACCGACCCCGCTGCAGCGCCGGTTGGTCGACGTCGGACGGATGCTGGCAGGTATCACAGTGGCGTTGTGCGCAGTCGTGCTCGTGCTGGGCCTGCTCCGCCATCAGCCGCTGGAGCTCATGGTTGTCACCGCGATCAGCCTTGCCGTAGCGGCGGTCCCGGAATCGCTACCAGCTGTGGTGACATTCGGCCTCGCACTCGGGGCTCGCCGGATGGCCGCCCACCGAGCGCTGATCCGCGCGCTTCCCGCAGTCGAGACGCTCGGTTCGGTCACAGTCCTTGCCACCGATAAGACCGGCACCCTCACCGAAGGCCGAATGGTGGTGCGCGAAATCTGGACTCCCGCCGTCGATGCGGCGGTTACCGGATCCGGGTTCGGGCCCGGCGGCCGGGTACTCGTGGCAGGACAACCACCACGGCCGGACCAGCGGGCAATCTTGGCCGAGCTGTTGTCCGCCGGGGCACTGTGCAACGACGCGCAGCTGTCGCCTCCTGCCACCGATGACGGCGCCTGGACAGCACTCGGGGATCCGACCGAGGCCGCTTTGCTGAGCGCCGCCGCCGCACTGGGGGTCGATCACAGCGGGCTGCGAGATCGGATGCCCCGTATTGCCGAGCGGCCCTTCGACAGCGACCGCAAACGTATGACTACTGTGCACCGGCTGCCCGGTGGCGGCTGTCGGACCATCTGTAAAGGCGCGCCCGAAGCGTTTCTGGAGCCCGGCGTCGTGCGTGACGGTCCGGCCTCGTTGAACTGTGTGCTCGACCACGCGGACGTCTTCGCTCGCAACGGCTACCGAGTGCTGGCTGTGGCGGTCGCCGAACACCCGGGCGTCCCGCCCGCAGGCGACGATCTCGAGCACGGCCTGCATCTACTCGGCCTGGTAGCAATGCACGATCCTTTGCGGCCGACGGCGTCGGCGACAATCACCGCGTGCCGCCGCGCCGGTATCCGCCCCGTGCTGATCACCGGTGATCACCCCGGGACCGCCCGCGCGATCGCTGCCGAACTCGGCATGATCGGCACCGGGGAATCCGTGCTCGATTGTCGTGGTGCGAACCGGGGGGACCTGGCCACCGGCTCGGTGTTCGCCCGCGCGACACCGACTCAGAAGCTCGACATCATCGCCGCGCTGCGAGACGAGGGCCAGGTGGTCGCCATGACCGGCGACGGCGTCAACGACGGTCCCGCTCTACGCAGCGCCGACATCGGGGTTGCGATGGGTACGCGAGGTACCGAAGTTGCACGTCAGGCTGCCGATCTGGTGCTGGCGGACGACAATCTCGAGACCGTCGTCGTGGCGGTCGAAGAGGGGCGTCGCGTGTACGCGAATATCCGGCGGTTCCTGATCTATGGCTTGTCCGGTGGCGCCACCGAGATAGCGGTCATGCTCATCGGGCCGTTGCTCGGATTGACGTTGCCGCTGCTGGCGGGGCAGATTCTGTGGATCAATCTGCTCACCCACGGCCTTACCGGTGTCGCTCTCGGTGGTGAACCGGCCGATCCGGCGGCGATGCGAAGGGGCCCGCGCCCGCCGTCGCAGAGCATCCTCGGCGCCGGGCTGTGGCAGCGGATACCTCGTATCGCGATGGTGTTGACCGCGGTCACTCTCGGCATCGCAGTGTGGGCCCACCACACCGATCGGCCCTGGCAGAGCATGACATTCTTCGTGCTGGGGGTGACCCAGCTCGCGGTGGCGCTCGGCTCTCGTTCGCGCCCGCGGTCGCTGGCCAACCCTATGTTGCTCGTGGCGGTCACCGCCGCCTTCGTCCTGCAGCTCGCCGCGCTGTATGTCGCTCCGTTGCAACAACTTCTGGGAACCCGGCCGGTCGGGGTCATCGACGTGGCGGTGATGACCGCCGTGTCGCTGCTCGGATATGCCGCGGTGCGGCTGGACCGCATCCGGCATCCGAGCCGAGACCGATGAGCATGCCGGAGGTGACTGCGAGCCTGCCGAACTCGCGCGGATCGTCTACGGATAGACGATGGTGGTCGCGGATTGGGGCAGGCCCACCGCGCGCGCGACCGTGGTGGTCCATTCGGAGATCGCCGTCCAGTCCCTGAGGTCGCCGTAGCGCGCGCCGCCCAGCAATCGGTACATTGCGCGCGCCTGCAGTGAAACCCCGGCCCGTTCGTAATGTCCGGCGAAGGCTCGATATCCCTTCGGCGACACCGAATCACACAGTGCTGCGATCTTTTTGGGAATTTGCCGGCCCAGCCATCGCCCGATCGGTCCACGCAGCGCCGGTCCGAGACCGACGCTGAAGATCCAGACATCGGTGGCGGTGAGGTCGTTGTGGTGGTTGCGCACGAACTCGGTCATTTCGGGGAGAACATCCCGGTTGTGGATGGCGCTACCGAGAATCACGGTGTCGAAACGCGACAGTTCGGGTGCGTGCTCGACATCGGTGACTCGGACGGAGCCGCCGCGGTTGGCCAGTTCGGCCCCGATGTATTCGGCGATCTCGCGGGTCGAGCCCTCAGCGGTCGCGAAAAGGACTGCGATGCGTCTGTTTTCGTGGTTCATACATCCGAGCCTGCGCTCGGCGACGCCTCTCGCCGAGAGGCGTCGTCCCCGACAGGATGGGAAGAAAGTCCTGACTCACTCACTGGTCGGTGACAGTCAGTGGTCGCGTGTGATGGTCAGGACCTCGTCGACAGCGCGCCGGGGTGTCGACGGCGGCTCCGGTTCACCGGCCGGCGATACGCCGATCCGGATCAACGCCTGGGGGTAGGTACGATCAGGCAACAGCGCGGCCAGCGCTCGGCGGCCGGCCGGCAATTCGGTGAGGTGGGTGACGGGGCAGGTGGCCAGCCCGTCTGCCGTGCATTCGAGCAGAACCGCGGACATGGCTTCCCCGGTGTGCAGCCATTGCCGCGGCGAGTCGGTCGGTGAACTCAACATGACGAGGCGGGCGCGGTCGGTGATGTCGGGGCGGCGGGTCGAGTGCGGGGCACGGGGAAAGGCCCGGCCGATGTCGATCCGGGCGAACTCGGCGTCGGAGATCAGGCCGCTCGTGGGTATGCCTTCGGTGGTGCCGGAATGGCCTGCCCACCAATGCAATTCGTCCTGGTACATGGGATCGGCATGTCGTGCGGCAGAGGCCTTGTCCGATACCGCGGCGACTCGGGCACGGATGTCATCGTCGAGAACATCGCAGGTGAGATCGTGTGGGGCGACAAGTTGGTGGAGCCTGGGCGCGAACTCCTCCCAGTGCTGCGGTTCGTTCATCGGCAACCGATCGGTGTACCGGCGAGCGATGGCTCTCGCGCGCACCGCGATCTGCGCGGGTGGTTCGGGCCAGGGCCGGAAAGTGATCCGGGCCAGATAGTCGGGCCGATCCGATTCGGGCAGGCGCACGGTGTCGGTATGCCAACCGAGCACGGCAAAGGCGGTGCGGGCGTGGTGCAGGACAGCACCACAGCTGATCACCTGTTCACGCCCATGCGGGTCGGCGGCGGGCAGCGCCCGGTCGGGGTCGGTGTACAGGTGTAGCCGAATACCGTCGAAGACCCAGTGCCAGGGCTGCGTGTTGTGTACCGAGGGCGCTCGCTGTGCCTGCGCGATGACTGCCGACACGGTCCGATCGTTCGGCGTGCCGAGGGTTACGGAGTTCTCTGCCATGGTCATGACTTCAGTCTCACGGCGGCGACAGTCGGAAGGTACGGGCGTTGCGCCTCAGCCGTAGAGGCCGATGGTCATCTCGAGCGGTTCCCGCGTGGTTACGCCGAGGGGGACTGCTCCGAATGCAGTTTCGTCGCGTACACCGCCGCCTGGGTGCGGCGTTGCATACCGAGTTTGGCCAAAAGGCGGGACACGTAGTTCTTGACCGTCTTCTCGGCGAGGAACATCCGCTCGGCGATCTGACGGTTCGTGAGGCCTTCACCGAGCAAATCCAGCAGTTTGCGTTCCTGTTCGGTCAGCGTGGCCAGGGGGCCTTCGGGCTCGGTGCCGTGGCGCAGCTCTTCCATCAGCGCGGCCGCGGCTCGATTGTCGAGCATGGACCGGCCGGCGCCGACATCCTTGACGGCGCGAGCGAGCTCCATCCCCTTGATGTCTTTGACCACGTAGCCGCTGGCTCCCGCCAGAATGGCGTCGAGCATGGCGTGCTCGTCGGTGAAGGACGTCAGAATGAGACAGCGCAGGCCCTCGAGTTTCGACAGCAGTTCCCGGCACAATTCGATGCCGTTGCCATCGGGCAGTCGGACATCGAGCACGGCAACGTCAGGGCGTAGCGCCGGAATGCGCGCCAAGGCATGGGAGACCGATCCGGCCTCACCGACGACGGTCAGCTCCGGATCGCCTTCGAGCAGATCGCTCAAACCGCGGCGGACGATTTCGTGGTCGTCGACCAAGAACACCTTGATCATGGTTGGTGTCCAATCCGAGTAGCGATGGTGTTCTCACGATAATCGCGTGATCGGCCGACCGTCATGGACGAAAGTCCTTTCCTCTGTGCGAGCCCATGCGCCCTTCAACGGTCGATAGCCCTACTTCCCAGGCAAAGCGGTCGGCGAACGTGGTGGCGTCGTGACAGCGCCCACTGGCTACAGGTCGCCCGCGGGTCTTACACGCCGACCGGCTGAGCATCGTCGACCAGACGCACGCCGCTCACGATCGTTGGTTCGATCTCTACGACGGCAGCCGGCGTCTCGTCGGCCCATGGTCGTAGTAGCTGTTCATATCGTGCTACCCGCACGGAATCGGTGACAGTGCGGGCCAAACCGGTCACCACGACCGACCATCCGATATGCAGGACGGAGTCGATATCGTCGGCCTCGTAGGCAACGACGATCTGCTGTAGTGGCCGAATCAATGCGGTCGGTCGATTGGCCGGCTGCATGCGGATGACGATCCGGCCGTCCTGTTCGACGAGATGGTTGACCGGACGGATCGCGGGCAGAGCATCGCGGCTGAAAACCACTCGTCCGTAGGCGACGCCGGCCAGCAGACGGATCGCCTCACCGCGCTCGAGAGCGATGACGCGACGGAGGTCGCCATCGGCGGCGAAGTCGGGAGAGGACACAGTGCGACACCTTCTCTGAAAATGCCGGAGTATCCGGCCATTTCATCGCACCATCGCGACTACCGTCTGCAACAGGGCCGAAGGTCGTGCTGTGGCTCGGCTTCTACGATCATCGCCGCCGTGTCATGTACCCATAGTGCCCGTCGTAGCGGTGGTATCGCAGATATCAGTCGGTTATCCGTCCCGAGGTCGCCGGTGGTCCCGAATACGGACGTTGAATGGTGGCGAATCCAGGAGTCTCGGCCAGCGTGATCAGTGCCGCGAGCAGCTCTGTGCCCGCTCGCGGGGCAGGTATCTCGGTCAGCACCGGGCCGAAGAAGCCGCGGCCGTCGATCTCTATTATCGGGCATCCACCCGCGCCTCCCAATGCCTTCTGACTGGCGTTGTGGGCTCGGGAAACTGATTGATCCAGGTCACTGTCGCCGACGGCTTCCGCCAGGGAGCGGTCCATTCCGAGGGCTGCGAGCATGGTGGACAGGTCCTTGTCGGTGAGGCGTTCGTCGTGGACGTGGCTCCGCCGGCCGAATTCTTGATACAGGCGGGTGAATCCGTCCACGCCGTAGCGATCGGCCACGATTGCGAACAGCCTTCCCATGCGCCGGGATCGATCGATCCGCGGTCGGTGCTCGGGGTCGATGTCACGACCTTCGTTCAAGGTAGCCAAGCTCATCTGCCGCAGTGTGATTTCCGTGCCGGTGGTCCTGCCGGCCTCGAGGAGCCACTGGGCAGCGGCCCATCCGAATGGGCAGACCGGATCGACATAGAGATCTACCGATGTCATTTTTCCTCCTCTTCGGTGGTTCCCGGGAAGAGCTGTGCCCGGAACCACCTTTTTTTCATATACCCATGGGGGTATGTTGGCCGTGAACGTCAATATACCCCCATGGGTATATGGAGGAGAAGAGATGGCAGACTCCGAGATCGTGTCGCGGATGGCGGATACCCCGCCCGGTGGTGCGTTGGGCAGGTTCGGTGCCGCGATGGCCGGCCGTGCCCGGGTCGTGTTCGGTGTGTGGCTGGTGGTGTTGATCGCACTGGGTGCGGCCGCGCCGAGCGTGTTCAGCTCCCTCGCGGGGGCGGGGTGGCAGGCCGACGGTTCGGATTCGGTGCGGGTTCGTGAACTGGCTCAGCAGCATTTCGGTGGTAATTCCTCGGCGGCGGTGCAGGTAGTCATCCATTCGGACACCGAGACCGTCGACAGCCCCCGGGTGCGGGCGGTACTCAGGGAGATCGGCGGGGTGTTCGCCGGCGACGGTCGGTTCGGGGCGGTGGTGGCGCCGCAATCCGGTATGTCGATCAGTCCGGACGGGCACACCGGAATTCTCGTCGCCGGTGCGAATGCCTCCCCCGACGACATGGTCAGAGCGGTCGATGCGCACAAAGATTCACTGACCGCGTTGTCGGGCGACGGGATCGAGGTCTATCCGACCGGAGCATCGGCGCTGTGGAGTGATTTCAACAAGGCCAACCACGACGCGATGCTGAAAGCTGAAATGCTCTCTTGGCCTGTGACACTCGCGATCATGGTGGTCGCGTTCGGGTCGTTGGTGGCCGCCGGGCTGCCGCTGCTGCTCACCCTCGCCGGACTCATCGCCTCGGCGGGCGGACTGGTGCTGCTCAACCACCTCACGCCGATCTCGGTGTGGGCCATGAACTTCGCGATGATGTTCGCGCTGGCCTTGGGCATCGACTACGCACTGTTCATCGTCGCGCGCTTCCGTGGCGCGTTGGCGGCGACCGGCGACCCGAAAGCGGCTGTCGCCGAAACGATGAGCACGGCAGGCAAAGCCGTTGTCCTGTCCGGGCTCACGGTGCTGGTCAGCCTCTCGGCGGTCCTGATCGTGCCGGCGCCGGCGGTGCGCACGATGGCGGTCGGGATCATGTTCGCGGTGGCCTTCGTGCTGGCGGCCACTATGACACTGCTGCCTGCCGCACTGGGTGTGCTCGGCGGCAGGATCAATGCCGGATCGCTGCCACGGACGAAGCCGCAGCGGCATCGTTCGCAGCGATTCGCGACGTGGGGACGCCTGCTGCACGATCATCCCTGGCCGTTCGCGGCCGGCGCCCTGCTCGTGCTGATCGCACTGTCGATCCCGGTGACGGGGCTGAAGGTAGCTATGCCTTCGATCCAGGTCGTGCCCTCGGACGCGCCGGTCCGGCAAGGGTACGAGCTGGTTCAGGCGCAGATGGGCGAGGGAGCGCCGGGCATGTTGCAGATCATCGCCCCGGCCGCCGAGTCCACCCGGGTCGCGGAAGCCGCCTCGACGGTCGACGGGATCGCCGCGGTCATCCCACCTCAGCCCGCCGCCGACAACAGCGGTCTGGCGATGATCCGGGCGGTGCCGCGAGTAGACCCGTCCGACCCGCGGATGAGCGAGATCCTCGACCAGCTGCGTGGGCGCTTGCCGGACGGAGCGCTGGTCGGCGGTGCGCCCGCGGAGAACCTGGATCTGCAGCATGCTCTCGACAGATATTTTCCGATCATCGTCGGCGTCATCCTTGTGCTCGGATTCGCACTTCTCCTGATCGCGCTACAGGCCCCACTGATCGCCGCCCTCGGCACCGTGGTCAGCCTGCTGTCGACCGCCGCGGCCTTCGGGGTGGCGAAGTTGATCTTCCAGGACGGCCACGGAGCGGGGCTACTCGGTTTCACTCCGCAGGGTTTCCTCGACGGCTGGGGGCCGGTGTTCTTCTTCGCGATGATCTTCGCGATCGCGATGGACTACACGGTGTTCCTGCTGGCCACCGCCAAAGAGCACTACGAGCGTTCCGGGGATCCGAAACTGGCTCTCGTCGACGGTCTCGCCCACTCCGGGCGGGTGATCTTCGCGGCCGCCGCTGTCATGGTCGCGGTGTTCTTCACCTTCGCGTTCGCCGACCCGCTGCCGCCCAAGGAAATGGGCATCATCCTCGGTGTCGCGGTCCTGCTCGACGCGGCCGCCGTGCGGCTGGTCCTGTTGCCGGTGCTGCTGCGGCTGACCGGGCGTCGCGCCTGGTGGTCGCCGCGATGGTTGCGGAAAGTCCTGCCATCGATCAGCTTCGCGCATGACTGACGGCATAGCCCGCCAACATACCCCTAGGGGTATGATCGGGGTAGCGCGACGAAAGGAAGCAGACGAAAATGGTGGGAAGCGCAGGCGCACCACACGCCACCGATGAGAGGTGCTGGCAACCATGACTCTGGCCATCTCGACCACACTGCATACCGACCGTTTCGAGGAGGCTGTCGAGCTGACTCGAAACGCTCTGGCCGAACAGGGTTTCGGCGTCCTGACCGAGATCGACATGACTGCGACGTTGAAAGCCAAACTCGGCGAGGATATGGAGGACTATCGCATCCTCGGCGCGTGCAATCCGCCGTTGGCACACCGGGCGGTCGGTGTCGACAGGCAGATCGGATTGCTGCTGCCCTGCAACGTGATTGTCCGTCGTGACCCCGACCATGCCGGCACCGTCATCGTCGAAGCCATGAACCCCGATGTGATGGTTCAGGTCACCGGAGAGTCGGCGCTGCAACCCATCGCCACCGAGGCCGCAACTGGACTGCGTTCCGCCATCGAGACATTGAGTGATCGTTGACCGAGTAGCACGCGCGTCGGCGCGGAGAGGCGACGCGTGCCGTCGAGGCTAAGCCGGCGGCTGGGTGAAGTGCAGGATCTGGCTCAGTGGCAACCGGGGTGTCGGTTCCGGCGGGTCTTGCGGGCCGGGGTCGGTGCCGACGCGAATCAGCACCTGCGGGAAGGCGTCTCGTTCGATCAATCGCTGGACCACGGTGCGGCTGCGTGGCAACTCGGTCAGATGGCTGAGTGTGCAGGTCGCGTATCCGGCGAGCGTGCATTCCAGCAGAACGGTCGACACCGCCTGTCCGCACAGCAGCCAGTCCTCGGCGGTATCGCGGTGTGTCGACAACACCAGGATCTTCGACCTGTCGACCGATTGCTCGACCCGGCGCGGCGTATCGGTAATGGTGGGGAATTTGCGGCCGACATCCACCCGTCGGTGTTCATCCTCGCTGACGAGCGCGTCCCGTGGGATTCCGGCAGATTCCACCACATGCCCTGTCCACCAATGTAATTCGGCGTGGTAGCTGGAATCGTAACGGCGTAAGGCGGCACTGAGCTCCGAGGCGTGCGCCAACTCGGCCCTGCGGCTCTCCGGAAGGACGTCGACCACGGTGTCGTCATCGGAGTCCAAGACCGTACCCAGTACGGTTTCGAACTGGTCCCAGCCCTCGGGCTCGGCGAAGGGAAGCCGGTCTGTGTAGCGGCGAGTGATGGCGTGGGCACGGTCGCGATCACCGTCGGTGATGTAAGCCGACGGGCCGAAGCGGACGTTGGCGAGGTGCGTACGGTCGTTGGGATTCGGGAATTGCGCGACGATCGTGCGCCAGCCTTGGGCGGCCATGGCCGCATGCAGGTGATCGAGGGCGATGCCGCAACTGATCACCATCTGCCGTCCGGTGGTGTCGGTGGCCGGCAGCATCCGTTGCTCCACGGTGAACAGACGCAGTGCCTCGCCGTCGAACGTCCACCGCCACGGCTGGCAGTTGTGCAGCGATGGCGCACGTCCGGCCAGCTGGACTGCGGTCTCGACAACTTCGCGGGTGGGCACCGTATCCATGCATTCACGGTAGGAGCCGGGAGGTCGACACGGAGGAGTCCTTGGTCCCGATCCGTGCGCGACGATGGTCCGTCGCATCGGCTCTACCCGGCCTCGCTGCCGTGCCGGTGCGCGCATCGGTCGAGCAGTATTCGCCGCTCGGCGGCGGCGACGCTGCGCCGGGCCGCCCGCACAGCGTCCGGGGTGACCGAGATCGAGGTGATGCCCATGCCGACGAGGTGTTCGGCGAACTCGGGCCGGGTCGAGGGTGCCTGCCCGCACAGCGACGACGTGATCCCCAGCTCGCGAGCGGTGGTGACAATGCGTTCGATGGCGGCCAGTACCGCCGGGTCCGATTCGTCGAACAGTTCGGCGCACTCCTCGGAGTCGCGATCCACGCCCAGGACCAGCTGAGTGAGATCGTTACTGCCGATGGAGACTCCGTCGATGCCGAGTTTCACGTACTCGGGCAGCCAATGCAGCACCGAGGGCACCTCGGCCATGATCCAGCGATGCATGCCACGGTCGTTGCCCAGAGGTGAGTTGTCCACAAGTGCCAGGCACGCCTGGAGTTCCCATCGGGTCCGGACGAACGGGATCATCAAGTGCAGATTGGCGGTGCGTTCACGGACCCGGGCCAGCGCCGCCAGCTCCAGGCGGAACAGTTCGGGTTCGCGCACATAGCGGTAGCAGCCGCGGTAGCCGATCATCGGATTGCGTTCGGCGGGTTCGAAGTCCGCACCGCCGGCGAGTGACCGGAATTCGTTGCTGCGCAAGTCGGTTGCCCGGTAGATTACCGGCCGGGGTGCGAACGCCACGGCTATCCGCTGTAGCGAGGTCGCCAGCGTATCGACGAATTCGTCCTCATCACCGGCCGCGATCACCGCGCGTGGATGACGTCCCCCGAGGGCCTGGGTGAGCAGAGTCTCGGCGCGCAGCAGACCGACGCCGTCGACATCGGTGTCCGCGACGCGTTCGGCGACTTCCGGTATCGCCAGATTGACGTAGATCTTGGTACCCGTGGGCTCGAAGTAGGTGAGAGGAGCCGCCGGTTCACCGATCGTGCGAATCCGCTCGGTCGGCACGGCAGCCTGAGTTTGCCCGGAATCCGAGCGGATCTGGCCGCTGGCGGCGTCCACGGTGATGTGCTGGCCGTCGTGCAGGGTGGTGGTCGCGGTGCGGGCGCCGACTACGCACGGAACGCCGAGTTCCCGGGCGACGATCGCCGCGTGACAGGTCATGCCGCCGCTGTCGGTGATCAACGCCGCCGCGCGCGAGATCGTCGGCAACCAGTCCGGATTGGTCATCGGCGCCACGAGTATCTCGCCGTCACGCATCGTTGTGCCCTCGGCCGGTGAATGAAGCACGCGCACCGCACCGCGAGCACGCCCGGGAGCGGCCGGCAGGCCACGCAAAAGCACCGTCGCATCGACGATCTCCGGCGAATCGGGGTGAGATTCCTTGGGCAACACGGTGATCGGACGAGCCTGCACAAGCCATAGGCGCGAATCGTCGAACGCCCACTCGATATCCTGTGGGCGATCGTTGTAATGGTGCTGCACCTCGAGCGCCAGGCGGGCGACGGAGGTCGCCTCTTCGGTGGTCAATACCGGTGTCTGTGCTCGGTCTTCGGGAATGCCGATGCGGCGGTCACCGTGGTCTCCGGCGACGATGGCGAAGTCCTGTTTGCCCGCCCGCGACTGCAGCAGCGTCGGACCGGCGGCATCGAGCAGATAGGTGTCGGGCTCGACCGCGCCGGATACCACGACCTCGCCCTGCCCGCGCGCGGCATCAATGACGATTCGGTCCTGTCTGCCGGTGGCCGGGTCGGCGGTGAAGACGACACCGGCTCGGCGGGCAGCGACCATGCGTTGCACCACCACCGCCATCTCGGGGCGCTGGCGCATGCCGCGGCGCGCGCGGTAGGTGAGTACGCGCGGAGTGAACAGCGAGGCCCAGCACGCTTTGACCGCGTCGAGGAGTTGGGTGTCGCCGTGAACATTGGTGCGTGACAAATTCATTCCCGCGAACGAGGCGTCAGCGCTGTCCTCGCCCACGGCCGAGGACCGCACTGCCACCGGGACCTGCTCGCCCAGTAGGTGATACGCGGCGACCGCTACCTCACCGACTGCCCCGTCGAGCGGGATATCGAGCACGAGTTCACGCATGCGAGAACACAATCGGTCCAGTCTTTGCCTGCCGGACTCGTCACCCCCGAGCGCGCTCTGCAGCGCTTCGTCGTGCAGTGCGTCCAATTCCGGCCCGTGCGGACCGTGCACGACGACCGCCTCGTAAGCCGAACGCAGGATGACGAACCCGGGTGGCACCGGAAGCTTCGCCGAAACCATCTCACCGAGGTTGGCTCCCTTGCCTCCGGCTTGGTCGGCATCGGTCAGCCGAATGTCGTCGAGACTTGCCACATAGTCGGCCATCGCGGCTCCGATCTGTTGTGTGTCTGTCGCTAACGGGTGCAGGGCGCTGGTGTGGTGGACATGGGTGACCGCGTCGTAGTGCGCCCGTGGCCAATCCCTCTGGGCCGGCGATCGCGATCCGAAAGTCGGTGCGGGCGCTACGCGGTTCGTCGGCGAGTTCGGAAGCCCCGCCCAGCAGCCACAGCACGATGTGGTCGACTCGGTTGCGCAGTGCCACAACCGAATGCGCCAATTCATGGATGGCCGGCGACGCGAACAGGGCGAGCGCTCCACCGGTCGCGACGGTCCACACGAAGCCGGCACTGCCCGTGTCACGTAGTCCGGTGCCGAGTATCCAGGTGAACAGGGCAATGGTAATCAGCACCGACCAGTGCGCGCCGATACGAATACCGGCGATCCGGCCCAGTGGGAACGTTTCATGCAACATTTTCGCTACCTGGTCGGTCGCGGTGCCGGAACACCTGCGGGCGGTACGTTTCGGATCGCCGCGATCCGGCGGTACCTTCCGGAGCGACGGACGCCGTCCGGATGCGCCGATTCATCGCGGCGGAGCGTGACTGATCGGGGTGCATATCGGCGAGTGTGCGCCCCGGAGTCCCGGGGGGCGAGGGGAGAGGTTCCTACGGTCGTGGGACCTACGTCCCTGTTCGCGGCTGGAGACTCGGTTCGGACACTCGAAGCCCTCGTCTCCTCGAGCGGGAGGTGGCCGATGTTCGGGACCGGCGACTCCGCCCGATGGGGCCGTCCGCCTCTGCTGTGTGCCGGTGCTGTCGCGCGAAGGTCGAATCGGGTCAGGACACGATGCGATCCCGGATCCGCGGAAGGTGACGTTATGGTCGCCGCAACAGATCCTCGTCGAGCGTTTCGCGCGTGGCGAGATCGATGACGAGGAATACACCCGGAGCCTGACCACGCTGGGCGGGTGATGCGACCGGTCCGCGTGGTCGGCGCCGCCGATCGCGGAGGGAGTTGCGGTGGCGCAGCACTTGCCGTTCCGATCGCTATACAGGCACGGATTCGCACGGGTGGGGGTCGCGGTGCCGGCCGTGCGGGTGGCCGAACCGGCATACAACGCAGAGCAGATACTGCGATTGGCGCGGAAGGCGGCGGCCGACTCCGTTGTCCTGACGATATTTCCGGAACTCGGCCTGTCCAGCTACACCGCCGACGATCTGTTCCATCAAGACGCCCTCGACGATGCCGTGCGCGCGGCATTGAGCCGAGTGATCACCGACAGCAGCGATATCAATACGGTGACGGTGATCGGTGCGCCGTTGCGCGTGCGAGGCCGGTTGTTCAACTGCGGGCTGGTTGTGCACAGGGGGCGAGTGCTGGGCGTGGTCCCCAAGAGCTACCTGCCGAATTTCCAGGAGTTCTACGAGAAGCGGCAGTTCGCCGCCGCACGGGACAATATCGACGATCACCTCACCGTCGCCGGTCAGCGGGTGCCGTTCGGTGACGATCTGCTGTTCGAAGCGACGAATCTCGAGGGATTCGTCTTCCATCTGGAAATTTGTCAGGACGGCTGGGTTCCTGTGCCGCCCAACGTATTCGCCGCTCTGGCCGGCGCCACAGTGCAGGCGAACCTGTCCGCTAGCAACATCGTCGTCGGCAAGGCCGACTATCGCCGCGAACTGTGCGTCTCGACCTCGGCTCGCAACGTCGCCGCCTACCTGTACGCGGCGGCGGGACACGGCGAATCCACCACGGACATGGCGTGGGACGGCCAGGCACTGATCTGCGAGAACGGGAACCTGCTGGCCGAGGGCACCCGGTTCGGCGTCGAACCGCAGTTGGTCACCGCCGATGTCGATCTGCAACGCCTGGCCGCCGATCGATTGCGCATGAACAGCTTCACCGACAACGCCCTCGACAATCGCGACCGGGTGACCCGATTCCGGCGGATCGAGTTCGCATTGCCCGTCCCCGGCGCCGCCCCCGAGCTCCGGCGCGATATCCCACGTTTTCCCTACGTACCCGCCGACCCGCGCAGTCGCGACGAACGCTGCGCGGAAGTGCACCACATCCAGGTTGCCGGATTGAGCACTCGGATGGCTGCGACGGGCTCACAGCATGCGGTGATCGGGATATCGGGTGGGCTCGATTCGACCCTCGCGCTGATCGTCGCTGCGCAGACCATGGATCGGCTGGGCCTGCCACGGTCGAATGTGCTGGCCTACACGATGCCCGGATTCGCCACCAGCGCACACACATTGGACAATGCGCGGCGTCTGATGCGGGCCGTCGGAGCGACGGCGCGGGAGATCGATATCAGGCCGTCGGCGCTGCAGATGCTGCGCGACCTCGGGCACCCCGCGGCCGACGGCGTGGCCCGCTACGACGTCACCTACGAGAACGTGCAGGCCGGCGATCGCACATCGCATCTGTTCCGGCTGGCGAACATGCATCACGGACTCGTGGTCGGTACCGGAGATCTCAGCGAACTCGCACTCGGCTGGTGCACTTTCGGCGTCGGCGATCACATGGCGCACTACAGCGTGAACGCCTCGGTACCGAAGACCCTGATCAAACATTTGATCGCCTGGAGCGCCGACCGCGGCGATCTCGGACCTGATGCGAGCGGGGTGTTGCGGTCGGTCCTCGTCACGGAGATATCGCCGGAACTCGTTCCGGGAGAGAGTGAGACTGCTCTCCAGAGCTCCGAAGCCACGGTCGGGCCGTACGAACTACAGGACTTCCACCTCTATCAGCTGTTGCGCTTCGGTTCCCGGCCCAGCCGCATCGCCTACCTGGCCCACCATGCCTGGAGTGACCGAGAGCACGGACAATGGCCCGATCTCATCCCCGATGAGCAGCGCCACGAATACGACCTCGCGACGATCAAACACTGGCTCGCCGAATTCCTCCGGCGTTTCGTGCAGACCAGCCAATTCAAGAGGTCCACGCTGCCCAACGCGCCCAAGGTCGGCTCCGGCGGATCTCTGTCACCGCGCGGAGACTGGCGTGCTCCCAGCGACGCCTCGGCCACCGCGTGGCTCGAGGAACTCGATCGCAATGTGCCGGATTGATGTGGTGACGGTCGAGCCGAGACCAGCGCGGCGTCAGCTCGCTGATCATGCCTACCGAGCTTGTTGTCTTCGATCATCGGAACGCACATACCCGAGGGCCAACGTCCCGCCGGTGAGGGACTGTAGCCCGCTGCGGGGGGTAGGCGCGCAGGGAGAGACTGGCAATCGAATCAGCGTTTGTCGCCGACCGGAGTGAGGTCGAGGTGGATACGCGGGCGAACCTCCGGATGGTCGTCGTCGGCGTCGACGGGTCGTCGCCGTCGATGAACGCTGCCCGGTTCGCCGCGTACCTGGCCCGTGCACTCCACGCCCCACTGCTGATCACACATGCGGTGCCGGGCTGTGACAACCCGGCCGAGAAGGCGTCGCATTCACCGTGTGCTTCGGATTCGCGGCAGGACGCTGGGGCTCGCGAGCTGGTCGATCGCGCGGTGGGACTCGTACGCACGTGCGAGTCCGATATCGATGTGCGAACCGAAATATCTTATGGCCCAGCCGATTCGATGTTGCGGGCGTTGAGCGCGCACGCGAGTTTCGTAGTGATAGGCGCGCAGACGATATTCGGGTCGAAGGTGGTCGGCGCCACGACGGCGCATGTCGCCACCCGCGCCCATTGCCCGGTCGTCGTGTGGCGAGGTGTGGCGGGCCGCCCCCTGCGGCGGCGCGATCCCATCATGGTCGGTGTCGATGAGACCGCCGCGAGTCAGCCGGCGATCGGATGCGCGTTCGAAGTGGCCGCAGCGCTGGACGCGCCGATTGTGGCGATTCACGCGCTGGCCGCGGAGGACGACCGGGCGAACCTGAAAGCGATGACGACACGATCGCTGGCTCAGTGGAAACAGAAGTTTCCGGATGTCCGGGCATCGGTGAGAGTGATCGCGGGTTCGGCGGTCGCCGTGCTGACCGAGGCGGCCGGTGAGGCCCAGCTGGTGGTGCTCGGCAGCCGGGCTCGCAGCGGTGCCGCGGCGGTGCTGCTCGGCTCGACGAGCAGACACATGCTTCATCGCGCGCCGTGTCCGGTGCTGGTGTGCCCGATGCGGGAACGCGTCACGCGATGATGCCCCGGTGACGGTGTTCGGCGGCTCATGGGAGCCGACCGGACCGCCGATCGGGGACCTTCGACAGCATCGTCGCGCACCGCGCGATTCCTATCGTGAGATCAGTGGCCGCAGATCTGCCGGGCCGCCTCATGGAAGGGGCTACCGATGGCGCGTGACGTATCGACCGATATCCATCATCTCGCTTCGGCTCCCGTCGTCGTCGGCGTCGATGGATCGCGCGCGGCCGATCTCGCCGTGGAGTGGGCCGCGGGCCTGGCCGCGCAGCGGGGCCGGCAGCTGCTGATCGTGCACGGGCTGAATCTTGCGCGCGCCCGGCTCGGCTTCGGCCGGTCCGATGCCCGGCTCGCGACCATCGAGGATGCGACGCACAGTCGAGGTGCTGCCCTCGTCGAACGCGCGTCGGATCGGGTCCGGGCGGTGTTGCCCGGGCTGCGGGTGTCCACCGAGCTTTCCGAGTCCGAACCCGCTGCACTGCTGGTGCGGCACAGTGCCACGGCGTATGTGGTGGTGCTGGGCGCACGCGGGACCAGCCGCCTCGGCGCCCACGTGGGTTCGATCCTGCTGACGGTGACCGGACACGGCCGAGGGCCGGTTCTGGTGGTCCGAACCGACCCGAACGAGGAGGCCCGGGTGCACAGTGAGGGCCCGGTTGTGGTCGGGATCGATGGCGGCCCGGTCAGTGAGACTGCGATCGCCGCCGCCTTCGAGGAGGCGTCCGAGCGAGGAGCCGAACTGGTGGCAGTGCATGTGTGCCACGATGTGAACTCGGCGCAGTTCGCCGACGACCCGTATGTCCTCTACTCGGTACCGGAGATCGAGACCAGCGAACGGGTGATGCTGGCCGAACGGCTGGCGGGCTGGCAGGAAAAGTATCCCGAGGTGACTATCACGCGGCGGGTGAGTCTGGCCGATCCTGTTGGCGTGCTGCTGGATTCGTCGAAATCGGCGCAACTACTCGTGGCCGGCAGCCGTGGCCGGGGAGGGGTCTTGGGAACACTGCTCGGGTCGACGTCCAATTCGCTGGTCCAGCATGCGTGGTGCCCGGTGATGGTCGTGCACCCGGCCTCGTCGCAGTAGATCGCCCAACTCTTCTTCTGCGGTTGTGTGGCTGGCGTCGTGGCGGGTGCGCCATTGCCGGCCGCGTGCTCAACGCCGCGTTCGGGATGCGGGCGGCCGCTGCCGCGGTGGACTCGCGGGCAAAGAAGCTGCCGGGCAGTGCTGCCTGCGAGCCGCGCCGAAGGTCACTCGCGCCGACTACCTTCGCACCTGCCACCGGCGGATCGGGGGCGGAAGAATCATCTCCCTGACGGCGGTTGCCGAGTCGCTGACATGCGACTGGGATCAGATAGGGATGGGCGCTCGAGATGACCGAATTCGGCCCGCTGGATACGGGTTTCATGGAGTTGGAGGACAACGACCGCCACGTCAGTGTCGCGATCGCGGCGGTGGCGATTGTCGAAGGTTCCCCACCCTCCCGAGAGCGATTCCAGCAGGCGGTCGCCGATGGCCTGCTGCGATACGAACGCCTCCGGCAGCGGGTGCGGCGGGTGCCGTGGGATCTGGGCGCGCCGGCGTGGGAGGACGATCCGAATTTCGATCTTGCCCACCACATCCGGTGGGCGGCGCTGCCCGAACCGCCTGACGAAGCGGCGCTGCAGGATCTGATGGCCGCGGAACTGCCTGAACGCCTGGATCGCGACCATCCGTTGTGGCGAGTCGTCGTGGTGGACCACCTTGTCGGCAATCGCTGGGCGGTGATCGTCAAGGCGCATCACAGTATGGTGGACGGGATCTCGGGCATCAATGTGTTCGAAAGCATCTGTGACTCGGCGGCGAACGTGCCGGTGGATGCCACTCCGGCGTCACCCGACGGCCGTGCGGGCCCGAGCCTCGGCAGCATGGCGGGTCAGGTAATTCGGTTGCCCTACAGCGTGCCTCGTTTCGCGGTGCATACGGTTCGCACATTGCTGCCGGTACTCGCCGCAGCTATGACACCGTCGGCGGAGTCTTCGCTCAACGGTCCCCTCGGCCGCCAGCGGCGTTATGCGATCGCGCAAACCTCGCTGCCGGAGATCCGCGAAGTGTGTGCGGCATTCGATGTCACCGTCAACGATGTCGCGGTCGCCGCGCTGGCAGGCGCCTACCGAGGTCTGCTCCTGAAGCGCAACGAACCGCCCGTCCCCGGCATGCTGCGAGTACTGATTCCGGTCTCGACGCGCGCTGTGGATGCGAAAACTTCGTTGGGAAACCAGATTTCGGTCATGCTCGCGTTCCTGCCCGCAGATATCGACGATCCTGTGGGACGCCTGCGCGCGGTGCACGAGCGAATCGCCCGGCACCGTTCCCGCGGTGAGGCCGAGGCGGAAACGTCGCTGCTGTCATTGGCCGATCGGTTGCCGGCGGGAGTCTCGGCGTGGGCGTTCCGGCTGGCAACCCGCTTCCCGCAGCGTGGCGTCAGCGTCCTGGCGACCAACGTCCCGGGCCCGCGCCACCATCTGACGCTGGCCGGTGGGCGGGTGCAGCAGATCTGGCCGTGTATCCCGGTGGCGATGCGGCTGCGCACCACCGTGGCGTTCCTCAGCTACGCCGACCACCTGATCTTCGGGATCACCGGCGACTTCGACAGCACGCCCGACATCGCGGTGATCGCGTCCGGGATCACCACCGAGATAGCGGCGCTGCTGCGGCATGCGCGCGCGACATCCCGGTAAGCCGCCGCGCCCGGCTCGATCACGGCGCGTGGCGGCGGAGAAGCCATCGGTGCACCTCGTCGCACCCCCACACGATGATCGGGAACGGGAGCACGAACGCGATCATCCACGGTGCGAGGGCCGCAGTGCCCAGGATGTCCTGCAGCGGTGGCAGATAGACGACCGCTGCGGTGAGTACGATTTCGAATGCGATGCCCCACAACAACATCGGATTGGACAGAACTCCGATGGACCGCAGCGAGGCCCGCTCGGTCCGCGCGGCGAACGCGGTGCCGATCTGACCGGCCACCATCCCGACGAACGCCATCGTGATGGCCTGGCGGTAGGGCTGATGCAGGGCGCTGCCGGGGCCGGTGGGATCGCCGGGCCGCCATCCGGCCGACAACAACACCGCGAAGAATCCTGCCAGAGCCAGCACAGCACAGATACCACCGAGAAAGAGCCACGCGCGGATCAGCATTCGGCGCGTGATCACCGGTTCGCCGCGCTTTCGCGGCGGGCGGCTCATGATGCCGGGTTCGGCGTCCTCGCGGCCGAGGGCCAAGGCGGGCAGGGTTTCGGTGCCGACGTCGAAGGTCAGCAGCAGCGGCACTGTCAGCGGCACCGGCACCAAACCGCCCGACAGCGCGAACACCAGGAACGGCAATACCTCGGGGGTGGCGTGAGCGAAAATGTAGAAAATGAATTTGCGGATGTTGTCGTAGACGCGGCGGCCCGATTCCACGGCGGCCGCGATGGTGGCGAAGTTGTCGTCGGTGAGCACCAGGGTGGAGGCTTCGCGTGCGACATCGGTTCCGCTGCGGCCCATGGCGATTCCGATGTCGGCCCGGCGCAGGGCCGGGGCGTCGTTGGCGCCGTCACCGGTCATGGCCACCACATGTCCGGTCGCGCGGAACGCGTCGGCGATGCGGAGTTTGGCTTCGGGGGAGGAGCGGGCGAAGATCAACTCCTCGGTGCCGCCCAGTAGTCGGTCGAGTTCGTCCTCGCTCATGGCGTCGAGTTCGGTGCCGCTGACGATGACCGGGTCGCCACGCGCGATTCCCACTTTGCGGGCGACCGCGGCGGCGGTGGCGCCGTGATCACCGGTGATGATCGCGATCCGGATTCCGGCGCTGTGGCATCGTGCGACGGCGTCGGCGACCTCAGGTCGTGGCGGATCGATGATGCTCACCAGCGCCAGCAGTGTCAGCCCGGCCTCCGCCGCGGCCGGGGACGCGGGGTCCGGCCGATCGGCCTCGAGCTGTCGATCCGCGATGGCCAGCATCCGATACCCGTCGCGAGCCCGGGAGTCGACCGTGGCGAGCACCACGGTGCGACGCCGCTCCGTCAGTGGCCGGGGGGAGCCGTCGGGCGACAATTCGGTGGTGCACAGCGGGATCACGGTTTCGGGTGCACCCTTCACATGCACCGATCTGTGTCCGTCGTACTCGTCGATGGTCGACATTCGTTTGCGCACCGAGTCGAAGGCGAACTGCCGCAGTCGATTTCCGCCTCTCGAAGCGGGGTCGAGCGTGGTGGCGGCGGCGAGGACGGCGATGTCGGTTGCATCGCCGGCGAGTGGGCCGGCGTCGGTCGCGTGTGCGTTGTTGCACAGCGTCATCGCCTGTGCCGCTCTGGCGGTGAGCGCACAACCCGGTGCGCCGGGGTTGTCGTCTGTGGCGTCGCGAGACAGGTCGATGTCGCCCGCGCTGGTGTGCACGATCGTGACGCGCATGCGGTTCTCGGTGAGGGTTCCGGTTTTGTCGGTGCAGATCACATCGGTGGAACCCAGCGTCTCCACGGCGGACAAGCGTTTGACCACCGCGCCCTGTGCGGCGAGTCCGCGAACCCCGATCGCCAGCGCCAGCGTGATCACCGGCAGCAGGCCCTCGGGCACATTGCCGACCAGCAACCCGACCGCGAAGATCACCGCGTCCAGGAACGGCAGCCCGGCCCCGAAGATCGCCAGCGGAATGAACGCCGCACCGAGCACCACCGAGATCAGCGCGATCAGCCATGCGACCCGGCGGACCTGATGTTCGAGCGGACTTTCCTCGGTGTGCACTCGCTCGGACAACGACGCGATGCGCCCCAGCTCCGTGCGCATCCCGGTGGCGAATACAACGGCGACAGCTTCGCCCTGAGTACACGCGGTCCCGCTGAAGACGACGTCGGTGGCCTCCAACAGCGCAACGCCGGGGTCGACGGGCTCGGCACCGCGGTAGACCGCAACCGATTCGCCGGTCAACGCGGACATGTCCACTTCGACGCCGCCGTCGAACAGTCGGGCGTCGGCCGAAATCTTGTCGCCCTCGACCACAACCAGCACATCACCCGGCACCAGATCGGCGGCGTCCACGGAACGGCGGCGTCCGTCGCGAATCACGGTGGCGTGCAAGGGGATGAAAGCGGCCAGAGCCTCTACCGCGTGTTCGGCATGTCGTTCCTGGACGAACGCGAAGACCGCATTGAGCAGGATCACCGAGACGATCGCGATCGCGACCGTGTCGATGCCTACGGAGAACGCCAGGATCGCGGCCGCCCACAGCAGCAGCGCCAAGGGATGGGTGAATTGCCGCAGTAGCTGCCGCGGCCATTGGCGACCGCCGCGGCGCCGGAGCGCGTTGGGTCCGGAATGGATCAGCCGGCGTTGTGCCTCCCTCGTCGACAAACCCCCACGTGAGCTGCGTAAATCCCGCAGGAGCAGATCGAGTGGTTCGTTGGGTTGGACGCGGGTCGCCGGATCTTGCGCATCATCTGCGGCGGCGGGTGCGGCGGCGCCGAGCATCACAGATCACCACAGCAGGCGATCTCAGGGCTCATGAGAACTCCCTCCAGCGGCAACGACCGGTTCGGTGAGCATCAGCCGATACCCGACTGTAGGTACGGGCCGCTGGGCTTCGGCAGGGGCCGGATACATCGGAATCGGCGACCCGAGTCTGTTACCGGGGTGACCTTCGGCCCTGCCGGGACTTCGGTCACGGAGATCAATTACTCCGTGCTCTACCCGGCGCCCCGGCAGACGGCGTGAGATCGACGAGTAGCCGTCCGGCGCGGCCGCGATGTCGGTCCGCGCTCAAGAAAGGTGCTCGGCGATGCCGATCGTCACACTCACGATGAACCCCGCCATCGATATTGCCGGTCGGACCGATCGCATCGGCCCGACCGACAAGATGCGCTGCGCGCCACCGCGATTCGATCCCGGTGGCGGCGGCATCAACGTCGCTCGCACCGTGGCGGTGCTCGGCGAGCCGGTGACCGCCGTATTCCCCGCCGGTGGCCACAGCGGAAGATTTCTCGAAGAACTCGTGCAGGCGGCCGGCGTTCCTGCCCATGTGGTGGCCGCGGCAGAGCCGACCAGAGAGAATCTCGCCATGATGGAGGTGGAGACCGGGCAGCAGTTCCGTTTCGTGTTTCCTGGGCCACGGCTCACGCCCGTCGAACAACACCGCTGCCTGGCGATGGTCGAACACTGCGCCGTCGGCGCGGACTACGTGGTCGCCAGCGGCAGTCTCCCGCCTGGTGTTCGCGCGGATTTCTATCAGACCCTCACGGATGTGGCAGCGGCACAGGGTGTTCCGCTGATCCTCGACACCTCGGGGCCGGCATTGGGTGCGCTTCGTGGTGGTGTGTTCCTGATCAAACCGAGCATTCGGGAGTTGTCGGAGCACGTGCGCCGTCCCCTGCCGGGCCGCTCGGAGCAGGCGGCCGCGGCTCGTGAACTGATTACCTCGGGTTTGGCCGAGATCGTTGTCGTATCCCTGGGGGCCGGGGGAGCGCTGGCGGTCACCGCCGATCGGTCCGACTGGTTCGCTCCGATCGCGGTGCCGGTCCGCAGTGGAATCGGCGCAGGCGATGCGATGGTCGCCGGGATCACCGTCGGGCTGGTCCGTGGCTTCGAGCTGGGCGACGCGGTAGGTCTGGGTATCGCCGCGGCGACTGCCGCGCTGACGACTTCGGGGACTGGTCCGGGACTTCGCGGCCGGATCGAACAGCTGTACGACGAACGCGCGCGGCTGTCCGCCTCGACCTCGGGCGCCTGACGGCCGAAAACCACCGCACCGGGCTCTCGTTCGGCCGCCATGACAGCCTGCGATCACAGGGCTTTTCGATCAGGCGGTCGCCGATAGATTCGCAGCGCGACTTCAACGGTTTCGTCGACTGACGCGGTGGTGTCGAGCACCTCGGCACCGGGCCAAGGGTCTCGATCTGCGGCCATGGCCGTCGCGACGGCGGGTGTGGCCTCGGATTCGGATCCCGTGCGCTCGCAGATGCGCGCAGCTACAACCGAAATCGGGGCGCTACAACATATTTCGAGCAGATCGACGGATGTATCGGCCGCGAGCCGCCGCGCTCGGCGTCGTTGCGCATCGTCGATCCAGCTGGCATCCAGAACGACCGACCGGCCGGAGGCGAGCAGGGGCCGCGCCTCGGCGCGCATCATCGCGTACACGTGTTCGCGTGCGGCAGGGGTGTAGGCGCCGGCGCCGTACTCGACGCTCGGGCCGACCAGCCCACCGCGAGCGCGGTGAGCGGCGCGAATATGATCACTGGACAACAGAATTGCACCGGTGGCCGTGGCGACACGGCGGGCGATCGTCGACTTGCCGGTGCCCGGCAGGCCGCCGACCAGCACCAGTCGCACGGCGCCGGCGGCGAGGTGTCGCAATGCGATGTCGACGTGCCGGACCGCACTCGCCGCCGCTCGCCGTTCGCCCTGCCGATACCGGACGCAGTCGACCTTCGCCCGCACCGCCGCCCGATAGGCGATGAAGTGGTGGTACAGCGAATCCGGAGCCGGGTCGTGGGTCGTTTCGAGGTACTCCGCGACGACGGCCCGGCTGTGGTCCGGGTATCCGAGGCGCTCCAGATCCATTGCCAGGAAACAGATGTCGTCCAGGCGATCGACATGGCGCAGTTCGTCATCGAAGTCCAGGCAGTCGATGACTCGCACGCCGTCATCGGTCACGAAGATGTCGTCGGCGCGCAGATCGCCGTGGCCGTCGACGATCCGGCCGGTGGCGATGCGTTTGTCGAACAGAGCCTTCCGGCCGTCCAGGTAGCGCATCGCCGAGTCGGTCAGTTCCTGCACCGAAGCCGGCTCGATCGGGGGACAGGTCATCCCGGACAACAACGACAGCCAGCGCTCCCCAACGGCCGACGCCGTCGCTGCTCGATCGATGCTTTTCCCTCGCGGTGCCCGGTCGTGCCACGCCGCCACCTGTCGCACCAGTACCGACAGAGTGTCGCGGGCGGGCGCCGGATCGCCGAGGCGATGGGACAACCGGGTGGCATCGGGGAGTCGGCGCATCACCAGAACGGGCTCAGTCGCACCGTTCGCCGGTCCGGTCAGGTGCGCGACGCCGAGATAAACATCGGGAGCGAATCGTCGATTGAGCTCCAATTCGCGCGCACACGCGGCTTCGCGGGCCGCGTGCGTGGAAAAGTCGAGGAAGTCGGTCCGTACCGGCTTCTTGATCTTGTAGGCCCGATCTCCGTACAACACCAACACCGCCGAATGGGTCTCGGCGAGCGCGGCGAAGGGGTCGTTGGTTTCCATCGCTATCAGCGTCTCTGATGACCCGCCGAATCGTGATGGACCAAAGTCACCGGAATGTGGACCGTGCGACCTGCAGTGCGTCGCCGCCATTCGATCCGATGTCGGTGGATCGCGGAATCGGAGGACGAGGTCGAGGACTTTCGAATCTGTTTCGTGGCCGGGCCGCCGCTCAGGATCGAATGACGACGACTTTCTACGAATGTGGCGAACCACCGTGATCATCGACCAGCCGGAGCAGTGATGCGCGAGTACAGCGTGCCGCCCGTATACGACGTTCCACCCGATGCCGCCCTCGGCGACCTCGTTCACCACAATGCCGAACAGCATCCCGATATCGCGGTGATCGCTCGTAAACGTAGCGGCCGGTGGCAGGACCTGACCGCCGTCGAGTTCCGCGCCGAAGTGCGCGCGACGGCCAAAGGCCTGATCGGCGTCGGCATCGACCCCGGCGATCGGGTGGCGATCATGTCCAGCACCCGGTACGAGTGGACGCTGCTCGATTTCGCCGTCTGGTGTGCGGGCGCGGTCAGTGTTCCGGTGTACGAAACCTCGTCTGCCGAACAGGTGCAGTGGATTCTCTCCGATTCCGGCGCTGTCGCGGTGGTCACCGAAACCGGGGCCCACACGACGGTCGTGGCCGAGGTCCGCGAGCAGCTGCCTGATCTGCGCTGGATCTGGGAGATCGACGCGGATGCCGTGGGCGCACTCGCCCGGGCCGGAGCCGAGATTACGGATGCCCAGCTGGATGAACGCCGGTCCGCGGTCCGCGCGACCTCGCTCGCCACCATCGTCTACACCTCCGGCACCACTGGCCGGCCCAAGGGGTGTCAGTTGACCCACGGCAATTTCCTTGCCGAACTGGGCAACACGACCGGCCTCCTGCCGGAGCTGTTCCGCACGGGGGAGTCGTCGGTCCTGCTGTTCCTGCCGTTGGCGCACGTACTCGGCCGAATCGCCGAGGTGGCCGCTGCGCTCGTGCCCATAAGGATCGGTCATGTCGGCAATGTCAAGGATGTCACCGCCGAATTGGGGGCCTTCCGCCCGACGCTGATCCTCGGCGTTCCCAGGGTTTTCGAGAAGGTCTTCAACACCGCTCGCGCGCGGGCTCAGTTGACGCACAGAGGGCGGATCTTCGACATGGCCGCAGCGACAGCGATCTCCTACAGTCGTGCCCTCGACAGCGGTCATCTCCCGTGGCATCTGCGACTGCGCCACACGCTGTTCGATCGTCTGGTGTACAGCAAACTGCGTGCCGCACTCGGTGGCCGGGCCACGCACGCCCTCTCCGGCGGGGCTCCGCTCGGCGAACGGCTGGGGCATTTCTTCCGTGGGATCGGTTTCACGGTGCTGGAAGGTTACGGCCTGACCGAAACCTGTGCGGCCGCGACGTTCAACCCGGACGACCGGCCGAAGATCGGGACCGTCGGCCGGCCGATGCCGGGCTGCGCGGTGCGCATCGACGACGACGGGGAGATCCTGCTGCGGGGCCCGAATGTGTTCACGGGCTACTGGCACAACCCCGGCGCAACCAACGACACCTTCCGCGGCGGCTGGTTCGCCACCGGCGATGTCGGCTCGCTCGACGAGGACGGTTATCTGACCATCAGCGGCCGCAAGAAGGAGATCATCGTGACCGCCGGCGGCAAAAACGTCGCCCCGGCGGTCATCGAGGACCGCATCCGATCCCATGCCATCGTCGGCGAAGTCATGGTCGTGGGCGACGGCAAGCCGTTCGTCGGTTGTCTGGTGACCATCGACCACGAGAACTTCCCGACCTGGAAACAGCTGCACGGCAAGCCTGCCGAGGCTACTCTTGCGGATCTCGACTCCGACCCGGACCTGCTCGGCGCGATCCAGGCAGCCATCGACGACGGAAACCGGGCGGTATCCCATGCCGAAGCGGTCCGCAATTTCCGGCTTCTGCGCACCGAATTCACCGAGGCCAACGGTTACATCACACCGTCGCTGAAGCTCAAGCGCAATCTCGTGTTGCGCGATTTCGCGAACGAGGTCGACTCGCTGTATTCGACATGAACACCGGCACAACAGTTTTCATCCGGCCACCGACGCGGGCTATTGACGACCACATCGGCGCCGGATTGCGGAACCACCGTGGATGCGGGCTCGACGGCCACGCAGTGACCGGCCCGGACGCGTGAAATGTTCGCACTACGGCGCAGGCGACATGTGGGGTCGACTGTGTCGACTTTGGGCCCTATGGCCGCCGGTCGCTACGACGCGACGATCGGAGAAGGACATGTAGCAGGAGGCGACGATGGACAGTGAGAGCAGGGCTCCGGACGACCGGACGGTCGTGGTTGCGGTCGATGGGTCGGCGACAGCCCTCCAGGCGGTGCAGTGGGCGGCATCGGAAGCTGCCCTGCGGAAACGCGCGCTGCGGATCCTGTTGTCGTCCGAGTCGGCGCCGAGGACGGGATTGAATGCCATGGAGATCGTGGGCGGGCACGAATGGGTTCATTGGAATGGTGAGCGGGTGTTGTCCGAGGCGGCAGCGCTGGCACGGCATGCTGATGCAGATACAGAAGTGACCACGGAGCTGACGTCGGATCCGATCATTCCCACGCTTGTCGAACGGTCGGCTCGGCTCGCGATGATCGTCGTCGGCAGTCATGGCCGGGGTGTGCTCCGGCGGGCGCTGCTCGGGTCGGTCAGCGCGTCCGTGAGTCGCCACGTCCTCTGCCCGATCGCGATTGTGCACCGTGCCAGTGTGGTTGGCGCGGACGCTGCCGGTCGGCCGGTTGTGCTCGGCGTGGATGGCAATGACCCAGCGATCGGCTCGGCGTTCGAGGAGGCCACGCTGCGGCGGGCCGACCTGGTAGCGGTTCGCGCGTCCGAAGAGGCCGGTGGCTACACACTGTCGGGGGAGTGGCAGCAGGTCCATGCGGAGGAGGTGGCAGCGCTGACCGAGCGCCTGACTCCGTGGGCCTGCAAGCACCCGGCGGTTCACATCGAACCGGTTGTGGCGTGTGGACGGCCTGGAGATGCGCTGTTGGAGCGGACCCGTGGCGCACAGTTGGTGATTATCGGCCGAAGTGAATGGGAAGCGCTGACGGGCGCGGTGCGATCGACCCGGACCACATTGCTCCATCTGGCCGAATGTCCCGTTCTTGTCGTCCCGGAAAGCCACACTCGCAGTCGAGACATGAGTTGGGCGCGGCTCTGAAATCCGTCCCCGGCCTTTCCTGGGGATTTCGGTCCCTTCGTCGGGTTCGGGTTGGGAATCTTGCCTAGAAAGTACGAAAGCCGCTGCTATGCGACGGCTTTCGTTTCGACAGGTGCCCGGAGGGGATATGACCACTACGCACACGCGTTGCATCAGGAGAAATTGCTGGTCATCAGTGGATGACCGCCGGGGTTGTCCAGGCTGCCAGAACCTGCCGACTCTGCGGTGCTGCCCAGCGATGCCGTGTGGATGTCAGGGCTTCTCGCCGCGAATACTCGGTACGACCTTCCGGACGCGACTGCGATCCGCGCGGGTAATCCGCGGCGACCTCTCGCCGGTTGTGCAGTCATGATGAGGTGTCTGTGAGTTCGAGGGCAGCCAGTTCGGTTCGGGCGGCGATGCCGAGTTTCGGGAACGCCTTATAGAGGTGGTATCCCACGGTGCGAGGGCTGAGGAACAGCTGTGCCGCGATGTCCCGGTTGGACAGTCCGCGCGCGGCCAGTCGGATGATCTTGCGCTCCTGCGGGGTGAGCACGGCTAGGGTGCCGTCTGCTTCCTCGGGTTTCGGGACGACTTCTCCGGTCGCATCCCGCTCGGCGGGGGCTCGTTCGGCCCAGGGGATGGCGCCGAGTCGGCGACGCGTCTCGATGGCGTCGCGGAGGTGAACCCTGGCATCGGACTTGCGGCGCGCGCGGCGAAGCCATTCGCCGTAGAGCAGCGCGGTTCGCGCGTTCGAACTGCCGATCGTCGGGGTGTAGCCGCAGTGCGGTCTCGTACAGCTGCGCAGCGCCGGTTTCCGGGGCGAGCAATGCGCGGCAGCGGTAGACGTGCGCGTCGATCCATGGTTGCTGGGCTTGGTGTGCCCAATCGGTGAGCCGGGCGAGCGGTTCGCGGGCGTCGGCTGGGCGGCCGAGTCGGGCCGCTGCCTCGACGAGGTCGGGGATGCTGCGCAGGCCGGGGAGCTGGTGTCGAACGGGTCCGGTGTGCAGGATTGTCAGCCGGGTGAGGGCGGATTCCCAGCGGGCGTGACCGAGGTCCCGACGGTGCGTTGTGGTTCACCGAGACCGCCGCTGACCGGATCGGCCGGATCACCACCGACGGCGAGGTGATGGAGTTCCCGCTTCCGGTCACCGAGGCGTTCCCGTCCGCCATCACCCTGGGACGGGACGGCGGGATGTGGTTCACCATGAACCAGGCCAACGCCATCGGCCGGATCGGCGCCGACGGCACCGTGACCGTGCACCTGCTCCCGACGGAGGCAGCCGCACCGGTCGGGATTACCGGTGGGCCGGACGGTGCGTTGTGGTTCGTGGAGATCGCCGCGGGGCAGATCGGCCGGATCACCTGTGACGGCGAGGTGACCGAGTTTCCGTTACCCGACCGCTCCGGCCGGCCGCATGCCGTCGCCCCCGGCGGCGACCGCACCTTGTGGTTCACCGAATGGGGCGGCAACCGCGTCGGCACCATCACGCCGGACGCGGTGATCGAAACACACGATCTGCCCACCCCGGGCGCCGAGCCACACGGCATCACCCTCGGTCCCGACGGCGCCATGTGGGCGGCCCTCGAAATCGGAGTACTGGCCCGCGTCATCGCACAACCCAGCGAGTGATCGCAGGCGGCCGCGACCGTCCACTTCCCCGATATAGAGGACTCAACTTTGAACATCACCGCAACCACCATCTTGCTGACCGTCGACGACGTGGCTGCTTCCCGCGATTTTCTCACCTCCCACTTCGGTTACCGGCAAGCGCGTGCCGCCGATGGCTTCGTGGCCCTGATCCGGGACGACGCGGCAACCGATATCGTGCTGCTGCGGCGCGGGATGGACGTCCTGCCCGAAAATCACCGCGACCCTCGAGGGCCGGCAGGGCACCTTCGTGATCCAGCACGGCGGCCTGGCCGACGGCGACGAACGAAGCACCTTCGGCACCGTGGTGCCCCACTCGGGCACGGCCGACCTCGCCGGGCTGTCCGGCCGGGCGACCGAGGCCCGCCAGGGCGTCCTGACCCTTGACTACATCCTCGGCAGGCACTCGCCCCGCCGTGATCGGGGCCAGTCCCCGTAGGTCGGGAGAAGCGTCGGGCGGCGAATGTCGGAAACCCGTGTCGGGAATCGATGCGGTAAACCGGATTTCGAATATTTTCGACATCACGTCGATCGGCCGGACGATGCGGGCGTATTCGTGCCACGCTCGAGGTCATGCACTTCGAGACCGCCGTTGATATCAATGCAAGCCCCGAGGCAGTTTGGCGGATCCTTGCGGATGTCGAAACCTGGCCACGATGGACCGAGTCGATACTCACTGCGCGGCGGCTGGACGCTGGCGAGTTGAGCGTCGGCAGCCGTACCGAGGTCCGCCAGCCCCGGCTGCCGACGACCGTCTGGACAGTTACGGAACTGATCCCGGGAAGAAGGTTCACCTGGCAGGCATCGAGTCCTGGTGTCACGACCACCGGCAGCCATGAGCTGATCGACCGGACCGGCTCGGTCACCCTCGGCCTCGGCATCAGCCAGACAGGACCGCTCGGGTGGCTGTTCGGGCGTGCCACCGCGCGCCTCGCCCGCCGCTACCTCGAGTTGGAAGCTCACGGATTGAAGCAGCGGGCCGAATCGGGTGACCGATAGTCGAGTCCTCCTTCGAGGGCTGCCACGTGTTGGGCGAGTTCGATGTCGGCGTTGTGACGCCATATCGAAGCAGGTCAGCGAAGCGGGAACGGATCGACCATCCGACCGCCTGGTGCACTGCCTGCCGGTGTCGCCCCAATGTTGCCTACGCAGTTCGCGTTTGAGATTCCCGGCGCACCGCTACCTCCAGACCTGGTGGGTGGGTAGCGACCATGGACGGCCCGATGTGGAGAAGGTCGTAGGTTCAGCGGATGCCCAGGAGCCTTCCCAAGTTTCCGCCGAGCACCAGGTCACGCACCTCGCCGGGATGGGTGACCCGTTCTACGGTTGTGCGGGCGAGCACTGGATCACCGTAGGGAGCGTCGGATCCGAACAATGTTCGCTCGGGAATTTCGCTGTGCACTCGCGCAGCGCGGTGTTGTGCGGCGACAGTCGGCCGATGATCGAGGTGACCTATGGAGATCTGACCAACAAGCGGCGAGGCGCTTCGGTCGTCCTCAGCTCGAGGTTTCCGACAATGGGTTCAGGTTTTCGGCAAGCTTGCGGTAGTCCTCGAGGACCCGGCGAATGGAGGGAGTTACGCGGTGGGCGCTGCCCAGTGGCGCCCAGGTGTACGCGGTGTGCTCGGACAGGCGGATGGGGTACGTGGCGGCCACATCGACGGCAAAGTGCAGGCGGCGGACCGGCTTTCCGATGAGGGAGAGATAGTCGAAATAGCTTACGTGGCAACGAATTCGGGTGACGAGCAAACCCGTCTCGGTGGCGACGCCGCGCGCCACGGCGGTGTCCAGCGGTTCGCCGGGCCCAACAGTGGTGCCGGGGAGTTTGAGGGTGGCCTTGACAGGGCCGCTGTCGTCACGTTCCAGCAGCAGAACCTCCCCGCCGCGATCGATGATTGCGCCGATTCGTAGTGCGACACCGTCCTTTTCCGCGCTCTCGTACAGTTCGTCGAACATGGATGTGGACATCATCTGACTCACCAACCCTCGAACGGTGCACCATGCCTGCAATACAGTGGTAACCCATTCATTATTGCGGTTAACGTGGTCGCGCGTGGCGGGAAGGCGCATGCGGGGGCTGAGGGCGTTGTCCGGGCACACCTCGGTGCGCAGCCTGACCGAGTACGCGAAGGTGTCGGCAGAGGCCCGGGGGCGTTGGCAGGCCGAGACCGATCCCGCCCCCTCCGAAGCGGCCGCTGACGGGGAGCGCCTCCCTCGGTTACGTCCCCGTCGATATGGTTCGCCGTCGGCCAGGCGCGGGATGTGCAGGGGTCTCGAGGATCCGCCGTAGTGCGCGATGCCCCGGCCCAGCGGAGTGGGGTTCCCGTCCCGGGAGATCATGCGCCGGCGGGACGGACGCCGCGCTGGATGGTTCAGTCGCGGAGCAGGATTCGATCTCTCCTGACTCGGAGTGCAGCATCTGAGAACTGCCGATCACTGAGTGGTTTCATGGTGCGGCGGGTGAAGTCGTGCCGCCGTGGGCGGCCCCATGAGTGAGGTGGCGCTTCCGCAAGTTTTCCTATCTATTTACTGCGATATATGCATCTATGCATGAGTGTCTAGCATTTCTCTGCCCATGAACATAGATAAATACCGACCAGAGAACAGCCAAGAGGGGCAGGAGGCCAACCATGTGCCACACCAATTCGTTTCGAAGCTTCACAGCCGGATCGGGCCGTACTCCGCGGCGGTGCGGGCCAGGGCGCGAATCGCGGCATTGTCGTTGCTGGTACGCCAGGTGAGGGCCCAGTGCAGTTCGGGGGCATCTGGCATGGGGAGGAAGACGATGCCCGGTGGGCTGTTGTAGCGGGCGGCGATCTCACCCAGCGGGTGGACGTACTGTCCGGACGCGACCAGTGACACGATCTCGTGGAAGGTGCGGGCGATCGGTCCGCGGGGAATGCGGCGCCCCAGAGGTGTGCGCATCGGGATCATCGAGGAGACCCAGTATTCGGGTGCGTCGGGGCCGAAGTCGACGACGTGGTTGTCGGCGAGGTCCTCCAGGGACGCGGTGCCGCGTTCGGCCAGCGGATGGTCGGTGGCGACGGCCAGTAGGCGGCGGCCGGTGTACACGGTGGGGCCGACGGTGAGATCGGGTTCGAGGACGGGCAGCCACAGCACGTTCACATCGTGTTCGTCGCTGCGAAGCGCGTTGAATGGGTCGGCGCCGTTGACTTCGCCGAATGCGATGTCGGTGCCCGGATAGCGCGTGCGGAATGCCTCGAACAGAGGCCGCATCTCGTGTCCCGCGTGCCCGAACACTCCGATCTTCAGGGTCTGCCCCGCACGCACCCCGGCAGCTTCGGCACGCGCGAGCGCCGCTTGGAGCAGATCGTAAACCTGCTGCAGATCCTCGCGCAGGCGCCGGCCGACCGGGGTGAGGTTCACGCGACGACTGGTGCGCTCGAACAGCGCCGCACCGATTCGGCGCTCCTGTTTGCGGATGGCCTGGCTGACGCGTGCCTGCGATACGTGCAGGCGTTCGGCGGTGCGGCCGAAGTGCAACTCCTCGGCGAGCGTCAGGAAGATCTCGATGTCGCGAAGCTCCACACATAACCCCAGTGTTATCAATTGGTGCACGAAGCTTACATTGTTCGGCCGCCTGCCTGCGCCGATGCTTGGTCTTGTCGCCGCGGCGGATGCCCGGACCGACCGATAAGACAAGACGCACCGATGAGCGACCACCCGGCGAGCGCGGATCGCGTCGAGATCGACCGAAGTAGAGGAAAGACGTGAACATCGCTATTTGGATCGCGACGGGGCTGCTGGCGTTCGTCGCACTGGCCGGCGGAATCAGCAAGACGTTCGTCCCGAAGGAGAAACTGGCGGCCCAGCACGGCGGCGAATGGACACGCGATGCCAGTGCCGGCTTCGTTCGAACCCTCGGAATCCTCGAGTTGCTCGCGGCGGCAGGGCTGATTCTGCCGGCGGCGCTGGATATCGCGCCGATCATGGTCGCGGTGACCGCGACGTGCTGGGTGGTGCTCATGGTCGGCGCCATGATCACCCACCGCCGCCTCCGCCAATTCAAGCTGGTGGCACTCAACGCGGTCTATCTCGCGGTGGCCGTTTACGTCGCGGTGGGCCGCTTCGTACTCGAGCCTTTCACCGCGTAGCGGCGAATCCCTCAGCGAATCAACGTAATCAAGGAGATCACGATGAACGACAAGAACGACGTCGTCGTGATCGGTGGCGGATACGCCGGTGTGATGGCGGCCAACCGCCTGACCCGACGTGACGACGTGCGGGTGACCGTGATCAACCCGCGCCGGGACTTCGTGCCACGACTGCGCATGCACCAGGTGGTCGGCGGTACCCATGAGGGAGTCGTCGACTACCGGGATGTCCTGGCCGAAGGCGTGCGGCTGGTGATCGACAGTGTGACGCGCATCGACGCGGCCGCGCGCACAGCGGAGCTCGCCGACGGTAACAGCATCGGCTACGACTACCTGGTCTATGCGGCCGGAAGCGGTAACGCCCAGCCGCGGGTTCCGGGTGCGGCCGAATTCGCGTATCCGGTAGCGACATTGGAGGCGGCGCAACGGCTGCGGTCGATGCTCTTCGAGATGCCCGCGACAGCACCGGTGACGGTGATCGGCGGTGGCCCGGCCGGGGTCGAGACCGCCGCCGAACTGGCGGGGCAGGGGCGTACGGTCAGCCTGGTCTGTGGCGGTGCGCTCGTTCCGTACCTGCATCCCACGGCCCGGCGCACGGCGCACAAGTACCTGGCGGGGCTGGGGGTGACCGTGATCGAAGGCGGTGATGCGGTCGTCACCGCGGTGACGCGCGACGCCGTGGAGCTGGGTGACGGCCGGATATTGGCGAGTGAGGTGACGATCTGGTCGGCGGGCTTCGGGGTGCCGGATCTGGCCGCACGCAGCGGATTGCGTACCGATGCGGTCGGGCGTGTGCTCACCGATGAGACGTTGACCAGTGTCGACGACGATCGCATTGTCGCCGCGGGTGATTCGTCGGCGCCGTCGGATCTGCCGTTCCGGATGAGTGCCTACACCGCGTACTGCCTGGGGGCGCACGCGGCCGACACGGTCCTGCACCGGATCGCGGGGGAGCAGCCCACGCCGATCGACATGGCCTTCCCCGCTATGTGCCTGAGCTTCGGGCGGGAGGCCGGGATCTACCAGCTGGGCCACAAGGACGAGACCGCGATGCGACTGTACTTCCGCGGTGCTGTCGGCAGAAAACTCAAGGAATTCGCCTGCGAGGCAGGCATCAAGCACCTGGCCGGTGAGGCGCGGAAGCCGGGCTCGCACCACTGGTTCAAAGACGGCAAACACCGGCCCGCGTTGCCGGCCCAGCGCGAGAATGCGGCGGTGCCGGTTGCGTAGAAGACCGAAAGGAGTTGTCGCGCACGATAAGAGCGTCCCGATCCACTCTGCGGATTCCGCCGAGGAGTGGATCTCGATGCCGAACGCGGCGACGATCGGAGAGGACTCCACGACCACCACGCCCGAGCCCGGTCGGTGGCCGGCGGCGGACCGGAACGTCGGCGACGATGCCACGATCGCGGCCTTCATCGCCCACCGCGAGTTGCTGCTCACCGTCGCCCGCGAAATGCTCGGATCCGCCGCCGAGGCCGAACACGTCCTGTGGGAAACCTGGCAGCGCTGGCAGCACATCGACTCCGGCCAGGACGGCGGCCCGCGCGGCTCCCTCATCCGGATCCTCACGCGGCAATGCCTTCGACGGCTGCGGGCGACAGCGCGCGACGAATCCGCCGCGGGGCCCTGGCTGCCCGAATCCCTGCCGAGGGCAGGCGACAATGCCGAACTCGCCGAACACATGTCGATGGCGTTGACGCTGGCCCTCGAGACGCTCCCGCCGACCGAACGCGCGGTGTTCGTCCTGCGTGAGACATTCGGACTCGGATACGACGAGATCGCCGCCGCGGTCGGCGTGCCCCCGGCCGCGGTCCGTCAGATCGCGCACCGCGCCCGCCGTCACGTCGCTGTCCGCCGGCCCCGCCGGGTGGCGTCCGCAAGCCGGGACGCGAGGCAATCGTTGCGACGCGCGCGCGAGACACGCGACCGGCATTCGGGCAACTGAACGGCAGCCGCGAGGCTCAGTGCGCGGTGGAGGTGCGAGTAACGTTCGCGAATCCTGAGCGATCTTTCAGACAACAACGCTCGAGGAGGTTCGACATGCTGTCTGCGAAACGACTGGGTGCCGGTGCTGTCATTGCCGCCGCGACGGCTTCGGCCGCGCTCGTCGGTGCCGGTGTGGCTCAGGCCGATGTTCCGGTGTGGCAAGCCAACTGTCACGTCTACAACATCTTCAACACCGGAGGAATGTCCAACTGTGAGCTGCCGACCTGGCAGCAGGTGAAGCTGACGTGCGTCGCGTGGCCCGTCCCGTTCACCTACTGGAAGTACGGCCCGGTGCAGTATGGGCAGAACCAGTCGTGGGCCGGCTGCGACTCGCCGGGCGCGCTGGTACGGGTCGAGGTCATCCAGGCATAGGTGTCAGGCCCGGCGCGGCACTCACACCGATGCCGGGAATGCCTGTGCTGCAAGGGAAGCCGGATCGAATCGAGGAAGATCTATTCCGACCTCCGCGCCAGTCCGGTGACCGACCGGCCGAAAGACCAACTGGCGGTGAGCAAGCCCGTACAGCGTCGACTGGGTTCCGCGAGGTGTCCTCCGCCCGGCCCGATGACCCGCGATCAGGTGCGACGACCGAGCAGGTGCCGCAGCGCGGACTCGATGTCCTCATCGCGGAAGTGGTGTCCCGCAGCGAGGAGTTGCCCGGGTGTGACACGCTGGCTGGCTGCCGCGAGCTCGTCGGATCCCTGACGCCCCAGGAGAAGCTCGGGACCGATCCGCGGAATCGGCAGCATCGCCGGTCGATGGAGTACGTGTGCCAGCGCCCGGGTGTATTCCCGATTGCGAACCGGCTGCGGTGCAACAGCATTGACGGGTGCGGACAGGTCGCTGTCCCACAGCGCCCGGTGATAGATATCCACCAGGTCGTCTACACCGATCCAGGACAGCCATTGTCTCCCGTCACCGACGCGCCCGCCCAATCCGGCTTCGAACAGTGGGCGTAGCAGTCGGAGCGTACCGCCGCGTGGTGACTGCACGATCCCGGTACGGACGGACACCACGCGGGCTCCGCCGCTCGACGCGGCAGCAGCGGCGGCCTCCCACCGAGCCACGACGTCGGCGAGGAATCCCGCACCGGGGGAGCTGGTTTCGTCGAGGATCTCGTCGCCTCGGTCGTAGCCGTAGTAGCCGATCGCCGAGGCGCTGACGAAGGTCCGCACACCCGCGCTCGCCGCTCGTTCGGCGAGTTTGCGAGTCGGGTCGATGCGGCTGTCCGCGATGTCTCGTTTGTGCTGGGGGGTGAAGCGGCCCGCGATCGACGCACCGGCCAGATGCACGACCGCGTCGACGCCGTCGAACAGGTCGTGAGCCGGCGCGTGTGGATCCCATCGCCGCTCTGCGGGATCTGCGGGTGCGCGGCGGACGAGTCTGATCACTCGATGCCCGCCGGTTGTCATGAAGGCGGACAACGCGGAACCGACCAAACCCGATGTGCCTGTCATCGCGATCGTCGCCGACTCGAACCCCCGAGCCGCGGCGCGACGGTGAGCGGCGAGATCGTCGGCGAGCTGGCGGTACCTGTAGTCGAAGATCGGCCGCAACAGAGCGGCGGGGACCGGCGTGTCGACTCGGTCCGAAACCAGGGTGTGCTCACTGTCGATCACGTCGAAGTCGTGCGTATGCCGCCACGGCAGGAGCCGGCCCAACGGCATCGAGGCCAGTCCGTCGACGGCGATCTCGTCCGCGAAGCGATGCGGCGGGTCGTAAGCGGCGGGCAGGTGCCGGGCCACCCAGCGCAGTCCTCCCGGCAACCGCATGACCGCGGTTCCCCGGGCGAGTGACTCGGCTTCGGACTCGATCAATATCGGCTGCCAGGGCGGTGTCAGCCGACGAATGGCACCCGGCCGGTCGAACCATTCGAATATTTCAGCCCGAGATGCCGCTACCACTTTCGAACACTCGATGCTCATTATTCAACCCTAGCGACCTACCTGCCGCTTCTCGGTGCAGCCGAGCTCGCCTTCGCGCGGCGGAATGCCGGTCGGGAGGAAGCCGCGGGTTCACCTGGTTGTCCAGGGCCGCGAAGAATGGCGTGCCGGCTACCGGCCGACATGGCCACTGCGACGAATGTGGCGCCGCCGATATCCATGGGGCCGCCGGAAGAAGGTCGTGGCGGACCGATTAAGCGGCGCTGTTGTGGTGCCCGACGGTGGCCGGGTTCGTCAGTCGACCGGGACGGGCGTGCGCTCGGAAGGCCGGGTCTGAGCGGTGTAGTCCATGTCGCGGGTCTCGCGGACGCCCAACAGCGCGATCAGCGACAGCAGACCGGCTGCCGACAGGTACAGCCCGACTTTCGCGATATTGCCGTCGGGCCGCCACAACGCGACCGCGATGATCGGCGCCAGTGAGGCACCGAGTACGCCCGCGAGGTTGTAGACGACCGCGGACCCGGTGTATCGGACGTCGGCGGGAAACAGTTCCGGCAGTAGCGATCCCATCGGCCCGTAGCTCAATCCCATCAGGGCCAGGCCCACGATGACGAACGAGACACTGAGAGGAACCGATTCCGCGGTGGTGAACCACGGCTGGAACAACAACCCGAACACCGCGACTGCGGCGAAAGTCGCCAGCAGGGTCCGTCGCCGGCCGATCCGGTCGGTCAGGAGACCGGCCACCGTGGTGAACACGGCGAAGAACACCACACCGATCAGCAGGATCGTCAGGAATCCGGTGCGGCTGAACCCCAGGCCCGCCTTCGCGTCCGAGGCCGGATGCGCGGCCGCGGTGCCGTAGGTGAGGGTGAACGTGGTCATGAGATAGAACAGCACATAGGTCGACACGCACAGCAGGGTGCCGAGGACGAGATGACGCCAATGAGTGCGCACGAGCCGGGCGGCGGGCACCCGGGCGATATTGTCCGCGGCCGCGATATCTGTGAACACGCTGCTCTCCACGATCTGTAACCGCACGTACAGGCCGACGACGACCAGGATCGCGCTCAGCAGAAACGGGATTCGCCAGCCGGCGTTCTCGAAGGTGATCGCGCCCGGATCGTCGGAATGCGCGGGCATGATCGCGGTGAGTAGCAGGAACACCCCGTTGGCGAGGAAGAACCCGATGGGTGCGCCCAGTTGTGGCAGGCTCCCGAACAGCCCCCGTTTATCTGCCGGTGCGTTCTCGGTGGCCAGCAATGTGGCACCGCTCCATTCCCCGCCCAGCCCGACGCCCTGCACGAAACGCAGCATCGCCAGCAGTACCGGGGCCCACAGCCCGGCGACAGCGTAGGTCGGCAGGCATCCGATCAGCACGGTCGCAGTACCCATGATCAGTAGCGAGGAGACCAGCGTTCGCTTGCGTCCGATCCGGTCGCCGAAGTGCCCGAACACGACCGAGCCGATCGGGCGCGCGAAGAACGCGAGCGCGAAGGTGACGAACGACGACAACTGTGCCGCGGTCGGGCTTTCGTGTGGAAAGAACAGTTTCGGGAATACGAGCACCGCGGCCGTGCCGTAGATGTAGAAGTCGTAGAACTCGATCGACATGCCGATCAAACTCGCGACCACTACTCGTGATCGCCGATTGTCCGGGACAGAGTCGGTCCGGAGTTCGGTCATGCGGTAGTTCCTCTATTTCATGCGAGAGAAGTTCGGGAGCCGATTGTCCCAGTCCTCCCGACTCGCCCCGCACGGTGTGCTACCGGCGTCCGTTCTCCTCGAACGCCCCGAGGTCCGCGTCGAAGTGCGGGGCGGATCACGTCAACGCCCTCGGCCACCGGCTTCTTCGGTGGCGGCGCACACCTCAGCGCCGGAGCCGGTCGTCTTGCGGGTCGCTCGGATCCGTCCTGCGCGGAATCTACTGTGCAACAAGAAGATATCGGCCATGAATCCCCACCGGGCCGTCCTACAGTGGCTGGTGAAGATATACACCATGCCTCTGACCTGCGCCATCATGAATCAGAGTGAATCAACTCCGGCTTGGCGGGTTCAAGGTAGCTGTCGATTGTGGACGCCGTTGCGAGAGGCGATCATCAGTTCATCACCAGTCCACCGTCGACTACCAGGTTCTGGCCGGTAACGGCCCGCGACCAGTCGGACGCGAAGAACAGCACCGCGGCAGCGAAATCGTCTGGGGTGGTGACCTTTCGGAGCGGGGTTGCGGCGGCGATCATGTCGAACACTTCGTCGGGCGTCGCGGCCGAGGCATCGGTGGTTCGAAGCAGTCCGCCGGAAACCATGTTGACGCGGATGCCTTCCGGTCCGAGATCGGCGGCGAATGTGCGCGTCAGCGACAGCAACGCGGCCTTGGCGGCGGTGTAGTCGTGGTAAGGCACTACCGGGTGCTGGAAGAGGTTGGTACCGATGTTGATGACGGTGCCGCCTCCGGACTCCCGCATTCCTGGAACTGCGGCCTGCGTGGTGTGCACGGCGCCGGCGAGGATCCCATCCAGTTGTGCCGTGAAGTCGCGGTAGTCGATCTCGTCGGCCTTCCGGCGGGCGTCGCCGTTGAAGGCGAAATCAGGCAGGGCGTTGTTGATCACCGTGGTGATCGGTCGACCCAGATCTTCACACGCTCGGGCGGACATGGCGTCAACCTGACCGCGATCGGTTACGTCGGCCTGGAGCGCAACAGCACGGTTGGGGCCGATCCGTTCGGCCAGGGCGTGCGCGTCCTCGTGGCTGCGCCGGTAGTTGATCACCACGGTAGCGCCTTGATCCGCGAATGCTTGTGCGATGTGCCGCCCGAGGCCGCGTCCGGCGCCGGTGACGAGAACAGTCTCGTTCTTCAATGACATCTGGCCAACTTCCCTCTTCTGGAAAGAGTTGCGCGGCAGCATCGGACCAGCGTTCCGCTCCTGCTCGGCATCCCTTCGCTCGCATTATCGAGACCAGGTTCGACGGGTCTGTCTCTCAGCCATATCCGGCACCCCGTGTCGAGTCCAGGATCACCATATCGAATGCGATTTCGGCGAAAGAACAGGACCGGATATCCAATCGCCAGTCGTCTGCGACAGTTTCGCAGAGTCCGCTTCATGGCGCGAAACGTGAAGTGGCCGGGGTGGGGGAGTGCTGGTCCGCTGATGTCGGCGTGGTCGATGTCAGTCATAAGCGACGTGGCCTCAATCGTGGGGGGCCGCGGCAGCGTGAGTGAGGTAACGCTTCCGCACCGGGCGAGTATTTCATCTATTTACTGCGATATTCGCATCTACGCATGAATGTCCAAGTCGCCTTCACCTCTGACATTGCAAACAAACTGCTAAAAACAGCCGAGAGAGTCCGAGGCGGGCGGGCGACGTCACTCTGCTGGCGGCATGTTCCCGTAAGTCGGCTGTGGGATGCGGGGAGCAGCCGGCGACTCGAACCGGACCCAGCAAAGGCGCCGGTCGTCCAACGCATCTTCAGTGAATGCCTCTCAGGGATTGGTGGTTTCGCGATCGCGAAACGGCTGAACGCGGACCCGGTGCTGCCTCCGTCGGCCACCGACAGGCAGCCCAATCGGCACCGACATCGACCGTATGTGGTGAGGGTCGCGGAGCGCCCTGGGTGTATGGCCTCAGTTGTTTTCAAGTCTCTATCGACGTCGAGGTCCCGAATCGATCGCGCGGCGCAGCAGATCGAGAAACTGGTGACTCTCGGTTTCGGTCAGCCCGGCCAGGCTCCGGCGTTGATTTCGACGACGGCCAGGCCATGCCGCAGCAGCACACATGCACCGCGACGACCCCATACCTCCCATCTGTGTCGCAGGGCTGCCGCCAGAGGCGAACCACACCATCTGGGGACGATGATCTCTGCGATGAGTTTGGATTTGCTGCGGTCCGCCGGTCTGCCGGTATCCATGGCTTGGTGCTCGTACGAGGCTGCCACCGCGCGACCAGTGGCGGTGACCTGTCCACGCTGTCACTGTCCGGCATGATTCAACTGGAACCTTGTGCCGGAGAACGAGTTCGGCATCGGTACGAGCTTGTTGCCCCGCGGGAGCGGCATCCGGTGTCGGTGTCGGGGGGCCTTCGGAAGGACGACTTCGAGTTCTGCTGCTTCGGACTTCGTCCGGTGTCGGTGTCGGGGTGTGTCTGGCGTTCGGCATGAGACGACTTATCGATCGGATGCGACCACGGATGTGTCACCAGGCCGGGAACAGGACTCTCCGAGCCGGAAACACTTGCGCGGTATGACGATTCACGTCCCATCGGACCGACTTGCCGGATTCTCAGGGTCTTCTCAGATTGATCGGACGTAAACCCCCACGAGCCCTGCCTGGGGTTATTGATAAACCGCATTAAAAACGTCACCCGTTCTACCTGCAGGTAGAACGGGTGACGTAGGTGTACTGCCTGTGTCCGGAGGGGGACTTGAAATCCCGCCGGACCCTTCTTCAACTGCTGGTGAAGACATTCGCCATGCCTCTGACCTGCGCCATCGTGAACCAGGGTGAATCAGCTCGGGTTTGGACGGGTTCAGAGTAGTCATCGAATGTGGACGGCGTCCACAGCGATGTCCACGCAACAGACCGCCGCATCGGGCATGTCGAAACCCTGCCCAATCAGCCGTATTCGGTTGCTGGAGCAGAAGAACGAAGTACTCGGCGGGCCGCGGCGTATCTGTCGCAACCTCGCACACGACACCGCCGCCACGCACGTCTGCTAGCCGAACTGCGGGCGAGGTGACCGGCCGCTCGAGCCGTCAGCCAGTCGCGACGGAAGCGCTCGCGATCCGGAACCGGAGAGCATGACCACCCCCACCGGCCTCAGCCCCGGCAAAAATGCTGCTCGCCAGCGGCTTCTCCTACGACGACCGGGAGTCGGCTACAAGCAGATCCCCTTCAACCGGCGATAGGATTGAAGTCGCAGTCCGCGACGACTCGTTACTGGGGCGATGAGATGTGGGGTAAGCGCGAGGACATGATTGTGCGGGAACGGCTGCCGTTCAACGCCGAGCCGCCGCCTTCGGTGCTGGCGAGCAGCGAAATCACCGCGGTGGACGCGTTCTATGCGCGCAATCACGGTCCGTTCCCCGACATCCCCACCGAGCGGTGGCGGTTGGGCGTCCATGGACGGGTGGACAATCCGCTCACCGTGACCTACGACCAGCTGACGACCGGTTTTGAGCAACACAGCGTGGTGGCGACGCTGGCGTGTGCCGGCAATCGGCGCGCTGAACTGCTGGCGGTGCGCCCGATCCCCGGCAAGGAGCCATGGGAGCACGGCGCGATCTCGACCGCCGAGTGGGCCGGGCCCAGGCTGGCCGATGTACTGCAGGCGGCCGGGGTGTGCCACGATGACCGACTGCACGTCGCATTCGCTGCGCCCGACGTGGCCCAAGAGGCCCGGCCAGTCCAGTCCTACGGCAGCTCCATCCCGCTGTCCAAGGCGCTCCGGGAGGAGGTGTTGTTGGCCTGGCAGATGAATTCGCAGCCGCTTCCGCGCGCCCACGGTGGCCCAGTGCGTGTGGTGGTGCCCGGCTACATCGGGGCTCGCAGCGTCAAATGGGTCACCGCTGTCACCGTGCAATCCGTCCCATCACAGAACTATTTTCAGGCCTTCGACTACCGAATTCTTCCGCCCGAGGCCGACCCCGAGGCGGTCGCACCGGGCGAGGGCATCTCGCTATCATCGCTGGCGCTCAACTGCGACATCCTCGTGCCCGCCGAGGGCGATCGGATTCCGCGTGGCTCCCGTGCCGTTCGTGGATGGGCAATCGCCGGCGACGGCCACAGCATCGGACGGGTCGATGTCTCCGTCGACGATGGCCGCAGCTGGCGGCAGGCCGACTTGCACCCGCCACTCAGCCGGTGGGCGTGGCGACCGTGGTCGCTGACCGTCGACATGCGACCCGGGCCACTGAACATCACCGCGCGCGCCTGGGACGACACCGGAGCCACACAGCCCGAATCCCCAGCATTCATATGGAATCCCCGTGGATACGGCAACAACGCCTGGGCCCGCATCGAACTAACGATCCTGTAAGTGAGCGTCCGAGAACTGTGTCAGGTGCGGGCGAGGCGGCGTGACATGACGGCGATCATGGCGATGTAGCTCATGGCTTCGTAGTCGCGGACGCAGCGGCTGTGTTTGCTGATCCAGGCCGATGGGTCGGCCGCACGGCGACGTGTCAGCAGAGTGCTGGTCCTGTTCCGGCGGTCCCTCCGAACCAGCCGCGCCAACTCCCGCCGGTAAACTGTTGGGCGCAACCGGACTCAGATTCAGATCGCCCGTGAGTGCCCCAAATCGCTCCTGTCTCGGCCCTCGTGTGGCGAATTGGTTGCGCTGCTTTGTGTTTCCAGTAGGCACCGTGCTGTTAATGGTTTCGTCAACGGTGCCGGTTGGGCGCTGTGGATCAGCAGCAGCCGGTCCACAGCGCCCACGGGTGTCAGCCGTCGGTGCGGAGTCCGATCAGGTTGGGTCGACTCGATCGTGATGCTGGCTGACCAACCCCGAGTACGCACTGTTTGCCGGTGATTCCAGGTCGATCAACCGGAGCCCGATGACGACCTGTCGCCCGGCCAGTTTCGAGTAGCCGTCTTGATCGACGCCCAGTTCGGAGACGACCGCTGCGGTCAACTCATCGAGCTGGTCGTCGTCGATGTAGACACTGAGTCGACACTCGACCGGAATTCGGGCAGGGTCATAGTGGTCTCCCCAAGCGCGCTGGGCGAACTCGTCGGTTTCCGGGTCTTGGCCGAAGCTGGTGTAGCACGGGATACGGTTCCCGCCAGGAAGCCGGTACACGCTCTCCTCGAGCGCGAGTGCGATGGGGTGTATGCCCTCGCCGTCGAGCGCTCCCGGACCGGAGGTATCCGGCAATCCGAGGCCGACCGTGAACTCCCAGACGCCGCGATCGTCTTCCACAAAAACCTCCTGCTATTTCTTGGACGAACTTTCGGTACGGCAGTGCTTCACTTTCCGCCCATGCGGAGCATCGCCCTGTGCCTTGTTCCAAGCATCCTTCTCTGCGAGATCCTTGGTCTTACCGGTCCCGGTGTACTTTTTCGGACCGGTCGCATCGGTGCGGTCCAGATTCTCGAAATAGCACGACAAGGTCACGGTCCACTTCGCGGCAAACTCGAACTGCCGATACGGCGGTGCGTCGACTGTGCCTGCCTCGGCCTGTGTGGGTACGGCTTGGGCGGCAGTGACGCCCGCCGAGGCGATTCCGCCGCTGAGCACGCTCGCCATCGCCAGAACAGCCATGACACGACGGCCGGCTGAATTGATCTTCATTGCCCCTCCCAAAGGTGAAGGTATTTCCTTCATTGATGTTGGATGTAGCTGGGGCGCAGCGGGTTCCGCCGGTTCTAGTGACTTGCGTCACGGGAGGCTCGTGGTGTTCGCCGAATTTCGGGCGGATGCGGAGTAGCGGATTTGCAAATATGCGCGCCGAGCCTCCGCCGGCTGCCGTTATCACGCATCCGCCGTTCATCGCTGGACCTCCGCTTGACTGGTGCCGAGATCAGCCGGGACTGTCGGATTGGGCTGGGGTAGAACAGAATTCCTGTTAGCCTCAAATATTTCTTGCCGGTGATGTGCTGGCCTGAGTGGGTTCGGTGGCCCGTCTGTGGCCGGTCCGGCTGCAGAACGGTGTGAAGGGTCGGCCCGTGCTGCGGGTTGACTGCCGGGTTCCACGTGCCCGGGTTGGTCCTTTCGCTGGTTGTTGGGGCCGGTTTCGTCTGGTCAGGTGGCGTGTAGCCGGTCGAGCGCGGTGAGCGCGAGGCTGGTGGCTGCGGCTGTGCGGGATAGTCGCAAGTGGACTTGCCTGGCGTGGCGGGCGATGCGTGCGGGGATCGAGAACAGGTGCATGCGCAGGGGTTTCGGTTCCCAGCGGCGCGCGGGCTGGTCGTGCAGGGCGATGGTCTGCAGCCAGGCGATCAGGTCGAGCGCGAGGGTGAGGATGGCCAGCCAGATCTGGTTGGCGTCGAATCCGCGGAACGGGAGGTTGCGCGGGCCGGTGTCTTTCGCGGTGCGGATGCGGTCTTCGCAGCGGGCGCGGTGGCGGTGGCGTAGTTCCAGATCGGCGAGTTGTCCTTTGCGGGTGTTGGTGCGAACGCGGTGAGCCGGTTGCCGTTGTGGTCGGTGAACTTGAGTTGGGCGCCGGGGTGGGGGTGTTCGCGGCGGATGATGACCCGCATGCCCGGTGGCCAGGTCGTCAGGTCGATCAGGCCGGTGATGTCGGCGACCGCGGCGCCGTCGCGGGGTTCGCCGTCGGCGTTGTAGGCCGGGGTCCATGCCTTCTCGGGCAGGTAATCCAGTGCGGCGACGATGGTTTCGTTCAGGCCGAACCCGATCGAGTATTGCAGGCGGCGGGCGTGGCAGTAGCCGAGGAACTCGTGGGGTCCGCCGCCGGCGTCGGCGCGGACCAGGACCTTGTGGCCGACTCGGTAGCCGGGCTGCCACGGCAGTTGCTCGAGCGCGTCGTGTAGGACTCGTCTGTGGTCGGCGGCGGTGTTGGAGCCGGCGTTGCCCGGCCGCAGCAGGGCCGCGGCGGGTTCTCCGGTGCCGTCGGTGCCGTGGTCGATGAACGCCAGCAGCGGATGAAAACCGTATCCTCGTTTGAATGTCGGTGCGGCGCTTTCCTTTTTGCTGTGTGAGTCGACCAGGGTGGCGTCCAGGTCGATGATCAGCGGATGCTCGGCGTCGATGCCGTGGCTGGGGGCGTGGGCACCGGCTTTCGTCCACGCGATCGACCTGGCGGCCGCGCGGGCAGTTGCCAACGCGGACAACGCTTTCGGCGCATCAGCGGCGAGTACGGCGATCAACCGGGAGATCGTCGGATCGGAAGCGACCGGCCCGAACACCGCTGGCTGCGACCGCAGCACGGTCACATCCGACACGCAGTCCGCACCCGCAGCCACCGCGATCGCCAGATCCAGCACGGTCTTACCCGGATCATGCGTGGCCAAGGGTTTCCGCCACGGCGCCAGCGCCTGTGACAGGCCCTTGACCAGGCCCGTTGCCTCTGCGGTGCGCAGCAGCACCGTGCCGGCCGTCTTTTGTGTCATTTCGGACAGGTCGTTCCACAGGTGCCACCGAACCGAAAACTGCTGCGCTGCAGGCGGCGTAGCAGGTTGGCGGCTTCGACAGAGATAGTGGATCCGTCACGCGCGATCGAGAGCCCCAGGCCGGCCAACCACCTAAACACTTGCGGGCGTTCAGAAGTCGTATGCGGGTTCACCATCGAGAATGGCAGTGAACATGGCGATCAAGCCTTCGAGTCTGCCGTCGGCTCGTGCGGTGTGGCATGCGGTGTACAGCTCGGCGTGGTCGGTCTTTTCCCAGTCGAGTCCGGTGCCGCGTTCGGACAGGAGGAGGTCGAAGAACTCGCGGGTAGCTCGCCCGTTTCCTTCGCGGAATGGGTGTGCGAAGTTCACGTAGTCATATAGGTAGGCCACGGTGTGTGGAAGGTCGTCGTCGGGAACGTCCCTGAGTTGCCGGAGGCGGTGGATCTCGGCGGCGACATGATCCATCGGCCGGGTGATGCTGCCCGGCGGGCAGAAGGATTCACTGCCCTTTTCGATGCCGACGGTCCGCAGGTCTCCGGCCCAGTCGTAGACATCCTGAAAGAATTGCCGATGAATGGCCTGTAGGTATGCGAGATCGTAGGTGCGTTCACCGAGGAGGCTCGGATCCTCTCGGAGTTCGATAACACGCGCCTCGACGAGGTCGTTCTCGGCGTCTTGCAGTGCGTCAGCGGTTCGTGCCCCGACTCGGTTCCTCAGGACGCCGGTGCCCTCGATGAAATACCCTTGCCAGTTTCGTTCGGGGTCGCCGGTGTCCCAGGGGTGTCGCATGCCCTTGTGCTGGTTACTGGACGTTGTACCGACGTCGGACGCGCTCTCCGAGTTCGGCGGCTGTGATAGCCCCGCGGGCGTAGGCGTCCTGGTCGGCGCGGGTGGCGTTGGTGCTGCGTGAACCTTCCAGCTCTGTGCTGCGCCGGATCGCTCTGACTGTCTTGACGCGGCGCTGGACCTTCTGACCCTCGGTCATCTGAACACCACCTTCCCTCGATATTCATAGAATAGTCGACACAAGGACCTCAGTGCCAAAGCGCGCGAGAACGGCAGCACAGCCCCATAGAGTCGGTCTTGCGGGTGGAGGCGATCAGCCGCCTGCGGCCGTGAACTGGGGATATCGGGTATCGAGCAGAGCGGTTGTCGGCGGATTGGCCTTACTGTGCCTGGCGGGCCGAGGTGTTGTTCCGGGCAAATATGATCATGTCGCGGTAGTGCTGACGATGCGACGGCTGCTGTGCCGCAGGCATTCTTGGACGAATCTGCTTGCGTTGCGGCCAGTTCAGGAGTCGGCAGTTGTGTGTTCGATGAGCGCTTGCAGGCCGACGAAGCCCCGCTCAGTGCCGGTGCCGGTGAATAGCACGACCGCGGCTGCGGCGTCGCTGAGGTCGCGGTGGCGATCGAGAGTCCAGTAGTCGATGCTTGCCGCAACGGTGTGCTCAATCGATTCGTCGGCCCGCTGAATCGTTGGCTCGCAGGCTTGTTCGGCAGACAGAACCGGGCCGAGACCATCGCCGTTCTGCTGGAGGCGTTCAATGCCGACGACGGCGAGATGCGACGGAATCAGCTGAAGCAGAAGGTCGTCGACGCCGAGGTCAAATTGCAGCGTCATCGAGCGGCGATCGAGGCCGGAATCGATCCGACGACATTGGTCACGGTGATGAACAGCGCGCAGGCGGACAAGGCAGTCGCCGCGGCGGAGCTGGCGCGCATGCCAACGCATACGACCGTGAGCCTGACCGAGATCACCGCCACGACAGATGCCCTTGGGGGTGTCGGCGTAGTTCTCGAGGGGGGTGCTCACGAGGCGAGGGCGGATCTGTATGCCGCACTGGGCGTAGAGATCCGCTACCCGCAAAAACAGAAAGTTGCCGAAGCCGTTGCCAGTCCCTGCGGTATCGGCAACGGCGTGTGGAGCGGGGCACGCACGCTATCCACGCGGATCCGTCTCACTGGCTGACACGGCCGTACAGGCTCCACAGGCCGAGACTGGAGTTCTCAAAATCTCCACGGTTCAGAGAATTTGCCCGAATCGCAGAGAACCCCAGTCGTTAACTCACGCGGGGGACTCGCTAACCACGCAGGGACCTGAGAGTCATCCCACGAGGGGGAACCACCAGCACTCACTCTGTCTGTAAAACTGCAGGTGGATTGGGTGCCGTCGGATTAGGTAGGCCCCACGCGGTGGACGTAAGCCGTATCTCGCGAGGGGGAACCAACGGACACCCACTCTTTCTGCAAAACTGCAGGTAGAGTGAGTGCCCGTGGGGTTAGACAGGTGTCCGGAGGGGGACTTGAACCCCCACGCCCGTTAATAGGGCACTAGCACCTCAAGCTAGCGCGTCTGCCATTCCGCCACCCGGACCGGTGGTGCTCAGCAAGGTTAACGGATCAATCCGCAAGGTCCAAATCACGGGTTTTCGTGCAGGTCCCGGCTGCTGAGCGCCGCCTTCCGGAGGGCTAGTTCGTCAACGCCTCGAGTAGTGCGGCACGCTGACGCGAACCCAATCCGCCGATGCGGCGGTCGACCGGAATGTCGGCTTCATCCATGAGTTTGGCCGCCTTGACCGGGCCGATACCGGGCAGGGCTTTGATGACCGCGGCGACCTTCGTTTTCTTGACCAGGTCCTCTTTGTCGGCTCGTTCGAGCACCTGGGACAAGGAGACCGAGCCCTTGCGGATCTGCTCGATCAGCTCCGACCGCGCCTTTCGGACCGCGGCCGCCTTGGCCAGCGCTTCGGAGCGTTGCTCGGCGGTCATGGTGGGAAGTGCCATGTCTCTAACCTTTCACTCGTTCGCTGGAACCTCAACGGCACCGATTGAACATCACCGGCGGCCCGGTGATGGGTCGACACACCGCGAGGATAATCCCGGTTCGACGGTGGTGACGAGCGTTCGGGCATGCGAGATGCGGGATATTTGCCGTGAGGTCGCCGCCCGCCGCGGTTTCGGACAGGGTCGAAGCTCTGCCCGGTCGGAGCGGCATTCGCCGCGATCAGGGTCGTAAACCCTCCACGATCCGCGCGAAGGCCAGCTCGCCGTGGCCGTCGGCAATCTGTTCGTCGATGAGGGCCTTGACGGGTCGCAGCAGGTCGACGGCGGTTTCCGCCTCTCGGGTGGCTCGCACTATGGCATCCAGGGCGGCCTTGTTGAAGTGCAGGTTCTGTACATCGGTGCGGTAGTCGCCGCTGTCGATGAGCCGTGCGTGTCCCGGTAGGGAGCCGGTCATGGCGGTGAGCCACGGGACCGCGCGCTCGGCGAAGTTCGTGGCCGAGACGCCCGCGGACCGCAGCATCGCCGCGCCGTGCGCGAAGCCCGCGAACATGGCGTACATGGCCGCGAGCAGCGCGAAATCGTGGGCGGCGGCCAGGCCGGGATCGGCGCCGAGGTATTCCGCGGAGCCGAACAGGTCGAGTATCGGGCGCGCTGTCGCGAAGATTCCGGCGTCGCCGCTGTAGAGAATCGCGGCGGCGGGGCCGCCGATCATGTGCGGGACGGCCATGATGCCGCCGTCGAGGTAGGCGATGTCGTGACCGCGTGCCCAGCTCCCGAGCTGCCGTGATTCTTCGGGGGTTGTGCTGGTCAGATTGACCAGCGCGGCGTGTGACAGCTTCGCTGCGGTCGGGTCCAGTACCGCCCGCACCGATGCGTGGTCGAGCAGACAGACGATGACGAGATCACTGTCCGCGACAGCGTCGGTCGGCGTACCGGCCCGGTCGGCGCCGGCGGCGACGATCTCGATGTCCTTGCCGCTGGTGCGATTCCGCACCCGGACACGGTGGCCGCCGTGCAAGGCGGTCATCGCCAGCGCCCTGCCCATCGCACCCAGGCCGAGTACGCTGATTGTTCGCTGGTCCGCCAAAACGGTTCAACTCCTTCAGATTTTCGGATCGGAGAAAGTACTCATTCAGCAGTTGCGTGAGCTCGAACACGACGATGTCGTCCATCGTGAGGTGTACGCCGAAGTGCTACCGCGAGTGGAGTATTCGCTCACCGCGTTCGGGGTGGAGTTGAACACCGCGCTGGGGCCGCTGGGTGTGTGGGGACGCGAACGCATGGACCGGATGGGCGGCGAGCGGCTCCCGCATCCGGAATGATCGCGCGCGGCTACCGGCCGGGCCCCGGAGGTACCAGACCGTGACGGTATGCGTGCACGACGGCCTGGATTCGATCGCGGACCTGCAGTTTCGACAGGATCCGGGAGACATGTGTCTTGACCGTCTCCTCACCGACGCCGAGGGCCGCGGCGATCTCGCTGTTGCTGCGGGCGTCGGCCAGTAGGGCGAGAACCTGTTGTTCGCGGGCGGTGAGCGAATGGTCCGGCGGCGCGGGTGGGGTCAGGGTGCCGACGAACCGGGGAGCGAGGCGGCGGGTCATCGAGGGGTCGATGACGGCATCGCCGCGTACGGCCACCCGGATGGCGCCGATCAATTCCTCCGGGGGCAGCGTTTTCAGCAGGAATCCGCTGGCTCCGACCTGCAGCGCGCGGGCCAGGCTGTCCTCGCTGTCGTAGGTGGTCAGGATGAGGACCCGGGTGCCGCCGGCGGCGACGATGGCCTCGGTGGCGGCCAGGCCGTCGAGTTTGGGCATGCGCACGTCCAGGATGGCGACATCGGGGCGCAGGCGCGCGGTTTCGGCGATCGCGCTGCGGCCGTCGCCGACCTCGGCGACACATTCCAGATCGGGTGCGGCATCGAGTACCGCGCGCAGGCCGGAACGGAACATCGCGTGGTCGTCGGCGATCAGCACGCGCAGCGGGCAGCTCACGAAGCGGCGCCCGGAATTCGGACCGTGAGCTGCCAGCGGTCCTCGGTGACCGGACCGCCGGTGACGGTGCCGCTGAACAGTTCGGCGCGGCGGCGGATGCCCTCGAGTCCGCGGTGCACGGCGGGTGCGGGCGCGACGACGGGTGGTAGCGAACTATGCGATATCGACTCGGCCGCAATCGGATTGGACTGCTCGATGACGATGCCGTCGGGTCCGGCGCGGACCGACAGGGTCGCCGTTCCGGTTCCGTGGCGCAGTGCGTTGGTGAGCAGTTCCTGCACGATCCGGAACACCGTGATGTCGAGTGATCCGGGCAGTGTCGTCTCGTTGGTGACGACCGAAACCTCGAGTCCGGCCGCCCGTGCCCGGTCGACCAGATCCTCGATATCGGCCATACCGGGCTGGCGGCGCTCGCCGTCGTCTCGGCCGTGCAGGAAATCGAGCTGGCGGCGCAGGTCCACCATCGCGGCCCGGCTTTCGGATTCGATCGCGGCCAGGGAGCGACCGGCCGGATCCACGTCGCCCCCTGCCGCACTGTTGAGTGCCATTCGTGCGGCACCGGCGTGGATGCCGATCGCGCTTACATGGTGGGTGATGACATCGTGCAGATCGCGGGCGATGGCGGCGCGTTCGTCGGTCAGGGCGCGGTCGAGGGCGGCGTGCTGCTGCTCGCGGGCGAGTCGTTCGCGCTGTTCCAATTCGGCGATATAGGCGCCCCGACCTGCGGTGTAGCGGCCCACCAGCCAGGGCACCAGACCGCCGGAGATCGTGGCGGTGAGCAGCAGTCGCCAGTCACCGGCCGTCGAGCCGGGCGAGATCAAGGGTGCCGCGCACGCCCCGAGGAGTAGGACGGGCGCGGTGATCAGCACCGCGCGTCCCGATATCCAGGCTCCGGCGCGATATCCGGCGACGAGGAATCCGACATCGGCGATCCGGGCCGGCAGCCCGTGCCGATGCAGCAGCCACGACACCACGATCCGCAGGACGACCTGCGCGATCGCGACCACAGCCGCGGTGCTGGGCGGGGCCGCGAGGGCCAGATCGACCGCGACCATCGCCGTCAACGTGAGGCCACCGGCGACCGGAGCGACGGACAGGACACCCGTCAACGCGAAGACGACCGCGTCCACGGCCGCGGCGACCATGGCGACGGCCACCGATTGCCGGGTCAGCGAACGCCGGATCGCATGCAGTTCCCCCGCGACCGGGGCGGCCGGGCGCAGGCCCCACCGCGATGAGCTCACTGTTGGCTGCACCGGCACCCGCCCGACGATACCGGCGCGCGCGGGCCCGCGAGTCCCTCGGGCGGGGGAGGGCCGATCCCTCGCCGGGCCGATGTTTTTGCCGGTCATCGCCGTTACCGTCGATATCGGCCCGCCCGGCCACAGTGTCCGGCGGCCCCGGAACGGAACAGGAGTTCGGATGAACAACGCGCACCTGGCTTTGTATGCGGTGCCGGCCTTCGTGCTGTCGATGCTCGTGGAGTGGTGGGATATCCGCCGCGATCCCGAGCGCGCGCCCTCCGGCCGCTACGGCCGTGAGTCGGCCACCAACTGGGCCACCTACGCCCTGGGGCAGGTGACCAAGCCACTGTTTCAGTTCGTGCTGCCGTTCTCCGCCATCGTGGCGGCGGCCGCGGTGACGCCGCTGCACCTGTCGGCGCGTCATTGGTGGGTGTGGGTGCTGGGCCTGGTGGTCACCGATTTCTGCTACTACTGGGCGCACCGGGCCGATCATCGCGTGCGGTTGCTGTGGACGGCGCATTCGGTGCATCACTCGAGTACGTATTTCAATCTGTCGACCGCGATCCGGTTGCCGTGGCTGAATCCGTTCGCCTCGGTGGTGCGCAGTCTGGCGTGGGTGCCCGCGGCGCTGCTGGGCTTCCCGGCGTGGATGATCTTCCTGCTCAACAGCCTCGGGCTGCTCTACCAGTTTCCGATCCACACTCAGCGCATCGGGAAGCTTTGGCGCCCACTGGAATTCATCTTCAATACCCCCGCGCATCATCGGGTGCACCACGGGTCGAATCAGCCGTACCTCGATACCAACTATGGGGGTGTGTTCATCGTGTGGGACCGGCTGTTCGGCAGTTTCGCCGCCGAATCCGAGCCCATCCGCTACGGACTTACCCACGACATCGGCACCGGCAACCCGCTGCGAGTGAATTACCACGAATTCACCGCGATGCTGCGTGATGTTCGCGCCGCCCGGACCTGGCGCGGCCGATTCGGCTACCTCGCCGGACCACCCGGATGGCGGGAACAGGCCGGGGGCACGCCCGCGTCCACCGAAAAGGTATCGGCCGCAGCCTGATCCGGCCGGATCAGAGTTCCACGGCGCCGGCGTCGGGTGCCGGTGTGCTCGGTGCGGACGCGCGGGTCGTCACGATCGCGATGAGCGCGATCACGGTGGCGATCAGGATGTGCGCGGCGAACATCACCAGGAACGGCCGCAGGAATCCCTCGTCGGTGAAGGCGCCGTGCTCGCCGACGCAGTACAGCGTGTAGTTCACCGAGGTTCCCTCGGAGTCGTGGAAGGTGTCCGACACCACGATCGGATCCGCATAGGCCGGTGAGCAGAACAGCGGCGCGGTGAGCCGGAATGTGTAGTCGTCGAGTTCGGTGGGGCGTCGCGGCGTCCGGATGCGCAGTCGCACAGCGGGTTCGCGGGCAGACAGGTCGGTGTGATCGGCGAGGAATGCGGAAACCTGCGCGGGCTGGTCGGCCAGGTCAACCGGAACCCGGTCGAGTCGGGGGCGAGCACCACATTCGCCTCGATGTCATTGCTGTCCAGCCGGTTTCGCAAGGTATCGACGGCGCCGGACGGCAGCGCGCTGACCAGTCCGCCACCGCGGGCACGGATCTGCTGTGCGAAATCGCCGCGCTCCACCGCACCGGCACAACCGCAGGCGATGAGGACCACCGCGCACACTCCGGCTCGGAGCGCCTTCCACGGCGCATACCGGAATGATAGGGGACCGCGGGCCGAGCGCGCCTGCCGAGTCGTTCACACACCGCACGACCGGTGCGTAGGGCCGGTACCGATCAACCCGATCGCAATCACCGCACCCGATCCGCCTGCTTGGCGGCACCGACCCGGCAACGGGTGTACACGGCCGGTGCGGGCCGCGTGGTAGGAAAGGGGCGTGACAGCTACCGGTGAACATCGCGAGTCCCGTTCCCGCGCGGAGTCGGAAGTGGTGGAGTTGGTCAGCACGCTGATTCGCTTCGACACCTCCAATACCGGCGTATTGGAGACCACCAAGGGTGAGCGGGAATGTGCGCAGTGGGTGGCCGATCAGCTGCAGCAGGCCGGATATGTGACCGAGTATGTCGAGTCGGGTGCGCCGGGGCGCGGCAATGTGTTCGCGCGGTTGCCCGGCGCTGATTCCGAGCGCGGTGCGCTGATGATCCACGGGCATCTGGATGTGGTGCCGGCCGAGGCCGCCGACTGGAGTGTGCATCCGTTCTCCGGTGCGGTGCGTGAGGGGTACGTGTGGGGCCGCGGCGCGATCGATATGAAGGATATGGTCGGGATGATGCTGGCGGTGGCGCGCCAGTTCAAGATCGAGGGCACCGTCCCGCCGCGTGATCTGGTCTTCGCCTTCCTCGCCGATGAGGAGAACGGCGGTAAGTGGGGTTCGCAGTGGCTGGCCGACAACCGGCCGGATCTGTTCGAGGGTGTGATCGAGGCGGTCGGTGAGGTCGGTGGTTTCTCGCTGACGGTGCCGCGCCGCGACGGCACCGAGCGCCGGTTGTATCTGGTCGAGACCGCGGAGAAGGGCCTGGGCTGGATGCGGTTGCGCGCCAAGGCTCGTGCGGGCCACGGCTCGTTCCTGCACGAGGACAACGCGGTGACGATTCTCGCCGCGGCAGTGGCCCGGCTCGGTAATCACACCTTCCCGCTGGTGCTGTCGGATTCGGTGGCCGAATTCCTGGCCGCGGTGAGCGAGGAGACCGGTATCGAGTTCGATCCGGACAGTCCGGATATCGAGGGGCAGCTGGCCAAACTCGGCACCATTTCCCGCATCATCGGCGCCACGCTGCGCGATACCGCGAATCCGACGATGTTGCAGGCGGGGTACAAAGCGAATGTGATCCCGCAGACCGCGGAGGCCACCGTCGACTGCCGGGTGGTGCCGGGGCGTCAGGCCGAGTTCGAGCGCGAGGTCGACGAGCTGATCGGCCCGGATGTGGAGCGGGAGTGGATCACCGAACTCGATTCCTACGAGACCACGTTCGACGGGCATCTGGTCGACGCGATGAACGACGCCATCCTGGCCCATGATCCGCACGGGCGCACCGTGCCGTACATGCTGTCCGGCGGAACGGACGCGAAAGCGTTCGCGCGCTTGGGGATTCGCTGCTTCGGTTTCGCGCCGCTGCAGTTGCCGCCGGAGCTGGACTTTTCCGCACTGTTCCACGGTGTCGATGAGCGGGTGCCGGTATCGGCGCTGGAGTTCGGCACCCGCGTGATGGAACATTTCCTGTTGCACAGCTGACGATTCGCTCGACAAGCAGAAAGGACGGTCCTCGTGCCCGACTATTCCTACAATCCGTATGCGTCGTTGCCGCAGCTACCCGAATTCAGCCTCACCTCCACCGATGTCACCGACGGACAGCCGCTGGGTAACGAACAGGTCAGCGGGGTGTTCGGCGCGGGCGGCAAGGACATCTCGCCGCAGCTGTCATGGAGCGGATTCCCGGCCGAGACCAAGAGTTTCGCGGTCACCGTCTACGATCCCGATGCCCCGACCGGATCGGGGTTCTGGCACTGGGCCGTCGCCGATATCCCGGCGTCGGTGACCTCGCTGGAATCCGGTGCGGGTAGTGCCGGAGAGGGCAGTGAGGGCGGCGCGCTGCCCACTGGCGCGGTCCAGCTGCGCAATGACGGCGGTTTCCCGGGATTCGTCGGTGCCGGTCCGCCGCCCGGACACGGCTACCACCGCTACTTCGTGGTCGTGCACGCGGTGGATGTCGAATCGCTCGGTGTGGGCGCAGAGGCGAGCCCGGCGTTCCTGGGTTTCAATCTGTTCGGGCACGCCATCGCCCGCGCCACGCTGGTGGGCACCTTCGAACAGAAGTAGTCCGTTTCGCCGATGGGTGGCCCCGGGCAATGCCCGGGGCCACCCATCGGCGTGAATCGGGTTGTTCGGCAACCGGATCCGGTGGTTACAGGTTGTGGATGCCGCCGGGAACCGGATCGGTGTAGAGGTCGGCGATGTCGGCGGCGTATTCCGCGGAGATCGGCGAACGCTTGAGCTTGAGGGTCGGGGTGAGCTCGATTCCGCCGGGTTCCCAGGCCCGCGCGAGAATGCGGAATCGCTTGATCTGTTCGACGCGTGCCAGTTTGGTATTTCCGGCGACGATCGCCGCGCGCACCTCGTCGATGATCGCGGAATGATCGGCGAGGGTGTCGAGGTCGGCGTCGGGGATGGCGAGCGCCTTGGCCCGCACCACGACGGTATCGGGGTCGAGGACCACCAAAGCGGCGATGTAGGGGCGGCCCTCGCCGATGACGACGATCTGGCCGATCAGCGAGGAGGCCGCCTTCACCGAATTCTCGATGTTGGTGGGGGAGATGTTCTTTCCCGCCTCGGTGATGATCAGTTCCTTCTTGCGGTCGACGATGGTGACGTAGCCGTCGCCGTCGATGGTGGCGATATCGCCGGTGTGCAGCCAGCCGTCGTCGTCGATGGCCTCTGCCGTCTTGTCGGGCATCTTGCGGTAGCCGTGGGTGACGATGCCGCCGCGGATGAGCAGTTCACCGTCGCTGTCGAGGCGGATCTCCACGCCGTCGGCGGCACGCCCGACCGATCCGGGGCGGGGTTTGTCCAGTTCGGTGAAGGTGCCGACGCCGGTGGTCTCCGACATCCCCCACACCTCGCTGACCGTGAATCCGAGGCCGAGCAGGAATTCCAGGGTCTCCGGCGGAATGGCGGCGGCGCCCGAGGAGGCGACTTTCAATTCGTCCATGCCGAGGGTGGTGCGCAGTTTCGACAGCACCAGCGTGTCGGCGACGCGGTGTTGCGCGGCAAGCAGCGGACCGCCGTTGCCGCCGGCGAGGCGGGCTCGGGCGGTGGCTACGCCCACGCCGATCGCCCACCGCGCCAGCGCCTTTTTGACCGGGCTGGATTCGGTGGCGATCGCGGCGTCGACGCCGGCCTTGATCTTCTGCCACACCCGCGGGACGCCGAAGAAGATCGTCGGGCGCGCATCGGGCAGTGCCGCGGCGATCTCCCGTGCGTCGGGCACGCAGGTGAGGGTGACGCCGGTGAACAGATTCAGGCAGTGTCCGGAGATGCGGTCGGCGACGTGCGCGGCCGGCAGGTAGGACACCGCGCGCGAGTCGAGGTCGGCGACGAGTGCGCCGCGGGTGAGGGCGGCGATCTGGGCGACGACATTGGTGTGGGTGATCTCCACACCCTTCGACGGCCCGGTGGTGCCGGAGGTGTAGATGAGGGTGGCCAGGTCCTCGGCGCGTACCGCCTGCCAGGCGGCGTCGAAGTCGAAGTCCTCGGCGGGATCGTTCTCGAGCTGTTCGAGGGTCGTGCCGCCCTCGGGTGCGGTGCCGTCGACGACGATCACATGCCGCAGGGCCGCACCGGATGCGGTGATCGAGGGGAGGAAGGTCTGCTCGGTGACGACCACGGTGTTGGCGGCGTTGCCGAACACGTGCGCGATCTGCCCGGGCGAGCTGGTGTTGTACACCGAGAACGGGGTGGCGCCCAGGTGCAGGACGGCGGTGTCGACGAGATTGAATTCGGGCCGGTTGGTGAGCATCAGACCGACCGTGTCACCATGTCCGACACCGAGTTTCGCCAGTCCCGCCGCAATCGCCCGTACCCGGCGCGCATAGTCGGACCAGGTGATCTGCTGGGTTCCGCCGACGGTGCGCAGCGCGACCTGGTTCGGGCGTAGCGAGGCGGTCTGCTGGAAGGCCTCGGGCACGGTGTGAACCGTGACGCCGGTCTGGTGGGTGAATTCGATCTCTGGTGTCATATCCCTTTTCCCGGTCCGAGCACGACCATCACGTCCGCGGACGTGATGTGGATCACCCATCCTAAACGCGGAATCGGACATCCGTGGGGTGCTTCCGGCCGGTAGCAACAGCGGGATCGAGTGTCAGGCCACCGTTTTGTGCGCTGCGCCGACAGCATCGGCGAGACCGGCGTATCCGTCCGCGCGCAGGCGCTCGGCCAGGCCGCGGTGCAGGCGCCGGGTCCAGAACGGGCCGCCGTAGATGAATCCCGTATATCCCTGCAGCAGGGATGCGCCGGCGAGGATGCGTTCGTAGGCCTGATCGGCGGTCTCGATACCGCCGACCGAGATCAGAACGAGCCGGTCGCCGACCCGCGCGTAGAGCCGGCGCAGCACCTCGAGGGAACGTTCGGCGACCGGCGGCCCGGACAGTCCACCGGCGCCCATGGCCTCGACCACATCGGCGCCGGTGGCCAGGCCGTCGCGGCGAATGGTGGTGTTGGTGGCCACGATTCCGGCCAGCCCGAGTTCGACGGCCAGGTCGGCGACCGCGTCGATATCGTCATCGGACAGATCGGGGGCGATCTTGACCAGCACGGGTTTGGTCTCGCCCGCGGCGGCGACACTGTCGAGCACCGCCCGCAGCAGCGGACGCAGCGATTGCACGGCCTGCAGATCCCGCAATCCGGGGGTATTGGGTGAGCTGACATTGACGACGACGAAGTCGGCGAGCGGTCCGAGCAGGCGCGCGCTGACGGCGTAGTCCTCGGCGGCGTGCTCGGGTTCGACGATCTTGGTCTTGCCGATGTTGGCGCCGATGGGCACCCCACCGGTCCGGCGGGTGGCCAGCCGGCCCGCCGCGGCGGCCGCGCCGTGGTTGTTGAAGCCCATCCGGTTGATCAGCGCGTGGTCGGCGGCCAGCCGAAACAGCCGGGGCGCGGGATTACCCGGTTGCGCCTGCGCGGTGACGGTGCCGATCTCGGCGAAGCCGAAACCCAGTGCGCCCCAGGCGTTCACCCCGGCGGCATCCTTGTCGAAACCGGCGGCCAGACCCAGTGGCGCCGGGAAACGCACGCCGAAGGCGGTGGTGGCGAGGATCGGATCGGTGGCGGTGGTCAGGCGGTGTGCCAGCCACCGGGTCGGTGGGAAAGCGGTCGTGAGCCGGATGACGGTGAACACCAGATGGTGGATACGCTCGGGCGGCACCAGGAACAGCAACCGCAGGAATAAGGAATACACCATTCCTCACATCCCCGTTTCGGTCACGGGAAAGCTGGTTTTGCGGCGCCGCAACAACACTCGCCGGCTGCCGTCGGTATAGGCGCGCACTCGCGACAGCTCCCAGCCGCCGAACTCGGCCTGGATCGCCAGGCGCATCGATGCGGTCACTCGATTCATATCCGGGGGTAGTCGTAGCGGCACGTACTCGTAATCTCCTTCTTCGCTGGTCTCCTCCCATTCGGCGGGAGTCGACCTTCTGCGCCGGCCGCTGTGTGCGGCGCCGGCCGCGGACTCGTATCGAGGCGCTCGAGCCATCACTGACCTTTCTTCCTCTGGTCCGCACCGATGCGTTGCAGACCGTCTCCGGTTGCCGAGCCGACGAACATGTCGCCGGTGCGGCTGTCGATCGTCAGTGAATTGGGCTGGCGCACCGTGGCGAAGCGCCCCACTTCCTCCGGTATTCCGGTCGACAGATCGAATCCGACGACCTCATTGCTTCCGGTGAGCGTCAGCCATACGGTGTCGGACCGTTCATCGTAGGCCAGTGCGTAGGGCGCCGCGCCGACCGGGAAGCGCTGGCGCAGCAGCAGCGGGCCGGTGGTGTAGACGAGCAGTGCACCGCCGGAGGTGTCGGTGGCGAGCAGCCGGCCGAAGTGGTCGCCGATCACGTGGGTGGCGCCCAGTCCGGCGCGCAGTGCCAATCCGGCGCGATCGCGGCCGAGATCGAGTTCGGTGAGGCTGGTCTGGTCGAGATCGAGGGTGGCGATCGCGGAGGCGGTGACCGCGACCGCGTCGACGGTGCCCAGGCCGCCGATCGTGCGCGTCGGCTGCCCGGCCGGGTCGAGGATCCGTACCCGGCCGCCGTCGAGTCCGACCACCAGGTTGCCGTCGTCACGCCGCGCGACCGCCCGCACCTCGCCGTCGACCGGCACCGGATGCACCGCGGCGGTGGCGATATCGACGCGCAGCACCTCCCGGCCGGCCGGTATCAGGACCTCACCGGGTGCGCCGAGGGTCAGGCCGGCGGCCCGGGCGGGCAGGGTGATCGTGCGCGGCGCGGCAGCGGGGGCGGCGGGGTCGACGATGCGCAGGGACAGGCCGGTGGGGTCCAGGGCGAGGACTCGTCCGCCGGCGGGTTCGGCGAGTAGGGTGCCGATCGGGCCGAAGGCGGCAACATTTCCGGCCGGTGCGACTGCCGGAACAGGCGCGACGGCCGCGGTTCCGGGAGCTCCGGCCGAAGGCGCGGTGGTGCTGTCGCTGTGCGACGAACAGCCGGTGACGAGTGCGACGGCACTGGCCAGCGCGAGTGCCGCAGACACAACCGACCGGTTCCCGCGCATGCTTCGAACTCCTTCGTGCCGACGACTCATGCGTACTGCTTCATCTGACCATGATCGGACACTCGGCCCGCTCACCGGGGTGGTTCCGGCGTGGCATGCGCCTCACCCGTTACCGTGAACACCTATCGGATATAGAACCAGGGGAGTCTCGGTTGGAAACGGACCGCACGCCTGAATTCACACTTGAAGATCTGACCGTTGGTCCGTTCGCGCACGGTTTCGGGAAAACGGACGAGGGGCTGCCGTTTGCCTTCCGCACCGTGCGCGCCACCCTCACCCTCGAGATCTATCGCGCCGATACCGCGACCGAGGTGCCCGGCCCCGAGGACGTGGTGGCGGTGGTGGAAGCCGCGGTCACCGATATCGACCTCGACGACGCGCGCAGTGTGCGCGCGCTGGTCCATGATCTGGTCCCCAGCGCCGCGCCCGTACCCGAACAGCGCGGCGCTACCACCACGGTGCGCGCGTTGCTCAACCGGTTGGGTGCGGTCATCGAGGGCCGCTGAGCGCCCATGCCAGACTGTAGGAATCATCGGTTACTTACGACACATTCGAGGACGTAATGGCATTGCGACGCACGGTCTACGGCGCATTCGGAATCACGATGCTCGCGCTGACGATCGCCGCCTGCGACAGCGGACCCGACCAAGCCTCGGTGGCGGCCGCCCGCTCCTCGGCCTACGCGGCTTTGACCTCCTCCTCGGCGGCCGCCGCCACCAGCAGCGCCAACCGGCCGCCGCTGCCGACCTCCGCCGAGCTGGACACCCAGATCAAACGCGCACTCGATCCGACGCTGCCCGACAGTCAACGCACCGACCTCATCGAGGACGGCGCCGCGTTCTCCGGCGCCATTCCCGATATGTACAAGGCACTGCACGACAATCCGCGCGCGGTGTACGGCGTGGTGGACCCGGTATTCGACAACCACGACGGCACCCTGACCGCCACCATGCGCCTGGACAAGGACGGCAGCGGCGAGAACGTGCGCACCACGATCGTGCATTTCGTCGACATCGACGGTAAGTGGAAGATCTCGCGCAACGATCTGTGCGGCATTCTGCGGTCGGCCGATTACCGCACCCCGGCCTGCGGCTGATCCCGGCATGCTCGAAGATCTCCTGCTGCGCTGGGGGCGGTTCGTCCATCGCCATCGCTACGTCGTATTCGCGGTTTTCGTGCTGGTCGTCGCGGTCTCCGGATTCCTCGGCCGAGATCTGGGGTCACGGCTGACCCAGGGCGGCTGGTTCGACGAACACAGCGAATCGGTGGTGGCCTCCAAACTCGCCGATCAGACCTTCGGCCGCGACACCGACGCCGACGTGATCGTGCTCTACACCGCGCCCGAAGGCCACACCGTGGACGATCCACCGGTCCGCGACGCGATCGCCACGGCACTGACCGACCTGCACGATCGCTATCCCGACCGCATCAAGAAGATCGACAGCTACTTCGACGGCTCGATGATGGGCCAGTTCGCCGATGCCTCCCGCACCCACGCCTTCGCCAGTATCGGCCTGCACGGCACCGACACCGCCACGGTCGACAACTATCTCGCCATCGAAAAGGATCTGGCGGCAAGCGGTCCCGGCCGGGGGCCGGGCGGAACCACGGTGCAACTGGCCGGACTGCAGCCGGTGGTCGAGGGCATCAATATCGGCATGCAGGACGATATCCACCGCGCCGAGCTGATCGCGCTGCCGGTGGTGGCGATCCTGCTGTATTTCCTGTTCGGCGGGCTCGTCGGCGCGCTGCTGCCGGTGCTGATCGGCGGTATGACGATTCTGGGCAGTCAGGGCATCATGCGCCTGCTCACCGGATATATCGAGGTCAACGTCTTCGCCAGTGCGGTGGTGACCCTTGTCAGTCTCGGTCTGGCCATCGACTACGGATTATTCGCGGTGACACGGTTCCGGGAGGAACTGGCCGCGGGCCGCAGTGTGGAGGAGGCCACCGCGCGGACCGTCGCCACGGCCGGGCGCACGGTGCTGTTCTCGGCGGCGATCATCGCGGTGAGCCTGGCGGCGCTGTTCATCTACCCCAGCGGGGTGCTGCGATCGGTGCCCTACGGCGGGATCAGTTCGGTGCTGCTGGCGGCGGTGCTGTCGGTGACCGCGCTGCCGGCGGCGCTCAGTATCGTGGGCCCGCGCGTCGATATGTGGGGCTGGCACCGATTCGCCGGCATCCGCAACGCCGAACAGGTCGACAACGGGTTCTTCTCCCGGCTGGCGCTGTTCGCGATGCGCCGTCCGGTGCGGGTGATCGTGCCGATCGTGGCCGGTCTGCTGTTCCTGCTGATCCCCTTCCGCAATATCGAATTCGGTGGTCTGTCCGAGCGTTACCTCGCCGCGGACAATTCGGCCCGGGTGGCGCAGGAGAAGTTCGACTCGCTGTTTCCCGAATTCCGCACCGAGCCACTGAAATTGGTGGTCGTGGGCGCGAATCCGCAACAGCTCTCCGATATCCGGTTCCAGGCCAATTTCACCCCCGGGCTGACCGGGCCGTTCGAGGCGTCGGCGCCGACCACCGAAGGCATCAACGTGCTCTCGACCGGGCTGGTGCACAAATCCGACGCCGACGCGGCCATCGTGTCGCTGCGCTCGATCCCGCATCCACCCGATGTACAGGTGATGGTCGCCGGAGTCCCGGCGCTGGAACGCGACGCCATCCACGGGCTGATCGACGGATTGCCGCTGCTGGCAACGATTCTCGCGACCGCGGCACTGGTACTGATGTACATCGCGTTCCGGTCGATCGTGCTCGCGTTGAAGGCCGTGCTGATGAGCGCGCTGAGCCTCGGTGCGGCCCTGGGCATTCTGACCTGGATATTCGTGGAGGGGCACGGGGCGGGTCTGCTGGGGTTCACACCGGGCCCGCTGATGTTCGCGGTCCTGGTCCTGATCGTGACGGTGTTGTTCGGATTGTCGACCGACTACGAGGTGTTCCTGCAGTCGCGGATGGCCGAGGCGCGGGCCGAGGGGGCGCCGCCGGCGGAGGCCATCCGCTACGGCATCGCCCACACCGGCGGGGTGATCACCTCGGCGGCGGCGATTCTCATCGTGGTGACCGGCGCGTTCGGATTTTCGGATCTGGTGCTGATGAAATACATCGCCTACGGCATGATCGCGGCCCTGGTCCTGGATGCCACGGTGATCCGCATGCTGCTCACCCCTGCGGTGCTGAAGCTGGTGTGGCGGTGACCGCACGCGGCGAGAACCGCGGTCCGGCGGCGGCGCGGGAGAATCGGACGGCGTTGCTGGGCGCGGCTCGCGAGGTGTTCGCCGAATACGGCGCCGACGCTCCGCTGCGGTTGATCGCACAACGCGCGGGAGTCGGAAAAGGCAGTCTCTACCGGCACTTTCCGACCCGTGCCGCGGTCATCGTCGCGGTGTTCGGCGATCACGTCGCCGCATTGGAGCGCTTCGCCGCCCAGGCGGACACCACCGTCGGCGACGTTGTCGAGCAGGTGGTGGGCCGGCTGGTGGATTCGGTGGCGTTCATCGCGGTTCTCGATCCCGATGACAGCTCCGACCCGCGACTGTACGAACCCGGCCAGCGGGTGATCGCGCTGCTGGCCACCAAATTGGCCACCCCGGTCTGCGGGCCGGATTCCGCCCGGGGCTCACTGTGGACGAGGTGTTCCTCGCGGTGAGCATGCTGGCGGCCCTGCTGCACAGCACCCCGCCGGCCGAACGCGCACAGGTCGCACGGCGCGGCTGGGAACTGCTACTGCGGGCACTGCGGGATCCGGCGCACGACACCGAGTCCTGATTCAGCGAGGTTCGGAGACGGGCGCGAGACAGCTCGACGGCAGATCGACCATCGAGCACCATACCGGCGGCCGGGTGGGCCGGTAGTCGCCGGGCACTCCACCGTGGGCGGTGATGTCGCGGTAGGCGGCCACGGCGTCGGTCGGCCGCCGCGTCAGCGCCGGATCGGTGGTGACGCCGACGGTGTAGACCGTAACGTGATGTGTAACTGCCCCATTCGTAATTATCGGTGAGACTCCAGTAGTTGTAATCGAGGGTGAGCATCGGGCGCATACCGGCTGCGCGGACGGTGGCGATCACATCGTCGTAGAACGCGAATCCCCGCTCGTCCCACTGCCCCGGACGAGGTTGCAGCCGTGACCATTCCACGGTGATCCGGTAGACGCGCACGCCCAGGTCGCGTGCCAGTGCGATATCGCAGCGATAGTGGTGGAAGAAGTCCGCCGACTCACGGTAGGTGTCGTGGGCGGCGGGCGAGGCGGCGTAGCGGGACCAGTTGCTGTCGGCGCCATAGCCTTCGCTCTGGAATCCGGAGGACGCCACCCCACTGCGGTGCGGGATTCGCGCAGGCGTCCGGCGGGCCGCTCAACGGCGGACAGGCAGCACCAGCTGGGCGCCGGTGGCGGGGTGGTCGATGACCTCTACGGGGTGGCGGTAGACCTCGGTCAGCAGCTCGGTGGTGAGAACCTCGCGTGGTGAGCCGAGCGCGGCGAGTCTGCCCGCGTGCAGGACCGCGACCCGGTCGGCGTAGGCGGCGGCGAGGCCGAGATCGTGCAGGACCACCACCACCGCCGCGCCGCGGCGCGCACGCTCGGTGGCCAGGCGCAGAACCTCTTCCTGATGGCCGAGATCCAATGCCGCGGTGGGCTCGTCGAGCAGGACGGTTTCGGTGTCCTGGGCCAGGACCCGGGCCAGCGCCGCGCGGGCGCGTTCACCACCGGACAGCGCGGGGAACGGACGCTCGGCGAGATGGACGACGTCGGTGGCGGCCAAGGCCTCGGCGACGGCCTGCTCGTCGGCGTCCTGGCGTAGGGTGCGGGCCCAAGGGGCGCGGCCCATCGTGACGACCTCACGCACGGTGAACGGGAATCCGACGGTGTGATTCTGCGGCAGTACCGCGCGCCGGCGCGCCATATCTGTGGGTGTCCAGTGCGACAGTGGCTCACCGTCGAGTTCGACTGTGCCACTGTCGGGTTGGAGTTCACCGGACAGTGCGGCGAGCAACGTCGACTTACCCGCGCCGTTCGGGCCGACCAGAGCCAGAATCCGGCCTGCCACGACATCGATGTCGATATCCTCGAGGACGGTCCGCCCGCCGCGGGACAGGCTCACCGCGCGGGCTCGCAACGTCGTCTCGCCCGCGGACACGGGACGCGGGAGCCCGTGCGCGGGACGCAGTGCGTGGACCATCGCGCGCATCCGGCCCAGCGGAGCGGGAAGCCGGTGGACACCGGATTCGGCCGAAGCGCCGCTTGCGGCCGCCGAGGGTGCCGGTCCGCAATGGTGGGCCGAGGGGTCGCCGGTCGAGTCGGTCCGATCTTCGCTCATCCCCAGCCTCCCGAGCGGGCGCGGGTGCGGCGCAGCAGCCAGAAGAAGAACGGACCACCGACCAGCGAGGTCAGCATGCCCAGCGGCAGATCGGCGTTGTGGACCAGGGTGCGGGCTCCGATATCGGCGGCCAGCAGCACGACCGCGCCGAGAATCGCAGACAGCGGGATCAGGACCCGGTGCCCGGGCCCGACGAGCATGCGCACCACGTGCGGCACGATCAGCCCGACGAACAGGATGATGCCGGTGAACGCCACACCCGCGGTCGCGAGGATCGCCACGATCACGATCACGTTGCGCCGCAAGCGTTCCACGTCGACACCGAGGTGACGGGCCGCCGATTCACCCAGTGCCAGCAGGTCCAGGCGCGGGGCCAGCAGCACCGCGGCGGCCACACCGACCGCGGTCAGCGGGGCCACGATCGCCACCGCCTGCCAGGTCGCGCCGTTGAGGCTGCCCATCTGCCAGAACACGATCTGGTCGCGCGCCGCCGGTGAGGCGGTGAACAGCAGATACGACATCACACCACCGGCGAAGGCGTTGATCGCCACACCGGTCAGCACCAGCGTCACCGTTTCGGTGCGGCCGCGCGAGCGCGACAGCAGGTATACCGCCAGGGTGGTGCCGAGCCCGGCGACGAACGCACCCGCGGCGACCGACCAGGCCGCGGCGAATGCACCACCCACGACGATCACCACACCCGCGCCCACCGCCGCCCCCGCCGAGACTCCGATGACGCCGGGTTCGGCGAGCGGGTTGGCGAACACCCCTTGCAGCAGCGCACCCGCGGTCGCCAGCGCGGCGCCGACCAGGATCGCCAGCACCACCCGGGGGAAACGCACCTGCCACAGCGTCACCTCACCGGCGGGATGATGCGGCATGGGTCCCCAGTCCAGGCCGATCCGGTGCAGCACGCTGCCGGCGACCTCCAGCGGTGTGGTGGGAACCTGCCCGACCGCGGCCGAGATCAGGGTCAGTACCACCAGCAGCGCGATGGATACCGCGAATACCAGCGTGACGCGCGACCACCGGCGCGGGGCGCGCACCGCCGGCGTGAGCGGTTCGGCGGTATCGGCCCGAACCTGCTGTGCGGCAATGGTTTCGGTCCCGGCGTTCGACGCCGGTGGGGCAGGCGAGGAATCCCCGGTCGAATCCGGATCGCTCATGCCGGTGCGGTGCCGTAGACGGCCTGCGACAGTGCCTGGATCACGTGGCCGGTCTGCGGGCCGAAGCTCAGCAGCACGGCATCGGACATGTCGACGACGCGATGGTTGCGGCCCGCGGGGGTCTGCGCGACCCCGGGCACCTTCTCGAGTCCTTCGACTCCGCCGACGGATTTCAGTCCGTCGGTCATCACCACCAGCACATCGGGTGCGGCGGCGATCATGGACTCGCTGGTGATGGTGGTGAACGGTTCGGTGAGGCCCGCGGCGGTGCCGGCGTCGACGCCGCCGAGTGCGGTGGCCAGCGCGTCCGCGCCGGAACCCGGTCCGGCGAGCATGGTGATGGCGCTGCTGCGCAGGTAGACGGTCGCGATCTTCAGCGGCCGCTCGTGCTTGGGCACCGCGGCGGTGGCGGCGCCGATCTCAGCGCTGGTGCGATCGGCCAGTTTCACGCCCTGATCGTGGACACCGAGCGCGTCGGCGACGGCGCGGATCTGCGGGACGACACCGTCGAGGGTGCGTTCGGGATCGAAGTAGACGACCGTGATGCCCAGTGCGCGCAACTGGTCGCGCATCGTGGGGGTGGCGCTGGTGGTGTCGGTGAGAAATACCGTGGGCCGCTGCACGGCGACCGCTTCGAGGTTGATGGTGCCGTTGCCGCCGGCGACATTGGGCACATCGTGCACCGCCGGGAACGATGCGGAGGTCGACCGCCCGACGAGATGCGAGCCCAGGCCCAGCGCGTACACGATCTGGGCGAGGGTGCCCGAGCGGTCCACCGCGACGATCCGGTCGGCCGAGGTGACGGTCACATCGGAGCCGTCGAAGGAGCGCACGGTGACCGGCAACGCGGGGGTGGGCGCGGGCTCGATCGGGGCGGGGTCGAGATCTGCGACGGTGGCGGTGGCCGGGCCCTGCCGGTCTCCGGCCGCACCGCCACTGCTGCCGCAGCCCGTACCGGCGGCGACGACCAGCGCCGCACCGAGCAGCGCGATCAGCCACCGCGCCGGAGTGCGGGCCGGCGCGCCCGGACGCGCACAGGGGGCCGCGTCCGCGACGACGGCGGGGCGGGCACGGTCGAGACACCTCATATAGGCAAGCCTAAGTGGTCGTGGGAACGAGGTGCCATCGGCCCGTGCGGCTCAGATGCCGCTGACATCGTCGAGGGCGGCGGCGATGGCGCGGGGCAGCTCGAGGGTCTCGGCGGCGAGAACTCCGGTGAGCTGCCCGATATCGCGGGCACCGATGATCATGGATGCCACGCACGGCCGGTCGCGGATCCAGGCCGCCGCGACCGCGAGCGGAGAGGTGCCCAATCCGTCGGCGGCGGTGACGACGGCGTCCACGACGCGGGTGGCGTGATCGTCGAGACGGTCGCGGATCTCGGCGGCGGTGGCCTCGTCGGCGCCGCGGGAATCGGCGGGCACACCATCTCGGTATTTACCGGTGAGGATGCCGCCGGCCAGCGGCGACGCCGCGATCACCCCGACCCCGTGGTGCGCGGAGGCGGGTACCAGTTCCCGTTCGGCACCGCGTGCCAGCAGTGAGTAGGGGGAGTATGTGGCCACGATCGGCGCGGAGGCGGCGAGGGTGGCCAGTTGCCAGGCAGCGAGGCCGCGTGCGCCCACGTAGCGCACCTTGCCCGAACGGACCGCATAGTCGAGGGTGGCCGCGATTTCGTCGAGGGGGGTGTGGCGGTCCCAGGCCGCCACACTCCAGATGTCGAGGTAGTCGGTGCCGAGTTCGGTCAGGGTGCGGTCGAGCTGGCGCACGAGGGTGCGCCGCGAGGCGTCCACACCCCATTGGATACCGGTGGCGGGCCCGCCGTCGGGGTCGATGACGCCGGGCAGTGGGACCAGTCCGGCGCAGCCGCTGATGACCAGATCGTCGCGCGGGACCAGCTCGCCCATGACTTCGCCGAGCATGCGCTGCGCGGCGCCGCCCTGATACACCGGTGAGGTGTCGACCAGGGTGCCACCGGCCTCCACGAAGGCCACCAGTTGCGCGGCGGCGTCCTCGGTATCGGTTTCGCGCCCCCAGGTGTGGGTGGCCAATCCCAGTCGCGATACACGCAGGCCGCTGCGTCCCACCGGCCGCTGTTCCATCACCGCACCACCACAGCTCTTGTCACAGTGCCCGAGCCTAGGGCCACAATCGGTCCCGCCGACGGATACCACTCCCGAACCGCCGGTGGATGCGAGGTGTGCCACAGTGCCGCCCGGTCGCCGGAGTCCGCCCGGTCGCCGGCGGACGCAATTCCTCCGAGGGTGAAATACCCTGCGCTACAGCCCTTTACGTTCGGCTGATCGGCTGTGGCGGGCCTCTGGACGCATGATGGGAGCAGAAGCGCGGGTGTCATCGCCTAGTCTGGTGCCATGACGGTGATCCTGTTGCGGCACGGGGTGTCGACCTCCAATACCGCACACACCCTCGCCGGCCGTACTCCCGGGGTGGAGCTCACCGAACGTGGCAGCGACCAGGCCCTGGCGGTGGCAGAACGCCTGTCGCCGTTACCGATCGAGCACATCGTGCATTCGCCGCTGCTGCGGTGCACGCGCACGGTGTCGCCACTGGCCGACAAGCTCGGTATCGAACCCGAACCCGATGAGCGGCTGCTCGAGGTGGACTACGGCGATTGGACCGGTCGCGCCCTGTCGGAGCTGGTCAAAGAGCCGCTGTGGAAAACCGTGCAGGGCCATGCCTCGGGCGCGGTGTTCCCGGGCGGTGAGGGACTGGCGCAGGTGCAGTACCGGGCGGTGTCGGCGGTACGCGCGATCGACGCCGCGTTCGCGGCCCGCCACGAGCGCGACGTGCTGTGGGTGGCCTGCACACACGGGGATGTGATCAAGTCGCTGCTGGCCGACGCCTTCGGAATCCATCTCGACGGGTTCCAGCGCATCGTGGTCGAGCCGGCCTCGATCAGTGTCGTGCGCTACACCCCGATGGGGCCGTCGGTATGGCGGGTCAACGACACCGGTTCGGATCTGTCGGCGCTGGCCGCGGCACGGCAGCAGTCCGAACGGGCCGGCCCTGTTCCGGGCGGTGAGGTGGATGCCACGCCGCGGGCGGATAATGGGAATATTGCGGATCCCCCCGATGCGGGGAGTCGTGATCATTGATGCAGTCGGTTTCTGGAGGTGCAGATGGCCCGAGCAATCCATGTGTTTCGCACCCCCGACCGTTTCGTCGCCGGAACCGTCGGTGAACCAGGCGATCGCGCCTTCTATCTCCAGGCGGTGGAGGAACCTCGTGTGGTGAGTGTGCTGTTGGAGAAACAGCAGGTGAAGGTGCTCGCCGATCGGATGGGTCTGTTGCTGGACGAGGTGGCTCGCCGCTTCGGCGCCACGGTGCCGCCCCAGGCCGAGGACGTCTCCGATACCGACCCGCTGCAGATGCCCATCGATACGGAGTTCCGGGTCGGCACAATGGGTTTGGGCTGGGACGCCGATGCCGGTGCGGTGGTCGTGGAGTTGCTGGCCATCACCGAGACCGAGGTCGACGAATCGGTGGTGCTCGACGACACCGAGGAGGGACCCGACGCGGTGCGGGTGTTCCTCACTCCGGAGCAGGCTCGTGAGTTCGCGCTGCGCTCGACGAAGGTGATCGCGGCGGGCCGTCCACCCTGTCCGCTGTGCGGGGAACCGCTGTCGCCCAACGGGCATATGTGTGTGCGGACCAACGGCTACAAGCGCGGCGACATCTTCGGCGCGACCGATCTGGAGGACTGAGGACCGGTGACCACGAGCGCGGCGGCCGCGGACGAGGGTGCGGCCCGCGACGGCCTGGGTACCGGGGAGTTGTCGATCATCGGGCGGGTGACGACCGCCAGCAACCTCACGCTGGTCTGTGAGATCGAATCCGACGGTGCGGGTGCACCGCTGCGCGTGGTCTACAAGCCGGTGCGCGGGGAGCGGCCGCTGTGGGACTTCCCCGACGGCACCCTGGCCGGGCGCGAGGTGGCGTCGTATCTGGTGTCGCAGGCGTTGGGGTGGCCGGTGATCCCGGAGACGATCCTGCGCGACGGCCCCCTGGGGCCGGGCATGGTGCAGCGCTGGATCGACACCGTCGACCCCGAGACCGACGACGCGGAAAACGAGCACGTGGATCTGGTGGATCTGGTGCCGGTCGGTGCGGTGCCGGCGGGGTTCCGCGAGGTACTGCGCGCGGTGGACGGGACGGGTGAACGGGTATCGCTCGTGCACGCCGACGATCCCCGGCTGCGCCGGATGGCGGTGCTGGATGTGCTGCTCAACAACGCCGACCGCAAGGGCGGGCATGCGCTCGAGGGTGTCGACGGCGGCGTCTACGGCGTCGATCACGGTATCTGCCTGCACAGTGAGCCGAAATTGCGCACGGTGCTCTGGGGCTGGGCGGGTGAGCCGGTGCAGGCCGAGCTGCTGGCCGATATCGCCGCGTTTGCCGATCGTCTGCCGGGTGCGGTGAGCGCAGCGCTGGCCGAGCACATCACCGAGACCGAGATCGAGGCGCTGGGCGCGCGGGCGCGCGATCTGCTCAACGATCCGGTGCTGCCGCTACCGGTGGGCTCGCGGCCGATTCCGTGGCCGGCGTTCTGATCCGGCGCGAGCGGGTCCGGCGAGCGAATTCGGCGTTCACCGCGTACAAGGGTTGACGCTGCCCGCTACCCGGCCCCGATCGAGGTCGGATGCGGCGGTTGTGCGGGGGCAGCGGGCCCGGTGGGCGGGGGCGGCGCTCGCGGTGGCCGCGCGCACCCTTACCCTCGAATCATGCAGTCCTGGTCCGAAATCTCCGTTCCCGCCGTCCCCGGATCCGGACCGCCGTTGCGGTTGTTCGATACCGCCGACCGGCAGGTGCGCCCGGTGACGCCCGGCCCCACGGCCACCATGTACGTCTGCGGCATCACACCCTACGACGCCACCCATCTCGGTCACGCGGCGACCTATCTGGCCTTCGATCTGGTCAATCGGGTGTTGCGCGACGCCGGTCACGAGGTGCATTACGTGCAGAACGTCACCGACGTCGACGATCCACTGTTCGAGCGGGCCGAGCGCGACGGGGTGGACTGGCGTGCGCTGGGGACCGGGGAGATCGAGTTGTTCCGCGAGGACATGGCGCAGTTGCGGGTGCTGCCGCCGCGCGACTACATCGGTGCGATCGAATCGGTCGGCGAGGTTGTGGAGCTGGTGGACAAGCTACTTGCCTCGGGTGCGGCCTATGTCGTCGACGATGCTGAGTTCCCCGACATCTACTTCCGTCACGACGCCACCGAGCAGTTCGGCTACGAGTCCGGTTACGACCGGCCGAGGATGGAGCGGTTCTTCGCCGAGCGTGGCGGTGATCCGGAGCGGCCGGGCAAGCGTGACCCGATCGATGCGCTGTTGTGGCGGGCGGAGCGGCCCGGGGAGCCGTCGTGGACGGCGCCGTTCGGCACCGGCCGACCGGGCTGGCACATCGAGTGTGCTGCGATCGCGTTGAACCGGCTGGGCCCGGAGTTCGATATTCAGGGCGGCGGCAGCGATCTGATCTATCCGCATCACGAGTATTCGGCGGCGCACGCCGAAGCGGTCGTCTCACATCGCCGGTTCGCGCGGCACTACGTGCACGCCGGGCTGATCGGTTTGGACGGCGAGAAGATGTCCAAGTCGCGCGGCAATCTGGTGTTTGTGTCGAAATTGCGGCGTTCCGGGGTCGATCCGGCCGCGATCCGGCTGGGACTGTTCGCCGGGCACTACCGCACCGATCGGCAGTGGTCGGATGCGGTGCTGGAGCAGGCACTGGCGCGGCTGGCGCGGTGGCGGCAGGCCGCGGCACTGGCGTCGGGGCCCTCGGCCGAGGATGTGGTGGCGCGCTTGCGCGGGCATCTGGCCGACGATCTCGATACGCCCAAAGCACTTGCGGCCGTGGACAGCTGGGTGGGAAAGGCGCTGGAATACGGTGGCCCCGACACCTCGGCGCCGGGTCTGCTGAGCGAGGCGGTCGACGCACTGCTCGGTATCCGGCTCTGATCGCGATCGTCGCGACAACGCGGTGTCGGCACGGCAGGTCGACCTGCCGGCACCGCGTTGCACGGGCCCAGTGATTCAGGCGCGGCGGTCGGCCACCGCCCACGCGCTCAGCGCCACGGCCGCCGAGACGACGGCGACAGAGGGCCACGCGCCGATCTTCTTCGCCAGCGGATGCGAGGCACCCATGGCACCCACCGACAACCCGGTCAGCGCCGCGGCACCGCCCGTTCCCGCGGCCCGGCGCCAGCGCGGGACCGCTGCCGCCGTAGCGGCAGCGAAGACGGCTCCACCGAGCTGACGCTGCCCGGTGGCCTGCGAGAGCGCGAATCCGCCCAGCAGCCCACCGGCGGCCAGCGCCGATGTCGGTACCGAAGAAATTCCGGCCATGGTCACAAACCTCCACACATATCGCCCCCGAGACGGGGATTTTCGATCGGCCGGGACGGCCGCGCGGCGGCGGTCCCGGCCACGCACCATTGTCCGCGAGGGGTCTGCGGGCCGCGGCGGCGGTCGGGGGCCGATGTCGATCAGGCCCGAGCTCGAACGTAACGCAGGACACAAGTCTTTGACGCGTCGAAAGATTTGGTGATTACTTGTCTCGAGACGCAACAAGGAGGTTGTCGGTGTCGCCTTTTCCGGGCTCGGACCGAATTCGCGCCGTTCGCGGTGGATTCCAGGCGGGTGGTGCGCTGCTGTCGGCAGTGCGCAAGGACCCCCGCATCGCACGAGATCTCGTCTCCGGCCTGATAGCGGCGCGAAGGCAGCAAACCCCGGATTCCACGGCGTCCACAGACTCCGCTGCCACGGCGGCCGACGGTTACACCCCGCCCGCGGGCCTGGCCGACTACATCACATCCGCGCGCGCGAGTCGCACGATCGCCGCGGCGCCGGAGACGGTGAGCGCGTATCTGTCGGATCTGAGCCGGCTGGGTGAGTGGTTCAGCATGCACGCGGGGTGGCGCGGGCAGGCGCCCGGTGCCGCGCGAGCGGGCGTGGCCTTCACACAGCAGGCGATGGTGATGGGTATTCCCGCCGAACTGCACTGGACGGTCGCCGACGTCGGCGACGCGGGCTTCGAACTGCGCGGCGAGGGACCGCAGGGGGTGCGGCTGGCGTACTGGCTCACGGTGACCGGCTCCGGTGAGCAGTCCACGGTGTATTTCGATGCCGGACTGGGCGGTCCACCGGTGGAAGGACCGCTGGGCGCGTCGGTGTCGCGCAGTCTCGGCGAGGCGCTGGACCAATCGCTGGCGAAACTGCTCGACGCGATCACCGCGGCCGGTCCGTTGCGCCGCGCCGCGCAGCCCATTCTGCACACCGCCTCGGGTGTCGAGATCGATCCGCGCACCCCCGTGCTGATCGGCACCGGGCAGATCACCCAGCGCACGCCCGATCCCGGTTACGGCGATCCGGCATCGCTCGCGGTGACCGCCCTGCGCCGCGCGGCCATCGATTCCGGTGCCGGTGAGCAGCTGCTGGGGCGGGCGGAGGCGGTGTTCGCGGTGGCGTGCGCGTCCTGGCAGTACCGCGATATGGCCGCGGTGGTGGCGCAACGGCTGGGAATCGAGGGGGTACAGACCGCGCAGTCGAGCCCGTTCGGCGGTGACGGCGGGCAGCTGGTCATCAACGAGGCCGCGGCCGCGATCGCCGCCGGTGACTACGACATGGTGCTGGTCACCGGCGCCGAGGCCGGTGCCACCCAGGCCGCCGCGCAGCGCGCGGGGGCCGAATTGTCCTGGCCGCGACAGGGTTCGGATGTCGCGCCGACACGGTCGATCGGGATCGACAAGGCAGCCAACAACGACGCCGAGACCGCGGCGGGACTCCTCGCGCCGATCAATATGTACGCGCTGCTGGAGTCGGCGAACCGGCACCGGCTCGGTCGCGGACGCGACGAGCACGCCGCGGCGGTCGCGCGGTTGTGGTCGCGACTGTCGGCGGTGGCGGCGGACAACGAATACGCGTGGCAGCCGGAGGAATTCGACGCCGACCGGATCGCGTCGGCGGGACCCGACAATCGAATGGTCTCCACGCCGTACACGAAACTCGAATGCGCGAATCTGACCGTCGATATGGCCAGCGGCATCGTGATGTGCAGTGCTGCGGCCGCGCAGGAAGCCGGTATCGCGCAGGACAAGTGGATCTTCATCCACGCCGGCGCGTCCGGCCACGACGAGTGGTTCACCAGTGAACGCGCGCAACTGGCCGCCTCACCGGCGATCGCGGCACTGGGCCGCGCGGTACTCGAGCACACCGGAATCGACACCGAGGCGCTCACCCACATCGACCTGTACGCGTGTTTCCCGGTGGCGGTGCAGATCGCTGCCCGTGAGCTGGGGTTGCCGATCGACGATCCCGCGCGCCCGTTGTCGGTAACCGGTGGGCTGACCTTCGGTGGCGGGCCCGGCAACAACTACGGCGGCCACGCGGTGGCCACGATGGTGCAGCGGTTGCGCTCCGAGCCGGGAACCTACGGACTGGCCAGTTCCCTGGGCTGGTATGTCACCAAACACGCGCTGGGGGTGTATTCGTCGGTGCCGCCCGCGCAGCCGTACCGGCATCTGCGCCCGATCATCGACAACCCGCCGGCGCGCCCGGCCCGCAGCGACTACGACGGCCCCGCGGTGGTGGAGGCCTACACGGTGCCCTACGGCCGCGACGGCGAGCCGGAAGCGGCGGTGGTGAGCCTGATCGAGCCCAAGGGCGCGCGGATTCTGCTGCGCACCACCGATTCCGAGCTCATCGAGCAGCTGACCGGCGACGATCTGCTGGGATTGCCGGTGACCGTGTCGCAGGGGCAGATCACGGTCGACAGTCGCGAGCGCGCCGAACTCGCCGCACCGCCCGCGCCTCCGGTACTGGTGGAGCGGCGTGGCCCGATCACTATCATCACCTTGAACCGGCCGCAGGTGCGCAACGCGGTGAATCTGGCCGCCGCGCTGGGGCTGGAGCGGGCACTGGACGCCTATGAGGCCGATCCGTCGCAGCAGGTCGCGATCATCACCGGAGCGGGCGGATACTTCTGCGCGGGAATGGACCTCAAGGCCGCCGCACGCGGGGAGACGCCGATGACCGAGCGGCGCGGCCCGCTGGGCATCACCGCGCAGCCGCCGGTGAAACCACTGATCGCGGCGGTCGAGGGGCCCGCGCTGGCCGGTGGTTGCGAGCTGGCACTGGCCGCGGATCTGGTTGTGGCGGCGAAGGATTCGACATTCGGTATTCCGGAGGTCAAGCGCGGGCTGGTGGCGGTCGGCGGCGGTGTGCTGCGGCTGGCCCAGCGGCTGCCGCGGGCGGTGGCGATGGAGCTGGCGTTGACCGGCGATCCGATCAGCGCCGAGCGGGCGGCGGCACTGGGTCTGGTCAACGAGGTCACCGAATCCGGTAACGCGCTGAACGCGGCGTTGGAGCTGGCGCAACGGATCGCGGTGAACGCGCCGCTGAGTCTGGCGGCGAGTAAACGCATCGTCGACGAATCACCGGACTGGGCCACCGATATCGCCTTCACCCGCCAACTCGAGGTGTCGGCGCCGGCGCTGTCGTCGGAGGACGCCGGCGAGGGTGTGCTCGCCTTCGCCCAGAAGCGCGAACCGGTGTGGAAGGGACGCTGAACCGGCCCCCGCAGATCGGTAGGGTCGTAGCCATGGGCGCCGAGGACACATCCGATTCGATCGCCACGGCGCTGGTGCTCGGTGGCGGCGGCCCGGTCGGGATCGCGTGGATGGCTGGGTTGGTCGTCGGATTGCGTACTGCCGGAATCGATCCCGCCCGCGCCGAACGTATCGTGGGAACGTCGGCGGGGTCGGTCGTGGGCGCCGCGCTCACTGGCGGCGGGCAGCTGGAAACGCTGGGTACGCCCCGGCGGCCACGGCCCGATACGCCACCGCCGGATATGGAGCGCTTCTGGGAGATCCTGGCATTGCGCGGCGCGGGCGGCGACGCGCGCGAGACGCGCCGCCGGATCGGTGAACTAGCCTTGGCTGCCGCTACCGTCGATCCGGACAGTCATATCGCGCGGATGGCGGCACTGACCGGAGTGAGCGCCTGGCCCGACGCCGATCTGCGGATCACCGCGGTCGATGTCGGCACCGGGGAGTTGCGGGTGTGGACCCGCACGGGCGAGGCGAGCCTGCCGCAGGCGCTGGCGTCGAGTACCGCCGTGCCGGGAATATTTCCGCCGATCCCGATCGCCGGATTGATCTTCATCGACGGCGGGATGCGTTCGGCGCTCAACGCCGATCTGGCGGCGGGTGCGCGGACGGTGGTGATCATGGAGCCGCTGGCACACATGATGGCGCGCACGCGCGCCGACCGCGCACACGGCGCGGGCCGCGAGATATCGATTGTGCCCGACGCCGAGGCGGTGGCCGCCTTCGGCGGCAACCTGTTCGCACCCGGCGCTGTGGCTCCGGCGTATGCCGCGGGTGTACGCCAATCCGCCACGGCCGCAACCCGATTGGCCGACTGCGGGTTCGGCGCATAGCCGTCGGCCGCGCAGCGGCGTCGAGCCGGTTGCCCAGCGCCGATGTCGTCGTCGTGGACGCTGCACACCGGGCACTGCGGTCCGGATCCGACGATCGCCGGTACCCGGACGCGGATGGCGGCGATCTGTCCGGTCCGGATCGAGGTGGTCGTCAGCTGCCGACGGCGCCGAGGCCGTGCTGGGGCAGCTCGGGCAGTGCCGTGCGGTACAGCCATCCGTCCCACAGTTCGCGCAGCGATACCGGACTGTAGTGCCCGGCCAGGTCGGCGAAGTCCTCGGTGGTGACGCTGCCGTGGCGGTGGCGGGCGGTCCAGTCGCGCAGCAGGGTGAAGAACGCGTCGTCACCGAGGCGCAGCCGCAGCGCGTGCAGGGTGAGGGCACCGCGTTTGTAGACGCGGTCGTCGAACATCAGCGCGGGGCCGGGATCGCCGACGACGATGTCCTGAGCAGCGCGGGCGAGGTTCTGGCGGGCGGCGCGGGCCTGCTGGTCGGTGCTGGGGCCGCCGCTGGCCTGCGACCAGATCCATTCGGCGTAGCAGGCGAATCCTTCGTGCAGCCAGATATCGCGCCATTGCCGCACGGTGAGACTGTTGCCGAACCACTGGTGGGCCAGTTCGTGGGCGATGAGCCGTTCCGCGCCGCGGGCCCCGTCGCAGTGATTGGCGCCGAAGATCGACAAACCCTGTGCCTCGAGCGGGATCTCGAGTTCGTCGTCGGTGACCACGACGGTGTAGCCCTGGAACGGGTAGGGGCCGAAGCGGCGCTGGAATTCGGCCATCATCGCCGGCTGGCGGGCGAAGTCGTGGTCGAAGCGGCGCCGCAGCCGCGGTGGCAGAACCGCGATCATCGGTACCTTCACTCCGCCGCGGCCGGTGTCGATGCGATGGGAGCGGTAGGGCCCGATCTGGATGGTCGCCAGATAGCTGGCCATCGGTTCGGGCTGTTCGTAGACCCAGGTGGTCTGGCTGGCCTTGATGGTGCGCTCGGTGAGCACCCCGTTGGCGACCGCGTGATACGGCGAGTCGGTGGTGATCGATATGCGGTAGCTGGCTTTGGAACTGGGATGGTCGTCGCAGGGAAACCAGGACGCGGCGCCGTTGGGCTGGCCGGCCACCAGCATGCCGTCGGTCAGTTCCTCCCAGCCGACCTCACCCCAGGGCCCGCGCACGGGGCGAGGGGTGCCGCTGTAGTGCACGACGATCGACAGCACCCCGCCGGCGGGGATGGGCTGATCCGGAGTGACGGTCAGTTTCCCGCGTGAGTGCGCGTATTTGGCGGGTTTGGCACCGTTGACGAACACCTTGGCCACCGCCAGCGCCGGTGACAGGTCCAGGGCGAATCGCGGCTGGATCGCGGTGGTGACCGCGGTGATGGTGGCCCGCCCGGACAAACGATTGGCCGCGACCTTGTACACCAGCTCCAGTTCGTAGCGCGACACCCGATAACCGCGATTACCGTTCTGTGGCAGGTATTCGTCGATCGCGCTCACGCCACCACCTTTGCCCGTCTTCACCGCCGACCCACTTTCTCACTTCCCGCCGTGGCCCGAATCCTGCCACGGCGCAATCGGATTGCCCTGCCACCGTGTGGAAGGCGGCACTGTGTCACCACGCATCACCAGCGACGCCGGCCCCACGGTCGCACCGGCGCCGACGCGCGCGGCGGGCAGTGCCACACAGTGCGGGCCGAGTGTCGCACCGGCTTCCAGGGTCACGGTGTCCATCGCCATGATCCGATCATGGAACAGGTGAGTTTGCACAACGCATCCGCGTTCCACGGTCGCACCGTCGCCCAGGCTCACCAGATCGGCTTCGGGCAGCCAATACGATTCGCACCACACCCCGCGCCCGATGCGCGCACCGAGCCCGCGCAGCCACACGTTCATCACCGCGGTGCCGGTGGCCGCGCGCGCGAACCACGGTGCGGCAACGGTTTCCACGAACGCGTCGCAGACTTCGTTGCGCCACACGAACGAACTCCACAGCGGATGCTCGACCGCGCCGATCCGCCCGACGATCAACCACTTCGCCGCGACCGCCAGCGCACCGGCCACCGCCCCCGCGATCAGCAGCACCACACCCGAGCACAGCGCGGCCAGCCAGTATCCGGGTCCGGAAGCCAGCCACGCCAGCGCGAACAGCACACCCAGCCCGATTCCGAAGGTGAGTACGACCGGGACCAGCCGGCAGGTTTCGACCAGGGCGCGTGCGAGTTTGAGCCGCAGCGGCGGATCGAAGGTGCGGCTGGTGTCGGAATCGCCGGCGGTGCGCCGCAACCGCACCGGCGGGCTGCCCAGCCACGACGAGCCCGCCTTCGCCTTCTCCGGAGCCGCCGACAACACCGCGACCAGTCCGTTCTTCGGCACCCGCCGTCCGGGTGCGGTCATTCCGGAGTTACCCAGAAATGCCCGCTTTCCCACCTTCGCGCCGCCGATGTGCATCCAGCCGCCACCCAGTTCGTATCCGGCGACCATGGTGTCGTCGGCGAGGAACGCCCCGTCGGCGACCTTGGTGAACTTCGGCAGCAGCAGCACGGTAGAGGCTTCCACGTTCTTGCCGACGCTGGCGCCCAGCAGCCGCAGCCAGATCGGGGTGAGCAGGCTGGCGTAGAGCGGGAACAGGAAGGTGCGCGCGGAGTCGGTGAGTCGTTCGGTAGCCCACGCCTGCCAGCCGACGCGACTGCGCACCGGATGGTAGCCCTCGACCAGCCCGATCGACAGCACCCGGATGGATACGACGGTCACCGCGGCGAACACCACGAGCACGATCAGCGCGGCGACCGGCAGCATCGCCATGGCGTGCGCCAGCGCGCCGGGCAGGGTGGTCTCCTCGCGGACCCACCAGGCCAGCAGCAGACCACCGGCGGCCAGTGCGGCCACCGGCAGCGCGGCCAGCAGCAATGAGGTGATGCCGAAGACCAACACCCACGACACCGCGCGCGGCGGGGTCGCTGCGGGCCAGCGACGATCGGCGGGACCGATCTTCACCGCGGGCGATCCGGCCCACGACTGGCCGGCCTTCACCTTGCCGAAGACCGCCGATCCGGGCTCGACAATGGCGTCGCGGCCGATCACCGCACCGGGCAGCAGCGTCGAGCGGGAGCCGACGACCGCGCCGGGCCCGATGCGAATCTCACCGATGTGCACGAGGTCGCCGTCGATCCAGTAGCCGGCCAGATCCACTTCGGGTTCGACACTGCAGCCGTCGCCGAGTTCGAGCATGCCGGTCACCGGGGGCAGGGTGTGCAGATCGACACCGCGGCCGATCTTGGCGCCGAGCGCTCGAGCGAACGGCACCATCCACGGCGCACCCGACAGGTTCTCCGCGCCCGCGGCTTCGGCGAGCCGCACCGCGGTCCACAGTCGCAAATGGACCGTTCCGCCACGCGGATAGGTGCCCGGCCGCACATCGTGGAGCAGAATGCGGGCGCCGGTCACGCAGATCGCCATCCGCCCGGGCGGGGAGATGAACAGTACGAACCCGGCCAGCGCCCACCACCACGACAGGCCGGGCATCCACGGCAGCGCGCCGAACCGGGAAGCGATATTGGTGATCACGCCCAGCCAGGTCAGCCACTGCAGCCCGGTCAGTGTGGTCAGCGGCACCGAGGCGAGCACCTGGAACCATTGCGCGCGCCGCGGTGTGGGGGCCACTATCCGTTCGGGTGTGTCCTCGGCGGGTGCGGTGGCGTCGATCAGTTCGGCCAGAGCGCCCAGCCGCGGGTGATCGTAGAGATCGGCGACGGTGATCCGCGGTACCCGTTCACGCAGCGCGGTGACCAGCTGCGCGGCCGACAGCGAACCGCCGCCGAGATCGAAGAAGTCCGCGTCCGGCCCGCTCACCTCGGCGCCGAGAACCGAATTCCACAGTCCCGCAAGCCAATACTCGGTGCCTTCCAGACCGGCGCCGGGGTCGTCGCTGCCGGGCAGCGGCCAGGGCAGGGCGTTGCGGTCGACCTTGCCCGAGGTACGCACGGGCAGTTCGTCGAGAACCGCCAGCCGGGGTACCAGCGCGGCCGGTAGTCGTTCGGCGAGCAGTTCGCGTGCGCGGGCGACGTCGAAGTCGTCCTCGCCGCTGGACAGGTAGCCGATCAGGACCGGGGTGCCCGCGGCGGTGGTGCGCACGGCGGCGGCGGCCGCGGTCACGCCGGGCAGATTCTGCAGTGCGGCGTCGAGTTCGCCGAGTTCGATCCGGCGCCCGCCGACCTTGACCTGGTCGTCGGCGCGGCCGAGGAAGATCAGTCCGGCGGGGTCGTTGCGCACCAGATCACCGGATCGGTAGGCGCGCTTCCAGCCCAGCGTCGGCATGGGCGCGTATTTCTCGGCGTCCTTGGCGGGGTCGAGGTAGCGAGCCAGCCCGACACCGCCGATGACCAGTTCGCCCGATTCGCCGTCGGCGACCGGCTGCCCGCCCGGGTCGATGACGGCCAGATCCCAGCCGTCGAGCGGCAGGCCGATCCGTACCGGCGGTTGCCCGGTCAGTTGCGCCGCGCAGGCCACCACGGTCGCCTCGGTGGGGCCGTAGGTATTCCACACCTCGCGTTCGCCGGTGCCGGCCAGGCGTTCGGCCAGCTCCGGCGGAACCGATTCGCCGCCGAAGATCAGCAGTCGCACCGCGTCGAGCGCTTCGGGCGGCCACATCGCGGCCAGCGTCGGCACCGTGGACACGATGCTGATTCCGCGGCGTACCAGCCACGGGCCGAGATCCATTCCGCTGCGCACCAGTGCGCGCGGGGCCGGTACCAGGCAGGCGCCGTACCGCCAGGCCAGCCACATTTCCTCACAGGAGGCGTCGAAGGCCACCGACAGCCCGGCCAGGACCCGGTCGCCGGGGCCGATCGGGCTGTCCCGCAGGAACAGTCGTGCTTCGGCGTCGACGAAGGCGGCGGCGTTGCGGTGGGTGACGGCGACGCCTTTGGGGGTGCCGGTGGATCCGGAGGTGAAGATGATCCAGGCGTCGTCGTCCTCGTCGGGGACCACGCGGATTTCGGCCTCGATCGCGGCCCCGGATTCGGTTGCGGTGCGGCCGGATTCGGCCCTGGAGGTGATGCCCTGGGCGTGCGCGACGGCGGCGACCGCGGCCTCACCGAATACCAGTTCGGCACGTTCGTCGGGGTCGTCGGCATCGACGGGCACGTAGGCGGCGCCGGCGTGCAGTACCGCGAGAATGGTCACATACAGGCGCGCGGTGCCCGAGGGGATCCGGATGCCGACCCGGTCGCCGCGCCCGATTCCGGCGGCGCGCAGTTCGGTGACGGTGTTGTCGATCTCGTCGAGCAGTTCGCGGTAGGTCAGCACCTGGCTGCCGTCGTCGAGTGCGGCGGCGTCGGGGTGCGCGTGGGCGGTATCGGCGAGGATGTCGACGAGCGTGCGCGGCGGTGCGGCCGTGCCCGAGCGCAGCAACGGCGAGTCGATGCCCGCCTCCTCGGCCTCGCGCACCGCCTGCGATGCCACCGGCGACCGATTCGATGCTGCCGCATCCGACTGCGAATCGACGATCACGTTCTTGCCTGCCTCTCCCACACCCGCTGATCCGACGTTCGGTTGTCTCACACTCGGGTTACCGTTGAGCGAACTCCAGCTGTCCGGCGGGTCCGCGGGTCCGAAGACGCGCGGGCACCGCCGTCGCCCGGTCGGCCCGCACTATTGTCCCAGCGCACGACGGTGCACGCTGCCGCGGGTGCGGCCGGTGGGTTCGCCCGATGTGTGCTTGCCCGGGACGAAGTCCGCGTCGTACGGAGTCCGCGTCGTCACGGCCCGGCGTGCCCGGCCCGATGGTCAGCTGTCGACGTGGACGTGCGGGCGCTGGTCCGGGTCGGCGACGGCGCGGCGCAGGATCTCCCGGGTCACCGGCGCGACCTCACCTTCGCCGACGAACAGGAATTTCAGCAGGTTCAGGATCGGATTGCCTTCGGTCCATTCGAAATACACGTGCGGGTTCATACCGGTGCGGTCGCGGATGGCCAGCAGGATGGCCGCGATCGAGTTCGGCGCCGCGGCGGCTTCGACCGACAGGATCTTGTAGCAGTCGATCTCGACGGCGTCGACGTGCAGGGAGGTGGAGAATTCCGAGGCGTCTTTGACGATCACCTCGAGGAACAGGATGGGGGCCTTGGCGGGGATGTGGCTTTCCACCCGCTGTTCGGATTCCTTCTGCCGGTATTCGTCGGGGGTACGGTCCTCGGGGGCGTCGACATCGTGGGTGACGATGCGGATGGTGCCCGAGGCCGCGATCTTGTCGATGAGCCAGGCGGCGCGGTCATCGAAATCGACCTCGATCGCCCGTAATTCGAAAGCGCGCCGCGCCCGCGACACGAACGACACCACCATGATCGCGATGATGAACAACGATGCCAGTTGCACACCCTCGGGCCGTTCGATGATGTTGGCGATGGTGGTGTAGACGAACACCGCGGCCACCACCGCGAAGCCGATAGCCTTGTCGCGCTGGCGTTTCCGGACCGACGACAGGGTGACCGCGACCGCGGCGGAGGTGATCAGCACCAGCACGCCGGTGGCGTACGCGCCGCCCTGCGCGTCCACGTCGGCGTCGAAGTACCAAGTGATCCCGAAGGCGATCACCGCGAACACCAGCACCAGCGGCCTGGTCGCGCGCGCCCATTCCGGTGCCATGCCGTAGCGCGGCAGATACCGCGGCACCAGATTGAGCAGTCCGGCCATGGCCGAGGCCCCGGCGAACCACAGGATCGCGATGGTGGAGATGTCGTAGACGGTGCCGAATCCGTTGCCCAGATACTGGTGGGCGAGGTAGGCCAGAGCACGGCCGTTGGCGGAGCCGCCGGATTCGAATTCGTGCTCGGGAATGAGCACGACGGTGATGAAGCTGGTGACGATCAGGAACCCGCTCATGATCAGCGCCGCGGTGGTGAGCAGCTTGCGCGCGCCGGCGATACGGCGGGCCGGCCGCGCCTCGGTATCGCCGGACCCGTCCTTGATCTGGGGCATCACCGCGACGCCGGTCTCGAATCCCGACAGTCCGAGCGCGAGTTTCGGGAACACCAGCAGCGAGATGCCGATCATCGCGAACACGCTGCCATGCTGGACGGTCATCGCATGGCCCCAGTCCACGACCAGATGCGGCGCGGTGGCCACCTTCCACAGCCCCACGGCCGCGACCACGAGATTCAAGGCCAAATAGACCCCGACCAGCACGATCGCGATCCGGATGGCCTCGGCGAATCCCTTGAGGAAGATCGCGGCCAGCAGGGCCAGCAGCACCAGCGTGATGGCGGTGGCGTGGCCGTGCAGCGCGTGCGGGACGAACGGGTTCTCCACGATGTGGGCGGCGCCGTCGGCCGCCGACAAGGTCATGGTGATGACGAAGTCGGTGGCCGCGAATCCCAGCAGCGCCAGGATGAACAGTTTGCCCGTCCAGCGGGGCAGGATATCGGCGAACATGGCCAGTGACCCACCGCCGTGCGGGGATTCGCGCGCCACCCGCCGGTAGACCGGCAGCGCGCCCAGCAATGTCAGCGCCACCAGCACCAGCGTCGCCAGCGGGGACAGCACACCGGCGGCCAGGGCGGCGATGCCGGGCTGATAGCCGAGGGTCGAGAAATAGTCGACACCGGTCAGGCACATCACCTGCCACCAGGATCGCTGATGGTGTTCCTCGGCCTGCTTGACCATCGGCCCCGGATGCCGGGAGTACCGGTCCTCGTCGGCGCCCTGCAGCAACCATTCCGTGAACGCCGAACGCTGTCGCCCGGTCGTTGTGGTGGTCACGTCGTCCCCCTCGGGAGCTCGTGTCCGGGCATCCCGGAGTCCAGCGATATCCGGGTCAATGTACGTGGGCGGGGGACCGCTGCCCGCGCACCGGATGCACTGCCCCGCACCGGAACCGGCAATTCGGGCGCGGTTTCCGGCAAATCCGGCGCATTCGCGGGTTCCGGAACTGCGGCAGCGACCGGCCCGACACTGTGACCGGACTCACCCATACCGATATCCTCGCAGGTGGGCACGAATGCGTGTCGCCGACGCGCCACCGCCGCTCCGTTTGGCCCACCCGCTACCGGGTACCCGACGATTTCGTGTTCTTCCGCCACAATCACGGCCGGGCACACGGGCAATCGAAAAGCACTGGCAAGGAGGAGGGCGCGGGTGAGCACCAGCCTGCCGCAGGACCAGCAACGACGCTCGGTAGCGGCTGCGGCCATGGGCAACGCTACCGAGTGGTACGACTACGGCGTCTACGCCGCCACGGCCAGCTATCTGACCGACGCGTTCTTCCCGGGCTCACTCGGCACTCTGGGCACCATGCTCGGTTTCGCCATCTCCTTCGTGCTCCGCCCCGTCGGCGGCATGGTGTGGGGTCCGCTCGGTGACCGGGTGGGCCGCAAAGCGGTGCTGGCCACCACTATTCTGCTGATGGCCGCGGCGACCGGCTGTATCGGCCTGGTGCCCAGCCACAGCACCATCGGTATCGCCGCACCGATCCTGCTGATCACCTTGCGCGTGATCCAGGGCTTCTCCACCGGCGGCGAATACGGCGGCGCGGCGACCTACATCGCCGAGTCGACCGATGAGCGCCGCCGCGGATTCCTCGGCAGCTTCCTCGAATTCGGCACCCTGTGCGGATTCGTCGGCGGCTCCACGGTGGTGCTGATCCTGCAGGTCCTGCTCTCCGACGACGCGATGGACTCGTGGGGCTGGCGCATTCCGTTCCTGCTGGCGGTGCCGCTGGGCCTGATCGGCTGGTACCTGCGCAGCAAACTCGACGAATCTCCGGTGTTCACCGAGGTCGCCGAGCACAACCAGAACCGAGGCGGGCTCAAGGTCCTGCTGCGCGACTACCGCCGCGAACTGCTCACCATCGCCGGGCTCGTGGTGGCGCTCAATGTCGTCAACTACACCCTGCTCACCTATCAGCCCACTTATCTGCACCACACGCTGGGCATGGGCGATTCGGAGACCACCGCCATGGTGCTGGTGGGCGAGATCGTCATGGCACTGGCGCTACCGGTATCCGGCGCGCTGTCCGACCGGGTGGGCAGACGGCCCATGTGGCTGGTGTCGCTGGTGGGATTGGCGATCCTCGCGATCCCCATGTACTGGCTGATGGGCCAGGGCGCGGGCTGGGCGGTCGTGGGATTCGTCGTGCTGGGCCTGTTCTATGTTCCGCAGCTGTCCACCATCTCGGCCACCTTCCCGGCGATCTTCCCCACCCATGTGCGGTATGCGGGTTTCGCGCTGGGCTACAACATCTCCACCGCCGCGTTCGGTGGTACGGCGCCGCTGATCAACGACGCGGTCATCGACGTCACCGGCTGGCATCTGTTCCCCGCCTACTACATGGTCGGCGCCTGCCTGGTCGGTCTGGTCGCCTGGTTCTTCCTGCGCGAAACGGCCGGAGTGTCGCTGGCCGGCACCGAAGTTCCCCATACCGACGAGCAGCCCATCGTCGCGTCCACCTGAGCGCGCGGCCGCGGGTTGCGGTGGCTGCCCGGCTCGTGTGTGATCGAGCGCGAGCCCGCGCGGCGGGCAGGCTATGGGGAAGGAAAGACAAGTTCAGATGCGCCCACCCGAACCCGGTGATCCGGCGACCATCGGCCCGTACCGGATCCTGGGCGTACTGGGCTCCCAGCCGCCCGGACTATTCGGATCAAATCCCTTCAACCCGCCACCTCGGTACACGCTACAGCCAAGGTGGAACACCTCACCGCACCCCTGGACGGACTACATACAAAATGGCATGGAGAACTCTAGGAAATTTGTGGCGCCAATACCTCCGGTAGGTATCGGCGCCACAAGAGGTGGTGTATTAGTGAGAGACAGGTTGGCCCTCTATCCAGCCATCGAGCTGGCCACCTCTGGACATGCAGATTTCCAGAAATGACTGGGCATGTGCCTGCCCGGCTCCTATAACAAGAGTAGAAATACCAATTAATACAGCACCTGAAGTTGCCGCAAATCTCGAAATCATTTCTCTAATCCTTCATCGAAAACTTTGATTTTCTCGTAGTACCGGAAAGTATTAGAATATTCCCCCTGTCGAATATAATTCAGACAATGACAATATATCACCGGTAACGCGCCGCGGCCGCGGCGGCCACACCGCAGGGGGAGCACACGGCGTGGCCGCCCGTGTTCGTCGGCCCGCTGAGTTCGCCCGAGTGTGGCAGCTCGACGACCGCTATCGCCGGTTCGCTGAGGCTGCCCAGGTACAACCGCCCGTCCATTTCCGCGACTCCGGTCACCATCGAGTACTCGTCACCGTGACGCTGCAGATCGTGCACGAGCGAACCGTCGAAGGCATAGGACTGCACCCACGTGGTGCGTGCGGGTTTGGGCTGCAGTGCGGGCGGCACCGCGCGCACCATCCGTCGCAGCACGCCCGGCAATGGAAGCAGCATGTCCAGCAATCGGTTTCGCGGCGAGACCAGCGCGACCCACACCAGTCCGTCGCTGCCCAGTCCCAAATTGTCCGGACATCCGGGCAGGTTCTGCACAAGGTAGTCGGTAGTACCGGCATCCGGCCCCGTCAGATGGTGGCGGGCGATCCGGTAGGCGGCGGTCTCGGCGACCAGTATCTGCGACCGGTCGGGCGCGAGCACGATCCCGTTGGCGAATTCCAGCCCGTCCATGAGGATCTCGGGACGCCCGCCGGGGTCGAGGCGATAGAGCCGGCCGGTCCCGGAGTGTTCGAGGATGTCGCCCATGTAGTCGTCGAGCCGATAGCGCCGGGACGATTCGGAGAAGTAGATCGTGCCGTCGATATCGGCGACCACATTGCTGGCGAAAATCAACGGCTGGCCGTCGACCCGGTCGGCCACCGTCTCGACAGTGCCGTGCGGGCGGTCCAGGCGCAACAGTCCTCGCTGGGCATCGCAGATCAGCAGCGACCCGTCGGCTCCGGCGTGCAGTCCCAGCGGCCGGCCCTCGGTGTGTCCGATCTCCTCGACGGCTCCGGTGCCCGGATCCACGGCCAGCAGCGCACCGGATTCGACACCTGTCAGCACCCGGCCGTCTCCGGCGACCACGACATCCTCGGGCCCGGAACCGGGCAGCGGCAGCAATCGCGGCTGCGGCATCGGCGGTGCGCTGGAGGTGCGGCGGGCTCGTGCCGGTGCCTGCGGGGGAGTCCAGCGATTCGGGCGAAACGACATAGCTCACCCTAGCGGCGACGCGAGGAGGCCGACGTCGTCGAGCCGATCGGACGCACTGCGGCAAACCGCGAGAATCCGCGCCGACCGGACACCCGCACACGCTGACCATCTGGATGGAGCGTTCCTACCGGGGTGCTCTATTTGTACGAATTTTCTGAAATCTGCCCACTTCACAAGTTTTCCGGGCTAGGTTCACCGCTACGCCGCACAAGTGGCGATGAGAAGGTCGGAGGACACTGTGGAATTTCTGGGCTCTGTCGCTGGTATCGCGCAGATGGTCATCGGCACCATCCTGGCGAACACCGGATCGGGCGGCTCCGGCTCCGGCTGGTGAACACGACGGATTCGGCCCGTTCGTCGCGGGCCGAATCCGGTCGGCAATCACCGAAGCGCAATGGTGGCCCGGCCGGGACGCTGCAATCCCTTGCGCCGAAACAGTTTTCCCGGTCGATGGTCGATGGTCATCGCATCGAGGCCCGCGTGCCCGTTGTCCGGGATACCCGGTGCCGGGTGCCGGTGGGTTCGGGGGAGTATTGGGGGACAACGGTTTGCGCCCAACGCGGGCCGGTGTTGCCGTCGAGGAGGGCGGCCGGACATGCGCGGGATCAATCATGTCGTCCTGTGCGTCTCGGAACTACGACGCAGCCTCGAGTTCTACGAGGAGGTCTTCGGCTTCCAGCGCCTACCCGGCGGCTTTCCCGGTGGCGCGTTCCTGCGATACCCGGGTTCGGCCAACGACCACGATCTCGGGTTGTTCCAGTCCCGCGGTCCCTCGACATCGGCACCCGGTGCGGTCGGGCTCTATCACGTGGCGTGGGAGGTCGACACGCTGGCCGAACTCGCGACCATGCGCGAACGCCTGACGGCGGCGCGGGCGTTGACCGGTGCGAGCGACCACGGTTCCACCAAGGCGCTCTACGGGCGCGACCCCGACGGTATCGAGTTCGAGGTGTGCTGGCTGGTACCCGACGAATACGTCGAGCGGGCTCTGGCTCCGGGCACCCCGCCGACCGCTGCGCTCGACCTCGCCGCGGAGATCGAGCGTTACGGCGCGTCCACCCCAGGCGGTCCGCGCACCGATCCGATGGTGTGGGAACGGCTCGCCGCGCGATACGCGGCCGGTTCCTGATCGGATCATTGCCGGTGTCGTGTGTGGGCGAGATCGTCTGCGGTCGTAGGCTGGTGCGATGGCACCGGATCGCGACAGGCAGCACGACATCAAGCCTCGCTCACGCGATGTCACCGACGGGCTGGAGAAAACCGCTGCCCGCGGCATGCTTCGCGCTGTCGGCATGGGCGACGACGACTGGAGCAAACCGCAGATCGGCGTCGCCTCCAGCTGGAACGAGATCACCCCGTGCAATCTGTCGCTCGATCGTCTGGCGAAGGCGGTCAAGGAGGGCGTGCACACCGGCGGCGGTTATCCGCTCGAGTTCGGCACGATCTCGGTCTCCGACGGGATTTCGATGGGGCATGAGGGGATGCATTTCTCGCTGGTGAGTCGCGAGGTCATCGCCGATTCGGTCGAGACCGTCATGATGGCCGAGCGTCTCGACGGTTCGGTCCTGCTCGCCGGCTGCGACAAGAGCCTGCCGGGCATGCTGATGGCCGCCGCGCGCCTGGATCTGGCGAGTGTGTTCCTCTACGCCGGCTCGACCCTGCCGGGCAATATCGACGGCCGCGACGTCACGATCATCGACGCGTTCGAGGCGGTCGGCGCCTGTATGAAGGGTTTGATCGGGCGCGACGAGGTCGACCGGATCGAGCGGGCGATCTGTCCGGGCGAGGGAGCGTGCGGCGGAATGTACACCGCCAACACGATGGCCTCGGCCGCCGAGGCGCTGGGTATGAGCCTGCCCGGTTCGGCCGCGCCACCCGCCCCCGACCGGCGCCGCGACGAATACGCCCGCAAGTCCGGTGAAGCGGTGGTCGGATTGCTCCGCGAGGGCATCACCGCGCGCGACATCTTGACCCTCGAGGCGTTCGAGAACGCCATCACCGTGGTCATGGCGCTCGGCGGTTCCACCAACGCGGTGCTGCATCTGCTGGCCATCGCCCGGGAGGCCGGAGTCGAACTGACCCTCGCCGACTTCAATCGCGTCGGTGACAAGGTGCCGCATCTGGGTGACCTCAAACCGTTCGGACGCTACGTGATGAACGATGTCGACAAGGTCGGCGGCATCCCGGTCGTGATGAAGGCGCTGCTGGATGCCGGACTGCTGCACGGCAATACGCTGACGGTGACCGGCAAGACCATGGCCGAGAACCTGGCGCATATCGAGCTGGGGCTCGACGGCGATGTCATCCGCCCGCTCGATCGCCCGATCCACAAGACGGGTGGGCTGACCATCCTGCACGGCACCCTCGCCCCCGAAGGCGCCGTGGTGAAGAGCGCGGGCTTCGACTCCGATGTGTTCCGCGGGACCGCGCGGGTGTTCGACGGCGAACGCGCGGCCATGGATGCCCTGGAGAACGGCACGATCGTGGCCGGTGATGTCGTCGTCATCCGGTACGAGGGCCCCAAGGGCGGCCCCGGCATGCGTGAGATGCTCGCGATCACCGGCGCGATCAAGGGTGCGGGGCTGGGCAAGGATGTCCTGCTGCTCACCGATGGCCGATTCTCCGGCGGCACAACCGGTTTGTGTGTCGGTCACGTCGCCCCCGAAGCGGTCGACGGCGGGCCGATCGCCTTCGTCGCCGACGGTGACCCGATCGTCCTCGATGTCGCCAACCGCATCCTCGACGTCGAGATCGACGAGAACGAACTCGCCGCACGCAAGAGCGGCTGGGAGCCGCCGGCCCCGAAGTACACCTCGGGTGTGCTGGCCAAGTACCGCAAGCTGGTCGGCTCGGCCGCTCGGGGAGCCGTCACCGGCTGATCCCACCCTCGCGGCCGGAGGCATGACGAGGTCGTCCTGACGCGTTGACAGCGTGGGTGTGCGGTGGTTGAGTGAATTGACAGCGTGTAGCCAGTGGGTAGCTCTGAAAACTGCCGGAATACCCACCTTGCAGGCCCATCGCGTCATTCTGCGAATCAGGTATCAACCATGATCATTCTCGGAATCATTCTTCTCGTCATCGGTTTTCTGCTGAATATCCATATCCTCTGGATCATCGGGATCGTGCTCCTCGTCATCGGATTGGTGTTGCTGGTCCTGGGATCGATGGGCCGCGCCGTCGGCGGCCGCCGTCACTACTACTGACGCCGATTCCGTCGCCGACCGCACGCTCAATCGAGTTCGAGGAGTCGAGATGAGTACCACCACCACGATCGTCATCATCGTTGTCGTCGTGATCGCGGCAATTCTGATCATCGCCGCCATCACCCGCATGGCCGTGACCAAACGCAATGAACGCCGCCGCGCCGAAGCCGCCGACATTCGCGAGCAGGCCACCGAACAGTCCCACGAGGTCGGCCGGCGCCAAGCTCTCGCCGATGAAACCGCGGCCAAAGCCCGAGCGGCCTCGGCCGAGGCCGATATCAAGGCAGCACAAGCCGCCGGCCTCAAAGAACAGGCGGCCGCCCACCGCAGCGATGCCGGCGACTCCCGCGACGAACTCGCAGAGAAGCTGGAACAGGCCGACAAGGTCGATCCGGACTCCGCGAGCAACTCGTCGCGAAAGCACGCCGACCCCGGCCACACACCCGCACCCGGTATCCCCCGCAACCCCGGCACCGACGGTGGATAACCCTGCGATATGTCAGCGCCCCCACAGGGCGCGACGGGCCCGCGGCCAGAATTCGAACCCGGCGCCGACCACGCCGCCGAGACCGATCACCAGGATCGCCGCGTCGACACTGGTGCGGCCCTCGCGCGCCCAATAGACATCCTCGAGATCCAGCAGCAATGCCAGCTCATCGACGATCAGCGCCGAACCGGCGCCATATGAGGTGGCCACCACCGGATGACGGCGGGCCCGTTCGGTTCCGCGCACCGCCACCATTCCGACCCCCGCGAGCATCGCGATGCCGATGTTGTAATGGTGAAAATGCCTGCCCCCCACGCTGATTCCACCACCAGCGGGTCCGTGCCCGGCACGGATCCAATGCGTGAGCGCCCGCGTGGCACCGAACGTCGTGGTGAACGCGGCCCACGCCCACACCGCCGAACGCTCCCCGGGCCCCAAGGTCTCGGCCCACGCCCGCCGCACCGCGCGGCCCCGATGCCGCGCAGTGGCCAGAGCATCCATACCGCCATCGGAAACCGGCACGGCAGCGTGGTGCGGACCGGCGGTCGAGCGGCGCGGCTCTCGATCGTTCACCACCTCATCGTCGTCCGGCAACACGGCTCCCACACCACATTCGGCAAATTTCCAGAGAACCGAATACGTGAAGATATTTACCTCGCCCGACCCCATGGAAACCCCGCCGACCCCGACTTACGATCGAAGCAGCGCCTCCGCGGGCCGAGCAGGTGACGAATGGGAGCATCGCATGAACGATCCCGAACCCACCCCCCGGGTCACGGCTTTCCCACGCATCGACGACTACGCGTTCATCTCAGATTCCGAGGTCACAGCCCTGATCGCGCCCAGCGGCGCCATCGAGTGGATGTGCCTGCCCCGGATGGATTCGCCGAGCGTTTTCGGAGCCATCCTCGATCGTTCCGCCGGATCGTTCCGCTTCGCACCCGACGACATCGCGACCCCGGCCGATCGCCGGTATATCCCCGGAACCCTGATCATGGAGACGAGCTGGCGCAGTGGCGAAGGATGGGCAATCGTACGTGACGTCCTGCTGGTCGGCCCGTGGCGACACCAGCAGCCCGGCCGCAGCGCACACCGCCGCGCGCCGACCGACTACGACGCCGAACACATCCTGCTGCGCATGGTGCACTGCGAGACCGGACAGATCCCGTTCGTCCTCGACTGCCGGCCCGCCCACGACTACGGCCGAGCGCGGACAACCTGGGAGTACCTCGACAGCTACCACCTCGCCCTGGCCGGCGCCGACGGAGTCGATCTGCCGCTGCGGCTGACCACCGACCTGCGCCTGGGCCTCGAGGGCTCACGCGCGATCGCCCGCACCCTGCTCAAGAGTGGTGACACCCGATTCTGCGCGCTGTCGTGGGGGAGCCGCGAGGCTCCCGAAACCGCCGAAGAGGCAAGCGAACGACTGGAGCGGACCGTGCACCACTGGCGGCACTGGCTGGCCGGCGGGCGATTCCCGGACCACCCATGGAGCGCCCAGCTCACTCGCAGCGCCCTGACCCTCAAAGGCCTGACCTTCGCCCCGACCGGCGCCATCGTCGCCGCCCCCACCACATCACTGCCGGAAACTCCCGGCGGAGAACGCAATTGGGACTATCGCTACACCTGGATCCGGGACTCCGCCTTCGCACTGTGGGGCCTGTACACGCTGGGCTTCAACTGGGAAGCCAACGACTACTTCTCACACATCATCAATTTGGCCGAAGACGCCCAGGACATGCAGATCGTGTACGGCATCGGCGGCGAAACCGATCTGCGCGAACAGACGCTGGGCAACCTGCGCGGCTACGACAACGCCGGCCCGGTGCGCATCGGTAACGACGCCTATCGTCAACGCCAGCACGATGTCTGGGGCGCGGCGCTGGACTCGGTCTACCTCTACGCCCGCCACCAGGACCAGATCGACGCCCGCACCTGGCCGCTGCTGCGCTGGGCGGTCAAAAGTGCGCTCGCGGTGTGGCGCGAACCCGACAACGGCATCTGGGAAGTGCGCGGCGCACCGCAGCACTTCACCTCCAGCAAGGTCATGTGCTGGGTCGCCGCCGACCGCGGCGCGCGCCTGGCCCGCATCCACCAGGACTTCGAACGCGCCGCCCGCTGGCAACGATCGGCAGATGAGATCCGTGCCGACATCTGCGCCAACGCGGTCGATTCGCGAGGCGTATTCACCCAGTACTACGGCAGCCAGGCACTCGACGCCTCGACCCTGCTCATCCCATTGGTTCGCTTCCTTCCCCCCGACGACGAACGGGTACGAAAAACCGTGCTCGCCATCGCCGACGAACTCACCAACGACGGCCTGGTGCTGCGCTACCGCAACGATGAAACCGACGACGGCTGCGCCGGCGAAGAAGGCACCTTCACGATCTGCTCGTTCTGGCTGGTGTCCGCACTCTCGGAAATCGGCGAGAAACACCGAGCCAAGCAACTGTGCGAGCGATTGCTCGGATACGCCAGCCCCCTGGGCCTCTACGCCGAGGAGATCGACCCCCTGACCGGCCGGCACTGGGGCAACTACCCCCAGGCATTCACACACCTCGCACTGATCAACGCCGTCATGCATGTCGTGCGAGACGAGCAGATCGAATTGCGCGCCACACTCGGCGGAGAATCCGTCGCCCCCCGCCTCGACGACGGCACCTTCACCGGCGGATACATCCACATCTGAGGACGCACGATACGTGCGGTATCTTCCGGTGCCACACAACAATCCAGATGAAGCCTGCCGGTGACGCCTACGGCGGTCTCGCCCCCGCGGGCCTTCCGGTGCGGCTCACTGGAGGACCACTTCCGCGGGCGATCCACCGCCGTAATGAGACCGAAGACACCGGTGCTCGCCAGTTCAGTAGTCGGCCAGTTGTCGAGGGCGGCGCATGTTCGAATCGCGTGCAGGAGGTAGGTAACGCAGTCTGCCCGGTGCCAGCGAGACCGGCCGCGTACGTGCGCAATGCCATGCGGGTTCACGCTCTGCCGTGCGAGTTGCCCGCCGCGGACGCGAGCAGCGACTCGACCCCAGCCGGGAGGCTGCCGCTGACAGCCGCGTCGACGAGGAAGCTTTCCAGCACCGCGCGGAAGACCATCACGGTCGAATCGTGGCGAGCCAAAGCCTTCCCCGTGGTAAAGGATCTGGTTGTCGACCGTTCCGCCCTCGACAAGATCATCCAGGCGGGCGGTTATATCACCGCGCCGACCGGCACCGCACCCGATGCCCACTCGATACCCGTGCCGAAGCCCGACGCCGACTTCGCTTTCCAGGCAGCCGAGTGCACCGGCTGTGGCGCCTGCGTGGCCGCCTGTCCCAACGGTTCGGCCATGCTGTTCACCGCCGCCAAGGTCACCCATCTAGGCCTGCTGCCACAGGGACAACCGGAGCGGTACTCCCGGATCGCCGGCATGCTGGAGACACACGACAAGTTGGGATTCGGCGGCCGCACAAACACTGGTGAGTGCACCGCCGCGTGCCCCAAAGAAATTCCCCAGGACGTCATCGGCCGCCTCAACAAAGACTTTCTGCACGCCGTCGCCAAGAACCGCTGACCGCCGGCGCCACGAGCAGCTCGATCCATCGAGCTGCCAGACAGGTCACCGCTCAGACCAGGGCTACCCGTCATGCACGAAATACGCTGTGGCCATGAATAATTCAGTGAACGTAACGTTGCCAGTCGGCGGGCACAGCGCCAGCCGACCCCGGAACCGGCTGCGTCTCCGGATGACTCGTCGGCGCCGCCAACTCCGGACCGGTACCCACTGCCCCATCGCGATAGTCGTAGAACCAATCCTCACATTACAGACGCAGCCGCTTCGGTGCGGCCGGGGTTCGAGCCAGTCCACTGGTGCGGTGGACTTCTTCACCGCCATCCCGTCAGCGGTCGGCTCGAAGTAGGCGAAGACCCGCCCACCTGCGGGCGAAGGTTCAGTGCTCATACCGTCCTCCTGCGACGATGATGAAAGGGCATGCTACACAGGGGGTTCGAGGCTCTAGAGTCGAGAAGATAGAGGTCACGGCGGCCTCTGGCAGAGACTCGCTGCGAGATCGCGGGCGAAACCTGGTTGCGCCCGACGACACCCCGCTGCAGCATCGGAGCCATGACCGCCGCTCAGTTGATCGTGCGACCGTTGCAATCTCACGACGAGGACGCCTTCCTCGACCTGCGTGCGGCGATCACCGCCGACGGCGGGATTCTCGCCAAGGACTACCGGCCCGGCATGACCTGGTCGGAGTATCTGCTCGTCCAGGACAACGCCCGTGCGGGCGTCGGTTTGGCCGCAGGTGTGGTGCCGTACACGTTCCTTGTCGCCGAGGTCGGCGGCGTGCTGGTCGGCAGTAGCGACATCCGCCACCGGCTCACCGAGGAATTGACGCGGTGGGGTGTTCATATCGGCTACATCGTCGCGCCCGAGCAACGCCGACGCGGGCACGGAACCGAGATTCTGCGCCAAACACTGTGCCTGGCAGCCGATCTCGGTATCCGTCCCGCTCTGCTCACCTGCCGGTTCGACAATGCCGGATCTCGCGGTGTCATCGAGGCCTGCGGCGGCGGCCGGCCCGCCGAGACCGACGACGGTATCTGCTCCTACTGGATCTGACCCGGGTTGTCCTGGCGGCAATCGAACTCGATGCCGATGACTGGGAGAAGCGTGCTGCGCGTTGCTGGCGGAAGCGACGTCAGATTCTGACCGTCGCCGAGCAGAGCGATGCCGGAGACAGGATGGGCGTGGCCGGCGCTTAGGGAGTGTTTCGAAGTGGTGAGAGCGGGGTTCGCTCGGTCTCACTCGTGTTTGAGCCATTGACTGATCGCGGCGATATGGACGGTGGCCAGGTAGCGGACGGCGAGTTTCTCGTAGCGAGTGGCCACCGCCCGATGCTGTTTGAGTTGGTTGATGCCACGTTCGACAGCGTTGCGGTCTCGGTAGACAACCGGATCGAACGCTGGCGGTCTGCCACCGCCCGCACCGCGGTTGCGGCGATGCGCAGCCTGGTCCGCCGGAACTGGGATGGTCACCCGGATTCCGTGCCGGCGTAGCCAGTCTCGATTCCCGCGACTGGAATACGCTTTGTCGGCCAGCACTCGAATCGGGCGTGATCGTGGCCGGCCGCCGCCAACTTTGGGCACCTCGATCCCGTCGAGGACCGCTGTGAAATGGGGGCTGTCACCTGCCTGACCCGCAGTGATCAACAGTGACAGCGCACGGCAGCCCTGCTCGCAGGCCAATTGTGACCCCTGAAGCGGTGCCCCCGTGTCCGGGGATTCCGTCGTCGTCGCCACACTTTCCCTTTACCTGCACACTGAGCATGTGGCGTCGCGGCAGCGCGCCGACGCGCACTGGTGAACGGGAGAACATCGCGAATGTCCGAAACCGCTACCGCAGGCCCCGCCGTTCCGGGGGAACCCGAACCGGCAGGCGAAGCGGAAACCTCGCGCGCGGCGACCCGCCGCGCGGTGTGGAACACACTGCGCGGCTCGTCCGGCAACCTCGTCGAGTGGTACGACGTCTATGTCTACACGGTGTTCGCCTCGTACTTCGAAGGTCATTTCTTCGATTCGGCGGACAAGAACTCCACCGTCTATGTGTACGCGATCTTCGCGGTCACGTTCATCACGCGGCCGGTGGGGTCGTGGTTCTTCGGTCGCTACGCCGACCGGTATGGGCGGCGCACGGCACTCACCTTCAGCGTGTCCCTGATGGCGGCGTGTTCGCTGGTGATCGCACTGGTGCCGGGCCGGGAGGTGATCGGCGCCGGGGCCGCGGCGATCCTGATCCTGTGCAGACTGGTGCAGGGATTCGCGACCGGCGGTGAATACGGCGCCTCCGCGACCTACATGTCCGAGGCCGCGACCCGCGACCGTCGCGGGTTCTTCTCGTCCTTCCAGTACGTGACCCTTGTCGGCGGACACGTACTCGCCCAGCTCACCCTGCTGGTGTTGCAACTGTTCCTGGACAAACCCCAGCTCTCCGACTTCGGCTGGCGGATCGCATTTTTCATCGGCGGTGTCGCCGCGGTGGTCGTGTTCTGGCTGCGCCGCAGTATGGACGAATCGCTCAGCGTCGAGCAGCTCGCAGCCGTTCAACGAGGCGAGGACACCGAATCGGGTTCGTTGCGGGAGCTGGTCGGCAACTACTGGCGGACACTGCTGCTGTGTTTCCTGGTGACCATGGGCGGCACCCTCGCGTTCTACGTCTACAGCGTGAACGCTCCCGCGATGATCAAGACCGCGTTCGCAGACCGGGGGATGACCGCCACCTGGATCAACCTCGCCGGATTGATCTTCCTGATGCTCCTGCAACCGGTCGCCGGGATGATCAGCGACAGGATCGGGCGTAAACCCATGCTGGTGTTCTTCGGCGTCGGCGGCGTCGCCTACACCTGGTTCCTCATCACCTACCTGCAGCATGCGACCTCGGTCGCGGCGACCCTGCTGGTGACGGGGATCGCCTACATCGTGCTCACCGGGTACACCTCGATCAACGCCATCGTCAAAGCGGAACTGTTCCCCTCGCATATCCGGGCCCTCGGCGTGGGTATCGGCTACGCACTGGCGAATTCGGTATTCGGCGGTACCGGGCCGATGATCTACGAGGCCGCGAAGAACAGCGACCACGTCGCCTGGTTCATCGGATACGCGACCGTCGTCATCTTCGTGTCCCTGCTGGTGTACCTGTTCGCCCTGCAGAACAAGAGCGAGACAATCCTCGACCGGGAACAGGGCAGCGCGTTCGGGCGCCGATGTCTACATCCGACCGAAGGAGCACAGCCCACACGCTAACCAGCTCGGGATAACCGCCACCCCGTCCGCGCCAGCGCGAACCCCACGACCAGACTCAGTAGCACCGGCGCCGCGAACAGCACCGGGTACAGCCAGTACCCCACGGTGGGTACGCCGACGTCGACGATGGTGCCCCGGTGATATCCGTAGTAGTCGGCCCCGACCTGGATCGTCTCACGCGGCCGCGCGATGGTCCACCACAGCTGGAAGATGCCCACCGATACCAGCCCGCACAACAGCCCGAATACACCGAACATCTTGACCGTCACCGACCAACACCTCCTATCCGGCACCTTCCGGGCCGTCGACCGTGCACCCACCCTTGCAAACATCGATCTCACAAGCCGACACGGACCCGGCCACGGTCATCCAGCTCCTCTCGCCGCTGAATCAGCGAGCCGACCCGGGCCCGGTAGGACAGCAGAGCACGCTCGGCCGGCCGACCATGCGGTGTTGGCCTACTTATTGGCTGGCCCAATCGATCAGCTCGTTGCCGATGAAGGAATCGCTGGTGGCCACCACACAGCCGTGCCCAGCCCGCGCGCCGCGCAGGGGGAATGATTCAGGTTGCGTGTAGGGCGAGGGCATAGGGTGTCCCGGTCTTTATGATGGATGTTGTCTGAGCCATCGAGGTTTCGGGCACCTGTGTTAGCTCAGATTTTGAGTGTTGGATTCCGGGGAGGGCATCCTTGCTGCGCTGTCCCTGAGCACCGATTAGAACCACGACTTCCTGTCCAGATTGCGCCCAAACTACTTCGTCGGCAAGGCCGTCAACACCGAGGACGAGGCGAGGCCGGCCTCACGCAATCCATGTCCAGAAAGGGCACGTGCCTCGACAACGCCGTCATGGAAGGATTCTTCAGCCATCTCAAAGAGGAATGGTTCCGAATCCAGCAGCCCGCGACCATTGACGAGTTCCATGCCGGACTGACCGACTACCTACAGTGGTGGAACACGACCCGCATCCAACAACGGCTCGGCTACCTCAGCCCCGACGAGTACCTCGCCCAAACCTCTACCGCCGCATAAGGTTTAATTTCAAGGTCCAACTTTCGGGGACCACTCCACTTCTGCGGCAATACTTTCCGCGACGATCAGACTTACGCATCCACAATCCAGATGCGCTCCGCACAGTCGCCGAGGAACTCAACGGCCGCCCACCAAAATCCCTCGACTGGGACACACCAGCCGAACGCCTGGCTGCTTTAATGGACGCTTCATGGTCCAGCCGTTGCGACGACTGCTGGAATCCAAGCCAGAGGAGGCAGGGTCTACTGCGCTGCGGTCCTGGACGCCTTCAGCCGCCGCATCGTCGGGTGGTCAATCGACTCCCGCCAGACTCCACCCTCGTGGTCAACGCGCTGGACATGGCGCTCCGAAACCGCCGCCCCGCACCAGGCGGGATCGTCCACGCCGATCACGGAAGTCAGTTCACCTCATAGGTTTTCGGCGATCCGATCGGCTCGAGTGCGAGGCTCAGTGCGAGCAGTCCGGCTTCGATGGCAACGATCTTGGATCTGGCGATGTGGTGGGCTTGGCGGGATGCGGTGGTCGCCACAGGTCGCCGCGCAGACTCGCGCTACCTATTCATACGTGAAATGCACTGTGGCAGTAAATAATTCAGTGAACGTGAGCCTGCCAGTCGGTGGGCACACTGCCCGCCGGCCCCGGAACCGGTTGCTCGTCCGGGTGACTCGTCGGCGCCGCCAGCTCCGGCCCGGTACCCACCGCGCCGTCACGATAGTCGAAGAACCAATCCTCACCCGGCTCGAAACTCTGAATGATCGCATGCCCGGTGCTGCGGAAGTGAGCGGTGGCGTGCTGGGCGGGGGAGGTGTCGCAGCAGCCGACGTGCCCGCAGCGCGCACACCGGCGCAGATGCACCCACCAGCCGCCGGCGGCCAGACATTCGGCACAACCCGTGCCGCTGGCGGGTATATCGATATTGATATCGCTACCGGATTCGGTCATCGCAGTCATCATCCTTTCGCGCCTCGGCCACACCGAGAGGATCGCGGCCGGCCGAGACATTCTCCCGCATTTGGCCACCCTGCGAGCCGCGTGACGCCGATCACAAAAGTAGCACAGCGCGCCGAAACGCCCCGGTCGTCACACCGCACACGCCGCCACGACACATCATCGCCGGCGAACTCCTCTGCGCGACCTCTGCGCCTCATCACCTCTGCGACGATTCACGCGACGAGAGCGCCGCGCCGGCGCCCGATCGCCGCTCACCATGGAAACCGTCGCACCGGCACCGCGCCGCGCGCCGATCGGCACCGTCCACACGGGGGAGGGCCAGCCCCGCATCCACGGAACTACGGCACCGCCCCGACACCGGATCGTGAACGATATTCGAGTGTCCGCACCGCGAACACAATCGACGACTCACTTTCCGGGGGATCACAACCAGCACGACGGCCCCGGCAGCCACCGTGACACCGGCGAACTCGAGCACATGCGGCCAATCCACGTCACACCCCCTTATCCCGTCCGGGCGCGCCGCATGCGAACACGGTCAACGCCGCCGCTGATGCATGCCGTAGGGAACTGCCTCGAGCAACGTCACACTCACCGACTCCCCACTGGGAACCCGATAGGAACACACCTGCCCCGGGCGCGCACCCGACAGCGCATTGCCCAGCGGCGACTCCGGCGAATACACCTCCAGCTCATCGGTATCGGCACCGTCACGCCGACCCAGCAGGAACGTCTCGGTCTGCTCGTCGTCGAATCGGACGGTCAGCACCATCCCGGGTTCGGCGATACCGTCATCGGCCGGAACCTGCCCGACCACCGCGCGGTCCAGCAACTCCTCCAACTCCAGCCGCCGCAACCGCCGACCGGCCGCGAACTCGCTGTCCTCGCCCACGTGCCCATGCTGAGCCGCACGCAACTCCGTCAACTCCCGCCGCAGGCGCTCATACGCCTCCCGCGTCAGCCACACACTTTCGATTCCGGTCATCTCATTCTCCGCATCGACCTGCCAACACCCGAACCGCAGGCGACACCCCATCCGCCGCACTGTGGATTCACTTCCAGATTGACCCGCCCGACCACCCGTCATGTTGTCACCGCAGCACAATCTGATGGATCATCGTTGTAGTCCTCGAACACAGCCGAGCGCGCGACGATACCGGAAAGTACAGGTGAGCAGGCCCGATGGTCAAACTCGACCGCCTGATCAACATCCTCAGCCGGTACGGTGCGCGACTGCACGGCACCGCTGCGCACCGCGATCTCGAACTACACAGCGTCGCGGTCCACGACCCGATCCGCCCACACGCCGCCACCGGAGACGTCTTCCTCGCCGTCGGCGCCACCGATCTCGCGCACACTCTCGCGCTCGCCGCCGACGCCCGCGCCGCCGTCATCGTCACCCGCACCACCGAACCGCCCGGTGAACAGGTCCGCCGGGCCCTCGAGGACTCCGGATCGGCACTGCTCACCGTCGACCCGAATGTGTCGTGGAGCCAGATCGCCTCCGTCGTCTACGGACTCGTCCTCGAAGGCCGCGAGACCGAATCCGGCCGCGGCCCCAGCGATCTGTTCGCACTCGCCGACACCATCTCCGCCTCCCTCGACGGCCCGGTCACCATCGAGGACCAACTCTCCCGCGTCATGGCGTATTCGACCGCCCACCACGGCACCGACCCGGTGCGATCGGACACCATCCTCGGCCGGCGCATACCCGAGCACATGCACCGGTTCTTCGAAGGCCGGGGCGTATTCGCCCATCTGGCCGCATCCGATGCACCTTTGCACATTCCGCCGTCACCCGAGCACGGACTCCACGGACGGACCGTGGCGGCGGTGCGGGCCGGACGCGAACTCCTCGGCTCGGTATGGGTTTCGGGCCCCGAACCGCTACCGCCGCAACGGGCGGCGATTCTGCAGGAAGGCGCACACACCGTCGCTTTGCATCTGCTGCGTTCGCGCGTCAGCGCCGATCTGGAACGTCAGGTGGAGTCCGAGTTGGTCATCGAGCTGATCGAAGGCAGCCCGGACGCCGAGTCCGCGATCGGCAAACTCGGGATCGCGCCCCAGCATCTGCGGGTGATCGCCTTGCAGGCGCATGCGGAACAGGAACGCAATGCCGGAATCCTGCTGGCATTCGAACGCGCAACCACCGGATTCGGATGGTCGCGTCCGGGCCGCAGCACCTTGTTCGGCAACACCGTCTACACCCTGCTCCCGGCCGGTGCCGACCCCGCGCCGGCGTATCGATGGATCGCCGATATCGCCGCCGGCCTACCCGCCCATATAGAGGTGGTGGCCGGGATCGGCGGAGTCGCCGGGGTGCGGGAGCTGACCGCGAGCCGGCAGGAAGCCGATGAATGTATGGCCTTGTCCGCGACCACCCGGGCACCGCACTGCTACGACACCGCGTGGGATCGCGTGCTGATCCAGCGCCTGAAGTCGATGGCCGCGACCGGCAGACTGCCATCCCGTGATCCGATCGCTCAGCTCACGGAGTCCGACATACTCAACAGCACCCAGTACGTACCGACGCTGAAGGCCTGGCTCGAGGCGCACGGCGACCCCGCCGCCGCGGCCCGCACCCTGGGCGTCCATCCCAATACGGTGCGGCATCGATTGCAGCGGATGCGCCGGTTCGACTTCCTCGATCTGGATGATCCGGGCAAGCGAACGGCCATGCTGATCGCGCTGTCGATCCACTCCGAATGATGCCAGGGTGTGGTGATCGCGCCGGGTCAGCTCTTCAAATTGTCACAGTGACAATTTGAAGGGAAGGGCTGGAGTCCTCCGTGAAACCCACAGGGGAGTGGCTCACTTCGGTAAGTCTCACATTCGGGTCGGCGCGCGACTTCGATGTTGCCGCACAACCGATACCTCCGAGCCTCATCGTACGAGATCTTCCGCGTGCGCCATATCGACTTCATGCGGCGAAGTCGTCCGACGGGATAGCCAGTTCAGAGAAACGCTCAATCGATTTGTCACAGTGATGTTTTGGTGGCAGCGAGCCGAACGGGCCCGGGAGCGACAATCGGGGCCGCAAGGGTGGATGGAAATTTTCCGGCCAATCGGCATATCGCCAGAAAATTCAAGATCAACACCTGGACGCCGGCTCGCGGAACCCAATACCCGCACGCCGAACCGAACACCAAGCCGCGACAGGGCGGCGACGGCCGAGGTCGAGTGCTGAATAGTGTTGCCACACAGCACAATCACCGCCCTGAAGTAACGTCTCCATTTCACCGATAATCTACATTATGTCAAGTAACAGAGATCTGGGTGGCCACCCGGCTCGTTCATCGTGCCGTCGAACTGGTCTGACCACTTGACCCCTGTCCATCGCGTGCCTACTGTTCGGGTGTGGCATTGCGACGGATTCGATCGAAGGACCGCGCCGGATTCGGTGTACGACCAGCTCGTGGGCGAGGTGCTCGACGGAGAGTTGGAGCCCGGAGCGGCGCTACCCGCCGAGCGGCAGTTGGCCGAGGTACTGGGAGTATCGCGGCCCACGGTGCGCGAGGCCCTGCAACGGCTGGCACACAGTGGGCTGGTGGAGGTGCGTCAGGGTGGGGCGACCACCGTGCGCGACTTCCGTCGGGCGGCCGGACTGGCTCTGCTGCCCCGGCTGATCCTGCGGGCGGGCCGTCTCGATCACGATGTGCTGCGGAGCATTCTCCAGGCGCGACTGGCGATGGGCCGTGAGGTCGCCGGCCTGGCAGCCGAACGCGGCGCGCCCGGTCTGGCCGAGATGCTGAGCGATGCCGTGGAATCGCTTGCCACGCAATCCGACCCGCTCGCACAGCAGTTGGAGGCCTTGAGCTTCTGGGATCACGTGGTCGATGCCGCGGATTCCATCGTGTACCGGCTGCTGTTCAACGATCTGCGAGCCGTCTACGAACCGGCGATGGTGGCCCTGGCGCAGGTGATGGCGCCCGAGGTCGGCCGGATCGACCGGTATCGCGCCCTTGCCGAGGCGATCACCGCCGGTGACGCGACCACTGCCCGGCAAGCCGCCGAGCGGCTGTTGGCAACGGCGACAACAGAGTTCGAGACATTGCTGCGCCACCTCGAGGAGAACACACCATGAACGCCACCGCGCGGACACGCAACGCGAAGACCGACATCCGCGGCCGTCGGCGAGACCTCTCGCTGATCGAGGCCGCGCGCGAGTTCGCACGCCACCCGTCACCGTGGATCATCGTCGGCCTGCTGGCAGCCGCGGCGGCGGCTCGGATCGTCGTCGGCGACTGGCAGTACACCGATGCCGTCGTGCCCGCTGTCATGCTCGCACTGTTCCCCTTCACCGAGTGGGTGATCCACGTCTGCGTGCTGCACTGGCGGCCGCGCCGGATCGGCGGGCTGACTCTGGATTCGCTGCTGGCCCGCAAACATCGTGCGCACCATGCCGATCCGCGCGATGTGGGCCTGACCTTCATCCCGTGGCCGACCTTCGTGTGGCTGCTGCCCGCACTACTCGTCATCGCGCTACTGGCCTTTCCGCGGGTGGGTCTGGGCCTGATCTTCCTGACCACGATCGGAGCGCTCGGACTGAACTACGAGTGGACCCACTACCTGATCCATTCCGACTACCAGCCGCGAACTCGTCTCTTCAAGGCGGTCAGGCAGAATCACCGTCTGCACCACTTCAAGAACGAGCACTACTGGTTCACGGTCACCACTTCCGGCACCGCGGATCGCGTCCTGGGTACACATCCCGACCCGGCGGCGACTCCCAACTCCCCCACCGCGAAATCCCTGCACGCGCAGAGCGCAGGCTGAGGATCGCGCTGCCGCGGCCGGTGCTGCGCGATAAGATTCAGCATGGCCCGATCAGAGGGCGATGCCACCGGGGCCTTCGATCCGACGGTGCATACCGAGCCGCAGCCGATCGGCGCGCGGCCGGACGCCCCCGGGCCCGGCGACGGCGTCGAGCCCGGCCTCCGGATCGACGATTTCGATCTGCTGCTGGAGCTGGGCCATGGTGCGTTCGCCAAGGTGTTCCTGGCGCGACAGCGTTCGATGCAGCGGCTGGTCGCGGTGAAGATCTCCGCTGATCACGGCACCGAACCGCAGACCCTCGCCCAGTTGGATCACGAGTCCATCGTGCGTGTGTACGACCAGCGGGTGCTGCCGGATCGCGGGCTGAAGCTGCTGTATATGCAGTACGTGCCGGGCGGGACGTTGTCGTCGGTGTTGGAGCGGGTCCGCGTGGCACCGCCGCAACAGCGCTCTGGGCAACTGCTGCTCGACGTGGTCGACGAGGCGCTGGAGGACAAGGGCGAGCTACCGACCTCCGGCCTGCGCGCCCGCGACGAGGTGGCGGCGCTGTCGTGGCCCGAGACGGTGGCCTGGCTGGGACGCCGGCTCGCCGAAGCGCTCGCCTACGCCGAACGGCGCGGGGTGCTGCATCGCGACATCAAACCGGCGAATGTGCTGCTGTCCGCCAATGGCACACCCAAATTGGCCGATTTCAACATCAGCTTCAGCGATCACGTCGCGGGCAGCAGTCCGGTGACGTATTTCGGCGGATCGCTGGCCTACATGTCGCCCGAACACCTCGAGGCGAGCCATCCGCACCTGCCCGGCACGATCGCCGACCTCGACACCCGCAGCGATATCTACGCCCTCGGCGTGATGCTGTGGGAGCTGTTGACCGGGCAGCGGCCGTTTCCCCGGATCGAGGCCACCGATTCCCAGGCCTCGATGGAGCAGCTGCTGGAATTGCGCCGGCGGCCGATCGCGCCGCAATTTCTGGACGATCTTCCGCCCGATTGCCCGTCCTCGCTGCGCCGTGTGCTGCTGACCTGTCTGGAGCCGGACCGTGCCGATCGGTGGGCCGGCGGTGCGGAACTCGCGCAGCAATTCGAGCTGTGCCTGGACCCGCGGGCCCGGAATCTGGTCGATGCTCCGCCGCACGGTCACCGATTGAGCGGTCCGTTGTGGCCGATACCGATTCTCGCGGTCGCGATCGCCGTTCCGAACATCGCGGCAGTTTGGTACAACTACTACTACAATAAGACGTTGATCGTCGCGAAGCTCACGCCCGAGGTGCAGAAGTCCTTTCACGGTGTCGCTCAGGTGTTGTATCCGCTGGCGATCGTCGTGGCCACCGCGCTGATTCTCTATACCGCGCGCCATCTGCTGCAGATATCCGTGGGACTCCACCGTGGCCGGGACTATCCGGACGCGACGCTGACCGGGGCTCGCATCGATGCGTTGCGCCTCGGGAATCGGGTGACCGCAATCGCTTTCGTGCTCTGGTTTCTCGGCGGCGTGCTGTTTCCGGTCATGTTGAATCTCGTTGCCGGGGGTGTCCCCCGCGGCACCTACGCGCATTTCCTGCTGTCGGTGGTCGTGTGCGGTGCGGTCGCCTTGGCGTATCCCTACTTCGCGATCACCTGGTACGTGGTGCGATTCCTGTATCCGCTGTTCCTGGTGCACGGACGCTCCGACGCGGCCGATGTCGAGCATCTGCGTCGCCTCGCCCGGTGCACCGGCCTCTTCCTCACCGTTGCCGCGGCGGTACCGCTGGTCGGCGTCACCGGCGTCACCTTCCTGTCGGCCCCCGATATCGAATCCATCGTCTGGGCGGTGCGCATCCTGTGTATCGGCGGCATCATCGGGTTTGTGCTCGCCTACCTGCTCTACGGCGTCATCGAGAAGGATCTCCAGGCACTCGAACGTGTCGCCGCCGCGTCCGAACCCGAGCTCTGATCGGCAGAACTCGTCATCGGCTCGCCGCTGGGTTCCGGTGCGCGCATTCCAGTTCGATCCAGCGGCAGATGATTTCGACGACGTACTCGCGTTCGCGGGTGGTCAGCTCGTGGCCCTTGGCGACACCGTGGGTGCGCTGCAAACAGCCGCGGCAGCAGGTACCCGTGGCATGTTGAGCGCGAAATACCGGATGGCCGCCCCACGGAGTTTGTTTGCCGTCCCTGGCGGGATGGGCCAGGGCGAGGCGTTTGCCGATGAGGTCGGCGGCGTGCTGTCGCACCACCGGCATACCGCGCAGCGCGACGAATTCTCGCTTGGGTGCGCGCAGGTGGAATTTCGCCCGGAACGGGTGCCGGGCGATCTCGCCGAGGCGGGCATCGAGGATCGCACGGTCGGGCATCACGAGTCCAGCCTAGGTCGCGGGTCCGACAGGGGCTGCCGCGCACGCCGTTGGCCACGGGTAGCGGCGGAAGATCTGCTATCGATGGTCGACCCGGCCGCCGCTGGGTGCGCGATTGCCGTCGGTGTTCTGGGATTGCGCGGCAACATACATCCGCGCGCGCCGCTCGAGACCCTCGGGGCCGTGGATTTCGCCGAACGGATATAAGCGACGCGTCCTGGGTAACCGATGCGAACTGGAGCACCTTTTCGGCACCGGATCGATCACCGTCGACGTGAGGCAGGTGATGACAGGTACTTCCGCGCGCAAGCGGACGCCGGGCGGGGGCCCGCCGAGCGTTGTTCCTGCCTGCGTCCAGGTGCGCGGCGCGCGGGAGCACAATCTCGCCGACGTCGATTGTGCCCCCCGCGAAGCAACCGATGCTCTATGCCGAGGACTTTTCACCGAACACCGTGCAGGGCGCCTGTCCCACCTGTCACGGTCTCGGCCGGGTGTACGAGGTGCCCGAGACACTGATGGTGCCCGACCCGTCGTTGACGATCCGGGATCGGGCGATCGCTTCCTGGCCGCCTGCCTGGCACGGTCAGAACCTCCGCGACATTCTGGTGTCGCTCGGATACGACGTCGACCGGCCCTGGCGAGACCTGCCGAAGAAGGACCGTGACTGGATCCTCTATACCGACGAGCACCCGACGGTGCCGGTGTACGCGGGTTTCACCCCCGCGCAGACGCGCCGTGCGCTGAAACAGGAGATGGACCCCAGTTATCAGGGCACGTTCACCGGTGCGCGCCGGTACGTCCTGGACACGTTCGCCAACACCAAGAGCGCCTCGGTGAAGAAGAGGGTGTCCCGATTCGTCAGCAGTGCGGTGTGCTCTACCTGCGGCGGAAAACTGCTCACACCGCAGGCTCTGTCGGTGACGTTCGAAGGGCTCGACGTCGCCGAATTCTCCGCACTCCCCCTGGCCCGGCTCGCCGATCTGTTGTCGCGGGTGCTTGCCGAGAACTGGCGCCCGACCGATGTCGGCTCCGGCGCCGTACTCGACGAGTCGGCTCGGCGCACAGCGGCAGCGAAACGGGTCGCGGCCGGCGGCTCCGCACACGATGCGGCTCCGGATGTGCGTAACGCGCCGAATATGTCGGTCGAAAAGTGTGCTGCCGCACAGCGTTTGGCCGCCGAACTGCTGGAGCGGCTGCGGCCGGTCACCGACCTGGGCCTGGGCTATCTGTCGTTGGACCGCAGCACACCGACCCTGTCGTCGGGCGAGTTGCAGCGCGTGCGGCTGGCGACGCAACTCTCGTCGCAGCTCTTCGGAGTCGTGTACGTCCTCGACGAGCCGTCGGCGGGTCTGCACCCGCGCGACCGCGACGCCCTGCTGGGCATTCTGGAAGGGTTGAAGCGCCGCGGCAACAGCGTGTTCGTCGTCGAGCACTCGCTCGATATCATCGGCGCCGCCGACTGGCTGGTCGATCTCGGTCCCGGCGCGGGCGAGAACGGCGGCCGGATTCTGCACAGCGGACCGCCCGAAGGCTTGAGCGACGTCGCCGAATCTGCGACCCGTCGCTATCTGTTCGATCACGAACGGCCGGCACCCGGCCCGCCGCGGCGCGCGGAGGAATGGTTGAGACTGAAGAAGGTGCGCCGCAACAATTTACGCGACGTGTCGGTGTCGTTCCCACTGAAATGCCTGACCGCTGTCACCGGTGTCTCGGGTTCCGGGAAATCGAGCCTGGTCAGTCAAGCGCTCCCTGCGCTGGTCGGTGAGCATGTCGGCCATCCGGTGATCACAGCCGCCGACGACGGAGACGACCTGCTGCTCTCCGATGAGTCGCAGGCCGTCGACGGCACGATTGTCGGCGGAGTCGGCGATCTGCGCCGGGTTGTGTGCATCGACCAGAAACCGATCGGCCGCACTCCCCGTTCGAATGTCGCCACCTACACCGGGATGTTCGATTACATCCGCCGCCGTTTCGCCGGCACGCCGAAGGCACGGCGCAGGCACTACAACGCGGGCCGCTTCTCGTTCAACGTCGCGTCCGGGCGATGCCCGACATGTGAGGGCGAGGGCTGGGTGATGGTCGAATTACTGTTCCTGCCCAGCGTTTACACGCCGTGCCCGGACTGTCATGGCTCCCGTTACCAGGCGAGCACACTCGAAATCACGTGGCAGGGCCGCAATATCGCCGAGGTTCTGGAGATGAGCGTCGACGAGGCGCGGGCGTTCTTCGACGGCGACACCGACATCCTGCGCTCGCTGACGGTTCTGTGTGATGTCGGACTCGGCTATCTGCGGCTGGGACAACCGGCGACCGAACTGTCCGGCGGCGAGGCCCAACGGGTCAAGCTCGCCACCGAACTACAGCGCGCCCATCGCGGCGACGCCCTCTATGTGCTCGACGAACCTACCTCGGGGCTACATCCGGCCGACACCGACCGGCTGATGCTGCATCTGCAGAAACTGGTGGACGAGGGCAATACTGTCGTGGTCGCCGAACTCGACATGCGGGTGGTGGTCCAGGCCGATCATGTCATCGACCTCGGGCCCGGCGCGGGCAACGAGGGCGGCCGCGTGGTCGTCACCGGCACCCCGGCCAAGGCGGCCGCCGAACCGCACAGCGGCACCGCGCCGTATCTCGCCGCGGCGCTACGCTGATGAAGGTCGCGCCGGCCGCGACGTCCATGCTCGACGACTCGGCGCAGACCTCGTCCGGCAGACCGTGGAGGTTTCGATAATCGCGGACACCCCTTCAGTCTTGTCGAGCAACGCTGTGGAAACGCTGAGCGCCGGAAGCCACTCGAAAAGAGGTCCGGCCGACAGCCGTGACCGCCGGCATCGAAGGGGCGGTGCATCTTTCCGCCCGCCGGGCAGCGCTCATGCGCTGTATTCGTCGTCGCTGACGTGCTCGAGCCAGGTGACGACCTGGCCGTTCTCGTCTGCCTCCTGGATCGCGACATGGGCCATGAAGCGGTCGGCTGTCGCGCCGTGCCAGTGTTCCTCGCCGGGTTCGATGTAGACCACATCGCCGGGGTGGACCTCCTGAACGCCTCCCCCGCGGGTGGCGACGAGACCGATGCCATCGGTGACGTAAAGGGTCTGCCCCTTCGGGTGATGGTGCCACGCGGTGCGCGCGCCCGGGGCGAAGCGGACGTGCGCGCAGCCGACAGCGCTCTGCTCGTCGGGATTGCGCATGCCGTCGATTCGAACGTCGCCGGTGAACCACTCCGCTGGTCCGGCGCCGCTCTTGATCTCGTCGGTCGGTGTGTACTTCATGCTGCTTCTCTCCTGTTCCCAGTCCTGGTGTCGAGCGGTCAGCAGCAGCACTTGGTCCGCGGCGCCGGCCGCTCCGCGGGCCCCATCCTTCACGTACTGCCGCATATCGCTGATCGACATGCCGGTAGCGCTCAGACAGGAATCCACACCACAAGGTCGATGTCGTCGACGGATTCCAGAAGGTGAGCGCAGCCGGGAATAGTGGCTGTCCGGTAACCCAATGCCGAAGCGCAGCGCGATGACCAGCGGCGTTGTGCGCGGTCGAGTCGGAGGTCGCGATGCCCAGCAGGAATGCGCCGACCGCCGCCGAAACCTGCAGTGCCGAAGCCAATCCGGCCACCAGCAGTGCGACGACGAGCAGTTTCAGCAGGAAGATCTCGCGGTCGCTGCAGTACCGCCCAGCCGAGTACCGGAGATGTAGCTCCCGTCGTCGGAGGCGAGAAGTACGTAGGAGGGCGCGAGTTCAGCGGGCTGCCCGGCCCGCCCCAAGGGAACGTCATCGCCGAAATTGCGGGCCTTCTCGACCGGCATCGTCGAGGGGATCAGCGGGGTCCAGATCGGTCCGGGCGCCACGCTGTTGACGCGAATGCCCTTGTCCCCCAGCATCTGCGCCAGGCTGGCACACAAGTTCGCGATGGCTGCTTTCGTCGCCGCGTAGGGGGCCAACGTCGGCGAGGGCGTATCGGAATTCACCGATGAACTGCCGATGATCGACGACCCGGGCGGCATATGCGGCACCGCCGCCTGCACCAGACTGAACATCGCACCGACATTCAGTTTGAAGGTGTAGTCGAACTCCTCGGTCGAGATTTCGTCGAGACCCTGGTGCGTCATCTGGTAGGCAGCGTTGCTCACCAGCACGTCGATCTTGCCGAATTCCGTTGCGGACCGGTCGATCACCTGCCGGCACTGTTGCGGATCGGACAGGTCGCCCGCTACCGCCACTGCCCTGCGTCCTGCCTGTTCGACCAGCTCGACCACCTGTTTCGCGTCGTCGTGCTCGTCGAGATAGGAGATCAGGACGTCGGCTCCCTCGCGGGCGAAGGCAATGGCGACGGCGCGGCCGATTCCACTGTCGGCACCGGTGACGACCGCCGCCTTACCGGTGAGTTTGCCCGACCCTCGGTAACTGTCCTCACCGCAGTCCGGCTGTGGAGTCATTCGCGACTGCACACCCGGCACGTCCTGCTGCTGCTCTGGAAATCCCACGGGGCCTCCCCTGCGATCAATGAGGCGCTAAACGGACTGATGTGGCGCTACCCCGCACCGGCGGTGCGAAACCAACCGACCGGTGACGCCGCGCGCAGCACCGAATCGAAACAGATACCGGTTAGTTCGTCGGTGTCGTTTGCCCTGGACCGGGTAGTCGCCCGGTAGATCGGCACGGTTACGACATCAGCGAGCTACCCGACAGGAGGTATGTGATGGCGAAGGAATGGACAGCGAAACAGGAACGCGAATACGAGCACATCCGCGATTCGGAGAAGTCCCGCGGTGCCGGCGATAAACGGGCCAAGGAAATCGGCGCACGAACCGTCAACAAGAACCGTGCTCAGTCGGGACAGTCGCGCACCGCCAGCCGGTCTTCGGTCAACGACGTCTCACCGCAACACCGAGGTGGAAAACGATCCCACAGCGGGGCGCAGGGACCCACCTACGACCAGCTGTACAACGAGGCCCGTCAGCGCAATATCGACGGTCGCTCGAAAATGAACAAATCAGAACTGGCTCACGCCCTCGGCCGCGATTGACTCTCACCCCGCACGCCTGATCGGACCCCGGGAACCGGGTCTGCGCGAAGCAGGCAGACAGCAGTCATCCGCACACTTGCGACAGGAGCCGCATCATGACCGAACCGCTCACCGCCGTTGCCGTCAACTGCACGTTGAAGACGTCGCCGGGGCAGTCCAGTACCGAACTGATCGCCGGGCAGGTCCTGCACGCACTGTCCGATCACGACGTGGCCGGAAAAACGTTGCGAGCCGTGGATTTCGATATCCGGCCCGGTATCACCGGCGACGAGGGCGAGGGCGATCAGTGGCCGCAGCTGCGCGATCAGATCGCCGCCGCCGATATTTTGCTGATCGCGACACCGACCTGGCTGGGACATATCTCCTCGGTCGCCCAGCGGGTTCTCGAGCGTCTCGACGCCGAGTTGTCGGTCACCGATGACCGGAATCGGCCTGCCATGGTGGGCAAGGTCGGCATCGCGGCCGTCGTCGGCAACGAGGACGGCGCCCACAAGATCACCGCGGACCTCTTCCAATCCCTGGACGATATCGGCTTCACCGTGCCGGCCCAGGGCTGCACCTATTGGAACGGTGAGGCGATGAGCGGGGTCGACTATGTCGATCTGGACGACACACCCGATGCTGTCGCCACCACTACCGCAACCATGGCCCGCAACGCCGCTCACCTGGCGCGGGTACTCCGGGAAAATCCTTATCCCGCCTACGCGTAGCCCCGATAGCCACGCGAATTCATCGCCGGATTCTTCTGCGGATCAGTGCGGCCGCGGCCGCGGCGCAGACCCCGACGGCAGCTCCGATCGCCCCGTGATGCTGCGACGCCCACAGTTGGGCGCTGGTGTCGCGGGACCTGTCGTCGAAGGCGCCGTGGGCGCCGAAGTCGTGACCGCGCGGCCCGTCCGCGGGAGCCCACAGGTTTTCCGGCTGGTCGGGATCGCGTGGCCGGTCGGTTTGCTGGGACGAGAAGCCGGTGCGAGCGAGATAGCGATCCAGCAGGCCGGGTGCGAACGCGTTGGCTGCCAGGGTCGCCGCGGTGCTGGCGCCGACCCAGTATTCGCGGCGACGGGGATGGTCGGCGGCGAAAACGACTGCGCGGGCGGCTACTTCGGGCTGGAAGATCGGAGGCACCGGCTGGGCGTGGTTCGGCAGGCGGGATCGCACCCAGGAGAACTGCGGTGTGTTGACCGCCGGCATCTGCACCATGGTGACGTGAACACCACTGCGTTCGTGAAGTAGTTCGCAGCGCAGCGCCTCGTGGAAGCCCTGGACAGCGTGCTTGGCACCGCAATAGGCGCTCTGCAGGGGAATTCCGCGGTAGGCCAGCGCGGAGCCGACCTGCACGATTGTGCCGGCGTCGCGAGGTTTCATCAGCCGCAGCGCAGCCATCGTCGCGTAGACGTAGCCGAGGTAGTCGACCTCGGTGACGCGTCTGTATTCGGCAGCCGAGATCTCGGTGAAGGGGGCGAATACGGACGTGAACGCGACATTGACCCAGATGTCGATGGGTCCGAACGTCGTTTCGGTCGCCTGGGCGGCGGCGTCGACGCGGGCGGGATCGGAGATATCGGTGGGCAGGACCAGCGCTTCGCCGCCTGCGGCGCGCACCTCGCGCTCGGCCGCCCGCAGGCCGGTTTCACCACGAGCCACCAGCGCCACCCTGGCGTGGCGGGCGGCGAAGGCGCGGGCGACGGCGCGCCCGATCCCTCCACTGGCGCCGGTGACGACGACGACTTGCCGCTGCCCGGAATCGGTCATGTCCAGAAACTCCGTTCTTCGGATGTGCGGGCGGTGGGGCGGTACCGGATTCAGCTCCCTGCCCAGGGTTCGGCGAGTCGATGGGCGGACTCGATCAGCAGCCCGTGCACGAACGCCTGTGGCACGTTGCCGCGCAGCTGACGCTGCACCACGTCGAATTCCTCGGTGAACAATCCCGCCGGCCCGCAGGCGGCGCGGTTCCGCTCGAACCAGCGGGCGGCCTGGACGGTATTGCCCTGCTGATGTTCGGCCAGCGCCATGACGAAACCGCACAGCAGGAAGGCGCCCTCCGCCTCGTCGAGGGCCTGACCTGGGTGACGAAACCGGTAGAGGTAGCCGTCGTGCCCCAGTTCGGTGCGAACACACTCCAGGGTGAGCCGGCTACGGGAATCTCCGGCCGAGACGGCGCCACGCACCGCCGGCAGGAGCAGTGCCGCGTCCACCTCGGACGCCTCGGGGGCACGCTGCCAACGCCCGGACGGATGCAGGCAATCCCCGGAGGCGTCGGCAACCAGCCGGTCCGCGAGCCGGGCCCACTCCGACGACTGCGCCGCGGGAGCGCTTCCGGCGACAGCGCGCAGTCCCGCGGCACAGATCAGCCGGGAATGAGCCCACCGCCGGTATTCGAGTTCCCAGATTCCGGCATCGGGTTCGTGCCACAGCGCTTCGATGGCGGCCGCGGCGATTTCGACGGCCTTCCAGTGTTCCCGGTCGAGCCGGTCGTGGCGGTCGGCGGCGGCGAACAGCAGCAACGCCTCGCCGAAGGTGTCGAGCTGGAACTGTTCGTTGACGTGGTTGCCGACCCGCACGCCCGCGCCGGGATAGCCGGGCAGATCGAGGTGCACTTCGCCGGGGACCGCGGCTCCCGTGACGGTATAGGCGGGGGCCAGCTCCGGCCCGTGTTCGAGCAGCCGCCGGCTGACGAACGCCACAGCGTGATCGAGCAACGGGTCCGGTCCCATGGCGGCGATCGCTTGTCCCACGTAGCACTGGTCGCGGATCCAGCAGTAGCGGTAGTCGTAGTTGCGGCCTTGGTCGGCACGCTCGGGCAGCGCGGTGGTGGCCGCTGCGACCATGCCGCCGGTGGCGCTGGTCAGCCCGCGCAGAACCGCGTAGGCGTGCCGCGTATCGCGTTCGGCCAGACCGTTGTTCATGGCCGGCACCGAGGCCCGCCACTGCTGTTCGGTACGTCGCCACAGTGTTCGAGCATCGGGAGGATCCTCGGGTAGCGGCCGATCGGTGACTTCGAGAATCAGATCGTGGTGGGCACCGGCGGGCAACTCGAGCACCATCTCGAAGGTGTCGCGTCGGCACCGGGCGTCCTTCGCGCCGGTCCATCGCAGGTTCAGCGGCCCTGCCCGCATCGTCCGGATAGCGTCCGTTGTCGTTTCCGCGCTCATCCTGTGGCGGTCGAACTCGGCGGTCGGTGTGAGAACCACCCGCACCCGGGCGTCGCCGTGTACGGCCATGACGCGGCGCAGAATGATCGCGCGGTGCGGGTCGGCGGGGAAAGCCATCGCCTCCCGGCATTCGACCACCCCGGTGGTGGTGGTCCACCGGCTGTGCCAGATCAAGGTGCCGTTCTCGTAGTAGCCGCCCCAGGTGAACCGGTCGGTCGTCGGCGTCACCGAATAGGCGCCGCGACCGCCGAGCAATGCGCTGAACACCGCCCCGGAATGCCAGGCCGGTGCACACATCCACGCCAGATCGCCGGCGGGGCCGATCAGGGCGCCGCGTTCTCCGTCGGCGATCAGGGCGTATTCGCGCAATACGTGCGGTGGCGGTGGACGCTCGGCACCGTCGCGGATGGGTGCCATCGCTTCACCTCCTCCGGCACTGCGATTTCTGCGCGCCGTTCGCAACATTTGCTGTGCGCAATGGTCGCTCGGCGCCGGTATTCCCCGACTGATCGGCGCTAAACCGTCACCCGTTCGACTTTCTTCCGCATGTCCAAGGCGTTCGCGTGCAACGCTTTTCGCGCCTGCCATTCGTCGTGACGGCAACCCTTGCGCCATGCAACCAGTGCGCGTATTGATGAAAGGGGCCGTGCCGGGACCGGCCACCGCGGCGGGACAGCGCGATATCGAACTTTGTGGATGACACCGATACGTCACCAACGGTGTGGACGGCCGAATTACGGGCATCCGGCCGATGTTCCGGTGTGCCCATTATGGCCCACATACCCCAGCGTAGATGCCGACTCTCGATTGCCGAGGAGGATTACCGATGACCGACCAACTGGTAGCGGATTATCTACTCGAACGCCTGCGAGCGTGGGGGGTCGATCATGTGTTCGCCTATCCGGGCGACGGCATCAACGCGCTGGCCGCCGCGTGGGGCCGGGCCGGCAACAAACCGCAATTCGTGCAATCACGTCACGAGGAGATGAGCGCGTTCGAGGCGGTGGGTTACGCGAAGTTCACCGGGCGGGTCGGGGTGTGCGTGGCAACCTCGGGTCCGGGCGCGGTGCATCTGCTCAATGGGCTCTACGACGCCAAGCTCGATCATGTGCCGGTCGTGGCGATCGTCGGCCAGACGAACCGCAGCGCGATGGGCGGGTCCTATCAGCAGGAGGTTGATCTGCTGAGTCTGTACAAGGATGTGGCCGGCGATTACGTGCAGATGATCACCGTCCCCGAACAGCTGCCCAATGTGCTCGATCGCGCGATCAGGATCGCGCTCACCCAACGCGCTCCCACCGCCCTGATCATCCCCGCCGACGTGCAGGAACTCGAGTACAGCGAACCCACGCACGACTTCAAGATGGTCCCTTCGAGCCTCGGCGCCGACTGGCCCACACCCACACCCGACGACGCCGGACTCGATAAGGCCGCGGAAATTCTCAATGCCGGCCGGAAGGTCGCCATGCTGGTCGGCAATGGGGCCCGGGGTGCGCACGAGGAACTCGCCGAGGTGGCGGATCTGCTGGGCGCGGGTGCGGCGAAGGCGTTGCTCGGTAAGGATGTGCTGTCCGACGAATTGCCTTGGGTGACAGGTTCGATCGGCCTGCTGGGCACCCGGCCCAGCTACGAGATGATGCGTGACTGCGACACATTGCTGACGGTCGGGTCGAGCTTCCCCTATTCACAGTTCCTGCCGGACTTCGGGCAGGCGCGGGCAGTGCAGATCAATATCGACGGCAGGTTCATCGGCATGCGGTATCCGTATGAGGTCAATCTGGTCGCCGATGCGAAAGCCGCACTGCGCGCGTTGATTCCACGTTTGGAACGCAAGCACGACCGGGGCTGGCGGGACAAGATCAAGTCCGATGTGGCCCGTTGGTGGGAGACGATGGCCATGCAGGCCGATGTGTCGGCGAAGCCGGTCAATCCCTTGCGGTTGTTCGCGGAACTGTCCACGCGGCTGCCCGATGACGCGATCGTCACCGCGGACTCCGGATCGTCGGCGAACTGGTATGCGCGCCTGCTGCGCTTCCGCCCCGGTATGCGGGGCTCGCTGTCGGGGACGCTGGCGACGATGGGGCCCGGTGTGCCCTACGGCATCGGCGCCAAATTCGGCCATCCGGACCGGCCGGTGATCGTGTTCGCGGGTGACGGTGCGATGCAGATGAACGGTATGGCCGAACTGATCACGATCAAGCACTACTGGCAACAGTGGTCGGATCCGCGTCTTATCATCGCGATCCTGCACAACAACGACCTCAACCAGGTCACCTGGGAGATGCGCGCCATGAACGGCGCACCGAAATTCCCCGAATCCCAGACCCTGCCGGATGTGGACTATGCCGCGTTCGCGGCGAGTCTGGGTTTGGCGGCGCGAACGATCACCGATCCCGGCGAACTCGGCACAGCGTGGGACCAGGCGCTGGCCGCCGACCGTCCCACCGTGTTGGACGTGCACACCGATCCCGACATGCCACCGATCCCGCCGCACGCGACGTGGGAACAGTTCAAATCCTCGACCGCCGCGGTCCTGCACGGTGACGAAAACCGGTGGGGCTTCATCACCGAAGGCCTCAAGACCAAGGCCCAGGAACTCCTGCCGCACAAGCGCGGGTGAGCGCGCCGCGTCTCGCCGCAAAGGAACGTTGCGATGATCGACATCCCGATCCGCGAGCTCACCGCCTCGGCCTACACGGTCCCCACCGATGCGCCCGAGGCGGACGGCACCCTCGCATGGAACAGCACCACCCTCGTCCTCGTCCGCGCCCGCGCCGGCGACGAGACCGGCCTGGGCTGGACCTACGGTCCGCCGGCGTGCGCCGCGGTGGTCGAGGACATGCTGGCCGAGATCGTCTGCGGCCACAGCGCATTCGATATACCCGGCGTAAGCGTTGCCATGATCGAGGCTGTGCGCAACGCTGGGCGGGCAGGAATCGCCGGGTATGCGATCTCGGCGGTCGACGTGGCGTTGTGGGACCTCAAAGCACGACTGCTGGCGCTGCCCCTGTACCGACTGCTCGGCGCGGTCCGCAGCGAGGTACCGATCTACGGTAGCGGCGGCTTCACAACATACGACCACCGCGAACTCGACCGGCAACTCGGCCGATGGGTACACGAGCAGTCGATCCCACGAGTGAAGATCAAGATCGGGGAGGCACGGGGTAGCGACCCGGACCGGGATCTGTCCCGAATGGCTCAGGCGCGCACGGCGATCGGCCACAACACGGAGCTTTTCGTCGACGCCAACGGTGGTTATGGGCGCAAACAGGCGATCCGGGTGATCGAGCGGGCCGCCGACTACGACGTGCGCTGGTTCGAAGAACCTGTGTCCTCCGACGACCTGGCGGGCTTGCGTCAGGTGCGCGCGGCCGTCCGTCCCGACGTCACTGCCGGTGAATATGGTTGTGAAGTAGCCTATTTCGGTCGTATGTGCGCGGCCGAGGCAGTCGACTGCCTGCAGGCGGATGTGTCACGGTGCGGCGGGATCACCGAATGGCAACGGGTCGCCGCGATCGCCGCGGCACACAACCTCGACATTTCCGGGCACTGCGGCCCGCACCTACACGCCCACGTCGCCGCGGCCACACCGAATCTGCGTCACCTCGAATGGTTCCACGACCACGTCCGCATCGAATCGGCGTTCTTCGACGGCACCCTCGACCCGGTCGGCGGCCACATCCGGCCGCGCGAGGACGAACCCGGCCTGGGCTTGAGCGTGCGCGACGCCGATATCGAACGCTATCGGGTGATCTGAGCCGCGGCACACCCCCCGTCCTGCCATCCGCGAAAGGACCGAGATGGATACACCGACCACCACCAGCCACGACCGGCATATGTCGCTGTACGCCTCGCTCGAAGCGGAGTTGCGGCGACGGGTCGACGGTGAGGTCCGCTTCGACTCCGGTTCGCGCGCAACTTATTCCACCGATGCCTCGAACTATCGTCAGATGCCCATCGGGGTGGTGGTGCCGAAAACCCCGGAAGCCGCGGTCGACGCGGTCGCGGTGTGCCGTGAACTCGACGTCCCGGTGCTGTCTCGCGGCGGCGCGACCAGCCTGGCGGGACAGTGCTGCAACGAGGCGGTAGTGCTGGACTGGAGCAAGTACTGCACCCGAGTGGAGTCGGTGGACGCGGGCGCGGGTATTGCCGTGGTGCAACCCGGCGGCAAACTCGATCGAGTCAACGCTGAACTCGCCGACAGCGGCTGGATGATCGGCCCGAAGCCTTCCACCCATGTCAGTTGCACGATCGGCGGCATGATCGGCAACAATTCCTGTGGATCGACCGCGCAGGCCTACGGCAAAATGGTCGAATCGGTACGCCGCCTCGAGATCCTCACCTACGACGGACAGCGCATGTGGGTATCGGACACCAGCGATGACGAACTCGACCGGATCATCGCCGAGGGTGGCCGGCGCGGTGAAATCTACGCCGCGCTGCGCGCACTGGCCGATCGCTACGCCGAGGAGATCGAAGCCCGCTATCCCGACATTCCCCGCCGGGTATCGGGGTACAACCTCGATTCATTGTTGCCCCGCAACGGTTTCCACGTCGCCCAATTGCTGGTGGGTTCCGAGAGCACCCTGGTGACCGTATTGCGTGCCGAACTCGATCTGGTGCCGGTGCCGCCCGCGAAAGCCCTGGCGCTGTTGGGTTTCGACGACATCGTCGCGGCGGCCGCCGCGGTCCCGGCAGTGCTGCGCCACGCCCCGGCCGCGCTGGAAGGTATCGATCATCGCCTCGTACAGCTCGAGCACAGCCGCCGCCTGGCGGAAAAGGCGCTGGCGCAATTGCCCGAAGGGAAAGCTTGGTTGATGGTGCAGTTCGACGGCGCCGACCAGGACGGCGCCGACGGCGAGGCGCGACGGATGCTCGACGAACTGAAGAAGGTCACCCCCCATACCGAGATCGTCGACGATCCCGCCCGTAGCAGCCAGATCTGGGCGGCCCGGGAAGCCGGGCTCGGCGCGACCGCTTACCCGCCGGACGGGCCGGAAACGCACGAGGGCTGGGAGGATGCCGCAGTGCCCCCGCAACGGCTCGCCGATTACCTGCGCGACTTCCGCGAACTGCTCGACAAACACGACTACGGATCCGCCTCGCTGTACGGGCATTTCGGCCATGGCTGCGTCCACACCCGGATCCCGTTCGACCTGCGTACGGCGGCGGGAATCGCGAACTATCGCTCCTTCGCCGAGAACAGCGCTCGCCTGGTCACCAGCTATGGCGGCTCGCTGTCGGGCGAGCACGGCGACGGCCAGTCCCGCGCCGAACTGCTCGAGATCATGTTCGGTCGCCCGATCATCACCGCCTTCGAGGAACTCAAAGCGGTATTCGATCCGCGCAACCGGATGAATCCCGGCAAGGTCGTGCACCCGTATCGGCTCGATGAGAACTTGCGCCAAGGAGTGGATTACCTTCCGCTGGAACCGGTCACACACTTCACCTACCCCGAGGACGATCATCGATTCAGCCGGGCCGCGGCGCGCTGTGTCGGAGTCGGCAAGTGCCGCGGCGACGAATCGGGCGTCATGTGCCCCAGTTACCGCGCCACCGGTGAAGAAGAACATTCGACCCGCGGGCGCGCGCGACTGCTCTTCGAAATGCTGCAGGGCGACGTCATCACCGACGGCTGGCATTCGACCGAGGTCCGCGATGCCCTGGATCTCTGTCTGGCATGCAAGGGCTGTCTGAGCGACTGTCCAGTGAATGTCGATATGGCGACCTACAAAGCCGAGTTCCTCTCCCACCACTACCATCGGCGACTGCGCCCGCCGTCGCACTATTCGATGGGCTGGATCCCGGTGTGGGCACGTATGGCGGCTATCGCTCCCGGACTGGTCAACGCCCTCGCCGGAACACCGGGCCTGTCGAGCGTGATCAAAGCCACCGGCGGGGTCGATGTCCGGCGGCCGTTCCCCCGGTTCACTCACGAACGCTTCAGCGACTGGTTCGCCGAACGCCCTGCAGTGCAGTCGCCGGCCTCCCGCGGCACCGTGGTGCTGTGGCCGGACACCTTCACCAACAATTTCGAACCGGGCATCGCCCGCGACGCGGTCACTGTCCTCGAGGCGGCCGGGTTCGATGTCCGTGTGCCGGCTCGAACGGTATGTTGCGGGCTCACCTGGATCTCGACCGGGCAACTCGACGTCGCCGCACGGGTACTGCGCCGCACCCTGGACGTCTTACGGCCCGAGCTGCGCGACGGCACCCCGGTGGTGGCGCTCGAGCCCAGCTGCGCGGCAGTATTCCGGTCCGACCTGCCCGAGCTGCTGCACGGCGACGAAGACGCGCATCGTCTCGCGGGCCAGACCTTCACCCTCGGTGAGCTGTTGCGCGCGAAGGCCCCCGATTGGCGGCCCCCGCACACCCACGGGCGCGCTGTGATCCAGCCGCACTGCCATCAGCATGCGGTACTGAAGTACGACGCCGACAAGAAGATCCTCGACACCGCGGGTCTGGATACCGAACTCCTCGACGCCGGATGCTGCGGACTGGCAGGCAATTTCGGTTTCGAACGCGGCCACTACGACGTGTCGGTCCGGTGCGCGGAAGATAAACTACTGCCCGCACTGCGAGGAACTGATCCGGCCACGTTGGTCCTGGCGGATGGATTCAGCTGCCGCACCCAAATCCGAGACCTCGAACCCGGTATCCGGCCCAAGCACGCCGCCGAGGTGCTGGCCGCGGCAGTGCGCGGCCGCGAATCCCGGCCATCGTCCGACGACCGAGCGCGGCTGCGCCCTTCTCCGTGGCGAGCGATGACAGCGTTGGCTGCGGCGGCCGTTCTTTCGCAACTCATCCGCCGCAGAACCAGGCACCGGCACCGAGGGCGTCCGGGTCGCAGCGCGCCGGCAGCTGCTTCACTCCGGTGACACCACCCAGGTGTCGAACACAGCTGAACGGGTACGACGATTCCGGCCGACGCCGTCGGCGAAGAAGGTGACGGCGATGGGAACCGACATCGATGCCGTCGCGGCCGCGGTTTGATGTGGCGGTGGCTGTGACCGGTGTCGGTGGCCCTGGAACCCAGGACGTGCCGCCCACTCGGTCTGGTGTGGTTCGGTCTGGCCGCGCACACCGGCGTTCGGAACCCACCATGACATACCGGTGGCGATCTCGTCCGTTTCGAGCACTGAACATGACCTTCACGATCGCTTGACTGCGGTTGGCGCGGGCAGGACGCTTGACGTGCAGAGTAAATGAATCTGCGCTCTACCTGAGGAGATGATGGAGCTATGTCGAGTGAACATCTATCCGAAGAGCCCCAATCCGAACGCGGCGCCAAGGGCTCTCGAGACACCGGGTCGGACAAGCCCGGCGGAGGACCCGCAGACCGCCCGGCCGGAACGATCGACGAAGAAGAAGTCACCTCGAGTCGCGAGCACAACCCGACCGAGGAAAACATCGGCAAGAGCGGCACCCTTCCCCCGCAAGACACCGAACCGGCGGTACCGCCCTACGAAGGCCGCGAAACGGGCGCGTGACAGCACAGGCGGCTCTGTGCCGACCTCGGTCGACTCGAACACTGCCGGCTGCCGCGAATACGACTGATGCGCATGGGTAGCCGGTCGGCATGGCCGCAATCGGATACTTTCTCGCAAGCGAACAGTTCGGCCCGAAGGAACTCGTAGAACAGGCCAAACGGGCCGAGCAGGCCGGTTTCGAGCGTTTGTGGATCTCTGACCACTTCCATCCCTGGAACGACGCCCAGGGGCACAGCCCCTTCGTGTGGGGAACCATCGGCGCGCTGTCGGAGGCCACGTCGCTGCCCGTCACCACCGCGGTGACTTGTCCGACCGTGCGCATCCATCCCGCGATCATCGCCCAGGCCGCAGCCACGGCAGCAGTGCAACTGGAGGGCCGTTTCGTGCTCGGGGTCGGCAGCGGTGAGGCACTCAACGAGCATATTCTCGGCGATGCGTGGCCGGCCCCGGGCGCACGACTGGACATGCTGGCCGAAGCTGTTGATCTCATTCGCCGACTGCATCGCGGGGATGTCGTGACCTACCGCGGCGACCACTACCGAGTCGAGGAAGCTCGGATCTATACCGTGCCCGAACAGCCGGTCCCCATCTACGTCTCCGGATTCGGCCCGCAGGCGACGGAAGTGGCCGCACGCATCGGTGACGGCTATTGCACCACACTGCCGGACCCGGATTTGATCGGCGAGTTCCGTCGCAACGGTGGTGACGACAAGCCTGTTCAAGCGGGCACCAAAGTGAGCTGGTCGATCGACGAGAACTCCGGACTCGAAGCCGCGCACCGCATCTGGTCCAACGAACTGCTACCTGGACAGCTGCCCCAAACCCTCCCCCGTCCTGCCGATTTCGAGGACGCGATGTCGTTGGTCGATCTCGATTCCGCACGAGCGCATTTCGCGGCGGGACCGGATCCGCAACGCCACATCGAGCAACTTCGGCCCTACCTGGACGCCGGAGCCGACGAACTCTATGTCGGACAGATCGGCCCGGATCTCGAGGGCTTCTTCACCGCCTACGAGAAAGAAGTCCTGCCCGCCCTGCGATAAGAGCCGACACGACGACAGCGGTGTGAGAGAGAGGCGAAACCACATGGATCATTCCCACGCACCCGTACTCGAGGCGCTGGCCGAATATCGCGATCTGGGCCGTTACGGGTTCACCCCACCCGGCCACCGGCAAGGCGCGGGGGCCGATCCGCGGGTGCGCGACGTGCTGGGTGGGGCATTGGCGGTCGATGTCCTTGCCACGCCCGGTCTCGACGACCGGCTCTCACGCGGCGGATATCTGCACGACGCCGAGTTGCTGATGGCCGATGCGGTGGGCGCCGATCGAGCATTCTTCTCGACCTGCGGCAGCTCGCTGTCGGTGAAGGCGGCGATGCTGGCGGTCGTCGGCGGCGACGGCGGATTGATACTGGGCCGCGACAGTCACAAATCCATCGTCGCGGGATTGATTTTCGCCGGTGTGCGGCCTTGCTGGGTGCCGCCGCGCTGGGACGCCGAGCGGCATCTGTCCCATCCGCCGTCACCGGAGCAGGTCGACCGGGCATGGGACCGCTGGCCCGACGCTGCCGGCGCGTTGATCGTTAGCCCCAGCCCCTACGGGACGTGCGCGGATATCGCCGGCATCGCCGAGGTCTGCCATCGTCGGAGCAAACCGCTGATCATCGATGAGGCGTGGGGCGCACATCTGCCGTTCCACCCGGACCTGCCCACCTGGGCGATGGATGCCGGTGCCGATGTGTGCGTGGTGAGCGTGCACAAGATGGGCGCCGGGTTCGAACAAGGCTCGGTTTTCCACGTTCAGGGCGAACTGGTCGACCACGACCGCCTGAAACTGTGCGCCGAACTGCTGACCACGACCAGTCCCAACGTACTGCTCTATGCCGCGATCGACGGCTGGCGACGCCAGATGGTCGAGCATGGCGAGAAACTGCTGAGCGAGTCACTACGCACCGCCGAGCGGGCCCGCACCCGCCTCGGGCACATACCCGGTATCGCTGTGATGGAGGACGAACTACTCGGCGTCGAGGCATCCCACGATCTCGACCGGATGCAGGTTCTGATGGACGTATCCGCTACCAGCGCAACAGGTTACGCGGTCGCCGATTGGTTGCGTGCCCATCACCGCATCAATGTGGGCCACAGCGATCACCGGCGAATATTGGCGACACTGTCCATGGCCGACAACACCGACACCGTCGACCGCCTGGTCGACGCACTGACTGCATGGCGCTCGCAATACCGCGATACCGGCCCGCGCCCCTCCGATATCCACGTGCCCACGCCGCGTGACATACAGCTCGAGCAGGTCATCGGCCCGCGTGAGGCGTTCTTCGGCCCTCAGGAAAGCGTGCCTTTCGAGGACGCGCCGGGGCGTATCGCCGCCGAGCAGGTCACCCCGTATCCGCCCGGCATTCCCGTGATCGTGCCCGGCGAACTCGTCGACGCGGCCGTGGTGGAGTACCTGCGCACCGGAATCGAGGCGGGAATGAACGTGCCGGATCCGGCCGATCCCAGCCTGCGCACTCTGCGGGTCGTGGCCCGCTGACGGCCTCCCGCAACATATTTCGTCTTCGGTGCAACCGATCGCCGGGTAGCCGACGCCCGGCCTCGGACCGTGACCTGCCGGATCGAGCGTCGGTCATCGTTTCGCTACGAGTGGAGCGGGTAGCGCGGTGAAGTCGGCAGATGGACCACAGCGGGAAGGATCTCAGATGAAGGCCGTGACCTGGCAGGGCTTCCGGAACGTGGAGGTCGATGATGTCCCCGACCCCCGCATCGAAGAGTCGACCGATGCGATAATCCGAGTCACGTCCTCGGGTATCTGCGGATCCGACCTGCACCTCTACGAAGTGCTCGGCGCTTACATGCAACAGGGCGATGTGCTCGGTCACGAGCCGATCGGCATCGTCGAGGAGATCGGTTCGGACGTCACGAGTGTGTCTCCGGGCGATCGGGTCGTGGTGCCCTTCCAGATCAGTTGCGGTAACTGTGCCATGTGTGGTGTCGGGTTGCCGACCCAGTGCGAGACGACTCAGGTCCGCGAATATGGTAGTGGCGCAGCGTTGTTCGGGTATTCGAAGCTGTACGGTCAGGTTCCCGGCGGGCAAGCCGAATATTTGCGCGTACCTTACGCGGACTTCACCCATATCAAGGTGCCGCACGGTCCGAGCGACGACAGATTCGTCTATCTGTCCGACGTGCTGCCCACTGCCTGGCAAGCCGTCGAATATGCCGATGTTCCCGCCGGGGGTTCGGTGACCGTGCTCGGTTTGGGGCCGATCGGCGATATGGCGTGCCGAATCGCGGCCCACCGCGGCCTGCGTGTCATAGGTGTCGACCGCGTGCCCGACAGGCTGCAACGCGCTCGGCAACAGGGCATCGAGGTCATCGCGGAACACGAGGTCGGCGATCGGCCCGGCGAGGTCATCCGGGATCGAACCGACGGCCGCGGCACCGACGCGGTCATCGACGCCGTAGGGATGGAGGCACACGGTTCACCGGTCGCCGCGATCGCGCAGCGCTCGACTGCCCTGCTCCCCGGCGCGGTGGCACGGAAGGTGACCGACACCGCCGGGATGGACAGGCTCGCTGCCCTCAACAGCGCCATCGACATCGTCCGCCGCGGCGGCACGATCTCACTGATCGGTGTGTACGGCGGCATGGTGGATCCGATACCGATGCGCATCCTGTTCGACAAACAGATACAGCTGCGCATGGGACAGGCCAACGTCAAGCGATGGGCCGACGAGATCATGCCACTGCTCGAGGACACCGACCCGCTCGGAGTGGAAACCTTTGCCACCCACCGGCTCCCACTCGCTGCGGCCGCCGACGCCTACCGGATGTTCCAGCACAAGTCCGACGGTGCCGTGAAAATCCTGCTCGATCCCACCGCTGTTGCCGCATGAATCGCCCGCCGGCCTGTGGCGGTTCTCGGGCCGAGCGAAGGGGGTCGAGCGAGCGCGGTGACGCTATCCGACGTCGTCGATGCGCTCCTCGGCGTGAACGCCGGTATTCTCCGTCCGCTCGCCACCGGCTCGACCGAAGAAGTGCGAAACCACGCGATCGACGATAAACCCGAGAACCACCGCACCGGCGATCCCGATTCCAGCGGCCATGAGCGGCTGATCTCGGAACCATTGCCCGAAAAGCGAGGCCACCGAGACCGAATACGCCGCCCAGCTGACCCCGCCGACGACAGTCAGGGGCACGAACTTGGCGCGCGGATACTCGGTCGCGCCCGCGGCCATGTTCACAGCGACGCGCCCGACCGGGATGTAGCGGGCCGTGATGATCAGCAGCGCCCCTCTGCGGTCGAGCGCCTTACGGGCCCAGTCGAAAACGCCCAGGACCTTGGGTTTGCGCATCCAACGGAAGCGATCGGTCCCGATCAGGCGGCCGACCGCGTAGGCGCAGTTGTCCCCCACGATCGCACCCACCGCCGCGGCCGCGGCCAATAGCGACACCGAGGGCTTGCCCGCGGAACTACCGATCGCAGCCAAAGCCGCGATGACGGACTCGCTGGGGACCGGTGGGAAGAACGCGTCGACGACACAGAAGGCCAGGACGGCTGGATACACCCAAACAGAGCCGGCGGCACCGGCAACCACGTCCTGCAACTCACTGAACACTGCCCACGTGCCTTTCACATGTCGTTCCGCTCGAGCCGGTCTCTGTCCGGTAGGCCAGGTTTCCGTCGGACTCCGGCTTACCGGTGCGGCTGGGCGCTCAATCCCAGCCCGGGCACTGCGATGTCGTCGCACGTGCGAGTTCATCGACGACATCGCCGATATCGCCGCGTCGGCGCAACGCCGCGAGTTGGCGTTGCGCGCCGTTGCCGCGAGCCCGCACTCGCGCTGAGATATCGGCGACGAAGTCATATTCCTCGAGCTCACGCAAGGCCGGGGCGGCGTAGTCGAGCAGGCGATCGAGTCGCACACCGGCAGGCTCCACGTGAGCAGTCAGCGGATCGAGGCCGTCACCGTCGAGTCCGGTGCGGGCAGCCTTCCAGTATGCGGCGCGCAAAGTAGCTGCGGGCACGGCCGGGGCGGGGACACCGCGCCGCGACGATTCCCGCGCGACGATCGCCGCACCTCGGACCAGGCTTGCCAGCAGTGCTGCTTCGTCAACGGTGGCAGGGATGTCACTGATGCGAACCTCTAGCGTCGGGAACTTGGTGGAGCGGCGAATATCCCAATAGACCATGTGGGTGTCGAGGATGCTTCCACTCGCCAGCATCATCTCCACCGCGTCGTCGTACTCCGCGCAGGACCCGAAATACGGTGGCGGGCCCGCGCTCGGCCACCGTCGCCACAAAATGTTGCGCCAGCTCGCATATCCACTGGCGGACGCTCGGTAGACCGACGAGTTCGCGGTGAGCGCCAGCAACACCGGCAACCACGGCCGCAGGAAATTGCTGACCTGCACTGCGGTTTCGGGATCGGGAACAGCGACGTGAACATGGCAACCGCACAGACCCTGCTCGTGGGCGAGCATGCCGAATTGCTCCGCGATGCGCCGGTAGCGCGGCATATCGGTCACCGGATAGGCCTCGGGCACGGTGGGTGGCACACCCGCCGCCAGCAATCGAGCGCCGTTGTCGCGGGCGCTGCGCGCTACAGTGCCGCGGAGTTCGCCCAGTTCTCGAAGCAGATCCTCGGCATGAACATGGATCCCACTGGCGGTTTCCACTTGGCAGCTGGTCAATTCCAACTGCAGCTCCACCCCGGCCCGGCGTGCCGACCGAGCCACCTCGGTATTGCGTGGGGTCGGCGCGCAAGTAACCGGGTCGACGAGCAGAAATTCCTCCTCGACCCCGAAGGTCACATCCGCGACGTCGATATCCATCGGACTTCACCGCCCACAGCCTGGTTGTCAGTGATCGACACGCTGTCCTTCCCCCGGCCCCCGGCAAGCCAGAGCCAGGACATCGCCACAGCGCCATGCGGTCTTCGGGTCATCGGCAGTGAAACGTGAACGATCGTTTCGCTGGTCGCAATTCTGGGCACCGCCGAACCGATTCGGCGCCCCGACTACCAGAACCAGTGATTGTCTACCGCTCATATTCGGCGCCTACCCATTTGAGATGGTCCCATGCCCATCTCCAGGGGGCCGTATGCCCGGAGACGCCGACACAGTGGGTGGCATCCGGGTTCGAACCACGCTCACCCACGATCGGTCGACGCTGTTTCGAGCCGCCCTGGCGGATATCCCGCTGGCATCGTTGCGGAACTGTGAGACAACGCCGCTGGACTAAACGCCACCGCATCGGAAAGCCGCGCCCCCAGTATGGCTGAAACCACCCCTCCCGTCACTCCCGGCCCTTCCTGTCGGCTCGGCTCCGCCGCGTCTCGCGCAGCCGACCACGACCGCACGGCCGGAGTATGGACTCCGACGCCTCCCTGCGCGCTGAGTAGCCCTTATGCTCGGCCGAGGTCTCGCGTCGCTGGGCCCTCCAGTAGTTTCCCGTCGTGCGAGAAGCGCGAACCGTGCAGTGGACAGTCCCAGGAGCGATCGGCGTCGTTCCACTTCAGGACCCCGTACAGATGCGGGCACACCGCCGAGACCGCCGTTGTGCTGCCGTCGACTGTGCACACCCCGACCGGACGAATACCGTGACGCTCGATCCGGCCCTCGCCTTCGCCCGGTGCCACGCCGTCGCGGGCGGCCGCCGCGCCGAGCCATCCGGTACCCAGGTACCTGGCCACCCGGGCGTTCAACTCCGCCGCGCGGGGCACGCCGGTGAGCTCACTGCCACGCCAGGTGCGGTAGGCGCGGGCCCACGGCATATGGCCGCCCAGCACGGTGCCGGTGATGGCGAGTGCGGCCGCCACCGCGTTCGACATGCCCCACTTCGAATAGCCAGTAGCCACGTGGATGTTGTCGGCTCCCGGTAGCAGGGGCCCGGCGTAGGGCAACTCGTCGATCGCGGTGTAGTCCTGCGCGGACCACCGGTGGGTCGGTTCGGCGCCTGGGAAATGCGTTCGCGCCCAATCGATCATCTCGGTGACATGGGCGCGTTCCGACCGGGTCCGTCCGACGACATGCCCACTACCGCCGACGAGCAGCAGATCCTCACCGCCGTGCGGTGCGTAGCGCAGTGATCGGGTCGGCTGATCCGCCGACAGGTACATCTCGCGCGGGATCGGTCCGGGAACCCGCAGGGCGGCGGCGTAGGAGCGGTTCGGCTCGAGCCGGGCGAAGTATCCACCGCGATCGAGGATCGGCGTGCCGGTGGCCAGGATCACCGTCGGAGCACGCAGTGTGCCCCGATCGGTGCTCACCAGATTGCCGTGCACACCGCGCACGCGGGTGTGCTCGAAAACGGTCGCACCGTGCCGGCAGGCCTGCGCGGTGAGCGCCGCCAACACCTCCATCGGGTCGAACTGCGCTTGGTCGGGCAGTCGGACGGCCCCGTAGGTGCGGTACGGCAGTTCGGCCTGCTCGCACCAGTCGACCTCGAGTCCGGCTTGCCGGCACGCCCGCAATTCCGCGCGCACGCGATCGCGTGTCTTCTCGGTACCGGCGTAGGTCACCGCGTCCGCGTGCTGGGTGTCGACGTCGTTCTCCGCGCAGAACTGCAGCAGCCACTGCTGGCCCTCACGATTGCCGCCGACGTAGCGGCGCACCGTGTCGGTGGAATGTTTCGCGCTTATGGCAGACAAATGGGTGCCCTGCAGCAGGCTGATTTTGCCGGTGGTGTTGCCGGTGGCGGCCGCACCGATCGTGCGAGCCTCCAGCAGGGCCACCCGGCACCCCGCACGGGCGAACAACAACGTGGCGACCAGACCGGTCAGCCCGGCGCCGACAACGGCGCAGTCGTAGTCTCCGTCCACGTACGCGGTGGCCGGTATCGCGATCGGGGGGCGATCGAGCCAGAGGGAGGTCACGTCCGGCGACTTCCCGGCCATCCAGGGGTCAAACACCGGCCGTGGCTCAGTGCCCGGACAGCGATGCTGCGGCGCAACCGTTTTCACCGCGCGTCCCGTAGTGCTGTGCGGCTGTGTATCCGGGTCCCGAGCGGGTAGTCGCCGCAAGTACGCAGCCGAGCGACCAGCGGTCGGGCGTGTGAACTCTTCTGGGCTTGTCACGTGCCGAGCGCGACCGGAGGTGGGCCGATGCCAATGGTGACGCGCCGAACAAATCGACACACCGCCCAACCATTCCCGGCCGTCGGTCCGGCCGGACGATCATGGGAGCGCCGCGTGGTTTCGGCTCCGGTGTCCGGGTAGTCGGGCAGTGTGAGCGACGCATTGCGCGATTTACCCCACCACGAGGGGCCGTTCGCCTCGCTGTATCTGGGGCCTCTCGACGGTGGGAAGGATCCCGCCGAGCAGCGCCGGGACCGGCGAATGGCTGATCGCCGATCCTGCCGGTCTTCGGCTGTGTGCCACTCTGCCGACGCCACCGGATGCCGCACAGATCCGCCTGTCCGCGCTGCCGTATGTGCTCCCGCTGCTGTGGCTACGGCCCCTGGCGACGCCCTACGCGGTTGCCGTGGTCGACGGCGCCGGGGCGCGATTGGAGAGCGTGGATGAGCACGGCGCGTGGAGGGCTTCACCCGCGCGGCCGGACTGGACTCCGACGAGCTCCATCGGCAGATCGGGACGATCCTGCTCGAACGCGACCGCACGCGGTACGCGGCCCGAGCCGCCACTCTCACTGTCGACCGCGGACGTGCGGTCGAGGGGCTGCTGGCCACCACTCAGGCGCTGCGCGAACACGATGTCGAGACATTGATCATCGACCCGGACGAACTCGGCGATCGCACGGTCCGGGTCGGTACGGCCCCCAGCCAGGTCATGCCCGTCAATCGGGTGCCCGGCCACAATGCTGCGCCGCGCCGATGAGGCCCTCCCCCTCGCCGCGCTCGCAGCGGGCGCAGAGTTGATCACCACCGACACTCCCCTGCCGGGCGACGGCGTCGCGGCGCTGTTGCGACAATGAGAGCCGTCGCCGTCGCTGTCGTGGTTTCACAGGCGCGATCCGGGTAGCCGCCGGGTGTGATCACTTCAGCATTGCGTGAATTCAGCTGCCGCCCAGGACCTTTTGCCTCGGTATATTTCGCCACCGTCGGCGACACGGAGGACGCACGGCACCAGCAGCGTCTGCGTTGCCGGTCGGTGCGGGAAACACTTCGCGAGAAGGGTGCTTCGAGCGCGCTGCTCGACGCGGTCGAGGCCAGTATGACCGAGCCGGTGCCGGGCCGCGCCGGGCAGGCCGTCATCGCCGACGCCGACCGAGTGGTGCTGACCGAGGCGCTGCCGACGCCACCGGCACGCACCACCGTCCGACTGTCCGGGCTGCCGTATCTGCTGCCACTGCTGCAGCTGGGCTCCGCCGCCGCGCCCTACGCTGTGGCTGTGGTCGACGATCACGGAGCCGACCTGCACGCCGTCGACGACGAAGGCCGTCGCATCCATCGCACCACCGAAGGCACCCGTCATCCGGCGCGCAAACCGCACGGCGACCAACCGGCACACCGCTCCGCGCACAGCCGCGTCGAGGAGACCATCCGCCGCACCATCGATGACACTGCCGGGGAAACGAAACGGCTTGCCGACGCGGCGGCCGCGGACCTCATCGTCGTCGCCGGCGATATCAGCGCACGCACCGCACTCAGCGGCGCGCTGATCTCACACAACCGCCACGTCGTGCAACTCGAAGGCCTCACCCGCCGAAACCGGCACGATCGCGTCGCAGTCGACCGGCGCGTGCACGAGGTGCTCGACGACCGCGTGCGGGCACGATCCGACATCGCGGGCCGATTCGAACAGGCCCGGGCGCACGGCCTCGCCGTGCAGGGGCTCGGCGACACCGCCGCCGCGCTGACCGAACGAAATGTCGAGGCGTTGCTCATCGATCCGGCCGCGGTCGGTGAACGCACGGTTTACATCGGTTCCGATCCGGCCCGGGTGCAACGGACGCGGCTGCCCTCGGACGGCGGTACGCGGTGCCGCGCCGACGAGGCCCTACCCCTCGCTGCGCTCGCCGTGGACGCGGGCATCGTCACCACCGACCGGCAACTCCGGCTGACCGACGGGGTCGGTGGGCTTCTTCGCCATCGCTGATCGGCGAGCGGGAAGCAAAGCGCCGTTGAGTTGCGGTCGGCGATGACTGCCCGGCGGTGAGGGGTCTCAGCGATCCGGCTGAGTACATTCGTTGACTTCGAGTACTCGAAGTGCCTGGCCGCCACCGGCATGTCTGTCAGCGATATGCGGCGTTATGGTTGTGCGTTGGCGTTGCGGCGCTCCTTGCGGTGCTTGGCATTCTCGTGTGCCTGCTGAAGGAGGCGGGCTGCCAACTCCTGTGTGCTGGCATCTGGGTTGATGATCGACACCCAACCCTGTGCGCGGTAGACCGGGTGCGGGAGGAGAACGTCGGTAGCGGTGTAGTCCCGCGGTGTCGCCTCGGCTCGGGAATTCTCGCCTGTGAGGTCGGCTAATGCGTCCTTGCCGACGTGGATGTTCAGTCGCCAACGATCAGGATGGTCGAGGTCGCACAGAGCATCGCCAGGGTAGTTCTTCGTCACCATGGTGGCGTAGGGCTGCTCACGTTGTGGCACTTGGCCGTCGGGAGCGTAGTAGAAGAAGTGATCGCCCCACGCGAGCTCCGGGAAGGAGCTGCCTTCGCCGGGGGCAAGTTCAAGTACGCCGTCGAACGCTCGGACTATCTGAAGGAACTGGTCCATACTCATGGTTCAAGCATGAACTTGAAGTGCAAGTGGAGGGTTCGGGTGGAACGAGCGGGCGAAGAGCCGCCCCGGATGAACACCGCCGCCGTCGCAGCAGCATCGGGATACTCCGTGCAGCAGGTGCGTGACCTGGAGGCGCATGGCGTGATCCCCGCAGCAGCCCGGTCAAGCAACGGGTATCGGCAGTTCGACGCGGCTCACGTCAGTGCCCTTCGCGCGTACCGGGACCTTGCTCGTGCGGTGGGTCCTGTTGAGGCGAGACTGGCGATGCGAGAGATTCGCCTCCAGCCCACCGACCGGGCAGCGGCGCTGATCTGCGGGTTCCATGCCAGGCTCAACGACGAGCGCGAGCAGGCACTCTCAGCACGTCTTGCACTGGAGTCCATCCGCGCTGAGGCGTTCAGCGAGGCAGAACCAGTCGAGGGCGACTCCATGACCATCACCGAGCTCTCGCAGGCACTCGGAGTCAGGGCCTCGACTCTCCGGTTCTGGGAGACGGCTGGCTTGGTAAGACCTGAGCGGGTCACCGCGCGAGCAGGGGCAACGCGCCGCTACACGCTCACCGCCATCCGGGAAGCACGCATCACCGCAGCCCTCCGAGCCGGCGGCTACCGCATTCCAGACATACAGAACGCGGTCACAGCCGTCCGCGACCTCAACGAGGTGAGCAACACGGTCGCCGCGCTCGAGACGCGGCTCGAAACCATCGCCCAACGCGCGCTCGCTCTTCTGCGCGCAGGAACCCTGCTGGCGAAGACCATAGAGACAGCCCGGGAGCGTGAACACAGGCGGTGAATCCCGCTTGATCCGCGGCATGAACGTCCCGCCCGCAACACCTAAATGCCCGGCACGCGAACCGATGACGAAGGAAGACGATGTGAAATACAGCAGGCGCAGCGCCCGGACCGCAACCGTGCCCGCCGCCAACTTCACTGGCGCGGTCTTCATCGACGGCATCCGCAACCCCGACGAGCAGACCGCCGTCGGATGCGCCCACGTCCGGTTCATCCCGGGCGCCCATGCCGCCTGGCACCACCACCCCAAAGGCCAGACCCTCTACGTCACCGACGGCATCGGATTGGTGGCGACCCGCGCCGGCGGCGTCCAGGTGGCTGTAAGGGTGAATTCTGAGACCACGTATCGGTGAATTCCGAGGTCACTCAGGGGCGATCCGGGGCAGCCGCATCGGTGAATTCCGAGGTCACTCCGGTCGGCGTGTCAGGCCGGCGCGCGTGTCAGAAAGGCTAGCTGTTGCTGGCCATGACGTTGGTGTCACGGTCGATCGCATGCAGTTTTCAGCAGCCCGCCGTCTGGGGGATGCTGAGACGACGAGCGCATCTAAGGTTGGTCGCCTTATTCGGCCCGGTAGCGGCCGTCGATATTTCCTGTGAGGGTCATCAGGAGACCGGGGAGTTTGGAAGCGGTGTTTTCGTCGAGGCCGGCGACGGTCTCATCGGCGAGTTGACGCCAGACCACTCCGATCTTTCCCACTAGGGTCCGGCCGTCATCGGTCAACTCAACCAAGGTTGCGCGCTTGTCCGTGGGCGATGGACCGCGTCGAACTAGGCCCCTGTCCTCGAGTTTCCGGATCATCACGGTCACGCTCGGCGGTTCGCAGCCTAGTGCGTTGCCCAACTGTGCCTGAATCGTCGCTCCGGAGTGCGAGAGTTCCAGAAGCACCGCCTCCTGGCCGGTACTGAGTCCAAGCGGAGCCAAGAGTTCGGCAGCGCGGGCGCGATGGCGCAGGCTCAGGAGCCGGATCGCTTGGTTGAGTGCTTGCGCATCGCCGTCGTCCATAGGTCGATTCAATCCTCACATGCTCGGTCCCGGATCACTGTCGACACCGCCCTGACGGTCAGGCGGGCTTGTCGTCAATCCCCGGCTTTCCCTTAGATCGTTATGCGGATAAGCTTATCCGCATAACGATTCTACGCCTCTTCAAAGGAGACGCCGCGATGTCAACGATCCTGATCATCAATGGCGCCGAGTCACGTGAACCACTGGCATCGAGTCGGCTGAGTGAGCTCCTGGTAGATGCCGCACGCGCCGAACTGGAGCCACACATGAAGGTGCTCACGTCGAGCGTGCAGGCGGACTATGACGTGGCAGCCGAACAGCGCAAGTTCATGCAAGCCGACCTCGTGCTTTTCCAGTTCCCAGTCTTTTGGTTCGCGACCCCGCCAAGCCTCAAGAGATACGTCGATGACGTCTATCAATACGGAAAATTCTTCGGCCCCGGCCCGGCCTATGGTCGTGGCGGCCTGCTTGGAGGGCGCAACTACCTGGTGTCGACGACGTGGAATGCCACGCTGGACGACTTCGGGACCGGACAATCAATCATCGCTGGGCGTTCGGTTGACGAAGTGCTCAGCGCATTCCATCTCACGCAGCAGTACGTCGGACTGACGCCGCTTCCCAGTTTCAGCGAGCACAACGTCGTTCGGCAACCAGACCCGCACGGCGCTGCAAGTCGTCTACGCGAGCACCTTCGCGTTCACGTTTCGGGCGAACTGGAGCGAGCATCCACATAGGTCACCCGTCGTCGCGGTGCTTCCGCTGGTCAGCACATCCGCATGCAGTTTCACGCGCAGGCGGCTTCATCGCGCGTCCGGAAGGCACTCGATGACTCATCGGAATGCACTGGCGAAGCCAACCGCGAGTCCCGGCGGATAGTCGCTCGGCATCCAGGCCACATGGGCTGGGGAAACCGAGGCCCGGCTGCGTTCGCTGGTGATGGCTCGTAATTCGCCGATAGACTGCTGGTCAGGGCACGGTTTCCAGTGACTGCTGAGCATCGGTGAATTCCGGTTGCTGCTGCGTCAGCGCCTGCGCAGTGGTGCGGGCGGTGTTGTTGAGTGCGGCGGTGCGGGTGAGTCGGTAGCTGTCGGTGCCGGTTTCGATGATCTGCCCGCCGAAAGTGAGGCGGTCGACAATCGCGGCGCAGAGCCGCGGTTCGGGAAATGTGTTCGACCAGCCAGAGAACGCCTCGTTCGAGGCGATAGCGACAGAGTTCTTTTCCTCGCGCTCGGTCAACACCTGGAACAACAGCTCCGCGCCGCGCTTGTCGAGCTCCATATATCCCAGTTCGTCAATACAAAGAAGATCGACGCGCCCGTAGCGGGCGATCGTCTTGGCCAGGACCTTCTCGTCGGCGGCCTCGACCAGCTCGTTCACGAGTTTCGTTGCGAGAGTGTATTTCACGCGGTAGCCGCGCATCGCGGCTTCGGTGCCGAGCGCGATCAGCAGGTGGCTCTTGCCGGTCCCGGAGTCCCCGATCAGGCAGAGTGGTGTGCCCTTGCGCACCCAGTCGCAATTGGCGAGGGTGTTGACCACGGCGGGGTCGATGTTGGGGTTGGCGTCGAAGTCGAAGGCCCGCAACGATTTATCGCGCGGGAATCCGGCGGCGCGGATGCGCCGTTCGGAGCGGCGCCGCGCCCGGTCGTCGCATTCGACCAGCAGCAACTCGGCCAGAAACGCCCGATAGCTCATCTGGTCGCGGGTCGCGGTTTCGACGATGTCGTTGAACTGGGTGCGGATGCTGGGCAGGCGCAGCATGCGACATGCCTGGTCGACGGCGGTGTCGGCGGCCTGGTCGGTCATGCCGTGGCGGCGCGGGGTCGGGCTGGTCATTTCTATGGATTCCCTTCGGCGGTTCTCGGTTTGGTGATGCGGAGCAACTGGTCATAGATCGCGACCGACGGCAGGGGCCGGGTGTCGGGCGGCAAGTGCGCCAGCCGGCGAGCGGTCAGCGACGCAACCGGATCCGGATCAGGGACGGGTTCGTCGAGATCGACCACGTTGGCCAGCCGCGGTGTGGCTTCGGCAGCCTTGCGGGCCTCGAGAGCGACCGCGTCCGCGGTCAGCGCGCCAACGCGCAGGGCGGCATCCAGGCCGGCGACGACCTGGTCATGGGGCATGCTGCGGTGCAGCAGAAGCACTTCGATGATCGCGCGGGTGCCCTCGCGCTCGCCGTGGGCCTTGCGGACCGCGGCCCACCAAGCGTCGTGGCTTTTGGTGAACTGGCCGCTCTGGCGGGCTTGTTCGAGCGCGGTCGCCCCGGCCATCGCGCCGGGCTTGCGGACCAGCGCTTCGAGATAATGATCGAGCTCAACCCGCGTCAACGCCTTGCCGATCAAGCGTTCGTGGCGGGCGATTTCGGTGCGGCCGTCGTAGACCACCAGCCAGGAGGCGTGCAACAGGATCCGGACCGGGCGACCGATGAACCGGATCGGGACACTGTATTTGTTGGTCCGCGCCGCGACCATCGAATACCGGTCCACCCGGGTAGCCAGCCAGGACCCGGTTTCGAACTCCTCGACGGGCAGCCGTTTCAGCGTCGGCGCTTCGACCGCGAAATGCTCGCCGATCGTGCGCGCCCGCGCCCCGATCCGCCGCGCCAGATCATCTGTGTCCCACTGCTCGACCAGCAAGTTCAGTTCCTCGAGAGACTCGACCTGCGGGACGGGAACGAAGTGGTTGCGGCGGTAGTATCCGATCTGGCCCTCGACACCACCCTTCTCGTGGGCGCCCTCGATCCCTGGGATGCAGTAGAACGGATCGTCGATGCCGTAATGGCTGCGAAACGCAGTCCAACGCTCGGATTCGGTTCTGGCCCTACTCAACCCGAGAACCTTCGTCACCGCAGCCTTCAAATTGTCGTAGCGGATCTTGCCGTGCGGCACCCCACCCAGCACGGTGAACGCGTGAACATGGCCCTCCAGGAACGCTTCCTGACCACCCGAAGCCGTCACCCGCTGAACAGAGCGGCCCGAGAACGACATTCGCAGCGAGAACAGATAGAGCACCACCCGCTCGCCCCGCAACTCAACGGTCACCTCACCGAAATCGACCTCGGCTTGCTCGCCCGGGCGGTAGGTCTGCGGGATGAATACCTGCGGCGGTTCGCGGCCGGCCTCGACCCGGATCTGTGGTTTGCGCCGATCAACGTAATCACGGACCGTCTGATAGGCGACGCCGGTCATGCCGCGCTCATCCATGAGCCGCTCAAAGATCCGCTTGATCGTGTGCCGCTGCTTGCGGGGCGCATCCAGATCCGCCCGCAGCGTCTCGTCGATGAACGGTTTGAACGGATCCAGCTTCGACGCCCGCGCCGGATACTCCTTGCGCTTCTCCGGAAACGCCGAGGTCAGTGCCGCGTTGACCGTGTGATAGCCGACGTTGTACTTGCGCCGTAGTTCCCGCCCCGACATCCCCGCTCGCGAGTCCCGGCGGATCGCCGCATACAGCTGTGCCTTGGATTGGTTCGGCGGCACGGGTCAGCTCCTACGGGCCGATGCAGACTGATAGCAGGGTGATCCTGCCACCACAACTCCTCAGGTGGTGCCAAAATTCGCCGATACCAACATCATCCGAACCGAACCGGTCTCGCCATTCACCGATCGACGGTCTCACGATTCACCGATAGAACCATCCAGGAGATCCGCCCCGGCGACGTCGTCGACATCGAGCCCGGCGAGGAGCACTGGCGCGGCGCCACCGCCGACCGCTTCATGGCACACATCGCCATGCAGGAGGCCGACGAGAGCGGTCAGGTAGTGACATGGCTCGACCACGTCAGCGACGACGACTACAACGAGGCCCAAGGAGCACGATCATGAGCGTGATCCCCAGGTAACCCTGGAGACGGCGCTCCGAACTCTATGCGGCACTGCCACAAGGAATATGAGGTAGTCACAGATCGCGGTCCTGCACGGCGTCTCCCAGATGCATGTCTCGCGCACACTGACCCGTATCCTCACGACCTTGCGTGAGCAAGCTGCCGCAGAACCCGCTGCGGCGCCGCGGGGCCTCTGGCTCGCAACCCGGCCGGGATGGGTCGGCTCAGCAGGCCTTGCGAGTCGGTATCTGCTGTGGCTGACCCGCGGCGATGGTTCGAGGCCCGCCGGGAGTTTCCACGGTGACAGGGTCACCGCTGGTCAAGGTGAGCGTTGTGGTGGCGGGGTTGATCACGATGTCGAGCGTGCCCGCGCCCAGGTCGAGCCCGCGAATGGTTATGCCGTCCGGAAATCCGCTGGGTAACACAGGATCCAGGCGAGGCCCGGAGTCGGTCCAGCGCAAGCCGGTGGGGGCGTAGATCAGCCCTTGCAGCAAGCCGGCGGCACCGGTGATGAAGACCCACGCCGATTGTCCGATGGTGTTGACTCCTGAGCGGTCTCCGTGAGCTTCGGCCTGGAAATGGTAGGGGCCGCGGACATACGGCTGGACCGAACGGTCGAGGTAGTGCTGGGTGCGGCAGGGGTGGTACTGAGCGCTGAGAATGGCGCCGATGCTGTTGCTCATGTTCGGGCCGTCGGGGTCCGTGCGTTCGAAGTAGTAGTGCAGGGTATCGGCGGGTGAATATCCGGGAGCGGTGTAGGTGAACGGGTAGCTCAGCAGCACGGTGTCGGCTTGTTTGATCATCGCGCCGCCGTACGCGAGGTATTCGGACGGGACGCCGGGAACGATGTCCGGTGGCATGAACATGTTGGCCGCGATGTCGCTCCATCGTGGATCCACCGCAAGCCCGGCTCGGCGCGCGGCGTCCTCGGCGATGCGCATCGTGTTCATGACGCCGCCGTTGGTGAGCGCGTTGTCGACCGACAGGGCCACGTATTCGTCCGAGCCGGCGGCGGGAGCGTAATGATATTTGCCGTCGGGAAGTTTCGGCCCGACGCGCGCGGTGAGGTAGTCCGCGATCGAGACGATGACCGGGGCCCCGCTGGTGTGCAGCCACTGTTCGTCGCCGGTGGCGGTGTAGTACTGCCACTGCGCGAGCGCGATCTCGTTGTGGAGGTGCTCCTCACCGAGTCCGCATACCGCCGGTGAGCCGCATCGCTGGACCGGCCCGTCGTTCCACGGATACAGCGCGCCGGGCATGCCGTACCCGGCGGCGTTGGCGCGGGCGGTCGGTAACGCCGCGGCACGGAAGTCCACGATCGTGCGGGCGAGCTCCGGGTGCAGCGCCAGCAGCATCGGGAAGATGAATGTGTCGGCGTCCCAGAAGGTCATGCCCGCGTAGTCGTCGGAGGACAGGCCCGCAGGCTGCACCGACCACCGCTCTCCCGCCCGGACACTGGACAGCACGGAATACAATGCGGCGCGGATCCATTGGGTGTAGTCGTCGCGGCCGGGGGTCTCGATGTGTTTCTGCCACAGTCGATCCCACTGGGCCGCGTGCTCGGCGTGAATGCTGTCGAACCCGTGCGATCGCCCGTAGTCCGCCGCATCGGTGGCCGCGGCCCGAGGATCGGGCCCGTAGTCGGTGGAGGAGATTCCGACGTACTTGGTGAAGGTGTAGCTGGTGCCGGCGCTCACTGGCAGGGTGTAGCGAATCCCGCTGGTTCCGGGCACTTGGTCGGCCGCTGCGGCGTCGGGGCGATCCACGGCCGAGACCACGAACGCGGTGTCCTGGGTACCGTCCGCGCGCACCGCCGCGACGCTGCGGTCGCGTCCGAGATCGGCGTAAGCGGTGACCGGGGCCGCACGACGCGCTGCGGCTACGTCGATCAGGTCGGTCACCTCGAGCTGTCCGGTGTAGTCCGGTATGACTGTCAGACGCTGCACGGCGAGATCGGCCCGGGCGCGAGATATGAACGTCTCGTGGCGCAGCCGCATGCTGTGCTCGGCATCGGGCACCCAGCGTGCCTGGGTGACCACCGTCGCGGTGCGGTAGCCCAGCTCTTGGCTGTAGTCGTGCACGGCCGCAGGGTCCACCCCCGCGTCATAGGACTGGCCGGCGCTGGCAACGCCGAAGCCCGACCAGGACGGCAGTGCCGCGATCACCTGGGTGTACTGCGGATGAGTGACCGCGGCGTAGAACCCGGCCAAGAATGTCCCGGTGTAGCGGGGTTGTTCGAGCGGAAATGATGTGCGCGCGTTTTCGCCGTAGTCCTGATATCCGCTTCCGCTCGGCGGCAGCATCGTTCCGATCCGCCCGTTGCCCAGGTAGGGGGCGCTGTGGAAATCCTGGGGTACGAATGCGTCCGCGGTAGCAGACCAGCCGGCGCCGGTATCGCGAGCTTGCGCGATGGTCGGCGTGGGCGCCCAGGCGAGGAACACCGCCACCGCGAGTATTACCGTCGGATAGTTGAACCGATGGCGTAGCGCCGACGCCCGCGGGCTCATAACCGGAATCCTACGGAAACCGCCTACGAATCGATCGAAAACGCCATCGACGTCAGCTCCCGGTATTCGGCTGATCGCTGGCCGATGCTTCGGGCCGGCCGCGTTGCGGGGAACCGGCGAGCATGGCCAGCCGCTGTCCGGGCGGTAGGAACAGGCCGAGTAGCAACATTGCGGCCCCGATGCCGAGGTGTAGCCAGTTGTCTGCGGTGTTCACGGGGACGGCATTGGCATCCGAATCCAGGTCTACGACAACCAATCCGTAGATCCACAGAGCAAGGTAGATGGCGCCCCCGCCGATCAGGTAGGCGCGCGCGGTCGCGCCCGAGCGGCCCATCACCAACCCGGCGATCCCGAATATCACATGCACGAGGTTGTGCAGAACAGACACTTGAAAGATACCGAAGAGCTCGGCACCGGAGCGGTGTCCTGCCCAGGCGAACATGTCGTAATCGGTGGTGACACCGGGAATGAAGCCGAGGATTCCGACCACCAGGAACACCGCACCGAACAGGTAGACGGCGGCCCGTACCGAAAAACGGCGGTAGTAACCCGGGTGGGACTCTGCGGTTGTCATCGCTGCACCTTCTTCGCAGTGGATCATCTGTACGCCGAGGCTGCCCGACTGCTCGGGCAGGGGCGGTTATGTCCTGTGGTCGCCGATCGCCCGGATACGCGCGGCGCCGGTCTTGAACAGCGGCTGCTTCGAAGCCGGATCGATATCGGTGCGAGTCAGCTCGTTGGCGGCGCGGGTACCGACCGCTTCCGGAGCGTCCCAGTACCCGTAGTGGAACGGGACGAACACCACGCCGTGCCGGATCTCGGTCACGCGTGCTTGGGCGCGCACGCTGCCGCGTCTGGTACTGACTTCCACCAGGTCGCCGTCGCCGATGCCGTGGGCTTCGGCATCGGCGACGCACAGCTCGGCCCACACCTCGGGGGCGGCCGCTTGCAGCTCGGGTGTGCGCGCGGTTTTGGTGCGGGTATGGAAGTGGTAGATGGTTCGGCCGGTGATCAGCGCCATCGGATACTCCTGCGACGGCGGTTCCGGCGGCGGCAGATACGGTGCGGTGCGGATCATCGCGCGGCCGTCGGGATTGTGTGCGCGGTAATACTTTTCGCCTTGCGGCTCGCCGGTCACCAGATCCTTGCCGAAGCTTTCGCACGTGTCGGGGTGGGCGAAGAACCGGCCGTCGGCGTAGAGCCGTTCGCCGGCGGGGCCACCGTCGCGCGGCGCCGGCCATTGCACGCCGCCGCCCCGCAGCCGCTCGTAGTCCAGACCGGAGTAGTCGCAGGGACGGCCGGCGGCGCAGCGCTGCCATGCCTCGAACGCGCCCTTCTCGTCGTCCCACGGTGGTAGTCGCTCGCCGTCGCGATCGCGCAGATCCACGCGCCGCGCGAAGTCCAGGAAGATCCGCAGATCGGATTTCGCTTGTCCTGGTGGTCGTACCGCCTGCTCGGACAGGTGCACTGTGCGATCGGCGTTGGTGAATGTCCCGGACTTCTCTCCCCAGGCCGCGGCGGGAAGCACGACATCGGCCAGCGCCGTGGTCTCGGTCGGGAAGATGTCCTGGACCACCAGAAACAGCTCGTCGTCGCCGAGGATACGGCGGATCCGCGCCAATTCCGGAAGGGACACAGCGGGATTGGTCGCCGACACCCAGAGCATGCGTACGTCACCGGCCTCGGCGAGCCGGATGATCTCCATGGCGTCGGTGGGCGGGGAATCGTGCGATACGACATCCAGGTCGACGTTCCACAACTCGGCCAGTTCGGCGACGTGATCACCGTTGGCCCAGTTCCGGAACCCCGGCAGGTCCCCGTCGGCGCCGCACTCCCTGGTGTTCTGCGCGGTGGGCTGGCCGTTCATCTGCAGGACCCCGCAGCCGGGTTTGCCCAGCATGCCACGCACGATGTGGATGTTGTTGACCTGCACCGCCGCGGCCGTGGCCTGATGGGACTGGTAGAAACCCTGCAGCACCGTGGACACGAGGCGTCGCGTGGTGCCCAGCATGCAGGCCGCCCGGCCGATGTCCTCGACGTCGAGCCCGCATATCGCGGCGGCCCGCTCCGGTGTCCACTCGGCCACCGCGGCGGCGAGTTCGTCGAAGCCGACCGTGTGCGCGTCGATGTAGTCGCGATCGATCCAGCCGCATTCGATCAGTTCGTGCAGCAACGCGTTCATCAGCGCCATATTGGTTCCCGGTATCGGCGCAAGATGCACGGTCGCACGTTCGGCGACCGGAGTGGTTCGCGGATCCACGCACAACAGCGCGGGCGGATTGGGCCCCGCCATCCGGTCGAGAATTCTGGACCACAGCACGCATTGGGTTTCGGCGACATTGTGACCGAACAGCGCGATGACATCGGCGTGGTCGATATCGGTATAGGACCCGGGCTGGCCGTCGCAGCCGAACGACTCCTTCAGGCTTTCCGCCGCGGTCGCGGTACACAGCCGGGTATTGCCGTCGACATGGTTGGTGCCGATTCCGCCGCGGGCGAGCGCCGCGAGGGTGTAGTACTCCTCGAGAAACAGTTGGCCGCTGGTGTAGAAGGCGATCGCTTCGGGGCCCACGGTATCGAGCAGTTCCCGGGTTCGTCCCGCGATCCGGTCCAGGGCCGTATCCCAGTCGCAGGCAACGAGTTCCCCATCGACTCGCTGCATCGGGGTGGTGAGCCGGTCGGCCGATGCCGTGGCCTGCCAGCCGTACAGATCCTTGGGGTCGAGTCGGCCGTGGTTGACCCGGTCCCCTGCGCGACCACGGACACCGACGATGTGCCCGTCGAGTACGGCGATATCGAACGCGTCACCGTTGGAGTGCAGGACCGACGCCGAGGGCACCCAGAGCTCGACCATCTCCGGGGTGACGCCCTCGGCCAGTCGCATGTCCACGCGCTGCGGCCAGTTGTCTCCGCGTCCGTAGGGTGTCCTGGCTCCCCAAGGGCGCTCGATACGTGCCGAGCCGCTCGAAGGCGGCGTCCGTGGTCGCATCATGTTCGGGGCCTCAGCCAGCAGCCGGGCCGAGTCGGTCGTTCAGCAGAACCTCGGCCTGTCCGGGTTCCTGGTCGATGGTCACGTTCGACCTCCTCCATCGATACGTGGTGCGGGGACACCGGCGCGCTACCCGTGAGACTGACGAATAAACAGCCGCGGCGCGACGCCTCGCCCGCCCGTGCACGACGCCCGGTGCCGCGGATCAGCGGCCGCCCCGCGTGGTTTCCGGCGACCCTGCGGCGCGGATCGGCGGGCGGAGCACTACGTGTTCAGCTGTGCGATGTCTTGGTTCGTCGGTGGCGAGCCGATGGGCGGCAGTGTTCCGGTTGACCTTCCGCATGTCGGGTACGCGCCCGACAGCGCGCGCATCGCGAATACAACGCGGCGCCAGTGAGGTGAGCAAGGATGGGAAAACGCGTATGTCTGCCATGGATCCTGACCCGGCCAGGACTCCCGGCCTGGCACCCGGAGGCGGGGCCGCCCGAGGCTCCACGCCGCCCGAAACCGCACAGATGTCAGGTCTTTCGTCCTCCGAGGCAGACACGGCCCTGCACTTTCCACTTCGCGCCGCGCAGCAGGTCTGCGCACTGCTGGCGACAGGCGCCGAATACGACGAGTTCACCGCTCGATTCACCACCGGCTTCGCCCGTCTCGTGGGATTGCTGGCCGATGCCGTCTGCTCCTGGGCGCCACCGGCTCACAACCTGAGGCACTGTCCGGCCACCTCGACCGGTTGTGGCAGGCCTACGACGAACTCGCCGAGCAGGTCCGCCACCAGCCCGCACAGGGCGTACTCCACCACGCCGAGCACGCCGCCCTGCTCGCGGTGGTGCGTTCGGGCCGCGCTTCGGCGTCACGTCTTCTGCGCTCGGCCGCTGGGAATGAACACGACTTTCACGACAACCGTCGGTTGCGCTCGAAGGCATCGGGTATGGGCTGACTATGGAGATACTGGTGATCATCGTGTTGGTGGTCCTGGTCGCTGCCGTGATCGGGTACCGAGCCGTGCGTGCCCGGCAGAGCGGATCGTCCAGGCCACCCGACAACGACGGAAATCCGCGATAACGCGAGGAGTGGCACGAGCCCGAACTCCCTGTCGCCGCGAGCCGCCCGCAGCACCCTCGAGAGCCGGCCTGCCGGACCGCGGCGGATTTCGGCCGGGTTCGGAGCGCGCGAGGGGGCGTCGAACAGGTGCCGGTTCCCGCTGATCGGCACGGCTGACCAGCGGGAATCGCTCGGGTCCTTCGAATCGTCAGCTAGTCCGGCGGCTCTTCGGCGTCGTCTGCGGTGGTGATCACTTCCGGGTCGACCGTGGGCGGCGTGGCGCCCTCGCGACGGTGCTCACTGTTTCGCGCGCCCTCGGCTTCGTTCGCGCTTTCGTCGCCTGATTCCTTCTTCTCATCCGCCATGATGGGCTACTTTTCGTCGGGTCGGCAGGCCTCGTGCCTGGTGTCTACGCCGCCAGCAACTGCCTGGCCCGTGCCTCGAAATCGATGCCGAAGTGATCGAACGTCATCGGCAGCGGTTTGTCCCGGCCCGGTTGTGGCTGTGATGTCATCGAGAGATCCAGCTTGCTGAGCAACTGGGCCAGCAGGGTGCTGGTGAGAAACAGCACCAGATCCTGTCCGGGGCATCGGGCCGGGCCGCCGCTGAACGGCACCAGTTGCGGGTGTTCGTAGAACAGTTCTCGCAATCGGCGGTGCGGCCGGGCCGGATACGACCAATTCCCGGCCGAGCGCAGCCGCCACAAGCGGTCGGTGACCAGCTCGTCCTGACGCCCTCGCCTGCCCAGCACGACTCGTCTCACCAACCGCCACCACGCCGCGATGAATCGGTCGGCATCGAGACGGCCACAGTCCACTGCGCTGCGCACCTGTTCACGAGCCTCGTCGGCGACGACGCCGACGAACGGCTCGGCCAGATGATGCAGCGGCGTACCGGTGTCGAGCGCCTGCTCGTTGATCCGGCGGCGATCTTCGCGCGCGGCCGTGTCCGAGATCAGGACCCCGTGTGGCTGGAAGGTCCGCAGTGCGGCCACCTTCTCGCGATTGGCGGGGTGAAACGGCCGAGGCCCGTCCGCGAGCACGCGTGCGGCGTCGTCCGGGACAAGGGGCACGAGGACACGGCGCCCCGGCAACACGAGTTCGACCGGTCCGGGCCCGAATTCGTCGCGCAGCCGGTGCATTCTTCGGATCGCACGGGTGTCGGCGTGGACACGTTCCAGCCACGGCATCATGCTGCGGCGCCGGGCGATGACCCCGGAGGCAACCGGGGCCAAGCCCAGATCCGCCAGCGCCGCCGGCAGTCCACTGAGTTGCTGTGCGTGTTCGCGGTGCAATATGGCCTCCCTTCCAGTCGGAGGCCGTCTACCCGCCTTGCTTGCTCCGAAACTGCCCCACACCAGAGACCGACCTGTCCGGACACGTACGCAACTCGGCCGGATCCGGAGACGTGGGCAGCGAGCCGGGGGCACTCAGCGGTCCCGAGCCCGGGTCGTTTCGACCGGCGCGCGCCTGGATGGGTGAAAATATTTGCGCTGGTGCAGGTTTCACTGTGGTCAACTTGCGAGCTCGCGCTGTTTGCGGACCTATGGCCGATTCGCGGCCAGCACCGCCGCGAGGCCCTCTCTCAGGTCCTCGACGAAATACTCGGGAACCTCGAGCGATGGGAAATGTCCCCCGGTTTCGGGCTCGCGCCACCGGACGATCTGCCGGTACCGATGCTGCGCCCAGGGCCGCGGGCATTTCTCGATATCGCGGGGGTACATGGTGATTGCCGACGGGACGTCGACTCGTAGTTCGGGGTCGAGTGAGTTGTGGCTTTCGTAGTAGATGCGCGCCGCCGAGGCGCCGGTGCGCGTCAGCCAATACAGAGTCACGTCGTCGAGGATGCGGTCTCTGGAGATGGTTTCGAAGGGGCTGTCTTCGGTGTCGCTCCACTCGGCGAATTTGTCGAGGATCCAGGCGAGGAGTCCGACCGGCGAGTCGACGAGTGAGTAGCCGATGGTCTGTGGCCGGGTGGCCTGCTGCTTGGCGTAGGCCGCGCGGTGACGCCAGAAATGGCGGGTTTCCTCGGTCCATGTGCGCTCGGTCGCTGTGAGTCCGTCGGTGCTCGAGCCGGGTGGCGCCTCCGCGAACAGTGTGTGGATGCCGAGAACGTGCGCCGGGAATCTGCCGGCGAGGACGGTAGTGATATTGCCTCCCCAGTCGCCGCCGTGGGCCGCGAACCGGCTGTAGCCGAGTCGTCCCATCAGTTCCACCCATGCGGCCGCGATCTTTTCGGTTCCCCATCCGGTGGTGGCGGGTTTGTCGCTGTAGCCGAAGCCGGGTAGCGATGGGACGACGACGTGGAATGCCGGCGCGGCTGTGTCTTTCGGATCTGCCAGTTCGTCGATTACGTCGGTGAATTCGGCGATGCTGCCCGGCCAGCCGTGGGTCATGAGCAGTGGAGTGGCGTCCGCGCGTGCGGATCGGCGGTGCAAGAAGTGGATTCCCAGATCGTCGATGGTTGTGCGGAATTGGCCGATCCGAGCCAAGCGCTCTTCGAATGCGCGCCAGTTGTAGTCGGTGCGCCAGTAGCGCACGACATCGATGAGGTCGGTGAGCGGAACGCCCTGGCTCCAGCGGCGCGGGCCGGGCGCGGCGGGAGAGACCGTCTCGGCTTCCGGTAGCCGTGCCGCGGCCAGTCGGGCGCGCAGGTCGTCGAGGTCGGCGTCTGGTGCGTGGGCTTCGAATGCGTGCACGTCGCTGGTTGGACGGGGCATGAGATCTCCTGACCATCGAGGAACCGGCGACAACCTGTTGAGAACCGGCTAAGACGGTTCTAACATGCGATCGTGTCGGCAGGCAACCGGCTAAGGTGGTTCCATGCCTGCTGGGTTCCCCGACTTTCGCCTCGGTAGCGTGCTGGCGACCAGCTTCACCGCGACACTGACCGAGCGTTCCGGTGACGCTGTGGAACGCATTCCCACGCCGCGGCGACTCGTCGACTGGCTGGCGGTGAACGGCCTCGCCGTGGACTCCTGCACCCCCGCTCAGCTCGAACTCGCCCGGGAACTGAGAGAATCGATTCACGCCGCCGCGACCGCGACCGCGCTCCACGACGCTCTCCCCCCGGCTGCCGTCCGAGTCATCAATGACCGCAGCATGCAAGGGCGGGCGGCGGCGGTCCTGACGCCCGAGGGCGAGCGACGATGGCGGCTCGGCTCGGCTGCCTCGGCTGCCTCGGTGGAAGATGCCCTGGGTGTTATCGCCGCCGACGCGATCAGCATCATCGCGGGCGAACGAGACGGAAAGATGGCCTTGTGCGCATCGCCGACCTGCCGAGCCGCGTTCTTCGACGCCAGTCAGAGTCGCACCCGCAAATGGTGTGACATGAACACGTGCGGGAATCGTCAGAAGAAGGCGCGCTTCAATGCCGGCCGGCGCGCGGACACCCGATCAGCGCAGTGATCGTTACGGCTGGTTCGCCACCGGTTTCGCTGCTCCGTCCAGGTGGGCGTCGAGGACGCGGGCGATGTCGGCGAGGACCGCGGGTTCGGTCATTGCCAGGTGTGCGCCGTCGATGTCGATATTGCGGATCTGCCCGCTGACCACCCGCGCCCAGCCGCGGTGTCCGGTGGCGTCGGCTCTTCTGTCTCTGGTCGCGGTGAAGAACAGCATGTCGGTATCGACGACCGGTGGATGCCAGTTGCCGGCGGCGGTGATCGACAGATTGTAGGCGTCGGTCATGCGTTCGATGGTGGCGCCGTCGATGCGGAAGCTGTCGCCGAGGTGCTGGGAGATCTGCTGGGCTGCTTGCTCGGCGGTGGCGTCGACGTCGACGAAGTCGATGCCCATCACCGGGCCGAGGTTGCTGATGAGTTCTCCGGCGGTGACGGTCGAGACCTCGGAGGGGTCGATTCCGTCGGCTTCGGCGTCGAGCAACGCCAGTAGTGCCACTTGTTCACCGGCGGAACGGATTTCGGCGGCGACAGCATGGGCGAGCTGACCGCCCAGCGACCAGCCGAGCAGGTGGTAGGGGCCGTGTGGCTGGACGGTGCGGATCTCGTCGAAGTAGCGGCGGGCGATGTCCTCGAAGGACCGGGGGCCGGGTACTTCCCCACCGATCTGCGGAGCTTGCAGGCCGTAGATCGGGCGGCCCTCGGCGAGGTATTCGTCGAAGGGCCGGTAGCACCACGACAATCCGGACGCGGGGTGGATGCAGAACAGCGGGGGCTTGTCGCCGGTGGTGCGGATCGGCAGGAGTACATCGAATCCCAAGGCCGACGGCGTTGTCTCCCGGTGGCCGGTTCGCAATCCGGTTTCGATGCGCTTGGCGAGATCGGCCGGACGGGGATCGGACAGCATCCAGCCGACCGGAACGTCGAAGTGCAGTTCGCGCTCGAGCTCGCTGACCACTTGAATCGACCGCAGCGAGTTGCCGCCGAGTGCGTAGAAGTCGTCGTCGACTCCCACTCGATCCACGCCGAGGACGTGTTCGTAGGCGCGGGTCACCTCTTCTTCCAGCCAGGACGAGGGCGCCCGGAACTCCGCTACCGCGGCCACCGGTTCGGGCAGTCGTTTACGGTCCAGTTTTCCCGAGGCGGTCAGCGGCACCGTGTCGAGCACGATGATCGTGGCGGGCACCATGTAGTTGGGCAGTTCGGCGGCGGCGTGGGCGAGCACCATGTCGGTGTCGATGGTGGCGCCGGTGGCGGGCAGCAGGTAGCCGACCAGTTGTGCGGCGGTGTCGGTGGAGTGGACCACGGCCACGGCTCGTGCCACGCCGGAGCACTCGGCGAGGACGGTTTCGATTTCGCCGAGTTCGATACGTAGCCCGCGCAGCTTGACCTGGAAGTCGGTGCGTCCCAGGTATTCCAGTTCGCCGTCGTGGCGGCGCCGTCGTACCAGGTCGCCGGTGCGGTACATGCGCTTGCCATCATCGAACGGGTCCGGTACGAACCGCTCGGCGCTCAGGCCGGGGCGGGCGTGGTAGCCGCGTGCGATCTGGAATCCGGCCAGGTACAGCTCCCCCGCCACTCCGGGCGGAACGGGGTGCAGCCGGGCGTCGAGTACATGCGCTTTCGCGTTCCACACCGGCTGCCCCATGGGGATGCTGCCCGTGTCGGCGGTGGTGACGTGATGGGAGGTGACGTGGACGGTGAATTCGGTGGGCCCGTACAGGTTGTGCAACTCGACGTCGGGCAGCACTCGCCGCACTGCCGAAACCGTGTCCGCGCCGAACGCCTCGCCTCCGACGAGTAGCGACCGCAGCGAGGTCATGGTGTGCGCGGGTTGCGCCTGGGCGAATACCGCGAGCATCAATGGCACGAAGGAGGTGATGGTGACCTGTTGTGCGGCAATCGTTTCGGCGAGGTAGGCCGGGTCGGTGTGACCGTCGGCGCGGGCGATGACCATCCGGGCGCCGACCGACAGTGTGGCGAACAGTTCCCATACCGACACATCGAAGGTGGCGGGGGTCTTCTGTAGTACGACGTCGGCGGCGGTGAGCGCGTATTCGTCGCTGAGCCAGCGTATTTGGTTGACCGCGGCGACGTGCGGGACGGCGACGCCCTTGGGCCGTCCGGTGGAACCGGAGGTGAACAGGACGTAGGCGATGTTGTCGGCGCGCAGCGGGTTGAGGCGTTCGTTGTCGGTGATGGGTGTGTCGTCGATTCCGTCGAGTTCGATTCCGTCGAGTGTGCTCAGTTCGATGACGGGTGCGGCGATGGCGCGCATGTAGTCGATGCGGTCGGCGGGCAGGTCGGGGTCGATGGGGATGTATCCGCCGCCGGCGGCGTGGACCGCGTACAGGGCGGTGACCTGGTCGAGTGAGCGTCGCATTCGTACGCCGACCAGCGTTTCGGGGCCGACGCCGCGGGAGATGAGCCAGCGGGCGAGCTGGTTGACGCGGGCGGCGAAGTGGGCGTAGGTCAGCGACCGGTCGTCGTAGGTGATGGCGATGCGGTCCGGGTGCGCTGAGGCCGCGTCGGCGAACAGGGAGGTGAGGGTGTGGTATGGGTCGAGGGCGTGGTCGGTCGAATTCCATCGCACGACGACGTTGTCGCGTTCGGCGGTGTCGAGCAGGTCGACTTCGTGGACGAGTTGAGTGGGGTCGGTGACGAGGGCTCGCAGCAGCCGGTGCAGGCGGGTGACGATCGCGGTGACGGTGTCGGGGTCGAACAGGTCGCGGGCATAGGTGATGCCGCCGGTGATGCCGGCGGGTGCGCCGTGGTCGTCGTAGGTGTCGGACACGGTGACCTGCAGGTCGAACAGTGAGGTGCCGATGTCGGCTTCGACGGCGGACAGGGTGAGGTCGGGTAGGTCGAATTCGGTGGCGGTGAGGTTCTGGAATGCGAGCAGTACTTGGAACAGTGGGTGGTGGGCGTGGGATCGGGCGGGGTTGAGTTCTTGGACGAGTCGTTCGAAGGGGACGTCGGCGTGGCCGAAGGCGGCGAGGTCGGTGTCGCGGACCTGTTCGAGCAGGTCGGTGAAGGACATGGCGGGGTTCAGGCGGGTGCGCAGGACGAGAGTGTTGACGAACATGCCGACGAGGTTGTCGAGTTCGGGTTCGCCGCGTCCGGCGTAGGGGGTGCCGATGGTGATGTCGTCGGTGCCGGCGAGGCGGCCCAGGACGGCGGCGAGGGCGGCGTGGAAGACCATGAACAGGGTGGTGTTGTGGGCGCGGGCGACCTGTTGGAGCCGGGTGTGGAGTTCGGCGTCCACGGTGAGGTCGACGGTGTCGCCGGCGTAGCTCTGCGCGGGCGGTCGCGGGCGGTCGGCGGGTAGCGGCAGCAGGGTCGGCAGGTCGTCGAGTTGTGTTGTCCAGTAGTCGATTTGCGCGCTCAGCAGCGATTGCGGGTCGCTGTCGGTGCCGAGGACGGTTTGCTGCCAGATGGCGTAGTCGGCGTATTGGACCGGAAGGGGCGGCCAGGTGGGAGGCTCACCGGTCAGCCGTGCGGAGTAGGCGGTGGTCGTGTCGTGGGCCAGCGGGCCCAGGGAGGCGCCGTCGCCGGCGATGTGGTGCACGACCAGCGCCAGGACCCAGTTGTTGTCGCCGAGGTCGAACAGCCGTACCCGGATCGGCATGGTGTCGGTGACGTCGAAGACGGTGGTGACGAGTTGGGTAATGGTATCGGTGAGTTGTTGTTCGTCGAGGCGGGTGACGGCGATGGGCAGGGTGGCTTCGGCGGGTGTGAGGATGTGCTGGGTCGGCTCGCCGGCGACCGCTGGGTAGACGGTGCGCAGTACCTCGTGGCGTTCGATGACGTCGCCGAGGGCGGCGCGCAGTGCGTCGATGTCGAGGCGGCCGGTGAGCCGGATGACGATGGGGATGCTGTAGGCGGCGGTGTCGGGTTCGAAGCGGTTGAGGAACCACATGCGCTGCTGGGCGTAGGACAGCGGGATATGTTGTGGGCGTTGCTGTTCGGTGAGGGCGATGCGCCCGGTGCGGGTGTGCGATTCGGCGCGTGCGGCGAGTTTGGCGACGGTGGGCGCCTCGAAGATCATCGAATACCGGGATGCGGGTGTCGAGTGCGGCGCCGATACGGGCGGCGACGCGGGTGGCGACGAGGCTGTTGCCACCCAGTTCGAAGAAGTCGTCGTCGGCGCCGACGGGGGCGGACAGGCCCAGTACTTCGGCGTAGACACCGGCGACGACTTCTTCGACCGGTGAGGCCGGTGCGCGGAAGTGCTTGGCCTGCAGCACGGGTGCCGGTAGTGCGGTGCGGTCGAGCTTTCCGTTGGGTGAGAGCGGGATGTCGTCGAGGATCATGATCGCGGCGGGGATCATGTAGGCCGGTAGTGCGTCGGCGAGTGCCGTAGTGAGCTCGGTGCTCGATACGGTGGCGTCGGGTGCGGGGACGACGTAGGACACGAGCATGGTGGGGCCGGTGTCGTCACGGTGCGGGATGGTGGTGGCGAATTCGATGTCGGGGCGGCTGCCCAGGACGGTGTCGATTTCGCCGAGTTCGATCCGGAAGCCGCGGACCTTGATCTGGAAGTCGTTGCGGCCCACGAATTCGATGTCGCCGTCGTTGTTCCAGCGGACGAGGTCGCCGGTGCGGTACATGCGTTGTCCGGGTTCGCCGAAGGGGCAGGCGATGAAGCGGGCGGCGTTGGTGGCGGTGCGGTGGAGGTAGCCGCGGGCCAGGGCGGGTCCGGCGAGGTGCAACTCCCCCACTACTCCGGCGGGTACGGGGTGGAGCCGGTTGTCGAGGATCAGCGCTCGCATATCGGGTAGTGGGGTGCCGATGGTGGGGCGTTGTCCGGGCCGGATGGGGGTGGTGGCGGTGGCGAGGATGGTGGTTTCGGTGGGGCCGTAGAGCACTCGGAATTCGCGGGTGCCGGTGTGGTCGGTGCCGGCCCACCGGTTGACGAGTTCGGTGGGTACTTCTTCACCGCCGGACAGCACGACGCGCAGTTCGTCGAGGCCCGCGGGGTCGACCGAGGCCAGGGCGGCGGGGGTGACGAAGGCGTGCGTGACGTGCTGGGTACGCAGCACATCGGCCAGTTCCGCTCCCCCGTAGGTGCCGGTGGGCGCGATGACGAGGGTGGAGGCGGCAGCGACGGCGTAGAGGATCTCCAGCAGTGAGGCGTCGAAGGACGGGGACGCGAAATGCAGGACGCGCGAGCCGGGTTCGAGGCCGTAGTCGATGCGCTGGGTGGCGATGAGGTCGGCGATGCCGGTGTGGCTGACGGCGACGCCCTTGGGTGTTCCGGTGGATCCGGAGGTGAACACGACATAGGCCGTGGTGGTGGGGTGGATCGGGCGCAGCCGGTGGGTGTCGTCGACGGGCCCGGCGGCGCGGGCGGCGATGTCGGTGGCCGTGCCGGGGTCGTCGAGTGCGATCCAGTGGGCGGTGCCGGGCAGCGGGGTGCGGGTGGCGGTGATGCCCAGGGCGGCACCGGAATCGGTGACCATTTGCGCGATGCGGCCCGCGGGGTAGGCGGGGTCGACGGGGACGTAGGTGGCGCCGGACTTGACCACGGCCCACCAGGCGAGGACCGACAGGTGGGAGCGGGGTGCTGCGACGAGTACGGGGGTTTCGGGACCGGCGCCGTGTTCGATCAGCACTCGGGCCAGGCGGTTGGATTGTTCGTCGAGTTCGGTGTAGGTGAGACCGGTGTCGCCGGCCTGCACGGCGATGCCGTGGGGGTTGCGGGCGACGGCGTCGGCGAAGACCTCCGGGAGCAGTTGCGCGTGAGCGGGGTCGGCGGCGTGGCGGCCGATGGTGGCGACGAGGGCGTCGCGTTCGCGGGGGTCGAGCCAGTCGAGGTCGCCGACGGGGGCGTCGGGTGTGGTGGTGACGGCGTCGAGTATGCGCAGCAGGCGTTCGGCGAAGCGGGTGACGGTGGTTTCGTCGAACAGATCGCGGGCGTAGGTCATCGTTCCCGAGATGCCTTGGGCGGCACCTGTTTCGGCGTAGGTGTCGGACAGGATCAGTTGCAGGTCGAATTGGGATATGCCGGTGTCGACATCACCGCGGCCGATCTCGACGTCGGGTAGTGCGACGTGGACGTCCGCCATGTTCTGGAAGGCCAGCGCGACTTGGAACAGGGGGTGCTGGGCGGTGGATCGCTGCGGGTTGAGTTCCTCCACGATCCGTTCGAAGGGGACCTCGGCGTGTTCGAGTGCTTGCAGGTCGGTTTCGCGGGTGCGGGCGAGCAGACCGGTGAATGGTTCACCGGTGTCGACGGGGGTGCGCAGTGCGAGGGTATTGACGAACATGCCGACGAGGTCGTCGAGGCCGGGTTCGCCGCGTCCGGCGACAGGGGTGCCGATGACGATGTCGTCGGTGTCGGCGAGGCGGGCGAGCAACACGGCCACCGCGGCGTGGATGACCATGAACAGGGTGGTGTTGTGGGTGCGGGCCAGTTCGGTCAGGCGGGCGTGCAGGTGCGGGTCGATGTCGAGTGGGATGCGGCCACCGGCAAGGGTGGCGACGGTGGGGCGGGGGCGGTCGGCGGGCAGGTCGAGCAGATCCGGGGAACCGTCGAGGGTGGTGCGCCAGTAGCGCAGCTGGGCCGACATCAGCGATTCGGGATCCTCGGCGGCGCCGAGGACCTGGCGCTGCCAGAGGGCGAAATCGGCGTATTGGACGGCGAGAGGCTGCCATTGCGGGGATTGTCCGGTGCGGCGGGCGGCGTAGGCGGTCATGACATCACGGGCCAGCGGCCCCATGGATTGTCCGTCGCCGGCGATGTGGTGGACGACCAGGACGAGCATGTAGTGCCCGGTGTCGTCGCTGCCGTCGTTGTTGGTGTCGAGTGCGAACAGTCCGACGCGGATGGGTACCTGGGTGGTGACATCGAATCCGCGGCGGATGAATTCGCCGAGGGTGGCTGCGATGGATTCGGTGGTGAGGTCGGCGGTTTCGACCGGAACGCGGGCGTGGTGCAGGACGAGCTGGCGGGCTTCGCCGGCGGTTTCGGGGTAGATGGTGCGCAGGACCTCGTGCCGGTCGGCGACGTCGTCGAGGGCCGCGGTCAGGGCCGCGGTGTCGAGTCGTCCGGACAGTCGCAGCATCACCGGGATGTTGTAGGCGGCGGAGTCGGGTTCGAAGCGGTTGAGGAACCACATGCGCTGCTGGGCCAGCGACAGTGGGATGGGTTCGGGGCGCACGGCGGGGGTCAGTGACACGCGGGTGCCGGTGGTGCGGGTGCCGGCGTGGCGGGCCAGGGCGGCGACGGTGGGTTCTTCGAACAGGGTCCGCACGGGGATGCGGATGTCGAGGGTGGCGCCGATGCGGGCCGCGACGAGTGCGGCGCTGAGCGAGTCGCCGCCGAGGGCGAAGAAGTCGTCGTCGGCGCCGACGCGGTCGCGGTGCAGGACTTGTGCGTAGGCGTGCGCGACGACGCCTTCGAGCCAGGTGGCGGGTGCGCGGTAGCCGCGGGTGGGCAGGTCGGGGTGCGGGAGCCGGTCGCGGTCGAGTTTGCCGGTCGGGGTGAGCGGTATGCGGTCGAGGATCGTGACCGTGGCGGGCACCATGTAGGACGGGAGCGCGTCGGCGAGCATGGTGGTGAGGTCATCTCCGGTGAGTTGTGTGCCGGGGGCGGCCACGACATAGGAGGCCAGGTAGGCGGGTCGATCTTCGTCGGTGCGGGGCACGGTGACCGCGAAGGTGATGTCGGGGTGGGTGCCGAGGACGGCGTCGATTTCGCTGAGTTCGACGCGGTTGCCGCGGATTTTGACCTGGAAGTCGTTGCGGCCCTTGAATTCCAGGGCGTCGCCGGTGCCGCGGCGGACGAGGTCGCCGGTGCGGTACATGCGCTGTCCGGGTTCGCCGTAGGGGCAGGCGATGAAGCGGGCGGCGGTTAGCGCGGTGCGGCCGAGGTAGCCTTCGGCGAGGCCGGGCCCGTACAGGTACAGCTCCCCCGCGACGCCGTGCGGGGTGGGTCGCAGCCAGGTGTCGAGGACGGTGACGGCGACGGGTCCGGCGGCGGTTCCGATGGTGATGGGTGCCCCGGGGGTCAGTGGGTCGGCGGCGGTGGCCCAGATGGTGGCTTCGGTGGGTCCGTAGAGGTTGATCAGGGCGTGTTCGCCGGCCCAGCGGTCGACGAGTTCGCGCCCGAGTGGTTCGCCGGCGGTGGCCAGTACGCGCAGGGCGGGCAGGTCGCCGGTGGGCAGGGTGGCCAGTGCGGACGGGGTCAGTACGGCGTGTGAGACGCGTTCGCGCCGAAGCAGGTTCGCCAGTTCGGGGCCGCCGTAGGTGTCGGGTGGGGAGATGACGAGCCGGCCGCGGGAGCCGTGCGCCATGAGGATTTCGAACAGGGAGGCGTCGAAGCTCGGTGAGGCGACCTGCAGCACGGATGATGTGTGGTCGACGCCGAGCAGGCGGCGCTGGGCGGCGACGAGGTCGGCGAGGCCGCGGTGGGTGACCGGGACGCCCTTGGGGGTGCCGGTGGAACCGGAGGTGTAGATCAGGTAGGCGGTGTGGTCGGGGGTGCTGTGGTCGGTGTCGGTGATCGCGGTGGCGGCTGCGGTGTCGAGGGCGGCCAGGGTGGCGGGGTCGTCGAGGGCGAGCCAGTCGAGGTGGTCGGGGAGCCGGTGGGTCGCTGCGGTGGTGGTGAGTCCGAGAGTGGCGCCGGAGTCCGACAGCAGGAACCGGATCCGGTCGGGGGGCAGGCCGGGGTCGATGGGCATGAATGTGATGCCGGCCTTGGCGGCGGCCCACACGGCGACGATGGCGTCGAGGGAGCGTGGAAGGGCACAGGCCAGAACGGTGCCCGCGGGTGTGTGGCGGGCGAGCAGCAGCCGGGCCAGGCGGTTGGATCGTTCGTCGAGTTCGCGGTAGCGCAGGGTGTCGGGACCGCTGGTGACGGCGTCGGCGTCGGGGACCGCGGCCGCGGAGGCGGTGAGGATGTCGCGCAGGATGGCGGGGATGTGGTGGCGGCCGGTGGTGGGCCGGGGCGGGTGTGGCTGCGCGTCGGGTGTGAGCCGGGCCAGGCGGGCGGCGGGTTCGGTGGCTATGTGGGCCAGCAGGTCGAGGAAGCCGTCGAGGATCGCGCGGGCGCGGTCGCGATCGAATTCGTTGTCGAGGTAACGCAGGGTGATGGCCAGGCCGTGGGTGGGTTCGGGTGCCACGACCAGGCTCAGCGGGTAGGGGGTGGCGTCGACGCCGGTGACGGCGTCGACGTGCAGGCCGGCGGTGTCGACGAGTTGCTGGAGTGCGGCGCGGTCGACGGGAAAGGACTGGAAGGCGATCGCGGTGTCGAACAGGGCACCGACGCCGGCGCTGCGGTGGATGTCGGGCAGGCCGATGAAGTGGTGGTCGAGCATGCGGGCCTGGTCGGCCTGGATGCGGGTGAGTAATTCCTCGGTGGTGACAGCGGGGTCGAGGTGAACTCGGATGGGGATGGTGTTGAGGAACATGCCCAGTGTCCGGTCGACCTGTTCCAGCTCGGGTGGGCGTCCGGATACGGCGCTGCCGAAGATGATGTCGGTGTCGCCGGTGAGAGTGCGCAGGTTCAGGGCCCATGCGGCGGCGACGGCGGTGTTGAGGGTGACGGCGTTGTCGGCGGCGACGCGGCGCAGCCGGTCGGCGAGTTCCGCGCTCAGATGGGCGTCGAGTTCGCCGGCGCTGATATCGCGGGTGGCGGCATCGGCGCGGGCGACGCGGGTGGGCTGGTCGACATCGGCGAATTCGTGTGCCCATGCGGCTTCGGCGGCGTCGCGGTCCTGGTGGCGCAGCCAGGCGAGGTAGTCGCGGTAGGTGGGGGCGGACGCGTCGGTTTCGGCGTGGTCGGGGGTCGCGTAGTAGTCGAGCAGTTCGCGCATCAGCAGCGGCATGGACCAGCCGTCGAGGATGATGTGATGGTTGGTGATCAGCAGCCGGAAGGTGTTGTCGCGCAAGTGGATCAGGGTGAATCGCAAGAGTGGCGCGGTGGTGAGATCGAAACCTTCGGAGGCGTCGGCGGCGGCGATCCGGTCGGCCTCCTGCTCGGGGGTGGTGTCCTCGCGGGAGTCGATGTCACGCAGGTCGACGTCACGGAATCGGACGTCGGTGTGCGCGGTGACGATCTGGCAGGGGCCGTCGGTGGTGTCGGCGAAGGCGGTGCGCAGGATGTTGTGGCGGTCGTGGACGAGCTGGGCGGCGTGGCGCAGGCGTGCGCTGTCGACGGCGCCGGAGAAGTCGATCGAGGTCTGCACGGTGTAGGTGTCGTCGGTGCCGGCGGTGTAGGTCGAGTGGAAGTGGATACCGGCCTGCATCGGCGACAGTGGCCACACATCGGTCAGGTCGCGGTAGTGGTGTTCGAGGCGTTCGACATCGAGTGGGGTGAGGGTGACCAGCGGGAAGTCTGCGGGCTCGGCGGGGCGCTCGGCGGTGCGATGCGGCGCTGGTCGCGGCGGGGCCGGGGCGAGGCGGGGCGCGGCGGTGTTGTGGATCAGTTCTGCCAGTGCGGCAACGGTTTTGCGTTCGAAGATGTCGCGCGGGCTCAGGGTGATCCCGGATTCGCGGGCCAGTGCGACCAGGCGCATGGACACGATGCTGTCGCCGCCGAGGGTGAAGAAGTTCGCTTGGGCAGTGACGGTGTCCAGGTGCAGGACGGTACCGAACAGTTTCGCGATGAGTCGTTCGTCGAGGGTGGCCGGGGCCCGCCCATCGGCCTGCTCGGCACGGAAAGCTGTCTCCCGCAACTTTTTCCGGTCGATCTTGCCGACCGGGGTCAGTGGCATCTCATCGAGTTCGATGATGGCGGCGGGGTTCATGTAGTGGGCCAGCGACGATTCCAGCGCGGTGTGCAGTGCGCCCGGGTCGATGGTGGCGCCGGGGGCCGCGACGACATAGGACACCAGGACCGGTTCGCCGGTGGTTCCGCGGGTCGCGACGGTGGCGACGGTGGCGACGGAGTCGTGGCGGATCAGGTGGGCATCGATCTCCCCCGGCTCGATGCGCAGTCCGTGGATTTTGACCTGCTGATCGCCGCGGCCGAGGTATTCCAGTTCGAGGCCGCCGCGGGTGCGGATCCAGCGGACGCTGTCGCCGGTGCGGTAGATCCGTTCGCCGCGTGGCGATTCCGGGTCGGCGACGAATCGTGACGCGGTGGTGGCGGGACGCCCGAGGTAGCCGCGGGCCAGGGCGGGCCCGCCCACATACAGTTCACCGGCGACACCGGCCGGTACCGGCCGCAGCCAGCTGTCCAGAACCGACAGGGCCAGGCCGCGGATCGGGCCGCCGATGGTGATGGGCCGCTCGGGGTCCAGGGCGTCGGATCCGGTGGCCCAGATGGTGGTTTCGGTGGGCCCGTAATGGTTGAGCAGCCGCCGTCCGGGCGCCCACCGGGTGACCAGATCGGCGCCGGTGGCCTCGCCGACGACCGCGATCGTGCGCAGGGCGGGCACATTCGCCGGATTCATGGTGCCCAGAGCCGACGGTGTGATGATCGCGTGGGTCACCCACTCGGTGCGCAGGAGGTCTTCCAGGGCGGTGCCGGCGTAGACCTCCGGCGGCGCGATCACCAGGGCGGCGCCGTTGCCGTGGGCGAGCAGCATCTCCGACAGGCAGGCGTCGAATCCGGGCGAGGCGACCTGCAGGACCGTCGAGGACGGATCGACGTCGAACGCGTCGGCCTGTTCGGCGACGAGACCGGCGAGCCCCCGGTGGGCGACGTGGACGGCCTTGGGGGTGCCGGTGGAGCCGGAGGTGTAGATCAGGTAGGCGGCGTTGTCGAGGTGTATGGACGAGGCCGGGGTGTCGTGCGGGTGCGCCGGTGTGCCGGTGACCTCGACAGTGGTCCAGTCGATGCGCTGCCCGTCGGCGCTGCGGGGAAGGTGTTGTGCGACAGCGGCGGTGGTGACCCCGAGAGTGGTGCCCGAGTCGGCGAGCAGGTCGCGCAGGCGGGTGGCGGGGTTGGCGGGGTCCAGGGGCACGAATGCCGCGCCGGTGCGCGCGACGGCCCAGATCGCGATGGCGAGTTCGGTGGATCGGGGCACGACGACGGCGACCAGCGCTTCGGGGCGGGCGCCGCGGGCGGTGAGCCGGCGGGCGAGATCGTCGGCGCGGGTAGCGAGTTCTCGGTAGGTCAGGCTGCGGCTGCTCTCGCGCACGGCGACCGCGTCGGGGAATCGTTGCGCGGTGTCGGCGAGGATGTCGCGCAGGGTGCGTTCGGGTGCGGGTGCGGCCCCACATCCGGCGCGCAGCAGTTCGGCGTGTTCGCCGGTGCGCAATGCGGCGATCGCGGCGACGGTGCCGGCGGGGCGGGCGGCGATCGCTGCCAGGATCAGTTCGAATCGGTCGAGCAGTGCGCCCGCGGCGGCGTCGTCGAACCGATCGTGGGCGAAACGCAGTGTGATGGTGTGGGTTTCGTTGCCGGTGGCGCCGACGTGGCCGGGCCGCGGCGGAGTGACCTGCAGGCTCAGCGGGTACGGGGTGGCGTCATGGGCGTCGATGTCGACCAGTCGCAGACCGGCCTCGTCGAGGGTCCGGGTCAACAGCTCCCGGTCGAGGGGGTAGGACTCGAGCACGGTCACGGTGTCGAACATGTCGGTGAATCCGGTGGCGCGTTGCAGTTCGGCGAGCCCGAGGTGGCGGTGGCCGAGGGTGGTGGCCTGTTCGGATTGCACGCGCGCGAGTAGTTCGGCGATCGCTTCGGCGGGGTCGATGCGCACCCGCACCGGCAAAGTGTTGATGAACAGCCCGATCATGTTTTCCACGCCGGGCAGATCCGGCGGCCGGTCGGTGACGGTATTGCCGAATACGACATCGGAGCTCCCGGTCACCACACCGAGCAGCACCGCCCACGCCACCTGCACGGTGGTATTGGCGGTGATGCCGTGGGTGCGGGCGAGTTCGGCGATCGCGTCGCTGATCTCGGGGGTGAGAGTGCGGGTGATCATGCCGGCGGTGGCGGTCGCGGTCCGGTCGGGGCGCCCGGTCACCAGGGTCGGGGACTCCATTCCGGCGAGCATCCGCTGCCAGGCGGTGACCGCGGCGTCGCGGTTCTGGTTGTGCAGCCAGTGCAGATAGTCGCGGTAGGTGCCCGCGGCCGGCAGGCCGGTGGGGCCGCCGTCGGCGATGTAGAGGGCGAGTAGCTCGTGGATCAGCAGCGGCATCGACCAGCCGTCGAGCACGATGTGATGGTTGGTCACCAGCAGCTCGAATTCGTCTGTGCCGGTGCGGATCAGATGGAACCGCAGCAGCGGGGGGCGCGCGATGTCGAAGGGCCGCGCCGCCGCCGCGGCGATCCGTTCGCGTGCGCGTGCGGCGTTGTCACCGAGGCCGGTGAGGTCGGCGTGATGCCAGTCGGCGCGCACCGCGCCCACGACGATCTGGCGGGGGCCGTCGGTGGTGTCGACGAACGCGGTGCGCAGGCTGTCGTGGCGGTCGAGCAGTGCCTGCGCGGCGCGGCGCATCCGGTCGGTGTCGAGGTTGCCGCGCAATGTCAGTTCGGCTTGCACGGTGTAGCCGTCCTGGCCGGCGGTGTCGTAGACGGCGTGGAACAGCAGTCCGGCCTGCAACGCGGTCAGCGGCCACACGTCGGTGGCGCTCGGGTACTGCACCAGCCAGCGGTCGATATCGTCCTGGGTGACGGTGACCAGCGAGAAGTCCGAGGGGGTGAAACCGCCCGCGGAATCGGATTCGACGTGGGCGGCCAGCGCGGCCAGCGCCCGTGTCCACAGTCCGGCGAGTTCCTCGACGTCGGCGGCGGTCAGGATGCCGGCGGCGAATTCCCAGGTCGCGTCGAGTTCGAGTCCGTCGGGACCGGGTTCGGCGATGGCGTTGATATCGAGCACGGCGGCGGGCGCCGTGCGTGGGTCGACTGTGGCTGTCAGCGAGGTGAATTCGGTGGTCGGTGTCCACGGGCCGGTGTATTCGTGGGCGCCGACGCGGCCGAGGTAGTTGAACGCGATCTGCGGTTCGGGCATATCGCCGAGCACCGCGGCGGCCTCGGTGTCGAGGTGGCGCAGCATGCCGTAACCGATCCCGTTGCCCGGTACCGCGCGCAGCTGTTCTTTGACCTGTTCGATCGCGCGCCCGGTGGCCGGGCCGCCGGTGAACGCGTCGTCGGTGTCGATGCCGCGCAGATCGAGCCGGACCGGGAAGCGGGTGGTGAACCAGCCGACGGTGGCGCTGAGGTCGGCGCCGGGGACCGCGTGTTCCTCGCGGCCGTGGCCCTCCAGCGCGATCAGTTCGGTCTCGGTGGTACTGCCGCGGCGCCGCCGCCACTGGCCCAGCGCGAGCGCCAGCGCGGTCAGCAGCGGATCGTTGGCGGTGCCGTGGAACCGGGCCGGCACCGTGGTCAGGACCGCTTCGGAGACATCGGCGGGCAGATGGACGCGAATGCGGCCCGTGCGGGCGACGGTGTCGCGTTCGGGGTCGGGGCGGCGGGCACCGAGTACGGGTTCGCCCGGTGCGAGGATCCCGGTCCACAGATCGAGTTCGTCGGCGCGGCGGTCCGCGGCCAGGTCGGCCAGACCGTGGTTCCAGCGCCGGACCGAGGTGGAGGGCACGCCGAAGCGCGGTTCTGCGCCGGCGGCGATCTGCTGCCAGGCCTGTGCCAGATCCGACAGCACGATCCGCCACGACACCGCGTCCACGGCGAGGTGGTGGATGACCAGCCACATCAGGTCGGGGCCGCGTTCACCGTCATCTCGCATCCACACCGCCTGGACCAGCACACCGTTGCCGGGGTCGAGCCGGTCGGCGGCCTGCTGCAGGACGGCGTCGATCTCGGAGTCGTCGCGGCGGCGCATCCGCACCTGCCGCAGTACCTCGGCGGCATCGACGGTGCCGGCGGCGGCGACGTCGATGTGGCAGCCGGGTGTGTACACCTCGCGCAGGACCGCGCGCAGCATGTCGTGGCGTTCGAGCACGGCCGCCAAGGCGCGCACCAGATGGTCGGGGTCGAGGTCTTCGGGGAGTTGGATGAGGGTGGCCTGGGCGAAGCGATCAATATGCCCGCGGTCGAGCATGGCGTGCATGATCGGTGACAGCGGCATCGGCCCGACTGCCCCGCCGGGCAGTTCCTCGGGCCGGCGGTCGGTGTCGGTGTCGGTGGCCACCGCGGCCAGCCCCGCGACGGTCTTCTGTTCGAACACGTCCTGGGTGGACAGGTTCACCCCGGCGGCCTTGGCACGCGCGACCAGCTGGATCGACAGGATGCTGTCGCCGCCCAGGGCGAAGAAGCTGTCGTCGGCGCCGACTCGCGCGAGACCGAGCACCCCGGCGAACAGGTCCGCGATCAGGTGCTCGCGTGGTGTGGCCGGTTCGCGTCCGGCGGGCGCGGTGCCGAATTCGGGGGCCGGCAGCGCGGAGCGGTCGAGTTTGCCGAAGGTGTTGGTCGGCAGGCTGTCCAGCGGTGTGATCACCGTCGGCACCATGTGCGGGGGCAGGGTTTCGCGGGCGAACCGCTGCAGGTCGAGCGGATCGACGCGGTGCCCGCGCACGGCGACGACATAGGAGGCCAGCACCGTGGCGCCCGCGGTGTTGGGTACCGGCACGGTGACCGAGATGTCGACATCGGGGTGTGCGGTCAGTGCCGCGTCGATCTCGCCGGGTTCGATCCGGTAGCCGCGGATCTTGACCTGGAAGTCGGTGCGGCCCAGCAGTTCCAGGGCCGGCGCGGACACCTCACCGGTCCAGCGCGCCATATCTCCGGTGCGATACATGCGGGTGCCGGGCGTGCCGTACGGATCGGCGACGAAGCGGGCGGCGGTCTCGCCGAAGTGACTGCTGTAACCGCGCGCCACCGCGGGGCCGGCCAGATACAGCTCGCCCGCGGTGCCGGCCGGTACGGGCTGCAGGGCGTGATCGAGCACCATCGCCGAGACCCCGCGCAGCGGCCCGCCGACGGTCGGGGGGCGGTGGGCGACGATGGCGGCGGCCGCGGCGGTCACGGTGGTTTCGGTGGGACCGTATTCGTTGTACATGGTGACCGCCGGGGTCCACCTCTCGATGACGTGCGGCGGGCACACGTCTCCCCCGACCACGACCACGCGCAGATCGCGCAGCCGGTTCGGGTCGACGGTGGCCAGCATCGCCGGGGTGAGGGTCAGATGGGTGACGTGCTGGGCGGCCAGCAACAAGGTCAGCGGTTCGCCGCCGATCACCTCCGGCGGCACGATCAGCAGGGTCGATCCGTTGGCGAAGCACACCAGGAACTGTTCGAGTGCGGCGTCGAAACTCGGCGACAGCGCGTAGGACACGCGGGCGTCGGCGTCGACATCGCAGGTTTCGGTGCGGTCGGCGATGAGGTTGGCCAGGCCGGTATGGGTGACCTGCACGCCTTTCGGGGTTCCGGTGGAGCCGGAGGTGTAGGTGATGTAGGCGAGGTTGTCCGGTCGCAGCGGCCGGGTCCGTTGCTCGTCGGTGATCGGGCGGGTGGGGTTGGCCGCGCATGCGGCGGCCACGGCCGGGTCGTCCACGGCGACCGCGTGCACCGGGTGCGGCAGCCGGTTGCGGTGTGCGGTGTCGGTGACCGCGACCCGGGCGCCGCTGTCGGTGATCATGTGCTCGATGCGGGCGGCGGGATATTCCGGGTCGATCTGGACGATGGCGGCGCCGGTCTTGGCGACCGCCCAGGCCGCGGTGACCGATTCCACCGAGCGGGCCAGCATGATCGCGACGGTGTCCTCGGGGCCGCAGCCCAGTGCGATGAGGTGGCGGGCCAGTTGTGTCGATCGCGCGTCGAGTTCGCCGTAGCTCAGGCGGATCCCGGGCGCGGCGACGGCTTCGGCGTCGCGGTGGCGGCGGGCGCTGCCTGTGAGGATGTCGGCCAGCAGCCTGGTCCGCACACCGCCGGGGCCGTGCACCGGCAGCAGCGCGGCTCGTTCGCCGCCGTCGAGCAGCGGCAGCGCCATGATGGGGTGGTCGCTGCCGCGGGCGAGGAATTCGCGCAGGAACATCAGGAAGCGGCGGTGGTGGGCGGCGAGCTCGTCGTGGCTGTAGGTGTCGGGGTTGCCCTGGAAGTCGATGTGGGTGCTGTCTTTTCCCGCACCGGGGTAGATGTTGACGAACAGGTCCGAGGTCGGCCCGGAGGTCAGCACGTGCAGCCGTCCGGTGGTGTCGCCGAGCACGACATCGTTGTCGACCATCATCAGGTTGATCGCGGGCCCGAACGAGGCCGCCTCGTCGCGGGCGATGCCCATATCGCCGAAGATGTCTTCCTGGCGGTAGCGCTGCCGGCGCAGCGCACTGGTCAGTTCACTCTGCACGGCGGTGATCAGTTCACCGGCGTCGCGGTCGCCGACGCGCACGCGCAGCGGTACCACGTTGGCGACCATGCCGCCGGAGCGGCGCAGCACCGCCGAGTGCCGCCCCGACACCGGCAGGCTCAGCAGTACTTCGGTGCTGTCGGTCATGCGGGCGAGGTAGGCGGCGAAGGCCGCGACGATAACCGGGGTGACGCTGGTGCCGCGGTCGGCGACGACGGTGTCGAGCAGTCGCGCGGTCTCGCCCGAGATCGGTTCGCTCACCAGTGCCGGATGGGTAGTGAGTTTCCCGACCCGCCCGGCGAGGCCGACCACCGCGGGTGCTCCGGCGAGATGTTCGGTCCAGTATCCGCGGTCGTTGCCGAAACGCGCCGAATCCCGATAGGCGAGGTCCTGTTCGGTAATTTCGGAAAGGTCTTTCGCCCCGGCCGGCGGCGCCTCCTCGCCCCGCACGGACGCGTTGTACAGCTCGATTATTCGTTGCAGCATCGTGACTGCCGCGAATCCGTCGAGTGCGATATGGTGGGCGCGCTGGTACCAGAGGTAGTGGCCGGCTCCGACCTGGAATATCACACAATTCATCAGTGGGTCGTGCAGCAGATCCAGCGGCGCGGAATAGTCTTCGCGCATCATTCGGCGGGCGGTTGCCATGGGATCAGTTTGCCCGCGCAGATCCACCACCGATATCGGAGCTCCGCGCAACTCGTCTACGAATTGGCGGGGTTCGCCGTCGACCTCGACCAGATGGAGATGTCCCGACCCGAATTCCAAACTGGCGGTACGGCAGGCTTCGACCAGCAGATCGGTATCCAATTCGCCGAGAATATCGACATATTGCGCCACCGAAATGGGTGATGATCCGGCGAGGTGCTGCGCGAACCATATTCCCCGTTGCGCCGCGGTCAGCGCGAATACCTCGCCCGGCCGCGACGGTGCGCCCGCTTCGTGCGGAACCTGCTCATGCGATCCGTTTTCCGAGGTCCGATGGCTGCTCGCGACCGAGGTGGCCGAGCCTTGCGCCGATGGGTCCGATTCGCGCGGACCGCCGCCGAAGGGGTTGTCGAGTTGGGTCACCGGGCCTCCATCGGGTGGGTTTATCTCAATGCAGCGCCGGGTATCTGCAAAACATCCGTGAACTGCGGTCTAAAGGGCCGAGAAAGTCCGCCGGTGGCATGCGCAGCCGACGCGGCACACCGCCGTCGCGCGTAGATGATGATTCGTATGGAAATCGAAAACCTACGGAACCGGGCTCCAGGGTCAGCCGGCACGTTTACGTCGAAGCCGCTGGTTTCGCGACCGCCACGCCGCGAATTCGCGATTGCGGCGGCATTCGAGGATATCCCCCTCGGCGTTGTCACACAATGCACCCGGAGTAGAGCCTGATACCCCGCCTGCGCGGGGTCCGGCGAGTCGATCAACGACATCATTGACATTCATCGGATCCACCGATCAACCTTCCGGTACGTCGCGTACCTCACCTAGATATGTCGTTCTTCTATTCGGTACCGAACGCCCAGCGGATAAAAATTATTTTCGAGGATTCCTGCGATTAAGGCCCCCGTGAGCCGACCGGCGACCACCGATGCGAAATTGCTGCACAACATTCCCGTCGATGACGTGGCGATGTCCGGGATGCCGTTACGAAAACGAGGCCCTGCCAGTTTCCGGTATCGAATCGGTCTCCGATATCAGAAACCACAGGAACCCCACAGAAACCACGTCGGACATCGGCCACACGCGCTCCCGACCGGCCGCCGGATCCCGCGGACACATCACCGGCGGTCCCGGAAACTCGATTCTCGGTTCTGCATGTGCCGGTTACTTGAATGAGTCATACTTCGGATCGTGTCCACTACGGCGGATTTCGAGCGTATGTTGCGCCGCGCCGCGCTGCGGGTCACCGCCCCGCGGATCGCGGTGCTGGCCGCTGCGCACGAACATCCGCATTCCGATACCGACACCATCCTCGGTCTGGTTCGGGGCACCCTGGGCACGGTGTCTCATCAGGCGGTGTACGACGTGTTGCGCGCGTTGACCGAGGCGGGCCTGTTGCGCCGGATCCAGCCGATGGGTTCGGTGGCCCGTTACGAGACGCGGGTGGGTGACAACCACCATCACCTGGTATGCCGCTCCTGCGGTGTGATCGCCGATGTCGACTGCGCCGTCGGCGAAGCGCCGTGCCTGACCGCGGCCGAGGACAACGGCTTCCACCTCGACGAGGCCGAGGTCATCTACTGGGGCGTGTGCCCCGCCTGTTCCCCGTCGCTCAACTCCCGATCACAGCCGTGATCACAGCCCGCTACACGCACTCGGAAAGGAAATACCGTGCCTGAGGAACATCCGCCCATCGCCGAGGCCAATACCGAACCCGCGGAAAGTGGCTGCCCCGTGGTGGGCCTGCGCAAATACCCGGTCGAAGGTGGCGGCAACCGGGACTGGTGGCCGGAACAGCTGAATCTGCGGATCCTGGCGCACAATCCGGCCGAGATCAATCCGCTGGGTGCGGACTTCGACTACGCCGCGGAGTTCTCCGCGCTGGATCTGGCGCAGGTCAAGGCCGACATCGTCGAGGTGATGACGACCTCGCAGGACTGGTGGCCGGCCGACTTCGGTCACTACGGTCCGCTGTTCATCCGCATGGCGTGGCACGCCGCGGGTACCTACCGCATCGAAGACGGCCGCGGCGGCGCCGGATCGGGTATGCAACGGTTCGCACCGCTCAACAGCTGGCCCGACAACGCGAGCCTGGACAAGGCGCGCCGGCTGTTGTGGCCGGTGAAACAGAAGTACGGGCGCTCGCTGTCGTGGGCGGACCTGATCGTCTACGCCGGCAATGTGGCGCTGGAGTCGATGGGCTTCGAAACGTTCGGTTTCGGTGGCGGTCGCGTCGACGAGTGGGAGCCCGAGGAGGTGTATTGGGGCCCGGAGGCGACCTGGCTGGGCGACGAACGCTACTCCGGTCAGCGCGATCTGGAGAACCCGCTCGCGGCGGTGCAGATGGGGTTGATCTACGTCAATCCCGAAGGGCCCAACGGCAATCCCGATCCCCTCGCGGCTGCGATCGATATTCGTGAGACCTTCCGCCGGATGGCGATGAACGATGCCGAGACCGCGGCGTTGATCGTCGGCGGGCACACCTTCGGCAAGACCCACGGTGCGGGCCCGGCCGACCTCGTGGGCCCGGAGCCGGAGGCCTCGCCGCTCGAGCAGATGGGCCTGGGCTGGAAGTCGGGCTTCGGCACCGGTGTCGGCAAGGACGCGATCACCAGCGGAATCGAGGTGACGTGGACGCCGACGCCGATCGTGTGGGACAACAGTTTCCTGGAGACCCTCTACGGCTACGAGTGGGAGAAGACCAAGAGCCCCGCGGGCGCGTGGCAGTGGACTCCCACCGGTGGCGCGGGCGCGGGCACCGTACCCGACGCTCACGACCCGTCGAAGAAGCAGGCCCCGGCGATGCTGACCACGGATCTGTCGATGCGCGAGGATCCGATCTACGGACCGATTACCCGCCGCTGGCTCGACCATCCCGAAGAGCTCGCCGAGGAGTTCGCGAAAGCCTGGTACAAGCTGATCCACCGCGATATGGGCCCCAAGGTCCGGTATCTGGGTTCGCAGGTGCCGCAGGAAACACTGCTGTGGCAGGACCCGATTCCGGCGGTCGATCACGAGCTGATCGGCGCCGCCGACATCGTCGCGCTCAAGGCCAAGATCCTGGCCTCGGGCCTGAGCGTGGCGCAGCTGGTGTCGACGGCGTGGGCCGCGGCATCGTCGTTCCGCGGCAGTGACAAGCGCGGCGGCGCCAACGGTGGCCGGCTGCGGCTGCAGCCGCAAAGTGGCTGGGAGGCAAACGATCCCGACGAGCTCGCCGGGGTGATCCGCACCCTCGAAGGCGTGCAGGAGGCGTTCAACGCCGAGCAGAGCGGTCCGGTGCGGGTGTCGTTCGCCGATGTGGTGGTGCTCGGCGGTGTCGCGGCGATCGAGAAGGCCGCCGCCGACGGCGGTGTGGAGGTGACGGTGCCGTTCACACCCGGGCGCGGCGATGCCACTCAGGAACTCACCGATGTGGAGTCGCTGTCGCATCTCGAACCCCAGGCCGACGGTTTCCGCAACTATCTCGGCAAGGCCACCCGGTTGCCGGCCGAATATCTGCTGGTGGACAAGGCGAATCTGCTGCGGGTGACGGCACCGGAGATGACGGTGCTCGTCGGTGGCCTGCGGGTGCTGGGTGCCAATCACAAGCAGTCGCCGCTGGGTGTGCTCACCGCGAATCCCGGTGTGCTGAGCAACGATTTCTTCGTGAATCTGCTCGATATGAGCACCGAGTGGAAGCCCGCGCCCGCCGATGACGGCACCTATGTGGGTTCGGATCGGGCCACGGGTGCGCAGCGGTGGACCGCGAGCCGGGTGGACCTGGTGTTCGGCTCGAATTCGCAGCTGCGGGCGGTGTCGGAAGTGTACGGCACCGACGACGCGAAGCGGAAGTTCGTCGACGATTTCGTTTCCGCGTGGACGAAGGTGATGAATGCGGATCGGTTCGATCTGAACTGATCACCGGCGGCCGATGCCCCGTGGACCGGTACCGGTTCGCGGGGCATCGGCGTGTTTCCCGGCGGTGGGTGTCGATAGCCCGGAAGCGACATGGCGTGTATGCCCCGAGCGCGAACGGCCCGGCGATCAAGGGATTCGGTGCCCGAATTGCCGAAATATACTGGAAGCGCCGCTATCTCGCGGCGAGATTGCGCACAGTCGGCGACGCTATCCACAGCTTCCGGTGGACAAGCGTGGAGAACCGCTGTTCCACATTTTCGGGAGCCTGTGCGCAACCAGCGTTCACGCTCGGCCGAATGCGAGCGTGACGTTGTGCCCTCCGAAGCCGAAGGAATTGCTCAACGCCTGTGCAATTCGCTGTGAGCGCGCGGCGCCGTGCACGATGTCGAGGTCCACCCCCGAGTCCGGATTGTCGAAATTCAGTGTGGGAGGCACGGTCTGATCCCGAAGTGTGCACAGGGTGAGGATCGCCTCCAATGCGCCCACCGCGCCGATGGAATGCCCGAGCGCGGACTTCGGCGCGTAGACCGAGGCATGCTTCGCCACGGCCGCAATGGCATTGGCCTCGGAGGCATCGCCGACCGGAGTGGAGGTTGCGTGCGCATCGACGTGATCGATATCGGCCGCGGTCAGCCCCGCCGCGGCGATCGCCTTGCGCATGGCACGGGCCGCGCCGGCACCGTCGGGCGCGGTACCGGTGATGTGGTAGCCGTCGGAAGTGATTCCCGCGCCGAGGATCCGGCCGTGCACCGCCGCACCGCGGGCCCGCGCGAACTCCTCCGACTCCAATACCAGCAACGCGCCCGCCTCGCCGAAGACGAATCCGTCGCGGTCGCGATCGAACGGTCGCGATGCCAGACCGGGCTCGTCGTTGCGCGTACTCATCGCTCGCATCATCGCGAAGCTCGCGATCGGCACGGCCTCGATATAGCCCTCCACACCACCGGCGATCACCACATCCGCCTCGCCGCTGCGAATCAGGCGCCAAGCGTGCGCAATCGCCTCCGCCCCTGACGAACACGCCGAGGTCGGTGCGTAAACCCCTGCCTTGGCCCCGAATTCGAGCCCGACCCGCGCGGCCGGACCGTTGGGCATCACCATCGGCACCGTCAACGGCGGGACCTTCCGGTAGCCACCCTCGCGCATGGCGTCGACCGCGGTCATGAACGCATCACCGCCACCGAGCCCGGTGCCGATCGCGACACCCAACCGTTCGGTGTCGAGCTCCGGCGTCCCGGCCTGTTCCCACACCTTCCGCCCGAGTACCAGGGCGAGTTGCTGCACATACGAGTGGCGGCGCTGCTCGATCCGGGTCAGATGCACACTTGGCTGCTCGACCAGCCGTCCGCCGATGCGAACCGGCAGGTCGTATCGCGTCACGAAGTCGTCGGTCAGCGGTCCGATCCCACTCTTGCCGGCCACCAGCGCGGCCCAGGTGCTGTCGAGGTCGGGCCCCAGGCAGGTGGTGGCCGCCATCGCGGTCACGACGACATTCCGCAGAGTTTCTGTAGCAATCGGTACACTCATGATGACAGGGATACCCGTAACGACCGCTACAGTCAACACGTGCCACGACCACTGGACCAGGCCCGGCGCGCGGAATTGCTCGCCGGAGTCATCGCCTATATCGGCGAGTACGGCCTGACCGAACTCTCCCTGCGCCCGCTGGCGGATTATCTCGGCACGAGTTCACGCATGCTGATCCACTATTTCGGGACCAAGGAGGCCATGCTGGTCGCCGCACTGGAGACGCAGCGCCCCGATATCCCGGCCATGTTCGCCGATGTCCCGGACCTGCTGACGCTGCGGCGACGGCTCATCGAATCGTTCTCGGTGAACATCACCACCGAATGGGTCGCCAGCACGCGGGTGCTGCACCAGGTCCTCGGCGTCGCCACCATCCCCGGCAGCCCGTTCCGGTCCTACGGCGAGGATGCCGTGCATGTGCTGGTATCGGCGTTGACCGAGGTGCTGCGAAGTTTCGACCCCACCGTGCCGGACCCGGAATCGACAGCGACCCTGCTGGTATCGGGCGTGCGCGGACTGCTGCAGGACCGCTTCGTCACCGGCGACACCGCCCGGGTCTCGCGAGCGGCGCGGCTGCTCATCACCCAATCCCTGCCCCTACCGGCGCCGGACCGCTGAGCGGCCCACGAGTGTCGCGCATGGAACAAGTTTCAGTATTGTGGGCGCTATGGCATTCGAGATCGATGAGACCGTAGAGATCGACGCACCCGTGGATGTGGTGTGGAAGGTACTGACCGATCTCGGCAGTTACGGCGAGTGGAACCCCTTCGTCACCGAAGCCCACAGCACACTGACCCCAGGCGACCCGATCGAAATGCAGGTCGTTCTCGGCGGCCCGAAGCCGCGCAAACAGCGCGAGTACATCCGGACCAATACTCCCGGAATCGAATTCAGCTACAGCATGAAGCCGGTCCCCCTGGGCGCACTGCACAGCCGCCGGTCACACTCCCTGACCCCACTCGACGGTGGCCGCTGCCGGTACCGCTCGCATTTCCAGCTGGGCGGATGGCTGCATCCGGTGGTCAGCGGATCCATGGGCAAGGCGCTGCACTCGGGTTTCGGCGGGATGACCGCGGCGGTCAAGGAGCGCGCCGAGCAGCTGCGCTGATTCAGGCCTCGAAGGGAATCACGTTGCCGGCGGCGTCGCGTTCGCCGCGGCCGGCAACGACGGCGGCGACGAGTTCGGCGACATCGGCCCACCCGCGTGCGGGGTCGCCGTCGAGATTGCCGATGTGATACCAGGTTTCGGTACCGCGGTAGCGGACCATCCCCCTGCCCTCATCATCGACGGTGACATCGAGATCACCGGACACCGTCCCCTCCTCGTCGGTCATGACGGCGGCCCTACCGGTGATCTCGATGATGTCGGCTATTTGAATTCTCCCTTGTGGAGGCAATCGTCCACCGCTGTCCGCAATGCCTTCTGTTCCGCGGCGTCGACGGTCAGGGCGTACTTTACCTTGATCCGAATATAGCGCTGCACATATTCGCAGTGGAACACGCCGGGCGGCAGGTAATTCGCGGCATCCTGATCACCTTTCGACCGGTTCGCGGATGGATCGGAGGCGACCAGATTGATGGCATCGTTGGCGATATTGCGGCGCGTGTCGGTATCGACTGCCTGGGCGCCCGATCGCCACGCCTCGGCGAGCGGGACGATATGTTCGGCGTCGACTCCGGCGGGATCGGTGATCCACTTGTAAGGCTTGAGTTTTCCGGTCTTGGCGTCCATCACGCCATAGCGGTCGCGCCAGCCGCCGTCCTTGCCCACGGTGAGTTTGCAGGTCGCGGCATCGAGAGTGACCGAACCGGTCGCATCGCGCAGCATCATCACTTCGCGGGTGGTGCATTTGGCGTATTGGGCGAACCGGTCGCCGAATCCGTGCTCGGCGGTGTCCTGATCCCAGTGCGGGAATTTCTCCCGGCTGTAACCGGTCATGGACGCTTCCTGCGCCACCACCAATTTCCCGAAGAGGTCGTTGACGTCCCTTCCGGAAAAGGTTGCCGCAGCCGCGGAATCGGGTCTCGGATCGGTCGCGGTGTCCTTGTTGCCGAGGAAGCTGTAGACCACTGCCACAACGACCGCGAGCGCCACCGGTGCGAGCACCGCGACCAGCCGCCGCAGGCCACTCGACGATGTTTTCATCACCGCGCCCCGATCGTTTCGGCGAGTACCGGCCGCGGGCCGCGGGACTTCCGGGAGCGGAATTCTCCTGTGTCGAAAGCGATCCGGGCAAACATCCGAACCGCGGGAAACGTATCTGCTTGTCGGCCCTGTTCGAGCCGTTCACCATATGTAATTCTCATCGCGGATACAGAGTGTCAACCGGCACCGGCAAACCGCAAGTGCACCAGACGGTTCCATGCCGGAAAATGCGGCGAGACCCGTCCCGGCAGGCCGTGTGGGGCCTATGGGACGGGTCTCGCCGGACCGGTGTGTCAGCTGTTGAGCTTGTTCAGCCGCTCGCAGGACTCCAAGTACTCCTCCATCAGCCGCTGCATGACATCGGAGGTGCGCTCGATCTTGTTCATCAGGCCGACGACCTGACCGACCGGGTTGAAGTTGACGTCCTTGGCAGCCTCGGGATACCGGTGCCCGCGCTTGACGCCGTCGAGGGCCACCATCATCTGCAGCGGCATACCCAGCGGATCCGGGGTGTCGGACTGCTCCCAGGCCTCGGTCCAGTCGTTGCGCAGCATGCGGGCCGGCTTACCGGTCCACGCCCGCGAACGCACGGTGTCGTGGCTGGAGGCGTCGATGTAGCTCTGCATCTGCGCGGGCGGCACATTGGCCTCCTCGACGGTGAGCCAGATCGAACCCGTCCACGCGCCCGCGGCACCCATCGCCATGGCGGCGGCGACCTGGCGGCCGTTGCCGATACCGCCGGCCGCGAGCACCGGCAGATCGCCGACGGCGTCGATCACCTGCGGCCACAGCACCAGCGAGGAGATCTCACCGCAGTGACCGCCGCCCTCGGTGCCCTGGCACACCACGAAATCCAAGCCGGCCCGCTTGTGGTTCGTGGCGTGCTTGACCGAACCGCACAGCGCACCGATCAACCGGCCGGAATCCTGAACCTTTTTGATGATGTCGTCGGGCGGGGTGCCGAGCGCGTTGGCGACCAGCTTCGCCTTCGGGTGCTTCAGGATCACGTCGACCTGCGGCCCGGCGGTGGTGGCGGTCCAGCCCAGCAGTTGCTCGTGGTGCTCGCCCTCGGGCAGGCGCGGGACGCCGTGGTCGGCGAGGATCTTCTCCGCGAAATCGCGGTGGCCCTGCGGAACCAGCTTGGCCAGTTCGGCTTCCAGCTGGGCCGGGCTCAGATCGTCGATGCCCTTGCCCTCGTACTTCGAGGGGATCACGAGGTCGACGCCGTATACGCCGTTCACATGCTCATCGAGCCAGGCCAGCTCGACCTCGAGCTCCTCGGCGGTGAAACCGACCGCGCCCAGGACGCCGAGACCGCCGGCGTTGCTCACCGCGGCGGCGACGTCGCGGCAGTGGGTGAAAGCGAAGATGGGGACATCGATGCCCAGTCGTTCGCAGATCTCGGTATGCATGGCGGGGTGACTCCTCTGGTCTTCCGGCGCTGGAACTTCGACACCAACACTAGAACACGTTTCATATTCAGACTAGTGAGGCATGGGTCAAGAATTGGGAGATGATCCGAAAACATGCTTCGATTGGGTGCGATGAGGGGTCTCCGACCTGCGTTGGAAACCTGTCCGGCAGCCTTTTCGACAGGACAACATGTTCTAGTTGCCCGGTGCGACCGGAGTAGGCGGGCCGGCCGATTGCGGTCAGCTTTCGCGGGCCCGAGCCAGAAAATCCCGGCGATCGACGACCGTGCGGCGCGCGGTGCCATCGGCTACCAGCACGTCACCGGCGCGGACGACGACCCGGAAGGTGAGACGTGCGTCGTCGACCTCGACCAGGCGGGCGCAGACCGTGAGCATCGTGCCGGGCAGGCTGGGCCGCCGATGCCGCACCGACACCTCGGTCCCCACCGAAGTCCGCGCGCTGGGCAGCGCGTCTCCGACCGCGCGGACCGCGGCCTCCTCCACGAGCGCGACGACGCGCGGAGTCGCCAGCACATCCACATCACCGCTACCGAGGGCCGACGCGGTATCCGCCGCGGTCACCTCGACGCCGAATTCCGCCTCGAGACCGGGCTGCAGCTTCACACCGCTACGGTAACGCCGCGCCGAGCACCACGACGGGGATCGGACACCCGGAGCGTGTCGCCACGAAGCCACACCGGATCGGCCACGTCTCTGCGACCGGCACAGGACGCATAACCGCATCCCCTGCAACGATGTACGTCATTCGCGACGCGGCGTCGTTGTGGTCCGGCAGTTCCTGTCCCGTGCTACTCATCGCGCATGGTCAGGTACCGGTCGAGCTGCGCGGCACCGGAGAGCAGGTGACGGCTGCGCGCGGTGAGCCGGTCCTGCCAGGAATCGAGGAAGACACCGAGTGCCTCCGCACCGCCCGCGGCGCGCAGCGACTCGAGGAACTGTGCGACCTGCCGCAGCTGGTACCCACCTCGGCGCAGCTGCCGCGCGATTTCGGCGTCGCGCACGCAATCGGGTCCGTAGTGGCGGTAGCCGGTCGCGCGATCACGATCCGGGTGCAGGATGCCCGCTTTCTCCCAGGTGCGCACGGTGGCCGGATGCATACCGAGCCGGCGCGCGAGTTCGCCCACCGTGAGCGGCGGCCCGCGCAGGGGTGCCGGTGCGGTCGCCGACAGTCCGGTGAGGGCGGTGGCCACCTCGGTCCGGGTACCGCGTTCGTCGCGCAATGCCACGTGCGCGGCATCGATGAGCCGATAGGCGGATTCGTTATCGCCCTCGTTCACCGCACGCACGATCTCCGTCGCCTGCCCGTGTCCGTGACCGGCGCGCAGAGCGAGAAAGGAACGCAGGGCCTGGGCGTGCAGCGGGGTGTAGCGGCGATAACCGGACGCGGTGCGCTCGGCCGGTGGAAGGACGCCCGCCTCGTCGTAATTGCGGATCGCCTGGGCCGACAACCCGTGTTCACGGGCGAGGTCGATGGGGCGCAGGGTGCACCTCCGATTGAGGCTTTTGACGACATATTCCCAGCGAGTTTCGAAGAAGTCTCACCCGGATCTTCAACGATAGCGTCGAAGGTGACTGCTTCGGAAAGGGGATGTTCCATGTCCATTGCCACCACACCGCGTGCCATCGGCCGGCGTATCGACGATGCCGCGGGCCTCGGTCGCACCGTCGATGAACTGCTCGCGACCCGCGCCGAACCGCCGCTGCTGTTCGGCCTCGGTGAGCCGACCCACGGAATCGTGGCATTCCCTGTGCTGCGCAACGAACTTCTCGCCGAACTGGCCGGGCGTGGGTACCGGTCGATCGCACTCGAGACCGACTTCTTCGCTGCCTCGATCGTCGACGACTACGTGTGCGGTGCGGCGGCGGATATCGATCGGGTGCTCGCGACGGGATTCAGCCACGGATTCGGCGCGGTGCCCGGAAACCGCGAGCTGGTCGAATGGCTGCGCGCACACAACGCCGACCTCCCGCCGCGGGAGCGGGTGCGCTTCCACGGTTTCGACGCGCCCACAGAGTTCGGTTCCGCGCCGAGTCCGCGGCGGGCACTGTGCGCGGTCGCCGACTACCTCCCGGCGCCGATGCGCCCGGAGTCGGCCGGTGCCCTCGACACGCTGCTGGGATCGGACGCGCCATGGGCGGACGAAGCGGCGATGTTCGACCCGGCCGTTTCGGTCGGCGGATCCGAGCGGGCCCGCGCCCTGCGCATCGTCGCCGATGACCTGGCCGGCGCACTCCACCGCGCGGCACCCGCACTCCGGTCCGCGGATCCCACCCGCTACTACCGGGCCGCGGCACACGCACGTACCGCGCAGGGCCTGCTGCGCTACCACGCCGCCATGGCCGATCCCGCGCCCGATCGCATCGCGACCTTGATGAGCCTGCGTTCGCAGATGATGGCCGACAACCTGCTCGCGATCGTGGACCACGAGCGCCGCCGCGGACCGTGCCTCGCCTTCGCGCACAACGAACATCTGCGCCGCGCCCGGCCCGCCACGCCGGCCGACGGCGACGTGCACTGGTGCGGCGCGGGTGAATTGGTGGAATTCGTCCTGGGTGAGCGCTACCTGTTCGTGGCACCCGATGCCGCGCCGTCCCCCGATCCGGGCACCCTGCAATCCGTCCTGTCCGAGGCGAGCAGTCGTCGCACCCTGTTCCCGGCACCCGCGCTGCGCAACACACTCCCCCCATCGCTCGGAACCGGCAAACCCATTGTGCCGGGCCATATCCCGCTCACCCCGGCGGATACTGTCAGCGCCGACGCGATCGTTTTCATCACCGACACCGACGGAAAACGGTTTCAATACTGGTGATCACACCGGCAAGACCGGCGAAAGTTGGTTCCGTCTTCAGTGGTCGTCTGCGACATGTGGTCAGTTGGCGGCTCGGACGTCGACGTTATCAGAGCGTTCGCTCCGATAACTGCGGGTTACGTACGTAAGTAATCGGCTACCGCGCGACCTGTACGGACTGATGTGGCGATCGCCGGTTTGTCCATCAGCGACGTTGCTCGACTCTTATCCAGAACTAATAACAGAGCAGCTGCTCTGTTATGATGTGTTCATGCCCCGGCCTCGCCTCCACGACCTCGACCAATTGATGGACGTCGCCGAGCAGATGGTCGTGGACTCGGGATACGCGGCGGTTACCGTGCGCGCCCTGTCGGAGGCTGCCGGAGTGTCCAACGGCGCGATCTACCACGCCTTCGGCTCCCGCACCGGCCTCCTCGGACGGGTATGGTTACGCGCCGCGCAACGGTTCCTCGGCCTTCAGCACGAGTCGGTGGAACGCGCACTGGCCGTGGCGACCGGACACGACGGCGCGGTCGAGGCAGTCGTGGCGGCCGCGGACACTCCCGCGCAATTCCTTCGGCAGCAACCGGTCTCGGCTCAGTTCCTGCTGGCGGTATCCAGGCGTGAACTGCTCGGTTCCGGCGAGGTTCCCGGCGATCTCGCCGAGCAACTTCGGCGACTCGATCATGTCCTCGTCGAGCTGTTCATCGGCCTGTCCCGCAGCGTCTTCGGCCGCGCCGATGGCGAAGCCGTCGCTGTCATCCGCGACTGCGTGGTGGAACTACCCACCGCGCTACTGCTGCGCGGTAGACGCACACCCGATCGCGCGGTACGTCAACGCCTCGCCGCGGCCGTCCGCGCCGTATTGGCAGTGCCCCTATCGCATCCCGACACCGACGCACCCACCACAACGAAGTGAAAGCAGACACCATGACCGCGAACCTGCACTACCAGGACAAGATCGCCGTACTCACCCTGGGCGAGGACGAGAACCGGTTCTCACCGGAGTGGCTCGACACCGTCGAGGCCCACCTCGACACGATCACACGCGACGCACACGGCCTGGTCACCATCGGCAGCGCAAAGTTCTACTCCAACGGCCTGGACCTGGACTGGCTCATGTCCCACGGCGACCGCACCGAATGGTACGTCTCCCGCGTTCAGGAGTTGTTCGCACGAATCCTGACCTTCCCGCTGCCCACCATCGCCGCGGTCAACGGCCACGCCTTCGGCGCGGGCGCCATGCTCGCCATCGCCCACGACTACCGCGTGATGCGCGCGGACCGCGGCTACTACTGCTTCCCCGAAGTCGACATCAACATCCCCTTCACCCCCGGCATGGCCGCCCTCATCCAAGCCAAAATCTGCCCCCAAGCGGCCACCACCGCCATGACCACCGGTCACCGCTACGGCGCCGCTGAAGCACTGGCCGCCGGACTCGTCGACGCCACCGCTCCCGAATCCGAATTGCTCACTACCGCCCTGGCCCGACTCGCCCCCATCATCGGCAAGAACCCCGCCACCCTGTCAGCCATCAAAACGACCATGTACAGCACCGCCACCACCGCCCTGCGCTGACACGGCACCACCGCCTCTGCCGATCCCAACGATCGCGTCCACCGAATCGCGATGGTTGCACACCGCGAACCATCACGCGCGGCCGCCTCTCGCCCGCTTCGATGACCGATGCACTGATCAGATGACATATGTGATGGTCGAACACAGCAAGGCTCCCATGCGAGTATCGCCGTCTACCGGGACACGAAGGGGGCGACCTGACCTCGGACGTCAAGACAGGCGATCGAACGTGCTGGATAGCTTCCCCGTTCGGTTGACGACTTTGCCGGAGCTGTGGGGTCCGCTCGTGGCCCGAGGTCAGATCCGGTCCGTCGGGGGGGATTCGAGGCCGTCGCGCAGGAGGTCGAATGCGTGGTTGGTGGCGCGGACCGCTTCCGGGTAACGGTCCGTTGCGGACTCGCCGTCAACGAGGCTTCGATGATTCATCAGGGACAGTTCGCGCTGTACCACGATCACCTGGGCTGCGATGAGGCGTGCGGTGAGTGGATCGTAACCGGCCTCGCGCAGCGCATCGGCCAGCGTGTCCACCCCCCGTGCGCCGTAGCGCATCAGCCTTGCTGCCAGCGTTTCGGTGCCGGAGACCAATTGCAGGAAGGCCATGATCTCGGGGGCGTCGTTCAGGCCGGAGTTCGGATCGCGGCGCTGCAACGCGTCCAGTTGCGCTTCTCGCAGCGCGTCCAGCGGCGGTTGCCCGGTCGGCCGCGCCTGGACCGTTCTGGCGGCTTCGTCTTCGTGGTCGGCGAACCGTTGCAGGACAAGGTCTTCCTTGGTCGGGAAGTAAGCGAACAGCGTCCGTCGGGAGACCTCCGCCGCTCGCGCGATATCGGTGATCGAGACCTGGTCGAATCCTGCTTCGAGGAACATGCGGATCGCCGTGGCCGCGATCGTCTCGCGCAGGCGCATCTTCTTTCGTTCCCGCAGTCCCATCGGTTTGGTCATGGACTCACATTAGCGCACTAGTAGACCGAGTGTATTCTTGCACCAAGTCTACTTTGGAGGATGTCGTGCGAACCGAAGTCATCGTGGTCGGAGCAGGCCCGACCGGCCTGATGCTGGCCACCGAGCTCACCCTTGCCGGAATATCGGTCGTCGTACTGGAAAAGCAGCACACGCGCAGCATCCAGTCCCGAGCAGGCGCACTGCAACCACGCACCGCAGAGGTACTCGACTTGCGCGGATTGCTGGAGCCACTGCTCGACCGCGCGCTGCCCCGAGGCGAGTTCGGTGGGCATTTCGCCGGACTCCCAGTCGAATTGGACTGTCGGACCTGGCAGACCCGCCACCCCTACCCGGTCGCCGTCCCGCAGGCTCGGCTCGAAGCGTTCCTCGAACAGCGCCTCGTGGATCGAGGTGTGCCGGTGCTGCGCGGATCCGAAGTATCGGCCATCGAACAGGATTCCGACGGCGTCACGGCCTCGGGCATTCGCGGCAGCTACCTCGTAGCCTGGGACGGCGGGCACAGCACGATCCGCAAGCTGCTGGGTGTCGCGTTCCCCGGCACCGCGGGCACCACCTCCTCGGTGGTCGCGGATCTGACCCTCGCGACCCGATCCGCAGCGGTCCCCAGCACCGCCGAACATTTCAGCCGATACATCAAGCACGCGGGCGGATTCTTCAGCATCCTGCACCCCCTCGACGGTGAGCTGTACCGGATGATCTTCGGCAAGCTCTCCGCGGAAGGACCCGGTCGCGAAATACCGGTCACCACCGCCGAAGTCGAGGAAGTGCTGCAGGCGGTGTACGGGCCGGGGACGCAACTCGGCGAGCTGCGCGCAGCATCCCGATTCAGCGACGCCACCCGCCAGATCGAGCGCTATCGCGAGGGACGAGTGCTCTTCGCCGGAGATGCGGCCCACATCCACCTGCCCATCGGAGGCCAAGGCGTGAACCTAGGCATCCAGGATGCGGTGAACCTCGGCTGGAAACTCGCCGCAACGATTCACGGCTGGGCACCCGACGGGTTGCTCGACAGCTACCACACCGAACGCCACCCCGTCGCCGCGCGGGTACTGCGCACAACCCGCGCACAGCGCGTGATCATGAACCCGAACCAGGACGAGGACCTCGCTGCGGTCCGCGAGCTCGTCACAGACATGCTCCGGCTCCCCGACACCAACCACTTCGTCTCAGGCATGATGTCGGGCCTGGACATCCAATACCCCGGGCTCGGTCCACGCATGATCGACCTCGACGTGACCACTGCGCACGGCCCGACCCGAGTCAGCCGGCTGATGCACTGCGGCCGCGGACTGCTGCTGTGTTTCGACGACACACCACGGCCGATCGACCGCTGGGCCGACCGGGTCGACCACGTCATCGCCGAACCCGGCGACCACGCCACTACCGTCCTGATTCGGCCCGACGGCTACATTGCCTGGTCTGCGATCAATACCGAACCACTCGAAACCGCGCTGACCCGATGGTTCGGCTGAGCAGCGGTCAGGCGTGGACGAACGGCGTACCCACCGGCCGAGCCCGTCTCGGTACAGCCGATTACCAGGTGATCCGGCGACCATATGGCCGCGTCGAGCGCGATCCGTGAGGTCGATGATGTGGGCTCGTCGGCCGCACTCTGCGCCGCTGATCGAGCGCTCTTCCCCTGGTCACGATCAGCAGTATCTCGCCGCGGAAGCAGGGGCGACCGGGATCTTCAACCGACGTGACCTCGCCACAGACCGGCTCCTTCCTGGATCGATGCGCCCGGAGCGTAAACCGAGCTGTGACGGCAGGTCCTAGCTGTCACTGATGAGGTGCGCTGACCTTTGGGTTCGGTGGGGGTTGAGGCTGTAGTTGTCACCGTTTGAGGTTGTAGTTGTCACACTGTGGAGGGGTGGCGCGTGCTCGATGCGTTGGGCGAGGTCGTCGCAGTTGAGGGTCGGGTTGTGTGAGAGGAGGTAGGGGGAGTGAGGGGTGAGGGTGTGGATGTGTAGTGTGGTAGGGTTGGGTTGGTAAGGGGGGTTGGGTTTTGTAGGGTTTTGGGAATGGGGGGATTGAAGATTGCGATGGGGGGGGCTGTTGATTGGTTGGAGGAGATGCGGGGTTGAAACACGAGTGATGATCACGGTTGGGAATCGCGTGTGGAGGGTATGCGTGTATCGCGATGCAGCGGGGGATGTCGATGGGGTTGTCGATGTGAGTCGCAGGGTTTTTGATGGCGTTTCGACAGGAACTGGGCGTTCAGTGGGGGAGAGATGGAGTGTGTGGAGGGAGTGTTGATAGAAGGAGTGATAGGAATATGAGGAAAGTTGGGAGGGAGGAGAGAAATAGGTTGTGAAAGTTGTAGTGGATGATGTGAGGAGTGTGGTTGGATGTGAGGGTGGAGAGTGTGGATGATGCAGTATAGTATAGTTGGTGGAGAGTTGGTAGAATAGAACTCGACAGCGGTATGCGAGAAGAGTGATTGAATGGATGGAGATTGGAGGGTAGGTGGAAGAGATTGCTAAAGATAGGGTGAGGTGAGCGTGATGAGCTGAAGCGCTGAGTTGGCAGCGGAAGAGGAAGGAAGTTTAGTGGCAGCTAGCAGCGGATCGGTAAGGGTTGCAGTTATGAAGAGCAAGGCGTACACGGGTATGAATAGTTGGGGAGGAGGTTGTTGCTGATGCTAGATTAGCTGGGGGGTGAGAGAGGTGTTGTGCAGCGATGAGGTGAGATCAAAAGGTGACGGTGAGAGAGAGCATATTAAGATTTAGCTGACACTGCGGTGGGTGCTGGTAGATAGATGTGTGCGGATGGATAGAAAGCAGATGAGATAGCTGCTGAGACAGCGAGGGTGCGGAGAAGCTGGGTGGGGTATGAGGTGGTGAGGTGGAAGCAGCGGCATGGCAACGGTGGATACTTGTAGGCACAGCGCGTGCTGAGACAGCTAGACATGGCGACGCTGCTGGCGCTGGAAACAGCGCGCGCTGCGATGGTAGGGGAGAGGGCAAGCGATAGCGAGAGCGTTGTGCTGCGCTTGGCAACGCAAGCTGGGAATGGATATGACCCGGCCACTCGATGGCAGGTCGGTCATCAGCGCGGTCGCGGCGTCGGCGCTGCGGGTCGGGTGAGCGGGGTGCTCGACTTGTCTGCTGGGGCGGTTCTGGTGCTCGACGCGAGGACTGGGTGGTGGAGTGGTGCGAGCGCAGTTCGGGCGGGTGAGTCTGGCGCGGTGTGGGTGGTCGGCGGATGCGGGTGAGCATCGGGTTTCTGGCACACCATCCCGACTGCGTCGAATCGAGTCGGACACGGGCGCCGGGCAGCGGCTCGAGGCGTAGGAACGACCGAGGCGATCTGACAGCGCATCAGAAGCAGTTGCTCGCTCTGCGGGTGGCGCATCTGGTGGAGGCGAAACGGCTACGCAGTGGTGATCGGCCAGGCGGGTCGGGCGAGCGAAACCTGCTACGACCGGCGGTGACGTCGGTGACGCAGCGACGACATGCGAAGGTCGCTGAGTTGGCGGCGCTGGACCGTGATCAGGCGCGGTTGCTGGGCCTGGACCGGGTCGGCTACCGGACGCTGATCCGCTGGGAGACCGGCGCCGCCGCTTCGGCGCGATCGGCTGCGCGATGACCGCTGGCTCCGGCCGACGTCCGGCCATCCGCGCATCACCGAGCAGGTCGTGAGGTGATCCACGCCGTTCACGACGAATGCCTGCACCGGTCCGGATCAGCATGCGCACTCGCGAACGACTGATTCACCAATACGTTCGTGAACGCTTCGGCGAGGACGCGACCACAGCGATCCCGAGTTATGAAACCTTGCGGGTGGTCTGGCGGGACTGGTAGGGGGCCGACGGAGGACGGCAGCGCTACGTCGGTGGCGGCGAAGCCGACTTCCGGTGAGCACGTGGTGATCCACCGGCTCGGGCAGGTGGTGGTGCTGGATTCCACGGTCTGCCGGTCAAGGTCCGCGAAACCGTGTTCGGTGACCGGTTTCGACACATATGACCTTGGCCATGGACGTGTTCACCGGTCACTGGTGGGGTTCCGGCTGACGCTGGTGTCGGACAGCTCGATCAATGTCGCAATGATGTTGCGCGACATCACGATGCCGCTGCCGATGCGCCGGACTGGGGCCAGGACATGGAATGGCCTTACCGGGCCTGCCGGCGAACCTGGTCGCGGAGTTCACCGGACATCGGGTCGCGGGCATGCCGTTTTCGCCCCGGAAACGGTGACCACCGACCATGGTTCGGTCTATCGCAACATCATTTGGTCGAAGTCGAGCGAGTGTTGGGCTGCAACATTCTCCCGGCTCGGGTGTTGCGTCGACCGATAAGCAGGCCGTCGAAAGAGCGTTCGGGACCGTCCGGTCGCTGTTGTTGGAGCAGTTGCCGGCTACACCGGCGTCGACGTTGCCGACCACGGCGAGGACCCGAAGCCGACGCGGTGCTGACCGTCGAGGACATGGAGCACCGATCGCTACCTGGATCGTGAAGGTCTGGCAGAACCGCCGTTTGGGTGAGCACGCGCCTCGTGGGATCCCGCCGGTGACCACAGCCCCAACACGTTGTTCGCTGCGGCGATGGCTCAAGGCGGGTTCGCGATGCAGATCCCATCCCGGATCTCTACTATCAGCTGCTGCCGCCACCATGTCGCTCTGCACCCTGACCGCGGGGTGAAGATCCGCGGACTCTGGTATAACAGCGATGCGCTGGGCCCTTACCGCCACGAGCCTCTTCACGGGGTGGAAAACATAAGCGCCGCTGGGTGATCCGCCGCGATCCGAGGGATGCGCGGACAGTGTTCTTCCAGGATCCGCACACGCATCGCTGGCAGCGGCTGCGCTGGACCGGGCTACCGCCGAGGACGAGGTTCCCTCGTTCGGTGATTCCCGTGTCCGCGAGATGCTGGCCGCGGCCGCAGATCGGGCCTCAAGCCCCGCACCGACCGTGAATTGCTGCCGGTGCTGCTGGATCTGCTCGGCGCCATGCTCCGGTGAGTCCTGGTCCACGATGCCGAAAGCCAAACGCACCGACACAGCGCGCGAAGACGCTCAAGGCCGCGCCGCCGCAGCCGATCAGGCCACGGCTCGGCCGCTGCGGCTAATTGACCGACCGCCAGCGCGAACTCCTGCATCGAAGACCTCGATGGTTGTCGAACCACGCTGGTGGCATCGCTCGCGCGACATCGAAACCGCAGTCGACGCAGACCGCCGGCAGCGCCGCGAACAAGCACTCGAGCAGACCCCTACCGCCCGCCGGCCCGTCTGGGAGATGCATTTCGGCGCGGCAACCTGTTACTGCTCGCCGACGACAGCGAACAGCCGAATACAGATGATCCGAAAGGGATTTCGTGACCGGCCTGCCGGATTCGACAGTCACACAGTTCATCCTGCCGGGCAGATTCCGACCGGGAGACCGTCGAAGGCTGGCGACAATGGCGGCTGACCCGCCACAGTTTCGTTCCGCACCACAGATCATGAGGGGCCGGCAGATCCCGGACAGCGGCCTGAAGGGCTATTTCATGCTGCGTTGCCGATTCAGGTAATCGGCGTGCACCTGCAGTGGCGCCTTGTAGCCGAGTCCCGAGTGAAGACGTTTGCGATTGTAGAAGGTCTCGATGTATTCCACAATCGCACGTCGCGCCTGATCCCGCGTTTCGAACGTCGTTCGATGTAGCCATTCGTTCTTCAGGGTGCCGAAAAACGATTCGGCCATGCTGTTGTCCCAGCATTATCCGGCTAATCTGTGCTGATCTTGTTCCCTTGGTGAGGGTTTCGCGTTATCCGGCCGATTTCTGGATGTCGGTGATGGTGGCGTCGAGGCGGGCGATGAGTTGGTGGTGGCGTTCGGCTTCGTCGATCCAGCCGCGGCTTGGGCGTCGGCGGCGAGTTTGCGGGCGTCGGTGCGCTGGGCGGCGAGGATGGGCAGGTAGGTGGCGTCGGTGCGGAAGCTCGGGCAGTGTTCGCAGATGTTGGCGTAGGGACAGGCGCCTTGGGCGGGGGCGCGCAGGCAGAAACCGCCAGCGAGACGGGACTTCGAGCGCCGGGGTGTCGCGCCAGTCGCCCGACGCCGGTGATGTCGGCGAGCGGCAGGCTGGGGCGGCCGGCGGGTCGTGGTGGGCAGGGCCGAGGCGGTTCTTGGCCAGGTCGAGGGCGCGTTCGTACTCGGCGCGGACGGTGGTGTCGAAGAGCTGCGCGTAGCGCAGGCTCATCTCGGCCGAGACGTGCCCGAGCAGGGCCATCAGCGCTTGGAGCGAGACGCCGGCGTTGACCAGGGCGGTGGCGTAGGTGTGGCGCAGCTGGTGCGGGGTGACGTGACCGATCCCGGCGCGTCCGGCGGCGCGGTCGCAGTTCGAGCGCGGACGCGCGTGCTGGGGCGAGTCGACGGCCGTGGTGGGTGAACAGGAACTGGGCCGGTTGCCCGGTGCGGGGATGGGGCAGCGGCCGTCCGGCGGACGCGGGTGGCGACGATGCGGTCGACGAGAGTCGACGGTCTCCTCGTCGAGAGGGACCATGCGTTCGGTGTCGAGCTTGCCGAGCGGGACTTTCAGCCAGGATGCCCTGGCCGGGGATCTCGTGGACGCAGTCGAGTTCGAGGTCGAGAAGCTCGCCGATGCGCAGCCCGCATGCGCGAGCCAGCAGCAAGGCGTCGGCGGCGAGCCGGTTCAGGTCGACTGCGTTCGAGCGCGTCGGTGAGGCGACGGTCGGCATCGACGGGGATGTAACGGGGCAACGGCTGCGGCATGCGGGGAAGGTCGTTGCGGAACACCAGTTTGCGTGGCGGTGCGTCGGTCCCAGCCCCACTCGGTGATCTCGGCGAGGAAGTTGCTGACCGCGAGGACGCGGCGGGCGTGGTCGGCGACGGTGATCGGCTCACCGGTCTTGGTGTTCACGGCGTCGGGCAGCCTGGCCAGCTAGGGCTCGATGTGGCGTCGCCGGTCGAGCTGCGGCGAGCGAGTCGAGGGCGGGATCGAGGTCGGTGAGGAACCGGCCGAAGTGGCGAGGCGGGTGGCCAGGCTGGACACGGTCTGCGGGTGGCAGCGCCGCGGTCTTGCGGTCCAGGTAGGCGATCGAACGCCTCGCGATGGCTGCGGGTGACTGCGGCGAGGCGCGGCCGCGAACGTCTCCGGCCCGTCCGGGGCGCGGTGGGTCGGGCGAGGATGCCGAGGTGGAACAGCACCAGATGGGCTGTGTGGCGAGGGCGGCTGTAGTGGTGCCAGCCTTTGCCGGTGCGCAGCCTGCGCAGTCCGGCATAGCGGTCGGCGAACTCGTCGAGAGTCGGCGACGGTGAGCTGGTGCAGGCGGCGTCCGGTCTGGATCAGCAGCCGCGCCGGTGACCTGGGAACCGGTCGCGGTGCGGACCCGCTGAGTGAATCCGAGCTCGCTGTGCGCGTGGTGAGGAATCGGGCGAGATCGGCTGCCGAGGGCGATGCCGGTAGATCTCACGCCAGAGGCTGGAGATCTTGCGTTCGAGCAGGTAGTCGTAGCCGGGCCGCAGCAGGCTGCTGCAGCATCAGGAAGGTGATGAACGGCCGGGTCGAGGAGTTCGCCGACAACGCGGACTTCGGAGTGGCTCGTGCCGGCCCACGTCCTGCGGGTTGGGCCACTGCTGCAGGAAGGCCCTCGCGGCGCTGTAGTAGGGCGCGTTGCCGCGGCCGGTGCGGGCCAAGTTCGGCCAGCATAGAGCGTTGAGTAGAGCGTCGATTCGGCGTCAGAGCTTGGCGGCGAATACGTGCGCGAGCGGCATCGAATTCCTCCTTCACCGTTTCGGGGCCAGATGGACATAACGGGCGGTGGTGTCGACATGGGTGTGCCCGAGCAATGCCTGCATCACCGACAGATCGACCCGGCCTCGGCCAGCGCGGTGCCGAACGAATGCCGCAACGCGTGCGGATGACCAGCCGCGACGCCGGACACTGAACGGTGATAGCGGAAGATCGTCCGCAACCCCGCCGGAGTCAACGGTTGCCCTCGGTTCGGGCCTTTCGCGACCAGAAACAACGCGTCGAGTCTGATTCCGGGCCGCTCGGCCAGCAGATAGCCTTGGATCACGCGGGCAGATCCGCGTCGAGCGGGACGGCGCGTTCCTTGGCGCCCTTGCCCAAACCGAATCCAGCCCCGCCCGATATCGACATCGGCAACCTCGAGGGCCAGCACCTCGCATGTTCGCAACCCGCAGTAGAGCATCAACCCGGCGATCGCGCGGTCGCGCCAGGTCCGCAGGCTGGCCAGCAACTGCGCCGCCTCCGAGGAGGTCAACGGTCGCGGCAGCCGACATAGTTGCCCGCACTCGCAACGCGGACCGCGGTCGCGGCCTGCGAGCCAGATGCGCCAACAATCCTGTCTTCTCACCTGGCACGAACCGTTGTCTCTCACTGCCACCATGCCCTCTGACCAGGGCAATCAACGAACATTAGCCGGATAAGGGGCACACTCCGGTCCGGCCGACGGATTGTCGCATGTCCATCAGTTTCAGTTTCTTCCCGAAATCATAGCTGGTGTAGTTCGATCCGCGGTCGCTGTGGAATATCGCCTGTGGTCGAATATCAATGCGGGTCGCGGTCATGTCGAGTGCGTCGGTGATCAACGGGGTGCGGTAGTGGTCGGCCATCGACCAGCCGGCCACCATTTTCGTGTAGCAGTCGATCACGGTCGCCAAATACAGCCAGCCCTGTTTCGTCCGGATATAGGTGATATCGGAGACGAACTTCTCACCCGGTGCCGTGGCGGTGAAATCACGTGCCACGAGGTCGGGGATCCGGTGGTCGATATCGGCCTCGGTCGTGACCGGCCGCCATGGTTTCGGCTGGCACGGCACAGATCCAGCTCCCGCATCAGCTTGCGGACGGTGTAGTCGTCGACCTGGTGGCCCGAGCCGATCAGCACCGCATGGACACGCCGATGCCCGTAGGTGCCGTGGGAGTCGTCGAAGATCGCGGTGATCATCAGTTTCAGTTCTTCACGCCATTTCTCTTTCTCCGACGCCGGTCGGGTACACCATTCGTAATAACCCGATCTGGACACACTAAGGTTCCTGCACATGAAGGCAACAGAGTAGGCCTTCTCCGCGTCCAGTTCGGCGATGAATGCGTATTTCACTGCTGCCGGCTCGCGAAGAAGGCCGCCGCTTTTTCCAGGAACTCGGCCTTCATCCGGAGCTCGCGGTTCTCCCGCTCCAACTCACGCAACGCGCTCGCTCCGAAATCGCTAGCGGTTCTTCCTCCTCCGGGTGCTTTTTCCGGTGCGCCGCCACCCAATTGGTGAGCGTCCCGGAATTGATTCCCAGATCTCGTGCGACCGCCGCGATCGGACGACCGTTACTTTCCAAGACCATTTTCACGGCCTCGTCCTTGTACTCCGGTGAGTACTTTTTCCTCTGCTGAGCCACAGCCTATTTTCCCTCGCATTTCCGTAACCGCCCTACCAGGGGTCACTGTCCGGAGGGAACCGGGCACCTCATCAACCTGGATGAGTATCGGTTGATGAGCCCGCGGCGGCGGCAGCTGCACGATCTGCACCGGGCAGCCACACACGCGAATCTGCCGCTGCAAGAAACACCGATGAGCACTGCGCTGGCGACGGTGATGGGAGCGCGGTTACAGACCAACGCACTCAAGCACAAACCCACCACCCGCGCCGGGCTGATGATCACCGGCGGCGGCTACCAGGGCAAGACCGAAACCGCCTGCGAGATCGCGGCCTCGTTCGAGGACGCCTGGCTCGACCTGCACCACCAGCTCAACCCCGACGCGGTTCCCGGCACCAGGGACCTGCATGTTCCCGTCGCCTACATCCAGACTCCTGTCACTGCGAAACCGAAGTCCACCTGCCAGGCGATCCTGGACTTCTATGGCGCCGACCACGCCCGCATGACCCTGCCGCAACTGACCCGGCAAGTCCGGATCTCGCTGCACGATCACGGCACCCGGGCGCTGATCCTCGACGACGTCACCCGACTGAGAATGCACCGCGCCGACGACCAGGACACCCTCGACCTGATCCGGGCGTTCATGAGCATGACAACCACGCTGGTGCTCATCGGCGTCGACATCCCCCGATCCGGCCTGCTCCGCGAGGGACGCTACGACCCACGCTCCGGGGAATGGGTGTTCCCACCGCCAGCCGCCGGGCTCGGTGACGAAGCCGCAACCCAGACCGAACGCCGCTTCAAACTGATCCATCTCGAACCATTCCGTTACGACACACCCGGCGCCATCACCGCCTGGATCGCCCATCTCGAAGGGCTGCAACAGAACCTGCGACTGTTCGACGCGCCACCGGACATGCTGACCAGAGCCACGATGCCCGAATACCTGTTTCGCCGCACAGGCGGCGTTGTCGGCCTGCTGGAACGCCTCATCGAAGACGGCTGCGCCGAGGCGATCACCACCGGCGCCGAAACCCTCACCGAGGACCTGCTCGATGCTGTCACGATCAACCTCGGCGACATCCCCGGGCGGCCCCGAACCGACGACGAAATACCTGTCGTCCCAGCATCATCCACGCCCAAGCACCGGCGGAAGCCGGCGCGCAACACCGTCTTCGACGATCCGGGCAACCTCAACTCCCAGCCAGGGGCCTGACCGACCGATGCCAACACCGACAGCGTTGCGGCCACTGCCGCGCAGCATCGACCCCCTGGACGACGAGTCGTTGCCCGGCTACCTTCTCCGCCTCGCCCATCGCCTCGAGCTCTCACCGTTCCGACTTTCAGCGCTGGCCGGGCTCTGCGGTCGTTCGAAACCCACGCGCCGCGCCGAACTCCTCACCCTCTCCGACCGCACACGTTCGCACGAGTGACCAGGCTGTCCCTGTCCGAAGTCACGAATCTCACGCTGGTCTCCCTGGCCGACCGCTATCCGCCACTACGTTCCCGCTACCTCGGAAAAACCCGCGAAGACCAGGCGCTTCTTGCCGAACGGTGGGTCTATCTGCAATGGACCCGATACTGCCCGCAATGCCTCGCCGGTGACAGCAGCACCATCCAGCAAGACCACGGCGGCCCATGGAAACGAACATGGCGATTGCCGATCACCTTCTGCTGCCTCATCCACCACAGGCTCCTCGAACACCTCTGCCCCCAATGCCAAGAACCGGTGAACAGCCGACCAGGCACCGACGGCGGCACCGACCTACTGATCATCAGCAGCCATGCCACCGACCTACATCCCACGCAATGCCGGAACCCGGTCGCCGTCATCAACCGGAAAAAGATCGCCTGCGGCGGGCACCTCAGCGACATCCCTTCCTCCACGAGCGCTCTCGATCGCGAATCGCTCACGCAGCTGCTCACCATTCAGGCACAGTTGTCTCGCCTGCTGGCCCCCGACAGTCCGACAACCACCAGCTGCGGCCGCGAAACCCGGCACCGCTGTTCTTCACCGATCTATGCCTGGTCACCGAACTCATCACCACTACCTGGCCCGCCGCCCGCCGCTTCGCGCCGACACACGCGCTCGCCGAGATCATCGACCGCCACATCGACCAACGCGACCAGCACATCCAGGCAATCCGATCGACAACTCCGCCAGGACGCGGCCTCTCATCAATCTCCTACCGACCACCATTGGCCGCCGAGGAATCCGGAGCTCTACTCACCACCGCTACCCAGCTACTGACCACCACGACCGCGACAGAAGCCACCACCGTGCTCGACGAACTCCTCCAACAAGACACAAGCATCTGGCAACGCCGATTCCTCCTAGCAGAAGACTCCTGCTCACCAGGACTGCTCGACACCATCACCACCTACGCCCAAACCCACCCCAACCCACCACAAGGCCGCCGACCACACCCCCGGTGACAAATACAACCTGCAAGTGACAACTACGGCCTGTCGACACACGAGCAACCTGCCAAGAAGTTCGACTCACTAGAATGCGCTAATCTCGAACATGTGTTCGAGATAGATCAAATGCGGGTGGCGCGTCCGGGTGACCGGGCGGCGATCTTGCATGCCGATCTGGATTCCTTCTACGCCGCGGTCGAGCAGCGCGATGCTCCATACTTGCGCGGGAAGCCGGTGATCGTCGGTGGCGGCGTGGTACTAGCGGCGAGTTATGAGGCCAAGGCGTACGGAGTGCGGACGCCGATGAACGCCCGGCAGGCCCTGCGGCTGTGCCCGCATGCGGTCGTGGTGCCGCCGCGGATGAAGGCCTATTCGCAGGCCAGTCGCGAGGTGTTCCAGATCTTCCGGGACACCACCCCCGAGGTGGAGGGCATTTCGATCGATGAGGCATTCCTGGATGTACATGGGCTGCACCGCATTTCGGGTGCACCGGTCGATATCGCGGCGACCCTGCGCGCACGGGTCCGCACCGAAGTGGGGCTGCCCATCTCGGTCGGTGTGGCCCGCAGCAAATTCCTCGCCAAGGTGGCCAGCGCGGTATCCAAACCCGACGGGCTGCTGCTCGTGCCGCCCAATGCCGAACTCGAATTCCTGCATCCACTCCCCGTCGAGCGCCTGTGGGGCGTCGGCGAAGTCACCGCCCGGACGCTGCACGACCACGGCATCACCCGGATCGGCCAGCTGGCCGACACCGATCCGATGGAGTTGTGCGGCCTGCTGGGCCGCGCGGCCGGTCGCCATCTGCACGCACTGGCCTGGGCTCGCGATCCGCGGCGGGTCGACACCGGCCGGCGCCGGCGCTCGATCGGAGCGCAGCGCGCACTCGGCACCCGCTCACGCACACCGGCCGAGATCGAGGCGTATCTGCACGGACTGGCCGACCGGCTCGGACATCGGCTGCGCGCGGCCCAGCGCATCTGCCGCACGGTGATCCTGCGTTTGCGATTCGCTGATTTCGGTCGCGCCACACGCTCGCACACCCTGGCCGCCGCCACCGATGACGGGCAGACCATCCTCGGTGCGGCACGCACCCTGCTGGCCGCGGCTGCCCCGCTCATCCGCGAACGCGGCCTCACCCTGATCGGCCTGGCGCTGACCAACCTGCAGAACAGCGACCCGCGCCAGCTGACTCTTCCGCTGGACGCCCGCCCCGACACCACATTGGACGCCACCCTCGACGCCGTTCGCGATCGCTTCGGTGCGGGTACAGTCACCCGCGCCGCTCTCCTCGGCCGCGGCGAGGGCCTGTCGGTTCCGCTACTTGCCGACTGACCGCGCCGCGGGGCTCCCCGGCAGCAGTCCGCGCGCGGCCAGATCGTCGAACAGGAGCTGATCGACCGGCGGTACCTCCGCGCGCTGCGAATATCCGAACCATGCGAGTTCGGCGATCTCACTGCTCGGCGTGAGGGTGCCGACATACTCCGCGGTGTAGCAGGCCATGCGTACCGAAACCGCCGCGGCACCGGGCAATTCGGCTTCATACGTCCCGACGTGCTGTACCGATTCGGGCAGCAGCGCGACGGTCAGCTCCTCGTCGATCTCCCGCACGAGGGTCTCGAGATCGGTTTCCGCACCCTCGCGCTTACCGCCCGGGATATAGAACTCGGACTTGTCGCGCGGGCGCGCGCACAGGATCCGCCCGTCCTCGATCAGTACCCACGCCACGGTATCGATCAGCCGCCGCGACGATTGGATCCGCATTCGCCCAGCCTAATGGGCAGACACCCGGAGTCGGCAACCACGCGGGGCGCCCCTATCGGGGTGCGGACAGCGCAGCCCACCCGGACCGCGCTCGGCGCGACCGCCGCGCGGCGACGTGATAAAACAAACCCAGCTCACCGGTAGGAAAGTGTGGTGCGATGCCGGACAGTGTGCAGCCCCTCGTACGCCCCGTCGACCTCATCGCGCAACGCGCTCTGGCCGGCGCACCCGCGGGCGAGCATCGCGACGGCGCGCGGCTGGCCCTCGCGATCGAGGGCGGCGCGGCGCGCGGCGCCTATTCGCACGGCATGGTGATGGGTTTGGAGGAGCTGGGGATCCTGCGCTGTTTCGACGCCGTGTACGGGGCCTCCGCGGGCGCGTTGAACGGCGCCTGGCTCCTGTGCGGGCGGGCGATCAGAGCCGAGCGAGCTTGGCATGCGGATGTGGTGGGGCGGGTGATCTCACCGCTGCGAGCATTGCGCGGCGGCCGGGTGGTGGATACCCGCTATCTCGTGCACACCGTGTACGAGCGTGTCGTGCCGATGGATTTCGCCGCGATTCTCGCCAATCCGGTGACCTTCCATCCGATCGGTACCGATATCACCGACGGCAGCGCCGTCGATCTGCGCCCGCACATCACCGATGTCCCCTCACTGCAACGCGCTTTGCGGGCCAGCACCTGCATGCCGGTACTCGCCGGTCGGCCGGTCACCATGGCCGGTCGCCCCTATGTCGACGCCGGACTGTCGGAGTCGGTGCCGATCCGTACCGCTCGCGCTCAGGGCGCCACCCACATCGTGGTGTTGCGCACCAGGCGTGAGGACGAGAAGCCCAGTTCCCCTTCGGCATTCGAACGCCGGGTGGTCCGCCGCGTCCTCGGCCCCTACGGCCGTCCGCTGGCCGAGAGCTGGACGGCGCGCTCGGCCCAGTTCGCGGCCGATGAGCATCCCACGGCCGCCGATCCGACGATTCTGCAAATCCGCCCGCCGCTGGGCGCGCCGACTGTGGGACGGGTCGCCCGCGACGCCGGATTGCTGCTGCAGGCTCTCGATGTCGGCCGCCGCGCGACCGTGGCGGCACTGGGCGCCCACCTCGGTGCGGCGAGGGAGTCCGAGACCGGCGAACGCCCGGACAGCATCAGCGTGTAACTAGGCTGTTGCCGTGACTCCGAACTTCGAAGCCTCCGCTGAGCCGTTCTGGAATCTGGAGACCCGGCTGGCCTCGGCTCTGCTGATCCTCGCCGGCTTCGTGGGCGCCGCCGCGTACACCCATTCCGAGGGCTACTTCGTCACCTTCATGACAGGTAACACCGAGCGGGCGGCGATCGGCGCCTTCCTCGGCGACTACACCCTCGCCTTCGGCGCGTTCACGCTGATCGTGTCCTTCCTGGCGGGCGTGCTGGTGGCATCGATCTGCCGGCGGCACTGGTGGCGCAATCATCCGCACGGCGCGACCATGCTGGCCACCGCCGCGCTCACCGTATCCGCCGTCGTCGACTCCGCGGCCTACGCGCGCGACACCGACCTGAGCCTGATTCCGATCCTGTTCGTCGCCTTCGCCATGGGTTCGCTGAACACCTCGTTCGTCAAGAACGGCGAGGTATCGATCCCCGTCACCTATGTGACCGGAACCCTGGTGAAATTCGCGCAGGGCGTCGAACGGCATCTCGCGGGCGGCACCCACCGGGAATGGCTGGGCTACGCCGTGCAGTGGCTGTCGTTCGTCTGCGGTGCGCTGATCGGCGGACTGGTCAGCCTGGCCGTCTACGGTGGCGACATGCTGTACGCCGCGGTCATCGCGTCGGCGATCGTGGCGGCCTACACCTGGCGGGCCGACTCGAGCCTGGTGCGGCGGCAAACCCCTCCGGAACAGTCCGGAGAGCCCCGATAACACCGCCCCGCTCGCTCATTCGCGCGGCCCGGGGCGTTTGTCCATCAACCGCAGAATCAGCGGGGTGAAGATCAACTGCATCGCCAGATCCATCTTCCCGCCGGGCACCACGATGCAGTTCGGGCGCGACATGAACGAGTCGTGCAGCATCGACAGCAGGTACGGGAAATCGATCACTTTCGGATCGGCGAACCGGATGACCACGAAACTCTCATCGGCGGTCGGAATACTGCGCGCGGTGAACGGATTCGACGTGTCGACCGTCGGCACCCGCTGGAAATTGACGTAGGTGCGGGAGAACTGGGGACAGATGTATTTCACGTAGTCGGGCATGCGCCGGAGGATGGTGTCGATGACCGCTTCGCTGGAATATCCGCGCTCGGTCTTGTCTCTGATCACCTTCTGGGTCCATTCCAGATTCACGATCGGCACCACACCCACGAGCAGATCCGCGTGCTGGGCCACATCGACGGTGCCGGTGACCGCCGCACCGTGCAGGCCCTCGTAGAACAGCAGATCGCTGCCCGGCGCCAACTCCTCCCACGGAGTGAAGGTCCCCGGCGCCGATCCGTAGGGCTTCGCCTCGATCTCGTCGTGCAGATATCTGCGGAACAGTCCCACCCCGGACCGGCCGTAGTCACGGAACAGGCACTCCAATTCGGCGAGCAGATTCGCGTCCGGGCCGAAGTGGGAGAAGTGCCGATTGAGGTCGGCCTCCGCCTCGGCCATCGCGAGTTGCATTTCGCCGCGGTCGTAGCGATGAAACGAATCACCCTCCACGATCGCGGCATTGAGCCCTTCCCGCCGGAAGATCTCCTGAAAGGTCCGGGTGACACTGGTCGTCCCGGCCCCCGAGGATCCGGTGATGGCGACCACGGGATGTTTGCGCGACATGACATCTCGATTCGATCCGATGGCGTCGCTCAGTGGCGCGCCGGGCGAAACAGGGTACGGGTGCCGAACAGTGAGGCGTCGAACGGCGGCCCGGCATCCGGCTCGCGGTGATAGCGCTCGATCCGGCACACCTCGTTGCAGGAGCCGAACACCAGCGGAACCTGCTGATGCAACCGTTCCGGAACTACCTCGAGCACCCGCTCGTGGCCGGTGCTGGCGGCACCGCCGGCCTGTTCGATGACGAAGGCGATCGGATTCGCGCCGTAGAGCAGCGATACCCGCCCCGGACGTTCGGGATCCCGGGTGTCGTAGGGATACAGATACACGCCACCGCGGGTCAGGATGTGAAAGGCGTCGGCGACCAGTGATGCCACCCAGCGCATATTGAAATCACGAGCGCGCGGCCCCTCCACCCCGTCCAGGCATTCGTGCACATAGCGCCGCACCGGCCGCTGCCAGAAGCGTTCGTTGGCAGCATTGATCGCGAAACCCGAGGTGTCGGCTGGAATCCGCATTCGGGGATGCGTGAGGACGAAGGCGCCGATCTCGCGATCGAGCGTGAAACCGTCGACCCCGCTACCGGTGGTCAGCACCAGCATGGTCGCCGGGCCGTAGAGCGTGAAACCCGCGCACACCTGCCGCGCCCCGGGTTGCAGAAAGTCGTCCGCGATCACCGCTCGGCCGTCCTCCGGTGCACGCAGCACGCTGAAAATCGTTCCGACCGGCAGATTCACATCGATATTCGAGGAGCCGTCCAGCGGATCGAACGCCAGCATGTATTTCCCGCGCCGCACCTCCCCGGCCACCGCGCGGAATCCGCTCATCTGCTCCGACAGCAATGCCGACAACGGTCCGCTGGATTCGGACTGTTCGACCATGATGTCGTTGGCGATGGCATCCATGCGCCGGTGCGGGACCGCGGGCACATCACCCGCGGCCGGCGAACCGAGTGATCCGACGATCCGCCCGCGGGTCACCCGATTGGCGATGACCTTCGCCGCCGTCGCCACCACATTGAGCAGTGCGGAGAACTCCCCCGACGAACCCGGATGCCGATGTTCCTGCTCGATCGTGTAGCGGGTCAGCGTCTTCATTCCGTCGGGCACGACGAATCCTCCCCTCCCGGTGAGGTGCCGTCGGGTACCTCACCGGTGAATACGCTGCTGCCGTACACATCGTCGGCGGTCAGCGTCATGAGATCGGATCGGGTCAGCGGCTGATGGCGCCGCACGAGCCGGTCGGCCTGACGCAACCGGCATCGATCGATGGCGTTGCGGACACTGCGGGCATTGGCGAAACGCGGCCGCGCCATCCGCAGTACCAGATAGTCCGCGAAGGCCGCCACCGCCTCGCCGGTGAACCGGAAACTGCTCTCCGCCACCATGACCCGCGCGATAGCCAGAAGTTCGTCTCGGGTGTAGTCCGGGAATTCCAGGTGGTGGGCCACCCGCGAGGACAGTCCGGGATTCGCGGAGAAGAAGGTATCCATCCGGTCGGGATATCCGGCGAAGATCACCACCAGACTCGTGCGCTCGGTCTCCATCTCCTGCAGCAGGATCTCGATGACCTCCTGACCGTAGTCACGCTCGTTCTCCGGCCGGAACAGGTAATAGGCCTCGTCGATGAACAGCACCCCGCCGGCTGCCTTGGCCAGTGCCTCCTTCGTCTTCGGCGCGGTGTGCCCGATGAACTGCCCGACCAGGTCGTCGCGAGTGACGGTGTGCACCTTTGGTTTACGGATGTATCCCAGTGCGTGCAGCATTTCCGCCATGCGCAGCGCCACCGTCGTTTTGCCGGTGCCGGGCCCGCCGGTGAAACTCATGTGCATGGTCGGCCGGTCGGCCGGCAGCCCGAAACGCTGCCGGGCCCGGTCGACCAGCAGCAGCGCCGCGATCTCGCGGACCCGCGCCTTCACCGTCGCCAGCCCGATCAGTTCCTCGTCGAGCCCGGCGAGGGTTTCCTCCACATTCTTGCCGGCCGGATCGGTGGCCAGATCGACCGTCGCGTCCGGGGGGAGGATCGTGGTTTCCGTCCCGTCATCCCGTTGTGCCGCTGCGCCTTTCGCTGTTGCGGCGCCGGGTCGGTGCATCCGGAATCCCGGCGCGCCGGTGGGCATCGGCTCCGTCATGCGCCTACCCTCGATACCGCGCGCCGCCGGGCTCGTCGGTGGCATACGATCGCAGCCCGTAGCGTTGCTGCCGATCCTCGGCGTCGGTCCGGACCAGCACGAACCCCGGTTCCTCGGCCGGTCGCTGCACCAGGAAACTCAGCGCGGTCGTCTGCCGGCCGTAACTCGCGTCGTAGGCGTTGATCCGGATGTAGTGCTGCGGAAACGTCGACCGGCACGCGTTGATCTCGGCGAGCACACCATCGGGTTCGTCGAGGTCGAACAGCGGCAGCCCCCACATCTCCCAATACACGTTGCGCGGATGCGGATCGTCGGTGTATTCGATGGACACCGGCCAGTTGTTCAACAGGGCGTAGCGGATCTGGGCACCGATCTCGGTATCGGTGAGATCGGGCAGGTGGGAGAAGGTTCCTTGACGCAGATACATTGCGCCTCCTCGGATTTCGTCGGACAGTCGGTCAGGAGGTGACGGTCGGCACCGCGTCGGGCGCATCGGTGGAGGTGTAGTCGAAGGTCACATCACCCCACGTCGCCAGGGCCACATCGAGGGTCGGACAGGTGCGCGCGGCGGCTCGCAGCGCATCGGGCCCTTCCTTCAGCAGATCGCGGCCTTCGTTGCGCGCCTTCACCATTGCCTCCAGCGCGACCCGATTGGCCTCCGCTCCCGCGGCGATGCCCATGGGATGGCCGATCGTGCCACCGCCGAACTGCAGGATGGCATCGTCGCCGAACAGGTCCAGCAGTTGATGCATCTGCCCGGCGTGAATACCGCCCGAGGCCACCGGCATCACACCCGGCAGACTCGCCCAGTCCTGGTCGAAGAAGATTCCGTTCCGCGGATTCTCCGGAATGTGGTTGTCGCGCAGCGTGTCGTAGAAACCCTTCACCGTGTGCGGATCACCCTCGAGTTTGCCGATGACGGTCCCCGCGTGCAGATGGTCGACCCCGATGAGACGGCACCATTTCGCCAGTACCCGGAAGCTCACTCCGTGTGTCTTCTGCCTGGTGAAGGTCGAATGCCCGGCCCGGTGCAGATGCAGCAGCATGCCATTGCGCCGCGCCCATTTCGACATCGACTGCATCGCGGTGTACCCGACCGTCAGATCCATCATCACGATGACCGAGCCGAGCGATTTCGCGAATTCCGCGCGCTCGTACATATCTTCCATCGTCGCGGCCGTGACATTGAGATAATGACCCTTCAATTCTCCGGTTTCCGCAGTCGCGCGGTTCACGCCCTCCATCGCGAACAGAAATCGATCTCGCCAGCGCATGAAGGGCTGGGAGTTGATGTTCTCGTCGTCCTTGGTGAAGTCGAGTCCGCCCTTGCACGCCTCGTACACCACCCGCCCGTAGTTGCGCGCCGACAGTCCGAGTTTCGGTTTGACGGTCGCGCCGAGCAACGGCCGGCCGTACTTGCTCAGATACTCCCGCTCCATCACGATTCCGTGCGGTGGCCCCTGGAAGGTCTTGACATACGCGACCGGAATACGCATGTCCTCGAGCCGCAGCGCCTTCAATGGCTTGAAACCGAATACATTGCCGATCACCGAGGAGGTGAGATTGGTGATCGAACCCTCCTCGAAAAGGTCCGAGTCGTAGGCGATGTAGGCGAAATACTCCCCCGGCCGGCCGGGTACCTCGTCGATCCGATAGCACTTGGCACGATAGCGATCATGTGCGGTGAGACGATCGGTCCACACGACAGTCCAAGTGGCGGTGGATGATTCACCGGCCACCGCGGCCGCGGCCTCGATCGGATCCACCCCCGGCTGCGGGGTCACCCGGAACACCGCGAGCACATCGGTATCCGACGGCGCGTAATCGGCGTCGTAATAGCCCATGGACGCGTACGAGTGCACGCCCGGATCCCAGCGGTCACGCATGGATTCGTCGGTCATCGGTCCTCCTGTATCTCTGCGGGACACCCGCACCCGGTCGGGCAGATGAGCGGCTTCGCATTGTGACTCATCAGCCCTCCTGTGCCGGTGCGGAATCGGTGCGGATTCAGCATGCGGGCGCCGCATCGCGGGGACAATTCGATTGTTTCCGGTCTCGCTCAACCGAATCGTTGAGTTTGCTACCGTCTGTAGATGGGAACGGTCAGTGCGGTCAGAATGGAAACGTTCCTGGCTGTGGCCCGGCACAACAGCATTCGGCGCGCCGCTGCGCAACTGCACATCACCGAGGCCGCCGCTTCCGCCGCGGTCGCACATATCGAAAAGCAGCTCGGCGCGAAACTCATCGCGAAATCCGGACGCGGAATAGCCCTCACCGAAGCCGGGCGGGTCTACGCCGAATACTGCCGCAGTATCCTCGGATTGATGAAAGAGGCGCACGCCGCGGTCCGGCGTGCCGAAACCGGGCGGCTGCGAATCGGGGTCGTCGCGACCGCCGGTGAATACGTTCTGCTCCGCCTGCTGGTGTCGTTCCGTGACCGCTACCCCGAGATCGAACTCGGGCTCTCCATCCATCCCCGCGATCTGCTGTTCATCGAATTACAGCACCACGAAACCGATCTCGTGATCGCCGGCCGTCCCCCACGCGACACCGGCTTGATCGTGCGGGCCCGGCGGCCGAGCCGACTGGTTGTCGTCGGCACCCCGGATCGCGGCCACGACCCGCGAACCGCGACCTGGCTGCTGCGCGGCCCCGGCTCGGGCACACGCGAGACTACCCTGGCACTGCTGGATCGGCTACAGGTCCGCCCACCGGTACTGACACTGGGCACCCACGGTGCGGTACTGGCCGCCGCACGAGAGGGCCTGGGAATCACACTCATTCACAGCGATGCGGTGGAATCCGATGTGGCACAGGGCAAACTGGTGATCGTCCCGGTCGAGGGCACGCCGCTGGATCGGCCCTGGCATGCGGTCACCACCGGCACCCCCACACCGGCGGCCCGGCTGTTTCTCGCGCACATTGTCGATCCGGGGCGGGTAGGCGACCGCGCGTTCGTACCGATCGGCGGCGAGCCGACAACCCGCGAATTCCCGCCGCCGGGCTCCGGCGAGCTACGACGAGGCCCCGAAGTCGAGGAGAATCGAAGTCGGTAACCGGCGAGATCGGGCCAGATCCTCGCTCGCCGAACTCGAACGCCACCATCGGCCCCCGATGCCCGTGATCGCGACCCTGTTCGATCCACAACCCCGCGATCTGGAACACCTGACGCGGCTGGGAATTCATCGCACACTGCTGGGCATCCGTGCCCGTGCGCCCGCATGACGCGGCACGATGCGAGTTGGATTGATTCGCCGGCATCGTCACGGCCTGGCGCGGCGGCTGACTGCTCGCTCCGGTGCAGCAGGACCGAGTCGGGCCATCCCCGGGAGGCCGTCGGCGGGCGAGGGCATACTTGCTGCATCGGATATCGCCACCGGCACAGCCGCCGGCGGCGCGGCAACGGGCGTAGGAGCGACACCGGATGACTCACGACGAGCGCACACGCAGCGCCGAGGAGCTCGCCGAGGCCGCCGACCTGTATTTCGCCCTCGGCCGGATGACCAGGCTGCTGCGCCGCTCCGGTGATATCGGCGCACTGAGTCCCGGATCGGCCGCGGCGCTGGGTACGCTCGTGCGCTGCGGGCCCATGCGCCTGGGCGACCTGGCCGCCGCCGAGCACGTCACCGCACCCACCATGTCCCGGATCGTGTCCGGTCTGGAGAAGTACGAGTATCTGGCACGGACCCCCGACCCCGCGGACGGTCGCGCTCAGCTGCTGACCGCGACCGAGCAGGCGAAGTCGCTGGTCAATGGGCTCACGTCGGCTCGTATTCAGCGTTTCGCCGATGCGCTCGACGATATCGGTCCCGAGCACCGCCGGGCCCTCGGCGACGCCTTGGCGATCCTGATCGACCGGCTCGATGACTGAGCCGCGCCGACGGCACTTGACTTGGAGCACACTCCAGGTCGTAGCGTCGCCACGGTGAGCATCGGCAACGATGACTCACCATCCAATCCGATGCCACCTTCAGGAGGACGGCTCGCATGACCGCGACCAGGAAACTCGGTGAATTGACCGTCGGCGCACAGGGACTCGGCTGCATGGGTATGAGCCAGGCCTACGGTGTACGCGACAACGACGAGGAATCGATCGCCACCATCCATCGCGCTCTCGACCTCGGTGTCACACTGCTCGACACCGCCAACGTGTACGGCGCCGGCGAGAACGAAGAACTGGTCGGGCGAGCCATCGCTGACCGGCGCGACGAGGTGGTACTCGCCACCAAGTTCGGCATCGTGTGGGGTGAGGGCGGATCGATGGGCGCTCGCGGCGACGCCGAGTACGTCGCCCAATCCTGCGACGAGTCGCTGCGCCGCCTCGGGGTCGACCACATCGACCTCTACTACCAGCACCGGGTCGACCCGAACGTGCCGATCGAGGAGACCTGGGGCGCACTGGCCGACCTGGTCACCGCGGGCAAGGTGCGCTACCTCGGCATCTCCGAGGCGTCCGCGGCCACCATCCGCCGCGCGCACGCGGTGCACCCGGTCACCGCGCTGCAGAGCGAATGGTCGCTGTGGACTCGCGGTATCGAGGCAGAGGTCGCCCCGGTCTGCCGGGAGCTCGGTATCGGCATCGTGCCGTTCTCACCGCTCGGCCGCGGCTTCCTCACGGGCGCGATCACTTCCACCGCCGAGTTGCCGGCAGACGATATGCGCCGCGGGCTCCCCCGGTTCGCGGACGAGAACATCGATCGCAATCTCGCCGTGGTCGCGGAACTGCGGACGATGGCCGAGGAGAAGGGTGTGACCGCGGGACAGCTGGCGCTGGCCTGGGTGCAGGCTCGCGGCGAGGATGTGGTGCCCATTCCGGGAACCAAGCGCCGCACCTACCTGGAACAGAATGTCGCGGCCACCGATATCGATCTCAGCGCCGCGGATCTGGCACGTATCGAAGCCGCGGCACCGGCCGACGCATTCGCCGGTGCACGGTATCCCGAGCATCTGGCTCGGGCCGCCGGCAAGTAGGCACTGCGTTCCGCCAGTCGCGATGAGCGGGCCGGGAACAACTCCCGGCCCGCTCATTCTGTCGACATTCAGTGGTGCCCATCATGTTTCGGTACACACCGGATGCCGGCAACCGTTGGTCGGCGGCCGTTCGGAACGCCTCCACAGCGCACAGGCCGGGCGGTGGGCTCCGAGGGACAGCGCACGTCTCGAATCCCACCCGATACACCGATGCCGGCACCAGCGACCTCGTGGTTCCGAACGAACCGCCAGCACCGAATTCTGCTCCGAAAACGTGGTCCGCGTAACACTTTTCATGGTCACGAACCGATGAATATCCACATCCGCGTGCGGAATATCACCTCGATCACGTCGCGAGAGGGGGCTCCCGGCGACATGGAACACCTGGGATTCATGCTGTGAATTGTCGCACCTGCGCCTCGCCCGATCAGGCCTCGCAGGTGACCGACGGCAGGCGAAAACTTCACGGCCGCAACCGATCAAGAGGCCGCGAACCGGTCGCGCCGGTGCGGTGAGGCCGGCTGCCCGCATTGCCCCGCGCACGCTGCCGCCCTACCGTTGAGCAGCATTTGTTCACAGTGAATGGAGTTTTTCCGTGCCGATCCTCGACGCCGGTTCCGCCGTGCTCAACCTCGCCAATACCGTGACCTCGATCGCGGCCAACATCACCTACCTGCTGCAGGCATGGGGTCTGGCCTGATTCAGGCCTGATTCGGGGCCGACGACCTACACCGGGTCAGCCGCGCAAGTACTGCTCGAGGTGCCGACGCTCGTCCTGCAACTCCGAGATCGCGCTCTTGACCACGTCGCCGATGCTGACGATGCCGACCATCCGGCCTCGATCCACCACCGGCAGATGGCGGATCCGGTGCTCGGTCATCGTCGCCCGCAGGCTTTCCACCCGATCCCGCGGCGAACAGGTGTGCACGATGGCGGTCATGATCTCCGAGACCGGCCGGTCGAGCAACGCCACGCCCGTTCGATGCAGACTTCTGACCACGTCCCGTTCCGAGACGATCCCGTCCAGTGTGCCGCCGGCTCCGAACACCACCACCGCGCCGACATTGTGCTCGGCGAGTACCGCCAGCAGCCGCGCTACGGTGGCGGTCGGTTCGATCGTGACCACCTCAGCGCCCTTGTTGCGTAGAACCTCCGAAATTCGCATCGTGCACCGCCCTGTGCCTGTCGTTGTTTCGCCCTGCCGGGCGACCGCCCGCCCCAGGACTGCCGCCGATTACCAGGATCCCGCGTTTTCGCCTCGATGACCAGCAAAGATTCCGTACGGCACGGTCAACCTCGCAGTGCGGTCCCCGTGACCGCGCCACACCGGGTGCGCGGCACGGTGTCACCCGAGCTGCCACCGGCCCGGCATCCGCCGACGTAGCATCCCTTTATGTCCGATGCGAACCGTCCCGCGGCGCTGCGGGTGCTCGTGTACAGCAGCGATGCCGATACCCGTGATCAGGTCATGTCGGCGCTGGGCAAACGCCCGCATCCCGATCTGCCGCGGTTCGACTATCACCAGACCGCGACAGCGCCGGCGGTGATCGAGCAACTCGACGCCGGCGGCATCGACTTGGCCATTCTCGATGGCGAGGCGGCACCGACCGGCGGGATGGGCCTGGCCAAACAGCTGAAGGACGAGATCACCGATTGCCCGCCGATCGTTGTGCTCACCGGGCGCGCCGATGATGCCTGGCTGGCGGCCTGGTCCCGGGCCGAGGCCGCTGTCGCCCATCCGCTGGACCCCTTCGAGCTCACGGCGGCCGTCACCCTCGCTCTGGCCCCGCGTCCCGCCGCCTGACCTCGAATTTCCCTCAGCCGGTCGACCTGTGTCGGCCGGCTGTTCGGCATGTGCGGGCACCCGCCGGAATCGATCGCGGCACGCCCGGCCGCGGGGCGGTCATTACGTCGTTTCAGTCATAAGTAGTAGTTCCGAATTCGATCAAATACCGGGGCGGAACCGGGAGCATTCATAAAGAGCGGTTGTAGGCTGTGCTGTAGCTCACATGATCGCGGGCCTTGATATGAGTGGCCGCCCTGCCAGTCGCCTGCCGCCCGCACTCGTGGCGAGCTGTGCCCCGGGGTGAGACTGGCCCGGCAGACGACGATGTCAGCCCCGCCTCGGCAGTAGCCGGCGAGGGAGAGGGGTTGTGCCGTTGTGAATACCCAGGTGCCGACTCTTGTGCTCGGTGCGATCGCAGCCGCGTTCGCACTGGGTTCGGTATTGCTGGCGGCCGTGGTAGGCCCCAAGCGCTACAACCGCGCCAAACTCGAAGCCTACGAGTGTGGTATCGAACCCACTCCGCATGCCATCGGTGGCGGGCCCGGAAACGCTGCCGGCCAACGTTTTCCGGTGAAGTACTACCTCACCGCGATGCTGTTCATCATCTTCGATATCGAGATCGTGTTCCTGTATCCGTGGGCGGTGCACTTCGATGCCCTCGGCGTCTTCGGGCTGGCCGCCATGGCGCTGTTCATTTTCAACGTCTCGGTGGCCTATGCCTACGAGTGGAGGCGCGGCGGCCTGAGCTGGGACTGAACGCGACCGGGCCCGGTGGCCCGGCACCACACACCCAACCCGCCGTCCCGGCAACAGCCGGGACCGAGGATTCGCACACGGAAGTGAGAGTAGATCCGAGATGGGGCTCGAGGAGAAACTGCCCAGCGGATTCCTGCTGAGCACGGTCGAACAGTTCGCCGGTTACCTGCGTAAGGGGTCGTTGTGGCCCGCCACGTTCGGGCTGGCCTGCTGCGCGATCGAGATGATGGCCACCGGCGCGGGCCGGTTCGACAGCGCACGATTCGGAATGGAAGTCTTCCGCGCCTCGCCCAGACAGGCGGATCTGATGATCGTCGCCGGGCGGGTCAGCCAGAAGATGGCTCCGGTACTGCGGCAGGTCTACGACCAGATGACCGAACCGAAATGGGTTCTGGCCATGGGGGTCTGCGCCTCCTCCGGTGGCATGTTCAACAACTACGCGATCGTCCAGGGGGTGGACCACGTGGTACCGGTGGATATCTATCTGCCCGGCTGCCCGCCCCGGCCGGAGATGCTGCTGCACGCGATCCTGACGCTGCACGAGAAGATCCAGCAGATGCCGCTGGGCGTCGATCGCGCCGAGGCCGTGCGCGCCGCCGAGGCCGCCGCGCTCGCCTCCACCCCCACCATCCAGATGAAGGGGCTGCTGCGATGACCGTGGACACACCCAGGAACGCCGGGGATCCTCCCGACAGCGACACCACCGCAAACGACACTGTGGCAAGCGAATCCACCTCCTCGCCGGAGCCCGAGGCCCGCGCCACCGCCGCCCCCGATGACGAGGTCATCGGCGTGCGCCGCGGAATGTTCGGTATCCGCGGCACCGGCGACACCTCCGGGTACGGCCGGCTCGTACGCACGGTGGGGCTTCCCGGCGGGACCCCGCCGCCGTACGGGTCGCCCTTCGACGACGTGGTCGACGCACTGCGAGATGCTCTGGGCGAGCAGGAATTCCTGGCATCGGTGGAGAAGATCGTCGTCTTCGCCGGCGAGCTGACCCTGCATGTACGGCGCGAGCAGGTGCGCACTCTCGCGCGAGCCCTGCGCGATGAGCCCGCGCTGCGGTTCGAGCTCTGCCTCGGCGTGGACGGCGTGCACTACCCCGACGACACCGGCCGCGAATTGCATGCCACTTATCACCTGCAGTCGATCACTCACAACCGGCGGGTGCGCGTCGAGGTGTCGGTTCCGGACACCGATCCCCATCTGCCGTCGCTGTTCGCGGTGTATCCGACCACCGATTGGCATGAACGCGAAACCTACGACTTCTTCGGCATCGTCTTCGACGGGCACCCCTCGCTGACCCGGATCATGATGCCCGACGACTGGCGCGGTCATCCGCAACGCAAGGACTACCCGCTCGGCGGGATCCCGGTCGAATACAAGGGCGCGCGCATACCGCCGCCGGACCAGCGGAGGACCTACAGCTGATGAAGGACACCGAAACCACCTCTGTCACAACCGATCCCGAAACCGCGGCAAAGCCGCCCGCGATGGTTACGCTCGTGGGCCAGGACTGGGACGATGTCCGCGAGGCCCTCGACGGCGCCGCCGAAGAACGCATCGTGGTCAATATGGGACCTCAGCACCCGTCCACCCACGGCGTGCTGCGCCTCATTCTCGAGATCGAGGGCGAGACGGTCACCGAGGCCCGCTGCGGAATCGGGTACCTGCACACCGGGATCGAGAAGAATCTCGAATTCCGTAACTGGGTACAGGGGGTCACCTTCGTGACCCGCATGGACTATCTGGCCCCGCTGTTCAACGAGACCGCGTACTGCCTGGCCGTGGAGAGACTGCTCGGCATCACCGACGACATTCCCGATCGGGTGAACGTCATCCGCGTCATGCTGATGGAACTCAACCGCATCTCCTCCCATCTGGTGGCGCTGGCCACCGGCGGTATGGAACTCGGCGCGCTGACGCCGATGTTGTTCGGATTCCGCGAGCGCGAACTGATCCTCGACATCTTCGAAAACGTGACCGGCCTGCGCATGAACCACGCCTATATCCGGCCGGGCGGACTGGCCCAGGATCTTCCCTACGACGCGGTCGGCAAGATCCGGGATCTGCTGGCACTCATGCCGAAACGGCTGCGCGACATGGAGTTGTTGCTCAACGAGAATCCGATCTTCAAGGCGCGCACTCGCGGCATCGGATATCTCGATCTGCCCGCGTGCATGGCCCTCGGCGTCACCGGGCCGGTACTGCGATCCACCGGGCTCCCGCACGACCTGCGCAAGTCCCAGCCCTATTGCGGTTACGAGAACTACGAATTCGATGTCGTGACCGATGCCGGCTGCGATTGCTACGGCCGCTACCTGATCCGGATCAAGGAGATGAAGGAGTCGCTCAAGATCGCCGAGCAGTGCCTGGACCGCCTGCGGCCCGGCCCGGTCATGGTGAGCGACAAGAAGATCGCCTGGCCCGCGGATCTGAAGCTCGGACCGGACGGACTCGGGAATTCGCCCGAGCACATCGGCACCATCATGGGTTCCTCGATGGAAGGGCTCATCCACCACTTCAAACTGGTCACCGAGGGGATGCGAGTACCGCCGGGACAGGTCTACACGGCGGTCGAATCACCACGCGGGGAATTGGGAGTGCATATGGTCTCCGACGGCGGCACGCGGCCCTATCGTGTGCACTTCCGCGATCCGTCGTTCACCAATCTGCAGGCGGTGGCGGCGATGTGCGAGGGCGGCATGGTCGCCGACGTGATCGCCTCGGTCGCCAGTATCGATCCGGTGATGGGCGGTGTGGACCGATGACCGCCGAACCGATACCGGCCGCGCCCGCCCGGCCGGTCACCGTCGCCCTCGAATTGTCCCGGCGGCCGGTGCCGTTCCCGCCGGAGGTCGAGCAGGGTCTGCGCGACGAGGCCCGCGGCATCATCGACCGCTATCCGCAGTCCCGATCCGCGCTGCTGCCGCTGCTGCATCTGGTGCAGAGCGTCGAAGGGTATGTGTCGAGCACCGGAATCGCCTTCTGTGCCGAACAACTCGGCCTCACCGATGCCGAAGTCACCGCCGTGGCGACTTTCTACACCATGTACCGGCGCACCCCGACCGGTGGTCATCACGTCGGCGTGTGCACGAACACACTCTGCGCCGTCATGGGCGGTGACGAGATATTGTCCGCTCTGGCAACACATCTCGGCATGTCTCCCGGTGATACCACCGCCGACGGCACCGTCACCCTCGAACATGTCGAGTGCAATGCCGCCTGTGATTACGCCCCGGTGGTGATGGTCGATTGGGAGTTCTTCGACAATCAGACGCCCGAGTCGGCCCGGGCACTGGTGGACGCGCTGCGCGCGGGTGAGCAGGTCACCGGATCCCGCAGCGGCGCACCGGTATGCACCTTCCGGGACACCGCGCGGATCCTCGCCGGCTTCCCCGATCGGCGCGAGGGAGCCAACGACGGCGAGCCCGGCCCGGCGACCCTGGCCGGACTGCGTGTCGCGCGGGGCGAACGGATGCCGGAAATGGATGTGCCCCAGTCCGGTTCGTCGTCCGGAGCGGGGGAACAGCGATGACACTGGCGCCCGTACTCACCCGCTATTGGGACGAACCCCGCTCCTGGACGCTGGACACCTACCACCGGCACGACGGTTACCGCGCCCTGTCGCGGGCGCTGGGGATGGCTCCCGACGAGGTCATCGCCATGGTGAAGGACGCCGGTCTGCGCGGACGCGGCGGCGCGGGATTCCCGACCGGACTGAAGTGGGGTTTCATCCCCCAGGACCGCGAAGGTGTCCCCGCGGCGGGCAAACCGCACTATCTGGTCGTCAACGCCGACGAATCCGAGCCCGGAACGTGCAAGGACATACCGCTGATGATGGCGACACCGCACGTACTGGTCGAGGGCGCGATCATCGCGGCCTATGCCATTCGCGCGTCGCACGCGTTCATCTATGTCCGCGGTGAGGTCGTGCCGGTCCTGCGCCGGTTGCAGGCGGCGGTCGAAGAGGCTTACGCGGCAGGTTATCTGGGCCGCGACATCCTCGGCTCCGGATTCGATCTCGAGCTGATCGTGCACGCCGGGGCCGGCGCCTACATCTGCGGTGAGGAGACCGCACTGCTCGATTCGCTCGAGGGCCGGCGCGGCCAGCCCCGGCTGCGTCCGCCGTTCCCCGCGGTCGCGGGCCTGTACGCCTGCCCGACCGTGGTCAACAATGTCGAATCGATCGCGAGCGTACCCGCGATCCTCACCAACGGTATCGAGTGGTTCCGGTCGATGGGATCGGAGAAATCGCCCGGCTTCACACTGTATTCGCTGTCGGGACACGTCACCCGGCCCGGACAGTACGAGGCGCCCCTGGGCGTGACCCTGCGCGAACTGCTCGAACACGCCGGTGGGGTGCGAGCCGGGCACACGCTCAAATTCTGGACGCCCGGCGGATCCTCGACACCCCTGTTCACCGACGAGCACCTCGACGTCGCACTCGATTACGAGGGCGTGGGCGCGGCCGGGTCGATGCTCGGTACCAAGGCGCTGCAGATCTTCGACGACACCACCTGTGTGGTGCGGGCGGTGCTGCGCTGGACCGAGTTCTACGCACACGAATCCTGCGGCAAGTGCACACCCTGCCGCGAGGGTACCTACTGGCTCGTCCAGTTGTTGCAACGACTCGAGTCCGGTGCCGGCACCGACGCCGATATCGCTACCTTGCTCGATATCGCCGACAACATCAACGGCAAGTCCTTCTGTGCGCTCGGCGACGGTGCCGCGAGCCCGATCACGTCGTCCCTCAAATACTTTCGCGACGAATACGACGACCACATCCGGCTGGGCCGATGCCCGTTCGATCCCGCCCGCTCGACCGCCTGGGCCGTCTCCTCGGACGCGGCCGGCGCCACGCCCGACCGAGGAGTGCGATGACCGCGACCGTCAACCACGACAGCAGTGGCGTCATCCCCCAGGACCTGGTGACCGTCACCATCGACGACTCGACGGTGGCGGTACCCGCCGGGACCCTGCTGATCCGCGCGGCCGAACTGGCCGGAATCCAGATTCCCCGCTTCTGCGACCATCCCTTGCTCGAACCGGTCGGGGCGTGCCGCCAGTGCCTGGTCGAGGTGGATGGGCAACGCAAACCCGTCGCCTCCTGCACCATGGCGGTCACCGAGGGGATGGTCGCGCACACCCAGCTCGGTTCGCCGGCTGCGCAGAAGGCGCAGGCGGGGGTGATGGAGCTGCTGCTGATCAACCATCCGCTGGACTGCCCGGTCTGCGACAAGGGCGGTGAGTGCCCGCTGCAGAACCAGGCGATGTCCAGTGGCCGGCCGGAATCGCGATTCGAAGGTGTCAAACGCACCTATCCCAAGCCGATTCCGCTGTCACCGGCGGTGCTGCTGGATCGGGAGCGGTGTGTGCTGTGTGCCCGGTGTACCCGGTTCTCCCAGCAGATCGCGGGTGATCCGTTCATCGAACTCCTCGACCGCGGCGCACTGCAGCAAGTGGGTATCGCCGAGGGCGAGCCGATGGACTCGTACTTCTCCGGTAACACCGTGCAGATCTGCCCGGTGGGTGCGCTGACCGGAACGACATATCGCTTCCGGGCCCGGCCCTTCGACCTGGTGTCGAGCCCGGCGGTGTGCGAGCACTGCGCCGCCGGATGTGCGCAGCGCACCGATCATCGGCGCGGAAAGGTGCTGCGGCGCTTGGCCGGTGACGATCCAGAGGTCAACGAGGAGTGGAATTGCGATAAGGGCCGCTGGGCATTCGCCTACGCCACCGAACCCGACCGCCTCACCACTCCACTGATCCGCGACGACGACGGTGAGCTCGTCGCCGCCTCCTGGTCGGAGGCGCTCGCCCGGGCGGCGGCCGGACTGGCCGCCGCGCGCGGTGACGCCGGTGTCCTGGTCGGTGGGCGGTCCACTGTCGAGGACGCCTACGCGTATTCGAAATTCGCCCGAATCGCGTTGGACACCAACGATATCGATTTCCGGGCGCGCGCCCACTCCGCCGAGGAGTCGGACTTCCTGGCAGCCGCGGTCGCCGGCCGCGGTGTCTCCGTCGACTACGGCGCACTCGAATCGGCCTCGGTCGTGGTGCTGGTGGGGCTCGAACCCGAGGACGAATGCCCGATCCTGCATCTGCGACTGCGCAAGGCCGCCCGCGTCTCGGGCACCACGATCTACTCGCTGGCCGCCTGCGCCACCCGCGGACTCCAGCGGCTCGCGGGCCGGCTGATTCCGACGGTTCCCGGTGACGAGGGCCGGCTGTTGCAGGCCCTCGCGGTATCCGGCGCCGGATACGAATGCCCGCCCGATCCACCCGGTTTGGATGAACTCGCGCGCGCTCTGCGCGCACCGGGTGTGGTGATCCTGGCCGGTGAGCGGCTCGCGGCCGTCCCCGGTGCGCTGTCGGCGGTAGCCGCGCTCGCCGAGACCACCGAGGCCACGATCGCCTGGGTGCCACGTCGCGCGGGCGAACGCGGCGCCTTGGAGGCCGGAGCGCTGCCGCAGTTGCTTCCCGGTGGCCGTCCGCTCGCGAACGCGCGTGCACGCCAGCAGGTTCAGCGCATCTGGCGGGTCGACCAGTTGCCCTCGGCGCCGGGACGGGGCATCGGTTCGATGCTGGCCCCCGCCCGGCAGCCCGGCGCACTGCTGATCGGCGGTGTCGAACTCGGCGACCTGCCCGATCCGGGTGCCGCGCTCGCCGCTTTGACGGCCGCGCGGTTCGTGGTCAGTCTCGAACTGCGCCGCAGTGCGGTGACCGAGTTGGCCGATGTGGTGTTCCCGGTCGCGTCCGCGATGGAGAAGGCCGGCACATTCCTGACCTGGGAGGGCAGGCCGCGCCCGTTCGGCGCCGCGCTTGCCGATGCGACGGTCCGGCGGCAGGCCGCACCGCTGGCCGACCATCGGGTGCTGCATTCACTGGCCGACGAGATGGGCGTGCGACTCGGCCTGCCCACCGTCGAATCCGCCCGCGCCGAACTCGACGCCCTGGGCAGCTGGGACGGTCCCCGGCCGCAACTACCGTCCTATCCGCCGGTGCGAGTGCCGGCCACCGAGACCGGTACCGCGATCCTCGGTGGCTGGCGGATGCTGCTCGACAACGGTCGCATGCAGGACGGCGAACCGAATCTGGCCGGTACCGCCCGGCCGGCGGTGGTGCGGCTCTCGGCCGTCACGGCCGCCGAGATCGGCGTCGCCACCGGCGATTCGGTGCGGGTGAGCACCGGGCACGGCCGCATCGTCCTTCCGCTCGAGATCACCGAAATGCCCGATCGTGTCGTGTGGTTGCCGTGGAATTCGGGCGACTCACGGGTCAACGACCGCCTCACCGCCGCGCTCGGGCACCGGGTGCGCATCCAACGGGAGGATCACCATGAGTGAGATGTCGCAGGCCGTGCTCGCGGCTCCCGCCGATCTGTCGGCCTTCGGCCATGATCCGTGGTGGCTGGTCGTGGTCAAATCCATCGGTATCTTCATCTTCCTGCTGCTGATCCCGCTGCTCGGCGTCGTCATCGAACGCAAGGTCGTGGCGTGGATGCAGATGCGGGTCGGACCGAACCGGGTTGGGCCGCGCGGGTCGCTGCAGTCGATCGCCGACGGTGTGAAGATGCTCCTCAAGGAAGACATCATCCCCGCGATGGTCGACAAGCCGATCTACATCATGGCGCCGATCGTCGCGTTGATCCCGGCCGTGATGGCCTTCGCGGTGATACCGCTCGGGCCCGAAGTATTCGATCTTCGGCACCCATACTCCCCTGCAACTCACCGATATGCCGGTCGGGGTGCTCTACATCCTGGCCATGGCATCGATCGGCGTGTATGGCATCGTGCTGGCCGGGTGGTCGTCGGCTTCGACATATCCGCTGCTGGGCGGGCTGCGTTCCACCGCCCAGGTGATCTCCTACGAGATCGCGATGGCGGCCTGTTTCGCCGCGGTGTTCCTGCTGGCGGGCACCATGTCGACCTCCGGGATCGTCGAACGCCAGTGGGGCACCTGGAATGTGTGGCTGCTGCTGCCGTCGTTCCTGGTCTACGCGGTGTCGATGGTCGGCGAAACCAACCGTGCCCCCTTCGATCTGCCCGAGGCCGAGGGCGAGCTGGTCGGCGGATTCCACACCGAATACTCGTCGCTGAAATTCGCCATGTTCATGATGGCCGAGTACATCAACATGGGCACCGTCTCGGCGCTGGCGACCACACTGTTCTTCGGCGGCTGGCACGCGCCGTTCCCGGTGAACCTGTGGGATGGCGCGAATTCGGGCTGGTGGCCGCTGCTGTGGTTCACGCTCAAGGTCTGGACGTTCCTGTTCGTCTTCATCTGGTTGCGCGGCACGCTGCCGCGGCTGCGCTACGACCAGTTCATGAATCTCGGCTGGAAGCTGCTCATTCCGGTCTCTCTGCTGTGGGTGATGATCGTGGCGACGCTGAAGGTGATCCAGAACGAGGGCCACAATGTGCAGACCCCGGGCCTGATCACAGCGGGGATCGTCATCTCGATCGGCCTGCTGGCGGTCATGCTCCGTGCCGGGCACGCGGGCGACAATCCACCGCTCCCGGAATCCTCTCGGTCGCAACAGTTCTCGGACTTCCCGGTACCCCCGATACCCGAGGGTGCGGCTCCGGCTCGCACGAAAGCCGGCTTGCTGGAACCGATCGCGGGCTTCTGGGTCACCTTCGCGACGATGTTCAAGAAGAAGAACACCGAGTTCTATCCGGAGCAGAAGGTGCCCACCGCGCCGCGCTACCACGGCCGTCACCAGCTCAACCGGCATCCGGACGGACTGGAGAAATGTATCGGCTGCGAACTGTGCGCATGGGCGTGTCCCGCCGACGCGATCTATGTCGAGGGCGCGGACAACACCGACGAGCAGCGATTCTCTCCCGGTGAACGCTACGGGAGCGTCTACCAGATCAACTATCTGCGCTGTATCGGCTGCGGACTGTGCATCGAGGCGTGCCCCACCCGGGCGCTGACCATGACCAACGAATACGAACTGGCCGACGACAATCGGGCCGATCTGATCTACGAGAAGGACCGGCTGCTGGCCCCGCTGGGTGAGGGCATGATCGCGCCCCCGCACGCGGCCTATCCCGGCGCCACAGAGGCCGATTACTACCGCGGCGCGGTTCGCGCCGCACCCGGCACCGACCGCGATACCGGGCTCGCCCCCGATGCGGCGGCCACCGGCGATACCGGCAAGGCACCCGCGGCCGCCGGCGCGCAGGGAGGCACACGATGAATCCGGCCACGAATATCCTCGCCGCCGAGGCGGTCACCCGCACCGGCATCGGTGAGGCCGTACTGTTCTGGGTGCTGGCCGTGATCGCGGTGGTCGGCGCCCTCGGCATGGTGTGCGCGCACAAGGCCGTGCATTCGGCACTGTGCCTGGCGGCCACCATGATCACGCTGTCGGTGTTCTATATCGCGCAGGACGCGTTGTTCCTGGGTGTCGTGCAGATCGTCGTCTACACCGGCGCGGTCATGATGCTGTTCCTGTTCGTCCTGATGCTCGTCGGTGTCGATTCGTCCGAATCGCTGCGCGAGACCCTGCGCGGGCATCGCCTCGCGGTGATCGTGGTCGGTATCGGCTTCGGCCTGCTGCTGATCGCGGCGATCGCGCGGGGCGTACGCGACGATTCGGTCGCCGCCACCGGGCCGGGGTTCGGCGCCGACCCCATCTCCGCCCTCGCCGATCTGCTGTTCATCCGCTACGTGTGGGCGTTCGAGCTCACCGGCGCGCTGCTCATCACCGCGACCATCGGGGCGATGGTGCTCGCCCACCGGGAACGGTTCGGTCCGCGGACCGGTCAGCGTGAGCAATCCGAGCGCCGGCTGCGTGAGGGCCGCCGGATCACTCCCCTGCCGACTCCCGGTGTGTATGCCCGTCACAACGCGGTCGACGTACCGGCCCGGCTCCCCGACGGTTCCTTCGCCGAAGAGTCGGTGAGCACCATCCTGCGTCATCGCCTCCGCCGGGCGCACACCGAGTCCGCCCTCATCGGTATGCGACCAGGCAACGGCGACAACGGTTCCGGGCACGACCCCGATACCGGCGTCGACGACGATTCCCCCTCCACACACGGCTGAGAGAGAGGCTCCACGGTGAATTCGGACAACTACCTGTATCTGTCCGCACTGTTGTTCACCATCGGCGCGGCCGGGGTGCTGGTGCGCCGCAACGCGATCGTGGTGTTCATGTGCATCGAGCTCATGCTCAACGCGGTGAATCTGGCCTTCGTCACCTTCGCCCGGCAGCACCACAACCTCGACGGCCAGGTGTTCGCCTTCTTCACGATGGTGGTGGCCGCCGCCGAAGTGGTGGTGGGGCTCGCGATCATCATGACCATCTTCCGCACCCGCCGCTCGACCTCGGTCGACGACGCCAACCTGCTGAAGTACTGACGTGGATACCGGGAATCTGCTGTGGCTGCTGCCGGTCCTTCCCGCCGCCGGCGCACTGCTCCTGCTTTTCACAGGACGGATCAGCGACCGCTGGGGACACTGGCTCGGATGTAGCACCGCCCTCGCTTCATTCGGCGTCGCGGTATGGGCGTTCGCGGCGATGCTGGGGCGTTCGGGCAGCGCCCGTCCCATCGCCCACGACTTCTTCGACTGGGTGCCGGTGGCGGGGCTGCAGGCCCAGTTCGCACTGCAACTCGATCAGCTGACGATGTGTTTCGTGCTGCTGATCACCGGCGTCGGCTCGCTGATCCATATCTACTCGGTCGGCTATATGGCCCACGATCCGGCGCGGCGGCGGTTCTTCGCCTATCTCAACCTGTTTCTGGCCGCGATGCTCGTGCTGGTCATGGCCGACAACTATCTGGTGCTCTATCTCGGCTGGGAGGGTGTCGGCCTCGCGTCCTATCTGCTGATCGGGTTCTGGCACGAGAAGCCCAGCGCCGCCGCGGCGGCCAAGAAGGCATTCGTCGTCAACCGAGTCGGTGATATGGGGCTGGCGATCGCATTGTTCATCATGTTCGCGACCTTCGGCTCCGTGGACTTCGGGCAGGTGTTCGCCGGGGTTCCGCAGGCGGGGCAGGGCACACTGACCGCGCTGGGATTGCTGCTGCTGCTCGGCGCCTGCGGTAAATCGGCGCAGGTACCACTGCAATCGTGGCTCGGGGACGCGATGGAGGGCCCCACGCCGGTGTCGGCGCTGATCCACGCGGCGACCATGGTGACCGCGGGAGTGTACCTCATCGCGCGGTCCAATCCCATCTTCGATGCCGCACCCGCGGCGCGGGCCGCAGTCCTCGTCGTCGGCGCGGTGACATTGCTCTTCGGTGCCGTGATCGGTTGTGCGAAGGACGACATCAAGAAGGCGCTGGCCGCGTCCACGATGAGCCAGATCGGTTATATGGTGCTGGCCGCGGGCCTGGGGCCGGCCGGATACGCGGTGGCGATCATGCACCTGCTCACCCACGGCTTCTTCAAGGCGGGGTTGTTCCTCGGCGCGGGATCGGTCATGCACGCCATGAACGACGAGACCGATATGCGGCGCTACGGCGGATTGCGCACATTTCTGCCGATCACCTTCGTCACCTTCGGCCTGGGCTATCTGGCGATCATCGGCGTCCCACCGTTCGCGGGATTCTTCTCCAAGGACCGCATCATCGAAGCGGCGTTCGGCTACGGCGGCGCGTCGGGTATCACTCTCGGCGCGGCGGCTCTGCTGGGCGCCGGGATCACCGCGTTCTATATGACGCGGGTGATGCTGCTGACATTCTTCGGTGAAAAACGCTGGGCGGCAACCGATACCGGTGAGCAGCCGACTCCGCACGAGGCCCCCGCCTCGATGACCGGCCCGATGATCGTGCTGGCGATCGGATCGGTGTTCTCCGGCGGCATCTTCGTCTTCGGTTCATCGCTGCAGGACTGGCTGGCCCCGGTCGTCGGCACCGAACATCACGAAAGTGCCGTTCCGGCTTGGGTTGTCACCATCGCCGCCCTGGCGGTCGTCGCGATCGGCGTCGGCATCGCCTACCGCTCCTACGCGATGCGGCCGGTGCCCCGCACCGCGCCCGATCGGGTGACGCCGTTGACGGCGGCCGCCCGCCGCGATCTGTACGGAGACGCGTTCAACGAGGCGGCGTTCATGCGCCCCGGCACCTATCTGACCCGATCGCTGGTCTTCCTCGACAATCGCGGTATCGATGGCATCGTCAACTCCGTTGCCGCGGTGATCGGTGGCCTGTCAGCTCGAATCCGGCGCGTGCAGACCGGATTCGTGCGGTCGTACGCCCTGTCCATGTTCACCGGCGCGGCCCTGGTGGTCGCGGCCCTGCTGGCGGTGAGGTTGCTGTGACGGAGTTTCCCTGGCTGACCACACTGTGGGTGCTGCCCCTGGCCGGAGCGGCTGTCGTGCTGGCGGCTCCGGCCGCGCGCCGCACCCTCGCCCGTGCCACCGGCCTGGTGATAGCGCTGGCGACACTGGCCGTCGCGATCGTGGTCGCGGTGCGATTCGATCCCGGCGGGCCGCAGTATCAACTCGTCGAATCCCACCGCTGGATACCGGCTTTCGGCGCCGGCTACACCCTCGGTGTCGACGGTATCGCGCTGGTGTTGCTGCTGCTGACCGCCGCGCTGGTGCCGCTGCTCATCGTCGCGGGCTGGAAGGACGACCGGGCGGCCGGAACCGGTCGGCGGGTGGCCCACATCTATGTGGCGCTGACACTGGTCGTCGAGTCCATGGTGCTGATTTCGTTCGTCTCACTCGACATTCTGCTGTTCTACGTGTTCTTCGAGGTCATGCTGATCCCGATGTACTTCCTCATCGGCGGATTCGGGCCCCGCACCGCCGGTGACGGATCGGCGGCCGCGGAATTGGCCGAGCGGCAGCAGCGTTCGCGGGCGGCGGTGAAGTTCCTGCTGTACAACCTGTTCGGCGGGCTGATCATGCTGGCCGCGGTAATCGGGCTGTATGTCCTGACCGCGCGCGCACATCTCGGTGGTGACAACGGCACGTTCGACTTCCGTGCGGTGAGCGCCGCCGTGAACTCCGGGCAGCTCGGCGCCGCGCCCGCGGTGCTCAACGCGCTGTTCCTCGGATTCATGTTCGCGTTCGCGGTCAAGGCGCCGCTGTGGCCGCTGCACACCTGGCTGCCCGGTGCCGCGGTATCGGCTACCCCGGCCAGTGCGGTACTGATGATGGCGGTGGTGGACAAGGTCGGCACCTTCGGGATGCTGCGCTACTGCCTGCTGCTGTTCCCGTCCGCTTCCAGCACCTACGCACCGCTGATCAGTGTGCTGGCGGTGATCGGGATTCTGTACGGGGCGCTGCTGGCGATCGGGCAGACCGATGTCATGCGGCTGATCGCCTACACCTCCATCTCCCATTTCGGCTTCATCATCCTGGGCATCTTCGCGATGACGAATCAGGGCGGCTCGGGTGCCACGTTGTACATGGTCAATCACGGCATCTCGACCGCCGCACTGTTCCTCATCGCCGGTTTCCTGGTCTCGCGTCGCGGCACTCGGGTCATCGCGGAGTTCGGCGGTGTGCAGAAGGTGGCTCCCGTTCTGGCCGGTACCTTCCTGATCGCGGGTCTGGCCACGCTGTCGCTGCCGGGTCTGGCCCCGTTCGTCAGCGAATTCCTGGTCCTGGCCGGTACGTTCACGAGGTATCCGGTCGCGGCCGTCTTCGCTACGGGCGCACTGGTATTGGCGGCGCTGTATGTGCTGTGGCTCTATCAGCGGATGATGACCGGGCCGGTGCGCAAGGGGGTGGAGCGGCTGCCGGATCTGGTACCCCGCGAGCTGGTGGTCGTGGTGCCGTTGATCCTGGCGCTGCTGCTGCTCGGCGCGTATCCGAAACCGGTACTCGACCGCATCAATCCCGCGGTGGCCGGCACGCTGACCACGATCGGCAAACACGATCCGGCGCCCACCGTCACACCGGATGCGGCGACCGCACCGGCCGCCACCACCCCGAGCGGAGGTACCCAGCGGTGAATCAGATTCTGGCGGCGACGGTTCCGGCGCCCTCGATCGAATATCACGCCCTGTCACCGATGCTCATCGTGTTCGCGGTGGCCGTGGCCGGCGTCATCGCCGAGGCGTTCCTGCCGCGGTCGTGGCGCTATCCGATACACCTGGTCCTGGCCTTCGGCGGGTTGGTAGCGGCCCTGGTCGCGGTGATCGCGCTGCGCGGCACTCACGCCACTGTCGCGGTCGGGGCGGTGGCGATCGACAATGTGACGCTGATGCTGCAGGGCACCATCCTCGTGGTGGCCGTCCTCGCTGTCGCGCTGATGGCCGAGCGTGGTGTGGAACCCCGGCTCGCGCGGGCGAGCCGGGAGGGGCCGGGTACGTGGAGCCGGGCCGCGGCGTTGTCGTCCGGCGCGGTCGTGATCGATGGTTTCACCCCGCAGGCCGCCGCGGTGCCGGGCGGTTCCGACGAGATCGCCGCGGCGCGAGCGGGATTCTCCACCACCGAGGTGTTCCCGCTGACACTGTTCGCGGTCGGCGGCATGCTGCTGTTCCCCGCCGCCAACGATCTGCTGTCACTGTTCGTCGCACTCGAAGTGCTGTCGCTGCCGCTGTATCTGCTGTGCGGTCTGGCACGGCGGCGCCGGTTGCTCTCGCAGGAGGCGGCGCTCAAGTACTTCCTGCTGGGCGCCTTCGCCTCGGCCTTCTTCCTCTACGGTATGGCCCTGCTGTACGGCTACGCCGGAACGGTCCGTTACTCCGGGATCGCCGCGGCGGTGGCCCGGGATTCCGGTTCGAAAACCCTTGCGGTGCTGGGCGTGGCGATGCTCGTGGTGGGATTGCTGTTCAAGATCGGCGCGGTTCCCTTCCAATCGTGGGTGCCCGATGTGTATCAGGGCGCTCCGACATCGGTCACCGCGTTCATGGCCGCGGCCACCAAGATCGCCGCGGTGGGCGCGCTGCTGCGTGTCCTCTACGTCGCGGTGCCCGGGCTGAGCGCGGATTGGCGGCCGATTCTGGGCGCGGTCGCCATCGCGACCATGGTGCTCGGTGCCATCATGGCGGTCACACAGACCGATGTGAAGCGGATGCTCGCGTATTCCTCGGTCGCGCACGCCGGCTTCATCCTCACCGCACTGGTGGCGGCGAATACCGATGGCGTGTCGTCGGTGCTGTTCTATCTGGCCGCCTACGGGGTGAGTACGGTCGGCGCGTTCGCGGTGGTCACGTTGGTGCGCGATCGCGTCGGTGACGAGGCGACCGCCTTATCCGCGTGGGCTGGGCTCGGGCGCCGATCCCCTTGGCTCGCAACAGTTTTCGCGCTATTTCTGCTCTCCTTCGCCGGTATCCCGCTGACGAGTGGATTCGTCAGCAAATTCGCGGTGTTCGCGGCCGCCGCGGGCGGGAACGCCGCCGCCCTGGTGATCGTGGGTGTGATCGCCAGCGCGATCGCGGCGTTCTTCTACATCCGCGTCATCGTGCAGATGTTCTTCACCGATCCGCCGGACGCACCGCCGGTCGTGGTCACCGCGCCGGTCACCACGGTCGTCATCGCCGTCACCGGCGCCGCCACCCTCGCACTCGGCATCGTGCCGCAGCCCCTGCTGGATCTCGCGGACCGGGCGGTGGGTTTCGTCAGCGGATGAGGGAGACGGCCGGGGCCGCAACGGTTCTCGCCAACGCCGACCCGAAACATCAATGGGCGACCTAGGATCGAGCGGCAAACGACTTCCGCGCACAGAAGCAGGTGTCATGTCCGACAGGCCCGCCCAGGTCGATCAGTCCAAGCCCAGTATCGCCCGCGTCTACGACTATCTGCTGGGCGGCCGCGACAACTACGCGGTCGATCGTGAGGTCGGCGATTACTTCATCAACGATCTGCCCGGTTCCGTCTCGATCGCCTACGCCAACCGGCAGGCCATGATCCGCGCGGTCGGCGCCATCGCCGATTCCGGTGTGCGCCAGTTCATCGATTTGGGCAGCGGGCTGCCCACCGTCGACAATGTGCACCAGGTCGCACAGCGTCATCTCGACGCACCGCATGTGGTGTACGTCGATAACGATCCGATTGTGCTGGCACATGGCCGTGCGCTGCTGTCGGAGGACGACAACACCACCGTCGTCCACGCGGATCTGCGGGAGCCCGAGGCGATTCTCGGCCACCCGGATCTGGGCCGGCTCATCGATTTCGATCAGCCCGTGGCCGTGATCTTCAGCGCGATCCTGCATCACCTCAACAACGACGAGAAACCCGGCGAGCTGGTCCGGTGGTGGACCGATCGGCTCGCTCCCGGATCGCAGGTCTACATCTCGCATTTCCGTTCCGGTTTCAACGAGGAGACCCAGGCCGCCGAAGGTAAGCTCCAGGCCACCTTCGGCCGCGGGCGCTGGCGCTCGGACGAGGAGATCCTCGGCCTGTTCGGCGATCTCGACATCCTCGAGCCGGGTCTGGAGATCTGCACTCGCTGGCGCCCGGCACCACCCGACGAGACCGTCTCGCGCATCGGGCCCGCCGAGCGGGAGGTCACGCTGTGGGAACAGTTGATTTCGTGCGCACTGGCCCGCAAGCCGTAGTGCACTGATAGCTTTAGCGCATGATCATCGGTGCGCACACCATCATGTACGCGGCCGACGCCGATCGCGCGCGTACCTTTCTGCGCGATGTGCTCGGCCTGCCCCACGTCGACGCCGGCCACGGGTGGCTGATCTTCCGATCCCCGCCCGCCGAGCTGGCGGTGCATCCCGCCCCGGTCGCCGCGGGCGGGATGCTGGAGCTGTATCTGATGTGTGACGATTTGTCGGCGACCATCACTGATCTGCGCGCCAAGGGCGTCGAATTCACCAGTGAGATCAGCGAACAGCGGTGGGGACACCTGATCACCCTCGCCGTTCCGGGGGCCGCGGATATCGGTCTGTACGAGCCGCGGCATCCGACCGCCTACGATCTGGAGTGACCTCATCGCCGAGGGGATGCCGGCGGCCAATAAACTGCCGGACATATGTGTGCCCCTCGCATCGTCCAGCTCGCCCACGACGGCGCGGATCTCGGACCTCGGCCGACGCGACGAACACTGCTCGGCGCCGCCGGCCTCGCGGCACTCGCGGTCGCCACGAGGGTGTCGGGCCGGGGAGGATCGGTAATCGACCTGACGCACCCACTGGGGCCGAATACTCCGGTCTGGCCCGGTAATCCATCGTTCGCGATGGTCCCGGTGGTCCGCTACGCACTGGGCGGTTTCGATCAGAACGCGATCGCGCTGTGGGAGCACACCGGAACACATCTCGACACTCCGCTCGGGGTATCGGCCGATACTCTGTCGGCATCCGGTCTGGTGGCGCCGCTGATCGTCATCGATATCAGCGCGAAGGCGGCATTCGATGCCGATGCCACGGTGACCATCGACGATATCGATGCCTTCGAACGGATCTACGGCCGAATTCCCGAGCGCGCCTTCGTCGCCATGTACTCCGGCTGGGAACGCCGGCTCGCTGTACCCGCGGCATTCGTGAACCTCGACGATCGCGGCACACCACACACCCCCGGCTTCGCCGCCGACGCCGCGGAATACCTGGTGGCACAGCGCGATATCGTCGGCGCGGGAGTCGATACCCTCAGCCTGGACCGCGGCGCCGATCTCGACTACGGCGCACACACCGCGCTGCTGGGCGCGGGTCGCTACGGCGTGGAGATGCTCGCCGCGCTGGGGACCGTACCGCCCACCGGCGCGACCGTCGTGGTCGGAGCGCCCAACCACGGCGGCGGCACGGGCGGACCGTGCCGGGTGCTCGCACTCACCTGAATGGAGTGCCGGTAAGGATCGTGTCACCGAACATCATCGTGTCGTCGACTCGGGCGAAAGGGCCGGGTGGGCCCGGAAGCCTTCGTGCTGACCGGGCCCACCCGTGGGCGGGAAGTGTTGTATGGGCGGGAAGTGTTGTACATGAACTTCTGTGGTGTTCCCGCCCGGGCGGCGAACCGTGCCCTGCCCGCTGATGCCACCACAGTGTGGCTGTGCGTGCGTCGGAGAGGGGTATCCTGACGCGCCTGCATCGGTGAACGGGCATCGGGCCGCCGACCCGGATTGTCGCGAGAATACTTCTGTGCGAGAACGTTTCGTGTGGTCTTCGGCTCTGCTATGGCATCACCTCGCTCTGTCTCGTCATCGGGGAACAGATCGAGACCGTCAGCGGACCCACGTCTGGCACAGGACATCGTCGATCTCGGCGAACAACTCCTCGAGATCCGGGCCCAACTCCAGCAGCCGGGGATCGGGCCCCGACAGCTCGTCTGCGGCCTCGGTTGTCGCGCGACCGGCCGCGCATATCATCCGCAGCATCACAGGGACCTCCCGTGATGCCGCCCGGGTCAGGCGCTGATCGCCTGGCGTTCGTCGTGGCGGCTGATCTCGATCTTGCGGGGCTTGGCCTTCTCCGCGACCGGGATGACCAGACGTAAAACTCCGTCGCGATAGTCGGCACGGATGGCGTCGGTATCGAGGTTCTCTCCCAGGAACAACTGACGGCTGAAGACCCCGCGGGTGCGTTCCGCGGCGATCATCGACCGTCCCTGGTCCAGTTCCGGGCGCGAGGCGCGCACGGTCACCACGTTGCGTTCGATATCCAGGTCGAGGGATTCCGGGTCGATTCCGGGCAGGTCGAGTTCAGCGAAGAACTCATCACCCTCGCGCCAGGCATCCATCGGCATCGCCATCGGGCGGGCCGGTGTGCCGAATACCTGCTGGGTCATGCGATCCAGATCTCGAAACGGATCGGTGCGCATCAGCATGGTCGCCACCTCCACTCACTCCATTCTCTGTTGATGGTGCTCAGATAACCTCTGTCGTCTGGCTGAGATCTGTTTTAGCACTCGACTGATAAGAGTGCAAGAATCTTGGCGAGGTAATCTGGAAGAACGAGAGAGGAATGCAGATGCTGCCTGATCGACACGACCACCCTCCCGGGCTCGGGTCCGGTCATCGGCCCGGACCGGATCAAGCGGTGTACGGGATCTCAGTGGCCGCCGAGCTGGCCGGGATGGGGGCGCACTCGCTGCGCCTGTACGAGGAACACGGGCTGGTCACCCCCGCCCGCAGCGCAGGGGGAACCCGACGCTACAGCGACGACGACCTCACGCGGCTCGCGCGTATCGCCGTCCTGACCGGCCAAGGGATCAACCTCGCCGCGATCGCCCGCATCCTGGACCTCGAGGACACCAACACCGCCTTACGCGACACCAACACCGCGCTCACCGCCGAACGCGACCGGCTCCGCCGCCACCACGACCCCTCCTGACCTACCCCCTCGCTGACGCAGGACGACGCCACCGGGACGGTCACGATCCTTACCGGCACCCGTGAATCCGAGAACTCGTCTTCCCGACGTTGTCAGCCGGTCACGGGATGTACCTGCAACGTGCACGTGTCGATCGCGGTATGCACGGTGCGGGTGCCGGTCGAATTCGGTGCCGTGACAGCAAGACTCGTATACAACGGGCAATCCCGGCCGGCATCGCCCATGGCCGAACCCTCCACGACGGCACGAGCGGGGCGCCCCGGCAATACTGTCACCACCGGCAGGCCGCCCATGTAGCCGTACGGGGTGCGTTCGGCATGCAGAACCGGCCCGCCTTCGCCCGTGTCGACGCCCGGGTAGCCGCTGATCGTGCAGGGCGGCTTGTCGGCGGCGAGGGTGAAGGTCAATTCGACACCGCGATGCATCATTCCGGGGTCGCCGGAGTATCGGCCGAATTTCGGGCGGATATGGCGTAGCTGCTGGTCGGCACGTGAGGTCCAGTTGAACGGAAACCGGCGTTAGCGGCAGGTGTGCAGGGGTGATCACGCGTGTGGTGTCAGCTGTCGCCGGCTTCGATGCCGGCCTTGAGGTAGCGCAACTCCACGCGCGTGTGCTCTCGATCTTTGGCGATCCCGCCGACGAGACGGAACACCGTTTCGAACACACCGCCCCGGAGTCCGGGCGGGAACCGGGCCCACACCGTCGCGCTGACAACGCTCCCCGCGCCGGACTGTTGGATCCGCCAGGTCACCCCCTCTCCGAGGACCTGCTCGACCCCGAACCAGCGGTAGCGGGCCTGCGGCGCGTCCCATGTCACCACCCGGCCCGGCTCCCACCGGGTGATGGTGCCGAGCGCTTCTCCCGGGATCCCGGCGATCTTCTCCCGGATCAGCAACCGGGTACCGACCCCGAGTTCGCCACTGCCGTCGACGCGGACCAGGCTGTCGTGCTCGGGATTCGACGCCGGCCACCACCGGTCGATATCGCGCATGAACTCCCACACCGCCTCGGGCGGCGCCTCGATTGTGATCATCTCGGTGAACTCGAACATCAGCCCTCTTCTCGCCGCCGTGTGATCGACCGTCAATACATATTGGAATCCCTATGTATGCATGTGTCAAGGGTGGGCATCCCTCGTTGCCTTCCCGGTGACCCGTATTGCTCATGTCACCGTCAGGACCAGGCCCACATGAGGCATGGGCACAGCCACTGGAATTGATGTGGCGCGAGCGGTGCTGCCGGGATGGATCAGTCGCGGCGGGCGCGGATCGCCGCACGGGATGCGGCGGGCCGCGGCCCGTGCAGGTGGCGCAGGTAGTTGTTGTAGGCATCCAGTTCGTCGGCGCCAGCGGGGGTGTGCCGTTCGGTGACGGTGTTGGCGTGGTGTTCGTCACGGTGCCAGCGGATCGCGAACACGGTCACCACGCGTCCAGCGCGCGGCTGGGCCCGATGAGCCCGTCAGGGCCGCGGCCGTCGAGCTGATCGACGGTCTTGACGATCGCGATGCCGTAGGCGCGGCGGGTGTTGGCCGAGCCGATGGTGTCCAAGAACGCCTCGGCCGCTGAGCGCAGGGTGCGCGCAGGCGGGGTGCGCAGACGGGTCACCTTCGCGGTCATCGGCATCCACCTCCCCAGCTTGCCCCGGATAATGAGACCGCTTCGCGTACACGCCGCGACACCTCCGCCGCAGGCCGGAGCCGACGATACCCCGGATAACAGACCATTATCCGGGGTGCGCGCGGATCGGTGAGGTTATGTCGGCGCCGGGTGCAGCAGCGCGGCGAGGTCGGGTGGTGTCGGCATGGTCTGGCGCAAGCCGACGGTGGCGCGGCCGGTGTTGCCTTCGGGGGCGAGTCCGGCCAGTGATCCGGGTGCGGCGACGATGATTCGGACGATCTGGCCGAGGGCTTCGCGGCGGTCGCGCTGACGGACGGCGAGGGCGAACATGGCGATGTGGTTGCCGGTGTGCAGCCACGGGTCGAGCTGGGACAGGATGTGTGCGCGTTCGAGATGCGTCCACCGCTGCGCGGGGTCGGGCGCGGTTTTCGCCGCCCGCATCTCGTCGTGATAGGCCGTGCGGGCGGAGTCCGGGATTCGTGGCATCTGGCAAAATCTTTCGCAGAGCGGGGGCTGGTTGTTCAGTCGCAGCAGTCGCAGTCGTGGCCGGTCTGCTGTTGCGAGCTGGCGGCGAGCGTGGTGGGTGTGGGGCAGCAGGTGTCCCCGTACCAGGCGTTGAGTCCTTCGCGCACGGCAATGACGGCGATGACCAGGGCGGCGATCGGGTCGGCCCACGACCAGCCGAACAGGCTGCCCAGCAGCAGCCCGACCAGCAGCACCGCCGACAGGTAGGTGCACAGCAGGGTCTGTTTGGAGTCGGCGACCGCGGAGGCGGAGCCGAGCTCGCGCCCGGCACGGCGCTGGGTGTGCGACAGCACCGGCATGATCACCAGACTGGCCGCGGCCAACCCGATCCCGATCGGTGAATGCCGGGCTTCGCCGCTGCCGCACAGTGCGCGGATCGAATCCACGGCGACGTAGCCGGCGAGAGCGAAGAAGGAGAACGCGATGATCCGCAGCGCGACCTTCTCCCGCTTCTTGGGGTTCTGGCCGGCGAACTGCCAGGCGACCGCGGCTGCCGAGGACACCTCGATCACCGAGTCCAGACCGAACCCGATCAACGCGGTCGACGACACCCGCGCCCCTTCGGTGAGGGCGATGATCGCCTCGATGACGTTGTAGGTGATGGTCGCGGCGACCAACCAGCGGATCCGCCGCGCCAGCAACGCCTTCCGCGTCGCGGACGGTCCGGAGACCTGGACGGCCGAGGGCAATGACGGCATCCCGAGCGGCGCCGACATCAGCAGCATCCTTGCGTGTCGGAGTCCGGGCAGCAGGCCGGATCGACGGCGAGCACGAGGCCGAGGAGGTCTTCCAGCGAGGCCGCGATGCGCCGGTCGGCGAGCTCGTAGCGGCTGCGCCGGCCTTCGGGGACGGCGACGACCAGGCCACACCCGCGCAGGCAGGCCAGGTGGTTGGACAGGATCTGGCGTGTCACCCCGATCTTCTCGGCCATGTCCGAGGGATAGGCCGGGCCGGTGCGCAGGCTCAGCAGGATCTGAGTGCGGGTCGGGTCCGACAGCGCGTGCCCGAACCGGGCCAGCGCGTCACGGTGCAATACGGCTTCCACAACCCCAATAATACAGATTTTCGTGTATTCAGATAGTTCTGAATCATCTTGTGCGGTGCCGGGGCCGTCAGAACAGGGGCACCCGCACCCGCACCCGCAGCGGCCGGTAGCCGTTCGGCCCGAGCTGGGCCAGTTCGGCGTCGATATCCACCTCGATCGCGCCGAAGAAGTTGATGTTCTCGCTGTGGGCGGGGCTGATATGTGCCAGTACATCGTCGTCAATGCGGCGCCCGGCCCGGCGCATCTGCTCCACCGCGAGTCCGTAATACTCTGTGGTCCAAGCGATCACGGCGTTCGTGACCACGGTCAGGCGCCCCGCCGGAATCGGCGGGTTCGCCGACAAGACGGCAGAACTCGGCGCGCTGCGGGGCCCATTGCCCGACAGTGAGCAGGTAGGCGGCCGGATCGGCGTAACGGCGCGAGCCCGGCACTTACACGTCCCCACAGCGCAAACCGTCCCGCAGCCCCAGCAGCACGCACAACTCCCAGTAATGCCGATACGCGGTGACGCTGCCCGATTTCCGGGCCTCCTCGAGGTAGCCGCGCCACTTGGTCGGCACGAACCCGGCCGGCGCTCGTCGAACACCTTGCGGCGGCCGGTCGCGTTCAGCTCGCGCAGCATATCCACCGCGATCAGCAACCCCGTCGGCGCCGAAGCGGATCGGCTCGCCGTGCCGCCGACAACACTGCCGGAGTGAACTGCCGCAGATAGTTGTACGACAAGTCCAGCGCGGCCGGATGCCCGTGATCACGCGGCAGCCGCGGTTTGGCCTGCGCAACCGCCGCCCGCAACCGATCCCACCCGATGCGGTCACCGCGAATCAAACCGCCGATCTCCTCGTCGGCGATCTGCGGATCGATGACGATGGCCAGCAGTTCATCGAGGAGGGCTTGGCGGTCCTCACCGGATTTGCCGCGCTCGGCCAGTTGCTGCCGCACGCGCCGCTCGGCCTGCCCGAACTTCGCCGAGATCGCCTGATCGAACAGTGCCACCACCTCATCGAGTACATCGGTCGCCGACTGCGCCAGCACCGTCAACAGGATGGGATACCGGCGCTGCGGCTCCCGCCGCTCCAAGGCCTGCGGAGTCAGACGGCGGCCCATCGTGGCCAGGAACCGGCGCCGCTCGGCGGGCAACACCGACATATCCAGGCGGTCCGCGCCCAAACCGCGCAGGAAACCCAGCTTCTCGACCTCGGCCTTCACCGCCTGCGCGGACGCCTCCACCGGAGGTGTCGACAGCCACCGCAACCGCGAAACCCCCAGCGAAGCATCGGTGACCAGCAGCGTGTCCAACTCGACACACCGCTCGGGGGTGAACTCGTGCGCGAGCCGGTCGTAGGTCTCGGCCTGCGCCTGATGGCGCGCGTGCGCGACCCGCTCCACGACCGTGACCGGGCCCGGCCGGATCACCGTGCCGAGATCAGATACTCACACGCCAGCCGGAACAGCAGCGTCGGGGAATCATGCGCCATCGCCCGCGCCAGCAGGAACTCACCCAACTCCTTGAACTCCAGCGACCCGGCCGGCCGCCAGCCCAGATACCGCGCGACCAGCCGCACATGTTCGGTGCGGGTCTTGGCGCGCTTGCCATACGAGCCGATCTCCACCGAATCCACCCGAAAACCGTTCTCTACCAGACCACTACACCATATCCGCCCGAAATTCGGCCGATACTACGGCGACCCCATTCCCGGCGACATGGTCTGTGCGCCGATATCGAGTTGCCCGGGCTCACAAGCGCTGATCGTCGTCGTGGCCGCCGTGGTCGCATCCGGCGCGGCGGTGGGCGAAGGTGCCGCCGAAGGTGCGGTGGTCGTTCCGCTGCCGGAATTCGAGCATCCCGCCGAGGCTGTCGCCACCAGCAGTACCGCCGCGGCGACGCGGTATCCCATCGCGCCGATCATGACCTCGACACCTCCTGGATCAGCCCACGGTGTCCCCGCCGGCGGAATCGGTCGACGCTTGCAGCACCACTCCCCGTGCGGCGCTGCCCGCCGGATCGGTCCAGCTGCAAATCACCCGGGCCCCCGGGATTTCCGCCCTGGTGGCCGGAATCCGGTCGATCCGCACCGACAGCCCCGGATCCGGCTGTGCGGTAAAGCATTCGACGGTGTCTGCGGGGGTGTAGCTACGGTCCTGGTGCTGTGCCACCGCGCTGCCGGTGAGCAGCGCCGTCAGTTGCGCGACCGCCACCGGATCGGAGGCGCCGTCATAGACCCATCGATGTCCCAGGACACCATGTTCGGTGGTGCCGACGAGGTCCCCGCCCGGTAGCGGAGCACCGCGATAGGTCAGCGGAACGTGATAGACGGGCAGATGCGGATCGGCGGTATCGATGACGATCATGCACTCGATGCCGACTTCACCGGCGGGATCGTCGAGGCGGAACCCACCGGCGCGGTGCAATCGCGGGACGGCGCCGGTGAACCAGTCGCGACTGGGCAGCCACGCGGTCAGCAGGTCGAGTTTGCCGGGTTCGAGGGTGGTGCGGTGGACGACGGCCATATCGCGACCCTAATCGGCGACCCGGGCCGACCGCCCGGCGCGCGGGCCGAGCAGACCTCGCACCCCCACCTGATCGCCATCGCCGGCGTGCCGGCGGATGCGGGTGGCGAGGCGGATCTCCATGGCTCCCAGCAGCATCGAGCCGACCCCGACCAGTGCCGACAGCGCGGCGATGGTGTCGATCGGCCACACCAGCACGACCGCTCCCGCCAGCAGGGTGATCAGCCCGTACCCCTCTCTGCGCCCGGCCTTGGGCAGATCCTGCGACCAGGCCGCCACGATGGCCTGCACGATGCCGCGAATCATCCAGGTCATGCCGATCCACATGGCCAGCAGCGCAACCGAATCACCACTATGCAGACACGACAATCCCAGCACCACCGACAGCACCGCACTCAGGAACTCGAGCGCCTTGAGCAAGCCGTTGATCCGGGCACGGAAGGACACGGTGAGCTGCCAGGCCGCCGTCAAGAACAACGTGGCAGCGAGCAACAGTTCCGTTATTCGAACGGACTTATCAGGCCAAACGAGCAGCACGACACCCACGCCGATCGAGGAACACCCGATCACACACGCCATCTGCCATGCATCACCAGCGAAGACATCATTACGTCCGGCCACTCGGAAGGTGGGCATAGCCCGATGATATGGGTCGCGGCGCCGTGGAACGGGTAATTCGGCAACCTCGGCCGCGACACACTGGCAACCGGACGGTCTCCGCTGTCGCCCGAGCGGCGGTGGTCGCGGGCCGCGGTCCCGGTTACCGTTGGGAAATACCGGATCTCGCGCTGCGGCGGGCCGTCGGAAAGTGTGGTGCCATGACTGCCGTTTACCCGCCGGGGCCCCGGCTGCCGAGGATTGTGCAGACGTTGTTGCACGCCAAATGGCGTGCCCGGTTCGCCGCGGCGGCCGCGCGCCGCTACGGCGACGTCTACACCATGCGCATGCTTGCACCGTATGCCGAACACCTGGTGGTGTTCTCGCGCCCCGAGCACATTCGCGAGATCTTCGCCGGTGACCCGGTGGATCTGCATGCCGGTGAGGGCAATCGGGTGCTCGGCCCGATCATGGGCCCGCATTCGGTGTTGCTGACCGACGAGAACGAGCATGCCCGCGCCCGGCGACTGCTGATGCCCGCGTTCACCGGATCCTCACTGCGCGGATATCGGGGCATGGTGGAGGCGATCGCCAAGGAACATGTCGACCGCTGGCGGGCGGGCACCACCCTCGCCACGCTGGACCGGATGAACGAGCTGACACTGGATGTGATCACGCAGGTTGTGTTCGGGGTCAGTGAACAACGCGGGCGCGACGAACTCGCTCCGCGCCTGCGGTACCTGGTCGATGTCGGCCCGCTGATCTTCCTGGGCTGGAAATGGCCGTGGCTGCAGCGTTTCGGGCCGTGGAAGCGCTTCGCCGACAACAAGAACGCGATCGACGGCCTTCTCTACGAGGAGATCTCGCACCGGCGCACCCACCCGGACCCGGGAGCCCGCGGCGATGTGCTATCCCGGTTGCTCGCCGTGGGTGCGGACGACGCGATCGGCGACGCTCCCCTGTCCGATGCCGAATTGCGCGATCAGCTGGTGACACTGCTGCTGGCCGGGCACGAGACGACCGCCTCGGCGTTGTCGTGGGCGATGTACGAATTGGCCGCCCATCCCGGGGTGCAGGAGCGGGCGCGGCGCGCGGCCGCCGAGGGTGACGAGAAATACCTCGAGGCGGTGCTGAAGGAGGCCATGCGGCGGCGCACCGTCATCGGTGGCACCGTGCGGCGGCTGACACGCGATATGACCGTCGCCGGCTACCCGCTCCCCCGCGGAACCGTGGTGCAGACCTCGATCGTGCTCGCGCACGCCGACCCCGGTAGCCATCCCGACCCCGAATCCTTCCGGCCCGAAAGGTTTCTCGACGGCGGCGTCGCGGCCGGCACCTGGTTACCGTTCGGCGGCGGTGTGCGTCGCTGCATCGGTGCGGGTTTCTCGTTGATGGAAGGGACCGCGGTGCTGTCGGAGGTGTTGCGACGCTTCGCCTTGGCGCCGGCGCGCACTCACGAACGCGGCCGCATCCGCAACATCACCCACGTACCCGCGCACGGCGGCCCGGTGGTGCTGCGCCCGCATCCCGGGACGTCCTGATCGGTTACCGCACCCGTTTCCCAGCCGCGCGGTGGCCGGTGCGCGCCGAGGCTCGTGTCCCGGCTGCGATACACCAGATACGGGCGGCCGAGATAGCCGAGGGGCGCGGAGAATACGTGCACGAGCCGGCTGAACGGCCAGAGCGCGAACAGAGCGCACGCCGACAGCACATACAGCTGGAAGCCCAGCGGCGCATCGGTCATCAGCTCCGGGTGCGGGTCGAGGTAGAACAGCGACCGGAACCAGGGCGAGATGTCGTCGCGGTAATTGTGCGGATGGCCGGTGATGTTGCCGTACAGGGTACGGCGAGCCCGAGCAGCAGCGTCACCCCCAGCAGCACGTACATGATCTTGTCGTTGCGGGTGGTGGCGGAGAAGACCGATCCCACGGTGCGGCGACGGTAGATGAGGATGGCCAGCCCGGCCACGGTCGCCACGCCCGCCACGACCCCCAGGCTGAACGACACCGCGTGATAGGCGCTTTCACCGATGCCGGTCGCTTCGGTCCACGTCTACGGGATGACGAGTCCGAGGACGTGGCCGAGAAAGGCGAACACGATGCGGTAGTGAAACAGCGGACTGCCCAATCGCAGCAGCCGGTTCTCGTACAGCTGCCAGGAACGGGTGGTCCAGCCGAATTTGTCGTAGCGGTAGCGCCAGATCAGGCCCACCACGCAGACAGCCAGCGCCGCGTACGGCACCGCGCCCACAGCAGCACATCGGATGCGCTCACGGTCATCAACGGCCGCCGATCGGTGTCGGCATGTAGGTGGGCGGTGCGAACGGCTCGGTGCAGACCTCTTCTCCCGGTGGGCCGGCCGCGATCAACCGGGCGATGGCGTCGCTGTCGGAACCACGCAACTGTGGCAGCGTCTGCGATACCGAATCCAGTACGCCCGCCCACGGCGAACGCGATTCCCGCAGCCCCGCCCGCATCACCTCGACACCGGCGCGGTAGTCGGTGAGCACCCGCAGTCCGGATTCCGGTTCCGTCGCCGCGAATTCCAGCACCACGGCCAGATGGTCGGGCAGTTCGCCGTCGTCGAGTTGCCAGCCCGCGGCGCGGTAGAGCTGTTTGATGCGCAGCAGCGCCATACCCCGCTTGCGGGTGTCGCCGTCGGTGAAATAGGTCAGATAGGGGCTGAACCGTTTGCGATGGTCGAAGGTGTCGACGTAGTCGGTGGCCAGCCGGACGGCCGGGGTGCCGGCCAGATGTGACAGCAGCGGACGCAGCGGTGCACCGAGTGCGAGCGGGAGTGCCTGCGCGACCCGGGTCAGCATCGGCAGCGAATCCAGCAGTGCCGCATCGGGGTAACTCAGCAGCATCGATTGCAGCTGCCAGGCCGCGCAGCGAATTTCGGTGCGGATCATTTCCGATGCCTCCCGGTGGCGCGCTTGGGCAACAACCCTTCCGGACGCCCGCGGCCGTCCCAGTTCAGCAGGTTCACCCGGGCCGGACCGGTGGCCGGGGTGTCGGCGGTCTGGCGGTCCTGCAGCATGCGGAAGTTCTCCCCTGCCACCGGTGTCGGACCTCCCGAGCTCTCGCCGAACGGTCCCCAGCCGCCCATGCCGGGCCCGCCGTCGCGATCGAGATCGCATTCGGTGGCCAATTCCTCGAGTCCGTGCGCTTGTTCGGCATGTGCGGCCGGCACGGCAGCCCGACCTCGAGTCGCGGGAAACAGAAGGTGCATTTCTCGGCTTTACCGGTGCGGTGGTTGAAATACACCTTCTTGTAGGGACATCCCGACACACACATCCGCCAGCCCCGGCAGCGGTCCTGATCGACCAGCACGATGCCGTCCTCGGCGCGTTTGTAGATCGCACCCGACGGGCAGGCGGCCATACAGGCCGGATTGAGTTTGCAGGTCACCGAACAGGTGTGGCAGCCGATGCATTTATCGAGGTTCATCACCATCGCCAACTGCGCCATGGGTCTCATCGGTAGTCGACCTCCTGGCTGCGACGGCGGATGACGGTCACCTCGTCGCGTTGGTTGCCGGTCGGGCCGAGATAATTGAACGCGAACGACAATTGGGCGTAGCCGCCGATCAGATGGGTGGGTTTGATCAGCAGCCGGGTCAGGGAATTGTGGATACCGCCGCGCTTACCCGAGGTCTCCGCGAGCGGGACATCGATGAGCCGGTCCTGGGCGTGATTCATGTAGACCGTGCCCTCCGGCATCCGGTGGGTGACCACCGCGCGTGCCACCACCACCCCGTTGCGATTGACGGCCTCGATCCATTCGTTGTCGCGCACACCAAGTTTCGCGGCATCACGATCCGACATCCACAGCGTCGGGCCACCGCGCGACAGGCTCAGCATCAGCAGATTGTCCTGATATTCGGAGTGAATGGACCATTTCGAATGCGGGGTCAGATACCGCAGCGCCAGACCGTCGCGACCGCGCTGCCCGGGCCGGGCCTCGGCGAACAGCGCCGACATATCCAGCGGTGGCCGGAATACCGGAAGTTGTTCGCCGACCTCGGCCATCCAATCGTGGTCGAGGTAGAAATGCTGTCTTCCGGTGAGGGTGTGCCAGGGTTTGGCGCGTTCGACGTTCACGGTGAACGGTGAATAGCGCCGGCCGCCGTTTTCGGATCCGGACCATTCCGGTGAGGTGATGACCGGAACCGGCGCGATCTGGGTGTCGGCGAAGGTGATCCGCCTACCTTCGTGTTCGGTCGCCAGATCCGCGAGCCGGGTTCCGGTGCGCTGCTCGAGGGTCCGGAATCCCTGGACCGCGAGGCGGCCGTTGGTAGTGCCCGACAGCGCGAGGATCGCCTCGCAGGCGTCGACATCGCATTCCAGGCTGGGCCGTCCGGCCGCGGGGCCTCCGTGCACGACCCCGTTGCGCGCGGCCAGATCCGCCACCTCGGCGGTCACGTCGAAGGTGACGCCCTTGGTCGCCGCGCCGAGTCGATCGACCACCGGTCCCAGCGCTCCCATCTTGGCGCGCACCGCGCCGTAGTCGCGCTCCACGGCGGTCAGCCGCGGCATGGTCACGCCCGGAATCGGTTCGCACTCACAGGCTTTCCAGTCCTTGACCACACCGTGCGGGTTGGCCAGTTCGTCCGGTGTGTCGTGTGTCAGCGCGGTGGCCACGATATCGGTGCGGACGCCCAGGTGACGGCGAGCGAGGCGGCTGAATTCGGCGGCGATGCCGAGAAAGGCGTCCCAATCGGTGCGGGTCTGCCAGGGCGGTGCGATCGCCGGGCTGAAAGAATGCACGAACGGATGCATATCCGTGGACGACAGATCGTATTTCTCGTACCAGGTCGCCGCCGGTAGCACCACATCGGAGTACATCGTGGTGCTGGTCATCCGGAAGTCGAGGGTCAGTAGCAGATCCAGCTTTCCGGTAGGAGCCTGTTCGCGCCAGACCACCTCACGCGGCCTCGACTGCGGCGGCGCCTCCTCGGCGCGCAGGGAGGAATCGGCGCCCAGCAGGTGGCGCAGGAAGTACTCGTTGCCCTTGGCCGAGGAGCCGAGCAGATTCGACCGCCAGATCGACAGCACCTTCGGGCAGTTCACCGGATCGTCGGGGTCCTCGCAGGCGAACCGCAGATCACCGGATTTCAATTGCGCCACCACATGTTCCGCGGGTGTACGGCCCGCTTGCTCGGCCTCGTCGGCCAGATCGAGCGGATTGCGGTCGAAGGTGGGGTAGGACGGGGTCCAGCCCATCCGGGCGGTCTTGGCGATCAGATCTGCGGTGCTGCGCCCCGACAGCGCGCCCGCACCGGTGGTCGTGGTCAGATCGGCGGCGGTGAACGGGTCATAGCGGAACTGATCGGTGTGCAGGTACCAGTACACGGTCTGATTCATGTGCCGCGGTGGGCGGGTCCAGTCCAGCGCGTTGGCGACCGTCGCCCATCCGGTGATCGGACGGCACTTCTCCTGTCCCACGTAATGTGCCCAGCCGCCGCCGTTGCGGCCCTGGCAGCCGGTGAGCGTCGTGAGGGCCAGGAATGTGCGGTACATGGTGTCGGAGTGGAACCAGTGATTGGTACCGGCGCCGAGAATGATCATCGAACGCCCCTGTGTCTCTTCGGCGTTCGCGGCGAACTCCCGGCCGATGCGAGCCGCGACCGCGGCCGGGACACCGGTGATCGTCTCCTGCCAGGCCGGTGTTCCGGGCCGGGTGGCGTCGTCGTATCCGGTGGGCCACTCGCCCGGCATGCCCTCGCGCCGTACGCCGTAGCGGGCCAGCATCAGATCGAAGACCGTGGTGACCCGATGTCCGCCGATCGTGCGGACCGGCACACCTCGGCGCACCATCGCCGCGGCGCCGTCGGCGGTGTCGAAGCGTGGCAGTTCGACCACGGCGGCGGTATCGCCGCCCACCGATAGCGCCGGGCGCACCCCGTCCAGTTCCAGATTCCAGCGGCCGGCGCCGGAGTCCCCGTAGCGGAATCCCAGCGACCCATTGGGAAGTACCGGTTCACCGTCGTCGCCCAGCAGCACCGTCTTGAACTCGGCGTGTTCGGTATCGGCGAACTGTTCGAGGTCCGCGGCGGTGAGGAATTTGCCCGGCCGGTACACCCCGTCGGCCTTCTCGAGCCGTACCAGAAACGGCAGATCGGTGAAGCGGCGGACATAATCCTGGAAGTACGGGACCTGCCGGTCGACGAAGAATTCGCGCAGGACCACATGCCCCATCGCCATACCCAGCGCGCCGTCGGTGCCTGGGCGCGGGGCGAGCCATTCATCGGCAAACTTCACGTTGTCGGCGTAATCGGATGCTACCGCGATCACCTTCTGCCCGCGGTAGCGGGCCTCGGTCATCCAGTGCGCGTCCGGTGTTCGCGTCACCGGCACATTCGATCCCCACATGATCAGATATCCGGCGTCCCACCAATCACGGGACTCGGGCACATCGGTCTGGTCGCCGAAGACCTGAGGGGACGCGACCGGCAGATCGGCGTAGAAGTCGTAGAACGACAGCATCGACCCGCCGATCAGCGAGATGAATCGCGATCCGGCGGCGAACGACACCATCGACATGGCCGGGATCGGTGAGAACCCCGCAACCCTGTCCGGCCCATAGGCTTTGATGGTGTGCACATGCGCGGCGGCCACCAGTTCGACGGCTTCCTCCCAGCCTGCGCGCACCAGGCCGCCGCGCCCGCGCGCGCTCTTGTATCGCCGCGCCGCCTCGGGATCGGAGACAATCGATTCCCAGGCGGTCACCGGATCGCCGGTGCGCGCCTTGGCTTCTCGATACATTTCGAGCAGGACACCGCGAATGTAGGGATACCGGATACGGGTCGGGCTGTAGGTGTACCAGGAGAACGCCGCCCCGCGAGGACAGCCCCGAGGCTCGTATTCCGGGCGGTCCGTGCCCACCGACGGATAGTCGGTGGCCTGGGTCTCCCAGGTGATGATGCCGTCCTTGACATACACCTTCCACGAGCACGATCCGGTGCAGTTCACGCCGTGCGTGGACCGCACCACCTTGTCGTGTGCCCAGCGGTCGCGATAGAACTCGTCGGTCTGGCGGCCACCGCGCACATACTCGGTGCGCAGATCGGCGGCAACGGTCGCGCGGGTGAAGAACCTGCGCGTCCGGATCAACGCCGCCGCCAGCTCGGAATCCAGGGATCCGTTGTCCCCACGCGCGATACGCGCCATCTGCCCGCCTCTCGGCCGGACCGCGCGCGTGGCCGCGCGATCGACTCACCCGTCACACGAACACCCGCACCGTAGCCGCGAACGTCTGGCAACCGTGGCATTTCAGGGCGGAAGGATGCCGAGTCGGCATCGCGACCGCCCGCCTGTGCCCTCCCCACCACCCGCGCGCGAGTGCTCGCGGCGCGGCATTCACAATCGGTAAGAACCGGATTCGCCGACAGAGAGGTGTTCACTCGTGAAGGTGTTCCAGATCGGTGCGGCCGGCGGCGTGGGCCGCCGCCTAGCACAACTTCTCAGCGACCGCGGTGACCAGGTCACCGGCATGCACCGCAATCCCGAACAGGGCGCGGTGGTCTCCGCGTCCGGCGCCACCCCGCTGATCGGTGACCTCATCCACGACAGCGTGGCGGAATTGGCGGCCAAGTTCGCCGGCCACGACGCGATCGTGTTCTCCGCCGGTGCGCACGGCACGGGCGCCGACATGACCACCGCGATCGACGGCACCGGCCTGGAAAAGGCCGCCGCTGCCGCCGCGAACGCGGGAATCTCACGATTCGTGCTGGTATCGGTATTCCCCGACGCCGGGCGCGACCGCGAGCCCTCCGCCGGATTCGAGCACTACATGCGGGTGAAGAAGTCCGCCGATGTGTATCTCACCCACACCGGCCTCGATTGGCTGATCGTGCGGCCAGGAACCCTGCTCGACGATCCGGGAACGGGCCGGGTCACCGCGGGCACGGCCATCGAGTACGGCACCGTGTGCCGAGACGATGTCGCCGCGTTCATCAATGCCGCGTTGCACGAGCCCGCGTTGAGCCGGGTCATAGTCGAGCTCACCGGCGGATCCACCCCCGTTGCCGAAGCCGTGGCCGAGGTCGTCGCCGCGACGGGACCGCGGTAGGCGCGAGCACAATGACGGGGTGGCCCCTCCGCACTGGCCGCGGAGGGGCCACCCTCATATCCGGGTGACTATTCGGACAGACGCGCGGCGGCGTAGGCGACCATCGCGTCACGCTGATATTCGGCCAGCCCGGTGGCGATGCGGTCGTAGTTCGCCTTGAACCGCTCGTCGTCGACATACATCTGCCCTAGGCATTCGTATGCCTGCCGGTTCGGCGTCCAGAATCGGCAGATGCCCTGGTACTGCTCGTGGATCTCGGCCTGGACCGCCGCGTCGGCGACCGGGGTACCGGCGGCCATGAATTCCGCCATGCGGATCATCGTGGCCGTCAGTTCACGTTGCATACGCTCGACGTCGGCGGCGGTCATGTCGGCGGTGGCCTGCCGGGACCGTTCGAATTCCTCGGGCCACCGCTCGCGCGCCTCGTCGTCGTACTCCGTATGGTCGAAGCCCTCGAACAGATTTTCCGGCCGGTTGATCTGTACTGTCATCTCCTGATTTCCTTCGAGTTCGGTGATGGTGCGTGCCACCGTGGCGGCCATCCGGCCCAGCCGGTCACACTCGGCGAGCAGCCGGACGTACTGACGTTTCAACGCGGCCAGGGTGTCCGGCTCTGACTCGATCACCGTGGCGATCTCGGCCAGATTCAGGCCGAGTTCGCGCAGCACGAGAATCTGCTGCAGCCGCAGCAACTGCTCGTCGTCGTAGTAGCGGTAACCGTTGGCGCCCACCCGTGCCGGCGGGAGCAGTCCGATGTCGTCGTAGTGACGCAGCGTGCGCGCGGTGACGCCCGATATCTTCGCCACTTCCGCGATCGACCGGCTCATGGCACTCCATCCTCCGCGAGACCGGTCGTTCCGGCCTCGTCTTCGACGGTAGAAGCTTCCGCTGCGTGAAGGTCAAGCCGGACACCGAGGTGGTGGCGTTCGGATTCGTTGTCGATCAGACTGAGCGCCATGCAGGTGGTGGTGGCGAACCGTGGTGAAGTAGCGGTCCGGGTGGTGCGGGCGGCACGTGAACGTGGTTTCGCCACCTTGGCGTTGTCAACCGGCGACGAACCCGATGCGATGGCGGTGCGCCTGGCCGACCGGGCGCACCTTCTGCCCGGCCGGGGTGCCTCGGCATATCTCGATATCGCCGCCGTGGTCGCGGCCGCCGCTACCGCCGGAGCGGGTACGCTGGTCCATCCTGGGTACGGATTCCTCAGCGAGAGCGCCGATTTCGCGGCCGCGTGCGCCGAGGCCGGGCTGGTGTTCGCCGGTCCGGCACCGCGGGTGTTGCGCGTGTTCGGCGACAAGATCGCCGCGCGCGACGCGGCAGCGCGAGCAGGTCTCGCGCTGATACCCGCCACCCCGGGCGTGGCCGGACCCGAGCAGATCGAGGCCCTGCTGGCCGAGCACCCCGGCGGCGTCATGGTCAAGGCCACCGCCGGTGGCGGCGGGCGCGGCATGCGGATCGTGCACAACCGCGCCGATCTCGCCGAAGCCTACGCACGGTGCCGCGCCGAAGCCCGGGCCGGTTTCGGCGACGACACGGTCTACGCCGAAGCCCTGATCGACCGAGCCCGCCACATCGAGGTACAAATCGCCGCCGACGGGGTGCACGCGATGGCACTGGGCGACCGGGACTGCAGTGTGCAACGGCGCCGCCAGAAACTCGTCGAGATCGCACCGGCGCCAGATCTCGACCCGGCTGTGCGCGCGGCACTGCACGAACAGGCGGTGCGATTGACCGAATCGGTCGGCTGCCGGGGTGTGGTGACGGTGGAATTCCTTGTCTCCGAGGGGGAGTCATGGTTCCTGGAGGTCAACCCGCGGCTGCAGGTCGAGCACACCGTCACCGAGGAGGTCACCGGACTCGACCTGGTCGCCGTGCAATTCGATCTGGCCCAGGGCCGTTCGCTCGCCGATCTGAGCCTGTCCCCGGTCCCTCCGCACGGCAGTGCGGTGCAGGTCCGGGTGAATGCCGAAATCCTCGGCACAGCCGGTGATCTGCTACCCAGCACCGGCGTCGTCACCCGGTTCACACCACCCACCGGTGTGGGTGTGCGCGTGGATACCGCGCTCTACCCGGGCATGCGGCAGGGCGCCCGGTTCGATTCGCTGCTCGCCAAGATCGTCACCCGCGGCCCGGACCGGGCGGCCGCGCTGCGCCGGGCGGCTGACGCTCTGTCCGAGACCGTCGTCGACGGAATCGACACCACGGTGGCATTACAGCGCGCGATCGTGGACGCCCTGCTCACCGAGGACACCGTCGACACCCTGTGGTTCGAACGCCACAGTGCTGACCTCCTCACCAGGGCATCAGAATTCAGCACTCCCACCACACCGGGCCCCGAGGCGGCGGTGGCCGCGGACAGCGGTCCCGACGACGAACAGGCGCTGCGTTCCCCGCTGGGCGGAACGGTCGTCAGCATCGCCGAGCCCGGCACCGTGATCGCGGCCGGGGGTGAGGTCGCCGTCGTGGAGGCGATGAAAATGCACCACGTGGTCCGGGCCGATCGGGCGTTGCGGGTCGTGCGGGTGCTGGCCGAGCCCGGCACGGTGGTCGATCCGCGCACCGCGCTCCTGGTCGGTGACGACGCCGACCACACCGGCGAATCCGCCGATATCGCGGCCGCCGACCTCGACGCCGAACGGCCGGATCTGGCCGAGGTCCGCGAACGCCACCGGATCGGGCGCGACGAGGCCCGGCCCGACGCGGTGGCGAAGCGACATCGGCTCGGTCGCCGCACTGCTCGCGAAAACATCGCCGATCTGGTCGATGACGGCAGTTTCGTCGAATACGGCGCTCTGGCGGTGGCGGCCCAGCGCGCGCGGCGGACCCTGGCCGACCTGATCGAGAAAACGCCGGCCGACGGCCTGATCACCGGGGTGGCCACGATCGGCGCCGATCGGTTCGGACCTGACCGCTCCCGCGCGGTGGTGCTGTCCTACGACTACACGGTCCTGGCCGGCACCCAAGGGATCCGCAATCACGCCAAGACCGATCGAATGCTGGAATTGGCTCGCGCCCAGCGACTTCCGGTGATCTTCTGGACCGAGGGCGGCGGCGGGCGGCCCGGCGATACCGATCATTCCGGCATCTCCGGTCTCGATGTCAACACCTTCCGCGCGATGGCCGAACTGTCGGGCGAGGTTCCCCTGATCGGTATCGTCTCCGGTCGCTGTTTCGCCGGCAATGCGGCCCTGCTCGGTATGTGCGATGTCGTCATCGCGACCCCGGAGGCCAATATCGGCATGGGCGGGCCCGCGATGATCGAGGGCGGCGGCCTGGGGGTGTACGCACCGGAGGACATCGGCCCGGTGCGGGTGCAGCGCCGCAACGGTGTGGTGCACATCGTGGCCGCCGACGATGCCGAAGCGGTGGCGATCGCGCGTACTTACCTCGGCTATTTCCAAGGGCCCCTCGATGATTGGGAGGAGCCAGATCCTCGCCTGGCCCGGCATGCGGTGCCCGCGGATCGGCTACGGGCCTACGATATCCGCGCGGCCGTCGCGGCGATCGCCGATATCGGTTCGGTGCTCGAGGTGCGGCGGGACTGGGGTGTGGGTGTGCTCACCGCACTGATCCGGGTGCGGGGCAGGGCATTCGGCCTCATCGCCAACGACTGCCATCATCTCGGCGGCGCAATCGACGCGCCGGCGGCCGATAAGCTCGGCGCCTTTCTCCGGATCTGCGACGCTCACCGGCTGCCGATCGTATCGTTATGCGACACACCGGGATTCATGGTCGGTCCCGAGGCCGAGGCGCAGGGCACGGTGACGAGGTTCAGCCGGTTGTTCATCGACGCGGCGGGGATGAGTGTGCCGTGGGGCACCGTCGTGCTGCGCAAGGGATACGGACTGGGAGCCCAGGCCATGGCCGCGGGGTCGTTCCGGGCACCGCGGTTCATCATCGCGTGGCCCACCGGCGAGATCGGCGGCATGGGCCTCGAGGGAGCGGTGCGGTTGGGGTTCGCGAAGGAATTGGCGGCGATCGAGGATCCGGCACAGCGGGCCGACGCCTTCGACAATCTGGTTCGGGCCGCCTATGACAGCGGCAAAGCACTTACGGCCGCAACGGTTCTCGAACTCGACGATGTCATCGATCCGGCCGATACACGGCGGTGGATCGGCACCCTGCGCTGAGGCGCGGGCGCCGATCCGGACCGCGGCATCAGCCGGATTTGCGCGCCAGGCCCGAGACGATGAGCTGCTCCCAGAGGCTCAGTTCACGCCCGGAGTCGTCAGCGGGCACATCCGGCCACCACTGCGCACACGGACGCAGACCCGGTTCGATCAGCTCGAGGTCGCCGAACAGCGCACGCACCTCTTCGTCGTTGCGCCACCGGCCACGGCCGAAGGCGTCGAGGATCTTCCGCTCGGTGGTGCTGGTTTCGCGATTGTGCCCGGACTGGAAGTGCGACACGTAGACCTGGCTACCGACCGGCACCCGGTCGGCCCAGGACTTGACCACACCGACCGGATCCTCACCGTCCTCGACGAAGGCCAGCACGACACCGAACAGCAGTCCGACCGGCTCGTCGAAATTGATCAGCCGCTGCACATCCTGATGTTCGGCGATTTCGGCGACCGAACACAGGTTGCTGTTCAACACCGCGATCCGATCATCGATCTGCATCAGCGCCTTGCCGTGCGCGACGACGAACGGGTCATTGTCGACGTAGATGATCGGCGCTTCGGGATACGTGCGGCGCACGACCTCGTGCACGTTCTCGCTGGCCGGAAGACCGCATCCCAGATCGATGTATTGGCGAATTCCCTTGGCGCACATACTGCGTACGGCGCGTAACGTGGCAGCGCGGGCGGTGATGGCCACCTGTTCGGAACCCGGCAGGAAGTCGATGAAGTAGTCGGCGAGGTTCTGGTCCACTCCGTAGTTGTCGCGCCCGCCGAGAATGTAGTCGTATACCCGTGCCACGCTCGGCTTGGTCTGCCGTGCTCGCATGGCGTCGTCGTTCACTTGTCACCTCTCGATTCCCGCGAGGCCCCGTCGCGGGGGTGGCTGATTCAGTTGTCGAGCATAGCGCCCCGGACGCCTCGAGGCCGATGATCGATGCCGGTCTCGACTCGGAATTTCGGGCGTGTCACCGATGGATTGCCCGCACGACCGGGCGATCAGCGGTGATCGGCCATATCCGATGCGCCCGTACCGGTTTCGGACGACGAGGGTGGTGCCTGTCCGGCCCGCCGCGACAGTTCGGCGTCGAGTTGCGCCTCCGCGCGTTCGGCCCGCGCCAATGTCTGGCGGCGGGCGTCGTCGAGGGCCGCGAGCCGTTCCGTCGTCTGCCGGGCGGCCTGTTCGGCGGACGCGGCGGCTTCGGCGCGCACGGCGGCGATATCGTCGGCGGCCCGGCGCCCGGCGGCTTCACCCGCGGCGCGGACCCGCTCGGTCTCACGGCGGGCATGGGCGAGTTCGTCCTTCATCTCCGCGAGGGCACGACTGCGTTCGGCCACAGCTGATTCGGCCCGCTCGATCGCGCGCTCGGCATCGGCTGCGCGCTGGACGGCGAGATCACGTTCAGCGGCCGCGGCCGTGACGCGCTGGGCGCTTTCGCGGCGGACCTGTTCGATTTCGGTCGCGGACTTGGCGCGGGCCGATTCGATATCCTCGTTCGCCTGCCGCCGCGCGTTCTCGATATCCTGCGCACAGTGCCGGCGAACGCCGCGAACCTCGGCCTCCGCCTCGGCGCGGGCGGCGAATACATCGTCGGCCGCCTGTTTGCCGACCCGCTCGACCTCGCCCATCGCATCATCGCGCGCCGCGAGAGCTTCGGCGATCCGTCCCTCGGCGGATTCCGCTGCCGCGGCGGCGTCCTCCGCCGCCGAATCGGCTGCCTCCCGGGCCTCCTGCGCCGCCCGGCGCGCCTGCTCGGCGGCCACGGCCGCGACCTCCGCCTCGGCGATGCGACGCGCCGCATCGGCTTGGACCGCCTGTACCTGAGCCTCGGCCACCGCGGGATCGGCCAGTGTGGACAATTCCGCGACGGCCACCGACAGGGTGCCGCTGAGCTGATCGGCCAGTGCCCGGAATTGGGCCAGTAGTTCATCGGCGCGCAGTCGGGCGACGGTCACCGGACCCTGCTGTGTCACAGTGACGTTGGCCGTGGTTCCCTCGTCCTCCTGCTGGCGACGCTGGCGTTCCTTCCACGCCCGCCATCTGGTGTGCTCGGGATGATCGCAGTATTCCGAGGGCCGTCCCGGCGTTCCGCCGCGAGTGATGGTGCGTGTACAACCCGGGTAGTTGCAGATACTCGACACCCCGGGAATCCTAATGCCGGTGGGGAATCCGCATTCGCGGAAGTAACGCGGACGAACGGTTGCGGCAACCGATTGTCCTTCCGGCCGAACACCTTCGGGGCCGCCGGATGGCGTCGCTTCCGCGGGTATTCCACGTCGGCGCAGACAGCACTCCGGGCAAAACGAGAACGTGTTACATTTTCATCCCGCTGAGCGAATTCTCGGACTGGGGCCCGATGCCGGCGCCGGGCTGTGACCGAAATTGCCGGACAGGAGTCGGAATGGGCAGTGTGACGGGAAAAGTGGCCCTGGTGACCGGGGCGTCGTCCGGGCTGGGTGCCGAGGTCGCGCGACTGATGTCCAGTCGCGGCGCGTCGGTTTTCGGGGTCGCGCGAGACGAGGACCGGCTCAGAGCCACCTTCGCCGACGCACCCGGCGGGCGATTCGCAGTCGCGGACATAACCACCGCCGACACCTGCCGATCGGTCGTCGCACAGTGTGTCGAGACCTTCGGCCGGATCGACATCCTCATCAATGTCGCGGGGTTCCACCGCATGCGTCACACCACGCAGATGACCGACGAGGACTGGGACCACGACCTGGCAGTCAATCTGCACGGGCCGTTCCACCTGTGCCATGCCGCGCTCCCCCATCTACTCGAAACCGGCGGCAATATTGTCAATGTGGCGTCCATCGCCGGACTCGAGGGCCAGGCCTATTCGGCCGGCTACTGCGCCGCCAAACACGGTCTCGTCGGCCTGACCCGGGCACTGGCGGTCGAGTTCACCGCCGACCGCCTGCGTGTGAACGCCGTATGCCCGGGCGGGATGATGACCCCGCAGATCACCGGATTCACCCTCCCCGACGGTGCGGACCCGAATCTGGTCATGCGAACCGCCTCACCGCGCGGTATCAGCGATCCGGGCGATGTCGCGAAAGTGGTCGCCTTCCTCGCCAGTGACGATGCCATCTCGGTGCACGGCGCGGTATACACCGCCGACAACGGCAAGACCGCCGGCTGATCCGATCCACACCGCGTAACCAGAAAAGGGTGACGATGACCATCGACTACGGGCCCATCACCCAAATCGCCTGGGTGAGTAGCGATATCGCGGCGACCGAACGAATGTTGAGCGGGCAGTTCGGAGTCGGTGCGTGGACTCGCCTGCCCGACACCTCCTTCGGCCCGCGGATGTGCCGGTATCGCGGCGAGCCCGCCGATTTCACCGCCCACATCTCGCTGTCCTACTCCGGGGACATGCAACTGGAGCTCATCGAGCCCGTGCGCGGAACCAGCATCTACACCGAATTTCTCGACCGCTGCGGGCCGGGGCTGCATCATGTGTGCTTCGAACCGACTGACTTCGACGCGGCGATCGCGCAGGCAGCCGCCCGCGGATTGCCGGTGATCCAGGACGGCGATGTGGGCGGGATGATGCGATTCGCCTACCTCGACGGTGCCGAGGCGGGTGTTCCCTATATCGAACTCGCCGAGATCGGCACCGCGATGCGCGAGTTCTACCGCTCGGTGAAGGACAACGCTCGCTGAGATCCGAGTCGGCGACCCTGCGTGGAACAATCACGGTCGTGTCCGCATCAGGCCTGGAGGATCCGAACGAGCGTCCGCTGCCCGGCACCGTCGGCACAGCGGGCGGCGGCCTGGCGACCCAGCTCTTCCGATTCGCGGTCTCCGGCGGGTTCTCCGCGATGGTCGACTTCGGTCTCCTGCTGGTATTCCTGCACGTCGGCCTGCCCTTCGTCGTCGCGAAGACGTTCAGCTTCATCGCCGGAACCACGACGGCGTACCTGATCAACCGGCGCTGGACCTTCCAAGCGGCACCGAGCCGCAAGCGGTTCCTCGCGGTGGCCGCGCTGTACGGGGCGATGTTCGTCGTACAGGTCGGCATCAGCACCGGCCTGCACAGCGTGTTGCCGCCCGGCACCATCTGGGTGCTGGTCGCCTTCGTGGTCGCCCAGGGAGTCGCGACGATCGTGAACTTCGTTGTCCAACGTCAGGTGGTCTTCACAATGGCCCGGCCCGAACCGGCCGGGCGCGGGCGATGATGGGTGGGTGACAACCGGATCTCGCGCCCAGTCTTCCAATATGGCCGCCGCCGAGTACGCGGCCGCCCGGCCTTCCTATCCGCCCGAACTTTTCGATGCGGTCGAGGAACTTGCCGATCGCAGTTTGGCGGGTGCGCGGGTCGCCGATGTCGGTGCGGGCACGGGGATCGCCGCGGCGCTGTTGCGGGACCGGGGAGCCGAGGTCGTCGCGGTCGAGCCCGGTGCGGAGATGGCCGCGGAGTGCCGCAGGGAGGTCACGGGTGTGCCGGTGGTGCGCGGGGACGGCAATGCGCTTCCGCTGGCCGACGCCTCCTGCGACTTCGTCACTTATGCGCAGTCGTGGCAGTGGACCGACCCGGCGGTCTCGGTGCCCGAAGCGCTGCGGGTATTGGGTGGCGACGGCGCCCTGGCGATCTGGTGGAATACCACGGCATTCGACGTACCGTGGCTGGCCGCGCAGCACCTGCGCATCGCGCACTACTGCGGAACAAAACCCAAATCCGCGATACGCCCGGACGACGCCGAAGCTGTGCGGCTCGCGGGCCTGACAGAGTTGCGAACCGCACGGCGTCGATTACGTTGGTCGCGCACCGTCTCTCTGGAGACGCACGTGGCCAACATCGGCAGCCGGTCGGCATTCCTCGTTCTCGGCGAAAACCGGCGACGTGCCGTTCTCGCCGAGGAACACAGAATCCTCAGCGCTGCCTTCCCCGGCGGCACCATCGAGGAGAGCTACCTCGTCGATCTGCTGGTGGGCCGTTGCCCCGCTCGAGGTCACTGAGTTTTCACGGGCCTGTGACGGCTCGCTTCAGCCGGTCGCGCCGGGAGCCGCCGTGCCTGCTCGCCGATGATCCCGGCGCCCACGGGATCGGCGCCGCGACCCGCCTGATGCCCCCACACACTGTGGATCGTCAGTGCTTTCCCGTTCGGGATATGGGACACGGCGGCCTGCTCGTCTTCCGGCGGAAAGTACAGGTCGGTAAACGCCGAAAAATCAACGGATATCGTGGCGTTCGATAGCCGGACCTGGCCGCAACGGCCGGCTGAACCCGTCCCGGAGCGTACCGTCCTGCCTCAGCCGATGCCCTCCTGCACCGGATAGTCGATGACGACCGCACCCCCGGTGGCGTAGTTGACGACATCGGCGGCCGCCCGCCGGCCGTACGACGACGCCCGCGCCGCGGCCATCGCGTCGGCGTCGGCGAAGTCGGCTTCGAAGACCGCGAAATACGGCGCTTCTCCATTGGTCGCCGCCACGTCGAAGCTGTAGCGCCACGCAAGCAGGCCGGGCCAATTCATGACCAGCGGAAGGTGGTTGCTCAGGTAGTAGTCGCGGAAGTGGTCAGGGTCGGCGGGCTCGGGATACAGGACTACCAACTTGTGCATGACTGCCCCTCGGTGTGTGTGAGCGCGGTGTCCAGTACCGCCGTCGGTTGAATCGTCATATGCGCAGGTTAGGGCTTGATGTGTGGTCGAGGGAAAGACCGGGACGGGATAGACTCAGAACGGATCGTTATCAATCGGCAGGGAGGGCATGTGGCGCCGGATACGGTGAGCCTGCGGTACTTCCTGGTGCTGGCGCAGGAGTTGAACTTCACGCGCGCGGCCGCACGGATCGGAATCGCGCAGCCCGCACTCAGTGCCCGGATGCGCCGATTGGAGGCGGAACTCGGGACGAGCCTGCTGGATCGCAACACGCGTAGCGTCGTATTGACCACGGCCGGTGCGGCTTTGGCGGAGTCCGCGCCGCCCGCGCTGGCGGCGCTGGACCGGGCATGGGACGCCGCCCGGAACGCGGGGGCCGGTGAACTGGGCACGCTCCGCATCGGATACAGCCTCAGTACGGGGGCCGAGACGGCACCGGCCCTGGTGGACAGGCTCATTCGCAGCAGCCCGGGACTCGAGGTCGGTGCGGTCCCGATGGCGACACCGGAGATCTCCCCCGCGGTCGCCGACGGCCGCATCAATGCGGGGATCACCCGCGGTGAACAGCCGGGTCGTGGCGTGCGCCGGTTCCTGCTGCGGCGCGAGCGCGCCGGGGTCCAATTGGCACAGCATCATCCGCTGGCCGAACATCCGGAGATCGAGATCGCCGATGCGGCCGCGTATCCACTGCGACTGCCCGACCGCACGGCCAACCCCGTGATCCACGATCAGCTGTCCGCACTGTTCCGCGACACCCGGCCGACCCCCCGATTCCACATGCCCGCAGTGTCGTTCGACATGTCTCAGCGCGACTTACGCGACGGGCTCACCCTCGCTCCGGCCGGTGAAGTCGCGGTCACGACACAACCGGCGGGTCTTACGTGGCGACCGCTGCGGGGCGCACCCACCTTGACGATCCACCTGGTCCTCCCGCGCGTGCAGTCACCACTACACCGCCGCATCCGTACCGTCGCCAAAGCCCTGGCACACGAGCTGGGCTGGCTGCCGGACTGACGCACAGTGGCCGGCGGCGTTCGCTGCCGGCAGACCGGGTCGTTCGGCCAGGTTATTCACCCCAACGCGCTGGCACTCGCCCCTCGGTTCGGCCCGCGGACCTTCCGTTGGCCGGGCTCCCGTCCATGCGCATCCCTCGAAATTCGGGGGTCGAGGAACAAATCCGCCCGATCCGGCGCTAAGGATTTACCGCATATAGGGGTTCCGGTAGTAATCGGGCGAAAAACAACGACAATGGCTTGACCAGCGGTGATGTCTAGCTTCCGATTCGGGCTGCGGGGCAGCGTGATTGGTGCTTGGCTTGGCTGCCGATGAGGTTGATCGGCTTGCTGGAGGTCAGGTTTCGTGGCGATGCAGGTATTCGCGGACGAGGAGTTGGCGCGTCTGCGGGAGTTTCCGGATATCAGCCGCGAGGAGTTGTTCCGGTACTTCACGCTCACCGCGGCCGATATCGCCTTCCTCACGCCGGGCCGTGGGCGCGGCCCGGCGGAGCGGCTCGGTCTGTCGGTAGCGCTGTGCACGCTGCCGTGGCTGGGGTTCGTGCCGGACAAGGTGGCCACCGCACCGCCGATTGCGGTGGCGCGGCTGGCGGAACAACTGAAAGTCGATGCGTCGCTGATCCGTTCGTACGGCAGGCGGGCGCAGACGCGCACCGAGCATCTGCGGTTGGCAGCGCAGTATCTCCGGTGGCGGTCAGCAGGATCGGTGGAGCTGAAGGAGCTGGACGAGTTCCTGTTGGCGCGGGCGATGGAGCACGATTCGCCGACGTTGTTGTTCCGGCTGGGGTGTGAGTATCTGGTCTCGGCGCGGGTCATCCGGCCCAGCCCCGACACTGTCGTTCGCCGGGTCGTACATACGCGCGAGCAGGCGCAACGGGAAACGTACGACCGGCTCGCGCATGAGCTGACTCCGCAGCGGCGCTCGGAGTTGGATGCGCTGCTGGTCACCGATGCGTCGATCCGGATGTCGCGGTTGCGGTGGTTGTCGACCGGCCCGGTGGAGGCGTCGGCGGCCGCAATGAAGAACGAGGTGGAGAAGCTGGGGTTTGTGCGGGGCCTGGGTGCGGACACCCTGGACATGTCGGTGCTCCCGGCGGAGCGTCGCCGGTTTCTGGCCACGTTGGGCCGCCGGTTGACCAGTCAAGCCCTGGAACGTCGTGATCCGCAGCGCCGGTATCCGATCCTGTTGACGGTGCTGGCGCAGTCGGCCGCCGATGTACTCGATGACGTGGTGGCGCTGTTCGATCAGTCGCTGTCGGCAAAGTTCAGTGCCGCCGAGAACCGGATGCGTGAGGAACTCGCCGAACGCGGCAAGACCGGAGAAGACCGGCAGGCGCTGCTAGATGACCTGCTGTCGATCATCATTGACCCGCAGATCCCCGATGAGGACGTCGGCGGATTGATCCGCGGCGAGGGCATCGGGTGGGAGCGGTTGCGGGCCGCGCAAGCCGAAGCCCGACCGCGGCTGCCGCGCGATCACGGGCACCTGGCCGCCCTCGATACTTCGTATTCGTATCTGCGGAAATTCACTCCGGCGGTGTTATCAGCGGTGCGGTTCGCCGGCGGTACAACGGCGACGGAGTTGCTGACCGCGGTCGACATGCTGCGAGAGCTCAACGCGACCGGTCGCCGAAAGGTGTTCGACGACGCGCCCACGGAATTCGTGCCGACCAAGTGGCGAGGCTATCTCGACTCCGCCCGCAAGACCGGGAACACCGTTGCCTACCGCCACTATTGGGAATTGTGCGTACTACTCGGGTTACGGGACGGGCTGCGCACCGGGGACGTGTTCGTGCCGGGGTCGCGCCGCTACGCCGATCCCGCCGCCTATCTGCTCACCCCCGAACAGTGGGAGCCTCAACGCGGCGAATTCTGCCGCCTGGTCGACAAACCGGCCGACCCGGCTCGTGCACTGGCTGCGATCACCGACGAGTGGCATGAGGCGGTCGGCGAGTTGGAGAAGGTCCTCGCCGTTGGTGACGGGCCGGTGCGCCTGGATGAGGACGGTGATCTGGTGATCTCACCGCTGACCGCCGAAGACATCCCGGCCGAGGCAATCGCATTGAAGGCCGAGCTGACCGAAATGCTGCCGTTCGCGCCGATCGTGTCGCTGCTGATCGAGCTGGACAAACGCACCGGCTACCTGGACTGCTTCACCCACGCGGGCGGCAAACAGGCCCGCAGCCCGGAGTTGAAACGCAATCTGATCGCGGTGCTGCTGGCCTACTCCACGAATCTAGGGCTCACGCGGATGGCCGAAGCGTCCGGCATCTCCTACGACATCCTGGCGTGGACATCGACATCGGAGTGGTACATGCGGGAGGAGACACTGCGGGCAGCGAACCTGGCGCTCATCGGCTACCACCAAAGGCTGCCGCTGACAGCGGCTTTCGGCACCGGCACCCTGTCCTCCTCGGACGGGCAGCGGTTCCCGACGCGTAGCAAATCGGTCACCGCCCGCACCGTGCCGCAATTCTTCGCTGAACAGGGCCTGTCGACCTATACCCATGTCACCGATCAGCACACCACCTACGGCACCAAGGTGATCGTCACCACCCGGCGCGAAGCCCACTACGTCCTGGATGAAATCCTCGGCAACGCAACTGATCTGCCGATCACCGAGCACGCGACAGATACCCACGGGGTCACCCTGGTGAACTTCGCACTGTTCGACCTGCTCGGGATGCAGCTCTCCCCTCGCATTCGGGACCTGGGCAAGATCACCCTCTACCGGCCGGTGCCGCGCGCCGATATCGAGGCGCGGTTCCCGCACACGGGACCTTTGCTGACACGCAAGCTGAATCTGGACCTGATCGCGGAACACTACGACGATCTGCTGCGGCTGGCCGGATCGCTGAAGTTCGGGCACGCCACCGCGTCCCTGCTGGTCGGCAAGCTGTCGGCCTCGGGACGGCAGAACGCCCTCGCCGCGGCGCTGAAGGAGTACGGCGCTATGCGCCGCACCATCTACGCCTGCCGGTACCTGACCGACCCGGACTACCGGCGCAAGATCTCCCGCCAGCTCAACAAGGGCGAATCCATCCACGCTCTCAAACGCGACCTCATCTATGCCCACGAAGGAGCCTTCCGCGCCCGCCATCTGGAAGCTCAGACCGAACAGGCATGGTGCCTGACCCTTGCCACGAACGCGGTAATCGCCTGGACGACAGAGTATTACGGGCTCGCGGTCGATCAGATGCGTCGGGCAGGGCGCCGAGTGGACGACGAGGTCCTGGCCCATATCTCGCCCGCGCACAGCGAGAACATCAACTTCTTCGGCGCGATCGAGGTCGACATCGACGCCGAACTCGCCCAGCTCGGCCCCACCGGTTACCGGCCGTTGCGAGTACGGGACACCCTGTTCTGACCATCTAGTCAAAGTCTCGACCAATTGGTAAGTTTGCGTCGTGGAACACGAACGCTCGTCATTGACCCGCACGCAACGGGCGCGCCGGGAGGACATCGTCGCCGCTGCCATTGCCGTGATCGATGCCGAAGGGTTCGCGACGGCATCGGTGGACCGCATTGCCCGTCAAGCCGGGACGATCAAGGGCACCGTTCTCTATCACTTCAAAACGAAAGACGCCATCTGCGAGGCCGTCGTCGCGGCCCTGTACGCAGAAGGTGCCTCCTTCATGACACGTCGGAAACAGGACGTCGAGTCGGCCCGCGAGCGGCTCACCACGTACCTGCGGTCCAATCTCGAGTTCATCGACGCTCATGCCACCCACGTTCGCGCGGTGCAGCGAATCATCGAGAACGCGCCCCACCATCGCGACCACATACCAGATTCGGTCGCATCACTGTCCGAGCTGCTGGCCGCAGGGCAGCACAGCGGGGAATTCGCCCGATTCGACCCGTCAATCGCCGCAGGCGCGATCCGCGCGATCATCGACGCTTCGGCCTATCACCTCGCCAACGGCAACAACGTCGACGTCGACGTCGACCACTTCTTCTCCGAAATCATGCAGTTCATCGAGCGGGCGACCACGCGCGCGCACAACACCAGAAAGCAGGGACAATGACCACCACCTTCAAGAACACGCGGGCAGTGACCGTGCCGCGACTAACCGCGGCGTACATGCTGCTCAGTATCGCGACCGTTGGTGCAGTGCTCGCCCTCTCGGTCCTCGCCCCGGCACAGGTCACGCCACAGGCATGGGTACGCAGCAGCATCGTCGCGATCACCTCGGTGCTCACCTACGTCTTCGCCCGGCGCGCAGAAAGGGGCGAACCCCGAGCACTGCTCCGATTGCGCATTGTCGTTGTCATCCTGCTGGTCGCATTCACCACCGTCTTGATCTTCCTTCCGTTGCCCGTGTGGATGGTCGTCGAGCAGGCGATCTGTCTCGTACTGCTCTTGATCATCGCGGCCTACACACTTCGCATGGCAAGCCCCGCGACCCGCTGAACATCGCCCAGGTCTGACCTGCCTCGGTCAACAGATCTGGTGTTCCGTAAGCGGATCGCCCACCGGAACACTCCGCCGCGCCGGTTCGGTCCCAGGTCACGGGTGTTCCGTAAAGGTGTTCCGTAAACCGTTCCGGTGAACCCCCGCTATCTGGAACGATTTCAGCATGGGTGAGCCGTTCCGGGTCGGATACTGCCGCTGTTCCACCGACGAGCAGGACGTCGAGATCCAGACCGAGCAATTGCTCGTTCTCGGGGTGCCGCGCGCGCGGATCTTCATCGACAAGGGATTCTCCGGGACGACTCGTAAGAACCGCACTGGACTCGACAACGCGCTCGCCGCGGTCACCTCCGCCGCTGCGGCCGTCACCGATCGGCAGGTCGTGCTGACCACGACGAAGTTCGACCGGTTCGCCCGCAACATGGCCGAAGCTGGCGAGATCCTGACCGGCCTACGCAAGAACGAAGTGCTGTTCGGGCTCGGCGGCTCGATCCACGACTGGAACGACCCGTTCGGCAAGCTGTTCCTGCAAACCCTCGCGATGGTCGCCGAATTCGAGGCGAACCTGAACCACCTGCGCACCCGCGAGGGCATGGCCAAGGCCCGCGCCAAAGGTCGACTCAAGGGCAAACAGCCGAAACTGCCTCTCGCAGCACGGAAAACGATCCACCGCCGCTACCACGACCCCGACGACGACGCCAGCCTGGCCGACCTCGCCGAGGAATACAGCGTCGGCCGCTCCACCATCCACCGCATCGTCAGCCGCCCCGTACCGCGCCTATAGCCCGCCCGAACCAATCCGGAACGGCAACGCCATCACTGCTGGTCAAGCCATTGTCGTTGTTTTTCGCCCGATTACTACCGGGACCCCATATAGCAGCACACTATGTGCGGTAACGTATGAGTCGTCCTGGCGCGATGCGTGTTCCGCGCGGGGGTGACTCGGGAAACTATCTGCAGTAGCGCCTGGGAGGTCGGCAGGATGGGGCAGGTGCGGAGACTTCCGCGGTCGGTGGGTGGTGTGCGGCTGGCGGACGCGGTGCGGATCTATCTGGGCACGATCACGGTGCCCAACACCCGCGCGACCTACGCGGCGGCACTGGATCGCCTCGTCACCGACTTCGGAGCGGACACCGATGTCGCACAACTGGATTCCGATCCCGACCGGATCAGCGGCTGGTTCACCTTCGTGTGGGGCGGGAAGTCGGCGAAGACGTTCAACATCCGGTTGACCGCGCTGGGGTCGGCGTGCGGGTATTGGCGGGAGCAGGACTGGCTGACCGGTGATCCACTGGTGCGGTTGCGGGCGCGGCCCGCGCCGCCGGACACCAGCAAGGCGCTGAGCCGGGACCGGGTCACTGAGATTCTGGGAGCGGATGCGCCGCTGCGGGAACGGGTGTTGTGGCACATGCTCTACGAATCCTCGGCGCGCGCCGAGGAAGTGCTGATGCTGGATGTGCCCGAACTCGATACCGCGAACCGGTGCGCGGTGGTGACTCGTAAGGGCGGGGCGCGTGAGGTCGTCGTGTGGCAGACCGGCACGGCACGGTTGTTGCCGCGGATGCTGGTCGGCCGCAAGCGCGGTCCGCTGTTCCTCACCGACCGCAAAGCCCGCCCGTCGGTGGCCACCAACGATGTCGACCCGGTGACGGGGCGGGCGAGGTTGTCCTACCGGCGTGCGGCCGAGCTGTTCGAGGCTCACACCGAAAACTACGACGATGGGCCGTATACGCTGCACCAGCTACGGCATTCGCGGTTGACGCACGCGGCCGAGGAGGGCGCGTCGACCCCGGTGTTGATGAAACTTTCGGGGCACACGTCAGTGCGAAGCCTCGCGAAGTACGCGAGGGTGTCCGACGAGGGGCTGCGGGGCTATCAAGCCGACAGCGATCCCGCCGCACGTCGTCGCCCGGGTCGCTGATCCGTCCGGAAGAGCCGCGACTGATACTGCCACGGCTCGAGGGCAGGCGAGAACGGCTGGCGTCGACCGGAATCGTTGAGCGAGTAGCCGACCGGCCGGGCGCACTGGCACGCGGCGCGCAGGGCCGGTCGGCTCGCGAGTGGTCAGTGGAGGGGTTGCGCCTCGGTCGGGGCGCGGCGCGGCAGTAGTCGGACCAGTCCGCAGCAGACGACGGTAATGGTGGCGACCGCGGCGAGGCTGGTGGCCGTACCGCCGGAGGTATGGAAGTAGACGGTGGTGACAGCGGCGGCGCCGATGCTGTTTGCGACCTGCTGCACCGCGGTCAGAGAGCCGCTGGCGCTACCGGCTTCGGCGGGCGCGATATCGCCGAGTGTCACCTGGTAGATAGTGCCGAAGCACATGCCGAGCCCGAGCCCGGTGAGGAAGATCGGGCCGACGATGGTCCACGGTGTGGGATCGGTGCCCACGACCAGGGCCAGCAACACGACTGTCCCGGTGAGGGTGAGTAACAGCCCGATCAGGACGAGATTGCGGCCGAGACGTTCCAGCAGCTGATGTGCCGCGATCGAGGCGATGATGATTCCCACCGACAGTGGGGTCAGGCCGAGCGCGGCCTGGGCCGGAGCCCGGTGCAATTCTTGTTGCAGAAACAGTGTCAGAACGAAGAGCAGCCCGGATGTCGCTGCGAAGAAGGCCAGGCCGAGCAGCAGGCCGGAGGTGAACCCGCGATTGCGGAGCAGCGAAGGCTTCAGCAGCGGGCTGTCGGCGCTGCGTTGCCGCAGACAGAATCCGGCGAAGAAGACGAGGCCGATGGCGAGCGCCAGTGTCGGCTGGGCGGTCCAGCCGTGGGCGGAGCCGTCGATCAGCCCGTAGAGGACGCCGAGCATGGCGGCGGCGAGCAGCCCGAAGCCGATGCCATCCACGGTGACGGAGCGATCACCCGAATCGTGCGGAAGCAACCGGAGGGCCAAGGCGATGGCGAGGCCGCCGAGCACGATATTGATCAGGAACATCGACCTCCAGCCCAGACCGAACAGGTTGGCGTCGATGAGGAATCCGGCGAAGACCGGCCCGCTGATCGCGGACAGGCCGAGCGCCGGTGCGAAAACGCCGAAGGCCTTGCCGATTTCGTCGCGAGGAAAGACCGCGCCCAGAATCCCGAACCCCTGCGGGATGAGCAGCGCACCGAAAGCGCCCTGCAGTAAACGGAACATGATGATGGATAGCGAATTGAAGGCGAGCCCGCAGGCGAGTGAGGCGACGGTGAAGCCGACGATGCCGATCAGGAACAACCGGCGGCGGCCGAACTTGTCACCGAGGCGTCCACCGACCACCAGTAGTACGCCCATCGCGAGCGCGTAAGCGGTACCAAGCCATTGGACGAGGGCCTGTCCGCCACCCAGATCGGCGGCAATGGTGGGGGCGGCGAGAGTGGTGATCGTCGAATCGAGCAGATCGAGGATGGCGGCGAAGAGGATGACGGTGAGGACGGCCCAGCGTGCGTGCCCGGTGGTCTGGGGCGCGGGGGCCAGAAGTGATGACACTGGAAAGCCTTCGGGGTGAAGGGCACCATGGGGAGTGCGGCCGGAATCAGGAGCGGGAGAAAGCGTCGGCGTTCTCGCGAACCCACTGCTGGAAGCTGCGGGCGGGCCTGCCGAGTAGCGACTCGATGGTGTCGGCGATGGCGACGGGATGCTCAGCGGTGAAGGCCCAATAGGCGAGCAGCGAACCGGCCATGGCGGGGGTCATGTGCTCGGTCAGCTGCTCAAGCGCCTTCTCGGGCGTGATGTGCACGACCGGTATGTCCCGGCCGAGCACGCTGGAGATGACGGCGAGCTGCTCGCGGAAGGTGAGTGGTTGCGCGCCGGAGAGGCTGACGACGCTGCCGCGAACCGCGCCGCCATGGAAGGCGGCCAGGGCGATATCGGCAATGTCCTCGATATGAATCGGCGCGACCTGAGCGTCCGGGTAGGGATGCTGGATAGGCATGCCATTGCTGATGAACCACGCCCAGCCGAGCGCATTGGAGGCGAAAGCGTCCGGGCGTAACACGGTGGCCGCAATGCCGGAGGCGGTGAGCGCCTGCTCGACGGTGAGGTGGTGAGCGCCGAGTGGATCGTTCTCGGCATCCGGACCGAGTACCGAGGATGACGACATCAGCACGATGTGTTCGACACCGGCGGCCTCGGATTCGGTGAGGAAGGCATCGATGCCGGCGGGTTCGGCGTATAGGAACACCTGGCTGATGTCTTTCAGTGCGGCGCTGAAGGTTTCGGGTGCGTCCAGGCGCAGTTCGGCGGTGTCGACACCGGCCGGAACGGTGAGCGCGGCCGGATCGGCGCTGGCGGCTCGGACGGGCAGGCCGGCGGCATGTAGCCGGGCGATCAGGGCCTGGCCGACTTTGCCGCGCGCGCCGGTGATCAGAAGGGTCATGAGGTTCTCCCATCGAGAGCAAATCTATGCTGTTGAGCAATTAGATGCTGTCACACATATAAATGATCGTCAACATGTATATTCCAACTTGCATCGAGTTACCATGTGCACATGACCACGAAGAGCTCGCGAACCCCCGATGAGCTGCTCGATGCCGTCGGCCCGGCGTTCAGCAAGCTGCGCCGCACCTCGATGCTGGAGGTCGAGAACCCCATCTCGGCCAAAGACCTCAGCCGCACGCTGGTGCTCAATATCGTCCTGGAACAGAACCGGAACCCCGGCGCCGAAGCGACTGTCGGCTGGGTCGCTGAACAACTCGGCGCCGATCCGTCGGTAGCCAGCCGCATGGTCAGCGACAACATCAAGGCGGGCTACCTGGTCCGCGCTGCCTCCCAGCAGGACGGTCGCCGCACCGTGCTACAGCTCAGCCCCGAGGGGCTCGAGCTCATGGCCCGCTACCGCAAACATCAGCGCGACGCCTACGACTACATCACCGCCGACTGGCCCGAATCCGATCGCCTCGAGTTGGCGCGGCTGATACTGCAATACGTGGATTCGCTTGCCGGACTGAAGGCGCGTGGCCCGGCTCGGGACGCTTAGTGGGTATGCTCCCCACACCTAGACCGGGGAAGCGCTCGGTCTGTGGGTGACGGACATGGACCCGGCTGCACCGCCGGAGTCGGCGCAGGGCGGCTCCGGATAGTCCAGGCCGGCGGTAACCCGTAACCCGCGTTGTTAATCGTCGTGTCGAGCACGGCCACCGACAAACCCAGATCCGCGACGCGGGCACGGCGTGCTCGGCGAGCAACGCGCCCGGATTGCCCGGCGCTGCGGAACCATCGACACATCCAGGGACTGCCCGCCTACCGCGATGAGGTCGGCGAGGCGGTCCAATGCGACCAGCATCCCCTTGGAACTGGTCCGGAACACGCCCCGACGAAGCCGTTCCAGCTCGCTGACACGGCGCTTGCCCACGGGCGCCTCCAACAGCGCCAACAGCGCTGAAGCGGACCCGGCGGTCAGTTGATCGGTCAGCTGACTCCACAACCGCCGATCAGCGGCCTGGCGACCATCGGTGACCAAACGTTCCAGAGTGCGCTGACCAGGGAGCAGAGCCTGGCGTTTACGTAGCCAGTCGACCGCGCCGGCGAATATCGCTTTCGGCCCGTCGCCGGACACCCACGCCTGGTCGGCGACCCACGCCGCCAACTCCGCCTCGACCTCGCTGTAGGAGGTCAACCCGTACTCGCGCTGGATCTCCCAGGCATGTTCGAGTTTGGTCTTGTCCCGCTCGGTGTACTGCTTCACACACGAGGAGTCCTCGATATCCAGCTGCTCAGCCAGATAATCGATCAGCTCAGCGGGCACGTCGAGCGGATCGGCCAGGAACATTCCGAGCTGCCGGACCGTCACGACCTGAAGCGCGAAACCGGTTGTAGTCCCGCCGCCGACCCGAGATCAGCTTCCGGTCCTCGTCATCGAGGTAGAAGAACCGCTCCAAGTCAACGCGGGACAACGCCCCGAACCGGCCGTAGCCGCCCTCATCGGTCACCACGACATGAAATCACCTGTAGGTCAACGCCGCTGGATGTTTCCGTGCTTAGCGCCGGATTGGGCGGATCTGCTCCCCGCCCCCGAATTCCCGCTCTGGTCTGACCTCCGATAAGTGAACCTTATCGGAGGTCAGACGGCGACCCCTCTTCGAATTCATTGAATTTCTCTCTGTTTCGTTTCGTTGTGACAAACGAAACGAAACGACAACGTAATCGCCCGAAAACTGTGCTCGCTTGTACGGGCGTACGAAAACGGTCTCGAAACCTCCAAGGCCCCGACGTACGGAGTGGCATCGGCGGCAATGGGATTCGCGGGCGCGTCACGGGGTTCCGGGAGTAATCGCGCGAAAACAACGAAGTTGCCTTGACCGGCAGCGACGGCAGATTCGGGCCGCGGAGCATGGTGATTGGCGCTTGGCGCGGCTTCCGATGAGGTGGTGCGAGGCCGCGGACCACCGGACCGGCTGGGTTTGTCGGTGGCGTTGTGCATGCGCTGTTCTGGTCCAACATCAACCCCTACGGCCGGTTCCAGCTCGACATGGACACCCGACTGGACCTCACCCGTGAACGTGCCGCGGGCTGAGAGCCCTCGCACGCGCAGGACCACTCCGGGACGTCATTTCTAGCTTCAGGTGAGCCATGCATTGTTTCGTGGACCGGGTGCCCGCGCCAGGCGAGTGAAAAAATCTTCTGTGTTTGCTGTAGACATTCGGTGACGCTCGAGGTAACTTCTCTGGTGTCGGAAGAGAACGAAGTCTGGATGGCACGGGAGATGACGAACTGCCCGTGAAGTCGAGGACGGCGGCCCGTAGACGCAGGACCGGGAAGTTACCCGTTCCGGGCCCGCCGGGTACGCAAGATGGAAATGCACGAAAGATGAAGTAACACAGTGAACAGAAGGGAGGAGTTGCCCGCCGTCACGTCGCCCGCGAGTCACGGTGCTCGGGCGACCGCCGAAGTGTCGGTGACATGTTCGAAGATGGTCAGTAATTCCCCTTTAGTGCCCCGGCGCCGTTACGGCGCCGGGGCACTCGTCGTTTGGAGGCGCCACGATTCCTGATTCCACGACCGCGAACGAGAAATTCGACGACGACGACTACCCCGCCTACACGATGGGCCGGGCCGCGGACATGCTGGGCACGACCCAGGCGTTCCTGCGCAGCCTCGACGAGGCGCAACTGATTACCCCGCAACGCTCCTCGGGCGGGCACCGCCGTTACTCCCGCTACCAGCTGCGTTTGGCCGCCCGCGCCCGTGAACTTCTCGACTCCGGCACACCCCTGGACGCGGCATGCCGGATCATCATCCTCGAAGACCAGCTGGCCGAAGCGCTCGAGCTCAACGCCGAACACCGCCGACAGGACTGAGCAGTGTTTCGCGTGACGCCCGGGGGTGTGGCATGCTCAGTGGTGAGCACGGGTTGTTGAAGTGATCGCCCGGCTCGCTACAGGAAGTCACCAAAAAGTATGTCGCAAGGCAGTGTGAAGTGGTTTAACGGCGAAAAGGGCTTCGGGTTCATCGCCCAGGACGGGGGCGGTGCCGACGTTTTCGTCCACTACTCCGAGATTTCCGGCTCCGGCTACAAGTCCCTCGACGAGGGCCAGCGCGTCGAGTTCGAGATCGGTCAAGGCCAGAAGGGCCCGCAGGCCCAGAGCGTGCGCGCCATCTAGGAGCCGACGACAACAGAAACCCGCGCGATCCGCGCGGGTTTCTTGCTTTTCCGGCGCGGATCCGGCCAGGCGCGCGTCGTCGCCCTGCGGTGTCGGATTTGCACCCAGCTATGTCCTCTTCGTGATCAGAACAGGGACGTGCTCACCGCTCGGTCCGCTGCTGCCGCCGCCCGTCCCGCCTGGTCGCCTTCTCGCGCATCGCTTTGCGGCGCAAGAGCTGCTTCTCCTGGCGGGCCTTGTCCTGCAGGGTCTGCCTGGCCTCACGCAGCACCTGCTTCTCGTGGCGCGCTTTCTCCTTCAGCGCGACCTTGGTCTCGGCCAGTGCCGAGCGCAGGCCGCGCCGGTGGCCGGTCTGTGGGTCGATTCCGGGCCAATGGTGTTGGGCCCACTGGTCGGCGGTCGGCAGCGTCACACGTGACAGTCCGGCGAATTTTCGCTCCGAGGAGGTCTCGGGGGCGTCGTCGGCTGTCCGGCGTAGGAACCGGTCCGGCAGTGCCAGCTTGTGAATCGTGCGGAAGGCCAGCAGATACTGCTTACCGAGCGAACCGGTGGTATAGGGGAGGTCGTATTTGTCGCACAGCTGACGCACCTGCGCGGCGATTTCCGGATACCGATTGCTCGGAAGATCGGGAAACAGGTGGTGCTCGATCTGGTAGCAGAGGTTGCCGCTCATGAAAGCCATGACCGGGCCCGCCTGGAAATTGGCGCTGCCCAACATCTGCCGCAGATACCATTCCGCATGGGTCTCGTCGGCGAAGTGGGCCTGGGTGAACTTCTGGGCCCCGTCGGGGAAGTGCCCGCAGAAGATCACCGCGTACGCCCACAGATTGCGGATCAGGTTCGCGGTGGCATTCGCTTTCAGGGTCTGCCTCCACGCGGGGCCGGTGAGCAGCGGATAGATCACGAAGTCTTTGGCGACCTGCCGCCCGGCCTTGCGCGCGAACGCCTTGTTCGGCTCGGACAGCAGCTGCGTCTGCGGCACCCCGGCGTGTGCCAGCTCGGCCGACAGGTCGTGCCAGGCGATGCCCCACTCGAACGCGGCGGCGAGGACGAGGTTGGCCAGCGGCTGGACCAGGTGGATCGGTCGCCACTGCTCGTCGCGGGTCATCCTCAAGATGCCGAAGCCCAGGTCCTCGTCTCTGCCCAGCACATTGGTGTAGGTGTGGTGGGAGTAGTTGTGAGCCCGCTTCCATTGGGCCGAGGTCCCGGTCATGTCCCACTCCCAGGTGGTGGAGTGGATCTCCGGGTCGTTCATCCAATCCCACTGTCCGTGACTGATGTTGTGCGCGAGCTCCATGTTCTCGATGATCTTCGCGACCGACAGCATCGCGGTGCCGAGCAACCAGGCCGAGCGTTTCCTGCTCGCGAACAAGGTGGCCCGGCCGGCGGCCTCGAGCATGCGTTGGGCGCGGATCGCCCGACGAATGTATTGCGCGTCCCGCTCGCCCAGCGACTTCTCCACATCCCGGCGGATCGTGTCGAGTTCCGCGCCGAGGGTTTCGACATCGACAGGAGTCAGATGCGCATAGGCATTGATATCGGTGATGGCCACCGTAGGTCCCTTCCGTTCCGTATTGCGGCTGCCGCGTGGCGGGGTCTCACAGACCATGACCGTGCGCGGCAACGTGACCGGCATCGAGAATATCAATACGACCCAACAGCGGCTCCCACGTCAACAGCGAGGTCGGTCACCAGCAGCCGAAGGTCGCATCCGTCCCGGTCCGGCTCGCCTTCTCCGGCGGGCAGAAGTCTGCCCCACGGCGCGGGTTTCTTGCTCTCCGAGGCCCGGCAGACAGCATCCGGAAAAGGGAGAGCGGGCGGGCGGGCCGTATCTACCCTGGCCGCAAGGGTCCGAAACCGTCTACCTCACGCAAAATAGCCCCCTGTACCGGTAGGAAGAGGGTGGAGGTCATCCCCCGCCGCCTGCGCCACTCGATTCACCGATAATCTTCCGGCTCGGTAAGAGGCAGGCGCGCCGCCACCAAGGAGCGAACGCCGAGCCGGCAGCCGACTCGAGTTCGCGGGCGCGTCCATCAATCCGCGCGCCTCACCGCGGTCGCGCCGGTGCCGCGGCCCACTCCCCCAGTACGAAATCTCCGTCTGCGCGGCGGATCTCCACTGCACCCGAGCCGCCGAGGTGCGCCGGGATCACCAATTGCCTGAGGTCGGCGGCTTGTTCGAGGATTCGGAGCCTGGTGGCTGCGGCCTGCCGCGGGTCCAGGCACAGGCAGCTGCTGCACGAGGGATGCAGCAGCTGGATCGGGGTGTGAACCAGGTCGCCGACGAAGATCGCGCGGTCCGTGCCCGATTGCAGGTGCACGACAGCGGATCCGGGGGTGTGGCCGGGCGCGGACCTCAGCGTGAGGTGCTCGTCGATGCGATAGGTGTCGTTCCAGAGGTCTGCCTGGCCGGCGCGGTGGATCGGGGCAATGCTGTCTTCGTAGAGAAGCCGGTCGTCGGGCCGGCGCCCGCCCGCGTAGTCGCCCACGGGGCCGAAATAGCGGTCGTCGGCTGCTGGGATGAGGTAGCGCGCGTTGGGGAAGGTCGGTACCCACCGGCCGTCGACATCATGGGTGTTCCACCCCACGTGATCGCCGTGCAGGTGGGTGTTGACCACGATATCGACGTCATCGGGATGCACGTCGGCGCGCATGAGACGTTCGAGAAAATCGCCCTGCCGGCGATGAAACAAGGCGCGGCCGGGGCGGTCCCGGCCGTTGCCGACGCCGGTGTCGATCAGGATCGTGCGACCACCGCTGCGCACCACCCAGGTTTGGATCGTGCCGACCACCGATCCGGTGTCGGGATTCCAATGGTCCGGCGCGAGCCAGTTCATGTTGTCGCGCCAGGTCCGATCGGTGGTACCCGGCAGCAGATCGGGGCCGGGCATCAGGGTGCCCTGCCATTCGATGACGCGGAAGATCTCGACATCACCCAGCGCAATGCTCTGCGAACTCTCCATGACGCCGAGCCTATTGGCGTCGAATCGAGCCGATCAATGTGCTGGATACTCACATAAATACGCAATCGAATCATCAGTGAGTGTTATCGGTAGCCTGCCCGTATGGATGTGCTGAGCGACGCGATCGCTGCGATACGCCTGGGACAACCGTCGTCGAGCCGCCTGTCTGTCGCACAACGTGATTGGTGCACGCAGCTCGCGCCGTACTCCGGTGCGGGCTTTCATGTCGTGTTGCGGGGCAGCTGCTGGGTGCTGCCCGATGACGGGGATCCGGTGGAACTCGGAACCGGTGATGCGGTGCTGTTGCCGCACGGCACCGGGCACATACTCGCCGATCGGCGCGTGGAGGCTGCGGTCGCCGCCCGGGCTGTTCCATTCGAGCAATGGCGTGCCGCGCAGAAGGACGAAAACTCTTCCAGCCCAGCCGGATTCGAAGCGCTGTGCGGCAAGTACCGGCTCGATCGCCGCGGGCAGCATCCCCTGGTGGCGGAGTTGCCACCGGTGATTCACCTGCCTGCCCGCCTCGGCGATCACCTCGAGCTGCGCGCCGCCATCGACCTGCTGGCGCTGGAAGCCGATCAGCGCCGCCCCGGCGCCTGCGTCGCGGTTCCCAGCCTGCTCGATCTGCTGCTGGTCTACATGATCCGCGCGTGGATGGCCGAGAGCAGAACCGGTGTCTGGTCGGCCGCCCTGAGCGATCCGGTCACTGCCACCGCGCTGCGGGCGCTGCACACCGACCCGGGCGCGCCGTGGACCAACGACCGCCTGGCCGTCGAGAGCGGTGTCTCCCGCGCTACTCTGACCCGCCGCTTCGCCGCGCTGGTGGGACAGCCGCCCATGGGTTATCTGACCTGGTGGCGCCTGACGCGTGCCGCCGCGCTGCTGCGCGATACCACCGATCCGCTCTCGGCTATCGCGGACCAGGTCGGATACGCCACGGCCTATGCCTTGTCCAATGCGTTCAAGAAGCAGTTCGGCATCTCCCCCGGCCGCTACCGCCACAACCACGACTCCCCTGCCGGATAGATATCGTGAGGTGAGCGGTGGTCCGGACGGTATCGCTGGTGTGCTCGTTACGATGGCGGCCATGGCGGAGATCACGACGGAGCGGCACGACAAGGTCGCGGTGGTTACGGTTTCGGACCCGCAACACCGAAACGCGTTGACGCTCGGACTGTCCGAACAACTCGCGGCCGTGATCGCCGAGGCGGAGAACGACACCGGTATCCACGCGGTGGTGATCACCGGCGCCCCGCCGGCCTTCTGCGCGGGCGCGGATCTCAGCGCGCTGGGTGATGCGGCCGAAGACGGTTTGCGGGCCATCTACGCCGGATTTCTCGCGGTGGCGCAATGCTCGCTGCCCACCGTCGCCGCGGTCGGCGGTGCCGCGGTGGGCGCGGGGTTGAATCTGGCGCTCGCCGCCGATGTGCGACTGGCGGGACCGCGTGCCCGGTTCGACGCGCGATTCCTGCGCCTGGGCATCCATCCCGGCGGCGGGATGACCTGGATGCTGCAACGTATCGTCGGTCCGCAGCAGGCGGCGGGTATGACGCTGTTCGGTGAGATCCTCGACGCCGAAGCGGCGCATCGGGCGGGCCTGGTGCATCGCGTGGTGCTGGGCGATCACGACGATCTGCTGGCGGCCGCGGTGGAATACGCCGCCGGTGCGGCCGCGGCGCCTCGTGATCTGCTGCTCACCACCAAGCGCACGATGGCGGTCACCCGGACGCTGGATTCTCATCCGGAGGCGGTCGATACCGAGATCGCACCGCAGGTGGCATCGTTGGATTCCGAGGAATTCGGTGCGCGGCTCGCGGCCATGAAGTCTCGCATCGCCTCGCCGCAGTAGACCTTCGCCGAAGAATTGAATTCTCAGTGAAGTGGAATCCGACTTGCGCAGGCCGGGTGAATCCCCGGTGCGCCGATCGGGAGGAGATGCCGTGAGCGTCGAAAGCAGACAGTCCCAGCGCCGTCATGTGCTGCTCGAACTCGGCTTCGCCACCCGCCGCGTGGCCGACGAACTCCACGGTTCGGCCACGATCGTGCCCGAACTGCACGTTCCCGGCACCGACCGGCTACGCACCTCCATCCTGGCCACCTGGGCGGATACCGTCGCGGGTCTGCTGGCATCGCTGGTCATGCATCCTCGGGTGCCGGTGACTCTCGAACTCGACGTCAACCTCTATCGCCCGGCCCCCGTGAGCGGACAGATCGCAGCGATCGGCCGGACGATCAAGGTGGGACGGTCGATCTTCGTGGCCGAGGTCGAATTCTCCGTCGACGACGAACCACTCGGACTGGCCGGCGCCTCGTTCATGGTGGCCCCGGATCCCGGCCTGCAACTTCGACGGCCGTTCACCATCAATACGCCCGCGGGAACCCGGCGTCTGACCACTCCCCTTGCCGAACGACTGAATTGCGAGCGGGTGCGCCCCGGCGTCGCGGTCCTGCCGCGCACCGACGAGGTGCTCAATGCCGCGGGCACCATCAACGGCGGGCTCATCGCGGTCGCGGCCGAGGAGGCGGCGCTGTCACTGGCTCCCGGCGACAGCCTGAGTTTCCTCGGCCTGCGTTATCTGCAACCCGCCCGGGTCGGCCCGGTCACCGCGACGGCCACGATTCGCGGCGGTGTCGGACGAATCGAGCTGCGCGACTCCGGAAGTGAGGACCGGCTGGCCACCCTGGCCACCGCCCGCACCTTCGGCGTCGTCACAGCGGGATGAGTCCCGGACCGGGCAGCGCGATCGTCAGAAACGCGCTGTCCGGGTTGTCGGGGTAGCGACCGAATGCGTCGCAGGTGACGAAGCCGCATCGCTCGTACAGTGCGCGGGCCGGCCGGAACGCCTCGCCCGCACCGGTTTCCAGGCTCACGCGGACGTAGCCTCGCTCGCGGGCGAGGTCGAGCAGACAGCTCAACACCGCGATCGCGACGCCCCTGCCTCTCGCCGCCGCGGCGGTGTGCATCGACTTCAGCTCCCCGTGTCCCGCGCCGAGCTCCTGGAGGGCGCCGATCCCCAGGAGGCGCCCGTCGCTACGGGCGCTGACAAGGGTGATCGCCGCGGCGGCCACGGAGTCGCCGTCGAGGGCGAAGACCGCACCGGGCGCGGTGTGGGCCCGCGCGAATTCCCGATGCCGAGCGACCAGATCCTGCACATCCGCGCGGGCGGGATCATCGACGGTGACTGTCACAGCTGGCATATCGACCATTGTTCCCCTCGCCGGACGATGCCCGGTAGCGTGTCCGGCGATGAACGCCTCGCCGGATTCCGTGGTCGTGGATATCGCCGTGCCGGATGTGGTCCGGACCGAATTGCGCCGGGGTGTGCGCAGTGTTCTGGTCGACACGGTGGCGTTGCGGATGGTGCGCGAACGATTCGACACCGAGCAGGCCGGGGCGCTGGGGCGGTATCTCGAAGCGTCGCAGTCACCGAATACGGTGCGCGCCTATCGATCCGACTGGATCGCGTGGTCGGCATGGTGTGCCGCCGAGGCACGGACCGCACTGCCGGCCGATGCCCTGGATGTAGCGGTGTATCTGGCCGCGGCCGCCGATGCGCGAAAACCTTCCGGCGAGTGGGCATTCGGCCCGGCCACACTGGAACGCAAGTGTGCCGCCATCGCCGCGGTGCACGCCGGCAACGGATTGCCTTCCCCCACTCGCTCGGATGTGGTGCGGTTGACGCTGCGCGGTATCCGCCGCACGCGTCGCAGTGTGCCCAATCGCAAACGGCCGGTGCTGCTGCACACTCTGGAACAGTTGCTCGAGGGCCTGCCGGCGGCGGGCTGGCCCACCGAACCCGCGCGCCGCCGCGATCGGCTGGTGCTGCTCGTGGGTTTCGCGGGCGCGTTGCGGCGCAGTGAGCTGGCCGGATTGCGGATCGGCGATGTCACCGTGACGACGGACCACCGCACCGGCGAACCGGTCCTGCTGGCCCGGTTGCCCACCACCAAAACCGATCCGACCGGCACCGCCGCCCAGTCGGTGGCACTACCGCGCGGGGTCCGCCCGGCGACCTGCCCGGTATGCGCCTTCGCCGACTGGATAGCTCTGCGCGACAAACATTTCCGTGGCGGCCATAGCGAACTGCGCGGCTGGACCGAGGCTCTCGCCGCGGACGCCTCGACCGACATCCATCGGTGCCATGGATTCACCGGTGCAACCCATGTCTCCACCGAGGCGGCATTGTTTCCGCCGGTGTCGCGACACGGCGGTATCGCCACCGATCCGATGTCGGGCCGCGCGATCGCGGAGCTGGTGAAGCGCTACGCCGCGCGCGCGGGTTTGGATCCCGCACTGTTCTCGGGCCATTCGCTGCGCGCGGGTTTCGCCACCCAGGCCGCACTCGGCGGGGCCAGCGACCGCGAGATCATGCGTCAAGGCCGCTGGTCCAATCCCCGTACCGTGCACGGATATATCCGGACCGCCAATCCGCTGGAGGACAACGCGGTCACGAAACTCGGTCTGTGAGCGATACCAGTCTTGAACTATACGTACGGTCGTATGTATGCTTTTCTCTGTCGGATGTTGCTCATCCGGCAGGACGAGCTATCAGAGGATGACCATGGACAGTCACCGTATGTTCGAGCTGGCCCAGGACTTGGCTGTGGCGAAGAGCGGGCAGGATCTACCCGCCGCGTTGCGGCTGCTGCACCCAGACATGTTGCTGGAAAACCCGGCATTCGGGACGACGGCCCGCGGGCTGACGGAGAACGAGCGGGCTCTGGCGCGGTTCTTCGCGTCTTTCCCGGACTATCAGGTCGAGCCGGCAGGGCACGCAGATAACGGCGAAACGCTCATCTGCTGGGGTACTGCCCGAATGACCATGACCGGCAAGCGATTCGGGGTCACGCCGAATGGCAGGAGGGCCGAGGTGCCGGTATTCATCGCGTTCACCTTCGCCGATGACCTGATCGCCAGCGAACGGTTCTTCTTCGACCTGTCGGTCCTGTGCGCTCAGTCCGGGGTGTCCACCGACGCTGTTCGGCACACGCTGTTCGGTACCGCCGAGCTGGAACGAGCCCGGAAGTGACCACCGAAACGCGTATCAAGGCTGTCGAAACAACCAGGACCGCAACACTGTTCGACGTCGTGGTGGATCTGAACGGACCCGTGAACTTCGGCGACGATGGCCCCCTGGGCCGCCGGGTGCTCTACGGCGCGGCAGGAGGATCGTTCCAGGGCCCGCGGTTGCGGGGCGAGGTGATCGCGGGCGGCGGCGATTGGGCGCTGTTCCGTCCCGATGGCACCATGCTGCTCGATGTCCGTCTGACGCTGCGCACCGACGATGGCGAGCTGCTGTTCATGACCTATCAGGGCCGCTGGGTGATCCCTGCTGACGTGCGTGCCGAGATGGCCGATCCGGCCACCCGGCACCGGATCGACCCGGCGCGGTACTACTTCCGCACGAACCCGCTGTTCGAAACCGGATCCACCCGCTACGCCTGGCTCAACGACGTCGTCGCGGTCGGCACAGGCTACCTGGTCGACGGCGGTGTCGCCTACCACATCGAGCACGTGCTGTGAGGGACGCACCGGTCACGCCGCCGCCTACATCCGTCCCTGCGGCACTGCGACTTTCGCTGCCGCGACGACTGGTCGCCGAGGCACTGGGCACCGGGTTCCTGCTCACAGCCATCGTCGGTTCGGGAATTCTCGGCGAACGACTCGCCGGTGGCAACACGGCCATCGCGCTGCTGTTGAACGCACTGGCTACTGCGGCAGCGTTATTCGCCCTCATCGAATGGTTCGCCCCGATGTCGGGCGCGCACTTCAACCCCGTGATCACCGCGGCCCTGACCGTTCGGGGCGACCTCTCCCCGCGCACAGCCCTGACCTATGTGCCCGCGCAGATCAGCGGCGCCGTCGGCGGAGTCGCCGTGGCGAATCTGATGTTCGGCGAACCGATCTGGGCATGGTCCACCCGCCCACGACACGGCGCGACGCAACTGCTCGGCGAAGTCGTCTCGACATTCGGCCTGGTCGGCATCGTATGGGTCTGCACACGCACGCGCCCCACAGCGATGGCCGGCATCGTCGCCGCATACATCGGCGCCGCATTTTGGTTCACCCCGACCGACTTCGCCAATCCGGCGGTGACGGTCGCCCGTGCGATAACGAACACCTTCTCCGGCATCCGTCCGACCGACGTGCCAGGCTTCGTACTCGCCGAAGCTGCCGGAGTCATCATGGCTATCTTCGTATTCGGCTGGCTCCTGCCGGCCCGCCCGAACACCGAGAGGCCACCGCGTCGATGACCGAGCACATTCCACCCCGCTCCGATCCGAACAGTGATCGGCGTCGGCAGCGGGGGGCGCGGTCACGGCATGTCATTACCCGGCACGCGGTCGATGTCGCGTCGTTGGACGGCCTCGGCTGGCTCAGCTTCGGACGGCTCGCCGAAGACCTCGACATCAGCAAAGCGGGAATTCAGACACTATTCGGTACCAAGCAGAATTTGCAGCTGAGCACTGTCGAAACCGCCCGTAGCGTCTTCATCGACGCGGTCATCGGCCCGGCACAGCAAGCATCGGAAGGCGCGCCCCGGCTGCGCGCCCTGCTCGAACAGTGGATCGCCTACGTCGCGCAACCGCTGTTTCCCGGCGGTTGCTTCTGGAACGCCAATCTCGCGGAGTTCGACAGTCACCCCGGACCGGTCCACGACGCTCTGGTGCGACAGCGTCGCGACTGGCTCGACATCCTGGCAAGACAACTCGAATACGCCATCGCAGGCCATTCACTTCCGGAAACCGACGTCGACCTGACCGTCTTCCAGCTCGATGCCGCCCTCAACGCCACCAACACCGCCCTACGGCTCGGCGAACCCGATAGCGTCGAGAAACTACGGCGTGTGATCGATGGTCTCCTACCACCGGACCCTACATCCGAGAACGTGCTGTAAGTGCCGACGTGTGCGTACGTACTTCAACGTTCGGATATCGGTACGTCACCGGTCACGACCCGGCTGTACCGTCGAGGGAATCGCCCGGGCCCGTCGTTCCTGCCGTCAGTGTCGCGGGGGCGTTGTGACCTGATCGCGTTCGCCGGTGCTTCCGAAAACGGAATTCCCCAATCGTCTTCGGTATCGCCGTAGTGTGGTGTGCGGATCTGGTACGCGGCGAAGGCCGCTCGGAAGCGGACGATGTCGCCTCGCCGACACGGAAGTATGGCCAGTGCGACATATTCGGACATCGTATACGGCGCTCCGGATCTGCCTGCGTGCCTTACGGTCTCGACCGTGTACACCCACGAACCCGCCGGCTACGAGTGTCCCTTCTGCTTCCTGCTGGCAGGCGGTGAGACTCCGCTCGACAGCCCCACCGATATCGTCCTGCGCACCGAACTCGCGACGGCTTTCGTCGCCGCGCGGTGGTGGCCGGGCAATCTCGGGCACGTGCTGGTGATCGCGAACGCGCACCACGAGAACATCTACGATCTGCCACCGCGGTACGGGCACGCGGTGCACGACGTCGTGCGCGAGATCGCCGTGGCCATGCGTGCCGCCTACGGCTGTGACGGGGTGTCCACCCGGCAGCACAATGAACCCTCCGGTGGCCAGGAGGTGTGGCATTACCACGTGCACGTGTTCCCGCGATACCGCGGCGACGAGCTGAATCGTTCGAATCCGTTGCCGGACTTCGCTACCGGTGCGCAGCGCTGGGTTTACGCCGATCGGCTGCGCGAGCAACTCGGCTCCGAGCCGATCGGGTGAAGCGAGCGCAACAGGGCTGATCTCCGGAAACTCCCGCAGACGCACCGACTCCTCGGCCGCGAACACCTGTGTCGCCACGAAACCTGACCTGGTCGTCGACGACAGAAACCAACACCACGCACATCACCCGGTGGTGCTGTTCACGGTGCCAGAACGAGGCGTCCGGGAAAACGACCGGTGGCGAGGCGGGTGTGAGCTTCGCCGGCTGCGTGCAATGGGAGGGTGTCGGCGACGCGGACGGTGAGCTTCTGTCCCCCGAGACGGGCCAAAGCGTTCCCGTCGGCGTGGATCCATTCGTGGTGGACGGTGATGCCGCGCAGAGGGATCGGGTCCAGGCCACCGACGACAGTGACGAAACGGCCGCGGTTGCGGATCGCGGCGAGCGCACGGATACCAGCCCCGGAGGTGTCCAGCGCGGCGTGCACACCACCGGGGACGAGGCGGCGTGCCTCGGCCGCGAGGTCGGCATCGCGTGGAAGTGTCCAACGCGCGCCGACGGAGCTGAGAAAGGCCGCGTCGCTGCCCTGAGCGATCACCCGAGCGCCCAGTTGTGCCGCGAGCTGGACGGCGAATCCGCCGACGGCGCCGGTCGCACCGGTTACCAGCAGAGTGTCGTCCTCGGACAGGCCGAGCAGATCCAGCGACTGGGCGGCGGTGAGACCGTTGAGCGGCAAGGTGGCCGCCTCGATGGGCGACAACCCTGTGGGGGCCGCAGCAACAGCGGCGGCGTCGAGCACCACATAATCCGCGTACGCGCCGAGTGACACATCGAGCAGGTCACGCAGGCCGATCACCTTCTGCCCCACACTGAACCCGTCGACGTCCGGACCGAGCTGTTCGATCTCACCGGCGACATCCCAACCGACACCGGTGATCTCGCGCGGCGCCATCAACCCAGCTTCGACCAGCGCGCCCGAGCGAGTCGCCAGATCGACCGGGTTGACGGTCGCGGCCTCCACCTTGATCCGGACCTGGCACACGCCCGGCTCCGGGATATCCACGTCGACGATCTGCAGGACTTCGGGTCCTCCGTAGCCGCGGGCCACCACCGCTCGCATTGTCTCTCGCTTGCTCATGAACACAACTATCGGAGAGCTACTCTGCAATGGGAAGTGGGCACTTCCAAGTGCCCACGGCACGCGGAGGTACCTCTATGTCCACCCGGACCGCGGCGCAACTTCGCGCCGAACACAGCGCCGAATACGACGCCTATCTGGCCGAATGCCCCGCTCGCAGACTGCTGGACCGAATTTCCGACAAGTGGGTGAGTCTGGCGGTCAACGCGCTGGCCGACGGGCCGCAGCGCTACAGCGATCTGCGGCGGCGACTGGCCAGCGTAAGCCAGAAGATGCTCACCCAGACGCTGCGCAACCTGGAACGCGACGGCCTGGTCACCCGCACGGTGTGGCCGACCGTGCCGCAGCGAGTCGACTACGAACTCACACCTCTCGGGCGCTCGCTACTACCCGTCATGCGGGCGATCAAGGACTGGGCCGAACAGCACATGGACGAAGTCGAAGCGGCGCGCACGGCATACGGGGCGTGACGGCCAACGTCATCGGATCCCTGGCTGCCTCCTGATCGGTTGGCGCCCAACGGCCCCTGTGGCATGAGCCGATCGGGCGCGAGCGTAATCGGGATGCGGTGTACGGGTCGGCGGCACTATCGTTTGGCATCCGGGTTCGAATGTCCGGGGTGATCTGAACGGGGGTGGGCAGGTGGAGAATCTGCTGTTGGAGGGGGTCGTCGGGTCGCGTGCCTACGGGCTGGCGATCGCGGACAGCGATACCGACTAGGCCGGAATCTACGTGGAGCCCACCCGCAGACTGCTTGGCCTGCATCCGCCCACTCAGCTCAGCCGGATCGGGCGCGATGGTGCCGACGCGGTCTATCACGAGGTCGGCAAGGCGATGGGGCTGATGTTGTCGGGCAATCCCACCGCCTATGAGCTGCTGTGGCTGGATGGCTATACCGCTGTGACGGACTTCGGGCGTGAGTTGGTCGCGCTGCGAGAATGTTTCGCGTCCGCGCCGCGGGTGCGGCGCGCTTATTTCGGCTACGCGCACGCGCAGGCACGTGATCTGCAGCGCACTCCGCATCCCTCGGCCACGCGGCGCGCGAAGCAGGCTCGCCACTCGATGCGGTTGCTGTGGCAGGGATATCAGCTCTACACCACCGGATTCCTGCCGATCCGGCTGCCGGATCCGGAACGCTTCCGCGCCTTCGGCGAGCGGGCCGCGATCGAGGGCGCCGAGCCGGTGCGGGCGCTGCTGGCCGAATTCGAGACGGCGTTCGATTCCGCGACCGCGGCGCTGCCGGATGAACCGGACGAACAGCCGATCGATGATCTGCTGCAGCGCATCCGGCGGGGCCATCTGGAATTGGAGGCATCGTGAGTGAGACTTGCGATGCCGACCGGGTGCGGGTGTCCCGCCGGATACCGGAGGGCGACGTGAGCGAGGTGTGGTTCCTGGCAGATCCGCATATCGGCCACCGGCTGATGTCGGAGCTGCGCGGGTTCGACACACCCGCGCGCCACGATGCCGCGCTGGCCGAGCGGTGGGACGAACGGATCGGCGCCGAGGACGAGGTCTGGGTGCTCGGCGATATCTCGGGGGGCGGTAAGCGGCCGCAGCTGGCCGCGCTGGAGTGGATCGCGCAGCGTCCGGGGGTGAAGCATCTGGTCACCGGCAACCACGACGGCTGCCATCCGATGCGCAGCGAAGCTCATCGGTGGCAGCGGATCTATCTGGATTCGTTCGCCTCGGTCCAGCAGTCGGCGATCCGCAGGATCGACGGCCGGCGAGTCCTGCTGTCGCACTTCCCGTTCCACGGCGACGACGAGGGCGATCACACGGCGGAGAACCGATTCGAGGAGTGGCGGCTGCCGCCAACCGGGGACAATGCCGGTCGCTGGCTGCTGCACGGCCACACGCACAGCCCGGTGCGGGTTCGCGGTCGCAGCATCCACGTTGGTCTGGACGCCCACGATCTCGCGCCGGTGTCACTGGAGTGGATCCGGCGGGTGATCGCCGACGGTGAAGCCGCGGGGACCGAATGACCGCTACAACATCTGGACACTCGCCCAATTGCGGGTGAGAATGGCACGGCCGCGTCCGGCCCCGAGCACGTGCGGACCGGACTAGCGTGGCGGACACCGAATGCCGACCACGTCACCAGATGCCGAGGAGTTCGATGCGCAACGTCAGCCGCCGCCAGGTTTTCGGACTGTTCGCCGCCGGGACGGCCGCGGCCTTGGCCGGTCCCGCCGCTCTCGCCGCCGCACGGCCCGCACCGCCCGCGACCGTCCCGCCACTGGGCGATGATTTCCTGTGGGGTGTGGCCAGTGCCGGGTTCCAGTGCGAAGGCCATGCGCCCGACAGCAATTGGGCCCGGTATGTGACGAACCATCCCGATTACGACCCGTACGGCGACGCGGTCGACTTCTTCACCCGCTACGGCTCCGATATCGGATTGGCCGCCGGGCTCGGGGCCGGGGTGTACCGGATCAGTGTGGAATGGGCGCGCGTGCAGCCGCGTCCGGGCGAATGGGACGAGGCGGGATTCGCCTTCTACGACAACGTCCTCGACACCATGGCCGCGCACGGCATCCGCCCCATGCTGACCCTCGATCACTGGGTGTATCCGGGCTGGGCGGCCGATCGCGGCGGCTGGGCGCATCCGGCGATGCTGGAGGACTGGCTGGCCAATGCCCGCAAGGTGGTGCAGCGCTATGCCTCCCGCAATCCGCTGTGGGTTACCTTCAACGAGCCGGCGTTCTACATCCTCAACGAGACCACCAACGGCGGTCTGTCCCCGGCGAACATTCCGCTCATGCAGCAGCGGCTCATCCAGGCGCACAACACCATCTACGACGATATCCACCGGGCGCAGCCGGGCGCGATGGTGACCAGCAATCTCGCCTATGTCGTGGGTAGCGCCGAACCGGTGGTCAACGGCCCCATGATCGACGGGATCGCCGCGAAACTCGACTATGTCGGCATCGACTACTACTACGGCCACACACCCCAGGACCTCGCCCGCCTGTCGCCGGGCGACATCAAGAAGCTGTGGAATATGCCGCTGCAGCCCGAGGGCATCTACTATGCGCTGGAATACTATTCGCGCCGTTTCCCCGGTAAGCCGCTGTATGTGGTGGAGAACGGCATGCCGACCGAGAACGGCGCACCGCGCGCGGACGGCTACACCCGCGGCGACGATCTGCGCGACACCGTGTATTGGATCCAGCGTGCCCGAGGCGACGGGATGAACGTGATCGGCTACAACTACTGGTCGATTACCGACAACTACGAATGGGGCAGCTACACACCGCGTTTCGGCATGTACACCGTCGATGTGCGCACCGATCCGGCATTGACCCGCCGCCCCACCGATGCGGTGGCGGCCTATCGTGAGATCACCGGCGCGGGTGGCGTTCCGGGTTCGTATCGGCCCACGCGGGGTCCGGTGGCCTGCTCGCTGGTCGATATTCCGGCCAGTTGCGCGGACCCGCTGACCGTGCCGCACTGAGCCGGATATGCGGGCGCCGCGCCGGGCGGCTAGTTTCGGAAGGCGAACGATCCCTTCGGTTCCGGTGCGGGATCGACGTTAGAGCCCGATGGAGGACAACCCGTGCGCATCCTGCTGGTCGCCAGCGCATTCAACAGTCTCACCCAGCGAGTACATGCCGAATTGCGCGAATGCGGTCACGAGATCGGTGTCGAGCTGGCGCTGGGTGACGATTTGCTTCGTGCCCGGGTGGCTCGTTTCCGGCCGGATCTGATCCTGGCTCCGATGCTGACCACCGCGATCCCGGAGGATGTGTGGACCGGCTACCCGGTGTTCATCGTGCATCCGGGTCCGATGGGTGATCGTGGCCCGTCGTCGCTGGACTGGGCGATCACCGAGGGCGCGACGCGCTGGGGTGTGACGGTGCTGCAGGCGGTCGAGGAGATGGACGCGGGCCCGATCTGGGCATCGGTGGATTTCGATGTGGCACCGTGCGGTAAGAGCGAGCTGTACCGCAACGAGGTCTCCGATGCGGCGGTCGCGGCGGTGCTGACCGCGGTGCGCCGCTTCGGATCCGGTGACTACGTGCCCGAGCCGCTGGACGACGGCCGCCCCGATGTGACCGGGCAGCTGCGCCCGTTTCTGACCCAGCGGGTCCGCCGCATCGATTGGTCCACCGCCGACACCCGTTCGGTGCTGCGTGCGCTGCGCGCCGCCGATTCCCAGCCGGGCATTCTCGATACCCTGTTCGGGCGTGAATTCTTCGTCCACGGCGGTCATTTCGAGGATCGGCTGCGCGGAGAGGCGGGCGCGATCATCGCCACCCGCGACGGGGCAGTGTGCCGTGCCACCGTGGACGGCGCGGTGTGGTTGCCGCAGCTGCGCCCGCGGCGGGTGCCCGGTGGTCCCGCCACATTCAAGATGCCCGCCACCGACGCGCTCGGCGCCGATCTGCCCGCCGGTATTCCCGAGGTCCCGGTGACACCGGCCGAGGCCGCCGAACGCGACACCTGGTCGGAGCTGCACTACCGCGAGGAGGCCGGTGTCGGCTATCTCGAATTCGCCTTCGCCGGTGGTGCGATGGATACCCGGCAGTGCCGGCGACTGTTGGCCGCCTATCGCGACGCCTGCGCGCGGCCGGTCGATGTGCTGGTGCTCGGGCCACAGCGTGATTTCTTCTCCAACGGCATCCACCTCAATGTGATCGAGGCGGCGCCGGATCCGGCCGAGGAGTCCTGGCACAACATCAACGCCATGAACGATCTGGTGGAGGCGATCCTGACCACCACCGACACACTGGTGATCGCGTCGATGGCCGGTAACGCCGCCGCCGGTGGGGTCATGCTGGCGCTGGCCGCCGATCAGGTGTGGTGCCGGGAGTCGGCGGTGCTCAATCCGCACTATCGGCTGATGGGCCTGCACGGGTCGGAGTATTGGACCTACACACTGCCGCGGCGGGTCGGCGCCGAGGCCGCCGAGCGGCTGACGACCTCGACTCTGCCGGTCGGCGCACGGGCCGCGGCGGCGGTGGGCCTGGTGGACAAGGTGTTCGCGGGTTCGACCGTGCAATACCTGGCCCGGGTGTGCCATGAGGCCGAGAGCTTGGCCGCCGCACCGGAACTGGCGGCTCTGCTGCTGGCGAAGAAGCGCCGGCGCGAGGCCGACGAGGCGGTGCGGCCACTGGCGCAGTACCGGGCCGAGGAGCTGGCGCAGATGCACCGTAACTTCTTCTCCCCCGGTGAGTCCTACCCGCGGTTGCGGCAGGAATTCGTGGCGGGGGTCAAGCCGCTGGCGACGCCGGCGTATCTGCTCAGCTGAGCCGACCACCCGTCCGGTCGCGGGCGTGCGCTGCCGCGCCCGGACGGGTTTCGCCGGATCCTGTTCAGGCGGAGCGGGATTCGGCGGCCGGGTGAGCGGCCGCCGAGGTCTTTCCGAAGCGCAGGATTCCGTCCTCGATCGCGGCTTTGCGCAGCAGTGCGCGGTCGCGGTAATAGTTGTTGATCACCTTCCACGGGCCGCGGCGGCCCTGGCGTGGCATCACCGCGTCACCGCGGGCGATGTAGCCGGAGGTCAGCGCGCCGCCCATCATCGATTCGGGGGCCCGGTCGGCTTCCTCGGCGTCGGCCACGAACGTCGAATACTGCTCGGCCCTCATGTGATTGAGCAGCCGGCAGAAGTATTCGGCGGCCAGGTCGGCCTTCAGCGTCCAGGAGGCGTTGGTGTAGCCGATGATCATCATGGCGTTGGGCAGTCCGCTCATCAGCGCACCCTTGTAGGCCACCAGGTCCCGGGTCGCCACCGGTGCGCCGTCGATTTCGAGTTCGGCGCCGCCGAACATCTGGACATTGAGCCCGGTCGCGCTGATCACGATATCGGCGGGCAGTTCCTCGCCGGATTCGAGGCGGATGCCGGTTTCGGTGAAGGAGGCGATGCGGTCGGTGACGATCGAGGCCTGTCCGCTGCGCAGCACCCGGAACAGGTCACCGTTGGGCACGATGCACAGCCGCTGATCCCATGGGTTGTAGGTGGGACTGAAGTGACGCATGTCCACATCGGGACCGACGGCGACACGCACGGCCTGCATCAGCAGTTTGCGCGACAGTGCCGGGTTGCTGCGCGAGAGCGCGAAACTGGCGCGCTGCAGGGCGATGTTGCGCGCGCGGCCGGTCTTGTAGGCCAGGGCGGCGGGCAGTTTGGCCTTTTTCATGCCGACCGCGACCGGATCGTCGGCCGGCAGCGGTGCGATATAGGTGGGTGAGCGTTGCAGCATGGTGACGTGCGCGGCGTCGGTGCTCATCGCCGGTACCAGGGTGATGGCGGTGGCGCCGCTGCCGATGACCACGACCCGCTTGCCTCGGTAGTCCAGGTCCTGCGGCCAGTGCTGAGGGTGCACGATCTGTCCGCCGAAGTTCTCCTCGCCGGGGAACTGCGGCCGGAAACCCTTGTCGTAGTCGTAGTATCCGGTGCAGCCGACGAGGAAGTTGCTGGTGTAGGTCTCGGTTTCACCGGTGCGCTCGTCGACGGCGGTGGTCGTCCACAGCTGTTGCTCGCCCGACCAGCTCGCCCGCACGACCTTGCGGCCGAACCGGATGTGGCGGGTGACGCCGTATTCCTCGGCGGTCTCGGCGATGTAGTTGCGGATGTTCGGGCCGTCGGCGAGCACCTTGGTGCCGACCCACGGGCGGAATCCGTAGCCGAAGGTGAGCATGTCGGAGTCCGAGCGGATACCCGGGTAGCGGAACAGGTCCCAGGTGCCGCCGATGGCGTCGCGCCGTTCGAGGATCACGTAGGTGCGTCCGGTGTTCTCCCGGCCGAGGTGACAGGCCATCCCGATTCCGGACAGTCCCGCACCGATGATCAATACGTCGACGTGCCGCGCCATTGAGGTATCCGTTTCGTCCGACTGCACAAGCCCGGACCTCACCGTCCGGATACCCGAAGGTTACGTGTTATTTATGGTTACGTCTAGCCGTGTGGTGGTCAGTGCATCGCCGCACCGAGGATCTCCCCCGCTCCGGCGGTAGCCAGCCCCAGAAACACCAGACCGACGGCCACAGTGGACACCTTGGCCCGCGCCACGCCGCGACGGGCGGCCATCCGGATCCAGCATCCGACCGCGATGAGGGTTGCCAGCAAATGTAGCCACACCAGGTGCCGCAGCACTGTCGATGTTGCCCCCGCGCCCGGCGGAGCCTGCGGCCCCACATCGTCCCACTGGGCGGTGATTATCTGGTGAACAGCATGAATGTCCATCTCGGGCACGCCCTTCCCCTAGCCCGTCCCGATGGTCACACCCTGCGGCACGATCATCCGGGACCCTCTACGGTACCCCTCCAAGCTAATTCTGGGCATCCCGCGGTAAGCGGCGGATACGCACAATGTGAGGGCTACGCTGACCGAGGCGCACCGGTCGCGGACCGGCGGCCCGGCAACCGATGACGGCGAGGTCACCGATGCCGGAGGTGCGGCTGTTTCGTGTCTGGGGATATCGAGGGACCGACAAGTGAGGATTCGACGAACGTGCGCACGCTCGACAGCAGTTTCAGCACCCGCAACGGTGGTTTCCGTAATGTTGTGGTGACCGCCTTGGAGATCACCACGTCCATCGGCGCCGATACCGAAAGTTCTTGGCAGGGCCTGCTTTCCGGAGCCAGCGGGATCAATGTCCTCGACGACGAGGACATCACCGGCCACAATCTGCCGAATGCCATCGGCGGCAAGCTCGTTCACGATCCCACCTCCGATCTGGACCGGATCCGCAAGCGGCGAATGTGTTACGTCCAGCAGATGTCGTATGCCATGGGCAAGCGGCTGTGGGAGAACGCGGGAACACCCGAGGTCGACCAGGACCGGCTCGGTGTCTGCATCGGCACGGGCCTGGGCGGTGCCGACGCCATCGTCGACGCCAACGACGCGATGCGCGCACACGGCTACCGCAAGGTCTCACCGTTCGCGGTGCCGATGAGTATGCCCAACGGCGTATCCGGTGTGGTCGGCCTGGAAATCGGTGCGCGCGCGGGACTGGTCACACCGGTATCGGCCTGCGCGTCGGGCAACGAGGCGCTGGTGCACGCATGGCGTTCCATCGTGTTCGGTGAGGCCGACATGGTCGTCGCCGGCGGTGTCGAGGGCTACATCAATCCGATGGCGATCGCCGGTTTCACCATGGCGCGCGCGCTCAGCTCGCGGGTGGACGAACCCGAACGTGCCTCGCGGCCCTTCGACCGCGATCGCGACGGTTTCGTCTTCGGCGAGGCCGCGGCCCTGCTGGTGCTGGAATCCGAACAGCACGCGCTGGCGCGCGGTGCCACGCCGCTGGCGCGGCTGCTCGGGGCCGGGCTCACCGCCGACGGCTACCACATGGTCGCCCCGGACCCCGAGGGCCTGGGCTGTGCGCGCGCGATGCGCCGCGCCATCGAGACCGCGGGTGTCACCGCCGCCGATATCGATCATGTCAACGCGCACGCCACCGGCACGTCGATCGGCGACCTGGCCGAGGCCAAGGGGATCACGGCCGCCATCGGCAACCATCCGTCGGTATACGCGCCGAAGTCCGCGCTCGGGCATTCGGTGGGTGCGGTCGGCGCGCTCGAGGCCGCGATATCGGTGCTGACTCTGCGTGATCAGGTCGTGCCACCCACGCTCAATCTGGACAATCAGGATCCGGAGGTGGATCTGGACATCGTGCACCACAAACCGCGTCATACCGCGATCGAGTTCGCGATGAACAACTCGTTCGGTTTCGGTGGCCACAACGCGGCAGTGCTGTTCGGCCGCTACTGATCCGGCCCGCCGCCGGCATTCACAGGTAGCTCCAAGCCTTCGGACAGGATGGTCACCGGATCGGCTGAAAGGCTCCCGCGGTGACAGTGACGACTGCCGGCACCACCGTGCCCGTATCGCCCGAATCGACTCCATCTTCGGACCCGGATCTGCCCGCGCCCCGGCGGCGCGACCGGATCGCCCTGGCGTTGTTACTGATCGCGACCGCGGCCGCGTATCTGTGGAATATCACCGTCAACGGGATGGGCAACGGGTTCTATGCCGCATCGGCGTGGGCGGGATCGCGCAGTTGGAAGGCGGCACTGTTCGGTTCGCTGGATCCGGCGAATTTCATCACCGTCGACAAACCCCCTGTCTCGCAGTGGGTGATGGGCGTTTCCGGACAGGTGTTCGGCTTCTCCAGTGCCTCGATGCTGATTCCGCAGGCATTGATGGCCGTGGCCGCGGTGGCCCTGATGTACTGCGCGATCACCCGCGCCACCGGCAGCCGCGGCGCGGGCCTGCTGTCCGGACTGCTGCTGGCGGTGACGCCGGTGGTGGCGTTGATGTTCCGGTTCAACAATCCCGACGCGGTGATGGTGCTGCTGATGACCGCGGCCGCCTACTGCACGATCCGCGCGCTGCGGCACGGCAGCCCACGCTGGCTGATGCTGGCCGGCGTGGCACTCGGGTTCGCGTTCCTGGCCAAGATGCTCGAGGGCCTGATGGTGCTGCCCGCACTGGGGCTGGCGTATCTGGTGGTGGCGCCGGTGAGTATCGGCAAGCGCGCCGCGCACCTGCTTGCCGCGACGGCTGCGCTGGTGGTGTCGGCGGGCTGGTATGTGCTGCTGACGGTCGTGTGGCCGGCCGATCAGCGCCCGTATCTGGCCGGTTCCAAGGACAACACGTTCATGGATCTGGTGCTGGGCTACAACGGCTTCGCACGCTATCTGGGGCACAACCATGCCGGGCACAAGATGTTCGAGCTCCCGGCGGGCTACGACCTGCCCGATATCGGGCGCGGTGGTTTCGGCGGTTTCGGGTCGGGTCCGCAACGTCTGTTCACCGGTGAGATCGGATTCGAGATCTCGTGGCTGCTGCCGGCCGCGGTCCTGGGCTTCGTGATCGTGCTGGTGGCCCGCCGCAGGTTTGCCCGCACGGACGTTTTCCGCGGCGCCGCACTGGTTTTCGGTCTGTGGCTGCTGATCGACGGGATCGCGTTCTCGGCCATGCAGGGTGGGATGCACGCCTATTACACCCTCGCCGTGGCGCCGGCGGTGGCCGGCAGTTTCGTACTGGGCCTGGCCGAGGTGTGGCGGTGCCGCGACCGGGCGTGGGGACGGGCAGGCGCCGCGGCGATGATCCTGACCGCCGGGATCTGGAGTTTCGTTCTGCTCGACCGCAATCCGCACTGGCAGAGCTGGTTGCGCTGGGCGATCCTGGCCATCACCCTGGCCAGCGCGGCCGGGCTGGCGGTGACGATACTGCCACCCGTCCCACGTCGCGGTGCCCGGCGGGCCGTCACGGTGCTGGTGGGTGCCGGGGTGCTGGCGAGTCTGGCCGGCACCGGCGCCTACACGGCGGCCACCCTGCCGCAGTCCCATACCGGCGGCAGTCCGGTGGTGGGGCCCGATCGCCCGCAACTACCCAAGGCGCTCACTCCGATGCGGGCTCGGATGGGGGTGCTGACCGGTAGCGGCGATACCGATCCGAAGTTGGCCGCGATGCTCGCGGCCACCACCACGACCTGGTCGGCGGCCATCGATCGGTCCGGCCCGGCCGCCGGTCTGGAATTGGCCGCCCGCACCCCGGTGCTGGCGATCGGGGGTTTCACCTCGGCCGATCCGGTGCCGACGCTGGCTCAGTTCCAAGATCTGGTCCGATCTCACCGGATCACCTACTATCTGGCACCCGACATTGCGCTGCCCGACTCGTGGCGGGTCCCGGCCGGTCGTCCCGCTCCGGGCGGCGCTCGGCCCGCGCCGGATTCGCACACACCGCCCCAGCATTGGCATCCGGTCGGAAATACCGACATCTACCAGTGGGTTTCGGCGCACTACACGCCACAGCACATCGACTCGCTCGAGGTATACACCCTCACTACCCCGCACTGAGCCCGGTCGGTGCGGGTTGGCCGCCCCGACACACCTTGTGCACACCGGATTTCAGCAATCTCGTAGCTACGATCGGTGGATGCGAGAGCCGAGCCGCCGCCAGGTGCTGGCCACCGGACTGGCCGCCGCGGCCGCGCTCCTACTGCCGCTGCCCGCCGGCGCCGAACCGGCGCGCCGGGCGGCCTCGGCCCCCGCTCCCCTGGGCCCGGATTTCGTGTGGGGTGTGGCAACGTCGGGTTTCCAGACCGAAGGCCATGCCCCCGACAGCAACTGGACCCGCTACATCGCCACCGGCGCGGTCGAGCCATACCACGATTCGGTGCGCTTCCTCGATAATTACGCCGACGATATCGACCGCGCCGCCCGGATGGGCGCCACGAGTTTCCGGATGAGTATCGAATGGGCACGGGTTCAGCCGCATCCCGACGGCTGGGACGACGAGGCCTTCACCACCTACGACCGGATCATCGACGCGATCTGCACCGCCGGTATGACCCCGACACTCACGCTGGATCACTGGGTGTATCCGGGCTGGGCGGCCGATCGCGGCGGCTGGCGCAATCAGGGCATGGTCGACGACTGGGTCGCCAATGCGAGCAAGGTGGTGGCGCGCTACGGGGATCGCGATCCGATCTGGGTGACGATCAACGAGCCGGCCGCCTATCTGGGCACCGAGCGCCGCATCGGCGCGCTGTCGAACGAGGAATGGCCCGCGGCGTTGGATCGGCTCGCGCAGGCACACAACCGGATCTACAACATCATCCACGACGCGCACCCGAATGCGATGGTCACCAGCAATATCGGATTCGTGCCCGGCGCCGAGACCGAGGTCAATCAGCCTTTCGTCGACAAGGTGCGCGACAAACTCGATTTCGTCGGCGTCGACTACTATTTCGGGCCCGCCGACGATTCCGGTTCGTCACCGACGTCGGCGGGCGCCCCGGCGATGTGGGAGCTGCCGCTGCAACCGGAGGGCATCTACTACGCGCTTCGCCACTACGCCGGCCAGTTCCCCGGCAAACCGCTGTATGTGGTGGAGAACGGGATGCCGACCGACAACGGTGCGCCCCGCCCCGACGGTTACACCCGCGCCGACCATCTGCGCGACACCGTGTACTGGATCCAGCGTGCCCGGGCCGACGGCATCAATGTGCGCGGCTACAACTACTGGAGTCTCACCGACAACTATGAATGGGGCACCTACGCACCGCGTTTCGGCCTGTTCACCGTCGATGTCACCTCGGATCCGGATCTGGTGCGCCGCCCCACCGACGCGGTGGAGGTGTTCGCGACCCTGGCCCGCAACGGCGGGGTGCCCGCCGATTATCGCCCGGCCCGCGCACCGGTGGCGTGCTCGCGGGTCGATCCGCCCGCCAGTTGCGATGAGCCGGTGACGATACCGGGAACCGATCAGGCCGCCGCTGATCGTTGACGGCATCGGATCGGTTCCCGGTATTCGCGGTGCGCGTATCAGGCAGGCAGTTCGAGCCCGGCCGCCAGCACCGGCCACGACTGGAGCAGAGCGTCGTGCCAGTAGCCCCAGGAATGTGTTCCGGTGGGGGTGAAGTCGTAGGTGGCGGGGATGCCGAGGTCGTTGAGTTTGGTCTGCAGGTTGTGGCTGCAGTAGTTGACCGCGGCCTCGATCACGCCGCCGATGACCACCTGATTGGCCAGCCCGAACGCACCCGGCAGCGCGTACTGACCGTTGAGCGTGTCATACGGTCCGGGTAACCCGGATCCGCTGGAGATGAACAGGTGCAGTCCGCGCAACTGGTCGGCGTGCACGTACGGGTCGTTGGCCGCCCACATCGGATCGTTCTGCGGGCCGTACATGTTCACGGTGTCGCCACCGCCCCAGGTGTGCACCGCGAGGTTGACGAAGGTGTATCCGGTGGGGTCGCTGATCTGCGCGCATCCGCTGTAGGCGGCCACGGATCGGTAGAGGCCGGGTTTGGCGATCGGCAATTGCAGTACCGAGGTGCCGGAGGTGGACAGGCCCGCGATGGCGTTGAGACCGTTGGTTCCCAGCGCGGCGTCGATGATCGGGGGCAGTTCCTCGGTGAAGAAGGTGCGCCATTTGTTGACCCCCAGCACCGGATCGGGTGCGCGCCAATCGGTGTAGTAGCTCCACGCGCCACCGATGGGCTGCACGACGTTGACATCCTTGTCGGCGAGGAAGGCCAGCGCGTCGGGCACCTGATGGACCCAGGTGGCGGTATCCTCACCACCACCGGCTCCGTTGAGCAGGTACAACGTGGGGCGCGGCACCGAGGTGTCGGCGGGCCGCTGCACATTGACCACGATCGCCTTGTCCATGGCCGCGGAATACACCTTCATGGTGATGTTGCGGCCGTCGACAACGCTGAACTCGGCGATCTTGGAACCGTCTGGTGCGACCGGATGTGCCAGTGGCGCTCCGGAGTCGACGATCGGATCGGCGGTGGCCGCTGTGCTCACCATGGTCACCGTGATCGCGGCGAGTGCGGCCGAGACCGCCACCGCCATGATCCGCGCGCTGCCGCGCATTCGATATCTCGCCGTAAACCTGCCCGCCCGATCACTGCTCGCCACGTGCACCTCCGACTACCGTCCGGTCTTGCGCGGAACCTGCCTGCGCAGATTAGTTCAGTGGCTATCGTTTGGCGATCGATGCTCGGGCGCGTCGGGCAGGTTGGTCACATTCGCCGCATGACCGAGACGACCTTGCCGAGAATCACCGCGTGATCACCGTCGAGTACGGGGTAGGCCGGGTTGCGGGGTTCGAGGTGAATGTGCCCGCCGCGGTGGCGATACACCTTCACCGTGGCCTCGTCGTCGATCATCGCGGCCACGATATCTCCGGAGTGTGCCTCGTGCTGGCGGCGGACGACGACGATGTCACCGTCGCAGATGGCGGCATCGATCATCGAGTCGCCGCGCACGCGCAGCGCGAACACGGTGCCGTGACCGACGAGTTGGCGGGAGACGGTGAGCTGGTCGTCGGCGTGTTCCTCGGCGAGGATCGGGGTGCCCGCGGCGATATCGCCGACCACGGACACGGTGACCGAATCCGCTTCGGCGACACGGGTTTCGGTGGATGCGAGGAACAGGCGCACGTCGATCGGCCGCGACACCGTCGCGCCGCGGCTCAGAAAGCCCTTGTCCTCGAGGTCGCCGAGGTGTTTGGACACCGACGACGCCGACCGCAGCCCGACGGCCGCGGCGATCTCGCGGGTGGAGGGCGCGTATCCATTGCGCCGCACCGCGTCCGCGATCACGGTGAGGATGCGGCGCTGCCGTTCGGGCAGCCGCGAGGTATCGAGATGGTCGAACGCGTCGTCGTATCCGGTCACCGGGGAATCGTAGACGCCCCGGTGCCGCGGTCCTCAGTTCACACAGGGGATGTCGGAGCCGATACTCGTGGTGACGGGCGTACCGGAGTCGGGCCGGTCGTCGGTGGTGGCGGAGGTGCCCGAGGTGCTGCTCGTGGTCGATCCGGTGGTCGAGGTGCCCGACGACGAGGTGGGATCGAGGCTGTCGGGCATGCTGAAATCGCCACCGATCACGATCTTCACATGTCCGGGGTCGAGCGTTTTCGACGCCGCGGTCGGCAGGCCACCGAGCATATCGGCGGCCTGGGTGGCGTCGGTGTCGGCACCGGAGCCGAAGTACACCACCGAACTCGAGCCGTCGTTGTAGGTGGCGTTGCCCACGTTGCCCTCGTGGAAACCCTTGCCCACCATGGCAGTCGACACCTTGGCCGCCATCCCGCTCGCACCGCCGGCGTTGACGACGTCGACGGTGCTGGTCGGGGTGGTGATGGGAGCGCTGGGCTGTGGTTCGGCCACACCGAACGCGGTCCGCACGGCCTTCTTGATCGCGCTCGGATCGATGACGTTGACGTCCTGGCCGTCGACGGTGTCGTATCCCTTGACCGGCAGGGTCTGGAACTCGATCGGGATGGATCCGGCGCGACCCATGGTCTGCGCGAAGTCGAGTAGGTTCCAGCCCTGCGACAGTACGATGTCCTGCTGCGCGGCGTTGATCAGTTCCTGCAGTTTGCCGAAATTGGTGAGTGTGCCCGAATCCTTGAGGTCCTTGGCGGCCGAGGTCAGGAACGCCTGCTGCCGGTGGGTGCGGTCGAGGTCCTGGTTCTCCAGGCCGTGACGCTGGCGCACGAACGACAATGCGTTGGCGGCGTCGAGGTGCTGGCGGCCCGCGGGAAATACCGCACCGGAGTAGTACTCGTCGTCGACGGCGTGGTTGAGACACACATCGACGCCGCCGAGGATATTGGCCAGATGGTAGAAGCCGACCAGCGAGATCTCGGCGAACCGGTTGATCGGCACGCCGGTGAGCTGTTTGACCGTCTGCACGATCAATTCGCGCCCGGCCTCGCGGCCCTGGCGTTCGAGTTCGACCTTGTCCTTGACGCCCTGATTCTCCAGCTTCTGTTCCACCACCGCCTTCTTCAGCCCGTAGGCCTCTTTGATCTTGGCATGGTCGTAGCCGGGGATTCCCGAGACCGCGACGTAGTCGTCGCGCGGGACGGAGAAGGCGGTGATCTTCTTCAGATCTTTCGGAATGTGCACCAGGATCAGGGAATTGGCGTTGTAGCCGCCGACGCTGCTGTCCCCGGCGTGCAGTTGGTCGAGGATGTCGTTGGGCAGATCGTTGCCGTTCTGGTCCTTGCGGGTGTCCAGGCCGATCAGCAGGATGTTGAGGTCGCCGTCGAGGGCCGCGGCATCTGCGTCGCTGATCGCGTTGGAGCGGGTGAAGCCCTGATCGACACTGCGTTCGGTGTAATAGGCGAAGCCGGTGCCACTGACCACGACCACGGCGGTGGCCGCGGCCAGCAGTCGTCCGCCGATCCGTGCGGCCCGATTCCGGCCGCCCGGTCGTGATGGCGGTTCGGTGCGGGCGCGGCGTGCCCGCCGATTCGGTACCGGAGTGCCGTACTCGGCGGGGGCGGCGGCCGCGCTCTTCGCGCGGCGGCGGCCGGGTTCGGCCGCCTCGGCCCCGGCCTGGGCTCGACGTCGCGTCTGCTCGCTGCCGCGCTGCCCGGATTCACCGGCCATGCGCCGGTCCCAGGGCGGGGTGGCGGCCGGAACGGTGCGCGCACCGCGACTTCCGGACCGATCCTCCTGCGATTCGCCGTGGGGTCGCGCGTGGCGTGCCTGTTCGCCGCCGCGGGGATCCACCGCCGGGATCGGTTCGGTTTCGTCGTTCATGTCGCCGTTCAGTCTTTCATTCCCGGGTGAGGGAAAGCTGAGAGTGGGCTTGATCGGGTTGTGACATCGTGCACGATGACGGGCACGAATGCCTACCCGCCGCGCGCCTACTGTGCTGGCGCAGCGCGCAATCCGAGAATCGTGACCAAATTGTCCAGATGGATGTCGAAAACCTGAGAACGATCGGTGAAGGTCTGCGCGCCGTACATGTCGAACACGTCGAAACTGACCGCTCCGAAAAGCGCTGTCCACACCGTCAGCGTCCGGGCCATCGCCCAGTCCGGGATCCGCAGGCCCAATTCCCGGTTGATCCGAGCGATATCGGCGCCGAGTTCCGGTGGCACACCGTCATAGTCGGCGGGTTCGGTCAGTTCGCCGGTACGGCAGGCGGTTTCGACGATCCGCACCAGCGCCACGATCACCCGGGTACCGGGGACGACGGTCTCCTGCGCGGGCGCGTCGTAGCCGGGCACCGGGGTGCCGAACAGCAGCCCGTAGCGGGCGGGTTCGGCCAGCGCCCAGTCGCGCAGGGCGTGGGCGAGGACCCGCAGCCGGGTGGCGCTGTCGTCGGGCGCGGTGGACAGGGCGGTGTCGACGGCATCGGCCAGTTCGGTGTATCCGTCCACGACCAGCATCGTCAGTAGTTCGTCGCGGCTGCGCACGTACCGGTACACCGCCGAGGACACCACCCCGAGGTCGCGGGCGACCGCGCGCAGCGACAGTGCGGCGGCGCCGTGCACGGCCAGGTGGTCGCGCCCGATCCGCACGATTTCCTCCATCGTGCGGGCGCGAGCGCGGGATCGTGGAGTGCTCATCCACTCAGCTTGCCATATCGAGAGCGGTGCTTACAGCAGTGAACGGCGATCTGGGCGTTTTCGCAGTTCCGGATAGGCCGGCACGACGATGAGCACCCCGAAATGATTACAGATACCGAGCGACACACCTAATGTGCCGGGTAGTAGCGTTGACCTTCGTCAGCGGCGACACACACTCTCAGGAGGCCCGATGAGTCATCCCGTCCAGCCCCTCGCCGGGCCCGGCGTATCGGCGCATTCCGGAGGTGCGCAATGAGCGCGCGCGACACCGATTTCGACGTACTGATCGTGGGTTCGGGCTTCGGCGGCAGCGTCACCGCGCTGCGCCTGGTCGAGAAGGGCTACCGGGTCGCGGTCCTCGAGGCCGGGCGCCGCTTCGCCGATGACGAATTGCCCGACACCAGCTGGGATCTGCGAAAATTCCTGTGGGCACCGGCACTGGGCTGCTACGGCATCCAGCGCATCCACCTGCTGCGCGATGTACTGATCCTGGGCGGCGCGGGGGTCGGTGGCGGTTCACTCAACTACGCCAACACCCTCTACGTGCCGCCGGAGCCGTTCTTCGCCGACAACCAGTGGCGCGATATCACCGACTGGCGCGCCGAACTCGCCCCGTACTACGAGCAGGCCACGAAAATGCTGGGCGTGGTACGCAATCCGCACATCACGCCCGCCGACGAGGTGTTCAAGCAGGTCGCCGACGATATCGGCGTCGGCGATACATTCGTGCAAACCCCGGTCGGCGTGTTCTTCGGCGAGGCGGGCAAGACGGTCGCCGACCCGTATTTCGGCGGTGCCGGCCCGCGCCGCACCGGATGCCTGGAATGCGGTGAATGTATGACCGGCTGCCGCCACGGCGCCAAGAACACCCTCGTGAAGAACTACCTGTATCTGGCAGAGCGTGCCGGCGCGCAGGTGCTGCCACTGACCACGGTGACCGCGGTGCGGCCGCTGCCCGACGGCAGCTGGCAGGTCGACACCCGCCGCACCGGCGCCCGGCTGCGGCGCCGGCCCAAGTCCTATACGGCCGGGCACGTGGTGCTGGCCGCCGGCACCCTCGGCACCCAGAAGCTGTTGTTCGCGATGCGCGACAAGGCGATTCTGCCGAATCTGTCACCGCGTCTGGGCGAGCTGACTCGCACGAACTCCGAATCCATCCTGGGGGCGGCGACCCCGAAACTGGATCCGGGCCGCGACTTCACCCGCGGGGTGGCCATCACCTCCTCGATCCACCCCACCCCCGACACCCATATCGAGCCGGTGCGCTACGGCAAGGGCTCCAATTCCATGGGCCTGCTGCAGACTTTGATGGTCGACGGCGGCGGCCGGGTACCGCGATGGCTGCGGTTCGTCCTCGAGGTGCTGCGCCATCCGGTCACCCTGCTGCGCATGCTCAGCGTCCGCAATTGGAGTGAGCGCACGGTGATCTCGCTGGTGATGCAGCATCTGGACAATTCGATCACCACCTACACCAAGCGCGGCGCGTTCGGCCGCAAACTGACCTCCAAACAAGGCCACGGCGAACCGAATCCGACCTGGATCCCCGCCGGTAACGATGTGACCCGCCGGGTCGCGGAGAAGATCGGCGGCATCGCGGGCGGCACCTGGGGCGAGGTGTTCAACATTCCGCTGACCGCGCATTTCCTGGGTGGCGCAGCGATCGGCGCCGACCCCGGCCGAGGAGTCATCGACCCGTATCACCGGGTGTACGGGTATCCGACGCTCAGTGTGGTCGACGGTGCCGCGGTGTCGGCGAATCTCGGGGTGAACCCGTCGCTCACGATCACCGCGCAGGCCGAACGCGCGGCCGCGATGTGGCCGAACAAGGGCGAGAACGACACTCGCCCCGTCCAGGACGCCCCCTACCGGCGCATCTCCCCGGTGACACCGCGCCGGCCGGTGGTTCCGGCGTCGGCCCCGGCCGCGTTGGTGCTGCCCATCGTCGAGATCAACAGCGACAGCGCCTGATTCGCGGCACGGCTCGGCAGCGGCCACCGCGGTTCGCGGTGGCCGCTCATTGCGCGCTGATGTGAGCGAAGCCCATCGGTGAGGTAGGCGGCGGCACCGAGGTGTGCGGTGCCCGGAATTCCTGTAGCGCGGTGAGGACATCGACGTGCCGGCCGGCGTAGCAGCGCACCTGCGGGAGCGCGTGGGCGACCTCGCTGCGTTCCATCGCCTCGGCATCGATATAGCCGATCGCGTCGAGTTCGATCCGCAGTTGTGCCGCGATCCGGGTGATCGCCGCCGATTTGCGCCCCCACCCGACATCGACGGCGGCGAACAACTCGTCGAGGCCGTGACGTTCCAATTTGTCGGTCGTCCAAGCCCATTCACCGCGGCTGGCGACCGCGTGCACCACTCCCCGGCCGCCGAGGGTGTGCAGCGCCCGCACGGCGTCCGCACGCAACGCACCACTGGTCGAATCGCAGACCACACCGTCCCATACCGTGTTGTCCAATTCCCAGACAAGACATCTCACTGCCGGTGCTGTCATCTCGCCCCTACGGTCCACTCTCCTCGACACCCGTCACCGTCCACAGCGCGAGTGCGGCCGACGGATACCACCACCATCGAGTTCCGATGGCACCGGACCGTCCGGATATATTTTCCGTGCCGGTCCCGCGAGAGGTCATAGTAGGGATGCCGGGCCGCACACACCAGCCCTGGCAAACCGCTCGCTCACCGCGGCTCACAGGTTGGGCATCACCAGCGGCACCGCCTCGACCGGATGGCCCGCCTGGATGGGTGTCGCGATGGACGCGACCCGCCACACCGGCCCGTCGCGATACACCTTGGCCACCACCATCCCCGTATGCGGGCCGCCGCCGCTGAGATTGCCGCGCGCGAGTTCGGCCGTCGTGGAGCCGTCGACCAGACGCCAGTACCCCTTGCTGATGCGTTCGAAGGTGTGCCCGGCATAGGAGGTGACCACGAAAACCACCGCCGAGACCTGCGCGGGCAGCCGGGCCAGATCGACGGTGATGACCTCGTCGTCACCCTTGCCGTCACCGGTGAGATTGTCCCCGGAGTGCCGGACCGCGCCATCGCGTGAGGACAGCTGCTGGTAGTAGGCGGTGTCGACGAGGGTCTTGCCGACGAACAGCAGCGCGGAGGCGTCCAGGTCGACCTCCAGCGGGCGCAGGCCGCGCGGGCCGTGCACCTTCATCGGATCCCAGCCCACACCCATCCGCACCATCGACAGCTCGCCGTCGCGGATGTGGTTGAGCGCCACTTCCTGACCGGGGTCCAGCACGGCGGGACCGCGATAGGGCAGCTGTTCGGCCGAAGAGCCCACCGCGACGCCGTGCGCGGTGACCAATGCTTCGAACCCGGCCGGGAAACCGTGTCCCAGGGGCCGCAGCTGCCAGCTGCTGCCCACCCGGTCCAGATCAGCGATGATCGCCGCGGACTCCTCACCCAGGCCGTCGACGCTGTACTCGTACACCGGATTTCCCGCGCCGTCGGACACCGTCAGCACCGCCGGCGGATGGTCACCGAAGCGCGATTCGGGTTCGGGCAGCGAGGCCACGATCCGCACGTGTTCGACTTCCGATGGCAGCGAACGCAATCCGATCGACACCTCCGGCCGGTCGGAAGCCAGCCGCACACCGTGCGCGGCGGTCTGGTTGTAGAAGACGAGATCGGATTCGCCGCGGACCTTTCCGGCCGAATCCAGCAGCAGCGCCGATACATCGACGGGTTCGCTGTGCTGGACGGACACCACGATGTCGTCGTGGGTCAGACGGTCCACCTGTCCCTTGGTCAACTGTGCGGCCACCCGTACTACTCTACGTCGATTCCGCCGTTGTCCGGGCCCGGTGAGCATTCGCCCCGCCGATTCCCGTGCGCGCGAGGGCGGCGGGTAGCGTGAGCCCGAGGTTCGACGGGTGCGACCGAAGGGGGACCGATGCGACCGGACATCCGGTGCAGACGACCGGTCCGGCGTGGTCCGGTGACCGCGCTGGCGGTGGCCGCCGTGCTGGTCGCGGCCGGATGCGGTGACGACTCCGCCGACCTGGCCCCCGCCGACACGCCGGCCTCGTCCGCGGCGGTTTCCGCGAGCCCGGTGTCCCCGCACGCCGCGGTCCCGGCGCCGCCGCCGATCAGCGCACCGGCGACCGGCCCGCAGCCGGGTGAGCCGACGACCGATCCGTACGCCGGCGTCGCCCTGATCGACCACATCGAGTGGACCGACGACGCCGATGGCCGCCGCCTGCACGTCTATCCGACCCCCGCCGGGCGCGAGGACCAGTTCCCGGCCGCGCGGGACCGGGCCTGGTCCGAAATCGTCGCCGCCACACCGGATGCCGACTCCCCCGGTATGTACGACCAGTTCGCCTGCCATTGGGTGTGGGCGCGGCTGGTCGCGCCGAACAAACCGAGCTGGAATCTGGAACCGTGGCGGCCCGCGGTCGGCTACGACGCCACCGTGGCGGCGATGTGCAATCCCGGCGGCCCCGACCCGGCCGGGAACTGATCGGCCCGCTGCGAGCGAACGCCGGAATGAAATGCGTTGTCCGCGACCCGATTCGCAAGTGTGGGTATCGTGGATACGGTCGCCAGCGTACGAGCCGAAGGGAGCGTCACGTTGTGGTCACCAGCTTCCGGTCCCGCACCCGCCGGTCCGGCACTGCCCGGGTCGCCCGAAATATTATCCCCCGCAGCGGTTTTAACACCGGATTCTGCCCCGGACATCGCGGCCATCCGTGCGCTGTTCCCGGCACTCGGCGGTGACGGCCCGGTCTATCTCGACAGCGCCGCGACCACCCAGAAACCGCTGCCGGTCATCGAGGCGATCGACGACTACCATCGCCGCCGCACCGCCAACGCCGGACGCGGCACCTACCCGTGGGCCACGACCCTCACCCGCGCGGTGGAACAGGTCCGCGCCGATACCGCCCGTTTTCTCGGCGCGCTGCCGCACGAGGTGGTCTTCACTTCCGGCGCGACCGCCGCACTCAACGCCGTCGCACTGTCGTGGGGCCTGACCGCACTCGACGATGGTGACGAAATCCTCTACAGCCCACGCGACCACGCCTCCAACGTCTACCCGTGGCTGCAGTTGCGAGCCACTCTCGCGCACTTCGGCCGCCACATCCGGCTGGTCCCCTACCGCACCACCGCCCTGGGCGAGGCCGACACCGCCGATATCGCCGCCAAACTGTCCCCCCGCACCCGGCTGCTCACCGTCAGCCACCTGCATCACGTATTCGGTGCGCGCAACACACTCGAGGAGATCCGCGACCTGATCGGCCCGCGGGTGGCGGTGTGTTTCGACTGCAGCCAGAGCGCCGGTCATCTGCCCATCGATGTGCGCGAGCTCGGCGCCGATTTCGCGGTGCTCTCGGCGCACAAGATGTTCGGTGCGCCCGGCACTGGGGTGCTGTTCTGTCACAGCCGCGTCCACGACCGGCTGCGCCCGTTCCTGCCCGGCGGCAATTCGGCTGTGCGGGTGCGCGATTCGGCATTGCTGCCGGCCGAGATGCCGGGCCTGCTCGAAGGCGGGACGCACAACCTGCCGGGAATTCTGGCCCTCGGCGCCGCGTTGCGGGTGCTCGATTCGATCGGTGTGCACACCATCGCCCGGCACAATCACCGGCTCACCCGCAGGCTCATCGACACGATGGCATCGATACCGGGGCTGCGGCTACCCCCCGGCCCGGCGCACGGTCCCTGCGACACCGGCTACGGCATCGTGTCGTTCACCCTGGACGGCATCGGCGCCACCGATCTCGGATTCGTGCTGTCGGAACTGGGTTTCCTGGTCCGCACCGGCGCGCACTGTGTGCCCGCCGATATCGGCGCATCGTCACAGCATCACACCGATATGGTTGCCGCCGACGAGGATTCGGTGCGCGTGAGTACCCACATCTACACCGGCGCCGACGAGATAGATCGGTTCCTCGACTGTCTCACCACTCTCGCCACGGAGGTGCGATGACCACACACCGCGACGACCCCGCTCCCGCCGTCACCGGCTCCGCCGCCGACTACGATCGTCGTGGCGCCTCACGGATTCTCGCCGAACTCGCCCATCCCGGCCTGTTCGCCGGCGCGACCACCACGGGCCCGCGCACCGTCACGGTCACCCGCACACCGATGCGGCCCGAACCCGGTGCGCGCCTCACATTGTCGCAGCGCCTGTATTTGGAGGCGTTCATGTCGCCGTGCCGCGCCGATCAGGTCACCACCGCGACCCATCGGATCACCTGGACCGACAGCGACGGCATCCCCAACACCGGCCACATCCGGGATGGAGGGCTGGGCGCGATCGTGCCGGTCGCGGTCCGCGAAACCGTGCTCGCACTGTGGCACAGCCTGCACGCCGACCCCGCGTCCGCGGCCCGGATGGCTGCGTTGAGCGGGCACGATCACGCGATCCTGGCCGCCACCACGACCGATCACGATCCGGTCGACATCTTCCGGGTCGGGATCGAGGCCACCGGACGCGCGCTGGCCCAGCACGCGCTGCTGGCAGCCGGCACTCCGTATCGCACACCGGCCGAATTCGCTCGCGGCCTGCGCGATTCGGGGATCTTCGCCGCGGTCGCGACCCGCTGGTACTGGGAGCAGCAGGCCTCCACCTATCGGCGCGGCATGATCGCGGCCGCGTTCGACACCCAATCCGACGGCACCGTGCGCTATTCCGCGCGAACGGTGGCCACCCAGCGCGCGATGAAGGACGCCACCATCCGCGACGCGCACACCGTGATGCGGCGCGCCACCACCGAAGAGGGGTTGTCGCCCGAGGCGGCCATCGACAAGTACCACGACGAACTGGATCTGATCTCGCGCCAGTACGCGCTGCTGCCGACGGGGGAACGCCCGTCGTGCCTGGCCGCCATGCCGCATCGGCTCGACGGCGGCCACTACAGTGTGCTGCCCGATGTCGTCGACCGGTTCGTGACCCTGTTCTGCGAGACCGTGACCGGCCTCGAGGTCATCGAATCCGATGGTGGAGCAGCAGAGTTCACCGGTTCCGCCGATCACCTGTTCTTTGTGCCGGATATGAACTGCAAGCACTGTGTGCGCACCATCGGCACCGTTCTGGAATCGATGCGGATCACCGTCCACGAGATCGATCTGGTCAGCAAGCGCGTGCGGGCCGAATTCCGCAGCGCCCGCAATCGGCATCGCGCGTTCGAGGCGCTGCGCGACAGCGGCTACAACCCCACCCCCGCGACACCGGACACCGCGCGATGAGCACACCACCCGCCTTACCGGGATTGCTGCATCCGCTGGTGCGCGCCTTCCTCGATACCCCCGCAGCGCTCACCGGCGCGCTGGCCCGATTCGGCACCCCGATACATCTGCTGTTCCCGCAGGTCTATCTGGACAATCTCGCGCGGCTGCGGTCGGTGCCCCGCCGGCACCGGTTACCGGCGCGAATCTATTACGCGCACAAGGTGAATCAGTCGCGGGCATTGTTGCGGACCGCGCACGGCGCGGGAATCGCGGTCGATGTCGCCTCCGCCCACGAACTCGCCGCTGCCCGGGAGGCCGGTTTCCCGGTCGCCGATATCGAGGTGACCGGCCCCAAGGGCCGGCGCCTGCTCACCGCACTCGCCGGATCCGGTGTCACGGTCAATGTCGACAATGGATGGGAACTCGCCGAACTGGCCGCCCTGGCCGATCCCGCCGCGCCGGTGCCGGTCCTGCTGCGCCTGACCGGTTTCCCGGGACCCTCGGGTGCGGGCGCGGTGAGCCGATTCGGTATCGGCCCCGGCGAAGTCGACGAACTGCTCACTGTGCTGGCCGCCGCCCGGGACCGGATCATGCTGCGCGGGTTCGCCTTTCATCTCGATACCGGCGAGCTCGGCGACCGGGTCCGGGCCGTGCAGGCATGCCTGAGCTGGATCGAACGCGCGCACACCCACGGCTTGGCTCCGGAGGTGATCGATATCGGTGGCGGGTTCCGGCAGGTGTTCACCGCCGACCCGGACCGTTTCGATCGATACACGCGCGCGCTGCGGCAGTCGCTGTTCGGTCACGGCGAGCCGATGAGCTGGGGCGCGAACACCTTCGGCTATCAGATCCACGACACCGGCGCACACGGTGTTCCGGTCTTCCACAAATACGCCAATACCGAACCCGCGACCCGGATGCTCGATGATCTGCTCGCGGCCCGGTTACCGGCGCACGACGGGCAGCCGCTGGCCCGGGTACTGGCCGACAATCTGCTCGAACTGTGGTGCGAACCGGGTAAGGCGCTGCTCGATCACGCCGGAATCACCGTGGCCGGGGTGGAATTCGTGAAACCGATGGTGGACGGCAGCATCGTGGTGAGCGTGGACATCGGGCGTGACACGATCACCCCGGCCGATCAGGAGGTGATGGTGGACCCGCTACTGTTTCCCGGTCCCGGATCCGGTGTTTCCCGGTCCGGCGAGGCGGGCGACGACGGCCCGATCGGGGTCTATATCGCCGGGCATCTGTGCCTGGAACGAGACCTGATCACCAACCACAAGGTGTGGCTGCCGCGGCTGCCCCGGCCCGGTGATGTACTCGTATTCCCCAATACCGGTGCCTATCACATGGATCTGTCGGCGGCGCGGGCCGCGCAGCATCCGCTGCCGCCGAAGATCGCCGTCGACTATCGCGACGGCTTCCACCTGTACCCGGACGCCGACTACCGGCCCGCACCACCCGAACCGGCGCCCGCGCCCGCGCGGAGGTCGTGATGCGCTATGACCACATCACCGAACTCATCGGTGATACGCCGCTGCTGCGCCTGGACCCGGCGGTGCACGGGCTCGCCGATGTCGAGCTGTACGCGAAACTCGAATTCTGCAATCCGTTCGGTTCGGTCAAGGACCGGGTCGCCTGGGGCATGATCGGCGACGATATCGACGAGATCGCCGCTCGCGGGCAGACATTGATCGAGGCCTCGAGCGGCAACACGGCCAAGGCACTGCGGGTGCTGGGGGCCCGGCACGGCATCGGACTGCACGCGATCACCAACCGCATCAAGGTCGAGGAGGTCCGCGATCTGCTGCAGTTGCTCGGCACCCGGATCGAGGAACTGCCCGGGCTGTCGGAATGCCCGGACCCAACCACTCCCAACGACGTGTACTCGGTGATCGAGACGACGATGGCGAAAAGCCCCGGCGCCTACCATCATCCGTCGCAGTACACCAACGAGAAGAACATCGACGCCCACTATCACGGTACGGGTCGCGAAATCCACGACGACCTCGCGGCGGCCGGGCTGCGCGCGGACTATCTCATCGGCGGATTGGGCACCACCGGGTCCACCCGCGGCACCGCGACCTATCTGCGCGAACACAATCCCGACCTGCGCACGATCGCGGTCGTATCACAACGTTCGGACTTCATTCCCGGCATTCGATCCGAGACCGAGATGTGGGATGTGGGCCTGTTCCGGCCCGAGTTCTACGACCGGATCGTCACCATCGACTCGGCGCGCGCGATCGAGTCGACCCTCGAGCTGGCCACCGGCTACGGCGTGCTCGCCGGCCCGACCAGCGGTGCGGCCTACGCCGCCGCCGTCGAGGTACTGCGCGCACGCCCACCCGGATCGGAGCCGGTCGTCGCGGTGATGATCGTCTGCGATCGGCTCGAACCGTATCTGTCGTATGTGAAAAAGCGCCGGCCCGATCTGTTCGGCCGCGCCACCGCTGTCGCGCCTGTCACGACCACCGAACTCGACGCTGTCGCACGGTTGTCACCGCAGCGGCTGCGCGACCTCGACGCCCTCGCGCGCCCCACGATCGTCGACACCCGCGGCGCGATGGCCTACCGCATCGGCCACATCCCCGGCGCGATCAATGTCCGCGCCGATCGGCTCGACGAGATGTTCGCCCACGGTGTGCCGTTCTCCCGTTCGCGCCCGGTGGTTTTCGTCTGCCCGGTCGGTGATCTGTCGCTGCGGTTCGCCGCCCTGGCGGCCCGCGAGGGCTACGACACCGCCAGCCTGGACGGCGGCGTGCTGGCCTGGCGTGACGCCGGATTCGAGCTGGAACGACATTCGTCGCCGAGTTGATGAGCCCCGCACTGCCCGGCCACCGCCCGCACACCGCCCCGGCGCGGCGAAGCCGGGGCCCGCACCGGCCACGACGACTACCGTGGGCAGATATGCCGGGCGCGGACGAATGTTTCGCCCCGCCCGGCCCGCAGCCGATGTGGGAAGGCGACCGTCGGTGAAACAACAACATCCTGTCGTGGGTCAGCCGATTGCGGCCGCGGCCGAGCAGGTCACCGTGCTCGTACCGCACGAATTCGGGGTGACGGCGCTGTCGCGGGTGGACCGGGTGCGGACCCTGTACTACCGGCGCGATGCCCTTCCGCCCGGAGCCGACAACGCCCGCGTATTGATCCCCGACTTCCGGCCCGATCCGGGAGCCCTCGCCCTGGCCCGCCGATTACCGAAGTTGCAGCTGGTGCAACTGCTCACCTCGGGCGCGGACCGCTGGATCGGGCAGTTACCCGACGGTGTGCTGCTGTCGACCGCGCGCGGCGCCCACGGCGAAGGCGTCGCCGAATGGGTACTGGGTGCGCTCATCGCGGTGTGCCGCGACTTTCCCGCTTTCGCCCGCACCCGTCAGGAACGCCGCTGGGACACCCGCGACACCGACACCTTGTACGGCAAACGTGTCCTGATCGTCGGCGCCGGTGATCTCGCGCAGGCGCTCACCGCGGCCCTTGCTCCGTTCCGGGCCGCGGTCACCACGGTGGCGAGTACGGCCCGCCCGGGTGTGCATGCCGTGCAGGAGCTGCCCGACCTGCTGGCCCACCACGACATCGTCGTGCTGGCGGTGCCGCTGACCGACCGGACCCGGGCATTGATGGATGCGCCGATGCTGGCCCGCATGCGTGACGGCGCCATCCTGGTCAACGTTTCGCGCGGGCCGGTCGTGGACACCGATGCCCTTGTCGCGGAACTGGTTTCGCATCGGTTGCGGGCCGCGATCGATGTCACCGATCCCGAACCTCTCCCACCGAGGCATCCGTTGTGGGGCGCGCCCGGACTGTTGCTGACCCCGCACACCGCCGGCACCAGCAGCCACAGCACCACCCGCGCCTACGAGGTCGCCGCCGCCCAGATCCGGCGTTTCCTCACCGGGCGGACCCCGGAGAATCTGATCGGCGAGCACGCCCCCGGCTGACCCCGCCGCGCCGCACGCCGGCCGGAGTCGCCCGGGATGTGAGCGGCGATCGGTGGAACTGGCACGATGGGCGCGTGCATATCGCGTTCGGAATCGTGGTGTTGCTCGCCGTGGCGGTGGCGCTGGCGGCGCTGGCACGCCGGATCGGAATGGCCGAGCCGTTGCTGCTCACCCTCGCGGGAGTCGTGGCGTCGTATCTGCCGTTCGTCCCGCAGATCGACATCGATCCCGAATGGGTGCTGCTGGGGCTGCTGCCTCCGCTGCTCTACACCGCCGCGATCAGTACATCGCTGCTGGAGTTCAAACCCAAGAAGTTGTCGATCACGCTGCTGTCGGTGGGGCTGGTGTTGGCCACGACCTTCGCGGTCGCAGCGGTGGTGTGGCTGTTGCTGCCGGTGCCGTTCGCGGCGGCCGTGGCACTGGGCGCGATCGTCGCCCCACCGGATGCGGTGGCCGCCACCGCGGTCGCGCGCCGGGTCGGTATGCCGCGGCGCATCGTGACCCTGCTCGAGGGCGAATCGCTGTTCAACGACGCCACCGCGCTCGTATCGCTGCGCACCGCGATCGCGGCACTGGCGGGCAGTTTCAGTGTGTGGCAGGCCGGCGCCGATTTCGTCTATGCCGCCGCGGGCGGCGCGGTCATCGGCGTCGCCGCGGCGGGCGTGCTGGTGTTGCTGCGCCGGCGTATCAGCGATCCGGTGCTCGATACCGGGGTGTCGCTGCTGGCTCCGTTCGCGGCGTATCTGCCCGCGGAGGCCGCGCACGCCTCCGGTGTGATCGCGGTGGTGGTGTGCGGTCTGATCCTCGGGCAGGGCGCGCCGGTCTGGCAGTCGGCGGCCTCGCGGGTCGCCGAGCGCACCAATTGGCGCACCATCCAGTTCCTGCTGGAGAGCGCGGTTTTCCTGCTGATCGGACTGCAGGTCCGCCATATCGTCGATGACGCGTGGAATTCCGGTCTCGACAACACGACGATCGTGGTTACCGCGGTCGCGGTGCTGGCCACCGTCGTGGTGGTGCGCCCGATCTGGGTGTTCCCGGCGACCTATTTCTCGTGGTTCGTCGAGAGCCGCCCGCGCGGTAAGCCGCGACCGGCTTGGACCGGGCCGGCGGTGGTGTCGTGGGCGGGGATGCGCGGTGTCGTCACGCTGGCGGCGGCGACCCTGCTTCCCGACGACACACCGCAATTGGCGACGCTGAAATTGCTGGCCCTGGTGGTCGTCGGCGGAACTCTGCTGCTGCAGGGCATTTCACTGCCCGCGTTGGTGCGGGTGCTGCAACTGCGTGGTCCCAGCCGGGCCGAGGACGCACTGCAGGAAGCGGCGCTGTTGCAGCAGGCCACCAGTGCCGGGCTGGCCGCCCTCGACGGTGCCGTCGCCCCGGAAACCCCGCCTGAGGTCGTCGCCAACCTGCGCGAGGGCGCGGCCCGGCGCACCCACGCCGCGTGGGAACAACTCGGGCGGGCCGAATCACTGCGTATCACCCCCAGCGGTGAGTACCGCCGCCTGCGGCTGGTGATGCTGCACGCCGAACGCGAGGCGGTGCTGGCCGCCCGTGATGCGGGCGGTATCGATCACGAAGTCCTCGAACAGGTGATGACCTCGATCGATCTGGAGGAATCGACGATCGACCGGATCGGCGAGGCCGATGACGACGAGAGCGGCGATCTGCTGAGCGCACCAGTGAGCGGTGGTTGCCGGCATCTGCTGGCCGCACCCCACACTCATGTTCCCGACCATCCCGATGCCTGTTCGGAGTGCCTCGCCGAAGGACTCATGTGGGTTCATCTGCGTATGTGCCTGACCTGCGGTCATATCGCCTGTTGCGATTCCTCGCCCGGCAACCACGCCACCAAGCACTTCCACGGCACCGAGCATCCGGTGATGCGCAGTGTGGAGCCCGGTGAGACCTGGCGGTGGTGCTATCTCGATGAGATCCTCGGCTGACCCGCCACCGCGCGGTGCGGCCATGTTGTGGTGAACCGATAGGCTCGACCGGGTGCACTCAGGTCAGGACTCCACCGGAAACGACACCCGTATCTGGGGCGGAACCACGCTCACCGAGCGTCGTGAAGCGCGCCGGACCGCGTTGCTGGAGGCCGCACTGGACCTGATCGGGGAGGCCGGGGCGGGCGCGGTCACGATGCGTGCGGTGTGCCGCCGTGCCGGGCTGACCGACCGCTATTTCTACGAGAGTTTCGCCGGCCGTGACGATCTGCTCGACGCGCTCTACCGCCAGGTCGCCGACGATTTCCGCGAACCCATGACCGCGTTCGCGGCCATCGCCGATCCGGCGCGTGATCGTGAGCTCGCGTCGGTACTGGTCGACAAGGTGCTGGCCGATCCGCGCAAGTCACGACTGTTTCTGGTGGAACCGTATTCGAGTACCGGGCTGGGCCAGACGACGATCTCGGTGATGCCGACCTTCACCCGCCTGATCCAGGATCACCTGTTCACCGATATCGCGGATCCGATGCGACGGCGCATGGCGGCGGTGACGATGGCCTCGGGCAATGCGGGGTTGTTCGCCGCGTGGCTCAACGGATCTCTGCGCGCCGATCGCGATCAGGTCGTCGATCATCTGGTCGAGGTGATCGGCGCCTATCGGAGCATGTATCGCGACGATCGGGCTCGTTGAGCCGAGCAGCCAATCCGTCGAGTACGCAGACCAATCCGAAGTCGAAGGCCAGTGCCCGCGCGATCTCCGGGTCTGCGGGAACGGTGTCGCGGTAATCGGCGCGCAGCTGCGGGTAGTCCGTCGTCAGCCGGTCCACCGATTCGCGGATCGAAGCGTGGTCGATTTCGCCGCCGGCGCTCTTGCGGTAGCTCATCTCCGGAAGTATCTGTCCCAGAATGAAACTCATCAGCACCCCGGCCGCCAGGTAGACGTCCTGGCCGGCGAAGCCGGCGCGCAGGCAGCTGCGGCGCATGCGATCGGTCAGGGCGAGGGCGTGCGGTCCGATACTGGGCAGCTGCCCCAGCAGGGTCGCCGCCCAGGGGTGGGTGCGCAGGGTCGCGCGCAGGCTGTAGGCGAAGGTCGTGAAGACCTCGCGCCAGTCCCGTTCCTCCGGCTCGGGCATCTCGACCAGGCCCCACATCTCGTCGAGTGCGAGTTCGAGCAGTTCGTGTTTGTTGGCCACGTACCAGTACAGCGAGGTCGCGCCGGAATTGAGCCGAGCGCCGAGTTTGCGCATGCTCAGCGCCTCGAGTCCCTGAGCATCGAGTAGTTCCACGGTGGCCGCGACGATCTGATCGCGGGTCAGGCCCGATTTCCGGGGTGGGCGGGTCGGCCGCAGCCACACTGTGCTGATCGGTTCGGTCACGACTTCACTGTAATTCCCTCGCACACCGTTCGAGTTCATCGTAGGCTGCTCCGGTGGAATCGAACACTGTACGAGAAACTGCGGGTACACCCGAGCGCGATCCCCGCCGCTGGTGGATCCTGGGTGTGCTGTGCCTGTCCCTGCTGGTGCTGATGATCGACGGCACCGTCCTCAACCTCGCCATTCCGTCACTGATACGCGAACTGGACGCAAGTCCATCCGATATCCAGTGGATCCTCGACGCCTACGTCCTCGTCTTCGCCGGACTGCTGCTCACCGCGGGCAGCCTGTCCGACCGGTTCGGCCGCCGCCGCATGCTCATCACCGGCCTGGCCGTCTTCGGCGCGGCCTCACTGCTGGCGGTGCTGGCCTCCGAACCGTGGCAGGTCATCGCCGCGCGCGCCGCGATGGGAGTGGGCGGATCACTGCTGATGCCGTCGACCCTGTCGATCCTCATGACCACCTTCGACGACAGTGAACGCCGCAAGGCGATGGCCGGCTGGTCCACGGTCTCCATGGTCGGCATCGTCGCAGGCCCGACCCTTGGCGGGTTTCTGCTGCAACATTTCTGGTGGGGATCGGTGTTCCTGCTCAATATTCCGGTCGCGATCCTGGCGATCGTCGCCGCCGTGGTCCTGATGCCCGAAACCTACGGACAACAACGCCCGGTCGACGCGGCCGGTGTGCTGCTGTCGATCGTGGCCCTCACCGCCACGGTGTATGTGATCATCGAACGCGAATGGAACATCCCGGTGATCGCCCTCGCGGTCCTCACCTCGGCCGGTTTCATGTATTGGGAGTACCGCAGCCCGCATCCCATGCTGCCGCTGGCGATCTTCCGCAACCGCGATTTCACCGGCACCTGCCTGACCCTGCTCCTGATGGTCTTCGGCATGGGCGCGGTCATGCTCATGCTCACCCAGTACCTGCAGTTCGTCCTCGGCTACGGCCCGATGAAGGCCGGGCTGGCATTACTGCCCTACGCCGTCGCCGCCGCGGTATGCAACGGCCTGGGCGCCACCCTCGGCAAGACCCTGAGCAACAAGACCCTCATCGTGGCAGGACTGGCGGTGATGGCCGCGGCGTTCGTGATCTTGGCCCAAGCCGACAACTACCTGTGGGTACTGGTCTCGATGCTGGTGATGGGCATCGGAGGCGGCCTGGCCGGGCCTGCGGCCTACGCCGCGATCATGAGCGCCATCCCGCTCGAGCACGCCGGGGTGGGGTCGGCGATGAACGACACCATCCAGCAGGTCGGCATGGCCATCAGCATCGCGGTCCTCGGCAGTGTCCTGGCAGGAGTGTTCACCTCGCATATGCCCGCCGATGCGCCCGCGGCCGCACGCGACAACATCGGCAGCGCCTTCGCACTCGGATTCGACGAACCCGCGAAATCGGCGTTCACCTCGGCGATGTCCTACGGATCCTGGATCAGCGCCGGTTTCAGCCTCGCCGCGGCACTACTGGGACTGGTACTACTGCGTCACCGCGCGCCGCAATCGGATCCACAGCCCGAACCGGCGCCGGCGAGCTGAAACCGTCACCTCCGGTGTCGGCGCCCGGCTCAGCGCCGGGCGCCGACACCGCACGATGCGCCGCCCGCACGGGCAGCCATCGCGAAAATCGTTCCACCAATTGCAGCACCCCCAGCCGCACACATCCGGCCAGCACACTCTCGGCCAGCGCCATATCGTCCTCGCGCAGCCCGTAGATCGACACCAGCACGCCGTGGCGCAGCGAATCGGCCAATGGCCCCGCCCCGCGACCGGGAAGCGCCGTGTCATGCACCAGCACCGGACATCCCGAATGCAGCACCACCGCCGCCTGCAACAGGGCCGGCAGTCCGGTCGCGGGCGCACGACGACCCGCGGCCGCCGCGGCGATCAGCGCGCCCGGCAATCGTTCCGCTCCGCCGAGACAACCCGGCTCGACCCCCTGCCACCGCTGCAGCGGCGGGAACCGATCACAGTCCACCCGGCCCGACCAGCGCCGATAGGCGCGCTCGAGCAGCACTCCTGCCGCTTCTTTGCATCGCGACTCATCCTCGACGACAACCAATTCCTGCAACAGGCGGCACCGCAGTCCGCCCTCACTGTTCACCGGTTCGATCTCCGCGAGAGTCATAGTCCACCGCCGGGGCCGCGGGGAGGTAACGAATCGGTCGCCGGCAGCGGATTCCGCGAATGAGCACGCCGCCAAGCGGATACGAACAATGCCGTCCCCGCCGCCACCGCCAGGACCACGGCCAGCGACGCCAGCACCAGCGGAGCGGTCGCCGCGTCGGCGCCCACCGCGCCTCGCGAGCGGATCAGCAACGCCGCGGCCAAGGGGCCGATCAGCGCGAGCCCGGCAGCGGTGAGCAACACCCCGCCGGTGGCCAGCGCTTCGGGAGGGAGCGAACCCTCGGCAGGCGCGGAGATGTCCTCCGCAGGCCCGGGCCGAGATCCCAGCAAACTCTTGTGCAGCGACATGACCTCCCCTTTCGATCACCTGCTCTAGTGCAATTGAACTGGGAATTCAACGGTACAACTCGAATCGCCGGTGCCTCACCGAAAGTGATCCAACTGTCACATGAAGATCGTCAGCAATTAATCAGCGATCCAACTTGCGGGCCGTGCCCGAAACCACGAATGCCGTCCCGGACGGCGGCTGAAACGCCGACGCCCGGAACGGCATTCGATGCACGACGGCACTCGGTGCCCGCACGCGAGGGAGGTCAGTGGCCCATCAGGACCGCGGCATCCGCGCCCTCCTGGGGCAGCTTGGGTTTGGTCCGGGGCAGGAACGCCGCCGGGATCAAGGTCACCGCGATCAAGACCACCGCCACGATGTAGGTGTGCGAATAGGCCGTCGCGGCCTGCTCGAATCCCGTATCGAGCGCTCCCGGCGGCAGTTTCGCCGCGATACTCGGGTCGTACTGAGAACCGATCGCGGCCTGCGCCAACGGCTGATTGTCCAGCATGTTGGTCAGCACCACCGACATGGTCGCGGTGCCGATCGACCCAGCCGCCTGGTTGACGATGTTCATCAGTGTCGAACCACGCGCGACCTGCGCATGGGTCAGCGTCTGGATCGCCGCCGTCATCGTCGGCATCATCGTGCAGCCCATACCGAGACCCATCACGAACAGCGCCACACACATCAGCGGCAGCGAGGTGTCGGCCGAGAGCTGGGTGAAGAACAACATGCTCACCCCGATGACCGACAGACCGGTCAGCACCACCTTGCCGGGACCGATCTTGTCGACGAGCCTGCCGCCGACCGGCATGGTCAGCATCGCGCCCAGGCCCTGCGGAGCGATCAGCAGTCCCGTCACCAGTGTCGATTTACCCTGAACCTGTTGCAGATAACTCGGCAGCAGCAAACCCGAACCGAAGAACGCCACCGCGAAGAAGACCGCGGTCAGCACCGCGAAGGTCAACTGGCGGTTACGGAACAGATGCAGATCGATCAGCGGATGTTCGGTGCGCAGGGCATGGAAGACGAACCCGATCATCAGCACCAGGCCGATCCCGGCCGGCACCAGCACCCGCGCCGAGGCCACCGTGTGCTGCTCGGGAATCGAGGACACACCGAACAGGAACAGCGCCAGACCCGGTGAGGCCAGCAGCATTCCGAGGACGTCGAAGGACTCCGACGGCTCCGGCCGGTCCGAGGGCAGCACCACGATCGCCAGAATCAGGCCGATGATGCCGACGGGCACGTTGATCAGGAAGATCCAGTGCCAGCTGAAACTGCCGATCAGCCAGCCACCCAGAATCGGGCCCAGAATCGGGCCGAGCAGCATCGGCACACCGAGCACCGCCATCACCCGGCCGATCCGCTGCGGACCGGCGGCATGGGTCATGATCGTCATACCCAAGGGCATGAGCATGCCGCCGCCGAGCCCCTGCAGAACACGGAAGGCGATCAGCGACTCGATATTCCACGCCGTGGAACACAGCACCGAACCGAAAACGAAGAAGGTGAGTGCGAGCAGGTACAGCCGCTTGGTGCCGAATCGGTCGGCCGCCCATCCCGTGAGCGGAATGACACTGGCCAGCGCCAGCGTGTACCCGGTCATCGTCCAGGCCGCAATCGCGTAACTGGTGTTGAATTCGTGCTGGAAGGTGGGCAGTGCGACGGTCACGACGGTCACGTCGAGGATCGACATGATCGCGCCGATCACGACTACACCGGCCACCTTGAACACTGCGGCATCGAGACGGCCGGATGCGGAATCCGCCGTCGTCGCCGGCATATCCGGAGGAGAAGTCACCGCTTCAGCCTGCCAGGCGATCGGCGACTTGAACAGACCCCGTTCCCAGGGGAGGCCATATCGAAACCTGCGAATATACGCCCCATTTGACCGATATGGCCGGTATTCGTCCTTGGTGCGGCACTCCGCCACACCACCCCGCATTACATTGAGGTCCGCACCGTTCATCCCCTGTCTCACAAGGAGTTCCCACGTTGGAGGACCCGGTACTCGGTTCTACCGGTAAGCTCACATCGCCGATCCGGGGCGCAGGCATGCTCGGGGAGGTCCTGGTCGCGATCAGAGGGGGCACGGAACTGTACATCGCGCGATCCAGCGAACCCCTGGACGCCGGAACCACCGTTCTCGTGGTCGCCGTCCAGCCCGGTCGGATCGTCGATGTCGTCCCGTGGATCCCGCTCGACCTCGGACCGGGTGGGGAAATATCGAATTAGCAAGGGAGACACCAGTGCTGGGCTACCATGTGCCCGATCCCGACGAGGCCATGCTGATCAGCGGCGGCCGCTCGAAGGACAACGCCCCGTTCCGCGTCATCACCGGCCACGGCGCCTGGGTAATACCACTTTTCCGCAAGGTCAGCTACCTGTCACTCGCGATGTTCGAAGCCGAGATCCAGGAACGCTGCGTCACCAAACAGGCCATCCAGCTCGACGTCCGCGCCGTGATCGCGTTCAAGGTCGCCAACGACACCCAATCGGTGGTCAACGCCGCCCAGCGCTTCCTGTCCGAGCAGGAACGCGAGATGTCCGTGCTCACCGGACGTATCTTCTCCGGACATCTGCGCTCCATCGTCGGCTCCATGACCGTCGAGGAGATCATCCGCGAACGCCAGAGACTCGCCGACGAGGTCCTCGTCGCCTCCAAGGTCGAAATGAGCAACATCGGCCTGTGGGTCGACTCCTTCCAGATCCAATCCATCGACGACGGCGGACTCGGCTACATCACCGCCCTCGCCGCCCCCCACAACGCCGCCGTCCAGCGCGACGCCCAGATCGCCCAGGCCGCCGCCTCCCAAGCCGCCGCCGAAGCCGAACAGGAATCACTGCGCAAACGCGCCGAATACCAGCGGCAAACCGAAATCCTGCAAGCCGAATACCAGCGCGACATCGACAAGGCCCGCGCCGAAGCCGGCCAAGCCGGCCCCCTCGCCGAAGCCATCGCACTGCAGGAAGTGCTCACCGCACAAGCCGAACGCGCCCGCAAGGAAGCCCAGCTGCGCGAACAGCAACTCCAGACCGAAGTCGTCAAACCCGCCGAAGCCGAAGCCGAACGCGTCCGCGTCCTCGCCCAAGCCGAAGCCGACCGCACCCGCATCCAGGCCGAGGCCGCCGCATCCAACAACCGCATCGCCCTCGACCAGCTGCTCATCGAACAACTCCCCGAAATCGTCAAACAAGCCGCCCAAGGCCTGTCCAACGCCAACCTCACCGTCCTCAACGGACCCGACGGCGTCAGCGAATTGGTCAACGGAATGGTCGGTCAAGGACTCACGGTATTCAACTCCCTGCAAAAGGCGCTTTCCACCGACAACCACTCCGACACACCGATAGAGTGACCGAACACAAACGGTAATGAGGAGCAGGTGCAGGTGTCGATCGGGAAATTGGTGTCCTTCGACAGCTCTCGGGGATTCGGATTCATCCGACCCGAAGACGGCGGTCCCGACGTATTCGTTCACGTGAACGACATCGGCCTGGACGAGGACGAACTGCGACAAGGGCGGGTATTCGAATTCGACGTCACCGAGGGCGACCGCGGCCCCAAAGCCATCAACCTCACCGCCGTCGGCGGCGCACCGGCACCACCACCACGCCACCGCGGCCGCAGTAACAGCGCCCCGCTCACCGCAGCAGAACACAAACGGCTCATCACCGAATTACTCCTCGACGCCAGCCCCGCACTCACCGCCGGGGAAATCGTCACCATCCGCGACCGGCTCACCGAATTCGCCGACCACCACGGATGGCTCGAGAACTGACCTCCCCCGGCCTACGATCATGACGACGGTGCGGGCGATGAATTTCGCACGCCCGCACCGTCGGCATGGTGAGACCGAGCCGAGGAGGATCGCGTGGACCTGCCCGTCATGCCACCGGTGAAACCGATGCTGGCAAAATCCGCCGCCACCCTGCCCCGCGAGGACAACGTCCTCTACGAGCCCAAATGGGACGGCTTCCGGTGCATCGTCTTCCGCGACGGCACCGATATCGAACTCGGGTCACGCAACGACCGCCCCCTCACCCGCTACTTCCCCGAAGTCGCACGGACACTCGACGCCGCCCTCCCACCACGCTGCGTCCTCGACGGCGAAATCGTCATCGTCACCGAACACGGCCTCGACTTCGACGTCCTGCAGAACCGCCTGCACCCCGCGGCATCGCGCGTCGACAAACTCAGCATCGAAACCCCCGCGACCTTCGTCGCCTTCGATCTGCTCGCCCTCGGCGACGACGACCTCACCACCACCGCATTCCACGAACGCCGCCGGCAACTCGAAACCATCCTCGCCACCCCCCACCCCGGCATCACCCTCACCCCCATCACCACCGACCCCGACATCGCCGAAGACTGGTTCACCCGATTCGAAGGCGCCGGCTTCGACGGCATCATGGTCAAATCCCGCGACCTGCCCTACCTGCAGGACAAACGCGTCATGATCAAGGTCAAACACGAACGCACCGCAGACTGCGTCGTCGCCGGATTCCGATGGCACAAAGACGCCGAAGGCGTCGGCTCCCTACTGCTCGGCCTCTACGACGACCAAGGCGCCCTGCACCACGTCGGCGTCGCCAGCAGCTTCACCGCCGCCCGCCGCCGCCAACTCGTCGACGAACTCCAACCCCTGCGCGCCGACGCCCTCACCGACCACCCCTGGCGCACCTGGGCCGACGCCGCCGCACAAGCCAAGGCCGACGGCAAGATGCCCGGCGGAGTCAGCCGCTGGACCGGCGGCAAAGACCTCTCCTGGGAACCCCTGCGACCCGAACTCGTCGCCGAAGTCCGCTACGAACACCTCATGGCCGGACGACTACGCCACGGCGGACGCCTCGTCCGCTTCCGCGACGACCGCACTCCGCAATCGTGCACCTACGCCCAACTCGAGGAAGTCGCACCCGCCGAACTCGGCGACATCTTCACCACCGCGAAAGCGCAGGCACCGCAATGAGCGAAGCCATCGACATCGACACCGACGGCGTCACCGTCCGCATCACCAACCCCGCCAAGATCTACTTCGGCAAACGCGGCGAAACCAAACTCGACCTCGTCCACTACTACCAAGCCGTCGCCGAACCCATCATGCGCACCATCGGCAACCGCCCCGTGCTGCTCGAACGCTATCCCGACGGCGCCGGCGGCAAATCCTGGTTCCAGAAACGGGTCCCCAAATCGATCCCCGACTGGCTGCAAACCGTCCAGGTCTCCACCCCGAACGGCACCACCAGCGACGCCCTCGTCGCCGCCGACCTCGCCCACATCCTCTGGGCGGTCAACCTCGGCTGTCTCGGATTCCACGTCTGGCCCAATCACATTCCCGCAGGCGGCGTTCCGGCCCGCGCCGACGGCGAGATCGGCGACCTCGACATCAGCGACGAACTCCGCATCGACCTCGACCCCTCCCCCGGAATCGGCTTCGACGAGCTGCGCCACGTCGCCGTCCGCACCCGCGAACTGCTCGCCGAACTCGGCATAGCCGCCCACGTCAAAACATCAGGATCCCGCGGTCTGCACATCTACGCCCTGCTCGAACCCCTCTGGGACGGCTACCAGGTCCGCGCCGCCGCCGTCGCACTCGCCCGCGAACTCGAACGCCGCCACCCCGACACCGTCACCGCCCAATGGTGGAAAGAACAACGCGGCAGCCGCGTCTTCATCGACTACAACCAGAACGCCCCGCACAAAACGGTATTCGGCGCCTGGTGCGTACGCCCCAAGGTCGGCGCCCAGGTATCCACACCGATCTCCTGGGACGCCCTCCCCACCGTCGTGCCCGATGAGCTCACCATCGCCACGGTCCCCGGCCGCCTCACCGAACTCGGCGACCCCTGGGCCGACCGCACCCCCCAATCCATCCAGCCACTGCTCGAGATGTCGCACCGCGACTTCGAATCCGGACTGCTCGACGCACCCTGGCCACCGCAATACCCGAAGATGCCCAACGAACCCCCGCGCGTCCAGCCCAGCCGCGCACGCACCCCGAGCTGACGTCGCCGCCGAACCGGCTCAGCGCTCGCGCACGATCCGCGGGAACGTCGTCTCGACCAACGCCATCAGCACATCCGACAACAGATTGTGCACCTGATCGCGACTCAACGCACCACGAGTAATCCACTCCCGCCCAGCGGTTTTCACCAAACCGCTATAGGCGCGGACCAGCGCCCGCAACTCCTCGTCCCGACTGGACCCACTCAGGCCGACCATCTGCAGCAACCGATCCGCCGCCGCGTCATCGGCCTCATCGAGAATGCGCTGCACCTCCGGATCATCACCGATGCCCTCGTGCCCGGTCACCTTCACCCAGGTACTGCCCAGACCACTGATCGTGTCCAGCAGCCACGTGACACTGGCTTGCACGCGCTCATCCGAACTACCCGTCGGCATCACCATGTGATCGGGCCGCGGCATCGTCACCATCCGCCGCACCACCGCGAGATACAGATCCCGCTTATTGCCGAAATAGTGATTGATCAGACCGCGCGCCACCCCGGCACGCTGTGCCAGCTCAGCGGTCGACACCGCCGCATACGGACGCTCACCGAACATCTCGATCGCGCACGCCAGAATCTGCGCACGCCGCTCGTCCGGCTCCAGCCGGCGCCGCCGAGCCGAATCGGCATCGGCGGCCGCCGACGGGGTCGTGGTATCAGAGTGAGCGGGCAATGAGATCCTTCATGACCTCGTTGGAACCGGCGAGAATGCGCAGCACGCGCGCACCGGTATACAGCTGGGAAATCGGGTACTCCGTCATGTATCCATAGCCACCGAACAGTTGCAGACAGCGATCCACCACAATACCCAGCTGATCGGTCAGCCAGTACTTCGCCATCGCCGCCGTGGGAATATCCAGCTCGCCACGCAGATGCTTCCCGATCGCGTCATCCAGGAACGTCCGGCTCACCTGCGCGATCGTCGCACACTCGGCCAGCTCGAACTTCGTATTCTGCATCGCGAACAGCGGCTTGCCGAAAGCCTCACGGCCCTTGGTGTATTCGACGGTCAGCTCCACCGCCCGCTCCATCATCGCCACCGCCATGATCGCGGTCACCAGCCGCTCCTGCGCGAGCAGCTGCATCATCTGATAGAAGCCCTGACCCTCGGCCTCACCCAGCAGATTCGACGCCGGCACCCGCAAACCATCGAAGAACAACTCCGCGGTGTCCTGCGCCTTCCCGCCGATCTTGTTCAGGATCCGGCCACGCCGGAAACCGGGAGTCTCATCACTCACCTCGGCGAAGATCAACGACACCCCCGCCGCACCCTTCGTCGGATCCGTCTTGGCCGCGATGATGATGCCGTCGCACAACCAGCCGTTGGAGATGAAGATCTTCGACCCGGTGATCACATACTCGTCGCCCTCACGGACCGCACGCGTCTTGATGTTCTGCAGATCCGAACCCGTCCCCGGCTCGGTCATACCGATCGACAGCACCATCTCGCCACTGGCAGCCTTCGGCAGCACCAGCTGCTTGAGCTCCTCGGAACCGAACTCCTTGATGTAGGGCGCGATGATCGACGAATGCACCGGCATACCCAGCGACCCGTCACCAGCAAACGACTGCGCCTCGATCACCGCCGCCTCGTGCGCGAAGGTGCCACCGCCGCCGCCGTACTCCGACGGAATCGCCGGGCACAGCAGACCCAGCTCACCGGCCCGGTTGTACAACTCGCGATCCGGATGCCCCTGCGCGACGAACTTCTCCTCGTTCGGCAGCACATCCTTCTCGAAGAACGTCTTCGCCAGATCCCGGACGGCCTCGACCTCATCGTCGCTCCACGCGGCGCGTGCCATCGTCACTTCCTTCATCTCGTACCCACGACCACAACCGATCGTGCGCACCAGCCTGGCGAACTATTGGCGCTATGTCAACAACTCGCGCGTTCCCGGACCGGCACGCTCGGGAGCACCGAAAACGCGAAAACGACCCGATGCGACAATGGACCGGCCCCACCCCCAGACCACGCACCACACACGAAGGATCACCCGGCAGCACGATGGCTGAGCACACCGCACCGACCGCGCCCACCAATTCCCCGTCCGGCGCCGCCATCGACCCCGGCGAACTCGCTGCCTGCCTGCGCGTACTCGACCAGGCCGCCGCACTCGCCGACGACCACCCCGATTCCCTCGCCGTACAGCGCGCGGTCGGCCACATGTTCAAGAAATTCAAGAAGCGCCGCCGCACCGCCTCCCGCGAAGACGTCGCCGCCGCCGATCGCGCCGTCGTCGCCGCCACCGCCACCGGCTCCCCCCAGCGCATCGACGACGAGACCGCCGGAATCCCGATCTCCACCACCACCACCGGCGCCGCCGCCGGCACGCTGCGCCGCGCACGTCCCTGCTACATCTGCAAACAGCGCTACACCCAGGTAGACCGCTTCTACCACCAGCTCTGCCCCGACTGCGCCGCCCGCGGCCACGCCAAACGCGACGCCCGCACCGACCTGTCCGGCCGCCGCGCCCTGCTCACCGGCGGCCGCGCCAAGATCGGCATGTACATCGCGCTGCGACTGCTGCGTGACGGCGCCCACACCACCGTCACCACACGATTCCCCAACGACGCGATCCGTCGCTTCACCGCACAACCCGACAGCGCCCAATGGCTGCACCGGCTCCGCATCGTCGGCATCGACCTCCGCGATCCCGCACAGGTCGTCGCCCTCGCCGACGATGTCGCCTCGCACGGACCGGTCGACATCATCATCAACAACGCCGCCCAGACCGTGCGCCGCTCCGCCGGCTCCTACGCCGCCCTGGTCGACGCCGAATCCGCTCCCCTGCCTGCCGGTGAACTCCCCGACACCATCAGCTTCGGCACGACCACGCAGGCCCATCCCAACGCGTTGACCGCCTCACTCGACGGCGCGCCGGTCCCGGCGACGACGTCGGCCGCCGACATCACCGATCTGGCCTTGATCGCCGGATCCGCCACCCCCGAACGCATTTCACAGGGCATCGCGATCGACGCGGGCGGCCTGGTACCCGACCTCGCCCACACCAACAGCTGGGTCCAGACCGTCGCCGAGGTCGACGCCACCGAGCTCCTCGAAGTGCAGTTGTGCAACTCCACCGCGCCGTTCATCCTGATCTCCCGGCTCCGTCCCGCCCTCGCGGCTTCCTCCGCTCGCCGCAAGTACGTCGTCAATGTCTCCGCCATGGAGGGCGTCTTCACCCGCGGCTACAAGGGCCCCGGCCACCCGCACACGAATATGGCCAAAGCCGCGCTCAATATGCTCACCCGCACCAGCGCCCGCGAAATGTTCGAAACCGACGGCATTCTCATGACCGCCGTCGACACCGGCTGGATCACCGACGAGCGCCCCCACTACACGAAGATCCGCCTCGCCGAGGAAGGCTTCCACGCTCCTCTGGACCTCGTCGACGGCGCCGCGCGCGTCTACGACCCGATCGTTCGCGGCGAAGCAGGCACCGACCTCTTCGGCTGCTTCCTCAAGAACTACGAACCATCCGACTGGTGATCGTTCCGGCCCCTCCGGGGCCGTCTTTTCACTTGTATTTGTGTGTTGGAGTCCGACACACAAAGAGAGTTTCGCATGCATGAGTGCGCATATCTGCGTACCAATATTTTTAGCACTGCATCGCGCCCCGGAATCCCTCACCTCTGCGTCCAGCTTCTGAAACTCCTTCACCACCAACATCTTTCCCGGACTTGCGGCAGCCCTTCCGTATCGTTCCCCGCACGCGACGGCTGGTCGCTCCCCTGTCGGGGCGCCGGCTTGCCCCGATCCCCCACTCTCCTTGATTCGGACACGTTCAGAGGCACATCAGTAGATACGCATATTTCAATATAGGTATCTATAAATGCGGCAGAGGCCGTAAGGATGTGCGGGACACCGTTGTTCAGCGATCCAAGCGTGTCCGACCAGCGGCGAAATTCCGCGCACCAAAGGGACGACCGCCCTAATCTTGTAGGTGTGCTGTACCGGATGCTGGCAGACGCCACCGCGGGCGTGCATTTTCTATTCGTGGCCTACCTCGTCGTAGGAGGATTCCTGGCGTGGCGGTGGCGGTGGACCATCTGGACTCATATCGCGGCCGTGGCCTGGGGTTTCAGCACTGTAGTGTTCGGGTTCGGCTGCCCGCTGACCTATCTCGAGAACTCGATGCGGGTGCGCGGCGGCGACGGCGCGCTCCCCTCGTCCGGATTCATCGACCACTACATCACCGGGGTGCTGTACCCACGCAGCGCGCTGGATGTGGTGCGAGTCCTCGTGATCGTGATCGTCGCCGTCTCGTGGGTCGGCTTCGTCCAACTGCGCCGGCGGCAGCGACCCGGAACCGCTATTCCCGGCCCATCGCCCGCACCGCGCGGACCACATCCTCGCCTGTGAGCAATTCACCGGCCGGCGCGATCAGCCATTGCAGCGCGATGCCCTGGAACAGTGCGAAGTACATCTTCGCCACCGCGCGGGCGTCGGCTGCCGACAGATCGGGATGGACTTCGCGCAGGGGGGCGGACAGGGCCTGGTAGACCTCTTCGGTCGCCTCCGACATGTAAGCCTGGGATTCGGGCGAGCGGGCCGTCCGAACCCCGTTCTCGAAACTGAGAGTGAGCTCGTCCGGGTGACTCTGGATCACATCGAGCATGCCGTCCCAGGTGGCTTCCAGCGATTGCGCCAGCGACCGGCCCTCCCCCGCGTCCAGGATCGCCTTTCGCATTCCGTCGCCGATCTCGGTTCCGGTGGCTTCCGCGATCGCCTCCGCCACCAGACGATCTTTGGTACCGAAGTGATAGCCGATCGCTGCCAGACTGACTCCCGCGGCACCGGCGATGTCGCGCGCGGTCACCTTGGCAAGCCCCCGTTCCAGAATCGCTTGTCGCGCCCCCGCCAGTAGGTCCTCTCGATTACCCATAAGCCCAGGCTACAACGTCTTAGACATTTGTACTAGACAAGCGTGCCAAATCTGTGGCACATTTGCCTCAGACATCCGAACCAACCGATGGGACCCGCGGTCATGAACAACCCCACCAGTCGTCTGAACGTCCTCGTCTCGGGAGGCGGTATCGCCGGTAATGCCGTTGCGCTACAACTGCTTCGGGCCGGCATCCGGGTCACCGTCGTGGAACGCTCACCTGAGCCCCGCCCCGGCGGGCAGGCCGTCGACCTGCGTGGCCCCAGCCGCGAAGTAGCCGAACGTATGGGTCTGATGCCCGGGATCGCGCGTCACCAACTCGAGGAACTGGGCATCTCCTATATCGACCACAACGGCCGCAACTACGCGAATCTCACGATGGAGGATTTCGACGGCAAGGGTCCCGTGGCCGAAATCGAGATCACCCGCGGTGATCTCAATCAGGTGCTGCTCGACGCCTTGGCCGAAACAGACGAACATCTCACCTACCGGTACGGAGAGTGGGTCGAGACCCTGACACAAGACGAGACGTCGGTCGAGGCGGTCTTCGACTCTGGGCACAGCGAACGCTTCGATCTCGTGATCGGGGCCGATGGTGTGCACTCGGCGACGCGTCGGCTGGCGTTCGGGCCGGAGTCGGAGTTCAGCACATTCCTCGGCGGTTATGCTTCGTTCTTCACGATGCCGACCCCCGCCGATCTGAAGCCGGGCTGGTTCGCCATGCAACTGGTTCCACACGCCGCGGTGGGCCTGCGCCCCGACGGTGATCCGGCCACTTCCAAAGCGATTCTCACGCTGCTCGGGGATCCCGATTCGGCTCTTCGCCGTGACGTCGCCGCTCAGAAGCGCTTCGTCGCCGAGAAGGTCGGCAAGAATGCGGAATGGCATGCGCCGACGATTCTGGAGGCCATGGCAGTCGCCGATGACTTCTACTTCGACGAGCTCGCGCGTATCGATATGCCGACTCTGGTGGCCGGGCGGGTAACCCTCGCGGGTGACGCCGGTTACTGCGGTTCACCCATGACGGGTATGGGCACCGCGATGGCGATCGTGGGCGCGTACGTGCTGGCGGGTGAGATCGCGTCCGATCCGACAGATATCCCGGCGGCACTGCGGCGCTACGAGGACAAGATCACCCCGTTCCTTGGCAAGGCCAAGACACTGCCGGGCGGTGGTATCAGTACCATGTTGTCCGCCAACCGGTTCGGCACCGCCCTGCGTCGCACCGCGAACCGGATCATGATGGCGCGGATTATGCGTCCCGTGATCAAAAAAATGTATTTCGGCGGCACCGACGACTACGAACTCCCGCAGTATCCGGCGCTGTCCGCGGCGCCCAACTAGGGTCACAGATCCGCGGTCGTGCCCGCTGCGCGTCCCTCGGCCACGCGCAGCCTGCCCGCCATATTCGACAGCAATTCCACCGATGCCGCCGACAATCCCGCGGCGGTTGCCAGCAGCCGCCGCAATACGGGGTCTGTGACGGCCGCCGCGACGACCTCGTCCTCCGGGACCGGATCGGACCCGCCCCCGCCGTTCAACTGCGCCGACTCCACCGCCAGTACCCGCGCGACGGCCTCCACCAATGCCGGAGACGGGTTCTCGCGGTTGCCGGACCGTAGTTGCGACAGGTACGTCGCCGATACCGGATGACCGGCCTGAGTGACTTGAAAAGCCAATGTGCGGTTGGACATCCGGCCGCCGTGCGCCTGTTCCCATTGGGACACGACCTCGTTGAAACGATCCGCGAATTTCACCGGTACTACACCCCCAGGCTGCCGCGGGGCATCCGCGCACCAGTCCACAACGAGCAATCGACATGTCAAAACTACTCTGCGACGGTCCGATTCGCTTGCCGACAGGCCGGACAGCCGCGCCGGCGACAGCCTGCGGGCGCGTCGCCGCGTCACCCGGCGCGCGGGGTGACGTCGGCTTGGACGAGTGCGTGTTCACCACTGGTTCGCCACTGCGGATCGTCGGCGTCGAGTTCGATGACCTGCCCGGCCTCGAGTCCGACGACAACATCGGATTTCAATGTCCGCAACGCGATCAGCGGTGACGGGAAGTATCCGGTCGTCCGGTCGAACGGGGTCGTCGGAGGCCAGGACAGATCTCCGACGAGCCTGCGATAGTTCAGATCACCCTTGACCACGGTGATGGTGGCGGTGGCGAGATCCGCGCGCAGATCGGCGGGAATGTGCGCGAACGACAGTGGGGCGCAGAAGAAGTCGTGTGTCCGGACCACCAGGCGGTCGGCCCTCGTCAGCTGATGCAGCCGCCGCCCCAGCGCGGCCGCCTCGGAGTGCGCCGATTCCCGCAGAAATCCGATCGTGGCGACCACATCGGACATGGTGGCATCGGATACGTAATAGGGATACGGCTTGACCCAGACCACGACCTGCCCGGCGAGGCCGCCGGTCAGTAGATGATCCGCGAGCGCCAGATCCGGGATGAGTTCACCGGCCGCGTTGTCGGCGATCAGTGCGACGGTGGGATCGATGGCGGTGTTCAGGGCCGACCAGAACGCGGCGCTGTCGTCGACGAGCAGCCGATTCGATCCGGTGGCCTCCGTCGACGCGGTGAGCCGGAATCCCAGATCCGCCCGGTTTCCCCACAGCGCGGAACGAAGCAGAATCTCCCGCCGGCGTTGCTCCGGCAGGCCGGTGACAGCGGCCGATGCGACCAGCTGATCGTCGACTCCAGTACCCGTCAGCTCCGCGGACTTGAAGGAACCGAACGGATCGACGCCGTGCCAGGCTCCCGGCGCGAAGTACCCGGTCGCCTCCAGCAGCTTGCGATAGAAGAAGCTCTCCGCCCACAGGAACGGCGCCTCGCCCCAGGGCTTGCCGTACAGGCCGGCACCCCACCGCTGCCAGCGGCCTCGGTCCTGCGCACCCTGCGGCAGCGGTTCGAGAACGCCGGTGATGCTCTCGGTGAGCAGGCGCCGGATCGCGGTCTGCTCGGCCGGCCCGAACGGCAGCGCGTCCAGGAGTCGTTCCACCAGTTTCGGATGCCGCTCGGTGAAGACGGCGTGCGCGAACGAACCGGGTGCGTCGCTGAGAATCGGCGCCGGCGGCGTTGGTGTCACTGTGCTGCTCCCTCGTTCGGCCCGGAATACGCACCGACCATCATGCCGGGCCGGGCCGCGGTGAGCGCATCACGCCGGGTCGGTGCGCACAAGATTCATCTTGTAGGGGTTCCGGTGGTACTCGCCGAAAAAACAACGGATATGGCGTAGGCCCTGGTAAGGCGTCGAGCCGGCAATTCCGGACTGGTTACTGGTTTTCTGGACGCTGGAGAACCTGGGTATGGAGGCGGTTGCGCAGGTCGGTTTCCTCGGGTGTCAGGGGTTCGCCGCGACGATGGTGCGGGCGGGGGGTGGGCCGAATCGGCAGGCCGTCGTCCGGGGCGGCGTTCTCGGCTTCTGCGAGCGCCCGGTAGAGGGAGGCGACAGGCGGGGACGTCCTTGTTCTTCAGTGCGAGGGCGAAGATGAGCATGTCGTCGTCGGTGACTTCGGGTCGGCCGCCGAGCAGCTCAGGCAGACCGAGCAGACACCAGGGCTCAGTTCTGCTCCTCGTCGCTGCCGTCGTCGCCTGGGCCGGAAAAGCGTCCGGTCCGGGCGTTTCGGGGGACCCCGCAGAGTTCGGCTGCGATACGGAAGAGGTGGACGCGCTCCGATGGCCAATTCTCTTGGTTGTCGTGGTGGTCGAGTGCGCGATGGTAGATCTGCTGAATTATGTAGTCGGCGGCATCGGCGGAACCGAGCATGAGTTGGCAGAACAGCCGTAGCTGTGCGTGCAGCACGGCGTCTTGTTGGGCGATGTTTCCCTTTTCGGACATGCCGTTGCCTGGTCAGAGTCCAAACAACGGAAACAGCGCGGAGCCATGGAACGCGACGATCCTGCTGACGCCCTCGCGGCGGATGGTCAAGACGTGCAGTGCGTGTGGGTGGTGTGCGCCGTCGTGGCCGCGGGCGTACACCGCGAAGGCGGGTTGTCCATTGGCGGACGTGACCACCAGTTCGGCCGGCCCGATCATCCGCATCTGTTTGGCCAGGAAGCCGAGGATGGAGTCGCGGCCTTCGAACCAGGTTGTGATCGGCGGCATTTCCCACCGTGCGTCCTCGGTCAATACCGCGACGAGTTGGTCGACGTCCGCTGTTTCGAATGCGGTGACGTACCGGTCGAGCAGGGCTCGCTGTCGTGGTTCGGCGGGTTCGGTCACGTCGTCCTCGGTGAGCGGAACCTGGTCTCGGGCTCGCTGCAGCGCGCTGTTGACAGCCGTTGCCGTCGTCTCCAGCAGTTCCGCTATTTCGCTTGTCCGCCATTGCAGCACGTCGCGCAGGATCAGCACGGCTCGTTGTCGCGGTGGTAGTTGTTGGAGTGCGCCGATCAGGGCGAGCCGCATGGTGTGTCGTTGCACCACGATGGTTGCCGGGTCGACCGGTGGGGCGGTGAACAGGAAGTCGGGTATCGGCTGCAGCCACGGTATCTCCTGGGATCGCTTGGCCAGCCTGGTGTCCAGGTTTGTCTCGGGGGCATTGAGATCGGCGGGCAGCGGCCTGCGTTTGCTTTTCTCCAGCGCTTTGAAACACGCCCTGGTTGCGATGCGGTAGAGCCAGGTCCGCAACGATGATCGTCCCTCGAACCCGTCGTATGCCCGCCAGGCGTCGAGGTAGACGTCCTGAACTACTTCTTCGGCCTCCTGGACCGAGCCGAGCATGCGGTAGCAGTAGGCGATCAGCTCGCGTCGGAACGGTTCGCTCAGCCGTCCGAAATCCTCGTTGCCGGTCTTGGCCTCAGTCACAATGCGCATGATCCGCCTTTCCGGTAGCCGGCGGCTCGATCGGGCTGTATTCGTCGTGCCGGTTCAGCCACGAGAATCGCGGCACGCGCGGGTAGTCTCCGGGCGAGTCCTCCCAGTCCTCTTGGCGTCCGAGCGCGGTGAAGTCGAGCGAACTCAACGTCGCGCCCATCGACTCGTGCTCGCGGTCGTTGATGAAGTAGGTGCGGTAGACGTTGTCACCGTCGCGGATGAAGGCGTTCGTGCCGTACCACTCGGCCACGCCGAAGTCGGCGTCGAAGCTGTCGGTGATCGTGTACCACGGCATGGACCAGCCCATCCGCGCTTTCACCCGCTCGATGTCGGGTTGCGGCGCGCGGGAGGCGAACGCCAGCGTCGTGTCGCGGGCGTTGAGATGCGCGAGATGGGCGACCTGGTCGGCCATCAGCGAGCAACCGACGCACGCGTGGCCGGGCCAGCCGGACACCCCAGGCTCGAAGAAGGCCCGGTAGAGCAGCAGCTGGCGGCGACCCTCGAACAGGTCGGGCAGATGCGCGGTTCCGTTCGGCCCGTCGAAGCTGTATTCCTGATCGACCTTCAGCCAGGGCATTCGCCTGCGTTCGGCGGCCAGGGCGTCGTGAGTGCGAGTCAGCTCTTTCTCCTTCGCCAATAGCTGCGAGCGCGCGGCCTCCCATTCCGCAGGCGTGACGACCGGTGCTTGGTGGGTGTTGTTCATTGTGATGTCCTGGTCTGGGCAGAGTTCGGATCAAGAGATGGTGATGTCGGCCATATCGATGGCGACCAGGACGATGTGGTCGTCGCCCATTGGGGCGTAGGCGCGGCGGGCGGTGGGAATGATGATGCCGTCGATATCGCGGTGGCCGGTGGCGTAGAGCTGTGACTCGGTGGTCGGGTCGACGATGTCGATGGTGAAGTCGTGGCGACGCAGCAGCCCGTCGGGGCCGAAGCAGAACACCTGTGTACGGGTGTGGCTCTTGATGTAATCGGGGAAGCTCACGCGCATTCGCCGCCAAATTTCACCATCGGCCTCGATAGGTGCGATCTCGTCGCAGACGAACCCTGGCCACGTGAGCAAGAACGGCGTAGTCACATACGTCCAAAGGGCTTCCCCGGTGAAGTATGCGAGATGCAGGTCGTCCCAGGGGGTCTGGAACTGGTGGCCGTCGAATGAGCGCTCGGGGTTCTCGCGCGTGTCGACGAGCGTGCCGTCGGGTCGCTGGAGGACGACCCGGTCGGGCTGGAACACCGAGCGTCGGTCCTGAGCGAGGTAGTCCATGGTCAGCTGTTGCCGGGTGGTGTCGACCTCGAAGCGGACGGCGCTCATCGCGTCCGCCTTTCCTTTCATCTGCCAGAAGGCTCCGCTGATAGCGGCGTCGACGCGGATCGTCTTGATCCGGTTCCACCTGTCCAGACCGCCGTGCGCGGCGACCGCAGTCGCGAGTAGATCGTTCATTGGCTTGCTCCTGATGATTCCGATAGGGGTTTGCCCGACCGCCGATGTCGCGGCGATCGGGGCATGATGGGGTCAGTCGACAATGATTCCGCCGGTCAGGTTGGCGACCGTCCCAGTCATCGCCGATGCTTGGTCGGATGCGAGGAATACCGCGACGGAGGTGAGCTCGGCCAGCGTTGTGGGCCGCTTGCGGTGCGTCATGGAGGTGACCATGGTGGTGAACTGGTCTTGGGGGATGCCCATCGCGTCGGCGTGTAGCCCATAGACGACGTCGATGGTCGGTGTGTCGAGCATGCCTGTGGTGCGCAGGCAGAGCGAACGAACGCCGTGCTGGGCCCATTCCGCCGACAACGCGCGGTTGAGCGCTTCCATCGCCGCCCAGCCCACGCTCATACCACCCACCAGCGGCAGGCTCACCCGCGCCGGCTCGGGTGTGTGCATCAGGATCACTCCCGAACCTCGGGGGATCATGTGCAGCGCAGCTGATTTCGCGGTCACGAAGTGCGCTTGGGCGTATGTCGTGACCGGCCGCATGAAGTCCTCGACCGGCAGGTCGGTGAACGGGATGCCCTGTAGTCCCCGCGGTGAGATCCCGATCGCGTTGAACGACACGTCAACGCTGCCGGCGTCGGCCACGATCGCGTCGAGGTGTTCGGTGACGGTTTTCTCGTTCAGGGCGTCGACCACAGCGGTATCGACGGCTCCGCCTGCGGCGGAGATTTCCTTTGCGACGGCGTTGACGCTGTCCGCGTTTCGCCCGGTCAGAAAGACCCGGGCGCCTTCGTGGGCGAAACCGCGGGCGACCGCGCCGCCGACCGCGCCGCCCGCGCCATAGATGACCGCGTTCTTGTTTTCCAGCAACATATCCTTCTCTTTCCTGTTGTTCACGCGAGCACGTGAAGTCCGTGGCCGGTGAGCTCGTATTCCCCCGGCTCGTCTCGGTTTCCGCCGTCCACGTACAGCCGTGCAATCCCGGTGCCGACGGTGGCGGGCGTGAGCACCGGTTCGAATGCTGCTGCGAAGGTGGCGGTGTCGATTCCCTGGCGTTCGGCGTAGGCGGCGACACCGGCACCACCGAGACCGGTGGCCGGCGTGAGTTGCGGCAGCACGGTGGCGACGCGGATGCCGAGCCCGCCACGGCGCGATTCGTCCGCCGCGTACGAGGCGAGGAATCGGATCATGGCTTTCGCGCCCGCGTATCCCCCGCTCGGTGGTGAGCCGCGCAGTGCGGCGCCGTTGGACATCGCCACCACCGGGATGAACGCCGCACCCAATTCCCGGCGCGGGTCCGTCAACGCCTCCGCCGTACGCGCGACGCCCACGACCTGATGCCCGTGGTCGATCAGCGCGGCGGCGATCGCCGATCCGAAACCGCGCCTGGCGCTCGTAACCACCGCCGTGGTCAGCGGCCGCTGCGATGACATCTCATCGATCAGCGCCTGATCGCGCACATCGACTTCTTCGCCACGTGCCTGTTCCCTGACAAAGACCCGTCCGGCCACAGTGACCACCTCCTGTCAGTACAGAGGCGATCGCATCGCAAAAGTAATCGGTACTCGGCCAGACCTCATCCGGGCCTGCATCTGAAGGTTTCGCGTCGAAATCAACAACGCTGGTCCATCGCCTTACACCGTTGCAGTCTGTGCAACGAGACCTTCGGTGACTCCACCTGCGTAACCGCCGATCAGAACAGAGTGTCGCGCATTCGCAGGGGCCGATACCCGGTCGGCCCGGACTGCGGCGGCTCGGCGTCGATGTCGACCTCGATCGCGCGCTCCGGAGGCTATGGGCTCGGCTAGGTCCAGCGGAGGGCACGGGCGGGACAGAGTTTCACGGCTTCGGCGGCGAGGGCCCGATCCGGGTCGGTGCCCCGTGCGATCGGGTAACCCCAGTCGTCGAGAGCCAGTGTGGTGGTGAGGATATGCGCGCAGATGCCGTGTCCGGTGCACGCGGTCCGGTCGATCGCGAGGACGCTCGACGCCGACGGCGCCGCCACACCGAGAAGGCGATTCATCAGTGACATACGTTCTCCTCGACCGGTGGCAGGAAGTTTCTCAACGCCGATCCGACGAATCCGGTGACACCGTCGGGGTATCGGCAGGCGCCGCGTCCGGTGGCCAATCCCAGTCTGCGCGTGAGTTGTTCGGTGGACTCGGCGGTGGGGCCGTCACGCAGGACGTGGGTCAGATCACCGAGCACGGCCGGCAGCCCGAACATGCACGGACCGCATTGGCCCGCGGATTCCCCAGCCGCGTAGATCAGCGCACGCAGAACGCGCGGCCACGGATCGGCGCCCTCGCCGAGAACATGCATCGTCCCGGCGCCTGGGCCGATGCCATACGGTGCCAGGCCCTCCCGTGACCACCCGGCCCGCGACAGATCACCGGCGGGCACGAAACCGCCGCTCAGGCCACTGAGCCATACCGCGCGCGCGGGTGCGGTGAGACCGCCGCCGAAATCGAGGATGTCGCGCAACGGAAGGCCCGCCTCCGCGGAGTACACCCCGGGTGCCGCTACCCCGTCGACGAGCGTCACCAGCCGCGGACCCGGTTCGTCCGCGGTGCCGTAGGAACGGAACCAGCGCGGCCCGTGCTCGACGATCTGCTGTATCCGCCACACGGTTTCGGTGTTGAGCACCAGGGTGGGCGGCAACCGCCGGCCGCTGCCATCCCGGCCACCGGCGGTGATCGGCTCGAACCGCATGACGGGCCGTGCCGGACCGCCGTGCGCCAGACGGGTCAGCGCCGATTCCTCCGAGGACACGTATCGAGGCGGTACTTCGAGAGTGTCGATGCCGGCCGCCCGCAGCGTCCGGCATGTCGCGGAGTCGCGATGGGCGGCGATCCGGATCCGCCGGAGGGTGAGCAGTCGCGCCCCCTCGAGCACCTCGGGCAGGTGGTGGGTGATCACCCAGCCGTCCTTACTCGCGTCGAGTTCGCCGTCGCAGGCGTTGACGATCAATTCGGCGTTGTGCCGCTGGGCCAGTTCGAGTTTGGCGCCGGTCGGGAAGCCGGCACCGCCGCGGCCGGTCAGCCCGGCTGTCCGCAGCAGCCGCGCCAGGTCGCTCATATCCACTCCCGGGACGCGAAGTCGGCCCGGCGGCGTGCGTCGGCGGGGCGGCTCAGCCACCGCCAGACGGCACCGGATGCCATCGCGATCGCGCAGCCGAGCGTGACCGCCGACAGGATCGGCTGCTTCGCACTCGCCATCATCAGACCGTGGACCACCGCAATCGGCGCCAGGATGTAGGTCGCCCAGTGCACCGCGTGCCACAGCCCGGCCGGCATCCGGTGGCGCAGCACCGATGTCAGCACCACCACGACGAGCAGGTCGAATGCGATCGTGCCCAGCCCCACCCATTGACGGTGATAGTCCGCGGTGAAGGGCACGATCACCGAGATCCAGCCGATCGGGACGTAGGTGTCGATGACGGCGGTGGTGACATGTGCGGCCACGAACACCGTTATCCCGAGCCCGAGTGTGCGATGCAGCCCCATCGCCACGGTTGGCGCGCCGGCGTGCGGCCTCGACCCGGAGGCGGTGAACAGGCCCAGGAGAACCACCGCCGTCAGCAGCACCATGGTCACGACTCCGCAGGCCCGCGAGGCATACCACAACCACGGGCTCGTCATGAGGCCCGCCGATGTACCGGTGTGGGAGCCGTGTGCGGCCATCCCGGCGTTGTCGTCACGTGATGGTCGGCGGTCGACAAGCGGGCCGGGACACCACGATCGGTCAGCCAGGCCGGTGCCCGATCGTCGAGGATGATCGCGGCGGTCGAGGCGGCGTTCGCCTGCACCGCATCCGGTCCCGCGGAGGTGACCTGCGCCCAGCGCGTCCGGGCCGGCTGCCCGGTGCGCGGATCAATGATGTGATGCCGCCGCACCCCGCGATCGATCCAGGTTCGCAGCCGGGTCGAGGAGGTGGCGAAAGCCTGACCGCTCGAATGGACGACCTGGGCGACCACATCGTTCCAGTCCCGCACCCCGATCGCCCAGCCGCCCGGTGGCGGTGGTCCGGCGGCGGCGATGTCGCCGCCGAGATTGACGAGGAATCCACCGGCCAGCGTCGCCGCCAATTCGGCCGAAACAGCGTCCGCCGCCCAGGCTTTCGCGCACGCGCCCAAATCGAGCATGGTGCCGGCACGCAGGACGACCTCGCATCGATCGACGTCGAAGGCCACCTCCCGCCACAAGGGCATGCGGATCCGGACAGGGGTGTGCACGCCCGCACGGGCACGCACCACCTCGATATCCTCGTCGTAGCCGCAGGCGATCAGCTCCGCCCCGAGGGACGGGCTGACCAGTCCACCGGTGAGCTGCTCCGAGCGCATCGCCGCCGCCAGGCACGCTCCGAGCATCGCGCTCACCGGAACCCGCAGCCGCGCAGCGGGTTCGGTCCGCAGCAGCGCAGCGCTGCGGGAATTGATCACGGCCAGTTCCGAATCGGACCGGAACCGCGACGCGGCCCGGTCCAATTCCGCCAGCCGGGCCCGCATGAGATCGACTGCGGATGCGAGCACTCGAGCCTCGGAACACACCACACCGACCGTGGTTCCGATCGCCGAGAACGTGGCCGAGGTGGTGCCCTCGGCCCGCGTCGCGGTCATGACCCGGAGGTGTCGGTATCCGGGTCGGTGTCGGCAGCGCCCCACAGCGGTGCCGTCGGTGACCAGTCCGCCACCGCGACCTCACTGCCCCGAGCGCCCGATGCCGTACTACCGCTGTGCGGCAACACATTCGACACCGACCGATCGGGCACTACCGGCGACGGCACGGACTTCTCGGTCGTGGCATGGGCGGAATGCGCCGCGCCGGAGGCAAGTTGGGCCGAGATCCCGCCGACCGCACCGGCCGCTGTCACCAGGACCCCGGCCGCGATCCACCGGATCCGCTTCAGATTCGGGTTCGTTCTCATCGGGTTATTCCTTCTGCTTCGCCCGAATCACCGGTTGGTTTGGGGGATCTCGATGCTGATCGGCATGCGCAGCTCGGCCACGTACCACAGCACGAACTGACGCAGGAACTCATCGAACAACCACGCGGCGTCCGCCGACGGCGGGATCACGCCCTGCACGCCTTCCTTGACCGCGACGAACGGTCCCCAGCTGAACCGCAGTAGCGGATCCCACACCGGCTCGTGCGCGATCTTCAGCCAGTCGGCGATCCGATCGCCCAGGATGAACCGGGTGAACGCGCCCAGGATGGGCCCGCTGAGCAGACTCAGATCGAGATCGAAGCCGAGTTCCATCAACTTGTGCGCGAGATCAATCCCCTCGGCGGTCGGGGCCAGGATCGGGTCGAGGACCTGTTTGGCCTGTGAATCGGCCTGCGCCCAGGTCGCCGGGATGTACTCGTCACGAATGCCGAGCAGATGACCGGCCAACTGCCAGCCATGCAGGTACCCGTCGGATTCGACCTCGGGAATCCGCACATTCCAGGCATGGAAGGTCCGCATGATCGTGGTTGCCAGACTGTGCCAGGTGACCATGAGATCGTCCTGACTGATCGGCGTGACCTCGTCGGGCCAATGCGGCGACGTCGGCAGCAGATGCCGCACCGACGCGTGAATGATCCGGGTCTTCACACAGGTCACAACCATCTCACCACCGGGACCGTAGACATTCACCGTGCCGATGTCGTAACCGAATTTCGCCGTCTTCGCGATTCGGTCCTTCAGATGCGAGCCGCCCCGCGAGTAATACACCGCCAGCGCCTCGTGCGGGATCACCGTCGACATCATGCCGCTGGCGAACGCGTACAGCACACCGAGATAGGTGCCGCGTTTCTTGTTGAATTCGAACCCCGCGGCCAGCTTGTTCTGATCGGTCCACGACGGCAGCTGCCGCGCGTATTCCATGAAGTCGCGCAGATTCTTCGGCAAACCCTCGGGAATCGGCTGATCATTCTTGGTCCACGTCGCCAGCAGCCGGTTCACCGCCGGCACATCCGCGTGGTCCATGACATCGGCCAATACCGGGTCGGCTTCGGGATCCCACATCTTCAGCGGGTCGGCGCCACCGCCGCTGCCGAGAACCGAACCCGACGGTGACCATGTCCACGGTTCCGCGCGTGCCGTACGCGCTCCCAGCGCCAGCGCCCCGACCGCGCCCACGAGTCCACTACTGACCCGCAACGCGTCACGTCTGCTGAGTCCATCCATGCTAACGTCCCTCTTCATTGAGTCCGCCAGATACAGAGATACAAACTCTGTATCCGAGTATCTTGATGAGAACACATCGTGTCCTTGATCACAAGGACTTGGAAAACTTTCGGTGACCGGCCCCGGATGAGAGGAAATTGTGAAGCCAGGACCATCGGTGCCCGATCCCGCACCACCTACGGCGTCACTGATCGAACGCGCGTACACCGCGGCCGTCGACGGGTCCGACGACGGCGACGACATCCGCACCAGAGTGCTCGACGCGGCCTGCGAGCAATTCGGCGAGCTTGGCGTTCGCCGCTCGACGATGGACGATGTGGCGCAGCGGGCCAACGTCTCCCGCATCACCGTCTACCGGCGCTTCGCGACCAAGGATGTTCTGGTCGAACAGGTCATTCTGCGCGAATATCGGCGCTACTTCGATCAGTTCCTCACCGAGATCCGCCGCGGGCATTCCGCCGCCGACCGTGTCGTACTCGGCTTCGTCACCTCGTTGCGAACGATTCGCGGCAACCCGATCATCGGCGGCCTGCTGACCGCGGAACCGGACATGCTCGTGGGCACGATGATCGGCGACCAGGGCCGCGCCGTCGCGATGGTGCGGCAGTTCGTCGCGGGCCAGCTGCGGCGCGAACAAAGGTCCGGAGCGGTCCCGGCCGAGATCGACGCCGAAATGGTGGCCGAGTTGATGGTCCGCATTTCGGCGTCGTTCCTGGCCATCCCGAGCGGCGTGGTCGATCTCGACGACGACGAGCAGCTGGCCGATCTGGCTCGCCGCTACTTGGTTCCGATGCTGACACCGCCACCTGAGGCCCGAACTCGTTGACTACGAGTAGATTCCGCTGGCGCGCGAGCCGGCCGCGGACGGCCGATCCGGGCGCGGGACGGTCAGCTGCCGAATCCGGCGGAGCCCATGTCGATCTGGTAGAGGAAATTCTGAATCAGTACCCACGGGTTCATCGTTGATCCCTTTCGCCGGTGTCGATCACCCGCGGCCCGGAGCTCTTCCGGCCGCGGCGGTTCTCACCGGTCCGGACGGCGCGGATGCGACCGGCCAGCGGCCCGCCCCATCCCAACAGGCGAGAATAACGATTAACATACAGGGCAGAGCGCAGCAATGCACATCAATTCCGGAAAGAATGGCTAGAAACTTATGGCCGGACGAGAAGCCCCTCGCACCACGCCCGGCGTCGTCGTGGTGATGGGCGTCTCGGGGTCGGGCAAGACGGTGACGGCACGGCTGCTGGCCGACCGGCTCGGCGTGGCATACGCCGACGCCGACGACATGCACCCGCCCGCGAATATCGCCAAGATGTCGGCCGGGGTGCCGCTGGACGACCGTGATCGCGAACCTTGGCTGGACGTGGTCGGCGAGTGGTTGCGCGACCACGAGACCGAGGGCGGGGTCATCGCCTGCTCGGCTCTCGCCCGCCGGTACCGGAACCGATTGCGAACGGCCGCACCGGAACTCTTCTTCCTTCTCCTGACCGCCGAGCGCGCGGTCCTGCTCGATCGGCTCGCCCGGCGCGAGCACCATTTCATGCCGGCGGCACTGCTCGATTCGCAGCTCGGCACCCTGGAACCGCTCGCACCCGACGAGCACGGCGCCACGGTCCGCAGCGATCGGCCCCCCGAAGCCGTCGTCGAGCGGGCCACGCAGCTCCTGGGGCGATGAACACGGCTACGGCGGCACCCCCTTGTCGACGGACACCGACGGCGGTTCCGCACACCGAGTGACCGTTGCCGGGGCGGGCGGATCGTGCCGCCCACCGGTCGATAGTCTCGTCTCGTGCGGCAGAAAATCATGGTCGACGTCGACACCGGGATCGACGACGCGCTGGCACTGCTGTATCTGCTCGCGGATCCGCGGGCCGATATCGCCGCCATCGCCTCGACCGCGGGAAACGTCTCCGTCGAACAGGTCGCTGCCAACAATCTGGCACTGCTGGATCTGTGCCGGGCACCCGAAATCGAGGTGGCGCTGGGCGCCGCGCAACCGTTGGCGATCCCGCTGCGCACCACCGAGGAAACCCACGGGCCGCAGGGCATCGGATACGCCGAATTGCCGGCCTCGGCACGCACCCTGTCGCCGCGTTCGGCGGCGCAGTTGTGGGTCGATGTCGCACGGTCGGCGCCGGGCACGGTCCTGGGGCTGTGCACCGGGCCACTGACCAACCTGGCGCTCGCACTGGAGCTGGAACCCGAACTGCCGCAACTGCTTCGGCGATTGGTCATCATGGGTGGCGCGTTTCAGCATCCGGGCAACACCACGCCGACCAACGAATGGAACGTGCACGTGGACCCGGAGGCCGCGAAGGTCGTCTTCGACGCGTTCTCCGCGGCACCGCCGGACCGCCGCCCGATCGTATGCGCGCTCGACATCACCGAGACCATCGAGATGGTGCCCGACCACTTGCGGCGGATCGCCGAATACGCGCATACCGAACCGGATACGATTCCCGGCCCCGGCGATCCCCCCGGCCTGCGGTCGGCGGCCACCAACCCGATCGTGCGGTTCCTCATCGACGCTGTCCGGTTCTATTTCGAATTCCACCGGCAGTACGGACAGGGCTATCTGGCCCATATGCACGATCCGTTCGCCGCGGCCGTGGCGCTGGATCCGGCCGTGGCGGTCCTGCGACCCGCGACCGTCGACGTCGAACTCGCGGGCACCATCACCCGGGCGACGACCGTAGCCGACTGGGCCGGCATGTGGGGGCGTGAACCCAATGCCGATATCGCCGTCCGGACGGATCCGGCGGCGTTCTTCGACCATATGATCGCGCGTATCGGCGAGTTCGCGGCATCGGTGTATCCGCCCGCAATTCAGGAGGTTCGGTGAATTCCGACGACGGTGACCGGGCGGCGGTCGCGGATTTCCGGAGACGGCTGGGCCTGTCCGGAATCATCGATGTGCATACGCATTTCATGCCGGATCGCGTGCTGCGCAAGGTGTGGGAGTATTTCGACTCCGCGGGGCCGTTGATCGGGCGGCCGTGGCCGATCACCTATCGCGACGACGAGGCCGAACGGCTCACCACGCTGCGCGGCTTCGGAGTTCGCGCGTTCACCTCACTGGTGTATCCGCACAAACCCGATATGGCCGCATGGCTCAACGAGTGGGCCGCTGATTTCGCGGCGCACACACCCGACTGTCTGCACACCGCCACCTTCTATCCAGAGCCGAACGCCGGGAGTTATGTGCGTGCGGCCGTCGAGTCGGGGGCGCGAATCTTCAAATCCCACATCCAGGTCGGCGGTTACCACCCGGGCGATCCGCTGCTGACCGAGGTCTGGGGTCTGCTGTCGGAGGCGGGCATTCCGGTGCTGACCCACTGCGGTTCCGGGCCCGCTCCCGGAGACTTCACCGGCCCCGAGCCCATCGCCGAACTGCTGCGCCGCTTTCCGCGGCTGCGATTGATCATCGCGCACATGGGTGTGCCCGAGCATTCGGAATTCCTCGATATCGCCCAGCGCCACGACAACGTGTATCTCGACACGACCATGTCCTTCACCGATTTCGTCGAGGAGCGAAACCCGTTCCCGCGCAACGAGTATCCCCGGCTGGCCGATCTGGGCGATCGGATCCTGTTCGGCAGCGACTTCCCGAACATCCCGTACTCCTACGCGCACGCCCTCGAGGCGCTCGAACGCCTCGATCTCGGCGCGGATTGGTTGCGCGCGGTCTGCTACGGCAATGCCGCGCGGTTGTTCACACTCGACCGAGACCACGAGCCCGGTCCGCACGAACAATCCTCGCGCCGGTAGTTCACGGCGCTACCCCTCGTCGAAGGCGCGCAGCAGTTCCGCCGCGGCGAGTGCGGGTGTCAGCGAACCGTCGCGGATCTGCTTTTCGACCTGGGCGCGCATGGCTTTCACTTCGGATTGTCGGCCAGGCGACGCAGCAGGTTGTCGTGCACCATGGTCCAGGTCCAGTCGACCTGCTGGCGACGGCGCTTCTCCGCGAACTCCCCCGCCTCGGTCAATACCCGGCGGTGTTCGAGCACGGTGTCCCAGAACGTGTCCAGACCGGAGCCGTTGAGCCCGCTCATGGTGAGTACCGGTGGGCGCCAGAGCGATTCGCGCGGATGGATCAGCCGCATCGCACCCTGCAGTTCACGCGCCGCCGCCCGGGCCTCGATCTCGTGCCGACCGTCGGCCTTGTTGACGGCCACCAGATCCGCCAGCTCCAGCACACCTTTCTTGATGCCCTGCAACTGATCTCCGGTGCGGGCCAGGGTGAGGAAGCAGAACACGTCGACCATATTCGCGACGGTCACCTCGGACTGGCCGACCCCGACGGTCTCCACCAGGATCACGTCGTATCCGGCCGCCTCGAGCAGCACGATGGTTTCCCGGGTCGCCTTGGCGACACCGCCGAGGGTTCCGGCCGTGGGTGAGGGACGGATGAAGGCGTCCCGTTCCACCGACAGTCGCGCCATCCGGGTCTTGTCACCCAGGATCGAACCGCCCGTGCGGGTCGAGGACGGATCCACGGCCAGCACCGCAACGCGGTGGCCCTGACCGATCAGATACATCCCGAGCGCGTCGATGAAGGTCGACTTGCCCACCCCGGGCACACCGGTGATGCCGACCCGATTGGAGGCGACCGCGCCGCCGGCCCCGGACAGTTCCAGCAGCAGCCGCTGGGCGGCCTCGCGGTGGTCGGCCCGGGTGGATTCGACGAGGGTGATCGCGCGTGCGAGGGCGGCACGCTGGTTGCCGCGGATCGACGTGGCCAGTGCGGCGATATCGACCTCACGCTTGCCGGAGGCCGCGCCGCCCCGTTCCGGGCCGCCCATCCGCAGCCCCGGGGGCATTCCGCGCGCCGTGGACAATGCCTGGGTGCCGGGCAACTCGCCCCCGGCGGACGCGGTGTCCGCCGGGGTCAGGTCGGAGTCGCTCACTGTGCCTCGGCTTGTCCGCCGATCTCGTGACCGAGTTCGGCCGCCAACTTCTGCAGCAGGCCGATCGCGGCGTCGGCGATCACGGTGCCCGGCGGGAAGATGGCCGCGGCGCCGGCGGCGTACAGCTCGTCGAAGTCACCGGGCGGGATCACACCGCCGACGATGACCATGATGTCGGGGCGCCCGACATCTGCCAGCGCCTGCCGCAGTGCGGGCACCAGCGTGAGGTGACCGGCCGCCAGCGAGGAGACACCGACGATGTGCACGTCGTTGTCGGCCGCCTGCTGCGCCACCTCTTCCGGGGTCTGGAACAGGGGGCCCACGTCGACGTCCATGCCGAGGTCGGCGAAGGCGGTCGCGATGACCTTCTGGCCGCGGTCGTGGCCGTCCTGGCCCATCTTGGCGACCAGGATGCGGGGACGACGTCCCTCGGCCTCGGCGAACTCCTCGACCAGTTCGATGGCCTTGCTGATGTTGGTCACCTTGCCGGCCTCCTCCCGGTAGACGCCCGACAGTGTGCGGATCTCGGCCTGATGGCGGCCGTACACCTTCTCCAGCGCGTCGGAGATTTCCCCGACGGTGGCCTTGGCGCGGGCCGCGTCGATAGCGAGGGCGAGCAGGTTGTTGTCCATCCCGCCGTCGGAAGACGCTGCGGCCCGGGTCAATTCGGCCAGTGCCCGCTCGACCTCGGCGCTGTCGCGTTCGGCGCGCAGACGCTGGAGCTTCTCGTTCTGCTCGGCACGCACACGCGAGTTCTCGACCTTGAGGACCTCGATCTCGTGGTCCTCTTGTACCTGATACTTGTTGACGCCGATCACCGGCTGCGCGCCGGTGTCGATCCGCGCCTGGGTCCGCGCGGCGGCCTCTTCGATGCGAAGCTTCGGAATACCCTCCGAAATCGCCTGCGCCATACCGCCGTGCGCCTCGACCTCGGCGATATGGGCCCGCGCGCGCTCGGCCAGCTGGTGGGTCAGCCACTCGACGTAGTAGGAGCCGCCCCACGGGTCGATCGGGCGGGTCGTACCAGATTCCTGCTGCAGCAGCAGCTGGGTGTTGCGGGCGATACGCGCGGAGAAGTCGGTGGGCAGCGCCAGCGCCTCGTCGAGAGCGTTGGTGTGCAGCGACTGGGTGTGTCCCTGTGTGGCGGCCATGGCCTCCACACAGGTCCGCGCGACATTGTTGAACACGTCCTGCGCGGTCAGTGACCAACCCGAGGTCTGCGAGTGGGTGCGCAGCGACAGCGACTTCTGGCTCTTGGGCTCGAATTTCGAGACCAGCTCACTCCACAGCAGCCGGCCCGCGCGCAGCTTGGCGACCTCCATGAAGAAGTTCATGCCGATGGCCCAGAAGAACGACAGCCGCGGCGCGAACTGATCGATCTCCATGCCCGCGTCCAGACCGGCCCGCAGGTACTCCACACCGTCGGCGAGGGTGTAGGCCAGCTCCAGATCGGCCGTCGCACCGGCTTCCTGGATGTGGTAGCCCGAGATCGAGATCGAGTTGAACTTCGGCATCTTCGCGCTGGTGTAGGCGAAGATGTCGGAGATGATCCGCATCGACGGCTTCGGCGGATAGATGTAGGTGTTGCGGACCATGAACTCTTTCAGAATGTCGTTCTGAATGGTTCCGGCCAGCTGTTCGGGCTTGACGCCCTGTTCCTCGGCGGCTACGACGTACAGCGCCAGGATCGGCAGCACGGCGCCGTTCATGGTCATCGACACCGAAACCTGGTCCAGCGGAATCTGATCGAACAGTTCCCGCATATCGAGGATCGAGTCGATGGCGACACCGGCCATACCCACATCACCGGTGACGCGCGGATGATCGGAGTCGTAGCCGCGGTGGGTGGCCAGGTCGAAGGCGACCGACAGGCCCTTCTGGCCCGCCTGCAGATTGCGGCGGTAGAAGGCGTTGGAATCCGCGGCGGTGGAGAAACCCGCGTACTGGCGGATGGTCCATGGCTGATTCACGTACATCGTCGGGTACGGGCCGCGCAGGAACGGGGCGACACCGGGAACGCTGTCGAGCGGATACCCCTCGGCCGCCACGGCATCGCGGTCGGCCTTGGTGTACACGGGGGCGACGTCGATGCCCTCGGGTGTGGGCCACACCAGTTGTTCGGGCGCGTAGTTGTTGGCCGAGGCGGATTCGGCGACGAATGCCGTCACCTCGTCGGCTCGGACCTGCGCGGCCGCCGGATCACCCAGCGGAACCTCGGCGAAACTGCCGATCACGTCGTTGATATCGCGAGTAGTCATTACGCTCCCAGCTTCTCGAGCAGGCCGGACAGGGTCGCCACCGCGTCCATACGGGCCGTGAGGAATCCATCGGGCCGCTGTGTGCCGGTCACCTCGGCCACCGCCTTCTCCGGCCCCGCCAGCAGCACCGTGGTCACGCCCGCGTCACGCAGCTGCGCCACCGCGGCCGCGGCCTCGGTGCCGTAGCGCGAATCGGTACCGCACAGAACTGCGAGGGTCGCCTCGGATTCGGTTGCGGCCGCGCCGATTCCAGCGATCACCAGGGCTCCGGGATTGACCGTCTCGATGCCGCCGGAGGCGAGCACATTCGCCGCGAAGGTGACCCGCACATTGTGTTCGGCCACCGGGCCCAGCGGCACCAGCAGCGCCCGCGGACGGCGGCCGTGGGCGGCCAGATACGCATCCGAACGGTCCCGCAGCTGTTCGAAGGCCGCGCCGTAGCGAGCTACCGAACCCGTGGCCCGCGCCGCCTCCGACAGCGGCTCCTCGGCGAGATTCGGGAATTCGTTCACGCCCGTGACCGCGGTGCGGCGATGCGCGATATCGGATTCACGGCGCGCCTTCGTCTCCGCGACGCGCTCGGTCAGCAGTCCGGATTCCAGAGCGGCGCGGTATCCACCGGCGCGCTCGACGTCCTGCATGAACGCCCATGCCGACGCGGCGACCTCCGCGGTCAGGCTCTCCACATGCCAGGAACCCGCACCCGGGTCCTGCACATGACCCAGATGCGATTCCTCGAGCAGCAGCAGCTGGGTGTTGCGTGCCATGCGCTCGGAGAAGGTGCGGGACACACCGAGTTCCCCGGCGGGCAGGGCCGCGTCGAAGGGCAGCACGGTGACCAGATCGGCGCCACCGACACCGGCGCCGAAGGCCGCCAAGGTCGTGCGCAACATGTTCACCCACGGATCGCGCCGGCTCAGCATCGCCTCGGAGGTGACCGCGTGCTGCGGAGCGTTACCGAATTCGGATGCGCCCACCTGCTCTGCAACCCGGGCCCACAGCCGCCGCGCGGCACGGAATTTCGCGATGGTCTCGAACTGATCGTCGGTGGCCGCGAACCGGAAACTCACCTGGTCCAGCGCATCGGATATCTCGAGTCCGGCATCGGTGAGCAGTCGCAGATACTCCAGGCCCGCCGCGACGGCGGCGCCGATCTCCTGCGCGTCGGAGGCACCGGCGTCATGGAAGACGGTGCCGCACACGGTGATCGCCCGCACTGTCTCGGTCCGGTCGGCGGCCGTACGGGCCAGCGCGACCGCGGCCTCGATGCCGATATCCGGCAGCGAGGCGAAGGCGCTGGTCAAGGGCGCGGCGCCGAGGAACACACGGATATCGGTGCGGTCGGCCACCTGGTAGTCGTCCAGCACCGACAGCACCCGGTCGGCCGCGGCCGTGGTGTCGGCCCCGGCCTGCACCGTCAGCGGAGCCAGCTCGAACAACAGTCCGCGCAGCGCATCGGGGACCGCGTCGACAGGCACGCCGTCCGCACCCACTCGCAGCCACACCGCGCTGACGCCGTTGTCCAGCCCCGCCAGGATCTCCTGGTTCACCGATGCGGGATCCGCACCGCCGAATCGAGCGCTGACGTGCCAGCCCCGGTGCACATCGCGGGTGCCGTCGTTACCCCGGACGAACGGGAACCGGCCCGGCAGCTGCTGCTCGGGCAGCTCATCGCGCCGGGTGTACAGCGGTGCGATGGTCACGCCGTCGTAGTTGGTGACCTCGAGCAGGCGCTCGGGCTCGTCTCCGAGTTCGGACGCGTCCACCTTGCGGGATTTGGCCAGAACCCCGGCCACACCCTTACGCCATGCGGCGTATCCGGGCACGGTGTCCGCGTCCGGATCTGAACCGATCGGCATCGCTGCTGTACCTCTTCCACTCGACTGGCGATACTCCACCTGTACCGGAACCCGCTGCCGAACCCAACTCTTCGCAGGGTCTTCGCAACCGGCTGTGTGCCCGCTTCACAGCGCGCCCGATAGGATATATCGGCAGGTCAACACCCATTTTGGTTAACGATCATTCCTCAACCTTCATTTGATGCTAGCCCGGCATTCGCAGGCTCTTCGCACAGCCTCGCCCTACCTACCGGTAACCTGTCGCGGTGGCGAGGACGAGGCAAGTGGCGGTGCGACTGCTTCGCAACCGACGAATCGTGATGCTGCTCGTGCTCGCCGTCGCACTCGCCGCGGTCGCCGTGCTGGCGCCACATCCGGCTCCGCAGCAGATTCGGGACTGGGCCGATTCGGTGGGCCCCCTCTTCCCGCTCGTCTTCTTCCTCGTGCACGCGATTGTCACCGTCGCGCCGTTCCCGCGCACCGTGTTCACGCTGAGCGCGGGACTGCTGTTCGGGCCCGCACTCGGGATCACGATCGCCGTGGCCGCGACGACGGTGAGCGCGATCCTGGCACTGCTGCTGGTCCGCGCACTGGACCGGGACCAGGTCGCCGCGCGGCTGAATCATCCAGCGGTGCGGGCGGTGGACCGGCGTCTGGCCCGGCGGGGCTGGCTCGCCATGGGATCGCTGCGCCTGATCGCGCCCGTGCCGTTCTCGGTGATCAACTACTGCGCTGGATTGTCCTCGGTGCGCATGGTGCCGTATCTGCTGGCGACGGTCATCGGCATCATTCCAGGCACGGTCGGCGTGGTCGTCCTCGGCGACGCCCTCACCGGGCGAACGGATCCCGGGCTGCTCGTACTGTCGGGGGTGTGCATCACCATCGGTGTGATCGGCCTGGTCGTCGACGCGCGCTGGGGCGCGGACCGGTTCAACGACGCGGTGGCCGAACCCGAGCAGGAACCCGCAGCGCGCTGACCGGTGAGGCGGCGGGAATACCGCGCTACAGACCGGCCGGGCCGTGTTCACCGGGCAACCCCTCGGCCGCCCGGAACATATCCGCGATTCGCACCAGATAGTCCAGATCCTCTGCCGTCAACGCGGCGGCGATACTCATCAATTTCCGCAGCGAATCATCACGTAACCGCTCGACGATCGTTCCGTCACCGGCTCCGGTCGGCATCAGTCCGTGCACGAGGAATTCCCCGTCCATTCCGAACACCTCACTCAGCCCGCACACCAGGTCCCAGGACGGATTCCCGCGCTTCCCGCTGCGCAGCTGCGACAGATAGGGCTTGGAGACCCGATGCCCCGCCGCGGTCAGCCGTTCGGCCACAACGGAATTCGACAGGCGCTCACCGTTGGCGCATTCCCATCGGTCGAACAGGACATTGAGCCGGACCGCAAACTCCTCGCCGGAGGAATACCGCACGCCGCAACACTCCCTCTCTCCGCAGTCGACGCCGGCCGCACCCGCACCGGCTCCCCGCCGATATACCGTGCGCCGCAGCACATTCCGCTCCGCGACGACTCGAAACCCCCGAATCCGCGCACCGGCCCCCGCGGTGCGCAAGGGAGTTTAGCGGGTCCGGACAGCACAGCCGGACAGAACACACCGATGAGTCCGCTTGTTCGTGGCGGGGATCGGCTCTGCCTGCGCGCAACCATTGCCGCAGGTCCGCGGGCAGGCCACAGTGCGAGATATTGATTTCGGCAGGAGGAAGTATGACCTATCGCGCTCGCGAACCGACGCGGCGCCGCACGGTCGATCTCGTGCGTGTCCCGCACGGGATCTGTCACGCCTGAGCCCGGCGTCGCCGCCGGAAACTCCCGTCAGGCAATTCGTTTCGCAGATCTGAAAGAACCAGCCATGTTCTCGTTCGGACGACCCCGAATAGTGCGTGCCCTCGCCGCCGTATCGGTCCTGCCCGTCGTCGTCGCGCTCGCCGCCGGATGCTCGAATTCGGGCGCCGGCACGACCGCCGACGGAAAAGCCATCCTCCGCTACCAGGGCCAGACCGGCACGGTCAGCCCCGTCGAACTCGCCACCGACCTCGGCTACTTCTCCGAGATCGAGTTGAAGTGGGTGGGCGACACTACCAGTGGGCCGGCCAATATCCAGGCCGCCACCACCAAACAGATAGACCGCGAATTGCAGATCTGGATCGACTGGCTGGTCCGCAACGGTGAACTACCCGCCGGAAAACTGGCCGCCACCGATCTCTTCACCAACGAGTTCAACCCCTACGCCAACGGGAAGTACCAGCCCGGCAGCGGTCCGACAGGAGAGGCGGTGGCTGCCAAATGAGCCACACGGCAATCAAACTCGCCCTCGACGGGGTGGGCAAGCAATTCCCCGGCCGGGGCGCCGGGATTCCGCTGACCGCCGTCGAGGACATCACCGTGGACGTGCGCGACGGGGAATTCCTGGTCCTGGTGGGCCCCAGCGGTTCGGGGAAATCCACTCTCCTCGATCTCCTCGGCGGACTCACCCGCCCCAGCCGGGGGCAGATCCTGCTCGACGGCAAACCGGTCACCGGCCCCGGACTCGATCGCGGCATCGTCTTCCAGCAGTACGCGCTGCTGCCCTGGCGCACCGCGCGGGGAAATATCGAATTCGGCTTGGAGGCCAAGGGAATTCGCCGGCGCCGGCGCCGCGTGATCGCCGACGAGTACCTCGAACTGGTCGGCCTGACCGGATTCGGCGACCGTTATCCGCACGAATTGTCCGGCGGTATGAAACAACGGGTGGCGATCGCCCGCAGCCTCGCCTTCGATCCCGAAGTGCTCCTGATGGACGAGCCGTTCGCGGCACTGGACGCGCAGACCCGCGAATCGCTGCAGGACGAATTGCTGCGCATCCGGCGCTCCACCGGCAAGACCATCCTGTTCATCACTCACGACATCAACGAGGCGGTCTACCTCGGCCAGCGGGTCGCCGTACTCACCTCCCGACCGGGCCGGATCAAGGCGGTGGTCGACATCGATCTCGACCGCGACGGCAATCCGGACGCCGACATCCGTTCCAGCGACCACTTCAGCGAAATCCGGCACCACATCTGGTCACTGCTGCATGACGAGGTGGCCCGTGCGCAGGGCCTCGAGCAGGCCGATCTCGCGGCCACCGACAGGAGGTAACACCATGGCCACCACATTGCCCGCCACCGCCGAACCCGCGCTGGTATCGACGAGGTCCTCCGCACCCGCCGCGGCCCGGCGCACCGATACCTCCGGGCGGCGGCTGATCGCCGTGACCGGCCGCTGGGCCTGGCGGCTCCTGAAGCCGGCCATCGTAATCGCCCTGTTCCTGGCCTTCTGGGAGTTCGCCCCACGACTCGGCCTGGTCGACCAGATCTTCCTGCCGCCGTTCTCCACCGTGGTGCAACGCGGGGGCGAGCTCATCCGCAACGGTCAACTGTGGGACAACACCTCTGCCAGTCTGGGCCGCTCGCTGGCCGGATTCGCGATCGCGGTGGTGCTCGCCGTTCCGGCCGGAGTCGCCATCGCCTGGTACAAGCCGATCGCCGACTTCCTGAATCCGCTGCTGGAACTGTTCCGCAACACCGCGGTGCTGGCGCTGCTGCCGGTCTTCATTCTCATTCTCGGTATCGGCGAGACGTCGAAGGTCGCGATCGTGGTCTACGCTGGATTCTTCCCGATTCTGCTCAACACCATCAGCGGGGTGCGGTCGGTGGATCCGCTGCTCATCAAATCGGCCGTCTCGCTGGGGTTCTCACCGCTGCGGCTGTTCCAGAAGGTCATCCTGCCCGCCTCGGTTCCGACGATCTTCACCGGTATCCGGATGGCGGCCTCGGCCTCCATCCTGGTCCTCATCGCCACCGAGATGGCCGGTGCGCGGGCCGGTCTCGGCTATCTCATCACCGCGGCCCAGCAGAATTTCCAGATTCCCGATATGTACGTCGGCATCGTCGCCATCGCGGTCGTCGGTCTGTTGTACAACGCCGTTCTCGTCGCCATCGAACGCCGCCTCACCCGCTGGCGCCCCGAATCCGACCGCTGACTCACCATTCGAAAGGACGACGACGCTCGATGTCGCCTGCACGGAAAACCTTTCATATCAACGCCTTCCTGATGGGCGTCGGCCACCACGAGGCGGCCTGGCGTCATCCCCGCACCGAGGAACGGCATGTCCTGGATGTGAAGCACTTCCAGGAACTCGGCCGTATCGCCGAACGCGGCAAACTCGATTCGGTCTTCTTCGCCGACGGTTTGGCAGTGGGCCCGCGAATTCAGCGCAACACACTCGCGGCATTCGAACCGGTCACTCTGCTGTCGGCCATCGCCGCCGTGACCGAGCACATCGGATTGATCGCCACCGCATCCACCACCTATAACGAACCTTTCAATCTGGCACGCAAATTCGCCTCGCTCGATCACATCAGTGGCGGGCGTGCCGGATGGAACATCGTCACCTCGGGCACCGTCGATGAGGCCTACAATTTCGGCTACGACGCTATTCCCGAACATGCTCGCAGATATGAGCGTGCTACCGAATTCGTCGATGTCGCACTGCGATTGTGGGACAGCTGGGAGTCCTCGGCGATCGTGCTCGATCCGGAGGCCGGGGTCTTCGCCGATCCGGACCGGGTACACACCATCGACTACGACAGCGACCGCTTCCGGGTCCGCGGGCCGTTGAACTCCCCGCGCGGTCCGCAGGGCAGGCCGCTGCTCGTCCAGGCCGGATCCTCCGAGAGCGGAAAGGAATTCGCGGCCCGCTACGCCGAGGCGGTGTTCACCGCGCAGCGCAGTCTCGACGAGGGACAGCGCTTCTACCGGGACCTGAAGTCGCGGATGCCGAAATACGGCCGCGGCCCCGACGAGCTGAAGGTGCTGCCCGGACTGGTGCCGTATATCGCCGACACGACCGCCGAGGCACTGGCCCTGGAACAGGAGTTCACCGACCTCATCTCCCCCGATTACGCACTGCGTCAGCTGTCTACGCAGCTGGGCATCGATCTCACCGGCCATCCGCTCGACGCGCCGCTGCCCCCGCTGCCGGACGAAAGCGATATCGAGGGCGGCAAATCTCGCTTCACACTGATCAAGGAACTTGCCGCCGGCGAGCAACTCACCGTGCGCGCGCTCATCGGCAAACTGGGCGGCGGCCGCGGCCATCGCAGTTTCGCGGGCACGCCGGAGCAGATCGCCGACGAATTGCAGATCTGGTTCGAGGCGGGCGCCGCCGACGGCTTCAACATCATGCCGCCGTATCTGCCCGGCGGTCTGACCGACTTCGTCGACCGGGTGGTACCGATCCTGCAGGAACGCGGCCTGTTCCGTACCGAATACACCGCCGACACGCTGCGCGGGCATTACGGATTGTCGCCGGTCGAGAGCCGGTTCGCCGCCGAAGACCCGCTCAGCGCCTGATCGCGGACGCAGACAGGGCCCGCCCGGAAGATCCGGGCGGGCCCTGTCGAGAAGCTGATGCGGCGGATGCCGCGTGGGGAACCCTTACAGGTTCGCGCCGCAGACCGGCCAGGCGCCGGGGCCCTGGCTGTCGAGCACGTTCTCCGCGACGCGGATCTGCTCGGCGCGGCTGGCGTTGGACGGGCTGCCGTTACCGCCGTTGGCCTCCCAGGTGCTCTGGGTGAACTGCAGGCCACCGTAGAATCCGTTGCCGGTGTCGGCGCCCCAGTTGCCGCTGGCCTCGCACTGCGCCACGGCATCCCAGTCGTGGCCGCCGTCCGCAGACGCGGTAGCGGTCAGGCCGAAGGGGACGGCGACGATGGCGCCGGCGACGGCGGCGAAGCCGAGTGCGCGAGTGCTGAACTTCCGGTTACGAGACATATAAGTATTCCTGCCTGCGCCCATCCGGCCCGGCGGTGACGATCGCGGGTCCCTGCCCCCAGGTGTGTCGGGGTCGATCTCGAACCGCGGGACAGGGTTGCCGGTGTTCAGCGATTCGAGCGTCAGCCCGGAATTCCGAGCTGCCAATGACGGTAACGAACGAATCTCGATTGATCACGTTGTGGTAACAACCAACATCTTTTCGATGACCCGACCGAGTATTCGCATTTATGCAGCGCAACGGCGAATAAACACGCCTTACATAACGGTAGTTATGTAAACGTTATGTGTCAGAGATCACGAATATATAGTGACCTCGGTCGCAGGGTTTGACCCGAGAACGTTGATCGACGGCTTGAAAACACCCAGCAAATGGGGATTGGGCGCGGTATCAGCGCTCGGCGACCGCCATCGGCCACCGCATCGTGACCTCGGCGAGCTCACCGGCGGGCCGGTCGAGGCGCTGCTCGATCGTCGTCCGGTACATGCCCGTGATCAGGGATTTCTCCGCCGGATGATCGGGGCGGCGAGCTTCGGCATAGGCCAGCCAGGCCCATGCTTGAACGAGGATCTCTTCCTGGTCCGGAATCTCGCCGAGCAATAATCCGCCGTAGTCGGGCACCACGACAGCCGCACTGCCCAGATGCTGCAGGCACCGGCAGATGCCCAGCTCGTGACCGAGATCCCGATAGCGGGTCAGCGCCAGCAGCCACCATCGCAGCGCACGCCGCGGTTCACCGCGCATCCACCACAACACGCCCAGGATCTCGAAGGTGTGCGCGCGACCGGAGGGATTGCGACCACCGCGTGTCAGCGATTCGGCCAGCTCGAGCCGGTCACGGGCGGCATCGAGACGCCCCTGGTACAGATGGGCGATCGCCAGATCCACCAGCGCGGCGACCTCACCGGCGATATCCCGGCGCGGCAACAACCACCACGCCCGCTCGAACCCCTCCACAGCGGCCGACAGCGGCGCGGAATCATCGCTCGCGAGCGATCGGCGACGCCGCGACCAGCGCCAGCGCAGTCGTTCGCCGTCGGCACCCGGATGGACACGGTCGTCGTCCACGCCTACGGCCACTGTCTCGGCCATCCCGTCGGAGGCCGCTGTGGTCGCCGCGACCGTGTTCGCGGCCGTCGCGTGCTCACCGGGCGGCACGACGCCGACCGGGCGTGCCGCATTGTCGGCGAGCGCCGTGGTGGTGGCCACGGGGTGGGTGTCGGGGTGCCGGTACTGCTCGAGGCTGCGCAGTGCGATCTCGTGGGCGCGTCGCGCGCGCAGCCCGGTCGTTCCGCGCCGACGCCGCCGCCACCGCCGCGTCCGGCGCGCGGGCAGTTCGCCGAGATCACCGCACCGCAGCGCTGCCAGGTCCGCTACCTCGGGATGCGCCGGCCCGGCCAAGACACGCATCGCATCGGCCGCCTCCGCGCGGGCGCGTACGCCGATGCGGGCATACCAGATGTCCAGCGCGTCGGCGATCCCGGCCAGCGCGATGATGTCGAGTTCGATGCCGTGCTCGAACTCGGCGCATTCGTGCAGCAGATCGGCCAATCGCTCGGCCGAGCCGCCGAACCATCGGTGCGCACCGGCGCCGAGTCGTTCGGAATCCAGGGCCACCGACCACCGGCCGGCCAGATCCGCGTAGTGGCGGACCAGCGCGGGCAGTGCGGCGCGCCACTGCGGCGTTCGGCGGATGTCCTCCGGCTGTCCGGACACGCAGATCTCGTGCGATTCCGCTCCGGGCCGCTCAGGATCGGCAGCGGCCTTCCGACCCGGCGTATTCACCCGGAACCTGTCGTGACCGCTGTGGACCACGACGTGATCGCCGGTAAGCCGAGCCAGAACCCTGCTGGCGTCCCGATGGGCCACCGCGTGCTCGCCCGGCAGCACATCGGCACAGTCGAGCATGGCGGTGACCATGTCGTAGAGCGCGGCCGATTCGTAGTCGCCGAACGGCAATTCCCACAGGACAGCGGCGATATCCGGATCCCGCGGTTCGGCGCTGGGGGGATCTCCGGGCATCTCTGCGGTGAACTCGGCGTTCGCGCCGAGCGCTGTCGGCGGCTCCACGAGATCGGCGGTCAGATCCAGTTCCCGCCTGATCCGGAAGCTCTCGCGCATATCCATGCCCTTGCGCCACAGCACATACAGCGCGGCGATCGACACCACCCCGACCGCCACCCACCGCAGCACCCCGGCCAGTGAGCTCAGGAAGTGGCTCTGGCCTACCGACCCCTCCAGCAGTTTCGCCACCACTTCGAGCAACAGCGACGAGGACAGCACCCAGGCCGCGCCCAGAAAGCCTTGCCACACCGATGATTTCGGCGTCGCTATCAGTGCCGACACCGATTCGTGGCGTTCGTCTTCCGGCCGGTCGCTCATCGCACGAACCCTCCGGTCAGACCGGGTACCAGGAATCGGCGCCAGGTCGCCAGCAGCAGCAGGACGGGTGGCACTGTGGACAGCAATGCCCCGGCCGCGAGATGAGCCCCGTTCTCCTGGAACTGGCGCGCGTCACCCCACAGCAGCAGCGACCACGGGCTCACATCGGCACCACTGACCAGCAAACCGACGAAGAAGTCGTTCCACACCTGGACCAACTCGAGGACTGCGACGGCACCCACCGCCGGCCACGCGGTCGATACCAACCGGCCCATGACCGCCCACGGCCGGGCCAATCCGCGCAGGGTGTCGGCGACCGAACTGTCCGCGGGCGCGAGCAGTGCGCCGCGCAGAATCAGGATCGCGATGGGCAATCCGATCGCGGCGTGCACCGCGATCAGCGAGGAAATGGATGTGCCGGACAACCCGAACAGGTCGATCACGTGCCGGATCGGCCCGACGTAGAGCTGTGCGGGCAAGACGGTGAACACCACGAGCACCACCACTGCCAGCCGCGACAGGGGTGTGTTGGCCGGCAGCGCGGCCAGCCGGTGCGCGACCGGGAAGGCCGCTCCGAGCACCAGCACCGTGGCCCAGATCGCGACCCAGCCCGTATTGGCCATGGCGTGCAACAACTCCCGGTGCTGCCAGATCGATCCGGGGCCGGTGAAGGCGGGCCCATCGGCGCCCGCCCAGCTGAATATCCCCAAGGCCACCAGCGGTCCGGCCGACAACAGCGACACCACGCCGACGCGCACCATTCCGCGCGCGTTCCGGCGCGCGCGGACCGGATCGGGGCCGGGGCGCCGTATCCATCCGATCCGATGGCGACGCACGGTGGTCTGCAGGATCCACGCGGCCGAGCCGATCAGGACCGCCAGCGGAAGCGAATACGCCGCGGCGACACCGGGATCGGCATCGGGATCCGATACCAGCCGCCACCAGTGCACGGTCGCGGAGTCCAGCGAGTACTGCAGGGCGCCGGGGACGGCGATCAGTACGAGATCGAAGATACGCGCCGCGGCGACCGCGACGACCAGGCCCAGGATCAGGAATACCGGGCGCACCAGTTCGAACAACCGCATCCTGGTCCGGACCGTACTTCCGGCGTCCTCCAGGTAGCCGCGCCGGACCGGATCGGCCTCGATCGCGGCGATCGCGGCCCGGAACAGGGAGAACAAGGCGCCGAGCCAGCACCATACGAAGGCCACGATCAACATGGCCATCAACCAGATCCGCTGCCCGGTCACTCCGGGCACCGGAACTCGATAGCCCGGGTTCTCGGCCAGTAGGCGCAGCGCCAGCCCGGCGACGAACGCGGACACGCCGAACGGCAGGATCAGTGGCTGCCACGGCCACCAGCCGCGGCGGCCGTGCCAGGCGAGTTCCAGGGACAGAACAAGTACTCCCACCCCGCACAGCACCCACAGCAACGTGCGCAAGTAGGCACCTCGCCCACTCGGTCCCAGTTCGACGCCGATGCCGTAGATGGTCACCGCGAGGGCGATCAGCAGGATCGGCCACCACAGCCACCGCAACAAGACAACCCATCGGCCCGCGTGAACAGGCCTCTGCCACAGCGTGTTTCGCAACCGCGACCACCTGCTCGCCACCGGAACAGCGGATGGCGGCGGCACGCGGACGGGAGGCTCCGGGCGCTCGGCAGGGGAACTCGCGGAGTCGACGGGCAGATCCGGGCGAGCCACGGGCGAGGCCGGCGGGTCGACAGGCGATTCCCGGACGGCGGCAGGAGGTTCCGGCACGGCGGCAGACTGTCCTCGCGCCGCCGCGACCGGCTCCCGCTTTCCGCCCCGCCACAGCACCGTCGATACCGCGATCAGTACGACCAGCAGTGTGCACCAAGCGACCATGGCCCACCGCGCATGCGCCGCCGTCCACACCGTGGTCCCCGCCGGCCCCACCAGCAGTACGAGAATCAGCGACAGTGCCGGCAACTGGGCCGGCCAGGTCGCCCACCGGCGCGGGTGCCGCCCCGGAACCACCGGACCCGCGAGTCGTGCGGGTGCCAGTTCCAGGGTCAGGCCGTGCGCGCTCACATTGCCGGCCGTCATCGCGGCCTCCGTTCGAAATCCCGCAGGGTGCGCACCGCGTGATCGATCGCGGCATCGATGCGGTCGCCCCGGCCGTCGCCGACGGTGATGAGCAGATCGGTCAGCGCCCGCCACAGCCCTTCCCGGCGCCCCGCGGCCCCGATGAGGTCGGCGAAGTCGAAGTCGGTCCACGAATGCAGTTCGCCGGCCACCGGTTCCAGCATCGGGGGGTGGTCGGGGACGGTCCGCCGGCCGGGTGCGAGGAAACCGCCGAAATCGGTGATCCAGCCCGCCACCGCACCGGGTGCGGCCAGTGCCTCGATCACCGGCTGGATGTTGTGCGCCCCCGAGGCGGTCGCCACGATCACATCGCCGCCACCGATCGCCGGGCGCGGTCTGCCCGGCGCCACCGCCGGGAACGGCATCACACCCACCGCGTCCGCCGGGCGCCGGGCGCGGCGCAGGCAGCTGCGGACGATCGGCTCGGCGAAGTCCGGTGCCGCCACCATGGCCGCCGTGCGGTGCTCGAACACCTGCCGCACCGAATCGGGAAACTGTGAGGTCAGTGTCGCGGCCAGCCCGCCGGGAAAGGTACTGCGCGGTGACCACAGTGTGGCCACACCGCGCATGGCGGCCCGCACGGTCTCGCGGTCCCAGTCTCGCGGCCCGGTCCGGGAATCGTCGGGCGACGCCAGATCGCGGTAGTCCTCGGGCGATTCGCTGTAGAGGATATTGCCGAACAGATCAGCCAGCACCCAGCCGTCGGCCGCGCCCAGCGCCAGCGGATTCCTGTCGGTCGCCGACGCGGCCCGCCTCGGCCAGTCCGAGACCGTCCATTCCCGCGGATCGTCGCGCGGACCAGTACCACCGAAGGCGTAGCGGTCGTACCACAGCAGCGATTTGTCGGCGGCTTTGAAAGGAATCCCATAGAGCGCGTGGTCTTTCCACAACAGTGGCTCCCACGGCCCCGGATAGCGCGGACCGTCCGCATCGGCCCACAGCGAGGCAGGCAGAGCTCGCAATGTATTGCCCGCCAATTCCGCGATCCGGCCGATATCGGGCAGCATCACCAGATCCGGGGCCGAACGTCCGCGGGCCTGCAGTGCCGTGTCGATATCGTCGCCCAGCGGCAGGACGGCCACCGTATCGGCGAGCCCGGCATCGCCGAGTACGCGGCGGAACGCGGTCAGCTCGGATCCGCTCCACGGCACCGCGATTCGGAGGGATGCCGGATGACCGAACAGGACCCCCGGTGCGCACGCGGACAGCAGCGGCACCAGCGCGGCCGCGCGCAACACCGTCCTCCGCTTCGCCATCGCCACCCCCGAGAGAACCGAGTCCACCTGCCGGGCACCATAATTCGAATGCCGGCCCGCGTTGGCGGACCGGCATTCGAATTATCGCAGAAATTCCGCTACCCGTTAACGTCCCGGATATTCCGGCGGCTGCCACGGCCGTGCCTCGGCCTCACCGGGCCGCGGGATCTGCTGCGGTTGCTGCGGGGAGGGCCCCGGTGGAATGGGCGCGCTCTGGGTCGGCAGCGGACGCGGCGACGGCGGAGGCGCTGTCAGCGGTGAGTCGACCGGTGTCGCCGCTGCCGCTTCGGCGGCACGCACCGCCCGCTCCGCGGCCGGGTCGGTCTTGATATCGAACCAGTCGGCGACTTCCTGGGCATCGTCCTCGGGTGTGCCGGCGGAGTCGTCGTCGGGACTGGGCTCGTACCGGAAAATGCCGTCTTCGCCCTGGGTTCCGAAATTGCGGGCGAACCCCTCCAGTGCCTTGCCGAAGTCGCTCGGCACCATCCACACTTTGTTCGCATCACCTTTGGCGACCAGCGGCAGGGTCTGCATGTACTGGTAGGCAAGCAGTTCCGGTGTGGGCTTGCCGGATTTGATTGCCGCGAAGACCTTTTCGATGGCCTTCGCCTGGCCCTGGGCCTGCAGGTACGCCGCCGCGCGCTCACCTTGTGCCCGCAGGATCCGGCTCTGGCGTTCACCTTCGGCGGACAGAATCGCCGACTGCTTGGAGCCCTCGGCCGCGAGGATCTGCGACTGTTTGGCACCTTCGGCGGTCTTGATCTGCGCCTCGCGGTTACCTTCGGCGGTCAGGATTATCGCGCGCTTCTCGCGGTCGGCCTTCATCTGCTTTTCCATCGATTCCTGAATCGACGGCGGCGGATCGATGGCCTTCAGTTCCACTCGGGCGACCCGCAGGCCCCACCGGCCGGTGGCCTCGTCGAGAACACCGCGCAGCTGGGAGTTGATCTGGTCGCGGGAGGTCAGCGTTTCTTCGAGGGTCATGCCACCGACCACATTGCGCAGCGTGGTGATGGTCAGCTGCTCGACGGCGGCGATGTAATTGCTGATCTCGTAGACCGCCGCCTGCGGGCTGGTCACCTGGAAGTACACCACCGAGTCGATCTGCACGGTCAGGTTGTCCTGGGTGATCACCGGCTGCGGCGGGAACGAGACCACCCGCTCGCGCAGATCCACCTTCGCGCGGATCCGGTCGGCGAACGGGACCAGGAAGGTCAGCTGGCCCGAGACGGTGCGCGAATATCTGCCCAGCCGCTCGATGACCGCGGCTTCGGCCTGTGGCACCAGCGCGATCGACTTGAAGACCACCACCGCGACCAGCACCACGATGACGATCGCGACGATCAGTACAGCCATTTACGGCCCCTTCCAGACGACGGCGTGTGCGCCGTCGATCTTCATGACGTAGACAGTCTCACCCTCGGCATATTCATCGGCAGGATCGAACGAGCGCGCACTCCACACCTCGCCACCGATCTTCACCTGACCTCTGTTTTCGTTCACCGCCTCGAGCACCTTCGCCGTCTTTCCCGGCAGTGCGTCGACATTGGTCGGAGTGGGCGGCGGAGTTGCGAAGCGGCGCAACAGCATCGGCCGGACCAGCAGGAGCAGTGCGATCGCGGACACGGCGAAGACCACGGCGTCGACTACCAGCGACGTCTGTCCGATCCCCGACACCCCCGCTGTGACCAGCGCCGCTCCGCCCAACATGAGCAGCGTGAAATCACCGGTGAGCATCTCGGCTGCGGCGAGCAGAATTCCCGCGACCAGCCATACGATTGCGGCCACGAGATCAACCGTACCGTGCCTGTCCGAATTTCCGCGCCTTTCATGCGGATGAGTCGAGCATCCGGGCCGCCGGGCGGGCCCGATCGCGGCCCGGGCACTCGCGTCCCACCAAAGAACAAGCGAAACAGGTAGTTTCGGGCAGGTGAGTGCGCGTAACTACGGTGACATCTACTCCGGCCACGATCGAGCTCGCAAGCGTGCGATACCGCAGGTCGTCGCCGAACGCGATCTGGTCGCCGAGGACGCCGCGAGCGGATTCTGCGGCGCGGTGGTGGGGTTCGAACGTACCTACGACGGCGAATTCGTCAAATTGGAGGACCGCGCCGGCCGTGTCCGGCTGTTCGCGTTGCGCGAGGCGGCGTTTCTCATCGACGGACAGCCGACAACCCTCATCCGGCCGAAGGCCGCCGGTCCCGCGACCCCGACCCGATCGGCGTCCGGATCCACCCGGGTGGAGGGCCTGCGGGCCCGGGTCGCGCGGGGCAGCCGCATCTGGGTCGAAGGTGTGCACGATGCCGCGCTGGTCGAGCGGGTCTGGGGGCATGACCTGCGGGTCGAGGGTGTCGTCGTGGAACAGCTCGAGGGTCTCGACCACCTCGCGCAACGACTCACCGAATTCGCACCCGAACCCGGACGCCGCGTCGGCGTTCTGGTCGATCACCTGGTCACCGGCTCCAAGGAGACGAATCTGACCACCGGCCTGGGCCCGCACGTCCTCGTCACCGGGCACCCGTACATTGATATCTGGCAGGCGGTACGCCCGCAGGCAGTGGGCATCGAGGCCTGGCCGAATGTCCCGCGCGGCGAGGACTGGAAGACCGGCATCTGCCGCCGCCTGGACTGGGGCACTCCCGCCGACGGCTGGCGGCGGGTCTACAACGCGGTCGAGGGTTTCCGCGATCTCGAGGCACCGCTGCTCGGCGCGGTGGAAAGGCTCATCGACTTCGTCACCGAACCGGCGTGATTCTGACCCTCCGCTATTTCGCTGAGGCCGCTGCCGCCGTCGGGTGAATCGAATATCGCTGCCGGAACCGAAACTTCGTGATCATTCGCCCATATCGCGCCCGGCGGGCGTTGCGACGGCGGTTGACCAGAATTCGCTTTGTTGCAAAACTATCCCACCATGAGGATCGCGATCGCGGGCGCCGGAATCGGCGGCCTCACCGCGGCATTGAGCCTGCATGCGGCCGGCTTCCGGGACATCTCGGTACACGAACGCGTCGATGCGCTGCGCCCGCTCGGAGTCGGAATCAACCTCCTCCCCCACGCCGTCCGAGAGCTCACCGAACTGGGCCTGGGTACCCGGCTGGCCGCACTGGGCACGGCGCCGGAGAGCCTCGGCTACTTCAACCGATACGGCCGGCTCATCTGGTCCGAACCGCGCGGGGTGGCCGCGGGCTACCGATGGCCGCAACTGTCGGTGCATCGGGGCGTATTGCAGATGGAACTGCTTGCCGCCGTGCGGGACCGGCTCGGTCCCGGTGCCGTTTACCTCGGGCACCGGCTCATCGAGGCCGACGCCGACGGTAACGCTCGCTTCGCCACCGCACACGGCACCGTCGACGTCGACGCGGACCTGGTGATCGGTGCGGACGGAATCCATTCGGCCCTGCGCCGTACGCACCGGCCGGACGAGGGCCCCCCGGTGTGGAACGGTCTCACCCTCTGGCGCGGTACCGCCCGGGCGCCCGGATTTCTCGACGGGCGCACCATGATCATGGCCGGCGACGGCGAGCAGAAATTCGTCGCCTACCCGCTTGGCGACCGGATCAACGTAATCGCCGAACGTCGTACCGCCGGGTCGGCCGGGGACGAAGCGAACTGGAATCGAGTGGTCGCCGCGGGACCGATCGTCGAGTTGTTCCGGGAGTGGCGATTCCCGTGGCTGGATGTCCCGGGCCTCATCCGCGCCTGCGACGACATCCTCGAATATCCGATGGTGGACCGAGATCCGCTGCCCCGCTGGACCTTCGGGCGCACCACCCTCCTCGGTGACGCGGCGCATCCGATGTACCCCAACGGCTCCAACGGCGCCTCGCAGGCGGTCATCGATGCCCGGACTCTCGCATTCCGGCTCGCCACCGCTGGATCGGTCGAGGACGCTCTCACGGCCTACGAGGACGAGCGCCGCCCCGCCACCACCGCCCTGGTGCACAGCAATCGGAGCCAGGGGCCGGAACAGGTCATGGTGCTCGCACACGAACGTGCCCCCGAGGGGTTCGACGATATCCACGACGTGATCCCGGCCGGCGAGCTCACCGCGATCGCCACCGGATACAAGCGGGCCGCCGGATTCCATCCGGACGAACTCAACAATCGCGGCTCACTGACGCCCCCGAATGTTCGCGAACAATGGTGAAGGGCAGCGATTCGGCCCGGCTGGCGGCGGTGATCTCACCGCTGCGCCGCACGCTGCTCAATGCCACCCGGGCGGTGGAGAATCTGCCCGAGATCCCCGACGCGCAGATCGAGATCATCCGCGCGCTGCCGGCCGGAACCACTGTCACCTCGGGCGAATTGGCGCACCATCTGGGCCTGAGCCGTCCAACGATCAGCAATCTCCTCACCACGATGGAAGCAGCCGGACTGATCGAACGCCGGTCCCGGCCCGGTGATCGCCGCCGCGTCGAAATTCTCACCACCGCCCGCGCCCGCGATCTGTTCGATCGTTTCGATTCCGCCAGCAGCGCGCTGGTATCCGCAGCGGTCACCACGCTCGAACCCGGCGACCGCGCCGCACTGGCCGCCGCCCTGCCCGCACTCGAACGGCTGCGGGATGCCCTGCGGCAGCTACCCGAGGACACCGAATGACAACTACCCGCATCACCCGATGGCTCAGCAGGAGCGTCCCCGGCCGCTTCGGTATCACCATCCGCAGAAAGCTGCGGGTGCCGATGGACGACGGTGTGGAACTGCTCGCCGATCTGATCACACCGACCGGCCAGAGCGATCCCCGGCTGCCCACGATCGTGATCCGCGGCCCCTACGGCCGCAGCGGACCGGTCGCGGCCCAGGCTCGCGCCCTGGCACGCGAGGGTTTCACCGTGCTGTTCCAGAGTTGCCGCGGCACTTGGGGTTCCGGCGGTGTGTTCACCCCACAGGTCGATGAGCAGCGCGACGGCATCGCGACCCATCAGATGGGTGCGGGCGCAGCCGTGGGCGACCGGACCGGTGGCCACCTTCGGGACCAGTTATATGGGCTACACCCAATGGGCGGTCGCGGGACGGCTGTGCGCGCAGGATCCGGCACATGCCCCCGACGCCCTGTGCCTGATCACGACGATGCCCGACTTCGGTGCCGTCACCTGGGATAACGGCGCGTTCGCGCTGCGCAACGCACTGGGCTGGACGCAGCTCATGGATCGCATGGCCCACCGGGAGTTCGGCGCCCTGCTGCTGGGTATGCGCGGCCCGGATCGCAAGCTGCGCACCGGTTTCGGCACCCTACCCCTGGCCGACGGCGACATCGCGGCGACCGGACGCCGCGTGCACTGGTATCAGGACTGGGTCGCGCACGAGCACCTCACCGACGACTACTGGACCTCGCAGTCGCATACGGCCGACGTCACGGAGGTCACCGCGCCGGTCTACATGGTCACCGGCTGGTACGACATCTTCCTGCCCTGGCAGCTGCGCAACTACGCACAACTCGCGGACGCGGGCCGGCCACCGCGACTGACCATCGGCCCCTGGGGGCATCTGTCTCGTGGACTGGGTGCGACCGCTGTCGAGGAGTCGGCGGCATTCCTGCGCGAGCGCTTCGCCGCGGCGCCCGGCGCCCGGGTCGCGCCGGTGCGGGCCTATCTGACCGGAGCGCGGCAGTGGCACGATCTGCCGGCCTGGCCGCCGCCCGGCGTCACCACCGAACCCGCCTATCTACACAGCGACGGCCGGGTCGGTCCCGATCTCCCGGACGGCGGTATCACCGAATATGTCTACGACCCCGCCGACCCCACACCCGCCGTGGGCGGCCCGAGCCTCGAACCCCGTTCCGGACCGCTCGACAACACAGGTCACGAGCGCCGCGAGGATGTCGTGGTGTTCCGGGGCGGGCACCTGTCCGAGCCGGTGACCGTGGCCGGAGAACCCGTGGCCCGCATCCGCTTCCGTTCCGGACAGCCCGGCGCGGACCTGTTCGTCCGGCTCTGCGATGTCCATCCCGACGGCCGGTCGATGACGGTATGCGATGGCATCCGCCGCATCGGCGGGATCGCCGGCACCGATCCCGAACCCGACGCCGACGGTTTCCTGGAGGTCGAAGTCCGGCTGTGGCCGGCCTTCCACCACTTCGCCACAGGTCATCGCATCGGTGTGCAGATCAGTTCGGGCGCGCACCCGCGCTACGCCCGCAATCCGGGCAGCGGCCAATCCGCGGCCTCCGCGACGACACTGCATCGGTCCGCTCAGGAGATCTCGCATTCCGCCGCCACGCCCTCGCGCATCGACCTGCCGATATGGAGCCGGCGGTGACCGCCCCACCCGTGCCCGGACTGGAACCCGCATTCGACGTGGAGGCGTACCTCGGCCCACTCGAGGATCACGGCGTCACCCGCGCCGGCCACCGGCGGGTGGTGCCGATCACCGGTGGCCGGATCACCGGCCTGTTCGACGCGAGCATCCTCACCGGCGGCGCGGACTGGCAGATCGTGCGCCCCGACGGCGCGATCGAGATCGACACCAGGTACTCGGCACGTACCGCCACCGGTCCCCTCGTCCATCTGCGCACCTTCGGCGTTCGCAGCGCCCGGCCGGACATCCTGCATGCCCTGCAGGCCGGTGAGCCGGTGGATCCGGCCGACTACTACTTCCGGCTCGGTGTGCGCCTCGAGACCTCCGACCCCGGATTGGCCCAGCTCGAACACCACCTCTTCGTTGCCTCGGCGCTGCGCGAGGCCGACCGGGTTCGCTACACCGCCTACCGGGTGACCTGACCGGTCGGGTCAGGCACGCGGCCGCAGCACCACCACCGGGATCTCACGCTCGGTCCACGCCTGATAGGTGTCGAAGTCGGCGTAGGCATCGACCAGGCTCGGCCACAGCCGCGCCCGCTGCGCCGCGTCGGCGGTGACCGCGCCCACCGCACGCCGCTCACGGCCGACCTGAATGTGGACGTCCGGATCGGCGACCAGGTTGTGGTACCACTGCGGATGTTTGGCCAGCCCGCCCTGCGAGGCCACGACGACGGTGTCGGGGCCGTCGGTGATGTACAGCAGTGGCGTGGTATAGCCGGTCCCGGACCGGCGGCCGCGATGTTCGAGCAGCAGGGTCGGTACCGGCTTGCGGAATCCGGCGCCGACCCGCCACTTGCCGCCGATCCGCCCGCCGGTGCGGCGATACACCCATACCTGTACTCGCCCAGCGTATTTGAAGATCTTCGGCAATACCGGGTGATCGAGTTGTTTCGGACGCGGCGGCGTCGTTGCGGCCATGGATCTTCCTTCCGCCGAGCAGCCTGTCCGACAGACCATACATCTGACGGCAGGTGTATGGTCAAGCTGTCGGGCACCGAATCCGGCGCCATCACCGACCGGCTCGGTCGGGCACGGCGAGGGAGGGCGAGTGGTGCGCACGCACGGATGGTCGGGAGCCGCACCCGCTGACGACGAGGAGGCCATCGGGCGAATTCTCGCTGCCGCACGCACGGTGATAGACCGGACGGGTGGCGAGTTCACCATCGCCGAGATCGCCCGCGATCTCGGGGTCACCCGCCAGACCGTCTACCGCTACTTCCCCAGCGCCGACGCATTGGTGACCGCGACCGCGACCGCGCAGACCGGGCAATTCCTCGACGTCCTCGCCGAACATCTCGGTGGCATCGGCGACCCCGCGACCGCCGTCGTCGAGGGCATCGCCCACACCCTCGAACGCCTGCCGCACGAGAAATATCTCAATCTGCTACTCACCCCCGGCCGTGCCGGCGCCTTCTCCGCCGGGGTGACCTCCGATACCGCGCGCGCGTTCGGTCGCTCCATCCTGCAACGCTTTCCGGTCGATTGGGACGCCGCCGGTATCACCGATCTCGATGGGCTCGTCGAACATATGTTGCACATCGTGCAGTCGTTCGTCATCGACCCGGGCCGCCCCCCGCGCACCGGCCGTGAGCTGCGCGACTACCTCACCACGTGGGTCGCGCCCGCCCTCTCGGCGGCCGCCCGCACATCGCGGCGGCCGTGATCGCGATCGATCGCCGCGCACCGCACGGCCACCGCGCACTTGCCCGCGGTTGTCTCGCCTGTGGCCACGGGAGTGCCGGGTCGCCACTATCCTCGATCACATGTGTTCTCCCAGTGCCACGCTGACGGTGTGGGCCGGCTCGTGGCTGGCCGGCCGCAGCGCGCCCGACGATGTACTGGACGCCCTGCACGCCTGGTCGGCCCACCACAGTGTGGCCGCCGGTGATCCGGTCACCGGCGGGCGCACCGGATTGCCGTGGCCTACCGCCGAGCCGCTCGAAGCGGGTTCCGGAATCATGATGCTGCTCAAAGTCATTCGCCAGGCGATGACCGAGCCCGGTGCACAGATGCGGCTGGTGCTGCCGGTACCCGGCGATGCGCGCGGGCTGCCCACCGGGACCGAATTCGCCAGCGCGGCAATGGATGCCGAGGAGGGCGTGATCGCGGGTGTGCCCGGCGGCGACGGGGTCGCGCTGGTTCCGCAGTGGATCGGCGAGGACGCGCTGCAGTGGACCGTGTTCGACACCCCGGTACCGGTCCCGGTCCCGGATATGGCACTCGGCGAGGCCGAATACGCGATGCGGGAGGCGGTTCGCGAGGCCGCGGAGGCGCTGATGCAGTTGCACACCACCGCGGTCGGCGGTGACGACGATCCGCGGGAGCTGATCGAGGACGAGTTGGCCGACTACTCGCGCCACATCTATCCCGACTCCGCACCTCTGCGCGCACGGCGCATCCTCGTTTCGGCCGACCATGTGGCCGCCATCCTCACAGTGGCCCAGCAGACCGCGCCGTCTTCACCGAGTTCGGCCAGTGCGGTACAGGCTCAGGAAACGTTGCTGCGGCCGCTGTGGAACGCGATCCGGGCGGCCCGGCTGGCCGCGGTCAACGCGGCCACCGGGCCGCGCTAACCCGCGACCGGCCCCAGTTCCAGTTCGTAGTCGTTGTAGCGGCCGCAGATCCGCATACCGACGCGCGACAGCGCCTCGCGCACGGTCTCGTCGTCGAACTCGAACACCCGCAGCACGGCGATATCGGGCATCGCCGCCCGTAATTCCGCGGCGACCGCGCCGAAGATCTCGGTGAGCAGATCGGCGTCGGCCTCACGATGCGGGAAACCCTCCTCGGCGCTGATATAGGCCTCCGCGCCACCGGCGAAGGTCGTGAGTGTCGCCACCGGCTCCACCCCGCCCTTGCGCGCGGACAACACCGCGGTGATGAGTATCCGCCCCGGCGGATCGTCCGATTCGGCGATGGTGTGCACCAACCGGTTTCGGGCCTCGGAGTAGCCGTACCGCGACGCGGCCGGGTTCAGCTCCCACAACCGCGCGTACTCGTCCACCCGGCGGGCCCCCAGTTCCACCGCGGCCCGGCCCGAGGGCCCGATATCGGTACCCTGCCACCGCAATACGCGATAGCCGCCCGCAGCGGCGCGGCGCGCGGCCTCGGCCGTCAGCCGGCACACCATCTCGGTTTCGGCGGCCGGCGGCTCGGACTCGTCGGCGCGGCCCAGATGCAGCGAGTGCACCAGGCGCTGCGCCGAGACGGCCTGCACCCACGCCTCGCCGAGACCGGCATCGCGCAACTCCGCCCAGCCGAGCAGTTCACCACCGCCACGCGCCGCGATCACGCCGATCAGATCGGCGGTGCCGTCGGCCACGGAGATGTCCTCGAGTAGCGGCAGGCCGGTGCGCCCGGCCAGCTCGGCCGCCAATCGCAGCCCCGTGCCCGGGTGCTGGTCCCACTCCAGCGCGATGTCCACCTCCGCACAATAGCGATGAAATAGCTGATCGCAGGGCAGTTGGCACCGTAAATACGCACGACCGAGATCACGACTCAATGTTTGCGTACCACCCTCTCGCCGGAGCCCGGCTTCCAGACCACCACATCCATATGCCCGCCACCCACTTCCACCGCGGAGCCGCCCGTGATATCGGTGGCGAAGAACGGGTCGAGATGCTTTCCACGCAGGTCGAAACCGGTATCGCTATACAGCGCCTCGGTCCAGCGGCGCTGCAGATCCGCATCGTCCACCTGGTACACCACACCCCATAATTTCGCGTCCCCGTCGCCGACCTGCGGATCGATCGTGGCGGTGTGCATGCAGAAACGCGGATCCCGCCGCAAATCCCGGAATTTCATCGTGTCCGGCATACCGACCACCCACAGCCGCCCCTCGAACAGCCGGGGCTCGATGGGACTGATCCGCGGATATCCGTCACGACGGGTGGTCCCCAGCAGGCACAGATTCCCGGTCGCCGCGTGCCGGCGTGCGAACATCGCCGCGATCCGAGGCGCGGCGCCGGCGAATTCGGTCCAGTTCGTCATAGTCGTACGGTAGAACTGCGGCGGCAACGCCAGACGATTATCGAGGGACCGTACCCATGACGAAACTTCCCCGCCCGGCCGCATCGCTGGCCGCCGCGGCGATCGTATGTGCGCTGGGCCAGACCACCGCGGCCCATGCCGTGGTCGGCGGCACTCCCGCGCAGGCATCCGATTACCCCTGGCTGGCGGCCGTCGCCAGTCCCGCCTACGCCACCCGCCCCGGCGGGCAGTTCTGCGCCGGAACCCTGATCGCGCCGGATCGGGTAGTCACCGCCGCGCACTGCGGCGTCCTCGCACGCACGTTGCCGGGCACCACAGTGACATTCGGCCGCGGCGATACCGGCGCGGGCGGCGGTCTCACCGTCGCGATCGCCGATGTCCGGATCCATCCGCACTTCCGGGTATCGCTGTTCGGGACCGATCTCGCCTTCCACAACGACGTGGCGATTCTCGTCCTCGCCGCTCCCGTCCACCTGCCCACCCTCGATATCGGTGCGCCGCAAGGCAATTCGGCGACCATCGTGGGTTGGGGCGCCACCTCGGAAGACGACGAGTCCAACACGGCGCTGCGGTCGGCGGCCGTTCCGCTGGTATCCGACGACACATGCGCGGCGGCCTACGGCAGCGAATTCGATGCCCGAGAGGCCATCTGCGCGGGATCTCCCGCAGCCGATACCGCCAATTTCGACAGCGGCGGACCACTGTTGGCGGACGGCAAACTCGCCGGCATCACCTCATGGGCCAAGGGTGCGGCCGAACCGGGGTTCCCAGGCGTATACGCCCGGGTACCGGCACTGGATTTCTGACCGCCACCGGCTACGCCGATACCGGCACGACAGTGTCCTCTGCACCTCGCTACGGACGGCGCACCGGAGCACAGCAGCCGGGGGCGCACACCTGCCCGTTGCGGGTGCAACCATATCCGGGCACTGTGCCGAGACGCCGTGCCGTGCCGTTGTTCAACTGCTCATCGACCAGTTCGGCGACCAGGCGAGCGAAACGGGCGTCCTGCCCGGGCGTCGCGGCACGGGCGAAGGCCATCCCGAGTTCGGCGGCCTTCGCGGCCGCCTCGTTGTCCAGATCCCAGACGACCTCGAGGTGATCGGAGACGAATCCGACGGGACACACGACCACGGCACCGACGCCGCGCTCCGACAGCGATTCGAGGTGATCGACGATGTCGGGCGCCAGCCACGGCACCTGCGGCGGTCCGGACCGGGACTGCCATACCACGTCGTAATCGTCGAAACCCGCTGCCGCGGCACACAATCGGGCCGCCTCGGCCACCTGACGGCTGTAGAGGCGACCACCCTCCCCGGGTGGTCCCGCCACGATATCGGCGGAGTCCGGGATCGAATGCGCGGTGAACACCAGCCGCGCTTCGTCCCGCGAGGCGGCCGGTAGCCGGTCGGCAGCCGCACGAATCGCCTCGGCGAACGATGCGATCAGCAGCGGATGATCGAAGTACTGGCGCAATTTGGTCAGATCGGGCGCCCCGGGCACCGCGCCGCGGGCGCGTTCGATGTCCTCATCGTATTGCCGGCAGCCCGAATAGCCGCCCCAGGCCGAGGTCGGGAACACCAGGGCGTGCCCGATACCGTCGGCCCGCATGGTCGCGACAGTGTCCTCCACCATCGGATGCCAATTGCGATTACCGAAGTAGATCGGCAGATCCACTGCGCGCGTAGCGAATTCGGCTTCGATAGCCGCGATCAGCTCGCGATTGAGCGCATTGATCGGTGAGACGCCACCGAAATGCAGATAGTGCTGCGCGACCTCTTCCAGCCGCGCACGCGGTACTCCCCTGCCCCGGGTGACGTTCTCCAGGAACGGGATAACGTCCTCGGGGCGTTCGGGACCGCCGAAGGACAGCAGGAGCAGCGCATCGACGGTCCCGGACACGGCGAATTACCTCCCGGCAGTCAGTTCGCGGACCAGTTCTCCGGGAACCAGGTGTTGTGGCTGGCGCCGCCATCGACGTAGATGATCGAGCCGGTTGTTCCGGGCAGCCAGTCCGACAACAGCGTGACGATCGACCGCGCGACCACGGTCGGATCGTCGACATCCCAGCCGATCGGCGACGCGCCGTCCCAGTAGAGGTTGAGCTGGTTCAGCTTGGATGCGTCGTCGGTCGCGGTGCCGGCGATGGCCTTGGCGGCGAGCGTCTTGATCGGCCCGGCCGCAACCAGGTTGGAGCGAATCTTCTTGGCCGCGCCCACCTCCCGCGCCACGTAGCGGTTCACCGATTCGAGCGCCGCCTTCGCCACGCCCATCCAGTTGTAGAACGGCATCGCGGTGCGCGGATCGAAGTCCATGCCCACGATCGAGCCGCCCTCGTTCATCGCGGGCAGGACCGCGCGCGACAGCGAGGCGTAGCTCCAGGCCGAGATCTCGAACGCCTTGGCGGCGTCACTGCCGGGACCGTCCAGGAACGGCAGCGCCTCCGGACCCATCAGGGTGCGCGGCGCGAAGGCGATCGAGTGCAGAACGCCGTCGACCCCCTCGGGCGCCAGTTCGCGCACCTTGTCCGCGAGACCGGCCAGATTCTCCTCATTGGTGACATCGAGCCCGATCGCGGGGGGCACCTCCTGCGGCAGCCGCTTCGCGATACGGTCGATCAGGCGCAGCCGCTCGGGGATACCGGTGATGATCACCTTCGCGCCCTGCTCCTGCGCGACCTTCGCCGCGTGGAAGGCGATCGACGAATCGGTGATGATGCCCGTGATCAGGACGGTCTTACCGTCCAGGATGCCGCTCATGAGTGGTGGGTTCTCCTCTTGGAAGCTCGAGAGTGGATGTGACGGAAGGGTCAGTGACCCATGCCCATACCGCCGTCGATCGGCACGATCGCGCCGCTGATGTAGGAGGCATCGTCGGAGGCGAGGAAACTGATCGCCGCGGCGACCTCCTCCGGCTGCCCGATCCGGCCGGCCGGGATGGCCTTCAGCGCCGTCTCGCGCAACTCCTCGCTCATTTCCTCCCGGGTCATATCGGTGTCGATGAATCCGGGGGCGACCACATTGGCGGTGATGTTGCGCGAGCCGATCTCACGGGTGATCGCGCGTGCCATACCGACCAGACCCGCCTTGGCGGCGGCGTAGTTGACCTGCCCAGGGATACCCATCTGGCCCACGACCGAGCCCAGGAAGACGATGCGGCCGAACCGCGCCTTCAGCATGGCTCGGTTGGCGCGCTTGGCACAGCGCCACGCACCGGTCAGATTGGCGTCGATGACGCGGGTGAACTGCTCCTCGCTCATCCGCATGAGCAGGGTGTTGTCGACGATGCCCGCATTGGCGACGAGCACCTCGACCGGCCCCTGCTTGGCCTCGACCTCCGAGAACGCCTGATCGATCGAATCGGCGTCGGTCACATCGCATTTGACACCGAGCAGACCCTCCGGCGCTCCCGAGCCCCGATGCGTCACAGCAACCTTGTGACCGTCGGCGGCCAACCGCTGGGCAACCGCGAGACCGATGCCGCGGTTGCCGCCCGTCACCAGTACCGATCGCGATGTGAAGTTCGACATGAATGCCAACCTACATCGTCACCCCGACCGCAAACCATTCGAGCCCGCGCAGTGTGGACCACCACAGTGACGATCACGAACAACGGGCCGTGCCGTAGTGAAATATCAGCAGTCCGGACACCAGGAGAGGGCAACAGCGTCAAATCCCAGACTTGCCACCTCTTCACCAGGTGAGACATATCGGTACTGATCGGAACCACCGCAGCCACCATTCAACATCAGTTGATACGAGGTGTGATTCACGACAGAGTGGACGGGAACCTCCAGCGGGAGACAGGCATTTCGCGCATTGTTGGAGTTCGTAAGCACATACAGTGCTCCCGAGAAGTTGTCTCCGGTCCACACGCACGCGTCACTACTGCATGATGCCGCGGATGCCGGATGTGCCGGACTCACAAGAACGCCGAACAGTGATGCCACGAGCGCCCCGGCAATAGACCATTTACGCATCGATAGATCCCTCCCCTGTGGCGCGGCCTCCCCGACCACGCTCAGGAGAAAGCTAGCACGACAAGCCCGGCACGTCCACACTGGAAATGCCGGGCTTGTAAGCGCACCAACCGAATTCGTACCCCGGGCGTCAGGGCAGGCGCTGGCGGTACATCAGACCGATGACGGCACCGGCGGCAGTGATCAGGAGTCCGAGCAGCAGCCATGGCCTGCTCGCGTCGCCCATGGTCATCTCGTACCCGATCTGCTCCTCCAGAGTGTCGTATACCTTCGACAACTCCTGCAGTGAGGACGCGGTATAGAATTCGCCGCCGCTCAGGCTCGCCACCTGTTGTAGCGCCTCGTCGTCGACCGCCACCTTCACCTGCTGCGGCGGCCCGTTCTCCGACGGCAGTTCCACTACACCCCATTTGGTGCCGAAGGAAATAGTGGAAATGGGAACGTGCTTTTCCTTGGACAGCCGAGCCGCGACGAATTCGTGCCGCGGATTGTCGATATCTCGAAAGTCCGGGACCGTCTGCTTACCGTCGGACATCAATACGATCCGCGCGGGCGGCGGTTCCTGCGCACCGCCGAGTACCGATGCCAGATTGTCGATCGACTGCAGTGCGGACAGAATGCCCTCACCTGTCGCCGTACGCTCGGCGAGTTTCAGATTGCCGATGGCCGCTTTCATCGATTCGTGATTGGTGGTCGGCGACACCAGCACCGACGCCGTACCGGCGAAGGCCACCAGTCCGATGTTGACCCCGGCAGGCAACCCGTCGACGAATTGCTTGGCGGCCTTCTTCGCCACCTGGATTCGGCTGGGCCGCACATCGGTGGCCTCCATCGACAGCGAGACATCGATGACCAGCATCACCGTGGCACGGTTGCGTGGAACCTTCTTCGCCGCCTGCGGTCCCGCGGCCGCCACTGTAAGTAGCACCAGGCCGACCAGTATCAGCGCCACCGGGGCGTGCCGCCAGCCACTCGGCCGTTTGGGCGCGACCCGCTCCAGGGTCTCCATATTGGAAAACCGCAGCATATGGCGTTGGCGGCGGCGCTGCACCAGCACATAGAGCAGCGCGATTGCGGCCACGACGATCAGGAACGCCAGCCAGATCGCGGACGTGAAATGCGAAATACTCACTGTCGGGGCACCTGCCCGGTCGGAGCGCCGAAGGTATGGCGCCGGGTGGACACGAAACGGACCACGTCGGCGATCCAGTCGCGATCGGTGCGCAGTGTCATCACCGGCGAGCCGCAACTGCGCAGGGCCGCCTCGACATCGACGCGATGCTGGTGAGCGGCACGGCCGAAATCGGCGCGCAGTGCGGAGGTGACGGTGAACTCGCGGGTGCGGCCGGTCTCGGGATCGTGGAGCACCACATCACCGACATCGGGCAGATCCAGATCCAGCGGATCCAGGATCTCCACACCGAGCAGATCGTGACGGCCGGAAATCGCCCGCAGCGAACGCTGCCAGTCGATCTCGCCGAGGAAGTCCGATACGACAACGGCCAGACCGCGTTTGCGTTGTGGCCGGCGCAGCGATTCGATGGCGCCGCGCAGATCACCGCGCACACCGTCGCTCGCATGCGGGGTGGTGGCGATGCGCCGCAGCAGCGATTGCGCGTGCACGCGCCCGCTGCGCGCCGGAATCCGGTACAGCCGTTCGCCATTGGCGATGACCGCGCCGATCCGGTTACCGCCGCCACTGGTCAGATGCGTCAGCGCCGCGGCCGCCGCGACCACCAGATCGCGCTTCTGGCACAGGGCGGTTCCGAAGTCGAGACTCGCCGACAGGTCGATCACCAGCCAGGTCTCGAGTTCGCGATCGGCGATCATCTGCCGGACGTGCGGGTGGGTGGTACGGGCCGTGACCGACCAATCCATCTGGCGCACATCGTCACCGGGCTGATAGAGCCGGGCGTCACCGGGCTCGGACCCGGGCCCGGGTATCAGGCCGAGATGATCGCCGTGCAGGACGCCGTCCAGGCGGCGGCGCACCGTCAGCTCGAGCGTCTTCAGTGCCGCCGCCAGCCGGGGATCACGCAGATCGCCCGCGCGGAACGACGGTGGCGCACTGTCGGAGTGGGCAGGGACATGTGCTGAGTTGTTCACTGGCACAACCGGTTTCGATGCCCCGCTCACTGGCGCTGTGGCTGCCCGGCGCCCTGACCGTTCTGCGGCTGACCGGCCGGATGCGGGGGCACGGGCTGCGGGGCACCGGCCTGCGGACCCGGCATGGGTGCCGCCGCGGGCGAGGGCGCGTTGGCCTGGGTGGCGACCTGCGGCAGGCCGACGGTCTGCAGGACCCGGCGGATGACGTCATCGGGGCTGACCTCGTCGGCGAGGGCGTCGTAGGACAGCACCAGACGATGCCGCAGCACATCCGGCACGACCTCGACGACGTCCTGCGGGACCACGTAGTCGCGACCGCGGATCAATGCGACGGCGCGGGCCGCGGCGATGATGCCGAGGCTGGCACGCGGGGAGGCACCGTAGGCGATCCAGCCCGCGACATCGTCGAGACCGAATTCCGCCGGAGTACGGGTCGCGGCGATGACCCGCACGACGTAGTCGACGAGCGCATGGTGCACGAAGGTGGTCGAGGCCAGCTTCTGCAACCGGATCAGCTCGTCCGGACCGAGGATCTGCTTGGGCTCCGGCGGGGTCACACCCATCCGGTAGATGATCTCGCGCTCCTCCTCGACCGTCGGATAGTCCACGACGACCTTGAACAGGAAGCGGTCGCGCTGCGCCTCGGGCAGCGGGTACACACCCTCGCTCTCGATCGGGTTCTGGGTCGCCATGACCAGGAACGGATCGGGCATCGGGTAGGTCTTGCCACCGATCGACACATGCCGCTCGGCCATGACCTCGAGCAGTGCGGACTGCACCTTCGCGGGCGCGCGGTTGATCTCGTCGGCGAGGACGAAGTTCGCGACCACCGGACCCAGCTCGGTGTCGAACTCCTCGCGGCCCTGCCGGTAGATGCGGGTACCGATGAGGTCGGTGGGCACCAGGTCGGGAGTGAACTGCACGCGCGAGAAACTGCCGCCGACCACTCTCGCGAACGTCTCGACCGCCAGCGTCTTGGCGATACCCGGAACACCCTCGAGCAGCACGTGCCCACGAGCCAGAACGCCGACGAGCAGCCGCTCGACCAACCGGTCCTGACCGACGATGACCCGTTTGACTTCGTAGATCGCCTTCTCCAGGGTCGCGACGTCACGCTCCAGGCTGGCCGACACCGGTTCCGGCGCCTGCTTCACCGCACTCGCAGCGCTCACATCGTCCGTCGAAGTCACCAAAATCCCCGCTTTCACTTCGGTCTCTATGCGTGCCGCCCCAACTATTCCAGGTATCGAGCGAGATTGCCGCAACCGGGCTCGCGCAATGTCGCCTCACCGGCTCCCGGGCGGATGGGGAGCCGGTGTATTCGTGTCCGGAATGGCCGATTACCCGAATCAGCCGACCGCGGCCAGATATTCGGCGTAGAACAACGCGAGCCCGACCGCTGCGGCAATCCCGGCGAGCAGCCAGAACCTGATGATCACCGTCGTCTCGGGCCAACCGCCGAGTTCGAAATGGTGATGGAACGGCGCCATCTTGAACACCCGGCTGCGGGTGGTGCGGAATACCAGGATCTGCACCGCCACCGACAGAATTTCGGCGAAGAACAGCGCACCCACGACCACCATCAGCAATTCGGTACGGGTGGTGATCGAGATACCGGCGAGCAGGCCACCCAGCGCGAGCGAACCGGTATCACCCATGAAGATCTTGGCCGGGGCGGCGTTCCACCACAGGAAGCCGATACACGCCGCGCCGCCGGCCGCGCAGACCACGGCCAGATCCAGCGGATCGCGCACGCTGTAGCACCCCGGCAGCGGCCGGGCGGCGCAGGAATTGGTGTACTGCCAGAAAGTCACGATCACATACGCGCCCAGCGCGAACCCCATCGAACCCGCCGCCAGCCCGTCGAGCCCGTCGGTGATGTTCACCGCGTTCGACCACGCGACCACGACGAAACAGACCGCCAACAGGAAGACGACCAGTGGCAGCGACACCGTCGGCCAGTCCCGAACATACGACACCTGCCGCCCGGCCGGGGTGAGCCCGGTGGCGCCGTGGAACCGCAGTGCCAATACGCCGAAGACCACCGCGGCACCGACCTGCCCTATGTACTTGCCGGTCGCGGTGAGGCCGAGGTTGCGATGTTTGCGGAGCTTGATGAAGTCGTCGAGAAAGCCGACGAATCCCAGCGCGGTCGCCAAGCCCAGTACCAGCAGACCGGATGCCGAGGGCCCGGCCACGTCGTACCGCAGGCCGATCAGATGCGAGGCCAGATAGCCGGCCCACAATCCCGCCACGATCGCGATCCCGCCCATGGTGGGGGTGCCGCGTTTGGCCTGATGACTCTGCGGGCCGTCGACCCGGATCTGCTGACCCATATTGCGGCGCGCGAACAACCTGATCAGCAACGGCGTCACGGTGATCGAGACCGCGAGTGCGATCGCCGCCGAGAACAGGATCTGCCTCATCAATACCCCAACTACCGCCGAATTCTCGGCACCATACCGAACGGAGCGGCACCATTTGTGCCGATTCGCATGGTAGCCAAGATCATTCGGGCGCACCGCCCCCGGCCCGCGCGGCACCGACCGCGCGGCTGTCTCAGGTGATCAACCGGATCGCGTAGGGCATGATGCCACCCTCGCGGACCGACGAAATCTTCACCACGTCACCGGATTCCGGCGCCTCGATCATCTTGCCGTCACCCAGGTACAACGCCACGTGCTCACTGCCGTTGGAACCCCAGAACAGCATGTCACCGCGCTCGCGCTGGGCGACCTTCACCCGGGTGCCCATCGTGTACTGATATCCGCTGTAGTGCGGCAGTGAGATGCCCACGCCCGCGAAGGCGTAGAGCATCAGGCCCGAACAGTCGAAGCCCACCTTGTTGTAATCGCCGTAGGAATCGGCCACGCCGCCGTCGTGGATGCCCTTGGACGGACCGTCCTCGTCGCCACCGCCCCACGCGTAGGTGACCCCGAGTTGTGACATCGCGCGATCGACGACCGTTTCGACGAGCTCGGCGTGGCTGCCGCTGGGCCGGCTGGGCGTCGACATCGATCGGTGCGGTGGCGGCGCGTCGTCGAGCTGCGTGTGCGGCCGCCGCCCGGCACCTAGGTCGGCGGCCCGGTCGCGAGCGGCCTGATCGGCGGCGGCCCGGGCCGCGGCGGCGGTCGCGGCGGCCTGGGCGGCGGCGATCTCGGCGCGGCGCTGCCGATCCCAGGTCGTGTACGCGTCGCGCTGCCCCTGCAGGCCGACGACATCGGCGCGCGCCGAATCGAGTTCCTGCTGAGCCGAGTCCCGTTGCGCCATCAGCGCATCGCGCCTCCGGGCCTGCTCGTCGAGAGCGGCCTTCGCCGCCGAGACCGCGTCCTGGGCCTGCTGCCGCTTCTGTTCGGCCTCGGCCGCCGCGGCATCGGCGGTCTTCTTGGCCTGGCGGGCCGTGGAATCGCGATTGGCCTGTTCGACCTGCGCGCGGCGCAGGCCGTCGATCGCGGACTGCTGATTCTTCGATGCCATCCCGAGCAGATCGGCGCGATCGAGCGCGGCCGAGGGGTCGGAACCGGCGAGGTAGTTCACCATCGACGTGGAACCGGGGCGGGTATAGGCGTCGACCGCGAATTCGTCGAACCTGCCCTGCGCCTGACCCACCTGGGTCCCCGCGGATACCAGATCGTGCTGTGTGGTGGCGACCGTGGCAGCGGCCGCGTCGGCGGCGTCGCGGGCATCCTGCAGATCGACCAGCGCCTTGTTGACCGCTTCACGCTTGCCCGCGACCTCGGTATCGAGCTGGGCCAATTGCTGATCCGCGGTCGCGACCCGATTGATCAGTCCGCTGACCTGATTCACCCCGGCATCGACCTGCGCACCCGCCGCGGCGATGTCACCGTCGCTCGGATTGGGGGGTGGTGGCGGTACCGCGGTGACCGACGGCGCCGCGATCGTCAGGGCGCATCCACATAGGAGCAACCCTGCAGCGACCTTCGCGACACCTCTCGGCCGCTTCGCCGATGTTCGCATCACACCTCCCTGGATCCCGTTGCCACTCCCGGCGGAAACGAGATTCGCCAGGATTGCGCTGGGCGACCGGTCAAGGCGCCGCCGCATGGGCACCAGCAACCCGTCCATTCTCGAGGGAAACTGGAAGCCCATGTGACACTTCTTCCCCAAAAGCGTCAATCGAAACCGTACGACACTTCTTTCACAGAGGAAACGTCGGAAGACAAATCACACAAAGGTAATTTTTGCGGTAGCTAGACATTTGCTATCGCCGGTTGGGATAGCTGCGAAAAACCGAACCGATCGTTCAGTTCTCTTTGGGGAAGCGCGACTCGGGACTCGCGCAGCGAACATCCTCACGACTTCGGCGCCGCCGCCCGCGATCTCCCGGCATCCCGCGGAGCCAAGCGCACACCACGCCGACACGCCGACGATGGGCGCACCGGGCCGCGGTACACCGAACCTCGATGGACCTACCGGATCAAGGCGTCCTGATCCACGATCGCCTCGGACATCGGATCCGCGTCCGGCCCATGCCGACGCTTGACCAGGAACAGGCCGGCGATCACCACCACGAGACCCGCGAGCAGGACGATCGTGATCGCGGTCCACGACACTGTCGACGGCGTCTCCAGCCGGTTCACGAAGGCGCGGGCAGCTTCAGTGCTGTGCCCGCCGTGCTGAAACTTGGCCACATCCTCGGCGCGCTCGAGCCGATACCGGCTGATGGTGTCACTCTGAGTACCCGCCCAGTCATCACTGAGGACCAGGACCGTGCCGTGCTCGGACTTGCCGATGACGGTCGCGAGATCGCGCAGCGAGGAATCCGGCGCCGGATTCCCCTTCACGACCACGACACTCAGCGGCAAACCTTGAGCACGGGCGTCGGCGACCACCGACGCCAGCTCGGACTGGTCGACATCACTCGAGGCGGCGATGTGATTATCGGCGAGGTCCAGCACAATGGCATCGACGTCGGTATCCGGCGGCAGCTCCGCGGCCATGGGGGTGAAAACCGAGGCATACGAGACGGTCATCTTCCATCCGGTCTTTGTCGAGCCGCCGACTCCAGCGACGGGCGTCCAACACATTCACATGATCCACACACAGGGCCGGCACGTCGGCGGCGACAACTCCGACGGGGCCTGCGAGCACAGTACGCGACGGGGGCATGATGGATTGCGGCGCACCGTGCCCCTCACATTTCATAGGACAAGCGTACTGTTAGAGTTCTGAGGTACGAGGCGCGCAGCCCGAAACGCGCCCTCGACGCAAGCCACCGGCGCAGCCCCGCCGGTGGCGACCCACGGGGCCCGTACGCGCGCCCCGATCGGAACACCGACGAGTGGAGCTGAACGTATGACAAGTATTCAATACATTCGGCGCCAAGGGCACCCTCGAGGTCGGAAGCAACTCCTACGAGATCTTCCGCCTCTCGGCCGTGCCCGGCACCGAGAAGCTGCCCTACGCCCTGAAGGTCCTGGCGGAGAACCTGCTCCGCACCGAGGACGGCGCCAACATCACCGCCGACCACATTCGCGCGATCTCGAAGTGGGATCCGTCCTCCGAGCCCGATACCGAGATCCAGTTCACCCCCGCGCGCGTCATCATGCAGGACTTCACCGGTGTGCCCTGCATCGTCGACCTGGCCACCATGCGTGAGGCCGTCACCGCCCTCGGCGGCGACGCGAGCAAGGTCAACCCACTCTCCCCGGCCGATATGGTCATCGACCATTCGGTCATCCTCGATGTTTTCGGCCGCGCCGATGCCCTCGAGCGCAATGTCGATCTCGAATACGAGCGCAACGGCGAGCGCTACCAGTTCCTGCGCTGGGGCCAGGGCGCATTCGACGACTTCAAGGTCGTCCCCCCGGGTGTCGGCATCGTGCACCAGGTCAACATCGAGTACCTGGCGCCCACCGTCATGACTCGTAACGGCCAGGCCTACCCCGACACCTGTGTGGGCACCGACTCGCACACCACCATGGTCAACGGCCTCGGCGTACTGGGCTGGGGCGTCGGCGGTATCGAGGCCGAGGCCGCGATGCTGGGCCAGCCGGTCTCCATGCTGATCCCGCGCGTCGTCGGCTTCAAGCTGACCGGCGAGATCAAGCCGGGCGTGACCGCCACCGACGTCGTGCTCACCGTCACCGACATGCTGCGCAAGCACGGCGTGGTCGGCAAGTTCGTCGAGTTCTACGGCGCGGGCGTGGCCGAGGTTCCGCTGGCCAACCGCGCGACCCTGGGCAATATGAGCCCCGAGTTCGGCTCCACCGCCGCGATCTTCCCGATCGACGAGGAGACCATCAACTACCTTCGCCTCACCGGCCGCAGCGATGAGCAACTCGCGCTCGTCGAGGCGTACGCCAAGGAGCAGGGCATGTGGCATGACGCCGCCAACGAGCCCGCGTACTCGGAGTACCTGGAGCTGGATCTGGGCACCGTGGTGCCGTCCATCGCCGGCCCGAAGCGCCCGCAGGACCGAATCCTGTTGTCGGAGTCCAAGACCGCGTTCCGCAAGGACATCCACAACTACACCGACGACGCGGAGAGCGGCCCCGCCGCCGAGACCCCGCACACCCACCTCGACGAGGCCATCGAGGAGTCGTTCCCGGCTTCCGATCCGGCCGTACTGTCGTTTGCCGATGCCGACGATGACGAAGCGCGGGTGCCGTCCGCTGCCAACGGCAACAGCGGTCGTCCGTCCAAGCCGGTCAAGGTCTCCGATCCCGAGCGCGGTGACTTCGTGCTCGATCACGGTGCTGTCGTGGTCGCGGGTATCACCTCCTGCACCAACACCTCGAACCCGTCGGTCATGATCGGTGCGGCGCTGCTGGCTCGCAACGCGGTCGAGAAGGGCCTGGCGTCCAAGCCGTGGGTGAAGACCAACATGGCCCCGGGCTCGCAGGTCGTCGCCGACTACTACGAGAAGGCCGGGTTGTGGCCCTACCTCGAGAAGCTGGGCTTCTTCGTGGGCGGCTTCGGCTGCACCACCTGTATCGGCAACACCGGCCCGCTGCCCGAGCAGATCTCGAAGGCCATCAACGACAACGATCTGTCGGTCACCGCGGTGCTCTCGGGCAACCGCAACTTCGAGGGTCGCATCTCCCCCGATGTGAAGATGAACTACCTGGCCTCGCCGCCACTGGTCATCGCCTACGCGCTCGCCGGCACCATGGACTTCGACTTCGAGGTCGACGCCCTGGGCAAGGACTCCGACGGTAACGACGTATTCCTGCGCGACATCTGGCCGTCGCCGCAGGAGATCGACGACACGATCAAGTCGGCGATCAGCCGGGACATGTTCACCAAGTCCTACGCGTCGGTCTTCGAGGGCGACGAGCGCTGGCAGGGTCTCAACACCCCCGAGGGCGACACGTTCGCGTGGGACGAGAACTCGACCTACGTCCGCAAGGCACCGTACTTCGACGGCATGTCGATGGACCCGGCCCCGGTCGAGGACATCAAGGGCGCTCGGGTGCTGGCGCTGCTGGGCGATTCGGTCACGACCGACCACATCTCCCCGGCCGGTCCGATCAAGCCGGGCACCCCGGCCGCGCAGTACCTGGACTCCCACGGTGTGGAGCGCAAGGATTACAACTCCCTGGGCTCGCGGCGCGGTAACCACGAGGTGATGATCCGCGGCACCTTCGCCAACATCCGGCTGCGCAACCAGTTGCTCGACGATGTCTCGGGTGGCTACACCCGCGACTTCACCCAGGACGGTGGCCCGCAGGCGTTCATCTACGACGCCTCGCAGAACTACCAGGCCGCGGGCATTCCGCTGGTCGTGCTGGGCGGTAAGGAGTACGGTTCGGGTTCCTCGCGCGACTGGGCCGCCAAGGGCACCCGCCTGCTGGGCGTCAAGGCCGTCATCACCGAGTCGTTCGAGCGCATCCACCGCTCCAACCTGATCGGCATGGGCGTTGTCCCGCTGCAGTTCCCGGCCGGCGAGTCCGCCGCGTCGCTGAAACTGGACGGAACCGAGACCTTCGACATCGAGGGCGTCACCAAGCTGAACGAGGGTGTCACGCCGAAGACCATGAAGGTCACCGCAACCAAGGAGAACGGCGAGAAGGTCGTCTTCGACGCGGTCGTCCGCATCGACACCCCCGGTGAGGCGGACTACTACCGCAACGGCGGCATCCTGCAGTACGTGCTGCGCAACATGATTCGGGGCTGAGCACGCTCCCACACCGCGGGGATGATCCGATGATCCGCGGCTGATCATCCCCGCCGGGCGGTGTTCCGCAGCATCGTGTCCGACCCGGCCACCGCTGGGTGGCCGGGCCGGGCACGAATATCGTTGCGCCGCCGAGGATCTACCCGCACCACACTACTGTGACAGCCCCCGCGCCGGATCGTCCCGGCGCGGGGGTCCGTGCATTCCCGCTGGAGGAGCCCATGCCCAAAGTCAGTGACGATCACCTCGCCGCCCGGCGCAGCCAGATTCTGGACGGGGCGCGGCGGTGTTTCGCCGAGTTCGGGTACGAGGGCGCCACTGTGCGCCGCCTCGAGGAGGCCATCGGCCTGTCGCGCGGCGCGATCTTCCATCATTTTCGCGATAAGGACGCACTGTTCCTCGCCCTCGCCCAGGAGGATGCCGGCAGGATGGCCGAGGTCGCGGCCAACGAGGGCATCGTGCAGGTCATGCGGGATATGCTCGACAACCCCGAGCAATACAACTGGCTGGGCACCCGGCTCGAGATCGCCCGGCGGCTGCGCACCGATCCCGAATTCGCGGCCGGCTGGACCCAGCGCTCCAATGAGCTCACCGCCGCCACGCTCGCCCGCCTGGAACGCCGCAAGGCCGCGGGTGCGCTGCGCGACGACGTTCCCACCGATGTACTGCTCGGCTATCTGGATCTAGTCCTCGACGGCCTCATCGCACGCATCGCCTCCGGGCACGTCAACGAAAACCTCACGGCGGTACTCGATCTGGTGGAGGCCTCGGTCCGCCGCCGGGACTGAGCTCTTTCACCGCTGCACCCGGCCGATCCGTCGTAGGATCTGATCATGATCAAGGGGCGGGGTCCGCGAGCACGAATATCGGCAGCCACCGGGCGCATCTCGATACGGCACGCCGTCGCGCTGGTGCTGGTCGCCGTCGCGGCCGCGGCATGCGGTGGCAGCGATGCGGCCCCGGACGATCCCTATCTGTGGCTGGAGGAACTCGACAGCCCCCGAGTGCACACCTGGGTCGACGAGCAGAACCGCCGCACTCTCGATGTGCTCGAACACGATTCGCGATATGCCGACAATCTCGCGCAAGCCACGGCGCTCGCGAAATCGTCCGACCGGATCGCGCTGCCGCAGTTCGAGGACGGCACCGCGGTCGACAACTTCTGGCAGGACGGCGACCACAAACACGGTCTCTGGCGCGAGACCTCGGTGGCCGATTACGAGACCCCGCAACCGCACTGGACCACCCTGGTGGATCTCGACGAGTTGTCCCGGGCCGAGGGCAAGAATTGGGTGTGGAAGGGCGCGGTCTGCGATCCGGTCACTCATCACCGCTGCCTGCTCAGCCTGTCCGACGGCGGCGAGGACGCTGTCACCGTCCGTGAATTCGATCGCACCACAAAACAATTCGTCCCCGATGGCTTCGTGGTACCGCGCGGCAAGATGGAGGTCGCGTTCAGCGACGAGAACACCGTTCTGATATCGCGGGAGTGGCAGCCGGGTGAGACGACCGTCTCGGGCTACCCGTACGTGGTGAAGCAATGGCACCGCGGCCAACCACTCGGCGCGGCAACCGAAATCGCGCGCGGGGAACGCGACGACCAGCTGTCGACCGCGCCCGCCGTGCTGGACAACGGCGCCGGACGCCGGATCGAATTCGTCGTGCGCGGCCGGACCTTCTTCGAACACGACACCGAGTTGCTCACCGCGACCGGTCCCGTCCATACCGCGCTGCCACCGAAGTCGAATGTGGCCGGCTTCATCGGCAACCACGTCCTGGTCTCGCTGGACCAGGAGTGGCAGGTCGGCGCCACGACCTATCCGGCCGGCGCTCTGGTCTCGGTGGATGCCGACCGGCTGATCGCCGATCCACAGCATCCCGCCGTCACGCCCGTCTATGTGCCCGGTCCGTCGCAGAGCCTCACCAACGTGCAGACCACCCGCGATCATGCCGTGGTCACCTCACTCGACGATGTGCGCGGCCGCGCCACCGTGTACACCCCGCAACCCGATGGCAGCTGGTCCGGTACACCGGTCGCGCTCCCCGACAACGCCACCATCGACAACGTCACCGCCGACCCCACGGGCGACCGCGCGTATCTCACGGTGACCTCGTTTCTCGATCCGACCACGTTGTGGAGCCTGGACACCACCGGCGCCGCGGCCCGGCAGGTGAAAAGCACGCCGGCGCAATTCGACTCGTCCCGCTACGTGGTCGAGCAGCGCAAGGCGACCTCTCCCGACGGCACCGCGGTCCCGTATTTCGTGGTGCACGCCGCCGATATGAAATACGACGGCACCAATCCCACCCTCCTGTACGCCTACGGTGGCTTCGCCGCGTCGGAGACACCGAGCTATTCGGGCATGCTCGGCCGGTTGTGGCTCGATCACGGTGGTGTGTACGTGCTGGCCGATATCCGCGGCGGCGGTGAATTCGGCCCCGCCTGGCACGAAGCCGCCCGCACCACCCACCGGCAACGCGCCTTCGACGACTTCGCGGCGGTCGGCAAGGATCTGGTGACCCGCAACATCACCACGCCGCGCCGGCTGGGAATCCAGGGCGGCTCCAACGGCGGTCTGCTCATGGGCGTGGAGTTCGTGCAGCATCCGGACATGTGGAACGCCGTCGACATCCAGGTGCCGCTGCTGGACATGATGCGCTACGAGAAGATCGCCGCGGGCGCCTCCTGGGTGGACGAGTACGGCAGTGTCGACGATCCCACCCAGCGCGCGTTCCTCGAATCCATCTCGCCCTACGCACAATTGCGACCCGGGGTGACATATCCCGAACCGCTGGTCTGGACCACCAGCAAGGACGATCGGGTCGGCCCACAGCACGCCCGCAAGTTCGCCGCCCGGCTGGCCGAATACGGCAAACCGTATCTGTTCTACGAGGCGGGCGCGGGCGGCCACGGCTCGGGCGCCGACCGCGAGGAGCAGGCGCATACGGGCGCGCTCGAATTCACCTATCTGATGCGGCAGTTGATGGAGCCGCCCGCGCGGTGATCAAGCGCACGCGGAATCCGGAAATAGCGGGAATGCGGCGCGGGTTCGGCCAGGTATGACTTTCTCCGTGCCCGTCACCGTCCGCGGTTACGAACTCGATGTCAACGGCCATCTGAACCAGGCCGTCTATCACCAGTACGCCGAACACGCACGGTGGGAGTTGCTGCGGTCGGCCGGGCTGGTGCCGGACAAGATGCAGTTGTCCGGACTGGGGCCGGTGGTCCTGGAGTCGAATGTGAAGTACCGGCGCGAACTGCACCTGGGCGACGAGATCACGGTGACCTGCGAGTGCCGCTGGGGCGCGGGCAAGGTGTTCTGGATGGATCAGCAGATCCGCAAACTCGACGGCACCGTTTCCGCGGAGTTTTCCGTCGTGCTGGGCCTGATGGATCTCGACGCACGCAAACTCGTCCCGAATCCGAGCGAGCGGTTCCTGGAACTGGCCGAATCGGCGGAGACGCTCGGCCTGTGAGGCGTTGACAGCTCAACCGAAAATCTTTCGGCGCTGGCGTTTTCCACGTCCGGGCCCGGCCCGGCACGGCCGCGAGTTATGATCCAGATCACACTCGGCTTCCGGGGCAATCGCGAGCAGATCGGAGTCCGGCCCATGAACGATGTCCGCCGCCAGGTATCCGAACCTGCCCGGCCGCGCCCCACTCCTGCTGGATCGGCGCCGCCGCTGTCCGGCCGCTTGATCGCCGAATCCCCCGGGACCATCAGTGTCCGCGTCGCCGAGGGCGTCTGGAACCTCGACCGTGACGATGTCCTCCAGTTGTGCGAAGGCCGTGCCGAACCCGGCGCCGATCCCACCGAACCCGCGGTCCAGGTCTGGATACGTCCCGGCGCCACAGCCGATTTCACCCAGCGCCGGCACATCCAGCTCACCGAGCGCCCGCTGACCCTCGCCGCACATCCCAGCCCCGCAGTCGGTGACGACACGCTCGCCGCCCTCACCGATCGGTGGGCGCGGCAGTTGCGCCTGCGCCCCGCGGCCGGTGTCGGTGGGGCCACCGTGAGCTTCAGCCAGACTCACAGCCGCGGCCGTGCCGACGACGGCACCGCCTGCGACAGCCTGGACTGAGGGCCATGATGAGTGCCCGTTCGCCGGGTACCGTACTGATCGTCTCGGAGACCGGTGACCTGCACGCCGATGCGATGGCCTCGACGCTGCGAAAGACGTACCAGCTCAATCCGATTCATCTGGATATGCGCGACTTTCCGCACGAGAGCGGCAGTTTCCGCCTGGATCGGGCGGGCACCGCCCGGTCGATGTCACATCTGGCCGGGCTCGACGAGGTCACCTCCGTCTGGTGGCGCCGGCCTCATCCGTGCCGGGTCCCGGCCGGCTTCCTCGACGAGGACGACGAATTCCGCCAAGCCGAATGCGACGGCTTTCTACAGGGCCTGCTGTGGTCGATACCCGCGGTCTGGGTCAACGATCCCGGCGCCGACCGCACCGCCACCCGCAAGATCGTCCAACTCGACACCGCCCGCCGCTGCGGTTTCGCCGTTCCGGATACGCTGATCACCAACGATCCGGATGAGGCCCGCAGTTTCGTCGACTCCCGCGGCGGATCGGTGATCTACAAACGCACCGGCACCGGCCGCGCCGAATTCACCGAGACCCGGATCGTGGGCACCGAGGAGATCGGGCAGTTCGGCACCATCCGTTCGGCACCCACCACTTTCCAGGACTACGTCGAGGCCGAATGCGATCTGCGCGTGGTCTGGATCGACGGTGTCGAGTGGACCGTTCGGATAGATTCGCAATCCGGTGCGGGATGGGTGGATTCACGCCTCGACACATCGGTCGCCTTCACTCCAGAACGCCTGCCGGCCTCGGTGAGCAAGGCACTGACGACGTTGATGGGCGCACTCGGCCTGGTCTTCGGCGTCCTCGATATCCGGCTCGGGCTCGACGGTGAGTACTACTTCCTCGAGGTGAACCCGCAGGGCCAGTTCGCCTATCTCGAGATCAAGACGGGGCTGCCGATCTTCGCCGGCCTCGCCCGGTTCCTGGTGCACGGCGAGGCCACCGCAGGCGACTGACCGCGGTCGGGCAAGGTCACCGCCCGGCGGGATCGCGCTCCAGATCGGCCAGCAGGATGCGGGCGATGCGATCCAGTTCGGTCCGGTCGTGGTCGGACAACGACGACAGAAGCCGGGTCTCGTTCTCGATGTGCGCGGTCACCACCTCGTCGACACGGGACCGGCCATCCGCGGTCAGCGCGACCCGGATCGCCCGGCGGTCGGCGGGATCGGCGATGCGCCGTACCAGCCCGGCGGACTCCAGCCGGTCCAGCCGGCCGGTCATTCCCGCACGCGACAACATCAGGGTATCGGCCAGCACCGACGGCGCCAGTTCGAACGGTTCCCCCGAACGGCGCAGCGCCGCAAGCACATCGAACTCCCCCCGTTGCAGACCGTGCGCGGTGAATACCGCCTCGATCGCACGTTCGGCCAGCAGTTGCATCCGGCCCAGACGGCCGAAGATCGCCATCGCGGTCGAATCCAGGTCCGGTCGTTCGCCCCGCCACTGTTCCACGATCGCGTCCACCGCGTCCGCTCCTCGTTCACCCATGGACGAATTCTATTCGACGGGATATAGTTCGGTAGCGAATTATCAACCATCGAATGGTTCTGGAGGTCCGATGTCCACCACCGCCCGTATCCCCGCCGCCGTAGTCCAGCCCGCCGAGGCCGAAGTGCTCGCCACCGAAGCCGTGACCATGCGGCTCCTGCTCGATTCCGACCGGACCGGCGGCAGCGTGAGCACCCTCGAGGTGACCATGACCTCCGGCGCGGACGGCGCCACACCGCACTACCACACCCTGTCCGACGAGCTGTTCTACGTCGCCGAGGGCGAACTGCAGGTACTCGCGGGTGAGGAGATCCGTACGGTCGGCGCGGGCGGCGCGCTCTCGGTGCCGCGGTTCATGCCGCACGCGTTCGGCGCCGCACCCGGCTCGTCAGCGCGCATCCTGATCGCGCTGACGCCGGCTGTCCAGCGTTTCGGTTACTTCCGTCTGCTCGAACGCGTAGCAGCCGGCGAGGCGACACTGGCCGAACTCGCCGCGAGCCAGGACGAGTACGACAACCATTTCGTCGACGCGCCGCAGTGGTGGGCCGAACGCACCGCCCATCGATCCTGACACCCGCACGCCCACAACGGATTCCGTGTAGCCGAATCTCCACTCCGGCCACGGAGCGGATCGCAGCACAACGACCGCGGTGACCGGAACCGATGGTCACCGCGTACGAGACGGCCGATCAGGCCGTGCTGACCGCCTTGCGCCGATTGGCCCCACCACGACTGCGGAGTTGCACATGCGACTCCACCAGTACGTTGTGGATGAATCCGTACGAGCGGCCGGTCTCACGCGCCAGTGAACGAATACTGGCACCCGCCTCGTATTGCTTCTTGAGCTGAGTTTGTAGCCGGTCGCGGGACTTACCTGTCACGCGCGCGCCTTTACCCAACATCGACTTCCCCTGTGCGGGCCTGTCACTCATGGCTTCCTCCGGTCGCCGTGCAGCCTCCCTCCAGGCTAGACACTCGACCGGCAGTGATCAACGCCTCAGTGTGATGAAACTCACCGATTGCGAGGATATTTCGGCGTGGGCGGCGCGTCGGCACAGGGGTCCGCCGCGCTCACGCGAGCTGAATGAGCTCCAGGTAGTCCTGTGACCAGTGATCCTCGGTGCCGTCGGGCAGCATGATCACTCGTTCCGGGTTCAGGGCCTCGGCCGCACCCGGGTCGTGGGTGACCAGGACGACCGCGCCCTCATAACTGCGCAGCGCGTCGAGGACCTGTTCGCGCGAGACCGGGTCGAGGTTGTTGGTGGGCTCGTCGAGCAGCAGGACATTCGCGGCGGAGGAGACCAGACCGGCCAGGGCCAGGCGGGTCTTCTCACCACCGGACAGCGTGCCCGCGGGCTGGTCCAGCTGCGGACCCGAGAACATGAACGCGCCCAGCAGGCCGCGCAGGTCCTGTTCGCCCGCATCGGGCGCCGCGTGCCGGATGTTCTCCCACACGCTGGCCTGATCGTCGAGAGTGTCGTGTTCCTGCGCGAAATATCCGATCTGCAGGCCGCGGCCCGGATCGATCTGCCCGGCGGTGAGTGTCTCCACACCGGCGAGCAATCGCAGCATGGTCGTCTTACCCGCGCCGTTGAGGCCCAGGATCACCACCCGGCTGCCTTTGTCGATGGCCAGGTTCACCCCGGTGAAAATCTCCAGCGATCCGTAGAGCTTGGTCAGGTTCGTGGCCATCAGCGGCGTCCTGCCACAGGGAGCGGGCTCGGGGAACTTGATACGCGCGACCTTGTCGGCCACCCGAATCTCGTCGACCTCCGACAGCATGCGCTCGGCGCGCTTGACCATCTGGTGTGCCGCAGCGGCTTTCGTCGCCTTCGCGCCGAGTTTCGCGGCCTGCTGCTTGAGCGCGGAGGCCTTCTTCTCGGCGTTGGCACGCTCGCGCACGCGGCGCTGTTCGTCGGTGGCGCGGGCGTCCAGATATTTCTTCCAGCTCATGTTGTAGATATCGGCCTCGCCGCGCACCGCGTCGAGGAACCACACCCTGTTCACCACATCGGCGAGCAGGTCGACATCGTGGGAGATCACGATCAGGCCGCCGTCGTGGTTCTGCAGGAAACCGCGCAGCCAGGTGATCGAATCGGCGTCGAGATGGTTGGTGGGCTCGTCGAGCAGCAGGGTGGTGTCGGATTTACCGCCCGAGCCATCGGAGGCACTGAACAGAATGCGCGCCAGCTCGATCCGGCGGCGCTGACCACCCGACAGCGTCCGCAGCGACTGGCCCAGCACCCGGTCCGGCAGGCCGAGGCTGTTGCAGATCCGCGCGGCCTCGCTCTCGGCGACGTATCCGCCCAGGGCAGAGAACCGGTCCTCGAGGCGGCCGTACTTGCGTACCGCCTTGTCCCGCTCGGCCTCGTCGACCACCTCTGCCATCAGGGCCTGCTGCTTCTCCATATCCCGGATCAGCTTGTCCAGGCCGCGCGCCGACAGCACCCGGTCGCGGGCCAGGACGTCCAGATCGCCCTCGCGTGGGTCCTGCGGCAGATAGCCGATCTCGCCCGAACGGACCACCTTGCCCGCGTACGGCTCGCCCTCACCGGCCAGAATTCGCAATGTCGTGGTCTTGCCCGCACCGTTGCGGCCGACGAGTCCGATCCGATCACCGGCCTGCACCCTCAGCGCCGAGCCCGGCGCGGTGAGCAGGGTGCGGATTCCGGCCCGGACCTCCAGGTCGGTCGCGGTGATCACAACAGTCTCCTAGCACGATGGTGGGGGCAAAAGGTTCGATTGTCCGTCTCTCGAGACGCGACAGACGCAACGCAACCACCCATTTTACCGGCCGCCATCCAGGCGGCCGAATCGCACACATCATCGGCAACCGGATCCACCCGGCGTAGATCACGACCGCAGGTGCCCGGCGCTCTCGTGGGACGCGTCCCAGTCGGTCAGCGAATGACGGGCTCGACGCAGCGCGCTCCGGAACCGGACGCGGTCGCCACCGAAGGCGACACCGTCGTACGTGGCCGCCGCCACGGCCGCCACAACGGCGATGATCAGCAGTGTTGTCACACCGACAAGTCTGGCGCCGGCGGGTGATACCGCACCAGAGCCAGTCCGCGACCACTGGCCCGCGCCCGCCGCGGCCGGGATCCGGTTCACGGTGTGCAAACTCACTCGGCCGGCGCACGAGGGCCCGGCCGATGGGTCCCGTCGTCGCCCGTGAGCGAATCGGCTTGGCGCCCACACCCGTTGCGCGGCCCCGCCCGCCGAACCGGGTTACCGTCGTGGCATGCACACCCTCGTCATGACGGGCGCGACCAGGGGCATCGGCCGGGTGGCGGCACGGGAGATCCTGCGCACCGCACCCGATACCCGGCTGCTGGTACTGGCCCGCGGGTCCGCCGGACCGCAATTGTGCGCCGAATTGGCCGGTGAAGGATTCGCCGCCTCCGCGGTAGCGGCGGACCTGTCCTCGCTGTCGAGTGTCCGAGTAGCGGCCCAGCGAATCCACGACCTTCTGGATCGCGGTGAGGTACCGCCGCTGACCGGATTCGTCGGCAACGCGGGGATGCAGTACACCGACGACCTCACCGCGACCGAGGACGGGCTGGAGGCCACCTTCGCGGTGAACGTGCTGGCCAATCATCTGCTACTGCGTCTGCTGAGCGACCGGTTCGTCGTGCCCTCACGCATCGTGATCACGGTCAGCGACACTCATTTCGGCGATCTCCGGCACAACCTCGCCATGGTGCCCGGCCCGGTCTGGCATCACCCCGATGTACTGGCCCGCCCCGGCGCTTTCGCCCATCCGGCGACCGTCGCGGCGGGTCGCACGGCCTATTCGACCAGCAAACTGGCCATGATCCATCTGGTGCACGAATACGCGCGCCGGCTGCCCGCCGGTGTCGAGATCCTTTCCTACAACCCGGGTTTCGTGCCCGGGACCGATCTGACCCGCAATGCCGGTGCGCTCGCCCGGTTCGCCGTGCGCCGGATCGCGCCGATGCTCACCCTCACCCCGCTGGCCACCGGTCCGCGGACCGCGGGCACCCGGCTCGCCGCGGCGGTGACCGGCACTCCCGCGGCAGCCACCGGCAGCTACATCGATCGCGATCGGGTGGCCGATTCCTCCCCCGCGTCCTACGATCCCGGCCGCGAACGCGAACTGTGGGACTGCGTGGAAGGGCTCGTCGCCGCACATTTGTCCTGAACCCGCGGTCGCGTCGGCTAGCGTGAGCCCACCGGCGGAAGGACGAAGCTGTGAAAGTGCATCTGCAAGTAGAGGGTTCACCGACCCTGGCGGGGGCGAGCGCCCGCGCGATCGCGACATTGGGGGCCGACGGCGCGTTCTCCTTCGAGGGCCCGCACGATGTCTTCGTACCGCTCGTGCTGGCCGCCACTGAATCCGGCCTCGAGATCATGACCAATGTGGCCGTCGCCGGGCCGCGCAGTCCACTGCATCTGGCGCATACCGCCTACGATCTGCAACTGCTCAGCGCCGGACGGTTCCGGCTCGGCTTGGGTTCGCAGATCCGCGTCCATATCGAGAAGCGCTACGGCTCGCGCTGGGAGAAGCCCGCCCGGCGCACCGGCGAATCGGTCGCCGCGGTCAAGGCCATTCTCGCGGCGTGGGAAGGCCGGGCGCCCCTGGAATTCCGCGGCGAATTCTTCACCCACACCCTGATGCCCCCCACTTTCGACCCCGGGCCCAACCCGTACGGCCCGCCGCCGGTGCTGATGGGTGGGCTCGGGCCGGTGATGACCCGGACGGCGGCCGAGGTCGCCGACGGCCTGCTCGTGATGCCGTTCAACACCGCCACCCATTTCGCACAGCGCACACTGCCCGCTTTACACCGCGGTCTGGCCAACGCCGGACGCGAACCCGGTGACGTCGCGGTGGTCGCACAGGCGATGGTCGCCTTGGGCCGTACCGACGCCGAGGTGGCCGCCGCCGTCGACGCGGTCGGGCGTCTCATCGCCTTCTACGCCTCTACTCCGGCGTACCGGCCGGTTCTCGACGCGGAGGGCTGGGGCGAGATACAGCCCACACTCAACGCATTGTCGAAACAGGGTCGCTACGCCGAGATGCGGGCTTTGATCACCGAACCGATGGTGCGGACCATCGCGCTGGTGGGGACTCCCGCCGAATGCGCCGAACAGGCTCGCGAGCGTTTCGGCGGTCACGCCGCCGACATCTGCTGCTACTTCCCGCACTACGAACCGGCACCCGATGCCGTCGCCGATCTCGTCGCCCTGTTGCAAGTCCTGCCCTAGCCGCAGAAATCTCCTTCTCATTTGATGGAAATTGGATTCTCACATGTCTATTATGTGATTCACCGCACTCAGGCCGATGCGAGCCTACGTACGGGTGGCGGTGAAGGAGAGAGCTATCCATGGCAACCGCGACCACCAGCGTCGAGAGCCCCGATGAGGACACCGGGCGGCTCGAGAATGCCTCCAAACTCCGGGTCACACTCATCATCCTGGCCATTGTGGCGAGTACCGAGATCGTCCCGTTTCACTTCACGTTCATCGGGCTCACCGCCCGCTATATCGGTCAGTCCTTCCCGGACCAGACCGCCGGGCAGCTCACCTGGCTGACCACGCTGTACTCCCTCGTCGGCGGCGTGGCGGTGCCGGTATTCGGCAAATTGTCGGATCTGGTCGGCAAGAAGAAGGTCATCCTCTTGTGTCTGGTGCTGTCGATCATCGGCTGCGCCGTCGACGCCATGACCTCCTCGTGGACCCTGATGCTGGTCGGGCGCGGACTACAGGGCCTGGCATTCCCGGCGATCTTCGTGTCCTACGGCCTGATTCGCGATCTGGCACCGCGCCGCTACCTGAATATGGCGATCGCCCTGGCCGGCGGCGGCACCGGAGTGGGAGCCATCCTCGGCCCCCTGATCGGCGGCATCCTCACCGATCATTACAGCTGGCGCTCGCTGTTCTGGTTCTGCGTGATCTGGACCGTGGTCACGATTCTGCCGCTGGCCCTGTTCGTCCCCGAAACCAAGCTGCGTGTCAAGGTCAAGGTCGATCTGCTCGGCGCATTGCTGCTGGGGGCCGGAATCGCCGGAGTGCTGATCTATCTGAGCAACGGCAGCACCTGGGGCTGGGGTGAGATGTCGGCCCTGACCTGGCTCATCGGCGGGGTGATTCTGCTGGTGTTGTTCTACGCCTGGGAGATGTTCACACCCGAACCGATCATGGATCCGAAACTGTTGCGCGCCCCGCGTTTCGGCGGAATCCTGATCGCGGCCTTCCTGTCGGTCGGCATCATGCAGGGTCTGTCCTACGCGATGGGCTATCTCGCCGAGACGCCGGGCGGCGCGGACGGTGACGCCGTCAAGAAGCAGATCGTCGACGGTGCCGCGGCCCAGGCCGCCCAGCAGGCCTCCGAACAGATGCACATCCAGGTCCCGCCGTCGATGGTCACCCAGTACTTCTCGGTGCAGGGCACACTTCCCGGCTTCAATCTGACGCTGCTGCAGTTCACCATGCAGACCATGCTGGGCCTGGCCGTGGTCTACGTCCTGGTCGCTCCGCTGTGTGGATGGATGTCGACACGGATCGGACTGCTCAAGCCCTATCTCGCCTCCACCATCGCCTTCCTGGTGGGCTGTCTGCTCTTCGCCCGCTTCCACGACCATGTCTGGCAGATGGCGCTGATCGCACTGATAGTCGGCGTCGGCGCGGGCGCCTATCTCGGCACACTGCCCAATATGGTGGTCGAGGCAGTGCCGCAGGAACAACAGGGCATCAGTGCCGGAATGTACGGCGCCTTCAACAGTTTCGGCACCGCGGCCGCTACCGCTGCCGTCGCCGCGATCATGTCGGCCAACCCACTGATTCTGCATATCAACGCCCCCGGGCACGTCGAAGACCGCAAACTGAATACCGGGCCGATGGCCCAGCTGCCCGACGGCGCGGCCTACACCAACATTTTCTATCTCTTCGCCGGCGCGGCCGCTGTGGCCTTCGTCCTGGCACTGGTGTTGCTGCGCTTCTACAACCGGCCCAGCACCGGCGCCACCGCGCACTGACCGCCAGGGCCATCGCGGCCACCACCGCGATGGCCCCGCGGCCGCACCCGCACGACCAGATTGGGAGAACCAGATGAGTGACTTCGACGGACAGGTCCCATTACCCGCCGAGTCCCTGTGCGCCGCGGCTCGCGCACTCGGCGATCGGGTGCGCGCGGTTCTGCTGCACAGTCCACGCCCGGTTTTCCTGTTCTATCTGGCACAGACCTTCGACCAGCTCGACACCCAGCTCGCCCGCGGCATCCGGCCCGAGCCGCAGACACCCGCCGAGCAGCTATGTCTCTACCTGATGCTCACCCACGTCGAGCACGACCACCCCGGGACCGATCTGTCCCGGAACCGGGCTCTGCTCACCCGGCGCGCGGACGCCGACATCCGCGCCGAAGTCCGCGCGATCACCGGAAAGTCCGGGGACGCCTACGATTTCATCGCGCTGGGCGATGTCCTGGCCGCCGGCGGAATGGGCGAATTCTTCGCCCCGTTCGACTCCACGGATCTGGTGGCCTGAATCGCGCGCGCGGGCCGCACGGTCACGCATCCCCCGCCGGGGGCGCTTCCCGCAGCCCGCGCATCAGGAGCATCCAAGCCCGCCGGGCGGTGGCCTTACGGGCCGGCAACGGTGTCTTGATCAGAATCGCGGCCAGCATCGCCAGTGCCATGACCACATCGTCGGCGCCGAGGTCGGCGCGCAGCGAGGCCCGGCGTTGTTCGAGTTTGCCGGCGATCAGATTCACCAGCCGGCCCGATACCTCGAACAGGCGGGGGTCGTCGAAACCGGTCGGGTCGATGGTCGCAACGAATCCGGCCGATTCCGCGATCTGGTCGACGATGAAATCGAGCAGATCCTCCGCCGTCGTCGTGGACCGGCGCGCGACCTCCTCGATGGCCACCACATTGTCGTCGAACACCGCGAGGATCATCGATTCACGGTTCGGGAAGTGCCGGTAGAGCACCCCGGGCCCGACCCCCGCTTCCCGGGCGATCGAACTCAGCGGTGCGTCGAATCCGTTCTCGGCGAATACTTCCCGCGCCGCGCGAACCAAGGACCTCCGGTTCTCCGCAGCTGCCTTCGGCCCTCTGTTGGCCCGGGGTGACGCGGTCATCGCACTGACGTTACCGCACCGGTGCGGCGCCTCCGCACGCCTCGTGGAACACGTTGCAGTTGACGGGGCGCGAGCCTTCGTACAGACTCCCCTAACAACCGGACGATAGTGTCCGGTTGACTTATCGGACGCGCCCGTCCCCCGCACCCTAACGCGAAGCGGGACGAACCGATCGATCAGTGTTACGTACCTGTAGGTCTTTTTGGAGTGTGCATGTCCCCGATGAAGCGACGCTCGTTCCTGGCCGGAGCCGCGGCCGCCGGACTGACCCTGGCCACCGCGGCCACCGCGAGCGCCCAGCCCTGGATGAGCACGGGGAGACGGACATCGGTCCCGACGAACCGGGAGGAACACCGCGTCGTGATCATCGGATCCGGCTTCGGTGGTGGTGTCAGCGCCCTGCGCCTGGCACAGGCCGGCGTCGGCGTTCTGGTTCTCGAGCGGGGCATGCGCTGGCCCACCGGCCCCAACGCCGAGACCTTCCCGCATCCCACGAGCCCCGACAAGCGGATGCTCTGGTACCGCTCGGCACCCCAGGTGCTGGGGCGCCCGGTCGCTCTCGAGCCCTACACCGGACTGCTGGAGGCGGTCGTCGGTGAGAACATGACCGCCGTGTGCGCCGCCGGTGTGGGCGGCGGATCGCTGGTCTATCAGGGCATGACCCTGCAGCCGACCGAGGCCGCGTTCACCACCGTGCTACCCGGCGAACTGGACTACGCGCTGATGGATCGCGTCCACTATCCGCGCGTGGCCAAGATGCTCGGCGCCGAGGTCGCCCCGGACGCGCTGATCAACAGCCCCACCTATCTGCCGTCGCGGGTGTTCGCCCGCAATGTCGGCGCGGCCGGATACCAGCTGTCGAAGATCCCGATGCCCATCGACTGGGACTTCGCCCTGCGGGAACTGCGCGGCGAGATGAAACCGTCCTACACCAACGGCGATTGCGCACTCGGTGTGAACAACGGCGGCAAGAACTCGGTCGATGTGACCTACATGGCGCAGGCCGAGGCCACCGGCCGAGCCACGGTACGCACCCTGCACGAGGCCACCGAGGTCGCCATGCTGCCCGACGGCCGCTGGCAGGTCGAGGTGAACCGGCTCGATCCGTCGGGCGCGACCGTCGAGCATCTCGTCATCACCACCAAGGCGCTGATCATGGCGGCGGGCAGTATCAACACCACCAAACTGCTGCTGCGGGCCTCGGCAAAGAACCACATCCCGGATATGCCCGACGGACTGGGCGGCAACTGGGGCAACAACGGCGACCGGATCTTCACCTGGACCAGCCCCACCGACGATTTCGGGACCCAGCAGGGCGGCCCGGTCGTCTACGGCAGCAAGGAATGGGACGATCCCGCGATCGCGAATACTGTTATCCAGGCATCGATTCCACCGACCGGAGTCGACGCGCACTCGACGATGCTGGTGGGATTCGGCATCACCAAGGGCCGCGGGCATCTGGCCTACGACGCGGCCACCGACGATTCGAAGCTGTTCTGGCCCACGAACGGCGACGCCGATCTGCAGGGTCGCATCGCCGACCGTGTGCACGCCATCGCCGGACCCGGCAGCACCGTCGTCGACACCAATGCCGTCATGCCGAGCACCTGGCATCCGCTCGGCGGCGCCGCGATGGGCCAGGTGTGCGATCTCGAGGGCCGGGTCCACGGCAAGCCCGGGCTCTACGTTCTCGACGGGGCGCTCATTCCCGGCAGCACCGCGGCCTGCAACCCGTCGATGACCATCGCCGCTGTCGCCGAGCGCGCGCTCGACCGGATCGTGGCCGACGATATCGGCACGCTCATCTAGCACCGCTCAGCGCGGTGTCACCGCATCGGATGATCGGCGCACGGCCTCGTCGTCGATCCAGTCGCCGATCATCTGGGCGGTCACACCGATGATCTCGCGCCGCTGCTCCTCGTCCACCTCCACGGCCGAGGCGCGCAGGACCGCCGAGAATCCGGTATTGACCAGGACGAAGGTCATCATGTCGTACTCATGGTCGTTACCCGGCCCGAGTATCTGAATCAGCATCACCTTCATCAGCAGCCGCAGCCGCGGTTCGAATTCGGGGAGACCACTGCTGTAGAACTGCACCCCCGCAACGAGCGCCCGCACCAGCAGCGCGTTCGCGACCAGTTCCTCGGCGATCGATCCGAGCAGCCGGGTGGTCAGTTCGTGGGTCGTGGCCGCCGACAGCTCGAAAACCCGCTCGGTGGCACGTCTTTCGATGTTCTCGAGCAGCCGTGCGAGCAACTCCTCGACGATGACGGTGCGATCGGAGAAGTACCGGTAGACGGTGCCGATACTCAGGCCCGCCTCGGCGGCGATCCGATTGGTCGAGGTTTGTGCGATGCCCCGCTCACCGAACACCCGTGCCGCCGTGTCGAGGATGTGCTCGCGGGTCGCTTTGGCCCGCTCCTGGGTCGGCCGGCGCCGCTGTCCGGTGGCCCTCGACACCATCACACTCTCCTGCCCGGCCGTCCTCCGCAGGCCGCCGCCATCCTAGCCGTACGGCTCCGGAGCGAATGGCGCCGAAATGTTCGGGAAGTATTTTCCCCGTCCGGGAAAAACAGCTATCGTCAACGGCGCGGCGTCGTCGCCCAGCGTTGTGCGGCGCGCCGCGGCCCGCCGTCGTCCCCGACCGGCAGGTTCGCCGGCGGCGGCGCCGGTGCGGATCACAGCGAAGGCAGCCCATGGCACATCCCGGCACTGTCGATGCCACCTACGAGCTCGTGTACGAGGCCGCGCGCCGCGCCCGTGGCCGCATCGACGATCCGCTGCTGTACCGGGTTCGCCCGGCCGTCGAGTCCGGGCGGTGATCGCGTGGGCGCCGCGGCCCGCGGCCGGGGACGACCACCGAGGCTGAGCCGCGACCGCATCGTCGCCGCCGCCCGCACCGTCGAGCCTCAGGATCTGACCATGCAGGCGGTCGCCGATGCGCTCGGCGTGGATCGCAAATCGCTCAACTATCACGTCAGCGACCGGCAGGGGCTGCTCGAACTCGTCGCCTTCGACGCCTTCGACGCCGGCTTCCGCCGGGTCGTCGTGCCCGACCGCGACGACTGGCGTGAACTGCTGCATCTGTTCGCCGTCGCGATCGTCGATGTCCTCGTACAGGTGGGTGTGCTCATTCCCTATGTCCGCTTCGACGGGACGGCCGGTCTGTCGGCGCTGGCGGTCGTGGAGCGAATCGTGGCGACACTCGTCGGCGCCGGGCTGAGTCCCGGGGAGGCCGGGCGCACCCTGAAACTGATCGCGCAGATCGCTCAAGCCGCCGCGCGCGAGACCCTCGACGCCGGCCACGGGCCGATCGACGCGCAGGCCGCGGCGGTGAGCCGGACACTGTCCGGTACCGAGGAATTTCCGCTGCTGCGGGTGATCGCGGGCGAACACGATGCCGACGCCCTGATCGGCAGGCAGTTCCGGTTCGATATCGCCGTCATCATCGACGGGCTGCAGCGGCGCCTGGAAAACCGGTGCGACACAACGCCGGACAGTGCTCAGCTCGCTCAGGACTGAGCGCGCACCGCGGCCACCGCGCCACCGTCGACGAGCAGATCGGTGCCGACGGCAGTGTGTTCCGGGTCAGTGCGGGCGCCGTTCGGCGCGCAGTCCCAGCCTGCGGGCCGCGGTATCGAAGGGCGATGCGCCGCAACGCTTCTCCGCGCCGCCGATCCAGGTTCCGCGACGACCGGAGCGAGATGCGATCGTCCGTCGCGAACCCCGCCCGGCCTCGGCGTCCGGGCGTTCGGGAGCGGGCACCGTGCAGCTGCGGTCGCCACCCGGGCGCGCGAGATCGGCGACCAGCTCCCCCAGCAGGTCCCGGGTGGATTCGGCACGCGCGCGCAGATCCGGCGTTCCCGCCGCCCCGGCGAGGTCGACGATCGTGTTCAGTTCTCCGAAGGCGACCACCAGCCTGCGGAGCGCCGCACGCTGCTGGGCCACCGACAGGCCGTTGATACTCATAGTCCTCTGATCGGACCGGCGCCCCACGATGTTTCGTCTCGTCCACGACCGGTGACACCTGGCCGGAACACCCGTCTCCTGATCGCCGGGCCGATCCGTGCAGATCGCGGGCCTGACGTATCGTCGGCTCACATGACCGATGATCTGTTGGGAAAGGGCGCGCTGGTCAGCGGCGCCAGTCGAGGTATCGGGCACGCGGTGGCGGCCGAGTTGTTGCGGCGCGGCGCGAACGTGCTGATCACCGCCCGCAAACCGGAACCCCTGGCGGCCGCCGCCGAGGAGCTGCGCGCACTCGGCCATCCCGGCTCAGTGCTCGCGATGGCGGGCAATTCGGGTGACGCGACAGCGCGGGCGGAACAGGTCGCCGCCGCGGTCGCCGAATTCGGCTCACTCGACATCCTGATCAACAACACCGGCATCAACCCGGTGTACGGCCCGCTGATGGATGCCGATCTCGACGCGGTGCGCAAGATCTTCGACGTCAACGTCGTCGCGGCGCTGGGCTATGTGCAACAGGCGTACCGGGCATGGATGGGCGAGCACGGTGGTGCGGTGGTGAATCTGGCCAGCGTCGCGGGTATCCGCTCCTCCGGGGTGATCGCCGCCTACGGTGCCTCCAAGGCCGCGCTGATCCGGCTCACCGAGGAGCTGGCCTGGCAGCTGGGCCCCTCGATCCGGGTCAACGCGGTCGCACCCGGTGTGGTGAAGACGAAATTCGCCGACGCCCTGTACACCGACAACGAGGAAGCCGTCGCCGCCACCTACCCCCTGCGCCGGCTCGGCACACCCGAGGATGTCGCCGCACTGGTCGGGTTCCTGGTCTCCGATCAGGCGTCGTGGATCACCGGTGAGGTGGTGCGGGTCGACGGCGGCCTGCTGGCCACCGGCGGTATCTGAGTTCACCGGAAGGCGAGGGCGCCCAGAATATCGGCGTGCCGGTATTTCAGGTACTTCTTGGCCGTCTCCTCGTCCACCGCGTTCGTGGCGGTGGCGAAGGTGACCACGAGATAGTCCTTCTGGGCGTCGTCCTTCCACTTGCCGACGGCGAAATGGTCGACGTAGGTGCCGGGCCGCAGTTTCAGGTCGGCATCGGTGTACTGCCCGGGCGCCGCCTCGGCCTGCGCCGCACTGCCCATCCCCATGATGAACTGGGTCAGCATCAGCGAGCCGTTCTCTGCCTTGTACACCATTTCCGCCGCGTACTGACAACCCAGATCCGTGAGTTTGCCGTCGACCTCGATATCGGAGCAGCCGGCGTGATCGCGTCCCTGCACCCAGTCGGCATGTAGTTCGACGTCGCCGAGCTTGAAGTTCCAGTCCTTGGCGTAGTCCTGATAGGTGACGTGCGCAGAGTTACCGGAATTCGGCGCGCTGATGGACGGCGCGGTGGTCGGGGTGGTCGCCTCCGCGGTCGCGGGCACCAGACCCGGTGTACTGCTCGCCCCCGCCTGGTTCTTCGTATCGGAGTCCCGGGTGGCCACCACCACGATGCCGATACCGATGACGAGCAGCGCGATGACCCCGAAGACGATGCCCAGGATCAGGCCGCTGTTGTTCTTCGGCGGTGGCGGTGGCGATCCGTAGCCACCGCCGTAGCCGGGCTGGTCCCAGTTCTGTTGCGGCTGCTGATGATCCCACGACGGCGCCGCCTCCCACCCCGTCGGCTGCGCTTCCCAGCCGCCACCCGGTTGGTGGGGGTCACGGCCCCAGCCGCCGTCGTGGGGCTGCTGCGGGCCGGGGCCGTACGGGCCGGGTCCGGGGGGATACGTCATCTGCTGTCACCTTCCACATCCCGGGGCAGCGCCCTCCGCGGTTGGTCCCCCCGGGCATCGACTTGCGACAGTACCGGACCGATAGCACGACGGGCGGACGCGACCGGCAACCCGATCTGCTGCAATAGCCGGGTGGACGCGGATCTGATCGTGTGCGGTCTGGGACCGGCCGGGCGGGCACTGGCCCATCGCGCGGCGCGGCGCGGGCTGTCGGTGATCGCGATCGACCCGCAACCGGCACGACGCTGGCAGGCCACCTACGCGGCCTGGGCCGACGACCTGCCGGACTGGCTCGAACCGCGGGTCGTGGCGGCGGTGACCGATCGGCCGCGAGCGCGCGGCACCCGATGGTGCACGCTGCCGCGGGCCTATCTGGTGTTCGACACCGCCGCACTGCAGGACAGCCTGGATCTCTCGGCGGTGCGCGTCATCACCGGCCGGGTCGCCGGAATCGACCGGCCGGGGCGGGTCCGGCCCGGCTCCGGGCCCCCGCTCACCGCGCACCGGGTCATCGACGCGCGCGGTCTGGCCCGTCGACCCCGCCGTGCCGAGCAGACCGCCTACGGGGTCGTGCTGCGCGGCGATGCGCCGACGGTGTTCATGGATTGGCTTCCCGACAACGGCGCCGCCCCCGATGAGATCCCGTCGTTCCTCTACACACTCGATCTCGGCCATGGGCGCACGCTCTACGAGGAGACCTGCCTGGCCGGGCGACCCGCCCTGGGACTCGACCTGCTGCGCCGGCGCCTTGAGTGCCGATTGCGTTCTCGCGCAATCACATTCGATCGGATTCAATCCTTCGAGCGGGTGCGGTTCCCGCTCGAGGGCGGGGTGGCGCGCGACGGCCGGTTCGGCGCGGCCGGTGCCCTGCTGCACCCGGCGACCGGATACAGCGTCGCCGCGGCGCTGTCGGCCGCCGACCCCGTCGCCGCCGGGCAGACCTTGTGGCCGGCCTCGGCGCGCGCGGTGCAGGCACTGCGTTCGGCCGGGCTGCGAGCACTGCTGGCGTTGCCGCCCCGCGATATCGCGCCGTTCTTCGACACCTTCTTCGGCCTGCCACCCGGATTGCAACGCGCCTATCTGTCCGGACGCGCGGACCTGCGCGGGACGGCCGCGGCCATGAGTGCGCTGTTTCGCGCGCTGCCCGCACGGCAGCGCCGGATTCTGGTGACGGCGGCCGCCGGAGTGCCGAAACGTCAGCGGTGATCGAAGACCAGTGCGGTCGTGTTGTCGGTGGCCCCGGCCCGGAGCGCCGAATCGACCAGCGTATCGGCCGCGGCGGCCGCCGAATCGGATTCGGCCAGGATCCGCTTGACCTCGGTCATGGCCAGTGTCTTGTGCACTCCGTCGGTGCTCAGCAGCCAGCGTCCGGATCCGGTGCCGGTGATGCCGTGACCGACAGCCTCCGGGCGCACCGTCCGCACCGAGGTGGTCACCATATGGTGCATCCGGGGGGCGACGGTGACCCCGCGGGCGCTCATCATCTCCGCGACGGTGTGATCGCTGGTGACCTGATGCAGTACCCGGCCGTTCCAGTGGTAGGCCCGGCAGTCGCCGACCCAGGCGATATCGCAGGGCCCGTCGGTTCGATCCGGCGTCGGGCCGACCGCGACGACCATGCAGCTGTCGGCGGCGGGTTCCGGGAATTCGCGCAGCAACTGCTGTTGTGCCGCAAGCAGTCCCGCGACCGCACTACCGCCGATCGCGACCCGTGCAGCGACCTGCGCGACGGTGCGGGCCGCCCGCGCGGCCAGCAGATGGTCCCCGATCCCGTCGGCCACCGCGAACGCGCTTCGCCCGACCGCGGAGTCGATATACCCCGACACCGCGTCGGCATTGAGTGAACGGCCGCCACGACGGCTGACCGAATGTGCCGTGATCCCGGTGAGCCGCATCAGCTCGCGCCGGGTGATTGCCGTCGTCACAGCTGTGTTCACGGCCGACCTCCTCGACTGCCCCTGCCGAATGCGGTCCCGTTCGGCTCCTGCAGTGATCGCGCGGACCGCGATCGATGCCGAAGCTTGCCCGGAACGGAAACCGCCTGTCCCGACTATGTCAGTCCGGACCGTGTTCAACCTGTGAATAGGGGCACGAGTTCATTACAGGCACCGGCGGCGGACGCCGATCGCTATCGGTTCGTGACGCACCCGGCGGGTCGGCGGGGCATCACCGCGATTCCGGTGCGGGCGCGGTGGTGCCGGTGAGGGCGCGGATCTCGGTCACCAGCCGGTCCAGCGGAGTACCGGTGGGAAATACCGCGGCTGCCCCGGCCTCGCGCAGGCGCGGCACATCGGCCTGCGGGATGGTGCCGCCCACGACCACCGCGATATCGCCGGCATCGGCCTCGCGCAGCCCGGCGACCACCTTGGCGGTCAGGCCCACATGGGCGCCGGAAAGGATACTCAGGCCGACCACCGCCACATCCTCGGCGACGGCGATCGACACGATCTCCTCCACGCGGCGGCGGATTCCGGTGTAGACGACCTCGAATCCGGCGTCGCGCAGCGTGCGGGCGACGATCTTGGCACCGCGATCGTGGCCGTCGAGGCCCGGTTTGGCGACCAGTACGCGCGCCGGCATCAGAACACCACCGGCTGCTGGAATTCGCCCCACACCGATTTCAGCGCGGCGGTCATCTCCCCCACCGTGCAGTAGGCATTGGCGCAATCGATGAGCCGGTGCATCAGATTCTCGTCTCCCTCGGCGGCGCGCGACAGCGCCGACAATGTGGTGGCGACCGCGCCGGAATCCCGGTCCGCCTTGACCTTGGCCAGTCGCTTCAATTGCAGATCCCTACCCGCGGCGTCCAATTCGTAGGTGCCGATCTCGGGTGCGGGCTCCTCGGAGGTGAACCGGTTGACGCCGACGACCGGCCGCTGCCCCGATTCGACGTCCTGATGGGCGCGGTAGGCCTCATCGGCGATCAGGCCCTGCAGATAGCCGTCCTCGATACAGCGGACCATGCCGCCGTGCGCGTCCAGATCGGCCATGATCTCCACGATGCGCTCTTCCGTCGCGTCGGTGAGCCCCTCCACGAAGTAGGAACCACCCAGCGGATCCGCGACCCGGGTCACGCCGGTCTCGTAGGCCAGGATCTGCTGAGTGCGCAGGGCCATCGTCGCCGATTCCTCACTGGGCAGCGCGAACGGCTCGTCCCATGCGGCGGTGAACATCGACTGCACCCCGCCCAGTACCGAGGCCATCGCCTCGTAGGCGACCCGCACCAGATTGTTCTGCGCCTGTGGCGCGTACAGCGAGGCACCGCCGGATACGCAGCCGAACCGGAACATCGACGCCCGATCGGTCTTCGCGCCGTAGCGTTCGCGCACCAGAGTGGCCCAGCGGCGCCGTCCCGCACGGTATTTCGCGATCTCCTCGAAGAAGTCACCGTGGGTGTAGAAGAAGAACGAGATCTGCGGGGCGAATTCGTCGATGGTCATCCGCCCGCGCTCGACCACGGTGTCGCAGTAGGTCACACCGTCGGCCAGGGTGAACGCCATCTCCTGCACCGCGGTGGCACCCGCGTCGCGGAAGTGCGCGCCCGCCACCGAGATGGCGTTGAACCGCGGGACCTCGGCGGCACAGAATTCGATGGTGTCGGCGATCAGCCGCAGCGACGGCTGCGCCGGCCAGATCCAGGTGCCGCGCGAAGCGTATTCCTTGAGGATGTCGTTCTGGATCGTGCCGGTGAGCTTCGCCCGCGGCACACCCTTGCGCTCGGCCGCGGCCACATAGAAGGCCAGCAGGATCGCGGCGGTGCCGTTGATGGTGAAGCTCGTGCTGATCTTGTCCAGCGGAATCGAGTCGAACAGGATCTCCGCGTCGGCGAGGGTGTCGACGGCCACGCCGACCCGGCCGACCTCCTCGCCCACCTCGGGATCGTCGGAGTCGTAACCGCATTGGGTCGGCAGATCCAACGCCACCGACAATCCGGTGCCGCCCTGTTCGAGCAGATAGCGGTAGCGACGGTTGGATTCCTCGGCGGTGCCGAACCCCGAATATTGCCGGAAGGTCCACAGCCGGCCGCGGTAACCCTTCGCGAAGTTACCTCGGGTAAACGGAAACTCACCCGGGTCCGGTGGCTCGGCGGCGCGATCCTCGGGTCCGTAGACCGGGGCGAGCGGGATGCCGGAAGAGGTCAGGACGTCGTCGTTCATCTTTGAATACGTTACTTGCAAAAAAAGAGAATGCCAATACCATCAGGGGTGAACGACTGACTTCGAGGAGCCTCATGCCCGCATATCCGTTGGCCGGCCGCACCATGGTCGTCTCCGGCGCCAGCCGCGGGATCGGCCTCGCCATCGCACTCGCCGCCGCCACCCGCGGCGCCAATATCGTCCTGCTGGCCAAAACCGCCGCGCCCCATCCGAAACTGCCCGGCACGGTGCACACCGCAGTCGCCGAGATCGAGGCCGCGGGCGGTAAAGCCGTGGCCGTGGTCGGCGATGTGCGCAACGAGGCCGACACCCTGCGCACCGCGCAGACCGCCGTCGATCATTTCGGCGGGATCGACATCTGTGTCAACAACGCCAGTGCCATCGCCGTGGAACCGACCGGATCACTGCCGGTCAAACGCTTCGATCTGATGCAGGAGATCAATGTCCGCGGCGCCTTCCTGCTGACCCAGGCCTGCCTGCCGCACCTGCGGGAATCCGGTGAGGCACATGTGCTCACCATCTCGCCACCGCTCAATCTCAGTCCGCGCTGGCTCGGCGCGCATCCGGCCTACACCCAGTCCAAATACGCGATGACACTGCTGTCGCTGGGCTGGGCGACCGAATTCGCGACCGCGGGTATCGGGGTGAACTGCCTGTGGCCGCAGACCTATATCGCGACCTCGGCGGTGGCCAATATGAACGACGGGTCCGCGCTGCTCGAGTCGGCGCGCGATCCGCGCATCATGGGCGACGCCGCGGCCGAGATCCTCTCCCGCCCCGCCAAATACACCACCGGCAACTGCTACATCGACGCCGAGGTGCTCATCGAATCCGGCGTCCGGGACCTATCGGTCTACGGCGGGGGCGAGCGCCCCATCCCGGACCTGTTCCTCGACTGATCTTGTGCACTCCGTGATTGCACTCCCGCACAACCGAACTCGTGACCCGGAGGTCCTGATGCAACCGCCCGTCGATATCGCGGTCCGTCAAATACTCGACTACTTCGGCACCTGCCCGCGCTGTGGTTACGCCGCCGAGGCCGTGCGCACCGTCCGGACGTTCTCCGACAATCGCCGCGAGATCGAGATCACCGCCACCTGCGGGCTGCCCTGCGGCTGGACCGGTGCGGCGCCGCTGACCACGATGACCGGTGCACATGCGGGGGTGCGGGCGTGACCGGAACAATCGACCCCGCCACCGCCACCGGAATCACCCACATCGGGCACTGGATCGGCGGGTCCGCCCGTCCCGGCATCTCCCCTCGCACCGAACCGGTGACCGATCCCGCCACCGGGCGGGTCACCGGCGCGGTCGCCATGGCCGGCCCCGACGATGTGCGCGCCGCGGTCCAGGCCGCGGCCGCGGCCTTCCCCGGCTGGCGCGATACATCGCTGACGCGGCGCACCGCGATCGTCTTCCGCTTCCGCGAACTGCTCAACGCCCGCAAGCCGGAGTTGGCCGGATTGATCACCGGCGAGCACGGCAAGGTGTTCTCCGATGCCCTCGGCGAGGTGTCGCGCGGGCAGGAGGTCGTCGAATTCGCTTGCGGTATACCGCATCTGCTGGAGGGGGGCTTCAGCCAGAACGCCTCGACCGGCGTGGACGCGTACTCGGTGCGGGCGCCGCTGGGCCCGGTCGCGATCATCTCACCGTTCAACTTCCCCGCCATGGTGCCGATGTGGTTCTTCCCGCTGGCCATCGCCACCGGCAATACCGTCGTGCTCAAACCCAGTGAGAAGGATCCCTCGGCGGCGTTGTGGCTGGCCCGGCTCTGGGAGGAGGCCGGTCTGCCGCCCGGTGTCTTCAATGTGGTGCAGGGCGACAAGGAAGCCGTGGACGGACTCCTGCTCGATCCCGGAATCAAGGCGATCTCCTTCGTGGGCTCGACCCCGATCGCCGAATATGTCTATGCCACCGGCACCGCGGCCGGTAAGCGAGTCCAGGCCCTCGGCGGCGCCAAGAACCATGCCGTGATCCTTCCCGACGCCGATCTGGATCTGGCCGCGGACGCGCTGGTCAACGCCGGATACGGTTCGGCGGGCGAACGCTGCATGGCGATCTCGGTGGCGGTCGCGGTAGGCGAGATCGCCGACGAGCTCGTCGCCCGCGTGGCCGAGCGCACCCGCGGGCTGCAGATCGGCGACGGGCACGGTGAGGCCGATATGGGCCCGCTGGTCACCCTCGCCCACCGCGACAAGGTGGCCGCCGCCGTGGACACCGCTGCCGCCGAAGGCGCCCGCGTGGTCGTCGACGGACGTGGCGCGACCGGGACCGCAGACGCCGATATCGATGTGTCCCAGGGCTTCTGGCTCGGCCCCACCCTGCTCGATCACGTGACCCCGGAGATGGCCGCCTATCGCGAGGAGATCTTCGGACCGGTACTCGCGGTGGTCCGGGTCGAGGGCTACGAGCAGGCCCTGGAGCTGATCAACGGCAATCCCTACGGCAACGGCACCGCGATCTTCACCAACGACGGCGGCGCGGCCCGGCGCTTCCAGTACGAAGTCGAGGTCGGGATGGTCGGGATCAACGTCCCCATTCCGGTTCCCATGGCCTACTACAGTTTCGGCGGCTGGAAGAACTCGCTATTCGGCGACACCCACGCGCACGGCGTCCAGGGCGTGCACTTCTACACCCGGACCAAGGCGGTCACCAGCCGCTGGCTCGATCCGAGCCACGGCGGGCTGAATCTCGGCTTCCCGCGCAACGATTGAGCCGCGACGGCCGGTGCCCGCCGATCGCGCCCGGCGGGCACCGCCACCGTGCGGAACAAATATTTGGCTTGAGTCGATATGCTGCGATCATGGCAGGACACGACCTCGGGGCCCGGACCGGCGCCCGCACCCATCGGTCAAACTGAGCAGATGGCACGCACACGGACCCCCGCACCGGCCGCCGCCCGCGCCGACAGCGTACGGCGGTCGGAAATCCTGCGCGTGGCCGCGGATCTGTTCGCCTCGGCGGGCTATGCCGGAACCGTGGTGAAGGATGTCGCCGACGCCTGCGGCATCCTGCCGGGCAGTCTCTACCACCATTTCGAATCCAAGGAAGCGATCGCGGTCGAACTGCTCGAGCGGTACCACGCCGATCTGGACGCGGTGGCCCGCTCGGCGCCGCCGCCGGCGGCGATCACCCACGCCGAGGCGGCCTTCGAGGTCATCGACGGTTACGCCACGGCCATCGCCGCGTGCGCGCTGGAACACCGTGCGGCACTGCAATTGTCCATCTACGAACCGCATACCGGCGCGGGGACCGCACTGATCGCACTGGCCGCCGATGTCCCCGTCGCGCCGATCGCGGCCATGGGCGCCCTGCTCGACGCCGCGGCCCGGCACGGCTACCTCGCCGCCGCGGCGGACCGCTCGGTACTGGCCGAACAGCTGTGCCAGACCATGCTGCACATCGGCCTGTCGGTGCTGCACCGCGAGAACTCCGCAGACCGGGTCGCGACGGTGATCTGCCGGCTGCTGCTCGAAGGCCTGCCCGCACAGCCCGCCGACCCGCGGGAACTCGACCGGTCCGACGCGTTGCGCGCCGCCCGCGACAGCATCGCCACTTGGGCCGCACCCAGCGAACCCGATGACGACGACCGCACGGCACGGCTGCTCGCGGTGGCCCGGGCCGAATTCGCCCGCCGCGGCTACGAGGCGACCACCATGCGCGATATCGCCACGGCCGCCGGAATGGGCGCGGGCAGCGTGTATCGCGCCGTGGAATCCAAACAGGCGCTGCTGGATTCGATCATGGGCTCATTCCACGACGAGATCTCGCGCGCCTACGCCGGCGTGGTCGCCACCGGCAGTTCGGCGATCGCCAAGCTCGACGCGCTGACCTGGATCAACCTCAACGCCCTGCATCGCTTCGAACTCGAGTTCGCGATCCAGCGCGCCTGGTTCCGGTCCACTCCCCCCGACACCAGCGATGTCATCGATGTCCTGCGCCGCCGCGCCCGCCAGATCGCGACCGTCATCGAGCAGGGCCGGGCCGACGGTGAGATCACCATCGAGGGTATGACGGGGAGCCGGCTGTCCGCCTGTGTGCGCGACCTGATCTGGCTGCCGCCACCGGTGGTGGCCCGCGCGGGAATTCGTGCCGCACACGCCCATTCGCGCGCGACACTGCTCTGCGGCGCTACTCGCACGCCGATCGCGAACTGATCCGACGCAGGTCGGCGCCCCTTGTGCGACCGGCCCTTTTCGGCGTACATTTGCGGAACAAATATTTGGTTCGCATATTCGGCCGGGTCCCTTACAGCCACGCGTCCCGGTCACTTGCCGCCGACAATCGCCGCCGCCCCGCCGGACGCGGGCGCGAGCCGCACCGGACCGCACTTCCGCGACGCCGAATCCGACCGGCGCGCTCCGACTCTCACAGGAGTACTGATGAGACACCAGGCGAAGCCGCCCATCGGTACCACCCCCGCACACACACAGGAGGGCCGATGATCACCCTTCCCGACGGCACCAGCAGCCCGGTGATCAATGCCAGCGTGCACATCTTCTTCCAGGGCAATGCCGAATTGCGCAGCTGGCTGCGCGAGCCGTACAACGCCCGCGGCTATCCCGATGTCGAAATGGACTGGTACGGCGCACCCGGCGGTGAATTCGCGCCGGGAACGATCCTGTCCGAGGGCGGATATCCCGGATCCGAGCCCGATGCCGTGGGACAGGCGCTCTTCGACGAGCGCGGCACCGATATCGCGATCCTGCATCCGATGACCCGCGGCATCATGCCCGACCGCTATCTGGGTACCGCGATCGCGAGCGCGCACAACGAGATGATGATCTCGCGCTGGCTGGACTCCGGCGCCTACGCCGAGCGCTACCGGGGCACCCTGCGGGTGAATCCGGAGGACATCGCCGGCGCGATCCGCGAGATCGAGCGCTGGGGTTCACATCCGCGGATCGTGCAGGTCGGCGTCCCGATGCAGTCGCGCGAACTGTACGGCAAACCGCAGTTCTGGCCGCTGTGGGAGGCCGCCGCGGCCGCGAATCTTCCCGTCGCGGTCCATATCGAGTCCGGTTCGGGTCTGGCCTATCCGCCCACCCCGTCCGGGCATCCGCGCACCTACGAGCAGTACCTCGGATTCATGGCGATGAACTACCTCTACCACCAGATGAACATGATCGCCGAGGGCGTCTTCGAGCGCTTTCCCGATCTGCGTTTCGTGTGGGCCGACGGCGCCGCCGACATGCTCACGCCGATGATGTGGCGAATGGACACCTTCGGCCGTCCACACTTGGAGCAGACGCCGTGGGCGCCGCGCATGCCCAGCGATTATCTGCCCGGTTCGATCTACTTCGTCCAGGGCCGGCTCGACGGCCCCGGAGATGTCGAATTCGCCGGGGACTGGCTGGAATTCACCGGCAAGAACGACATGGTCATGTTCGGCTCCAGCTACCCGGACTGGCAGCTCGACGATCCGGCGCGGCTGCCGTCCGCGCTGAGTGCCGCACAACGCGAGAAGTTGCTGTGGCGCAACGCCGCCGAGCTATACGGCATCGACATCCCCGCCGCGGCGACGACGCGGTAACCGGTATCGACATCGAAAGGGATACCAATGACCGGGGAACGTAGCGTGCCGACCCGACAATCCGGGGCCAAATTGGCACATATGTTCGAATATGGCAGGACAACATGAGAGACTGTCATTATGGGACCAAAGGTGGTGAAGCGGTCGTACAAGTACCGCTTCTACCCCACGGGCGAGCAGGAACAGCAGCTCGCGCGCACCTTCGGCTGCGTCCGCTATGTCTACAACCGCGCCTTAGCGGAGCGTTCTCGCGCGTGGACGCGGGAGCGGCGGCGTGTCTCGCATGCGGAGACGGACAAGATGCTCACCGCGTGGAAACGCGATCCCGAAACCGAATGGCTCACCGAGCCGTCGAAGGGGCCGTTACAGGCGACGTTGCGGCATCTGCAGCGCGCTTTCGACACGTTCTGGCGCAAGCAGACCGGCTACCCGACCTTCAAGAAGAAGGGGAAGTCAAAGGATTCGGCCACCTATTTCTCGAACTGTTTCACCTACCGCGACGGCCGCATCAAGCTGGCGAAGCAGACCGAACCGTTGGACATCGTGTGGTCGCGTCCACTGCCCGAGGGGGCGCAACCGTCGCAGGTGACGGTGTCGCGGGATTCGGCGGGCCGCCACCACATTTCGATCCTGGTGGAGACCACGGTCACCGAGCACACGTCTACGGATGCGGTGGTGGGCGTGGACGCGGGGATCACCAGCTTGTACACACTCTCGACTGGGGAGAAGGTGTCCAACCCTCGGCACGAGAAGAAGGACCGCGCCCGCCTGGCGAGGGCTCAGCGGGCCCTGTCGAAGAAACACAAGGGCTCGGCGAACCGGGCGAAAACCCGGTGGAAGGTCGCTCGGATTCACGCACGCGTTGTGGATCGGCGGCGGGATCATCTGCACAAGCTCTCGACTCGATTGGTGCGCGAGAACCAAGTGATCGCCATCGAGGACTTGAGTGTGCGGAACATGGTCCGGAATCGTTCGCTCGCGCGGGCGATCTCGGACGCCTCATGGTCGCAGTTCCGGAGCATGCTGGAGTACAAGGCGGACTGGTACGGGCGCGAGGTTGTCGCGATCGACCGGTTCTATCCGTCATCCAAGACGTGCTCCGAGTGTGGCCGGATCAACGACTCGATGCCGCTACAGGCCCGGAAGTGGGTGTGCCGGTGCGGCGCGATCCACGATCGGGATCTGAACGCGTCGAAGAACATTCTTGCGGCCGGGCTGGCCGTGCAAGCCTGCGGAGATGGTGTGAGACCGCCCCGCAGCTGATGCGAGGAGGCGACTGTCGATGAAACAGGAACCCTCTGCCGTGAGGCAGGGAATCCCGGTCCTTCACGGCCGGGAGGAAGTCAAGCAGGCGAATACCGAAGTACGAGTACGCGAACGGGTTCCGAGCTCCGATCGGGTGGCGGTGCGAGTGGTCGACTCCGACGTCCACCCGGTGCCCCGTCCGGGCCGGCTCGCGGAACTCTACCCGGAACCGTTCCGCAGCAAGTACTTCCTCAATCACCAGGTCGGCAGCACCATCTTCTACGACGCACCCGATTTCGCGTATGCCTACGCCATGCGGGTCGACGCGTTCCCGGAGGGCGGCGGCTTCCCGGGCAGTGACCCCGACACCCTGTTCCGACAGCTGATCATCGGCGCCGGATCCGATATCGCGATCCTCGAGCCCGGGCTGTATCAGGCCCGGCTGCCGGAGGCGACCTCGGCCGCCGCCTCCGCGGTCAACACCTGGCTGGACCAGGACTGGCTCGACAGCCACAACAACTGGCACGAACGCTACCGGGGCTCGATCAGCGCGGCGGCCGAGGATCCGGCCGGTGCGGTCCGCGAGATCGAGAAGTGGGCCGGGCATCCGTACATGGCGCAGATCCTGATTCGCGCTGAGCCGCGGCCGGCCTGGGGCGATCCCATGTACGACCCGGTATGGGCGGCCGCGGTCAAGCACAACCTGCCCGTGGCCTGCCATCTCTCACGCGGTTGCTTCGAGACGCTGCCGATGCCGCCGGTCGGATACCCGAGCTATAACCACGATTTCATGGTCACCTACTCGCTGCTGGCGATGAACCAGGTGATGAGCCTGATCTTCGACGGTGTCTTCGACCGGTTCCCGGCGCTGCGCATCGTCCTGGTGGAGCACGCGTTCACCTGGATCCTGCCGCTCATGTGGCGGATGGACGCCATCTACGAGACGCGCAAATCGTGGATCTCGATCAAGCGCAAGCCCTCGGAATACGTCAAGGAACACATCAAGTTCACCACGCAGCCGCTGGACTATCCCGACGACAAGACCGAGCTGACGCGCGCGCTGGAGTGGATGGAGGCCGAGAAGATCCTGTTGTTCTCCTCCGACTACCCGCACTGGACCTTCGACGATCCGCGCTGGCTGGTCAAACATCTGCCCGAGCACACCCGCGAGCCGATCATGTTCGGCAACGGCCTGGCGACCTACGCCAACCTGCCGGCCACCGTGCCGGTGCTGCCCGGGCAGGTGCGGGTGTTCTGATGACCGACGACAGCGGCGCGACGCCGCGGTTGCCCCAGGGCCGCGAGCACGCCGTCGCGACCATCGACGAGATCCCGCCCGGCACACACAAACTCGTGCCGATCGGGCGGCACGGCGTCGGTGTATACAACGTCGGTGGCACGTTCTACGCCATCGCCAACTACTGCCCGCACGAGGGCGGCCCGCTGTGCGCGGGCCGCGCCCGCGGGCTGACGAAGGTCGACGAGTCGGTGCCCGGCGACGCGGTCACCGTGCGTGCGGGTGAGTACATCTACTGCCCCTGGCATCAATGGGGTTTCGAACTGGCCACCGGCACGACCGCGGTCAAGCCCGAGTGGAGTATCCGCACCTATCCGGTCCGGGTCGTCGGCAATGACGTTCTGGTTACCGCCTGATTCCCGACCAAAGGAGGTCTGTCCATGCCAACGGCCGAAATCCGCGGTGGCGAAGTCTATTACGAGATTCTGGGATCGTCCGGTCCGCTGATCGTTCTCACCCCCGGCGGGCGCTTCAGTATCGAGATTCCGGGTTTGCGGCCGCTGGCCGAGGCCCTCGTCGCCGGCGGGCACCGGGTCCTGCTGTGGGACCGGCCCAACTGCGGGCGCAGTGAGGTCGCGTTCTGGGGGCCCACCGAATCCCATATGCGCGCCGAGGTCCTGCACGATCTGCTCGTGCATCTGGACACCGGGCCGGTGATCATCGCCGGTGGTTCCGGGGGCGCGCGGGATTCGATACTCACCGCGATGCTGTATCCGGAGATCGCCACGAAGTTGATTTTGTGGAATATCGTCGGCGGCACCTATGGAGCGATCGCGCTGGGTTCGCATTACATCATTCCCAATATCACCGCGGCGAAGATCAAGGGGATCGAGGGATTGATGGATCTGCCGGAATGGCAGGAACGGATCCAGGACAATCCGAAGAACAAGGATCGGATGCTGGCCCTGGACGCCGGCGAATTCCAGGCGCAGATGCTGCGCTGGCTCGATGCCTATGTCTCCAAGCCCGGCCAGACCGTTCCAGGTGTCGCCGATTACGAGTTCTCGAAGCTGAAGATTCCGACACTGATCATCCGCGGCGGTGAGCACGATATCGACCATCCCAAGCGGACGTCGATGGAGGTGCACTGCCTGATCGAGGGTTCGGTACTGATCAATCCGCCGTGGCCCGAGGACGCCTGGCAGCAGGGGCAGAAGGCACGCGCTCGCGGTGACGGCAATATCTTCGACACCTGGGTGCTGGCCGCTCCGGCGATCCTGGACTTCGTCAAGCAGTAGTCAGCGATGGGCAATGAATTCCGTTGTGCCGGTGGTCCGCTCGCGTGCGACCCACCGGCGGACTCAGAACGCGACGATGACCACTTCGGAATTGGTCGCCGCCTCGAGCGCGGTCTGGATCCGGCTCTCCGGGATTCGCGCCAGGTCGGCGCGGGCCAATCGCACGGTGAGGGTGTCGAAACCGGCCGCGTCGTGGGCGCGGTCGATGTCGCCGGCGATCCCGAATCCGGCAAGGACACCGTGGGCGTCGTCGTCGGTGCCGCGACTGACGAAGGTCACCGCGCCCGGCCGCACGCCGGCACCGAAAACCTCGGCGCAGATCGCGAGAGCGGTTTCCGACATCTTCTCGGTGTCGTCCCCGTCAATGAGCAATTGAATTTCGCGGCGGCGCGGCGGCAGGGATTCCATATCCGGTGCGGGCAGCGAAATTCCCGATTTCGCCGCACGGATCGTGAGGTCGGACATCTTGGCTTCGAAAACGTCCCGGGAAAGTTCCCCGGCGGGATCGACATCGACCCGGATCACTGCGGTACGCATGCCGCCGATTGTAGGCACAGCATTTTCCCGGACCGACAGTTTTCGGCCGCGGACGAGTTTTCGAAGGACGGATTGATGGATGCGATCGCGAATCCGACGGTCATCGCCCCTCCGGGGCCGAGACCGCGGATCATCGACGTGCCCGGCGATGTCGCGGGCTACCGCGCGGGCGGTGGCTACTCACCGCTCGAGTCACCGGCCGCACTCCTCGAGCAGGTCGTGGCCGCCGGGCTGCGCGGGCGCGGTGGCGCCGGGTTCCCGCTGGGTACCAAGCTGCGTTCGGTAGCCGGGCATTGCAAGGCCGGGGTACGCCCGGTCGTGGTGGCCAACGGTGAGGAGGGCGAGCCGGCCTCGGCGAAGGATCGCTGGCTGCTGCGGCATCGCCCCCATCTGGTATTGGACGGATTGCGTTTGGCGACAGCGATTCTCGACGCCGATCGGGCCGTGATCTACCTCTCCGATCCCGCCGCCGCGGACTCGGTCACCGCGGCGATCACGGAGGCCGGCCCGATGCCGGTGCCGTTCGAGATCCATATTGTCGCCGCCGGTTACGTGGCCGGTGAGGAGACCGCCGCGGTGCGCTCCCTCAACGGCGGCCCGGCCAAGCCGATGGACAAGCCGCCGCGGCCGTTCGCCGCGGGTGTGGACGGGCGTCCCACTCTGATCAGCAATGTCGAGACACTGGCGAATCTGGCGTGGATTCACCGGCACGGCGCCGAGGCGTTCCGCTCCGCCGGTACCGCGGACTCCCCCGGCACCTTCCTGGCCACCGTCACCGGGGCCGGGCGCGACGCCGCGATCTACGAACTGCCGCACGGGTTCTCGATGCGCGAACTGCTGGCACTGCACGGTGTGGCGGCCGATCTCGTCCACGGCGCACTGCTGGGCGGATACTTCAACGGGCTCACCGGCAAGCGCGTCCTGGACCTGAGTCTCGACCACGAAACCCTGCGCGCCGCCGGTACCGGCCTCGGCTGCGGTGCGGTCGCACTGCTCACCGAACAGGATTGCCCGGTCGCGGTCACCGCCTCGGTGCTCGAATACTTCGATCGCGAGAACGCCGGCCAATGCGGGTCCTGTTTCAACGGGATCGCCGCGATGGCCGCGGTCGCCTCCGCCCTGCGCGACGGCACCGCTGCCCCCGACGACCTGGATCGCTTCGACCGCTGGTCCACGGTCCTGCGCGGCCGGGGCGCCTGCGCCACCCTCGACGCCGCCACCAACGCGGCCCGGACCCTCCTGGACGAATTCCCCGATGTGGTGAAACGCCATCGCGACGGCCGCTGCGCGGCATGCGCGTCCGCCCCCTTCACCGCATTGCGCCCCTTCGACGTGGAAGCGGTGACAGTCTGATGCCCGACCAGCCGAACCCCGACCAGACCCCCGCCATGCGCGTCCGCCTGGACCGCACCCTGTGCGACGGTTTCGGATTCTGCGCCAAACACGCCCCCACATATTTTCCACTCGACGACTGGGGCTACGCCTCGCTCGAAGGCAACGGCCGGGTCCCCGCCGCCGACCACGACGACGTGCACCGTGCTCTGCTGGACTGCCCCGTTCACGCGATCATCGAAATGAGCTCCGACGAAGACTGAACCGCCTACGGCCCGAGGCGAACGAACGCGACATCGTCCCGGCGGCCACTGGTCCGCGGAGCGGGGGCCGCCGGGTAACGATCGTCCGCCCGATCAGAACTTCGGCAGGCACCCCGCCGCGCGCAGCCGGGTGGCGAGACCGGAGTTGATGCCCACGGCGGAGCCGCTGGCGCCCGCGGTGAGCGCCGGCAGCAGTTCCGCGCCCAGACCGGCGCCCAGTGAGCAGCCCAGCAGATTGATATCGATGGTGATGATCTCGTTGGGCTGGTCGGCCTGCGCCACGGCGGCTCCGGCGACGGTCGCCGCGGCCAGTGCCGCGGTGACGAGTCCCGTGGTGATGATTCGCACGAATCCTCCTCGTGTGCTGCGGTCCGCCCGAATGACGGACCGCAGCCTGGTGTTGACCGATCCAGCCCACCGAAAACCCCTAATCGGTCAACTCGCACCGTTCCCTTCTCTCGTCCGGGAACAAACGTCGCGAATATCGTTGCGACCGCGACTCATCCGGCGAACACTCGGCTCCGGAACGGTCCGGCCTGTCGAGATCAGCCGAGCGATGCGTGCGCGAGCGTGAATTCGACCGCGTCGGCCGCATCGGTCGCTCGGTGGCCTCCGCTCACCGGAGAACCGTCGGCATCGACGATCTCCCAACCACCGAGCGAAGTCACCGTTACTCCGCCGCGCCTGTTGGCCAGCGCGAGTTCCGACAGCGTTCCCCACGAGCCGCCGATCACGATCACCGCATCCGCCGACCAGATGAGGATTGCGTTCCGGGCTTCGCCCATGTTCGTGTACAGGACCGCGGAAAGTCCGTCGCAGATACCGGAGGGGTCGGTGTCTGGACGCACGCCGATCACCAGGCCACCTTCCGACGATGCGCCCTCGGCAACTGCCGCCATCACCCCGATGCCGCCGCCACACAGAACCGTTGCACCGGCCTGCGCCAGCAGGCGGCCGACTTCGCGAGCATTGTCGGCATCCGTTTCGGAGCAGTGCCGTGGCCCGCAGACCGCGACCTGGATCGGGGGCATATCACTCCTCGGCAATGGCCTGGGCTGTGTACGTGGTGAACAGGCTAATGCGGTCCGGTAACTCCCGCGAAGTGCGCACGGTGGAGGAGATTGCCCGCAGCTCGTCAGCTGCTCTCACAACCCGCTCGACTATCGGTGTCGTGCGTAGCTCTACTGGCAATTCCAGCACCCGGTGGATGCGGACAGTGGCCGCGTCGAGATCGCCGAGGCCGAGATGTGCTCGTGCGGTGTCGAGCTCGGCCGCAGCGATGAACTCGGCAGGACTGGACGGTGTGAAGGTGTCAAGCGCGGAACGGGCTTGTTCGAGAGCCTGCTCATTGTGCCGACGGCCGCCGAGCGCCAGGTGAACTTCGGCAGCGTAGTACCGGGCCTTGCCAGGATCGAACCACATCACGCCTTGGTCGTCACCCCTCGGCCGGACACGCGGCAGCGCGTCCATTGCTACGTCGAGAGCGGTCAACGCCGCCCGCTCGTCCGAGCACGCGGCATGTGCTCGTGCAAGCTGACTCGCGAGCCTCAGCTGCGTCGATGGGTCCGTCATGTCGGCCAAGCCGGACTCGGCATACTGCGCGGCCCGACGGTAGTCCCCGGCCCAGTAGGCAACGTTGGCCTGAACCCACCGCACATAGGCCCGCAACTGCTGGTCTTCGGCGTAATCGGCGGCGAACCATGCAGTTCGGGCGTGGGTATCCGCGTCGTACGGGCGGCCCAGGTCCGCACAGGCGTGGGCGAGTAGCGCGCATATCTGGCCCGCAGCCAGATACAGGTCTGGCAGGTATCGCGGGCGTTGCCGCGCGTCGAGCAGGTCGAAGACATCTCGTCGCAACCGGGTCAGTTGCGGCACGAGCTCGACCGGTGGCTTCGTCAGGTAAGCGCTGGCAAGGTGCCGGACGTCAGCGTGCAGTTGATCGAGCACGTTCTGATCGACCCCGCCTGCGCCACGCTTGACCCATCGTGCGGAGTCTTCGGTGGACATTGATATCTCCTGGGTGAGCTGATCGAGTGCGGTGGTGACCGCTTCGGGGACTTCCCGCGTGCCGGGTTGCGACACAAGAGTCTCGAAAGACAGTCTCCACACTCGCTGAGCAACGCGCCGCGTCGCGGCCCGAGCATCGACCACATCGCCGGCCATCCACCGACGTAGCTGGCGCTCCGAGAGAGTGGCACTTTCCCCGGTCTGTCTCGCGACTGCGTTGAAGTGGGCACACCATTCAGCGATCGTCCGGTCACCGATGTTGGTATCCGCCTTGCGAATCAGAGCTTCGAGCACGGTCCGCGGGCCTGCGTGATCCATCACCGTTCACCTCCAACGTCGCTGGTCATCCGAGGGTATGCCGCAGCAGAGGTGGTGTCTGCGAGGCAATTCAAAGAGTCCGGGAAAAGTCCGCCCAATGTCCGGATGCCGACATTGTTGCGACATACCAGATTCCGTGACCCTGAACACAGCGCTTATCACCGGTTCGAGCGGATCTTCTCACGGCTCCGCTCCCGGCAGCGTCGACCAGGATGGAGATGAGAGGACCCGCAATGAATGCCAGCACACCGAACCACCAGCCCACCGCGATGTGTCTGACCCACACCGAGACCTCGAGCCTGCACGCTGCGCGGCATACAGAGGAGGTGCAGCGCCACGCCTCGAAGTTGGGATACTTCCCGGTGTATACGGTGAGTCCACCGGCCGACGACCCCGATCCGCTCGGCTATGCGCTGGACCTCGCCTCGGACCTGGGTGTCGACGCTCTCGTCGTCCATGACCTCGCTACGGTAGGCAATACACCCAGTCGTGTGTGCGACAAATTCGACCTCGTGACAGTCAGCCCGCCCGCAACATGGACTGCTGTGCTCCCCGGTACTGTCGACCCGCTGCACACGCATCCGGACCGAGCGCTCACAGTCGTTTCGGCGCAGCGAATCATGCAGGGACATCGTGATTGCCGAGCATGTACGTGTCCTCGCAAGTCGAGTGCGTACAGCTTCCTCGTGCGCGAAGCCAAGATCATCCCGCCCGTCGACACCCCGCGCGAGCGCGCAGCCGCCCGCGGCATTCCATTCCGGCCGCGACCCGACAGCGACGCCCCGCTTCCGGAGGGCGTGAACCTGGAAACGCTGCTCGACATTCTCGCCGGCCTGGCCGAGTACTCCCCAGTCGGGAAGCAGTAGCGGGGTCGCGATGAGCTTCGCCGATCCCACTGAAGCTCAACATGAATCGCCGCTGCCGGACGAACCGGATATCGGCCTCTGCGTCCTGATCGCGGTCCCCAGCGAACATGAACTGAAGTTCGTAGCGTGCGTGTCGGCCGCGATGCGATTCGTCAGGTACTGGTCCGCCGACTACCCGGCCGTGAGCGTGACCTTCGAAGCGCCGGGCCGGGAGTGGCGCCGGCTGCCGTGCGAACGGTTGTGGGTTCTTCCGTGACCGGCGCCTGGACTTCGCGGTCGCCGCCGGTGTGCTGCTCGTCGTTTTCGTCAGCATGTGGTGCTGGCCGACCCGCATTCCGAGAGGTCGCTCAGTGGACGAGATCCGTCGGCGCATCGCGGACGAAGAGGACGACGAACTGTGACTGTGCGCGGAGCTAGTCTGACCAGCAACCAACCGACGATGGGAGCCGGACATGAGCGACGCCGATCAGATGGGTTTCGACATCGAATTCGACGAAAAGACCCAGGCATTTCTGGACTGGGTTGCACCCGAATCCATGGAACAACAGGTGCGGTCGTTCCTCATCGAAACCTTGCCCGGTATTGCCGCTTACGAGGACCTCTGGTGGGAGTCGCCGCTGACGTCCCAAATCCTCAGCGCTGCAAAAGAGTTCTTCGGCAACCGCGACGGATTCCTGTCACCGAGCAAACGAGACGCTGCCGATCAGTTCATTCGGATGTACGGCGAGTGCTTCGTTCGCCGCGCTGGCATGACCTGGGGCAACCGCCCCGAGTGGAGCAGCGCGCCACTGTATGTGGACTTCAGCCCCACTGTGCACGATGGAAACGGCGAAGACGTTCGAAGCATGGTCGCGATGGCCGACTACCTGTTCCTCGAAGATGACGGCCCCGAGATGGCGGATTACGTGGTCACGTCGGCGGCGCGCGAAATGAAGAAGACGCGCCACATCACATAGCAATTGCACCGGGGGGAGCTGTGCCCGACGAATACGATGCTATTCGGCGAGGATTGACAAACTACGAACGAGGTCTCTACTTCGAACTCGGACGGGCACATATCCGGGGGGAAACAGTGGAAAAGGGGTGGGTTCGACAATTCAGAATAGAAACCCCAAAAGGCCCGCGCATCCCGGACAGTGCCCGCACAGACGGTCGAGGCTCGCGCTCGGTGGAACGCAAGTCCGGACGCCTCAACGACCGTGAAACACGTGACCAACTCGCCAGAGAGCGGGCAGGGCTGCAGTCCGGCCAGCTGACTCACAGCACGTGGGAAACAGTGGCGGGCGAGAAGGTCCCTCGTACCGTCGCTGATGACATTCGCGCCTTGGCCCGCGATTTTCCGGGCAAGTTCGAACACCGGGTTGTCTCGAGAGCCGACGCCGTGCGCGCCATCGAACTCGGTCGATCCCTCGTCGCCAAACAGGGCGAGTTGATTCGGGCATACGAACTCGACCGCGCCGAGCGAGCGCGCAAACGCCTTCAGAACATCCGAGAAATCGTCAGGAAGCGCGAGCAGGAACGCGAACTCGAACGAAAGAAACGCGAGGACCGGCACCGCCGCGCGGAAGAGCGCCTGCCCAAGGTCCGTGAGGCCGCTGAACGACTGCGGCTGCGTCAGGAACAGGAACGTCGCGAAGCGCGGGAACGAAAAATCCGCGAAGCCTCCGAGCGTGCATTACGCGAATTCGGGGAGGTCATGAAGGGCATCAAGCGCCAGGATCGCGAGGCGAAGAAGGCACGTGACGCACGCGAAGCGCGACTGCACGCGGAATTGCACGAGATGACCGTGTATTCCGAGCAGGTCCGACAGGCTCGTGAAGCGGCCGACGCCGCGGACCATGCGCGCCTCGAGGAAGCCACCCAGGCCGAAGAGCGCGCGCGGCTGGAGCGAGAGGCGACGGAACGGGCGCGGCAGCGACGGGAGCGGGCAGACGCACACCTCCGGGAGAGGCTGCCACCGGACGTAGCCGATCTACTGCTTCTGAGCCGACCGACACCGGGGCTGGAGTCACCGCACAGTGAGTCTCCGTCCGCGGGCTCCACGCGGGGTGGCAGGACAGAAAGGTCACGAGCGAGAAATCGCGGACGAGACGGGAGGGGAAGAGGTGTCTAGGCCCGCGCGGTATCGGCGGGCGCACGGCGCGAGGTGCGATTGAGCACGCGGTCGGCCGCCTCCCAGTGCGCATCCGAAACCCACAGGCGGGCAAACGATTCTACGGCCTGCTGCGCGGTGGCGCCGGATACCACCTGCTTGATCGGCACCGATGCCGCATTCGCCATCGACGCCGCCAGGGCGCGCCAGTCCCGGTCGAAACTCTCCCGCGGCACCACCCGATCCACCAGCCCGGCCTGTTCGGCCTGCGCGGCGGTCAGGATCGCGCCGGAGCCGGCGAGCATCATGGCGCGGCCGCGGCCGACCAGCGCCGCGAGCCGTTCGGCGCCACCCCAGGCCGGCATGATCGCCAGCGCCACCTGATTGAACCCGATGGTGATGTCGTCTGCGGCGATGCGAATATCGGCGGCCACCGCGAATTCCGCGCCACCGCCGAGCGCGTGACCGTTCAGCGCCGCGATCACCGGTGCGGGGAAAGCGGCCAGCCGATCACAGATTCCGCGCATCCGCCACGCCATCTGCGCCGCACCCTCCTCGGTGCGAATCGTGGCCAGCTGCTTGAGATCTCCCCCCGAGACGAAGGCGCGCTCACCCGCGCCCCGCACGACCAGCACCCGGGCACCGGCGGCGGCGTCGATGGCGGCGTCGAGCTGATCCATCGTCTCCGGCGCGATGGCGTTGCGCGCCTGCGGCCGATCGATGGTCAGCACCGCGACACCGTCGTCCACCTCGAGGTCGACCATCGCACGGTCTCCGTTCTGGATATGTCGCTTCTCCAAATCTGAGAATATCATCTCCATATTCGGGTCCGGGCCGCCCGGCCACCCAGGTGGCAGCGCGCTGCCCGAACCCGTCGCCGACCCCGTCACCTCCGTAGGGCATTGGAGCTCGACCATGCGAAAGATCCCGCAGCAGTTGGCCGATCGGTACGAAGCCGAGGGCTTCTGGACCACCGACACCATGGGCCAGATACTCGCCCGCGGCCTGGCCGGCGCGCCCACGGTCGGCTTCCGCGTGCATTCCCGGCAGCGCCCGTGGTCGGGCACCGTGGGCGAGGTGGAGCACATCGCCCGCCGCCTGGCCGCGGGCCTGCGCGAGCGCGGGGTGGGCCCCGGCGACGTGGTGGCCTTCCAGCTGCCGAACTGGATGGAGGCCGCCGCCACCTTCTGGGCCTCGGCCTTCCTCGGCGCGACCATGGTGCCGATCGCGCACTTCTACGGCCGCAAGGAACTCGGCTACATCCTCGACGCGGTGCGCCCGAAGGCGTTCGTGACCGCGGAACGCTTCGGCGCCATGCAGTTTCAGCCGGATCTGTGCGAGCGGGTGCCGATCGTCGGCGTCGTGGGCCGCGATTTCGACGATCTGCTGGCAGCCGAGGAGATGGCCGGCGTCATCGCGGTGGATCCGGATTCACCGGCGCTGATCGCCTTCACCTCCGGCACCACCCGCGACCCCAAGGGCGTCGTGCACAGCCACCGCACCCTGGGTTTCGAGACCCGCCAGCTCAGCGAGCACTATCCGCCCGATCTCGGCGCACAGCTCACCGCCGCGCCGGTCGGGCATTTCATCGGCATGGTCAACGCCCTGCTCATCCCGGTCCTCGACGGCACATCGATCGATCTGCTGGACGTGTGGGATCCCGCCCGGGTACTGAGCCTGATGTCCGAATTCGATGTCAAGGTCGCCGGTGGGGTGCCCTATTATCTCACCAGCCTGCTCGACCATCCCACCTTCGACGACGAGCACCTGCGGCGGATGAAATACGCGGGCCTGGGCGGAAGTTCGGTGCCGGCGGCGGTCATGACCCGGCTCACCGATCTCGGCATCATCGCCTATCGCGCCTACGGAAGTACCGAACATCCGTCGATCACCGGATCCAGTTGCTTCGACCCGCAGGACAAGCGGCTCTACACCGACGGCTGCCCGTTGCCGGGGGTGGAGATCCGGCTATCCGACGACGGGGAGATCTTCAGTCGCGGGCCGGATCTGTGCCTGGGCTACACCGATGAGACGCTCACCGCCGCGGCCTTCGACGAGGAGGGCTGGTACCGCACCGGCGATGTCGGCTACGTCGACGACGACGGCTATCTCACCATCACCGACCGCACCACCGACCTGATCATCCGAGGCGGGGAGAACATCAGCGCGGTCGAGATCGAAGATCTGCTGCATCGCATGCCCGCCGTCGCCGAGGCCGTCGTGGTCGCCGCGCCCGATGCCCGTCTCATCGAACACGCCGCGGCGGTGGTGCGGCTGCGGGCCGATGCCGAAATACCGAGTCTGGCCGATGTGCGGGCCCATCTCGCCGAATCGGGCCTGGCCAAGCAGAAGTGGCCGGAGGAACTGCACATCGTCGACGACTTTCCCCGCACGCTCAGCGGCAAGGTGCAGAAATACCGCGTGCGGGCCACTGTGGCCGGGCGCGACATTGCAACACGCAATATCTGAGAATATGATTCTCATAACGAACTAAGGAGACTCTTATGACCAAGCTCGAGCTGCCGTATCAGCTCTTCGACGCCGACAACCACCTCTACGAGACCAAAGAGGCCCTCACCCGGTACCTGCCGAAGGAATTCGAAGGGGCCATCCAGTACGTAGAACTCAACGGCCGCACCAAGATCGCGGTCCTCGGGCAGATCAGCGAGTACATCCCGAACCCCACCTTCGAGGTGGTCGCCCGGCCCGGAGCGATGGAGGAGTACTTCAAGAACGGCAACCCGGAGGGCAAGAGCCGCCGGGAGATCTTCGGCAAGGCGATGCGCTCGATTCCCGCCTTCCACCAGCCGGGCCCGCGCCTGGAGCTGATGGACGAACTCCAACTCGACCGCACACTGATGTTCCCGACCCTGGCCAGCCTCATCGAGGAGCGCATGCGCCATCACCCCGATCTCATTCACGCCGTGGTGCACTCGCTCAACCAGTGGATGCTCGAGGAGTGGGGCTTCAACTACAAGGACCGCATCTTCACCGTGCCGGTCGTGAGCCTGCCGATCGTGGACAAGGCCATCGAGGAACTGGACTGGTGTGTCGAGAACGGCGCCAAGGCGATTCTGGTGCGTCCCGCGCCCGTTCCCGGTCTGCGCGGCCCGCGTTCGTTCGCCCTGCCGGAGTTCGATCCGTTCTGGAAGCGCGTGGTGGAGCACGACATCCTGGTGACGATGCACTCCTCCGACAGCGGCTACTCGCGGTTCAACGCCGAATGGGAGGGCAGCAGCCTGGAGATGCTGCCGTTCAAGACCAATACCTTCCGGATGACCACCGAATGGCGCCCGATTCAGGACGCGGTTGCCTCCTGGGTCTGCCATGGCGCGCTGTTCCGGCACCCCGAACTGAAGGTCGCCGTCATCGAGAACGGCGCCTCCTGGCTCGGACCGCTGCTCGAGAACCTGCGCGACACCTACAAGAAGGCTCCCGAGGGCTTCGGCTTCCAGGATCCGGTCGAGGCGGTCAAGCGCAGTATTCACGTCAGCCCCTTCTGGGAAGAGGATCTGCAGGGCATCGCCGATCTGATCGGCGTGGAGAACGTGCTGTTCGGATCGGACTACCCGCACCCGGAGGGCCTGGCCGAACCGGCGCGCTACATCAACGAGATCAAAGATATGCCGCTGGCCAACCAGCAGAAGATCATGGGCGGCAACCTCGCGAGGTTGCTGAAGGTATGAGCGGAGAGGAGCGGAGCGTGACCACGCGGCGCCCCGCTCATACCTCGGAGGGCATCCGATGAGCTGGGAGACCATTCCGCAGATGGTCGCGTCCTGCGCCGACCGCTTCGGCGACGCCGAAGCGGTCGTCGACGGCGATCTGCGGCTGAGCTACACCGAACTCGTCGGCCGGGTGCGCCGGGCGGCGGGCGCCTTCGCCGAGGCCGGCGTCGGCAAGGGCGACCGGGTCGCGATCTGGGCACCCAATTCCGCGCAGTGGATCGTGGCGGCGATGGGACTGCTCACCGCGGGCGGGGTGCTCGTTCCGGTCAACACCCGGTTCCGGGAGGCGGAGGCCGCCGATGTGGTCGGGCGCAGCGGCGCGAAACTGCTGCTGGTGCAGCAGGGCTTCCTCGGGCGCGAGCACACCGGGCCCGAGGGTGTGCCGGTGATCGATCTGGCCTCCGATTTCCTTGCCGGCGGTTCACCTTTCGAACGCGAGATCGCCGGTACAGATATCTCCGACGTCATCTACACCTCCGGGACCACCGGCCGTCCCAAGGGTGTGATGATGAACCATCGGCAGAATCTGCGGCTCTACACCGAATGGTGTGAACTGGCCGATCTGCGCGAGGGCGACCGCTACCTCGCGGTGAATCCGTTCTTCCACACCTTCGGCTACAAGGCCGGGATCCTCGCCTCGTTCATCAGGGGCGCGACGATTCTGCCGGTGGCGGTGTTCGATGTCGACAGTGTGTGTGAAATCGTCGCGCGCGAACGGATCACGATGCTGCCGGGACCTCCGACGCTCTATCACTCGCTGCTCGGCGCACAGGAACGCTACGACCTGTCGTCGTTGCGGGCGGCGGTCACCGGCGCCGCCGATATCCCGGTGGAGCTGATCCGGCGGGTCAAGACCGAACTCCCGTTCCGATCGATCATGACCGGTTACGGCCTCACCGAGGCCGGTACCGCGACGGCCTCACGGCCCGGCGACACCTTCGAGCAGATCGCCACCACGGCCGGCACCCCGTGTGACGGTGTCGAGGTGCGCATCGCCGGCGACAGCGAAGTGCTGGTGCGTGGTTACACCGTCATGCAGGGCTACCTCGACGATCCCGAGGCCACGGCCGAGGCGATCGACGCCGAGGGCTGGTTGCACACCGGTGATCTCGGCACCCTCGACGACGGTGGCCGGCTGCAGATCATCGGGCGCAAGAAGGACATGTTCATCGTCGGCGGATTCAACGCCTATCCCGCCGAGATCGAAGGCTATCTGCTGGCGCACCCGGCGGTCGTGCAGGCCGCGGTCATCGGGGTGCCCGACGACCGGATGGGGCAGGTGGGCAAAGCGTTCGTCGTCACCGACGCGCCGCTGTCGGAATCCGAGCTCATCGCCTGGAGCCGCGAGAACATGGCGGGATACAAGGTGCCACGCACGGTGGTGTTTCTCGATGAACTTCCACTGAACGCGACCGGAAAGGTGATGAAAGACCAGCTGCGGTAACCGTTTCCGCCGCGACCCGCCCTCGGACCGGACGCCCCCGGGACGCGGGTCGCGCCACCGCAGCGGGTGCGCACGCGAGCCGGGCCCACGGCTACCCTCCGACTCCGGTTCCCGTGCGCGATACCGGTTGTCGGCGGCCAGTGCCGCGACATCACAGAACGTCCCCCACCGCATCGGACCTGGCGGGCCGCGTGGGCCATGCTCACGGCCTGAGTGCCGGTAGCGCTCACCTCGCCGAGGAGACCAGTCGAATGGACGACACCACAAACCCATTGGCACCCGTGGGCGGTGCCGCATGCTGATCCGCGATGCCGTGGTCTTCGGCAGCGACCACACCGATATCCGCTGCGAGCGTGGCACCATCACCGAATGCGGTACCGGGCTGCGCCCGCTGCCCGGTGAGGACGATATCGATGCCCGCGGCGGCTGGCTGGTGCCCGGCCTACACGATCACCACATCCATCTGCGGTCCCTCGCGGCCCGCACCGAATCCGTTCCGGTGGGACCGGAGCGGATTCACGGTGTCGGTGGGCTGGCCACCCGGCTGCGCGAGGCGGCACGCCAGGCGCCGGGGCACGCATGGATCCGGGCGGTCGACTATCACGACGATGTCGCCGGCGCGATCGATCGCTGGGCACTGGACCGGATGGACGTGGGCCGTCCGGTACACGTCCAGCATTCTTCCGGCGCGCTGTGGATTCTCGATTCCAGTGCCTGCGCCCTGCTCGATGTCGACAACTGTCATCTACCGGGCGTGGAGCGTGATCACGACGGCCGGGTCACCGGCCGGTTGTGGCGGATGGACACCTGGCTGGGCGACCGGCTGGAGTGCCTGGCACCCGATCCCGCCCCGGTATCGGCGCTGGCGGCGCACCGCGGGATCACCGGATTCACCGATGCCACACCAGATCTCACCCGGCCGGAGGTCGGCACACTGGCCGCGGCGGTACTCGACGGGCGGATCGCGCAGCGCGTGTGCTGTATGGCCGAACCCGATATCGAGGATCCGCGGGTCGAACGATTCCGGTTGGGGCCCACCAAGATTCCGCTCGACGACACCACACTGCCCGAACTCGACGATCTCGTGGTGCGATTGCGGCGGCTGCACAGTGCCGGCCGCGCGGCCGCAGTGCACTGTGTGACCCGGGTACAACTGATTCTCACGACGGCCGCCTTCGATCTGGCCGGCGTGGTCGCCGGTGACCGTATCGAACACGGCGCGGTGATTCCGCCCGAGGTGCTGACCTGGTTGCGGCGCAACGATATTCCGGTGGTCACCCAGCCGCACTTCCTGATCGAGCGGGCCGGGCGGTACGCGCGCGAGGTACCCGCCGAGGATCGGGACGATCTGTGGCGGCTGGGCTCACTGCTCGCCGCGGGGGTCGGGGTGGCGGCCGGGACCGATGCCCCCTTCGGCGATCCCGACCCGTGGGCGGTGGTCCGGGCCGCGGTCGACCGAGGGCCGGAGCGCCCCGCGGCCGAGGCATTGTCACCCGCGACGGCGTTGTCGCTGTTCTTCGGCACCGCCGCCCGCCCCCACATTCCCCGTACGATCGCGACCGGTCACGCGGCGGACCTGACCCTGTTGCGGGTCGGCCCCCGGGATATCGGCGATGCGCTCGATTCGTCGGTGGTCGCCGCGACGATCATCGCCGGCGCCGTTGCCTACCACGCGGATTGACCGATATCCGGCGCGCATCCGGAGCAGGCAGTGGTGTGGTCACAGCGCCAATCCGCCGTCGACCGGGACGATCGCCCCGGTCATCGCCCGGCTGTCGGAACCCGCGAGAAAGGCCAGCACACCGGCGATTTCAGCCGGTTCGAGCACACGCCCGACCGGCTGCTGACCACCCAAACGCGCGGCATCGGGAACCCCGTACAGGCGTGCGGTCTCGTCCAGGAGTGCCGTATCGGTGGAGCCGGGGCTCACCGCGTTGGCGGTCACCCCGGTGGGGCCGAGTTCGGCCGCCAGTGCCCGGATCAGTCCGGCCACACCGGCTTTGGCGGCGCAGTAGGCGGCCAGTCGCGGAAGCCCCTTGGTCGCCGCGGCCGAGGCCACCGCCAGAAAACGGCCCGACCGCGGTTCCGGCCGGGCCAGCAGTGCCGGAACGGCGGCCCGCGCCAGGTTCACCACACCGCCGAGACAGATATCGATGACGGCCTGCTGGCGATCGCGCGCCATTTCCCACAGCGGTGTCCCGCCCGCGATGACACCCGCGGCGGCGACGGCCGCGTCGAGCCCGCCCCAGACGTCCACAGCGGCGGCGACCGCGGCATCCAGCGCCTCGGGATCGCGGACGTCGGCCGTGAATCCCCGCACCGCGCCGACCCGGTTGACCCGCCCGGCGGCCTCGGCGACCACATTCGCCAACTGCTCCGGAGTACCCATCGCGTAGTCGAGGGCCGGATCGTCGGCGGTGACATCCACCGCCAGCACCGACCAGCCTCGTTCGGCGAGTGCGAGTACCGTCGCCGCGCCGATCCCCCGGGCCGCACCGGTCACCACCGCCACCCGGCGATGTTCCGATCCGCGGTCAGGTACCCACGCCATACCGCCACCCACACACTCGAATTCGGCTCCGGAGGGCCGATCGGCCCTCCGGATGATGAAAATGCAATTCTCCAAATAAGTTAATGTCATCGCGTGCCAGAAACAAGACCGTCGCGCCGGGGACGCCCGCCGGGGACGAGCGCCCGCGCGCTCGAGGTGGCCGCGCTGCTCTTGTTCGAGGATCAGGGATTTCACGACACCACCGTCGAGCAGCTCGCCGCCGCCGCGGGGGTCAGCCGGCGCACCTTCTTCCGCTACTTCGACTCGAAGGCGGAAGTGCTGTGGCACGAATTCGACACCGAAGTCGAGACCATCCGGACCAGCCTGACGCACGCCCCCACCGATGTACCGATCATGGCCGCGATCCGGCACGCGGTGCTGGCCGCCAACCACTATCGCGCCGAGGATGTCCCCGAACTGCGCCTGCGCATGCATCTGCTGTCCTCGGTTCCGGAGCTGATCGCGAGCGCCGCAGTGCATTACGACGCCTGGGAACGAGCGATCAGCGAGTTCGTGGCCACTCGCACCGGCCGCCCCGCGCACTCGCTGCACGCGCTGAGCGTCGGCCGGGCCACGCTCGCGGTGTGCCGCTCGGCCTACGACCATTGGGCCGAGCGCGCCGACGACGACCTCACCGTCTATCTCGGCACCGCGCTGCGCGCCCTGGAATCCGGCTTTCGCGACGAGATTCTCTTGCCCCCCGCACATCGGGTGTATCGTCACAGCAAGCAATGAGAGTACGATTCTCCAATCGAGAGATTATGCATCTCATGACATCGCCGGCCCGGACCGGCCACCGCCGTTCGCACCAGTACCGAGGAATCGCATGAACATCGACGACATGATCCTGGTCAGCATCGACGACCACGTGGTCGAGCCGGCCGACATGTTCGACCGTCACACGCCGAAGAAGTACGCCGAATACGTGCCCCAGCTGCTCACCAGCGAGCAGGGCATCGACCAGTGGACCTACCGCGGCAAACCGGTCGGCGTCACCGGGCTCAACGCGGTGGTCGGCTGGCCCAAGGAGGAGTGGGACAAGAACCCCGCCCGCTACGCGGAGATGCGGCCGGGCGTGTACGACATCCACGATCGGGTGCGCGATATGAACGCGAACGGCGTGTTCGCCTCGATGTGCTTCCCCACCTTCGCCGGTTTCAGCGCCGGCCATCTGAGCCAGTTCAAGGACGAGATCACCGTCGCGATGATCCAGGCCTACAACAACTGGCACATCGACGAGTGGTGTGCCACCTATCCGGGCCGGTTCATCCCGAATGCCATTCTGCCGCTGTGGGATCCGCAGCTGGCCGTGGCCGAGATCCAGCGCGTGGCGGCCAAGGGCTTCCACGGCGTCACCATGTCGGAGATCCCGCACGTCGAGGGCCACCCCTCCTATCACGACCTCGAGTTCTGGGGTCCGGTCTTCGCGGCGCTGGCCGATACCGGCCTGGTGATGAACCTGCACATCGGCCCCGGTTTCCGGGCGTTGAACATGGCTCCCGACGCACCGATCGACAATCTGATGGTGCTGGCGCCCAGCGTCTCTCAGATCGCGATCCAGGATCTGCTGTGGGGGCCCGCGATGCGCAGCTACCCCGGCCTGAAGATCGCGCTGTCCGAGGGCGGCGTCGGCTGGATCCCCTACTTCCTCGACCGCTCCGACCGCCACTACACCAACCAGAAGTGGCTGCGCCGCGACTTCGGCGGCAAGATGCCCTCGGATGTGTTCCGCGAGCACGTGATGGCCTGCTACGTCACCGACCCGACCTCGCTGAAACTGCGCCATGATATCGGCATCGACATCATCGCGTGGGAATGCGACTATCCGCATTCGGATTCGCTGTGGCCCGACGCCCCCGAATTCGTGCTGAACGAACTCGACGCGGTCGGCGCCGACGATTCCGATATCAACAAGATCACCTGGCAGAACGCCTGCCGGTTCCTCGATTGGGATCCCTTCGCGCACATTCCGCGTGAACAGGCGACCGTCGGCGCACTGCGCGCGCAGGCCACCGACGTCGACCTCACCGTGCGCCCCCGCAAGGAGTGGGAACAGCTCTACGCCCAGCGCGCCTGATCCCGTTCCGCGAATCCCCGCTCTACCGATCCTATTTCCGCACAGCTCGACGGATTTGCCCGCACAGCTCCACAGATAGGTACGACAACCATGCAAATGATGGTCTTCTCCACTCCGCACGAGGGCATGGACGACGAATACAACACCTGGTACAACGAGGTGCACATTCCGGAACTGCTGCGGATCGACGGGCTGAAGTCGTGCTCGCGCTACCGGGCCGCGGAGCTGGAGGGCCAGGGCGCCACCCATCGCTATCTGGCCGTCTACGAGATCGATGGTGATCCGGCGGCCGTATTCAAGCAGATGCGGGAGAACTCGACATCGGGCCGCTCGACCCTGAGCCCCGCTCTCGATCCGCGGGCCACCCAGGTCACCTTCTGGGAGCCGATCTAACAATGCTCCGGTCGCCACCCCGGGGTGGCGACCGGCCACCACCTCGTCTGCCGCGCACCGGATCGCCTGTTCCGCAGTGACTCCCGCGGCAGGCCCGTGCCGAAGGACCCATCGTGCCCCTCGACCCGTCCGCCGATCAGCGCCTGTTCCGGACCATCACCCGTGATTTCCTGGCCGGCACCGTCCCCATCGAATCCGTGCGGCAGCTCGCCGACTCCGAGCACGGTTTCGACCGGGACTGGTGGCGCCGCGGTGCGGAGCTGGGCTGGACCGCGCCCCTGGTACCGCCCGACCTCGGCGGCGGCGCCGTCTCCGATATCCCGATGACCGATCTCGCGCTCATCGCCGAGGAGTTCGGCCGTGCCTGCGCACCCGGACCGCTGATCACCGTGAACGCCGTGCTCACCGGATTGCTGCGCAGTACAACCGATCTCGCGGCGATCATCGGTGAGATCGTCGCGGGCGAGAAAATCGCGGTGTGGGCGCATTACGAGCCCGGCGGCGGCCTGTGCCCCGATTTCGAGACCGCCGCGACGCCGGACGGTGCGGGCTTCACACTCTCCGGAGTCAAGGATCGCGTGGAATTCGGTGGCCGGGCCGACCTGCTGCTGGTCGACGCGCGCGGCCCGGACGGGCCGGTGCAGCTGCTGGTCGCGGCCGACGCCCCCGGAGTGACCGTCACACCGTCGTGGACGCTCGATGTTGTGCGGCGTTCGGCGCGAGTGGTTTTCGACAACGTCACCGTGGCGCCCCAGGCGGTGGTCCACCGCGATCCCGCCGCCGCGGCAGCCGCCGTGGCGGGCCAGCTGCTCGTGGCGGCCGCGTTGTCCGCCGCGGAGATGACCGGGGCCGCGCGACACGCCTTCGATATCACCGTGGCGTGGATGTTCGACCGTTACACCTTCGGCCGGCCGCTCGCCTCCTATCAGGCGCTCAAACACCGTGCCGCCGATATCGCCACGACGCTCGAGGCCTGCCACGCCACCTCGTGGGCGGCGGCGAACAGTTTCGGTGAGGATCCGGCCGCCTCCGCCGCGGCCGCGAGCGTCGCGAAGTCCTACGTCGGCGCGGTCACCGGTGACATCGTGCAGGAATGCATCCAGATCCACGGCGGCCTCGGTGTCACCTGGGAACACGATCTGCACCTGTATCTGCGGCGGGTGACCCTCGGCCGCGCACTCTACGGCACCCCGGCCGAACACCGCCGCCGCCTCACCGACCTGCTGGAGTCCGCCGCATGAGCACCACCCCCGAAACCGATACCACCGCAATGGAATCGGTGGACAGCTTCCGTGACCGGGCCCGCCGCTGGCTGAAGGACACCCTGCCACCCGCACCGCCCATCCATTCCGGAGAACAGAAATCACCCGAGGTCTGGGCGCGCGCCCGCGAGCTGCAGCGCATCCTCCACGACGCCGGGTTCGCGGGAATCTGCTTCCCGGCCGAATACGGCGGGCTCGGGCTGACACCTGCCCACCAGCGCGCCTTCACCGAGGAGTCGCGGCCCTACGAGATGCCGCTGGCGCTCAATATTCCGACCCTGACCATCTGTGCCGCAACACTTCTGGATATGGGCAACAAGGAGCAGAAGCGCACCCACATCGCCGCCGCGCTGCGCGGTGAGGAACTGCTGGTGCAGTTCCTGTCCGAACCGCGCGGCGGATCGGATCTGGCCGGGCTCACCACCCGCGCCGATCGCCGCGACGACGGCTGGGTCATCAACGGCTCCAAGATCTGGAGCTCGGGCGCCTACGCCGCCGACTACGGGCTGTGCCTGGCCCGCACCGACCCGACGGTGCCCAAACACGCCGGGCTGACCATGTTCCTGGTGCCGGTGAACTCCCCCGGCCTGACCATCCAGCGCATCACCCAGGTCGACGGCTCCACCGAGTTCTGCCAGGAATTCTTCGATGATGTCTTCGTCCCGGCCGACGCGGTCGTCGGAGAGGTCAACGACGGCTGGACGGTGGCCGGCCGGCTGCTGCTGCATGAACGCAATGCTGTCGGCGGTGGCTCACCCTATGCCAGCGGGGCCCTGCAGCACGCGGGCCGCGATGTCCGCGCACTGATCGAATCCGCCCGGCGCACCGGGCAATTCGACGATGTGCGGGTCCGGGAGGACATCGGCGAAGCGTATGCGATGAATCTGGTGCAAAACCAGCTCATCGCCCATATCGGCGCCCGGATCGCCGCCGGAGATCTGGTACCGGCCGGCGGATCCATCGCCCGGTTGTTCAGCGCCCGCAATGCCTGGCACCAGGCCGACGCCGCCGTGCGCATCGCCGGCGCCGCCGCGGCCACCGGCGACGAGACCGGTGAACCCAGGCTCGGCCAGGCCGGACAGGAGTACCTGTACCGCCAGGCTTGGAGCCTGGCTGGCGGCAGCACCGAGATGGCGCGCAACATCATCAGCGAACGCGTACTCGGCATGCCGCGGGAATACGCCGCCGACCGGGATGTGCCTTTCAAAGATGTCAAACACGGGCGTTAGCCGCAGCGCGGCGGATGTCACGACGGGGTGAGCACGATCCGGCCGAACACCTCACCGGCGGCCATCTTCCGGTGGGCGAGCACCGCCTGATCCAGGGACAGTCGCTCGTGCACAACCGATTTCAGCTCACCACGTGCGGCCGCGCCGAACAGTTCGGTGGTCGCGGCGCGCCGCTCGGACGGCGCTATGGTGTCGGCGCTGAACGTGGCGAACGACAGCGACTTCTTGAACACCGCCAGCATCCCCGCGCCGAAATCGGCCGGGGGCAGGCCGCCCATCGCGCCGACAACCACCATCCGGCCGTTCGGCTCGAGCCGGTCGAAAAACGACGGCAGGTTCGGACCGGCCACGATATCGATGATGACGTCGTAGCCCGCGGGAGCGTCCGAGGCGCCCTCGCCCGCGCGGTCCAGGACGTGCGTCGCACCGAGTTCGCGCAGACGGTCACCGCGCGCCGCCGAGGAGGTGGTGACCGCGACCGCAGCGGCGCCGGCGCGGACCGCGAGCTGTACCGCCATCACTCCGATACCGCCGGCGGCACCGCGCACCAGTACCGACTCACCGGGCGCGAAATGCGCGTGCCGCAGCGCGAAATGGGCGACCATGCCGGAGGTGCCGAGTGTCACGGCATCAGCGCCCGGTAGCTCCGGCGCGAGCGGGATCAGCGTATTCGCCTGGGCTACAGCGTATTCGACATAACCACCGCCTTCCCCCGTGAACGCCCATACCCGCCGGCCGACCCATCCGGTCTCCACCCCGGCACCCGCGGCCACCACGGTGCCGGCGACCTCACTACCGGGAATGTGACCGGGCGCGAACCCATATCCGGCCAGCCCGCCGCTGCGGATCAGGGCATCGACCCCGCCGACTCCGATCGTCTCGGTGGCGATCACCACCTCCCCCGCGCCCGGCACCGGATCGGGGACCTCCGCCACCGTGAGCCCCTCGGGACCGCCGAACGACTCGATCATCACTGCTCGCATTGCTCGTCTCCGTGTTCTGTTCGATCAGGACCGATCAGTGGACGGTAACGGACGCCCCCGTCCGTTTAGCTAAAGTGAGAGTGGTGACCACGCATTCGACTCAGATCCGGCGATCGGACGCCCGGGACAACCGAGTCCGCATCCTCGATGCCGCCCGCGCGGTATTCGTCGCCGAGGGCCTCGACGCGCCGATCCGGGAGATCGCCCGCCGCGCCGAGGTCGGTCCCGCCACCCTCTATCGCCACTTCCCGACCAAGGAGATCCTGGTCGCCGAGGCGTTCACCGACCAGATGCTGGCCTGCCGGTCCGTCGTGGACGAGGGGCTGGCCGATCCCGATCCCTGGCACGGCTTCTGCCGCGCGGTCGAGCAACTCTGCGAGCTGTATGCCCGCGACCGAGGTTTCACGGCGGCCTTCATGTCCGCCTTTCCGCACGCGATGGACTTCACGGCGCTGCGCACCGCCTCGCTGACGGCCGCGGCCGAGCTGCTGCGCCGCGCCAAGGCCACCGGCCGCGCACGTCCCGATATCGTCCTGGACGACGTCATCCTGATGATCATGGCCAACAACGGAATTCACGCGGCCGGACCCCAGGCCCGGATCGCGGCGTCGCGTCGTTTCGCGGCGCTGATGATCGACGCGTTCGCCACCTCGCCCGAACTCTCGCCGCTCCCGCCGATTCCCCGCCTGATGCCCGGAGCGCCCGTATAGGAAACCCCTATGCCGACTGCTGCGATTCGGTCTTTGCCTCATATCGTCCGCCCGGCCTACGGTGAAGTCACTCGACGCGTCGCATACCGCAAGAACTTCGAGAGTTCTTGCGGCGCACGCTATTCGACTTTCGAGTGACAAACACGCAATCGAGAGGACCGGCGGGATGGCCACTGTCGACAACGGACCCCGCACGAAAGAACTCGCGGGAAAGCGAGCCCTCGTGACCGGCGGTTCCCGCGGAATCGGCGCGGGTATCGTGCGCGGGCTCCTCGCGGCGGGCGCGGACGTGCTCACCACAGCCCGCTCGGCGACCGGCACGGCGCCCGATGGCGCCGTATTCGTCGCGGCCGACATGTGGACCCGGGCCGGAGCGCAGGCAGTGGCCGAAGCCGCGCACGAGAGGCTCGGCGGAGTGGACATCCTGGTCCACAACGCGGGCGGGGCACAGCCGTTCCCCGGCAGCTCGGACATCCCCGACGACGCGTGGCGCGACGCGCTGGATCTGAATCTGCTCGCCGCGGTGCGGCTCGACGCCCTGCTGACACCGAGCACTCCCCGGCGGGCCAGCCGCTCGAGCTCGGCCGGGTTCGGTTCCTCGAACACCGTGACCTCGAGCCGGGGGAATCGACTGCGCAGCGACCATCAGCTCACCCACCAGTTCATCCACACCGGCGCGCGCCGTCGCCCGCGCCCGCCGGGCCGCGCTCACCGCGACCTCCGCATCCCGCAGGAACGCCCGGCCGAGCACCGTGGGGACCAGACCTGTCGGCGTGCGGGCGAACAGCGTCACACCGAGTTCGCGCTCCAGGTTGCGAATCTGCTGGGACATGGACGGCTGTGCGACGTGCGGTCGCTCCGCGGCGGCGGTGACCGACCCTTCCTCGGCTACGGCCAGGGCGTACTCGAACTGTCGGAGGCTCATCGGTTTCAGTCCTCTGCAGACATCGGGTCCGGCGCGCGCTGCGGGCTCACTCCCTCGACGGCCAGCCGGAACAGGCGATCGGCGTGCGCTGCGGGATCGGCACCGTTTTCGGTCGCCAGGGCGATGCCAACGATCAGCGTGATCAGCTCCGAAACGCTGACGGCCGGTGCGATCGCGCCGTCCCGTACGGCCCGGCGCAGCAACGGCTCTCCGGCCTCCTCCAGTGCGGCGCCGCAGGTGTTGTCGTGCACCGGGTCGCCCGCCGCGGTGTCGTAGGACAGCGCGACCGCCAGCCCGCGAGCACCGACGCAGTAGGCGACGACCTCGCTCAGCCAGTCGAGCAGCGCGCTGCGACTGTTGGTGGCGCCGGCCAAGTCGCGGGCGCGATCACACAGCGCGTCGATTCGCTTGCGCGACACCGCTTCCAGCAATGCGCGGCGAGTCGGGAAGTGCCGGCGCACCGTCGCCGAACCGACCCCCGCCACGCGGGCGATCTGTTCGAGCGACGCTCCCGCACCGTGGGTCGCGACTTGCTCCTCGGCCACCGCGAGCACGCGCGCGTAGTTGCGACGTGCGTCGGCACGCCGGGGCTCGGACATGGCACGACCTCCAGGGGGTTACTAAACGGCGGGGTCCGCCATATCGTACCTCGAATATAAACGGCGGACCCCGCCACTTATCGCATGGAGGTGCGTCATGTCCGATGATTCCGCTCCCGTCCTGGTCACCGGCGCTACCGGCAGACAAGGCGGCGCGACCGCCCGCGCGCTACTGGCCGCAGGCGTTCGCGTCCGCGCCCTGGTGCGCGATCGGGCAACACCGCGAGCCACCGCTGTCGAAGCACTCGGAGCCGAACTGGTCACCGGCGATCTGCACGACCGCGATTCGCTGATCCGCGCGGCCGCGGGCGCCCGCGCGGTGTTCTCCGTGCAGATGCCCGAGATCACCGCGGCCGGTTTCGATTTCGACGGCGAGGTGGCCCAGGGCGTCAACCTGGTCGAGGCCGCTCGGATCGCGGGCGTGCCGCAATTCGTGCACACGTCCGTAACCGGCGCCGGTCAGCACGCCGAGCACCCGCGCTGGGCGGCCGGGCGCTGGGCCGTGGAGTCCTCACTGACCGCCAAGACCGCGGTCCAGGACCGGGTCCGGGCCGCCGGGTTCCCGCACTGGACATTGCTCGAGCCGGGCACATTCATGGTGAACTTCCTGCCGTCGATGCGGTACATGTTCCCGCGCGGCGTCGACGGCGGACTGGTGAGCATCCTCGCCCCGCAGACCCGGCTGTCGCTGATCGCGGTCGACGATATCGGCAGCGCGGCGTCCGCGGCCCTGACCACACCCGAGCGATTCGACGGGGTCGAACTGGAGCTGGCCGGTGACTATCTGTCGATGACCGAGATCGCCGAGGTGCTGTCCCGCGTGCTGGGCACCCGTCTGCGCGCACCGGAGATGACGGTGGAGCAGGCCGTCGCGGCCGGTATGCCGCCGATGGGCGCGGCGCTGGAATGGCTGAACGTGGCCGGACAGCCCGGCCGCCCCCGGGATGCGGCCGATCTCGGCATTCCTCTCACCGGCTTCGAGGAATGGGCGGTGAGATACCTACGGCCCGACGCACTCTCCGATCAGCGGAAGTAGGACGTATAGTCGCCGAAGGGCACCTGCCCGCTGGGTGCGGCCTTGATCGCGGCGGCCACCGGCGGCGGAATGGGTGCCCAGTAGGCGGGCATCGCTGCCGCCAGCGACGGCTTCAGGATGTAGATCAGCGCGAAATTCACGATCCACAACGGCGGCGCCATGGACATGCCGACCTCGGCGCTCACATCACCGGCGGTATTGGTCACCAATTGCGCGGCGCCCGAAACCTGTTGCGCCGCAAACCCGTAAGCGGCCTGCACGGTATAGGCCGAGCGATACAGCGCCACCAGGGTGTGCGCCGCGCCGTTGTCGCGCAGCCAGGTGCCGACGTAACCGCCGGGCGCGATCAACGAGTTCACCTGCCTGGTGGGCGCGTCCGCGTTCGCGGGGCTCTCCAGCTGTCCGGCGGGATTCACGTACAGTCCGTAACTCGCCAGCACCGACGTGGTGTTCCGGCCGTTCACATCGGAATACAACGGCCGCCCCACAGTATTGGTGAGAATGCGAACGCAGGCGTTGATCACCTCGGCGGCATCGCGGTCACCGCCTATACCGCCGCCGGCGCTGAGGTCTTGATATTGCTGGTCGGACAGTGCGTCGGCGGCGGTGAGCCCGATCTGGCGGGCGATCCGCTCCGCTCGCTCCCGCCCGAGTGGCTGGTTGAGCCGATCCGGATTCGTCAGCTGGGTCGGGGCCACGTTTTCGTAGGCCGGTGCCCCCGCGAAAGGCATCGCGAAACCGGTGGCGCCTGCCGCTGGTTCGGCGAGTGCGGTCCGGGTCGTCGCCGGTGCGAGCAGGCACACTCCCAACAACGCCAGCACCACCACGGATCTGCGGCGGGGGCCCGGTCCACGTCGATTATTCGCAGCTGTCGATTGTGTGCGGTGCATATGTCGACCTCTCGGAACACCGTCGGAGGAGGTAACACAAGCTCGCGCTCAGTCAAACGCCGTGACCGGACGCTGTCAAGACCACCGGCGAGTGGCATCCACAGGTACACCGCTGAGCATGTCGTCGACGAAGGCGGCGATCTCTTCCGGCTTCTCCTCGGCCATGAAATGACCGGCGTCGATCGGCCGATAGGTGGCGTCCGGGGCCCATTTCCGCCACAGGTCGAGTGCGTCGAATCCCAGTTGCGCGCCCCAGTCCTGGGAGATCACACGTACCGGCATCGACAGTTGCGCGCCGGCTTTCCGGTCGGCCCGGTCCATCTCGAGATCGATGCCCGCGGTGGCCCGGTAGTCGGCGACGATGGAGGGCACCGCCGCGACGGAACTGTCGATGTAGTGACGGCGTACCTCGGGCGGGAAGGTGGTTCCGCTCGGGTCCCAGGCGTCGAGGAACGAACCGAAGAAGTCTTCGGCGACCGCTTCGATCATCCTCTCGGGCAAGCCCTTCGGCTGCGCCATGAGGTAGAGATGCCATGCGACGGCCGCGTCCACACCGTGCAGCACATCCCAGGTGTCCATGGTCGGCAGGACATCGAGAATCCCCAGATGGGTGATCTTGTCGGGATGGTCCAGCGCGGCCCGGACCCCGACGAGAGCTCCTCGATCGTGACCGACCAGAGCGAATCGCCCGGCTCCGATCGCCTCCGCGACGTTCACGATATCCAGCGCCATGGTCCGCTTCGAATAGGTGTCGGGACCGAGGCTGTCGGGTTTGTCGCTGGCGCCGTAACCACGCAGGTCGGGCACGATCACCAGATATCAATGCGCGAGCGCACGAGCGACGTGCCGCCACATGAGGTGGGTCTGCGGGAACCCGTGCAGCAGAACCACCGGATCACCGCTACCACCGACCGCGACGTTCAGTTCGACGCCATCCGCACCGGGAATCCGTCGATAGTCGAAGCCGTCGATCATCGTATCCGCCATCGGCGTGCACCTTTCGTTGTCTGGAATCAGGAGAAGATCGCCTGGGCCGGCGGCGTGCGGGACACACTCGCTCGCAGGGCGGGAATGAGGATGTTGTCGACGAGGTAGGCCAGATACTCCGGTCCGGTGGCAAGACCGTTCAGCCGGCGCAGCAGCAGCACCGACCCGGTGATCTCCTCGTACGGGAACGGTTGCGCACCCGTCGGCAACTCGCCCCGGCGTATGGCCGCGGACAGCACCGGCGCGGGCAGTTTGGCCCCGGTCGGTCCGGTTGCCTCTTCGATGTGGCGGCACAGCTCGGGGTCCTCCAGGCCGGCCTGTAAAAGCAGCAGACTCATTGTCGCATCGGCCGAACGCATCGTGGTGTCGAGTCGTTCACACAGGGCGAGTAGATCGCCGCGCAGGGATCCGGTGTCGATCGCGGGCGGGCCGCCCCCCGCGGCGGGCCCGGCTTTGATCGCGGCAACAACCATGTCGCGCTTGGTATCCCAGCGTCGATACAGCGTCGCCTTCGAGGCCCGCGCCCGGCGTGCCACGGCCTCGAACGTCAGCCCGTCATAACCGGCCTCACCGAGAAGTTCAAGCACGCACGCGAGAATCTCCACCTCACGAACCCGGTCCCGCGGCCGCCCGGAGCGGGCGTTCTCCTCGGGGGCAACGGCAGCACTATTACGAAACGACACGTTCCGTACCGTATCACCCGTGCTCGATCACCGCGGCATCCGCCTGACCGAGTTTCAGGTACCGGCCGCCCATGACCGACTATCCCGCCGACGTCGCCTTCGGCGGTGTGGCCGGTGGGTGCGCGATCGGCACCGTCGTCGGATGGGCCGATTTCGTCGGAATCGGAGGCTTGGCCGTCTTCGGCGAGGTGGGTGTCGCGGACACCTTCGGTGAGGTCGACTTCGTGGTCGAGCTCGCCGGAATCGCGGTAGTCGTCGCGCCTGCGGACACCGGCGTGGTCGTCGTCGTGCCACTCGGCACCGTCGTCGTGCCACTCGGCAGTGTCGTCGTGCCGGTCGGCAGTGTCGTCGTCGTGGTGCCGGTCGGCACCGTGGTGGTCACCGCTCCGGAAGTGACGGTGACGGTCGACGGATCGGTCGCCACCGTCACTGTGTTCGGATCGGCTGTCACCGTGATCGCCGGCGGATCCGCCGGAGTCGTGGTCACCGTGGCTATCGGGTTCGAGGCGGCCGTGCCGGGATCCTGAACGCCGACGGTCGCCTCGACCGAAAAACTGGCCGTGGCAGAGAAACTCGCGCTCAGCGACCCACCCGTCGAGTTCGAAGGTGCGGGATCGGTCGTCGTGACTGCGGTAGATTCCGCCGAAGTGGCGGTGCCGGAGCCGGGGTCGGTCGAATCGGTGGACGGGTCGGCGGTCCCGGTATCGGCCACCGGATCTGTGCCCGACACCTCGCCCGGTAGGGGAACCTCGCTCGGTGTGCCCGCCAACGCGCTCGCGTTCGTCACGCCGATCCGGCTCCAGCCGCCGACGTAGTCGAAAGCCGGTGTGGGAGTTTCAGCCGAGAACGAGTCGGTATCGTTCGCCGGCACCAGTGGGCTCGAGTCCGCCCGTATCATGAGCGTGATCCCGATCGCCGCGGTCACCAACGCGGCCGCGATACCCGCACGCGATATCTGCTGCCGGGACCGGTCGGCCGGCAGCCCCGCGCGCGACCGGCCGCACCACCGCGAAATCCGAGCACGCGGCTCAGTATTGATATCCGGTTCTTCCACTGGGTCTTCGCTGTTGTCGACGGTTTGCATCCCACTACCGCTTTCTCCCTCGAGGTGTGCGGGTCGCGCGGAACCGGTGACGGCACTCGAGAACAAGCCCGGGCGGCCGGACATCGAATTCCGCCTGTCGTGCCGAATACCGAAGCGCGAGCACTACGGTGTCGCCTCGCCGAACAACTCGAGCGGGGCATCCATGATTCATAGGTTTTCCGAGATGCGCATGGTGCGCCGATACTGCGAATCCGAACTTTCACAGCAAAGTCTGAGCGCCGATTCTCCGAGCGCCTCGGATTTCTCTCAATTCATATACGATTTCACGTTCGAGGCTTTCAGGGTCTCGAATAGGGATCCACGTCGCGCAGCCGTTGCCGGTGGATTCGCTGCAGTTCGCCCGCGCGGGTGAGAAAGTCGGCGATTATTTCGCGTTCGGCGGAGTCGTACCAGCTCAGCAACATCTTGTAGCTGTCGACGATCATGGGTACGACAAGTTCCCGTATGCGATGGGCCGCGAGTTCGGTGGCCATCACAATCACGCGACGACGGTCGGTCGGGTGGAGCGAGCGGGCGATATAGCCCTGCTTCTCCAGCCGGTTGAGCATGATCGTGACGCCGGCAGCGGTCAGGCCGAGCCGTTCGGCCAGCAGTCCCGGCGTCGTGGACTTCTCCTCCTCGAGCAGGACGATCTCGAGTGCACGACGATCGGTCTCGTTCACGCCCAGCACTCTGATCAATTCGCGCATCAGGTCCTCGACGGTTCCGTGATAGAACTCCAGGGCTCTTTTGAGCTCGACCGAGATTCGGGCCGGTTCGGTTGTTCTCGGGTACACAGACTTTCCCCTCGATCACTTGAATCAAGACACCACTGCGCAGAAGTCACCGATCAGGGCGCGCTCGGTCGCCGAGCGCCTGTTCCGTTGGGATCCCTGCCGGGCGTTCGAAGCGGCATATGGGCTCCTGTCGATTCAATTGGCCGCCAGCCCGAACCGCGGCTGACGAACATCACGAAAGCGGGCACTGCCGCGGCCATCGAAGCAACCGCGGCTGTGCGGGATATGCACTGTACGACACTGTGGCCGAAGCGACTGCGATTACATCAAACCCGAAGCGGGGCAACCACTATCGGGAACAGCGATCACTGTCCCGGATGGGGCCCGGACCGGACTGCGGACACAGTCCGGTCCGGGCGTACTCACCACCGGTTGCCGACGCGGACGCCGGCGGTGGCGCCCGTCCGCGGGCTCAGCTGACCGTTGTGGTGGTCAGGGTCGGGGACGGGTTGGGGTAGCACGAGGTCGCGACATTGCCGGCCAAAGCGACGTTGGTCGTCATGGTCATGCCGGGGCTGGTGTAGCTGGTCCCCGCGTACTTGCTGGTGATCGGCGTTCCGGGGCTACCGGCAGTGACATTGATGGTCACGGCCGGCGGGGTGAAGCTGGTGCCGCCGGCGATCGGCCCCGGCACGGTCAGAACGACATTCCCACCCGACGTGGCGACGGTGCCGGCCACGGTACCTCCGGAGGCGGTGGCCGAGACCAGCGTCGAATTCGCCGGAGTCGGGAAGGTCATCTTCAGGTTGCTGATGTTGTTCACGGTGAAACCGGACGCCGAACTGGGAACCGACGACGCGCCCGGCGTGAGGGTGATCGCCACCGCGGAACCCGACGCCGCCGAACTCGGCGCGGTCCCGGTGACCGATGTGCTCATACTGGAGGTCTGACTGATACCCAATACGGTGCCCTTACAGCTCCAGTTCACGCTGACGGGGGCGGCATTCGCCGGTGCGGACAAACAAAAGACAGTGGCGACGACCACCGGAGCGAGAACGCCGGCACGGAGCAGGGATGACATGGTTTTCATGGCTATCTCCAGGAAATGTCGAGCAATAGTGAGGATTTAAAATATAGCCCGTTCTTATCTTTCCTGGGCCGAAATCACCAATTACAAACCGGGCAAAGAATATCATTATCCGCTATTGATTATTAGCCGCGGAAAGTTAATTTCCGGCAAGATTTCCCACGCCGCTCCATCGCATACATTTCACATATAATCGCGGCCGTTTCACAATAAAAAATCCTGCAATTCACCCGGACACGAGGCGCTCGGTGAGAATATATCCACCGCTACCGATCGCCAGCTTTCCCACGGTTACCGTCCGTCGCATTCTCACCCACACCGATCGGAGCGTTGTCCAGCCATGCCGCGAACGCGTCGAAACTGAACGGCCGGCCGAGGAACCCGGCCACCAGATCGGCCGCGTCGCGCGAACCACCCGGTGCGAGAATCCCGTCACGATAGCGTTGCGCCACAACGGGGTCGAACATGTCACCGGCGTCGAAGGCCGAGAAGAGATCCTTGGCGATCACCTGACTCCACAGGTAGGTGTAGTAGCCGGAGGTATAGCTCGCGAGATGTCCGAACGAGGTCTGGAAATGGGTCTGCGGTAGTCCCGCGACCCGGCTGTAGCGGCCCACGGTATCGAAGACCATCGGGCTGTGGTGCGCGGGCCGATCCCGGTGCAGCAGATAGGACACCTCCGCGTAGCCGACCTGGGTCAGCACCAGGATTCCCTTGCCGAAATCCTTCGCCGCCCGCATCCGTTCCACTAGTTCGGCGGGGATGGCCACACCGGTGTCGTCGACAGCGAATGTCCGCAGAACTGTTGCGTCCCAGGCCCATTCCTCGAGCATCTGGGAGGGTGCCTCGACGAAATCCCACTCGGTGGCCACCCCGGAGAACCGCGCCCACTCCTGCTGCCCACCGAGCACATGATGGATCAGGTGCCCGAATTCGTGGAACAACGTCACCACATGCTGGTGTTCCATCAGGCCCCGGGAGAAGTTGCAGACCAGCACACCCTGGGGCAGGAGCCGGCCGGTGATCCCGCCGACGAGGTCGAACTGCGCGGCGTGCTTGTATTTGCCTTCCCGCGGATGCAGATCGAGATAGATCCGCCCGCGTCGTTCACCGCGGACGTAGACGTCGTAGGCGGTGACATCCTCGTGCCAGGTCGGTACGTCGACGGGCCGGTACTCCAGGCCGAACAGCCGGCCGGTGACCTCGAGCAGACCGGCCCTCACTCGCCGGAAGTCGAAGTACCGCCGTACTTCCCGAGCATCGACGTCGTACTGTTCGCGCCGGACCAGTTCGGTGTAGTAACCGAGCTCGGAGCGGTCGATGGTCGTAGCGGCGGGGTCGTCCTCGCGACGGCGGGTGAGCAGTGTGCCGAGATCGCGGCGGCCCGCGGCCTCGGCGGCGGTCGCGATGCGGTCGATGAATTCCGCGATGGCGCTGCCACTGCCGATCATTTTGACGGCCGCGTCGTAGTCGGGCCAACCGTCGTATCCGAGCAGCCGGGCCTTCTCGTCACGAAGGTCGAGCATCTCGTGCAGGACGGCGTCGTTGGCCGGCCAGCCACGCGACTCGAATTCGAGGGTGAGATCACGGCGGGCCTCGGCGTCGCGGGAGTAGGTGCGCAACGGCAGATAGTCCGGATAGTCGGTGGTGACCGCGACGAGTCCGTCTTCGGCGGGTGAATGGTCGGCGACGAAGTCGGCGGGTAGCCCGTCGAGTTGGGCCGGGCGTAGCCGCAGGGTGCGCACGTCTTCGCGGATCGTTCGCCCGAATTCCTGTTCGAGCACGGTGAGCCGTTCGGAGATCTCACGCAACCGGGCCCGGATCCGGTCGTCGCGATCCACGCCGCTGCGCCCGAAATCGCGCAGAACGTGCTCGCGCATCCGCAGTGTCGCCTCATCGGAGCCCGCCGGGTCGGTGCCCGCGACGATGTCGTACAGCGCGCGGTCGAGATCCCGATCGGTGGTCGCCCGATCGACCTCTCGCTGCAACTCGTCGGCCCGCCGCCGCACCTCGGGGTCGGGGTGCACCTCACCGAGCAGATGTGCGGCGGAACCGGCACCGCGCAGTGCGATATCGGCGTCGTTCCACAGCCCGAGCACGCCGGCGGTATCGCGAACGGTGCCGTCTTTCAGCCGGTCGAGCGCGTGCGCCGCGGACCGAAGCCCGACGCGCACATACTCATCCAGCCAATCACGCCACTCGGCCGGCGGCAGGGCCAGCGGTTCACCACTCATGCCCCGACTGTAATCGGCGCCCGGCGCACGGTGCCCGGCTCCGGGCCGACCGGCGGGGACGGGTCAGCCCAGCCTCGCCGCCAGCCACTGCCGCGACCGCGCGTGATAGTCGCGGGTGACCGCCACTCCGGGTGCCCAACTGTCGAAACCGTGCGGAGCGCCCAGCACCACATCGACTTCGACCTCTACTCCGGCGGTGCGCAACCGCTCGGCATAGGCGAGATCTTCCGCGTGGAACAGATCGATCTCTCCCACCCCGATCCAGGTGGGTGGCTGACCCGAGAGATCGTCGCGCCGCGCCGCCACCGCGAAATCCGGCACGCGCGAATTTCCCGGCTCCGCACCGAGATAACCGCGCCAGCCGTGCCGGTTCTCGCGATTGCTCCAGGCGAAATGCTTCACCGCGTCCAGATCCTCGCGTTGCGCGGTGCGGTCGTCGAGCATCGGCGCACTCAACCACAGGGCCACCGGGCGCGGACCACCGGTGGCCACCAGTCGCTGGCTCAGGCAGGCGGCGAGCCCGCCCCCCGCGCTCTGCCCGCCGAGGACCACCCGGGCCGCGTCGGCACCGAGGCGGGCGGCGTTGCGCTGCAACCACATCCAGGCGATCCAGCAGTCGTCCAACGGGATCGGGAACGGATGTTCCGGCGCGAGCCGGTAGTCCACCGAGACGACCGTGAGCCCCAGTTCCCGGGCCGTGACAGCGCAGAAGGTGTCGTCCTGGGCGGGACTGCCCAGGACATAGCCGCCACCGTGGATCCACAGCAGCGCGGCGTCGGTGGCCCGCTCGGCGGGGTGGTAGACGCGCAGCGGGACCCGGCCCGCGGCGAGGTTGTCGATGTGGACGCCGGATACGCGGCGCGCGGGACGGTGGGCGGCACCCACCCGCAGCAGTCGCAGCGCCCACGGGCGACCGATCGGCAGGGGCGGCAGCAGCCGCAGTGGACCGCGCAGTTCCGGCGCCACCAGGGACAGATCCATGACCAACTCCTCGTCGTTCCGGTATCGCACAGGCACCGAGACCGGGTGTCCGCACGGTACCGCGCCGAGACACCGGACCGGGACGAATCAATCATCGGGCAGGCCATGCCCTGCGATCACCGCCCCACGGAGATCTACCCGGCGGGGGCTACACCGTCACAACGATGCGCCTGTCGCCCACAGCCGCGACGTCGAAGGTGATTTTCCCGCCGAACCGGCCCTTCACCGTCGTATGCTCGGCTCCGTGTCCGGCACCTCGGGAGACAAGTCGCGTCGCGTGCGCGACTGGGCGGAGAGCGCAGTGCCCGCCCTCACCGGGTACGCCGACGGCCCCCCACTGATTCCCCCCGGCTCGGCGGCGACGGTGGCCCGGCGGCATACCGACCGCATCGCCGCGCTGACCGGCGGGCGGGTCCGGCTCGACGGAGCGAGATTACTGTCGGAGCGGGCCGCCTTCACCGGATTCACCCGCGGCGGAACGATATCGGCGGGCAGGCACTGCCGCCTGCTGCCAACCCTCGACGGCTGGGCGGCCGTCAGCTGTGCCCGGCCCGACGATCCCGTACTGCTCGGCGCGCTCGTCTGCCGGGATATCGGCGACGACCCGTGGCCCGCGGTCACCGACTGGCTGCGTGCACATTCCGGCGCCGAACTGGCAGAACGAGCGGAATTACTGGGTGTGGCAGCCGCCCCCGTCGCGCCGGTGACCGCGTCCGCCGGACAACCGTTGCCCCCGCGTCCGGTGGCTGGGTTGCGGGTGGTCGATTTCAGCGCGCTGTGGGCGGGGCCGCTGTGCGCGCACATACTCGGCTCGGCCGGGGCCCGCGTGATCAAGGTCGAGACGCCCACCCGTCCCGACGGCTCGCGTCGCGGCGATCCCGAGTTCTACCGGCTCCTGCATGCCGGTCACGAATCCGTCGTACTCGACCCCGGCGACCCGGCACAGCGCAGCGCGCTCGCGGATCTCGTCGCCTCCGCCGACATCGTGATCGAAGCCTCCCGCCCCCGGGCGCTGGCCGGATTCGGCCTGGACGCCACGGCATTCGCGGAATCCGGCGGAACCTGGATTTCGATCACCGCGCACGGCCGGGCCTCGAACCGGATCGGGTTCGGTGACGATATCGCCGCCGGCGCGGGACTGGTGGCACGCGCCGATGACGGCACCCCACTGTTCGTCGGCGACGCCATCGCGGACCCCCTGACCGGACTGACCGCGGCCGTGCTCGCGATGTCGGCCCCCGCCGACGGCGCAGGCCGGTTGTGGGACATCGCGATGTCCTCGATCGTGGCCGCGACGCTCGATCCCGCAACCGCCACCGAGCCGACCGACGAGTCGCGAATCAGCGCACCGAGCCGCCGGGACGTCATCGGCGAGGCGCCCGGCAGCGGCCGCGACACCCTCGCCGTTCTCGCCGAACTGGGCCGGTGAATGGGATGACCGAACTTCTGATTCGCGATGCCGAGGTGTCCGGTACACGCACGAGTGTGCTGCTGCGCGACGGGATCATCGCCGAGGTCGGCCCGGAGAAGATCGCGCCGGGAGGCCGGGTGATCGACGCCGGCGGCGGGGCGCTACTGCCCGGTCTGCACGATCACCACCTGCATCTGCACGCGCTGGCGGCCGACCGCGACTCCGTGCGCTGCGGCCCACCACGGGTCCGCACAGCCGCGGAGCTGGCCGCCGCATTGGCCGCGGCACCGGGCGGCGGGTGGATTCGCGGGGTCGGCTACGCCGAAACCGTTGCCGGGCTGCTCGATTCGGCCGGACTCGATGCCCTGTGCGCCCGTCGCCCGGTGCGCATTCAGCACCGCAGCGGCGCGATGTGGATACTCAACTCGGCCGCGGCTCGACTCGTCGATCTGGAATCGGCGACCGACCCCGGAGTGGAACGTGACGATCTCGGCCGCCCCACCGGCCGCATCTGGCGCGCCGATACCTGGCTGCGGTCGCGCCTGCCCGACACCGGGCCGCCCGATCCGACTGCGGTCGGCAGACGGCTCGCCGGATACGGGATCACCGGAATCACCGATGCCACACCGGATTTGAGTGCGCGGTCGCTCACAAGTCTCACCGCCGCGGCGGCATCGGGCGCAATTGCGCAGCGGCTGAATCTGCTCGGAGTCCCCCTCGGCCACTCCTGCGATCCCGCCGTGACGGTCGGACCGTACAAGGTCGTCATCGCCGATTCCGATCTACCCGACATCGCCGACCTGGAGGCCACCGTCCGCCGCTCGCACGAACTCGGGCGCCCGGTCGCTGTGCATTGCGTCAGTCGGGAGGCGCTGCTCATCCTGCTGGCCGTGTTCGATGCCACCGGCACCATCGCGGGCGACCGGATCGAACACGGCGCCCTCATCCCGGTCGAGACCATCGCGGTACTGCGCCGCCTCCGGATCACCGTCGTGACCCAGCCCGGCTTCCTCGCCGACCGGGGTGACGATTACCTCCGCCGCGTCGACAGTCGCGATCTCACCGACCTCTACCGTTGCCGCAGCCTGTGCGATGCCGGTGTGGGCCTGGCACTTTCGAGCGATGCCCCCTACGGTCCCGCCGATCCCTGGCAGGTGATCACCGCGGCCACCCGACGGCGCGGACCCGACGGCGCCGTGGTCGGCGGCGGTGAAACGCTGCGAGCACCCGCGGCCCTGGATCGCTATCTGGCACCGTTGCACGATCCGGGCGGGCCGGCCCGCACCGTAGCCGCCGGCGCCGCCGCCGACCTGGTCCTGCTGGATCGGCCGATCGCGCGGATGTACTCCCGGCCGAGCGGTGACGCGGTGCGTTACACACTGATCGGCGGGCGCGTCGTATACGAGCGGTAGTGGTCGTGGATCGCCGGCCCGGCGCATGGAGGAGCACATCGACACGTTCGTCTCCGCCTTCGCGCAGTTGCGTGGCCTAGGACCGCGGTGATCGCCCGAGGTCGTCGATCAGCCCCCAGCGCAGCGCCGACTCCGCGTCGAGCGACTGCCCGGTCAGCATCATCCATGCCGCCCGCCACCGGCCGATGCGCCGGGTCACGCTGACCGTCCCCCCGGCACCCGGAACCAGCCCCATCCCGATCTCGGGCAGCAGAAAGTACGTCTCCGGGTCCGCCACGACGCGACCGGCGAAGGCCGTCATCTCGATTCCCGCGCCGATACAGGCGCCGTGCACATGTGCGGTGACCCGATTCCGCATTCGATCGATGATCCGCCACGGAGCCCGCTCGAGGCGCACCAGATAGGCGGCGACCAGATCGGTGGCGATACCGAATTCGTCGAGGTCACCGCCGCTGCAGAAGACCGGTCCGGCACCCCGCATCTCGACATGTGCGATCGAGGGATCGGCTTCGGCCAGCTGGAAGGCCTCCAGCAGCGACTCCCGCATCCGCATGCTCAGCGCATTGCGCCGGCCGGGGTTGTCGAGCACCACCGTCAGCCCCGCGTCCCCGCGCTCGACTCGCACCGGCGACCGCTCGGACGCCACCACCGGCCGCACCGGGCGCTCCGCGCGCCACCGCGCGAACTCGTTGCCGCCCAGCAACATCGAGTACGCCGCCGCCTCGGCGGCGAGACCGGCCTCCACGTCGGATATCACCGTCTGACGCAGCAACCTCGCCAGCGCCACACTCGCCCGCGGATTACTGTCGACGGCCTCGGAGATCAGATCCAGCCCGGCGGCGATGTCGGCACTGTGAATCAACGCGCGATTCACCCCGGCCTCGCCCGCCGACAGCGTCAGTGTCAGTGCCCGCAACAGGGGTGCCATCTCCGGCGTCGGCTCGGATTCGAGCACCCCCACCGTGATTCGCAGCGTGCTCGCCACCGCCTCGGCCATCCGCTGGATCCGCTCGGCGGACTCACCGCGCCACGCGTCCAGCGCGATCACCAGTATCGGCGACTCCGGATCTCCCAGGGGACTCATCCGCAGTTCCAGTTCACCCGCCGACAGCGGCCATCGTTCGTCCACCCCTCGATCCTGGCACCAGCTCGTTCGCCCGCGGATGTGGGGGGAGCACTCGCCGACAGCCGATTCGGATGGCGGGTGCCGGCCGGACCAGGGCGCCCCGTGCAGAAGAACACCGAATGCGGAGCCGGAGCGCGCTTCCCGGGTCCGGGACGGGAGCCGGGGACGGGCTGGAGTTACTCCAACACCAACTACGTGCTGGCCCGCCTGCTGATCGAGAAGGTCACCGGCAGCACCTACGCCGATCAGATGCAGCGGCTGATCGTGGGCCCGCTCGGGCTGACCGGAACCATCGCACCGACCACCCAGACCGACATCCCCGACCCGCACGCCCACGCCTACTACCGCTACGAACAGGACGGCGAGCAGAAGATCGTCGATGTCACCCGCTCGAACCCGTCCTGGATCTCCAGCGGCGGCGACATGATCTCGACCAGCCGGGACCTGCACATCTTCATCTCCGCACTGGTGACCGGCAAGCTGGTGCCGGCACCGCTGCTGGCCGAAATGTTCACCCCGCACGACACCGGCATCCCCCAGATGGGTTACGGCCTGGGCATTTTCGCTCGGGAGACCGCCGACGGCACCACCGTCATCACCCACAACGGCGGCCACGGCGGCCACGGCGCGCTCATGTTCAGCACGCCCGACGGCCGCACCACCCTGACCGCCACACTGAACTACATCGACGACGCGGAACTGTCCCTGGCGGGCGCGTTCCAGACCCTCCAGCAGCGGGTCATCGACGTCGTGTTCGGCAGCGAAAAGGCCTAACCGACGACCTGTGCACCGACGCCGTGCCGAGCTCCCGGAGCCCGGCACGGCTCGTCTGTCTGCACGCGACTCGTAGCGAACACCCGCAGGTGCCAGTGGGTTCAGCGCGCTCCGACGATGCGCACGGTCTGCGGTCTCCGCCACTGCGAACGGGCGGGGACGACGGCGAGCAGGCTGCGATGCCGGGCCAGCGCGACCGCGTGCCCGCCGGCGCCGAAGGGCAGATGGCGCCAGGTCCAATTGCATCCGTGCGGTGCGAGCAACATGGCGGTCTGGGCGAAGTCGGCGTGCTCGACCTGCTCCCCGTCCACGTACATGCCGACCATGATCGAGCTCACCAGCGCGGGCGCCAGGGTTCCGTCACAGACCACGTGCACGGTGCCCTCCCGCCCGACATAGTGCGCGGCCCAGTCCAGAACCGCGCGACGCCGGGCCGCACGGCCGGTGACCAATGCGACGACCTCGGACTCGTACCGTCCTGTCATCTCAGTCGCGTGGTCCCTCGAGGATGGTGACCGCCGATACCGCCGTGGGCCCACCGAGATTGTGCGCCAACCCGATTCGCGCACCGTCGACCTGATTGACGGCCGTGCCGCGCAGCTGCTCGAACAGCTCCACACACTGCGCGACCCCGGTCGCACCCGGTGGATGCCCCTTGGACTTGAGGCCACCGCTGGGATTCACCGGCAACGCCCCGCCCACACTGGTCGCGTCCGCTTCCACGAGTTTGCGGGCCTCGAATCGGTCGGCGAAGCCCAGATCCTCGTAGCTGATCAGTTCGATGCCGGTGAAGAAGTCGTGCACCTCGGCCACATCGACATCGGCGGGCGTCAGCCCGGCCATCGCGAAGGCCCGTTCGGCCGCGCGGACGGTGGCCGGGAACGTGGTCATATCCCGTTTGTGCTGGTGCATCACCGAATCCAGGCCCAGGCCCACACCGCGGATCCACACCGGGCGATCGGTGTAGCGGTCCACCACATCCTCGGCGGCCAGGATCAGGGCCGCGGCGCCGTCGCTCTGAGGTGCGCAGTCGTAGAGCCCGAACGGGTCCACCACCACCGGTGCCGCCAGCGCCTGTTCGACGGTGATCTCGAAACGCAACCGCGCCTTGGGATTCGCGACTCCGTGACGATGGTTCTTCACCGCGATCATGGCCAGATGCTCACGCCCGGCCGGGGATTCGTGCAGATAGCGCGCGACGTGCAGGGCGAAACCCGCCGGGGCGATCAACCCGAGCGGATAATCCCAGGCCATATCGCGGGCCATCGCCTCCCACTCCCACATCATGTCCTTGGAGGCGGTTTCGCGGACCTTGTCTGCACCGATCACCAGGGCCACATCGCAGGCACCCGACGCGATCCCGAACAGCGCGTTGCGCACCGCGTCATTGCCGGTGGCGCAAGAGTTCTCGACCCGCGTCACCGGCAATTCCGGCAGCCCCAGCACATCGGCGAGGATGCCGGAGGGGAAACCGTCCGGTGTCCCCATCGCCCCGAACCAGGCCGCTTCCAGATCGGCCTTCGCGATCCCCTTGTCCACTGATGCCGCGCATTCGGCGAACGCCATCGGCAACAGATCCTTGATCCCGAGCGCGAAATGCTCGGCGAACGGCGTCATCCCGGCGCCGACCAATGCCACTCTCCTCATGCCGCCTCCGTAACCTGTGAGGACACCCCACACCCCGTCGGCGACACGAGCGCTGCGCGATCATGTCTCATGCCGCCTCCGGCTCGAATGCGTATCCGTAGTCGGGGACTCCCGACCGCACCGCCACCCGGCGCAGCACCATCCGGCCGCGGTCGCCGATCCGGACGGTGCCCGGGTCGGTGCCGGTGACCTTGACCAGTGCCCGCACGTCGACATCGTCGAGTTCGACGATCACCAGCGAGTACGGCGTCCGCAATCCCGGCACCGGAACCTGCACGGTGACCGCGGTGTACACGGTCCCGGTGCGCGGCAACGGAATCAGCGCGTAGCCGGTACTGAGCCGGCCGTCCTCGCCGAGCCGGTAGCGCGGCGGGAAATCCAGTTCCTCGCGGCCGGGGTGCTGTCCGGCCTCCCAGCGCACCTTGGCCTCGAAGGCACGTTCGTAGGCTGCCAGTGAGATCGGGATATCGGCGCCCGGTATCGCCACGGCGTCCGGTTCGGCGCGAACCGCGGGCTCGCGCCGGTACACCTTCACCGGCCCGGCGGACACGGTGACTCCCGACAGGCTGGCCTGCTCGACCCCGACGAGCAGGCCCGCCTGTCCCCAATCGGCCAGTGCCGCAAGGGCGAACAAGCTCGACCCGGCCCCGGTCGTGGGCAATTGTGGTGGATCACCGACGCACAGGTGCGCGGCCTGTTCGTGGTCCACACCCGCCACGATCACGGGCGTGTCGACCCAGGCCACCGCCAGGGATGCGACCAGGCCGCGATCGTGCAGTAGCCGTGGATCGCCGTAATCGTGCACATCGCCGGTGGCGTTGCGGGTGCGCACCGGAAGACTGCGCGCCACCCGGGCCGCGGTCCGCACCGCGAGTCCGCGCTCGGCGACCAGTGCGGCCGCCGAGCCCGCCGGATCCAGATCCACGCCGATGATCAGCGTGCGCGGCCGCGCGGAGCTCAGGGCGTCGAGGGTGGCCGGTGCGCCGCCGAGCCGTTCGATCACCTCGAGTTCCGGATCCAGCCCCAGCCCGGCCAGCAGCACCGCGGCGTTGCTGCTCTCCAGCAGCGGCAGATCCCGGCTCACCACAACCACGCGCTCGACGTAGGCGGTGGCGCGGGGCGCACCCGACAGGGCGGCTCGCCCGGCCTCCACGGCCAGGGTCACCGCGTCCTCGTCGTCACCGGGCACGCGGCCGCGGGGTCCGCCCCAACAGGGCAGATAGGTTCCGATCGACGCAACACAGGGCATGCGATCTGCCTTTCGTTCCGATCGGACTAGGTGATGGCGCCGGCCGTCTTGAGCGCGATGATGCGATCCCAATCCAGCCCGAGTTCGAGCAGCACCTCCTCGGTGTGCGCGGCGAATTCCGGTCCCGGTCCGGTTTCCGGCGCGGTGACGTCGAATTGCACCGGGTTGGAGACCATTTCGAGGCTGCCGACCTGCACCAGATATTCGTTGGCGCGGATCTGCGGGTCCGATCCGACCTGCAGGCTGTCCTGTACCGGCGCCCACGGACCGGCCATGGTGGCCAGCCGCTCGGTCCAGTCCGCGAGGGTGCGCTTGCCGATCGCCTCGCGCAGCATCGCCACGCCCGCTTCGGTATTGGCGGCGATCGACTCCGCGGTGGCGAAGCGCGGATCGTCGGCCAGATCCGGGCGGTCGATATGACGGCACACGTCGGCCCAGAACTTGGTGGGCTGCAACATCACCAGCGACAGATACCGGCCGTCGGCGGTCTTGTAGAGGCCCGACAGCGGATTGGTCGGCGCACCATGCGATCCCACGGCCGGCGCGAGCAGTGGCTCGCCCATATACGCGGACAGCCCGATGGTGTGCCCCATCGACCACAGCCCGCTGCCGAGCAGCGAGACATCGACCACCGACGGCTTTCCGGTGCGCTCCCGTTTCAGCAGTGCGGCCGCGATGCCACCGGCGAGGTTGGTCCCGGAGATGGTGTCGCCGAATGCCGGTCCGGGCGGGTTGATCAGTCCGTCCATGCCTTCCGGGGTGATGGTTGCCGCGACCGAGCCCCGGCACCAGAAGGCGGTCATATCGAATCCGCCCTTGGTCGATTCCTCACCGCGGGGCCCCAGCGCACTGCCGCGCGCGTAGACGATCTTCGGGTTCACCGCGCGGATATCGTCCACGTCGATGCCGAATTTTGCGCGGGCCTGGGGCAGGAAACTGGTCAGGAACACATCGGCGGTCTTGGCCAGTTCGTGGATGACCTCGCGGCCCTCGGCGACCGACATGTCCAGTCCGATACTGCGTTTGCCGCGATTGGCATGTTCGATATTGGGGTTGGGGTCGCCCTCCACCTTGAACTTGCCGATCTGGCGCAGCCCGCGCTGGGGGTCGCCGGTGCGGGCGTGCTCGACCTTCACCACATCCGCACCCCATTCGGCCAGCACCGCGCCGGCCGAGGGGACGAACCCGTACATCGCCACCTCGAGGACACGGATGCCCTCGAGCGGCTTGCCAACATTCTCGTTCTCACTCATTCGTTCACCACCGCCGCGAAAGCCTTCTGTTCGAGGAACTCCTCGATGCCCGCCACACCCATCTCACGCCCGATACCCGACTGCTTATAGCCGCCGAAGGGGACATCGGGGTGAAAGTAGTTGCCGCCGTTGATACTCATCGTGCCGGTGCGGATCCGCCGCGCCACCGCCAGCGCCCGGTCCTCGTCGGCGGAGAACACCCCACCGGACAGCCCGTAGATGGAGTTGTTGGCGATCTGCACCGCGTCGTCGTCATCGTCGAACGGGATCATCGCCAGCACCGGCCCGAAGACCTCTTCCTGCGCGATCTCCGAGTCGGGGTCCACGTCGGTCAGCAGTGTCGGGGAATAGAAGTAGCCCGGCTCGACCTTCTCGCCGCCGCACACCAGTTTCGCTCCGGCATCGACGGCCCGGGTCACCAGACCGTGCACCTTCTCGCGCTGGCGTTCGGAGATCAACGGTCCCATGTAGTTCGACATATCGTTCGGGTCGCCGTAACTGACCTTGGACATGAAACCGGCCACCATCTGCGCCACCTCCTCCTGGCGCTCCCGCGGTACCAGCATCCGGGTGGTGATCGCACAGCCCTGACCGGCGTGGCTGCATATGCTGAAGGCGCCGAACATGGCGGCGGTACCCACATCGCCGTCGTCGAGCACGATCGCCGCGGACTTACCGCCGAGCTCCAGGAACACTCGTTTGAGCGAATCGCCCGCCGCCGTCATGATCTGGCGGCCCACCACGGTGGAACCGGTGAAGCTCACGACATCGACGTCACGGTGGGTGGTCATCGTCTTGCCGACCTCGATATCCGAGCCGGACAGCACATTCACCACACCGGCGGGGATATCGGTGTGCCGGGCGATGATCTCACCGAGGGCCAGCGTCGCCAGCGGAGTGTCGGGCGCGCCCTTGAGGATCACAGTGCAACCTGCCGCCAGGGCCGGAGCCAGCTTGGCCAGCGCCAGCTGATGGGGATAGTTGTAGGCCGCGATGGCGGCGACCACACCCGAGGCCTCGCGCTCCACCCAGCGGCGATGCTTCTTCCCACGGTCCTCGATCTGGCCGAGTTCCTCCGTGCGCTCATAGGTCCGGGTGAGACCGGCGTAGTACTTCACGATCTCGAACGGCGTCTCGAGCTGATTGGCGTGGGTCATCATGCGGGTCGCGCCGACCTCGGCGATGGTCAGATCGCGCAGCTCTTCCACGTTGTCGCGCAGCGCCGCGTAGAACTGCTCCAGGCAGTGCGCCCGGAATTCGGTGTTCGTCGACCAGTCGGTGGTGTCGAAGGCCCGGCGCGCGGCCGCGATCGCCGCCTCGGTATCGGCGATGCTCGCCTCGGGAGCGTATCCGTAGATCTCACCGGTGGCCGGATTCAGCGAGGCGAAACTGCGCTCCCCCGCGACGAGTTCACCGTTGATCAGCAATTGCCTGGTGACGGCGCGCCCGTCGCCGGCCGTCGCGTTGCCCTGAGCTGGCATCCCGTCTCCTCATACTATGGAAATTCCATTCTCAACAATGGAGAATAATGTATCCGAGAGCGTTCGGCCCCAGCAATGGCCGATCGCATCGCCGAGACTCGCGCGGATCACCGGCAGCCCGCCGGACCACGCGAATCCGGGAAACCTTGCGGAGATTCGACGCCCGAGAGTACGATTCTCACAATTGGAAGGGAGATTCTTGTGGTTGAGACGACAGCGCTGAACCCCACCATCGGCGTGGAGGTCACCGGGGTCGAGGATCTGCACGACGATGCGGTGATCAGCCGGTGCACCGAGGCGCTGAAATGGCGTGGAGTGCTGGTCGTTCGCGGCCTGCATCTCGACGACGAGGCTCAGCTGGCGTTCTGTCGCCGCCTCGGCACCGTGCTGGCCCCCGGCGGACGTGAGATCTTCACCATCACACTGAATCCCGAGAAGAACCGGGCCGCGAAATACCTCGAGGGCACCTTCTTCTGGCATATCGACGACACCACCAACGACGTGCCGGCCAAGGCCACGGTGCTCACCGCGCGGCATGTGGCGATGGAGGGCGGCGGCACCCAGTTCGCCAGCACCTACGCCGCCTACGAGGGACTGTCCGAGTCCGAGCGCAAGCGCTACGACACCGTGCGCGTGGTGCACAGCTTCGAGGCCGCGCAACGGCTCGCCAACCCCGACCCCACCCCCGAACAGGTCGCGGACTGGCGCCAATTGCCCACGCACGAAACCGATCTGGTGTGGTCGCGCCGGGACGGCCGCAAGTCGCTCGTGATCGGCGCGACCGCCGATCACATCGTGGGCATGGATCCGGCCGAGAGCCGCGCACTGCTCGACGAACTGCTCGAGTGGTCCACCCAGCCGCGCTTCTCCTACACCCACGACTGGACGGTCGGCGATCTCGTGGTCTGGGACAACACCGGCATCCTGCACCGGGCACTGCACTACGACGCGAGCTCCGAACGGGAACTGCACCGCACCACGATCGCGGGAGCCGAACCGTGGGCGTGAGAACAGCGGTGGTCACCGGCGGCGGATCGGGTATCGGCCTGGCCGTCGCGAATCGGTTGCGCGCCGACGGATTACGCGTGGCGACCCTCGATATCAAACCCGGCGATTCCGAATTCGACCACACCGCCGATGTCACCGATCGCGCCCAGATCAATGCCGCCCTCACCGCGATCCGCGAGCAGCTCGGACCGATCACCGTCCTGGTGAACTCCGCAGGCGCGGAAGGCTACCGCCGGTTCGCGAATCTGAGCTTCGAACAGTGGGAACGCACCATCGCGGTGAATCTGCACGGGGTGTTCCACTGCACCCAGGCCGTACTGCCCGATATGCGGGCCGCGCGCTGGGGCCGGATCGTCAACATCTCCTCGTCGAGCACGCACTCCGGACAGCCGTTCATGTCGGCCTACGTGTCGGCGAAGTCGGCGGTCAACGGTCTGACGAAATCGCTCGCACTGGAACTCGGTCCCGAGGGCATCACCGTGAACGCGGTACCGCCCGGATTCATCGATACGCCGATGCTGCGCAAGACCGAACAGGCCCAGCTGCTCGGCGGCACCATCGACGACCACGTCGCCCGCACCCCGGTCCGCCGGGTCGGCAAGCCCGAGGACATCGCCGCCGCCTGCGCCTTCCTCGCTTCCGAGGAGGCCGGCTACATCACCGGCCAGATCCTGGGCGTCAACGGCGGCCGCAACACCTAGATGCTCACCGCGACACGCGGTGGGAGGCAACAGAACAATCGAAAGGACCACCAGTGGGACGCGTGGAAGGCAAAGTCGCCCTCGTCACCGGTGCCGCGCGAGGGCAGGGCCGCAGTCATGCGGTCAAACTGGCGTCCGAGGGCGCCGACATCATCGCCGTCGACATCTGCCGTGACATCGAGACCATCGGCTATGCGATGGCCACCCCGGAAGATCTCGACGAAACCGCCCGGCTGGTGGAGAAGGCCGGCCGCCGCATCGTCGCGGTGCAGGCCGACGTCCGCGATATCGCCGCATTGCGCGACGCGGTCAAGCGCGGTGTGGACGAGCTCGGCCGGCTCGACATCGTGGTGGCCCAGGCCGGTATCGCTGGCATGAAGGGCGAGCCGCAGTGGCAGGCGTGGACCGATGTCATCGACACCAACCTGATCGGTGTCATCAACACGGTGCACGCGTCGCTGCCCTATCTGGACACCGGCGCCTCCATTATCGCCACCGGTTCGACCGCGGCGCTGATGGACGTGTCCAAGGTCGATCAGCCGGGCAAGGACCCCGGCGGTATCGCCTACATGGTCGCCAAGCGCGGATTGTCTATGTACATGCACGAATTGGCGACCCACATCGCCGCGCGGCACATCCGTGCCAACGTGATCCATCCGACCAACTGCAACACCGACATGTTGCAGAGCGAGCCGATGTATCGCTCCTTCCGGCCAGATCTCGAGCACCCGACCAAGGCCGACGCCACGCCGGGATTCCATGTGCAGCAGGCGATGCCGATTCCGTGGATCGAGCCCGAGGACACCAGCGCCATGGTGCTGTTCCTGGCGTCCGACGAATCCCGCTACGTCACCGGCATGCAAATGCGCGTGGACGCCGGCGGGTACCTCAAGTGGTACGACTACCACGTCTAAGGGGAGACACCCGTGAAGGTTCACGTAGATCCGGAGCGCTGCCAGGGCCACACCCTGTGCTCGATGGTCGCTCCCAAATCGTTCGTACTCAGTGATTTCGACGGCCACTCCTCGGCGGTCAGCGAGGACGTTCCTGCCGATCAGGAGGAACGGGTCCGCGAGGCCGCCCAGTCGTGCCCGGAACGTGCGATCACCATTACCTGAGAGGACCGCCGTGACCGCCGAGAACGTGACAGCAGCCGGATCGACGGATAACGAGCGGAAGCAACCGCTGTTCTCCTTCGACCGGTACGCACCGGAGTATCGCGACAACTTCCTGTCCATCACCCAGGACATGCAGCAGCACTGCCCGATCGCCTGGTCGGATACCTACGACGGGCACTGGGTGGCCGCCGGGAACCGCGAGGTCTTCGAAATCGCGCGCTGCCCGCACGCGTCCAACGATCACGATGTGACCGGGGATCGCAATGGCTACCAGGGGATTTCGATTCCCAAGCCGGCACGCGCCGCGGCCGTCCGGGGTGGATTCCTGGAAATGGACGAGCCCGAGCACCGCGAGGCCCGATCCGCGGTCAATCCGTATCTGTCCCCGGCGGCGGTCAACCGCTGGATCCCGTTCATCGACGAGGTCGTGCGTGCCGCCCTCGACGAGAAGATCGAGTCCGGGCAGATCGATTTCGTCGATGATCTGGCCAATGTCGTTCCCGCGGTGCTGACCCTGGCCATGCTCGGCATCCCGATCAAGAAGTGGACGGTCTACAACGAGCCGGTGCACGCGGCGGTCTACACACCGCCGGATTCACCGGATATCGAGCGGGTCACCGCGATGCACCGCGAAATGGGTCTGGATCTGCTCACCAATCTGATCGAGATCAAGGAAAATCCGCGGCCCGGCCTGATCAACGCGGTGGCCAATGCCACGATGAACGGCGAGCCGATGCCGGATCTCGAGATGCTCGGCATCCTCGGTCTGGTGATCGGTGGCGGTTTCGACACCACCACCGCGCTCACCGCCCACGCGCTGGAATGGTTGTCGCAACATCCGGATCAGCGACGGATGCTCAGCGATGAGCGGGAGACACTGCTGGATTCGGCCACCGAGGAATTCCTGCGGTTCTACGCCCCGGCCCCCGGCGACGGACGCACCATCGCCGCGGACTGCGACGTCGCGGGCAAGCAGCTCGCCGAGGGTGATCGGGTGTGGCTGTCGTGGGCGATGGCCAACCGGGATCCGGAGGTGTTCGAGGACCCCAACGAGATCATCCTCGACCGGCATCGCAACCGGCACTACAGTTTCGGGCTCGGCATCCACCGGTGCATCGGCTCGAATGTGGCCCGCACGGTGTTCAAGCGGATGCTGCTGGCGGTCCTGGACCGGATGCCGGACTACACGTGCGATCCGGAGACGACGGTGCACTACGACACCATCGCCGTCATCCAGGGCATGCGGCATCTGCCGGCCACCTTCACCCCGGGCAAGCGTCTGGGCGAAGGACTCGAGGCCACACTCGAGAAGCTGCAGGCGATCTGCGAGGAGCAGCAACTGGCCGCGCCGGTAACCGCACGCAAGGAACAGGCCGACATCCACTGAGGACCGGGCCGGTGTGGCGGGCGGCCGACTCGCCCGCCGCACCGGCCTGGATGTCGGTGTCCCGCACCACAACAGGAGGTCAGGTGACCACCGCGCCGCAACGGCCGCTGCCCCAGCTCACCGCGCAGAACGAATTCTTCTGGACCGCGGGGGCCGACGGCCGGCTGCGCATCCAGCACTGCTGCGCCTGCGAGGAATTGATCCATCCGCCGCAGCCGGTGTGCCGCTACTGCCGAGGGACCGAGATGGGTGTGCGCGAGGTCTCCGGACACGCCACTCTCATCGGTTTCACCCTCAATGAGCGATTCGCCCTGCCCGGTCTGCCCCCGCCCTACGTGGTGGGGCAGGTCGCACTCGTCGAGGATCCGCGAATTCGCCTGACCACCACCGTGATCGGCGCCGACCCGGCCGAGCTCGAACTGGGTATGCGGATGGAGGTGCGGTTCGAACAGCACGAGGACGTGTGGCTGCCGCTGTTCCGCCCCACCGCCGATCAGCCGGAACTCGCGCCGCTGCCGGCCGACGAGATCGACCCCGGCCGCTTCGCCGAACACGTCCGGCCCCGGCTCACCTCCGCCAAATTCGAGGATCGGGTAGCGCTCACCGGAATCGGCATGTCCGAGATCGGGCGTCGGCTCATGGTTCCGCCGCTGCAGCTCACCGTGCAGGCCTGTGAGCGCGCGGTCGCCGACGCCGGATTGACCATGGCCGATATCGACGGCATCGCCTCCTATCCTGGTGGCGGCAATCTCGGCGGTATGGGCGAGGGCGGGGTGACCGCGCTGGAGTCTGCGCTGGGCCTGCACCCGACCTGGCACAACGGCGGTATGGAGACCTTCGGGCCGGGTGGTTCGGTGATCGCGGCGATGCTCGCGGTCGCGGGCGGGCTGGCCCGGCACGTGCTGTGCTTCCGCACGGTCTGGGAGGCCACCTACAACGAACTGATGCGCACCGGCAAGGCCCAGCCGCTCGGCGGGGGCCGCACCACCAGCTGGCAGCTGCCCTTCGGCGCCACCTCGGCCGCGCACACCCTGGCCCAGAACGCACAGCGGCATTTCCACCGATTCGGCACCACGCGCGAGACGCTGGGCTGGATCGCGCTCAATCAGCGCGCCAACGCCGAGTTGAATCCCACTGCGGTATACCGGGATCCGCTGACCATGGACGACTACCTGTCGGCTCGCCCGGTCACCAGTCCGTTCGGGCTCTACGACTGCGACGTCCCCTGCGACGCCGCGGTCGCGGTGATCGTCTCCGCTGTCGAAACCGCGCCGGATCTCGCCCAGCCACCGGTATTCGTGGAGGCGGTGGGCACCCAGATCCTCGAACGCGTCGACTGGGATCAGAGCACCCTCACCCATGAACCCCAGGTGCTGGGCCAGGCCGCGCATCTGTGGACGCGCACCGAGCTGGGGCCCGCCGATGTCGACGTCGCCGAACTCTACGACGGCTTCAGTTTCAACTGCCTGTCCTGGATCGAGGCATTGGGCTTCTGCGGGATAGGCGAGGCGAAGGAATTCCTCGACGGCGGCAAGAACATCGCCCGCGACGGGCTGCTGCCGCTGAACACCCACGGCGGCCAGCTCTCCCACGGCCGCACCCACGGTATGGGCCTGCTGCACGAGGCCGTCAGCCAATTGCGTGGCGCGGCCGGTCCGCGTCAGGTGGCCGATGCGCGGGTCGCGGTGACGAGCAGCGGCGGGCTGACACCCAGCGGTGTGCTGCTGTTGCGGAGCGAGCCATGAGCCCGGTGACTCCCGGACGGACACCACTGTGCAGCGGTCGAACGGCACCGTCACGCAACGACCTCGTGACACAGCCACGCAGCGGCCGAAGGACACTGCCGCCCAACGACCTGATGACACGGTCGCGCAGCCAATGGGTGAGACCGGCCCGCAGCGAGCTGATCACACGGCCGTCGTGGGGCCTCTCGAGAACGCCCCCGCACTGCGGCCCCAGACATCCCGTGCGGAGCGATCTATGACTCTGGACGCCTCGGGGCTGCCCCGCTGCGGATCCACGCGCCCGGTACCCACGATTCCGCACATCGAACCCGTTGCGCCACAGCCAGTTCAGACGATTTTCGACGGCATCGCTGTCTCCGGGTTGCTGGCGGCGGCGCGGTCACCGCGAGCGGTCCTGGTCGCCGTGCACGGCGGCGCGACCACCTCCACGTACTTCGATTGCCCAGGCCACCCCGAGCTGTCACTGCTGCGGATCGCCGCCGCCTCCGGTATCACGGCACTGGCTTTGGACCGGCCGGGCTACGGCGCTTCGGCACCGTACGCGGACCGGCTCTGGGAGCCGCAGTCGCGCGTGAATCTGCTCTATGGAGCTGTGGCACAACTACTTTCCGGTCTGCCGGGCGGTGCGGGCACCGTACTCGTCGCCCATTCGGCGGGCTCGGAACAGGCAATGCGGATGGGCGCCGATCCGCGCGGCACGCAGTTGCTCGGCCTCGAACTTGCCGGGACCGGGCGCGAACACACCGAAATCGCCCAGCGCATGCTGTGGGACCGTCCGCCGGGCACGCGCCCGCGCGGGCTCAACGAGTTGCTCTGGCAGCCCGAACAGCTGTATCCGGCCGACATCGTGGGTGGCGCGCCGCTCGCAGCCACCGGGCCCCGACTGGAGGCCGCCACCGTCACCGACTGGGCCGACACCGAATTCCCCGCACTAGCGGCGCGAATCCGAGTTCCGGTGCGCTTCACCCTCGCCGACCACGAGCGCGTGTGGCGCAACGATCACGACGGCCTGGCCGCGGCCGCCGCGGCCTTCACCGCCGCGCCCCGGGTGGTGCTCAACCGCCAGCCCGGCAGTGGCCACAATCTCAGCGTCGGGCGCACCGCACGCGCGTACCACCTCGGCCTGCTCGCGTTCATCGAAGAGTGCCTGGTCGCCGCCGATGCGGGATTAGATTGTTCTGCAACACAATTCGACGGGGTCGTGGGCACACGACCCGGGAGGTGAGGCGAAGATGGACGCAGCCGATGTGGTCGCACTGCTGCTGCGACTGGTGGTGGGCGTGACCATGATCGCGCACGGATACAACCATTGGCGCGGCGGCGGGAAAATCGAGGGCACCGCCCGCTGGTTCGGCGGACTGGGGTTGCGCAACGGGATCCTGCAGGCCTGGCTGAGCGTGATCACCGAAATCGGTGCGGGCGCACTGCTGATAGTCGGCCTGTTCACACCTCTGGCGAGTGCCGCGGTCATCTCGGTGATGCTCGTGGCCGGACTGCTGGCGCATCGGCAGAACGGATTCTTCGTCTTCAAGGAGGGCTACGAGTACGTTCTGGTGCTCGCGGCGACAGCCCTGGCCACGGCGATCCTCGGCCCCGGCCGCGCCTCCCTGGATTACGCCGTCGGCCTCGACACCCAAGGCTGGACCGGCGGACTCATCGCGGGCGTGGTGGGCGTGGTGGCGACCGCTGGACTGCTGGGTGCCTGCTACCGCCCGGCCACCGATTCCGCACAGCCGGAACCGGCACCGTGACAGAGATATTCGAAGGAAGGGACGACCGCATGCGAGTCGGATTCATCGGATTGGGCAGCCAGGGCGCGCCCATGGCGCAGCGGATCGTGGCCGCCGGACATCCGACCACACTGTGGGCACGCCGGGCCGCGAGCCTGGAACCGTTCGCCGGCACCGCCGCCACCACGGCCGACTCACCGTCGGCGCTGGGCGCGGCCAGTGACCTGGTCTGTGTCTGCGTGGTCGGCGACGACGATGTGCGCGAGGTGCTGACTGCCGAGAACGGCGTCCTGGCGGGAATGGCCGCCGGTGGTGTGGTCGCCGTGCACAGCACCGTGCATCCCGAAACCTGCCGGGAACTGGCCAAAACCGCCTCCGCACAAGGTGTCTCGCTGATCGACGCGCCTGTCAGCGGCGGTGGCCCCGCCGCCGAAGCGGGTCGCCTGCTCGTGATGGCCGGTGGCGACGCCGAGGTGATCGAGCGCTGCCGCCCGGTCTTCGACAGCTACGCCGACCCGATCGTGCACCTGGGTGCGGTCGGTTCGGGACAGGTCACCAAACTGCTGAACAATCTGCTGTTCACCGCGAACCTCGCCACGGCGATGAGCACATTCACCCTCGGCACCGAGATGGGGGTGGACGCCACCCGCCTGGCCCAGGTGATCGCACACGGCTCGGCGAACAGCTTCGCCCTCGGCCGGATCGCCGATGCCGGAATGACTCTGGACCGGCTAGCCCAGTACGCGGGCGCTCTCCTGCGCAAAGATGTCGGACTCGTCGCCGATCTCGCCGACACCGCCGGCATCACTCCCGGCGTCGTGCTGACCGCGGCCGACACCACGCTCGCACTGATGAACCACCAGCGGTGACGGATATGCGCATCGGATTCGTCGGCCCCGGCCGGATGGGCCTGCCCATGGTGCGCCGATTGGCCGCCGCCGGACATGAGGTGCGGGTGGCCGTGCGGCGCTGCGAGGTTCGCGAGGCCGTCACCGAATCCGGTGCGCTGGCCGTGGATTCCCCCGCGGAGGCCGCCGAGGGAGCGCAGGTGGTGCTCATCTGCCTGTTCTCCGATGATCAGGTGCGCGAGGTCTGTCTCGACGGTGAGCTGCCCGCGGCCATGACCGGCGGCGCGATCCTCGCGGTGCACACCACCGGCGATCCGCGCACCGCGCAGCAGATCGCCGACCGGGCACGGCTGCACGGCGTGCGGGTGGCCGATGTGCCGGTGAGCGGCGGACCGCACGATATCGCCGCGGGAACCCTCACGGTCTTCGTCGGCGCCGACGATGACACGGCCGCGGACCTACGCCCCGCCCTGTCCTGCTACGCCGATCCGATCCTGCACGTCGGCCCACTCGGCGCGGGGCAACGGGTCAAACTCGTCAACAACGCCCTGTTCGCCGCCCAAGCCGGGCTCGTCGCCGCCGCGGTCGATCTGGCGGCGCAACTCGGCGTCGAGGAGACGGCACTGTTGTCGGCGCTGCCGCACGCCAGTTCCTCGGGCCGAGTGGTCGCCAGTATCGCCGCCAAACACTCCGTCGCCGAATTCGGCAGTGCCGTAGGCGATTTCCTGCGCAAGGACGTCGCGGTGGTACGCGCGCTCACCGCGGAACTGGGCGGTTCGCTCGGAATACTCGACGACGCCATCTCCGCGGCACCGTTCGGGCAATGAGGTCTGCGCCCCACAGTCATCGCCTCTCTCCGAGTTCGGCCGGCAGTTCACCGCTCGCCCACCGCGCATAGATGTGTTGTTCGACCGTGATGACATCGACAATGCCCGCCGGCGTCGCCGGTACCGAGCCGCCGTCGAAGTGATCGATACCGGGGACGAACATTGCGTCGATGCAAAGCCTTTTCGGCAAGATTGCGAAGACAGAGCCCGACATCGCCGACCTCGCCTGTGAAGGTGATGATCTTGCGCCATACACAGGTAACGAGTGCGCGTACATAGGGTGAGGTGTGCGCGGGATTCCGGAGTCGCTGCCGGGCACGATCTACACACCGACACTGAGCATCGTGTCCAGATGAGCACGGCGGACCGACCAAAGGAGTCGCCTGCTGGCCTGGCGCGCGAGGTGGTTGGTGTCGGGAAACAACTTGATTCGCTGCTCGGCGATCGCGTTGACGATGCCATGATCGAGATGGAAGTCATCCTCGGTCGTCCAGGTGCAGTGCTCGATACGGTCGACCCTGGCCGCGACTGCCTGTCCGATTCCAGCTGCGCGGTGGGCGTGGGCGGCCACGGGCATGTCGCGGTCACCGGCGGCGGCGATTACCGCAGCTACCACGTGGAACCCGCCGAAGGTCAGATGCCTCGCCCCCTCCCCTCTCGTCCACGCTCTTCTCGTGTTCGTGCTCGCTCGGTCCGGCCGCCGCGAGTAGAACCTGGCGACGGCGGCTGGCTATGCAGGTCCTCCAATCCTGGTGTCGGCCGACCCTTTTCCAGCAAATCCACGATGTCCAGAGGCAGCCTCTCCCGCAGATGTGCGTCGGCTCGTTCCCGCAATTCCCGCGCGCGCTCTTCAGCCTCCCGCTCCGTCCTGGCGCGCTCCTCTTGGACGCGAGCTTGCTCTGCGGCGTCGGCTGCCTCACGAACCTGATTCACCTGGTCGGCGTAGGCGTTCATCTCGTTCAGCTCAGCGTTCAGGTGCGCTTCGCGTGCTTCGCGTTCCTCCCTAGCCTCGCGATCCTTTTGCTTGATGCCCTTCATGACATCGCCGTACTCACGCAGCACGCGCTCGGAGGCTGCGCGGATCTTTCGTTCTCGCGTTTCTCGGCGCTCCTGCTCCCGGCGTGCCCGTGCCCGCTCAGCAGCCTCTCGCGCCTTTGGCAGACGCTCTTCCGCACGCCGGCGCCGATCCTCGCGGCTCTGCTGTTCGAGTGCGCGTTCCTTCTCCCGCTTCCTGACGACTTCCCGGATGTTCTGAAGGCGTTTGCGTGCCCGGTCGGCGCGATCGAGTTCGTAGGACCGAATCAGCTCGAGCTGTCGAGAGGCCAACGACCGGCCGAGTTCGAGTGCGCGCGCTGCGTCGGCCCTCGACAACACCCGATGCTCGAACTTGCCTGGGAAGTCACGTGCCATCGCACGCAATTCGTCTTCGACCGCACGTGGGATCTTCTCGCCGGCAACAGTTTCCCAACTGACGTTGGTCAGCTGTCCGGATTCGAGACCGCTTCGTTCACGACGCAATTGCTCCATCGTGGACCGCTCATGGAGACGACCAGATTTGCGTTCCACACCGCGCGTTCCACGACCGTCGGTGCGCGCCGAATCGAGGATGCGAACCTTATTGCCAATTCGCATTTGAAACTGCCGGACCCAGCCCTTTTCGGCTGTTTCCCCTCTGATGTGTGCTCGGCCCAGCTCGAAAAACAGGCCACGTTCATAGTTCGAAAGTCCGCGTCGGGCACTGTCGTACTCGTCAAGCACGCGCCCCCCTGATACTCATGATCAGATAGGTTTTCCGGCCTTCTGGATGCTGTACTCGACCATCCGAGGGCCGTAGTTCTCCATGAAAAGTTCTCGTACCAGCGACAACATGGACTCGCCCAGGCCGCTGTCGACGTAATGCACGGCCGGACCGAAGTCCGTGTAGACCGGCGCGCCCGACTCGGGATCGTTCGTCCATGCCATCTCGGGGTGCTGTTTGATGCAGCACTCTCCGAGGAATCGGACGAATTGGTCCGCGCGCGCATGATTGTCCAGCGCACTGAATGTGTCCCAGTCGCCGAAAAGTTCCAGCGTTGCGTTCAGGAGGCGCGTCAGCACCGGAGGTTTCCACCAAAGGTCGTCGTAGGTGGCGATGCCGGGAACGGTGTCGTTGAGGAACGACCGCACCTGTGATTCCATGTGCTCGGGCGCAGCCCAATCCAGAAACGCCTGGGTTTTGTCGTCGAATTCGATGTCGAAACCCATTTGGTCGGCGTCGCTCATGTCCGGCTCCCATCGTCGGTTGGTTGCTGGTCAGATTAGCTCGGGTCGCCGTCACAGTCCGTCGTCCTCTTCGTCCTCAATGCGTTGACAGATCTCGTCCACGGACCGGCCTTTCGGAATGCGGGTCGGCCAGCACCACACGCCGAGGAAGACGACGAGCAGTACGCCGGCGGTGACCGCGCAGAAGGTCCAGAAACCGGTCACGGGAGGGTCCACAGCCGTTCGCATGGAAGTCGGCGCCACTCCCGTCCTGGCGCTTCAAAAGTCACGCTCACGGCGGGGTAGTCGGCGGACCAGTGCGCCATGAACCGCATCGCGGCCGATACGCACGCCACGAACCTCAATTCATGCTCAGCGGGAACCGTGATCAGAACGCAGAGGCCGACATCCGGTTCGTCCGGTAGCGGTGATTCGGGTTGAGCTTCAGTGGGATCGGTGAAGCTCATCGCGACCCGCTAATTCTTTCCGACCGGGGAGTACGCGGCCAGGCCGTCGAGGATGTCGAGCAGCGTTTCCATGGTCACGCCGCCCGGTAGCGAAGCGTCGCTGTGCGGGCTCGCCCGGAACGGAATGCCGCGGGCAGCTGCACGCTCGCGTGGGGTCTCGACCGGAGGGATGATCTTGCCCTCGCGCACAAGGAAGCTGTAGGCGCTGGCCTTGCGAGGACATTCGAGCGCCTGGCACGTCTTGTGCCGCTGCATGATTCGCTGCGCCGAGGCGACGGTGAGCGCATGCTCGGGGTGCGCGTGCGCTGGATCCGCGACGCCGAATGTCGAGGCTGTCCATGTCGCCGGTGGGCAGACGGTTTCCAGGTCCAACATCTCACACACCCGGCTCGGCGTGTGGCCAACGGTCTCCAGATCGTAAACGACCATCGCGTCGACGCTCAGGCCAGCGGCGATGCCGAGTGCGTATCCGACCGGGTCGCGGTCATCGACCGGCGGCCGGACCGTGTACAGGTGGGTGTACCCCATGCGGGCGGTGTGGCGCCGCACCTCGAGCGCGTGCCGCGATGCTGCTTCCCCTGAGATCTCGGCGCGCACCAGGCATATCGCGGTGGGCTTGTGGTTCGGTTCGCCGGAATCCATTGCCTGTCCTCTCGTCTCGTGTGTGAACGGCGCCCGCCACCGGAGACCTCGTCGTCGATCGGGTGCTCCTGCTGGGTGATCGACCGACAGAGGGGCGGCGTCAACCCGGTGGCAGGGCCTGTAATGAGACTCCCGCTGAACAGCCGCGGTGGCGACGCTCGCAAGCGAGCAACGAATGCTGCGCAATTTCTGCCGTTGACAGCGATTTCGGGCAATTCACGGCCTACTGTTGCGTTACAACACAATTCAGTCAGGTCAGAGGGGTGACCGTGAGCGACGAAGATTCAGGGTTGGCGTGGGAGACAACCGAGTTCCAGCGCCTTCTGGCCGCGCACCGGCCAGGGCAGGCGATTGCATTGATCCGTCGCGCGCACGGGCTTTCGCAGGCCGAGTTCGGGGTATTACTTCACTGGGACCGCAGTCACACAGGGCGTGTGGAGCGGGAAGAAGTCGGTACTCTTTTCGATATTCGCGAGCTGATCAGAGCCGTAGACACCCTCGGCGTTCCTCGCCGGGCGTTGCTGCCGCTGTTGCTCGGATCGGTGGAGATCGGCAGTATCGAAGGTACCGACGGCGATGAAGGAGCTGACGTGGACCGCAGACGATTTGGGTTGACCTTATTCGGTGCCGCTGTTGTGTCGGCCACGGGTTTCCCGACTGCCGCCTCCGCATCGGCGGCAGGAACGAGCCAAACGGTGGGCGCCAACCATGTCCAGTACGTCAACGACGTGGCCGACCAGTTCTGGGCGCATGACTCGGAATTCGGTTCGGGCGGTCTGGTCGAGGCAGCATTGAAGCAGTCGGCGATGGCTCGCCAGCTACTCGACCACGGTACCTACGATGCCGGGACAGGCCGGGAGCTGGCACGCGCAGCCGGATCCTTGGTGGACTGCACAGGGTGGCTCGCGTTCGATTCCGGCGATCAGGCGACCGCGCGTCAGTGCTTCACCGAAGCGCTGATTCTGGCCGAACGCAGCGGCGACATGTTCCTGTGGAGCAACGTCATGGACGACCTTCGACATCAAGCGTGGCGGGTCGGATCTATGCGCGAAGGGCTTCAGCTCAGCCTGCGGATCAGCGACGCCATCCGACCGGTCCGCTCCACCCGCCTCCACGCGCTACACGCTGCGCGCGAATCTGTCGCGTACGCGGCTGTGGGCGACACGCGGGAATCGGAGCAGGCCATGAACCGGGCCCTGCGTGAGGTCGACCGCGGCTTCGACGACGCGGAGGATCCGATCTGGCTGAACTTCGTGACGCCGGCCGAGATCCAGTCGATCACCGCGCAGGCGCGCACACACCTCGGACAGCACGACAAGGCGGTGGAGGTCTACCGGTCGTCGGTCGGCGCCACTACCCAGCCCCGTGACGAGGCGTCGTACCGGGCGTACTACGCATCGAGCCTGGCCCGTGTCGGTGACCACTCCGCGGCGGTCACGGAAGGGCTCACGGCGTTGACACTGCTCGAGGGCACGGTGAAGTCGCGGCGCCTTGTTGCCGAACTGAAGCCCACACGGTCGGTCGCAGGCCGTGTCGGCAGCGACGCGGCTGCTGACTTCGTGAACAGGTTCGACAAGCTGGTCAGGGTCTAACCCCTCTGCCGACCGCACCTTGGCAGGATCCGGCTGTTACATGGTTGACGCCACGGCTCGCGAAATCACCTGAGAGCGCTCGGTAATGCCGACTACCGGAAGTCGGAAATCTCCTGCCCACCGGAGTAATCGACTGGACTCAGGTCCGAATCGGTCTTCGGCTGCACCTCAGCGTCAAACCGGCTGTATACGCGCGCACCGAGCCGGTGGCCTGTCCCCGGTGGTTGAGTCCGCCTGGTTTTAGAGTCCTTGTTGGCCCTGGTGAGGGCTGGAAGGGACACTGAAGGATATGGCAGGACGGAAACGGCACTCCGCGCAAGACATTGTGCGGAAGCTGCGCCGTGCCGACGAGCTCGCCGCGGCGGGCCAGACCGGTGAGCAGATCGCTGCTGATCTGGGAGTATCGGCCGCGACACTGTATAACTGGCGCCGCCAGTACGGTGGCATGGGCACCGACGCGGCGAAAGAGCTCAAAGAGCTACGCGAACAGAACGACCGGCTCAAGCGACTACTCGCGGACGCGGAGCTGGAGAAAGATGCGCTGCGGGAGATTTCCAAGGGAAAATTCTGAGCCCAGCGGCCAAGCGGCGTGCCGAGATATTGTCAAATCCTGTGGATGAGGTCGGTTCAGGCGACTTCGGTTGCGCCTGAATGGTCTTCGTCGGTCGGTGTGATGTCGATCGGTCGTTCGAGGAGTTTGCCTTTGTGGAACAGGGCGCCGTTGCGGACGAGCGCGACCAGGTGCGGGGCGTTGACCGCGCGCCAGCGGGTTTGGGCTGCCTCGATCAACTTGTAGGCCATGGCGAGCCCGGCCGCCCGCGAGCCCGGTCTCTTGGTTACCTTCGTTCGCAAACGCACTGTCGCGAAGGTGGATTCGATCGGGTTCGTGGTGCGCAGATGGATCCAGTGCTCGGCCGGATATCGGTAGAACTCCAGCAATACGTCGGCGTCACCGGTGATCTTGGCGACGGCCTTCGGATACTTCGCCCCGTAGTCGATCTCGAACGCTTTGATCGCGACCTGGGCCTTGCCGACGTCCTCGGCGTTGTAGATGTCTTTCATCGCTGCGAGTGCCCCTGGATGCGCCGATTTGGGCAGCGCGGCAAGAACATTGGCCTGTTTGTGGAACCAGCAACGCTGCTCGCGGGTATCGGGGAACACTTCTCGCACCGCTTTCCAGAAACCGAGCGCGCCGTCACCGACAGCGAGCACGGGCGCGCGCATCCCGCGGCGGCGGCAATCACGCAGCAGATCCGCCCACGACTCGTGTGATTCGCGGAACCCGTCGGTCAAGGCCACCAGTTCCTTGCGCCCGTCCGCACGAACGCCGAGCATCACCAGCAGGCACAGTTTCTCCTGCTCGAGGCGCACTTTCAGGTGGATTCCGTCGACCCACAGATACACGTAGTCCACGCCCGAGAGGTCCCGGCCGGCGAAGGCGCGCGCCTCGTCCTGCCACTGGCCGGTCAGACGGGTGATCGCCGAGGCCGACAACCCGGCACCGCTGCCCAGGAACTGCTCGAGCGCAGGACCGAAATCGCTGGTCGAGAGCCCGTGCAGATACAGCAACGGCAACACCTCGCTCATCTGCGGCGACTTGCGCGCCCACGCCGGCAGAATCGCCGAGGAAAACCGTTGCCGTTCACCAGTTTCCGGATCGATGCGCTTGTCGTTCACCCGTGGCGCTCGCACCGTCACCGCCCCGGCGGCGGTCAGCACCTCTCGCTCGCCGTGGTAGCCGTTGCGGACCACCAGCCGTCGTCCATCGTCGTCGACCTGGTCGGTGAACCGCGCGACGTACTCGGCGACCTCGGCCTGCAACGCGGCCGCGAGCATGCGCCGCGCGCCCTCGCGAACGATCTCGTCGATCGGTGACCGTGACACACCGTCGTTGTTGGACTCGGCGCCGCCGTCGACTACCTTGAGAATGGACGTACCCTCCCGCCCGGCGTTGGCGCGCCGTGCAGATCGAAACCCGTTGATATTCAGATCATCCGGGAGGGTACGCCCTCCCGGTCATCCACAGGTTTTGATCATTGCTCCCCGCCGGCCGCCGCCGGCGGGCGCCGGCATATCTGCAGAGCGGCACTCCGACCAATCTGCGGATCACCCCGAGGACTTGCCTGTCGAACACCGACCAGTGATCCGGACCGCTGGTCCATGGGCCGTTGAAATGACCAGGTCGTGGAGCGTTGGTCCGCCCCTCAGGTGTCGAGTCCCCGCCGGATCAGTGCCCATCCGTGCTCGGCGGTCCGGGCGCGATCCCGAGGCGCGGCGCGGGCCAGCAGTGCCGCGAGCATCGACAAGGCCAGCATCAGATCCGTGGCCGTCAGATCCGCACGGATGGCGCCCCGATACCGGGCCCGCTCCAGCAGACCGGCCAGCATCGTTCCGACCCGGGCGCTCATCCGTGCCAGCGGACCGCCGCTGAGTGGCGGGTCGATCAGTTCCACGAACGCGATGGATGTCACCACCTGATCCACGATCAGGTTGAGCATCTGATCGATCCCGGTGTCCGGATGCGCCGCATACGACTCCAGCCCGGCGACATTGTCCTCGAACACCGCCAGCGCCAGCGCCTCTCGATCGGCGAAATGCCGGTACAGGCTCCCCTGCCCGACCCCGGCGCGCCGGGCGATGAGACTCAACGGCGCGTCGAAGCCGGATTCGGCGAAGACCTCCCGCGCCGCCGCGATCAGCGCCGCGCGATTGGAAGCGGCCGCACTGGGCCCACGATTCGCTCGACGTTGCTCCGTCATCGGCCTACACTACCAACCGGACACTATTGTCCGGATTGAAACGGCGACGTCGACGCGTGCCGACGGCCCCGCAGTGCACCGAGGAGGGACTCCGTTGAGCGCCAACAGCTTTCACAACCGTGTCGCCATCGTCACCGGGGCCGGATCCGGAATCGGGCGCGCCATCGCCATCGCGTTCGCCAAATGCGGTGCCATGGTTGTGGTCGCGGATATCAGTTCCGACGGCGCTCAGGGTACCGCCGCGGAAATCGGCGCGGCGGCGATTCCGGTAGTTGTCGATATCTCCGACGAAATCGAGGTCGCCCGCGCGACCCGTACCGCCATGGACACCTTCGGCCGCATCGACGTGCTGTGCAACAACGCGGGCGTGATGGACAAGATGGCACTGCCCGCCGAAACTCTGGTCACCACCTGGGAGCGCACGGTCGCGGTGAATCTGACCGGCACCTTCCTGATGACCCGCGCGGTGCTGCCGCACATGCTCGACCAGGGCATCGGCTCGATCGTCAATACCGCGTCGGAGGCGGGGATCCGCGGCGGTGCGGCCGGAATCGCCTACACCGCAGCCAAACACGGCGTGGTCGGGCTGACCCGCAATGTGGCCTGGATCCATGCCGGCGACGGCATCCGGTGCAACGCGATCCTGCCCGGACCGACAATGACCGGCAGCGCCGGGCCCACCCCCGAGTGGGATCTCGACGGGGTGACCCGGCTGCAACCGGTCATGTCGCTCATGCGCGGTATCGCGGAGCCGGAGCAAATGGCCGAGGTGGCGGTCTTCCTCGCCTCCGACGCCGCTTCCTTCATCAACGGCGCGGTCGTCCCCGTCGACGGCGGCTGGTCGGCCGGCTGATCCCCGCTGCGCGACACATGTCAGGCCTGTACCGCGACGGGTTCGGCGGATTCGGATTCGGTCACCGCGTCGGGTGTGGCCCGGCGGCGCACCGGAATCATCGCGGCCAGAGCGGCAGCGACCAATGCCACGCCGCAGCCGATGAACAGCCCGGTCCGGAATCCGCCCTCGGTGGGCACGCTGTGCCCGTGGAAGTCCATGCTCATCTGGGCCAGCACCACACCGATCACGGCCGCCGCCACCGAGGTGCCGATCGAACGCATGAGGGTGTTGAAACTGTTGGCCGAAGCGGTTTCCGACAGCGGCACCGAGGACATGATCAGCGCCGGCATCGCACCGTAGGCCAGGCCCACACCACCGTTGATGACGCAGACCGCGACCAGCAGGCCCCAGGTCGAACCCATCAGCACGGTCGTCACGCCGTATCCGGCGGCGATCACCAGAGCGCCCAGTGTCAGGGTGACCTTCGGCCCGCGCAGTGCCGACAGCCGCGCACCGACGGGCGAAATCGCCATCATCATCAGGCCGGACGGCGCCATCCACAGACCCATCGCCATCATCGATTGCCCGAGCCCGTATCCGGTCTCGCCCGGCAACTGCAGCACCTGCGGCACGATCAGCGCCGACGAGTACATCGCGACACCGATGACGACCGAGGCGGCGTTGGTCAACAGCACCGGCGGCCGGGCGGTCACCCGCAGATCGACGAGCGGATCGTCGATGCGCAGTTCCCACCAGCCCCACGCCAGCAACACCACGACGGCGGCGGCGAACAATCCGATGGTGGTGGCACTACCCCAGCCCCAGGTGCCACCCTTGGAGACCGCGAGCAGCAGGGCCACCAGTCCGGCGCCGAGTCCCGCCGCGCCCACATAGTCGAAACCGCCGCGCCCGCGCACATCCGACTCCGGCACCACCAGCCAGACGGCGACCGCGATCACCGCGCTCAATGCCGCGGCACCCCAGAACAGGACGTGCCAGTCCGAGTATTCGGCCACCGCGGCGGCCACCGGAAGTCCCAGTGCGCCACCGATTCCCAGCGATGCGCTCAGCAGCGCGACCGCCGAACCCAGCTTCTCGGCCGGCAGCACATCGCGCATGACGCTGATGCCCAGCGGGATGATGCCCACACCCATGCCCTGCAGCCCGCGCCCGATGATCATCGGCAGTACCGAATCCGACAGCGCGCACACGATCGATCCGGCGATCAGCGGGATCGTCGACAGCAGCAGGATGCGGCGTTTGCCGTAGAGATCGCCGAGGCGTCCGGCCACCGGGGTGACGACCGCGGCGACGAGCAGGGTCGCGGTGACCACCCAGGACGCATTCGACGACGTCGTGTGCAGCAACTGCGGAAACTGCGCGATCAGCGGAATCACCAGGGTCTGCATGATCGAGGCGACGATTCCGGCGAATGCCAGTACCCCGACGATCGACCCCGACCGATCGGAACCGGTCCTATTCATTTCGCATCTCCCTCACCAGCTAATATGTATTATGCATACCGAATGTAGCATGCATATTGACGGCTGGATTCCCGAGCGGGCTGTGAGACGGGTCTCGGGACCGGCCCCGCGAGGCGAGAGGAGTTCCGCATGAACCAGGCGGACAAGCCCATCCATCTGGTCGAATTCGAGACCATGCTGCTGAGCAGGTATCAGATGCGGCGGCACGAACGGCTCGGTCTCGAGCGCAGCGCCTATGTGGTGCTGAACCGGCTGACCATGCAGGGACCGATGTCGATCGGCCAGCTCAGCACCGCGTTCGGCCTCGACACCTCGACGCTGAACCGGCAGACCGCGGCACTGCTGCGCGGCGGACTGGTGGAGCGCATCGCCGATCCCGACGGCGGAATCGCCCGCAAATTCCGGATCACCGCCGAGGGAACACGGCGGCTCGAGGAGACGGTCGAGGCCACGACGGCGGGCCTGCAGCGAGTGCTGAGCGACTGGCCGGATACCGATGTCGCCGAATTCGCGACCTGGCTGCGCCGGCTCAACACCGATATCGAGCGGCTGTCGGGACAGCCGTGGCCGCGCCCGCAATAGCCGACGACGGCCTGGGCCACTACCGGTGAGCCACCGTCGGGTCCGGGTCGTCGTCGGCACAGCATCGTCGGATCCGCTGAATTAGTTCGGCCGCCTCGTCGGCGGCCATATCGCCCCCCGGCGCGAACGACATCCGGGTGAGCAGTCCGCCGAAGCGCCGCGCCAGCCGTTCGGGAAGATCGCGCGGCGAGGCCACCACCGCGAACGCCTCGATCATGTCGTCGCTGATCAGCCTCGCCATCCGGTCCCACTCCCCGGCCTTGGACAACCGGGTCAGTGCGATACCGGTATCGGCCCAGTCGTGCAGTTCGAACAGCGGCCGGTAGGCGGGGGTGGAGGCATAGAAGGCGAGGCGGCGGCGCAGTGCCGTGACACCGCGCTCGATCCGCTCGTCGGTCCCGGTGACGACGAAAGGTGTTGCCACGACCTCGAATCCTTCGCCCGCGCCACCGGCGGCCAGCGCGGGCAGGGTGCGTTCGCGAATCCAGCGGGCGGTGGTGAAACCGTGGCAGAGGAATCCGTCGGCGACCTCGGCGGCCACCCGGGTCATGGCCGGGCCGACACCCGCGAGCAGAATGCGCGGCGGCCCGAAATCGTGGGCGGGCGGGACGAAGTCGGGCGGCATCAGGGTGTGGCGGGTGAACTCGCCGTCGAAGGCCAGCTCCGCGCCGTCGTGCCAGTGCGCCCAGATGGTCCGCAGGGCGCGCACGTATTCGCGCATCCGCGCGGCGGGCCGGTCGGCGGCATCGCGAAGCGGCGTTCGATGTGCGCGCACCTGCGATCCCAGTCCCAGCCGCAACCGGCCGCCGGAGAAGCGCTGCAGATCGTCGGCGGAATAGGCCACCGTCATCGGCGATCGGGCCAGTGCCACCGCGACCGAGGTCCCCAGGCCGATACGGTCGCTGCCGTGGGCCGCCAGCGCCAGCGTCAGGAAGGGGTCGCCGTTCATCTCACCGGCCCACAGTCCGTCGAAGCCGAGTTGCTCCAGATCCGCGGCCCGGGACGCGGCGTCGTCGAGTCCCGCGATCGTGGAGTCGATCAGCATGACATCACGCTCCGTCCGAGAATAGTATTCTCCTGGTTCATAATTCGTGACCCGAGTCGAAATGGGGCCCGCCGATGACCGATTCCATGGTGGTCGTGGAGCGCACCGCGAACATCACCACGGTGACCCTGCACCGGCCCGCGGTCCGCAACGCACTCGATCGCGCCCTGATGGACGCGGTATGGGACGCGGTCGCCGAGGCCGGTGCCGATCCCGATATCCGCGCGGTCATCCTCACCGGCGCCGACCCGGCATTCTGCGCGGGTATCGATATCGGCGAGGCCGCTCGCGCCGGGGAAACCGCACCGGCGCGGCCCGCGGGTTCGGGCCCCGGGCGCGGGCCCGACGGGCTGTTCCGATTCCTGCCGGTGATCGACAAACCGGTACTCGGCGCGATCAACGGCGCGTGTGTCGCGGGCGGTCTCGAACTGGCGCTGCAGTGCACTCTGCTGGTGGCATCCGAACGGGCCCGCTTCGCCGACACTCACGCCCGGATGGGCATGATGCCCGGCGGCGGAGTGACGGTGGGACTCAGCAGTGCGGTCGGGCGGCGCAAGGCGGTAGAGATGTCGCTGTCGGGCAATTTCCTCACCGCCGGCGCGGCGCTGACCCACGGACTGGTCAATCATGTGGTGCCACATGCCGAATTGCTGCCGTTCACCCGCGCCCTGGCAACCGACATCATCGGCAGCGACGCGGACGCGGTGACCAGACTGCTGCGCCACTACCGCGCTGTCGCCGAGCTCGACGAGCGGTCCGCGCAACTGCTCGAGGGCGTGATGGCCGAGACCTGGGCACCAGGTACCGCGCGGATGGCCGAACACGGCGCCCGCGTCGTCGAGCGCGGGCGGCAGCAGTTGCGTGACTGACGGCGGGCCGGCGATTCAGATCACCCGGCCGTCGTGACCGTCCCAATACTGTTGCCGCAGCAGCCGTTTGTAGAGTTTGCCGTTGGGATCGCGGGGCAGTTCGTCGGCGAAATCGACGGTGCGCGGGCATTTGTAGGCGCCCAGTTCGGCCCGGCAGGCCGCGATCAGCTCGGCGGCCAGGCCCGGACCGGCGGCCGCCGGATCCACCGGTTGCACCACCGCCTTCACCGATTCGCCCATCTCCTCGTCCGGGACCCCGATGACGGCGACGTCGAGTACCGCGGGATGGGCGGCGAGCAGGTTCTCGGCCTCCTGCGGATAGATGTTCACCCCGCCCGACACGATCATGTGGGACTGCCGGTCGGTCAGATACAGATAGCCGTCCTCGTCGAGACAGCCGATATCACCGAGGGTGCGCCAGCCGTGCGGGCCCGATACGGCGGCCGTCCGCTCGGGGTCGTTGTGATATTCGAACGGCCGCCCGCCTTCGAAATACACCACGCCGATCTGCCCGGCCGCCAAGGCCTGCCCGTCGGGTCCGACGATGTGGCACGGCTGCGCGGGGCGCCCCACCGATCCGGGATGGTCGAGCCACTCCCGCGCGGAGATGTAGGTGTTGCCGACATCCTCGGTGCCCGAGTAGTACTCGTTGACGATCGGCCCCAGCCAGTCGATCATCTGGCGTTTCACCGGCACGGGGCACGGCGCCGCCGAATGCACGACGTCCACCAGGCTCGACAGGTTGTAACCGCGACGCTGCGCAGCGGGCAGGCGCAACATGCGTACGAACATGGTCGGCACCATCTGGGTGTGGGTGACCCCGTGCCGCTCGATGAGTTCCAGGCACCGGCGCGGATCGAAGCGCTCCATCACGACGACGGTCGCGCCGATGCGCTGCCACGACATCGCGAAAACCAGTGGCGCCGCGTGATAGAGGGGAGCCGGAGACAGATAGACCGCGTCCGACCGTGATCCCGCGGTGAGCAGACCTCGCGCGATCAGCACCGGCGGCGCCTGCGGATCGCCGAGCGGGGTCGCGGGCAGGGGTTTGCGAACCCCTTTGGGCCGGCCCGTCGTCCCGCCGGAGTACAGCATCTCCCGGCCCTCGCACTCATCCGAAAGTGGTTCGCCCGATTCCGCGGCCAGCAACTCCTCGTACGGGGTGAAGCCCGGCAGTTCACCCGCGGCGCAGATCCGCACGGTGATCCGGCTCAGGTCGAGCCCGGCCACGACATCGGCCATCGCCGCCGTGGTCACCAGTGCTGTGCCACCGCAGTCGTCGAGGATGTACTGCACCTCGGCGGGGCGCAGATGCCGGTTGACCGCGGTGTAGTAGAGACCCGAACGTTGTGCTGCCCACGCGATTTCGAGGAACGCCCGGGTATTCTCCGCGAGGATCGCCAGCTGGGATCCGACCCCGAGACCGCGGCGGCGCAGGGCCCGCGCACCGGCCACCGAGCGCTGCTCGAGCTCCCGATAGGTCACGATCTGCCCGGTCTCGCCCATCACGATCGCCGGGCGATCGGGATCGCGTTCGGCATGCAGACCGAGAGTCATCGGCACGGCGGCCATCGGCAGCCCTCCTCACATCCGCCCGACCGGCGGAGAACCGAATTCTTACTGAATATGAATGCTACTCTCACCAGGTGAGTCCGCGTTTCATATTTCACTATCCGGAGACCGCCGGCGCCGACGGTGACGTCCTCGACGCAGGACCGCTGCGCGAAGTCGCGATCACTACCGAGCGAGCCGGTTTCCACGGCATATCGTTGAGCGAACACCCGATTCCCGGGTCGCGATGGCTCGCGAGCGGCGGCCATCAGACACTCGATTCGCTGGTGGCCCTCGGTTATATCGCCGCCGCGACCGAACGACTGCACCTGCTCACCTATCTGGCGGTCGCGCCCTATCGCAACCCGTTCATCCTCGCCAAGGCGGCCGCCACCATCGACAAACTGTCGGGCGGGCGCCTGATCCTCGGCCTGGGCGCGGGTTATCAGAAGAGCGAATTCCATGCGCTCGGAGTGGATTTCGACGAGCGCAACGCCCTGTTCGACGAGGCTCTCGAGGTGCTCCCGCTGCACTGGCGCGGTGAACCGTTCAGCTATCGGGGCCGGCATTTCGACGCGCGCGAGGTCATCGCCCGGCCGCGTCCGGTTCAGGACCCCATACCGATCTGGATCGGTGGCAACTCCGCCGCCAGCCGTCGCCGGGCCGCCACCCGCGCCCAGGGCTGGATGCCGATGACCGGCGGTGCGGAACTCAGCACCACCGCCCGCACACCGGCCCTGGGCACCCGGACGCAACTGGCGGAGCAGATCGCCGAGGTCCGCGCACGAGCCGAATCGGCCGGGCGCACAGCCGATCTCGACGTGTTGCACTCCTACCACGACGAGACGCTGGCCGACCCTGCGCACGCCGATCGGCATCGCGAGGCATTCGCCGAACTGGAGAAGGCGGGCGTCACCTGGATCGTGGTGTCCAGTCGAAGCCGCGAGCATCACGCCACCACGGACTTCCTCGAAGCCTTCGGCGCGAGCTATCTGCGATGAGTGCGGGCTGGTTCGAGCAACGAGCGGCCCTGGCCGGCACGGTCGCCGTGATCACCGGCGGCGCGGGCGGTCTCGGCCGGGCCATCGTGACCGATCTGGCGGCCAATGGTGTCCGCCCGGCCGTCGTCGACATCGATGCCGAGGCCGTGGCGGACTTGCGCGCGGCCCTGGCCACCGACGGCCACGACGCGCTGATCCAGCACGGCGATGCCCGCGACCCCGAGGTGCTGACGGCACTGTTCGAAGCGGCCGACGCTCGATGGGGACGGCTGGACATCCTGGTCAACGTGGTGGGCGGAACATTCCGCGCACCGTTCACCGACACCCGCCCCAAGGGCTGGGATGCGTTGCTGCGCAGCAACTTCACCCATGTACTGCATGCCTGCTCGCTGGCGGTTCCGCGGATGCGGGCGAGTGGGCGCGGCGGCAGCATCATCAATATCACAACGATCGAGGCGCATCGTGCGGCACCGGGTTTCGCGGTGTACTCCGCGGCCAAGGCCGCCGTGGAGCAATTCGCCCGCACTCTCGCGGTGGAACTCGCACCCGAGGGCATCCGGGTCAACAATGTCGCCCCCGATTACGTCCCGACACCGAATCTCAGCCGGCTCCCGCACGGCGATGCGGCGATGACCGACCCCACCGGCGTGCGAGTGGCGATACCACTCGGCCGCCCCGGCGAGGTGGGCGATGTCTCGGGGTGTGTGGTGTTCCTGGCCTCGGCGCTGTCGGCGTATCTCACCGGGACGACCCTGCATCCCGACGGCGGCACCGGCGCCTCGGCCGGCTGGTTCAACTGGCCCGATACCGGATGGGCGAACTATGCGCCGATGCGGTACCTGACCGGCGGTCAGTAGGCGAGGAAGAGGATTTCCTCGCGCGAGTAGTCGTGGCCGGGGTGGTTCTCCGCCAGATGCTGCTTGGTCTTCTCGACGAGGTCGTCTTCGTCGGTTCCGACGATCTGATCACCACAGGGGCAGCCCAGTCGGGTCTTCACAGTCTTATCTCCATCGGGTCGGGCTGTGAGCGTCGTTCACCTCACCTTATGCACATCACCTTATGCACAATCTGTGCCGCCCGTCACCCCGGGGCGACCTCGCCGCCGCACCCTCCCGGCATCCTCCACAGCCCTGAGCTGCGCGAACATTGCGGCGATAACCTGTGACAATTCACGGACGGAGGAAACCACCCCCGATCGAGGGCCCGCTCCAGCGCCCAGCGATGCGCTACCCGGCGTCACCGAACGACCGCGCACGACGGCGATCCTCACGCATCGGAAGATACCGGGACCGGTGCGACGGCTCCGGATCAAATACTATAACGTGTTCTAATCCAAGGGGTCGGGAACGAGAGGGGCCGGAAACGATGGTGCTTGCGTTCTTCCGTCGCGAGGACAGCGGGTTCGTGGCGAGCGAACTGGCCGTGAGCCGGTGGTCACCCGATCAGGTGGCCGGGCCCGCGATCTGCGGGCTGCTGGGCCGCGAGCTCGAAACTCACTGCCCGGACACCGGCTTCATCCCCGCGCGACTCACCGTCGACCTGTTCCGCCCGGTCCACAACGAACCCCTACGGGTGCGCAGCGCGGTGGTGCGCAACGGAAACCGGGTGCGGGTGGCCGATGCCTGGATCGAGCAGCAGGGTGAGATCCGAGTACGGGCATCGGTGATGTATCTGGCCACGGCACAGCAGCCACCGGGCCGGATCTGGCAGGCCGACATACCGTTGCCGATCCCGGAGATCCGCCTCGACGAGCCGGGTGGCCAACCGCCACTGTTCAAATCCGGGGACGGTGAGTGGTCGGGCGATTTCGCTGCCGCGCAGAACAGTGAGCGCAAATCGGTGTGGCAGAACCTCCCGGCCCTGGTGGCCGGTGAACCGATCTCGCCGTTCCAGCGCGCCGCATTCCTCGGCGACACCACCAACATGGTGTGCAACTGGGGCACCGTGGGTATGGGATACATCAACAGCGATATGACCTTGACGCTCACCCGGCTGCCGGTCGGCCACGAGCTGGGATTACATGCCCAGGACCAGATTTCGGCCGACGGTATCGCGGTCGGCACCGCCACGCTCTACGACCGTCAGGGCCGCCTGGGTACCTGCATCGTCACGTGTGTCGCCAATGCGCGCCGCCAGGTCGATCTGGCCGACACCGTCGTCTGAACCGCCCGCGCGCGGCCCTCGGCGGCGTCACCGGCGAGGATGATCGGATGATCCTGTCGGTCAGCGACCGGCCGGTCACCGTTGCGGCACAAGCACTGACGGCCACGCTCGGCAGGTTCACCGATCCGGACGCCCCGCCCGCAGACAGAACGCGGTGACCCGGTCGATATCGGCCGGGCCCGGTTCCACCTGCTGCCACAGCGATTCGGCCAGATGACCGACCGCCGCGTGCGCGGCCAGGGTGGCGGCGAATTCCGGTTCGGCACACCCCAATTCCGTGAACGGGGCACGGAGCGGTTCGGCGATCCGGGCATTGGCCTCCGGCGGACCGGTGACCAGCCCCTGAGCCAGCCCGCCGGCATTCCACATCACGGCGCGCGTAGTGGCGGCGACCTCGCCCACTCCCTGGGACAACACACCGGTGACCCATTCGCGCACCGAGTCCTCGGGCGTGGCACTGCGGGCCATCCGGTGGCCGAGATATCCCAGCAGCCGGGTGGTTCCGTCCTCGAGCAACGCGGCGACGAGAGCGTCCTTCGAGGCGAAATGCCGATAGAAGGCGTCATTGGACAGCCCCGCCGCGGCGACGATATCGGCCACCCGCGGGCGCGCGCTGGTACCGCAGCGACGTATCTCCGCGAGCCCGGCATCGAGCAGGCGCCGCACCTCCTCGGCATACACCGCGCCCCGTTGCGCCAGCGCTCGCTGGGCGATGCGCGTCGCGATATCGTCGCTCGCCATCACCCCTGCCCACTCCCCCCGGTCCGCACTGCCGCGGTCACCCCGCCGTCGACGAGCAGATCGGTGCCGTTGAGGAAACTCGCCGCCTCGGACAGCGCGAAACCCACCACCGCGGCGATCTCCTCGGGCCGGCCCTGCCGTCCCAGCGGTGTCCGCTCCACCAATGCCTGCATACTCGCGTGTTCGCGAGCCTCCTGCCGGCCCTGCGGGGTGTCGATCATGCCCGGTGAGATCGAGCAGATCCGCGCACCGGCCGCGCCCAGGCGGACCGCTTCGGCCCAGACCAGCCGCTGCACACCGCGTTTGGCCCAGCCGTAGGCGACTCCCGGATGTTCCACCGCGGCCCCCAGCACCTCCCGCAGCCGGTCGAGGAAATCCTCGTGCAGCGGATCGTCGAGCACGGCCAGTGCCGCGGGATCGGGTGGAGTCGGATCCAGCAGCGGCGCCATCGAGGCGAAGACCGCGGTCGCGGTGCCCGGACCGGCCAGCGGCCGCAGTGTTTCGAGCAGATGTGCGGTCCCGATCAGGTCCACCGTCACGATGGTGCGCCAATCCGCCATCGTCGGCGAGATGCCCGCGGCATGCGCCACCCAGCGCAATTGTCCTTGTGCGGCGAGATATTCCGCCAGCTCGCAGACCCTCGCACGGTCGGAGATATCCACCGCGAAGGGCTCGGCGCGGGTTCCCGCGGCGCTCAGGCGCGCCGCGGCCGCCGCGGCGCCCGCCTCGTCCCGGTCGGCCAGTACCAGCAAATCGGCCCGGTCCGCGAGCACCTCGGCACAGGCCAGACCCATACCGCGTCCCGCGCCGGTGATCATGGCGACAGTCGTCATTGGTTCGTACCTTCCTGTCGACCCGCCACCGGCGCCCAGCAGCGTGCGAGACCCGATTCGGCGGCGCGGGTGAGCAATTCGATCCGGAACCCCGAGTCGGCGGTGAGGAAGGCGAACATCGGGGCACCATCCGGCCCGGGACGCACCGCCTCCACCTCGTATCCGGCCGCGGTCAGTTCGGCCATATCGGCGGCCACATCATCGGACCAGTACCCGACATGGTGAATTCCACTGCCGGACACCGGTTCCCACAGGGTGCCCGCGACCGCGCGGATCACCTCCAGGCGCGGCAGGGTCGTGGAGTACACACACCGGATATCGACCGACAACTGCCCGGACGGCGCTGTCACGGTGAGCGGGCCACCGGACTCGATCCCCCACTCGTAGCCCAGCAGCCGCGACAGCGACGCCGTGGTCTGCGCGAGATCCGCGGCCACGATGCCGAGATGGAACTGATCGGCGGCCCTCATGCCCACCCGCTTTCCGAAACTACGTTAGCGTCATCAAGAATGCTATTCTGCATCACGAGAACTATATTTCCATCGAATGGGAGGAGGCGCAATGGCGTGGGATTTCGAGACCGATCCGGAGTTCCAGCGCAAGCTGGACTGGGCCGATCCGTTCGTCCGCGAGGAAGTCGAGCCGCTGGATCTGATCTGGCCACATCAGCAATTCGTGCCGCCGGACGCGAAACGCCGCGAAATCATCGACCCGCTCAAACAGCGGGTGCGCGACGAGGGGCTGTGGGCCACGCACCTGGGTCCGGACCTCGGGGGGCAAGGGTACGGACAGCTGAAACTGGCACTGCTCAACGAGATACTGGGCCGCTCCTCGTGGGCGCCGGTGATCTTCGGATGCCAGGCCCCCGATACCGGTAACGCTGAGATCATCGCGCATTTCGGTACCGAGGAGCAGAAGCGCCGCTATCTGCGCCCGCTGCTGGACGGTGAGCTGTTCTCCAGCTATTCGATGACCGAACCACAGGCCGGCGCCGATCCGACCCGGTTCACCACCTCAGCGGTGCGCGACGGTGACGATTGGATCATCAACGGCTGGAAGTTCTTCTCCTCCAACGCCGCCACGGCCTCCTTCCTGATCGTGATGGTGGTGACCGATCCGGATGTCAGCGCCTATCAGGGCATGTCGATGTTCCTCGTCCCGGCCGATACGCCGGGCGTCCGGATCGAACGCAATGTGGGCCTCTACGGCGAACCGCTCAACGGCGGTTCGCACGCGCTGATCCATTACGACAATGTGCGAGTGCCGAATTCGGCACTGCTGGGCGGGCCGGGCCAGGCGTTCGCCATCGCCCAGACCCGGCTGGGCGGCGGGCGCATCCACCACGCCATGCGGACCATCGGCCTGGCTCGCAGCGCACTGGACATGATGTGCGAACGGGCTCTGAGCCGCGAGACCGCGGGCAGCCGGCTGTCGGACAAACAGTTCGTCCAGGGCTACATCGCCGATTCCTACGCCCAGCTGCAGCAGTTTCGCCTGTTCGTGCTCTACACCGCGTGGGAGATCGACAAGTACAACGATTATCGCAAGGTACGCAAGGACATCGCCGCCGTGAAGGTGGTCATGCCGACCGTCCTGCACGACATCGCCTGGCGCGCCATGCAGGTCCACGGCGCCCTCGGAGTCACCAATGAGATGCCGTTCTTCACCATGATTCATGGCGCCGGGGTCATGGGCCTGGCCGACGGGCCGACCGAAGTACACAAGGGCACCGTCGCCAAACAGGTGCTGCGCGACTACTCCGCCAGCGACGATCTGTGGCCCTCCCAATGGATTCCGCGAAAGCTCGACGCCGCGCGCGCGAAGTTCGCCGACTATCTCGAACACGAAGTAGGTAACCAGTGATCGACACCGCCCGCCTCGCAGACTGGATGGACGCAGGCGACCTGCCCGGCAAGGGCGCGCCCGCGCAGGCGCGATTCCTGTCCGGCGGCACGCAGAACGAGATCTACCTCATCACCCGCGGCGATCACCGCTGCGTACTGCGCATTCCGCCCATCGGTGCACCCACCGAGCGCGACGGCGGCATCGCACGGGAATGGCGGATCACCGAGGCGCTGGAAGGCACCGATGTGCCGCACACCCCGGCGATCGCGGTCTGCACCGACCATTCGGTCCTGGGCCGCACCTTCTACCTCATGGGCTATGTGGACGGCTGGTCGCCGATGGACAGCAAGACCTGGCCCGCCCCCTTCGACACCGACCTCACCGCCCGCGCGGGCCTGGCCTATCAGCTCGCCGAGGGCATCGCGCTGCTGTCGCGAGTGGACTGGCGCGCCAAGGGATTACAAGATGTCGGCCGTCCCGACGGTTTCCATGAACGCCAGGTCCAGCGCTGGACCGACTTCTTCGCCCGCAACCGGGGCCGCGATCTGGACGGTATGGAGGTGGCCACCGAGTGGCTGCGCGACCACCGGCCGCTCGACTACATTCCCGGGCTCATGCACGGTGACTACCAGTTCGCCAATGTGATGTTCGAACACGGCGGGCCCGCCCGGCTGGCGGCACTGGTGGATTGGGAGATGGGCACCGTCGGGGACCCGAAACTGGATCTGGCGTGGATGGTGCAGAGCTGGCCGGCCGACACCTCGGCCCCCGAGGCCGCCGGGGTGAGTTATGTGGATCTGCGCGGAATGCCGTCACGGGACCAGCTCATCGCGCACTATGCACAGGTGTCGGGCCGCCAGGTCGACGATCTCGACTACTACCTCGTCCTGGCGAAATGGAAGCTCGCCATCGTGCTCGAACGCGGATTCCAGCGCGCCGGAGACGACATCAAACTGCAATCCTTCGGCCCGATCGTGCCGAAGCTGATGCGCGAGGCCGCCGACCTCGCCGAGAGTACGGAGTACAACTAGCCCCTCCCCATGGCTGACGCCTGGAGATTTTCAGCTCGGAACGCATCACCAGCCACCTCGAGAGGAGGCCAGAAATGTCTTACATCGTCAGCACTGACACGGTCGGGTTCTACCGTGGCCGCCAAGATCACTTGGGCAGCATTGCGATCTCTGTCCTCCGTGTAACCACAAGTGGTACACCGGAAAACGCGCACATCCAACGCAAGCCGCTGCTTGGCTCTCGCACCACAGCTTGCGCAGGTCATGGTCGTATAAGCGGGCGGAACCAACACCACCTTCCGCCCCGCCCGTTTGGCCCGCTCAATCAGCTCGCGCTTCGCGATCCCGATCGCCGCGTCAGCCGCTTTACGGGCCATCGTGGAGCGAAACAGGAAACGAGGTTTGAAGTCCTCGACAGCAATGGTGTGATGGTGTTGAACCACGCGCCGCGCCCACACCCTCGCGTCGTGCACATTCTGTCGAGAAGCCTTCTTGTGCAGACGGGCTGCTTCGCGACGCGCGCGCCGATAGCCCGCACTCGGGCGTTGGCCCCGTGCGCCGCGTCGGCGCGCCATTTTACGTTGCACACGAGCCAGTTCCGCGGCACACCGCTTGCGATAGCCTCCGTACGGAAGGTCGTAATCAGGGTTGGTGGTCGTAGCGGTCGTCGACACACCCCAGTCGATGCCGATTACACCCGTTGCCAGGGGCGCAGGAGGCACTTCACGCCGCACCACGAACGAAGCGTACCAATGGCCGAGCGAATCGCAGTAGATACGAACCGAGGTCGGCTCGGAGGGCAATTCCCGCGACCACACGACCGGGATCGTCACGTTGCCCGGCAACCTCAGCCGACGGTCCTTCAGCGAAAACCCGCGAGTCGTGTACTCCAACGTCGCCAGACAGTTCTTCCGGGACTTGCGCTTCGGCCTGCCCCGCCCCCTCACCCTGAACGAATGATCAAGTGCCCGTGCATAAGCGCGGAGCGTTTGTTGCTGAGCGACCTGCGACCCTTCTCTCAGCCAAGGGGTACGCCCACGAACTTGCGTCAGCATCTTCGACAACTTCGCGAATGTCGGTCTCCCGCCGGACTTCTGCTGATGAACGGCCTCGTTCCACAAAAATCGGCAACGATGCCACTCCGCTTCGAGCGTCCGGACCGCATGCGCGCCGGGACGCAAACGGTAGGTGTAACGCACGATTTCCCCCATGTCGCACATTATAGGGCGGTGAACCATGAACTGCTTATTGACAAGATCAGATCGCCCAACATCGTCTGCCACTCCACGCACCGCGCCATGTAATGCCCGAACCATCGGGACCAATCTGTACTTCGTTGCCACATCGGCGGCCAACCCCGGAAAGAGCGAAGCAGTATGTCGAATACTAGAAGAACGTGTGATCGTCATTTGCCCCCTACGTCGACAAGCTTGCCTTCCCTCGGCGGTATCCGATGACTGCCGCATACCCCGCCACCGACCAGGTCGTCGTCGAACGCCGCGAGGCGGTGCTCATCGCCCGGATCAATCGCCCGGAGGCCCGAAACGCACTCAACGGCAAGGTATTACGCGGTGTCGGCGCGGCGGTGCTGACCGCCGAGACCGATCCGGAGATCCGCGCACTGATCCTCACCGGGACCGGCGACCGCGCGTTCTGCGCCGGGATGGATCTGCGCGAATTCGCCGACGGGTCCGGCAAGCAGGCGGATACGCCCAAGGAACACAGCGCTCTCGAGGCCTACGCCCGGATGGCCTCGGGTCACACGCCGGTTCCCGTCATCGGCGCCGCCAACGCCACCGCGGTGGGCGGCGGCTTGGAACTGCTCATGGGGTGCGACCTGATCGTGGCATCCTCGGCCGCCAAGTTCGGTCTCCCCGAGGTGAAGCGGGGCCTGTTCGCTGCGGGCGGCGGCACTGGAATAGGCACCCGTATTCCGCTGGGTGTCGCCCTCGAACTCCTGCTCACCGGTCAGCTCATCGACGCCGAGCGTGCCGAGCGCATTGGACTGGTGAACGCTGTCACCGCACCCGAGGAGGTCCTCGATACCGCCGTCGCCTTGGCGACGACGGTCGCAGCCAATGCGCCGCTGGGACTGGCCGCCTCCAAGGAACTCGCCCGTCTGGCGGTCACCGATGACGCCGCGGCCACCGAACGCCTGAAGCATTGGCAGCGTGAGGTTTTCGCCAGCGCCGACGCCACCGAGGGCGCCCAGGCCTTCCTCGAACGACGCGCAGCACGCTGGCAGGGTAAGTGAGGTATATGCGGGCGGCGGTGTGCCCGCACTACGGCCCGCCGGAGGTGGTGGGGATCGAGGACCTTCCGGTCCCCGTGCCCGGGGCCGGTGAGGTCCGGGTGCGGGTGCACGCCGCCGCGGTCAACTTCCCCGATGTGCTGCTCGTGGCAGACAAGTATCAGATCAGCGTGCCGCCGCCGTTCGTTCCCGGCAGTGAATTCGCCGGGGAGGTGGTGGCACTCGGGCCCGGAGGTTCCGCCATCGCGGTCGGCGACCGGGTCACCGGCACCGGCCTGCACGGCGCATTCGCGGAACAACTCGTGGCGCCGGCCACCAAACTCGCGCGCATCCCCGACGGTGTGGATTTCGCCGACGCCGCGGCATTCGGTGTCACCTATCGCACGGCGTACCACTGCATCCGGTCGGTCGCGCGGGCCGACGCCCGCGCGGAGTTGATCGTGCTCGGCGCGGGCGGCGGCGTCGGATCGGCGGCGGTCGCGCTCGGGGCGAGACTGGGCCTGTCGGTGACGGCCGTCGCGTCCTCGGACGACAAACTCGACATGGCGCAGTCATTGGGCGCACGACACCTGATCAACCACCGTGCCGGCGATCTCCGAGCAGCACTGCGCACCGCACTGCCGGAGGGCGCCGATGCCGTCATCGATCCGGTCGGCGGTGAACTCGGCGAACCCGCCCTGCGCGCCCTGCGCCGGGGCGGGCGCTTCGTCACCATCGGCTACGCCTCCGGCACGGTGCCACGAATCCCACTGAACCTGGTGCTGGTCAAGGGAATTCACATCCTCGGATTCCAATTCCAGGACATCGACCCGGAGGAATTCCGGCGCAACGAAACCGAACTCGACGCACTTCTCGCGGCAGGTATGCGCCCCCACATCGGTGCCCGCTTCCCCCTCATCGACTCCCCCACCGCACTGCGACTGGTCGCCGACGGGCGCGCGGTGGGGAAGGTGATCGTGAACCTCTGATACCGGGCCGAGACAGCTGACGGACCGGCCGGCGTCTCGTCCTTGGAAACCGGTTTCCAATTGGCAACTGATTCACGTAAAGTCGACCTATGCAGGACGCGCAGACCCCACAGCAGGCGCTCGATATCGCTGCCACTACTACGCGGCAGGCGCACGAGGCTGCCGCGCCGCCCAGATGGCAGCCTGTCGCGGCCGGCCTGTCGGGAGCGCTCGCCGACCTGTTGCTCTGCACGCTGGTCGACGACGGCATCGGCAGACCGTTCGGATGGATCATCCTGATCGGCGGAATCGTCTCGGGCTCGGTGTATTTCAGACTCGCGCAACAGCAGCGCCGGACCCAGCGAGACCGCGGCATCGTCCCGCTCCCGATGGTGGAGTGGAAGCAGATGGTGGCACTGCTGGCCGTGATCATGGTGGTGCCGCTGGCCGGCTACGCATTGTCGGGCTCGCACGGACGGATCCGAGTGGCGTCCAGTGTCGTCCTGGGCGGATGGATCTGGTTCATGCAGTCACGACCACGCATCCTGTCCTGGAAGTCGCGACCGTGGAAGCGCTGAACGAACTGTTCTCCTCCCTGCCGCGCCTGAAACTCGTGGCATTCCTCGACGGTTGCGCCGAAGCGGAATTTCTCGTCGTCTCCGACATCTGCGACCTCAACAAATCCACTCTGTCGAAAGCGATGACCACGCTCGAGAACGCCGGATATCTCGATGTCGCCAAAGGCTACGTGGGCCGCAAACCGAGAACCTGGCTCGCCCTCAGCCCCAAGGGCCGCACCGCCTACCATGGTCACCTCGCCGCCCTCGCTGAGCTCACTCGCAAGGGCAGGGGGGGCACGCCCGAGTCTTGAGCGAACCGAGGCCCCCCGGTCGGCGGCGCCAACTCCGGCTCGCCGCCGCGGAAGTCCCAGCGGAACCACCGTGATGCCCGCCGTCGCCGGCGCCTGCTTCCCGAAAGCCCTTGCGGCAACACTCAATCGGTGCTGCACGGTGTCAGGCCCATGCTCGATCGAGTGCGCGCGATCGCATATCGGCGGGCCGCCGAATCACCATCGAACGGCCCAGTCGGTTGCCTGTGCCGCCTATTACGGCCGTGGCGCACAGGCGAAAACGCCTGGCGTCAACTGCTCCACATACCAGCCCGTCCGGCACGGCTCGAAGACGAATCTCCCGTTCTCGCAGCTCAGTATGCCCGACGAGTCGCCCGCAATTCTTGCCTCGTGACCGCTGCATTCCTGTGCGGCAGCCGGCGGCGTGTGAAGACCGAGGAACGGTGACGCGATCGCCGCACCGAGGAAGATCGCTGCGGCGAAACGCCGAGGAGGGCGACAAATCATGGGGCGTCCAGGTGGGCGGGGTCAGCCCGCCACCGGCACCAGATCCACCGGCGGTGCCCAGACCGGGGCCCCGCTGCGGAAGGTCTCCAGCGGCGCCACGGTAGGCACCGTGATACCCACCGCTGCCAGGGCCTGCTTCTTGAAAGCCCGTGCGGCGACGCTCAATCGGTGCTGGACGGTATCGACGCGGCAGTCCAGTTCGCTCGGGCAGTGCTCGCCCAGCAGGGTGACCTCCGACCCGCCGCGATCCAGTGTCTCGAGGACACCGCACCGGATACGGTCGTCGGATTCGAACAGTTCCCCGGCCAGTGCGACCGCGTCCGGATGCAGTTCGTGGGCGGGCGAGGACAGCGAATCCTCGAGGTCGAGCACGATCGCACCGAGGATGTCCAGCGCGCGCGAGTGCGTCGGGTCGGCGACGATGACGGTGACCTCCCAGCCCGCCATTCCGCGATCGAACAACCAGCCGCCGGCGCAACAGACCACTTCGGTCACCGTCGGCGCCACCACACCGAGCCGGTACTTCAACGGACGTCGTTGCGCATCAGCTCGCGTTCGAGCGACCGAGCGTACTCCTGGAACACCTTGGTCAGTGGAATCGAGGGATCGAGCAGCCATGACGTTTCCATTCCATTGAGAAAAGCGACTATCTCCACAGCCTTGACGGCAGGGTCAACATCGGCGCCGTAGCGCCCGCAGCGCTGTCCGCGCCGGATACTCTCGGCCACCTGCTCGGTGGCAGCCCGATACCGGCCCAGCAGCCGATCATGCAGGGGCGCATCGGGTTCGAGGTTCTCGATCAGCAGCACCGCGTACATTCCGATCAGATCGGGTGAGCGCCGGAAGCGGTCGGCCACACCCTCGATCTGCTCGACCAGATCGCCCTGGCGATCGGCGTGCATCTCGTCGTCGGTATCGCGTGCCTCGAGCACCGCGTGCAGCAGTTGATCCTTCGATTCGAAGTGATGCAGAAGTCCCGCGGGCGTGACGCCGGCTTCCCGCGCGATCTGCGCGAGGGTCGTCGACCGCCATCCATTGCGGGCGAGCATGCGCTGCGCCACGGCGAGAATGCGGAGTTTGCGCTCCTCGCCCTTGGCAAGCAGCGTGTCGTAGGCCCGAACGTTTGCTGGCCGTCGTTGACCGGACACCGAACTCCTTTGGTCGAAGCAACCTACTGAACACACAGTAGGTCGTTTATCCGGCTTGTGACAAGGGTCTCATTTGTGCCAACTTTTGCCTCAGATCACATTTCGACAGGTGGGCGCATAACCGGCGCGAACAGGCATCGGTCAACACCCCTTCCACACCGGTGGCCGGTGCGCCGCGAAGGCCGCCGGGCCCTCCTGCGCATCCTCGCTGTTGTAGCACCATTCGCTGGCGGCGCGCGCCGCCCGCAGGGCCGCCGATCGGCCCATCTCCGTGGCGAGCATAACCGTCTCGCGCGCGGCGCGCACCGAAAGTGGTGCGCCGCTGAGTATTTCGCGAGCCAGATCGATCGCGGCAGGAAGCAGCCGATCGGGTTCGGCCAGCCGGTTCACCAGTCCGATCTCATAGGCGCGCCGGGCATCGATCGGGGCGCCGGTGAGCAACAGTTCCATCATGATCCGCTGCGGGATCATATGAATCAGGGGTGCGGCCCAGGGGGAACTCCGGCCGACCTTCACCTCGCTGATCGCGAATCGCGCGGTGGTGGAGGCTACACACAGATCACAGGCCTGCGCGATCATCCAGCCGCCCGCATACGCCGCGCCGTTCACCGCGGCGATGGTCGGTTTCGACAATTCGATGGTGTCGTAGGGCAGCGCGTACATGTCCCGCGGCGGGACCCGCATACCGGTGGCGACCATCTCGGCGAGATCACCGCCCGCGCAGAACGCCTTCTCCCCCGCGCCGGTGAGGATCGCGATCCGCAGTGCCGCATCGTGTTCGAACCGTTCCCACGCCGCGAACAGGCCCGCGCGGACATCCGCGTCGAGACAGTTCCGGCGGTCCGGGCGATTCAGGGTGATGACGGCGATACCGTCGTCGCGAGCGTCGAACAGCACCGCATCGGACGTGCCCGGTTGGCCGGCCATTCAGAATCCTCGCTTCGTGATCTCGGCCGCGGCCTGTTCCAGGTCGGCGCGGAAGTCGGGATGGGCGATCTCGGTGAGCCGGCGGGCCCGCTCCGCGAGGGTGCGCCCGGCCAGTTCGGCGGCACCGTATTCGGTGACGACGATGTCGACCTCGCTGCGCGCCGTGGTGACCGGGCCCGCGAGCGCCGCGCTGATCCGGCTCACGGTGCCGCCCTTGGCGGTGGCCGGCAACGCGATGATCGCATGGCCGCCGCGCGAGCGGGCGCCGCCACGGACGAAATCGACCTGACCGCCGGTGCCACCCAGATAGGACGAGCCGTGCTGTTCGGCATTCACCTGGCCGGTGAGGTCGACCTGCATCGCGGAGTTGATCGTGATCAGATCGTCGATCCGCGCGAGCACGGCCGGATCGTGGGTATAGGTCGCCGGGCACAGCCGGATCGCGGGGTTGCGGTCGGCGAATTCGTAGAGACGGCGGCTGCCGATGAGCGCGCCGGTGATCGAGACGCCGGTGTCGATCCGCTTGCGCGCGTTGGTGACCGCACCGGACGCCACCAGGTCCACCAGGCCGTCGCCGACCATGCCCGAGTGCACGCCCAGATCCCTGCGATCGGTGAGCGCGCGCAGCAGTGCGTCGGGAACCGCGCCGATTCCGGTCTGCAGCACCGCGCCGTCACCGATGTAGGCGGCCGCGTGCGCGGCGATCGCCTCGTCGACCGGACCGATCCGCCCCGGCGCGACGGTCACCGGCGGGCGCGAAACCACCACGGCGTAATCGATTTCGCTGCCGGCGATCGTCTCACCGGGTACCCGGGGTACCTGATCGTTGACCTCGGCCACCACCACCCGGGCGGTGCGTACCGCGGCGCCGACGTGGTCGGCGATCAGTCCGAGGCTGTGATTACCGTCGGCATCGGCGGGAGCGACCTGAATCACTGCGCAGTCGCAGGGCAGTGCGCCGGACTCGATCAGGGGTCCGACCTGGCTCACATGGCAGCTGATCACATCGAGGGCGTGCGCGGCGGTCAGCGATCGCAGCGCCCCGATCGCGCCCATACTGCGCATCCGCAGGCCCGCGGCCGATTCCGGGGTGAACACACCGGAGAAGCTGGTGGCGACGAACGCGCTCAGCTCACCGATCCGCGCGGCCTGGGCCAGCAGGGTTTCCACCAGGGTGGTGGGTTCGCCACAGGCCTGACCGATCACCACATAGTCGCCGGGACGCAGGAATTCGCTCCAGTCCAGTGCCGCCGGATCCCGCACGATCGTCATACCGGACCTCCGCTCGCGTCGGCGCGCGCCAATCCCTCGCCCCGCGGTTCACGTGCCAGCTCGGCAAGGGCGGTGTCGGTGTGCGCACCCAGTCGCGGGGCCGGACCGGCCACATTTCCGGGGGTACGCGAGAACCAGGCCGGTGGGCCCGGAAACCGTACCGGGCCGTTCGGGGTATCGACGGTCTCGAAGAATCCGACGGCCGCGAGATGTTCGTTGTCGAACAGGTCGGCCAGGGTGTTCACCGGCGCGGACGGAATGTCTAGCGAGCCCAGCAGTTCCAGCCATTGCGCGGTGGTCCGCTCCCGGAACGTCTCGGCGAGCAGCGCGTAGACCTCGTCGATGCGTGCCGCGCGCTGGGCCAGCGTCGCGAATTCGTCGGTGGCCCAGACCGGCCGGACCGCCGCGACGAACGCGTTCCACTGCTTGTCGTTGTAGACCAGTGCGGCCAGATACCCGTCGGCGGTGCGATAGGGCTTGCGATCGGGAGTAAGGGCGCGGGGATATCCGGGCGGGGCCGGCGCGGGGTCGAACAATGCCCCGGCCGCGTGCTCGACCAGCATGAAGGCCGCCATGGTCTCGAACATCGCGACCTCGACCTCCTGCCCCTCGCCGGTGCGTTCGCGGTGGAACAGCGCCATCATGGTGGCGTAGAGCGCCGTCAGCCCGGCGATCTTGTCGGCCATGATGGTGCCGACATAGGCCGTATGCCCGGTCAGCCGCTGCTGCACGTACGGGAGCCCGCATTCGGCCTGGACGGTGTCGTCGTAGGCGGTGCGATCGGCATCGGGACCGCGACGGCCGTAGCCGTAGCAATTGGTGTAGACGATGGCGGGATTGAGCGCGGCGACCGATTCGTAGTCGAATCCCAGCGCCGTGATCGCGCGCCCGCGCATCGAGTGGATGAATACGTCACCGGTGCGGATCAATTCGCGCAGCGCGCGGGCCCCCGCCTCGCTGCGCAGGTCGAGTACCACGCTGCGTTTTCCACGATTGACGTTGACGAACACCCCGCCCATTCCCGGTTCGGGCCCCGCGGAGATGTAGCGGGTGTTGTCACCGGCGGGCGGCTCGATCTTGATCACCTCCGCGCCCATATCCGCCATGATCTGCGTGCAGTACGGGCCCATGACCATCGCGGTCAGATCGATGACCCGGACACCCGACAGCGGCCCCGCGGCCCGGGTGGAGGTATTCGGCGGCTGCATGCTCGCGGGCCTCCCTGGTTCGACATTTCGCACCGGCGAATTCGGCGCGCGCCACGACAGGTGCCACGCCGGTGGGGCCCCATCGGCCGCGCGGCTGAGCGAACGGTCTTCGGGGGCAACGCCTTCACGCTATCTGATGAATCTTTACAAGGATAGTGATATCAAGGTTCGGTGGGCACTGTAAACAGCCGCGGGCGCACACCCGCATCGATCGCCACGATTCTGGACCCGATGCTGTCGGCACGACCGCAGGCGACGGCGATCGAAGCCGCGTCCGGCGCGTGGAGCTACGCCGAACTCGACGAGCAGGCCGGGCGTGCGGCCGGGGCCCTGTGGAGCCTGGGAGTACGACCCGGCGATCGGGTCGCCGCCTGCCTGCCCAACGATCTCCCGATCGTGGCGGCCTTCCACGGTGCGCAACGCATCGGCGCGATCTGGGCCGGAATCGGCGAGGCGGCGGGTGCGGGGGAACAGCAATCGCTGTGCGATCTCGTGGAACCCTCGGTGGTGCTGGCGGGCCCGCGATCGCGCGCTACTGTCCGCGACACCGTGCATCCGGACCGGTGGGCCGAACTGCTCGCCGCCGCCGAGCCCGCACCGCACATCGACATCGACCCGGGCGCACCCGCGGGAATCGGATTCACCAGCGGCACCTCCGGCCATCCGAAGGCCGTGGTGCACTCGCAGCGCGGCATGCTGCTGCCCGGCGCGGTAACGGTGGCGACCCGCGGCTGGGGCCCGGACCTGCGCCGCGGCGACAGCTTCGCGCTCACCATTCTCAACATGATGATCCTTTCCACCCTGACCACCGCCCAGGCCGGCGGCTGCGCGGTGATCATGGACCGGCGCGACGCGGCCGGTGTCGCGGAATGGATTGCCGCACATCGGGTCACGGTATGGAACGGCGCACCCGCGCAGATCTACGATCTCGCCCGGCGCGACGACGATCTGAGTTCGCTGCGGGAGGTGTGGAGCGGCGGCAGCGATACCCTCGACTCGGTCCGCACCGCCTTCGCCGACGCACACGGCGTGGTCCCCCGGGTCACCTACGGGCTCACCGAGGCTCCGACGGTGGTCTCCATCGATCCCCCCGATTCATCGTGGCGCACAGGAACCAGCGGGCAGGTACAACCCCAATTCGACGTCGCCGCCTACGACGACTCCGGCCATCGCCTGCCGTCCGGCGAATCCGGCGAATTGCGCTTGGCGCCCGCCACCTCCGGATCGTGGGCGAACCGATGGGCGCCGGCGCTCGGGCACTGGGCCGACGGCCGGGTCCGCCCGATCGAACCCGGCCCGCTGCCCACCGGCGATATCGGTACCGTCACCGACGGCTGGCTGCGCGTGATCGATCGCAAGAAACTGGTCATCATCCGCGGCGGAGCGAACATCTACCCACTCGAAGTGGAGCGGGTGATCGCCGCGCACCCCGAGGTGGCCGCGGTCGGCGTCTGCGCCGTGCCGGACGAGCGCCTGGGACAGCGAGTCGCCGCGGTCGTCGAGAGCACCGGTCCCGCACTGGATTTCGCCGCTCTCACCGAGCTCTGCCGGCGCGAGCTCGCCGGATACAAGGTGCCCGAATCCTGGACCCAGGTCGAGGCGCTGCCGGTCAACGCGATGGGCAAACTGCAACGCACCGGACTGGCCGATCTCGTCGCCCAGCGGAATCCGGCAGATAATCCGTGACCAACACCCGCGCTGAAAGGGATGACGCGTGAGCGAGCAGCAGCTATCCGGCGGTACCGAACTCTTCGATCTTAAGGGGCGGGTCGCGATCGTGACGGGCGCGTCCTCCGGTCTGGGCGCGGCCGTCGCGCGCAGCCTCGCCGCCCTGGGCGCACACGTCGCCGTGGTGGCCCGGCGAGCCGACAGACTGACCGAATTGGCCGGAGAGATAGGCGGTTTCGCGATCGCGGGAGATCTGTCGGAACTGGACCGGATCGGCGCCGTCGTCGACGCGGCCGCCACCGAACTGGGACCACCGGAGATCCTGATCAACGCGGCGGGCAGCATGTTCACCGAGGAGCGAGCCGAAGCCGAACCGCTGCCCGCGATCCGCTCCACCCTGGAATTGAACCTCGCCGCACCGCTGTTGCTGTCGCAGGCGGTATTCGAACATATGCGTGCGGCCGGGCGGGGCAGCATCGTCAATATCTCCTCGATCAGCGGCCGGGTCGGTGTCCCGGGCATCCCGCAGGCCTCGTACGCGGCCAGTAAAGCCGGACTATCCGGTCTCACCGCCGAATTGGCCGTGCAGTGGGCGCGGCATTCGATCCGGGTGAACACGGTAGCGCCGGGCTTCTTCCGCAGCGAGATCACCGCACCGCTGTACGAGAACGAGCGCTCGCTGGAATACCTGCGCCGCAACACCCCCCTGCCCCGCCACGGCACGCCGGAGGATGTCGTCGGTGCCGTGGCCTGGCTCGCGGGCGACGCCGCGGCCTATGTCACGGGCCAGACCATCGTGGTCGACGGTGGCTGGACCGCGCGCTGACGGTGGCGCCGGTCGTCGGCGACCAGCGGATGTCGTGCTCGAACCGTCTCCGCCGCTTCGCGAACACTGTCAGGGCGTGAAGTCCGGATCGCGGTAGCGCGCAGCCAGCCGCGCCCGATGCTCGGCGGGTGATCCGTACAGCGATCGGTTGAGGGTAGCGCGTTCGAGGTAGCGGTGGACGCCACTCTCCCAGGTGTAGCCCATTCCGCCGTGCAGCTGAACGGCTTTGCCCGCGATGTCCACGGCCGCGGCGCAGGTGAACGACTTGGCACGAGCGGCGGCGATCCAGGCGTCCGGATCGCCTCGGACCTCGGCGGCCACGGCGGCCTCGACGAGTTGCCCGGCCGTACGCAGGCTCACCAGCATGTCGGCGCAGGCGTGCTTGACCGCCTGGAAGGAACCGATCGGGCGGCCGAACTGCTCGCGGGTGCGGACGTGATCGACGGTGGCCGCGAGCGCCGCTTCGGCCAGGCCCAGACTGTCGACGGCGGTGACGACCGTCAGCCGCCGGACCGTCGCGGTCAGCGGGTCGGCTCCCCCGGCACCCCACCTCCACACCGCATCGTCGTAGACGAGCGCGTCCTGCGCGGACAAGGTGCCGAATTCCCGGGTGGTGTCCAGACACGGTTGGGCGGTAACCGATATCCCGGGTCCTCCCGGCCGGGCAGCCACCAGGACAGTCTCCCCGTCGGTATCGCGTGCCGGAAGCAGAGCGGTGGTCGCTGCGGCGATATCGGCGGCGAATTCCGTTGTGCCCGTGATGGTTGTTCCGCCATTGCCGCGCGAGATCGTGAACGGCGGATCACCCGGCCCGCTGCCGGCGGGTGCGGTGTCCCCACTCAGTGCCACCACAGGCACGGCCGCACCGGTGGCGGTGTCGCGCAGCAACGCGTCACGCGCCGGGCCCGGCTCCGCGTGCGCCAGTGCGGCCACCGCGACCGCGACCGACGCGTACGGGCTGCGGGTCAGGGCCCGCCCCATCTCGCGCAGCACCACCGCCGCCTCGGCGAAAGTGACTCCGGCGCCATCGAATTCGCTGCCGATCTCGAGACCCGGCCAATCCGCGGCGGCGATCGCCGGCCAGTCTTGCGTGGTCCCCGCGGCGGTCGTGGCGAGGACGTCGCGCGCGACGGTGCGCAATTCCTCGTGGAGTTCGGCGAATTCGCCCGGCCGCGACAGCTGCCCTGTCATCATCGCACCACCGGTTCCCGCGGCAGGCCCAGCCCGCGTTCGGCGATGATGGTGCGCTGGATCTCGCTGGTGCCACCGGGAATCGTCCATTCCCAGGAACCGAGGAAGTCGAGCATCCACGCTCCCGATTCCCAGCCGCTGGACCGCGGTGTGCAGATCACCGTGTGGGTACTCGTCCCGGCGATCTCGGTCCCGAAGTCCATGAGCCGCTGTAGTAGTTCGCTGTAATACAACTTCACGATCGATGCGCCGGCGGGTCCGGGCTCCTCGGCGGCCACCAGTTCGGCACACAGTCCGCGCAATGCGGTCAGTTCGGTCTCGAGCCGGGCGAGCCGATCGCACACCACCGGATCGTCCAATGCGCTGCCACCGCCGGGACGCGCCTCGGCACACAGTCGTACCAGCCGCCCGAATCCGCCGTGTGCCAGTCGCTCGGCCAGTTCCAGCATCGTCATCCCGCGTTCGGCGCCGAGGGTCTGCTGGGCGACCTGCCAGCCCCGGTTCTCCGCTCCGATCAGATTCTCGGCCGGGATCGCGACGTCGTCGAGGAAGATCTCGCAGAAATGCCACTCCCCGGTCGCCTGCTGGATCGGCCGGACCTCGACGCCGGGTGAGCGCATATCCATGAGGAAGTACGAAATACCGTGCCGCTTGGGCGCGTCCGGATCGGTCCGGGCCAGCAGCAGGCACCAGTCGGCGAAGGTGGCGCCACTGGCCCACAGTTTGCGGCCGTTGACGACATAGTTGTCACCGCGACGCCGCGCCGAGGTCGTCAAGGCCGCCAGATCCGATCCGGCCCCCGGCTCGGAGAAGCCCTGACACCAGATCTCACCGTCCAGAATCGCGGGCAGATGCCGCCGCCGCTGCCGGTCGGTGCCCGCGGCGAGCAGGGTGGCGGCCGCGTGATGGATCGATACGAAGGCCAGGACCAGCCGGGGGGCGTCGTGTGCGGCCAGTTCCGAATACAGCACCGCCTGCTGGGTGACCGGCATCCCGCCGCCCCACTCCGAGGGCCAGTGCGGCACCGCGAATCCGCCCGCGCGCAACCGCTGGAACCACTGCTGCTGGAAGGCCGCGAACTCGGCGTCGGTGGCGCCGGTCTGGGCATCGCGCCAGTCGGCCGGGATATTGGCCGCGCACCAGTCGCGCACCCGCTGCCGGAATTCGGCGGGCGATTCCATCGGCTACCTCCCCGCCCGGGCACGCAGTGCCAGCAAACGTTCGCGGTGTTCCGGTGAGCACATCGTGACCGATTCGGCGGCGAACCCCGCCTGCATCGCTCCGCTCAGCGCCTGCGACAAGTACATGTTCGCCACCCGTTTGGTCGCTCGCAGCGCGGGTGCGGGCTGGGCGGCCAGCCGTTGCGCCAGCCGCATGGCGTCCTCGACGAGTTCGTCCGGTTCCGATACCGACGTGGCCAGGCCGAGTTCCACCGCGGTGGGGGCGTCGATACGGTCACCGGTGTACAGGTAGATCCGCGACCGCAACAGCGGGGTGAGCAACGGCCAGAAGGCCGCCCCGCCGTCCCCGGCGACCAGGCCCACACTCACATGCGGATCGGCCAGATACGCGGCGCGCGACATCAGCACGACGTCGGACAGCACCGCGACGCTCGCCCCCAGCCCCATCGCCGGGCCGTTCACCGCCGCGATCACCGGCAGCGGGAAACGCAACATCTCCTCGATGATCTGCGCACCCTCGCGCAGACTTTCCTCGCGCGCCACCGGATCGTCGAGGAACGAGGTGATCCAATCCAGATCGCCGCCCGCGCTGAACGCCCGCCCGGCGCCGGTCACCACGACCACCTTCGCGGCGGTGTCCGCGGCGAGTTGCCGCCAGACATTCGCCAGCGCCCAGTGCAGCGGTTCGTTCACTGCGTTCAGTTCCGCGGGGCGATTGATGGTCACCGTCCGGACCGGGCCGGTGGCCGTCACGGTCAGCACATCGGGCAGGTCGTAGTTCGAATATTCTGCCGTCACAGGCATTTACCGCCTTTTCGCATTCCGCGCAGATGTGCATTCACTGCCGACTCGCAGCCGGTGCGTCCCTGTCGGTGTCGAACAGCCCGGACAGGCCCCGGGTGCCGACCTGCCGGGTCAGACGGTCTCGGGTGCCCGAACTCGCCCAGGGCAACCGGCGCAAGGGCAGGCTGTAACGCGACAACCACGACAGTGTCGATTCGTCGCAAAATCCGACGGCACCGTGCAATTGGTGGGCGACGCGGAACACGATCTCCGCGGCATCCAAGGCGGCGGTCCGCGCGGCCAGCGCGTCCGCCACCGCGTCGGCCCCACCGCGGCGCGCGCTCCACAGCGCGTACTTGGCCAGGACATCGACGCCGTTGCGCTCCACCTCGGCATCGGCGAGCTGGAACTGCACACTCTGGAATTTCGACAGCGGCTGCCCGAATTGGGTGCGCAGCAGCACATGTGCGCGGGTGAGCTCGACCGCGCGGTCGAGCATCCCCAGCAGCGTCCAGCACCCCAGGGTCAGCGCGAGTGCCGCGTCCGTTCCGCCGTCCTCGTCGACGACGGTCAATTCGAGCGGCGCCACGAACGCGGAGGCGCGCGGCGGCACGCCGTCGGACAGCGCCCGCGCGGTGAACCGCGCACCCCGCACGGTGACCGCGGCCCACCGCAGATCGAGATCGGCCACCGCGGCGCGGGGCCCGGTTTCGGTCACCACCAGAAGACCGTCCACGTCGCGATCGACCGGGCGGGCCAGTCGCTCGGCGACCGGATACGGCAGTCCCCAGTAGCCCGCGCTGCGGCACAGCGCACCCGCCGCCTCGAGATCGTCGTCGTCGCTCCGCGGGTCCAGCTCCCACGCGCCGAGTCCCGCCAGGACAGGGCCGACGGCGTCGGCGCGGCGGGTGGGTTCGGCCTCGGCATCGGCCAGCAGCCGATCCCCGCCGGCGGCCTCGAACGCCCGGATCGCCTCGCGGCCGTAATCGGCCGCCTCCTTGCTCAATTCGATATTCACGATGCCGCCAGGATTGCTCGGGACAACAACAGTCGCTGCATTTCGATACTTCCGGAGGCGATGGTCGCCGCCTGTGAATACCGCCAGTGATCGGCCACCGCACGGCGGAACCAGTTCTCCCGCTCGGTGGCCGGCCCCGCGGGCAGCGCGTCGGCCACTTCGGTGAGTACTTCGGCACTGTCCTGGTCCAGCCGGGTCACCGCGATCCGATAGGCCGCGGCGTCACCCGGCGCCACTCGGTTCTCGGCCTGCATGGCGACCACGCGGTAGGCCAGCAGCCGGGCCCGGCGGCAGTGCACCAGCATGCGGGCCCAGCGGTCGTGCAGTTCGGCGGGCAGCTCGTCCCAGCGTTGCCCGAGGACTTCGGGCGCGGCGCGGAGCAGGCGTTCGCAGCGGGCATAGCGGGCGATGCCGACTCGTTCGAAGGCCAATACCTCCTGCACCACCTTCCAGCCCTCACCGACCGTGCCGAGCACATCCGCCGCGGTGACCCGCAGATCGTCGATGAATACCTCGTTGAGGTGATGCGGGCCCATCATCGCCCGGATGGGTCGCACCTGGATCCCCGGCGCCGACATCGGCACCAGGAAGATTGTCAGGCCCTGCTGTCTGCGTTCACCGGTCTCGGTGCGCGCCAACAGGAAACACCATTGCGCCATGGTGGCGTAGGAGGTCCAGATCTTCTGCCCGCTGACCAGCCAGCCGTCACCGTCGCGGCGGGCGGTCGTGCGCAGCGAGGCTAGATCCGAACCGGCCTCGGGTTCGCTGAAACCCTGGCACCAGATCACCTCGCCGCGCGCGATGGGTGGCAGATGGGTGCGCTGCTGTTCGGGTGTGCCGTGGCGCATGATCGTCGGCCCGACCCAGTTGACACCCATGTACTGCGCGCCGCGCGGTTCGTGATTGGCCCACATTTCCTCGCGGACCACCGTCTGCTCCCACACCGACCCGCCGCGGCCGCCGAATTCCTGCGGCCACGCCGCGCACAACAGCCCGCGCTCGGCGAGCAGACCGCAGAACCGCTGCGCGATCTCCAAATCGGCTGGATCATCGGTGAAGGCACCGAGGAAGTCCGCGGGGACATGTTCGGTCACCAAGTGCCGCAACTCATCTCGGAGTTCGGTAGCGGCCTCCCCCATCGTGAAGTCCATTGTCCGACGGTACTTCAATCCTCATAAGGATAGCAATATTTGAATGGTCAGGATCGGCTGGTTAGAATTCCCCGATGGACACAAGGCAGCCCGCGTGACGAGCCCACGGCGCGGGCGGATCCCGCAGCGCCGCATCGCCGAAACGGTCGCCTCCGAGCTGCGCACCCGCATCCTTTCCGGCGACGACGACTACCGCCTCCCCACCCAGGACCAGCTGGTCAAGGAATTCGGTGTCAGCTATCCGTCGATCCGGGAATCGCTGCGCATCCTGGAAACCGAGGGCCTGGTCACCGTGCGACGCGGCAATGTCGGCGGTGCGGAGGTCCATCGCCCCGACGAATCCTCGGCCGCCTACCATCTGGGCCTCGCACTGCAGGGAGCACGGGTCACACTCGCCGACCTGGCGGCCGGACTGCAGATGCTCGAGCCACTGTGTGCCGCCGAGTGCGCGCGCCGTCCCGATCGCGCCGAAGTGGTCGTCCCCGCACTCGAGGCGAATATCCACGCCTGCGAGAACGCGGTCGGCGACGGTGTCGAATTCACCCGCACCGCGCGCGAATTCCACGATCTGGTGGTCGCGTTCACGCCCAACGCGACGGTGCGGTGTGTGGTGTCGAGTCTGGTCACCCTCTGGTCGGCGCAGGAGCAGGCCTGGGCCGAGACGCTCACCCGCCGCGGCGAATACCCGTCCAAGTCCCAGGCCCACGACGCCGCGCGGGTGCACGCCCGCCTGGTCACCGCCATCGCCGACGGCGACGATACGGAGGCCGAACGCCTGGCCCGGTCACACCTGCGCGCCACTCAGTCGGTGGTTCTCGAGCGCTACGACTCCGGGATGGTCAACGCCTCCTCGGATTTGGCCCGCCAAGCGATCGCCGCCGGACCAAGGCTTCGCCTGTAGCAATCGGGTCTCCACGCGCCACCGACGGTTCCGGATCAGGCGCGATAGCGCTGCGCGACGGCGGCGAACTCGTCGAGGATGCGCAGCGATTCCGATTCCGGCACGGTCGGCAGGGACAGGGTCACCCGTTCCACGCCGGCTTCGGCGTAAGCGTCCAGCAGTGCGGGATCCGGTGCGGCCGGGGTGATCGCGACGGGAATTCCGGCATCACGGGCCGCCGCGAGCTGTGCGGGCACCTCGGCCGGATCGGCGACACCATTGGGCACCCAGCCCAGTCCGAGCCGGATCGCGCGCTGCGCCGCGGCGGCACCGCCGCCGATGAAGACCGGAGGATGCGGTCGCTGCACGGGTTTGGGCCAGGCGAAAATGGGATCGAAATCGACGAAGCGGCCGTGATATTCGGCCAGATCCTGTGTCCAGATGGCCCGGATCGCGGCCAGCTGCTCATCGAGCAGTGCCCCGCGGGTGCGCGGATCGGTACCGTGGTCGGCCATCTCCTCCCGGTTCCAGCCGACGCCGACACCGAATACGACACGCCCCCCGGACAGGTGGTCGAGGGTGGCCACCTCCTTGGCGGTGTGAATCGGATCGCGCTGGATCAGCAGCGTCACCCCGGTACCCAGTACCAGCCGATCGGTCACCGTCGCGACCGCGGCCAGTGCCACGAAGGGATCCAACGTGCGGTAGTACACGCGCGGTAGTTCCCCGCCTCCCGGATAGGGCGACTCCCGGCTCGCCGGAATGTGGGAGTGCTCGGCCAGGAACAGGGATTCGAATCCGCGTTCCTCCAGTGCGGGACCGAGTACGCGCGGGGCGATGCCCTCGTCGGTCAGGAAGGTGTTGACTCCGATCTGCATGTAGATCCCGAACCTCGCGGCCACGCCCCGCTATTCCCGGCCGGCTCGGCCGTTACCGCGTGTCGGCCCGAATTGCCCGACCGCGCCGGTCTGGTGCGAAACAATTGGCATCATCCGGCGCGGCATCGTCGCGCCGCGTCCCCCGAGAGGAGCGTTACATGCAACCCGAGGTATCGCCCTATCCGGTTCACGTGCGCGGCGATCTGGATCCCGCGCTGTCGCGCTGGCAGTGGATCGTCAAGTGGCTGTTGGCCATTCCGCACTACATCGCGCTGTTCTTCCTGCACATCGCGTATTCGGTGGTGACGATCATCGCATTCTTCGCGATTCTGATCACCGGCCGCTATCCCCGCGGCCTGTTCGACTTCAATGTCGGTGTCATGCGCTGGTCGTGGCGGGTGCGTTTCTACGCCTTCTCGGCGCTGGGCACCGATCGGTATCCGCCGTTCAGCTTGCGTCCCGACGAGAACTATCCCGCCGATCTCGACGTGGAGTATCCCGAACGGCTGCATCGCGGGCTGGTCCTGATCAAATGGTGGCTGCTGGCGATTCCGCAGTATCTGATCGTATGGGCGTTCGTCGGCGGCGCGCGCTCCTGGAGCGGTGACGACGACGGCATGACCATGGTGTGGATACCGTTGCTGTTCATCCTGGTTCTGGTCGCCGCGATCGCGCTGCTGTTCACCGGACGCTATCCGGGCGGACTGTTCGACTTCGTCCTCGGCGTGAATCGATGGACCCTGCGGGTGCGGGCCTATGCCTCGCTGATGCGCGACGAATATCCGCCGTTCCGGCTGGACCAGGGTCCGCGCGACCCCGAAAGCGCTGTGCGCCCGGCGGAATCCGGCGACGCCTGATCAGTCCCCGGGCGGTTCCGGCAGCGCCCGCGCGGCCGCTGCCGGAGCCACCGCGGGATCGACCTCCCGCACCGGACGCAGCGCGTGCCGCGGTGGCCGTGCCGCAATAGCCAGCACCACCGATCCGGCCAGCAGTCCGGTCACCAGATTCACCGGGATCTCGTAGGAGTGCGTGGCATCCACGATGCGCCCGGTCAGATACGGGCCGAGCCCGCCCATCGTGCCCGCCACCAGCTGTCCCGCCCCGAAGGCCCGGGGGAAGTTGCGGGCGCCGTAATACCGGCCGAGAGCGACCGCGACCGTCGGCACCAGCATGCCGTAACCCGCACCGAACAGGATCGAGTAGGCATACAGCGGCGGACTCGAGCGCGCGGTGGCGAAGATGACCGACCCGGCCGTCATCGCCGCGGTGGAGGCGATCAGCACGTAGTAGGGGCTGATCCGGTCGTTGAAGCGCGACAACAGGATTCCCGAGCAGGCCGCCACCCCCGCCGCGATTCCCAGCGCGCCGGAGGACACCTGCTCGCCCACACCCACGCTGCGCAGATACAGCACCTGGTACGCGGCATAGGTGCCGAGCGACCAGGCCTCGATACCGAAGACGACGAACAGCATCCAGAACACCGGACTGCGCAGAATGCGGCGCACGGGCTGCTGCACGGTGCCGATCACATCCGTTTCACCGTCGGCCGGAATCTCCCGCCCGGCCACCCCGTCCACCCACTGCCCGGCCGCACGCGGATCATCGCGCAGCCACAGCGCCGGCATCGCGAGCACCGCGATGATCATCGCCAGCGCGAACATCGCGTGGCGCCAGCCGAATTCGCGAACCAGCAGTCCCATCAGCGGTGCGAAGATCAGGCCGCCGAACCCGGCACCGGAGTTGACGAATCCCATCACCACCGCGCGCCTGCCGAGAAACCACTTCTGCACCAGGGTGGCGGCGGGGGTGTACCCCATGAACGAGTCGGCCACCGTCAGGGCGATACCGAACACGATCATGAATTCGACCGGATTGCGCACCAGCCCGGTCAGCGCGGTACAGACGGCGGTGGTCGCCCCGCCGATCAGCACGACCGGCCGCACCCCGAACCGGGACACCAGCCAACCCGTCAAGGGACCCATCGCGGCGGAAAGCAGGCCGCGCACCAGCAGTGCCGCGGACACCACGCCCAGGCTCCAGCCGACATCGGGCACCATGGCCGCCAGTAGTGGGCCGACCACGAAATAGACCGCACCGACGGCGGTTCCGTACTGCAGGAAAGCGATCGCGCCCTGCCGGTATCCGGCGAAGGTGATCAGATCGGAGAAGCGGAATCGGGGCGTCGCGACGACAACGGGCACGAGGAGCCTCCTCCCCCGCGGACGGCGTCGCCGCAGGTGATGATCGATGGCTCGCGCATGCTACGTCAATCCTATCAATGATAACAACACTTGAATGCTAGCCAAGTGAGAACTACGCTCTCCACTTACGAGAAGGCGCGCTACATCACCATCGTCCCGCGCAGGACACGGTGATGCCGCCCGTTCGGCGATTTCGCCTCGCCGGCGAATTCCCGAGCAACGCCGACCGATTCCGAACGAACCGTTCCCGAGCAGTACGGAGGCTCCGCGGTGACTCCACCCGCGCGCTACATCACCACCACCGCGGCAAACGTGGCCGACGGATGGACCCTGCAACGGGTCACCTCACCCAGCCGGTTGTTCGGCGCCAACGGCATTCGTACCGGCGCCGACGGCCGTATCTATATCGCCCAGGTCGCGGGCAGCCAAATCAGCGCCCTCGACCCGGAGACCGGCGATCTGGAAACGATCAGCGCGATGGGCAGCGAGGTCGTCGCACCCGATGACATCGCCTTCGCACCCGACGGCGACCTGTACATCACCGAGTACTACGACGGGCGGATCAGTGTCCGCGACGCCGCGGGCGCGACCCGGGTGCTGCGCGACGACATTCCCGGTGCCAACGGCATCACCTTCCATCAGGGCCGCTTGTTCGTCGACGAATGCCGCCCCGGCGGCCGTCTGATGGAACTCGATCTCGCCGGTGGCGCACCCCGAATCCTGCTGGACAACCTCCCGATGCCCAACGCCCTCGAGGTCGGGCCGGACGGCAAGTTGTACTACCCCCTGCTGGGCAGCAACGAGATCTGGCGCATCGATCCCGAGGGCGGCGAGCCCGAACGCGTCGCGGCGGATCTCGGCGGCCCGGACGCGGTGAAATTCGATGCGGCGGGCAATATCGTGTCCACCCAGGTCGCCACCGGCGAGGTACTGCGGATCGATCCGCGCAGTGGCGAGCGCACCGTCCTGGCCACAGTCGGCCCCGGCCTGGACAATCTGACCTTCGTCGGCGGACGCCTGTTCGTCTCCGGCTTCACCGGCAAGATCACCGAGATCCTGAGCGGCGGGGAGACCCGTACGGCCCTGGCCGACGGCCTGACCTGGCCGCTGGACCTGACCGTGAGCGCCGACGGCACCCTCTACATCGCCGACGGCACCTTCCTGCTCGCGATGCCGCCCGGCGGCGAACTCTATACCGCCGGAATGCTTTTCAGTCCCGGATATCCCGGATACATTCGCGGCCTCACCGCGGTCGGCGACGGCGAGTTCATCGTGACCGGCAACGGATCGGTGTCCCACTATCGGCCCGGCGCCGCCGAGAGCGAGGTACTCTTCGACGGGCTCGATCAGGTCTACGGTGTCGCGGTCTCGGCGCGCGGCACCATCGCGGTCGCCGATCTCGGCACCGGCTCGGTGCACGCGGTGCGTTCCGGCGGCTCGGAAGTCCTGGCGCGCGGCCTGCACGATCCGATGGGCGTGGCGTTCACCGCGAACGGCACCTGCCTGGTCGCCGAGGCCGGCGCCGGGCGGGTGGTCGCGGTCGACGGTTCCGCCGTCGATACCGTCATCGACGGCCTGCAGCGCCCGCAGGGACTCGCGGTCTACAACGACCTGCTCTACATCGTGGACGTCGATGCCCGGACACTGATCGAGGTCGATCCGAAAACCGGTGCGCGCCAAGTCATCGCGAAACATCTGCCGGTGGGCGCACCGCCCGGGGTGACACCGAAACCCCTGAAGGGCCTGCTGCCGTTCTCCGGTCCGCAGGGACCGTTCACCGGCCTCGCCGCCGGACCGGACGGGACGCTGTATCTGTCCGGTGACGCCGAGGGCAGTGTGCTCGCGATCCGGCGCGAGGAGCGATAGGTATGAGCCTCGACGACTTCTTCGGGCTCGACGGGCGCGTCGTCATCGTCTCGGGCGCCAGCGGAGGCGGTATCGGCACCGCGGTCGCCCGGCGCATCGCCGAGGCGGGTGCGCACGTGATCGCCGTCGGCCGGTCCGCCGAGAAGCTCGATATCGATATCGCACCCCTTGCCGCACAAGGGCTTCCGGTCACCCCGGTGGCCTCCGACGCGGCCACCGACGACGGTATCGCGACCGTCCTCGAACAGGCTCGTCGCGCCGACGGGCAGCTCTACGGGCTGGTCAACATCGCCGGTGGCGCGGCACCGGCGACGTGGATGCCCGCTACCCGGGTCACCCGCGCCGACTGGCGGGCGCTGTTCGAGTGGAACCTCGAGACGATGTTCTTCTTCAGCCAGGCGGTCGCCGCGGAGCTGAAATCCACAGGCCGGCCCGGTTCGATCGTGTCACTGTCCTCGATCAGCGGTATGAACGCCGCACCGTTCCACATCGCCTACGGCACCGCGAAAGCCGCACTCGTCGCCGCGACCCGGACGATGGCCGCCGAACTCGCGCTCGACGGAATCCGGGTCAACGCGGTCGCACCGGGCGTTACCGCCACCCCGGCCTCGGGCACCTATGTCGGCGCCGATCCGGAACGCGACCGGCGCGCCATCGCGATGGGCCGACGGGCCCGCCCCGAGGAACAGGCCGGTCCGATCCTGTTCCTGCTGTCCGAACTGTCCAGCTACATCACCGGGCAGACAGTGCTCGTGGACGGCGGGCTGAACCTCAAATGGACCCATCTGGGTGCGGACAACACCTCGCTGTTCCTCGAGGACGACGGGTTCCGCGCCGCCATCACCCGCTGAGACGCCGTCAGGAGAAGTCATGACCGATATCGCCGACAGCAGCACCGAAACAGCTGCGGCGCCACCGTTGTCGACACCGAAGACGATCGGTGTCGAGGCCTACATCTCCCCCGAATACGCCCGCGCCGAGGCTGACAAGCTCTGGGCCAAGGTGTGGCAGCAGGTATGCCGGGTGGAGGAACTCCCGCGCGTCGGCGATTTCCTGACCTACGAGATCGCCGTCGACTCCGTTCTCGTGGTCCGCACCGCCGCCGATACCCTGCGCGCCTATCACAACGTCTGCGCCCACCGCGGCCGCCGCCTCGTCGACACCCCGCCCGGGGCACACAACGCACACAGTCAGCGCAAGCAGTTCGTCTGCGGCTTCCACGGCTGGCGCTACGACCTGGAGGGGCGCAACACCTTCGTCCCCGAACGCGGCGACTGGACCTGCGGGCTCACCGAACGCAACGACGGACTGCCGCCGGTACGCATCGACACCTGGGGCGGCTGGGTCTGGATCAACCTCGACCCCGACTGCGAATCGCTGCGCGACTACCTCGAACCCGCTGCCTCCCTGCTGGATCCGTTCCAGCTCGAGAATATGCGCTACCGGTGGCGGCGCTGGCTGACCTTCGACTGCAACTGGAAAGTCGCCTTCGAGGCGTTCATGGAGACCTATCACGTCCCCTACACCCATCCGGAGTTCATGAACTTCGGTGACTTCCTCGGGTGGGGACGCGCGCAGGGGTTGCACAGCAATATCGGTTACGACGCTCCGAAGGGCATGGAGGAGAACCAGGGCAAACTGCGCATCGGCTCCGGGCCCGACGCACGGATATCGACCGCGCAGTTGCAGAACTTCACCTGGGAGAACGCCAATACCAACACCACCGAGACCATGGTCGAGGTCGCGAATCGGCTGGCCGGGGAACTCCCCGCCGACACCCCGCCCGATCAGGTGATGCGGTACTGGCTCGACACCTGCCGCAAGGAAGACGCCGAGCGCGGGGTGATCTGGCCGACCGTGGATCCGAAGGTCGTCGCCGAAGCCGGCACCGCCTGGCAGATCTTCCCCAACTTCCAGATCGGGCACGCGCTCAACAACATGCTGTGCTATCGATTCCGGCCCTACGGCCACGACCCGGACAAGTGCATCTTCGAGGCCGCGGTCTTCGAATTGTTCCCGCCCGGTGCGGAACCGGAGACCGAATGGATCTACACCCCGGTCGGTGATCCCGGGTGGCGCACGGTGCTGCCGCAGGACTTCGACAATATGGCGGCGGTCCAGCAGGGCATGAAATCACGGGGATTCTCCGGGCCCAAACCGAATCCGTATCGCGAGCGCACGATCGTCAACCTGCACCACAATCTCGCGTCGTTTATGGGTACCGGCGAGCCCACCGATCTGACTTCCTGACCCGAAACCCACCAGTCACAAGGATTTTCGAATGAAACCCTGCGCCCCTACGGAGACCCCCGAGGTCGATAAAGAGGCCCTGCGGCAGAAGTACCTCGCCGAACGGGATAAGCGCCTGCGTCCCGAGGGGCAGAAACAGTATCTCGAGGCCGAGAACGAATTCGCCGAATTCTACGAGGCCGATCCGCACCTGCCGGTGACCCCGCGAGCACCGATCGAGGCCGATATCGAGGTGGCGATCCTGGGCGGTGGATTCGCCGGCTTGATCGCCGCGCATCGATTGCAGGAGGCGGGTGTCGACGACTTCCGGATCATCGAACTGGCAGGTGATTTCGGCGGTGTCTGGTACTGGAACCGCTACCCCGGAATCCAGATCGACTCCGATGCCTACTGCTATCTGCCATTGCTCGAGGAAACCGGCTTCATGCCGAAGGAGAAGTTCTCCCACGGCGACGAATGCTACGAACACGCGCAGCGCATCGGAAAGCACTTCGGTTTCTACGACAAGGCCGTCTTCCACACGCTGGTGCGTTCGCTGGAGTGGGACGAGGACATCGAGCGCTGGCGCATCGCCACCAATCGCGGTGACGATATCCGCGCCCGGTTCCTGGTCATGTGCCAGGGGCCCTACAACCGCCCGAAATTGCCCGGCATTCCGGGGATCACCGATTTCAAGGGCCACACGTTCCACACCGCGCGCTGGGATTACGAGTACACCGGCGGCGATCTGCACGGCGGCCTGGATCGGATCGCGGACAAGAAGATCGCGGTCATCGGCACCGGAGCCAGTGGCGTTCAGGCCATTCCGCATCTGGCGCGGGGCGCCGAACACGTCACAGTCTTCCAGCGGACACCGTCCTACATCTTCGAACGCGACAACCACCCGACCGATCCGGAATGGGTGAAATCCCTGGAGCCGGGATGGCGCGCCGAACGCCAGCGCAACTTCCACAATGCCGCCTACGCCTTCTATTCCCCGGGCGAACCGGATCTGATCTGCGACGGCTGGACCGAGGTCGCGCGCAATCTGGCCGCCAAACTGGACGCCACCAACGGCTGGGCGGCACTGGCCGATCCGGCGAAATTCCTCGAACTCAAGGAAATCGAGGACTATCGGGCAATGGAACGGCTGCGCTTGCGTGTGGCCGAGATCGTCGAGGATCCCGAGACCGCCGAGACACTCAAGCCGTACTACCGCAATCTGTGCAAGCGGCCGGTATTCAACGACGATTATCTGCCCACGTTCAACCGCTCCAATGTCACCCTGGTCGATGTCTCCGATACCAAGGGTGTGGAGCGCATCACCGAGAAGGGCATCATCGCGCACGGCGTCGAATACGAGGTCGACTGCATCGTGTTCGCCAGCGGCTTCGAGATCACCACCGCATTGGAACGGCAGTTCGATATCGCACCGTTCGCCGGGCGCGGCGGAAAGTCGCTGTACGAGCACTGGGGCAAGGGATTCCGCACCCTGCACGGAATCATGGCGCACGGATTCCCCAACCATTTCGCCACCGGATTCGTCCAGGGCGGGGTCACCGCGGCCACCACGCTGATGTACGAACAGCAGGCCGATCACATCGCCTACATCATCGCCGAGGCGCAGACCCGCGGAGCGACCCGCGTGGAACCCACCGCGGCGGCCGAAGAGGGCTGGGTACAGACCATTCGCGCCCATTCGATCGACAACAGCACATTCACCACCGAATGCACGCCCGGCTACTACAACAGCGAGGGTGAGCCCAACGGCCGCTCATTCCTCGGCGATCCGTTCTGGGGTGGGTTCTACGTACTCGAGGAGTTGCTGCAGGGCTGGCGCGACGCCGGCGACCTCGAAGGTCTGGCCTTGAAGAAGTGATCGAGGTCCGGAAGGCATTACGCGAGAGGACAATTCGTTGAGCGAGCTGAGATTCGACGATCGTGTCGCCGTGATCACCGGTGCCGGGCGCGGCCTCGGTCGCGCCTACGCGCTGCTGCTGGCCGGGCTCGGCGCCCGGGTGGTGGTGAACGATCCCGGCGGCAGTATGCGCGGGGAGAACGACGACGCCGGTGTCGCCGCCGAGGTGGTCACCGAGATCGAGGCCGCCGGCGGCGCCGCCGTGGCGTGCACGGAGTCGGTGGCGACTCCCGCCGGTGGTCGCGCGATCGTCGAATCGGCACTCGAGCATTTCGGCCGCTTGGACATCCTGGTGCACAATGCCGGCAACGTGCGCTACGGCTCGCTGACCGAGTTGACCTACGACGATTTCGAGGCGGTTCTCGACGTTCACCTGCGCGGCGCGTTCCACACCGTGCGCGCGGCGTTTCCGGTCATGAGCAAGGCCGGATACGGACGGGTGGTGCTGACCTCCTCGATCGGCGGCCTCTACGGCAATCGCGCGGTCGCCAACTACGCGGTCGCCAAGGCGGGCATGATCGGGCTGTCGAATGTGGTGGCCCTGGAGGGCGCCGATGTGGGCGTGCGGTCCAACATCATCGTGCCCTCGGCGGTCACCCGGATGGCGGCGGGGATCGACACCTCGGCCTATCCCGATATGCGGCCGGAACTGGTGGCCCCGGCCGTGGCCTATCTGGCCCACGAATCCTGCACGCTCACCGGCGAATTGCTCGTCGCCATCGCCGGGCGCGTCGCCCGGGCCTACCTCGCCGAAACCCCGGGCGTCCACCAGGCGTCCTGGACAGTCGACGAGGTCGCCGCACGTATTGATGAGATCCGCGACACCGACGACTCGTGGATCCTGCCACCGCTGAGCGCGCACGCCGATCACATCGGCCGCAGCTTCGCGATGGCCACACAGGGGGTCGCCGCCTCGGGGCCGGCCACGGAAGGGAAACAGCAGTGAAGGTCTACGAACGCATTCTCGAACTCTTCGAGGCGGAGGGCATCAACACCCTGTTCGGGATTCCGGATCCCAACTTCGTGCATCTGTTCCATCTCGCCGAGGAACGCGGCTGGAATGTGGTGGCACCTCATCACGAGGAGTCGGCCGGGATGATGGCCGAGGGTGTGTCGCGGATGACCGGAAAGCCCGCGGTATGTATCGGGACGCTCGGTCCAGGCCTGGCGAATCTGTCCGGCGCGATCATGTGCGCGAAGGTGGAGAACAGTCCGGTGATCTTCCTGGGCGGTCAGCGCGCCCGGATCACCGAGCAGCGGGTGCGGCGCGGACGTATCCAGTTCGTCCAGCAGGCCCCGCTGATCGAGAACGCCGTGAAGTACAGCGCCAGTATCGAATACGCGGATCAGACCGACGAGATCATTCGCGAGGGCCTGCGCAAGGCGGTGTCGGGAACCCCGGGTCCCGTCTATATCGAGTATCCGCAGCATGTGATCCTCGAAGAGCTCGATGTACCCCCTGCCATGTCACCGCATCGCTATCGGCTCGTCGGCCAGACCGCCGGTCCCGACGCGGTGGCCGCCGCCACCGAAGCGATTCGAGCGGCGAAGCAGCCGATCCTGTTGATCGGTCACGGTGTGCACACCGCGCGTGCCGGGGAGTCGGTCCGGGAGCTGGCCGATCTGATGGCCGCGCCGGTTATCCAGACCTCCGGCGGCACCTCCTACATCGCCGGGCTCGAGGACCGCACCTTCCCCTACGGCTTCTCTCCGTCGGCGGTGGAGGCGGTGGTGCAGTCGGACCTGTGCGTCGCGATCGGTACCGAGCTGGGTGAGCCGGTGCACTTCGGCCGCGGCCGGCACTGGGTGGCCGGTGAACAGGACCGGACCTGGATTCTGGTGGAACAGGATCCATCCGCGATCGGGGTGAACCGGCCGATCGATGTTCCGCTCGTGGGTGATCTGCGGGCGATCGTGCCGCAGTTGGTGGCGGCCCTGCGCGATACGCCGCGCACCGCGTCGCCGGAACTGGCCCAGTGGATCGAGCGTGATGCCGCGCGCCTGGCCGAGCTGGCCGAAACCGCGCCCAGTGGAATGTCTCCCGTACATCCGGCCCGGATGATCGTGGAGGCGACCAAGGCGTTCCCCGCCGATGGCATCATGGCCCGCGACGGCGGCGCCACGACGATCTTCGGCTGGACCTATTCACAGGCCAAACCGCACGATGTGATGTGGAATCAGAACTTCGGGCATCTGGGTACCGGATTGCCCTATGCCATCGGCGCTTCCGTCGCCGAGGGCCGTCGGCGTCCGGTCATGCTCGTGACCGGTGATTCCTCGTTCCAGTTCCAGATCGCCGAACTCGAGACGGCCGTGCGACTGAATCTGCCGCTGGTGTGTGTGGTCGGCGTCGATTACGCGTGGGGGCTGGAAGTCGGTGTGTACAAACGGACATTCGGGCAAGGCTCGCTCGAGACAGGGGTGCACTGGGGCACCGGAACGCGACTGGACAAGGTCGCCGAGGGGTTCGGTTGCTACGGCGAATACGTCGAGCGTGACGAGGACATCGCTCCGGCGATCAAACGGGCCTATGCCAGCGGTAAACCCGGCGTCATCCACGTCGCGGTCGATCCGAAGGCCAACTCCGAAGAGATGCCCAGCTACGACGAATTCCGCACCTGGTACGCCGAAGGCCAGCAGTAGGTGACGACAATGCCGGGCCCACAGCACATCCGACGACAAGGACGAACAACTCATGCGTGAATACCGGAAGTTCTACATCGGTGGGCAGTGGGTCGCCCCAGCCACCTCGCAGACCTTCGATGTGGTCAATCCCGCCACCGAGCAGGTCTGCGGAACCGTGGCGGCCGGTTCGGCACCGGATGTGGACCGGGCGGTCGAGGCGGCACGCGCGGCCTTCGGAGCCTGGTCCGCGACCACGGTCGGTGAACGCTTGGACCTGTTTCGGGCGATCGCCGCCGAATACGACCGGCGCCGAGGCGATCTCGCCGCCGCGCTGACCGAGGAGATGGGCGCCCCGGCCGGGCTGGCGAACGGGTTCCAGGTCGATCTGGTGGCCGGGCATCTGGATACGGCGGCCACGGTGCTCGAGAACTTCGCCTTCACCGAAGAGCTCGGCGGGTCGATGGTCGCCAAGGAGCCGATCGGCGTGTGCGCGATGATCACGCCGTGGAACTGGCCACTGAGCCTGATCGCGGTCAAGGTGTTCCCGGCGCTGGCGACCGGCTGCACGATGATCCTCAAGCCCTCGGAGAAGTCGCCGTTCACCGGGCAGATCTTCGCCGAGGTGCTCGCGGCGGCGGGCGTACCCGCGGGTGTGTTCAATCTGGTCCACGGTGACGGTCCGGGCGTCGGTGTGCCGCTGTCGGCCCATCCCGGCATCGACATGATCTCGTTCACCGGATCGGTTCGCGCGGGGATCGACATCGCCCGCACCGCGGCGCCGACCGTGAAACGGGTCAGCCAGGAACTGGGCGGCAAAAGTCCCAATATCCTGCTCGACGATACCGATTTCGCCGATAACGTCGCCAAGGGCGTGGTGTCGATGATGGGCAATTCCGGGCAGACCTGCTCGGCGCCGTCGCGGATGCTCGTTCCCGCCGCGCGCATGCCCGAGGCGGCGGCCGCGGCCCGGGCGGCGGCCGAGCAGATCACCGTCGGCGATCCCACCGGCGACGTGGCCATGGGCCCGGTCGTCTCGGGCGCACAGTTCGAGAAGGTGCAGTCGCTGATCCAGAAGGGCATCGACGAGGGCGCCACCCTGGTCACCGGCGGCACCGGACGGCCGGAGGGCCTGAACGTCGGTTTCTATGTCAAGCCAACGGTTTTCGCCGATGTCACCAACGATATGACCGTCGCTCGCGAGGAGATCTTCGGCCCGGTCCTGACGATCCTCGGTTACGACGACATCGATCACGCGATCGAGATCGCCAATGACACCGAATACGGCCTCGCCGGATTCGTGGCCGGCGCGGACCTCGACCGGGCGCGGGCGGTCGCGCGGCGGATCCGGGCCGGATCCATCTCCATCAACGACGGTTTCGACTTCGCCTGCCCCTTCGGTGGTTACCGCAAGAGCGGAAACGGCCGTGAGTGGGGTGCGTTCGGTTTCGACGAGTACCTCGAGACCAAGGCGATCCTCGGCTACGCGCCCACGAACGCCTTGTCATGAGCGGTGCGCGGTGAACGACTTCGCGCAGGACAGTGCGGCGTGCGCGGCTGGTGAGCACATTCGTGACCGGCTGGCCCGCATCGCACGCGGTGAGGATCGTCGTGACGGCGAATTGATCCGGGCCTGTTTCTGGCCGGACGCGACAGTGGATTTCGGGATCTTCTCGGGATCGTTCGACGACTATCTCACCTGGGTGGTGCCGGGTTCGGCGGCGGTGATCCTCACCCAGCACGTGCTGGGGCAGACGCTGATCGAGCTCGACGGCGCGATCGCCCTCACCGAAACCCACGTCACCGCCTATCACCGCGTCGATACCGGCACCGGGCACCGCGATCTGATGCTGGGCGGACGCTATCTCGACCGGTTCGATCAGCGCGGCGGACGCTGGCGTATCGCCGCGCGCACCATGCTCTACGACTGGACGCAGGATCTCGGCGTTTCGGCCGACTGGTCGCAGGGGCTGATGGGCGCGCCGTTTTCGGCCGGGCATTTCACCGGACACACGGACGGCGACCACAGTGCGGCGTTCTTCGAGCTGCTCGGAAGGCGATGACTTATGTTCGGCGGCAAGGGAGTTCGGCCATGCGAGCCTTGACGGACAGGGTCGCGGTGGTCACCGGCGCCAGCCGCGGAATCGGGAAGGGTATAGCGCTGGCGCTGGCCGAGCAGGGCGCCACGGTGTACGTCACCGGGCGCACTGTCACCTCCGGCTCCCATCCACTACCCGGCACGGTCGGTGACACCGCCGCCGAATGCACTCGCCGCGGCGGCCACGGCATAGCGGTCGCCGTCGATCACGGCGACGACGACCGGGTCGCGGCCCTGTTCGATCGGGTACGTACCGAGCAGGGCCGGTTGGACATCCTGGTCAACAACGCCTTCTCCCTGCCCGAGGACCTCACCGATCCGCAGCCGTTCTGGGAGAAGCCGCTGTCGAATTGGGAGATGATCGATGTCGGAGTGCGGTCGAATTTCGTCGCCGCCCATCACGCCGCGCGGATCATGACACCCCGCGGCGGCGGCCTGATCGTGGCGATCAGCGGCTACACCGGCGTCGCCTACACCTACGGCGTTGTCTTCGGCACCGCGAAATCCGCGGTGGACCGAATGGCCCGCGATATGGCCGTCGAACTGAAACCGCATGGCGTGGCGTCTGTTTCGCTGTGGCAGGGCATGACCCTCACCGAACGCGCCGAACGCAATCTCGCCGCGATCCCCGGACTGGGCGAACAGGCGTCCACTCGCCCGCGCGACGCGTGCACACCCGAATTCCCCGGCCGGGTCATCGCGGCGCTGGCCACCGACCCGGATCTGCTGACCCGCACCGGCGGCACCTACATCACCGCCGAACTCGCCGCGCACTACGGCGTCACCGATGTCGGCGGCGCGACCGTGCCCTCACTGCGCGACACCCGCGGCGCTCCGATCTGGGCGGCGTTGTGATATCCGCGCGCTGCCCCGAATCCATTCCGTCACAAGGACTCCCCCGATGACCCCTCCCGACCGCCAGGCCCGCCTGGACGCATTGCTCGACCGCCAGGACATCATCGACTGCCTGACCCGGTTCAGCCGCGGCATGGACCGCTTCGACCGCGATCTGTTCCTGTCGGCGTTCCATCCGGACGCCACCATCGCCGCCGGCGATTTCGTCGGCGGCCCGGCCGAGCTCTACGACTGGGCCTCGGCCATGCACGAGCAGGGGCAATCGGCCACCCATCACAATCTGCTCAACCACACCTGCGATATCGACGGTGACCGGGCGCATACCGAGACCTACTACCTGTTCGCCGCACGCAATCGCGACGACAGCAATTGGCTGGCCGGCGGACGCTACCTCGACCGGCTGGAACGGCGCGCCGGGCAGTGGCGAATCGCGCTGCGCACCAATGCGATCGAGTGGTCGGGTCTCGTGCCGACGATGCCGATCCCGTTCGCCGACGTCCCCGACATACACCTCAACGGCGCCCCGTCGCGCAGTACCGACGATCCGTCCTACCACCGGCCGCTGAGCAATCGGCGGCGGCATCAGATTCCCGGCTGAGCCCGCAACGCGCAGCGCGGTAGCGCATCGACAGACAGGAGCCCAGATGCCCGCGATCACCGTGACCCCACTGACCGAAACGGTCGGTGTCCGGGTCGAAGACGTCGACCTCGACCGACTCCGAACCGACACCGACCTCCCCGCCGCGTGCCTGGCCGCCCTCGAGGAGCACGGCGTGCTGCTGTTCCCGCGGTTGCACGCCGACGATGAGACCCAGGCCGCGTTCTGCCGCTCCCTCGGCGAGCTCGTGCAGTTCCCGCTGTATCCCAATCCCGATGTGATGGAGATCAGTTTCGACCCGGACAACCCGAACGTCGAATACTTCGCCAGCAACGACTACTGGCATCTGGACGGCTTCATGGACGAGGTTCCGGCCAAGGCCTCCATCATGAGCGCGCACGTGGTCACCGAGGTGGGTGGTGAAACGGCTTTCGCCAGTACCTATGTCGCCTATGACCAGCTCTCCGACGAGGAGAAGAAACGGTTCGAAGGGCTGCGGGTGATGCACAGTTTCGAGCGGATCCAGCGGCTCACCTATTCCGATCCGACCGAAGATCAGCTCGAGGAGTGGGCGCGGCGCGGCGGGCGGGAGCATCCGCTGGTGTGGACCCACGAATCGGGGCGTCGCTCACTGGTTTTCGGCGCGTCGGCGGATCACGTCATCGGCATGGACATCGAGGAGGGCCGCGCACTGCTGGAGGATCTGCTCGATCGCGCGACCGCCCCGAACCGGGTGCTGTCGCATCGCTGGACGGTGGGCGACATGGTGATCTGGGACAACACCGGTCTCGTGCACCGCGCGTGCCCGTTCGACCGCGCCGAGCCCCGGCGGATGCATCGATCCACTCTCGTCGGACAGGAGTCGATCAAATGAGTGGCCGGATCGCGATAGTGACCGGGGGCGCCTCCGGAATCGGCGGCGCCATCGCCGAGCGACTGGCTGCCGACGGCAGCCCCGTCGCGGTATTCGACCTGGACGCCGACGCCGCGCAGCAGGCCGCGGACCAGATCGCGGAATCCGGCCGTAAGGCGATCGGGGTGGCCGTCGATGTGGCCGACCGCGCCGCCATCGATGCCGGGGTGGACCGCGTCCGTCGCGACCTCGGCGCGCCGTCGATTCTGGTGAACAGCGCCGGAATCTCCACCTCCGGACCATTTCTGGAGATCACCGCGGCGGAGTGGGCACGGGTGCTGACGGTCAATTTGACCGGCACCTTCGACTGCTGCCAGGCGGTGCTGCCGGATATGGTCGCCCAGGGCTGGGGGCGGATCGTGAACATCTCCTCATCGAGCATCCACAGCGGCGCCGCGGGAATGGCTGCCTATGTCTCCTCCAAGTCCGGCGTCCTGGGCCTGACCAAGGTGCTGGCGCTGGAGTTCGCGCGACAAGGCGTGACGGTCAACACGATTCCGCCGGGCTTCATCGATACGCCGATGATGCGGGCCACCGCCGACCGCGGATTCATCGATATGCAGAAGGCAATCGACAACACACCCGTCGGCCGGGTCGGGCGGCCCGAGGACATCGCCGCGGCCTGCGCGTTCCTGGTCGGCGAGGAGGCGAGCTACATCACCGGACAGGTGATCGGCGTCAACGGCGGGCGCAATACCTGAGCACATCGCGGGAGCGGGATCCGGGCACGCCGGATCCCGCCCGCACCTCACTTACGCGGTAGATACGGGACGAGATCGGCCTCGGGCTCCACACCGAACGAGCGCAACGCCATCGCGAGCATGTCATAGGTGCCGATCGTGAACACGATATCCATCAATTGATTCTCATCGAATTCACCGGCCAGAATCTGCCAGGTTTCCGCACTCACCGCACCGTCTGTCAATAATTCGTCCGCGGCCGACAACAATGCTTTGTCGATCGCATCCCATTCGGCGTCCGGCACGGCTTCCCGCACCTTTTCGATCTGATCCTTCGGCATTCCAGCTATTTCCGCCAGGATCGCGTGCTGTGCCCATTCGTAGTCACATTTTCGCACCGCCGCCACCCGGAGCACCAGCAGTTCCCGCCTGCGCTCGGACAGGGTGGACCCGTAGAGCAGATGACCGTTGAAGGTCAGGAATGCCTTGGCCAGAGCCGGATAGCGCGCCAGGGTGCCGAGCAGGTTCGCTCCGGCGGGGTGAGTGTCGGCCGGTGTGTCACCGAGCACCGAACTCCGGAATTCGCCGATGAATTCGACCAGTTCCGGCGACCAATCGGACTTTTCCGCGGGTGATATCCGAGCCATGATCGACTCCCATCCGGCCGGATACAGAGAGCGCCGGCCACGATTCTTCGAAACAACCGACCGGAGACTCCGATCGTGCCCGGCAGCTGGGTTCCGCCGATTACCGCCGACTCGGAAATGCTATCAAAACACAAATTGTTTCGTTCTCCCAGGCAGAAACTGGCCCCCGTCGCCGGCGCCTCGCGGCACTGCATGATGGGGGCCGTGCGCTCGACGAGCGACTGCGGTCGGTGCGGTTCCTCATCTCGGTCAACGACGGGCAGATCACCGTCGGCCGGTGCGACGGCAGCGTAGATTCCGCCTGATCTTCGATGGCGGATCGGTGCCGGGATAACGCGGCGGCCAGTCGCGGTCAGGAGATGGCGTCCAGCGAGTCCAGGTACAGTTCCGCGATCGCCTCCAGCCCGCTCTGGTCGGCCGGACCGAACCGATCCGGGACCGGACTGTCCAGGTCGAACACCCCGACCAGAGTTCCGTTGTGCACCAGGGGGACAACGATTTCCGACCTGCTCACCGGGTCACAGGCGATGTGATCGGCGACCGCGTGCACGTCCCCGACCCGCTGTGTCCGGCGCGTGCGCGCCGCCGCCCCGCACACACCCCGATCCAAGGCGACCCGCACACACGCCGGCTGCCCCTGGAACGGACCGACCACGAGTTCGCGGCCGTCGAAGAAATAGAAGCCGACCCAATTCACCTCCGGCAGTGCGTGATACACCAGCGCGGACAGATTGGCCGCATTCGCGATCCGATCGTTTTCTCCGGCGAGCAGTCCGGCCGCCGCGGAAGCCAGCTCACGATATTGTCGCGTGACCTCATCCTCGTGGATGCTCATGGCGACAGTCTGCACCGGCCTCGCGGCCGCGGGAACCTCTGGGCTCGAGCCGATCCGGATTCCGGGCTCAGCCCGCGCCCGCGGATCTGCCGGAGATCGAGGTTCGCCTCTCCAGGCACGCGCGCCTGGACTCCGACCCGGCGCAACCATTCGCGACACGTTCGGCCGAATCGGCCGGCTGATCACCGGCGACTACGCGCCGTCGCCATTCTCGTTCGCGGCGCGATGGTCGTCGATCTGCGCCATGTGGGTTTCCGCCCAGACCCGCAGGGCGCCGAGCGGAACCTCCAGGGAGACACCGAGTTCGGTCAGCCCGTAGTGCACCCGCGGTGGCACCGTCGCCTCGACCCGGCGGGTCACCAGCCCGGCGGCCAGGCCCTGCAATGTCTGCGACAGCATCTTCTGCGATACCCCGGGCACAGCGCGCCGGAGATCGGCGAAACGCACCTCGTCCGGGCGCGACCGGGCGAGCACTTCGATCGCTGACCGTGACCACCGCAGGCCACGGCACGGCCCTGGTACTGCTGCACGGCTGGCCGCACACCCGTCACATCTGGCATCGGGTAATGCCGGAACTCGCCCACGAATTTCGCGTGTACGCACCGGATCTGCGCGGGCTGGGCGACAGCGACAGCGACAGCTCCCGGCCCGCGGACGGCTACGACGCGGCGACCGTATCCGACGACATCCTGGGCCTGCTCGACCGATTCGACCTGGAACGCGCGGCACTCATGGCCCTGGACGCCGCCGTGCCCGCCGCCGTCCTCACCGCGCTGCAGCAGCCCGACCGGGTGGATCGCCTGGTCGTGATGGAGTCACTGCTCGGCACGCTCCCCGGTGCCGAATCGTTTCTCGCGGCGGGTCCGCCGTGGTGGTTCGGTTTTCACTCGGCCCCCGGATTGGCGGAAACCGTACTGCTCGGGCACGAGGCCGACTATCTGGACTGGTTTCTGGCATCCGGCATAGTGCGAGACGACAGCGTCGATCCGGCATTGCGCGCTCATCTGCACCGGGCGTACACCGGGAGCGCGGCCCTGCGGGCGGGTTTCGGCTACTACCGCGCACTCCCCCGTACCGCCGCACAGCTCGCCGAGACGATCGCGCACACTCGCCTGACGGTTCCGACACTCGCCCTGGGCAGCAACGCCGTCGGCCCAGCCCTGTATCGGCAGCTGATGCCGATCACGGATGAGCTTGCCGGTCAGCAGATTCCGGACTGCGGCCACATCGTGCCGCTCGACCGGCCCGATGCCCTGCTCGCGGCCGCCGTCCCCTTCCTCGCCGCCCACGACGACGAGCACTCGGCGCAGGGTGGCGCTCACATCGCGTAGCGCAGGATCGCCGCGGCGACCGCATCCTCCGGAATATCGGATGTGCGTACCGCGAGCACCCGCCCACCGGACAGCAGTACCCGGCGGGCGATCTCGTCGGCGATTCCCGGTGTCTCCGTAGCGGATTCGGGGCCGAATTCGACGGCTCCGGCATCGGCCGAGACGGTGCCGGGCACAGCGGTGTCGATATCGACCAGCAGGGTCTGCACGATGCCGAAGGTCGCGGCGCGCGCGATCTCTGCAAGGTCGGTGGTGGCGAGGGCCTCACCTCGCCGTTTGTCGAACAGCTCGCGCAGATCGGCGAGCTGGGCGGCGTAGTGGCCGTCGAGGATGCGGCGAGTGCGGTCGGCCAACTCCTGATCCGAGAGATGTTCGGGGTTGCCGGGGATCCCGTCCTCGAGGAGTTCGCCGTAGGTGGCGACCGAGCGGAAGATCGCGTCGATCGGCTCCGGAGCGGCCAGTATGAGGGGGGTGTCGCGCCCGGAAAGTATGTCGCGCAAGGCTCGGTCTACGCCGCGCGCGTACTGGCGCACCAGCACCTTCTTGCCTTCGCTGCCGGTGAGCCTGCCCTTCGGCGATCGGTCGCCGATCGAGGACTTGCCGGCGAATCCCGCTGCGCCACTGGGCATATCTGGTACCCGCACATCCTCGGCCGGACCGTCGGGGGTGACCTCCACAAGGCGAGCCGAGCCCTCGGCCAGCGCCAGCACGAACGCGGTCTGCGGGAAGGTGATCGCGCGCAGCAGCGGTTTGAGCAGGAACCGATCCGATACCGTGACCGCGGCTCCGAGGCGGTTCGGAATCCGGAAGGTCCACATGCGCTGCGGCGCGACATGCACGACGAGGGTGTGCGATTGGTAGCGCCAGAAATCCTCGTCGTCGGCCAGATCGGCGAGCTGTTCCTCGACGGCCCCGCGGCTCGGGGCATCGGTGATCGGTTCGAGCGCCTCGCGCACCTGATTCGCGAACGCGATCCGGTTCACCTCCGGACTCGCGGTGACGGCCTCGGTGGGCAGATAGATCGACACCGACCACGGGCCGGTCCATTCGGCGAGGGTCTCGATCTCGCGGCGGGTCGGGATGTCGGTGTGCAGCACTTCGATCCTCCTCGGTCGGCACCCGGCGTGGGATACCGGCACAGGGCCGGCACAGGCGACCCTGATCCTGCCGAGCGGGCCATGAGCGGGATATTTGCCATCCCGTAATGAGATCGACGGTACTGGATCACCGCGCCCGTTGGGGTGCGTATACCCATCGGATGCCGAACTGTTGCTGCTACACGTTCGGCCATGCGGGGCAGCCGTCACCGGGTGGGTGTCGCGGCCGTGGACGAGGCTGTTTCGGCATCCGGGGCGTAGAGCCTGCCGATGATCTCCTTGGCGATCTCGCTGGCGGCGGCATGCCCGTCCGCGGTGGGTTCCAGATTCGCCCACACCACTACCGTCACGCGATGCACCGGATCGGCGCCTGCGAAGGTGTTGAAGCCGGGTAGCTCGCCCGTATGCCCGTACAGCGCACCGAATTTCGCGATCGCCAGCCCGTACTGCGGCGCGTCGGGCGGATCGGCGGGATCCGTCGGCCGCAGGCTGGCCATCCGGGTGGCCTGCGTACCGGCGTCGAGCGCCTTGCCCTCGGCGAGCGCCTCCGCCCAGGTGGCCAGATCGGCGACCGTCGAGATCCCCGCTCCGGCGGCCCATCCCCAGGACGGATTGTCCGCGGTGCGGTCATTGGGCTGCAGCGTCCCCGCCTTCGCGCGCTCCTGCAGTTCAGGCGGCAGCGCAGGCGGGGAGCCCATGGTCTGCACGTTGGTGCCGTACATATATCCCTGCGGATGCGGATCGGGTATCGCCGCGGACGTGCGTGGCGGGAAGGAGGTGCCGGTCAGCCCCAGGGGGGCGAACAACCGGTCCCGGAAAATCTGTTCGAGCGGTTTGCCGTCCAACTGTTCGGCGATGAGCCCGAGCAGCACGGTATTGGTGTTCGAGTAGTGGTATCCCTGTCCGGGCGCGAAGTATGGCGGATGGGCGTTGGCCATCGCGAGCAGTTCCTCGGGCTGCCACACCCGGCCCGGGTCGGCGTCCATCGCCTCGGCCAGCTCCCGGGTCTCGGTGTAGTTGAACAGTCCGCTGCGCATCTCGAGCAGCTGCGCGATGGTGATCGCCTGTCCGCCGGGCACATCCGGCCGGAATTTCGCCACCGGATCGTCGAGTGACAGCGCGCCCTGCTGCACCAGCTGCAGGATCACCGTCCCGGTCCAGGTCTTGGTGACCGAGCCGACGCGCACGTGATCGACCGGCGACACCGCGGGGCCGCCACCGAATGTCCTTGTGCCATAAGCGGTCCCGACATCACCGGCGGGTGTGCGTACCAGCGCGACCACACCCGGCACCGACCACTGCCGAGCCAGTGAATCGACGATGCCGGCGAGCGCCCTCTCGTCGAGCGGCTGGATACCCGGTACCGGCGTGGTCGCGGGCCCCGGTGAGGTGGCCGGGCCCGACGGGGATCCGCACCCGCCCGCGGCGGCCACTGCGACGACGCAGAGCAGTGCGCAGAGCACTCGCCGGGGGCGGATCCGGACTGATGCAGATATCGGGGGCAACGCACGACCTCCCTGCCGGGAACGAGTGGAGCCGGGATGAGAACTCTACTGCGACCGGAATTCCTACCAGCGCGGTGGCGCGATCTCGGTGGGTTACCGCCCTTCAGCCGAGGGCCGGGACAATCTCCGGCCGACACCAGCTCCGCAGTCGTTTCGCCTTTCCGTCCGGCGGCGAGGATGTTGATCGCTATCGTCACCGAGCGCGCAGAACTGGTGCTCGACAGTAGTTTTCGGCGATCTGCCTCACTTGGTGCCGACGCCGACATTGATGTCGGTGTGCAGGACCGCGCCGGGCCGCCCGCCGGAGCGTTCCCGAAGGATCCCGTCGAGGACGTGTTCCACGTCGGCGCGCTGCTCGGGGGTCAGACCCGTGACCAACTGCGCCCCGACCGGGTTGCTGGACGTCACGACGGTCCACATGTGCGCACCGGACCGGAAGGCCATATCCCAGGTGGTCGTCTCGACGCTCACATCGGTCAGCCCGGCGTCGATGAGTTTGCCGCGCAACACCTGCGGATCGGCCAGCTGGAACGGCAACGGCGGCGGGTTCATGGGCGGGGCGGCGACACCGGGCACGGCGGCCGTGATGGCGGCCGTGAACACGCCGAGGAACTCGGCGTGCCGCAGCGCCCCGAATGCGATCACGAGCACCTTCCCGCCGATGCCGGTGACACGCACCATCTCGGCCAGTCCGTCGTCGACCTCGGGGAACAGCGAGACCCCGTGCTGAGAGGCGGACACGTCGAAGGTGTCGTCGGCGAAGTCCAGATCCTGACCGTTCATGACCCGGCATTCGACGTTCGACAGCCCCTCGCCTCGTGCCCTGGCGGCCAGTCGCTCGATCATGGCCGGGGCGATATCGACGGCCACGACCTCGGCGCCCAGGCGTGCGGCCGGCAGGGTCAGTGCACCGCTGCCGGCGGCCACATCGAGAAATCTCGTACCCGGGCCGATGCCGAGCCCGTCGAGGCCCCGCTCGCCCAGCTGTGTGCTCTCCGGTGTCACGAACTCGTCGAATCCGTCCGCGATGGCATCCCAGGCGTCCCGGATCCGATTCTGGTCCGGCATATCGATGGTCATGACTTTCTCCCGTCGTCGATCCGTGATCCCGGGAACGAGTCATCAGGGCTCGCCCGGTTCGTTCGAACGCATTCGTCGCGATGTCGCGCCAGGAACCGTCGGGCGTGCTCGCCGATCTCCCCGGCGTGGTGGAACCACGGCCCGTGCCCGGCGGGAACGAGGTGCAACTCGGCATCGGGGATCAGATCGGCGGCTCGACGCGCGACGTCCGCCGATCCGAACGGATCCCGATCTCCCCACAACAGCTGCACGGGGTGGCGCAGATGGGTCAGTTGTCCGGCACGCAACGACATCTCCGGTCTCGGCTTCCCGAAGCGCATCACCGCGTTCATCAGCGACACCATGCTGGGGCTGTACTCGGGCAGGTGCTCGCACGCCAGCAACACATCGCGGATCTCGGTGATCCCGCGGACGTCCTCGCCGCCATATCGAACACGTGCTCGACCTGTCGCACGGACGCGGGCTGCAGTGTCAGCAGCCGCCGCCCGACGGGCAGAATCGACATCAGCCGCATCGGCAGCGGCGCGGCGGTGTCGAGAGCCTGCAGCGCCACCGGAAGCCGCAGATATCCCCGCTCGGCGCAGTCCGGCTCCGCCTGCTCGAGCAGACTCTGCCCCCGCGCCAACCACCCGCCACCGCGCGCGTGCTCGCCGCGCTGTATCAGTGTCAACGCATGCCAGAACGAGCACCGTACCGCCTGGGCGATCTGGTCGTGCTCGACGAATGCGCGGTATGCCCGTTCCCACGCCACGCCGGCCGCGTGCGAATCCCCGATGAGATGAGCGGCGGTCGCGAGGCGGTTCAGATCCTCGGCCGCCAGCGGCTCCCGGCCATCAGCGCGGGACAAGAGGGTGTACGCGTCGAGCCATGCATGTCGCGCGTATGCGACCGATGCCTCGGCGAGTGCGCCGCCGACCGTCATCGGCTCCCCTTTCGGTGCATGATCCTGTGCTGCGCGATCCTCCGGCCAGGCGTGTCGGGGGACGACCGTGTGGCCAGTTTCCCACTACGGCGAGTGCACCACGGGAGGTTTCCCCGCGCTGGGCACGCCGGATTCGCGAGCCTGGCGGGGCCGCGATGTCCGGGTGGAGTTCCCGGCCGCCGATTACTACGGTTGGTGCACCAGTCGATAGCGGTGGAGAAGAGTGCTGTTCTTTCTGTCTCGTATGTTCGTTCGCCTCGGTCTGTTGCGCAGTTGGGCGACACCGATCCTGATCATCGCCTTCGTGTTCGTCACCAGCTGGCCCCTGCTGGCCTGGGCCGAGCCGGCAGGCAGCGAAGTCGTCCGGCCCGCCGACTTCTGGTGGTATTTCGCAGTCACCGCGTCCACCGTGGGCTACGGCGACTTCTATCCGACGACCGGCGCCGGTCATCTGGTGGGGGTGTACGTCATCGTCGGCGGCATCGTGGCGTTGACCACCGTGTTCACGAAGCTGGCTTCGATATTGGAGGGAGCGAAAGGACAGCGCATGCAGGGAACGATCAGCACCGACGCGACAGGCCACATCGTCGTACTCGGCTATTGCGCCGGGCGAACCGAACGGATCGTCGCCGAACTGTCCGCTGACGGTAGGCATCGGCTCGTGCTGTGTGCGTGGGACGATGTCGGGACACATCCGATGCCGGAACAGCACCGGCTCGAGTTCGTGCGGGGTGCGCTTACCGATGAGCACGTGCTGCGCCGCGCCGGCGTGCATCGCGCGAGCGCCGTTCTCGTCGACGCCCGCGACGACAACGAGGCGCTGGCCATCGCGGTAGTGGTCGCCCACCTGACCGATACCACGCATGCGGTGGTGGCATTGCGCGATCTCGACCGCAGCGGCATCGTCCGGCATGTGGATCACCGGATGCGGTGCGTGCAATGGCATACACCCCGGATGATCACCGAGGAGCTGACCTCACCGGGGATCGCGGAGGTGTACGCCGAGCTGATGACCCACGGCGGGGCCAACACCTACTCGATAGCGTTGCCCGAATCGTGTGGCCGGGTGTCGGTGGAGCAGTGCCAGATCGCGCTGGGACGGCGGTACGGTGCGACGCTGCTGGCCGCGCGTTCCGAGGACGATCTCGCCGTCAATCCGGACTGGCGTGCCATGCTCGCGCCGGGAACCACCCTGTACTACATCGGGCCGCAGCGCTTGACCAACGAACAGGTGCGGCTCGCGCTTTCGGCGGCCTGAACGACGTGCCGGCCGACCGGTTTGCGAATCACATCGCGGTGCGGGTCGATCCGCGGCCGGAATGGTGGATCAATTGCCCATCGCGCACATTCACCGAGGCGGGATCACACCCGCTGACAACACACGCTCCGAACCCATTGCAGCGCCCCGGTCCGGGGTGCTACCTTAGGCAAGGGTTACCTGTTTAGGCGAGGCTTACCTGCTTCTCGACCCGAGTAGTTGTCGTTCAGAGCATTTCGAGGCCCACCGTGTACATCTGCATCTGCAATGCCATCTCCGAGGCAGACGTGCACACCTGTGTCGCCGCCGGAGCTTGTTCGACAAAACAAGTGAAGAAGGCCTGTGGCTGGAAACCCGGCTGCGGCTCGTGTACGGCTCGACTGGCCGAAGTGATCGGCCGGGCTCGCGAAGGAGACCCGGCGCGAACAAACGCGGCCTGAGGCCGACACACCCCCCACCATTTCCTTAGTCGTGTGATCTGTGCCACGATCACCGCATGGAAGGCGACAAGGAAATCATTGCGCTGCTCAATGAGCAGTTGACAGCCGAACTCACGGCGATCAATCAGTACTTCTTGCACGCCAAGATGCAGGAGAACTGGGGCTACACCAAGCTGGCCAAGCACACGCGGCACGAATCCATCGACGAGATGAAGCACGCGGAGATCCTGACCGACCGGATTCTGTTCCTCGAGGGCCTGCCCAACTACCAGAAGCTCAACGTCTTGCGGATCGGCCAGACCGTCCCCGAGCAGCTGCAGACCGATCTACAGATCGAGATGGAGGCTGTGACGCGGCTGCGCGGCGGTATTGATCTGATGCGTTCGCGCGGCGACGTGACCTCCGCGCGTATCTTCGAGACGATCCTCGAGGACGAGGAAGGCCACGTCGACTATCTCGAGACCGAACTCGAGCTGCTGACCGCGCTCGGCGAGCAACTGTATCTGCAGCGCTTCACCGACACCCCCGGCGACTGACACATCCGCACCCGGCCGCGGCGATGCCGCGGCCGGGTCTTCGAAGATCGGAATCGGTTACAGCGCCAGCGATTTGGCGATGATCGTCTTCATCACCTCACTGGTTCCGGCATAGATGCGCGCGACGCGGGCATCGGTGTAGAGGCGGGCGATGGGGTACTCCATCATGTAGCCGTACCCACCGAACAACTGCAGGCACCGATCCACGACCCGGGCCTGCACCTCGGTACAGAAAAGCTTGACCCGGGCGGCATCGGCGCCCGACAACACACCGTCGACCAGATCGGCGACCGCGCGGTCGAGCATCGTCTGGGCCGCCTCGATTTCCGCGGACATCGCCGCGAGTTCGAACTTCGTGTTCTGGAACGACGCCACCGGCGTCCCGAATGCCTTGCGCTGCTTCACATAGTCGACCGTCGCGGTCACCGCGGCCCGCGATTGCGCCACCGATCCCACGGCGACGGTGAGCCGCTCCTGAGGCAGATTGTGGCCGAGATAGCCGAAGGCGGCGCCGTCCTCACTGAGCCGGTTGGCGACCGGTACCCGGACATCTTCGAAGAACAGCTCCACGGTGTCCTGCACCTTGCAACCCATCTTCTCCAGCACCCGGCCCCGGCGGAAGCCGGGCATCCCGTCCTCTACCACCAGCAACGTGAGGCCGTTGCGGCGATTGTCCGGATCGGTGGAGGTCCGGCAGACGACGATCACCAGATCGGCCAGCAGCCCGCCGGTGATGAACGTCTTGGACCCGTTGAGCACATAATCGTCCCCGTCGCGCACGGCGGTGGTGCGCATACCGGCCAGATCCGATCCCGTGCCGGGTTCGGTCATCGCGATCGCACTCAAAAGGTGACCACTCGCCAGGCCGGGGAACCAGCGTTCGCGCTGCGGCGCATCGGCGTAGTCGAGGAAGTACGGCAGGATCACATCCAGCTGGGTGCGGACGGTCGACAGCGTGACCAGGGCGCGCGCGGCCTCTTCCTGCAGCACCACGTTGTAGCGGTAGTCGCGCTGCCCCGCTCCCCCGTACTGCTCGGGAATCGCGATGCCGAGCAGGCCCAATTCACCCAGGCGCGTGAAGATCTCGCGCGGCATGCGCCCCTCGCGCTCCCAGTCCGGATAGTTCTCGACCACATCTTTCTCGATGAACTCGCGGGCCAGTGCCCGGAAGGACTCGTGGTCGGCGGTGAACAGTTCTCGGCGCACGGCAAGTTCTCCGATCAGCTCAGCAGTTCGACGACGGTCGCGTTGGCGGTGCCGCCGCCCTCGCACATGGTCTGGAGGCCATAGCGAATTCCGTTGTCGCGCATGTGATGAATCATGCGGGTCAGCAGCACGGCTCCGGAGGCGCCGAGGGGATGGCCCAGCGCGATCGCACCGCCCAGCGGGTTGACCAGTGCCGGATCGGCGCCGGTTTCGGCCAGCCAGGCCAGCGGCACCGGAGCGAACGCCTCATTCACCTCGAATACCCCGATATCCGATACGGTCAGGCCGGTTCTGCTCAGCACCTTCTCGGTGGCGGGGATGGGCCCGGTGAGCATGAGAACCGGATCGGCGCCGGTCACGGCGCCGCCACGGTAGCGCACGAGTGGAGTGAGCCCGAGTTCCCGGGCCCGATCGGGCGTGGTGATCAGCACCGCGGCCGCGCCGTCGGAGATCTGAGAGGAGTTACCGGCGTGGATCACTCCGTCGGCGCGGAACGCCGGCTTCAACCGGGCCAGCGTCTCGGCGGAGGTGCCACGGCGTATGCCCTCGTCGGCGGTGATCGTCGCGGAATCGGCGGGAACATCGATGATCTGGTCGTCGAAGGCACCGCGATCCACGGCCGCGGCGGCCGCCGCGTGCGAGCCGCCCGCGTAATCATCGAGCTGCGTTCGCGTGAATCCCCATTTCTCGGCGATCAATTCGGCCGAGATGCCCTGATCGAACGAGAAATCGTCATAGCGGGCACGGGCTTTCGGGCCGTAGGGCGCACCGGTGGAGCGCGCGGCACCCAGCGGCACCCGGCTCATCACCTCGACCCCGCCCGCGATCACGAGATCCTGCTGTCCCGAACCGACCATGGCCGCGGCGAAATCCACCGCCTGCTGGCTGGATCCGCAGGCGCGATTGATCGTGGTGCCCGGTACCGATTCCGGCCAGCCCGCCGCCAGCACCGCGTAGCGCCCGATATTGGAGGACTGGTCGCCGACCTGGGATACACATCCCCAGATCACGTCGTCGACGAGCGCCGGGTCCAGGCCGCTGCGCTCGGCCAGCGCCGTCAGTACCAGAGCGGACAGGTCCGCCGGGTGACAACCGGACAGTCCGCCGTTGCGTTTGCCGATCGGGGTGCGGACCGCCGCGGCGATGACTACCTCACGCATCTGTTCGACCTTCGTTGTCGGGCCGGTCCGCGCTGCGGACCGGCGGCCGGGTGACCGTCCACCGGCCGGTGAACTGGGGTTGGCGTTTCTCGGCGAAGGCGGCGAACGCCTCCGGGGCGTCGGCGGTGGCGAAATTGATGCCCTGGGCCCGTGCCTCACCCGCCAGCGCCTCGCGCAGGGTGCGATCGGCGCCCTCGTTGAGCAGGGCCTTGGTCTGTGCCAGTGCCACCGGCGGGCCGGCGGCCAGCCGCCGCGCCAAGTCGTCGACGAAACCGTCGAGCTCGTCGTCGAGGCACAGCCAGGTCACCAGATTCATGGTCAGCGCCTGCTCGCCGTCGATCGTATCGCCCAGTAGCGCAAGCCGTTTCGCCTGCTGCAGGCCCACGATCTTGGGCAGCAGCCAGGATCCGCCCAGATCCGGCGACAGACCGCGCCGGGGGAAGATCTGCGAGAACCGGGCCTGTGCGGCGGCGACGACGAAATCACAGCCCAGCGCCAGATTCCAGCCGGCGCCCACCGCCACGCCGCGCACCTTCGCCACACTGGGCATGGGCAGTTCGTGCAGGGCGAGGGCCACCTCGGTCAGATCCCGCATCCGATAGGTCGGATGCCGATTGTCGGGTGTGGAAATATCGGCGCCGGAACAGAAGTCGCCGCCGGCACCCGTTACGATCACGGCCCGCACACTGCGATCCTCCGCGGTAGCGCGCAGCGTCTCCTGCAGCGCCGCCCACAGCCCGGCGTCGATCGCGTTCTTGTGATGCGGGCGATTGAGGGTCAGCGTGCGCACACCGTCGTGGTCGGCGCACAGCAGCACGGACTCATCCGAACCCATGGGGACTCCTCGGATCGGGGGTGCCATCGCGTGGACGCGGCACCGTGGTTCCCACGCCGACCGCAGTGGCGATCACGACCGGATCGCAGGCAACCGGGGATGTGTCGGACCGATTCATTCGGACCCGAGCGGTGGCCCGGCCCGCGATGTCGTCATCGCGCATGGGCGGCATCCGCCTGCGCGTACGCGGGCCCGATCGCACCGGCAATACGCCACTGTGCGATTTCACCCGCATCGCAGTCGATTTCGGCGAGCACCGCATCGGTGTGCTCACCCAGCCCGGGCACCGCACCCATCGGCGGGTGGTATCCCTCGATCACCGCTGGGGGCAGCAGCGAGGGAATCGGCCCGTTCGGAGTGTCGACTCCGCGCCACCGATCGCGTTCGGACAGCTGTGGATGGGCCAGGACCTCACTGGGAGTGTTGTAGCGCGCGTTGCCGATACCGGCAGCATCGGCCGCGGACTGGATCTCGGCGAGATCGTGGCGCGCGCACCAGGTTCCGATCCCGGTATCCAATTCATCGCGATGGGCCACCCGGCCCGGATTGGCCCGGAATCGTTCGTCGGCGGCGAGATCGGGCCGGCCGAGGATCTCGATGGCCAGCCGCTGCCATTCCCGGTCGTTGGTGGTGCCCAGGACGACGGTGTGCCCGTCGGCGGTGCCGTACGCACCGTAGGGCGCCACCGCCGGGGAGCTCATTCCCAAGGGCTGCTGGTCGATTCCGCTGTGCCGGGCATAGGTGAGGTGGTAGCCCATCATCTCGGCCATGGTGTCGAACAGGCTGACCGCGATCGTGGTGCCGGGACCGGGGCCGCGCCGCAGCCGCCCGCACAGCGAGGCCACGATCGACAGCGCCGCGTACAGCCCGGTGGTGACATCGGCCACCGGCGGACCGGGTTTGGCGGGTTCGCCCGCGGTGCCGGTCACCGAGCACACCCCCGATTCGGCCTGGACGAGCAGATCGTAGGCGCGCTTGTGCGACAGCGGCCCGCCCGCGCCGAAACCGTCGATACTCAGCGAGATCAAATCCGGATGCCGGCGCTCGAGTTCGGCCGCCGACAGGCCGAGCCGGTCGATCGCGCCGGGCGCCAGATTGGACACCAGCACATCGGCGCGGTCGAGCAACCGATGCAGCAGTTCCACTCCCGCAGCGGATTTCAGGTTCAGGGTCACCGATTCCTTGCCTCGGTTGACCCAGACGAAATGCGCGGCCTGCCCCTCGACCACATCGTCATAGTAGCGGGCGAAGTCACCGCCGTCGGGATTCTCGACCTTGATCACCCGTGCACCGAAATCGGCGAGGGTACGGGTACACATCGGCGCGGACACCGCCTGTTCGAGGGCAACCACAGTCACTCCCGCCAACGGCCCCGCGGCCTGCGGATCGATGATCATCACATCACCATGCCGCCGTCCACCGGCAGCACCTGCCCGGTCACGAAGGACGCCGCGTCCGAGGCGAGGAAGACGAAGGCGCCCGCGACCTCTTCCGGTTCGGCCCAGCGGCGCAACGGAATCCGGTTCAGCATCTGCTCGGCGAATTTCTCGTCGGTACGGATGGTCGTGGTCATGGGTGTGGCCGCAAGCGGTGCCAGTGCGTTGACCAGGATGTTCTTGCGGGCCAGTTCGCGCGCCAGCGATTTGGTGATACCGACGATCGCGGCCTTCGCGGCCGAATAGTTCACCTGTCCAAGGGTTCCGGCGAGACCCGCCGAGGAAGTGACGTTGATGATGCGCCCGGTGCCGTCGGTCGCCAGATACGGCAGGGCCGCCTGAGCGCAGTTGAAGGTGCCCAGGGAGTGGATGTCGTAGAGACGGCGCATCGACTCGACCGTGGTCTTCGAGAACATCGCGGGGTCGGTCACCCCAGCGTTGTTCACCACGATGTGCAGCGTCCCCTCGGCCAGGGCCGCTGCCTGCTCGGCGGCGGAATCGGCTGCGGCGCGGTCGGATACGTCCAGACCACAGCTCGATGCCCGGCCACCCGCGCCGGTGATCTTGTCCGCCACCGCGGCCGCGGCGCCGGGGTCGATATCGGTGACCAGTACGGCGGCGCCGGCGGTGGCCAGCGCCTGCGCGACCGCGGATCCGATACCGCCCGCGGCACCGGTGACCATGGCCGCGCGGCCACTCAGATCGAAAAGTCCTCGTTGCGGCATCAGTAGCTCCTCGGCAATCCCAGCGTGTGCGAACCCAGGTAGTTCAAGATCATTTCCTGGCTGACGGGCGCGATGCGCATGACGCGCGCCTCGCGGAAGTAGCGTGCGACGTGGTACTCCTCGGCGTATCCCATCCCGCCGTGGGTCTGCAGCGCGCGGTCGGCGGCGGTGAAGCCGGCGTCGGCGCACAGATATTTGGCGGTATTGGCCTCGCGCCCACAGGGTTTGCCGTTGTCGTAGAGCCAGGTCGCCTTGCGCAGCACCAGTTCGGCGGCGTCCAGATGGGCCAGCGAATCCGCGAGGGGGAACTGGATGCCCTGGTTCATCCCGATCGGGCGATCGAACACGATCCGCTCGTTGGCGTATTTCACCGCCCGGTCCAGCGAGACCCGGCCCAGTCCCAGCGCCTCGGCGGCGATGAGCATGCGCTCGGGGTTCAGCCCGTCGAGCAGATAGCGGAATCCCTGCCCCTCCTCGCCGACCCGGTCCTCGACGGGGATCCGCAGATTGTCGATGAAGACCTCGTTGGACGACACCGCATTGCGGCCCATCTTCGCGATCGGCCGGATATCGATGTGCGCGCGGTCGATATCGGTGAGGAACAGCGTCATACCGTCGGTCTTGCGGGTGACCTCGTCATAGGACTGTGTCCGGGTCAGCAGCAGGATCTTCTCGGACTCGAGCGCCTTGGAGATCCACACCTTGCGCCCGTTGACGACGTAGTGGTCCCCGTCGCGCCGGGCGAAGGTGCTGATCCGGCTCGTGTCCAGGCCCGCGCCCGGTTCGGTGACACCGAAGCAGACATGCAGATCACCCGTGGCGACACGCGGCAGAGTCCGCCGCTTGAGGTCTTCGGAGCCGTACTTGACCACCGGCTGCATACCGAAGATCGACAGGTGGATCGAGGTGGCGGCGTTCATACCGCCACCGGAACGGGCGACCTCCTCGGCGAGGATGGTGGCCTCGGTCAGGCCGAGTCCGTGGCCGCCGTACTCCTCGGGGATGGTGATGCCCAGCCAGCCCCCCGTGGCGATCGCCCGGTAGAACTCGACGGGGAACTCGTGCCCCTGATCCTTGTCCATCCAGTAGCGGTCGTCGAATTTGCGGCACAGTTCGGCCACGCCCTCGCGGATCAGCCGTTGATCCTCGCTGGGTTCGAATGTCATTCCCTCGGACACATCACACCTGCTCTCCACACTTGGACCGCTCAGTCCGAGGCCGGCAGCGCCTTGGCCGCCTTGATCGTCATCGGCACCCCATCGCAACTCAGTTCACCGATACCGGAACTGGTGCACAGCAATTCGACGGTGTCGGCGGCATCCACATAGCGCTTGCCGATCAGCGTCGCCGGTTCCCCGGCAGCGGGCGCGACCGGGTCCGCGGTGGCCGCGGGAACCAAAGGGCCTCCTCCACAAGTCAATTCGGGGCTCGCATCGGCGGCTACCCGTACCACCACCACCTTCGTGGCGCAGACGGTGCTGGCGAGCTGTTCACCGGGACGCAGGGCTGTCATGGCCGACTCCTCTTTCCTGAACTGTGCCGTTAGAAAACTATCTTCTCATATTTAGAGAATCAACCTTCTACTTCGCGCCCGCGGGGGTGCACCACCCTCGTTCGAACCCCGAGGGGAGGCGACCTCCGCGACCGTTCCCGCTACCGCGCGCACACCGGAGACCCTTCGACCACTCGCTCGCGACCAGACGTTTCCCCGCGTTTTCCGCCTGACGTTGACGAGTCGACACCTTTCGTGAAAATCTATTAGTCCGTTGAGGAGAATGCCATTCTCCTGAATGAGAGGAGGAAGGATGCGCCTGCCGCCACTGCCGGCCGATCAATGGGATGATCGGACCCGCGGCGCCCTGGCCGCTCTGCTGCCACGTGCTCGGCGCAACCCCGACGGTGCGGGACCGGCGATGTCGGCCCTTGCCCGGCACCCGGATCTGGCCGAGGCATATCTGGGCTTCGGCGTCTACCTGCTGTTTCGATCCAGCCTGCCGCCGCGGGTGCGCGAAATCGCCATACTGCGCATCGCGCACCGTCATCACTGCGCGTACGAATGGACCCATCACGTCGCCATGGCCGAGAGCAACGGCCTGACCGCCGACGATATCGACGGCATCCAACGCGGCGAGCTCACCGCCGAATTCGACCGATTGCTGCTCGCGGCGGTCGACGAACTCGACGAGAAGTCGGATCTGTCCGACACCACCTGGGCCGCGCTGAGCGACTGCCTCGACGAACGCCAGCGCATGGATCTGGTCTTCACCGTCGGCGGCTACGCCATGATCGCGACGGCCTTCAACACTTTCGGCATCCAGCCCGAACACGAGAGGTAAACCCTTGTCGCACTTCAGCAAACCAGCTGCCGGAAGCTGGACCGAGAACTATCCCGAATTGGGTACCGGCACCGTCGACTACACCGATTCGATCGATCCGCAGTTCTACGAGGACGAGCGCAACGCGATCTTCCGCAAGAGCTGGCTGTGCGTGGGCCGCGACCTGCAGCTGCCGCGCAAGGGGAGCTACTTCACCAAAGAACTGTCCTGCATCGGCACCTCGCTGATCATCGTGCGGGGCACCGACGATGCCATCCGGGCCTTCCACAACATCTGCCGCCACCGCGGTAACAAACTCGTCTGGGACGATTTCCCGAACGAGGAGACCTCCGGCACCTGCCGCCAGTTCACCTGCAAATACCACGCCTGGCGCTACGACCTCGACGGTAAGTGCACCTTCGTTCAGCAGGAGAAGGAATTCTTCGGCATGGACAAGGCGGACTACAGCCTCGCCGATGTGCGCTGCGAGGTGTGGGAGGGGTTCATCTTCATCAATGTCGACCCCGATGCCGCGCCGCTCGAGGAATACCTCGGTTCGATGGTGAAGGGACTCGAGGGATATCCCTTCCACGAATTCACCGAGGTCTACAGCTACAAGGCCGAGGTGGGCAGCAACTGGAAACTGTTCATCGACGCGTTCGCCGAGTTCTATCACGCACCGATCCTGCATATGAAGCAGGCGGTCAAGGACGAGGCCGCCAAACTCGCCGACGTCGGTTTCGAGGCACTGCACTACCAGATCGATTCCCCGCATTCAATGGTGTCTTCCTGGGGCGGTATGGCCCCGCCGAAGGACCCGAGTATGGTCAAGCCGATCGAGCGGGTCCTACGCTCGGGCCTGTTCGGGCCGTGGGACCGCCCGGACGTCGAGGGCCTGGACCCGCTGCCGCCGGGCGTCAACCCCGCGGGCCACAAGGCTTGGGGCGTGGACGAATTCGAGGTCTTCCCGAACTTCGGCATCCTGATCTGGGCGCCGGGCTGGTACCTGACCTACCACTACTGGCCGACCGCGGTGGACAAGCACATCTTCGAGGCGAACCTCTACTTCGTCCCGCCGAAGAACGCGCGCGAACGCCTGCGCCAGGAATTGGCGGGGGTGACCTTCAAGGAATACGCGTTGCAGGACGCCAACACCCTCGAGGCCACCCAGACGATGCTGGAGACCAGTGTCGTCAAGGAATTCCCCCTCAACGATCAGGAAGTCCTGTTGCGGCATCTGCACCATGTCGCGCAAACCAAGGTTCAGGAGTACCGCAATGCCAACGCCTGAGGTCAAGAAACTGCCCGGTGAATTCGCCGATCTGGAGAAGTTCTCCGACTGGATTCTCGAGAGCGAGCCCGAACGCTATCGCAAGCGGCTCGCCTCGACCATGCCGGAAATGCAGGCGCTCTACGATGCCGCGTTCGCCCGGCTCGAGGAGGCGCTGGACTATCTGGACCAGTTCCCGCTCGACGAAATGCCCGACGACGCCCGGTATCTGACGCATCTGATGCAGTCGCTGGTCATGGTGTCGTTCCCGGTCGAGGTGTGGAAGCAGCCGCGAGTGCCCGATTCGGGTGCGGCGTATCTGGATCTGGTGCGAGAGACGGTGGTGTAACCCATGCTGACACTGAAGGCCGCCGGCGTCCTCGACGTCGATTCCGGTGAAATCATCCGCCCCGGCGTGGTCCGGGTCGAAGACGACCGCATCGTCGGCGTGGGCGGCGAACCCGAGGGCGAGGTCATCGACCTCGGCGATCTGGTGCTGTTACCCGGTCTGATGGATATGGAAGTCAACCTGCTCATGGGCGGGCGCGGGGAAACCGGACTGTCCTCCAGTGTCACCGACGATCCGGCCACGCGGGTGCTGCGGGCAGTGGGTAACGCCCGCCGCACTCTGCGTGCCGGATTCACCACCGTGCGCAATCTGGGCCTGTTCGTCAAAACCGGTGGTTATCTGCTGGACGTGGCGCTGGGCAAGGCGATCGACAAGGGATGGGTCGATGGTCCGCGGATCGTGCCGGCGGGGCACGCCATCACCCCCACCGGCGGTCACCTGGATCCGACCATGTTCTCCGCGTTCATGCCCGACATCCTGAACCTCACCATCGAGGAGGGCATCGCCAACGGCGTGGACGAGGTCCGCAAGGCGGTGCGCTATCAGATCAAATACGGCGCCCAGCTGATCAAGATCTGCGTCTCGGGCGGGGTCATGTCGCTCACCGGAGCCCCCGGCGCACAACATTATTCGGATGAGGAACTGCGCGCGATCGTCGACGAGGCGCATCGGCGCGGCCTGAAGGTGGCCGCGCACACGCACGGCGCCGAGGCGGTCCGCCACGCCATCGCCGCCGGAATCGACTGCATCGAGCACGGATTCCTCATCGACGACGAAACCATCGCGCAGATGGTCGAGGCCCGCACCTGGCTGGTACCCACCACTCGCCTGGCCGACGCCATGGACGTCTCCAAGGCCGATCCGGCACTACAGGCCAAGGCCGCGGAGATGTTCCCCAAGGCCCGCATCTCGGTGAAGGCCGCGTACGACGCGGGCGTGCGGATCGCGGTCGGAACCGACGCGCCGGCAATTCCGCACGGCCGCAACGCCGATGAACTGGTCGCACTGGTCGAACGCGGACTGAAACCGATCGATGTGTTGCGCGCGGGCACGATCAACGCCGCCGAACTCATCGATGCCGACGACCGCGGCCGGGTAGCGCCCGGCCTGCTCGCCGACATCATCGGCGTTCCGGGCAATCCCGTGGACGACATCACCGTGACCCAGGACGTGCGATTCGTGATGAAAGGCGGAAAGATCTATGTCCAGAAATGACGATCTGCTCGATATCCAGCAGCTGCTGGCCCGCTACGCGGTGACCATCACCCAGGGCGATATCGAGGGCCTGGTCCAGGTTTTCACGCCCGACGGCACCTACAGCGCCTTCGGTGACAGCTACACCCTCGACGTATTCCCCGAGCTGGTCGCCGCCGCGCCCAAGGGCCTGTTCATGACCGGCACACCGGTTCTCGCTCTCGACGGCGACAGTGCCACCGGCACCCAGACGCTGTGTTTCGTCGACCACTCCACCCACGACATGCGGATCGGCTACTACAGCGACACCTATGTCCGAACCGAGGACGGCTGGCGGATCAAGACCCGCAAGATGACCTTCATCCGGCGCAGCGGGGACCACGATTCCGGTATCCCGCATGCCTTCGAACGTCCCGGCGTATAGGAATTCGGACCCGAAAAGGTAAGTGCGGTTATGGATATCGCGACATTCCGGGACGGTGCGCGGGCGTGGCTCGATGCCAACGATCTCACCCCCGGATCCGATCGCAGCCTCGCTGCCGACGTCGAACAGCTCGCCCGGGTGCGCCGGGCACTGTTCGACGCGGACTGGATGCGCTATGGATGGCCCGAGACGGTCGGCGGGCTCGGCGGGCCCGCCGCCCTTCGGGCGGTGCTGGGTGAGGAGGTCGCCACACGCGGGCTGGCCGAACCCGGCATCTACTCGATGGTCGAGGTGCTGGCACCGACCATGATCTCCTATGCCCGCCCGGAACTGGCCGCCGAGATGGTGCCGGCGCTGCTGTCGGGCCGTGAGCAGTGGTGCCAAGGCTTCTCCGAACCGGGTTCCGGCAGCGATCTGGCCTCACTGAGCACCAAAGCCGTTGCCGATGGCGACAATTGGGTGATCAGCGGGCAGAAGGTGTGGACCAGCCTGGCACAGTACTCGGCCCGCTGTGTCCTGCTGACTCGCACCGGCCCCGGCCACGACGGCATCACCGCGTTCTTCGTCGATATGGACTCCCCCGGGATCACCGTGCGTCCCTTGCGGACCATGCACGGGGTCGACGAATTCGCCGAGGTGTACTTCGACGATGTGATCGTGCCGGGTGATCGGATGCTCGGTAAGCCCGGTGACGGCTGGAAGGTGGCGATGGATCTGCTGCCGCACGAGCGGTCCACCTGTTTCTGGCATCGCATCGCGTATCTGTTCACCCGGTTGGACGCCCTGATCGCCGAGACGCGACTGCGCGACGATGCCGCCCTCGGCGCCGCCTATCTCGCACTGCACACCGTGCGCTGCCGCTCGCACGCCACCCAGCGGCGTCTGGCCGAAGGCGGCCGGCTGGGCCCCGAAACCTCCGTCGACAAGGTACTGCTGGCCACCGCCGAACAGCAGTTGTTCGACACCGCGCGCGATATGCTGCCCGGCACAATCGAATTCGACGATCCGGAGTGGCGCACCGAATTCCTGTACTCGCGCGCGGCCACCATCTACGGCGGCACCGCGGAGATCCAGCGCAACATCATCGCCCGGCGGCTGCTCGATCTGGGCAAGGAATGAGTGATATGGACGCCGCTGAACTCGACCTGCTGACCGGCACGCTGCGCGCCACGATGATCGAAGCCACCGGCGACGACCTCGATCGGGCCCTGCTCGAATTCGGCTGGCTGGACCTGATCACCGAATCACCCGATATCGCGATACCCCTGGTCTTCCGGCTCCTCGGTGAGACCGGTGCGCACGCCCCGGTTCTCAACGATGTCATCGGCCATGCGGCGGGACGCGATCTGCCCGCGACGGTGGCACTGCCCTACACGGGCGGACGGTGGGTGTCCTGGCACCGTACTGCCGCGACCGTGACCGGCAGCACCCCGCGTTCCGAACACTCCGGCTCGACCACCGAGGACTCGGCACTCGATCCCGAACTACCTCTGCGCCGGCTTATTTCCGGCGAAACCCTCCCTCTCGCCGAAGGCCGTCGCGCCCTGGCCTGGTGGCTGATCGGCACCAGCCGCACCATGCTGGACCTGGCCCGCCGCCACGCTCTCGACCGCGTCCAGTTCGGCCGCCCCCTCGCCGCACATCAAGCCGTCCGCCACCGGCTCGCCGAAGCTCTCGTGGCGATCGAAGGTGCCGAGGCCACCCTCGCCACCGCAGACGACGACTTGGGCGCGCTGCTGGCCAAGGCCGCCGCGGGTCACGCCGCCCGCACCACCGCCCGGCACTGCCAGCAGGTCCTGGGCGGCATCGGGTTCACCGCCGAACACGACTTGCACCGGCATGTCCGCCGGGCCCTCGTACTCGACGGATTACTCGGCAGCACAACCGATTTGACCCGCGAGGCCGGTGCCTGGGTTCGCACCCGCGCCACCGCGCCGCGACTCGCCCAGCTGTGAGCGGCCGACGCGGACGGGGCTCCTCGGCTTCGGCTGTCCGAGGCTAGTGGAGCACCTGGGGCGGAATCGGATCGATCGCACGCGGCGGCGCCTGTGGGGACAGCTCATAGCGCACGTCGGCCCGTCCGGTCGGATTCGCGTTCGGGTCACCGGGATTGAGCCACCGAAACGATACGGTGATTCGCCCGGGAACGTCACTGCCGACGACGCTGGTGAACGCCGTCGGCCTCTCCGTCGCCGTGCTCCCGTACTTGAAGTGATCGAACAGCAGGATATGGGTGGGCGAACTCGCCGTCGCGCCTTCCGGATCGACCTGCACCCAGTTCAGTGCGCAATCGATGGACGAACCGCCGGCGCCGACCCGCCACGGCACATTCGGGAACGGTTGCGGTAGTCCCGCGACGGCCTCGTTCACCCGGTCGGCGGGTACAGCGGGACAGGGCTGGGGCGAGCCTGGATGTTCCGGCGCGGCGACAGCGGTGCCGCCACCGATTGTCGTGGCAGCGAATGTGAGTGCCAGTGCGATAGCAGTCCTGCGCATCCAATGGGCTCCTTTTCGTTCGACATCGGACACCGGGTACTTCGCCCAGGAAAACCGGAACGTTATCCGTTTCGATCAATTCGCACAGCATGGCCCTGGACATGGATCATTCAATTGCCTTGGGATTCAACACGGTCGGCCGGCGCGCCGCCGCCGCGTCCGTCCCCGCACGCCAATCGCGCGGCCTTGGTCGAGGTCGGCGGTATGCGCACCGGAGAACCGCGCGCGCGGACCGGTGGCACCGGCCGGCCGCGGCGGGATAGCTTGCAGACATGCAGGACCACCTCGACGACGATCTCCGCTTCGCCCATGTGCTCGCCGATTCCGCCGACGCGATGAATATGGACCGATTCAAGAGCCTCGACCGCACCGCCCGGACGAGACCGGATATGGAGTCGGTGGTCCAGGCCGAGAACGCGGTGGAAAAGCTCGTCCGCGATCAGCTCCGCCGGTCCCGCCCGCGGGATGCGGTTCTCGGTGCGGGTGCGGGCCTGGTGGGTGCGGGTTCGCGCTGCTGGGTGGTCGACGCCATCACCGAACTCGAGAACTATGTGCGGGGCGTGCCGGTGTGGGCCACACAGATTTCGCTGCTGGAAGTATCGGAGGGGGGTTACCGGCCCGTCGTCGGCGTCGTCTCCGCTCCCGCACTCTCCCGGCGCTGGTGGGCCGCCAGGGATCACGGCGCCTTCACCGGCCGGAGCCTGACCTCGGCGTCGCGCCTGCGCGTGTCGGGCGTCGCGACGCTGGCCGACGCCTCGTTCGCCTACACCACCATCACCGGCTGGGAAGAGGACGGCCGGTTGAACAACTTCCTCGCCCTGTCCCGCGACGCATGGCGAACCCGCGCCTACGGCAACTTCTGGTCCTACATGATGGTCGCCGAGGGCGCGATCGACATCTGCGCCGACCCCCGGCTGTCCCCGGGAGATATGGCCGCCAACGCCGTCATCGTCACCGAAGCCGGTGGCGCCTTCACCAGCCTCGACGGCAACCCCAACCCACTCAGCGGCAGCGCGGCCGCCTCGAATGGGTTGCTGCACAACGAGTTATTGGAGTATCTGAACCCGGACTAATCGCATGGCTTCGGTGACACACCGAGCGATCGCGGCACGCGCGACTCGGCGGACGCCGCGCAGGGGCGTGTCACGCGGCGGCCGACCGCCCACACCAGCAGCGCGCTGATCGCGAACGCGGCGCCGAGGATGCTGGACCCGGTCCATCCGGCGACGGAGTACACCGTGGTGGTGGTGACCGCGCCGAGCGCCGAACCGACCGAGTAGAAAAGCATGTACCCGCCGATGACACTGCTGGTTCGATCCGGATGGGATGCGGTGAGCAGGTGCTGATTGCTGACATGTACGGCCTGCACGGCGAAATCGAGGACGATCACGCCGATGATGAGCAGCCACAGCGACCACGATGCCTGTGCCGTCGCCAACCACGAGACGGCCAGCAGCGCGAGCGCCGCGCCCGTAACCGCGTTCGCGAAACCGCCATCTGCCCAACGTCCGGCTCGGCCCGCACCCAGCGCGCCCGCCAACCCCGCGATCCCGAACAAGCCGATCTGAGCACTGCTCAGATGCCACGGCGACGCCTCGAGTGGCAGCGCCATGCCGCTCCAGAGTGCGCCGAAGGAGGCGAACAAGAACAACGCGATCAGTCCGCGCGAGAGGAAAAGTCCTTCACCGAACAACCGGATCGATGCGCTCAGCACCTGCCGGTACTCGGCGCGGCCGGCATGCGCATCGGCCGGAAGAAGCATCGGGACCAGCAATGCCAGCACGACGAGAAGCACGGCCTCCGCGGCGTAGACGCTGCGCCAGCCCCAGGCCGTGGCGAGTGCGCCCGCGACGATCCGCGCACCGAGAATGCCGAGGACGACACCGGAGGTCACCAGGCCCAGGGTGCGGCCGCGTTCGTGTGGTGCCGACAGGGCCGCGGCGTACGCGACCGTGGTCTGTACGACGACGGCGAACAGGCCTGCGATGGCCAGTCCGGTGAGCAGCACCCACGTGTGAGCCGCGGTTGCCGCAATGACAACGCCGACGGCGGTGAGCAACAGATGCCCGACGATGAGCATGCGCCGGTCGACCAGGTCACCCAACGGAACGAGCAAGGCCAACCCCACCAAGTAACCGAGCTGCCCGGCCGTCACGATCCACCCGAGGGCACCGCCCGATATCCACAGGTCGCTGCCGATACGAGCAAGGATGGGCTGGGCCGAGTAGACGGTCGCGACGGAAACCGCGCAGATCGTGGCGAACAGCATGCGCCGACCGAAAGTCATGAACACCGAGGATCCAATCAGTAGCAAATTGCAACTGTTTGGACAGTACGGCACAATAGTTTTAATTTGCAACCGTTATTGGAGGATGTGATGACCCGGCCGACTGCTGCCGACACCGAGTGGACCGATCCGGCGTGTCCGGTCGCGCGCACGCTCGATGTGGTCGGCGACCGCTGGAGCCTGCTGATCGTTCGCGACGCCATGGACGGCGCACGCGCATTCGGGGACTTCCAGCAGGCCACCGGGATCGCGCGCAATATCCTCACGGATCGACTCCGGCGACTGGTTCAACACGGCATCCTCGAACGGAGCCCCGGACCGTCGGGCCGGCGGCACATCTACACGCTCACCCCGGCCGGGCGGGATTTGTTCACTGTCGTTGTCGCCCTGCGGCAGTGGGGCGAGCGGCACACATTCACGCCGACCGAGCAGCACTCCGTCCTCGTCGACGCACTCGGTGTCCCGATCCCCGAACTACAGCCGACAAGCTCGACCGGCGGGCCCGTGAACGCCGATACGACAACCGTGCGCAAGATTCGGTCCGGCGGCGGCACCGCCCCGATCAGTCGTTGACCACCTGGGTGCCGTTGGCCAGTCGGTCGTGCCAGCCCTGTTTGGTCGGGCTGGAGCTCACCGTGACGGCGATGGCGATCGCGGCGACGAACCACAGCAGGCCGCCGAGGTAGGGAATCAGGTTGAGCAGCATGTACGCATTGCGCAGCGCGGAATCCTTGATATTCGGCTTGGCCGCACCGCCGGAGCCCTTGACGTGCAGGCCCAGAATCTTCTTTCCCGGTGTGGATCCCGTCGTTATCTCGAAGACGACGAAATAGAGGAAACCGAATCCGGCGCCGGGCAGGATCGACACCCAGTCGGGCGTGTTCGCCTTGTTCAGGAGCCAGAACAGGATTCCCCCGACGATGCCCGCGATTATCCAGTCGATGAAACGTGCGGCGGCGCGTTTGCCGAGACCACCCGGAGTCACGCCCGCGGTCGCGCCGAACTGAGGTTGATATCCACCTGTACTCATCACGCTCCTCCTCGTAAGGACGACCACGCGCATCGCCCCTTATGTCGGGTGTGCATTCCTACGATCGCACAAGCGGGTCCACCCGCACGGAGAACTCAGCCGTGATCGGCAGGCGGCGACCGCGGGAGCGGCCATCATCTTCTCTCCGCGGGGCACACAGAATCTCCACAACCGATACCGGTTCTCTCCACACGAGATCGCTAGGCTCCCCGACCATGGAACACAACGCACCGGTGGAGGGGGCGACGGCGCGGCGAATCCTGGTCGTGGAGGACGAGCCCACCATCGCGGAGTCGGTTGCGGCGCGGCTGCGTGCCGAAGGGTTCACGGTCGCGACGGCCCACGACGGACCGGCCGCCGTGGCGACCGCGAAGACGTTCGAGCCGGACCTGGTGGTCCTCGACATCATGCTGCCCGGCTACGACGGGCTGGAGGTGTGCCGGCGGATCCAGGCCGAGCGCCCGATCCCGGTACTGATGCTCACCGCCCGAACGGACGAGACCGATCAGCTGATCGGTCTCGGTGTCGGCGCGGACGACTATCTGACCAAACCATTCTCGCTGCGGGTGCTCACCGCGCGCGTGCACGCGCTGCTGCGCCGGGTCGAGCGCGCGGGGGACCAGCACGGTGCGGTCACCGTAGTGGGCGATCTGCGCATCGACGCCGATCAACGCCGAGTCTGGCGCGCAGGCGTCGAAGCCCAGCTCACGCCACTGGAATTCGATCTGCTGACCCGGCTCGCCCGCCGCCCCCGCGCGGTCCTCGCCAGGGAACGGCTCCTCGAAGAGGTGTGGGACTGGGCGGATTCGGCCGGCACCCGCGCCGTCGACAGCCACGTCAAGGCCTTGCGCCGCAAACTCGGCGCCGACCTGATCCGTACGGTCCACGGCGTCGGCTATGCCCTGGAGACCCGATGAGCCCGGCCGAACCGATGAGCGAGGCTTCCGACAGCCATGTCGGAGTGCGGGTTTCGGCCGTGCTGAAGGGGACATCGGATCGGCTGCCGAGACCGCTGGATCGAATCCGATCCATCAAACTCAAACTGGCTGCCCTGATGACCTTCTCGGGCGGGCTCGCCTTCGCCTGGTTCAGTCACCGGATCGGCTGGCTGCCGCCGATGACGACGCTGACCGCGATGCTCATCGCACTGGTGTCGTCCCAGTTCCTGGCGCACGGCATCACCACGCCGCTACGCGAGATGACCGCCGCGGCACAGCGAATGGCACACGGCGACTACACGAGCCGGGTGCGCGCCTCCTCCCGTGACGAGGTCGGACAGCTGGCCGAGGCGTTCAATCGGATGGCAACCGACCTCGCCGCCGCCGACCGGCAGCGCCGCGAACTGATCGCCAATGTCTCGCACGAGTTGCGCACGCCGATCACCGCCTTGCACGCCGTGCTGGAGAACCTGGTGGACGGGGTATCGGAGCCCGACCCGAAAACGCTGGAAACCGCACTCGCCCAAACCGAACGGCTCGGCCGGCTCATTTCCGAACTCCTCGATCTATCCAGTATCGAGGCCGGAGCAATCCCGCTCGACCGCGAACAGTTCGGTATCGCACCGATTTTCGAGACGGTGATCGCCGAGGCGGAAGTCATGACGGCGGCGCTCGGCCGCGGTATTCGCTTCCGCGGCGAGGTCGATCCCGCCACCGCCACGGTGTACGCCGACCGCGCCCGCCTCTACCAGGTCCTGCTGAATCTGCTGGACAATGCCGCCCGGCACGGGCCCGCGGGCGGCGAGGTCCGCCTGCTCGCCCGCATCGCGGGCGGCGACCTCGTCATCGATGTGGAGGACGACGGGCCCGGCATACCGCCCGCACAACGCGATCGCATCTTCGACCGCTTCACCCGCGGCGGCAGCACCGCAGGCGGCGGCACCGGGCTCGGACTCGCCATCGCCCGCTGGGTCGTCGATCTGCACCGCGGCTCGATCGCGGTAGCCGAACCCGGCTCACGGATCCGCGTGATCCTTCCCACCACCGCACCGACCCACCCCTGAAACCCCGAACTCCGCAGCCCGGCAGACCGATTCGGTCCCGAGCCGATACCGCACACCCTCAGGAGAGCACCGTCATGTCCGAAGACCCCACCCCCGGCAACACTGCCGAAGCCACGAAGTCACCGGAACCGGCGGAACCGGCCGACACCGCCCGGCCGCCGCACACCGAGGCAGCCCCGGATCCGGGCGGACCGCAGCAGCCTGCGGTAGGACATCCGATGCCCGCACCACGCGTTCCGCCGCGCCGGCGGCAGGTCGCCTGCCCGGCGGGTGTGCTGCCCGCGGCCGGAGTCGTGGGCGTGATCGCGGCCGTCACCGTCCCGTTCGATCACACCGGAATCGGCTGGCTCCTAGCGGGATCCGCCACCGCCGTGGCGGTGGGCACCGTTCATCGTCGTGCCGCGGACAGCGGCGAATCGGTCACCGGCCGCCGGAACCGCCCGGGCCGCTGGTGGGCCGCTGCCGCGCTGGCATTGCTCGCGGTGGGCACCTTCCGCGCCGCGGGGTGGTTGTTCGCCCTCTGCCTGATCGCCGCGGCCGTATGCGGGTCGCTGACGCTCATTGGGCGGCCGTCGGTCCGCGGGGTGTTCCACGATGCGCTCGCGGTCCCGCTGGCATCTCTCGGCGCTCTCGCCTGGGTGTTCGCGGCGCAGGGCCGACGACGGGACAGCGCGGGCGTGCGTCAGGTGCGGCTCGGTGTGTCCGCGGCTGCGACGGTGCTGCTGCTGGCGGTGTTCGTACCGCTGCTCGCCGGCGCCGATGCGACATTCGCCGCCTTCATCGACGGGCTGGTACCACCGCTGGACGGCGCCACCGCCACACGATGGGTTGCGGTGTTCCTGTTCGCCGGTACCGGAACCCTCGGCGCGCTGTACGTGCTCGCCGGGCCTCCGGAGCCGGCCGACAGTCGAGGCCGAGTCGCGAAACGCGCCCTGGCACGGCTGGAATGGGCGCTGCCGGTCGGCGCGCTGACCGCATTGTTCGCACTGTTCGTGGGTGTGCAACTGGTGGCCCTGTTCGGTGGTGACGACTATGTGCAGCGCACCGCCGGCCTGACCTACGCCGAGTACGCACGCGGCGGATTCTGGCAACTGGCCGCGGTCACCGTCCTCACGCTCACTGTGATTCTGCCCGTATTGCACAGGGCCACCAGGGATTCGGCGACCGACCGTGTCTGGTTGCGCAGCCTGCTCTGCGCGATCAGCGGACTCACCCTGGTGATCATCGCCTCCGCGCTCGGCCGGATGTGGACCTACCAGCAGGCGTACGGATTCACCGTGTTGCGACTACTGGTCGGAACCTGTGAACTCTGGCTCGGCATCGTCTACCTGCTGGTGATCGTCGCCGTACTACGCCTGGAGACGGCGTGGCTGCCGCGCAGCGCGGTGGCCACCGCGGTCGCCGCACTGCTGGCGCTGGCCGTCGCGAACCCCGAGGCCCTGGTCGCTTCGGAGAATATCGGCCGCTGGCAGCGCGGTGAAGCACTCGACGTCCACTATCTGTCCGGACTCTCGGCCGATATCGTCCCCGTTCTCGACGGTCTTCCCGAACCGATCCGCAACGACGTGCGCGAGCACCTCGCGCACCGAGCCGACGACGAAACCTGGAACAGTTGGAACCTTGCCCGAATGCGGGCGGGCGAATGACAGGCGCCCGATTCACCGGGACTCGGCAATCCGACGACATAGCCGCTGTGGCCCACGGGGCAAGAGCTACGCCCCCGGGACCTGTTTCGGGCTACAGTGCCCTGGTGTTCGTTCGGCAGCTGATCTTCACGCCCCTGTTCGTCGCCGTGACCGCTTTGTCCGCGGCTGCTTGCACCGTGCACGGCGCGGGTACCACCACCGAATGCAAGGTCGAAGGGTGCACGATCACCTTCGAGCGCGGCGTCGACGCCAAGGCCAGCGTCCTCGGGTTGCAGGCCGAACTCGTCGCCGTCGAGGGAAACCAGGTCACCCTGTCGGTGGGCGGGCAGAAAGTGACCGTGCCGGTGGGCGAATCCGGATCCACCGACAACGGTGCCACCATCAAGGTACGAGAGGTCACCGACGATCAGGTGATCGTCGATATCTCCACCGGCATCCATTCCGGTAACTGACACGATCGGGGGACGACGCCTGTCGCCGCCACGGACAACGCCCGGGCCGCCTGGCCGACGCCGGGCGGTGCGGCCGTCGGCGCCGCTGGCCCGAATGCTCAGATTCCGAAGTCTCGCAACGCTTTCAGGACTGGGTCCGCCAGTTCCGGGCGGCAGATGAGCAGATCCGGCAGATAGGGATCGGGCTGGTTGTAGATCAGCGGTGAACCGTCCAGGCGGGAGGTGTGCAGGCCCGCGGCGGCGGCCACCGCGACGGGTGCACACGAATCCCATTCGTACTGGCCGCCCGAGTGGGCGTAGATATCGGCCTCGCCACGCACGACCGCCATAGCTTTCGCACCGGCCGAGCCCATCGGGATGGTCTCGGCGCCGAGGACGGCGGTGAGGTGGTGGACGCAGGCGGGTGGGCGGCTGCGGGAGACGACGATGCGGGGCGGGCCGTCGTGGGCGGGTGGGAGTACCGGCGGTGCACCGGTTTCCAATACCAGTCCCGGCACCGGGAGCGCGACGGCGCCGATCTCGGCGCGGCCGTCGACGGCCAGGGCCACGTGCACCGCCCAGTCCGCGCGCGGGGGCTGGCCGTATTCGCGGGTGCCGTCGAGTGGGTCGACGATCCAGACGCGGCTGCGGGACAGGCGGATCGGATCGTCGGTGCTCTCCTCGGACAGCACCGCGTCGTCGGGACGGAGTTCGGCCAGCCTTTTCAGCAGCAGATCATCGGAGCGCCGGTCGCCGACCGCACCGCCCTGGTCACGGATCTCGAGCAGGAGTTCGCCGGCTTCCCTGGCGAGCTCGGCCGCCACCGCATGGTCGTCCATCTTCGGTTCTCACTCTCCCGCCGGACGGCGTATCGACGCCGGGCGCACCTCTCGTATCGGCCGGTCCGGCCGATACTCGCATCGTCCCGCGGTGTTCGGCGGGATCTCTGCAGTGTGCCAGCCGACATCACCGCGGTGGCGCGCCCATGCCGATCTCCGGGACCGGCGGGAGAGTGGATGAGCGGTCAGCAGGCGGGGGCGGTACCGCCCTGCAGCTTCAGCAGTGTGCAGAAGGTCGATGCGGCGACCTTCCACTGGCCGCTCTCCTGCACCGCCTGCCCGGCCTGATCCGGCAGTACCGGCTGGCCGTTCATCAGCAGCGTGTAGGTGACATCCGCGTGGGTGGCGTCGGCGGTGGTCACCTTCGACACCGTCGCGGAGGTGCCCTGTGCCTGCGGGTTGCTCGCCTGCGCCGCCAGCACCGGAGCGAACGCATCGCCCTTCTCGACCGCCGCGGCGCGCTTGTCGGCGGGCTGTTTGGCGTCGAAGAACTGTACGTAGGCGTCGGTGACGGCCTTCGTGGTGGCCGGATCGGCGGCGGCCGCCGAGGCACCCGAGGTCGCGGCGGCCGACGTCGCGGCCGCTGCCGCGGACGTGGCCGTCGCGTTGCTGTCGGACTTGTCGTCGCTACATCCGGTAACCGTCGCCACCGCGATCACCGCGATGCCACACAGGGCCGCCGCACTGCGAATCATTCTGTTCCGCATGTGTATTCCTTCACTTGAGTTTCTGTTTCATCTCGTCCAGGTTCACCAGAATCGGATAACCGTTGACGCTGAGCGCATTGCCGTGCCCGGTCTGATGCACGTCGAATACCGACTGGATGGCCGCGTAGAAGCCCTGCACGTCGAGGGTCTGGTTGACCGCGCGCTTGGCTTGGCGCAGTCCGAACGGCGGCATGCCCGCGATGTGCGCGGCCAGCGCGACGGTGCGGGTGTCGAGTTCGTCGCGGGATACGACCTCGTTGACCATCCCCACCTGTTCGGCTTCGCGCGCGGTGATCGGCCGGCCGGTGAACAGGATCTCCTTGGCCTTGCGCGGCCCCAATTCCCAGGTGTGCCCGTGGTATTCGACTCCGCCGATACCCATCATCACGACCGGATCGGAGAACTGGGCGTCCTCGGCGGCGATGATCAGATCGCACGGCCAGCACAGCAGCAGTCCACCCGCGATGCATTTGCCCTGCACCGCCGCGATCGACGGTTTGGGCATATTGCGCCAGCGCAGCGAGAATTCGAGATACTTCCTCGATTCGATGGCGTAGATGCGTTCCAGGGTGATCTTCGACGGATCCGGCCACGACCGATCCTTGAGGTCGTGACCGGAGGAGAAGTGTTTTCCGTTGGCGCGCAGCACGATCACCGCGACATCGTCGTCGGCGCCGGCCCGCTGCCAGGCGGCATCCAGCTCTTCGAGCAGTTCACCGTTCTGGGCGTTGGCGGCCTCGGGACGGTTCAGTGAGATGGTCGCGATCTTGTCGGCGACCTCGTATTCGATGTACGACACGGTCGACTCCTCAGCTTCGGGGCAGGCCGAGCACACGCTCGGCGATGATGTTGCGCTGGATTTCGGATGTGCCACCGGCGATGGTCCCGGCGAAACTGCGGGCATAACGCTCGAACCAGCTGGCGCCGAAGGCATCCAGGCTCAGCGGATTGAACGACGAGGTCCGCGCCGGATGGACCAGACCACCGGGCCCCTGCGCCCGCAGGGCATGGCCCGAGGCGGCCTGCACGGCCTCGGACCCGAGGACCTTCAGGACCGACAGCGCCGCCACATCCTGATCTCCGCGCGCGGTGCGGGCCAGTGCCGCGGACCCCATCAGCCGCAGCGCGTAACTGTCCATGATCAGCGTGGCGTAATGATCGCGGTCCAGCACGGTTTCGGGCGTGAAATCGGCGACCAGTTCCGCCAACCTGTCGGCGAACGACAGCCACAGCAGGGTGCGTTCGTGTCCGAGCGAGCCGTTGGCGACACCCCATCCGCCGTGCAGCGGACCCACCAGATTCTCGGCCGGAACCCGGACGCCCTCGAAGAACACCTCATTGAAGTCCATATCGTGCGGACCACAGATCGAGGCGAACGGCCGCCGGGTGACACCGGGGGTGTCGGTGGGGATCAGCAGCACGCTGATGCCCTTGTGTTTGGGCGCGTCGGGATCGGTACGCACGAAGGTCAGCAGCACATCGGCGTCGTGGGCGCCGGAGGTCCACACCTTCTGGCCGTCGACGACGAATTCGTCCCCGTCGCGCACCGCGCGGGTGCGCAGGCCGGCCAGATCCGACCCGGCGCCGGGTTCGCTCATCCCGAGCGCGGCGGTGATCTCCGCGCGCAGAATCCTTCTGGCCCAGCGAGTTTTCTGTTCCTCAGTGCCGAACGACAACAGTGACGCGGCGACGATACCCACACCCTGCGGATTGAAGCTGTGATAGATGCGCCGATCCGACAATTCCTGCAGATGCACATACTGCTGCAGAATGCTCGCATCACGGCCACCGAATTCGGGCGGATTGCCCGGCAGCAGCCAGCCGCTGTCGAATTGCAGCCGCTGCCAATCGCGCGCCCATGCCGGCACATCGGCGCTGGAATGTGAGCGATCGCGGCTCGCGATGGCCTCGTCGGGCAGATTCTCGTCCAGGAAGGTCACGAACGCGGCGCGGAATTCCTCGACGTCGTCGTCAAATCTCAGTTGCACGGCACTCCTCGGCGATCAGCGCCCGATGTTCGGCCGCACCGCCGAGCATCAACTCGGCGGCCTGGGCCCGTTTGAGCGCGAACTGCAGGTCGTTCTCCCAGGTGAATCCCATGGCTCCGAATAGCTGTAACCCGTTGCGGAACACCACGTTCTGACATTCGCCGGCACTGGCCTTCGCCATCGACGCCGCCAGTGTGCGGCGCGGATCGTCCTCGGCGATGGTCAGCGCCGCGAAATAGGCCAGCGCTCGTGCCCGTTCGATGGCCACATGGATATCGGCGGCCTTGTGCTTGACCGCCTGCAACGACCCGATCGGCACGCCGAACTGCTGCCGGTTGCGCACATGTTCGAGGACCAGATCCAGAATCCGCTGGCAGGCACCCACAATCGTCACCGCCATCGCGGTGGTGGCAAACTCGCGCGCGCGCCGCACATCCACGGTGGCCCGCCGATCGTGGCCGGCACGCACCCCGTCGAATCGGACCTCCGCGATGTGCAGCACAGGATCGAAGACCGCGGTGCGGCGGGCCTGCACGTCGGACGCCGGAACCACGAACACCCCGGCGCCGGTCACCACAGCGAACTGTTCGGCGCGATCACCGTCGAGAACGTGGCGGGCGGTGCCGCTGAGCACCCAGCCGTCAGCGTCGAGAACCGCGTCCACTCCGTCGAATACCGCGGTGGCGGCACGCGCGGGATCGGCGAATTCCGCTGCCAGCGGAGCGAATTGCGTCATCGTCGCCAGATAAGGAGTGGGATCGGTGGCCCGGCCCAGCTCCTCGAGCACGATCGCCAACTCCACCGCGGACGATTCACCCGTCAGCTCGGTCCAGCCGAGCTCGATATAGTTGCGCCACAATGGCATCGGATCGCCGTCTTTGTCGGCGACCTCCCGGATCAATGTCGCGGGGCAGCGTTTGCCGACCGCCTCGCGCACGGTATCGCGCCACAGTCTCTGTTCGGAGTCGAACTCCAAAAGCATCCCGGACCGCCTCTCTGGCCGCTAGACTGCCTACTATTCGCGAGAATAGCATTCTCCACAACAGAAAGTAACAGTCTCTTGTTCTGTATCTGGACACGCGACCTCAGTGGCCGGGAACATGACATTCTCCGGTACAGTGCATTCATGTTCTGCACACATAACCAAGGACCGAGTCGACAGTGAGCAGCCCCAGCGAAGAGCCCGCCTGGAAGCAACGAGCCGTCGAGCGCTCGATCCGGACCGCGAAATTGCGTGCCGAACAACGAGTGCAGCGCTTCCTCGACGCGGCCCAGGCCATCATCACCGAGAAGGGCACCACCGAGTTCACCGTGCAGGAAGTGGTGGATCGCTCCAAACAATCTCTGCGGAGCTTCTACCTGCAGTTCGACGGAAAACACGAACTGCTGCTGGCCCTGTTCGAGGACGCCATGGCCCGGACCGCGGAGCAGTTGCGCGCCGCCGCGGACGGCCGGGACGATCCCCTGGATCAGCTGCGCGTCACCGTCGAGTTGCTGTTCGAACTCAGCCGCCCCGACCCCACCGCACAGCGTCCGCTGTTCACCGATTTCGCACCGCAGCTGCTGGTTTCGCATCCGGCGCAGGTCAAGATCGCGCACGCCCCACTGCTCGGCCTGATCACCGAGTTGATGGAGAAGGCCCAGGAACAGGGCCGCATGCGCAAGGAACTCAATACCCGCCGCACCTCCGCGATGGTTATGCAGACCGTGATGTTCACCGCACAATCCACCGGCTCGACCGATGAGGAGACCACCCATCCCATCACTGCCGAAGAAGTCTGGAACTTCTGCGCACACGGCTTCGCGCAAGACTGAGAATTTCATTCTCATAGTCGAGAAGGTCGCTTACACTCGGTCTCATGCCCGATCTGTGGAGCGACCTTCTCGCCTGTCTGGACCTACATCCGCTTCCGGCCGCCGACGAACGCGATACCGCGGTGTTCTCCGGCCCCAACCAGAGCCTGGGTTACTACCGGGTCTTCGGTGGCCAATTACTGGGCCAGTTCGTGCGCGCCGCACAGCTCGCCTGCCTGGATAAAGCGGTCAAATCAATCCACGCGCTATTCCCACGCGAGGGAAAACCGGACGAGGAAATTCGTTACCGGGTACAGATCCAGCATCAGGGTCGCACCTTCGCCACGGCCACCGTACTCGCCGAACAACCGTCCGGAGTCGTGGCGACCGCGTCCATCTCACTGCACGCCCCCGACAACGGTCCCGAACAGCAGGCCACGGCCGCGATCGGACCGCTGCTGTCGGCCGAGCACAAGGCGGGATTCGACATTATCCCGTGGGAGACCCGCACCGATGTGGATCTCGACGATACCGGCTCGGCCCCACCGGAATTCGAGATGTGGATGCGCAGCCCGGCCGCCGATCCGGCACTCGCCCCGGCCCTGACCGCCTATGCCACCGACCTCACCCTCATCGGTACCGCGCTGCGTCCGATCGACGGTGTATGCCAGCGCGGTAATGGCACCGCCTTCCGGTCCGCCGTCACCAGCCACACGCTGTGGTTCCACCGCCCGTTCCGCACCGACGACTGGCTGCTGCTGCGTCAGGACAGCCCGGTGATGGCGCAGGGGCGCTGCTTCGGCCGCGGTGACGTCTTCACCGAGGGCGGCGAACTGGTGGCCTCGTTCGCCCAGGAAGCCATGGTGCGGTTCCCGTGACCTCCAATACGTTGCCGCACAATACATCCGGAACACCCCCGGTTCTTCGTGTCGCACAATGGGCGACCGGCAATATCGGCACCCGCGCACTGCGGGCGGTGATCGCCCATCCCGGCATGGAACTGACCGGACTCTACGTACACAGTCCGGGCAAGACCGGCACCGACGCGGGTGCGCTGTGCGGTGTCGCGGATACCGGTGTGGCGGCGACGAATTCGATCGACGACATCGTCGCCGCGCACCCCGACTGCGTGCTGTACATGCCGCAGGTGTTCGATGCCGACGAGATCTGCCGGCTGCTGGAATCCGGCGTCAACGTGGTGACCACCTGCGGCCAGGTCCATCACCCCGCGAGTATGGATGCGGCACTGCGGGATCGGATCGAGAGCGCGTGCCGGGCGGGCGTCACGTCGGTCCACGCGACAGGATCGAGTCCGGGATTCATCACCGAGGCGATTCCGCTGGCACTGGCCTCGATCCAGCGGCGGCTCGACGGGCTGCTCATCGAGGAGTTCGCCGACCTCTCACAGCGTGATTCACCCGCGATGTTGTTCGAGGTCATGGGATTCGGGCAGCCCGCGACCGCCTTCGACCAGTTCCGCGCCGACTATGTCGGCGGCAGTTTCGCACCGTCGCTTCGACTGCTCGCCGACGCACTCGGCCTCGAGTCCGGCGAGTTGCGCACCCACGGCGAATACGCGACAACCCCGGCCGACCTCGAGATCGCGGCCGGGACCTTGTCCGCGGGAACCATTGCCGCACAGCGCATCACGGTGTCCCTCGGCCCGGTGCTGACCTTCCGTGCCACCTGGTACTGCTCGAAGGTCCTCGATGCGCGGTGGGATATGCGCGATACCGGCTGGCATATCGACATCGCCGGTGACGCCCCACTCGACGTCGACCTGCGCTTCCCCTTCGCCTTGGATCGCATGAGCGAGATATCCCCCGGCTATACCGCCAACCGCGCCGTCAACGCGGTAGGGGCCGTATGCCGCGCCGAACCCGGAATCCGCACGACTCTCGACCTGCCGCACCTCATATCGACCCTGATCTAGTACGTCGTCGACAGAAGACTGTGCCGGCGAATCGATTACGGGGTTTCACGGCCGCACCGAGCTCTCGACGAGCTCGGTGAGCTGATCAGTGATGGTCCCCCAGCCGTATTCGAACCGGCCGGGTCGCCGTGCTTGCCCGGATCTCGGCGCCGTACCGAGCAGATAGAACCTGTTCTAGAATCTTGTTCGCGCCCGGACCTATTGAGCGCGTCCGCGCAGAGCGGGAAGGAGATCATTCGTGCAGGTTGCGGGAAAAGTATTCGTCGTGACGGGGGCCGGTAACGGCATCGGGCGGTGCGTCGCCGTCGAATTGGTGCGGCGAGGGGCGGTCGTCGCCGGTGCCGATCTGAACGAGCAGGCGCTGGCCGCGACCGCGGAACTGGTCGGCGACCGGACGCGATTCTCGCCCCACCGTCTCGATATCGGGGACCGCGACGCGGTACGGGCCTTCCCCGATACCGTGATCGCCGTCCACGGGCACGTCGACGGCGTATTCAACATCGCCGGAATCGCCCAGCAATTCCAGACTGTGACCGAGGTCGACGACGACCGGATCGAGACCCTCATGCGGGTGAACTTCTTCGGCGCGGTGTGGATGTGCCGGGCCTTCCTCCCGCACCTGTCGCAACGCCCCGAGGCCGCGATCATGAACACCTCGAGCATGTCGGCGATCGTCCCGGTTCCGGGTTCGACCCTCTACGGCGCGTCCAAGGCAGCCCTCGCGGTATTCGGCTACGGCTTGGCCCAGGACCTGAGTGGCGGACGCTCGAATATCACCGTGACCACGGCCATTCCGGGAACCGTGTGGACCGATCTGGTGCGCGCGAGCGCGAAGGAACTCGGGGCCCCCGAAGCGGCGGCGCGAGCGGTCGCCGCGAAACCGGAGCGGGTGGCGCACAGGATGATCGAGGCCACGATGCGCGGCCGCACCCGCGTCGTGATCGGCAAAGACGCCCACATCTACAACTTCACCCGCCGCCTCAGCTCCCGCCTGGCCGCCCGCCTCGCCTACCTACAGGTCGGCAAGATCTTCTACGCCCGCCGGGCGGGTAAGTAATGCGCGGATAGGGCCTCGGGTTCAGGTGGGTTGCCGAGCGAGTGTGGCCTTACCAGTCTCTACGCCCATCGCGTCCACGGCGCAGTGCGGACCCGTGGGGGGCGAACCATCCACACCGTCGCCCCGACGATGAAGATCAGCACGGACACGACGAGCTGAATCGGAGCGATCGTGAACCCTCGCATATCGGTCCATGTCCCAGGAGAAGGCGAGTACCACCACGGCAATGTTTGGACCGACCACGAAACCACCAGGCAAGCAACCAATGCCACTGTCCTGGGCAGGAGCGCACAGGCCGCGAGACCGACACCGAAGAATAGGGCGGTGTCGAAACCTGCACGAACGATTCCGCCTCGAGGAACGCCCGGAATACCCATACCGAGGATCACCGGCAGCGCTGTCAGGACCGCCGAACCGACCAACGCCGCTCGCTCTCGAACCATGGGGCGAGACACCAGCGAGTCCTCGTGGATCTCTCCCAAACGGGACCCCGTTGCGGCAACCAGAGCCGAAGCCAGCAACAACGGGATGAGCCGAGCAGGGCTTATCCCGACGCCTTCGGTAAAGCCGTACAGTCGCGGAATCTGCTGCTTCGCCAGCGCAATCAACGGGGCGCACACGACAACGAAGGGCACCGATTCGACAAGAGTGCGCATTCGGAGGTACCGAACAACCGATGTCACGGGCGCTCAGCCTTCTCGAGCAAAACATGGACTGCCGTGGAATCACAGCCGGTAATTGCCGCGTGGACTGTCGACATAAATGCCAGTTGGGTGTCCGGCGACCACGTGAGCACACGTTCGAATGCGCGAGACTCATCCGTCATCGTTCCGTCGCTGTGGACGAAAACGGATCCGCCCGACCTCAGTGAATAATTGACGAGCCAACCCAGGTAAACCTGCGTAAGCGCCGAATAGTCGGACCGCTGACCGATGTCGCCGGCGCAGTGTTCCAGTCTGTCCGAGCCGATGCACGAACGACTACCGGCCGGCACCCTCCCAAGGATCCCGCCAATTCCTTCGGCGGCAGTACGGAACGGGCACATCTCGGCCTCGGCATCCGGCACCGCACTCGCTACGGTGATTCGCCCCGGTGGCGGATAGCCCGTGGCTCGCATTGCTTCTGCAAGCCGTGGTAGCGAGGGCTCAAGGGTTCGCAAGCGCTGGAAATCCTCGCTCCACGAACAGACCTGTGGTTGCAGTCCCACACACCGGGGTTCGCTCGCTGCCGCGCGTGGTTGCAGCCAGGCCCAACCGCCGGTGGCGAGTGACCCTACGATTGGGATGATCACCGCTACCGTGATAGCGAAGGTCGGCAGACTCCACGAACTGCGTTGCCTCGTCACGGCGTGGACAACCAGAGCCGCGCACAGCACAGTAGTAGCGATACCGACGGCTGTAACGGATTTCACGGGTGACAGTTCCACACCATACGACGGAAGTGATGGTAGCTGTCGACCGGCAAGGAGCGGATAGCCGAGATGGCCGTCATTGGCCATGACAGAAGCCACCGACACGACGCTCATCACCGCGACTGTCGTGAACACCGCGGCCGCCTTGGCAATCCGAGTCCCGAGGGCCCATCCCACGGTTACCGAGAACAGCAGCCATACAACGCAACTGACAATGACCGAGAATTTGGGGGCCCCTCCCCCCGCGGCGCTGAATCGATAGGCGACGACGACCGCGTAGTCGAGGACGAACAGCACTGAAACGACCGCATACAACCTAATCAGATCGCGAACTGCGAGAGCCCAACCACTGCGAGCGGACACTGTCATCCGGAGCTGTACAGCCCAGCGCTGGGACACCCACGCCGCAACTGCAGCGTAACCGACACCAACGAGAAGGGTTCGGGCAGCGACGGAAACATCGACGCCGGGCCAGTAGCCGGCGAACCGGGAGCACGGATCGGAGATCTCCATGTACCCCAGAGAAAGAACGAAGAGCACGAGAATCGCGCCCATGGGGATCGGGCGCCCCACTCGCAGATAGGTCACGACATCCTTCACGCCGATTTCACCTCGGTGTCCTCGCCGTCGTCTGTCAGGTCGATGTATGCCTGCGAGATCGAACCGAATTCGGCCTCCAACTCACGCGGAGTCCCGTTCGCCACGAGTGAGCCGCCGCTGAGAATGCCGATCCGGTCAGCTGATTCGGCGTCCTCGGAGATGTGAGTCGCTACCAGCACGACGACGCCTTCCCGTCCCAGGGTCTCGATCATCGAGTTCAGCGAACGTCGATGTTTCGGGTCGAGTCCAGCAGTCGGCTCATCGAGTATGAGCAATGCGGGAGAATGCACGATGCCAGCGGCAATGAGCGCCCGCCGCTGCATCCCGCCCGACAGTGCACGGATCCGATCCCTGCTCCGCGCTGCCAGTCCGACGTTCTGCAACGCGCTTTCTGCAGCCTCGTCCGCATCACCTGTCGACATACCACGCAACCAACCGGAATAGGCAACGAAATCGTGCACCCGCATCGCCCGGTCCACGTCGAGACTCTGCGGCACCCAGCCGATCGTCCGCCGAATCGCCATGAGATCGCGTGAATCAGCCCAGGAACGTCCCTCCGCGACGATAGTACCGGTGGTCAGCGCGAGGCGGGTAGCCAGGAGCCCGAGCAACGTCGACTTGCCGGAACCGTTCGGTCCCAGCAACAGGGTCACACCCGGCGTCAGCTCCCACGTCAGGCCTTTGAGCACGGACCGCGCTCCATAGGAGTAGCTCACATCGGCAACCATCACACCCATGGCTCAGATTCCCCACTCGTCGCGACCCCACATGTACCGTTCGCAGCGTAGCCGACCCTCATCGGGCGGCGGGAGTCCGGACATCAATGGAACCGGTCCCACGTGACGTGCGTCGAATATCAAGTAGCAGGGTCGATTCCAGGAGGCACAGTTGATCGAGACCGGCTCGGTCGGAGGGGGCCACGCTGACAACTCGCACGCAGGCGTACAGCCAAGGCCAGTAGCCGACCACGCACGACCCAGTCGCCACGGACCGGCGGTATCTTACTGTCCGTCTACGGAAAACTCGACTCTTCTTGCAGCACAGGGTATTTGATTGACCACGGACTCGACACAGCTTAAGCTTCGACCGCGGCCACCTCACTCAGGTGCCGAGTCGTAGAAGACATGTTTACCGGGGGGTTGTTCTTCTGAATATCGATATCTCCTCGCGTAAATGCGATCCCGAAACGGAGATTTCATGTTGAGTAAAATTCTTGCCACTTCTCTTGGAGTAGCAACATTGACGCTCGGTAGTTTGATTGCGACAGCGCCCGACAGCAGCGCTGACCCTGCCGTTCCGACTGCATTGGATTGCAAGGGAAACAAACAGGGCGAAGATACTATGGAAGTGCGCTGCTACAACCTGAGCAGCACAAAATACTATACGGTAAGAGTCTCGATCGATTGCGGCTATTGGCCCGACCCGAGTACGACATTCTATATACCTCCGAACGACGACCGTCGTCAGACTTTCGAGTGCAATGGACCAGGCGGAGCCCGTGGGACATACAAGTGGGAGGTGATCGAATGAGATCACCACGGAGGGTATCTCGCGCGCTTGCATTGGTTATCGGCCTTCTGCTTGCCATGCTCACAGGTGGGGGAACCTCACTTGCGAGCCCGTCGACATTCGAGCCGCATTTCGTTCAAGCGAACGACTACTATCCTGTAGGTCTTGGATACTACCGGGGCGGTTCGAGTCTGGAACCAAAGCCCAATGAAGTCAAGATCAGGGATGGTATGGTGCAGTCGTCGCACGGTCTCTCGATCAACCGTAACGCATCAAAGGTCGAAAAGTTTGGTGGTGCATATGCTGTGATGAGCATTCCTGAGACGTTGAAGATTATCCAACGCGGCACAAGAGACCCGGAGCATTTCGAGATAGTTCCAGCGGAACCGATGTCGTTGGAAGACTACACGAATGAGCTACGCCGTGTCGACCTGCAACTAGCACAGCAAGTGAAATGATATGAACCAACGCTACGTTGTCGAATTTCCTGATGAATACGACGGGCGGCGTGAAGCGGAGACGCCGGATAAGGGGTGGCTCGATGTAGTCGTGCGCTTCGCGTCCGGATCGTCGTATGCGGTGTCCTTCTACGACAAGGGGAGGCTTCTGCAGACAGCCGAGGACGTTCTTGCCAACGACGACTACTACACCGAGCCCAACCTGGTTGTCCTGCGGGAAGTGAACACCGCCAATATCAACACTGCGATTGCCGACATGGTGTCGCGGGGATTCTTCGACAAGGCCGTTCCTTCGGGATAGGTCTCCGGCTGTTGCCGCTCGGCACATTGACGATGTCGAGTGGCAATGCCGGAATCCATTGGGCGGCAGGCTTTCGACCCGCCGGGAAACGCCGGTATGGGGGTTCGTCTCGACGCTGTCGGCGACCGGCCCGGGACCGCGGTCGCGCGTATTTCCGCACACTCGCCGTGGATGAACTTCCCCACGGGACCAAACCGTGAGCCGGGTCTGTGCGAAGTCCTTGGGTACCGATCCGATTCGGTACGCGCCGAGCGACCGAGAGGGGCCCGACAGTGAGTAGACGGCGATCCATACGCGAGACGAGCGCACGGTGGTTGTGCGCCGGAGCGCTCGTGGCCTGCGGCACGGCCGGGGTGACCGGTACCGCGGCCGCAGAGCCGCCGGCGGCCGGGGTGGTGTCCGTCGAGCAGATCGGCGACCGGCAGCAGCAGGTCACGGTGTACTCGCCGAGTATGGATCGCGCGATTCCCGTGCGGGTGGTGCGTGCCGCCGACACGACCACCCGTCGTCCTACGGTGTATCTGCTCAACGGTTCCCAGGGTGGTCCGGGCGAGAGCGGGTGGGACGCGCAGACCGACGCGTTGAGTTTCCTGCACGACAAGGACGTCAACGTGGTGAATCCGATCGGGGGCAGTAGCTCGTATTACACCGACTGGATACGCGACGATCCGGTCCTCGGTCGCAACAAATGGCAGACATTCCTCAATGACGAACTGCCACCGGTAATCGAGGGTTTCCTCGGCGCCGACGCGAACCGCTCGCTGGCGGGGGTGTCGATGAGTGGTACCTCGGTATTGAATCTCGCCATCGCCAAGCCCGGCTTCTGGAAAAGCGTCGCCTCCTACAGCGGGTGTGCGCAGACCTCCGATCCGATCGGCCACGAATTCGTCCGGATCACCGTGGAGAATTGGGGTGGTGGGCGCAGTGTCGAGAACATGTGGGGACCGGCCGGCGGGCCGCTGTGGCGGGCCAACGATCCACTGGTCAACGCCGATCGGTTACGTGGCACCGCCGTCTATCTCAGTGCGGGCACTGGCATTCCGGGCGCGCCCCACGACACTCCGGCGGATCGGCGCGTGGCGGAGGGCCGGATTCCGCTTCCCGTGCAGATCGCCTTCGGCGGGCCCATCGAGGCGGCGATACATTACTGCACAGCCAACCTCACCCAGCGGCTCCATGAGCTGAGTATCCCTGTGACAGTGGTTGATCGGCCGGTCGGAACCCATTCCTGGGGCTACTGGGAGGACGATCTGCATCAGTCCTGGCCCTTCCTGGCCGCGTCGATCGGCAGCCGGACCGGCTGATCGGGTGCTCCCTCACCACCGGATGGCGGGTGCGTATACCGCGGTGGAGCGCGGAACCAGCATCTCCGCCGCGGTATACGCATCCAGCGATCCGCTCGCGACTTCGGTTGCCAGCCGGTCCAGATCGGGGTGGGCCCTGACGCGGGTGTGGACCAGCGACATGATCTGCACGCGGGCGCGGGCGGCGCGGCGCTCGGGGCTGTCGCTGCGATGGTGGTCCGAGATGGCTTGTGCCAGTTCGGGTATGCCCGTTCCGTCGGCGGCGATGAGGGTGAGGATGGGGGCGGAGGATTCGCAGTGTAGTTCGCGTACGGTCTGATCGGCGCCCGGTCGGTCGGCCTTGTTCACCACGAGAATGTCGGCGACCTCCAGCAGGCCCGCCTTGGCGGCCTGAACGGCGTCGCCCGCACCGGGATTGAGGATGACGACGGTGGGATCGGCGACCGCGGCGATCTCGATCTCCGACTGTCCGACACCGACGGTCTCCACCACGATCCGCTCGTACCCCAGTTCGGTGAGCAACCGGATGGCGGCCGGAACCACCGCGGCGAGTCCGCCGATATGTCCCCGGGTCGCCACCGATCGGATCAGCACATCCGGATCGCCGATATGCGCCGACATCCGGATGCGGTCGCCGAGAAGGGCCCCACCGCTGTAGGGCGAGGACGGGTCCACGGCGAGCACCGCGACCCGCAGACCCTGTGCACGATAGGTGCTCACCAGTGCGGCGACCGTCGTGGACTTCCCGGCACCGGGCGGCCCGGTGATGCCGAGGACCGGCGCCGTCTCGGCCGACTCGAGCAGTGCGAGAACCTCGTCGCGAGATCCGTTCTCGACCATGCTCAGCAGCCGCCCGGTGGCTCGCAGAGAGCCGGTCCGGGCGGCCGTGAGCAGGCGTTTCGCCTCGCGACCCGCGGTGGTCATCGGTACCCGTGCGGGTCGGTGAGCGATAGCTCGGCGGGTGTCACGGTGCGGGAACCTCGATGACGGTCGCCGAGCCCATACCCCCACCCGCGCACAGTGCGGCAATCCCCAATCCGCCACCGCGGCAGCGCAATTCGTGTACCAGAGTGACGATCATCCGCGCGCCGGTGGCGGCCACCGGATGTCCGAGTGAACACCCGCTGCCGCTGAAGTTCACCCGATCCACATCCAGATCGAGCGCCTTGACCGTGGCCAGCGGCACCGAGGCGAAAGCCTCGTTGATCTCGATGAGCTTCACCTCCGACAGCGAGATACCCGCTCGCGATACGGCTTTGGTGATCGCCTCGATCGGCGCGAGTCCGGTGTCGGCGGGGTCGACGCCCACCGTGGCCCACGCCCGGATGATCCCGAGCGCCGGCAGGCCGAGCTGATCGGAGGCGATGGCCAGCGCCGCGGCGCCGTCATTGGAGCCCGAGGAGTTGCCGGCGGTGATGGAGAAGCCATCGATCTCCGGATGCAGCACCTTCAGCCCGGCCAGCCGCTCGAGGCTGGTGTCGCGACGTGGATGTTCGTCGACGGAGAACTCCCCGTGCGGGGTCTCGATCGGCACGATCTCCTCTTTGAACCGGCCCTCGTCGATGGCGGCGATCGCGTTGCGGTGCGAGCGCAACGCCCAGGCGTCCATCTCCGCGCGCGAGATCCCCGATTTGACGGCGGTATTCCAGCCCACGGTGATCGACATGTCCAGATTGGGGGCGTCGGGACGATTCGGATGCGACGGGGAGACCCACGGATCGATCCATTCGTCCTCGCCGACACGGAACCGCACCCGCGGTCCTGTGGAATCGGAGTTCACACCGCCCGCGATGACCAGCTCGTCCATTCCCGCGCGGATTCCGGCCGCCGCGCTCTGCACCGCCGCCATACCGGCCGCGCAGTGGCGATTGTTGGCCAGCCCGGGAACGGTGGTCAGTCCCGCCGTCACCGCGGCGTGCCGGGCGAGTACACCGCCGCCGTAGCGTCCTTCCCCCAGGATGACGTCGTCGACCCGGGACGAATCGAGGTCGCGGGCCACCGCCGACACCACGTGGTGGGCCAGATCGAAGGCGTTGGTATCGCGCAGCGTTCCCTTGCGCGCGGTCCCGATGGGCGTGCGCAGGGCGGAGACGATGACGGCTTCAGGCATGGGTGTTCTCCAGTTCGGCGACAAGGTTGCGGCGCAACAGTTTTCCGGTCTCGGTCTTGGGCAGTTCGGTGCGGAACACGATGACATCCGGGGTCTTCGACGAGCGCAGCCGATCGCGCACCCACTGTTTGATCCGTTCGGGATCTCCCGACCCCACCACCACGGCGACCAGGCGCTGCCCCCACTCCGGGTCGGGTACGCCGACCACGGCGGCCTCGGTGATGCCGGGATGTTCGAGCAGCACGTCCTCGATCTCGGCGGGTGCGATGTTCTCCCCGCCGCGAATGATGGTGTCGTCGGCCCGGCCCTCGATGAACAGATAGCCCTCGGTGTCGAGGCGCCCCAGGTCGCGGGTGCCGAACCAGCCGTCGGCGTCGAGTGCGGTGCGGGCCCCGTATTCGCCGGAGATCTGCTCGCCGCGGACGAAGACCAGGCCGGTCTGCCCCGTCGGCAGCGGTTCACCGGCGGCACTGCGGATTTCGAAGTCGACGCCCGGCAGTGCCCGGCCCACCGAACCCAGCCGGTCCCGTACCTCGGGATCGCCGGCGGATTGGGCGGCGCGATGGTCCTCGGGCCCCAATACCGCCACCGACGAGGCGGTTTCGGTGAGACCGTAGGCATTCACGAATCCGGTATCGGGGAACAGTGTCAACGCACGTTCCAGGACCGGGCGCGGCATCCGGGAGCCCCCGTAGGCCAGGCTCGCCAGGGTGGGGGTGTCTGCGTTGCCCTCCGGCACCGCGGTGACGATGCGGGCCAGCATGGTCGGCACGAGCATGGCGTGGGTGATGCGCTGCGCCCGAACGGTTTCCAGCCATCGTTGCGGATCGAATGCCGACAGATACACCACGCGGCGGCCGCTGTAGAGATTCGACAGCAGATTCGTCAGGCCCGCGATGTGGTACGGCGGCACCGATACCAGCGATGCGTCGGATTCGGCCGCGGCGCCGAACTCCATCGTATTGAGCAGATACGCCATCAGATGCCGGTGCCGCAGCAGCGCGGCCTTGGGTTCGGAGGTGGTGCCGCTGGTGTAGATGATCGCGGCCACCGCGTCCCCGTCCCACGGCGCGGGCCGGGGCTCGGGGTCCTGTTGTCCCGCTTCGGTTTTCACGAGCGCGTCCAGATCTTCCGGACGCAGCACGCGCGCACCGGGGTGGCGTTCCAGCAGTGCCGACAGTTGTTGTTCGCCCAGGCGGTAGTTCAACGGCACGAACGGCACCGCGGCCAGGACCGAACCGAACAGGGCCACCGGATAGGCCAGATGGCTGGTGCCCAGGTACAGCACCGCCGAACTGCCGTCGAATTCCGCGGCCGCGCGCCGGGCCAGTGCCAGCAGTTGCGCGGCCGTCAACGATCGGCCGTCGACGGTGATCACCGGCCGGTTTCCGGCCGAAGCCGCCATCTCGAGGATCATGCTAATGTTCATGAGAACATTATTCTCTCAGTTTGAGAGTGCGAATTTCAAGAGAGGAAAGTGTCATGGAAATCAGCGGTAGCTCCGCGATCGTGGTCGGTGGCACCGGCGGCCTGGGCGAGGCGACAGTGCGCAGACTGCATGCCGCGGGAGCCAAGGTGGTCGTGGCCGACGTCGCCGACGACAAGGGCAAGGAGCTGGCCTCCGAACTGGGCATCCGCTACGTGCACACCGACGCCACCAGCGAAGAATCGGTGCAGGCGGCGATCGAGGAGGCGCAATCGCTGGGCCCGCTGCGCATCTCGGTGGACGCGCACGGCGGCCCGGCCAGCGGTGGCCGGCTCATCGGCAAGGACGGCAGCCCGCTCGCACTCGACGGGTTCCGCACCACGATCGAGTTCTATCTCACCGCCGTATTCAACGTGCTGCGCCTGTCGGCGGCGGGGATCGCCCAGTCCGAGCCGAGCGAGGAGGGCCATCGCGGTGTCATCGTCAACACCGCGTCGATCGCCGCCTACGAGGGCCAGATCGGACAGCTGCCGTATTCGGCCGCCAAGGGCGGTGTGGTCGGCATGACGCTGGTGGCCGCGCGGGATCTGTCCCCGCTGGGCATCCGGGTGGTCACCATCGCGCCGGGCACCTTCAACACGCCCGCCTACGGTAAGGCCGCCGACCGGCTCGAAGAGTACTGGGGCAAGCAGGTTCCCCACCCCAAGCGGATGGGCCGGTCCCCGGAATACGGGCAACTGGTGCAGTCCATCGTGGAGAACGACTACCTCAACGGTGAGGTCATCCGGCTCGACGGCGCGCTGCGTTTCCCGCCCAAATGACCCCTCTGACAGGAAAAGTCGCGTTCGTCGCCGGTGCCAGCCGTGGCATCGGCGCGGCGATCGCGCACGGATTGGCGGCGGCGGGCGCCGAGGTCGCCGTCGCCGCCCGCTCCAGCGCGCAGGGCCGGCTCCCGGGCACCATTCATTCGGTCGCCGATCGCATCACGGCGGCCGAGGGCCGGGCACTGCCGGTGGTGTGCGATGTCACCGATACCGACTCCGTCGAAACGGCACTCGCGGCAACAGTTTCCGAATTCGGCGGACTGGATATCGTCGTGGCCAACGCCGGTGTGCTGTGGCTGGGACCGATCGATTCCACCCCGGATACACGCTGGCAGCGGTGCCTCGATGTGAATCTCACCGGAGTTTTCCGCGTGACCCGTGCCGCGATTCCGTTGCTGCGCGCCCGCGGCGGTGGCTCGATGATCGCGATCACCACCACCGGCGTCGGCATGCTCGACCGCGGCGCCAATGCCTACTGGGTATCCAAGGCGGCGGTCGAGCGACTCTATCTGGGTTTGGCGTCGGATCTGCGTGTGGACAATATCGCCGTCAACTGCCTGTGCCCATCGCGCGTCGTACTCACCGAGGGCTGGCAGGCCGGCGGGGGCGGACAGAAGATTCCCGAGGATATGGTCGAGCCGCCCGAGACCATGGGACAAGCGGCGGTGCTGCTGGCCGGTCAGGACGCCGGCGGTATCACCGGGACCGTGCAGCAATCGGAAGTCCTGCTCGCCCGCTGAATCCAGGACGTGCGGCGGGCGCAGCACGATCGCCCCAGCGTCGAGGGGCCGCCCCACGGCTCGGCGATGCCCCGGACCACACCCCGGTACGGGCCCAGCCGTCAGGAACCGGCGAATTCCGCTGCGCCGATCACGCTTTCACCGAACTCGGCAAGGGTGTCCGTGGCCGCGAAATCGGTGAACCACACGTAGAACCGTTCCACGCCGCGCCGCCGCAACTCGACGAAGTGGGCCGTCAGTTCCACCGCGTCCCCGCACACCAAACCGTCACCGAGATAACCGAATCGGCGGCGGCTGCGCTCGCGCACCAGAGCCGGATCGGCGCCACGGCCGATAAATCCCACGGTCTGCTGAGTCGATACCCGTGCGGCGCCGGCACTCTCGCGCAGCGACGGCAGCCGATCGAGCCGATTCACCGGCAGATTCCACCAGTCCGCGTAACGGCGCACCAGATCCATGGTGGCCGGGCCCGCACCACCGATCACGATCGGAATCGTCCCGCTCGGGGCGGGCGCGAGGGCGAGATCACCCTCGCTCGCCCACATCCGCGGCAGTATCGACAGCGTGCGTTCCAGGCGAGCCGTGCGCGCCGGACCATCCTCGTGGCCGATACCGAAGCGCGACAACTCCTTAGGCACCGACCCCGACCCCAATCCCAATTCGAACCGGCCGCCGCTGGCCTCCTGCAGGGTGACCGCCTGCTTGGCCAGTACCGCGGGATGGCGCAGCGCATCGCACAACACCAGATGGCCGATCCGCAACCGTTCGGTCCGGGCGGCGACCCAGGTGGCGACCGTCATGGCCTCCCACAGCGGCTGGTGTTCGGCGCCGGGGGCCTGCAGATGATCAATGAACGCGATCCCATCGAACCCCGAGTCCTCGGCCGCCCGAGCCCGCTCGACGATCTCGGCCATACCGGACCGGATCTGCGGCAGGAACAGATACCACTCCACGGCTACCTCTTCGCACCGTTCTTCGCGGCAGCCATTTTCGCCAGATTCGCGCGCAGATCCTCGGATTGGAAGGTGAGGTCCTCCGCGGTGAGGGCGAAATCGAGCGTGTCCAGTACGGCGTGCTCCAATTGCAGATTCAGCAGCCGCTTGGTGGCCTCCACAGCCTGCCTGGGCAATTGGAGAATCCGCTCGGCACAGGCGCGCGCCTCGGCCACCGGATCGGCGACGACATGATTGACCAGGCCCATCTCCCGGGCCCGCTCGGCGCCGATGCGGGCACCGGTCAGTGCGTACTCCTTGGCCAGCAGCAGACTGGTGTGCAGCGGCCAGGTCAGCGGCCCGCCGTCGGCGGCGACCAAGCCCACCTGCACATGCGGATCGGCCAGATATGCCTGCTCGGCGATGTAGACGATATCGCTCAGCGCGACCAGACTGCAGCCCAGTCCGACCGCGGGCCCGTTCACCGCCGTCACCACCGGCACCCGGCAGCGCGCCATCCCGAGAACGATATCGCGCCCGTGCGCAATGGTTTTCGCGCGCAGATCGCCGTCCCGGCTCAGTTCGCCGAGGTAGCCCAGATCGCCGCCGGCGGAGAAGGCCCGGCCGGCGCCGGTGAGTATCGCGACCCGGGCGTCGCGGTCCTCGCTCATCCGGGGCCACAGTCGCGCCAGCCCGGTGTGCAGCGCGTCGTCGACGGCGTTGAGCGCGTCCGGCCGGTTCAGGGTGATGAAGCGAATCGGCCCTTCGGCGCGGACATCGACTTCGGCGGGCATGTCGTACATATCAGGCTCCCAATCCCAGAATGCGGTCGGCGATGATGTTCTTCTGAATCTGCGACGTGCCACCCATGACGCTCTGCGCGCGGCTGTAGAGATAGGTGCCGAACATGTCGGGGTCGTCGGTACCGGCGACGGCCAGCGCGGCATGGCCGACCGACTGCTCGACCCAGGTCATGAGCAGCTTGTCCAGCGATCCGTCCGGGCCGTGCGAGACACCGTCGAGCTGCTCGGACAGCCGCCTGCGCACATGCAGCCGCAGCATCTCCGATTGCACTGCCGCCCAGGCCAATTCCTCGGACAGCTGACCCTCGACACGGTCGGACAGTGCCCGCACGGTCTTGGCGTAGCGCGCCGAATAACCCAGGGTCGAGGGTTCACGCTCGTGGCCGACCACGGTCATCGCGAGCTTCCACCCCTGACCCGACGCCCCGACCATCCTATCGGCGGGCACCGTGGCGCCGTCGAAACTCACCTGACCGAATTCGGTGGTGATACCGCTGATCATCCGCAGCGGACGCTGCTGGATGCCGGGCTGTTTCATCGAGACGATGAACGCCGAGATGCCCTTGTGCCGGGGGGCGTCCGGATCGGTGCGGGCCAGCAGCAGGCACCAGTCGGCGACATCGGAATAACTTGTCCAGATCTTGTGGCCGTTGATCACGTACCGATCGCCCTCGCGGGTGGCCGAGGTGGTCAGCGAGGCCAGATCGGATCCGGCCCCCGGTTCGCTGAACCCCTGGCACCAGCGTTCGGTGCCGTCGATCATGCCGGGCAGGAAACGCTGCTGCAGTTCCTTGCCGCCGTGCCGGCCCAATCCCTGGATCAGATAGCCCAGACTCGGGCGCGGCGGGGCGCCGGCGCGGGCGAGTTCCTCGTCGACGATCACATCGAAGACCGGCGGCAGATCGTGGCCACCGAACTCACTCGGCCACGAGGAGCCGAAGAATCCGGCGCGGTACAGCGCACTGTGCCACTCCCCCTGCCGGGCCCAGTACTCGTCACCGGAGGTCGGGAACTGCCCCGCGACCTCGGCCAGCCAGCGGCGCAACCGATCCCGGAACTCGGCTTCGGCGGGCGAATCACGAAAGTCCACGGTCGATCTCCTCCAAACGAACGGGAAAAAGCTCGGTCGATACCAGCGCGCGGCGAAGATAGACGTGCGCGAGACATTCCCAGGTGTTGCCGATACCGCCGTGTACCTGGATGGCGGTCTCGCACACCGTGCGCGCGGCGCGGGCGCAGTAGATCTTCGCGATGCGCGCGGCGCGCACCGCTTCCGCCGGTGCCAGCTCGTCGACACCCCATGCGGCGTAGCGCAATACGCTGATCGATCCCTCGATCAATGCCTGCGACTCCGCGAGCAGATGGGCCACCGCCTGATACGAGCCGATCGTCTTGCCGTACTGCGCACGGATTTTCGCGTATTCGACTGCCAGTGTCTGCGCCCCGCGTGCGGCGCCCAGCAGATCGGCGGTGGTGCCGACCAAGGCGAGCGCGAACCACTGCGCGGTCTGTTCGGCCGACATCTCCCCGATGTGTTCGAGCCTGCCCTCGATCTCGGCCCCGACCCGGGTCGGATCGGCGATATCGACCGCCGGTCCGAGCCTGCCCGCCAGTACCTGCCCGTCGGCAAGCACCACCGCCCGATCGCAACCGGCCGCGTCGACAGCCCGCCCGCGCACCGCCAGGGTCCAGCGTCCCTGCGCGCCGTCGGGATGACCACGCAGGTCGTCGGCCAGTACGGGGCCCAGATAGGACACGTCGACCAGGCCGCGCGCGAATTCCTCGGCCACCAGCGCCACTTCGACGCCACTGGCCCCATCCGAGCGCAGTGACCGCCAGCCGGTCAGCTCGACGGTCTTGTCGAGCCGGGCGATTCGTTCCCGGTCGGCCAGGTCGGCGACCGAACCCGGTCCCAGATCGTCGGCCAATTTCGCTGCGGCATCACGCAATTGCCGCTGTTCACTCGTCAGACGGACGTCCATAGCGCTCCTCGAGAACTCGGCGCAGCACCTTGCCGGACGGCAGGCGCGGAATTTCGGGGACGAACACCACCCGGCGCAGCCGCTTGTATCCGGCCAGGCGCTCGGCCACCAGTGCGGACAACTCATCGGCGCTCACCGGCGCGGCGGTGGCGACGGCGGCGACGATCGCCTCACCGTCCGCGCCGTCGGCCACCCCGAATACCGCACAGTCGGCGACCGCGGGATGCCCGTGCAGTACGGATTCGATTTCGGCGGGCGCGACCTGGAAGCCGCGGACCTTGATCATCTCCTTGACCCGGTCGGTGATACGCACCCAGCCCTCGGCATCAATCCAGCCGACGTCGCCGGTCCGATACCAGCCGTCGACCACGGCCCCGGAGTCGGCGCCCTCGGGCAGGTAGCCCGCCATCAGCGACGGCGACAGCGCCTGGATCTCACCGGTCTCGCCCGGCGACAGGGGTTTTCCATCCTCCAGCGACACCGTGCGCAATCGCACACCGGGTGCGGCGCGGCCCACCGTGTCCAGGCGGGGATCCTCGATCGGATTGCAGGCCAGGACGGGAAGTTCGGTCGCTCCGTAGGCGGGCAGCCAGCGCACACCGGTGCGGCGGGTCACCGTCTCGGCCACGCTCACCGTGACCGGTGTGGCACCCCACATGATGTAGCGCAGCGAGGACAGATCGAACGATTCCAGCTCCGGATGCGAGGCGATGGCCAGCGCGATCGGCGCCACCGCCATCTCCACGGTGATGCGATCGGATTCGATACTGCGCAGCATCGACTCCAGATCGAAGCGGCGGTGCAGCCGCATCCACGCGCCCACCTGCAATGCGGTGACGATATTGAGCAATCCGAGGATGTGCGAGGGCGGCGTCACGATCTGGATCCGGTCCGTGCTGCCCAGCCGCAGGACTTCCACCCAGTCGCGCACCGCGGCGGCGAACGACGCGTGGGTGTGGCGCACCGCCTTCGGCAGGCCGGTGGTACCGGAACTGAACACCAGCACCGCATCCGATCGCGGGTCCGGCGGAGGGTCCTCGCGCCGGCACGGGATGATCGGGGCGTCGAGATCGAGCATCGGCATGAGATCGCCCAGCACCGGATGGTCGCCGACGGCGAGCTCCGGTGTGGTGATGGCCAGCGCGTGCTCGACCTCGGCGCGCCGCCAGGCCGGGCTCAGCAGCACCACCGCCGCCCCCAGTTTCCAGGCCGCCAGGACCGCGATCACGAATTCCGGGCGGTTCGACGACATCACCGCGATCCGGGTGCCGGCGCGCGCACCGCGTTCGTGCAGCGTCGTGGCCAGCCCGCCGGCCAGCTCATCGAGCTGCGACAGGCTGTAGTGCCGATCGTCGAACACGATCGCCGTCGGCTCGGTCATGAGAAAATCCCATCTCGTACAGGAGAACGCTATTCTCTTTGTATAAGAATCTTAATACCAGGAGAGGCGTTCCATGGCGAGTCCCCCGTTGTTCCGGCCCGCGACCGTGATCCGGATCGTGAAGGAATGCGCCGATGCGCGGACCTTCGTGCTGGCACCGCACGATGGCCCGCTCACCTATCGAGCCGGACAGTTCTGCACCTTCCGGATACAGGTCGACGGCGCCGACCTGTACCGGTCCTATTCCATGTCCAGTGCGCCGGAGACCGACACCGAGCTGATGACCACGGTCAAGCGAGTGCCGGGCGGCAAGGTGTCGAACTGGTTGCTGGACAATGTGTCCGAGGGCGATGTGATCAATATGGGCCGGCCCGCGGGCCGGTTCTGCCTGCGTGACACCGATGTTCCGCTGCTCGGCTTCAGCGGCGGCAGCGGCATCACCCCGGTGCTGTCGCTGGCCAAGAGCGCGCTGGCCACGACCGGGCGCACGGTGCGATTGCTGTGCGCGGACCGGGACGCGGATTCGGTCATCTTCGGTTCGGCCCTGGTCGAGCTCGCCGAACGCTATCCGGGCCGGTTGCGGGTGATCCGGCATCTGGACAGCGCCGCGGGACTGCTCGATCCGGCCGCGGTACGCGATTTCGTCGACGAGGACGGTCACGCCGACAGCTATGTCTGCGGACCGGAGAAGTTCATGGAAATGGTGGAGACGGCGCTGCCGGGGCCGGGCGTGATCTTCAGCGAACGCTTCGGCGCGCCCGTTCCCGAATTGGCCGACTCGGCGACCGCGCCCGCCGAGACCACCCCGGCCGCGGCCCCGGCGCCCGAATCCGGAACATCGGGCGGGACGATCACGATCTTCCTCAATCGCAAGAAGGCGACCGTGCCGCGCCACGACGGCGAGACCCTGCTCGAGAGTGCCCGCCGAGCCGGTCTGACGCCGCCGTTCTCCTGCGAGTCCGGTAACTGCGCGACCTGTATGGCGCGCCTCAGCGAGGGCCACGCGACCATGCGGGTGAACGACGCACTCGCCGACGACGAGGTCGAGGAGGGCTATGTCCTGACCTGTCAGGCGGTGCCGGATACCGATTCGGTGACCGTGCACTACGAATGAGACGGTGACACCGGCCGCCGCGCCGGTGTCACCGAATCCGGCCGGGGCGCTTGCCGTGTCGCGACGCCACGGCCCGTCTCCCGGTCAGGACGCGGAGGCGATGTCCGGGTCCGCGATATCGTGTTCGCCCAGCCGGGGCGGCGGGCCGTAGCGCGGGGTGTAGCCGTCGATCCGGACGGGCGAGCCAACCAGGCGATAGTCACCCGCCGCGGCGACGGCCTCCGGCGTACTGTCCAGGGCCTCGGGCAGTGTGCGCACGGCGGCGGCCGGAATTCCCAACGGGCGCAACCTTGCCTCCCAGCCGCGCGCGTCGTCGCGGGCCAGGGCATCGGTCACCACCGCGAGCACATCGTCGCGCCGCGCCACCCGTTCGGCCATCGTCTCGAATCCGGTCACACCGGCCTCGGCGGCGAAGTTCTTCCAGAATCGATCGTGGGTGATGAACAGGGCCAGATAGCCGTCGGCGGTCGGAAATATCTGCGCCGGAACGTAATAGGAGTGCGCTCCGTACGGCCGCCGCTGCGGTGCGCGCCCTTCGTTGAGATACGCCGAGGCGTGATAGTTCAACTGCGACAGCATCACATCGCGCAGACACACATCGACCTGCCCGCCGCGCCCGGACACGATCTGCGCGAGCAGACCCAGCGCCGCGGTCAGGCCCGTGGAATTGTCGGCCGACGAATAGCCGGGCAGTGTCGGCGGACCGGCCGGATCGCCGGTCAGCGCGGCGATGCCGGTGCCGGCCTGCACAATGTAGTCGAACGCCGGATCGTCACCGCCGTAGAGGCCGAATCCGGTGATCGCCACACAGACGATCGCCGGATTGAACTCTCGCAGCGAGGAATAGGTCAAGCCCAGCCGATGGATCGCCGAGGGTTTCAGATTCACCAGCAGCGCATGGGAATCCGCGGCCAGCTCACCCAGCCGCGCCCGTCCCCCGGCAGTCCCGGGATCCAGCCGGATACTGCGCTTGCCGCGATTCAGGCTGGCGAAATAGCTGTCGCCGACCGTCCGGGAGATATCACCGGCCGCGGGTTCCAGCTTCGTCACCTGCGCACCCAGATCCGCGAGCATCATCGTCGCGTACGGACCCGCGAGCATGGTGCCGACCTCGAGAACGCGAATACCCGCCAGCGGGCCGGGTTCCGATAAGTCGTTGTCGCTCATCGCAATTCCCGCGCGAGATCGGCGATCATCTCGCGGGTACGCCGCTTCGAGGCGACCAGCTCGTCGCGGTTGTCGCCGATCGGCAGCAGCCGGACCGACAGATCCGTCGCCCCGGCCTCGGCATAGCGCCGCAGACCGGCCGCGATGGCCGCTTCGTCACCGGCCACGCACAGATCACCGACATCGCGCGCATCGCCCTGTTCGAGCAGCCGCTGATAATTCGGCGATACCTCGGCCTCACCGAGAATCCGATTGGCCCGCGCCTTGGCCTGGTCCACCTCCGCGGAACGGCACAGGCAGACCGGCAGACTGGCCACGATCCGCGGCGCCGGGCGTCCCGCCTCCGCGGCGGCCTTGGCGATCTTGGGTACGACGTGGTCGCGGACCGCGCGCTCATCGGCCATCCACAGAATCGTGCCGTCGGCGCGTTCGCCCGCGAGCCGCAACATCACCGGACCGAGCGCGGCCACCAGCACTGGCACCGGGGCCACCGGTCCGAGATCCAGGGGGTTGTTCACGGCGAAGGTCTCGTTCTCGACCCGTACATCACCCGGCCCGGTGAGCCCGGCCGCGAGCACCTCGAGATAGTCGCGCGTATACGCGGCCGGACGGTCGTATGGCAGTCCGAGCATGTCGCGCACGATCCAGTGATGCGACGGACCCACTCCCAGCGCCAGTCGTCCACCCGCGGCGGCCTGCGCCGACACCGCCTGTCGGGCCAGTGCGACCGGATGCTGAGCCTGCAGCGGCACCACCGCTGTCCCCAATTCGATCCGATCGGTCCGCAGACCCATCGCCGCGATCGTGATCAACGCGTCGAAATCACTGGGTATCTGCGGAATCCACGCGGTGTCCATCCCCGCGGCCTCCGCCCACGCGATGTCGTCGAGCATCCGGCTCAACTTGCGCGCGGAGTCCCCCTTCTCCGGTCCGATCATCACTCCGACACGCACGAAGACCTCCAACCCGCGATGAGACCGGATGGCCGCGCCACCCTTGATGATTACGTTACTTGCGAAAAAAGAGAATGCCAATACCGCCAGCGGACGTGAGCATTATCGAGCGCCATGCGAGATCGGCTCACGCCTCGCGGCTCATCCGCGACGTCGCGCCCGCATGACATTCGTCATGGCCGATGGATGACGAACCATCCGCGCACCGGCGCCGCCGAACCCATACCGTCGATGGGGACCGACACCGCCGATCAGGAGCCGCACATGAACACCGCAGCACCCGCCCCCGGGATGGACCGCAAGGCCCTGGCCCGCCAGTTGCTCCGCGATGCCGGAGTACCCATGGCCGCCTATTACGTTCTGCACGCCGCGGGTGCGAGCGATCTGATCGCTCTCGGTGCGGGAACGGTACTTTCGGGCGTTTTCGTCATCGCGGAGATCGTGCGCAAACGGCGGTTCGACCCCTTCGCCGCGGTGATCCTGGCGAGTTTCGCGCTCGGACTCGTGCTGACCTTCATCTCCGGCGACGCCCGTTTCGTCGTCGCCAAGGACTCATTCACCACCGCGCTGATCGGGGCGGCCTTTCTCGGCAGCACCCTGGCCGGCAAACCACTGATCTATGTGAGCGCACAACGCGGCATGTCCGCGGAGGCCGCCGCCGTCTTCCGGGAGCGATATCGCACCACCCCGCAGATGCGGCGCACCCTCGGCTCGCTCAGTGTCGTCTGGGGCGCCGGGCTGTGCCTGGAAGCGGCGCTGCGGGTGTTCCTGGTGTACCGGCTGCCCATCCCGACGATGGTGTGGTTGTCCACCGTCATGATGGCGATCACCTTCGCCGTCCTGATCGCGATCACGCTGATGGTGGTGCGCCGCGCCCGCGCTCGTGCCGCACGAGCGGACGTCGCGATGGAGTCCGCCACGCCGGTGAGCTGACTCGCCTCTTACCGACCGAAAACTCCGGACCCGGCCGACGCCCCGCGAACAACGCGATCCGGGGCGATCGGCCGGGTCCGGAGTTTTCGTTCTATGCCGCTGTCACTTGCGCGACGCCCTGCGACGACTGCGCAGTACGAGCAGCCCGCCGAGCAGCACTCCGGCCAGCACCACGGGAATCACGATCGCCAGAGCGAGCACCACCGGCGCTACTCCGTTGTCGGACTCCGCGGCCGCCGAAATCGCCGGATTTCCGCTGCCGTTGCCCGGACCGGGAGTCTCGGCCGGTGAGCCCTTCGCATTCTCACCGAAAATGCCGTCTGCCGTGGATGATTCGTAATGCGGTCCGGGCTCGGGATTTCCGGCCACGGTCAGTTCCAGGCGGATCGGGACGGGCCCACCGGTTCCCTCGGTGTGCGACGGGCCGACCGAGACCGCGATGTAGTACCAGCCCGACAGGCCCTCGCGTTTGGTATCGCCGAAACCGGCGTCGCGATTGTTGTATCGCACCGGCACGGTCGCGAATGCCGGATCACCGCTCGGCATCACATACGGGTCACCGTTGTAGGAGGTGAGGTCGCCGGTGATCTTCTCGCGCACCGGCGTATACAGCGTGGAGGTGACATCCGAGACGCCGTCGAGGCCGTGCCTGCCCGATTCGAGGAAGTTCACCCGGTATGCCAGGCCCTGTCCCCAATCCAGCTTGACCCGATAGAACACGAATTCCCCGCGTTGCAGCGTATCGGAGTAGCTACCGGAACCGTTCAATGTCGTTGCGGCATTGAACGACCCACCGCCGGTCACCGGCACGTCGGGACCGGATGGCGCGGTGAAGACCGTCGGTGTCGTCGAGGTCGGCGGCCCGGGATCGGCGACCGGCGGTTCGATGCCGAACAGCAGTTCCATCGGCAACCGCTGGGGCATATTGTCGGCGGCGCGGTTCCATTCCGGCGCGAAGTAGTAACGACCGCCGCCACGGCATTTATCCGCCGAACCGCCGGCCTCGGACTTCGTCTTCGTCGCGCCGTCCCAGGCTTTGCTCACAGTGAGAGCGACCCCGTCGCTCGTGTTCACCACCTGCTCGAACTCGAATACGTTGCAGTCCCTGCCATCCTCGCCGTAGACCCGCAAGTACAGAACACTGTTGTCGTTACCGTCCCGCTTTCGCTGGACATGCGGAAACGCCACCGTCGCACTGAAATAGGCCATCGCGCCCTGCGGCACATCCATGGCATAGAACTTGGTTTCGCCTTGTCCGATCGTATCGAGATACTGACCGGGGACCGCCGCGGGTGCGTCCCGATAGCTCGCGGTACCGGAAATCGGTGTGCCGATGGACTTATAGGTGCGCAATGCCGTCTGACTGACCCGCGGCAGAATGCGTTCGAGAGATTTGCCGTCGACCGCGTCGGTGTAGGTACCGCCGGTTTTCTGGGCAATACAGGTCAGCTGGTTCCGCGAGGCCGCGTCGACACCGAAACCGATGGCGTGCACGACGATTGCGGCACCTTGGCGGTTCAACTCCTGGGCCACCTCGCACGGATCCGGCGGCGAGCAGGTGTCCTCACCATCGGATACCAGCACGATCGAACGCGGACCCGATTTCGGCAGCGCCTCCGCGGCCGCGCGCAGCGAGGTCCCGATGGGCGTATACCCACTTGCCTGAATTCCGTCGACCGCGGAATTCAGCGCGGCCCTGTCGATCGTGTCGGCGCCGCGCAGCGTCCGCACATCCTTGCATCCGGCCGTCTTTTCCGCGTCCGAGGATCCGGTGCCGGTCCCGTAGACCGTCAGGCCGACTCTCGCCTCGCCCGGCGCGGCGTCCACGAAGGTGTGCACGGCAGCTTTGGCGGCATCCATTTTGGTCTCGCCGCTCGGGTCGGCCGCCTGCATCGACCCCGATGCGTCCAGCACCAGCATCGTCGGCGCGTACTCCGGTTTCGCCTCTTGGGCGTGCACCGGCACCACCGCCAGCGACAGCGCCACGGCCGCGGCCGCCGTCAGCAGCTTCGAAAATCTCGACATACTCCCCAACTTCGGTGGTGATCAAGGTCGACTGACCCTATGCGGCCGAACAGCTCCTCAACCCAATCGAATTCATTCCTCATGAAATCGTCATGAATGACATATTGCGGACATACCGTACCGTCGAGGTTGCGAAAGGGTGCCGTCGGCAGACGGCGCGCACGACCGCGGCCGTCGGCGAATTCCCACCGCCGCAACAAGTCCACGGCGGTGAGATGGCGACCATAGATCACCGTCGACGGCTCACACTTCCCGGAGCCGGGAAGAGTCCGGAACCGAATCTGTTCGCGGCCGTCGCCCCGGCACCCGATCAGGCGGTGTAACCACCGTCCACGTCCAACGTCTGCCCCGAGATGAAGCCCGCTCGATCCGAGGCGAGAAATCCGACGGCTTCGGCGATGTCGCGGGCGCGGCCGAACCGGCGCAGCGGGATATTGGCACGGGCGGCATCGAGTGCCGACGCGCTCAGGTCGCCGGACCGGATCAGCCGGTCCGCCATTCCGTCGGTGAGCATGCCCGGCCCCACACAATTGACGCGCACACCGAAACGCCCCTCCTCCACCGCGAGTCCGCGCGCCACCGCCTCGACCGCACCTTTCGTACCCGCGGACAATCCGTCGCGGGCCGGATGCCGCCGGACGGCGGCGGTGGTGACCGCGACGACGGCGCCACGCAATTCCCGCAGCATCGGCAACGTCGCGTGCATGAGATTGAAGAACGCCACCGCATCGGCGTTCACCTGATCGCGATACTGCTGCGGCGACACCGCGCTCAGATGAACCATCGGCACATGCGGGCCGGCGGCGTACACCACCGTGTGCACTCCGCCGAATTCCGCCCCGAACTCGGCGACCAGATTCGCCACCGCGACCGGATCACTCAGATCCACCGGCCACGCCCGGCACGAACGGCCCAGCCGGACCACGTTCTTCGCGATGTCGGCGGCGGCCTCCCGATTCGCGCGATAGGTGAATCCGACGTCGCTGCCGCGGCCGGCGAGCAGTTCGACGACAGCGGAACCGATTCCGCCGGTACCGCCCGCGACCAGCGCCGCACCGCGGCGTTCTTCGAACTCGCCTGCCATCGAATCTCCTGATCATGACCAAGCATTTGCTTGGGAACACCGTAGCACCGTCGCGGAGACCGTTCGGAGCGCCGGATACGTCGTGAGGAATTCCGCGGCTCAGACATGATCCGCGCCGTGCGAATCGCCGGCGCCGGTCGGGCGAACCCCGGCATTTCGGGACCGAAAGTGGCCCCGACGGCGGCATCGGGTGGCCGGCCGTCCCTGAGCACAGCCTGAGGAACACCGGACGAAATCGCGGATAACGGAAACGTCACGCTAGCATCGGCGACCGTGGTCGACACGATGGTGAGGGCGGACGGTGCGCCTACTGCAGGCGCGGACCCGAGGAGCGCGAGTGGACAGCGCGGCACTTGGGTCAGATCCGTAGCCCTCATCGCCGGGCTGCTGGGTGCGTTGTTCGCCATCGCTGTACCGCTGCTGCCGGTGAAGGTGGACCACACCACTCTGTCGTGGCCGCAGCAGGATTCCGGCCGCAATATCAACGCGCCACTGGTCTCCTATGCTCCGCTGACCTTCGACGCGACCATCCCGGGCAGCTCGATGGCGCAACTGAGCGCACACGGCGGCGTGCTGGCCTCGACACTGCCCCCGGGCGCTCCGCAACTCGAGAAGTACGGGTTCGTCGCGCGGGTACAGCCCGCACGGGACGGCAAACCCGCCCAGCTCGAAGTGCTGCTGCGCAACCAGTCACTGCTGACCGCACCGATCGACGCGATCGCCGGCGCCACCCTGACCGTGCACGCCGACATGTCCTCGACCAAGGTCGACATCCCCGGATCGAATATCGAGGCGGCCACTCTGCCGCCCGGGGACTGGCGGCCACAAGTGGTCGGCATCTTCAGCGATCTACCCAAACCCGACGGCGCGAAAGTGGTCGCGCAGGTCGACAGCCGCTTCTCGGTCACACCGACCCTGCTCAAGCGGGCGGCAGAGGTGCTGGCCGTCGTGTTCACGCTGATCGCGCTGGGGGCGCTGTACCGGCTGGACCGCACCGACGGACGGCGCCTGGGCCGTCTGCTCCCGCATCGGTGGCTGCGGTTCACCGGCGCCGATCTCATCGTCCTGGCCACCCTGGTGATATGGCATTTCATCGGGGCCACCACCTCCGACGACGGCTACCAATTCGGGATGGCGCGCACATCGCTCGTGTCGGGCTATATGGCCAACTACTTCCGGTTCTTCGGCGTGCCCGAGAACCCGGTCGGCACCCCGCCCTACGACATCATCGCGCACATGTCGGAGTTCAGCGTCGCGAGTCCGTGGATGCGATTGCCGACCCTGCTGGCGGCGGTGATCACCTGGCTGGCACTGAGCCGCGAGGTGATTCCCCGGCTCGGGCTTGCCGTGCGCCACGACAAGGTGGCGGTGTGGACGGGCGCACTGGTCTTCCTGGCGGTATGGCTGCCCTACAACAACGGACTGCGGCCCGAGCCGGTTATCGCGGTCTGCGTCCTGCTCACCTGGTGCTTCGTCGAACGCTCGATCGCGACCCGGCGGTTGCTGCCCTACGCCCTCGCGATCCTTGTCGCCGCGTTCAGTTTCACCGCGGCGCCCTCGGGTGTCATCTGCGTGGCGCCGCTGCTGGCCGGACTGCGTTCGGTGGTGAGATTCGGTATCCCGCGAGCGCGCGCGTTGGCCGGCGCCGAGGCCGGTACCCCGGCGCCGGTGAGTGCCCGGATCCGGGCGTACGGCGCGCTGCTGGCACCGCTCCTCGCGGCCGGACTGGTGGTGCTGGCCTTCGCCTTCGCGGTCGAACCGCTCTCGGCGATGTTCGAGATGCAGCGGGTGCACAACATCGTCGGCCCCTCGGACCCCTGGTACAACGACTATCTGAACTACCAGTGGCTGTTCATGCCCTCGGCCGACGGCTCCATCGCCCGCCGATTCGGCATGGTCGCCATGTGGATGGGCCTGCTGGTCTGCGTTTTCGTCATGCTGCGCAAGGGTGGTCGCATTCCGTTCACCGCGCCCGGACCGGCACGGCGACTGCTCGGCATCACAGCCGGGGCCATGGTGCTGATGGCGACCTGCCCCACGAAGTTCACCCATCACAACGGTGTGTACGCCGGGCTGGCCGGATCGGTGGCGGTCCTCGCGGCGGTCGCGGTGGGGCCCCGGGTGATGCGCTCACCGCGCAACCGGGCCGTGTTCGCCGCCGTGGTGTCGCTGGCGATGGCGCAGATCTTCACCAGCGTCAACCAGTGGTGGTGGGTCTCGAGTTTCGGTGTCCCGTGGTGGAACGAGGCACCGTCGGTTTTCGGTATCGACTACAGCAAGATCTTCCTGGTGATCGCCGCGCTGTGCGTGGTGCCGGCGATCTGGTGGCATGTACGGGCGCCCAAACCCGGTACCCCGCATCGGGTCTCGCCTCGCGCCTGGCGCCTGGCGAAGTTCCCGCCGCTGACCGTGGCCGCTGCGATCCTGGTGGTCTTCGAGGTCGCCTCGTTCGCCGCGGGGGCGGTGAAGCAGTACCCGGGATTCTCGCTGGCATCCTCGAATATCCATGCGGTACTGGGCAATCCGTGCGGACTGGCCGACAAGGTCCTGGTCGAGACGGACCCGAACGCCTCGATGATGACACCGCTCGTCGGCGACCAATTCTCCACATTCACAGGCGGCGCACGCGGATTCGTGCCCAACGGAGTCGGTGACATCGAATCGGCCGACGAGAAGGACGAGGCGAGCAGCATCGCCAAATCCTTCGGTGACAAGTCCAGCACCCGCGACTCCACCACCCAAACCGGCGGGGCCCCATTGCCTTACGGCCTGGACGCGGCGACCACGCCGGAGCTCGGCACCTACGGCCAGCAGGAACCGGCCGATCTCGTCACCGGCTGGTATCGCCTGCCCGCTCAGCATGATCGCAGCGACATCATCTCGATCGCGGCGGCCGGGCGTATTCAGGCGTCGGGACCCGACAACGGATATGTCGGTGGTGAGCCGGTGGAAATCGAGTACGGTACAACCGATTCCGCGACGAGCGCCCAGCCGATGGGACGGCTGGCCCCGATTGAATATCGGCCCCGCGCCGTCATGGCGGAACCTGCGGATACCGCTGGACCGGATTCCCGGCAAGGCGAACGTCATCCGCATCGTGGCCAAGGATCACAACCTCGATCCGCAACGGTGGGTGGCATTGACCCCGCCGCGTATCCCGCGCACGCACACACTCGATGACCTGGTCGGCTCCAAACAGCCGGTGCTGCTGGATTGGGCTGTGGGCCTGCAGTTCCCGTGCCAGCGACCGTTCGACCACAAGGACGGCATCGCCCAGGTACCGGGCTGGCGAATTCTGCCCAACCGCCTCGGCGCGAACGACACCACGATGTGGGAGAGCCACGTCGGCGGCGGCCCGCTGGGCTGGAGTCAGCAGTTGCTGCGCTCGCAGACCTTGGCCACCTATCTCGAGTACGACTGGGATCAGGACTGGGGTGAACTGCAACGCCTCAACCCGATCGACCCGTCCGCGGTGCCCGCCGACCCCGCGGTCACCCAGGAAGCCCACAGTGGGCTGTGGTCGCCCGGCCACATCTACACCTGGTAGCACGGGCAGTGGACTACTGCTCCGCGTCGGGTCCCCTGTCGCCGCGGTACAGTACCCAGGTGTCGCGACCGGCGGCCTTGGCGCGATAGAGGCCGAGATCGGCGTCGTCGAGTAGCTTTTCGGCATTCGCGTCGGTAACCGAGGCGACCACGGCGCCGATGCTGGCCGATATCGACACCAGATCGCCGGAACCGACGCGAACGGGGTCTCGCAACGTCGCGAGCATGGTCTCGGCGACCGTGCGGGCCGTATCGTCGTCGCAGGGTGGTGCGAGCAGCGCGACGAACTCGTCGCCTCCGATGCGCGCCACGGTGACCGCCGGAGAGGTCAGCGTGACGTCGAGCCTGCGGCCGACCTCGGCCAGTACACTGTCTCCCGTGCGGTGCCCGTAGCGATCGTTGATCACCTTGAACTCGTCGAGATCGAGGAAACACAAACCGATGCGATCGGCGGGACCGGCATCGCCGACAATGGCCTGCAGATGCTCGCGAAGGCACAGACGATTCGGCAAACCGGTCATCGGATCGTGGCGGGCCTGCCACCACAGCTGCTGCTGCATGGCCCGCCGCTCGGTGATGTCCTCCCCGACGGCGAGCAGGCGCAGATCATGGGTGCCCGCGCCCCGCACCAGCGTCATCGTCCACGCACCCCAGCACACACTGCCGTCGGGGCGGCAGAAGCGACCCTCGAAATACTCGGTACCGCGTTTGCGCTGGTAGAGATCGACGACCACGCGGCGGAGCTGGTCGCGGTCGTCGGGATGCATCAGGTCCAGACCGGCCACCCCCGGCAGATCCTGCGGCTTCATCCCGACCATCCGTGCGGTCGTGGGATTGGCCTCGAGCGTGACGCCGTTGCTGTCATACAGGGCGATGGCCACCGCCGCGTTGTCGAACACCACCCGGAAGCGCTGGTCGGCCACCTCCTGGCCGCGAATGTGCGTCTTCAGCAGTTCGGCGCTGTATCCGCTCGCCAACTCGCCCAGCAGCGCGCCGAACCGCTGTGTCCGATCCGGCAGCGGCGACCGCTCGAGCAACCCGGTCAGTACGGCGGCGGTCGGGGTCATCATGGCGGGAGCCGTCAGATTCGATCGGACCATCTCGGCGCCGACCCGGGATGCCGGCGACGGGTCGAACGGCTCGGCCGACAGGGCGGCGTCCAGCTCGATGATCCACCCGGCCGTCAATGCCCTGATATCGGGCGCCGGAGGTGTCGGCACGTCACCGCGTTCGACCAGGGCCGCAGACCAGTCCCGCGCCATATCGTCAACCTCGCGAGTGTCCATCCGCGAGGAACCTTCCTCCCTGGCCGGACCATCGAGGTCCGGCGCCGACGCCCCTCCCCAATCGCTGATTCCGAGCATCCGAAGAACCGCCTTCGAACCTACCGGACCTCGCGCGATCGCGGCCGTTCCGGCCGCCGATCAGTCGAGACCGAGACCATTGCCCGGCGTCGTGAGCGGCTCCGGTGGCGGCGCGGCGGCTTCGGTCCCCGTGGCGAGCAGCGCGTTATCCGCGCCGATCCCCTTGTCCAGGGCGGCGGCGCGCACGGCATTGACGACGATCAGCAATGCGGCCCGTCGTGCCGAGTTGGTGCGGTACGCCAGCGACACGGTCCGGGTCAAGGCGTCGCCCAGGCCGAGGATGTCCACTCCCGATGGCCGCAGCGCCAGCCCCAGATCCGACACCAGGGTGACGCCCAGTCCCGCCGCGACCATCGCCATCGCGGTCGACTGCTCTTCCACCTCGTGATCGATACGCGGCTGCATCCCGGCCGATTGGAACGCCAGCCGGACCGAGTGCCCGAAATGTGAGCGCGCGGGCGCGAGGATCCACGGATGCTCGGACAGTTCGGCAAGGGTCACGTTGGCCGTCGGCACCACACCGGCCGGGACCGCCGCGTAGAGCCGCTCGACCGCGACGACGGCGCGTTCCAGTCCCCGGTCCCAGGTCATCGGAGAGTTCGAATAGTCGAGCACGAACGACATATCCAGGGCGCCGTCACGAACCGCCGCGGCGGTGGCCTCGGGGGCGAGTTCCTTGGTTCGCACCAGAATGCCGGGATGGGTGCGTGCGAGCGCGGTGAGCGCGTCGGGCAGCAGCCCGGATGCCACCGAGGCCCACACCCCGGCGGTGACCTTCGCCGTCACCGATTCCCCGGCTTCTTCGAGCGCCTGGGTCGCCCGCTCGACCGAGGCGAGGATTTCCTCGGCGTGCTCGGCGAGCAGCACACCGCGATCGGTGAGCTGCAATCGCCGGCCGCGCCGCTCGAACAATCGGAGGCCGACATCCCGCTCGAGTTGTGCGAGCTGTTGCGACACCGCCGAGGCCGTGTAATGCAGCGCGCCCGCGGCTGCTGTGATCGTGCCGCGCCGATGCAACTCGCGCAACATGCGCAGACGGGGCAGGGACAAGTCCATGCAATCGAGCGTAAGCGCTGTGCAGTAACCGTGAACGAAGCCGTGTACGAACCGTAAATAGACGTTGTGGCCTGTGGGAATGCAATCTGTTGACAGCGAGCACCAACCGGCGACGACGAGGTCCGGACGGAAGACGCGCCACTCGGCGCTTCCCGCGGGCGGTGGTCGGCGTTCCGGAATTCAGAGGAGGTAGTTCGCCGTGACGATCATCCACAACCCGGCCGAAGGCACCATACCGACCATCCCGGCCCTCGCGCCGACCCCGGTCCCCACTCCGGCTATCAGCAAGCCCCAGCCGTATATGCGGCTGCATTGGACGGATTCGGCCACCGACGCGGTCGGTTACCTCGTCGTCCATACCCTGCGCGGTGGCCTGGCCACCGGCGGTACCCGGATGCGGGCGGGCTGCACGCTCAGCGAGGTCGAAGATCTCGCGCGCGGTATGGCCGCCAAGACCGCGACCTTCGACCTGCCGGTCGGTGGCGCCAAGGGCGGAATCGACTTCGACCCCAAGGATCCCCGCGCGATCGAGGTGCTGGAACGGTTCTGCGAGGCCATGCGGCCGTGGATCGACGCGCATTGGGTGACCGCCGAGGATCTGGGTGTTCCCCAGCATCTGATCGATGAGGTCTTCGAACGTCTCGGTCTCGGGCAGAGCTATCACGCCGCGATCCGCCGCGCCCCCGATCCCGCCGCAACGCTGGAGCGGGTCCGGCACGGACTCGACGCGGCGGTCGAGGGCGGTTTCCTGCTCGGAGATGTGATCGGCGGCTACGGTGTCGCACACGCCTGTCTGGCCACCGCGGTGTCGTGGGGGCGGGCGCCGGCGGAGACCACCGTCGCGATCCAGGGTGTGGGCACCATGGGCGGGGCCGCCGCCTACTATCTGCACGAGGCGGGCATGCGGGTCACCACCGTGGCCGACGCCGCCGGTGCCCTGCACCGCGCCGACGGCCTCGATATCCCCGCGCTGCTCGCGCTGCGCGACGAGTACGGCGAAATCGACCGTTCCCGGCTGCCCGAGGATGTCGAGCAACTGCCGCGCACCGCGGTACTGGCCGCCGACGTCGACATCCTGGTTCCGGCGGCCATCTCCTACGCGATCACGCCGGACAACTCCTACGACGTACGGGCCCGGGTCATCGTGGAGGCCGCCAATGCCGCCACCACCCCGGAAGCGGAAGCCATGCTCGCCGCCCGCGGTGTCGCGGTGGTGCCCGATTTCGTCGCCAACGCGGGGGCGGTCGCCTGGGCCTGGTGGTTGCTGCTCGGCGAGGTCGACGATGTCCCGGACAATTCGTTCGATCGCCTGCGCACCACGATGCACACCAAGGTGGCGCAGCTGCTCACCGCCTGGACCGACCACGGCGTCACACCGCGCGAGACCGGCCGTCGCTGGGCCGACGAGCCGTTGCCGGTGACCGCGACCGTCGTCGTCCCCTGATCGCCGCGGCGTTTCTGCCGCCGCGGGCCTGGAAGTAGTTGCCCGGCAATGGGATCGAGTTCGATGGGGTCGATCCCACAGCCGTCATCGACGGCTGTGGGATCGGTTGTCGCACCGGTTCCCGCTGTCGGCGGCACGACCCGTCACCGACGGCGGTGATACCGAAACCAGGCGCCCGAATGCAGACCGTGCCCACGGAAGGCGACGGATCCGACCTCGACCAGGATCACCATCGCGAACACCAGCAGCACACCCGTCCCGATCCACGTTTGCACGCGTCGTAGGCCGGGGGGTACTGCCCAGGCACCCCGGCCGCGCCGCCACCGAGCCCGAGCGGGAACCCGCGACCGCATGGGAACCGTCAAGATGCGGGGCTGCGACCCGGCAATATGGTCATGGCGGCCGACTTCCTCCGGTCGGAAGATCGGTCATCGGCGCCCCGTTCCCGCGACTGCCGGTCGCCGAGGTCGACCTGCTCACCGATCCAGCCTGTGCCGGGCGGTCCATCGTTCCGCACCGGCGCCCGTGAGCCGATCCGCCGCGGTTTCCCGGCCGGTGAGTACCAGCAGCAGTGCGGTGGCGGATCCTTCGATAACAGGCCCATCGCCGGCGACCCACTCGGTGTCGGTTGCCGTGAGGCGGTAACCCTCGAATTTCTTGCGCGCGTGGAACGGTGCGCCGGTGTGCCATATCCGGTCCAGGGCCGATCGTGCGGCGTCGACCGGCACGGTGCGCGCGATCCCGAGCGGGATCGCGATGTCGTGGCCGTGCACGAGAAGGTCCATCAGCCGATCGGCCGGTGTCGTCCCGGCCGGCGCGACCCGGGCGCCGACAGTCCCGCGAATCTCGTCGAGTAGCTCACCGCTGGTGTGGGTGTCGGCGTAGCGAATGGCGGTGTCATGGATTGCGCGGTCGAGACTGCCGCGGGCGCGTGCCAGATTGAGCAGTAACCATCCGATCGTGGGCCGGGCCGACAACACCAGGTGTGCGGCGACGTCGCGTACCCGCCAGCCGTCGCACAACGACGCGTGATCCCAGCTTGTCTCGGGCAGGGCCCGCAGCATTTCCGCGACGCTCGCGCGTTCGGTATCGACCGCGCACCAGATCTGCTCGGCGCTCATCGATGTCGGTCCGGTCATTCGCGTGACTCCCTCTTCCGCTGGTGTTCCAATAGGCTAGGAATTCCAGCCGGGTGGAGGTTCCAGCTATTGTGACCGAGGACACACAACGTGGCGGTATGGTCACGATCGGCACACTGTCTCGAATCACCGCTGTGCCGGTGCGCACCATCCGCTTCTATTGCGACGAGGGGCTCATCCAACCGCACCGCAGCAGCGGCGGGCACCGCCTGTTCGATCCGATGGCCGTGGACCGGCTGCGGTCGGTTCGCCGCCTGCGCGCCCTCGGACTCGGCCTGACCGCGATCACCGCCGTCCTCGGCGGCACGACGTCGATCACCGACGCGGTAGCAGCCGAGCAGGCCGCGCTCGAACTCGAAGTGGGCGAATTGATGTGGCGGCGCGCCACATTGGCCGCCGCCCGGGACGCGGCACCGTCCATGCGAACCGCGCGGCTGGACCTGCTCGCCACGGTCGGCGACCGCCACGGGGCCCACAACGGTCTCGTCACATTCTGGCGTCGGCTGTTGGCTCCCGCGCCGGCGAGCGTATTCGACGGGTTCGTCACGATGAACGTGCCGGCGCCACCGCCCGTGCCGACTCCCGCGCAGGTGGTCGCCTACGCCGAACTCGTGTGTGCCACAGCTGATCCCGCATTGGCTCCGGCGATCTCACGGCAGCTGTGGCGATCGGATGTCACCGGTATCCGGCATCCGCGAGAACTCCTGTCCGGAGTCGCCGAGGCCGGCGCCATGGTGGAACCCCTACTCAGCGCGCATATTCCACCACGACCGGGACCCGAACTGGACCGTTTCCTCGCCGCCCACGCCGACGCGCGGAATGAGCGCAACACCCCCGGCTTCCGGCAACGCATCCTGCGCGGCGCGGACGATTCCGACCCTCGTGTCCATCGGTATTGGGAGCTCACCGGTGTCATCACCGCGACGACCACCGCCGGAACCGCGCTGCAATGGCTGCGGCAAGCCCTGGCGGAGTCCCGGTCATAGCTCCGCCGGGGCACCCCTGGTGGGCAGTGAGCCGAAATAGCTTCTCAGAACACCGGATCCGAACTTCCGGTCACACTCTTGAACCAGTTCATGAAGGCGATCCACGCTCCCCCGACGGGCCCCGGGTCGCTGCAGGAACCACCGACCGAGGAGAAGGTGCAACCGTCATTCGCCACCGGCGTGGAGTCGACCTCGGAGGTCAGTACCTGTCCGCTATCGGCCGATGCCACCGCCGGTGTGCCCAGCACACCCACGATCACCGCGCCGGCCAACACAAATCCGCCGACCCCGCGCTTCCACCGCACACCCCTGCTTGTTCGCATGGGATGTGAAGCTACCGCACTGCACCGACAGAGGTCGCCGACGGACGATATCGCCGCACAGCCGTGATTTCCGGGACCGCTCGCGGGATCGGAAGATGTTCGTACCGGCCGGTTTCGGCGAAACGGGCACCCAGCGACAGCGATCGGCCCATCGGCGATCGTGCGCTCGATCAATGGCCGGCGAGTGTCGCCGATGCGGGTCGCCCGGCGGCCGCGGGTGCGGCCGTCGAATCCGATTCACAGGCCCGATGCCGGCCGGCCAGGCGAGTACCGGCGGGAAGCACTGTCGTGACAGCGGAGGCGTCCACCCGTAGTCGTCGAAGTTCGGCAAACATCTGGTCGACTGACCCGTAACGGGCAGTGAGGTCGTACAACAGCCGCTCGATCGAACTCGCTGGCGAAGTCACACCTCCCCGTTACCCACGGCACATGTCAGGCAAACCTGGATTGATGATTCGCCCTCCGACCCGCCGAATGTCCGGTTCCCCGACCCACTCGAGCGGATGATCGTCCGTAACGCGCACTTCGTCCTCTTTACCGGACACGCACCCGATTTCGGACGTGCCCCGGAGTTCATGAACTAGTGCCTCGTCAAGCAACCTTCGGTAGGTAATCCGGTCGCCGGATCTTGGAACCGACGGCGAAGTCGCGGATCGGCCCGGCGTGCTGGTTTCGCCAGCGGATGTAGTCGCCGATCGCGGTATCTTGTTCGTCGTGGCTGCGGTGGTCGGTGCCGTTGAGCGCGAAATACCGCAGCGCGGCGAACTCGCACTCGATCCGGTTCAACCAGGAAGAATAGGTAGGTACGAACACCAACTCGACCGCGTTGGCTGCGCACCATTCCCGCACCTCACGGCGCTTGTGCACCGAGTAGTTGTCCAGAATCAGATACAAATTTCCCTGCGGCCAGCGCGCTCGCAGCGACTTGAGGAAGGCCAGGAACTCGGTCCAGCGTTTCCGGTCACGAATTCGGTAGTAGAGCTGGCCGGTCGCCAGGTCCAGCGCACCGAACATGTGCCGCACTCCCTGTGTGCGGTTGTAGGTGGCGCGCAACCGATTCGGGCGGCGCCGCGGAAACCAGCCACGGCCACCACGTGGCTGCAAGTTCAGCGGCCCGAACTCATCGACACACACCACTCGCCCGTCAGCGGGTGGATTGTCGTAGAGATCGAGGACCCGCGCCATCTTCGCTGCGAAATCCGGGTCGTTACTGGCTTTCCAGGTTTTGGTAGCCTGCCACGACACCCCGCCGGCCTTCAGGATCTGCCGAAGGGTTTCCCGGCTGATATCGACAATCTTGTTGAGAGCCAGCACATCCCGCAGCTTCGACAGGCTCCACGTCGAGAACGGCCAACCCAGGTTCAGGGGACAGCACCGGGCAATCTGACAGATCCGCTCACGCATCTTCGGATCAGTCTTGCTCGGCCTGCCCCCGCTCCATTTTGGGTCCAAAGCACCGAACCCGTGCTCGTTGAAGTCATGAATGACTTGCCGCACATAGGCTTCCGACACCTGCATCAACTTCGCGATCAACCCGACCGGCTGCCGCTGCGCGGAAGCCATCACCACGATCGCCCGCCTCGCACGCACGGGCACCTTGCTCGTCTTCGCGATCCGCGCCACCCGCTGCCCCTCCTCCGGGAACAACGGCCGCACAAACACATCCGGCTTCCGAGCCACGACACCACCTCCACCCGCAGCATCACCCGACACAGCAGCCAGAGCAAGCCGACACCCGATTACCACAGCAACCTATCCAGACGAGGCACTAGCCTCGTGAATTCACTGGGTCGTGTGGCCGTATATGATTGAGATGGCGAAAGGTGCTCTGACCTGCGATAATTCGACTTGCGAAGGTTGAATTTCTCGAGGGTCTGGAGCACCTTTCTGGTGAGCGAGTCTATCTCCCCGTATCCGCGGCTGGTCATCGATGGTGACGGTGCGGGTCTGGTGTCACACGCGGGCGCAGCGCTGTTGCTGCGCACCGCCGAGAAAATAGGGTTGATCAGGGGTTTATCGGAACGGTTGGGGCCTTGGCGCAAGCCGGCGGCGATCCACGACCCGGGCAAGATCGCGCTGGATATGGCGATCTGCCTCGCGGTCGGTGGTGACTGCGCCTCGGACGTGGCGCTGCTGCGGTCCGAGCCGGGCGTGTTCGGTGTGGTGGCCTCGAATCCGACGGTATCGCGGATGATCACCACATTGGCTGGCGACGCACCGAAAGTGTTGGCCGCCATCGCATCTGCACGCGCCGACGCGCGAGCACGAGCGTGGACGCTGGCCGGGACCAACGCCCCGGATCATGGCATCGGTGCCGAGGCTCCGTTGATCATCGATCTCGACGCGACACTGACCGACGCGCACTCGGAGAAACAGAACGCCGCACCAACATTCAAGCGTGGTTTCGGTTTCCACTCACTGTGGTCGTTCATCGACCACGGCCCGGCCGGCACCGGTGAACCCGCCGCGCCGATGCTGCGCCCTGGTAACGCCGGCTCCAACACCGCCGCCGACCACAAACAGGTGCTCCACGATGCCCTCGCTCAACTGCCATGGCAGCCGCTATGGAGAGCCGGCCGGAAAGTGTTGGTGCGCACCGATTCCGGTGGCGGAACCCACGAATTCCTCGACTACTGCCACCGCCGCCGCCTGCAGTACTCGATCGGATTCACCCTCACCGACGACATCGTCACCGCCCTGGACACCTACCTTGTCCCGAGTGACTGGACCCCGGCCTACGACGCCGACGGCGAGGTCCGCGACGGCGCCTGGGTCACCGAGGCCACCGGCCTCGCCGATCTGTCCGGTTGGCCGCCGGACATGCGTCTGGTCATCAGAAAAGAACGCCCACATCCCGGCGCGCAGTTGCGGTTCACCGACCACGACGGGCTGCGGTTGACCGCGTTCGTCACCAACACCACCCGAGGTCAACTCCCCGACCTCGAGCTACGCCACCGGCAGCGGGCCCGCTGCGAAGACCGGATCAGGAACGCGAAAGACACTGGCCTGCGTAACCTTCCGTTCCACTCCTTCGATGCCAACCGCATCTGGCTCGCCCTCATCGCGCTCGCGATGGACCTGACCGCTTGGATGCAAACCCTCGCCCTGCACGACCACACCGCGCGCCGCTGGGAACCGAAAACCCTACGGCTACGCCTGTTCTCCGCGGCCGGGCGCATCGCCCGCCACGCCCGTACAACCCGGCTACACCTCGCCCGACACGCACCCTGGACCGAACTGCTCACCACCGCCGCAACACGCCTGCAACCCGGCTGAGAAGCCAGGAAACCCTCCCGACGACCAGGAAACCAACCCATCCGGGCCCGTGGAACCCGGCAGTCAGCCCGCTGCGCGGGCCCACTGCCCTGCCCACAACCCGGAAACTACGATCGAAACACCAATACGAACCCGATCAGGCCAGCACATCACCCCGGCGAAAAATCGAGGCTAG
>CAWAJX010000013.1:0-24304 GCA_963782405.1 uncultured Actinomycetota bacterium
CTCGTGAATTCACTGGGTCGTGTGGCCGTATATGATTGAGATGGCGAAAGGTGCTCTGACCTGCGATAATTCGACTTGCGAAGGTTGAATTTCTCAAGGGTCTGGAGCACCTTTCTGGTGAGCGAGTCTATCTCCCCGTATCCGCGGCTGGTCATTGATGGTGACGGTGCGGGTCTGGTGTCACACGCGGGCGCGGCGCTGTTGCTGCGCACCGCCGAGAAAATAGGGTTGATCAGGGGTTTATCGGAACGGTTGGGGCCTTGGCGCAAGCCGGCGGCGATCCACGACCCGGGCAAGATCGCGCTGGATATGGCGATCTGCCTCGCGGTCGGTGGTGACTGCGCCTCGGACGTGGCGCTGCTGCGGTCCGAGCCGGGCGTGTTCGGTGTGGTGGCCTCGAATCCGACGGTATCGCGGATGATCACCACATTGGCTGGCGACGCACCGAAAGTGTTGGCCGCCATCGCATCTGCACGCGCCGACGCGCGAGCACGAGCGTGGACGCTGGCCGGGACCAACGCCCCGGATCATGGCATCGGTGCCGAGGCTCCGTTGATCATCGATCTCGACGCGACACTGACCGACGCGCACTCGGAGAAACAGAACGCCGCACCAACATTCAAGCGTGGTTTCGGTTTCCACTCACTGTGGTCGTTCATCGACCACGGCCCGGCCGGCACCGGTGAACCCGCCGCGCCGATGCTGCGCCCTGGTAACGCCGGCTCCAACACCGCCGCCGACCACAAACAGGTGCTCCACGATGCCCTCGCTCAACTGCCATGGCAGCCGCTATGGAGAGCCGGCCGGAAAGTGTTGGTGCGCACCGATTCCGGTGGCGGAACCCACGAATTCCTCGACTACTGCCACCGCCGCCGCCTGCAGTACTCGATCGGATTCACCCTCACCGACGACATCGTCACCGCCCTGGACACCTACCTTGTCCCGAGTGACTGGACCCCGGCCTACGACGCCGACGGCGAGGTCCGCGACGGCGCCTGGGTCACCGAGGCCACCGGCCTCGCCGATCTGTCCGGTTGGCCGCCGGACATGCGTCTGGTCATCAGAAAAGAACGCCCACATCCCGGCGCGCAGTTGCGGTTCACCGACCACGACGGGCTGCGGTTGACCGCGTTCGTCACCAACACCACCCGAGGTCAACTCCCCGACCTCGAGCTACGCCACCGGCAGCGGGCCCGCTGCGAAGACCGGATCAGGAACGCGAAAGACACTGGCCTGCGTAACCTTCCGTTCCACTCCTTCGATGCCAACCGCATCTGGCTCGCCCTCATCGCGCTCGCGATGGACCTGACCGCTTGGATGCAAACCCTCGCCCTGCACGACCACACCGCGCGCCGCTGGGAACCGAAAACCCTACGGCTACGCCTGTTCTCCGCGGCCGGGCGCATCGCCCGCCACGCCCGTACAACCCGGCTACACCTCGCCCGACACGCACCCTGGACCGAACTGCTCACCACCGCCGCAACACGCCTGCAACCCGGCTGAGAAGCCAGGAAACCCTCCCGACGACCAGGAAACCAACCCATCCGGGCCCGTGGAACCCGGCAGTCAGCCCGCTGCGCGGGCCCACTGCCCTGCCCACAACCCGGAAACTACGATCGAAACACCAATACGAACCCGATCAGGCCAGCACATCACCCCGGCGAAAAATCGAGGCTAGTGCCTCGTCTGGATAGGTTGCTGTGGTAATCGGGTGTCGGCTTGCTCTGGCTGCTGTGTCGGGTGATGCTGCGGGTGGAGGTGGTGTCGTGGCTCGGAAGCCGGATGTGTTTGTGCGGCCGTTGTTCCCGGAGGAGGGGCAGCGGGTGGCGCGGATCGCGAAGACGAGCAAGGTGCCCGTGCGTGCGAGGCGGGCGATCGTGGTGATGGCTTCCGCGCAGCGGCAGCCGGTCGGGTTGATCGCGAAGTTGATGCAGGTGTCGGAAGCCTATGTGCGGCAAGTCATTCATGACTTCAACGAGCACGGGTTCGGTGCTTTGGACCCAAAATGGAGCGGGGGCAGGCCGAGCAAGACTGATCCGAAGATGCGTGAGCGGATCTGTCAGATTGCCCGGTGCTGTCCCCTGAACCTGGGTTGGCCGTTCTCGACGTGGAGCCTGTCGAAGCTGCGGGATGTGCTGGCTCTCAACAAGATTGTCGATATCAGCCGGGAAACCCTTCGGCAGATCCTGAAGGCCGGCGGGGTGTCGTGGCAGGCTACCAAAACCTGGAAAGCCAGTAACGACCCGGATTTCGCAGCGAAGATGGCGCGGGTCCTCGATCTCTACGACAATCCACCCGCTGACGGGCGAGTGGTGTGTGTCGATGAGTTCGGGCCGCTGAACTTGCAGCCACGTGGTGGCCGTGGCTGGTTTCCGCGGCGCCGCCCGAATCGGTTGCGCGCCACCTACAACCGCACACAGGGAGTGCGGCACATGTTCGGTGCGCTGGACCTGGCGACCGGCCAGCTCTACTACCGAATTCGTGACCGGAAACGCTGGACCGAGTTCCTGGCCTTCCTCAAGTCGCTGCGAGCGCGCTGGCCGCAGGGAAATTTGTATCTGATTCTGGACAACTACTCGGTGCACAAGCGCCGTGAGGTGCGGGAATGGTGCGCAGCCAACGCGGTCGAGTTGGTGTTCGTACCTACCTATTCTTCCTGGTTGAACCGGATCGAGTGCGAGTTCGCCGCGCTGCGGTATTTCGCGCTCAACGGCACCGACCACCGCAGCCACGACGAACAAGATACCGCGATCGGCGACTACATCCGCTGGCGAAACCAGCACGCCGGGCCGATCCGCGACTTCGCCGTCGGTTCCAAGATCCGGCGACCGGATTACCTACCGAAGGTTGCTTGACGAGGCACTACCTCTTTGCCGCGTGGGACGCCCGACGCCGATACAGTTGGCCGTGCAACCCCGGTTGTCGTCCACAGCCGACGTCGAGCACGCGCGCCGTAGAGAAAATGGAACACCTGGATGGACCGAGGGTCGCGCGTCCGTGAAACCCGCGCCCGACTCGGAACTGCTGCAGGGGATAGGTAATTCTCACCGATCATTCAGCAATCCCTCTTGATGATTTCGTTTAGTCCGATTCGGATTCATCCATATATAGACCTGACGCGAGATCAGCGAGCGATTCGCCGCTTGCCAGCTTCCACCGTCGAGTGCCCTGCACAGCCACAGGGGAATCCTTATATGGCGCCTGCGCCCAGATGGTCTGCACCAGCCCGGTTGCGGAGTACTGCTTCCCGTCGTACGCCCACAGTAGACACTTCAATCGGTCGCTCACCCAAGTCGCCTGCGCCCGTCGTGCATCTGCAGCCAGCCAGAGGTTCACAGCTTGGCGCTCCGGTTCGGTTTCCGTATGGAAGTAGAGGGGCGTCCCGTCGTCGATGGTCCCGGCATCTACCAACAGAGCAACGGAATTCGGTCTCCGTGACCGGCGTACGCCCTTCGTCGGCGGACGGTAATCGGCAGGCAGTTCAGGTACTTCACCGCCGGCATTCACATCTTCGAGCACCACTTTCGCCAAGTGTCGGCAGCGCGTCTCATCAATGAAAGTGCTGCTGAGGAATGAATTGCGGCCGTACTCGGCGTCCAAGCGATAGATCAACCACGATGCACACTGCGAGGTCCATTCCGGTACCTTGGCCAGCACTGCGCCCCAATCAGCCGCAGGGTCGTCCAGCAAATCTTGTTCGACTTGCTGAAAAACGAGGTGAGAGATTAGCATCTCGCCTCGTCTGGTGACGTCGGCAGCACGACCATTAACCTGCGCCATTCACGGTAGTTGAGTCGCTGGCGCTCTGGATGTGCGAAAAGGTGTTCCAGCCTGCGATAATTCGGCTTGTCTAGGGTCGAATCAGCAGAAGAAGGAAACACCTTTTCGGTGCGTGAGTCTACGTGGTATCCGCGGCTGGCCGTGGACGGGGATGGGTCGGGTCTGGTGTCGCAGGCGGGCACGTTGTTGCTGGTGCGCACAGCGGAGAAGATCGGGCTGGTCAAGGGTCTGTCGCAAGCCCTGTCCCCGTGGCGCAAACCGCTCTCGACACACAATCCGGGCAAGATCGTGCTGGACCTGGCGATCGCGGTCGCGGCGGGAGGTGACTGCGCTGCGGATGTGTCGCTGTTGCGCACCCAGCCTGGGGTGTTCGGGTCGGTCGCGTCGGATCCGACGGTATCGCGGCTGGTGTCGGCCCTGGCCGAGGACGTGCCGAAAGCATTGTCCGCCATAGCATCAGCGCGCGCCGCCGCCCGAGCGGTGGTGTGGAAACGCGCCGGGCGATCAGCACCTGATCACGGGATCGACGCGGACAATCCGTTGATCATCGATCTGGATGCGACCCTGCTCGACGCGCACAGCGACAAGGAGAAGGCCACCCCGACCTGGAAGAAAGGATTCGGGTTCCATCCGCTGTGCGCGTTCATCGACCACGGTCCCGACGGCACCGGCGAGCCAGCGGCGATCATGTTGCGGCCCGGGAACTCCGGCAGCAATACCGCGGTCGACCACAAGCAGGTGCTGCACGAAGCCCTCACCCAGCTGCCATGGCGGCCAACGTGGCGGGCCGGGCGGAAAGTATTGGTGCGCACTGATTCCGGCGGTGGAACCCACGAATTCGTGCAGTACTGCCATGCGAGGCGGATGCAGTACTCGCTCGGGTTCACCCTCACCGACACTCTGGTCGAGGCCGTGAACCTGGTGCCGAAGAGGGTATGGACTCCCGCTTACGACCCCGACGGGAACGTTCGCGCCGGCGCGTGGGTCGCCGAGATCACCGGCATGGTCGACCTGTCCGGCTGGCCCGCGGGGATGCGGCTGATCGTGCGGAAGGAACGCCCGCATCCGGGGGCACAGTTGCGGTTCACCGACGTCGACGGGCTGCGGCTGACCGCGTTCGTCACCAACACCCGCCGCGGGCAGATCCCAGATCTCGAGCTGCGCCACCGCCGCCGGGCTCGCTGCGAGGATCGTATCCGCGCTGGCAAGAACACCGGGATGCGCAACCTGCCATTCAAATCCTTTGCCGCCAATCAGATCTGGCTCGCGCTGGTCGCGCTCGCGCTCGATCTGACCGCCTGGATGCAGATGCTGGCACTCACCGACCACGATGCCCGCCGATGGGAACCGAAAACCCTGCGCCTGCACCTGTTCTCACTACCCGGCCGCATCGCACGCCACGCCCGAAAAACCCGGCTACACCTACCCCGATCAGCCCCGGCCACCGGCCTGCTCCGCACCGCGATGACCCGCCTGGAAGCAACCTGACCAGCAACAACCAACTCCTACAACCGCGGAAGGACACCACCGGGCTCGTGGAACCCGGCAGCCAGCCCGATGACCCGGGCCGCTCAACCACACCCACCCGCCCGGATACGATCCGAAAACACCAATCCGAACCCGATCACGCCGGGCCGAAGGCCCGGCGAAAGATCGAGGTTAAGTTTTGCATGCTCGTTCGCCAGTGCGTCCCCGACTGCGCGGTGCAGTTCCACAGACCTCCAGATTCGGTATGCACCAGGCGCCTCAGCGAATATCCTTGAATACGCACCGCGATCGCCCCGCTCCCACAGCAAATTGGTGTCGCGTGCAGCCCGTACAGCTAGCTCAGCGGAATGGTGAGCACACGCCAGGGCGACTGCCGCCTGCACGACGGAACAGCCGGTGTCCGGGGCAGGATCGGGCGCGCCCCGCTTGTATATATAAGTCTTGCCGAGCGAGAGCCGTAGCTCTTCCCGAATTTCGGCTTGAACCGGGTCAAGCGCGATGAAATCTCGCGTCGAGACATCATTCTGCGTGTTGGTTGTTTCCGTGACTCTCCTGGCATAATCCATCCCCTGGCCCCCAAGCGAGAAGACCCGGATTGTCACATCGGCAGCCTCCGCGATATCAGGAAACTCAGCCACAGCTTCATGGATGGCCGTCACCGTTTGAGCGCCATTGACGACACTGGCGCCGCTCAGGGCGAGCTCGACCGGTTCATTAGGAAGCCGCCGCTGCGGATATTTGGGACTGATATTGTCGCATATTACAGTTATCCCGTTGTTGAAGTACCAAAAATTCTCCGGTTCTTTCCGGAGCGTCTCCTTGATTCCGGAGTTGATCCGCGTACGCCCGAGCGAATTTCTGACATTCTGTTCGAATAGCCGATCTGAATGCGCCTCGAACCAGGTGGACACATTTTTAACAGGAACCGTTCCTTGCCACGCTTCATACGGCGTGTCCCTGCGTATCCAATTGTTCATCCATACTGAAAAGGAGATAGGAGTGGGCGCGATGTCCTCGCGCAGTCTTGAATGAAAGTCAGCACTTCCAATGGTGCGATAGGATAACTGAGGACCGCTGACATTGGCATCTTCAGCCAATCTATGCAACACATCGGCCGACGCTTCTGGAAGTTCCTTAGAACCCATTACCGCGACGATCAGAGTGATATGGAGTGCGGGGTCTCCCAGTGCGGCGTCCAGTACCGCAGTTAACCGATTGATCCGGTTGTTGAACGGCGCAAAGTCACGATTCGAAATGAGCCGCACGCCGTCCGCGAAAGCCAGAGCATCCGACTTTGGCAACTTAGCCTTCCCGCCGTCGCTCCATTTGGCCTGAACCAGGTAGACATCACGAAGGTTCTCGCCGACTGCGATGGCGTCTATCCCTTGATCCTTGTCTCCGTCGATGACGGATTCCCCCGCCGCGACATAGTCACAATCTATGGATATCCGAATCGCCTCCGCGGCCAGCCCTCTCGACAGAAACCGTTGCTCCCGGCCATCCGTGTCGTAGCCTTGTAGATCTCGATCGAAAATCAATCCTGAATAGTTTTCCAACAACGCTTTCCGCACATGCTGGACCTGCAATGGTTGACTCAGATCCTTCCCCTTCGTCGTCCCCACCCGGATCCCATCTCCTCGCCGAATTATGCAGTGCGGCAACATCTTACACCCAGACCGAAGATTTGGCCTGAATCTGCGGATGGGGTGTGGGTGATGTCCGGTTGTTATGACTCAAGGGGAGTGGCTGCCCTATCGTATTGGACGCTACGGCCACTGACTGAGGTCTGATACCGATCATCGCTGCCCAAAGGACCGCACAACATCGTCGCAGAACTCTTTCGGATACGGCTCAGGCACTGTGGCATCCGCCCAGGCCCGCCGCCCACGGCAGGCCAACTCCGCGAATGTCGACCGATTCCGGCGGCGGATAATACAACACACGGAAGAAGCAACCGGGTTCGTTCTCGTCGACCACCCTTGGATACCGCCCGTCGAGCGCGGCAAGCAGTGCGTCATCGAATGCTTCGGGACGACGCAGAATCCTAACCTGCGGGCCAATGCCCCACGCCCGCTCAGGATTCTGCCGCCGCCAACAGCTCATCCCGCATGCCACCAACCTCTTCGGTCAACGGATCATCCGGCCGACGCAACACGCACAGATCCGCATGCAGTGGCTCAAGTATTTCCAGGGCCGCCACGTAATCGCCTGTCCCCCCGAGCAGTTCGGCGAGGTCGCGGCGCAAGTCCAGGGCTAGTTCGCTGGAATCGCCGTCAGCGGTGACAACCTCGGCCAGTACAGCGCGTAGTGCGGTGAGGCCGCCGTCGATATCGCCGAGTTCCATTTGGCATCGGGCGGAGATGGCGCGGACTTCCCAGGCGGCGGCGCTGTGGCGGCCTTCGAGGCGGCGGTAAGCTTCGGCGAGGGAGTCCAGTTCTGCACGGGCGCGGCGGGATTCACCGCCCAGGGCCCAGGCTGCGGCTATGGCGCGGCGCAGGCCGAGGACTTCGGCGCTGTCGGGTCCGCGGTCTTCGGCGGCATTGGTGAGGATTGCGGCGAGGGCGTCGGCGGCTTGGTCGAAGCGTTCGTCGTCGAGGAGTTCGTTGTATCGCTTCCACGCTTGATTGATGGCGGTGTTGAGGTGTTCGGCGGTGAGCGGGGCGGTGGCGTCCGCATCGGAGATGATGAGGGTCGGCGCGTCGAGGCGCGGGGATTCGAGTGGGGCGTTGGGCCGACGGAAGATCCGGGTCGGGTCGGGTAGGCCTGGTAGGTGAGCATCGACGCTGGTTTCGGCGCCGGGTGCGGGTAGGAACGGCAGGAGGCGTTCGTAGACGGTGTAGGCGTCGGTGGGCCGGTCCTGCGGTTGTTTTTCGAGCAGGTCCAGGACGAGTGTCTCGAATTCGGCGGGAATGTCGGGCCGGAGTTCGCGCAGCGGTGTCGGGGGTTGTTCGACGTGCGCGACCTGGATCATGTACGGCGATCGAGTATCGAACAGCGGTGCGCCGCTGACTATTTCGTGGATCACGCAGCCGAGGGAGTACAGGTCGGCACGCGGGGTGAGGCGTAGTCCGTGGACGGCTTCCGGAGACATGTAGCGGAAGGTGCCGATGGCTTGCCCGGTGTGGGTGAGGCGGCGGACATTACGGTCGAGGATGGCGGCGATACCGAAGTCGATCACCTTCACCGATCCGTCGCGGGTCACCAGGATGTTGGCTGGTTTCAGGTCGCGGTGCACCACCGGCAGGGCATGCGCGTGCGACAGCACGGTGGCTACCTGGGCAGCGACCGAGGCCACCCAGCTCAGCGGCAGTTCGGCCCCCGGATCGATGTAGTCGAGCAGGGCGACGCCGTCGATCAACTCCATCACCAGATAGACGTTCTCCAAGGAGGCGTCGAGGACCGCGTCGAAGACCTGCGGGACTCCGTGGTGGCGGATGCGGGCGGTGACGCGGGCCTCGCGGCGGAAGCGTTCGGTGAACTCCTCGACCGCCTCCGCGCCGACAACCTGGTCGACGCGTATGGTTTTGATCGCGACCGGCCGGTCCAGCACGCTGTCGTAGCCACGCCATACCGACCCCATCCCACCGGAGCTGATGAGCTGGGTCAGCTCGTACCGTCCGTCGATCACCTTCGCCATGTCATCCCCTGCTGTGGCGGCCTGGTTCAGGCGGCGCCGTCGAGCCCGTTCTGCCGTCTGATCATTCTCCACGCCGCGCGCCCGAGCTGCTTGTTCAATGTTTGTTTGAACGCCGGATCGGAGCGGCTGAAGTAGCGGTTACCGAGGTCGTGCTGGGTGGCGAAGTTGTCGACCATCTTCTTTTCGAACACTTCGGCGAATTTGCCATGGAAGTCCTCAGGATTCTCGTTGCCGACCGCCGCCAGCTGCACACCCTCGTCGTCGACGGCTTCCTGGAACTGTTTGGCCACATCGGCTTCGGTGAATTCGGTGCCGAACCGGTCGTTGAACGATGAAATCAGTTCCGACAGCAGCGATTTCTCCGGTTCCTGCGACCCGCCGGTCCCGTCGCCGAATCCGGGCAGGGTCTGCGCGCCCTCCGGCGCCAGGCTGATGTCGTTCTCCCCCATTTTCTGCACCCGCAGATAACTCAGGTCCACGTCGCCGACATCGACGCCGCCGTCGGCGAGTTTCGGCAGCACGCTCAGCAGATGTTTGCCGAACAGGTGCAGCGCCTCGAGCTCCGGATCCCGGTAGGGCACGATCTGAGCGAGGAATCCGTATTTGCGCACATAGTCGCGGAGGTCGGAGCGGAAGGCCTCGGCGGTGTCGCAGTCATCCGGGTCGGTGCTGTGCAGCAGTTCGGCGAAGCGAGTCTTGGCTGGTTCGAGATGGATGTAGAGGTCCGCGTGCAGTTTCTGCCACGCGGTCGCCGACCCGGCTGCTTTCTCCTCGGCGGCGAGGTAGGCGTCGGCGAACGCCTGTATCTCAGCGGTCAGCAGGATCGGCGGCACCATCACCTCGTCCTGCGCGCGGTAGAGCAGATTCGGATCGGTGGGCATCGCCTCGGCCAGTTCGTAATACGGCCGGAACGAGTTCTGGATATCGTCGCCGTCGTTGACGAAGTCCAGCACGACCAGGTCGTCCTGGCCTTTGCGCTCGTGGGTGCGGTTGAGCCGCGACAGGGTCTGCACGGCGGCGATCCCTTTGAGCCGCTTGTTCACGTACATCGTGGTCAGCAGCGGCTGATCGAATCCGGTTTGGTATTTCTCGGCGACCACCAGAATCCGGTACTCACGCTGTCCCTTCCCGCCGGCGTGGGTGGCGATGTCATCGGCGCGGGTGTAGGCGAAGGCCGCGGGCAGCTCGGATTCCTTGAGCCCGCCATTCTCCTTTTCCTCGCTGGTCTCCTCGCCGTCGTAGTCGAGGTTGCCCGAGAACGCCACCAGCACACCCACATCCGGATATCGCTCGGTGTAGCCGCTCTTATCGAGGTGTTCGCGGATGGCGCGTCCCATGGCGACCGCGCTGCGTCGCGAATCGGTGACCACCATCGCCTTGGCCCGCCCACCCATCTGCGGGCGGGTGTGTTCGACGAAATGTTCGGCGATCACTTCGGCCTGCTGCGCCACCGTCGCCGGATGAGTGACCGCGAACCGCGCCAGCAGCACCTTCGCTTTCGACTCGGGCACTTCCCGATCGTCGGGATTCTCGTTGACCAGGCGGTAATAGGTCTTATAGGTGACGTAGTTGCGCAGCGGATCGAGAATGAACCCCTCCTCGATCGCCTGCCGCATCGAATACGTGTGGAACGGCACGTACCGGTCGCCCTCGCGAGTCCCGAACGCCTCCAACGTTTTCGCCTTCGGGGTGGCGGTGAACGCGAAATACGACAGGTTCTTCGCCTGCCCCCGCGCCTCGGCCTTGCGTTTCAACCGCTCGTCGAGCGTGAGCTCCACCGCGCCGGTGTCGTCATCGTCGGTGTCCAGGCCGAAGTCGCGCAGCACCGCCCGCACCGCGGTCGCCGCATCACCGGACTGCGAGGAATGCGCCTCGTCCACGATGATCGCGAACCGGCCCCCCAGCAGTTCGGTCGAGTTCTTTTTCAGTAAATCCACCAGCGCCGGGAACGTCTGCAAGGTGATCGGGATGATTTTGCCCTGCTGTTTGGACAGCGCCTCGGCCAGCTGCGCGGATTTCGCGCCCCGCTTCTCGTCGATATCGACGACCAGGCCCTGCACCTGCTCGAACCCGCCCACTGTGTCGCGCAGCTGAGCGTTGAGGTTGCGCCGATCGGTAATGATGATGATCTTGTCGAATACCGGCACGCCGGGTTCCAGCCCGGCCGCCCGCGCCTCCGGATCGAGCTCGGCCGGATCGGTGGGCGTGTGCAGGTCGGTGAGCCGGTGCGCCAGCCAACCGATCGTATTCGACTTACCGGAACCGGCGGACGCCATGACAAGGTAGTTATGTCCCGCACCGTGCCGCGCAGCATGCGCGGTGAGTTTCTTGACCGCATCCCACTGGTGGAAACGCGGAAAGATCGTGGAGCGCACGGTTTTTCCCGCCGGGCCCTTGGTGGAGCTGGTGTGAATGAACCGCTGCAGCATGTCGAGCCAGTTGTCCGGCTGCCAGATCTGCTCCCACAGATACGATGTCGAGTAGCTGTGTTTCGTAATCGGCGCCGGGTTGCCCGCCCCACCCGGCTCCCCCGGACCTTCCGAGCCCGTGTTGAGCGGCAGGAACCGCGTGTGCTTGCCACGCAACTGCGTGGTGACGAACACCAGGTGCGGGTCGACCGCGAAGTTGGCGACCACCCGGTGCCGGAAGATCAGTTCCGTGGCATCGCGCGTCTCCCGGTATTGCTTCTTCGCATCCTCCACATTCTGGTGGGTCAGCGGGTTCTTCAGTTCCCCTGTCGCCACCGGGATTCCGTTGAGCAGCAATGCCAGATCAACCCGATGCCGCTCATCGTCGGAAGTTGTCGAATAGGCGAGCTCGCGCACCACCGTCAACCGATTCTCCCGGTAGTCATCGAGCACCGCTTTCGACAAAACCAGATTCGGCCGGAAATACACCAGCCGGATCTTCACTCCCTGATCCTTCACCCCCGACCGCAAGACCTCGATCAGTCCCTTGCGCTGCAACTGCTGATCGAGGACCTTCAGAAATCCGTGCTGCGCGGCATCCGCATCGTCCCCGTAGAAACTCAGCAGCTCGTCCCACTCCTGCTGCTGCGTTGCCCCGATGAAGGAGAACAACTCCCCCGGATCCAGCCCGAGATCCGCGCGATACTCGTGCGAATTCCCCTGCCGCCAACCGGATTCCAGCATGGACGCGACAATCGCGTCACCGAACACACTCTCGTGATGGACCGGGCTCATGGTCATACCCCTTGGGTGTTGTTTCTTCCTGATGCGGTGGAGACATCGAACTGGCCGGTTACCGCGGCGGTGATCAGAGCCTGGCGGCGTTCGGACAGAAGATGCTTTCTGCGTTCGATGGATCCGACCATTTTGGCAATCTCGCCACATTTAGCTGTCAGCGCATCAGCAATCCTCCGCTGCTCGCTCTCCTCAATATTTGGCACCCGCAATTGCCGAATCGCGCCCAGCGGTAGACCCGGCTGAGCCGCCGCAGCAATAGCAAGACGCATCTGTTCCTGCAGGTACTGGGAGCGAATTACATGCATGAGCCATATGTTTGATGTGCCTTCGGACACACGGAGTAGTGCAACGTTTCTGTCAAGCACAATACGGCCGAAATTCTCCGGCACAACAGCACAAGCACCGATCGTCCCCTTGACAGTCAGCAGTAGGTCACCCGGCAATACTTTAAACGAATGGTCAAGTCCGTCAGCATCGGAGTCGCTGATGAAACTGTCATATTCGGTGGTCCGCAGCACGCCAGAAGATACGTTTCGAGCTGTCAAAAATCTAATCCCCGCAGAAGCCCGGGGCGGTGGCTGATGCGTTCCATCTCGAAGCATGGACAGACAGAAGAATAGTTTATGTTCGCCAGCATAAGGAGACTGGACAGAATGATCGATAATCGCCCGTCTACGTTCATCCAGAGCGGCAATCATTCTACTGCTCAGGTTGTTTAGCGCATCAATGCGGGAGGTTTCGGCGTCGAGGAAGTCGGCGATGCGGCGCTGCTCCTCCAGCGGGGGCACTGGCACTGCTGTTTCGCGAAGCTTTTCGCGATTCAACTCAATCTGATTGGTAGCGCCAACTACCAGTGCAGCATAGACATAGTCCGAGAATGGCACCGACCGAAGCCAGTAGAAGAGGTACCTCGGATCAAAATCATCATTAGCACGAACCTGCGTCACATGGCCATCAGCGACACATGGTCGATCATCGGGTGATCCGTCGAAATAGCCGACGCGCCCCAGGGTTCCAGTTCCTGTTGAATTCACAAGAACGTCACCTGAGCGGAGAAATCCCTTGAGATTCCTCGGATCGCCGTCAAAACTGTGAAATCGACATCGCGACCAATCCAGCCCAGCGGCCTGGTTCGCAGCCTGGCTGATCATTCGGACAGGACCGTCATCGACATAGTCTGGCGCTGTACCTCGGTTGACATTAGATGTGACGTGCTTCAATGGCGCCGACCGCCACTTGTCTGGCAGTTCTATTCCCAGGACCGAGTTCACTGCGTCACCTCCCCCAACAGTGCCTGAATCTCAGCCTCCAACGCCTTCAACTCCGCATCGATCTCCACCAACGGCCGTGGCGGGGTGTAGACGTAGAAGTGGCGGGTGAACGGAATCTCGTATCCCACTTTGGTTTTGGTGTGGTCGATCCACGCGTCCGGCACGTGCGGATGCACCTCGCGTTCGAGGTATTCGTTCACGTCTTCTTCGAGCGGCACGTTCTCGTAGTCGCGCAGTTCGGTGTCGGGTTCGGGCTCGCCTTTCACCAGTTGCACTTCCCCTTCGGGGTCGCGCACGCCGAGCACATCGCGCAGGAGTTTGGCGAACGGCGCTCCCTTGGGCCATGGCTCGCCCGCTCCGACGATCGCATCCTGTAGCGCGTTGATCGCCTGCGTTTTGGTATCCCATCGGGATCCGACCAGCGGTTGCAGCAGCTTCCGGAATACTTCGTCGTCGGAGTAGGTCTTGCCGACCGGTGCCGACGCGGCGAGGCGCTCGAGTCCTTCGTCGGTGAGTTCGAAGCGCAGCCGCAGCGGTCGTTCGACGGTGATGCGGTGGTAGCCGAAGTCGGTGTTGGCGAAGACCTTGACCTTGCCGTGGTCGGGATGTTCGGGGTCGGCGGCGATGTCGAGGGCATTGCGGTAGATGCGGGTGATGTCGCCGGTTTGCTCGGGTGAGACGAGTTTCCGCTTGTCGCCCAACGACTTCCGCATTTTCTGCCAGTAGTCGCGGGCATCCAGCAGGACCACTTTGCCCTCGTTGGCGGGGGATTTGTGGTTGGTGAGGATCCAGAAGTAGGTGGAGATGCCGGTGTTGTAGAACAGCTGATCCGGCAGGGCGACAACGGCTTCGAGCATATCGTTCTCGATGATCCAGCGGCGGATATTCGATTCGCCGGATTCGGCGGCGCCGGTGAACAGCGGGGAACCGTTGAAGACGATGGCGACGCGGCTGCCGCCGGACGAGCGCGGTTTCATTTTGGAGATCATGTGCTGCAGGAACAGCAGGGAGCCGTCGTTGATGCGGGGCAGGCCGGCGCCGAAGCGGCCCGCGTCACCGAGGTTCTGGTGCTCCCATTCGACCTGCTCCTTCACCTTCTTCCACTCCACCCCGAACGGCGGATTGGCCAGCAGGTAGTCGGCTTTCAGGTCCCGGTGCCCGTCGTGGCTGAACGAGTTGCCGAAGGCGATATTGTCGAGGTTCTGGGACTTGATCATGAGGTCGGAGCGGCAGATGGCCCACGACTCGGGATTGAGTTCCTGCCCGTACACCTCCACCCGTGCTTGAGCATTCATGCTGGTGATGTGTTCTTCTGCGGCGCTGAGCATTCCGCCGGTGCCACAAGCGGGGTCGAGGACGCGCAGGGTGACGCCGGGGCGGTAGATCTTGTCCTCGTCGGGGGTGAGCAGCAGGTTCACCATCAGCTCGATGACCTCGCGCGGGGTGAAGTGTTCACCGGCGGTCTCGTTGGATTGTTCGGAGAAGCGCCGGATCAGTTCCTCGAACACATAGCCCATATTGTGGTTCGACACCCGGTTGGGATGCAGGTCTAGGTCGGCGAATTTGCCCACCACCTGATACAGCAGGCCCGCACTGTCGAGTTTCCTGATCTGCTGGGCGAATTCGTACTTCTCCAGCACCTCGCGGGCATTGTCGGAGAACTTGCCGACATAGGCGATCATATTCTTCGCCGCATGATTCGCATCGGAGAGGATCTTCGTGAGCGTCAAGTCGCTGGCGTTGTAGAACTCGGTACCGGCAGCGCTGCGCAGGAACGGGTCCGGGTCGATATCGGTGCCGGCCAGGTTCTCGGCTTGTTCGAACACCGCGGCGCGGGTGGGTCGAGGACGCATTCGAGGCGGCGCAGCACCGTGAACGGCAGAATCACCTTGCCGTAGTCGGACTGTTTGTAATCCCCACGCAGCAGATCCGCGACCGACCATGCGTGATTGGCCAGCTCGGTGTGCTTATCGGTGTTCACTTCTACCTTTCGATGCGGTGGACTTCGGAAGCTGTGGTTCGAGCACTCCGGCGGTGAAGCCGGTCGACAACAGGTCCAGCATTCCGGTCGCCGATCTCTCGGCCCTGCGGAGGGCGGATCTCAGTTGCGACATCCGTCGGAACGCCGCCCCGTACGACTGTTGTTCGGCCAACGGCAGCAACGGTATTCGAATCCGGCCGGGCACAAGGCGCGTCGTCGTGCCGATCGTGGAGACGGCGGTGTCCGGATCGGCCGCGAATCCGGCCACGAACCACGGGTCCAGGCGGGACGGATCGGGGCGCAGGACGAACAGTCCGGCGCCGATGACGGTTCCCGCATCCCAGTCGTCCGCGACACGGGCGCGGACGCGTTCCTCCCGGGGACCCTGCAGCTGCGGAATCACGATATCGCCGGGCTCGAGCCGGATCACCGTCGTCGGCCAGTCGGCGTCAACGGTCCGTGACGGCGGGCAGTCGAGCACCACATCACCGCCGGTGAGTACCGGGCGGCCGAGATCGGCGGCGGCGACCGGGTCCGCCTTCGCCGGGCGCGGCATCAGCAGCTCCAGCGCACCGCCCTTGCTCAGGTCCGACACCGTCGCGGTGCGCCAGGTCCGCTCCCCGGCGATGGCCGAGATCCCTAGTGCGTCGAATGCGGTGCGCAGTGCGGTCAGCTCCTCGTCCAGTCGCGCGGTCGCCGCGGTGACGGCGGCGCTGAGGCCGTCCGCGTCGAGACCCGCGCGCACGTACCTGGCCGGGGTCAGATTCACCTCATCATCGAGGACATCCACCACCCGCACCACGGTTGCCACATCGGCGATCAGCGCCGCCTCGTTATCACCACGATCGAAAGCCTCCCAGCTGGCGGCAATCACTGTCGCGAGATCCGGGCGATCGCCTGCCGAATCGCCCGGTGAACGCGCGGGCAGACGCGCTGCATCGATGAACAGCACTTCCTCGCCGGGCTCTTCATCCGGTACGCGCACGACCCACAGCTGCACGCCGACCTGTGTGCCCGCGATCGTGCCCGCGGGCAAGGCGATCACCGCCCGCACCGCACCGCGGCGCAACAATTCACTGCGAATCCGCCGTCCGCCAGAACGCCACGCCACGCCCGCCGGCACCAGGATCACGCCGGTCCCGCCCGGTCGCAGATGCGCCAGCACATGCTGCACCCAGGCCAGCTCGGATTCACCCCGCGGCGGCACACCGAATTCCCAGCGTGCGTCGAGCGCGAGTTCGGCTGCGCCCCAATCCCGCACCCCGAACGGCGGATGGCACACCACCGCGTCGGCCTCGAGATCCGAGAAGGCATCCGCGGTCAGACTGTCACCGACACGGACGGTGACCTCCGCATCGGGTTCGCTCAGGCTCAGCAGGGCATCGGCGCGATGCGCCTGCACCGCCACCACGTCCTGGCCGTAGAACCGGCGCACGCCGAGCCGGCCCACGGCGCGCAGCAAGGTGCCGCCGCCGCAGGCGGGATCGAGGACGACGGCCGGAGCCGGACCGCGCGCGGCGCCGATGAGATCGGCGGCCAGATCCGCGACGCCGCGCGGGGTGCGGTAGGCGCCGGCGGTGGCGGCGGTATCGCCCAGCTCGTATTCGGTCAACGCGTCCAGCGTCGCCCGCGCACCCGCATCGCGTAACGCCCGATACACCGCTTCGGCCAGGACATCGTCATCCGGCGGCGCTGCGGCATCACGGACGAATCCGGCCAGCCGGTCGATGAGCGCGGCGGTATCCGGTGGCGGCGTCGCCGAGCGCAGCCGGGTGCGTAACTCCTGCAGCGGCGACAATTCCGAGGCTGCGCCGTGCGCGCGTAGCCACTTCTGTATCGCCGCCAGATCGAATACCGGACGGCCTCGCGCACCGTCGGCTGGAGACGGGAAATCCGGATGCCGGCGCCGCCAGTTACTCACCGTCGCGCGGGTGACACCGGCCAGTTGAGCTATCTCGGTGGCCGTCACCAGTGGCGTCACATCGGACATACGCCTCCTCTTTCCATGGCGACAGCAGATTACACCATGCTAGCGATAGTGGAGATGTTTTCAGTATTGACATTGTTTTCAGCCGCTCTTACTGTTTCGAGTGAGTGTTGCGACCGTCGGAGACGCAAAGTCACCCGAGATCGCTGTCACCCTGATGAACCTTCCCCACACCGATGCTCACGGGGAAAGCTCCGGTGACACAACGCTTCCCACCGGCTGCACCACGCTGTCCGGCGGAATATGCACCGGCACAAACTTTTTCGACGTACTACCGCCGTAGCACCGTCCGAATCCGCACCCATCCGACCGAGTAGAGGATCGATATGTCCGGACCCCCTGAGCTCACACCGCCCGCAGCGACCCCCGAGCCGCTCATTGACCTGGTCCACCAGAAGGTGCATGAAGACGAATCACTGAATCCCGCTGTCGCCGAGTCGATCCTGCACGCTTTCGGCGATCCGGTCGCGCCCGGTTCGCCGGAGCCGAACCCGGCGTCCGAGATGTTCCTCCGCTCGATCACCGTGCACGGATTCCGCGGGATCGGGCCGCGCGCCCGGCTGTCGATTCAGCCGTCGCTGGGACTCACGCTGATCGTCGGCCGCAACGGCAGCGGTAAGTCCAGTTTCGCCGAGGCCGCCGAATTCGCGCTCACCGGCGACAATCAGCGCTGGGCGCACAGGTCCAAAATGTGGCAGACCGGCTGGCGCAATCTGCACGATGGGGCGGCGCCGCGGATCGACGTCGAACTGCAGGCGCAGGGAGCGGACAATCCGGTCACGCTCACCGGACGATGGGACGAAGGCGCGGAGCTGTCCGCCGGACGGTGGACGACCCGGCGCGGCTCGGGTGCGCCGGAACCACTGGATCGCGCCCGTCTCACCCGGTCGTTGGAGTTGTTCCGCCCCTTCCTGTCCTACAGCGAGCTCGGTGCGCTCATCGACGGCTCGCCGAGCGGGATGCACGACGCGCTGCACAGTCTGCTCGGCCTCGACGAGCTCACCGACGCCGTGGCGGCGTTGTCGCGCCGCCGGCTCGACCTCGACAATGCCCGCAAGACGGTCAAGCGAGATAAGGAGGCGCTGCTCACCGAATTGTCGACCATCGACGACGAGCGGGCCTGCCACGTCGAAAAGCTGTTGAACGCCCGGACCGTCGACCTCGAGGCGATATCCGGCATCGTCCTCGGACGGGCCGAGACGTCGGGGACCGGTGCGACACTGTCGGCGGTGGCGGCGGTCCAGCTGCCACCCGAACATGTTGCGCGACAGGCACATCGGCGGCTGGTCGAAGCGACACACCAGCTCGCTGGTTTGGCCACCACCGAAGCCGAATCCGGGGCCCGACTGGTCCGGCTGCTGGAATCGGCGGCGGTGCATGCGGGCGACGACGACTGCGACTGCCCGGTCTGCGGAGTCGGACGCCTCGATGAGGCGTGGCGCGAACGCACCCGCGCCACCGTCACGCGTATCCGCGAACGCACCGCCGCGCTGGACATAGCCCGGCGCGAGCACACGGCGGCGCTGGCCGAGGTCCGGCAGTTGATCCAGCCGATCCCGGCGGCCCTGACCGCAGCGCCGGACGACGCCACATCCGAGGGCTCCGCACTCGACTCGCACGACACCGTCGCCGCATGGCACGACTGGGCCGAACTCGCCACCGCGGACCCGGCACGTCTCATCGAGCAACTGCCCGACCGGCTCCGGACGGTGGATGCGGCACTGAACCGGCTGCGCGAACACGCTCGAACCGAACTCGCGAAGCTGGACAGCACGTGGTCACCACTGGCCCGCCGGATCGCGGCCTGGGTCGACGACGCCACCGCCGATGCGAACAGCGCCGCGGAGCTCAAGGTGGTGAAGGCAGCCGAAACCTGGATCAAGGGTGCGGCAGCACAGTTGCGCGACGAGCGCATGCGGCCGATCACCGAAATGTCGCAACGGGTGTGGACGACGCTGCGCCAGCAGAGCAACGTCGAACTCGGCGGAGTTTCCCTGCAGGGCAACGCCTCGAGCCGCAAGGTCGAACTCGAGGTCACTGTCGACGGGGTCGCAGGCGCGGCACTCGGAGTGATGAGCCAAGGCGAACTGCACGCCCTCGGCCTGTCACTGTTCCTGCCGCGCGCCACCGCGCCCGCGAGTCCCTTCCGATTCCTGATGATCGACGACCCGGTGCAGTCGATGGACCCGGCGAAGGTCGACGGGCTGGCGCGGGTGCTCGACGAGGTGGCCCGCACCCGCCAGGTGATCGTGTTCACCCACGACCTGCGGCTGTCGGAAGCCATTCGCCGCCTGCGCATTCCGGCCACGGTCCTCGACGTTCAGCGCCGCGAACGATCCGAAGTCGAGATCTGGACCTCGGCCGACCCGGTCCGCGCCTATATCGACGACGCCCGCGCGCTCAGCCTCACCCGCGGCCTGCCCCGCGAGCACGCCAGGGAAATGATCGCGCTGTGCTGCCGCTCGGCCATCGAATCCGCGTGCACCGCGCGGGTCCGGCGGGAGCTCGGCGAGACGGATTCGCCCAGGACGACATCGAGGAACAACTCGATGCGACCGAGCGCACCGTATCGAAACTCGCGCTGGCCGTGCTCATGGACCGCCACCTAGAAAAAGAAGTCCGGACCAAGATGGACCGTGAAATCGCCCCGTGGGCTTCACAAGTCGTCGACACCTGCAACAGCGGCGCCCACGGCTGCGGCCACGACGACCTCGGCGACCTCATCAATCGCGCGGAAAGGATCACGAAGTGGATCAGTCGCTGATCCCGGTCGCCGACCGGCTCCGCAGCGCCGACACCCTCATCACCGACGCGAGTGCCGACCTCGCCGGCATGTGGCCTCGCGCATCCGCATGGCTGCTGCGCATCGCACTCGAACGCGCCGTTCGGGAACTCTGGTCGGCGGTCTCCCCGCCCATGACGCACGTCAACCTGCGCGCCCAGTTCCTCGTCGTGGAGAAATTCATCGGCACCGAAGCCGCCGCCGATGCCCGGCTGCTGTGGTCGCAACTGTCGGCCACCTCCCACCACCACGACCACCAGCCGACACCCTCGGCCGCGGAGCTGCGCCGCTGGCACGACGCCGCAGAACGCATCACCGAGGCGATCGACGCCGCCATCCGTCGGCATCAAGCCCCCACCGCGACCTCACCGAACTGAAAATTGAACGCCTTGGAAGGCAACAACATCAGTTGGACAATCGCACCGCTCGCAGCACTCGATCTCAAGACCACCGGGACCGAACCGCGCGACGCGCGGATCGTAACCGCGTGCATCGTCGCCGGCCACCGGGCCGGCGATCCCCGACCGGTCACGGCGAACTGGTTGTCGATCCGGAGATCGAGATCCCGACGGCGCTTGCGCCGTGCACGGTGTCACCACCGCACGCGCACGTACCGAAGGCCAGGACTACGCAGACGGCTACCGCGAGATCCGTGACGCCCTGGAAACCGCATGGGCCCTCGGGCACGTCCTCGCCATCTACAACGCCGCATACGACCTAACCGTCATCAACGTCGAAGGTTTGGGCTCGGCTACTCGCCCATTGGTCGTCGGCCCCGTCATCGACCCGTTCGTCCTCGACCGCCACCTGGACAAATACCGCAAGGGAAAGCGGACACTCGCTGCCACCTGCGGGCATTACGGCGTTCGGCTCGACAACGCACACTCATCCGACGGCAACACCCACGCCACCCTCGATCTCACCCGGACCCTCGCCCCCTCAGGTTCTCCTATGACCTGGGAAGACATCACCGGTGCCGAACTCGTGACCGTGCAAGCCCAATGGCACAAAGCCCGCCAGGACAGCTTCCGCGCCGCCTACCCTGCAGCGCACCGGCAAGGACAGCTCCGGAGTATGCAGCGACTGGCCGATGCGCACAGCCTCGTCACCGGGGCTGTATTGAGGCAAAGCGCGAGTGCCGAACCCGTGTGCTGGTCCGTGGCTGGCGCGGGGCCGATCGGGTCGTGTCCGATCTCGCCGCTCCCGTTCTGCCACTGATCCCACTCGCTCCGACCTGCACCAGTGGAGTGCGGCGACCGCGCATGGCCGGCAGATGCCAGGCTGCCGATCTGCTCGACGAGGCGCTCACAAGGGGTGAAGATCCGAAGTCCGTGTTCGCGGTGACGCAGCGAGCTCTCGACAGCGCAGTGAAAGTGATTGCGCGCTCAGATGATTCGAGTGGTGTCATCGGCAACGCCGTCCGCCCATTTGCTGGGTCTGCACGCGGCAGCCGCCGCGTCCGCCCAACCTCCGGCCGCCAAGCTGGTGGCGTGGATGATCACGTTCCAGTTCGATGGCGAAGTCGACTACTTCGAACTCGACCCGGTCGCCTATGCACCCGCCCTGGGCGACAAGGGAATGGCGAAGTTCAGCCGAACTCGACGAGATCGATGCCCGCCTCGGCCCCGAACCCACCGAGCCGCAGCCTTTGGCAGGGCGGCTTCACCGCACCGAACAGGAGTGGGAGCAGTGGGCCGAGGACCGGCATGCGCGGTTCACGCTGAAATGGAACGCTCAACGGCTGGCGGTGCTCGACCGTGATGTGGACGCGATCATCGCCACCCACGCCCGAGACCGCAAAGTCGCAGCCTGGTTCACCGACACCGCGGTCGCGCTGGCCGAGATCGACCGGATCAATCTCGCGATCGACTGGGCTGAACAAGGCGCCGATTTCGATCGCGGCCATCAAGCCCAGCAGGCGGGTCACTACTGGTGCGAGTTGCTTGCTTCGCACCGCCCAGACGAGGAGCTCGCCGCCCGGCACGAGGTGTTTCGGCGGTGGCCGTCGGCGGACACCGCGGCCCGCCTGCATGCCTGCGCAGGCGATGCCTGGCCCGACTGCCACGACGAAGTACTCGAGCGGCTGTCGTCGAGTCCCCGGCAGGCTGTCCTGTTCGTACTCCAGACACTGCGCGACACCGAATCGGCGTGGCGGCTGGCACATTCACTCAACCTGAAGGACTCCGACACCTGGAGCCGGCTGACCACCGAGTACGAGAAGATCAACCCACTCGCGGTACTGCCGGTGCTGACCGATCTGGTGGTAAACGAACTGACCGAAGCGGGGGCCCGCCATTACCAGGTCGCGGCCCGCCGACTGAAAAGGATGCGTCAACTCGCCGCCGGCACCGACCAACAGCTCGAGATCGACCGGTTGATTCTCGAACTCCGGGAAACCCATCGTCGACGGCCCCGCCTGCAGTGCGAATTCGACCGCGCCGGACTCCCGACATAAGGTACGACCAGCACGGCAACGTCCGGTCTGTCGGTGTCGCGCACCGCATACGTCGGCGGCTTCCCAGCAGGACAGCGACATCTCGGCGACGAGACCGGAAGCGACCCACTGCAACCTTCAAACTGCTATATAACGTGTCTTAACCAACATAAGGCGCATTGAAATGTGGGTGGTGAACATGATGGCCGAGCGTGCCGCACCCCCTCCCGTGCCACCCAGGATGCACTGGAAACCCTCGGCAACCAGATCAAGGAGGCCCGGATCCGGTGCGGCTGACCCAGGCCAACCTCGCCGCCAGAGCCGGGATCGAATACCCGCACGGTGTCAGCGATCGAGAAGGGCGCCCCCACGGTGAGCATCGGGGTAGTCTTCAACACCGCATTCATCACAGGCATGGACCTCTTCGGCTTGGAAGGCGGCGACCTGGCCTTGGCCCGGCGCCGCGGACAGGAACGCCTCGCACTACTGCCCAAACGCATCCGCCCTGTAGCGGACGGTCTCGTAGACCGCTGAGGCGGCTCAGCTGTCGGTCGACACCAGCCGCCCCACAGGGGCGCGAGGTTCCTCGAAAACCGAACGAAATCGGTTGCGCTCCGCAGTGGGGACGCCATTGGCCGCGGCCACGGATTCCCAACGCTCAGTTGCCGCGAAGACTTCACGCAATGTTGCGCGAGCTTGCTCGGCAGAGAGGCCGAAGACATCGGCCGCTGTCAAGAGCGCCTCGAGTTCCTCGGCCGGTTCGCCGGCACCACCGATGGACGTCACGCGCCGTTCGGCGATTTCGGGGTTCGGGTTCATGTCGAACGCCGGGGCTAGCAACCATCCGGCCGGGCTGCGGAGAAACCCGTGGTGTTGTCCCTGGTACAGCGGCAACGCCGGATCGACTCGTAGGCGCCCGGCCGCCGCAAGTAGTCGCGGCTGTAACGAAACGAGGTGGTCAGGGTGCCACGATGGGTGAAGTAGGCGATCCCGGCCTCGATCGGCCGGCCATCCAGCTCGACACAGACGCGCAAGGCATCGGTCATCGGCGGACTCGCTCAGGAAGTCGCTGATCGGCCCGTGCCCGGCCGAGGTCGGTCTCGTACGGATCAATGGCATCGACCACCTGGTCGAGCTGGCCGAGCACGCGCAACACGTTCAGGTACGTCTCCATGGATACCCCCAACTCGCCAGTTTCCAGGCGCCTATACGTCGATCTGGCAACACCGGCACGTTCCGCCACGTCTTCGGCGGTCAATCCGAGCAGCTTGCGCCACGTATTCAGGTGGGTCCCGATCTCACGAGCCGCCCGAACGGTTCGCGCCGACGTGCGACGTTTCACGATGCCTCCCTTACGGGTTGTATATGCACCATTATAGCTGTTAATGATTCATATATAGATCGCTAACCTGCCAGTATCCTGACATACTAATGGCTTGCAAACGATCCATTAAGTTATGTAGTGCACTATCTGCGCTCCATTGGAGACTGATGAGCGCACTCCCACCACCATGACCATCAACCGGCGCGCCCTCTGCCGCATTGCGCCACTGGCACAACGCAGCGGAACGCATCACCAGGCGCATCGACGCCGCTATCCGGCGGCATCGAGCCCGCACCACCCCGCAGAACTCTGCCAGAGCGGGGATCAGGTAACCGAGCTGATCGATACGGGATCAGCTGCCGTATAACATCTCTCGCGCCCGCGCGTAGGCGCTGCGGATCCGAGTTCCAACAG
>CAWAJX010000014.1:0-87714 GCA_963782405.1 uncultured Actinomycetota bacterium
CGGGAGCGGGATCAACTGGTCGCACTACTCATCGGGGGCGGGGCACGTGGGTCTGCCGGTGATACGGAGGCCACCCGGCAGGGTGGAATGGGGCGGGGCATGGTGTGTCGGTGGGGTGGGCTATACAAGGCTGTTGGTCTTCGTCGAACAGAACAGGCAGGTTTCGGAATCCGTGATCACCGGTGACGTCAAGAACAAGGTCGACGCAGTCTGGGACGCGTTCTGGACGGGCGGCATCTCCAATCCCCTCGAGGTGATGGAGCAGATCACCTACCTGCTGTTCATCCGCCGGCTGGACGATGAGCAGACCCGTGCGCTGGAGCGGGCGAACCTGCTGGGGCAGCCGCTCGAGGGCAATCCGTTTCCGCCGGGGGACGACGAAAAGGGGCGGCCGTACAACGACCTGCGTTGGTCGGTGTTCCGGGATCGCCACGCCGAGGAGATGTTGGGCATCGTCGCCGACCGGGTGTTCCCGTTCATCAAGGAGATGCGCGGCGAGGACTCCACCTACGCGCACTTCATGAAGGACGCGCGGCTCACGATTCCGAACGCCGGCATGCTGCAGCGGGTGGTGGATCGCCTGGACAAGGTGCCGATGGAGAACCGCGACACGAAAGGCGACGTCTACGAGTACCTGCTCGCGAAGATCGCGTCCGCCGGGCAGAACGGCCAGTTCCGCACCCCGCGCCACATCATCGAGCTGATGGTGGATATGACGGCCCCCAAGCCGGGCGACACCATTGTCGACCCGGCATCCGGGACCTGTGGCTTCCTGGTGGGGACGTCGGAGTACATGCGTGCGAACCACGCAGATGCGATCAACTCCGGTGCCGGTAGACAGCACTACCACCACGAGATGTTCCATGGCTTCGACTTCGACAACACGATGCTGCGCATCGGGTCGATGAACATGCTGCTGCACGGCATCGAGCAGCCCGACATCCGCTATCGCGATTCCCTCGCGGAAGCGAATACCGGTGACGCCGAAGCGTATTCGCTGGTCCTGGCGAATCCTCCGTTCGCCGGTTCGCTGGACTACGAGAACACCGCGAAGGATCTGCAGCAGATCGCGAAGACGAAAAAGACCGAGCTGCTGTTCCTGGCGCTGTTTCTGCGCCTGCTCAAGCCCGGTGGGCGAGCGGCGGTGATCGTGCCGGACGGGGTGCTGTTCGGTTCATCGAAGGCGCACAAGGAACTTCGCCGGATTCTGGTGGAGGAGCAGAAGCTCGACGCGGTTGTGAAGCTGCCGTCGGGAGTGTTCAAGCCGTACGCGGGTGTGTCGACGGCGATTCTGTTCTTCACCAAGACCAACTCGGGTGGTACCGACAACGTGTGGTTCTACGACGTGCGGGCAGACGGCATGTCGCTGGACGACAAGCGCAACCCGCTGCTGGCTGCCGACAAGCTCGGTGCCCTCGCGGAGCTCTCGGAGGACGAGCACGCGAAGAACAATCTTCCAGATGTGTTGCGGCGCTGGGCCGAACGCGATGGGGCGGAGTCGGAGCGGGCGCGGACCGAACAGAGCTTCTGTGTGCCGAAGGGTGATATTGCCGCCCAGGGGTACGACTTGTCGCTGAATCGGTACAAGGAGATCGTGCACGAGGAGGTCGAGCACCGTTCACCGACAGAGATTTTGGATGAGTTCGACCGGCTCGAAAAGGAAATCGCTGATGGCATGGCGCAGCTGCGGAAGATGCTTGCGGGCGGTGCGAATGAATGAACGTGCGACTGTGTCAGCTCGGCGAAGTTGCCCACGATCCAAGGTGGGCTGCAGGTCTCGCGGGGCGGGAACGAATCCAATCGAGGTACTCCGTACCTACGGGTAGCAAACGTGCTGCGTGGCTCGCTCGACCTTAATGAGATCAAGACGATGAGAGCTACACAGTCCGAGCTTCGGATAGAGCGCACTCGAGGCAGACGACCTGCTGATGCGTCGTAGGGCACGGCAACCCGAACGAAATCGGTCGAGTAGCGCACTGGGACGGTTCAATTTCGGGAGCCGCCCATCAGAATCATCTGATTCGAGTGCGATGTGACCGGCGACGACTGGACTTGGCATTTGCTGGCTTCCTGCTATGAATTCGCCAGTCTGGCCGCGCTAACCTGCTGCGCCGGCAAAGTATGGCTCGGGTGTCATATACGTGAGATGTCGCGGTGAAGGCAGCACGATCGCGTTGCCGCCGATCGAGGAGCAGCGGCGGATCGCGGCGATCCTCGACCATGCCGACGCCCTCCGCGCCAAGCGCCGCGAAGCCCTCGCCTGCCTCGACGAGCTGACCCAGTCGATCTTCATCGACATGTTCGGCGATCCGGTCACTGACTCGAAGCGACTTGGAGTTGGTGACGATCTGACTCTTGAGCTCTGTGCGTCGGCAGGACCAGGAATGGAAAATCGCCTCCAATTGGAGAATTGCCGTCAAAGTGATGAACAACATTACCTGTCAAGGGCGATGGATTTGACGGGGACCTTCAAGGTTTCCACCGACATGCCGGACAACCAGTCGGGCAGTCAGTGTTGGTGCAGGAGATTTGTTAATTTGCCGCGGAAACAACAGTCCCGAGTTGGTGGGCAGACGGCCGTATATCGCGCCGAGGCGCCATGCGTGATGCGACTTTACCAGACACAATAATCGCTGCAACCGGATGGAAACTAACAATGAGTACATCTCGGCCTTCATCGACTCGCAGTTATGGGCACCCGACTAGGGGAATGTGCAGACGAATTGTTGGTATGGACAACCAATGGCACCTTCAAGATCAACCAGACAGTGCATTGCGGAATTGAGTTCCCACATCGACGTGCCGCCAACGGGATCGGGATGCGAAAAGCTGGTATCGGTCGATGGAGTCCACCAAGGCCGGTCACCGCACGGCCCTCGCCGAACTCGACGCCCTCTTCGCCTCCCTCCAGTCCCGCGCCTTCCGAGGCGAACTGTGAACGCTCCGGTGTCGGAAATGCCGGTCTGGTCGGGCTTTCTCACGCCGGTATTGGAAGTCCTTGCCGATGGCCAGCGTCTGGCGTAAGCGCAACCTGCACACTGCGGTGGAGGACCATTTAGGGCTTACAGCCGAGCAGCGGGCCGAGGTGGTGCCGTCGGGGCGGGGCGTGCGGACAACCGGATCGGGTGGGCACTCAGCTGGGCTGTATACGCGCGGAGTCTCATCGACAGGCCGGCGCGCGCCACCTTCGTCATCACCGATGCGGGCCGAGCACTGCTCACCGCTCACCCTGAGGGGATCACCGCGAAGATCCTGAAAGCACTACCTGAGTATCAGGATTACACACCGACACGGACGGGCTTCTCGGAGGGGGGCGGCACCGTGGCCGACGCAGCATGTCGCCGACGACGACATGGTCGACCCACTCGAACAGATCGAGCATGGTGTCGAACGCCTGCACGCCGAGGTCGCCGCCGACCTGCTCGACGCGACTGCGCGAGTCAGGACCCGGCGTTCCTCGAACAATCGGTACTCGACGTACTCGTTGCCATGGGATACGGCGGCACCGAAGGCCGGGCCACCAGGATCGGCGGGTCCGGTGACGGCGGTGTGGACGGCGTCATCGATCAGGATCCCCTCGGTCTCGAACGTATCTATGTGCAGGCCAAACGCTACGGCGCGGACAACACCGTCGGTCGGCCGGAGATCCAGGCGTTCGTCGGCGCATTACACGGTGTGGGCGCGGACCGTGGGGTGTTCATCACCACGAGCGCCTTCACCTCGGGCGCCCGCGAGTACGCGCAGAGCATCGGCACCCGGATCGTTCTCATCGACGGAAAGCGCCTCGCCGAGTTGATGATTCGCTACGGCGTCGCCGTCCAGACGCGACAGATCTTCACGGTCGTCGAGGTCGACGAGGACTACTTCGAATGACCTCCGAACCCGACAACCACACCGCGCACGCTGCGTGGACCACCCTGGGGTTCACCAATGTTGCCGGTGATCACACCATCAACGGGATCACGGTGATCGCCGACTACAAGGGGCCGGGCAAGACCGGCGCCGTTTACGAGAAACTGCTGCGGTGAATCATTATCGGCCCGCTGCCGATCCGTGAATGTTCGTGTGGCCGTGGGCTATTGCCATGGGTCGATGGTGGGAACTCCAGCGGCTTCGAACGGTGACCGGTCGCGGGTGGCGACGGCGAAGCCCGCGGCGGCAGCCGTAGCGGCGATCATGCCGTCGGCGGTGGCGATGGCCAGGCCGGCGCCGCGGGCAGCGGCGCGAAGCCGCGCGTATTCGGAAGTGGCGTCCAGGTCGTAAGCCAGGATGCGGCCGGAGAATGCGGGCAGAGCGCGGTCTTCGAGCCATGCGGCGTATTCGTCGCGACGGCGGCCGGCGGGCAGGGCCGCGATGCGGTAGCGGAGTTCTCCGACGGTGATGGTGGTCAGGTAGAGGGTTTCGGCGCTCTGAGCGTCGAACCATGCCGCGACCCGCTGATCGGGCTTCTTGGCGCGCGGTTCGCTGATGACGTTGGTGTCCAGGATGATCACCGGCCGAACTCCACGGGCTCGGTTGGGGTGCGGTCGCGGCCGAAGTAGGTTTCGTATTCGGCGTCGGTGAGCCGGTTCTCTTCGCTGATGCCCGCGAACAGGAGACTGCCGAGCTTGATCCGCTCGGCTGGTTGCACGGCCTCAGCGAGGATGGCGCGCATCTCGGCCTCGATGCTGCGTTCGTGCATGGCTGCGCGCTGGCGGATGGCGCGGTGTACCTCGTCGCTCAGATTTCGGATCGTCACGTTCTTCATCCGCTATCATCTTCTGCTCTATTGCAGTCACTGGTCACGTAATAGCGCCTACGCCATCATTGATATCAAGAACAGTATAGATGTCGTCACTTCTCCGCGCTCACGGCCGACAAGCTGGGATTCCCGGCGACCTGACCGCACGAAACGACCGGCGCCGCGGCGGTGCCGGTCGGCCCGCACGACCTCGATGGCGCGAATTTGTCGGTACCCACCCGTAATGTTCGAAGGCTCCGGGAAAGCTCGGGCGCCTGTGCCAAGATCGAGCACGGAACAACACGTCACTGCGCACCGCGCATACGAGTGTGGAGAGGACCACGGGGTCATGGTGGGGAACTTCGACTTCTTGCAGGCCGAATGGCCGCAGCTGTATGCCGAGGCGAAGAAGGCCGAGCGTGACGCGTTGTTCGATCCGCGGACCACGTGCTTCTACGCGCGCCGGACCGTCGAGCACACCGTCGGGTGGATCTATCGGACCCAGAATCTGCCCGAGCCATACAAGTCGGATCTTGCGGCGCGGATTCATCAGGGTGCGTTCGTGAGTCTGGTCGGGCACGGGCTCGTGACGAAGATGGACCTGATCCGCCGGCTCGGAAACAAAGCTGTTCACGACGACAAACCGGTACCCAAGGATTCCGGGCAGAAGGCGCTCGCGGAGCTGTTCCACATCCTGTCGTGGCTGGCGCGCACGTATGCGACGCAGCCGTCGAGCAAGCCGTCGCCGCAGCAGCAGTTCGATCCCGCGCGTCTGCCCAAGCCCGGTGGTGGTGCCGCCGTCGCGAAGACCGTCGCGCAGCTCGGCAAGCTCGAGGCCGAGTTGGCCGCGAAGGACGCGGAACTCGAGAAGTCCGAGGCCGAGAAGCAGGACCTCATCGCGCAGTTGACGGCTCGTGATGAGGCCGTCGGGACGGCGGAACTCGAGAAAGCCAGCTATGAGCAGCTGATCGCGGAGTTGCGCGCCCAGATTCTCGCCGCGCAACAAGTCAGCGCCGCGACGGCGGATACGCACGACTACGACGAGGCGCAGACCCGCCGCGATCTCGTCGATCTGATGCTCGGCGAATCCGGGTGGGCGCTGGATCAGAAGCGGGACCGTGAATACCCCGTCGCCGGAATGCCCGAGGACAAGAACGGTTTCGTCGACTATGTGCTGTGGGGCGCGGACGGTCTGCCGCTGGCCGTGGTCGAGGCGAAGAAGACGTCGGTCGATCCGATCGCCGGTCAGCACCAGGCGAAGCTGTATGCCGACTGTCTCTCGGAACAGTTCGGCAGGCGGCCGGTCATCTACTACAGCAACGGATTCGACCATTACTTCTGGGACGACCTGCGCTACCCGCCGCGGGAGGTCGCCGGATTTCACACCCGTGACGAACTCGAACTCCTTGTCACCCGCCGGACGTCGTTGAAGTCACTCGCCGACATTCCCGTCCCGCAGCAGATCGCCGGCCGGCCGTATCAGGAGGAGGCGATCCGCGCAGTCTCCGAGCGGTTCGAGAGCGAAAATCAGCGTGCCGCACTGCTCGTCATGGCGACCGGGTCCGGTAAGACCCGTACCGTCATCGCGCTCGCCGACATGCTGATGCGCGCCAACTGGGTCAAGCGGGTGCTGTTTCTCGCCGACCGCACGGCGCTGGTGAAGCAGGCCGTCGGCGCGTTCAAGACCCACCTGCCCGATTCGTCGCCGGTGAACCTGTTGACCGACAAGAGCACCGAGGGCCGCGTCTACGTGTCCACCTATCCGACGATGATGGGCCTCATCGACGAAAAGGACGGCGGGACCAAGAAGTTCGGACCCGGATACTTCGATCTCGTCGTGATCGACGAAGCGCACCGGTCGGTGTATCAGAAGTACCGGCACATCTTCCGGTACTTCGACTCGCTGCTGCTCGGGCTCACCGCGACCCCGAAGGACGAGGTCGATTACAACACCTATCAGCTGTTTCACCTCGAAACCGGCGTCCCGACCAACGCCTACTCGCTCGACGAGGCCATCGCCGATGGATGGCTGGTCCGGCCGCGTGCGGTGAACGTGCCGTTGACGTTCCCGCTGCGGGGTATCCGCTACGCGGATCTGTCCGAGGAGGAGAAGAAGCGCTACGAGTCCATCGACTGGGGCGACGATGTCCCCGACGATGAGATCCCCGACGCCGTGCAGGCCGAGGCCGTCAACAAGTGGCTGTTCAACATCGATACCGTCGACAAGGTGCTGGAAACCTTGATGACCCACGGGCATCGGGTCGCCGGCGGCGATCGGCTCGGCAAGACCATCGTCTTCGCGAAGAACGAGCTGCACGCGCAGTTCATCGCCGAGCGGTTCGATGCGAACTATCCGGAGCTCAAGGGTTCGTTCGCGCGCGTCATCACCCACTCGGTCACATACAGCCAGGACCTCATCGACAAGTTCTCCCAGCCCGAGCAGGAACCGCACATCGCGATCTCGGTCGACATGCTCGACACCGGTATCAATGTGCCCGAGGTCGTGAACCTCGTGTTCTTCAAGCCGGTGCGGTCGAAGTCGAAGTTCTGGCAGATGGTCGGTCGCGGCACCCGCCTGCGTCCCGACCTATACGGCCCCGGTCAGGACAAGACCGACTTCTTCGTCTTCGACGTGTGCGGCAACTTCGACTACTTCGACCAGCACCCCGACGCTTCCGAAGGGGCACTCGCGCCGTCGCTTTCGCAGCGGTTGTTCACCACCCGCACGGACCTGCTCGCCGCCCTCGATCGGTCCGCCGCCTCGGAGGCGTTGCGCCGCGATACCGCGGACATGCTGCATGGGCAGGTCGCGGGAATGAGCCTGGACAACTTCATCGTCCGCGCGCGGCGGCGTGCGGTGGAGAAGTACGCCGACCGTTCCGCCTGGGCATTGGTCACCGAACAGCAGGCTGCCGAGATCACCGAGAACCTCGCCGACCTGCCCACCACCGTCCGTGATACCGACGAGATGGCGAAACGGTTCGATCTCGTCATCCTGCGCGGGCAACTCGCCGTCATCGTCGCCGACGGCACCCTGATACGGCACGCCGACACGATCCGCGGCGTCGCGGACGGACTCCTCGACGAGGGACTGTCCATCCCGAAGGTGAAGGCCAAAGAGGAACTGCTGCGGGAGATGGTGAGCGACGAGTGGTGGCAGGACATCACTGTCGACATGCTCGAACACGCTCGCCGTGAGGTCCGTTCCATCGTCGGACTGCTCGACAAGAAGAAGCGCGTGGTCGTCTACGCCGACTTCACCGACACCCTCGGCGAGGTCGTCGAACGGGATATGCCGGAGATGCGGTCCGGCACCGACGTCGAGCGCTACACCGCGAAGATGCGCGACTACCTGCGTCGCCAGCCCCACAACCTGGCGCTGCGGAAGCTGCGTTCGGGCAAGCCGTTGACACCGGCCGATCTGGAATCACTCGAGGAACTGCTGGCCCGCAGCGGTGCCGGCGGACCTGAGGAACTGGCGCGCGCGGTCACCAACGCCCACGGACTCGGCCGCTTCATCCGTTCTCTCATCGGCCTCGATCCGCGGGCCGTGCAGGAGGCGTTCGCGGAGTTTCTCGGCGAACGCACCGCCACCGCCAGCCAGATCGACTTCGTCAACCTCGTCGTCGGCCATCTCACCCGGCACGGTGAGATGGACCCGAGGCTGCTGTTCGAGCCGCCGTTCACCGACGCGGCGCCACAAGGGCCGACGCAATTGTTCGCCCCGGAGCAGACACAACGGCTCGTCGGTGTTATCAGATCGATCAACGACTCGGTGGGCGCGACCGCCTGAGGTATTACAGGGTGTACCGCTCCCGCAACTTGCCCTTGACCAGTTTTCCCGTGGGTGTGCGCGGCAGTTCGTCGGCGAAGTCCACCGTGCGCGGCACCTTGTAGTGGGCGATGCGCTCACGCAGGAAATCGCGCAACCGTTGCGCGAGTTCGGGTCCGGGTTCGGTGCCCGGCGCGGGCTGGACCACGGCCTTCACCGATTCACCCATCTCCTCGTCGGGCACGCCGATCACCGCGACATCGAGCACATCCGGATGCAGGGCCAGGGCGTCCTCGATTTCCTGCGGGTAGATGTTCACCCCGCCGGAAATGATCATGAACGCCTTGCGATCGGTGAGGAACAGGAAACCGTCCTCGTCGATATAGCCGATATCGCCGGTGGTGGTCCAGGTCGGGTGTTCGGGGTGGATCGCCTTCGCGGTCTTGTCCGGATCGTTGTGATAGTCGAACGGGACTTCCTCGCGTTCGAAGAAGATGGTGCCGATTTCACCGGCGGGCAACTCGCGGCCGTCGTCATCGCAGATGCGAACGGCGCCCAGGCCCGCCGGCCCGACCGAACCGGGTTTGCGCAACCACTGTTCGCTGTCGATGAAGGTGGCGCCGTTTCCCTCGGTCGAGGCGTAGTACTCGTGCAGCACCGGGCCCCACCAGTCGATCATCGCCTGCTTCACCTCGACGGGGCACGGCGCCGCCGCGTGCACGGCGACCCGCATACTCGAGACGTCGTAGCGGGCGCGCACACTCTCGTCCAGTTTCAGCATGCGCACGAACATCGTCGGAACCCACTGGCTGTGGGTGGCGCGATAGCGTTCGATCGCGGCGAGCGCCCCTTCGGCGTCGAACCGCTCGAGTACCACCACGGTCCCGCCGAGGGCGTGCACCACGCCGCCGAACCGCAGCGGGGCGGCATGGTAGAGCGGGGCAGGGGACAGGTAGACGGTGTCGGGGCCGAAACCGTAGAGCGGTCCGAATACGGCGGTGTAGGTATCGCCGGGCGGATCGCCGACCTGCCGATCCGGCAGGGGATGTTTGATTCCCTTCGGGCGTCCGGTGGTACCCGAGGAGTACAGCATGTCGGCGCCGCGTGGCTGATCGGCGAGCGGCTCCGAAGACGATGTCGCCAAAGCCTTTTCGTAGGATTCATAGCCGTCGGCAGTGCCGCCGAAGGCCAGCCGGATCTCGACGGCCGGTGTCTGCGCGGCGACCCGCTGGGCCACATCGGACAACTCGGACGAGACGATCAGCGCCCGAGCCCCGCAATCGTTGACGATATAGCTGATCTCATCGGCCGACAGGTGCCGGTTCACGGCGGTGATGTAAAGCCCGGATCGCAGCGCTGCCCAATACACCTCGTAGACCTCGAGGGTATTGCCGGACAACAGGGCGACGTGATCCCCCTTGCGCAACCCCGCCTCGTGCAGATGGCGGGCGAGGCGCACGGAATTGTCCTCGAGCTCGCGGTAGGTCAGCGCCGCGCCGCTCTCGGCGAGCACAACCGCCGGTTTATCAGGGAACTGATCAATATGCGCACCGGGGTACATCTTGCTCCTCACACCAACGCGCGGTCCACACAACGCGACCGCCGAGCCGAGGGGGCCCATGACGCCGCGGCGTCACCGACCCCTCGCCGGGCACCGGCCCGACCAGCGCGACGATAGCCGAAAGTGAACCGAGATTCGACAAAATCCACAAACTGTTTGTGCGCTGGGCGGGCGGCGTTGCGTGCCCCGGTGCCGGAAGCGTCCATACGGCGAATCGGTTCCCGTCCCGCTCGCCCGGGTGTTCGGTGAAAACTCACTTAGGCTGAGCGAAAGCGATGCCGACAAGGAGCCTCGATCGATGGTGAACCCGTACCAGCCCGGATATCCCGCCGCGCCGCCACCTCCGGGCCCGGCCTGGGGTGCGCCACCGAATTTCGCCGGAGCGCAACCATTTCCGCGGACCCGCCCGCCCGGTGGTGGACGCGCCGCTGTCGACATCGTGGCGGGTATCGCCCTGGCGGTGGCGGCGGTCGCCGGAACCGCGCAGTCGTTATGGGCGCAGTTCGGTTCGGGGCATCACTACGGATTCTGGAGATACGGATCCGGTATCAGCATGATCGTTTTCTGGGTCTGCGCGGCCTTCGCTCTGGTCGGCGGCATCCTGGTGATGGTCAAGGGAGCCGGTAACTCCCGGATCCGGACGGTGGCGGCGCTGGGGGCGGGTGCCTTGTTCATCACCTTCGCGCAACAGATCGCCGCTGTCTGCGCCTCGTCCTATATAGAGCTGTCCGACGACGGAAATTGGCTGGCGATCCCCACAACCATCGCGGTGCTCGTCGCCGCCGGAACCCTGATCGCCGGGCAGTCGGACACTTCGGCCCCGACCTGGCCGGCCAACCCGCCGGGCAATCAGTTCCCGCCCGCGTATCCGGGGTATTCGCCGGGATACGCGGCCGGTGCTCCGTTCGCCCCCGTTTCGCCCGGACCCGCTCCGTACTGGCAGCAGCCCGGTGTGGCGGTACCTCCGGCCGGCTATGCCGCGCCGGGGTATCCCGCCGGTGCACCGGTCGCGCCCGCATATCCCGCCGCGCCCGCCCAGCCCCAAGGTATGCCCGCTGCTCCGCCCGCCGGATTGGTGCCCGCCGAGGCCGCACCCTCGCCACCTTTCCCGCCCCCGAGCCCCGATGCCCCGCACACCGGCCCGGACGCGCAACCCACGGTGGCACTGGGCGACAAGTAGGCCGGAAGGCATCGCGGACTATCTCCGGGCGAGCTCGTAGGAGGTACTGCGACGCCGGATGCCGACCTTCATGCGGTGATGATGCCGGTTATTCACCGCATGATCTGCGGTGAATAGCCGACATCCGCAACCCCGACTGTGAATGAGCTTGCATGATCGTGCATAATCATCACATGGCGGATACCTCGAGTGGGCCCGTGCTTCGGGTCGCGGTGGCTGGTGCGAGCGGATACGCGGGCGGTGAGGTCCTGCGCGTTCTGCTGGGACACCCCGAATACCGATCCGGGCGCCTCGAGATCGGGGCGCTGACCGCCGGATCCAATGCGGGCACCACGCTCGGTGAGTTGCAGCCGCATCTGCTGCCGCTGGCCGGGCGGGTACTCGAGGAGACCACCGTGGGGGTGCTCTCGGGACATGACGTGGTGTTCCTGGGATTGCCGCACGGACAGTCGGCGGCGATCGCCGAGCAGCTGCCGGAGTCGACGGTCATCATCGACTGCGGCGCCGACTTCCGGCTCACCGATCCGGCGGCCTGGGAGACCTATTACAAGTCGCCGCATGCGGGCAGCTGGCCTTACGGCCTGCCGGAACTGCCGGGCGCTCGCGCGGAACTGCGCGGCGCGACCCGGATCGCGGTGCCCGGGTGCTACCCGACCGTATCGAGCCTGGCGCTGGCGCCCGCGGTGGCCGCGGGACTCGTCGAGCCGGAGCTGACCGTGGTCGCGGTGAGCGGCGCCTCGGGCGCGGGGCGCAAACTCGATGTGGGACTGCTGGGCTCGGAGGTGATGGGATCGGCGCGGGCCTACAGCATCGCCGGCGCGCATCGGCACACCCCGGAGATCGCGCAGAACCTGAAGGCCGCCGCGGCGGCCGCGGGAACCGAAATCGGTGACATCTCGGTGTCTTTCACCCCCGTGCTGGCGCCGATGCCACGCGGCATCCTCGCGACCTGCACGGCGCGGCTGCGCCCCGGCGCCGACGGCGAGGTGGCCGATGTGGCCGCCGCGCGCGCGGTCTACGACAAGGCCTACGCCGACGAACCCTTCATTCATCTGCTGCCCGAAGGCGCACTGCCGCAAACGGGTTCGGTACTCGGCTCGAACGCCGTCACCCTGCAGGTGGCCGTCGACACCGCCGCGCGGACGCTGGTGGTGATCGGCGCGATCGACAATCTGACCAAGGGCACCGCGGGCGCCGCGGTGCAATCGATGAATCTGGCTCTCGGTCTCGACGAGGCCGCCGGACTTTCCACCGTAGGAGTGGCACCGTGACCGACATCGATATCGCCGGCGGCACACTGGTCCGCACGCAGGGCGTGACCGCACCGCTGGGATACCGGGCGGCCGGCATCGCGGCCGGTATCAAAAACAGCGGAAAGCTCGATCTGGCACTGGTTTTCAACGAGGGCCCCGAGTACGCCGCGGCCGGTGTGTTCACCCGCAACAAGGTCAAGGCGGCGCCGGTGCTGTGGTCGCAGCAGGTGCTGACCTCCGGTCGCCTGCGCGCGGTGATCCTCAACTCCGGCGGCGCCAACGCGTGCACCGGTCCGGGCGGATTCCAGGACACCCACGCCACCGCCGAGGAATTGGCGAAGGCGCTGAGCAACTGGGGAACCGAGACCGGCGCGGGCGAAATCGCCGTCTGCTCAACGGGTTTGATCGGTGACCGGCTGCCGATGGACAAAGTGCTGCCCGGTGTCACCGAGATCGTGCACGAGATGGCCGGTGGCCTGTCCGGCGGCGCCGACGCCGCGCACGCCATCATGACCACCGATACCGTGCCCAAACAGGCCGCCTTCCACCACGGTGACAAATGGAACGTGGGCGGGATGGCCAAGGGTGCGGGAATGCTCGCACCGTCGCTGGCCACCATGCTCGTGGTCATCACCACCGACGCGGCGGCCACCGCGGCGCAGCTCGACTCCGCGCTGCGCCGCGCCACCGCGCTCACCTTCGACCGGCTCGATGTCGACGGCTCCTGCTCCACCAACGACACCGTGCTGCTGCTGGCCAACGGCGCCAGCGCGATCACGCCGAGCCAGGACGAACTCGACGCCGCGGTACTGGCGGTCTGCGACGATCTTGCCGCCCAGCTCATGGGAGACGCCGAGGGCGTCACCAAGCGGGTCGAGATCACCGTCTCGGGTGCGGCCAGCGAGGACGAGGCACTGACCGCCGCCCGTGCCATCGCCCGCGATTCGCTGGTCAAGACCGCGTTCTTCGGGTCGGATCCGAACTGGGGGCGGGTACTGGCCGCGGTCGGCATCGCGCCGATCGAACTGGACCCCGACCGGGTGACGGTGTCGTTCAACGGTAATCCGGTGTGCGTCAACGGAACCGGCGCGCCCGGTGCGCGCGAGGTCGATCTGTCCGGCGCCGATATCGCGGTGCTGGTCGAACTCGGCCTCGGCGACGGCACGGCCACCGTCCGCACCACCGACCTGTCGCACGGGTATGTGGAAGAGAACTCGGCGTACAGCTCATGAGCACCGAGGTCACGACCACACAGGAGCTGCCCGCACTGGACAAGGCGCACGTCCTGGCCGGTGCGCTGCCGTGGCTGCAGAAGTTCCGCGACAAGATCGTGGTGGTCAAATACGGTGGCAACGCCATGGTCGACGATGCGCTCAAACACGCCTTCGCCGCCGATATGGCGTTCCTGCGCACGGTCGGCGTCCATCCGGTGGTGGTGCACGGCGGCGGCCCGCAGATCAGCGCGATGCTGAACAAGCTGGGCCTGCGGGGCGAATTCCGGGGCGGTTTCCGCGTCACCACACCCGAGGTGATGGATGTGGTGCGGATGGTGCTGTTCGGTCAGGTCGGCCGCGAACTGGTGGGGCTGATCAACGCGCACGGACCGTACGCGGTCGGTATCTCGGGTGAGGACGCCCGCCTGTTCACCGCGACCCGTCGCACCGTGACCGTCGACGGTGCGCCCACCGATATCGGCCTGGTCGGCGATGTCACCGCCGTCAATCCCGACGCGGTACTGGATCTCATTCGCGCCGGGCGCATTCCGGTGGTTTCGACCATCGCCCCCGACGCCGACGGCGTGGTGCACAACATCAACGCCGATACCGCCGCCGCGGCCCTGGCGCAGGGGATCGGCGCGGAGAAACTGGTGGTCCTCACCGATGTCGAAGGCCTGTACACGAATTGGCCCGATCGCTCATCGCTGACCACCCATATCGACACCGACGCGCTGGCCGCGCTGCTGCCGGGCCTGGACGCCGGCATGGTGCCCAAGATGGAGGCCTGCCTGCGCGCGGTGCGGGCCGGGGTCCCGACCGCCCACGTGATCGACGGCCGGGTGCCGCACGCGGTGCTGCTGGAACTGTTCACCGGGGAAGGCATCGGAACGATGGTGACCCCACCCGAGACGGCAGGAACGAAAACACCATGAGCACAGAGCAATTGCAGCAGCGGTGGTCGTCCGCGCTGATGAACAACTACGGCACCCCGAAGGTGGCGCTGGTGCGCGGCGCCGGCGCGGTGGTGTACGACGCCGACGGCAAGCGCTACGTCGACTTCATCGGTGGTATCGCGGTCAACAGCCTCGGTCACGCGCATCCGGCGATTCTGGAGGCGGTCACCCAGCAGCTCGGCACGCTCGGCCACGTCTCGAATCTGTATGCCAGCGAGCCGGTTCTCGAACTGGCCGAGAAACTGCTCGCCCATTTCGGCGACGGCACCGGCCGCGCGTTCTTCTGCAATTCGGGTACCGAGGCCAACGAAGCGGCGTTCAAGATGGCGCGGCTCACCGGGCGCCGCAAGATCATCGCCTGTGACGAGGCTTTCCACGGCCGCACCATGGGCGCTCTGGCGCTGACCGGCCAGCCGTCGAAGCGGTCGCCGTTCGAGCCGATGCCGCCCGGTGTGGTGCATGTGCCCTACGGCGATGCGGTGGCGCTGGCCGATGTGGTCGACTCCGATACGGCCGCGGTATTCCTCGAGCCGATGCTGGGGGAGAGCGGCGTGATCGTGCCGCCCATGGACTATCTGGCCGAGGCCCGCAAGATCACCGCGGATCACGGCGCCCTGCTGATCCTCGACGAGGTACAAACCGGAATCGGCCGCACCGGACCGTTTTTCGCACATCAGGCCGCCGGAATCGTGCCCGATGTGATGACGCTGGCCAAGGGGCTCGGCGGCGGGCTGCCGATCGGTGCGGTGCTGGCCCAGGGCCCGGCGGCCGACCTGCTCACGCCGGGACTGCACGGCACCACTTTCGGCGGAAACCCGGTCAGCGCGGCCGCGGCGCTGGCGGTCCTGCGGACCATCGACGAGGAGGGGCTGCTCGCCCACGTCGAGTCCGTCGGCAAGACGCTGATCGACGGGATCGAGGAGCTGGACCATCCGCTCATCGACCATGTCCGCGGTGCGGGCCTGCTCATCGGCATCCAGCTCACCCGGGACGTGTCGGCGAAGGTGGAGGAATCCGCCCGGGCGGCGGGCTATCTGGTGAATCCGCCGAAGCCGAATGTGATCCGGCTGGCCCCACCGCTGATCCTGACCGAAACGCAGGCCGCCGGTTTCGTCGCCGATCTGCCCGGCATACTCGATGCGGCTACTCAGGAGAGTGAGTGAATATGGTGCGGCACTTTCTGCGCGACGACGACGTCACGCCCGCCGAACAGGCCGAAATTCTGGCGCTGGCAGCGGAGTTGAAGGCGGCGCCGTTCTCCCGGCGCCCTCTCGAGGGCCCGCGCGGCGTGGGTGTGATCTTCGAGAAGAACTCCACCCGCACCCGGTTCTCGTTCGAAATGGGCATCGCTGCGCTCGGCGGGCACGCCGTGGTGGTCGACGGCCGCGATACCCAGCTCGGCCGCGAGGAGACCCTCGCCGATACCGGCCGGGTGCTGTCGCGCTATGTGGACGCCGTGGTCTGGCGCACGTTCCAGCAGGAGCGGCTCGACGAGATGGCTTCGACGGCAACGGTTCCCGTGGTGAACGCGCTGTCCGACGAATTCCATCCGTGCCAGGTGCTGGCCGATCTGCTCACGCTGCGCGAACGCAAGGGTGAGCTCACCGGACGCACACTGGCCTACTTCGGCGACGGCGCCAACAATATGGCGCATTCGCTGCTGCTGGGCGGTGTGACGGCGGGACTGAATGTCACCATCGCGGCGCCGGCCGGATTCCAGCCGCTCGACGGGGTTGTCGAGGCCGCCCGCAAGCGCGCCGCCGAGACCGGTGCGGTGATCACCCTCACCGAGGATCCGATCGCTGCGGCGACCGGCGCCGATGCGCTGGTCACCGACACCTGGACCTCGATGGGGCAGGAGAACGACGGTCTCGACCGGGTCGGCCCGTTCCGGGCCTTCCAGCTGAACACCGAACTGCTGGCGCATGCGGCTGCGGACGCCGTTGTCCTGCACTGTCTTCCGGCGCATCGCGGGGAGGAGATCACCGACGAGGTGATCGACGGCCCGCGTAGTGTGGTGTGGGACGAGGCCGAGAATCGGTTGCATGCGCAGAAGGCGTTGCTGGTGTGGCTGCTCGAGCGTCGATCGGCTGGTGCGGCGTGAGTTCGGCGACCAGATCGCCCAACGGATCCGACGAATCGCGATCGGTGGGGCCGCGATCCGGCCCGGCGATCGCCCGCACCCGGGCGGGGCGGCAGCAGCGCATCGTGGAGTTGTTGTCCGCCAACGCGGTCCGCAGTCAGACCGAGCTGGCGGGTCTGCTCGCAGACGAGGGTATCGAGACCACTCAGGCCACCCTCTCCCGTGATCTCGACGAACTGGGCGCGGTGAAACTGCGCGCGGCCGACGGCGGCGCGGGAATCTATGTCGTGCCCGAGGACGGCAGCCCGGTGCGTGGCGTCACCGGCGGTACCACTCGGCTGTCCAAACTTCTCGGCGATCTGCTGGTCTCCACCGATCACAGCGGTAATCTCGCGGTGCTGCGCACGCCGCCGGGCGCCGCGCACTTCCTCGCGAGCGCACTCGACCGCGCCGCCCTGTCCGAGGTGGTCGGCACCATCGCCGGTGACGACACCATCGCGGTCATCGCCCGCGAACCGATGACCGGCGCCGAACTCGCCGCGAAGATCGAACATCTGGCGTAGGTCCTGCGGACGCGCCATCGCCCGGACTGTCCGGGGGTGTCGAGAAGTTCGGCGGACGTGTGGTCGCCGTGGCACCGGTGTCCGGATGTCACCGGGGCGCGCGCCGGTCAGCGGCCGCGTGGCACCGGTGCGGGCGGCAGACCGAGTACCGCGCGCAGCGCTGTGCGCCCGTGCTCAGCCGCAGTGTGATCGCCCAGCAGTTGAATCTCCTGGTTGACGGCCATGGTGATGCCGATGACCGTGGTGATCAATTCCTCCGGTGGGCGATGCGGTCCTCGTGACTCTGCCTGGGCGGCAACGATTTCGGCGCGCAGGGCCCGGCGGGATCGTCCGATCTGGGCGCGCAGGCGGTCACGTAGTACGCCCGGCCTGCCATCGAGTTCCGTCGAGGCCGCGGTGACGAAGCAGCCTCCGGGAAAAGGGCATTCGGCCAGATAGTCCATCCAGTTGTCGATCAGTTGCGCGAGGCGTCCGATGCCCGGCGGAAGGTCGTGCAACGGCTCGATCACCGTCTCCCGGAAAATCTGCCCGGCCTGTTCGAGCGCGGCCGATTGCAGCTGCTCGCGTGAACCGAACGGGCCGCCGCTCGACAATATCGTCGCGCTGCTGGGCCGCGATCCGGACTGGCAGCGCTAGGGTTTGCGGGCCACCGCGCCGTAGCAGTTGACCTGGGCGTCGAGCCAGGCCGGCGGTTCGATGGCGGGGCGCCAGCGGTTGACCGTGACGATTCCCGGATCCAGCAACTCGAGTCCGTCGAAGAAGGTGGTGAACTCGTCGTGGGTGCGGGCCTGCACGTAGACGGCGCTGCTCCGGTACATCTCGAACGCCCGGTCCATCGCCTCGGGATCGAGATCGGAGGTGATGTGGGAGGCGACGACGAACGATCCGGGAGCCAGCCCCTCGAGCAGGGTTTTCAGCACGCCCGCGGGATCCTGCGCATCCGAGAGGAAGTGCAGGACCGCGACCAGGCTCACCGCCACCGGACTGTTCAGATCGAGAGTCTCGCGCAATTGCGGTGCGGTCAGGATGGATTCGGGATCGTTGAGGTCGGCGGCGACGAACGCGGTGCGGCCCTCGGGGGAACCCGACAGCAGCGCCCGGGCGTGTGCCAGGACCACCGGATCGTTGTCGACGTAGACCACACGCGATTCCGGTGCCTGGATCTGCGCCACCTGATGCAGGTTGGGTTCGGTGGGGATGCCGGTCCCGATATCGAGGAACTGCCGCACACCGGCCTCGGCGAGCACGCCGACCGCACGGTGCATGAACTGCCGGTTGTGCCGCGCCGCGATGCGAACCGTCGGGAACGCCTCCATGACCTTCTCGAGGGCCGTGCGGTCGACTTCGTAGTTGTCCTTACCGCCCAGCGCATAGTCGTATATGCGGGCGCTGCTGGGCAACTCGGCGTCGGTGGTCGCACTGCTGTCGGGGGCGGGCATCACAATCCTGTCGGAGCATGGAGGTTGTCGCCGCATCTTATGTCGATTCGCGGGCTTGCGCTCGGGATCCGGCGAATCGAAATATGTTGGAGACCTATGGAATTGGGACATCCCGGGCAACCGGCGTGGATCAGCCGCGGACGGCCGGCGCCAGCACGTCGGCACACCAATCCCGAAAACCGGTGGGGGAGTACGACTCCGGCGTCCGAGCCGCGTCGTAGAGGCCATTATCGACGGCAGCCGACATATCCACCAGGCCCTGAGCCCACGCCGCGGTCATTCCGTGTGCCGTCAGCGACGCCGCGTAGTCTGCCGCCGCCACCTGCTGGTAGCTGATCGAACGGCCGAGTACCTGGGACATGATGCGCGCCATCTCGTTGTGCGACAGATCTTCCGGGCCGCGGATCTCGACGCTGTCCTGCCCGGTCCAGGATTCGTCGAGCAACAGTCGAGCCGCCACGGCCGCGATATCCCGGGTGGCGCAGGAGGGCATCCGGAGATCGCCGGTGACGGTGCCGAAGAAGGTGCCCATATTCCGGATCGGATCCACTTGCCGGAGCATATTTTCCATGAACCCGGGCGGGCACAGCGACCGATAATGTATGCCACTGCTCTCGATCAGCGCGTCCATGGCGAAGATCGCCGAAATCTGGCCCGCTTTGCGACCATGGGAGCGACCGAGACTCGATACGGCGACGACCCGGCCGATGCTGTCGAGGGTGTCGCATAGGGGTGCCATGAATTCCAGGACGTGCCCTGGAACGCTCGACGCCGACGGATTCGGGGGAATCAGCCAGAACACGGTGTCGGCGCCCTTCATCGCGGCGGCGACGACTTCGCGATCGGTGGTCGATCCCTGCACCACCTCGACCCGATCGCGGATGTGCGGGGCCAGGCGTGCCGGGTCGCGCGCGATCACCCGGATCGGCTGCTCGCTCTCGGCGACGAGATCGAGGACCTGGTGTCCGATACTGCCTGTAGGTGTGGTTACGACAATCATGAGTTACTCCTGGACGAGTGCGATGCAAGTAAACTACACCGTACCGTTTACTTTGACGGAAGGGAAGTCTGTATGGCCAGGCGTGGCGATCGACTGCACGAGCACATCCTCTGGACGGCCAAGGATGTCTTCCTCGAGGTGGGGTTCGAGCGGACGTCGATGGATGTACTGGCCGCCCGCGCCGAGACCTCGAAGCGGACCCTGTACGCACATTTCGACAACAAGGACGCGTTGTTCCTGGCCGTCGTCGACTTCGTGCGGGGTCTGCATCTGAACCGGCTGGGGGCTCCCGCGGACTACGGTGGCGATCGGCTGGAAGCGGTGACCGGATATTGCGTCGGATTCCTGTGGTCGGTGATCTGGGTCCAGTCGGTGCGCACCTGCCGGCTGGTCATCGCCGAGGCGGAGCGGGTACCGGCTGCCGCCGCCGGCTTCTACGACGCCATCTTCGCGACCACGCGGCGCGCACTCGCCGCATTCGTCGCAGAGAAGTGGCGGTTGCCCGAATCCGAGGCGCTCGCTGCGGTGGACGACATCCTGTCCCTGGCAATCAATCCACGGTTCGCGGCGGTCTTGTTCGGAGTCGAGGAGGCGCCGGGCGAGTGGCCGGAACGGCCTCCAGCCCCCGCCGACCCCGACTACGAGCGGATTCGCCGGATCGTCACCGGCGTACTCGGCGCCGCCTGACGCGTCGAGACCGCGAACCCGCGCTCACCGTCTTCGGGGCGTGCGCAGGGCTGTTAACGTCGAGCGCCGGCGCGATGAGAGTGCGGCTGTTCCCGCTGCTCAGGTCAGCGGATACTGTCCGGGCGGGTACGCACCGCCGAATCCGCCGCCGGTGCCCGCACCGCCGGCGCCGATCAGGTCGGAGATGAGGGTGATCACCGATTGGCCGACCGACAGCAGATCGGAACCGAGGGTGCCGAAATAGCCGGCGAATGTGGAGAGCATGGGACAGCCTTTCCCGGGGGAGCATGCGTGCCGTGCGATATCAGGGTGACATACCCGCTGTCGCCGGTCGTGGCAATCGCGTTGAACCTCACGGGGTTTCGTGGCGAATGTCCGGAGTCTCCGGTCCCTCGGTGCCGGGCGGCCGGCACGAACCACCCCCAGTTATGAATGGGATTGCATCATCATGCATAATCATTTGTAGTCGATGTGAGCCGGCCGGGTGGTACGCGGCACCACATCCTCGCTGGTGACAGCGCACACGCCACACACGCACGAACCTGAGGAGCATTAGAAATGGCCGATCGCGTCGTACTCGCCTACTCCGGCGGGTTGGACACCTCTGTCGCCATCAGCTGGATCGGCAAGGAGACCGGTGCCGAGGTGGTCGCCGTCGCGATCGACCTGGGCCAGGGCGGCGAGGATATGAACCTGGTGCGCCAGCGCGCACTGGACTGCGGCGCCGTGGAGGCCATCGTGGTCGACGCCCGCGACGAGTTCGCCGACGAGTACTGCCTGCCGACCATCCAGGCCAACGCCATGTACATGGGCCGCTACCCGCTGGTGTCGGCGATCAGCCGCCCGCTGATCGTCAAGCATCTGGTCGAGGCCGCCGAGTATCACGGCGCGTCCACCGTCGCCCACGGCTGCACCGGTAAGGGCAACGACCAGGTCCGCTTCGAGGTCGGCATCGGCGCGCTGGCCCCCGACCTGAACGTCATCGCGCCCGTGCGCGACTACGCGTGGACCCGGGAGAAGGCCATCGCCTTCGCCGAGGAGAACGCGCTGCCCATCACGGTGAGCAAGAAGTCGCCGTTCTCGATCGACCAGAACCTGTGGGGCCGCGCCGTCGAGACCGGATTCCTCGAGGATCTGTGGAACGCCCCGACCAAGGACGTCTACGACTACACCGTGGACCCGACCGTCAACTTCGAGGCGCCCGACGAACTCATCGTCACCTTCGACAAGGGTGTGCCGATCGCCATCGATGGCCGCCCGGTGAGCGTGCTCGACGCCATCACCGAACTCAACACCCGCGCCGGTCGCCAGGGGGTGGGCCGGCTGGACATGGTCGAGGACCGCCTGGTCGGGATCAAGAGCCGTGAGATCTACGAGGCGCCCGGCGCGATCGCGCTGATCACCGCGCATCAGGAACTCGAGGCCGTCACCGTCGAGCGCGAGCTGGGCCGCTACAAGCGCCAGGTCGAGCAGCGCTGGGGCGAGCTGGTCTATGACGGCCTGTGGTTCTCCCCGCTCAAGCGCGCCCTGGACGCGTTCGTGGGCGACACCCAGCAGCACGTCTCCGGCGAGGTCCGCATGGTGCTGCACGGCGGCAATGTCGTGGTCAACGGCCGCCGCAGCGAGGAGTCGCTCTACGACTTCAACCTCGCCACCTACGACGAGGGCGACAGCTTCGACCAGTCACTGGCCAAGGGTTTCGTGCAGATCCACGGCCTCTCGTCCAAGGTCGCCGCACGCCGCGATCTGTTCAAGAAATAGGCCACCGGCCGGTCCGGCCGAAAACTCGGCCGGACCGAGTGCGCCGGGGGTCCTGGTAGAGCCGTCGGTACCGCGAGCCGGCCAGGGCTCCGGGGGCGTGGGGTGTCCTCGTCGACGGACCGGACGCGGCGCGATCGAAGCCCGGTGGCGCACATCGGGCGGCCGCGCACCGCGCCGGTCGCATCGATAGCCGATTCGAAGACAGGCCGTAATGGAGGAGGCGTTCGTGCGCACTGACGACGACAGCTGGGATATCACCGAAAGCGTCGGCGCGACCGCGATCGGCGTGGCCGCGATGCGGGCCGCCGAGACCCGGCGCCCGGATGCGCTGTTCGGCGATCCCTTCGCCGAGCGCCTGGTGGATGCCACCGGATCGGGCTGGAGCCGTGTCCTGCGCGCGCAGATCGCGGCGGCATCGGGTGGCGCCGATCCGGCCGTCGAGGGCGATGCGAGCAGCCGGACCGCCGACAGTGACAACCTCTACCGCCCGCTGGCCGCGATGCTCATCGCCCGGACCGTCTACTTCGACGAATACTTCACCGCCGCCTCCGGCGCGGGCATCCGGCAGATCGTGATCCTGGCGAGCGGACTCGATGCCCGTGCCTACCGGATGGAATGGCCCTCCGGCACTGTCGTTTTCGAAATCGACCAGCCGAAGGTGCTGTCGTTCAAGAACTCCGTGCTCGCCGACGCGGAGCTCGCCGCCGAGCGCCGAGCGGTCGCGGTGGACCTGCGCCAGGATTGGCCGAAGGCGCTGCGGGACAATGGTTTCGATCCCACCGCGCCGACGGCCTGGCTGGCGGAGGGGCTGTTGCGCTACCTGCCCGGTGAGGCACAGGACCGGCTGTTCGACGACCTCGCGGCACTGAGCGCGCCCGGCAGCCGGATCGCACTGAATATCGGCCGTGGCCGGCGCGAGGACACACCCGCACTGCGGGCCATGCGGGAACGCCGCGCCCGGCTGCTCGCCGAGGCCGGGATCACGCTGAACCTCGAAGAGCTCTGGTATCCGTGGGAGGGTCGCACGGACCCGCGCGAATGGTTCACCGCGCACGGGTGGGCCGTGACCGAGGGTGATCCGGCCGCCCTGCTGGCCGCGCACGGCCGCGAGATGCCCGAGGCCGTCCGCGGCGAACTGAACCGACACATTCTGATGACCGCGACGCGAGGAGACGAGAACCGATGAGCCAGGGCACCAACGAAGGCGCGCTGTGGGGCGGGCGTTTCGCCTCCGGTCCCGCCGCGGCGATGGCGGCGCTGAGCAAATCGACCCATTTCGACTGGGTACTGGCGCCCTACGACATTCGTGCCTCCAAGGCGCACGCCCGCGTGCTGCACAAGGCGGGCCTGCTGTCGGACGCCGATCTGGCCGCGATGCTCGAGGGCCTCGACCGGCTGGCCGCCGATGTCGAATCGGGCGCCTTCACCCCCGCCGAATCCGATGAGGATGTGCACGGCGCGCTCGAACGTGGTCTGATCGACCGGGTCGGCGCCGAAGTCGGCGGCCGGCTGCGCGCGGGCCGCTCCCGCAACGATCAGGTGGCCACCCTGTTCCGGATGTGGCTGCGGGATGCCGTGCGCCGCATCGCCTTCGGGGTGCTCGAGGTCGTCGACGCGCTGGTCGGGCAGGCCGCCGCCCATCCGGATGCGGTGATGCCCGGTAAGACTCATCTGCAGGCCGCGCAGCCGGTGCTGCTGGCGCATCAACTGCTGGCACACGCCCATCCGCTGCTGCGCGATATCGACCGGTTGCGCGACTTCGACAAACGCGCCGCGATCTCGCCCTACGGTTCCGGCGCGCTGGCGGGATCGTCACTGGGCCTGGACCCCGAGGCGATCGCCGCGGACCTGGATTTCGATGCGGCCGCGGCCAATTCGATCGACGCCACCTCCGCCCGCGATTTCGCCGCCGAGGCCGCATTCGTCCTGGCCATGATCGCGGTCGATCTCTCCCGTATGGCGGAGGAGATCATCATCTGGAGCACAGCGGAATTCGGCTACATCACCCTCGCCGACGCCTGGTCGACCGGATCGTCGATCATGCCGCAGAAGAAGAACCCCGACGTCTCTGAGCTGACTCGCGGCAAGGCCGGCCGGTTGATCGGCAATGTCACCGGACTGCTCGCCACGCTGAAGGCGCAGCCCCTGGCCTACAACCGGGATCTGCAGGAGGACAAGGAACCGCTGTTCGATTCGGTGGCGCAGCTGGAACTGCTGCTGCCGGCCATCGCCGGACTGGTCTCCACTTTGACCTTCCACACCGATCGAATGGCCGAACTCGCACCGGCCGGGTTCACGCTGGCCACCGATATCGCGGAATGGATGGTGCGCCAAGGGGTTCCGTTCCGGGTCGCGCACGAGGCCGCGGGCGCGTGTGTGCGGGCCGCCGAGGCGCGCGGAGTCGGCCTGGACGAATTGACCGATGCCGAATTCGCCGCCGTGGACCCGGCTTTGACACCGCGGGTGCGCGAGGTTCTCACCGTGCAGGGCTCGATCGCCTCGCGCAATTCGCGCGGCGGTACCGCCGGGGTGCGGGTCGCCGAACAGCTGACCGAGGTGCGCGGCACCGCGGCCGATGCTCGCACCTGGCTCAGCGGGGCCCGGCCGCTCGGCGAGTAACCACCCGCCGGGCCGGTCCGCCGACTCGGGCGGCGGAGGGTTGGCGTCCGGCCGGTGCGTCCGGCGCGCCCGATATCGTGCGCGCATGATGTTCGTGCTGCTCGGTTTGGCCATTGTGTCCGAAGTGTCGGCGACGGTATCGCTGAAGCTGTCGGAGGGATTCACCAAACTGGTGCCCTCGATCGTGGTCGTGATCGGGTACGTGGCCGCGTTCGCCTTCCTGTCCCAGGCGTTGAAGCGCGGGATGTCGGTCGGCGTGGCCTACGGGATGTGGTCGGCGATCGGGGTGGCACTGGTCGCCACCATCGGGGCGCTGTTTCTCGATGAGCGGCTGTCCCTGATCCAGATCGGCGGGATCGGACTGCTGATCGCCGGCGTTCTCGCCCTGGAACTCGGCGGTTCGCACTGACCATCGAACCGGCGGCGGGTCAGTCCTGAACGCGCACAGTGTATTCCGTGCCTTTCAGTACCGAGAGGACCTGGTCGCGGTGGGAGGGGCCGCGGGTCTCCAGCGTCAGCAGCACCTCCACCTCGTCGATGGCGAGGGATGCGCCGGTGCGCGCGTGCACCACATCGAGCACGTTCGCCCCGGTGCCGGCCACCGCGTCCAGTAGCCGGCTCAGGCTGCCCGGCCGATCCGAGATCGTGATCCGGACGGCCAGATAGCGGCCACCGGCGCCGAGGCCGTGGCCGATGATGCGGGTCAGCAGGATGGGATCCACATTGCCGCCGGATACGATCGCGCACACCGGGCCGCGCAAACGCAGCTCATCGGCCGGCCGGCTCAGCAGCGCGGCTACCGCGGCCGCACCGGCCGGCTCCACCACCAACTTCGCCCGTTCCAGGCACAGCAGCACCGCGGCCGACAGCGCGTCCTCCTCCACTGTGACGATCGCCGGATGATGGGCGATCACCTGGGTGAAGGGCACCGCACCGGGCCGGCCCACCGCGATACCGTCGGCTATGGTCGACATGCGTTGCAGCGCAACGGGTTGCCCCGAGCGCAGCGAGTCCGGCCAGGCCGCCGCGAGCTCGGCCTGCACGCCGATCACCCGCACCTGCGGCGCGATCGGACGCAGCGCCGCGGCGACCCCCGCCAGCAGCCCGCCGCCACCGGTCGGCACCAGTACGGTGCCCACGTCGGGGAACTGTTCGAGCAGCTCCAGCGCTACCGTCGCCTGACCGGCGACGATATCGGGATGGTCGAACGGATGGATCAGGGTCGCGCCGGTGCGCTGGGCGAAATCCGCTGCGGCGAGCAGGGTTTCGTCCACGGTCTTGCCGGCCTGATGAACCGTGGCACCGTAGGCGCGGGTCGCGACCAGCTTCGGCAGCGGGGCGCCCACCGGCATGAACACCGTCGATGTGAGCCCGAGAGCCGTTGCGGCCCAGGCGACTCCCTGCGCGTGATTACCGGCACTGGCGGCCACCACGCCGTGCGCGCGCTCGGCCGGGGTGAGATTGGCGATCCGGAAATACGCCCCGCGTGGTTTGAACGATCCGGTGCGCTGCAGATTCTCGCATTTGAGCCGCACATCGGAGCCGGTGTGTTCCGACAGCACACGCGAGGCGATCAACGGTGTGCGCCGGACGACCGGGGCGAGCATCTCCCGCGCAGCGCGGATGCGATCGAACCCGATCAGCTCCATGCGGTCATGGTGCCAGAGGGCGGCCGGAAAACCGCGCAGGTCCGCGCCCTGGTGTGACCGCACGGTGTGCGGTGGCACCGGATTCCTGCGGGCCGCACGTGCGCAGCTGCGGGCAGTGGGCATCTGCGACGAGCGGATCAATTTCGAGCTGTTCGCACCCAACGACTGGTTGCTCGACGGCTGACCGGGCTCAGCCGCCGGTGCGTGCCGCCGCCAGGACACCGTGCAGCCACGGCGTGAACTCCTCGGGGGCGGAAGCGATATCGGCGGCGAGCCGATCCGGATCCACCCACCGCAGCGCGGCGACCTCCGCGGGGTCCGGATCGGCAGGCAATCCCTCGAATCCGCCGATCAGGACATGGTCCCATTCGTCCTCGACCCGCCCGGTGGCCGGATCTGCCGCCCGGTAGCGGTAGACGCCGACCTCGCGCAGATCGGCCCGCGCCCGCAGTTCCTCACCCAGCCGTATCGCCGCGGCCGCGACCACGGACTGTCCCGGCGCCGGATGACCGCAACAGGTATTGGACCAGCGCAGCGGGAACCGCGTTTTGACCGCGGCGCGCTGTTGCAGCAATACGCGGCCGTCCGGTCCGAACAGCAGGACGGAGAACGCTCGGTGCAGACGCCCCGGCGCGGTGTGTGCGTCGGACACCGCGAGTGCGCCGATCGCGCCTCCCTGCTCGTCGACGAGTTCGACGGGCAGGGATTCGCGGTCGGCGGTGATATCGGAGGAGGTGGTGTGGGTGCCGGTCACCTCCCTACCTTATCGGCGGCGATCAGCAGGTATTGGAAGCTGCCCTCGTGATAGGAGGTGAGGAACGGTTCCTCCACACCCGTCGCCAGTTCGCATTCGCTGCGCAGTTCCCAGTACGGGATGGTCGCCGCGGTGAGGTCGGTGACCGTGATGGGGATCAGCCCGTTGGCGGTCATCGCACGGAAATACTCGCCGCGCGGATGAATCATGCAGCCGTAGTGGGCGTCGATCCAGCTCACCGCGGCCGATCGCCCGCCGGTCACATCGTTGGAGCAGCCGGTGAGACAGACATAACGGCCGCCGGGTTCCAGCAGCCGCGAAAATTCGGCGAACAGATCGGGCAGGTCGACGTACATATCGGTTTCGTTGGTCCAGATGCCACGCATCGATCCGGTCTCGAAGCCGGTGTCGAGCATATTGCGGTAGTGGAATTTCACCTGGTCGGCCACATCGCGCTGGACGGCCGCAGCGTTGGCGAAACCGACTTGGTATTCGGAGATGCTCACTCCGTCCACCCGGCAGCCGAAGCGCTGATTGGCCATGAAGCTGGTGCCGCCACGGCCCGAACCGGCATCCATCAGCCGATCGCCGGGCCGCACCTCACCGAGATGGTCCAGCAGGTAATCGGCCTGTGCGGTCTCGAGCCGGTGCAGTTCGGCGACGATCCGCGCCTTGCGGGTGTCCTCGGGCCCGTCGAGCACCGACCAATCCGGGTCACCGATGCCGTAGTGATGGTGGTACAGCCCGTCGACCGCGCCCAGTTCGGTATTGACGCGATCGTCGTTGGGATTGTCGTTCCAGTAGGCGGCGACGGACCGCTGATAATTCGAGTGCAGAACACCGTCGGTCTCGGGCTGAAGTACGGTCATCGCAGATCATCCTCTCCATCGGTCGGTACTGCTGGTGGAACGGAATCGGCGTCAGGCGTGATCGTGGTAGCGGCGGCTGCCGGCGTGCCAGGCGCGGTTGCCGCCCAGCCATGCCCACAGTCCGGCGAGGAAACGGCGCTGCTGCGGCGATGCGGTCGCCACCCACGCCGCCGCCTCGGTTTCGAAGCGATGGACCAGTTCGTCGTGGATGGCCGCGGTGCGGTGCACGGCCTCGCGCCGGGAACAGCCCTCTTCCGCCGCGAGGACCGTCGGCAGATTGAATTCCCTTCCGCCGGAAAGGTCTTCGCGCGCCATCGAATACAGGTCGTTGACCATCTGGGCGGCCAGCGCGGCGGTGGTGACCGCGCGCCGCATCCGCGGATCGCAATAGCCGTCCGCGTCGAGGACGTAGCCGCCGATCGCGTCGATCGGCGCCATGCACGGCAGGAAGCTGTGCGGCTGCCGGTTGGTCAGATACTCCCAGACCGGTGGCATCCGCCCGGCCGTCCGCCAGCCCGCCTCGGCGCCGAGTGCGATGAACCAGCCGCCGATTTCGGTGCGCAGCCGGGCCAGCTGGGCGGGATCGGCATATCGTGACAGATGCTCGAAGGAGGTGCGGAAGGCCCGCAGGATCGGGTCGGCCCCCAGGGCGCGATTGAGCTTCGCCTGATACCTGGCCGGGAGCTCGACGGGATCCATTGTGGCCATCGCCAATTCGAGTCTCGGACCCAGTTCCGCCGCCGCATTCGACGGGGTGCCGTCGGGTGCGTGATCGTCGGCGTCCTCCTCGCAGTAGTAGTCGTCCACCGACCACTCCGAGACAGCGCATTTCGCCGCCGCCAGTAACCGGTCGGGATTATCGCAATCGGGGTGGGCGAGCATGATGAGCCGGCCGAATCCCGCCTTGGCCAGTTCGTTCAGCCGACCCTCGTACAGCCCGATCTCGCCGGCCCACCGCAGAATTCCCTCGTCGACCGCGGCCGCGAGCCCGGGGTCGTCACGAACGGGCGGCGGACAGTACAGCGATGGAATATCCGATCCGCCCACGTCGCGAGGCGCCCGATCGGGTGCGCCGGGCCCCCGCGCGGGCAGGTCCGCACCGGTCCGCACGGCCGGGTGGCCGGGTAGCCGATTCGGCAGCCGCAACCCCGCGGTGCCGAGTCCGGTCGGGCCGAGCAGTCCCCGGGGAACCGGGCCCGTGATCATGGTGTGGACCGTGATCGCGTCGTCCGGTGCGGGGACATCCGGCATCGGCATCCGCGCCGGGGGAGCGTGGTCGAAGCCGCCGAGCAGTGCGGCGATCACACCGGCCAGGTCGTCACCGGACGGTGGCGCCGCGGCACGAGAAAGTACCGACATCCGCACGCACCCCCGTCAGTCGCTCTGCCGCGCGACGGCCACATTGTCGAGAATTCCGAGCGCGTCCGGAACGAGGACGGCCGCCGAGTAGTAGCAGCTGACCAGATACGAGATGATCGATTGATCGTCGATTCCCTTGAATCGCACGTTCAGGCTCGGCTCGAATTCGTCCGGAATTCCGGTCTGGTGCAGGCCGATCACGCCCTGCTCCTGTTCTCCGACCCGCATGGCGAGAATGGATGTGGTCTGGGTATCGCTCACCGGAATCTTTCCGCACGGCAGTATCGGTACGCCGCGCCAGGCCGGTATCCGGCGGCCCTCGATATCGACCGGATCGGGATACAGGCCGAGTTTGTTGCATTCACGGCCGAATGCGGCGATCGCCTTCGGATGTGCGAGAAAGAATTTGGTGCTGCGCCGCATGCTCAGCAGTTCGTCGAGATCGTCCGGGGTGGGCGGGCCGGATTCGGTGTAGATGCGCTGTGTGAGATCGCAGTTGTGCAGCAGCCCGAAATCGGTGTTGTTGACCAGGTCGTACTCACGTCGTTCGTGCAGCGCCTCGATGGTGAGCCGTAGCTGCTGTTCGATCTGATTGTGCGGATCGTTGAACAGGTCGGCGACGCGGGTATGCACACGCAGGACGCTCTGCGCGGCGCCGAGCTCGTATTCTCGCGGAGAGCTGTCGTAGTCGACGAACGTGCCGTCGAGCAGTGGTTCACCGGTGTGGCCGGAGGTGATCTCGATATCGGCCTCACCGTATTTGTTCTGCGCCCGTACCGGTGATTCCGAGAGCCGGGACAGATGTTCACCCAGCATCGGCGCCTGGTCCACCAGCCGGTCGAATGCGGTGCGCGGCAGCGTCAGCAGCGTCACCGGGGTGATGGTTTTGACGGTCACCGGCCAGATGGCGTCGCGATCGGTGAGCATCGCGTCGCCGAAATAGTCGCCGTCGCCGAGCATGCCGAGTTTGGTGGATTCGCCGTATTCTCCGGCACCGATCTTGCCGAGTTTTCCGTGCACGATCAGTACGAGCTGATCCATCGGATTCCCGAATTCGGCGATCACCGACCCGGGGTCGAGATCCCGCTGGATGAACTGCCCCGCCATGGCCGCGAGGACCTCCTCGTCCTCGACCTCGCGCAGCGCGGGCACTTCCTGCAGTTCCAGCGGTATGACATGGGCACGTGAGCCGTCGATGACGAACTCCACCTCGCCGTTGCCGACGGTATGGGTGAGGCGCCGGTTGACCCGGTAGATACCGCCCTCCACCTGGGTCCACGGCAGCATCCGGGTGAGCCAGCGCGAGGAGATGCCCTGCATCTGGGGTTCGGATTTGGTGGTGTGGGCGAGCTGATGGGCGGCGGAGGTGGACAGGGATTTGCGGACGTGGTTGTCGGCCTGAACGGGAAGTTCGAGAGTCATCTGCGGTCCTCACCTCGATGCGATGGATGCGGACAGCGCCGAACCGGGGCTCGGCGCGGGGATACGCGGACACGAACCGTTCGAGCGAGCGGTTGTGCCACCGAAGAAACCGGAGGAGAGCTGAAGAAGGGGAGAAGGGGACGGGCCAGGCGAACAAGACATCTGATCGAATAGTCATGCGCTACAACGGCGTTCCGGAATCCATCGTAAATGGTCCGCGGCGGACGCGCGGACACATTCGCCGAATACCCGGGAAATCGGCGGGGCGGCCGCGCACGGCACGGTGTGTGGATGGGAGCTGTCACAACGGCCTCGCAGTAGGCTGTCGATGTGGCAGGCTCGACCGGCGCGCAGGGGGCGTGGCGGTGCCGGGCGCAGGGCAAGGGCTGGGAGTGAGCGTTGAGATTCGATACGAGAGCCCTCACCGGGCCGGTGCGGCGGTTGATGGCGACCGCGCAGAACGGACTCGAGGTCATTCGGTTCGGCGGCCTGGCCCACGATGTGGAGTCCTCGCCCTACGAGGTCACCGAACGCAAGCGCATGTACCGGCTGCGGCACTACTTCCCGGACGATCCCGCGGCGGACCGGCCGGTGGCCCTGCTGGTGCCGCCACTGATGGTCAATGCCGATATCTACGACGTCAACGCGGAGGGCGGCGCGGTCGGTATCCTGCATCGCGCGGGAATCGATTGCTGGGTACTGGATTTCGGCTCGCCGGCCACCGAGGAGGGCGGCTGGCAGCGTGATCTGGCCGATCACATCCTGGCCCTGTCGAGCGCGATCGACACGGTCAACGAGCTCACCGGGCGCGCGGTCCACCTCATGGGCTATTCGCAGGGTGGCATGTTCGCCTACCAGACCACCGCGTTCCGCTACGGCAAGGGCGTGCGGAGCATCGTCACCTTCGGCAGCCCGGTCGACATCGTGGCAGGCCTGCCGTTCGGGCTGCCCTACGGATTGGTGTCGGAGGTCGCCGACTTCGTCGCCGATCACGTCCTGAACCGGCTGCCGATCACCGATGCCATGGTGCGGGTCGGTTTCCAGATGCTCGATCCGGTCAAGACCGCGAAGGCACGCATCGACTTCCTGCGCCAGCTGCACGATCGGGAGGCGTTGCTGCCCAAGGAACGCCAGCGCCGATTCCTCGAACACGACGGCTGGGTGGGCTATTCCGGCCCGGCGGCCGCTGATCTGCTCAAGCAGTTCGTCGCGCACAACCGAATGATGTCCGGTGGCTTCGTCATTCGCGATCAGCCGGTGTCGCTGGCCGAGCTCAAATGCCCGATTCTCGCCTTCGTCGGCGAGGTCGACGATATCGGCCAGCCCGGGGCCGTGCGCGGTATCCTGCGCGCCGCACCCAATGCCGAGGTCTACGAGGCCTCGGTGGTGGCCGGGCATTTCGGCCTGGTGGCCGGCAGCACCGCGACGAATCAGACCTGGCCGCTGGTGCGGGACTGGGTGAACTGGCAGAGCGGGTACGCGGCGCTGCCCGAGCAGATCGCTCCCATGCGCGAACACGTCGCCACCGATCGCCAGACCACGGCCACCACCCGGGTCGTGCACACCGCGGCCACTCTTGTCGAGGCCGGCGCCGGAATCGGCGCCGCGCTGGGCGGTCTGGCCGGCAGCGCACTGCGCGGGTCGATGGAGCTCACCGGTGAGGCCGCGCGGGCGCTGCCCCGGCTGACCCGGCTCGGCATGATCCAGCCGCACACCCGGATCTCGCTGGGCCGCCTGCTCGCCGAACAGCAGCGCAACGCGCCGCTGGGGGATCTGTTCCTCTTCGACGACCGGGTGCACTCGCACGCCGCGGTCGGCGCCCGGATCGACAATGTGGTGCGCGGGCTGATCTCGGTCGGCATCCGCCCGGCCACCCGGGTCGGGGTGCTGATGGAAACCCGGCCCAGTGCACTGGCCACCGTGGCCGCCCTGTCGCGCATCGGCGCGGTCGCGGTCCTGCTGGCGCCCGGCAGCGAGGTCGGCCGCGCGGTCGAATCGACCGGGGCGACGGCGATCGTGGCCGATCCGGAGAATCTGCGGGCCGCTACGGTGACCGGGGTGCGGGTGTGCGTCCTGGGTGGCGGTGACGCGCGCACGATCGAGATCCCGCCCGGGGCCGATGTGGTCGATCTGGAACAGATCGATCCGGCGGCGGTGGCACTGCCCGCTTGGTTCCGGCCCGATCCGGGACTGGCGCGGGAACTGGCGTTCATCCTGGTCACCGGCACCGGAGACAAACTCGATCTCAAGTACATCACCAATCACCGCTGGGCGGTATCGGCCTTCGGCACCGCGTCGGCGGCCGACCTGGACCGCCGCGACACGGTGTACTGCCTTGCGCCGCTGCATCATTCGTCCGGCCTGCTGGTGAGCCTCGGCGGCGCGGTGGCGGGCGGCAGCCGGATCGCGCTGGCGCGGTCGCTCGATCCGCCCAGCTTCGCCGAGGAGGTGCACCGCTACGGAGTCACCGTCGTCACCTACACCTGGACGATGCTGCGCGACATACTCGACGCCGGCACCTTCGCCGCCGGTCATCCGCATCCGATCCGGTTGTTCATCGGTTCCGGTATCCCGGCCGGACTCTGGCGGCGCGCCATCGAACGCTTCGCCCCGGCACGAGTACTGGAGTTCTACGCCTCCATCGAGGGCGATGTGGTGCTCGCCAACGTGGCCGGTGTGAAGATCGGCTGCAAGGGCCGGCCGGTGCCGGGCACCGCGAAAGTGGAACTGATCTCCTACGATCCGGTCACCGAGCAGATCATCACCGACACCAGAGGTTTCGCCCGCCGCGCCGCCGACAACGAGGTGGGCCTGCTGATCGGACGGGCCGGCGACACCGTCGACCTGTCCAGCGGCGGCCTGCGCGGGGTCTTCGCACCGGGTGACGCCTGGATGCCGACGGAGAATCTGTTCCGGCGCGACAGCGATGGCGACTACTGGCTGATGGACCGCCGCGACACCGTGATCCGGACAGCGCGTGGTCCCGTCTACATCCAGCCGATCGTGGACGCGCTCAACGATATCGCCGCCGTCGATATGGAAGTCGCCTTCGGCCACCGCACCCCGGAGGCGACCCTCGCGGTCGCCGTGGTCAGTGTGCGCGAGGGGCACCGGCTCGAACCCGCAGATATCACCGAGGGGTTGCGTGCCCTCGATCCGGCGCAGCGTCCCGATCTGGTCCATGTCGTCGACGAGATCGCGCGCAGTTCCAGTTTCCGGCCCTCCACCCATGCCGTTCAGGCCCGGTTGCGAGAGGAGCCGGCCCGCCGGACCTGGCGCTACAACCGCGAGACCGACAGCTACGAGCCGACGCCTCCGTCGCAGAGCTGAGCGCGAATCCCGTCGTGGCGCCCGGCGCCGGTGATCGAACGCTCACACCGCGAAGGCGGTGACCGTCTCGATCACCCGTGCCACCTGCTCATCGGCGAGATCCGGCCACAGCGGCAGGCGCAACAGGGTGGCCGAGAACTCGTCTGTGCGCCGGCACGAGACCGCGGTCCGGCCCAGCTTCAGCCCGGCCGGACTGGAATGCAGCGGCACATAGTGGAACGGCGCGGAGATCCCGTGCTCGCGCAGATGCCGGATGAGCGCGTCGCGGCGGTTCTCGGTGGGAGTGCGCAGGTAGTACAGGTGCGCGGTGTGCTCGCGATCGGCGGGAACTTGCATCAGCCGCATCTGGTTGCGCGCGGCCCAGTCGGGCAGTGCGGCGGCGTAGGCATCCCACACCCGATGCCGCCCGGCCTGGATGCGATCGAATTCGGCGAGCTGCGCGTCGAGTACCGCCGCGTTCAATTCGCTGGGCAGATAGCTCGATCCGATGTCCTGCCAGGAGTACTTGTCCACCGCTCCGCGCAGGAACCGGGCCCGGTCGGTGCCCTTCTCCCGGATGATCTCCGCGCGCCCCATGAGGATGTCGTCGGTCAGCAGGATCGCCCCGCCCTCACCGCAGTGCACATTCTTGGTGTCGTGGAAGCTCAGCGCGCCCACCGTGCCGATCGTGCCCAGCGGCCGCCCGCGCCAGCGCCCGCCCAGTCCGTGCGCGGTGTCCTCCACGATGGCCAGTCCGTGCGCCTCGGCGACCTCGAGCAGCCGATCCATATCGGCCCCGACTCCGCCGTAGTGGATGATTACGATCGCCTTGGTGCGGTCGGTGACCGCGGCGGCCACCGAGTCCGGATCCAGATTGCCGCGGTCGTCGATATCGGCGAAAACGCAAGTGGCCCCACGCATCGCGACCGCCGTGGCCGTGGAGGTGAAGGCGAAACTGGGGACGATGACCTCGTCGTCGGGACCGAGTTGCAGCAGCAGTCCGGCCATCTCGAGCGCGTGGGTGCACGAGGTGGTCAGCAGTGCGTGCGCGGCGCCGGTGATCGCGCGTAGCTTCTCGGTCGCCGCGGCCGTGAAGGGGCCGTCGCCGTGGCTGTGATCGGAGGACAGTACCGCGGCCACATTCGGCAACTCCGCTGCGGCGCGATAGGGGCGGCTGAAGAGAATGTGGTCAGTGCTCACCCGGATTGTTTCCCCTGATCGCCGCGGCCGTGGTCGATACCCGCGCCGGATCGTCCGGACGCGGTGTCGGCGAATCTACCGTCAAATACAGGGGTTTGCCCACCAGCACGTGCAATGCCACACCCAGATACTCGGCGATGAGTCCCAGCGAGAACAGGGTCGCACCCGACACCAGCAGCAGTACGACGATGATCGACGCCCAGCCCTCGGGATCGTGCCCGCTGCCGAACAATACCTGGCCGATCACCACCGCGGCCATCACCACACCGCCGCCCGCCAGCGTCACACCGAGCAGGCTCACCAGCCGCAGGCCGCGAGTTCCGCTGCACAGCACCATCTTCCAGAACAGCGAGAACAGTCGCCGGTAGTTGTAGCCGGATTCCTCACGGCCCTCCGCGCGCAGCACCACCGGCGCCTGTGCGGTGTTGTCGACCACCCAGGTCAGCGCCACATCGAGGTACACCCCGTTGGAGGCGACCTCGGCGAGCTGACGGCCGATATCGCCGCGGATCAGGCGGAAACTCTCGAATCGGCTGGAATCGGGGAAGGCGAACACCGTCGCCAGCACGACCTTCGCGCCGCGGGAGGTGAGATTGCGCAGCAGACCGTGCGGGCGGGTGTTGGTGGGTTTGGAATAGACCAGATCCGCGCGCTGCTCGAGCGCGGTGTCGAGGAACGTGCCGACAAAGGCCGGATCATGTTGTCCGTCTTCGTCCATGGTGACGATCCACTCACCGCGCGCGGCGGCCATGCCGGCGATGGTAGCGGCGTCCTGACCGAAGTTGCGGCTCAGCCAGATAACACGGACCTGCTCGTATTCGGCGGCCAGCCGTTCGAGTACGACATCGGAGCGGTCCGGTCCGTGATCGTGGACCAGGATGATCTCGGAGACGGCGAAACGGTTGCCCGCCGGCGTGACCGAGCCCCGGGTCAACTCGTGGAGTTCGGTGACCAGTCCGGCGATGGTCTGCTCACCGCGATACACCGGCACCACCACCGATACCGTATGCGCCCGGCGCGATCCGCCACCCTCGCCGGTTACCGGCGGACGAACATCGGGTGTCGCGGGCTCGGCGAGAGCACGGGCCTGTGCGGTCGCGGACGGAATCGGCATCAGCTGGTTCGACTTTCGATGACGGTGCGCACCGGAACTCTTCGAAGATGTGCAGAGCCCGAATCGGGGTGAACTCTAACACGGTGCTGGTCACGGGATTCGTCGTCGCGATCGGCTGCCGGTTCGACACGCGGTGCCGGTGTCCCCGTGGGCATGTAGGGTCTGTCAATCGTGGTGGAAAGTGCAGTGTCGACGACGGCGCTCGCCGAGCCCGCGATCGAGGGGCGGCCCGCTGCCCTCGGCGAGCCCGAGCCGAGTTCCGCGCGACATCCGCGGCGAACCGTATTCCGGTGGGGGACGGTCACCGTCGTCGGCGTGATTGTCGGATATGTCGCTGTCCTGTTGGCGAACGCGCGACATTTCTATACCGATGACACCGAGTCCCAATACACCCCGCTGTGGTTGATGATGGGCCGGCACCTGCGCGAGGGGCATCTGCCGCTGATGGTGCCCGAGCAGTGGATGGCCGGGAACTACACCATGGAAGAGGCGGGGCTGTTCAACCCGCCGCAACTGCTCATCGACCTCATCGCGCCGTCGGTCGACAATCTCGCGCTACTGGCGACCGTCGTGAAGCTCGTCTTCGCGATCGTCGCCGCGCTCGGCGTGTACCGGATCTGCCTGGTGTACGGCAGCCGCGCCTCGTGGGCCGCGGTGGCGGGCATCGCGTTTCCGCTGTCGGGCTGGTTCCTGTTCTTCGACGAGGCCAGCTGGGTCACATCGCTGACCGGAACCGCCTGGATGCTGCACGCCTGGGCGAGCGCGGTGCGATATGCGCGCGGGCCCGCCGGTGATCGTTCGCGGTACGGGGCGGGCTCCTTCGGTTGCGGTCCGATCCCGCTGTTCGTATTCCTGTACCTGGCCATCTCGGTCGAATACGTCTTCCCGGCCGTCGAGGCCGCGCTCATGCTGGTGGCCGTGGCGGTGGGCGAGTTCGTGGTGCTGCGAGCCTGGCGTCCGATCATGCGACTCGTGGTCGTCGCGGGCGCGGCCGGGCTGGCCGGCCTGATGACCTATCTGCCCGCCATGCTCTCGGCCACGGTGAGCTGGCGCGGTAATTCACAGATCAACAACGATCGCTTTCTGACGGTCCCGTGGTCGGAATCGCTGAACGCGAGCCTGCCCTCCGCGATGCCCGCCTTCACGTCGTGGTGGGGATATGTGCAGCCGCTACCGGTCACGTACATCGCCTGGTTCCTGATACCCGCGCTGGCGTTCGTGGACTGGGATCGGGCGCGCAAGGCCTGGCGGGAGCTGATCACCGTCGGCCTGTTCTCGATCATGTTCCTGATGTGGGCGGCCGGCCCCGGAACCGTCGGCCCGCTGCGCTGGCCCGCCCGCGTACTGCCCATGGTGGCGGTCGGCCTGCTGATTCTCGTGTGCGTGCTGCTGGGACGATTCGGCACACTGCGCGATCCGCGGCCCCGCGCGATCGCGGCCGCCGTGCTGATCGGATTGCTCTGGGTGCGGACATTTTCCGCCGATCCCCATGATCTGGGATGGCATCTGCTGTCGGTGGTCGTGGTGGGCGCGGTGGGTGCGCTCGCGGTGTGGCTGGGTATCCGCCGGGGTACGGCCGCCGCCGCGGTGGTGGCGATCGTGGCGATGTTCCCGATCGCGTATTGGCAGGTGCGCTCGGTGCAGCCGACCCCGATGGGCTGGAATCTGCCGGTGCATCGCGCGCAGGCCGAGGCCGCGTTCCCGAAATTCGACGGTGTGACCATCCAGCTCGCTGATCGCGGACTGGTGCAACCCGGCGAGCGGAATATCGACGATGCCTACGGATCGCTGGTGTTCGGCAACTACGCCAAGGACGTCCGGCGCGACTACGTCAACGGGTACACGCCGAACGGTCACTTCTGGTTCGGTGACATGCTCTGCATGCGCTGGGATTCCAGCGTCTGCCCGGATTCGTTCCGGCGCCTGTTCACCCCCGAACCGAGCACCGGCCGCCCGCCGGTGGATCTGATGAAACTCGATCGGGTCGTGCTGCAGCGCGCCATGTTCCCCGACGCGGGGAACCAGCCGCCCCCGCCGGGATGGAAATGGGCGGACTATCCGGGGCATGAACGCTACATCCGGGTACTCGAACGGGAGAACGGGCCGATCTCCACGACCGGCGGCCGGATCTCGGACACCCAGGGTGTGCGCGCGACCTCGCTGGCGGAGACCGACCGCAGCAGCCGGGCGCGGGTGAGCTCGCCCGATGGCGGGCGGGTGGTGTTCGCGCGGCTGAACTGGCCCGGATATCACGCCACCCTGGACGGCCGGGCGCTGTCGATCGCGCAGGTGTCGAAGTCCTTCGTCGCCGTGGATATTCCGGCCGGAACCGAGAACGCGGAACTGGACGTCACCTGGGAACCGCCGGGCTGGAAGATCGGCGCCGCGAGTGCGCTCGGCGGATTGCTGATCCTGGGACTGATGCAGTGGCTGTATCTGCGCACCCGCCGCCGTGACGGGAATATCGGTATCGTGCCGTCCGGGCAGGCGCCGGAACCGGAAGTGGCGGAACCGGTTTCGTGAGCGTGGGAGCGGAGGACCCGGCTGCGGCGCCACCGGCGGAGGAGCTGCGGCCCGGACTGCTGCTGCGGATCATTCGACGGCAGGAGATCGCTTTCGCCGCGGTGGGTGCGGCCAACACTCTGCTCGGCATGGTGACGACGATCCTGTGGCTGAAGGTGCTGCCCGACGGCTGGCCGCCCGCGGTGGCGGTGGCTCTCGCCTACTGCGTCAGCATCGTCTTCGCCTTCTTCGCGCACCGGAACCTGGTCTTCCGGGTCCGCGGCCACCTGCTCGGGGATTTCCTGCGTTTCGTGGCGGTCAACTCCGGTGGGCTCGTGCTGAATATGGCCGGAGTGCAACTGGCGGTGGGGGTTTTCGAGTTCCCGGAGACCCCGGCGACGGTGGTGGTCATGGGCGTGGTCGCGATAGCGACCTACTTCGGCCACCGGTACATCTCGTTCCGGCGGGTGGCGGAACCGGCCACCGGCTCCGGCAGGTAGGTTGTCGGTCATGGCCGAGCAAACCCTGGACCCGACGTTGTTGAGCCTGCTGGCCTGCCCGCAGGACAAGGGCCCGTTGTCGCTGGTGCGCGATGCGGACGGCAACAGCGTGCTGTACAACCCGCGCCTGCGCCGCGCCTATCCGATCGACAACGGCATCCCGGTCCTGCTGGTCGACGAGGCACGCGAGGTGGGCGACACTGAGCACGAGGCGCTCGTCGCCCAGAGTTGAGCGGGCCCGAGCTCCTCAGGTGCGGGGGAGATCACCGGTGAGGTAGCGCTGGAGGGTCGGACCGGCCAGTGCGGCCAGATCGTCGAGTGGCATGGACGCGATCGGCTCGATCAGCACGATCTTGCGTGCCACCAGCAATCCGATCATCTGCGAAGCCGCCAGGACCACGCGGGTGGTTCCGGTACCCGGTGGCGTATCCACCATCTCCCTGACATCTTTCAGCGCGACTTCGAGCAGAAAACTCCGTGCGAGTGCGGCATCACCGCCGGCCAGGATGCCGCGGAAGGCCGCCACCGCATGTTCCCCGATCGAGGAGTCCCAGGCGCCCACCACCGTGCGCACCACGGTTTCCCCGAGGTCCGCGGGCGCCGCGGCGCGGATCGGCGCGCGGATCGCCTCCGGATCGATGGGCAGATTCAGTGCGGCGGAGAACAATTGCTGTTTGGTGCCGAAATAGTGGTGCACCAGCGCCGGGTCGACTCCGGCCGCGCCCGCGATCGAGCGGATCGAGGCCTTGTCGAATCCCACCTCGGCGAAGCGGCTGCGCGCGGCATCGAGAATCGCCTCGCGCGTGCCCGATTCGCCCGCTCGCCGCCCCGATCGCTCACTCACGGTGTGCGACGCCGTAGCGTGGCGGCGCCCAAAGCCAGTGCGACAGCGGCGAATCCGGCGACAATGCCCAGATCCCGCCACATCGCCGCCGTGGCCCCGGGATGCCGCGATACCTCCTGCAGGGCGTCGACGGCATAACTGAGCGGCAGCACATCGCTGATGATCTCGAGCCAGCGCGGCAGCTGATCGCGGGGCACGAGCAGTCCGCACAGGAAGAACTGTGGTCCCACCACCAGTGGCATGAACTGCACGGCCTGGAATTCGGTGCGGGCGAACGCACTTGCCAGCAGTCCGAGCGCCACACCCAGCACGGCATCGACCACGGCGATCAGCAACACCAGCCACGCACTGCCCGCGGCGTCCAGCCCCAGCAGCCAGAACGCGACCAGGCAGGCAAGACCCGCCTGCGCCGCGGCCGCGATCGAGAACGCGGTGCCGTACCCGGCCAGCAGGTCGAGCTTCGACAACGGTGTGGTCATCAGCCGCTCGAGCGTGCCGGAAGTCCGTTCGCGCTGCATGGCGATCGCCGTGATCAGGAACATCACGATGAACGGCAGAATGCCGAGCATGCTGATGCCGACCCGGTCGAACAGCGTCGGCACACCGGGTGGCGTCGGCATCTCGCGGTAGACGAAGTAGAGCAGCGCCAGCAGCAGCGTCGGCACCAGCAGCAGCATGGCCACGGTGCGGTGATCGCCGCGCAACTGTCGCAGGATGCGCGCTGAGGTGGCGGTGTAGCAGCGCAGCGGATAGGTCATCGCGGCTGTCCCATCGTGATCAGGGCGAGAAAGGCGTTCTCCAAACTGGTTTCACCGGTGTCGGCGCGCAGTTGATCGGGGGTGAGCTGAGCCAGCAGATGGCCGTCGCGCATCAGCAGCAGCCGATCGCAGTGTTCGGCCTCGTCCATGACATGGCTCGACACCACCAGGGTGCGGCCCTGCGCGGCGAGATCGTGGAACTGCTTCCACAACTCCGTCCGCAGGACCGGATCCAGTCCGACGGTCGGCTCGTCGAGCACGAGCAACTCCGGATCGGCGACCAGTGCGCAGGCCAGCGAGATCCGGGTGCGCTGCCCGCCGGAGAGCTGATTTCCGCGCCGGCGCTGATGATCTCCCAATCCGACCTGCTCGACCGCGGACCGCACCGCGGTGTTGTCGCGCCCGTAGAGGGCGGCGAAGTAGGAGACGTTGTCGAGCACGGTGAGATCGTCGTAGATACTCGGTGCCTGCGTGACATATCCGATGCGGGAACGCAGTCCGCGGCTGCCCGCCTGCTCGCCGAGCACCCGCACGCTGCCGGCCTCGATCAGTTGGGTACCGACGAAGCTGCGCATCAATGTGGTCTTCCCGCACCCCGAGGGGCCGAGCAGGCCGGTGATGCTGCCCGCCGGCACGGTGAGCGAAATATCGTGCAGCACTTCCCGTCCACCGCGTCGCACCCGCAGATGCTCGACGGTGATCGCGGGGCCGGGATCCGGTTCCGTCACGGTCCGATCCACCTCTCGACGCGGGCCGGCGAGTAATTCACCAACCGTTGAATTCAACGTGGGATGAATTCTGCGCTCGTGCGGGTGTTCGCGCAAGCCCCGGCGGCGGATCAGTGCTCATGACCGGGCGGTGCGGGTACGGGAGATCGTCAACCGTAGGTGCCGGGCAGTCCGCTGACGATGTCGTCGTCGACCAGGAACAGCCCGGCCAGACCCCGAAGCCGCCCCTGAGGACGGCCGGGCTGCGGTCAGCGTCCGGCGGATTCGGCACCGGGGGCCGGGAGCGCGCAGCCGTCCGGACCGCAGGCGTCCCCGTCGCCGAGCACCTGCAGTGCCGGAGCCTGGTCGGCCCACGCTTTCTCGAGGGCCTGAGCGAACACCTCCGGCGGCTGAGCGCCCGATACCCCATAGGTTCGGTCGAAGACGAAGAACGGCACGCCCCGCGCACCCAGCTGGGCGGCCGTCGCCTCGTCGGAATGGACATCGTCGGCGTAGGCGTCGGGATGGTCGAGGACCGCGCGGACCTCAGCCGCGTCGAATCCGGCCGCCGTCGCCAGCTCGGCCAGCCGATCCGGGTCGCCGAACAGGGGACGATCCTCGGCGAAATTGGCCCGGTAGAGCGCATCGAGCAGGTCCTCCTGCCGTCCCTGCGCGAGCGCGTAGTGCAACAGCCGATGCATATCGAAACTGTTGCCGAAGTCCCGGCCCTCGGTGCGGTAGGTCAATCCGGCCGCCTCGGCCTGCGCCGCGATACCGCGTTCGTTCGCCGCGGCCTGAGCCGGGCTGATCCCGTACTTCTCGGCGATGTGCTCGACCACCGGACCGCTGTGCCCGGCCGGCAGCGTCGGATCCAGTTCGAACGACCGATGCACCACCCGCACCTGATCACGATGTTCGAATCCGTCCAGCGCCTGCTCGAAGCGGCGCTTGCCCAGATAGCAGAACGGGCAGTTGATATCAGTCCAGATCTCGACCTGTACGGCCATGGTCACCTCGTTCGTGTTCGCGAAAGTTATGTCATGTCAACCAGCGGATTCGCCGCTCTGTTCCGGACATATGGCGGCCGTCACCGAGTGCGGTGTCACGAATGCCGCTTCTCGTTTGTCCCATGGCCGGAAACACAACTCCCGATCCGGGAAGAAGTGGAGCAGGGACCATGACCGACACATCGCGACCGCACGAGATCGTCGTCCTGGGCGGCGGCTATACCGGAATGCTGGCCGCCGTCCGGCTCGCCCGCCGCACCCGCCGGATGGCGGGGCGGATACGTATCACGCTGGTGAACCCGTCGGATCGATTCACCGAGCGACTGCGCATGCATCAGATCGCGGCCGGCACCGCGCTCGCCGACCACCGGATCCCCGAACTGCTCGCGGGGACCGGGGTGACATTCCGGCCTACCGCGGCCGCCGGCATCGACCCGGTCACCCGCCGGATCGGCTGTGGTGACGGCACCGAGCTGGGCTACGACACACTGATCTACGCACTCGGCAGCACCGCCGATACCGGGACCGTCCCCGGCGTCGCCGAACATGCCTGGACCCTGAACGATCCGCGAACCGCGCATCACATGTCGCAGCGGCTCGCCGACCTCGACTCGGACGGTGGCACGGTCGTGGTGTGTGGCAACGGATTGACCGGAATCGAAGCCGCCACCGAGATCGCCGAATCCCATCCGGGGCTCTCGGTGACACTCATCGGCCACGGCGAACCGGGCGCCATGATGGGCCCGCGCGCCCGCGCTCACCTCGATCGCGCCCTCGATCGCCTGCACATCGTGCGTTATCGCGGACACCGCATCACCAAGGTCCTGCCCAATGCCGTGTGCCTGGACGACGGCGTGGTGGTTCCCGCCGGACTCACGCTGTGGACGGCCGGGGTTCGCGTCCCCGACTTGGCCACCCGCGCCGGAATCGCCACCGACGCGACGGGTGCGGTCATCACCGACGCGGCGCTGCGCTCTGTCTCGCATCCGGAGATCTACGCGGTCGGCGACGCCGCCGCGATCACCCAGCCCTGGGGCCGCATCCACGGCACCTGCCAGAGCGGGATGCCCTCGGCGAGTCACGCCGCCGACAGCATCGCCCGCGACCTTCGGGGAAAGCCGGTGCGTCCGTTCCGGTTCGGCTATTTCCACCAGCCGGTGAGCCTCGGCCGGCAGGACGCGGTCATCCAGTTCACCCACGCCGACGACACCCCGAAGCGCTGGTATCTGAAGGGGCGTGCCGCGGTGATCTACAAGGAGACCGTGAGCAGCAGCCCGGTGCCGACCTTCCGGCTGAGCCGCCGGATGACCGTCTCGGTCTCGCTGTCGCGCGGCGGGCGCGCGACTCGTGCCGTGGGGCGGGCCGCGTGAGCACCCCCGATCCGCGGCGAGCCTTGCGATCGTCGGCACGCCCGCGCGACGATGAACCGATGACCGCTGGCGACGCGGAGCCGGAGTCACCGAACCCGCCGGAGGAGTCCGGTGACGCGTTCGCCGCGCATCGCCGCCTCTTGTTCGCGACCGCCTACGAGTTGCTGGGCAGCGTCGCCGATGCCGAGGATGTGCTGCAGGACGCCTGGCTGAATTGGCATGAGGCGGACCGCGACCGGGTGCGCCATCCCCGGGCCTATCTGGTCCGCACCGTCACCAACCTCTCGCTCAACCGGCTCACCAGCGCCCGCGCGGTGCGCGAGCACTATGTCGGGCCGTGGCTGCCCGAGCCGCTGCTCGGCGCACCCGATACGGCCGACCGGATGGAAACCGCCGACACCGTCTCGACGGCGATGCTCGTGGTCCTGGAGACACTGGGCCCGGTCGAGCGCGCGGTGTTCGTCCTGCGCGATGTCTTCGGATTCTCACCGGCCGAGATCGCCGGATTCCTGGACCGCCCCGAGGCCACGGTCCGCCAGATCTCCCACCGGGCGCGCAACCATGTGCACGCCCGCCGTCCACGCTTCGACGACGACCCCGACGCGCGCCGGCGGATCACCGAACAGTTCCTGGTCGCCGCGAACGGCGGCGATGTGAACGCGCTCATGGAACTGCTCGCCCCGGATGTCACGCTCTGGAACGACGGCGGCGGAAAGGTCACCGCTGCCCGGCGCCCGCTGCACGGACCCGATCACGTCGCCCGCTGGCTGCTCGGCGTTCTGGCCAAGCCGATTCTCACCGGTATCGAGATCCGCCCGGCCATCCTGAACGGGGAGTGGGGCATGGTCGGCGAGATCGGCGGTTTCCCGGTCGGCGCACTGACCTTCGATCTCCTGGACGGCCAGGTGGTGAATATCCGATTTCAGGTCAATCCGGACAAACTCGGCGGCCTGCGCGGGATGGGCGAATAGACCACCGTCGCGGCCGTAACGACTTGCGCGCCAACGCGATGCATTGTGTCGTGACCCGCCGGATCCGTCCGGCCGAAATCTGAATGGTAGGAGCTTCACAAGTGAAGAGCATCGCGAACCGCCCCGGTCGATCCACCGGATCTCGCACCACCCTGACCGGCAGGCTGTTCGCCGTCGTCATCGGTGCCGCCGCCGTACTCACTCCGATGGCCACCGCCCAGGCCGCCGCGCCGGCCTTCATCTCCTGCCCCGCGGGCGACTACGAGAACGTCGACCACGCCTGTGTGCCCAGCCCCGGGCACAACTCCGACGGAGCCACGGCCCAGTGCCGCGACGGTAGCTACAGCTACAGCCGGCATCGGCAGGGCACCTGCTCCCACCACGGCGGTGTCGAACGCTGGTTCTGATCCGCCCCGGCGGGCACGGATACCGTCTCGAGGGAGAATGGTGACCCGTGTCCGCCGAGGAATTAGCCGTCGAACCGCTCGCCGCCGCCCGCCGCGTCCTGGGGGCGACGCTGCGATCGGGCCCGGTCGCCGTCCGGATCGTCGAGGTCGAAGCGTACGGCGGTGACCCGGCCGGTCCATGGCATGATCCGGCCGCCCACTCCGGTCGCGGGCGCACTCCGCGCAGCGCCGTGATGTTCGGCCCGCCCGGCATGCTGTACGTCTATTTCAGCTACGGGATGCACACGGTTTTGAATGTGACCAGCGGACCCGACGGGGTGGCCAGTGCGGTGCTGTTGCGAGCCGGGGAGGTGATCGAGGGCCACGACGTCGCCCGCGCCCGCCGTCCGGCGGCCCGCACCGATGCCGATCTCGCCCGCGGTCCCGGGAACTTCGGCAGCGCACTCGCGATCGCCCTGTCCGACTACGGCACACCGCTGTTCGATCCGGGATCGCCCATTCGCCTTGAATTGGCTTCCGGGACAATCGACCCCGCACGAGTGGGGGTCGGCCCGCGGGTAGGGGTGAGCCTGGCCGCCGACCGCCCGTGGCGACTGTGGTTGCGCGACTCCGCGGCGGTGTCGGCCTATCGCCGCAGTCCGCGCGCACCGGAGGCCGGGCGGTCGGCATGAGTTCACGCTAGCGATCCATCGGGACCGCTCGCCGATGCACGGCGGACGCTGTCGCCGCCAGCGCGGCCGCCGATACAGTGTCACCGAAACCGATGGCCCACACGGCATCCGGTCCGACCCGCAGGTGCGCGTACACCACGTGAGCATGGTCCGCGTCCGCGGGCATCGGATGATCGGTCCGCTCGAGTACCTCGATCGCGGTGCCGTCTTCCGCCAAAATCCGCACTACCGCCGGCACGGCCCCGGAGGCGTTCACCTGCCGCTCGACGGGCCCCCGAGATGTCGGCACGGTAATCGTCACTTTCCCGGAATCCGAGGCTGCCCAGCGGAATCCATTGTCCGGATCGTTGCCGCAGTACACCGATCGCAACAATTCCCACAGCATCGCCGCACTGACCTCGGCGCCGCTGTCGTCGGTGTGGCGTTGCACGTGCCGGGCGAAATCTATCTGCAGCCGCCGCGGCAGGTCCAGGCCGTACTCGCCGTGCAGCAGGTAGGCGATACCGCCCTTGCCGGACTGTGAGTTGACTCGGATCACCGCGTCGTAGGTGCGTCCCACATCGGCCGGGTCGATCGGCAGATACGGTATCCGCCAGTCGATTTCGGATTCGCCGACACCAGCCTCGGCGGCCCGGCGCCGATGCTCGGCGAAGCCCTTCTTGATCGCGTCCTGATGAGTTCCCGAGAATGCCGTGTACACCAGATCCCCGGCGTAGGGGTGCCGTTCCGGAACCGGCATCCGCGTGCAGTATTCGACGGTGCGGCGGATGTCGTCGATATCGGAGAAGTCGATCATCGGATTCACCCCTTGCGCATGCAGATTCAGTGCCAGCGTCGCGATATCGACGTTGCCGGTGCGCTCACCGTTGCCGAATACGCACCCCTCCACCCGCTGCGCGCCCGCCAGTACCGCCAGTTCGGCGCAGGCAATTCCGGTACCGCGATCGTTGTGCGGATGCACCGACAGGATCACCCCGTCGCGCCTGCTCAGATTGCGGTGCATGTACTCGATCTGATCGGCGTACACATTGGGTGTCGCCACCTCCACGGTCGCGGGCAGGTTCAGGATCACCGGCCGCTGCGCGGTGGCATCCCACAGATCCGTCATCGCATTACACACCTCCAGGACGAAATCCGGCTCGGTGAGCATGAAAATCTCGGGGGAGAACTGGAATCGGATATTCGGCCGGGCGCCGGCCAGCCGGGCGATCTCGCGGCCGCCGGCCAGGATCAGCTCCGCCACCTCATCGCGGGAGCGCCCCAGCACCACCTCCCGCCACACCGGCGCGGTCGCGGTGTACATGTGGATCACCACATCATTGGTGATCCCCTCGACCGATTCCAGCGTGCGGGCGATCAGATCGGCGCGCGCGGGGGTGAATACGACCAGCGTGACGTCCGCGGGCGCCAGGCCGGCATCGCGGATCAGGCGGATGAAATCGAAATCGGCCCGCGAGGAACTCGGGTACCCGACCTCGATCTCCTTGTACCCGATCCGGACGAGCATCTCGAACAACCGTCGTTTGCGTCGCGGATCCATCGGTTCGGCGAGTGCTTGATTACCGTCGCGCAGATCGACGGGAACCCACAGGGGCGCGGCGGTGATCCGGTTCGAGGGCCAGCTGCGTTCGGTCAGCGGTACCGGAACCCGGTGATACACATCGTGATAGCGATGTGAGGGCATAGTGGACGGCTGCTGGCGATTCCAGGTGATGGCGGGATTGTGCACGACGGTCGCTTTCGCGTCGGAGGAAGTGACCGGCGCAGCCCAGCGACCCGCGAGCGGGGTGCCGGTCGATCAGACCCCGCGGCGGCGGCCGAGGAGAAGCAGTCCCTGTGTCATGTCGGCTACCATAGCGATCGATAACTCCTCAGACAAGTAGAGAGGTTCGGTCCGATGGCAACGGTGCAGAGGCAACCGCTGGCGGCCCAGGCCGCACAACTGCTGCTCGATCGGATCAAGGCGGGAGAGTGGCGCCTCGGTCACAAACTCCCCGGCGAGACGACGCTGGCAGCACAGCTGGGCGTCGGCCGATCGACATTGCGCGAGGCCATCCGGGAACTGGCCGGTCAGGGTGTGCTCGAAAGCCGCCAGGGCGCGGGAGTTTTCGTCACCGCACTCGATATCGCCGAGGAATGGGATGTGGTGCTGCGCCGCGCCGATATCCGCGCGGTCATCGAGGCCAGGGTGGCGATCGAGGCGGAGGCCGCCGCACTGGCCGCCGGCCGCCGAACCCCCGCGGACCTGCACGGCATGCGCCGGGCGCTGTGGGCGCGCGCGGAGGCCGGCGACACCGTCGAACATCTCGTCGACGCCGATACCGCCTTCCATCGCACCGTGATCGTCGCCGCCCACAGCGAGATCCTGCTGCAGCTGTTCGACGCATTCGTCCCGCGTGTGCACCGGGCGATGACCGATATGCTGCGCATCCGGCCGATGGCCGATCCGGCCGCCGATCACCGCGCGCACGAGCAGCTTTTCGAGGCGATCCGGAGCCGTTCGGCCGATACCGCCGCCCGGGTGAGCCGGGTCCACCTCACCGCGTTGAAGACGGCTCTGGCCTGACCGATGAATTCCGTTCCGGCCCACCGTCTGTTGTGGCGAGCGCGCTCGAACCGATACCGAGCACCGGAAGGACATCCGTCATGACCTGGTACTGGCCGTCGTCTTCGCATGGATCGCCTACGAACGGCGTCCGGGGCGCCGCGGCTGAGTTTCGCCGAAAGCGTGCGGGCCGCAACCCATTCGGGGTGCGGCCCGCTTGCATGCTCTTCGAGCGACCCGATCGCGGATCAGCCTCCGGTACCGGCGTCGGGTAACGCATCCGGCTCCGTCGACGCCCCGCGCCGATGGTTACCCGGGCTGGTGCCGAATCGCCGCTTGAAGGCCGCACTCAAACTGAACGCGGTGCCGTAGCCGACCTGGCGTGCGATCGACTCGATGGTCGCATCCGTTCCGCGCAGCAGGTCCGCCGCCCGTGCCAGCCGCCATTCGGTCAGATAGGCGATCGGCGGATCGCCGACCAGCTCGGTGAATCTGCGCGCCAGCGCGGCGCGAGAAGATCCGACCGTGGTGGCCAGTTCGGCAACGGTCCAGTCGTGCGCCGGATTGTGCTCGAGCAGCCGCAGTGCCTGTCCGACCATGGGATCGGCGTACGCGCGATACCAGCGCGGTGCATCCGCTCGCGCGAACCAGGCTCGCAACGCGGCGATCGTCAGCAGATCCAGCAACCGGTCGAGCACACATGCCTGCCCGGGGATATCGCGTCCGGCCTCGTCGACGAGCATCCCGAGCAGGCGTTCGTCGACCTCGTGGCCGTCGAGAATCGCGCGTTCCGGCAGCGCCCGCAGCAGTCGATCGCTGACGGTGCCGGCGACCTCGTACGTTCCGGTCACCAGCGCCGTCGTTCCGTCCGGATTGGTTCCCCAGCTGCGAACGCCGAGATCCCAGGTCTCACAAAGCAATTCGCCACCCGGAGTGGTCGTGGTCTGGCCCGGGTGCACGATCGCCTGCGGTGGCGTCGACGGATCGTCGGCCACCGTGTACGGAGCCGGTCCGCGAATGATCGCCACCGCACCCTGCCCGAGCCGGATCGGCTCCGCATCGTCGGGCACCAGCACGGCCTGCCCCCGTGTGACGACCACGATCATCAGGGGCGCTTCGTCCTGGATCCGCAGCGACCAGGGCGGGTCCAGCAGTGAGCGCATCACGAAGGCGCCGCGGGCACGCGGGCCGTCGAGCAGATCGGCGAGGGCATCCATGCCTCGACCATCGCGCATACCGGCGGGTGCGGCAACCGGGTGCCCGCCGGGTCGCCGGCACCCGGCGAACTCGTGGACGAGGACCGGCATCGACGATCACCGCCGCGCGGACCCGGCGGCCTCGCCGTCGGCGACCGGCCAGGTACCGGACGCGGCGGTGCGGCGGGCGTAGTCCTCGAACGATGCCGGTGCCCGGCCCAGGGCCTGTTCGACACCGCCGGCCGTCGCGCTGTTGCGGCCGTCGAGCACCGTCCCGAACAGATAGGTCAGCGATCCGACGATCTCGTCCGGGACGCCCATCTCCGTCATCGCGGCGGTGTAGTCGGGCAGCGACACCGGCAGATAGTCGATATCGCGCCCGGTCGCCTCCGCGATCGTGGCGACCGCCTCGGCGAATGTCAGCGACGTCGGCCCGGTCAGTTCGTAGATCCGGCCGCCGTGGCCGTCCTCGGTCAGAGCCGCCACCACGACATCGGCGATATCGTCGGCGTCGACGAACGGTTCGGTGACGGCTCCGGCAGGCAGTGCGACCCGCCCGGCGGCGATCTCCTCGACGAGGAAATCCTCGCTGAAGTTCTGCGCGAACCAGCTGCACCGCACGACAGTCGTGGCGGGCCCACTCGCCAGCGCGATGTCCTCGCAGCGCTGCGCCTCCGGCTCACCACGCCCGGACAGCAGTACCAATCGGTCCACGCCGGCGCGCCGCGCCGTGGCCGTCAGCTCGGCGATCGACTCGTCGGCGCCGGGCGCGGCCAGATCGGGTTGATAGGCGATATACGCCGCGCGCGCCCCGGTGAGGGCCCCGAGCCAGGTCGATCGGTCGGTCCAGTCGAACCGGACCGCCGTGGAACGAGACGCCGGGCGAACCGGGACACCCCGTGCCCCGAGCCGCGCGGCGATCCGCCGCCCGGTCTTGCCGGCACCACCGAGTACCACGACAGGCCCCATGGAAAATGTTGCGGCGCTGTGCAGTTCATTGCTGTGAGCGATGTTTTCGGTCATGAAACCAGTACACCCGGATGCGCCCGGATCGGCCATGGCCCGGACGCTCACGAACATACGCGAGCGTCCACCGCCCCGCCGCGGGCGCTTCCCGACCGGTCGTGCGCCCTCCGCCCGGGCGGACCCAGCGCGGACCGGCGGTGTCCGTGCGGAAAGATGGGGGAGCGTGAACGCCGACATCATCGACGAACTGAGCTGGCGTGGGCTGATCGCGCAGTCCACCGATCTGGATGCCCTGCGGGCCGAGGCCGCGAAGGGCCCGATGACGCTCTATGCCGGCTTCGATCCCACCGCGGCCAGCCTGCACGCCGGACATCTGATTCCGTTGCTGACCCTCAAACGGTTCCAGCAGGCCGGGCATCGCCCGATCGTGCTGGCCGGCGGAGCCACCGGCCTCATCGGCGATCCGCGTGACGTGGGCGAGCGCGTCATGAACTCCACCGACACCGTCGCCGACTGGGCCGATCGCATCCGCGGCCAGCTCGAGCGCTTCGTCGACCTGAACGATTCGCCGACCGGCGCGATCATCGCGAACAATATGGACTGGACCGGCAACCTCGGGACCGTGGACTTCCTAAGGGATATCGGCAAGCACTTCTCGGTGAACGTGATGCTCGCGCGCGAGACGGTCAAGCGCCGCCTCGACACCGACGGCATCTCCTACACCGAATTCAGCTACATGCTGCTGCAGGCCAACGACTTCGTGCAGTTGCGCCGAGCCCACGACTGCCGCCTGCAGGTCGGTGGGTCCGATCAGTGGGGCAACATCATCGCCGGCGTGGAACTCAACCGCCGCCTCGACGGTGAACAGGTCCACGCCCTGACGACACCGCTGGTCACCTCCGCCGACGGCAAGAAATTCGGTAAGTCGACCGGTGGCGGCAGTCTGTGGCTCGATCCCGATATGACCAGCCCCTACGCCTGGTACCAGTACTTCGTGAACACCGGCGACGCCGACGTGGTCCGCTACCTGCGCTGGTTCACCTTTCTCGATCGCGATGAGCTCGCCGAGCTGGAAACCGCCACGGCCGAACGCCCGCACGCGCGGGAGGCACAACGCCGCCTGGCCGCGGAGATGACCACCCTGGTCCATGGCGAAGCCCACACCCGATCGGTCCAACTCGCCAGCCAGGCCCTTTTCGGCCGCGGCGAACTGCAGGATCTGGACGAGCTCACACTGGCCTCGGCACTGTCGGAGGCCGCGGGAGAAGGAATGGTCGCCGAATCCGCACCTGATTCCACGATCGTGGATCTGCTGGTGGCCGCAGGTCTGTCCGAAGGCCGGGGCGCCGCGCGCCGAGCGGTGGCCGACGGCGGGGCATCGGTGAACAACGTCCGTATCTCGGACCCCGAGTGGATTCCGTCCGACTCCGATTACCTGCACGGACGGTGGCTGGTCCTGCGCCGCGGCAAGAAGAATTTCGCCGGCGCTCGCCGAGCCGGCCACTGATTCGCCCATGACCTGGATCACATTCGTGTGCTTCAGGTCGGCCCGGGTCGATGCCGGTGCCCGTGACCAGGGCGAATGCGCCGTGACGTGCGGATTTGACGTAGCGTTCTCCGGCACGTAACTTATTCCAAGTCAGAGCGACACGGACACCGACCCGGAGCCGAGAGGCCCGGGACACGAGGTTGGACGAGGGACGCTTGATCGCCGGCAAGATCCGATGAGTTTGCGATTTGACTTCGTGGAGCTCTTTGGTTAGGCTGGAAAACCTGCCTCTCAAGATGGTCGGAATATCCGACCGGATTGTTTGTGCGTGTGTTCTTTGAGAACTCAATAGTGTGTCGATGAATGTCAGTGCCAATTATTTTATTGGTTCCGGCGCTTACACCCCCGTGTGGGTGTCGGACATTTTTGTCAGCAAATACTTTTTGCTGGCGTTTGATTTTGCCATGGTTTTCGGACTCTGGTTAATTCTTCCGATTGGCTCCTTTTTGGGGTTGGTTGAGAGTCTTCAACGGAGAGTTTGATCCTGGCTCAGGACGAACGCTGGCGGCGTGCTTAACACATGCAAGTCGAGCGGTAAGGCCCTTCGGGGTACACGAGCGGCGAACGGGTGAGTAACACGTGGGTGATCTGCCTTGCACTCTGGGATAAGCCTGGGAAACTGGGTCTAATACCGGATATGACCGCGAATCGCATGGTTTGTGGTGGAAAGATTTATCGGTGCGAGATGGGCCCGCGGCCTATCAGCTTGTTGGTGGGGTAATGGCCTACCAAGGCGACGACGGGTAGCCGACCTGAGAGGGTGACCGGCCACACTGGGACTGAGACACGGCCCAGACTCCTACGGGAGGCAGCAGTGGGGAATATTGCACAATGGGCGAAAGCCTGATGCAGCGACGCCGCGTGAGGGATGACGGCCTTCGGGTTGTAAACCTCTTTCGACAGGGACGAAGCGCAAGTGACGGTACCTGTAGAAGAAGCACCGGCCAACTACGTGCCAGCAGCCGCGGTAATACGTAGGGTGCGAGCGTTGTCCGGAATTACTGGGCGTAAAGAGCTTGTAGGCGGTTCGTCGCGTCGATTGTGAAAACTTGCAGCTCAACTGCAAGCTTGCAGTCGATACGGGCGGACTAGAGTACTTCAGGGGAGACTGGAATTCCTGGTGTAGCGGTGAAATGCGCAGATATCAGGAGGAACACCGGTGGCGAAGGCGGGTCTCTGGGAAGTAACTGACGCTGAGAAGCGAAAGCATGGGTAGCGAACAGGATTAGATACCCTGGTAGTCCATGCCGTAAACGGTGGGTACTAGGTGTGGGTTTCCTTCCACGGGATCCGTGCCGTAGCTAACGCATTAAGTACCCCGCCTGGGGAGTACGGCCGCAAGGCTAAAACTCAAAGGAATTGACGGGGGCCCGCACAAGCGGCGGAGCATGTGGATTAATTCGATGCAACGCGAAGAACCTTACCTGGGTTTGACATACACCAGAAAGCTGCAGAGATGTAGCCCCCCTTGTGGTTGGTGTACAGGTGGTGCATGGCTGTCGTCAGCTCGTGTCGTGAGATGTTGGGTTAAGTCCCGCAACGAGCGCAACCCTTATCTTATGTTGCCAGCGCGTAATGGCGGGGACTCGTGAGAGACTGCCGGGGTCAACTCGGAGGAAGGTGGGGACGACGTCAAGTCATCATGCCCCTTATGTCCAGGGCTTCACACATGCTACAATGGCCGGTACAGAGGGCTGCGATACCGCGAGGTGGAGCGAATCCCTTAAAGCCGGTCTCAGTTCGGATCGGGGTCTGCAACTCGACCCCGTGAAGTTGGAGTCGCTAGTAATCGCAGATCAGCAACGCTGCGGTGAATACGTTCCCGGGCCTTGTACACACCGCCCGTCACGTCATGAAAGTCGGTAACACCCGAAGCCGGTGGCCTAACCCTTGTGGAGGGAGCCGTCGAAGGTGGGATTGGCGATTGGGACGAAGTCGTAACAAGGTAGCCGTACCGGAAGGTGCGGCTGGATCACCTCCTTTCTAAGGAGCACTTCTCCATGACGCATCACAGAGGTGAATGTGGTTGTGGCAGAGACCGTTTAGTCCTCATCTGTAGGACTGCGGACGCTCATGGGTGGAACACTGACTGGCTTCATCGCAGACTCCGGGCTGTCTCTTGGCTGGCCGGCGATGGATATACCGACACACTATTGGGTCCTGAAAGAACAGACGCGAGTCTGAACTTTCTGGGAAATCAACAAACGACTTGCTCAGACTTTCTGGGATACCGGCCTTCGTTGGAGGGTGCTGGTCTTGGATGTGTGGTTTGGGTGGGTGTGTTGTTTGAGAACTGCACAGTGGACGCGAGCATCTTTGTTAGTAAGTGTTTAAGAGCGTACGGTGGATGCCTTGGCACCAGGAGCCGATGAAGGACGTAGGAGGCTGCGATAAGCCTCGGGGAGCTGTCAACCGAGCTGAGATCCGAGGATTTCCGAATGGGGAAACCCAGCACGAGTGATGTCGTGTTACCCGCGCCTGAATATATAGGGCGTGTGGAGGGAACGTGGGGAAGTGAAACATCTCAGTACCCACAGGAAGAGAAAACAATAGTGATTCCGTGAGTAGTGGCGAGCGAAAGCGGAAGAGGCTAAACCGGTTGTGTGTGATAGACGGCAGTCGTTGCATGGCCGGGGTTGTGGGACCTACTTTCTCAGATCTGCCGATCTGGGCGGAAGTCAGAAAAGATCGCGTTAGTCGAATTGGTCTGGGATGGCCGACCGTAGACGGTGAGAGTCCGGTAGACGAAAACGTGTTCTCTTTCGTAGTAGGCACCCGAGTAGCAGCGGGCCCGTGAAATCTGCTGTGAATCTGCCGGGACCACCCGGTAAGCCTGAATACTCCCTGGTGACCGATAGCGGACTAGTACCGTGAGGGAAAGGTGAAAAGTACCCCGGGAGGGGAGTGAAATAGTACCTGAAACCGTGCGCTTACAATCCGTCAGAGCTTTCGCATCCTTGTGGTGTGTGGGGTGATGGCGTGCCTTTTGAAGAATGAGCCTGCGAGTCATCGGTGTGTGGCGAGGTTAACCCGTGTGGGGTAGCCGTAGCGAAAGCGAGTCCGAATAGGGCGTTGAGTCGCATGTCATGGACCCGAAGCGGAGTGATCTACCCATGGCCAGGGTGAAGCGACGGTAAGACGTCGTGGAGGCCCGAACCCACTTAGGTTGAAAACTGAGGGGATGAGCTGTGGGTAGGGGTGAAAGGCCAATCAAACTCCGTGATAGCTGGTTCTCCCCGAAATGCATTTAGGTGCAGCGTCACGTGTTTCACGCCGGAGGTAGAGCTACTGGATGGCCTAGGGGGCCTACAAGCTTACCGAAGTCAGCCAAACTCCGAATGCCGGTGTGTGAGAGCGTGGCAGTGAGACTGCGGGGGATAAGCTTCGTAGTCGAGAGGGAAACAGCCCAGATCGCCGGCTAAGGCCCCTAAGCGTGTACTAAGTGGAAAAGGATGTGGGATCGCTGAGACAACCAGGAGGTTGGCTTAGAAGCAGCCACCCTTGAAAGAGTGCGTAATAGCTCACTGGTCAAGTGATCCTGCGCCGATAATGTAGCGGGGCTCAAGTACACCGCCGAAGCCGCGGCACTCAGACATACAGATCGCCTTCGGGCCAGTCGTCTGGGTGGGTAGGGGAGCGTCGTGTAGCCAGGGAAGCATCGGTGTGAACCAGGTGTGGAGGCTGCGCGAGTGAGAATGCAGGCATGAGTAGCGAAAGACGAGTGAGAAACTCGTCCGCCGAATGACCAAGGGTTCCTGGGCCAGGTTAATCCGCCCAGGGTGAGTCGGGACCTAAGGCGAGGCCGACAGGCGTAGTCGATGGACAACGGGTTGATATTCCCGTACCCGTGTATCCGCGCCCAATGGCGAATCAGTTGTGCTAACCGTCCAAAAGCGGACCTATCACCTTCGGGTGAGGAGAAGTGGCTGCACGGGACCCTGATTGTAGTAGTCAAGCGATGGGGTGACGCAGGAAGGTAGCTGGGCCCGGTGGTGGATTACCGGGTGTAAGCCTGTAGGGCGTTGTGTAGGCAAATCCGCACAGCATGTGCCTGAGAGGTGATGCGTAGCCGTTTGAGGTGAATTCAGTGATCCTATGCTGCCGAGAAAAGCCTCTAGTGAGTTGATACATGGCCCGTACCCCAAACCGACACAGGTGGTCAGGTAGAGAATACCAAGGCGATCGAGATAACTGTGGTGAAGGAACTCGGCAAAATACCTCCGTAACTTCGGGAGAAGGAGGGCCTGATCTGGTGATGAGTCTTGCACTCGGAGCTGGGTTGGGTCGCAGAGACCAGAGAGAAGCGACTGTTTACTAAAAACACAGGTCCGTGCGAAGTCGTAAGACGATGTATACGGACTGACGCCTGCCCGGTGCCGGAAGGTTAAGAGGACCGGTTAGCTCGTAAGGGCGAAGCTGAGAATTTAAGCCCCGGTAAACGGCGGTGGTAACTATAACCATCCTAAGGTAGCGAAATTCCTTGTCGGGTAAGTTCCGACCTGCACGAATGGCGTAACGACTTCTCTGCTGTCTCCACCACAGACTCGGCGAAATTGCATTACGAGTAAAGATGCTCGTTACGCGCGGCAGGACGAAAAGACCCCGGGACCTTCACTATAGCTTGGTATTGGTGTTCGGTACGGTTTGTGTAGGATAGGTGGGAGACTGTGAAGCGGGCACGCCAGTGTTTGTGGAGTCAACGTTGAAATACCACTCTGATCGTATTGGACCTCTAACCTCGGGCCATGATCTGGTTCAGGGACAGTGCCTGGTGGGTAGTTTAACTGGGGCGGTTGCCTCCCAAAATGTAACGGAGGCGCCCAAAGGTTCCCTCAGCCTGGTTGGCAATCAGGTGTTGAGTGTAAGTGCACAAGGGAGCTTGACTGTGAGACTGACAGGTCGAGCAGGGACGAAAGTCGGGACTAGTGATCCGGCACCGGCAAGTGGAAGCGGTGTCGCTCAACGGATAAAAGGTACCCCGGGGATAACAGGCTGATCTTCCCCAAGAGTCCATATCGACGGGATGGTTTGGCACCTCGATGTCGGCTCGTCGCATCCTGGGGCTGGAGTAGGTCCCAAGGGTTGGGCTGTTCGCCCATTAAAGCGGCACGCGAGCTGGGTTTAGAACGTCGTGAGACAGTTCGGTCTCTATCCGCCGCGCGCGTTAGAAACTTGAGGAAGGCTGTCCCTAGTACGAGAGGACCGGGACGGACGAACCTCTGGTGTGCCAGTTGTTCTGCCAAGAGCACGGCTGGTTTGCTACGTTCGGAAGGGATAACCGCTGAAAGCATCTAAGCGGGAAGCCTGTTCCAAGATGAGGTTTCTCACCCCTTTAAGGGGGTAAGGCCCCCAACAGACCATTGGGTTGATAGGCCAGAACTGGAAGCACAGTAATGTGTGGAGGTGACTGGTACTAATAGGCCGAGGACTTACCAACAAAGCTGCTACGCGTCCACTGTGCGGTATCTGAAACAACACACAGATACCAGAGAAGACAATGCATCACGCGATCGAAAACCCTGGATAGATTCCAGGGGGTTCGGTCGGGGGTGGTGGGTTGGCTCTCTGTGTGTCGGTTTCATAGAGTTACGGCGGCTATAGCGGTGGGGAAACGCCCGGTCCCATTCCGAACCCGGAAGCTAAGGCCACCTGCGCCGATGGTACTGCACTCGACAGGGTGTGGGAGAGTAGGACACCGCCGGAACATACATTCGAGAGAGGCCCCCAACCAGCAGGTTGGGGGCCTCTCCGCATTCCGGGACCCACCCGGAAACAACAGCACCACGCCAGAACCCAGGTCGCGGGACGGGTCCGGCGGCGGGATCGTCCGACCGGTCGGGATTGGCGATCGGGCCGGGCAGATGCGGCCGCGTGAGTGACGCGTGATTGAATTTGTGGTGGTTGTGGAAATGTGCCGGTCGCCGGCGCACGGTCTGTTTATGGTCGCCGGCGATGCGTGCCGGATCAGAGAAAGGTAACGCTGTGTCGGAGCATGACGACGGTAGGAGACCCTTCCGCCGTGGTAGTACCGGTTCGGAATCGGGCGGCTCCGGCAAACCCGAGCGGGGCGCGGGCGACGGAGAGCGGCGCTCGGGTGGATTCCGCCGGGACAGCGGCGACCGGCCTGCGGGCGGCTTCCGTCGCAGCGAAGGTGATCGGCGGTCCACGGGACGCGACGACGAGCGAGGCGGAAGCGGACGCGGCTCCGGCAGCGATTCCGACCGCCGCGCCGGAGGCGGATACAGCCGTGAAGGCGACCGCCGATCGAGCGGCTTCCGTCGCGACGACGACCGGCGCACGAGCGGCGATGACCGTCGTTCCGGAGGTTTCCGGCGTAGCGACGACGACCGCCGGGCAGGTGGGGACGACCGCCGATCGGGCGGGTTCCGCCGCGGCGATGACGATAAGCGACCAGGTGGGGATGACCGCCGTTCCGGCGGGTTCCGCCGAGGTGACGACGATAAGCGACCGAGTGGTGACGACCGCCGTTCCGGCGGATTCCGGCAGAACGACGAAGCTCGTCGCGGACAGGGCGGATTCCGGGGACGCGACGACGATCGACGGGCGGGTGCACCCCGTGGTGGCGACGACAGTCGGCGCGGCGGCGACGATCGCCGATCCGGTGGGTATGGACGCGGTGAGGGAGAACGCCGGTCCGGGGGCTTCGGCGGCGATCGTGACGATCGCCGCGGCGGCAGCCGGCACGGTGATGACGACCGGCGATCCGGTGGCTTCGGTCGCGGATCGGGGAGCCGGCTCGGCGGGGAAGGCCGTCCGCGCCAGGACGATTCGCCCAGCGCGCGTTCCGGCGAGTTCGGCGACCGCGAACATCGGCGACGGGGCGGCGAAGGTGGTCGAGTAGGCAGCGATACCAGGTCCGGGCGTCCGGATGAGCCTTCGCTGCCCGACGACGTACAAGCGAGCGATCTCGACAGTGCCGTGCGCCGGGATCTGCTGAGCCTCGACAAGAGCAACGCCGAAACCGTCGCCCGGCACCTGGTGGTGGCAGCGCAGCTGCTCGACGAGGATCCCGAGCAGGCGCTGGAACACGCCCGGGCGGCCCGCCGCCGCGCAGGCCGGATCGCGGTGGTTCGCGAAACCGCCGGTGTGATCGCCTATCACGCCGGCGAATGGGCCGAGGCGCTCTCGGAACTGCGGACCGCGCGGCGGATGTCGGGTGGGTCCGGGCTGCTCGCCGTCATGGCGGACTGCGAACGCGGATTGGGCCGGCCCGAGCGGGCGATCGAACTGGGCCGTAGCGATGAGGCGCGGGCACTGTCCGGTGACGAGGCGACCGAGCTGCGGATCGTGGTCGCGGGTGCGCGTATGGATCTCGGTCAATACGATCAGGCCGTGGTGACCCTCCAGACGCCGGAACTGGACCCGGTACGTTCCGGGTCCGCCTCGGCGCGGCTGTTCTACGCCTACGCGGAGGCGCTGCTGGCGGCGGAACGTTCCGACGATGCGCTGCAATGGTTCCTCAATGCCGCGGCCGCGGATGTGGAGAGCGAGACCGACGCCGAGGAACGTGCCGAGGAACTCGCGGGCACCCGCGACGACGACGTGGAGTAGACGAGTGGCAGCATCGCTACGGGAGGGCTTCGACGCCCTCCTGCTGGACCTTGACGGCACACTGTATCGGGGCGCGGATGTGATCGCCGGAGCCCCGGCGGCCCTCAGCGGCGGCGCCGGCCAGGCCCTGATGTATGTCACGAACAATGCGAGCCGCTCGGCGAGCACGGTGGCCGAACACCTGCGTGAACTGGGTTTCCACGCGACCGTCGACGAGGTTGTGACTAGTGCGCAGGCCGCCGCGCACGTACTGGCCGCGCGGGTACCGTCCGGTGCGACGGTATTGATCGTGGGCAGTGACGATCTCGCAGCGGAAATCGCCAACGCGGGGCTGCGGCCGATCCGGCGCTTCGACGGGGTCGTGCCCGACGCCGTCGTCCAAGGACATTCGCCGACCACCGCGTGGCCGGACCTGGCCGAAGCCTCCTACGCCGTGCGGGCCGGCGCCGTCTGGGTGGCCGCCAACGCCGATGCGACACTGCCGAACGAACGCGGTCTGGCGCCGGGGAACGGTGCCATGGTGGCGGCGTTGCGGGCCGCGACCGATGCGGAGCCGGTCATCGCGGGCAAGCCGTACGCGCCATTGCTCGAAGACGCGCTGGTGCGGGCCGGAAGCCGGAACGCACTCGTGGTGGGTGATCGGCTCGATACCGATATCGATGGCGCTCGTTGCGTGGAACTGCCGTCGCTGATGGTGCTGACCGGTGTCAGCACCATCGAGGACGTGCGCGCTCGTCCCGCCGACCGTCGCCCGACCTATATCGCTCGTGATCTCGACGCACTCAACCGGCCCGTGGTTCGGCCCGAGCCGTCCGGCAACGAGGACGCGATCGTGCGCCTGGACGAACTGCTCGACGCGAACCCGGGACGCGCCATCGCCTTGACGGGCTGAGCACCCCTCAGAACCCGTGCGCGTTGCCGCGTTGCCGCGTTGCCGCGTTGCCGGTTGCCGCGTTGCCGCGTTGCCGCGTTGCCGCGTTGCCGCGTTGCCGCGTTGCCGCGTTGCCGCGTTGCCGCGTTGCCGCGTTGCCGCGTTGCCGCGTTGCCGCGTTGCCGCGTTGCCGCGTTGCCGCGTTGCCGCGTTGCCGCGTTGCCGCGTTGCCGCGTTGCCGCGTTGCCGCGTTGCCGCGTTGCCGCGTTGCCGCGTCAGGGCCGGGGGGCGTCGTGGCGGACCGCCGATGTGGCGGATTGCCGGAGCAGTCCCAACCGGCGCAGCATCGGAGTGGCCGCGGCTCCGGCGCGCCGGCGGCCGATGGCGGCGAGTTCGTGTGCGGCCGTGGGGATCTTGAGCCACCAGCGCTCGAGGGGACGGTAATCATCGGCCGGGGTGAGGCGTTCGGCCAGGTCGGGTCGCTGGATGCGGAGATAGCGGCGAGCCCGGGCTGCGTGCATCGGGTCGGAGGCGATGATGATGCGGTCCGCGTTCGTGATGATCGGAGTCGTGAATTCGATATTCTGCCAGGTGCTTTCGGCGTGCGGTTCGACTCTGATGCGGTCGGGAGGTACACCGAGCCGATCGCGCGCGTACGCGGCCATGACCTCGGCCTCCACCCACGGGCCGTGCACGGCGCTACCGGTGAAGACGAGGAAACCCTCGCGATCGGGGGCGAGTGATCGAGCGCCGATCCGGCACCGCCATCGCTGCAATGCCGTAGTGCTGCCATCGGGTGCGGCCGGATAGCCCAGGACCACGACCGCGTCGGTCTCACCGGGGCGCGGGGCCTGTGCCGGAGCGAGTAATCGGCCCGAAGCCCGGCGATGCACACATTCGGCGGCCGCCACCGCCGCCGCGAACACCGCGGCGGAACCCACCACGAACCCGGCGGCCACGCGCGTGGCAGGCCGGGACGGACGACGGTCACCTCGCACGCCGCCATTGTGCCAAGAATCGTCCGTTGCCACAGGACCGGATCCTGACCTGCGGAAGTCCGATCGGGCACAGTGCCGCGTAGTCGTCCGACCGGGTGTGCCGATCGGCCGGATCTCGCCCTCTCCGGGATGCGGCCGCCGGGTCGGTATCGCTGAGCGGAGACGAGGCAGGGGCACCCGACAGCCGCCCCACTGGAGAGACGCCGATATCGGCGCGTCATTGTGACGGCGATGCCGCGGGTTCCGGTGGCCGGTGGCCGGTGGTCCACGGCAGCAGGTCGCCGCGCGGACGTGAGCGATCGCCATCGGGGCAGGATCGGCCGCGGATCACCGGCACCGGGCCCGCGGACCGCCCGGTCGCGCGATGGCCCGGGGGTCCTCGGCCGCCTGCCGCGCGACGCCGGAACTCCGGTAGCGTTGAGGCACCATGACTACGCCCATTCCACGCCCGCAGCCACCCGGTTCCGCCGGTCCTCGCCCGGGGAGTCCGATGCCCGGTCAGCATCTCGCGGACGCTACCGCGGGGTTCGCCGATCCGGGCCGGGTCCGCGACGAGGTCGCGGCGTTGCTGGCGGAATTGCCTGGAGGACAACGCAACAGCGGTGAGAATGCCGACGGCGTGGATCGGGCCGGCACGGATATCACCCGGCGGGCGCGCATTCTCGAGCAGGCTCACGAGGTGCTGGTCGGCGCCCTGGCGACGGTGGACAAGATCTGAGGTGGCCAGGCGCGCGCGAGTGGACGCCGAATTGGTTCGACGAGGATTGGCGCGGTCGCGGGAACACGCGGTCGAGTTGATCGGCGAGGGCCGCGTCCTGATCAACGGTGCGGTCGCGTCGAAACCGGCGACCGCGGTGGAACCGAACACCCCGCTCCTGGTCCGTGAGAAGACCGACGAGGTGCAGTGGGCTTCGCGTGGGGCGCACAAACTGCTCGGGGCACTCGAGGCTTTCGAACCGCTCGGGTTGAGTGTGGCCGGTAAGCGGTGCCTGGATGCCGGTGCGTCGACCGGCGGATTCACCGACGTCCTGCTGAATCGGGGTGCTCGTGAGGTGGCCGCGGCCGATGTCGGATACGGCCAGCTCATCTGGCGCCTGCGCAGTGACGAACGGGTGCACGTCTTCGATCGCACCAATGTGCGGGCGCTGACACCGGAAGGAATCGACGGCCCGGTGGACCTGGTCGTCGCGGATCTGTCGTTCATATCGCTCGGGCTGGTACTGCCCGCGCTGGCGGCCTGCTGCACACCGGGAGCCGATCTGCTGCCCATGGTGAAACCACAGTTCGAGGTCGGCAAACGGCGAGTAGGCTCCGGCGGTGTGGTGCGTGAACCGGCGCTGCGTGCCGAGGCCGTGACCGACGTGGCCGTCGCTGCCGCGGAACTGGGCCTGCGCACCCGCGGTGTGGTGGCCAGCCCGCTGCCGGGCCCGTCCGGCAACGTCGAATATTTCCTGTGGCTGCGCAAGGACATCCCCGGTACCGCAGCGGCCGATATGGAACCGGCCGGGCTGGCGGATATGGTGCAGCGCGCGGTCGAGGAGGGGCCACAGTGAAGCGGGAGATCCTGCTCGTCGCCCATCCGGGCCGCTCCGAACTGCTCGAGACCGCGCACCGGGTGGCGAAGATCTTCGCCGATGCGGGGATCGGCCTGCGCGTTCTCGAGGACGAGGCCTACAGCACCAAACTCGATTTCGACGACACCGGCGAACCCGACGGGTATCCGGTGCGCATGGTGGCGCACGGGCCGGAGGCCGCGGTGGGCTGTGAGATGGTCCTTGCCCTCGGCGGGGACGGGACGTTCCTGCGGGGAGCCGAGTTGGCCCGCCCGGCCCGGGTGCCGGTGCTGGGAATCAACCTGGGCCGCATCGGCTTTCTCACCGAGGCCGAGGCCGAACATCTCGACGACGCCCTCGCCCAGGTTGTGCGCGGCGATTACCGCATCGAGCAGCGGATGACCGTAGATGTCAGTGTCCGCGTCGATGATGTGGTGGTGGAACGCGGATGGGCTCTCAACGAGGCCAGCATCGAGAACGCCGCCCGGATGGGCGTGCTGGAGGTCGTCCTCGAGGTGGACGGACGTCCGGTATCGCAATTCGGTTGTGACGGTGTGCTGATCGCGACGCCCACCGGCTCCACCGCCTACGCCTTCTCCGCCGGTGGTCCGGTCGTGTGGCCGGAACTCGAGGCGTTGCTGGTGATACCCAGCAACGCCCACGCGCTGTTCGCGCGGCCGCTGGTGACCAGCCCGGAATCGCGCATCGCGGTGGAAACCGATGGGAGCGGCCACGATGCGATCGTCTTCCTGGACGGTCGGCGCACGATCGCGTTGCCGCGGGGCGGACGGTTCGAAGCGGTCCGCGGTACCGAACCCGTGCGCTGGGTGCGACTGGATTCGGCACCGTTCGCCGATCGGATGGTGCGCAAATTCCGCCTGCCCGTGACAGGCTGGCGGGGTCGGCCGAGTGCGGGGCAGCCCCGCGATACCTCCGAGCGCCCCGGCTCAGGCGATAGCCAACACCGCCGAACGGAGAGCACACGTGCTGACAGAGATCAGGATTGACGGCCTCGGCGTCATATCAACCGCGACGGCCCAGTTCCACGAGGGGCTGACATGTGTGACCGGTGAGACCGGCGCCGGTAAGACGATGGTGGTCACCGGACTGCATCTGCTCGGCGGTTCCCGCGCCGACGCCGGCCGGGTTCGCCGCGGTGCCACGCGGGCCGTGGTGGAGGGCCGGTTCACCATCGACGAGGTGCACGACGGCGCCCGCGACGAGGTCGAGAAGGTCCTGGAATCCACCGGCGGCCAACGCGACGACGACGACAGCATCATCGCCGTACGGACCGTCGGCAGCGACGGGCGTTCGCGGGCGCATCTGGGTGGGCGCAGTGTCCCGGCGGCGGCGCTGTCGGAATTCACCGCACCACTGCTCACCGTGCACGGGCAGAACGACCAGCTGCGATTGCAGCGCCCGGATCAGCAGTTGCATGCCCTGGACCGTTTCGCCGGCTCGGCCGTATCCGGACTGTTGCGCAAATATCAGCTGGCCCGGCGAACCTGGTTACAGGCGCGGACCGAGCTGCTCGAGCGCACCGCGCGCGGCCGCGAACTCGCGCTCGAGGCCGATCGCCTGCATCATTCGCTGAACGAGATCGATACCGTCGCACCGGAACCCGGTGAGGACGAGCGCATCGTCGCGGAGGTGCTGCGGCTCAGCGATCTGGATTCGCTGCGCGAGGCCGCCGGCGCCGCCCACGACGCGCTGGCGGGGGCCGGTGACGAGCCGGGTGCGGGCGCGAGTGCGCTGGACGCACTGGGTTCGGCTCGGGCACGGCTGGAGGCCGGTGATGATCCCGCCCTGACAGCGCTGGCGCCGCGGCTCGGCGAGGCGATCGCGGTGGTTGTCGACGTGACCACCGAATTGAGTTCGTATCTGTCGGATCTGCCGTCCGATCCGGCGTCGCTCGACAGTCTGCTCACCCGCCAGGCGGAACTGAAATCGCTGACCCGCAAGTACGCCCCGGATATCGACGCGGTGATCGCCTGGGCGCAGGACGCGCGTACCCGCCTGGTCTCGCTGGACGTATCCGACGAAGCACTGGCCGCGCTGGCGGCCGAGGTGGAGACCGCGGCGGTACAGGTACGGGAGACGGCGAAGAAACTGACCGCGGCCCGGCGCAAGGCCGCCCGCAAACTGGCTACCGCGGTGAGTGCGGAACTGAGCGGGCTCGCGATGGGCCGCGCTTCACTCGAGGTGCAGGTGCGGCAATTGACGGCGGGCGCACAGGACAGCGCACCCATCACCGTCGACGGTGCGGAGCTGCACGCCGGTGGTATGGGTGTCGACGAGGTGGAATTCCGGCTGTCGGCGCACTCGGGCGCGCAGTCGCTGCCGTTGAGCCGCAGCGCATCCGGCGGTGAGCTGTCGCGGGTGATGCTGGCCCTGGAGGTCGTGCTGGCCTCCTCCGACTACGGTTCGACCATGGTCTTCGACGAGGTCGACGCCGGAGTCGGAGGACGGGCCGCGGTGGAGATCGGGCGCCGGCTGGCGCAGCTGGCCCGCACTCACCAGGTGATCGTGGTGACCCATCTGCCGCAGGTGGCCGCCTTCGCCGACACCCACCTCGTGGTGGACAAGGTGGATGACGGCAAGGGCGTCAACAGCGGGGTGCACGCGCTGACCACCGATGAGCGGGTCGTCGAACTGGCTCGCATGCTGGCCGGTCTCGACGACACCGAGACCGGCCGCGCGCACGCCGAGGAACTGCTGGCCACCGCGCGTGCGGAAAAGGCGGAGGCGGGTTCGGCGGCCGGCTGAGCGGAGACCGCGAATGTCAGTTCGCGACGGCCTTCTTCGCGGCCTTGAGGAACGGCGCGATCAATGCGCGCAGGAACAATTCGGTCGCCTTGTCCGGAACCGGCAGGGACGGCTCGGATTCCATCCGGTACGACACCAGGGTGCCGCCGGGGGCATCGGTGAGCGTGATGATGCCGACGTGCCGCTTGACCGGCGCACCGGCGATGATCCGGTATTCGATGCGCTCGCCGGGAACAAGCGCGGTGGTTTCCTCGGTCACGCCGATACCGCCCAGTCCGACGTGATAGTGGGCGCCGACGCCCGAGGGCTCCGGAGCTCCGGGCTTGCGCAGCGTGATTCGCACGGGCAGATGGTCGTTGAGGCTGTCGCGTTCGGCGAACAGCTGGTAGACGACGTCGCGCGGCGCGGAAATGACCGTGTCGACAGTGGTGCTGGCCATGGAGTTCTCCTTCGGATGCAGTGAGCCGAAGCATATCGGTACCAGTGCTCGCACCCGGCACGCCAGTCGACCGGCGGCCGTCCCGCTTGCGTTGGCATCATGACGGGAGATGTGCTATCGATCGGCGCGCCTCCACCCGGGGTCGAGAGTTTGCCGCCATTATCGGATGCCATGAAGATGCTGGCACTGTTGTCCCGCAACACCGAAACGCTTCCCGGCCTCGCCGGGATGGCCCGGGTGGACCGCAACACCCGGCGTCTGCTCAAGCGGGCCGGGGCGGGTGATGTGGTGGTCCTCGATGAGATGGACATTCGATCGCATTACCGCTGACCGGCTCGTTGAGGCCGGAGTCGCCGCGGTGATCAATGCTTCGCCGTCGATTTCCGGACGATATCCGAATCTCGGACCGGAGGTCTTGGCGGCCAACGGAATCGTGTTGCTGGATGCTGTCTCGCATGATGTTTTCGGCAAGATCAAGGACGGCAGCAAGGTCCGCATCGATGCGGGTGTGGTGTATGCCGACAAGCTCACCAAGAAGGAACCCGAGGTTCTGGTCGAGGGGATAGAGCTCACCGCCGAGGTCGTCGCCGAGCGAATGATCGAGGCCCGCAACGGGCTCGCCGACCATCTGGAGGCCTTCGCCGGCAATACCATCGAGTTCATCCGCAGTGAAAGTGCCCTGCTCATCGATGGTTTCGGTGTCCCGGCGCTGGAACTGTCGATGCGCAATCGTCATGTCGTGGTGGTCGCCGACGGGCCCGACAGCCGCGACGATCTCAAGGCCGTCAAACCGTTCGTCAAGGAGTACGCGCCGATTCTGGTGGGCGTGGGCCGCGGCGCGGATGTCGTCACCAAGGCCGGATACCGCCCCGATCTGATCGTCGGCGACCCGGAGGAGATCACCGCCGCCACTCTGAAATGCGGTGCGGAGGTCATCCTTCCGGCCGATACCGACGGACATGCCAAGGGGCTGGAGCGGATTCAGGACCTCGGAATCGGCGCGACCACGTTCCCGTCCTCGGGCGCGGCATCGGATCTGGCGCTGCTGCTGGCCGATCATCACGGCGCCGCGCTGATCATCACCTGCGGCGCTCCCGCCTCGCTCGACGACTTCTTCGACCGCAGCCGCCGCGAATCCAATCCGGCGATGTTCCTCACCCGACTCAAGGCGGGGCCGAAGCTGATGGACGCCAAAGCCGTCGCGACCCTGTACCGGCGGGGTGGTTCGGGCTGGGCGACCGCGCTGGTGGTGCTCGCGGCGCTGGTGGCGCTGATCGTGGGTGTGCTGGTGTCCTCGCATCTGGGCGGCGACGTACTGGACTGGCTGGATTCGCTGTGGCGGCAGGCCCAGGACTGGCTGCATCGACTATCGAATCAGGGGTAGATCATCGTGGGTTCGTTCCGTCGTCTCGTCGTCTCCCTGCTCGCGATTTTCCTGGCCCTGGTCGTCGGTGCGGTAGTAGGGGCCGTCGTCCGTGCCGGCGGATCGGACGGGCCCGATCTGTCGCAGCGCAACGAGGCGCTGACGACGGCCAATAGCCGGCTCGAACGGCAGGTCGGCGCGGCCGACGATTTCATCGCCCGATCGTCGGGCCGGATTCTGGGCGGCACACTGGCCGACCGGACAGTGCTGGTGTTCACCACCCCGGACGCCGACGGCGGTGATGTGGACGCCGTCACGGCCGCTCTCACCACCGCGGGGGCGAAGGTCACCGGCCGGGTAGCGCTCACCGACGCCTTCGTCGACGCCGCACAGGGCGATCGGTTGCGCACCACTGTCACGAACATGATCCCGGCCGGAGCCCAGTTGCAGACCGATGCGGTGGATCAGGGCAGTCTCGCCGGTGATCTGCTCGGCCTGTCGTTGCTGACCGATCCCGCGGACAATGCCGAACGGGCCACCGGCCAGGAACGCGGGCTCATCGTCGACACGCTGCGTGGCGGCGGGTTCCTCGGCACCGGCGACCTCGCCCCGGCGCAACTGGCGGTGGTGGTGACCGGGGACGGCGCCCGCGCGGACCAGAACGGGCAGGGGTCGATCATCGCGCATTTCGCCGGGGCGCTGCGGGGCCGCGGCGCGGGGGTGGTGCTGGCCGGACGGTCCGGGGCCTCGACCGGGTCCGGGCCGATCGCTCAGGTGCACGGGGACAACCGGCTGGATACTACGGTGACCACGGTCGACAATGTGGACCGCCGGATAGGTCGTGTGACAACAGCTCTCGGGCTCGCCGAGCAACTCGGCGGCAAAGCCGGTCGTTACGGCGACGGCCCGGACGCCACCTCGCTGTCGGTCGCCGGTCTGCCCGGTTGAGCGGATCGGCCGCGCCGCCGAGCAACAACCGGCCGATCGACACGTCGGAGCGAGTGCCGGACCGATCGCGCGGCAGCCGGTCCGCCGATCCCGGACAGTCATGAGGTTGCTGCGCCGAGTGAGACGTAAGTGACAGACGCGCATCACAACCACGGGCCGATCGCGCGTGGCATTCGTTTCGCAACCGATTTTCGTGTTAGCGTGGGGTTCCGTGAGTCAATCGCGGATTCCGGCGCGCTCCCCCTACCAGACGGCCACCAGGCATATCTTCGTGAGTGGCGGTGTCGCCTCCTCTCTCGGCAAAGGTTTGACGGCCTCCAGCCTCGGTCAGCTGCTGACCTCTCGCGGTTTGCGGGTCACCATGCAGAAGCTGGACCCTTACCTGAACGTCGACCCCGGCACGATGAACCCCTTCCAGCACGGTGAGGTGTTCGTGACCGACGACGGTGGCGAAACCGATCTGGATGTCGGGCACTACGAGCGCTTTCTCGATCGCAATCTGTCGCGGTATGCCAATGTCACCACCGGGCAGGTCTATTCGTCGGTCATCGCCAAGGAACGGCGAGGTGAGTATCTCGGTGACACCGTGCAGGTCATTCCGCACATCACCGACGAGATCAAAGACCGCGTCCTGGCGATGAGCGGCCCGGATCTGCAGGGGCAGATCCCCGACGTGGTGATCACCGAGATCGGTGGCACCGTGGGTGACATCGAATCCCAGCCGTTCCTGGAGGCTGCCCGCCAGATCCGGCACGAGGTCGGGCGGGAGAACTGTTTCTTCCTGCATGTGACCCTGGTGCCGTATCTGGCTCCCTCCGGCGAGCTGAAGACCAAGCCCACCCAGCACTCGGTGTCGGCACTGCGCAATATCGGTATCCAGCCCGACGCGCTGATCCTGCGCTGCGACCGGGACGTGCCGCAGGGGCTGAAGAACAAGATCGCGCTGATGTGCGATGTGGATGTCGACGCCTGCATCTCCACCCCCGACGCGCCCTCGATCTACGACATCCCGAGGGTGTTGCATCGCGAGGGGCTCGACGCCTACGTGGTGCGCAAGCTGGGGCTGCCGTTCCGGGACGTGGACTGGACGGTCTGGGGCGATCTGCTCGACCGGGTGCACAATCCTCGCGAGGCGGTGACCGTCGCGCTGGTCGGCAAGTACGTCGATCTGCCCGATGCCTACCTGTCGGTGACCGAGGCGCTGCGGGCCGGCGGCTTCGCGGCCAAGGCCAAGGTGAATATCCGCTGGGTGCAGTCCGACGAATGCGAGACCCCCGAGGGGGCACAGCATCATCTGGGCGATGTGGATGCCGTGCTGATTCCGGGCGGATTCGGTATCCGGGGTATCGAGGGCAAGGTCGGCGCGATCCGGTTCGCGCGTACCCGCTCGATTCCGCTGCTGGGATTGTGCCTGGGACTGCAGTGCGTTGTCATCGAGGCCGCGCGGTCGGTCGGGCTCGAGGATGCCAACTCCGCCGAATTCGAGCCGGATACAACACATCCGGTGATCTCGACGATGGCCGATCAGGCGCAGGCGGTCGCCGGTGAGGCAGATCTCGGCGGCACCATGCGGCTGGGTGCCTATCCGGCGGTACTGGACGCGGGCTCGGTCGTGGCCCAGACCTACGGCGATACCGAAGTGTCCGAGCGGCACCGTCATCGCTTCGAGGTCAACAACGCCTACCGCGACAAGATCGGGCAGAGCGGACTGCGATTCTCGGGCACCTCGCCCGACGGTCATCTGGTCGAATTCGTCGAATTACCCGCCGATGTGCACCCGTATTTCGTGGCCACCCAGGCACATCCGGAACTCAAGAGCCGTCCGACCCGGCCGCATCCGCTGTTCGCGGGGCTGGTCAACGCCGCGCTGAAGTACAAGGCCGCCGAGCGGCTTCCGGTGGAGATCCACGGCGAGGCCGAGGACGGCGCCGAGCGGGTCGGGCGGTGAGCGAACCCGGCAGCCACGACTTCCGTACCGTCGGCTCCCGGACCGTGTACTCGGGTGCGATTCTGGCGCTGCGCCTCGACGAGGTCGAGATGCCCGGCGGCCGGGTCGCCGAACGCGAGGTTGTCGAACACCACGGCGCGGTCTCGGTGGTCGCCCTCGACGACGACGGCGCGGTCGTACTGATCAACCAGTACCGGCATCCGGTCGGCCGGCGATTGCTGGAACTGCCCGCCGGACTGCTCGATGTCGCGGGAGAGGATCCGCTGGCGGCCGCTCGCCGCGAACTGGCCGAGGAGACCGGTCTCGCGGCGCGGGACTGGTCGGTGCTGGTCGATGTGGTGCTCTCACCCGGATTCACCGATGAGGCACTGCGCATCTATCTCGCGACGGGGCTGTCGGAGACCGAGCGGCCCGATCCCGAGATGGAGGAGGCCGACCTGGCCGTCGTGCGTATGCCGCTGGATGAGGCGGTGAGTGCCGCCCTGGCCGGGCGGATCGAGAACGCGACCGCCGTGGCCGGATTACTCGCCGCCGCGACCGCGCGGGCGCAGGGAACACTGTTGCGCTCCGCCGATGCGCCCTGGCCCGGTCTGCCCACGCGGCTGCTGGATCGCAAGGCCGCGGAACCGGACCGGGCCTGAGGCGGCGACGCGTTTCGTGCGGGATTGTCGGGCGGCGGTGTCATGATGGCAGCGTGAATGCCGCTGTCACCGCCGCTCCCGTTCGGGAATCGGTGGATGTGTCACCGCGCCCGGCCGGGTGAGTCGCATGGTGGATCGGCAGATCCGGGCCTATCTCGATCATTTGACGGTGGAGCGGGGCGCCTCCGGCAATACCCTCAGCGCGTATCGGCGGGATCTGCGGCGCTATCAGGACTTTCTGGTGGGTCGCGGTGTCGGCGATCTCGACCGGGTGACCGAGAGCGGGATCGCCGATTTTGTGGTGTCACTGCGCGCCGGGGGAGACGGGCACCGGCCACTGGCCGCCAGTTCCGCCGCCCGGGCGCTGGTCGCGGTGCGCGGTCTGCATCAATTCGCGGCAGCGGAGGGTCTGACCGGCAGTGATGTCGCCCACGGTGTGAAGCCGCCGGCACCGGCTCGCCGTTTGCCCAAAGCACTTCCCTATGAGGATATTTCGAGACTGCTCGCCGCCGCGGGTGGTGCCGGCGAAGGTCCGCGCGATCTGCGCGACCGCGCGTTGCTGGAATTGCTCTACTCCACCGGTGCCCGGATCTCGGAGGTGGTGGGCCTCGATATCGACGATATCAATACCTCCGATCGCTCGGTCGTATTGCACGGCAAGGGCGGTAAGCAGCGCATGGTGCCGATCGGGCGGCCGGCGCTGGCGGCCCTCGAGGCCTATCTGGTGCGCGGGCGGCCGGCGCTGTCGGCGCGAGGACGCGGCAATCCGGCACTGTTCCTGAACGCCCGCGGTGGGCGGTTGTCGCGGCAGAGCGCCTGGCAGGTGCTGCAGGATGCGGCGGACCGCGCGGGAATCGGTGCGGCGGTGTCGCCGCACACACTGCGGCATTCCTTCGCCACCCATCTGCTCGACGGCGGCGCGGACGTCCGGGTGGTGCAGGAATTACTCGGCCACGCCTCGGTGACGACGACGCAGATCTATACCCTGGTCACCGTCAACACACTGCACGAGGTGTGGGCTACCGCGCATCCGCGGGCGCGATAGCGGCATCGTCCGCTGTTTCCGGGCGCCGGTCCTTTGGGCGGTTCGCGCGGTTGGTGGTTGTTTCGGCCAGTTGTTTTGGCCCAAAGGGTTTCGCAATGCGCTCGAAAGACGACAGAATGCGGGTGTCGGCGCTGCGCGATGACACAATTGCGCAACGGTGGGGCGGATTCCCCGAGCGTGTCCGATCATCGGTCTTGCGCTCGGAGGCGGTAGCGTCTATAGCGGCGGTGTGGTGCATCGGCGTTCGGTGTACCGGCCGCCCGCTGTTCCGCAGCGCGCGGCGGGGCAACGAGCAAGACAATTGAAGGAGCAGCGGACATGACGACAGCCGGTGCGGCCGAGCCGCCGAACAGTGCTGCGGCTGAACCGCTTTCGAGTATCCGAACCGGCCTCCGGATCGAACAGGCGGCCCGACGACTCTGGGAGGCGAACGACATAGTGGCGGACGGCACCGAACTCGGACCGACCGGACGCCCGTTGCGCGATATTCCCGAACCACCTCCGTTGTCGCGCAACGGTGACGCTCTGATCGTCGCTATGTGCAATCAGAAGGGCGGCGTCGGAAAGACCACCTCGACCATCAATCTGGGCGCCGCCCTGGCGGAATACGGCCGCAAGGTCCTCCTGGTCGACCTGGACCCGCAGGGTGCGCTGTCGGCCGGTCTCGGCGTGGCCCATCACGACCTGGATCTCACCGTGCACAATCTGCTCGTCGGCGGGCGGGCCAATGCCAACGATGTGCTGATGAGCACCAAGGTCGAGGGAATGGATCTGCTGCCGAGCAATATCGATTTGTCGGCGGCGGAGATCCAGCTGGTCAACGAGGTCGGCCGGGAACAGACCCTGGGCAGAGCGATCGCGCCGCTGCGGGATCGGTACGACTACGTCCTCATCGACTGCCAGCCCTCGCTCGGCCTGCTCACCGTGAACGCGCTCGCCTGCGCGGACGGTGTGGTCATTCCGATGGAGTGCGAGTACTTCTCACTGCGCGGCCTGGCACTGCTCACCGACACGGTGGAGAAGGTGCGGGACCGGCTGAACCCGCGGCTGACGCTATCGGGCATCGTGGTGACCATGTTCGATGCGCGGTTGCTGCACTCGCGGCAGGTCATGGCCCGGGTGGTGGAGGTATTCGGTGATCTGGTGTACGACACCGTGATCAACCGCACCGTTCGCTTCCCCGATGCCAGTGTCGCCGGTGAGCCGATCACCACGTGGGCGCCCAAATCCGGTGGCGCGGAAGCATATCGGGCGATGGCACGGGAAGTCATCCACCGGTCGGGCCGGTGAGCGAGGCCGGACCACCGGCTGCCGAGGTCGTACCGGAAAACCCTGCCGTCGAAGTGCCGAACACCGAACCATCGCACGACACCGATACCGTCGGCGCGGACACCGGGACTGCGGATAAACCCAGCGGGTTCCACCTGCGGCTGAGCAATTTCCAGGGGCCGTTCGATCTGCTGCTGCAGTTGATCAGCCAGCGCCGCCTCGATGTCACCGAGGTGGCGCTGCACAAGGTCACCGATGAATTCATCGCCTACACCAAGGAACTGACCGCGAGCCTGGAACGCGATCCCACCGTGCGCGCGGACCGCATTCTCGATCAGACCACAGAATTCCTGGTGGTGGCCGCGACATTGCTCGATCTGAAGGCGGCGCGGCTGCTGCCCTCGGGCGAGGTCTCCGACGCCGACGATCTGGAACTGCTCGAGGCGCGCGATCTGTTGTTCGCGCGGCTGCTGCAATACCGGGCGTTCAAGCAGGTCGCGGTATTGCTCGGCGAATTGGAGGCGGCGGCGCTGCGGCGCTACCCGCGCGCGGTATCGCTGGAGGAACGGTTCCTGGCCCTGCTGCCCGAGGTCAGCCTCGGGGTGGATGCCGCGGGATTCGCCGATATCGCCGCCGCCGCGTTCCGGCCGCGGCCGACTCCGACGGTGGGACTGGACCATCTGCACAACCACGCCATCTCGGTCGCCGAACAGGCGGCGCTGGTGCTGGAGATGCTCATGAAACGGGGCGCCGGGCAGTGGTCGAGCTTTCACGATCTGTGTGCCGATTGCGAGTTGCCGATTCAGATCGTCGCCCGGTTCCTGGCTCTGCTCGAGCTGTATCGCGGCAAGACGATCGAATTCGACCAGCCCGACCCCTTGGGCCCGCTGGCAGTGCGGTGGGTCGGCGACGATGCCGTCGACCGTGCGGCCGAGACCGTGACAATCGACGAGGATTACGGATGACGATGCCCGAAGAAGAGGCGGTGCCGGACGTGCGGGAGCCCGGGGATCGACCGGATTCCGCCGCGGCCGCATACGCCGTCATCAATGCGCGGCAACCGGCGGCCTCGACGGCAGCGCCGGAACAGGAGATCACGCGGGAAGCGGATCATCCGGTCGGCGTGGGTGCCGAACCGGAGACCGAGGACGATCCGGACGAGGAGGAGGCGGCGCGGCCCCTCGACAACGAGGAACTGCGCTCGGCGCTCGAGGCGATGCTGCTGGTGGTGGACGCGCCGGCTCCGCTGGAACTGCTTGCCGCCGCGGTCGGTGAGTCGCACAGCCGGGTCGAACGCGTCCTGCTGGAAATGTCGGCCGAATGGACGGCGCGAGACAGCGGAATCGACCTGCGCTATGTAGGTGACGGCTGGCGTCTGTACACCCGCACCCGCTACGCCCCGTATGTGGAACGTATGCTGTTGGATGGTGCGCGATCGAAGCTGACCAGGGCTGCTTTGGAAACTCTGGCGGTCATCGCCTATCGTCAACCGGTTACGCGAGCACGAGTGAGTGCTGTACGCGGTGTGAACGTCGACGGTGTCATCCGCACCCTGGTGGCGCGCGGACTGATTGCCGAGGCCGGTACCGATGTCGATACCAACGGCACCCTGTATGTCACCACCGAGCTGTTCCTGGAACGGATCGGGCTCGCGTCGCTGACGGAACTCCCGTCGTTGGCGCCCCTGCTACCGGGCGTCGACCTGATCGATGAGATCAACGACAGCCTGGAGACCGACCCCCGGTACACCAAGCTGAAGAAACCCGCCGAATCGGATATCGATCTCGGCACCGAGAATTGACAGGCTCACAGCCTGGCAGATGACCAGAGGACCACGTGAATACACCCGCTCGCCGAGATGGCACACCGGACCGTAGGAATCGACACAGCGACCCGCCTCGTGGGGGTGGCCGCGGGGGAAGCGGCCGCTCCGACCGGCGTGACAGCCCGCGCGGCGGCCCCGGCGCCGATCGTGGCGGATCGGGACGCGGCGATCGCTACGGACGTGGAGAGGATTCCTACGGACGCGGCCGCGACACCCGAGGGGCGCGCCCCGGCCGTCCCGACGATCGCCAGGAACGCGGCGGCGACAGCTACGGCCGCACCGCGCGGCCCGGCCGCAGCGACGACCGCTACGGGCGGGGGGACAGCGCGGGTCGCGGTAACGACCGGTTCACCCGGGGCCGTGCGGCGAGCGCGGGCCGCGGTGACGGTGATGCCCGGTACGGCCGTGATGCCGCCGGTTCGGGCCGGGGTGAGAACCGCTATGGCCGTGATGCTGCGGGTTCGGGCCGGGGTGAGAACCGGTACGGCCGTGATGCTGCGGGTTCGGGCCGGGGTGAGAACCGCTATGGCCGTGATGCTGCGGGTTCGGGCCGGGGTGAGAACCGGTACGGCCGTGATGCCGCCCGTTCGGGCAGCGGTGAGAACCGCTATGGCCGTGACGACACCCGTTCGAGCCGGGGTGACGCCGGTGGTTCGTGGGACCGCGGTGCTTCGACCGGCCGTTCGCGTGCCGCTGCGCCCAAGTCGAAGACTTCCGCGCCGAAGCCGAAGAAGCGCAAGACTCCGCCTACCGTGCTGAGTTTCGCCAAACCCGCCCGCCACCAGAATGTGGACGCGGAGGCGACCGGCCCCAAGAAACTGCCGTGGGGTGAGGGTGAGCGATTGCAGAAGGTGCTCGCCAAGGCCGGTGTGGCCTCCCGGCGCGCTGCCGAAGAGCTCATCGAACAGGGGCGGGTCGAGGTCGACGGCGCGATCGTGCGCGAACAGGGCCTGCGCGTCGATCCTGATACCGCGGTCGTCCGGGTCGACGGGGTCCGGGTGGTGGTCCGCGCCGAACAGGTCTATCTGGCGCTGAACAAGCCCAAGGGATTCCAATCGACCATGTCGGATGAGATGGGCCGGCCCTGCGTCGGCGATATCGTCGCCGAGCGGGTGATGGCGGGCCAGCGGCTGTTCCACGTCGGCCGCCTCGACGCCGACACCGAGGGGCTGCTGCTGCTCACCAACGACGGTGATCTGGCACATCGCCTCATGCACCCGTCGTTCGAGGTGTCGAAGACCTATATGGCGACCGTGCAGGGTGAGATTGCGCGCGGCGTCGGCAAGCAGTTGCGCGACGGGGTCGAGCTCGACGACGGCCCGGCCAAGGTCGACAAATTCCAGGTGGTCGAGGTCGCCGAGGGCAAATCGCTGGTCCGGGTGATCCTGCACGAGGGCCGCAAACACATCGTGCGCCGGTTGCTGGACGAGGTCGGTTATCCGGTGATCGCGCTGGTCCGTACCCATATCGGGCCGGTGGCACTGGGGGATCAGCGGTCGGGCACCCTGCGGGTGCTGGGTCGCGACGAAATCGGGAAGCTCTACGAGGAGGTGGAGCTGTGAGAGGGGTCGGTGCAGTGGTGAGTGGTGTGGAAATGCTGGACGAGCGCATCCGAGGAGGCCGCGAGGTGAGTGGATCCGGCATCGGAACGGACGGTACCTCGGAGCTGGTCGTCGCCATGGACGGTCCGTCGGGTACCGGTAAGTCGAGTGTGTCGCGCCGGCTCGCCACCCGGCTGGGCGCGCGGTACCTCGACACGGGGGCGATGTATCGAGTCGCCACCCTGCAGGTGCTGCGCTGTGGTGCCGAGCTGACCGATCCGGCCGCGATCGAGGCCGCGGTCAAGGATCTGCCGCTGACCATCGGCACCGATCCCGGTCGCGAGGTCATCGAACTCGACGGTGTGGATGTGTCGGCCGAGATTCGCGGTGATGCGGTCACCAAGGCGGTGTCGGCGGTGTCGGCGGTGGCCGAGGTGCGGACTCAGCTGGTGGCGCTGCAGCGCGATATCGCGGCCGCGGCCGGCCGGATCGTGGTCGAGGGCCGCGATATCGGCACCGTCGTCCTGCCCGACGCGGACGCCAAGATCTATCTGACCGCCTCGGCGCAGGCCCGGGCATCCCGGCGCAATCAGCAGAACATCGCCGAGGGCCGGGGCGACGATTACGAGGCCGTACTCGCCGATGTTCAGCGCCGCGACAATCTGGACTCCACCCGCGCGGTATCGCCGCTGCGGCCGGCGGACGACGCGGTGCGGGTCGACACCAGTGAGCTGGATATGGAGCAGGTCATCGACGAGCTGTATCGCGTTGTGGCACAGCAGATCACAGTGGGAGAGCGCGGATGAGCCCGAGTACGACACCGAGTACCGACACCGTCGCCGGTGACGGGATCTGGTCCGACGAATCCGACTGGGAGATCACCGATTTCGACGGTGATGCCGAGCCGGGCGAATTCGTGCCGATGCCCACGGTGGCCGTCGTCGGCCGCCCCAATGTGGGCAAATCGACTCTGGTGAACCGGATTCTCGGCCGCCGTGAGGCGGTCGTGGAGGATATTCCGGGCGTGACCCGCGACCGGGTTTCCTACGAGGCGACCTGGGCCGGTCGCCGATTCCTGGTGCAGGACACCGGCGGCTGGGAGCCGGACGCCAAGGGGCTGCAGCAGTCGGTGGCACGTCAGGCCGAACTCGCCATGGGGACCGCGGACGCCATTCTGCTGGTGGTCGACGCCACCGTCGGCGCGACCGCGACCGACGAGGCAGCAGTGAAGACGTTGCGCCGCTCCAAGACTCCGGTGATCCTGGTCGCCAACAAGGTCGACGGCGAGAAGGCCGAAGCCGATGCGGCGGTGCTGTGGTCACTGGGCCTGGGCGAACCGCGGATGGTCTCGGCGGCGCACGGGCGCGGCACGGGTGATCTGCTCGACGATGTGCTCGCGGTGCTGCCCGAAACCCCGCGTGAGGGCGGCGGTGGCGGGGGACCGCGACGGGTGGCGCTGGTCGGCAAGCCCAATGTGGGCAAGTCGAGTCTGCTGAACAAGCTGTCCGGCGATGAGCGCTCGGTGGTCCACGACGTTGCCGGCACCACCGTCGATCCGGTCGATTCGCTGGTCGAATTGGGTGGCAAGACATGGCGTTTCGTCGACACCGCGGGCCTGCGCCGCAAGGTCGGCACTGCCGACGGCACCGAGTTCTACGCCTCGCTGCGAACCAAGGCGGCGATCGAGGCGGCCGAGGTCGCGGTCATGCTGATCGACGCCTCCGAACCGATCACCGAACAGGACCTGCGGGTCATCGGCATGGTCGCCGATACCGGACGTGCGCTGGTGCTGGCGTTCAACAAATGGGATCTGGTCGATGAGGATCGCCGCTACCAGCTCGAACGTGAGGTGGACCGCGAACTCGTTCGGGTGCCGTGGGCGCAGCGGGTCAACATCTCCGCGCAGACCGGCCGCGCCGTCCAGAAACTCGTTCCCGCGATGGAGACCGCGCTCGAGTCCTGGGATCAGCGCATCCCGACCGGTCGCCTGAACACGTGGCTCAAGGAAGTCATCGCCGCCACGCCGCCGCCGATGCGTGGTGGTCGGCTGCCCCGGGTGCTGTTCGCCACTCAGGCGACCACCCGTCCGCCGACTTTCGTCCTGTTCACCACCGGATTCCTCGAGGCCGGCTACCGCCGCTTCCTGGAGCGGCGGCTGCGCGAGGAGTTCGGCTTCGACGGATCTCCGGTGCGCATCTCGGTGCGGGTGCGGGAGAAGCGGGACCGCACAAAGCGATAGCGCGGGCAATCGGCGCGGGCCGGAAACGGCCCGCGCCGATTTTTTCGCCTCTCACTCATTACCCCACGGGCATATGCGCATCTATTGATTTGAGCTCGGAAGGTCCCGGCGAAGCCACCACATCCGCGTCCCCGACCGGTCTCGAGCGGGCAACGACGCGGATGGGGACGGGCGTCAGTCCTGGCGGGTGGCGCGGTAGTAGGTGAGGCGGCCGATGCGACGCCGGTGCTCGGTGGCGATCTCGGCGCATTCCATGCCCGCGGCGGCGAATCGCTCGGGAATGGCGTTGCCCAGATTGCCGCTCACATGCGGATTGTGCAGCGCGCGGCGCGCATTGCGGCCGTCGGCGGCGGTGATGTGGCCGCCGATATCCACCAGATACAGTGATCCGCCGGGGCGCAGTACGCGCCGAACCTCGTGGGCGGCGGCGGTTTTGGCGTCGTCGGGCAGATGGTGCCACATCATCGACGACAGCACTCGATCGAATTCGCCGTCCGGGAACGGCAGTTGCTGGGCGTACCCGCGTTCGAATCGGATTCCGGTCAGTGCGCGCGTCTTTCGTTCGGCCCGCGCCAGTGCCAGTGGGTCGGGATCCGATCCGACGACGTCGACTCGTGGCTCTGCCTTCTTGGCCCGAACGATGAGATTGCCGGTACCGCAGCCGATTTCCAGAACACGCTGACCGGGCCGCAACGCCGCGTAATCGATCAGGCTGTCGTAGATCTTCGCCATGCCGAGCGCGCGAGCGAGCAGATCGTAGAACGGGAGCATGGAATCGCGGCCGGCGGCGGGGAGATAGTCGTGGCCGTCCGGCGGTGCCGGCAGGGCAGTGTGGGGACTATTTTTGGTCATGATTCGATCGTCTACCACTGGGAGCCGGTATTGTCGGCCGATATTCGGGAAAAATAGGACTATTGTCGGTGGATGGCTGCGGAGCTGTTCGATATGGCGCGGGCAATACGTCATCGGGACGGGGTGCCGGTCTACGGCTACCGCGGTGACCCGGGCGCGTCGCCGGTATCGGTGGTGCATATCGAGGAGCAGGTGACGCCGGAGGAGAATCATCGCCATATTCACGAGTTCCCGGCGCTGATGCGCAATCCGGGTACCGATTCGGTGTACGTGGTGGCCGCGGGTGAGGTGATCGACGCCGCGGACGTGCCGGTCTTCGAGGGATGCGTGGTCGTGACCTTCGATCCGCTGGCGCTCGATGGCGCCGGGCGGGCGCCGTGGCCGGCGTGGCGCGCCCATCCGCTGCTGTTCCCCTTCCTGCACGGCCGCCGTGGCGGTCTGCTGCGGCTGGATCTGCCGGCAGAGCGGAAGGCGATGTGGGACAGCATGATCGACTCGCTGGAATCGGAGCTGACCGCCCGGGCGGACGGCTATCGGGAAGCGGCGCTGGCCTATGTCACGCTGTTGCTGATCGACCTCGCCCGCATCGCCGCCGACTCGGTCGGTGATCTGCGCCGCAGCGGAGAACCGTTGCTGGCGGCGGTGTTCGACGTCATCGGCGCGCGATACGCGGGGGAGCTGTCGCTGCGGGACGTGGCCGAATCGGTGGGGATGTCGGCCGGGCATCTGACGACCGTTGTGCGCCGCCGGACCGGGCGGACGGTGCAGGACTGGATCATCGAGCGGCGCATGGCCGAGGCGAGGCGGTTGCTGGCGAGTACCGATCTGCCGATCGGCGAGATCGCCCGCCGCGTCGGACTTTCCGATCCGGGCTATTTCGCGCGGCTCTTCCGCAACACCGCTGGGGTGTCGCCGCGGCAATGGCGCGCAATGGGTTCCGAATGATCCCGTTCCGTCACCTGGTGATCCCGGTCACGCTATGGTGAATCCGCTTGGCTCACAATCGAAGAGGTCCGCCATGTGGAGCATCGCCGTTCTGTCCGTCATCGCCGCCGCGCTCATCGCCGTCGGATTCTCGGTGTCGTTCCCGGACCGGTAGACCGCGGTCATTCCGGTCCCGCCTCGTCCAAGCGCGTGGCGATCAACCGGATGGCGCGTGCGAGATCGCGCCCGCGCGGTGTGCTCTGCGCGTCGATCAACTGCTGTGCGGCCAGACCGGTGAGCAGAACCTGACACAGCGCGCCTACCGCCTCGTCATCCGTCACCGGGCGACCGGCGGGACCCGGCTCCGCCACGGGTGGTTCCGCCACATCCTCGATCAGTCTCGCCAGACCGGCGCGCGCCTCGCCGACATTGTCCGCGAGCAGGCGCCGGATATCGGGGCGGGCCAAGGCATCGAAGGTGGCCGACCACAGCCCACGGTGGTGGAGAAGTCGCCTTCGCTGCGCGCCGGTGGTCAAGCCATCGACGTGCTGGGTACCGCCACCGAGGTGATCCGGCGGATGGGTCTGCTGGATCGGGTGCACGAACGCAGTACCGGAAAGCGGGGAACCTCCTACGTCGACGCGTCCGGCCGCGTGCGGGCGAGTATCGACAGTGAGACCTTCAACGGTGTCGGCGCGAACGGAGATACCGAGATTCAGCGCGGTGATCTGGTCGAGGTGTTGTACGAGGCGACCTGTGACGAGGTGGAATACCTGTTCGGCGATTCGATCAGCGCGCTGACCCAGGACGGCGAGGGCGTGCACGTGGTGTTCGAGAACGCCGGACCGCGGACCTTCGATCTGGTCATCGGGGCGGACGGTGTGCACTCGAACACTCGCAAACTGGTGTTCGGTCCGGAGTCGGAATTCCTCCGGCACATGGGTTACTACATCTCGATCTACACCATTCCCAATGTGCTCGGCCTCGACCATTGGGAACTGGACTACAACTCGCCCGGAAAGATCGCCGGTAGTTACAGTGCGCGGTCGAATGCCGAGGCCAAGGCGATTTTCGCGTGGGCCTCCGATCCGCTCGGCTGCGACTATCGAGATACCGCCCGTCAGCGCGAGATCCTGACCGAGACCTTCGCCGGGGAGGGGTGGGAGGTGCCGGCACTGCTCGGCGAGCTGCCGGCAGCACCGGACTTCTACTTCGACGCGATGGCTCAGATCCGGATGCGGGCCTGGTCTTCGGGCCGTGTCGCGCTGGTGGGCGACGCCGGGTACTGCGCCTCGCCGCTGTCGGGACAAGGTGCGGATCTGTCGCTGGTCGGAGCCTATGTGCTGGCCGCCGAACTGGCCGAGGCCGCGGGCGATCACCGCATCGCCTTCGCGCGGTACGAGCGGCGAATGCGCCCGATGGTCGACGCCTGTCAGAAGTTCGCCGAGGGGGTGGGTGCGTGGTACGCGCCCGGGAGCAAGGCGATGATCGGCTTCCGCAATCTGAATGTGCGGATACTGCGGTATCTGCCCTGGCGGGGTCTCATCGGCGGGGCGCCGCAGAAGGTCGCCCGCACGATCGCGCTCGATGCTGCCGAGCTGGTGTCCGCGTCGTGGGACGCCGGTATGTCGGTTATGCGGAAACAGCCACCGGCAGGTTAAACATCACATTTGGGTAACGGCGCGAGTGGAGGGGTCGATAGGGGCGTGACACGCGCAGCGTCGCTGCGCACCGTCGTCGATGAGCCAAGGGGGCGCGAATCACGGCGTTCGATCACGAAAGGTGCTGTTACATGCGGAGATTACGTCGTCGCGAGAGATCCGTCCGGACCGGAACACCGCTCGCTCGGTCCGTGCTCACGCTCGCGCTGGCGCTGATCGTGCCGCTCGGTGCCGCGGTTTCCGGCCAGCTGCCACGAGCGGCGGCGGCCTTCGACCCCTCGGGGATCGATTTCTGGGTGGACTCGAGTATGGGACCGATCAAATCGCGGGTCTTCCGGGCCGCCGACGGCAACACCGATCGCGTGGTCTACGCCCTGGACGGGATGCGTGCCCGCGACGACCTCAACGGCTGGGAGATCGAGACCGATGTCGCCCACCTGCTGACCTCGCAGAACATCAATGTGGTCATGCCGGTCGGTGGGCAGTCCAGTTTCTACGCGGACTGGAACGCGCCGTCGAACTTCCTCGGCGTGCCGCCCGGTGCCGGATCCTCGTCGGGGTCGGGTGCGCTGCAAGCGTTCTCCGGTGGCCCGGGCAAGTCCTACACCTACACGTGGGAAACCTTCCTGACGCAGAATCTGCGCGGCGCATTGCGTGACCGGCTGGGATTCCGTGCCGACCGGAACGGTGTCTTCGGGCTGTCGATGGGTGGTAGTGCCGCGCTGACGCTGGCCGCCTACCATCCCGATCAGTTCAGTTTCGCCGGATCGTTGTCCGGTTACCTCAACATCTCGGCCCCCGGTATGCGCGAGGCGATCCGGATCGCGATGCTCGACGCCGGCGGCTACAACGTCGATTCGATGGCGCCGCCGTGGGGGCCGCAGTGGCTGCGGATGGACCCGTTCGTGTTCGCGCCGAGGCTGATCCACAACAACACCCGGCTGTGGATCTCCGCGGGCAGTGGTCTGCCGACCGCCACCGACGGGCCGACTGCGGGCACGGTCAACGGAATGGGCCTGGAGGCCCTGGCGCTGGTGAATACCCGGTCGTTCCAGGTGCGGATGGCGGCATTGCGGGCGGGGAATGTCGCCTACGACTTCCCGGCCTTCGGAATCCACGCCTGGAACAACTGGCGTGACGAGGTGTATCGGATGGCGCCCGACCTGTCGGCGAATATCGGCTGAGGCCGGGCGGGTGAACCGGAAAGCCGCGGCGGCAGTTCATATTCCGACAAAATGGCCCAACCGTTCTCCCTCGACCAGCAGGAAGAACAAGCCGTAGTACAACGTGAGCATCACAGCATTGTGCACCGCGCGAGCCGCGGACGGTACCGGGTTCGGCGAGACGGGGGACCGAACCCAGTCTCGGTGAGCCCGGTCCCACTGACCGGGCTTACCGATAGGTCGGATCTTCGGAATGTGACACGGTTCACGCCATCTTGTTCACCTGTCACCTGGAGGACGCCAATGTCCACCTCCCTCGAAGCCACGACACCACCGGAGCCGGCCGATCTCAGCGGCCGGCTCGACGGTGCGTCCAAACTGCGCATCTTCACGGTGCTCGCGGTGATCGTGCTGTTCACCGAGGTCGCGCCCATGCAGTTCGTCATGGTGTCGGCGGCCCTGCGCCAGATCGCGCCGACGTTCCCCGACCAGGGCGCCAATATCAACTGGGCGATCATCATCTTCGGCGTCATCGGCGCCGCGGCCTCACCGCTGATCGGAAAGATGAGCGATATCTGGGGTAAGAAGCGCATGTTCCTGCTGTGCGGGGTGCTCTTCATGATCGGCTGCGCGATCTGCGCGATCACCAGCAACTGGATGCTGTTCCTGCTCGGGCGCGGCCTGCAGGCCACGGCGATCGCCACGGCGATCATCTCCTACGGTCTGATCCGGGATCTGATGCCGCGCAAGTATGTGCCGATCGGCCTCGGTATCGCCTCCACGGGTCTGGGTGTCTCGGCGGTGGCCGGGCCGCTGATCGGTGGCTACATCGTCGATCACCACAGCTGGCGGGCGATTTTCTGGTTCCTGTTCGTCTTCACCGTCATCATGATTCCGCTGGTGGCGCTGATCGTGCCCGAGTCGCGGTTGCGGACACCGCAGCGCCTGGATGTGGTGGGCGCGGTCCTGCTGGCCGCGGGCGCCACGCTGACGCTGATCTACCTGGACAAGGGCCAGGACTGGGGCTGGGCGGAGCCGTCCACGCTCGTATGGCTGATCGCCGGACTGCTGTTGCTGGCCGTCTTCCCGCTCGTGGAACTGCGGGTGCGGCAACCGATCATGGATATGAAGTTGCTGTTCAACCCGCGGGTGAGCGTCGTGTTGTTCATCGCGCTACTGGCCTCGTTCATGATCGGTTATCAGGGCTACGCGGCGGGGTACATGACCCAGTCGCCACCTGCCTCGGAGGTCACCGCCGGTGTCGTGCAGGGCACGATCGCCGAGATCCAGGCGCAGACCGGACAGACCCTGCCGGCGCAGGCCGTGCAGGTGAGCCTCGATCCGGGCTACACCTACGGTGACGATCTGAGCCTGCTGGGATTCGCCGTGAACGTGACGCTGGCGCAGGCGGTGATCGGCATGATCGCCGGGCTGCTCGGTGGATTCTGGATTCGCCGCTCGGGTGCGCGGTCGCCGTTGATCCTGGCCCTGAGTGTGATGGCGGTGACGGCTGCGGCCTTGGGGTTCTTCGAACACAGCTGGCCGGTCATCGCGCTGATCAGTGCCGTGTACGGCCTGGCCTTCGGCCTGTATTACGCCTCGACGCCGAATCTCATCGTGGAGGGTGTCCCGGCCGAACAGCAGGGCATCAGTGCGGGCATGCTCGGGGTGATGAACTCGATGGGTGCCGCGATCGGTATCGCGGTGGCCACCGCGTTCCTGAACGCCAATCCGGTGCGCGCCGAGATCTCGGTGGCCGGACATCACGTGGCCACCAAGGATATTCCGCTGTTGTTCGCCGATCGCGGGTACGAGCTGGGCTTCTACTTCGTCGCCGCGGCTGCCGCGGTGGCACTGGCCGGTGCGGTGATCATGAAGCACGGTCGCACCCCGGCCACCGGCGGGACCGCGTTCTGATCCGGATGTGAGAAATACGCGCAGACGGTGCGGAGTTCCGGCCGCACCGTCTGCGTTTCCGGCGTCGAGCGCCGGAAAGGTCAGAGGCCGTGCGGATCCGGGAGGATCCCCGGCAGATCGATCGGCGGCGAGCCCGGTTCGGTGAGTTCGCGTTCGAGCAGGTCGGCGATCACATCGGCGTGCACCGGGTGGTGGAAATACCAGCCCTGCGCGGAATCGCAACGCAGGCCGAGTAGTTGATCGGCCTGATGCCGGGTCTCCACACATTCGGCGGTCACGCTCAGTCCCAGATCGTGACTGAGATCGATGATGGTCTCGAGAATCAGCAGATCGCTGCGCCCGACCGTCCCGGCGTTGCGGATGCGATGGATGAACGGGCCGGCGAGTTTCACCACGTGCAGCGGAAGCTGGCCCAGATAGGCGAGATTGGAGTAGCCGGTACCGAAATCGTCGATGGCGATACGGATTCCGGACTCGGCGAGGGTGTGCAGCGCCTGCAGCGGACGCCCGATGGCGTGCATGAAGGTGCGCTCGGTGAGCTCCAGTTGCAGCCGGTCGGGCGCGATCCCGGTGTCGGCCACCACTTTCTGGACCCGCTCGAGCCAGGCCGGATCGGCAACCTCCTCCGCCGAGACGTTGACGCTGACCACCGGTGCTTGTTCGCCGAACCGATCGCACCAGCGCCGGCCTTCGTGGCAGGCCTGTTCCAGCACGACCGTTCCCAGCGCGATGATGTGGCCGCCGTTCTCGGCGAGGTCGATGAACCGGGCCGGGCTCAGAATGCCCAGCTGCGGATGGTGCCAGCGCACCAGCGCTTCCACCGCGACCGGGCGATGATCCGACAGCGACACGATGGGCTGGTAGTCGAGGAAGAATTCGCCCCGCGCCAGCGCTCCTGGCAGATCCGCGAGCAGTTCGGCGCGGGTGTGCTCGCGGCGGCGCCGGCTGGGATCGAAGACCGCGTAGCGGCCGCGGCCGTCGGTCTTGGCCCAGTACATGGTGGAGTCGGCGGCCTGCAGCAGTTCCTCGGTGGTGGTCTCGGCGGCCTGCTCGGAGATGACGCCGATGCTGACCCCGATCCGCAACCGGTGCCCGTCGATATCGAATGGGACGGTGAACGCGTCGAGCACCGTGCGGGCCAGATCGATCAGTTCGCGGCGCCGGCGGGTACGGGGGACCAGGATGACGAATTCGTCGCCGCCCATGCGAGCGACGAGATTGTTGTCGCCGACCGCGCACGCGCACAACCGGGCGGCGGCGCGGGTGAGCAGTTCGTCGCCGATGGAGTGGCCGAAGGTGTCATTGACGGCCTTGAAATGGTCGAGGTCGACATAGCACAGGCCCACGCGCGCACCGGGATCGGCGAATGCCTCGGTCAATGCGTCGAAGAATCGGGATCGGTTGGCCAGTCCGGTCAGCGGATCGTGATGGGCGCGATAGCTGAGCCGTTCGCGCAGCTCGCGTTGTTCGGAGATGTCCTCGACGAGGATCAGCGTGTACTGCGGGTCGCCGTCGTCGTCGCGGATGAGCGAGACGTTGATATTGGTCCACACGGTGCGGCCGTCGCGGTGGCGATAGGCCTTTTCCATCTGGGCGTGATCGTGGTCGCCACGCAGCACTCCCGAATACAACTCCCACATGCCCGGCGGATCGTCGGGGTGGGTGAGATCGGTGACCTCGAGTTCGTACATCTGGTCCGGTT
>CAWAJX010000015.1:0-2281849 GCA_963782405.1 uncultured Actinomycetota bacterium
GCCGTCGCCGAAGACTTCGCCCCAGCGGCCGAAGACCTTGTTGCTGGTCACGATCAGGCTGGCGCGTTCGTAGCGGGACGAGACGAGCTGGAAGAACAGGTTGGCGGCTTCGTTCTCGAACGGGATGTAGCCGACCTCGTCGACCACGAGCAGTGGGTAGCGGCCGAGCTTGGTCAGCTCGGCCTGCAGGCGGCCTGCGTGGTGGGCCTCGGCCAGGCGAGCGACCCAGTCGGCGGCGGTGGCGAACGCGACGCGGTGCCCGGCCTGACAGGCTCGGATCGCCAAACCGATGGCCAGGTGAGTTTTCCCGGTGCCGACGGTTATCGCCGGTTTGATCTTGATTTCTGCTTGTTTTCGCAGGTAGTGCCGTTCTTTCGATTGATGTGACGATGGTCAGCAGGGGCCGATGGTTTTGGCTGTGGTGGGTGGGGTGGGGGTGCCGCGTCGGGCGAGTTCGCGGCGTAGTTCGAGGTTTTCGCCGTGGGCTTGTTCGAGGGCTTCGCGCAGGGCTTGGACTTCGGTGCGGTGCCGCTTTTTCAGGTCGGTGATCTGCAGGCTGAGTGTTTGGATGAGAGTGTTCTCGGAATCCGTTGGGGGCGTCCCAGTTTGAGCTGGCCGGGCGTTGTGGCGCAGACGTTCGATGCGGGCTCGCAGGTCGGGGTGGTTGTAGAGGAAGGCGTGGGAGACGCTCGCTTCGCGCCCGACGGCCTGGAAGGCGACGGGCTCTCCGCGTTTGAGCAGGCGCCGGATGGCTTGCTCGGCGTCGTCGGTCTTCTTGCTGGACTTGGCTTTCGCGGCGGCGACCAGGGCAGCGGTGCGGTCTTCTCGGCTCGTCACGGTCGTGTCCTTGCTGGGATGGGGCCAAGGGTGAGCGGGACGGCGCCTGATGCGGTGTCGCGGCAGCCGCCGCCTTGAACGGCGCGGCCGGAGTCGGCTGGCAAGGACTCCAGCAGCCGGGTCAGGGCTTGCTGTTCGGCGCGACGCTGGGCGAGCCAGACGTTGTCATCGGGCATCGGCCGTCCGTGCCGGTTCTCGAATTCTGTTGTGGCGCGGTCGATCAGGACCGTGGTGTCGTCAAGTTGGCGTTGCAGCGCGGCCGCGTGGGTGGCATCGGTGGCGAAGACCGAACACGTCAAACAAGCATTTCCCTTGTCGCAGGATTGCAGCGGCGGCAGCAGGCACCAGCCGTTGGGCAGGAACCGGTCCGCGCGGTCGAACAGGTGCAGGCTGTCGTGGTCGTCGCGAGAGAACTGGATGCGGGTGCCGTCGGCCTTGAGTTTCACCGTGGCCAGGAACGCCTGCTCGGCATGCTGGTCGCGAGCGGCGATGTAGTGCATGGTCATCGTCGGGGTGGCGTGCCCCGCATAGCGTTGCAGCACGTGGATCGGAAGACCGAGCTCGGCCAGCCGCGTCAGACGGGTGTGCCGGAACCGGTGGGTGTGGCTGAGCTGGACCGGGCGGGCTTGGCTGTCGGTGATCTGAACCAGGTCGTCGAACTGTCGCAGAATCCAGTTATAGCTGCCGGACGGGTAAGGCTTGTCGCCAGTTCGGTTGCCGCTGCGCTGGGAGAACAGGAACCGCGGCTGCCGGTCGGGAAACTGTTCACTGATCCAACGCCGCTGTTCGTCGATGACCTCGACCACTTCCTGATCGACCAGGATGGTGTCGGGTGCGACGTCGATTTTCGTCTGCGCGTAGTGGAATCGGGCGATCCGTTCTCCGTCGGTGCCAGCAGTGGATTCCGGTGGGGCGGACAGGCAGTCGAAGGCGCAGGTGCGGATCTCGCTGGATCGGCGGCCGGTCAGGATCTGCAGCAGGATCATCCGCATGGCCTGCGGGTTGCCCAGACCGTCGGCGGTGATCTGGGTTCGGTCACCGCGGGTGATGGTCATCTGTTCCTCGCGCGGCAACCCGATGATCGGGAGCGCGGCGGTGATCTGGGCCAGGGCGTGGTCGTCGACGTAGTGGGCGTCGTTGAACTCTCGGGTGCGAGGAATCCGGGTGACCTGGGCGAACCAACTGGCAGCATGCGCTGGGGTGATCCGGTCCCATGCCGAGGGACCGAGTATGGCGCGGGTTTCAGCGGGGTTGGCGGCGATGAAGGCCATCAGTTCTGCCACTGCCCGCAGGTCGTCGTTGACCAGGCGGGGATGAGCCTGTTTGCCGAGGTCTCGCTTGTCGCCGGGGTAACGCACCCGGTTGCGCGGGTCTGCCGCCCAGCCCCGGAACTGAGCTGCCTGGTAAGCAGCGAGCGCTGGGTCTCCCAGCACCGAGGTTGGATCATCGATGCACTGAGTGAGCCAATTGTCGAAGCGGCGCAAGCATTTCAGCCGTTCCTGGCTGACCGTGGTCCAGCGCAGCGTCCCAGCCTCCAGCGCGGTCCCCAGATACCACTTCACCGCCGGCCGCAGCCAGGTCTGGGCGACCTGGCCCGGAATGCAGCCGTAGTTGGCCATAGCTTCGCGACCAGACAGTGGGATCCGTGGGTCGCAACGCGGATGCCAGTAGTCCAGCTCCCACCACGGGCCATCGTGGCAGCGGGCCAGCAGCGCCAAGCGCGCGAACCGGAACAGGATGCGCAACCGAGCGCGGACACCCTTATTCGGCAACCGCCCCAAGCGGCTGGCGTAATACCAGCCTTGCAGCGATGACGCTGTCTCCCAATCCATTTCACGGATCGAGGCCGGGAACTGATGCTCCTTCTTGATCGCGTGCCGGACGATGCCGGCGAGATGGTTGATCGCCAGCACCGACGAGCGAGTGCCGTCTTGGGCCTGCCAATGCGCCATCCAGGCCAGCTCGGCAGCCATCGGGTCCGGAAGTCCCGTCAGGATGATGTTGTGATCTTTGAGTTCGGTGAACGCCTCCCAGTTCTCGACCTCGGGCCCGATGATCGGTCCCTGCCAGGCGCGCGGCAACTCGAGCCAGAGCCGCCAGATCGGATCGACCTGCTCACCAGAGGCCAGGAATGGCGGACGATTCCTGTTCACTGACCCACCTGCCAGCCCGCGGCATAGGACTTCCAGTTCGCCGCCGCCCGCAACGCATCGTCCTCGCGGACCCAGCCATAAAGATCAAGCGTGGTCTGAACATGGGCGTGACCGAGCCGACGCGACACCACCCACTCCGGTGTCCCCGCCAGCAGAAGCGCACTGGCATGAGAATGCCTGAACCAATGCGGCGTCCAGTCATTCGGACCGATTCCTTTGCGCCGCAACGCATTCACCTTGTCCCGCACCGTCCCTTCCCGCAACGGCGCCAGCAGCGGCGGCCGGGCCAGGTTCACCAGCAGCGCCGAATCGACTGTGACCGGCAAGCCGAGTTCAGTTGCGCGGCAAGCCAGATAGGTCAGGTAGTCGGCGAACAACCGTTCGAGGTCGGCGCCGACATAGACCCGTCGGGGTCGCATCATCTTCACTCGCGCGCCGTTCTCGTTGTCCTCACGCGGAACAAGGTCGATGAAAGCGGTGCCGCCGCGGCCCAACACGAAATCACTGATCCGAAGCCCCAAGGCTTCACCCAGCCGCATGCCGGTCTCGGCCAGAATCGCGAACAGGAGCCGGTCGCGAAGGTTCCCAACCCAGTCGCCAGTGACGTGGTCGGCGACGGCGCATCCATCGAGGATGGCCTGGATCTGCTGCGGCAACAGCAACGGCGGCCGATCGGGAGGGCGTTGACGGCGCACCCGCACCAACGACGACGCCTGGGGCGCCGACCGAGCATCCAAATGCGCCAACAGCCCTCGAGCGGGCATCCGCCTCGGCGTTCCCCGCAACAGCCGACCAGCAGCCGGAACACCGAACACCTCCTGCTGCCAGCGATAGAACGAAATCAACGCCGCCAGACGGGCTTCCAATGTCGTCGCGGTCGGCTGCTGCTCGGCGGGAACCAGGCTGTGTTCGACAGTGCGACCGTTGCGCAACCACGACAAGAACCCAGTCACCGCAGGGACCCCGACCTCCTGCCACCCGCCGGTCTCACCGCGCTGCTCGAGGAAAGTCCACCACTGCGCCAACGCCGTGGCATACCCGCGGACCGTGTTCGGCGACCACAGATGCCGATGCGCCTCTATCCAATCCTCGACCGGGCCGACCGTCCGATACTTCGCGTCGACCACCGTCCACGTCCGCGCACCGCCGGACGGGCGCACCGCAATCCCATAGGCCACCAGAGCCATTCCTTCATCACGTCGTTGAAGCCCCACAGATAAGCAGGCAACAACGACCACCGATGCCCGCCATAGGTCTTCGTCGTGAACATCGATGAGGACGGGTCAGCACCCGTGGATAACGGGCGGTCCGAGGAAGACCACGTTCTCCTTCGCGGTGACGAAATCGAGTGTCCCGAGGTGGGCGATCACGTCGCGTTTGAGACCGCGAGCGTGACCGAAGTCGAACTCTTCCAACGACTTCCGGTAAGGGAATCGGGCTGATCGGATGCGTCCCTCACCACCGTGGGACTCGCGGGCGGAAACTTCTCGTTGCAGGCAAGCGACGAGGAATTCCTCGTGGGTCCAGTTCTCGGCTCGGGCGCGTTCGGGCAGCCGTTGGGCAGCTTCCCGCAGTGACGGAGCGTTCAACGCGCGGGTGAGGAAGTTCAGCTCGGCAGTGAAATCCCTTGTCGTGGTGGATGTTTTCGCGGTGGTTCTGGTCCGGCCGGGCATCAGGCCACCCCGCCTTCGATATCGATGCCCAGTGCCGTGTCGTAGTCGGACAGACACCGCTGCTCGACCTCGGGCTCGGGTGCCGGCCGCAGGACACCGATCCGGCCGCGCCGCAACACCTTCGCCGCTTCGACATGCGCCGGGTCGGACAGGGTTTGATGCCAGGCCCAGATCCGTTCATGGTCGGCGACGACCCGGCCACCGGAGAACACCTTGATCCGTTCCAGGTCAGCCAGGATCTCGATTCGCTGCCCGATCACCGAGGAATGCACCGAGTAGTCGTTGGAATCCAAGCGGATGTAGTGGTCACGCGGCAGCCTTGCCGAGCGTCGCCACCCAGTTTCCGGCGCGACCGGCGGCAACGCCAGCATCGCTTGGCGGTCCGCGGTGATTCGATCGGTCGGCGCGCAACCCAGCGCCCGCCGCTGTCGGGCATTGACCAACGCGAGCCAATTATCGAGTTGAGTGTTGAAATCGGTTGGGCTGCTGAATGTTCGACCGGGCAGGAAGGAGCGTTCGAGATAGTCATGGGCCCGTTCGATCATGCCTTTGGCTTCCGGATCAGCCGGTTTGCAGATCAGCACTCTGGTGCCCAGCGTTCCCCGGAATGCTTGGCATTCGGCAGTGAGTTCACTACGGCCGCCGCGTCAGCGGCCGATCGCTCCTTCTCCGTCCCAAACCAAAACCCTTGGCACCGAGCCCAACCGATGAATGTGTGACCACCAGCCAGCGAAGAGGTCTTCGGCATGCCGGGACGGGATCAGCATCGCCGTCAGCCACCGCGAATAGCCTGCCACCATCGTCAGCACCGGCAACTGTTTCGGTCCTCGGACCTGTCCGAACCCGACCGGCACCTCGATCGGCGGGAACCAGAAATCGCATTGCGCGATCTCCCCGGCAACATAGGTGGTCCGCGACGCCGGATCCGGCGGCAGATACGCCGGCCGCAGCTCGGCGACCCGCCCCGACAGCACCCGCACGGACCGGGTCCAGCCGATCCGCTCGGCAATCACCGTCGACGGCATCGTCGGATACGCCTTCAGCAACTCGCGGATCTGCGGCTCGACCGCGTCCACCACCGACCCCTTGGCCGGACGCTCGTATTTCGGTGGCCGGTCCGAGGCCAGGGCCCGCTTCACAGTATTGCGGGACACGCCCATCACCCGGGCTATCGCCTGGATCGGCAAACCCTCTGAACGGCGCAAACGGTGAGGTCGACACGAAGCGCGGTGCCGGGGTTTCTCCCGGTCCGTTTCTTCGTGTCGCCTTCCCGAACCGGACGTGCGAGTTGGCCCCGCATCCGGCTCTCCCCAAGTCCCGCTGGGTATTTCGATTCCTCAGCTGGCCAGCGGCCAGGGCGAAGGGATCGTCGATCCGCGGGGTCGGTAACGGGTTGTCGTCACCGCCCCGGGGTTGAACAACACGACCTCTCCGTCCCTGGGCCACCATGCGCCGTCGCAATAGCGGCGCCGCAAGTCCTTCCACCCGGTGCGGGGGTGTTTGCGTCGCAGCCATCCGAAGATCTGACGCCACACGATCATGCGCAGATAGTGGAAGGCCCTGGCCGACACCCCGGGCCGGAAGTAGGTGGTCCAGCCCCGCAGCACGTTGTTGAGCTTGTGCAGCAGGACCGCCAGCGACAAACTGACGTTGATCCGGCAGATTGCCTTCGTCTTGGCCTTGATCGACCGCAGGGCCTTCTTGGCCGGATAGTTGTAGACGAAATGCCGGTTGGTGCCCCGCTTTCGGTGACGCTGGATGCGCCACCCCAGAAAGTCGAAGCCCTCGTCGATATGGGTGATCAACGTCTTGTCCATCGACAGCCGCAGGCCGACGGTGGACAAGACTTCCGCCACCTCGACAAGCAGCGCCTCAGCATGCGCACGAGTGCCCGACACCATGATCACGAAGTCGTCCGCGTATCGATGAATCCGATAGTTGGGCAACCCTTTCCGGCGCCGGACCTCCCGCTGCTTCGTCGTCGACCGCAACCCGCCAGCGGCCCCGGCTATATGCTCGTCGAGAACCGTCAGCGCGACGTTGGCCAACAATGGCGACAGAATCCCACCCTGCGGGGTGCCCCTGACGCTGTCCCTGGAGAAGCCGTCCGGGGCGAGAATGCCCGCCTTGAGGAACGACTTCACCAGCGCGAGCACCCGCCTGTCAGCGATCCGATGCCGCACCCGGTCCATCAGTGCCGGATGCGAGATCTCGTCGAAACACGCCTCGATGTCTCCCTCGAGCACCCATTCATAGGTCTTGGATGTCAGGAAAACGGTCTCGGCGATGGCGTCGTGTGCTCGCCGGTTCGGCCGGAATCCGTAGGAACACGGCTGGAAGTCCGCCTCCCAGATCGGTTCCAGCACCAGCTTCAGCGAGGCTTGCACCACGCGGTCGGCCACGGTCGGAATCCCCAACCGGCGCCGCTTGCGCGACCCCGGCTTCGGGATCAGTCGTTCCTTGACCGGCAGCGGACGGAAACTGCGGTCCCGCAATTGATCCCTCAGTTCGGCGAGGAAGTTCTCCACGCCGATCCGTTCCCGCACGAAAGCGACAGTCATACCGTCGATTCCGGACGAGCGTGCGCCCTTGTTCCCCGCGACCCGCTCCCACGCAATCAGCAAGAACGCGGGATCGGTGACGAGGTTGAACAGATCATCGAACCGACGATCGGGATCGTCGTTCGCCCAACGGTGCAGCTTGGTCTGGATCCCCAATACCCGCCGCTCGGCCCGCAGTCGGGCGATCGACGGTTCACTCGTATTCACCAGTGCCTCCTGGCATTCCAGTCCTTCCACCACAGACTTGCTGGCTCCCTTCGCCATGTGACCGGCTTTCCCGGCCTCGGACTACTACGAAGCCTCCGCCCCGCCCGACGCCCTCAGCAGACGACGCGCCTGTCCTGCCACCACGCTGGCCGCGCAGGGGCGAGGACGACGCCGGACGGTTCCCACGTTCATCACGCATTCGATCGACGAGTGAGGCATCCAGCTCTACCCCTGCGGCATCGCCACGGTTACGCCGCAGGCTTTCACCGTGGCCTCCTGACCGGTTGTCACATCGCGGCCAGGAGTTCCCCACCGCCCGACGGGCGGCGGTTACGCACCGCGCCCAGCCCATATCCGCCAGATTTGAGCTGGTGGGCCGTTAAGGGGCGTCAGACACTGATTTCTCTCGTATACCTTCTCGTCTCGCTAACCGGACCCGCATCATCTGGCAGTGAGGGGCCCGGCAGATCCCGGACAGCGGCCTGAAGGGCTATTTCATGCTGCCGTCTGCCGATTCAGGTAATCGGCGTGCACCTGCAGTGGCGCCTTGTAGCCGAGTCCCGAGTGAAGACGTTTGCGATTGTAGAAGGTCTCGATGTATTCCACAATCGCACGTCGCGCCTGATCCCGCGTTTCGAACGTCGTTCGATGTAGCCATTCGTTCTTCAGGGTGCCGAAAAACGATTCGGCCATGCTGTTATCCCAGCACACTCCGGTCCGGCCGACGGATTGTCGCATGTCCATCAGTTTCAGTTTCTTCCCGAAATCATAGCTGGTGTAGTTCGATCCGCGGTCGCTGTGGAATATCGCCTGTGGTCGAATATCAATGCGGGTCGCGGTCATGTCGAGTGCGTCGGTGATCAACGGGGTGCGGTAGTGGTCGGCCATCGACCAGCCGGCCACCATTTTCGTGTAGCAGTCGATCACGGTCGCCAAATACAGCCAGCCCTGTTTCGTCCGGATATAGGTGATATCGGAGACGAACTTCTCACCCGGTGCCGTGGCGGTGAAATCACGTGCCACGAGGTCGGGGATCCGGTGGTCGATATCGGCCTCGGTCGTGACCGGCCGCCATGGTTTCGGCTGGCACGGCACCAGATCCAGCTCCCGCATCAGCTTGCGGACGGTGTCGTCGTCGACCTGGTGGCCCGAGCCGATCAGCACCGCATGGACACGCCGATGCCCGTAGGTGCCGTGGGAGTCGTCGAAGATCGCGGTGATCATCAGTTTCAGTTCTTCACGCCATTTCTCTTTCTCCGACGCCGGTCGGGTACACCATTCGTAATAACCCGATCTGGACACACTAAGGTTCCTGCACATGAAGGCAACAGAGTAGGCCTTCTCCGCGTCCAGTTCGGCGATGAATGCGTATTTCACTGCTGCCGGCTCGCGAAGAAGGCCGCCGCTTTTTCCAGGAACTCGGCCTTCATCCGGAGCTCGCGGTTCTCCCGCTCCAACTCACGCAACCGCGCTCGCTCCGAAATCGCTAGCGGTTCTTCCTCCTCCGGGTGCTTTTTCCGGTGCGCCGCCACCCAATTGGTGAGCGTCCCGGAATTGATTCCCAGATCTCGTGCGACCGCCGCGATCGGACGACCGTTACTTTCCAAGACCATTTTCACGGCCTCGTCCTTGTACTCCGGTGAGTACTTTTTCCTCTGCTGAGCCACAGCCTATTTTCCCTCGCATTTCCGTAACCGCCCTACCAGGGGTCACTGTCCGGAGGGAACCGGGCACCTCACAGTGCCGACACGTCCCGGCGTTGTCGGGGCTGCTCCCACCCTCCCCGGCGTCTCCCGGATCAGGCTGCCCCCAGCTTCAGCCAGCCGCTGCGACGACCGGCAGGTGCAGGTCTCTCACCTCCACTCGAATACGGACGCCTCGTGGCGCACACGAATCTCAGCCCAATCCTCCACGGCAAGCATCCCTTCGTCCTCCCTGACTCGAATTCAAGCCAGGGTCCCGACCAAAGGTGTCCCGCGATCTTCGACGACTCCCCGGCACCTACGGGCTCGGCGTGTCATGCGGTGCGTGGCGGGCCCAGGTGACGACGACCCGTCCGCAGCTGATGCGGGAGCTGGATCTGGTGCCGTGCCAGCCGAAACCATGGCGGCCGGTCACGACCGAGGCCGATATCGACCACCGGATCCCCGACCTCGTGGCACGTGATTTCACCGCCACGGCACCGGGTGAGAAGTTCGTCTCCGATATCACCTATATCCGGACGAAACAGGGCTGGCTGTATTTGGCGACCGTGATCGACTGCTACACGAAAATGGTGGCCGGCTGGTCGATGGCCGACCACTACCGCACCCCGTTGATCACCGACGCACTCGACATGACCGCGACCCGCATCGATATTCGACCACAGGCGATATTCCACAGCGACCGCGGATCGAACTACACCAGCTATGATTTCGGGAAGAAACTGAAACTGATGGACATGCGACAATCCGTCGGCCGGACCGGAGTGTGCTGGGATAACAGCATGGCCGAATCGTTTTTCGGCACCCTGAAGAACGAATGGCTACATCGAACGACGTTCGAAACGCGGGATCAGGCGCGACGTGCGATTGTGGAATACATCGAGACCTTCTACAATCGCAAACGTCTTCACTCGGGACTCGGCTACAAGGCGCCACTGCAGGTGCACGCCGATTACCTGAATCGGCAGACGGCAGCATGAAATAGCCCTTCAGGCCGCTGTCCGGGATCTGCCGGGCTCAGGTCAAATTTCAGTTGCCACGCGGGGGTCAGTCTTCACGTTCTGCCGACACCCCGTCGCCCGGCTTCGGTCGGTAGCGGGATCGGCATATGCATCGGTATGTCCCCGATGTGGGATTGTTGCCCGCAGACGCAGGGTGGTTGTCATGCAGGAAATACAGGTCCGGGCGCCGTCAGTGAAGCATCCGGATCGCGCGACTCCCAGTGGTCCCGCATCGAGCAACGACGCTGGAAGGACCACCAACGACGGTGGCCCGTCAGCGGGAACCACGATCTCATGGCGGCACACGATGACGTTGACAGACGTGTGGCCGAGTCGAGCGAGGACGCCCGACAGGATCACAGCAAACAGCTTCGGCAACGCCGCCGAAGCTATACCGAGGTCCCGGATATGGCGCGGTACGCGGAATCACCGATGCCACAGCCGAGACACCGCCGGGACGAATGCGACCGCCGAGCTCGACCCTTGCGAGCAGAGCCAACGGTGACGTAGGTGGTGTCCCATCGTCCTGCGATAACAGATCCCTCCAGCTTACAGAGGCAATCTCCGACGTCTTCTGGGGCCGGCCGACTGGAACCGAGTTACTATGACAACTGCTCTATTGCCTCTTGCCTACGGATACGTGCGCGACGATCTACTCGATGACCGCGACTCTAGTTCGAGTGAAGACAAGCTGCACAACGCCGCCCGCTCTCTCGGCTACGAACTGGGAACGGTATTCCATGAGCCTGCACCGCAGAACGCGACACTGCCCCCCGCATTCGCCGATCTCGTCCAGGAATGCCGACGCGCTTCAGCGCAGGCTGTGATAACTCTGCGTGGGCACATGTCGCAGATGGCCGTGTGCCGGATGGTGCTGCTGGCGATCCTCGACGTGCGAGCAGGCGCCGCAGTACACGAAGTTTCGGTGTGAACCGATGCGCCTGCGCCAGCCGCGCCGCCGACAGCTGCGTCGGGAGGTCGACACCGACATCGGTCGCCATGACTTACGGCCTCATCCATTGCTAGGACATCAACGACGGGGCTCATCGAGTGAGTGGGTATGTCGCCTAAGCCTCCAGCGCTCACTGGATCCAGTCGTTCTCTGATCGTCACGAGTGAATTGCTCGGCACCGCGAGATTTCATCTCTCTTCTCTCGTGTCGTCCGGTACCGCGCGATCCCGCAGGAACCGCCCCCGGCTCGCCGACGCCACGGGGCGGACCCTCACTCCCATTCGGCCACCTTCACTCGGCAGAGGACCCTTGCTGAGTGGATAATCATGCCGGACCAGCGGTGGCTACCAGGAAACCAAAGCTAGGGCACCAGCTCGGACATGACCGCAAGCGGTAGTGACGGATTTGCGGCCGCGACTTCCACCACTTGCGAGTCATCGTCGGCGATCGGTTGGCACGACTACGACACCGGCACCTTCCACGTGCGCGTGTCCTCAGGAGTCATATGAACGTAACGACAATTCTAACCGTGGTCGTCGGTCTCCTCTTCCTCGTGACCGGTGCGGTGAAGCTCATCGGGCTACCACAATCGCTCGAGATTCGCGATCACCTGCGTATTTCGGCCGCTATGTGGCGCGTGACAGGCGCGATGGAGGTGGCCGGAGCCCTGGGCGCCGGCATTGGCATCTACTTCAGGCCGCTGGGGATGGCCGCGATCGTCGGCCTGGCTGCGCTGATGGTAGGAGCAATCGTGGCCCGACTCCGGGTTCGCGACGCCATCTCGGCGGTGACAATGGATGTGGTCGTACTCGCCTTCGTCGCTGCTACGTTGGTCCTCACCGCTATTGCCTGAGTCTTTCTCAATGGGGCGGGAGGCCGAGGATCCAGAGGCAGATCAGCCGGACGAAACTACATGCAGTACCCGGTTGCCCCCAAATCCGCAAAGTAGGTCCGAAGGCTCGGGCAGCCAAAACCGTCCGTACTACCTTTCGGGCCGCAGGTCAGCCAGTCGCTGTCGGCAAGGTTGAACCGGAACGGACAGCGCTAAGGGCTTTTGGGCTGGTGAGAACCCGGATACGACCCGCGCGGGTTCCGGAGAGTTGGCGGGAGCCGTGGCTCGTGATGTCGCGGCGATGACCGCTTTAGCGTATTGACATGTTAGATTGGCATGCCAATGGGCACGGCGATGATCTCGGGGAGATCGCATGAGTGTTGAAATGTCTGTGACGGTGGTCGGCGCTGGCGCGACGGGCGGCTATCTGGCCGCACAGCTGACCAAGGCTGGCGTGCCGGTCACATTGATCGCTCGGGGCAACAGTCTGCGGCAGATCCGCGAGCACGGCATCGTGCTGGAAAGCGCTTGCGGTGAGCGAGAAGCCGTTCGACCCGATCACGTGCTGGCTGTCGAAGACGTCGATCACCGGGCCGATCTCGTCCTGTTCTGTGTCAAGTCCTACGACACCGAGGCTGCGGCGGGATCTGTCACGCTTTTGGTCAAGCCCGATGGCCATGTGTTGTGTTTGCAGAACGGTGTGAGGAACGAGCAGGTCCTCGCTGCAAAGCTTGGACCGTCGCATGTCCTTTCCGGTGTGCTCTACATCGGCGCGGATCGTTTGAAGCCCGGCGTGATCCGCTGTTCGGCACCGCCGTCGTTGGTCGTCGGCCCCTACATTGGCGGCGATCTCGCCGTGAGTTCAGAAGTGCAGGAGTTGTTCTCCAGCGCCAACATCAAAGCCGCCGTCGAACCCGATATCAGCTCGTCGAAGTGGCAGAAGTTCCTGTTCAACTGCGGACTGAACCCCCTCACGGCGATCACGAACAAGCGCCTGGGTGAGCTGCTGTCGCACCGGGCGACCGCCGATGTGTTCGACATGCTCGTCGACGAAGCCGCGACTGCGGCCCTTGCGGCCGGTGCGCCGCTGGCACCCGATCACAAGGCCCGCGTCGATGACACCGCGGCGCGGATGGACATCTCCTCGTCCATGGCCGAGGACCTCGCGGCCGGGCGAAAGATCGAACTCGATGCCTTCACCGGCTATGTCATCGAACTCGGCGAGGCTCACGGCGTCCCGACTCCGGTCACCCGAGCCGCGCACGGGATGCTCGTGGCGCTCGACACCGCCACGGCCGCGTGAGTTTGCATGAGGTAGTACCGAGCCCAGAATTGGGGGCACAGGTGGCGGAACTAGCAGGCGTTGGCGGAGATCTGACCGATGCCGCGTACCGTCGCATCCGATCGAATGCTGCTCTACCAGGAGCTTCGCCCCGGTGAGCGGACGTCGGTCGGTCAATTGTCGGCTGCGACCGGCCTGGGTCGCGCGCCGGTCAAAGCTGCCATCGACAGGCTCGCCGGCGAAGGACTGTTCCAGATTCGCGGCCGCAGTGGCACTTCGGTGACCAGGCTGACCGCGGCCGGAGTCATGCAGATGTTCGAGATGCGCTCACTGTACGAGGATGCCGCGGCCCCCCTCATCGCAGAGCGGATCACCGACGAACAGATCGCCGATGCGCTCGCACTGGTCCCCACCCTGACCTCCGTGCCATCACCGGAGGAGCGGACACCAGACGAACTAGCCCGCCGGATCGAATTCATCGACAACGATGTCGAGTTCCACCGACGGATCATCGCCGGCGCAAACAACCCCTACCTCTGCGATGCCTATCGATCGCTGAACCTTCACCTGCTGATCTCTCACTACCTGGTCCTCGATGCCGGTGCACACGAAACTCAGCGCCAGAACGAACATATCGAAATCGCGCACGCCCTGGAGGAACGGGACGCCGCGGCCCTGGCATCCACACTCCGCCAGCATGCCGACGCCGTGCGCGACGCAATCGTGAAGACCATCAACCGCCGCGAAGTGACACGCTGAGCACAAGTGCACCGCCGGCACTTCCGGTGCCGCAAGGAGTAACGCTATGGATGCCTTCTACCTGCCCGACCCTTCGGACCCGGACCTGTTCCATCCCACCGAACTCACCCGTGGGCCGTGGTCGCCGGATGCACAGCACGGCGGGGCACCGTCGGCACTATTGGGGCATGTGATCGAGCAGTGCGAACCACGGCCGGGCTGCCAGGTCGCACGGGTCACGGTGGAGTTTCTCGGGCCGGTGCCGATCGCGCCGCTACGGGCCGAAGCACGAGTCACCAGGGCCCAGGCGCGAGTCGCCCAACCCGGGCGCAGTGTCGAATTGATCGAGGCCACACTGAGTTCCGACCGAGGACCAGTGCTGAAGGCCACCGCCTGGCGGCTACGACCAGTCCAGCCGGAACTCGACATACCGACCGAGATGCTGCCGACCGGCACCCGGCCCGGCCCGGCCACCGTGACGCCGAGGCCGGATCACAGCTTTCCGAGTACTCAGCCGGTCGGATTCCACACCGGGGTCGAATACCGTTTCGTCTCGGGCGCTTTCCAGACCCCGGGCCCGGCCGTGTGCTGGATTCGCCTGCGCTACCCGATCGTGGCCGGTACCTCGCTCAGCCCGCTGCAGCGCACCCTCGCCGCCGCTGACTTCGGCAACGGCGTCAGCTCCGTCATGCCATGGGCCCGATACTTTTTCATCAACACCGATCTCACGGTGACCCTGCACCGCGACCCGGTCGGCGAATGGATATGCCTGGACGCGACCACCTACCCCGAACACAGCGGCATCGGCCTAGCCGAGTCCCGCCTCTTCGATCAGAAGGGCCCGATCGGACGCGGCACCCAGACCCTGCTGCTCGGCACACGCTGACACAGATCACAGTGGCGTAGTCGGCTCGGTAATCATTCGCGGAAGAAACCGCCTTACATGGCGGGCGTTTCGGGAACGAGGTCGGTGATCAGGACGATTACGCTGCTGCGGTCGAATTTGCCGAGTGGCGCGCCGCATGTTCGGCAGACGCATCGAATGTGATGTTCCGTATGCCGAGCGGCCAACGGAACACCACGGCGCGCGGATTCCAGTCCAGGTCACCGCTGTTCCGTAGAGGTGTTCCGCGAACCGTCCCGAGATATTGTCAAATCCTGTGGATCGGCAGGTTTCAGGCGACCTCCGTTGCGGTAGTAGCGGCCGCGGCCGTTGACGAGGCGGCGGTGATGTCGCGGGGCCGTTCGAGCAGCTTGCCCTTGTGGAACAGTGCGCCGGCCCGGACGAGCGCGACCAGCTCGGGCGCGTTGACCTTGCGCCAGCGGGCCTGGGCGGCTTCGATCGGCTTGTAGGCCATAGCAATTCCGGCCGCGCGCGAGCCCGGCCCCTTGGTGACCTTGGTCCGGAGCCGCACGGACGCAAAAGTCGACTCGATCGGATTTGTGGTCCTCAAATGGATCCAGTGCTCGGCCGGGTATTTGAAGAACTCGAGCAGCACGTCGAGATCACCGGTGATCTTCGCGACCGCCTTCGGATACTTCGCGCCGTAGTCGATCTCGAATGCCTTCACCGCCAGCTGGGCCTTGTCGAGGTCCTCGGCCATGTAGATGTCCTTCATGGCCGCGATCGCGCCCGGATGAGTCGATTTCGGCAGTGCAGCAAGAACATTCGACGATTTATGAAACCAGCAACGCTGCTCTTTCGTCTCCGGGAACACATCCCGCAGCGCCTTCCAGAACCCCAGCGCGCCGTCACCGACCGCCAGCACCGGCGCGGTCATCCCGCGGCGGCGGCAGCCCCGCAGCAGATCCGCCCACGACTCGGTCGACTCGCGATACCCGTCAGCGAGCGCGACGAGTTCCTTGCGGCCGTCGGCACGCACCCCGATCATCACCAGCAGGCACAGTTTCTCCTGCTCCAACCGGACTTTGGTGTGAATGCCGTCGACCCACAGGTAGACGTAGTCGGTGCCCGAGAGATCGCGCTGGGCGAAGACGCGAGCCTCGTCCTGCCACCCGGTGGTCAGCCGGGTGATCGACGCCGCCGACAGCCCCGCGCCGGAGCCGAGGAACTGCTCGAGGGCGGGACCGAAGTCGCCGGTGGACAACCCGTGCAGATACAGCAGCGGAAGCACCTCGGTGACCTGGGGCGACTTGCGCGCCCAGGCAGGCAGGATCGCCGAGGAGAACCGTTGCCGCTCACCAGATTCAGGATCGACCCGCTTGTCGTTCACGCGCGGTGCGCGCACACTCACCGCGCCCGCCGAGGTGAGAACTTCCCGCTCGAGGTGGTAGCCGTTGCGCACCACCAGCCGGTGGCCGTCCTCGTCGAGCTGGTCGGCGAACTGGGCGACATAGGCAGCGACCTCGGCCTTCAACGCGGCGGCCAGCATCTGCCGGGCACCGTCACGCACGATCTCATCAAGCAACGACCGGCCCGAACCGGCCTCCTCGCCAGCAGCAACAACGTTCTGAACTACCGTAAACACGGACGTACCTTCCCGACCGGCGTTGGCGCGCCGGCATGATCAAGACTTCGGACTCATAGATCATCCGGGAAGGTGCATCCTTCCCGTCATCCACAGGTCTTGATCATTTCTCGTCGAGCGACTGCGGGGCGGATCAATTCGCTGCGAAAATCACCCTCGGTGGCAAGCCGTCGCCGCTCGTTCTGCCTGACTGGTGGTGTCAGCCGGACATTGTGGTCGCGCAGAGCTTTGAAGATCCATCCGTTGCGTGACCACCCGGTCAGGACCGATGCGCCGTGACGGACCAAGGTTTCCGCGAAAAGCTCCCACTCCGGTCCGGAGAACCCAATTGCATTCAGCACCAGGTACAACTCTCCGTCAGCGGCGCTGCGCTCGAGATCCTCGGTCACCGTCTCCACCAGCTCCGTGTTGGGTTCGATGTCCGGCCCGATCAATCGGTGGTCGAGCACGCAGTCCACAAACGCTGCCACGATCAGTGGGTGCCCCTGCCCAACGTCGGCATTCTCGCAGTGGGGAACCGATAAGCTCTCCGCCCCAGAAGGTGGTGACTCCAACCCCGGGGTGCTCGCCTCATCAGGCAATGCCATCGGCTTCCCTTCTCGCCGCACGCTCGACCCGCCACGCCGACTACGCGCGGACATCGACCCTTATAGGCATGGCACACCCGCCAGTTCCCGGCCAGGCTCGGAAACACCCAATTTCCGCTACCCCCAAGCCAAATCGGGAACCCACCGAGACTTTGCGCCTACAAGCTCGGCGACCGCGAGATTAGGAGCAGTGATGGTGAACACCCCAGACCCGTTCGCTACCAACAAGATGTTCGGAGCGAGGTAATGAGCAGCCTACTCACTGGCGCCGGCGCCGGCGCCGCCATCCTAAGCGCGGTGCTGTGGTGGCTGCACACCGACGGCCCCGCACGCCTATGCGCGGGATTCGTCGCCGTCTTCCATCCAGATAAAAGCCGCCGCGCAGATGCTCGCGCGGTTCTGACCGCCACCACAAGGCGAAGGAAGTGAAGCCGAAACCCGCCGGTAACAGGCACTCTCGCTGATCGTGCACACGAAGAACTACCGCTCAAGGCGATTACGCGATCCCCGTTGTCGGTGGGCACCTATATCTTCGCCACACAGCAGCTTTCGTTGGCCAGAAAGAGATTCTGCCCCACTACCGCTTGCCCCTTCACCAGCAGTCCAAACGGAATCCCGAACTGCCCCAACGCATCCCACGGCACTCGTGCACCACATCCCGGATACTGGCCGGGCCGGGAGCACGGACGGTCTGCGTCATGTCGCGCAAGGTCATTCGCGCACTGCGGGACATTCTTTGGATTCGTTCGGTGAACGTCAATGAATCGCCCCGGGTTTGATGCACCCCTCCTTACTTGAGAGGATGGGGCACGATCATGCCTACGAAATTCGACGAAGCGACCAAGGCCAAAGCGGTCCGGTTGGTGCTGGACCACCGCGCCGAGTACCCCAGTGAGTGGGCGGCCATCAAGGCGGTATCGGGTCGGCTGGGAATGACCGCGGAGACGCTGCGCAAGTGGATCCGCCAGGGCGCGGTCAATCGGGGTGAGGCCGACGGGGTCTCGACCGAGGCGGCGCGCACGATCGCCGCGCAGGCCCGCAAGATCGCCGAGCTCGAGGAAACGATCGAAATCCTTTCCGCGGCAACGTCTTTTTTCGCGCGGGCCAAGCACCCGCGACACCGTTAGTGTGTGAGTTCATCGCCGAGTACAAGGACCGGTTCTCGATCGCGGCGATCTGCCGGGCCCTGACCTCGCGCGGGATCGAGATCGCGCCACGCACGTATCGGGCGTGGGCGGTGCGGGCACCGTCGAAACGGTCCCTGTGGGACACCACGGTCACCGAGATCCTCTCCGGGTTCTACGAACCCGACGAGACCGGGCGTCGCGCCCCGGAATCGTTGTACGGGGCGAGCAAGATGTGGGCGCACCTGCAGCGACAAGGCATCCCCGTGGCCCGCTGCACGGTGGAACGGTTGATGCGGGGCAACGGGTGGCGGGGTGTGGTGCGGCGCACGAAGGTCCGCACCACCGAACCCGATCCGGCCGCGGCACGGGCACCGGACCTGGTCGAGCGCAGGTTCGCCGTCGCGGCGCCGAACGTGCTGCTCGTGGCTGATTTCACCTACGTGCCGCTGGCCGGGGGCGGGTGGGCGTACACCGCGTTCGTGATCGATGCCTTCGCCGGCCGGATCGTGGGCTGGGAATGCTCGACCAGCAAGGAGACCGCGTTCGTCGAGTCGGCGATCCGCCAGGCCGGCGCTGTGCGTCGCCGCGAGGGTCGTCCCCTCGACGGGCAGACGATCCATCATTCCGATGCCGGAAGTCAGGGCGGATTCAACTGGTCGTCGCAACAGTTTCAATTTCGAGCGATTGTAGGTGATGTCGCATCGCTTCGGCGGGAGTGCGCCAGCCGAGAACCTTGCGTGGTCGGGTGTTGAGAGTGTGCGCGACTGCCGCGAGATCTCTCGCCGTCCAGCGTGATAGGTCTGTTCCCTTCGGAAAGTACTGCCGCAGAAGACTATTCGCGTTCTCGTTGGTTCCGCGTTGCCAAGGGCTGCGCGGGTCGGCGAAGAAGACCGGGACGCCGGTCTTCAACGTCAGCGCGGCGTGGGCCGACAGCTCCTTTCCTCGGTCCCAGGTCAGCGTCTTGCGCATCGGCTCGGGGACCTTCTTCAATGCTGCCGCGAGTGCCTTGTTCATCGATAACGCACCGTAGCCGCTGAGCGCGGTGCCGTTCTTGACCGGCGCCGATTTCCCCCATCCCTCCTCGCGGGGCAGGTGAACCAGGACGGTGAACCGGGTGGAACGGTCGACGAGGGTTCCGATCGCGGAGCGGTCGGTGCCGATGATGAGGTCGCCCTCCCAGTGCCCCGGGTTCGCGCGGTCCTCGGCCTCGGCTGGACGCTTGTCGATCAACACATCGGGCGTGATGTGCGCCCAACCTACCCGTTTGGCGCGCGCCCGCGGCATGCGCAGTGACCGACCGGTCCGCAGATTCAGGATCAGCTCACGATCCAGGACACCACGGCCGTCGATGTAGAGCGCCTGGTAGATCGCTTCATGGCTGATCCTCATGCGCTTGTCGTCGGGGAATTCGATCCTCAGCCGCCGTGAGATCTGCTCGGGGCTCCACGCCTGGACCCACGCCCGGTCCGAGCGATGCGGCTTGTTGCGGCCGGTCCACGTCCCGACCGCTGGGCCGAGGGCGACCCTGCCGGCAGGGTCGGTGATCCGCCCCGACAGTCGCTGCTGGACATACTCGCGAAGTTGTTGATTCTCCAGCAGTTTCGACTTCTTCGGGCGCCTGGCAAACAACTCGGCCTTCCATTGAGCGACCGAGGCGCGATAGTCGAGCTTGCCACCACGGGTCGCGGCGTTTCGCCGCAACTCACGCGAAATGGTCGATGGGCTACGGCCCAGCACCTGCGCAATCTGCCGAACTCCCTTGCCCTGCACCCGCAGCAGCGCGATCTCCTCACGCTCGGCGAACGACAGGTAACGGCCACCCGGCCGACTCCAGGAATACGGTGACATCCCACCAGCATCCCGGAACCATCTACTGCCTTTGACAGGCGAGACCCCTACTGCGACACCAGCTTCCGTCGGAAGCAAGCCCTCGGCGACCTTGTCCCAGAACAGGCGCTCCACCGACCGCGGCGTCCCTGGAGCCCCCGGCGACCGCATCGGCGCTCGTCCGGTGACCTCCCGCATCCAATCCGATGGCCTTCCCATAACACCCTCCGCAACCTCGGGTGTTGCGTCCACCGGTTGAGCCTGAGCAGTACACCGCAATACATTTCGGGGAGACACTCGAACTCGAAGGACTGCGTCCCTCGATCGGTTCGGTCGGGGATGCCTACGATAATGCGTTGGCGGAGAGCACGATTGAGCTCTACAAGACCGAAGCGATCCGGGACGACTCCCCGTTCCGGACCGGCCCGCTACGGCGGCTGGGCGATGTCGAGCAGGTCACCAGCGAATGGGTCCACTGGTACAACCAGTCCCGGCTGATGCACCGATTGGGCCGGAAACCGCCGGTCGAGTACGAGACCAACTACTATCAGAGCCTGCTCCGGCCCGTGGCCGGAGTCAGATAACCGGAGGTGCACGAAACCCGGGGGGATTCACCGATCGACGAGATCGTTCGCGAGGGCGCGCGGCGCATGCTCGCGGCCGCGTTGCAGGCCGAGGTCGCCGAGTACGTCGCGCGGTTCACCGACCAGGTCGACGACGATGGACGACGGCTGGTGGTCCGCAACGGCTACCACGGCGAGCGAGAGGTGCTGACCGCCGCCGGGGCGGTGACGGTGCGAGCGCCACGGGTGAACGACAAGCGCATCGATCCGGAAACTGGTGAACGGCAACGGTTTTCCTCGGCGATTCTGCCGGCGTGGGCGCGCAAGTCGCCGCAGATGAGCGAGGTGTTGCCGTTGCTGTATCTGAACGGGCTCTCGACCAGCGATTTCGGTCCTGCGCTCGAGCAGTTCCTGGGCAGCGGTGCCGGGTTGTCGGCCTCGGCGATCACCCGTCTGACCGGCCAGTGGCAGGACGAGGCGCGCGCCTTCGCCGGCCGGGACCTCTCGGGCGTGGACTACGTGTATCTGTGGGTCGACGGAATCCACCTGAAAGTGCGCCTCGAGCAGGAGAAACTGTGCCTGCTGGTGATGCTCGGCGTTCGTGCGGACGGGCGCAAGGAACTGGTGGCCTTGACCGACGGGTTCCGCGAATCACACGAGTCGTGGGCGGATCTGCTGCGTGATTGCCGCCGCCGCGGGATGCGCGCGCCCGTGCTCGCTGTCGGTGACGGCGCGCTCGGTTTCTGGAAAGCGGTGCGAGAAGTGTTCCCCGATACCCGCGAGCAGCGTTGCTGGTTCCACAAACAGGCCAATGTTCTTGCCGCGCTGCCCAAATCGGCGCATCCAGGGGCACTCGCAGCGATGAAAGACATCTACAACGCCGAGGACGTCGGCAAGGCCCAGGTCGCGATCAAAGCGTTCGAGATCGACTACGGGGCGAAGTATCCGAAGGCCGTCGCCAAGATCACCGGTGACGCCGACGTATTGCTGGAGTTCTACCGATATCCGGCCGAGCACTGGATCCATCTGCGCACCACGAACCCGATCGAATCCACCTTCGCGACAGTGCGTTTGCGAACGAAGGTAACCAAGAGACCGGGCTCGCGGGCGGCCGGGCTCGCCATGGCCTACAAGTTGATCGAGGCAGCCCAAACCCGCTGGCGCGCGGTCAACGCCCCGCACCTGGTCGCGCTCGTCCGCAACGGCGCCCTGTTCCACAAAGGCAAACTCCTCGAACGACCGATCGACATCACACCGACCGACGAAGACCATTCAGGCGCAACCGAAGTCGCCTGAACCGACCTCATCCACAGGATTTGACAATATCTCGTTGGGTTAACCAACCGGTTGACAACGCTGTCCGAGCGGCAGCGAGTTCGAGCTACTCTCCGAGAAGACCCCATGCCCGCTGTCAATCAGCCACCAAGACTGGAACCCAAAAGGATGAGGCAGGTCCCGCTGGTGTGGGTGATGAGGTTGGTGGCGCCGGGCGGGGTGTGGGCCTCTGGGTCGGGTGGGTCGGCGGCAGGATGAGAAACGCCAATGCCTGCATCCGTCAGCAAGAAAGACCCGTCGTGTCTTACGCCTTATTCCTCGTATTGTCCCGGCACTGTCGCCAGTGGTCGGGTAGCCGTGGGATCCGTCATCGTCGGCCATGCCCGGGATTACGACTGAGCCGAGCCCGCACTGCTATCCGGTGGCGTGGGCCGGGGGATCACTGAGCGATCAGGCTCCGAACATCTTCGCGACCTCAGCGGCGATCTCGTCGGCCGAGACTTGGCGGATGTGCTTGTATACACCCCAGCGGTGACCGTAGGGATCGATGAATTGCCCGGCCCGGTCACCGTAGAAGGTGTCCGACAGCGGATGGAACTCGATCGCACCGGCCAATAGGGCGCGTTCGAATGTGGCGTCCACGTCGGCGGTTTCGACCTGCAATGCAAGGTAATGGCCGCCCAGGGTCGACGGCGATACGATCCCCCTATCCGGATGTTCGTCGGCGAGGTGAACCTCGGTGTCGCCGATGCGCAGGCCGATCGCCAGAACGCCGCCCCCCGGCAACGGAATTCGGCTGACCTCTACTGCATCGAAGACGTCGCGATACCAATTCGCGGCTTCGATGGCATTGTCGACGACGAGATGGGGCGAGATTGTGGGCATGATTTCATCTCCAGTAGTACTGAGTTGTTTTGTCGTACGTCAGGCGCGAATGCCGCAACTGGTGCAACGTGTACGGTCCGTCGTCGTAGTCGGCGGTGTGGATCTCGAGCAGCTTGGCCGCGCGGCGGCGTCCTGGATTGCCTGGCCCAGATCCCGTAGCAACGGTGGGTTATCCCAGAGTCATCGCGTCGAGGTGACCGTTGAACCGAACCTGCATCGGGGTTACCAGCCGTAGGGTCCGAATCGACCCCATGCGACGAGTGCGGACAGTGCGAAGAGGACCGCTACGATCACCACTCCTTGTACTTCGTTGCGGCGGATGTGCAGAACCGCCGCCGCAACCGCGAAGACCGCCAGTCCGGTTGCGGCAATGGGGGTCAGGATGGGTGAGATTCCGGTTGCAGCCGGTGCGATCAGCCCGATTGCGCCGAGTATCTCGATGCCGCCGATGAACCAGACGGTCGGTTGCGAGAAGTCGTGTGCCCAGGGGTACCTCCCGGCCAGTTTGTCCTTCGGTTGGAGTAGCTTCCCCAAGCCGGACAAGCCGAACATCGCGGCGAGGAGTCCCTGCACGATCCACAAGAAGACATTCATCGGATAGCTCTCTGTTCTGCGGTTGTTGCCTGTCGGATCTGTTCTCTCACCAACACGACGAAACGCGCCTCGGAAATGTCAGGTGAACAAGCCCAACTCAGTGATCTGAGGCCGCTCGACATGAGCGGCGGTATCGGACTGCCACGTCGAGTGACCCCGCTACGCGGTGCCACCCCTCGACTTTTCTCGATCTACAAGCGCGCGAAGCCCCGCCCGCACCAGAACACGGCGCCCCGCCGCACCCATGCGCCCGTCTACCCTGCAGTGGCCGACCTGCCGGCCCACAGACACACGTGGGCCGAATTTCTTTACGAATAGATGGCAAATGACCACGGATCACCCGGTACGGTCGCGTCCCATGACCAGCGCCGGTGCCCTTCGCGACCGCATAGGTAACTCCATGTACTCGCATAGAGCCAGCTTGTGATTGGTTTCGTTGTCAACTGTGGCCAGTGTCGAGTGTCGTGAGACGAGAAAGCGCTGCGCCCACCTCACCATCGCCTGCGTGCACCCCTGCCTGACACCGACCGGTGCCTTCGAGGAGTCGAACGCACACGGCCACAACCGATCCCGGCGACTCATCGGTGGCGCGCTGGTCCGACCCAGCCTGCTGGAATCTGGTGAAACACCATCATGAACCCCCGCCTCGACCTGCCGGCGTTAACCTCCCGGGACTGATGCAAGATCCGGTGACCCTGGCCCTGCATCAATCCCAACCGCGACCATTGCCCGACAGGGGACTGTCTGAGAGACCTGGATCTGGTGCACATTCGATGGTGGCCGGCAACCCGGCCCGAGCGGGCACCAGAGCCTGATGGTGGCGGGTTCGTACCGGGGATGGATTCGCGGAGCAGTCGCCGGATGCCGCCCGCTCCGAAAGCTGGTTCGGAGTCGATGTGGCCGGTGGGGTGATCCGGATCGCGAATGATGGCTCTGACTCACTTCCGATGGTGCGCTGTGAGCCCTTGACGGCACGATGCCCTCGTTCAGAGACCGATCGATGGCGTGTTCGCCGCTCCCCGTGCCGAATTCAACGGTCTGTGTATCGGGTGAACAGGGGCACCAGGGTCGGGTCCGCGAAGGAGACCACCCTGGTGATCCTGTCGCCGATCACCGTGAGCACGACGACTCCGTACGGGTGGTAGGTGTCGCCTACGCGGCGGAAAGCCACAGCGGCAGGTTGTCCGTTGGCCCAGGTGGCAAGCATGAGCCAGTCGCCGGGAGCACCGAGCATGTGCTCGCGCAGGAAGGGGACACAAGTGGCACGCCCGGCGAACCACGTCTGGATCGTGGTTGCCTCCAAAGTTGCCTCCTCGCTGAGCAATTGCTCGAGCGCGGCGGCGTCGGACTCGTCGAACGCGGCGATGTATCTGTCGAGCAACGCACGCGCACGTGGGTCGTTCACCTCTGCGGTCCGATCGCTGCTCTGGTCGAGTTGTCCGAGCCGAGCCCGCGCGCGTTGCAGTGCGCTCTTCACAGCCGCCGTCGTCGTGCCTAGTATGGCAGCCACCTCGTGTGCCGGAAAGGCCAACACATCCCGCAGGATCAGCACCGCGCGCTGGGGTGCGGACAAGTGTTGCAAGCATGCGATCAGCGCCAGCCGCACCCCCTCGCGCGTGGCAGCGACGGCGGCCGGATCTCCCGACAGCGAACCGATCATGGCGTCGGGAATCGGTTCCAGCCACACCACTTCCGCCCCGCCGGCAACCGGTGGGGCCAGTGGATTCGGCTCGGCGCCACCCAAACCGCTGGGCAGCAGTCGGTTGCTCTGCCGCTGCAGCGTTTTCAAACAGGCGTTGGTCGCTATGCGGTAGAGCCAACTGCGCAGCGAGGACCGGCCTTCGAAACTGTCGAACGAGCGCCACGCGAGGAGGTACGTCTCCTGGACGAGATCCTCAGCATCGTGAACGGATCCGAGCATGCGATAGCAGTGAGCCAGCAGCTCACGCCGGAACGGTTCGGTCTGCTGCACGAAGCTCGCCTGATCCGGCACCTGTGACGTCTCCTTCCGAGCACGGCCAGTGCGATTGTGTCAGATCGAACGTCCCAGAAACGTGGCGAGCCTGTCTGCGGGGCAGGCATCGCCGCCTGCGTCGACGGCGGGACCGAAAAAGGCGACAGTGTCCGGTCCACGCAGCTCGTCGGTGATCTCCACTCGCGCGTCGGAGAGCAGGTCCGTCGCCAGCTCCGGCAGCAGGTTTGCGGGACGGCCGATTGATCTGGCGAGATCCCAACCATGGATGAACTGCTCGCGCACAGTGAGACTCAGCATTCTCGCCCCGGAGTAGGCACCGAACGGCAGCACGAACTCTTCGTCGAGTACGCCATCGACCCCGAATGCTGCCAGCACGATCTCGATGCTGTCGTCGTAGGCCGCGACGAAATCCCCGGCCGCGAAGTCCCATTCGGCCGGGCCGTCCTCGGCCGACACGGTTGACGCGGCCCACCGGGCCGAGCCCACAAAATGGTTGATCAACGCCGCAACGTCCCACGACGCACACGGCGTCGGCAACCCCAGCTGGTCGCGGCGGACTTCCTCCAGGATGGCTCGGGTACTGGCGAAGGCCTGGCGAAGCTGTTCGACACCGATCACTACCTGCTGTTCCATGAACACACCATCTCTTGTCGAAGGCAGCGGCCTTCGAGAAAGGCCGCAGGAGGTTGTTGCCTCCCGATATGTAGATCCGCCTCAGGCCGGAAAGGAATCGCAGAATCTTCGGCACCTCCGCTACCAGCGGATACGGCGTCCGTAGCCGAGACAGGCACCTGGGCTCGCGCAGCCGGGGCGCACGGAGTTGACCGCCACCGTCGGTGGCAGGCTGGAGTGCGGCGGACTTGGTGAATCGCGCAGACCGCTGCAACCACCTCCTGAACGGTGCCAGGCGCGGCTTCGCCACTCGGTTGCTGATGGGTCCCACTGTTCGTCGGTCAGAACCTGGTGTCGATCACCGATTGCGGTCGCTGAAACGACCATGATGCGCGACCGGCCCTCGAACCCAGGGGCCGATCGATTCACCTCATCGGGACAGACCTACAGGGCCCGGTCGAGGGCTTCGGTGAGTGCGATCGGGGTGATTTCGAGGCGGTCGAAGCGCCAGCCGCCCTCGGTGCGGCGCGCACCGTAGCGGTGGAAACCGGCCGCCACAGCCTCGGTCTTGTCGTCGACGACAAACACAGCGATGTCGTGAGCGCGGACCGTGGCGGCATCGCCGTCGAGGTCGATGACGAGGTTCGACTTGTTGTGAAGGGTGCGAATGTACCTGTCATCACCCGAGCGCACGAGCTCGACGAGCGTTGCGATGCCGTGCACCCTCGAATACCACGGCTGGGTCCGCCGCACCCCGGACTCGGCCGACAAACGACGCAACGTCATCACCATCACCAAAAACGGCGAAAACCGCCTCACCGAACTCGGCCGCATCAACGCCCACCTCGCCAGCCCGCCCGACCACGCCTGATCGCTCCAAGCTCGCATCGACCAAAGCCCTCGGAATTCGTCAAGGCCCCGATCTTCGAATGGCGAAATCTCGCCCTGTCAGACGCGATGAGTATTCGAGGCTTACCACGTCAGTACTACGACCGACGAAGGAAGGAAGACCCGACTTGAGTGTGCCCGAGGTTCTGTTCGATGGAGTTGTGTTCGGCGAGTCGCCGCGCTGGCGCGACGGACGACTCTGGTTCTCCGACTGGGGAGCGAACCAGGTGATTGCGCTCGGTGCCGATCACCGCCACGAGGTGATCGCGACGATCCCATCGTTCCCGATGTGCATCGACTTTCTGCCCGACGGGCAACTGCTGGTCGTGGACTCCGCACAGCGACAGCTCGTTCGGCGTACCCCCGACGGGTCACTCGTGAGGCACGCCGACCTTTCCACGGTGACGGACAAGCCGTGGAACGAGGTCGTGGTCGACGACCTCGGCAACGCCTTTGTCAACAACATCGGCTTCGATTTCCCCGGTGGTGAATTCACTCCTGGGCTCATCGCCGTGGTCACTCCGCAGGGCAGCGTCCGTCAGGTGGCTGACGACCTCGCCTTCCCTAACGGGATGGCACTCACGCCGGACTGCAAGACCCTGATCGTCGCCGAGTCCTACGCCAACCGGCTCACCGCCTACGACATCGGACCCGATGGCGACCTTGGTAACCGTCGCGTATGGGCGCAGACCCCGGGCGACCATCCGGACGGGATCTGCCTCGATACCGAGGGCGCGGTCTGGTATGCCGATGTGAGCAACCAGCATTGCGTCCGGGTGCGCGAAGGCGGCGAGGTACTGGCCACCGTCGAATTCGACCGGGGAGCCTTCGCGTGCACGCTCAGCCGGGATGACAATCCGCGTCTGTTCGTCGTCGGACAGCACTATGGCGGCACCGAGTCGTCGGAACCCACCGGGCGAGTGGTGGCCTATCCGGCACCCGCACCGGGCGCCGGAAAGCCCTGACTGAGTCGGATCACGTCAGACACGAGGCAGCGGCCTGGTCTTCGCTGTCATCGGCCAGGCCCAGAGACAACGGTCGCCCGATTGCCGACCCGATTCCGCTGTGGACGTGGCCGCTGTTGCACGGCAACGACAACGACCGATTCCACAACACAGTCGTGCGTCATTGCTGCTCCGTCTCGTCGAAACCGTTCCCGCGCAACCGAAAACTGCTCGCCGCACGGGGTACGAGATGAGCTCTCGTCTGCGTTTCAGTCCAGCTTGGACATGGGTTCGCGCGCAACACAATCTCACGTTTATCGGGCGGCCGGGCACCGGCAAGAGGGACACCCTGATAACCGCAGCCGCGACCCTGATGGATCTCGCCGCCCGCACCCTTGCCGCTACACCACGATGGCATGGCAGACCAGAACCCACCGGCGCAGCCGCTACCGGCTCAGAGTCAAAACCAACTCACCGGGTACGGGCCGACCCGACCGCACACCTACCGCACCCGCCAACGCGAAGAAGCCCGCACACGAGTCCGGCCAAAAGTCTCGGAGAGGCGGCACAGAACGACCCCCGAGCCGTACCGCGGAGACTGGGTCTCATCGCGGTCCCGGTCGGACAACCGGGGCTCGGGGGCCGGGTGACTGCCTTGGATTAGCTCAGCGCTCGCGCGGAGAGGAAATCCTCTGCAGCGTGCCGTGGTACGTGACCACGGCTGTGGCGCTCAACCGGCAGCCACCTCACGCGTCCTATGAATAACCATTCTTCGAACCACCTCCTTTCCGTGTACTGACGAAGTTACCGGCGGCGGCCGCCGGGCCGCAACGGATTTTTCGCAGCGCTGAATTCGGCTCCGAGCTGGGGTTTCCGGGAATCAGCGGACGACTTCCCGGCCTGTGATCAATGCCATGCCGCCCGGCCGGACGGTGATCACGGTGTCGGCACGGTGGTCCGGGGGCAGCTGATGGGTCACGACGACGACAGTGCGCTCCGGTGCGATCAGACCGCTGGTCTCATCGAGGAGTGCGCGCAGCAGATCCGCGCCCGCGGCGGCATCCATATGTTCGGTGGGTTCGTCGAGCAACAGGATGTCGGCCGGTGCGATGAGGGCACGGGCCAGCAGCAGCCGCCGGCGCTGGCCGCCCGATATCGCCGCGGCGCCGCCGACCAGATCGGTTTCGACACCGGCCGGTTGCGCGTCCAGCCAGTCGCCCGAACCCACTGCGCGCAAGGCAGTTTCGGCTTCGTCGGCGGTGAGGTCGCCGCGCGCGACGCGGAGGTTCTCGAGCACGCTGGTTCCGAACACGTGGGCATCCTCGGCGAAGAAGGTCCGGCCCGGGTGCGGCGTATCGAACAGACCCGCCCATGTCATGAGAAGGGTGGTCTTGCCTGCCCCGCTCGGCCCGACGACCGCGATCCGGCGGCCCGGAGGCAGATCCGCAAGATCGCGAATCAGCTTGTCGCGCGGGTCCTCCCGTAAGATGGCACGGTCATCGAATGACCCACCCGGCGCGGTCTCGGGCCGACTCAGGGCCTGAATCCGATGCAGTGCGGCACGTCCCTTGGTGAGTGCCTGCGCGGCGCCGGGCAATGCCGCGACCGCCTCGAAGGCGGAAAGCGGCAACAGCACCAGGACGGCGAAGGCCATCGGCGTGATGCCACCGGCCGGCGCGGGCTGCCACGGTTCGGCGGGCGCATCGGAACCACCGCCGTACAGGACGATTCCGATGAGCAGCGCGCCCAGCACACTGGCACCGATCGACAGCGGGGTCGCGGCGGCGGCCCAGGCACTGTGTGTCGCCGCACGGTCCTCCGCGGCCACGGCCCGGCGGGCGGCCGAGGTGGCGGTATTCATCGCCTCGTCGAGCCGGCCCGCGACCCGCAGTTCGGCGGCGTGGTCGAGCACCGTGACCGCGGACGCCCGGAATTCGGCACGATCGGATTGCACCGCAAGCTCGGCCTCGCGCGCTGCTCGCGCGGACAACCAGGGCGCGAAGGCCCCCGAAACCAACAGGGCGACAGCCAGAATCGCGGCGGCCGGCACGGAGATCGTGGCCAGCAGTGCGACGGCGGCAACGGACAACAACACCGCGACCGCGACCGGAACCAGTGCCCGGACCACCACCGCGCCGAGATCGTCGATATCCGAGCCGATCCGGGTGAGCAGATCGCCGCGTCGCAGGAGAGCCACCGAGTCGGTGCGCTCGCTCGACCGCCGCCGATCCTTCCGCCCGCGACCGTCGGATGCGGCCGCGTTCGATCCGAGTCCGGCCGAGCCATGTCCATTCGCCACCCGGCCGACCTCGGGCGATCCGCCGAGACCGCGCCGCACGGCCCAGATATCGGCACCTGCCAGGGCCGTATACACCGCGGTTCGCGCGGTCGTCATCGCGCGCAGGGCGACATCATGCGTAGCGAGCCGCTCGATGTAGCGGAACAGTCCCCGCGAGATTCCCAGCGCCCGCACCGCGACCACGGCGACACTCAGATCCAGCACCGGTGGCATCTGCCACGCCCGCGCGATCAACCACGCCGCCAACGCCGCGAGTCCGAGTCCACTGCCCAGCGCGATCGTTCCCCAGCAGATCGACACCAGCACCCGCCACGGCGAAATCTCCGATACCCGCCGCAGTTCCCGCATATCCGACCACACGCTGTTCACCGTTGCCCACCCCCTGCCACGCCACTGTGGTCGATCCGCACCCACCCGACGACGGGTACATCCCGTTCCGGTCGCGCGGCATGATCCGGCTCCCGGTGTTCGGCGTGCACCTCGACGATCCGGTCGGCGATGGCGAGGAGGGTCGGGCGGTGGGCCACGACGACGACCGTCGCGCCCGCGCGCGCCCGCGCGGACAGCGCGGCGAGGACGGTCGCCTCGCTGTCGTCGTCGAGGTGTGCCGTCGGTTCGTCGAGGAGCAGAACAGGCCGGTCGGCGGCCAGCACCCGCACCAGGGCCAGGCGTTGACGCTGGCCCAGTGACAGTCCCAGTCCGCCGGAACCGACGACGGTATCCCAGCCGTCCGGCAACTCGGCCAGGACGGCATCGAAACCCGTGGCGGCACAGGCATGGTCGATATCCGGGGCATTCGAACGGGCACCGAACAGTTCGAGATTCTCCCGCAGCGTGCCGGGAAGCAGGACCGGACGCTGCGGCAACCAGGCGATCCGCGCCCACCAGTCGTCGGGATCCAGGTCTCCGACCGGATATCCGGCAACGAGAACCCGGCCGCGATCCGGCGGGGTCAGTCCCAGAACGGACTGCAGCGCGGTCGATTTCCCGCATCCGTTCGGCCCGGTCAGAACCGTGACGGCGCCCGGGCGGAGTACCGCCGACAGCTCCGCCGGGGCATAACCGTCCCTGGACCGGACGCCGACGTCACACAGTTCGATCGGGCCGGCCGGGCCGGGAAGCGACCGATGCGCGGGTATCTCGGTGGCAGAGCGTCGCCGGTCCGCACGCGCCCGGGCATCCCGCGGGTCCAGTACCGCGAAAGCCCTTTCGGCAGCGGCCATTCCGTCCTGAGCCGCGTGGAACCGCTCGCCCACCGCACGCAATGGCAGATATACCTCGGGGGCGAGGATCAAGCCGAGCAGTCCCGGGTAGAGCCCCATGTGCCCGAATACCAGCCGCATACCGATCGATACCGCGACCAGTGCGACACACAGCGTGGCGAGCATCTCGAGCACCATCGAGGACAGGAATGCCATTCGCAGCGTGGCCATGGTGCGGACGCGCAGTGCCTCGCCCAGTTCCCGTATACGGTGCCGCATGGTCGGCGAACCAGTATCGGCCGCACCGGTTTCCCGGCCGAGCGCGCGCAGCGTCGGCATCCCCGCGAACAGGTCCAGCATCTGATCCGACAGCCGGGTGGTGGCGGTCAGGGCCGCGTCCGCCCGGCCCTGCGTCATCAGCCCGATCAGGATCATGAAGATCGGGATCAGCGGCAGGGTCACCAGGATGATGATCGCCGCGGTGAGATCGTGCGCGGCGATGACCGCCAGCACGATCGGCGGTACCAGCGCGGCGAGCAGTAGCGCGGGCAGATATCCGGTCAGATAGGCCCGCAGTCCGCCCAGTCCGTCCGCGATCACAACCGCGAGTTCGGTTCGGCGCGAATCCAATTCCCGCGGCGGCAGAGCGGCGCCCGCGGCGAGGACCGAGGTCTCCAATTCCGAGACCACCCGAGCCCCCGCGCGGTGCGCCAGCCGGGACTGCCACCAGGTCGCGACCACCCGCGCGGCGATCGCGACCACCAGAACCACCAGTTCCGCCGTCCAGGCCCCGAGTGCGCGCCGCCCGGGATCGGTGATCACACCGGCCGCGATCCGGGCCAGCGCGAGTGCGGCGACCACGATCGCGGCCGTGACCACGAGCGAAAGCAGCACGCTGACAATCAGATAGCGACGTGCCGAGCGCGCGTGCCGCCACAACCGGGGATCGACGGGCCGAGCCATGACCGGCCCGGTTACCGGCTGCGCATCGGCAGGCCGATGGGCGCGGGAATCTGATCGACGGTGATGCGCTTGCGGAACACCCAGTACGTCCAGCCCTGATAGATCAGCACGACCGGGGTCAGCACCACCGCGACCCAGCTCATCACGACCAGTGTGTAGTGCGTGGAGGAGGCACTGACGGTGGAATGCCCGTCGACCGTCCGGCCGTCGACCGTCATTCCGTAGGCGGCGTCGATGGTGGATGGCAGCACATACGGGAACAGCGCGCCGAACAGCAGCACGATCGCGGCGACCACGGTGAGGGCGGTGCCGGTGAATGCCCAGCCGTCGCGGTGGCGCAGGACCGCCCCGCCGGCCAGCAGCAGCCCGACCACCGCGAGCGCCAGCGGAATCCAGGTCCAGCCGTGCCCGTGCGCGAACTGCGTCCACAGCCCGAAGGCCGCGACCACGGCCACTGTCGGCACCCACACGCCCCGGGCGATGCGCTCGGCGGTCTCGCGGATCTCCCCGCCGGTCTTGAGCGCGATGAACACCGCGCCGTGCAGGATGAACAACAGCAGCAGGGTCAGCGCACCGAGCAGGGCGTAGGGGGTGAGCAGCGCCGGAAATCCGCCCTCGATCTGCCGATGCGCGTTCAGCTTCACACCGTGCACGATATTGGCGAAGGCCAGACCCCAGGCCAGTGCGGGCACCCAGGAACCGAAGATGATGGCCGCGTCGCACCACCACCGCCAGCGCCGATCGTTGATCTTGCCGCGCCATTCGATCGCCACCGCCCGCACGATCAGCGCCACAAGAATCAGCAACAGCGCCAGATAGAACCCGGAGAACAGGCTGGCGTACCACTCGGGGAAGGCCGCGAACATGGCGCCACCCGCGGTGATCAGCCACACCTCGTTACCGTCCCAGACCGGCCCGATCGTATTGAGTACGGCGCGCTTTCGCGTCTCGTCGCCGCGGCCGATGATCGGCATCAGGATGCCGACACCGAAATCGAAACCCTCGAGTACGAAATATCCGGTGAACAGCACACCGATCAACAAGAACCAGAATTCGGGAAGACTCATCCTCGGCTCCTCAGTACGCGAACGAAAGCTTGTCCACCGCAGCCGAATCCGACTCCGACGGCGGTTGTTCGGGTCCGGCGATCACGTAGCGGCGCATCAGGAAGAACCACACGACCGCGAGGACGCCGTAGAGCAAGGTGAACACGATCAGCGAGGTCAGTACGGTACCGGCGGTATGACCGGATACCGCCTGCTGCACCGTCATCCGGATATTCGGATCACCGGTCGGATTGGGTGCGACCACCCAGGGTTGCCTGCCCATCTCGGTGAAGACCCAGCCGGCGCTGTTGGCAAGGAACGGCGTCGGGATACAGATCAGGCTCAGCCATTTGAACCAGGTGCGATCGGGAACTCTGCCGCGCCGGGTCATCCAGAAGCCGAGGACCGCGATGGCCGCCGAGCCGATCGCCCAGCCGATCATGGCCCGGAATGTCCAGTAGGTGACGAACAGGTTGGGCCGGTAGTCACCCGGACCGTATTTCTCATTGGAGCTGAGCTGCAGGTCTTTCACGCCTTGGAGGGTGACGCCGCTGAATTTGCCCTCGGCCAGGTAGGACAGCACGCCGGGGACCTCGATGACGTGGGTGACGCTGTCACAGTTGTTGTGCGTGCCGACCGTCAGCACCGAGAAATCCGGGTCGGTTTCGGTGTGGCACAACGATTCCGCCGAGGCCATCTTCATCGGCTGCTGTTTGAACATCAGCTTGCCCTGCGTATCGCCGGTGATGACCAGGGCGATACCCGAGATCACGATCACCCACATCCCGCAGCGGGCGGCGGGTCGCCACATACCGCGGGCCTCGGCCATCCGGTCCGCGTCACCCGAGCGGGCGTTGCGCACCATCCACCAACCGCCGATGCCGGCGACGAAGGTGCCCGCGGTCAGCAGCGCACCAGCGACCACGTGCGGGAAGGCCGCCAGCGCGGTGTTGTTGGTGAGCAGCGTGCCGATGCTCTTCAGTTCGGCGCGCCCGGTCTCCGGGTTGTACGTCGCCCCGACTGGATGCTGCATGAACGAATTGGCGGCGATGATGAAGTAGGCCGAGGCGTTCACACCGATCGCGACCAGCCAGATGGTCGCCAGGTGAACCACTTTCGGCAACCGCGACCAGCCGAAGATCCACAACCCCAGGAACGTCGATTCCAGGAAGAACGCCGCCAGCCCCTCCATCGCCAGCGGGGCGCCGAACACATCCCCGACGAAGCGGGAGTACTCGCTCCAGTTCATCCCGAACTGGAACTCCTGCACGATGCCGGTGGCGACACCGAGCGCGAAGTTGATCATGAACAGCTTGCCGAAGAATTTCGTCAGCCGATACCAATGATCCTTACCCGTGATCACCCACGCCGTCTGCATTCCGGCGACCAGCGGTGCGAGACCGATGGTCAGCGGTACGAAGATGAAGTGATAGACGGTCGTGATCCCGAACTGCCAACGTGAGACGTCGACGACATCCATCCCGGCGGCCTCCTGTCGTGCGGGATATCCACACTTACTACGACATGTCGTAGTAGAGCCTACGCCGGAACGGCCGGGGAGCAACGAGTCCTACGTCACGACACTCCAACAATCTTCGCTGTGCGATAACGGGTTCGGCGCATCCGATCGTTTCCGCCAGGTCATGCCAGTGCCGCCGAATTCGCGAATTCTAGTTCCAGTCGGCGATGTTCCAGGCCCGATCGATGCCGCGGCCCACCATCTCGACGATCTCCTCGGCACAGTCGGGCGCCGACATCCGCAGTCCGTCCAGCCGCGCCACCCGCGCCGCCATCGTGACGCTGCCCAGTAGCCAAACACTGTCGGCGGTAACGAGATCGGCGGTGAACAGCGATTTGTACTTGCACTCCCAGCCGGCCTTCTCGGCCACGGCGAACAACGCGCGCTGCGTGATGCCGGGCAGTACGCCGTCGCGAGCCGGCGGGGTGAGCAGTTGTTTGTCGCGCTGGATGACCACGGTGGACCGCGGTCCCTCCAGAACGCGATGCTCGGTGCTGGTGAAGATCACATCGTCGGCGTCCATGCGCGCGGCGAACCGCAGCGCCGCCATATTCGTCGCGTAGGACAGCGTTTTTGCGCCCATCAGCAGCCACGGCGCGTTGGTGGCCAATTCGGTGGAGATGCCGCGCGCCAGGGTTATCACCGAAATGCCCTCGGTGCGAGCCTTGTTCACCCGCTCGGGGACGGGGACGACCAAGACGTAGCCGGTGGGGTCCGGGGTGGGACCGGACAGTTCGCCGGACCCCGGCCGAGAGGATTCGGCGCCGTCACGACCGCGGGTCACGATCATGCGCAGCATGCCCTCGCGGTCGCTGCCCCATTCCTTGGTCGCTGTCTCCGCCGCCGTACGCCACTGCCCGACATCGGGATCGGGTAGATCCAACGCCTGCGCGGAACGACGAAGCCGAGCCAAATGCAATTCCAACGCACTCGTCTTGCCGTCACGTATCAGTACCGTCTCGAAAACACCGTCGCCCCGCAGTGCGCCGATATCATCCGCGAAGAGAAACGGCGCGTCCGCATCCTGGACCACGCCGTCGAGTGTCACCAGAACTCGATCCACCATGCGTCGCAGCCTAGGCGAATAAAGCGCCCGACGAGTGGGTACGCGAGTGCACCGGGTTGCGTTCGCACTAGTGCGCCGATCACAGCGGGGTCCGCATATTCCGGGCATCCCCCGGCGCACACCCCTGGCTAATGTCTGCGCGGCGCGGATGGCCGTGACCGCCTATTGTGGAAAACGTGTCCGTGGTTGCCGCCCCCAGTCCACTGCTCGGTCTCGCAGGGGCCGTGCCCGGTCCGCCCGATGGCCCCGATGCTGCCGTGGCCTGGCATTACGGCGATCCCTTCGACGAGCAGCGCGCCGCTGTCGAGCGTGCGGCGATCGTCGACCGGTCGCATCGATTCGTGGCGGCGATCACCGGTGCCGAACGGCTCAGCTGGTTGCACACGATCTCCAGTCAGCACATCGCCGAACTGGCCGACGGCAGGTCCGCGGAGAACCTCGACCTGGACCTGAACGGCCGTGTTCAGCACCACTTCGTCATGACCGAGCTCGACGGCACGATCTGGGTCGACACCGAGGGCGACCGCGGTCCGGAGCTGCTCGGCTTCCTGCAGAAGATGGTGTTCTGGGCGGCCGCCGAACCGAAGGCGGCACCCGATCACGCGGTATTGAGTCTGCTCGGTCCGCGCGTGTCGGAGCTGACCGGCGCACTCGACATCGACGAACTGCCCGATATCTACGGCTCGGTTCCCCTGCCCGGTGGCGGGTTCCTGCGGCGGATGCCCTGGCCCACCGCCGATTCCTACGATCTGATCATCCCGCGCGATCGGTTGGCTGATCTGTGGGCGGCACTCACAGCGGCCGGTGCGGAACCGGCGGGCCTGTGGGCCTTCGAGGCGCTGCGCGTCGCCGCGCTGCGCCCGCGGATCGGCGCCGACACCGACGATCGCACCATTCCGCAGGAGGCCGGCTGGATCGGCGGACCGGACGAATTCGGCGCGGTACATCTGAACAAGGGCTGCTACCGCGGTCAGGAGACCGTCGCGCGGGTGCACAACCTGGGCAAGCCGCCGCGCAATCTGGTGCTGCTGCACCTCGACGGCTCGGCGGACGCCCGTCCGGCGACCGGTGACGCGATCACCGCGGGTGGCCGGACGGTGGGCCGGCTCGGCACCGTGATCGACCATTTCGAGCTGGGACCGATCGCGCTGGCGCTGATCAAACGGAACATCGCCGTAGACACCCGTTTGGAGGCGGGCCCGATGGCCGCGGCCATCGATCCGGATTCGCTTCCGTCCGATGACGAGCTCCAGGCCGGACGGCTCGCTGTGGACAAGTTGCGCGGCCGGTGAACCGTCCCGCGGCGCCCCGGGACATCGGCGCGGTCGGCACTGTGCTGGCGGTCTGTGTCCTGTACGCCGAACTGGAACTACCTCCGAAGGTGAGCAGGGTCGGGCGCACCGCGATCGATAAACGCCCGGTCACCGGCCGGGTGCCCGTGCGCGCACGGGGTCTGGACGGTGACCACGTCTGCGATACGACCAATCACGGCGGCGTACATCAGGCGGTGTACGCCTACTCCGACGAGGATGCCCGCGGTTGGGGTGAACGCCTGGAACGCACACTGGCTCCGGGCTGGTTCGGCGAGAATCTGCGCCTGTCCGGGCTGCCGGTCAGCGATGCCGTCATCGGTGAGCGCTGGCGCATCGGCGATACCTTGCTCGAGGTCTCCGCCCCGCGCGTGCCGTGTGCCACCTTCGGCCACTGGTCCGGTGAGTCGCGATGGGTCAAACGCTTCACACTGCAGGCCGATACCGGCGCCTACCTGCGGGTGCTCACCGAGGGTGCGATCGGCGCCGGCGATCCGGTGCACATTGATCACATTCCGGCCCACGGCATCACGGTGCGCGATCTTTTCACCGGCGAGGATCCGGATCGGCTCGCGCACTTGCTGACCGCCGAGCCGACCGTGTCCGACGATATCCGAATGCAGGTCGCCAGGCATACGCGCCGGGCGGCGAACCGAGCGGCGAGCAGTGCCGCGCACGGTATGCGCGCCGAAACGGTCGACGCCGCTCCCGGCAGCGGAGGTACGCGATGAGCGTCGACCTGGTCGAAGTGGTCCGCTCCGGATTCCGCGAATGCGTCCATCGCGGTTCGGTGGTGATCATCGAACCCGGCGGGGAGCCATCGGTGACTCTCGGCGAGGTACATCTGCCGATCTTCCCGCGTTCGACCAACAAACCGATGCAGGCGATAACGCTGCTGCGCAACGGTTTCGAACCAGTCGACGAGGCCGAGCTGGCCATCTCGACCGCCTCGCACTTCGGCGAACCCGACCACCTGGCCTTGGTGCGGCGGCTGCTGGACCGGTTCGGTTTCGATGAGGACCGGCTCGAGTGCCCGCCGGATCTGCCGATGGGCGAAGGCGCCCGCGCCGACGCCTTGGCCGGCCGCGACCGCTCGGCTGCCATGCGCAAGATCTATATGAACTGCTCGGGCAAACACGCCGCGATGCTGGCGACCTGCGCGATCAACGGTTGGCCCACAACCGGATACACCGATCCGGCTCATCCCCTGCAGCGGGAAGTGGCCGCCACCATCACCGATATCACCGGCGAACCCGAGACCGATCTCGGCATCGACGGGTGCGGCCTGCCCATCGTCCCGGTATCGCTGATCAATCTCGCGCGCTCCTACGCGCGGCTGGCCACCGCCGACCCGGAATCACCGGAACGCCGGGTCGCGGACGCGATTCGGCACCATCCGCGAGTGATTTCCGGCACGGATGCGCCGGATCTCGAAACCATGAACGCCACCCCGGGACTGGTCTGCAAAATCGGGGCGGACGGGGTGCACGCGGGCGCCTTTCCGGACGGCCGCGCATTCGCTTACAAGATCGACGACGGCCACGACCGGGCGCGTATGCCGCTGACGCAGGCGATTCTCCAGCGTATGGGGGTGGAGTGGACCGAGGCCCACGCCGAGCTGGCGGCGGCGCCGGTACTCGGTGGCGGGGTGCGGGTCGGCATCATCCGGGCAATCCCCGGCGTCGTGTAGTCCGTCACAGTGCCGTCGATGCCGCGAACCACGGCCCGGCATTCGGCGGATGTTCCGGAGTCTTCCCCCACTCCTGGAAGCGCGACCGCCTGACACACGCTAAAGTGTCTGTCAGGAAGATTATTAATCGAACGGGGCCGCCAAACCACCCCAGGCCGCTCCGCAGTGACGTGAGGGGGTCAGCCATGGGCCGTGGCCGGGCTAAGGCAAAGCAGACCAAGGTTGCACGCGAGCTCAAGTACAGCTCTCCGTCAACCGACTTCACGAGCCTTCAGCGCGAGCTGTCGGGGAGTCCCCACTCCCCTCAGCGAGGCGGCGTGCTGTCCGAAGAGCACGATTCGGACGAGCCGCTCAAGCGCTGGGATGACGATGAGGACCACGACGACTGGCGCCGCTGACTCCGATCGACGTGCGAAGGGGGAGGCTCCTGAGGCCTCCCCCTTCGCACGTCGTTCAGCAGTGCTCGGTCGGTAGATCGACGGATTCCGATATCGATCAGGGCTCGTAGTACGGGTTGTCGCCACTGGTATCGCCCAGTTCTTTCGCGATACCGCTGGCGACCGCACCCGGACTCGACGTACCTTCCACCGGACTTCCGCGGCGACCCATCACCTGATCGGTCCGCGCGCAATCGGTCCCTTTCGACGCGAAGAACCTCCCCGGACCGGGCTGAATCAGCAGGTCGAGGAGGTTCTTCTCGTATGAAGCTCGTCGTTCAGAACCGCGGATGTTCACCGACCAGCGCCACGCGCTCGGCCGCCGCATCCTTGGCCTTCTTGACGGTACCGAGGGTCCAGCATGCGATATGCCGGGCGGTCAGCACGGCGAGTGCGCGATCGGCATCCTCGGGCGCGACGACGGCGACCATGCCGACGCCCATGTTGAAGGTCTTCTCCATCTCCGGACGCTCCACCCGGCCGCGCTGAGCGATCAGTTTGAAGATCGGCGCGGGATTCCATGTGCCGCGGTCGAGTTCGGCGACCAGGCCGGCCGGCAGGACACGAGCCAGGTTGTTCGCCAGACCGCCACCGGTGACATGAGCGAAGGTCCGGACATCGGTCTCCGCGATCAGGGCCAGGCAATCCTTGGCATAGATCTTGGTAGGTTCCAGCAACTCTTCACCCAGAGTGCGGCCGAACTCCTCGACATGTCCGGTCAGCGACATCCGGTCGATCTCGAGTAGAACGCGGCGGGCCAGGCTGTAGCCGTTGGAGTGCAGACCCGAAGATCCCATCGCGATGACCACATCACCCGGCCGGACCCGATCGGGACCGAGTACCGCATCGGCCTCCACGACACCGACGCCGGTAGCGGAGATGTCGTAGTCGTCGGAACCCATCAGACCGGGATGTTCGGCCGTTTCGCCGCCCAGCAACGCACATCCGGCCTGAACGCAGCCGTCGGCGATACCGGAAACGATCTGCGCGACCCGCTCCGGGACCACCTTGCCGACGGCGATGTAGTCCTGCAGGAACAGGGGTTCGGCGCCGCAGACGACGAGATCGTCGACCACCATGGCGACCAGATCAAGGCCCACTGTGTCGTGCTTGTCGAGCGCCTGCGCGACCGCGATCTTGGTGCCGACACCGTCGGTGGAGGCGGCCAGCAAGGGTTCCCGGTAGTCGCCCTTGAGTGCGAACAATCCGGCGAAACCGCCCAGCCCGCCCTGCACTTCGGGCCGAGTGGCCTTCTTGGCCAGCGGCGCGAACAACTCGACTGCGCGGTCGCCGGCCTCGATGTCGACACCGGCAGCGGCGTAGGAGGCGCCCCCGGATTGGGCCTCGTCGGTACCGGTGTCGTTCACACCGGCGCCACTCGGGGTCTGCTCAGTCATTGTTCGGGAAAGCTCCAAACCGAATCGGCGGATAGATGCCTGATCACGCTACCGGAGACGGATAACGAGACTGCACCGGTATTGGCCTGCAAGCACGGATTCGAGGCTACTCTCACATGCACCATTGACATACATACCGTATGTAGGTAAATCTGAAGAGACCTAACACCCCCATTCGGAAGGTATGTCATGGGAATCAGCACCAGCCTCGGCCCGATTCGGGAAGCCGATCTGCCCGGCGGCCGCATTCGATATCACGACACCGGCCAGGGATCGCCCGTGGTCTTCGTGCACGGACTGCTCGTCAACGCCGACCTCTGGCGCAAGGTGGTTCCGGATGTAGCGGCAGCGGGTCACCGCTGCCTCACACCGGATTGGCCGTTCGGTTCCCATTCGGTGCCGATGCCCGACGCCGATCTGTCCCCCACCGGCGCGGCCGATCTCATCTCGGCGTTCCTGCGCGAACTGGACCTCTCCGACGTGACATTGGTCGCCAACGACACCGGCGGCGCGATCACGCAGATCATGTTGTCGCGCGACCACAGCCGGGTCGGACGCGTGGTGTTCACCAACTGCGACGCCTATGAGAAGTTCTTCCCGCAGCCGTTCACACCGCTGCCGACGCTGGCACGCGTCCCAGGCCTGCTGAACACGATTCTGCAGAGCTTGCGATTCCGCCCGGCCCAGCGGTTGCCGCTGGCCTTCGGCCTGGTCACCAAGCGGCCGATACCGGCGCGGATCGCGGACTCCTACCTCCTCCCGAGCCGCACATCCGCACCCATCCGAGCCGATCTGCGACGCTTCCTGCGCGGTATCCACAAGCGCTACACCATGGCGGCGGCACGCAGCTTTCCCACGCTCGACCTGCCGGTCCTGCTGGCGTGGGCACCCGAGGACAAGGTGTTCCGCCTCGACTTCGCGCGCCGGCTGGCCGAAGACTTCCCCGACACCACCCTGCGCACGATCGACGATTCACTGACCTTCATCGCCGAGGATCAGCCCGAGTTGCTCGGCGAGATGATCGTGGAGTTCACTCGGCTGCATGCCACGCCGTAGTCAGGAGGACCGTTCACGCGCCACGCGTGCCGATTTGGAGGCGGCCGGGCGTCGACTGTTCGCCGAACGCGGATACACCGCGGTATCGGCGGAAGAGATCGTCGCCTCGGCCGGGGTCACGCGTGGCGCACTGCATCACCACTACGGAGACAAGCGTGGGCTGTTCATCGCGGTTCTGGAACAACTCGAGGCCGACAACACCGAGGAGATCCGGACCATCCTCGCCGAGCTGCCCGATTCGACCGATCCGCTCGCCGCGATGGCACTCGGCCTGCACACCTTCCTCATGATCAGCCGACGCCCGGACACCGTGCGGATAGCCATGTCCGACGGGCCCGCGGTACTGGGCTGGCAGGGCTGGCGGGAGATGGAATCGCGGCACGGCCTGGGCCTGATCACCGATCAGCTGCAACAAGCGGTCGACAGCGGACTCGCCCCCGCCCTTCCGGTGCGGACACTGGCCCAGCTGATCCTCGCGGCGATTATCGAGGCAGGCATGATCGTCGCCCACGCCGAGGACCCGGAAGCCGTCGGCGCCGAGGCCGAACAGTGCATCCTGCTGATGGTCGCCGGACTGCTCACGCCACCGGCACAGTAGACGAAAGAGCCGAAAAATACCGCGCGGCAACCACTTCCGGCCGCCGCGACAGCATCAACCAGCCGAGCCCGCATTCACGGACGGCTCAGCGCACTCGCATTCGCGTTGTCGCTCAGCAACTCCGCTTCCGGCTTACCGCTCAGCAGGCCCTCGAGCACGTTCTTGCCGACCGCGGCCTCGGTGGGTAGCGGAATCGGATATTTACCGTCGAAGCAGGCGGCACACAGCCGCGTACTCGGCTGTTCGGTGGCCGCGATCATCCCGTCGAGGGAGATGTAGCCGAGACTGTCGGCGCCGATGGACCGGCGCACGTTCTCGACCATCGCCGCCTCCGAGTCGGCCCCCTCCGGCAGTTCCGGTCCCGCACCGTTGGCGATCAGCTCCGCCGGCGACGCGAAATCGATGCCGTAGAAACACGGCCACTTCACCGGCGGCGAGGCGATACGCACATGGATCTCCAGCGCCCCGGCCTCACGCAACATCCGGATCAGCGCGCGCTGCGTATTGCCGCGCACGATCGAATCGTCGACCACGATGAGCCGCTTACCGCGGATGACCTCGCGCAGCGGATTGAGTTTGAGGCGAATGCCGAGCTGGCGAATGGTCTGGCTGGGCTGGATGAAGGTGCGGCCGACATAGGCGTTCTTCATCAGGCCCTGGCCGTAGGGCACACCCGAACCCTGGGCGTATCCGACCGCGGCCGGGGTACCGGATTCCGGAACCGGAATCACCAGGTCGGCCTCGACCGCATGTTCGGTGGCCAGCCGGCGGCCGATCTCCACGCGGGTGGCGTGGACCGAGCGGCCGGAGATGGCGGAATCGGGGCGGGCCAGATAGACGAACTCGAAGACGCAACCCTTGGGTTCCGGATTGGCGAAGCGCAGCGAGCGCACGCCGTCGGCGTCGATCGCCAGCAGTTCGCCCGGCTCGATCTCGCGCACGAAGGAGGCTCCGACGATATCGAGGGCGGCGGTTTCACTGGCCACCACCCAGCCACGGTCGAGCCGGCCCAGGCACAGCGGCCGCACACCCTGCGGATCGCGGGCGGCGTAGAGGGTGTGCTCGTCCATGAAGGTCAGGCAGAAGGCGCCGCGCAGGGTGGGCAGCAACTCCATGGCCGCCTGCTCGATGCTCTTATCGGCCGCGGCGTGCGCCAGCAGCGCTGTCATCACATCCGAATCCGAGGTGGCGGTGATGGAACTGCCCGGCAGTCGGCCGTTGATCAGGCCCGATTCCCGCGCACGCTCCGCCAGCTCGGCGGTGTTGACCAGATTTCCGTTGTGCCCCAGCGCAAGTCCGGTACCGACGGCGGTGGTGCGGAAAATCGGCTGCGCGTTCTCCCAGATGGTGGAGCCGGTGGTCGAGTAGCGGCAGTGCCCGATGGCGATATGCCCCGGCATAGCCGCCAAAGTCTGCTCGTCGAACACTTGCGAGACCAGGCCCAGATCCTTGAACACCAGCACCTGCGCACCATCGGCGACCGCGATACCGGCTGCCTCCTGCCCGCGGTGTTGCAATGCGTAGAGGCCGTAGTACGTGAGCTTTGCCACATCCTCGCCCGGAGCCCAGACGCCGAAGACGCCACACTCCTCGCGAGGCTCGTTTTCGGGCTCGTCGACTGCAGCGGTATTCGAAATCGACAGATCGGCGTTGGTCACCGTTTGCTCCCTGTTAGTCGGGCGGGGGGCAACCAACAGTCTACGGGTCATCCGACCGAAACCCACGCCCGGATCCGACGGATGACGGGCTGTTTGCTGCTACGGTGCCTCCGTGGCGACCAAGGACATCGCACCCGAGAGTCGAAATACCCGGCGGCTGACGCCGTTTCGGTGGTTGTTTCCGGTCGCGGTCGTCTCGTTGGTGGCCGCGTTACTGGGTTTGCTGTATCTCGACTACGTCGTCGATCCGGAGCGAAATCTGCACGATTTCCCAATTGCGCTGGTCAATCAGGATGTCGGTGAGACTTTGGGCACACCCGGCCACGAACAGCGGGTGAATTTCGGCGATCAGGTCGCCGCCGGGCTGCGCACGGCCGTGCCCTCCGACGAGATCGACCTGCGCGTCCTCGGCCCCGCCGAGGCCCAGCAGCAGATGCAGAACGCCCAGATCTACGGCACGGTCATCATTCCCAGCGATTTCAGCAAGCGGCTGGGAATCCTCGGCGTCGGCAGTGTGATCCCGGGCGATATCGAGCAGCCCATCATCACGCTGCAGACCAATCCACGCACCGGAGCCTTCGCCACCCAGATCGTGGTCCGGTTCGGCGATCAGGCGCTGCCACAGATCAACCAGCAGGTCGGTAAGCAGCTGACCGAGCAGGTACAGGCCCAGCTGACCCCACAACCGGGCGGACCACCCGCGCCCGAGCTGAGCGGCGCGACCCGGCTCGCACTGCAGCAACCGCTGCAGATCGTGGTGCAGGAATTCCATCCGCTGCCCGGCGGCTCCGGTGAGGGACTGACGGCGTTCTTCTATGCGCTGCTGCTGCTCCTGATCGGCATGGTCGGCGCGATGATCGTGCACACCCTGATCGATTCCAGACTCGGTTTCATCCCGACCGAATACGGGCCGTGGTACGTGCACTATCCCGCGACTCCGGTATCGCGGACACGAACGCTGCTGATCAAGTGGGGCGTCATGGCTGTCGCCGCACTGGTGGCTTCCGGCATCTTCGTCGGTATCGGCGCCGCGCTGGGGATGCCGCTGGACAATCCGCTGGGGCTGTATCTCTACGGAGCACTGGCCATGATCGCCGTCGGTTTCACCGGCATCTCGATATTGGCGTCCATCGGCTCGGCCGGTCTGCTGGTGAACATGATCCTGTTCATCGTGCTGGGCCTGCCATCGTCCGGCGGTACCGTGCCGATCGAGGCGACACCGAAATATCTCGGCTGGCTGGCCACCTTCGAACCCATGCACCAGGTGTTCCTGGCCGTGCGATCCCTGCTGTACTTCGACGGCAGCGGGCCCGCCGGGTTCACCCGCGGATTCTGGATGACGGTGCTCGGACTGGTGATCGGTCTGGTGCTGGGCCTCGTGGTGACGCTCTTCTACGATCGGAAAGGCTTGGAGCGCAAACCGATCAACCGGACCACCAAGCCGGTCGCGGCCGAATAGGCGCGGGTCACAGCGGTACGAGCGGCAGCCAGCGAGCCAGCTCACTCGCACGGATACCCGAGGCGGTCAGCGCGCCGGAATTCACCGCCGACTCGAAATCCAGCAGCCCCGTCGCCAGCAGCAACCAGGTGCGCGGATCGGTCTCGACCACATTCGGCGGGGTACCACGGGTATGCCGCGGGCCCTCGATGCACTGCACCGCAACGAACGGCGGCACCCGCACTTCCACCGAGGCACCGGGCGCCGCGGCGGCGAGCGAGCGAGCGGTTCCGCGAACTGCCGCGGCGAGATCGGCGCGCTCGGGCTTCGGAAGTGATTCGTTGCGCAGCCACTCCCCGACCGCCATCACCGCCGCGCGCACCTGGCTGGGATCAACCGAATGTCGTGCCATAGCTGTAATTTTGGCCTCCGCTTCGCTCCGGCGGGGTTGGCGGCCCCTTGGTCTCGCCGTTCGGGTACCGCTGCTTGCTCCTTCGTCGCCTACGCAGCGGCACCCGAACGGCGAGACGGCCGCCAACCACCCAGGGAGCACTACCCCGGAAACGCTTTCAGCGGGCCGGGTCAGTTTACGTGGGTAGTGTCGCCTCTTTCGGGGCTCGGCCGGGGAGGGCTTTCGGTCCGCACGGGGAGCACACCGCGCCGGCACAGCGCGCGCTACGGGTGAGGTGGGCGATTGCCCAGGGCTCGCGCGACTCGCGGTGCCAGGGCACCGCCGGCGTTGAGGGCCAGGTGGGCGAGGGCGGGAGCGGTGGCGCTGTTCGTCCGGCGGCGCAGCCAGGAGAAGATCATCCCGCCTGCCGTGGTCGCGGCGATGGTGGCCGCGACACTGTCGCCGGCGGCCTGGGCGGGATGGATGTGCCAGAGACCGAAAACCAGTGCATCGCACCAGCTTCCCAGCGGTCCGACTGCCTCGTTCAGCAACGGATCCAGAGTCCCGCGGAAGATCGTCTCCTCGCTGTACACCGTACCCAGGGGGATGTGCAGCGTCACCCATTCCGCCACATCGGTTTCCGGCCCCCGATCGGCCACGCCCACCAGCCGCTCCCGCACCTGCGGAATCGCGACCGCCGTCGCGTACCCCATCCCGACCACACCGAATGCCGCTGTCCCCCAGCGCAAGCCACGCGCGGAGACCCAATTCGGACGCCCACGGAACACGGCGGCGTAGCCAGTGGCGAACGCCGCATTCGCAACGGCCCGCCCCCGGACACCCAGCCCGCTGCGCGGCAACACCACATTGCTCCAGGCAAGCGCGGTAACTGCCGCACCCACAACACGCACACCATGGGACAAACTCACCACCACAGATCGCCCGCCTTGCCCCCACTTCGAGGTAATCCCTTCCGGGATCGTGCAGCTGGGCACTTTCGGCCCGCCCCGATTCTGGAGCGACGGAGAGAAGGAGCGCCCACCACTACTTCACCACGCGTTCGTACGCTTCCGACAGCTCCAGCTGCGTCCGGATCTTCTCCTGCAGTTCGGTATTCCAGCCCGGCGGCGGCAGCACCGCCGCCCACCCGTCGAGTACCAGGGTCCCGTAGTTGTGGCCGTGCCCGTCGCTGACTCCCTGGGCATTGGTCAGGTCCGCGGCCACCTGCCAGAAGGTGACCAGCGGCCACCATCTCATCTGCGTCGACACATCCGAGCCGCGGCGCTCGGACAGCCAATCCGGCTGGGAGAAGATCAGATCCGGCGACCACCAGACGATGGGGTCGGAGGGATGTTGCAGATAGGCGATGCGCGGTTGCCGCCATTCCGGCGAGGGAATGGTCAAATCCGTTGTGCCGGAAGCGAATCGGACGACCAGGCCGTCGGCGTAGATCGGCTCGACTTCACGGGTGCCGGGATCGCGGCGCTGGACGAACTGTTTCCAGAGCCGATTCGAATTCGGCGGCCCGACCCACAGCGCTCCGTCGACCTCCCCTCGCAGGTCGGCCAGGCCACCGAAGGCCGATTCCGACCCCTGCGATCCCAGGCTCTCTCCGTACACCAGCAGTTTCGGCCGCGACTGCGGCGGCCTCTTCGACCACTCGGCGTATACGGCGTCGAACATCTTCTTCCCCGCCGCCGCGACCTTTTCGCGGTCCGCCAGGAAGGACAGCACACTGGGCAGATAGGAGTACTGCGAGGCCACGATGGCGGTGTCGCCGCCGTACATGTACTCGAGTGCGCCGGCGGTCGTCGAATTCACCCAGCCGGTTCCGGTGGTTGTGACGATCGTCAGCACCTTGCGATCGAAGGCGTGGGTCCGTTCGAGTTCGGCGACGGCCAATTGTTCCTGGGTCTGGTCCTCGTGCGCCGAACCCAGTCCCACATAGACCCGGATCGGTTCGCGCGCGGGCTTTCCGGTGACCGCACCGATCCGGAACGCATCCGGCCCGTGCGATACGAACCATCGGCCCTCCGAACCGAGAGTGTCCCATTTCGCCAGTGACTGCGGGCTGCCCGACCGTTCGGGGTCGGTGGGCTGCACCGCGTAGGGCGTCATCTTGTCGTTGCGCACGCTGAACGCGGAATTGGCAATGCCGAACAGTGCTTCCGACAGCACACCGTTGAACAGCAGAATCGCCACCACGGCCAGGACGATCGCGCCGATGCTCGGGGCCAGCTGTGAGGGCACCCGCACCCATCGGCTCAGCAGCCGGGCGAAGAATCCGACGATCCAGCGCAAGGTCCGGTAGATCGCGACGACCAGCGCGGCGACCGCCAGGCTCAGAGCTCCCGTGCGCAGATAAGCAGCGCGCGTCGTACCTTCCATATCCATCAGGCCGTAGATCTGGCGCTGCCAATCGGCCGACAGGACAAGCATGTACATCGCGGTGAGGATGCAGATCACCAGGATCGTCACCTTCATCGCGTAGCGAATCCGCAGTGACGGGGTGCGAAAGCGCAGGCGCGGCCGGATCAGTTTGCGGAAGCCCCACTCCAGCAGACAGCCGACGCCGTACCCGATCACGGCGTTGAGGCCACTGATCAAACCCTGGAACAGCCAGTCGCGCGGCAGCAGCGACGGTGTCACCGACCAGGCGAAGAAAATGGTCGCGGTCACCAGGCCCACATAGTTGAGGGCGATGATGTCGTCCTCGATACGCCGCAGCAGCCGCAGACACCGCCGGTAGACCACATCGCCGCGCGTGCGCAGCGATGTGAGAGTCTCGGCGGTATCGAGCACCCGTCAAGTATGGCGGTCGCTACCGACGATCCGCCGGACCACCGCACGTGAGGCAAGCAACTGCCGGGGCGGGAATTACCCGGAGCACTCGAGTAGTTCTACGCGCGTGCGCGGCGCCCCGGGACCGCACACTCGACGGTATGAGCACTCCCACCCAGCACAAGAGCAGCCCCGCGTTCCTCGCCCAGGCCGCCATCGCCTTCGGCGTCAGCTTCGTCGCCACCACCATCGGCATCATCTATCTGCCACTGGATGTCTGGCAGCGCGGATTCCTCCTGATGACATCGCTGTTCATGGTGTCGAGCGCCTTCACCCTCGCCAAGGTGATCCGCGATCAGTTCGAATCGACCCGGGTCCATCAGCGTATCGACGAGGCACGCGTCGAAAAGCTGATGGCCGAACATGATCCGTTCCGGGTGTCGTGACCTACTTCGCGCTCGCACCGAACAGTGCGGGCAGCGTGCCTTCGTGGGCGGCGCGCAGTTCGTCCATGGTGATCGAGAACTGGCCCTGCACCTCGACCGAATCCGAGCCCTGGTCCACCACACCGATACGCGCCCAAGGCAATTCGCGGGCGGTGCACATCTTGGTGAAGCGGGTCTCCTCCGAGCGCGGTACCGCGACCAGCACACGGCCGGCCGATTCGGAGAACAGGAACACAAATGGGTCGGCGACCGCGTCATCGCCCTCGGGGAGCAGGATGCGGCAACCGGTTTCACCGGCCAGCGCACCTTCAACGACAGCTTGAATCAGCCCGCCCTCGCTGAGATCGTGTGCGGCGCTGATCATTCCGTCCCGCGAACCGGCGGTCAGGACCTCGGCCAGCAGCTGCTCGCGTGCGAAGTCGACCTGCGGCGGGACACCACCGAGATGATCGTGTTCGACCTGCGACCAAATCGAACCGTCGAATTCGTCGCGGGTCTCGCCGAGCAGGATCAGTGTCTCGCCGGGCTCACTGCCCAGACCGGTGGGGATGCGGCGGTGCACATCGTCGATCACGCCCAGTACGCCGACCACCGGGGTCGGCAGGATCGCGGTCTGCCCGGTCTGGTTGTAGAAGCTGACATTGCCGCCGGTGACCGGAATACCCAGTGCCACACAACCGTCCGCGAGACCGCGTACGGCCTGCTGGAACTGCCACATCACGCCCGGATCCTCGGGGGAGCCGAAGTTCAGGCAGTTGGTGACGGCCTTCGGGGTGGCGCCGGTACTGGCCACATTGCGGTAGGCCTCGGCCAGCGCCAGCTGCGCACCGGCGTAGGGGTCGAGTTTGGTGTAGCGGCCCGAGGCGTCGGTGGCCAGCGAGATACCGCGGCCGGACGCCTCATCGATGCGGATGACACCGGCATCGGCGTGCTCGGCCAGCACGGTGTTGCCGCGCACATAGCGGTCGTACTGCTCGACGATCCATTTGCGGCTGCACAGTTGCGGGCTGGAGATCAGCTTCAGCAGGGTGGCACGCAGTTCGTCACCGGACCCGGGGCGATCGAGACCGGCGGTGGTATCGGCGACCAGTGCGTCCTGCGCCTCCGGACGCCGCACCGGACGCTCGTAGACCGGGCCCTCGTGCGCGACGGTACGCGGCGGCACATCCACCACGGTCTCGCCGTGCCAATTCACCACCAGGCGTTCACCGGCGGTGACCTCACCGATCACCGTGGCCAGCACATCCCACTTCCGGCAGACGTCCATGAACGCGTCGACATTCTCCGGCGTCACCACCGCGCACATGCGCTCCTGGGATTCGCTGGACAGGACCTCCGCGGGTGTCATATTCGCCGCGCGCAGCGGAACCCGGTCCAGATCGATGCGCATACCGCCGTCCCCGGCCGCCGCCAGTTCCGAAGTGGCACAGGACAATCCGGCGCCGCCGAGATCCTGGATACCGACCACCAGACCGGCGTGATAGAGCTCGAGACAGCACTCGATGAGCACCTTCTCGGCGAACGGGTCACCGACCTGCACGCTGGGCAGTTTCTTCCTGCCCGAACCGGATTCGTCACCGGAGAAGGTGTCCGAGGCCAGTACCGACACGCCGCCGATTCCGTCGAGGCCGGTACGCGCGCCGAAGAGCACGATCTTGTTGCCGGTGCCCGAGGCGAAGGCCAGATGTAGATCCTCCACCCGCATCACACCCGCGCACAGCGCGTTGACCAGCGGATTCCCCTGGTAAGACGGGTCGAAGACGGTCTCGCCGCCGATATTGGGCAGGCCCAGGGAGTTGCCGTAGCCACCGACACCGCGCACCACACCGTCTACGACGCGGCGGGTGTCGGGATGATCGGCGGCGCCGAACCGCAGCTGATCCATCACCGCGATCGGCCGCGCGCCCATCGCCATGATGTCGCGCACGATGCCGCCGACGCCGGTGGCCGCACCCTGGTAGGGCTCGACATACGACGGGTGATTGTGGCTCTCGACCTTGAAGGTGACCGCCCAGCCGTCACCGATGTCCACCACGCCCGCGTTCTCACCGATACCGGCCAGCATGGAGGCGCGCATCTCGTCGGTGGTGGTCTGGCCGAAGTAACGCAGATGCACCTTCGAGGACTTGTAGGAGCAGTGCTCGCTCCACATCACCGAATACATCGCGAGCTCGGCGTCGGTGGGCCGGCGGCCCAGAATGTCGCGGATGCGGGCGTATTCATCGTCCTTGAGCCCCAGCTCTTTGTACGGCTGCGAGGTATCCGGGGTGGCTGCGGCGGCGCTGACGGTGTCGACGTGGACAGTCACGGTGGGTACCAAGGTCCTTTCGGCCGGACAAACGTGCAGCTACGCTCTCCGGCGCTGGGGTGTGAGACGAGAATGCTGGCAGGTGGAAGTCCAGCACAGTCTAATGGGTCGGCGTCCGGAGGCAGCAGCGGAGTGCGGCCACACGGGACGCCCACCGGACCGCCACGAACACCGCCCGATCCGTGCCGAACCCACCCCGGACCAGGCAGCACCCTCCCACCGGTACTCTGAGCCGGTGAACGATCGAATCCAGGATCGCGGACCCGGACGAATTGCCTGCGACCGCCACCGCCGAGCGTTCCTCCGGGACTCTGACAACCCGGCAACGTCGGCTGCTGCTGATCGCCATCGCGCTGTTCGTCGCCTCGGCGATCGTTTCGCTGATTTCGCACACCTGGGGCGGTTACATCGATCTACAGGTCTACCGCAACGGTGCGCGCACCTGGCTCGACGGCGGCGATCTCTACGGCCCCATGCCCAAGGTGGAGGGGATCGGGCTGCCGTTCACCTATCCGCCTCTGGCCGCGCTGTTCTTCGCGCCGCTCGCTCTGATGACGCTGCTCTCGGCGGAATGGCTCGTGCTGATCACATCGATGGCCGCGCTGGCCGTCACGATGTGGCTGGTGCTGGCTCGCATCCGGCCGAATATGGACCGCACCACCCGGCTGATCCTGCTGCTCGGCGCGCTCGCGGTACTCGGCCTGTCCGAACCCGTGCGCCAGACCTACAACTTCGGCCAGATCAATCTGGTCCTGATGGTGGCGGTCGCACTGGACGCACTGGTGCGCAAGCCGTTCTGGCCACGCGGCATGCTGATCGGCATCACCGTGTCGGTGAAACTGATTCCGGGCGGTTATCTGCTGTATTTCCTGCTGCGGCGGGACTGGCGAGCCTGCGCGACCCTCATCGGATCGGCCATCGGCGCGGTCGCGGTGGGCTTCCTGCTCTTCCCTCACGATTCCACCGAGTACTGGTTCCACACACTGGCCGACACCGGCCGGATCGGGCCGCCGCAGTACGCGGGAAACCAGTCGCTCAAGGGCTTCGCGTTCCGGCTCGGGGTCTCCGATTCGGCCGCCACGATCATCTGGATCGGGCTGTCGCTCATCGCGATCGGCCTCGCCGCACTCTGGATGAAACGGCTGCTCGCGGGCGGCCACAATGCGTCCGCGCTGCTGGTCAATTCGGCGGCGGTACTACTCGTCTCGCCGGTGTCGTGGTCACACCACTGGGTGTGGGTGGCACCGGCGCTGCTCGTCGCGGGTGATCTGATCGCCCGCATGCCGGCCACCGGCGGCAGCGCACTGCGCCGGCGGCTGTGGATCGCCTTGACCACCGCGATCACCGTGATGTTCATGGTCGGCCCGCAATGGCTGCTCCCGCACAGCGCCGATCGCGAACTGCGGTGGTCCTGGTGGGAGCAGATCATCGGCAGCAGCTATGTACTGGTGGCTTTCGCCGCCCTGGTGATCGCGGCGATCGCCTACCGGCCGGGCGTCAGGAAGGCCGTGAACGCCGCCGCGTAGGAGCCCACATCCGCCGCGCCCATGAGCTCGCGGGACGAATGCATCGCCAGCTGCGGTGCGCCCACATCGACGGTCGGCATACCGGTGCGGGCGGCGGTCATCGGGCCGATGGTCGAGCCGCACGGCAGATCCGCCCGGTGCACATAGCGTTGCAGCGGCACACCGGCCTGTGCGCAGGCGAGTGCGAAGGCCCCGGCCCCCACCGCGTCGGTGGCGTAGCGCAGATTCTGATTCACCTTCAGCACGGGCCCGCCACCAACCTCGATGTGGTGCGCCGGCTCGTGCCGCTCGGGGTAGTTCGGATGGGTGGCATGGGCCATATCGCCGGAGGCGCAGATCGAACCCGCGAGGGCCGCAAGGTAATCCCCGCGGCCACCGCCGCGGGCCAGCACGATCCGTTCCAGAATCACGGGCAGCAGATCCGACTGCGCACCACGATCGGACTGGCTGCCGACCTCCTCGTGATCGAACATCGCCAGCACCGGTGTGGTGTCCCCCTCGAATTCGGCGGCGGCCAGGAAGGCCCGCAGCCCCGCGTAGCAGGTGGCCTGATTGTCCAGGCGGGGCGCACTCACCAGATCCTGGTCGCGGCCGACCAATCGGCTCGGTTCCAGATCGTGGGTCATCAACTCCCAGCCCAGAACGTCGTCCACCGGGACCCCAGCCCATTCCGCGACGTAGGTGATGAACGAGCGCGGCCGCTCGCCCAGGCCCCAGATTCCGTTCACGTGCCGTTGCGGATCGAGAGTGACCCCACGACGGTCCTCGGACAGGTGGATCGCCAGCTGCGGTACCCGCACCAGCGGATCGTTGATGCGCACAAGCCGTTCCCCGAGTCCGCTCCCCGCGCGCACCGTGAGCCGGCCGGAGATCCCCAGATCGCGGTCGAGCCAGGAATTGAGCCAGGCGCCGCCGTAGGGCTCCAGGCCGACCAGTTGCCAGCCCGCCGTCGCGAGATCGGGATGTTGTTTGACCCGCAGATTCGGGCTGTCGGTATGGGCGCCGATCACACGGAAAGCCCTGGCCGGATCCTTTTTCGCACTCACCCACGCCACCAGCGAACCGCCGCGGATCACGAAGTAGCGGCCGGTAGCTCTGGCCTCCGTCCAAGGCCGCGCCTCGGACAGTTCGGTGAACCCGTGCGCCCCCAATTCGGCTGCGACCGTGCGGCATACGTGGAACGGAGAGGGAGAGGAATCGACGAAGGCGCATAATCCGGACGCCGTCGCGGTAGTTGGGACCGACATACGGTAATCCTAACGGCCGCCGGAATTGCCCCGATTATTCGTAAAGATCACTCGGCCGACATCTCGTTCATCAACTCGAGCAATCGCAGCAATTCCGCGTGATTCCGGCTGCCGATTCGTTTCCGCAATTCCTCTTCCGCGAGCGCTTCCTGCTCACGCACCGAATCGACCAGCCCTTTACCGCGATGAGTCAGGCCGATGAGGATGCGGCGCCGATCGTCCTCGGCGGCGATGCGAAAGATCAGACCGCGCTCGGCCAGGGCATCGGCGTGCCGGGTAGCGGAGGACGGCGCGAGCTGGGCGCGAACGGCCAGCTCACTCATGGTGATACCGGAGCTGTCGGACAGATTCGACAGCATCGCCCACTGGTCGGCGGTCAGTTGCCGAGCGCACAGCGCGGCGTCCAGATGTCGCAGCCAACCGCGTTCGGCGGCTCGTAGCGCCCCGTGCAGCGTGGCGACGCCACTGACCATGGTCGACATATTCTTACGCCCCATCATTTCGCTCGGCTAGGAAGAAGAGTACCGAATGTTCTTCTTCTGCGAGAGGCCGCTCGAAGCGGACCGGGGCCCGTTTACGAGGGTGCGGCGAAAGCGGTGAAATTCATCGCGTTCACAGTGGTCGACGCATTTTACCGACCGGCCGAAATTCTCGGCGCGAGCCGACGATCAGGCGGCGACCAGGCTGTCGAGCACCGAAAGGAACATCCCCAGACCATCGTCGCTCGGGCCGGTCAGTGGTTCGGTGGCGTGTTCTGGATGCGGCATCAGACCGACCACCCGGCCGTTCGCCGAGGCGATGCCCGCGATATCGCGCTGTGAACCGTTCGGGTTCCCGCCCGCGTAGCGGAACACCACGCGCCCCTCGCCCTCGAGTTCATCGAGCACGGCTTCGGACGCCTGGTAGCGCCCCTCGGCATTCTTGACCGGGATGAGAATCTGGGCACTCTCGTCGTAGCGCGAGGACCATGCCGTCGCGGTGGACTCAACCCGCAACCACTGATCCCGGCACACGAAGTGCAGGCCCTCGTTGCGGGTCAGCGCGCCCGGCAGCAGCCCGGCCTCGCACAGCACCTGGAAGCCGTTGCAGATCCCCAGTACCGGCATGCCCTTACCGGCCGCCTCGACGACCTTGCCCATGGCCGGTGCGAACCGCGCGATGGCACCGGCCCGCAGGTAATCACCGTAGGAGAAGCCGCCCGGGACGATCACCGCGTCGACGCCCTTCAGATCGGCGTCGGCATGCCACAGGCTCACGGCCTCGGCGCCGGACAACCGGACGGCCCGCGCCGCATCCACATCGTCGAGCGTGCCCGGGAAGGTGATGACACCGATGCGCGCAGTGCTCACGGCAGCCGCACCACTTTCCACTCCTCGATCACGGTGTTGGCCAGCAGGCTCTCCGCGATTTTCTCGAGTTCGGCATCGCTGACGCTGCCGTCGACGTCGAGTTCGAACCGCTTGCCCTGCCGCACATCCGACACACCCGGGAAACCCAGACGTCCGAGCGCACCGACAATGGCCTGACCCTGCGGATCCAGAATCTCGGCCTTCGGCATCACCTCGACCACAACTCGTGCCACGCGTTGCTCCTCAAGCTGGTGGGGGGATTACCGCCACAGCTTAATCGCCGCTGCTCGCGGACGCCCCGCCGGGCCGTGTCGATTGCGGCCTCCGCGCGCCCCCCTCCGTGGTTACGCAAGCTGCCGCCTCCGGGGCCACGCTACGGCCGTGTCGATTGCGGCCTCCGCGCGCCCCCTCCGTGGTTACGCAAGCTGCCGCCTCCGGGGCCACGCTACGGCCGGGCCCACAACGAGGCTAGCGTGGGCACATGCGCATCGCCCACTTCGGTCATTCCTGCGTTCTCGTCGAATTCAACGGCGCGAAGATCCTGTTCGATCCGGGCAATTTCTCGCACGGATTCGAGGGCATCACGGGACTCGACGCGATCGCGGTCACCCATCAGCACCCCGACCACATCGATCCGAACCGGATCGAGGCACTGATCGACGCCAATCCGAGCGCCCGGCTGCTCAGCGATCCACAGACCGCACAACAGCGCGGCGAATCCTGGGAAGCCGTACACGCGGGAAATATCGTGACCATCGGCGAGCTGCAGATCACCGGCGGCGGTGGCCGGCACGCGGTGATCCATCCCGAGCTGCCGGTGATCGACAACACCGTTTTCCAGCTCGGCACCCCCGATGATCCCGCGCAGTTCGTCCATCCGGGCGACTCGCTGTGGGTGCCGCCGGTGCCGGTGGGCGTACTGGCCCTTCCGGCGGCGGCGCCCTGGATGAAGCTCAGCGAGGCGGTGGACTATCTGCGTGCCGTGTCGCCGCGTACCGCCGTCCCGATCCACTACGGCATCATCGAGCCGCAGGCCCAGGGCATCTACTTCGGCCGGCTCTCCGAAATGCGCCCGGCCGATACCGAATTCGCGCTCATCGAGCCCGAGGACCAGGCGAAATTCTGAGGGCTCAGCGCGCGTACGAGCTCAGGAACAGTGCCTCGGTCAACGCCATGTGCTCGATCTCGCCGGGATCGACGCTCTCGTTCGGTGCGTGGATCAGGCACTTCGGCTCCTCGACACCGATCAGCACGATCTCCGCGTCCGGGTAGGTGTCGGCGAAGACATTGCACAGCGGAATGGAGCCGCCCTGCCCCTGAGTCGTCGCGGCGCGACCGTATGCGGCGGCGAAGGCCTCCTCCATCGCGCCCGGCGCGCGGGGCCGCCGGTTCCGGAGCGGAACGGCGAGCCGGTGCCCTCGGTCTCGACCCGCACCCGCGCGCGCCACGGGGCATGCGATTCCAGGTGAGCGGTAAGGGCTTTCAGCGCCGCGTCCGGATCGGCCCCGGGCGGAACCCGCAGATTCAGCCGGGCGCGGGCACGGGGCTGAATGGCGGCCGCCGAGCCGACCACCGGCGGGATATCAATACCGAGCACGGTCAGCGCCGGCCGTGCCCAGAGCACATCCGCGACGGTCCCGCCGCCCAGCAACTCGACGCCGTCGAGCACGCCGGCATCGGCGCGGAACCGATCGCGCGGAGGCTGCGCGCCGTCCCAGACCTGATCGGCCGCGAGACCCGCGACCGTGGTGTTTCCTGCCTCGTCGCGCAGGGTGGCGAGCAGATGGATCAGTTCGCAGCGCCCGCAGTGCGGTCAGATGGGTGACGATATTGCCTTTGCAGTCCGCCGCGCCGCGGCCGTACCACCGGCCGTCGCGTTCGGTCAGTTCCCAGACCGGGGTATTCCAGGCAGCGTCATCGAGCGGCGGCTGGACATCGTAGTGGCAGTAGAGCAGGACGGTCGGCGCGCCGGCCGGAGCCGGGCACCGGGCCACGACCGCCTCACTGCCGTCGGGTGTTTCGTGCAGATCCGCGTCGGACAGCCCCTGTTCGGCGAACGCCTCGGCCACCCACTGCGCGGCCCGATGGCATTCCTCCGGCGGGAACTGCCGGGCATCTGCCACCGAACGGTACGAAACCAGCTGGGCCAGATCCGCTTTCGCAGCGGCATGAGCGAGTGCACCTGCGCCCGCAGTTCCGCGGCCCGCGCGTCATCGGTCATCGCACACCTCTCTCATACGCAGGCCAGCCCGTACACCGCCATCGTCGGCGCCGACCGAAGACTGGCCACCGAGCTGGTCGTCATCAGGGCCAGCGTCACCCACGAGATGCACCTGGTGACCAGGGGCTTTTTGGCGGCCGCCACCGTATCCGTCATCACTCCTCCAGTCGCACAGTCCTGACGACTCGAATATCACCGGTAGAGCAAACGACCACAGCGGTATCGCCACAGCATCACTCTGTCACTTCACATGGCGATATGAATGAAAATCGGACCGCTCGCCCGATCGTTAGTTAACGATCCGCAACCTCCGGGGAACCTCACGGAGCATGATGGATGGCGACAGCACCGAGGCGATCCGACCCATCAGAGAGGACGAGATGGCTGCATCATCGAAATCATCGCAATCCGACGACCTGTTCGCGATGCCGGATCTGGATCGAGGCGCTCCCAAGAACACCTTCCCGCACCGCGAGATGATGCCGCAGGAGGCATATCAGATCGTGCACGACGAGCTGATGCTCGACGGGGTGTCCCGGATGAACCTGGCTACCTTCTGCACCACCTGGATCGACGAGTACGCCGAACTGCTGATGGCACAGAGCGTGGCGAAGAACATCGTCGACAAGGACGAATATCCGCAGACCGCCGAGGTGGAGCGGCGATGTGTGCGGATGGTCGCCGATCTCTGGCACGCACCGCATCCCGGCACCGCGCACGGCACATCCACCACCGGATCGAGCGAGGCCGCCATGCTCGGCGGGCTGGCCGCCAAGACCCGCTGGCGCAAGGCCGGCGGGCAGGGCACGCCCAATTTCGTCTGCGGTCCCGTTCAGGTCTGCTGGGAGAAGTTCGCTCGCTATTTCGACGTGGAGATCCGCCAAGTCCCGCTGCGCGGTGACCGATACACTCTGCATCCGGATGATATTGCGGCCCATTGTGATTCGAACACCATCATGGTGGTGGCGACCATGGGGCAGACGTTCACCGGGCTGTTCGAGGACATCGCCGCGATCAGCGCGGCACTCGACGAATTCCAGGCCGGCACCGGCCACGACATCCCCCTGCACGTCGACGCCGCCAGCGGGGGATTCCTGGCGCCGTTCACCGCACCGGATCTGTTGTGGGACTTTCGATTACCGCGAGTGAAGTCGATCAATGCCTCCGGGCACAAGACCGGCCTGGCGCCGCTGGGAGCCGGCTGGGCGATCTGGCGCGATGTCGACGACCTGCCCGCGGAGCTGATCTTCGATGTCGACTATCTGGGCGGCAGTATGGCCACCTTCAATCTCAACTTCTCCCGGCCCGGCGGACAGACGATCACCCAGTACTACGACTTCATCCGGCTCGGCCGGACCGGTTACACCCGCCTGCAATCGGCGATCTACCGCGTCGGTGAACACCTCGCCCAGGGCCTGCGCGCGACCGGCTTGTTCGACATGATCCACGACAGCACACCCGAGAACGGCATCAGCGCGGTGTGCTGGCGGCTGTGCGAGGATCCCGGCTTCAACCTCTACGACCTGTCCGAACGCCTGCGCTCACGCGGCTGGCTCATCGCGGCCTATCCCCTGCCCGCCGATCGGCAGGACGAGACGATCATGCGCGCGGTGATCCGGCACGGGTTCACCCACGATATGGCCGACCTGCTCCTCGCCGATATCGACCGCTGCATCGATCAACTGCGCAAACATCCACTGTCGGTGCCGCTCACCCGCGAGGACGCGGGCGGCTTCACCCATAGCGCCACCGCCGCGGTCTCCGACGAGTCGATCGCACAGTCCCTCGACCGGCGGCAATAGCGGTCCTGCCGCGCGCGGCGGTGGCGATCAGGCCGCGCGCGGCAGGATGAACGGCTCCCAGCGGTACACATCCGGAACCGCCTCGTGGAACAACGCGAGGTCGACCGCGTCGAGCATGGCCTGATGCGGACCCGGACGCGAGAGCTGGGCAGCCGAGACCGCCAGGCGCAGCATGCCGCCGCGTCGGGCTATCCGGGCTGCGCTCATCACCAGCGCGTGACACCACCAGGGTTCCGCACGGAATCCCTCACCGACTCCGTGCACCCAACAGCGCTGTGCCACATCGCGTTCCAGGTCGTGCACGACCGTCAGGCCGAGAGCGAGCCGGAAGCCGACGTCGGGAAGCGCTGTCAGCGCGCCGTCGGAGATCGTCCAGCGCGGGGCGGCGAACAGCCGGGTGCGCAATCCGATCTGCTCCATCACCCGGTCGGCGGCCGTGAGCCGAAGGCGCGCTTCGTGTCCGGGCAGAGCGGCGAATTCCGCCCGGCGGCGCTTGGTCGCGGCCTGGTCGTAGCCGTGCAGCACGATCGCGTCCCCGCCCTCGCGGCGCTCGCGCAGCCATTCCTGGGTGCGCGCATCGTCGGTGAGCCGGTATTTCCCCTTCAACCGCGGCGCCACCAGCAGCGACAGCCGTACCCCGCGACTGTCCATATCCGCGGCGAAGGCCCGTGCCTGTTCCAACGTGGTGTCGCGAATACCCGACACCGAGACGATCAGCTGCCCGAACCCCCGGTCGTTGCCGCTCATCCCTACACCTCGCCGGCGCTCGGCTCCGGCATGCGCGCCGCGCGCTGTGACAATGATTCACTCACAAGCTCGCTCATGAAACCACTGTGCGCCGCCCAGGTGTCGCCCCCGTGCAGCCGAAGTGACGCGCCGACGAATTTCCGGCCGCATATGATCGGGCCGGTGAGAGCAGCCATCCTGACCGCCCTGGCGGTACCGCTGATGATCGCCGCACCCGGTCCGGCCCTGGCAGATCCCGGTGCCCCGCCGCCGATCTATACCCAGGACGAACAATGTGCGACCACCAAGGAATTCGTGGACAAGGTGCGTCGGTCGGATCCCGGTGCGACGCCGGACCGGGTCGCCGACACCTTCACGCGAATCATGGACGAGCACAACGCCTATCGCGGTGACGCGGCCGCCCGGGAACGGGACCGGCAGTACCTGCTGGACAGCATCGCGCGCTGCGGCCTCGCGTAGCACTGCGGTGCCGGCGCACGCCGAGGCCGGGACGAGCACGCCGAACGCCCGCACGCGCTTCTCGCGACTGCGGGCGTCCAGAGCCCTGCTCGTCAGTCCTGGCCCAGGCCGACCGTGTCCAGCACCCAGGCGTATTCGAAGGCGACTTCCTTCCACTTCTCGTACCGGCCGCTGACGCCGCCGTGGCCGGCGCTCATCTCGGTCTTGAGCAGTAGCTGGGAGTCGCCGGTCTTCGTGGCTCGCAGTGCGGCAACCCATTTCGCGGGTTCGACGTACAGCACGCGGGTGTCGTTGATGCTGGTGATCGCCAGGATCGCCGGATAGTTCTTCGCCGCGACGTTCTCGTACGGCGAATAGGCCTTCATATAGGCGTAGACCTGCGGATCCTCCAGCGGATTACCCCACTCGTCCCATTCGATCACCGTCAGCGGCAGGGACGGATCCAGGATCGAGGTGAGCGGATCCACGAACGGCACATTGGCGAGGATGCCGGTGAACAGCTCGGGGGCCAGATTGGCCACCGCGCCCATCAGCAGACCACCCGCACTGCCGCCGTCGGCCACCATCACCTCGGGGCGGGTGACCCCGGTGTCGACGAGATGCCTTGCGCAGCAGACGAAATCGGTGAAGGTGTTCTTCTTGGTGAGCGTCTTGCCGTGCTCGTACCAGAGCCGGCCCATCTCACCGCCGCCGCGCACGTGCGCGACCGCGAACACCATGCCGCGATCCAGCAGCGACAGCCGCGACACCGAGAAGCCCGGATCGATACTGGCCTCGTAGGAGCCATAGCCGTAGAGCAGCAACGGTTTCGGGTCCGAACCCTCACTGTCGCGCCGCCGCACCACCGAGATCGGAATCCGGGTACCGTCCTCGGCGACCGCCCAATCCCGGTGCTGCACATAGTCGTCCGGGTTGTAGCCGCCGAGCACCTGCTGTTGTTTGCGCAGCGTCATCTCGCCGGTGGCCGGCACGTAGTCGAAGACCTGCATCGGCGTGATGAACGAGGTCACGCCCAGCCGCAGGGTCGGCTGTGCCCACTCCGGATTCGAGCCCACGCCCGCGGAGAACAACTCCAGCCCGAACTCCAGCTCCCCCAGCACGCCGTACCCCTCGGAGGTCAACGGCCACACCGCGACTCGTGGCAGCGCCTCGCGCCGATACGACAGCACCAGATGGTCGGCGAAGCAGTCGATGTCCTCGAGTCGCACATCATCGCGATGGCCGATGAGCATCGTCATCGCGGCGGGATCGTCCACCGGCGCCTCGGTCAGGACGAAATTCTCGGCCTTCACCCCGTCGACCAGGTCGTTGTGCAGGATCAGCAGCCGGTCGCGGCCGCCGATCACCGCGTGCTCGGCCGAGTACTCCACACCCTCGCGCCGGGGCAGCAGTACCCGGAACTCCCCCTCGGGATCATCGGATTCGAGAATCCAGCCCTCGCTGGTGATCTTCGAACCCACCCAGATCATCAGGTACTTCTCGGAACGGGTGGCTCCGACGCTGACCCAATACCGCTCATCGGGTTCGTGGAAGACCCGCACATCGCCGGAACGCTCGGTGCCGAGGCGATGGCGCCACACGGTGTCGGGCCGCCAGGATTCGTCGACGGTCTGATAGAAGATGTGGGTGCCGTCCAGAGACCAGGTCGCGCCGGGTGCGGTACCCGCGACCTCATCGCCGAGCAGCTCGCCCGAGCGCAGATCCTTGACTCTCAGCACATAGCGCTCGTCGCCGACGGTATCGGTGGAGTACGCCAGCAGGGTGCCGTCGTGGCTGATCGAATACGCGCCCAGCGCGAAGAAGTCGTGCCCCTCGGCGAGCACATTGCTGTCGAGCAGGATCTCCTCGCCGACGATCTCGGTATCGACCTCGAGCTGCGGCGGCGTCCAGTCGTCGCGATCCGCGATCGGGCAACGGCAGTGCACGCCGTACTGTTTGCCCTCGAAACTACGGGAGTAGTACCAGTAGTCGCCCAGCCGCGAGGGAACGGACAGATCGGTTTCCTGGGTACGCGATTTGATCTCGTCGAAGATCCGCGCGCGCAGTGGCGCCAGATGGGCGGTCTGCGCGTCGGTGTAGGCGTTCTCCGCCTCCAGATGGGCGATGACCTCGGGATCGTCCTTGTCGCGCAGCCACTCGTAGGGATCGGCGAAGGTGTCGCCATGATGGGTGCGTTCGAACGGCACCTTCTTGGCGATCGGCGGGATCACCGCCGCTGCAGTTTCGAGAGCCATGGACTCCACCGTAATGGCGGTGGCCGGCCGTTCCGCGCATGCCCCCGCACACGCCGATGCCGTACGGCACCGGCGGTGCCGTACCTCTCGATGGGCCTGATGGTGAAGCCCTGCGTGGTGACACTCCGCTACCGCCTCCGGGCCACCACCATCAGGCCGTGCCCTACCCGAGTCCTGTGCGCGGCACGGGCCGACGCAGACCGGTTCCGGTGACCCGGGTCGAACGGCGAGATTCCATCAGGAAGAACAGTGCGGCTTTGCGGCGGGGGCATTGGTCGGTGGGGCAGCTGTTGTGACCGTGCAGGATGTTGTGCGCAAGCTCGACGGTGAGGTGCCGGGGCACGACCGCGCAACTGTCGAAGACGGGTGCCATGCGGTGCTCCATCCTTGTCGTCCCTTCAGTGCGGCAGGGTGTGCTCTTTCGGTCTTGCGCCGATGCGACGCCACATATCTGCCACAACCACTGGGATTGCCGCTCGGGTTGCGCCGTAAACCAGCACTGTTGCCCGCGCGAGTAGACAAAGGACACATTTCGCAGGTTCGGGCATCGGTGTGATCCCGGGCATGTACCCGCCCGCGGATTCGGAAACGACACGAGTGCGCGGCCCGCCGACCGCCTACTGTCTACTGTCTACTGTCTACGACGACAGCGTCCGTTCGGCCCGGCCGGTGGGCGATCGCATCGATGTGGGGAGCACAGGTTGGAAGCGAAGAATCGCGATATCGAGCCCGGGGCGGTCTGGCAGCGCAGTGGCGACGGGGCGGGCGGTGTCGAGGTGGCCTTCCTGGCCAGCGGAAATATCGGGTTACGGGATGCCAAGAATCCGGAAGGACCGGCTCTGATCTTCACCCCCGGCGAGTGGCGTGCCTTCGTCGCGGGCGCCAAGGACGGCGAATTCAACCGCCCCGGCGCGGAATCGGCCTGATCGACGGGGCTCGGCCGCGAGGTCGGCGCCGCGCGACCGCACGCCGTCTCAGGCGCCGATCGCGGCACCGATCGTCGGCCACGACGCGTGCATGTAGTCCTGCCAGTAGGACCAGGAGTGGGTGCCCACCGCGTTGTGGTCAACCCGGGCCGGAATCCGCATACCGCGCAACCGCTGTTCGAACGCGGTAACGCAGATGTCGACACCGGCCTCGATCGGCCCGCCGAGGAAAATGTTCTCCGGCAGCTGCGGTTTGATCTCCGCCTCGTGCGGGCCGGGAATCCCGGTGCCGGTGGACAGATAGATCGTCTTGCCACGCAGCCGATTCGCCAGCAGCGCCGGATCGTGTGCGCCCCATTCCGGACTTCCCGGCGCGCCCCACATATTGAACGGATTGCCGCCGCGATTGGCGATCGAGAAGGTGATCGCTCCCTGCGCGATGCCGAGATCGGGGCAGGCGCTGTAACCGGCGATCGCCTCGTAGAGGTCGGGATGGCGGACCGCCAGTACGAACGCCGCGATACCACCCATGGACAGTCCGCCGATGGCGTTGACCCCGTTGCCGTCGAAGGTGGAGTCGATGATGGGCGGGAGCTCCTGGGTCAGGAAGGTATCCCACTGGTAGCGCCCGAAATGCGGATCGTCGTTCTGCCAGTCGGTGTAGTAGCCGGCCTGCCCGCCGATCGGCAGCACCACATTGACATTCTTTCCGGCGAAGAACGGCTCGGCGTCGGTGGCATTGGTCCAGGTGCTCTGCTGCACACCGGGATCAAGGCCGTCGAGCAGATAGTAGGAGGGCCGCGCACCACCGCCCGCTGGATGCAGCACCTGCACCTGAATGGTGCGCCCCATGGCCGGTGAGTCGATGAACAGCGCGGTCCTGGTCGCGCTCATATCGTTCTCTCCGACCACCTGCGCCGCGGCGGCCCGGGGCTGTGGCCCGGTCCAGGGGCCGATGACACCGGCCACGACAGCGAGCACAAAAGCAGCAACGGTCGAGCGCCGCATATCCCCACCTCCATCCGCCCACCACAGGTGCTACTCAAGGTAACTCACACCCGGGTCGCGCGGAGATGTTTGCCCGACTGGCGTTTCTTCGGCAAACCGTTCTCAGTAATCCGGCCCGGTACGAGGACGGTTATGGGAGTGTCACATCCCGTCCGGGCGGCCTTCGGCAACCGATTCCGACCGCTGCGCCGCACCGCGAATCGAGGCCGCCAGGTAATCCAGATCCGCCCGCCGCGGGCTCGTCGCCCGGCTGCGCAGCCCGAATCCATCCCCCGGAGTCCGCGGAATCACGTGCAGGTGAACGTGGAAGACCTCCTGGCCCGCCGTAACACCGTCCGCGAGAAAGAAATTCACGCCGTCACAGTGCACCTCGGAGTCGCGCAGCGCCGCCGCCAATCGCTGACCGACCTGAAAGAGCTTGCCCCCGATCACCGGATCCAGCTCCGCCAGACTGCGCGCCGGCACCTTCGGAATCACCAGCAGATGTCCGGGCGTCACGGGGCGAATATCCATGAACGCCAGCACATCCGGATCTTCGTAGACCTTCGACGAGGGCGCCCGGCCCGCCACGATATCGGCGAAAATTCGGTAAGGATCCATGCTGCGCACCCTAATGGGGCGCGCAGGCGATACGGCCGCGAGCTACAGGATCGGCGACGGGGTGTAGCGCGCCGCTTCCGGATGCTCGTCGATGAGCTTTTGCACCTGTGCGACGACATCACCCACCTGGGCTTCGGCGGCGCCGATGAAGGCCGTGCGGTCGGCGAGGGCCGCCTCGAGTCCGGCGAGGTCCAGAGGCATGCGATCGTCGGCGGCGAGGCGATCCAGCAGATCGGGTTCGCGGCCCTGTTCACGCATGGCCAGAGCGACCGCCACCGCATGTTCCTTGATGACCTCGTGCGCGCTCTCCCGGCCCACACCCACGCGGACGGCCGCCATCAGAATGCGGGTGGTGGCCAGGAACGGCAGGTAGCGGTTGAGCTCGCGCTCGATCACGGCGGTGTAGGCGCCGAATTCGGTCAACACGGTCAGGAAGGTCTCGAGCATGCCGTCGATGGCGAAGAAGGCATCCGGCAGCGCGACGCGGCGCACGACCGAACAGAACACATCGCCTTCGTTCCACTGCGCGCCGGACAGCTCGGCGGCCATCGAGCCGTACCCGCGCAGCACCACCTGCAGGCCGTTGACCCGTTCGCACGAGCGGGTGTTCATCTTGTGCGGCATCGCCGAACTGCCGACCTGGCCCGGCTGGAATCCCTCGGTGACCAGTTCGTGCCCGGCCATCAACCGCACGGTGTGCGCGAACGAGGACGGTCCCGCGCCCAGCTGGACCAGCGCGGACACGACATCGTGGTCGAGTGAGCGGGGGTAGACCTGGCCGACACTGGTCAGTACGGTCGAGAAGCCGAGGTGCCGAGCGACCTTCTGTTCCAGCTGGGCGAGTTTGCCCGCATCGCCGTCGAACAGATCCAGCATGTCCTGAGCGGTACCCATCGGGCCCTTGATCCCGCGCAGCGGATAGCGGTCGATCAGCTCACGCACCCGGCGCAATGCGAACAGCACCTCGTCGGCCGCACTGGCGAAGCGCTTGCCCAGCGTGGTCGCTTGCGCGGCGACATTGTGCGAACGGCCGGCCATCACCAGCGACTGATATTCGGCGGCCCGCTCGGCCAGCCGTGCCGCGACCGCGATGCCATGCTCGTGGACGTGCTCGAGCGACAGCCGGATCTGCAACTGTTCGACGTTCTCGGTGAGATCCCGGCTGGTCATGCCCTTGTGGATGTGCTCGTGACCGGCGAGGGCGTTGTACTCCTCGATCCGCGCCTTCACATCGTGGCGAGTAATCCGCTCCCGCTCGGCGATCGAGGCCAGATCGACCTCACCGAGAACCCGCTCGTAGTCCTCGATCACATCGGGGGTGACCGATTCGGTACCGGCCGCACCGAGTTCGGTCTGCGCCCGCAGCACTTCGAGCCACAACCGGCGCTCGAGCACGATCTTGTTCTCGGGCGACCACAACTGCACCAGTTGCGGGCTGGCGTACCGGGTGGCGAGGACGTTCGGGACAAGACTCACGGACAGTCAGTCTAGTGTTCGATGCCTGCTCGATTGCTGGGGCATGGCCGGGGGCATCGACTGGGACGCCAGCAGCGGCTGCGGTGTCGGAGGTGCGATCACATCGATCAGTTCCAACAGGGCCGCGCGGGCGGTGCGGCGCGTCTGCGGATCGGACTCGGCCAGTGCCGCGACCACGGCGCCGTCGACGACGGCGACCAGCCGGCGCAGTTGATCGGTGCGAACCATCCGATCGGAGCGGCGCAGCACATCAGCGACCAGATCCTCGAGTTGCGCGCGTAATCGCAACTGCACCTCGCGCAGTTCCGGATGCCGGGCCGAGGCCACCGACCGCTCGTACCGGGCGATCAACCGGCCCCGGGCGAATTCGTCGGGCCCCTCGGTGCCCACCATCAGATCCACGATCAACTCGACCGTCGCCTCCGGCCCGCGGCGGCGATGGGTGACATCGCCGATCCGCCGGCGCATCGCCTCGAGTTCTGCGGTACCGCTGAACTCGACCGCGCGCGCGATCAGATCCTCGAGTGATTCGAAATAGTAGGTCGTGGAAGCCAACGGCAAATCCGCGCGCGTTGCCACAGAACGGTGGCGCACGGCATCGAAGCCGCCTTCGAGGAGCAACTCCGCGGCAGCCGCAACCAACGCTTGGCGACGCCTTTCGCCTTTCGGGGTCGTCGCGGTGATCACCGTGTCATCGTGCCAGTCATCATCGGTTCATCCGTGCCAAATCGGTGCGATCTGTACAAATCTGTAAGCCTGTGCAATCCCGGCCGATCCGTGCTGTGGAATCGGAATGGGCAACCGGGGTCGGTTCGACGAAATGGGTTGAAAACACAACCGAATCATTTGTACCGCATCGGTACGATCCACGGGCCGGTACGGAAAGGCACCGGCCCGAAAACTCTGTGCCCGTCCGGATATCGCAGCGTCGGTCCGAATATCGCAGCGGCCGTCCGGATACCGAGACGTCATTCCAGATACCGGGCCAGCCGGGCCAGCGCCTCCTCGATATCGGCGGTGGCACCGGCGAACGAGAAGCGCACCGTACGGTGACCGTTACTCGTATCGAAGTCGATACCCGGCGCCAGCGCGACCCCGGTGTGTGCCAACAGATCCGCGCACCACCGGGTCGAATCCTGGCTCAGGTGGCCGATATCGGCGTAGGCGTAGAAGGCGCCGTCGGCCGGGGCCAGATCGGTGATTCCCAGGGCGGGCAGCCCTTCGAGCAGCAGGGCCCGATTGCGTGCGTAGCGGCGCACGTGACTGTCGAGTTCCGCTTTTGCCTCGGCGCCGAACGCATGCACCGCGGCGTACTGAGAGATCGCGGGCGGGCATACGGTCATATTCGAGGCCAGCCGTTGCAATGCCGGACGCAGCCGCTCGGGCGCCAGCATCCAGCCCAGCCGCCATCCGGTCATCGAGAAATACTTCGACACCGAGCCGATGACCACCGATTCCCGCGAGGTCTCCCAGGCCGAGCTGACCGGTTCGGTATCGCCACCACTGCCGGAATAGGCGATGCCGTGATAGATCTCGTCGGAGATCAACAGGGTGCCGTGATCGTCGCACCAGCGAGCCAGCGCGGCCAGCTCATCCGGGGCGATCATGGTTCCGGTCGGATTCGCCGGACTGGCCACAATCAATCCGGCCGGCGGTTCGGGCAGTTCCTCGAGCATGGCCACTGTCGGCTGGAACCGGGTCTGCGGACCGCAGTCCAACTCGATCACCCGGCAGCCCAGAGCGGTGAGGGTATTGCGATAGGCCGGATATCCCGGCCGGGCCACCACGACGGTGTCGCCGATATCGAACGCCGCCAGGAACAGCAGGGTGAAGGCGCCGGAGGAGCCGGTGGTGACCACCACATCGTCGGCGCCCACCTCGACGCCGTACCCGTCACGGTGATGGGCGGCGATCGCCTCGCGCAATTCCGGAATGCCGAAAGTCTCGGTGTATCCGAGCAATTCGCCGTCGAGTGCGGCCTCGGTGGCCCGCAGGACCGGGGCCGGAGCGGGTGTGGAGGGCTGCCCCGCCGCCAAGACCAGCACATCGCCGTGGGTGCGGGCACGTTCGGCCGCGGCCTTCCAGACATCCATGACGTAGAAGGTGGGAACGGTCGACCGACGGGATTCATTGCGCACCCGACGACGGTAGAACACCGCCCCGCCCGCGCCGACGAGCACCGCCTTCCTTGTACATGGGCCTGATGGCGAGCCCTGCGTGGTAACGCTTCGCTGCCGCCTCCGGGCACCGTCCATCAGGCCTTGTACATGGGCCTGATGGCGAGCCCTGCGTGGTAACGCTTCGCTGCCGCCTCCGGGCACCGTCCATCAGGCCAGGAGGACTCTGTGCACAGCCGCGCCCTGCTGCGCGGCCGGACCGCCCCCTGTTATCGTCGGCAGAATGCCTGACCAGGCACGCCGCGCCAAGATGTACCAGGGGGCCTGGACCGTGATCCGCCCGGACTGGCGTACGGCGCTGCGAACCGAACGACCCTCGATACGGGCGCGGCTCCGGTCGGTCGCCGGTCGATCCCGTCGTTTCTGCAGTACCGCGACGGGCGCGGGGCGCTCCTGGTACGGGCGGAATCTGCGCGGTCGGAATTGGCGCGAGGAATTCGAAACCCTGTGGCCGCGGCTGCGCGGCTGGGTGAGCGATCATCGCGTGCTGGTAGTCGGCGTCGTCGTGGTCGGCCTGTTCGCCGCCGCCGACACGGTGGCACCCGCCACGATCGACAGCACGCCGAAACCCGGCGCATTGCAACGTATTGCGGTCGCCTACCCACTCCAGGTCCAGGCCGAGCCGGAGACCAGCAAGCGCTATGTGCAGGCCATCGACAACGGCGAACGCCTGCGCGAGGCCCAGGTGGTGGCCGCCGCCTCGCGCGCCACGCTGGATCGGGCGCGGGCCGAGGCCGCGGCGGCGGTCGCCGGAACTCCGCAACCTTGGCTGCCCGGACCTTCGGCGAGCATGCCCGGCGGGATCATCCCCGGTGGAATCGCCCCCGGCTCCAGCGGATTCGCGCTGCCGGCGATCGGCGTGTTCACCTCCGGCTACGGCGGCCGATGGGGCACTTTCCATTACGGCATCGACATCGCCGCGCCCATCGGTTCACCGATCTACGCCGTCGCCGACGGCACGGTCATCGACGCCGGCCCCGCACAGGGTTTCGGGCTGTGGGTGCGGATCCGGCACAACGACGGCAGCATCTCCGTCTACGGCCACATGTACGACTTCTCGGTGTCAGTGGGCGAACGGGTGCGAGCCGGTCAGCAGATCGCGCGTATCGGCAACCGCGGCGATTCCACCGGGCCGCACCTGCATTTCGAGATCCTGGTCAACGGCCAGCACATCGATCCACAACCATGGCTCGCGATGCGCGGGATCAAGGTCGGCTGAGCGGGCAGCCGCCTACACCCGGGCCGGCAGGGAGATGCTTCCCTCCACGGCCGCGAGCCCGATATCGGTGCGGAAGTGGCTGCCGGGCAGCTTGATACCCACGATCCGCTCGTACGCATTGGCCCGCGCTTCGGTCAGATCACCGCCCGTGGCAACGACATTGAGCACGCGGCCGCCCGCGGACACCAGCGCACCGTCGGCACGCAACGCCGTACCCGCGTGCAGCACTTCGGTATTCGCGGCCGAGCCGTCCGTTCCCGAGATGACGTCACCGGTACGGGGATGGCTCGGATAGTTCTCCGCGGCGAGTACCACCGTGATCGCGACGCCATCCTTCCAGCGCGGCGGCTCCGCCTGGGCCAGGGTGCCGGTGGCGGTGGCGTTCAGCAGGGCGCCGAGCGGACTGTCGAGCAGTGCCAGTACGGCCTGGGTTTCGGGATCGCCGAAGCGGCAGTTGAATTCGATGACGGCCGGGCCGGCCTGACCGATCGCCAGTCCCGCGTACAGCAGGCCGGAGAACGGCACACCACGACGAACCATTTCGGCGGCAACGGGTTTCACCACATCATCGACGATTTCGGTGGCGGTCTCGGCGGGCAGCCAGGGCAACGGCGTGTAGGCGCCCATACCGCCGGTATTGGGGCCGGTATCGCCGTCGCCGACGCGCTTGTGGTCCTGGGCCGGCAGCAACGGCACCACCGTCTCACCGTCGACGAGACAGAACAGCGAGACCTCGGGACCGTCCAGGAACGATTCCAGCAGGACCGGGTGGCCCTGTTCGAGCAGTTCGGCGCCGTGATCGCGGGCCGCGGACCGGTCGGCGGTGACGACCACACCCTTACCGGCGGCCAGTCCGTCGTCCTTCACCACCCAGGTGGGGCCGAAGCGGTCGAGCGCCGCATCCAGTTCACCGGGATGATCGACGATCTCGCTGTGCGCGGTACGCACGCCCGCCGCCACCATCACATCCTTCGCGAAGGCCTTGGACCCCTCGATCCGCGCCGCGGCGGCCGATGGTCCGAAGCAGGCGATCCCCGCTGCCCGCACCGCATCGGCGATCCCGAGGACCAGCGGCACCTCGGGCCCGACCACGACCAGATCCGCACCGAATTCCCGGGCCACCCCGGCCACCGATTCGGCGCTCGCCGGATCGACCGGCCGCACCTCGGCAACCTGGGCGATACCCGGATTCCCGGGCGCGGCCGCGATGGCGGTCACGCCCGAGTCTCTACGCAGGGCCTCCACCAGGGCGTGTTCACGGGCTCCGGAACCGATGACGAGTACGCGCACGCGTGACAGCTTAGGGGACGCCGGTGAACAAGCTATGTCGGTGTGTGCGATCGCGCGGCGCTTACGGCAGCGTAGCGACATGCACGGCATGGTTGCGCGGGATGGCAGGGGTCAAATGGTCCATCCGCTGCTCCCACTCACCGTCCAGGACATCGGCCGTCCATTGCTTGTTCCATCCGAAGGGCATCAGATGGACCCGCAGGCTTCGCGCTTCCAGCCCTTCGATCAGCCTGTCCAGCACGCCCCGAGCCGTATCGACATCGGGACGAATACTCGGGTGCGCCAGATGCGAGAAACCATTGATCACAATGCATCGCGCATCGGTTTTGGCCGCGATTCGCCGGATGGACTTCACCGGGCGGCTGCCCAGCCGGGAATCACCTCGTTCCACTCCGACCATCAGGAACAGGCAGTCATCGAAACGGTTTGTGGTGCCTATGACGGTGGAACCCAGTTCGATGGCCACTTGGCTCGGCGTAGTAACGGTATAGACGAATGTTCGACAGCGACTGCTGAGGATCCGCATGATGCCTTCTTTTGCGAGGCTCGGCAGGTGACCGAGTCGAGGAGCGGTCGAGGTCGTGCCGTAGGTCGCTGCACCGGCTGGTAGGTATGGGGTGAGCCACGGGCATCACGAAGTCTAGATACGGACACCCGAACATATTTCCCAGTGACGGGAATCACACTCAGACCGGCTCGGCTGTCGAATCGACTCGGATGGCGCGAACAGGCCGGAGCGAAGTGGAGGCAGAATCAACTCATGCCTAGTGTGTTCAGCGCGATTATTGCCGGGGATCTGCCGGGACGGTTCGTGTGGGAGGACGAGGAGTTCGTCGCCTTCCTCACCATCGCTCCCGTGACGCCGGGCCATACGCTCATAGTGCCCCGCAGGGAGATCGATCAGTGGCAGGACCTCGATGCCGAAGCGTTCGCCCGGATCAACAAGGTGGCGCAGAAGGTCGGGCAGGCGGTGCGCAAGGCGTGGGACGCGCCGCGTGCCGGTCTGCTTATCGCGGGCCTGGAGGTGCCGCATCTGCATGTGCACGTCTTCCCTGCGTTCGAACTGAGTGACTTCGACATTTCCGGTGCCGACCCGAATCCCAGCCCGGAGTCGCTCGACCAGGCGCAGGCCAAGATCAAGCAGGCATTGCGCGAGCTGGGTTACGGCGCCAACGTTCCGGACTGATTCCTGGTCATTCCCGACTACGGGGCAGGCGCACCGCGAAGGTGGTGCCCTGTCCCACCACACTGTGCATCGAGACGGTGCCGCCGTGCGCGGCAACCAGCGCTTGGACGATGGACAGTCCCAGTCCGGTCCCGCCGCTGTCGCGGCTGCGTGAGGTGTCGGTGCGGTAGAAGCGTTCGAAGATACGCTCGGCCTCCTCGGCGGGCAGGCCCGGCCCCGTGTCGGCGACCTCGATGACAACCTCGTCGTCGGCGGGTGTCAGCCGCACCGTGACCGCCGCGTCGGGCGGAGTGTGGATGAGGGCGTTGTTGACCAGGTTTCCCAGCACCTGACGCAACCGGGCCTCGTCGCCGGGCACCTCCAATGTTCCCGTGCCGTGCCGTATTTCGAGGTCGACCGGCCGGCGGGGTTCCTCGGGGCGCTGAGCCGCGTCGACGGCCCGCGCATTGTGCACGGCATCGCTGGCCAGGGCCAGCAGATCGACCGGACGGCGTTCCACCGGCCGTTGCGCGTCCAGGCGGGCCAGCATCAGCAGATCCTCGACCAGCAGGCTCATCCGATTGGATTCGCGTTCGATGCGGTCCATGAACATGCCCGGATCAGCCAGTGCGCCTTGCCGATACAGCTCGGCGAACCCCCTGATCGTGGTCAGTGGCGTGCGCAGTTCGTGGCTGGCGTCGGCGACGAAGCGCCGCATGCGAGCCTCCGAACGGCGTGCGGAGTCCTCGGAAGCCTCGGTCGCGGCGAAGGCGCTCTGGATCTGGGTGAGCATCCCGTTGAGCGATTGTGAGAGCCGGTCGACCTCGGTGTTGGTGCCCTGCACGGGAACTCGGCGATGCAGGTCGCCACCGGCGATGGCAGCGGCGGTCTTCTCCACCTCGCCGAGCGGTCGCAGACTGCGCCGGATCACGAATTGAGCGACGACGCCGAGTGCCGCGAGCACGATAACTCCGACCGCCACCTGCAATCCGATCAGGCGGTCGACGATATTCTCCGTCTCGGCAAGGCGTATCGCGACCAGACTGGACCCACCGGAGTTGACAACGCGGACCGCGCGCCAATGTTCGGACGGGTCTCCGACCGAGCCGATGGTCCGTGGATGCCTGCCGAGATCGGCGGGTGGATCCGGCACCGTCGGGCCGGAGGGAAGTACCAGCCGCGGTTTGCCTTCGGTGTCCTTGATGCTGACGTAGTACAAATCGGGTGGTCGTTCCCGGCCATGGGGCGCGGGCAGCCCTTGTGGTGGCGGCTGCTCACCTGGGCTCGCCCAGCTGTCGGATGCTCCATGCAATTGCCGATCGACCTTGTCGATCAACACATTTCGCATCGATGAGGTGACCGCGACGCCCGATATCAACAACCCGGCCCCGGCCAGTACCACCAGTGCGATCACCAGCGTCACCCGCAGCGGGACCGCTGCCAGCCTGCGTGCGAATCGCCACCGGATTCCGCGTGGCCGCGCCACCACCGCAGCGGGATCCCGCTCCGGCGAGGGCCGGCCATCGGATTCGCCCGATCCGGCGATGTCCGACGTCTGCACCCCGTCGCCCGTTCCGAATTCGTCCACACCGGCAACCCCGCGCTCGCGCCCCGAACGCGAATCGCTCATCTCGCCGACGACCTGCTTCGGCTGGGTGCGCGCATGACATAGCCGACACCACGCAGCGTGTGGATCAGCCGATCCGGCCCGGTGTCGACCTTCTTGCGGAGGTAGGACACATACGTCTCCACCACACCGACCTCACCGCCGAAGTCGTAGCGCCAGACGTGGTCGAGGATGCGGGGCTTGCTCAGCACTGTGCCCGCGTTGACCATGAAGTATCGCAGCAGGGTGAATTCCGTCGGCGACAGCGCCACGGCTTCCCCGGCCTTCCAGACCTCGTGGGTGTCGTCGTCGAGTTCGATGTCCTCGAAACGGATCCGCGAGGATTTGCTCTCCTGCACCACGTGACCGGAGCGTCGCAGAATCACCCGCAGCCGCGCCACCACCTCCTCGAGCGAGAAGGGTTTGGTCACGTAGTCGTCGGCGCCGAGAGTGAGTCCGGTGATCTTGTCGTCGACCTCGTCACGTGCGGTGAGGAAAAGTACGGGCGCGTCGATACCGTCGGCGCGCAGCCGGCGCAGCAGGCCGAAGCCGTCCATACCGGGCATCATGACGTCGACGATCAGCGCGTCGGGCCGGAACTGTTTGGCGCGGTCGAGCCCCTCGGCGCCGTTGGCGGCGGTGGCCACCTCGAACCCCTGGTAGCGCAGACTCACCGACAGCAGTTCGACGATCATCGGTTCGTCGTCGACCACCAGCACCCGAGCTTCGGGGATCCGATCGCCAGCCACACCGTTCATGCCGAATATCGTCTCTCGTACAGCCCGGAAAGCGCTGAACGTCGCCTGGGAGTTTCCTGCGAGCCCGCTGCGGGAAACGTCGGCCCGCCGATCGGGGCGCGGTCGATTCGTCGGTCCTAGCGGGTCGGCAACGAGTGAGGAAGCCCGAATCTCGCCAGCACACTTCGGTCGAACCGGGTCATCCCGCAGATCCGATCGCCGCTCAGCGCGAGGACGAACAGCCCGGTTCCATGTCGTACTCCAGTCGGCGAGTTCAGATAGGCGCCGAACGCGGGCTGGCCATTGGCCCACGTCGGAACCAGATCGAACCGGCGTCCCGAGGCGAAAATGCTCGCACAGAAACGAGCCACCGCGTTCCGGCCATGGTATTCGAATGGCAACGGCGGCATCGACATGAACACGTCATCGGACAGCAACGCCACCAATGCGTCGAGATCGGCCGATTCATACGCGTCCACGAACTTCGCCACAATCTCGTTTTCGATGTCCGAAGCGGCCGTAGGCGGCGGTGTATCGCGAAGCCGCAGGTTGGCGCGGGCCCGCTTGAGCGCGCTGTTGACCGACGCGACTGTAGTGTCCAGCATCTCCGCGACCTGGTTCGCCGGGAATCCCATAACATCGCGCAGTACCAGAACCGCCACCTGACGGGGCGGCAGTATCTGCAGCGCTGTCACGAAAGCCAGCGAGATCGACTCCGTCCGCTCGATGCTGGCTTCCGGCCTGGCTTCCGGCCTATGTGTGGAATCGGCGACCTCCGCCAATAGGGCATCCGGATACGGCTCCAGCCACGTGATCTCTCCGAGCCTGCTGGGTTCGGGCATTTCGAAACCCGCCATGCTCATCTCCTTGGCCACGCGCCGACCCGTGGATCGTCGCGCGTTCAAGCATCGGTTGGTAGCGATTCGATACAACCAGGTGCGCAATGAAGCACGCCCGTCGAATCCGCCGAGGCCCTGCCACGCGGACAACATCGTGTCCTGCGTCGCGTCCTCCGCGTCCTGGAGCGACCCGAGCATCCGGTAACAGTGAACCTGCAGCTCAGTACGATGCGGCTCGGTCAACTGGCGGAACGCGTCCCCGTCTCCGTCGCGCGCCCGTGACATCAAACCCAAGACGATCTCACTCGCCATGCGACACCTCTTCCATCCATGTCGGGACTGTTTTCTCGGTATAGACACCGGCCGAAAGGCTAATTGGGCGGTCGAGCAGCGCCCAGTTCGTCGAGTGGCCGGGGTCTACCTCTCCGTATCCAGTTCCGATCAAAGGAGAATGCCATGGGAAGAATCGTGATCACCACCAACATGACCCTCGACGGAGTCGTCCAGGATCCGGACGGCCTGGAAGGCTTCGCCTCCGGCGGCTGGTTCGCCCGATTCGGCGGCGAGGATTTGCGGGCGTGGGCCGAGCTCGAGACCAAGGAGGCGCTCGAAGCCGAGGCTCTGTTGCTCGGCAGGCACAGCGACACCTGGTTCGCGACACGGTGGGCCGAGCGAACCGACCTTTGGGCCGACCGACTCAATGGCCTGCCGAAGTATGTCGTGTCCTCAACGCTGAACCAAGCCGCCTGGCAGAACTCCAGCGTCCTGAGCGGCGATATCGTGGAACAGATTTCCGAGGTAAAGGCGAAGACGGAGGGGGACATCCTCGTCTATGCCAGCTATCAGCTGGTGCGCGCGCTGATCCAGCACAACCTGGCGGACCAGCTGCGTGTGGTCGTCTTCCCGGTCGTGCTCGGTTCGGGCTTCCGACTGTTCGAAGAGATCGCCGACCTGCGCCCGATGCGTCTGGCCGATATGCGGACCGTCGGTGACGGCCTGATGTTCTACGCCTACGATTTCGCCAGGAACGACGTGACGGCTGACGACCCCTCGCACTGACCTCAACCGACAGCCCGCCGCCGAGCGAAGCGATCAGACCCGCAACTGGGCCTGATCGCTTCGTTGGCCGGAGCCCCCTGTCGGGATTGAACCGACGACCTTCGCTTTACAAGAGCGGTGCTCTACCACTGAGCTAAGGAGGCGCGTGAAGCGGTTGCCATCATAACGGGGCGAACCGACGGCGCAACACCGGGTTTCCGGTGCCGGACGTCGGTTCTTTCGGCCCGCTGGCGATGTGCGCGTATGCCGCAGCAGGGCGACCGGTTATGTGGTCACCGTGCTGCGGCTCGGCGATGGATCGGTTCGGCGGCGCGGCGCGCCGCATCGTCGAGCGCGAATCAGGACTGGGTGGCCTGCCGGGCCGCATCGTCGGCGGCCATCGCGTCACGCAGGCTCTTGGGACGCATATCGGTCCAGTTCTTCTCCACGTATTCGACGCAGGCGGCGCGGCTGTCCTCGCCGAACACCACTCGCCACCCGGCCGGGACCTCGGCGAAAGCAGGCCACAGGGAATGCTGCTCCTCGTCGTTGACCAGAACGAAGAAGCGGCCATCCTCGTCATCGAAGGGGTTGGTGCTCATTTCACCTCACTGGATACTGGCGCTGTGTACGGGAACGCGCTGGATACGAATTTCCTGGGGCGTCGCGCCCGAGCCGGAACCGACCGACCCGAACCGTTGCCCCGAGCGATGTGTCGACACTAGCAAGACCGACGTTACGTGTTGGTGGTTACCTCGAGCCCGCGAAGAAATCGAGTAGCACTTTGTTCACTGTGTCCGGGCGCTCCAGGTAGCCGTAATGCCCGGCATCGGGGATCTCCTGATAGCGCGCGTCCGGGATGACTTCGGCCAGCTCACGGGTCAGATAGGCCGGAATCATGCGGTCGTCGGCGAAGCCCATCGCCAGACACGGCACCTTGATGCCGCGGTAGGCCTGCAAACGATCGAAATCGTGATCCATCCGGCGTTGCGCCCGAATACCCGGCGAGACCGCACCACCGGTGAATTCGAACAGATCCAGCCAATCGCGGGCGGAATTCGGATCGGCCATGGTGGCGGGCGACAGATTCATCACCGCGGTGATGGCGGCCTCGTAGCGGGGCGGCAGTTGCACACCGGAGGCGTCGAGTTCGTGCTCACCGAGCGAGAGGGTCTTCTGGAACTGGTCCAGGCGCGCGTGGCCGGCCATGAACACGGCCTTGCGTACCAGGTCGGGACGGGCCAGGGCGAGTTCCTGGGTCACCCGCGCGCCCATCGACGTGCCGGCCACCAGCGCCGGGCCCTCATCGAGATATTCGATCAGCGCGGCGGTATCGGCGACCAGCTGGTCGATGGTCATCCCGTCGGCGGCCTCGTAGGACGGCGCGATCCCTCGGTTGTCGAAGGTGCACACCCGATATCCGGCGGCGGCCAGGGCCGGAACCTGGTGCAGCTCCCACACCCGGCCCGGACTTCCGGTGCCCATGATCAACACGACCAGCGGCGCCGCTCCCTTGGTGTCGGTACCCTTGGCCTTGTCCCCCTTGACCTGGTAGTTGAGCGAGATTCCGTTCACCGTGGCCAACGGCATGATGCAGTGACCCTTTCTACGACGACTTCGTGCGGCGAGCGATACACGCCTCCTATCACGTTATAGGTTCGCATCGCCCGAACGTTTCGCCGCGGCGGGCCGCGCCGTGGGCCAGTTGCGGTTCGGTGGCGGTCGGTACCGAGCCGACGACCATTTTCCCGGCGCCCGATACCATTGACAGCGCACGGCGCCGAGACCACGACGGTCGCAGTTGTACCGCCGTGCCACGACCCCGAGCCGAGAGGACGAGACGATGGCCGCGAAGAGCGCCAACGACATCGCGGACGACGACCTGGCACCGCTCGCCGACGAGACCGCACGGCAGGCCCAGCGCGTCGTAGCCGCCTATGCCACCGACGCCGATGAATGCCGAATGCTGCTGTCGATGCTCGGCATCGGCCCCAGCACGCGCGGCGATTAGACCGCGCACGCGGCGAGCAGCCGCACGCGCAGCGTCGCGCGTCACCCATAACTGAAATCCCACGCCTAGCTCCGCCATTTCGGCGACCGGAGGATCCAGCAGTGGACCAGACGAGCGATATCCGCAGCGATCAATCCCGAGACGCTCTGCCGGAAACCGAATCCACGCCAGCGAACCACCCCGGTACCACCGGGTCCGGATTCGTCGTAGTCGCCAACCGGCTTCCGGTGGATCTGGAACGACTCCCGGACGGCACCACGCGGTGGAAGAGGAGTCCGGGCGGGTTGGTCACGGCGCTGGAACCGGTGCTGCGCAACAACAACGGCGCCTGGGTGGGCTGGGCAGGTGTCCCCGATGTGGATGTCGATCCGATCATCGAGGACGGTCTGGAGTTGTATCCGGTGCCGCTATCGGCCACCGAGGTATCGGACTACTACGAGGGATTCTCCAACGGCACGCTGTGGCCGCTCTATCACGACGTGATCGTGCGGCCGGAGTACCACCGGGACTGGTGGACCGCCTATGTCGAGGTCAACCGCCGCTTCGCCGAGTACACCGCGAAGGTGGCCGCCGAGGGCGCGACAGTGTGGGTGCAGGACTATCAGCTGCAACTGGTGCCGAAGATGCTGCGCATGCTGCGCCCGGATCTGACCATCGGGTTCTTCCTGCACATCCCGTTCCCGCCGGTGGAACTGTTCATGCAGCTGCCGTGGCGGACCGAGATCGTGGAGGGCCTGCTGGGGGCCGATCTGATCGGCTTCCATCTGCCCGGCGGTGCGCAGAACTTCCTGTACTTGGCGAAAAGACTTGCCGGACAGCCCACTTCACGCGGAACGGTCGGTGTGCGATCGAAACTCGGCGTGGTGCAGGTGGGTTTCCGCACGGTGCGGGTGGGCGCGTTCCCGATCTCCATCGCCTCGACCGAACTCGACGAGTTGTCGCGCCGCCGCTCGGTGCGCGAGCGTGCCGCCCAGATCCGGGAAGAACTCGGCAATCCCAAGCACATCCTGCTCGGTGTGGACCGGCTCGACTACACCAAGGGCATCAATATCCGCCTGGCCGCACTGCAGGAACTGCTGCACGACGGCCGGCTCGATCCGACCGAAACGGTGATGGTGCAACTGGCCACGCCCAGCCGGGAGCGGGTGGAGAGCTACATCCAGATGCGTGGCGATATCGAACGCCAGGTCGGCCGGATCAACGGTGAATTCTCCCGTGTGGGTTATCCGTTCGTGCACTATCTGCACCGGCCGATTCCGCGCGAAGAGCTGGTCTCCTTCTTCGTGGCCTCCGACGTCATGCTGGTGACGCCGCTGCGGGACGGGATGAATCTGGTCGCCAAGGAGTACGTGGCCTCGCACAGCGGCCTCAACGGCGCCCTCGTACTGAGCGAATTCACCGGTGCCGCAGCCGAATTGCGCCAGGCATACCTGTGCAATCCACACGATCTCGACAGTGTGGAGAACGCGATCATGTCCGCGATCGAGGACGACACGGAAACCAAACGCCGCCGCATGCGCTCGATGCGAAGACAGGTCCTTGCCCACGATGTGGACCGATGGGCACGATCGTTCCTGGACGCACTGGCACAGGATCGGGTGGCCGGCAGTGCGCTGCTGACCGACGCGGACCTGGATCCGGGACACCACTGACGGCCGGCACCATCGATCGCCACAGCGATCGGTAATCGGATCGCACAGCGATCCCGAGGCGGGGTACACCCCCTCTACGATCCGGCCGTCGACACCCGCTTCCGCCACACCTGCGCCGTACCGAATCCCGGTCCTGGCATTCGCCGGAACGCCGCGGCCGCCGCATACCGCCCGTTCCGGATTCCGCCGCACCCGCCGATTCACCGAGCGGCGTCGGCCGCCCGGCACAGGCGCGCTTCACCAACGGGGATTTGCGACTCGACTCGCCGGAGTCGATCACCGTTCCCGCCTCGGAATCGCTGTGTCATCGACGGTATGGGCGACCCCTTAACGGCAGGAGCAGGATTCGCTTAAGGGCGGTACCCGGATGGGACCGGAATCACTCAGATCGGGTTGACCTGGGAAGCGAGCCAGCGCCCGTCCTGCTTCTCCAACGTCACCCGGACACGGCTGGGCGTGATGGCGCCCTGCGGAGAGTCCTTGCTGGTGGTGATCTGGTTCAGGTAGACCAGCACGACCGCGTGCGAGCGATCGGCCGAGACCACACCCGCGGCCTGGCTGCTCGCCTTCACCGTGAGCTGCTTCTCCTTGGCGCCCTTGGCGATCACCTCGTTGACGAGCTTCAGGTAGTCCTTGCGGAAGTCGGGAGTCAGGTTGTCGGCCGACTTCGGCAGCTCGGTGTCGACGTTGTTGAAGTCGTAGGTGAACATCGACGTCACCGTGGTCTGCGCCGCGTCGACGGATTCCGTGCGAGCGTGCTCGGCCTGTTGATCCGACCAGTACTTGAATCCGGTTAATCCGCCGACCGCGAGGGCGGCGACGAGCAGTACCGCCGCGGAGACGAACAGGATGGGACGGAGGTTGTTTCTCATGCCACGAACTCCACCTTCGATGCGGTGGTGTGCCCACCGTCGCGGGTCACGGTGATGCGGAAGCGGTAGTAGCGCTGCTGCGGATCCGGAGATCCCGCATTGGTCAGCGTTTGCTTCGCCGCGACGAGCACCTTGGCGGAACGATCGTCGGAGCTCTCCACCGCCGACTCGATGATCTCGCCACTGGCCTTCACCTTGGCCTGCTGCACAACCTTCGCGTAGTCGTCCTTGCGCGCGGCGTACTCCTCCTTGAGCTGGCCGGAGGCCACCGACAGCACCCGATCAATATCCTGCTGCGCGCTGTCGTCCTTGATGTTGGTGAGGTTCAGGACAGCTTGCTTGGCCGTCTGCGTGTAATCCTCGCGCTGCGAGGCGAGCGAATCGACCTGATGCCGGTGATACAGATAGAAGCCGCCGGAACCTAGGAGCCCCAGCAACGACAGCACGGCCACCACGGCGGCCGCCCAGCCCAGCGCACCCAGCTTGGGTTTCGCGGGCGCGTCGGGCGAGTCCGCGGCAGCGATATCCGCGGTCGCGAGCTTCTCGGTCGAGTCGTCGGCGCCGGCGGTCGCGAACTTCACCGTGGCATCGGAATCAGCCTCCGACGCTGCGGCGGGCGTCGCGAGTTTCACCGTGGGTTCCTCGGCGGCGGGCTCGGTGAGCTTCGCCGTGACTTCGGCGGGCTTCTCGGTCGCGAGTTTCACCGTCTCCGCGCCGGCACCGGTGGCCGCCGTCTTCGCGGCCGGAGCGGCAGCGCCGGTCGTTTGCTGCGCCTGCGGTTCGGCTTTCGCCGGGGCCGCGGCACCCGCACTCGAATCGACATTGTCGCCGTCCACCGGCGGACCCGCCGGGCGTCCGGCTCGCCGCCGGGCCCTGCCGGTCTGCGTGGATTCGGATTCGCTCATGCCTGCTCCTCGCTGGCGCTCGGCTCCGGCATGCGCGCCGCGCGCTGTAATACTGATTCGCTCGCAAGCTCGCTCATACCCAGTACCTCGATGGCGTTACGCCCGGGTGGGCGCGATCGCGCGCTGTTGTGGTTGCTTTGCTCGCTCATCGCTGCTGCTCCTCGAGCATCGACTGCCAACTCGACGGTACCGTGCCCGAACCGTTGGTACCGATGTCCCCCTGACGGTAGGTCCGGCCATCGGGACCGGTGAAGCTACCGCTGCTCGGATCCAGTGACCGGTTCGAGAACGATGCCGGATGGGTCTCGGTGGCCGGGGCCGGCGGTTCACCGGCCGACGGGATCGGCTGCGGCGGACCGAACGGCGGATTGGTGCCCTCCGGAACGTAGCCCTGCGGATCGCGGCACAGCGCCGGAGACGGTGCCCGCTTCCCGGGGACCTCGGCACACGGGAAGTTGCGGATACCGCGCACCGCAGTGCTCGAATCCTGGGAAATCTTGCAGTAGAGCTCCGGAGTGTCCGGGATGCTGAAGTCCGCGGGCGAACGCCGCTGATCCGGCGGCAGGAAGCCGGTGGTGCAGCCGGGCGGGTCGTTCAGGCCGAGCATGAAGTCCGCCTTCGCGCCGTACTTGGTCGGACTGCTCTTCGCCGCGGTCAGCAGGGCGGCGATCATCGGCGGTAGCACCACGAGAATCTGTTCCAGCCCGGCGTGATATGTCACGCCGACCTGTCCGACCGAGACCAGATTCGACAGCAGGATCGGCAGCGTCGGCTTCAGATCCTGGAAGGTCGAACTGATCTTCTGCGCCGCCGAGGGCGTGCGCTCGATCAGCCCCCGCAACGACGGATCGTGTTCGCGCAGTTGATCGGTCACCGTCGCGAGGTTCTTGGTCCACGCCCGGACATCCGGATCGGACTGGTTCTGCGTGTCCAGCAGCGGCCCCAGCTTGGCCAGCAGGTCCTTCGTCTGTTCGGTGCTGCCCTTCGCCTCCTGCACCAGCAGTGACGCGGAGTCGATGAAACGCTGTAGATCCGGGCCCGCGCCGTTGAACGCGATGAACGCGTCGTCGATCACCTCGCGCAATTTGGTGTCCGCGACCGAGGACAGCAAGCGGTCGGCCTGGTCCAGCATGTCGCCGACGTCCTGCGGAAGCCTGGTGCGCTGCACCGGAATTACCGATCCGTCGCGCAGATTCCCACCGTGTGGATTCTCCACCGGCACCAGGTCCACGTACTGCTCACCGATCGCCGACACGCTCTTGACGTAGGCGTCCACATCGGAGGGGACCTTGTACTTGCTGTTGATGGACATGTGCGCGTCCACCCCCTCGGGGGTTAGCTTCACATCCTGGACCTTGCCGATGTTCGTACCCCGGTAGGTCACGTTGGCCGTCGGATACAGCCCGCCGGTGGCCGCCAGTTTCACCGTGACCTGATAGCGGCCGATACCGACCATCGCCGGCAGGTGCAGATAACTGGCGGACATGACGAGCAGGCTGACCACGGCTACCACCGCGAAGATGACCAGCTGGGTCCGGACGAATTTGCTGAGTGTCACTGTCCCGGACCTCCCTGCGGCGCAACGGGTACGGGAACCGTCAACCCGGGAATCGCGGGCAGCCCCGGAATCGGCGGCAGCCCGGGAATCGCCGCACCGGGCGGCGGCGGCTGCAACGGCCCCTGCACGGGATCCCCCTTCTCACCGGCGGTTCCGGCGATCGTGCCCAATGCCGCCTCGACACCGTATTTCGCCTGCACGCCACCGAATTTGCCGCCCAGCGGGGTGCCGGTGAGGAAATTGGAGTCCAGGCGCGCGCTGGTCAGGTCGTAGGTGACGAACAGGTTCATGTAGTCGCCCTTGATCGCCTTGTTGATGCCCTTGATCGGGAAGGGGAAGGTGAGCAACAGCTGTAGCGATGCGGCGAGCCGGTCACCGGTGTTCGCGAGGGTCTGCAGCGTGGGCCAGAGATTGGCCAGGTTCGCCTTCAGATTGTCACCGCTCGTGGCGATCACCTGCTGCACGACACCGCTCAGATCGCCCAGGGCCGTAATGGTTTTGGTGATGTTCTCGCGCTTGTCCGCCAGTACGGTCAGCGCCGGGTGAATCTTGGTGACGGCATCGGCGACCTTGTCCTTCTCCTGCGCCAGCGCGCCACCGAACCGATCCAGCCCGCCCATCGCGGAGATGATGTCGCCGGTCTGCGCGTCGAGGGTCGTGGTCAGCGTATTCAGCTGCGGCAACAGGTCGCGAATCGCGTCCTCCCGGCCGTCGAAGGTGGCGTTCAATTCGTGAGTGATCGTCTCCAGCTGCGAGATTCCGCCGCCGTTGAGCACCACCGACAGCGACGAGAGCGTCTGTTCGGTGGTCGGGTAGGCGCCCGCCCGATCGAGTGGGATCAGATCGCCGTTCTTCAGCTGTCCCTGCGGCGGCACATTGTCCGGGGGCGCCAGCTCGACGTGATTACTGCCCAGCAGACTGGTCTGACCGATGCGGGCGACCGCGTTCTCCGGCAGCCGCACACCCTTGTCCAGGCTCACGGTGATCAGCGCGTGCCAGTCCTCGAGTTCGATTCCGCTCACCGACCCCACGGTCACGTCATCGACCTTGACCGGCGAATTACGGGTCAGCGTGGTCACATTCGGCATCTGGATGCGAACCTTCCACGCACCCTCGCCGGTACCCGCCGCACCCGGCATCAATACCGAGTTCAGCCCGTCCCACTCACATCCGGTGGCGCCCATCAGTACGGCGACGCCGACGGCGACGGCCGCTATCCGCCTGCGACGGTTACGCATCAACGACCTCCTGGAAGGGCAAGACCCGCGATGCCGCTCGGGACGCTGCTCGGCGGGGCGGTATTCGCGCGCTCGGCCAGATCGGGCGTGCTGTACGTGAGCTGCTGCGGGAAGGCGGTTTGTGTGGAAGCCGGATTCGCCAGGATCGGTGGGTAGTTCATCATCAGCGAATTGATCACCGGCGCCAAGTACTGCTTGCACAGTGCCGCCGATTTATCGGAGCTGTCGGCCTCGATGGCCTCGACCGAACCGCACAGGAAGGCCGAAGCGTTGGCGAAGTTCGTACCCACCACGGCACCTGCCAGTGAACCCTGCGCGGGCTTGTAGATCTGATAGAAGTTCACCAAGCCGGTCGGGCCGGCGTGCAGGACGCGCTCGATGTCATCGCGCTTGTCGGCGAGCAGCTGTGTCACATCGCTGAGCCGCTGCACGCTCTCGGTCAGGGCACCACCACGTTCGTCGAGGAACCGCTTGACGTCACCGATCGCGGAATCGAGGTTGTCCAGTCCCGCACCGAGATCGTTCGAGTTATCCGCCAGCACCGACGACACCGACGCCAGCCGGCCACCGAATTGCACGATCTGCTCGTTGCTCTTGGACAGCACATCGACGAAATGCTGCAGATTGCGGATACTGCCGAACAGGTCCGTCCGCCCGTCGGACAGGGTGCCGAGGGTATGCGACAGCTCCTGCAGGGTGTCGCGGAAGGCTTGGGCATTGCCGTTGCCGAGGTTGTTCGCCGCGGTATCGATGACCCGCCCGAAGGAACCCTGCTTGTCCTCGCCCACCGGCCCGAGTGCCTTGGACAATTCGGTCAGTTCCTTCTTGATGTCGTCCCACTCCACCGGAACGGCGGTGTGCTCGATCGGAATCCGGCCGTTATTCCCCATCTTCGGCCCGCTGGTGTACACCGGCGCCAGCTGAACGAACCGGGCCGACACCAGGTTCGGGGAGACCAGTACGGCCTTCGCGTCGGCTGGGATGTCCACACCGCGGTCGACGGTCATATCGACCTTGACCTGGTCCTTGCCGGGCTCGATCTTGTCGATCCGCCCGACCTTCACGCCCAGCACCCGGATGTCGTCACCGGCGTACAGACCGTTGGTCGAAGGGAAATAGGCGGTGATGTGCTTCTTGCCGATGCCCGAGACCGCACCGTAGATCAACCACCCGACCAGGGCGATCACCACGATCGCGGCGACGATCTGCGCCCAGCGCGGCACCTTGGCGAGTCTGCGCACTGCGTTCATCGCGGCGGCTCCGTTTCGGCGGGGTTGGTGGTGATCGGGTGCCCGAAGGAGTCGTAGAGGTCCTTGGGCAAGCGCTCCGGCCAGACCAGCGCGTCGACCAGCGACCTGAGCGGAATACTCTCGACATTCGACAGATAGGCCTGGAAGTACGGGCCACTACCGACCTGTTCACCCAGCGCCGCGGCGTAGGGGCCCAGCGCGTCGAGCGCTTTGCCGAGGTTGTCCTTGTTGCGCTGCAACAGCTGTAGCACCGAATTCAATTTGTCCAGTGTGGGTTTCAGCTGCGCTTCGTTGTCGTTGACGAAACCGGTGAGCTGCTGGGCCAACTGGTTGACGTAGACGATCAGCTGGCTCAGCGAGGTCCGCCGGGCATCCAGTTCGCCGAGCAGATCGTTGCCGTCGGTGAGCAGCGCGTTGATCTGGTTGGCGCGATCGGACAGCACCTTGGTGACGTTCTGCGCATGCGAGAGCAGTTCGGTCAGCGCCTCGTCGCGTTTGTTGAGGCTCCGCGACAGCGCGGTCACTCCGTCGAGGGCCGAGCGCAGCGGGGCCGGGGTGTCGGCGAAACTCTCCGACAGCGTGTCCAGGGTCTTGTTGACCTGGTCGAGGTCGAGGCCCTGCACGGTCTTGGTCAGATCACCGAGCGCGTCGTTGAGCGAGTACGGAGAAGTGGTGCGCTCCAACGGAATCGGCTGATCACGCCGGATCGCGCCCGAACCCTCCGGATCGACGTCCAGGGATTTGCGGCCGAGCAGGGTGTTGGTCTTGATCGCGGCGGTCGTCTTATTCCCCAGCACGATCGACTCGTCGAGGCTGAAAGTGACCTTGACCTTCGGTCCGTCGAGGCTGACATCCTCGACCTGCCCGGTCCGCACACCCGCGACGTGCACCTGGTCACCGGGTACCAATCCACCGGCGTCGGCGAAATACGCGCTGAACTCGGCACCGCCGCGAATGAACGGCAGCCGGTCGAACTGCAGTGCCGACAGTGCCACCGACACCGCCACGACGATGCCGACGACACCGGCCGAAATCAATGGAGACCGTTCGGCTTTCACTTGTCTTCGCACCTTCCCGTGGTCTGGTTACCCGACAGGTGCACTTCCATCGGCTTACCGTCCGGGCCGTCGGCGAGCATGGTCACGCCACAGACGTACATGTTCAGGAACGATCCGTAAGAGCCGATCCGCACGAGCTTGCGATACGTACTCGGCAGTTGCTGGAGGATCCACTCGACATCGCCCGAGTGCGCGTCGATGTTCTGCGACACCTGGCCGAGTTGATCGAAGGTCTGCTTCAGATCCGGACGGGCTTCCTGCAGAAGGTTGGTCAAATCACCGGTCGCGCCGGCCAGCTTCGGCAGTGCCTCGCCGATCGGGTCCTTGTCCGCGGCCAGACCGCTGATGAGACGCTGCAATTCGGTGAGCGTGGTGTCGAATTCCTTGTTGTGATCGTCGATGGTCCCCAGGACGGTTTTCAGGTTGTCGATGACACTGCCGATCAGCGCATCCCGATCGGCGAGGGTCTTGGTGAACGAACCGCCACTGTTGAGCAGCGATACCAGGGTTCCGCCCTGTCCCTGGAACACCTGCAGCAGCGCACCGGTCAGATCGTTGACCTGAGTGGGATCCAAACCACGCAGCAGTGGCTTGAAGCCACCGAGCAACATGTCGAGATCCAGTGCGGGCTTGGTCTTGTCCGTTCCGATGGTGGCGCCCTTTTTCAGTACCTGCGCGGTACCGGGCCCCTCCATCAATTCCAGGTACCGATCGCCCACGAGATTCTCGTAACGGACGGTGGCATGGGTACTGACGTACAGCTTGTACTTCGTATCCACATCGAAATCGACATGAGCGAGGCGGTCGGAGCCGACCTTGACACTCTTCACCGAGCCGACCGGAACGCCCGCGATGCGCACTTTGGAACCCGGCAGCATGCCGGATGAATTGGTGAATACCGCGTGATACCCGGTCTCACGCGAGAAGCGCATCTGGCCGAAGATCACGACCAGGAAGGCCAGGATGACCACCATGATCAGGGTGAATATCCCGAGCTTCAAGGTCGAGGAGTGCATTTTCAATTTCATGGGTTGGGCACCCCCGGCAGTCCGGCGAACATGATCTGAAAGACCCTGGGCCCGTTGAGATGTGTATTCAGCTCAGGAGTCCAGACCTCGCCCTGCGCGGTGTCGGTGACCAGATAGTTGGCGTGATCGGTGGGCTGACGGTCCAAAATGCCCTCACAGTGCGGGCCTCCGGTCGCGTTGACCTTGGGCAGATCCTGGGGATAGTGATACGGCTCGCCACCCGGCATGAAGCCGGCGTTCAGCAACACGGTTCCACCGGGGCCACCACCGAAGATCTTGTCCATGATGTCGACGTTCTGGCCGACGCCCTCGACCACACAGCCGAGCGCCGAGCGGTACTCGTTGAGCAGTGCGGTGGTGGGACGCAGCAGGTCCAGCGATGTCGCCAGCGCCTGGGCGTTGTCGCTCAGAATCGGGCGGGTGGTGTCGGCCAGGCCGATGAGGTTCACCAGCATCGCGTCGAAATTCTTGTTCTCGTCCACGATGGTCTTACCGGTAGTCGTCACATTCCCGGTGGTGCGCAACAGATCCGGGGTCACATCCGCGTACAGATTCGTCACGCCGACCGAAGTCTGCAGATCTCGCTGCAGATCCGGCAGGCTCGGATTGATGTCGGCCAGATACTGATCGGAATCGACCAGCAACTGTCCGAGTTTGTCGCCGCGGCCCTGCAGTGCGGTGCCGAGTGCGGTCAGCGTCGCGTTCAGCTTCTCCGGCGCCACCTTCGACAGCACGTCGGTCAAATGCTGGAACACCGTATTGAATTCGACGGTCACCGCCTGCGCCGCCACCGTGGACCCAGCCTGCAGATGATTGCTCGAAGGTTCCTGCGGCTCGATGAAATTCACGTACTTCGCGCCGAACACCGTCGTCGACCGGATATCGACGGTGGCATTGGCGGGAACCATCTTCAGCTGATCCGGATTCATCGCCAAGGTCAGCCGCGCGTGATCACCGGTGTACGCGATATGGGAGACCCGGCCGATTTCCACACCGCGGATCTTGACCTTCGCGTCCTTGTCCATGACGAGGCCCGCGCGCGGCGCATCCAGATATACCGGCTTGGTGGTGGTGAAGCCGCCCACGAACATCGTCAGAGCGACGGCGACGATTGCGGCCAAGGACAGAATCAGGGCGAGCCCCGAGAGCTTTACGCCCCATCCGGCGCCGAAAAACTTTCCGGAGCCTTCCTTTTCGACGAGTTTATTTGCCGCCATGCCGCCTACCCGGAGAGATGAAAGTTGCCGGAGGTGCCGTAGATAGCCAGCGACATCAGCAGGGTCACCGATACCACGGCGACCAGTGAGGCGCGTACGGCATTGCCGACCGCGATTCCGACGCCGACCGGTCCGCCGGTCGCGTTGTAGCCGTAATAGGTATGAATCATCATGACCGCCAGGGCCATCAGAATCGCCTGCACGAACGACCACAGAATGTCGCTGGGAATCAAGAAGGTCGAGAAGTAGTGGTCGTACACGCCGGCCGACTGGCCGTAGATGACGACAGTGGCGAAACGGCTCGCCACGAACGAGGCGATGACCGCCAGCGCGTAGAGCGGAATGATCGCGATCATTCCGGCCAGCACCCGGGTGCCGACCAGGAACGGCATCGGCCGGATGGCCATGGCTTCGAGCGCGTCGATCTCCTCGGCCACCCGCATCGCGCCCAGCTGAGCGGTGGCACCGGCGCCGATGGTGGCGGCCAGGCCGATACCCGAGATCACCGGTGCGGCGATGCGCACGTTCAGGAAGGCCGCGAAGAAGCCAGTGAGCGCCTCGACACCGATATTGCCCAAAGAGCTGTAGCCCTGGACGGCGATGGTGCCACCGGTGAACAGCGTCAGGAATCCGACGATCACGACGGTACCGCCGATGACCGCCAAAGCGCCTGTGCCCATGCTGATTTCGGCGATGAGACGGATGGTTTCGGTGCGGTAGTGCGTGAGGGCCTTGGGTATCGAGGCCAGCGACCTGCCGTAGAACTGGGCCTGATGCCCGATTCCGTCCATCGAACCCGACACCCGCCGCACCCGACGAACAGTACGGGGGAAGCGGGAATGAATCACGAATGCCATCGGATCACCGCACCGTGAACTTGATGCCGACGGCGGTGACCACAACGTTCACCACGAACAGGGCCATGAAGGAGAACACCACCGTCTGATTGACCGCGTCACCCACACTCTTGGGACCGCCTCGCACATTCAGGCCGAGGTAGCAGGCCATCAATCCGGCGATCAGGCCGAACAGTGTCGCCTTGACCTCCGAGATCACCAACTCCGGGAGGTGGGTGAGCAGGGTGAGCCCGTTGACGAAGGCGCCGGGATTGACGCCCTGCAGCAGGACCGAGAACAGGAAGCCGCCGGCGATACCGATCGTGGAGACGAGGCCGTTCAGCAGCGCGGCGACGAACATCGACGCCAGCACCCGGGGCACCACCAGACGGTGAATGGGGTCGATACCGAGCACCTTCATGGCGTCGATCTCTTCACGAATGGTGCGTGCACCCAGATCCGCGCAGATCGCGGTGGCGCCGGCGCCGGCGACGATCAGCACCGTCACAATCGGACCGACCTGGGTCACCGTGCCGAATGCGGCACCCGCGCCGGAGAGATCGGCCGCGCCGATTTCACGCAGCAGAATATTGAGCGTAAAGCTCACCAGGACCGTGAACGGGATCGCAACCAAAATGGTCGGGACGATGGATACCCGCGCAACGAACCATGACTGGTCGACGAATTCTCTCCGTTGAAATGGCGGCCTTATCAAGGCTCGTGCCACCGCAGCGACGAGTTCGAAGAACCCACCGACCGCACGCAACGGCACGGCAAGAACCTCGTTCATTCCGCGATTCCTCCTTGCCGACCCGTACGCGCAGCATTGCGCCTGCGAGCCTCCACACCTCTTCTGCTCCGACAGAGTAGAACACGTTCTCGTCGAATTGGAAGAGACTTTGACATTTTTGACCTGCCCTTTTTATCCGGACATCTATCCAGAAGCTAGAACAGGTTCATACGGTGTACAGCACTCTCTGTGAGTCACCCCACAACCGTCGACCCCCATGTCTACCAAGTGCGGGACCGCCGATCAACTGGAGTTGGTCGGTCGACCTACACCTGACAATCAGCCGAGATCGTGCAGCGCACTTGCGGAAAACGTACGCTCCGCGGGGCGCTCGGCGAAGTAGGTGCCGAGTGTGTCGGCGAGTGCGTCGGCACTCCATTCCGCACCCGCGGCATCGAAGCGGGCCTCGACCTCCGGCGCGGCCATGAGCGCCACCATCGGGCCGTAGACGACAAATACCTGTCCGTTCACCGCATCTGCGCCGGGAGAGGCCAGGTAGGCGACCAGACGGGCCACATGATCCGGCGAGAGCGGATCGACCTCATCGGCCGGCGCCTCGGAGAAAACAGACTCGGTCATCGCCGTGCGGGCGCGCGGGCAGATCGCATTCGCGCGCACGCCGTATCGCGACAAACCACGCGATGCCGACAGTGTCAGCGCGGTGATTCCGGCTTTCGCGGCGGCATAATTCGGCTGCCCCGCGGGACCCAGCAAACCCGCTTCCGAGGAAGTGTTGATCAGGCGCCCATAAATTGGAGTACCGGATTCCTTTGATTTCCCCCGCCAGTAGGCGGCCGCATTACGCGAGAGCAGGAAATGCCCGCGCAGATGGACCGCGAGAACCGAGTCCCAGTCCTCGTCGGAGAGACTGAAAAGCATCCGGTCGCGGACAATTCCCGCGTTGTTCACGACAATGTCCACACCACCGAAGGTCTCCTCCGCGGTGCGAATCAGCGCATCGGCGGTGGCTCGTTCGGCCACACTGCCGCCCACGAATTCGGCCTTGGCGCCGAGCGCGCGGATGTCCGCGAGAGTCGCGGCGACCGCCTCGCTCTCGGCGAGATCGTTGACCACCACCGAAGCACCGGCGCCGGCCAGCGCCAGCGCCTCGGCCCGGCCGAGGCCGGCACCGGCTCCGGTCACGATTGCTACCTTGCCGGACAGGTCCGTCCCCGACTGATTCGACGATTCACTCACGCCGCGACTCTAGAACGTGTTTCAGTTATCGGCAAGCATCCGATTCACTCGAGACGCAGGGCGGCCTTCGGACACTGAGCGACCGCCGTCTCGACGTCCGCGAGCCGGTCGTCCGGCACGTCCGCGGTGACGATGTGCAGGTTGTCCTCATCGTCGAGTTCGAAGACGTCGGGGGCGATTCCGACGCAGATGCCATTGGCTTCGCACTGATCGAAGTCCACGATGACCTTCATTGATAACTCCTTCACCACCAGGTAATGCCGAGCCTACAAGCCCGGACCGGCCACTGCGGGCGAAGCGGCCGGATTCCATGTCCATACTGGAACATGTTTCAGTAGTTATGCAATGATCGAGACCAGGGCCGGGATCGACACCACGGCCGTCCGACAAGAGCCGATGTCGCCACATCCGCCATCGCCCCATCACCGAGTACGAGGTAACCGCCATGCGGATTGCTTATACCGAGCAACAGGAGCAGCTGCGCGCCGAGCTCCGCGAATATTTCGCCAAGCTGATCACCCCGGAACGCCGCGAGGCCCTGTCCTCTCAGACCGGCGAGTACGGCCAGGGCAATGTCTACCGCGAGGTGGTTCAGGAGATGGGCCGCGACGGCTGGCTCGCCCTGGGCTGGCCGAAGGAGTACGGCGGCCAGGATCGCTCGACGATGGATCAGCTGATCTTCACCGACGAGGCCGCCCTGGCCGGTGCCCCGGTGCCGTTTCTGACCATCAACTCGGTCGCGCCGACGATCATGCACTACGGCAGCGAGGAGCAGAAGAAGTTCTTCCTGCCCAAGATCGCCGCCGGTGAACTGCACTTCTCCATCGGCTACTCCGAGCCCGGCGCGGGTACCGACCTGGCCTCGCTGCGCACCGGCGCGGTGCGCGACGGCGACGACTGGGTGATCAACGGCCAGAAGATGTGGACCAGCCTGATCCAGTACGCCGATTACATCTGGCTGGCCGCACGTACCGATCCGAGCGCCAAGAAGCACAAGGGCGTGAGCATGTTCATCATGCCCACCGATGCCGAGGGCTTCTCCTGGACGCCGGTGCACACCATGGCCGGACCGGATACCAGCGCCACCTATTACCAAGATGTGCGGGTGCCGCACAGCTCGATGGTCGGCCCGGAGAACGGCGGCTGGGCACTGATCACCAATCAGCTCAACCACGAGCGGGTGGCGCTGACCTCCGCCGCACCGCTGGCGCTCGTGGTCGCGCAGACCACCGAGTGGGCGCGCAATACCGAGGACGCCGGCGGCGCCCGCGTCATCGACAACGAGTGGGTGCGGCTGAATCTGGCCCGGGTGCACGCCAAGGTCGAATACCTCAAGCTGCTGAATTGGGAGATCGCCTCGGGCGCCGATGCCTACAGAGATCGAACCGCGGGCAGCAATGACGAGGCCGCTCCGCGGCCGTGGGACGCGTCGACCTGCAAGGTGCTGGGTACCGAACTGGCCACCGAGGCCTACCGGCTGCTGATGGAGATCCTCGGACCACAGGCCTATCTGCGTCAGGACTCCCCCGGGGCGCAGCTGCGCGGCCGGCTCGAGCGCATGCATCGCGCCTGCCTGATCCTGACCTTCGGCGGCGGCACCAACGAGGTGCAGCGCGACATCATCGCGATGACCGCCCTGAAACAGCCCGCTGCCGCCCGCTGAGTCCCGCAGAGTCGAAAGCTAGGTATCACCAATGGATTTCACACTTACCGAGGGGCAGCAGGATCTCGCGCGGCTGACCGGCGAGGTCTGCGGCAAACTGGTCACCGCCGATCGGCTGCGCGAACTCGACACCGCCGACGTCCGCTTCGATGAGCCGCTGTGGCGCTCGCTGGCCGAGACCGGAGTGCTGGCGGCGACCCTGCCGGAGTCGGTGGGCGGTAGCGACCTCGGCGTTCTGGAGCAGACCGCGATCCTGCGCGAACTGGGCAAATCCGTTGCCGCCGTGCCGTATCTGTGGTCGGTCGTCCTGGGCGCCGGCGCACTGGCCCGCTGGGGCAGTGACGCGCAGCGCGAGCTGGCGGCGAAAGCCGCTGCGGGCGAGACGATTCTGACCGTGGCCCTGTCCGAGGAGCGCAACTGGGAGCCGTCCCGGCCCACCACCACCGCCACCGAGGACGGCGGCTGGAAGCTCACCGGCGCCAAGACCGTGGTGCCGTTCGCCGCGCAGGCGTCCCGGATTCTGGTGCCGGCCACGGTATCCGGCAAGGCCGCGGTCTTCCTCGTCGATCCGTCGGCGGCCGGAATCCGGTCGGCCGATCAGCAGGTCGTCGACCGCAGCCCCGAGGCGGAGCTCGAATTCGACGGCACCCCGGCGGAATTGGTCGCCACCGTCGACGACGGCGACGAGATCCTGCACTGGCTGCTCGCGCAGGGCTGGCTGGGCCTGGCCGCGCAGCAGCTCGGCACCTTGGAACGGGCGATCGATCTGGTCGCGGAGTACGGCCGCGAACGCGAACAGTTCAACCGCAAGATCGGCAGTTTCCAGGCCGTGGCCCAGCGTCTGGCCGACGGCTACATCGATCTGCAGGGCCTGCGCCTGGCGGTCACCCAGGCCGCTTGGCGAGTCTCTGAGGGGTTGTCCGCCGACGCCGAGATCCACACCGCCAAGTTCTGGGCCGCCGAAGCCGGTCACCACATCGCCCACACCGCCGTCCATGTCCACGGCGGCGTCGGCATCGACCGCGACCACATCGTGCAGTGCTATTTCACCGCCGCCAAGCACAACGAATTCGCGCTCGGCGGCGCCACCGACCACCTGCGTGCTCTGGGCACCCTCCTGGCCGAGGTCCACTGACGCAGGCGCTCGCCCGGGTTCGATCCGCGGCTCCACCGGACCGAACCCGGGCGAGCATTTTCTTTCGTCAGCCGGCGAATTTGGTGAGGTGTTCCGCGATCGCGGCTACCTCCAGTTCCCCCTGACACACCGCGAGCACGAATGCCTCGGCGGAATCGACATCGAAGGCAGCATTCAGCGGATGCCCGTTGAGATGTAGAAATACCCAGGTCGCGTACCAGGCGAGGCGCTTGTTGCCGTCGATCAACGGATGATTGCGCGCCAGTGACTCCATCAGCGCCGCGGTCTTCTGCCATACGTCCGGATAGGCGTCCTGACCGAAGACACTCGATCGCGGCCGGGCCGACGCCGAGTCGAGAAGTCCGCGGTCGCGAACGTCGAGCGCGCCGAGACGCTCGGCGAGCTCGAGCAACTCTGCCGAGGTGAGGTACCGGGTCACGCGAGCCTCCGGTTCAGCTCCGCGCTGACGCGCAGGACATGATCGGCCGCCTCTTCGAACAGGCGGGACCGCTCATCGATCGCGGCGAGCACGACATCGCGGGCGAACGTTTGAATGCTCACGCCCTCCGCATCTGCACACTCACGCAGGGCGTTCAACTGCTCCTCGGTGAACCCGAGCTCGAATTCGGCCATGGCAACGACGGTACTGCGTGGTCCCAAACGATTTTCGGCATCCGACCCGGGTGAACAAGGGTCGGATCGGACAGATCTCATTACCCCAGAACAGGTTTCGGAAGTCTGGTTGGCACTCCACCCGCGCAACTCTACGAGTGTAGGAGAGCAGTGGCATGATCGGTTCGCAGCGGCGATGAAGACGAGGAGGGCTACTCCCTTGGTGCGATCGGAGAGTGCGAAGTCCGAGGCGGCGAATTCCCGTCCCTCGCGGCGAGAAGCGATCTGCGCGGCCGCGCTCGAACTCGCCGCCGAGGGTGGTAATCGAGCGGTGACTCATCACGCCGTCGATGACCGGCTCGGCATTGCCCGGGGTTCGACCTCGTACTACTACCGCACCCGGCGGGATCTACTGACAGCCGCGATCACCCACCTGACCACGACGTCCCGGACCGCGTTCCGGACAGCACTCGAGCTTCCGGATCGGCGGGCGGATCCGGTCGACGGCGCCGCCGATCTCATTGCCGGGCAACTCGATCTGCTGATCGGCGAACGACGGCGAGATGCCTTGGCCCGCTATGCTCTTGCGGCCGATACCGCGGACGACGAAGAACTGCGAGCGGCCCTCGCGGGATGCCTGTTCTCACTGCCGGCCGCCGAGAGCCTGCTGCGCTCGCTGGACGCACCGGATCCGGGCGCAGCGGCATACGGCCTGATCAGCCTGCTCGAGGGTCTGCTCTTCGACAGACTCCAGGGGGCTCGCTCACTGCTCGGCCTGCGGCCGGGAACACCCGCGAGCATCGATGACCTCCGGGGACCCGTATATCGCTGGCTCACCGCCCTGCGTGGTGACTAGCCGACCGTGACTCGGCTACGGCCGGTGCGGGTCGCGCACCGGCTCGGCACGGTCGAGTATCGCCTCCACGGTCTGATCGACGGTGAGATCCGTTGTGTCGAGCCATAATCCGACCGGCGGAGTTTCGGCGTGCAGGACTTCGTCGAGTTGTTCGACGGTAAAGGTGCCATAAGCCTTCTTGGCGCGTTGTTCCTCGCGCGCGGCGACGGCGGCCGGGCGTGGCGCCAGCACGATCATATACAGCGGGTCGGTCCGGATGTGGTCGACCATCCACGGCAGCAGATCGCCCAGCACGACGTCCTGGACGATCGCGGTGAACCCCGCCCGCGCGTACTCGTCGGCGACCGACGCGGCCAGGCGGTGACGTAATTCCAACTGCCGCAATGCCTCCACGCTCGGCGCTGCGGACATCTCGGCGCGGCCGCCGATCACGAAGCGCCGGAACACATCTCCGTGCACATGGGCCGAGCGCGGCAGGCGCTGTGCCAGCGCCTGTGCCACCGTCGACTTGCCCGCGGCCTGGATGCCGGTGATCAGGTAGACGGCGCCGGGCCCCGTTTCCGCATGGTCGTCGGTTCCGGGATCTCCCATGGTCCGACGTTAGCGTGGGGCCGTGTCGACCCGCGATCCGTTTTTCCCGCCGTGCCCCATTCGCGCTGATCACAGCCACGACGAAGGCCGTCCGATGAGTTTCGAACCGCCGCGGCGTCGATATTGATGACAGCGACGAATGCCGGCGAGAGGACCCCCGCACATGGCCAGCAAGATGATCTTCATCAATCTCCCGGTCGAGGATCTGGAGCGATCGAAAACCTTCTACGAGGCGCTGGGCTGGAAGATCAATCCCGACTTCACCGACGAGAACGCCGCCTGCGTGGTGGTCGACGACAACATCTGCGTCATGCTGCTGACCCACCACCATTTCGAGGTCTTCACCAGCCGCCCCATCGCCGATACGCGAGCTGCCACCGGATCGATCTACGCGGTGTCCCTGGGCAGTGCGGCCGAGGTCGAGGCGTTGCTCGCGGCCGCGGAGGCGGCCGGCGCCATCGCGGAGATCAGCGAGGAGAAGCGCGCACAGGAAGAAGCTGTCGGCATGTTCAGCCGGGCCTTCCTCGACCCGGACGGGCATCACTGGGAGGCATTCTGGATGGACTACCCGGGCGGCAACTGACCGCGGGCAGATCGGCGGACCCCTGCGAGCGGGTCCGCCGATCGTGGCCGGTCAGCTCGTCCGATCATCCAGAAAGCCGGTGATCTTGGCGATGAAGCCCTCCGGATCCTCGCCCGGCGCACCGTGTCCCGCATCGATTTCGGCATAGCGGGCATCGGGAATCGCGGCCAGCAGCGCCCGCTGTTGCGCGGCCGGAATGATCCGATCGTGCGCGCTGGCCAGTACGAGGGCCGGTGCCGTGATGCGGCCGAGCAGATCGGTCAGATCGACGGTGCGGTCCACCTCGGTCTGCCGGATCGCCCCGGGTGCGATCACCGCCGTCAGCTGTTTCACCAGCGCGTCGTTATCGGCCGCGGTGGTGTTGTCCCAGTAGCGCGGGCCGAATGCCATCAGGGGCAGCATCCGGGGGAACAGATCCGTGCCGCGTTCGGCATCGTGGCGGAGCAGGTCGATCCAGTACCGGAATTCGGCATCCATCCGGATATCGGTACGCACCCAGCCCGCGTGCATGAACAGCGACCGGACCCGCGCGGGCACGGTGGCCGCCACCTGCGCGGCCACGACCGCGCCCAGGGAATGACCGACGAGATGGAACCGCTCGATCCCGGCGTGATCGGCGACCGCCCGGACCTCGGCGGCCAAATCGGCCACGGTCAGCGGTCCACCGTGGTCGACAGTGTCGCCGGAGCCCGAATAGTCCAGGGCCACAACGGTGTACCGGTCGGAAATCCGCTCGGTCAGCGGCGCCCACTGGTCGCGAGCGGCCGCGGTGCCGTGCACCAGGATCACCGCCGGGCCGGTTCCGGTGAGTTCATAGGCGACTCGGGCCTGGCCGCCGTCGAGTCGAGCTGTCGCGATATGCATGGTGGAGTCCTCGAAATCGAAATCGGAGTCGGGTGACTGGGTGACGGAAGTCAGGCGGCGGCGGGGATTCGGAAGCCGGCCACGGCCGCTCGCAGCGCGGCGTTGAACTCGGCCGCGCGTTCCTGCTGTGGCATATGCCCGGCGCCGTCGATCACGGTCACTCCGGCGCCCGGAGTGAGTGCGGCGCACACCCGTGCGACCTCGACCGGTATCTCGGCATCCAGTTCGCCGTGCAGGTAGTGAATGGGTGTGCGCAGCGAGGGAAGTTGCGGGCGCGGGTCGTACGCAGCGAAGGCGTGGAACAGTTCATCGATGTATACGCCCGAGTCGAGGATCTGCCGGATGGTCCAGTCCACCAGCAGCGGCGCGGTACCCGGGGCGTACCAGTTCGGGACCCATTTCGACAGGAATTCCACTCGCCGATAACGCATTTCGTCGATGATCTCGGCCAGCGGCATCCCCTGCCCCGGCCAGTAGGCCGGTCCGTCCACGGCGATCACACCGCCGGGCAGATCCGGATGTGTCAGTGCCAGTTCGGTCGCGAAGGTAGCGCCGACCGAGGAACCGATCACCACCGGACGGTGCAGATTCAGCTGCCGGACGACCTCGGCGAGGTCGGCGACCACACCGGCGAGCGTATTACCCGCCAGCGGGCGGTCCGAGCGGCCGCACCCACGCCAATCGAGGGTGACGACCCGGAATTCGCGCGCCAGCTCGGCCTGCTGCGCGCCCCACACCCGGCCGCTGGTACCCCAGCCGTGCAGGAACAGTAGCGGCAGGCCGGCGCCCTGATCTTCGTAGTAGAGCTGGGTGTTGTTCACGGTGATGTATGGCATGCGATAAGGAAACCGCGTTTGCCGTTCGCGAAAAATAGCCGAACCGAGCTGGCACTGTTCACGAAAACTGATTAATCTCACGCCGTGGAGCTTCGACAGTTGCAGTACTTCCTCACCGTGGCCGAGGAGCTGCATTTCGGCCGTGCGGCCGGACGCCTGCATATCGCGCAGTCGGCAGTGAGTCAGCAGATCACCCGGTTGGAGCGCGAACTGGGCGTGGCACTGTTCGATCGCACCACCCGCACCGTGCGGCTCACCGAAGCAGGGCGGCGCCTGCAACCCCATGCCGAGCAGGTTCTGGACGCGCTCGCGAAGGCCCGGGATGCCATCGATGATCTGCGCGGCGAGCGCTCGGGCACCGTCCGGCTGGGCACCAGCACCGGACTCGGTACCCGACTGGAGAACATCCTCGTCGAATTCGCGCGAACGGCGCCCGACGCCCGCCTCGAGCTTGTCAATTCCGATATCGAGGAACGGATGAAGCGTGTGCGATCCGGCGAGCTGGACGCCGCGATCGTCCGCGGCGCCCGGGACGAGCCCCGCCTCGAATTACTCCCTCTGTGGTCGGACCGGCTGGTCGCGGCGATTCCCGCCCGCCACGACCTGGCCGTGCTGCGCGAGGTCGAACTCGCCCGGCTGGCCGGGTTGCCGCTACGTCTGGTCGACCGCCTCCGCAATCCCGCCCTGTACGACCTGATCATCGACTCATGTCGTCGGGCCGGTTTCGAACCGCGGTTCGGCCCGGAGTTCACCACCGAACAGGACACCTTGGCCGCCATCGGTTTCGGCGCCCCCAGCTGGACGGTCTACTACGCCGCCCAGGCAGCCCAGCTGAGCTTCCCCGGTGTCGTCTGGCGCCCGCTGCGCGATCCGGAGCCGATGATGCCGAGCTACCTCGCGGTGCGGCCGGATCCGCCCCGCGCCGAATTGCGCGCCCTCATCGCCGCCTGCCACACCATCACCGACTGACCATGATCGGTTGCGGCCCTTGAATTTCGGACCAATTTTCGGGCGTCGCCGGGGTAACGATCGGACCGGTAGCGGTCTGCGGTGGTTATATACCCGCATATGGTATGCGGCGGGATAGGGCTCGTCACCTCGAATCCCCCGATATGACAATGCCCCGGCGGCACCACACCGGCCGGGGCCTCGCGCGCAACCGCGTTCCCCACCCCTCCCACGCTGGATATTTGCCGTTATTACGGTGTGGCACAACCGATTCCACGTCTCGTATCCTGATATCCAGAGCGGTGGGGGTGGATATGGTGAAACGCGGACTCATCTTCGTGATCGCGGCCATTGTCGCGATATCGGTGTACGACTACGCACGCTCCCCCGGCCATATCGGCATGGTGATCGCCGGGGGTGTGGTCATCGCGATCTGGCTGACCGCCAAGGCGATCGACTGAGTGCTACCCGTCAGCGGGTTCGCGCAATTCTCCCGGCAGATCGAACAGCGGGAACAGGCGTTCGGTGTCGAGGAAGAAGTTCAGGCCGCTGATCTCGCCACCGTCCAGCTCCAGCACCGTGATCGACCACGGCGAGAACACTCCCGGCTCCTCGGTGGGCTTGTACTGGCCGAAGGCCGGCAGCCCATTGGCGCCCGCCAGTGGAACCATCCGCGAGCCGCGGCAGGCCGAGGGCCCGGGCGACAGCATGAACTCCGCGACATTCCGGGGACCCGAGATCCACAGTTCGAGCGGCGGCATCGACAGCGCCACATCCTGTTTCAGCAGGGAGGTGAGCGCGTTCATATCGTAGGCCTCGAAGGCGCGCACGAAATCGTCGACGAGTTCGCGTTGTTTGTCGTCGGATTCGTCGAAGCTGCCGGATTCCGACGGCTGCACCTTCGACATGGTGGCGCGGGCGCGCTGCAGGGCGCTGTTCACCGAAGCCGGTGACATGGTGAGCATCTCGGCCGTCTCGCCGGCTGAGAACCGCAGCACCTCGCGCATGATCAGAATCGCGCGCTGCGTTGCCGGCAGATGCTGACAGGCCGCGACGAAGGCCAGCCGCAGCGAATCCTTGGTGCTCGCGTGTTCGGCCGGGTCCGCGCCGAAGGCCAGTGCGTTGGGAATGGGCTCGACCCAGACGTAGTCCGGCTGGGGCGGCGGCATCGGGCTGTCCGGACGGGACGGACCCGACAGGTCCATCGGGCGGGCCCGCCGCTGCGGCCCGTCGAGCATGTCCAGGCAGATGTTCGTGCAGATCTTGTACAGCCAGGACCGCACACTGGACCGGCCCTCGAACGAGCCGTACGCCTTCCACGCCCGCGTGAAAGTGTCCTGTACCGCATCCTCGGCCTCGAATGAGGAACCCAGCATGCGGTAGGCGTAAGCGCACAGCTCGCGCCGATAACCCTCGAATTGCTGCAACACATCGTCGACCGTGCCGACGGATGCCTCTTCGCTCATGCCGATCACTGTGACACAGCCCACCGACAGAAAACACCCCGGAAACCGGGGTATGCGCGCGAACCCGCAACCGCGCCGCGTAATGGCACACAACGGCCACGTGGCATCGTGACGCCGCCACATCCGGAAAACGGGAATCGCCGCGCCCCGGACGCGAGACCGGGGACACGGCGATCCGATTGCCGAATATTTACTTCGGCCAGGTAACTACTTCGAGGATGCGTGCGATTCCTCATCGGCCGGACGCGACTGGGCGTGGTCGTTGGCCCAGCGGTAGTCGGGCTTACCGGCCGGCGACCGCTTGATCTCGTCGACGAACCACAGGCTGCGCGGCAGCTTGTAGGCGGAGATCTCCCGGCTCAGCACCGGGCGCAACTCCTCGAGTGTGGGCCGGTTCCCGCTGCGGCACTGCACCACCGCGGCCACCCGCTGACCCCAGCGCTCGTCCGGCACACCGATCACGAGGGCGTCGAAGACCTCCGGATGGCATTTGAGCGCACCCTCGACCTCTTCGGGGTAGATCTTCTCGCCACCGCTGTTGATGCTGACCGAACCACGGCCCAGCATGGTCACGGTGCCGTCCTCCTCGACGCGGGCGAAATCGCCCGGGATCGAGTAGCGGACCCCGTTGAACTCCTTGAATGTCGCCGCGGTTTTGACCGGGTCGTTGTAGTAGCCGAGCGGGATCCGGCCGGCGCGGGCCAGCATGCCGACCTGGCCGGAACCGGGTGCGACTGGATTGCCCTCCTCGTCGATGACAGCGGTGGAGGCATCGATCTTGACCCGCGGACCGCCGGTGTGGGTGGCGCCCTTGGCCGCCACCGACAGGCCACCGAAGCCGGTCTCCGAGGAGCCGATGGAGTCGGTGATCACGGTGTTCGGCAGCAGCTCGATGAACTCGTCCTTGAGCGCCGGGGAGAACAGCGCCGCACTGCTGGCCAGCGCCCACAGATTCGAATGCTGGTAGTCCGCACCGGTTTCCGGATTTCCGGCCTTCAGCGCGTCGAGCATGGGCCGCGCCATCGCGTCGCCGGTGATGAAGATGAGATTCACGCCGTGGTTGTCGATGGCCTGCCAGACACCGTGCGCGGTGAACTCCGGCAGCATGATGGTCTTGCCGCCGTCGAACAGTCCGTGGAAGGTCGCCGACTGTGAACCGCCGTGGATCATCGGCGGAATCGGGTAGCGCACCATCTGCGGTCCGGCGGCGCCGGCCTTGGCCTGCTGCCACTCGTCCTCGATGGCCTCACCGGTGACGAAATTGATGCCACCGCCGAGTACCCGCCACCAGTCCTCCTGGCGCCACATCACGCCCTTGGGCATACCCGTGGTGCCGCCGGTGTAGATCATCATGATGTCGTCGGTCGAGCGATCGCCGAAGTCGCGCTCACCGTGCGTACTCGCCAGCGCCGCCTCGTATTCCACCGAATCGGCGGCCAGCGGCACGTCGGCCTCGGTACCGTCGTTCACGGCGATGACCGCCTTCAACTGCGGAGTGTTCGGCCGCACCGCCGACACCCTGTCGCTGTACCGACGCTCGTGAATCAGCGCGACCATATCCGAATTGTCGAAGATGTACTGCAACTCGTTCTCGACGTATCGGAAGTTCACGTTGATCATCACCGCGCGCGCCTTGAAGATCGCGACCATGGCCTCGACGGCCTCGATCGTGTTGCGCGAGTAGATGCCGACCTTGTCACCCGGTTGCACACCCTGTTCTTGCAGGTAATGCGCCAATCGGTTGGCCCGATCCTCCAGCTCGGCATAGGTCACCGAGCGGACGTCGTCGGCCAGCGCGACACGGTCCGGCACGAGGTCGATAGTGTGTTCGACAAGGTCCGCTATGTTGTAGCTCACAGGACCAAAATAGAACGTGTTCTCTCTCCTGACAAGAGCTAATTAACACAGTTTACTAATTCGCTGGAACCACCGATGGGTTTTCCGGACAGGCGTACTCCGCGACGACTACGAGCCCGCCTGGTGGTACCAGGCGGGCTCGGCCGTCACGGTATCGAGGGCGCCCCGTTTCAGGGCAGGACGAACGGTGCGCCGGCCTCGATCCGCGAGTCCGTCGCTACGCGGTCACGTACCGCTCGCGCAGCTTGCGCTTGTACAACTTGCCGTTCGGATCGCGCGGCAGCTCGGGCAGATAGTCGATACTCCTGGGCAGCTTGTATTTCGCCAGGCGTGCCGCGGCGAACTCCATCAGCTCGGCGGTGAGTGCGTCATCGCCGGCGATACCCTCGACCGGCTGGACCACCGCCTTGACCTCCTGCCCCCAATCCGGGTGCGGGATACCGAAAGCCGCCACATCGGCAACCTTCGGATGGGTGATCAACTCGCTCTCGATCTCGGCCGGGTAGATGTTCACACCCCCGGACAGGATCAGATCCGAGCGCCGGTCGTGCAGGAACAGGTATCCGTCGGCATCCATATGGCCGATGTCGCCGACGGTGAACAGATCACCGACGCGCGCGTCCTCGGTCTTGGACTTGTCCTTGTGGTACTCGAAATTGGATCCGCCCATCTTCATGTAAACCTGGCCGATCTCGCCGGGCGGCAGTTCGGCGCCGTCCTCACCGAGCACCTTGACCACCGCGTACGGCCAGGCCTTGCCCACCGAACCGGGCTTGCGCAACCACTCCGCACCCGAGATCGACGTTCCGCCACCCTCGGTCGCCGCGTAATACTCGGTGACGACCGGACCCCACCACTCCAGCATCTTCCGCTTGGTCTCCTGCGGACACGGCGCGGCGCCGTGGATCATGCACCGCAGCGAGGACACGTCGTAGCGAGCGCGCACCTCTTCCGGCAGCGCCAGCAGGCGATGGAACTGGGTGGGAACCATATGACTGTGGGTGACCCGATGGGTGTCGATCAGCCGCAGCATCTCCTCCGGATCCCACTTGTCCATCAGAACAACCTTGTGCCCCAACTGGATCGAGATGGACGCGAAGTTCAGCACGGCGGTGTGATAGAGCGGTGAACCGCAGATGTGCACATGGTCATCGAAGGGCCGGATGCCGAACAGGCCGAAGAAGCCGGTCGCCTGCGGGCCGACGACATCGGGATCGGCTCCGGTGAGCGGCCGCCGAACTCCCTTGGGGCGCCCGGTGGTTCCGGATGTGTACAGCATCGGCGCACCGGTGGTACGGACATCCGGGCGACCCCGCTCGCTCTCGCCCAGTTCGGACAGCGGCCGGAATCCAGCGATGGCGCCGACCGAATAGCGTGCCTCCGCAGGCACTTTCGCTTCGGTCGCGACGATCGTGGCGGCCTCGGCGAAGCGCTCGTCGGCAACGAACACCTTCGCCTCGCTGTCACCCAGGATGTAGGCGACCTCGGGTCCGGTCAGATGCCAGTTGACCGCGACGATGTACAACCCCGCCTGATAGGCGGCGAAGTACACGGCCAGCGCATCGACGGTGTTGTGCACCATCGACACCAGGACATCGCCGGGAACCAGCCCCTTGGCCTGCAGACCGCGTGCGATCCGGTCGGCCGCGGCGGCCAGTTCCCGATAGCTCACCTCACGACCGGACGGATCGACGACGGCGATCCGATCGGGATCGGATGCGGCGATATTCCACAGTCCCAGCGGCCGCTCCATCGAAGTCACTCCTCGAATCTAGAACGTGTTCTAACTCTGGACAAGGGGTGCGAGGCGCTGCAACTGCCCGACATCGCGCAGGCTCACCGTCAGCATGCCGACACCCGCGGCTTCCCAGACCTTCAGCTGCGAGCGCACATGGCCCTCATCGCCGATGATCGCGGTATCGAGGATCAGCTGATCCGGAATCACCGCCGCCGCCTCGTCCTTGCGGCCGGCGCGGAACAGCGTGGTGATCTCGTCGACCTCGGCGCCGTAGCCCATCCGGCGATAGACCTGGGCATGGAAGTTGAGTTCCTCGGCACCCATACCGCCGATGTAGAGGGCCATCACCGGCTTGATCCGATCGATCTCGGTACGAGGGTCGTCGGTGATGATCACCTGACAGCTCGCCGCGATCTCGAAATCCTCCCGCGAACGCCGGGCACCCGGACGGGCGAAACCCTCGTCGAGCCATTCGTCGTACATCGAGGCAAGCCTGGGGGTGTAGTAGATCGCCAGCCAGCCGTCCGCGATCTCCGCGGTCAGCGCCACATTCTTGGGTCCTTCGGCGCCGAGCCAGATCGGCACATCCGCACGTAGCGGATGAGTTATCGGCTTGAGCGGCTTACCGAGGCCGGTGGAGCCGGGGCCGTCGTAGGGCAGCCGGTAGTGCTTGCCGTCGCTGACCACCGGCGCCTCGCGGGCCAGCACCTGCCGGATGATCCCCACATATTCGCGGGTCCGGGCCAGGGGCTTGGCAAAGGGCTGGCCGTACCAGCCCTCCACCACCTGCGGTCCGGACACACCGAGTCCCAGGATGTGCCGGCCACCGCTGAGATGGTCGAGTGTCAGCGCCGCCATCGCGGTGGCGGTGGGTGTACGCGCGGACAACTGGACCACCGAGGTGCCCAGCCGCACCCGGTTCGTCGCCGAACCCCACCACGCGAGCGGTGTGAAGGCGTCCGACCCCCACGACTCCGCGGCGAAGACGGCGTCGAAGCCCATCTCCTCGGCCGCCACCACCAACTCCGCGGCGTTCGGTGGCGGAGCGGCACCCCAGTACCCGAGCTGCAGTCCGAATCGCATCTTCGACTCCTTTCGCCGAACCCCGTCGCCGGAGGGCCTTTCCTCGGTAACGCTTGCCACCAGAATAAGAACCTGTTCTACTCGATATCGTGACCAATGGGAACACCATGACCGGCGCAATCGCGAAAGGCAGCGGTCCGGAAGCGGAACCCGCACCCGAGGTACTCGGCGCCGAACTACGTATGAAGTTCGACTACACCCGATCGGTCGGACCGACCATCGGCCGGTTCCTGACCGGGCTGCGAGAGGGCCGCATCGTCGGCGTCCGCGGCAGCGACGGCCGGGTGATCGTGCCGCCGGCCGAATTCGACCCGGTGACCGCGAAGGCGCTGACGGACTTCGTCGACGTGTCGGATGTCGGCACCGTGCAGAGCTGGAGCTGGGTGGCCGATCCGCTCCCCGGACAGCCCTTCGACCGCCCGTTCGCCTGGGCACTGGTGAAATTCGACGGCGCGGACACCGCCCTGTTGCACGCCCTGGACGTGCCCTCGCCCGACGAGGTGCGCACCGGGATGCGGGTGCGGGTGCGCTGGGCCGCCGAGCGGACCGGCAGCATCCACGACATCGCGTGCGTCGAACCCGGCGAGACATCGGCCGCGCCGAGCGATTCCCCGGCCGGCGAGGCCGTCACGGGGATCATCACCCCGATCGACCTGAGCTACAAGCACACCGCCTCGCCCACCGAGACCCTGTATCTGAAGGGGCTCGCCGAGGGCCGTCTGCTCGGCGGCCGCGCGGATGCCGACAGCAAGGTCTACTTCCCCGCTCGCGCGGCCGATCCGATCGACGGACGGCCGACCGACGAGATGGTCGAGGTGTCCGATAACGGCACCATCACCACCTTCTGCATCGTCAATGTGCCGTTCATGGGCCAGAAGATCAAGCCGCCGTTCGTGGCCGCCTACGTTCTGCTCGATGGCTCCGATATTCCGGTGCTGCACCGGGTATTGGGTTGCGATGCCGCCGAGGTTCGCATGGGCATGCGAGTCAAGGCCGTGTGGAAGCCACGCGAGGAGTGGGGCTACACGCTGGAGAATGTGGACCACTTCGAGCCCAATGGCGAACCGGACGCTGATTACGACAGCTTCCGGCACCACCTCTAGGAGCACAAAGACCTTGAGCGACAACGCAACAGATATCGCGGTGGTGGGTTTCGCCCACGCACCGCATGTCCGTGAAACCTACGGCACCACCAATGGTGTCGAAATGCTGGTGCCGTGCTTCCAGCACCTGTACGAGAAGCTGGGTATCGGCGTGTCCGATATCGGCTTCTGGTGCTCGGGCTCGTCGGATTACCTTGCTGGACGTGCCTTTTCGTTCATCTCCGCGATCGACTCGATCGGGGCCGTGCCGCCGATCAACGAATCGCACGTCGAGATGGACGCCGCCTGGGCGCTGTACGAAGCGTGGGTGAAACTCCGCTCCGGACAGGTGGATACGGCGCTGGTCTACGGATTCGGCAAGGCCTCCGCCGGCACGCTGCGGCAGGTGCTGACCCTGCAGACCGATCCGTACCTGGTGGCCCCGCTGTGGCCCGACGCCGTGTCGATCGCCGGCCTACAGGCCCGTGCCGGGATGGACGCGGGCCACTGGACCGAGCGCGATATGGCGGCGGTCTCCGCCGCCGATGAGGCCGAGATCGAAAAGCGGCTCGCCGCACCGTATGTCGCGAATCCGCTGCGCGAACACGATATCGCCCCGATCACCGACGGTGCGGCCGCGATCGTGCTCGCCCGTGGCGACCGGGCCCGCGAGCTGTGCGAGCGGCCGGCCTGGCTGACCGGTATGGCGCACCGCATCGACACCCCGATCCTCGGCGCCCGCGATCTGACCGCCTCCCCATCGACGGCGGCCGCGGCGAAGGCGATCACCGGCGGCGATACCAGCGGTTTCGATATCGCCGAACTGCACGCGACCTACAGTCACGAGCAACTGATCCTCAAGCAGGCCATCGGCCTCGGCGAGTCCACCCGCATCAACCCCTCGGGTGGTGCGCTGGCGGGTAATCCGATGTTCTCGGCCGGCCTGGAGCGAATCGGCTTCGCGGCCGACGCAATCATCAACGGCACCGCCGACCGAGCCCTCGCGCACGCCACCAGTGGTCCGGCGTTGCAGCAGAACCTGGTCGCAATTCTGGAGGCACGATGAACGACAATGCGCAGCCCGATCGTCGGGCCGACCGGGTGCGGGTGTCCCGCAAGGCACTGGAGGCACAGGGACGATGAGCAACCAAGCTGCCGTAATCGGCACGGGGCAAACCCATCATGTGACGAAACGGTCCGATGTCTCGATGGCTGGTATGTGCCGCGAGGCCATCGACCGCGCGCTCGAAGATGCCGAGCTCACCATGGACGATATCGACGCGGTCATCGTCGGTAAGGCGCCGGACCTGTTCGAGGGCTCCATGATGCCCGAACTGTTCATGGCAGATGCGCTGGGCGCCACCGGAAAACCGCTGCTGCGGGTGCACACCGCGGGTTCGGTGGGCGGTTCGACCGGCGTGGTCGCGGCCAACCACGTGCAGGCCGGGGTGTACAAGCGCGTCCTGGCGGTCTGCTGGGAGAAGCAGTCCGAATCCAACGCGATGTGGGCACTGTCGAATCCGGTGCCGTTCACGGCGCCGGTCGGCGCGGGCGCGGGCGGCTATTTCGCGCCCCATGTGCGCGCATACATCCGGCGTGCCAACGCTCCCCTGCACATCGGCGCCATGGTCGCGGTGAAGGATCGGCGCAACGGGGCCAAGAACCCCGTCGCCCACCTGCATCAGCCCGATATCACCATGGAATCGGTACTGGCATCCCAAATGCTCTGGGATCCAATTCGTTTCGACGAAACCTGTCCCTCCTCGGACGGCGCCTGCGCCATCGTGATCGGTGACGAGGAGTCGGCGAAGGCCGTGGAGGCCACCGGCAAGAAGGTCGCCTGGGTGCACGGCACCGCCATGCGCACCGAGCCGCTGGCGTACTCCGGCCGCGACCAGGTGAGCCCGCAGGCCGGCCGGGATGCCGCGGCGGCACTGTGGCAGCAGGCCGGGATCACCAATCCGCTCGAGGAGATCGACGCGGCCGAGATCTACGTGCCGTTCTCCTGGTTCGAGCCGATGTGGCTGGAGAATCTGGGCTTCGCCGCCGAGGGCGAAGGCTGGAAGCTGGTCGACGCGCGCGAAACCGAGATCGGCGGGAAGCTGCCGGTGAACCCCTCGGGCGGCGTGCTGAGCTCCAATCCGATCGGCGCGTCCGGAATGATCCGGTTCGCCGAAGCCGCCAAGCAGGTAATGGGCCGGGCCGGCGATTACCAAGTCGACGGTGCGCGAAAAGCATTGGGCCATGCCTACGGTGGCGGATCACAGTACTTCTCGATGTGGGTGGTGGGCTCCGAACCGCGGTGATCCGCAATTCCGGTGGTAATTCCGGGTCCGGAGAACCCGCCGGAAAGCTCATTTGCAATTCCATCAGCAAATTCACCGAAACCGCCGAGCCGGGAGTTTTGACATGACCACCACGACCACCGAGCATCCGGCGCGCATCGCCGGGCACGCATCGCAGTCCGCGGTGCGTGCCCGGGACAAGGCCGCGTGGCTGGCACTGTTCGCCGCGGACGGGATCGTCGAGGACCCGATCGGGCCCTCGGTTTTCGATCCCGACGGCGTCGGGCACCGGGGCCACGAGGCCATCTCGGCATTCTGGGACAAGGCGATCGCGCCGACCGAATCGATCGATTTCGTCTTCGGCGACTCTTTCGCCTGCGGTCGCGAGGTCGCGTTCACCGGGCTGATCCGCACGCGGCTGGGCGGGCATGTCATCGATGCCGAAGGTGTATTCACCTACAAGGTCGACGACGCCGGAAAGATCCTCGCGCTGCGCGCGTTCTGGGAAACCGACCGCGCGATGGGGACCATGCGCAAGGAGTAGCGCGGGACCGAATACGGAAGGGCGGGCACCCAACCAGGGTGCCCGCCCTCCGTATGTCGGTACTCCGGGCCTGAATCAGGCCCGGAGTACCGGGGAGGCGGGTGAGCTCAAGCGGTCTTGTAGTCGACCTGGAATTCCTTGATGCCGTTGAGCCAGCCGGAGGTCAGGCGCTGGGGATCGCCGATCTTGGTGATATCGGGCAGGTGGTCGGCGATCGCGTTGAAGATCAGGTCGATTTCCAGCCGCGCCAGGTTGGCGCCGATGCAGAAGTGAGCACCGGTTCCACCGAACGACAGGTGCGGATTCGGATCGCGCGTGATGTCGAAGGTGTACGGATTCTCGAAAACGTCCTCGTCGAAGTTGGCCGAGCGGTACATCAGCAGTACCCGCTGGCCCTTCTTGATCTGCACACCCGACAGTTCGGTATCCGTCAGCGCGGTGCGCTGGAAGGAGCTGACCGGCGTCGCCCAGCGGATGATCTCGTCGGCCGTGGTCGCGGGCCGTTCCCGCTTGTAGAGCTCCCACTGCTCGGGGTTCTCCAGGAAGGCGTGCATACCGTGGGTGATCGCGTTGCGCGTGGTCTCATTACCGGCGACGGCCAGCAGGATCACGAAGAATCCGAATTCTTCGGAGGTCAGTGCCTCACCATCGATATCGGCATTGACCAGGGTGGTCACGATATCGTCGGCCGGGCTGCCCTTGCGCGCTTCGGCCATCTGCCAGGCGTAGCCGAGAATCTCCATCGACGACATGGCCGGATCGGCGTCGCTGTCGGGATCGTCGTAGCCGGTCATCTCGTTCGACCACTGGAAGACCTTCATCCGGTCCTCCTGCGGCACGCCGATCAGCTCGGCGATGGCCTGCAGCGGCAGTTCGCAGGCCACCTGGGTCACGAAGTCGCCGGTACCGCTGGCCGCGGCCGCGTCCACGATGGATTTGGCGCGAGCCGACAGCTCGTCACGCAAGCTGTTGATCGCGCGCGGGGTGAAACCCTTCGAGATCAGTTTGCGCAGTTTGGTGTGCTCGGGAGCATCCTTGTTGATCAGGATGTGCCGCTGCAGCTCGATGGCCTCGCGCGGGATGTCGTCGTTGAAGCGCGGAATCGCGGTGTTCTCGTAAGTGGAGAAATCGTCGCGCCGCGAGACCTCCTTGACGTCGGCATGCTTGCTCACCACCCAGAAACCGTCGTCGTGGAAGCCACCGACGTCCGGCGACTGCGGGTTCCACCAGATCGGAGCGGCCCGACGTAGTTCCGCGAACTCCTCGGCAGGGATGCCGCGGGCCCACATATCGGGATCAGTCGCATCGAACCCTTCGGGGAGGTTCGGGGCTACTTGGGCGTCAACCACCAGTTGTCTCCTTCGACTAACTGAAACACGTTCTACCTTCATTGCAGCATAGGTGGTATCAGTAGTAAAGAAGCCATAGTCCGCCCTCAGTACATCCACAGAACTTGTTCCAGTTTCCGTCCCGTTCCAAGGTTCTGTTCGAAAGGTTGAAGTTATGGGCACCCCCGTCATCGTCGAGGCCGCACGCACTCCGATCGGCAAACGCAACGGCTGGCTGGCCGGTCTGCACGCCGCCGAGGTCCTCGGCGCCGCCCAGCGCGGCGTGCTCGAGCGCGCGAAGCTCGACCCGGCCCTGGTCGAACAGGTCATCGGCGGCTGCGTCATGCAGGTCGGCGAGCAGGGCAACAACGTCACCCGCACCGCATGGCTGCACGCCGGTCTCCCCTGGCAGGTCGGCGCCACCACCGTCGACTGCCAGTGCGGTTCGGCCCAGCAGGCCAACCATCTGATCGCCGGGCAGATCGCCCAGGGCGCCATCGACATCGGCGTCGCCTGCGGTGTCGAGTCGATGAGCCACGTCCCGCTGGGCGCCAATGTGGGCGAGAACGCCGGCCCGCGCCGGCCGGCCACCTGGGATATCGACATGCCGAATCAGTTCGAGGCGGCGGAGCGAATCGCCAAGCGGCGCGGCATCACCCGCGACGACATCGATGACTTCGGCGTGCGCTCACAGCGTTTGGCCGCGCGGGCCTGGGCGGAGGGCCGCTTCGACCGCGAGGTCCTCACCGTCACCGGCGCACCCCAGGTCGACAAGGAAGGCAATCCCACCGGCGAGAAGCTCGACGTCAACCGCGATCAGGGCCTGCGCGAGACCAGCCGGGAAAGCCTGTCGAAGTTGAAGCCGGTGCTGGAGGGCGGTATTCACACCGCCGGCACCTCGTCGCAGATCTCCGACGGCGCCGCCGCGGTGCTGCTCATGGACGAACAGGCCGCCGCCCGTGCGGATCTGCGCCCGCGCGCCCGCATCATCACCCAGTGCCTGGTCGGCGCCGAGCCGGAATTCCACCTCGACGGCCCGGTCCAGGCCACCACCCGGCTGCTGGAGCGTTCGGGCATGGACATCTCCGATATCGACATCTTCGAGATCAACGAGGCCTTCGCGGCGGTGCCGCTGTCCTGGGCGTCGGTGCACAAGCCGGATATGGATCGGGTCAACGTCAACGGCGGTGCGATCGCGATCGGACATCCGGTCGGCAGCACCGGCTCGCGCCTGATCACCACCGCCCTGCACGAGCTGGAACGTTCCGACAAGTCCGTCGCCATGATCCTCATGTGCGCCGGTGGCGCACTTGCGACCGGAACCATCATCGAACGGCTGTAATACCACACAGGTTTCACCGTTGGTTGAACGTTCATCTGCACAATGCCAGAACGTGTCGTACGCCACACAAACTTCGACACAGACAAAACGATGAGACGTCAGCTATCTTTTGGTTAACAATGGCCCGTCGGGCGAGACTCGCTCGACGGGCTAGAACCGGGGCGTACTGCCGTACGACCAGTCAGCCTGCGGTGACCCGCAAACGCCCCGACGCCGCCCGGTTCCCAGACCGGCCGCCTGGAAGCTTCAAGGAAATCCCGAATCAGGCGTAGGTTTTCAGTTACTCAGCCGCTAATATCAATGATACGTATCCGAGATAACGACTAGTTAGTACAGCGAAGGGAATTGGGCGGCTCACAATGGCTGATTTCGCGGCGCGGCTGAACAAGCTGTTCGAAACCGTGCATCCCCCGGGGCGTAAGCCGCACACCAATGCCGAGGTGGCGGCTGCGCTCACCGCCTCCGGGCATCCGATCTCGAAACCGTATCTGTCACAGCTGCGGTCGGGGCAGCGGACCAACCCCTCAGATGAGACGGTTGCCGCATTGGCAAAGTTCTTCAAGGTCAAGCCGGACTACTTCTTCAACGATATCTACGCCGCCAAGATCGACCATGATCTGGAGTTGCTGTCCCAGCTGCAGGGCTACGGGCTGCGACGGCTGTCGAGCAGGGCGTTCGATCTCTCCGAAGAATCGCAAAACCTGCTGACCTCGATGGCCGAAAAGCTCCGGGCGAGTGAAGGTTTGCCCGAGGTACCACCGGACGGCACGGAATAGCACGTTTTCACACGAGAAACACAGTGCGGTACTCGGACCGCACTGTGTTTCTCGTGTGAGTCGACTCGAAACAACGCGACCGGTCGATCGGCGCCGTCCGCCGCGCAGCGGCATCGATCGACTGTTCGTCAATCCGCTTGTGCCGCAGCAGGTTTCCGTTCGGAATTAGCCGTACCGTCGAAGGCGCGAGCGATAGCCTGCACCCAGCCCCTGGGACTCAGCCCCTCCGGCGGTGCGATCCAGCGCGCGTCGACGATATCGTCGCCCAAAGGATTCCGGGCCCAGCGGGCCACCTTCTGGGCGCGTTCGGTCACCGATCGCGCGGGATCTCCGGCTGCCGCCAATTCCATTCCGCCACCGGTCTGCAGATACAGCGCATCCATGATCTGGGCTACCTGGTCCGACGCCTTGAGTTGCGTGGCCGATACCGTCTGTTCGTGGGCCAGCACCTCGGGGAACCGCTTGATCATCGTCCGATGCAGGGACCGGGTCTGACGCAACAACAGCCGGGCCCGCAGCCACAGTTCGATGACGATCCACACCGCACCGACGGCGATCAGCAGACTCGCGATCTGCCAGGCCGGCCAGAACCAGCCCGGATCACCGGCCCGGATCGGGCGTTCACCGATCGCGAGGCGTCGAATCGAGAGTGCGGCAAGGATTCCCGCGACGATCGTGCCCGCGGTGTAGAGCGCGATCCCCCGCCCCAGCGCGGTCCAGTCGAGATTTCGCAGCCCGGTCACCGCGATGAAGACACAGCCGATCAGGGTCATGGCCCAGCCGAACAGCAGTGACCAGGCGATGGTCCCCGCGATCACTACGGCGCCGAGTGCGTAGACCAGCCAGGCGATCTGGCGCAGATTGCGGCGGGAGACCACCGGCCAGGCGGCGGCCGCCACCACGGAGGTCGCCACGGTGAACAGCAGCCAGGTCGCCACCACCAGACGATCGGCGAGGGCCTCGCCGTTGATCCCTTGCGGCAGCCAATGATCCACCGCGACGCCGATCTCCGGAATACCCAGCGTCGCCGCCGCCGCGACCGCGGCCACCGCGATCACCACCGCCACCCGTGCGGTGGTCGCGGGTTTCACCAGGACCCGGCCGATTCGCGCGCCGGCCGCCATCCAGACCAGCAAGGCCGTCAACCAGAACGTCATGTCTACCCTGTTCCCCTCATCGGTGCTTCCCGCGGATGACCGAGGGACTCTCCGTGGTTACACAAGCTGCCGCCTCCGAGCCCTGACTCGGTCATCGGTGTCGTCCGCGGATGACCGAGGGACTCTCCGTGGTTACGCAAGCTGCCGCCTCCGAGCCCTGACTCGGTCATCCGAGGGCCTCGTCGAATCGGAGTACCGAAACGCCCGCACCCCGGTTGTTGAATACGCGCAAACGGGTCATCAGCATGCCGGCGAAGGTTTCGGCCTCCCATTCGTATTGCTCGTCCTGACCGTCGTCGACGATCTGCTGATGGGCGCGCTGGGAGAGCATGTAGGCGATCAGATCGTCGCTGGCCTCGAGGGTGACCTCGGCGGCCGGTTCGCCCGGATGGTCGAAGACCACATGGCCCAATTCGTGCGCCAAGGTGTGATCGCGACTGGGCAGGGCGGTGGCCAGCACGATCACGTCCTTGTCTGGATAACTGCGGCGCTGGCCGCAGACGCCCGGGCCGAGCTGGGCCTCGGCGATCTCGATCAGGCGCCCGCGCTCGGCCGCGATCGCGAGGACCACCTCGTCCAGGGTGGTGGCGTCGAAATCGGCGGCGACCGCGCAGACCGCGTCGACCGCGGCCGCGACGCGGCGATAGGAACGGCCCGTTCGAATCCGGCTCTCGGTCATCTCACGGCCCCTCATGCCCTCGGTCCGAAGAATTCCGCGCGCGCGGCATCCACCCGTGCCTGAGCCGCGGAGGCGCTCTGGAAGCTGACGGCACCCGAGCCGGCCGCGGCCAATGCCATCGCGATGACACCACCGAGTACCGCGAGGGTCTTGACCTCGGGCAGACCACTGGTGGCCGCCGTCGGGCGCACCGCGGGATTCGGTGTGGCGACGGCCGGTGCGGGAGCGGCGGGCGCGGGAGCAGGCGCAGCGGCCGGCGGAGCGACGGCCGGTGCCGGCGGAGCGGCGACCATCGCCGGAGCACCCGGCGCCGCGGGCACCGGTGGTGCGGGTGGTGCGGGTGGAGCGGCGGCGGGCGGTGGAGCGGCGGGCGCGGCCGGTGGCGGTTGCAGGAGCAGCAGCAGTAGCAGCGGCGACATCACCGCGGCGGAACCGACAGCCGCCGAACCGGTGATCGCGGAACCGGTACCCAGCAGGGCCGCCAGGGTGGCAACCGTTGCGGCGGAACCGGTTCCGGCCAGCCCGGCCAGTGCCGAGCCGGTCGTGACGGCGCCGAGCCCGGTCAGGCCGGCGAGTGCGGAGCCGGTGCCGGCCAGTGCCGAGCCGGTGGCCGCGGTGGCCGCGGCGGCCGCGGAACCTGTTGCGGCAGCGGCGGATCCGGTGCCCGCCAATGCGGAACCGGTGGTGGCGCCGACCGAACCCGCTGCCGCGGAGCCGGTTCCGGCGAGTGCGGTGCCGGCACCGGCTAGTGCCGAACCGGTCAGCGCGGAGCCCGATGCCGCCGCAGCGGAACCCGCTGCGGCCGAACCGGTTCCGAGGATGCTCAGCAATCCGGCGAATCCCTCGCCGGCCACGGGGGTCGGGGCGACAGGCGGAGCGGAGACCTCGGTGGGCTCCGGTGTGGCGGCGGTTACCGAGCGGCCCGGGATCGTCAGGGCGCCGTCGTAGTCGGCGTCATCGGAGGGCACCGGGCCGGTGGAACCGGCACCGGCCGGGACGGGATTCGAAATGCCAGGGCCGGTCGGTTGCGCATTGGCGACGAAGGGACCCGAAACCCCGCAACTGCCCACTATTCCGGCCACCGCGATAACGCGCGCTACGCGACCCATGGTCATGCGCTTGCCTTCCCTCAACTTCTCAGCGCAGATTTCTACCCGGTCGCTGAACCACCTCCGGGATTGAACGAATGCGCCCATCCTAACTGCCCGCAGTTTGCTCGCGCAGCGAGATCACGTGAGGCGGATCACTCCGTCACGCGAGTGCCTATCGAGGTGGCGGACCTCGACGGCATCCCCGAGACCGAGCAGAATGTCCAGCTCATCGGGTATCTGCACGCGCACAAGGGAATTCGCACGCAGCGCGCGGGCCGGTCGCCGCCGCGGGAAGGGTGCGGCGTGTCGCGATCGGCCCGCGCGTGTGTCGTTATCGAACAGTTGCGAGGATCAGGCGCCGTACACCGGTTCGGGATCGGCCGATTTCGCGATCAACTCGCGTACCACCGGCCCCAATTCAGACGGCTGCCACCGCGCTCCGCGATCCTCGGCGATCCCGTGCCGCCAGCCGTCGGCCAGCGCGATCTTGCCACCCTCGACCTCGAACATCCGCCCCGTCACACCGGCCGAATCCGGGCTGCCGAGCCACACCACGATCGGCGAGATGTTCTCCGGCGCCATGGCATCGAACCCGTCCTCCGGGCGAGCCATCATGTCCGCGAAGACGGTTTCGGTCATGCGGGTCCGCGCCGATGGCGCGATGGCGTTGACGGTCACCCCGTAGCGGCCGAATTCCGCTGCGGCAGTGATGGTCAACGCCGCGATACCGGCCTTGGCCGCCCCGTAGTTGCCCTGTCCGACACTGCCCTGCAGGCCCGCGCCGGAGCTGGTGTTGATGATGCGCGCATCGCGGGCGCGTCCGGCCTTCGATTCCGCGCGCCAGTATTCGGCGGCGTGACGCATGGTGGCGAAGTGGCCCTTGAGGTGCACGCGAATAACCGCGTCCCACTCGTCCTCAGCCAGGTTGACCAGCATGCGGTCGCGGACGATACCGGCGTTGTTGACCACCACGTCCAGCCCGCCGAAGGTCTCCACGGCCTGGTTGATCAGGCGCTTGGCACCGGCCCAGTCAGCGATGTCGTCACCGTTGACCACGGCCTTGCCGCCGCCCTGCGCGATCTCCTCGGCAACCTGAGCGGCCGGCGAATCGATACTGGGCGCACCGTCGAGTTCGGCACCCAGATCGTTCACCACGACGTTGGCGCCCGCCGCGGCGAAGGCCAGGGCGTGCGCCCGGCCGATGCCGCGACCGGCCCCGGTCACGATGACGGTACGCCCGGCGCAGATCTTCTCGGGGTTGTCGGTCATAGCTGGTGCTCTCATTTCCCTAGTGCTGCAGTGGTTTTCCCGGTCAGGCGTTGGCGGTGGCGGCGTCCAGGAAGGCGGGGCGCTCACCGCCGCCGTGGACGATCAGCGAACCGCCGTTGACATAGCCGGCCAGCGGCGAGGAGAGGAATACCGCCACCCGGCCGATATCCTCGGGCGTGGCCAGCCGGCCCAGCGGAATCGTCGCCTCGACCGCCGCGATGCCGTCGTCGTCGCCGTAGTGCAGATGGCTGGATTCGGTACCGACCATGCCGACGACGATCGAATTGATCCGCACCTTGGGCGCCCATTCCACCGCGAGTGAGGACACCAGACTGTCCACCCCCGCCTTGGCGGCACCGTAGGCGGCAGTACCCGGCGAGGGACGGTGGCCGCTGACGCTGGAGATCATCACGATCGAACCGCCCTGCTCCTGCTTCTGCATGACGGCATTGGCCGCCTGCGAAACCAGCAGCGGTGCAAGCAGATTCAACTCCACGATCTTGGCGTTGAAATTGCGGGAGGCGGTGGCGGTGGGAGCGAACGGCGCCCCACCGGCGTTGTTGACCACATGGTCGAGGCGGCCGTGGCGCTGCACGACAGTGTCGACCAGACCGGCCACCGCGTCACTGTCGCGCACATCGCACGGCAGAAATTCCGCGGTGCGCCCGGAACTCTCGATCGGTGCCTCACCGGGACGGCGGGCACACACCACCACGGTCGCGCCGGCTTCCAGGTAAACCCGGCTGATACCGGCACCCACTCCCCTGACGCCACCCGTTACCAGAACGACGGATCCGGACAGGTCCACTTCGATTGCCACCATGATAACCTACCAAGCACTTGCTTGCTTTGCCAACGAATGGACATGCGATGGGGATCAACCGTCACACCGAGACCTCCGGTATCGAGGTCGTCACGATCGACTATCCGCCGGTCAACGCACTGCCCACCGCCGGCTGGTTCGGCGTGGCCGATGCGCTTCGCGAGGCCGGGCGCGATCCTGAGACCAAGGTGGTCGTGTTGCGCGCCGAGGGCCGCGGCTTCAATGCCGGGGTCGACATCAAGGAGATCCAGCGCAATCCGGGCCATCAGACGCTCATCGATGCCAACCACGGCTGCTTCGACGCCTTCGCCGCCGTCTACGACTGCCCGGTTCCGGTGATCGCGGCGGTGAACGGTTTCTGCCTGGGCGGCGGCATCGGCCTGGTCGGCAACGCGGATGTCATCGTCGCCTCCGACGACGCGACCTTCGGCCTGCCCGAGGTGGAGCGTGGCGCACTCGGTGCGGCCACCCACCTGGCCCGCCTGGTCCCCCAGCACATGATGCGCACCCTGTTCTACACCGCGTCCACCGTCACCGCACAGCAGCTGCACCACTTCGGATCGGTGCACAAGGTCGTGCCGCGTGCCGAATTGGATTCCGCGGCACTGGAGGTCGCGAAGAACATCGCCGCCAAGGACGGGCGGGTCATCCGGGCGGCCAAACGCGCACTCAACGGTATCGACGTTCAGGACGTGCACCGCAGCTACCGGTACGAGCAGGGCTTCACCTTCGAGCTGAACCTCGCGGGTGTGGCCGATGAGATCCGCGCGCGATTCGACGAGGATCTGGCAGCCAAGAAGGAGGCCCGATGAGTAACAATGCGCAGCCGACCATCGGGCCGACCGGGCGCGGGTGTCCCGCAAAACACAGGAGGCACGATGAGTCCACAATGCGCAGCCGACCATCGGGCCGACCGGGCGCGGGTGTCCCGCAAAACACAGGAGGCACGATGAGTCCACAATGCGCAGCCGACCATCGGGCCGACCGGGCGCGGGTGTCCCGCAATACACAGCAGGAGGCGAAGTAGAGTGGGCGACAAGCGGATTTCTTTGGAGGAGGCCGTTTCCCAGCTGCGCAACGGCATGACCATCGGCCTCGGCGGCTGGGGTTCGCGGCGCAAGCCGATGGCGTTCGTGCGGGCACTGCTGCGCACGGATGTCACCGATCTGACCGTGGTGACCTACGGGGGACCGGATCTGGGTCTGCTGTGCTCGGCAGGCAAGGTACGCAAGGCCTACTACGGATTCGTCTCGCTGGATTCGGCGCCGTTCTACGATCCGTGGTTCGCCAAGGCGCGCACCGGCGGTGAGCTCGTGTCCCGCGAAATGGACGAGGGCATGGTCAAAACCGGTTTGCAGGCGGCCGCCGCACGGCTGCCGTTCATGCCCACCAGGGCGGGGCTGGGGTCGGATGTGCTGAAGTTCTGGGACGGTGAGCTACGCACCGTGCGGTCCCCGTACCCCGATGCCAACGGCCGCACCGAAACACTGGTCGCGATGCCCGCGCTGGCCCTGGATGCCGCCTTCGTTCATCTCGATCTCGGCGACAAGCACGGCAATGCCGCCTACACCGGTGTCGACCCGTACATGGATGATCTGTACTGCCTGGCCGCCGAGCGCCGCTTCCTGTCGGTGGACCGCGTGGTCGAAACCGAAGAATTGGTGAAAGCCGTTCCGCAGCAGGCGATCGTGCTCAACCGCATGATGGTCGACGGAGTGGTCGAGGCCCCCGGCGGCGCGCACTTCACCCTGTCCGGCAGCCACGCCCGCGACGAGAAGTTCCAGCGTCACTACGTCGAGGCGGCCAAGGATCCCGAGACCTGGGCGGCGTTCAAGGCGCGCTATCTCGACGTCTCCGAGGCCGATTATCAGTCCGCGGTCAAGGAATTCGCGGCGGAGCAGGCGAAATGACGCAGTCGACAGGAGGCCCGATGACCGACACCACTACCGTTACCCGCGCGGAGGTCTGCGCGGTGGCTTGCGCCGAGATCTTCCGGGGCGCAGGCGAAATCATGGCCAGCCCGATGTCGCCGACCCCCACCATCGGGGCCCGGCTGGCTCGGTTGACCTTCGAACCGGATCTGCTGCTGTCCGACGGTGAGGCGCTGTTCCTCGCCGAGACGCCCGCGCTGGGTGCCAAGGCTCCCACCGAGGGGTGGATTCCCTTCGGCAAGGTGTTCGATGTGGTGGCCTCCGGGCGGCGGCATGTCGTCATGGGCGCCAACCAGATCGACCGCTTCGGCAATCAGAATCTGTCCGCCTTCGGCGCGTTGCAGCAGCCGAGCCGGCAGATGTTCGGTGTGCGCGGCGCGCCGGGTAACACCATCAACCACGCGACCAGCTACTTCGTGCCCAAGCACACCAAGCGGGTGTTCTGCGATCAGGTCGATATCGTCTGCGGAATCGGTTACGACAAGATCGATCCCGAGAATCCGGCCTACCGGTTCCATCACCTGCACCGCGTGGTGAGCAATCTGGGCGTGTTCGATTTCGGCGGTCCCGAGCACACCATGCGGGCGCTGTCGCTGCATCCCGGCGTGAGCGCCGACGATGTCGTCGAGAACACCTCCTTCGAGATCACCGGGCTCGACGGTGCGGAAGTGACCCGCACACCCACGGAGGAAGAGCTGCGGATCATCCGTACCGTGCTGGATCCCAAGGGAATCCGGGAGAAGGAAGTGGCGGCATGATCGGACCAGGCCCGGAGGCGGCAGCTTGCGTAACCACGGAGGGCCCCGATCATGCCCAATAAACACAGCGTCATTCGGCTGCGCACTCCGCTTACCGAACTGGCCGGCATCGAACATCCGATCGTGCAGACCGGTATGGGCTGGGTCGCCGGACCGGGTCTGGTCGCGGCCACCGCCAATGCCGGTGGCCTGGGCATTCTGGCCTCGGCGACGATGACGCTCGAGGAACTCGAGGTCGCCGTCGCCAAGACCAAGGCGAAGACCGACAAGCCCTTCGGCGTGAACATCCGCGCGGACCTGTCGGACGCACCCGACCGGATCGAGCTGATGATCCGCGAGGGCGTGAAGGTGGCCTCCTTCGCGCTGGCGCCCAAGAAGGAACTGATCGCGCGCCTGAAGGACAACGGCGTGGTCGTCATGCCGTCGATCGGTGCGGCCAAGCACGCGGTCAAGGTCGCCTCGTGGGGTGCGGACGCGGTCATCGTGCAGGGCGGTGAGGGCGGTGGGCACACCGGCTCGGTGGCCACCACCCTGCTGTTGCCCTCCGTGCTGGACGCGGTCGATATTCCGGTCGTGGCCGGTGGTGGTTTCTTCGACGGCCGCGGTCTGGCCGCGGCCCTGTCCTACGGCGCGGCCGGTGTCGCGATGGGCACACGATTCCTGCTCACCCAGGATTCGAGTGTGCCGGATTCGGTGAAACAGCAATATCTTTCGCGTGGTTTGCAGGACACCGTGGTCTCGCGGAAGGTCGACGGGATGCCGCATCGGGTGCTCAATACCGAACTGGTCGACAAGCTCGAACATTCGGGCAGCTACCGCGGTCTGGCCGCGGCGGTGTCCAATGCCATCAAGTTCAAGGGCATGACCGGCATGAAATGGTCGACCATGATCTCCGACGGGATCGGTATGCGCAAGCAGAAGGATCTCACCTGGTCCCAGGTGATCATGGCGGCCAATACCCCGATGCTGTTGAAAGCCGGTCTGGTCGAGGGCGATACCCACGCCGGCGTACTCGCCTCCGGTCAGGTCGCGGGCATCATCGAGGATCTGCCGACGGTCGCCGAGCTGATCGACCGGATCATCGAGGAAGCCGTGGCCCGGATCGACGCGCTCGCCGCGCTTCGCGGCGCCGCCGGCTCGATTCCCGGCACCTCCGCATAGCCGAAAGTTGCCCGGCCGCAACGAAGGAGGCCGTCTCGTCCCGAGACGGCCTCCTTCGTGGTTTCACTCTCCCGACAGATCGGCGGACAGGTCGCGCACCTCGACACCCTCCGGGATACGCACCTCCTCGATGGGCTCGGGCCGGTCGTCGAATTCCAGCCGCAGCGCCCGGCACATGGTGGCGTGCATCTCGTAGAGGGCGGTGATGTAGGTGAGCTCCAGGATCTCCGGATCGCTGAGGTTGGCTCGCAGGATCGCGAATACCTCATCGGGCACCCGGCCGCCATCGTGGACCAGACAGTCGGTGTAGGCCAGGATCGCGCGCTCGAGTTCGGAGAAGCAGTCTGCGACCTGCCAGGACGGAATGGCGGCGATCTTCTCCTCGGGCGCACCCAGCGAACGCATCTGCTTACAGTGCTGGGAGAAGACGAACTGACTGCCGCGGGCGTATCCGGCCCGGCACTGGCCCAATTCCCGCAGCAGCGGATCCAGCCGCGAGTTGCGGTACACCCCGAAACCCCGTACCGCGTGCCGGAACACCTCCGGCGACTGGGCGAAAACGGTCCACCAGTCTCCCGGGGTGGCATGGATGGTGCCGTGATCCACGGCCGGATCCTTGTCGGGACCGAACAACCGGTCGTAGAAGTACAGGATTCGCTCATCGGTGACTTCGGCGCGGGGTACTTCACGCAAGCGGGGCATATTTCGTAAACCTCTCGGGTAGTGCTGATTTCGCCGCAGCCGCGACGGTCAGAGTTCGGCGGGTACGTGCCGGTCGGCCGCGGTCTTCGGCTCGTGCGATACGTCGGCGTCGGTGAATGTGCGGGTCCAGCAGGCGAATTCGAGCAGGATGCCGTCCGGGTCCTGGAAATAGAACGAGCGCACGAACGTACCGGGGTGCACGTGGCGGGATACCCCCTCCGTGCTGTCGTCGTGATTCAGAATCCGGCTGACCTTGATGCCCTCCGTCTTCAGCCGCTGGTAGTAGTGGTCGAACGACTCCGGCGGTACCGCGAAGGCGACATGGTTCATCGACCCCACCCCGCTGGCCAGTTCCCCCTCGTCCGGCAGTCCCTTCGGCGCCGCGAGCCCCGGCGTGGCATCGGGTGAATCCGCCAGCCAGAAGAAGGCGACGGTATTGCCACCACCACAGTCGAAGAAGAAGTGCTGCCCCAGCCCGCGAGGCAGATCAATGGTTTTGATCAGGGGCATACCCAGTGTGCCGGAATAGAATTCGATCGTTCGGCGCATATCGGAACACACCAGTGCGAGATGGTTGATCCCGCGTAATTCGAATTTCTCATTGGAGGCGCTCATCGCAATCCTTTCGACCGCCTTAACTGACTTGACAGTCATGTCATGTTCAGGAATAGTGTGATCCGTGCCGAAGTCATCTGTCAATAGCGCACCCGCCGCGGTCGAGACTCTCACGCCGCGCGGTCGCCGGACACGCGATGCGTTACTGGATGCCGCGCAGACGGTTTTCGAGACCGTCGGATTTCTCGACACCCGAGTGGAACAGATCAGCGAGGCGGCGGGCGTCTCCTACGGGACCTTCTACCGCTACTTCGAATCCAAAGACCATGTCTTCGGCGAGCTGAGCACGCGCTTGTTCGAAGATATGCACCATCGCGATCCGGCCTCGGCCGAACTGTCGCCGACGGCCCGGCTCATCGCCGCCAACCGCTCCTACTACACGGCCTACCGGCGCAACGCCCGGATGATGGCGATCGTCGAACAGGTCGCGACCTTCAATGGGGAGTTCCGGCAGCTGCGCCACGAACACCGGCGGCAGCTCATCGATCGCACCGCACATGCCATCGCCCGCTGGCAACGCGAGGGGCTGGTCCGGAGGTCCCTCGATCCGGAGCTGGCCGCGCGAGCCATGTCCGCGATGGTCGAACATACGTTGTATCTGTGGTTGATTCAGGGTGAGGACGCCGATGAAGAGGCGCTGCTGAATACCCTCGATCAGATGTCGGTCAGCGCACTCGGGCTCGACCCGGACGACAAGTAGACAGACAGATCCGACCGGGTGCGGGTGCCCCGCATTTGACACAGGAGGCGTCGTGACGACCGATCCCCCATCCGCTTCGCAGGCCGAAAGCCCCACGGCACCAGTGACTCCCACCGCCGGCGCGCTGGACGGTCTCCGGGTCCTGGAACTCGGGACGCTGATCGCCGGACCGTACTGCGGCCGGCTGCTCGGCGATATGGGCGCCGACGTGATCAAGATCGAGGCGCCGGATCGTCCCGACCCACTCCGGGATTGGGGCCAAGCGAGCGGCGGCCACCAGTACTTCTGGACCGTGCACGCCCGCAACAAGCGATGTGTGAGCCTGGATCTGCGGGTGCCGGACGGGCGCGAGGTATTCCTGGAGCTGGTGCGCACGGCCGATGTCGTGGTGGAGAGCTTCCGGCCCGGCACCCTGGAGCGCTGGGATATCGGATACGACGTGCTGAGCGAGCTCAATCCGAAGCTGGTGCTGGCGCGGGTGTCCGGTTACGGGCAGACGGGGCCGTATGCCTCGCGCGCGGGCTATGCCTCGGTCGCCGAGGGCATCAGCGGGCTGCGGCATCTCAACGGATTTCCCGGGCAGGCCCCGCCACGTATGGCCCTGTCGATCGGCGACAGTCTGGCCGGGTTGTTCGCCTTCCAAGGTGTGCTCGCGGCATTGCTGGTCCGGGAGCGGACCGGGCGCGGGCAGATCGTCGATGCCGCGTTGACCGAGGCCGCGCTGGCGATTCAGGAGTCCACGGTGCCGGACTACCACAAGACCGGCCATGTGCGGCAGCCCTCGGGCACCCGGCTGGACCGGGTCGCACCGTCGAATCTGTACCGGGCGAAGGACGGGCTGTGGGTGATCATCGCGGCCAATCAGGACACCGTGTTCAAGCGGCTGATGACCGCGATGGAGCGCCCCGAACTGGCCACCGATCCGCGCTACGCCACACACGGCGCACGCGGTGAGCGGCAGGACGAACTCGACGAGATGATCGCGGCGTGGGCGGGCGATTTCACCGCCTCCGATCTGATCGAACTGTTGAACCGGCACGGTGTGGTCGCGGGACCGGTGAACACCGTCGCCGAGGTCATGACGGATCCGCAGTTCACCGCGCGCGGAATGTTCGTCGACCATGTCGATCCCTCGGTGAGCAGCGCCGAGCCCGAATTCGATCCGGTTCCGGTCAAGGGTGTGGGGGTCGTGCCCCGGCTCAGCGATACCGCCGGCGGGGTGCGCTGGGGTGGTCCCAGCCGGCCCGGAACCCACACCGACGAGGTGCTCACCGAGCTGTTGGGATACGACCGCGAGCGCCTCGACGGCCTGCGGGAACAGGGCACGATCGCATGAGTGCCGCACCCGCTGTCGAGATCCGTGAGGTCGGCCCGCGCGACGGACTGCAGATCGAGGATCCGATCCCGACTGCCGCCAAACTGGAGTTCATCGACGCGCTCGTGGCGACCGGTGTGCGCCGGATCGAGGTGACCTCGTTCGTCTCCCCGCGCGCGATTCCGGCGCTGGCCGATGCCGAAGAGGTTGCCGTCCAGCTGGATCGGTGGCCGGATATCGAATTCTCCGCGCTCGTCGCGGGGCTCGGTGGGGTGCGGCGTGCCCTCGCCGCCGGGGTGAACAGGCTCGAGTACGTGGTCTCGGCCTCCGATGGGCACAGTCGCGCCAATGTCGGCCGCGACAGTGCCGGATCGGTCGCACTCATCGCGCCCATCGCCGAACAGGTGCACCAGGCCGGCGGATGGCTCGAGGTGATCATCGCCATCGCCTTCGACTGCCCGTTCGACGGGCGTACGCCGCCGGATCGAGTCATCAATATCGCGCGGCGGGCGCTCGCGGCCGGCGCGGATACGCTCTCGATCGCCGATACCGTGGGCACCGCGTCCCCGGTGCGGACGCAGGATCTGATCGAACGCGTCCGCACCGTCACGCCCGAGGTCGATCTGGGGATTCACCTGCACAACACGCGCGGTCAGGGGCTCGCCAACGCCTGGGCCGCCTACGGGCACGGCGTCCGCCGATTCGATTCCGCCGCAGGTGGTCTCGGCGGATGCCCGTTCGCGCCCGGTGCGAGCGGCAATATCGCGACCGAGGAGTTGGTCTACCTGTTCGAAGACGGTGGTATCACCACCGGTATCAATATCGATCGGGCACTCGCTGCCGCCCGGTTGATCTCCCGGCTGCTCGGCAAATCCGTCGGCAGCAATCTGCTCGTCGCGGGCGGTCGCCTGCGGCCGGGCACCGTGACGGCGCGCTGATCCGCCCGCCGCATACGAGAATCACCCCGGAAGAAGGTCCTTCGCATGGATGAACTGGCCGATCGCTTCTTCGCCGCCGTCAGCGCCGGCGATACCGAGGCGCTCACCGCACTCTATTCACCCGACGCCCGGATCTGGCACAACGACAAACAGGCCGAGGAGACGGTTCCCGAGAATTTGCGGGTGCTGCGCTGGCTGCAGCGGACGGTGGAAAACCTTCGCTACGAGGATATTCGGCGTTACTCGCTGCCCGACGGTTTCGCCCAGCAGCATGTGCTGCGCGGCCATCTGCCCGGGCACGGTGCGCTGGAGGTACCGGCGAGCCTGTTCGTGCGGGTGCACGACGGTCACATCACGCGGATCGACGAATACGTGGACTCCGCGGCGACGCGGCCGCTGCGCGAGGTCCCGGTTCGGGGGCAGCGATGAGCACCGCGACGCAGCTCGCCGAATTGACCACGCGCATGCGGGCATTCATCGATGATGAGGTCGTTCCCGCGGAGCCGATCCTGGCCGTGGAGGGCGACGAGGCGAACGCCGAACTGTCCCGATTGAAGAATCGTGCCAAGGAGCTGGGGCTGTGGGCGCTCGGCCATCCGGCCGAACTCGGTGGTGGCGGTGTGCCTTTCCTGGACTTCGTGTATCTCAACGAGATCATCGGGCGCTCGGAATTCGGGCTGCTCGCGGTCGGCTCGGTGTCCATGCAGGACACCATCATGATGTACCGGCACGGCAGCGAGGAGCAGCGGCAGCGCTGGATTCCGCCGATGGTGGCCGGTGACATCCTGCCCTCGGTGGGACTGACCGAACCGGAAGTCGCCGGATCCGATCCGACACTGATCGCCACCACCGCCGAAGTCGACGGCGACATCTGGATCATCAACGGGCACAAGTGGTTCACCACTGGAGCGCAGCAGGCCGCGTACTGCACGGTCTTCGCGCGCACCGAACCGGAATCCGAGCCCCGGCACTCCCGGATCAGCGCGATCATCGTGCCCACCGATACCCCGGGCTTCGAGATCGTCCGCTCCATTCCGACCATGGGCCACAATCCGAGCGACCACTACGAGGTTCGCCTCACCGATGTGCGGGTACCGGCCGCCAATCTGCTGGGTGAACGCGGCAAGGGCTTCGTGGTGGCACAGGATCGGCTGGGCCCGGGACGGATCTTCCACTGCATGCGGTGGCTCGGTCAGGCTCAGCGTGCCTACGAATTGATGTGCGAGCGAGCCAATTCCCGGTTTGTTCACGGCTCGCTGCTCGCGGACAAGGGTGAAATCCACCGCTATATCGCCGAATCCGCCGCCGAGATCCACGCCGCCCGGCTGATGACGCTCGATGCCGCCCGCGCCATGGACGCCGGCGAGGACTATCGGGTGCGGGTGGGGTTGATCAAATTCTGGGGTGCGCGCATGCTGCACAATGTGATCGATCGCGCTATCCAGGTGCACGGTGCCCTCGGGCTCACCGCCGACACTCCACTGGAGCGGATGTACCGGCAGGCCCGCTACGCCCGAATCTACGACGGCCCGGACGAGGTGCATCGCATGTCGACCGCGCGCCGATTGCTCCGCTCTCCCGAGGCAGCGCCGTGGCTGTAACGCCGGAACCCGCTGCGGAGCAGACGATCACGCTCGACGAAGGCGTATGCGCGATACTCGGCGCGGCCACCGGAAAGACGGTCACCGAAGTCTCGTTGCGGCAGTTCACCGGCGGCGCGAGCCGACAGGTCTACGCGATCGAGGCACGCGACGAGGCGGGCGATCCGGTACCCGCGGTACTCCGCCGCGACCCGCCCGGGCACGGCGACGCGCTGCGCATGCGCGCCGAGGCGGCCTGTCTGCGCGCGGCCGCCGCGGCCGGGGTGCCGGTTCCCGCCGTCCTCGCGGCCGGCGACACCGCACCCGGAATCGACGCGCCGTATCTGCTGATGGAACGGGTCGCCGGCGAATCCATTCCCCCGAAACTCCAGCGTGATCCGAACTTCGAGCAGGTCCGGCCGCGGCTGGCCGCGGAGCTCGGATACGTCCTCGGCCTGATCCACGGCACTCCGATCGAATACTCTGGACATCCTCGATGATCACGATCCGCTGACCGCGATCGAGGAGATCTATCGCGATCTGAACGATCCCCGTCCGGCGGTCGAGGCGGGATTGCGCTGGCTGCGCGAAAATCCACCGGCAGATCATCCGAAGGCGCTGGTGCACGGCGATTTCCGGCTCGGCAACTTTCTGATCGAGCCGGACGGCGTACGCGCCGTACTCGATTGGGAGCTGGCCCATCTCGGCAATCCGATCGAGGATCTGGGCTGGTTGTGCGTGCGCTCCTGGCGCTTCGGGGCCGAACCTCCGGTGGGTGGCCTGGGAACCCGTGATCAGTTGCTCGAGGGATACGAGCGGGCCACCGGTTATCGGCCCGCCGCCGCGGAACTGCACTGGTGGGAGGTGTTCGGCACCCTCAAATGGCTGGTGCTGAGCCGCTTTCAGGCCGAACGGCATTTCGGCGGGACAGAGCGTTCGATCGAATTGGCCGCCATCGGCCGCCGGGTGTGCGAATCGGAATACGACCTGCTCGACGTCCTCGGATTATCGGACACCTCGATCGAGATTCCGGAATCGGCGGAAACCGTCGCGACGGTACACGACCGGCCCGGCCCCACCGAGATCCTCGAACTCGTCGCCGCGACCCTCAACGAGGACATCGGCTCCGCATTGACTCCCGAGCCAGGGCCGCTCACGCTATCTGCTGCGGGTCTGTGCCAACCTGCTGGGAATTACCGCACGGGAACTGTCGGCGGGGCCCGCGGCGACCGATGAGGTGCGGAAGTTGCTCGGGACAGTGGGGTGCGAGTCCGAGCCGGAGCTGGCGGAGGGGTTGCGCACAGGAGCGTTGTCCTACCAGGACGACGGTGTGCGCCGAACCATGTCCACCGCCGTACTCGCTCGCTTGCGCATCGCGAATCCCCGCTACATTCGGTGATACCGAGCGTGCGGCTATTCCGAATCACCGTGCTGTTCGGCTTCCAGCCGGTCTGCGAGTGCCGACCGTTCGGCCTGCTGGCGGGCCAGTAGTTTGGCGCTGTAGGCGTCCCACAGCTTTCCGTCCCGTTCGCTGTCCGGAGTGTTCTCGCCGAAGCCGAACTCATTGCCGGGATGGTCGCGGCAGAACTGATCGAACAACCGGCCCAACTCGATACTGTGCTCGCGATTGAGCGCTATCCTTCTCGGATCCATCAGCCGGTCCTCATGGTTCGTCGAACAGCGATGAAACGGGTGTATCCACCGCATTCGTTCCTACCGCGACGGTAGCAATTTCGCGGGGCCCGGTCACCGGACTTCACCAACGTGTGCCGATGCCGATATGCGCCCGGACACAACAGTGTGCCCGCCCGGGCCGGGCGGGCACACTGTTGTGGTTCAGGAGAACTGTTCGCGAAGATCGCGTTTGAGGATCTTCCCGGTCACATTCTTGGGGAGGGCGTCGACGAACTCCACCCGCCGGGGCACCTGGAATCCACCCAGATGCTCACGGCAGGCTGCGATGACATCGGCGGCCGTGGCGGTCACCTGTTCTCGCAGAACGACAACCGCGCACACCACCTCTCCCCAGGTGTCGTCGCGGACGCCGATCGCGGCCGCCTCCGCGACGTGGGGATTGCGATACAGCGCCTGTTCCACCGTCAGCGAGGCGACATTCTCCCCGCCGCTGATGATCAGATCCTTCTTCCGGTCGACGATGTAGACGAATCCCTCTTCGTCCCGGCGGACCATATCGCCGGTGCGGAACCAGCCGTCGGTGAAGGCGGCCGCGGTAGCGTCGGGATCGTCCCAGTAACCGATGGTCACCTGATCCGCGCGCACCACCATCTCGCCGATCTCACCGGTCGCCACCTCGGCGAAGTCCTCGTCGACAATGCGAATATCGGCCAGCCGCATGGGTTTTCCGGCCGAGGCCAGCAGGTGGGTCTCCCCGTTCGCGGCCCGGCGATGCGCGTATTCGTCCAGATGCAGGACATTGCCGGCCAGTTCGGTCATCCCCATGCCCTGGTAGAAATCGCAGCCGAAGCGTTCCAGACCCGCCCGCAGGACCGCGGACGGGATCGCGGAGGAGCCGTATCCGATCGCCCGGAGCGTGCGTAGCGAGTGGTTGTCCAGTTCGGGATCCTGGAGCAGGAAGTTGATCATCGTCGGCGCCAAGCCGGTCTGGGTGACCTGCCATTCGTCGACCAGCCGCAGGAAGGTCGCGTTGTCGTAGGCGCGCAAAATTCCCACGGTGGTGCCGAGCAGATGATTGATCAGCACCACGTAACCGCCGACATGGCACAGCGGGAAGCAGAACAGGAAGACTGTTTCCTCCGGAATCGGCCACTGCAATGCCGAAGAGATCACGCCCGCAATGAGATTGCGATGCGAGACCATGACACCCTTGGGTGTGCCGGTGGTTCCGCTGGTGTATACCAGCCAGGCGATATCATCGGGATCCGGCCGGTATACCAGGGCCTGCGCGGAGGCCGAACCCACGAACGCCTTCCAATCGAGCCCATCGTCCGCGGTGCCGATCACCACCACCGTGCTCACCGACGGAATGCGATCGCGAATCCCCCGGACCACATCGGCGAACTCCTCCGCCACGATCACCACGCGCGCGCCGGAGTGCCGGATCATCCCGGCGATCTGATCCGGATGCAACCGGAAGTTGAGGATTGTCAGAGCCATTCCGGCCATCGGCACACCGTAATAGGCCTGCAGATACTGCGGATTGTTGGTGGACAGGATCGCCACCCGGTCCGCCGGTTCGGCTATGCCCAGCAGTGCGTTCGCCAGTTGCCGGCAACCGTCGCGCAATTCGCGATAGTCCAGCGTCTCGCTCTCGAACCGCACCGCGATCCGGTCCGGATGTTTGCGCGCGCCGTATTCGACGATGTCACCGATCAGCATCTGTTCCCACTCTCCGCCGATTCGCTTGCCGCACAGTCCATCACCGGATGGCCAGCGGATTGATCGGCGAGCCGACACCACGTGTGAACGGCAGCGGCGGTCCGGCGTAGAAGAAGTCCCACCGGTTGTCGGTCGCGCAGGCCGCGGCCAAATCCTCGAAGTCGAGCATTTCCGCGAGGGTCATGCCCATATCGCGGATGAGCACCATATGCAGTTCGAAGGCGCTGCCCGGATGTTCGCCCGGCATCACCTCGATGGCCCAGTTGTCGGAACCGACCACTGCCACATCGCGCTCACGCAACCAGGCGGCGCAGTCCAGACCCAATCCCGGTTCACCGGCCATGAAGCCCGCTGGGTCCTTGTCCGCCAGGAACTTCCGGCGCCAGCCGGTGCGGATCAGCAGAATGTCACCGGAACCCACCTCGACCTGCTGTGCCGCGGCGACGGCCTCGAGCTCATCGGGTCCGATCGCACTACCGGCCTCGAGCCAGTCCACCCCGCGGTGACGAGCGACATCGAGCAGCACACCGCGTCCGGCGATCCCTCCGGCCTGAGTATGGATTCCGCACTTTCCGGCGCCCTTCACTGTCACACCGTCACCGGGATGACCGTTGTAGAGCTGGTCGTCGTAGTGCACATGGGCCAGCGAGTCGTACTGCGATCCGGCCTGCAGCGGCATGAACACGTAATCGTCGGCCCATTTGAATCCGCCGGGCAGCACCTGTTCCTGACCGGTCTCCGACATCAACCGAATCGGGTTGGTGCGCGCACCACCGGGCTGCGGACCATCCCCATCCAGCGGAATGCCGAGCGCGAAGGTCTCACCCGTGCGGATGAGTCCCGCCGCGACCCGCACCCGCTCCGGAGTGATCAGATTCGTGGTCCCCCGCTCATCATCGGCTCCCCACCGACCCCAGTTGCGAACCTTCCGGCCCAGCGCGCGCATATCGGGAACTTCGGGCACCGTTGCCTCCTACGACCTCATGACGTGACAGTCATGTCAACTTTGCCTCGCAAGTGTGTCCGAACGCACATCGAGTGTCAATAGGCCGATGTCAGGTTGGGCGAGAAGTGCCGAATGCCGCACGTTTCCGCAGGGCATCCAGGTTATTTAGTTCAGCTATCGCAAGACGGTCGGCTCATGAGACTGTGCAGCCGCAGGCTGTGACCCGGCGGGACGGGAGCCGGGGACCGGTGTTCGCGTGGCGGTCAGGTCGGAGAGGATTCGCAGCGCGGCTTCGGAGGGTGTGCCCGGTTCGGCGTTGAATACGGCCACACGTTGTCCCTCGTCGTTCGGGAGGATCATGAACTCGGTCATGAGCGTCATGGTGCCCACGATGGGGTGGTGGTAGTCGCGGGTGGTTCCGCCGCAATCTCCTACCGTGTGCGCGGCCCACAGTTTCGCGAAATCGGGGCTGCCGAGAGTCAGTTCGCCGATCAGGCTGCTCAGAGCGGGGGCAGCGGGGTACTGTCCGGCGATTATTCGCAGGTCTGCGACGGTTGACCGGGCCTTGCGGGGCCAGTCGTCATAGAGCTCACGGGTGTGGGGGTCGAGGAACATCATGCGGGCGATATTGGGGCGGTCGGCGGGGCGGTTCGGCGCGTCGAAGTCGAGGTGGCCCGCCAGCACGGCGTGTGCCATCGGGTTCCACGCGAGCACGTCGACGAAGCGCCCCATGACCAGAGCGGGCACATCCCCGAACGACTCGATCATGAGTCGCACCCCGGGCCGTACCTGCTCGGGCTTGACGGTGCGGCGGCGGGCCCTGGGCTTCGGCCGGGCCAGCGAGTACAGGTGCGCACGCTCGGCCTCGTCCAGACGGAGAACGCGGGCGACGGCGTCGAGAACGGCGTCCGAGGCATTGCGGCTCTGCCCCTGTTCGAGGCGGGTGTAGTAGCCGGCGCTCACCCCGGCGACATCGCTTCTATACACTCCTTATCTAACCTGGGGTTATGGCACGGAAAAAAAGATGACGACCTGTTGTGGCTGGTGGAAATCAACGCGATGTTGGCCGCGCGGGTGGCTGATGTCGATCCTGTGGAATGGGTGTACGGGTATGTGCGTATTTCCCGGGATGACAAGGACGGTGCGGAGGGGGTGCGGTTGCAGGCCAAGTACCAACTCGCCTATGCCGAACGGCACGGGCTGGCGTTGGCACGGATCTTCTGTGACAACGATTTGTCGGGCGCTGACCCCGATCGTCCCGGGTTGCGGGATCTGCTGGCGGTAGTCGGCGGGGGCCGGGCGAAAGTCGTGGTAGCGCGGGATGTGGCACGGCTGACGCGTGACTACGACCTGGGCAACGAACTGATGAAACTCGGCCGTGACGAGGGTGTGCGGTATGTGTTCATGAAGGACACCGCCTATGACCTGACCACCGGGGCGGGCCGTAAGAACTTCATGGTGAAGGTCGCCGAGGCGGCCGAGTACCGCGAGGTCAACACCGAAAACCTCCTCGACCGGATGGACGAGAAGGCCGCGAAGGGGGTGATGCAGGGCGGCTCGCGTCGGTTCGGGTACGGCAAAGTCGTTGGTACACACCCGATTACGGGTGCCGACATTCTGGACCGGTATGCGTTGCGCGACGACGAGGTCACGGTCTTGTACGAGGGCCGGGACCGGATCATCAACGGGGAGTCGCAGACCGCGATCGTCACCGACTGGAACACACGCGGGATCACCACGTCGGAGGGCAATCTGTGGCGGGTGGGCAAGCTCGGTGAATTGCTGTTGCGGGAGGCGTATGTGGTCTATGACCTGGGCGAGCACACCGACACGAACGGGCAACGCTGTGCCTGTCTGAGCAATCCGGCCGGTGGCGGCATCCGGGTGCACGAGCGCACCGGCACGCGACATCGTGCGCAGTGGCCGGGGCTGTTCACCCGTTCCGAACACGACGCGATGCGCGCGGCGATCAAGTCCCACCGCCGGGCAAAGGACCCCGACCGCCCGCGTGCACGCAACGGCGAGTACTGGCTGACCGGGCTGGTGGAGTGCGGCGGCACCTGGCCCGACGGCAGCGAACGCGCGGGCGAACAGTGCGGCGGCTGGATGGTGGGTTCGCTGCTCGAGCGCAAGCGCAAGAACGGCACGATCCGGCAGCGCCGGTATGTGTGCCGGGCCAAGAACGCCGCGCGGGTGGTGTGTGGCTGCGGGCGGGTGTTCCGCGACGCGGGCGCGCTGGAGATGTTCGTCGCGCAAGCGGTGATCGCCGAATACGAGAACCCGGAAATCCTGGCGCGGCTGGATCGCGGGAACGACAACGCCGGGCGGATCGCGGAGTTGGAAAAGCGCATCGAAACCACGGCGGGCAATCTGGACGCCGAAGCCGACGCCCGCGCGCAGGTGCTCTCCGGTGGCCGTGACGCCGATGACTTGCGGGTGATCGACCGCACCATCGCGGGACTGAAACACACCTTGAAAGAACTCCGCAGCGAACAGGATTCGCTGCGGGGCGCGCAAGCGCTGGCCGTGCTGGCCGACATCGGCAGCACACCGGGCGATCTGCGCAAGGCGTGGGACAGCAAGGGGGCGCGGTGGCGACATGACGCGACCGCGCGGCTGGTCGAGAAGGTCATCGTGAAGCCCGCGCAGGTGTGGGCCGCGCGGTGGGTCGACCAGAACGGCAAGGCGTGGCGGTTCGATGAGTCCTCGGTCGAGATCGTGTGGCGCGATCTGGGATAGACCCCGCGCCCGGGGTTATGCGGCACGACGATCATCACCACGGCCACGCCGGTGGCCGTGGTGATGATCGTCGTCGAGCGTGTCCAGGGCGTTGCGCAGGAACAGGGCCAGGGTTTCGATCACGGCCGGGTTCTCGATCCGGGGCGGTAGCCTTGCCTGGCCCGGCTGTCGGCGATCAGGCGGCGCGTGGCGTCGCTCGTCGGCCCCACCCACATTCCGCCCGGACGGCCGGAACCCGATCCGCGCAACTCGACCGGCACAGCAGCGGGCGCGGCGCGGCGAGCGCGGCGGCGCGGCCGGGAATCGCGGCCGGGGTCGGACGGTGCAGTGTGGTCGGCAGACTGCGAGCTCCCGGTGATCAGTGAGACAGATTGTCACCGGGAGGACTCCGGTTCGCGGACCCGGATTGGACACCCGCGCCGCCCCCGACCGTGTTGACCCTGTTGTATTGCTATACAACCTGGACATGTTGCACGCCGTGAAATAGGGGCTGACCTGCATGTATGCGATGTTCAGGGTGGGCCGTTCTTAAGCGGCCCCCGTATCGGCCCACTGATCGGCCCCCCGATCGGCCCCCGCATCGGCACCCGCCACAGAACCTGACTCGACACTGACGAATCACCCCTCACCGGCCACCAGACACGAGCCGGTCCCCGCCGACACAACCATGCCGGGCCCGGCCGTCACGAACATCTGAACCTCCGATCGCACGAGCGTGGACGACCGCCGGGCGGGGTGTCGCCTCCGCGATCGAAACCCCTTGTAGGGGAGGCCACAGAAGCCTGTCAGGGTTTCCGCCCAGCCGACTCGCACCCCCGTTGTCCTGCGGTGTTGCGTCCACACGAGTCGCCCGTTCGCTACCCCGCTCTAGCTGGGCGGGTGAATGGGGTACCGAACGGGCGAGAGACCGGGGCAGTGAAAGCCGCAGCGACCTCACCGCTGTGCCACGAGCCCGCCGGCCACACGGCAGGCGAGCACGCCGGCGAGGCCGGTCCGTTACTGCGGATTGTGGCTCTCCGAGGTCCAGACCACTTGTAGGTTGTCCGGCTCGCCGAGCAGGTGGTCGCGCAGTCGTCGGGGCCCGCCGCCGCGTGCAAGGCTCACGAGACTGGCGGCGTCGCGTCCGGTCAGTCCGAAGCGTTCCGCCAGTTCCAGTGGCACGGCTTCGGTATCGCCTGCCATTTCCACGAACAGCCGGTTACGGGCCTGCCTGGCAGCGTGAAGTTCTGCCGTTGCCGACTTGAATGCCTCCGACCTGTGCGGCGCTCGGCCTTCCCGGCCGATCTCTCCCAGCTCGCCCGTCGCGTGAATGGCGGCCTGGGCACGCACGATCCTCGTCAGCACCTCGGACACGCGGTCGGAACTCATGCGACCACGATATCCCGGGCGGCGAGCCGTTGATCGAGCTCGTGCACCGACCGCGTATCGGCCCAGGGTGACAGTTGGTGGCGGCCCTCGATGATCGCGGCGGCGAGCCGGGGCGACCGGTTCTGATCGGCCAGCTCCGCAGCGTGCCCGACAACGTCGGCAGCTTCCTCGATCTCGTCGAGTTGAATCAGGGCACGTTCCAACTCCAGCAATGTGACCGCCCTGTCCCGTGTGTAGGTGGTCGGCATCATCGCCAGCGCCTGTCGCGACGCCTCGGCCGCCGGACGTGCGTCACCTTGGACCGCCAGGCAGTTGCCGCGATATGAGTGCATGATGCCCTCGCCCATGAAGTACGCCCGCGACTGCGATGGATGGCACGGTTGCAGCCCCGACAGTGCGGCTTGGGCCTCATCGAGTGCGGCAAGGCAGGGCGAACGCTGATCGGCCAGCGCCAGCGCTTCGGCGTTGCGGATCGCGACGTAGGCGCGCAGGTGACGGTCGTCGCTCTGGGACACCCAGCTGCGCGCGGCTACGGCGTAGTCCACTGCCACGCGCGGGCGCCGCTGCCATGTCGCCAGCTGGGAGAGGTGGCAGAGCATGTAGCTGCCGAGATCGGAATCCTCGGCTTCGTGGGCGTTCTCCCGGGCCTCGGTGTAGAGCCGGGCAGACGTTGCGTGGTCGCGAGCGTCCCAGGCAAGCGATCCGGCCAGGCCGGTCCACTCGGCGTACAACGACCGCACCTCCGGGCACAGACTCGGCGGGCAGTTGTTCAGCATGGCGGCCGTGAACTGCTGCTGCGCCAAGACGATTCCTTGTGCCGCAGGCGACCCCATCGAATCGTCCAATTGCATCGCCTGACGCAGAGTCGCCCGCACCAGTGCCACCGAAGCCGAGTCCGGGCGGCCAGCACCGGATGCCAGCCACGTCACGCGGTCGGCCGCCTCAATTCCTAGGCCCAGAGTCGCCAACATGCCAGTACCTAATGCACCAGCCTTGAATAGCTGCCGCCTATTCACGTCGTCCTCATTTTCCCGCAATTGATCGAAACGTGCACCGACATCCGTCGGTGCTTTCGCGAGCATTGTCGAATAGCTGACCTGACCGAGGCCGCCGATCGGGCTTTCGCCCTTTTCCCAGCGTCTGACCTGGCGCTCTGAAGCTCCTAGTGCCCTCGCAAATGCGGCTTGTTTCATTCCGTAGGCGAAGCGGAGCGCGACACAATCTTGCTTGGTCCATGTCGCGACAATAGCCATTGAAACCCCCTGCGGCGGAAGTGGTGATTTCCACTGTAGCCAAGTGGCCGATTGTTGTCCGGCCCATGTCCGGAAATGTCCGGTAGTCCGACGCGAATATTTCCCACAGGCCCCGCCGCCGGGCGAGAGCAATTGCCCGAACCGGTATTTCGACCGATCCACCGACGCCACCCGGTCGATGCCGAACGGCTTCCCCGGCGGCGGGTGCCGATCACGCACCGAGCTGAAAGGACGCGATGAACACCGGCCAATCCGACGACGACAAGCCCACGGCAGTCTGCCTCGTCCGGCCCGACATCTCCGGGCTCGAAACACCACGGCACGCGGTGCTGGCGCAGCGCCACGCCGAAAAGATGGGCTACCTCTGGCTGTATACGGTGCGCCCACCCGCCGATTACCCGGACCCGATCGGCTACGGGCTCGGAATCGCGGCGGGACTCGCTGCCGACGCGATCGTCGTCTACGAACTGACGGCGGTGGACAATATGCCTTCGCGCGTCTGCGAAATGTTCGACCTCGAAACCGTGTGCCCGCCAACCACGTGGGCGGCTGCCTCTCCCGCGCTCGACTCCGTCGATCACACCCATCCCGACGGACCACTCACCACGGCTGAAGCTTCCGCCATCATGCAGCAGCACATCGGTTGCCACGCCCTCGTGTGCCCGCGCAAAGCGAGCGCCTACAGCCGACTGGTCCGGGCCGGAAAGCTCGTTCCCCCAACAGAAACGCCGCGCGAACGCGCCGCTGCTCGCGGCATCGCCTTCACGCCCTGCGAAGCCCACGCACAACCCGGCCCCGACATGCGGACGCTGCTGGACGTGCTCGACGGGCTGACCCGCCCTGACGCCGACTCCCGGATGCTTGCCGCGCGTCTGTCTCCAGCGGCCGAGAGGTAGGGGGCGACCGTGGACGGCCCCAACTCGCTCAACGTTCGCACAACGGCCGTCGGCACGCATGAGGCGATATGGAAGCTGGTCGGCCACGCCGCCCGAATTCAATTGGTGCGCAATTCACCCGGGGACGTCGTGGTCTCCTACACCGATCCGGAATGCCCGGACCTCGCCGAAGCGCGGCAGCAGCGGCCGGACCTGACATCGCTGTGGGATGCGGTGCGCCACGACTTGTGGACAGAGCTTGCACCGCCTCCGCGCCGCCGCAGCAGCAACGCCTGACGGCTTCCCGAAACTCCCGAAACCGATCGCGCTTTGAACCTCACCCCGGCCGCGGCCCGGACGCCGCCGAGGCATTCAGCAAACCGAACGAAGGGGGCACGTCCGTGTTCAATGTGGGAATCCCTGTCCATGTCGCCAAAGACACCACGCTGCGCGTCAAGATCCTGGACTCGTGCGGCCTCACTTGTACGTTCTGCCACAACGAAGGAACACCTGTTGCGGCCGACAACCGGCGACGGTTGCCCGGAGAGTTCGTTGCAGCCGGGCCCAGCGGGCGCGCGTCGATCTACACCTCCACCAACGGCGCAACATTCCTACCCGCTCCGATACCCGACGATGACGAATTCGCCGACGCGCTGCGACGGCTCGCCAATGCCTTAGAGCTGACCGAGTTACACATGACCGGCGGCGAGCCGACGTTGCATCCCACCGTCTCTAGACTGACCAAGATCGCAGTCGACGCCGGATACCGCGTCGCCGTGACCTCCAACGGCGAACGGGGCGAACGGGTGATACCCGACTGCGCTGCGGCCGGGCTGGCTCGGGTGAACTTCTCGATATTCGGCACAACCGCCGCCGAACTTGCGGAAGTGCAGCACGCTCGATACCGCAATCCTTCTCTCGCGCAACGCAAAATCGACGCACTCAAACGATCAATCACCGCGTGCGAAACTCACGGCGTCAGCGCCAGCGCCAACATCGTCGTACCCGACCACACTCACGCTCCACGAGTTCATCGCCTATTGGATCACTACTCACCACACCTGACGGTGCGGCTACTCAACTCGCTCGATCGTGGCGCAGCCTCCATCGACGCCATCGAACGCATCCTCACCGAACGCGGGGCCGTAGCCGAGGCGCACTATCTGACCTCAGGGGTATCCGGCTCGCGCACCGCTTATCGGCTCCCTGACCGGCGTCGCGTGTACTTCAAACAGGTTCGCCCGGTCCGGCTACCGACGACCTGCGCCGGGTGTCGATTCAACAACGGCACCGATTGCGAGGAAGGCTTCTACGGCGTGCGGCTCTACTACGACCGGACAGGCACATTTCAGGTCGGCGTGTGCATACAGCGCATGGACCTGTGCCTACCGCTACACGAATTCCTAACCAGCCCACTGCCTCACGAGATCCTCACCCTCCGCGACACCGAATACCAACAGCTCGCCACCCAGCGGGCGGGATAACGTCGATCCAACACATCTACCCGATTAGGAGAGCCCACCAGTGGCCATCGAGCACGAAGCCAAGATCCTCGGTATCGACCCTGCCACCATCGAACCCCGCATCCTGGAAAAAGGCGGACACAAACTCGGCGAACGCTTCATGCGCCGATTCGTCTACGACATCACTCCCGGCGACGAGTCCAAGTGGATAAGGCTGCGCGACAACGGGACTGGCACCACGCTCGCGGTCAAAGAGATCACCAGCGACGCCATCGATGGCACCCACGAGGTAGAGGTGAACGTGGACGACTTCGCCGCCACCAACACCCTACTCGAGATGCTCGGCTTCACAGCCAAGTCATATCAGGAAACCAAGCGCGTCAGCTTCACACTCGACGGCGCACAGCTCGAACTCGACACCTGGCCACGAATCCCGACCTACCTGGAAATCGAGGCCGCCACCAAGGCCGACGTCATCCACACCGCCGAACTCCTCGGATACACCGAGGCCGACCTCACCGCCGAGAACACCATCAAGATCTACGCACGCCACGGCATCGACCTCAACACCATCCCCGAACTCCGCTTCTGACCACGCCGTCCACCATCGCGCCGTGGCAGCGCTCTAAGACAGAACCCCACGATGTCCGGTCGACTTGACGACGGACATCGTGGGGTTTCTTATCTGGAAAGGCGCTGTTCACGGCTACCAAGTCTCAATAAATTGCTGTTCAACACACATGTAGTTTGTAACCGACATGTTACGCCGGCGAGCTGAGCAAGCTCCTCGCGGCGCAGACCGGGCACCCGGCGGCGTCCTCCGTAGACAGGAAGTCCCGCGTCGCCGGGTTGCAGCCGTGCCCGTCTCGATCGCAGGAACTCGCCCAGTTCCGTTGGTGCGCTCATGCATACCAGTGTCGCGGATCGGCGGCCGTCGAGCCTGCCCCTGTCGGATGTAGTCACCGGGGATGTACATCCGGTAGAGGGCTGGGTCCGGGGCGTCGATCGTCGCAGGCTGATTCCGGCAGCAGAACCACCGGACAGAAAAGGATGTGGGATGAAGATTGTTGTGATCGGTGCGACCGGAACCATCGGCAGCGCCGTCGCCGACAACCGGGCGGCGCGCCATGAAGTGGTGCGTGCGTCCCGTCGCGGCCCGGTACGGGTGGACATGGCGGATACCACGACGATCGACGCCCTGCTCGCGGAGATCGGCGAAGTGGACGCGGTGGTGTGCTGCGCCGCGAGCGGTGGTCTCACACCACTGAACACCCTGTCGGACAAGGACTTCTGGAATGGTCTCGACGGAAAGCTCATCGGACAGGTGAACCTGGTCCGGCGCGCACTCCCACACGTACGAGACGGCGGATCCGTGACGCTCACCAGCGGCCGGTTCGCCGAGCCCATTCCGGGAAGCTCGCTCGGCTACCTGGTCAACGCCGGCCTGGAGGCATTCGTGCATGCCGCGGCGACCGAGATGCCGCGCGGCATCCGCCTGAACACCGTCAGCCCCGGCTGGGTGCGCGAAACACTTCTGGGCCTGGGTATGGATCCGGCCGGCGGGATCCCGGTCGCCGACGTCGCGCGGGTGTACGTGGACGCGGTGGAAGGCACGGCCCACGGCAGGACCCTTGCCGTGCGCATGGCGTGAGCAAGATTCCGCTGCGGGCACCGCCCCGATTGCGGCAACCGACAGACGGATCTCCCTTCTCACGAAGGAGATTCACGGCCCGACGATTGGATTCGATGCGCAGTCGCACTCGGTGACTCGTTTGCCGATGGCGCGGCTGAGTACATCGGTACGCGCAATGGCGGGTGCCCGTGTCGGCACCCGCCATTGTCACGTGGTTCAGCCGGATTCGTCCGGGAGAGAAGTGAATTCGCTACTCCGCCTACCGGCCCGATCCTTGCCGTCAGGCGATGCGCTCGATAATCGTGGCGTTGGCCGTGCCGCCGCCCTCGCAGATGGTGAGCAGGCCGTAGCGGCCGTTGACCCGCTCCAGCTCGTTGAGCAGGGTGGCGAACAGCTTGGCTCCGGTGGCGCCGAGGGGGTGGCCCAGGGCGATGGCGCCGCCGTGGACGTTGACCTTGTCGGGGTCGGCGCCGGTTTCCTTCAGCCAGGCCAGGACCACCGGGGCGAATGCCTCGTTGATCTCGATGACATCCATATCGTCGATGGTCAGGCCGGTCTTCTCCAGTGCCCACTTGGTCGCGGGGATGGGGGCGGTGAGCATGTAGATCGGATCGGCGCCCCGGGCGCTGACGTGATGGATGCGGGCACGCGGCTTCAGGCCGTATTCGGCGACGGCCCAATCGGAGGCGAGCAGAGTGGCGCTGGCGCCGTCGGAGATCTGGCTGGCGACCGCGGCGGTCAGGCGGCTGCCCTCGGAGAGCGGCTTGAGGCCGGCCATCTTCTCCAGGCTGGTCTCACGCGGACCCTCGTCGATCCAGAAGTCCCCGACCGGGACGATCTCGCGGTCGAAGGCACCCTCGCCGATGGCCTGGCGGGCACGCTGGTGCGAGCGAAGTGCCCAGCGCTCCATATCCTCTCGGCTGATATCCCACTTCTCGGCGATCATCTGCGCGCCGTTGAACTGCGAGACCTCACCGGTGCCGTAGCGATGGTCCCAGCCCGTCGAACCGACGAACGGGGAATCGAAGCCGTACTCCTTACCGGCGAGCATCGCGGCCGAGATCGGGATGGCGCTCATGTTCTGCACACCACCGGCGACGATCACCTCGGCGGTGCCGCTCATGATGGCCTGGGCGCCGAAATTGATTGCCTGCTGGCTGGATCCGCACTGCCGGTCCACCGTGGTGCCGGGCACCTCCTCCGGATAACCGGCCGCCAGCCACGCGGTGCGGGCGATATTTCCGGCCTGCGGGCCGATGGCGTCGACGCAGCCGAAGATCACATCGTCGACCTTGCCCGGGTCGATATCGTTGCGGCCCAGCAGACCCTGCAGTGCGGCGGCACCGAGATCGGCGGGATGCACACCGGCCAGCGCGCCACCGCGCTTACCGATCGGGGTCCGAACGGCATCAATGACATAGGCCTCGCGCACCGGTGCGTACTGGCGGCGATCGGACGGTGTGGACATGTAACGCTCCTGTTCGGATGTACCGGAAGATTGCGCTCCGGCAGAATCGGTCTCGTATTACGTTGCCTTGGAACGGTTCTCGGGGTTGGAGAGCCCATCCAGCACGATGGTCAGATACTGCTTGGCCAGGGCGTCCGCGGTGATGCGGCCGCCGGGGGCATACCAGCGCACCGCCACCCACACCGTGTCGCGCAGGAAGCGGAAGGCGAGTTCGACATCGAGTTCGGACCGGAAGCTGCCATCGCGCACGCCCTCGGTGAGCACATTGCGCCACAGCGCCCGGAATTCCCGGTTGTATTCGGCGATGTACTCGAAACGCGGTGTCTCACTGAGCCTTTTGGCCTCGGCCTGATATATCGCTACGGCGGAGTGCCAGCGATCGAAGGATTCGCAGGACGCGATGACCAACGCCTCCAGGGTGTCCCGGGGCGACAGGGTCGCGGCGACGATCTCGCGGTAGCGGCCGAACAGATCATCGAGGAAGCCGCGCAGGATTTCGTCCACCATCGCCTCTTTGGAGTCGAAATGGTGGTAGAGACTGCCGGACAGAATTCCGGCCGCATCGGCGATATCGCGGACCGTGGTCGCTCGCAGGCCGCGCTCGGCGAACAGGCCGGCGGCCAGGCCGAGCAGTTCGTTGCGGCGTGCGGATTTGGAGGCCTCGGATGCGGTCACTCGGCCATAATACAACCAAGCATTTGCTTGGTCTAGCATGGCCGACCCCCGCCGCCGGTCAGCGAATGGAATAGCGCAACGGTGAGGACATCGACAGATCGACGAGTAACCGATCGCAGATCTCCAGGGGCGGTATCCCGGCTCGTTTCATCCGGGCCACCAGGGCCAGCCGCCGTTCGCAACTGTCCCATTCCACCTGTAGCGGGCCACGGTCCGGACCGGCGTCGACGGTCGCCAGCACCCGGGGCGGACCACCTGGTTCGGGGATCTCGTTGAGTTTGAGCACCATCCCGCGCTGCCATGCGAGATAGGTGTCACGATCGGCCGCGCCCTCCAGTTTGCCGGTCGCGGCGGACAGCCCCTGATCAATACCGTCGGCGAAGGCGATGTGATCCAACCTGAAGCGGTGGCAGCGGCGCACCACCTCCAGCAGATCGGCGCGGACCTCGCACAGCAGTTCGGTCTGCTGCCGCCGGCGTTCCCGGGCGGGATCGGACGCCCCCGCCTCGCACGCCACCCCGATCCGGCGGGCACGCCGAACGTCGCGGGCGATATCGGCGCGCAGCGCGCCGCGGGGATCGCGGGCGATCTCGCTCTCGTCGACCTGATGCGCACGCAGGATCTGCGCGGCACGAGACGCGATGTCACCGGCGTGATCGAGTATTTCGGCGCCGAGAGTGAGGGCGGCCAGCACCACGCCGTCCTGCCGCCGCCGAGCCAGCACCACTTGGCGTATCAGCTCGAGCTCCAGTACTTCGTTGTCTTCCTGAGGACCGTCCAGACCCATAGGGGTGGTCCCTTCGAACCGTCGGACCGGACAACATCAGGATCCCACAGGTAGGGGTGGTCGGCGCCAGTGTTTATTTGCCTCCGCTTCGCTCCGGCGGGGTTGGCGGAGCGAGGCCAGACCAACACAGCGCCGCCAACCCCGCCGAAGCGAAGCGAAGGCCAAAAAATACAGCTCAAGCCCGCTGGCTGCTGATGGAGACCACTTCGCCGGTGAGGTAGGTGGTGTAGTCGCTGGCCAGCATGGCGATGGTGGCGGCGACCTCCCACGGCTCGGCGGCGCGGCCGAAGGCTTCCCCGGCGGCGAGGCGGTCGAGCAGTTCGGTGGAGCTCACCTTGTCCAGGAAGGGGTGGCGAGCGATGCTCGGGGCGACCGCGTTGATCCGTACACCCAGCTCGGCGGCCTCGACGGCGCTGCAGCGGGTCAGTGCCATGACGCCGGCCTTGGCCGCGGCGTAGTGCGCCTGGCCGTGCTGCGCGCGCCAGCCGAGCACGCTGGCGTTGTTGACGATCACTCCGCCGTGACCGGCGCCGCGGAAGTAGTTCAGCACCGCACGCGTGCAGCGGAAGGTGCCGTTCAGGGTGATGTCGAGGACTCGGTCCCACTGCTCGTCGGTCATATCGACGACCGGGGTCTCCCCCCCAGTCCGGCGTTGTTGACCATGACGTCGATCCGGCCCAGGCGTTCCGCGGCGGCGCGGACCAGCTCGTCGACCTGCGCGGTGCTGGTCACATCGCAGACCACCGAGGCGACCGTGCGATCGGGGAACTCGGCGGCGAGTTCCTCCTCGGTCTGCTTCAACCGGCGCTCGTGCCAGTCGGAGACGACGACATCGGCGCCCTCATCGAGCAGCCGGCGCGCGGTGGCCGAACCGATACCGGTACCGGCGGCGGCGGTGATCACCGCGGTGCGGCCGGCGAGCAGCCCGTGGCCGGTGGTCGGCTGGGGCGGAGCCGAAAGATCAGGCACTGTAGGTCCTTTCGATGTTGGTACGACGCGGTCAGCGTGCTTCGCGGGGCAGGCCGAGGACGCGTTCGGAGATGATGTTGCGCTGCACCTCGTTCGAGCCGCCGTAGATGGTGTCGGCGCGGGTGAACAGGTAGAGACGCTGCCATTGGTTCAGATCGTCGGCCGGATGCGGGTCCAGGGCCGAGCCGGTGCCGTCCACGGGATTACGCGCGATCAGTCCTTGCGCGCCCAGCACATCCATGGCCAGATCGCCGAGGCCGCGATGCCAATTGGCCCACAACAACTTCGAGACCGAGGCCTGGCCGGCGGCGGTGCGGGCGTCGACGTCGCGGTGCGCCGATTCCAGTGTGCGCAGCGCATGGGCGCGCAGCACCCGCAGCCCCACCCACGCAAGATCGACACGTTCGGCCAGCGCCGGATCATCCAGGGCGCCATTGGCTTTCGCTACCGCCTCCAGATTCGACAGCTCGCGGGCGAAGCGGATCTGCTGGCCCACGGTCGAGATGCCGCGTTCGAAGGTCAGCGTGCCCATCGCGACACCCCAGCCCTCGCCGGGCTTGCCGACCACCAGATCGGCGGCGGTGCGGGCATCGTCGAAAAAGACCTCGTTGAATTCGGCGGTACCGGTGAGCTGGATGATGGGCCGTACCTCGATACCGGGCTGGTTCATCGGCACCAGGAGGTAGGACAGGCCGTGATGCCGAGCCGAGCCGGGTTCGGTGCGGGCGATGACGAAGCACCAGTCGGACAGGTGCGCCAGCGAGGTCCAGATCTTCTGGCCGTTGATCGACCACTCGTCGCCGTCCAGCCGGGCGGTGGTCGAGACATTCGCCAGATCCGATCCGGCCCCGGGCTCGGAATATCCCTGACACCATAGTTCGGTGACCGAGCGGATGCCGGGCAGGAAGCGCTGCTTCTGCTCCTCGGTGCCGAAGGCGAGCAGGGTCGGGCCGAGCAGTTCCTCCCCCAGGTGCGATACGCGCGCCGGCGCATCGGCGCCCGCGTACTCCTCGTGGAAGATCACCTGCTGGCGCAGAGTGGCGGCGCGGCCGCCGTATTCCACCGGCCAGCCGAGGCAGGTGAGCCCGGCCGCGGCGAGGTGGCGGTCCCATTCGAGCCGCTCGTCGAAGGCCTCGTGCTCACTTCCGGGCCCGCCGAGCCCGCGCAGCTCACGAAACTGTCCGTTCAGGTTCTCGGCCAGCCATTCGCGCACTTCGGCACGGAATTCCCGGTCGGCCCTGTTTTCCGTACCGGCGGGTTCCGTGCCGGAGGCATCCGCGCCGGCGGCGGAATCGGGGGTCTGGATCGCACTCACTCCCGTAGAGTAACCTACCAAGCACTTGCTTTGTATAGCGGAAAACGAGGACGACGTGACGACCCCTGCGCAGACGACTCCCCTCGCCCTGCACGAAGCCGCGCGCATCCACGGCGACGCGCCCGCGCTCAGCGATGGCGAGACGCACCTGAGCTGGGTGCAACTGCTCGACGAGGTGCGCCAAACCGCCGGGGCCCTGCTGGCACGCGGTATCGAGCGCGGTGACCGGATCGCGATCTGGGCGCCCAACACCTGGCACTGGGTGGTGGCCGCACTGGCATCGCACTATGTCGGCGCCGCGATCGTGCCGCTGAACACCCGCTACGTCGCCGACGAGGCCGCCGATGTGATCGACCGGGTGAACGCGAAGGCACTGTTCATCGCCGATCCGTTCCTGGGGCGGCAGCGCCTGGCCGAATTGCGCGCCGCGGCACCGGGGCTCGCGATCGATACCGTGATCGTCATCCCGGCCGAGGGTGAGGCAACCCATTACGACGACGCCATCGCGTGGTCGACGCTGCCGGAACTTTCGGCGAGCGTTCCGGTCGACAATGTCGTCGCTCGTGCGGAATCGGTCCGGCCGGACGATATCGCCGACATCCTGTTCACCTCCGGTACCACCGGGCGCAGCAAAGGCACGCTGGTCGCGCATCGGCAGGCGCTGGATGTGGTGCGGGGCTGGACGCAGCGCTCCACACTCGGCAGCTCCGATCGCTATCTGGTGATCCCGCCGTTCTTCCACAACTTCGGCTACAAGGCGGCCATCCTGGCCTGCGTCGTCACCGGCGCGACCATCGTCCCGCAGGCGACTTTCGATGTGCCGCAGACGATGCGGATGGTGCAGGAACAGGCCATCACCGTCCTGACCGGGCCGCCAACGATCTACCAGACCATCCTGGAACATCCCGCCCGCGCGGATTTCGATCTGAGCAGCCTGCGGGTCGCGGTCACGGGTGCGGCAACCGTGCCGGTGGTACTGGTCGAAAGAATGCGCAGCGAACTGCGATTCGAGGTCGTGGTCACCGCCTACGGCCTGTCGGAGTCCTCCGGCTTCGGCACCATGTGCCTGCCCGACGACGATCCGGAGACCATCGCCAATACCTCCGGGTCCGCGATGGCCGGATTCGAGGTACGCATCGGTGATCACGGCGAGGTGCTGCTGCGCGGGCCGAATGTGATGGTCGGATATCTCGACGACCCCGAGGCCACCGCCAAGACCGTCGATTCCGAGGGCTGGCTGCACACCGGCGATGTCGGAATCCTCGACGACCGCGGATATCTCAAGATCACCGACCGGCTCAAGGACATGTACATCTCCGGTGGATTCAATGTCTATCCGGCAGAGATCGAGCAGACCCTCGCCCGACTGGACGGCGTCGCCGAATCCGCGGTGATCGGCGTGCCCGACGAGCGGATGGGCGAGGTCGGCAAGGTCTACATCGTGCGCCGCAACGGCTCGGCGATCGAGGCCGACGACGTGATCGCCTACGCGAAACAGTCTTTGGCCAACTTCAAGGTGCCGCGATTCGTGGAGTTCCGGGATCAGTTGCCCTACAGCGCCGCCGGGAAGGTACTCAAGCGGCAACTACGTGAGGAGATCTCATGACCACACCCACTGCGTCCCCCGGGCCGATTCCGGACGAAGGTGAGGTCGTCACCTATGAGCGGCGCGGACCGATCGCCGTCGTCACGATGAACCGGCCGGACTACCGCAACGCGCAGAACTCGGTGATGACCTATGCCCTCGACGCCGCCTTCGAGCGCGCGGTAGCAGACGCCGAGATCAAGGTGATCGTGCTGGCGGGCAACGGAAAACACTTCAGTGCCGGGCACGATATCGGCACCCCGGGGCGCGATCATCACATCGGCTACGACAACAAGGCCGCCCTGTGGTGGGACCACGTCGACCGGCCCGGCGGCGATCAGCGCTTCGCCCGGGAGCTCGAGGTGTACCTCGGAATGTGCCGCCGGTGGCGCGAACTTCCCAAGCCCACCATCGCGATGGTGCAGGGCGCCTGTATCGCGGGCGCGATGATGCTGGCCTGGGTATGCGACATGATCGTCGCCTCCGAGGACGCGTTCTTCTCCGATCCCGTTGTGCGCATGGGCATTCCCGGTGTGGAGTATTTCGCCCACCCCTGGGTGCTGGGACCGCGCCGGGCCAAGGAGGTCCTGTTCACCGGTGACCGCTTCAGTGCCGAGCAGGCCTACGAATGGGGCATGGTCAACCGGGTCGTCCCGCGCGGCGAACTGGAATCGCACACGCTGGAGCTGGCCGAGAAGATCGCCACCATGCCGCAATTCGGGCTGGCGCTGACCAAGAAAGCCGTCAACCAGTGCGAGGACCTGATGGGTATGCGCGCCGGAATGGATTCGGTCTTCGGACTGCACCATTTCGCCCACGCCCACAATGCCGAGGTCGGCACCGATTCGCTGGGCGGCATGAACGCCAAGTCGATGAAGGCCACCGCAGTGTCCATGGGCGGTGGTCGAGGGCCCTCCGTGGTTACACACGCTGCCGCCTCCGGGCCTGATACGACCACCGCCACCACCGCAGAACAGAACGGTAGCTAGATGGATCTCGAACTCGATTCGGCCGCAGCGCAATTCCAGCTCGAGGTACGGGAATTCCTGCGCGCCAACGTCCCCGCCGAACCGCTGCCCTCGATGGACACCCGCGAGGGCTTCGAGGCCCATCGCGCCTGGGAGCACACACTTGCCGACGCGCGGTTGTCGGTCGTGTCGTGGCAGCGCGAATACGGCGGGCGGGACGCGTCCCTGCTGGAATGGGTGTTGTTCGAGGAGGAGTACTACGCAGCCGGTGCGCCCGGCCGGGTGAGCCAGAACGGCATCTTCCTGCTGGCGCCGACACTGTTCGAGCACGGCACGCCGGAACAGCTCGAGCGGATTCTGCCGAGAATGGCTCGCGCCGACGATATCTGGGCGCAGGCCTGGTCGGAACCGGAGGCCGGTAGCGACCTCGCCGGAATCCGTTCCAGCGCCAAACGTACCGAGGGCGGCTGGATCCTCAACGGGCAGAAGACCTGGAGTTCGCGAGCGTCATTCGCGGACTGGGCCTTCGGTCTGTTCCGCAGCGATCCCGAGGCCGAGCGCCATAAAGGCCTGACCTACGTGATGTTCCCGCTCACCGCCGAAGGCGTCACGGTGCGCCCGATCCCGCAGCTCGACGGCGAGCCCGGATTCGCGGAGATCTTCCTGGACAACGTCTTCGTTCCGGACCGGGATGTGATCGGCGAACCGGGTGCCGGCTGGCGCGTCGCGATGAGTACGTCGAGTAATGAGCGTGGCCTGTCGCTGCGCAGTCCCGGCCGCTTCAACGCCACCGCCGCCCGGCTCATCGACCTGTGGCGCGAGACCGCCGATCCCGCCGATACCGCGGCGCGCAATCAGGTGGTCGACGCCTGGATCGGCGCGGAGGCCTACCGTCTCAACACTCTCGGCACCGTGACGCGACTGTCGGAGGGCGGCAAGCTCGGCGCGGAATCATCGATCAACAAGGTCTTCTGGTCCGAACTCGATATCGCCATGCACGAGACCGCGCTGGATCTGCTCGGCACCGCCGCCGAGCAGGCCGGTTCCTGGACCGACGGCTACCTGTTCTCGCTGGCCGGCCCGATCTACGCCGGTACCAACGAGATCCAGCGCAATATCGTCGCCGAACGCCTGCTCGGACTGCCGCGTTGAGCCCCGCCGTGCGCCACCCCGTGACCCCGCGCCGTACCTCCGAATGGACCCATCGATGAGATTTGCACTGTCCTCCGAACAACGCGACTTCGCCGGCAGTCTGCGCAAGATGTGCGATGCGGCGAGTACCCCCGCGGCCATCCGTACCTGGGGCGAAGGCGAGGCCGACGGTGGCCGGGCGCTGATCCGCCAGCTCGCCGGCGCCGGTGCGCTCGGCTTGGCGATCGCCGAGGAATACGACGGTATGGGAGCCGAGACCATCGATCTGGTGGTCGCGGCCCAGGAATTCGGCCGGGCCGCCGTACCGGGACCGCTGGTCGAGACCGCCGCGGTGCTTCCCGCTCTGTTGCAGGCGCTCGACGATTCCGGTCCGGCACAGCGCTGGCTGCCGGGCTTCGCCGAAGGCAGCGCGCTGGGCACGATCGCGCTGTCCCCGCAGACCCCCGCGGTGGACGCCGATACCTCCGATGTCGTACTGCTCGTGGACGACGATCGCCTCTACACCGCGCGCCCCGGCGACCGGATCGAATCCGTGGACGCCGCCCGGCGGCTGTATTCGGTGAGCGCCGATGAGCTGGTGGCACAGGGTGATTCGGTGCGCGCCGCCGCGGCGACCGCCTTCGACGCCGGGGCCCTGGCCGTCGCGGCGCAGCTGCTGGGCGCGGGCAAGGCGATGCTCGACACCAGCGTCGCCTATGTGATCCAGCGGCAGCAGTTCGGCCAGCCGATCGGCCGCTACCAGGCCATCAAACATCATCTGGCGGATGCGAAGATCGGCCTCGACATGGCCGAACCCCTGGTGCAGCGTGCGGCGCTGAGCTTCACCACCGCCGATCGGGCGCGCGACGTCTCGGCGGCCAAGATCGCCTGCGCCGATGCCGCGTACCGGACCGCGCGTATCGCACTGCAGGTGCACGGCGCGATCGGCTACACCGCCGAATGCGATCTGTCACTGTGGCTGACCAAGGCGACCGCGCTCCGGTCGGCATGGGGAACAGCGGATTTCCATCGCGCCCGGGTCGCCGCGGCGCTGCGCTCGCCCGGCGGCGAGGCATGATCCACTCGGGGCCACACCGGCACCACGTGCGGACGGGAGTACGGAGATGACCGAGATCGCGGAACTGCGGGAGCTGGCGAGTACCGTACGCGCGGTCCTCACCAAACACGGTGACAGTGCGGCGCTTCGCCGCGCCATCGACAGCGAATCCGGTTACGACGAGCGGCTGTGGCAGTTGCTGTGCGAGCAGGTCGGCGTGGCCGCGCTGGCGATTCCGGAGGAGTTCGGCGGTGTCGGCGCGGACCTCGACACCGCGCTGGTCGTCGTCGAGGAACTCGGCCGCACCCTGCACAATCCCCCGATGCTGGGTTCGGCGGTCCTCGGCGTGCAGGCCGTCCTCGCCAGCGGTGACACCGCCGCGGCGGAACGGCTGCTGCCGGAGGTCGCCGAGGGCGCCCGCACTCTCGCGGTGTGCTGGGCCGACGAGAACGGCTGGGCGACAACAGGTGTGGGCTCGCAGCGTCCCGCCGGATTCGGCGTGCGGGCGGATGCCGACACACTGACCGGCACCGCGCACCACGTGCTCGACGGAGTCGGCGCCGACACCTTGCTCGTGGTCACCGATTCCGGGCTCTACGAAATCGACGCCACCACAACGGGAGTCACACGCACGGTCACCCGGACGATGGATCCCACCCGCCGGTTGAGCACCGTCACCTTCGACGGCGCGAAGGCCACCCTGCTCAATGGTGATCCGGCCGCGATCACCGCCCGCCTGCGCGCTGTCGCCTGGGCCGCCCTGGCCGCCGAGCAGGTCGGCGCGGCCGAGAAGTGCCTCGAGATGACAGTCGAATACAGCAAGTCGCGGGTGCAGTTCGGCCGCGCGATCGGCAGCTTCCAGGCGCTCAAGCATCGGATGGCCGATATGTACGTGCTGGTGGAGTCGGCGCGTTCGGCCGCCTACGCCGCGATCGCGGATCTGGACCGGCCGGTGACCGGCGAGACGACCCTCGATCTGGAGTCGGCGCGGATCCACTGCTCGCAGACGTTCCGCTCAGTGGTGTCGGAGACGGTGCAGCTGCACGGCGGTATCGCCATCACCTGGGAGCACGACGCGCATCTGTACTTCAAGCGAGCCCACGGTGACGCCGAGTTGTTCGGCATGCCGGGCCGGCCGCTCGCTCGCCCCGCCTGACCGGTTACCGCTGCGCGATAGTCAGCGCTGAGAATTGGCCCCGTGTCCATCAGGACACGGGGCGTTCCGTCTCCGCACGACGTCCAACGAGCCGCATTCGACGCCCCACAGCCTCTACCACCTGCTGTTTTCCCAACGTGAGTGAACTCACCCCGAAAATGCATAGTTAGGCTATGTACATACATAGTTAGCTTAAGTAATATAATTCTCGTGCAGTCGAACGAGTCGCCCATCGCCCCCACTCCGGAGGCCCTCATGGTCGACATCGCCGTCACCGCGGCGCGGCTCACTCGACTTGCCGGCACGCTGGGCACCAACGCCCTCCCGCGCGCACTGGTGCGAGCACTGTCCACCCTCGAAGAGCACGGACCGCTGCGAATCAGCGAGTTCGCGCATCTCGACGGTTGTTCCCAGCCCTCGGCAACGGCGCTGATCGGCCGGCTGACATCCGCCGGATTCGTCGCCCGCACCAAGGACCCCGACGACTCCAGAGCCGTGGTCGTCGAGCTGACGCCGGCGGGACGCGCCGAATTATCCGCGTCCCGCCGCGCGTTCGGCACCGCCCTCGCGGCCCGTTTGCCCGACTTCGATATCGACCGCCTCAGCCACCTCGAGAACGAGCTGACCGATCTGCTCGAAGCCCTGAAATCCGCTGAACCACAGGAAGTCTCGAATTAGGAGCGTCGATGAGTAGCACTCTCGCATCGCCGGCCGTATCCGAGGCGACGACCACTACGAAGACCAAGCAGCCCAAATCGGTCTGGGCAGTAGCTTTCGCATCGGTCATCGCCTTCATGGGCATCGGTCTGGTCGACCCGATCTTGAAGCCGATCGGTGAACAACTGCACGCCTCACCGTCACAGGTGACCTTGTTGTTCACCAGCTACATGCTGGTCACCGGCGTGGCGATGTTGATCACGGGCGTGGTGTCCAGCCGTTTCGGCGCGAAGAAGACGCTGCTCGCCGGTTTGGCCATCATCGTCGTATTCGCCGCATTGGCGGGCTGTTCGGGAACGGTCGGGCAGATCGTCGGCTTCCGTGCCGGTTGGGGTCTGGGCAATGCGCTGTTCATCGCGACCGCACTGGCCACCATCGTGGGTGCGGCCACCGGCGGTGTCGCCCGCGCCATCATCCTCTACGAGGCGGCACTGGGTATCGGTATCGCGGCCGGACCGCTGGTCGGTGGGTTCCTCGGCGGATTCAGCTGGCGCGCACCGTTCTTCGGCGTCGCGGTGCTGATGGCGGTGGCCTTCGTCGCGATCATCGTGATGCTGCCCGAGGTGCCGAAACCGGCGCAACACACCTCGATTCTGGCCCCCTTCAAGGCTTTACGGCATCGCGGCCTGCTGCTGGTGAGTATCACCGCGCTGCTCTACAACTACGGCTTCTTCACCCTGCTCGCCTACACCCCGTTCCCGCTGAACATGGGCACCTATTCAATCGGGTTCATCTTCTTCGGCTGGGGTCTGCTGCTGGCACTGGCATCGGTCTTCCTGGCTCCCCGCCTGCAACGCATGTTCGGCACCGTGCCGATGATCGCGACCGCACTCGCCCTGTTCGCCGCGGATCTCGCCGTCATGGCGATCTGGGCCGATCAGAAGCCGGTCCTGATCGTGGGCACCGTCCTGGCCGGACTGTTCCTGGGCGTGAACAACACGCTGATCACCGAGGCCGTGATGATCTCCGCCCCGGTCGAGCGGGCCACCGCCTCGGCCGCCTACAGCTTTGTCCGCTTCGCCGGCGGCGCCGCCGCTCCGTACCTGGCAGGCAAGCTCGGCGAACGACAGATGGCCCTGCCGTTCTGGGTCGGCGCGGCCTGCACCGCGATCGGCGTGGTGGTCCTGCTGGCCGGACGCTCCGTCCTGGCACACGTCGACGACCACGATCCCGAACCCCACAGCGCGGCCGAAGCCGAAGCGATCACCGTAGGCGACGACTGAACGAACTTGTTCCCGCCCACCGGCGGGAACACCCGGTCATCGGTGAACGACCCACCCGTCGGCACGGATGACACCCTCCGTTGCGGTACCCCTTCTCTGACCACAACGGCGGCAAGCCGGAATCCGGCCCGCGAACCCCGCGGGTCGGATTCCGGCTTCTTTCTTTCCGGCCCCGGTCACCCGCCGCGCGTACCGTGGGGCAGATGACCGAGACGAATCGGGGGCGGGTGCGGACCGAGGCGGGGCAGCGGCGGATCCGGGCCTATGTCGAGGGGCAGGTGGTCGCGGATACGATCCGGCCACTGCTGGTGTGGGAGAGTCCCTATTACCCCACCTACTACGTGCCGGTCGAGGATGTCCGTGCCGAACTGGTTTCCACCGGATCGAGCCGGCATTCCACCAGCCGAGGCGAGGGCGCCGAATTCGACGTGGTGATCGATGACACCACCAGATCCGCTGCGGCACTTCGTTATCCGGACTCACCGATTCCCGAGCTACGCGATCACATCCGGCTGGATTGGGCGCTGATGGACCGATGGTTCGAGGAGGATGAGCCGATGGTCGTCCACGCCCGCAATCCCTATACTCGCGTCGACATCCTCGCCAGCTCTCGCACGGTGCGAGTGGAGCTCGGCGGTGTGGTTGTGGCGGAATCGGATTCACCGCGAATCCTCTATGAAACCGGACTGATTCCCCGCTACTACCTACCCCTCACCGATGTCCGCATGGACCTGCTCACCCCATCGGCCACGGCTACCGGCTGCCCGTACAAGGGCACCGCCGAGTACTACAACGTCGTCATCGGCGACACCGAATACCCCGACCTGGTCTGGTACTACCGCACCCCGCTCCCGGAGAGCCAGAAGGTGGCCGGGCTGGTCTGCTTCTACAACGAGAAGGTCGAACTGTATGTCGACGGGGTCCGCCAGGAACACACCAGCCCATTCAGCTGAGGCATCAGACCCCGATGACCTCCAGCATGCTGTCCAGCCCCTTGAAGTCGTCGATATTGCGGGTATAGAGCGGCAGGCCACGAGCGGAAGCGATCGCGGCGATCTGCAGGTCCATCGGCCGCGGCCGCGGATTTCGCTTCGCTACCAGCACCAGGGCAACGAGAGTTCCGTATCGGACCGCGGCCGCTTCATCGAACGGCAGGGGTTCGAAATCCAGAATTGCCGCACCGAGTTGTTCGGATCGTATGGCCCGTGTGGCCGGGTCCTTCGCCATCGCCACCCCTTGGCTGAGTTCAGCCATGGTGATGGCGGTAAGTTCCGGCACCGAGGGTAGAGATTCCGGATCGAGTACCGCCAGATCGAGATACGCGCAGGTATCGAGCACACCGGAAGGATGGCATGACACCGAGCTCACGATTCGTCGCCGATACGGTCCTCGGTACCGAAGAATTCGTCGGCTTCTTGTCGCATGCGCCCATGGTCAACGCGGGGCAACGTCCGGTGTCGTCGCACCAACTCGTCCGCAGAGGGTCGCCGCTTCCGGCTCACCGGGCGGACCTCGGCGATTTCTGTGCCATTACGGGTGACGCGGAACGTTTCGCCGGATTCGACGGCGTCCATGACGGCAGCGGAGTTGTTCCGGAACTCTCGTTGCGTAATCACCTTCATGTGTCACAGCGTAGCCACATGTAGCACAATTAGAGGAAGGGTAACGAACGACGCAGGTCTACGGGATCTATTCCGGGACCGGCGCGATGGTCGGTCCTACAACCAGGTGTCCAGCGTGGTCGTGGTGAGGAAGTGCTCGAGGTCGGCACGCCAGGGCGCCGGAGTGGTCTTCTCCGGTTCGATCGCGGTGTACTGCCCGCGGTAGAACAACAGCGGCCTGCCGGAGTCGGTGGACTCCGACAGGGCCAGCACCCGGCCGATCACGATGTAGTGATCGCCGCCGTCGACGACGCTGTCCACTGTGCACTGGATCGTGGCCAGCGCGTCGCCCAGGACCGGCAGTCCCAGTTCTGAAGTGTGCCAGTTGATTCCGGCGAACTTATCGGGTTCGCGGGAACCGAAGCGGGCGCACACCGGCTGTTGTTCCTCGGCGAGGACGTTGACCGCGAAGCGGCCCGACTGCTCGATCGCCGCCCAGGAGCGCGACCCCTTGGTGGGGCAGAACAGCACCAGCGGCGGATCGAGGGAGAGGGCGGCGAAGGACTGACAGGCGAAACCGATCGGCGCGGTGTCGGCCGTGTCGTTCTGGGACGGGCCGAAGGTGGTGATCACCGTGATGCCGGTACAGAACTGCCCCAGCACATTCCGGAACTGCCGGCCGTCGATTTCGGGTTGCTCGCCGGTCGTGGTCATGTCGTCGCCCTCTCGCTGTGTTTGATGGCGACCTGCGCGGCGGCCTCCGTGGTTACGCAGGCTGCCGCCTCCGGCCGCGTCGCTACGCTCGCTGCCGCTACTTGAATCCCACCGAGAAGTCGTGACCCCACAGGCTCACCGCGGTGGATTCCCGCGCGATCCAGGACTCATCCTCGACTTCCAAACCCTCACAGCCGAATTCGATATCGAATCCGCCAGGCGTCTTCATATAGAACGACAACATCTTGTCGTTGATGTGCCGGCCGAGCGTGGCCGACATCTTCACCTTCTTGCGGATGGCGCGATCCAGGCACAGGCCGACGTCGTCGGAGTTCTCCACCTCGACCATCAGATGCACGATGCCGGTCGGATTCGGCAACGGCAGGAACGCCAGCGCGTGATGGCGCGGGTTGCAGCCGTAGAAACGCAACCAGGCCGGGTCCCCGTCGGCCGGACGGCCCACGATCTGCGGTGGCAGCCGCATCGAGTCACGCAACCGGAAGCCGAGCACGCCCTGGTAGAACTCCTGCGCAGCGGCATCGTCACTACAGGTCAGCACCACATGACCGAGGCCCTGTTCGGCGGTGACGAACTTGTGCCCGTAGGGACTCACGAAGCGGCGGGCCAGATACTGCGCACCATAGAACGCCTCGAGCGTATTGCCCGCGGGATCCCGGAAACGGATCATGCCCTCGACGCGACGTTCCGCCAGCTCGTCCTTGGTGCCCTCCTCGAAGGCCACATCGGCCTTGGTCAGAGTTTCCCGAAGCTGTTGCAGACCGGGCGCGTCGGTGACCTCCCAGCCGGAGACCTGCAGCCGGTCCTGTTCACCGGGGACGATCACCAGACGGGCCGGGAAATCGTCCATGCGCAGGTAGAGGGCGTCGGGGTTGGGCCCGTCACCTTCCATCATGCCGAGCACCTTGAGCCCATACTCGCGCCAGGCGGCCATATCGGTCGCCTCGATGCGCATGTACCCGAGCGTGCGAATACTCATCGGGCAGCATCCCCCTTCACGCCGAACAGGAAATCGATTGCCAGCCGGTTGAATTCGTCGAATTTCTCCAGCTGCGCCCAGTGCCCGCAACCACCGAACACGTGCAGCTGCGCCCGCGGAATCGACTTCAGCGCCACCAGCGCGCCGTCGAGCGGATTGACCCGGTCCTCACGGCCCCAGATCAGCAGCACCGGCTGGCGCAGTTTGTAGGCGTCGCGCCAGAGCATGCCCTTCTCGAAATCGGCACTGGCGAAGGACTTCCCCATCGCGCGTGTCGCCGCGAGCGATTCCGGCGTGTTGGCCGAGGCGAACCGATCATCGAGCAGTTCCGGCGTGATCAGCGACTGGTCGAAGACCATGATCCGCAGGAACTTCTCCAGGTTGTCGCGGGTGGGCTCGACATTGAACTTGCCCAGCGCCTTGACGCCCTCGGTCGGATCCGGCGCGAACAGGTTGGTGCTCAACCCGCCCGGGCCCATCAGCACGAGCTTGCCCGCGCGGTCCGGATAGTCCAGCGCGAACCGCACCGCCGCACCGCCGCCGAGCGAATTACCCAGCAGGTGAACGCGATCGGTGACGCCGAGAGTATCGAGCAGATCCTTCAGCGCCGAGGCGCTGTGCACGAAGTACTGCGGATGATCGACCGGCTTGTCCGACTGCCCGAAACCGGGCTGATCGACGGCCAGCACGTGGAAGTCACGGGCCAGCACCGGAATGTTCTTGGAGAAGTTCGACCAGGACGAGGCGCCCGGGCCGCCGCCGTGAAGTAAAACGATGGTGGGGCGGTTTCCATTGGTCGCTTCGCTCCCGAAACCGACGCCGACCTCGTGGTAGTGCAGCTTCAGATCGGGCCGCACCTGCGCGAATTTGGAGGTCGATTCGTAGGTGATCTCACGCACCTCGGTGATGTCGGTCATCGGCTACACCATCGTGTCGACGATCGGCAGGCCGAAGGCATGCGTGCCGAACATGGCGTAGGCGCGCTCCGGGTCCTGCGAGGCATGCACGCGGCCGGCATGCGCGTCGCGCCAGAAGCGTTGCAGCGGAGTGCCTTCCACGAGGGCGGTGGCACCCGACGCCTCGAACAGGCGGTCGATGGACGCGATCACGCGGCCGGTGGCGCGCACCTGGTCGCGGCGGGCAGCGACGCGCAGATCGAACGGAACTTCCTTGTCCGCGAGAATGCAGGCGTATTCCTCGGCGATATTGCCCGACAGCTGACGCCAAGCGGCGTCGATGTCACTGGATGCCTCGGCGATACGCACCTTGCCGAACGGGTCGTCCTTGGCCTTCTCGCCCGCGTAGGCGGCCCGCACGCGCTTTCCCTGATGCTCGACGTGGGCCTCGTAGGCGCCGTAGCCCATACCGATGATCGGCGTGGTGATCGTCGCGGGGTGGATGCTTCCCCACGGCATCTTGTACAGCGGGTCCGTATTCTGCTCCAGGCCAGGAGATTTCAGGTCGCCCATGGTCTTCATGCTGAGGAAGCGATGCCGGGGCACGTACACGTTCTCGACCACGACGGTGTTGGAGCCGGTACCGCGCAGGCCGACCACATGCCACACATCGTTGATCTTGTATTCGCTCCGGGGGATCAGGAACGAGCCGAAGTCGACCGGCTTGCCGTTCTTGATGACCGGGCCGCCGACGAATACCCAGTCGGCGTGGTCGGAGCCGGAGGACCAGGCCCACGAACCGTTGACGATGTAGCCCTCGCCGTCCTCGGACACCACACCCGCGCCCATCGGGGCGTAGGAGGAGGAGATCCGGACCTCGGTGTCGTTGCCCCACACCTCTTCCTGCGCGCGCTGATCGAACAGCGCCAGATGCCAGTTGTGGATGCCGAGGATGCCGGCGCACCAGCCGGTGGAACCGCAGGCGCTCGCGATCTTGCGGACGGTGTCGTAGAAGATCACCGGATCACAGGCGTAGCCGCCCCACTGTTTGGGCTGCACGAGCTTGAAGAAGCCGGTCGCCTGCAGATCCTTGACCGTCTGATCGGGAAGGCGGCGCAGGTCCTCGGTCTCCTGGGCGCGCTCGCGCAGGGTCGGCAACAGCGCCTCGACCCGCTCAACTACTTCTTGCGTCATCTCGCCAGTTGCTCCTGCCTGATCGAAATCGCCAACGGGTGCATCGGCCGCCGTGGCGGGCGCGCCGCCACCGGTTCGGACCACTCAGCGGAACCGATGCTTATGTTGAGACTAGAACACGTTCTTATTTATGTCGAGAACGGGTGTTCATTGTCCCATAACGAAGCCCTTTGCCTGGTAGTCCGCTGAATGGCTGGCGCTGGGCCGCTCAATTTTGTAACGTGTTCTAGTACTTCCAGAGGAGGGATGACGATGGCAGAGACCGCACCGCGGCCGAGCGACGGGCCCGGAGGAGGCAGCTTGCGTAACCCCGCAGGGACCCGGGAGGCCGCCAATCCCGCACAGCGGGGCTCGAAGGTCCGCGAGATCGACGTCGGCTCGGCACCGACGCGGTATGCGCGGGGCTGGCATTGCCTGGGCCTGACCGAGACGTTCCGCGACGGTAAGCCGCATGCCGTGCAGGCGTTCGGCACCAAACTCGTGGTGTGGGCCAACAGTGACAACGAGCTCAAAGTGCTCGACGCCTACTGCCGCCATCTCGGCGGAGATCTCAGCATGGGCGAGGTCAAGGGCGACTCCATCGCCTGCCCGTTCCATGACTGGCGCTGGGGCGGCAACGGCCGCTGCACCTCGATCCCGTACGCCCGCCGGGTGCCGCCCTTGGCACGAACCCGCGCGTGGAGCACGCTCGAGCGCAACGGACAGCTGTTCGTCTGGCACGACCACGAGGGCAAGCCGCCGCCGGACGAGGTCACCATCCCGTACATCGAGGGCCCGTACACCGACGCCGAGGGCAAGCCGTCGGAGGAGCTCAGCAGCGGGTGGACTCCGTGGACCTGGAACACCATGCTGATCGAGGGCGCGAACTGCCGCGAGATCGTCGACAACGTGGTGGATATGGCCCACTTCTTCTACATCCACTTCGCGTTCCCGACGTACTTCAAGAACGTCTTCGAGGGCCATGTGGCGACGCAGTTCCTCGAGACCAAGGGCCGTCCGGATATCGGTATGGCCGCCAAGTACGGCGGCGAGACGCTGCTGAAGTCGGAGGCCTCCTACTTCGGTCCGTCCTACATGATCAATCCGCTGACCAATCTCTACGGTGGCTACGAGATCAAGGTTCAGCTGATCAACTGCCACTACCCGGTCACGCAGGATTCGTTCACGCTGCAGTACGGACTGTCGGTCGAGATCCCCAAGGGCATCGACAACGACACCGCGATGAAGCTGGCCAACAGCATGGCCGACTTCTTCGGTGACGGCTTCCTGCAGGACGTGGAGATCTGGAAGCACAAGTCCAAGATCGACAATCCGCTGCTCTGCGAGGAGGACGGCCCGGTCTACCAGCTGCGCCGCTGGTACGACCAGTTCTACGTGGATGTCGCCGATATCGACCCGAAGATGGTGCAGCGCTTCGAATTCGAGGTCGACACCACCAAGGCCAACGAGCACTGGGAGGCCGAGGTCGCGGAGAATCTGCGGCGCAAGGCCGAAGAAGAGGCCGCGGAGAAAGACGCCGCGGTCAAGCAGGAGGCGGGTGCCTGATGGCCACCTGGGCCAAAGCACCCGATTTCGCGGACCGTCCGGAACGCCGGGAACAGGTGCGCGCCCAGACCGTGGTCGACAAGCAGCGCTATCTCGAGGACGGCATGACACCGGTGGCCTGCCGCGCGTGCGGCGTGGAGGTCCTGGTCCGCAAGTCGTCCTCGCATCAGCGCTCGCTGCAGTGGACGGTCAGCCCGGCCGAACACTGCCCCGTCTTCGCCAAACTGGCCGGGCCCGGCAAACCTGATCCGTGCCCGGACCTGGAGAAGTCGATCCAGTACGCGCTCGATGAGGGCATACTCGCCGTCGACGAATAGACCGGAGCTCTCGGGCCCGCACGTCCTGTCCGGACGTGCGGGCCCGATGCGTTCAGCGCCGCGGGCCGGACCGGACGCCGTACTCGACCCAGCCGCCTGCGAGTGCCGGCGTCATGCGAACGCCCACCGGCAGCACTCAGTCCAGCTGGAAATCGGTGAAATCGAACCCCGGCGCGACCACGCAACTCACCAGCACATACTCGTCACCGGCCGGCCGGGCGGCCTGACCGACTCCGGCCGGGACCACGGCCTGAAGCAGTTGCCCCCGTTCGACATCCGGGCCCAGCGTCACCTCCTCGCCGCCGATATTCAGCAACAGCGGACCGCCGCGCTGCCACAACCAGATCTCGTCCGATCGGACGGTGTGCGGAGCGGATCGTTCGTGCGGCAGCAGCAGGAAGTTGATGGCGGTCGCGCAGGCCCGCGGGCCGTTATACCCCTCCGGTTCGAATTCGACCCCGCTGCGCCAGGTTTCGCGGAACCAGCCACCTTCGGGATGGGGTTGCAGATCCAGCGCTTCCGCCAGTGCGGGACGGTCGGTCACAGTCGGTTCCTCCGAGTTCGTATACGTGACCGGCGACACCCGGGCTGCCGGTCACGGCCTGCGGTAGTCGATCGCCGTGCCGCGCTCGCCGGGGCAGCAGCGAACCGAAGCCGGACGGCGATTGCGCGCATCAGAGTACGGCAGCAGTGCCCGGCCCCACCGGACAACGATGCGGGGGCCCATAGTCAGACCGCGGTCACCGAGCGCACGAATCCGCCGAGCAGTTCGGCGACCCTGCCGGGACATTCCACATTCGGAGAATGGCCCGCACCCTCGATGATGTCGACCCGCGCACCCGCGGCGCGATACCGCTGGGCGGTGAGTTTCCAGTCGTAGAAGCGATCCTCGGTGCCGTGCACGACGAGTGCGGGAATCGCGAGGCGACGCAGCTGAGCATCCAGCGGGTCGGCGGCGAGACGACGGCGGCGCTGGGTGACAACAGCTTGTGCCACAGCCGGATTCATCAGGCGATAGTCGATGACAGCCTGATCCGGATTCGCGAAGGCGGTACGGAGATCGAACCCCGGGGCCACCGCGTAGCGCAATCCGATACGGACGAACGGTGGCGCCGCGAGTCGATGCAGCAGCGGGCCGAGCATCGGATTCGCCAGTGCCGCATCGCCACTGGGGAATTTCGCATAGCTGTAGTCGGGAGCCTGATCGATGATCCCCACCGCCCCGACCCGCGCGGACTGCCCGGCCGCCGCCAACGCCGCGTCGGCACCGAAGGAATGTCCCACGACCACAACGCCATCCAGTTCGAGGGCATCGAGCAAGCCGGCGACCATGCGCCCCTGTGCGGGCCCGCCGAGATCGGCGGCGAGCGCACTCCCCGCGGCGGGATGATCGCGCACCGGGACACCGGTGTGCCCGTGCCCGCGCAGATCGATACGGATCGGCTGGTACCCGGCCGCGGCCAGTAGCGGCGCCACCCGTTCGAACCAGTGCAGCGATCCCGCGAATCCGTGTATCAGGACCACCGCACGGCCACGCGGATCACCGTCGCGGCGTAGATGCACGCGATCTTCCCCCACCGTGATCAACTCGCCGGGACCGCGTTCGACCGCGACACTCATATCGCGATTCCTTTCCAGCATGTGCGGCGAGCGCGATGGCCCGCCGATGTCGGCGGACTCGGATCACCCTGGATCGGCAACGCTGTAGCCCATCGCGACCTGGGTGAACAGCGTGACCCGCTGATCCCAGGCGGTCGTGCTGCCGGGGTCGAGCAGGCATTGGGTGGCGGTGCCGTCGTGCACGGCGACCACCGCACTCCCCAACCCTTCGCGATCGACGACGGTGCGGCCGATGCGAGCCAAGAGCGCTTCGAGAACCGGCAGCAGGGCGGCGACGATGGCGTTCTCACGGGCGACCATCACGCGGCGCAGCGGCGGATTGCGCAGAGCATGCGCGGTGAATTCGGCCGTGATGCGAAACCACTTGTCGTCCAGGGGAACCGCACGCAATACCTGTTCCACACCGGCCCGCAGATCCCCCACCGCGATAACCGCCGCCGAATCCAGGACACCGGCCAGCTCCTGCAGCATCTGCCCCGAGCGCACCTCCCACATATCGAGGAACAGCTCCTCGAGCGAGGTGAAGTTGGAGTAGAAGGCTCCCCGGGTGAATCCGGCCCGCTCACAGATCTGCTCGACCGTGCACCGCCCGAACCCCTCCTCGGCGAAGGCATCGAAGGCGGCATCCAGCAGCCGCTGCCGAGTCTCGGCCCGCCGCTTGGTCGTCCGAGGTTCTCCGTCATCGAGAGATGACATACCCGGTCCTTCTCCCTCGACAACTGGATACACGACTGTATCAACCGGCTCGTCGCGGCCGCGTCACCGTCCGTCACCACTCCACTGCCGCGCCAGGTACAGACCGTACGGAACCGGATCCCCCCGAAAGGGCGACCATGCCTACCCAACGACCCCAGGCACGCCAGAAGCGTTCCCGGGATGGAAACAGTGGGTGGGTGGGTTGGCGGCCGTCTCGCCGATCGGTGCCCGCTGCGCACGCGACGAAGGAGCAAGCAGCGGGTGCCGATCGGCGAGACCAAGGGGCCGCCAACCCCGCCGGAGCGAAGCGGAGGCCAAAAACACAGCTCAGCTGAGGGTCGTGCCCGACCAGCCGAAGCTGAAGCTGTGCCCCTTCGAAGAGCAGGTGATCGCGCCGCGTCCGCCACCACTGCACGTGGCGCCGCCATAATTGATGACGCCGCCGTAGTCATAGCCGTCGGCGGCCGGACCAACATCGAGCGAACGGCTATCGGGGCGGCCGAGCGGGCCGGTCAGACCGAATGTCGGATGAGCAGGCAGAAACGGCAAATCGATCGCGAGATTGGTGATCGGCAGACCATAGAAATTCGCGATACCCGCCGGGATGTCACAGCCGACATCCCCGTTCGTATGCATGGAGCAATTAACCGACCCGATACTGAAATAAACAGTGTCGCCGACGAGATAGTCCGCCGGATTCACAGCGGTCGCCGCGGTCGCAGTCGTTGCCGGAGCTGCGGTAGCCACGGCACCACCGGCCATCGAGAGAGCAACGGCAGCAATGGTTCCGCCGATCAGCGTCCTTATCTTCACAACGTCTCCTTCGCGTAATTTGTCGAATTTATCGGCCGCGACCCGGGCAAGTGCATGATATTTTTCCCGCACCCCCTGCACTCATTGTCGGGCCGTCGGGGACTTTATCAGCGAAAAAGTCCCGCGCGTTACACGGCTATTCCACAGTGGGAATGAACAATCCTCCGAGTTCCGAGGGCGCGGCATGAAATCCAGTCGCCCCGGGGACGAACCACCGGAAACAATCGAGGGCCGCGAACGACTGACGTTCGCGGCCCTCGTGGCGGGTCGATCAGGCGGTAGCGCCCGCCTGTTCGCGCTGCAGTTCCAGCGCGATGTCGATCAGCTGGTCTTCCTGGCCGCCGACCAGCTTGCGCTTGCCCGCGCGGACCAGCATCTCCGCGGCCGAGACTCCGTAGCGTTCGGCCTGCCGCTCCGCGTGCTTGAGGAAGCTGGAGTACACCCCGGCGTAGCCCATCATCAGGGCCTGGCGGTCGAGCAGGCACTCCTGCGGCATGACCGGGCGCACCACGTCCTCGGCGGCGTCGGCGATGGCGAAGAAATCGATGCCGGTCTTGATGCCGATCTTGTCGGCGACGCCGATGAATGCCTCGACCGGCGTATTGCCAGCGCCGGCGCCGAAACGCCGTGCGCTGCCGTCGATCTGCTTGGCACCGGCCTTGACCGCATAGATGGAGTTGGCGACGGCGAGGTCCAGGTTTTCGTGGCCGTGGAAGCCGACCTGGGCGTCGTCACCGAGTTCGGCGACAACCGCGGCGATGCGATCGGTCACCTGATCCAGCACCAGCGCACCGGCCGAGTCCACCACATAGACGCACTGGCAACCGGCATCGGCCATGATGCGTGCCTGTTTGGCCAGCACCTCCGGCGGCTGCGAATGCGACATCATCAGGAAGCCGACGGTTTCCAGACCGAGGTCGCGGGCGTAGCCGAAGTGCTGGATCGAGACATCGGCCTCGGTACAGTGGGTGGCGATGCGGACGATGGACGCGCCGTTGTCCTGGGAGACCTTGATGTCCTCCTTGACCCCCACGCCGGGCAGCATCAGGACCGCGATCTTGGCCTGCTTCGCGGTCTGTGCCGCGATCGTGATCAGTTCCTGCTCAGGGGTTTTGGAGAACCCGTAGTTGAACGAGGAACCGCCGAGACCGTCACCGTGGGTGACCTCGATGACCGGCACACCGGCGGCATCGACGGCCGCGACGATATCGCGGACCTCGGTCGCGGTGAACTGGTGCCGCTTGTGATGCGAACCGTCGCGCAGCGAGGTGTCGGTGACGCGAACGTCGAGTTCCTGTGAGAACGGCTGCAATACGTAGTTCATGATGTGGTCCCTCCTAGACCCGAGCCGTGAGGATCTGTTCGGCCATGACCTCGCCCACCCGGGTGGCGGCGGCGGTCATGATGTCGAGGTTGCCGGCGTACGGGGGCAGGAAGTCGCCCGCGCCCTCGACCTCCACGAAGACCGAAACCTTCGCCATACCGCCGGAGATCACGCTCGGCTTGTCGAACTGCGGCTCGTTGAGCAGGCGGTAGCCGGGCACGTATTCCTGGATGTCGGCGACCATCTTGTGGATCAATTCGGTGATCGCCGCGGTATCGGCGTCCTCGGGGATCGCGGCGAAGATGGTGTCGCGCATGATCATCGGCGGCTCGGCCGGGTTCAGGATGATGATCGCTTTACCGCGCTTCGCGCCGCCGATGGTCTCCACACCGCGGCTGGTGGTCTTGGTGAACTCGTCGATATTGGCGCGGGTGCCGGGTCCGGCGGATACCGACGACACCGAGGCGACGATCTCGGCGTAAGCCACCTCGACCACGCGGGACACGGCCGCGACGATCGGAATCGTCGCCTGCCCACCGCAGGTGATCATGTTCACGTTCGGGGTGTCGATATTGGCGCCGAGGTTGACCGGTGGCACGACGGCGGGGCCGACCGCGGCGGGAGTCAGATCGACCGCGCGGATCCCGGCCGCCTCGTACTTGGGCGCGTATTCGCGGTGCACGTACGCCGAGGTCGCCTCGAACAGCATGTCCGGCTTCTCCGGCAGCGCGAGCAGCCAGTCGGCGCCCTCGGCCGAAGTCTCGAGCCCCAGACCGCGAGCGCGCTTCAGGCCCTCGCTGTCCGGATCGATACCGATCATCCAGCGCGGTTCGATCCGCTCCGAACGCAGCAGCTTGTACAGCAGATCGGTGCTGATATTGCCGGAGCCGACGATCGCGGCTGTAACCTTCCCGTTGCTTGGCACTAGATCTCCCTCAGCTGAATTTCAAACGGACGGAACCGAGTCCAGCGAACTCGGCATGGAAGTCGTCACCCGGACGGGCGTCGATGGCGCGGGTGCAGGAGCCCGGCAACACGATGTCGCCGGCCTTCAACCGCACCCCGAACGAGGCGACCTTGCGGGCCAGCCACGCCACCGCGATGGTCGGATCGTCGAGTACAGCGTCGCTGCGGCCCTCGGCGACCACTTCGCCGTTACGGGTCAGCGTCGCATCGATCGCCTTGATATCCAGGCGTTCCGGAGCGACTCGCTCGGGCCCGAGCACCCAGCCCGCCGAGGACGCGTTGTCGGCGATGGTGTCGCACAGCGCGATGTTCCAGTTCTTGATGCGGGTGTCGATGAGCTCGATCGCGGGCGCATAGGCGACCGTCGCGGCCAGCACATCGGCCTCGGTGCAGTCCTCGCCCGGCAGATCCGCGCCCAGTACGAAGCCGACCTCGACCTCTACGCGCGGGTAGAGGAACTTCGAGGTGTCCACCGGGACATCCTCGAACACCTGCATATCGGCGAGCAGATGGCCGTAGTCGGGCTCGTCGACGCCCATCATCTCCTGCATGGCCTTCGACGAGAGGCCGACCTTGTGCCCGACCACGGTCGCGCCGTCGGCCAGCCGCTGCCGGATATTGCGCAGCTGGATCTCGTAGGCGTCGACAACGTCGATCGCCGGATGCCGCGTGACCAGCGGGTCGATCGGCATCCGGTCTCGTTCGGCGACCGCGAGCTCCGCGGCCAGTTCATTCCGTACCGCGTCGGACAGCACGCTTGTTTCCTTCCATTGGGGCACTCGCTCTGGGAACTCCCGGTTACCGGGATGCAAACTGAAACGAGTTTTCCTGCATTTTCACGTGTCTGCAGTCCCATCTGCCAGACCAATATAGACCGAACCTGCTCTGATTCTATAACGTGTTCTACATGACTGATCGGGAATACGATGTGGTGGTGGTCGGCAGCGGCGCCGCCGGAATGACCGCCGCCCTCGCCGCCGCGCACCACGGCCTGCGTGCGGTGCTCATCGAGAAGGCCGCGCACTACGGCGGTTCGACAGCGCGTAGCGGTGGCGGTGTGTGGATCCCGGGCAACAAGGCGCTCAAGGCGTCCGGCCGGCCCGATGACCGGGACGAGGCCCGCCGCTACCTGCACAGCATCATCGGCGACGTGGTGCCGAAGGAGAAGATCGACACCTACATCGACCGCGGTGCCGAGGCCTTCGACTTCGTCCTCGATCACTCCCCGCTGCAGATGAAGTGGGTGCCGGGATACTCCGACTACCACCCGGAGGCCCCGGGCGGCCTGGGTTCGGGCCGGTCCTGCGAACCGAAGCCGTTCAATGCCAAGGTGCTGGGCGCCGAACTGGCGAATCTGGAACCGCCTTATGCCAAGGCCCCGCTGAACGTGGTGGTCATGCAGGCCGACTTCGTACGGCTCAACCTGATCAAGCGGCATCCGAAGGGCATGGCGCGAGCACTGCGGGTCGGCGCCCGCACCTATCTGGCCAAGTTCACCGGCAAGCACATCCTCGGGATGGGCCAGGCCATCATCGCGGCCATGCGCAAGGGCCTGCTGGACGCGAACGTGCCGGTGCTGCTGAACACTCCCCTGACCAAGCTGATCACCGAGGGTGACCGGGTCGTGGGCGTGGAGGCGACCGTCGACGGCGAGCCGACGATCTTCAAGGCCCGCTACGGCGTGGTGCTGGGCACCGGCGGTTTCGAGCACAACGCCGAGATGCGAACCAAGTACCAGCGTCAGCCCATCACCACCGACTGGACCACGGGTGCGGCGGCCAATACCGGTGACGGCATCCTCGCGGGTATGGAGGTCGGTGGCGATATCGGCTTCATGGAGGACTCCTGGTGGGGGCCGACCATCTTCAAGGGTGAGGGCAAGCCATGGTTCGCCCTCGCCGAGCGCAATCTGCCGGGCGCGATCATGGTCAACGCCGACGGGAAGCGATTCGGAAATGAGTCCGCTCCTTACGTCGAGGCCGTGCACACCATGTACGGCGGCAAATGGGGTCAGGGCGACGGCCCGGGCGAGAACATCCCCGCCTGGCTGGTGTTCGACCAGCGCTACCGCAGCCGCTACATCTTCGCCGGGCTGCAGCCGGGGCAGCGTTTTCCGTCCCGCTGGATGGAAAACGACAACATCGTCAAGGCCGACTCGATCGCCGAGCTCGCCGAGAAGCTGGGCGTGCCGCCCGAGAACCTGGCCAATACGGTGACCCGCTTCAACGCCTTTGCCGAAAAGGGTGTGGACGAGGACTTCGGCCGCGGCAAGAGCCACTACGACCGCTACTACGGCGATCCGACGGTCAAGCCCAACCCGTGCCTGGCGGCGCTGGTACAGGGCCCGTTCTTCGCGGCCAAGATCGTGCCCGGCGACCTGGGCACCAAGGGTGGTCTGGTCACCGATACCGCCGCGCGGGTGCTGCGCGAGGACGGCAGCGCGATCGACGGCCTGTACGCCTCGGGCAACTCCTCGACCCCGGTCATGGGACACACCTACGCCGGACCCGGCGCGACCATCGGCCCCGCGCTGACCTTCGGTTATCTCGCGGTGATGGACATCGTCGAGAAGGCGAAGCAGCAATCCACCACCGCAGCGAGCGGCAAGTAGACACTGTTTCCGGTGAGTGAGACCTGGTCCGGTAACCGGATCACGCCCGTCCACCATGGACGGGAAGGGGCCCGGCGGCGCGGAATCCGATGGCCGCGCCGCCCGGCCCACTCACGCGACACCGCGCCAGAGTAGGAGAAGGAATGCCGATCGATCTGAAAACCGCTCTGGGAGCGGAGCTTCCGAGCCAGGAGTTCTCCTGGACTCCCTCGGACGTACAGCTGTACCACCTCGGCCTGGGCGCGGGTGAGCGCTGGACCGACGCTGGTGAGCTGCGCTATCTCGACGACAAACAGCCGCAGGTCCTGCCGACCTTCGCGACGGTCGCCCCGACCATGCGGCTCACCGATCCACCGAAGGTGAGCTATCCCGGCGTGGAGATCGAGCTGGCGAAGGTGGTGCACGGCAGCCAGGAGATCATCGTGCACCGGCCGATTCCGGCCGAGGGTAAGGCCACCGCGACCGGACGCGTCACCGAACTGTGGGACAAGGGTTCCGCGGCCGTGCTGACCCGCGAGCTGACCATCACCGGTTCCGACGGTGAACCGCTGTGGACCGACCGCTCGTCCATCTTCGCCAAGGGCGAGGGCGGTTTCGGCGGCGAACGCGGCCCCAGCAACAAGGTCGAATTGCCAACTCGCGCACCCGATTTCGAGGTGCTGACCCCCACGATGCCGCAACAGGCACTGCTGTATCGCATGTGCGGCGACCGCAACCCCCTGCACTCGGATCCGGGCTTCGCCAAGGCCGCCGGATTCCCGAACCCGATCCTGCACGGCCTGTGCACCTACGGCCTGGTCTGCAAGGCCGCCACCGATACCGTGCTGGACTCCGACGCGAGCCGCGTCGCCGGATTCCGCGCCCGGTTCGCCGGTGTGCTGTTCCCGGGCGAGACCATCCGCTCCCGCATCTGGCGCGAGGGCAACGAGTTGATCATCGGCGCCACCGTGGTCGAGCGCGAGGACGCGGCGGTGCTCGGCGATGTGCGGTTGACCATCGCCGGCTGATTCATCATCGAATGCCGAACCGTCCGAACGGAATTCCGTTCGGACGGTTCGGCTTTCTGCCGTGGAGCACCCGCATTGCCGGTTGACTACGACTGGTTTCCGGCTTCATCCAGATTCCGCAATGAGCGCGGCATCTGGGTTTCGGCATCGAGCAACTCGATCTCCATGAGTTCACCGTCTTCCGCGAACCGCAGGGTCCCGACAAGTTGTTCGCCGTCCCGGACCGGCAAGGTCCATCGCGGACGGTCACTTCTTCCGAACTCGATTGAGGCGGCGTTGGATTCAGGATCCCGCGACACCAGTATCGTCGGCCTGACGTTGTACGTCTCACTCATGCTGCTCTTTCTCGATCGGGGGCCGCGATCCGCTCCACCAGGTCCCGCATCCGCTGAGCCGCGAGCTTCTCGGATCCACAGCGGCTGAACCGATGCGCCGCAGGGCTCGGATCGGACTGCCGTCAGCTCTGGCCAGATGGAACACCGCCAATCGGCGCGTGCGCCCTATCGGCTACGGCTGGACTGGCCGGACTTCGCTCGCCTTGCGGAACTTTCCGTGTTTGCGGCCTTCGGCGATGTCCCATATCACCGGCATGCCGGGAGTGATGAGCTGTTCGTCGCCCTTGTACTCCCAGAGGCTGAACCACACGTCGCCGGACCGGCTGGCGATGAGTCCGTCGTGGGTGTCGGGCAGCCACCATCGGACCACACCGTCGAGGTTCGGATCAGGATCCTTCGCCTGCTCGACCTGCCCGAAAGGAATCACCCCGCCCTGCCCGCGCCATCCGTCGGCAGTGGGCAGCAAGGGCTGGTCCCCGCCCGCGGGGTCGGGAGGCCAGATCTTTCCGCTGCGCGACAGAACGTCGTCGTGGATGCCCCGGGCAAGCTCGCGCGCCACACCACCCACCGTGCTCGAGATGAAGGTGCTTCCGAACAGGACGTTCAAGGCCGGCACCGTGAATTCGATCCACTGTGTAGGCGGGGAAGGCTGGCGCAGGAGCCGCCCGGGGATCGTGTCGACGATGTGTACCTCGAGGCCGAACGCCGACTCGATGTCGGCCGCGACCAAATCGGCTCCGCGCCGCGCGTTCTCCTGCCCCATGTGCCCTATCCTGCCGTATAGGGGACGGTGCAGCGGTTGATCGGTGTCACGTAGAGGTTCTTGCCTGCCGCGTGCGAGACGATCACCTGGATTTCGTCCCCCTGCTCGTAAATGTCGCGCCCGTTCTCATACCGGTTGATCGTGGTGTGGAAGTTGTCATCCTTGTACGCAATGTCCTGTATGACGGGATGGCCGTTGACCAGCACCTGGTAGTCGTACCTTCCAGGGATGTCGTCGATGTTGTTGAGGAACATGAACCATGAAATGTTGCCGATGGGGTCCATGTCCTTGGGCCTGGTGTCGACTTCGACGCGGCCCCACTGGGTCGTGACTCTGTAGTTGGTGCACGGCTGATACGAAGCGTGCGCGGCACCAGCGGCCACCACGCTGGTGACCATCACGATCGCGGATACCGCTGCAAACAGCAGTGTCCGACCGAATCTGGCTACCGACCTCGACATGACAAGGCTCATGGCCTTCCCCCCTTGCGTTCTGAACTGTGAACCGCTGCAGCACAGTCCCGGCCTCTCCCTGGCCGAAACTGTTCTGACACAGGCTTTGACGGCACTCCGCGCCGATCGGTTCCCATGTTTCAGGAAATACTTCCCAGCGTCGCGGTCGGACGGAACATGGTGCGCGACAACCTACCCCAGAAGCTGAACGTCTAGAGATCATCGGCCAAGAGCCTGACACTTTCGTGTAGGCCACCCACACGGTCACCGACGAACCATTGGCTCGTGTCCTTGACGAGACGCCGCCGGCCCGGACTGCAAATGCAGGCCGCCCCACGCGATCAGATCGGAGCGCCGACCGACGTCGAGCCGCAGTTCGATGCCGGATCGGCGGCGCTAGAGGAAATTCAGAGCTGCCGTCCAGTCTCCCAGGCGTCAGCAGGCAGGATCCGGAACGAGCGAAAACCCGGTGTCAGCGGTTCGATGGCGCGGAAATCGCGTCGGTCGAGCGTGAAGATGCGATCGGTCTTGTACCTGTCGGCCAGCGCAACTCCAACAGCGTCGGCGAGATCCAGTTGCAGCCCTTCATACTTCGCTCGGACCGATTGCGCCGTGGACAGATCGACGTGCTTCAACTCCGCGAGGCGGTAGCGTCCGTCGATCGCCCGGCCCAGCAGAGCGTCGGTAATTCTCATCGCCGCAGGGAAGCCGAGGTCACGACGAGTCAAGTGATCCAGTTCGGTGAGTACCAGCGGTGAGATGATCAGGGTCTCCTGTTCCATCACAGCCAGAGCCTGGTCGTGCTCATCTTGGTCGGCGTCGAATGCGGCAAACAGCGCGGAGGTGTCCGCAACGACGATCATCGACGGGCCGATCGCTGCTTGATCTGCTGATATATGTCCTCGCGCATATCATCGGCACTGCGCGAGCGTCCACTACGGAAGGTGGGCAGCGGCGCATCGTCACGTGGACGGTCGGAGGAGTCCAGCAGCATCGCGATGCTGCGGCGGATCAGTTCGGCTTTGCTTACGCCCGTGGCCGCCGCCTCCGCATCGAGCCGGACCTCCAGTTCTTCAGGGAGGTACACGGTCGTTTTGTTCATGCCACATATGGTACCACCCATGGGGTGCTGCACTCAGCTCCTCGGAAACGAGACTGGCCGAGCGACCGGCCCCATTACCTCGAACGACGACAATCGCCCGCCCCGAAATTGCGGGCGGGCGATTGTCGTATCGGTGATCTCGTATTCGCGGGTTTCGCCGGGATCGGGCATCCCGTCCGGCGCATGCTCACTACGCCCGCGGTCAGCGTCGTCGACTCAGTCCGGGAAACCGTTCGCGAACAGGGCCGCGATCGCGACGGCGCAGATGACGGCGATGATCGGGATAATCCACATGCCGTCAGACTACAAGACGTAGTAGAAAACCACGACATCGCGTAGTAGTGCAACATCGCACAATCGGAGGGTCCGATGACCCCTGATCCGGCGCGTCCGCGATCAGGTCGGCTGCGGAGTTTCGGCGGCTTCACGTTCGCGGCGCTGGACCACCAAACCCTGTGCGATCAGGGCATACAACACGATCACGAGCACCGGGGCGAGCAGCGGCAACCAGGCCAGCTGCCCCGGGATCAGGGTGGCCAGGACCGCCGCACCGGCGAATCCCAGCGCCCCGATCGCCGAGGGCAATGTGGTGGGAACCACACCGTCGGGTGCGTGCAGGGTCGCCGTATTGAGCAGATAGGTGGTCGCCACCAGACCTATCCCGGCGGCCGCCAAAGCTCCGGTATCGGCCCACGTCAGCGCGCCGAGCGCGAGCAGTACCGCGACCACCGCCGCCGTCCGGAACCGCCAGCCGGCGACCACCGCGACGAGGACCGGGATACCGGCCCACGGCAGCACGATGGCGACCGCCGCGGTCAGCAGCAGGCCGGACAGCACGCCGAGAAATCGCGTCATCGTTTCACCCGCACCAGTCGCCGACGGTCGGGCACCAACTGCATCGCCTGGTCGAGGCGGGCGCCCTCGGGCCAGGCGATGATGTCCACGCCCACGGTGCCCATATCGCGGTACATGGCCGTGCGCTCCAATTGCCACATGCGCGCGAGCGTGGGCTCGAGCCCACCGGCGAACGGCGTCCCGCGCAGCACGTCGACGACGACCACCGAATGCCCACGCTTGCGCAGATCGATGAGAGCCAAGGCGAATTCGGTGTCCAGCAACGTGGAGAACGCCACCACGATCGAACCGAGCGGCACCGCGGTGTGCGGGGCCAGGGTACCGACATTGGCGATGTGCTCGTCGCCGACGCCGAGCACCGTATCGATGATGCGATAGAACTGGCGGCGGCCGATATCGGGCCGCAGCCAGCGCGGCGCCCGACCCAGGCAGACCACCGCGGTGCGGTCACCGGCCTGCAGCGCGGTCTGTGCGACCTGCGCGGCGCCGCGAACCATCAACTCCATGGCATCGGTGGCCGGACCGGGCGCCTGTAGTGAAGTGTCCACCAGCACAACGACATCGGCCGCCCGGTTGGTGAACCGCTCGGTGACGTAGAGGCGGCCCCGCCGCGCACTCACCGGCCAGTTCACGGTGCGCAATTGATCACCGGGCGCGAAGGCGCGGATATCGGCGTACTCCACACCCGGCCCGTGCCTGCGGGTCAGGTGGGTCCCGATACGTTCGGGAAGTTCGGTGCGCGGCAAGCGCATTCGCTGCGGATCGGCGACCGGGTACACATACACCTCACCGGCCGGAACGATCGCGGAGGCCTGAGCCAGCCCGGCGGGATTCAGGGCGGTGAGCCGCACGGTGACCGGATACCGGCCCCACCGCGCGGTGGACAGGGCCAGGCGCAGGCCGGCCGGCGCCGGGCCGGAATCGGAGGCCTCCTCCACCCGCAGGTCGAGTCCGCTCACCTCCTGCGGGCGGCAGCGCAGCAGCGCGTGCCCGTCCTCGACGAAGGCAGCGACCTCGAGCTCGACCTCCTCGGATTCGAAGCACCGCAGAATGCCGCCGCCGTCGATCTGAACCTTGGTGCGCGACAACTGAATCGGTGCGGTGGCCAGCACACCCAGCATGGGTGCCGCGAAGACCGCCAGCTGCCAGCGCCCCAGCATGACCGCCGGTACCAGCGCCACGGCCGCTGCCACCGCGAGCATGTAGACCAGCGGCGCGGGCCGCCACGCCAGCGCTACCTCGGCAGCCGATCGAGTGTCGCGATGTCTCATGTCGACGTCGCCCGCGGCACCGGCAATCGGCGCAACAGCTCGGAGATGACGTCCTCACCGCGAATCCGGCGAACCCACATCTCCGGCCGCAGGGTTATCCGGTGGGCCATCGCCGGCACCGCCAGCGCCTTCACATCTTCGGGAATCACGTAGTCGCGGCCGAGCAGCAAGGCCCGGGCGCGCGACATCTGCACCAGATCCAATTCGGCACGCGGGCTGGCGCCGACCTCGACCTGCGGATGACCGCGGGTCGCGGCCGCCAGCGAGACCACATAGGTCACGACATCCGGGTGCACGGTGACGAACTCGACCGCCTGCTGCATCTCCACCAGGCCCTGGGCATCCACCACCTGGCCGACCTGCGGGGTGACCGCGCCGCGTTCGAGACGACGCCGGATCATATGCGTCTCGTCCTTCTCCGACAGATATCCCAGCCGCAGCTGCATCGCGAAACGATCCAGCTGCGCCTCCGGTAGCGGATAGGTGCCCTCGTACTCGATCGGGTTGTCGGTCGCCATCACGACGAAAGGCTTTGGTAGCTGGAATGTTTCACCGTCGATGCTGACCTGCCCCTCGGCCATCGCCTCCAGCAGCGCCGCCTGCGTCTTGGGTGGCGTGCGGTTGATTTCGTCGGCCAGCAGCATATGGGTGAACACCGGTCCGCGACGGAAATTGAAGCGGCCCGAAGCCATGTCGTAGATGGTCGATCCGATCAGGTCCGCGGGCAGCAGGTCCGGCGTGAACTGCACCCGGGTGAAGTCGAGACCCAGCGCGGCCGCGAAGGATCTGGCGATGAGCGTCTTGCCCAGGCCCGGTAGATCCTCGATCAGGATGTGGCCGCCCGACAGCACCGCGATCATGATCAGCTGCAGCTCATCGCGTTTGCCGACCACGACCCGGGCGATCTCCCGGAGCACCGCGTCGGTGCGTTTGATGGTCACATCCAAAGGTGTCGTCATATCCGATCTCGCACTAGTTCCAACCCATTTCACATATCCTGCAAACGTCGCAGGATCTCGTCGAGTGCGGCCCGGCCCGGCGCGCGCGTGGTCTGATCACGCGGCGACGAATTGGCCGGGTCCACCCAGCGCCACAGTTCGGGACCGAACTGCAGCCGTCCGGCGACCTCGGTGGCCTTGCGGTTCTTGGTGTTTCGATGTCCGCTCGATAGTTCGAATTCCTTCGCCAGCAGTGGGCGCAGATAGCGATCCCAGTCGGCCCGGGTGCCGTCGGCGCGAGTGGCCAGCATCTGCGCGCGGGCATGCCAGCGGCTCAGCATCTCGGCCGGTCCGTTCTCGATGTCGTAATCCTCGATATCGGCGCGCTGCACTCCGCGGGCCCGTTCGACCACCGAACGCAGCAGCAGGGCCAGTGCGCCGAACACCGCAATTCCCACCAGGATCGGCAGCAGATCGCGCTGATTGCTCAGGGCGATCAGCTCGATCAGTCCGATCAGCACAACGGCACCGACCACGATCGTCATCCGGCTCACAACCGCGCCCCCTGCAGATCCGCCAGCACGATGCGCAGCAACTGCTCGGCCCGCATGCGCTGCCATTCCAGAATCGAATGCGGGCTGAATCTGGCCTCCTCGAACAGGGTCACAAGTTCGCGGGCCGAGGCATCGTGCAGCACACCACGATCGAAGGCCCGCGCCAGCACCTCCGATGGCGTGTCCGAGATCAGCGGCGCGACCTCCCGCGCCTGTGCCAGACCACTTTCCATGGCGACGTAGCAGGCGATGATCGCGGTGCGCGCATCCTTGCCCGAGGCCATCATCGCGGCCAGTCCCATCTCGGCCACCTGCGCCAGCGACACCGGGGCCTCCGAGGGAGCCGGCGTGGGTAGTAGCTGCGGTGCGCCACGGCGATCGCGGGTACCCACGGCCACCACTCCGAGCCCGATGATCGCGACCGTCACGAGCAAGGCGGCACCGGCCGCCACGATGATCAGGGTGCTCCCGCTCAATTCCGGGGTGCCGGAGAAACGCTGCGGCGCCGCGGTCTCGGTGGGCTGGGGCGAGGTGGTGGCCGAGGACGCGGGATTCGACGGCGTCGGCTCACCGGGCCCGCCGACGAGCAGATACACCGCCCACAGGCCGGCGGCCAGTACGGCGCCCACCGCGACAGCGATCAGCACGACCATGCCGAAGCGGCTCAACCGGAACGGCTGACGTTCCCGATCCTGTTCGTCATCGGGCATGGCCAGCGGCAACCGATGCTGACTCGTGAAGACACCCGCCAGCAGAATCACCACCGACACCAATGTCAGCACGGGCATGAGCGCGACGGTGACCGCCGAGGGCGGTGACACGACATGCGCGCCACCGGTCCCGGGTATGTATCCACGCAATGCGAACACGACGCACACCATGAGTGCGATCAGCCCGATCGCGCGTGGTATCGCCGCTCTCACCCCGGCCACGGGCCTCTCCCAGAAACATCCGAACTGCACAAACTCCGCACATCGTTGCACGTTGCACGGCCCCCGAGGAGGGAAATCGTGACACCGAACGGGTCCGATCAGCTATTCGCCACCGATTACCGGCCGAGCGGTCCGCAAACTGTGATCACACACAACAACCGGGGCGCATTCGGGGCCGGTCATCCAAACGAAACCGCTTCACTTCCGGGCGAATGCCATGGTCCGTCACCACTGTTGCAAGAGTCTTCCGCGACCGCACCCCTCAGTCGCCGCAAACGGCTGGCGATGCGATCCAGATCGCGGACGCCGGTGACACCACCGAGCAGATCCGCCGGCGATTCCCGGCAATACAGCGTCAGCTCGAGATCGGCGTCGTAGAGCACGTCGATCAGGTTCACGAAACGAGTGCCCCAATCCACCGGCACCGACCGCAGCGGCGGTACCGCGCAGACGGTCCACCGCGGATAGGTCCGGGCAAGGGTGAGGAAATCGGCCGAGGACAGCGGAGCACCGCAGATCTCGGCGAAGTCGATCACCAGCTCACCGTCGGCACGGCGGGCCGACAGCGTCCGATGTGCGATCGGGATCGAGACCGCGGCGTTGTCGCCGTGACGCTCGCCCTGGATGTAGCGCCCGGCAGCGAATCCGGTGTGATCGGTCGCGAACAGGCGATAGTCCCGTCCACCGTCCACCGAGACCACGTCGAGATGCGCACGCAGCAGGGCGATGGTGGGCTCGAACTTCGCATGCGTCAACGGATTCGGCATCAGCTCCTCGAGCGGATAGTTCGACGTCGCCACCAGCGTGACGCGCCGATCGAACAGGGTGTGCAGCAGGCGATCGAGCAGCATGCCATCGCCGATGTCGTGGACATGGAATTCGTCGAAGCAGATCAGCTCGGCGTTGCCCAGTACGGCATCCACGGCTGCCGGCAGTCCCCCGCCGGCGCCCACCGCACGGTGCAGATCCGCGAAGAACTCGTGAAAGTGGTAGCGGCGCTTACGTTCCGAGACAACCCGGGCAAAGAAGTCGTCCATCAGCATGGTCTTGCCGCGGCCGGGCCGGCCGTGCAGATACAGTCCGCGCGGGCGGCGCCACCGGCCACGGCGATCGAGCCGGTCGGCGAGCCGTCGCAGGCATTCGGCGGCATACCGCTGATCGGCGTCGAGCACGATCCCGCCACCGGAGGTCTCCCGGTCGGCGGCACCGCAGGGCACCGCCTGCACCGAATCCATCGTGTTCATCCCGACTCCTCCCACCTCCGCGACATTCCTCTACTTTTATAGAGCCATACTGGCCGCGGCGGTACAGGGGGGCCGGGAACTCTTGTCACCCGGCAGCCGGAATCCGCTCTTATTGTTCGATATTTAGCTACAGTGCTAAATTGCAAACATGACCGAACTTGCCCAAGAAGAGGAAGCCGGTGTGTTCCGCGCACTGGCCGACTCGACGCGTCGGCAGATCCTGGAGGATCTCCGCTCCGGCGAGTTGACCGCGGGTGATATCGCCGCGCGGTTTCCGATCAGTGGTCCGTCGATCTCCCGACATCTGGGCGTACTCAAGGCGGCCGGACTCGTCCGAGAGCGACGAGTCGCCAATCGGATCTTCTACTCGCTTGTCGAGGAACGACTGGCGTTGTGTGTCGGCAGGTTCCTGAGCGCTATCTGCCCGGAACAGGTCATCGTCAGGCAGCGCAGACCGCGAACCACGAGAGCAGGGGTGCCGAATGAGACCTCCTCGGATGTCCAGCGTCGTCGAGCGACGTCTTCTGGTGAACTACCGAGTCGACCCTGAGGCTGCCGCGAGCTTGGTGCCGCCGCCGATGCGACCTCAACTGGTCGACGGTTGGGCGGTTGCCGGCATCTGCCTGATCCGTCTCGGACAGTTCCGGCCCAGTTGGCTACCCGGCTGGGTCGGGCTGCGCAGCGAGAGCGCGGCGCATCGCATCGCGGTCGAGTGGGACGGTCCGCAGGGACGCTCGACCGGGGTGTACATCGCGCGTCGCGACAGCGGCTCGGTGGTCAATGTCCTTGCCGGTGGCCGACTGTTTCCGGGTGAGCACGGTTTGGCGCGGTTCGACGTGCGGGAAACGGCACAGGACCTGCATGTGGCTTTCGCGAGTCATGACGAGACGACCTCGGTGAGTGTGGATGTCCGGACCGTCGAGCAGTTCCAGGGAAGCGAACTGTTCGACGATCTGGCGCAGGCATCGGACTTCTTTCGGCGTGGCTCGGCTGGATTCTCGCCCACTCGTGGCGGTCGACGCCTGGATGGGCTCGAACTCCGGACGGACTCGTGGCACGTCGAGCCGGTCGAGGTCCGCTCGGTTCGCTCCACGGTCTTCGACGACCCGGACCGGTTCCCGCCTGGCAGCGCGGTGCTCGACTGCGCGTTGCTGATGCGCGAGGTGCCGGTGAGCTGGCGCCCCCTTCCACCTCTGCAGGTCTTTGCCGGCTCCGCACCTGCGGGGAACAGCACACGCTAGGAATTGCACCCGCCACCGGCACTGCCGAAGACCCGCGACTTTTCGCGGATCCGGACCTCACATCCCGTTACCGAAGGTGACGACATCCACAGGCCGGGCTCGGCATCGTTCGAACGGCAAGAAAACGGGCCGCGCATCGAATATCGATGCGCGGCCCGGGTTTTCGGGTAGTGCGGCCGATCAGGCGGCGGTGAGTACCAGCCCGGAGGTCGGCACGCCGGTTCCGGCGGTGACGACGATATTGCTCAGTCCCTCGACCTGATTCACCGAACTGCCACGAATCTGGCGCACACCTTCGACGATGCCGTTCATCCCGTGGATGTAGGCCTCGCCCAGCTGGCCACCGTGGGTATTGAGCGGGAGCCGGCCACCGACTTCGATCGCGCCGCCGGCGATGAAATCCTTGGCCTCACCACGACCACAGAAGCCCAGTTCCTCGAGTTGCATCAGCACGAACGGGGTGAAGTGGTCGTAGAGGATGGCGGCCTGCATATCCTCGGGCCGCAGCTCGCTCTGCGCCCAGAGCTGATCGCCCACCAGACCCATTTCCGGCAGGCCGGTCAGACCGTCGCGGTAGTAACTGGTCATTACGTACTGATCGGCGCCGGAACCCTGTGCGGCACCGGCGATCAGCGCGGCCTTGTTGGGCAGATCCTTTGCCCGCTCGGCGCTGGTGATCACGATCGCCACACCGCCGTCGGTCTCCTGGCAGCAGTCCAGCAGATGCAGGGGTTCGGCGATCCAGCGGGAGGCCTGGTGATCGTCGAGAGTGATCGGCTTACCGTAGAAGTGCGCTGCCGGATTCACCGCGGCGTGCTTACGATCGGCGACCGCCACGGCACCGAAATCCGTACTGCGCGCGCCGTATACGTGCATATAGCGCCGTGCCACCATCGCGACCTGCGCGGCCGGGGTGCCGAGGCCGTGCGTGTAGGAGAACGCGTTGTCCACGCCGGACGAGGTGGGATTGCCGGTCGCCAGATGAGTCGCGAACTGGCCGAAGCGATTTCCCGAACGCTCATTGAAAGCGCGATACGCCACAACGACATCCGCGACACCGGTCGCCACCGCCATGGCGGCGTGCTGCACGGTCGCGGCGGCCGCGCCACCGCCGAACGGGATATTGCTGAAGAACTTCAGACTCGGAATACCGGTGGCACGCGCGACGGCGGCCTGGGTGTTCGTGTCCATGGTGAAGGTCGTCAGGCCGTCGACATCCGCGGCGGTGAGGCCCGCGTCGGCGAGGGCCGCGGTGACGGCCTCGGCCGCCAGCCGCAATTCACTGCGGCCGGAGTCCTTGGAGAAATCGGTGGCGCCGACACCCACGATGGCGGCGCTGCGGCTCAGTCCCGTCACTGTCGTGCCTCCTGAAGGGAGATAACGGCTTTCGCCGAGATGTGATCACCGAGGCTGTCGCGGCCGACCACGTCGATGGTGATGTCCGCGCCGTCCACGGCCGCCACGGTCCCGGTCAGCGTCAGCGTGTCACCCGCGTACAGCGGCACGCCCAGTCGCAGCGCGAGGGATTTGACGATCGCTGTCGGCCCCGCCCAGTCGGTGACGAACCGCTGCACCAGGCCGGTGTCGGTGAGGATGTTGACGAAGATGTCCTTGGAGCCGCGCTCGACCGCCTTGTCCCGATCGTGGTGCACGTCCTGGAAATCGCGGGTGGCCAGCGCGGTGGAGACGACGAAGGTCGGGTCGGCGTGAATCACCAACTCGGGCAACGTTGTTCCGACCTGCACAGTTTGGGTCGATGTCATCGCACGGCCTCCCAGTAGGGCACGGTGTTGTCGTCGTCGAGCCGCTGGAAACCGACCGCCACCGGCAGGCCCACCTCGACCTCGGCCGGATCGATACCGCGCAGCTCACCGAGCATCCGTACACCTTCCTCCAGCTCGACCAGGGCCACCACATACGGCAGCTGCCGGCCGGGCACCTTCGGCGCGTGATGGACCACGAAGCTGAACACCGTGCCGCGACCGGAGGCCACGACGTAGTCGGTCTGCTCGGTGTGGTCCTTCCACAGCGCCGGTACCGGCGGATGCTGCAGCGTGCCGTCGCGCCGCTGCTGAATCCGCAGTTCCCCGAGTTCGACCCCGTCCCAGAAGAACTCGGTGTCCTTCGAGACGGTGGGCCGCACCCGTTTCGCCAGATCCGCCGCCGAGATCTCGCCGGATTCCGCGGGCGCCGCGGGCTTTCCGGTGCCCGGTGCGAACTTCAGCATCCGGAAAACCATCTCCGTCACCGGTTCGTCATCGACGTACCAGGTCAGCAGGTAGGTGGCGAACCAGCCCTCACCGAGTCCGGTGCGCTTGGGCCCCACCAGATCTCCCAGCCGGGTGCGCGCCACGGGGCGTTCGCCGGGCCGAAGATAGCGGTGATAGGTCTGCTCGCAGTTGGTGGCCACGACCGAGGTGTACCCGGCGGCGTCGAGCAGATCGTTGACCGCGTTCATCGGATCGTCGGCCGGGCGGGCGCCGTGCAGACCGGGCATGGTCCACACCTGCGCCATCGCCGGCGGCGCCACGATGCCGGGATGACCGGCGGCCCGCGCGGCCTCCTCATCGACATAGATCGGGTTGGCGTCGCCAAGCGCCTCGACCCAGTTGTTGATCATCGGCTGGTTCACCGGATCACGGCCCCGGCGAGGCGCACACTCGCCCGCCTGCTGGATTTTCTCACCGGCGGCGACGATATCTGCCGCCGTTATGGTTTCCGGCACGCGAAACTCCTATCTCGGTACTCGGGGCAGGCGCAGGCCCATCTGGGCGATGAGCTCGCGCATGACTTCGTTGACGCCGCCGCCGAAGGTGACGACCAGGTTCTGCTTGACGCGCTTGTCCAGCCAGGTCAGCAGATCCGCGGTCGCCTGATCGGCCGGATCACCGAAACGGCCCACGATCTCCTCGGAGATCCGGCCCGCCTCCTGCAGTGCCTCGGTGGAGAACACCTTGGTGGCCGAGGCATCGGCGATCACATCGCGCTGATCGGCGTCGGGGCGTTCCATATTCGAGGCGACCTGCCAGTTCAGCAGTTCGTTCAGCCGCACCATGGCGTGTAACCGGCCCAGTGCGCGACGCACGTCCGTCTCACCGAGTACGCCCTGCTTGCGCGCCCATTCCCGGACCCGCTCGTAGAGCTGTTCGATCTTGCCGGACGGTCCCAGGCTCACCCGCTCGTGATTGAGCTGGGTGGTGATGAGCTTCCAGCCGCCGTTCTCCTCACCGACGGTCATATTCGCGGGCACGCGCACATTGTCGAAATAGGTGGCATTGGTGTGATGGGCGCCGTCGGCGGTGATGATCGGCGTCCAGGAGTAGCCCGGATCGGTGGTGTCAACGATCAGGATCGTGATGCCCCTGTGCCGGGACTCCACCGAACCGGTCCGCACCGCCAGCCAGATGAAATCGGCCTCGTGCGCGCCGGTGGTGAAGATCTTCTGCCCGTTGACGATCCAATCGCCGGCCGCGTCGCGCACCGCCGAGGTGCGCAGCGCAGCGAGGTCGGTGCCGGCATCGGGTTCGGAGTAACCGATCGCGAAATGCACGTCACCGGTGAGGATTCCGGGCAGGAACTTCCGCTTCTGTTCCTCGGTGCCGAACGACTGCAGTGCCGGGCCGACGGTCAGCAGGGTCACCAGCGGGACCGGCACATCCGCGCGGACGGCCTCGTTGTAGAAGATCTGCTGTTCCAGTGGGCCGAAGCCGGCCCCGCCGTACTCCTTCGGCCAGCCCAGTCCGAGTTTGCCGTCGCGGCCCATCCGCTTGACCACTGTCCGGTAGGCATCGCCGTGCCGGTTGACCTGCATCTCGGCCTCCTCCTCGGGAGTGACGAGACCAGTGAAGTAGGAACGTAATTCGTCCCGCAGTTGCCGCTGTTCCGCGGTCAGTTCGATGAACATCTGACTCCCAATCGGTCCAGCCGGAACGACGCACCGCCGAGCCAGCGTGCGATGTCCTTGGCCTGTGAGTAGTAGCGGTGCAGAGGGTGGGTCATATCGACGCCGAGCCCACCGTGCAGGTGGTGACACATCTGCATGGCTCTGGGCAATTCGTCGGCGACCGCGAATGCCAGCACATCGAGATCATCGTCGATGCGTTCGGAATGCTCGGCGCCGCGATCGTCCTGTGCCAGTGCCCATACCGCCGACGCCGCCGCCACGCTCAAGGTGCGCGATACGACGTACACATCGGCGATCTCCTGTGCGACGGCCTGGAATTGCGCCAGCGCACGGCCGAATTGCTGCCGGGTGCGGACATGCTCGGCGGTCAGCGCCACCACACCCTTCAGCAGACCGTCGGCGACCGCGCCGATACTCGCCAGCGCGAACCGGTGCAGTTCGGCGATGCCGTCGGGCAGCAACCGCTCGGCCGGAATCTCCACACCCTCGAAACGCACCGAGAATTCCGGTACGCCGTCCGAACTCGGACTCGGCGTGCGGGTGATACCGGCCGCGTCACCGTCGACCACCGCGATGCCGTTGTCAGTGGGCACCAGAATCCAGCGCGCGGTATCCGCGTAGGGAACCGCGACCTTGGTACCGGTGACCCGCACGGTGACGCCGTCGGATACCGCGGAGGCCCCCGGCTTCGTCACGAACGGCGAACCCGGCTCGTGCAGGGCCGCGGTCAGTACCGCCCCCTCCGCGACGGCCGGGAACACCTGCTCCGCGACGGTGTCGGGCAGCCCGATCGCCCGCAGCGGAAGCACCCCGAAGCCCAGGGTGACCAGGGCCGGGGTCTGAGCGGCGTCGGTGGCCAGCTCGGTGAGCATGGCCGACACCTCGAGCAGGCCCATATCGTCGCCGCCGAACCGTCCCGGCAGCGGGACGGCCAGCAGGCCGCTCTCGGTGATGATGGGCCACAGCGCGATATCGCGCGCGCTCTCGCGTTCCAGCAAACTAACGACAACCTCGGCGACAGCGTCTTGGCTCTCGTCCCTGGTGAAGTCCATTCAAAGCTCCCGACGTGAAATGGGACTAACCCTGCGCTTCGCGCGGCAGGCCGAGAATCCGTTCACCGGCGACGGTCAACAGGATCTGCTCGGTGCCACCGGCAATCGACAAACAGCGTGTGAGCAGGAATTCCTTCAACACTTCGGTGTCGAGAGCACCCGCCGTACCGGACAATTCGGCGGCGAACTCCGCGACCGCCTGCCGGTGCCGAACACCGACCAGTTTGCGTACGCTGCTCTCCGCGGCGGGATCTCCGCCGGACAGCAATTTCTGGGCCGCGCGGGCCTCGAGCAGAGTGCCCGCCACCGATTCGGCGATCAACGCGCCGAGCCGATCGGCCACCACTTCCGCACCCGGACCCGAGGTCGGAGCGGCGGTGATCACGGCCTCGAGCTCGTCGCCGATTCCCTTGCCGCCCATCGCGATCCGCTCCGCCGACAGTGTCGAACGGGCGATCCGCCAGCCGTTGTTCAAGTCACCGACCAGGCAGTCGTCCGGGACGAACACATCATCGAGAAACACCTCGTTGAAGCGCGCTTCACCGGTGATCTCCACCAACGGCCGGATCTCGAGCCCCGCACTCTTCATGTCGACCAGGAAGTAGCTGATGCCCTTGTGCTTGGGTGCCGAGGCATCGGTGCGCGCCAGGCAGATTCCCCAGGTCGCACGGTCGGCCAGCGAGGTCCAGACCTTCTGGCCACGCAGTTTCCAACCGCCCTCGACCTTTTCGGCAACCGTGCGCAGCGCCGCCAGATCCGAGCCCGCGCCCGGTTCGGAGAACAGCTGGCACCAGATCACCTCACCGGTGAGGGTGGGCCCGGCACAGCGTTCGATCTGCTCGGGCGTACCCCATTGCAGCAGGGTCGGAATCGCCCAGTTGGCGATGGCCAGATCCGGCAGTTCGATGCCCGCCTTGCGGATCTGATCATCGATCCGGGACCGCAGCAACGGGCCCGCGCCACGACCGTAGGGCGCCGGCCAGTGCACGGCCAGCAACCCCGCCTCGGCGAGTGCGGTGCGCTGCTCGCCGACCGGCAGTGCCGCGATCCGGGCCAGGTCGCCGGCCAGGGCAGCCTCCGCGGCATCGTCCAGACCGGCTGCCTCCAAGGCGCTTTCACCATCCGCGCCCAGATCGACACCGACCGTGCGGCGGATACCCGCGTGGGTCAGCCTCGCGACCTCGGCCCGCCAGCGCGCCGATCCGCCCAGCAGCGACCGCAGCGCGCTCGCCCGGCGCAGATACAGATGCGCGTCGTGTTCCCAGGTGAAGCCGATTCCGCCCAGGACCTGAATGCAGTCCTTGGCGTTCTCCACGGCCGCGTCCAGCGCGACCGTCATGGCGATGGCGGCCGAAAGGGCGACTTCTCCGCTACCGGAGTCCACCGCCGCCGCGGCATCCGCCGCGACCGCCCGAGTCTGCTCGGTGCGGCACAGCATCCAGGCGCAGATGTGCTTGATCGCCTGGAATTCACCGATCCTGCGCCCGAACTGCTCACGCACCTTCGCGTACTCGACAGCGGTCTCGAGGCACCAGCCCGCGATTCCGGCGGCCTCGGCGGCCACCAGCGCGGCGGCCAGATCCGTTACCGCGATGGACGGTTCGAAGACGCGCTCGGCGGGCACGGCAACCTTGTCGCATTCGATCCGGGCCAGGGGAACGCCGAGATCCAGGGCCGGCAGCGCTTCGATCCGCACGCCCGCGGTTCCCGGATGGAGCAGGCACCACAGCTCCCGCTCACCGGATCGCACCGGCAGCAGCAGTGCGGTGTTCTCGTCCGCGCCGTAGACCGCGTCCCAGGTACCGGTCACCTCCAGCGCCCCGGTTCCGTTGTGCGACACCATAACCGGCTCGCCAAGGGCTATACCGCAGGGCGTATCCTCGTCGAGGGTGTCACCGGCAACGAGGCCGGCCAGCGCGGTAGCCGTCACCGGCCCGCCCACCAGGTCATGCGCCGCCTGCTCGATCAGCACGGCCAGATCGCTCACGCCGCCGCCCGCGCCGCCGGACTCCTCCGGCACCGCGATGCTGAATACGCCGAGGCCCACCAGGCCAGGCCAGAATTCACGCCAAAATCCCGGCGCGCCACTGCGCATTGTTGCAATCGGCTGGACCGCCGAGGCCCATCCGCGCATCGACTCCTGAACGGCTTTATGCTCGTCAGTGGTGGCGATGGTCACACTCCATACCGCCTTTCCGGCGTGACTCCCACACCTAGAACATGTTCTAATGTGACGGTCGGGCGTAAGTCAAGAGGCGCTCCCGTCCAGCCGAACGGCCGCGTCAGTAACCGCCAGTCCGACGCGTGTGCAGGAAAGGACTTTTTGAATGGCCAGTCCCTCCCGAGAGCAGGCAGCCGACTCGGGTGCGCAGAACGGAGCCCGCAACCGCGCGACGGTCAGCACCCTCAGCGAGGACGAGCTGAGTTCGGCCGCGCAGCGTGAGCGGCGCAAACGCATTCTGGACGCCACCCTCGCGCTCGCCTCCAAGGGCGGTTACGACGCCGTGCAGATGCGCGCGGTCGCCGAACGGGCCGATGTCGCGGTCGGCACCCTGTACCGGTACTTCCCGTCCAAGGTGCACCTCCTGGTCTCCGCGCTGGCACGAGAGTTCGAGCAGTTCGACAACAAACGCAAACCGCTCGCCGGCCAGACCGCTCGGGAGCGTATGCACCTGATGCTCACCCAGGTCACCCGGGCCATGCAGCGCGACCCGCTGCTGACCGAGGCGATGACGCGAGCGTTCATGTTCGCCGATGCCTCCGCGGCCGCCGAGGTCGATCGGGTCGGCAAGGTGATGGACCGCTTCTTCGCCCGCGCCGTGAACGAGGGTGAGCCCTCCGAACGCGATCTGGCCATCGCGCGAGTCATCAGCGACGTGTGGTTGTCGAATCTGGTCGCCTGGCTCACCCGGCGTGCCTCGGCCACCGATGTGGCCGAACGCCTCGAACTGACCGTCGATCTCCTACTGGGCGAAAAGTCTTAGTTTCCCGGCCGCATTTCCAGATACCGGACTGTACGGTCCGGTATCTGGAAATACCCATGTAAACGGCACGTATCACTGCGCGAACAAGTCGGCAAACCACACCCAGTAAAGTTTCTCGCGCCCCCCTGGAAAACCCTCCGATCACTAGGTTGGATGCGTGAGCGCACAGGATCTGCCACTCGAACTTCGCCGTGCCTTGTCGGCCGTAGCGCGGGTACCGCGACTACTGGTCGCTTCGGACTACGACGGGACAATCGCGCCCATAGTCTCCGATCCGGCAAAGGCCTATCCCCATCGGGAATCGGTCAGCGCATTGCGCGCGCTAGCCGGCTTGACCACTACCACCGCGGCCGTGATCTCCGGCCGCGCGCTGCGAGATCTCGCGGCGCTGTCCCGGCTTCCGGTCGAGGTCCAATTGATCGGAAGCCACGGCTCGGAATTCGATGTCGGCTTCGTGCACGCCATAGACAACGACGCCCGCCAGCTGCTGGCCGAGGTCCAGAACGCACTGTTGGCCATCGCCGAGGACAACCCCGGCGCAGCCGTGGAGACCAAACCCGCGAGTACGGCGCTGCACGTCCGCAACGCCAGTCCCGAGGTGGGTCGCCGCGCTCTGCAGCAGGCCCGTCAGGGCCCGGCGAGCTGGGTCGGCGTCCAGGTCACCGAGGGCAAGGCGGTGATCGAACTGGCCGTCATCCAGACCGACAAGGGCGCTGCCCTCGACATCATCCGGCATCAGGAAGGTGCGTCGGCCGCGGTCTTCTTCGGCGACGACGTCACCGACGAGAAGGCCTTCGCCCGGCTGTCCGGCCCCGATATCGGGATCAAGGTCGGCGAGGGCGAGAGCAGCGCCGAATTCCGCGTGGCCAGTACCGAGGAGGTGGCCAGGGCGCTGGCGTATCTGCTCGAGGAACGCCGCACCTGGCTGGCCGGCGCCTCGGCCCCGCGGATCGAGCGGCTGACCATGCTCGCCTCGCCGCGCTCCAAGGCACTGCTCACCCCGGACGGCACCGTCACCTGGTTCTGCCACCCCGAACCCGATTCCGCGGCGGTCTTCGCACATCTGCTCGGCGGACCCGCGGCCGGATATTTCACCATCGCCCCGGAACGTCAGGGCCTGCCGCTCTCGCAACGCTATGTGGACGGCACCATGACGGTCGAAACCCGTTGGTCCAGTTTGAAAGTCGTGGATTATCTGCCGCACGACGCGGCGCTGGAACGGACCGATCTGACCCGGGTCATCACCGGTGACGCCAAGGCCCTGGTCACTTTCGCGCCGCGCCCGGAGTTCGGGCAGGTACCGGTGACACTGGTGCGCGAGCCCGCCGGGCTGCGCGTGCACGGCACCAACGATCCGATCGTGCTGCGCTCGCCCGGCGTGAACTGGGAGATCTCCGAGGAAGGCATCCACCAGTTCGCCCGCGCGGTCGTCGACCCCTCGGAAGGTCCGATCGTTCTCGAGATGCGCTGCGGCACATCGGATCTGGCTCCGGCCATGGTCGGCGAGGCGGAGCGGCGCAACGAGGCCGAGCGGTACTGGCGCGACTGGGCCGCGAGCCTGGAACTGCCGCCACTGAAGCCGGATCTGATGAAACGGTCGGCGCTGACCCTGCGCGGTCTGGTGCACGCCCCGTCCGGTTCGATCATGGCCGCGGCCACCACCTCGCTGCCCGAGGACATCGGGGGCGTCCGCAACTGGGACTACCGCTACTGCTGGCTGCGCGATGCCGCGCTCACCGCACACGCGCTGGTGACTCTGGGCTCGATCACCGAGGCCGAGGACTTCCTGGCCTGGACCCACCGGGTACTCGACACCCTGGCGGGCCCCGAGCGCCTGCACCCGCTCTACACCCTCTACGGCGAGACGCTGCCGCCGGAGGCCGTACTGGACCAGCTTCCCGGATATGCCGGTTCGCGGCCGGTACGAATCGGCAACGCGGCGAATATGCAGGTCCAGCTGGACGTGTTCGGCCCGATCGTGGATCTGATCAGCGGTCTCGCCGAGGCGCGCGAGGCCAGGGGCATCATCAACCCGGCCAAGGCCCTGCCCGATCGGGACTGGGAACTGGTGCACGCCATGGTCTCCGCCGTCCAGCGTCGCTGGAACGAACCCGACCACGGCATCTGGGAGATCCGCGGCAACCCGCGTCATCACGTCTATTCGAAGGTGATGGGCTGGCTCACCGTGGACCGCGCGCTGAAGCTGGCGGAGAAGTTCGATCGCCCGGTCGATCCGGCGTGGATCGAGTTGCGCGACACCATCTCCGAAGAGGTCCGGGCCAAAGGCTGGAACGAGCAGGTGCAGTCCTATACCGCGGCCTACGACGGCACGGACCTGGACGCGGCCACCCTGCACATCGGTCTCAGCGGCCTGATCGAACCATCGGATCCACGTTTCGCGGCCACCGTGGTGGCCACCGAGGCGGAACTGCGCAGCGGATCGACCGTGTACCGCTACCACCACGACGACGGCCTGCCCGGCGGTGAGGGCGGCTTCCACCTGTGTGCCGCCTGGCTCGTCGAGGCCTATCTGCTCATCGGTAAGCGCGAGGACGCCGAGGCGCTGTTCGCGCAGCTCGTGGACGTGGCCGGACCGACCGGCCTGCTCAGCGAGGAGTACGACCCGGTGGCCGAACGTTCACTGGGCAACCACCCGCAGGCCTACAGCCATCTGGGCTTGTTGCGTTGTGCCCAGCTGTTGAGCCAGCCGGTGGCCGCGCTCGTGCAGTAGCGGCATCCGGCGATCTGCTTCTCGTCCAGGGCCCGTGATCGCTCCGATCGAGTGATCCCGGGCCCTGTTCGTGGCCGGGTTCACAGCCGAAACCGGACCGATCGGTAGCGCGGGTTCCAGACACGTACGCTACAGTTAATGGAAATCGTTTCCGTTAGCAGTTGTGCAGGAGTGCCCGCGTGATCAGAAGTCTCGTCGCCAGAATTGCTGTCGTCACGCTGGGAGCAACCACCGCGTTCACGCTGGCCGCCTGCTCGGGATCGTCCCCGGATTCGGGTAAACCCACAATCGTCGCCTCCACCGATGCCTGGGGCAGCGTCGCCGCCGCGGTGGGCGGGCCGGATGTCGAGGTGAAATCGATCATCGACAACCCCACCGTGGACCCGCACTCCTACCAGACCACACCCTCCGACGCCGCCGCGATCCGCGAGGCCGCGCTGGTGGTCTACAACGGTGGTGACTACGACGAATTCGCGGCGAAGGCGGCCGAGGGGCGGAATAAACCCACCCTCGCGGCCTACGACCTGCGCGCGGGCGCGGCGGCACACGACGAGAACGAGCACATCTGGTACGACATGCCCACCGTGAGCGCTGTGGCCGACAAGATCGCCGCGGAACTGGGCGGTATCGATCCCGCGCACAAACAGGCCTTCGCCGATCGCGCCGCCGCACTGCGTGGGCAACTGGCAGCCGTCACCGCCGTCACCGCGAAAATCGCTGACGCGCACCCGAAATCGCCGGTGCTGCAGACCGAGCCGCTGGCGCACTACCTGCTGCTCGCCGCCGATACCGACGATCGCACCCCGCACGAGTTCGAGGAGGCGGTCGAACAGGGCACCGATCCGGCGCCCGCCGATCTGGCCGCGGTCCGGGATCTGCTGAACGCCAAGAAGGTTCGCGCGCTCGTCTACAACATCCAGACCGAGGACAAGACCACCGAGAATGTGGCCTCCACCGCGAAGAGCGCCGGTGTGCCCGTCGTCGAGGTGACCGAAACCCTGCCGGACAACACCGATTTCGTGACATGGCAGACCGACAATGCGAACGCGCTCGCCGCGGCGCTCGGCTGAGGAGAGTGGCGGTGACGGGACAAACAGAAACCGAGGCGGCGACAGGTGCGGGCCTGCCTCGTCTGTCCGATACCGACTGCACCTTCTGCGATACGGACGCCACATCGTCGACCGGCGCGCCGGCCCATGCGACGGCCGCCGGGAGTTCGGTAACGACACCGGCCGCCGGCCCCTCGGCTACGGGCTCGGCCGCAGCGCATATCGCTCCCGCGGTATCTCTGCGCGGTGCGGCGCTGGCATTCGGACCTCGCACCATATGGCAGGGCCTGGACCTCGATATCGCGCCCGGCGAATTCGTCGCGGTACTGGGCCCCAACGGGTCCGGTAAAACCTCACTACTGCGGATGCTGCTCGGCCAGCTCGCGCCGAGCGCGGGGACCGTCGAGGTGGCCGGGACACCGGCCCGGCTGGGCAATCCGCGAATCGGCTATGTGCCACAACAGAAGACGATCGACGCGGGCGTGCAGCTGCGCGGTATCGACCTGGTCGGACTGGGTGTCGACGGACATCGCTGGGGGCTGGGCTGGCGCGGACGCGGTGAGCGGCGCCGCCGGGTGGGCGACGCCATCGCGCAGGTCGGCGCCGAACGCTTCGCGACCGCGCCTCTGGAATCGCTGTCCGGCGGTGAACAGCAACGGCTACGGGTGGCCCAGGCGCTGGCCGGCGATCCCCGGGTACTGCTGTGCGACGAACCGCTGCTCAGCCTCGATCTGGCCAATCAGCGGCTGGTATCCGAGCTCATCGATCGCCGCCGCCGCGCGCACGACACCGCGGTGCTGTTCGTGACCCACGAGATCAATCCGATTCTGCCGCTGGTGGACCGGGTGCTCTATCTGGTGGACGGCAAGTTCCGGATCGGCACACCGGACGAGGTGATGACCTCGGCCGTGCTGTCGGAGCTGTACGGCACCGAGGTCGATGTACTGCGGGTACGCGGCCGGTTGGTGGTCGTCGGCACCGGTGACGAGATCGATGCGCTCGGTACGCATCACGGCGAGGGAGCCGGGCTGTGAACGAGAAGCTCTCCGATGTGTTCACCAAGATGCTCGACTTCACCACCACGGCGGATCTGCTGTCCTACGACTTCGTACAGCAGGCCCTGATCGCCGCGGCGCTGCTGGGTCTGCTCGCCGGTGTGATCGGACCGCTGGTGGTGAACCGGCAGATGTCGTTCGCGGTGCACGGCACGAGCGAGCTGTCACTGACGGGTGCGGCCGCGGCGCTGCTGGTCGGTATCGGAGTGGGCGCCGGCGCCATCGTGGGTTCGGTGGTGGCGGCCGTCATGTTCGGCCTGCTGGGGTCCAAAGCGCGCGAACGCGATTCGGTGATCGCGGTGGTGATGTCATTCGGTCTCGGTCTGTCGGTGCTCTTCCTGTGGCTGGGCCCCAGCCGGGCCGGGTCCAAGTTCTCACTGCTGACCGGGCAGGTGGTCAGTGTCGGCGGTAACGGTCTGACGTCGCTGACCCTGTGCACGCTCGCCGTCCTCCTGGTGCTCGCGTTCATCTATCGGCCACTGCTGTTCGCCAGCACCGACCCGGAAGTGGCGGTGGCACGCGGAGTTCCGGTGCGCGCGCTGGCGGTGGTCTTCGCGGTACTACTCGGCGTGACCGCGGCCTTCGGCGTGCAGATCGTCGGCGCGCTGCTGGTGTTGTCGCTGCTGATCACTCCGGCCGCGGCCGCCGCGCAGCTCACCGCGAGCCCGCTGCGCGCGACGGTGCTGTCGGTGGTCTTCGCGGAGATCGCCGCGGTCGGCGGCATCCTGGTATCGCTGGCGCCCGGCGTTCCGGTCTCGACCTTCATCACGACCATCTCGTTCGTGATCTATCTGCTCTGCCGGTTCATCGGCCGTCCGGTGGCCGACGCCCGGCGCCGCACGCGTCGCGCCGCGGTGGTCGCCTCGGTGGCGGATGCGGCCGCTAGCAGCTCTGACCTCCCGGTCCGGACGCCAGTATGAGCAGGCCGTAGCCCGCCATCATCGCGATGACCACCGCGCCGGTCACGGCACTGAAGTACCAGCGCACCCGATCAAGGTGGGTCCACAACCGGATCAGCAGGACGAGCCCGGCGGCCAGCATGACGGCCGCGCCGGTGACCTGAAAGACCTGTGCCTTCAGAAAAGCCCTGTCCCGGGCGGCATCGCCGCCGTGGATCCCGTCGCAGAAGTCACCGGCCCCCTGCGTGAACAAGATGTAGCCGCCCAGGAAGATGACCGGCCCGAGAATGACCGAGGCGAGCGCGTAGATCCAGGCGAGTACGAACGGGCGATCCAGAAGCAGTCTCACGGCCGAACTGTAATTCGCCCCCGGCATTGGGGTATTCGCACCGCGGGTCCGGCGCACCGGCCCGGAACGCTCGTCCACCGGCCGCCGGCGTCAGCCCTCGCCGGCCAGGGCGAACAATCCGTTGCCGGTCTGCTCGATCAGCCCGTCGACGAGCAGCGAATCCAGTGCCCGATCGCGCTGGCCCGGGTCCCGGGTCCAAGCCATGTCCAGAGCCACCCGTTCGACGGGGCCGGTCGCGCCGCGCAGCACATCCAGCAGCCGGCCGCGGGCCTGGCGGTCGGTGCCGTCGTATTTCTGGGTGCGGCGCACCACATCGGAGGCGGGGCGGCCGGCGGCGACCCAGTTGCAGCGCGGCAGCGGGCAGCCATCGCAGTCCGGCGCGCGCGCGGTGCACACTGTCGCACCAAGCTCCATCAGCGCGGCGGAGAACACCGCCGCCCGGTCGATCCGCACCGGCAGCAGCTCTTCGGTCTCGGCCAGATCGCGGGCACGTGGATTCCCGGCCTCCGCCCGGCCGTGTACGGCTCGCGCGACGACCCGGCGGACATTGGTGTCCACAACCGGAACCCGCTGCCCATAGGCGAAACAGGCCACCGCGCGGGCGGTGTACGCACCGATGCCCGGCAGTCCCAGCAGCACCTCGACATCGGCGGGCACCACATCGCCGTGGTCGGCCGCCAGCACCCGGGCGCACTCGTGCAGCCGTAGCGCCCGCCGCGGATAACCGAGTTTGCCCCACGCCCGCAGCACCTCACCGGGAGACGCCGCGGCCATCGCGGACGGAACCGGCCAGCGGGCCACCCACTCCAGCCAGATCGGTTTCACCCGGACGACCGGGGTCTGCTGCAGCATGATCTCGCTCATCAGGATCTGCCAGGCGCTCACCCCGGGGCGCCGCCAGGGCAGGTCACGAGCCGCGGAGTCGTACCAATCGATCAGGACATCGGCGTCCACGCTCATGACTTCACCGCGGTCCCGACCGCACGTCGGGCACTTATTTGCCCGCCCGTAACTCGGACGGACTCGCCGGTAGTGGGAAATCTATGGAAAATGGGACGCATGCCTCATACCAACCCGATCAGTGCCTGGAAGTCTCTCCGTGAGGGTAACGACCGGTTCGTCAATGGCACGCTGCAGCATCCCAGCCAGGGCGCGGCGGACCGCGCGAAGCTCGTCACCGGCCAGCATCCGCGGGCGATCCTCTTCGGATGCGGCGACTCCCGGGTAGCCGCGGAGATCATCTTCGACCAGGGCCTCGGCGATATGTTCGTGGTCCGCACCGCAGGGCACGTCGTCGACGAATCCGTGCTGGGGTCGATCGAATACGGAGTCGAGATCCTCGATGTGCCGCTGATCGTCGTGCTGGGACACGACAGCTGCGGCGCCGTCCGCGCCACCATCGACGCGCTGGACGACGGCAACGTGCCCGGTGGATTCATCCGCAGCGTGGTCGAGCGGGTCACGCCGTCCATCCTCACCGGGCGCCGCGACGGCCTCCGTGAGGTCGACGAACTCGAGGCCAGGCATGTGCAGGAGACCGCGCGGCTGCTGATCCAGCGTTCGAAGATCGTGTCCGATCGGGTGACGTCCGGACGCTGCGCGATCGCGTGCGTGAACTACAAACTCGCGGACGGTCGCGCCCAGCTGCACCAGGTCATCGGCGATATCGGCGAAACGGTCTGAACCGCGGCCTTCCCGTCGAGGCGTCCGCGCGGCTCACGAACCTCGTCGTGAGCGGCGCGGAAAGGTACCCGGCGTCACCGCCGATTCGGTGCCGACACGCCGCGTACCTCAACGGGTCGGCCCGATCGTGCACTTACCGTTGTTGCCGTGCTGGAACCCAATGGACCGCTCCCGCCGGAGATCTACTGGCGTCGCCGCCTGCTCGCCATCGGCGCGCTGATCGTCGCGCTCGCTCTGGTCATCTGGCTGGCGATGTTGTTGCTGCGTGGTGGCGGGGGCGACAAGGATCCCAAGGCCGCGGCGGCCACATCCACCTCCGCGGCGGCCACCGGCACCGGCGCGTCCGGCAGTGCGAAACCTTCCCCGTCCGAGGCGGCCGCGTCGGGCACGGTCAACTCCACGGCGAACGGCTCCCCCGCTCAGTGCCCGGATCAGTCCATCGCGGTGAAGTCGAATGTCGGGCAGCCCACCTACAAGGCGGGCGAGCAGCCGGTGTTCACCGTCGTCATCACCAACATCTCCACCGGCGCCTGCACTCGGGACATGGGGTCGGGACTGCAACAGGTGTGGGTGCAATCGCTGGACGGGCAACGCCGGCTGTGGTCGAGTACCGACTGCGATCAGGGTGGCCCGGCCGATGTGCGCACGCTCAACGGCGGCCAGCAGGCCGCGTTCACCCTGACGTGGTCGGCCACCACCTCGCAGCCGGGGTGCGCCGGTGACCGGGTTCCGGTGCCCGCAGGCGGTTACGCCGTGGTCGCGCAGTTCGGATCGGTACGCAGCGGACCCGAGACCTTCAATATCGCCTGATCCGATATCCCCCGGGCCCGGTTCACACCGCACCGGGTTCGGCGCGCCTGGCCAGGCCCTCGCGGATCTGGCGGGCGAGTTCCGGATCAATTCCACCCACACCCTCGATCTCCGCGACGCTCGCCGACACCAGGCCCGACAGCGAGCCGAATGCGGCGATCACCGGTTCGGCCCGGCGCAACGGAACCCGCGGGATCTCGGCCAGCACCCGGTAACCCCGCGGTCCGACCGCGGCGTCGAGCGCTTCGAGGGTGGCCGGAAAACCCAGCGGCGGCGCGAGATTGGTGAGCTCCAGCAGATCGACCTCGAGCAGTCCGTCGAGACCGTCCAGCGCGCGGTCGAGTTCCGCGTCACCGGTCGATTCACCGGACAGATAGTCGCGCACCAGCAACCGGCGCAGCATATCGGTGTTGCCGACCAGCTCGGCCAGTTGCAGAGCCAGTTGCCGCCCGTCCACACCCAGTTCGTCGACATCGGAACCGATCTCCCGAGCCACCCGCCGAACCAGCTCCAGACAGTGGACCACCGCGAGTACATCGCGCAGGGTGGCGCAGTCGTTCAACTCGACCAGCGACAGCTGCCGGGCGGTCTCGTCCAGGCGGGAGCGATATCGCTCGAGGGTCGCCATCGCCTGATTGGCCCGCGCCAGAATCGTCTCGGAAGCCTGGATCGGATGCCGGGTGCCGTCGAGATACACCGTGACGATACCGGTCGAGCGGCTCACCGACACCACCGGAAATCCGGTCTGGGCGGCCGTCCGCTCGGCGGCTTTGTGCCGGGTGCCCGATTCGGCGGTGGGCAGGGAATGGTCGGGGACCAGATGCACATTGGCGCGGCGGATCCGGGTGCCGTCGGTCGAGAGGATCACGGCGCCATCCATTTTCGACAGCTCCCGCAGCCGGGTGGGCGAGAATTCCACATCGAGATCGAAGCCGCCGTCACAGATGCGTTCGAGCTGTTCGTCATAGCCGAGGACGATCAGGCCACCGGTACGCGCACGCAGGATCCGGTCGATTCCGTCACGCAAGTCGGTGCCCGGTACCAGCCGGGCGATGGTGACGGCCGGATCCGGGTCCTCGGCGACAGGGGTGACGCCTCCACGGGCAGTGGACCGCCCGCGCGGCGCGGGCCGACCGAGCAGGTGGGTCACCCAACGGCCTGGGATCATTCCGCCTCCTGCACTTTGCGGGACACCCGCACCCGGTCGGCATCGCAAGCAGCTGCGCAAGTGTCACTCACGATGCCTCCTGCACAGGCTCGCGTCGTCGCTTGGACAAACCACTCGAGGCAAGTGCCGCACGCACGTTCGCGACCTCGTGCACCTTCATGGTGATGCCGGACAGATCGGTACCCGGCGGTGCCAACGCCTCGGTGAAACCTAGCCGCTCGGCCTCGCGCAGCCGACGTCCGACCCCGGTGACGCGCCGGACCTCACCGGCCAGGCCGACCTCACCGAGCACCACCATCCCCGGACGCAGCGGAATATCGCGTTCGGCACCGGCGATCGCGACGGCTACCGCCAGATCGGCGGCGGGCTCGGTCAGCCGCATACCGCCGACCGTCGCGGCGTAGACGTCGTGCTTGCCCAGATACACCCCGCAGCGGCTTTGCAATACCGCCAGCACCATCGACACCCGGTTGTAGTCCAGCCCGCTCACCGCGCGGCGCGGGGCGGGCACCTGCGTGGCGACGGTCAATCCCTGCACCTCGCCCACCAGCGGCCGTTTACCGTCCATCGCGACCGTGATCGCCGTACCGGCCACCTGATCGGCCCGGTGGTGCAGGAACAATCCGGACGGATCGCTGACTCCCGCGATCCCATCGTCGTGCAGTTCGAAACAGCCCACCTCGTCGGCACTGCCGAACCGGTTCTTGATACCCCGCACCATGCGCAGAGTGGAATGTTTGTCGCCCTCGAACTGCAGCACGACGTCCACGAGATGTTCGAGGGTGCGCGGCCCGGCGACATTGCCGTCCTTGGTGACGTGCCCGACCAGCAGCACCGCGATTCCGCTCACCTTGGCCAGCGAGGTCAGCGCGGCGGTGACGGCCCGGACCTGGGTCACTCCGCCGATCACACCGTCGACGTCGGCGGCCAGCATGGTCTGCACCGAATCGACGACCAGCAGCGTCGGCCGGACCTGATCGATATGGCCGAGAATCGTGGCCAGATCGGATTCCGCTGCGAGATAGACCCTTTCGTGCACCGCACCGGTACGGTCGGCCCGCAGCCGGACCTGTCCGGCCGATTCCTCGGCGGTGACGTAGAGCGCGCGTTCGTCGCGCTGCCGTGCCCATCGGTGGGCGACCTCGAGTAGCAGCGTCGATTTACCGACCCCCGGTTCACCCGACAGCAGCACCACCGAACCGGGCACCACGCCACCGCCGAGAACACGGTCCAATTCCTCGACACCGGTGGGCCGGGCGCGGGTGACCGTCGAATCGATGGTGGAGATGGGCGCCGCTGCGGTCGAGGGAAGCAGCGCCCGGCGACCGGCGGAGTTCGATCCGGAATTCGCATTCGAGGCCGCCGATACCGCCACCTCGTCGACTGTCCCCCACTCGCTGCACCCCGGGCATCGCCCCACCCACTTGGCAACCTCGTTACCGCAGGACGAGCACCGGTAGAGCGATTTCACCTTGGCCACGTGCGCAGCCTAGCGACCCCCGGCGACAGGACCGCGTCTCCCGGCCCGAGTCCACGCGGAACCGCGCGGAGATCGCGATACAGCACCGTGCCCATCTCGCGAGCAACGGTTTTCGGCCCGGCTCTCAGTGTCCCTTGTGCTCGGCGACAGCCGCAGACTCGTGACGCGGGGTGTCCGGGCCGGCGTCGACGGGCACCTGCACGGCGACGGTGCCGGCGTCCTTGAAATTGAAGGTCACGCCGTAGGTCAGGCCCGGTACCACGTCCTTGGTGAGACCCGTGATCTCGACCAGGATCGGGTGCGCGTTCGGGTCGGCCGGGTGATCGGCGGTACCCGCGCCGCTCTCGTTCGGGGTCGCGCCGTGCTCCGGTGCGGAAGTCGGCGCGGCGCTGGAGGCCGGTGCGGAGCCTGCCTCGCCCGCCTTGGCGGCCGGACCATCGGCGACCACGGTCTGCCCCGGTGCCAGCTGCGGCTTCTCGGGGGTGACCTTCACCTGGCCGAGATCGGTGGAGATGCTGACCAACTCGTCGGTGCGAGCGGAGCCCTGGTTGATCGCGCTGAACGCGACCACGGCCTTCCCGCCCTTGGCGTTGGTGTACTCCTCGGACTGCGGCAGCAGGATGCGCACATCGCGCAGCGCCATATTTCCGACGGTGGCGGCATTCCCGTTGACCGCGGGCACCTGGCTCGCGGTCTGCGAGATCTGACCGGCACCGCATCCGGACAACGCCAGGGCCGCACCGGTGGCCAGCGCGGCGACGGCAAGTACACGCCGCGATACCTTGGTCACATTCGACGCTGTGGTGGCTTTCAGGGCAGTCACGGGTTGTCCTCCATGTCGACCGGGCTCACTCCACGATGGAGAGTAGTAGTAGGCAGCGTAGTAGTTCGCAGGGTGGTCGGTGTGGACCGGTCCGGTGTAGTGTCACGCGGCGGCCCGTGAGCCACCTCGAGCCCACGATGCGCTCTGTATCCTCTTCTGCCACAACAAGATGCACACGCATCTCGATCTGTCAAGCCCCGCCGTCGGCCAGTTGTGGCCCTGACCTGCGCCGTTGATCGCGGCGTTATCGAGTCGCATGTTAAACTGTGAACATCGAAAGGGGCACGGGACACATGATTTTTAAGGTCGGAGACACCGTCGTTTACCCCCACCACGGAGCGGCGCTGATCGAAGCAATCGAGACTCGCACCATAAAGGGTGTGCAGAAAGAGTATCTGGTCCTGAAAGTCGCACAAGGCGATCTCACCGTTCGGGTTCCCGCAGAGAACGCAGAATACGTCGGCGTCCGCGACGTCGTCGGCCAGGAAGGTCTCGACAAAGTCTTCCAGGTTCTGCGCGCTCCGCATACCGAGGAGCCGACGAACTGGTCTCGGCGATACAAGGCCAACCTCGAGAAACTCGCCTCCGGCGATGTGAACAAGGTGGCCGAGGTAGTCCGCGACCTGTGGCGCCGGGAGCAGGACCGCGGCCTGTCCGCCGGCGAGAAGCGCATGCTGGCCAAGGCCCGGCAGATCCTGGTCGGTGAGCTCGCGCTGGCCGAGGGCACCGACGACGTCAAGGCCGAGACCCTGCTCGACGAGGTTCTCGCCGCGGCTTCCTGACCGCAATCTTGACGCTCGACGCCTCCCGTCGCGTTGTGGCATTGGTTCCTGCCGCCGGTCGGGGCGTTCGCCTGGGTGAGTCCACGCCCAAGGCATTCGTCCCGGTCGGCGGCAGTCCCATGCTCGTACGCGCAGTTGACGGCCTGATCACGTCCGGGGTCGTGGATCGTATCGTGATCATGGCGCCCATCGAGATGATCGATGCGGCGCGGCAATTGCTGACCGCTCATGCCCCCGCGGTCGGCTCTGTACCGGTCGATGTGGTGGCCGGTGGTGCCGAGCGCACCGATTCGGTGCGCGCCGGACTGGCCGCCGCACCGGAGGCCACCCACATCCTCGTACACGACGCGGCCCGCGCCCTGACGCCGCCGTCGCTGATCGCCCGGGTCGTCGCGGAGCTCATCGCAGGTCGGCCCGCGGTGGTCCCCGGTATCCCCGTGGCCGACACCATCAAGTCGGTGACCGCGGCCGGTGATGTGACCGGCACTCCCGACCGGTCCGGCTTGCGTGCGATCCAGACCCCGCAGGGTTTCGATGCGGAACTGCTGCGCGGGGCCTACGCGGTGGATCTTCCGGCCACCGACGACGCCGGTCTGGTCGAGGCATTCGGCACGACCGTCCGCGTGATTCCCGGCGATCCGCTGGCCTTCAAGATCACCGGCCAACTCGATCTGCGACTCGCGAATGCCCTGGTCGACGAATCTGTGACGGATGAGAAGGCCGCATCGGTCCAGGTGGTACCTCGATGACCGACCTCACCGCGCTGCGCACCGGAATCGGCAGCGACGTCCATCCGATCGAAGCGGGCCGGCCGTGCTGGATGGCCGGACTGCTGTTCGACGGCGACGACGGCTGCGCCGGTCACTCCGACGGCGATGTGGCCGCACACGCTCTCTGCGACGCGCTGCTCTCGGCGGCCTGCCTCGGCGATGTCGGCGCGGTATTCGGCACCGGCCGTCCCGAATGGGAGGGCGTCTCGGGCGCCGCGATGCTGACCGAGGTGCGGCGACTGCTGGATGCCGCGGGTTATCGCATCGTCAACGCGGCGGTACAGGTAATCGGCAATCGGCCGAAGATCGGGCCGCGCCGGGCACAGGCCCAGCAGGTACTGGCCGATCTACTGGGCGCGCCGGTATCCGTATCCGGTACCACCTCCGACGGCCTGGGATTGACCGGCCGCGGCGAGGGGATCGCGGCCGTGGCCACCGCGTTATTGCTGCACGACAGCCGATGTAGTACCTCGTAAGCCGGTCACGGCACCTCGCATTACCGCTCGCGTATCGGGCCGAAATCGAATCGGCTCCGAATATCGCGCACCGAAAATCCACTTCGTGAAAAACCCTCCGGACCCGCGGGACATCACATTCGACGCACCGTGGAACATAGGAGGGGCCGGATCGTTCCGTTTCTCATCAAGCCTTAGGATGGCTGGTCGTGACTCTGCGCCTGTTCGACACCGAGACGCGGACCCTGCGGGATTTCATCCCGCTGGTCCCCGGACACGCCTCGGTGTATCTGTGTGGCGCCACCGTGCAGGGCGAACCACATATCGGGCACGTCCGCAGTGGCGTCGCCTTCGACGTGCTGCGCCGCTGGCTCACCGCGAACGGCTACGACGTGGCCTTCGTGCGAAATGTCACCGATATCGACGACAAGATCCTCACCAAAGCCGCCGCGGCGGGCCGGCCGTGGTGGGAGTGGGCCGCCACCCACGAGCGCGCGTTCGATCGCGCTTACGAGGCATTGGGCGTGCTGCCGCCGTCGGCGGAACCGCGGGCGACCGGGCACATCACCCAGATGGTCGATCTGATGCAGCGGCTCATCGACCGCGGCCACGCCTATTCGGCCGACGGCAATGTGTATTTCGATGTCCGCAGCTATCCGGCCTACGGCGAACTGTCCGGCCACCGGATCGAGGACGTGCAGCAGGGTGAGAGCGCCGGCGCGGGTAAACGCGATCCGCGCGATTTCACGCTGTGGAAGGCGGCCAAACCCGGTGAGCCGACCTGGCCGTCGCCCTGGGGTCCGGGTCGCCCCGGCTGGCATCTGGAATGCTCGGCGATGGCCGAGTTCTACCTCGGCGCGGAATTCGATATCCATTGCGGCGGTATGGATCTGGTATTCCCGCACCACGAGAACGAAATCGCTCAATCACGCGCCGCCGGTGACGGATTCGCGAAATATTGGCTGCACAACGGCTGGGTGACGCTCGGCGGGGAAAAGATGTCGAAATCGCTCGGCAACACCCTGTCGGTGCCGAATATGCTCACCCGGGTGCGCGCCGTGGAATTGCGGTTCTATTTGGGCAGTGCGCATTACGCGTCGATGCTCGAATATTCGGATCAGGCGCTGAGTGATGCCGCGCAGACCTATCAGCGGCTCGAGGCCTTCGTGCAGCGCACCGTGGAACGGGTGGGCGAGGTCGCCCTCGGCAAATGGACCGATACCTTCGCCGAGGCACTCGACGACAATCTCGCGATTCCCAAGGCGCTGGCCGAAATTCATCGCGTGGTCCACGAGGGCAACCGGGCACTGGAGGCCGGTGCGAGCGAGGCCGCACGGGAGGCGGCCGGGCAGGTGCGGGCAATGCTGGCGATTCTGGGCGTCGATCCGCTCGATTCGCACTGGGCCGCGCCGTCGGATTCCTCGGCGGCCGAATCCGCACTCGATGTGCTGGTTCGTGCCGAACTGGAGCGCCGCCGGCGGGCTCGCAGCGATAAGGACTGGGCCACCGCCGATGCCGTACGCGACCGGCTCGGCGCCGCGGGAATCGATGTGGTCGACACCGCCGGCGGCTCGGACTGGTCGCTGGCCAAATAGATGACCGAGCAAATGAATGAATAACCGAGCGAAGCCTGCTGATCGGGTGCGGGTGTCGCAACCCCCACGAAAGGCATACTGATGGCAGGCAATTCGCAACGACGAGGTGCGATCCGCAAGGGCGGCAGCAAGAAGGGCCAGACCGTCGGCAGCGGCGGTCAGCGCCGCCGCGGACTCGAGGCGCGCGGTGCTACCCCGCCCGCGTCGGCACGCCAGTATCACCCCGCTGCCAAACGTGCCGCCGCGGCGGCGAAGGCCGCCAAATCGGCTCAGGGCTCCGGCCGTCCCCGGACCAGCACTCGCAAGAGCGACGACAGTCCCGAACTGGTACTCGGCCGGAATCCGGTGGTGGAGTGCCTGCGCGCCGAGGTCCCGGCCACGGCGTTGTATGTCGCGCTCGGCACCGAGAACGACGACCGGCTCAGCGAATCCGTTCAGCGCGCCGCCGACGCGGGTATCTCCATCCTGGAGGTTTCCCGCATCGATCTGGACCGGATGAGCACCAATGGGCTGCATCAGGGCGTGGCCCTGCAGGTGCCGCCCTATCGCTACGCCCACCCCGACGATCTGCTCGACGCCGCCCGCGCCTCCGGGACCGCACCGCTGCTGGTGGCACTGGACAACATCTCCGATCCGCGCAATCTGGGTGCGGTGATCCGCTCGGTGGCCGCATTCGGCGGCCACGGCGTGGTGATCCCGCAGCGCCGCAGCGCCAGCGTGACCGCGGTGGCCTGGCGCACCAGCGCCGGTGCGGCTGCCCGCCTGCCGGTGGCACGCGCCACCAATCTCACTCGCACACTGAAAGATTGGGCCAAGGCCGGTCTGCAGGTGGTGGGTCTCGACGCCGGCGGCGATATGGTCCTCGATGAATTCGACGGCACCACACCGACAGTCGTGGTCGTCGGCTCGGAAGGTAAAGGCCTGTCGCGCCTGGTCCGCGAAACCTGCGACAGCATCCTGAGCATCCCGATGGCCGGTCCCGTCGAATCCCTCAACGCCTCGGTGGCCGCCGGCGTGGTCCTCGCCGATATCGCCCGCCGGCGGCGGTAGGACCGGGCGGCACGGCCGAAACCACCGTGACACCGCGCTTTTGGGCATCTCTCACGTAAAATCGGGCGAGTGGCCATGTACCAGCCCGAATATTGGGATTCCCTGCCCGAGCCGCCGACCGGCAATCCGGTCGAGCATCCGCATGCCACCACCGTGCTGCTGGTCGGTGTCCTGAGCCTGTTCTGTTGCGGCATATTGGGTCCGGTTGCCTGGGTGATGGGCAAGCGGGCGCTCGATGAGATCGAGATGTCGGGAGGCACGATCGGCGGCCGGTCCCAGGTCCTGGTCGGCTATGTGGTCGGCATCGTCGGCACGGTGATGATGGTGGTGGTCGCCGGTATCTTCTTGCTGATGTTGCTCAGCGGGCACTGAACCCCGGGCCCTGACCGGGCTCGGAGCTGCTGCTGTCCAGTCCGGCCCGCTCTTCCGGTGACAACTCGCCGGCCGGCCAGTCCGCGCTGATACTGCCCGACCAGTTCGGGGCGCGGCGGTCACGGAACGCGGCCATCCCCTCGGCGGCGTCGGCGCTCTTGCCGACGATGCCGTGCAGGTCGGTCTCCAGACGGCCGACCGCCTCCGGGGTCATTCCCAGCCCTTCCCACAGCAGCCGCTTGGACAGGGCGGTGGGCAACGGCGCCGATCCGGTGGCCAGATCGTGGGCGACGGCCAGCGCGGTCGGCAGCACCTCACCGGCGGGCAGGCTGTTGTTGGCCAGGCCCATCTGCCGGGCCTCGTCACCATCGAAGGTCCTGCCGGTGAGCATGATGTCGGCGGCATTGGCCATACCCGCCAGCCGCGGCAGCGTCCAGTGGGCGTACCCGTCGGCCATCACACCGCGCCGGACCTGATTGAGCCCGTACACCGCGTCGTCCGCCAGATAGCGCAGATCGCACTGCAGGGCCAGCGCCAGACCGATCCCCACCGCGTGGCCATTGACGGCCGCGATCACCGGCTTGCGGATCTGCCACGGCGGCGGATCGATGGTGGCGCTGACGTCGCCCACCCGGCTGGACAGATCCGCACCCGCGCAGAACGCGGGCGGGGTCCCGGTGATCACCACCGCGCGAATCGCGTCCTCGGTATCGCAACGCCGCAGCGCCGTCCCGAGGGCCTCGACCATCCCGGGGGTCATGGCGTTCTGCTGAGCGGGGCGATTGAGAGTGAGGACGGCCACGCCGGCGGAGACATCGACCTGCAGTTCCGAACTCATGCGACACAATCCTTGGGGTGAGCATCCGTTTCGCGCCCAACCTTACTGGTTGGGCACAGGGCGCAGGCCGCGGCGGCCTACCCGAGAACGGTAACCGTGCCTCGCACTCCGTCTACCCGAATTCGCTGACCGTCGGCGATCCGATAGCTGCCGTTCCCGGTGCCGCACACACAGGGAATGCCCAGCTCTCGCGCCACAATGGGCCCGTGGCTGAGCAGACCGCCATAGTCGGTGACGACACCCGCTGCGACCAGGAACAACGACACCCAACTCGGGTCGGTCGTCTCGCATACGAGAATGTCGCCTTCGTCGAGTTCGGTCGTCGCCGGATCGCGCACCACCCTGGCCCGGCCCTCGGCCACACCGGCGCTGGCCGCCACCCCGGTGAGGGTGTCGGCGATGCCGAGAGGCAGCGCATCGGATTCACCTGCCTTGGTCAATGTGGGTACGCCCGACCATGCTTGCGGAAGTCGATACTCACACCTCCGGTCGTAGTCGGCCCGGCGTGCTGCGACGACGGCGCGCCGATCATCGGTGATACCGCGGCACACCTCGTCGTAACCGAGGTGGAACACATCGTCGACGCGGTCGATCACACCTGTGTCGACGAGCAGCGCGCCGTACCGCCGCATGGCGGCGCGGGCGACGTCGAATGTGAGTAGATAGCCGGCTTTGCCCTGCTCACGAAGGGCGATCCAACGACTCGCCATACGCACAGTCCACCCGGTGACGGCGCGTTTGTAGCCCGGCAGAGCCGCCTGCAGCGTGGTCAGGGCCCGCTGCCTCGTCTCGATCTGTTCCGTGCTGCGGTTGTGCGGCGCTCTGGGGCTGTCGGGAGCGATGGCCCGGTAATCGGCGAGCCGGTTGAGTACCGCCCCCGGATCCTCCCGCCAGGACACGCCTGACAGCTGGCCCTCGTCGGTGCCGTGGTAGCCGTGCCGATCGGTGAACTCACGCACTGTGATCCGGTCGTGTGCCAGGGCCCAGAGGTCACCCGCGACCTCGCCTTCGTCGGTTCCGACTCCGGACAGCAGGCTGGGTCCGAGTTCGGACAGACCGAGCCCGGCGAGAGTATCGGTCACCCGATCCGCCAGCCCGGAACTGACGAACGCGACGAGCATGTGCATGGTCAGCATGCTCTGGAAACGCTGTCGTGCGTCGGTCAGCACCTCGACACAGCCGGCGTGGTCGAGAGTCGCGATCTCGTCGAGGCGGGCCAGCCGCCAACGCCGCAATTCGGCGAATTCGGCGTCGTGCCGCCTGGGCAGCCGGAGGACCGCGCTCGGCGCCTTCGCGATGATGAACGGATAGCGGCGGGCGCTGTTCGCGTCGACGGTCTCCGGCCGGACGTAACCGAACAGCTGTTGTTCCACCGCGCTCGCCGACGTACCCGGAGTGATATCGGCGATCTCGCGGAACTTATTGATATTCGCGGCGGCCCGCCCAGCGAACAGCGTCCAGAACATGTCCTCGGTCTGCTCGGGAACATGGACCTGTTCACGAGTCAGAACGCCCAGGTTCATGAACGTCGTGCGAGTCGCCAACTCCACCGGAGCGTTGACGAAGGTGAAGCCGAGCGTGGTGAAGACACCGGGGAACGCCTCGGCGACGTTACCGGTCGTCCAGGTGACCGACGGGTCGATCATGATGTTGTCCAGTACGCTCTCGACGGTTTCGCGACTGCTCATCGGGATTGCTCCATCCTGCGTTGTCGGAGCATCTCGGGCAGCGAGCCCGGTGCGCCTGATATGGATTGCGCGCCCACCCATCGACTGAGCAGCGCGAGATCGGGATCGTCGACCGTGGTCGGGGGCACAATGGTGATCTCGCCCGGATACACCGCGCCGGTCGACGCATCGACCGTGACCGTCCGGCCCGCCAGCGCGGTGAGAACCCCGGCGCCGCAGCCGACCACACACGGCACGGCGAGTTCCCGGCACACCACGGCGGCGTGCGAGGTCGATCCACCGAGTTCGGTGATCACCGCCGCGGCGACCGACATCGCGGCGACATCCTCGGGGTCGGTGGTCGGCCGGGCCAGGATCACCGCTTCGCCACGGTCCGCGCGTTGTTCGGCGTCGTCGGTGTCGATGACGACGATTCCGGTGGCTATGCCCGGGCAGGCGGGTTTTCCGGTCGCCACGGGCACTGTCGTGGCGGTCTCGACCGGGTCGAGATGTGGCATGAGCAAGGTTCCGACGTACTCGGGCAGCACTCGGTCCAGTGCCTCCGCAGTGGTGATCAGCCCCTGCTGCCTCAGTTGCACCGCATGCCGGACAGCGGCCACCGGAGAGCGTTTGGCGGTCCGCGTCTGCAGCAGCCACAAGGTGCCGCTCTCCACCGTGAACTCGACATCCTGCACATCGCGGCCGTCGGTTTCCAGTCGGGCCGCGACCGCGAGCAACTCGGCGTGCAGGCCGGGCATCGCTACGGCCAGATCGGAAAGGTTACGAGCGTCGGCCCGGCCGGACACCACGTCCTCGCCCTGGCCACTTGCGAGCCACTCGCCGTACGGCTCGGCGGCGCCGGTGAGCGGGTTACGAGTGAACACCACCCCGGTGCCCGATCGGTCGTCGAGATTGCCGAACACCATGGCCTGCACGGTGATTGCGGTCCCCCCGGTATCGGGCAACCCGCGGCCCCGGCGATAGCCGACCGCACGGGGCGAATTCCAGGATTCGATGACCGCGATGATCGCGAGGTGCAGCTGTTCCCACGGATCCTCGGGCGGCGGGATACCGACGATCTTGCCGAACTGCTCCCGGAACCGGCGGGCCGTATCCGCGGCGAAGGTCGTGCCATGGCGGTCGGCCAGCGCCTGCTCGACTTCCTCGGTAATACCCAGGTTGAGGACGGTATCCATCATGCCCGGCATACTGGCCGCGGCGCCCGACCGCACCGAGACCAGCAGTGGCCGCCGCGAGGCTCCGAAGCGCCGACCGGTCATCGACTCCAGCGCTGCCATCGCCGCGGTCATCTCATGCCGGATATCGTCGGGCAGTGCCGCGCCCCCGGAGTACGCGCGGCACGCTTCGGTGGTTACGGCGAAGGCCGGCGGGACCGGGATCCCGAGCGACAGCATTCGCTGAAGGCTCCACGCCTTGCCGCCGATCAGAATACGATCGGCCGTGGTGGTGCCATCGAGAACTATGATCGGCGGGGATTGTTCTGCCGCGCAGTTCATTACGCTCTCCCCGCCGCGGCCTCGCCGGTCCGCGACAGGCCGGCGAGGCCGATCAGGTCTTCGTGCAATTCGAACCAGATCGTGTGATAACTGTCGATCAGCGGCCGCGCTATCCAGGTGTGCTCACCGGATTCGACCTTGGCTACCGCTGATTCCAATCGTTGCCGGTAGGGCGCGAGTCGCGGCGCGATGCGAGTCAATTCTTCCAGCAGCGGTATGAACCGCCGATGCAGATCGGCCAGTCGCGCTGCGATCCGAGCGTCGTATTCCACGTCGGTGTGGTCGTTGGGGCGCACCCCCTCGACGAGCTGCCAATCCGTCACCAGTTGTTTGAATTCGGTGTTGACCTGTATGAATTCCTGGTATCTCGGCCGCAACAGCTCTTGATCCGTGGCGTTGCGCTCCGCGTCCAGCAGGCCGTCGAGCAGACTGCGGCCCGCTGCGGACAGTTTGAGTCGCGAGCCGGCCCGGTCGAGTTCACCCGCATCGATGAGCGGCTGCAATACCGCGGCGAAATCGGCCGCTGCCAGTCCCGACGCGACCGCGAGTTCGGACTCGGTCGCCCGCCCTTTCAGTCGCGTCGCCTGGAGTATCCGCACTACGTGCTGCATGGAGTGTCCGTCCGCTCGGTTACGCGACACGATGGAGGATGGCCTGTTCGAAAAGCCCGCCACTACAACGTCCTTCGCTCTCGAAAACCATGAAATCGTCATATACGGCCAGGGCCGGTCCCACAGCTTCCGCAGGTCCCGCGGGCACCCGGAACCCACCGAGCCTGGTGCGGATCCTTGTTTCCCGCACACTGCCGTCGGCGAGTTCCAGCCGGGCTCGGCGGAATTGGGCAGACGCGTCGCGCGCGATCGTCATACCGGCGATCGGTGTCGCACGCACACCTTCGATGACGAACCCGCCCGCGGTCAGTGTGTCGTCACTGCCGCGAAACTTCATCGCGGAGATGAATGCCGATTCGTCGACAGTGAACAAGGCCGCGAATTCGACCCATTGCGACGACTCGTCCCGGAAGCCCCAGGTGCGATCACGGATGCCGCGTCCCGAGAGGGGGATCCTCGTTCCGTCGAGCAGCACAGCACCCTCGACCGTGCATGCCTGCTGGAAATGCTGAAGCGGCTTGCCCGCCACCAACGGCGGAATGAGCCCGGTTACGGAATAGTCCGCAGGGATGAACAACGGCGCGTTGACAACTTCGGCCTGGACGGCCGGGTGATCGACCACCACCCGGCCGTCCAGGCCGAACCTGATGCTCTTGCCATGAAAGGTCCCCTCGTCCAGGGGTTCGACAACCTCGACCACTCGTCCCGCGACCGACACACTGAACCGCGCGCGACGCGCATTGGGCGCATTGGGCGAGGTGGACACGTGCACTGTCCCGTGTACCTCGGCGGTCGTATCCCAGAATGAGAGATAGGCGTTGTCTTTCCACACCGGGCTTCCCGCGCCGGCGGGATCGGAATGGATCGGCGCGGCCAGCTCGCCCCATATTCGATTCGGTTGGTGTCCTGGATGTCATCAGAATCGGCTTCCTCGTAATACATGACCTTGCAATGTTCTCGGCTGATCGATCACCAGGACTCCCAGCCATGGTGTACACGATGTGATGCTGTACCGGTCGGCTCGCCGATACAGTGGTGCCCCGTAACGTCGCAGTTGGCGTGACGGAACGACAGAGCGCGAATGGATGGGGTGGCCCACGATGCATCGACACAGCGTGGTCGCCAGCGGACCGCAGTCCTGGTCGGAGATCTCGAACGGATTCGTTCCGATGGATCACGAGTTCGACGACCCCGAGGGGTGGCGCGCCGGGCTCAGCGGTCAGGAGTCCAATGCATACCGCCTGTTGCATTGGGATCAGCGCGGCACTCGCACCAGCCGCCGCACGCCGAAGCATATTCGCAACGTGCCGGGCGACGATTTCTATTGGATAGTGGTTCCGCAGCGGGGTGACTACTCGATGCGGTTTCGCGATGACATCGTGCGAGTTCCACCCGGCCGAGCGATCGTCACCAGACTCGACGTGGCGTGCCACCTCCATATACCGGAATCCTCTGCCTTCGCTTTCCAGGTGCCTCGTACCGAGATCGATTACCGATTACGATCCCGGGACCACATGCCGGCCCTACTCGATCTGAGTCACGGGTTGGGCAGGATTGCAGGCGATATGCTGTTGGGCGTACATGCGGAGCAATCCGGCCTGTCCGATCGTGAATTCAATGCCGCGTGCGACCGGATCACCGAGCTGCTGTGCATGGTCGGCACGGGAGACACCCGGCCACAGCGCGCACACTACGGCGAGGTCACCGAAAGCATCCACCGGTATGTCCGAAACAATGTCGGACACAACGATGTTCGCCTTCCTGCCGTTGCACGTGCGCTCGGCTGGTCACCTCGTCAACTACGCGTGGTCCTCCAGCAGTCCGGCACCACATTCCGCGATGTGCGGCGCGACGAAGCATTACGCGTCGCTCGCGAAACCCTCGAAAACCCATCCGCGGATGTGAGCATCGCCGAACTGGCTAAACGGTGCGGATTCACGCCCAGTTGGTTTTCGGCGGCATTCAAACAGCGCTTCGGCCAGTCCCCCAGAGAGTTCCGGCGGCACCGACTCGCCGAGATCACCGACCGCCGCCCGGCTACTACGCAGCCTTGATCGCTGACTACCTCAGCCGCGCGAGGGCGAACCGAGCAGCACCGGCAGACTGACCGGGCCGACCGTGCTGATCTGTGCGAAATACTCGATGTCGGCCGGATCAATGGCCAAGGTCAGCTCCGGGTAGCGGTTGAACAATGCGGAAAGCGCGATACGGCTTTCCAGGCGAGCCAGTGGCGCCCCGAGACAGAAGTGCGGTCCGTGTCCGAAAGCCAGCTGGTCGTGATGTTCGTGATCAATATCGAAAGTATCGGCGTCCGGATACCGCTCCAGATCCCGGCCCACTCCACCGTGCCACAGCATCATGGCGCCGGCTGGAATATCGACTCCGGCAACCTGCACATCCGCGCGGGCATAGCGCATCAACGCTCCCACCACCGATGAACGGTAGCGCAGAATCTCTTCGACCACGTCGGCCCATCGATTCTCGGCACGGGCGCGAGCGAGTTGTTCGGGGTATTCGCGCAGTGCTACAACGGCATTTCCGAGCAGATGCACCGTTGTCTCATGGCCGGCCACGATCACCAACCAGAGCATTTCGACCAGTTCGTCGTCGGTGAGCTCGTTTTCCTCGTTGGCAGCTATCAGCGCGGACGTCAGGTCGTCACCGGGCGCGTCCCGTTTACGTCCGAGTAGCTCGGCGAAATATCCCCACATCGAAACCACGGCCGCCTGCGCCTGCTCACCGGTACTTGTGGTCGACACGATCGTGAGTGTCCAGTCCTTGAGCTGCGGCTGCTCGTCCGTCGGTACACCGAAAAGCTCGCAGATCACCCGAACCGGAAGGGGGGTAGTGTAATTCGAGATCAGGTCGACCTCGTCACCCTCGGGAAAGTTGTCGATGAGCTCGGCGGCGATCTTCTCGATACGCGGCTCGAGGGCAGCGATTCGCGCCGGGGTGAACGCCTTGTTGAGGGTCTTGCGGAGGCGCCGATGCTCGGCTCCATCCTGGTTGAGCATGTGCTGCATATCGGTCAGTGCACGCAGAGGCCACTCTGCGGGAATGGTGCCGTCGTGAAGCGCGGGGCAATGCGAGGGGTTCTTGGCGAAGAGTTTGTCGTCGAGGATCTCACCGACGGCCCTGTGACTGACCGCGAGCCAGGCCGGCACGCCGCCCGGCAGCTCGATGGGCACCACCTCTCCGGCGCTCCGGATTCTGTCGTGCGTGTCGAGTATGGACTCACCAGGAGTAGGTAGCTGGATCAAAGGCTCGGACATATTGTCTCCCAACGCATTCCGGACAATTCCGAACCAGTTTCCGATGTCTCGGCGCTGAGCGCAGCGCAACTGCGATTTCCTGCCCGGTTCCGGGATTCGCGGCACCCAAACACAATTTTCACCGGTCCGAGCGCCCACCGCTGTCCAGCAGATCGGCTGGACAGCGTGGTGTCGCAGGATGTCGAGCGACAACGCATACGCGCTCTACAGCTACCGCCGCAGAACCTGCCGGCCGATGGCCCATTTGTGGACTTCGGTGGGGCCGTCGTAGAGACGGAAGGCGCGCATGTCGCGGAAGATCATCTCGACCACGGTCTCATCACTGATACCGATACCGCCGAGAACCTGCACACACCGATCGGCCACCTTGAAAAGTTCTTCGGACACATAGGATTTCGCCATCGAGCTCTCATGTCGAGCCTTGTTGCCCTGATCCATGAGCCAGCAGGCGTGCCAGATGGTCAGCCGGCACTGATGCAGGGCGATCTCGTTATCGGCCAGCATGAACGACACGCCCTCGTGCTCGCCGATCGGCTTGCCGAAAGCGGTACGGGTTTTGGCGTGCTCGATCGCGATGCTCTGGGCGCGCTCGGCTGCCCCGAGCCACCGCATGCAGTGGGTGAGACGGGCGGGGGCCAGCCGCAACTGGGCGTAGCGCAGCGCCTGGCCGCTCTCACCGAGCAGCGCCTCCTTGGGCAGCACCAGATTCTCGAAGCGCACCACACCGTGGCCGCCGACGTAGTTGCGGTCCATGGTGTTCATGGTCCGTTCGATGACGATGCCCGGCTGGTCACCTTCGGTGAGGAAGAGGGTCGGACCTTCGGGCAGATGCGGGTTCGCCTCGAGTTTGGCCATGATGATCCACGTCTTGGCCCCGTCGGCCCCCGTGATCAGCCATTTATGGCCATTGATCGCGAAGTTCCCGCCGTCGAAGGTCGCGGTGGTGCTGAGCTGTCCCGGATCGGAACCGGCGCCGCCGGGCTCGGTCATCGCGAACACCGAGCGCTGGTGGCCGTTGATCACCGGCATCAGGAAGCGATCGATCTGTCCCGCATTCGCCACCTTGGACAGCAGGAACATATTGCCCTCGTCGGGTGCGGCGCAGTTCATCGCGACCGGGCCGAGGGTGGACCAGCCGGCCGCCTCGTACAGCACGGCCTGCTCGACATGGGTGAGTCCGCGCCCGCCCAATTCCTCGGGGGCCTGAATGGTGAGCAGCTTCTCGGCACGAGCCAGTTCGACCAATTCCTGGCGCAGTTCGTCGTTCGGCCCATGTGCGGTCAGGCGCGGGTCGCGTTCGAACGGAACGATCTTGTCGATGACGAACCGGCGAATCCGGTCGCGTTCGGCGGCGAGGTCGTCAGGTATCGAGAAGTTAATCATGATTCACCTTTGTTCGGGGCCTGAAAGGAGCATACGTCGGGACCGAAACGAGACCGACGACAACCGCCCGCAACGCCCGGCAAGCGATAATCGCCGACTCCTGGCCACGAACTACTGCGGACCGTCCTCTGTCGCCGGACCTACGATTTCGTGCAGAAACCGCTCGACCTCGGCGCGATACCGCCCCGGCTGATCATCGTGAACCAGATGCCCGGCGGCATCGATGACCAGATGCCGGACGCCCGGCCGCGCGGTCCCCATCTCTCGCATCTGGCCCGGCGGAGTGATCGTGAATTCGCCCTCGATCAGCAGCGTGGGCACCCGCACCGCCCGCCATTGGTCCCAGAAATCGCGAGTACCCCACTCCTCGGAGATATCGCGGAAAGTGCCCACCGATCCGTGCAGCCGATAGCCGTCGGGGCCCGGCGTGAACGAGTTCAGGAAGTAGCGTCCGGCGACCGGGCCGAAGTAGTCGAGTACCGCGTCCGCATCCGGGAACGGCTGAGGCCACGCCGCGATCATCTCCGCCCAGTGCCGCGCGGTACGCCCGCGGAAGTCCGGCGCCATATCCTCGACCACCAGCGCTCGCACACGCTCGGGATGGATGGCGGCGAACATCCAGCCGTGCAGCCCGCCCATCGAATGACCGATCACCACCATGGGTTCCGGTATCCGCGCGGTGGCCTCGGCCAGATCGGCCACGAACGCCTCGGTGGTCGGCCGCGGTGGCGCCGGGCGGCCGTGCCCGGCGGCGTCGAAGGTGTACACGTGGCCGAACGCGCGCAGCCACGGCAGGTGATCCGCCCAGGTCCGCGCGCTACCCATCAGACCGTGCAGTAACAGAATCGGCGCGCCGGTGCCGCCCTCGTCGTACAACATCGGCTCCGACGATACGTGCCGGACCGGACGGTTAGCCTGGGCTCATGGCTGTTGTGAAGATCAATGCGATCGAGGTTCCCGAGGGAGCCGGACCCGAACTCGAGAAGCGGTTCGCCAATCGCGCCCACGCGGTGGAGAACTCGCCCGGTTTCCTGGGCTTCCAGTTGCTCCGCCCGGTCGCCGGCGATAATCAATATTTCGTTGTCACGCAGTGGGATTCGGAGGAATCCTTCGCGACCTGGCGGGACGGACCGGCCAGGGAGGCCCATGCGGGCCAGGCTCGGCAGCCGGTCGCCACCGGTGCGTCGCTGCTCGAGTTCGAGGTCGTCATCGACGTGGCAGGCAAGTCCGCCGAGTGAGAGCATCGGCGGCCGGTCTCTCGACGAGACCGGCCGCCGATACCGGTTCAGTTCTCGAGTGCGGCGTCGAGTTCGATGGTGTCCACACCGGCCAGCGCCTTGCTGATCGGGCAGCCGGCCTTGGCGCCCTGTGCGGCCCGGTCGAACGCCGCCGCATCAATACCCTCGACCCGGCCGCGCACCGTCAGCACGATCTTGGAGATCCGGAAACCTCCGGCCGGATCCGGTCCGAGCATCACATCGGCGTTGACGTCGAGGCTCTGGATCGTGCCGCCGGCGGCACCGATCTGGCCGGACAGCGCCATCGCGTAGCAGGAGGAATGCGCGGCCGCGATCAGTTCCTCGGGGCTGGTCGTGCCCTCGGCGGTGTCGGCGGTGCGCTTGGGAAACGAGACGTCGAATTTGCCGACGCCGGAGCTCGCCAGTTCGACCTGTCCGGAGCCGTCCTGCAGGCCGCCGGTCCACGCGGTCCGTGCGCTACGTGTGGGCATCGCTGTCCTTTCATCGAGTATGGGTTACCGTCGTCTCGAACCTACCCCCGCGCCGGCGACCGCTCAGACCATATCGCGGCGAACCATCAAAGTGATTGCGCCGAACGCGAATACGACGATATAGCCGGCCAGCACGGCGAGCGACGCGGGGCGCGAGAGAATGTCGAGCACGCCCGGCGCGGCCGAACCGCCGACCGTGCGCATGGCACCGGCCAGCGAGCCCGCCGCGGTGCCCGGCAGATGATCGGTGATCGCACGGATCGGCGAGAAGATCGCGGCGACGCCGCGCAACAGATTCTCCACGACCAGCACCCACACCAGCCCCAGCCCGACCGCCAGCGCGGGCCCGCGGGCGATCGCCGCGATCAGCGCACCGGCCAGCGTCCACATCCCGAGAATCACGACACCGGTGCCGAGTCCGAGCGCGGCGCGCCCGGCCGTGGGCAGCGACAGCGATTGATGCTGGACGCCGCCGATCACCGCGGCCACCCCGGTATCGACCACGAATGCCGTGACGACCAGCGCCACCACCACCGTGGCCAGTGCGAGCACGGTCCCGCCGAGCACCGCCGTGCGCGACGGCCCCTGAGTAAATGCGGCCTTCCAACTGCCCCAGCCGTATCCGCTGCCCACGACCAGCGCACCGAGCGCCAGCATGAGCGCGCCACCGAACATGGCCATGCCCTGGGTGAAAACCTCCGGCACCGCACTCGGCAGCATCAATCGCAATAGCACCTCACGCGGCTGACCGTTCGACATCCGGGCCCCACTGCCGGATGTGTAGGCCAGATAGTTGAACAGATAGCCGAAGACGAGATTCAGCACGATCCAGGTGCCGAGCATGATCCAGAACGCCGGCCATTTCCGCAGACGCGTGAATTCCGCTCGGGCACAGGCGATCACATCGGCGGTCATTTCGCACTCTCCTGTTCGGTCATCTCGAAGAACACCTCTTCCAGCGATCTCTCGTCGATCCGCAGTTCCAGCAGGTCCGCCCGGGACTCGATCACCGCGCGCGCCACCTCGGGCGCCGTTGCCCTACCGGCATCGACTCTGATGCCGGCGGCGGTCAGCATCGCGGCGTGATCGCCCACCACCCGGCGTACCGCCGGATAGGCCGTCTCCATCGGTTCGGCACGCACCAGAAGTGTTGCCGCACCGCGTAATTCATTGACCGTCGATTCGGCGAGCAACCGCCCGCCGGAGATGACACCGACCCGATCGCATATTTCCTGCACTTCGCCGAGCAGATGCGAGGAGAGCACGACAGTGTGCCCATCGGCGGCCAATCCCGTGATCAGTTCCCGCATATCGGCCATACCGGCCGGATCCAGGCCGTTGGTCGGCTCATCGAGGATGAGCAGATCGGGCCTGCCCAGCAGGGCCGCGCCGACCCCGAGACGCTGCTTCATGCCCAGCGAGTACTTGCGAAAACGATCATCGGCCCGATCGGCCAGCCCGACCCGCGCCAGCACCTCGTCCACCTCGGCGAACCCGCTCCGGCGATAGCGGGCCAGCACCCGCAGGTTGTCGCGGCCGGACAGATAGGGATAGAAGCCGGGCCCCTCGATCAGGACGCCGATGCGGCGCAATGCCCCCGGCTCGCCCGGCGCCCGGCCGAGAACCGCCGCGGTCCCGGAGGTCGGCGCGATCAGTCCGACCAGCATGCGCAGTGTCGTGGTCTTACCCGCGCCATTGGGCCCGAGGAAGCCGTAGATCTCGCCCCGCCGGACGGTCATGGCGACCGCGTCGACCACGATGTGATCGCCGTACCGCTTGGTGAGAGCGACGGTGCGCACGACCGTTTCGGCATCCGCGGACAGGTGCGGCCGCACGCCACCGGCCCGCATACCGTCGCTCGTGAGATTCGATCTGTTCATATCTCGACCATCCGCTTCCGTCAGCGTCGACACATCCGTCGCCGCGCCCGGTCCGCTGTACGTATCTGGACGTAATTCGCCGCGCAGCCCCTCCTGCGGCCTCCGGAGCGGGCTACCGTTCGACTGTGGAGTCGAGTAGGCGGCCCTCCGGCAGGGATGTGGCTGTGGCGGTGTTCGTGGCCGGTATCCAGGTGGGTGCCGGGCATGCCGCCAATGCGCATCAGACCGGTGTGCGCCCGCTGGACGGGATCGGCTACGCCCTCTTGGTGGCGGGCCCCGTGTTCCTGCTGCTGCGGCACAGCCATCCGCGCTCGGTCTTCGTCGCCGTCCTCGCGGTCACCGCCGGTTATCTGTTTGCCGGATACGGTTACGGGCCGATCTTCGTCTCATTGATCATCGCCTTCCTCACCGCCGCGTCCCAGGGATCACGCCGGTACACCTATCCCCTGGTCCCGCTGGGCTATCTGCTCATGGTCTGGCCGGGGCCGGCGCTGCGCGGGCACGACACCGGCGGCTGGCCGATCATCGGCATCACCGCCTGGCTGATCGTGCTGATCGGGATGGCCGAGGGGATCCGGCAACGACATTCGGTCCTGATCGCCCGCCGTCAGCGCACCGAGGCGGCACGACGCAACCAGGCGGCCGAACGCGCCCGCGAACAGGCCGAACGCGAACAGCGCGCGGCCGAGGAACGCCTCGCGATCGCCCGCGAACTGCACGATGTACTCGCGCACAGTCTGTCGCTGATCAATGTGCAGTCCTCGGTCGCGCTGGAATTGCTCGATCGGAAGCCCGAGCAGGCGTCGACCGCTCTGTCGGCGATCAAGGAGGTCAGCCGGGACGCGCTGGGGGAAGTGCACAGCCTGTTGCGTTCGATCCGCGCCGGTTCGGAAACCGTTGCGGCGCCGACCAGCCCGGCGGTCGGCATCGGCGATCTGGAAGCATTGCTGGCTCCCACCCGCGCGGCCGGAACGGTGGTCCACACCCGGGTTACCGGCACACCGCACAGGCTGCCGGTCGTGGTCGATGTGGCCGCGGCCCGCATCGTGCAGGAATCGCTGACCAATGTGCTGCGGCACGCGCCCGGCGCGGAAGCCACCGTCGCTGTGGACTACTCACCGGCCGACCTGTGCATCACTGTGGACAATGAGCAACCTTCGAATTCTCCACAGTTGTCCACAACCGGTGGCGGAAACGGTATTCCGGGGATGATCGAACGCGCTCACGCACTGGGAGGTGTAGTGTCCGCCGCGCCGCGCGCGGACGGGGGTTTCAGAGTCGAGGCACGGCTCCCGGTTCCGGCGAGCGCACCTCTTCGGGAGCGCGGCACCCGTCCGCCGTCCCCTGATCGAGCCAACGATGCCGGTACCCATGGGGCGACCCCCGACATCCACCCAGCCCCGGAGCAACGATGACCGACGGAAAGTCTCGGACCCGTCCCACTCCGACCGAATATCTTGCCGCACAGGAGGGTTCGTGAACAACATTCGGGTCCTGGTCGCAGACGATCAAGCGCTGGTTCGCGCCGGTTTCGTCGCGCTACTGGATGCTCAGGACGGTATCGAGGTCGTCGGCGAGGCGGACAACGGTGAGCAGGCCCTGCGGATTACCCGCGAACTGCGTCCGGATGTGGTTCTGATGGACATCCGCATGCCCGTTCTCGATGGTTTGGCCGCCACCCGCCGGATCGCCGCCGATCCCGCTCTCACCGAGGTGAAGGTGGTGGTGCTGACCACCTTCGAACTAGACGAATACGTCTTCGAGGCGATGCGTTCGGGCGCAACGGGATTCCTGGTCAAACACACCGAGCCCGCGGACCTGGTTAAAGCGGTACGGGTGGTCGCCGGAGGCGACGCACTACTGTCCCCCAGCATCACCCGCCGCTTGGTGGCCGAATTCGCCACCCGCGCCAAACCCGCGCCCGAGGCGAAACTCGATGAGCTCACCGATCGCGAGCGCGAGGTGATGGCGCTGGTCGCCGAGGGGCTCACCAACGCCGAGATCGGCAAGCGATTGTTCATGAGCCCCGCGACCGCGCGCACCCATGTGAGCCGGATCCTGTTGAAACTCAATGCCCGCGACCGTACGCAGCTGGTGGTGATGGCCTACGAGTCCGGTCTCGTCCGGCCGGGCTGGCAGTAGCGCCGCCCGGCTCACTCGCCCGGATTCGACTGCTGCCGTTCGGAATCGGTGAATCCGCCGCTGCGCGCCGCGCCGGGATCGGACTGCAGGCGCGCGGAATATGCTGCCGCCGCACCGAATACACCCGCCACACCGGCGGGCGCGGCGGCGTAGGTGATCGACTGGCTCGGTGCGAAACCCATGCTGGTGCCGATCTGCACTGCATCCATGTTGGCGCCGAGGAACAGGAAGTCCCAGTTGTAGACCTCTTGCTGCTGGGTGATGAGGGACCGGACCGCCGCATGGGTCCATTCCCGGCTGGAATTCTCGTGTCCGTCGGTCAGTACCACGACGATGACCGTGCCCGGCCGCTCGGATTCGGGCCGTTCCGCCAGCTCGGCACCCACATCGGTGACCAATTTACCGAGGGCGTCGTAGAGCGCCGTCCCGCCGCGCGGATGCAGTTCAGGCGCGGGGATCCGATCGATCGGCACATTCGAATACAGGCACTCGTATTCGGTGTCGAACTGCGCGAAGGTCACCTGGATCTGTCTCGGCAGCTTGCGCTGTTCCTCGAAATAGGCGGCCAGACCGCCCTCGGTATCGGCCTTGATCGACTGCATGGAGCCGGAGCGGTCCAGCAGGACCGCGATCAGTGTCGAATCCGGATTGGTCATCTTCGCTCCCCCTGTCGAATATCTCGAACGCCATCCACCGTACGCCGCCGCAACGGCACGATCCGCAAAGACGGAGTGCCGGTCACCCGCGAGGGGTGACCGGCACTCTCGGTCCGATTCGGACTACTTACTCGCCCGCCGCCTCCGGCGTGGTCTCACCGGCTCCGGCCAGTGCGGCCACCGGCTCGGCCTCGGCCTTGGGGGGCTTGGCGCGGCCCACGAAGGTGAACTTGGCGTCCTCGCCGGCACCCTCGCCGTCCCAGCCCTCGACATCGACCGAGACGATCTGACCGGGGCCCAGCTCGCCGAAGAGGATCTTCTCCGACAGCTGATCCTCGATCTCGCGCTGAATGGTGCGACGCAGCGGCCGGGCGCCCAGCACCGGATCGAATCCGCGCTTGGCCAGCAGGCTCTTGGCCTGATCCGACAGTTCCATCTCCATATCCTTGTTCCGCAACTGGTTGCCGACGCGGTTGATCATCAGATCCACCATCTGCACGATCTGATCGGTCGTGAGCTGATGGAAGACGATCACGTCGTCGATACGGTTGAGGAACTCGGGGCGGAAGTGCTTCTTCAGCTCGTCGTTGACCTTGAGCTTCATCCGCTCGTAGTTCGAGCCCTCGGCGTTGGACTGAGCGAAGCCCAGGCCGACAGCCTTGGAGATATCCGAGGTGCCCAGGTTCGAGGTGAAGATCAGCACGGTGTTCTTGAAGTCGACCGTGCGACCCTGGCCGTCGGTGAGACGACCGTCTTCGAGGACCTGCAACAGGGTGTTGTAGATCTCCTGGTGCGCCTTTTCGATCTCGTCGAACAAAACCACCGAGAACGGCTTGCGACGCACCTTCTCGGTGAGCTGGCCGCCCTCTTCGTAGCCGACGTAGCCCGGAGGGGCACCGAACAGCCGCGAAGCGGTGAAGCGGTCGTGGAACTCGCCCATATCGATCTGGATGAGCGCGTCGTCGTCGCCGAACAGGAAGTTCGCCAGCGCCTTGGACAGCTCGGTCTTACCCACACCGGACGGACCGGCGAAGATGAACGAGCCCGAGGGACGCTTCGGATCCTTCAGACCGGCGCGAGTACGGCGGATCGCCTTGGAGACGGCCTTGACGGCGTCCTCCTGGCCGATGATCCGCTTGTGCAGCTCGTCCTCCATGCGGAGCAGACGGGTGGTCTCCTCCTCGGTGAGCTTGAACACCGGAATACCGGTCCAGTTGGCCAGTACTTCCGCGATCTGCTCGTCGTCGACCTCGGCCACGACATCCAGATCGCCGGAACGCCACTGCTTCTCGCGCTCGGCGCGCTTGGCTACGAGCTGCTTTTCCTTATCGCGCAGCCGCGCTGCCTTCTCGAAGTCCTGCGCGTCGATGGCGCTTTCCTTCTCCCGGCGCGCATCGGCGATCTTGTCGTCGAATTCGCGCAGGTCCGGCGGAGCGGTCATCCGGCGGATACGCATCCGGGCGCCCGCCTCGTCGATCAGGTCGATCGCCTTGTCCGGCAGGAACCGGTCATTGATGTAGCGGTCGGCCAGCGTCGCCGCCGCCACCAGCGCACCGTCGGTGATGGACACCCGGTGATGCGCCTCGTAGCGGTCGCGCAGACCCTTGAGGATGTTGATGGTGTGCTCGACCGTCGGCTCGCCCACCTGCACGGGCTGGAAACGACGCTCCAGCGCGGCATCCTTCTCGATGTACTTGCGGTACTCGTCGAGGGTGGTGGCGCCGATGGTCTGCAGCTCACCGCGGGCCAGTTTCGGCTTCAGGATCGAGGCCGCGTCGATCGCGCCCTCGGCGGCACCCGCACCGACCAGCGTATGCAGCTCGTCGATGAACAGGATGATGTCACCGCGGGTGTTGATCTCCTTGAGGACCTTCTTCAGGCGTTCCTCGAAATCACCGCGATAACGGCTGCCGGCGACCAGAGAACCCAGGTCCAGCGTGTAGAGCTGCTTGTCCTTCAGCGTCTCCGGCACCTCGCCGTTGACGATGGCCTGCGCGAGCCCCTCGACGACGGCGGTCTTGCCGACGCCGGGCTCACCGATCAGGACAGGGTTGTTCTTGGTGCGGCGGCTCAGCACCTGCATGACGCGCTCGATCTCTTTCGAGCGGCCGATGACAGGGTCGAGTTTGCCTTCGAGGGCCGCCTGGGTCAGGTTGCGGCCGAACTGGTCGAGCACCAGCGACGTAGACGGGGTGCCGGACTCGCCACGCGAACCGGGCTCGACCGACTCCTTGCTGCCCTGGTAGCCCGACAGCAGCTGAATGACCTGCTGACGCACCCGGTTGAGGTCGGCACCCAGCTTCACCAGCACCTGTGCCGCGACGCCTTCGCCCTCGCGGATCAGGCCCAGCAGAATGTGCTCGGTACCGATGTAGTTGTGGCCGAGCTGCAGCGCCTCGCGCAAACTCAGCTCCAGCACCTTCTTGGCCCGGGGGGTGAACGGAATATGACCGGACGGCGCCTGCTGGCCCTGCCCGATGATCTCCTCCACCTGGCTGCGCACACCCTCGAGCGAAATCCCCAGTGACTCCAGGGACTTCGCCGCGACACCCTCGCCCTCGTGGATCAGGCCCAGCAGGATGTGCTCGGTACCGATGTAGTTGTGGTTGAGCATCCGAGCCTCTTCTTGGGCCAGGACAACGACCCGCCGCGCGCGGTCGGTGAACCTCTCGAACATCGCTCCCTCACTCTCCTGCTCCGCTATCTACGGCGTCCGGCGCTGCTGTGTTTCGTGCTTCACACCTGTGGCGCCAGCCTGCCATGAAGCCTTGGGGTTGCATCCCCCGCCTCTACTCTAGTTGGCGGGGGTTACGGCCGTCGTCTGTCCACCCTATTGCGAACCGGCGACAACACGACTCATTCAGTCATAACGGAACCGAGCGCAGAAGGTTTCCCGAACGGCTACGCCGACAGCGAACGGCCGGGTTCATCCGGTCAGCGGCGGGATGAAGTGGCAGGGCACCTCGTGGGGGTGGGCCGGGTCCAGGGCGTTCAGGGCGAAGGCCGCCGCTCGGTCGCTGCCCGCGATGCCCGCGTGCTCCGAGTAGTCCGCGTCGCATCCGTCTTGGACCACTACATTCGTGGTCTTCGGCCCCGGGACCAGGGCGACTGTGTACGGGACGACCAATTCGTCGTACCGGGTCTCGATATTGGTGTAGGTGACATTCGGGTCGTAGATGCCGTCGGCGTTCAGCGACTCGATGAAGTCCGAGGTGCCCACCATCTGGGCGCAGGCGCCGCAGGGAGACACTCCCGGCATCGCGTCGAAAGCGGGGCCGGCACCCAGGCGGCGGGCGAAATCCCGCGCGGGATCGATCACGGGGCCGAAAGTTCCCAGCCACGGGGCGGCGATGGCCACGAACTTGTCGACCTCCCCCGAACCCCCGAGGCGTTTGATGAAGTAGTTGCCGACCAGATTGCCCTGGGAGTGGGCGACCAGGTCGACCTTTGCCGCCCCCGTCGCGGTCCGCACCCGGTCCACGAAGGCCGAAAGCTGAGCCGCGCTGTCCTCGATCGGGCGCATGCCGCCGATCGCCGACAGCGGCCACGGCAGGTCGTAGGCGCCGTAGGTCAGGGAGTAGACGCAGTACCCCTCGTTCGCCAGCAGCGGCGCGTACACACCCCAATTCGTCTGTGCCCCACCGCCGGTGCCGTGCACCAGCACCACGGGGTCGGGATGGGCGGCGGTGGGGCGGCAGGACCAGTCGTTGGCGCCGGGCAGGGAGCCGCCCGGATTTCGCAGTTCATAGGGGATTCCGGCGAAGAAGTTGTAGTCGACCGGATAGTCGGCCCGGGCCGCACCGGACGCGGTCACCCACAGCGTGCTCAGCACCGCCAGGATCAGCATCGTCCCGGGCAGTCGCCCGAGTCCGCGCAGCGCTCGCACCGTACGAGATGGCCTCATGAACCCTCCCCAACTAGAACGTGTTTCGACACGCTAGCCGGGCCGGAGGGCACCGGGGGCCGATACCGGCGAGTAACCGGGACCGGCGGTCCCACGATCTACAGATCGCGGTGCGAGATGATTCCGCTCTGAATGGCCAATGCCGCCAAGCGCACTCGCTTCTGATTCTGTGGCAGATCCTCCACACCGAACTTCGAAAACAGCGTGCGCAGATGGGTTTTGATCGCATCCACACTCAGGTACAGCTCGTCGGCGATGTGCTGATTCGAGGCCGGAGTGGCGAATTCGGCATTGCCGCGATAGGGCCGGCACAGCGCGATCAGCACCGCGCGCTGGGTATCGGTGAGTGACCGCAGGCTGGGTAGCGAGGCCCCCGACGTCCGGGTAGCGTCGTCGGCCCCGCCGGTGTAGTCGTGGAACGACAGTATGGAGGTACCCACCCGGATACGATCACCGGCCTCGAGCCGTCGCCGCCCGGCCAGTCGCTCCCCGTTGACGAAGGTCCCGTTCCGCGAGAGCCCGTCGTCGACGATGGTCCAGTGCGCGGCGAGATACTCCACGGCCGCATGCAATCGCGACACCTCGGCATCCCAGGACAGCGCCAGATCGGCCTGTGGCGATCGTCCAATGGTGATGCGCGCCCGATCCGGTGTCAGCGTGAGTTCGTGCCTGCCCCCCGACTGATCGCTGAAGCGCAGAAACGATTCGTGAATTCCCGTCACCGCGTCGCTACCCCCGCTTATCGATCGCCAGTGACGTTGTACGCATATACCCCATGGTGCCGCGCGACGACCGCGCCGAGCAAGATCACCACGCCGGGCACAGAAAAACCGCTGCCGCCCGGACGTCGCACGATTCCTCCGGGCGGCAGCGGCATACGCAGCCGGGTCTTGCGACCGCACTCAGTTGTTGCGGCCCACTTCCTTGTGGTAACTCTCCACAACATCGGCGGAGATACGACCACGCGCGGAAACCTTGTAGCCCTTGCGCCGCGCCCATTCCCGAATTGCCGCACTCTGCTCGCGATCCATGGACACTCGCCCCTTCGGCGCCGCGGTAGCCGCACCGATCGGCTTGCTGCGCCGGCGACCGCTCACCCGACGGGCATTGGCAACCCAGGAGTCCAGCCCATCCCGCAGCTTCGCCGCATTTGCCGCGGACAGGTCGATCTCGTACGAAACACCGTCGATCGCGAACTCGATGGTCTCGTCCGCAATGGACTCACCATCGACATCATCGATCAGGCTAACGGTGACCTTCTTTGCCATGAGATGAACGTCCTCTCGAAATCGTGCGACCCGGATACCAGGCCGATGCCCGAGTCGAGAATACCTCTAATTACAAAATTGCCAAGACGGGGGATTCGGCATTCAATGCCGGGGCTCAGTGCCCGGCAGGACGAACAATTGGGAACAGTATCGTTTCCCGGATTCCGAGACCCGTCAACGCCATCAGCAACCGATCGATTCCCATACCGGTTCCCGTTGTCGGCGGCATGCCATACTCCATTGCCGCGAGGAAGTCCTCATCCAGGCGCATCGCCTCGTCATCGCCGGCAGCAGCCAATCTGGCCTGGTCCACGAACCGTTCGCGCTGAATGACCGGATCCACGAGTTCCGAATAGCCGGTGGCCAACTCGAATCCGCGAACGTAGAGATCCCACTTCTCGGTGACGCCCGGCTCACTCCGATGCTGACGTGTCAACGGTGACGTCTCCACCGGGAAGTCACGGACGAAAGTAGGGGCGTAGAGCTTGTCACCGAAGGCATGTTCCCACAGTTCCTCGACCAGTTTGCCGTGTCCGTAACCCTTCCCCGAAGGAATTTCCAGACCGACCCGATCCGCGAGTGCGAGCAATTCCGGAACGGTCGTTTCCGGGGTTACCTCGACTCCCAGGGAATCCGACAGCGACGGATACATCTCGACGGTGTTCCACTCTCCGCTCAGGTCGTATTCCGTACCGTCTGCGAGTGTGACAACCTGCGTTCCGAAGACCTCCTGCGCTACTTCCTGGATCAATTCCCGGATCATCCGCGCGGAATCGTCGTAGGTACCGTAGGCCTCATAAGTTTCCAGCATCGCGAACTCGGGCGAATGTGTGGAGTCGGCGCCCTCGTTACGAAAGTTGCGGTTGATCTCGAAGACCTTCTCGATTCCGCCCACGACACAGCGCTTGAGGAACAGCTCCGGCGCGATGCGCAGATACAGATCCATATCCAGCGCATTGGAATGGGTGACGAACGGCCGCGCCGCCGCACCACCGTGCAGGGTCTGCAGCATGGGTGTCTCGACCTCGAGGAAACCTCTGCGCTCCAACGCATTTCGCAGCGCGAGCACGGCCTTGACCCGGGTCCGGGCCATCTCCCGGGCCTCCGGGCGCACGATCAGATCCACATAGCGCTGGCGTACCCGCGATTCCTCGCTCAGTTCCTTGTGCGCTACCGGCAACGGCCGCAGCGATTTGGCCGCCATCGACCAGGAATCGGCCATGACGCTCAATTCACCGGTCCGTGACGAGATCACCTCACCGTGCACGAAAACGAAATCGCCGAGATCGACATCGGCCTTCCAGGCCGCCAGCGCATCGGCGCCCACGCCGTTCAGGCTGATCATGGCCTGCAGTTTGGTGCCGTCCCCCTCTTGCAGCGTCGCGAAGCACAGCTTGCCGGTATTGCGCATGAAGATGACGCGGCCGGCCACCCCGACCTGCTGTCCGGTGCTGGTATCGGGCTCGAGATCCGGATGAGCGGCCCGGATCTCGGCGAGGATATGGGTGCGTGGCACCACCACCGGATAGGCGTCCACACCCGCGTCGAGCAGCCGCTCACGCTTCTCTCGGCGAATCCGCATCTGCTCCGGAACATCGACTTCCGCTGCAGCAGGACGGGATTGCCCCGCGGGAACCCGGCCCGCGGAGTCACCGGACGAGGGCGTGTTCGGGGTGCTCACAGCGAACTACCCTATCGTGCGCCGGAAATCGTTTTACGCGCCCCCGACCCCCGCTCACCGGGCCGATTACAGCGACACCAGGGCGCTGATCTCACCGGCGAGATGCGGCGCGCCCGCGGCCACCGACAGCAGCCCCGCGGCCTTTACCGCCTGATAGCCACCGATCAGATCAGTGGCCCGACGCAGACCCAGTTGCTGCAGTGAGGCCGCGGCCAGACTCGAGGTGTAGCCCTCCGAGCAGACCACCACCCATTCCCGATTGTGATCGGTGGCCAGCGCCAGTCGCGCCGAACTGGTGGGGTCCAGCCGCCACTCCAGCACGTTGCGTTCGATCACCAGCGCCCCCGGCAATGTGCCCTCCCGGACCCGCTGGGCCTGCGGTCGAATATCGACCAGCAGCGCACCGCGCGCGACGGCCTCCGGCAATTCGAACGCGTACATGCGTTTCAACTGCGCACGAGCGGCGTCCAACATTCCGGAGATGGTCATGTGCGTCATTTCACATCGCCTTCGGGCTGATCGGTGAGCACGGAGCGGGTACGTCGAAGCGTCCCGTGGCCGGTCACCTCGTAATAGGACATAGCAGATAACGGTGGTGAATAGGCGTGCACCGACAATGTCGGATTCGACGGTTCGGGAACTCCGGCGAATTGATCGGGCGCACGCACCACGTCGTGCACCCAGCCGAGCGGAAAAGAAGCCTGATCGCCGGCGGAGAGAGTGCGCTGCCGCAATTCCTTACCGTTCCAGCGAAATTCCGACAGTGCGCCGCTGAGCACGGTCAGCGCGCCGAACGAGCCGGCGTGATCGTGCAGTTCGGTGTACTTGTCCGGAACCCAGCTGATGAGCCAGACGTCGACCTCGTCATCCGCGAGAAGCCTTACCGCCCAACGGTTTTCGGTCGGCCAGACGCCGCTTTCCGGCAGCAGATGATCGAATCGCCCGGCCAGCACGTCCTCCGCGCCTTCGTCGGTGAGCCGCAGCAGATCGGCCGGACGCAGGCGAGTGGGCAATGCGGGTGACACCGAACGCTCCGCGAGTTCCGCCGCGAGACGGCCGCTGGGCCGGACGGAGGGAAGCTGTCCCGATCGACGACGAGCGGTATCACCGGCCGAAGCGGCAGCGGAAACAACGTTGATAACAGAGGAACGCATGAGCGAGGCTCCAGGAGTTGTGACTGATCGAGGGCGGGGACGCAGCCTCGAACATCAGCCGAGGCGAATCAGCCTCGACAACACTCCTGGGTGCTCACGCGGAAAGTCACGAGCCGAAGTCTAGCAGGGCACTCCCGGCGCGCAACCGCGGTGTGCGCCACCCCACAGCCGACCGGTCACGGCCGGCGTCGCTGCTGGTTGCGCTCGTACACCAGGCGCAGGCCATCCAGGGTCAGATGTGGCTCGTGATGATCGATCGTCTCCGATTCCGGCACGATCAACGGCGCGGTCGGGCCGGTCGCCACCACCGACACATCGTCACCGGAGAATGCGTCGAGTTCGTCGCGGATGCGATCGATCAGGCCGTCCACCAGACCGGCGAATCCGAACACCGCACCGGACTGCATGCACTCCATACTGTTCTTGCCCACCACCGACCGCGGCCGGGTCAGTTCCGCGCGCCGCAGCGCACTACGTGCCACCAGCGCCTCGGTGGAGATCTCCACGCCGGGAGCGATTGTGCCGCCGAGGAATTCACCCTTGGCCGACACCAGATCCACACAGATGGCGGTGCCGAAATCGACCACGATCGCCGGTGATTCGAACCGGTGATAGGCGGCCAGGCAGTTCACGATCCGGTCGGCGCCGACCTCCTTGGGATTGTCCACCAAGAGCGGAATCCCCGTTCGCACACCGGGTTCCACGAGTACGTGCGGCACATGCGACCAATATCGCTCCAGCATCGCCCGCAGTTCGCGCAGTACCGGCGGGACCGTGGACAGGGCCGAAACGCCGACCACCTGGTCCAGCCGATCACCCACCAGGCCGCGGACCTGCATGGCGAATTCGTCGGCGGTCAGCAGTGGATTGGTGTGCACCCGCCAGGTGTGCACCAGTTCCGCATGCGCCCCGTTCCCCGAGAACAGGCCGATCTCGATACTGGTGTTGCGGACGTCGATTGTGAGCAGCATCCTCGATGCCCCGCTGCCCGCGGCTCAGGCGAAGGTCAGCGAGCGCGGCGAGGTCAGCCCGGAGCCCTCCGGCGCATGCGCCGGATCCGCACCCAGCTCCACCGGTCGATTGCGATCGTCGACGAAGACCACCCGCGGCTTGTACTCGCGCACCTCGGCCTCGTCCATCATGCCGTAGGCGATCAGGATCACCAGATCGCCCGGGTTGACCAAATGCGCTGCCGCGCCGTTGATTCCGATCACACCCGAACCACGTTCACCGGCGATCACATAGGTCTCCAGGCGGGCGCCGTTGTCGATATCGACGATGCAGACCTGCTCACCCTCGAGCAGATCCGCGGCATCCATCAGATCCGGATCCACGGTCACCGAACCCACATAGTGCAGATCGGCGTGGGTCACCGTAGCGCGGTGGATCTTGGACTTCATCATGGTGCGCAACATCGTGGTCGCCTTTCCTATGCGTCGGCCGGAGCGGTGCGGTCGGGGGTAGCGGGGTTTCCGTCGGTGGGAGCGACGAGCCCGGGGGCGGCAGCCCGCGTAACCACGGAGGGCTCCGCGGACGCCGCGTCGAACGCGGCAACGACGGTGACGGGCATGTTGTCGATCAGGCGAGTGGCGCCGACTCGCGCGGCCACCAGCAGACGGGCATTGCCGCTGCTCGGGATGGGACCGAGATCCGCGCCGCGCAGTTCCAGATAGTCGACGTCGACCGCGGGAGCGCTGTCGAGCACCGACCGGGCCGCGGCCACCACGGCATCGGGCCCCAGGCCCGCGGCATGGCGACCCGCGACCAGCGCCGCCGACAAGGTGATCGCCAATTCGCGCTGGGTCTCGTCGAGGTAGCGGTTACGCGAGGACAGCGCCAGGCCGTCGGCTTCGCGCACCGTCGGCACCGGGACGATGTTCATATCGAAATTCAGATCCCGCACCATCTGCCGGATCAACGTCAGCTGCTGATAATCCTTCTCACCGAAGAACGCCTCGTGTGGGTGGACGATCTGCAGGAGTTTCGCCACCACCGTCAGCATCCCGGCGAAATGGGTCGGACGGCTCGCGCCCTCCAACTCCGCACCCAGCGAACCCGGATGCACCGAGGTCCGCGGACCCTCCGGATACATCTGCGCCACACTCGGCGCGAACACCATTGCCACCCCCTCATCACGCAGCAATGCCACATCGGCGTCCAGCGTGCGGGGATAGGTGTCGAAATCCTCGTTCTCGCCGAATTGCAGCGGATTGACGAAAATCGACACCACGACAACCTGATTCGTACGTTTGGCCCGGCGCACCAGTTCCAGATGCCCCTGATGCAGGGCACCCATCGTCGGCACCAGCGCCACCGTGCGCCCCACACCCCGCAGGGCCGAGGTCACCGCGGACATCGCGGCCGGTTCGTGCACCACGGTCAGCTCACCCGGGCGATACAGCCCACGCAACTGCTCCGCACTCAACTTCCGCACCGCGGCAACACTGTCGCTCACCGTGCCTCCTGCGTCCTGCGGGACACCCGCACCCGGTCGGCACAGTAAGCCGCTACGCGATTGTCGCTCACCGTGCCCGGTGTTTTGCGGGACACCCGCACCCGGTCGGCACAGTAAGCCGCTACGCGATTGTCGCTCACCGTGCCTCCAGTACATCGATCAGTTTCTGGTCGGCGCCCGTCAACTGGGCGGTCCGTAACGACATCGCGCGGTATCCGTCGGCGAGGTCCGGATCAGCGGCTTCGAGCGCGGTCAGATGTGCGGCCACCGCGGCCGAATCTCCGCGCGCCACCGGACCGGTCAGTGCCGGAAGTCCCCGGCGCAGCGCATTGTCGAGCGCGGCGGAGGCCAGCGGCGCCAACATCCGCTCGGCGAGACCACCCGGCTGATCGTCGACCACGGGCTGGCCCAGCAGACCGGGACCGTCCAGGGCGGCGCGCAGGGCGGCGACGGCATCGACGATCAGCGTCACCAGATGATTACTTCCGTGCGCGAGGGCCGCGTGATAGAGCGTGCGCTGCTCCTCCGCCACCCGCACCGGCTCCCCGCCCATCTCGATCACCAGCGACTGCGCGATCGCGTACCCGATCTCATCCGCGGCGGTGATTCCGAAGCAGGCATTGGCCAGGCGAGCGGTGTCCTCGTCGTGGCCGGTAAAGGTCATCGCCGGATGAATCGCCAGCGGACGCACGCCGCGCTCGGTCAGCGGTTGCAGCACGGCGACACCGCTCGCACCCGAGGTATGCGCGACTATCGTGCCGGGACGTACGACGCCCGCGGTCGCCAATCCCGCGACCAGACCGGGAAGTTCACTGTCCGGCACGGACAGGATCAGCAGCTCGCTACTGGCGGCGATCTCCTCGACCGGCAGAATCCGCGACTCCGGCAACCGTGTCCCCGCGCGATGCCGAGACGCATCGGAGATGGCCGCAACGCCGAACACCACATGTCCCGCGCGCTCCAGGGCGACGCCCAACGCCGAACCCACCCGGCCGGCGGACACGATGCCCACCGTCAGCCGTGCGGGCGCCGGATCGCCATCGGTGAATCCGGAACCATCGGAGGTATGACCCGCACGCGCACTCTCGCCCGCCGCGGGCCGCGGATATCCGGCCTCGTCGGGCCGCGAATACTCAGAGGTCACCATTGTCCTCTCGAAAAGCCGTTCCAGTCCCGCGCAGCGGGTACCGGACGTTACGAGTCGAGAATATGCAACGGGTGCCCGGCCGGACAGGGCGGACGCGCGTGACATTTCCCTCAGTGTCTTCGGCCTGCGCTTCGCTTCGGCGGGGTTTCGGCCCTCTGGGCCTCGATTCTTCCCTCCTCCGCTCCTCCGCTTCGCTCCCCCGCTCCGTCAGTCCAGAATCGAGGCGGGCCGAAACCATTGAGGAGCACCTTTTCGGAAATGCCTACCTCACCGATGTTCGACTGACGGACTGGTTGGAGGCAACCCCCTATCGCGAGATTTGTCCTGGAAGGTAAGCGGGGCGGGGCATTGGTGATCAGGCAATTTTGCGGGCGGGCTCGCTGCGGTAGCGGGACGCGGGGCCGTCGATGCCGAGCAGGCGCCATGCGACTTTCGCGACCGGGTTCATCAGGCCGCTGGTGGTGGCCAGGGCGCGGACGTCACCGAAGATATCGCGCATTGTTGCCTGCGATTTCGGATTGCTCCAATAGGCCTCGCGCATCACCTCGGCGGGGATGTCGAACGTCTCCACGAACTCCCGGGGCGGGGTCATGATCATGTCGAGCATGATCCGCATCGCGGTCGGAAACAGCAGCGACAGCGCGAATTTCAGAGCCGGATTCATACCGGGAACATTGCGGCGCAAGTATTCGTGGGCGAAGGAAATGTGGCGAGCCTCCTCGGCCACGTGGATCTGCATCACCCGCTGCACCATCGGATGCAGGTCGGCGCCGGCTCGCAGCAGCGACTTCTGCAGATGGTCGATGGGCTCCTCACCGCCGAGGATCATCGTGAAGAACAGTTCCGGGAAGTACTTCACCGCCGGCCAGATGATCATGGTGAGCTTGCGGTCGACTGTGCCCATACCGACCACATCCGCACCGATGCGGTTGATCATCTCCTGGAACATCATCGTGTGGTTGCACTCTTCGGCAGCCTCGTGCGTGACGTAGCGGAACTCCGGGTCACCGTTGGGCACCGAGATCAGATACTGCATCAGGCCGCGGATGAGCAGCTGCTCGAAATCCAGGCCCACCTTGGCGATACCGGCCTGCCGCCACATACCCATCGCGATCTGCCGTTCCAGCGGCTGGGCTTTGTACCAGGGATGGCGGCCGAGCGGATCCTCCTCAGGCATGATCCACCGGGCATCGGCGGGGTCGACAGCGAAATCCGGTGAGTCCCAATCGATATCGAGATAGGGGTCGAAGTTCTTGGTGACCGATCCCTCGGACAGACCGCGCAGGATCTCGCGATACTCGGAATCGACCGGCGTCTCGGCGGCAGCAGTGGACAGCATCTTCGGTGTCTCCTTCGCGTACTACTACACCGAAGTTAGCGATACTGACTGTTACATGCAACCTGTTTCAATGCGCTACTTCGCGCCGTTCTGCTCCGATCGCAGGTTGGCCATGATTTCCGCGACGGTGAGCTTCCGGCCCGGCTGATCGGCATCGGCATCGGCATGACGACGGCGCCGCGAGCCGGCGGTCCCCATGGCAGCCGCGGGCCGAACGGGCGCCAGCCGCGGAACCGCGGACGCCGGGGCAGCCGCGAGCGGCTTCTCGGACTCGCCGTCGGACTCCGCATCCGACGAGGACTTGCCGTCGGCCGAATCGCCGGATGATTCCGGCACCTCGTCGGCGTCCTCCGCCGAATCATCCTTCGAGGTCTTCGCCTCGCCCCGCGGGGACTCCGCAGCCGAGTCCGATTCCCACGCCGCGTCCGCGGCACCCTCCGCCTCGGGTCGTTCGGCCGAGACGACCGCCGTCTCCGCCGTCACCGGATCGTCGTAGGGGCTGGCGAAGGCGGGCGGTTCGGGGTGGTCGGGATCGAACACCGGAGACACCACACGCAGTGGCGCCGAGGGGGAACTCCACGCGTCCCAAGTGTCGGTTTCCTGTGAGCTACCGTTCGCCGCGGAAGCGTGGGTGAGCTCCTGCACCCGCACGGCCTCGGCACGCAACGCCGGTCGATCGACCAGTAGGTCACCATCGAACAGTCGATGGAGGCTTTCGCGCAACACCGTGAGTTCGGTGCGCAGCGCGGCCAGTTCGGTCGCGTCGGCGCCGACTTCGCGACGGACCCGCGATTCGATGCCGAGTTCATATTCGCGGCGCGCGGTGATCTCACGTTCGAGCTGCAACTCGTAGACCCTCTGCAGGTCACGAGTCTTCGCCTGATCGACCGCCGCATCGCGGCGATAGCGGGTCGCCGCGAGTGCGGCCACCGCGGCAGCCCACAGGGCGGCGACCAAACCGACCCGGATAAGTTGCACGTTGTTGCTGAAAATCAGAAACACACTGGCAATCAGACCGAGCAGAATTAATACGCCGACGACTATTTTTCCCGCGTTGTCCCGCTGCCGCGAGGAAGTACTGCTACGGGAGGGTGAAACCATGCCCGCAAGGGTAGCCCGAATAGCGGAATCCGGCTCGGAGCCGGTCCGATAAAGTGGTCCAGTTTGTTAGCTATGAGGTAGCCGGTTCATCGGGGGGTTCATGTGGCGCTCGACAGCAATACTCCAGCCACAACGCCGCGGCCACGAGCAGTACACCGGCCACCAGACCGACGATCGCGCCGGGGGTATCCGAGGCCGCCGCACGGATCGTGCCGCGCTGCGGGTACACCCAGATCAGGAAACCCAGCCACACACCCGCCGCCAGCGAACCCACCTGCCCCGACGCCTTCGCCAGCGCCACCGCGCGTGCCGCCGTGATCGGATGCAACTGCTTCGGACCGGCGCCGATGCGATGATCACCGACCCGGGAACGGATCATGAAGGCCAGGACCACCTCCACCGCGGCGACCGGATACAGCGAGGCGCCCGCGATCACGGTGATCGGCGGAAAACTGGAATACGCCCAGCGGGTCGCCACCCATGCCACCGCCGCGGCGATCGCGACATTCGCGAGCAGATCCAGAATCTTGGTGGGCCGCATGACATTCATGACCGGCCGCCACTCATCGATCCGCCGCGCGCAGCGACAATTCGGTCATTCGCACACCATCAATTTCGCCGGGATCGAGTTCGGCCAGCAGTTCCCGGATCGGCCGCGTCCGCCCCCGCACCTCGAGTGAGGCATCGGGTTCGATCTCCGACCAGGGCACCAGGACGAACGCCCGGTTGTGGGCCTGCGGATGCGGCAGCGTCAGAGTGGGATCGGTACTGACGACCGGATGGATACCGTCGCGGCGCAGGTCCGCGCACCACACCACGTCGACATCCAATGTCCGCGCGCCCCAGCGAATCTCGCGAACCCGCTCGGCCCGCTGTTCCAATTCCTGCCCGCTCGAGAGCCAATCGCGGGGGCCGTACGCCGGATCCTCTACCACCACAACGGCATTGAGATAGTTCCCTTGCGGCACTCCGCCCCACGGCGGCGTGGAATAGACCGACGATACGGCGATCAGCCGCGATGCCAGGGCATCGACCACACTGCGCAGATGAGCGAACCGATCGCCCAGATTCGACCCGATCGACAGCACGGCGCGGCTCATCCGGTCACTCCCGGCGACTCCCGCCGGCGGGTGGCGACCACCCGGACATCGGCGAAGGTATGCGGAATCGGCGCGGCCGGCTTGTGCACGACCACCTCGGTCGCCGAGACCCGTTCGTCACCCATGATCTCGTCTGCGATCTCGGCGGCCACCGTCTCGATCAGATTGCGCGGCGGGCCCGTAACAATCGCCACCGCCCGTTGTGCCAGCTCGCCGTAGTCGACGGTGGCCGACAGGTCGTCGGTCGCGGCCGCGCGGGCGAAATCGATCCACAGGGTGAGGTCGACGACGAATTCCTGGCCGTCGCGGCGTTCGAAATCGAAGCAACCGTGATAGCCGTAGGCGCGCAGGCCCCGCAGCTCGATGCGATCGGAACTCACTCGCTCCCCTGACTCTGATCAGCGGCTCGCCGCTCTACCTGATCAGCGGCTCGCCGCCATGCCTCCGCGACGACGATGGCGTCCACCGACGACCGCACATCGTGCACTCGTACACCCCAGGCCCCGTGCGCGGCCGCCAGGGCGGAAATGGTCGCGGTCGCGACCTCGCGGCCGTCGGGCGGGCGCGGGCCGGACTCATCGGCGAGCAGGGACCCCAGGAATCGCTTGCGGGAGGCACCGATCAGCATCGGCAGCCCCTGAGCGGTCAGCTCCGGCAGGGCGCCGAGCAGTGCCCAATTGTGCTCGGCGTTCTTGGCGAATCCGAGTCCCGGATCCAGTACCAGCCGGCTCGGATGCACACCGGCCGCCATCGCCAGATCCACCTGAGCGGACAATTCCGCCAGCACCTCGCCGATGACATCGTCGTAGTGTTCGGCCGGACCGGTGTGCCGATGGTCGGCGTTCGCGCGCCAATGCATCAGAATCCACGGAATCTCGGCGGCGGCAACGACTTTCACCATCTCGGCGTCGGCGCGACCACCGGAAACGTCATTCACCACGCTGACCCCGGCGGCGATCGCCGCGGCGGCCACACCGGCCCGCATGGTGTCGACACTGGCGGGCACGCCCGCCTCGACCAGACCGCGGATCACCGGGACCACCCGCGCCGCTTCGGTTTCCGGATCGACGCGCACCGCTCCGGGCCGCGTAGATTCACCGCCCACGTCGATGATGTCGGCGCCGTCCTCGTACAACCGCACCCCGTGTGCGACCGCGAGCGCCGGATCCAGATAGCGGCCCCCATCGGAGAAGGAGTCGCTGGTGACGTTCACAACGCCCATCACGACACACGAGCGCCCGTCACGCGGTGTGATCAATGCGCTCATGGGCGACCGCTCATTTGCGCAGGATCAGGTCGAGGGCCTCGGAGCGTGAGGACGCGTTGGTCTGCAGCAGGCCACGCACCGCGGAGGTGGTGGTACTCGCGCCGGGTTTACGGATTCCGCGCATGGCCATGCACAGATGTTCGGCCTCGACCACCACGATCGCGCCGCGCGGATCCAGCTTGCGCATCACCGCATCGGCGATCTGGCTGGTGAGCCGCTCCTGCACCTGCGGCCGCTTGGCGTACAAATCGACCAGGCGGGCCAGCTTGGACAGACCGGTGACCCGCCCCTGCGGACCCGGGATGTAACCCACATGCGCCACCCCGTGGAAGGACACCAGATGGTGTTCACAGGTCGAGTACATCGGAATATCGCGCACCAGCACCAATTCCTGATGACCCTCGTCGAAGGTGGTGTTGAGCACCGAATCCGGTTCCGTGTACAGCCCGGCGAATGTTTCGCGATAGGCCCGGGCGACGCGCGCTGGAGTGTCTAGCAGGCCGGGACGATCGGGATCCTCGCCGACCGCGATCAGCAACTCCCGCACCGCGGCCTCGGCCCGGTCCTGATCGAAGGGACGACCGGTGCCCACGGCGATCGGCGGAGCCTCCGCGACGGAGGCATCCGCGGATACCGTATCGGACCCAGCCGAAGCGCCGTTGTTGGCCGACATTCGAGGACTCCTCCACACTCACATAACCGACGCGTGCGACGTCATCTGCTCACCGCACCCGACCGTCGAGCCTAATCGCAGCCACTCACCGCCGGCCGTTCGGTCCGTCCCAATCGCCGTGATCCTGAGCGCCGTTCTGCGTCGGTTCCTGATCGCCGGACCAGTCGGGCCGGCGGTGGCTACCGCCGTAGCGTTGCGGGTCTCCGTAACCGGTACCGCCGTTACCGTATTCGGGCTGCTGACCACCCTGGCCACCTTGACCGGCATCCTCCTGTGGAGGCCAGCCCGGCGCCGACCAACCGGCCGGTGCACCGTAATCGGGCCGTGAACCATGCGTCGGCTGCCGCTGCGGATATCCCGGGCCACCCGCGGGCCGCGGGTGGTTACCGGGCTGTGGCTGGGCCGGATACCCGTAGCCGGGGGTCGGATTGTGATACCCCTCCTGCGGATAGCCGTTGGCCGGGACCGGCTGCGGCGCCGGCACGGGCTGGTTCGCCTGGCTGGTCTCTTCCTCCTCCGGCCACGGCTCGCCGCGCTCGGCGGCGAGTTCGCGCGGAGTCTTCACCGGCGGCCGATCCGACGGCACCCGGTCGCCGAAATCGTTGAACGCGGTGATGCGCGGCCGCTTGTCGACGGTGACCAGCACCTGCTCCAGATCCTTGCGGTGCAGCGTCTCGCGTTCCAGCAGCGCGGTCGCCAGGGAATCGAGCTCGTCGCGATAGTCGTTGAGAATCGCCCATGCCTCGGTGTGCGCGGCCTCGATCAGGTTGCGCACCTCCTCGTCGATCTCGCGGGCGACCTCGTGCGAGTAGTCCGAATTCGTTCCCATCGAGCGACCCAGGAACGGATCGCCCTGTTCCTGGCCGTAACGCACGGCGCCGAGCCGGGCGCTCATGCCGTATTCGGTAACCATCGCGCGGGCGATCTTGGTCGCCTGGTCGATATCGGAGGAGGCGCCCGTGGTCGGCTCGTGGAACACCAGTTCCTCGGCCGCGCGGCCACCCATCGCCATGACCAGGCGGGCGATCATCTCCGAGCGGGTCATCAGGCCCTTGTCGTCCTCGGGCACGGTCATGGCGTGACCGCCGGTACGACCGCGGGCCAGGATGGTGACCTTGTAGACCGGCTCGATATCCGGCATCGCCCACGCCGCGAGGGTGTGACCACCCTCGTGATACGCGGTGATCTTCTTCTCGTGCTCGCTGATGATGCGGCTCTTGCGCCGCGGGCCGCCGATCACCCGGTCGACCGACTCCTCGAGTGCCGGACCGGTGATGACATTGCCGTGCTCACGCGCGGTGAGCAGTGCGGCCTCGTTGATGACGTTGGCCAGATCCGCACCCGACATACCGACGGTGCGCTTGGCCAGCCCGTCCAGATCGGCATCGGGAGCGATCGGCTTGCCCTGCGAATGGACCCGCAGGATCGCGCGCCGGCCCGCGATATCCGGATTGCTCACCGGAATCTGCCGATCGAAACGGCCCGGACGCAGCAGCGCGGGATCGAGGATGTCGGGCCGGTTGGTGGCCGCGATGATGATCACGCCGGTGCGGTCGCCGAAACCGTCCATCTCGACCAGCAACTGGTTGAGTGTCTGCTCGCGCTCGTCGTGACCACCGCCGAGGCCGGCGCCGCGCTGACGGCCGACCGCGTCGATCTCGTCGACGAAGATGATGCAGGGGCTGTTCTGCTTGGCCTGATCGAAGAGATCACGCACGCGGGAGGCACCCACACCGACGAACATCTCGACGAAGTCCGAACCGGAGATGGTGAAGAACGGCACCCCGGCCTCACCAGCGACCGCGCGGGCCAGCAGCGTCTTACCGGTTCCAGGCGGGCCGTAGAGCAGCACACCCTTGGGGATCTTGGCGCCCAGCGCCTGATACCGGGCCGGATTCTGCAGGAAGTCCTTGATCTCGTAGAGCTCTTCGACCGCCTCGTCGGCCCCGGCCACATCCGAGAACGTGGTCTTGGGCATATCCTTCGACAGCTGTTTGGCCTTGGATTTACCGAAGCCCATCATGCCGCCGCGACCACCGCCCTGCATCCGGGCCATGACGAAGACGAAGATCCCGAGCAGCAGGATCATCGGCAGGACGAACAGCAGAATCTGGGTGAGCCAGCTGTCCTGCTTCACGGCCGTATTGAACGGCGCGCCCGATTCCTGCACATCGCGCAGGATCTGCGCGGATACCTCGCTGCCGCCGGGGTACTTGGCCATGATCTGGGTCTGGTTGCCGGTGGCGTCGTTGCCCTGTTTCAGGGTGATGCGCAGCTGCTGCTCTTTGTCATCGATCTGCACCTGCTTGACGTTCGGCTTGTCGGCCAGCTGGGTGAGCGCCACCGACGTATCGACGTTCTTCCAGCCGCGCGTGTCGTTGCTGAAGTAGCTGACCAGATAGATCACGAGCAGGATGCCCGCCACTATGGCCAGATTGCGAAACACTGTCTTGCGGTTCATAGAGCGTCGGCCGGCTGGCCAGTCCTTTCCGGTGTTTCCGGTATATGCCTACGATGCGTCGAGCGGTGCCGTATCCATATCGGCACCGACCGGGTCGGGCAGAACGGATGCGGACAAGCCACGTTACCGCGTACGGTCTACTCGATACATCGCGCAGTTCGGCAGCTGATGCAGTTCAACAGGTAAACGGTCGGAGAACGCTGGTGGTTCCCGACCTATCGGGCGATCACCCGAGGGTGTCCGTCCAAGTGGTCCCAATCATGGCATGCACGACCTATTGTGAGCGACAACACAGAGCGAACGCAGGGGGTATGGACATAGTCGAGCTACGGACACCCACAGCGATACTGCGGCACGGTGGCGGGCGAGTCCAGGTCCTGCGGCCGGGCACCGATGGCGAGCGGGTGCTGGACGTTCCGGTGTCGGACCTGCTGAAGGTCCGGTTGAACCGGCGCGCCGACGATGCGGTCGTGATCGAGATCTACCTGCGTTATCCCAGCCCGGTACTCACAGGTGTTCCGGCCGATCGCACGCCATTGCCGGTGCTGATCGCCGAACACGATGTGCCGGCGGCCACCGTGATCGTGCAGCGGATCAATTCCCAGATTCTGGGCACCCAGCGCATCGACATGTCGGCGCCCGATCTCGTCCCGCCCGCCCCGGTCTGGGGCCGGATGGGCCCGACCCGCGCCGATGTGGACCGCGCCGTCCGGCGGATGGCCCCGCGCCGGGAGATCCGTTCGGCCGCTGACGTCCTGCACGGAGTGGTCACACCGGACGAATTCATGCTGGAGACGGCCGCGGTCACCGCGATACCGCCCGCCGGCCGGGGCCGCGGGTTACTGGCCGTCACCACCGACCGGGTGCTGTTCCTGTCCATCGGGGCCACGCCTCGGTACGCGCACGAGATGCCGGTGGCGGCGCTGATCTCGGCCGAGGTCGGCAAGGGCACCGGGGACGAACCGGGCGGCGAGTACGGCATCGATCTCACCGACGGCAACGCGACGCTGCAGTTCGTGGGAACCGATCGGGCCGATACCGATCGCATCGTCGGCGCGGTCAATTTCGCGATTCAGCGCGAATCCGCCGACGGCGCCGTGGCGCCGCCGGATCCCGGTGTGGCCCAGCTGTATTCGGAGTGGGAACTGCTGGTGGAGCGGCACTCACTGGCAATGGTGGACGATGCGCAGTTCCAGCGGTACGGCCGCGGAATACTGCGCTCGCTCCCCGACTGAGAACTCTCACTCACCCTGCAGGGCGATACGCCGCCACGGACTGGCCGGCCGCATCCACAACCGCACCAGCTCGAGGCGTCGATCGACCCCGCCGGATTTGAGTACGGCCAGATCCTCACAGGCCTGCCAGTAGGTCCAGCCGGCCAGATAGGCATCGCCGAACTGCCGCCAATTGCGGTAGCGCCGCTGCGCCGGCGGCAGTGCGCGCATCACGTAGTCCCAGGCCACATCCGCCTCGAGATACCCCGCGGTGAAGGCCATCCGCGCCACCGCGACCACCCGGGCCAGGTCCCATGCCTGGATATCGGCCGGCAGCGGCTGGACCAGATGTCCGGTCAGCTCGAGTTTGATGGCCTGCGACCAGATGTCGTAGTCGCGGACCAGCGCCTCGGGATTGTCCATCCCCCGGAACGATCCGACCTGTCGCAGGAAGGCCCGGTGCCGATCGGCCCGCTCGCCGAAGCGATCGCGTTCGGGCGAGTTCAGCGCGGTGGTCACCAGTGGATGCACCAACGCGTACAGCGGTCCGTGCATACCCTCGAGCAGCTGTTCCATCGAGGCCATCGCCTCGGTGCCGTCGGTGATACCCCAGGCGCCGGTCAGTGTGTCGATGGCCAGTTCCCGGCGGTCGCCGAGCGGATGTTCACGTTCGGGGCCGAGCAGCAAAGCGTCGTGGAAAGCGTCCCAGCGGGCGGAGTAGAACGCCCCGAGAGACAGTGCGCGCAATTCGTCATCGGAGACCTGTGCGCCGGACCAGTGATCGTCCTCGCGCTCGTCGAGCTCCGGATAGGGGAAGGTGGTCAGGGTCGGCATGTCGCGGGCAGCCATGGTTCCGATTGTGTCGCATCGGGCATCAGGGGGTCCGGTTATCACAGGATGCCGTGTCGACATCGGTATCGCGACGGTGTGGCGGCCGGGATTCGGCCATCCCGCAGATTCAGATACACGCATTTTTCACATATGCCGTTTCTTCGGCCGCGAAGGCCGTGACCGAGGACTACTCTCGGCGCATGGGTAGCAACATCACACTGCTGCGCGGGCTCGAGCCGCGCGCCACCGACCAGGAAATCTTCGCTGCCGCACAGGAATACGTCCGGAAGGTGGGCGGCCTGACCGGTCTGTCGTATGTCACCAAGCCCGCGTTCGACAAGGCGGTGGCAGCGGTAGCCGAGGCGACGACCACATTGCTGGAGGAACTTCCCGATCATCCCGTGGCCGCGACGGCCGAACCACCCCTGCGCCGCTCCGGCGATCTGGTCTGAGCGTCCGTTACACCCCGTAGATCGCGGCGCACTCCAACGCGAGTTCGAGGGGCAATCCACATTCGTCGATCCGGCGGCCGAGTAGTTCCTCGATGCGCTGGATCCGGTAGCGAACCGTATTTTTGTGCACCCCGAGCTGCGCCGCTGCGCCTTCCGGACTGCGATGACAGCGCAGATAGGCCAGCAGCGTCTCGCGCAGCCGCCCCGAGTTCACACCCGGTCCGGCCAGCGGGCCGAGTTCACGGCGCATCAGCGCCCGCATGGCCGACGCGTCCGCACCGGCCAGATAGGCCGTCTCGACCTGGGCGTAGGACACCACCCGGCCCACATCGACGGCTGCCCGCTCGACGACCTGCCGCGCCGCGATCGCCTCCCGATGGCTCTGCCGGAAACCGGCGGTGCCGGCGGCGGGCGCACCGAGTGTGAGCCGCACCGGCGCGGGGACGACACTCTTCGCCACCGCCGCAACGGAATCCGAGTCCACCCCAAGCCACACCCACAACGCCGACGATCCGGCGGGGACCGTGAGAATTCCGCCGCCGCCCAGCGCATGCGCCACCCGCGCCGCCGTCCGTTCCAGTAGTCCCAGCTCGTCGTTGCCGCCGTCGGAATCGGGCGCACCGACCGGATGCGAGGTGGCGAACTCGGCGTCGAGGTCCCCGGCGACCGGCAGCGCCGCGCTGCCCGGCGCTTCGGTGTCGGTCCACAACACCGCGGCCACCTGGCGCTGGGCGAGCCGGAACCCCAGCCGCGCCGAGGCGTGGTCGGCATCCGGATCCTCACCCGACAGCAGGGCACGCACGATCTCGGTGCGCTGGTTCAATGCGGCCCGCAGACCTCGCTCGCGCTCGCGGGTATAGGTGTCGGTGAGCACCTCCACCGAGGTGTTGACCCAGCGGGTCGACCGTTCGAACATCCGCAGCAGCGCCGATCGCTCGAATCGGTCCGGCAGCCGGCGCTCCTCGATCACATCGGTCATGTAGTCCAGTGCGGCCTCTTGGCCGACGTGATAGACCCGCAGCAGTACGCGCAGGTCGTAACCGCGCCGGGCCAGTGTGCGCGCGAAGGCGTGCGCCTGCTGCGGGACCGCGTAGTCCAGCGTGTCCTGGGTCAGGCCGCCGAGTACCGCCAAGGCGTGTGCCCGGGTGCTGGCCTCCAGATCGCGGCGCAGATCCCGGTCGGTGAGTTCGGGAACGCGGTCGACGACCTGGGCGTCGAGGCGGGCGACCAGCTGTTCGAGGGTGTTGCCGCGCAGCGTCTCGGCGACGAAATCGGCCATCCACTGCCGCACCTCCACACTCGATGGAGCTGTGGCCACAATCGACCTCCGATTTGTGCTCGGGAACCAAATTCCGGTTACTCACTTGACCGCGAAGACCAAGAACTGCACGGCCTGTTGTGACACGATCATAGTTCCGTGAAGTGATTCACAGTGTCAATCGTTCGCAGCGCAGCGCACGTGGGAGAGACAGATCGTGACGAATACCGAATCGGTGCCCGGCGATTCCGCATCGGGCAAGCCGACCGCTCGAAAAACGGCCCGCAAATCCACCCCCCGGACCGCGGCCGGGAAACCCGCCATCGCCACCGAGATCGAGGTGCGCAATCCGGCCACGGGAGAACTGTCCGGCACGGTTCCGGTCGAATCGGCCGACACGGTGGCGGCCAAGGTCCGGGAATTGCGGCTGTACCAGGCGGAATGGGAGGCGATCGGGCCGGCCGGCCGCAAGGAATGGCTGCTGAAGCTCCAAGACTGGATCATCGACCACACCGACCATCTGGCCGATGTGCTGCAGTCGGAAACCGGTAAGGCCCGCATCGACGCCCTCATCGACCCGAACTTCTCGGTCGACCTCACCGGCTACTACGCCCGCCGCGCCGAGAAATTCCTCGCCGACGAACATCCGGCGCCGCACAGCCCGCTGGCCCGGGTCAAGAAGCTGACCACGGCCTGGCGTCCGTATCCGGTGGTCGGTGTCATCACGCCGTGGAACTTCCCGCTCGCGATGCCGGTCATCGATGTGATTCCGGCGCTGGCCGCGGGTGCCGCCGTGATCCTCAAACCATCCGAGGTGACTCCCCTGTCGGCGTTGGAACTGGCCCGCGGCTGGTCCGAGATCGGCGCCCCGCCGGTACTGGCCGTGGTGACCGGTGCCGGCGAGACCGGTGCCGCGGTCGTCGACAATGTCGACTACGTACAGTTCACCGGGTCGACCAACACGGGTAAGCGGATCGCCGCGGCCTGCGTGGAGCGGCTGATCCCCTACAGCCTGGAGCTCGGCGGTAAGGATCCGGCAATCGTGCTGGCCGATGCCGATATTGATCGGGCGGCCTACGGTGTCGCGTTCGGCGGGCTGTTCAACGCCGGTCAGGTGTGCATCTCGGTGGAGCGGGTCTACGTCGAGGCGCCGGTCTACGACACCTTCGTCCGCAAATTGGCCGATCACGTGCGCGAGCTGCGCCAGGGCGCCGACGGGCGGGAGCCGAAATACGACGTCGGCGCGCTGGCCAACGATGCGCAGAAGGCCATCGTGTCGAGTCATGTGGAGGACGCGGTCGCCAAGGGGGCGCGGGCACTGACCGGCGGCCGGGCCACCGGCGTCGGCACCTTCTACGAGCCGACCGTGCTCGCCGACGTCGACCATTCGATGACCTGTATGACCGAGGAGACCTTCGGCCCCACCATCCCGGTGATGAAGGTGGCCGACGAGACCGAGGCGATTCGCCTGGCCAACGACTCGATCTACGGCCTGTCGGCCTCGGTGTGGACCGGCGACAAGGCGCGTGGCGAGCGGGTGGCGCGGCAACTGAACGCAGGTGCGGTCAATATCAATGACGTCTTCGCGAACATGTTCAGTTTCGCCCTCCCGATGGGCGGGCAGCAGCAGTCGGGTGTGGGCGCGCGCTGGGGTGGCGCCGACGGTGTGCGCAAGTACTGCCGTAAACAGGCCATCACGGTGCCGATCCTGCCCACGCAGGAAAAGGAACTGCTGTGGTTCCCGTACAACACCACCAAGATCGGCTTCGCGCTGGCCGCCATGCGCGCCGCCGGTGCGCGGGGTATCCGCCGGTTGGGAATCAAGGACGTACTCGACACAGTCGGAGGGAAGAAATGACCGACTTCGGCACCATCAAGGGCAAAGTCGTCGTCATCACGGGCGGCGCCCGGGGTATCGGCCTTGCGACGGCGACGCGGTTGCAGGCCCTCGGCGCGAAGATCGCGATCGGCGATGTGGACGAGACCGCTGTCAAACAGTCCGGCACCGACCACGATTTCGATCACTACGGCCGGGTGGATGTCACCGATCAGCAGTCGTTCAGCAGTTTTCTCGACGACGTCGAACGGGAACTGGGACCGATCGATGTTCTGATCAACAACGCCGGAATCATGCCCACCGGCAAGGTGGTCGACGAGCCGGATGCGCTGACCCGGCGCATCATCGACATCAATGTCTATGGCGTCATCCTGGGTTCCAAGCTGGCTCTGGCCCGGATGCTGCCGCGCGGCAGCGGTCACGTCATCAATATCGCGTCCCTCGCCGGTGAGAGCCACATCCCCGGCCTGGCTACGTACAACGCGACCAAGCACGCGGTCCTGGGTTTCACCGACACGCTGCGCGAGGAGTACCGGGGTACTGGTGTGTCGTTCTCGTCGGTACTGCCCACACTGACCAATACCGAACTGGGATCGGGTGTATCGGTACCGAAGGTGATGGCGCCGGCCGAGCCGGAAGACATCGCCGAGGCCATCGCCGGACTCCTGGTCCGGCCGAAGGCGAAGGTCCGGGTCACCAGGATGGCCGGGTTCATGGCGCAGTTCTTCGGATTGCTGCCGCAATCGCTCGGTGACTCGATCGGCCGGTCGATGGGTTCGCAGGATGCCTTCCTGGGCGATGTCGACTCGGATGCGCGCAAGGCGTACGAGGAGCGGGTCCGACGCGGAACCGATTCGGCCACCGGATAATCCGGCACCGGATACCGGCTCCGTTCGCAGCGGCCGGCCGCCGCGAAGGCGGTGCGGCCGGCCGATGCGAACCGCCCGAGTGCGGTCGCCGACAGGATGGCGGGTGGGCGCCCGGAATGGCACCACCGACTCGATGCTCATCATCGGCACGCGTCGCCGAAAGTGATAACTTGCGCGTCAGGCATCGAATACCCCATAACGACCACGACGCGACGGGGGCTTTGACATATGCAGAACGAGGGCACCGCACTAGCCGACGCGACACCGAACGCCGTCACGCGCGCCACTCAGGAGGTACCGGTGGACGCAGACGAAACGAACGGCTCGGGATCCGCAGATCAGGCATCCGACCCTGATACGACTTCCGATGCGGCACAGCGTGATTCGCACCGTGACACCGAGCAATCGGACCCCGCCCCGGATCCCGCCGCCCTGACCACCGCCGCTTCGATCGCCGCCGCCGTCCGCGACGGCACCGTCACCGCGAGCGGGATCGTCGAGGCCGCGCTGCGACGCATCGACGACGGTGACGCCCGGGTCGGCGCCTTCGCCGCGATCCGCGCCGAACAGGCCCGCGCGGAGAGCCGTGCGCTGGCCGACCGCGCCGATCTGGATATCCTGCCGCTCGCCGGAGTTCCGGTGGCGGTCAAGAACAATGTCGACGTCACCGGAGAGATCACCGCCGCGGGCTCTCTGGCCGGCATCCGCACGCCCGCCAGAGCCGATCATCCGGTGGTGCGCCGATTACGGGATGCGGGCGCGATCGTGGTCGGCCTGACCGAGATGCCGGAGGGCGGGCTGTGGGGTGTATCGGACACCCCCGATCGAATTGCCCGCTCGCCGTGGAACGCTCGCCACAGCGCCGGCGGCTCGTCCGGTGGTTCGGGTGCCGCGGTGGGGGCCGGACTGACGCCGATCGCGCACGGTAACGACGGACTCGGCTCGGTGCGCATCCCCGCCGCTTGCTGCGGTGTGGTCGGGATCAAGCCCGGGCGCGGGGTGGTGCCGGCTCAGGTGGGTGTGGATTCGTGGGGTGGGATGACCGAGAACGGGGCGCTGGCGACCACGGTCGCCGATGCCGCACTCATGTTGTCGGTCCTGGCCGATCGCCCGGCACTGGCCGATCTGGAGCCGCCGACGCCCCTGCGTATCGCGGTCGCCGCCGGCTCGCCGTCGCCACTGATCCGGGTGGACCGGCACTGGACCGCCGCCGCGCAGACCGCGGCGCGGCTCGCCGGGGAGGCCGGGCACACCGTACTCCCGGCCGAACTGCCGTATCAGGGGGCGACGACGGCGCTCGCATTACGCTGGCTCGCCAATGCCGCCCGGGAGGCGGGTGCGGTCGCGAATCCGGAACTGTTGCAACGCCGGACCCGCGTACACGTCGCACTGGGCCGGACGGTCCTGCGGGCGGGCCTGATCCGGCCCGGTCAGGTGGACCGGATCGAGGCGCGATTGCTGGACTTCTTCGATCGGCACGATGTGGTGATCACTCCGACGCTGGCCGCGCCCGCTCCGTCCGCTCGCAGCTGGCATACCCGCGGCTGGCTGGCAAATATCGTTGCCAGCGTCCGCTACTCACCGTTCACGCCGCTGTGGAATCTGGTCGGCTGGCCCGCGATGACCGTGCCGATGGGGCTGCATCCGCGGACGGGTACGCCGGTGGCGGCCCAGCTGGCCGGGCCGCCCGGTAGCGAATCGACGCTGTTGTGCCTGGCCGCGCAGCTGGAGACCGCGCAGCCCTGGCAGCGCACCGCCTGAGCGCCTACCGGTCGTCCTCGACGACCGAGAAACCTCCGGCGACAACGCGATTGGCGAAATCGAGAATGGTCGGCCGGTCATCGTCGGCCCGCCACACCATGGCGAGTTCACACGGCGCCAGCCCGGACACCGGCCGCGCGGTCAGACCCGGCCACCGGTACATCGGCACATTGTTCTCGGCCAGCAGGCACACACCCAGGCCGAGGCTGACGGCTTCCAGCCGTTCCTCCGCCGTCGCGGCTTCCCCGCCGATCTTCGCCTGCCGGCCGGTGCGAGCGTCGCCGCCGAGCCAGAAATCGCGCGCCGCACCGGCCTCGGGCGGCATCGCGATGAACGGCTCGTCGATCAGATCGGCGAATTCGATGCTCTCCTGATCGGCCAGCCGGTGGTTCTCCGGCAGCAGTACCCAGCGTGGTTCGGTGCGCAGCACCTGCCAGCGGTAGCGGCCGGAATCGGGAACCGGCAACCACATCAAAGCCAGGTCGGCCTGCCGGCCGGCGAGTCCGCTGGAGGGGTCGGTCCACGATGCCGAGTGCAATGCGAGGCGATGCCCGCTGGCACTCTCCAGCTCAGCGATCAGGCCGCGCCCGATCGAACTCGGGATGCCGACCCGCAGCACCTCACCGGCTTCCTGCAGGGCCACATTGGTGACCTCCCACAGCTCCAGAATTCGGCGAGCGCCCTCGAGTAGCTCCTTGCCGGCCACGGTCAGCGCGACACTGCGCTGATTGCGATCGAACAGGACCACGTCGAGCTGCCGCTCGAGCTGACGGATCTGCCGCGAGAGGGTCGGCTGAGCGATATGCAGCCGCTGGGCCGCATTCGTGAAGTGCAGTTCCTCAGCGACGGCGACGAAGTACCGCAGGTCGCGCAAATGCGGGTCCATAGCACCTTGCTATCAGAATCGGTCTCGGAAATCCAGCCGCTTCAGACCTTCAAGTTTGAATAGAGGGTCATAAACAGCCAAACGGTTTGTTACTGACAGCATAGGACTCCGCCATAAGTGCAGCACAATCGCCTCGGTCATTTCCCAGCGAACTCGTCGGTAACAACCGATTTCCCCAGGGCCGCCTCAGCCGGTGCTTGATGACCTGCGGCTACGGCAACTCATACGCCACGCGGCCGCACCGAAGCGGCACACGAGCATCGACATCGAGCGGTCAGCAACATTCATCGATAGCGACTGGGCAGGGAACATGTTCAAACAGTGACATTCGCCACACAGTGGCGAGATTTGGTCACCATCTCGGACGTACGCCCAGTTCAGGCGCTGTAGACGCGCGGATTCAGCGTGCCGATATAGGGCAGGTCGCGGTACCGCTCGGCGTAGTCGAGGCCGTAGCCGACCACGAATTCGTTCGGAATGTCGAAGCCCACGTTCGCCACCTCGAGCTGGGTGCGCAGCGCATCGGGTTTACGCAGCAGCGTCACCACCTCCAGGGAGGCGGGGTTGCGGCTGGACAGATTGCGCATCAGCCAGGACAGGGTCAGCCCGGAATTGATGATGTCCTCGACGATCAGCACGTTGCGCCCGGCGATGTCCTTGTCGAGATCCTTCAGGATCCGCACCACACCGGAGGACGAGGTCGACGACCCGTAGGACGAGACGGCCATGAATTCCATCTGCGTCGGGATGGGCAGGGCCCGCGCCAGATCGGTCATGAAGAAGATCGCGCCCTTGAGCACTCCGACCAGCAGCAGATCTCCCTCGGGTGCGTCGGCGGTATATCGCTTGGCGATCAGTTCTGCCAGCTCGTCGACCTTGGCTTGGATCTGCTCCTCGGTGATCAGCACCGACGCTATGTCGTCCCCGTACACGTGCGCTGGCTTCCCTTCGGGTCGTTATCGTGCGAACGCCAGTGTCAGCCTGCCACGTTCGCGGCTGGCAACCAACCTCGTCCCCGAGATTCCGCCGCCGACCGCCACCCCGCCCTGGCCGCGCCAATCGGTGATCAGAGTCTCCACCGATCGTAAATGCTTGTCGGTCAATGCTTTTGCGCCACCTTCGATGAGCCACGCCCGAAGAACGCGCCGCCGAATCGCGCCCGGTGCCGTGGCGAGTATCTCGATCGACAGCGATGAACCATCACGAGCCTCCGATAGCAAATTTTCGGCTAATGAATCCAGGACCTCGCCGTCGTCACGCAACTGGGCGGCCGTGCGGGCAAGTGCCGGTGCCACACCCCCGCCCAGTACCTCCTCCAGCAGCGGCAGCACCTCCGTGCGCAACCGGACGCGGGTGAATTCCGGCGCACTGTTGTGCGGGTCCTCGTGCGGTCGCAGTCCCAGGTCGCGGCACAGCTGCCGGGTGGTCTCGCGCCGCACGCCAAGCAGCGGCCGCCCCCACGGATCGTCGAATGCCGCCATCCCCTGCAACGACCGCTGCCCGGATCCGCGGCCCAGTCCGAGCAGAACGGTTTCGGCCTGATCGTCGAGGGTGTGGCCGAACAGCACCGGCAAACCGTCGCGCAGCTCGTCCAGGGCCCGGTAGCGGGCCTGTCGCGCGGCGGCCTCCGGACCGCCCGGACCATCCACCTCGACGCGGCGTACTCGCGCCGCGCGGCAGCCCAGGCGCCGGGCCGCGTCCGCCGCTTCGGCCGCGACCGCCGACGAACCCCGCTGCAGGCCGTGATCGACGATCAGCGCGTCGACGGTGTCCGCCTCGACCACGGCGGCCGCCGTGAGAGCCAGTGAATCCGCGCCGCCGGACAGCGCGACCGCCACCACACCCGCCGGACGGTATCGCGCCAGCCAGGCTCGCACGGCATGCCGCATCGCCAGAACCGAGGCGGTCTCGGGCAGCCGCACATCCGGTTCGCCGGGCGGAGTCACCCCAGAACTCGATCGATCCATCGTTGCGGGGTCCCGATCTCGTCGGTGCGGGGCAAGGTCTCGGCATCGGTCCACACCGTGTTGAACCGCTGCATCCCGACCTTGTCGACCACCTCGTCGACGAACGCCTTCCCGCGCACGTACTGGGCGACCTTGGCATCGACACCGAGCAGGGCGCGCAGAAGCCGCTGAATGGGGTTGGCCGGACGGCGGCGGCGCTGATCGAATGCCTCGCGGATCTGGCTCACCGTGGGGATCACCGCCGGGCCGACGGCATCCATCACATGGTCGGCATGGCCCTCGAGCAGGGTGCCGAGCATCAGCAGCCGATCCAGTGCCTCGCGCTGCGGCGGCGGCTGGGTCGCGCGCAGCAGGCCCAGCACACCTCGATCGGCCGGATCGTCCCCGCGCCCGTCGACCCCGCTGCCGCGGCGGCGGCGGACCTCCTCCAGCAACCTGGTCATCACCTCGTTGAAGGGTTCGTCACCGACCGCGCCGAGAGTGTCGACATTGCTCTTCATATAGTCGGCCAGCCACGGCGCCGAGGAGAACTGCACCCGGTGGGTTACCTCGTGCAGGCAGACCCACAGCCGGAAATCACTGGGCGAGACCCCCAGTGCGCGTTCCACACCCATGATGTTGGGCGCCACCAGCAGCAGGGTGCCGTCCGGTCCGGTGAACGGATCGTATTGGCCGAGAATCGCGGTCGACAGGAATGCCAGCATGGCGCCGGCCTGCACGCCCGCCGGTTTCCCGGTGAAGCGGCCGCGTTCGTCGTCGGTGGTGCCGGTGAGCTCTCCCATGGAAGCGGCCGCGGCCCGGATCCAGCCGGGGCGATCGACGACGGTCGCGGCGGGAACGGGCCGATCGTCGGCGAGCAGACTTACCTCGCGGACCGGTCCCTCGGCACGGACCGAGGCCTCCGCCAGCTCCCGCACCACCTGCTCGGCGGAATACCTGGTGGTCCGGGGCCCGGACGGAACGACGGCACTGCCGGTTCGCGCCGCCAGTTCCCAGTCCACCGAGCCCGCCAGTACCGATCGCTTCGCGGGTGCGTCCTCCGCCGCGGCGGATTCGTCATCGATTCCGGTCATCTCGTACCCCCGTCAGGAGCAGCCACAGTTACGGAGTGCGGTCGCGACGGCATCCAGTGCCGGACGGCTGGCCTCGGGCGGCCGGTCGTTCGACATCAACGCGAAAGTGACGACGCGGCCGTCGCGATCCAACACATATCCAGCCAACGCGCTCGACACCGAGAGAGTTCCGGTCTTGGCCCGAATCCAGCCCGCTCCCGAGCGTTGCGGGCCACCATCGGTGAAACGCTCGGCGAGCGATCCGGAACCGCCCGCGACCGGGAGGTAATCCAGCAGCGGCGCCAGCGGTGAGGGGGCCGAGCTGCTGTCTCCGGCGTTGACCACCGGCGGCTCCGCCGTCCCGCCCGCCGCCCCGCCCGCGGCGGGATCCGATGCGGCGGCCTCGGCGAGAATCCGGTCGAGCAGCCGCGCCGGTACCCGATCGTCGGTGGACAGGCCACTGTTGTCGATCTGGGTGACACCGGTGGTGTCGAAACCCGCGGCGCGCAGCGCGGTGAGCGTTGCCGCGGCGGCGCCGGCGAAGGACTGCTCCCCACCGGTCACCGCGGCGATTTCCCGCCCGATGGCCTCGGCGAGTACATCGTCGGAATGAATCATCATGTCGCGCAGACGATCCCGAAGTTTCGCGGAGTCCACATGCGCGAGCTCGGCGGCATCGGCGGGCGCCTTGCCGAGCCGCACCTTCGCCGGGTCCGCGCCGAGTTCCAGTGCCAGGCGCCGGCCCGCGTCCAGTGCCGGAGTCGCCGAGCGCGGCGAATACTCGACCAGCGGATCCAACCGGCCGCCGTCGATCATCACCGGTTCGATCGGCGCCCAGGAGCCGCCCGCGATATCGACCGGATCCCAGCCGGCCGGCCACGCCGGACCCGAATACACCGAGTTGTCGACGACCACCGAGTCGACCGGATGACCGGCGGCACGAATCTGGGCGACCAGATCCGACAGCTTCGGCCCGTCCGGGTAGTAGCCCTTGCCGTCGGCCTGCGCCGTCAGCGTCGGATCACCGGCGCCGACGAGCACCACCTCACCCGGCGCCGATCCGGCGACCACCCGCGTGGTGAGCCGATGGTCGGCGGGCAGCACCAGCAGTGCGGCGGCCGTGGTCATCACCTTGAGGGTGGAGGCCGGAATCATCGGCTTGTCCGGGTCGGCGCTCCACAGCGTGGTCCGGGTATCGGGATCGGAGACCGATCCGGCGAAGTTACCCAGATCCGGGCTCGTGGCGACCTGTGCCAGCGCATTCGCCAGACCCTGCCGACCGGCTTCGGGCGCATTCGGCGCCGCGGGGGTGAGCTGCGGGAAAGGCTTCACGGGCGCGGGCGGTGCGGCTATCGTCAATCCACCGTGCCGGAATTCCTCGGTCCACGGCCGGACCGTCACCAGGACGGCCGCGACCACGACAACGGCCACAACGGTTGCGACGACCACCGCGACCCACATATTGCGGCGTCGGCGAGAGGCCAGTCCACCGATGTTCTGCTTACCACGACCAACCACGTGACAGCTGTCTCCCTATCGACCCGTGTGAGGCGGACGCTCCCTGCCGCACGGACCACACTATCCTCACCTCGCCGGCGTTCCCCCGAACGAGCTGGCGAGTCGGCAGGCTCACAGCCCGCACACGATACGCATCAGACAAGGAGATGACGTGGAGTTCGACGTCACCATCGAGATCCCCAAGGGTCAGCGCAACAAATACGAGGTCGACCACGAAACCGGCCGGGTGCGCCTGGACCGCTACCTCTACACCCCGATGGTCTACCCGGCCGATTACGGCTACATCGAGAACACCCTGGGCTCCGACGGCGATCCGCTGGACTGCCTGGTGCTGCTGCCGGAATCGGTGTTCCCGGGCGTGATCGTCGAGGCCCGTCCGGTGGGCGTGCTGCTGATGAGCGACGAGGCCGGCGGCGACGAGAAGCTGGTGGCGGTTCCGGCCGGCGACAAGCGCTGGGATCACATCCAGGACGTGAACGACATCCCGGAGTTCGAGCGCAAGGCCATCGAGCACTTCTTCGAGCACTACAAGGATCTCGAGCCCGGCAAGTGGGTCAAGGTCGACGGCTGGGACAACCGCGCCAAGGCCGAGACCCTCACCGACGAGGCGTACAAGCGGCTGCAGGAGCAGGGCGGGCACTGATCGGCATCCGACGGCGCTCGCGGGTACAGCCTTCGCGAGCGCCGTCACGGGCTATTTGCCGCGGAAGACCGGGCTGCGCTTCTCGAAAACGGCCTGAATCGCCTCGGTGAGATCTTCCGAGGGCAGGAACGCCGCATTCCACGCCGAGACGTAACGGAGCCCGTCGGCGACCTTGCCCGCCTTCGGCTGTTCGAGCACATCCTTGATGCCCTGCACGACCAGCGGCGGGTTCGCGGCGATCTCCTCGGCCAGCGCCTGCGCGGCGACCAGCACCGATTCCTGATCAGGGTAGACGTCGTTGATCAGGCCGATCTTCTCGGCTCGCGCCGCGTCGATGTCCTTGCCGGTGTAAGCGAGTTCGCGCAGGTGCCCCTCACCGATGATGCCCGGGAGCCGGTGCAGCGAACCGATATCGGCCACGATCGCGACCTTGGCCTCGCGCAGGCTGAAACTCGCCTCGGCGCTCGCCAGACGGATATCGGCGGCGGCGATCAGATCGAGACCACCACCGACGCACCAGCCGGACACCGCCGCGATGACGGGTTTGCGGCAGTCGGCGACCGCGGTCACCGAAGCCTGCATGCGCCGGATCTCGTGCAGGAAGTCGGTGCGCGGGGCGGCCAGCGCCTTCTCGCCCAGGAGTGGGCCGAAGGTGGGGCTCATCGCCGGCAAATCCAGACCGTAGGAGAAGTGCTTACCCGATCCGGTGAGCACGATCGCCCGGACTTCCGCGTCAGCGTCCAGTTCGGCGAAGATCTGCGGCAGTTCGCTCCAGAAATCCGGTCCCATCGCATTGCCCTTGCCGGGCCCGGTCAGCGTCACTCGCGCGACAGCAGCGGTGCGCTCGACCTCGAAAGCCTTCCAAACAGTCATTCTTACAGCGTATCGGGGCAGCTCGCGGGCCCAGAGGCAGCGGTCCGGAATATGTGGCGAGGCACAGGACGTAGTTTGGAACCGTGAGCAGTTCCCAGCGACCCGATGCCGAGGTCGCCGATCTCGGCCCCGGCCACGACGGCATCACCGCGGCACAATATCAATCCGCCATGCGGCACTATCCGGCCGGCGTGACAATCGTCACTCTCGCCCGCCCGGATCGGCCGGTGGGTTTCACCGCCACCTCCTTCGCCTCGCTGTCACTGGACCCGCCGCTCATCTCGTTCAATATCGCGCACACGTCCTCGTCCATCGATGCGATGACACAGGCCGATTCGGTCGTGGTCCACTTCCTCGGCGAACATCAACAGCATCTGGCACAACGGTTTTCGCGATCGGCCGAACATCGGTTCACCGATCCGGAGCTGTGGTCGCCGCTCGACACCGGTGAACCGGTCCTGCACGGCACGCCGATCTGGGTTCGCGCCACGGTGCACCGCTTGATCCCCATCGGCGATCACACGCTGGTGGTGGGTCTGGTGACCCGGGTACACGACGACACCGCGGACGAGCCGATGCGCAATCCGCTGCTGTACTACAACGGCACCTATCACCGTCCGGCCGGATTGGACTGATACACAAAGACTTTCGGGGTAGTACCCGATGCGGCGCGAAGGCGCGGCGCGCCTGCGGACGCCTCGACGCTTGACAACCCGCGTCGGCGTCTGCCAGTCTCGGCTCAGGTCATGAGTGCCAGCATCAAGCCCCGGCTCGCTGGTCGGCAACCCTCCTCCGCGGTGGGGTGCTCCGGGTGACGACCTGGCCGTTGCTCGACCGAGCACGGCAAGCGCGGGCTCCGTTTCATCCTCCACATCCGGAGTCCCTGAACAAGGGAATCGCCCCGATGAGCACTGCTGTCTCGAAAACCGTCGTCGCCACCGCCGCCGAAACCATTGCCGCAGAGCGGGTTCGCACCGGCTGCACCTGCATCGACACTACCTGCACCTGCGCCTCGGGGTGCGCCGGAAATGTGACCCGGGCCTGCCGGACCGGTGATCCCATCGCCCGGGTCTCCGGCTGCGAACTGCGAGTCCCATTGGTACAGGGCGGTTTCCGTACCTACGCCAACTTCGACTATGCCGCCAGCGCGCCCGCGCTCGCGCAGGTCACCGATCGAGTGAATGAACTGCTGCCCTTTTACGCCAGCGTGCATCGCGGCGCCGGGTACGCCTCCCGCATCAGCACCGACTGCTATGAGCGCGCCCGCGATTCGGTGGCGCGCACGGTGAACTGCGCCGACGACCAGGTGGTGGTGTTCACCCGCAACACCACCGATTCGCTGAACCTGCTGGCCGGCTGCGTTCCTGGTGACACCGTGGTGCTGGATATCGAGCATCACGCGAATTTCCTGCCCTGGGCGCACCGCGGCCGCCGAGTGGTTCGCGCCGCCGGCACGATCGCCGAGACACTGCGCCGGATCGAGGCCGAACTGTGCGCCGAACCCGCTGCGCTGCTTGCTGTTACGGGCGCCTCGAATGTGACGGGCGAGGCCCTGCCACTCGCCCGGCTGACCGCGATCGCACACCGCCACGGCGCACGAATCCTGGTCGACGCCGCGCAATTGGCCCCGCATCGTCATATCGACCTGCAGTCGTATGCCACCGTGGAATCCGGTGGCACCGGAATCGACTATCTCGCCTTCTCCGGACACAAGCTGTACGCCCCCTTCGGCGCCGGTGTACTTGTCGGGCGGCGCGATTGGCTCGACGCGGCACCGCCGTATCTGGCAGGCGGCGGCGCTGTCACCGCCGTGACCACCGAGGATGTCCAGTGGGCGTGCGCGCCGCAGCGGCATGAGGCGGGTTCACCGAACGTGCTGGGCGCGGCGGCGGTCGCCGCGGCATGCGAGACCCTGGCCGAACTCGACGAACAGGCCGTGGTCGAACATGAGCACCACCTGATCCAGCGCCTGCGCGACGGCCTGGAAAACACTGCCGGACTACGTTGTTTGCGCATCTTCGAGGACAGCGCCGACAGTGTCGGCATCGTCGCGTTCACGATCGACGGACTCGAGCCGGGCCGGATCGCGGCGTATCTGTCGGCGGAGTACGGCATCGGGGTGCGGGACGGCAAGTTCTGCGCACATCCGCTGCTGCGGCGGCTCGGAGTCGACGGCGCAGTCCGCGCCAGTGTCGGCCTGGGCACCTCGGTCGCCGATGTGGACCGCCTGATCGACGCGGTGCATCGTCTGGTCCGCGACGGAGCCCGGTGGAATTACACGCGCTCCGAAGGGCAGTGGTCCCCGCTGCCGGAGACGCGTCCGGGTCTCACCGCATCTCGTCCCGGCGCCGCGCCCTGTACGTTCTGATTCTCAGGGCACCAGATAGCGCGCGGCCAGCTTCTCCACCAGCGGATCGCCATCGATGACGGAATCGAGCGCCTCGAGATCCTCTCCGATGGCGATCTGCCGCGGGTCGTCCTGTTCTGGGTCGGGCGCGCCGTCCTCGTTCAGCTGGCGCAGCATCTTCGCGCGCACCCGTGTCTTCAACGAATCGGTTGTCTCCGCTTCTGCCATACCTTCAGGATGCCCGGCTAGGCCGGGGCCAACCAGGTGCCCAGGGGGGTGTTGCGTACCACCGTGAACACCACGATCACGCCGATCAGCACCCACTGCCCGCGGCGGCCGACAGTGAACGGGAAGAATGCGTCGGGCCGTCCACGCCAGCGCCCGAGTGCCCATCTGCCCCACCACAACATCACCGTGAGCAGCAGCGGAAGCAGAAAGACATTGCTGTGCACGGCATCGAGCAACCTGCCCTCGGTGAGGTTGTGCATCGCGCGCATGCCGCCGCACCCCGGGCACCACCAGCCGGTCAGCGCGTAGAACGGACAGAGTCCGTAGGAACCGTGCGTATGCGGATCGCGGAAATGCAGCACGAGCGCCGCACCCGCCGCGGCCCCCGCGACCAGCAACGGCATTCCCGCCGTCCGCCAGCCGGTACGCGATTTTGACGGCGGTGCCGGAGCCCGATGCGCGATATCCACATCCCCACGGTAATCGGCGCGCACCCGCAGCCGCCAGATCAGTGGCGCGCGGTCACCTGGGCGGTGAGGGTGCCGGCGAGCATGTCGATGATCTCGGCCCACGCCGCGCGATCGGCGGCGGCGACCCGGCCCGCCTCCACCGCGCGTTCGTGATCGGCGAGCAGCGAGAACAGCACCGTGGTGAGACTGCGCAACCGCCGGTGCCGCAGGCGGGGTGGCAGATCGGACAGCGCGTGTTCCAGTCCGCCCACGATCACCCGCACCGAGGTGCGCTCGTCACTGGCGAGATTGGCCGCATCCGATACCGCGGGGTGCGCTCTGATTTGCTCGAGAAACCTTGCGTAACAGGATGTCTCGACACTTGCACCCAGTTCGAACATCGGGATCACCAGGGCATCAAGCAACCCGTGCACATCATCGGGTGCGGGCCGCTGGGCCAGTAACTCCAATCTGCGCACCTCGAGGGTCGCCAGCCGTTGCGCCACCACCGCCTCGACGAGCCCGTCCCGCGATCCGAAGTGGTACGGGATCGCGGAGTTGTTGCGTTGTCCCGCCGCGGCGGCGATATCCCGCAGCGGCACCAGATATCCGCGTTCGGCGATCAACCGCTCACCCGCCACCATCAATCGCTCTCGGGCACTTCTCGCTTCCACGTTGTGCACAATAAGCCCCACCAGGGTTTTGAGTCGAAACTCTTGACAGTTAAGAGTTAATTCTTAACACTGCAGGGATCGCAGCAGAGAAAACCCGAGAGGACTTCGCAATGATCCTGGACAAGTTCCGCCTCGACGGCCGAGTCGCCGTCGTCACCGGTGCCGGACGCGGCATCGGCGCCGCCACCGCCTTGGCCCTGGCCGAAGCGGGTGCCGATGTCGCGATCGCCGCACGCACCCGATCACAACTGGACGCGGTCGCCGAACAGATCCGCGCGACGGGCCGTCGCACCCTGCCCGTGGCCTGCGATCTGTCGGATCTGTCCGCGGTCACCGCCCTGGCCGACGCCACCGCCGCCGAACTGGGCCGCATCAATATCGTGGTCAACAATGTCGGCGGCACCATGCCGAACACCTTCCTGACCACCTCGCCGGAGTTCCTGGAAGAGGCCTTCCGCTTCAACGTCTCCACCGCGCACGCGCTTACCCGGGCGGCGGTTCCGCACATGCTGGAAAACGACGGCGGGGCGGTGGTCAACATCTCCTCGATGATGGGTCGCGCACCCGGCCGCGGATTCCTGGCCTACGGCACCGCCAAGGCCGCCCTGGCGCACTGGACCCGGCTGGCCGCCGCCGATCTGTCGCCTCGGGTCCGGGTCAATGCCATCGCGGTCGGCTCGGTGCTGACCTCCGCACTCGAGGTCGTGGCACAGAACCCCGATGTCAAGGCCCGAATGGAGGCCGATACGCCACTGCATCGACTGGGCGATCCGACCGATATCGCCGCCGGAATTGTCTATCTCTGTTCGCCGGCGGGCAGCTATCTCACCGGCAAGATCCTGGAGATCGACGGCGGTATCGCTGCCCCCAATCTCGAACTCGGACTGCCTGATTTGTGACATTCGATCGGATCGTTCACGGGCCTTTCGCCACCATCGACAGTCTCTGCGGTTCACAATGATCATCACGCACTGTGATCGATCACACATCGACCGCATACGGTGCCGTCCAGCTTTCGACGAAGCAATGCCCGAGGCTCCCGGCCCGCCCGGAACCTCGAGCCGAGGAGAGAGGTCGGACGCTATGAACTGCACGAGTATCACCCGATGGACGGTCAAAGCGGCGGCCGCGACAGCGATCGCGGCCGCCGGATTCGCTGTCACGGCGCCCGCCGGCGCCGATCCGGTGTGGCCCGGCGGACCGGATATTCCCGGCATTCCGCAACTCGTGCCCGCCCCGCCCGGCCTGGTCACCGCTCCCTGCTCCGCCGCCGCCCGGGCCTGCCTGCGGCTGTCCACCAATGAGGGCTGGTTGATGGACAACGGCCGCGTGGTCTACGGGCCGACTCCCATCTCACACGGACGACCCGGCTACGAAACTCCCCCGGGCACCTTCCACGTCGCGTTCAAGGAGCCGTATCACTGGAGCACCATGCACAACGCGGAAATGCGCTGGGCGGTCTTCTTCAACGGCGATATCGCGACCCACATCGGCCCCATCGAAGAGAAGTCGCACGGCTGTATCCGGATGACTCCCGAAGGGGCCAAGGCCTTATACGACTACGTGAATCCGGGAGACGTCTTCGAAGTCGTGCCCTGATCCCCGAACCGACGGCCCGCCGAGAACGCGGGCCGTCGGCGCGTCCGGGCCCGGATATTTGGACCGCCGCGTACCCACCGGTGGTGGCCGAATAGATTCATGGGCGAACAGGCCGGGCCGGAGAGAAGGAGGCGCACCATTTCCGACTACAGGTTGCCGGACGGACGGATCCCCGTCGTGGTATCGGCGGAGACTCCGCAGCTGCTCACCGGCGAGGCCACCTCGGTGCGCGACTACGTCGACACGCACCCCGATACCGACATCGGCGAGATCGCGGACACGCTGTTGCGGACCCGCACCGTTCGGCCGCATCGCGCGGTGATCGCGACCTCGGGACGCGAGGACCTGCTTCGCGCGCTGGACGCACTGGTGTCGGACGAGCCCGATCCGGATCTGATCCGCGGGGACGGGCCCGCCACCACTCGACGATTCGGCTTCGTCTTCCCCGGCCAGGGTAGTCAGCACCCCGGTATGGGCACACTGTTCTACGAGCATTCGGCGGCCTACCGCGACAAGGTCGACGAATGCGCGGCATTGCTGGAGGAGGAACTCTCCACCGCCGAACCGCTGCGCTATCTGCTGGGCGACGAGACCCACGCCCACCACATCGGAGTTCTGCAACCGGCTCTGTTCATGCATACCGTCGGGCTGGCCGCGATGTGGCTCGCGACGGGTGTACGTCCGTCCGTCGCTGTCGGCCACAGCCAGGGCGAACTGGCCGCCGCCGCGATCTGTGGATATGCCACCCTGCGCGATGCGCTCGTGGCCACGAAGGCACGCGCCGACTGCATCGCCGAGCACGCGCCGCTCGGCTACACCATGGCGGTGCTCGGTATCGATATCGACGAATGCGAATCGCTGATCGCGCGCGATATCGGCTGGCTGAAACTCTCGGTCATCAATTCACCGCATATCGTGGCGGTCTCCGGCATCCGTGACGATGTGCTGCGCCTCATCGAAACCGTGCGTGGCACCGGCCGATTCGCCACCGAGATCCGCGTGCCGTTCCCGGCACATACCGATGTGGTGGCGCCCTATCGGCAACTGGCGGTCGCCGCGGTCCGGGATGTACTGTACGAACGAAATTTCGCCGAATCCGATATCCCGTTGTTCGCCGCCACCATCGGCGATCGGATTCCGCAGGGACTGCCGCAGGCCGAATTCTGGTTCCTCAACCTGCGCAACCGAGTTCGCTTCGATCGAGCGACGGTCGCCGCCGCCGGGGAGGCCGACCTCTTCATCGAACTCGCCGACAACCCGATGCTGTCGCTGGCAGTACAGGAGAATCTGTCCGTTGCGGAAAGAACTGCGCCGGAAGCGTTTTCCGGCACCGCGCCACTCGTGGCGACCTCCCGCCGCGAGGCCACCGACCTGAGCGCGTTCACCCGCAACCTGACCACCGTCGCCGTACACGACCTCGGATTCCACTGGGAAACTCTGAACGACCGCGCCACCGGAAAGCCCGGATCAACTGTTCTGCATGGCTTCCCGAAGCGCGGCTTCGATCCCACGGAGTCCGCCGACGATATTCCGACCTGGGTCGTACCGCCGGCGGCCGACGCGGGCTGATGCCGCGCAGGGCCGGTGGTCAGCGAAGTGCTTCGACCGGCATCGCTAGCTGCCCGAATCGGATCACCATCAGATTCGCGACCACCACCAGGACGAAAACGGCCGCGGTGGTGCCGTAGCCGATATTCCACAATGCCGCTGCGGCACTTGCGAATACCGCCACTTTGGTGATGATCGCGAGCAGTGGGATATCGAAAGTGGCCTGAGGTGCCGCGAACAACCCCCAGACCACCGCCGCGATCAACGGCGCGCCGATCGCCGCCACGACCTTGATCGCGGCGGCATCGGCCACCTTCCAGCCCCAGAGCGCCAACGCCGCCAAGGCGGCCAACTCCATGGCGAACGCCAGAGTCAGGTTCGCCCACCGCCACAGTTCCTGCATGTCCGCACTCTTTCCTTGAATGTGATTGCCGCTCTCTAATAAGAGCAGTGTTCACTGCTAAAGACCGCGCTGTCAAGCACCCCTTCGATCTCCCAGCGAAACCGCATGCGGCCGCACCGAGTGCGGACCCCTCGCACCGCGATCGAGTCAGCGGGACTGCCGGAGACCAGCGACGAGCAGGCCGACCAGTCGGCGGGCGTTGCAGTCGAAGTTGCCGCCGGCGCCCGCACACAGTCCGCCGACACCCCGCATGAGCTCGTAGGCATCCTGACCGGGCATGATCTCCCTCGATTCGGCTGCGGCACACAGCAATCGAGTGCACACCGGGACCAGCCGGTCCAGGAAGTAGGAGTGCAAGGGGTCGTAGCAGGGATCGTCGGACTGCAACACTGCGGCGAGGCCCTGTTTGGTGACCACGAAATCGGTGAACAGCTCGATCCAGCGACTCAGTGCCGCATAGGGACTCGTGGCACTCGACAACAGGGACGGCCCCGCCTCGGCCAGCGACTCGACCTGGTGCCGGTAGACGGCGACGATGAGATCGGCGCGGGTCGGAAAGTGACGATAGATCGTGGCCGTCCCAACCCAACGGCACCCCCGCCCAGATATGGGAACTCCCCACCGGCCACGACTGCATGATCACCATGCCCGCCGAACTCACCGATCTACTGCTGAAACTCTGATCGGCCCGCCCGGAAACACGCTCAGGTGACGGCGGACGGAGGCCGACCGTCGACTGCCGACAAAGCACAAGTGCCTCCCCAGGATCTACCTGGGGAGGCACTTGTTATCGGAGCCGCCTAGGAGAATCGAACTCCTGACCTTTTCATTACGAGTGAAGCGCTCTACCGACTGAGCTAAGGCGGCATGCCTTTCGGCGGTGCGAGTCTATCGTCTTCGTGCCGGTACACGGAAATCGGCGGGCGACGGGTGGGATCGGAGCTGGTCAGGCGGATCGGGCGGCGATCAGGCCCGCGACCATGGCGGCGATGGCGAAGCGGGGTTTGACGTTCAGTTCCAGGGCCTCGCGACAGGCCAGGACGGCCTCGATGGAACGGAGCAGACCCTCGGGGGGCACCTCGTCGGCCAAGTCTCGGATCTCGTGGGACAGGTCGGGGTGGGTGAGGGTGAGGGTGCGGGTGGGGTCGGTGGCGGGGGTGCCGAATCGCAGGGCGAGGGCGTCGCGATACAGGCCGGCCACATCTATCAGGGCCCGGTCCAGGGCGTCGCGGCCGGTACGGGTGGCGCGCGATTTCTGACGGCGCTCGAGATCCTTCAGCACACCGGCGGAACCGCGGGTGGCGGAGGCTGCGCCTTTACCGGTACCGCCCGCGCCCAGGGCTGTCGCGAGTTCGTCACGCTCGCGCTCATCGCGTTCGGCGCTGACCTGTTTGGCCTCTTCGTCGGCCGATTTGACCAGTTCGTCCCCGGCGGCATACGCCGCGGCGGGACGGACGACGGCGGAAACCAGCGACAATGCGCGGGTGCGCCGGGTGCGGGCCTGCTCATCGGTGGCGAGACGCCGGGCCCGGCCGACATGTCCGCCGCTCACCGCCGCCGCCCAGGCCGCCTGCTCGGCGCTCATACCGTCGCGCTCGCGCAGTACCCCAGCGATGGCATCCACCGACGGGGTGACGAGATGGATATGCCGGCACCGGGAACGCAGCGTGACCGAGATGTCCTCGGGATCCACCGACGGAGCGCAGAGCAGGAACACGGTCCGCGCCGGTGGTTCCTCCACAACCTTGAGCAGCACATTGCCCGCTGCCTCGGTCAACCGGTCGGCGTCCTCGATCAGCACCACCTGCCAGCGGCCGGTACTGGGCCGCCGCGCGGAGACCTGGACGATCTCGCGCATCTCCTTGGTGCCGATACTCAGGCCCTCCGGGATCACGCGGCGGACGTCGCCGTGAGTTCCGGCCATGGTGGTGGTGCACGCATGACATTGCCCACAGCCGGGCACACCCTCGGCGGTGCACTGCAGTGCGGCCGCGAAGCACAGTGCCGCGACGGATCGGCCCGATCCGGGCGGGCCGGTGAAGAGCCAGGAATGCGTCATCGCCGACGATGTGATTCCTTCGCGTGCCGCGATCGCGGCAGCGGTCAACTCGGACTCGACCGAGTCCTGGCCCACGAGTCGATCGAAGACACCTGCCACGCGCTACACCCTAATCGGCGATGCCGACAGTCTGTTCCGCCCGGGCGGCATCGTGCGATACCGCCCGGACCCGGGTCTAGGAATCGGCCGGAGGAGGCGTGGCCGACTTGGCCGCGGTCTTCTTCGCGGTGGTCTTCTTCGCCGTCGACTTGGCCGCAGTGGTCTTCTTCGCCGTCGACTTGGCCGCAGTGGTCTTCTTCGCGGCGGCCTTCTTCGCGGGCGCCTTCTTCGCCGTCTTCTTGGCGGCCTTCTTCACCGGACCTCGCGCCCGGCGATCGGCGAGCAGTTCGGAGGCACGCTCGTCGGTGATCGACTCCACTTCGTCGCCCTTGCGCAGGCTGGCATTGGTCTCGCCATCGGTGACGTACGGCCCGAACCGGCCGTCCTTGATCACCATCGGCTTATCCGTGGCCGAGTCCTTGCCCAGTTCCCGCAGCGGTGCCGCACTGGCGGCCTGCCGGCCACGACGCTTGGGTTCGGCGTAGATCTTCAACGCCTCGTCCAGCGTGACCGTGAAGATCTGGTCCTCGGTCGTGAGCGACCGCGAATCGGTGCCCTTCTTCAGATACGGGCCATACCGGCCGTTCTGCGCGGTGATCTCGTCACCGGATTCGGGATCCTTACCGACTACCCGCGGCAACGACAGCAGTTTCAGCGCGTCGTCGAGAGTGATGTCGGCCAGATCCATCGATTTGAGCAGCGATCCGGTTCTGGGTTTGGGTCCGGTGGCCTTCTTGGCCCCCTTCTTCGCGTCCGGATCGGGCTCGGGCTCGGGCAGGATTTCGGTGACGTACGGCCCGAAACGACCTTCCTTGGCCACGATCCGGTGACCGGATTCCGGGTCCACGCCCAGTTCGCGTCCCTCCTGGGGGGTGGCGAACAGCTTCTCGGCGATCTTCGGGGACAGCTCGTCGGGCGGCAGATCATCGGGCAGATTCGCGCGCTGCGAAACCGGATCACCATCCGGATCGTCCGGATTGCGAACCATCCGCTCCAGATACGGACCGAAGCGCCCGACCCGGACCACGATGTCGCGGCCCTCCTCGTCGGCGAACATCTTGATCGAGTTGACCTCGCGCGCATCGATATCGTCGAGTTGCTCGCCGACCATCCGCTTGAGGCCGCCCGATCGCGCGACCGAACCCTCGGCACCGTGATCGCCACCGAAGTAGAAGCTGGACAACCAGTTTCCGCGTTGTTCCCGGCCGCCGGCGATGGCGTCGAGATCGTCCTCCATCGCGGCGGTGAAGTCGAAATCGACCAAGCGGCCGAAATACTCCTCCAGCAGGCCGACAACCGCGAACGCCACCCACGAGGGCACCAGCGCATTGCCGCGTTTGTATACGTATCCGCGATCGAGAATGGTCTTGATGATCGACGCATAGGTCGACGGACGCCCGATACCCAGCTCTTCGAGGGCCTTGATCAGCGAGGCCTCGTTGTAGCGCGGCGGCGGATTGGTGGTGTGCCCGTCGGGTGTGAGTTCGGTGGCATTGACGTTCTGCCCCTCCGTCAGCGCCGGCAGCCGGGACTCGGCGTCGTCGGACTGACCACCGGAATCCTCGTCGACACTCTCCACATAGGCCTTGAGGAAGCCCGCGAAGGTGATCGTGCGACCCGAGGCCGAGAACACACATTCCTCACCCGTACCGGCCCGGCCGGTGATGCGGACGGTGAGGGTGGTGCCGCGCGCATCGGCCATCTGCGAGGCGACGGTGCGCTGCCAGATCAGCTCGTAGAGCCGGAATTCGTCCTGATCCAGCCGAGCGCCCAGCTGGCCCGGGGTGGCGAAGGTGTCGCCCGCGGGGCGGATCGCCTCGTGCGCCTCCTGCGCGTTCTTGACCTTGCGGTTGTACTGACGCGGAGTCGGATGAACGAACTCGGGACCGTACAACTGCGTCGCCTGCGCTCGCGCCGCGGTGATCGCCGACTCCGACAATGTCGTGGAGTCGGTACGCATATAGGTGATGTAGCCGTTCTCGTACAGCCGCTGCGCGACGCGCATCGTTCGCTCGGAGCCGAACCGCAGCTTGCGGGAGGCCTCCTGCTGCAGCGTGGACGTCATGAACGGCGCGTACGGCCGGCGGGTGTACGGCTTGGATTCGACCGAGGTGACCTGGAAATCCGCGTTCTGCAGTGCCGCGGCCAGTCGCCGCGCGGCGGCCTCGTCCAGCACGGTGACACCGGAGCGGGTCTTGAGCTGCCCGTCGGATCCGAAATCGCGGCCGCCCGCAACGCGGGAACCGTCGACCGTGACCAACCGCGCGCCGAAGACCCGCGGATTGGCCTGATCGGCTTCACCGCCGCCGGCATCGAATTTCCCCGCGATATCCCAGTACTCCGCCGACCGGAAGGCGATCCGCTCCCGCTCGCGCTGTACGACGATGCGAGTCGCCACCGACTGCACTCGGCCCGCCGACAACCGCGGCATGACCTTCTTCCACAGCACCGGGCTGACCTCGTAGCCGTAGAGGCGGTCGAGGATGCGCCGGGTTTCCTGGGCGTCGACCAGGTCGTTGTCCAGTTCCCGAGTATCGGCCGCGGCCGCCCGGATGGCCGGTTCGGTGATCTCGTGGAACACCATCCGCCGCACCGGAATGGTGGGCTTCAGCGTTTCCAGCAGATGCCACGCGATGGCCTCGCCCTCACGGTCGGGGTCGGTGGCCAGATACAGCTCGTCGGCATCGCGCAGCAAAGTCTTCAGTTCCGAGACCTTGGCTTTCTTGTCCGGATTGACGACGTAGATCGGTTCGAAGTCGTGATCGACGTCGACACCGAGCCGGGCCCAGGACTGTCCCTTGTACTTCGCCGGCACATCGGCGGCGCCACGTGGAAGATCCCGGATATGCCCGACCGACGCCTCGACCGTATAACCGCGGCCCAGGTAGGGCGCGATCTTGCGGGCCTTGGTCGGCGACTCGACGATGACGAGACGGCGTACGAGACGACCCCGCCCGGCCCCGGCCGACGCATCGGGCCCGTCGGACGCCGCATCGGAAGTCGGCGATGCACCGCGGTCTCGTGTTGCCACCGGCGAACACACCTTTCCTGTCGACCCGCGCGGCGCAGGCGCGCGGCGCGCGGCTGGGGCATGGCAGAGACAAATGTCTCCCGCCAGAGACGTTTATACCGTGTTTCGCTGTCGCGGAGCCCGTACCTCTAGCTCACGACCCCGGAGTCCTGGCAGTCCTCCGCGGCACTCCCCCATGCGTACCGCTGGTTTCGACGAATGCGGCAACTCCGAAAAGCCCCGGTTTTCGATTGAGTCTACTTCCCCCGGATACGACTCGTCCCTCACCGCCCATCGGCGGTGAGGGACGAGAGATCGGACCTTTTGGGTTACTCGCTCAGCTGAGCGCGCGAACTCCGGTGGCCTGCGGGCCCTTGGTGCCCTGGCCGACCTCGAATTCGACCTTCTGGTTCTCCTCGAGGGTGCGGAAGCCCGACCCCTGAATCTCGGAGTAGTGGACGAAGACGTCAGCGGAGCCGTCCTCGGGCGCGATGAAGCCGAACCCCTTCTCCGCGTTGAACCACTTCACAGTTCCCTGTGCCATTCTATTCCTTCTCTTTCCATACCGGAACGGCGGACTAGTTTGGTTTGATCCACCGGGTCCGTTCCGACCGCTGTACTCTGTTCCCCCTGCAGGAAGCTTCAAGCACACCGTTCGCAACATCGATCCTGCTGATGGTTGGACTTTGGATCCGTTCCCTCGAACACAGAAGCTTGCGACCAGGAACCAGTGAACCATGTCTTCCGGCAATTCGACAGCTGAGTTACGGACAATTTGCAAAAAAGATGATCTTGCGAATGCGCAGGTAAGGGGCACAATGCCCAAATCCAAACTTGGGGTAGGTTTGCTTAGCGATAACCGAGCGAGCGTCAGGCAAAACGGCTGTGACGCAGATCGCTACTCGGCAGTGAATTTGCAGCTCGGACGGGGACGGCACACAGTGTTCACAGTTTCGCCGCGGACTACGGTCTCGGTCCGATGAATGCGAACAGCGCGACAAGCGACCAGATATCCGGTGATACCACCGGCTATGGGAGATCGTTGCTGAATCGTGTCCTATTCGGAGTGTCTGATGGGGAAAGTCGTATCACTCATGTGACCGAGCTCCCAGCACGTGCCGCGCACTTCGCCGATTGGCCTTCCTGGGCCACTCCGGAAGCGATCGACGCCCTGCGCGAATCCGGAGTACATACGCCGTGGTCGCATCAGATTCGAACCGCCGAGTTGGCTTTCGGCGGTGCTCATGTCGTGCTGTGCACCGGGACCGCGTCGGGGAAGTCTCTCGGATATCAGCTGCCGATCCTGACCGAACTCCGACGGGATCCGCGAGCGACGGCTCTATATATATCGCCGAACAAAGCGCTCGGTGCCGATCAATTCCGGGCGGCCGCGGAGTTGACCACCGGCGGGCCGCTCCGGGATATCCATCCGGCCTGCTACGACGGCGACACCGCGCCCGACATCCGGCGATGGGCGCGGGCGAATGCGCGATGGATCTTCACCAACCCGGACATGCTGCATGTGGGTGTGCTGCGCAATCATCAGAGGTGGGCCCGGGTATTTCGCCGGTTGCGCTATGTCGTGGTCGATGAATGCCATGCTTACCGCGGAGTCTTCGGATCCCAGGTCGCCATGGTCCTGCGCCGGCTGCGACGGCTGGCCGCGCATTACGGCGCCGAGCCGACCTTCGTGCTCTGCTCGGCGACCAGCGCCGATCCGGCCGCCGCGGCCGAGCGGCTGATCGGCGCGCCGGTGACCGCGGTGACCACGGACGGATCCCCGCAGGGCGCTCGCACGGTCGCGCTCTGGGAGCCGCCGCTGCTGACCGAGTTCAGCGGTGAGAACGGTGCCCCCGTTCGGCGAGCCGCCACCACCGAGGCGGCACGGATCATGACGGATCTGGTGGTCGAGGGCGCGCGCACGTTGACGTTCGTCCGGTCGCGCCGTGCCGCGGAGGTCGTGGCCATCGATGTGCGCCGAATGGTTTCCGAGGTCGACCCCGGTCTGGCGGGCCGTGTTGCCGCCTACCGGGCCGGATATCTGGCCGAGGACCGGCGCGAACTCGAGGACGGCCTGTCGGACGGTTCGCTGCTGGGCGCGGCGACCACCACGGCGCTCGAGCTCGGCGTGGACATCGCCGGACTCGACGCGGTGGTGATCGCCGGGTTCCCGGGCACCGTCGCGTCGTTCTGGCAGCAGGCCGGACGGGCCGGTCGCCGTACTCAGGGATCACTGGTATTGATGATCGCCCGCGACGATCCACTCGACACCTATCTGGTGCATCATCCGCACGCACTGCTGGGCCGGCCGGTGGAGGCCGCCGTCATCGATCCGCACAACCCCCATGTCGCGGCACCGCATCTGCTGTGCGCGGTCGGCGAACATCCCATGACCGATGCCGAGGTCCGCGAGCTCGGGACCTGGGAGATTGCCCTCGACCTGGCCGGGCGGGGGCTGATCAAGCGCCGGTCGCATGGGCGAGGCCCGGCCCGGTGGTATCCGACCTCGGGTGCTCATCATCCACACGACGACGTCGATGTACGGGCCGGAATCGGCACGCAGATCGCGATCGTCGATACCAGCAGCGGGCGGCTGCTCGGAACCGCCGATTCGGGACGGGCGCCGGCGACGCTGCACGCCGGCGCGGTCCACCTGCACCAAGGCGAGACCTTCGTCGTCGACGAACTCGATCCGGACGCCGGCGTCGCACTGGTACACGCCGACCAGCCCGGATGGACCACCAGCGCCCGCGCCCTCACCTCGGTGACGGTGGACGATCGAGTACGCGAACACGTCCACGGGCAGGTCACGGTAACGCTGGCCGATGTGCGCGTGAGCCGGCAGGTGATCGGCTATCTGCGCACGCTGCCGACCGGCGAGGTGCTCGATCTCATCGAACTGGATATGCCGGAACAGACCCTGCCGACCAGGGCGGTGTTCTATACCGTCACGCCGCGCCTGCTGGCCGCCGCCGGAATCCCCCCGCGACGGGTGCCCGGCGCATTGCACGCCGCCGAGCACGCCGCGATCGGAATGCTCCCGCTGATCGCGAGCTGCGATCGATGGGACGTGGGCGGTGTCTCCATCGCCGAACATCCCGATACCGGACTCCCCACCGTCTTCGTCTACGACGGTCACCAGGGTGGGGCCGGCTTCGCCGAGCGCGGTTTCACCCGGATACGGACCTGGCTTGCGGCTACTCAGGCTGCCATCGCTTCCTGTTCGTGCCCGCAGGGCTGCCCGTCCTGTGTGCAGTCACCGAAGTGCGGGAACGGCAATACCCCGCTGGACAAGGCCGGAGCGGCGGCGCTGCTCACCGCGATCTTGGCCGAACTCCCGGACGACACGATCGAACCCGATCCGTAACGGCGTGGACGCCGTCGAGACATACCGCCGATACCGGCCGGAACGCGGCTGCCGGGCCACAGGACCCGAAGCGGACGGATTAAAGAGGAATCTACTCATGTTAACCAAATCATTGCCCTAGCGATTAATGGACATGTGGGTATTCATACCCACGCATTTATCCGAATCGTGACCAAGGGATTGTTCGGACAATTGCGCGACCGGAATTCCCAACAGCCGGAATGAAATCCCAGCACTGGACAACAGACCGAATGTGGTTTCGATCACCGATTCTTTCCGACACCAACCGCCCGGTATTCACGATCGTTTTTCTTCGGTCACCGGTCCGGCGCGTGCGATGGCAACAACTGATCGGCCGCCCACAAACGCGGGGGATGCCTCGAAGTCGACTGTGACGGTCACATCCCAGTCCAGCGCGGAACACCGCACCATACGCATCCGGCGACTTCGCACCACCGATTCGGCACGATCGCATGCCGCCTCCACACCGGAATCCAATGCGCTCGCCGCCGCCAGCGCGCCCAGGTCGGCGGCGCTCTGCGCTCGATGACGAGCACAGACCACGGCCGCGATCTGCACGATCATGACGGTCACCAGCAGCAGCGCGACGAGGGCCAGACAGGCCGTCACGGTCGCGCCGCCATCACAGGTCCGCCGGCATCGTGCGACCGCAATCATTGCGGCTCTCCCGGCTCCCGGGCGGCGACCGCCTCGGCGCGTAGCCGAAGCATCGGTAACAGTGGCACCCGGGCACTCACCGTCGCGACGATCCGATCGTCGGCATCGCGGAGTTCGATGACGGCCCCCGGCGGGGCCACCTGCCGCGCGATCGGCACCGCGTCAGCGCCGGATCCCCGCGCGGCGAGCCGGGCGGCCTCGCGAGCGGCGTCGATACAGCGGATCTGCATCGACGCCGCCAGCAGTGCACCAAGGCAGAGCACGACCACCACCACGAGCGCCGCCAGCGCGATGGCGGCCTCGACGGTGACGGCCCCGCTCTGATCCACACCGGTGCACCACGATGACCACCGCGTTCGGCGGATGAATCTCACACCGTGGTGTTGAGCGCCTTGTCGATGATCTTGGTCAATGCGTTGACGATCGAATCGCCGGTGACCACCGTGTAGAGCACGGCCCCGAACGCGGCGGCCGCGATCGTGCCGATGGCGTATTCGGCCGTGCTCATGCCGTCGTCGGCCACGGCCGCCTGGATCAACCGCGAACGTAGTTCGCGAACCACCGATTGTGCTGCTGCCAGCATCGGTTTCCCCTTTCCCTTCGATCGGCACGGCCGGTCCGCGCCGAGTCCGTTGTGTCGTCACCACAGCCCGCCACCCAGCACGCGGCTCGCCAATCCGGCCACTACCGGCACAATGCCCAGACAGACAAATGCGGGGAGGAAACACAATCCGAGCGGACCGCTGATGAGAACGCCGGCACGTTCGGCCCGTGTGGCTGCGGCATCCTCGACCTCGGATCGGCACCGATCGGCGAGATCGGCGACCGCGCTCGTCAGGGCCGCACCGGAACGGGCCGATCTGCGCACCAGCCGAGCCAGGGCATCCATCTCGACGATCGGCGCCTCACGCGCGGCCCGCTCCCACGCGATGACCGGATCCGCCCCGAGTGCGAGCAGATCCGCGGCACGGTGCAGCGCCGTGCGGAAGGGATCGGGAGCACTGGGAGCGACGGCCCGGGCAGCGGTGGCCACCGGCAGGCCCGCGTGGAGACAGGCGGCAAGCAGGTCCAGAGCGGAGGCGATCTCGAGCGGGTCGCCGGCGGCCGCCCGGATTCCCCGAGGTGACTGTGGCGCGGGGGCGCGCACGATGCGGAGCCGGCCGGATGAGGTGATGCGGCCGGGTACGAGCAAGAGCGCCACGGCCGCGGCGAGCAGGGCCACCGGGATTCCGTTCATGCCGTCACCCGCCGGGTGATCGCATCGGCCCACAGCAGACCCGCACCGATCAGTCCGGTACCGAGAGGCAGTACGAACGAACCGATCCCCTGCCCGATGAGCACCTGCACCGGGTTCGCGCCCATGAGCTGCCCCAACGCGATACCGAGTAATGGCAACCCGGCCAGCACCGCCGCGCTGGCTCTCGCACCGGCCAGGGCCGCGGTGGCGCGTTCACCGAATCGTCTGCGCCCGGCGAGATCCGTACGTGCCGCCTGGAGTAGGTCCGCCAATGCGAGTCCGTGTCGCTCCGCCACCTCCCAGGCATCGGCGACCCGGCCCAATTCGGTTGTCACGGCGCACTTTCGGGTGCGCAGGCCGACCGCGGCGGATCCGCCGAGCCGCGCGCGTGCGGCACTCACCGCAAAGGCCGTTCCGACCGGGCCACCGATCTCCGCCGACGCCACGGCGGCGGCGGTACCGGGATGCGCTCCCGTCCGCAATTCGCCGATCACGACATCCAGTCCCTCCAGGAGCTTCCGGCATTCGTCATCGTGACGACGTTCTCGGCGGCGGTTTCTCGACCGCACAACGCATGTGACGGCAGCCAGTGCCGCCGCACCGGCCGGGCCCGGACCGAATGCGACGGTGGCGACCACAGCGGCCGAGGCCGAAGCGCGAATGAGCCACGCGCCCCGAATATTTCGCCCCTCAACCGCACAGCCGGACAGCACGCGCAGCCGATGCCGGCGGATCGGAGTCGGCAGGACGAGCAGGGCCGCCGCGCCACACAGCAGGCTCGCGGTCACCGGCGTGCCCGCTCGCGCAGCAGGCGCGAGAGCGCGGCCCGGGCAGGTGCCGCACGGGAGTCCGCACACCATGCCGTATCAATCCGGATGCCGGTAGCGTCGCGGGCGACCAGCCCGATCTCCCCCAGCACCCGCTTGCCATCGGAACGGCGGCGCATCGCCAATACGACCTGGACCGCCGCGGCCAGCTGACTGTGCAGGCCCTCCCTGCTCATTCCGCCCAGTGCCGCAAGGGCTTCCAGTCGCGCCGGGACTTCGCGGGGCGAGTTCGCGTGGACCGTCCCGGCACCGCCGTCGTGCCCGGTGTTCAGTGCGGTGAGCAGGTCCACCACCTCACTTCCGCGCACCTCACCGACCACGATGCGGTCCGGGCGCATGCGCAACGCCTGTCGCACCAGGTCTCGCACGGTGACGGCTCCCGCACCCTCCACATTCGGGACCCGCGCGACGAGATGAACGACATGGGGATGCGGTGGCGCCAATTCGGCCGCGTCCTCGACGCAGACGATGCGTTCGGCTGGATCGACCCGCGCCAGCAGTGCCGACAGCAGGGTGGTCTTCCCGGCACCGGTGCCGCCGACGACGAGATAGGCGAGCCGGGACCGCACGATGTCGTCCAGCAGGCGCTCCGACTCCGCCGTCAGGGTGCCGGAGGCGCGCAGATCGCCCAGGCTGTGACCAACCGGACGCAGCACTCGCAGTGAGATGCAGGTCCCGCCCTGGGCGATAGGCGCGAGCACCGCGTGCAGCCGGACTCCGAAACTTTCCCCCGGCGCGCGCTCGTATTCCGGCAGCCGGCCGTCCACCCAGGGTTGCGCGTCGTCGAGGCGACGCCCGGCCGCCAGCGCCAACCGCTGGGCCAGCCGCCGTACCGCCGCATCGTCGGGAAACCTGACGGGTGTGCGCTCGAGCCCGTTGCCCCGATCCACCCACACCGCATCGGGTGCGGTCACGAGCACATCGGATATCCGCGCATCGTGCAGCAGGGGTTCCAGTGCTCCTGCGCCCGTCATCTCCGTTTGCAGTAGTCGCAGCGCTCGCAGCAGATCTGTATCGCCGAGGACTCGGCCGGCTTCGGCCCGGATGGCGGCCGCCAATCGTGCGGGGTCGTGGTCGCCGGGCTGCGCGGCGAGCCGTTCCCGAACCCGTTCCAGCAGTTCGGCATTCACCACGCTGCTCATCGGGCGCCGTCCGGGAGTACGGCCAATACAGCTTCCGCTCCGGCCAGCAGTGGACCACGGGTCAGTGTCAGGCCACCGCGTTCGAGCGAGCCCGCGAGGCCCGGCTGGGCGCGCATCGCCGCCAGCAGCGGCAGCCCCAGCGTGTCCGCGATCTCACGCCCTCGCAGCCCGCCCGGGGCAGGTCCGCGAACCACCAACGCCTGGTTGGGATTTCGGCGCCCGATCGCGGCGACCACCGCGCCGGCGGCCGCCACCGCGCGCAGCCGGGCCGGCACCACGAATACGACGAGATCGGCGACATCGAGGAAGTGATCAATATGCGGGCCGCGGTGGCCGGAAATATCGCAGACCACCAGATCTCCGGCGCCGCGACCGGCTGCCACGACTGCCCGCGCCGCGCCGGTGCCGATCTCGTCGGGGCCCGTGCCCACCGGTCTGCTGCAGGCCAGCACCTCGAGCCCGGGGGCGGCGGCGGGCAGTGCGTCGTGCAGGGCCTGCGCACCGATGCGCCCGTGCTGCACCGACAGGTCCGGCCAGCGGAGCCCGGGCACCGATTCGATCCCGAGAAGCAGATCAATACCGCCACCGAGGGGGTCGGCATCGACCAGCAGGGTCTGCGGCCGGAATCGTTGCTCGGCGGCGGCGAGGGCCAGCGCACCCGCGAAAACCGAGGAGCCGGCCCCGCCGCTCGCACCAACCAGGGCCAGCACCAGTCCGTCGCCGGGGTCGCGCCACGCATAGGCTGCGAACGACTCGATCAATGTTTCGGTGCGAGACGGCAGCGCGACAACTCGTTCCGCGCCGACCTCGGCCGCGGCCTGCCAGTGTTCGAGTTCGGGCTCACCGCCGCCGACAAGTACGACCCCCGGACGCCTGGGGTATCCGGCTGCCGCGCAGCCCTGTGCCGCCGCGGTATCGAGGATGACGAGCGCGGCCGTGGCCCACGCATGCCTGCCGACGGGCATCGAGCGCTCATCGAGAGCGCGGTCGGCCGCGGCGGCGACTCGGCGCACCTCTTCGCGCAGCCGCTGGTCGCCGACCAGCACCAGCGCTGGAGGTGGAACTGCTGCAACGGAATTCATGTCTGTCAGCGTCGCCCGGATCGGCCGGGCGGACCAGCGCCTCCGCGGCGAGTGTGGACAACACGCGGCCTGTGGACAGATTCGAGACGGCGATCAACCGCATCGCCCACGGCATTGCGACGGCATCGGAGTGAAAGAGGGCGCTGCGAATCGGAAGCCTGGAACACGCGACCTGTCAGGAAATAGAGGACGGCCCCAGCCGGGGGGGGAGGAGGCTGGGGCCGTCGGGGTTCAGCCCCGGGGGGTCGGGCTGAACACGCCTGGACCATGTCCAGGTGCCAGCAATACTACACCCAGAAACCTGCCGCGACGCAAGTCCATGGAACGCGGAAGTTTCGCCTGGACGGCGCCGGTTGTGGTGGATCGGGTCGATGCGCGCATCCGGGCCGAACACCACATCCGGCGCAATCCTCCCTATTCTGGATTCGTGACGGCCGAGGGCGACCAATCAGTTACGGAAATGCGATCAGCCGGGACCTCCGGGGTCCCGCGATACCGCAACGACACAGCAGCGCACGATGTGAACGAGACCGCGAACCCGCGGCAGGAGCCCCGAATCGCCGCATTCTTCGATTTGGACAAAACGGTGATCGCGAAATCGAGCGCGTTCGTCTTCAGCCGGCCGTTTTTCGATCAGGGCCTGATCGATCGCCGCACGGTCCTGGAATCGAGTTACGCCCATTTCCTGTTCATGCTCTCCGGCGCCGACCACGACCAGATGGAGCGCATGCGTGAACATCTCACCAAGATGTGTGCCGGCTGGGATGTGTCGCAGGTGCGCGCGATCGTGGCCGAAACCCTGCACGAACTGGTCGACCCACTGATCTACGCCGAGGCCTCGGATCTGATCGCCGATCACAAGATTCGCGGGCACGACGTGGTCATCGTCTCCGCCTCCGGCGAGGAAATCGTCGCACCGATCGCCGCCGCACTGGGCGCGAAGTACACCGCTGCCACCCGCATGGTGGTCGACAACGGCAAGTACACGGGCGAGGTCGAGTTCTATTGCTACGGCACGGGCAAGGTCGAGGCGATCGAAAAGCTGGCCGCGACCGAACATTACGACCTGTCGCAGTGCTACGCCTACTCCGATTCGATCACCGATTTGCCGATGCTGTCGGCGGTCGGCCATCCCACCGCGGTGAATCCCGATCGCAATCTCAGGCGCGAGGCGATGGCCCGGGACTGGCCGATCCTGACCTTCTCGAATCCGGTGTCCCTGCGGTCACGCATACCCGCACCGTCGAGTACGACCGTGGCCGCAACCGTGATCGTCGGACTGAGTGCGGTGCTGGCGGGTGCACTCAGTTACCGGCTGCTGCGCCGGCGACACTGAGGTCGCCGGGCCCGCGATATCGGGCCTGGTCAACGCCGCGCAACCCATCGACGTAACCACGAAACGGTGGGTTCTACGCCGATTATGAGAATGTCCATTCGCCCCTTGATGTGAGGGGTATCACAGAGTAACAATGGACGCACGGAAGGGCGGAAGGCCAAGTTCGAAACGGAAGAGAAGGTTCGAACTCCCGGCCGCACTTCCCAGCACGGACACCAGGCACCCACGCGGAGCGCGCCGCGACAAGGGCAGAAGCGTTGTGGGCCTGCGAAATTCGCATTCGCCTCGGCGATGGCCTCGCACAGGTTGCGGGGATGAACCGGCGGAGTGCGGATGATCGCCGAGGCCGCAGAACACAACCCGACCCAGCACGCTTGGTAACCGGGCAGTCCGTGCTGGCGGGCGGTGAGGCCGACGAGGGCTACGCCGCCCGCTTTGATGTGCAAGCCCCTCAGGCGGGCAAGCCCCTCAGGCGGCCGAATCGGCGATGGACCGGGCCTCGCGAGCGCCGTCTTCGAACGCACCGCAACAGAACAGCACCCAGCCACCCACTCCGTCGGGTGTGCCCGTCGCGAAACCGGTCGCCGCATCGAGATATGCCTGCCGCCGCCGCAGCCAGAACACCTCCGGTACGCCGAGACTGTGCGGATCCAGACCCGAAGCCACTGTCACCAGTCGCGACGCCGCCCGCGCGACCACACCGTCGGCGGTGCCGAACGGCCGTAGCGACAGCAATTCACCGTGCACCACCGCCGCCAGTACCGGAGCCGGAGCATTCGAGGTCAATACGGTCTGAGCCAGGAGGTCGAGCCGATCGGCGACACCGGATTCCGCACGGGGACGGCCGAGTTCGATCTCCTCGCCGACGAGGTCCGCGGCAGCCAGCAGATGCAACCGTGCCAGCGCCTGCAGTGGCGCCCGCTGCCAGACCCCGGTCATATTGCGCAGTGCGTCACCGTCGAGCGCCTGCCCGACCCGCAGCGAGCCGGCGAGAATCGGGTCGGCCACCCGGCCGTCGGCCGGTAGTTCGGTGGCACCGCCGTCGATGGCCGCGGAGGAGCGCGCCGCCCGCACGGCCGCCTCGGCCGCCGTCGTCGGCCAGCCCCGCCGATTGGCCTTGTGCATGTGAACCTCGGCGAGCGCTTCGCGGGCACGGTCGGCAGCGTCACCGACACCGGGCAGGTCGACCAGGGGTTGCAGCACATCGCTCACGCCCCACACGCTAGCCGAGACGCGACCCGCGGGCCGCAACCTCCGGGCACCGCGGATTCGCGATATTCGCCCCGCACCCCGTGCCCGGCGACCCGTACGCGGCGCAGGTCACAGTCCGTTAGGGTCACATCGTGGCCGAGGTCACCCCCGGCTGACGCGTATTCGATGGAAGAGGCCCGATGAGTCACAGTCGACAAGTCACCCTGCGAAGCCCCGTTACCGGGCCGCACCGGGTGCGGGCGTCCCGCAAGTCACAGGAGGCGAGATGACCGACACCACCGCTGAGCACCGAGGCGTGTATCCGCCGACCGCCGAGTTCGCCGCGGCCGCCAATGCCGATGCATCAATCTACGACCGGGCCGCGGCCGACCCTGACGGTTTCTGGGCCGAACAGTCGCAGCGGCTGCATTGGCACGAGCCGTGGACACGCGTATCCGATTGGGACAACGCGCCTTTCGCCCGCTGGTTCGTCGACGGCAAACTCAACGTCGCCTACAACTGCGTGGACCGCCACGTCGCCGACGGTTACGGCGATCAGGTCGCGATCCACTGGGAGGGCGAGCCGGGCGACTCCCGCGCCATCACCTACTCGCAGTTGCAGGCCGAGGTCTGCCAGGCGGCCAACTACTTCACCGAACTCGGCCTCGAGGCCGGGGACCGGGTCGCGATCTATATGCCGATGGTGCCCGAGGCCATCGTGTCCATGCTGGCCTGCGCACGGCTGGGCCTGACCCATTCGGTGGTCTTCGCCGGCTTCTCCCCCAGTGCCCTGCGCCAGCGCGTCGACGACGCCGAAGCCCGGCTGGTCATCACCACCGACGGACAGTGGCGGCGCGGTAAGGCAGCACCGCTGAAGGAGGCCGTCGACGAGGCGCTCTACGCCCACGGCGATGTTCCGCACAGCGTGGAACACGTTCTGGTGGTGCGGCGCACCGGCATCGAGACCGCGTGGACCGAGGGCCGTGATCTGTGGTGGCACGAGACCGTCGCCCGAGCGTCGACCGAACACGAAGCACAGGCTTTCGATGCCGAGCACCCGCTCTACATCCTCTACACCTCGGGTACCACCGGAAAGCCCAAGGGAATTCTGCACACCTCGGGTGGCTATCTGACCCAGGTCGCCTACACCCACCACAACGTGTTCGACCACAAGCCCGGCGCCGACGTGTACTGGTGCACCGCCGACATCGGCTGGGTGACCGGGCACTCCTACATCGTCTACGGCCCCCTGGCCAACCGCGCCACCCAGGTCGTCTACGAGGGCACCCCCAACTTCCCCGATGAACACCGGCACTGGCAGATCATCGAGAAGTACGGCGTCACAATCTATTACACGGCGCCCACCCTGATCCGCACCTTCATGAAATGGGGCCGCGAGATCCCCGACGCACACGATCTGTCCTCGATCCGGGTACTGGGATCGGTCGGCGAACCCATCAACCCGGAAGCGTGGCGGTGGTACCGGGAGGTCATCGGCGCGGGCACCGCACCGATCGTCGACACCTGGTGGCAGACCGAAACCGGCGCGATCATGATCTCCCCGCTCCCCGGCGTCACCGCCGCCAAACCCGGTGCCGCCATGGCTCCCCTGCCCGGAATCTCGGCGAAAGTCGTCGACGAAGAAGGCAACCCCGTGGAAACCAAAGGAACCGAATCCGAATCTTCGGACCGCTCCGCAAGCTCCGCGGTCGTCGGCTACCTCGTCCTCGATCAGCCGTGGCCGTCCATGCTGCGCGGCATCTGGGGCGACAATGAGCGCTACAAAGCCACCTATTGGGAACGCTTCGCCGCCCAGGGCTGGTACTTCGCCGGTGACGGCGCCAAGATCGACGACGACGGCGCGCTGTGGGTACTCGGCCGGGTGGACGACGTCATGAACGTCTCCGGCCACCGCATCTCCACCGCCGAGGTCGAATCCGCGCTCGTCGGGCACCACAGCGTCGCCGAAGCCGCGGTCGTCGGCGCCACCGACGCCACCACCGGGCAGGGCATCGTGGCATTCGTGATCCTCACCGGCGGCACCACCGACACCGGCCGGGAACTGGTCGACGCGCTGAAGGCGGAGGTCTCCCGCGAGATCAGCCCGATCGCGCGGCCCCGCGAGATCCACGTCGTGCCGGAACTGCCCAAAACCCGCTCCGGCAAGATCATGCGGCGACTGCTCCGCGATGTCGCCGAAGGCCGCGAGCTCGGCGATACCTCGACACTGGTGGATCCCAACGTCTTCGAGGCCATCCGCGCATCCAACGCCTGATAGGCGGACGCCGGTCGGGCGGCCCATCCGGTACCCACCGGACGGGCCGCCCGACCCAATTCACGGAAACCAGCGGCAATCGGCCGGAGCCCGGCGGTTAAGATTCCGTCAGGAGTGCCGGGAAGTCTGGTCGGCGTGTGGTAGCGAGCCCGCGGGGTGAGCTCATCACGACCGCCGCCGTCCCCGAAAGGTATTCCGTGATCGTCGTGCTCCGTTCCGAGCTGGCCCGCTATCTGCGCACCGAAACCGTCGGTGGCACCCTGATGCTGATCGCGGCGGCGGTGGCGCTGCTGTGGGCCAATTCGCCGTGGCACGGCGGCTACACCACCATGCTCGACACCACGATCTCGATCCCGCTGCTGGATCTGCATCTCACCCTCGCGGAGTGGACCGGGGACGGGCTGCTGGCGGTGTTCTTCTTCGTCGCGGGTCTGGAACTCAAACGCGAACTCGTGGTCGGCGAGCTGGCCGACCGCAAACGCGCCGTCCTGCCGGTGCTGGCCGCGGCCGGCGGGGTGATCACACCGGCTCTCATCGCGCTCGCCATCGGCTGGGGTGTGCCGGGGATGGACCGCGGCTGGGCCATTCCGGTCGCGACCGATATCGCCTTCGCACTGGCCGTGCTCGCCCTGACCGGATCGCGGATACCGGCCGGTGCCCGGGTCTTCCTGCTCAGCCTGGCGGTGGTCGACGATCTGATCGCGATCGTGCTGATCGCGATTCTGTTCACCACCGCGGTCGCGATCGGCTGGCTGTTCGCCGCCGCGGCATGTTTCGGCGCCTGGGCGCTGGCACAGAATCGGCGTATCCGCACCCCGCTGGTGTACATCCCGCTGGCGCTGGCGTCCTGGTATGCGCTGCACGAAGCCGGAATTCATCCCACATTGGCGGGCGTGACCTGCGGACTGCTCACCCGTGTGCGCCCCGATCCCGGCGAGGACGAGGCGCCGGCGGCCCGCCTCGAACATCTGATCCAGCCTGCTTCCGCGGGACTGTGCGTGCCGCTGTTCGCGTTGTTCGCCGCGGGAGTTCCATTGTCGGGCAAGATTTTCGGCGAGATGTTCACATCCCGGCTGTCGCTGGCGATCATGGCCGGGCTGCTGATCGGGAAGACGGTCGGTATCTTCGGGACCAGCTGGCTGGCGATCCGGTTCGGAATCGCCACGCGGCCCGCCGGTCTCGGCAATCGGGACATGTCGGCCCTGTCGGTACTGGGTGGGATCGGATTCACCGTTAGCCTCTTGGTGGCAGAACTTGCGTTGACCGACCGAGACGCGGCCGAACTGGCCAAGGCTGCCGTGTTGACGACATCCTTGGCGGCGTCGCTACTCGGTTCGGCGCTACTGTTGCGGCGTGGCCGGGCGCATCAGGCGCGACGAGACGCAAGGGCGGCCACCGCAGACGATTGAAGGCCGGACAGCACCGGAACATGGAGAAGGGTCGAGCAATTGAGCGTCACAAACGGCGGTAACGGGCACGATGCGGGCCGCAATCGGAGCATCACCTCGATTCCGCTGTCCGAGGTCGACACCACCGCGGGCGCCAGCGTGGGCGATCTCGTGCGCGACGCGGCCGAGCAGATGTCGACCCTGGTCCGCGCCGAGGTGGAGCTGGCCAAAGCGGAGGTGACCGGTGAGATCAAGAAGGGCCTGCAGGGCAGCGTCTTCTTCATCGGAGCGCTGACGGTCCTGCTGTTCTCCTCGTTCTTCTTTTTCTTCTTCCTCGCCGAACTGCTGGATGTGTGGCTGTACCGGTGGGCGGCATTCCTGATCGTCTTCGCGCTGATGATCGTCGTCGTGGTCGCGCTGGGGCTGCTCGGCTATCTGAAGGTCCGCAAACTCCGGGCGCCCGCCAAGACCATCGAATCGCTGAAGGAAACGCGCTCGGTGCTGCCACACGGCTTCGGATCACACGCCGGGGACACGGCCGACAAGCCGTCCGCCTGACGCGGCTATTACGCTTTCGGCGTGTCGTCGAATACGCCTCCCGATCCGTCCAGCGTCCGTTTCGACGGTCCCTGGACCCATCGCGACGTGCGCGCCAACGGCATCCGCTTCCATATCGCCGAAGGCATCGGTGAGACCGGGGCGGGCGATCCTGCTCGCCCGCTGGTCGTTCTCCTGCACGGCTTCGGCGATTTCTGGTGGTCGTGGCGGCATCAGCTCACCGGTCTCACCGAGGCCGGATATCGCGCGGTCGCGGTCGATCTGCGCGGCTACGGCGATTCCGATAAACCGCCGCGCGGCTACGACGGCTGGACCCTGGCCGGCGATATCGCCGGACTCGTACGCGCGCTCGGCCACACCGATGCGACGCTCGTCGGACATGCCGAAGGTGGTCTGGTGTGCTGGGCGACCGCGGTGCTGCATCCCCGGGTGGTGCGATCCATCGCGCTGCTCGCCTCACCGCATCCCGTGGCACTGAAGCGGGCGGTTCTGCGCGACCACCGCCAGCGGTCGGCCTATCTGCCGAATTTCCTGCGCTATCAGTTGCCGCGCTACGGCGAACAACTGCTGACCCGGCAGGATGGTTTCGAGGTGGAGCGGCTGGTTCGCGATCGGGTCGATCCCCGCTGGGCGGCGACGGCGGAATTCGTCGAAACCGCGCAGTACATGCGATCGGCCATCCGGATACCAGGTGCCGCCCACTGCGCATTGGAATATCAGCGCTGGGCGTTCCGTAGCCAGTGGCGCCCCGACGGGCGCCGATTCCTGTCCGCGATGCGCGAACCCGTCCGCATTCCGACGCTGATCCTGCACGGCGAATCGGATCACTACATCCTGGAATCGACCGTGTGCGGCGCTGCCCGGCTGGCGCCGGACCGGCGAGTCGTGCGAATCCCGGACGCGGGGCACTTCGCGCATCAGGAGAACCCGGGTGCGGTCACCGCCGAACTGGCCGAACTGCTCGGCGATCCCGCCACCGCGCAATACGTATAGCAGCGCGGACCCCGCCTATCAGTTCAGAACGCATTCTCCCGTGCCGACCGGTGCCGTCGAACCGCCCGCGGCCTGCAGATCGGATTCGACCTCTTTGAGTGTCAGCACATAGCCGGTGTCATCGTCGGTGACCGCCGCGCCGAACACCACGCCGAGTACCTGACCGTCGGTATCGACCAGCGGGCCACCGGAATTACCCGCGCGCACGCGGCCGCGAACCGTGTACACCTGGCGTTCGACGGTATTGCTCTTGTAGATATCCGGCCCGGTCAGCTCGAGAGTCTCCCGCACCCGCGCGGCACTGGCGGTGTAGGGACCACCGCCCGGATAGCCCAGCACGATCGAGCTCTCACCCGATTTACCCGCCGACTCGGCCAGCGGGATCACCGGGGCGTTGAGTCCCGGCACCGCAAGTATCGCGACATCCTTCGACGGGTCGAACAGCACCACCGTGGCATCCAGCCGGCCGCGCGCGGTATCCACCTGCACGGTCGAGGTACCCGCGACCACGTGGGCATTGGTCATGATGCGCTCGGGTGCGACAACGAAACCGGACCCCTCCAGCGCGCGCTGGCAACTCGGCGCGACGCCGTTGATCCGCAGCACGCTGTGCTGCAAATTCAGCGCCACCGGAGTGTCCAGCACACTGGGATCGGGCGGTTCGACCGCCGCGATCGGCGCACGCCCGAACGGACCGATGACCTCCGGCAGTCCCGAGGTGTTGAGCAGTTTGGAGAATTCGTTGGGCACCCGTCGCAACCAGTTCGGCGCGACCGTGTTGACGTCGGACAGCACGCGAGACCCGTTGACGGCCGCGGCGATCCCGGGCTGTGACGAGGAGGCCAGCGGCAACGCCAGCAGCCAGGCGGTCACCAGCACGGCGACACATTGCAGCGCCGCACCGACGACACTGTCCACACTTCGCGTGAACGGATGCCGCATACCGCTGCGTGCCGCCCGGCCCAGCACCATCCCCGCGACCTCACCCACGACCACCAGGGCGACGATCAACACCACACCGACGAGCACACGCTTACGGCCCTCGCTGATGTGTTGCAGGATGTGCGGCGCGATAAGGATGCCGGCGACCGCGCCGAGCACCACGCCCAGGAATCCCAGGGCGGAAGCCACCGCGCCCTGCCGCCAGCCGGAGGACGCGGCGAGGAGGGCAATGATGACGACCGCGAGGTCGAGCCACCCGGAACTACTCATAACGTCATCCCCACTGCCGCGAGCGAGGACTGCAGATCACGCACATCGTGGTGATCCCAGTCCCGCTCCCATCCCGATACCGCAAGCAGACCGGCGAGAACACCGGCGGTGAAACCCCAGACGAGCATGCCATCAACGGCGAAGGCCGGACCCATATACCCCAGCGGATGCCGGACGACGAATCGGTTGGCGGGCTCGATGAGATCGACCAGCGGCACCCGGACCACCCGCGCGGCCTCGGTCTCGCTGACCACGCCCACCTCGCCCGGTGTGCGCCAATAGGCGACCACCGGGGTCACATCGAAACGCGACGGCGGGACGAAGATCTTGGGAAGGATCGCGAAGGGTTCTACACCGCTCGGATCCAAGCCGGTCTCCTCGCGGGCCTCGCGCAGCGCGGTACCGATCGGGCCGTCGTCACCGGGTTCGACCCCGCCGCCCGGGAACGCGACCTGACCGCGATGCTGGCGCAGTGTCGCCGCGCGCTGGGTCAGCAGCAGATCGGCGTCGGCGGGCATCCCGCCCGGCGCCGCGGCATCGGAATCGGGCGATCCCCCGAACAGTACGAGCACCGATGCCTCGCGCGGACGCAGCGCTGCCGACGCGATCTTCCCGGCGGTGCGATGGAGAACCTGATTGACGCCGGTGGGATCGGCGGGCTCGTGTTCGGCCAACCCGCGCAGCCATGGTGGAATTCCCTCCGCGAGCCTTCCGCTAGCCGTCGCCTCCGAGCCCGACCCGCTAGCGTTGTTTCTATCCGGCACGAGCGGGCCCCTCCGTGGTTACACAAGCTGCTGCCTCCGGGCCTGATCCGCTCATGTTGTTTCTATCCGGCATGAACGGGCCCCTCCGTGATTACACAAGCTGCCCGATCCGCTCATGCCGTGACCCCCAGCCCTTGTTCGACAGCGGCCGCGACCTCGTCGGCCGACTTGAACGGCTGGACCAGGACCTTCGCGATCAATCCGTCCGCACGGACGAGTACCGAGATCGGCAGGACCTGGGGGGCATTGAGCACCGAGCGCACCTTTTGATCGCCGTCCTGCACACCGGGCAGGTGGATGTCGAGAGCGCGCAGGCGGTCCAGCCCCCGCGTCTCGGCCGGGTCGCTGTGCACGGTGAGCACCGCCAGCGCATGCCCGGCACGGTTCGCGTACTGCTGCAGGGCAGGCAGCTCTTGGGCGCACGGTTGACAGTAGAAGGCCCAGAGGTTCAGCAGTGCCGGGCGTCCCGCGAGTGCCTCGCCCAGATCGATCGTGCGACCGTCGGACAGGCATTCGACGACAATTCCGGCCAGCGGGCCGGCCGCTGGAGCAGGCTCGGTCCCAGCCGGCGGCCGGGGGCAGTCGGCCAGCGCAGCGGCCGCGCGCTGCCCATCGGAAATCGCTGCGGGACCGCCCCGAACCGCGGTGGCGGTCACCGACGGAGGGCTGTGCTCATCGCGCGGCCAGATCGCCACTGCCAGAGCCACCACCGTGATCAGAACTATGAACGCCCAACGCCACGCAGTCGGTACCGATTTCACCGGCCCACCAATTCGAGCAGATGCTCGGCCTCCGGCCCTTTCACCAGTGCGGCGGCCGTCGTGGGATCGGTCGGGCCGATGCCGTAGGACGGGCAGTCCTTGGCCAGCAGACAAACACCGCACGCCGGCTTGCGGGCATGGCAGACGCGACGACCGTGGAAGATCACCCGGTGCGAGAGCATGGTCCACTCCTTGCGCTCGATCAGCGCGCCGACAGCATGCTCGATCTTGACCGGATCCTGCTCGGTGGTCCACTTCCAGCGCCCTACCAGCCGCGAGAAATGAGTGTCGACGGTGATTCCCGGCACATCGAACGCGTTACCGAGGATGACATTGGCGGTCTTGCGGCCGATCCCCGGGAGCTTCACCAATTCGGCCAGCGTTCCGGGTACTTCCCCGTCGTGTCGCTCGAGGAGTGCCTGCCCCAGCCCGATCAGTGAATTCGTCTTGTTCCGGAAGAATCCGGTGGGCCGGATGTATTCCTCGAGTTCGGTGCGATCGGCCTCGGCATAGTCCTTCGCGTTGCGATACCGCGCGAACAATGCCGGAGTTGTCTGATTTACCCGGATATCTGTGCATTGGGCGGAAAGGATTGTGGCGACCGCCAATTCGAGTGGCGTGGTGAAATCCAGCTCGCAGTGCGCATCGGGAAAAGCAAGGGTGAGCGTCCGATTCATACGACGAGCCCGGCGCACCAGGCCGAGCCGGGTCTCTCCGTCGAAGCGTGCGGCCGGTTTCGAGTTCGCGTGTGCGGATTTTGCCCTGCCCGGCGAATTGGATTCCGCCGATGTGACCGACGCCGCAGTGGGGGCCTTTGCCGCCGAGTTCTGCCCGTTCACGGCGTTGGATCTGGGTTCACGCACGCGTCCACCATACGGAACGATACCGACGTGAGCGCGTTCGCGAAGTCTTGCCGTGTTCCATCTGAGACCTTCTCCGTGTTTACTCACCCGTATGCAAGGACTCGCTGTGGTGCTCTTCCCGGTGGTGTTGATGCTCTTCGCTCTATTGATGGAACGCGTCGAGAACCGGCTGCGCAAGCTGCTCGAACCGGGTGAAGAGGTCCAGCAATATCTGGACAGGGCCAGCAATGCCGAGGTCAACGAGCTGGCGAAATTGGGTGTTCCCGCACACGCCGGCGCCGGTGGCCGTCGCGCCAGAAGTGATGAACTCGACGTCGCTCAGGCCAGCTGAGCCGACCCCGCCGCCCGGCGGATTTTCACGAATCGGGAACTTTCCACGACACCGTGCCCGTTCACATACCGCTCGTTACGTGGTGTCTGTCACTGCGCTGCGCGGATGGCAAGTAGACTGCACTGTCGGCCGAACGCTTCGGTCCGGCGCTGTGGCGATAGCGACACGAGCTGAGCGGCAGTAAGCACCGTCAATTCCCATAAGGAGCACATTCGTGGACGAGGCCCTCGCCAGAGCAGGCATCTTCCAAGGCGTCGAGCCCACCGCGGTGGCCGCTCTCGCCAAACAGCTTCAGCCGGTGGATTTCCCGCGCGGCCATGTCATCTTCAACGAGGGTGAGCCCGGCGATCGGCTGTACATCATCACTTCGGGCAAGGTGAAGATCGGCCGCCGGTCCCCCGATGGTCGCGAGAACCTGCTGACCATCATGGGTCCGTCGGATATGTTCGGCGAACTGTCGATCTTCGATCCGGGCCCGCGTACTTCCACGGCCACCACGGTGACCGAGGTTCGTGCGGTGACGATGGACCGCGACGCGCTCAAGGCGTGGATCGATCAGCGCCCGGAGATCGCCGAACAGTTGCTGCGGGTGCTCGCCCGTCGCCTGCGGCGCACCAACAACAACCTCGCAGATCTGATCTTCACCGACGTCCCCGGCCGGGTCGCCAAGGCGCTGCTGCAGCTCGCGCAGCGCTTCGGTACCCAGGAGGCCGGCGCTCTGCGGGTCACTCACGACCTGACGCAGGAGGAGATCGCTCAGCTGGTCGGCGCCTCGCGCGAGACGGTGAACAAGGCCCTGGCCGATTTCGCCCATCGCGGCTGGCTGCGACTCGAGGGCAAGAGCGTGCTGATCTCCGATTCGGAGCGGCTGGCTCGCCGAGCGCGGTAGGGATTCCCTCCGCGCTCCGGCGTGCCCGGCCGGACTAGTTCGCGCCGCGCAGGTAGGCCAGCTGTGCCTGGACCGAGCTGCGCGCGGCCGGCCACAGCTTCTTGTCCACATCGGCGTACACGCGGGCCACGACCTTCATCGGGGACGCGTCCTCGCCGAGTTCGCGCAGTGCCGCCCGGACCTGATCCAGACGCTGCTGCCGATGCTGGATGTAGTAGTTGATCACCGATTCGGCCTGCGGATGATCGGGTCCGTGCGCGGGAAGCAGCGCCCGCCCGGGAGCCTGCGCGGCCAGCCGATCGAGTGAGGCGAGGTAGTCGGCCAAGGCGTCGTCTCGCGATTCCAGCACGGTCGTACCACTGCCGAGCACGGTATCTCCGGTGACGATCGCGTCGTCGAGCAGCACGCTCACCGAATCGCGAGTGTGCCCCGGGGTGCCGATCACGGTCAGGCGCAGTCCGGCCGCCTCGACGACCTCGCCGTCGGTCAGCACATCGGGCGAGCCGGACAGATATCCGGGCTCCATCGCCCGCACCGGCGTTCCGGTCAACTTCACCAGCCGATCAATGCCTCCGGTGTGATCGTGATGGTGGTGGGTGATCAGCGTCAGCGCGATATCGCCGCCGGTTTCCCGAACGATCGCCTCGCTGTGCGCCTTGTCCTTGGGGCCCGGATCGATCACCACACAGTCCGAGCGACCGGGAGCACGCAGAATCCAGGTGTTGGTGCCCTCCAGCGTCATCTGGTTCGGATTGTTCGCCAGCAGCACCGACGCGGTCTCGGTGACCTTCCGAAGCTGCCCGTACGCGGGATGAGAAAGGCTCATATGCAGGTCCTAACGCGGGTGTGCGGCCGCCGCACGGGGCAGCCGCACCGCATCTGTCCGGAACTCCGGTTACAGATCTTGCCTACCGCACTTCGGCGATGAGCTCCACCTCGACCGGGGTGTTCTTCGGCAGCTCCGCGACCCCGACCGCCGAGCGCGCATGCACACCCGCGGTACCGAGAACCTCGCCGAGCAGCTCGGACGCACCATTGATCACCAGCGGCTGATCGGTGAAACCCGGTGCCGAGGCCACGAATCCGACCACCTTCACGATTCGCACGACCTCGTCAAGGCCGACCAGATCGTGCACGGCGGCCAAGGCGTTGAGCGCGCACAGACCCGCGGCGCGGGCAGCTTCGGCGATATCGACCTCGGCGCCGACCTTCCCGATCGCCGACAGCGCACCGTCGGCGAATGGCAACTGTCCGGCGGTGTAGACCAGCGAACCGGAACGAATCGCCGGAATGTAGGCGCCGGCCGGTGCCGCGACCGGCGGCAGGGCCAGCCCGAGCCGGTCGAGGTTGGCCTGCCAGTCGATCCCCGAGGCGGTCACTGCTTGGGCCGCTTCAGATACGCCACATGCTGCTCACCGGTCGGGCCGGGCAGCACCGTGACCAGTTCCCAGCCGTCGGCACCCCACTGATCGAGAATCTGCTTGGTCGCGTGGGTCAACAGCGGCACGGTCGCGTACTCCCAGACGGTCACATCGCTCATGTCGCAGAAGCGTACTGGTGCGGATGCCGGCGGGGTGGTGCGGCCGCGAGACTCGCCCGTCCGCGAACGGACGACGATCAGCACATTTCGGGCCGAGACGGAAGTGCGCTGTGGTCAACGAGACAGTAGGCCCATCCTCTGGTGGCTGTTTCGTAACGGGTTATAGGCTCGCGAACGTGGGAGTACCGACGGCAGTACCCGTTTCGCAGGAGCCGGGACTGAAATTAGGGTGGCCGGACCGAGCCGACAAAGCGCGGCTGCATTATGTGTCCGGTAAGGGCGGAACCGGGAAATCCACGGTCGCAGGCGCTTTGGCCCTGGCACTGGCGGCCGGTGGACGCCGGGTACTCCTGGTCGAGGTGGAGGGCCGCCAATCCATTGCCCAGTTGTTCGATCTGCCGCCGCTGCCACCGACCGAAACCAAGATCGCCACCGCCGACGGCGGTGGCGAGGTGATGGCGCTGGCACTCGATATCGAGCACGCCTTCCTGGAATATCTCGACATGTTCTACAACCTCGGCTTCGCGGGCCGGGCGATGCGCCGGATGGGCGCCATCGAATTCGTCACCACGATCGCGCCGGGCCTGCGCGATGTCATCCTGACCGGCAAGATCAAGGAATGCGCGGTGCGCGCCGACAAATCCGGTAGGGCCGTCTACGACGAGATCGTGATCGAATGCGCCGCCGACCGGCCGGATCGCCGGATTCCTGGATGTCACCAAGGCCATGGCCGAGGTCGCCAAGGGCGGGCCGATCGCCGCTCAGGCCGAGGGCGTGGCCGCACTGCTGCATTCCGAGCAGACGGTGGTACATCTGGTGACCCTGCTCGAAGCGCTGCCCGTGCAGGAGACCGCCGATGCCATCGCCGAGCTGACCGAGGCCGACTTCCGCATCGGCACCGTCATCGTCAATCGCGCCACCGAGGGTTTCCTGCCCGCTCCCGTACGCGCCCGCGTGGCGACCGGCGACCTCGATCTCGACGCGGTGCGATCCGGCCTGTCCGACGCCGGAATCACCCTCGACGACAACGATTTCCAGGGATTGATCCGGGAGGCCGTGGAACATTCGGCCACCCTCCAGGCCCAGGACGACAGCTCCGCGGAACTGGCCGGGGTGGATATCAGCCGGTTGTATCTGCCCGCCCTGCCCGACGGGATGGATCTGGGCGGACTGTACGAATTGGCCGCACATCTGAGCGCACAGGGAGTCCGCTGATGAGTCATCCGAGCCCCCTGATCCCGCCGGCGACCCCGCTACTGGATATCGAGGCGATAATCGCCGATCGGACGGCCCGGGTGGTGGTGTGCTGCGGTTCCGGCGGAGTCGGCAAGACCACGACCGCGGCGGCCATCGCGCTGCGCGCCGCCGAGCAGGGCCGCAAGGTCGTGGTACTCACCATCGATCCGGCGCGGCGGCTGGCGCAGTCGCTCGGGGTGACCGATCTCGGCAATGCGCCGCAGCGCGTTCAGTTGCCCGAGACCGCCCGCGGCGAGCTCTACGCGATGATGCTGAATATGCGCCGCACCTTCGACGAGATGGTGCTCGAGCACACCACTCCCGATAAGGCCGAGCAGATCTTCGCCAACCCCTTCTACCAAACGGTCGCTTCCTCGTTCGGCGGAACGCAGGAGTACATGGCGATGGAGAAGCTGGGCCAGCTGGTCGCCAAACGGGACTGGGATCTGGTCGTCGTCGATACCCCGCCCTCGCGCAACGCCCTGGATTTCCTCGACGCGCCCAAACGGCTCGGCAATTTTCTCAACGGCCGGATGATCCGGGTGATCATGGCGCCCGGCCGCGGCGTGGGCCGCATCGTCACCGGCGCCATGAGTCTGGCGGTACGCGGGGTGTCCACGATCGTGGGCGGCCAGATGCTCAAGGACGCGTCGCTGTTCCTGCAATCGCTGGAATCGATGTTCGGCGGCTTCCAGGACCGCGCCGAACGGACCTACGCCATGCTCTCCCGGCCCGGCACACACTTCGTGGTGGTCGCGGCGGCGGAACCGGATGCGCTGCGGGAGGCGTCGTTCTTCGTCGATCGGCTGTCCACCGACCGGATGCCGCTGGCCGGGCTGGTCCTCAATCGCACCCATCCGGTGCTGTGCGCCCTGCCGGCTGCCCAGGCCATTACGGGCGCCGACCGGCTCAGCCCGGGCGCGGGCAGTGTCGCCGACGGCACCTCGGAGGAAACCGCGGCCGCGGAGGCGACCACCGATCCCGCGACGCTGACCGCGGATATCCTGCGCATCCACGCTCATCGCGCGGTGACCGCCAAACGGGAGCGGCATCTGCTGAACCGCTTCACCGGCGCTCATCCGCGGGTACCCATCGTCACGGTTACCGCATTGCCGTTCGAGGTCTCGGATCTGGAGGCATTGCGCGCGGTCGGCGACCAACTCGCCGGAACTCCCGCTGCCTGATCACCCTCGGCCCTCGGACGTGCGGCCCCGATTCCGCACGTCCATCGGCCGGAAACGGTTCGAGCCCGCAGGGCGGGCTCGAACCGTGAATGTCAGTGGACGACTACATAGCGACTTTCTGGTGACGCTGAACGCGGAAGAACTCCGCCCAGGAGGTCACCTCGGGATGCTGCTTGAGCAGCGCACGCCGCTGCCGCTCGGTCATCCCGCCCCACACACCGAACTCCACGCGGTTGTCCAACGCGTCGGCACCGCACTCCATGAGCACGGGGCAATGCCGACAGATGGTGGCAGCCTTGCGCTGGGCCGCACCTCGGACGAACAACTGGTCGGGGTCTACTTCCTTGCATCGGGCCTGGGACACCCAGGCGATCCTCGCTTCGGCCTGCTCTACGTCCAATCGAGCGATGGGGGTTGTCATGTGCATTTGGTGTGCCCCTTTGCAGTCCGAACACCGGGTCAACGGCGCTCCGGAATCGCGTACAGCCCACAGCAACCCAACCCCGCTGCGTTCCGCACCACATTCCACTTTGAGTGTTAGCTCTATCACACTGGGTTCTCAATCTAGGTAAAGGTATGGGGCAAGCGCAAGACCATGCCCGGATTTTCTGGTACGCCCGTCCCTGCGGAGTGCTTGTGACCTGCCCCCACGGCACGCCGCCGACCGCGCACCTCGCATGTGACGGCGGGCCAATTAGGCTGGGGCGCGTGCCGATCTCACAAACGCTCGCGAGGCTCGCCGGCGCCTGCGTCCTAGCGGCCGTACTCCTCGCCGGATTGTTGTTCCCACTCGCCGGCGGATTCGGGTACATGTCGAACCGCGCGGCCGACGCCGTGGACAACGTCTCCTCGGAATTGGTGGCGGGTACCGCGCCGTCGGTGTCCACGATGGTCGATGCCACCGGCGCCCCGATCGCCTGGTTGTACGAGCAGAGACGCTTCGAGGTGCCCAGCGACCGCATCGCCAACGATATGAAGTTGTCGATCGTCTCCATCGAGGACAAACGGTTCGCCGAACACGGCGGCGTCGACTGGCAGGGAACGCTGCGCGCCTTCCTGACCAACACTTCGAGTGGTGAGGTCCAGCAGGGCGCCTCGACCATCGACCAGCAGTACGTCAAGAACTTCCAGCTGCTGGTGGTCGCCAAGACCGATGCCGAACGCCGGGCCGCGATCGAGACCACGCCGGCCCGTAAGCTGCGCGAAATTCGGATGGCCCTGACCCTGGAAAAAGAACTCACAAAAGACGAGATCCTGACCCGGTACCTGAATCTGGTGCCCTTCGGTAACGGCTCGTACGGAATCCAGGACGCCGCGCAAACCTATTTCGGCGTCGATGCCAAGGATTTGAAGGTCTCCCAGGCCGCGATGCTGGCCGGGATGGTCCAGTCCAGCTCCAAACTCAACCCGTACACCAACCCACAGGGCGTGACACAGCGCCGCAATACGGTGCTGGACACGCTGATCCAGAACATCCCCAGCCGGGCCGAGGAATTCCGGGCGGCGAAGGAACAGCCGCTGGGTGTACTGCCGGAGCCGAAGGGGTTGCCACGGGGTTGTATCTCCGCGGGTGACCGCGGCTACTTCTGCGATTACGCCCTGCAGTATCTGGCGAACGCCGGAATCAGCAAGGACCAGATCGACAAGGGTGGATATCTGATCCGTACCACCCTGGATCCGAACGTCCAGAATTCGGTCAAGGCCGCCGTCAACTCGGTGACCGATCCGAATCTGCCGGATATCGCCGAGGTCACGAGCATCATCGCCCCCGGCCAGGACGCCCATCACATTCTGGCGATGACCTCGAGTCGCACCTACGGCCTGGATCAGGGTGCGCACGAAACGGTGCAGCCGCAGCCGTATTCGATGGTGGGTGACGGTGCAGGCTCGATTTTCAAGATCTTCACCACGGCCGCGGCGATGGAGAAGGGACTGGGCACGAGCGCACAGCTGGATGTGCCCTCCTTCTTCGCCGCCAAGGGCATGGGTAACGGTGGTGCCGCCGGATGTCCGCCCGCGACCTATTGCGTGAAGAACGCCGGTAACTACAGATCACCGGAATCGGTCACCGAGGCGCTGGCCCAATCACCGAATACCGCGTTCGTCAAACTCATCCAGGATGTCGGGGTGACGCCGACCGTCGATATGGCGGTGCGGCTGGGAATGCGTTCCTATACCGAGGCCGGCACCTCCGGCCACGGCAACCAGAGCCTCGCCGACATGATCAAACAGCAGAATCTCGGCTCGTTCACGCTGGGTCCGGTCGCGATCAATCCACTGGAACTGTCCAACGTCGCGGCGACGATCGCCTCGGGGGGCAAATGGTGCCCGCCTTCGCCGATCGCCGGAGTGTTGGACCGGGACGGAAAACCGGTTCCGCTCACACAGCAAGCCTGTGAGCAGGTCGTCGATCCCGGCTTGGCGAATACTCTCGCCAACGCATTGAGTGAGGACGCTCCGCACGGCACCGCCGCCGGTTCCGCGCACGCGACCGGCTGGAACGTTCCGGTGTCGTCGAAGACGGGTACGACCGAGACCCACCGGTCCTCGGCCTTCCTCGGTTTCACCAATTCGATGGCCGGGGCCGCCTACATCTACGGCGACTCCCCGACCCCCGGCGAGATCTGCTCGTTCCCGCTGCGCAGCTGTGGCGACGGCAATCTGTTCGGCGGTAACGAACCGGCTCGCAGCTGGTTCGCGGGGATCAAACCGGTGCTGGACAAGTACCCGCCGGCGGTGCTTCCACCGCTCGACGACAAGTATGTGCGGGGTTCGAACAATGCGCAGATTCCGGATGTGAACGGCATGTCGGAGGCGGAAGCGCGCTCGGCGCTGATCGGCGCTGGATTCCAGGTCTCCATAGTGACCCAGCCCGGATCGGCCGCCAAGGGCACGGTCACGGCGACGACGCCGAACGGCTCGGCGATTCCCGGCTCGGTCATCACGGTGCTGGTCAGCGACGGCACCCAGCGCGAGATACCGCGACCGGGTCCGGCCGCACCGCCGCCGGGCCTGCCGGGGCTACCGGGAATTCCGGTACCGCGGCTGCCACCGATTCCGATCCCGTTGCCGCGTTAGCGGCCTACGGCCATGAGCGAGGGCCGGCGAATGTGTGACACATTCGCCGGCCCTCGGCGTTGTGCGGCTCTGCGTGTTCGGTGCGGGAACTACAGCCGCGCCCGGACCGCCGCCGAGATCCGCGAACCGTCGGCGCGGCCGGCGGCCAGTGCCGTCGCGATCTTCATGACCTGGCCCATCTGCTTCATTCCGGGGCGCTCGCCGATCTGCTCGGCCACATCGGCGATGGCGGTATCGGCGAGATCGGCGACCTCGGCCTCGGTGAGCGGCGTCGGCAGGTATTCATCGATGATCTCCTGTTCGGCCCGCTCATTGGCCGCCAGCTCACCGCGACCGGCCTGTTCGAAGACCACCGCGGCCTCGTTGCGCTTCTTCGCCTCCTTGCCGAGGACCGCGATCACCTCGGCATCGGTCAGTTCCTTGGCTTCGGAACCGGCGACCTCGGCGTTCTGCACCGCCGCCAGCAGCATGCGCACCGTGTTGAGGCGCAGGGAGTCCTTGGCCTTCATCGCCGCGGTGAGATCGGCGCGCAACTTCGATTTGAGTTCCGACATGCGCCACACGCTAGCCGCTGCACGTGAACGCTCCCACCGCATTTATCACGATCGCCAGCGTGTCGACACGCTCTCAGCCAGCCAATCCGGATGCCTGTGCGGAATCACACTCGGTATTCGTCACACTGGTCGCCTATTCTGGTCTGATGCCCGTATTCTCGTCCCCCGCAATTCGACGAGCAGCGCTGGGCTCCGGCGCCAAGATCGCCGCGGCGGCCGCCGGTACCGCGGTTGCCGGAATCGGCTACGCCTCGCTGATCGAACGCAACGCCTTCGTCCTCCGTGAGGCCACGCTGCCGGTGCTGCAGCCGGGCTCGTCGAGCCTGCGTGTGCTGCACATCAGCGATCTCCACATGACTCCCGGCCAGAAGCTCAAACAGGCCTGGATTCGGGAACTCGCCGCCCTGGAACCCGATCTGGTCGTCAACACCGGTGACAATCTCGCGCATCCGAAGTCGGTCCCGGCGGTCGTGCAGTCGCTGTCCTCGCTACTGGCGCGCCCGGGCATCTTCATCTTCGGCAGCAACGACTACTTCGCGCCGGTTCCGAAGAATCCGCTGAAGTACTTCGACAAGAACCACAAGCGCCAACTCGGCGATCCACTGCCCTGGCAGGATATGCGCGCGGCGTTCACCGAACGCGGCTGGCTCGATCTGACCCATGTCCGGCGCGATCTCGAGGTCGCCGGCATCAAGATCTCCACCGCCGGTGTGGACGATCCGCATCTCACTCGCGACCGGTACGACACCATTGCCGGAGCCCCGAATCCGCTGGCCGACTTGAGTATCGGACTCACCCATTCACCCGAACCGCGGGTGCTGGACCGGTTCGCCGACGATGGGTACGACTTGGTGCTCGCCGGGCACACGCACGGCGGTCAGCTGTGCCTGCCCGGATTCGGCGCGCTGGTCACCAACTGCGGAATCGACCGATCGCGGGTCAAGGGCCCCTCGCGCTGGGGTGCGCACACCAGATTGCACGTGTCGGCCGGCCTCGGTACCTCACCGTGGGCGCCGTACCGCTTCTGCTGCCGCCCCGAGGCGACCTTGTTGACGCTGGTGGCCGCGCCGCCGAAACGCCCTCTCACCGATAGTGGTCATGGCGTGTCCGAATCGGAGGCAGTGGCGCGCTAGTGTGTCCTGCCGAGGCACGACAGCAGGCAGGGGTACACGGTGGGCACTGGGTTCGGGCAGAACGGCGGCGGGGTCGAGCCGGATAACGGCCTGGGCGCGAGGCGCGGCCCCGCGCCTCCATCCGGCTACCCGGAGGCCGCGCCCACCGAGGCGTTTCCGCGCACACCGGACGGGGTGGCCAATCATCTTGCGCCGCAGGCAACCCCGTGGTCGCGTCCGGATCCCGTACCTCACGGCGCCGCGCCCGGCTCCGGCGTCCCGCCGCAGGGTGGCGAGGGTTTCGGGGCTTCCACACCGGACCCGAGCACCGGGGCGGCATACGGTCCCGCTTTCGGTGGGAACCATGCGGCCACAACGGCATTCGCCCGGGTTGGTCAGGCGCCGGGCCCCGCACCGGCACCGGCACCGGCACCGAATTTCCCGCCACAGTATCCCTATCCGCCCGGGCCCGACGCGGGGGCGCAATCCAATGGCCCACAAGCACATCCGTCCTGGAGCCCGGCACAGTTTCCGTCGACCGCGCAGTTTCAGCCGCCGGCGCAACCTCCTCTCGACCGACCGCCCCGGCGCCGGAAGGCCTTACTGCTCAGCGGGATCGCCGTGGTGATCGTCGTCGCCGTCTGCGTCACGGTGGCGATCGTCGCAGGCAGGAATCCGGAAGATTCGACCACCGCGAAGGCCGGCGCTCCGTCTATGGTGAGCGCCTTGAGCAGCGAAAATCAGGTTCCCCCACCGCAATCGCCGCCCGCCGCACCGCCACCGCAGTCGGCGCCGCAGCCGCGGCCGGGCCAGGCACCACCGCCGGGCCAGGCACCGCCGCCGACGGTCCCCGGATATCAAGTGGTGCAGATTCTCGATCGCGGGGCCGCCTACGACGCGCCCGCGGACTGGAGGCCCGCCGACGTCACAACCGCGGTGTGGGGCAGCGGATCCGACACCATCGAGGTCGCCGGGCTCACTCAGGACGGCAAGAACTACTGCCCGAACTACACCCGCACCAACGCCTTCCTGACCATGTCCCAGCAACCGGATCCGGCCGTGGCCGCCGCCGATATCGGAAAGCGGCTCGGCGCCTTCGGCTGGACTGATGCCAAGGTCGGCGCGCCCGGCGCCGCCGAACCGATGGTCTCGGCCGACGGCCAGCTCCACGGCGCCTTCGTCGAGACCACCGGCAGCGCGCCCGCTCCGGCCCCCGGCTGCGCGACCACGTTCACGGTGTACACGTTCGCGTTTCCGAGTGAGAACGGGAACTTCGTGATGACCATCGCCGCCGACACCGGTGTGGACAAGGCCGTGGACAAGGCAACCGCCAAGCGGATCCTGTCTACCATCCGTCCGCTCCCAGCCCGATAACCAGCGGATTTAATGTTCCGGACTCCCCTGCTGTAAGCTACGACAGGCTCAACTCACGGGGTGTGGCGCAGCTTGGTAGCGCGCTTCGTTCGGGACGAAGAGGTCGCAGGTTCAAATCCTGTCACCCCGACTCGTGTGTGGAGACACGGTAGAGGCCCTGACCATTCCACTGGTCGGGGCCTCTTGCTTTGTCCTGCCGGCGGTGGGTCGGCCAACGCGTCACGCGATATCGGACGGTCCGGAAAAGCCTGTGCTACAACTAGCTTCGTGGCTGGACTCCTCGGAATTGTGGTGATCCTCGGGATCATCATCCTCATCGTCGGCATGGTGTTCATCGGTGTCACTCTGGTCAAACGGTCCGGGAAGCAGCCGGATACTCCGGCGCTACCGATGTATCCGGAAGCGTTGCCGATGTACCCGGAGCACGGCGCACAGTGGAACGGAGCCGCGCAGCACACACAGCAGACACAGTGGCCACAGCGGCCCTACGGCCGATAGCGGGATCCGGCGCTTTCCAGGTTCGCCAGCATCCGCCGCTGATGCCGGTGGCCGACGGTTTCGTAGCCGACCACGGTGATGAACGGGGCGATCATCACGACGATCAGGCAGACGGCGATCGAGACGCCGACGGCGGCGAGGATCATCGCCGCGGCCAGAACCACCGCGGTCAGGGCGAGTAACAGGATGTGGAACGGATCCGGCGCCGAGAGCAGCAAGGTGTGCAACAGGTACACCATCAGCAGATAGAGGCCGACGGGGAGCGCGAGCGTCGCCACGACGGCCACCGGCCCGATCCGCGTGTGCTGTTCCAGTTGCAGGCCTGCGACGTGCAGACCGGCACCCGCACCGGCGATGCCCATGTACAGCGGGAAGTGGCCGTAGCCGAACAGATAGCCTCGATTGCGGCGGTGGACCAGGATGTCACCGAAGGGCGTGGTGAAGTACACCCACCACATTCCGAAGGTCAGGCCCACACCCGCCACGACGACGGCGATGGCATCGGCACTCCAGTGGGCGCCGTCGGCGCCGCCGAGTAGATCACCGGACGAGGCGACGGTACCGACCACGCCCTCGCCCAGGGTGATGATCGCGAACAGGCTGTAGCGCTCGGCAACGTGGTGCGGATGCCAGGGGGTTCCGCCCGCACTCCCCTGTGTGATCACCGGCAGCAGTAATTCCAGTACACCCAGCACGAGGATGCCGGCTACCGCCACCGGCAGCGGGAGATGAACGAATCCGATTAGCACCCAGCCGATCTGAGCGATCGTCGTCCAGCGCATATTCGCGATGCCGACGCCGCGGTACTGCGGCGACTCGCGCGCGGTACGCCCCCACTGCAGCACCATGGCCACCCGCATGATGACATACCCGATGACCATGACCCGCAGCTCGAGGTGATCGCCCTCCTCGACCGAGTGGAACATCGCCGGCAGCCCGAGCGCGAACACGACCACACCGATCATCTGCAGCATGGTCAGTGCTCGATCGAGCCAGTCGTCGGTGGCGAAGGCGGAGGCGAACCAGCTGAAGTTGATCCAGGCGAGCACGATCGCGAACATCGCCAGGACGAAGGCCGACACCGCCTTGCCCGGATGCCCGGCCGCGACCATCTCGGCGAAATACGAGGCGGCGGTGCCGACCGCGACCACGAAGGTCAGATCGAACAGCAACTCCAGGGGTGAGGACGCCCGGCCCTGTTCGCCGGGATCGCGGCCGATCATCGGAACGAGACGATGCGCCGGTCCGCGAGGGGCCGGGGGTACGGAGTCGCTCATGCCCAGCATGATGCCGCACCGCCGGCGAAATGCGCGGCGATGCGACCGCCACTACTTCCCGGCCGTGTCCGGCGTCTGCACCAGCGAATTGAACTTGTTCGTGTAGAACTTGCTCGGATCCAGTTTGTGATCGATACCGCCGGTGTCTTCCAACCAGCTCTGCCAGCGGGTGAAGTCCTCGTCCGACAATTTGCCGTAGCGGGCCGGAACCCCCACGGACAGCCAGTATTTCAGCGTCGAAGTATCCTCGCCGGCCCGGTGCCGGGCATTGATGATTTCGGTGAACTTCGCGATTGCCTGATCGCGAGGCGTGGTGCGCTCCCACTCCAGCGCCTTCGCCACACCGGTGGTGAAGGCGCGAACCACATCGGGATTCTTCGCGATGAAATCATTGCGGAAAACATAGGGGCCGCCATTGATCGGGCCACCGTATTCGTCGAGTTCGGTGAAGATCGGGCGAATTCCGCCGGCGGCCAGCGCGCGCTGCTGGAATTGCCCGTTCAGTGCCGCCGCGTCGATCTGGCCCTGACGCAACGCCTGCTCGATATTCGGCGGTGGCAGCGCCACCAATTGCACCGATTTGATCTGATCGACGCTCAATCCGGCCTCCTTCAGCGCATCGTGAATATCGGCCTCGTTCTGACCGCCGAGCGTATTGACGCCGACCTTCTTCCCGACCAGATCGGCGGCCGTGCGGATCGGACTGCTGTCCAGCGTGTAGTAGCCCTGGAAAGATTTCTCATCCGATCCGTAATAGTTGACGACCGCGGTAATGGGCGCGCCCGCACTGGCCAGCTTGGCGACCGCACCGGCGAAAGCACCGCCGAAATCGATTTGGCCGGTCGCGGCCGTCTGGATTTCCTGTGGCCCGCTGATGGTGTTGCCGGCATAGTCGAGTTTGATCTTGCCGTCGAAGAATCCGAGGTTTTCCGCGAGTTCCGGAACGGTGACCTGATCGGTCCATCCCAGATACCGGAGCGAGGTGACTCCGTTCTCGGTATGGGCGGACCCATTGCTGCCGCAGGCGCTGAGCAGCATGGCGGCAACCGATCCGGCTGCGAATATCGATATTGCGGTGCGGATACGTCCGGACATCAGGTATTCCTCTCGACACAGGCCCGCAAAGGCACGGTGCTGCCTGCGGGCTCGGCCGAGCATAGGTGTCGCGCAACGCAATGCCGCCCCTTTGGATCACGGCGATCCGGATGCCGATACCCATCGGAAATCGCATTTCCCGCGGCGGCCCGCAATCATTGCATTCGGCACGAACCGAACCCTTTCGGCACCGTCCCGAATGCGGTAGAGCTGGGGTGCGGCACTTTTGTGCCCGAACAGTCCATACCCGAACGCGAACGGAGGTTGCGCGATGGCCGACCGCACGCTCCCGGTACTCGATCTCGCGACGGCGGATTCCGATCCGGACCGCTTCCGGGCCGAACTTCGCACCGCCACACACGAATTCGGCTTCTTTTATCTGATCGGCCACGGAATCGCACCCGAGCGCAGCGCCGAACTGCTCGGGCTGGCGCGACGGTTCTTCGCACTGCCCGATGCGGCCAAACAGGAGATCGATCAGCTGCGCAGTCCGCAGTTTCGCGGCTACTCCCGGCTGGGCGGTGAACTCACCAACGGCCGCGTCGACTGGCGCGAACAGATCGATATCGGTCCCGAGGCAGAGGTGATTCCCGGTGCGGAGGGCTACCGCCGTCTACAGGGACCCAACCTCTGGCCTTCCGCATTGCCGGAGCTGCGGCCGGCGTTGCTGGCCTGGGACGAGTCGCTGGCCGCGGTCGGCCGATCGCTGCTGCGGCATTGGGCCGCGGCGCTCGGCGCGAATGAGGACTTCTTCGATCCGGCGTTCGCCCACCGACCCGCGACGCTGATCAAGGTCGTGCGCTACCCCGGCAACCCGGATAATCCACAGGGCGTCGGCGCACACAAGGATTCCGGTGTGTTGACCCTGCTACTGGTCGAACCGGATTCCCGGGGCCTGCAGGTGGAACTGTCATCCGGGGAATGGCTGGACGCGCCACCGCTGCCCGGTGCGTTCATCGTCAATATCGGCGAACTGCTCGAGGTGGCCACCGGCGGCTATCTGCGTGCCACCCGGCACCGAGTCCTCGCGCCGGAGCCCGGCACCGACCGCGTCTCCATCCCGTATTTCCACAATCCGGCACTGGACGCCCGGATCCCACTGCTACCGCTGCCGCCGGAACTGGCCGCCGCGGCGCGCGGGGTCACCATCGATCCGGCGAATCCGATTTTCGACACCTACGGCGAGAATGCCTGGAAATCGCGGGTCCGCGCACATCCGGATGTCGCCGAACTCCATCACGGCATCATCCCGACTGCCCCGGCGTCGGCCTACTGACTCGAGACTTGCGGCCGATACCCGCGACGATCGAAGTCGTTGTCGGAGCGGACGGTGCGGTCGGTGGCCCCGAGCCGGGCGAACATCGTGGTGGGAGCGCTGCCCGGCCTTGATATAGTCCGACGAGTTCTCGCGATGGGAACGGGAAGCCGGTGTAATTCCGGTGCGGTCGCGCCACTGTGATCAGCCCTCAGCTGAAAGCCAGACCCCTTTCGTCGCTGTGTACGGACGGGGACGCGGTGTTCCCCAGAAGGGTTGTGGCACATGCCCACTCGCCGACGGCTGCTTCGAGATGTCATGCGGGACTGGACCCGGCGGGATTGGCTCGAGGCCGCGGTTCTGCTCGGTGTGGTCGCCCTGATGCACATCGTGGGTTTCGGATTGCTGTTCGGCGCCATCGCACCACACGGTTATCGCATCGGCACCGAGGTCTTCGGTATAGGCCTGGGGATCACGGCCTACACCTTCGGCCTGCGGCACGCCTTCGACGCCGACCACATCGCCGCGATCGACAACACTACCCGCAAACTGATGAGCGCCGGTGAACGGCCCAAATCGGTCGGATTCTGGTTCGCGATGGGACATTCCACGATCGTGTTCGGGCTGGCGGCGCTGGTGGTCGCGGGCGCGCATGTGGTGGGAACGCTGGTCGACGAGGATTCCCCGACCCGCAAGACACTGGGCACCGTCTCGACAGTGGCATCGGGGTCGTTCCTGTATCTGATCGGCCTGCTCAATATCGTTGCGCTGATCGGTATCTGGCGCGTGTTTCGCACGATGCGCCGCGGTGGCGACTACGACGACGCGGCACTCGAGGACGCGCTGAACTCGCGGGGTTTCCTGTCGCGGCTGCTGGCTCCGGTGATGCGGATGGTGGGCCGGCCGTTCCATGTTTATCCGGTCGGGGTGCTGTTCGGACTCGGTTTCGATACCGCGACCGAGGTCGCGCTGCTGGCCCTGGCGGGCTCCGGTGCGGCGGCGGGCCTGCCCTGGTACGCGATCGTGGTGCTGCCGTTGTTGTTCGCGGCGGGAATGAGCCTGATGGACACCCTCGACGGGCTGTTCATGAATGTGGCCTACGACTGGGCGTTCTCCGATCCGGTGCGCAAGATCTTCTACAACCTCGCGATCACCGGACTGTCGATCGCGGTGGCACTGTTCATCGGTTCCATCGAGCTGGTCAAGGTGCTGCACGACGACACCGGATTCGGCGGGCCGGTCGTGGCGTGGATCGCGGGTATCGACCTGAACAACGCGGGGTTCGCGATCGTCGGACTGTTCGTCCTCGCCTGGATCGTCGCGGTCGCGTACTGGCGGCTGGCGAAGGTGGATCAGCGCTGGTCGCCCGCGCCCGCGGAGGACTCGGCCTGATCCGTCACTCTCGTTCGATCAGCGAATCCGCGACCCGGACGAGAAGTTCTACCAGATCGCCGATCGGCGGCCGGGGCTGCCGGAACAGCCATTCGTCGACGAGCCCGTTCACCGCGCCGATCAAGGTACCGGCGGCCAGTCCGGGCAGGCCGACGGTGCGCGCGCCCGGACCGGACATCGGCACGATCGCGGTGTCGATGACCTCCGCCCACAGATGCCTGCGGTCGCGGCGGTGGCGTTCCATCCGTTCGCTGACCCCGACCACCTCCACGAAGGCGACCTTGGCCCGATGCGGATCGGAGTCGATCGAGCCCAGGTAGGCGGTGAGTGCGGTGGTGATCGCGGCGCGGCCGGTGGGCTGTCCACCGGCTTCGGCGAGCGCCTCGGCCACCGCGGCGGCGGCCTCATCCTGGATCCGGTCGTAGGCCGCGACCAGCACATCCTCCCTGGTGGTGAACTCCTCGTAGAACTGCCGTCGCGAAAGGCCCGCGGCCGCGCACACATCGGCCAGCGAGCAGTTCGGGTAGCCGCGTTCGGCAAAGATCCGGGTCGCCGCGCGCAGGAAGCGATCACGTCGTTCAGCCTTGCGTTCCGCGACGGCACGGCCACCGTAGCGGCGTTGTGCGGTCGTCACGGCACCACGGTAGCGCGGTCTCGATCCGTGCGTTGCGGCCGATTCGTTGCGACGGCGGTCACAGGTGTGCGATAGTTCGGCCACTGTGTGAGACGGAGCAGTCTCACATGATCGGAGGAGGGCGAGTGTGACCGAACAGTGGACACGCCGGATCCGCCGGTCAGCGGGTGCGCTGGCGGCGGTGCTGGCGGTAGTGACGACCGCCGCGCTGGGGATCGCGACGACCGCATCCGCGGACCCGCCGCCGGTCGTACCGGCCGCGCCGATCCCGCTACCCCCGGAGCTGGATCCCGGCTTCTACCATCCGGCGGCCGATATCGTCGCCGCGAAGGCGCCCGGCGAGATCATCGCGGCCCGCGAGGTTCGGGTCGCCAATCTCGGCCTGATCCCGGTCAACGTGGATGCCTGGCAGGTCTCCTATTCGATCGAACAACAGTCGTGACCGGCCCATCCCGGCGGTCGCGACCGTACTGAAACCGCGGGGTTCGACTCCGGACAGACTGGTTTCGATGCAGATCGCCGAGGACTCGCTGGCCGGATACTGTGCGCCTTCCTATGCGATACGACATCTTTCGGCCTCCCCGTTTCTCGGCCAGATTGTCGCGCCTGCCGAGTTCGTCATCGCACAGGGCGCACTCCAGCAGGGCTGGGCGGTCGTGATACCCGATCACGAGGGCCCGGACAACGCCTATGCGGCGGGGCCGCTCGCCGGGCGGATCACCCTCGACGGCATCCGCGCGGCCCGCGATTTCGCACCGATGCGGCTGACCCCCGACACCCGCATCGGAATGTACGGCTATTCGGGCGGCGCGATCGCCACCGGGCACGCGGCGGAGCTGAAGGGCACCTACGCTCCGGAACTGAATATCGTGGGCGCGGCCGAGGGCGGTGTCCCGGCCGATCTCGGCATGACGCTGAATGTCGCGAACGGACAGGCGACTTCGGGTCTGATACTGGCCGCGGTCATGGGCCTGACACACGAATATCCGGAGTTCGGGCGGTTCGTGGACGATCATATGGACCCGTTGGGCAAAGGCCTGACCACTGTTCAGAGCGGGCTGTGCGTGCAGTACGTCAGTTCGCTGCTGCCGTTCCTGAATCTCAAAGGCATGCTGCGGGTTCCGGGCGATCCCCTGCAGCAGCCCGAGGTCGCCGATGTGCTCGACAAGACTCGGATGGGCAAATCGGTTCCGGATATGCCGATGTACATCTGGCAGGGCAATCCGGACGAGATCATCCCGGTCGGCCAGGTCAACGATCTTGTCGACGACTACTGCCGAAGCCCTTCCGCCACTGTGCAGTACACCCGCGAGCACTTCGCCGAACATGTGGCCACGGAGATCTCCGGCGGTGGTCCGGCGATGCTGTGGTTGCGCGATCGCCTGAACGGTGTGCCGGCTCAGCCGGGGTGTCACACCGCCGATGCGGGCTGGCTACTGCTGGACCCCGACGGTTCCCGGATGCTCGCCGCCACCTTCGGCGAGACCTTCGCCTCGTTCTTCGGCAAACCGATCGGCGCGAAATAGTCCGGTAGCGACCGCATCCGCGACACGACGCCCCGGCTCAACGACGTGCCGGGTACGGCGAAGGGCCCGTTCGCACAGGGGGGAGCGAACGGGCCCTTCGGGTATCGGCGGATCGACCTGCCGGTCAGCGAATCCGCAGGCGGCGGCTCAGTCGCAGGGTGAGCAGGGTGCTCTTGAGCTGCTTCTCGAACGGCATACCCGCCCGCGCCGAGAGCACCTGCTTCTTCTGCACTCCGATATTGACGGTGTCGGTGTACTTGAGCAGGCCCGCATCCCCGTGGCGGGTGCCCACACCGGACTGCTTCACACCGCCGGACGGGGTCATCTTGGCCGAATAGGTCGCGACGAAACCGTCATTGACATTCACATTGCCGGCCTCGAGCCGGTCGGCGATCCGCTCCGCACGAGCCAGATCCGTACTCCAGATGCTGGCATTGAGTCCGTAGGTGGTGGCGTTCGCCTGCCGGATGGCCTCGTTCTCGTCGGTGTAGCGGTAGATCGTGACGACGGGGCCGAAGGTCTCCAGGGTCGCGTGTTCCATCTCCGGCGTCACAGCGGTCAGCACCGTGGGCTCGTAGAAGGCCGGGCCGATCTCCGGTCGCGGCTTACCGCCGGTGAGTACGGTCGCGCCCTTGGCCACCGCATCGTCCACATGCGAGGCCACCCGGCGCATGTGATCCACCGACACCAGCGAGCCGAATTCCGGGTCGGCGGTATAGGACGCGCCGGCCTTGGCTCCCAATTCCTCGGCCGCGGCGACGAACCGGCGCACGAACTCGTCGTGGATCCGATCGTGGACGTAGACGCGCTCGATATGCATACACGCCTGTCCCGAGTTGCCGAAGACCGCGAAGACCGCACCCGGGATGACCTCGTCGAGGTTGGCGTCCTCCAGGACGAGCATCGGATTCTTACCGCCGAGTTCGAGGCTGCAGCTGATCAGATTGCGGCCGGCGCGCTCGCCGATGGTGCGGCCGGTGGCGGTGGAACCGGTGAACATGACGAAATCGCTGTTGTCGATCAGTGCGGGGCCGACATCGGGGCCGGTACCGCAGACCACCTGGATCAGATCGCGCGGCAGTCCGGCCCGGCGCAGCAGTTCCACGCCGTAGAGCGTGCACAGCGCGGTCTTGTTATCCGGTTTGATCACCACACCGTTGCCCGCGATCAGCGCCGGGATCGAATCGGAGATCGAGATCGCGAACGGGAAGTTCCACGGCGCGATGACCGCGACCACGCCCTTGGGCCGATGCTGTTCGGCCGAGGTGGAGATGATCGGCATCGCGCCGCCGCGCTTGATCGGCTTCAGGATTCGCTCGGCGTGCTTGAGGTAGTGGCTGATCACCATCGGCGGATCGCACGATTCCTCGATGGCCATCCGGCGCGTCTTACCGCAGCCGATCTGGATGAGATCCGCGATGATGCCGAGTTCGGACAGAATCAGTTCATGGGCCTTCTCGAAGACCCGCAGGCGGCTCTTGACCGGCCGGCTCGCCCATTCGCGCTGTGCGGCGCGGGCCTTGTCGGCGGCCGCGGCCACATCCTCGGGCGAGGACTGCGGCAGTGCTCCCACGACGGCACCGGTGTACACCTCGACCATCTCGTAGGGGTCGCGCTGTTCACCCGCGGTACCGGCGACGATCATCCCGGTCAGGCGATCGATCAGCGTCGTCGTGATCCGCGGCGGCAGCGTGCTCGCGCCGTGCGTCGTTGTCTCCATCAGCGATCTCCCTATACCCCGAATACCTGAATACCCGAAAACCCTGCCGCCCGTGACGGCGGTCACCATCATCCAAACTAGAACACGTTATTGTTCTGTACAACGTTGCGGGGTAACTTCGTCCGCAAAACGCGAGTAAAACCATGAGGAGAGTGGGTCGGCGATGACGACGGCAGCAACGGAAACCGGTAGCAACACAGAACCCCACGCACTGCTGGAGCGGCGCGGCGCCACCCTGATCGTCACCTTGAACCGCCCGGCCGTCCGCAATGCGCTCTCCGCCGAGATGCTCGAGCTGATGGTGCAGGCGTGGGACACCGTCGACAACGATCCGGAGATCCGCTCCTGCATCCTCACCGGTGCCGGTGGCGCGTTCTGCTCGGGTGCGGACCTCAAGGCGATGACCAAGCAGGATCCGGCCAAGAATATGAGCAAGGGCGGCGCCTTCGATCCGACCAACATCCCGGGCCTGCTCAAGGGACGGCGCCTGACCAAGCCGCTGATCGCCGCGGTCGAGGGCGCCGCCATCGCCGGCGGCACCGAGATCCTGCAGGGCACCGATATCCGTGTCGCCGGTGAGAGCGCGAAGTTCGGGGTGTCCGAGGCGCGGTGGAGCCTGTTCCCGATGGGCGGCTCGGCAGTGCGCCTGCCCCGGCAGATCCCCTACACCGTCGCCGCCGACATCCTGCTGACCGGCCGTCACATCACCGCCGCCGAGGCCAAGGAATACGGGCTGATCGGCCACGTCGTGCCGGATGGAACCGCACTGGACAAGGCGCTGGAGATCGCGGAGAAGATCAACGCCAACGGCCCGCTCGCGGTGCAGGCGATCCTGAAGACCATGCGCGATACCGAGGGTATGCACGAAAACGAGGCGTTCAAGATCGACGCCGAGCTCGGGCTCACCGTGTTCCGCAGCGACGACGCCAAGGAGGGCCCGCGCGCGTTCGCCGAGCGCCGCAAGCCCGATTTCAAGGGCCGCTGACGATACCGGCCGGGCTCCGACAGCGGAGTCCGGCCGTTCATCCGACAGGTGCCCGGGCGGGCGCGAAACCCGCCCGGCTCCTTCACAATTCCGGTTTGACCATCCGAATCACCTGCTTGCGCAGGAAGTTCGGAACGAACCGGCGGGCCAGCACCAGCGGCTTGGCCGGTCCGGGGAAGATGAACAGCGGCGCCTTGGGATTCGCCACCGCCTGTTCCGCCGCATCGAGTACCTTCTCCGGCGTGACGCCCTTCTGACCCGCGACCACCGACTCGTTCTGGGCTCGAATTCCGTCCAGCAGTGGGGTTTCCACGATCGGCGGGCAGATCGAAATCACCCGCACACCCGTGCCGTGCAATTCCTGCGCCAGCGCCTCGTGGTAGCAGACGACGGCGAACTTGGACGCGGAGTAGGCGGCCAGACCGGGTGAAGGCAGCCAGCCCGCCACCGAGGCGAACAGCACCAGCGTCCCGCGCCCACGCTGCTTCATCTCCGGCACGATCGCCTGACAGATGTTGATGGTGCCGCCATAGTTGATGTCCATCAACCGGCGCATTTCCGAAACATCGTGCGTCAGTGCCGAACCCACACGGCACAGCGCGGCCGCGTGCACCAGGTGGTCGATCGGGCCGAGATCCGCGCGCACTTTCTCGACGACCGTCCGCACCGCTTGTTCGTCGGCGACATCGCAGGTGTAGGTGCTCATATTCGGAGAGCGGCGGGCCGTTTCGGCCAGGCCCGTCTCGTTGATATCGAGTGCTGCCACCCGATAGCCCGCCGCCGCCAGCCGCTGGGCCGCCATGCGTCCCATACCGCTGGCCGCACCGGTCACCACTGCTGTCTTCGTCATGGAACCTCCTGGATCATGCGGAATCCCGCATCGCCGGACCTACGGATGGATCGCCGGGTCATCGCCATTCACCCGCCATCCATCCGCATAACACGCCACAGTGGGCGATCAGACGACTACGGCATCCTCGAAAGTCATGCGCAGCAGGCCGATCCGGCTGCTGAACAGCGCGCGCTTGGGCAGGCCGAGCGCTCGCATCTGATCGGCGACGGGATGATCACCGAGCTCGATCCTGGTGCCGCCCAAGCCCATTCGCACCTGTTCGGGATTCATCACCCACGGGGTGCGGCGCAGAATGCCGTCCATATGGGTGTAGGCGGCGATCGAGGCGCCGCCCATCCCACCGGGCGACGGCACGCCACCGGCGGTCTCCATCGCGACCACCAGCTTGCCGTCGACGCGCACCTCACAGCGCTTGCCCCGGCGCACCGGCGTGACCTCGATATCGGCGATCTCCTTGGGAAAGCCCCAGATCTCGCGGCCCGCGGCACAGGTGAAGCTCTGATTCACCGGAAGCCACGGGATGTACACACCCAGACCACCGTCACCACCGCGCACCATCAGGGTCAGCCCGAATTCGTGGTACGGACCGAGATCGCCGTCCACGTATCGCACGAAGACCAGGGAGCACACCGCCCGGCCGGCAACCAGCAACGGCTGCAGCCCGGTCGGCGCGATGATCTCCCGCGCGGCCCGCGCGTCGACGAGAAATGTGGCCGCACAGGCGTCGGCATCACGGATCTCGACCGGCATCCTGACTTTGTCACCGAGGACGGAGTGCACCGTTGTCACCCTTCAAGTAGAACACGTTCCAGTCTGCTTGGGCAGGCCCCATCGAGATTTCCCACTCACCGGGACCGGACCGGTCGTCTCAGCTTCCGACGACGAAATCGGGCGACTGCTTCTCGGCATGCGCCTTCGCCCAGCGGTAGTCCGGCTTACCGCTGGGTGTGCGGCCGACGACGTCGACCACCCAGATGCTGCGAGGCAGTTTGTATCCGGCCAGGTGTTTGCGCACATGCGCCTCCAGATCGGCGAAATCGAGCGATTCCGCACCGTCGAGCGACACCACGGCCGCGACCTGATGCCCCCAGCGCTCGTGCGGCACTCCGATGACCACCACGTCGTAGACGCCGCCATGAGATTTGACGACCGCCTCGACCTCTTCGACGAAGACCTTCTCACCGCCGGTGTTGATGACCATATTGCCGCGGCCGAGCAGGGTGATGTGACCGTCCGGCTCCACGCGCGCCCGATCGTCGGTGATCACCATGCGCACACCGTCGACTGTGCGGAACAGCTTGTCGGACTTGGCCTGATCCTTGTAGTAGCCCAGCGGCACCGAACCGGTCTTGGCCATCCAGCCCTCGGCACCGGGCTCGACCGGACGACCCTCGTCGTCCACCACGACCGCGCCGCGACCGGTCTGCACCCGGGGCCCGCGGGTGGGATCGGCGTCCTTCTCCGCCACACCGATGCCACCGAAGCCGGTCTCCGAGGAACCGATCGAATCGGTGATCATCGCGTTCGGGAAAAGCTCCAGCATGTCGTTCTTCACCGGCTGCGACAGCAGTGCGGCGCCGGACGCCATGGCGACCACGGTCGAGGAGTCCACCGGGGTCCTCTTGTAGGAGGTCACCAGCGGCCGGGCCATCGCGTCACCGGTCATGACCACGATATGGGCGCCCTGAGCGGCCACCACCTGCCACACCCGATCGGGATCGAAGCGGGGTTCGTAGATCACCGTCTGACCCGACCACAGCGCCGTGAACGTGGGCATCATCGCGGCGGCGTGGATCAGCGGCGGCAGGATCAGCCAGCGCAGCGGATCGTTACCCGAACCGACGCGGGACTGCTCGTACTCGTCGGCGACCGGGACATTGGTGTAGAAGTCGATACCGCCCCCCAGGACCCGCCACATGTCCTCCTGGCGCCACATCACGCCCTTGGGCATTCCGGTGGTGCCGCCGGTATACATCATGAACAGGTCGTCGGGACTGCGCTCCGCGAAATCGCGTGCGGTGGAGCTGGTTTCGAATGCCTCGGCATACGGGGTGGATTCGCTGGGGACCCCGTCACCGCCTTGATCGTCGTCGACGACGAAAGCGTGCCGCAGGGTGGCGATCCGCGGGCGCACCTGATCCACCACCGGCGAGTAGCACCGGTGGTGGATCACGGCTTCGAGATCGGCGTTGTCGTACACATAGCGCAGTTCGTCGGCGCCGTAGCGGTAGTTGATATTGATCGGCACCGCACGCAATTTGAACGCCGCGATCAGGGTTTCCATGGTCTCGACGCTGTTGTGCATCTGGAAGCCGATATGACTACCCTTCCCCAGCCCTGCCGACGCCAGGTGGTGGGCCAGCTGGTTGGCACGATTCTCCAGATCCTGATACGTGACCCGGCGGTCGCCCTGCACCAGCGCCACCCGATCCGGCATGGCGTCCACGGCGTGCTCGAACAGGTCGGCGAAATTATTGGGCATTGTCGATATCTCTCGTTACGTGCGGCGTATCGGAACTAGACGACGGTCAGCGGCAGGGACTGTCGCGGCGAGAAGTGGAAGTCCGCGCCCGTGCTGAACCGGGTGATGGCGACCTCCGGAACCTCTTTGAAAGGTGTTGCGGCCAGGGTGATCTCGACGACGAGTTCGGATTCGTCGCCGGCCCGGGCATGCACATCGAAGCACGGGTTCACGCCGCGGACCATCGCGGCCAGCGGTTCGAGGTGGTCGGCATCGATCGCGGCCGGCCAGCCGCCGTCGCGCACGCCGGGGCTGTCGCGCGCGATCCGCAGCACCGCGGAATCGTGGTACGCGTCGATCTCCATATCCACGTACGGCAACGGATTCCAGGCCGGATGCAGCCGCAGGATCTGTGCCAGATCATCGAATCCGGTACCGAGTCCCAGCGCCTCCCGCAGCCGCTCGGAGGTGAGCCCGGCGATACCCGCGAACTGCTTGCGGGCGATGGCCGTCATCGTCTCCAGATCGGCGCGCTCCTCGATCGCGATCAGGAAGGCGAGGTTGAGCAGATGCTGCTGCAGGCACACCTCATCGGCCATCCGGACCAGCGCCGAATGCGAGAAGTCCGTGAAATCAATATCGCTCAGCAGCGGTCCGGCGTAGTCGGACCGGCCGGGTCCACCGGGCTCGATCGGTGCCAGTTCGATATCCACCGCGGCGTATCGCGACATCCGCTCGGCATTGGCCGGTTCCTTCGGCGGCTCGTTGGCCGGATCGATGCGAACCGTCCACGCGCACACCGGAACCCGATCGGCCGGATGTCGGGGCGGCCGATGGATGGGGCGGACCTGCGCGTGCGGATTGGTGGCCAGCGCGGTCGCGTCGAAGGTGGGGTCCTCGATGGTGTGGCACATGGCCACCACATAGTCCTCACCCATCGGCTCCACATCGGCGAGCGCACCGCAATGGTCCAGCCAGAACTCGCCGTTGAGGTCGTCCTCGACCCGGTAGCGGAAGTCCATGAACTGCGGCGGCGCCCCGATATCCAGTTGCAGCCCTTTGAAAATGGTGACCACCCCGTCGCCGGGGATGGCCAGGGCCGCGCGCATCCGGCGGGTGTAGATCGGGCTGGCCAGCTGCCATTCCTCGATCGCCACCTCCGCCATACCGTCACGGCCGAAGGCGCCGATGGAATGCGCCATCCCGGAACGGTCGATCAGGTGCCCGCACAACAGGAGTTCGGGCACCAGAATCGCCAACTGCTCGTGGTCGAGCTCGGCGAATCTGCTCTTACGCAACGCATCTGCCGACATATCGGTCACCACAGCTGGACCGGCGACTCGCCGATCTTGTACCACCCCGGCAGCGGCCCGGCCCCCGAGCGCTCGATCCGCTTGTGCATACCGTCCGACAGCGCGTTGGCGGTGATCATCTCCATGAACAGCGCCGAGACATTGCCGAAGTCGAAGAAGTCACGCTGCCACGACCACTGGAAGTCGCCGCCGTAGCGGAACCAGCTGCCTCCGATGCCGTCGACGATGTAGTGGCTGCCATCCGCGCGGGTCTTCTCGTTGACCTGCTTCCACAGGCCGATCACGTTGCCGCTGCGTTCGTCGATCACGAAATCCTGGTAGGGGTACGTCCAGCCCTCCAGTCCTTCCATCTCCTGGCCGAGGGCCAGCTCGCGGATCTCCTCGCGGCCCACGGACATGAATTCCTGGGTGGGGCCGTAGTTCCAGCCGTAGGTGGCGTCCTCGGTGTACAAGTCGGCCAGCGGACGCCAGTCGCCGGCTTCCTCGCACTTCTCGTTCGCGACCACCCAGCGGCGGACCATTTCGTCGAGTTCGTCCCGGTCGAATCCGGACTTGGCAGTTTTGTTCGCTGCGGGTTCCGCCACGTTCTTTCCTTACATTCGGTGTCATCGGCCGACGCCGATGGCCTGAGTCGGGGCAACCGCCGGGCTGCGGCGATCGCGGGGAGTCGTGGGTCCGTCAGCCCGGTTTCGAGAACGAGTTCAGGCCGGGAGATCCCTCGCGGACAGTCGCGAAAGACACATCGCTGGACATGTGTCTGGACGCTACCACCGCAATCGGGGCCCGACAATGGATCAACCATTTTGCCACCGGGAACCAGCCGCGCGACCCCTTCGGGGGGAACCGATGAGCCGTGGTAGACACGGGTGCGACAGACGTTGGCGGATAGCCGGAATTGAAACAAGTTCTTGCGCCGAGATCAGAGTCGAACCTATAGTTCCGTACACGTGTCCAGACAGCATCGAAAGGCGCCCATGAGCGGGTCCACGAACGACAGCACCAATGCCGCGGGTTTCATCGGCCTCGGCAACATGGGTGCGCCGATGGCCGAACGCCTTCTCGGTCGCCCCGGCGGCCTGATCGTCTGCGATACCCGGGCGGAGGCGACGGCGCCCTTCGTGGACGGCGGCGCCGAGCCGGCGAAAACCGCGGCCGAGGTGGCCGAACGCGCCACCGTGATCTCGGTGGTCGTCCTCAACGACGCCCAGGTTCGCGCGGTGGTGACCGGTCCCGACGGCATATTGAGCACGGCCCGGCCGGGCACGGTTGTGGCGGTGCACTCCACCATCAGCGATCGCACCGCGGTGGAACTGGCCGGAACCTGCGCCGAACAGGGCGTGGAGTTCGTCGACGCACCGGTCAGCGGCGGCGCGGCGGGCGCCAAGAAGGGCTCGCTCGCGGTCATGGTCGGCGGTAGCGACAGCGCCTTCGAGAAGGTGCGCGAACCCTTCGGACGCTGGGCCGAACTGGTCGTGCACGCCGGTGAGGTCGGTGCGGGTACCCGGATGAAGCTGGCGCGCAATCTGCTGCACTTCGTCTCGTTCACCGCGACCGCGGAGGCGCAGCGACTGGCCGAGGCGGCAGGACTGAACATCGTCGACCTGGGCAAGGTGGTCCGGCATTCGGACGCGATCACCGGCGGCGCGGGCGCGATCATGTTGCGCGACACCACCGCCCCCGTGGCCGCGGACGATTTCTGGCATCCGATCTTCACCCACACCCGCGATCTCGGTGAGAAGGACCTCTCGCTCGCGCTGGCGCTGGGTGAGCGGTTGGGCGTCGAATTGCCTTTCGCCCGAATGGCTTTGGGCGGGCTCGGCAATGGTCTCGGTGTGGGTCCCGGCGACCTTTCCCGTGCCGCAGAAGATTCCGACGCCACAGCGACTTCCGAGGAGAACCATGACCACTGACATCGACGACCTCTCGCCCGAACAGCGTCGTGCGCGTGGACTGGCCAAGATGGGCGAGGTCTACGGCTGGGAGGTGACCGACGGGCCCGGTGCGCATTTCGCGGCGACCGTCGATCACCTGTTCGCCGATATCTGGAGCCGGCCGGAGCTGTCCATCCGCGATCGCCGGTTGCTGCTGCTCGGCGCGCTCACCGCGCAGGGCCTGCACGATGTATCCGAGATCCAGGTCAGCGCCGCCCTGCGCAACGGCGAGCTGACCGAGGAACAGCTCCGCGAAATCGCGATCTTCCTGTGTCACTACACCGGCTGGGCCGCCGGTACGAAGTTCAACGACGTCGTCGGCAAGGTCGTGGCGGCCGAGCAGAAGGCCGCCGCCCGCGCCGCACGATCCGCCGAGAAGTGAGGAACGAACCCACCATGTCCGACACCCAGGGTGTACGACCGCAGTCCGCCGCCGAGATCGGCGAGTGGGATTACGAGGCCGATGTCGTCATCGCCGGCTACGGCATAGCCGGTGCGGCCGCCGCGATCGAGGCCGCCGGGTCCGGCGCAGATGTCCTGGTGCTCGAGCGCACCGGCGGCTGGGGCGGCGCGGCCTCGCTGTCGGGCGGCTTCATCTATCTGGGCGGCGGTACTCCGCTGCAGAAGGCCCTCGGTTTCGAGGACACTCCGGAGAATATGGAGAAGTTCATGCTGGCGGCCCTCGGGCCCGGTGTGGACGAGGCCAAGATCCACGACTACTGCCAGGGCAGCGTCGAGCACTACAACTGGCTTGTCGCCCAAGGGGTTCCGTTCAAGGAGGAATTCTGGGGCGAGCCGGGCTGGGAGCCGCCGCACGACGAGGGCCTGATGTACTCCGGTGGCGAGAACTCCGCCCCGTTCAAGGACATCGCCACCCCGGCTCCGCGCGGTCACCTGCCGCAGATGCAGAACAAGCGCATCGGTGAGCAGGGCGGCGGCTACATGCTGATGAAGCCGCTCACCGACACCGCCGAAAAGCTCGGCGTGCGTGCGGAATACGACATCCGGATCCAGCGGCTGATCGTCGGTGACGACGACCGCGTGGTGGGCGTGGTGGCCAAGCGCTACGGCAAGCTGCTCAATATCCGGGCGCGGCGCGGCGTGGTCCTGGCCACCGGCAGTTTCGCCTACGAGACCAAGATGATCGAGGGCTACGCTCCCCGGCTGATCGGCCGGCCCGCCGCCGCGATCGAGGAACACGACGGTATCGGTATCCGGGTCGCCCAGGCACTGGGTGCGGAACTGGCGCATATGGACGCCACCGAAGTGGCCTTCTTCGGTGATCCACAGACGATGGTGCGCGGCATCCTGGTCAACGGCCGCGGCCAGCGCTATATCGCCGAGGACACCTATCCGGGACGGATCGGCCAGGCCACCCTCATCCAGCAGGACAATCAGGCCTTCCTGATCATCGACGAAGAAGGGCTGGAAGCGGCGCAGAAGACCGAGACCAGCTCCCCGTACTTCCGGCAGCCCCCGACCTGGGCTGCCGAGACGGTCGAAGAACTCGAATCCGATATGGGCCTGCCCGCGGGTTCGCTGCAGGCCACCGTAGAGGTCTACAACCGCCACGCCGAATCCGGCTCCGACCCGCTGCTCGACAAGAAGGAGCAATGGGTCAAGCCGATCGGCACTCCGGTCGCCGGATTCGATATGCGCGGCTTCACCGCAGGCTTCACCCTCGGTGGTCTGCGCACCGACCTCGATTCCCGGGTCATCCATGTCACCGGTGAGCCGATCCCGGGGCTGTACGCCGCGGGTCGCTGCACCTCGGGCGTGTGCGCGGGCGGTTACGCCAGCGGCACGTCGCTCGGCGACGGCAGCTTCTACGGCCGCCGCGCGGGCCGCGCCGCCGCCAAGGACGGACCCGCATCGAACTGATGCCGGCTCGGGTGCGGGTGTCCCGCACGACACAGGAGCACCGATGAGACACCATGCGCAGCCCCTCATCGGTGCGACGGGTGCGGGTGTCCCGCACGACACAGGAGCACCGATGAGACACCATGCGCAGCCGCCTCATCGGTGCGACCGGGTGCGGGTGTCCCGCACGACTTCGAAAGGAACACCATGCGTTTCGGCATAGTCCTGTTCACCAGCGACCGCGGTATCACCCCCGCCGCGGCCGCCAAAGCCGCCGAGGAACGCGGATTCTCGTCGTTCTTCGTGCCCGAGCACACCCATATCCCGATCAAGCGCGAGGCCGCGCATCCGCTGACCGGCGATGAGAGCCTGCCCGATGATCGCTATACGCGCACCCTCGATCCGTGGGTGGCCCTCGGCACCGCCGCGGCGGTCACCGAACGCATCGAGTTGTCCACGGCGGTGGCACTTCCCGTCGAGCACGACCCGATCACGCTGGCCAAGACCATCGCCACCCTGGACCACCTGTCCGGTGGGCGGGTCAGCCTCGGCGCCGGATTCGGCTGGAACACCGACGAACTCGCCGACCACGGCGTGCCGGGTAAGAAGCGGCGCACCGTGCTGCGCGAGTACCTCGAGGCAATGCGGTCGCTGTGGACCGACGAAGAGGCAAGTTACGAAGGCGAATTCGTGAAGTTCGGCCCGAGCTGGGCGTGGCCCAAGCCGGTACAGGCCAAGGTCCCGGTGCTCATCGGCACCGCCGGTACCGAACAGGGCTTCCGGTGGATCGCCCGTTCGGCCGATGGCTGGATCACCACCCCGTACGAAACCGAGACGTTGCTGGAACGGCTGCGACTGCTCGGCAAGGTATGGCAGGAGGAAGGCCGCGAGGACACTCCGCGGGTGGTCGCGCTCGACGGCAAACCCGATGTGGAACGGCTGGCCGAGTGGAGCAAGGCCGGTGTGACCGACGTACTGTACGGATTGCCGGACAAGTCCGAAGCAGAGGTGCTGGCCTATCTCGATCGACTGGCCGCCAAGCTGGCGCCGGCCGGTCTTGGCGCCTAACAGGAAGTGAGCCGAAGACGTGCGTATCGCCCTGCTGTCCTACCGCAGCAAGACCCACTGTGGCGGGCAGGGGGTATATGTCCGGAAGTTGAGTCACGGCCTGGCCGAACTCGGCCATGAGGTCGAGGTCTTCTCCGGTCAGCCGTATCCGGAACTGCTCGATCCGCGGGTCCGGCTGACCGAGGTACCCAGCCTGGACCTCTACCGCGACTCCGATCCGTTCCGCACGCCGCATCCGCGCGAACTCCGCGATCGCATCGATCTGCTGGAACTCGCCACGATGTGGACCGCCGGATTCCCGGAACCGCGCACGTTCAGCATGCGCGCGGCACGCCTGTTGCGTTCGCGCGCCGCTGATTTCGATGTCGTACACGACAATCAATGCCTGGGCTCGGGTCTGCTCGATATCGCCCGGCAGCTGCCGCTGGTGGCCACGATCCATCACCCGATCACCCGCGATCGGGAGGTCGATCTGGCGGCCGCAAAGTGGCGGCGCAAACCGCTCGTGCGCCGCTGGTACGGCTTCCTGGGCATGCAGCAGCGGGTGGCACGGACGATCCCGGATCTGATCACGGTTTCCTCGTCCTCGGCCACCGATATCGCCGACGACTTCGGTGTGGACGCCTCCCAGTTGCGGGTGGTTCCACTCGGGGTCGACACCGAGCTGTACCGGCCGCGCGAACGCCGGGTGCCCGGCCGGATCGTCGCGGTGGCCAGCGCCGACAAACCGCTCAAGGGAATCTCACATCTGCTGCAGGCATTGGCGCGGCTGCGGACGGCCCATGATGTTCATCTGCAACTGGTCGCCAAACTCGAGCCCAACGGGCCGACCGAGAAACTGATCGCCGAACTGGGCATCTCCGATATCGTCACGGTCTCGAGCGGACTGTCGGACGAGGCACTGGCGGAACTGCTCGCCTCGGCGCAGATCTCCTGTATTCCGTCGATGTACGAAGGTTTTTCGCTACCCGCCGTGGAGGCGCTCGCCAGCGGAACAGCGCTGGTGGCCAGCCGCGCCGGCGCCCTGCCCGAGGTCGTCGGCGACTGCGCCGAACTGGTGGAGCCGGGCAATGTCGGCGAATTGACCGCGACCCTCGGGTCGCTACTGGATTCGCCGCGCCGGGTGGACGAACTCGGCACCGCCGGAAGGCATCGCGCGCTGACCGTATTCAGCTGGGAAGCCGTTGCGGCCCAGACCGTCTCGGTCTACGAACACGCGATCGCCCGCCGCCGGGGCACCGACCTGACCCCCGCAACACAGGAGGCGAACGTATGCTGACCGTCGATTTCGACCGTTTGGGTGTCGGGCCGGGTGCCCGGATCATCGATGTGGGCTGCGGCCAGGGCCGCCACTCCTTCGAGGCCTACCGCCGCGGTGCCGATGTGGTCGCCTTCGATCAGAGCGCGGACGATCTCGCCGACGTGAAGATCATGTTCGGCGCGCTGGCCGAGGCCGGGGAGGCGCCCGAGTACGCCACCGCCGAGACCGTCCAGGGCGATGCACTGACCATGCCGTTCGAGGACGGTGAATTCGACGTGGTCATCGCCTCGGAGATTCTCGAGCACATTCCGGGCGACGAGGCCGCGATCGCCGAACTGGTGCGCATCCTCAAACCCGGTGGCGCCCTTGCCGTCACGGTTCCGCGCTGGCTGCCCGAACGCATCTGCTGGGCGCTGTCGGACGAGTATCACGCCAATGAGGGCGGCCATGTGCGTATCTACAAGGCCGACGAACTGCGCGCCAAGGTCGCCGCGCGCGGTATGCGGTTCATCCACAGCGAGCACGCACATGCCCTGCACGCCCCGTACTGGTGGCTGAAATGCCTGGTCGGCGTGGAGAAGCCGGATGCGCTTCCGGTACGGCTCTATCATCGAATGCTGGTCTGGGACATGATGAAACAGCCGCGGCTGACCCGAATCGCCGAATCCGCACTGGATCCGATGATCGGCAAGAGCGTCGCACTGTACTTCACCAAACCGGCGGTATCCGGTGCCCGGCGCTGAACTGCCCTCCATTCCCGGTGTCCTGACCTCCCGCCAGCTCCTGCGGACGGCCGAATCCATCGCCGCACAGCAGTACGGCGACGGGGCCATCCCGTGGTTCCGGGGCGGGCACACCGACCCGTGGGACCACGTCGAATCCGCGATGGCGCTCACGGTGGCCGGACTGCGCGATTCCGCCCGCGCCGCCTACGGCTGGTCCGCGGACACCCAGCGCGCCGACGGTACCTGGCCGATGCAGTTCCGCGGTGATGTGATCGAGAATCCCGATACCGACACCAATTTCTGCGGCTACATCGCCACCGGTATCTGGCACTACTACCGATGCACGGGTGACCGCTCATTCGTGGATTCGATGTGGCCCACCGTGCGTAACGCGATCGATTACGTGATCTCGATGCAGCAGGGCGCCAACGGTGAGATCCATTGGCTGCGAACCGAACACGGCACCCTGCCAGAGGCCTTGCTGACCGGCTGCTCGAGTATGTTCCACAGCATCGGCTGCGGACTGGCGATAGCCGAACTACTGGGTATCGAACAGCCGGAATGGGAGGTCGCGGCGCTGCGCCTCGGCCACGCCCTGCGCCATCATCCGGAATCCTTCGCCGAGAAGGACCGCTACTCGATGGACTGGTACTACCCGGTGCTGTGCGGCGCGCTGCGAGGTGACGCCGGACAGGCCCGGATCGCCTCGCGCTGGGACGATTTCGTGGTCGGCGAGATCGGTATTCGCTGTGTGGCCGACCGCCCGTGGGTCACCGGCGCGGAAACCTGCGAGCTCGTACTCGCTCTCGACGCCCTCGGCGACGACGACCGGGCCCGCCGCCTGCTCGCGAATATGCAGCACTTGCGGGAGGACGACGGATCCTATTGGACCGGGCTGGTTTTCGCCGACGGTAAACGCTGGCCGGAGGAGCAGACCACCTGGACCGGCGCCGCGGTGGTACTGGCCGCGGACGCGCTGACCCGCACCACCGGCGGCAACGGAATCTTCCGGGAACTCGCGCCCGCCGCCGACCTGCGTACCGGACTCGCCTGCGACTGCGCCCACTCCCGGAGCTGAACCGGAACAGTTCCGTCGGTCATTCGCACCTGCCACCGTTCGGGTACCGCTGTTGCCCAGAAGCCCCCCCCCCCGAGCAGCCCACCCCCAACGACGACCTCCCCTACCCAACGCGCCCCGGCACGCCAAAAGCGTTTCCGAGGTCGTGCCCCCCAGGTGGGTTGGCGGCCGTCTCGCCGTTGGGGTGCCGCTGCGTAGGCGACGAAGGAGCAAGCAGCGGTACCCCAACGGCGAGACCACTGGGCCGCCAACCCCGCCGGAGCGAAGCGGAGGCCAAAAATACAGCCAATACCTTTGGGGAAGTGCTCGCCCGAAGCTCTCGGCCGAACGTTCCCCCGCCAGCAGCTACGCGCGGCGCCCCGGGCCCGTCATCACGTGCCCACCTCAGCCTTTACCCCCGCACCCCGCCGACCGCTCCAGCAACCGCAGCGATCCGATCGCGGCGACCTCGCGGAAATTACCGCTGTCCAGCGCCTTGCGATAGATGTGGAACGGCGCCTGGCCGCCGTCCTCGGGATTCGGGAACACGTCGTGGATCGCCAGCACTCCGCCCGCGGCCACCCAGTGCGCCCAGCCGTCGTAATCGCGCTGCGCCGCTTCCTCGGTGTGCCCGCCGTCGATGAACAGCAGCCGGATCGGGCTGCGCCAGTGCCGGGCCACCGTGACCGAGGACCCCACCACGCCGACCACGGTATCGGTCAATTCGGCCCGCACGATGGTCCGGCGAAATGTGGTGACGGTATCGAAGCGGCCGGTTTCGGGATCGACGAGCGAGGTGTCGTGATATTCCCAGCCGGGCTGATGCTCCTCCGAACCACCGTGGTGATCGATCGTATAAACGGTGGCACCGGTTTCCCGAGCGGCCGCGCCGAGATAAATCGCCGATTTACCACAATAGGTTCCGATTTCCACGACAATTCCGTCGCCGGCATATCGTTTGGCGGCCTCGTACAGCGCCCGGCCCTCGTCTACCGGCATGAATCCGATCGCCTGCTCGGCCAGTTCGAACAATTGATCAGTGTCCGCGGAAATTACCGAATCGGCGCGAGTCATCAGGAGAACACCTTTCCGTACCCATCCTCGGCGCCATCGGTCAGCACATTTGCGAGCGGGATACAACTATTTGTGATTTGCGACCATATCCGCTCGTAGACGGCTATGCGAGTTGCTATCGAAGCTTCATGATAGTAGCATCCGGACACGTGTCCGATCCCATTTCCACCGAGCCTACTCCGGTGAATATGGAGGCAACTCGCCGCCGCCTCACCGAGAAGCAGGCCGATACCGTCGACCGGCTGACCAAGGCCGCGTTGGAAGTGCTGTCACGCGAGGGCTTCGCCGGCCTCACCGTGCGCATGGTGGCCGCGGCCGCCGGCGTGGGCACCGCCACCGCCTACACCTACTTCTCCTCCAAGGAGCACCTGGTCGCCGAGGTGTTCTGGCGTCGGCTGGCCGCCGACCCGCCACCGGACCCCGAGGCGAGTGCCGACAGTACCGCGCGAGTTGTCGCGGTGCTGCGCCAGATCGCCATGCTGGTCGCCGACGAACCGGCGCTGGCCGGAGCCGTCACCAGCGCGCTGCTGGGCACCGATCCCGATGTGGCGCATCTGCGCACCCGCATCGGCACCGAGATCCGCCGCCGCCTGCTGGACGCACTCGGCGCGGATGCCGATCCCGATGTGGTGGAAACCCTGGAATTGCTCTACGCGGGCGCACTGGTGCGAGCCGGCGTCGGTTACGCCTCGTATGCCGAAATCGCCGACCGGCTGGAGAAATCCGCCCTGCAGGTTCTGCAGAACTGATTCCGGATTCCACCCGGAGCACCTGCCCCGCAGATATTTGCGAGACAGTGCTCCCCCATGGGGTTGGCCCGCCTCGATTCTGGACTGCCGGAGCGGGGGAGCGAAGCGGAGGAGCGGAGAAGGGAAGAATCGAGGCCCAGAGGGCCGACCCCCGCCGGAGCGAAGCGAGGGCAGATATTACAGCGTCGCTTCGATGGCGGCCACGACGCTCGGATCCTGCGGTTCGGTACGCGGCCGGAACCGGCCGACGACCTTACCGTCGCGATCGACCAGGAACTTCTCGAAGTTCCACTGGATGTCGCCCGCGCCGCCCTCGGCATCGGCGGTCTGTACCAGTTCGTCATACAGCGGGTGGCGATCGTCGCCGTTCACGTCGACCTTGGCCAGCAGCGGGAAATCCACACCGTAGGTGGTCGAGCAGAACTCCTGGATCTCCTCGGCGCTACCCGGCTCCTGGCCCATGAACTGATTGCACGGCACGCCGATCACGCTGAAACCGCGCGGGCCGTAGGTCTGCTGCAACTCCACCAGGCCGGTGTACTGCGGCGTCAAACCGCATTTCGAGGCGACGTTGACCACGAGCAGCGACTTGTCGCCGGCGAGTCCGGCCAGCGTCGCGGAATCGCCGGCGAGGGTCTGAACGGGAATTTCACGAATATCGGTCACAGTCGCAAATAATAGGCGGAATCTCAGATCTCGCGAGTGCGGCTCTCGCGAGCACCGCCGGGCGTCACACCCACCGGCAGGCACCGTTCCGAGCCGCTCGGCCGACCTCGAATTGCAACCTGTTCTATGGTGTGACCCAGCGAACACTGCTGGTCATCGACCGGAAGTCGATGCCGGACCACGTCTCACGGACCGTTTCCCCGACGCTGCGTCTTCACCATTATTAGAACTTGTTCTACAGTGATCTGAGGCACGCTCCCGCGCCGAGCGCAGCCGCGATCAGCCGCTACCACTTCGAAGATGAGGTAACCGAACATGACCGACACCAGCGCAGCCGATTACATCGTCATCGGCGCGGGCAGCTCCGGTGCCACCGTCGCCAGTCGGCTCGCCGAGCAAGGCGCCAGCGTCATCCTGCTCGAGGCCGGCCGTAAGGACAACACCAAGCTGGTCAGTGTCCCCGGCATGATCACGACGGTGCACACGGTGCCGCAGCTCAAGCATCAGGTGACCTGGTCGCAGTACTCGGTTCCGCAGAAGCACGCCGCCGAGCGCCTGATTCCGATGACGCGCGGCAAGGTGCTGGGTGGTTCCAGCTCGGTCAACGGCATGCTCTTCGTGCGCGGCAACAAGGCCAACTTCGACTCCTGGGCCGCCGAGGGCTGCGAGGGCTGGAGCTACGAGGATGTGCTGCCCGCCTACAAGCGCCTCGAGAACTGGGAAGACGGCGCCTCCGATCTGCGCGGCGCGGGCGGCCCCATCGAGGTCACCCGGCAGCAGGAGCTGACCCCCATCGCCAAGGAATGGATGGAGGCAGCGTCCGACACCTTCGGCGTGCCGGTCATCGAGGACTACAACGGCGAGTCCCAAGAGGGCATCAGCATCTTCCAGCAGAGCGTCAAGGACGGCCTGCGCTACAGCTCCTCGCGCGGCTTCATCACCGACCGGCCGAACCCGAATCTGAAGGTCGTGACCCGCGCGCACGTGGCACGCGTGGTGATCGAGAAGGGCCGGGCCACCGGCGTCGAGGTCATCGAGAAGAAGGGCCGCCGGATCATCCGCGCCAACTCCGAGGTCGTGGTCTCCGGTGGCGTCATGGGCTCCGCGCACATCCTGATGCTGTCGGGCATCGGCCCGGCCGGGCACCTGCGCGATCTCGGCATCGAGGTGAACGCGGATCTGCCCGTCGGCCAGAACCTGCACGACCACCTGTTCGTGCCGATGACCTTCGTCTCCAAGAAGGCGCTGCATCGCGGCATCCCGACGCACTTCGCCGCGGGCTTCCTGAAGGAACTGCGCAAGCCCGGCAGCTCGTGGATGGGCCGCACGGTGTTCGAATCGGTGGGCTTCGTGCGGACCTCGTTCGCCAAGGACGTTCCGGATATGCAGATCCACACCCTGCCGTGGAGCTACCCGTCGCCCAACCAGGACGAGGACAAGCTGCACATGGTCGACCGCCGCGAGGCGATGACGGTCTTCCCGACGCTGATCTACCCCAAGAGCCGCGGCGAACTGCGGCTGGCCTCGACCGATCCGCTGGCCTCGCCGCTGATCGACCCGGGCTACCTGTCCGATCCGGCCGATATGGACTTCCTGGTCGAGGCCATCGGCATGATCCGCGAGGCGGCCGCGCACAAGGGCATCGCCGGCGATATCACCGAGGAGCTCTCCCCCGGACCCGCCTACACCGACGAGACCGCGCTGCGGCGCGAGCTGCCGACGCGGATCCACTCGGTGTACCACCCGGTCGGCACCTGCCGGATGGGCGTGGACGAGCGCGCCGTGGTCGACCCGCAGCTGCGGGTGCGCGGTATCGAGGGCCTGCGCGTCGCGGATGCCTCGATCATGCCGAGCATCACCGGCGGTAACACCAACGCGCCGTGCTACATGATCGGCGAGAAGGCGGCCGAGTTCATCAACGCCGCAGTATAATTCACGCAGTTTCGACCAGCCCCGGTTGTGATCGTGGATCACAACCGGGGTTCGTCATATCTCGCCGAGGTCGATCTCCACGGCGAACGGAGCCGCCACTACGACTGTGCCCGTGTACATTTCATGTCCGCACACCGCTCTTCGGATCAGGAACCGCATTCTGCTCCCGTGATCCGCTGGTGCGTCCACGTGGGCATGGCGGTCTCCATCCTCATGACACCGCCCCACCGGGCGCGCGCGGCAGCATCGGTCAGGCAGGGAAAGAGGGCGGCCGGCGTATCGCGCAGGGCGCGCACGACCGCCGCGTACCAGCATGGGTCACCGAGCGCCACCGGAGCAGCACGCGCTCCCGGAATACGCTGCGGCAGTTCGGATGTCATGTTCTGTTCAGCCGATCGCGCCCGTTCCCGGCACGCGGGGCAGGCCGCGGGGGCGTCGGCATCGGGGTCGTGGCCCAGGGTGGTGAGTATGTTGCGGCAACTGGCGAGCATGTCGCAGGGCGGGGTGCAGTGGGCATGGCGTTCGGCGTGGATCTCCTTGTGCATCCGCTCGGGTGAGATCGGGTTGCCGAGCGGGCCGTGCAGGACCGGATTGGCCATCGGCGCTCAGATTCCGAACTGCGGGCAGTCGGAGGGTTGCATGGCGCCGATCGCGACGAGCCACAGTTTGGCCTGTAATTTGCGGGCGCACACCGTGATCGGGCATTCGATGTGCTCCTGCATGATCTGATGGGCGAGCGCGGTGGTCATGGCGGGCAGGGCGCTGTGGTCGATCGGTCGCACACCGTACATGGGTTCACGCCTTTCGGACATCGTGATGGATACAGCCGAGCAAGGGCTGGAACTCCCGATGGCCGAGGCCATTTTTCGGCCATCACCTTGTGGCGTCGGTGCTACGCGGTAATGTCTTTGTCGTAGTCGCATCCGGGGGCAACGGTTGAGCGACTTGACGATTCGGGTTTCCCGGCCATCGGGGTGGATTCAGAAGACCACCGGATGAGCCGGTGCGACAAGAGCATCACGCATATGCAACGAAGGTTCTGCGACGGCCCAGAGCGGTTCGCACGGGGGTAGCCGTTTTCATGCCTCGTGCAAACGGTGACCGCTCACGATGCAAGCGAGGAAACCGTGACGAACATCGGTGAGGACCAATCCACCACCCTGCCCCGCCGCCAGTTGGGGCGGTATCTCAAGGACGCCCGCCTGGCGATGGGCCTCAAACTCGAGGACGTCGCCCCACTGATGCAGTGGTCGGCGAGCAAGCTGTCCCGCATCGAATCCGGAAAGTCCCCCGCCGTACGCGTTCTCGATGTGGAGGCACTGTGCCGGATCTACGAAATCGACGACGGCGAGGTGAGCGCCGGGCTGCTCGGCCTCGCCAAGCAGAGCACCGGAACGAGCTGGTGGCAGGCGTTCGATGATGTGATCACGGGAAACTTCGATTTGTACGTGGGAATGGAGTCGTCGGCGCGGCGCCTGTCGATGTTCCAACCACACATCGTCGCAGGTCTGCTGCAAACACCCGCCTACGCTCGCGCGATCGAACAGGGGTACTACTCCAACATCAGTGAGCCAGAATTGGAGCGGCGGGTCCAGCTCAGAATCAAGCGCCAACTACTCCTGACCCGGAAGGTCAAACCTGTATCCGTCGATTTCGTCATCCACGAATCGGTGCTGCGGACTGTCGTAGGCAATGGAAAGGTCATGGCGGCTCAGTGCCACCACCTGGCAAATCTTCCGGCGAACGTCGCCGTAAGAGTGCTGCCCTATGATGCCGGATTTCCCGCAGGTCTACCGACAGGCCCGTTTGCCATCCTCGACTTCGGAACCGACTCGAAAGGACGAGAGGCGTCTCCGACTGTCGTGTATATCGAGTCGTATGCAGGCGACCTGTATCTAGAGCGCCGAAAGGACGTAGCCAGGTATCGTCAGGCATACAGCGCCACTCGAGAAGCGGCGCTTGATGTTACAGACAGCAAGCGCCGCTTGCGGCAGATGGCAAGGGAGCACGAACGGTGAACGTGAATCTGGCTGAGGCCAAGTGGTTCAAATCAAGCCGAAGCGGCGGCGGCAAAGAGTGCGTGGAAGCCGCATTCCTCGACAACGGCAGGGTCGGAGTCCGCGACTCCAAGAACCCCACCGGCCCCGCCCTGATCTTCACCCCCACCGAATGGGACGCCTTCACCACCAGCCTCCGCAACGGCACCCTCGACCACGGCTGACCACCCCACTCCGAACAGGCGCACGATCCACCTCCACCGCAAATTACCGGTGCCCCAGGTAATCCCGCGCGCCTGCCCGACCCGGGGCACGCCCACTTCCAGCTCGTCCGACCGATCCGGACAGGACCTCGACCGAAGGAGATGCTCGTAACCACCGCAGAACGCCTCCGTGCCGAAGGCCACCGCCGAGCACGCGCACATGCTTACGAACAGGGACGCGCGGCAGCACGCGTCGAGATTCTCGTCGAACTACTCTTCCGCAAGTTCGGCGCGCTCTCACCTGCAGTCGTCACCGTAATCCTCACCGCCACAACGGAACAGACGCGAATCTGGATCCCCCGCCTTCTTACCGCGAACACCCTCGAAGAGTTCTTCGCCTGACCAACGACGTCTCGACCGCTGCGACCGCTCGAGTATTCGCGAATTGTCGCTGGACCCAGGTACTTTCGCATCCATGCCCGCCAATCCGTCGAATCCGCACGACGCCTATTTCCGGCGAGTTCTGAGCCGCCCCGCCGACGCCGCATGCGAACTCCGCGTCGCGCTACCGGCCGCCATCACCAGCCGAATCAATTGGGATCAGCTTCACCTGGAGTCCGGCAGTTACGTGTCGAGCGATCTGCGCTCTCGATACAGCGATCTGCTCTACCGCACGCGCTTGGACGGGCACACGGCCTACATCTACCTGCTCATCGAGCACCAGAGCAGCGCCGACCGGTTCATGCCCCTGCGCATCCTCGAGTACATGGTCAACATCTGGACTCATTACCGCGACCACAATCCGGGGACACAGACGCTGCCGGCGGTGATACCGCTGGTCGTCCACAGCAATCACACCGGCAAGCCATGGACGTACTCCACGGAAATCGCCGAACTCATCGACCTCGACTCGGCTGCCCGGGAGGCAATCGGCCCCTACCTCCCCCAACTGCGATTTCTCCTCGACGACATCGCCCCGCTCGATCTGGCCACCCTCCGCAAACGCGACCTGACGCCGCACACCCGCATCATGCTGTCCCTGCACAAAATCGCACCCCGTAAGGAGGGCCCCGGCCCCGATATACTTTCTCTGACCGACGACCTACGCGCACTGCTGCACGGCCCGGACGGCAAGGCCGAATTCCAAGCCGTCTTGACTTACATCCTGACAGTGAGCGAAGCAACCGAAGCCGACCTGGTGCCTATGACCGATCGGCTCGGACCACAAGCCAAGGAGGTGCTGATGACCACCGCCGAACGCCTCCGCGCGGAAGGGCACGCCGAAGGACATGCGGAAGGACGCGCAACCGAACGTGCCGAAACGCTGATCGAACTGTTGACGCTCAAGTTCGGCCCGCTCCCCGCAGCGACCGTCACCAGGATCCGCACTGCCCCACCGGGGCAGACGCACACCTGGACGACACACATCTTCGCCGCGAACACCCTCGACGAGGTCTTCGCCTGACTCAGGCGGCTGCGGCCGGGCGACACCCAGATTCGATTGCGGGCCATTGTGTTCCGATATCAGTGTGCTGGCAGGAACGCAGATCCTCGATCAGGACACGGTGCATCTGATCGCGACCTTGCGTCCGATGCTCGAGGGGTCGGTGCTGGTGCTGTGGGCCTTCGGCAGTTGGCTGGTGCCGCTGTTGCTGATGGCCGGTATCTGTCGGCATCTGGTGCGGCATTTCGGCCTGACCTACGAACCGGGTCTGTGGAGCATCGCCTTCCCGGTGGGCATGTACGGCGTCGGCACCGCCGAGCTGGGCCGGGCCACCGGCGAGCAGTGGATGGTCGGCTTCGGCCACGGCGAGGCAAGGGTGGCCCTGGCGGTGTGGGCGGCCACCGCCGCCGATCTGATCATCACCCTGATCCGGCGCCGGAGTCGTCGTGAATCCTCGGGCTGAACTCACGAACTTCTACCGCACGGTAGCCTGGTGCGCGGACATACATCCGGCGGGAGGAGCCGGAACAATCGAACGGGAGATTGACGGTGACCTCGCAGGAGGAATTCCTGCGCCGCGTGCGCGATGCCCTCGAGGCGCTACCCGATGACGAACGCACGGTGCCGGTGCCGCGCAACTATCGGCGCCATGCCCCGGCGGCCTCGGCCGCCGACCTGGCCGAAATCGTCGAATTGTTCACCGCGCGCCTCAAACACCACGGGGCCGAGGTCCACCGGGTCGATCCGGACGAGATTCCGGCGACCATCGACCTGACCCTGCGCACCCACGGCGCCACCTCGGCACTCGCTCCCGGCGGTCTGCCCGAGGATTGGCTGCTGTTCTGGTCGGCCGATGCCGCGCACCGCGTCGTGGACGATCAGCCACAGCGCTCGATCCTGGATCGGGAACGCACCGATGCGGTCGTCACCGGGTGCGCCGGCGCGGTGGCCGATGCCGGAACGCTGATCCTCGACGGCGGCCCGGGCCAATGCCGCCGCGATGCGGCCGTTCTCGCGGATTGCCACATCTGTGTCGTCCGGGTCGAACAGATCGATTACTCGTTGCCGCAGGCCCTGGACAAATTGGATCCGCGACGGTCCATCACCTGGTTCGGCGGCCCGGCCGTCATGACCGATCCGGAAGCCGAGGCCGCACGAGTCGGCGGCGCCATCGAGGAAACCGAACGCCGCCTCATTGTGGTGATCGTCGGCTAGACGCCGGTCACCAAGGCCATCCTGCAAGCGCGCGTTAAGGGCGCGCCAAGCCCCCCACGGCATTGTCGTCATCGACACCGAGAGTGCTCCTGCCGTGAGAGGGGGCGGCAGGATCACTCCCCGGTTGCAACCGAGGCCGATCCGCTCGGTCTGTCCACGAGGGGTGACAGGCGGGGCGGATCGTTCGCGTCGACCATCGTTCGCGTCGACCCACTGCCCGACCGGGGGCAACGGCGCGGGCGCCGAACTCGAGGAATGATGGAGTCATGGAAACTGCGGTGGTCTTCGTTCTGGCTTGCCTGCTCTACTGGTTCGGCCTGGCCTGAGCCCGCGGAAGGACCTGAGTCAGCCGCTCATCGGAGCGTGCCGACCGGTTTGCCCTCCGGGCCCGAATCGACCTGTGCCGCAGGCACTTTCGACTTCTGCATCAATATCACCGCCAGCACGGCCGCGACCACGGCGCTCACCGCGCCGACGGCGAATGCGGCCTGCATCCCCGAACTGAAGGCCTCCCGCGCCGCTCCCGCCAACCCGCTGTCGCCAGTGCCGAGCGCACCCGCGATAGATTCGCGGGCACCCGCCGGTGCGGAATCCGGCATAGCCGCGGAGTAGGTTCCGGCGAGGATGGCGCCGAGTACCGCCACCCCCAGCGCGCCACCGGTCTGCTGAATGGTGTCGTTGAGTGCGGAACCGACACCCGCGTGTTCGGCGGGCACCGCACTCATGAGCGCCCCGATCGCGGCCGGCATCGCCAGGCCGGCCCCCGCGCCCAGCAGCGCCGTAGCCAGCGCGGGCAACCAGAAACCGCTCCCGGCGTCCAGGGTGGCGAGCACACCGAATCCGGCGGCCACGATCGCCAGGCCGGTGACGGCCACCACCTTGGCGCCGAGCTTCGCGACCACACTCGCGCCCAGCCCGTTGAATGCCAGCACCGCCACCGCCATCGGAGTGAACGCCACAGCCGTCCGCATCGGCGAGTAGCCGAGTACGAATTGCAGATACTGGGTCAGCACCAGCACCAGACCACCGTTGGCGAAGGTCACCAGGACCAGCGAGAAGCTCGAACCGGTGAACGTCCGGTTGCGGAACAGATCCAGCGGAACCATCGGCGCATCGGTGGTCAGCTCCCGAATCACGAAGCCACCCAGAGCGATCACGGTGAGCGCCAGTCCGACGAGGGTGCCGCCATCGGTCCAGCCGCGCTGCGGCACCGCGATGATGGTCCACACCAGTGCGGTCATCCCGGCGATGGACAGCACCATGCCCGGCAGGTCGGGCCGCCGCCAGGGCCCCTTCGATTCCGGCATGAGCAGCACCGCGGCCAGGATCGCCACGGCCGCGATCGGCACGTTCATCAGGAATACCGAACCCCACCAGAAGTGATCGAGCAGCGCGCCGCCGACGACCGGGCCGCCGACCATCCCCAGCGCGGCCACCGCACTCCAGGCCGCGATCGCCTTCGGACGCTCCCGATCGTCGAAGACGGTGATCAGAATCGACAATGTGCTGGGCATGATCGCCACCCCGCCGATCCCCATCAGAACCCGTCCGGCGATCAGCATCTCGGGACTGTTCGCGTAAGCCGCCAGTAGCGACGCCGCACCGAACAGCACCAGGCCCGCCACCATGACCAGTCGCCGGCCGAAGCGATCGGACAGGCTGCCGGAGGTCAGCAGCAGGCCCGCGAAGACCAGCAGATATGCGTCGATGATCCATTGCACCTGCTGGGCATCGGCGTGCAGATCGGTCGCGATCTGCGGAATCGCCACCGTCAGAACCATATTGTCGATCACCAGCACCAGCGAGCTGAGGCACAGCACGACCAGGATCAGCCAGCGGCGCGAGGTCCCGACCGCGGGTGCGGTCGATTCCGGAGTCTCCATCGTGAACCCTTTCGAACGATTTTCGAACGCACACCGTGCGCCACTCCGAACACTGTACGGATACACGTACGGCGTGCGCAATGGGGACGTTGTTCGGATGAGCGAACAGCGTGCGACGACGGCTATGCTGGAGCCGATGCGAAAGGACAGGTGATGGTCGCCCGAACCCCGGAAACTTCCGGTTCGCCGGATACCGCCGCGCCACAACTTGCGTCGGTGTGGACCCGCCCGCACCGTGCGCGCCGCGAGCAACCGGCGCTGAGCCGGGATCAGATCGTGGCCGAAGCGCTCGCGCTACTCGACGCCGACGGATTCGATGCCTTGAGCATGCGCAAACTCGGCAGCCGGTTGGGAGCGGGCGCAACCTCGCTCTACACCCACGTCGCGAACAAGGACGAACTGCTCGAGCTGGTCGTCGACGAGGCCTTCGGCGAGATCGCGCTACCCGCCGATCCCGCCCCGGGCGACTGGCGCGCGACAATGCTCGAACTGTGTCGCGATATTCGGCGAATCATGTTGCGGCATCCATGGATTCCGGTGACGATGTCCAGCACCGGCCTGGTTTATCTGGGGCCGAATATGCTGCGGCTGTCGGAAGCGATGCTGGCGATTCTGGACCGCGCCGGGTTCGATGACAACGCGGCCGATCGGGCACTGAACACCATCTTCGCCTACACCATCGGCACGACCTCGACGGAGGCGGCCGCACTGGCCTCGATCGCGCGCAGCGGCCTGGACGAACAGCAATGGTTCGAGCGGATGATCTCCGCCGCCCAGGTGGCGGCGCGTCCGTATCCGCGGGTCTACCAGCGTTACGCCGGCCATGTCGGCCGCGACCCCGCTCGCACCCGCGAGGAGAACTTCGAACACGAACTCGGGCTGATCATGGACGGCCTGGACTCGCGGCGGAGGTCCTGACCCAGATCCCGGTACGATCTCCGCCGCGACAGCGGCATATCGGGCCCGCCACGAGGGTGTTCAGCGACCGGTGGCCAGGTTCGCTCCGCCGGTCACATCGAGGACCACACCGCTGACGAAGCCGTTGGTGGCCAGTAGGTGGATCGCCGTCGCGACCTCGCGCGGGTCACCGACCCGGCCGACCGGGGTGGTCGCCGCGAGCCCGTCGAACAAGGCTTGCCGCTGCTCCGCCGGAACCCGCTCCCACCATTCGGTATCGATGACTCCGGGCGCGACCGCGTTCACCCGGACCGGTGCCAGTTCCACGGCCAGCGGGGCCACCATGGCGTTCAGCGCGCCGTTGATCGCGGCCAGTCCGGCGGTGGCGGGGAAGGCGGCATTCGCCGAGGCCGCGGTGATCAAGGTGATCGATCCGTTCGAATCCAGCTGCGGCAGTGCGGCTTTGACGATCCGAATCTGCGGCCAGAACTTTCCGTCGAAACCCGCGACCAGCTGATCGAGATCGAGTTCGGCGAATGGGCCGCTGCCCGCCGAGCCACTCACTGCGATCACCAGATGATCGATCGGGCCGGATTGTTCGAAGAAGGCGGCGATCTGTGCCGCGTCGGTCGCATCGAGCCGGTATCCGGTGGTCTTGCCGCCCAGCCGAGTCACCGCGGCATCGAGCTTGTCCTGGTTGCGGCCGGTGACGACGACCTCGGCACCCTCGCCGGCGAACAGCGCGGCGGTGGCCTCGCCGATCCCGGAACTGCCGCCCATGACGACGACCCGCGAGGTGTGACTGATGTTGCCGGGAGCGCTCATAACGGATCTTCCTGTCTTGTACAGTTTGTCGAGACTGACAGTCTCGACAACGAGCGTAGCGGGCCCCCTATTCCCGCACAGCGCCATCAGTGGGAGGTGTTCATGGGATCACAAGGCCGAAAACCGAATTCTTCGTCGCCACACGCCCGCGGGCACACCGGCCGCCGTCGCAACGAGGCCACGCACCGGGCGATTCTGGATGCGGCCCTGGATCTGCTCGCGGCCTCCGAGGAGCAACCGGTCACCGTGGACTCGATCGCGACGGCGGCCGGGGTCGGCAAACAGACGATCTACCGGTGGTGGCCGTCGAAGGGAGCGCTACTGCTGGACGCCCTGCTCGATCGCGCGCGCCAGGATGTGACCGCACCGGACACCGGTTCGGCGCGCACCGATCTGCTGGCCGTGGTCGACTCCACTTTCACTGGCGCCCAACGGGATTCGACCGAGCCCGCGTTGCGCGCGCTGGTCCGCGAAGCCGCACACGATGCGCACCTGGCCGAATTGCTGCAGACCTTCACCGCCACCCGCCGGACGGCGGTGCGGGAGCTGCTGCACCGCGGGCTCGAGCGCGGCGAACTGGCCGCGGATACCGATATCGCGCTATTGGTGGATCTGTTCTACGGCCTGTTCTGGTATCGCTTCCTGCTCGGTCACGAACCGCTGGATCACCGCACCGCGGTCCGGCTGGCCGACATCCTGCTGCCACCCGGTTGACAACCCGCACGCGGCCGGCGGCGAGACTGCGGATCCGTGTCCCCGCTACTCGCTCAACCAGGTTCCGATGGAGTGTTACGGGCCCCGACACGGACGGGCCCGCAGCGATTTTCCGCTGCGGGCCCGGGTATTCGATGCGCTCAGCCGTTGCCGTTGCGCCCGGAGCGCACCCCTTCCTCGATGCGCTTGCCGATTTCGGGATCGACGTTCTTCCAGTAGTCGAACACCCGGCTCAGCACGGGTTCGCGCACGCCGCCCAGCACATGCCCGACCACATTGCTCACCAGCCGGTCGCGCTGTTCGTCGTTGTAGACCTCGCGCACCAACGTGCCCGGCTGCGCCCAGTCACTGTCCTCGGCGTGCTCGATGTAGCCGGCGCGAACCTGTTCGGGCTCGAAGCTCCAGGCCGCCTCCTCCGGCGCGCGGGCGGGATCGGCGTGCGGCCCGCCGAACGAGTTCGGCGCGTAGACCGGGATGTCCGGCCCGTTGAACTCGTACCGCATGGCGCCCTCCTTGGAGTAGGAGTCCACCTCGGCCGCCCGGGCGCGGTTCGGCGGCAGCTGGTGATAGTTCGTACCGATCCGGTAGCGGTGCGCGTCGGCATAGGCGAATACGCGGCCCAGCAGCATCTTGTCCGGCGAGTAACCGATCCCGGGCACGATGGCCGAGGGTTCGAACGCGGCCTGCTCGATCTCTACGAAGTAGTTGCGAGGATTGCGGTTGAGCGTCCACGTGCCGACCTCGATCAAGGGGTAGTCCTGGTGCGACCACACCTTCGTCAGATCGAACGGGTTGAAGCGGTAGTTCGCCGCCTCGCCGACCGGCATCACCTGGACATACACCGACCAGCTGGGGAAATCGCCACCTTCGATGGCATCCCACAGATCCTGGCGGTGATAGTCGGGATCGGTACCGGCCAGCCGATCGGCCTCGGCCTGGGTCAGGAAGTCGATGCCCTGATCGGTCTTGAAGTGGTACTTGACCCAGAACCGCTCCCCCTCGGCATTGATCCACTGATAGGTGTGCGACCCATAGCCGTTCATGTGGCGATACGACTTCGGAATACCGCGATCACCCATCAGCCAGGTCACCTGATGTGCCGATTCGGGCCGCAGGGTCCAGAAGTCCCACTGCATATTGTGATCGCGAAGGCCGTTGCCCGGCAACCGTTTCTGCGAGCGGATGAAGTCGGGGAACTTGATCGGATCCTTGATGAAGAAGACCGGCGTGTTGTTGCCGACCAGATCGTAGTTGCCCTCCGGGGTGTAGAACTTGACCGCGAATCCGCGCGGATCACGCCAGGTATCCGGGCTGCCCTGCTCACCCGCGACGGTGGAGAACCGCGCCAGCGATTCGGTACGCGCACCCGGCTGGAACAGCGCGGCCTCGGTGTAGCGGCTGACATCGCCGGTGACGACGAGTTCACCATAGGCTCCCGCCCCCTTGGCGTGCACGATTCGCTCGGGCACCCGCTCCCGGTTGAACTGGGCCAGCTTCTCGATCAGGTAGTGGTCGTGCAGCAGGATCGGCCCCTGGGTGCCGGCGGTCAGCGATTCGTTGTCGCTGGGGACCGGGGTTCCGGTATTGGTGGTGGTCGGCTTGGTGGTCGACTCGGACATCGAATCCTCCTGTATATAAGCGGGACACCCGCACCCGGTCGCACCGACGAGAAGCCGCGCATGGTTTCTCATCGGCGCTCGGCGTTTCTCGAGCCTCCGGCTATCGGGATGACGTGTCGTCGGCTCGACGACAGTTCGGGCACAGTCCCCAGAACACGATCTCGGCCTCGTCGACGGTGAAACCGTGGGCATCCGACGGGTCGAGACAGGGGGCAGCGCCCACGGCACAGTCCACATCCGCGACCGTGCCGCACTTCCTGCACACCAGATGGTGGTGGTTGTCGGCGATCCGCGCCTCGTAGCGCGCCGCCGATCCGGCCGGCTCGATCCGGCGCAGCAGACCGGCGTCCACACAGGCGCGCAGCACGTCGTACACCGCCTGCGTCGACACCGAACCGAGTTTCTCCCGCACCGCGGCAGCCACCCGGTCGGCATCCGAATGTGGTTGAGCCACAATCGCATCCAGCACGGCCACCCGCGGCCGGGTGACCCGCAGGCCGACCGACCGCAATCGCTCGCGGGGATCGAAACCGTCGGTGTGCATAAACCCAGTCTGCGACTTTTCTGGAATAAGTCAAGAAAAGACTGTTAAGAATGTTTCCCGTGTCACGTCCTCGACAGTGCGATCGGCCGAATAGTTGGTCCGTTGTCCAGATCACATCGCGGCCGGGAAATAGATCACCGGACCCGAGGGTTGATACCCATTGCCGGCGTCGGGACAGCCCCGGGCCCCACCCCTTTTGTCGCTTCGAGCGACCACTCGCCGAGAGGCGCTTGTCGGGCGTCGGCACCCGAGCGGCGGACCAGGCGTGGCGTCTGCCCCGCTCGCGCAGCGATGCTGCGTGCCGGCGCCGCCAGGTCCCCCACCCGGCGGCGCTTCGCTGTTCGGCCCCAGGGCCGCGGATGCGAGCCCGGTTCCGATTTGGTTGCGGCCGGGCGTATGTCGGCCGTCCGAGCGGATGCCCGGAGTTAACCTCGCACACATGGGACGCCTACGCGGTTGGGTGATCGGGGTACTCGTCACGGTTTTGATCGGTGGCACCTGCGCGGCCACGGCCGGGGCCGTACCGGTCGAGTCGAGCTGTGCGATCGGCTCGGGGCGCGAATTCACCACCGCCACTCCCGAATCGCAGGATATGGACCCGGCCCGGCTGGCCTCGGCGCTGCAATTCGCCACCGAGCGAAATCGGCTGAATATCAAGATCTTCCGCAACAACTGCCTGATCGGCTCCGGGCCGAACAACGCGGCCACCGGTCAGGTGCCGTGGAACGTCTGGAGTGTCACCAAATCGGTCGTATCCCTGGTCGCCGGAATCGCCTGGGATCAGGGAAAACTCGATACAGACGCACCGATCGGCCGGTATCTTCCGGCCGGCCTGGGCGATGCCGCCCACCGAGCCATCACGGTGCGGGATCTGCTGACCGAAACCTCGGGACTGCGAGTCGGGGTGATCAACGAAGGGGTGTCCGGCGTCATCCCGATCGATCCGAACAGCGCGGTGCAGGCCCTGGGCGTGCCGTTCGACAATTCACCGGGAACCGAATTCTCCTACAGTCAGCGCAATGTCGATCTGCTGACCTACGTGATCGAACTCGCGGCGGGCGAGCCACTGCAACAGTTCGCGCAACGAGAGCTGTTCACCCCCTTGGGGATCGAGCGAGGGGACTACTACTGGGCCCGGGATCGCTCCGGCCACACCTACGGCTACGCCCATCTGCTGATCCCGCCGGACGATCTGGCCAAACTGGCCCTGCTCGTGAGCAATGACGGACAGTGGGACGGGCAGCGCCTGATCTCATCGGACTATCTGCACCGGGCGCGGCAGCCCGGCCCTGCCCACACCTGTTACGGATACCTGTTCTGGGTGCGCCCCGGTTGTATCGAGATGCCGTCCTTCCTGCCCGCGGACGTATTCGCGATGTCCGGCATGGGATTGCAGAACGCGTTCTTCATCCCCAGCCTGGGTCTGACCGTGGTCTGGACCGGTGTATTCGGTAATCACAGTTCGGGCGGGCCGACCGGCATTCTGCAGAATCCGACCGAGCTGACATGGGAATTCTTCCGGCGGCTGGTGGCCGCCTTCGAACAGCCGCCGATCCCGGATCCGGGCCCCTATGTCGAACCGCCGATCACGCTGGACCCCCGCACCTACTTCGATCCGAATATCACTCTCGCCCTGTTCGGCATCGGGCCCGATACCTATCGGGGCTGCAATGTCCTGTCCTGCCTGAACATTCCACTCACACCGCCGTTCTCCGACGCGCCGCCGGGCTGCCTGATCCTGGCCTGCCTGGGACCCGACCCCCGCACTCCGGGCATCCGCTGAGCGGAGTGCGGGGCCGGCCTCAGTCGCGCAGGCCCGCTACTCGCGCGGTATCCATGTAGTCGCGGAAGAATGTCACCGCACCGTCGCGGACATGCACTCTGTTGACCGAGGTGTGGACGCGTGCCCGGGCGCCGGCGACGGTCATATCCACGTCGTTCTCCACGAACAGCACACCGGGATCGGCCGTCTCGTAGATCGTGGGATAGACCCCGTGGATCTCGATTCCGGACAGTCCCGGCCATCGCTGCGCCAGATGTTCGCGAATCGCCTCGCGCCCCTGGATCTGCTGGGGCATACCGGGAATCGGGAACGGGATCTCGAACAACGCGTCCGCGGCCAGCGACGCCACGAAGGCATCGGCATCACGCGAGGACAGCGTCGAGAACAACTGCTCGACGACTTCTCGGGGGCTGAGCACCGAAGGGGAAACCATGATGTACTCCTCGTCAGGATAAGCGGAACGTATGCCCCGTTTATGATCTGGAACGAACGCCCCGTTTGTCAACCGGCGAACGGGTAGAATCTCGCTGTGGCGGAGAATCAGACAGCGGAACCGGCGGCCGAACCGCGGCGCGCCCTGCGCGCCGACGCTCGCCGAAACCGCGAGCGGGTCCTGATGGCGGCGCGCGAAGCCTTTGCCGCCGAGGGTATTTCGGTTCCGCTGGACGAGATCGCGCGTCGCGCCGGAGTAGGGCCCGGTACCGTCTACCGCCACTTCCCCACCAAGGAAGCGTTGTTCCAGGCCGCCATCGTCGACAATATCGAGCGAATGATCGAGTACGCGGGCGGCCTCGAGGCCGCCGACGATCCGGCCGCGGCCTTCTTCGAACTACTCGATCACATGGTCAACCAGGGCAGCGTGAAGCGCGATCTCGCCGATGCGCTCGGCGGTCACCAGACGGCCGAGATCACCGGTCCGACAAAGGAATTCCAGGCGGTGGTGGCTCGGGTACTGGAGCGCGCCCAGGACTCCGGGGCGGTGCGCGCCGATATCGACATCGACGATCTGATGCGAATTCTCAAGGGCACCTTCACCGTCACCCACACCGCGACCGAAGATCAGCGCGCGCGAGCATTCGCCGTGGTCTTCGACGGACTGCGCGGGCGCTGATCCGGCCCGGGTCCACAGACAGGCTCACAGACACGGAAATGGGCCGCCCGTTATCCGGGCGGCCCATTCCGAATCGAATACTCAGCGCTGTGCGAGCAGGACTTCCGCGATCTGAATCGTGTTGAGCGCGGCGCCCTTTCGCAGGTTGTCGCCCGAGATGAACAGGGCCAGACCGCGTCCCTCCGGCGCACCCGGATCCTGGCGGATGCGGCCGACGAGAGACTCGTCGCCACCGGCAGCCCGCAGCGGAGTCGGGACGTCCACCAGCTTCACACCCGGAGCGGCCGCGAGCAGTTCCTGTGCGCGCGCGACCGAGAGCGGCCGATCGAATTCGGCGTTGATCGACAGCGAATGCCCGGTGAAGACCGGGACCCGCACGCAGGTGCCGCTCACCAGTAGCTCCGGCAGGCCGAGAATCTTACGACTCTCGTTGCGCAGCTTCTGATCCTCGTCGGTCTCACCGGAACCGTCGTCGACGATCGCCCCGGCCAGCGGCAGCACGTTGAACGCGATCGGCGCGACATACTTGTTCGGCGCGGGGAACTGCACGGCGCTGCCGTCGTGCGTCAGCTTCTCCGCATCGTCGATCACCGCACGCGCCTGTGAGGCGAGCTCCTCGACCCCGGCCAGCCCGCTGCCGGACACGGCCTGATAGCTGGAGACGATCAGCCGGGACAGTCCGGCCTCGTCGTGCAGTGGCTTGAGCACCGGCATGGCGGCCATGGTGGTGCAGTTGGGGTTGGCGATGATGCCCTTGACCAGGTTCGTGGTCTGCTCGGGATTCACCTCGCTGACCACCAGCGGCACCTCGGGATCCTTGCGCCAGGCCGAGGAGTTGTCGATGACGGTCACTCCGGCGGCGGCGAAGCGCGGGGCCTGCACCCGGGACATGGTCGCGCCGGCCGAGAACAGGGCGATATCCAGCCCGCTCGGATCCGCGGTCTCGGTATCCTCGACCACGATCTCGCCACCGCGCCACGGCAGCTTCTTCCCTGCCGACCGCGAGGAGGCGAAGAACCGCACCTCGTCGGCGGGAAAATCGCGCTCTTCCAGCAGTTTCCGCATGACGGCGCCGACCTGCCCGGTCGCGCCGACGACACCGACACGAACGCCCACGGGTTATCGCCCCGTTCCGGCGTGCACGACCGCGACCTCGTCGCCGCCCAGATCGAAGGCCTTGTGCAGCACCTGCACCGCCTCGTCCAGTTCGGTGTCCTTGACCAGGACCGAGATGCGGATCTCGGAAGTCGAGATCAGGTCGATGTTGATGCCCGCCTTGGCCAGCGCCTCACAGAAGGTGGCGGTGACGCCGGGATGGCTCTTCATACCCGCGCCGACCAGCGACACCTTGCCGATGTGGTCGTCGTAGAGCACCTGAGCGAAGCCGAGTTCGCCCTGCCGCTTGGTCAGGAACTCCACCGCGCGCGGGCCGTCGGCCCGAGGCAGGGTGAAGGTGATGTCGGTCTTGCCCGTCTCGATCTTGGAGATGTTCTGCAACACCATGTCGATGTTGATCTCGGCGTCGGCGATGGCGCGGAACACCTTGGCCGCGTAGCCCGGCTCGTCCGGCAGGCCGACGACGGTCACCTTGGCCTCGCTGCGATCGTGCGCGACGCCGGTGAGAATTGCGTCCTCCAAGGGGATGTCCTCCATCGATCCGTAGATGTAGGTGCCCTTGCGGTCGGTATAGGACGACCGCACGTGCACCGGAACGTTGTAGCGGCGGGCGTATTCGACGCAGCGCAGCATGAGCACCTTCGCGCCGGTCGCTGCCAGCTCGAGCATCTCCTCGAAACTCACCTGATCCAGCTTCTGCGCATCCGGGACGATGCGCGGATCGGCGGTGAACACGCCGTCCACATCGGTGTAGATCTCGCAGACATCGGCCTCGAGCGCGGCGGCCAGCGCCACCGCGGTGGTGTCGGAACCGCCGCGGCCCAGGGTGGTGATGTCGCGGGAGTCCTGCGAGACGCCCTGGAAGCCCGCGACGAGCACGATCATGCCCTCGTCGAGAGCGTCGCGGACGCGGGACGGGGTGACGTCGATGATGCGGGCGTTGCCGTGGGTACCGGTCGTGATGACGCCGGCCTGGGAGCCGGTGAACGAACAGGCGTCGGCGCCGAGCGAATGAATCGCCATGGCCACCAGCGCGTTCGACATCCGCTCACCGGAGGTGAGCAACATGTCGAGTTCACGAGCGGGGGGCGCGGGCGCGACCTGCTGGGCCAAATCGAGCAATTCGTCGGTCGTATCGCCCATTGCCGAGCACACGACGACCACGTCGTGCCCCTGCTTCTTCGTCTCCACGATCCGCTCAGCGACGCGCCGGATTCGCTCGGCAGACTCGAGCGAAGATCCTCCGTACTTCTGAACGACGAGAGCCACTGTGGGGTCCTCCAAGATCGACTAGCTGCTGTTACCAGGCACCAAGAGTACCGACCGGAGTCCATCGGCAGGAGGGCTACCTCCGACGGGGGCGGATCGGCCGGCCCACTCCGCGGCCCGGTCACGGCTCCCGGACCAGCGCCGATCCGGGACATTGCGGCGATTCGGCCCGGGATCGGCGTTGCGCCGCAGCAAAACCCGCCGTTTATGTCGCGAATAGCCGTGTCAACTCGGCGAACGCCGCCCATCGAAGGGTGCCTGCCGGGCCGCGGGCTACCGCGGTGTGAGTAATCCCACGGGTGTCGCGACCACCGGCGCGGCACGCGGATCGGTCACGAGAACACGTCCGCGAGGTTTGCCCATATCCACAATCCGGAGGGCGCACGATGAGCCTATGAAGAGCATCGAGATCGAGCTGAGCACCGGCGACCGCGAGGTGATCCACGATCTGACCCCGCAGTGCGCCATGTTCCTGCGCGAGGCGGCCGAGGGCGGCGACGGACTACTGCACGTGTTCGTCCCGCACGCCACCGCCGGGGTGGCCCTGATCGAACTCGGCGCGGGCAGCGACGATGACCTGCTGACCGCCCTGCGGGACCTACTGCCCGCCGATGATCGCTGGCGGCACGCCCACGGCTCCCACGGCCACGGCCGCTCCCATGTCATGCCCGCCTTCATCGCGCCGTACGCGACCATCCCGGTGCTGAACGGTGAGCTGACGCTCGGCACCTGGCAGTCGATAGCCTTCGTGGATCTCAACATCGACAACCCGATCCGCCGGGTACGCCTCTCTTTCCTTCGCGAGGCCCGTTGACCCGGCCGGAAGGCCCGAAATCGGACACGTCCACCACCCTTGTGGTGAGTATCACATCGATTGATAATGGCGGGCATGCAGGCATCTGTCGGCGATCGCATCCGAGTACACAGCAATGCCGTGGGGATACCCGAGCGCACCGGTGAAATCCTCGAGGCGCGGGGCAGTGACGGCGCTCCGCCCTACGTCGTCCGGTTCGAGGACGGGCATGAGAGCCTGGTCTTCCCGGGACCCGACTGCGAGGTCCTTCACCACCGGTAACTGTGACGACTCTCTACGTCAAGCCCCCTTTCCCAGCAGGGGGTAGGCCCGGCGACGCCCCAGCAACCGGAGTCCTCGGCTTTGCCCACGCGAGGCGCGCCGGACACGCGTCGTCACCGACTCGATGCCAGATCGAAGCACAACCGCAAACCTCGAGCCTGCCCCGGAAATAAATCGGACTGGTCGGTCTCTACAACTCCGGAACAGACCAGACGGTTGACGACCGCGTGTGACGCTGGAGACAATCGGCCGAAGAGTACGGGGGGTGGAGGACAAGATGCGCACAAAGACCGACCACCGATTCATCATCGAACTCGACGCCGATCAGGTCCAGGAAGCTTTGCTGGCCGTCGAGCGGATCCCGGAATGGTCACCTGCGCATCGCGATGTGCGGGTGGCGAGCCGCGACGAATTCGACCGGCCCCGGCGCGTCTACGCGACCGTGACGACACTCAACAACTCCGACCGCCAGGTCCTCGAATACACCTGCAAGCCCGATCGCATCAGCTGGGAAGTGGTGGAGAGCGCCGCCGGCGGCGGCGGCAAGGGCTGGTTCGATATCGAGGAAACCAATGAAGGCACCGAGGTCTGGTACCACTCCGAGGTGTATCTGCCCATCCCGGTTCCGGGCCTGCTGCTCAAGCGCACGCTGTCGCGCGCCAACGACGAGGCCGTACACAACCTCATCGAGTACATCGAGAAATTTCCCTTCGGCGAGAACTACGAAGTGAGCTGACCGCGGAATCGGCGCGACGGCGTCGGACGGTCCTGCCACGATGTGCGGATGACCGGTGTCAGACCCACACGTTTCCAGGCGGTCACCGAGAACGCCTCGGTGACGCAGCTGGAGTTGTTCTTCGATCTCGTTTTGGTGTTCGCGTTCACCCAGGTGACCGATCTGGCCGCACACGAGGTCACCGCGCTCAACATGCTGCGAGCACTGCTGGTGCTCGCGGTCGTGTGGTGGGTGTGGATCGCCTACGCCTGGCTCGGCAATGTGATCAAGGCCGACGAGGGGATCGCCCGGATCGCGATGTTCGCCGCGATGGGCGCGGGACTCACTGTCGCCGAGGTGATTCCGGAGGCCTTCCACGATATGCCCGGCGGCTGGTACGGCCCGCTGGTGTTCGCCGTCGGCTATCTGGTGATCCGGCTGGTCCATCTCGCCATGTTCTGGCTCGCCAGTACCGAGGACCGGCAGCTGCGCGGACAGGTCGGCCGGTGGGCCGCCGGATTCGATCACCATCGGCACCACACTGTTGATCGTGGCGGCGATCGAACACGGCACCGTGCAGATCGTGCTCTGGATCGCTGCCGTCGTCGGCGATATGGTGTGGACCTTCTTCGCGGGCAACGACTGGCGGCTGAACTCGGCCTCGCATTTCGCCGAACGGCACGGGCTCATCGTGATCGTCGCACTGGGTGAATCCATCGTCTCCATCGGCGTCGGCATGGCCGGATTGCCGATCTCCTGGTCCATCACCGTGGGATCGCTACTGGCACTAACAGTTTCGGCACTCCTGTGGTGGGCCTACTTCGACGTCGCGGCGAGTGTGGTGGAGCAGGCACTGAGCCGGGCGCGCGGTGCCCGGCGGGTCCAGATCGCGCGCAACTGCTACACCTTCTGGCATTTCCCGATGGTCGTCGGCATCGTCGCGCTGTCACTCGGGCTCAAGAAGACACTGAACTATCTCGGCGGTGCGGCGGGGCACACCCTGCACGACCGGCTGCACGGTATCCCGCTGTTCGCGCTGTACGGCGGCGTGGTGCTGTATCTGATCGCGCTGGTCGGCTTCCGCCACTACGCGACCGGGACCGTACTGTGGCCTCGCCTGGTGACCTCGGCCGCGCTGATCGCACTGATTCCACTGGCCGCCGTCCTGCCGGCGATGGCGGCCCTGGCTCTGCTGTGCGCCGTACTGGCGGCCCTGATCGGCTGGGAGACACTGCGATACGCGCAACCACGCGAGGTCGTCCGGCACGGCGGCGATCACCGGCCCGGCACCGACTCCCCGGATGTCCGCAGCAGTTTGTGATCCGTCGTCTCCGGCGGGAGATCGCCGCCCTCGCGTACCGCGTCCCGCATCTGATTGATGTTCTCCCGCAACACATCTCCCACCAACTCGTCGGTACGGGGATCGGCGAGCACCTGAAAGATGATGCGGAAGCTGGTGTCGGCGATGGCGCGAATGATCTCGTCGTGGAACGGTAAGTAGCGCACCCGGCCCACGGCGGGATCGTCCTTGATCAGTTGCAGGATCATCGCATCCAACTCGTCGCGGTTCTCCTCGAGCGCGGCGGCGATATTGCGGGTGTACTGCCCACGGCGCAGTACCTCGGCGACCTCCTCCAGCACGGCCATCGTGACCGGCCGCTTCACCGCGTCGACGATCACGCCCACCGAACGGTTGACGACCGCGGCGGTCACCCGGTCACCGAAAGCACGGTCCGCCACCCGGGCCAGGCGCACCAGGATCACCACGATCCGCAGCAATCGGAAACCGCGGAAGAACGGGCTGGTCACCGGGATCATGCCCAGGACCTCGTACCAGTAGACGAATGGGAACGTCCACGACCAGTCGGCCCGCCGCCAGCGCCACAGGAATTCGGCGGCGAAGACCGCGCAGATCGAATAGTCCACCACCATGATCGCGTGGTAGGTGTGTCCGGTCACCGGGAAGAAGGTGATCCAGGCGACCAGCACCACAGAGACAACCGCGAGCGCCAACATCACCAGATCGGTCCACAGTGCCGGCGGTTTACGCGGGTACGAGTGCGCCACGAACGGTCCCTTCCACATCGAACGGGTACCCGCCGAGAGTACGGCCCCGCGGCGACCGCAGCGCCGCGGCGAAGGTCCCACCCGTGCGAAATCAGTGGCCGGACCGGATGATCGCCTCGAGATTGCGCTCGGCCACCGCTGTGATCGTCAGCGACGGATTGACCGCACCGGTGCTGCCGGGGATCGCCGCACCGTCCACGACGTACAGGCCCTGATATCCGGCCACCCGGCCGTAGTTGTCGGTGGCCTGCCCTAGTACCGCACCACCCAGGGGATGCGCGGTGAAAGGGGCGTTCGCGTCGTAACCGACCGGCCCATAGTCGACAAGGGACCCCGCGCGCTCACCGATGCGCCGGTCGACCGTGCGGCAGGCCGCCACGATCGCGTCCTGCGACTGGCGCGGCCAGTTCATCGCGGCGGCATCGCGGCGCGCGTCGTAGGTGATCGTGGCCCGCGTCGGATCGATGACGAGCCCGAGCGAGGCCAGCCCGCCGGTCTCCACGGGTATGCCGGGGATGTACCAGCTTTCCAGGGTCAGCGGCATCTCCGACTCGTCGAAGATCCGGCCCGCACTCGGCACGCCCTGGCCCAGACCGGCCAGCCGGCTCGCGCTGCGGGCCAGCACCACATCGCCGTTGGTACCCCAGCCCGCACCGACATGCTCGTTGAGATTCGATAGCGCACCGGTGTCCCGGGCACGGACCAGCAGTTCGGTGGTGCCGACCGAACCTGCGCCCAGGAAGAGTTTGTCGCAGGTCAGCGTGCGGATGGCGAGTACCGTGCCCATCGGATCCAGTTTGCTGATCCGCACCACGTAGCGGTCACCGTCACGGCCGATGCTGTCCACCCGATGGCCCGGGAAAACCTTCGACCGGCCGGAGTCCTGGGCGTACTTCAGATAATTCTGGTTCAGATCGAACTTCGCGCCGTTGGAGTTGCCGAGATTACTGCGGGCCGCGGTCGCCGACGCACGGGAGCCGCCGGCCAGTTCGCTGCGCAGGACGTCCCAGTTGAAGATCGAATCGCTGGGCAGCGGCTGATATCCGGCCTTGCGGACCTGCGCGTTCCACATCCGCGAATGGGTGAACGGTTCGGAATTGTAGATATCCGCCGGCATCGGCGACAACCGCAACATCTGCCGCACCCGCGGATAGTAGACCCGGTCCAGTTCACCGTAATCGACTACGCCCCTGAAGATTTCGTCGAAATGCCGTTGCTGCGGCGCGATCATACAGCCGGTGAAAACCACCGAGCCGCCGCCCACCGCGGCACCGCGCCAGACATCGATACCGCCGAACGGAGTGATATCGAGAACACCGCCGAAATCGGCGAACTCCATCGGCACCTTGGTGACGCCGGTGAAACTGGTGCGATGCCAGAAGCCCCGGCCATCGGGCAGATCATCACCGGTGAAGATCTCGCGCTGCGGATCGTTCGGCCAACGTGAACCACGTTCCAGCACCGTATTCGAGATACCCGCTTCGGCCAGCCGCAGCGCCGCGACCGCCGCGCCGAATCCGGACCCGATGACGATCGCCTCGGAATGTTCGGGCGGATCCGGCAGCGGCGCGAAGATCTCCGGGACCCAGCTGCGGAACAGCTCGTTCCACAGCGGATCCGCGCTGGCCGGGCCGACACCGCGCATTGCGCCCGCGACGCCCAGCACTGCTGCCGCACCGGCCGCCTGTAGAAAAGCGCGTCTGTGCACCGGCCACCTCCTCATCACGCATGGCCGCGCGCGAGATTACCGCCAAATATCTATTGTCTCAACAGGATCGACGGCGACGGGAGGACCCGTTGCATATCGAACGGCTATATCAACTGTTCAGCGGGGTGTCCGGATTCAGGAGTGTGAGCAACGGCGTTCAGGCCCGTAGACGCTCGCGGCGCAGCCGATCGACCTCGGGCAACTCCAGCGGTTCGAGCCCGCTCACGCCGAGCGCCCGCGCGAGCAGGTGGTCGGCCAGCTCGGGATTGCGAGCCAGAGCCGGACCGTGCATGTAGGTGCCGATCACCGAGCCCTGCACCACGCCTTCGAGACCGTCGCCGACACCATTGCCGACTCCCTTGGTGACCCGCCCCAGACCGGTGGCGGCGGCACCGAGAGTGGTTCCGCCCCGGTGGTTTTCGAATCCCGTGAGCGGCTGTGTCAGCCCGGCGAGAGCGGGGGTGGTGGCCACCTCGCCGATGGCACGTACCCGCTGCGGTGTGGTGGTCACGTCGAACAGTCCGACGCCGTCCACCCGCTCGCCGGCGGAGGTCTCGTACCAGTTGCCCAGCACCTGGATCGCGGCGCAGATCGCCAGTACCGGAACGCCTTTCGCGGCCGCGAGCTGCAGTCCGGGATAGCGTTGCAGATGCCGGGTGGCCAGGCGCTGCGCGGAGTCCTCGGCACCGCCGAGGGTGTAGATGTCCAGTGATTCGGGCACCGGATCGTTCAGCGTGATCTCCGCGATCTCCGCGTCGATGCCTCGCATGCGCAGGCGTTGCCGCAGGACCAGGGCATTTCCGCCGTCACCGTAGGTGCCCATCACATCGGGCAGGACAAGCCCGATCCGTACCGTCGACTCACTCATCGCAGATCGCGTCCTGTCCCCGGGCGTCCAGATCGCGGTTCAGATCCCGGAAGGCGGTGTAGTTGGCGAGCACCTCGACCTGTCCGGGCGGGCAGGAAGCGATGGCGCGCAATGGATTCGGCACCGTCGTATGTTCCACACCGGCATAGGTCAGGCGCACACCCAGATCGGTGGCGCGTTCACCCGCTGCCACCACCTGGGTGCCCTCGAAGTGTTCGAAACGCACATCCCACAGCCACGACAGATCCTCACCGTCGGGCACCTGGCCGTTGACCGCGATCACCAAACCCGTTGCGGCCGGGTCGATCATCGACAGCGCCTCCTGCCAGCCGGCCGGATTCTTGGCCAGCAGCAGCCGCGCGGAGTGCTCGCCGACCCGCACGGTGCGGTAGCGCCCGGCAATTTCGCGGACGGTTCCCGCGGCCCGCACCGCGGTCTCCGGCTTCGCGCCCAGAGTGACCGCCGCGGCCACCGCCTGGGCGGCGTTACCACGATTGGCTCGGCCCGGAAGGGCAAGGCGCAGCGGCAATTTCAGGCCATCCGGCCCGCACAGATAGTCCGCGTCGACCCACCATCGCGGTTCCGGGCGTTCGAAATCGGCGCCGGTGCTGCGCCAGTGGGTTCCCTCCCAGACGATCGGTTCACCGCTGCGCGGGCAGCTGGTGGCGTCGACCGCCCAGCCGCTGCCGGCCGAAACCCACACCACGTTGGGGTGGTCGTAGGCGATCGAGGTGATCAGCACGTCGTCGCAGTTGGCGATCAGCACCGTCTCGGGATGGCGGGCCATGCCCTCGCGCAGTTTGCGCTCGATCATATTGATCTCGCCCACCCGGTCGAGCTGATCGCGGCTGAGGTTCAGCAGGACCACCGCGGCCGGATTCAGGGCATCGGCGACATGGGGCAGGTGCAGTTCGTCGACCTCGATGGCCGCCACCGGCGCGGTGCGGTCGACACTCAGCGCGGCGACGATCCCGGCATCCATATTGGCGCCGTCGGCCTGGGTGACCACCCGGCCCACTTCGGCCAATGCGGCCGCGGTCATCCGGGTCGTGGTCGATTTGCCGTTGGTGCCGGTGACAAGCACCGTGCGCCGCCCCCGGCCCAGTTGGGTCATGATGTCCGGGGCGATCTGCAGGGCGATGAGCCCGCCGATCATCGACCCCTTACCGCGTCCGGCCTTCTGCGAGGCCCACGACGCCGCTGCCGCTGCCCGCAGCGCCAGCCGTCCGCGCACCGAGATGTCTGCCACCACGCGAGTGTATTGGTGGTGGCCGCCGGGCGCGCTATCGGCCGATGTGATCTGCGGCGGCCGGGCCCGCGGCGGCAATGGCCGCGCCGGAGGGGACCGGGCCGCAGCGGCTCAGTAGAGCATGCGCCGGTAGTTCTCCGGCGAGTAGTAGTCCTGTAGCTGCTCCAGCGATTCGGTGGTGTTGCGCTGAACCTCCTTCACCAGTGCGGCATGGCTGGGCAGCGGATCCTCCGGCCAGCGTTCGGCCCGCCACAACTCACTGCGCAGCAGTGCCTTGGCGCAGTGGTAGAAGATCTGCTCGACCGCCACTTCGATGGCGAGGATCGGCCGGTGCCCCTTGACCACCATGTCGTCGAAATAGGGCGCGTCACGCAGCAGCCGCGCGCGGCCGTTGACTCGCAGCGTCTCGTTGCGGCCCGGCATCAGGAAAAGCACCCCGACGTGCGGATTGGACAGGATATTGAAATATCCGTCGCCCCGGCGATTGCCCGGCCGCTCCGGGATCGCCAGGGTGCGATCGTCGATCACGCGCACGAATCCGGCCGGATCGCCCTTCGGCGAGGCATCGCAATTGCCCTCGGCATCACTGGTGGCCAGAACGGCGAACGGGGAGACCGAGATCCACTCCCGGTCGCGCGGATGCAGCCGAGTCCGTTCCTTCGTCGCCGCCCGCGGCGCGGGCTCACCGAGCAGGTCCCGGAGCTCGGCGGGGCTGGTGATCTCGCTCATCACCTCATTCAACGCGCGATATCGGCCGATGTCAGTCGGTTTCGTCACACCCGGGAGCAGCCCTACATCGGTACGTCGAATATGTTCGGTTGTCCGGCGGCGTAGCGGGCGCGGTCGGCCTGCCGCAGCGGCTCCAGCTCCGGCGCCCGGTAGAGCGTGAACAGGCGGCAGCGGGCGGCGTCCGAACCGGACGCGTCCAGCAGGGCGTTCACGGCCGTGCGCGCCGCCTCGCAGGCGCCCTCCATGGTCGCCAGGTCGATATTGGTGCGCACGTAATCGCCTGCCAGGAACAGGTTTTCGAGACCACCGTGCACATTCGGCCGTCCCGCCCACGAGCCCGCGGTATTGATCAGCAGCGGATCGGCGTTGGTATTGCGGCCACTGCCGGCATTCCAGGTCACCCCGGTGTCGAGGAACCAGGACACCAGATCCGAATCCCGCAGCGCCGAAGCACCTTCCAGGTGCTTACCGAGCTGCGCCCAGACCTCCCGGGCGATTTCGTCGTGAGTACATTCGATCGCCGGTTTCGCGTAGAGGATGCCCGGGGTGTTCCAGTCCGAGATGTCGACCGACAGACAGTCCCGCACGGAACCGTCGCCCAGTTCGGAAACCTTTGTGCGCGACCAGAACTGGCCCTGCGAGATGGAGGTCAGCGACCACGGCGAATCGACATAGGCGGTATGCCCGCGGGCGATCTCGGTGAGCCGGTTCAGATAGAACTGCACACCGCTCATCCAGTTGACCACCAGATCGTTCATCGCCGCCAACTCCGGCTGCACGGCGAGAATTTCCGGCGTCCACAGGGCGCGCGCCACCTCGACCGGCACGGCCAGGACGAAATAGTCCGCGTCCACGGCCTGCTCACCACCCGGACCACCGGCGATCCGCGCACCGGCGATCCGGCGATCGCGCACCTCGAGACCGCGCAGTTCGGCGGTCTCGAAGCGCACCCCGAGGCCGCGCAGATGCGCTACCCACGGGTCGATCCACGCCTCGTTGGTGGGGCCGTTCAGCAGCCGGTCGAGGGGGCCGTCGTTACCGGTCTGCAGCGGATTGCCGAGGAACTGCTCCCCCATCGAGCCGATCGTGCGGGTGCTGGCGTGATCGTCCTTCGCCGCGACCAGCAGGGTCGTCAGGGTTCGCGACATCAGCATGCGGAATTCCTGCGAACGATCACGAGTGCCGAGAAAATCGCGCCAGGCCAAATTCTCCCACTGCCCGAAGCGGCGATCGTCACAACTGGTGTTGAAGACCAGTAGCCGATTCGCGAAATAGAGCGCCTCGGTCATCGGCATCTTCATGGAGGTGGAGATCACCGAGGCGACGGTCTGCCGGAATTCGTCCGGATTGCCCCACGGCTTCGCTTTCCCGTCCATCGGCACGATGGTGTCGCCGGCGCCGGCCCGGGAAAACCGTGCCTCGGCGGCCGGAACCAGGTTGTCCCAAACACCATTGGCATTACCCGCGAACGGAATTCGACGCATGGTGTCGGGAATGTGGTGATAAAAGCCCGGGAAGAAACGGAATCCGTGCTCACCCTGAAGATCGGCCCGCCCGCCGCGGCCACTGCCCGCCACGGCTATGCTGCGAGCCTTACCGCCCAGCGCACGCCGCTCGTAGACGGTGACGCCGAATCCACGTTCGGCCAATTCGTGTGCCGCGGTCAGCCCCGCGACACCGCCGCCGAAAACGGCCACCCGCCGACCGGGATCAGCCTTCGCACTACTCGGGCGCATCAACGCACCCGCGGTTATCACACCCGCGCCGCCGACCGCTCCGCGAAGTATCGTTCTTCGCGAGACGGCCCAAGATTGTTCTGCCATTTATCGGGACCTCCACACCGCGGGTAACTGTAGGCGGTGCGGGTCGGTCCCGGATCGATTGGGGTGATACTTCGGGCGCGGAGGAATACCGCGCTCGAATCAGTACCCCTGCGGCCCCTGATACGGTCCCTGCGGCCCGGGGTATTGGGTCTGCGGCCCCGGGAACGGCGGCTGCGGCACATGGAATCCGAAATCGTCGGCCACCATGGCCGCCAATTCCAGCAGCGCCCCCCGGGTCGGCTTGCTCACCAGTTCCAGATCGATCTCCGCACCCTCGGCGAGATGATCATCGAAGGGTACGACCTGTACCGCACGGGTGCGGTCGAGGAACAACTTGCGCAGCTGATCCAGATCGACGGTGGAGGCGCCGCGCCGAGAGGCGTTGACCACCACCACGGTTCGCTCCACCAGCTTGCTGTAGCCGTGATGTTCGAGCCAGTCCAGGGTGGCCGAGGCGCTGCGCGCGCCGTCGATGGCCGGGGAGGTCACCAGGATCAGCGAACTCGCCATATCCAGAACGCCGGCCATGGCCGAGTGCATCAGTCCGGTACCGCAGTCGGTGAGGATGATGTTGTAGAACTGCTGCAGGATGCCGATCGCGCGCCGGTAGTCGGCCTCGCTGAACGCCTCCGAGACGGCCGGATCCTGTTCACTGGCAAGCACTTCCAGCCGGCTCGGCGCCTGGGAGGTGTGGGCGCGCACATCCGAGTAACGGCTGATGTGCTGGTCCTCGAGCAGATTGCGCACCGTCGAGCGGGTCTGCCGCGGCACCCGGTGTGCCAGAGTTCCGAGGTCGGGATTGGCATCGATGGCGATGACCCGGTCACCACGCGCCGAGGCGAACGTCGAGCCCAAACCGACTGTGGTGGTGGTCTTTCCGACACCACCCTTGAGCGACAGGATGGCGATGCGGTAGTCACCGCGCACCGGCTGGTTCACCCGGTCGACCAGTTCCCGGTAGACGACATCGGATGAGGATTCGCCCGGGTTGATCGAACCACCCGACATCTTGTGCACCGCGCGCCGCCAGCCGCTGCGCGGCGAGCGCTTGGCGCGTTTGAGCAGATTCAGGTCGTTGACCGAATTCCCCGGCTGACCGGCGTAAGTCATCTGCTGCGGCTGAAAATTCTGCTGCGGCTGATACTGCTGCGGCTGCTGACCGGGGCCGCCCTGCTGCCATCCACCCTGCTGCGGCGGCTGCTGCTGTTGGGGCAGCTGAGGCTGCGGTGCCGGGTTCGCGGGCAGCGGCGGCGGAGCCCAACTGAAGATCTGACCACCGGCGGAATCGGCTTCCGCGGCGGGCGGTTCGGGTGCCGGCGCCGGACCCTGCGGTTCGTCGAAGACCCGGCGCACCATGCCGTCGCTGCCGATCTCCTGACGGAACTCGCCGTACGGAGCTTCCTGGCGCATCTCGCCGTACCCGGCGGGCGGCGGCGCGAAGTCTCCGGGCTCACCAGGCCCCTGCGGACCGGGATAGCCGCCCGCGGGCGCGAAACCGCCCTGGTCGCCGGGATATCCGGACGGCGCGAAACCATCGGGTCCCGGCCCGTACGAGCCCTGTTCCGGATAACCACCGGGCGGCCCCTGCTGTACGAAACCCTGCTGGCCCCCGAAATTACCCGGAGGTGCGAACCCTTCCGGTCCGGTCGCCCACGGCGGTGCGAAACCACTCGGATCGCCGGACGGCGGGAAACCGTTCGGATCGGGCGGCGGTGCGAACCCCTGCTGATCCGGCGGCGGGAAACCATTGGGATCACCGGGCGGCGGGAACGAACCCTGATGATCGTTCATCGGGAATCCACCCGGCGGCGCGAAACTCGGCTCGGGCGGATACTGGCCACCCTGCGCGAACTGACCACCGGGCGGGACGAATCCACCTTGTCCGGGTGCGAACGGGGTGCCGTCGGGACCGAACTGCGGTCCAGACATGAACGTCGTCTGCTCGATGCCCTCCGGCACCGCGGGAATGATCCCGGACGCGGCATGCCCGCTGTCATCGGCGCCCGCCTCGGGCACGTGGGCGCTGTGATCGAGCTCGGCGGATGCGCCCGAAGCCGCCGATTCCGAATCTGATTCGTCCTGCGACGGCAGCGAGTTCACAGTGTCCTGTTCGGGAGCTACATCGCCCGGTCCCTGTCCATGCAGCCAAGGCGGTGAAGTGGAGTTGTCGTTAGTCGTCACGTTTCCCCCAGCTGCTCGGAGTATTTCGAGCAGAGAGCTCGCGGCCAATGCGCCACAACGCTAGCACGCTGGCCGAATACCGGTCCGCCCGTGAATCGGCCCACGATCGGAAGCGGAGGGGTCGTCACAGGAAACCGCCCATCGCCTTCCCGGAGATGGGCGGTTTCCGTTGTGGAGCAAGGCATACCGCCGCTCCTGTGCGACGGTTCGAACCCGGATCAGCGGGTGCGCAGGGCGCGGTTCACCGCGGAGACGACCGCACGCAGCGAGGCGGTGGAGATGGAGGTCGCCACACCCACGCCCCAGGTCACCTTGTCCCCGATGGCACATTCCACATAGGCCGCGGCCTGTGCGTCGTCACCGGAGGACATGGCGTGCTCGGAGTAGTCGAGGACTCGCACGTCGTAGCCGATGGTGCCCAGCGCGTCCACGAATGAGGCCAGCGGACCGTTCCCGGATCCGACGATCTCCTGCTCGACGCCGTCGACCTTCACCACAGCGGTGATGGTGTCGGTGCCGGAATCGGTTTCGGCGGCGGCCATCTTCTGCCGGATGCGCTCCAGCGGAACGATCGGGTTCAGGTACTCGTCGGCGAAGACGTCCCACATCACCTTCGGGGTGACCTCGCCACCCTCACCGTCGGTGATCTTCTGGACCGCCTGCGAGAACTCGATCTGCAGCCGGCGCGGCAGCACCAGGCCGTGGTCGGTCTTCATGATGTAGGCCACGCCGCCCTTACCGGACTGCGAGTTCACCCGGATGACAGCCTCGTAGGTGCGGCCGACATCCTTGGGATCGATCGGCAGGTACGGGACCTCCCACACGATGTCCCCGACATCACAGCCATCGGCGTCCGCCGTGGCCTTCATCGCGTCCAGGCCCTTGTTGATGGCGTCCTGGTGGCTGCCGGAGAACGCGGTGTAGACCAGATCGCCGCCGTAGGGATGACGCTCGTGGACCGGCAGCTGGTTGCAGTACTCGACCGTGCGGCGGATCTCGTCGATATCGGAGAAGTCGATCTGCGGATCCACCCCGCGGGAGAACAGATTCATCCCCAGGGTGACCAGGCAGACATTGCCGGTCCGCTCACCGTTGCCGAACAGGCAGCCCTCGATCCGGTCGGCACCGGCCTGATAACCCAGTTCGGCGGCGGCGACAGCGGTGCCCCGGTCGTTGTGCGGATGCAGCGACAGCACGATCGAGTCGCGGCGAGCCAGGTTGCGGCTCATCCACTCGATGGAATCGGCGTACACATTCGGGGTCGCCATCTCCACCGTCGCCGGCAGGTTGATGATCAGCGGCTTATCCGGGGTCGGCGCGATGATCGCCGATACGGCGTCACACACCTCGCGGGCGTACTCCAGCTCGGTACCGGTGTAGGACTCCGGGCTGTACTCGTAACGCCAGTCGGTGTCCGGGTAGCGGCGTTCGGTCTCCAGGCACAGGGTGGCGGCGTCGGTGGCGATCTTCTTCACCGTGTCACGATCGGCGCGGAACACCACACGGCGCTGCAGGATCGAGGTCGAGTTGTAGAAATGGACGATCACATTCGCCGCGCCGCGACAGGCCTCGAAGGTGCGCTCGATCAGCTCGGCGCGACACTGGGTCAGCACCTGAATGGTGACGTCGTCGGGAATCGCGCCGTCCTCGATGATCTCGCGGACGAAGTCGAAATCGGTCTGGCTGGCCGACGGGAAGCCGACCTCGATCTCCTTGTAGCCCATCCGCACCAGCAGATCGAACATGCGGCGCTTGCGAGCCGGGCTCATCGGGTCGATCAGGGCCTGATTACCGTCGCGCAGGTCGACCGCGCACCAGCCGGGCGCCCGGTCGACGACCCGGTCGGGCCAGGTGCGGTCGGGCAGCGTGATCGGCTGGACCTCCTCGGCGAAGGGCCGGTACCGGAACACCGGCATCGAGGAGTTCTTCTGCTTGTTCCACGCGGGCTGGTCGGCGGGCGCGGGCTTGGACGGCGCGGTGATGGTGCGCGTGCCGGATACGAAGGCGTCAGCGGGTGACATGGCGTTTCTCCGAGAGTGTGGGTGGGTATCCCAATGATTTGGGTCGACCGGCACAGCTGAACCCCGCGGCGGGAGCCGGTCCGTTTCAGACCCCGTCGCGGCGGCCGAGGAGGAGTGCCCGCTGCATGATGCCGCCAGTTTACAGGTCGCTACCCCGGCGACGAAAGGACCCTCGTCACCCTCCACGTAGCCTGTCCGAATGAGTTACGACCACGTCCTGCTCCCTGCCGGTGCCGCGGCGGCCGACACGGTGGAAGCCTATCTGGCCGGACAGCAGGGTCAGGCCGAAACCGGGATCGCGACGACGATCGCCGCCGAACTGAACCGGCGCAATGACGAACTACCCGAGCAGGACGCCTTCCTGAGCGCGACCGCGGGCGGCGACGGCACCGGCGCCACGCTCTACATCGCCGCACCCTACGACGCCATCGGACATGTGCGAGCGCTGCTGTTCGAGCTCGCCACACCACAGGGCTACGCGATCTACGATCCGCAACTGAACTGGCTGATCGATCCGACGGGCCGGATCAATGTCGCGGTCACCCACGGTGGTGCGGGCGAATTCCCCTATCTGACCGAGAAGCTCGCCCGGCAGTGGGTGCCGGAACTGTCCGAGCCGAATCCCTACCTGATCGTCGAACGCGGTGATCAGGTCTATATCCAGACCTACCGCGATGAACCCGGCCTGTACACGGTCGAGTACCGCGACGGTGGCCCGGACCGGCATTTCGGAACCCGGATCACCGACGGCGACCGGGTCGCCCAACTCATCTGGGATTGGGCCGCGGGCGAACGCGCCCGGCTCGACGCGCTCGACTGGGAGCCGGTGAGCTTCTGATCACCGACCGGCGGCGTCAGAGCGCGCGGCGGCCGGACAGTGCCCGGCCCAGCGTCAGCTCGTCGGCGAATTCCAGATCGCCGCCCATCGGCAGGCCCGAGGCCAGGCGGGTCACCGACAGTCCCGGGAAGTCGCGCAGCATCCGCACCAGATAGGTGGCCGTGGCCTCACCCTCGGTATTGGGATCGGTGGCGATGATGACCTCGGTGACGTCGACCCCGTCTTCCTGATTTCCGATGCGCCCCAGTAGTTCTCGAATGCGCAGCTGATCCGGGCCGATTCCGGACAGCGGATCCAACGCGCCGCCGAGAACGTGGTAGCGGCCGCGGAATTCCCGGGTGCGCTCGATGGCCTGGACGTCCTTGGGCTCCTCGACCACGCAGATCATGGTGCGGTCGCGGCGCGGATCGGCACAGATGCGGCACAGTTCACCGTCGGAGACGGTGCCACAGATCACGCAGAACCGCACCCCGTCACGAACCTTCTGCAGCGCCGATTGCAGCCGATCGATCTCCGGCGGTTCCACCGTCAGCAGGTGGAAGGCGATGCGCTGGGCGCTCTTGGGACCGACGCCGGGCAGCTTCCCCAGCTCATCGATCAGATCCTGAACCGGACCCTCGTACACCGGACCGTCCCGCCGGGTATCAGAACGGCAGGCCGGGCACGGAACCGCCGCCCATACCACCGGCCAACGGGCCGAGTTTCTCGGCGGCCAACTGCTGGGCGTTCTCCATCGCGTTGTTGATCGCGCCCACCACCAGGTCCTGCAGGGTGTCCACATCCTCGGGGTCGACGACCTTGGGATCGATCTGCAGCGTCTGTACCTCACCGCTGGCCTTGATCGTGACCTTCACCAGACCACCGCCGGCCTCACCCGCCACCTCGGTAGCGGCGATCTCGGCCTGCGCTTCCATCACGGCCTGCTGCATCTGCTGCGCCTGCGCGAGCAATGCCTGCATGTCGAACTGTCCACCAGGCTCCACGGGGGTGTCCTCTCTGCGGGATGCGAATGCACACCAGCCTAGTCACGTTTGGGTCTAGGCCGGTACCGGCCCATAAACGGACAATTAGCATCATTGCGGGTGGGGCAACGGCAAGAGGCCGGGGCACCCCGGTGGAGGCCTGCCATGAATCGCATCCGGTGTGCACGCATGTCCTCGGGTCCTTCCCGTGCGACGCGACCTCGCGTCCGGGGCAGGACCGCCGCGACGGTGGCGGCGGCGACCGCCCTCGTACTCGGCCCGGTGATATCCGCGCCCGTCGCGGCCGCGGATACCGATTTCGGCGGCGGCTGCGTCCTCTATCCCCAGGACCCCGCCGCGACCGTGGCCGCACTGCACGACCACTGCACATTCCAGCAGCAGTACGACATCTACCGTGCGGCCCCGCGCGGAGATGTCCCGACCGGTGTCACCAACGGCTGGGTGACCAGCCCGCCGGCGATGGAGGCGGTGGCACCACCGTTCTGGATCGGCAAGATCTTCTACACCGGCCCCGACGGCGGCACCCTCACCAACCGTGTCACCGGCGCCGGAATCGAGGGTTTCCCCGCCAACGCCTATTCGGGCCCGTCCCGTATCGATGGCGCACCGGCCTGGCTGCTGGACTACGCGCCCTCGATCACCCCGCAGATCCTCGACGAGATCCGCGAGGTCACGCCGGGAGTCTGGCTCGGCTACTCCTGGTGGCGCGGCTACTTCCAGACCACGCCGCTGCTCACCTTCGCCCTCACGGAGCGGTAACGCCCGGCTCTTGACCCTCCGATCACTGGAGGGTGTCTGCTTGTACCCATGACGGCGACAGTCTCCATCGGTGAGTTCTCCCGCCTCACCTGCCTCAGCGTGAAAACCCTGCGCTACTACCACGAGATAGAGCTGCTGGAGCCCGTGGCGATCGATCCGAGCTCCGGGTACCGGCGCTATTCGACCGATCAGGTGGAGCGGGCCCATCTGATCCGGCGGCTGCGGGATCTGGATATGCCGATGCCGCAGGTCCGCGCGGTACTGACCGCGCCGGACCGCATAAGACGAGATGCCGCCCTGCGAGAGCACCTGGCGCGGATGGAGGCCGAGCTGACGCGTACCCGCGATGTCGTGGCTTCACTGCGATCACTGCTGTCGCCGAGTGCGCCGATCGAGGTGACCTACCGCGCGGCGCCGGAGTGCACGACGGTGGCGGTGGCGGCCACGGTGACGCGGAACGAGATCGGTGAGTTCTGCGGTAGCGAGTTCGGACGCCTCTACGGTCTGCTGGGAGCCGCGGGCATCGGTCCGGTCGGTCCGGGCGCCGCCACCTACTCGTCCGGCTTCTTCGAGGACGACCGCGGTGAGGTCGTGATCTTCGTTCCCGTCCCCGCCGGTACCCCGCCCGCGACCGATATCGCCGCGTTCGCCGGTCATACCGATGTCGAGCTCCGGCGGTTCGCACCCCGGCGGTTCGCGGTGGCAGTACACACGGGCGCGTTCACCGATTTCGATCGGACCTACGGCGCGCTGGGCTCACATGTCGCCGAACACGATGTCGCACTGCCGGAACCGATTCGCGAGATCTATGTGGTCGGCCCCCGGGATTCGGAAGATCCGGCCGCCCAGCGCACGGAGGTGTGCTGGCCGATCGCCTCCCACTGACCCATCGCACAGGACTACGCACGATTCACGAAATTTCAACCAGGAGAGGTAATTTCATGACACTGGCACTCAGCAACATCACCTTCGACTGCGCAGACGCGGCGGCGCTGGCGAATTTCTACGGGAAGCTGCTGGAGCGATCGGTGAATCCGGACGCCAACCAGTTTTTCGCGACCGTCGGCACCCCCGACCAGGGACCGACCCTGATGTTCACCGCAGTCGCGGACAAAACTCCGGGCAAGAACGTTCTTCACCTCGATCTGAGCGCGCCGGATTGGCGCGCCCAGATTGATCGGGCGGTCTCCCTCGGTGCCGAGCACATCGGCGATTTCGACGAGTACGGAGTCCGCTGGGCAACCCTGGCAGACCCCGAAGGAAACCTCTTCGACATAGCGCACCACGTATGAGCACGTTCTGAGTCCACGGTCCCTCACTCCGACAACCGGCAACGAATCCCTCTGCGAGACAGTCGACTCGGAAGTTTTCGGCCCGCATCGATTTTGGAGCGACGGAGGGAGGGAGCGCAGCGACTGACCGGAGGAGTGAAAAATCGAGGCATAGGGGGCCGAAAACCCGCCGAAGCGAAGCGGAGGCAGAAGATTCAGGCTAGTTGGCGCTTCAGGTTTTCCAGCACTTCGGCTTGGATCTTCTTCAGGCCCAGCGGTGCGAAGATTCCCTCGAAGAAGCCCGGTACGCCACCGGCGCCCTTCCAGGTCGTGCGGACACTCACCAGTGAGCCCTCACCCGAGGGCGATACGGTCCAGGTGGTGACCAGGGTGGAGTTCGAATCCCGTTCGGTCACCATGGAATCGGAGACCGTGACAACGGCGTGAACGTTGCGGGATCGCTTCTCGGTGGCCTGCAGCGTCCACTCCGCCACCGTTCCCGCCCCCTTCCCACCCTCGAGAATCTTGTAGTCGCGATAATGCGCGGACAGAATGCGCGGACGCACGTCTTCGTAGTCCGCTATGGCTTCCAGCGCGCGCTGCGGTTCAGCAGCCACGACGGTCGAGCTGGATGCACTGACCTGTCCCACAATGAGCTCCTAGTTCGATCCGGATTGTTCGGCTCGTTCGGTTTCGGGCCGTTTTGCACGGCTATGCTACGCCGGGCTCTGAGGCAATTCTGGACCGGCAGATGCTGTTTCGCACTGCCGAAGCGAACAATTTTCAGGGGTTTATAGGTGTCGAGCTTTGCCAGCGGCGCATCGCGTACCAAGAACATCCTCAGATGGGTCGGCCTCGTCGCGGCGGGCATCGTCGCGATCATCGTCTCGATCTCACTGTTGAACAGCCACGGCAAGGTCGACTGCGGGGGCCAGGACATGAAGTCCGGGGATGAGTGCGTGCAGGTCAGCAAGCGCGGCCACACCACCACCCGCTCCATGGACGAGCAGTCCTCGAGCAATACCCAAGCGGGCTGGATAATGCTGGTCGTCGGTGTGCTGATGGTCCCCGGCGGCGGGTTCATGCTGGTCCGAGAGTTGCGTAAGTCGGGTGGATCGGGCACCCGGCAGGTGGCGCCGAACGGACAGCCCAATCCGCCGATGCCCGCCTACGGTCCTGCGGGCTACCCACCGGCGGGCGTAAACCCTGCGCCATATCCGCCCGCCGCTCCGGGCTATCCGCCCGCCGGTTATCCCCCACCCGGATACCAGACCGCCGGCCCCGGTTATCCGCCACCGCCGCCGGGATATCCGAACGCACCGCACAGCCATCACCAATATGCTTCCGGCCCAGCCAATTACGGTCCCGGACCCGCTGCCGGGTATCCGCCCGCACAGGGCTATCCGCCTGCCGGACCGCGCTGAGCGACGCCGACTGCGTGCACCGTCGCCCCGTCCGGGCCGCCGGTGCACGCATTTCGGATGCTCGCGGAACGAACCATGCCCCAGCACGAGTTGGGGCGAGCGCTCCCGGCACGACATCGGACATGATCACACCGCCCGTGAGCGAACCCGGCACGGACCGATCCGCCGCGCGACCGGGCCCCACGGCCATGGGACCAGCCGAAGCGGAACGCTGGTTCCGGGACGGTTCACGACTTTCGACGGATTCGTCACAACCGCACAGCGCTCGCCCGGCCCACCTTTTCCGCGCGGAAATATATCCGGTGAACTGGGGATACCAGTGCGGGCCGGCAACCGCGGCCGGGATCGAACGCAATGCAACGTATACGTGAAGAATCGAGGCGATAGGTACCCTCGCGGTGGCCGTGCCAAACCCGGAGCGATAGCGTCTGGGGTGTGGCCGCACGCGAATCAGGTTTTGCCGCGCACCGAGAAGGTGTCGAGCGTCTGCTCGCCAGCTATCGTGCGATTCCTTCGAATGCCAACGTGCGATTGGCCAAGAAGACATCGAACTTATTTCGCGCCCGGGCGAAGAACCCCGCACCCGGACTGGACGTGTCGGGGCTGGCCCGGGTGATCGCGGTCGACGCGCAGAACAAGACCGCCGAGGTGGCCGGTATGACCACCTACGAGGATCTGGTCGCGGCGACACTGCCGTACGGATTGGCGCCCCTCGTTGTCCCGCAGTTGAAGACGATCACGCTGGGCGGCGCGGTCACCGGACTGGGCATCGAATCGACGTCCTTCCGCAACGGGTTACCGCACGAATCCGTCCTCGAGATCGATGTGCTGACCGGTTCTGGCGAGATCATCACCGCCACCCCGGACGGCGAATATGCCGACCTGTTCCACGGTTTCCCGAATTCCTATGGCACGCTGGGTTATTCGACCCGGCTGAAGATCGAGCTGGAATCGGTACAGCCGTATGTGGCTTTGCGTCATGTGCGTTTCCGCGATCTGCGCGAACTCGAAACCGTGATGGCGCAGATCGTCACCGAGCGCAAGTACGACGGTGAGCGGGTCGACTATCTCGACGGCGTCGCGTTCACCGCCGAGGAGAGCTATCTGATCCTGGGCCGCCAGACCGACGAACCCGGCCCGGTCAGCGACTACACCGGAATGGACGTCTACTACCGGTCCATCCGGCACGACGGCACCGAGCCCAAGCGCGACCGGCTGACCATTCACGACTATCTCTGGCGCTGGGATACCGACTGGTTCTGGTGTTCGCGGGCCTTCGGTACCCAGAATCCGAATATCCGCAGGTTCTGGCCCAAGCGGTACCGCCGTTCGAGCTTCTACTGGAAGCTGATCGCGCTGGACCACAAATACAACATCGGCGACAAACTCGAGGCGCGCAAGGGAAATCCGCCGCAGGAGCGGGTCGTGCAGGACATCGAGGTGCCGATCGAGCGCACCGCCGATTTCGTGCACTGGTTCCTGCGCGAGATTCCGATCGAGCCGCTGTGGTTGTGCCCACTTCGCCTGCGCGACAGCGCGGAAACACCCGGCAGCGAGACTCCGGCGGACCCGTCTCGGCCGTGGCCGCTGTATCCGCTGGAACCGGATCGCACCTACGTCAATGTCGGCTTCTGGTCGGCGGTGCCGAAACAACCCGGGCAGATCGAGGGTGCGGCCAATCGCGCCATCGAGGACGAGGTCGCCCGCCTGGACGGCCACAAGTCGCTCTACTCCGATGCCTATTACGAAGAAGACGAATTCGCGCGCCTCTACGGGGGCGATCACTACGCGGATCTGAAGAAACAATACGACCCCGATCATCGTTTGCTGGATTTGTATTCGAAGGCGGTGCAACGCAAGTGACGACATTCAAGGACTCCCAGCTACCCCCGTTCTCGGAGCTGGGAACCAAACTCAGCATCGCCGAGATCTTCGAGACGCTCGTCGACGGCGGCGTCCCGATTCGCTTCTCCGCCTATGACGGCAGCAGCACGGGACCCGACGATTCGAAATTCAGCCTGGAGATCACCACCCCGCGCGGCATCAACTATGTCGCCACCGCACCCGGTGATCTCGGTATGGCGCGGGCCTACATCGCCGGTGACATGTCGGTCGAGGGCGTCCATCCGGGCGATCCGTACGACATTCTGAAGGCGATGACCGACTTGAAGTTCCGGCGTCCCTCTGCGCTGGCCCTGGTCACGATCGCCAGGTCGCTGGGCTGGGATGCGCTCAAGCCGATCGCGCCGCCGCCGCAGGAGACGCTGCCGCGCTGGCGGCGCATCGCTCTGGAGGGGCTGCGGCATTCGAAGAACCGCGACGCCGAGGTGATCCACCATCACTACGACGTGTCCAACCGGTTCTACGAACTGGTCCTCGGCCCGTCGATGACCTACACGTGCGCGTGCTACGCCGACGAGAACCAGACTCTCGAAGAGGCCCAGGAGAACAAGTACCGCCTGGTATTCGAGAAACTGCACCTGAAGGCAGGCGATCGCCTGCTCGACATCGGCTGTGGCTGGGGCGGCATGGTCCGCTACGCGGCCCGGCGCGGAGTCAAGGTCATCGGCGCCACGCTGTCCAAGGAACAGGCCGAGTGGGCGCAGGCCAAGATCGTCGAGGAGGGGCTGCAGGACCTGGCCGAGGTCCGGCACAGCGACTACCGCGATATTCCCGAATCGAATTTCGACGCGCTGTCGTCCATCGGGCTCACCGAACACATCGGTGTGCAGAACTACCCGAGCTACTTCGGTTTCATCAAGAGCAAGCTGCGCGACGGCGGGCTGTTCCTGAACCACACCATCACCCGGCCCGACAACACCCGGACCACCAAGGCAGGCGATTTCATCGACCGCTACGTGTTCCCGGACGGTGAGCTGATCGGTTCCGGCCGAATCATCAGCGATATCCAGAACATCGGGCTGGAGGTCGTGCACGAGGAGAACCTGCGCCCGCACTACGCGCTGACCCTCCACGAATGGTGCAAGAACCTGGTCGCGAACTGGGACGCGTGCGTCGAGGAAGTCGGTGAGGGCACCGCCAAGGTGTGGGGCCTCTACATGGCCGGCTCCCAACTCGGCTTCGAGCGCAATGTGGTGCAGCTGCACCAGGTTCTGGGTGTGAAACTCGGGGAGAAGCAAACCTGGGACGTGCCGCTGCGGCCCTGGTGGAACGCCTGACGGGAAATCCGGTCAGCGCAGCAGGGATACGAGGAAGGGCCGGGGGATATCGAACGACCCGGTCCCCTCACCCGCGAGCAGAACGTCGTCGCGCAGGGTCTGCAGTAATAGGTTGAGTTCCGGCCCGGCGTCGAGAAGTGGTCTGGCCCAACCCAACTGGGCGCACCGGCCCAGGACGGGGAGCAGCGCGGTGATCGCCTCGCCGTTCCAGCCCGCCACCGCGAGGCATTCGGCCAGCAGCAGTGCGGCATCCAATTCCGCACGGGGACGGGCCTGTTCGACCATCCGGCCGTGGAGAGCACGGGCCCGCTTCACCGCGGATTCGACACCGTCGGCGTCCGCACTCGCCCCGTCCATACCGCGATAGTGGCGAGCCAGCAATGCCCGCACGGCAGCGCTCTCCTCTGCCTCCGCGGTCAGCGCCACCGGTCCCGAACTGTTGCGCAGTACCGGTGCGGGCTGCGGCGCCGGGGGCGGGGGCGGGTCCACCAGCCCCAACCGCAGCCGTTCGGCCCGGATATGGGCCGCCATCCGGGGGAGCTTTCGTTCGGCCGCGATCCGGGCCCCCTCGTCCAGCCGGGCCCGCGCGGTTTCGGTATCCCCCAGGACCGCCTTGACCCGCGCGCCCACGACGAACGTGGTGATCATGAAGTCCACCGCGCCGATCCGGGCCGGCAGCTGATGGCTCTGTTCCAACAGCCGATCCGCTGATTCCAGATCGCCGCGCCGATAGGTCAGCTCACCCAGCAATGCCGCCGACACCCGCACCGCATGTGATCGCGGCCCGGACCGCTCGCGTCCGACCTGCCAGGCTTTTTCGAAACAGCGGGTAGCGGTGTCGATATCGAGCCGCTCATAGGCCACCGCACCCGTATTGAGCAGGCCCAGCACCACTCCGAGTGGATCCTTGGACCTGCTGTGATACGGCGCGGCCCAATCCTGGATCGCCACCGCGCCGTCGAAGTCGAAATCGCACAGCCGCACGAACGACACCAGATTCGCCGCGGTGGACACCGTCCAGGCCGGAAGTTCGTCGGGGTGTGCCAGGCAGGGCAGCACCTTCGCCGACACGCCGTCGGTGTGATCGCGCGCGACCAGATCGGCGGCCGCCAGCACCGCGGCCTCACAGCGCTGGCGCTTCGAATCGGCATCCGCGGGCGAGCGGGCGAGCATATTCGACAATCGACCCAGGGCGGTGCGGGCCGCTCCGGACTGCTGCAGGTTGATATTGGCGCGCGCCAGTGCCATCAGCAGCTTCGAGCGCGAAGTCACCTGTTGCACCGGCAGTTTCGAGACGGTACCGAGCAGGGTGGCCAGCCGCGAGGTGTCGATGAGGTCCATCCCGCCGTTCTCGACCAGATCCACCGCCATCTTCAGATCGGTGGCCGCGAGTGCGTGATCCACCGATTTACGCAACTGCTGATGTTCGGCATACCAGCGAGATGCCTTGCGGTGCAAGGACTTCAACTTCCCGGGATGCACCCGTTCCAGCCGGGCGCGCAGCTGTTCGGCGAAAAGCGGCTGGATGCGGAACATATCCTGTTCGTGGTCGACCCGGGTGACGAACAGTTCGCGCTGCTGAGCCTGTTCCAGCAGTTGCTCGGCATCGGGCTCGCCGCTGAGCGCCGCCGCGAGTGCGCCGCCCAGTTTCTCCGCCACCGAGATCGACATCAGGAATTCCAGCATGCGCGGTTCGAGCCCGTCGAGGACGTTCTCGGCCAGATACTCCCGGATGGCGTGATTACCGCCGCACAGATGCGCGATCAACCGGGCCGGATCGACCGGTTCGCCGGCCGCGGACGCGCGCAACGACAGACTCACCAACTGGATGGCCGCAGGCCAGCCGTCGGTAGCGGTGTGGATCTGCTCCACCTGATCGTCGGTGAGTCCGAAGTCGTTGCGTTCCAACAGAATCCGGCGCGTCTCCGCGAGGGTCAGGCGCAGTTCGCTACTGCCGATCTCGACCAGTTCGTCGCGCACCCGCATCCGGCTCAGCGGCAGCCCGGCCTGTTCCCGCGTGGTGACGACGAAGCGCAGATGGTGACATCCGTTGTCCAGCAACGCGTCCAGTACCCGGCGCGCGCCGTCGTCGGTGACCCGATCCCAGTCCTCGACCACCACCACGATCGTCTCGCCGCCGCTGTGGACCTCGTCGATCAGAGTCGAGATCGCATAGGGCACCGCCTCCGCCGGACGCTCCTCGAGCACCTCCTCCAATCCGGCGCCGATACCCGGCGCGATCCGCCGGATGGCCTGGATCAGATGCGCCAGCAGCCAAACCTCGTTGTCGTCGTCGCGATCGATACCGATCCAGGCGACGGCGATGCGTTCCGCGGTGAGCTCTGCGCGCCACTGCGCCGCGACCGTACTTTTGCCGAAACCCGCCGGGCCGTGGATCACCGCCAGCCTGCGCCGCCCGCCGGCCCGCAGGATATCGAGCAGCCGCGGCCGGGAAATCGGTTCGCGGGTCGGAGTCGGCGGACGGAACTTCGTTGCGGCCGTGGGCGGTAGCGTCGCGGGCTGGGCCGTGCCGGTGACCGGGCCCGGTGCGCGCAGGGTGGCGGGCCCGAGCACCGAGCGGCTGCGACGCTGGGTGATCGGATGAGCCGCGGTATCGGTGGCCGGCCGATAGCGTTCGGTGCTTTCCCCGTCCAGCAACGCCATATCGTCGGGGCTCTCCCCGTGTGCGAGTTGTATTGCCCGCAGCGCCTCACCGAATGCCAGCGCCGAGGCGGGGCGATCGGACGGCTCGGGCGCCATCGCGGTCTCGATCACCGCCGCCACATCGGCGGGGAAGTCCTGTTCGCGCAGATCCGGCACCGGCTGGGTGGTTATCCGCAGGAATTGCGCGACAACGCGCTCCCCGGACCGGCGCTCGAATGCCGCATGCCCGGTGAGCAGGGCGAAGAGGGTGGCGCCCAGGCCGTACACATCGGAACGTACGGTCGGCTCCTCTCCCTTGAGCACCTCGGGTGCGGTGAAGGCCGGTGAACCGGTGATCATGCTGGTGGAGGTCTGGAATCCACCCGGTATGCGAGCGATACCGAAATCGGTCAGCTGGGGCTCGCCGTAGCGGCTGAGCAGGACATTCGCCGGTTTCACATCGCGGTGCAGAACATGGACGCGATGGGCGCTCTCGATCGCCCCCGCCAGTTTCACCCCGACCCGCAAGGTGTCCGACCAGCTCAGCGGACCGTGATCGCGGATGAGCTGCTCCAGCGAACCGTGCGTGGCATACGGCATGACGATGAACGGCAGGCCGCTCGGCGTGACGTCGACCTGCAGAACATCGACGATATTGGGGTGACCGGACAACCGGCCCATGGCATGTTCCTCGCGCAGGAACCGCTCGCGGCTCTCCTCGTCGATCTCCGAGGAGAGTACCTTCACCGCTACCATGCGATCCAGAGCGCGCTGCGCACAGCGGTACACCACGCCGAAGCCGCCCCGGCCGATCTCTTCGGCGTCGTACAGTCCCATCGCCTCGAGTTCCTCGGCGATGCGAATCGGTTGGTAGCGCGCGGTATTCGTCCCCGAACCGTCCTCCTCCGATACCGGCTCCGAGTCCGCCGCGGGTTTGTCGGTGCTGCGGACCTTGCCCGTCTGTGGATTCATCTGGCCACCTCGAACGTTCCGCCCTGACTCCAACGTAGCGCGGTAGGCGGGTACGGGGACATGGTTCCACGCGCATCGTTTCGGGACCGTTTCCGGTCTCCCCAGGTCGGGAGCGGTCCGGATGAACGACAACGGCCCGGATCACGCCGATGCGCGATCCGGGCCGTGCCGATGGATCTCAGCGGTCTCACACCGCGGCGAGAACCTTACTTACGCAGCGAGTCCGGCACCTGAAAACGCTCGCCGAACTTCGCGGCCAGCTCGTCGGCACGCGCGACGAAGCCCGCCTGGCCGCCCGGGTAGCCCACGATGAACTGGTGCACGCCACCGGTCCAGGCCGGGTAGCCGATACCGAAGATCGAGCCGATGTTCGCGTCGGCGGTGCTGGTCAGCACGCCCTCGTCGAAGCACTTCTGCGTCTCGATGGCCTCGATGAACAGCATGCGGTCCTTCAGATCCTGCAGTGTGACGCCCTCGGGCAGTTCACGGCTGGAGTTGAAGGTGCCGCGCAGGTCCTCCCACAGGCCGGCGGTCTTGCCATCGACGTAGTTGTAGAAGCCCGCACCGTGCAGCTTGCCCTTGCGATCGAACTTGTCGATCATCGTCTCGACCACGCGACCCGACGCCAGCGAGGACTCGGAGATCTTGATGCCGTCCTTCTCGGCGGCCTCCTTGGTCTCCTTGAAGATCTTCTGCATGGTCTCGAAGTTGAGCTCGTCGCTCAGCTTCAGCGGCGCGGCCGGGTAGCCCGCCTGCAGACCGGCCTGCTCGATGGTCTGCGGATCGATGTTCTCCTCGAGCATCATGATGGCCTCGTTGATGAACGTGCCGATGACGCGAGAGGTGAAGAAGCCGCGGCTGTCGTTGACCACGATCGGGGTCTTGCGGATCGCGAGGGTGTAGTCGTACACCCGGGCCAGCGCCTCGTCGGAGGTCTTCTCACCGCGGATGATCTCCACCAGCGGCATCTTGTCGACCGGGGAGAAGAAGTGGATGCCGATGAAGTCCTCGGTCCGCTTCACACCGTTGGCCAGCAGGGTGATCGGCAGGGTGGAGGTGTTGGAACCCAGCAGCGCGTCGGCGTCGACGACGTCCTCGATCTCCTGGAAGACCTTGGCCTTCAGATCGGGGTTCTCGAAGACGGCCTCGACCACGAAGTCCACACCGGCCAGATCCTGCGGATCGGCGGTCGGGTGGATGCGATCCAGCAGCGCCTTGGACTTCTCCTCGGTGGTCTTGCCACGCGAGAGCGCCTTCTCCTCGATCTTGACCGCGTAGTCCTTGCCGCGGTCGGCATTTTCCTGCGAGACGTCCTTGAGCACGACCTCGAAACCGGCCTTGGCCGAGACGTAGGCGATGCCCGCGCCCATCATGCCGGCGCCGAGCACGCCGACCTTCTTGATCTCGCGCTTGGGCACATCCTTCGGCCGCGAACCACCGTTGTTGATGGCCTGCAGATCGAAGAAGAACGCCTGGATCATGTTCTTCGCGACGGTGCCGGTCAGCAGCGAGACGAAGTAGCGCGACTCGATCAGCGAGGCGTTGTCGAAGTCGACCTGCGCACCCTCGACGGCGGCCGCCATGATGGCGCGCGGCGCCGGCATGTTCTGGCCCTTGATCTGCTTGCGCAGGTTGGCCGGGAAGGCCGGGAGGTTGGCGGCCAGCGCCGGGCTGGACGGCGAGCCACCGGGGATCTTGTAGCCCTTGCGGTCCCACGGCTGGGTTGCCGCATCCGCATTGTCCTTGTTGGCCTTGATCCACGCCTTGGCGGCCGGAACCAACTCGTCGACCGAGCCGACGACCTCGTTGACCAGGCCCTTGGCCTTTGCCTTCTGCGCGGTGAACTTGTTGCCCTGCAGCAGCACGCCCATCAGACCGTCCGCGATGCCGAGCATGCGGGTGATGCGGGTGACACCGCCACCGGCCGGGAGCAGACCGAGGGAAACCTCCGGCAGACCGACCTGCACGCCCTTGACGTCGGCGGCGATGCGGTAGTGGGTGGCCAGCGCGATCTCGAGACCGCCACCGAGCGCGGCGCCGTTGATGGCGGCGACGACCGGCTTGCCGAGGGTCTCCAGCTGACGCAGGTCGGCCTTGATGGTAGTGAGCTCTTCCATGATGTCCGGGGCGTTCTCCGGGGTGGTCTTCATCATGTTCTTGAGGTCACCGCCGGCGAAGAAGGTCTTCTTCGCGGAGGTCACGACGACACCGGTGATCCCGTCGGCCTCGGCCACCAGGCGTTCGACCGTCGCGTGCATCGAACTCTTGTAGAGCTCGTTCATCGTGTTGGCGCCCTGGTTCGGGTCGTCCATGGTCAGCACGACGATGCCGTCGGCATCCTTTTCCCAGCCGATCATGTTCTCTGTCATAGTTTTTCGTTCTCCTGGAGAATTAGATTGGTGGGAATCAGACACGCTCGATGATGGTGGCCACACCCATGCCGCCGCCGATGCACAGCGTCACCAGGGCGTAGCGGGCGTTGCGACGCTCCAGCTCGTCGACCATGGTGCCGGTGATCATGGCGCCGGTGGCGCCCAGCGGGTGGCCCATCGCGATGGCGCCGCCGTTGACGTTCAGCTTCTCGTCCGGGATCTTCAGATCCTTCTGGAACTTCAGCGCGACCGAGGCGAAGGCCTCGTTGATCTCGAACAGGTCGATATCGTCCACCGACAGACCGGCCTTGGCCAGCGCCTTGTGCGCGGCGGGAGTCGGACCGGTGAGCATGATGGTTGCGTCGGCGCCGCTGGTGGCGGTGGCGACGATGCGGGCGCGCGGGGTCAGACCCGAAGCCTTGCCGGCCTCCTCGGTGCCGACCAGGACCAGCGCGGCGCCGTCGACGATGCCCGAGCTGTTGCCGCCGTGGTGCACGTGGTCGATCTGCTCGACGTAGTGGAACTTCTGCAGCGCGACGGCGTCGAAGCCACCCATCTCACCGATACCGGCGAAGGACGGCTTCAGCTTGGCCAGATCCGCCGTGGTGGTGCCAGGGCGCATGTGCTCGTCGTGGTCGAGCACGGTCAGGCCGTTGATGTCCTTGACCGGGACCACGGACTTGGCGAAGTAACCGCCGGACCAGGCCGCGGCGGCCAGTTCCTGCGAACGGACGGCGAAGGCGTCGACATCATCGCGGGAGAAGCCCTCGATGGTGGCGATCAGGTCGGCACCGATGCCCTGGGGGGCGATGTAGAGATCGAAGCTGGTGGCCGGGTCGGCGAACAGCGCACCACCATCGGAACCCATCGGCACGCGCGACATGGACTCGACGCCACCGGCGATGACAAGGTCCTCGAAGCCGGAGCGGACCTTCTGCGCGGCCATGTTGACGGCCTCGAGGCCGGAGGCGCAGAAGCGGTTGATCTGCACGCCGCCGACGGTGTCGGGCAGGCCGGCGGTGAGCACCGTGGTGCGGGCGATATCGGCACCCTGGTCACCCAGCGGCGAAACGACGCCGAGGATGATGTCGGAGATGCGATCCTCGTCGAGGTTCGGGAAGCGGTTGCGCAGCTCCTGGACCAGACCGGTCGTCAGATCGATCGGCTTGACCGAGTGCAGCGAGCCCTTCTTGTTGCGGCCACGCGGAGTGCGGATGGCCTCGAAAATGTAGGCCTCTGTGGTCATATCGGAGTGTTTCCTTCCTTAAAGGTGCCGACCGGCCATCCGACCGACCGTGTTCGATCCCGGCGAACCACTCGTGCCACGACGCCACCGGCGCCCTGCCACAGCGGCACACCACACCAGCGATCCGACGAGGTCACACACGGTTCCCTCCTCCGGCCCGCCGAGCGCATAACGCTGTACAAACGCCGACACACGTCGGCCTACGCACGCTCCGGGACGCCCATATGCCTGGGCATACCATAGAACCTCGTAGCACCGATGCTGTCGACCACCCGTTCATAGTACAGCGGGATGCGAACTCCGGTTAACTTAACGTACTCCGCCAGGTGGCTGTCAACCACCCATTCGTGTGGCACCCAACTCAGTGCTGAGCAACTCCAAGGCCACCTCATCGGGGTCGCGGCGTTGGTCCGGCGGGACCGGTACGGCCGATTCGGCGAGCATCTCCTGCTCTTCTTCCGGCGTCAACGCAGGTGGGACCCCGTCGTAACCTACCGGCGAGTAGTCCGATGGCCCGGGGTCGTCCGGATAGTCCGGTGCATCGGGCGGCGGAATATCGTCGTCGGGCGCGGTGCGCTCGGCCGCGGCACCACCGCGCGGCGGCCGGAACTCCCGCCGCGGCCCTTGTCCCGGATCGTCGCGACGGTCGGCCGCCGCGCCCTTGGCGTCGGCCTGGCCGCCGCGCGTCTCGCCATCCGGCGACTGCGCCTGATTCTGGCTGGGCCGGACGAATCGCGGCGGCTGCGACTGCCCGGAGCTATCGCCGCGCACACCGCGGGCCGCCGATTGCTCGCCGCCGCGCGCGGGCCGTTCGGCGACCGCGCCACCGGACCGTGCGGCACCGGCACCGGGATCGGCGGATGCGGCCGTGCCGACCTCCCACCGCACGCCGTACTGCCTGCCGATGACGGCATGGACCGCGGACCGCACGGCGTCGATGTTCTGCGGGGTGGACAACCGCTGGGCCAGCGGAGCATGCGGATGGGCGAACACGATCGTGTCGTCCTCGATCCGCACGGCCCCTGCCGCACCCGAGAGCAGCGCGGGCAGGGCGGCGCTCGATTCCCGCGCCTTCGCGCGAATATCGGCCCACGCCGCGTCGACCTCCCGCAGTACATCGGCAGCGGAACCCGCCGCCGAGGACGACACCTGCTCGGGTGCGGCCGCTTGTGTCGCGGTTTCGGACGATTCCGCCGATGCCGAGCCGGATGCGGGAGACACGGACGACGAGTCGGCATCGACCGGGCGCGGTTGCCGCTCGGCACCGCCCCCGGCCCCATCCGCCCTTCCGATATCCCGAGCGACAGGCGTCGTACCGGCATCGGGCACGTCCCGGCCGGATTCGCTGCGCTGCGCATCGCCCGCAGCGTGCTCCGCAACTGCGGTGTCGCGGTCCACGACGTCCGCCGGACCGGCGGATTCGGCACGGGCGGGGTCGGCACGGGCGGGATCGGCCGGATCGGTTGCGCTGGGCAGTGACGTCGCGGATTCCGCGGCAGCCTCGCGCGAGTCGACATCGGCAGCGCGCGTCGCCGTGTCACTCGGACCATCCGCGGGCACCGCCGCGGAAACCGGCGTATCCCGAGCGGCCTCGACGTTTCCCGCAGCGCCCACGGGACCGCCTCCGGCATCGGCCGGAACAGCGGGGCCGGCCGGACCGGCAGCGTCCGACGGTGCCGCGGTATCGCTCGGGCCCGACGCTCGGCCCGTGGCCGGATCGGCCACGGCAGTCGATTCTGCGCCGGCATCGGTCGAATCGACTCGGGAATCCGAATTCCGCTCGGCAGCAACAACACTCGCGGCGACTCCACCGGAACCGGCCGGCCCGGGAGCGGAAACCGGCCCCGCGTCGGCCGCTCGGTCCGCCGGGTCTTCCGGCATGGTCCGGGCAGGTGCCGAAGGTTCTTGTGGACCGGTCGGGGATTGTGCGCGTTGTGCGGGATGCGGGGCGCTCTTCTTCCCCCGCATCGCGGCGAGCGCTTCGGCACCGCGGCGGCGCGGATCACCTGCCGGCGCCCCGGACGACGCGGGCGGAGCGGTGGCAGCTGCGGGCGCGGAGGCGGAACCCTGCGCCGATGCGGCCGGTGCCGGCACTCCCGACTCCACCCGCCGCTCCAGCCGCTCGAGTCGTTGCAGCGCAGCCGATTCCGCCTCCGATACCGAGGGCAGCAGCATCCGTGCGCAGATGACCTCGAGCAGCAGACGCGGGGCGGTCGCACCGCGCATATCGCCCAGACCGTCGTGCAGAAGTTCGGCGTAGCGGGCGAGTGTGGCGGGACCGATACTCTCCGCCTGGGCGGACATGCGGTCGATGACATCGCCGGGGCCGGTGACCAGATTGCGTTGGGCGGCATCGGGAACCGCGCGCAGCAGGATGAGGTCGCGAACGCGTTCGAGCAGATCGGTGGCGAAGCGGCGCGGATCGTGCCCGGCCTCGACCACCCGATCGACGGTCGCGAAGAGGGCGGCGCCGTCGTCGGTGGCCAGCGCCTCGATCGCCTCGTCGATCAGGGCGATATCGGTGACACCCAGCAGGGCCAGGGCCCGCGGATAGGTGACGCCCTCGGGACCCGCACCGGCCAGCAGCTGATCGAGCACGCTGAGGCTGTCGCGCGGCGAACCGCCACCGGCCCGGATCACCAGCGGATATACCGACTCCTCGACCTGAACCTGCTCCTGGTCGCAGATCTTGCCGAGCAGCCCGCGCATGGTGGCAGGGGGCAGCAGCCGGAACGGATAGTGGTGGGTGCGCGAGCGAATCGTCGGCAGCACCTTCTCCGGTTCGGTGGTCGCGAAGATGAAGATCAGATGGGCCGGCGGCTCCTCGACGATCTTGAGCAGCGCATTGAAACCGGCCGTGGTGACCATGTGCGCCTCGTCCACGATGAACACCCGATAGCGCGATTCCGCGGGTGCGTAGAAGGCACGATCACGCAGCTCGCGCGTATCGTCCACGCCGCCGTGGCTGGCGGCGTCCAGTTCGATCACATCGAGATTGCCGGACCCGCCGGGCGCCAGCGCCACACACGACGAGCACACCCCGCACGGTCGCGAGGTCGGACCCTCGACACAGTTGAGTGAGCGCGCCAGGATGCGCGCCGAGGACGTCTTGCCGCAACCTCGCGGGCCGGAGAACAGATAGGCATGACTGATCCGGCCGGTGTCGAGCGCGGTACTCAGCGGATCGGTGACGTGCTCCTGCCCCACTACTTCGGCGAAGGTTGCCGGTCGATACTTCCGGTACAGAGCCACGGCCCGAGGGTACCGGCGAAGGCCGACACGAAACCATCCGCGCACCCCGTACCCGCCCCATCCTCCGGATATGATGATCTCGGAAATAAACCGTGATGCATATCACAATCATCCCGGTCAATTGATCATCGCGCATACAACAGACCGGAACAACCAACCACTCGCGCAACACAATTCGATTCTCCGAAGTTGCGCATGGATTTCGTGCCGGACTTCTCTTCCACGAAAAACTACGGACCCATTCCCCGTTTGCGCACTTCTTTATGGAAGTAACGATTGCATCAATGGATTGGCATCCGGCGCGATCCGCTGACTACCGTTGATTTCGGCAACTTCGGTAGCCAAACCTTCATCAGGTTGGTGTTCCCGGTCGGTCCCTCATCCCGACCGGGGCCACAAACCGGCAAGCTCGGTGGGACACGCTTCGCCGCACCACCCGTTTCGGAGGTAATTCGGAAGTCATGACGACAATGCCGTCGGGTGACGACATCGCCGCAGCCTGGCTCTCACAGACCGAATTCGCGGGCAACCCGGCCGCTACCGATCTGCTCAGGCGCGCCATCAGTCCACGCGATTTCTCCCGCAACCGAGATTCGCTGCCGGTCGCCGCCGCGGCCGATCCCGCCACCGCGGGCGCCATTCTCGAATTACTCGATCGCGGCCAGGTACCGACCCTGCCCGCCATTCAAACCCTGATCACACAGAACGACACCCGCGCGGAGGCCACGCGTATCGAACGACTGGGGCGGCGGGCACAGCGGAGCATCGACGATTTCGGGCAAGTACTCGCCGAACGCACCCAAGAATACTGGCGCGCACACGAAATCGGCCCCACTCGCCGCGACATTCTGCACGACGAACCCGTTCGCGACCTCATCCGCACCCGGGTTGGGGATATCGCTCCCACCGCGGTCAAGCATCTGTGGCTGATCGAGCGCGCGCAGCGGGCGGGCTGGATCGCTTTCAACCCCGCGCCGCGTTCGCTGTGCGCCGGGCGCCGGTTCCACGCGGAGAAATTCGGCAATCGGGTGTCGCTGCGCCCCGTGAACACCCTCGGCACACTCGTGGCCGGATTCATCGACAACTACCGCACCGAACACGAACGGCCGCCGCGCTGGTCGGCACTGGCACACGGTCTCCGTGACGATCGCGGCCGCCGGGTGTTCAACGACACCGCCGACGCGCGGGCCCAGCAGCAGTGGCTGACGACGGCGGAATGGGTGGACGTCGAGGACGAACTTCCGGTTCCGGGTGCGCGCGGGCGGCGCGCCCTGGCACGGCAGGCCCGCAAACGCCGCGGGAATTGATCCGAACGGAAGTTTCAGACGCGGTCATCGGACGGTTTCCGATCGTTCGGTACTTTTCTTCCCACGCGACCGCGTGCGAAGAAGGAGTTGTCCGTGCCCTCGACCATCGACCCCGCCGCCACGGCGTGGCTGTTGGCCAGCACCGCGCTGGTCCTCCTCATGACCCCCGGCCTGGCCATCTTCTACGGCGGCATGGTGCGCACCACGGGCGTGCTGAACATGCTGATGATGAGCTTCATCTCGATCCCGCTGGTGACGGTGGTGTGGCTGCTGTTCGGCTACACACTGGCCTTCGGTGACGATGCCGGCGGTGGATTGATCGGCAACCTCGAGCATTTCGGGATGATCGGCATCGATCCCGGCACCGTGCGCAGCGGTATCCCGGAGCTGCTGTACGCGACCTTCGAGCTGGCCTTCGCCATCCTCACCGTCGCCCTGATCAGCGGAGCCATCGCTGATCGCGCGAAATTCTCGGCGTGGATGGTGTTCGTCCCGCTCTGGGCACTGGCGGTGTTCGCGCCGATCGCGCACTGGGTGTGGGGGCCGAACGGCTGGCTGACCTCCTTCGGGACCCTCGATTTCGCCGGTGGCCTGGTCGTCGAAATCGCTTCCGGCGCATCGGCTCTCGCGCTGGCACTGGTACTGGGTCCGCGCATTGGCTTCAAGGTCGACGCGATGCGACCGCACAATCTGCCATTCGTCCTGCTGGGCGCGGGTCTGCTGTGGTTCGGCTGGTTCGGCTTCAACGCCGGGTCGGCATTTCACGCCGACGGCATCGCGGCGGCGGTCTTCCTGAACACTCTCGTCGCGGGCTGCCTGGGCATGCTCGGCTGGTTGATCGTGGAGCAGATCCGCGATGGACGTCCGACCACCTTCGGTGCGGCCTCGGGCGCGGTGGCCGGACTGGTCGCGATCACGCCGTCCTGCGGTTCGGTGAACGCGCTGGGCGCCGTGATCGTCGGCCTGTTGGCCGGTGTGGTGTGTTCGTTCGCGGTCGGCTGGAAATTCAAGGCGGGCTACGACGATTCGCTCGACGTGGTGGGTGTGCACTTCACCGGCGGTGTGGTCGGCACCCTGCTGATCGGGCTGCTGGCGAATCGGGCGATGACCGGCGGTCCGCGCGGCCTGTTGTACGGCGGCGGGCTCGGTCAGCTCGGTAAGCAGGCGGTCGGCGTGATCGTGGTCGCGGCGTGGGCCTTCGGTGTGTCGTATCTGCTGGGCAAGGCGATCGATCGGCTGATGGGCTTCCGGGTCAGCAAGGAGGACGAGGTCGGCGGTATCGACTTCGCACTGCATGCGGAGACCGCCTACGTCGAGGGCGTGCACGGGCACTCGCCGCGCGGGATCTTCGGCCATCATCCGCAGAGCGGGGATCGCCCCTCCGGTGACGCAGATCACTGAATCGGGTCCGCCGGCGCTCTTGCGCCGGGTTTGGGTAACGGCGTTACGCTAACGCCGTTACAAAGGCCGGCAGCACCGAGGAGCGTTTCATGCTGACCCGAATCGCACAGCTCAGCACCCGCTACCCGAAACGGGTGCTGCTCGCCGCATTGGCTCTGGCATTGCTCTGTGGCGGCTTCGGCGCCACCGTCACCTCACACCTGAAGGCCGGTGGATTCACCTCCGATAGCGCCGAATCCACCCGGGCGTCGAAACTCGTCGCCGATCAATTCGGCGGGGCCGAGCCCAATCTGGTGCTGGTGGTGCACGACGACGAGGGCGTGAATTCGAAGGCGGCCCGCACGGTGGGCGCCGAGATCACCGACCGCCTCGGCGCGCGTCCGGACACCATCGGTGTGCGGTCCTATTGGACGAGTCCGCCGCAGACGGCCTCCGCACTGCGCGCCACCGACGGTAAGAGCGCACTGGTCATGGCCTATCTGACCGGAGGCGACGACAAGGCACAGCGGACCGCCGGCGATATCGAGGCAACGCTGGGCGATCTGCCGCCGGGCGTCACGGTGGGAGCCGGTGGGGCCGCCGCTGTCTATCACGATGTCAACGAGCAGGTCACCAAGGATCTGACGCTGGCCGAGGGTATCGCCATACCGCTGACGGCGATCGTGCTGATGCTGGTCTTCGGCAGCGTCGTCGCCGCCTCGCTGCCGCTGGCGGTCGGCATCTTCGCGATCCTGTGCACCCTGGGGCTGCTGCGCGCTTTGACGCTGTTCACCGATGTCTCCGTCTACGGATTGAATATGACCACCGCGCTGGGACTGGCGCTGGCGATCGACTACAGCCTCTTCATCGTCAGCCGGTATCGCGAGGAGCTGGCCGCCGGAGAGACACACCAGGGCGCCGCGATACGAGCGGTGCAGACCGCCGGGCGCACGGTGTTGTTTTCGGCGCTCACCGTCGCCCTCGCGCTGGCCGTGCTCAGCGTCTTCGACCTGTACTTCCTGCAGTCGTTCGCCTACGCCGGAGTCGCGGTGGTGGTGGCCGCCGCCCTGGCTTCCATTGTGATCCTGCCCGCCGCGTTGGTGCTGCTCGGCGATCGCGTCAATGCGTGGGATCTGCGGCCGGCGGCGCGAAAGCTGTTGCGGCGGCCGGAACCCACACCGCGCCCGGAGGAGGAAACCGTCTGGTACCGCGTGGTGACGTGGGTGATGCGGCGGGCGCTGCCGGTATTGATCGCGATCATCGCGGTCCTGCTCGCGGTGGGAGCGCCATTCCTCGGCGTGAAATTCGGCTTCCCCGACGACCGGGTGCTGCCGACCGCGTCGACCAGCCGGCAGGCGGGAGACGAACTGCGCACGCAGTACCCGATCGTGAATGCCGGAGCCGGGGCCACGATCGTGCTGCCCGGCGCCCCGAACGACCCCGCGGCGGTCGCCGGCTACGCCTCGGCTCTGTCGAAGGTCGATGGTGTGCGCGCGGTGCTGTCCAGTGCCGGTCCGTACATGTCGGGTGCGTCCCCGGGCGGCACCGCACCCGGTATGGCCAACGAACACGGGCAGTACCTCACCGTCACAACGGCATTCGATCCCTTCTCACAACAGGCCAAGGACCAATTGCGGGAACTGCGGGCCGTGCCCGCACCGGTGCCGGCACTATTCAGTGGCGTGGCGGCGATGAATGTCGACTCGCTGCACTCACTCGGCGCGAAACTGCCACTGGCCATCGTGCTCATCGTGGTGGCGACATTCGTGGTGCTGTTCCTGTTCACCGGCAGTGTCGTCCTGCCGTTGAAGGCCGTGTTGATCAACGCACTGTCGCTGACCGCCATGTTCGGCGTGATGGTGTGGATCTACCAGGACGGGCATTTCGCGGACCTGCTCGGCTTCACGCCCACCGGGTTCCTGGTACCCACCATGCCGATCCTGATGTTCTGCCTCGCATTCGGCATGTCCATGGACTACGAGGTGTTCCTGCTCTCGCGCATCCGGGAGTCCTGGCTGGCCTCGGACCGGTCGGCGGCGGCCAATGAGCATTCGGTGGCCGTCGGCGTAGCCCGGACCGGGCGGATCGTCACCGCGGCGGCCCTGGTGATGGCTATCGTGCTGGGCGCCATGGTCACCGCGCAGGTGTCCTTCATGCAGATGTTCGGAATCGGCCTCACCATCACCGTGCTCGCCGACGCGACCGTTATCCGCATGCTGCTGGTGCCCGCGGTGATGCGGCTGATGGGTCGCGCGAACTGGTGGGCCCCCGCCCCGCTGGCACGCTGGCACGACCGGTTCGGATTCACCGAACAGGCCCCGGCGCCGGCCGTCTCCGAACCGGAACCCGCCGGGCGGAACTGATGCGCCCGCGACGTCAGCGTTCCGCGCGCGGTTCCGGTACCGAATTGCGATCGGAAATTCTCGCCGCGACGCGAGAGTTGCTGGCGCGCAATGGAAACGCGGATTCGGTCTCGATCCGTGCGGTCGGCGAACTGGTGGGTGTCACCGCGCCGTCGATCTATCGGCACTTCGCCGATAAGCACGATCTCATCGACGCCGCGGTCGCCGAGGTCTTCGCCGAACTCGACGACGCGATAGCCGCGGCGACGAATCCCGCGGACTCGCCCATCACTCGCATGCGCGAACAGGGGATGGCCTACGTGCGATTCGCGCTACGCCATCCCGGGCAGTACCGGGTCGCGACCGGCGACGTAAGCTCCGGTCCGAGTACGGTCGATCATGCGCTCGGAAGCGGTGCCTTCCAACGGTTTTCGCACACCATCCAGGATGCGATGAATGCCGGACTGATCACACCCGGCGATCCCATGCCGGTGGTGCTCGAACTCTGGTCGACCGTGCACGGCGTCGTCTCGCTGATGATCGCCAAACCCTATCTGCCCTGGGGAGATCCCGAGCAGATCGCCGATCGGGTGATGGCGGCGGCCTGTCTCGGACGAGCGGTGCTCGATGTCATCGGCGGTGACACACCGGATCCCGATGAAGGAGCCCGGTGGGTGGCACGATTACGGGAGCAGGGGTAGGCCGCGCTCAGGACACGGCGTCCGACGGTGAGTTCCAGGTGTTGCACATCCAGGTGCGGTTGTGTTCCTCACCTTGTGCGTACCACGCGCCGTAATGCTGATTCGTCCCGTGATCGCGCACATCGGAGTGGTCGTCGCCGCGATCGTAGTTGTCCTGCTTCACGAAATAGCCCTGATCGTTGGTGACCGTACCGACGAACAGCGACGACCCGAAGAACATCCCGCCGAAACACTGGGCCTCGAGCTCCAGCCGACGCGAAAGCTCCAGTCCACCGGATGAATTGACGCCCGCCTCGTACCGGTCCCGGTTCGATTTCTTGGAGATGCCCGAGATCGCCTGGACGTGGTGGCCATACTCGTGCGCGAAAACGGCGAGGTAGACATACCAGCGATCGCCGTACATCTCGGTCTGGATGTGATCGAGTGGCATGTAGATCGTGTTGTTCGTCGAGCAGTAGAAGGCGGCGTAACTGCCGCCGCCACTCGTGCACGGCGAGACGGCATTCGCACCGCTGGCCGGAACACTCACGGTGGGGCTGGAGAACGGCAGATTCTGTGAGGCGAGCAACGGCTGCCACATCCGGTCCAGACAGGATTTGGCCGCCTGGAAGAAGGCCGTCGCCGCGCCGACGCTGGAACCCCACTGCGGATAATCGCAGGCGACATTGATCAATCCGGAGTTCTGATCGCTGAACAACGGATTCGTCGCCGTGGCCGCGACCGGCTGCGGGCCTGCGGGTTTCGTCGCCACCACCGTCGTGGTCCGGTAGGCCGAGCGGGTCGTGGTCGGCGCGGACGAGGTTGTGTAGGAGGTGGATTCGGTGGTGGGGGGCGGGCTCGACGTGGTGTAGGTGAAACTCGGCGTCGAGGTCGCATACGACGAAGGGGAATTGTCGTGGCCGCCCATCGTGGCGAACGCGACCAGACCACCGACGACCGCGAATACCAGCAGTACCGCGAACACCGCACCGGCGGCCCCACCGCCACCGCCACGGCGCGGTGGTGGATAGTAACCGGGCGGCGGTAGCGGCCGAACCCCGTGCGGCCCCATCGGATACACACCCGGCGGCGGCAGCGGCGCGCCGTAGGGCGGACGCGGACCGTAGCGGGGGACCCGGGCGGCGGGCCGTATCCGGGTGGCGGCGGACGGTAACCGGGCGGCGGGCGGTAGCCCGGCGGCGGACCGTACGGCGGACGCCCCGGCGGCGGAAACCCTGGCGGCTGTGTCATCGAATCAACTCACCTGTCCCGGCGGCGCGGTGAAGGTGTTGCACTGTGCCGTCACGTTCTTGTCGAATCCGGTACTCCACCAGTCACCGGCGTGCTCGGTGGTGCCGTGATCGCGCATATCCCCGGCGGAGTCACCGCGGCCGTAGGCATCCTTGCGCGCGTTGTGCGCCTGGATCGGTGTCACCGACTTCCCACCGGCGGTGGAGGCGAAGTACATACCGTCGAAACAGTTGGCCTGCAATTCGACTCGTCGAGAGGACTCGAGCCCGGCGCTGCTGTACAGGCCGCTCTGGCGGCGTTGCTGGTTGGCCGCACCGAGGATGCCCGACAGCGCCTGGATGTGATGGCCGTACTCATGGGCGAAAACGGAGAGGTAGACCTCCCAGTGATCGCCGAACATATCGGTCTGCAGCTGGCTGATCGGCATGTAGATGGTCTGATCGGCACCACAGTAGAAGGCGGCGAAATTGCTCGAGGAACCGCTGCACGGTGTCGTGATACCCGAGGTCGACGCACTGACCAGCACCTTCGGCGGGCTGAAGGGGAGCTTGGCCTGCTGCAGCACCGGCTGCCACGCCTCGGCGAGACAGCTCGCGGCACTTTCGAAGAATGTGCGCGCGGTATCCACCTGGGTACTCCAGGGTGTGTAGGGACACTGTGCCGGGCTCAGCGGCGAACCCGGGTCCACCAGTAGCGGATTCGTCGATGTCTCGGCCACTCCGCTGGAGTCCGGGCCGGGTTTGGGCGCGTATGTGTAATTGGAGTGATCACCGGAATGGGTGGTGGTGTCGAAGCCGGTGCGTACCGCGACTCGAATCAGTCCGGAGGTCACGATCAACAGCACCACCACGATCACCGCGGCGAATCCGCCACCGCCGCCACGCTTTCGCGGAGGTGGACGCCGGCCGGCGGGACCGTAGGGCTGGGGTGGCGGCATCGGCGGCCGGTAACCGGGCGGCGGCGCACCGTAACCGGGGGCCGGCCGATACCCGGGCGGCGCACCGTAACCCGGCGGCCGGCCGTATCCCGGCGGCGCACTGTAACCGGGCGGCGGACCGTATCCCGGCGGCGCACCGTAACCGGGCGGCGGACCGTATCCCGGCGGCGCACCGTAACCGGGTGGCGGACCGTACCCCGGCGGCGCACCGTAACCGGGTGGCGGACCGGCAGGTCGGCGGGGATGCCCCGGGGGTGGGCCGTGAGGTGGAAAAGAGTGCCCACCCGGCTGATCGGGACCGCGCCCATAGGGTGGTCGACTCACTCCCCCACTCCCCCTTGTCCATCCGCTTTCGTTCAGGCCGCTGGGGCAGAATAGCAAGATGCGGTAATCGCCCCCACCGCTAAGCTTGGGCCCCATGCTGAATTTTCGGGGGGGCGCGCTCGGCGCTCTGTTGTTGGTCGGGACGGGGCTGTTCGCAACAGCACCGCTCGCTCGAGCACAGGAACCCGCTGGTGTGGCCATCACCGCGGACGTCAAACTGAGCGATGAGGGGCTGCTCGAGGTCGCGGAAACCGTCAAGGTTCCCGAGGGCGGGCAGTTCCGGATGGTGGTGCCGTTGCGGATCGGGCTGAGCGACGACGGGGAGCGCCGCTTCAGCGTGACCGATATCTCGACCACGGGTCCGGGATCGGCCAAGGTGTCGGGTGATCTGTTCAGCGTCGAGGCCCCGCCGGGCGAATCATCGTTCAAGTACACCGTGCACGGAGCGGTCAGCGATGCTCCGGGCTCGCAGCTGTTCCGCTGGTCGGGAGCGCTCAATGCCGATGTCGCCTCGTTCGACGGTTCGGTGATCAGCCCGAGCTATCAGATGGGTATCGCGGACTGCAACGTCGGTCCGGTCGGCAATGCCCGCAAGTGCAAAGATGCCCGGGTCGAACCCGACGGTGTGCTCGTCATGCACGAGGACAATCTGCACAAGGGCGATGTTCTCGATGTGACGCTGCAGTTGCCGCCGGGAACCGTGAAGCCCAATGCCGATATCCGCGACGGCAAGGGATCGGGCGCGTTCGCGGTCACCGCTCCGGTGCTGATCGCATTCGGCGTGCTACTGCTGGCGCTGGCGGCCTTCGGCGGCTACCTGGCCTGGGCGCGCCGACAGGATGCCGCCGCGCTGACCAGCTCCGGGTCGCTGGATCCGCTGCGGCGCAACGGGAAACATACGGAATTCGTCTCACCGGACGGCATGCTGCCCGGTGAGGCGGGAGTACTGATCGACGGCACCGCGGATGCCGTCGATATCGCGGCCACGGTCGTGGATCTGGCCGTCCGCCGGTATCTGTGGATCACCCCGGTGAGCGATTCGGACTGGCGGATCACCCGGGTCAATCCCGTGGACGATCAATTGCGCCCCTACGAGAAGCACGTATACAAGGCACTGTTGCCCGAGGGCGCCGAGGCGGTACTCGTCTCCGAACTGCGCGCACCCGGCCGGGTCGCCGCGGATCCGGCGCGAGCGGCCCTGCGCCGCGATGCGATCGAGCGCGGCACGCTGGTCGATCACAATCGCCGTGGGCTGACCTTCTGGATCGGCGTCGCATTGCTGGTGATCGGTGTGGGCGCGACGATCGGCCTCGCGGTGTCGGGTGGATACGCCCTGGTCGGCGTGGCCATCGCACTCGGCGGCGCGGCCATGCTGCTACTCGGCCGCTATCTGCCGATGCGCACAGCGGCGGGCCGGGCGCTCGCCGCCCAGGTGAAGGAACTGCAGAACGGGCTGGACGCGCAGCATCCCGATCAGATCGCGCCCGCCGACCGCGAGCTGGTGTTCTCGCGAGCGTTGCCGTTCACGATCGTCGGCGGCCGGACCGACAACTGGATCCGTATCTTCCGCGATGTGGATCTCGCCGCCGACCGGCAGGCGGGGCTGTATTGGTTCGGCGGCTTCGAACAGGATCGGAACCTGCATCGATTCGCCGGGCATTTCCCGTATTTCATCACCGCGTTGGAGGGTCTGTTCGGGACTACGAGGCCCGCGGCCGACTGACCGGCACAGCACATCGGCGGGATGCGAAAGGGCGGTCGCGATATGCGACAACCACTTTCGTATCCCGCCGATGTGGCGTTCGGCTACCTTCTCAGCGTGCGGAGCGGGTGGCCCGGCGCAGCGCCGACAGCGGATCGGCGTAGCAGACACTCAGCGAGGTGACCGCCGCGGCGTGTTCCTGCACCCGCCCGCCGAATCGGCTGATTCGCAGGTCTGCCGGGGCCAGGGCGGTGGCCTGCCCGAAGGCCTGCACCACCCGTTCGAGCCCCGGACGGTAGCCGGTGAAGGCCTGACCGCCCAGTACGACCCGGTCCGGATTGAACATGTCGCGTACGAGAGCCGCTGTGCGGCCGAGGATTTCGGCGCGCTCGACCAGCATGTCCCGAGCCGGGACCGAACCCTGTTCGGCGGCGCGGTACAGCTCGGCGATCATCGGTTTGCGTGGCGCCTCCCGCTTCGGCACGATCCCGGCCCGCACGGCCCGGGCCAGCACCGAGGCCTCACCGACGGAGGCTTCCAAGCAACCGCGCCGGCCGCACGAGCATTCGATATCGGATCCGGTCGGCAGATGCGCGATCGAACCCGGGCCGTTGGCCGGGGTGTACACGCGATCGTGCAGTGTGACCGCGACGCCGACCGTTTCACGACCGTAGATGTAGAGACTGCTGCCCGGCCGCTCCCCCGTACGTTCCGGGGCACCGGTGCTGAGCAGCAGTTCCGCGGCGGCCATGGCCTCCACGTGCGCGGCCACCGAAACCGGCAGGTCGAGCACGGTGGCGAAGATCGGGCCCACCGGGGCCGCCTGCCAATCCAGGCGGGGATGATCCACGACGCCTGCCACCGGATCGACCCGCCCTGCCAGGGCCACACCGACCCACAGGGGGCGGCGGCGCGGCAGCCGGTCGAGGAACGCCTTCGCGCTGCGGGCGATGATAGTGATGGCCGCTTCCTGCGCGGCCTGCGGGGTGGCGATCTCGAGGCCGCCGAGAATGCGGCCGGACAGGTCGGCGGCGACGATCCGGGTGAGGTTCGCGCCGATGTGGACACCGACGGTGGCGAAGCGATCGGTATCGATCTCGAACGGCACACGCGGCCGGCCGACGGCGCCGGATGCGGTGAGGTCGGCGCGTTCTCGTAGTAGTCCGGACGAAAGTAGCGCCGAGACTTGGCGATTCACCGTGGCGATACTCAAACCCGTTGTCTGCGCGGCATTGTCGCGAAAGATCGGGCCACGGGTGGCCGCGCGCAGTACGGCGGCGGCCGGGTTGTCGGTGATCCGCAGCTCCGGTGGTACCACCGGGCGCGGCACACTGCGTACCGGCCGAGTACTGGAGGAGGAGGAACGGCGTTCGAGAGTGGGGCTCGTCATGGGGCGGAGTCCTTGTCCACGGTCCTACGGGGACAAGTCTGCTACTGCCCGCGAAGGATAGGTCTTACATCGGCAACAAGGCAGTGAGAAGGGCCCGGAAAGGGTCGAGAGACAGACGACTGGAGCGGTCTCAGCTGCGCGGCCGGGAACAACACAGTTCCCGCTGCCGCGGCAGCCGCACACCGAGCGCCACGGTCACGTAAGTGACCTGTGCGCGATTCGAGCGGCTGTTGGACATGTATCAAACGGTAACATCTCGATTCCGATATCCGCCAGGGAATCATTCCCTTGCCAGGCGGCGGTGGCGCGGAAACGGTCCGCGCCTTGGCCGCCGACCGCGATCCACTGGTCCGGGCCGCCGCCCTCGCCGCCTTCGCGGCCCTGGGTGACGAGTCCGACGCGACGCTGTTGTCCGCGGCGCTGAAGGATTCGGCGTGGCAGGTCCGGGAGGGTGGCGCGCGCGGCTGGACCGGACTCGGGCCCGCGGCCGCCGCCGACGCGCTGGCGCCGGTGCTTTCGGACCCGCATCCGGATGTCCGAAAGGCCGCGGTGCTCACCCTCGGTCATTGGCCCGCGCACGCCGGGGTGCGGGAGGCATTACAGGTCGTCGTCGAAGACACCGACGCCGATGTGCGTGCCTACGCCCGGCGCACCCTCGAAACAGTCTGAGTATCAGCCCCGTACGCGGCGAATCCCGGCCGCGAAGTCATCGAGTGCCGCGATGACTTCGTCGGCCTGCCCGCGTCGAGCCAGTCGGCAGCGCTCCTTCATCATTCCCTAAGAAAGCAGCGCTATCCTCCCACCCGCAGCTATTACTTAACTTGGCTAAGGAACGCATATGGCCCGGATATCCAGGAACCTCCGCCGCACCGCTGCCACGCTGATCGCGACGTCGGTCGGGTTGGGCGCTGCCGCGCTCCCGATCTCCGCGACGGCGGCTCCGCTGCCGACCCTGCCCATCGGGGCGCCGGCGTACACCGTGGATGTGAATTCACCGGGCGCCACGCCCGGCTACATCTACTACAACAGCGGAGTGAGCGCGGCGGCCCTGGTTCCCGGCGTCAGCAGGGCGCTGTCCGGCATTCCCGCCGCCGCACCGGCGAATATCGTGGTCGACAAGTCCGGGCGTGAGGTGTGGCGCTACACCCCGCCCGCCGGGCAGGACGTCTCCAATTTCCGCACCCAGACCTATCAGGGCAAGCGCGTGCTGACCTGGTGGCAGGGCGATACCGTCGGCGGTCACGGTTCCGGTACCGACTACATCGCCGACGAGCACGGCCGCGTCATCGAAACCCTCGACGCCGGTGGCGATTCCACCGACGTGCACGAATTCCGCCTCACCCCCGACGGCCGCGCGCTGATCACCTCCTACCGCGAGGTCGACGCCGACCTGTCCGCGATCGGTGGTCCCGCCAAGGGCAAGATGTTCGACACGGTCGCCTCCGTGGTCGACGTGGCCAGCAAGCGTGTGCTGATGCGCTGGAGTGCGGCCGAACATGTCCCACTGACCGACACCACCGCCCCCGGCAAACTCCCCGGCAGCGACACCTACGACCCGTACCACATGAATTCGATCGCCCTGGATCCCGAAGGGAATCTGGTGATCTCGATGCGCGACACCTCCACGATCTACGACGTCGACATCCACACCGGTGCGATCAAGTGGCAGCTCGGCGGCAAGAATTCCAGTTTCGAACTCGGCCCCGGCGTGGAATTCGCATTCCAGCACGACGCCGAATTCGCCGGCCCCGACACCCTGCGGCTGTTCAACAACAACTCGAGCGGCTTCGAAACCAAGGGCTTGTCGAGCGTCCAGTGGATCCACCTCGACCCGGCCACCCACCGAGCCTCGTTGATACGCAACCAAACCCACCCCGACAATCTGATCGCCTTCGCCATGGGCGACGCCCAGCCGATTCCGAACGGGAACACCCTCGTCGGCTGGGGTATGGCGCCGCATATTTCGGAGTTCACCCCGTCGGGCGACATGGTCTACGACGCCCGCCTGCCGCTCGGTACCTACCGGGCGTTCCCGGCGGACTGGGCGCCGACCCCCGGCTGAAGCGGGAGGCCGTCCCGGATCTCAGGCACTGGCCAACTTCTCGTTGACCCACTTATTGACGCTGATACCCCGCTCGGTGGCTTCGATGGTGAGTCTCCGATGCATATCCGCCGAAGTGCGGACCAGAAACTGACCGCTGTAGGTGCGGTCCGTCAACGGCACCGGCACCACTTCGCCGCTCTCCTCCAGGTCCGTGACGGTGAACCGAACCAGATCGGTAATCCCCCGCAGGGCGTCGAGCGGGTCGGCGTCGAGGTGCGACAACGACGGGAACTCCAGGCAGGTGCCGACCCATTCCTCATCTTCGGGAGACCACATGACACGGTACGAGTAGTGGTTCACTACGCCTCCTTCATCGCAATCGCGGCCAGTACCTGCCTGACCTGATATGGCTTCGCCTTCGAATCACCAACGGGGTTACGCGCCATCCTCTGGACAAGCTTGTCGATCTTCTCATCGGCTGCCATACCAAAAACGATATCGCATATGATATCACTCGGGACTGTAAATGAGGAGGCGTTCGCAGCCCACGAAGGGCAATCTGCAATCGAGATCATCGCCGCTTGACCTGAACCATAGTTCAGGTGTGAGGGTGGGCGTATGACGACATTGATCACGACCGTGGCGCAATGGGTCGAGCAGCAGGCTCATCCACTGGAATCTCTCGATGCGGCGGGGCCGCTCACCGATCTCGCGCCATTGCGCGCGATGGTCGGGGGCGCGAGCGTTGTCGCGCTGGGCGCTTCGACTCGCGATGCGCACGAACTCTTCGTCGTCGCTCATCGGATCATGCGATTCCTCGTGGAGGACATGGGTTTTCGCAGTATCGTGCTGGAGGGCGACGATGCCGCCGCGACCGCACTCGATGAGTATGTGCGGACCGGCGCCGGCGACCCGCGCGCGGTACTGGCCGAGGCGCGATCGTTCTGGCGATTCGAGGAAATGCTCGATGTCGTGAAGTGGGCGCGGGACTACAACCTGGCACATCCGGACGATCCGGTGCGGATCGTCCACCCGGAGGCCGATCTGCGGGTGACGGTGCGGTCCGGTGAACTCGGGGACATCGAGAAGATGCTGGCCGACAACGTGATCCGGTGGCAGGAGCGCGCGGGAGGCAAGATGGTGTACTGGGGCGGGACGGCGCATACGGTCAGCGCTGCGGCCCGGACCGTTCTGCTCGGGGACAAGCGGGTTACCCATCGGAGTATGGGCGGCCATCTCCGGCAGTATTTCGGATCCGGTTACGTATCGGCGGGTCTGACCTTCGACCACGGCTCAACCGGTTACACATTCCCCTCTCCCCCAGCCGATTTCGCCGATTCCGTGCTCGGCGGCACCGATATCGCCACCTATCTGCTGAATCCGCATGCCACCGGACCGGATTGGGTGCGGACGTGGCTCGCCAGTCCAGCGAAGACCCGATTGATCGGGCCCGTCTACGACTCGGACCACGATGCCGACTTCCACCTGTCGGGCGGGTCGCTCACCGAATGGTTCGACATCATCGTCCACCAGCAGACGGTGACGCCCGCACACCCGATCGGCTAGCGCGGACGTGCGATTCGCCAGGTGGTCCGCGGCGATGCGATGGATGACTCCGCACGGTTGAGCCGGGACGGGGCCCGGGTGTTCGTGAGCAAGTCGTCCAGCAGCGAGCGCGTGTGGACGAGTCGGTCGATATCGCCGGTGATCCGGCGGCGCTCTGTTTCGAGACGTTCACGGCAGTCGTCCAGCAGCAGGGCTTCGCCGGACAGGCAGGACAGGATCTGGCCGATGAGGTCCATGCCGAGACCCGCGGCGAGCAGGGTCTGGATGTGGGCGACCTTACGGATATCCGCGTCGGCGAAGATCCGGTAACCGCTGGAGGTTCGATCCGGTGTCAGGACGCCCTTCTCCTCGTAATAGCGCAACGCTCGCACGCTGACCCCGGTCCGGTCCGCCAGTTCTCCGATCTTCATCCGGTTTCCTCCGCTGTTCGACTTGACCCTCACGCCGACGTCAGAGTTTAGCGTGCACGCATGCTCCGACTGTCCATCCTGATGTTCTGCGTATTCAGCATTACCACGGGCGAATTCGTGATCGCCGGAATCCTGCCCGAGGTCGCCGCCGACCTCCACGTCGCTGTCGGTTCCGCGGGCCTGCTGGTCACCGCGTACGCCGTCGGCATGATCATCGGCGGCCCGGTACTGACCGCGGTGACCGCCGGGATCGACCGGAAGCGGCTGATGACGACACTGCTGGCGGTCGCGGTCGCCGGAAACGCGGTCTCCGCGTTCGCCCCCGATTTCTCCCTGCTGTTGGTCGCCCGGGTGCTCACCGGCCTGGTGACCTCGACCTTCTTCGCCCAAGCCATCGTGATCGCGGCGCAGTCCGCACCACCCGAGCGAGCCGGCACCATGGTTGCCCGGCTGGCGTTCGGGATGAATCTGGCCATGATCCTCGGCGCGCCCATAGGGACGCAGATCAGCGGTCAATGGGGTTGGCGCGCAACATTTGCCGCGATTGCCGCTACCTGCCTGATCGGCCTGAGTCTGGTGTTCGGGCAGCTCACCTTCCCGAGTGACGAGGGCCGGACCTCGGCGGTCTCGGAGTTGCGGGTGCTGCGCCGGCGGCCGGTGCTGGTGGCGCTCGGGATCACCGCGGTCGGCAACGTCGGTGTGCTGATGGTGTTCAGCTATTTGGCCCCGCTGCTCACCGATCTGGGCGGCCACCCCGCCGCTCGGCTCCCGGTCCTGCTTCTCGCTTACGGTGTCGGCGCGACGATCGGCAATCTCCTCGGCGGCACGCTCTACGACCGCAACCCGCGAGTCGTCCAACCGATCCTGCTCGGTCTGCTGGCCGCAACCCTCGTGGCCACCTGGTTCGTCGCCGACTCCCCGGCACTCACCGCGATGGCAGTCGTGGCGATCGGTCTGCTCGGATTCGCGATCATCCCCGGCATGCAGGCACGGGTGATGATGACCGCCGCCGAAGCTCCCACCCTGGCCATGGCCGTCAACGCCTCCGGGTACCAGGTCGCTGCCGCCTGCGCCGGGCTATTCGGCGGACTCATCGCCGAGGGAGCTGGCGGCCCCAGGCCCATCTACCTGGTCGCCGCGGGCCTCACCGTCGGGGGTCTACTGATGACCGTCATAGCTGCCCGTACCCGGCCGGAGGTCCGGCGCGAACCCGCCACGGCGACCGCGGAGTGAGCCCTCGGCCATTACCTCGGCGGTAATTGCCGCACGGCACGGCACGAACCACACTTCGAAACATGTCCGCCTATGGCTTTGCCCACCTGCGTAATCGCAGACCACACCCCGATATTCTCGAGTACCTCGAGCGAATCCAGGGCACCTTGGACCCGTTCGGCGGCCGCTTCGTCATCCACGGCCCCCCGGCCGAGACCGTGGAAGGCCACTGGCCGGGAAGTATGGTGCTCATCGAGTTCCCCGGTATGACCGAGGCACGAGAGTGGTACCACTCACCCGCCTATCAAGAGATCCTGCGGCTGCGCACCGATCACATCGACGGCGACCTGGTGCTCGTCGAGGGTGTCGGTCCCGATTACGATCCGCGCGAACGCGCCGCGAAACTGCGCGCCGGGACACCGGGAGCAGCCTGACGGGTAGTGACGGGCATCCAGCGCCGACGAATACCGTTGCCGCGAAAGATCGGAACTGTTTGGATACCGCCATGAATGCTGGTCTTCCCGCCGAGTACGAGATATCCACCGAGACTGCGCGACTCGATCCCGCGCAGATCCACCGATGGCTGTCGGAGGACTCCTACTGGGCGCGCGGCCGGTCGCGGGAGAAGCAGGATCTCGCGATTGCGAGTTCGTTCAATTTCGGTGTGTACGAGAAGGTTTCGGGCCGGCAGGTCGGCTATGCCCGGATGGTGACGGACTGGGCCGATTTCGCTTGGCTGTGTGATGTGTACATCGCGCCGGAGGCCCGCGGTAAAGGATTGGGGACCGCACTCGCCGCCGCGGTGCGCGATCACCTTGCCCCGTACGGGCTGCGGCGGCTGCTACTGGCTACCGCGGACGCTCACGAGGTCTATGCCAAAGTCGGGTTCGAGCCGCTGGCCAAGCCCGAGCAGTGGATGATGGTGGGCGCACAGTAGGCCACGACCGACGCGTAGCTTCGCGAGTACGGCGGGCTGATAACCCCGCCGTACCTCCCGTGGACCGATTCAGCCGAGCAAATCCTCCGCTCGGCTGACTTCCAAGCGCACGACGGAGCCACTTGTCCAATTGTTCGTGATCGGTGCATTCGACGATGACTTCACGCACGCGGTCGGGTACAGCGACACCGCGAGCCTCGAGGACTCTCAGCACAAACTTCGCTTCACCTCTCGCTTCACCCCTCGCCTCACCCCTCGCTTCACCTACTGCTTCACCCTCTGCTCTGCCTTCAGCGATGTAGCGACGTGCGAAGTCGCTGCGGAACTCATAGTTGCGCAGATCGGCGGACATGAATGCCTCCCATTCGGGCCTGACAGCTGCGGGCAGCATCGCCAAGACCAAGTCATAATATCGCATCGCCGGGTCGCTACCGAGAGCTCCCAGGGCTGCGACCAGGGCTTTCCAGATACTTGCATGCTGCGGGTGGGTGGGGTGCGCGACCGCGGACAGGACCGCCAGTTCGGGGAGTTCGACCGCTTGTTCCGGGTCGACGACTACCGGCACCGCATCGGGATCCAGCACCAGTGGACACAGCCGCGCGGGCGGGTTCCCGTAGCCGAACTCCAGCGGCTGTGCGGCCCAGCGCGCCGTCCGCCGATCGGGGCAGATGATCAGCAGCAGGATTGGGCATTTCATCCGGGCGCGCAGTGACGCGATATAGACCGGCCAGGACCATTCCTTGTCCGGATCACGACGTAACTGGACTTCCACGACCACACCGAGGACGGGTGCGTCGTCATGACGGAAGGCCAGCACGGCGTCGGCGTAGTACTCGGTGGGTGCGAGCACAGTGGCCTTCTCCGACTGCGACTCCACCGATTCGTACTCCGGCAGCGGGCAACCGAGCGCGGTGAGCAAGGGCGCGACCAGTTCCGGCCGTTCGGAGAACATGTCGATGACCACTTCATGTGGTGCAGAGGGCATGCAGCGCAATGTAATCGATGCCTCTGACAGATTCTGCGCTTTGCGAATCCTCGCCAAAGAGCCGATTGCATTGGTACAGAACATATTTCACGAGTTCGAATCGGACGTTTGATCACCACGCCCTGAGCCGGCAGCTTCTCGGGTCGAACGATGCCGCCATCGACGCGTGGTGATCACACGACCGACTTATCGCCGCGCCGTCGCGGGCCGGAATGCGAGTCATCATGCGTAACAAGACAGTTCTCGACTCCGGCGTGAGCATCGCGGGGCCGGCGCTGGCCTACTGGCTGAACCGGTACGGGTTCCATGTCACCGTGGTCGAGAAGGCTTCGCAGCGACTACACCGCCGCGTTCGCTCGACCCAGCGGCCCCGGCGAGCTGAGCACTTGTACCCGAACCAGGCAGTTCATGACGAACTCGCATCAGCTGTGATCGGAGATTTCGCGGCAGCCTCTACTGATCATGACTCACCGGAGTGGCGGTCCTCCGCCATCCAGCGTCGTTGTTCCTCGAGCCAGTGCACGTAGCGCGGAAGTTTGCCGCGCAGGTCGATGCTGAGTGGGTAGGGGTCGTGTTCGTCCAAGAGCAGTTTGCGGAGGAACTCGACCATGCCGCAGGCGAACAGAGTGAAGTAGTCACGGGTATGCCGGCCACAGACGAGGACGGGCCAGCGGTCGGGGTCTGGATCGGTAGTGACCCAGCAGAGGATGTCAGCTCCGGAGGTGACACCCCAGGCGAGGATGTGGTCCGGGTTTACGTCGAGGCCTTCTTGGCCGTCCAGCATCTCCCATGTCCCGCGGGCGTTCTCCGTCTCCTCTTCGAAAGTTCCTGGGTCCCACTGGATGTACTCCTTCGGAAGAGGCATCAGGATGACAACCTCATCCAACGCCAAACCAGCGCCGTAGACCGACATGAACGCCATGTAGTCCTGGGGGAAGCGTGTACCCCAACGTTCCTCGGCTGCCGACCAGTCGATCTCCTCGTCCGTACCCAGATCGGCGGGCAGGATCTTGGCCAGTGATGTGATACTCGTTTCGCTTTCCACTGCAATCCCTTCGATCAGAGCGCCGAAAGCATACGAGGACGCACTGACAAGCACCCCGGGTGAGATCAGCCCGCTTGTGTTGTTCATGGCAATGCTGTCACCGGCTCGGCTGACGCCGACCCGACAGGACGTCCGGCATGCGATGGCCCGCGAGTACACGCCGCGCTCCCGCGCTTTGGTGTGTCGAAATGTACTGTGCCTCAGCGTATCCACATATAACGAAGTCGGGGAGTCGCCGACCGGAAATGCTCCAGTGGCAACGTAGTGGTCCCACAGCGGCGGCAAACGACACACGATGCGCACCGGGTGCGTCGCCGAAAGCATCGAATGCCGTGTCCGGAGCAGACGACAGCGCACCGTACCGATCTGTGAGTTCCGATCACCGGGCAACGCCGCGTTCCGGGCACAGCCGAGGCCGCCGGTGCCTGCGCATCACCACTGTTTCGGGACCGACGGTCTTGCGCGGCCCTCCTCGCACCAGGCACAGCAGCAGGACCGATAGTCGGGGTCTGTGCTGGTCAGCGATGGGAGAAGATGGCGGGGAACGGCGAGGGGATGCGGTACGTCCTATAGTTCGTAGCGGTTGTAATGGTCCAGCGGGAGGATGTCGGGTGCAGCGACGAGTGGCAGGGGCGGCGCTCGCTATCGGGGCGGCGCTGGCGATGACGGCCGGGTGCAGTTCGACCACCGAAGGGTCGCCGACCACGCCCACTGATACGGCGGCTGATCTGTGGGATCCGTGTACACAGATTCCGGATTCGGCGCTGACGGCTGCGCAGGTCGACCCGAGCACGAAGAAGTCCGGGATAGCAGGCGTCGAGCAGCACGGATGGAAGATTTGTGCTTGGAAGGGGCGTCAGTACTCGATTTCGGTCTACTCCGCTGGTAAGTCAGCCTCGGAGATCGCGAACAAGACCGGCAACACCGGGCAACGCAACATAACAATGGCGGGGCGCGAGGGCACCGAGTTCAGGTCGGGGGGCGAAACCGAATGCGACATTGTGTTCGGCGCAAAACGAGGGGCGGTACATCTGCAGGTAATAGGGCGGCTCGCGGAAGACAACCCCATTGATCCATGCCCAACGCTCAGCACCGTGGGCGAAGCAGTCGTTCCGTCCTTTCCGAGTTAGGGGGTAAGTGCGATGGCTGAAAACGATCTTTCGATCTGGCAGCAACGCGCGACAGACGCAAGGTCCGGAGATCTTTACCTGGACGATGAGCAGGTTGCGCGCGACTGCCTGGCAGCGTGCAATAAACGCATCGAAGATCTGCAGGATATGAACACGTATGTCTTGCAGGCCCAGGCAGTTTCGGGCTTCGGCGATTTCGACATGGGACATGTTCTCGAAGGGGTTTTCAAGTCACAGGCGACAGGCAACGACAACTCCATCGACAAGGTCATCACCGACCACATCGAGACTGTCAAGAGCATGCGAGAGGTCATGGCGATCTCGCTCGCTCGGCTGAGCGGCCAGGACTACACAAATGCGTCCACCCTCAACGGGATCATCGACCAGAATCCAGCGAAGAAGTAACGCGCGCAATCGATCTGCCAACTTGCGGCATCTCAGCCGTTCCAGCACCGACACATGCGACGAAGGCGCGCAATTTCCACATGTTCGCTACCGCCCATGTCGGGCTGGTCGTAAGCGAGTGCGTTTCGACCGAGCCTTCACCGCAACAACGTAGTGCTACGCGATCTGCCCAAAAGCCACGAATCAGCTTGCGGCGGTGCATGTTCGACTCATTCAATCACGTGAATCGAACCTCCCGGACCTCCAGGCAAGCGGTGAAGGTATCCCACTCGCCTGGAGAAAAAAGCAGGGCCGGGCCCGTGCTGTCCTTCGAGTCCCGGACGCCGATCATGCCGCCGTCGAGATGAGCGATCTCAACACACTCCCCGGCATGCTGGCTGTAGCTGCTCTTGAACCAGTCCGCGCGGCCAATTAAGTCGCTACTCACGCGCGTACTCCTCTGCGATCTTTCGCACCAGATTCCTGGTGTCTTCCTCGCTCAAAGCTACCTGTCGAATGGCACTCAGCGCGTCTCGATAACGGACGACCGCAGCCTCATCGTCGACAAACAATGCGCCAGTGAAACCCTCCACGAACACTACGGGCGGTTGCGGTATCCGACATCCGCGCGGAACGGGAAAGCCAAGCAGGGTGAATGACTGAACCAGCAGTCCGGGATGTGGGCCGGCATCGAATGGGATCAGCGCGGATCGACACATTCGGCAGGTTTCCCACCTCGGCTATGTGCCCCAACTGCTCAGCCATGACCTCGCGACCGCCGAGTTGATGCCGCAACGCGGACTCAGACACCAGAACTTCAAACTGGAATTCAGGGTGGCTCCGTCAACTTGCGCTTGCCGGCTACGATCAACTGGAGGTGCCGCTCGGCCTCTGCCTCCGAAATTGCGGGGTCCGTGGCGTCGATGATCCAGCGTCGGTACCTCGCCGTATGCAACAAGCCTGGTACCAGCGTGAGCTGGAAAGACGTTATCCGCGAGCTCGCCTGCTCAAGGCTCATGTAGTGGTTGAAGTGCGGATTGACAACATCTGCATACGCTCGCCACCAGCCGTACGACAGATCCCCCTTGGCTGCCTTGACCTCTCGTAGTAGCCCCAGCACTTCGGCTTTCGTATCCGCGTCCGCGGAGTAGAACTCCAGCAGATCACGAAATTGCGCCGTGCTGATGCGGACCACTTGTCCTTCCTCCAATCGGCCGATCCCCTGTTTCGACACTTCGATCGCGAGCCCCGCGGCCAGTTGACTCTTCTGCGCGGCTGCCCGCAGTTCGCGCATGCGGCGGCCGAGTGCCCGTCGCGGAAGGGTGGTCCCACCTGCCATAACTAGCCTCCCTATCGAGTGTGGTCCAGTACGGACCCATATCTGCTGGACCGCCCGATACTGGACGCCCGGCAATCTGCCGCGACGAGCCTCGTTTCGCTGGTCCATCAGCGCTTTGTTGGTGTGTACTGAATGCACCCCGATGACCGGGAAGGCCCGGAACAGACAGCCGCACAATCATTCTCGGCACAGCGAGCTGCGAAGGTCCGGGACACTACCGAATCGCACTGACGCGAAACGCGTGGTGGCTCTCAGCAGCCTCGGTCATCGGGTCGACCACACGACGAAGGTTCGAGACGATGACGACGAATATGGAAGTGACAGAGCTCGATACAGAATTTTGGAATACGAGAACATCCCCACACAGCGATAACCCGATCGTAGCACCGCCGCACGTATGTTCCTATGCGGAAGTCGAACTGGCGCACGAACAAATGCGGCGGCATCGGAACTGCCGAATTCACGGATGCGCGTGGAAAGCGGCGGCCTATCAGACGCTTGTGCATGCGGGACGGCTTGCGCCGCAGTCGGTGACGCCCAGGCAGCGGGCCGCCCAACGCGATCTCGCGTTTCCGGTACTCGGCGAGGAAGCCCGCCCGGAGGTCACGCCGACGCCGCAGACGCTGCGCGAAGTACTCGAACGCCTCACGGATCTGGCTCTGCCGGAACATGAGTCGCGGACGCCGTGAACGAGTACCGCACCGAAGTCGACGGCCGGCATGCCGTCTGGCGACGGTATCACCAGCGGATTCGGATCCTTTCCGTACACGAGTCTTCCTCTTCGGCAATATTTTCGGCCGCTTCGATAGCAGCTGCGCCGGATCTGGCCGAGATGCGCGACCGGTTGCCGGAGCTGTCGGCGCTGTGGGATGCGATCCGGCACGAGTACTGGACCGCACTGGGCCGAGGCCACCCAACGTCCACGGACAGCCCGGCCGAATCCCTCCGTACCCACACAGCACAAACCCGACCGTGAGTCCCACCGACCTCCGCACTATCGACCCACACATTCCAGCGCGCGATGCCCACACCCGCGACCCGGTTGATGCGACCGAGATCGCACGTATCCGAAAGGCGTTGTATGACAGAGGAAGCTATTCCGGATGAATTGCGCCGCCTGAGCGATCGCGCCGACCGGGCGGGCTACCGGCTCATACGCGATCGCACCCAACCCGAAGCCTGGCTACTGGTGGACGCCGAGGACGGCACACCCGTCCACTCCGCCATATCCCTCGATCGGATCGACGTGTGGCTGAACCAGTGAACGGGCGGAATCCAGCGGCTGCCCCGTACTCAGGGCTTCGGGTGATCTCCCTTGCGCACCTCGGCGATGGTGCGGGTGATCATGTCACGCACCTGTGCGGTCATCTTCGTCGAATCGGTCGGCTTGACCTTGACGACGCGGTCGCCGAAGCACGCGTAACGGCCGTCGTCGACAAAGTCGATGATCTGGAAATCCTTGCGGCCCTTGGTATGCCGGTTGTCCGGACTACCCCAGGGATAGGCGGCGATATGGACGGTCGCGGTGGTGGGCCGGCTCAGGAAGCGAGTCAGCTGCTCCTTCGGGCTCACCACCCACGAATCGCGCACATACGGTATCGGCGCGTCCAAGTCCTCGACCGGAATGGTCAGTGGCTTCCCTTTCCCCGCAGCACAGTTGGGCAGCGCCGCGATCATCTCGGCGGCAACGCGATCGGCGGCGAGAAATGAGAGATGCACGGTGCCGCCGATAGTGTCCTCCGGGCCGGGGTCCTGGACCGCGATCACACCCTCGTCGCCGTGGACCGCCGCGTGGATGCGGATCTTTCGTTCGCGGCGCAGCCCTCGGAAACCGGCGACCTCGACCCGGACCTCCGGCGCCAGCAGCACTTCGATCGCGCGTTCGAGAGCCGTATCCAACTGCGGCAGTATCGTTTCGGCGACCCGCTTCCGAGTTCGATTCACATCCTCGAGGGTGTCCTCGGCGATGAACCGGTGTGCCAGCGGGTACGGCAGCACATCCCGGCCGGTGCAGTCCCACAGCACGCGGAACTGGGTTGCGTCGAACCGCCACTGTCGAATGGACTTCATCAGCTCGGACCCCTGCTCGCAGCCGGCGCTATCCACCGATGACCGGAGGAACGGACTTCGGAAGTACCGGGATGCCGGTCAGCTCGTCGCCGTTCTCCTGGTTGATCAGATAGTCGGGGGCCGTCTTCGTGCGCTCGTCTTCCTTCTCGCCCTTACCTCGGCCCATTCCGCCCATGCCGGGCGTCCCGCTGGTTCCGGCCTTACCCGCTGCCGGTGCGGCACCACCGGCGGTACCCGCATTGGCAGCGAGGCCCGCCCCTCCCGGAACCGCGTGGCCGGGCCCGGCCGGACCAGCCGTGCCGGGAGTGCCACCGCCGAGTCCGCCGGGCACCGACGAACCGGTACCGGTCTTGCCCGGAGAGGTCGGATCGAACCCGGCGACAGTGGTCGCCGCCGCGGGGTCGGTGCTGCTCTGATCGCCCGCATCCGGCGAGCTGTCCTGTGTGCTCGACTCGGATGGATCCGATTGCGGCGATTGCGCATTCGGGTTCTGATCGCCCGGGTTCTGGTCCTGCGCGGGAGTATCGTCACCGCCGACCGGCTGTCCCGGAACCTTGCTGTCACCGGGGGGCCAGGATGTGGATGGCGGTGGCTGGTCACCCGGACCGCTCGGCTGCTGCGCATTCGGCTTCGGAATCACCGGTACGCCCGCGTCGCTCTCATGCACAACGGGGGCATAGACGGTGGACAGCACACGCTTGGCCTCGGCGTAGGCGTTGTGGTATGCCGTATCGTCGTTCTTCCAGCCTCGACCGGCCAGCCAATGCCGGAAATTGCCGACCCCCGACCGATGCTCGGGCACATGCGGCACAAGATCTTTCGTGGGCGACAGACCGGTGGACAGCTCGTCCAGCTTGTTCCCGGTGAGCTCGGCGGCCTTGGCCACCTGCGAGGCCTTCGTCGTATAGTCCGTGACCGCCTGTGCGGCAGCCTTACTCGCCTCACCGCGCCAGACATTCTCGTCGGTGGCCTTGGTCATCGCTTGCTGGAACGTCTGCAGCGAGGTCGTTTCCTGACTTCCGATCACGCCCCAAGCAGTTTTCAAACCCGCGACCGCGGTCAGATCGATCTTGTCGACCTTCGCACGCAGAGTCGCGAGATCGTGCTGTTCGAAATTGTCGGTGTTGTGCACCGAGGGCGGCCGGAACTCGCCCTCGAATCCGATCTTGGACACCTCGGACCGAACCCCGGATCGAAAGCCGTTGTACATACCCTGCACGTCGAACGCACTCCGGGCGTTCGGGATGCCCTCACCCGCGATCAGGCTCGTCAGGCCGTGACCGATCTGGCTACCGATCGTGGGCAGTGAGAAGTCGGGAATTCCGTACATCGGATAAGACATCGCAACTACCGGCCCTTCCCCCGCGAGCTTCGGCACGATCCGGCGCGCCCGACACCTCGCCCCTGATACATCTGGTCAGCCGACTTTATCAAACGGCCTTGACCTGTCCAGCCGTCCGCCGATGGCTCCGGCGACGACGATCGTGACGACCGAGTCCTACCGTCGCTGTTAACGAATCAAGCCCCTACCCCTATTGTGAACAAGAGTGTTCGTAAAACTCCGGGAGTAGAGATGAAAGTTCTGTCCGGCCGGAAATGCCTGATCACCGGCGCGGCCAGCGGAATCGGCCGGGCGACCGCGACGGCGGCCGCCGATCAGGGCATGCGCCTGATCCTGACCGATATCGATGCCGACGGCTTGGCCGACACCGTGGCGCACATCCGGCACACCGGCGGGGAAGTACTCACCGCCCGGCCCCTGGACGTTTCCGACTACGAAGCCGTCACCGCGTGGGCGGAAGAGGTTCACCGGGAGCACGGCAGCCTGGATGTGGTCATGAATGTCGCCGGTGTCGCCACCTGGGGCACAGTGGAGAACCTCGAGCATCGGGACTGGAAGTCGATGGTCGATGTGAATCTGATGGGCCCGATTCACATCATCGAGAATTTCGTCCCGCCGATGGTGCGGGCCGGCCGGGGCGGACATCTGGTCAATGTCTCCTCCGCCGCGGGACTGCTCGCGCTGCCGTGGCACGCCGCCTACAGCGCCGCGAAATTCGGGCTACGCGGCGTGTCCGAGGTATTGCGATTCGATCTGGAACGCCACGACATCGGGGTGAGCCTGGTGGTTCCGGGCGCCGTCCGGACGCCGCTGGTGGGTACCGTCCGGATCGCGGGGGTCGATCGCGACGATCCGAAGGTGCGGCGGCTGGTGAACCTGTTCGAGGGGCACGCGGTCACCCCCGAGAAGGTCGCCGAGCAGATCCTCGCGGGGGTGCGGCGCAATCGGTATCTGGTGCACACCTCGCCGGATATCCGGGTGGGTTACTGGTTCGCCCGCAAATTCGCCTGGCCCTACGAACTGGTGGCGCGCCTCGCGAACCGCGAGTTCTCGAAGCTGCTGCCGTCGCCGGGAACCGCGGCCGGATGAGCGCTCAGAAGTGCGCCACGCAGACCACGAAACGCCTTTCGTTGTAGACGAATCCGCGATCGCCACTGGTGCAGCTGTTGACGTCGGTGGTGCTGTGCTTGATCTCCACCACTCGAACGCGGCCGGGCGCGGTGGCGGCACAGTCGATCGGCTTGGGGCTGTCGGCGACGCTCATGCAGCCGCCTGCCACCCAGTTGTAGTCCAGGCAGACGGTGTCGGTGGCGCCGCCGGGCAGCGTTTCGCCGACCGCGCGATCCGCGTCGCCGGGGCAGTGCGCGCCGCCGGGGACCTTGGCGGTCACCTTGTAGCGCGAATCGGTGCCGCCGCAGGACGACTTCTGCACGGGCGCACCACCGTCGGGCGCCGACACGACCGCGGCGACACAATCGCCGACGGCGACGGTCTCGCCCGGATGCTTCTCGTCCGCGCCCTTGTTCAGGATCAGCGGTTCCTCCGGGGGCGCCGGCGGTGCGGTTGCCTCCCCGGACGATTCGCCGGCTATCGGGGCGGCGGTCGCACTGGACGACGCGGCCGTGGCGGACAACGACGTCGCCGCTGCGGCACGAGGGTGACCGGAGTCGTCCTCGTTGCCCGTGAACGACAGCACTGCCGCGATCAGACAGGCCGCCGACAGGGCAGCGGCGATCACGAAACCCGTAAGGGTGACACCGGCTTGAACACGTCGGCGCGACACGTACTCGTCCTCCAGAGTGGTAACGCTTCGAACCACCTCGGAGATGATCGAAGAACACATGCGTTTTGAAGACCCTCGAAATGCATACACCATCCGGGGGGCCGCGTCGACACGACCGGTAGGCAAATAGAAATCTTTCATTTTCACACATTTACTTGATCACGATTGAACAACAATGCCCGAGAACAGGTTCGAGAATTACCGCTTCTGGCAATTAGCCTTCGACGCGTTAATGTCACATTCCGTCCGGACCGTTCGGCCGGAAGTCTCGTGAGAAGGAATCTCGAATGAAGTTCGGCACGTTCGCCGTAACCTCGATCATGGCAGCGGCCGCGGTCGGGATCAGCGCGGGAACCGTGAACGCCAGCCCCCCGGCCGCTTCGCCGGCCCCCACCAAAGAGATCACCGCATCCGGAATTGATCGAGGAGTCGGCTATCACGCTGTGCTCAGCGACTTTTCGCGGGTGCTGACCACTGTCGTCGATCATGGACGATTCGAGGTCAACCACGACGCCACCGCTGTCGACCTGAAGTCCGACAACGGCACCTCCCTCGTCACGGTGCCGCTGTCGTACAAGACGTCCGGCAGCACAGTGCACGTCGCGCAGCACATCAGCGAGGACGGTCACAAGATCGTGCTCGAACCCAAGGCCAGTGCCACCGAGATCGGCGAGATGCAGCCGATCGACTCGATGACGCGGCTCAGCAACGAGATCAACCAGAACGTCGTCGGCATGGTCATCGGCGGCGTGCTCGGTGGCCTCATCGGCACCGTGCTCGGGTTCGGCTTCCTCAGCATCGTCACCGGGCCGATCGGCCTGGTGCTCGGTGCGATCGGCGGCGGGTACGCCATGGGCGGACAGCCATTCATGGACGCGCTCACCGCGGTCGTCAGCGGCCAGCCCTGATCCGGCCGGTGTGACGGGGCGACCGCGACGCCCCGTCACACCGTTTCCGGACATCATGGGCGTTCTGCTTGCACCACCGGCGAATTCGTGGCTCAATCCGAAGAGTGGCCGGGGAACCGTACAGATGGGTCGAGACAGCCGAGACGGATATGGTCGGGCTGCGAGATCTGGTTTCCGGGCGCGCCGTGGAGATCGTGCGGCCGGACGAGGAGGATCTTCCGGAGCCGCTGCTGCGCCGGGTCGAACGACTCGTCTTCGAGTGGGCCAATCTGCTCACCCAGTACGACGCCTGGTCCGATATCCACTCCCTGCACCGCCGGCAGCCCGATACCGTACTGCGGGCGCTGAGTTGGCTGCTGGCGCTGTGGGCGGTGGTCGGTGAGACCCGCGTCGGGAAACCCGCCGATGCCATCATTCGCGATCTCGACTATCGCGGCGGCTGGCGGGAGAGCGCCGATGCCGAGGACGAACGGGTCTGGTCCGGGCTCACCCAGCGCGTCCGGCTGGGCGGGATCGCCGCGCTCACCGAGGATCCACGCGCGGTGCGCGCCTACTACGAGGCATGCACCGAATCCGACGATATCGGGCCGCTGCTGTTGCAGCACACGCTGATTCACCTGGACGCGCTGAGCCAGGATATGGAGCGGGCCGGTATCCGGGCCCGCGGGCTCGCCGCGGCGGTACTCGACCACACCGAACCCGATCGGGGACCGCGACGCCGGTTGTGCTTCCGGCCGTCGCGGCCGGGCGGATCGGATGGACTAAGCCACTTCGGCTGAGGCCGGGCCGGTTCCGGGGTGCAGACGACGGAACCGGCTGCCGTGGAAGACCAGTGGCTCGTGCTGCGAGCGGGCCGCCAGGCGGGTGATGCGCACCAGGACGACCTGATGGTCGACCGTTTCGACACCCGCGGTGTCGGCGGGCAGGAATGCGATGTAATCCCCCGGCGCGAGGCCGCTGCTCTCGCCGGGATCGTCCAGCCTGGTCAGGACCGCGAGTACATCCGCGAAAAGGGCACCGGTGCAATAGAACTTGGTGCCGTCGATCCGGAATTCCGCATCGGCCCCGCCATCCGGGCCGACGGGTTTCAGGGTGGTGGCGATCTCGGCGACCGTCGCCCCGGCGCGTTCGGACTGCGCGTTCGCGATGCGGGCGCCCGTCAGCACCCGGCCGAAGTGGAGTTCCCGCACCAGGGGCAGCACCTTCGCGCCGAAGTATTCGATTTCCTCCTGGAAGTGCAGGAAACCGCCCAGGATCAGATCCACGCCGAGATCGCGATAGGCGACGATGCGCTCGGCGATCTGCTCGGGGGTGCCGATGAGCTGGGTGCGAAAACCGTCGTTGTACTGGACCAGATCCTCGAAACTGGAATCCGCCCACATCCCCTTGCCGTCCCGGGTGGAGGCACCCGCCTGCTGCACGGCGTCCCGGAAACCCTCCACCGCGGGCTTGTTCGCCTTGTCGATGATCTCGCGCAGGGTATCGCGGGCCTCGGTATCGCGGGCGCCCAGCCGAGGAAGGCCCAGCTCGGCCCCGCGTCCTTGTGCAGATACGGGCCCCACCACGCCTCACCCTGATCGGCGAAGATTGAGAAGCCGCTGTGTTTACCGCCGGCCGTGCTCCGGTGCGCGAAAACGTCCTCGCCGTAGTCCAATCCGGTCACGGTGACCGTCAGCAGGCGGCGCTGCGGTTCGTCGTACACGGTGCGGTCGGTGTCGATCGGGAACAGCTCCGACAGGCCACCGCGGCCGGTCGACACCAGCACCAGATCGTGGTCCGCGGCGAGGGCGTCGAGACGCTCGGGCGTCACCGCCTCGACCACGAAACTGCCGCCGCGCTCCGCGACGGTGGTCAGCCGCTCATCGACCTTCAACCGGGTATCGACGGCGAGGCCGACGAAACCGTCGAAATGGCCGTCGAATCCGATCAATTCGGGGTGTTCGGGTCCGGGCCCGGCGATCCGCACACTCAAACCCGTGTGATTCGGTACCCGGTCGGCATAGGTGTCCAGGCCGAGTGCGGCCTCGGCGGCCTGCGCCTCACCGAAGATCAGCGCGGTTCCGGTGGCCGGAATATTGTCACGCAGGGCGCGCTGGTCGCGATCGCTGTAGATCGTGACGGCGAAACCTGCCCGTTGCAGTCCGAGTGCGGCGGCGACACCGGCGACACCGGCGAGGCCGGCACCGACGATGGCGGTGGTACGATTCGTATTCTGGGTCGTCATACCGAAATGGTGCGCTTGCCAAGGGCTTTCGTTGACAGTTGCGATCACCGGGAATCGATGTCGGCCGCCGCCGGTGTCAGGGGGTGCCGACCAACGGCGGCACCCGCGCCTCCGGTAGCACGATCGATCCCGTCCCGCCGAGCCGGTAGCTCGCACCACGGTGCTCGTCCGGCAGCATGCGACGGGTCACCGCTGTGCCTGCCGACTGCCCGCGCTCCAGGCGAACGGCAGCGGCGCACCGTTGAGCAGATGATCGCCGATCGCGCGCGCCTTCTGGTTGGCGGGATTGTGCACGGAGATGGTGCGGGCGTTGCGCCAATGCCGGTCCAGCCGGAGGTCTTCGGAGGTGATGGAGGCACCGCCCACCTCGAACAGATCGGTGGTCGCGGTCAGCACGGTGTCGATCACGCCGAGTTGTGCCTGGGCCGCGGCCAATTCGACCGCGTCGAGGGCCGCTTCGTCGGTCGCGCCCGGGGCGATACGCTCGAAGACCGGGCGGAAGATGTCGTCGAGATCGCGATCGGAGATCCGCTGGGATGCTGAGGAGACCATGCCCCGACGATGACGCGCCTTCGAGCTCCGCTCACCGGTTACACGCAGCGGGATCGTAAGTCGCGGGCCGAAGCACCACCGATCGCAACGAAATGGAGCCGCGATTGTCCCCGCACACGACTCGATTCACGGTTCGTCGATCGGTGCGGCACCGCATCGGCATGGTGATGGTTGCCATGGCCATCGTGATGCCACTGGCCGCCTGTTCCCCGGACCAGGCCGCCGCACCCTCCGCCACCTCGGCGGCACCCGTCATGCCGGAGCAGTTCGACAGTGGCGCACAGGACCAACTGCGCACTCTCGAAACGGGATTGGGCGGCCGGATCGGTGTCTACGCCATCGACACCGGCACCGGCCGGACACGTGCCTACCGGGCCGACGAACGCTTCCCCTTCGCATCGACCTACAAGGCCCTGGCCGCGGGAGCGGTGCTGGAACAGAGCAAGCCGGAAGAACTCGACAGCCGGATCCACTATTCCCGAGATGATCTGGTCGCACATTCGCCGATCACCGAACAACACGTCGACGACGGGATGACGCTGCGCGAAATCCTCGATGCCGCGGTGCGATACAGCGACAACACCGCCGGGAATCTACTGTTCCGGGCGACCGGTGGCCCGAAGATGCTGCAACAGCGTCTGCACACCCTCGGCGACGACGTCACGTCGATGGATCGGACCGAAACCGACCTCAATCGGACGGCACCCGGCGATATCCGGGATACCAGCACACCGCGCGCGCTCGGCACGGATCTGCGCTATTTCGCCCTGGATCCCTCTGTCTCGCAGGAGAACCGCAGAATTCTGGTCGGCCTGCTGCGCGCGAACACCACCGGCGACACTCTGATCCGGTCGATCGCCCCAGAGAACTGGGATGTCGGCGACAAGTCGGGCAGCGGTTCGTACGGCACCCGCAACGACATCGCGGTGCTGTGGCCACCCGGCCGGGCGCCGATCGTGATTACCGTGCTGTCCACCCGGGATCGTCCGGATGCCGAGTACGACGATGGTGTGGTCGCCCGGGCGGCCTCGATCGCCGTCATCGCGATGAATGGCACCCCGGCTCGGCGGTGATCCGACGGCGAGAGCGGGTTCCCCGGTCGGTGCCGATCGACCGGGAAGCCCGCCCTGTTCCGCTCATCCCTACTTGGCCGGAGCCGGCGGTTTGAACGGGGCATTGTTGGTCGTGAAGTACTGGATGGCCGCGATGACCGCGACCGGCGCGGTGACCAGCAGCTGACCGGCCAGCGTGCCCAGCGCACCCACTGCGACGATGCCGCCCAAGCAGCCGACCAGGGCCGCGGGCAGGAAGCCGCCGAACAGGCCGACGATGGCGGCCGCGGCGACGGTCGCACCGGCGATACCACCGAGCAAGCAGCCCACCGCTCCGCCGGTCAATCCGCCGACCAGGGTGCCGACCGTCGCGCCGGTGGTCAGCGTCTGGGTCAGACGGGTCCACGCGGCCTGTTCACGGTCGTACGGTGTTTTCCACGGCGCACTGTCCTGATAGGGCAGATCCACCGGCTTGTACACCGCGTGCGATCGATCGAATTGCGGTGTCAACGTCGCATTCCGGCCGGAGATATCGGCGGCGATCGGAAATTCGAAATCGTCGACACGGAACTTCAATTCCGTTCCGGCCAACGCGGTTCCGTCGGCGGCCTTGATACGGAAGACACCATTTTCCGCATCCAGAGATCCCGCATCCGTCGAAATAACCGTGGATTTCTCGGTTGTCGATGCCCGGTAGTTCACGGCATCGGATTCCGCGCCCGGATCGGCTTGTACTGTCCCGGCGGTCACGGTCACCGCCGTGATCGCCGTTGCCGTGGCTACGGCAAGGTTCCTCATCTTCACTGCTCTATCCCTCATCGTCGGCTCTGTAACTGCCTGACCCAGCTTGTGTGGAGAACCAGGGCGGAACGAGGTTAATAACCAGTTGGATTCGAATAGGTAAACTTCACGTTCGAATAGAATCTCACAAATTAAAAATACGCCCCCACGTGTGGAACGTGGAGGCGTATTCAATTCGGCCAGTGAACAAATTACCGATTCAGGGGTGGTCCGGTATCCGGTTCACTTGGCCGCGGCCGGCGGGTGGAAGGGCTCGTTGATGGTGGTGAAGTACTGGATCAGCGCGCCCACGGCGACCGGCGCGGTCACCAGGATCTGACCGGCCAGCACACCCAGGAAACCGACCGCGGCGGCACCGGCGATACAGCCGCCGAGCGGGCCCGCGCCGAACAGGGTCAGCAGCGCACCGGTCGCGACGGCACCGAGGGCGGCGCCCGCGACGCAACCGATGGCCGCACCACCGATACCACCGATCGCGGTACCGAGGGCGGCACCCGTGGCGACGGTGTCCTTCAGCCGGGTGAACGCGGCGACCTCACGCTCGTACGGCGTCTTCCACGGCGCGCTGTCCTCGAACGGCAGGGCGACCGGCTTGTAGACCGCGTGCGCGAGATCGAACTGCGGGGTCAGAGTCGCGGTATTGCCGGAGATATCGGCGGCGATCGGGAACTCGAAATCGTCGACCCGGAACTTCAATTCCGTTCCGGCCACGGTGGTTCCGTCGGCGGCCTTGATCCGGAAGATGCCATTGTCGGCAGCCATCGAACCGGAGTCGGTCGAGATGACCGCTCCCTTGTCGGTTGTGGTGGCGCGGTAGTTCACGACCTCCGGCGCGGCAGTGGGTGTGGCGTTCACGGTTCCGGCCAGGGCGCCCAGCGTGGTCGCCACCAGCGTCGTGAGCACGGCGAATTTCCTCATTTGCACTACTGAATCCTCAATCTTCCGGCCACCGGCACACCGGCAGCACAGGTTGCCGTGTCCGGCACGACACACGGCACTGGACAGTTTCAGGGCACACAATGCGGGTGGAACAGGGTAAGAACCAGCCCGATTTCAACCGGTGGCTCCCCTGCGCCGGTCCGGCATCATCGAGCCGGATACGGCGTGCGGGCCCACCCCCATCAGAATCGGACAATATCCCGAAAACGGGCGATACTGCACGCAATCGCGGCTTCCCGCTGGCGGGCAGTCTATACCGGCCCATCCACGATACGGCGAAGGATCTCTTCGAATGAGCTTGTCGTTCCACTGGTTTCTGCCCACCTACGGAGATTCCCGCAATCTGGTCGCAGGTGGTCACGGCACGTCGATGTCGGGCGATCGTCCCGCATCGCTGCGGTACCTGAACCAGATCGCGGGCGCGGCCGAGGAGAACGGCTTCGAGGGCGTACTCACTCCGACCGGCGCCTGGTGTGAGGACGCGTGGCTGACCACCGCCATGCTCGTGGAGACCACCGAAACGCTGAAATTCCTGGTCGCCTTCCGCCCCGGTGTGGTGAGCCCGACCCTGGCCGCGCAGATGGCGGGTACCTTCCAACGGCATTCGCGCGGACGACTGTTGCTGAATGTGGTCACCGGCGGCGAACCGCACGAACAGCAGGCCTACGGCGATTTCCTGGACAAGGAACAGCGCTACGAGCGGACCGGTGAATTCCTGCACGTTGTGCGCGAGCTGTGGCGGTGCGACGATCCGGTCACCTTCGAGGGCAAGCACATTCGCGTTCGCAACGCGCAGCTGAACAATCGGCCCGATCCGCTGCCGCCGGTGTTCTTCGGTGGCTCGTCGGCGGCCGCCGGACCGGTCGCCGCCGGATATGCCGACACCTACCTCACCTGGGGCGAGCCGTTGTTCGCGGTGAGCAAGAAGCTGGAGTGGATTCGCAAACTCGCCGTCGACCAGGGCCGCGTCCTCGACTACGGCCTGCGCATTCACGTCATCTCGCGCGATACCTCGGAACAGGCATGGGCCGAGGCGGACCGGCTGCTGGCAGCGGTAGATCCCGCAGATGTGGAACGGGTGCAGGCGAATCTGGCCCAGAGCGAATCCGAGGGGCAGCGCCGGATGCTGGAACTGCACGGCGGCAGCACCGACCGGCTCGAGATCGCGCCGAATCTGTGGGCGGGTGTGGGACTGGTCCGCGGTGGCGCGGGTACGGCGCTGGTCGGCTCGCACGAAGAGGTCGCCGAGCGGCTGATCGAGTACTCCCGCCTGGGTATCAACCGGTTCATCCTCTCCGGCTATCCGCATGTGGAGGAGGCGTACTGGTTCGGTGAAGGCGTGCTGCCGATCCTCGGGCGGCGGGGACTGTGGACCCCGCCCTCGCATCGCGAGAATCGCGTCACCACAACACCGTTCGCGACCGCGGTCGCCAGCAGTAGCTGACATACGTTGGGCCCGGCGAGTTGCCGGGCCCAACGTTGTTCTCGGGCTACACCCTGCTGTCGGCGATCCAGCTGCCGTGGAATCCGGCGGGTACCCGCCTGGGCAGCCGTACCGAAGCGGTGCGGGACAGATCGGTGGCATCGAGAACCAGCAGTTCGGATCCGCGTCCCCCGAGATCGGAGACGATCGTGAGCAACCAGCCCTCGTCCTCGCCGCGCGCATCCGCCGCCGGTACGAAAACCGCCTCGCCGGGCGCGAATTCGGCACCCAACTCACAGGCCGACACACTTCCCTGTCCGACATCGTATTTCACGATCGATGACTCCCCTGCCGCGTAGAGGAACCGGGACGGTTGCCCGGTGCGCTCCTCGTCGTGCGTGGGGAATTCGATATCCCGGTCGTCACAACGTGTTTCGGAGGCCGCACCGCTCGTGATGTCAAGTGTCCACCGGTGCAGCCGGCCCGCGCCCGTACCGCCCTGCGCACCGCCGCCACCGCCTATTCCCGACCAGATCGCGGTGAAATCCGCCGGGGCGTAGCGCACCGCGTCGAGCACGATCCGGCCCCGGGCATCCTCGAAGGCATTGCCCACATGGAAGACATAACAGGGGTCGATGTCGAACCACCGCACCGCACCGCCCGCCCGCGGCATCACACCCAGCCGGGCCGGATAGTCCGGATCCCATCGATAGGGCATGCCGCCCAACGACTTCCGGTCGAACACCACGGGCAGATCCAGCCACACCACGTAGTGCTCGGTGATCGCGAAATCGTGCATCATCGTCGCCCCGCCGACCTCGACGACGCGGCTCTCCACCAGTTCGCCCGCCGCGGACAGCCGATGGTAGGTCAGGTACGGCGGCGCGAATCCGTAACCGAAGAACAGCAATTCGCCGGTCCGCGGATCGCGCTTGGGATGCGCGGTCATGGCGGTGGTCAGGCGGCCGCCGAAATCCATCGGCCCGACCGTGGCCAGTTCGGGCGTGAGTTCGTAGGGAAATCCACTCTCGACCAGCGCCATTATCCGGTCGGCGTGCGCGATCACGTGGGTATTCGCCGAAACCGCGAGCCGATCGAGAGTGCCGTCGTCTCGGCGGAAGGGTGCGGCTTCGGTGAATCTCTTCGTGCGCACCCACCGATTGCGGTACCACTCCGCGCGGCCCTCGCGCAGCCGCACACCGTGCACCATGCCGTCACCGATGAACCAGTGCCCACTGGATTGCCCGGGGGCCGGATTCGGGCCGTTGCGGAAGTAGCGGCCGGTCAGCTCTGGTGGCAGGGTGCCCTCGACCGGCAGGTCGTAGGCGTCGATCTCATCGGGCACCGGTGCGAGCAAACCTGTCATCCACGGTGCGGTTGCCGGGGGTGTCATGCGATTTCCTCCATGGTGGATGCCACGGCAACAGCTCGGCGCCGGGCGTATTCGGGATAACGGGCGGTGAAGATCGCGGCCGCCGCGACGAAACCCGCCTTGCAGGCGACCAGTGCTGCGAGATTGTGCGGCGCGTGCGACTGCACATAGGCCAAAGACGCGGCCTCGCAGGTGAAGCACAGTGCCCACACCAGCGTGACCGCCGTATTGATCCGGACGAAAGCGGGCAGCCGGGCAATATCCGCACTCACCGTCCGGCGGGCGATTCCGAGGGTGAACGGCCGGCGAACCGCCAAGCTCAACCATGCGGTCGCGGCGAGCCACACCATGGCCAGCGCCGCACCGTAATCGAGCAATGATGAATTCGGTAATGCCACTGCCAGGGCGGCGAAGATCGCCATGAAGCCCCCTGTCGACAGATCCAGGGTGATCTCGTCGGCCCGGCGCCCCGCCCGGCGGTCGGCGGCGAGAAGAACCAGCGACACGAGCAGCCCACCCAGGGCGCCGACGCGATTGTCCACGCCACTCCCCACGGCGAGCACGATCCAGGGCAAAAAGCTGCGGGCGTAGTACTTCAACACGGTCTCGGCCTCTCGTCGAGCTGATATGTCAGTTATGACATGTCGAAGATAGATAGTCCTATCTCAACATGTCAATAATGAAATGTCAGAGTCGACATGTTAGGTTCGGGGTATGAGTCTTCGATTCGCTGCCCTGGGACTACTGGCCGACCGCGGCCCGGCCAGCGGATACGACCTGCTCAAAATGTTCGACATCTCGCTGGGCAACGTCTGGCAGGCCACCCAGAGCCAGCTGTACGGCGAACTCGGCAAACTCACGACGGAAGGGCTGATCGAGGTCGCGGAGGAGGGCGCACGCGGGCGCAAGGTGTACGAGATCACCGCGACCGGACGAAAGGCGTTGCGGCACTGGATGATCGAAGTCGATCCCGCGCCGGCGCGCCGCGATGAGACGATGCTGCGGGTCTTCCTGCTCGGCACCGTCGAACCCGACGAGCGCCGCGCCTTCCTCCGCAAATGCGCCGAGGCACTGAAGAATCGGCTGACCGAGATCGACGCACTGGAAGCGAGTATCGACTGGGACGACGACGATCTGTCCCACTACGGTGCGCTGGTGATGGACTACGGCCGCGAATTCATGCGGATGCGCGGCAACTGGTTCGCCGAGGCCGCCGACCGCATCTGATCCGGTCCGATTCATCGCAACCCATGCGTCTCACCGCTAATACATAGCTACACTCACCGTCGAAGGATCGAGATCTCACGCCAGGGAAAGACAATGTCTCCGAGAGGTGCGGATCATGGCCGTATATGACGTGGGCAACCGTTCAGCAATAGTCAGCGGCGGCGGGTCCGGTATCGGACAGGCGGTTGCCCACGAACTGGCCCGCAGCGGTGCCGCCGTGCTGGTGTTCGACCTCGATGGGGGCCGTGCGAAATCCGTGAGCGATGAGATCCGCGCCGCGGGCGGACAGGCGGCGCCCTTCGCCGGTGACGCCTCCGATCCGGCGACGGTACAGCGCAGTGTGGCCGCGGCACAGGAACTCGGACCGCTGCGCATCGCGGTCAACAATGCCGGGATCGGCGGCGAGAGCGTACCGGTCGGCGAGTACTCGATCGACAGTTGGCGCAAGGTACTGTCGGTGAACCTGGACGGTGTGTTCTACGCACTGCGCCAACAACTTCCGGCCATCGCGACGGCGGGCGGCGGAGCGATCGTGAATATGGCCTCGGTACTCGGCAGTGTCGGATTCCCGAATTCCTCGGCCTATGTCACCACCAAGCACGCACTCTTGGGCCTGACCAAGAACGCCGCCCTCGAATACGCCACTCAGGGGGTGCGGGTCACGGCCGTCGGTCCGGGCTTCATCCACACCCCGCTGCTGGCCGCGAATATGGATGCCGACACCCAGAACTTCCTCGCCGAGAAGCACGCGATGGGCCGCCTGGGGACGCCGGAGGAAGTCGCGGGGCTGGTGGCCTTCCTCGCCAGCGACGCGGCCACATTCATCACCGGGAGCTATCACCTGGTAGACGGCGGCTACGCGGCGCAGTAGCCGCGGCTATTTCGTCTCGGCGGCTCTGGCGGCGGCCTTCATCTGCTTCTTGAAGGCACGCACCTCCAGCAGCGATTCGTTGTCGACGATATCGGCGGCGGAGCGACGCGAATTCTTCTCGGAGTAGGCCCCGGCGGCCTTTTCCCAGCCCGCCGGGTGCACCCCGAGCTGTTTACCGAGCAGCGCCACGAAGATCCGGGCCTTCTGATCCCCGTAACCCGGCAGCTCCTTCAACCGGCGCAGCACTTCCTTGCCGTCCGGATCGTCGCGGGTCCAGATCTCGGAGGTTTTGCCGTCGTAGTGTTCGACGACGTAACGGGCCAGGTCCTGGGTGCGCCGGGCCATCGAGCGGCCGTAGCGGTGAATGGCGGGCGGGGTCGCGCCCAATTCCTCGAATTCCTGCGGATCGGCCTCGGCGATCTTGTGGATATCGAACCCGTTCATCCGATCGGCGATCTTCTTCGGACCGCGGAAGGCATGTTCGAGCGGAAACTGCTGATCCAGCAACATCCCGGTCAGCAGGGCGAAATCATCGGTCGACAGGAGGTCGTCCGCCTCAGGCTCCTGCGCCAGGCACAATTTGCGGCTCACCATGCATTGATCATGGCAGATGCGGCTAGGGTCACTGCCATGCCCGACACTTTGGCAACTCCCACGGTGGAAGATATGGCGCCCACACACAGCTCCTCGGCAGACAACTCCTCATCCGGTCTGCGGCCGGACCGCTTCGATCGAGCGGGCCGCGACCAACTCATCGATGTCAACGATCTACAGGCCGCCCTGCCCGGAATTCGCGACCTCCGCGGCTGGGCGCACGACGCCCTCGCGATCTCGCCCGGGGAGAGTGCGGTCGATATCGGTTCCGGTACCGGATCGGAGGTGCTGGTCTTCGCCGACCGGGTAGGCCCGACCGGCGACGCGGTCGGTGTCGAACCCGATCCGAATCTGCTGGCCGCCTCGGAACGCCGTGCCGCCCAGCAGGATTCAACGGCACGTTTCGTCACCGGCGATGCCTACGGATTGCCCTTCGGCGCCGGCACCTTCGATGCGGCGCTGTGCGAGCGGGTCTTCCAGCATCTGACCGCACCGGCCCGGGCCGCCGGCGAGATCGCGCGGGTGCTGAAACCCGGCGGGCGCGTGGTGGTCATGGACAGCGACTGGGGTACCGCCCTGGTGCATCCGGGTGACCGCGGCGTGGTGCGGGAGGTCATCGAGACCCTGATCTCCAACACCACCAATCCGTTCGCCGGACGGCGACTGCCCGGACTGCTCACCGGTGCCGGACTGGTGGTCGACGATATCGGCTCACATGCGCTGGTCCAGGACTCGACCATCGGCGCGGGTGCGCTGGTGGCGCGGATCTCCGCGATGGCGGTGGCGCGCGCGGTGATCACCGAGGCACAGCGGCAGGAACTGCTCGCCGAACTGGCGGCCGGGGCACGCAGCGGGGATATCCACCTGTCGGTGACGATGTTCGCCGTCCTCGCCCACAAACCACAGTAGATTCCGGCCGGGTAAATACGGAGCAGCGCCGGGACGCCACCCACATGGAGCGGCGTCCCGGTTTTCTACTTCTCCAGCAGTTTCTCGGTGGCAGCGAGCAGGACGCAGGTCGCCAGGCCGTCCATCGCCTGCTCCAGATCGCCGAGCGAAGGGAAGCTCGGAGCGATGCGAATGTTCTTGTCCTCCGGGTCTTTTCCGTATGGGAAGGCCGAACCCGCCGGCGTGAGCGCGATACCGGCCGCCTTCGCCAGGGCCACCACCCGCGCGGCCGTCCCCTCGAGCACATCGAGGCTGATGAAATAGCCGCCCTTGGGCTCGGTCCAGGAGGCGATCTTCGTCGCGCCCAGGCGATCCTCCAGAATCCGCAGCACCAGCGCGAATTTCTGCTCCAGCAGGGCCCGATGCGCCTGCATATGCCGACGCACACCCTCGGCATCACCGAAGAAGCGCACGTGCCGCAGCTGGTTCACCTTGTCCGGGCCGATGCTCTTCTTGGCCGCGTATTTCAGGTACCAGGTCAGGTTCTCGGCGGAAGATCCGAAGAAACTCACACCGGAACCAGCGAAGGTGATCTTCGAGGTGGAGGCGAAGACGAAGGGCCGGTTGGGATTTCCCGCCGCGGCGGCCAGGCCGAGAACGTCGATCACTGGGGCCGCGGTATCGGTGAGCGGATGCACGGCATAGGCGTTGTCCCAGAACAGCCGGAAGTCCGGCGCCGCGGTGGGCATCGAAACCAGTTCGCGCACAACCTCTTCGGAGAAGACCACACCGGTGGGGTTGGAGTAGTTCGGCACTGCCCACAGACCCTTGATCTGCGGATCGGCGGCGACCAGTTCCGCGATCGCGTGCACATCCGGGCCGTCGTGGCCGATGGCTACCGGGATCATCTCCACCCCGAGGGATTCGGTGATGGCGAAGTGGCGGTCGTATCCCGGACTGGGGCACAGGAATTTGATCGGCTCGTCGGCCCAGCGGCGCGGCGAATCGGCGGTGCCGTGCAGCATCGCGAAGACGATCATGTCGTGCATCAATTCCAGGCTGGCGTTATTGCCGGCGAGCAGGTTCTCCACCGGAATTCCCAGCAGCTCACCGAAGATCGCGCGCAGTTCCGGAAGTCCGTGCAGGCCACCGTAATTGCGGCAGTCGGTGCCGGAGCCGTCGCGGTAATCACCGGATCCGGGGAGAGCGAGCAGATCGGCGGAGAGGTCGAGTTGCTCCGGTGAGGGCTTCCCTCTCGTCAGATCCAGCGTGAGCTTCTCGGTTTGGAGCTTCGCGTAGTTCGCGGTCTGCGTCTCGTGTTCGGATACGAGTTCCGCATGGCTCATCAAACCGATCTGCGTTTGCCGGGGCATCCTGAGCAGCCTTTCAAGCAGCGAGGTATAGGTGACGGATCGAGCACTTCTGGCGCCCGTCCAGCCGACCACGTTACTCGCCGAGTGCGCCCGGTGGCAGGTGGGATTTCCCCGAAATATAAGAGGACCCCGCGCACCCGGCAGAGCCCGTTGACCCTTGCTGCCTTCCGGCCCTGGGGGAGTTCACAGGATGCGCGCCGCGCGGGATCCGTCGGCCAGTGTAGTCATATTCGCGGCGATGCGGGAATCCGGGCGTGCCACCGCGCACCGACCTTCGCATAACGCCCCGGTCACCCCCCGAGACTCCCACGCCGGAAGTAGATACGATCACCTGCGACATTCTCGAGGGGGCTTCCGCGCCAGGACCGGAGGAAAGACAGTGACAGGCAGTAACCCACCGCACGGTGGACCCGATCAACCGGGGCAGGAAAACCGACCCAATGAAACCGTGCACTGGTGGTCGACGCCGGCCACTTCCGACCAGCCACTCACCGGTACCGACCCGACGGTGATGGGTGGCCGGCCCGGTCCCGGCCCGGTGACCGGCACCGATCCGACCGTGCTGGGCGGCGGATTCGACGCGTATCACAGCGGTGGGCAGTGGCCCAACGTTCCGCAGCCGCCGTCGCAACCGGGCTATCCGCAGCAGCCGCAGCAACAGTTCGCACCGCAGTACGCACCGCCGCAGCAGCCGGGTTATCCCCAGCCGCCGCGCAAGAACAACACACCGTTGATCATCGGCGGTGTGGTCGGCCTGGTCGTCGTGATCGGCATCGTCATCGCTGTGGTCGCGCTCAGCGGCGGCAAGAGCGGAGGCGGCGGTGGCACCACCGCCAAGAAGGACGGCATCGACGGCAGCTACTCGATGGCGAACATCACCAACGCGTGCTCGTTGGTCGATGCGACGGTCCTGAGCAAATGGGCGCCCACCGCCAAGACCCCCGAGCACACCGAACGCGCACCCGAAGCGAGCTACGGCGGCGGCAATCTGTCCTGCCGGGCCAGCTACGACGGGGCCGGCAAGTACGGCAGCAACGGGTCCGACCTCGACTTCGAGGCCGATTTCAAGAGCAAGTACGGCGAGCCCGATTACAACTCCTGGAAGAATTCCGATACCAAGACCACCGGTAGCGGCCGCACCTCGGGCGATATCGCGGGCATCGGCACCTCCGCCTACTACGCGGCCTACCAGCAGGACTACTCGAGCTTCGTCACCCTCGACTACACCTGCGCGGCGCTGGACTCCAATGTCTCGGCCAAAGTCGAGTTGCGGATCCAGTCCGACAAGACGATCAACACCGACGACGTCGGCACCACCTGCAAGGACCAGCTGAAGAAAGCCCTGGCAGGCATGCGGAAATAGGACCGTTTTCCGTTCTCGGGGGTCCACCCGGTATATTGCTCTGCGGAGGATTCGCCTAGTGGCCTATGGCGCTCGCCTGGAACGCGGGTTGGGTTAACGCCCTCAGGGGTTCAAATCCCCTATCCTCCGCCAACGGGAACGCCCGCTACCTATCGGTAGCGGGCGTTTTCTCGTATCGGAGGCCGGTAGGCCGACGCCAGACCGAACCAATGTCGAGATCTGTACAGTTCCGTACGGTTCGCGTAGCCTTGGGTTATGACAACGATCCGTGCCGAAGAGACCCGAATTCCGCGTCGTGCACGCGACGCAGTCGACAGGCACGAAAAGGTTGTCGTTCTGAGTCATGACCGTCCGGCCTTCGTCATTGTGCACCCGGACGATTACCCCGAGGCAGCGACGAAGCGGCGGGGACGCCGACTGGGCGAAGCATTGCGACTGCTTGAATCTTCCGCGACACCTGACCCAGAGTTCGGTGACGACCTGGAGAGCATTCGCAACGAGGTCGGTTCGATGCCGGACGACCCATGGGCACACTGATCGATACAACCGTTTTCATCGACCTCGAACGCGCCTTCACCCGATCCCGTTCGTCAACCTGGGACGCGATCGAGGACTTGCTCGCAGCGCAGATCGGGCTCGATGAAGATGTCGCAATGTCCGCGATCTCGGCATCGGAACTTCTACACGGCGTTCACCGCGCTGGGCCCGAAAATCGGCCGCGGCGTGAGGCATTCGTCGAAATGGTGATAGCGGCTTTTCCCCCGCTACCGTTCGATCTTCTCGCAGCACGGGTGCATTCCGGCATCTGGTCGGAACTACGTAGCAAAGGCCAGGACATCAGCCCCCACGATGTGCTGGTCGCCGCCACCGCCATCAGCATCGGCTGGCGTGTCGCCACCGCCAATGTTCGCCACTTCGAACGCATTCCGGGTTTGGAGATCTGCCCGGTGCGATTCACCTGACCACAAGGAAGCCGACTCATCGCGTCGGGCCACCGCAACCTTTCCCTCGGCGGACGGGGGCTCGCAGGCTGGCGCGCGTTTTGCATTTCAACCCCGAAATCGACGTGATCCGCGCCGATATGCACACCCCGCTCATCGCGGTATCCCGCTCCGGCGTCCAGCCCGATTTACCACTCGCAACACATTGGGGCCCAGCGGACCTCGTCGACGCCTGGCGCTGATTTGCCCTCCGGCACCCGGGTGGTGACCTGGTCCACCAGGGAAACCGTTGTGTGGTATCTGATTCCGTTTTCAACGCCAGAAGTGTTACGTCCCCTGGGTCACCGCAGCCGGCTGATTACCAGCCGACCGCCGATACCGGATCGGTCCTGTCCGCTATTGCTCCTAGCCTGCCGGATACGCAACGACCGCAGAGGAGATCAGCATGGACTTCGTTTCGATCCGCATCATCACGGGGGACGTGGCGCGCCTCGTGGAGTTCTACGAGCGGGCCACCGAGGTACGGGCGGTATGGGCCACCGAGGATTTCGCCGAAATCGAACTGCCCACCGGCACACTCGCCATCGCCGGCGCCCGCACTGTCGGGCTGTTCGCTCCGGGGTCGGCCCGGCCGGCGGACAACCGCAGTGTGATCACCGAGTTCCTCGTCGACGATGTGGATCTGGTCCACCGGAATCTGAGTGATGTCGTCGGCGAATTCGTCACCGAGCCCACCACGATGCCCTGGGGCAACCGCTCACTGCTGCTGCGCGATCCCGATGGCAACCTCGTCAACTTCTTCACGCCCGTCACCCCGGCGGCCGTCGAGAAGTTCGCCCGGCGGCGCAATGCGCTCACGCGGAAGTCCTGAGATCCCGCGGCGGTCAGCGGTTTTCGGCCGCCGGCCGATGGGCAGTTGAAAATAGGCACGGCATCAATCTCATCGGGGTCGGCGGTGGGTCGGGGGCCGACGGACGGGCACCCGGTAGCGCCGGCACCGATGCGGCCGGCGCGGAGGTTCGGGGCCGAGTTCGGCGAGGAGTTCGCGACGGCGGCCGGCGCTCACCGCCCGGCGATCGCGGTAGGTCAGCGCAGCTTCCATCGCCCACAGCATCTCGAGGCCGAGGCCCCTCATCTCGGCGGCGCGCATGCGGCGATATGCCTCGACCGGGCCCATATCGGCCAGTTCATCGAGGGTGGTCACACCGGCGTGAGCGAGCATGACGGCGGCGTCGTCACCCAGGGTCCAGGAGCGGCCCCGCCATTCCCTGATGCGCAGATGGGCATCGCCCCGGACCTGTTCGGCCTCCCTCCACACCCGCGCCCGCAGTGCATCGGGGTCGGTGGGTGCACCGGGACGGGAAAATACCTGGGCCCGAGCTCGTTCCGCCACACCGACCATGGAGCGGAAGTGGCGGAAGATCTGTATTTCACCCGCGTAGCCGTGGTTCCAGGGGCCGAGATAGGTGTAATCCGTGCCGAACCGGGCCGTGTCCAGACCCGCGGCCTGCAGTGCCCACGCGCGAGCATCGTCGGGAGTGCGCGGCGTGAGTACCAGCAGCCCCCGGCGACGAACGACATCTCCCCTGGCGTCCCGGTATCGCCCGCGTTCCCGGGCGCCGGGTTCCGGCGCCCGGTCCAGGCCGAAGGTGTGCCAGCGCACCGTGCCGTCCGAATTCGAGAGCGGCAGAGCTCGTTTCAGTTGCTGTGCCGAGCAGTCACCGAACGGTGTGCACCAACCCGGAACCAGGGCAATGGGATCGGCCGGATCGGCGTCGAACGGCGTGGGCGCGAGGAATCGCCTGTCGATGAGCACGATCGTGCCGGGACGCGCCTGATACGACAGGCCCCAGAGCAGGCGCGCGAGCATCTGCGCACCCCGATCGTCCGACAGGACATGCCAGGTCTCGTGAAAGCGGTTGGTACCGAATCGAACACGGGTACCGGGCCGGAGGGTGATCACTGTGTGGGCGCGACCGGACAACCGCACCGAGTGCCGGTGCAGTTTGAGGCCGTCCGCGACGGATCCGGCGGTGCCGGGGCGCTGCTGTTTCATCACGAATCATGACGCCACAGCAGCAGCCCGGGGACAACCGATTTTCCGGTGGTCAGCCGATGGCGGCCGCCATGGCACCGGGCTCGTAGGAGCCGCCGCGCATGTGGGTGATGACGCCGAGACGGTTGGCGGCGTTCGTCATCGCGACGAGGGAGACCAGGGCCGAGCTCTGTTCCTGGTCGTAGTGTTCGCGGACCCGGGCCCAGGTTTCGTCGGAGACGCCGGGCTGGGCATCGGCGATCCGGGTGCCCTCCTCGGCCAGAGCGAGTGCGGCGCGCTCGGCCTCGGTGAACACGGTGGCCTCGCGCCAGGTGGCGACGAGCGCCAGGCGCACCGGGGCCTCGCCGGCGGCCGCCGCGTCCTTGGTGTGCATGTCGACGCACCAGCCGCAACCGTTGATCTGACTGATGCGCAGTGCGACCAGTTCCCTTGTCGCCGCGGGCAATCCCGTCTGGAAGATCAGCATCGCGGCATTGCCGAAGCGCTTGCCGAACTTGGTGCCGAATTCGTCGGTGGTGAGGTCGATACGGGGTTCCATGATCCATCCTCGGTAGTCGGTTGCTGGATGCACACCAGACGCGTCCGGGACGGTGGCCGTGACAGCCCCAGCGGTGTGATTCGGATCACCGATCAGGGGTGTCACAGGATCGCGCCGCCGAGCGTCTCGTGATGTGCCAGAGTCGACAGTGAGGAGCAACCCATGAGCGATCGAACCGAGGACGCCACCGAGGCGTTCGTCACCCACCGCAATCTGCTATTCACCGTCGCCTACGAAATGCTCGGCTCGGCCGCCGACGCCGAGGACGTATTGCAGGAGACCTGGCTGCGCTGGGCGGACGTCGATCTCGACGAGATCCGCGATCAGCGCGCCTACCTGGTGCGGATCACCACCCGGCAGGCGCTGACCCGCTTGCGCACCCTCGGCCGGCGCAAGGAGTCCTATATCGGCCCATGGCTGCCCGAACCCCTGCTGACCACACCCGATATAGCCGAGGATGTGGAGCTGGCCGACAGCGTCTCGACAGCGATGCTGCTGGTCCTGGAAACCCTCACGCCGACCGAGCGGGCCGTGTTCGTGCTGCGCGAGGTCTTCGACCTGGGCTACGACGAGATCGCCGCCGCGGTGGACAAGACCCCCGCCGCGGTACGTCAGATCGCGCACCGAGCCCGTGGTCATGTCGCCGCGCGCCGGCCGCGCGAGGTGGTGTCGGCGGAGGAATCACACCGCGCGATCGAGGCGTTCCGGCAGGCCATCGAAACCGGCGATCTGCAGAATCTGGTCGACATGCTGGCCCCGGATGTCGTCCTGCTCGGCGACGGCGGCGGCCTGGTCCAGGCGGTAACGCGGCCGATCACGGGTGCCGAGCAGGTGGCCCGCGTCCTGAAGGTCGGACTGCCGCGCCTGCGCACTCTGACCACGATGGCGGCAGCGCAGATCAACGGCCGGCCGGCGCTGATCTTCCGGATCGACGGGAAGATCGACGACGTCCTGACGGTGCGCGTCGACGACGGCCTGATCACCGGCCTGTACGTGGTGCGCAACCCGGAGAAGTTGTCCCGCGTCGAGCGGGAACACACGGTCACCCGCTGAGTCGGGTTTCCGGCACTCGGCGCCGACCGCCGAAATACCTTCGGCGACATCGGACTCGAACCGCCGACCGCCGCCACGCCGAGGACCGGACGACACGCACGCAGGCTCCCCACTCTCGAGCTATTTGTCGGCACCCTGGTTTATGATCGAACGCATGTTCGAATATTGGCCGGAGAGAGGAGAGCAGGCCCTGCATCGGGTCGTGCTGCCACCCATGCCGGTACTGGTCGATATCGCGGCGGCGATTCCGACCCACCCACAGGCTGGGCGCGAGGCGGCGGCGGGCGGAGTGCTGGCCGGTGGGCTGGATATGACGGGGCGGATTCCGGGGCGGTTGCACGCCTGGGCACGGGCGGGAGACGGAACCTGGCTGGGGTTGGTGGAATTCGAACTGACCACGGGGAACGGGCGCAGCCGCCTGCCGGTGACCCAGTGGTGTCCCGCCCATGCCCTCATCATGCGCGGTGGATGCGGGCCGCCCGGCTGAGGTGGTGCTGCCGGGCGCCCGCAATCGGATCGGCCGCGAAATCGTCAGGCGGGCTGTCGATTTCCGGCGCTCGCGTCGAATTCGGTCAAGCCGGTCAGGGCACGCGGAAGCGGCTCCGCGTGCAGGACACCGAGGCGCTGAGTGGCGCGGGTGAGGGCGACATAGAGTTCGGCCGCACCGCGCGTTCCGGCGTCGAGGATGCGCTGCGGTTCCACCACGAGCACCGCGTCGAATTCCAATCCCTTCGTCTCGGAAGCCGGGACAGTGCCTGGCATGCCCGGCGGGCCGATCACAATGCTGGTCCCCTCACGACGGGCCTCATCGGCAACGAATTCTTCGATGGCGGCGGTCACTTCATCCGCTGCGACCCGTCGTGACCAGGGCCGCACACCGCACGCGCGCACCGATTCCGGCGGTTGCACATTCGGTGCGAATTCGGCCAGCAGCGCCGCGGCGACCGCCATGATCTCCGCGGGAGTCCGGTAGTTCACCGACAGCGTCCGGTAGCGCCAGCGACCCGGGACATAGGGCTCGAATACCGCCTCCCACGACGTCGCACCGGCCGGCGATCTGCGCTGAGCCAGATCGCCGACCACCGTGAAGGCACGTCCCGGACAGCGGCGCATGAGCACCCGCCAGTCCATCGCGGACAGTTCCTGCGCCTCGTCGACGACGACGTGCCGGTAGGTCCAATCCCGGTCCGCGGCAGCGCGTTCGGCCAGCTCACGGGTGTCGCGCTCGGTGAAGCGCTCGGCCAGGTCCTCGGCGTAGAGCAGATCGGTGGCGAAGAGATGATCCTCGTCGTCCATCATGTCCGCGCGGTCGGTCATGAGGTCCAGCACACCGGCGGCGTATTGCGCCTCGGCGGCCCGTTCCCGATCCGCGGTCGTATCGACCGGCTTGTCCGGGCCCAGCAGATCAACCAGCTCATCGAGCAACGGCACATCCGACACCGTCCAGGCATCGCCCTTTTCCCTCCACAACGCCGGGTCGGCGCCGGCGGCCCGCAACCGCTCGGGTGACGAGTACAGCGTGGCCAGCAGGTCACGCGGGGTGAGAATCGGCCACAACCGGTCGAGGGCCGCGGTGAACTGTTCGCTCTCCGCGAGCTCGGTGGTCAGATCGGTTCGCATGTCCTCCCATGCGTCCCGATCGTCGCGGGTCAGCCAGCCCTTGCCGATCCGCGCGATCGACCGTTCGGTGATCACATAGGTGATGATCTCGCGGAACTTCGCACGCGCCTCGTTGTGCGGTAGTCCGCAGGCGCGGGCCTCGGATCTGGCCCATTCGGCCGTCTCGGCATCAATACGCGCGGTGATATCGGCCAGCTCGACTGCGATCGGCTGCTCCGGCAGTCGCTGCCGATCGGCGATCGCGGCCGCCAGCACCTCGAGGATATCGAGCGAGCCCTTCAGCCGCGCGGCCGCCAAGGTGTCGTCGGCCGTGCAGTGCAGACCCGGTACGAGGTCACCGGTGGTGGTGAACACCACGTCGGTCTCGCCCAGCGACGGCAGCACCCGGCCGATGTGATGCAGGAACTCCGGATTCGGACCGACCACGAGTACCCCGTGCCGCTCCATCTGCTTGCGCTGGGTGTAGAGCAGATAGGCGACCCGATGCAATGCGACGACCGTTTTGCCCGTCCCCGGGCCACCCTCGATCACCAGTACGCCGGGGTGGTCGAGCCGGATGATCTCGTCCTGTTCGGCCTGAATGGTGGCGACGATGTCACGCATTCCCGCACCGCGCGGCGCGTTCACCGCCGCCAGCAGCGCCGCGTCACCACGTTCACCCGCACCCGGACGACCGAAGACCTCATCGGTGAACTCCACCACCCGGCGTCCGCGTGCGTGGAACTGCCTGCGCCGCCGCATATTCTCCGGACTGGCCGCGGTGGCGACATAGAACGCCCGCGCGGCCGGTGCCCGCCAATCGAGCAGCAGCGGTTCGAATTCGTTCGCCTGATCGAACAGGCCGATACGGCCGATATAGGACCGCTCACCCTCGACGGTGTCGAGCCGGCCGAAACACAGTCCGTTGTCTGCCACCTCCAGTCGCCGCACCTCCCGTGCGAGTGCTCGTACCTCGGCATCGCGCTCGACCAGTGCCGCACCGCCACGCAGCGCGGCCTTGTGACCGGCCCGCGCTCGCGCTCGCTCGGCGTCCAGCCGCTCGTAGAGTCCGGCCACATAGCTGTCCTCGGAGCGCAGTTCGTCCTCGTACCCCTGATCCGACATGTGCCCCTTCCCGCTACCGCACGATCACCCGTTTCCGCTGGTTGCGGCTACGGCGCACTAGTGTGCGGTATGACGGGGGCCTTGCCACAAGTCCCCCCATCCGCTATATATTGAATATGGAAAGAGGTGTTCACTCCCTCTTCCACAACTCCCCCGGTCACTTCACGATGTAGCCATCGCGCGCGCGACCTCGCGCAATGCCGCCCGCAACAGCCGAGAGTATTCGTCCACATCCGGCATCACCTGGGGATCGGTGTGGATGGATACGGTGACGGCCGGACCGAGGCCGTGCAGGCCGTGGGTCAGATGCATGACAGCGCCGAGAGCTGGGAAGCCGGCGGTGAAGCGGACCGCCCCGCCCGCGATCGAAAGATCCGCGGGGCCGCGATCGACGCTGGAAAGTACCGTATGGCCGGAGATCCGGTCGGGAACCGAGTCCAGCGGGAAATTCGCGAGATCGCGGCGCAGGATCGGGGCGGGTAGAGCCTGGGTGACGCGGTCGCGGGCGGACTGCAGTGGATGGGCGGCGCGGGTGCGACGTTCGGCGAGGGTCCGGGCGATGTGATCGGCGCGCCGGCGAAGATCCGGTTCGGCGATGGAGAGGTCGACCGATACATCATGATAGTTGTTGCGCCGCTGCACTTTTCGATCACCCGATACCGCACCGGCGACCGATACCTGCGCACCCAGGCACTCGGCGGGCGCATCGCGGTCGGCGAGGTAGCCGCTCATCGCGACCGAAATGGCCGTGAGCGCGACGACCGTGACGGTATATCCGGGGACGCGCAGATCCTCACCCACGATCATCCGGACGGCGCGGTGCGCTGGAGCGGGTCCGCGATTCAGGAGCGAGGGGGCGAAATCCGGTGCCGTGGGCGGAATCTCACCGGACTCGGCGAGCCGGTCCAGCTCGGATCCGGCACGCGCGGCACCGACACCGCGGACCACCGTGCGCGCGAGACCGAACGGGAAGGCCAGCAGCGCCGCACCCTCGCCGACGATCTCACCGAACCCGCTGCGGCACAGCTCGACGAGACCTCCCCCGGCCGCGCGGACACGACGGATCCCGCCGTCCGTATTCACGCCTTCCCCGACCGATCCCGAACCATCCACACGCCTCCCCAGGTCCGGTTCGGCCTCCCCCGGTTCGCTCAGCAGATCGCGAGCGATCGCCGCGGCGCGACGACCGTCCGCCAGCGCATGCGAAAGCTGAAGTACCACAACGACAGCCGGCCCGGCCCCGCCGGGCGCATCGCGAATCCCGCGGAACAGGTGCAACCGCCACACATACCGGTCGGCGGGCAGCTCCTCGCCGAGCAGATCACTCAGCGCGGCTTCCACATTCGTCCACAGCGGCTCGCCGAGGTTGTGCACGACCACCTGTGAGTCGTCGAAATCGCAGGGCTCCCAGTCGGGATAGGCGAATCGGTGTTCGCGTATCCGCAGCCGCAGATCCGGAATCCGCGCGCTGCGCGCGATCACCGCCGCACGCAACCATTCGTCCGAATATCCGGTGTCGTCGAAGCAGTACAGCAGGAACAGATCGTTACCGGCTCGGCGCGACAACCAGAAGCCGGTGGCATCCCGCGGCGTCAGACAATCCACCCGCCGACCCTATCCACACCTATCCACAAATTCTCGCATCGAAGCTGTCGACGCAGGTCACACCTAGTGCTACGCTCTGTAGTAGTAACGAACTCTCGATGCCCGGGGCGGGGTGCCAACCATGACAGTTCGAGTACCCGGCGCGGCCGGACAGGCCGACGTCATCGATCAGAGATACCGTGCGGCCGCATTCGTGAAGCGGTCCATCAACAAGGTCTTCCCGACACACTGGTCGTTCCTGTTGGGCGAGATCGCGCTCTACAGCTTCGTCATCCTGCTGCTGTCGGGAATCTATCTGTCACTGTTCTTCGACCCATCCATGACCGAGGTCGTCTATCACGGCTCCTACCAGTCGTTACGCGGTGTCACCATGTCGCGCGCCTACGAATCGGCGTTGAATCTGTCCTTCGAGGTGCGCGGCGGGCTGTTCGTGCGGCAGGTACATCATTGGGCCGCACTGCTTTTCGCCGCATCGATCATCGTGCATCTGTGCCGCGTCTTCTTCACCGGCGCGTTCCGCAAACCGCGCGAGGGGAATTGGGTGGTCGGCTGCCTGTTGCTGATCCTGGCGATGTTCGAGGGATTCTTCGGTTACTCGCTGCCCGACGACCTGCTGTCGGGAACCGGACTGCGTGCCGCGTTCGCGGGAATCACCATGGGAATTCCGCTGATCGGCACCTGGCTGCACTGGCTGATGTTCGGTGGTGATTTCCCCGGCACGATCATCCTGTCGCGCCTCTATGTCGCGCATGTGCTGCTGTTCCCCGGCATCATGCTGGCGCTGATCGCGGCACATGTCGCGATCGTCTGGTACCAGAAACACACTCAGTTCCCCGGCCCGGCTCGCACCGAGAAGAACGTGGTGGGAACGCGAATCGTACCGGTGTTCGTCCTGGACCAGGGCGCGTTCTTCATGTTCACCTTGGCGGTGGTGGCGATCCTGGGCGGGGTCGCGCAGATCAATCCGATCTGGAATCTGGGGCCCTACAACCCGGCTCAGGTCTCGGCCGGCACCCAGCCCGACTTCTACATGATGTGGACCGACGGCTTCCTGCGCCTGTTCCCGCCGTGGGAACTGTATCTGTTCGGGCACACCGTGCCCGCCGCCTTCAGTGTGGTGGTTCTGATGACGCTGGTTTTCGCGGCGCTGATCGGCTATCCGTGGATCGAGAAGCGGCTGAGTCACGATCGCGCGGCGCACAATCTGCTGCAGCGCCCGCGCGATGTGCCGGTCCGCACCGCGATCGGCGCGATGGCGCTCGCGTTCTATCTGGTGCTGACAATGGCCTGTGTAAACGACGTCATCGCGCTGAAATTCCAGGTCTCGCTCAATGCCACCACCTGGTTCTTCCGGATCGCGATGCTGACCGTTCCACCGCTGGCCTATTTCCTGGCCTATCGGATGTGCCTGGCACTGCAACGTGCCGATCGGGCGATCCTCGCCCACGGCATCGAGACCGGCATCCTGCGCCGGCTGCCGCACGGTGAGTACATCGAAATCCATCAACCGCTGGGCCCCGTGGACGCGAGCGGGAAACCGGCGCCGCTGGATTATCAGGGGGCAGCGGTACCGAAGAAGGCGAATCGGCTGGGGCTGGCTGGCTCACCCGGCAGCGGCAGTTTCCTGCGGCCGGATCCGCCCGAACAGCGCGAAAAACTCGACGCCGCCGATCACGAACAGGAGCGACGTCGGATGTCCGCACTGCGCGGGGGCGAATCACGCTGACCGGCGCCTCGAAATCGGCCGACGCACATCAAGGCCCCGGGTCATCCGACCCGGGGCCGTCGTCGTTCAGCCGCCGATCAGGCGGTGCCGAACCGCCCGGCAGTCACACCGGATACGAACGCATCCCACTCACCGGGTTCGAATGCGAGGATCGGTCCACAACCACGATCTTTCGTATCGCGAACCCCGACATTGCCGTCACCCAGAAAAGCGACCTCTACACAGTTTCCATCGGGACCGCTGTATTTACTCTTCCGCCACACGGCACCAGACAATTCAACTTCCATCACTGACTCTCCTCGCCACTCGTAGCTAACGCGAAAAACCTGCTTCGCCGGGCGGGAGCCCAGCCCCCGGAGCGGGGCGCACTCCCACGATGCGCCTGGTCATAGCGCACAACCTGCACAATTCACTGACCAACTCACGAGGGGCACACCGCCATGGTGGTCCTCGGGGCAACCCCCGGGAGAGCACCCTAGCAGCACGATACAAACACCGCGCGCATCGTATGACTTTCAATCATTGGAATTGGCTATGAAGATTCCCAATCACAATTAGCGGCGAAATTGCCAAATGACCGGAGATCGGTCCGGTAAACAAATCCATCCGAATAGAAATACCGATGCCGAACGAGCGTGGGACACCCGATAAACCGTGCGGTCGCTTGGGGTGGATCATGGAATAGTGCTGGAACGAGATCGCGACGATGCCGGACACGCCCGAAATGCCCGTCCCCGAGACCGCTTCGGCCGACCGTTACCGCCCGGTAGTGTGGGCGTTGCGCGGATTCCGGACGATCTTGACCTTTCCCCAGACGAAACCCTGACCTACGCCCAGCGCCTCCTCGACGACGGTTTGGCCTTCAACGCCCACGAGGTCCTCGAGGCCGCATGGAAGAACGGCCCGTTCGCGGAAAGGATGCTGTGGCAGGGTCTGGCGCAGTACGCGGTTGGCCTCACACACATTCAGCGTGGCAATCCCAAAGGTGCTCGCACCCTGCTCGAGCGGGCGATCGGCCGCTTGGCGGCCGTCACCGAGCCGCCGTACGGCATCGACGCGAGCGGCCTGATCGCACATGCCGAAGGTCTGCTGAGCGAACTCGACGCCGCTCGAGCCATTCCGGAGAACGTACTGTGCCCACGGTTGCGCGGATGATGCCGCACACCGCCGGCGCCGGCCGCTTCGCGCCCAGCCCATCCGGCGATCTGCATCTGGGAAATCTGCGCACCGCGCTGCTGGCCTGGCTGTTCGCGCGGTGCTCGGCACGCAACTTCCGGCTGCGGATCGAGGATCTGGACCGGGTGCGAACCGGCGCGGCCGAACGTCAGCTCGCCGATCTCGCCGCGATCGGAATCGACTGGGACGGTCCGGTAACCCGGCAGTCGGACCGCACCGAGCACTACGATGCGGCGATCGACCGGCTCACCGCTGCCGGGATGACCTACGAATGCTATTGCACGCGAAAGGAAATCCAGCAGGCCGTCACGGCGCCGCACGGGCCGATGGGCGCCTATCCCGGTACCTGCCGCGAAATCGGTGCCGCCGAACGAGCGGCCAGACACGCCGAGGGCCGTCCGCCGGCCCTGCGCTTGCGCTCGCGGACAACCGAATTCGAGATCGCCGACGAGATTCACGGCAGCTACGTCGGCGTGGTCGACGATTTCGTCCTGCGCCGCGGGGATGGCACCGCGGCATACAACCTCGCGGTCGTGGTCGACGATGCCGCACAGGGCATCGATCAGGTGGTGCGCGGTGACGATCTGCTGCCCTCATCCCCCAGGCAGGCATATCTGGCCACCGAATTGGGGCTGGCGATCCCCGGCTACGCGCACGTCCCCTTGGTACTCAACACCGATGGCGCCCGGCTCGCCAAACGCGACGGCGCGGTAACCCTCCGCGACCGGATAGCGCTCGGTGAGACACCGCGGCAGGTGTTCGCGCTACTGGCGGCATCGCTCGGCTACGACGGCGAGACGCCGCGCGCACTGCTCGGCCGGTTCACCCCCGCGACGGTGCCGCGCGCGGCGTGGATTCTGGACCCCGAGCATCCGAATCCACTCCGCCACCACTGATTGCGCGGCTATCCGCTAACTCGACACCGCGATGTTGATGATGACCCAGACGATGGCCACCACAATCCCGAGAGCACCGACACAGATGCCGGCGATCGCCATACCGCGTCCCTGGCCGCCGCGCTCCTTGATCTGGTTCAGCGCGATGATGCCCAGAATGATCCCGACGATCGACCCGATACAGGTGCACAGGCCCAGCACCGAGGCGATCAGCGAGCCGATGGCCAGGCCGTTCGTCCCCTGCTGCGGCTGCGCGTATCCGTAGGGCTGATAGGGCGCCGCATTCGGATAGCCGTAGTTGGGCTGACCGTAGGGCTGCTGTTGTGGTTGCGGCTGCGGATAACTGGGATACGAAGGCGGCGGCGGAGCGGGCTGCGCCGGCTGACCGGGTGCCGAGTGATACCCCGCTCCGGGCGGCGGAGTGCCCTGGGGCGGCTGCGGAGCCGGGGACTGCGGCGGCACCGGCGGCCGGCCGCCCGAATCGGACGACACGCCCTCCCCACCGTACTGTTTCCACCATTCGTCGGAATCGCCGGGATTCGTCATTGGAACAGCCTATTCCACCTGGGCGCAGTGCCGGTATTGTGCACTGGTCGTGAGCGAGACACGAGAAACGACACCGGCCGGGGAGTCTGGACACCCCGCGGTCGAACACGCAGCATTCGCGCAGGCCGCGGGGAGTCCCTTCACATTGATCGTGACTCTGTTCACGGCCACTCTGATGATCTCCAACATCTGCGCCACCAAAGGCGTGCAGTTCTTCACCGGCCACGAGATATCCCTCGGCCCCATCGAGATCCTGCCGATCACCACCGACGGCGCCTTCTTCCTGTTCCCCCTGGCCTATGTCATCGGCGATGTGCTGAGCGAGGTCTACGGCTTCAAGGCCGCCCGCCGGACCATCTACTACGGATTCGGCATGCTGATCCTGATGGTGGTGTGCTTCTGGATCGCCATCGGACTGCCGGCCGCCGGGTTCTACGACGGTCAGGACGCGTTCCGCAGCGTCGCGGGCACGACCCCGCAGCTGGTGGCCGCCGGACTGGCCGGCTACGTCGTGGGTCAGTTCCTGAATTCGGTGACCCTGGTGCTGATCAAGGAGCGCACCAAGGAGAAGTATCTGTGGGCCCGGCTGCTGGGTTCCACCGTCGCCGGCGAATTCGGCGACACCCTGATCTTCTGCTCGATCGCGGCCACCGCCATCGGGATCAATACCTGGGGCGCGTTCTTCAACTACGTGATCGTCGGGTTCGTGTGGAAGACCCTGTGCGAGGTGCTGGTCATGCCGATCAGTTACCGCGTCATCGCCTACCTGAAGAAGAAGGAACCCAGCTACGCGCCGTTGGACAAGCCCGCGCTGTACAGCTAGGAACCCGAGAACGCTTGCGGGCCGGGCCCGTCCGCTAATCGAAGCGGACCCGGCCCTGCCAGCGACCGAGGAACTCCGCCTTGAACTCGTCGTAGTACCCGCCGTCGATACTCGCGCGGATATCGTCGACGAGGCGAATCGTGAAGCGCTCGTTGTGGATTGTGCACAGCGTGGAGGCCAGCATCTCCTTCGCCTTGAACAGGTGATGGATGTAGGCGCGGGTGTAGTGCGCGCAGGTGTAGCAGTCGCAACTGTCGTCTATCGGTGTGAAGTCGCGGCGGAAACGGCTGGTATTGATATTGAATCGGCCCGCGCGAACATAGATCGCGGCATTGCGCGCCACCCGGGAGGGGTTGACGCAATCGAAGGTGTCGGCCCCATTCTCGATGGCGACGAAGAAGTCCTCGGGCTCGCTGATCCCCAGCAGATGCCGCGGTTTCTCCTCGGGCAGTTCATCACTGCACCAGCCCACGATCGTGCCCAGATTCGCCTTCTCCAGCGCACCACCGATACCGAAGCCGTCAAAGGCCGAACCCGTTCCGATCCCCCGCATCGCGTCCAGATCACGAGATGCCTTGCGGCGCAGATCCTCGTACTGCGCGCCCTGGATCACCGCGAACAGCGCCTGATACGGGCGGTGTGACCGGTGTGCGGTGAGGCACTCGTGTTCATCGATGCAGCGCTGCGCCCACTCGTGCGTGCGTTGCAGCGACTTCTCCTGGTAACCACGGGTATTGAACAGGGTGGTCAGCTCGTCGAAGGCGAACATGACATCAGCGCCCAGACGGTGCTGGATCCCCATCGAAACCTCGGGAGTGAACCGATGTTTCGAACCGTCCAGATGTGAGCGGAAGGTGACACCGTCATCGTCGACGACGGCGAGGCGTTCCTTCCCCTTGGCGATCACCTCATCGCTTTGTACCCCGACCGCCTCCATCGCCAGGACCTTCTTGAAGCCGACGCCCAGCGACATCACCTGGAAGCCGCCGCTGTCGGTGAAGGTGGGGCCGGGCCAGTTCATGAACCGGCCCAGCCCGCCCGCCTCGTCGACGATGTCGGATCCGGGCTGCAGGTACAGGTGGTAGGCATTGGCCAGCAGCGCCTGCGCCCCGATCTCGGCCATCGTCTCCGGTAGTACCGCCTTGACCGTCGCCTTCGTCCCGACCGGAATGAAGGCCGGGGTGGCGATGTCACCGTGCGGTGTGCTGATCACCCCGGTGCGGCCGTGCTTATCGGGCAGCCGGGTACCGATGGTGAAGGCGAACTGGGCGGGATCGGGCACGCCGTCATCCTGCCAGGCGGCCTCGATCACGCTGCCACGGCTCCCGGCCGATGACAGACGAAACGACGGCCCCGCTCCGGATGCCGGGGCGGGGCCGTCGAGCGGTGCCTGTCAGATGGCGTCGACTGTTTCCTCGTCGACCAGTTCCTGATCCACCGCCGCCCCCGCGAACTGCGCGTTGTACAGGCGGAAGTAGGCGCCGCGGTTGGCCAGCAGGCCGTCGTGGGTGCCCTGTTCGACGATGTGCCCGGCTTCCATCACCACGATCAGATCGGCATCGCGGATGGTCGAAAGCCGGTGCGCGATGACGAAACTGGTGCGATCGCGGCGCAGTGCCGCCATGGCCTGCTGCACCAGCAGTTCGGTGCGGGTGTCGACCGAACTGGTGGCCTCGTCGAGGATCAGGATGGTGGGTTTGGCCAGGAACGCGCGGGCGATGGTGATGAGCTGTTTCTCACCGGCGCTTACTCCGGAACCCTCCTCGTCGATCACCGTGTCGTAGCCCTCGGGCAGCGAGTGCACGAAGCGATCCACATAGGCCGCGCGGGCGGCCGCGAGGATGTCGTCCTGACTCGCTTCGGTATTGCCGTAGGCGATGTTGTCCCGAATCGTGCCGCCGAACAGCCAGGTGTCCTGCAGAACCATGCCGATCCGCGAGCGCAGCCGATCGCGGCCGATGGTGGTGATATCGACCCCGTCGATGGTGATCGCGCCGGAGTCCAGTTCGTAGAACCGTTCCAGCAGATTGACCAGGGTGGTCTTACCCGCTCCGGTGGGGCCGACGATGGCGACCACATGGCCGGGCTCGGCGACCAGCGATAGATCGTCGATGATCGGCTTGTCGGCCTCGTACCGGAACGACACCCCGTCGAATTCGACCCGGCCGCGATCGATCGGACGTGGGTCCTGCTCGCGCGGATCCGCGATCTGCTCGTCCGCGTCGAGGATCTCGAAAATCCGCTCCGCGGAGGCGACACCGGACTGCAGCAGATTGATCATCGAGCCGATCTGCGTCAGCGGCTGGCTGAACTGGCGCGAGTACTGGATGAACGCCTGCACCTCACCCAGCGACAGACTGCCCGAGGCCACCCGCAGCCCGCCGACCACCGCGATCAGCACGTAGTTCAGGTTTCCGATGAACATCATCACCGGCATGATCAGGCCGGAAATGAACTGAGCCTTGAAGCTGGCTTCGTAGAGCTTGCCGTTGCGCTTGTCGAATTCGGCGCCGACCTCGTTGACGCGCCCGAAGGCGGTGATCACCTCATGCCCGGTGTAGGCCTCTTCGACCTGGGCGTTGACCTGGCCGGTGTACTTCCACTGGTCGATGAAATGCGGTTTGGACCGCTTCGCGATCTGGGCGGTGACGATCACCGCGGCCGGCACTGTGAGCAGCGCGATCAGCGCCAGCAGCCACGAGATCCAGAACATCATGATCAGGATGCCGATCACCGACAGCACCGACATGACCAGCTGACTCATCGTCTGCTGCAGGCTCTGCGCCACATTGTCGACATCGTTGGTGACGCGGGAGAGCACATCGCCGCGGGCATTGGTGTCGAAATAGCTCAGCGGCAGCCGATGGATCTTGTCCTCGACCTCACTGCGCAACCGCTGCACCGCCCGGTTGATCACGGTGGCCAGTAGATACGCCTGCAACCAGTTGAACACCGCGGCCAGGATGTAGAGCACCAGCACCAGCACCAGCACTCGGCCCACCGCGCCGAAATCGACGCCGTGACCGGGGTTGATGTTCATCGAGGAGAGCATGCCCGCGAGCCGGTCCTGGCCCTGCTCACGCAAGCCCGCCACGGCCTGATCCTTGGTCAGGCCCGGCTGCAACTGCTTGCTGACGACGCCGTCGAAGATGAGGTTCGTGGCCTTGCCGAGGATCTGCGGGCCGAGCGTGTTCATGACGACCGCCGCGACCGTGAGCAGGAGGACCACCGCCACGAACAGACGGTCCGGAGCCAAGCGCGCGAGCAGCCGCTTCAACGTGGGCTTGAACGACTTGGCCTTCTGCCCGGGAGCTCCTGGCATGGGCGCTCCGGGCCTCATCGGGCCGCCTCCTGTGATTTGCGGGACACCCGCACCCGGACGGCCCGATCAGCGGCTGCGCGAAGATAGCTCATCGGGCCGCCTCCTGTGTCTTGCGGGACACCCGCACCCGGACGGCCCGATCAGCGGCTGCGCGAAGATAGCTCATCGGGCCGCCTCCTCGGGACTGAACTGCGATTCCACGATCTCCCGGTACTCCTCGCATTCGCGCAACAACTGTTCGTGGGTGCCGAGGCCCACCATGGCACCGTCTTCGAGGACGACGATCTGGTCGGCATCGCGGACGGTCGAGATGCGCTGCGCCACGGTGAGTACCGCGGCCTCGCGGGTGTGCGGCCGCAGGGCGTCGCGCACCCGGGCATCGGTCGCGACATCGAGCGCGGAGAAGCAGTCGTCGAACAGATAGATCTTCGGCTTCTTCACCAGCGCGCGGGCAATGGCCAGTCGCTGCCGCTGCCCGCCCGATACCGTGGTGCCGCCCTGTGCGACGGGTGTCTGCAGTCCCTCGGGCATCTCCCGCACGAAATCCGCGGCCTGCGCGATCTCCAGTGCCTCCCAGAGCTGTTCGTCGGTGGCCTCGGGATCTCCGTAGCGCAGGTTCTCCGCGACCGTGCCGGAGAACAGATACGCCTTCTGCGGTACCAGGCCGATCTGCGAGCGCAGCAGATCCATATCGAGCTCTCGCACCTCGGTGCCGCCGACCCGGACCAGACCGTCGGTCGCATCGATCAACCGCGGAATCAGATTGACCAGGGTGGTCTTACCCGATCCGGTGGAACCGACGATCGCTGTGGTCTGCCCCGGTTCCACCCGGAAGGTGATATCCCGCAGCACCGGTTCCTCGGCGCCGGGGAATTTGAACTGGGCTCCGCTCAGTTCGACAATGCCCGGATCGGCGACGAAGGACTGCGGCGACGCCGCCGGCACCACCGAGGAGTCCGTCTCGAGCACCTGGGCGATGCGTTCGGCCGAGACCGCCGCGCGCGGGGCGATCATCGCGAGGAACGACGCCATCATGACCGCCATCAGGATCTGCATGATGTAGGACAACAGCGCGGTCAGCGAGCCGATCTGCATGGTGCCGTCGTCGATGGCGTGCCCGCCGAACCAGATCACCGCGACCGTGGTGAGGTTGCTGATCAGCATCACGACCGGGAACATCAGCGCCGCCAGCCGGCCGACGAACAGCGACGCCGAGGTCAGCTCGTCGTTGGCCTCGCCGAAGCGCGCCACCTCATGCCGTTCCCGTACGAAGGCCCGCACCACGCGGATACCGGTGATCTGCTCGCGCAGCACCCGGTTGACCACATCGATGCGCTCCTGCACCCGCCGGAATCCGGGCACCATGCGGGAAATGATCAAACCCATGGTCAGCCCGAGGATCGGCACGGCGACCAGCAGAATCCAGGACAGGCCCAGATCCTGGCGCAACGCCATCACGATGCCGCCGACGCACATGATCGGTGCCATCACCACGATGGTCACACTCATCACGATCAACAGCTGAACCTGCTGCACATCGTTGGTGTTTCGGGTGATCAGCGACGGCGCGCCGAAGATGCCGACCTCACGGGCGGAGAAGGTGCCCACCCGGTGCAGCAGCGCCGCGCGCATCTCCCGGCCCGCACCCATGGCGGCCTGCGCACCCAGATAGACCGAGAACGCCGAGGCCACGATCTGCACACCCGATACCAGCAGCATCCACAGACCGGTGGTCCAGATGTAGCCGATATCGCCCTTGGTGACGCCGTTGTCGATGATGTCGGCGTTCAGGCTGGGCAAATAGAGCATGGCGATGACGGAGATGAGCTGCAGCACAACAACCCCCGCCAACTGGGTGCGGTAGGGGGCGAGAAAGGCGCGCAGCAACCGGATCAACATGATGGGTGCAGGCTACCGTTATTCCGGGCCGTTGTCGGCCCCATTTTTCCGTCGGCGAAACCGGCCCTGACCGGCACCGTCGGGTGCTCGTCGATAGCGGATCCGACTAATTTCCGGACGCCGGTACGACCGGCGTCGGCCGGCGGGTCCAGGCACCCGGATCGGCGGTGAGCCCGGTGATGAAATCCGGCAGTTCGTCCTCGGTGATATCCGCGATCGATACCTGTTCGAGCACCGCGCGAATATTCACCCGCAGCGCGATCCACACCCGCTGCAACGGTGCGGCCACACCCGCGTACTCCACGTCCTCCGGCCGCTGCCCGCGCACCGAGGCCAGTGGGCCCTCGACGGCGCGGATCACATCGGCCACGCTGATCCGCTCGGCCGGGCGAGCCAGCCGGTAGCCGCCATCGGGACCGCGCCGGCTGACCACCAGATCGGCCCGGCGCAGTTCCGCCGCGATGGATTCCAGAATCTTCGGCGAAATCCCCTGTGCCGTGGCGATGGTTTCCGCCTTCACCGAATTCGGTTGAGCGCGAGCGATTTCGAGCAGAATACGGACCGCGTGATCGACCCTGGCCGTGATGTGCACTAGCGCGGCCCGGTCAGCACGGTCAGCGCGGCGGCGAGCAGTACCCGTTCGATCTCCGCATCGGCGGCGTCGGGTACCAATTCCTTCGACCACAACACCGTGCTCAATACCTCCAGTGCGGCACTGGCCCGCAACAACGTCTCCTCGGTGGGATCGGGTCCGGCCAGCCAATGACACAGCCGCCCGTGCATATCGAGCAGATCGGGATAGCGGTCGCCGATGGCGTTGACGATGGCCACGGTGTCCCGCACGCACATCGTCCCGGCGGTGCGATGGCGCAGCATCGTCCGCAACTGGTGTTCGAGGACCTCGCGCGAGCGCTGCGCGCTGTAGGGCACACCGTCGAGTTCGTCGACGACGCTGTTCATATCGTCGAATACGGGCTCGATGATGGCCAGCAGCAGATCGAGCTTCGAAGCATAGTGATAGTAGAGCGACGCCTTTGTGATTCCCACCGCATCCGCGACCTCGCGAAGGCTGGTCTGCTCGAAACCCTTATGCGAAAAAAGCCGGATCGCCGCCTCGCGAATCGCGTCCTTGGTGCTTTGACCTGCGACGACTGATCCAGAGGTACTGCGGGCACTCATGCGACGATCCTCTCATCAACCAACCGAAGCGGAGGGGTTGCCCGAAAATCGAGGTTGGTCCTCCGCTTATCAATTCGGTAGTCTACCTACCGCACGGTAGGCAGAGCACGTCGATGGAGGCGGAGCGCAGCGCGGCGTCCGCAGTAGTGCTGTCTACAGAGCGTGAACTCAGCACCGCAAATCAGCTATCGCTAGGAGATACCGCGTGTCCGTGTACCTCTATCGCTGGGGGAAGTTCGCCTTCCGCCGAAAATGGATCGTGTTACCGGCCTGGTTGCTGATCTTCGTGATCGTCGGCGCTGTCGGCGTCGGGCTGAAGACGCAGAGCCAGGACAACTTCAACATGCCGAACCTGCCTTCGCAGAAGGCGACCGACATCCTGGACAAGGAGTTTCCGGGCGCCTCGGAGGCATTCAGCTTCGATGCCGTGACCGGCACCTACGTGGTAAAGCCGGACCACGGCAAGCTGACCGACTCCGAGAACCAGAAGACGCTGCAGGCGCTGGTCCAGAAGATCAACAACCTGGATATTGTCGACAAGTCCAAGATCAAGGGAGACCCCGCACATCCGGGCACCCTGATCGATCCGGTCACCTCGACAACCGCGCTCGGCTGCACCACGGGTGATCGCACCAGCCAGGACTACATCGCCAAATGCGGTCTGGCGCCGCTGAATGTGCTCGGCAAGAGCGACAACGCTGATACCGTCGCCTACTTCACCGTGCCGTTCAAGATCAAATCCTTCTCCGACCTCACCGAGGCGCAGAAGGAGCAGGCCTACAACGTCGCCGACGACGCCCGCAAGGCCGGGCTCCAGGTGGAGCTCAGCGGCAGCATCGCCACCCAGCAGATGGAGACCGGCGGCGCCTCGGAGATGATCGGCTACGTCGTGGCGTTCATCGTCATGATGGTCGCGTTCGGCGCCCTGCTGGCCGCGTTCGTCCCCATCGTGACCGGCATCGTCGGCGTGGGTATGGCGGGCGCGCTGATCATGGCGGGTACATCCATCGCGGATATCCCGAACTTCACCACCGTGCTGGCCTCGATGATCGGTATCGCGCTGTCCATCGACTACGCGTTGTTCATCGTCTCGCGCTACAAACACGAACTCGCCGTGCAGGATTCGCCCGAGGAAGCGGCGGGTGTGGCCATCGGCACCGCCGGCTCCGCGGTCGTATTCGCCGGTATGACCGTGATCATCGCGCTGTGCGGACTGAGCATCGTCGGCGTGAGCTTCCTGACCTGGATGGGTCTGGGCGGTGCGCTCGCGGCCTTCTTCGCGATTCTGGTCGCGTTGACCCTGCTGCCCGCGGTGATGGGTGCGACCGGCCGCTTCCTGTTCAAGCCGAAGCTGCCGCTGGTCGCGCGCACCGATACCGAGGACGACAACGCCGTCACCAACGGCAAGCGTTTCGCCCGGATCATCGCCAAGGCTCCGTGGCTGACCCTCGGCGCCAGCGTGATCGTGCTCGGCCTGCTCGCCGCACCCGCGGTGAATCTGAGCCTCGGCCTGCCCGGTGAGGACAGCCAGCCCAAGACCACCACGGTCCGCAAGGCCTACGACATGCGCACCGAGGGATTCGGCGAGGGCAGCAACGGCACGCTGATGGTCGTCGCCGATCTGACGAAGGTGCAGCCGGAAAAGCGCAAGGAAGCCGTCACGGCGTTGCACGACAAGCTCGCCGCGTACCCGGGCATGGACTTCGTGACCATGCCGTCGACGAACAAGGTCGACGAGAAGACCAAGACTCCGGACTACGTGAACAGCACGGGCGCTCAGATGACCGCCGTGCCCACCCACGGGCCGAATAACGAGGACACCCAGGACCTGGTGAAACACGCCAGGGACGCGGAGTCGGATCTGAACGCGAAGTACGGCATGGAGTACGGCATCACCGGTACGACGGCGATCTACTCCGATGTGTCGAATGCCCTGCTCGGCAAGATCGTTCCGTACATGACGATCGTGGCGATCGCGGCGTTCCTGCTGCTGGTACTGGTGTTCCGCTCGATTCTGGTGCCGCTGACGGCCGCACTGGGCTTCCTGCTCTCGATGGCGGCCACCTTCGGTGCGACCGTGCTGATCTTCCAGCAGGACAAGCTCGGCCTGATCGGTGATCAGCATCCGATCGTGAGCTTCCTGCCGATCATGTTGATCGGCTTGGTCTTCGGACTCGCGATGGACTACCAGGTCTTCCTGGTGACCCGCATGCGCGAGGAATACGTGCACGGCAAGTCGCCGAAGGAGGCGATGATCTCCGGCTACCACCACGGCGCCCGGGTGGTCACCTCCGCCGCCATCATCATGATCTCGGTCTTCGCCGGATTCGTGCTGATGCCGGATGTGACCGCGAAGTCCATGGGCTTCGCCCTGGCGGCGGGTGTGCTGTTCGACGCCTTCCTCGTCCGCATGGTGCTGATCCCGTCGCTGCTGGTCCTGATGGGCAAGTGGGCGTGGTGGATGCCGAACTGGCTGGAGCGAATCCTGCCGGACATCGACGTCGAGGGCACCAAGCTGCGCGAACTGCAGCAGCGTGAACGCGACGAAGCGAACGCGAAGGAACCCGTGCCGGTCGGCTGATCGCCCCGATGCGAGAACTCGGGCCCCCATCCATCTCGGGTGGGGGCCCGAGTCGTATCCGGTCAGATTTCGATCGGATAGATCTTGATCTTGCAGCTACCAGACAGCAGACTCGAAGGCGAGTTCTCCAGTTCGGCAACCGCACAGCTCGATCAGCGATCGGCCCGGTTCGCGCGCACGGATTCGGGACCCGCGACCACTAGGAGTGTTCGTGTCCGTCTATCTGTATCGGTGGGGAAAATTCGCCTTTCGGCACAAGTGGATCGTGCTGCCGGTCTGGCTGGTGCTGTTCCTGATCATCGGCGGTCTTGGCACCCAGTTGAAGAAGCCGATGAACGACGACTTCACCATTCCGAACCTGCCTTCGGAACGTGCCACCGAGATCATGGACAAGCACTTTCCGGGTATGTCGGAGGAATTCAGTTTCGATGCCGTCACCGGCACCTACGTGATCGGGGCAGCACCGGGACAGAAGCTCACCGACCAATCACAGCGCGCGCAGGTCGACGGCATCGTCGGGAAGTTGAACGCGCTGAATATCGTCGATCACGCGACCCCGCTGGTCGATCCGGTCACGGCCACCGAGCAGATGGGCTGCCTCACCGGGGACCGCACCTCACCCGAATTCATGTCCCGCTGCAGCGCCGCGCCGCTGAACGTCCTGAACAAGGAACAGCCCGATACCGTTGCGGTGCTGACCGTCCCGTTCACGATCGCGAAATTCACCGATATCACGGCTGACGATCGGGCCGCCGCCTTCGCGGTCGGCGACGATGCGCGCGCCGCGGGTATGCAGGTCGAGATGAGCGGTTCGCTGGCAATGGAACAGCAACAGCCCAGCGGGCAGGCCGAGATGATCGGTATGGGCGTGGCACTGCTGGTGATGATCGTGGCCTTCGGCGCGATAGTCGCGGCCTTCGTACCGATCATCACCGCGATAGTCGGGCTCGGCCTGGCCACCTCGGTGATCTTCCTGGGCACCTCGGTCATGTCCGTGCCCAGCTTCACCACCTTCCTCGCATCGATGATCGGGATCGCGTTGTCCATCGACTACGCGCTGTTCATCGTCTCGCGATACAAACACGAACTCGCCGTACAGAGTTCACCGGAGAACGCCGCCGGCACCGCGCTGGGTACCGCGGGATCGGCGGTGGTCTTCGCGGGGGCGACGGTGATCATCGCTCTGGTCGCGCTCGCGATCGTCAAAATCCGCTTCCTGACCTTCATGGGTCTGGGCGGGGCCATCGCCGCCGCGTTCGCGGTTCTCACCGCCATCACGCTGATGCCGGCGCTACTGGGCGCGTTCGGCAGATTCCTGTTCAAACCCAAGATTCCCCTGATCGCCCAGCACGATCCCGAGGACGATTCCTCGATCACCAACGGAGTGCGGGTCGCGCGGTTGATCGGGCGGATGCCCGTAGTGACGCTGATCGGGAGCATCGTGATTCTCGGTCTGCTCGCCGCTCCGGCGCTACGCCTGAATCTGGGCCTGCCGGGCGAGGACAGTCAGCCCACGACCACCACCATCCGCAAGGCATACGACCTGCGCACCGAGGGCTTCGGCGCGGGCAGCAACGGCAAGCTGGAAATCGTCGCGGATCTGTCCGACGTGCCCGCCGACCGCAAACTGGCCGCGCTGACCGCACTGCACGACGAATTGGCCGCCTATCGCGGTATGGATTACGTGACCCAGCCGCAACTCAGCCGGGACGGCGCGGGTGCGCTGATGACCGCGGTACCCACCACGGGCCCCAACGATCAGGCCACCAAGGATCTGGTGCGCAATGCCCGCGACGCCGAATCCAAGTTGCACGACCGATACGGCATCGAATACGGAATCACCGGCACCACAGCCATTTACGCCGATGTGGACCATGCGTTGCTGAGCAAGATCCTGCCCTATCTGGCGATCGTGGCGGGTGCGGCATTCCTGTTGCTGATCGCGGTATTCCGTTCGGTGCTCGTACCACTCACCGCCGCGCTGGGATTCCTGCTGTCCATGGCGGCCACCTTCGGGGCCACGGTCCTGATATTCCAGGAGGGTGCGCTCGGCCTGATAGCGGAGCCGAGACCGATTGTGAGCTTCCTGCCGATCATGTTGATCGGCTTGGTCTTCGGACTCGCCATGGACTACCAGGTCTTCCTGGTCACCCGCATGCGCGAGGAATACGTGCACGGCAAGAATCCGAAGGAGGCCATGATCTCCGGCTACCATCACGGCGCGCGCGTGGTGACCTCGGCGGCGATCATCATGATCTCGGTCTTCGGTTCGTTCCTGCTCGAATCGGACGCGACCGCCAAGTCCATGGGCTTCGCCCTGGCGGCGGGTGTGCTGTTCGACGCCTTCCTCGTGCGAATGGTGCTGATCCCGTCGCTGCTCGTCCTGATGGGTGAGTCGGCATGGTGGATGCCGCGCTGGCTCAGCAGGATCGTGCCGGATATCAATGTGGAGGGCGCGCGGCTGCGAGATCTACAGGAGGTCGACGATCCGGACGAGCCCAGAAGCCGGGTCGGAGTGAGCTGATACCGCGCCCGGCCGGGTCGGTGCGACCGGCCGGGAATCGGATCTCAGCCGAGTTGCGGGGCAACCTCCGCCGCGACCAGTTCCAGATGTTCGAGATCGGACAGATCCAGAACCTGCAGGTAGAGGCGGGTTATCCCGGTCGTCTCGCGGTAGCGGCCGATCTTGTCGGCCACCTCGGACGGCGTACCCGCCAGACCGTTGGCGCGCAGTTCGTCGACCTCGCGGCCGATCGCCTCCGCGCGGCGCGCGATCTCGGCCTCGTCGCGACCCACACACAGCACCTGCGCGGCCGAGCGCACGATCTCGGCGGGATCGCGGCCGATATCGCGGGCCGCCGCGGCGACCCGATCGAATTGCGCCGCGGCCGCCTCCGCGGGCGTGAACGGCAGATTGAATTCGGCGGCGTAGCGGGCGGCCAGTTCCGGTGTGCGCTTCTTACCGCCACCGCCGATGATCACCGGCGGGCCGGGCTGCTGCACCGGCTTCGGCAGGGCCGGACTGCCTTGCAGCACATAGTGTTTGCCGGTGAAGTCGAAGGTCTCGCCGAGCGGCGTGTGCCACAGGCCGGTGATGACGGCCAGCTGTTCGGCGTACCGGTCGAATCGTTCCCGAATCTCCGGCAGGTCGATGCCGTAGGCGCGATGTTCGTTGTCGTACCACCCGGAACCGAGCCCGAGTTCGATTCGCCCGCCGGACATCTGGTCGACCTGGGCCACCGAGATGGCCAGGACCGACGGATGCCGGAAGGTGGCGGCGGTGACCAGGGTGCCCAGCCGGATCCGCGAGGTCTCGCGGGCCAGGCCGGCCAGCGTGATCCAGGCGTCGGTCGGCCCCGGCAGGCCCGACACCCCGCCCATCTTCAGATAGTGATCCGACCGGAAGAACGCGTCGAACCCCGCCTCCTCGGTCACCTTCGCAACCCGCAGCAGATCATCGTAGGTAGCCCCCTGCTGGGGCTCGGTGAAGATTCGTAGTTCCACGAACACCAACGTACCGGCGGCAGCGGAGCGAAAAAGCTCCCCACCCGTGACGGATGGGGAGCTCTGGCGGTGGCGGAGGGATTTGAACCCTCGGTGGGGGGATACCCCACACACGCTTTCGAGGCGTGCTCCTTAGGCCGCTCGGACACGCCACCGCAGGTGACTTTACCGGACCGATCGACCGAAACCGAAATCGGGTGGTCAGGGCCGCTGGGTGCGGAAAAAGACGTCCAGGACGGCGGCGCATTCGGGTTCGAGCACACCGCCGCGGACCTCCGGGCGGTGGTTGAGACGGCGGTCTCGGACCACATCCCAGAGCGAGCCGACCGCACCCGTCTTTGGTTCCCAGGCACCGAAGACCAGGCGGCCGACCCGGGCAAGGACCAGCGCGCCCGCGCACATCGTGCAGGGTTCCAGCGTTACGGCCAGGGTGGTGCCCTCGAGCCGCCAGCCGTCGCCCACCACCTCGGCCGCCCGGCGCAGAGCCAGGATCTCGGCGTGCGCGGTGGGGTCTCCCAGGGCCTCGCGGGCATTGCTCGCCCGCGCCAGCTCGCGACCGGCCGCATCGAAGACCACCGCGCCGACCGGCACATCGCGCGGGTCGGCGGCCGCGGCGGCCGCGAGTGCGGTGCGGATCAGTGTCTCGTCCGCGGTCCCGGGAGACGCCGGGGTCAACGGGGCAGCTTGTCCAGAACCGCGGAGAATTCGTCGGCGAAGCCCAGCCGCTGCGCGACCATGCCGAGCTGTTCGTCCGGATACAGATCGGTTTCGGCGAGGATCACGCTGAGTACCGGCTCCGGCAGCCCCAGATCCGATAGCACGCCGAGGTCGCCCTCTTCCCACGGCTCGATGTCGTCGAGTTCGTCGGGGTCGATATCGGGGACCTCGACGTTCAGGGCCTCGAGTACCTCGACGGCGATGTCGTAGTCGATCGCTGCCGTCGCATCGGAGATCAGCAGGCGACTACCGGTGGGGCCCGGCCGAAGGACGATGAAGAACTCGTCGTCGACGTCCAGCAAACCGAAGACCGCGCCGGTGCTGCGCAATGCGCGCAACTCGTCCTCGGCCGTCGACAGGCTGCTCAGCGCCTCGGCGCTGAGCGGGGTGCATTTCCATGTGCTGTCCTCGCGGACAACCGCCACGGCGAACCCTTCCACGTCTTCGTAATCGTCCGACGTGGCCCTGTTCGTGCTCGAGCGCTGTGCCATGGCCGCAACGGTAGTCGGCTTCGGCGGAAATGTTGAAGTCGTATGCGAATCTGATCCGGTGACAGTCGATCGGAATTCCTCGGTGTGCGTTCTGGGTACGGGTTTGATCGGTGGATCACTGCTGCGTGCCGCGGCCGCGGCCGGCTACCGGGCCTGGGCCTACAACCGGTCGGAGGCGGGCGGGCGGGCCGCTCGCGCCGACGGCTTCGATGTCGGATCCGATGTCGCGACGGTCCTGGGCCGGGCCGCCGCCGAGAACGCGCTGATCGTGCTGGCGGTGCCGATGCCGGCGATCGAGACGGTGCTCGCGGATGTGCGGACCTTCGCACCCGGCTGCCCGCTGACCGATGTGGTGAGTGTGAAGGAGCCGGTGCGGGCCGAGGTGCACCGTCAGGAACTCGGGACGTACTACGTGGGCGGACATCCCATGGCGGGTACCGCCGAATCCGGCTGGGCCGCATCGTCTCCGGACCTGTTTCGCGATGCCGCCTGGGCCGTGGGCGTCGATCCGGGAACCCGTGCCGAGCCCTGGACCAGGGTGGCTCGGCTGGCGCTGGACTGTGGTGCGGTGGTGGTGCCCGCGGTCGCCGCCGAACACGATCGGGCGGTGGCCCGCATCTCGCATCTGCCGCACGTCCTCGCCGAGGCACTTGCGGTCGCGGGGGCCGCGGGCGGCGATCTCGCACTGGGCCTGGCCGCGGGATCCTTCCGCGACGGTACCCGGGTCGCGGCCACCGCCCCGGATCTGGTGCGCGCCATCTGCGAACCCAACAGGGCCGCGCTGACCGACGCGCTCGACGATGCGCTGCGCCTGCTCACCGCCGCCCGCGACAGCCTGCGCACCGACGGCAACCTCGGCACTCTCATCGATGCGGGTTACAGCGAACGCGACCGCTACGACACCCTGAACCGCTGGGACATCACCGATATCCGGCCGGGTGACGAGGGCTGGCTGGAACGAATGCGCGAGGCCGGGCAGCGCGGCGGTGTGATCCGGGCGCTGGACTGATCGGAAATTTGCGGACACCGCACCCGGTCGGGCCGACCGTCGGGCTGCGCATCATCACCGACCGGCCCTCAGAAATATGCGGGACACCCGCACCCGATCGGGCCGACCGGCGGGCTGCGCATTATCACCGACCGGCCCTCAGAAATATGCGGGACACCCGCACCCGATCGGGCCGACCGGCGGGCTGCGCATTATCACCGACCGGCCCTCAGAACCGCTCGGCCAGGCCCGGATAGTCGAGGACGAATCCGTCGTCGTCCACGGTGACGGTGGCACTCGACACCGGGGACAGCACGTGGATGCCGTCGGCGCCGCTGCTGTAGGTGAGGATCGCCTCCTGCACCAGTAGATCCGGCACCCGCACATAGACCACCGGGACCTCCACGTCCTCGGTGATACGCGAGAGCCCGAACCGGCGAATCGGCAGGGTGTTGAAGAACGGGCTGAGCACCACGTCCACATCCAGGGCGCCGCCGAACATCGACCGCATATGGGTACTACCGGCATCGACGAGCCAGTAGTTCTCCTCGTCACGTGCGATCGAGGCGTGCCGCTCCCCCGACGCGACGGTACTGCGCAGCGAGAGCCGTTTGGTGCGCCCGAGCTCATCGGTGACCAGATCATAGGACGCGCTGAATGCCGGATGTTCGCCACAGTCACCGGCGATGATGCGCCCGGAGGCGCGGATCCGGTTCCCGGTGAGTACCACTCGCACCGATTCCATCCGGGAGGCATCGTGTGCACGCCAGGTGAGGACGGCCGGCCAGCGAGGCGGCGCGGGCACACCGCCGTCGCTCGCCCGGGCGGACTGGGATTTGCCCTCGGCTGGCTTACTCACCCCTTTACCGTAATTGACAATCGAGTCGGCGGCTCGGTCGCGCGCACGAGTTGTTCACCTGTCCTACACCAGCGATTCGCGCCAGGCGGTGTGCAGTGCCGCGAACCGGCCGGTCGATTCGATCAGCTCGGCCGGGGTCCCGTCCTCCACGATGCGGCCGTCCTCCATCACCAGCACCCGGTCTGCGATGGCCACGGTCGAGAGCCGATGCGCGATGATCACCGCGGTCCGGCCGCGCAGCACCGTCTCCAGTGCGCGTTGCACCTGCCGTTCGCCCGGAATATCCAGGCTGGACGTCGCCTCGTCGAGCACGATCACCGCCGGATCGGCGAGGAAGACGCGGGCGAAGGCGACCAGCTGACGTTGCCCGGCCGACAGCCGTCCACCGCGCTTGCGCACATCGGTGCCGAAGCCGTCGGGCAGCGACATCGCGAAGTCGTACAAACCCACCGCCCGGGCCGCGGCGTGTACTTCCTCGTCGGTGGCCTCGGGCCGGCCCAGCCGGATGTTGTCGGCCACCGAACCCGAGAACAGATACGACTCCTGGGTCACCATCGCCACCGCCCGGCGCAGATTGGCATCGGCGATGGCGCGCAGATCGACACCATCCAATGACACGGTGCCGGCCGACGGGTCGTAGAAGCGCGAAATCAGTTTGGCCAGTGTCGATTTCCCGGCGCCGGTCGCCCCGACCAGCGCCACCACCTGCCCGGCCGGAACGGTCAGCGTGAACCGCGGCAGGATCGAACGCGCCCGCGCACCGTCCCGTTCCGGATAGCCGAAATCGACCTCGGCCAGGCACAATTCGCCGCGCACCCGGCCGAGTCGTCGCGGCACCTCCGGTTCTGCGACGCTCGGCCGCTCCTCCAGGACGCCCGAGATCCGCTCCAGCGCCGCGGCCGCGGACTGATACGAGTTGAACACCTGGGCCAATTCGTCGATCGGCCCGTAGAACTGGTGCAGATACAGCAGGAACGCGGTGAGGACGCCGATCTCGGTGTGCCCGTGGATGACTCGCCACGCCCCCACCACGAGGATGACGACATTGGTGGTGTTGCTGATCAACCGCACCAGACCGACGTAACTCGCCATCCCGCGCAGGGCGCCGGTATTGGCCGCGCGATATTCGGAATCCGAATCCGACAACAGGACTTCGTTGCGCCGCTCGCGCCGGAACGCCTGCACCGCACGGATTCCGCCCATGGTCTCGACGAAGTGGACGACCACCTTCGCGATCGCGGTACGGGTACGGCGATAACCGGCTCGCTGACGTCGCTGCGCCCAGCGAGTGACGAACACCAGCGGCACGAATCCGGCCAGCACCACCAGCGCCAGCGGGATATCGAGCCAGACCAGGATCACCGCGATGGTGGCGACCGAAAGTATCGCGCTCAGCGCGTCATTGAGTGCGCGCTCGAGCAGATCCTCCAGTGACTCCAGATCGCTGGTGAGACGAGCGACGATCTTGCCCGAGGTGTAGGTCTCGTGGAAGTCGATCGACAACCGCTGCACATGCGTGAACACCCGCATCCGCAGATCGAACAGCACCCGCTGACTCAACCGGCCGGAGACACGCAGGAACAGGAAGGTGGTCAGCCCGCCGACCGCGGCACAGACGACGATCCCGCCGACGGACACCGCCAGCGGCAGCCAATCGCCGCGCATCGCCCGCCCCACGCCGGTGTCGACGCCGTGCGCGACGAACAGCGGTGTGGCGACCAGTGCGGCATTGTCGACCACGATCAGCAGCAGCGCCAAGGCCGCCGACCACCGGTAGGGCCGGACCAGCGACCACAGCAACCGGCGCGATCGCGCGGCCAGGGCCAGATTCACGGTATCGGTCTGCTCGCCGTCCTCCGCCGCGACGCCGCGCCAGTCGTCGTCCGACGGGCCCGTCGCGCGCGCGGGATCAGCGCTCGCGGGTGAGACCGCGTTCACCGGCGCCGCGTTCACGGATACCTCCGGCTGTGCCGACATCGAGGTCACCTCCCATCAATTCCCGGTAACGCGAACAGGTTTCGAGCAGTCGATCGTGCGGTCCGTCGGCGATGATGCGGCCCCCGTCCAGAACCGCGACCCGATCCGCCCAGGCCGCCGTGGACGGCCGGTGCGCCACCAGCAGGACGGTCGCCCCGGCCAGGGCCGTGCGCAGGCGCCGCTGCACCTGCTCCTCGGTGCTCACATCCAGCGCGGACAGCGGATCGTCGAGGACCACGATGTGGCCGCCGGGATGTTTGTGCCGGTCCAATACGGCGCGTGCCAGGGCCAGGCGCTGACGCTGGCCACCGGACAGGCTCAGCCCCTGCTCACCGATCCTGGTCCGCAGTCCCCACGGGAGCTCATCGACGAATCGTGTCGCACAGGCGACCTCCAGTGCATCCCGGACCTGCTCCTCGCCGGCCTCCGGATAGCCGAGCGTAATGTTCTCGCGCACACCGGCGGAGAACAGCACCGGATCCTCGAAGGCCACCGACACCTGGGATCGCAACCGCGACAACCGCATCGATCGCACATCGACCCCATCGATCGTCACCGATCCGTCGGCCACATCGAACAGCCGTGGAACAAGCCCCAGCAGTGCCGACTTTCCACTGCCGGTGGCGCCGACCACAGCGACCGTCTCGCCCGGGCGTAGTCGCAGCGAAATATCGTGCAGGAGATCGCGATCAGCGTCCGGGAAGCGGAAACGCACCCGCTCGAAACGCAATTCACCACGCAGCGGATTGGGCGGTTCGACCGGATGTTCCGGATCGGCGATCTCGATCGGGGTATTGATCACCTCCCAGAACCGTTGCGCGGCAGTACGAGCGTGATTGGTTTCGGCCAGACAGAATCCCATCCCCATCGTCGGCCACTGCAGATAGGTGGTCAGGGTGATTCCGGCGACCAGCGCACCGAGGGTCATAGCCTGCTGTGTGAACAGATAGGCCCCGATCGCGAGCGCGGCGGCGATACCGAGCGCGGACAGCGTGTTCAGACCGGTCCACAACCGCGCCGCCAGCCGGACCTTGACCAGCTCCAATGCCTGGAGTTCACCGGCCTGATCGCGGAAGCGACGGCCGAACCAGGCCCCCCGCCCGAATGCCTTCAGTACCCGGATCCCCTGCGCCGACTCCTCGACCGTGGTCGCCAGATCGCCCGATTGATCCTGCGCGGCCCGCGAGGCCGCGCCGTACCCCTGCTCGAACCGGCGGGCAAGCAGCACCAGCGGCACCGCGATCAGCAATTCCACCAGGCCGATCTGCCAGCTGAGGACGAACAGCAACACCACACCCAGGCCCAAGGTCGTGCTCAGCGATGCCAGCATCGGCGCGACGAACGCGAAAAAGCGCCGGAGCGTGGACATATCGGTGATGGCGCGCGAGGTGAGCTGCCCGGATTCCATCCCGTCGTGTGCACCCACCGACAGCACCTGCAGTCGCTCGAACAGCTCGGCCCGCAACGACACTTCGAGCCTGCTCGCCGGCGCCGCGATGAGATACCGCCGCCCCCATGAGGTCAGCGTGCTCACCAGCGCCAAGACCGCGACCAGCGCGATCGGCCACCAGATCCCGGCGAAATCGTGCTGCGCCACCGGCCCGTCCACGATCTTCGCGGTCACCAGCGGCAGCGCCATATCGCACAGCATCCCGACCGACGGCAGCGCGACCGCGGTGAACAGCGCCACCCGATACGGCCGCATCTGCGGCCACAGCCGCCGCAGCGACCCGGCCCCCGTAACCCGGCCGTTCACACGGAAGTTCTCGACGCCCGTTCCGGTTCTGTCGCCCTCCGAATCGGATACGGCCGCCGCCGTCACGACGGACACCACGGTCCCCCTTCGTCAGATCGTCTGCGCGGGAATGCCACCGGTCACCGCCCCGAGCACGGGCGCCGGCGAACACATCGGACCCTCCAGATTGCCAGCGACGCAGACCCCAGCCAACCGATTTACTGGATCTTCGGCCTCCCCGAACCCCGGGCTGAGCACCGACTCCTTTCCGCGGCTCGAGTAACGTGTTCACGCACACCGATGTAGGCGCGCGGGGCTCGGGATAGATTTCGAGCCGGTGCACCGTAGATGTTCTCGACCCGCCTCGATTTTGGACCGACGGAGCGAGGGAGCGCAGCGACTGAGCGGAGGAGGGGAAAAATCGAGGCCGAGAGGGCCGAGAACCCGCCGAAGCTCAGCGGAGGCCACCAACGCAGCATGGTCGGGCTGTTCGCCGGAATCGGCGGGCTGGAACTGGGACTCAGTGCCCACGGCTGGACCACCGAACTCCTCTGCGAGATCGATCCGGGCGCACGCGCGGTCCTGTCCGCCCGCTTCCCCGATGTCGAATCGCACGCCGATGTCACCCGCTTACGGTCACTGCCCGCCCGTACCGAGCTGGTCGCGGCCGGTTTCCCCTGCCAGGACCTGTCACAGGCCGGGCGGACGGCGGGGATCGGCGGCGAGAAATCCGGCCTGGTCGACGAGGTGTTCCGCCTCGTGCGCCGCAAACGCGGTCCGCGCTGGCTGCTGATCGAGAATGTGCCGTTCATGCTGCAACTGGACCGGGGCCGGGCCATGCGGCACATCACCACGGCCCTGGAGGACCTCGGTTACACCTGGGCCTACCGGGTGGTCGATGCCCGCGCATTCGGCCTGCCCCAGCGTCGTCAGCGGGTGCTGATGCTGGCCTCACGGTCGGAGGACCCCCGGCCGGTGCTGTTCGGCACCGACGCCGGACCGCGCGAACTCGGCGATCCGGCGACGGATCCGTGTGGTTTCTACTGGACCGAGGGCGTGCGTGGCCTGGGCTGGGCGGTCAATGCGGTGCCGACTCTCAAAGGCGGTTCCGGGCTGGGTATCGCCAGTCCGCCCGGGGTCCGGCTGCCCTCGGGTGAGATCGTCACCCCCGGTATCACCGATGCCGAACGGCTACAGGGCTTTTCACGCGACTGGACCGAGCCCGCAGTGACCGCGCCGGGCGTACGGCCCGGACATCGGTGGAAATTGGTCGGCAACGCGGTGAGCGTGCGGATGGCGTCCTGGATCGGTGGCCGCCTGGCCGACCCCGACGGCGAAGTGGACGCACCGTTCACCCCGTTGACCGCCCATCGCTGGCCCACCGCCGCCTGGGGTCACGCCGGGCGGGCCTACCGCGTACCGCTGTCGACCTGGCCCGTCCACGCCCCCTACGAGGATCTGCGCTGGTTCCTCGACGACTCCCGCCTGCTGTCGTCCCGCGCCACCGCGGGCTTTCTGCGCCGCGCCGCCCGGGGAACGCTGCGCTTCCCGCCCGGCTTCATCGCGGATATGGAAAACCACCTGCAACGCATGGGCGGCGACGTCCCCGAAGAGGCAGCGTGACGCGGACGCGAAAAAATCCACTCAATCCGGGAACACCCACACCACACCGCACGCTGTAGGAGTTGTGCATGAATTCCGCCCGTCCGCGTACCGACGCGGTGACGAGTGCGCGAATGTCGCGGCAGCGGAGCGTCGGAACGGCCCCGGAAATCGCGTTGCGCAGCGAACTGCACCGGCGGGGGCTGCGGTATTTCGTCGATCGGGCACCGCTGAAGGGGCTGCGCCGACGCGCCGACCTGGTATTTCCGCGCCGGAAAGTGGCCGTCTACGTGGATGGGTGTTTCTGGCACAGCTGCCCGGAACATGCCACTCATCCGAAGAACAACGCGCTGTGGTGGGCGGAGAAACTGGCCGGGAATGTGGCTCGCGACCGCGATACGGATGCTCGATTGATCGCCGCGGGCTGGGCGGTCGTGCGGATATGGGAGCACGAGAACGCCGCGGTGGGCGCCGATCGAGTGCAAACGGTGCTGTCGGGCCGATAGGTCATGATGGTGATGCAGGCACCAGCCCACACTCATCCGGGACGGGGGCGCTGAGATGACACCGCCGGAGCCGGCGGCCGACGACACCGGTTCGATCGCCGTTTTCGAGCGACAGGAGGCGCCCGTTCGCGGACGCTTCCGGATCGTGCGTTCACTGATCGCGGCGGCCGTGGCCATCGCGGGCATCTGCTATTCGTCGTGGGTTCTCGAATTCGTCCTGCCGATTCACCTGAATCCGATCACCTCGTTCCTCAGCGAATTGGATGCCGAGGGCCGTCCCTATCGCTGGGTGTTCGATCTCGGTGACACCATTTCCGGTTCGCTGATCGTGGTTTCGGTGGTCGCGGCCCTGTTCGTCTTCTCGCGGCGGCGGCTGTGGGTCGCGGCCTGGGTGGCGCTGGGCTGTTTCGGCGCCGCCACCATCGCGGACGCGCAATGGCCGCTGCATACCTGTTCGGCGCCGTGCCCGCCGTCGGACAGCGGGATGTTCCCGCAGTTGCATCAGATCCACGCGCTCACCAGCTCGCTGGCGGTGATCTCGATCTTCGTATCAATGATCGTGTTCAGCGTCGCCGCCTTCCGCTATCGGCGCTGGCCGATTCTGCGGCATTCCGGGCTGTGGATTCTCATCATCGGATCGACGGCCACGGCCTGGATGATGATCGCCGACAATCTGACCGGCAATTTCGCACTGGGTATCGCGCAGCGCATTCAGGTGGGGTCGATGTCGCTGTGGCTGATCGCTCTGGCCGTACAGATCTGGGTGGCCGAACGGGTCAGCGCTTCCGCACCCTGACCAGCGAGCGCGGCGCGGATTCCGCCACCGCACCGGCGATCGCCATGGCCGCGAAGATTGCCAGGATGCTCCCGATGACGAGTACTTCGACAATTGTGTTCATATCCCCACGGTGACACCGTCGGCTGGCACGGCTTTGTGTGGAACGTGGGGAGAACCTGAGAATGCGGGCATCCGCACCTGTCCCGGATTTCAGCCGACCTCGACGGTCACCGTTTCGGTTTTGGTGTGCGCCGGCAGCGCCCGAGTATCGATCCGCAGAACTTCTCCGGTGTCCTGGCGCCCGTCGGGCAGAATTTTCGCTTTCAGCCCGCCGCGCCACGCTGCCGGATCGTCGGGCGATATGGTCAGCGGCCGGTCCCGATCGGTGTGCAGTCCCGTCGCACCACCGCTCGATGAACAAGCGGCCGCACACAGTGCGGTGCCGAGTAGAGCGAGGCGGAGCAGCCGACGGGTTCCCATCGCCAATATCTATCGTGCCGAGTCGACGGTCACTTGTCCGCCACCTGAACAGTTATCCGACGGCAATCGGATACATACAGCGCGTGTTCGCGCCGCTGAGTTAGGGTCACCCACGTGACCAGCGAAGTGCCGGAGTCGACCGTCCCCGTCGATCTGATCGAGACCGTCGACTCGGCTACCAGATCCTTGCTCGGTGCGGTGGAAGCGTTGCAGGACAGCGATATCGCCGAGCCGTCGCTGCTCCCCGGCTGGACCCGCGGCCATCTGCTGGCCCATCTGTCCCGCAATGCCGACGGCCTGGTGAATCTGCTGCTGTGGGCGCGCACCGGGATCGAAACACCGCAGTACGCAAGCCAACTCCTGCGCGATTCCGATATCGAGGAAGGCGCGCCCCGGCCCCTCGCCGAACAACTCGAGGACCTGCGTGCCTCCGCGACCCGCTTCAGCGGTATGTCCCGGGCAATGCCACCCGAGCGCTGGGGATTCCGGGTCCGCGCGCGCAACGGCAAGGAGCTGCCCGCCTCCGTGGTCCCCTGGCTTCGCTTGCGCGAGATAGAGATTCACCGTGTCGACCTGAATATCGGTTACCTCCCCGAGGACTGGCCCGCGGCGTTCGTCACCCGCATGCTGCCCGAGGTGGCCGCCGTCTTCGATCACAAGGCCTCCGCACACCGCCCACCCGACGCCAAACCCATGACCCACGACCCCGACCAGCCCCCGCCCCCGAGTTTCACCCTGGTCGCCAGCGACACCGATTTCACCACCACGGTCGGCCCGGACCCCACCGACACCATCTCCGGCCCGGCAGCCGAGCTCCTGGCCTGGCTGATCGGCCGCAACGACGGCGTTGCCCTGAAGGGTTTCCTGCCGAACCTGCCGGCCTGGTTGTAGCCCCCGCTCACCGATCGGCTCACCCGGAGGGTTCATTCTCGGCGGCGAATCTATCGCGCTGTGCGGTTGGCGTTGATTTCGTCGCGGTGCGCCATCGCCCACTCGGCGAGCGAGATCACCAGCGGCAGCAGCGTCCGCCCCAGCTCGGTCAACCGGTACTCGACCCGCGGCGGCACTTCCGGGTAGGCCGTACGGTCGACCAATCCGTCCTCGACCAAGCGCTCGAGAGTCAGCGTGAGCATCCGCTGCGAGATGCCCGCCACGGCCTCCTTCAACTCGCCGAATCGCAGCGGGCCACCCCGCAGTGTGCCGATCACCAGCAGACTCCACTTGTCGCCGATGCGATCGAATACCTCCCGAACCGCACCGCCCGGAGGTATCCGTGGCGGCTCCGGTGTGATGTGCGCCACTCCGAGACTTCCTTCCTGGATACATACACAAATGTGCCTTTTGCCGCCTCACCAGCGCTGACACACGATGTGATCAGGACACAAGGATTGGGGATTACGGTGAATATCGCACTGTGGATCGTGCAGGGCCTGCTCGCATTCGTCTACCTCGCCGCAGGCGGACTCAAAGTGGTCCGGCCACGCGAACAGCTCGTGGCAACAGGTCGGCTCGACTGGATGAAGGACAACTCGGACGCCGCCGTGAAGGCGGTCGGCGCGATCGAAATCCTCGGCGCACTCGGCCTGATCCTGCCCGAAGCCACCGGCACAGCCTCCATCCTGACCCCGATCGCCGCGGCCGGCCTGGTCATCGTCCAAATCGGCGCATTGCGCGTACATCTGAAGCGCGACGAGCGACAGCCCTTGCCCGCCAACGTGATTCTCCTGCTGCTCGCCGCCTTCGTCGCGATCGGCCGATTCGCGGGCTGAGGCGATACCCGGATTCGGCCACGCTGACCGCGGCGATCATTCCGGTCGATCGTCGATCTGGCGGATCACCCGCTGAGCGGCGTCTCGAATCGGCGCGAGAGCGCCGGTCCGGCCGAGCGCTCGGAGTGCGGCATCGGCAATACCGGTAGCGAGGTCGTCGGCACCGATTTGCTCGACTCGCCGCGGGGTGTCGGACCGGATCTGAATGGCGGCCTCGACGAAATGGAATGGCAGTGCCGCCGCGATGTCCACCTCGACGGGTGACCATCGCGCGTCGTCGGACGAGCTCGCTTCACGTCGCGTCTCCACAGACAGCGTGCGATAGCAATCGCGCAGGTACTCGCGGCGCTCGTCGAACCGCGGAAATGTGGTCCGGTTGCTCTCCGGGAGATTGAACAGCACTCCGAGATTCCACTGGCCGGTCAGCAGTTGCCGGCAGTCGAACCACACCATCGCGTAAAGCCGGATCGTGGCACTTTCGGGATGACGCATCAAACTCTCCGCCAGCGTTGCCGGCGCGATGACGGTGCGCGTCAGCAGGTTGTCGAGTATCTCCTCTTTGGTCGAGAAGTAGTGGTAGATCGTGCTCTGCTGAATACCGACCGCCGCCGCGATCATTCGAGTGGAGGTGCCGGCGAAACCGTGAGTGATGAACAATTCGGCTGCGGCATCGAGGATTTCTTCCACCGGTGTGTCACCCGGGCGCCGTCGTTCGACGCGACGAGGCCGACCGGGCCGCAGTCCGCTCATTCGCTCCAGCATGCCATCCGCCCGGCACGACGCCGCCGGGCGGATGGCCGCATCCGCATAGCGACTACGAGACAACACTTTCCATCGGAGCCGGTTCGATCCGGCCGACCATCGGGTAGAGCACACCGGCGATGAGGCCGGCCAGGACGAATCCGATATCGAGTCCACCGAGCAGATGGGCACCCGGACCGGTGAACCACGTATTGGCGGCGAAGAGCACCCCGACCGTGGCGGCGACTCCCCAGACGGCGACGGTGGCGGCGTTCACCCCGCCGCTGTACCAGTACCGGCCGCCGGTTTCGCGCCGGTTGAAAACCTGCAGCGCATCGGTGTCGTAGCGCGGACCGTTGCGCAGGTGACCGATCACGAGGATGACGATCCACGGCACCGAGAAGTTCGCCAGCAGCGTCAGCACATTCGTGACGCTGGGTTCGATCGTGTCGTAGAAATGACCGAGATAGACGAGTGCGGTCGCGGCCAGGCAGGCGACCAGCGTCGCCCTGGTCCGCGACAGCGCCGGAATCAGCGATGAGGTGTCGAGTCCGGTGCCGTAGGTGTTGATCACCGCTTGGGCGGTACCGGACGCCAAACCGAGGAATACCAGGGCGGGCAGGTACCAGATCGGCGAAGTCCGCATCAGCCCGCCGACCATGTCCCCGTCGGTGAGCCCGGTGGAGTAGAAGCAGACGGCGATGAAGGTGCCCCACATGAAGGGTCCACCGAGACCGAACAGGCCGCCGACGAACAGCGCCCGCACAATCGAGCGGTCGCTGTGCGCGGCCGGCGAGATGTGGCGGGTCCAGTCACCGGAGTAGGGGCCGAGCGACGAGATGGTGGAAGCGATCAGCAGCATCGACGCCACCCAGGTGTTGAGCGCCGAACCGAGTACGTAGCCGCCGCCGGAGTAGGACGGATCGAAGTCGCTGCCGTACACGAACAATCCGGCGATCAGGCAGATTCCGGCGGTCGGGATCATCAGTCGCTGGACCGCGACCATCCAGCCGTGGCCGAATACCGACACCACCGTGACGATGACGGAAATGACGCCGTAGCAGATCAATTCGATGCTGTCGCTGTGTATGTCGAATGCGCGGTCGAGTGCGCCGATGAGTGCGGCACCGCCGGTCCAGATGCTCAGCGCGGCGAAGATCAGCGATGCCACGGCCTCGAGAATCGTGCCGATCAGCCGGCCGCCGACGCCGAAGAAGGCGCCGCTGGACACCGGATTGTTGGTCCCGGTGCGAGGCGCGATGATCCCGGTCGGTGCGAGCAGCGCGGAACCGAGCGCGGAGCCGACCACGACGGCGGATGCGGCCTGCCACCAGCCGAGCCCCAGGGTGACAGGCAGGAAGCCCATGATGATCACGCTGAAGGTCAGGCTGCTGCCGAAGAGGATCGTGCGCAGGTCCCGGGGTGAGGATTTCCGGTCGGCGATCGGAATGTGTTCGGTGCCGAAGGGTTCGATCTCGAAGCGAGAGCGCACGGGCAATTCGGCGACGGGGCTGTGGAGTTCGGTGCGGACGCCGGTCATGGCGGTCTCCTGACTGGATCAGTTCATTCGGTGAGAAGGTCGGCGACGGTTCCGGCCAATGACTCGATCTGCCATCGAGTCGGTCGCGAGCTGCCGGGCTCGAGGATCCGCATTTCATCGCCCGCCGCGACGGCTGTGAACGAATGCCCCTGCCGGAAAGGCAAACTCGACATGTCGATGAGCCATCCCGTTCGCGATATGGAGCCCATGGATATCTCGCAGTCGGCAAGATCCTGTGCGGCGGTGAGGTCGAGACGATGAACCTCGTCGGGGGCGGGCAGCGCCGAAATCGGTTCGGCTCGTGACCGCGCGAACGCGAATTTCGCACCGGTGCGCAGAAGGATCGCCCGCGTACCGGATTCCGCGCCGCGAAGCGTCACGACGGCCCGGGGTTCGCAGTCCGTGCCGTCCACATGGTGCCAATGCTCGAGATAGGGCAGTTCGATGCCGCGCTCGACCATCATCGCGTTCTCGAAATGCAGGGTGCCGGTATCGGCAATGCCTTCGACCGGCGCCCAATCGATCAGTCGGCCCCAGGTGAATTGTGCTGGTATAACCTGTGATTGCGTCAGCGCGCCGGCGAACCCCTCCTGCGCGAACATCCATTCCAGATGTTCCGTACGCAGATCTCGCAGGCAGGAAACGCCGTCGAAATCGGGTCGGCCCGCGGGCTGTCTCAGGTCCGCGTACCAGCCGTCGGATTGCAACCACGTCACCGTGGTGGTGGTGTCGTCGGGACCGCCGTGCCAACTGATGAGCGATCGCGTCCAGATCCCGTAGAGATCGCCCATCTCGGGCGGGATGCCGTCGACGGTGGCGTGCGGCCAGGGACCGGTGAGGTCACTGAGAATATTCATATGCTGCCGATCTGGCTGTGTCGGAACGGTTTACGCGGGCTGTTCGGCCCTGTGACCGAACGAGGAGAGTTCGACCGAGCCCTCCGGCAGCACCAGGCTCCCGTCCGCTACCCGGGTCCGCAGATAGTGAAAACTCTGTGCGGTCTGCGCGAACAGATGCTCGCCGGCACGCAATGCGGGGCGTGCCGGAGTGCCGGCGTCGACGAAGGCGGGCAACGGCGCCACGACGGTGTCGTAGTCGACCGAGAAGAACAGCGGAAAGGCGTAGCGCTCCTGCGCGACCTTGCGAACGCGATGGGTGGTGGCCACGAATCGTCCGTTGGTCAACAGCTCCAACATGTCACCGATGTTCACCACGTAGGCGCCCGGCACCGGCGGCACGTCGATCCATCGACCGGCGCCGTTGAGCACCTCCAGCCCGGCCGCCGTACCGCGTAGCAGGGTGAGGCATTCGTAGTCGGTATGGGCGCCGATGCCCGGACGGTCCTCGGCCGACTCGTCGAATGGGTAGTGGATCAGGCGCAACTGGCTCGGCGGCTTGGTCAGGTACGGATCGAAGAAGTCCTCGGCCTCGCCGATCGCGACCGCGAAGGCGCGCATGAGGGCGACACCGACATCGAATACCTGCTGGTAGTAAGCCGTGACCGCCTCCTTGAAGCCCGGTGTGTCCGGCCACTGGTTCGGTCCCAGCATCGGATTTCCCGCGCGATAGTCGGGGTCGTCGGCGGGAAGATCACGGCACAGGTCGAAAGCTTCCTTCCGGTCCGCGGACATCCCCGCGAAGACCTCCTCCCCTTCCGGCACATAGCCGCGATGGTTGGTGGAGTTGCCGATGTAGGTGCGCATCTTCACCTCCAGCGGACCGGCGAAGAACCGTTTCGTCGATCGGAGCAACTCGGCGAAGACGCGCTCGTCGATCCCGGTGCCCGAGACGTACATGAATCCGATATCGCTTGCCGCACTGGCAAGTTCGTCGGCGACGGCGGCTTTCGCCGCGGAATCTGCGCCGAAGAGCGGCGCGATGTCGATATTGGGGACTTCGGAGAACGAAGTGAGACCTGCCACGAGCCGGACCCCTTCCAGAAGAGTTTCGATCAGCTGATCGAAACTTAGGATTCGGCCGATTCGGCAGTGTGATGCCGCTGTTTCCGGTTGGTAAACACCCCCTCGGCAGGTCGCGATAGCTCTCTCGGCAACGCCCCATGCGTCCGAACGACCGGCCAATCGGATGTGGCTGTCAGTCGGCGATCTCGGCGAGTACGCAGCCCGAGCCGTCGACGCTTCCGACGTACTGTTCCTGTGCTCGCCCCCGAGGGAAACCCGATGGCATCGGAAGCCCTCGCGACGTTCGAGGCCAAGGGCGGTGAACGCTTGGTCTACATCGGCGAACCGAAGGGCGGAAAGACCGGAGACGATGCTTTCTTCGACGCCTTGTCCGCACGATGGAGCCTGAGTTCCGAGGATTCACAGTTCGTTTCGTGGTGGAATCTGTCGGACCGAGCCCAGGCGTGGGTGCGGAGATAGAACGCCGAAGCATCTTCACACGGCCGATAGGTAGATCCATGACTACTCCGAGCTACCACTTCACCACGACCAGAGCCTTGTCATCGTGTCGCTTGGCTCGAGGCAACAGCAGCCCGCCCGGGTCGTCTTCTGCTTCCCATCGATGACACTCGCTCAATAGACGGTTCAGACCGTCGGCATCGCATCGAGCCACCTCGGCCCATGGAATTCTCAGGGCTGCAATACAATCGACGGCTCCGTCCGTGGCAAGTGCCAGCCACGGAATGGTGTCGGCTCGAAGGTCGGTGCCGATCGCGTGTTCCGCAGCGTTCGGATCGGCTTCGGCAATCCAGTACCCGCCCAGTCGGTTTCGATGCTGGCATTGTTTGCGTTGAAGCGACTGCAGAATACGTCGATGAGTGTCGTCGTAACCATTGCCTGCGCTCAGGCGCCGGCGGTATTCGCGAACCTCATCCAGGTCGAGTCTCGCCAGACGGTCGTCGGTGACTGTGTGCGAATCGCTTCGACCACCTACGACGATGTGCGAGTCGCCGAGCAGGAGGGTCTGGATCGTTCCGTGTCGCTGCCGGGCAATCGCAACGGTACTGGAGGGTGCGCGACCGGGTACGAGGCCGAGCTTGTCTGCCGTGGCCAGGATCGACTCGGCCAGAATGTCACGGAGATTCTCGGACGAGGCGCAAAGCCGTTCGCAGAGTTCACTTCCCAGCGCATCAACATAGGCGCCGACGTCGGGCATATCCGGATCGAACGAGGTAGCCCCGTCGAGAACGATGACGCAGTTATCGGCGGTGATTACGCGGTCCCCGGCAGATTCTTCCTGCAGTTGGGCAACTGCGAACCTCATGCCTTCTCCATGTACGGCCCAACGAGGATGCGGCTGTCGGTAACCGCGTAGTCCGGATCGAAGTCGCATTCGACAACGCCGTCCACGAAGGTGCAGTTCGGATCGAAGACGTCGGCCAGGTTGCTACTCAACCACGTTGCGACTCCGAGTGATCCGATGCTGGTGATGCCTGCGATATGGATGACTACGCGCCCGTTATCTGTCCTACGAGAGAAGTATCCGATATCCGTGCGTACCGAATCGTCGTGTCGATACGGAGATCGGTGGCGATCACCGGTTCGGGCGTCGGTGATCGACCATCCGTCATCGTCGTGCTCGAAGTCCAAGAACGGGTCTCCGTCGAGCAGAATCCGTGCCACAGGCGCTGACTTCGGTCCGCAGATGACGATGCAATCGCCCGCCGGCAGTTCGGTGCGGTCCGGGTCGATCGGAAAGGTTGTTGCAGCAAGGGCGAGCTGGGTAAGCGCCGCTTCGACGGCGAGTCGTGCAGCCTGGTCATTGGCGTCGAAGTACGGCCGCTGTCGTCCGTCCTCGCGTCCGATCCGTCGCGGAATCCCGATCGCTACCGGTCCGACGCCGAAGAACGCGCGTTCACGTCGAGGGGCAGACGAGCGGATCTGACTGATCCGTCCCTTCGTGACCCCGAGTCTTTCGGCGATCTCGGTGTAGCTCAAACCACTCTGGTGCGCTTCCTCGATAGCGACCTTCCGCAGTCGTGCCAGCTCGGTGGCGCATTGCTGGTACTCGATCATGAGCTCGGCCGCACGTAACCCACGCCGAATCGGGTCCGGATCGTTCCGGACCATGTCGAACTCATCAGCGGTGGGCACGACCACGAGTTTAGAGGCCCTTGACGACTTGTGAAGGAGCAGCGTAGCGTCACGGTTTATCCCCCCTAAATTTCGCAGTCGACAGCACTCGATCAACAGGTTTAGGGGTCATAAACACAGACGGTTCGACTCAGGGGGTCAGGATGCACAGTTCAAAACCACCGGTCACAAAGGGCGTTCGCAACCAATGGGCCGTCGATCACCACGACTGCTACATGCGGCCCCGGTTCATGAACACCGAACGAGCGCCGTTCGTGCTGAGTCTGCATGCCGGGCACGGAAGTTCGTGCCTGCAGTATGCGTCGGCATTGAACGTCCTCTCCACGGTCCTCGACTGAGCCGCGACTGTGATGATGATCGCTGATGTCGAGACGGTTCACCCACGGCTGAGCTTCGCCCGCTGGGCAACCAGACCGCCCTTCGAGATCTGATGGCCGTAGCCGACTCTCGACGTGTATGGCGCGTGCATGACCCGAGGTAAAAGGGGACGGCGAGGGATTTGGCGTCGGTGATCCCGGGAAAGCGAAAGCCCCCGAACTGTTGCCAGTTCGGGGGCTTCCTTCTGTCAATGGCCATCGGTAGGTCGCCGCTGGTGGCCAGGTGAAGTCCCCACCCCCTTGCGGGTGGTGGGGTGCTATTTCAGGGGCGGTCACCTCGGTTTGTCTCGGTGTTCTCATGCGGTAGGAGTCGCCGTCGGTGATGACGACGGTGGCGTGGTGCAGGAGCCGGTCCAGGATGCTGGCGGCGGTGGTGTGTTCGGGCAGGAATCGGCCCCATTGCTCGAACGGCCAGTGTGAGGCGACTGCCAGCGAACGGCGTTCATATGCTGCCGCGACCAGCCGGAACAGAAGCTGGGTGCCGGTGTCGTCGAGTGGTGCGAACCCGATTTCGTCGAGGATCAGCAGGTCCGCGCGCAGCAGGGTGTCGATGATTTTGCCGACGGTGTTGTCGGCCAGCCCGCGGTAGAGGGTGTCGATCAGATCGGCGGCGGTGAAGTAGCGGACTTTGTGCCCGGCCGCGATCGCGGCGTTGCCGAGCCCGATCAGGGTGTGGCTCTTGCCGGTGCCAGGCGGCCCGATCAGCGCGAGATTGTGTTGCGCGCGAACCCATTCCAGACTCGACAGGTAGTCGAATGTCGCCTGCGGGATGGAGGAGGTAGCGACGTCGAAGCTGTCGAGGGTTTTCAGAACGGGGAAGGCAGCGGCCTTGAGCCGGTTGCGGGCATTGGAGGCATCACGGGCGGCCAATTCGGCCTCGATCAAGGTGCGCAGCATCTCTTCTGGGGTCCACCGCTGGGTTTTGGCGACGTGCAGCACCTCGGGTGCGGTGCGACGGACCGCGGCCAGTTTCAACCGGCGTAGTCCGGCATCGAGGTCGGCAGCGAGGTCCGGAATCGGTTTGGGAGCAGCAGTTTTCGATCGAGCATCAGTCATGATGCGCTCCCGTCACGGGTGATCTTGTAAGCATCCAGCGAGCGGGTCGGCGCGGTCGGCAGGTCCAGCACCAGCGCCTGTCCGGCCGAGCGGGGCTGCGGGGTGCCGGTGCCGGCGGCGAGTATGGAGCGGACGTCGGCGGCGCGGAACCGCCCGAACGCCACCGCCCGCCGCAACGCCGCCACCAGCACGGGCTCACCGTGGGCGGCGCCGAGCGCGAGCAGGATCTCCAATTCCTGCCCCAGGCGGGTGTTGCCGATCGCGGCCGCGCCGACGAGGAAGGCCTCGGCATCGACACCGAGCGCGCAGAATTGTTGCTCGACAGTAGTTTTCGGCCGTGGTCCACGACTGGGTGCCGGACGGGGCCCGTCGTAGTGGTCATCGAGGATCGACACCTCGCCGGGAGCGACTAGTTCGTGCTCGGCCACGATCACCCCGGTCGCCGGTTCGAGCACCAGCAGCGCACCGACATCGACGATGACCGCGACCTTTTCGCCGATCAGCCGGGTGGGCACCGAGTAGCGGGCCGACCCGTAACGAACACATGAGAGCCGGTCGACGGTGCGGGTGACCGCAGGGGCGCCGATCTCGAGCCGCAGCGACGGCAACGGCGCCAACAACTCCCGCTCAACGCTGAGGCGTTCGTCGGGGACAGCGCAGATCTCCGAATGCGGCAGCGAATTCACTTCCGCGCACCAGATTTTCGCCGCTGCGTTGGCTTCCCGCAGCGTCACAGCCCGGCCGGTCATCGCGGCTTCGGTCAGCAACGGGACCGCCAGATCCCGCTGGGCATAGCCACACAGGTTCTCCACGATGCCCTTGGACTGCGGATCGGCGGCATGGCACCAATCCGGTGAGAACCCGTAATGCGTTGCAAATCGGACGTATTCGGCGGTCGGGACGACCAGGTTCGCGACCACGCCACCTTTCAGGCAGCCCATCCGGTCAGCGAGCACCCGCGAGGGAACCCCGCCGATTGCGGCGAATGCTTCGGCGATCATGGCCAGCGTCGTGGACTGCTTCTGATCGGCGGCGAACGCGGTGAACCGCCACCGCGAGAACGCCAGCACCGCGCAGAACAACTGCAACCCCGGCGCGGCCTCAGCCCAGTCGATCACCAGATATTCACCGGGTGACCACACCGCCGGACGACGACCTCGATGATTATCCGTGCGCCACAACATCTTCTGCTCGGCCACCAACCGCCGGAAATTCCGCGGCGACCCCTCGTAACCCGCCGCCCGCGCGGCCTGGAGTAGTCGCTTGGCCGAAATCCGGCCCTTCGATTTCACGACCCGCTCAGCAACCAGGTCCCGGACCTGCTCGTAGTTGCGGGTCCGCGGCGCCGGCTCCGACCGGCCGCCACCGCGCTCCGCGCGTTCGACGACGCGTTTCACGGTCTTGTGCGTGGTGCCGCACAACTCGGCGGCCCCTCGATAGGTTCCGACCTCTCGATAGGCGGAAATGATGTCCATTCGCTCCCTCGCAGACTTCAATGGAACTCCCTGGGCAGTGACGGATGACAGTTGGCGCTATCACCGTCACCGCCCAGGCCACGAGTTCCGGGCATGACACGACGAGCAAGGGGAATGGGGACTTCTACCTGGCCGCCAGCGGGGACCTACAGGCGGCCACCAGTGGGGACTTTCTCATGGCCACGGACACCTTCTGTGCGCCCGGAGAGACTCGAACTCCCAACCTTCTGATGGGTTCGGGGGTACATAGTTGTCCGCTGGGATCGTTCAGAGTGCCTGTGAGGCAACGGATTCTGCCTTGGACCGTCTTATGACATCTGGGTCGGTACGCCAATGTACGCAGACGTTTGTGCGGTCAAAGTAACGACGGTTCATGTCCGAGTCCGATGGGCCTCACCCTCCCTGTGACACTGTAATGACGCTCATGGCTTTGGGTCACCACGGTGGCCCTGGCGAGAAAGTAGATCACTACGTTGATGATGAAGAGCTATCGCGCTATTTGCGTGCGAGAGCTGACGACGAAGACGCGGTTTACGTGCGTATTTCGTGTTGGCATCCGTGGGTAGATGTCAGGCTTCGTGAGCCCTACTGCGTACTCTCTGCGTACCCACTAGGCGTGCCCTGGGGAGATGCACCCGGTGCCAGCGTGCCGCACCGTCCACTCAGCCCACTTCGCAGGCGGGGGCTGCCTGATGACTCCGTTTCGAACGGCCGTCAAAGTTGATGGCGGCCGTTCGAACCCGCGTCTAGGATTCCTCAGCGTTACCATCCTCTGCTTCTTCGTCAATTTGGGAAGCTGTATCCCAGGCCGCCGGTCCCCTCGCCTCGATCTCAACCACCTTCGCGAGATACGCCTCGGTATCGCCCTTTGCAGATGCGAGCTTCATCTGAAATACAGCATCTCCGGAATTTGCAATTCGATGCTCATTCTTCAGCAGCAATTCATTCGCCTCATCCTCCCATCCAAGCTCTTCAAAAACACGCAGTTGCCACCACAGGTCGTCATCGCGAATGAAATCTTTGAGCGCCAGGATGAATAGGTCATCGGCCAGATTGCTCAACAAATTCTTAATATAGTATGCAGCTGTAAAATAGTTGTCGGCAATCAATGCCTCTCGAATACCCCCCAGGAGCACCTGGGCGGATTCTTTGTAACGCCCTACTTCCGCAAGCACCCCAGCCTTAGTGCTCCAATCATCACTAACCTCCTCGACTGCCCGATCCTTAACATCCTCGGGAAGCTTTTCCGCAATTCCCTGGACGTTCCTTATTAGAACTTGATAAAACGGACTTGGATCATTTTCTAGTGCGCGCTCGACATACTTATCCCTCAGATGTTCATCGCCAGATTGGCCATACAATCGCGCCACCGCGAGCCAATCCTCTTGTTCCCGAGCAACTTCCAGCTTTGCAAGTATTTCCCGCAGCTTCAACTCATCGGACCGCTCTTCAGGCTTTCCTTCCGCATAGGACGAACCCGAACGATACGCGCGCACACGCTCAAGCCAATGCCGGCGATACAGAGCTACTTGATCAGAATCTAGCTTGCGGTCAAACCCGCCTTGAATCTGAGTCTCACGGTGACAATCGAAGCATAGGACAGCAAGGTTTCCGAAATCATTATTACTTGGATTATCATCAATATGATGAATTTGCACCGGCTTCTTGTTTCGACACACACAGCACGTTCGGTCCGACTCGAACAATACGCGAGCAGCGACCTCAGGAGGGATCGGAATGCGCAACTTCTTCGCAGACATCTGGCCCGTAACTCCTTCTTTCAAAATGCCCCGTGGGGCCCGCCAACGAATGTGCCCTTGCGGGCGAATTACGCAAGGAATCACACCAGTAAATGATCGCTCTGAGTAACGAGACCGCTACGCCCGTGACCGAATCTCTACCGAGAAAGATCTGCATCTCACCGGTCAGGCCACGACCGAACCCACCAGCAGCACCATAGGTGCTCGAGATCTCCCGTCACAAGCAGTACACCGATCGAGGCGAGAACACGCCGAAGCGATCCCAACTGCGACGGATCGGCATTTGCGGTGGCGAGCTGGTGTTGGCTCGGTAGGCATGACCTAGGGATTTTGGGCGGCAACGTTGAGCGAAGAGGGCACCGCTGCGCAGCGTTGCGTACTCACTGCGTACCGATACCGCTGGGCTGAGATCTGGTCTCCTGCTCCGGAGGCAGGTCAGAGGCGGATTCCGGTGTATTCACTCGGCCGCTGGAGTCTCGTGTTCTGGCCGTTCGGTCTGTCGGTGTCCGGGTGCGTTCGCCGTCTTGTGTCACTCTGGTGGCATCGAACCTGCGGGGTAGGGGTGGCTGTGGATACGGTTTCTGTCCGGGTGGTCGGTCTGACGTGGTCGTGCTGGAAGTGCAGTGAGCGGACGTTGTGCGTCCTCGGGCTGTGTCGGAAGGGTGACCGGGAGATCATCACCGGAGATGAGGCGCTCGGCCTGGCCCGCGCGATCCTGGTCGAGGATGGACGTGAAGACGTGGCCGGCCTTCTAGTGCAGCACCACTCCCACTCCGGTGAGCCGTTGGGGCTGGCTTCGGACTGCTCGTCCTGCGGGGTGCTCCAGGGGAACTTCTACGTGCGCAAAGAGGCGTTGGCCCGGACGAGTGACGGTGACGGGTTGGCGGCGCTGGAGGTGATCGCTGAAGGGGAGTGCGCACAGCTGGAGTGGGACCGTGTCGCGGATGACTTTTTGGGTGGCTCGATATCGTTCTGATTGCTCGGCAACTGGAGAACCACTGGCCCTGATGGGTGGTGGTCTGCGCATACAGGGGCTGGCTTCCCCGCCTGCCCCCATAGGGCCTGCCTTTCTCGTGCAGAGGCTCCGGCCGTCAAGGGTGGCGATAGCCATCAGCGGAGCTGACGCCGTAGGCGCCCTTGACGGTGGAGGGGCGCGGGAACACAACGCAGGCCACCAGTCAGCAGGGCCGCGCGGCCGAAGGTCGCGAACATTTCACTGTGTGGGCTGGGGCGGTCAGATGACTTCGATGTTTTGACGCAGCCTGTGCACAAGAAGTTTTCCATCCGCAGTAAGCGCATAGCCACGTGTGATGAAGAACTTCCGTCCATCTTGCGCCTCTCCGTGAAGTGCATCTGGGACGGCGGTACCGTCAAGCCCCTCGATCAGGCCGTCTTTCACGAGATAGCCGAACAGTACGGGCGTCTCAGGCAAGAGGACCCAGGGCGAGTCCTCGTTCTCTACGAAGTGCTCTAAGACACGGCGTTCGACATCGTTGTACCGGCGATTCACCACTGCGAGGTTCCGCTTGATGATCCGTAGCGCTTTCTGGTCGAGTCGGCGGGGTCCCGTGCCTTTTCGCCGATGACAGTTCGCGCATAGCACGATCATGTTCGAGAACTCGTGTGTCTTGACCTTCGCGTACTCCTCGATGTGCTCGATCTCAAGAGGCTCGGCAGTTCGGCAAGCTGGTACTGCACACCTGTAGCCTGCCTCGATCATCAGCTCACGGACGAGGTCGGCCGGAATGGATTCTCGCTTAGACACCCTCACTCCAAGTATCGCTGCGGGCCCGGTGGAAACACAGAGTCTGCCACCCAGCCGAGCGTGCAACCAAGCGTCTTGGTGTCTATGGCATGGGTGAGCGTTGCGGCGCGAGTGGTATCGAGTGGGGTGTTGTGGTGACGACAGCCAGGCCCCACGAGCGATTGTCGGCCGTTTCGTGCTCGGGCTGCGGGAGAGCAAGTCGGGTACGGCTCTCGTCGTGCCCACACTTCTCGGTCATCGAAAATTCAGCAATCTCGGATCGGTAGGCGCTGGCGCAGCGTGCGGCCGACGCACCGGCGCGCCGGCTGGGCGGAGCGTGCGTAGCCCGGCCGCTGCGTGCCGTAGTGCGGCGGCGGCGCGCAGCGCCGGCGCCTCTTGATCCTCTATAGCCAAATTCGGCAACGACCTATGCGAGTGAGTGCATTTGCTCGCCGAAACTGCTTGTGCGCGGCCAGACTTGGAGCATGGCTGAGCTTGCGCTGACGGCGGACCGTCGTGAAGAACTGGCCGGGTTGCTGGGCGACGAGGAACGCTTGCGGACCGAGTATCCGAAGGTGGCCGAGTATTTGGACACGGCGCCGATGTTGCCGGGGACCGGAGACGACCAGGCGGACGCGGCGTTCGACCTACGGTTCGTGCACTACATGACCGGGCAGCGGTCGGTCAGCGCCAATCCTTACTGGGACATCGTGGCTCCGTCGGTGTTCGAGCACGAGGGACGGCGTGTCGTGAACGGCGGTCGCGCTCAAGGCAGCGCACGACTGGGGTTCGCGGAGACAATTCTGCAAGCTGCCTACGCCTACGCGATCCCATCGCCGGAAACGATCGAATGGTTGAAGCAGTTCTGCAACGGTCGATCGCTGGTGGAGCTCGGGGCCGGCCGCGGTTACTGGGCGTCACAACTTGCGAACTCCGGCATCCAGGTTGCCGCGTACGACTCCGAGCCACCGGACCAGACTGAGAACCCCTCGTTCACCCATGCAGCCGGTCAGTCGGATGTGTGGCTGTCGGTAGGCGATCTCGACGAGTACGCGGCCCGAACCATCGATGCGTCAGATGTCCTGTTCCTGTGCTGGCCCCCGGGGTGGGGAAACCCGATGGCCTCGGAAGCCCTCGCGGCGTTCGAGGCCAAGGGCGGTGAGCGATTGGTCTACATCGGGGAACCGAAGGGCGGAAAGACCGGAGACGACGCCTTCTTCGATGCACTGTCCGACCGATGGACGCTGAGCTCCGAGGATCCACAGTTCGTCTCGTGGTGGAATCTCTCGGACAGGGCTCAGACCTGGGTTAGGAAATAGAGCAAGGCCGCCGGTCATAAATTCTGACCGACGGCCTTAGATGTTCTATTCGGCTGTTAGAACTCAGGAACCCGGCTTCAGGTTCATCCTGAATACGAACGCGTCATAGCGGTCCCTCGGGTATGAAACATCGGAAATCATGATTACGCGCCCTTTAGCTGTGACAAATCGCTGATGAACTGTTTTTACGAGATCACCAGGCGTCGTCTGCAACCAGGCTGCGTGGGAATCGACCGGCATGCGGTCGGCAACCGTCTCCTCGAGAGTGGCAGCGTCTGAGGTGCCATCGACATCCGCCGGTTGGTAGGAGTCCGAGATCGAGATGGGGCGGCCGTCATCGGTTGCGCGGGTAACGACGTGGGTGACCTGCTCGCCGACTGACACCCCGGAGGAGTTCGGCAACGTCCTCGGTGGCGGGAACCGTTGCGGTAGTTCGATCTATCTGAACAGTACTGTCCGATTCGTTTCCGAAGGTCACTTCAGGATCCTCCATCTGACGCTCGGGTGAGATCCGGATCAGGTTCGGCCTGTCGGCTACGAAGACACCGCGACGACGAACCGAACGCACCAGACCTTGACTCTGCAATAATTCGAGCGCCTTCCGAACAACAATGTCGGAAACATTATTTCGGGAGGCGATTTCCGAATAGCTTGGAAGCTGCGTTCCTGGCGGCAATTCACCGGATCGGATTCGGCGGGCGTATTCACCTGAAATGGAAACGTAGGCCGGTTCCGCCATTGGGCACAATCCCTTCGATTCATCGATCGCGCGAGTGACAATCACGTTGATTGTACCGCACTTCGTATACGCAATCGAGTTGCATGCCAGCAGGCATCAATACATCATCTTATTCGAATATGTATCCGATTCTCCGCCATCGGATTCGACAGTTGCCCTCGGTGCGATTCTTCGACGTTCGCTGCGGCCAGCTAGACGATCAGGCAGTACACAACCACCGATACAGCTGATTGCCGCGAGCAAGATAGCCCAAACTCGCCCCATCCACTCACCTGCCACTCCCCCGATGGGTGAAGGCCGGCCATCGAGAGAACGACATGCGAGGCATGACGGTCTCGACGTCGGCGAGGTTCATGAGGCTGTTCAGCATCATCGGATCGAGGTGCGTCGCAGACGGGACGATCACCGCGTCGACGTCTGCCGCACGAACTTGATCGACCAGCGGGATAAGCGAGCTCTCGGGCCACATCAAGACGTAACCCAGAGTGCCTGGCTAAGCGTTGGACCTGCCTGGAATCCCACTCCGGCGCCGTGCTCGCTTCCACGTCGATCCACGCGAGCGCAGTAGGGCGAAACCTCATCGCACACCTTCTTCGTGCTTCCTCGCTGGGCCGTGCCCCAGACGACAGGCCATCCGGAACTGTGACGTGCAGTGCCAAAGGCCGGTCTCAGCGTATACGAAGGTGCGTATACGTACAACCGGAAAGCGCCTACAACCTGCGAGTTTGCAACCAACTCGAACTACGTATACGCAAAATCCTTGTGCGTATACGTAGTTACGTATACGATGAAATCCATCGCTCCGGTACCGAGATCGGGCGAGATGCGAAATCCGCACAGACACAAGGAGATTCCGAAATGACGCTCAAGGATCTGCGTTTCAACGTCCCGTTCAACGAAGCGTTCGAGAAGGGGCTTGTGCTGGTCGGCGAGATCGAGCCCGACACCGAGTACAACCAGAACCGCAACGCTCCAGCCCGTCAGAAGGTCGACCCGATGACTGGGAAGCGGCAGTGGAAGGCCACCGCGACCAATCCGGCGGAGACCAACCCGAAGAAGTCCAGCATTCAGGTGATCTTCCTGGCGGATGTCGCACCGATCCCGTCGACGGAAGAGGTTCTGGCGGGCGATGCGGTCCGATCGTGCTGGAGAAGGTCACGCTTCAGCCGAAGGTGACCGGTCAGGGCGAGTTCAAGACTCTCGGCTGGACGGTGCGGGCTACCGGCATCGTGGGCGACAACTCCGGCGCCAAGCAGGCTCCGGCGGATCCGGGTGCGGCTCGTCCGGCTCGCGGTCAGTCCGACAAGGCTGCGTGATCGCCATGTCGTTCATCAGTAGTCAGATGTGCAAGTTCGACGGCATCGAGGCGGAGTATCGCCCGGCGCGTGAAAACGAGCTCGGTCCCATTCCGGCTTCAGTGAGTGTGGAGCTGAATCACGAGGTCATCGGGCATGCGCGGTTGTCCCTGTCGATCGAGGATGCTCGCGTGCTGGCGGAGCAGCTGCCGCAGATCGTGATGATGCACGACTTGGCGGAGCGTCTGGCGTCGGAGTCGGCTGCCTGATGTTGGTGCCTGAGCGGGGAATGCGCGCGGCGCGGATGTTCGCGGTCCTGGTGATCGTGGGCGTCGGCGCTGCCGCGTTCCGCTTGTCCTTCGCCACTCTGCGGGACCTGGCTGAGCTGGCGCATATTCCGGCGTCGGATGCGTGGCTGCTCCCACTGATCATCGACGGCACGATCGTTCAGGCAACTGCCGGCACTTTGGTTCTCGCGAAGTCGCCGGAACGGACGTTCTTCGTTCGAGTTCTGCTCGTGGGCACGCTGGTATCGGTGGCGGGCAACAGCATTCACGCTGTCGCTGCTGGTCGAGAGCTGCCCTGGTGGTTGTGCGCGATCGTGGCTGCCATCGCCCCGATATCGCTGTTCGTGGACACTCACGGCCTCGGAGTGTTGTTCCGTGCCGCGCAACGTGGTTCGGCCCCCGCTCCGGTTACTGCTGCTGATGAGGCGGTTGACCTCGAGCAGGAGGCTCCGCCCGCTGTGGAGGACAGCGATTCTCCTGCACACGAAATCCCTGTTCCTGCTGCCGTGGTGCCGTCTGTGCCTGCGGTGACGCAATTGATTCCTGTTTCTCGACCCGTGCAGCCGCCGTTGCTGCCGGTGTCTGTCCCCGTGGGGAGCTGACCTGTCATGGAAATCGGTACCAATGGCGCTGTGACCGTGGGTGTTATGACCCTCGGCGCTACCGCTGCCGCTCTCGGTATGGCTGGCTTGCTGGCCTTCGGCCCGCGTCATGACGTGACACCGACTGCTGTCGAACACAGCACCGGCAAACCGGGTTGCGTCATGTTGTGTGAGGAGCCCACTCCGTCCGCTTCGGATTCCTCCCGCTGCACCTTGTTCTGTTCCGAGCCGGAATCGCCTCCGGCCGATGACCACGGCTGTCGGCTGTTCTGCGAGCTGGAGACCTCGAAGGAGGAACCGAAATGACTGTGGTCGACATGGTTCCGGTGGCTGCCTCGGCGGTGGGTGCGCTGGCGTTCATGGCGTATCTGCTGCCGTGGGGGCGTCGTCCGGGCACGACTACTGCAGAGGGCTTCGCACGGGAACTGGAAGAGGCTCCGGCTGTCTTGCGCCCGGCGGTGCTGTCGTTCGCCTCGCCCGCGCATTCACAACTGATGTTCGCGCTGCTCAAGCTCGGCTCACCGGAAACGGGATTCCCGAGTGTCGAGTGGTGGGACTACTCGCGTCACGGACTGACGGTTGACCTGTTGATGGGTGCCGGCCAAACCCTGTCGGACTGGTCGAGTGAGGATGTCCGATCCCGCATCGCCGATCACGTCGGTGCCGATCGGGTGACCGCTGAGTCTCCGGCTCCGGGCTGGGTGCGGCTCGAACTGCGAGTGCACGACACCCTCGCTGAGGCGGTGGTGACCGATGTCGAATCGGGCACGGTGACGGCTGCTGGTGTGGATCTGGAAGCGGTCCCGGCGGGTGTGCGGGAGGACGGCACGCCGTGGCTGCTGCGAATCCTGTACTCGCACATCCTGATCGCCGGTGCGACCGGTTCCGGTAAGGGCTCGGTGCTGTGGTCGATCCTGGCCGGTCTGGGACCCGCGATCAAGGCGGGATTCGTGGATGTGTGGCTGGCCGACCCGAAAGGCGGTGTCGAGTTCGGTGTCGGCGAGAACAAGCTGTTCGTCGAGTTCGCCACCGACGCACCAACCATCCTCGCGCTGCTGGAAAAGGCAGTTCACGAGATGCGGGAACGTCAGGTCCGGATGCGTGCGGCCGGTCTGCGCAAGATCGTGCCGACGCAGGATGAGCCGCTGATCCTGCTCATCGTCGATGAGGCTGCCGCGCTGTCGTCGTATGCCGAGCGGCAGGAACAGGAGACGTTCCGGCGTCTGACCGGCCAGTTGCAGTCTCAGGGCCGCGCGGTCGGGGTGTCGGTGATCGCTGCGGTGCAGGACCCGTCCAAAGAGGTCATGCCCAACCGGCAACTGTTCCCGACACGTATCGGCCTGCGGTTGGAGGAACCGACACAGGTCGCGATGATCCACGGCCAGGGCGCCAGGAACCGCGGGCGCGTTGTGCGACGAGATCCCCGAGGACACCCCCGGTGTCGGCTATGTCGGCGAGGACGGCAAGAAGGGGTTCGTCCGGGTCCGCGCGTACTGGATCACCGACGAGCAGACCAACGAGATCGTCGAACGGTATTCCCCGGCCGCCGATGTCGACTTCGCACCCGCTGAGGACTACAGCGGGTTCGACCCTGACGACCTGGGCGACGACATCCCCGGCGACGGTTACGCGGGTCCGGTTGCGGCATGAAACGCGGCATGGTCACCGAAAACCACGTCGTCATCTACTGCGACGGCTGCGGCGACTTCTACACCGACGCCTATGGCGAATTGATCAGTTTCGACTCCACCCACCAAGCCTCCTCGTATCTCGCGATCGGCCGCCACGGGTGGCTCTACGACGGCGACCGGATCACCTGCGACGGCTGCCGGATCACCGTCGAATGCGACACCAACGGCCACCGGTTCTCCCGGCCGGCCAAAGCCCGAACGACCTTCCTCCGCTGCGACCGCTGCGGGGCACCCGACAACGAACAGGAAAACCCGAAATGAGCAACCACACCAGCGAATACGACAACGTCATCGACCTGCACGCGCGTCGTCGCTGCCAGCTCGAGGCACGCGGACTCGATCCTGTCGGCATCGCGGTCAACATCCTGGCCGAAACCGGGGCGGTATTTGGGCACGGTTACGACCCCGACGGCGGGGACTGGGCCGCATGAACGCGAAACCACCGGTACCGCAGGTAAATCCGATTGTGCAAGCGGCATCCGATCAGGTCCGGAAATCGAAGCGTCGCAAGGCGAAAGACCTTTCGGCGCGCTGGCAGAGCCCCAGTCAGCCGGGGTTGTTCGACGAATCCGAGGTGAAGAAGTGAGCGCCACGACCAAGACCACCACCACGGTCTCTACTCGACGCGACCCGATCGAAGACGTCCTGACCACGGTTCTGGCCCTGATCGGCTGGGCTGTGATCTCGGTATTCGTGACCGCCTGGTGGGCCGTGCTGTTCCCGATGGTGTCGCTACCGATCGTCGCTGCCGTTGCTCTCTACTGGTTCTACGGCTGGCTTCCTGCCCTCGGCATGACGCTCGCCTCGGTCGCTGGGCTGGCGCTGTGGTGGGTGCGGTACCGGGAATCGTTCTCCCGCTGGGTGACTCGGCGTGCGCGATCCCGGTTCCTGCGCTGGTACCGGTATCGCCGCCAGTGGTCGAAATTCCTCGACGATTGCGAACTGTCCGGCCGTGACGAGCTCGGCCGATCGGTGCGGATTCCGCGGCTGCTCGGTGTCGCGATCGGCGAAACAACCGACACGGTGCGGGTAGCGATGCTGACGGGTCAATGCCCCGACGACTGGGCCAACCGCGCAAGCCATTTGGCACATGCGTTCCGCGCCAGCGAATGTCGCGTTAGCATCACCGGCCCGGCTCGCGTGGAACTGGTTTTCCGGCACGCTGATTCGCTCGCTGAGCCCGTTTCGGCCCCGTTCGCACATATCCCCGGCGGACTGGGAGGGCCACCCCGGCAGGAAGGCGACAACGCCGCATGACACCCACCAACCCTGTGAGGGAGGCCCCGACCATGACGGACCCACAGCCTGACACCGAAGCGGCCTCCCTCGGACCTGTCCGGGAAACCGCTGCCGATCGCCGCTCGATTCCGAACCTGCACGAGATCGCCCAGGCTGCCGCCGACAAACACGGCGAGTGCCGCCGACCGATCCCGATGTATACCTACGACCCCGATACCGGAGACACGAAATACGTTGGTGCCCCGTGTAAATCAACGCTGGAAGGCGTGTGTCCCTCGTGCGCGGCCAAGGCTCGTTCCCTGCGGATGCAGCAGGCCCACGAAGGCTGGCACATCGAAACCGAACCCGTCGACATCAAACGCGACCCCACCCAACACCAACTGGAATTGGTCGAGACCCGCGCAAGCCTGATGACCAACTATCAGGAAGCCAAGGAATCCGGCGACCAGGACATGATGGACGGTATCCGCGAAGTGGTCTCGGACGTGGATGCGGATCTGCGCGAAACCGGTGTGCGCGGGCGTCTTCCGGCGCTGGATCCCGAGCCGAAATCGGAGCGCAAACGGTCGACCCGCCGCCGCCAGGACATCCCCGACCTGCCACGCAAGAAGATCGACAAGGCCACGATCGGCCGACAGTACGCGGGCAAGTACCGGCCCTCGATGTTCATCACTCTCACGCTGGACTCGTACGGAAAAATCAATCGCGACGGTGCCACCAACGCGGACGGTAAACCGTGCTCGGACGGATCGGCCGCCGATCCCGATAGCTACGACTACCAGCGCGCCGCCCGGGACATCGTGTTCTTCCCGGCACTGTTCGACCGGTTCGTGCAGAACTACCGCCGCGCTACCGGCCGCGATATCCAGTACTTCGCCACGGTGGAACCGCAGAAGCGCGGAGCACCGCATATTCACATGGCGGTGCGCGGCACCGACCCCAGGGCGTTGATTCTGCAGATCGCGGCCGCGACCTATCACCAGGTGTGGTGGCCGCACTTCGACCCGGACAACGAGCAGTACACCGATGGGCACATGCCGGTCTGGGACTACACCGCCGGCCGATTCGTCGACCCCGACAACGGGGAGCCGCTGCCCTCGTGGGACGAAGCGATGGACGTGCTCGATACGGTCGACGACCTCGAACCGGCCCACGTGGTGACCTTCGGCAAACAGGTCGACCCGAAGGACGTCAGGGGCGTGCTCGGGGGCAGTGAGGAAGCATCGCGGCATGTCGGCTACCTGACCAAGTACCTCACGAAGTCCATCGCTGAGGTGATCGAGCCCCAGACCGCTCGCGCCGCCGATCACTACGACCGGCTCCACACAGAACTGTGCAAGACACCCTGCTCACCGAACTGCGGCGTCTGGCTGCGCTACGGCATCAATCCGAAGGAGGCCACCGACAAGACCCAGCCGGGCCGTTGCAAGGGCAAGGCCCATCGCCGAGACACCCTCGGCCTGCGCGGTCGCCGTGTCCTGGTCTCGCGCCGCTGGACCGGGAAGACCCTTCCGGATCACAAGGCCGACCGCGCCGAGTTTGTTCGGCAACTCCTCACCCGAGTCGGCATCCAGAAACCGGATACGTCCCGGCTGATCGTCACCCCGGTCGAGCCGGGAGACACGAACGTGCCACCACGCGAGCACCTGGTCATGGCCTCGATCGCTCAACGGATCAAATGGCGCGCCCAATACGAAAACGCTCGCCTGGCAGCGGAACCACCAGGCACACAACAAGATTTGGCAATCCACAACGCGGCATAGGAGGGGTTTCATGTCCAAGCTTCTGAATGAGGCGGAAGTGCGCAAGCTCATCCCGATCGGGCACAGCAAGTACTACGAGCTGATCGGCTCCGGTGAGCTGCGCTCGGTGCGGGTCGGGCGTCGGAGGTTCGTCAGCGAGCAGGCCGTGAGCGACTACATCAACGCTCTGGACCAGGCGGCATAGCGTCATGCCCAGACAGCGCATGGCCCCGGGCGAGTGGGGCAAGATCTCCGTCACTCAGACGGGGCCGGAGAAGTTCGCCGCCAGTACCTACGTTCGCGATCAGGACGGGAAGCGCCGCCAGGTCGAGCGCACTGGGCGAAGCGAAGAAGATGCCCGGCGGAATCTTCAGCGGCACTTGAAAACCCGAACCTTGCCTTCTGCCAGCGCGGTGATAGCGGAACGTACGACGCTCGCGCAGTTGTTCGCTTTGTGGATAGCGAGCAAAGAGAAAGCCGGGCTGAAGAGCCAGAGCGTCGACAAGTACCAGCGAGCTTGGGACAAGCACGGCGCCAAGCAGATCGGTGAACTGCGGGTCCGAGAATTCCCCACCAGTCGCGCTGAAAGCCACCTCGGGATCGTGGCCGAGTCGACAACGAGTCAGGCCAAGTTTCTCCGGGTGGCACTCACCGGCATGTTCGCGATGGCTGTCCAGCATGACGTACTGGCGGTCAATCCGCTCCGGGAAACCTCGCGGAATGCGAGGAAGAAGACGCCGGTACGTGCCTTGACGGTGGACGAGTTCGCGAGAGTTCGCGCGGCGGTGCTCGCGTACACCCAACGTGAACACGTTTCCGGTCCACCTCCGGGACGCCTGCTGCCTCCGTTCGTGGATGTGATGGGCTCGACCGGGTGCCGGCCGAATGAGGTTCTCGGGCTTCGCTGGTCGGATGTAGATCTGCTGTCCGATCCGCCGGTAATGACGGTCGCGGGCACGATGATCGATCACGGCAAGGTCAAAGGTCAGTCGTTGCGTCGGCAGGATTCGCGGAAGGGCGACGCGCCCGATCACACGGTCGTGCTGCCTGCGCTGGCTGTCGAAGCTCTAGCCAAACTGCTCGGTGAAGCGAGCAAGGATCTCGAATCGTTGGAGACCCTCGCCGATAAGCCGGTCTTCCCGAATCGCGACGGCGACTGGATGAGCCTGAACAACCTTCGCCGATCGCTGCGGGCCGCTCTGCCCGATGACCTGAAATGGATCACTCCGTACTCACTGCGGCGCACTGTCGGAACCGTGATCCGTGACGGGCTCGGAGTCGAGCAGGCGCAGGCCCAGCTGTCCCACGCTCAGCTCGCGACGACCGAACATCACTACGTCGAACGGCGCACGCACGGACCGGACGTTCGCGAGGTACTCGACCGGTACGCGAAGGAAAGTACGGATTCGAATGTAAGGGGAAAGTGAGGGATTTGGCCTCATTGATCTTGGAATGGAAGAAGCCCCTGAACCGTCAATGCAGTTCAGGGGCTTCCTTCTGTGCGCCCGGAGAGACTCGAACTCCCAACCTTCTGATCCGTAGTCAGATGCTCTATCCGTTGAGCTACGGGCGCAGGGTCTTGCTGTTCAGTTGTGCCCGGTTTCCCGGACTTGGCGGAGGCGAGAGGATTTGAACCTCCGGTCCCGGTGAAGGGACAACTCATTAGCAGTGAGTCCCATTCGGCCGCTCTGGCACGCCTCCTGGAGCCTTCTTTCGAGGGCGCCGGTCCTTTCGAACCGCCGAGAGGAAAGAGTACAGAGCAACCCGCCAGGACGCAAAACGTGTGGTCAGCGTAGGTGACTGTCGAACCAATCGAAGATTCGGGTCTGGGCGTCGATGAGCATCCGCTTCTCTTCTTCGGCGAGCTGCTCGAAGTCGCTCATCTCGAAACCGGGATGGTCGGGGCGGTGGTGCAGTCCGGGGTAGCTCACGACCAGAGTCGCGACCGCGGCCCGGGCCGCCGCATCGCGCAATCGCTCGACATCGTCGGCGGGGGTGGCGGGATCGTCGTCGCCGTACAAACCCAGCCAGGGGGCCTGGAGACCGGGTGCTGCCTGCAGTAACGCCGGCGCGTTCGCGGTGAGCGGTTCGGCGATTCCGGGAGCGGCGACACTCACCGCGGCGCCGATGGGGCGGTTCGTCGCCACCAGCAGTGCCGCGGTTCCGGCATTGTCGAAACCGAGGACGCCGACGGTGTCGGCGAACACTCCGCGCCCCACCAGCCAGTCGAAACAGGCGTCGAAGTCGGCGAACAGTTCGTCGCCGAAGACGTGTTCGACCGTGGCGGCGGGCGCACCCGACTCGGTGCCGTCGACGACGCCGCTCGGCCCGGGGCGGGCGAGACGATGGAACAGATTGGGCGCGACCATGATCCAGCCCTCGCCCGCCAGCGACTTCATCATGTCCAGCAATACGTCGGCGAACTGGCGGGATTCGTGCAGTACGACGATGCCGCCGCGGGCGTTCCCCTCCGGTTCGATCACTGTGATGGGCACCGGGCCGACAGCCTCCTGCGGCGAACCACCGACCGGCTGCTCGCTGTCGCGCAATGGTGCCTCGTCCCGATACGTGCCCGACATGAGACCAGGCTAAATCGCGTGCATAACATTCAGGAGAAGTTGCATGTAGATGCCGCCTTACCTGGAAAATTTCGACATACCACCCATTTGGTCCGCACCCGGGCGGTAGCCGTCCGGACCTGCCCGGCGGGCGCGATACAGGGTGCCCGAGGCCGAGGAATTAGGCTGGTGGGGTGAGTGCTCGTATTCGTCCGGACCTCGAGTCCATCCCGGCCTATGCTCCGGGTCGCAGCCATCCGGGTGCGGTGAAACTGGCCAGCAACGAGTCCACTTTCGGGCCGCTGCCCAGCGTCGCCAAGGCCATCGCGGAGGCCGCCGAACTCATCAACCGGTACCCGGACAACTCCTCGGGCGAACTTCGAGCAGCCCTCGCCGAGTTCCACGGTGTGGATGTGGCGAATATCGCAGTGGGCTGCGGCAGTGTGGCACTGTGCCAGGAGCTCGTACAGATCACCTGCTCGTCCCCGGCGGATGAGGTGATGTTCGCGTGGCGCTCGTTCGAGGCATATCCGATCGTCACCCGGATCGGCAATGCGACGGCTGTGCCGGTGCCGCTGAACGAGGACTACGCCCACGATCTGGACGCGATGGCGGCCGCGGTCACCGAACGCACCAAGTTGATCTTCGTCTGCAATCCGAACAACCCGACCGGCACCGCATACGGCCGCGCCGATCTGGTGCGGTTCCTCGACGCCGTTCCCGCGAACGTCATGGTCGTCCTCGACGAGGCCTATTTCGAATATCTGCGGCTGCCCGCGGGCGATTTCGCCGACGGGGTGGAGCTCGGCCGCGATCGACCCAATGTGATTGTGCTGCGGACCTTTTCGAAGGCATATGGGCTGGCGGGGCTGCGCGTGGGTTATGCCATCGGCCATCCGGACCCGATCACCGCACTGCTCAAGGTGCACATTCCGTTCAGCGTGAGCCGGCTGGCACAGGCGGCCGCGATGGCGTGCCTGCAGGCCGCCCCCGAACTGCTCGAGCGGACCGATCACGTTGTGGCCGAGCGCAACCGGATGAGGGACGCGTTACTGGCGGCCGGCTATCGGGTACCGGCGACCGAGGCCAACTTCGTCTGGCTGCCGCTCGGCGAGAACAGCGCGGAGTTCGGTGAGGCGAGTGCCGCGGCCGGAGTCCTGGTGCGGCCCTACGGCACCGATGGTGTGCGCATCACCGCGGGTGACGCGCACGAGAACGATCTGTTCCTCGCGTTCGCGACGGCCCCCGAGACCGTGGCGCGCTTCGCCGCCTGATCTCGCGTCAGCGGACGCCGAGCGCACCCGCCAACGTCGGCCAGGCCCGCGAGAGCTCGTCCTTCCAGTACGGCCACGAATGTGTGCCGACCGGATAGAGATCCACCGTTGCCGGAATCTGCATGCGATCCAGGCGGTCGGCCAATGCCATGGTGCAGGCGCTGGCACCCGCCTCGAGCGGTCCGCCGAAGGCGATCGATGTGGTCGACTCGGGGTTGCCGGGACCGTCGTAGGGGCCGGGCAGCCCCGATCCGGCGGACAGGAAGATCGCCTTCCCGCGCAGATCGTCGGCATGCATCATCACATCGTGGGACAGCCAGTCCGGATTGTCTTCCTTGCCGAACATGTTGTCCGGATCGCCGCCGTAGGTGCGGACCACCGCGCGGGCCTGCGCCTGCCCGACATCCGACCCCATTGCGTAACAACCACTGTGCGCCGCGACCCCGCGATAGAGCTGAGGGTGGCGCATGGTGAGCATCATCGCCGCCTCGGCGCCCATGGAGACTCCCTCCAGCGCGTTGCGGCCATTGCCGTCGAATTTCGCGTCGATCAGCGGTGGCAGTTCGCGGGTGAGAAAGGTTTCCCACTTGTTGTTGCCGAGCACCGGATCGGGATGCTGCCAATCGGTGTAGTAGCCCGCCGGGCCGCCGAGTGTGAGGACCACATTGACGTCCTTGTCGGCGAAGAACGGCACCGCGCCGCCGCGTTCGATCCAGTTGTTGAAGTCGGCGTCGGCGCTGCGGCCGTCGAGTAGATAGAGCGTGGGGCGCGGGTGGCCGCGGTCGGCGGGCAGCAGCACATCCACCGGCAGCGTGCGGCCCATCGAGGGCGAGCGCACGAAAACTCGCATCCGCCGATCGTTGACGGGTTCGATGTGGTCGATGGATGGTGTGATGGGCGGCGGATTCTCCACCGCGGGCGCCGGTCCCTCCGCCGAACCGGAATCGGCCGGAGGTGCGGGCGCGGCGGCCGTCAGCGGAGCCGAACACATCGCCGCACACAACAGAAGTGCGGCGATGGCAGCGCCGGACAGCCGACGCCGTATCCGGCGACGATCCATGGCCGCCATCCTGCCAGAGGGATGCCCAAGCGTCGAAAATTCGCGACCCGACGCGCTGCTGTTTCACACCGATTCGGTGTCGGCCCACCTCCGCCAGTAGGCTGAGACACCGTTCCGGCCCGCCCGGAGCGAGGTGGGTTGCCCGAGCGGCCTAAGGGAACGGTCTTGAAAACCGTCGTGGTTCACGCCACCGTGGGTTCAAATCCCACACCCACCGCAGCGAGAGAAGTTGCGCCGACCGGCGATGGCCGGCGCTTGCGTGGACGGGTTCAGAAGCACCACACCCATGAGGCCGATCCCGGGAACGGAATCGTGAAACATATCGCGATCGGCTGCGCCGTCGCCGTATCGGAAACACTGTCGGCGGCCGCGATGGGCGCCGCCACGGCGCCGAGCGACAGCATTACCGCGATGGTCGCGAGAGCTTTTGCGGGCTTCCTCTGCATGGTTCGAACCTTTCGATTTCAACCTCTCGAGGGGTTGGACCGGGCGTTCCGGTGCTGGACGTACTCCCTCATCGTCGCGCTTGCCCGACCGCGGTGAAAGGGACCTATGACCCTCATCGAAGGTTTCCGAATGCGTCCGGATTGCCGCGGATCCGGCCTTGCGCGCAGCCGCCGCCCCTCGCCGGGCGTGGAACGGCGAGGCGGTGCCGCGTGGTAGCCGGGCCGCTTCGCCGATCGCCGCCACCGGACGATAGTTCCGCTCGAGTGCGACCGACTCGGCGCGAAACCGGCTCCCGGCGCCTCGATGACTGCGAAATCGCCTGCGGCATAGCAGGTCCGCGCCTATTCTGAGGTGGTGAGTGGAGGCTTCGATGTTCTTGTCGTAGCGGTGGGGGCAGCCGGTACGGCCACAGTGCTCAGCAGCTCCCTCAGGGCGTGGCTCTGGTATCGCCGATCGGCCACGACGATGAAGATCACTCAGGGCGATCGGATCGTCGTGCTGGACTCCACGAATCTGCGGGACGCGGTACAAATCGCGGAACTTGTGACAATGGGCCTCAGAGACAAGGGCCGCGGGGATTCGGAAGTCGAAGCGGAACGAGGGGCTCCGGAGCGGCCCGAATGACCCGGGCCAACGGTGCGGCAGCGAGGCCGCGCAAACGCCGGCCGGTCGCCGATACGCAACCCAGCAAGCTGAATGCCGGTATCGGCGGCGCCGGCGGCGGCGCCGCGCTGATTTCCATCGCGCAGCATCTCGGTGCCGATACGTGGCCGGGCTTGATCCTGATGTACGCGGCCCCGGCGATCGCCGTCGGTTATGGCGGCGTCGTCGCTCAGATTCAGCTGTGGGGCGATTGGACCCGGGAACGATCGCTGATCAGGCAGGCGCGCAGGACCATCGAAAAGGCCATGCACGATCCGCACACCTCCGACGAGCACAAGTCCGAGCTGAGAGCGAAGCTCGAGCAACTCGACCAAGCGGTTACCGAGAACCACCTCGAACGCATCAAAGCCCTTCGATAACAAGCCCTTTCGATATGGTCGGCGGCCGCCCGCGCCGACAAGGCCGCTTGACCATCTCGACTAGCCAAACGGCTACTCGCCGACCGGGGTCCGTGTCATAGTCCCGCCATGAAGTACCGATCCACCCCGAGTTCTTCGTCGACGAAGGCAATCCGGCGACTGGGCGTACTCGCCGCAGCGGCCGCGCTGGCCGGACTGCTGCACGGCGGTTTCGCCATGACCGCGCACGCCGATCCCGCTCCGCCCGCACCGTATCCGGTGCCCGATCAGTTCCTCATCGACGCCATCCACGGTGCGTTGCAGGGCGGGGCGGCCAGCCCGCCCGGCACCAACGATTGGTCGTGCAGGCCCTCGCCCGCGCATCCCGAACCGGTCATCCTGATTCACGGATTCCTGGCGAACCGCACCGACAACTGGCAAACCTACGGACCACTGCTGGCGAACAGCGGGTACTGCGTATTCGCCCTGACCTACGGCTCCCTCGACGGGAATCCCGACGCACTGCTCGGTGGTCTGACATCGATGCAGGGCAGCGCGGCCACCCTGGACGCGTTCGTCGACCGGGTACGGCAGGCGACCGGTGCGGCCAAGGTCGACCTGGTCGGCCATTCCGAGGGCGCCACCATGCCGTACTGGTACATCAAACTCGCCGGGGGCGCGGCCAAGGTGGACAAGATGATCGGACTGGCCCCGGCCGTGCACGGCCTCGGCGGCCAGGCTCTGACCGAGACCGGGATCAGTACCGGCTCCGCGAACGGGCCGGCCGGGTTCCAATTCCTCGCCACCTCGGATTTCGTCCGTCGACTCGCCGAAGGTGGCATCACCGTGCCCGGCATCACCTACACCCAGATCGTCACCCGTTACGACGATGTCGTCATCCCGTACACCACAGGCATCATCGACGAACCCGGCTCCACCAACTACGTCGTCCAGGACCTGTGCCCCCAGGACTTCGCCGATCATCTGTCCATCAACTCCGACCCCGCCACCGCCCGCCTGGTCCTCAACGCACTCGACCCCGGTCATCCGGAGCCGGTCGAATGCACGCTGGTGCTGCCGGCGATCGGCGTCCCGCCGGGATCGGGGCACTGATCCGGAACCCTTGGTGCCGAACGGGATTCGCTCGAGGGGGCACGCGGAATCATCCCCACACCGGGTACGGCTGTTCGATCGAGACCGACCGGACGGGTGTTACCGCGTCCGGTTGTGTCCGGCGTGGCGTGCCGGCCTGTCGCCCGGAGACATTCGCGCGATCAGTTGCGGCGGGGATCGTTCTTCGTATCCACCCGTTCGAAGGCATCGCCGATTGTGCTGAGCTCGTCCTCGCTCAACAGGTCGACGAAGGCGCCGCGCACCGCGGCCACGTGCCCGGGTGCGGCGGCGTGCAGACGTCGCAGCCCCTCCTCGGTGACGTGGGCCCGCACCCCGCGGCCGTCCTCCTCACAGCTGGTGCGCCGCACCATGCCGTGTTCCTCCATCCGCCGGATCTGATGGGTGAGACGACTGCGGGACGACAGCACGCCGTCTGCGAGATCACTCATGCGCAGCGAACCGCCCGGACTCTCGGAAAGCATGACCAGGATGCGGTATTCGGGCAGGCTCATATCACTGTCGTCCTGGAGCTGGCGGTTGAGTTCCACCATCAGACGCAGATGTCCGTCCATGAACGCGCGCCAGGCCTGCTGCTGCGCCGAACTGAGCCACAGCGGCCGCGATGCCGGGTGCCCATTCGGTTCGTACGCCATGGGCGCCATTCTATTGGTCCGCTATCGACGTTATGTCTCCTGGTCAGCGCCGCTTGCCGACGGTGACGCGCCCAACGGTTCCACAGCCGCACCCGTTCCGGCGTGACGAGCACCTAGAGTCGAAGCCATGTACGCGGTGACTTTGGATGGTTTCGGTGGGCCCGAGGTGATCCGCTGGTCGGAGGTGCCCGATCTGCCGCCACCCGGTCCGGGCGAGGTGGCGATCGATGTGCTCGCGGCCGGCGTCAATCGCGCGGACCTGTTGCAGCGCCAAGGTTTCTATCCGCCCCCACCGGGCGCGAGCGACATCATGGGCCTCGAGGTCTCGGGTGTGGTCGCCGAGGTCGGCGACGGGGTGCACGATCCAGCCCCGGGGACCCCGGTCTGCGCACTGTTGTCGGGCGGCGGTTATGCCCAGCGGGTGGTGGTTCCGGCGGCCCACGTGCTGCCGGTGCCCGAGGGGATGGATGTCGCGGCAGCGGCGGCACTTCCGGAGGTCGCGGCCACCGTATGGTCGAATCTGGTGATGCGGGCCGGTTTACACGCCGGCCAGCTGCTGCTGATCCACGGTGGCGGCAGCGGTATCGGCACGCACGCCATTCAGGTCGCGGTGAGCCGCGGTGCGCGCGTCGCCGTTACCGCGGGCTCGCAATACAAACTCGACCGCTGCACGGAATTGGGCGCGAAGGCCGGAATCAATTATCGCGAACAGGATTTCGTCGAAGTGATCGGCGAAATGGGTGGCGCGGATATCATTCTGGACAATATGGGCGCGGCATATCTGAAACGCAATGTGGCGGCACTCGCCGACGACGGTCAGATCTGTGTGATCGGTATGCAGGGCGGGGTGAAGGCCGAACTGATTCTCTCCGAACTGCTCGGTAAGCGCGGATCCATCCACGCCACCAATCTGCGGCGGCGACCGGCGACCGGGCGTTCGAGCAAGGCCGAGATCATCGCGGAGTTGCGACGGCAGCTGTGGCCGCTGGTCGCCGAGGGCACGGTGGTGCCGATCGTGCATGCCGAGGTGCCGGTCACGGAGGCGGCGCGAGCGCATGAGCTGCTGGATTCACCGGAGACAGTGGGCAAGGTGCTGCTGCGGCTGGACGAGACCTAGGACTTCGGACCACGGCGCGCAGGTCGGCGGGCGCTGCTGCGCGAGCTATTTCTCCAGCGAGTTCAGCGCGCGGCCCAGCTGTTCGATCTCGAATTTGGTCGTGTACGGCGCCAACCCGATGGTGACGGCGCCGCCCTCGTCATTGACACCCAGCGCGTCGAGCAGGCGGCTGCCGCCGTGCGCACCACTGATGGTGCCGATGCGGTGGTCGGCGAGTTCAGCGGAAATCTTCTCCGCCTGCAGACCGGCGATGGTGAAACTCACCGTCGGGACACGGGTGGAGGCGCGCCCGATCACGGTCAGATCCGGAATGTGCTCGAGCACTTCCATCAGGTGTTCGAACAGCTGGTCGTGGTAGTCCTGCAGCGAGGTGATCGACACCTCGAGCCGCTCGCGGCGGGTGCCGGCGGCCTGTTCATCCAGCGCGGCGAGGTAGTCGATCGAGGTTGTCAGCCCGGCGAGCAGTGCGTACTGGTGACCGCCGACCTCGAGCCGCTCGGCCCCCTTGGCATACGGATTCAGCGACATCGACGGGATGCGGTCCAGGAAGGCCGGATCCCGGAAGACCAGCGCGCCGATCTGCGGACCACCCCAGGCCGGTGCGGACAGGGCGATGACATCGGCATTGAGCTCATCGATATCGATCAACGCGTAGGGCGCGGCACCGAAACAGTCGGCAACCATCAGCCCGCCCACCTCGTGCACACGATCGGCGGCCACCCGGACCGAGGGCGCCGACCCGACGATCGGCGACGCCGCCGTCACCGCCACCAGGCGAGCGGTCGGGCCGATCAGCTCCTCGAACTGCCAGGCCGGCATCTCACAGGTCTCGATCTCCACCTCGGCCCAGCGCACGTGAGCGCCGTAACGATTGGCTATCCGCAACCAGGGCGCCACATTCGCCTCGTCGTCCAGCCGCGACAGCACGATGCCGGTTCCGAGTCCGAGCCGGGAACTCAGGGATTCGGCCAGCCAGGCCAGCAGCACCGCCCGATCCGGTCCCAGAACCACACCGGCCGGATCTCCACCGACGAGATCGGCGACCGCTTCCCGGGCGGCTTCCAGAATCGCGCCGCTGCGACGGGCGGCGGCATGACGATTCGTGTGCGAAAAAGCAGATGTCCGGAAACCCGTTGATACGGCGCGCGATACCGAATCCGGGACCAGCATGCCGGCCTGTGGGTCCAGGTGGATCCAGCCGTCGCCCAGGGACGGTATCAACCCCCGAACCCTCGCGACGTCGTAAGTCATGCTGGCCACTCTAAGGGCAGCGGGCAAGTCGGCGGAACCGTGCGCCGACCGAATGCGATATCACGCGACATGGCACCCGACTTTCCCAAACCGAACCACACTCGAGGCTGACGAGAACCGCAATAGAATACTTCCGCACAAAACCGGACGACATACCCCGGTTGGGCATCCACCCCGCGACCAGCGCGATGCGCCGTTCACTTAGCGCTGCGCGGCGAGACCAGACATCATGGATGCCATGACGCAATCGGACGGAGCACCGGATTCCATCGTGGTGATCGGGCCCGAAGGGCGGCCGCTGGTGATTCCGGCGGGCGCCCAAGGCGAGGCGCCGTTCGCCGGACAGGTGGTCGGCGAGGGCGACACCGGCACCGAGGGCGTGCCGACCGGCGGCGAGGAATCGCTGGCCGACATGGTCGAGCAGCCCGCGAAGGTGATGCGCATCGGCACCATGATCAAACAGCTGCTCGAGGAGGTGCGGGCGGCACCGCTCGACGATGCCAGCCGTTCCCGGCTCAAGGAGATCCACAAGACCTCCGTACACGAGCTGGAGCAGGGCCTGTCCCCCGAGCTGCGCGACGAACTCGAACGCCTGGCGCTGCCCTTCGGTGAGGACTCGATCCCCTCGGATGCCGAGTTGCGGATCGCGCAGGCCCAGCTGGTCGGCTGGCTCGAGGGCCTGTTCCATGGCATCCAGACGGCGCTGTTCGCCCAGCAGATGGCGGCGCGTGCCCAGCTCGAGCAGATGCGCCACGCGTTACCGCCGGGTGTGCAGGTTCCGCGCGATGGCGGACAGGGTGGTTCGGTCACCGGAGGCGGTCAGTACCTCTGAACACGATGTCCCCCGGCCCCCATCGGCGGGGATTTGTTCTGCGCTACAGTCGTGCACTGTGCCAGCAGCTGCCCCTGCCGATTCGGCGACAGCCGAACACAGTCCGGCCGACGCCACGGTGCCCCTGATGTCGGATTCGCAAACGTTCCCGCGGGCGTTCAAGGACCTCCGCGAGGGATTCACTCAGCGCGAGTTGTGGTTGTCGCTGGGCTGGCAGGACATCAAGCAACGCTATCGGCGCTCGGTGATCGGACCCTTCTGGATCACCATCGCCACCGGCGTGCAAGCGGCCGCGATGGGCGTTCTGTATGCCGCGATCCTGAATCAGGATCTGTGGACCTATCTGCCATATGTGACGATCGGCCTGATCGTCTGGAACGTGATCAACGCCAGCATCCTCGAGGGTTCGGATGTGTTCATCGCCAACGAGGGGCTGATCAAACAGCTGCCCTCGGCGCTGAGCGTGCACGTCTATCGGCTGGTATGGCGGCAATTCCTGTTCTTTGCCCACAACATCGTCATCTATCTGGTCATGTTGGTCGCCTTCGGTATCTGGAAACATCTGGACTGGTCGGTGGTCCTGGCCCTACCCGCGGTCGTGCTGCTGTTCCTGAATTCGGCGTGGATATCGATCGTGTTCGGCATCCTGTCCACCCGCTATCGCGATATCGCCCCGATCCTCGGCAGTATGACGCTGATGCTGTTCGTGCTGACCCCGGTCATGTGGACCACCAAATCGCTGCACGATCAGGGCGGCGCGGTGAGCGAGCGGGCGAAACTCGTCGAATTGGTGCCGACCTACCACTATCTGGAGATCGTCCGCGCCCCCCTGCTCGGTGATCCGGTGCACGCCCGGTCCTGGCTGGTAGTGGGCGCGATCACCGTGGTCGGCTGGGTGTTCTCACTCTTGGCGTTGAAGCAATACCGTTCCCGCGTGCCGTACTGGGTGTAAAGGGCGATATGACCGGAGTAAGCATCGAAACCCGCGACGCGTGGGTGGAGTTTCCCATTTTCGACGCCAAGTCGCGGTCGCTGAAGAAGGCGTTCCTGGGTAAGGCCGGCGGCTCAATCGGGCGTAATCAGTCCGATGTGGTGGTGGTCGAGGCGCTGCGCGAGATCACCCTGTCGCTGAAGGAAGGCGATCGAGTCGGCCTGGTCGGTCACAACGGCGCCGGGAAGTCGACCCTGCTGCGGATGCTGTCGGGCATCTACGAACCCACCCGCGGCAGCGCTCACGTCCGGGGGCGGGTGGCGCCGGTCTTCGATCTGGGTGTCGGAATGGACCCGGAGATCTCCGGGTACGAGAACATCATCATTCGCGGCCTGTTCCTCGGCCAGACCCGTAAGCAGATGCTGGCCAAGGTCGACGAGATCGCCGAATTCAGCGAGCTCGGTGAGTATCTGAACATGCCGCTGCGCACCTATTCGACCGGTATGCGAGTGCGGCTGGCGATGGGTGTGGTCACCTCGATCGATCCGGAGATCCTGCTGCTGGACGAGGGACTCGGCGCGGTGGACGCGGAATTCATGAAGAAGGCACGCAATCGGTTGCGTGATCTTGTGGCACGCTCCGGAATCCTGGTGTTCTGCAGCCATTCCAACGAATTTCTGGCCCAATTGTGTGACACCGCCATGTGGATCGACCACGGCACCCTGCGGATGCAGGGTGATATCGAGGATGTGGTGCGCGCCTACGAGGGGCCGGAGGCCGGCGACCACGTGGCGCAGATTCAGCGCGAACTGGCACTCGAGCAGAAACCCGCATGAGCGGAACGGATGCGGCGGCAGACCCGAAGGACGTGAACACGTACATGGTTGATCAGGCGGCCTCGCCCGCGGACAGCGGAACGGCCCGGATCATCGCGGTGGTCGTGACGCACAAACGCCGGGAACTGCTGAGCGAGTCGCTCGAGGTCCTTGCCTCCCAGTCCCGTCCGATCGATCATCTCATCGTCATCGACAACGGGAACGAGTCCGATGTCGGCGAATTGGTGCGGCAGCAGCCCATCGAATCCACCTACCTCGGTTCGGAACACAATCTCGGTGGCGCGGGCGGTTTCGCGTTGGGCATGTTGCACGCGCTGACCATGGGCGCGGATTGGGTCTGGCTGGCCGATGACGACGGCCGGCCCGAAGGTCCCGACGTGCTGGAGAAATTGCTCGATTGCGCGCAGCGGCACGGCCTTTCGGAGGTCTCGCCGGTGGTCGCCGATATCGACGATCCGGACCGGCTGGCCTTTCCGCTGCGGCGCGGCGTGGTGTGGCGGCGGCTGCGTTCCGAACTGGGTGACGAGGATTTCCTGCCCGGTATCGCGTCACTGTTCAACGGCGCCTTGATATCCGCCGAGGCACTCGAGGTGATCGGCGTCCCGGATCTGCGGCTGTTCGTGCGTGGTGACGAGGTCGAGGTGCATCGGCGCCTGGTTCGTTCGGGGCTGCCGTTCGGAACCTGTTTGCAGACGGCTTATCTGCATCCGAACGGCTCCGCCGAATTCAAGCCGATTCTGGGTGGGCGGATGCACACTCAATATCCGGATGATCCGGTCAAACGTTATTTCACTTATCGCAACCGTGGCTATTTGATGGCACAGCCCGGAATGCGCAAACTGGTGCCCCAGGAATGGGCGCGGTTCTCCTGGTTCTTCCTTGTGCAGCAAAAAGATCCGGCCGGTCTGCGAGAATGGTTGCGGCTGCGGCGTCTGGGGCGACGCGAGCAGTTCCATAAACCCGGTTAGATCAGCGCATTTCGCATCAGGAGGTTCGGCTGTGAGCAACCCCTACGGTGGGCAGCCACCCTACGGGCAACCATTTCCACCCAACGGCGCACAGCCTTATCCCCCCACTCAGCAACCCCCCAACGGTGGTGCGTCGTACGGTGCGCCGCAGCCATACGGAGGTAGCGGACCCGTTGCCGCACCGGGCTATCCGCCGGGGCAGCCGTATGCCGGCTCCCAGCCGTATCCGGTGCAGCCGCACAGCGCCTCGCAACCGCATCATCAGCCGGGCTGGGGCGCACCGCCGGTCCCGCCGCAGCCGTACGGTCAGCCACCGGCGAATCCGCATGGCGGACAACCGTATCCGGGCCAGCCGCCGATGGGCGCCCCCTACGGCGGCCGGCCCGGACCGCAGGGGCAGTTCGGCGCCTACGGCCCGCCGCAATTCCAGCCGCAGCCGGGACCGCAGGGCATCGTGGTGGACTCCTCGTACTTCCCGCTCGGTTTCATGCTCGCGCTGACCGGCCCGAAGATCATCGTCAACGGTATGGAGGTACCGATGGCGAAGTGGGGGCAGACGCATATTCCGGTGGGCCCGGGGCAGCATCACGTACGGGTGGCGACGAAGTGGTTGTGGGATATGGGCCCGGCCGAAACCACCGTTCCGGTGGCCGAGGGGCATACGACGCACGTGTACTACAAGTCACCGGCCATCGCCTTCATCAACGGCGCGATCGGCCCGGTGCCGCAGGCCGCCCCCGGTGCGCTCGTCTCCTACATCAGCCTGGGCGTGGTCGGGGTCCTGATCCTGCTGCAGTTGCTGCTGGCCTGCTCGATCTGATCGGGTAGTCCCGCGAAAAATGCCTTGCGGCCCGCGATGCGGGCTGTCATGGTGTATTCATTCCAGTCGCGGACGCGACAACGAGTCGCAGTAGCGATATAGAGAAGGGTTGAGGAGGTGGAATACGTGAACGTCGACAGTCGGTTTGTCGCGGCCGGAGCCCGGTATCGCACCGAGTGCAGCTCCGCCGCACGTATTTCCACTCTCCTCCCCATGCGCTGAGTTCCTTCGCGGGCTCGGTGCCCGACGAAGGACGTCTCCCGTCATGGTCGATTACGACCGACTTCTTCCCTTCGGCTGGACCGCCGAAATCTCCGCCGCGTACGCAGGCCTGTTCGATACCGGCTGGGTCCCGGCCCGTGTGATCCGGATGGATCGCAGTGAGTGCGATATCGCGACGCCCACCGGGCTCGCACGCGCACACTGCCCACGGGCGGATACCAACATCAACGGCTTGTGCACCGGCGATTGGGTGGCCGTAGCATCTGCCGAAGAGCCGCTCACGGTGCGAAAGCTGTTGCCGCGCCGAACAACTCTGCGCCGCGCAACGGTGTCGGGGCGCTCCGAACCACAACCGCTGGCCGCCAATGTCGACACGGTCCTGATCTGTGCCGCCGCGGACGACGCGGTGGACCTGGGCCGTATCGAACGCATGCTGGCCATGGTCTGGGAATCCGGTGCGCAGCCGGTGGTGGTGCTGACCAAATCCGATCTGGCACCGGATATCCCGCTGCACGAGGTCCGGGCGGCGGCGCCCGGCGCGACCGCGCTGGCGGTCAGTGCCACCAGCGGACTCGGGATGGACGTGCTGCGGGCCGTGGCCACGGGCACCGTCGCGTTGATCGGATCCTCCGGCGCCGGTAAATCCACGCTCGCCAATGCCGTTCTGGGCGAGGAGGTCTTCGCCACCGATCGGGTGCGGGCTTCGGACAAGCGCGGACGGCATACGACGGTGCACCGCGAGCTGCGGCCGATACCCGGTGGCGGCACCCTCATCGATACCCCCGGCCTACGCGCCATCGGACTCTGGGACGCGCAGCAGGGGCTGGCGCGCACCTTCACCGATATCGAATCGCTGGCCGCCGACTGCCGCTTCTCGGACTGCTCGCACAACAATGAGCCGGGCTGCGCGGTGCTGGCGGCGATCGAATCGGGCGCGGTTCCCGAACGGCGGCTGGCCAGTTTCCGCAAATTGCAGCGGGAGAACGAGTGGCTGGCCAGTCGCACCGACGCCCGGCTGCGCGCCGAGCGCGAGCGGGCCTGGCGCGAGATCACCAAATCGAGTCGGCGCCGATATCGCGAACGTGACGCTCGTCGCTGACAGCGGGTTTGACTATGCAACTGGTTGCATAGAGAGCCCGGGGTCGCCTACTGTGCAATTCGGGTAGTTCCTTACCCCGGCTCCATCGGATCGCCGATCATGGAGCCGGGGTGGTCGCACAGATGGGAGCAGGGATATGACCGAAGCTGGGAAGCCACTGGCCGGCCGCACCATGATCATGTCGGGCGGCAGCCGCGGCATCGGCCTCGAGATCGCCAAGCGAGCCGCCGCGGACGGTGCGAACATCACGCTCATCGCCAAGACGGATCAACCGCATCCGAAACTCCCGGGCACGATCCACACCGCGGCCGAGGAGCTCGAGGCCGCCGGCGGGCAGGTCCTGAAATTCGTCGGCGACGTGCGTGACGACGACGGCGTCGCCACGGCGGTAGCGCAGACCGTGGACCGATTCGGCGGTATCGATATCGTCGTCAACAATGCCTCGGCGATCGATCTGTCGCCCACCGAGACGCTGTCGATGAAGAAATACGACCTCATGCAGGACATCAACTGCCGCGGCAGTTTCCTGCTGTCCAAGACCAGCATTCCGGCGCTGCGGGAATCCGCGCAGGCGGGGCGCAATCCGCACATCCTGACCCTGTCGCCGCCGCTGAACCTCGATCCGAAATGGGCGGGCGGTTCACTGGGCTACACCATCGCCAAGTACGGGATGTCCCTGACCACGCTGGGCCTGGCCGAGGAACTGCGCACGTACGGCATCGGCGTCAACTCGCTGTGGCCGCGCACCACCATCGCCACCGCCGCGGTCCGCAATCTGCTCGGCGGCGAGGAGATGGTGCAGACCTCGCGCACACCCGATATCTACGCCGATGCCGCGTATCTGGTCCTCACCTCACCCGCTAAGGACACCTCCGGCAACTTCTTCATCGACGACGAAGTCCTTGCCGCACACGGGATCACCGATCTGGACAAATACCGGGTGGTGCCCGGCGACGGTCCGCTGAGCACGGATCTGTTCCTGTAGCCGGCGGCCCCGGTCGAAGCCGGGCGGCACAGGCGACAAGTCCGTGCCGCCCGGCCGTGATCCGGCTCAGATGCCGTACAGGCGGGCCCAGTTCTCCCGGCTGATCAGATCCGTTTGCGCCGCGCGGTACTGCCGGCTCAGCTTCGGCAGATCGCGCCGCAGCCGGCGCAGCACCCGCCAGGTGCGCAGCAACAGTGCGCGAGCCTTCTCCTTGTCCCGCTGCCGGATTCGCACTCCGGACTGGGATGCGTCGGTCACCACGACATGGTCGAACAGGGCCAGATGCCACCAGTGCGCATCCTCGCGGGTGACACCCACGACACCGTGCTGAGTGCGTCCCGTCCACTGTGCGATGGCGCGCTTCACCAGCACCAGCAGCGGGCGGCTGGGTTCGCCACCGGCACGGCGCATGTGGATATCGGACCGCGGGACGGGGGCCGTCGCCGCGGGATGCTTCTTCGTCTCGCCGTATTCGCCGCGACTGGTGCGCGCGGCGGCCAGTGCGTCGATTCCGCCGTCCCGCAACACCTTCGGGCCTTGCAGGAAGTCCTCGATGCCCTGCAGTGTGGTGTGCGCCAGGCCGTACTGCATCCCGACCAGATACTCCGCGATCTCACGGAACAGCTTGCGGGTCACCGCCTTCGGATCCAGATCGGCGTGGATCGAGCTGACGATGAGCGAATTGCGCATGCTGAAGTAGCGCGCCCAGTCGTCGAAGTCCTTCCAGTAGAAGTCGGCGTGCCAGACCGCGGCATTGGGCAGCGTCACGGTCACGAAACCGGCCTCGCGGGCCCGGACGCCGTATTCGACATCGTCCCATTGGAAGAAGATGGGCATCGGCAGGCCGATTCGCGCGATCACCTCGGCCGGGATCAAGCAGGTCCACCAGGCGTTGTATCCGGCGTCGACGCGCCGCTCCTGATTTCGCTTGAGCATGCTGGTGTTGCGCAGTGCCTTGGGCACCTTCTGACCATGGCGCAACTCGTGCAGATGCACGTCCTCGGCGCCGACGTTGAGGTAGTCCGGGTTGAGCAGGAACAGCATCTGCGCGCCGACCAGGGTCGGCTCCACGGTGAGATTGGCGAATGCGTTGAGCCGCAGAACGGTTTCCGGTTCGCACAGGATGTCGTCGTCCATCAGGATGACGTCGGCATGTTCGGCACCCTCGAAGCTGCCCTCGGTCGAGACCTCGTACAGTCCGCGCGTAAAGCCGCCCGCCCCACCGAGATTCGGTTGCCGGATGTAGCGCAGCTTGTCACCGAAGCGCGGCCGGGTCTGCTGGAACAGCTCCCGATCCGAGACCGCGTCCGTGCCCTGATCGACCACGTACACCTTGTCGAGCGCGTTCAGGACCTCGATATCGGAGGCCAGTGCCGCCACGGTGTGCGCGCAGTCCTCGGCACGGTTGAACGTGCAGATCGCGATGGCGACGGGGCGAATCCGCTCGGGAGCCGGGGCCGTCCAGGCGAGTTCACTGATCGCGAGTTCGCCTCCGACAGCGTCGAATTCGAGCCACAGCGCACCACCGTCGACATACTGATCCAGCGGCGCCCGCAACACCACAAGCTGGTGGTCGCCGCCACCGGCATCCAGGTCGGCGGAATCGATGATCCGGCGGTGCCCCGCGATATCGGAGGCGGCCACCCGGATCCGGGCCCGATCGCTCACCGCGACCCGCAGCGAGACCTCGACCTCGGTTACCGTGGTCCAGCGCTGCCAGTAACTGGCCGCGAACCGGCCGAAATAGGTATTGGTGTGGGCCCGCGCACCCGGCTCCAGCCGCAGCGACATCCGCTCTCGATGCGATTTGCCCTTGACCACCGCGTACAGCTCATCGCTGATCTTGGGGGCGGGGCCGGTGAAGACGCCGCGGGCCAGGACCAGGCGGCCGGGGGCACGAGGCACGGTCGGCTCGATACCGGGCGCGGGGTCGGGGTCGCGCCGGTCGTTCTCGATTGCGGTCACGGCCTGGCCAGCCGACTGGTCCATGATGGATTCCCTCGTAAAAATTGTCCGATGGCGCCGGTTCCGGCGCGGGCGCGGTCAACTGCGAGCTCGGTGCGAGCAATAACCATTATGTCCATCTCACGCGGCGGGGTCCGACTCGGTGCGGGTGTCTCGCACATCGCGGCCCGAACGTGACTCGGCGAACACGAACGTGTCATAGGCCCAATAGCGGAACACCACCGCCACGATCTGCCCGATCACCGTGCCGGAGATGTTGTCCGACAGTGGCGAGGACAGATGCAGTACATATCGGGAGAATCCGAGACACGCCAGCTGCAAGCCGATGGCAACCACGTTGAACAACGCGTACAGCAGATATTCGCGACCTGGGCTGCCGCCCTTCTTGTGCGCGAATGTCCACCATTTGTTGCCGAAATATGTGACCACGGTGGCCACCAGAATCGCGATGATCTTCGCCGCCAGCGGCTGGTGGAACATCACACCGTGGCCGCCCCAGAAGACGAGCAGGTTGTAGGTCCCGGCGTCGACCAGAAATCCGATGGCGCCCACCACCAGAAAGGCCGCGCCCTGACGTAACGCGGCTATCGCCTTGCGCCGCCAGGTATCGGTTCGATCGACCGCTTCGGTCGCCGTCTCACTGCTGGCCACTCGGCGACGGTACCGCACCCCGTACCGGTACCGCCCGCGCAGCCGACACAGTGAGGTTGGCGGGCGCGCGCGCAGCGAGGGCTAACGGGCGCACGTCCGGCTGCGGCCTGTACCCTCCCGGTGTTCCGTATTTCATCGGCCGATCAAATGAGGGATTGACGGGGTGAACCCCACCGAACTTCGCATTGCCGCAATCGTGCCCTGCCACAACGAGGAAGCCGCGGTCGCCAAGGTGGTCACGGACCTCGAGGCTGCCGTGCCGGGCATCGTCGTCTACGTCTACGACAACCGCAGCACCGATGCCACCGCCGAACTCGCCCGCGAGGCCGGTGCGATCGTGCGCACCGAGACCGTCAAGGGCAAGGGCAATGTGGTCCGGCGCGCATTCGCCGATATCGAGGCCGACGTCTACCTCATGATCGACGGTGACGACACCTATGACGCCTTCGCCGCCCCGAAGATGATCGAGGCGCTGCTGTCGGGCCCCTACGACCACGTCCTGGGCGTGAGACAAGAGGACGACAGCTCGGGATCGGCCTACCGCGCGGGCCACGAGTCCGGAAATCGCGTTCTGAACGGTGTGGTCGGCAAGGTATTCGGCGAGAACGTCGAGGACATGCTCTCCGGCTACCGGGTTTTCTCCCGCCGATTCGTGAAGAGTTTCCCCGCGGTTTCGCGCGAATTCGAGATCGAAACCGAATTGACCGTGCATACCTTGCACCTGCGAGTACCGCAGACCTCGGTCCGGGTGGGATTCCGCGACCGGCCGGAGGGCAGTGAATCCAAGCTCCGCACGTATCACGACGGATTCAAAATTCTCGGATTGATCTTCGGCCTGGCCCGGCACGAACGCCCCGTCGCGTTCTACGGATTGTTCGGAACCGTGGCCTGGCTGATCTCGGTCATTCTGATCGTGCCGATCGTCGTCCAGTTCTACGAAATCCATTCGGTGCCGCGGTTCCCCACCCTGTTCCTCGCATTCACCCTCCTGCTGCTCGGCAGTCTGGCGTGGACCGCAGGGCTGATCCTCGACGGTATCCGCCGGTCGCGGCACGAGGCGGCCCGGCTGATGTATCTGCGCTATTCGGCCGTGGGCGCCGAGGCAGCGGCCGAGCAGGCCGGTCGATGACCGCCCAGGCCGACGAGAAGGCCGAGGACCCGGCCCCAGGTGCCGGGGAACCCGCGGACACGAACACCGGAGTTCCGGCAGCGGCCGGCGAGGCGTCCGGCACCGAACGGGCCGAGGCCGGCCCGGTCCGGCGACTCTGGAATGGCACCGGACGCCATGTCGGCTTCGCGGCCGCGGCCTTCGTGGTGGTCGCCGGCATCTTCGGCATCGCCTTCGCGGCCATCACCCCGCCCTTCTGGGGACATGACGAGATAACCCAGTTCGGCCGCTCGTATCAGGTCGCGCACGGTGGCTTCACCCCCGAGCGGATCACCGACGACCGCGGAGTCTCCTACGGCGGACAGATCCCGTTGAGTATCGACGCGATGATGGGCTACGCCTTCACCGACTACAACCAGCATCCGGCCGAACCGGCGCCGCTCGCCGCCGACGAGGATGCCTACCGCCGCCTGGGTTCGGCGCCGGTGACCACCTCGGCCACCAAGCAGATGTGGTTCACCAACACCGCAGCCTATTCGGCGGTGCCGTATGTGCCTGCGGCCGTGGGTATTCGGCTGGCCGAGGCGATCGGCCTCGATGTCGGCGACACCGTGCTGGTGACCCGGCTGGCGGGCCTGCTCGCCTATCTGATCATCGTGGCCTTCGCGTTGCGGGCCTTGCGCGGCTTCCGGATCCAGTGGCTGGCGTTCACGGTGGCGGTGCTGCCGATCGCGGTGTTCCAGGCCGGTACGGTCACCGCCGACACCGTGACCAACGCCCTGGCGGTCCTGGTCTCGTGTCTGCTGGTGAAGGGCGTGTTCCTCGACGCGAAGCTGTCACGGCTCGAGGTCGTCGCGGCACTGGCGGCAACGCTGGCACTTCCGCTGAGCAAGCCCACCTACGTCATTCTCGCCATGCTCGTAGTGCTGATTCCCGCACGGCAGTTCGGATTCGGCAGGATCCTGCGCTGGCTACCGTGGTGCTTCGCGGCGCTGGGCGCGGCATTGTTCGCGGCCTGGATGAAGATCGCGGCGCCCACCGGCGACGGTATGGGTCTGATGCGCAAACCCTCGGAATGGCATTCGGTGCGGCCGGGCGATCAGTTGCACGGAATCCTCTCCGACCCGGTGCATTTCCTGAACACCTTCGGTGACAGCATCTGGTTCCGCGACCAGCGCTGGTTCGATCAGTTCTTCGGCGAATTGGGCTTCGCCTACATCGACGTCCCCGCGCTGTCGATACTCGCCTGCCTGCTGGCGCTCGCCGTGAGCGCGGGTATCGCGGATCAGCTGAGCGGAGACCGGTTGCGTACCTGGATCATCGCGCTGGCCGTACTGGCGAGTGTGGCGATGATCTACGTGACGCTGTACATGTCGTTCACACCGGTCGGCTACTGGATGATCGACGGTGTGCAGGGCCGCTACTTCGTACCGCTGGCCATTGCCGCACTCGCGGTGATACTGCGGTGGATGCCGTTGCGGCTGAGTGATTCTCGCGGTGTGACCCCGGTGCGTGGCCCGGCGATCACGGTGGTGGTCGCGACCGTGGTCGCGCTCGCCGCGGCGTCGATCAAGTACAGCGTACTGATCTGGGGTTAGAGCACCTTTTCGCCGGCGGCCACGTACGCGCGTTCGGTGTGGTCCTTCTGGGGGCGCCACCACGCCTCGTTCTCGCGATACCAGGCGATGGTGGCGGCCAGTCCGGCCCGGAAGTCCGGGTATCGGGGCCGCCAGCCCAGTTCGGTCCGCAGCAGTGCGGCGTCGATCGCATAGCGCTGATCGTGTCCGGGGCGATCGGTGACGTGATCGAAATCGTCGGGCTCCCGGCCGAATTCGGCCAGCAGCAACTCGACGACGGCGCGGTTGTCGAGTTCGCCCTCGGCGCCGATCAGATAGGTCTGCCCGATCCGGCCGCGGTCGAGAATGTCCCAGACGGCGCGGTTGTGATCGAAGACGTGGATCCAGTCCCGGATCTGGTGGCCCGCACCGTAGAGCCGCGGCCGTACCCCGTCGATCAGATTGGTGATCTGGCGCGGAATGAATTTCTCGACATGCTGATACGGGCCGTAGTTATTGCTGCAGTTGGAGATCGTCGACCGCACACCGAACGAACGCGTCCAGGCCCGGACCAGCAGATCGCTGGACGCCTTGGTGGCCGAGTACGGGCTGGACGGCTGATACGGGGTGCTCTCGGTGAATGCCGGATCGCCGGCCTCGAGATCGCCGTACACCTCGTCGGTCGAGATGTGGTGATACCGCACATCGTATTTCCGCACCGCTTCCAGCAGTGTGTACGTGCCGACGATATTGGTCTGCACGAATGGCCACGGTCGGGCCAGTGAATTGTCGTTGTGGGATTCGGCCGCGAAATGCACCACCGCGTCGGCGGCGGCGACCAGCCGATCGACCAGCCCGGAATCGGCGATATCGCCGTGTACGAACTCGATACGGTCGGCGATCGGTGCCAACGAGTCCCGGTTACCGGCATAGGTGAGGGCATCGAGCACGGTGACGTGGACATCCGGACGTTCCACCACGGTCTGATGAACGAAGTTCGCGCCGATGAATCCGGCTCCGCCGGTTACGAGCAATCGCACGACCACCACTTTAACGCGCTCACTGGTACGGGACGAAAATCACCATCGGGTCACATCCACCCGGCATTCGTTGTGATCTCCATCACATCAAATCCCGAATGTCCATTTTTTTCCGATCTTCGGGAAATCTGAAAACACCGCGCACACTGCATGTTTCCACAACCTCGCAACGGGCAAGAGCCCGGCGGTGAACAGAATTTGAATGAACGGACACAGCAGGTTCACCGCTCGTTAGCTGGCATCGCTTTGTATTTCTCTTGTCCCAGAACCACTCTCTATCGAGGTTCCGCAAAAATGATGATGAGGAAATTCGTCGCGACGGCCGCCATGCTGGTTGCCGCGATCGGCGTCGCTGCCGGTACCGCTTCGGCCGATCCGGCCGCGCCCGCCGCTGCCCCCGAAAGCGTCCACTACAAGGCCAGTGTCGTCGACAACAACAAAGCGGTCGTGAAGACCGACGGCGGCTCGATGGACGTCGAAGACGGCGTGTTCAAGATCAAGGCCGCCAACGGCACCGTTCTCGCCGGCACTCCCTTGAACTTCCGTGTCGATGATTTCGAGTTCCCGATTGCCGCCGATATCGCCGGTAACACCGCCACCCTGAGCCCGCAGTTCGATCTGCAGCACGCGGTCTACAAGCCCGTCGCGCTGCCGTTCGAGGACCAGGCCCCCTGGAAGACCCCGTACGACCGTGAGGTCGCCGCCTTCACCCGCCTGAAGGACACCATCTCCACCGGTGCCACCATCGGCACGCTGGTCGGCGCTCTCGGTGGCGCGGCTGTCGGCTGCATCGCCGGCGCCGCCCTCGGCATCGTCGCGACCGGTGCGCTGGCCACCCTGTTCGGCCTCGGTCCGATCGGTGGCTGTGTCGCCGGTGCCGCCGCTGTCGGCTTCCTGGGTGTGCTGGCCGGCCAGCTGTTCGTGACCGCTCCTGTCGCGATCGGTGCCGCGATCCAGTACTTCGCGACGGTCAACGCGCCGTTCACCCCCCCGGCCCCGGCTCCGGCCAAGTAACTCTAGAGCCGAACAACTCCGCGGGCCGCCCGGCACAACCCCTGAGCGGACCGGCCTTCGGAATTCGATAGAGCGACCCGCCCCCACCGATTGGTGGGGGCGGGTCGCTGGCATCGGCAGGTGTTCAGGCGGTACGCGCTACGGGCTCCGCCTCGAGTCTCGCCCGGACGAAACGCGCCACCCGGGCGAGCGCGGCCCGGCTCTCGGGCATACTCGGCAGGATGCTCATGAAGGCGTGTACCTGACCGCGCCACAGCTCCAGCGCGTTCGGCACCCCGGCCGCCGTGAGCCGGCGGGCCATCAATTCGCAGTCGTAGCGCAGCAATTCGTCCTCACCGACGATCAGCAGGGCCGGCGGCAATCCCGTCAGTGATCCGTTGACCGGTGAGAGCGCGGGATCCAGCGGCAGTTCCACCTCGGCGCCGTACCGCACCATCGACCGCACGGCCGACATCGGGATGTAGGCGTCGCGACCGGCGTTCATGTACTCACCCTTGAGCCGGTAATCCAGATCCAGCAGCGGTGACAGCCCGACCAGACCGGCCGGCGCCGGCAATCCGGCCTGCGCCGCCCGCAACGCCGTCGCGAAGGTGAGGAATCCGCCGGCGGAATCCCCGGCGAAGACGATCCGCGCCGGATCCGCGCCGTGGCGCAGCAACCAGCGGTAGGCGCTCAGGCAGTCCTCCACCGATCCGGCGATCGGCGTTCCGGGCAGCTGCCGATAGTCGACGTTGACCACCGGCAGGCCGGTACGCCGCGCCAGACTGGCCGCCACCGGCCGATGAGAATCCAGGCCGCACAGAAAGAATCCGCCGCCGTGCATGTACATCACCGCGCCGTCGCGCAGTGAGCGCCGGGCTCCGGCCGGCCGGATGATCTCCATGCGGAATCCGTTCATCCGCACCTGTTCTCGTTCGACGCCCTGGGCGTTCGGGCGCAGGGCCGCCAGGCGGTCGACCACCACCCGGGCCACCGGCATGGTCATCGGGGTGATCGGATAGCGCCGGATGAACGGCGCGACCAGACTTCGGCAGGTCAGCAGCACGGCCTGCGAATGCAGGCTGACGCCCTCCGGATTCACGACCACGCCGGGCTCGAGCCCCGGCTGAAATTCGGCCTCGCCGATCGGAATCGCCGTCATAGCGCACCTGCCTGCCGTCCTGGCGCGCCGAGGCACCGGGCTACCGGCAGAGTGGGTAGCCGAGATGTCGGCGCTGACATCTCACATAATGATGTTTCAGAACATCACGGATTATGTGACCTACGCAATACTTGATCGCCCGACTAGAACCATTTGAAACCATCGTGATCATTTCGCGGTCGAGTCGGAACCTCGCCGAGCCCGAGCGGGCGGGAGCTGGCAGGATTGCCATACATGCGCGGAATCATTCTTGCCGGTGGCACCGGTTCCCGGTTGCACCCGATCACGCGCGGGGTGAGCAAGCAGCTGGTCCCGGTGTACGACAAGCCGATGGTGTACTACCCACTGTCCACACTCATGCTCTCGGGTATTCGCGACGTCCTGGTGATCACCACACCCGAGGATGCCGGTGCGTTCCGCCGGCTGCTCGGTGACGGTACCCAGTTCGGCATGTCGATCGATTACGTGGTGCAGCCCGAACCCGACGGGCTGGCCAGCGCATTCGTGCTGGGCGCCGATCACATCGGCACCGACTGCGCGGCGCTGGTGCTCGGCGACAACATCTTTCACGGCCCCGGACTCGGTACCCGCCTGCGCCGCTTCGACGGATTGGACGGCGGCACCGTCTTCGCCTACCGGGTTTCGGACCCCTCGGCCTACGGAGTCATCGAATTCGTCGGCGGCAAGGCCGTTTCCATCGAGGAGAAGCCGAAGCGGCCGCGTTCGAGTTACGCCGTGCCGGGGCTGTATTTCTACGACAACGACGTCGTCGAGATCGCCCGGGGGCTGCGGCCCTCGACACGCGGTGAATACGAGATCACCGATATCAACCGGACCTATCTGGAACAGGGCCGGTTGCGGGTGGAGACGCTCGCGCGCGGCACGGCCTGGCTCGATACCGGAACCTTCGATTCACTGCTGGACGCCGCGAACTACGTGCGGACCATCGAAGAGCGCCAGGGCCTCAAGATCGGTGTGCCCGAGGAAGTGGCGTGGCGGATGGGCTACATCGACGACGAACAGCTGTCCCGACTGGCCGAACCGCTGGTGCGCTCGGGATACGGCGGCTATCTGATGGACCTGCTCGCCCGCGGCAAGAACGACGGCACGAACGCGGACGAATAAGGGCGACGGACAGGACGATTGACATGCGGATCAGAGAACTGGCGATCCCAGGGGCGTGGGAGTTCACCCCCGCATTGCACGGCGACGAGCGCGGCATCTTCGCAGAGACATTCAAGGCCTCCGAATTCGAGAAGGCGACCGGCCGCACACTGGACCTGATGCAGGTCAACACCTCGACCTCGGCGGCCGGGGTGCTGCGCGGTATCCACTACACCGAAAATCCGCCCGGCCAGGCGAAATACGTGACCTGCGTGCGGGGCGCGTTCCTGGATGTGGTGGTCGACCTGCGCCGCGACTCACCCACCTACGGCCGCTGGGACAGCGTGCAGATCGATGACGTGACCCGCCGCTCGGTCTTCCTCTCCGAAGGACTCGGCCATGCCCTGCTGTCACTGGCCGACGATTCGATGGTCACCTATCTCTGCTCACTGGAGTACACGCCCGAATTCGACCGGGATCTGGACGCATTCGATCCCGACCTCGGAATCGAATGGCCGACGGCCGGTTCCGATGGCCGGCCGCTGACCTTCGTCCGATCGGCCAAGGATGCGGCCGCACCCCGGCTGGCAAGCCTGGGTTGATCCGGTCGGGCCGATCCAGCGGAACGCGCGAATGCCACGCCCGGCTCGTGGGTAGCCGGACGTGGCATTCGTTTTCGCGCCGGGCCGTCAGGCCGCGGCGAGTTCTTCCGGTTGTGGCTCCCGCTGCTCGACCGCCTGCTGCCGACGCCGGGTGGGCAGGAAGTGGGTCAGCGCGATCAGGGTGCCGATGATCGCGGCGATACCCGCGAAGATCAGACCCGGGCGGTAGCTGTCGAGCACTGCCTGCGGCGAATCGCCGTGCGGCCCCGCGGAGATCAACGCGGTGGTGATGGCCAGCACGATGGCGGCACCGACCTGCATCGAAGTCTGGAGCACGCCCGCGGCCAAGCCCTGCTCATCGTCGTCGATGCCATTGGTGGCCTGGATGTTGATGGCCGGGAAGCCGACCCAGCCGATTCCGATCAGCAGTACCGCGGGCAGGATTACCGCGGCATAGGACGGCGCGGTGTCGATCCGCAGGAACAGCAGGTAGCCGATCGCCATGACCCCGGTGGTGACGGCGATGATCGGCCCGGTACCGAACCTGTCGACCAGCTTGTCGGAGAACACCGACGACAGCGCCACCAGCACACCCACCGGGAGCAGGGCCATCGCCAGGGTCAGCGGCGACCAGCCCAGGCTGTCCTGCAGATACAGGGTGACCAGGAACTGCCAGCTGAAGTACGAGCCTGCGACCGCGACGATCACCAGGCTGGCCCGTACCAGCGACGCCTTGCGCAGAATGCCCAGCCGGACGAGCGGATGCCGGACCCGCTTCTCCACGGTGACGAAGGCGACGAACAGTGCGACCACCGCGGCGAACGAGCCGATCGTGCGGGCCGAACCCCATCCGGCGGCCGGGGCGGAGACCACGGTGTAGACCAGCAGCAGCATGGCGGCGGTGGAGAACAGTGCGCCGAGCAGATCGTGCCCGCCCTCGGCGGCGTCACCCGGCTTGTCGCGCGGCACCAGGACCACGGCGGCGATCAGTGCGGCGAGTGCGATCGGCACGGGCAGCAGGAAGGTCCAGCGCCAGCCGAATCCCGTCATCAAACCGCCGAACACCAGGCCCATGGAGTAGCCGCCCGCACCGAACACGGTGTAGATGGACAGCGCCTTGTTGCGCGCGGGTCCCTCGGCGAAGTTCGTGGTGATGATCGACAGGCCGGTCGGCGCGGTGAAGGCGGCGGCCAGGCCCTTGATGAAGCGGGTCGCGATCAGTAATGCCGCGGAGCTGACCAGCCCGCCGGCCAGCGACGCGATCGCGAAGACGGCCAGTGCGATCAGGAATACCTTGCGCCGGCCCAGTAGATCCGCGGTGCGGCCGCCGAGCAACAGCAGACCGCCGTAGCCGAGGACATAACCGCTGACCAGCCACTGCAGGGTCGAGGTCTCGATATGAAGTTCGGAACCGATGGACGGCAGTGCGACGCCGACCATCGATACGTCGAGGCCATCCAGGAACAGCACGATGCACAGCGTGATGAGCATGCCCCAGAGCCGGATCGGCCACCGAGTCTCGGCCACCGAGGCGGCCGGAGGTGTTGCTGTGGAAGTCATGTCGCGAGACATTACATGCACGTGCATCTAATGCACAAGCAATTAATGCGGTTGCATGGAAGTAGGGCAGGCACTAAGATGACCGCATGACAGTGGATGTCGAGGCCTCGAGGGGAACCGCGGTGCCGGCGGCCGGCCCGCAGGTGCCCACCGGCACCGCATCGAAGTCGGGCCGGTCCGATCCACTGATCGAGGAGTGGCGAGACTTGCTCGGCCTCCATGCGGCGGTGTCCTGCGCGCTGGAGAAGGAGCTACAGCACGAGCATCACATCGGGCTCAGTGAATTCGAAACCCTGGACCGCCTGGTGGACGCGTCGTGCGACAGCTACCGCATGAGCGATCTCGCCGGCGACATCCATCTGAGCCAGAGCGCACTGTCGCGCGCCGTCGCACGCCTCGAGAAGGACGGCCTGGTGGATCGCACCCTGTGCACCGAGGATCGGCGCGCGATCTTCGTCTGTCTCACCGATCGGGGCCGAGCGGTGCACGATGCGGCCGCCCCGACCCATCGCGAGATTCTGCAGCGCACACTGCACTGAAATCGGCTCAGGCGGCTACGGCCTCGTCCAGCAGCACGCGACCGTCGACCGAGGCCGCACGGATATTCGCGAATGCGGCCCGATAGCGGTCGACTTCGGGATCTTTGTCGAAATAGGCCGAGCCGGTGAAGTTTTCGACATAGACCGCCGGCGGTTCTACGGCATCCGCGTCGGACGTTCCGAATTCCAGCAGGACGAAACGACCGGAGGCCATGCCCTCGTGGTAGCCGGAGTCGTTGGGCACCAACCGGATATCGATATTCGGACGATCGCACATGTGGCGCAGATGCGCCAATTGCCCAGCGGTGACCAACGAGTCGCCGATGCAGCGCCACAACAGCGATTCACCGACGATCGCGGACAGCCGCACCGGGTCGGATGTACGCGTGAGCAACTGCTGGCGGATCAGCCGCACCTCCACCCGCCGATCGAGCTCCACCCGGGTCAGCTCCGGCCGCGCCGCCGTCAGCATCGCCCGCATGTATTCCTCGGTCTGCAGGAGGCCGGGCACGAATTCGTTCTCGAAGGTCGACAGTCCGGTGGCCGCCTCCTCCAGGCCGATGTAGACGTCGAACCCCTCACCGATGACATCACCGTAGGCCGACCACCAGCCCCGGGCCTTTGTCTCACGAGCCAGGGCGGCCAAGGGTTCGAGTTCGGCGTCGGCCGCACCGTAGACCTTGCACATTGCCTCCACATCGAGGCTGCGCAGCGAGGTCTGACCGGTCTCGATCCGCCAGATCTTGGCTTCCGACCATTCCAGCCGCCGGGCGGCCACGCGGATCGTCATCCGCGCGCGATTACGCAGGTCGCGCAGCCTGCGGCCGAGCTTCCTCCGCGGCATCGTCGAACCGGTGATCCCCTGCGGTAAAGCCATACTTCCCCCTCGGAAGAAACCCTCGCGGACACCCCGTTCCGATACCGCGACGTTCGATCGGATTGTTGCACAACCGGACCGGACGCGATACTGTCGCCGGCTGCCCTCGCACCGCCCCTATCTGCGCGGCGGCCGCTTGCGGAACCGCCAGAACTGCACGGCGCGAACATCTTCCGACAGCTGATTCACCGGCTCGGCGACATCGGACAGTGCCCGGAAGAGATCGTCGGCGAGAGCGTTGATGTGTTCCACCCTGGTCGCCAGCCGCGAGGCGTTGACGAGGAATTCCAGCATCAAGCGCACCGAGGCGGCGATGGTGAGCCCCAGCGGTACCGCGACCAGGATCATGAAGATCACCCCGAGCAGCGCCGAAACCTGCCACAAAACCACGATCAGGACCAGCGGGATACCGATCGCGAAGGCCAGGCCGAGGAGATAGGCCAGCGGAAGCAGAGTGCGAGTGGCGGAGGTGCGGAACTGCACATCCAGCAGTGCCCGCAGCGCACTCTCACTCCAGGCGCGGAAGGCGCTCGGACTGCGGAACGGCTCGGGCCGCTCCTCCTCGTCGCCGGTGACGGACGACGACCAGCGGCGTTGTGCCGACTCGCGCCAGGTGAGGCGCAGCGACGTCCGGGCAGGGTCGAGTTCGGGTGGATCGACAGCGGGATCGCGGGTGACATCAGTCATATCTCGTTCGCCCCCAGCGACATCGCTCGCCGATGCGCCGATGGCGTCCTCGGCCCCGGGCAACTGCGGATCTTCGCTCATATCGCGAATCCTCTCCCGCACAGCGCAAGCGAGCAATCGCGGGGAATCGGCGGCCCCGCCGACAATATGCGACATAGATCACATCGGGGGGCGCACACTCCCAGCGAGCTGCCAGGGAATCAACAGCCACAACGCATTCGATTCACAGCCGGGGGCAGAAAGGTGGTAGTCGTAACAAGTTCACAACGGTGAGCGAAGAATTGTTTGGAGGGCGTCATAGGCGCCGGCCATCCTCGCTCAACCACGTGACGTATCCAACCGGGCAGAAGAAATATCGACCAACCTGTAACACGGCCGGTAGCAACCCCCGATACGTCCCATGAACACCGACGCAGGACCCAGATCTACCCGGGGAATGGAGAAGACAGTGCGCACGACGTTTCCGACTTCCGTCTCGGCGGCGACATTGGCCGCTACCGCGCAGGACTACATCCAGCGCGGATGGACGGTCGCTGAAACGGCCAACGGCATCTGCCTGATCACCGATACGAAGGTTTCGGGCATCGAGGTCGCCGGCGAAATGGCCGCGGATGTGCGCCGGTTCCTTCGGGCCAACAACCTGACCGGACCGGTGATCGAGATCCCCGGCGCCGAGCGCCGCGAGATCCACCTGGTCACCGGCCTCGCCAAGGCCACGCGGGCGCTCGAGGCGCTGCGTGCCGCGGGAGCGGTCGTCCACACCGACGGCGCCGGTATTCCGTTGCCGCCCACCCAGCTCTCGGCCGGCGAGGCCTGCTGGGGTGTGGCCCCGAACGAGGCCCGCTGGGTACCGCCGGTCGTAGCGATTGCCGCGGCCGTGCGTTCGGCGATCTCCGGCCAGAAGCCGCAGCTCGCCCGAATCGCCAGCTGAACCGAGCCACCGCGCGAGCGGGACAACACCGCGAAACCGCGAGAACACAAGGGTGGTTCTCGCGGTTTCGCCTATCTACCCGACAGATCGGGGATCGGGCGGGGTTGGCGCATATCGGCCGCGGCCGATGATTCCGGGCGCGCTACCCGATTTCCGGCGATGATGGATTCATGACGAGCGTCACCCCCGATAGCCGAACCGCATATCGCACCTGTCCGTTGTGCGAGGCCGTCTGCGGACTCGAGATCACCCTCGATGCCGACGATCGGGTGACCCGGATACGCGGTGATCGCGACGATCCGTTCAGCCGCGGTTTCATCTGCCCCAAGGGCGCAAGCCTGGGCGCTCTCGATTTCGACCCCGAACGGCTGACCGAACCGATAATCCGCGACCGCGCCACCGACACCTGGCACTCGGCGAGCTGGGACGATGCCTTCGCGCTGATCGCCGAACGCGCGCCCGCGGTGCTGAACGAATACGGCCGCCAGTCCGCGGCACTCTATCTCGGCAATCCGAACGCGCACACCGTCGCCGGCGCGCTGTACGTACCGCCGCTGATCCGGGCGCTCGGCACCCGCAATCTGTTCTCCGCGAGTACCGCCGATCAGATGCCCAAGCAGGTATCGAGCGGCCTGATGTTCGGCGACCCGCTCACCGTCGCGGTGCCGGACCTCGATCGCACCGACTATCTGCTGATGCTCGGTGCCAACCCGCTCGAATCCAACGGTTCGCTGTGCACGGCGCCGGATTATCCGGGGCGGTTGAAGGCCCTGCGCAAACGCGGTGGCCGGTTGGTGGTCGTCGATCCGCGCCGCACCCGCACCGCCGATCTCGCCGACGAACATCTCTTCATCCGGCCCGGTAGCGATGCGTATCTGCTGTTCGGCATCGTGCACGTGCTGTTCGCCGAGGGCCTGGTCGACGATCGGATCGGGTTCCAGGGCGTGGAGCAGATTCGCTCGGCGGCGATCCCCTTCACCGCGGAGGCGGTGCAAGCGCGCACCGGCGTTCCGGCGGAGACGGTGCTGCGGCTGGCCCGGGAGCTGGCCGCGGCGCCCAGTGCCGCGGTGTACGCCCGCATCGGCACCTGTACCGCCGAATTCGGCACGCTCACGCAGTGGCTCGTCGATGTGATCAACGCGCTCACAGGCAATCTGGACCGGCCCGGTGGAGCGATGTTCGCCACCGCGGCCGCCCTCGGTATCGTGCGGAGCCGGCCCTTCCGGCTCGGCCGCTGGACCAGCCGGGTGCGCGAATTGCCGGAGGCCATGGGCGAATTCCCGATCGCCACCCTCGCCGACGAGATTCTCACCCCGGGCGAGGGGCAGGTGCGGATGCTGGTCACGGTCGCCGGTAATCCGGTGCTGTCGGCCCCGGCGGGCGCCCGGCTCGGCGAGGCGCTCGCGGGGCTGGAGTTCATGATCAGCGTGGACCGCTACCTCAACGAAACCACCCGGCACGCGGATGTGATCCTGCCGCCGCCGCGCACATTGCAGGCCCCGCACTACGATTTCGCGCTGCTGCAGTTCGCAGTGCACAACTACGCGCGCTATTCGCCGCCGCTGCTGCCGCTCGCCGAGGATCGGCCGTCCGAATCGGAAGTCCTTGCTCGCCTGGCCGCTTCACTGTCCGGCCAGTTGCAGCCGGCGGAGAATCCGGTGGCCGCGGTGGATGAGCTGATCATCGCGGGCACCCTGCACAAGGCCGGGCTCGGCGACCGCCGCACCGAACTGATCGGCACGAACAGCACCGAACAGCGCATCGACATGATGCTGCGGCTGGGCCCCTACGGTGAGTGGAATCCGGATCGCGAACCGGTGGACATTGCCCCGGACGGAATGAATCTTCAAGTGCTACTGGACAATCCGCACGGTGTGGATCTGGGCGCCCTGCGGCCACGACTGCCCGGCGTGCTGCGCACCGCTACCCGGCGGGTCGAACTCGCCCCGCAGCCACTGCTCGACGATACGGCTCGCCTGGTCGCCGGACTGTCCGACGCACGACCCGATGTGGTGCTGATCGGCCGGCGGCAACTGCGCTCGAACAACAGCTGGATGCACAATGTGCCCACGCTGGTCGGCGGCTCCAATACCTGCACACTGCACATCCATCCCGACGATGTGGCGCGACTGGGACTGGGCGATGTGGCCGCGATCGAATCCGCGGCCGGAAAGCTCACGGTCCCGGTGGAACCCAATGACAAGATCATGCCCGGGGTGGTGAGCCTGCCGCACGGATGGGGACATTCGGGCAGTTCACAATCGGTCGCGCGGGCACACGCCGGAGTCAACGCCAATACCCTGACCGATGATTCGCGCATCGACGTGCTGTCGGGCAATGCGGTGTTCAACGGCGTTCCGGTGACGATCACACCGGCCTGAGTCCTCGCGGAGTCAGCGCATCTTGAAGATCACGGCGCGCTGCACGATGAAGTTGATCACCGTGGCAACGCCCTGCGCGATGACGAAGGCGATGAGCACCGCGCCCTTGACCGAATGACCGGCGATATCGACCGCCATATCCGGCAGTTGATCGTTCAGTACGGCGTTGATCCCGACCTGCGCGGCGAAGGTGACCGCGTACAGGATGACCACGGCGACGAAACGGGACCGGCTGGGCGGGGCCTTGAAAGTCCAGCGGCGGTTGATCAGATACGCCGTCGTGGTGCCGACGATGAAGCTGCACGCCTTGGCGATATCGCGCGGCATTCCCAGTGCCATCAGCAGCACGTAGAGACCGAAATCGACGACCGCCGAGAGACCACCGGTCAGCACGAACCGCACGATCTGCGTCTTCAGGTCGACATCCGTACCGCCCGGCTCGTCTACCAGCGGTAATTCGACAGGAAGGGGAAGGTGGGGTTCCGCACTCACGGGCACGAGAGTAGCGGGTCTCGCCGGGTACACCGATCGGGCGCGGGCCCACGACCGCGCGGACATGCTCGCGGCGGCCGCGATCCCGGTGTGAAATCGGCCTCCCGGAGCGTGCTCTCCGGTCGGAGCCGAACCCTGTCCCCGCCGCCCATGTAGCCTCTATGCCGATGTCCACGAAAGCTCAGACCTCCACCGCCGCGGGTCCTGCGAAATCCGCGGGCGATGCCGAGGTGCCACCGGCAAGCAAAGGCTCGGACGAGAACGTGACGCTGCCCACGCAGACCCGCCGACTCACCGGATGGGGTCGTACCGCACCGACCACCTCCGAAGTGCTCTCGACCGGCGATCCGGAACAGATCGCGCGAGCAGTAACCATGGTCGCGGAGGACAACGAGTCCAAGCCACCGCACCTGCGCCGCGGCGTGATCGCCCGCGGCCTGGGTCGTTCCTACGGCGACAACGCCCAGAACGCCGGCGGCCTGGTCATCGACATGACGGCGCTGAACCAGATCCACCGCATCGACCGCGATACGCGTCTGGTCGATGTCGACGCCGGCGTGAACCTCGATCAGCTGATGCAGGCCGCACTGCCGTTCGGCCTGTGGGTCCCGGTACTGCCCGGCACCCGCCAGGTCACCGTCGGCGGCGCGATCGGCTCCGATATCCACGGTAAGAACCACCACAGCGCGGGCAGCTTCGGCAATCACGTGCGGTCGATCCAGCTGCTCACCGCGGACGGCACCGTGCAGACCATCGGGCCGAAGAAGAACGCCAAGCTGTTCTGGGCCACCGTCGGCGGCTGCGGCCTGACCGGCATCATCCTGCGGGCGACCATCGAGATGACGCCGACCGAGACCGCGTATTTCATCGCCGACGGCGACGTGACCTCGGGTCTGGACGAGACCATCGCCTTCCACAGCGACGGTTCCGAGGACAACTACGAGTACAGCTCGGCCTGGTTCGACGCGATCAGCCCGATGCCGAAGCTGGGCCGCGCGGTCATCTCGCGCGGATCGCTGGCCAAGCTGGACCAGCTGCCGAAGAAGCTGCGCAAGAATCCGCTGGGGTTCACCGGCAAGACGTTCCTGACGTTCCCGGATGTCTTCCCGAACGGTCTGCTCAACAACAAGACCTTCACCCTCGCGACCGAGATCTGGTACCGCAAGGGTGCGACCTACCGGCAGAAGGCGCAGGATCTGACTGCCTTTTACCACCCGTTGGATATGCTCGGCGAGTGGAACCGGGCCTACGGTTCCCGCGGATTCCTGCAGTACCAGTTCGTGGTGCCGCCGGAGGCGGTCGAGGAATTCAAGCAGATCCTCATCGATATCCAGGCCAGCGGGCGGTACTCGTTCCTCAATGTGTTCAAGTACTTCGGCCAGGGCAATCAGGCACCACTGAGCTTCCCGATGCCCGGCTGGAACGTCTGCCTGGACTTCCCGATCGCACCCGGTCTGAACGAATTCGTCACCGAATTGGACCGGCGCGTACTGGAATTCGGCGGCCGACTCTACACCGGAAAGGACTCGCGCACCACCGCCGAGGCCTTCCACCAGATGTACCCCCGGATCGACGAGTGGATCAAGATCCGCCGGAATATCGATCCCACAGGCGTTTTCATGTCCGATATGGCGAGAAGGCTGGAGCTGCAATAGTGAGCGGTGAGTGCGCAAAATGATCAACGCAGTGGGCAACCCGCAGAACATTCTGCTGCTGGGCGGCACTTCCGAGATCGGTCTCGCGATTTGCCAGGAGTATTTGAAGAAGGGTCCGGCGCGGGTCGTGCTCGCGGCGCTGCCCAACGATCCGCTGCGCGCGGACTCGGTGGCTCAACTCGAGGCCGCCGGTGCCTCGAAGGTCGAGGTCATCGACTTCGACGCCCTCGACACCGGCAGCCACCCCAAGGTCATCGAACAGGCTTGGGCGAACGGCGATATCGATGTCGTGATCGTCGCCTTCGCCCTCGACGGTGATGCCGAGGAACTCTGGCAGAACCAGGCCAAGGCGGTTCGCGTCGCCGAGGTCAACTACACCGCCGGTGTATCGGTCGGTGTGCTCGCGGGCGAGAAACTGAAGGCGCAGGGCTTCGGCCGGATCATCGTGATGTCCTCGGTGGCCGGTGAGCGCGTCAAACGCGCCAACTTCGTCTACGGCTCCACCAAGGCCGGACTCGACGGCTTCTATCTGGGCCTGGGCGAGGCACTGCGCCCGCACGGCCCCCGTGTCACGGTGGTCCGCCCCGGCCAGGTACGCACTCAGTTCTCCGCGCACGTCGCCGAGGCGCCGCTCACGGTGAACAAGGAAGATGTTGCGGCCCTCGCGGTTTCGGCATCGGAGAAGGGTAAGGAAATCGTCTGGGCGCCTGGCCCGTTCCGCTGGGTCATGATGATCCTGCGCCACGTCCCGCGCCCGATCTTCCGCAAGCTGCCCATCTGAACAGAGAGTTTGCGCAGGGGTGATGCCCTGCTGCGAGAGCCGGCGCCGCCAACGCGCCGGCTCTCTTCGTAGTAAGGGTGGACGCGGCACCGAATCGCAGGTGAGCTCGGTAGCGGTACCGCCCGAGTGATGCCGCATGTTCCGGACAGGTGCTCGGTGTGGCACGGCCCCCTGCGCGCCCTGCTTGTAGGCTCGCGGGGCAGATGCGGCGAGTAGAGGATTCCGGAGGCACAGTGCGCGTACTAGTCCGGCAGGCCGGGGGTGGGCTCGGAGAGGCTGTCGTCGGTGCGGCGGTGGCCGCGATCGTGGCGGCGATCGGGCTCGTCGCGATGTCGGTGGTCGAATGGCCGTCGTTCAACTCCTCCAATGTGACTCGGGCGCTGACCACCGTCGGGCAGGTGGGGGCGGCGGCGCTGCTGGTGGTCTCGATCGTGCTGATTCGGCGACGCCGGTGGCCGTGGCTGGCGAAAGTGCTGTCGTGGGCGGGTATTTCGGCCTTCGTGACAGTCACGCTGGGTATGCCACTGGCCGCCACCAAGCTGTATCTGTTCGGGATCTCGGTCGATCAGGAATTCCGCACCGAATATCTGACCCGGCTCACCGATACCGCGGCGCTGCACGATATGACCTACGCCGATATTCCGGCGTACTACCCGGCAGGCTGGTTCTGGATCGGCGGGCGGGTCGCGAATCTGCTCGGCATGTCCGGGTGGGAGACCTTCAAGCCGTACGCGATCGTCTCGCTGGCGGTGGCGTCGGTGCTCGCACTGGTGCTGTGGTCCAAACTGGTTCGCTGGGATTGGGCGGTCGCGGTGGCCGCCACGACCACCGCGGTGATGGTGGCATTCGCCTCGCCGGAGGCCTACAGCGCCGTGCTGGTGATCCTGTTCGCACCGTCGATGCTGCTGGCGTGGGGGGCGCTGTATCGGCCGGTGGAGTTCGGCGCCGCGAACCGGTTGCCGGTGGCGAAAAACGTCGCCGACGGTGACGCGCCCGGCGATTCGGGAGCGGCCGCCGCAACATCCGGCCGTACTGCCGCCGGTTGGGGCGCCACGATCGGCGCGGGTGCGTTCGTCGGCCTGAGCGGAATGTTCTACACCCTGTTCTTCGCGGTGGCGGTCTTCACCGTCGTACTGATGGGTCTGGTCGCCTGGGCAACCCTGTGGTGGCAGCAGCACGAGATCGCGGTGCATCAGCCGCGGGCGCCGAAACTGGGGATATTCCGGCTGCTGTGGCCGATTCTGCTGCGGCTGATCGTGATGGGCGTGATCGCCGGGCTGATGACACTGATCGTCTGGGGCCCCTATGCCGCCAAGGTGCTGACCGGCAATCTCCCGAGCTCGAACAGTGCCCTGCATTATCTGCCCGAGGCCGGTTCGAATCTCCCGTTCCCGATGTTCGATTTCTCCGAGCCGCTGCTCGGCGCGCTGTGCCTGCTCGGCACCATCTGGCTGGTGGTGCGAGTGGCCGGTTCCCGGCGGGCGCAGGCACTGGGGATCTCGGTGGTCGCGATCTATCTGTGGTCGCTGGGCTCGATGCTGGTGACCGCCGCGGGGACGACCGGCCTGGCGTTCCGGCTCGAACCGATTCTGCAGGTCCTGCTCGCCGCCGCCGGCGCCTTCGGTTTCGTGGAGGCTACGCGGGCGATCTATCAGGCCATCAATGAGCCACCCCGGTTCCGGCCGGTGACCGCTGTGGTCGCGGTGCTGGGGGCGCTGGCCTTCGCACAGAGTATTCCGAGCATCCTCAATACCGAGATCACGACCGCCTACACCGATACCGACGGCAACGGTCAGCGTGCCGACAAGCGCGGCCCCTCGGCGGTGTCTCACTACGCGGAGATCGACCGGGCCCTCACCGAACAGACCGGGCGACCGCGGGATCAGACGGTGGTGCTGACCGCCGACACCAGTTTCCTCTCCTACTACCCGTACTACGGATTCCAGGCACTGACCTCGCACTACGCCAATCCGCTCGCCGATTTCCCGGCCCGCGCCGCCGAAATCAAGCGGTGGAGCGAGCTGAAGACTCCCGCGGAACTGATCAATGCGCTGAACCACTCCCCCTGGCGCGCACCCGATGCCTTCCTGTTCCGCCGCAGCGGGGAGAACTACACGCTGCGATTGGCGGAGGACGTTTATCCCAATGATCCCAATGTGCGGCGCTACACGGTCGAATTCCCGGGCACATTGTTCGACGACCCGCACTTCCAGATCACCGAAATCGGCCCGTTTACGCTGGTAGTGCGGCATTGAGCCCGGCCTGGATCGCCTGTGGATAAGTTTGTGGAATTTCGTCAATCCTGTGGATAACCACAATCGGTGCGGGTGCGCTCCACTACGCCGATGAGTACGGTGGGTGGCTGGTCGTCGGCTCGAGGAGCTTTATCAGTGGTACAGGAACAGGCAACACCGGGCAGTTCCGGCGTGGTCGCCGTGGACACAGCAGCCGAGGTGGCCCCCGCAACCACGAGAACCCGGCGGGGCGGTTCCGCACCCGATAGTCTCGCGGCGCTCCTGCCACGGATCACCGCCGCACGCGGAGACCTGGCGGTCGGCCTGTCGTATCTGATCGGCGCCGTCATCGTCATGTCCGGACAGTGGCGCGACACCGCACACGGTTATCTGATCGACAGCGGCCAGGACCAGTCCATGTGGGAGTGGTTCTTCGCCGAAACCGCACACGCGGTGGCCCACCTGCACAATCCGCTGGGCACCGATCTGCAGAATTTCCCCGACGGCGTGAACATGATGGCCAATACCGCCATGTTCGGCGTGGGCATTCCGCTGACACCGGTCACACTGCTGTTCGGCCCCACGGTCACCTTCGTCCTGGTCCTCACCCTCGGCCTGGCCGCAACCGGATTCGCCTGGTACTGGCTATTTTCTCGTGAGCTGGTGACCTCGCGGTTCGCCGCCGCGCTCGGTGGCCTGTTCTGCGGTTTCGCCCCGGCGATGATCTCCCATGCCAGCGCGCATCCGAATTTCGTCGTGCTGGCACTGCTGCCGATACTCGCGCTGCTGATCATCCGGATGGCCCGCCGGGCGGTGGCGGAGGACACCGAGGGCGGCTTCCGATCCACCCTGCCGCGGATCCGGGAGGCGATCGGGCTGGGGGTGCTGGTCGCCCTGCAGATCGCCCTCGGTGAGGAACCGCTGCTGATCTTCGCGCTGGGCTTCGGAATGTTCGCCCTCGTCTATTACCTGCACGCACCGCGCACCGGACTGCGCGTCGCGCGGGCACTGACCCCGACGATCGCCCTCGGCGCGGTGATCACCGTGGCATTGACCACGATCCCGCTGTGGTGGCAGTTCTTCGGACCACAGAGTTACCGGTCGATCGATCACGGCCCGATGGGCAACGATCTCGCAGCCCTGACCCAGTTCCCGTCGGAATCCCTCGGCGGCCTCTTCACACCGGGCCGGAACATCGCGATCAATCCGACCGAGGAGAACGCCTTTTTCGGCTGGCCACTGCTGGTACTGGTCGCGGCGACCTCGATCTGGTTGTGGCGACGGCGCGAACCGGAGCATCGGGTGGTGCGCGCGGTCGCCGCGGTCATCGTCGCGTTCAGCATCTTGTCCCTGGGTGTCTCCCTGCGCATCGAGAGGTCCGATACCGGCATCACGCTGCCGTGGCATTGGCTGGACCAGGTGCCGCTGCTGAACACCGTGCTGGAAACCCGGTTCACGCTCGCCGCCGTTCCCGCCATCGCGGTCGTGCTGGCGCTGGCCACCCAGCGGATGCTGAACTACGCGCGCGCGTCGACCGCCGATATCCGCCCGGTGATCTGGTTCGTCGCGGCGGCGCTGGCCCTGGTCCCGCTGGTACCGACCGTACTTCCCATAACCCATCGCGAACCCACCCCGCAGTTCTTCACCGACGGCACGGTCGATCGGTATGTCGACGACGGGTCGGTGGTCATCGCGCCACCGCCTACCCGGCTCGATGCCGAGCCGCTGAAATGGCAGGTGGACGCCGGCTTCCGCTTCCCGCTGGCCGGCGGCTATTTCGTGGGGCCCACGGCGGATAAGAAGGGTCGCTACGGCCCGGACGACCGGCGGACCGCAGCCCTGCTGATGAAGGCGCAGCGCACCGACCGGATTCCCGAGATCGACGACCGCGCGCGGACACAGGCGGTGGCCGATCTCGCCTACTGGCGCGCCGATGTCGTGGTCCTCCCGCCGACCGATCACGGCGGTGCGATCCGGGCCACCCTCGACCAATTGCTCGGCTTCCCCGGCCGGGTGGTCGACGGCGTTGTCGTCTGGGACGTTCGCACCCTGCGCTGAGCCGGTCGCGGGCGAATATCGCGCATCCGCACCCGATTCCGCAGGTGTGCCAGCGGGTTCGGAAGGTGCGGTGGCTTAGCATCGCTGGGTGCGCGCAGACTCTCCAGCGTTTCCAGCCATCCGCCTGGCAGCCCTGCTGTCGGGGCTGATCGCCGTCTTCCTCGCGGTGCTCACGCCGCTGCTGCCGGTGCGAGAGGACCGGACGACCCTGGATTGGCCGCAGCCGCAATCGGTTCCGGTCACCGCACCGCTGGTGTCGTATGTCCCGCTGCAGCTGGACGCGTCGGTCCCGTGTTCCGCGTTCCGGGATCTGCCCGGCGGTACGGTGCTGTCCACGGTGCCGGCGGATGCGCCCGATGCGTCGGCGAAGGGGCTGATCGCCAAGGTCGCCGACGAGCCGGGTGGGCGCACACTGTCCGTGCTGCTGCGCGATATTCCGCTGCTGTCGGCGCCGCTGGCCGAGGTCGGCAGCTGCACTCGGCTCACCGTCACCTCGACCGCACAGGCCACCACGGGCGAGTTCACCGGTGTCGCCCGCAAGGACGGCACCGCGTTCACCAATACCGTCGGCGGGGATGTGCGGCCCCAGGTTGTCGGTGTTTTCACCGACCTCGATCGCGGGCAGCTCGGTGACGCACATGTCCACGCCGCCATCAATTCCCGCTTCTCCTCCAGCCCGAGCCCGCTGAAGCTGACGGCGATCATCGGCGCGGTCGTCTTCACGATCCTGTCGCTGATCTGCCTGCATCTGATCAATACCGGTGACGGACGACGCCCGCGCCGTTTCCTGCCTGCGCACTGGTGGCGGTTCACCGTCGCCGACGCGGTGGTGCTGGGCACGCTGGTCATCTGGCATTTCATCGGAGCCAACACCTCCGATGACGGTTACATCCTGAATATGGCCCGGGCATCGAAACATTCGGGCTATATGGCCAACTACTACCGCTGGTTCGGGGTGGCCGAGGCGCCGTTCGGCTGGCCGTACGAGGTGCTGTCCTGGATGACCCGGGTCAGCGACACCAGCTGGTGGATGCGGCTGCCCGCCCTGCTGGCCGGGGTGGCGTGCTGGCTGGTGATCAGCCGAGAGGTGTTGCCGCGCTTGGGTTCCCGGGTGCGGCGCGACGGGGTGGCGCGCTGGACGGCGGGCCTGGTGTTCCTGGCCGCGTGGCTGCCCTACGACAACGGCCTGCGCCCGGAACCGCTGATCGCGCTGGGCGCATTGCTGACCTGGTGCTCGATCGAGCGCTCGATCGCCACCAAACGCCTGTTGCCCGCGGCGATTGCGGTGCTCATCGCCGCGTTCTCACTCGCCGCCGGACCCACCGGCCTGATCTGTATCGCGGCCCTCATCGCCGGATCGCGACCGGTGTTGCGGCACATCATCGCCCGGGCCCGCGGTGGCGGTTCCGCCGGTCGCGCGATCCTGCGTTACGGCGCGCTGCTCGCGCCGGGTGCGGCCGCGGGCGCGCTGGTGCTGGTGGTGGTCTTCGCGGATCAGACGCTGGCCTCGGTCATGGAGGCCACCCGGGTTCGCAAGATCATCGGGCCGAATGTGGCCTGGTTCGACGAGCGCACGCGCTGGGATTCGCTGCTGATGCTCGCACCGGACGGTTCGCTGGCCCGCCGCTTCGGCATTCTCGGCATGCTGCTGTGCCTGCTGGTCTGTGTCCTGGTCATGCTGCGCAAGAACGGCCGCATCCCGGGAACCGCGAAGGGTCCGTCGGCGCGCATTCTCGGCATCGTCTTCATGTCGCTGATCCTGATGATGTTCACCCCGACCAAATGGACCCATCACTTCGGTGTCTACGCCGGACTGGCCGGATCGCTGGCCGCGCTGACAGCGGTCGCGGTGGGGATCAACGGAATCCGCGCACGCTACAACCGCTCGCTGTTCGCATCCGCGGTGTTCTTCCTGCTGGCCATCACTTTCACCGGATCCAACGGCTGGTGGTACGTCTCCAGCTACGGTGTGCCGTGGTTCGACAAGGCCCCACTGGTGGCGGGTAAGGGATTGTCGACGCTGTTCCTCGGGCTGGCGGTGCTGTGCATTCTGATCGCGGCCTATCAGTACTATCGCGAGCCGTACCGGAAGGAAAAGGATCGGAGGCGCTTCGGTGTCGATACCTGGGCGATCCAGCCGCTGACCATCGCCGCCGCGGTACTGGTGCTGTTCGAGGTCGCCTCGCTCGCCAAGGGCGCCGTCACGCAGTACCCGTCGTATTCCATCGCGAAGTCGAATTTCCGTGCGCTGGCAGGACATCCGTGTTCGATGGCCGACGCCGTACTCACCGAAACCGATACGTCCGATTCGCTGCTGCAACCATATTCGGGTTCCGCGGCCGATGCCCTCGGCGCCGATTCCACCGGGTTCACTCCCGACGGGGTGGCCAAGGATCTCACCGCCGATGCCGAGGAGACCACCACCGGCGGTGCGAACTCGATCGACAACGACTCCGCGAACAAGACGACCAACACCACCACCGCGGGTACCGGTGGCGGCACCACCGACCGGACCGGTGTCAACGGCAGTACTGTCGCGCTGCCGTTCGGTCTCGATCCGGCGCGGACCCCGGTACTGGGCAGCTACACCACCGGCACCAAACAGCAGGCACATCTCACCTCGGGCTGGTACCGGATGGATGCGGCCGACGCCCGCCGCGATCCCGATCACAAACTGCTGGTGGTCACCGCTGCCGGCCGGATCAAATCGGTGAACGCCGACGGCGTGCTCACCTACGGCCAGGATCTGACGGTCGAATTCGCGAACCGGGGCACCGACGGCACCGTGCGCCCCCTGGGCTCGTTCGTACCGCTCGATATCGGTGGCGCGCCGTCCTGGCGGAATCTGCGGGTTCCGCTCGACCGTGTCCCCGATGGCACCAATGCGGTGCGCATCGTGGCCGTCGCCAACGATCTGACACCCAGGCAGTGGCTCGCGGTGACACCGCCGCGACTGCCGAAACTCGCGACGCTGGATTCGGTCGTGGGGCACACCGATCCGGTGCTCGAGGATTGGCATGTCGGCCTGGCCTTCCCCTGCCAGCGGCCGTTCGATCACAAGGACGGGGTCGCCGAGGTGCCGCGGTGGCGCATCCTGCCCGACCGAGTCGGATCCGATGCGTCCAATGCCTGGCAGGACGATATCGGTGGCGGTCCGCTGGGCTGGACCGGTCTGCTGGTGTCGGCCCAGACCGTCCCCTCCTATCTGAACGACGACTGGAGCCGCGACTGGGGTTCGCTGGAGCGGTTCACGCCGTATGTCCCCGAGGCTCGGCAGGCCACCGTCGGAGTCACCGCGCAGAATCGCTGGGGCTGGGTCAAGGACGCTCCGATCAAGACGAAATAGCAGGTAGTCCGGTACGCGACGCGATAACGGGGAACAGTTCGGGAAATTGATACGCCCGAACCGTTCCCGTGAAGACGGTCACTCCCGTCTCGGCCAGATAACATCACCATCCGTGCCCGACGCCGCAACCGCAGTACTTGCCAAACCGACGGTCACCGAACAACCGGTGACGTCGCGCGATTTCCGCACCGCCCGCCTGATCGCTGTGATCGCCGGCGTGCTCGGTGCCCTGTTCGCCATCGCGACCCCGTTCCTGCCGGTCCAGCAGACCACCGCCGAGGTGAACTGGCCGCAGAGCGATACCGTCGGCAATATCGAGGCACCGTTGATGTCGCAGGTCCCGGTGGATCTGCGGGCCTCGATCCCATGCTCCGCGATAGCCGAGCTGCCGCAGGGCGGCATGCTGCTCAACACCGCGCCGCCGGAGGGAGATCGGGCCGCCCTCGAGGGCATGTTCGTGCGCGTGACGGCCGATTCGGTCGATGTCGTGGATCGCAACGCGATCGTCGCGACCGCGAAGCGAACCGAGCTCGACGGCTGCACCAGCATCGCCATCACCTCCGATATCAACAGCACCCACGCCCGCTTCGAGGGCCTGAACACACAGGTCGAACGCCCCAGCGCCACCGGAGGCACCGAAACCGCGACGGTGCCGGTGGAAGGCACCCTGCAGGGCGATCTGCGGCCGCAGGTGGTCGGCGTCTTCTCCGATCTGCAGGGCGCGGCACCGGCCGGGCTGTCGTTCCACATGACGGTCGATTCCCGCTTCTCGTCGTCGCCCACGGTGATCAAACTCGTGGCGATGCTGGCCGCGGTGCTGTGCACCCTCATCGCACTGGTAGCGCTGGGCCGCCTGGACACCACCGACGGCCGCGGCCACCGCCGCTTCTTCCCCGCGCATTGGCTCAAGCCCACCTGGGCCGACAGCGCTGTCCTGGGCACGCTGCTGGTCTGGCATTTCGTCGGCGCCAACACCTCCGACGACGGCTACATCCTGACCATGGTCCGGGTGGCGCCGCACGCGGGCTATCTGGCGAACTATTTCCGCTGGTACGGCGTGCCCGAGGCGCCCTTCGGCTGGTACTACGACGTCATCCAGATCTTCGCGCAGATCTCCACCGCCAGCCCCTGGGTGCGTATCCCCGCACTGCTGTGCGGCATGTTGTGCTGGATGGTGATCAGCCGCGAGGTGGTTCCGCGGCTCGGCCGCAGCGTGCGGACCTCGAAGGTCGCGTTGTGGACCGGCGGACTGGTCTTCCTCGCCTTCTGGATGCCCTATGACAACGGTCTGCGCTCGGAACCCATCGTGGCGCTGGGCGCGCTGCTGACCTGGGTTTCCATCGAACGTGCGATCGCGACCCGGCGCTTGCTGCCGGCCGCGGTCGCGATTCTGGTCGCGGCGTTCACGCTCGCCGCGGCGCCCACCGGACTGATGTGTGTGGCGGCACTGCTCGCCGCCGTCCGCCCACTGGTGCGAATCGTGGTGCAGCGCAAGCGCGATCTGCAACGCCGCGTCGGAAGTGGCTGGCGAGCATCGGGATTCGTCTCCTCACTGCCGTTGCTGGCGCCGATCGCCGCGGCCGGATTCCTCGTGCTGACCGTGGTCTACAGCGATCAGACCTTCGCCGGGATCCAGGAGGCCAACCGGGTCCGTCGCCTCACCGGGCCGAACCTGGCCTGGTACGAGGACTACCTGCGCTACTACTACCTGTTCGTGCAGACCGTCGACGGATCGGTATCGCGCCGATTCGCGTTCATCGTGATGATCCTGTGCCTGATCACCACCGCCCTGGTGTTGTTGCGGCGCAAGCGGATTCCCGGTATCTCCAGCGGTCCGACCTGGCGGTTGATCGGGGTGGTCTGCGGAACCATCTTCTTCATGATGTTCAACCCCACCAAGTGGACCCACCACTTCGGCGCCTACGCCGGAATCGCCGGTGCGCTGGCGGCGGTGACCGCGGTAGCGGTGTCGGCGACGGCGCTGCGGTCGCGGAAGAACCGCTCGATCTTCCTGGCTGCCTTGCTGTTCGCACTGGCGCTGTCCTTCTCCGGCACCAACGGCTACTGGTATGTCTCGAGCTACGGCGTGCCGTGGTTCGACAAGACGGTCTCGGTACGCGGATTCCAGTCCAACACCCTGATGCTGGTGCTGTTCGCCCTGGCCTTGGCCGTGGTGGCCTGGCAGGCCCTGCGCGAGGGCTATGCCAAACCGCCGGAGAGTTCGAAATCCGCGCGCGGCAGGCGGATTCGGCGTTTCGCGGCGATTCCGCTGACCGTCGTCGCCGCGGCGATGGTGTTGTTCGAGGTGCTGTCGCTGGCCAAGGGGGCGGTGACGCAGTATCCGGCCTATTCGCTGGCGCGCGGCAACGTCGACGCCGTCGACGGCAACCGTTGCGGTATCGCCGACGATGTCCTGGTCGAATCCGATGCCAACGCCGGCCGGTTGAATCCGATCCTCGATCCCGCTCATCCGCCCAAGGACAATGATCCGCTGGCCGGTGCGGAGCCGACCGGATTCGATCCCAACGGAGTCCCGACCGATCTGAAGGCCGATGCGGTCGAGGTGAAGCCGGGCACCGGTAATACCTCCAACCAGTCGGTGGGCGCCAACTTCGCCGAGGGCCAGAACGCCGGTACCAGCGGCGGTACCACGCAGAACGTCGGTGTCAACGGTTCCTCGGTGGCCCTGCCCTTCGGCCTGGACACGAAGACCACACCGGTGATGGGCAGCTACCAGCAGGGTCTGCAGCAGCCCGCGCATCTGACCTCGAGCTGGTACGAGTTGCCCGCACGCGCGTCGGATTCGCCGCTGGTGGTCATCTCCGCGGCCGGGCGCATCATGTCGTTCGACCAGACCGGCGCCATGCAGTACGGCCAGGATCTGAAGCTCGAGTACGGCAAGCGCCAGCCGGACGGTTCGGTGAGGTTCGAGGGCAGTTATGTGCCACGCGATATCGGCCCGGCGCCGTCCTGGCGGAATCTGCGTATTCCGCTGTCGGAAATCGCGGCGGACGCGGACGCGGTGCGGATCTCGGCCAACCGCAACGTGCTTATCGGTGATCAGTGGCTGGCGTTCACCCCGCCACGGGTACCGAAGATGGTGACGCTCAACAACTTCCTCGGCTCGGAGCAGCCGGTACTCGAGGACTGGGCGGTGGGTCTGCAGTTCCCCTGCCAGAACCCGTTCCCGCACCGTTACGGCGTGGCGACGATGCCGAACTACCGCATCCTGCCCGATCGCCCGCTCGCGGTGAGCTCGACCGACACCTGGCAGGCCGAGGAGTTCGGCGGACCACTCGGCTTCACCCAGATGCTGGCGAGCTCGTCCACGGTCCCGACCTATCTGAAGGACAACTGGGCACGAGATTGGGGCACCTTGGAGCGCTACGACCGGTATGTCCGGGACGCGAAGCCCGCCAAGGTGGATACCGGTACCGAAGACCGGAACGGATTCTGGTCGCCGGGACAACTGCGGGTGTTCTGAGCAGTCCCGAGCCTCCGGCTCATGTGAACGAGAACGGGCGGCGCACGAAATGTGCGCCGCCCGTTCTGTTCTCTCGGCCCTGTGAAACTGCCGTGTCGACTACGAGTCGACGTGTTCGATCCATTCGTAAACGGGAAGGTTGCCCTCCGGGGTGTCCTGGCGGCGGGGAGTGGATTTGAATCGCTCGTAGCCGGCGGTGGTCTGCACCCGTAATTCGATGCCGGGTGGCGTGATGGGGACGATGCGATGCGGTAGGTCGGCTGGTCCGCCCTCGAGTACAGCCTTCGGTGAGGTACCCATAGCTGAAGGCTCTCACATGGCGGCGGGGTGACCGGGCGATTCCAGGAAAGACACGCGCTACCGTGCGTTCAACCGGGCGTAACGGTTACGCCTCTCAGCGGCCGCTGAGCGGGCCGGCACGAGCGGGCGTGAACCAGAGTCGGCGCGGGCTCGTCCGGGCGGCCACGGCGGCACCGGGGCATACGAACGGCGCCGCTCCACACCGGTCTCTCGGTGGGGGCGGCGCCGGTAACTCGTACGTCGCTGTTCGCGTCTCCCCGGTTACAGCGGCAGTAGATGATGCTTGCGCGGGTTGCGCTGCAGTTTCTTGTCGCGCAGCAACGTCAGGGCCTTGCGGAGCTCCAAGCGGGTCGCCGAGGGCTCGATCACCGCGTCGATGTAGCCGCGTTCGGCCGCCGGCCACGGCGTGGCGGCGGTCGCGTTGTAGAAGTCGACCATCTGCTTGCGGATGGCCTCGCGCTGATCTTCCGGTGCCGCCTCGAGTTGACGACGGCCGACCAGGCTCACCGCCTGCTCCGCGCCCATCACTGCGATCCGGGCGGTGGGCCAGGCAAAGTACACATCCGCGCCGAGTGCCTTGGAACCCATGACCGCCCAGCCGCCGCCGTACGCCTTGCGAACCACGACGGTGACCTTCGGAACCGACGCCTCCACGAACGAGAACAAGAAGCGGCCGCCGCGCTTGATGACACCGGCCTTCTCCTGCTCCAGACCGGGCATGAAGCCGGGTGTGTCCACGACCAGCACCAGCGGAATTTCGAAAGCGTCACACATCCGGATGAAATGCGAGGCCTTGTCGGAGGCCTTGGCGTCGAGCGCGCCCGCGAGATACATCGGCTGATTGGCGACCACACCGACCGAGCGGCCGTCCACCCGGGCGAATCCGGTGATGATGTTGCGGGCCATCTCGGACCCGACCTCATGGAATCCGCCGTCGTCGAAGATCCGCAGCAGCACCTCGTGCATGTCATAGCTGGCGTTGTCGGAGTCCGGGACGAAGCTGTCGAGTTCCCGATCCGATTCGGTGATCTCGGGCTCGAGCCCCGGGTTGACGATCGGCGGCTCCTCCTGACAACTGGACGGCAGGTAGCTCAGATACTCACGCGCCCACTCGAACGCCGCCTTCTCGTCCTTGGCGACGTGGTGGATATTGCCCCAATCGGCCTGCCGGTAGGCACCGCCCAGTTCATCGGCCGTCACGTTCTCGCCGGTGGCATCCCGAGTTATCTGCGGGCCGGTGACGAACATGTGCGCGGATTCGGTGGCGATCACGACGTCGGTGCAGATCGGCTGGTACACCGCACCGGCGGCGCAGTTACCGAGAATCAGCGACACCATCGGCACCGCACCCGACAGCGGCTCCATGGCGATCGCCATCTCGCCGTACCAACGCAGGGAGGTCACCGCCTCCTGCACTCGCGCACCGCCCGAGTCGTTGATGCCGACCAGCGGGCAGCCCATCTTGGCCGCGAAGCGCATCAGCGAGGCGACCTTCTGGCCGAACATCTCGCCGACCGTGCCACCGTAGACGGTCTGATCGTGCGAGAACACCGCCACCGGACGGCCCTCGACCAGCCCGTGACCGGTGACCACACCGTCGCTGTAGAGAGAGTTCTTATCGCTCGGATTGCGTACCAGGGTACCGATTTCCACGAAGGTGCCCGGATCCATGAGCATGTTGATCCGCTCGCGCGGGGAAGGGATTCCCTTCTTCGCCCGCTTGGCCGCCCCCGCTTCGCCCGCGGGCTCCTGCGCGAGCTCCAGCTTCTTGCGCAGTTCGGCAAGCCTCTCAGCGGTCGTACTCACTGCTCTCCCTTCCCGGGTGCTTCGTTGTGGATCGCCGCCAGTTTCCGGGTGAGGTCGGCACCGATCTGCGAGACGCGCGGTTCGTCGATGATCTGGAGGTGGTCACCCGGGATGTGGATGACTTCCAGGTTGGGGATGTAACCATCCCATCCGCCGTTCGGTTGCCGATCGGCGTAACGAGGCTCGATTTCGATGATGCCGTCGTGGTACCTGTCGGCAAGATAGAGTGTCACCTCACCGTCGTACTTCGACGGTTGTGCCTTCTGCAGATCGCGGCTGTCCAGCCACGATGTGCGCTGATGCTCGATCACACCGCCCGGAATCTTCACGTCGGCGAACTTGAGCAGACTCATGATGATCTCGAGCTGCTCTTCGTCACTGGCGTCCGCCAGTTCCTGCAACATCTCGTCGTCGAGTTGTCCCTCGATGCCGTAGGTCTTCTGCGCGAACGTCTGGAAACGTTCGATGCGCGTGCGCCGCCCGGCAGGCGAGGTGTCCTCGTCCTCGACCGGCAGGGCCAGGTCGATCAATCCGACCTGCCGCACATCGTCACCGTCTGCCCGCATGATCTGCCCGACCTGCAGCGCGAACACCGCACCCAGCGACCAGCCGTAGAGCACATACGGTCCGCTCGGAAAGATCTTGCGAATCTCGTCGGCGTATTCGCGAGCACGTTCGGGGATCGATCCCTCGATCCGCTCGAAGCCGTACATCGGAGTGTTCTCGGGCAGTCGCTTCAGCAGCGGTTCGTACACCAGGGTGTTTCCGCCGGACGGGTGGAATACGAAGACCGGAATCGCATTCGAACCCTCGGTGGCCGGCCGCAGCGGACGGATGAATCCCTCGACCTCGGTGGCCGAATCCTGGTGCTTGCGAACGATATCCGACAACTGCTCGATGGTCTCGCAGTCGAGAACCTCATCGACCTCGATCTCCGCACCCACCCGCTCGGACAGTCGCTCCGCGAGCTTCTGCGCGGTGTCCTCGCCGAGGATCGGCAGGGTGTTGAAGATGCCACCCGCGGACTTGCCGGTCACCATCGCCCACGCGGCGAAGGTGAGGCGTTCGGCCGCATCACGCGGCGGCACATCGGCTTCGGCGGCTGCGTCATTCCCGGACGCGTTCTTCGCAGCCGATGCGCCGGCGGAATTCTCGGCATTCGCCTCAGCGGACTGCCCGGTCGTAGCAAGCGAATCCCCCTGCGCCACAGCTGCTTCCGCAACGGGCTCAGCCTTGGTAGCGGCGGCAGCCTTCGCGTCAGCATCGGCAGCAGACTCAGCGCCCTTCGCCTCCGATCCCGCCTGCGTCAGTGCCGCGGCCGGATCCTCGCCCGCCTCCATCGCGGCCCGCGCGGCAGCGACGAAATTGTCGTCCACCGTGAGCGAACCGCCCTCGGCGGCCTGCTTCTCCGCCATCGCCGCGACCTCGTCGCGATGTTGGATGGCGTAGTGCAGCACCTTGCCGACCTCGTTGAGGCTGGCATCGCGCACGGCCGAAACCTGCAGTGACGGAATATCGAATTCGTATTCGACGCGGTTCTTGATTCGCATCGCCATCAACGAGTCCAAGCCCAGCTCCATGAGCGGGATCTCCATCGGCAGATCCTCCACGGCATAACCCATGGATTCCGCGGCGATGGTGGCCAGCCGCTGCTCGACGGTCTCGGTCCCGTTGGGATCCCAGCGGTCGCCGAAGCTCTCCGTGACCACGAGATCGGCGGCGCCGCTGCCGGTTTCGGCCGGTGCGGGTTGCGCGGCCGGAGCGATACCGACACCCACCGGCGCACTCGCCGTCACGACCGCATCGAACACCAACCGGAAGGCACCGCCCTCACGGACGTGTACCTGCACGGAGGCGCCACCGGGATGCGGAGTCAGGGTGGTGGTGAGGGTTCCGGCGGCCGGCACCGCGGCATGGGCGATGGTCGCACCCACCGCGACATCCGACAGCACCTGCGCCGCAGCGACATTCACCAGTGTGGCGAGATCGGTGACGGCCGCGGCCTGCACCTCCCAGGCATGCCGGCCGTCCGGCAGCGCCACATGCGCACCTGGTGCGCGGCCACTGCCCGAACCGCCGGTGACGCTGACCTTGGGCCAATATTCCTTGCGCACGAAGGCCGTTCGCGGCACGTCGGCGTAATCACCGGCGGACAGCAGCGAGGACAGGTCCACCGAGTGGCCGTGCACGTACAGCTGAGCCAGCGCGGAGATGACGCCCGCGGCCTCGTCTTCCTTGCGTTTGAGTGTGGGGATCAGCGCCGCGTTGTGCACGCCCGCCGCGAAGGTCGTGCCCATGACCTGCATGAGCGCAACGGAATTCGGGGCGAGTTCGAGATAGGTCGTGATGCTGTTGTCGACCGCTTGGCGGATCGCGTTGGTGAAGTACACCGAGCCACGCATATTGGTGACCCAGTAGTCCTCGTCGTGCACCGGATCCGAACCCGCCTTGTAGACGGTGGCCTTGTGCACGGTCGAGTACAGATCGGTGGTCGGCCTGGTCGGCTCGAGCCCGGCCAGCTCCGCGGCCAGTTCGCCGAGCAGTGGGTCCATCTGCGAGGTATGCCCGGCACCGCGAGTCTGCAGTACCCGGGCGAATTTGCCCTCGGACTCGGCGCGCGCCACGATCGCGTGCACCTGATCCGGCGGACCGCCGATCACGGTATTGGTCGGCGCGGCATACACCGCGACCTCGAGGTCCGGATACTCCGGCAGCACCTTCTCGATATCTTCGGCGCTGTATTCGACCAGGGCCATATTGCGTACCTGGTCGTCGGTGATCATCTGCTCACCCTCGCCCATCAGGCGCGACCGGGCGCAGATCACCCGCACCGCATCCTCGAGCGGCAGACCGCCGCAGATGTAGGCACCCGCTGCCTCACCCTGCGAATGTCCGACGACTCCGTGCGGTTCGGCGCCGTGCGCCCGCAGCAGTGCGGCCAGTCCGAGCTGGATGGTGAACACGCCGACCTGCGAGGTGCCCACATCCCAGTCCTGGGCGTCGTCGAGGATCATCTCCTTGACCGAATAACCGGCCTCGTCGACGACCAGCTCGTCGACCTCGTCCACCGTCCGGGCGAAGATCGAATTCTCCAGGTAGAGCTGCTTACCCATCTTGCGGTGATGCGAGCCGAATCCCGCGAGCACCCACATCGGCCCCTCTACGGCCGGCGAATCGGCGGTGAATACACCCGCTCCGGGCTTACCGGCGGCGATGGCGCGCAGACCGGCGACGGCCTCCTCGTGGGTCGTGGCCAGCACCACACCGCGCGAACGTCCGTGATTGCGCTTGGCCAGCGAACGTGCCACATCCTCGAGCGGAGTCGCCTGTCCCGCTTCGGATTCCAGCCAGTCGGCCAGATCAGCGGCGGCCCGGCGGCGACGCGAGGGCAGATAGGCCGAGACCGGCAGGATCACGGGCAGTGGTTCGGTGCGGGCCTCGGTCCATTCCGCGGCTTCGTCGGCCGGAGTCGCCCCGGCGGACGGATCGGTTCCCTCGACAATGGCCTCGGCGCCGGCGAGCACGTCGGTGGAGATGTCGTCCAGTTCCGCCGCGAGCTCATCGGCAGCCGGAATCTCTTGTGTACCGGACTCTTCCGGTTCCCGAGCAGCGGGAACGTATTCCTGGATGACCAGGTGCGCATTGGTACCGCCGAATCCGAATCCGGAGATGCCCACGGTCGCGGTCCCGCTGTAACGCGGAAATTCGGTGGGCTCGTCGACCACCTTCAGATGCGCCTGCTCGAACGGAATATACGGGCTCGGTCCGGCGTAGCCGATGTTCGGCGGAATCACGTTGTGCTGCAAGGCCATGACGACCTTGGCCAGGCTCGCCGCACCGGCGCCGGATTCCAGATGTCCGAAGTTGGTCTTCGCGGAACCGAGCAATGCGGGCTTGTCCTCGTCACGCCCACGGCCGACCACGCGGCCGAGCGCATCGGCCTCGATGGGATCGCCGATCGGGGTTCCGGTGCCGTGCGCCTCGATGTAGTCGACTGTCGAGGGGGCGATCCCGGCATCCCGGTACGCGCGCCGCAGCACATCGGCCTGCGCGTCCGGATTCGGCGCGACGATACCGTTGGAGCGGCCGTCGGAATTGACCGCGGACCCCTTCACCACGGCCAGAATGCGGTCACCGTCGCGCTCGGCGTCGGCGACCCGCTTGAGCACCACCAGGCCCGCGCCCTCACTGCGGACCATACCGTCGGCATCCGACGAGAACGCCTTGATATGACCGTCTTTCGCGACCGCGCCGATGGAATCGAACCCCAGGGTGATCGCAGGTGCCAGCAGCATGTTGACGCCACCGGCCACGGCGAGATCGGCTTCGCCGCCCCGCAGGGCGCGCACCGCGTTGTGCACCGCGACCATGGTCGCCGAGCAGGCGGTGTCGATCGCGACCGAGGGGCCGCGGAAATCGTAGAAGTACGACACACGGTTGGCGACGATCGAGGTCGAGGCTCCGGTCAGCGCGTAGGCATCGGCCGAGGCAGGGGCATCCGGATCCGACTTCCCCAGGCCCAGCGCGGAGATCAGCTGGAAGTCGTTGGTCGAGGTGCCGATGAATACGCCGACCGACTCACCCTTGAGGGTGTTGGCGGGAATTCGCGCGTGCTCCAACGCTTCCCACGTCAGTTCCATCATCAGGCGCTGCTGCGGATCCACCCGTTCGACCTCGACCGGCGACATCGCGAAGAACTCGGCGTCGAAGCCCTTCACCACGTCCTGATCGAGATATCCGCCGCGCGTATTGCCGTTCTCGACCGCGGCTGCGATATCGGGATCACCGGTGAATTCGGACCAGCGCCCCTCGGGCAGCTCACGGATCGCGTCACCGCGGTTGATCAGGAAATCCCAGGTCGAATCCGGGGTTGTGCCGGCACCGGGCAACCGCGTCGACAGACCGACGATCGCGATGTCGTGCGCCGCCCCCGGCTGATATCCGGCGGTGTAGAACGCATCGTCGGCCAGGTCCTCCGGTGCGTCCGGCTCACCGTTGATGATCCGCTCGGCGAGTGAGGCGATGGTCGGATGCTGGTACACGATGGTCGCGTTCAGCATGACGCCGGTCCGCTCCTCGATATCACCGCCCAGGGCGAGTGCATCGCGGGAGGCGAGACCGAATTCCTCCATCGGCCGATCGACGGTGATCTGTTCGATCGGCTGCCCGGTCGCGTCGGCGACCCAGCGCTGCAACCACTCCCGCAGCTCGGCTACCGACATGTCCGGTCCACCGGGCTCGACGGAGCCGCCCTGCCCTGCCACGGCGGCCTCGCCCTGCTGCGTGGTGACCTCGACATCGTCTGCGCCGGAGGTGTCTGTCGTCTGGGTGCCCTCGTTGTCAGCCATCAATTCCTCAAGCTACCTGGGTGCGGATATTGCGCGGGCGGGGATCGACAGCGGATTCGCCGTCTTGTGGACAACTACCGGGCTGTGCATGACCCGGGTACGCCCCGGCGACCTCCACGCCGTCGTCGCGGTACCGCCGAAATACGCCCCGACCAGTGGATCCGGGTGCGGGACAGCGGTCGCGACGGCGAGAGGCCACCGGGGGCACGATCTACTCTTCGTCCGGTGCGTCGGGGAATGCCTGCTGCTGGTAACCACCACGCAGCGTGCCTTCCAGATACGCGGTGCGGCAGGCCCGGCGGGCCAGCTTGCCGCTCGACGTACGCGGAATGGAACCGGCCGGAACCAGCAGCACGTCACGCACGGTCACACCGTGGCGCTGCGACAGCGCACCGCGCACCGCGTCCGCGATCGGCGCCGGATCGGCCTTGTGCCCACCGGGACCTCGCTCGGCCACGATCACCAACTGCTCGGAGGCATCGTCGGCGTCGTACTTCAGACCGGCATGGCTGTCCGCCGTGAAGACCTCCGCGGGCAGCTGATTGGCCGGTACGGAGAACGCGGCGATGAAGCCCGGCCGCAGCATGTTACTGGCCTCCTGCGCGGAGAACTCCAGATCCTGCGGGTAGTGGTTGCGGCCGTCGACGATCACCAGATCCTTCACCCGGCCGGTGATGAACAGTTCGCCGTCGATGTAGACGCCGTAGTCACCGGTGCGCAGCCAGATGGCATCGTCACCGGCGCCCTCGGCATGCGAACCCTCGGGCAGGCGGTTGGGCAGCGGGTTCTTGAAGGTCTTACGAGTCTCCTCGTCCCGGCCCCAGTACCCGATACCGATGTTGTTGCCGTGCAACCAGATCTCACCGACCCGGCCATCGGGCAACTCCTGCGCACCCGTGGCATCGTCGATGGTTTCGGCGTCCACGATCGCGGCCCACTGCGACCGTGCGATATAGCCACAGCTGACCTGCGCGATCGCATTCGGCGTGCCCTGCTCGACCTTCAGCACGCGCCCGGCGTTGAGCTCGTCGCGGTCGACGTAGACGACCTTGGCCTCGTCCTCGGAACGGGTCGCGGAGACGAACAGCGTCGCCTCGGCCATGCCGTAGCAAGGCTTGATCGCGGTCTTCGGCAGCCCGTAGGGAGCGAAGGCCTCATTGAACTTCTTCATCGACGAGGTCGTGACCGGCTCACTGCCGTTGATCAGGCCGATGACATTGGACAGATCCAGCGATTCGCCCTTCTTCGGCAGACCACGTGCGGCGGCATGTTCGAAGGCGAAGTTGGGCGCGGCCGCGAAGGTACCGGCACCGTCGGACACCGCGGCGAGCTCGGCGATCCAACGTCCCGGACGCCGCACGAACGCACTCGGCGACATGATGGTGATGTACTTACCGCCGATCGCCGGCAGGATCACGCACAGCAGACCCATGTCGTGATAGAGCGGCAGCCAGGTGACGCCGCGCGAATTCCAGTCCAGATTGATCGCGTTGACCATCTGCAGCAGGTTGGTGCCCACCGCACGGTGGGTGATCTCCACACCGGCCGGGGTCCGAGTCGAACCCGAGGTGTACTGCAGGTAGGCGATATCGTCCACGGCCAGTTCCGGGCGCACCCAGGCTTCGCCCAGGGTGTCGGGCACCGCGTCCACGGCGATGATGCGCGGGCGCTGCGCGGCCGGCAGCGGCCGGAAGAACTGCCGCACACCGGCGGCCGAGGAACTCGCGGTCAGGATCGCCGCGGGCGTGCAGTCGCCCAGGACGGCATGCAGGCGATCGGTGTGCCCCGGCTCGTCCGGATCGAACAGCGGCACCGCGATGGTGCCGGCGTAGATGGCGGCGAAGAAGGAGATCACATAGTCCAGGCCCTGGGGCGCCAGAATCGCCACCCGGTCACCGGGCTTGGTGACCTGTTGCAGACGGGCGGCCACCGCGCGCAGCCGAACGCCGAATTCCTTCCAGGTCAGGTCCTGGTACTCCCCATCGCGCTCACGGGAGTAGTCGATATAGCGATACGCAAGATCGTTCGCGTCGTTGCGAGTGTGCTTCTCGACGTAATCGACCAGGGTGCGGCCCTCGGGAATTGCGATGTTCCCGGTTTCATCCAGGTAGTCGTCGAAAGTCTCGTCCGTCATTCCTTCTCCTCCGAGGCACACGCAGCACGGCACCAATGGCCGCTGATACCTGTGAGGCCCCGACTCTCTTTCACCCGCGGGCGGCTCTGTGTTGTGCGAGCCTGCCTGCAGCTTTTCCGGCGGTCTGCGCGGTGACCACCCATGGGCTAGATGTACTCGAGCCAGGCACATGTTACAGAGCTGGCCCCGAAGCGGGCTTCGGAGCGAGTCGAACATCGTCCCGGCGGACACGCATGGTGAATCGGCTACGACTCCTCTCGCAGCAGCGGGATCACCGGCGCGAAAGCATCCATTTGTGTCGGAAACACTCCGACATAGGACATCGACGTCGATCGCCGCACGTTACGTATCTGCTCGGCGATCTCCTCGAATGTGCCGATTGCCACATATGGGGAGCTCAGGATGTCGTCCACGGTGAGCTGCACATCGACCTCGAGATCGGGATGCAGGCCCTTGTCGAGGGCCGTCAACGCCATCTCGGCGGTGCGTTCGCGATCATCGGTGATCACGACCGCCGTAATGGTCCAGTTGAGTTCGATATCGGCGAACCGGTCGCCGGCCGCCTCCTTGATCAGATTCACCTTCTCGATGGTCTTTTCGAGGGTGATTCCCGACAGCAGGCCCTTGCCGGTCTTGGTCGTACGCGGCACCACAGAGATGATGTCGGCGTGCTTGGCGGCCAGCCGCAGCATCTTCGGGCCGCCGCCACCGGTCACCAGCGGCGGTCGCGGGCCCTGCCGCGGCCGGGGCGTGCCCTTGATACCGCGCACCTGGTAGTGCTTGCCCTCGAAGTGGCATTCCTGCCCACGCAGCAGCACATCCAGAATGGTCAGCGTCTCGTCCAGCTTCTCCAGCCGCACACCCGGCGACTCGTAGGCAATGCCGGCCGCGTCGAATTCGCTCTTGATCCAGCCCGCGCCGACACCCAGCTCGAGCCGGCCACGGGACAGCACGTCGATCGTCGCCGCATCCTTGGCCAGCACCACCGGATGCCGGAAACCATTGGCCAGTACCGAAGTTCCGATGCGAATTCGATCGGTGGCCACCGCGAGTGCGCCGAGTGCGGCGATCGGGCCCACCTGCGGACCGAGATGATCCGGAATCGCGAAGGAGTCGTAGCCGTATTCCTCGGCCTGCTGGGCGAGCTTGACGAATTTCCGCGCCCCGCCCTCCTGCTGGTTTCCCTCACCAGCGGCCGCGAACCGAAACGCGCGCGCCGGAACACCCAACGCTGTCATCTCGACACCGCTGGTCGCACCCGCGGCGGCGACTTCTGTCATGAACCTTTGCTCCTGGCTGTCCGGAAATGCTGCGTCACGACCGGCGGAACGACGTGCTCCGGACGGTGCGGTGGCGCGATCATCGCTGCACTTTACAGCCTTCACCAAAATCTGAGTGACCCTCGGGTTTACTTTTTTCCGAGACCTCCGGCGACCACCGCCACACGGCCGTCAGCTGTGCGGCGGGTGCGGTGCGTCGGTGATCAAACCCTCGGCCCAGGCGGCGGTCCACTCCGTCGCGGTAGTGCCGTCGGAGTCCACCTCGAAGGTGTTGTAGAGGCTGTGTACCGGATTGCCGACTGCCCGCATCAACGTCCCCAGACCGGGCAGGATGTTCAGCGGATTCATCGCCTGAGGCGGGGCGTCGCAGATCAGATCCCCGGGTGCGCAGATGGTGTTCACCCGCCCGGCGAGCGCGCCGAATCCGGGCCGCGGACCCGTCATGGTGATACCGGGAACCGAGAGTCCCTTGAGCGCGACCTCCGCGCCGACTCCCGGTGGCGAGGTGCCGACCTCGTCCGCCTGGCCGGCACCGAGAACGCGCCGGCCGTCGGCGATCAGCGTGACGCCGAGAACCTGATCCTCGGCGATGGGTCCCTGCCCGGCACCGATCTGCGCGGCGATATCACCCGCGATCACCGCCCCCTGGGAGAATCCGGCGATCACATAATTGGTCAGCGGACAGTTCTTCGACATCTCCGTCAACTCGGCGAGCGCCCGGCTGGTGCCCTCCGAACGGCTCTTGTTGTAGGACTCCTGGCCGTCCGGCGGCAGCGCGATCGGATTGGAGAATTGCGCGACGTAGGGGACGGTATACACATCGAGCCGGGAGTCCGGGAACTGCTGCCGGACCGGGTTGGACACATGCAGCATCAACGACGCCGGATTGGCGGTCGGATTGCTCGGATCGTCATTGCTGTTCGACTCCCAGGTACCCGGAACCGACAGTAACTGCACATCTGGGCAGGAGGCCGGTTGGCTACTGGGCCTGGTCGGTTTCGGCGGGGTGGGCTTCGGTACGTGCAGCCGGCCCGCGAGGACGAACCACAGGACCAACGCCACGATCGCCACCAGGACCGCGACCAGCACGAACACCAAACAGCCCGGCCGACGCCGGCGACCGGGACCCCGGCCGCCGTATCCGGAACGTCGTTGCGCGTTCACTTGTTGCAGTAACTCTGGGTCGCCACGTCGATGTAGATCTGCCCCGCCTGCTCAACCGGCATCTTCTGCGGGTCGTAGCCCGGATCGGTACCGGCCATCGCGTTCACGAACGTCTTGACCTCCTGATCCGAGGCGCCGCTGGCCTTGCTCTGGCAGATGTAGTTGGCGGCGGTGAGGGCGATATCCGGGCTCGACGGGGTCACGCCGCGCTTGTTCAACTCCTCCAGGTAGGCCTTGTCCTTGTCCGACAGCGGCGGATTGCCGGCCGAGGAGGGAGCGGGCTCGGGGTGCTCATCGGCGCTGGTGGTCGCCGGGGCCTCCTCCGGAGTGGCTTCCGGTGCGGAGGGCTGCGCATCCGCGCTCTTCGTCGGCGCCGCGGCCGTGGTGGCGGACGGCTTCAAACTCGGCGTACTCGACGCCGTGGAGTCGTTACCACCACAGGCGGCGAGTAATCCGGTGGCCGCCAAGGCCACCACGACACCGGCAACTTTGCCACCGGCGATATACCGTTCTCCGACCGGACGGGTCCGAAGCATGAATCGTGTCCTCGATCTAGTTCGCAGAGGGCTAGAGCTCATCACAAGGCCTAGCGGGTCGCGCTCCAGGTTAACGGCAACCCGCGCGCAGGGGTGCCCCACGGATGGAACCTTCACCAACGGCTCACGCGGTACTCAGAGGCTCGCCAAGACTGTCTACCTCTCCTGAAGTCGGTTCATCACCGGCAGAACAACCACGCATGACAAGCGTTTCCGAGACGTTCCACCCGGGCCGAAACCCCGCCGGAGCGAAGCGGAGGCCAAAGATACAGCTACCGCACCTCTGGCGGCTTTCCGTCGGGCAGCACGATGAATCCGGCCTGGAAGTTCTGCTGTACTCCGCCCGGTACCGGGAATTCGTCGCTGATCGGGTAGCCGAGCCGGCCGTTCTCGAAGCCGTTCTGTCCCCAGGCGTCCATGATGGGTCCGTTGCGGACCGCCCAGGCCCCCGACAGCGGACTCCAGTAGATACTGCCGCCCTCGAACCTGGCGTAGCGACCCAGATCCTTGATCGGCTGTTCCTCGCCGGCCGGGAACCCCAGCCAGCTGTTCTCGAAACCCAGCTGTCCGTACCTGCCCAGGATCAAGCCCTGCACCCGATGCGCGCCGGTCTTGTCGCTGAAGTACATCGGCCCGCCCTGGAAGCCCTGCACCACGCCGTCCTTGTTCGGCGTCTTGGCCTCGGGTCCGGTCGGATAGCCGGCGGGCCCGTGTTCGAAGCCCTGGCGACCCCATTCGGTCAGGATCGCGCCCCGCACCACCTGTGCCCCCGTCTCCGGCGTCCAGTACACCGCCCCGCCCTGGAAGTTCTGGAACCGGCCGTGGCCGTCGGGAAGCGCCTGTTCGGCTTCGGTGGGCAGGCCCAGCGGACCGCCGGGTCCGGCCATCGCCTGATAGACGCCGCCGATCATTCCGGCCGCGGCGTGTGCGCCGGTGGCCTGCGACCAGAACACCCGCCCGCCCTTGAAATCCTGTGCGCTGCCGTTGGCCACCGGATACTCCGGGGTGACGCAGTCGCCGAGCCAGGTGTCGATCTGCTCCGCGGCGGCGATCGCGCCACCGGCCTGGCAGGGCGGCTTGTCGGCCTCGACTCCCAGGGCGGCCGCCGCCTGCGGCCAGGACTGGCGCATCTCGAAATCCCAGTACGGCCACGAATGAGTGCCCGACGGGCGGTAATTCACCTGCACGGGTATGGAGAGCTTGTTCAGTTTCTCGACGAAGTTCTGAGAGGTCAAACGGGACAACATCTCCAGGCCCATACCGGCGTAATTGGTGCTGATGCCGGGAATGTCGGAGGTCTTGTCGTAAGCGCCGGTGGCGCCACTGCCCGCCGAGACGTACAGGCTGGTGCCCTTCAGCTTCGGCGCGAGTTCGTACGGATCGTGGTCGGCCCATTGCCCGCTCGTGGGCGGACCCCACATGTCGTTGGCGTCGAATCCGCCGGCGTCGCGCATCGCGAACATGATGGCCTGCGGCATACCCACACTGGTGGTGGTCAGGAAGCCGGAATAGGAGGCGGCGTACTTCACCCAGTCGGGATTGCGGCCGGCCAGGAACATCGCCGCCGTGCCGCCCATCGAAAGCCCCTCCACACCACGCACATTCGTGGCGCGCCACTGGCTCTCCAGCAACGGCGGCAATTCCTTGGTCAGGAAGGTTTCCCACTGGTAGTTCTTGCCGTTGTCCTGCTGCATCCAGTCGGAATAGAAACTGGACTGGCCGCCGATCGGCAGCACCACGGTGACGTTCTTGTCGGCATAGAAATCGATGGCGCCGGCATCCTTGGTCCAGCCGCTCTCATCGTCCTGGGCGCGCAAACCGTCGAGCATCAGCAGTACGGGGAAGTGCGCGTCCGGCCGGGAATTCCAGTCCCGGGCCAGCAGCAACTGCACCTGTACCGGTGAGCCCATCGACGGTGAGGCGATCCACAGCGCCACCCGGCGATCACTCAGCCAGTCGACCCGCTGAACGGTCGGACCGGCCGGAGCCGGAACCGCGGCCGGTTCGGCGAGGGCGGGAACGGGTGCGAGTCCCGATGCCAGCGGCAGTACGACGGCGGCAGCCAGTAACGCCAGTCGCCGGCGGCCCCACCGGCCACGACGAAGCGTCCCGCGCATCTCGGATGCCACTGCCACAGGAGTGTTGTACCGCGCCCGGCCCGTCGGAGCCGGTAGGACGCGCTGACAGCAAACCTGAGAAATAGCAGCCCACGGCGGATCTCACCGGGTCCCGCAACAATTCGGCGCCACGCAGATCGAATCTGCGTGGCGCCGGAATCAGCTGTCTTTACAGCCTGTGATCAGGCATTCAGTGCGGCGAGGATGCCCGCCCGGGCGTTGCCCAGCTCGTCCTGCCAGTAGTGCCAGGAATGGGTACCGGTGGCCGGGAAGTCGTAGGTGGCCGGGATACCCAGCGAATCCAGCCGGGACTTGAACGAGTGCGTGCTGACCATGGCGATCAGCTCGATTCCCATGGCATTACCGGTATTGAACAGGCCCACCGGGGAATTCGGGTGATCATAGGGCCCCGGCAGAGCGCTGGCGGCCGAGATGAACATCGGCAGACCACGCAGCTGCGGCGCGAAGACCATCGGGTCCGAACGCAGCCACTGCGGGCTCCACGGCGCGGCCATCGAGTCGACATTGAACCGGCCGGCGTCGAGCATCATCACGCGGATTGCCTCGCGCATACCGGGGGCGTTCCAGTTCAACGGGCCGGAGAACGAGGCCGCGTACTTGAACTGATCCCGATGGAAGCCCGCCAGGCGCAATGCCGCCGGACCACTCATCGACAGACCGGCCACCGCGTAGTTGGTCCGCGAAACACCGTAGTTGGTAAGGAAGTCCGGAAGTTCCTTGGTGAGGAAGGTTTCCCACTTGTAGGTGAACTTCTGACCGTTCGTGTTGCTCGGGCCCGCCCAGTCCGAGTACCAGCTGGACTGACCGCCGACCGGCATCACCAGGGTGACATTGTCGTTGCCGAACATCTGCTGCGCGTTGGTCTCGAAGGACCACGCGTTGCGATCGTCGCGAGCGCGCAGACCATCGAGCAGCAGCAACGCGCCGTTACCGCCGTTGCGCGCCCACTGCACCTGCACCTTGACCGGGCCCATGCTCGACGGAACCATCAGTTCGTCGTAGCCGCCCGCGGGCGTCTGGTGTACGGGCGCGTGAATCGGTGCGGCGACAGCGGACGGGGCGATGGAGCCCGCCGCGATCGGGAGCGCCAGAGCGGCGCCCGCAGTGAGAAGTCGTGTACGCCAACCACGCTGAGCACTTCGCCGCTGCTGCGAAACCGGCGCGGCCGACCTGCCGAAACGCATGGATACTGCTCTCTTTCTGCTGTTTGCTGTTGTCGCCGCGCCACGACCATTCCGTCACAATGACAGGATCGAGTGCTCATATCGAACCCGACCATTCGACATGAGCGACGCCGCGGCTACGAACGGTCACACTTGCGCTCGCTGGACGATATTCGACCGCCCATTCGTTCGCAACACGGACCCCGGCCGGATGGCCGATATCCGCCCGTGCGCCATTCGTAATCGTGCAGAGACCTTATCGCGTCGCCGGTGAAATCACAGCGCGAAATGACGAATCAACCACTGCGGTGGTGAATTTCGCCGCTGTTCAGCCGATATTCGCCGAAAGGTCCGGTGCCATGCGGTAGGCCTCGTCCTGCCAGTTGAACCAGTCGTGCACACCGACATTCGGGAACGAATACACCACGTTCTGCGCACCGAGTGTCATCATCCGCACCTGGAACGACCGCGTATTGGCCAATGCCAGGGCCTCCAGCGGGGCCCCGCGAACGATGTGATCGGCGGCGGCCGGCAGGGGCAGACCCAGGTCCTGTTGCGATGGCACGCCGCTGCCCGCGGCGATCCAGAGCCGGGTGTTGTTCGCGATCAACTGCGGCGCGAAGACGAACGGATCCATCCGCAACCACTGCGGACCCCACGGCGGCGCCATCGAATCGACGTTGTACCCACCCGCGTCGATCATCGCGGCCCGAATCGCCTCGCGCATACCGGGTGCGGAGATATTCAGGTAGCCGGAGAACGAGCCCGCGAAGCTGAATTGATCGGGGTGATAGGCCGCCAGCGTCAAAGCGGCACTGCCACCCATCGACAATCCGAAGACCCCGTTGCGGTCGGCACGGAAACCCAGGCGGTCGCGCAGTGCACCGCGCAGCTGGGAGGTCAGGAAGGATTCCCACTCGTAGCGGTAGCTCTTCCCCGGCCCGCCCAGCATTGCCTCGGTGGCACCGGATCCCGTACCGGCGACGCCGGAACCGCTGGGCGGCACACCGAAGAACGAGCTCGGCGCATTCCAGTCGGCGTAGAAACTGGATTGGCCGCCCACCGGCATCACCACATTGATATTCCAGTCGGTGAGCATCTGCGCGACATTGGTCTCGATCTCCCAGCCGTTCAGGGTCTCGGGCGCGCGCAGACCGTCGAGGGCGTAGACGACTCGATTGGTGTTGCCGTCCTTGGCGCGGAAGATTCGGGACTTGATCGGCCCCATGACCGGCGAGGTGACCCAGAAATCCTGCCCTGCGGGATCGAATGCGGCAGAAGCGGTGACCCCGTGGCCGAGAATGGAAACGCCCAGCGGGAGCAGAATCGCGAATGCCAGCCCGAGCGCCGAGCTCCTGAGCCGGAATCCGAACCTACCCACCGGCCTACTTCCGAGCAGCGGCTTCCTGCGCGCAAATCGCATCGAACTCGACCTTTCACCTGAAGTGGCGATCGCATCGATCCCACACCATGCGACCGTCACTCATTCCGGACAACACAGACAAAAAGCGTTCCGGCGCTACGCACTCGCCGCTGTACTGCGGGTTCTTCGATACCAGCCGAGCATCGGCGATCCAGGGCTACCGCAAGAAGATTCGACTCGGAAAAATATCCCGAAAGGTGATCCGCAGCACAGTTCCGGATGGAATATACCCGAAGAAACCCGCCGGAGACATGCACAGCAAATGATCAGCGTCGCCCGTTTCGCCGGCCGGGAAGCCGGGATGGCACAACGACGCGGCCCCGCGACGGAATGTCCGTCGCGGGGCCGCGTCGTGTCGGCACAGGCCGGTATCAGCCGATGTTGGGCGACATATCCGGGATCATCCGATAGACCTCGGCCTCCCAGTTGTGCCAGTTGTGCACACCCACGTTCGGGAAATCGTAGGTGACGTTGCCCGCACCCAGGGTCATCATCCGAACCTGGAAGGCACGGGTATTCGCCAGCGCCAGCGCCTCCAGCGGCGAGCCCTGGATGATGTCGAGCGGTGACGTCGTGTCCGCCGCCGAGGGCAGACCGCTACCAGCCGCGATCCACAGCCGAGTGTTGTTGGCCTTCAACCGCGGCGCGAACACGAACGGATCCATCCGCAACCACTGCGAGCCCCACGGCGGCGCCATGGCGTCGATGTTGTACCCACCGGCGCTGAGCATGGCTACGCGCATGGCCTCGCGCATACCGGGCGCGGAGATGTTCAGGTACCCGGAGTACGAACCGGCATAGCTGAACTGATCCGGGTGGTACGCCGCCAGCGTGAGCGCCGCACTACCGCCCATCGACAGCCCGAACACACCATTGCGGTGCGAGCTGAAGCCCATCCGCCCGGACAACGCCTGCGGCAGATCCTGAGTCAGGAAGGACTCCCACTTGTAGGTGTTGACCTTGCCCAGCGTCTCGTTGTAGTTCGAGGATCCGGTTATCGCCGAACCCGTCGACGAACCCGCGGAACCCGCCGACGCGGTGTCGATGCCGAAGAAGTTGCTCGGAGCATTCCAGTCGGCGTAGAAGCTCGACGGACCGCCCACCGGCATGACCACGTTGATATTCGCGTTGACCAGCGCCGGGATGATGTTGGTCTCGGCCTCCCAGCCGCTGAGGTCGCCCCGGGCACGCATACCGTCGAGCGCGTAAACGACCCGGCTGTTGTTGCCGTCCGCCGCGCGGAAGATACGGGATTTGATCGGCCCCATCGCCGAGTCGACCCAGAAGTCGATACCCGACGGGTTGAATGCGGCGGCCGCATGTCCGGCGTGTGCCACCGACACCCCGAACGGCAGCAACGTCGCCAGTGCCACTCCCACCGCAGACCGCCGCAGCCATCCGGCACGCCGAGACGCCGACGGTTGGTGCGACCCTCTCCGCCGTCTCTGCTGCACCCATCGCACAGTCACGCCTCGCATATCCCTGTCCGGCCTTTCCGTAATGCGGCCGTCCGACCGCTTTCCTCTGCGAATGATCACCCGCACGCATACGACGATGCGCCCCCGACGGACGTACGTCACCGAGCGTATCGTGAAATCAATACGTCTGCGTTATCAAACCGAGACTAATGCAGGAGTAATCGGTTGCCGACGGCGGTCTAGTTCGGTGCCGGCGGCGGTGTGGTCGGGTCCATTAGATGGCACCGCTGAATCTCGTACTTGGGCACTCGGTCGATGCGGTACTTCGCGAAATGCAGCGACTGAATGAGATTGTGTTTGAACCGATCCCGGGTCAGCGGCGCCCGATACGAGGCGAGTAGATCCTGGGTCGAAGGGCAGCTCAGCGCCGTGCGCGCCTGTATTACCCACTTCTCGTCGAGGAACCACGGCATCCATGGATGTTGGTCGACCATACCGGTGTCGACGACCACCCAGTCCGGATACAGGCTCTTGTCGTGCCCGATCCGGCCGTCGGCCAGCCGATCGGTGTGTGCGGCCAGCGGATAGGCCAGCCCCTCCTGGTCGATGACCCGAACGCTGAGCGGCACGTTCATGCTGGTCATGCCCAGGTTGAGGAAGTAGACGGTATGGCCGTACCCGTTGGGCGGAATCGGCAACGGGGGCGGCGCGACGTACCACATCATGTATGACGGGGAGTTGATCAGCAGGCCGCCGCTCGGGTTGGCCGCGATGTCCTGGACCATCGCCCGCATCCGGGGATAGTCGAGATAGTCCTCGGCCAGGACCGGGTGATCATGGCCGCTGTTGAGGACGTAGTAGATCCGCTCGTCGACGATGCCCGACGCGCTGATCTGGCCACCCGAGGTGTTGGCGGTGGTGTTGGCGGCGAACAGCGCCCAGCCCACGGTGCCCGCCCAGGCGATCAGCGGCAGCGCGAAGGACCAGCGCAACCATCCGGGGCGATCCGATTCCCCGCTCGCGACCGGAAGTCGCACGGGCAGTAACGAAACCGGCAGGAGCAGGCAGAACAACTGCGGCAGCAGCATGCGACCGTGCATGAAGTCGCCGCCGACGCGGATGTTGAAGACGACCAGCAGCAGACCGCCGCCGACCATCAGCGTCACCACCGCGGCCGGGGACCGCAGCCACCGCTGGAGGCGAGTCGCCCGGCCTGCCGCGGTGGCCGTGCTCTCGGCCACGACATCCCGTACGCGCCGGCCGCGCAGCAGCAGGGCCACCCCCGCGATGACGAGCACCAGCAGCGGAATCCAGAGGTAGTACGGCCCGATCAGATCCCACAGATACTTCAGGCCCTGTTGCCATTTCGCGCCACCGGCCTCCTTGGCCACGGCGGTGTTCGGATAGGGCAGGCCGTAGTAGCCCATCCGCCAGATCTGATAACCGACCGGCACCAGACCGCCGACCACCACCAGCAGCGCGCGAGTGAACAAGGGCCGCAACCGGGTCCGCGGCATCCGCGAGAAGAACAACACGGCCAGGGCCAGACCGCCGATGACGGTCATCTCCGGCCGGACCACCCAGCACAGCCCGGCCCAAAAACCGGTCAGGAGGAGATTCACCAGACGCGGCCGCGCGTCCTGACTCCAGCGCAGCAGCAGCCACCACAGCACGCCGAGCCAGAAGATGACCAGGCAGTTTTCCAGGCCGGAGGTGGCGTAGTCGCGGGCCGGGGGCACCGCGATGTAGACCAGCGCACCCGCGGGCAGGAGCAGGGTCGGGGCGGCACCGGTGAACGGCCGCCACAGTCTGGCCGAACCGGCCATGGCGAAAACGATGGCCAGCAGCGAAAGGGTCAGCGCCACAACCAGGCTGACGTATTCGAGCCGGGCATCGCTGATCCAGCCGAAGAACCAGATCACGTAGGTCCAGGCGGCGCTGGTGTTGGTTTCCACCCGCTCGCCCGGATTGAAGACAGGGCCGTTGCCGGCCATCAGATTGCGCACGGTGCGCAACACGATCAGACCGTCGTCGGCGATCCAGCGCCGTTGCCAGGCGCCGATACCGAACAGCAGGAGGGTGATGATCACCCCACCGACGAATACCGTGCGGGATAACAGCGAGAAGCGGCGTGCGGCATCGCTGTCGCGCAACGATGCGCGATCCGGCGACTCCGCCGCTGCCCCTTCTCCGTGTTCTTCTTCCGCTACCAGCATCTCGTCAGGTGAGATAGACAGCGACACCTACCGCTCCGATCCAGGCGATAGCCAGGAGTTGCAATATGCGATCCCCCAGCGCGATCTCTTCGGGTTCTCCGGCCTCGCCGCCATCGACGTCGACCGCGTAGCGCAGGATTGCGATGGTAAACGGGATCATCGAGATCGCGAACCACTGGGTGTGCTTGTGATCGGTTTCGAAGGCCCACAGCCCGTAGAAGATCACCAGCGCGGTGGCCGACAGCGTCCAGATGAAGCGCAGGTAGGTGGGGGTGTAGTACTGCAGCGACTTGCGGATCTTCGCACCGGTGTCGAGTGCGATCTTCAACTCCGCGTAGCGCTTTCCGGCCGCCATGAACAGCGAGCCGAACGCCATGATCAGCAGGAACCACTGCGACAGCCGGATGTCGGCGGCGGCGCCACCGGCGACCGCGCGCAGCAGGAAGCCCGAGGACACGATGCAGATATCGAGCACCGCTTGATGTTTCAGGCCGAAGCAGTAGGCCAGCTGAATGCCGATGTAGACCGCCATCACCACGGCCAGATGCCAGGACGCCACGAACGAGAGGGCCAGCGAGGCGACCAGCAGTACCGCAGACAGCGAATACGCGAGGTTCACCGGCACCACGCCCGCGGCGATCGGCCGGAAGCGCTTGGTGGGATGAGCCCGGTCGGCCTCGACGTCGAGTGCGTCGTTGACCAGATAGATGCCCGAGGCCGCCAGGCAGAACACGACGAACGCGATCACGATGTGCGCGACCACGGTCGCGTCCGCCAGCACATAGGCGCCGGAGGCCGCGTCCTTGCCGGCGGCCAGCGGGGCCGCCAGGACGAGAACGTTCTTGACCCACTGCCGTGGCCGCACGGCCTTCACGATTCCGCCGGCCAGCGTCTTCGGCGGACCCTTCAGGACGGCGTCGTCGAGGTCGGTGCCGGTCGGCTCTTCACTCATATCAGCGAGGGTTCTTTCCTGTGCGGTCACTGGTGAATCTCTTTTCGGCGGCTAGCACGGCTGCGGCGGATGCCGCACCCAGAGCGGACCCGGCGAGTACGTCGGAGGGATAGTGCACTCCCAGAACGACCCGGGAGAGCAGCATCGGCGGCACGAGCACCGCAGGCAAGGGTAGCCCGGTCAATTTTCCGAGCAACACGGCCGCCGCCGTCGTGGAGGTGGCATGCGACGACGGGAAGCTGAGCTTGCTCGGCGTCGACACGTTGACCTGCACCGACGGATCGTGCGGACGTGGTCGCCGCACGACGCGCTTGATGACGACCGAGGCCGCGTGGGCGCCGAAGGCACCGACCGCGACCCCGGCCCACTGCCGCCGGCGGGACTTGTCGACCAGGGCGCCTGCCGCGCCGATGGCCATCCAGCCCAGTGCGTGCTCACCGAAGTGCGACATCCCGCGCGCGGCCTTGATCACCCCCGGAGTCCCGATCGCGCCCTGGACCGCGTTGATGATCTTGACTTCCGCGGGCGAGGACGCCGGGTCCGAGACCACCCGCAGATGCGGGGCGCCGGCCGGATCGGAGGCTGCAGGAGCGCTCATTTGTCCTCACTCGGGTTGATTCCGAAGGCCTTCTCCCACGCCGCGGTGCTGGTCAGCTGCGCATGTGCGGAGCGGTAGCTCTCCCGCAACTCCGGGAACCGGGCAGCGAGTTCGCGGCGCAGCCGCAGCGCCTCGGCGAACAGCTCCCGGGCCTGACGCGGATCACGTTTGCGGTACACCACACCACGCCCGTCGGCTGTGGTCACGGTAACCCCATCGACCTGCGAGAGGAGGAACCAACGCGCGTCGAGGGTGGGAACGTTCAGCTGCGGGCGGTCGTGATGCACGGAGTTGGCTCCACGCAGATTGTGCAGCACACCCTTGCCCAGACGCACGATCTTGGCCAGCGGATTCGACGGCTCACCGACCGCGCCCACATCCGCTCCACTGGGCAGCGGCAACTCGGTCGAGGAACCGACGACCACCGCATCGGGGAATTCCTTGCGCATCGAGGCCACCCGGCCCAGCGCGGTCGGCAACAGCTCGAACAATTTGTCCGGCCCGGCGAGGAAATCCCGAATGGCCTGGTTCTGAATCGCGACCGTCGAATATTCCAGGCACAGGAGGTGTTTCAGCGTCGCCTTGACGGTGTTGACGACCATCGGCCGGCCGTCGTTACCGAGGTGCAGCGCCGCGACCACCAGGCGATTGCGCAGATGGAAATACGCCTGCCAGTCGATGGCGTCGTCCTTGTCGCTCCACGCCATATGCCAGACCGCCGCACCAGGCAGGGTGACAGTCGGATATCCGGCCGCGCGAGCGCGCAAGCCATATTCGACGTCGTCCCATTTCAGGAACAGCGGCAGCGGCTGACCGATCTCCTCGGCCACCGAGCGTGGGATGACGCAGGTCCACCAGCCGTTGAAATCCACGTCGATGCGGCGATGCAGCAGTTTCGAATTGTCGCGGTCGCGCAGTGGGTATTTCGAGAAATCGTGGTCGTATTCGACATTCGGCGCCGCGGTCCACATCCAGATACCGCGATCGACGACCTCGCCCATGGTGTGCAGATGCGACCGCTCCTGCAGATTCAGCATCTGCCCGCCGACCAGGGTGGGCGTGCGCGAGAACCGGGCGAAGGCCAGCGCACGCAGAATGCAGTCCGGCTCGATCTCGATATCGTCGTCCATGTAGACGATGTACTGCGCGTCGGTGGTTTTCAGCGCCTCGTACATGACCCGGCTGTAACCGCCGGAACCGCCGAGATTCGGCTGGTTGTGAATCGCGAGCCGATCACCGAGAACTGCTGCCGCTTCGGCGAATCCGGGCTCGTCGACGGCCTTGCGGTTGCCCTGATCGGGAATGATCACGGCCTGGATCTTCTCCAGGACCAGCGGGTCCGAACCAAGGGCGGCAAGGGTTTTCACACAGTCGGTCGGGCGGTTGAAGGTGGGCATACCCACCGCGATACTGCCCTCACCGGGCGCCTCGATGGGCGCGTACCAGCCGCCGCTGCGCAATTCGACGGCATTGTCGGTGGTGATGTCGAACCAGATCCAGCCGCCGTCCTCGAACGGCGCGAGCTCGATCTCGAATTCGACGAAAACGGAGTCGGACGGGCCGGTCACCGATTCGCGGCTCGCCGCGGACGTGGCGAATTCGTTGCCCTGTACGTGAATCCGGGAGCCGTCGGCCTTGGAGCGGTACACGTCCACCCGGCCGTGCCCGGACAACTCCAGACGCAGCACCACCGAATCCAGAATCGTCCAGCGTCGCCAGTAACTGGCCGGCACCGCGTTGAAGTAGGTGCAGAACGACACCTCGGATTCGGCGCCGATCGACAGCGAGGTACGCGTCGGCGCGTGTGCGCGCCGGGCGTTGGTCGCCGACTCCTCCAGATACAGCGTCCGCACATCCAGCGGCTCACCCGGGCGAGGCAGGATGATGCGCTGCAGTAGGGATTTCGCGCGAGTCTCGGTGGTCATGTCCTCGACGGTCAGTTGTGCGGTCATTTCACTTCCTGCATCCGCAGTACGGGCTGGGGGCGCATGCGATTACCGGGAATCGGTGTCGATGAGCGGTTCGCCGGATTCCAGGTGCGGCCGCAGCACATTGTCGAAGGCGCTGAGCGCGCTACCGATCGCCATATGCATGTCGAGGTACTGGTAGGTGCCCAGCCGGCCGCCGAAAACGACTTTCGCCGTTGCGGTTTCGTTCTTCGCGCGCTCGCGGTAAGCAAGCAGTTTGACGCGATCCTCGGGGGTGTTGATCGGGTAGTACGGCTCGTCGCCGGTCTGCGCGGAACGGGAGAACTCGCGCATGATGACCGTCTTGTCGGCCGGATACGAATCGCGCTCCGGATGGAAGTGCCGCGGCTCGATGATGCGGGTGTAGGGCACATCCGCATCGTTGTAGTTCATTACCGAAGTGCCCTGGAAATCACCGGTTTTCAGCACCTCGGTCTCGAAATCGATGGTGCGCCAGCCGAGTTCGCCCTCGCTGTAGTCGAAATAGCGATCCAGCGGCCCGGTGTAGACCACCGGGGCGTCGGGGTTCTGGGCACGGATCTCGTCGCGGACCTCGAACCAATCGGTGTCCACCCGGACCTCGATCAGATCCGATTCCGCCATCTTCGCCAGCCACGCGGTGTACCCGTTGCGCGGCAGACCCTCGTAGGTGTCGTTGAAATAGCGATTGTCGAAGTTGTAGCGAACCGGCAGCCGGGTGATATTGCCGGCGGGCAGGTCCTTGGGATCGGTCTGCCACTGCTTGGCGGTGTAGTCGCGCATGAAGGCTTCGTAGAGGGGACGGCCGATCAGCGAGATCGCCTTCTCCTCGAAATTGGCCGCGCCGTCGGATTCGATCTCCGCGGACTGTTCGGCGATCAGCGCCCGGGCCTCCTCGGGCGTGAAATACCGGCCGAAGAACTGCGAGATCAGGCCCAGCCCCATCGGGAACTGGTAGGCCTGGCCCTTATGCAGCGCGAAGACGCGGTGCTGGTAGCTGGTGAATTCGGTGAATTGGTTGACGTAATCCCATACCCGCTTGTTCGAGGTGTGGAACAGATGGGCGCCATACTTGTGGATTTCGATTCCGGTTTCCGGATCCGGCTCCGAATAGGCGTTACCTCCCAGGTGGTAGCGGCGCTCGATCACGAGCACTCGCTTGCCCAGCAGGTTGGCAGTGCGTTCGGCCACGGTCAGCCCGAAAAATCCGGAGCCGACGACAATCAGATCGAAGGGAGCTGCGACGGTCACGGGAGCCCAGCGTAGCCGTAGCGTCGCTCCGCGTCTTCAGGCCATTGCCCAACCGCGACGGCCACCCCGATTTCCCCCGCCGGTAACTCCGTTATTCACCCGCGCGACATCGCAGGACTATTACATGTGCATCGAACTGAACAGCCGTCCAGGTTCGATGTGGACGGTGATGGCCGACTCGAAGGAATCACAGCCATGCGATTGTCCCGCGCGTACTCGCCCGCCCTGGCCGCTGTCATCCTCTCCGGTGCCCTCGGCGCGGGACTGATCTCCCCCGCGAGCGTCCGCGCCGATCCGCCGGACGCACTCGCCGATGCGACCGTCGCCGGCGATGCCGGGACGTGCGGACAACCCACCTTCGACGACATCACGGTCTCGGCGGCGGCGACGCTGCGCCCGTCGATTCCGGCGGTGCAACTGAACGCCTACGACGATCAGGTCGCGCGATTCCGGCACGATCTGGCCACTCTGCGGGTACATCGCGATGTGCTGCCCGTCGACCCGAACAGCCTCGGCGGATATGCGGCCGAACTCGACAATCCCATCGTGACGTATCTCGTCAACGGCCTCGACGCCGTCCGCACCGGTCGCATCGACCGGACGGTCTCGGTCTCCCGGCTGACTGTCGCCGACGTGATCGAGGTGTTCCTCCTCGCCAACCGCATCGTGAAGATTCCGGCGCAATTGGCCGTGAGTCTCGTGCCGACGGCCGGGTTCTTCCTGAAATTCCTCGTCGGTGGCGTGTTCAGCGGTGTGCAGTGGCTCGCTCGTCGTGTCCAGGACGGAATGGGCGGCCGGTGCACCGCCGACGCGAACGACAGCCGGCTGGACCTGAGCGACGACTCGGACTTCCCGAGCGAGCACATCGACGTCCCAGCTCCGATCACCGATCTGGCCCGGCAGGTCCGGGCCGCCGACGGTACCTGCACTCCGATCGCCGATCTGACCACCGCCACCGTCGTGGCACGCACCCGGGAATTCCTGACCCACAGCGAGCTGCCGATCGATCGCGCACAGCTCGACACGACGGCTTCCGGCCTGCAGGATTTCCTGCGCGACAACCGGATCGCGAAGGCGGCACTGCTGCGCAAGTCCGAACAGCTGGGACCGCTGGTCGACTATATGGACTACGGCCCGGTCACCTTCCTGACCAATCTGGGCTTCGATATCTACGAGGGCAAGGCTCTCGACTCCGTCGCGCTGGCCGAGGTGAATGTGCAGAACGCACTCGACCTCACCACGCTCGCCCTCGACGTGACCAGCCTGCTGCTGACCGCCGCCAACGGCATCGGCAGCCTGGCCGGAGTGTCGGCGGCGGTGCTCACTCCGCTCGGTATCGCCGAGACACTGGCCTTCGCACCCGCCACCTACGGTGCGCCGATTCTGCGTGGTGTACTCCGGTCGATGTGCGCGGCCTGAGCCGCCGGATTCAGTAGTACGGGTAGGGCAACGCAGGTGCTGTTCGCGCGGCGATCCAGCGACCGGTGGAGCTGGCCACCGCGCAGACGAGGATGGGCAGTTCGGCGACGAGCAGGATCCCGAACAAGACCGCGAATGTCAGCACATCCCCCTCCTGGACATCGCCGGATGCGGCCACGATGATCCCGATGATCGGAATCGCCAGCATGACCAGCGTGGACAGCCCGATCACGATGACACGCCCGGCGGTGCGCCGGGCCAGCAGCAAAATGGCGCCGGCGAGCAGCAGCGCCGCCAACCCACCAACCAGGATCAGGCCGATCATGTCTCCCGCCATATCGGATCCCTCCTGCCGGTCATGACGAGTCGAGACCGCCCCGCCGATCGCGAGGGCGGTGACCCCGACACCCTCCAGCAATGTCAGTATTCCGGCGGTGATCGCCGTTCCCCCACCGGGTTTCGGCGGCGGCGCGTACTGCGGCGCGTACGGATATCCCATGGTCGCCCCCTCAGTACGGGTAGGGCGGCTGGCCGTAGTACGCGGCCGGCGGATACACCGGCATGCCCGCACCGCACCAGCGCTTGGCCGAGCCGGACAGGGTCAGGCTCAACATCAGTACCGCGATGGCCAGGCCGACGATGCCACCGATCGAGGCCGCGGGTACGCCGCTGGCGAAGGCGGAGATCATGCCGGCGATACCGCCGAGCAGACCGATCGACGACAGCACGATCAGCATGACCCGGCCGGCGTTCTTGTGATTCATCAGCATGATGCCGCCGATCGCCCACAGCAGGGCGAAGACCCCGTCGGCTACGGCGAAGACATAGAAGATGTTGCCCGCACCGCTCGATCCGGTCGTGACGTAGCTGTCGCTGTAGGAGCTGTAGTGGCGATGCACCTCGTTCAGACTCACTGCCGCACTGATCAATCCGATGATGCCCAGGGCTGCGAGCAGAGCCAGCAACAGCGCGAACACTCCGGCGGTGATCGCCGCTCCGCCACTGGGCCGCAGTTCCTGATAGCCGTAGGGCGCGTACCCGGGCGGTGGGTAGCCCGCGGGTGGATACCCCGCCGGCGGATAGCCGTAGCCCGGATATTCGGGCTGACCGTACGGGTAGCTCATCGGCGCTGTCCCCCCTCGCAATTCGGATATCGGATCGGTGGCATTCGGTCCGGGGTTCGGGAGAGACGGCGACCGCGGTGACAGTGCTCATCGGACCTCCCCCGGGCTGGGACTCTACCGCCTGCCGAGGACACCGGTGCCGGTCCAACTCACAACGCGGAGAACCTCTCAGCAGACACCGCCATCCTCACCGCGCACGATTGGCCGATCCTTAAGAATCGGATAACGCGGCTCAGTAGCCGACCGTGAAGCGCCGGCGGAGGTGGCGCGGACCTTCCGCCTCATCGAGCAGCGCTACCGCGAAATCCTCCATGGAGATCCGGGAGACGCCCGCATCGTCACTGAGCAGTTCATCGGCGCCGAGCCGATAGGCCCCGCGGCGCTCACCGGGTTCGAGCAGGGCGGGCGGACTCAGATACGACCAATCGACATCGGTTGCCGTAGTGGCGAACACCTCGCGCTGCGCATGGCAGGCCAGAGCGATCGGCAGCCAGTCCGGCGGGAAATCCGGCTGCTCCATGACGAGACCACCACCCGTACCGGGCAGGATCAGATCACCGGCACCACCGACCACCAACAGCCGGATTCCGGTCCCGTGCAGACCGTCCAGAAGTGATTTCGCCACGACGGCCAGTTCGTATTCGCGTCCCGGGCGCGGCCGCGTCGCACTCACCACCACGTCGGCTCCCGTCACGGCGACAGCCACCTGCGCCGGGTCGGTCGCATCGCCGCTGCGCACGGTCACCCCGGCCGGGACGGCACCCGATCCCGCGGCCGCCCGGCTGATCGCGGTGACATCGTGGCCACGCGTCAACGCCTCGTCGACGATTCGAGATCCGGCGGTTCCGGCAGCGCCGAAGACGGTAATTCGCATCAGGCCGCTCGGATTTCGGAATCCACGGCCGGATCGACTGCCCGTCCCGGATCGACAGGTTTCGGCTCCCGCACGCGAACCCCGATCTGCCCCAGCACCGTTGCGCCGAGTGCGATCGCCATTCCGAGCAGTTGCATCGGGGTCAGCGACTGTCCGAGGGCCGCCCAGCCGATCACGGCAGCCGACAGCGGGCTGAGCAGTCCCAGAAAGGCGACAGAGGTCGCCGGTACCCGCGCCAGACCGCGGAACCAGATCGCATACGCCGCCGCGGTTCCCAGCACGCCGAGATACAGGTATCCCGCCACGGCAGCACCGTCCAGCGTGGGCGGCGCACCCTCGGTGAGCAGCGCCAACGGCAGCAGTACGAGCCCGCCGGCGGTAAGCTGCCAACTGGTGAACGCCAGCGGTCCGACGCCCTCGGGACGGCCCCAATGACCAGTCAGCACCGTGCCCGCGGCCATCGACGCGGCCCCTGCCAATCCGGCGATGACGCCGACGGTATCCAGTGCGGCATTCGCCCGCAGTACCACGAGCGCGACCCCTGCGATGCCGATGATGCCGGCCAGCACCTTGCGCCCACTCGGCCGCGCCTGCAACAGCAGCCCGGCGAAGCCGAGTGCGAAAACCGGTGCGGCCGAACCCAGTACGGCGGCCACTCCGCCCGGCAGGCGATAGGCCGCCAGGAACAGCAGCGGAAAGAAGGCGCCGATATTGAGCAGCCCGAGCAGCGCGACCCGGCCGATCCAGCGCCCGTGCGGCAGGGTCCGAGTCACCGCGAGCAGCACCAGTCCCGCGGGAAGGGCACGCATCAGCGCGGTGAACATCGGCCGGTCGGGTGGCAGCAATTCCGCAGTGATCGCGTAGGTGCTGCCCCACACCAGCGGGGCGAGCCCGGTAACGGCGAGGACAGCGGCACTCGATCCGCGGAGCGCGGTGCGTGACATGGCGGTATCTCCCGATTGATAATCTCAACGTTGAGATAATTCGACACCGGGAAATACCTTGATGTCAAGTATATGAACATTAAGATTCACACCGTCGAGAGGAGAGTGATGACCGACGCCGTGGACCGCATCGTCGCCGACTGGGGGAAAGTGCGTCCCGACCTCGATGTCTGGCCCACCCACATCATCGGCAGGATCAAGCGGATGGGCCGCCGGATCGAGCTCGAGATGAAGGACTTCTTCGCCGGACACGGCCTCGAATACTGGGAGTTCGATGTCCTGAGCACATTGCGACGCTCCGGTGGACCGGACGGGCTCACGGCGGGCGATCTGCTCAAGGCCACGATGGTGACCTCGGGCGCCATCACCAACCGCATCGACCGGATGGCGGCCAAGAATCTGGTCCGCCGCACACCGGACGCCAAGGACCGTCGCACCATCCGGGTCCAGCTGACCGACCACGGCCGGGAGGTGATCGACGAGCTGATGCCGCTGCACGTCGACAACGAGATCCGACTGCTGGCGGGAATGGACCGCACCGATCTCGATCAGCTCGGGGATCTGTTGCGGCGGCTCGCCGAATCCGTCGACGACACATCCCTGGGCTGAGCCGGATTCGGTACCGGCTTCATTCGCCCGGCGGCGCCGCTCCGGGAACCGGTGCGGTGTGATCCGGAGCCGCCGCGATACCGGCAGCGGGCGGCGCCGACGGCGGCTGCTGGGCAGGTTCGACATCTGCGGAGTTGGTGCTGCCGGGCCGATCCATCGCAGACTGCGCCGTGGGAGTCCCCGGCGGCGTCGGAGTCGCCGCAGTACCGGGAGGACGGGTGCCACCCGGCGGGACCCGGTCCGCCGCATCCACCCCCACACCCTGCGTCACATCCGGAGCGAGTTGCAAGAGCCGGGCGTAGTCGACGATCTGGGCGCCGAGCGTCGGAGTCTCGATGATCACCCCGCCCTGGTACAGACGGAATGTCCCACCCCTGCCGGGCAACAGCGATTCGGGGCCCATGGGATCACCCAGAGGTCCTGACGCACCGCCACTCTCGATATATTTCGTATCGATGCCGGTGCCGGCCCTGACAGCCTGCTCCGGGTCGGCGGACGTGGGTCCGATCGGAGCGGGCGCGGCGGGAGCCGGTGCGGATGGAACGGACTGCAATTGCGCGGGCGCCGGACCCACCTCGAGGGTGGCGATATCGATCGGCTGACCACCGCCGGGCGCGGCGGAGTACTCGGTGCGCAGGATCCGGCCGTCCCGCATCAGGACCTGCCCCGCTGTCGAATGGACGGCGTCGGCGGCGCGGGAGTCCTCCTTGTCGGTACCCGGATACATCTGGCAGTCGGTGGTATCGCAGGTCTGGGCGTAGGGGTAGCGATGTTCGGCCAGGGCATAGGACCGGGCCGCGATCGCCTGTGCGCGCAGCGCTTCGGCGGCGCCCTTGTCGGCCCAGTTGGCCTGCATCTCCGCTGGGACGACACCCAGCAGATAGTCGTCGACATCGAGTTGGTTCACCGTGACGGGTGCGCCGTTGTCCTCGGCGACTCCCAGGGCCCCGCGGAAGCCCGAGCCGTCGCACACCTTCAGCTGTTCTGCGGCCGGGCGGTGGGGCCCCGGGTCGGCGGGATAGGCCCACGGATCGTCGGTCGATCCCTGCCAGAGCACATCCCCGTCACAGCCGACGGTGACCACAACGTTCGCACCACCGCCCGGCACCGGAGTCAGGTGGGCCGCCTGACCGGCCACCACACGCCGACCGGCGACGGTCAGACCGGAATCGGAGTACACATCGAGCGTCTCGTTGTCGTAGACGGTCAGCCGGACTCGCACGGTCGTCGGCGCGATGGTTCCCAGCTGTGCGCCCGGGTAGTAGTGCTGCAGGATGCCGTCGGCCGTGGCACCCCCCGCGGCCTGGTCGAAGGCGCCGTCCTGACTCATCCCGCGCCCATGTCCGGGGCCCGCGGCGGCCTCGGAGGAAGCGTTCCGGGGCCCGGATCCACCGCCCACGGACAGCGCGAACGCCATCACCGTCGCACCGGTGATCGGGAGCACGACCAATCCGATCCGCGCGCCGCGCCGAATTCTTCGATGACGCAGTAATTGTCCTCGACCGCGCCGCAACCGGCCCGCGAAGACACTGCTCGCCGGAGCTTCCTGATGGGGGTACCTCGCTCGGTTCTCGATGCGGCTCATCGGTCACTCCTGTGCCTCGAGGGAAGCCCGCACCAACTCACCCGATGCCGACTCACCGTGCCTCCTGTGTTTTGCGGGACACCCGCACCCGGTCGGCACAGCGAGCGGCTTCGCGAGTGTCACTCACCGTGCCTCCTGTGTTTTGCGGGACACCCGCACCCGGTCGGCACAACGAGCGGCTTCGCGAGTGTCACTCACCGTGCCTCCCAACGAGTTCGGTGGACGTTGGTGGCTGATCGAAAGCACCGCACGCCCGGCATGTCCTGACGCTATGTGGCTATTGCGAAGTTATCTTCTAGCTATCATAGCCCTAAGCCTCAACCAAAGGTTTAGATTTGTGGCATTTGGGACTAGTGTGACCATTGATCCGTCAGGAATCAACCCCGTGCTCCGAGCTGGCGGTCACCGGTTCTACCTGAATGGGAGATGCTCGTGCCGTACCGTCGTCCGAAACGTTCCTTTGTCCTACCCGTGGTCGCGACCCTCGCGGTTGCCGCTCCACTCGCGACGCTGACACTGCGCGAATCCCCTGGCTATCTGCCAGCAGATGACAGCAACCTTGCCGCGATTCCCGCGGAACTCGCCGAAGTCGCCCTGTCCTCCGCCCCCGACGTCGTACTGCCGCTGCGTGAACTCACCGGTTTGAATCTGCCCGATCTGCACCTGTCCGATCTGCGGAAGCTGCCGCTGCCCAAGGCGATTCCGGTACCGCCCGGCCTGCCCGCCCCACCGGGCGTGCGACTACCGAACGAGATCCCGCTGCCGCAATTCGGTGAGCGATCGCAGGCACCGCCGCCGCAGCCGGCCCACTCGGGTCCCGGATTCATTGCCGCCCCGCTGGATCCGGCGCAGACGCCGGGCGCCGACCCGTCCGGACCCGCACTCGCTCCGGGCGCAGTACCTCCCAATATGGCCGATCAGGTGGGGGCGGAGGTCAAGCAGCTCACCCGCGACACACCGTTCAGCATGGTCGCGCTCACGGCCACGAAACTGGCCGGCACCGACGCGCTGATCCGCGCCCAGCAGTCCGACGGAACCTGGGGCGCCTGGTATCCGGCCGATCGGGTCGACACCAACCGAGACGACCGCTCCCCCGCCCCGGCACGGACCGGCACCGAACCGATCTACGTAGGTGCGACGAAGGCCGTACAGGTCCTGACCACGCACAAGGTCGCGAATCCCGAGGCTGGACACACCGATGATCCGGCGCAGACCGCCGCTCCGCTCTCGGCCGTGCTGATCGATCCCGGCCGTGGGGCCATCGACGATCAGCTCAACTCGGTCGCCGCGCCGCTGCCCGGCGGTGGCCCCAAGGTGATCAGCCGGGCCCAGTGGGGCGCCGACGAGTCGCTGCGCTGTGAGGAGCCGACCTACGACGACGGGCTCGGCGGAATCACGGTGCACCACACCGCCGGTCGCAACGACTACTCCAAGTCCGAGTCCGCCGGAATCGTGCGCGCGATCTACGCGTATCACGCGAAGACGCTGGGCTGGTGCGATATCGGCTACAACGCGCTGGTCGACAAGTACGGGCAGATTTTCGAAGGCCGCTACGGCGGAATGGACCGCCCGGTCGAGGGCGCCCATGCCGGTGGTTTCAACGAGAACACCGCGGGCGTGGCGATGATGGGCGATTTCGAATCCACGCCGCCCACCGACGCCCAGCTCCAGGCCACCGGGCAGTACGTCGGCTGGCGGGCCAAGATCACGGGACTCGATCCCGAGGGCGAAACCACTATGTATTCCGAGGGCACCGACTTCACCCCGTATGCCGAGGGTGAGGCGGTGCACCTGCCGATCGTGTTCGCCCATCGCGATGTCGGCAACACCACCTGCCCGGGTGACGCGGCCTACGCACTGATGGATCAGATCCGGCAGATCGCCGCGGGTGTCCCCGCGGACGCACAGAGCGCACCGAAGAAACCGGGTCCCCGAGCGGATCTGGCCGCACTCGCGAATCTGACCGGCCGGCTGCTGGACATGGTCGATCAGAACGTCATCGCGAAATACTGGGCGGCACAGGGTGGCCCGAACGGCCGGCTGGGTGCCGTCACCGCCGAACCGGCGCCGACCGGGGATGGTGGCCAGTACGCGAAGTTCGCCAATGGTTATGTCTACGCCGCGCCGGACGGTTCCATCGCGGAACTGGCCGGGCGGCTCCTGGACCGCTTCGTCCAGCTGGGAGCCGATTCCGGTCAGCTCGGAACGCCGCTGCGCAGTGCATATCCGGTGCCCGGCGGGCAACGCGCGGACTTCCGGCTCGGCTCGCTGATCCTCAACACAGCGACCGGGATCGTGACCACCTTGCTGAGACATTCGGACAATCGGCAGAACCCGGCGGGGGACGCCATTCCGGCACCACTGCAGGCCCCGGACGCTTCGGCGCCGCAGCCCGGAACGCCCGCCACACCGCCGAGCCCGCCCGCGCCGGAAGCTCGAACGGAATCCGCGCCGGAGGCACAGGCAGCACCGACGCCCGAACCGCAAGCGGTACCCGAGTCGGAAAACCAGGGTGCACCGCCGCCCGAACCACAGACAGCGCCCGCACCCGAACCACAAGCGGAATCCGAATCGGACCCTCAGGCTATACCCGCGCCCGAACCACAGACAGCGCTCGAACCGGAAGCTCGGACCGCGCCCGGACCGGAAACTCCCGCGACGCCCGCCGAACCATCGAGCTCATCCGATCCGGCCGCCCCGGTGGTGTGGAGTCCGTCCGTACCCCGGGGCCCGTCCGATCCGGCCACTCCGGTGGTGTGGAGTCCGTACAAACCGCCGGCCGATCCCACGGCCTGAACCTGCCGGACACCGCGAACGCCACGCACAGCACACCGCTGCGCGTGGCGTCGGCGGCCACATGGTCCGCGCGATTCCCGGGGCAGAACCGGTCAGACGAACCTCAGCGCTCCCACCAGCGCTCGAGCACCCGGGCCACGCCGTCGTCCGCATTGGACGCGGTGACCTCGTCGGCCGCCGCACGGGCGTCCGGATGTGCGTTGCCCATGGCCACACCGTGCCCGGCCATGCGCAACATCGGGATGTCGTTGGGCATATCGCCGAAGGCGAGGATGGCCGCGGGCTCCACCCCGAGCCGTTGCGCGACGATGGCGAGCCCGGACGCCTTGGTGATACCGGGTGCCGAAATTTCGATCAGGCCGTTGTCGGTCGAGAAGGTGATGTCGGCCCGCCCGGTGAGATGGGGCGCCAGCGCGGCCTGCATCTCGCCGCTCGGCACGCCGAGCATGCGGATCAGCATCTTGATAGCCGGTGTCGAGATCACCTCGCGACGCGATACCTGCGTGTCGTCGGGATTGAGCCAGGCGTGTTCGTATTCCGGTGAGCTGACGAACTGCGGAGTGGCGGCGTCGTGAGCACTGCTGCCCACCCGCTCGGTAGCCAGACCACAGCCCGGCAGCACCCGTTCGGCCAGGTCCGCGATCCATTCGAGACTCGGCACATCCAGGGTGCTGCTGTGCAGAATGCGATCGGCGGCGCTGTCGTAGATCACCGCACCGTTGCCGCAGACACACAGCGGTGCATATCCGAGCCCGTCGATCACCGGATCGATCCAGCGCGGCGGTCGTCCGGTGGCAAGCACGAACGGCACACCGTCGGCGATCAGCGCCGTCACCGCGGCCCGGGTGCGCGGTGTCACCCGCTCCGAGCCGTCGAGCAGCGTGCCATCGACATCGGTGGCAACCATCTTGGGTTTCGGCAGGCGCGTCACCCGTTCCATCCTGCCCGAACGAGGGGTGCGGCTGTAATCCATTCCGTGCGCCGAGGCCGCCCGTGGTGCACGATATCCGAGTCGACTCCAGACCATTCCTTATGATCAGGGGCTAGTGAACCAACCCGAGGGGACCGATGACCGGCTTTCTGCTACGACGTGCGCTCAACTATGTCGTGCTGCTGGCACTGGCGTCCTTCTTGGCGTTCAGTCTGGCGTCGCTGACATTTCGCCCGCTCGACAGTCTCGAACAGCGCAACCCGCGCCCACCCCAGTCGGTGATCGATGCCAAGGCCGCCGAACTGCATTTGGACCAGCCGATCCCGCAGCGCTACCTCACCTGGGTCGGCGGAGTCGTACACGGTGACTTCGGCAAGACCTTGGCCGGACAGCCCGTCAGTGCGGAATTGGGGCGCCGGGTCGGGGTCAGCCTGCGGTTGCTGATCGTCGGCTCGGTGGTGGGCACGGTGCTCGGTGTGCTGATCGGCGCGGCCGGGGCCATCCGGCAATATCGCATCAGCGACTACTTCACGACGATCGTCTCGCTGATCATATTGAGTACACCGGTATTCCTGTTGGCCACACTGCTGAAATACGGTGCGCTGGAAATCAATACGGCCACCGGGCAGCAGATATTCCTGTACACCGGTGAGACCTCGGCGACCGCCGTGCACGGATCCTGGAATCAGTTCGTGGACCGGCTGCAACATATTGTCGTCCCCTCGCTCGGCTTGGCGCTGGCGGCGATGGCGAGTTACAGCCGCTATCAGCGCAACGCGATGCTCGATGTCCTGCAGAGCGATTTCATTCGCACCGCCCGGGCGAAGGGCCTGACCAGGCGGCGCGCCCTATACAAACACGGCCTGCGCACCGCCCTGATTCCGATGGCCACACTGTTCGCCTTCAGCCTGGGCGCCCTGATCACGGGCGCGACCTTCACCGAGAAGATCTTCGGCTGGCACGGTGTGGGTGAATGGCTGGTCGATGCGATCAACCGGCAGGACGTCTACATCGTGGTAACCGTCACGGTGTTCGTGGGATTCGTGGTGCTGGTATCGGGGCTGCTGTCCGATATCGCGTACGCGATCCTCGATCCGCGGGTGCGGGTCGGATGATCGCGGCGACGGCGCGGAAGAATATGGCGGGACGGTGCAGTAGGTGACCGAAACCGAACTCATCGTGCAGGGCGCACCGGAGCCCGTGGCGGCCGGCCGGCGAAAGCTGGTGTGGCGCCGATTCATCCGGAACAAGGCCGCGGTCACCGCCGGGATCGTACTGATCCTGCTGGTGATCGGCGCCTTCGCGATTCCGCCGTTCCTGTCCTACGACTATCAGGAGCGCGATCCGCTCGCACTGCTGCAGCCGCCGAGTCCACAGCATCCGTTCGGCACCAACGAGATCGGCCAGGACATGCTGGCCCAGACCCTGCACGGCCTGCAGAAATCGCTGTTGATCGGTTTCTGCGTCGCGGTGATCGCGGCCCTGATCGCGGTGACGACCGGTGCCATCGCCGGTCTGCTCGGCGGCTGGGTCGACCGCCTCGTCATGTGGTTGGTGGATCTGCTGCTGGTGGTCCCGAGCTTCATCATCATCGCGATCTTCGCGCCACGGATGAAGGGCAGCGGCTCGATTCTGCTGCTGATCGTGCTGCTGGCGGCATTCGGCTGGATGATCAGCGCCCGGATCGTACGAAGTATGACGCTCACATTGCGTGATCGCGAATTCGTCCGGGCCGCACGATATATGGGCGCCTCCACCCGATCGGTGATCGTCACCCATATCGTGCCGAACATCGCCTCGATCCTGATCATCGACACGACGCTCGCGGTCGGCATCGCGATCATGTCCGAAACCGGTTTGAGCTACCTCGGTTTCGGTGTGCAGCCGCCGGACGTCTCACTGGGTTCGCTGATCGCGTTCGGCACCAAATCCGCCCTGACCTTCCCTTGGTTGTTCCTGTTCCCCGGTGGTTTCCTGATCGCGATCGTGCTGTGCGCCAACCTGGTCGGCGACGGTCTGCGCGATGCGTTCGACCCAACGTCCCGGCGGGCGCGCGCGGGCCGGAAGATGAAGAAGGCCGAGAAAGTGGAAGCGGCATGACCGATCGCACGACCACGACGCCGTTGCTCGAGGTCTCGGACCTGAGTGTCTCGTTTCCGGGAGAGCAGGGCCGCATCGATGCGGTGCGCGGGGTGAACTACACCGTCGCCGACGGTGAGGTCCTGGCCATCGTGGGTGAATCCGGTTCGGGTAAATCTGTGTCCTCGCTGGCGGTGATGGGCCTGCTGCCCGAACAGGCCCGGGTGCGCGGCTCGATCCGCCTGCGCGGCAAGGAATTGCTGAGTATGGGCGATAAACAGCTGTCCGCCCTGCGTGGTGCGCGGATAAGTATGGTGTTCCAGGATCCGCTCTCGGCGCTCACGCCGGTGTATCGGGTCGGGGATCAGATCGCCGAGGCCCTGCTGGCGCACAAGAAGATGAGCAAACCGCAGGCGGCCGCGCGCGCGGTGGAACTGCTCGACCTGGTGGGTATTCCCGAACCGGCGGTGCGGGCCAAGGCTTTTCCGCACGAATTCTCCGGCGGTATGCGCCAGCGGGTCGTCATCGCGATGGCGATCGCCAATGACCCCGAACTCATCATCTGCGACGAACCCACCACGGCACTGGATGTGACGGTGCAGGCGCAGATCCTCGACCTGCTGCGCAAGGCACGCGATATCACCGGCGCCGGCGTCGTCATGATCACCCACGATATGGGTATCGCGGCGACACTGGCCGACCGCATCGCGGTGATGTACGCGGGCCGGATCGTCGAGAACGCTCCCGCCGCGGAACTTTTCAACTCTCCCCGGATGCCGTACACGGTCGGTCTGCTCGGATCCATTCCCCGCATGGACGGCCCCGCCCGGGTACCGCTCATCCCGATCGTCGGTGCCCCGCCCGCGATGAACGCACTGCCGCCCGGCTGCCCGTTCGCGCCGCGCTGCCCGGTCTCGATCGAGGAATGCACGGCGGCCGAGCCACCACTGCGGGACACCGCGCCCGGCCATCGCGCGGCCTGTATCCGGACGGCCGAGGTGGGGACCGCGGAACTGTTCACCGCCTACCGTCGCGAAACCGACAGCGCCGCGGCCGATGATGCCGCCGATTCCGATGTGGTGCTCAAGGTTTCGGGGCTGACCAAGATCTTCCCGGTCACCTCCGGTGTGATCTTCAAACGCCGTACCGGCGAGGTGCGCGCGGTGGACGGTGTCGATTTCGAGGTGCGCACCGGCCGCACTCTGGCCCTGGTCGGCGAGTCCGGATCGGGGAAGTCGACGACGCTGAGCCAGATCATGGACCTCGTCGAGCCGGAGGCCGGCAGCATCGAGATATTCGGCGAGGATGTCGCCACGCTCACCAAGCAGCGCACGCGTGCGATCCGCCGGAAGTTGCAGATCGTCTTCCAGGACCCGTCCTCTTCCTTGGATCCGCGCATGCCGATCTTCGACGCACTCGCCGAGCCGCTGCGCATCGACGGCCGCCCCCGGGACGAAATCCGCAAGCGGGTGCCGGAACTGCTGAAACAGGTCGGATTGCGGGCCGAACACGCCGACCGCTATCCAGCCGATTTCTCCGGCGGACAGAAGCAGCGCATCAATATCGCGCGGGCGATGGCACTGGATCCGCAACTGCTGGTGCTGGACGAACCCGTCTCCTCGCTGGATGTCTCCATTCAGGCCGGCGTGCTGAATCTGCTGCGCGCTCTGCAAACCGAACGCGGGCTGTCGTATCTGTTCGTCTCGCACGATCTTTCGGTGGTGCGCAATCTCGCCCACGATATCGCGGTCATGTATCGCGGCAAGATCGTCGAATACGGTGCTGCCGAGCAGATTTTCGCGGATCCTCAGCACGAGTACACCCGCGCGCTGATCGACGCGGTTCCGCTTCCCGTCGTCTCACGCTAGGAGCCATCGTGCAGATTCGTATTCGGGCGCTCCGTACCCGAGCATTGCGCCTGGCCGTCGTGGTCATCGCCACCGCCGTGGGCATCGGGGTGGCCGGATGCGCCCCGGTGAACAACGCCAGCGGCCCGACCGCCATCGGGGGCAACAACGACATCAATCCCCAGCCGAGGGACGCGGTCAAGGACGGCGGCAATCTCCGCCTGGCGATCAGCGCGTTCCCCGCGAACTGGAACACCTTGTCCACCGACGGAAACGAGCTGGAGATCGGCGAGGTCGTCTGGCCGTTGATGCCGCGCTCCTACTACATCGACGCCGCCGGCAAGCTCACGATCAACCACGACTACTTCACCGATATCCAGCTCACCGGCACCGAGCCGCAGCAGGTCACCTACACCATCAATCCCAAGGCGGTGTGGAGTGACGGTTCGCCGATCACCTGGGAAGACATCGCCTCTCAGGCGCATGCCCTGTCGAGTACCGACAAGCGGTATCTGATCGCGATCAACAACGGATTCGATCGGGTGGAGAAGGTGGAGCGCGGTGTCGACGACCGGCAGGCCGTCATTACCTTCAAACAGCATTACACCGACTGGCGTGGGCAGTTCGCGGGCAACGCGATGCTGTATCCGAAGTCGGTGACCGCCGATCCGGAAACGTTCAATCACGCACTGGCCGATCACATCACGCTCACCTCGGGTCCGTTCGTGGTGCAGTCCACCGACCGCACCCAGGGACGGATCGCGCTGGCCCGCAATCCGAAATGGTGGGGTGACACACCGAAGCTGGACACCATCACCTACAGCGTGATGGATCGGTCCGCCTATGCCGCCGCGCTGCAGAACGATGAACTCGACGCCGCCCGGCTGGCTTCCATCGAGGATCTCGCCACCGTGCGCACCAGTTCCGATCTGGTCGTACGGCACGCACCGGGAAATCTGTGGCGGCACATCACCTTCAACGGCGCCCCCGGCTCCATCCTCGCCGATCCGAAACTGCGGGTGGCGATCATGAAGGGTATCGATCGCCAAGGCATCGCGAACGCGATCGAGAACGGCCTGGTCACCGATCCCAAGCCACTCGGCAATCACATCTTCGTGCAGGGCCAGGAGGGCTATCAGGACAACAGCTTTCCCTTCGATCCCGATGCCGCGGCACGCGAACTCGATGCGTCGGGCTGGAAGATGCAGGGTGATGTGCGGGTCAAGGACGGTCGCAGACTCGAGATCCGCGATGTGATGTACAACGATCCGACCTGGGTCCGGGTCGCGCAGATCATTCAGGGCGATCTGGCGAAGATCGGGGTCAAATTGAATATCGACACCAAACCGGGCCAGGGGTTCTTCACCGATTGGATGATTCCCGGTGACTTCGATGTCGCCCAGTTCCTGTTCTCCGGCGATGCCTTCCCGCTGGGCAGCATTCCGCAGATCTACGCTTATCACCCCGACGATGAGCAGAGCAATTTCGGCCGCATCGGCTCCGACGACCTCAACGCGCTGATCGATCAGACCCTCAACGAATTGGATCCGCAGAAGGCGATCGCTCTCGCGAACGAGGTCGACAAGAAGGTGTTCGAGGAAGGTTTCTCGCTGCCACTCACCCAGGATCCGGGCAACTACGGTGTGCGCTCGACCGTGGCAAACTACGGCGCACCCGGCCTGGCCTCCTACGACTACACGAAAGTCGGCTTCGTAAGCTAGCCGCCCGCCCCCACGAAAGGAGAACGAAACCATGCGGATTCGTTCCACGATGACCCGAATCGCGATACCCGCGGTCGCCATCGGATTGCTGTTGTCGGGGTGTGGGGGCGCCACGACCGGAACCGGGAGTTCGGATCTCGGCACGACCAGTGACATCAATCCCCACGATGTCGCCGATCTCCGGGACGGCGGCAATCTCCGGGTGCCGATCGGGGAGTACCCACAGAACTGGAACACCCTCCAGATCGACGGCAACCAAATCGACTACACCACCGTCGAGCGGCCGATGATGCCGCAGGCGTTCCGGGTGGACGCCGCCGGTGTTCCTCATCTCGACACCGATTACTTCACCGGTGTCGAGCTCACCGGTACTGATCCACAGCAGGTCACCTATACCATCAATCCGAAGGCGGTGTGGTCGGATGGAACGCCGATCACCTGGGAGGACATCGCCTCTCAGGCCGAGGCGCTCAGTGGCCGCAATCCGGGATACATGGTCGCAGGCAATGCGGGCTTCGATCGGGTGGCGAAGGTCGAGCGAGGCGTCGACGACCGCCAGGCGGTGCTGACCTTCAGTAAGCACTACGGCGAATGGAAGGGGCAGTTCGCCGGAAACGGCCTGCTGTATCCGAAGTCGGTGACCTCCACGCCGGACGCGTTCAACAAGAGCATCGCCAACGAGATCAAGGTGACATCCGGGCCGTTCGTGGTCCAGTCCACCGACCGCACCCAGGGCCGGATCACCCTCGCCCGCAATCCGAAATGGTGGGGTGCGCCGCCGAAACTGGACACCATCACCTTCAGCGTGCTCGACCAGCCCGCCTGGATACCGGCGTTGCAGAACAACGAACTCGACGCCGTCGGGATCTCCGGAGTCTCCGACCGAGCCGATCTCGCTACGGCTCAGAGTATTCCGGATGTGTCCATCCACCGCGCACCGGCGGTGCAGTGGTCGCACCTGACGTTCAACGGCGCGCCCGGGTCGATTCTCGCGGACCCCAAGCTCCGCGTCGCGATCGCGAAGGCCATCGACCGGCAGGGCATCGCGAATGCCATCCAGAACGGCCTGGTGGCCAACCCCAAGCCACTGAACAACCACATCTACGTGGCGGGGCAGAAGGGGTACCAGGACAACAGCCTGCCGTTCGACCCGGATGCCGCCGCCCGCGAACTCGACGCGCTGGGCTGGAAGCTCAATGGTGACGTGCGCGAGAAGGACGGCCGCAAACTCGAGATCCGGGATGTGATGTACAACCAGCCGTCCTGGGTTCAGATGGCACAGATCATGCAGCAGACACTCGCCAAGATCGGGGTGAAACTCACCATCGATACCCGGCCCGCACAGGGCCTGTTCACGAATGTCTTCCAGAAGGGCGACTTCGATCTCGCGCAGTTCACCTGGGTGGGTGACCCGTTCCCGCTGGCCAATATCAATCAGATCTGGGGCTACAACCCGAACGATATGCAGGGCAACTACGGCCGGATCGGTTCCCCGGAACTCAATGATCAGATCGAACGGACCGTTTCCGAACTGGATCCGACCAAGGCCATCGAGCTGGCGAACCAGACCGACCAGCAGATCTGGGGCGAGGGGCATTCGCTGCCGCTGCTGCAGTCGGCCGGCATCATTCCGACCCGGTCCACTGTCGCCAACTACGGCGCATTCGGCCTGGCCACGCCCGACTGGACGAAAGTCGGCTTCCTGAAGTGATTTCCGGTACCGGCCATCCGCTGGCCTATCCGGTACTCACCACGATCGGCGCCCTGGTGATCTGCCTCGCCTGGGCGCCGTTCGCCGATTCGGAGCAGCTGGCCGTACTGGCCGCGGTGGGGCTGGTCGTGCTGGTGTACAGCGGGTTCCGGTTCGCGGTGGCATTCGCGGCGGTGCCCTGGCGTACGTTTCCGGCCGGGGAATTCCGGGTGAAGCGGGTGCGTCAGCAGTTCCAGCTACTCAGTCGCTCGTGGCTGGAGTTCACGGTCGACGGCCGAACCCATTGGCTTCCGGTCTATTTCGATCCCGCGCTGGTCACACTGACCGAGACCGCCGGTTCGTTCGATTCCGCCGTGCGGGTGAACGGCCTGCGCTTGTTCCCCGCCGGCGCCGTCCGCCGTACCGAACCCAAGGGCCGCTTGGCCGACAATCCGACCCGGCCCGATCCGGACGGGCCCGTACATGCCGTCGCCGCCTCCGGACTGGGCCGCCGCCTTCTCCTCGACGCCCAGTTCGCCGTCGCGGCACCTTTCGTGGCGCTGTTCTGGATCTACGTCGCGGGCGGCGGATTCCCAGCCTTCATCGGCGCGACCGTCGTGGCGGCCGGTGTCGCGACCTGGTTCGCCGCAATTCGCGGCTCCGACCCGAGCTGATCGACTCGTTCCCTGACACTTTCACTTTGTCCCCTCCGAACACGATGGGCACCCGGCCGCACACTCTCCCTGCACGCGGCACACCCAATTCCGTTGTGTCCCAGTATGCAAGCGAACCTGACACTTGCGCAACGTCTCGATGCGTGCTTAGTATCGAACTCAGCTGGCCGGGTCTACGGCGAGCTTCAAAAATGGGAGGGACTGAAAATGAACCAGCGTGAAACCGACATCAATGACGTCGACGTTTTCGAGATCGAGGAGTTCGATAATTCCGAGCTCCGCACGGTCGTCGCGACGCACCGCTGCTAGAAAATGATTTCTAGCTCATAACAGTCTGTCTCCGGGCAACGCTATGGGGGTGCACATCTGTGGCGTTGCCCGGGGATGAAAAATCGGGGGGATGTCTTGCGTACGGTGCTGCGACCGGACCTGACGGCGAAAATTTCCGACAATCATGTCGTGCTGTCGTCCGAATATTCGAATCTGGTGATATCCGCTCGAGATGAGCGGGTTATAGATGTCATCCGCAGGCTGGACCTCGGAATTCCCGAGGACGAAGTGGCTGATTGGCACAGCTCCGGTGGTATCGAGCGTAAATTTATGGAATCGCTGGAGCAGCGCGGTGTATTGACGAGTATCCCGGATGAACTTCCCGATGATGTAATCGCATCCCGGCAGCTTTTGTATCTGGCAACGGTGTGCCGGAGCCCCGTTCCAGCACAGCAGAAATTGAATACCGCGCGCGTCGCGGTTATCGGAGTCGGCGGTACCGGCGCCGCCGTGATGGCACACCTCGTAGGTGCCGGCGTGCAGAACTACGTACTCGTCGACTACGACCGTGTCGAGCTGACCAACTTGAACAGACAGTACATATATACAGCCTCTGACGTAGGAAGACACAAGGTTCATGCGGCCGCCGATTATGTCCGGAACCGCGCCGGCGACGCGACCGTGGACACGATCTGCACCCGTGTAGATTCCCCGGAAATAGCCGCGGAACTGTCCCGAAGACTCACCGGAGTCGATCTTGCCGTGGTTGGCATAGACACTCCGGCAGTAACGGGTCCTTATTGGGTCGTACAAGCTTTGTGGGATATGAATATCGCATTAATATACGGATCTGTGGGCGCGTTGTCCGGACTGTGCACACGCATATATTCGCCGCAGATGTCGGCAGATCGACCCCGGATACCGGCCAATGACTGCATCCGGCGCCGCCTCGGCCACAGCTATTCTTTCGGACCAACAAATTCGCTTGTGGCGGACGAGATGGCGCGCCGAACACTGCTCCATCTGTCGGGCGTGGCGGCAGAAAGCATATATTCGACGGATTCCGTTCTTGAATTCACTGCCGATCTGGCGATCAAGTATGCCTCCGGCGGTCTCGATGCTCAGGGTTGAAATAGACGATAATCCCCGGAGCATTTTCGGTGAATCTGCCGATTGGCTCTCCATGCTGGTGGCCCGGCAGCTCGTCGGTGCACTATTCGTGGAACAAAGGGACGGATCCGTCGGGCCAGGGATTCTCCGCGCACCGGTTCGCACCGGCGACATGACGTGGAGATTCGATGTCGACAACTCTTCCCGCTGGAACGACGGTAGCCGAATAACCGCCTCCGACATTCGTGATAATTTTGCACGCATCAGCGCAGTACCGAGCTCACTGCGGTTTCTCTTCGCTTATCTGTCCTCGATTTCCTCGATGGGGCGCGGGCAGCTCGAGATCGAGACGCGCTTTCCCATCGCAGAGTTGCCGGCCCTGCTTGCGAGCCCGTATTTCGGGGTTCGGCCCGATCCGTCCGGGCGCACGGCCGGGGCCTACACACTGATCGATCACGCACCCGGGCACCTGCTGTTGAGCGCAAACCGGGATCATCCCGATCTACTACTGCGCGTCACCGATTCGTCCGCCGAAGGGCTCACATTGTTTCGATCGGGCGACCTCGACATCACGTCGGCCACCACGCTCGACCCGTCGGTCTGGGCGAACCTCGCGGAACACCGTGATGCCCAGGTCGACGAGATCCGTATCGCCCTGCACCTGATTCCCCCGGCATCGTTCGACGTCGCGGCCATGAGCCGGCTGGATGCCGCGCTCGATCGCGACCGGATAGCCGCGGCCACGAACAACGCGATCGTTCCACTCGTCAGCGATATCGATATGTGGGAACCTATGCCCGTCGCCCGCACCCGGCAGCGGCGTGGGCCACGGGTCGCCAGCGATCCGGTACCGCTGCATTTCACCCGGTATACGCCCAACCCGGTAGTGGCACAGGCCATTTCCGAGCAATTCACGGCATCGGGTATCACGGTCCGACCACAACCTGCGGACTACGGCGAGTATCTTTCGGGCCGTGCCTTTACCGAAGGGTTCCAGCTCGTACTGACATACGCGGCCTGGCCGCATCCGGCGGCAGCGCTGTATCGAGCGATATTGGGCGGCGACCACGGTGCCGACGGTTCGAGAGGACTCGCGCTGGCTGCCCTGGCGGCCGAGGATCGGGCCGACTGCCTTCGGATCGCCGGCCGATGCGCCGACCGGCGCCGCGAGTCGACCGGCGAGATCGTGATAGGCCGCCTGAAATCCGGTGTGTTACATCGTGCCATCACCTTCGATCCGCCCCCCAGCGGTTGGATCGACTACTCCACCTGCGCACCCGACTCCATCATCGAGAGGTAGGCCGGCAATGAGCACAAACGACTCCGATGTATCGCGGTTCGTTCGGTCCGTAACAGCTGAAGGCGCCCTCACCACCGACCCCGAATCGACGGCTGGGGTGCGCATTCGCCACGCCGCGATGTCCGGCACCGACTCCATATCGGGCCGGGTGTTCGATGTGATCACGACGCCGGGCCTGCGCGCCGGACTGCTGCGCCTGGTGCAGGAGGGCAGTCTCGTCGCGACACAGAGCTTCACAACGACCGCCCGCATGGGATCGACAACCGTTTCGGACGCGATCGACATGGACATGGTTCGCGCGCATTTCGCTAAGGGCGCCACGATCATCTGCGACGGCCTGGAACTCTACGATCTGTTCTTCAGGGAGGTCCATGCGGCTCTCGGCGCCCACTTCCGTTCGATCATCTCCTTGTCGGCGTACCTGACACCGCCGACCGCACGTGGCCTCTCGCTGCATATCGACGACGAGGATGTCTTCGTCCTGCAACTGAGCGGAGTGAAGCGCTGGAAGGTGCACGAGGTCATGCCGATCGTCTTCGAGCGCGGGATGGCGATATCCGAGGTGGATGCGGGTGAGCCGCAACTGGATATCGAGTTGCATCCGGGTGACGTGCTGTTCGTCCCGCGCGGTGCGCCACATGTGACCACCACCGGAGGGCAGGGGTCTGTGCATCTCACCATCGGCGTCGAGCGGACGCTGCTGCTGGAGGACCTCACCGCCGGCCTGGCGGAGCTCATGGCCAGCAGTGGGCTCGCCGGTGTGCCCGCACCGCGCCCCTGGGTGGACGACCCGACTCCGGATGCAGTTCCGGATGTAACACTTGCCCGGCTGCTGGCGGACCCACGATCGCGTACGGCACCGGACACCTTCCAATCCCGGCGCAACCGCACGGATGCGGAGTTCCGAGCCTGGCTTCACCGGATCACGATTCCGGTCGGTGCGCGGGATCTGCTGTCACTCGGGTCGAGGACGCGGGTGACCCGGGCCCCGGACGGGCGGATTGTATTGTCGAATGATCGTGCCCGCTGCAGTGTTTCGGCCGCATTGGGAGCGACCGTGGAAATTCTGCGGCAAGGTGATTGTGTGCCGGTAAGCAGCCTGGGCGCGTCCGAGCGCCTGTCATGTCAATTGGCCGAACGCCTTGTGTGGCACGGTATCGCGGTGGTGGACCACGTTGAAGTCAAGTAACGCGACCGGGGTGCGTCCCCCGGAACATCTCAGCCGGTCGGGCTTCTTCCGGCTCTGGGGGGGCGAGGCGACATCGCTGTGCGGAAGCCAGATTTCGGCGCTCGCATTGCCGTTGATCGCTCTCAACGTGCTCGATGCGAGCAAAACCCAGATGACCTTGGTCGCTCTGTCGGAGTCGGTCGCGGTGTTGGCATTCGGCCTGATCGCGGGTGTCGTCGCCGACCGGAACGACGGTGTCGCGGTAATGCTGTGGTCGAATCTGGCCAGACTCGCACTGGTGGCGGTGATTCCGATCCTCTATGCGATCGGCGTACTGCAACTGTGGACGATATTCGTGGTGCTGATCGCCGGTGCGGGATTCAATCTGCTTTTCGACAGTGCTCTGTCGCGTTACATCCCCGCTCTGGTGCCGAACGATTCGCTGATGCGGGCGAATGCTTGGATGCAGTCCACTCAGGCGACTGGCGAGGTCGGCGGGCCGACCTTGGCCGGGGTGATCGTCGCCGCGGTTGGCGCTCCGATCGCGATGGTCGTCGACGCGATCTCCTACACGGTCAGTTGCTTCACGTTGCGTACGTTGCCCAGACACCATTCACCCGAGGATCACGACGAGGAAGAATCCGCGCGTTCGGCGATCGCCAAAGGTTTCGTGAATGTCTGGCGCGTGCCCGCTTTACGGCTGACCACCCTGGGCGCAGCGCATTTCAACCTCTTCTCAAGCCTGTTCTTCGCCCTCTACCTGTTGTTCCTGGTGCGGGAATTGCACTACTCCCCGGTGGTCGTCGGACTGGTGTACACCACCGGCGGTATCGGAGGTCTCGCAGGCGCGGCGATCACCGAGCAGGTCATCCGAGTGCTCGGCAACCGTAATGCGCTGGCGCTCACCCTGTCTCTGCCCGGAATCTGTGCCCTGCTGTTGCCGTTGTCGCGGAATTCGGCGGGGGGTGTCGTCGCGGTGGTAGTTTTCGCGGCCGCGTTCGTCTGGTCCGTGTGTGTAGTGATCAATGTGACCGTATGCGAGACGCTGAAGCAGACACTGGTTCCCTCGCGGGAGATCGGCCGAACGACCTCGGCCGTGCGGTTCATCAGCTGGGGAATCGAGATCGTCGGCGCGGGCTCGGCCGCGGCCCTGGTCGCGATCGGGGCGAACACCACGACTGTGCTTGCGGTCGGGGCTGTCGGAGTGGCGCTGTCCGGTATCTGGATCGCCGGACTCGGCCCGGTATCCAACGAGGGGGATTCGCCGGTGGCCGAGAAGCCTGAGCAGCACATCGATCAGTAAATGGGAGGGGAACATCGACAATGGAAACGACACAGGTAGCGGTTGTGCACACCGGGCGCGAAGACGCGCTGCGGATACGTCGTCACATCATTGATCAGATCACGGCACCGCCGGTGCTCGAAGCCATAGGGCAGTTCGGTCGCGGCCGAGAGCATCGAGCCGGGGTGATCGCCCGTATCGACGACGGAATGCGAGCAGATCTGACCTCGGAGCTTCTGGGTCTGCACACCTGGCAAGAAGAGCACTGGATTCTCAATGAGGACGAATCGGTGTCGCCGGCCACGGAGATCGAATTCGTCGCGACTCCTGGAACACAACGGTTCTCGAACAGCGACTCCCTGCGAGCCGCCCCCCGCGAAGCGATGGCGACACGGGCGCTGATGTCCGCATTGAAAAGCTCCGAGGTCGGTTCCGCGTTCTCGGCCGCATACGGATCGACAATCACATTTCGCACCGCCGATATCGCCCGCTATCGCCTCGGCCACTATCTACGCCGGCACTCCGACACCTATGAGGATCGAGTGTTCGGGCTGGTCTTCTTTCTGGCCGATGGGTGGCAGCAGGCATACGGCGGACAGCTGATCGTCGAGTATCCGGACGGCCGCGTCCACGTCATCGCCCCTGATCCCGCCGATGTTGTCGTCCTGCCGATCGCGCCGGGCTACTGGCACATGGTTTCGGAGGTCACTGGGAGGAGCTGGGAAAGACTCTCCGTCGCGGCACATTTCGGAATCGACTGATCCGGCGCGTTACCGGCGTTCTCGATCCGTCCGGCGGAGACCTGGGTTCAGTAGGTTCCGACGACAGAGCGCGGTGCCGGCACCGTGGTTCGCCGATGATCAGGCGTGCGGCGGTTCGCCGGTGACGATGTGGTCGGCGAGGTTGAGTCCCTCACGGACCAGGCGCGCGAGGTGGCCGTCGCGAATGCGATAGATGACGTGGCGACCCTCGCGACGGGTAACGACCATTCCGGTGAATCGGAGTTTGGCCAGATGCTGGCTCACGGCGGTTCGGGAGGCGCCGCATGCCTCGGTCAGGGCGGTGACATCGGACTCACCGGAGACGAGCAGCAACAGGATGTGCAGGCGAGTGGGGTCGGCGAGCATCCCGAAAGCCGACGTCGCGGCCTCGAGATGGGCGCGATCGATCGATACCGGATGTTCGAGGCTGGCTCCCGGTGCTGCCGCCGGGCCGTCCGCTGAATTCATCGGGCTCCTGTCGGCACCTTCTCGGCACCCGGGGCGGTGCCGACCGGCCACATACGCGCGGCCGTCACTGTGGCAAGTGTAGCGAGCATCGCGAGGACAGCGGCCGCGGCGAACTGCCCGAGCGCGGCGCCGATCCATCCCGCGATCGGATAGGTGACCAGGAAGCAGGCATGCGACAGCGAGAACTGTGCGGTGAATACGGCGGGGCGGGTATCGGAATCGGACCGATCACGCAGCAACCGGGCGGAAGGGGTGTTGATCAGTGACGTGCCCGCACCGAGTGCCGCCCAGACGGCCACCAGCAGCACCCAGCGCGGTCCGATCGGCGTCACCGGCAGCATCGTCGCGGCGCACAACCCCACCGCCAGTGTCGCGGAGCCGGTGAGCATCAGGTGCCGATCGGCGATCCGGCCGACCAGCCGCGGCACGCACAGGGCGATGACCATCGAACCACCACCGAAGACCGCGAGCGCGAAGCCGACCGCCCACACCGGACCGTGCAGCAGGTCCCGCACGTAGACGACGGTATTCACGACCACCAGTGCGGTGGCCGCGGCAACGGCGAGATTCATCGCCAGCAGACCGCGCAGCACCGGACTCGCCAGCATGATCCCCGCACCGCGAGTTATCCGCCGCACCAACGGAATCGAGCAATCCGCCGGTGCCGTCCGAGGTAGCGGCGTGCCCATCACCATGATCGCCGACACCGCGAAACCCAGTGCCGTGCCGAGAAACAGCCGGTTGTAGGTCACCACCGCGAGCAGCGCGGCCGCCAGTACCGGACTCAGCAGTGATTCCAGGTCGTAGGCCAGTCGCGACAGCGATAACGCCCGCGTGTAGTCCCGCTCATCCGGCAGTACCGCGGGAATCACCGCCTGAAATGCCGGCGTGAAGGTGGCAGAGGCCGATTGCAGCACGAAGATGAGGAGATAGATCTGCCAGATATGCCCGACGAACGGCAGCGTCAGCGCGACACCCAACCGGACCGCATCCGCCGAGACCAGCAGCGCCCGCCGCGGCACCCGCTCCGCCAGAGCTGCGATCACGGGCGCCACGAGCACATACGCGAACATCTTGATGGCCAGGGCGGTACCCAGCACCGCACCCGCACGGCTCCCCGCCAGATCGTAGGCCAGCAGCCCCAGCGCCACCGTGAGCAGGCCCGTCCCCACCAGCGCCACCACCTGGGCAGTGAACAGCCGCCGGAATTGTGGGTGCGTCAATACCTCGATCACACGGCCTCCGCTCGCCTGCCCCACAATAGGACAATATGTGCGCAAGCGCGAACTTGGTTGTTCGAGGCCGTGACGACGGCGGATCGGCGCCGGCGAGGTCCTAGTCGGTGATGTCGTCGAACATGCCGGGCTGATAGGAGCCGCCCCGCTGTCGCACGATCACGCCGAGCCGATTGGCGGCGTTGATCTGGGCGACCAGAGCGACCAGAGCCGCGATCTGGTCGTCGTCGTAGTGCTTGCGGACGTCGTCCCAGGTCGAATCGGATACACCGGGAGCGGCGTCGGCAATCCGGGTGCCCTCCTCGGCCAACGCGAGCGCGGCTCGCTCGGGCTCGGTGAACACCGTGGATTCGCGCCAGGCGGCGACCAGGTTGATCCGCGTCGAGGACTCCCCCGCATGCGCGAGATCCTTGCTGTGCACATCGGTGCACCAGCCACAACCGTTGATCTGGCTGACGCGCAACATCATCAGATCCTGGGTGGTCTTGGGCAGTGTCGACTGCAGAACGACCATGCTGGTGTTGCCGAATCGCTTGGCGAACTTGGCGCCGAGCGCATTGTCGGTGAGGGTGAAACGGGGTTCCATGATGTTTTCCTTCGCATCTCGGTCGTGAACGAACACAAGATGCCGCCGCCCCGCAGTCTGTGATACCGGGCGAATGTGATGAACACCAACCTGTTTCGATGTCACAAACAGGCGCCGCCCGACGTCCACGCGCGAGTCGGGCTCCGATCGGCACGGCACCGAGCTGGACGTGGTCACCCCTCCGCGCCCCGATGCCGTGCCCGAAGGTCACCTACGAAGGATCGAACGCACCCGAGGATGCACCCGCCACGAAGGCATCCCATTCACTCGGGGAGAACACCAGCGCGGGACCGGTGGGGTTCTTCGAATCACGAACACCGATGTGGTTGCCGGATAGGAACGCAACCTCGACGCACTCCTTGCCTGCGGAACTGCGGGAGCTCTTGAACCATTTCGCCCCAGATAGGTCTACGTTCACTTCAGCTATCCCTTCTTGCCACCTGCCGGAGCAGGCTTCTGCTCGAAACGGCATCCAGCGCGACATGCTGGAAGATCGCAGATGCTTCACGGTACCGCCCGACATCGGCTTCACTCTCGAGGTAGACGTCGCCGGTGAAGTTCTCGACGTACACGACGGTTGGTTCGTGGCCATCCGGGAAGTCGAGGATGATGAAGGGGCCGACCGGAGTTCCTACCGGAAACCCCGCCCTTGATGGCACGACCCGGACACTGACGTTGTTTCTCGTACCCACCTCGGCAAGGTGCCGAAGTTGTCCGGCCATCACAGTCGAGTCCCCTACAACTGTGTGCAGAACGGATTCGTGCAACACGAGATTGACTCTCGCAGGACTCGTTTTTCGAGTCATGATCCGCTGACGACCCGTTCGTAGCTCAATCCGATTCTCTTGCTCCTCTTCCGAATCATCAGGGAAGTAGATGCGATCAAGAGAACGCGCGTAGTCCGCAGTCTGGAATAGACCAGGAACGATATCGGGACGATAGATGTCCAACGTTGTCGCCGTTGACTCCAGTCCGACATAGACATTGAACCCCTCCGGTATCACGTCACCAAAGCCATGCCACCAAGTCTTCGCGGCTGTCTGCTTGTTCAATCCGACCATCGCAGCTGTGCGTTCAGTGTCGAAATCCAAAATCGCACAGAGCGCTTCGACGTCCCGCGTGGTCAGCTTTCCGACCTCTCCGCGTTCGATCCGTGCGAGCTTGCTCAAGCTCCACTCCATGGCAATGGACACTTGCTCGAGAGTGAGGTTCATGTCTTGCCGACCCCTGCGGAAGTAACGACCGAGCTGCCGCCGCGGTAGCGGTGATGCCACGCTTTCCTTTGCCACTTTGACCCCCATGCTCTGCCATCTATGGAATTCTCGATGACCAGATCGGCACATGCCCTGGGCTTTTACCGCACTTCCGTGGAATTCTCACGATGACATTGCCAGTCGCGTGTCGCAGGGGTGTCCTTGGTGCAGCACTCGACACCACACCCACCCGAGCACGCCGATCTCCGGATCGTGTCGGCTCCGACGGGTCCCCCATGCAACGTACTGAACCGGCAGGCGCCAGCAGGACGGCGCCACCCTCACCGAGTTTCACTCCGGCCCAGAATGAATCGAGGCTCCATGAGCATGTCGCGCCCACCCGATGGCCCCACCGATACCGCGTTCGGTAGGCGCGACTACTACCGCAAACGATATGACCTACCGGCTTCGGTCGAGCTTTATGGTAGCCGGATTGTGGTGAAAGTTGGTGTGATAGCGGCGATTACGATGCCGGAGGCACTCGGGGCGCGGGTGCTGGAGTCCTTGATCGCGGGCGGCGACGAGGCGGGGCCGATCATTCTGCATACGCGTAGCCGGCGGTGGACCTTCCTGCTGGAACCGGATATCGCGTTCGAGGATTACGAGTTGTACGCCGAGATGTACCGGCGGTCGGTGACCATCGCTCCGGTAGGGGCGAGTGTCGCACTGCCCACGCCCACCGATCCGGAGGACGGGTATCGCACCTGGAAGCTTCTGCCGCACAGTATGTTCCGGCCGTCCGCAGCGCTGCTGATCGACATCGTCCGCGACTGTGCACGACAAGGTCGCGGGAGCGACCGATGAACGCGCAAGTGATCGGGTGGACCGCGGTCAGCTGGCTGCTCCTGGTGGCAGTGGCTCGATTGTCCATCGGCTGGCGACTCCCCCGGCCGCCATCACTCGATGCCGCCACCCGCAGACTTACCGTCGACGACATCCGCCGCCGCATCGACCGGGAACAATCGGCGAGCGATCACGGCACCGGCCGGAGCAGGCCCGAGGAACGCGTTGCACACGAGCGCCGGGCCGCTGCCGATAACCCCGAGTACCGGCGAACCATCCACCTCGTCGATCGCCACATCCGCCACGATGCCGCCGGCCGCTCACATCCGGGACCGAATCCAGCTCCGGCTCTTCGCAATACGCCCGCGACCGGGCAATCCGAAGGTATGCGGCTGCTCACCACCCGTCTCGGACTCGTCCAGCAACGTCCGGTCGCCGCACCGAGCATTCTGCGATCCGGATCGACCGTGTGGCCATCGAGGCTGCGGTTCCGGCCCTTGGGCTGAGGAATATGACGGTCACTGAGATATCTATCCCATTGTGCGAAATGGCATCTCATGGCCTACATCAATGACCTCGGCCCACGACTGACGCTGTGACCTGGGCAAACCTTCCGGAAAGGCAGAACGAGTGCGTGACTTCGGCGTCCTGTTCGACTTTCCCGTTGTGGGAATTGGCGTTTTATGGCTCCCCGGGAGCGCTTCTACCGTCGGATTCATGGAATCGAATCTTCATTCGGCGGAAGAAATGCTGGCCGCGTTACGGACCGGTGACGTGACCTCGGTGGAACTGACCGAAGATGCGATCGCTCGTATCGAGCGGGACGACAAGGTGATCAACGCGATCTGCGTACCCACCTTCGATCGGGCCCGGGCGGAGGCACGGCGTGCCGACGAGGCGCGTGCTCGCGGCGAGGACCGGCGGTTGCTGGGAATTCCGGTGACTGTCAAGGAGTCCTACAACATGGCCGGGCTGCCCACGACCTGGGGGCTTCCGGCCCACCGTGACCATGTGCCTGTCGAGGACGCGGTGCAGGTGTCCCGGCTGACCGAGGCCGGTGCGGTGATACTCGGCAAGACGAATGTGCCGCCCATGTTGCAGGACCTGCAGAGCTTCAACGAGATTTACGGCGTCACGAACAATCCGTGGGATCACAGCCGGTCGGCGGGTGGGTCCTCTGGCGGGTCGGCGGCCGCGCTCGCGGCCGGATTCGGTGCGCTGTCCATCGGTTCCGACATCGGCGGTTCCCTGCGCACGCCCGCGCACTACTGCGGTGTGTACGCACACAAACCGACCCTCGGGCTCGCGGCGGCCCGCGGCATGGTCCCGCCGAACACACCCGCCCTGCCCGCCGAGCACGACCTCGCCGTCGTCGGCCCGATGGCACGCACCGCCCGGGATCTCACCCTGCTGCTGGACGTGATGGCCGGACCTGATCCGCTGACCCACGGCATCGCCTACGACCTGGCACTACCGGCCACACGCCACGATCGACTCAGCGACTTCCGCGTCCTGATCCTCGAGGAGCACCCGCTCATTCCGACCGGGTCCGCGGTGCGGGCCGCGCTGAACCGGGTGTCCGACGCACTCACGGCGGCGGGGGCCAGGGTCGACCGGGACAGCCCGCTGCTGCCCGATCTCGCCGGAGCCACGACGGTCTATACACAACTGCTGGTGTCGAATGTCTCCGCCGCTATGCCCGCGGAACGCTTCGAGCAGATACAGACCGCCGCGGCGGCGCTGACCGCGGACGATCGGAGTTCAGCGGCAACGTGGTTGCGAAACGTGACATGCAGCCACCGCGAGTGGCTCATCGCGAACACCCTCCGCGAACACTTCCGCGACGCCTGGCGGCACCTCTTCGGACAGTTCGACGTGGTGGTGTGCCCGATCACCCCGACACCCGCGTTCCCGCACGATCACGAAGTCGATCTGCTGGAACGACAGATCGACATCGACGGTACTCATTACCCGTTCCGCGATCAGATCGCCTGGGCCGGACTCGCAACCATGCCTGGCCTCCCCGCCACCGCGATACCCACCGGGCGTTCCCCCGAGGGCCTTCCGGTCGGAGTACAACTGATCGGCCCGATGTTCGAGGACCGGACGCCGCTGCGACTGGCCGAACTGCTCGAATCGGAGATCGGCGGGTTCGAGGCGCCGAGGTAGATACGGTCGGTCACTTCCGGTCGCGCCGGGCTTTCGCCGCGCGGCGCCGCTCCATTTCCTCCTGCTCGAGCACCTTCGCCCGCTCCGGTGTCGGCGCTGTTCCCCCGAGCCGGGCCGGAACCCACCGCGCCCCCTCCGGCATCTCGTAGTCGCGCTGCGCGAGTTCGAGCAATTTCTCCATACTCGAACGCAATTCGGCGGTGAGATCGTCGGCGGGGCCCTGCGGCGGGACCGGTTCGCCGATACGGATATTCACCGGGAAATGGTTGCGGCCCAGTTGTTTCGGAATGTCCTTGGTCCAGACCCGCTGGGCGCCCCAGATGGTCATGGGGACGATCGGGACATCGGCCGCGATGGCCATCCGGGCGGCACCGGATTTGAATTCCTTCAATTCGAAGCTGCGGCTGATGGTCGCCTCGGGATAAACGACCACGATCTCACCGTCCCGGAGTGCCGTCACGGCGCGATCGAAGGATTCGGCGCCCGCGGTGCGATCGACGCCGATCGCCTTGCAGTGCTTCATCAACCAGCCGACGATGCCGCGCTCGAGTTCGGCCTTCATCATGTAGCGGACATTGCGACCGGATTCGCGGCCGACCAGCCCCACTTCCATGAAATCCAGATAGGCCGTGTGGTTCACCGCGAGGACCGCACCACCGACGCGTGGAATATGTTCGCCGCCGGCGATATCGATCTTCAGACCCTGGACCCGGAATATGGTCCGGACAAGTCCGGTGAGGACATCGAAAACCGGTTCTCGCGTCATCTGGTGAAACTCCTGTGTTTTGCGGGACACCCGCACCCGGTCGGGCAGACCGGCAGGCTGGGCATTATCACCGATCAGCCCTCCTGTGATACCGACTCAGGTGTCGGCGTCGCCCGCTTCCGCTCGGCGCGCCGCCCGCGCCTCCGCTTTGGCCTTCGCCTCGGCCGCGTCCATGGCGTCGGCCTCCGCCAGTGTCGGTGCGCCGCCGCCCAATCGGGACGGAACCCAGTATGCGCCCGGCTCGTGCGAATAGTCCTGCTGCAGGCCGAGCAGCATCTCCCGCATCACGCTGTGCACGGTCTCGGTCAATTCCGCGATGGCCTGCTCATCGGCGTCGGCGGGCGGAAGGATGGGTTTGCCCACCGCGATCGAGATCGGAGTATTGGTGCGGCCCAGGCGCTTCGGATACCCCTTGGTCCAGACCCGCTGGGCGCCCCAGATCGTCATGGGGACGATCGGCACCCCCGCTTCGACCGCCATCCGGGCCGCACCGGATTTGAATTCCTTGATTTCGAAACTGCGGCTGATGGTCGCCTCGGGATACACACCCACCAGTTCGCCGCGACGCAGATAGTCGACCGCCGCCTTGTAGGAGTCCGCGCCCGCCCCGCGATCGACCGGGATGTGACGCAGTGCGCGCATGATCGGCCCGGAGATCGAGTTGTCGAAGACTTCCTTCTTCGCCATGAACCGGATGTAGCGCTTCGGCGTGCGTGCGGGCAGCCCGGCATAGGTGAAGTCCATATACCCGGTGTGGTTGATGGTGATGACGGCACCACCCTCCGCGGGGATGTTCTCCGCGCCCGTGACCTCGAATTTCAGTCCCTGCACGAAGAAGACGGTCCGAGCCAGTCCGATGATCGTCCGGTATACGGGTTCCACAATTCCGCTAGCGTAGTCGCTGTCACATTTTCGGCACCGACCGCGCCAGACGAAACGAGGTTCAGCGCAGTGGATATCCCCAGTCCAGCATCACGCGCAGGCGGCCGGAGGCCACGAAGCGGGGCGGGCGCGGCGATGCGCACGGCCGGCCTGGCGGTTGTGGTGGTGGGCATCCTCGCCGGATGCGACTCGCAGGTCGGCATCGAGGGCACCGACTTCCACCGCGACGATTCCCCCACCGCGACAACGCGATCCGCGACCGCGGCGACGCAGATACAGTCGGCGGAACCCGCACCGTGGAACGAATCCCCGGCGACGGTCGCACTGGTGACGGCCGATGCGCAGACCACCGATGCGGTCGGACGCTGGGCAGCGGACCTCCGGAATTTCACACCCGCGGAACTCGAGGCCAAATGCTGGACCATGGCGCCCCGCAATGTCGACACCATGTACGCGAACAAGCAGGCCATCCTCGCGACACTGACCCAGCCCGGTAGCGACAACGGCAGCGCCGTGGAGTGGAAGTCCGCGACCGGAGCCACCGATCCGATGACGGTCGTGGCCGAGCACGCCGATATCGCCACCGGCTATGCCTGCCCGCGGATCTATCCGGCCGGGGCCGAGGTCGGTTTCGGTACCTCCGGCGAAGCGCAGACCGCAGATGCCCGCCATATCGTGCGGCGCTATCTGGCTCGCGAGACCGGGTACCCGCTCGAGGCGGCCGATCAGGAGAGCACGTATCCGCTGCTGTGCACGGCCGAGACGGCATGGGATCCCAACGGCACGGGACGCAGTACCCGGGCGCCACTGGCCACGAATCCGAACAAACTCACCGCTCCCACCGCATTCTCCGACCAGTCCCTCAGCTCGACCGCGCTGAACAGCACCTATCTGTCGATCACGGCGACCGTCACCGCGAGCGGCAGCCAGCAGGAGCGGACATACACCGTGAAGGCGACAGATCAGGGCTACTGCGTCGGCGACGTTTCGGCCTGACGCGTCGGGCCCACATCGAATCCCCGGGCATGCGCGGATAGCCTGTCGGTAACCAAAGTCGCTTCGAATGTCACTGAGCGCGTGCCGGATTGCAGTCCGAAGCCGCCGCACGCGCGGACGGCGCCGTCGCGACGACGGCGCCGTCCCACACCTCACACCAGTTCGGGGACGCGCAGGTGGGCGAGCGCGACCTCGAAATCACCGACATCGAGCACATCGACGCCGGCTCGGCGGGTGCCTTCGCGGCGGAGGGTCTCGAGTTGTTCGCGGTTCTGTTCCACCGCATCGCGGCTGTCGAATGTCTCGCATGCGACGCCGCGTCCGGTTTCCCGGTCGATCAGCAGGCTCGTGCTGCAGAACCCCGGCATCTGTTCCAGCTGCGCCGCCACCATGGTCTTGTAGGTCTCGACCGCCGAGTCGAAGCGGCCGAGATCCTGGGCCTTGGCCCAGGTGATCTGGGCACACGCACCTTCACGGATGTGGTGGTCACGGTGCATGGCCCCGACTTCCCACTGCTCGACACGTGGGCTGTCGGCGCCGAACTGCCGGGCGGCGCCATCGCGGAGCGAGCGCACCCGATCGGCGCTCTCGCGCATCATCTCCTCGGACTCCCACGATGTCGTCGCGATGCAGCGACCGGACTGCCGGTCGACCAGCAACGACATCCCGATACAACCCGGCATGTCCTCCAGGGCCGGCATCACCTCGTCGCGCATATGCGCGATCCCGGCATCGATCGCGGAGGGCTTGGCTTGAATGCTCGTAGAACGTGCGTACACGGTCCACTCCCTCTGTGCTCGGGGCAGCGTCCCGGTGGCGCCACCGATGCCCCTCACCCTGCTCCGGTACGGCGGCGATGGCAATAGCTGTGAAATAACCATAAGTGATCCCGCCAAAAGCGCCCCTCAGGCGGCCGGGGACGGCTCAACCGCTACCCTGGATGGCTGGTAGCCGGGTTCAGGAGGGACTTTCTTCGTGCAGATCACCAGCGTCGGACATGCCGGGTTTCACATCCGCACCGCGGCCGGGACGATCCTCTGCGATCCGTGGGTGAATCCGGCGTACTTCGCGTCCTGGGTCCCCTTCCCGGACAACACGGAGCTGGACTGGGACGAGCTGGGCAACTGCGATTACCTCTATGTCTCCCATCTGCACCGCGACCATTTCGACGCGCAGAACCTGCTGGACCATGTGAACAAGGACGCCACCGTCCTGCTCCCGGACTATCCGGTGCCGGATCTGCGGCGGGAACTGGACAAGCTGGGCTTCCACAAGTTCTTCGAGACCCAGGACTCCGTCAAGCACACGATCACCGGCCGCGACGGGCACGAGCTCGACATCATGATCATCGCGCTGCGGGCGCCGGCCGACGGGCCCATCGGCGATTCGGGTCTGGTCGTCGCCGACGGCGAGACCGTGTGCTTCAACATGAACGATGCGCGGCCGGTGGATATGGATGTCCTGCACGACACGTTCGGGCACATCGATATCCATCTGCTGCAGTACTCGGGCGCCATCTGGTACCCGATGGTGTACGACATCCCCAGCAAGACCAAGGCGAATTTCGGTAAGCAGAAACGGCAGCGCGGCATGGATCGCGCGCGCAGCTATATCGAGCAGGTCGGGGCCACCTGGGTGGTCCCCTCGGCCGGGCCGCCGGTCTTCCTCGACGACGAGTTGCGCTACCTCAACGACGACGGCGAGAACCGCTATTCCACCGACAACGGCAATATCTTCCCGGACCAGATGGTGTTCCTGGAGCAGATGCGCAACCACGGCAATGCCGGTGGGGTGCTGATGATTCCGGGTTCCACCGCCGATGTCCGCGGCAAGGAACTCGAGCTGACCCATCCGTTCGATCCGGCCGAAATCTACGACGACAAGGCCGGTTACATCGAGCGGATGGCACATCGGCTCGCTCCCGCGATCGAACGCGAGAAAGCCTCGTGGGCAATCGAAGACGGTTCACCGCTGTTGCCGCAGCTCGAGGAACTGTTCGAGCCGATCATGGCGCAGAGCGATCTGATCTGCGACGGTATCGGCTATCCCGTGGGCCTGGTCATGGGCGATGAAACCGTGGTACTGGACTTCCCGAAACGGGTGGTGCGCGAGCCGGTCGAGGGGGAAGGCAAGTACCGCTACGGTTTCCGTATCGCCCCGCAACTGGTACGGACCGTACTGCGCGACAACGAACCCGATTGGGTGAACACCATCTTCCTGTCGACCCGCTTCACCACCTGGCGAATCGGCGGCTACAACGAATTCCTGTACACCTTCTTCAAATGCCTCACCGACGAGCGCATCGCCTATGCCGACGGCTGGTTCAACGAAGCCCACGACGATTCGGCCTCGGCCGAACTCGCGGGCTGGGAGGTGCAGCGGCGCTGCCCGCACCTGAAAGCGGATCTGTCGAAATTCGGTGTGGTGGAAGGCAACACCCTCACCTGCAATCTGCACGGCTGGCAGTGGGATCTGGAGTCCGGGCGCTGCAAGACCTCCAAGGGTCACGAACTGCGTTCCCGCAAGCTCTGATTCGGCACCGAATCCTGTCTGCGGAAGACCGCCATGGCGGCGGCGACCAGCGTCAAGGCGCAGCCGATCAGCGCGGCGGCCGACAGACCGGAGCCGGTCGGTAGTACGAGATCGAGGACGAGCGAGGCGACCAACTGGCCCGATACCGAGGTCAGACCGAAGACGAGCACACCGATCCAGCGCACGATCAGGGCCGCCACCGCAATGAAGAACACCCCGATCACACCACCCGCGTACAGCCAGGGAGTGGTGGGAAAGCTTGTGGGCCAACCGATCCGCGCGATCTGAACGACCTCCACCAGCAGCAGTCCGAGGGTTCCGGTAGCGAAGTTGATCGTGGTCGCCGGCAGTGGGCCGCCGACCGTCGCGACTCGCCCGTTGACCGCCTGTTGCCAAGCCAGACCGAGACCCGCCAGGGCGGGCAGAGCGATGAGCAGATAGGCCGCACCCCCGGCGGTTCCGGCCGCACCGCCGGATCGGCCGAGTGCCGCGATACCCACCGCGCCGATCGCGAGCGCCGCGGCACCGAATCGCACCGGTGTCACGGGCGTCACCCCGGCCGGCCCGACCCCCAATCGGTCCACGATCAGACCGCTGGTCAGCTGGCCCGCCACCACGGCAATGGTGAAGGCGGTGACACCGATCGTGGCCACCGACAATCCCTGCGAGGCCACGAAGAAGGCACCGCACAGCCCGCCCAGCAGCTGCCACCAGTGCAGCGGGCCGGTACGGATCGATCGGTGGATCGAGGCCAGGCCCGTGCGCATCCGGCGGCTGGCGCAGCAGGCGATCAGCAGCACAACCAGGCCGGAGCCGAAACTGATGACGGCCGCGGCGATTCCGTCGTTCAGCCGATCGCCGAGGTCACCATTGATTCGCGCCTGTACGGCCACGCCCGCGCCACAGGACAGGCCCAGAACCACCCCGAGCCGACGCCGGAGTTCGGGTCGCACCGCGATCACAGTCGCGGAACCGCCCCGGCCGCACCGAGAGCGGAGGCCGCACCGTGGACCGCACGCACGACCGGCTCAGCCCCGATGGCCCGGGCCCTCCGGACCGAAACCGTTGTTCTCCACCGGAATCCAGCCTTGGGCGGCGAAATCCCGTTCGGTGGTACCGGCGCCGACCAGGCCGCGACTGGTGTTCAGATCGCCGATCAGTTCCGAGACCGGATGCGAATCGCTGTAGTGGTAGCCCTGTGCGAGCGCGAATCCCAGTTCGGTCAGCACCGCGGCCTGATATTCGGTCTCCACACCCTCCGCGATCACCTGCAGGTCCAGCGATTTGCTCAGTGCCGCGATCACACCCAGCAGCGGCGGCGCGGGTGAGTCGGAACGGATCGCGGCCACGAAGGACTGGTCGACCTTGAGGATATCGCTGGGGATGGTGGCCAGGCGGCTCAGCGAGGAGTAGCCGGTACCGAAATCATCGATGGCGATACGAACACCGTTGTCGCGCAACGTGTGCAGATTCTGTATCGCGGTCTGGGATTCGGCCGCCAATTCACTCTCGGTGACCTCGAGTACGAGTTGGTCCGCGGGCCAGCCGGTATCGGCCAGGATGGTGGAAACCCGTTCGGCGTAATTGCTTTCGGCCAGTTCGAGACCGCTGACGTTCACGTTCAGGGTCAGATCCAGCTGCGCGAAGGTCTCCTGCAGGCGGGCGGCGTCGGCGCAGGCGCGCCGCAGTACCAGCTCGTCGAGATCGGAGATCAGGTCGTATTCCTCGGCGACCCGGATCAGCCCCTCGGTGGTGACATCGGGCTGCGCGTTCGACGACCAGCGCAGCAGCGCCTCCACGCCGACCGCCTGCGCGCCGTCCTCGCCGAGGCTCACGATGGGCTGATAGTGCACATCCAGGGCACCGGTGTCGATGGCCTGGCGCAGCTCCACCGCCAGCGGCTGCTGGCGCGAGGACTCCAGCACGGTGCGATTGCGGCCGGCCTGCTTGGCCCGGTACAAACCCACATCGGCCCGGCTCACCAGCAGCGAACCCGATTCACCCGGCTGCCATGAGGTGACACCCGCGGAGCAGCCCGTGGTGACCGCCGCGCGCAGCTGTTCGGTGAGCAGAATCGCGGCTTGTTCGGTGGTGCCCGGCAACAGGAGGGCGAACGCGTCACCGCCGTAACGCGCCAGCACCTGATCCGGGGCGAGCAGTTCGGACCAGGTTTCGGCGACGCGTTGCAGCACCGCGTCGCCGGCGCGATGGCCGAGATGGTCGTTGATCTTCTGGAACCGGTCCAGGTCCACCAGGACGAGTGCCACGCCCTGCTCGGTCCGGCCGGCGTGGCCGATGGCGCTGTTGAGCGCTCGGTCGAAGCCACGGCGATTCAGCAGACCGGTGAGCGTATCGATATCGGCGTCCGCCGCCATTCGGGTGAGGATGCCGACCACGATGCCGACGCCCACGGTGATCCCGGCCGGGATGATGCCCGACCACCAGGGCAGCCCCCGCGACGGCACGACCCACAGGCACAGTGCCATGGCGAAGGCGATGTGCGCGGCGGTCCATCGCCAGGTGAAGAAGATCGCGGCATCGGCCGCCACGAAGACATAGAAGGCCGCCAGCGTGATGGCGCCGACGGTATTGGGGAACCAGTGCACCGCGATCGTGACCAGCACCGTCGCCACCGCGACATACACGTGATGGACCGAATGCGGCAGCCGCGGACCCCAGATCAGCAGGCTCACGCCCAGCAGCAGCGCGACCGCCGCCGCCGACCCGACCAGCGGACGATTTCCCTCGTTACCCGGTGCGATGGCAGTGATCAGCAGGCCCAAGACCCCACCCATGACGTAGAACGCCCCAGTGGTCCGAGCCATGACCATTGCCGTCGCCAGCGCCGATGCCGCCCGAACCTGCGTGCGGTTATCGCCGCGAGATCCGAGTCCTCGCACGTCGTCCAGCCTAGACAACGCGGTGCGGGGCAGTTGTCACAACCGGCGGATTCGCGATCGATCTCACCGCGGCGGCTCGAGCACCTCACGACCCACGAACGGCACCAGGGCGGCGGGCACCCGGACCGATCCGTCGGCCTGCTGATGGTTCTCCAACAGCGCCACGATCCACCGAGTGGTCGCCAGGGTTCCGTTCAGAGTCGCGGCGATCTGCGGTTTGTTGTTCTCGTCGCGGTAGCGCACCGACAGGCGGCGGGCCTGGAAGGTGGTGCAGTTCGAGGTCGAGGTGAGCTCTCGGTAGGTCTGCTGAGTGGGGACCCATGCCTCACAGTCGAATTTGCGGGCCGCCGAGCTGCCCAGATCGCCGCCCGCGACATCGATCACCCGGTAGGGCACCTCGATCGCCGCGAGCATCTCCTTCTCCCAGTCCAGCAGGCGCCGATGTTCGGCGTCGGCATCCTCGGGACGGCAGTAGACGAACATCTCGACCTTGTCGAACTGGTGCACCCGGATGATGCCGCGGGTGTCCTTGCCGTAGCTGCCGGCCTCGCGGCGGAAACACGACGACCACCCCGCGTACCGCTTCGGCCCGGCGCTCAGGTCGAGGATCTCGCCCGAGTGGTAGCCGGCCAGCGGCACCTCCGAGGTGCCGACGAGGTACAGATCGTCATCTTCGAGGTGATAGACCTCGGCGGAGTGCTGTCCCAGGAAGCCGGTACCGGCCATGATCTCCGGGCGGACCAGCACCGGCGGGATCATCATGGTGAATCCGTTGGCGGTCGCACGCTGGGCCGCGAGTTGCAGCAGGCCGAGCTGCAACAGAGCGCCGTAACCGGTCAGGAAGTAGAACCGGGCGCCCGATACCTTCGCGCCGCGCTCCATATCGAACAGCCCCAGCGTTTCGCCGAGATCCACGTGATCGCGCGGGGTGAAATCGAATTCGGTGGGCGTTCCGACGGTCTCGAGCAGGACGAAATCGTCCTCACCACCGGCCGGCGCACCCTCCTGCACCACATTCGAGATCGCGCGGTGGGCGGTGTCGAGCTCGGCGTCGGCGGCGTTCTCGGCGGCCTCGGCCTCCTTGACCTTCGCCGACAGTTCCTGCCCGTGTGCCAGCAGGGCAGGGCGCTCGTCCGGGGACGCCTTGCCGACCTTCTTACCCAGCGTCTTCTGCTCGGCACGCAGATTGTCCGCCGTCGCCACCGCCGCACGCCGGGCCGCATCCGCCTCGAGCAGGGCGTCCACCAGCGCGGGGTCCTCGCCGCGGACACGCTGCGAGGCACGGACCGCATCGGGATTCTCACGCAGGAATCGGAGGTCGATCATGGGTGATCAGCCTAGTGGGCGGCGTCCACCGGGTTTTCTCCAGGATCTTCGCGCGGGATCGTGGCAGGTTCCGCGGGGCGCCTGCCATGATGGACGGCGATGTCCTCCGACGATGGGGCGCCCGCGGCGCCGGAACCGGGAAACGAAGCATCCGACATGCCCCGTGGCGGGCGTGCCGGGGCGAAACGTCGTCGTTCGCCGGCGGGTGCGCGCCGGCGTTCGCGGCCCGGCGACAGCGGCCGGGACGCGAACGTCGACGCGGAGACCGGCGAGACGTCCCTGCATCCGCATCGGCTGCGCTGGGGACTGCTCGCGGTGGCGGTCGGTGCGGTGGTCGCCGCCTTGGTGACCCTGTCCATCACCGGATTCCGCAGTTCGCACGGGCTGGAGGCGCACGACCCCGGTTCGGCCAAACCTCCCGGCCGCGCCGATGCCGCGTTCGGCACCGCCAAGACCGGCGACTGCCTCACCTGGACGAGCGCCAAGACCCTGGACCTGAACAAGGTCAACTGCGCGGATAAACATCTCTTCGAGGTCACCTCCGATATTGATCTGAGCCGCTATCCGGGCCGCGAATTCGGGCCCGGTTCGGCATTCCCGGATTCGCTGCGCTTCGCCGAACTGCGCGACGAGCACTGCGCGCCGGCCGCGGCCGCGTATCTCGGCGGGCGGCTCGATCCGCGCGGGCGATTCGTGGTCGGCATGGTCAATCCCGGCGAGCCGGGCTGGCGCAACGGCGACCGGACCATCCGGTGCGGGCTGCAGCTGGTGAGTGCGACCGGTAACGCGACCCAGCAGACCGTGGGCCGGGTGCGCGACAGCGATCAATCCCGCATCTTCGATCCGGGCACCTGCATCGGCATCAACCAGAACCTGCCCACCAACGAACCGGTCCCCTGCGGACAGCCGCACGCCTACGAGGTGATGTCGACAGTCGATCTGGGCACCCACTTCAACGGCGGCCCGCCCGCGAATTCCGATCAGGACTCGTTCATGCAGGATGAATGCGCCCGGGCCGCAGGCGATTACCTCGGCGGGCAGGACGCGCTGATCAACAAGACGCTGACGATTTTCTGGGACAACCTCGACGCCCGCAGCTGGCTGGCCGGCAGTCACAAGTTGAACTGCTTGGTGGGCAAGGGGTCTCAAGACGGCTTCTCGACGATCACCGGCTCGGCCAAGGGCGATGTGCTGATCGACGGCCAGGCCCCGGTGGCGCCGCCGAATTCGGGCCGCTCCACCCCGGCGCCGCTGCCGGGCGCCGCACCCGCGCCGATTCCGAACTGACCATGCCGGTGTCGATGTCGCAGAGCCGATTCGAGGAATTGGTCGGCGATGCGCTGGATACGATCCCGCCGGCCCTGGCCCGCGCCATCGACAATGTGGTGATCCTGATCGAACCGCGCGATCCCGACGATCCGCACCTGCTCGGCCTGTACCACGGCATCGCGCTCACCGACCGGGTGGACAGCCAATACGGTGGCGCGCTACCGGATACGGTGACGATCTACCGGGACACGATCCTCGCGCTGTGCGAGGACGAACAGCAGGTCGTCGAGGAAGTCGCGATCACTGTGATCCATGAGATAGCTCACTATTTCGGGATTGACGAAGAGCGACTGCATGAGCTGGGATGGGGCTAGCCTTTACGCGCGAAAGCGGTAAAGTCGAAGTGATTCGTGATTCGAGGGAACCGGACCGGGGCCCATCGCGTCCAATCATCTCGTAGGGGGAATTCTCGTGGTTCCACCGAAGGGTCGGTCGTACTGTCCGAGCACCGGTGCGGTACTCGGGGGGCGGTCGGCTCGACACTTGCACAGCCGCCACTAGAAGGAGTTCGAGTCATGGTTGGTTTGCTCGGTGTACAGCCCGAAGTCGTTCTGGCGGCCTCGGCGGAACTCGATCTGCTCGCCGAACGTCTCGCTGCCGCTTCCGCATTGAGCGGTCCGGCCACCCACGTCGTTCCGGCCGGCGCCGAAGAGGTGTCCGCCATGGCAGCGGCTCACCTCAACGAAGGCGCGCTCAGCCACGATCGCGCGGCCGCCCAGGCCATCCTGGAGCTGCATCACGCCGCCGCGATCCTGCGTCAGCAGTTGGCCACCTTCATCGCCGACGACGCGATCCAGGCCGCGGCCACCGCGGCGATCACGTTCTGATCCTTCGCCGATCCTTCACCGCATCATTCATTCAGGGGAGAAACAATGACCGCAGGATTGACGGGGATCTATTTCCTACCCCGCATGGCCGAGGGCAACTCGAGTCTGCTCACCGCCGGACCCCATGCGATTCCAGCGTCGGCGGCCGCCACCGGATGGGGCGGGCTGACCGCCGCATGGGTGGACGCGACCCTCACCGCGGCCCGGGTGATGGCAGAACTCGGCGTCGGCATGGTGGGCATCAATGGCACCGTCGCGCTGGCGAAACTGGCCGGTTTCACCGGGTGGGCGGAACAGCAGGGAGTACAGGCCGCTGCCATGGCAGCCAAGGCCTCGGCGCACGCCACGGCCAATACCGTTGCGAGCCTGGCCATGCCGAGCCTGCCCGAGATCGCGGCCGTCGACGCGGCCCGCGTCGCGGCCCACGCGCACGGCGGTGATCTCGACGGCAGCGCCGAGGTCGCCGAAACCGCCAAGGCCGCCCTGGATATCCAGGCCGCCCTGGTGATGGACACCTACGAATCCACCGTCGAGGCCATGATGGCGACGCCGGCCGAATTCGTGACGCCGCCGCCGATCGCGGCCGGTGCCGGATTGGCCGACAGCGGTGCCGAATCCGCGGCACAGCCCAGCAACGATCCGGTACAGACCGCAGTGGCGGCGGCGCAGGCGCTCGCCGGCAATCCGTCGGTGGTCAGCGCTGCGACGCAGGCGGCCCAGGTCGCCGGTTCGGTTGCCTCCACCGGTGTTTCGACTGCGGGCAATGTGGCGGGCACCGCCATTGCCGCGGCCACGCACGCCGGCACCACATCGAGCATGTCGCCGATGATGATGGGCGGAATCGGCGGCGTCGCCATGGCCGGCGGCGCGGCCGCGGCCACCCGGGCGGTGTCCTTCGGCGGCGGTTCGGTCGGCATCGGCAACGGCGCGGGCTCGCTGAAGCTGCCCGAGGGCTGGGGTGCGGGCAACGTCATCGGCGAGACAGCGACCACGCAGGTGGCGGCATCGGGTCCCGGCCAGCTCAGTACGCCTGCTCCGGCCCGGGTCAACAACGCCTCCGGGAATCCGTTGCTGGGCCGTCAGGTTCACGGCGACGACGACGAGGGCGAGCACTCCGGCAACGATTACCTGCGCGGCGAGCACTTCGCCGACGGCCGGATCATCGCGGCGGGCGTCATCGGCGGCGGAAACGCGATCGAGGACCGCTGAGTGACAATTCTCGGCGAAGGCCGCGGGTCGGCCTCACTCGAGGGCGTGGTGTTGTCTCTCGACGAGTTCCAGTTCCTGATCGAGGAACTGGAACTCGATGAGATGCCGGTCGTGCTGGACGCGATCGGCCGCTACGACAACGTCGCCGACCACGACGTGGCAATGACCGCCGCCGCCGAATCCCTCACCGCGCGTGACCTTCTCGTCGACGGTGAGGTGCACCGGGATCTGGCGGACCGGCTGCGCGGGCTGTATCGCCCGCACTGGGTGATCGCGATGCGCTGGTATGTGGGCAATCGCGTGAACCGCTTCTGCCTGGCCAAGGGCGACGACATCAATGTCGTCGCCCTGCGCGGCCCGGATTCCTACATCATCGATGAGGCCGGGCACGACCTGCCGGGCACCATCATGGCGGCGCTGGGCCCGGCCGACCCGCTCGAACTCAGCGGGATGAACGTTCTCACCGAAGAACTCAAACCGATTCTCGGCGACGCCGGGGATGCGGCGACCACCACCCAGCGGCTGAACCGGGTGGGGCGGCCGCCACGCGACGCGCAGGTGCTGGGCTCGGCGCTCGTCGAAATCCTGTCGCACGCTTCGATCGTCGGCGTCGTCTACAACGATGCCAGCCGCGATATCGCCGACGGCATGATCGCGGTGTACAACACCCGCAACGGTCGGTTCATCTGTGTCACCACCCGCTCCGAAGACGAGGTCATGTGGACCTCGCTGGCGGGCGGAACTTCCGGGCGCCTGCGGACTGCGATCAAGGACCTGATCGAAAAGCTGCCGCTGCGAGCGGATTTCAAGCCGATGACCCCCGGCCTGATCTGATCCACTATCCCATCGGATCGTCGGGCAGGGGTTCGGCGGTTCCGAACGGCGGGGTGTAGTGGCCCCATCGGACACAGGTCCAGCCGCCGTCGGCGGTCGGCACCATCTCGATGGTCTCGGTATTGCCCAGGTGGTTGTTGGTCGTGAACGGCGGTGCGACACCGGTGAGTTCACGGGCCACCAGCCGCATGACGGCACCGTGGCTCACCAGCAATACATCACCGGATCCCGAACCGGGCGCGAGATGGTCGGCCCGAAGTTGTTCGACCACCGGCAGATACCGTTCGAGCACCTCCGTGCCCGATTCGCCACCGGGTAGCCGGGAATCGATCTCACCGAGATGCCAGGACCGGTACACCCGCTGGAATTCCCGATGCGCCGCATCGGTGCCCAAACCCTCGAGCTCGCCGACCTGAACCTCGTATACACCGTCCAGGACCTCGGACGATACCCCGGTGCCCGATTCGATGTGCTCGGCGGTCTGCCGCGCCCGCAGCGCGACCGACGAATACAGCCGCGCGGGCGGCACGATCAACCCCGCCGCGAACGATTTGGCCTGTGCCACACCGCGTTCGGTGAGCGGTAGCCCGGGCACCCGGGTATCGAGCACCTTGGCGACATTGCCTTCGGTCTCACCGTGGCGCACGAGCACCAATCTGCCGGGGACCCGGCCGGGATCTGCTATTGCTTCGGGTTTGCGAGCGTCGCTCATGAAGCGTCCACCCCCTTCTTCACATCGTCCAACCAAGCCGCCGCCGGCCCATCGGCGGGCGGCGGCGAACCGCTCGGGGAACTGGCCGGCCACGATCCCAGATAGCGGATACGGCCGGCCGTCCGGTGCAGTGCCTTGAGCGCCTCGGCCACGGCGGTGTCATCAATATGACCGACACAGTCGAGGTAGAAACGGTAGGTTCCCATTCCGGTACGCGTGGGCCGGGATTCGATCCGGGTCAGATCCACTCCTCGCGAGGCGAATTCGGCGAAGACCCGCATCAGCGAACCCGGTTCGTTGGCCAGTTCCAGCACCACCAGTGAGGTGCGGTCCGCGCCGGTGCGCGCGGGCGCCTGCCGGGGCGGGGTGACCAGGACAAATCGGGTGACGGCCTGATCGTGGTCGGCGACGCCGGTGGCGAGTGCGGTCAACCCCAGGCGTTCACCGGCCAGCGTGGTCGACACCGCGGCATCCGCATGACCCGCCACCACATCCTCGGCCGCGGCGGCATTGGAGGCCGAGGTGTACATCTGCGCCCCCGGGAGCCGGCCCGCCAGCCACAGCCGGACCTGGGCGGCGGCCACCGGATAGGCCGCGATCGTGGCAACCTGCGCCAGTTCGATACCGGGCCGGCCGACGATGGTGAAAGCCACATCCAATTCGGTTTCGGCCACGATCTGTAGCCGCGAACCAGTGGCGAGCGCGTCCAGGGTCGCCGAGATCGACCCCTCGACCGAACTCTCGATCGGGACCACGGCACCGTCGGCGGCACCGTCGCGGACCATCTCGATCGTGGCGCCCTGACTGGGCGCGGCGATGCGCTCGACCGGTCCGTCGAAGGTAGCGGTGGATTCGAATTGGGCGAGGGCCATCTCGGTGAAAGTTCCCGACGGCCCGAAATAGGCGATACGCGGCACGGATACGACATTACTGGCAGTTGGCTACCGACTCGCCGTTTGCGCATACTCAGCGGTAACCGGCCGGGCCGGATCAGTGCGGAGCTCACCCGCCGGGGCGCAGCACTTCCAGCGCCTGGGCGACCGCTTCCGTGCGATCGCTCTCGACCGCCAGCAGTACCTCGCGCAACGCCTGCACCGCCGGCGCCGACAGCCCCCGCAGAAATTCGACATCCGGGCTGTTCAGGGCGGTCCGGATATCGTCGCCGCACAACGCGGCCACGGTAGCGGCGACGATGGCGACCGCGCGCTCCCCCGACTCGGTGGACGCGATGAATCCACCCTCGGAATGGACCGCATGGGCCGCACCGACCAGGAATTCGGCGATTCGCTCATCGGGCAGATCGAGGTCCAGAACCGGCGCCTGCGGATTCGCCGAGAGCGGCCGGACCAGGTCTCGCACCAGATCCACCCGCGCGGCCGGCACGCTCAGCGAGACCAGGACGGGTTCGGAGGCAGGGATCGAATCATGCGGCACATTTCCACCGTAGCGAGCGTAATGCTTGCACATCCACGGGCCGTGACTTAGCTTAGGTTTACCTAATTACACGCTCGTGGGTTTGTCACTGGAGGTTTGTATGCGCCGCACGATCACGTCCGCCGCTCCGTCCGCCGCGGAGCGGATCCGCAGTGCGTGTGCTCATGCCGAGAATTCCGTGCTGGCCCTGCCCGGTACCGACCCCATTCCCACCACCGTGCATCACCTGCGAGCCTGCGGCGATGTGGTGATCGCGGTGGCCCGCAATTCGGCGGCCGTGGCCGCGGCGGCGGCCGAGGTGGGTTCGCCGGGCGTACTGGAACTCACCGATCAGGCACCCCTGCAACTGCGCGAACCCGTACGCGCCCTGGTCTGGTTGCGCGGCCGGGTGCGGGCGGTGCCCGGACATGCCCAGCGCGCCTTGGCATCTCAGGTCGCGAGCGAATATCCGCATCCGGGCCTGCTCGATGTCGGCCACAGCGCCACACTGCTGCGGGTGGTGCTGGAATCAGCCGTGGTCGCCGACTCGACCGGCGCCGAATCGGTCTGCCCGCACGATCTGCGCAGTGCCGACGCCGACCCGTTCTGGGAGCTGGAATCGGCGTGGCTGGAGCATATGGATTCCGATCACGCCGATGTGATCGCCCGGCTGGCACGGCATCTGCCGGTCCGGCTGCGCAGCGGTTCGGTACGCCCGCTCGCGATCGACCGCTACGGCGTCACTCTGCGGGTCGAGGGTCCCGACACCGATCATGATGTACGCCTGCCCTTCCACTCGCCGGTCGACGACGTGCAGTCGCTGAGCCGCGCGGTGCGGATCCTGGCGGGCTGCCCATTCTTCGACCGCCTGCACGGATCCGATCACACGGCCTGAGCCGACAGCGCCCGGACCGGGTACGCCGCTGTGTTGCACGGCGACCTCCGCGGTGCCCTGCGTGGTGACGCAAGCTGCCGCCTCCGGGCTCGTCGCTACGGTCACTAGATTGGGCCCATGGTTCCGGCTGCCCGCTCCGCGCCTTCGTGGCCCGCGCCCGCCTCGGACCGCGAACGCTTCGCGATCCGGGTCGAACTCGCGATCGTCCTGGTCATCACCTTCGCCTCCAGTGGTCTGAGCGCCGCGCTGTCTCTGCTCGAGTCCGCTCTCGCACCGGGTGGTGTCAGCGGGCAGAAGGTCGCGCTGAATCCCTCGCGGGCAACGCAATCGACCATCGATCTGCTTTTTCAGCTGCTGAGCGTGACACGACTGCTGGCCTGGGGTGCGCTGGGACTTTATCTGTTGTGGCGCAGCGGAATCGGACCGCGACTGCTCGGCCTGGCCCGAATCCGGTTGCGCGGCGACGTGGTACCCGGACTCGTCCTCGCGGCGGTGATCGGCCTGCCCGGCCTGGGGCTGTATCTGGCGGCACACGCGCTGGGGCTCAGCGTCACCATCGTCCCGAGTTCACTGCACGACCACTGGTGGCGGCTGCCGGTGCTGGTGCTGTCGGCGATCGCGAACGCGGTCGCCGAGGAGATCGTCGTGGTGGGCTATCTGATCACTCGTCTGCGCGCCCTGGGCTGGACGGAGAACCGGTCACTGGCGGCCTCGGCGCTGCTGCGCGGGAGCTATCACCTCTATCAGGGGCTGGGCGGTGGGCTCGGCAACCTCGTGATGGGTGTGATCTTCGGTCGGTACTGGCAGCGCACCGGGCGGTTGTGGCCGCTGATCCTGGCACACGCGACCATCGACTCGGTCGCCTATATCGGTTACACGGCGCTGCATGGACATGTGTCCTGGTTGCCTTGACCCTCTCGACCCCCTGATACCTGCGGAAATTCGCCACCTCGGCACCGGAGTGCGACGGTGACCTCCCCCACGATGCCCGGATAAGTACCATCGCGATGGTGAACGGCGACGACCCCCAGCAATATCCACCGAACCGCCGGGTGCCGCCGCCGAACGGACCGGCCCCGCGACGCCTGCCGCCCGACCCGCACGGCGCAGGTCAGCAGCTACCGCCCGGCGCCGGACGCCCCTTGCCGCCGCGCCCGGGTCCACCCGGCGCCGTCCGGCCGCCGGGATCGGGCCGACCGCAACCACCTCGATCGGGTCCGCCCGGATCGGGACATCCGGCGCCACCCGGCCGCCCGCCCATCGAACCGACCCAGGTGATCCATCGCGACGGCCACGATCCGGAGAATCTGGCCTGGTCACAGGTCCCCGAGAGTCCGCCGCGGCCGCGCCGCGGTCCGGATCGCGAACCGCCGCCCACACACGCGCCCACCCAGCGTCCGGTGCCCTACCGGGAGGGGCGGGGAGCTCCGCCGCCACCACCACCCTCGCGTCCCCGTCGCACCGAGGGCCCGCCGCGCGAACCGCGACCGCCCCGGGCGCGACGCAAACGGCATTGGGGCCGCCGGCTGATGATCCTGCTGTTGATCATCATTCTGCTGCCGGTGGCCGGAGTGATCTATCTCGACAGGTCGCTGCATCGCATCGACGCGCTGTCCGGTTACGCTGACCGGGTCGCGCAGACCGCGGGCACGAATTGGCTGCTGACCGGCTCCGATACCCGGGTGGGACTGACTCCCGAGCAGGAGCAGACGCTGTCCACCGGTGATGCCTCCGATGCCGGTGGCGACCGCAGCGACACGATCATGCTCGTGCACATTCCGAAGTCGGGTAAGGCGACGATCGTGAGCCTGCCGCGCGATTCCTATGTGAACATTCCGGGAGTCGGCAAGGACAAACTCAACGCGGCCTTTTCGGCGGGCGGGCAGAAATTGCTCGTGCAGACGGTCGAAACCGCGACCGGTCTGCGCATCGACCATTTCGCCGAGATCGGTTTCGGCGGTTTCGCCGGCATGGTCGACGCGGTCGGTGGAATCGATATGTGCCTGCCCGACCCGATCGACGATCCCAAGGCAGGAATTGATCTCCAGGCCGGATGTCAGCGGCTGAGCGGCGCCCAGGCACTGGGTTTCGTACGCACCCGCGCCACCCCGCGCGCCGACCTGGACCGGATGAACAATCAGCGCATGTTCCTTTCCGCACTGCTGAACAAGGCGACCAGTACATCGACACTGATCAATCCATTGAAGATCTGGCCACTGGCCACAGGTATCGCATCCGCGCTGCAGGTCGACAAGGGCGATCACATCTGGGATCTGGGCCGGCTGGGCTGGGCGCTGCGCAGTGGAGCGACCGCGACCACGGTGCCGATCGGCGGTTTCGCCGACGAATCCGGCAGCGGCAATGTGCTGCTGTGGGACAAGGCGCGGGCCAGCCAGTTCTTCGACGCCCTGGCACACGATCGCCCTTTGCCGGATGATCTGGTCACCAAATAGCGACGGTGCCGCACATCACAATTATTCGAAATAATATTTATCGGATATCGGTTGGACACCCTCGATTAAGGCCCGGATAACTAAGGCAATACTTGCCTCAATAAGGGCACACTTGGATGACAACTGGTCTTGACCAGCACTAATGTCGACCACATGTTCAGCCATCCGGATTCTTCGCACACCAAATTTCACGCCCTGCTGCATGATCAGATTCGCCACGAATTCAATGCCGAACATCAGTACATCGCGATCGCCGTATGGTTCGACAATGCCGATCTTCCGGCCCTGGCGAAACTCTTCTACGCCCAGGCCGTCGAGGAACGCAATCACGCGATGATGATCGTGCGGTACTTCCTCGATCGGGATATGGGTGTCGAACTCTCCGGGGTGGATGGCGCGCATTCGCAATTCGATTCCGCGCGGGAGCCGATCCAACTGGCACTGCAGCAGGAGAAGACCGTCACCGAGCAGATGATCCAGCTGGCCGGCACCGCCCGCGAGGAGGGCGACTATCTGGGTGAGCAGTTCATGCAGTGGTTCCTGAAAGAACAGGTCGAGGAGGTCGCGCGGATGAGCACCCTGCTGACCGTCGCCGAGCGGGCGGGCACGAATCTGTTCGATCTCGAGAATTTCGTCGTCCGGGAGATGAACAGCACCGGCGACAGCATCGGCGCCCCCGCGGCCGCGGGCGGCAACATCTGATCGACATCGCGATCGCGACGAGCTCGGCCCGGCCCCAAGGCGAGCCGAGCTCTTTTCGTTCAGCGCAGCGTGACCTGCCGCGAACGCAGGCCGTCACGAGAACGGCGCTCATCCGAGGTGAGCGGCGCCTCCGAGGCCAGCGCCTCGGCCAGGCGGGCGCCGAATTCGGTTGCGGGCGCGACCCATTCACTGGGGTGACGCTCCCGGTCCAGATCGAAGACCGGTACCAGCAGACCGTGGGTGCGGAACGAGCCCGCGAACCGGGAGCCGTCGCCGAGATGCAGTCCGCCCGCGGCGTGGACGCGAGCCAAGGCCAGCATCAGCGCATCCTCGTCCTCGGGCCGGACCCAGCGCACATGCGCCTTCTCGCCGGCATCCACCCACCACGCCGCACCGGTCGATTCCGCGCCCAGAGCCAGTCGATCCGAGGGCATGATCGCCTGATCGGCCTGTTCGATGGTGGCCGCGACCTGCGGATCCGGCTGTACACCCTCGGGCACCCACCACTGGAAGTTCTGATGCACAGTCAGATCCAGTTCGGCCTTCGGATCGATCACCTCCGCGAGTTCGGGCACCGCCGTCAGGACGAATTCGCTCGCGGCGTTCAGCGATTCGCCCGGCTCGGCGGCCTGCGTCCACAGCACGGACGCGGCCAGATCGGTGGCCGGATTCTCCGACTGGAACTGCACCTGCGCGCCGACGAAACCCATCGGCTGCTCGGCCGCGCGAACCAGTGCCGCGACCGCGCCGGGCAGCACCGTGGCGAGGGTGACCGGGCGTTCGGCGGCGACGCCCGGAGCCAAGGTCAGGGTCGCGGTCGCCGACGGCACGAATTCGCGCAGTGCCACGAGATCGCATTCGGCGGCGAGGCCGGCGAACGGACGCGTGACGACCGCGGCGGCCTCTTGTTGCGCCGCACGACGTTCGGCGAGGCGCTGGGCCCGATTGCTGTCGGGCTTGGGACTGTTCCGCTTACTCTTACCCACGAACGCAGAACCTACCGGTTCGGCCGGGCCGAGCTGCGCAGGGGCGCGCGGACGCGGGCGGTGGCGACAGCATCCGTGCGGATCCGGTGATTCAGATACCGTCCAGCACGTTCTTGATGCGGCCGGGATGGTTGGTGGCGACCCAGCTGACGCCGAGTTCGGCGCACAGCTCCACGTCCTGCGGTTCATCCACGGTCCAGCAGTAGGTGGCCCGCCCGGCGGCGGCCGCCCGGTCGACGAGTTCGGGGTGTTCGCGCAGCGTTTTCACCGACGGTCCGACCGCGGTGGCGCCGACGGTGGTGGCGGCGCTGCCGCCGAGATAACGCGAGGATTCACCGAGCAGCACGGTCGGCAGCAGCGGCGCCGCACGGCGGATACGCCACACCGCGGTGGCGGCGAAGGACATCACGACCGCGCGCGAATGATCGGCCGATGCGGGAGTCGCGATACCGAAGCGCTGCAGTTCGGCCAGTACCTTGTTCTCGACGAGTGCGCCGTAGCGGACCGGATGCTTGGTCTCGATGAACAATTTCGTCGGCCGGCTGCGCCAGTCCAGGACGAGCGTGATGAGCTCGCTGAGGGTCAGTACGGGCGCGGGTGACCCGTCCTCGCCGAAATCGAGATCGCGCAACTCGTCCAGTGTCATCTCACTGACCAGACCGGTACCCGAGGACGTCCGGTCGACCGTGCGATCGTGGACGCAGACCAGATGGCCGTCGCGAGTGAGCCGGACATCGCATTCGACGCCGTCCGCACCCTCCTCCAACGCCAGCTCATAGGCGGCGATGGTGTGCTCGGGACGCGTCCCGGACGCACCCCGATGCGCGACCACGAAGGGTGCGCGATTGCCCTGGCTCACTTAGCCATGACCTCCTCCTGTTCGGCGGCCTCTGCCGGGGCGGCAGTGACCTCGGCCGGGGCGACCGGGTGCACCGGTTCGATGACCTGCACCGCGGGACCGGGGGCGGGCAGCCAGCGCTTCGGCGCCCGGATGCGGCCGCGCAGATCACGACCCTCACACATCCGCAGCACCCACAGCGCCGATACGGTCACCGCGACCGCCACCAGATCCGTGTAAACCGTGAAGATCACACCGTTCGCCCGGGCCTGCAGCGTATCGGCCGCGCGCCAGAACAGCGCCGCGATCACCATCACACCATTGAGAAGCCAGAGGCACCACCAGATCCGAACGGCACGCAGCATCCGGGGATCGCCACCCAACTGCCGGACCAGTTCGGTCAGGAACACTCCCGGCCAGACCAGATTGACCACGGGAATCAGCCCTCCGCACAGCAATGCGAGCAGGGATCGGGGGTCGCGGTGGCCGTTGCCGGCGTAGGCGTCGCGGCGGGCCCGGACCAGCCAGCCGAGCAGTCCTACGGCGGTCGCCAGCGCGCAGACCAGAGCGGCGAGCGAGGTCGCGTAGACCGTGAGATCGGAGAAGAACAGGACGAGCGGGTGGATCAGCCGGGTGCGGTTGCGCAGCAGAATCAGGTACCTGCCCGATTCGGCCACCGCCGACAGTGCGAAGAGGATGGTCGTCGCGAGCAGGAGCCCAGCCACCCGTTCGGTCGCCCAGTGCAGCGCCCGCTGCGTCCGGGTGCGCTCGACGGCCGCTTCCGGATGCGGCACATCGCGCAGCCCCCAGCGCGGAACGTCGGTGTAGCGCGGGGTGGCCGGGTCGGTCCCGGCACCGGGGCGCGGACGTTCGGCACGCGGGCCGCGGCCCGGCGGGCGGGCCACCCAGCGATAGTTGCGCCGTTCCGGCGGTGCGTCGACCGGCGCCGGTGACAGCAGGACGCCACGGCAACGCGGGCACCAATGCATCGGCGCACCGTGTACCGCCCAGCGGGCACCGCATCGGGCGCAGGGTTGCACGACCGTACTGCTCATCGGGCTGCTCCCCCTTCCATCCAGTCGAGCTTTTCCAACCGTCAGTAGACCTTCGCCTCGTGGTCACCGTGGGCGCTCAGCGGGCGACCGGCCTGCTGCCAGGCGACCATGCCGCCGACAACCTGGTAGACCTCGAATCCGATGTGTGCGAGGTATTTCGCGACCTCGATCGAACGCCCGCCCTGCCGGCAGACGACGTAGACATCGCGGTCGTAGTCCAGTTCGTCGATCCGCGCCGGAACATCCACCATGGGAATGTGCAGGGCGGCCGGCGCGTGACCGAGTTGCCACTCGTCGTCCTCCCGGACATCGAGCAGGATCGCGGTGGCGCCGGATGTGGCACCCGCCGCGAGTGCGGCATCGAATTCGGCGGGCAGGTCCTGAACCGGCACCGAGGGAATTTCGGGGCTCGTCACAATTGACGATCCTGCCATGTACCCCGGATCGGCGGGGAGTCCCGGGAGCTGATCGCCCCAGCCGACTCTCGGTCGGTTCCGGCCCGACATAACCTGCCGCACACCCCGGGCAAACCGTGCTGTAAATATCCCCACCCCAGTTATCCACATAATCCACAACCTCATCCACAGGTTGCGACTTGTCGAACCGGTCGGTTTGCAATTACGGGTAATCGAGGGGTCCGAATAGACGGAACGGGGGTCGCTCCGGGACTCCCCTCCTCGTCCCGGAGCGACCCCCGTAACCGCCCGCGAGCCTCTGTACTGGACGGCCGGTGCGCGCACCGGCCGTCAGGAAACTCGACAACTACTTGGACGGAACATGTGGCGGTTCGGTTCCCTCGATTCGAAAAAAACGACAACACTAGCGAGAAACCGAAATACCGGGTCCGACGGCGCGGAATCGGTAGCCTGACGCTATGGACGCGAGCAGGGCGTTACTCGACGGATTGGATACGACCGGGCTCAACACCGCACTCTCCGAGGCAACCTGTCTCGGACTCACGGTCGACGCCGCGGACACACGACTGCGAATCGAACTGGAGGTGCTCACCCTCCCCGGTGACGGGCAATCCACCAACGGCCGAGTCCGGCTGACACTGTCCGGGGTCAGCCGGGTCGCGGCCTCCCTACGCGAGCAGCGCTGGGACGATCTGGCACCGCAAATCTTCCCCCTCACACTCGATACGCTCGGAGACGCGATCGCCGGATTCGGCGGCGGCGCGATGCATGGCTGGGATTTCATCGACGTCGACGACAGCGGCTGGGCCCTCTGGCGGGAACTGCTGAGTTTCGACACCACGATCGGTGATCGCCCGGTGGCGCACGTCCTCGAGTTCTCCCAGCAGGAGGGCACCGATCCGCGCGAACTCGACGTGCGGATCTGGTTCGAGGAGCTGACCGTCGAGACCGCCGCCGGGCGCGTGCTCGGCGTGGACGAATTCGTGGCCGGCGCACGGCGCTGGTGGAAGGCACACGATTCCTGCGATCCGCGCACTATGCTGCCCGATGTGGCGCCCCCGATGTAGCCATCATCGGCCGGGCTACGGGGCGCCGAATCCGTTCAGCGTGAATAAATCTCCATGCCTGGGCATTACTCGGACGGGCCCGCCCAGATCCTGGCCGCAAAGGTTTTTCGGCGCCGTGGGAATCTAGGGTGGACCGGACCCGGTTGCATCGAGCGGGTGTACGAATGAAGGTTGGTGTGCTCGACAACCCGGGTACACGCGCCGACATCATGAGGAAGGGACATCGTGGCTGAGTACACGCTGCCAGATCTGGATTACGACTACGGCGCCTTGGAGCCGCACATCTCCGGGCAGATCAACGAGATTCACCACTCGAAGCATCACGCCGCATACGTCGCGGGTGTCAACACGGCACTCGAGAAGCTGGAAGCCGCTCGCGAGGCCGGCGACCACGGCGCGATCTTCCTGAACGAGAAGAACCTCGCGTTCCACCTGGGCGGGCACGTCAACCACTCCATCTGGTGGAAGAACCTGTCCCCCAACGGTGGCGACAAGCCGGTCGGCGACCTGGCCTCGGCCATCGACGACCAGTTCGGTTCGTTCGACAAGTTCCGCGCGCAGTTCACCGCCGCCGCCAACGGTCTGCAGGGCTCCGGCTGGGCCGTGCTGGGTTACGACACCCTCGGCCAGAAGCTGCTGACCTTCCAGCTGTACGACCAGCAGGCCAATGTGCCGCTCGGCATCATCCCGCTGCTGCAGGTCGACATGTGGGAGCACGCCTTCTACCTGCAGTACAAGAACGTCAAGGCCGACTATGTGAAGGCGTTCTGGAACGTCGTCAACTGGGCCGATGTGCAGGACCGCTTCGCCAAGGCCGTCGCCCAGGGCAAGGGCCTCATCTTCGGCTGAGTAGTACCGCCTCTCCGCGAACTCAGGCCATACCGGTTCGGTATGGCCTGAGTTGCGTTGAGGGCCCGTCCGCCTCTCCGCGACTTCGGGCCATACCAGCTCACTGCTCCATGTTTCGCCCGTGTTACCTGGGACTTAGCACTCTCTGGTACTTGTGTGCCAGACATTTCTCGAGGCATTCTCGGGTACCCCTATCTCAACGATAGGTCGAGGACGAGCTCGCTCATTTCGACATAGCAGCCGCCCCCGTGAGTAGTTCGGGAGGCATACGATGCGTGCGAACAATCCGGTCGGGATCACGCCGTTCCAGGCTCGCGGAACATTGCGTGGATTCGTCATTTCCGGGCGCTGGCCCGATACCACCAAGGAATGGGCGCAATTGCTGGCGCTGGCGGTGCGGGTGGCGAGTCTGCCCGGGCTGCTGTCCACCTCGACGGTGTTCGGCGCCCGCGAGGAACTGCCCGACGATCCGCATCCGGGCACGGTCGGGCTGGTGATGGCCGAGGGGCCGGTGCTGGGTGAGGAGGCCGTCGAACCGGGCAGATTCGCCGACCATGTTCCGCCCGCGCTGATGATGCTGCATCCGCCGTCGGAGACCAATCCGTCGCTACCCGAATGTGTCGGCGCGGCCTCGGGATGTGTTCTGCTGCCCGGTATTCCGCATCTGGGACTGGCGCATCGCGCGGCGTGGGTGGAGGCCGAACTCGACGGCACGGTGACCTCCATGATCAGCCGGGTCGGCGTGGATCCGATCGCCGATCCCGACACCGCCGTACTGGCGATGCTGCTGGCCGCCTGACGGGTCACAGTGGACATCGCGTGACCGCACAGCCTTGTCGAATCCAGTTCGACGGGTACCCGAAACTTTCCGGTCGCGTGGCCAAACTTATTGTGCGCATTGCGATTTCGGCAACACGGGCTTTACGGGTGGAATTGGTAAGGGTAGGCTGATTACGAAAGCGAAGGGGAGTAGCCCGCAATCGCATGGTCGACATACTGATCCGCCGGAATCCGGCAGATCCGGCCATCCGAACCGGTATCCGGTGGGCGAGACCTTCGGCCGATGACACAGGACCGATTTTTCGGGCACGTTGTCGGCTGGAGGCTCCAGTCTTCGGCCGGCAGGCCGGAGGGAGCCAACCATGATCGCCGCGATTGCCTTGAGCTTCGGCGTTCTCTTTCTCGCCGAGCTCGGCGACAAATCACAGTTGATGGCCCTGACCTTCGCATTGCGTTATCGCTGGTGGGTGGTGCTGGGCGGGATCACCGTGGCGAGTATCGCGGTCAATCTGATCGCCGTGGGAGTCGGGCATTTCCTCGGCGCCGCGCTGCCGACGGACCTCATCGCATTGTGTACCGGCGTGATCCTGCTGGCCGTGGGTGTGTGGACGCTGTGGGACAGCCGCAAGGAGGAATCCGGCGAGGACGAACCCGCCGCGACCGGGCCCGCGACTCCGGGCCGGGCCTTCTTTCTGGTGATCTCGGCATTCCTGCTGGCAGAACTCGGTGACCGCACCATGTTCGCCACCATCGCGCTGGCCTCCAACCACAGCTGGCCCGCGGTCTGGGTCGGGTCGGTGGCCGGTATGGTCGCCGCCGGTGGGCTGGCCATCGCGATCGGCATCTCGGTGGGTAAGCACATTCCCGAGCGGGCGATCGCCGTCGCCTCCGGACTGTTGTTCCTGTACATCGGCGCGGCCACACTGCTCGGCGCGGTGGCACCCGATCTGGGCAAGCTCGGCGAATACTCGATCGCCGCGGTGGTCCCCGCCGTCGCCGGCGCCATCCGGTGGTTTCTGCGGCACCGCCCGGCAACTGTCGACGCGGACGCCGAATCACCGAAAACGCATGGCGACCGGCATCAGGAGTCTCTCGAACGCCATTGAACCTCGGTGTGCGCCGGGATTCCTCGGAACTGCTCAGCCGTTCGCGATCGCCGCGAGCCGGCGGGCGGCCCGTGCGGCGGCCTCACGGAGTTCCGGTGGTTCCAAAATCTTCGTTTCGAAGCCCAGCCGGGCCACGTGCATCGCGAGCCAGTCCAGATCGTCCCCGCCGACGGCGAGCACACACCAGCCGTCCGTATCGTTCTCGACCCGGCCCACCTGAGGCGGAACCAATTCCGCCACCTGTTCCGGGCGGGCGCGAATCCGCACTCGGGCCAGGTAGCGGTACGGCGCCGCGGTGACCGCCCGCTGCACGTAGGCGACCGGATCGGGATATTCGCCGATCCGGAAATGCCAGGTCGTTGCGCGCGCCTCCCACATCCGGTCGAGCCGGAATGTGCGCCAGTCGTCGCGGTCGATATCGCGAGCCATCAGATACCAGCGCGAGCCGGTCGTGACCATCCGGACCGGTTCGACCGTGCGTTCGGCCTCACCACCGTCTCGACCGGCGTAGCGGAACCGCACCCGCACCGCATCCCGGCAGGCCCGGGCCAGGATCATCAGCAATTCGGCGTCGATCTCCACACCCGGGCCGACCAGCGTCGCGGTGGCGTCGTGCACCGCGCGCACTTCGGCGCGCAGTCGCGGCGGCATCACCTGATCCAGCTTCGCCAGGGCCCGCAGGGCAGCGGCGCCCGCGCCGGCGATCGTGCCCCCCGCGGCCAGCCGCAGCGAAACCGCCGTCGCGATCGCCTCCTCGTCGTCGAAGAGCAGTGGTGGGAGCCGCGTACCCGCGCCGAGTTGGTAGCCGCCGCCGACACCGGCGGTCGCGTGCACCGGGTAGCCGATCGTGCGCAAGCGTTCGACGTCACGGCGCACACAGCGATCAGTCACGCCGAGTTCGGCGGCCAGCTCTCCGGCCGTCCACGACGGCCGGCGCTGTAGCAGCGACAGCAGTCTCAGCACTCGCTCGGTGGTCCCTTCGACACTCACTGGTCGATCGTCGCACGGATCACGGAACGTATCTGTCCGCAATAGGGGGCAGGCTGTGCGATATGACCGACGAGACCTGGAACACCCTGCTCCGCGAGCAGATCGCCTGGCACTGGACCAACCAATTGCGTCCGCGCCTGGAAGGACTCACCGACGACGAATACTTCTGGGAACCGGTACCCGATTGCTGGAATCTGCATAAGCGCGGTACCGGCACCGCACCGATACAGGGCGGCTCCGGTGCGATGACCATCGATTTCGCCGTCCCGGCACCCGATCCGGCACCACTGACCACGATCGCCTGGCGGCTCGGGCATGTGATCGTGGGCGTGCTCGCGATACGCAACGCCTGGCATTTCGGCAGGCCGGAAACCGACTACTTCTCATTCGAATACGCCGAGACCGCGGCCGAAGCGCTGGCTCAGCTCGATGCCGAATACACCCGCTGGGACGCCGGGGTCGCGGCGCTCGGCGAGGAGGGTCTCGATCGGTCGTGCGGCACGTCCGAAGGACCGTTCGCCGACTATCCGATGTCGTCGCTGATACTTCACATCAACCGTGAACTCATTCACCATCTGTCCGAAGTCTGTCTGCTGCGCGACCTCTACCTGCACACCCATCGACAGGAAGCGAACCGATAAATGGCCCTCGACGTTCAGATCACCTTCGACTGCGCCGATCCGGCTGCTCTGGCGGAATTCTGGGCGGAGGCGCTCGGCTACCGGTTACAGGATCCGCCCGCCGGATTCACATCGTGGGAGCAGGCTCTCGACGCCATGGGCGTGCCACCGGACCAGCGCAACAGCGCCTCGGCGGTGGTCGATCCGGACGGTGCCGGGCCGCGATTGTTCTTCCAGCGGGTTCCGGAGGGAAAACAGGCCAAGAACCGGGTCCATCTGGATGTGCGCGCGGCGCCCGGACTCACCGGTGAGGATCGGATGGCGGCTCTGGAAGCCGCGGCCGAACGGCTGAGCGCGCGGGGTGCGAACCGTGTGCAACGGTTCGAGCCGGCGCCGCCCATGGGACACGGTCACCTGGTGATGACCGACCCCGAGGGTAATGAATTCTGCCTGGACTGAACGGTTCACACCGGTCCGGCAGCGGTTCTCATCGTGGCGCGGTGGCGGCCCCGAACAGGTCGCCACTGCGCTCGACGAGTTCCAGCATGGGGTCACGCAGCGCGCGCAGGCCGTCCGGATCGTCGGCGGCGATATGAGTGGTGACCAGGGCGCTCAGGGCCGCGACCAGGGTGCGGCAGGCGAAGTGCTGCTGTTCGGTGCGGGCGTCGAGAATGCGGGCAACCAGCGATATGAAGGATTCCTGGAGTTCGGCACGACGGGCGATCGCCTTCGGACCGGCGGCGTAGACCTCGACCAGAAACAGCCGGGCATAGGCGGGTTCGGCCGCCAGACCGTCCAGATAGGCATCCAGCAGCGCTCCGATCGGCGGCCGGGCCGAGCCCGGCGTCTCGGATCGGCCGGGCGGGCGCAGGGATTCCTGGATGCGCGCGAGCAGCAGTTCCACCGCCTGCTCGTAGGCCGCCTCGAAACAGTCCTCCTTGGAACGAAACTGCTCGTAGAAGGTCTCGCGCGATACCCCGGCTCGTTTGAGCACGGCGGCGACCGAGGTGCCCACATATCCGTTGTCCGCCATGGCGTCTGCCATCCCGGTGAGAATACGGTCGCGCTGGGTGCTTACCACCGTTTCGCGCGGTATGCCGTGCCGGCCCCGGGGTAGCCTGCGGTCGGCCGCGGCGGTCATAGCTCAACTCCATCGATCGTTCGCGAATGGTTCGCGAAGCAAACTAGCTGGTTACCCTCCATTCTGCGCGGAAGCGCAGTTCCCAGCGGCCACACCCCCGACCGGGGCGACCGTTCCGCCCGATATGGTGCGTGTTGACGGAAGGCCAGTACCCATAGGGCCGTCACTGACGAGAGGAATCACCGTGGAGATTTCGGGTTCCGCCGCGATCATCACCGGAGCTGCGTCCGGTCTGGGCGCCGCGACCGCAAAGCGCTTCGCCGACCAGGGCGCGACCGTATTCGGTCTCGACCTGCAGCAGTCGATCGAACGGGCCGGCGACAGTGTTCCCGCCGGTGTCACCCTCATTCCGACCGATGTGACCAGCAACGACGAGGTCGCGGCCGCGGTCGCGAAGGTCGTCGAATCCGGTGTGCCGCCGCGCATCGTGGTCAACTGCGCCGGCGTGGGCTGGGCGGGACGCATCCTGTCCAAGAACGGCCCGCACGATCTGGAGCTGTTCCGCACGGTGATCACCGTGAACCTGCTGGGCAGCTTCAATGTGATGCGCCTGGCCGCCGACGCCATCGCCAAGACCGACCCGGTCGACGAGTACGGCCAGCGCGGCGTCGTGATCAACACCGCGTCGGTGGCGGCATTCGAGGGCCAGATCGGCCAGATCGCCTACTCCGCCTCCAAGGGCGGTGTCGCCGGTATGACCGTGCCCGCCGCGCGTGATCTGGCGCAGTTCGGCATCCGCGTCAACACCATCGCCCCCGGCATCATCGACACTCCGATGCTCGCCGGTGTCACCGAGGAGTACCGCAAGGGCCTCGAGGCCGGTGTGCCGTTCCCGTCCCGCTTGGGCCGCCCGGACGAGTACGCGCAGCTCGCGCAGTACATCGCCGAACACGACTATCTGAACGGCGAAACCTTCCGCATGGACGGTGCTCTGCGTATGGCGCCGCGCTGACGCCCGAAGCTCACCCTGGGCGCCCCATCACGGCGCGGACGACGTCCGCGCGTGAGCCGCGCATGTCGAGGCCGGCACGGAATTTCCGTGCCGGCCTCGTGTTTTCGTGCGCCGCGGGAGGCCGGTCGGAAATTCGCGTGGCGGTCGACGGCCTGTCGATCAGCGGCCCCGATTGTGACGCCGCACAGAGATAGCCCCGACGGACTTGTTTCCGCTGACCGAGTATTTCTCCCCAGCGGGAAAAAGCGCTATGTTAGGAACAATTCTACTCGAGGGTAAGTCTTGTTAGGCCAGGTCGTAGCGATGAAGCTCAACGTCAGATCACCACACCCAGCGGCGCACGAGTCGCCGGGAACGCGATATCGAGGTGTGGTCGGGCGTGCGGTCACGCTCGGTGTCGCGGCCTGCGCGGGGGCGGCGCTGAGTTGCGGTGGTATCGGGGCGTCCTCCGCCGCGCCGGTCAGCGATTTCTACACTCCCCCGGCACAATTCGCGACCATGCCGGGATCGGTGATCAAGACCGAGCCGATGCCGGTATTCGTAGCGCCGCCCGGATTCGGACCGTGGCCCGCGAACGCCCAGAAGGTCATGTACACCTCGCGGACCCAGGACGGCGATCCGACCGCGGTCAGCGGCACATATCTCGACGCCACCAGCCCCTGGCAGGGCACCGGGCCGCGGCCGACCGTGGTCATCGCGCCCGGAACCTCGGGACAGGGCGATCAGTGCGCACCGTCGGAGGCCTTCGCCACCGGGCTCTACGCCCAGATCACCCCGCCGAGCATCTCCGCCAATCAGGAGGCGGTATCGGCGATGGTGTGGCATGCGCTGGGTGCCCGAGTCCTGGTGACCGACTACATCGGACTGGGGACACCCGGCGTCCACACCTACGTCAACCGGGTCGAAGAGGCTCATGCGGTCCTCGACGCGGCGCGCGCCGCGAATGCGCTCTCGGGTACCGGACCGCAGACTCCGCTCGCCTTCTGGGGCTACTCCCAGGGCGGCGGCGCGACTGCGGCGGCGGCGGAGTTGCAGCCGAGTTATGCGCCCGAACTGAACCTGAAGGGCGTCTGGGCCGGTGCGCCGACGGCCGACCTTTCCGCGGTGCTGCAGAAGATCGACGGCAACCTCATCGGCGGCGTGGTCGCCTACGCGCTGAACGGATTCCTGGCGCGCTATCCGGCACTGAAGCCCGAGCTGGACAAACGAGTCACGCCACAGGGCCAGAGCCTGCTCGCGGACCTGAAAGAAGGATGCGTCGGGGATGTGATCCTGAAGCATCCTTTCCTGCACGGCAGTGACTTCACCCGCGATCACCGGCCGATTCTGGACAACTTGCGCGAAGTTCCAGCGGCCATGGACATCCTGGACCGGCAGCGCATCGGCACCCTCGCCCCGACGGCGCCGGTCCTGATCACCAGCGGTATCAATGACGACACCGTGCCATACCCGCAGGCGAAGCAGCTGGCCGGCGATTGGTGCAGCCACGGTGCCACCGTCACCTTCCGCACCAACGGTCTCCCGCCGATCCTGCCCGGCGCGGCCCTGCCGAATCACTTCGGGCCCGAGATTATCGATGGTTTCAGCCCGAACAACGTCATCCCGTTCCTGATGGACCGGTTGAACGACAAGCCGATCTCCGGCTGCACCATCGACTGACAGCGCGCGCAAAACGTAAGGCTCGCACGGACTTCCGTGCGAGCCTTACGTTTTGCGGCTGTGTGGATCAGATTGTCTTGGTGAGCCGATCCGCCAGCAGTTGCGCGAAGTGCGCCGGATCCTTCAGCTCACCGCCCTCGGCGAGAACCGCTGTGCCGTAGAGCAATTCCGCGGTCGCGCCGAGATCCTCGGATTTCTCATCCTGGGCGTACGCATCACGCAGTCCGGTGACCAGGGGGTGGTCGGGGTTGAGTTCCAGGATCCGCTTGGATTCCGGCAGCGCCTGGCCGGAGGCGCGGTACATGCGCTCGAGCTGGGGGGTGAAGTCGAAGACATCACCCACGACGCACGCCGCCGAGGTAGTCAGGCGTGAGGTCAGGCGGACGTCCTTGACGCTGTCGTCCAGCTTCTCCTGCAGGAACTTCAGGACATCGCCGAAATCCTTCTCCTGCTGCTCACGCAGCTGCTCGGAGGCCTTCTTCTCCTCCTCGGTCTCCAGATCCACCTCGCCCTTCGCGATGGACTGGAAGGCCTTTCCGTCGAATTCCGGCACCGAACCGACCCACATCTCGTCGACCGGATCGGTGAGGACCAGCACCTCGAGCCCCTTGGCCTTGAACGCCTCCATATGAGGAGAGTTCTCGATCTGCTGCCGGGTCTCGCCGGTCATGTAGTAGATCTTGTCCTGGCCCTCGGCCATCCGCTCGACGTACTGCGCCAGCGTGGTGGGCTCCGAATCGGAATGCGTCGACGCGAAAGACGAGACCTGCAGGATGGTGTCGCGGTTGTCGAAGTCCGAGAGCAGGCCCTCCTTGAGAACCCGGCCGAATTCGTTCCAGAAGGTGCGGTACTTGCTGTCCGCGGCCGACTCGCCCTCTGGGATCTCCGCGCCTTGCAGATCCTTGATCGTCGAGAGCACCTTGCGGACCAGGCGCTTGCGGATCATCTGAATCTGCCGGTCCTGCTGCAGGATCTCCCGCGAGACGTTCAGCGACAGATCCTGCGCGTCCACCACACCCTTGACGAAGCGCAGGTACTCCGGCATGAGTTCTTCGCAGTTGTCCATGATGAACACCCGGCGCACATACAGCTGCACGCCGCGCTTGTGCTCACGCTGGAACATATCGAACGGCGCCTGCGACGGAATGAACAGCAGCGCTTGATATTCGAAGGTGCCCTCGGCCTTGAGCGGAATGATCTCGAGTGGATCGTCCCAGGCGTGCGAGACGTGCTTGTAGAACTCCTTGTACTCCTCGTCGGAGACATCGCTGCGCGGGCGCGTCCACAGCGCCTTCTGCGAATTGAGCGTCTGCTCCTCGAGGACGGTTTTCTCGGTCTTCTCCTCGCCCTCCCCCTCGTCTACTGTGACGGTCCGCTCGACCTGCATCCGAATGGGCCAGGAGATGAAGTCAGAGTACTTCTTGACGATCTCCCGGAGCTTCCACTCCTGGGTGTAATCGAAGAGGTGATCGTCCTCGTCGGCGGTTTCGAGATGCAGCGATACCGCGGTGCCCTGCGGTGCCTCATCGAGCGTTTCGATGGTGTAGGTGGAACTCCCAGCGACGGACTCCCAGCGGGTGCCCTCGGTCTCGCCGGCACGGCGGGTGGTCAGGGTGACCTTGTCGGCCACCATGAAGGTCGAGTAGAAGCCGATACCGAACTGGCCGATGAGGTCCGCGGGAGCGGTGCCTGTGGATCGACCCGACGACTCGGCATCGGCTCCTTTCAGTTCCAGTAACTGGCGGCGCAGTTCGGCGGTGCCGGATTTGGCCAGGGTGCCGATCAGATCGACGACCTCGGCGCGCGACATACCGACGCCGTTGTCACGGACGGTCAGTACCCGGGCGTCCTTGTCCACCTCGAGTTCGATGTGCAGATCCGAGGTGTCGACCTCGAGATCCTTGTCTCGGTACGACTCCAGCCGCAGCTTGTCGAGCGCGTCGGAGGCGTTCGAGATCAACTCGCGGAGAAACGTGTCCTTGTTCGAGTAGACGGAGTGGATCATCAGTTCCAGAAGCTGATGGGTCTCGGCCTGAAACTCCATTTGTTCGACGTGTTCGGTCACGTGCAGATATTACGACGGACCGGGTTGGGCTCGCGAAAGTCGGTCATCGCGGGCACCTCGGCATCGGCACTGTGCGCGGCGGGGACCAGCGGAGACATCCAATCGCGCAGGACCTGAGTCGCGCGCACATCGTCCTCGTTGTATTCCAGCAGCCGGGTGCGCTGGGACATATCCGGTTCGGCGTCGTAGCCGACCGCCAGCCGGTACCAGCTCATCGATGCCTCACCGCCGGCCTCCGGATCACGCCAGCCGAATCCCGCGACCGGGGCGATCTTCTTGAGTCCTTTGCCGTTGGGGCAGATGAACTGCTCCGATACCGCCTGGAACATATCCACCCACTCCGGGCCGTCGACGAAGGCCCGCACCTGATCCTCGGTCGGCACGCCCGGCATTCCGGCGAACCGGCGGGCCGACTCGTAGAGCCATTTGTCCTCGGCGGTCCGCGAATAGCAGTAGGCGGCGAAGGTCCTGCCGGCGTCGGTGGCCTCGGCACGCACGGCCATCAACCAGGTCCAGAATTCGCCGAACGATCGCGCCTCGTCGCCGGTGGGCAGTGGGTCCCAGGTGAGGAAGGGCCGGTATACCCCGTCGAGCAGGGTGCCCCACAGATAGGCGCCGTGTTCCTGATAGCTCTCCAAATCGACGTCCACCTCGACATCGGCGCGCCGCACCCGCACCCGCTCCACCCGTCGGACCAGCGGCGCGCCCGAGATCCAGGCCCGCGCGGTGACGACGGTTTCGCCGAAAGGTTCGTACTGCCAGTCCTCGGGCTCCTCACCGGTCCACTCGGCCAGATCGTCGATGGTCTGCACCCCGTGCCGGCGCAGCAGCTCGGCACGCGAACCCGGGGCGACGAGACTGACATCGCGATGGGCCGCCAGCCAGCCCTCACAGCTCGGTCCGGCGGGCTCGGTGCCCTCCCGGGACAGCGGCGCCCGCGACCACCAGGGGCATTGCCGGCATTCGGGCACCTTGGACGGCACCGTCGGCAGCTGGCCCCGGACCACGGCGATCCGATCGGCGTAGCGACGGTCGTAATCCGCGAGCACGGGTGCCAGATCGTGGACCAGGATGCGGTCGAAGTGGTAGCCGATCGCGCCGCCGACCAGCGCCGGACCCGCCAGCCCGTGACGCTGCAGCATCCGGTGCAGATGTGCGAGACGTTGCTGGTCACGTGGTTGTGTCCGGATGCGGACGTGCCGGTCCGGCCGGGGATCCCAGCGATACAGATCCGAGGTGGTGGGGTGGAAATCGGCGGGGTCGGGCTGGCGCGGATCGGTGACCTTGTGGTTCACGACGATGACCGGGATATAGCCACCCCGGTCCGGATCGCGCAGCAGAATCTCGCATCCGCCGCGGCGGCCGGTATCGGGCTCCTGCGGCAGGACCGCGCCCCAGATGTGTTGCACCCCTTCGGCACAGGCGGCCAGCGTCGCCTCGGCGCGAACGCTCGCCGGCCGATCGGGATCGATGACGACCCAGTTCTCCGGATCGGCCGCGACCAGCGTGTCGCGGACCTTCGCGCGGTGCGCGGTGGCGGCCTCGCGGCGCTGTTTGACGCCCGCGTCCTCGGACACACCGGACAGTCGTTCCGGGTGGGTGGCGTCCAGATGCAGTCGATGGCGGCAGCCGACCAGTGCGCGCGCGTCCACATAGGCGATCCGCGCGGCGGGGTCCGCCGGAGCGCCGACCGTGGTCACCGCCTGCGCGTCGGCCGTGGTCACCGCCTGCGCGTCGGCCGTGGTCACCGCCTGCGCGTCGGCCGTGGTCACCGTGTCCTCGGCGGCGGTCACGGCTCTCGACGCGGCCGTCCGCGTCTCGTCGCCTGCACCGTCGTCCTCATGACCGTCCCGGTCGCCACTGCCCGAATACACGCTATGCAGTATGGTCCCTCCCCCCGACAACCTCGCCAACCACACCATGCGTCTCTCCCGCTAGAGTTGGCGCAAACCGTGTGGCATGTGGGTACATCCGCATGACGGAAACTTCGTGACGGAAGGCCTTTCGAATGGGTTTGCTGGGGTCGTTCACCAAGCGCAAGCGTCGTGCCGACCGAAAGGCCGAGGCGAAAGCCCTCAAGCACAAGGCTGCGCTGGAGGCCAAACTCGGCGCCCGCAACGAACGCAAACGCAACCGCGCCGAACTGCGCACCCAGCGCGATGTCGCCAAGGCCCAGATCTCGGCCCTGCAGGCGGAGGAGAAGGCGGCCGTCAAGACCGCCGAGCGCGCCGATCGGGAACTGCTGACCGCGAGCCAGATGAAGAAGTATCTGGGTGTCGCGCGCGTGCTGATTCCGGTACTGGCCCCGCTCGCCTACCGAGCCGCCACCTACATTCGCGGGCAGATCGACACCCGTCGCGCCCATCAGCTCGGCGTCGGCATCGGTGACCTCGGTAATTTCACCGGTCACGGCGCCCGGCTGCAGGCTCGTATCGCCGGCGTGGAGTCGACGCTGGACGGCATCGCCGACAACGCGGGCGCGAACGGTGAGAACAAGAAGTTCGTGGCCGCCACCCGCGACCGGCTCGGCAGCCTGTCGGCCGCCGTGCGCACCGCCGAGCAGATGCCCGCCCCGCGGCGGCGTGCGGTGCACACTTCCATCTCCAATGAGTTGTCCGGCGTCGAAGCCGATATTCTCGCGCGCCTCGGCGTGCACTGATCGCCGAAAATCACCATGCGTCACCGTGATCGACCGGCAACAGGATCTCCACGCGGCATCCGTCGGCCGGGCGCCGATGCGGTGCGCGGCGGCCTGGTCGGCGCGGCGGTGGTCGTTCTCGCGGTGGCCGCGCACGGCTGGGCCGGTGGCGGCCATCCCGGTTCGGCGGCGCTGACGCTGCTGCTGCTGATCGCCACGGCAACAGGGATTTTCGCCTCCACGCTGCCCTCGGCCCGGTGGGGGCGTGCGGCGGTATTCGCGGCACTGGGCGGCGGCCAGGGCGCGGCGCATCTGGCGCTCAGCGTGTCGCCCACGCACGGAACCGGTGAAACATCGTGCGGTGGTGGTCTCCTCGCCGTGCAGAACGGCTGGATGGCCGCGGCTCATACGGTCGCCGCCATAGTCTGCGCACTGCTCATCGTCGCCGCCGAACGGCTGTACGCAGCGGTGTCGCGATCGGTACGCGCGATCACGACCCGGCCGCACGGACTGCCGATTCTCGCCACCGCCCGGTGGCGTCCCGGTCCGCGACAGTTGTGGCAGCGGCCGGGCGGACGCGCGGTGAGCTCCCGCGCACCTCCGGTACCCGCCTGATCCGATCCCATCCACAGGCATATCGCCAGGTACCAGAAAGTCACCCATCGTGAGCTCACGCATGCCCAGCACACTGTCGCGCGCCCTGATCGCCACCGGCGCCGCAGCCGGATTCGCCCTGTTCGCCACCGGAACCGCGGCCGCGCACGTCACAGCCGACGCGCCCGGCGCTGCCCAGGGTGGTTACGGCGTCGTCACCTTCCGGGTGCCGACCGAATCGGCGACCGCGGCCACCACCAAACTGACCGTCGCCCTGCCGCAACTGGCCGCGGCCCGCACCGAACCCATCGCGGGCTGGACCGCCCACATCGAAAAGAACGACAAGAACCAGATCACGTCGGTGACCTGGACCGCCAACCCCGGTAATCCGGGCATCACGCCCGAGCAGTTCCAGCGTTTCGCGCTGGCGGTGGGCCCACTGCCGAAGCAGGATTCGATCAGTTTCCCGGCGACCCAGACCTACAGCGATGGCAAGATCGTCAACTGGAACGAGCCGATGCCCGCAGGGGGCGACGAGCCCGAACACCCCGCTCCCACGGTGCATTTGGCCGCGGCCGGCGATGAGCACGACAGCCACTCGGGCTCCGGCACAACGCATTCCGACGACCAGCAGGCCGCCGACAAGGATTCCGGCGCTGCCGAGGCCGACGACACCGCCCGCTGGCTGGGTGGAATCGGACTGGTTCTCGGCGCACTGGGTGCGGCGCTGGGACTGGGCGCCGTGATCCGGAGCCGACGCGCATGATCCGCCGTATTGTGCTCGCCCTCGCCACCGTGCTGGCCCTGGGCGGAATCGCGATCACGGTCGCCGGTCCGGCCGGTGCGCATTCGACGGTGGTCTCGACCGATCCGGCCGACGGTGCGAAGATCGCGGCCGGCCCGGCCCGGGTGAGTATCACCTTCAACGAGAATCTGCAGCCCAGCTTCCCGTCGCTGACCGTCGTCGGCCCGGACGGGAATCTGTGGTCGAGAGGTAAGCCCGTGGTGGACGGCCCGACCGTGAGTGTCGAGGTCGGCGATCTGGGCCCCACCGGTACCTACACGATGGCGTACCGGGTCACCTCGGCCGACGGCCATCCCGTCAGCGGCACCCGGACATTCGAGCTCACCGCGCCCGGACACGGCACGCCGGGCCCGAAGGCCGATGCCGCGAACGGTTCCGGCGGCGGCGATTCGGGCGGGGTTCCGCTGTGGATCTTCATCGTCGCGGCCGTCGTGCTGTTCGGTGGTGGCCTGGCCTTCGCGCTGTTCGGTGGTCGTTCCCGGCGTTCGGGTAGCGGCGGCAAGTCGTGACATCGGGGACGACCGGCGGCGGTTCGGCCATACTGCTGCTGATCGTCCCGGCCGTTCTGGTCGGCGTGGTACTCGGCTGGGCTCTCGCCGCGCCCGACCCCGTTCAGGCGGAGGCGCCGGTGCGAGCCCTGGCCGACGGGCTCGGCGCCGTCGTCCTGGGCCTGGCCGCGCTCCCCCGGTTGCACGACAGGCTGCGGCCCGCGTGGCGGATGTCGGCGGTTTTCGGCGGACTGTGGGCGGTGACGGAATTCGTGTTGCTGTCCACCGAGGCCGCCGAGGTGGTGGGCGTATCGGTATTCCGGTTGCGCGCGCACGATTTCGGGGACTACCTCACCCACGTCAGCGGCGGACAGATCGGTATCGCCGTCTTGTTCGGCACGGTCGCGGTGACCGGCTACAGCGCACTGGTCCATCGCCGTCCCGACCACACGACCGCTGATCTGGTGCTGGTGTTCGCGGCGGTCACCCTGGTGCTGCGGCCGATCACCGGGCACATGTCACAGCAGACGCTGGGTTCGGTGCTGGCCGCGGTGCACGCATTGGCGGCAGCCGCCTGGTTCGGTGTGTTGCTGGCACTGGCACTGGTCGTGCGCAGCCGTGGCGAATGGGCGGTGATCCTGCCGCGGTATTCCGGGTGGGCGCTGCCGGCGGTCGCCGCGGTGACGGTGACCGGGGTGTGCAACGGACTGATCCGCGTCGGCGGGCTGAGCCCATTGCTCGATACCGGATACGGACGGATCTTGGTCGCAAAGACGGTCGTGGTGCTCGCGCTGCTCGGGCTCGGCTGGTGGTGGCGGCGAACCTGGGTGCCGCGAGCGAGCGACCACCGGATGGACGCCGAATCCTCGTTGCGCCGCGCGCTGATCGAACTCGGGGTGATGGCCGTGGCGTTCGGGCTGGCCGCCGCGCTCTCGGTCACGGCCTGAACCTACATTTACTCCATGACCGCAGTGAAGATCGTCGCCGATTGCGCCGCCCCGGCCGAGATCGCCTTCGACTATGTCGACGACTACCGGCACCTGCCGGAATTCGTCAGCGAGGTTCACGCGTTCCGGCCGATCACCGATCACGTCTCCGGACTCGGCGCCACCTTCGACACCGAGATCAAACTCGGGCCCGCCTCCCTGACCTCACGCCTCGAGATCGTGCGCTGGGAGAAGAATGTGACGATCGCGGTGAGGGCCGTCACCGGATTCGAGATCGAGTCGACCTTCCTGTTCCATCCGCGGGACGAGAACTCCTGCACGGTGGACGCGATCGTCGAATACCGGGTTCCGGGCGGTCTCGCGGGCAAGGTGCTGGGTAAGACGATCGAGCCGTTCGTGAAGCTCTCGGTCAGGCACACCGCACACAATCTGACCACCCGGATCGCCGAATATCGGCAGGCCCGCGACGTCTGAGGGCACGCGGCCGCTGCCAGGAGGTCTCAGGATCTCCGGACCGGTGTCATGGCAAGCTAGTCCGGTGACCGAATCAGCAAACCAAGTGGCAACCGCCGACCTCGCGGACGAGATCGGCCCCGAGATCCGCAGCTGTGATACGCAGTTCACACAGTTCGGTGGCCATCCGGTGTTCAGCGGCCGAATCGTCACCATTCGCTGCTTCCAGGACAACCTGCTGGTCAAGCAGACCCTCGGCGAACCCGGCGAGGGCCGCGTCCTCGTCGTCGACGGCGGCGCGAGTATCCACACCGCACTCGTGGGCGACATCATCGCCGGCCGCGGTGTGGACAACGGCTGGGCCGGTGTCGTGGTCAACGGCGCGGTGCGGGATTCCGCGATCCTGCGCACGCTGGAGATCGGCGTGAAGGCCCTGGGCACCAATCCCCGCAAGAGCACCCAGACCGGATCGGGCGAGCGCGATGTCCCGGTGGAATTCGGCGGGGTGAGCTTCGTGCCGGGTGAGATGCTGTACAGCGATCACGACGGGGTCGTCGTCCGCGCGGAATGACCGACAGGTCAGCCCGCTGCCACGCGAACGCGATGGCCCGCGAGAGCGACGATGTCTCCGGCCTGGAGCTGGCGGCCTCGCCGTAGTTCCACCTCGTCGTTGACACGCACGAGTCCCGCGGCGATCACGGTCTTCGCCTCCGCCCCGCTGTCAATGAGATTGGCCAGCTTCAGGAATTGCCCGAGCCGAATGATTTCGTCTTCGATCGGCACATCGACTGGATCCGACATGGGTTACATCTTTACCGCCGCAATCGACGGGCCGCACGCCGCCCCCACCGGGATGTGCCTGCCGCGTCTTCGCCGGAGTCCGGCGGGCCCCATTTGCCCGAGTCCGGCGGGAGAACCGAATATGACCGTGCACGAGCAGGACTCGCCCTCCGACGTCCTCCCCTCCGGCGATCCCGGCACGCACACTGGTTCGGTGACTTCCACGCAGGGCCGGCTCCACGATCGCGATGCCAGATCCCCATCCCCACAGGTTCCGCATCGCGCTCACGGCCGGCTGAGCGAAGTCCCGCATGTGCTCGGCCTCGTTCTCGGCGTCTTCTCGATTCTCTGTGCGCTGTGGAGTATTTCGCCGGGGCTGCGTTTCCTCACCTCGGCACCGCGCCACTACCTCGATGCCTATTACTTCGACGCCCCCGACACCAATCTGATGTGGGCGGTGATCGTCGGTCTGCTCGCCGGGGCGACGGCATCGCGAAAACGTATCGCCTGGTGGCTGTTCGTGGTCTATATGGCGCTGTTCGCCGTGGCCAACGCGCTGGACTTCGCCGAGGAACAGGATCCGCACGCACTGGTCGCGCTGATCGTCCACGTGGCCGTCGTCGGTTTGATGATCGCGGCGTGGCCCGAGTTCTACACGCGGGTCCGGCGCGGGGCGGTGTGGAAGGCACTGGGCGTTCTGATCAGCGGACTGGTGGCCGGCTGTCTGCTCGGCTGGGGTCTGGTGGAGCTGCTGCCGGGCAGTCTGCCGCACGGCGCGCAGCGGCCGCTGTGGGCGGTCTCGCGGGTCACCGCGACGATTCTGGTCGCCGACAACAACTTCGACGGTCGGCCGCCGCATCCGGTGAATCTGCTGCTCGGCCTGCTCGGCGCGGTGGCATTGCTGGCCGCGGCGCTGGTGCTGTTCCGGTCGCAGCGCGCGGCCAATGCCATGACCGGACTCGACGAATCGGCGGTTCGCGGTCTGCTCGATCGCTCCGATATCGAGGACTCCCTGGGCTACTTCGCCACCCGCCGCGACAAGGCGGTGGTCTTCGCGCCCAGTGGTAAGGCCGCGATCACCTTCCGGGTCGAACTCGGGGTGTGCCTGGCCTCCGGCGATCCGATCGGCGTGCGCGAGGCGTGGCCGCAGGCGATCAATGCCTGGCTACGGCTGGCCGATGAATACGGCTGGGCCCCCGCGGTCATGGGCGCCGGCGAATTCGGCGCCACGGCCTACCGTCGCGCCGGACTCTCGGCGTTGCGCCTGGGCGACGAGGCGATCCTGGATACCCGGTCGTTCTCCCTGGCCGGACCGGAGATGAAGCAGGTGCGCCAGGCCGCCAACCGGCTGCGCAAACAGGGTTTCACGGCGCGGATTCGCCGGCACAGCGAATTGTCGCCCGACGAGATGTCCCGGATGATCACCCGCGCGGACTCGTGGCGCGATACCGAGACCGAGCGCGGTTTCTCGATGGCACTGGGCCGCCTGGGCGATCGCCTGGACGGCGACAGTCTGCTGGTCGAGGCGATCGACCACGACGGCCGGGTCTGGGGCATGCTCTCGCTGGTGCCATGGGGACGCGCCGGTGTCTCGCTCGATGTGATGCGCCGGGACCCCAAGGGCCCCAACGGAATCATGGAATTCATGATCTCCCAGCTGGCGCTGAGTTCGGAACAGTACGGGATCACCCGGGTATCGCTGAACTTCGCGGTGTTCCGCTCGGTATTCGAGGAAGGCGGCCGGATCGGCGCCGGCCCGGTACTGCGGCTGTGGCGCAGCGTGCTGATGTTCTTCAGCCGCTGGTGGCAATTGGAGGCGCTGTACCGGTCCAATGTGAAGTACCAGCCGCAATGGGTGCCGCGGTTCTTCATCTTCGAGGAACGCCGGCAGCTGCCCCGGGTCGCCCTGGCCAGCGCGCTGGCCGAGGGTTTCGTACCGCGGTTCGGCAAACAGCCCGATGCCATGGCCCATACCGGTCTGCATTCGGCGGTGCCGGCCACTCTCACCGGCCTGCACGCCGACGGCAGTCCGCCGGAGGCGCCGCCGTCCGCGCAGGAACAGGCCGCCGCCCGGCGGCCCGAACAGGTGCGCGTCCGGATGGACAAGGTGGAGCGGCTGGAGCGGGCCGGGATCGACGCCTATCCGGTCGCCTACGCCCCGACCCACTCGATCGCCGACGCCCGCCGCTCGCCCAAGGGCACCACCGTGCGGATCTGCGGGCGGCTCCTGCGCGTTCGCGATTACGGCGGCGTCACCTTCGCGGTGGTGCGGGACTGGTCCGACGAGATTCAGATCCTCATCGATCGGGACCGGGTCGGCGCCCACCGCTCACAGTCCTTCGGCGAGTACTTCGATCTGGGTGATCTGATCGAGGTCAGCGGTCAGATCGGGACCAGCCGCCGGGGCGAGTTGTCACTGCTGGCACAGGACTGGCGGATGATCGGCAAATGCCTGCATCCACTGCCGGACAAATGGCGCGGCCTCGCCGACCCCGAGGCGCGGGTGCGGCAGCGCTATGTCGACATGGCCGTCAACGTCGAGGCCCGCGAGGTGCTGGCCAAGCGCAGTGCGGTGGTCCGGTCGCTGCGGGACACGTTGAACGACTGGGGTTTTCTCGAGGTCGAGACCCCGGTGCTGCAACAGGTGCACGGCGGCGCGAATGCCGCGCCGTTCGTCACCCATATCAATGCCTACGACCTGGACCTGTACCTGCGGATCGCACCCGAGCTGTATCTGAAGCGGTTGTGCGTGGGCGGTATGGAGAAGGTGTTCGAACTGGGCCGGGTCTTCCGCAACGAGGGTGTCGACTACAGCCACAATCCGGAGTTCACGATCCTCGAGGCCTACGAGGCACACAGCGACTACGAACGCATGATGCACGCCTGCCGCCAGCTGATCCAGAACGCCGCGATCGCGGCCAACGGCGCCTGTGTGGCACTGCGCCCCGACGACGACGGCACTGTGACCGAGGTCGACATCTCCGGTGACTGGCCGGTGCGGACGGTGCACGGGGCGATCTCGGCGGCGATCGGTGAAACCGTCGCCCCCGACGCCGATGTGGACCGGTTGCGCCTGCTGTGCGACAAGGCCGATGTGCCGTATCAGCCCGGCTGGGACGCGGGCCAGATCGTGCTGGAGATGTACGAACACCTGGTCGAGGGCCGCACCCTGGAGCCGACCTTCTACATCGACTTCCCGACCTCGGTCTCCCCGCTGACCCGTGCTCACCGCAGTATCGACGGTGTGGCCGAACGCTGGGATCTGGTGGCATGGGGTGTGGAACTCGGCACGGCCTACAGCGAATTGACCAATCCGATCGAACAGCGTCGTCGCCTCACCGAACAGTCGCTCCTGGCCGCGGGCGGCGATCCGGAGGCGATGGAACTGGACGAGAACTTCCTCGAGGCCCTGGAGTTCGCCATGCCGCCGACCGGCGGCCTGGGCGTGGGCGTGGACCGCGTGGTCATGTTGATCACCGGGCGCAGCATCCGGGAGACATTGCCGTTTCCGCTGGTCAAACCGCGTACCGGACAGGGGGAATCGCGCTGATCGGACCGTTCCGGCGCACCCGTTCACGGGTCGCGAACCCGCGTCCGGCACAGTAGATCCGTGCAGCTTGTTCTCGTGCGTCACGCCCAGCCCGGGCGGGTGCTGACCACTTCCGGACCGGCCGATCCCGAACTCACCGAGTTGGGATCGGAACAGGCCGGCCGGGTTCCGGCCGTGATCACTCGGTTCGCCGGTGGTGAGCATCGGATCGCGCGGGTGGTCAGCAGTCCGCAGCGCCGTGCCCTGGACACCGCCGCACCCACGGCGGAGAAACTGGGCCTGCCGATCGAAGTGCTGGACGGCTTGGCCGAATACGACCGCGATCTGCCCGCCTACATCCCGATCGAGGACGCCAAGCACGATTTCCGCGACACCTACGACCGGATCAAGGCCGGACATCTTCCCGAGCAGATCGACGGCCCCGCCTTCGTCGATCGGGTGCTGACCACGGTGTCGCAGATCGCCACCGCCGCGGAACCCGCCGACACCGTCGTCGCCTTCGCGCACGGCGGAGTGGTGAATGTGCTGCTCCAGGATGTGCTCGGATTGGAACGGCCGCTGACCTTCCCCATCGACTACTGCTCGATCACCCGGGTGCTGTTCTCCCGCAGCGGTAAGCGCACGGCCGCGACGATCAATGAGAACAGCCATGTCTGGGAACTGTTGCCGCGCAATCGGCCCGAGTGATCGCGAACCACGCGAATTCACAGCCGATTACCAGCGTCACCACTCGCCCCTCGGAGGAACCGGACGTTCGATGGAGCGCTATGGGCCCCCGCAAGACGGGTTCATGTTCCGAGAGAAAGGTAGTCCGTTGCTCTCCTCCAAGAGTTCATCGCACCGACGGCTGATCGCCCGTATCGCCGTCGCGAGTGCGGTCGCCGCTGCCCCGTTGGCAGCGGTCGCGGTCCCCGCGTTCGCCGACACTCCGTCCGCCACGGCGATCGACTGGCCAGACCACCACGATGGGGGCCCCGGTCACCACGACGGTGGGCCCGGCCATCACGACCGCGACCACGATCACGATCACGGCCCCTGGCAGCCCGGTCCCGGCGGCCCCGGCGGCTTCCTGCCCGGTCCCGGGGGCCCCGGCGGCTTCCTGCCCGCACCGCCCCCCACGGGTTCGTTCGGCTGATTCGCCACGATCCACGGAGTACGAGGGTCGCTCCCCGATGGGGGCGGCCCTCGCACTCCTTTCCGCGCGCGAATCGCGAAAGCCACACCTGCACAGCGGGATCCGCCACCTCATAGCTGATTCACAGTCGGCAGCTATCGCAGTCCCAGTCGCGGACAGTGTGATGGTCACATGAGCCGCTCGGATCGAATCTCCGATCCGAACCCCTACCGCGGCCTCATATTCCGAAACGGAAAGGCCGAAACCTTGCAGAACACCGCGAAGCAGAAGAACCGCATGCGCCGGATGGCGACCCGAGTCGCCGTGGCCGGTGTCCTGGCGGTCGCCCCGCTGACCGCTCTTGCCGTACCCGCCCTCGCCGCCTCCTCCGAACCCCCGACCGCGGTGGCCGTCGACCGAGACAACCACCCCGGCAACCCCGATGACCACGGCAACCCGGGTGATCACGGCGACCGTGGTCCCGGTCAGCCGGGCCGAGACGACCATCGCGACGATCACAACCAGCCGGCCCCTGCCCCGCGGCTCCCGCAGCTCCCGCAGCTCCCGCAGCTCCCGCTCCCGTCGACCGGTTCGGCGGGCTGATCGACCTTCGCCGTGCTCCCAGATTTACGACGGTCTCGAAAAAGGTCGGTCTCGAAAAAGTTGGTGGCGCCCCGTCGGAAATCCGCGCCTCCGGACGACTATGAAGAGGTGAGCACGACACCGTACTGAACACCGGAGGTGCGACCATGACCGATCCCGAGACTCGAACAACCGCCGTCGAGGCGACGCGGGCCGATTATCCGATGCTGTCCCCTTACATCGTCGTCGATGACGCCAGACGCGCTCTCACTTGGTATGTCACAGTTTTCGGGGCCACCCGACGCGGTGAGCCGACAGTGAACGACGACGGCACGATCGGACATGCCGAAGTCGCCATCGGCGATTCGGTCCTGATGCTGGCCGAACAGTCGGATCTGTGGCCCGAGGTCCCGGTCGGCGCGCCGACCGGATCCACGCACAGCCACACCCTGCACCTCCAGGTCGCCGATGTGGACGAGACCACCCGGCGCGCGGCCGAGCACGGGGCTCACGTCGAACGGCCGCCACGGGATCAGCCCTACGGGCGCGGCTCGGTGATCGTCGACCCGTTCGGTCACCGGTGGATGCTGCTGGTGGCGCCCCCGAGCGGCACCGCGCAATAGGCCGGATCCACGCCGGAAACGAATCGAGGGCCGCTCCCCGGTGGGAGCGGCCCTCGAACGGTTCTGTGTCAGCCGAATCGGATTCGGCCGCGCATCACGCCATTCCGGCGATCCAGTTGTGCATCCAGGTGATCGCGGTCTGGCCGCCGCCGACGCGGTAGTCACCGTAGGAGGTGTGCGTGCCGGAGCCGTAGAAGCTCTCCAGCTGCTCCACTCGCTGCTGGTTGGCACCCTCGGTGAGCTGCGACTGCAGGGCCGGGATACCGCCGTGCGACATCAGATCACCGACGATCGAGCCGGCCTCGAGCTGGTAGCGCCACAGGTTGGCCGCACTGGCACCGGAGGCCTGCGCCAGGAATCCCGCGAACCGGGTCACATAGTCGGTGTCCTCGGTGGAGCAGTACAGGTCGCCGGCCGCGCAGATGGTGCGCACGCGGTCGCTCACGAAGCCGAAGCCACCCACGCGCGGACCGCCGGCGCCGGCGCCGCCGACCACCGGGCCCACCTGGACGTCGGTGGGCGACCGCCGCGGGTCGGAGATGAGACCGACACCATCCAGGCGGTCGGGAGTCACGACGCCGAGGCCGGTGCCGATCTCGGCGGCCAGATCACCCGCGGCATCCGCACCCTGGCTGTAGCCGACGAGGGCGTAGTGGGTGGCGGCGCAGCGTGCGGCCATCGCCTGGATCAGTCCGCGCGCATTGTCGGTGGCCTCCTTCTTGGAGGCACCGTAGACATCGCCCTCCCAGGGGAAAGCGGTTGCGGCATAACTGACGTAGTCGACCTCCGCCGAACTCGGTAGCCCGCGGGTCACACCGGACAGCATTCCGGGTCCGACCATATGGTCGGGCTTGTGGTCACCGGTTTCCCACGTACCCGGAATCGCGACGACATACAGGCTCGGGCACCCCGGTGCCGCAGCCGCAGTGCCGATTCCGAACGCGGAACCCGATACCGCTCCAGTCAGTACCGCCGCTGCCGCTCCGGCGGCCGCGACCAGCTTCTTCCACCGCATGCTGCTCCAGTTCAAGTAAGCCCCACGCCGGGCATCCCGAATTCTTCACCGATCATGATGCCGTCATCGGATTGCCGGACGGTAAATTCCCGGCAAAACGATACTGTCCGCGCAAATGCCCGACAGCCGCCCACGCCGGAGAAAGGCGTGACTCGAAGGCATTTCGGACTCAGGATAGCGGCGGCACCAGCGAACTGCCATCCGAGATCGAAAACCCGTCCGATTTCCGGTGTTTGAGACGTGAGTTGGCGTCCACCAGGAACAACAGCCGAAAGAAGACGCCCACGGACTCGAAAGTCCGTGGGCGTCCCGCGTATTCGTTCAGCGAATCAGCGCTGGGGTACCGCTGTCGGGGCGATCGGCGCCGGCAGCGCAGTCTCACCTTCGAGGTGCTTGTCCACCGCGGATGCGGCGGCACGGCCCTCGGCGATGGCCCACACGATCAGCGACTGACCGCGGCCCATATCGCCGGCGGCGAAGACACCGGGCACGGTGGTCTGGAAGTCCTTACCGCGCTTGACGTTGCCGCGCTGGTCGTAACCCACGCCCAGATCCTCCAGCAGACCCGGCTTCTGCGGGCCCACGAAGCCCATGGCCAGCAGGACCAGATCGGCCTCCAGGGTGAAGTCCGTGCCCTCGACCTTCTCGAACCGGCCGTTGACGTTCTTCACCTCGTGCGCCTGCAAGCCGGTGACTTTTCCGTCCGCACCCACGAACCGCTCGGTGTTCACCGAGAAGACGCGCTCACCGCCCTCCTCGTGCGCGGAGGAGACGCGGAACATCAGCGGGTAGGTCGGCCAGGGGGTCGACGAGGCCCGCTCGGCCGGCGGCTCCGGCATGATCTCGAACTGGTGGATGCTCGCCGCACCCTGCCGGTGCGAGGTGCCCAGGCAGTCGGCGCCGGTGTCACCGCCACCGATGATGACGACCTTCTTGCCCTTGGCGTGAATCCGCGGCAGACCGTCCTCGTCGGCGACCGCGTCACCGAGCTGCACCCGGTTGGCCAGTGGCAGGAACTCCATCGCCTGATGAATACCGTCCAGGTCGCGACCCGGAATCGGCAGATCGCGAGCGATGGTGGAACCACCGGCCAGCACCACCGCGTCGAACCGCTCCTGCAGCTGCTCGGCGGTGATGTCGACGCCCACGTTCACGCCGGCCTTGAAGATGGTGCCCTCGGCCTCCATCTGCGCGAGACGGCGATCGATGAAGCGCTTCTCCATCTTGAATTCCGGAATGCCGTAGCGCAGCAGGCCGCCGATGCGGTCGTCACGCTCGAACACCGTCACCGTGTGGCCGGCCCGGGTCAGCTGCTGGGCCGCGGCCAAGCCGGCCGGACCCGAACCCACGACCGCGACCTTCCGGCCGGTCAGCCGGGTCGGGTAGATCGGCTGCACCCAGCCCTCATCGAAGGCGTTCTCGATGAGCTCGACCTCGACCTGCTTGATGGTCACCGGATCCTGGTTGATCCCGAGCACACACGACGCCTCACACGGTGCCGGGCACAGCCGCCCGGTGAACTCCGGGAAGTTATTGGTGGCGTGCAGGCGATCGATACCCTCGCGCCAGTTGCCCCGGTAGACCAGGTCGTTCCACTCCGGGATCAGGTTCCCGAGCGGACAACCGTTGTGGCAGAACGGGATACCGCAGTCCATACACCGGCTGGCCTGGGTCTGCAGGGTCTCGTGGGAGAAGCTCTCCTCGTAGACCTCTTTCCAGTCCATGAGGCGCAACGGCACCGGGCGGCGCTTGGGCAGTTCCCTGCTCGTGTGCTTCAAGAATCCCTGTGCGTCACCCACGTGCGGCCTCCGTATATTCGCCTCTCAGGACCGTCCGTGCGTTTTGCACGCGTCTCACGTTATCCACGTGCGGCCTTGAATAGTCACAGCGCCTCGTCGACGCCACGTGCAGAACTCTCACGTCACCCACGTGCGGCCTCCATGATCGCCTCGTCGACATCCCGCCCGGCCTTCTCAGCCTCGGAGATAGCGAGCAATACCTTCTTGTAGTCGCGAGGCATAACCTTCACGAAGTGGTTCACCTGCTGCGACCAATCGCTGAGGATGCGCTCGGCAACCGCCGAACCCGTCTCGTCGCGATGGCTCGCGACGACATCGCGCAGCCAGGTGAAGTCCTCGCCCTCGAGCTGTTCGATATCGACCAGCTCGGCATTGAGGTTGTCTTCGAACGTGCCGTTCGGGTTGTAGATGTAGGCGATACCGCCCGACATACCGGCACCGAAGTTGCGGCCGGTCTCACCGAGGATGACCACCCGGCCACCGGTCATGTACTCACAGCCGTGGTCGCCCACACCCTCGACCACCGCGGTGGCACCCGAGTTGCGCACGCAGAACCGCTCGCCGACCACACCGCGGATGAATGCCTCACCGCTGGTGGCGCCGAACAGGATCACGTTGCCCGCGATGATGTTCTCCTCGGCCACGAACGACTTCGGCGCGTTCAGCGACGGGCGCACGATCAGGTGGCCACCCGAAAGGCCCTTGCCCACATAGTCGTTGGCGTCACCGAAGACCCGCAGCGTGATACCGGCCGGAACGAAGGCGCCGAAGCTGTTGCCCGCCGAACCGGTGAACGTGATGTCGATGGTCTCGTCGGGCAGGCCGGCGCCACCGTAGAGCTTGGTCACCTCGTGGCCGAGCATGGTGCCGACCGTGCGGTTGACGTTGGTGATCTTGGTATCGAACTTGACCGGCTTACCGCGTTCGAGGGCATCCGCCGACTGCGCGATGAGCTGGTTGTCCAGCGCCTTGTCCAGACCGTGGTCCTGGGTCTTGGTGTTGCGACGGTCCTGGTACATGAACGCCGTCTCGACATCGTCGAGGATCGGCGACAGATCCAACTTGGCCGCCTTCCAATGCGCCTTGGCCTTGGTGGTGTCGAGCAGATCGACGCGGCCGATGGCCTCGTCGAGCGTGCGCAGACCCAGCGAGGCCAGCAGCTCCCGCACCTCTTCGGCGATGAACATGAAGAAGTTCTCGACGAATTCGGGCTTACCGGTGAAGCGCTGGCGCAGCACCGGATTCTGGGTGGCGACACCGACCGGGCAGGTGTCGAGGTGGCAGACGCGCATCATGACGCAGCCGGAGACCACCAGCGGAGCGGTCGCGAAACCGTACTCCTCGGCACCGAGCAGCGCGCCGATCAGCACATCGCGGCCGGTCTTCATCTGGCCGTCGACCTGCACCACGATGCGGTCGCGCAGACCGTTGAGCAGCAGGGTCTGCTGAGTCTCGGCCAGGCCGAGCTCCCAGGGGCCACCCGCGTGCTTCAACGAGGTCAGCGGGGACGCACCGGTACCACCGTCGTGACCGGAGATCAGCACGACATCGGCATGCGCCTTGGAAACTCCGGCGGCAACCGTGCCGACACCCGGCTCCGCGACAAGTTTCACGTGAATCCGAGCCTGCGGATTCGCGTTCTTCAAGTCGTGGATCAGCTGGGCCAGATCCTCGATCGAGTAGATGTCGTGATGCGGCGGCGGCGAGATCAGGCCGACACCCGGCGTCGAGTGCCGCACCTCGGCGACCCACGGGTACACCTTGTGCGCGGGCAGCTGACCGCCCTCGCCCGGCTTGGCACCCTGGGCCATCTTGATCTGGATGTCGGTGCAGTTGGTCAGGTAGTGCGCGGTCACGCCGAAGCGACCCGAGGCCACCTGCTTGATCGCACTGCGCCGCCAGTCGCCGTTGTCCTCCGGCTCGAAGCGGGTCACCGATTCGCCGCCCTCGCCCGAGTTGGAACGGCCGCCGAGGCGGTTCATCGCGATCGCGAGCGTCTCGTGCGCCTCGGACGAAATGGAGCCGTAGCTCATCGCACCGGTGGAGAAACGCTTCACGATCTCGCTGGCCGGCTCGACCTCGTCGATCGGGATCGCGTGCCGGCTCTCGGTCTTGAACTTGAACAGCCCACGCAGCGAGGCCAGCCGCTCGGACTGGTCGTCGACCAGCTTGGTGTACTCCTTGAAGATCGAGTACTGACCCGAACGGGTCGCATGCTGCAGCTTGAATACGGTGTCCGGGTTGAACAGGTGGTACTCACCCTCGCGCCGCCATTGGTACTCGCCGCCGATCTCGAGTTCGCGATGCGCGCGCTCGTTGCGGTTCTCCAGGAAGGCGACCCGATGCCGGGCGGCGACCTCATCGGCGATGTCGTCGAGGCCGATACCGTCCAGCGGCGAGTTCAGACCGGTGAAGTACTGATCGCAGAGTTCCTGCGACAGACCCACGACCTGGAACAACTGAGCACCGCGGTAGGAGGCGATGGTGGAGATGCCCATCTTGGACATCACCTTCAGCACACCCTTGCCGGCCGCCTTGTTGTAGTTCTTGACCGCCGCGGTGTAGTCCGCGGCCTTGTCGCCGGTGCTGCCCGGCATATCCAGGGCGCCGCGCTCGAGCATGTCCTCGATGGACTCGAAGGCCATGTACGGGTTGATCGCGGCCGCGCCGAAACCGACCAGCATGGCCATGTGGTGCACCTCGCGGGCGTCACCGGCCTCGATGACCAGGCCGACCTTGGTGCGGGTGCGCTCGCGCACCAGGTGGTGATGCACCGAGGCGGTGAGCAGCAGCGACGGGATCGGCGCCAGCTTCTCGTTGGATTCGCGATCGGACAGCACGATGATCCGCGCACCGCCGTCGATAGCCGCCGACACCTGGGCGTTGATGGCCTCGAGCGACTTGCGCAGCCCCATGCCACCCTTCTGCACCGGGTAGAGACCGCGCACCACGACCGAACGCAGTTCCGGCCTGGAACCGTCGTCGTTGATGTGGACGAGCTTGGCCAGTTCGTCGTTGTCCACGATCGGCTGGGTCAGCGTGATGTGACGACAGGACTCCGGACCCGGATGCAGCAGATCGGCCTCGGGACCGATGGTGCTGCGCAGACTGGTGACCACCTCCTCGCGGATGGCATCCAGCGGCGGGTTGGTGACCTGTGCGAACAGCTGGGCGAAGTAGTCGAACAGCAGCCGCGGGCGAGAGGACAGCACCGCGATCGGGGTGTCGGTGCCCATCGAGCCGAGCGCTTCGCCGCCGGTCTTGGCCATCGGCGAGATCAGCAGATTCAGTTCCTCGATGGAGTATCCGAAGATCTGCTGGCGGATCAGCACGCGATCGTGCGACATGTGCTCGTGCGGCCGATCGGGCAGCTCGGCGAGCTTGATGATCCCGTCGTCCAGCCACTCCTGGTAGGGCGCCTCGGAGGCCAGCTGCGACTTGAACTCGTCGTCGCTGATGATGCGACCCTGCGAGGTGTCGACCAGGAACATGCGGCCGGGCTGCAGGCGAACCTTGCGGACCACCTTCGACGGCTCGATATCGAGCACGCCAACCTCGGAGGCCATGACGACCAGGCCGTCATCGGTGACCCAGATGCGCGAGGGGCGCAGACCGTTACGGTCCAGCACCGCGCCGACGACCGTGCCGTCGGTGAAGCACACCGAGGCCGGGCCGTCCCACGGCTCCATCAGCATGGAGTGGTAGCGATAGAAGGCGCGTCGCGCCGGATCCATCGACTCGCTCCGCTCCCATGCCTCCGGGATCATCATCAGCACGGCGTGCGGCAGACTGCGGCCACCGAGGTGCAGCAGTTCGAGCACCTCGTCGAAACGCGCGGTGTCCGAGGCGCCGGGGGTGCAGACCGGGAAGATCTTCTCCAGCCGGTTGGCGCCCTCGTGATCGGTACCGAAGGTCTCGGAGTTCAGCAGCGCCTCACGCGCGCGCATCCAGTTCTCGTTACCGGTGACGGTGTTGATCTCACCGTTGTGCGCCACGCGGCGGAACGGATGGGCGAGCGGCCAGGACGGGAAAGTGTTGGTCGAGAAGCGCGAGTGCACGATGCCCAGCGCCGACTCGACCCGATCGTCCTGCAGATCGAGATAGAACGCCCGCAGCTGCGGGGTGGTGAACATGCCTTTGTAGACGAAGGTCTGACCGGACAGGCTCGGGAAGTAGACGGTCTCGCGGCCGACCGTGCCCTCACCGGCGCCCTGCTTGCCGAGCTCGTGCTCGACCCGCTTGCGCACGACGTAGGCACGTCGCTCGAGATCCATTCCGCTGAGCTGCTCGGTGGCATCGGCGGAGCTTGCGGAGCCGCCATTGGACGTGGAGCTTGCCGAGCCGCCATTGGACACAGTGGCCGGCGAGGCGATGAACAGCTGACGGAAGGTCGGCATGGCATCGCGCGAGAGCGCACCGAGCGAGGACTCGTCGATCGGAACCTCGCGCCAGCCGAGTACGGCCAGGCCCTCTTCCTTGACGATCTTCTCGACCCGGTAGCAGGCACGGGCCGCCTCCCGGCGGGCCTGCGGCAGGAATGCGATACCGGTGGCGTAGGAGCCTTCCGGCGGCAACTGGAATGCCGCACCACTTTCGTTCAGCGCGGCCCGGAAGAACTTGTCCGGGAGCTGGATCATGATGCCCGCACCGTCACCGGAGTTGGGTTCCGCGCCCGCAGCACCACGGTGCTCCAGGTTCAGCAAAGCCGTAATAGCCTTGTCGACGATGTCGCGGCTGCGGCGGCCGTGCATATCGACGACGAATGCGACGCCGCAGGCGTCGTGTTCGTTCGCCGGGTCATAAAGACCGATTCGGCCCGGTGAGCGGTGCCCCATGCGCGGCTCGCCGCGGTGTCCGATTCGCGGCTCGCCGGGGCGGCCAGGAAGTTGCGTCATGCCTCTGCCTTCAAGAAATAGGCGCCTTCAACGAAGAGGCCTCGAGTTGTGCCCTCTTCTGGTGGCCCTTGTCGAAACGCCTCCGTCTGGACTGCGTCCGGACGTTGCGGCGACCAGCGGCGCTGATGGTCATCCCGTGCAGTCGAACTCTCAGTTGTCCACCCGCTTCGATTACGTAGTCGGGTGCTCGGCGGTTGCGGAACCCTCAGGAGTTCTTTAACCACCGCGCCGTGCTCGCCCGCTAGGCTGCAACTTGCGGCTCGTTACCGAGCCCGGGCGATGAGTCGGACATTTCACGTCCGACACCTAGAGCAAACGATAAGTCAGGACCGGTGCCCATCCAACTTAGGCTGGGCTAAATATTCCGTCTACCTGGGCATCTTCATCGGTCCTCCACTACCTGCGCGTTCTCCAGTGTAAAGCAGGCAGCGCAGATCTCTGAGTCGCGTTCGCCACTGCCGCCGGCAGCACTCGAACATCGGCCACGAGCTGGGAGACCGAACTCACGCAGCGCCCTCACCTGCGTCGAAACAGATTTCCCCTTCTGCGGCACCGGCAAACCGGAGTGTTGGACGGCTAACTCCCCGGACACTCCGACGAGACATTCCCGATACCGGAACGACAAGCCACGCCAATGTGCGGACCGTACGGAATCCTTTGCGAATGTGGAGTTCAGCACATTCTTGGCAAACGCCGATCGCGGGTGGCTGTGGTTTATTTCACATGCGTTGCGGGACAAAGCGTTACAGTCGCCCGCACCAGCGCCGCCGCATGCAGCGCGTCCACTCGTCCCGAGGTCAGGACGGGAAAAACGGCCGACGCGAGCCGTCGCGCACAATCCGGACCGGTCAGTACTGCGCGCTGCGCCGCCAATTGACTCAGAATCTCGCCATTGACCTCATCAATGATCGGCCGGACCGCAGCGAGTCCGGAACCCGGCGCGGGCACCGCCGCCGGGTCGAAACGCCACCGGGTGAGCAGGCCGTACTGCACCGTCTTGTTCGCCTCGATCTGGCCGGTGAAGACCTGTCGCACCCAGTCCTGCGGCAGACCGGAACGGCTGCCGGCCACGGCCATCGCGTCGTAGACCTGCGCCTCCCGCACCGGATCGTCGACGACCGGCGCTTGCCCGGTCTGCTGCGAGCTCTCCCATTTGGCCGCCGCCACGGCATCGGCGGTGTTCAGGCGGCGCAACACCGCCTCGACCACGGGACTCAACTCGGATTCGGGACCGTCGGCGACCGGTGAGCCGGGCGCGGCCGCGGCGGCGGGGAGTGCACCCTCGGCCGTCATGGGCAGGGCCGATCCGATGAGCCCCAGCAGTAACGCGGCCGCGGACACGACCAGTAGGGGACGCCGGTGCCGGGATCTGTGCCCGCGGTTCGTACCGGATGCCACCGCGCCGTCGTCTCCCTCATCGAATGGCCGGCCCTCGGTCGCCACACAGCCCGTATCCGAGCGCACGTTCGGCCCTTCCGTCGCGGTATCACTGTCGCCGTCCCGAACCCACTGTCCCACCGGCTGTACCCGAGAGTAGGACATACCTCCCGCCCGGCTTGTGAGCCTGACCACATCGGCGTCTGCGCACTCGGTGGATGCCCGCTCGGCCTGTCACTCTGAACCCTGATCACCCGTGGCCGGCCCGTGCGCCCCGGACCACGACGCAGCGACCGATTCGCCCGGTGCGAGATGACCGGGGCCCCAGAGGATGTGAATCCGTTGACCGATCCCCATGTCCCCGGCTCCGATATGTCCGGAACGCCGGCCTCCCGGCAGGTGCCGAAATCCCCGACCGGCATGCTGACCTGGCTGGGCGGGGCCGAGGCCGGCCGTCCGGAGCCCCGCGCGGGATCGGCCCACGAGGGTTCCGCCTACGCCGTCACCGGAACCATCGTCCTGCTCTTCGCAGTGATCTCCGGTGTGGTGGTGACGCTCGCGGGCACCGCGGCGGACCGGCCGGGTGTCATCGCCGTGCTCGCGGGCATCGTGGCGGCGCTGGTCGTCGGCGCGGTATCGCGGGCACTGGCCACCGCGCCGCTGACCCGCCGCACGGAGGGACACGCACGCGCGGAACGATTCGGGCGGATCACCGTTGCCGTGATCACCGGGGTGATCGTGGCCGAATTGGCGAGCACGGTGCTACTGGGCGGCTCAGTCGATCGGACCCTCGACGATCGCGCCCGCCGGGATGCCGAATCGGCGGCGAGTGTCGTCACCGCCCGGAACGAACTCGATCGGGTCACCGCCGAGCGCGGGGTACTCGGTCAGACCATCGCCCGGGCGCAGACCGATATGGACCAGGCGTTGATCGTCGCGCGCTGCGAATACAACCCGACACCGCAGTGCCCACAGACCAAGATCACCGGTGTTCCGGGTAGCGGGCCCGAGACCCGGACTGCCGAGTCGATGCTTGCGGACGCGCGCGGACGCCTGGACACCGCGCAGGCCCGGGTCCAGCCCTTGGACGAACAGATCACGACCCGGCAGACCGCACTGGACCAGGCCCGCACCGCCGCCTTCCACACCGGAGACCGCGGTCCGGGCGCGCGCTGGTTGGCGATGAACGACTACACCACCGGACATCCGGGCGCACTGCTGCTGCGGCTGCTCACCGTCGTGATCGCCGTCCTGCTCGCACTGCTCCCGATGCTGTTGCGGATCTGGCGGGGCGAATCGTCGTTCGACCGGACGGTGGCCGCGCGCGCCGAGGTCGATCGCGTCGCCCGGGCCGCCGATACCGCCATCGCCGTGAAGCGGGCACAGATCCGCTCCGAGACCGAAAGCCTGCGCGCCGAACAGGAATTGACCGCGACACAACTGACCCTGCACGCCGATACCGCCATCGATCGCGAACGCCAGCGCACACGGGTGATCGCGGCCATCGGCAATCTGGAGATCGGCATCACCGAACCGCAGCAGCGAGCGGTGGCCGAATTCGAGGCGCTGGCCGCACTTCCCCCGTCCGCAGACACCGGCACTCAGGAGGCCACCGTGACCGCACCGCGGAATCTGCCCGCACCCGTTCCTCCGGCCGCACTCACACCGGCCGAATCGGCTCCGAAAAAGGGTGGTGGACTGGAACTTCCGGTAATCGGCACGGTGCCGTTCACCGATACCGCCGCACGCTGGATCCGCCCGCTGGTGCCCGGCTTCGTCACCACTGCCCTGGACAGGACCATTGATACCGCGACCTCCCCAATGCGTACGGTCCGTCAGGTCTTCGAGGAGGCCGAGGAGATCACCTTCACCCTCAAACGCACCCGCAAGGTCACGGTGAACTCGGAGGATTCACATGCCACCGCGACGATCGGCGAAGCGGTCGACGCCCAACTCCTGCCACCCGCCGCATCGCAGTACCCGCACTACGCCCACCAACACGATCCCAGGTACGCCTATCAGCACGACCCTCGCTACGCGCGGTACGCGTCCCTGCCCCGGTATCCGGCCGGGCCCGAACTACCGCCGGCAGAACCGTACGACGCGCTCCCCGGATCCGATAGGCCGGAACTCGGCCACCACAACCGACGCGAACTACCGCCGGGCACGAGCCGGAGCTGACCGAGCGAACGGCCATGCCGATCGAGAGCGCGCCGAGCTGCCGGCTCATCGTCCTCGGCGCACAGGCCCGACATGCGGTACCGCGCCCGGACCACGGGCAATGTCAGCCGCTGTCGATGGACGTCCCGAATACTCGAGGCCGCAGCGATGCATCATGTCGCGCCGCACTCGATACTCTTCGTGCCCGCCCGTCCCTGGATAGACTCGCCCCGTGTTTCCAGCCGTAGCCGATCGGGCAGGGCAGCCGCCCGTCACCGGAGTACCGCAGTCGCGCGGTATGCCCGGATCGGTGCCGTCCGATCATGGCGATGCCGAGCGCATTCCGATACGGCCGCTGTCGTGGCGGGAACTGGCCGATCTGCCGTTCGCCGTGCTGCAGTACCGGATTCGAACGGTCGCGGGACTCGCGGGTATCGGTTTCGTGCTCGCACTGGGCATCGTGCTCGGCGTGACCGCCCTGGTCACGGCCGCCACCGATGGCTCCAGCGCCGCAAATGCCTGGGCGGCAGTTCTTTCCACAGTCTGCTGTGTATGGCTGCTGCGGCTGTGGACAATCGGCGTCACCGTGCCGATCGGACTCGGTGTCGTGTATCGGCAGCCGATCACGGCACGAGCGGCCTGCGGGCGATTCCGGACGGTGGCGGTCCGGCTCGCGGCCGATCAGCTGATCTCACTTCTCATCGTGCTCGGCATTCTGATCATCGGCACGGCACTGGTGATCACCTTGATTCCGGCGAGCATCTGGCTGGGCCGGGTGATGGGCAACCGGTGGACGGTGGCACCGATCCTGTACACCGAATCGCTGCCGTATCGCGTCGCGGTGGTACGGGCGAAAACGCTCGCCGCCGGCCGGATAATGCCGCTCGCGGGATTGTGGATCTATCTGCGGGGTGTACTGCTGGTCCTCGCCGTCCCGGTCGCCGGGCTGCTCGGATTTCTCTCCGATATCTCGGGCACCCATCGCTGGGCGGTGACCGCGCTGTTGTCCGGTGCGGCCCTGTTGATCTCGGCCTTCGCGGCCGCCGTGGATGCCGCCACCGCGGTGATCATCCACATCGACCGGCGGTGTGTCCGTGAGGGCGCGGATATCCGGATTCCCACCGGGCAGGCGATCCGGTGAGCGAACAGTTCCGCCCGCACGAGCCGGCGGACACCGCACCACCGCCACCCGCACTGGGCCCGGCCGCCCAGCATCGGGCCGCCGCCGAATCCGCCGCCGGGCACCACGATTTCGACACCGCCCTGCGCGAGAGATTCCGCGCGGTGGTGCGCGGGCTGGAACAAGGCGGGGTGCTGGACGTCCGGCGGTCACGCACCGCTCGCGAAACCGCACAGGCGGCCGCGCGGGCGCTCCCCGGCACCGAGGGCGAATTCGACGGCGCCGCACACAGTTTCGACGAGATCGTCTACGGCGGGCGCACCGCGTCTCCCGACGAATACCGGCGTCTCAGCGCCGCCGACCGCTATTCGCTCGCCCCACCGCCACCTCCCGATCCGATCGACCAGGCCGGATCCGGAGCGTCGCGGACACGGCGCCGCGGTCTGCCGCCACTTCCGCGACTGCTGCGCGACAAGCGGTTCTGGGCCGTAGTTCTCGGAGTTCTGGTTGTCGCGCTGATCGTCTACCTGCTGACGGGATCGGCCGACACTCCCCCGGCGCCCCCGCCGCCGACCCATCACCCGCCACCGCCGGAACGCCCGGATCTCCCGAATCCGGAACTCGGTGCGGGTGACGATTCGATCTTCGAGCGCTTCCCGCCGTGGCTGGCTTACGGTGGCGCGCAGGCAATGGTCTTCGCGGCGATCGTGGTGTGGTGGCGCGGCCGGCGCCGGGGCACGGTGGTCGGCGAACCGCGCCCGGTGCAGGTGGCGGCCGGTGAACTGCTCACTGGACAGGCCGCCCTCTACCGCCGGACGAAGGACCGCGAACACGTCGCGGCGAAGCTGCGGCAGGCGACGCTGAGGCGGGTTCGCGGCCGCCTGGGCCTGCGCGCCGATACCTCGCCGGAGCGGGTGAGTGCGGTGATCGGTGGCCGGATCGACGTCGATCCGCAGGTCGTGGCCGCCGCGCTGTACCGCCCGGTGCCCGACGACGCGACGCTGGAATATGTTGCCGCACAACTCGACTGGATCGACTCGGAAATAGGATGACGGAGACTCCGATGACAACGGCGCAGACCAACCACACCCCCACCGCCGAACAGGCGCTGCGGGCGCTCGGCGACGTCCGCGCCGAGATCGGCAAGGCGGTCGTCGGCAACGACCACGCTGTGATGTTCCTGATCCTTGCCGTGCTGTGCCGCGGACACGTCCTGCTGGAAGGTGTTCCGGGAGTGGCGAAGACGCTGCTGGTGCGTGCGCTGGCCGCCGCGCTGGAACTGGATCACACCCGAGTCCAGTTCACTCCGGATCTGATGCCCGGCGATGTGACCGGCTCTCAGATCTACGATCCGCATACGACCGAATTCACCTTCCGTCGCGGTCCGGTGTTCACCAATCTGCTGCTGGCCGACGAAATCAACCGCACCCCACCGAAAACCCAGTCGGCGCTGCTGGAATCCATGGAGGAGCGCCAGGTTTCGGTGGCGGGTGTGCCGCAGCCGCTACCGGATCCGTTCATGGTGATCGCGACGCAGAACCCGATCGAGCAGGAGGGCACCTATCCGCTGCCCGAGGCGCAGCTCGACCGCTTCCTGTTCAAGGTCGATATTCATCTGCCCCAGCGCGAGGACGAATTCCGCATTCTGCAGCGCCACGCCGCCGGCTTCGATCCGCGCGATCTGAGTGCGGCCGGGGTGCACCAGGTGGCCGGGGCCGCGCATATCGCGGCCGCGCGCGCTTCGATCGCGCAGGTGACGATCAATCCGGAAGTATTGGCCTACATCGTGGATCTGTGCCGTGCCACCCGCACCTCCCCCGCCGTCCAGCACGGCGCCTCGCCACGCGGAGCCACCGCCGTGCTGGCCGCCGCCCGGGCCCTGGCCTGGTTGAACGGACGGACCTTCGTCACACCCGACGATGTGAAAACCGTTGCGGTGACGGTATTACGGCATCGACTCCAGCTGCGACCGGAGGCCGAACTCGACGGGGTGACCGGTGAGGGTGTGATGTCTTCACTGCTGTCCTCCGTCCCGGTTCCGGTGTGAGGCGATGATCGTCACCGGTCGGCTCGCGCTGTGCGCCGCCGCGGCCGCGCTGATCGTCGGCATCGCGGCGCCGTCCTGGGTGGGCGTGGTTGTTCTCACCGGCGTCGTCGCCGCACTCGTGGCCATCGACGTGATCGCCTGTGGCTCCGATGATCTCGAGTTGAGCCGCGTCCCGCTCACGACCGTCCGGGTCGGGCGCACGGCGACGATCGAACTCGCCGTACTCAATCGCGGCACCCGCGCTGTCCGCGCGCAACTGTGGGACGACTGGCCGCCGAGCGCACACGCGCCCGCGCGGACACATCGGCTGCGACTGCCGGTGAATACCCGGACCACGGTGAGTACCACCGTCCGCCCGAGCCGCCGTGGTGACCGGGTCGCGGGGCCGGTGACCGTCCGGTTGTTCGGCCCGCTGGGACTTGCCGGACGCCAGTTCCGGCGCGAGGTACCCGCGAAAGTTCGTGCGCTACCTGCCTTTCGGACCGAGCGGATCCTGTCGTCGAAGGTCAAGCGACTACAGCATCTCGACGGGCGTTCGGTGGCGAATATCCGCGGTCCGGGTTCGGAATTCGATTCCTTCCGCGAATACGTCGCCGGCGACGATGTGCGCTCGATCGACTGGCGGGCCACCGCCCGCGCCACCGATGTGCTGGTCCGCACCTGGCGCCCCGAGCGCAACCGGCATGTTCTGATGCTCATGGACACCGGCCGGATCAGTGCCGCCCGCCTGGGTGAGCAGACCCGGCTGGACACCGGCATCGAGGCCGCGCTACTGCTGGGCGGACTGGCGGCCGCCGCCGGTGACACCGTCGATCTGCTGGCCTTCGATCGCGAGGTGCGCGCCGAGATCCGCGGAGTACGCGGAAAGGCCGTGCAGCCCAGGTTGATGCACGCGCTGTCGGGCATCGTGCCGGCCATGCTCGACACCGATACCGCGGCGATGGTCCGTACCGCCGTCCGGCATACCCGCCGCCGCAGCCTGGTGGTGTGGTTCACCAGTCTCGACGGTGCGATGGTCGAGGAGAATCTGCTGCCGGTGCTGCCCGTACTGAGCAAACGCCATCGGGTACTGCTGGTCTCGGTGACCGACCCCGAGATCGCCGCGGCCGCCGGACACCGTGACGATGTCACCGAGATCTATGCCGCCGCAGCCGCCGAACATCTGCTCAGCGAACGCGCGATCGTGCGGGAAACGCTGCAGCGCCGAGGAATCGACGTGGTCGCCGCCGCACCCGATCGGCTGCCGGAGGCGCTGGCGGACGAGTATCTGGAACTCAAGCGATCGGGCGCCCTGTAACCGGTGCGGGCGGTACTGTCGCCGGCCAGAAGGGCAGCCGCGGGGGCGGTAGGGTCCGGCGTTGCCGCTCCCCGATCACCGCCCCCAATATCTGCAACGGCGGATAACCGGCGGGCGGCACCACCCGCAGCTGCTCGCATACCGCGATCACCAGGGCCGTACCGAGATTCGCCTGTACCTGCGGTGTGAGATGGGAGTACCGGGTCAGATACTGCCGCACCGGCAGGGCCAGTTCCTCGGTCAGTCCGGACAGGTCCAGGCGTGCCACCCACTCGATCAGCCAGGGCGGCGCTACGGCCAAGGCGGGCACGGGAATCGGTGCCCGGTCCGACACCACGACGGTGCCGGCGAGGATATCGCCCACCCGCCGGGCCCGCGGTGAGCACAGTGAGGTGACCACGGCGACGAAACCGAAACCGCCGAGATTCCAGAAATCGACCAGTGCGGCGGCCAGCCCCCGGGTCAGCGCATGCCGGAAGTCGATGGGCCCGCCGTCGCTGCGCACCACCCGTAGCCCCAGCGCCAGCTTGCCGACCGTGCGCCCGCGCATGAGGGTTTCGCTCACGATCGGATAGCCGGCCAGGACCGTGACCATGGCGACCAGTGCGGACACATCGAGCCATGCGCCGTCGGGTTCGAGCTCGAACAGCACCAGCACGATCACCGTCATGAGTAGCACGGCCAGCACGAACTGCAACAGCAGATCGATCGCGAATGCGGCGGCGCGGATCGGGATCCGGGCGATCGGCAGTTGCAGGGAGACGGCCTCCCCGGTGGTGAATTCGGCCATGATCGCTCCAGTATCCCGAATCGGCCGCATACGAACTAGCCTTCGATTGCGGATTCGGCAGACAGACAGGAGGGGCCGATGGACGTCGATGCCTATTCGTTCGCGCAACGGCGGCATTGGGATCGGCTCGACCATCTGACCCGGCAGCGCCGCCTCACGGGCGCCGAGGTCGACGAGTTCGTGGCGCTGTATCGCCGCACATCCCAGCAGCTGGCGCGGTTGCAGTCGCATTCGCCCGATCCGGAGTTGATCAACGGCATCAGCGCGGTGCTGGCCCGCGCTCGCGGACGCCTACTGGGGGCGCGGGCCGACACCTGGTCGCAGATCGGGCATTTCTTCACTCACCGGTTTCCCGCCGCGGTGTACCGTGCGTGGCCGTGGTGGGCCGGAGTGGCCGCGGCCTTCCTCGCGGTATCCACTGTCATCGGGATATGGGTGTCCGGATCCGGGCGAGCGCGCAGAGCACTGGACCTACCCGCGAACGCGGACGACCTCACGGCGCCGGGCGGACGCTTCGAGTCCTACTACTCCGAACATCCGCACGACGCCTTCGCCGCCCAGGTCTGGACCAACAACGCCTGGGTGACGGCGATAGCGCTGTTCACCGGCATTCTGATCCTGCCCGCGGCCTATCTGCTGTTCATGAACGCGCTCAATGTCGGAGTATCCGGCGGCCTGATGGCCGATGCGGGACGGCTGGACGCATTCTTCGGCTTCCTGCTTCCGCACGGAATGCTGGAACTCACCGCGGTTTTCGTGGCCGGCGGCGCGGGCATGAAACTCGGCTGGACCCTGATCGATCCAGGCCGCTCGTCCCGGGCGATGGCGCTCGCCCGGCAGGGCCGGGCGACCGCGACGGTGGCGCTCGGCTTGGCGGGCGTGCTGTTGATCTCGGGCATCATCGAGGGTTTCGTGACGCCGAGCGGCTTGCCGGCACCGCTACGCCTGGGCATCGGCGCCGTCGCGGAATTGCTGTTCCTGGCCTATGTTTTCGGGCCCGGACGCCGCGCAGCCGGAGAACAGGCGGCATCGCGGTCGGCGGTCGAGGGTGAGCGCATATCCGGTTAACGGCGCGGCATCGGCGGCCGGAGACGGAAAAATCCCTTGCGGGTTTCTGGGGATTCGGACGATGATCGGAGTCCGGATTTGAGATCCACTGGCCGCAGCGAGTCCAGCTCAGCTGCGGCCAGCGTTACCGTCGACTCTACACAATCGTTATCCCTACGCAACCTCCTGCACACCCCGTCTGCCATGCCGTAACCGAGCCGAAACCCGCAGACCGTGAGTAAGTTCGAAGACCACCCGCAAATACCTGGCGCGCGGTCGGAAATATGCGCAATAGGCGTACTCGGCCACTTGATTTACGGGGAAACCGCTGCCATTCGACCGTTACCTATAAAGCGGAATCACGCATACCGATCATTCGCCGGCGTGTCGCCTTATGGTCATCCGGCCGTCATCACCGCAGGTAGAGGGCCCAACAGGCAGGCAAGAGCCGGTTTGCGGCGGCATTACGACCGAATGAAACAGACTCAAGGTTTGTTATAGCTCACAGTACCGGTCCCGAAGATAGGATCTCGGCGCAATATTGCGTATCCGCCTCAGCCGAACTGCCGATATATTTCAGCAGCGAACTTGATTTGCTCGGATTCCTCCAGCCGAATTCGGGCCGAACCACTTCGGTTGCACGCCGAGAATGCGGCGAAGATCACACCACCCCGCGCGTCCTCCGCCCGGTCTGCCCGATTGTGTGACCCGAGGCGGCAATACTGTGATCATGACCGCCGAACAGCAAGCAGACCCGGTCGTCACGCAGGCCGCGGACCGGTTCGAAATCAGCGTGGACGATCGGCACGCCGGATTCACCGAATACCTCGACCGTGCCGGGCAGCGGATCTTCTACCACACCGAAATCGACTCCGATTTCGCCGGACGCGGACTGGCCGGAGTCCTTGTCGCGCAGGCGCTGGCGCGCACGAGGGAGGCCGGACTCCGCATCGTGCCGATCTGCCCGTTCGTCGCGGGCTATCTGCAGAAGCACGCGGAGTTCGCCGATATCACCGATCCGGTGACGCAGGACGCCGTCGATTACGTTCGCTCCCAGCGCGGCTGAGCATCCAACGGCACGACGCACGGTCCCCGAAAACCGCCGCACCGATATGATTTGGCTCACATACTCGGCGATAGAGTGACGACATTCCCGTTCGGCACCAGAGGACAGAGATCCGGCCGCTCGGCACGCGAACCCGTCACCGAGCAATACGCGTCACGCAGGGCCATTCGAGCCGAAGGGATAAGCGCATGACCGCACCGCAGAAACGCTCGCTGCTCGCCCGCATCTCACCGACCCAGTGGGTGGCGCTGATACTGATCGTCCTGGCGGTCATCTTCGTCGCCGAGAACCGCAACCGCGTCTCGATCACCTTGCTGATGATCGACATCACGGCGCCGATGTGGCTGGTGCTGCTGGTGCTGTTCGCGGTCGGCTGGATCGCCGGCGTCCTGACCGTTCGCCGCCGGAACAAGCGATGACACAACCCGAGCGCATATAAAAAGAGCCGCGGACCGGAAACCCGATCAGCGGCTCTTCATCTGTGGGCGAAGGGGGACTTGAACCCCCACGTCCCGAAGGACACTGGCACCTGAAGCCAGCGCGTCTGCCATTCCGCCACTCGCCCGAGCGACTGGAAGACAGTAGCACGCGCTCCGGATGCAAATGAAATCGCCTGGTCGGACCCATTACGACGAAGGAAAGCGCCCCCGCGGGCGACACCCGGGAACCGCAGTTGGCGGTCGTGAGTTACAGGGGTGGAGGATCGTGGATATCATGCAATGACCGTGTCCGTCCGATGACACGCCCTATCGGCATGTCATCGTGACACCGGACGGCACAGACCGAGCAGCAGACGTGGACAGACAGCGCAGGTATACGAAGGCGGGCACCGAAGGAGGCCGGAGTGGGCATCGTCTCGCGTTTCGAACGACGCTTACAGGGTGCTGTCGGAGACGCCTTCGCACGGGTATTCGGCGGCAGCGTCGTTCCCCAGGAGGTGGAGGCCGCGCTGCAGCGCGAGGCCTCGGATCGACTGACCGAACTCGACGGCGGGCACCTGCTCGCCCCGAATCTGTATGTCATCACTGTCAACCCCACCGACCTGCAACAACTCGATGCCGATCACGAGTTGACCACCCGCGCGTTCGCCAGACATTTACAGGACTACATCCGCGATCAGGGGTGGCAGACCTACGGTGAAGTACACGTCGAATTCGAACCATCCCCTACGCTGCACACCGGGCAGTTCAGGACGCACGGCCGGGTGGACCCGGACGCGGGCCGCCGGGACCCTCCGGCTCCGCGCCGCCCACCCGATAGATCTGGACAACCCCCACAACGAACCGCACACCCGCAACCAGGAGCTGGCCCCATGACGCAGAACTCAGGCTACGACCCCAGCCGAGAGCCCGCGGAGTCCGATCCACGCAACCGCGGGTACGCGCCCCCGCCGGGCGGCCGGCCCGCTCCGCAGTACCAGGACGACTACGGCCGGGGTGGCCAGTACCGCCGGTGGCGGTGAGTACGCCGCACAGGAGCCGCAGCCCGGTTACGGGGACTATCAGCAGCAGGGTGGCGGCGACTACCAGAACGGGTACGACTACCAGCAGGGCGGCCAGGCTTACGGGCAGCAGCAGGCGTACGAACAGGGCGGCTACGACCAGAGCAGCTACGACCAGGGGTACGGACAGCAGGCGTACGCCGACCAGGGTTACGGACAACAGCAGGCGTACGAGCAGGGCGGCTACGAGCAAAGCGGCTACGACCAGGGTTACGGGCAGCAGGGCTACGCCGACCAGGGGTACGGGCAACAGCAGGGCTATCCCGAACAGAACTACGGTCAGCAGCAGGGCTACGGCCAGGCGCCGGGATACGACCAGGGCTACGGTCAGGCACCCGCGGGGCCCGCGGGCTACGGCCAGCAGGGCTACGCCGAGCAGGGTTATGCCGAGCAGGGCTACGCCGACCAGGGTGGCTACGGTGCCGAGGATCCCGCCTACGGCCAGCAGCAGGCCTACGGTCAGCAGCCGCCCGCGTACGGTGCGGCCCCGCAACCCCCGCAGGCGCCCCCGCGCAGCGGGTCCGGCTACTCGGCCACTCTGCACCTCGACGACGGCAGCGGTCGCACGTACCAGCTACGCGAGGGCAGCAACATCATCGGGCGCGGCCAGGACGCCCATTTCCGGCTTCCCGACACCGGGGTCTCGCGCCGCCACATCGAGGTGCGCTGGGACGGCCAGGTGGCCATGCTCTCCGATCTCGGATCCACCAACGGGACGCTGGTCAACGGTTCCCCCGTACAGGACTGGCAGCTCGCCGACGGAGATGTGATCAGGGCCGGGCATTCCGAGATCCTGATCCGAATCGTCTGATCCCGTAAGCTCGCCGATGCAGGTCACGATATGGCGCGAAATCCCTCGCCTATATCGTGATCGCAACCGGTCATCGGCCCTATTATGCTGCCAACATTCGCTCGGCAGCCGGGCCGTGCTGACCAGCACGCCGGTTGGGGGACGAAACACCACTACGGGACCGGTCGAACAGGAGGTGGAGCGCCGTGCAGGGATTGATCCTGCAGTTGACCCGTGCGGGGTTCCTCTTGTTGTTGTGGCTGTTCGTGTGGGCGGTGCTTCGAACTTTGCGCAGCGATATCTACGCGGCATCAGGCATTCGGATCCAGCCCCGACCCACCCGTGGTTCGGTCGTGCTGCCATCCTTCAGCCGTGGCCAGAAGGGCGCCAAGTATCTAGTGGTGACGCAAGGTTCACTCGCCGGCACTCGAATCACGCTCGGCACCCAACCGGTGCTCATCGGGCGTGCAGACGACTCCACGCTGGTTCTGACCGACGACTACGCCTCGACCCGGCATGCGCGTTTATCGCCGCGCGGCGAGGACTGGTACGTCGAAGATTTAGGCTCCACCAATGGGACCTACCTCGATCGAGGAAAGGTCACTACCCCCGTCCGAGTTCCGCTGGGCACACCTGTCCGTGTCGGTAAGACAGTGATCGAGCTGCGATCGTGACTCAAGTTCTCCGCTACGCAGCGCGTAGCGACCGTGGTCTCGTCCGGGCAAACAACGAGGATTCCGTCTACGCGGGTGCACGCCTGCTGGCACTGGCCGACGGTATGGGAGGGCACGCCGCCGGTGAGGTGGCCTCGCAGTTGATGATCGCCGCGCTGGCGCATCTCGACGACGACGAGCCCGGCGCCGATCTGCTCGGCAAACTCGACCGTGCGATTCGCGAAGGCAATGCCGCGATCGCCGATCAGGTCGAGGAGGAACCCGAACTCGACGGTATGGGCACAACGCTCACCACTATCCTGTTCGCGGGCACGAAACTCGGTCTCGCCCATATCGGTGACTCCCGGGCCTACATGCTCCGCAACGGCGAACTCGCCCAGATCACCCGCGACGACACCTTCGTGCAGTCGCTGGTCGACGAGGGCCGGATCACGCCGGAACAGGCCCATACCCATCCGCAGCGCTCGCTGATCATGCGCGCGCTCACCGGTAACGAGATCGAGCCCACCCTCATCATCCGCGAAGCCCACGCCGGGGACCGCTATCTGCTGTGCTCCGATGGCCTGTCCGATGTGGTCAGCGACGAGACCATCGCCAACACGCTGCGCGAGGGCAATACCGATGAGGCGGCCGACCGCCTCATCGAATTGGCTTTGCGCAGTGGCGGTCCCGACAACGTCACCGTCGTCGTCGCCGATGTGATCGATCTCGACTACGGACAGAGCCACCCCATCGTGGCCGGCGCGGCCTCCGGTGAGGACGAGGACACCCCTCCGCCCAATACCGCCGCCGGCCGAGCGGCTGCCATGCGCCCTCCGCGCGCGGCACCGCGCCGGGCCCCCGTCGCCGCCGAGCCGCCGGCACCGGCCAAGAGCCACAAGGGGCGCTGGATCGCCCTCGCCGTGGCGCTGGTCGTGGCCGTCGCGATCGGGCTTGTCGTGGGCTACAAGATGATTCGCAGCAATTATTACGTCGGCGCCGAGAACGGCAATGTCGTGATCATGCGCGGATTGCCCGGTTCGATCCTCGGATACTCGATTCAGGATGTCGACCAGCTGGTCTGCGTCGATCGGCACAACAAGGTCACGCTGACGCAGGCCGACGCCGGTCTGCGCGACGGCTGTCAGCAACTGCGGATCGACGATCTGCAGCAGACCGGACGTGACAAGGTCAACAACGCACTGCTGCCGCCGGGCGGATTCGATTCCACGCGTGGACAAGTCGAGAAGCTGGCCGCCACGGACCTGCTGCCGGTCTGCGTGAAGCCGGCCGCTCCCGCTCCCGTCACCCCCGCGCCGACCGAGGGTTCCGGCGGCTCGGGTACTCCCGCGCCGGCCCCCGCAAGTCCCGCGCCCGCCCCGGCGCCCGCGCCCGCCCCCGCGCCGACCGGCGCACCCGCCCATTCCGAGCAGCCCGCACCCACGACTACGGCACCGGCCCCTCAGACTCCGGGGGAGAACTGCAGGAAGGCGGACTGATGTCCGCACCGGCACCGCCGTCCGCTGGAGCGTTCCCCAGTCCGCCGGGCGGGTTCGCTCCCGCGCCGCCCCCAGCAACCCGACGCAATGTCGAGTTGTTGCTGCTGGGTTTCGCGGTGGTCATCACCACGGTGGCATTGGTGCTGGTGGAGGCCAGTCAGGATCAGGAGATCAGCTGGGATCTGGCCAAATTGGGTCTGGCCTACCTGGCGTTGTTCGGTGTCGCTCATCTGGCGGTGCGGCGTTTCGCGCCGTTCGCCGACCCGCTGCTGTTACCGATCGCCGCGCTGCTCAACGGGCTCGGGCTGGTGCTGATTCATCGCCTGGATCTGGCCGATCAGCAGACCGCGATCTACAACTCGTGGTCGCTCCCCTCCCCCGATGCCAATCAGCAGGTGCTGTGGACGGCGCTGGGAATCACGCTGTTCGTCGCGGTGCTGGTTCTGCTGCGCGACTATCGGACACTGGCACGCTACGGCTACACGCTCGGGCTGCTCGGCCTGATCGCGTTGATCATTCCCGCGGTGCTGCCCGGAAAGTTCTCCGAGACCAACGGCGCCAAGATCTGGATCCGGCTGCCGGGTTTCAGTGTGCAGCCGGGTGAGTTCTCGAAGATCCTGCTGATCATCTTCTTCGCCTCGGTGCTGGTGGCCAAGCGTGACCTGTTCACCGCGGCGGGCCGGCACGTACTCGGCATGGAACTGCCCCGCCCGCGCGATCTCGGCCCGATCCTGCTGGTGTGGGCCACCTGCCTGGTGGTGCTGTTCTTCGAGAAGGACCTCGGCACCTCGCTGCTGATCTTCGCGACCGTGCTCGCGATGCTCTACATCGCGACAGAGCGGGTGGGCTGGCTGATCGTCGGCGCCGGACTGCTGGCGATCGGATTCGTCCTGGCCTACAACGCCTTCGGCCATGTGCGGGTGCGCGTGGCGACCTGGCTGCATCCGTTCGACGATTACAACAGCACCGGCTATCAGATCTCCCAGTCGCTGTTCGGCCTGGCGACCGGCGGTGTGGCCGGAACCGGACTCGGTAGTGGCCGGCCGTCCCAGGTGCCCTTCGCCAAGACCGACTTCATCGTCGCGACCATCGGTGAGGAACTGGGCCTGATCGGACTTGCCGCGGTACTCATGCTGTTCACGGTCTTCGTCGTGCGCGGGCTGCGCACGGCTCTGGCCGTGCGCGACAGCTTCGGCAAACTGCTCGCGGCCGGATTGGCGTTCACCATCGCGGTTCAGGTATTCGTGGTCGTGGGTGGTGTCACCAAACTGATTCCGCTGACCGGCCTCACCACCCCGTTCGTGTCCTACGGCGGCTCCTCGCTGCTCGCGAACTACGCCCTGCTGGCCTTGCTGGTCAAGATCTCCGATGCGGCCCGCGCACCGGCACCGTCCCGACGCCGGGAAGCCGCGCCGATCGCCGATGCACGGACCGAGATGATCCGCCCGGAGAAGGGAGAGCAGGCATGAACACCCCGCTCCGCCGGGTCGCGATAGCCGTGATGGTCATGATCGTCGCGCTGCTGGTGAATGCCACCTACGTCCAAGTGATCAAGGCAGACAGCTTGCGCAACGATCCGCGCAACTCCCGGGTGCTGCTCGACGAATACAGTCGTCAACGCGGCCAGATCTCGGCCGGCGGTTCGGTGCTCGCCACGTCGGTTTCCACCGATGATCGCTACAAGTACCTACGCACCTATCCCACCGATCCGGCGGCCTACGCCCCGGTGACCGGCTTCTACTCGATGCAGTACGGGAGCACCGGACTGGAACGGTCCGAGGATTCGGTGCTCAACGGCTCCGACAGCGCGCTGTTCGGGCGCCGGCTGATCAATATGATCTCCGGCCGCGATCCGCGTGGCGGCAATGTCGTGACCACCATCGATCCGGTGATGCAGAAGGTCGCCTACGACCAGCTCACCAGCAAGGGGTACACCGGCTCCGTCGTCGCCATCGAACCGGGCACCGGACGCATCCTGACCATGGTGTCCACCCCCAGCTACGACCCCAATCAGCTGTCCACCCACGACGGCGCCCGCGCCACCCAGGCATGGGAATCGCTGAGCGCCGATCCGAATCAGCCGATGTTGAATCGTGCGGTATCACAGACGTATCCGCCCGGCTCGACCTTCAAGGTCGTCGTCGCGGCGGCCGCGCTGTCGATGGGGATCAAGCCCGACGACACCTTCACCGCCGCACCGAACATCACACTGCCGGGTACATCCACCACGCTCGAGAACTACAACGGCACCCCATGTGGCAGCGGCGCAACCGCGACCATGCACGACGCGTTCCGGCTGTCGTGCAACACCGCGTTCGCCGAAATCGGCATGAAGGTCGGTGGGTCCAAACTCAAGGACCTGGCCACGGCCTTCGGAATCGGCCCGCATTCGGGTATTCCCATCCCGGTCGCCGACAGCACGATCGGCTCGATCACCGACAATGCCGCCCTGGCGCAGACCAGTATCGGCCAGCGAGATGTGGCTCTCACTCCACTCGACGACGCGGTCATCGCGGCTACGGTGGCCAATGGCGGAGTACGGATGGAACCGCATCTGGTCGACCAGACCCAGGGACCCGACCTGCGTGAACTGTCCACCACCAAACCGGTGTCGGTCGGCCAGGCGATCAGCGCCCCCGTGGCGAGCCAGCTGACCGGCCTGATGATCGATTCGGAGAAGGCGACGTCCGGCGGCACCCAGCCACGCGCCTACCAGATCGCGTCCAAGACCGGTACCGCCGAACACGGCAACGACCCACGCAATACCCCACCGCATGCCTGGTACATCGCATTCGCGCCCGCACAGAACCCGAAGATCGCCATCGCGGTCATCGTGGAGAACGGTGGCGATCGTGCCTTGGCCGCGACCGGCGGATCGGTAGCGGCACCGGTGGCAAGGGCTGTGCTCGATGCCGGATTGCAGGGGGGCTGATGACAATGAGTAAGCGAGGACCAGGACCCCAGGTGGATATGCAACAACGTCGCGCGCTGCGCACCTACCGCCGGGGGTGGCCATGCTGAACAACGGTGCCCTGATAGCGGATCGGTATCGGCTGCAACGACTGATCGCCACCGGCGGTATGGGTCAGGTGTGGGAAGCATTGGACACCCGGCTGGATCGCCGTGTCGCGGTGAAGGTGCTCAAGGCCGAATTCTCCGCGGACCCGACATTCCGGCATCGGTTCAAGACCGAGGCCAAGACCACCGCGCAACTCAATCATCCGGGAATCGCGGGGGTCTACGACTACGGCGAGACCTATGATCCACAGGCCGGCGAAACGGCCTATCTGGTGATGGAACTGGTACAGGGCGAACCGCTCAACGCGGTGCTCAACCGGCTGGGCCGGCTGTCGGTCGGCCAGGGTCTGGACATGCTCGAGCAGACCAGTCGCGCGCTCGAGGTCGCGCACACCGCCGGTGTGGTGCATCGCGATGTAAAGCCCGGCAATATTCTGGTCACCCCGACCGGGCAGGTGAAGATCACCGATTTCGGTATCGCCAAAGCCGTTGACGCCTCACCGGTCACCAAGACCGGCATGGTGATGGGCACCGCCCAGTACATCGCCCCCGAGCAGGCCACCGGCGAGGACGCCACATCCGCCAGCGATGTGTACTCCCTCGGCGTGGTCGGTTACGAGGCGCTGTCCGGGCAGCGGCCGTTCAGTGGTGACGGCGCGCTGACCGTCGCGATGAAACATGTCCGCGAAGCCCCGCCGCCGATGCCCGCCGATCTGCCGCCGAATGTGCGCGAGCTGATCGACATCACGCTGGCCAAGGATCCGAATCAGCGCTACGCCAGCGGCGGCGAATTCGCCGACGCCGTGGCCGCCGTCCGGGCCGGGCGCCGCCCACCGCGGCCGCGCGGTGGTGGCGGCACGACCGGCGCCGCTCGCATCCTGCCGCCGGCCGGCCCGACCGCCATCATCCCGCGCGGTGAATACGAGGGCGCGACGGTCCGCTATCCGGCCGCCGATTCCGCCCGGGCCGGCTCCACCGCGATGATGCCGGGCCGTGCCGACGCCGGACCCGCTGCGGATCCCGACGCTTCGCGCTTCACCACCGGTCAGAAGGTGATGGCCGGACTGGGTGTCGGCGCGGTCCTGCTCGGTGGTCTCGCGGCCTGGGTGCTGTTGAGCGGTGAGGCCCCCGATTCGACGAAAACTCCGGTCAAACCCACCACGACGATCGTCGCACCACCACCGCCACCGCCGGTGTGGACCACGACCGAGGAGCCGACGACCACCGAAGCGGCGCCGCCGCCCGTGGTGACCACGACACCCGAGCCGACCACCACGACGCCGCCACCGGCCACAACGACCACCGCACCGCCCTCGACCGCGCCGAGCTCGACCACTCGGCAGCGGCCGACTCGCACCACACGAACCACCCCATCGCTCCCGTACTACCCATCTCTCGACCTACCATTACCGGGGGTCGGCGGTGCACACGAAGCCGACAGCACCACGGTTCCGGCCACCTCCTCACAAGGACTGCCATGACGACCCCGAAGAATCTGTCTTCTCGCTACGAGCTTGGCGAGATCATCGGATTCGGTGGTATGTCCGAGGTCCACAAGGCTCGTGACCTGCGGTTGGGTCGTGATGTGGCGATCAAGGTGCTGCGCGCTGACCTCGCTCGCGACCCCACGTTCTATCTGCGCTTCAAGCGTGAAGCGCAGAATGCCGCGGCGCTGAACCATCCGGCGATCGTGGCGGTGTACGACACCGGCGAGGCCGAGGTGGACGGCGGCCCGCTGCCGTACATCGTCATGGAGTACGTCGACGGCGAGACGCTGCGCGATATCGTGCGTGGTAAGGGACCGCTGCCGCCGCGGCGGGCGATGGAGATCATCGCGGATGTCTGTGCCGCGCTGGACTTCAGCCACAAGAACGGCATCGTGCACCGCGATATGAAGCCGGCCAACATCATGATCAACCGCCAGGGTGCGGTGAAGGTGATGGACTTCGGTATCGCGCGCGCCATCGCGGACAGCTCCAACCCGATGACCCAGACCGCCGCGGTGATCGGAACCGCGCAGTATCTGTCACCGGAACAGGCTCGCGGCGAACAGGTCGACGCTCGCTCCGATGTGTATTCGGTCGGCTGCGTGCTGTACGAGATCCTCACCGGGCAGCCGCCTTTCACCGGTGATTCACCGGTGGCAGTGGCGTATCAGCACGTCCGCGAGGATCCGAAACTGCCGTCGCTGGTACATCCCGGCGTACCACGTGAACTCGATTCGGTGATCCTCAAGGCGATGGCGAAGAATCCGGCCAACCGGTATCAGAGCGCGGCCGAGATGCGCGCCGATCTGATCCGGGTGCTGGGCGGCCAGAAACCGCATGCCCCGATGGTCATGACCGAAGAGGACCGGACCACCTTCCTCAGCAGTGACGAGCCCGAGCCGCGCAGCTATCGCACGGTGGACCGGGATGGCGACACGGAACCGGAAGGCGCGGATCCCAATCGGCGATTGTGGATCGGCATCGGCGCTGCGGCCGCGATCGCGGTCGCGATCACACTGTTCTGGGTGCTGATCGGCCCCGGCAGCCGCCCCGACCAGGTCGGTATTCCACAGTTGTCCGACAAGCCCGCCCAACAGGCGCAGGACGATCTGCAGAAACTCGGTTTCAAGGTCACCATCCAGCCCAAACCGGACGCCAAGATCGCCAGCGGAAATGTCGTGTCCACACAGCCACTGGGCGGCGCCCGTGTCGACAAGGGGTCCACCGTGACTGTGCTGGTATCCAGTGGCCCGCAACTGGTTCCGGTACCCGACCTCTCACACAAAACGCAGCAGCAGGCCCAACTGGACCTCAACGACGCCGGTCTGATGTTGGATGGCCAGGTCCAGCGCGATTGGTCCAGTCCGGAGGACAAGGACAAGGTTATCCGTCAGGAACCGCCGTTCGGGACGAAGGCCGACAGCAGCAGTCCGGTCAAGATCTGGCTGGGCAAGGGTCCCGAGCAGGTCCGCGTGCCCATAGTCACAGGTCAGCAGATCAATGTGGCAGAGCCGAATCTGTCCACGAGTGCCGGGTTCAAGGTCGTGATCCAGAAGGTCGCATCCTCACGTCCGGCCGGCGAGGTGATCTCCACCGATCCGTCCGGCGGATCGACGGCCGATCGCGGTTCGACCATCACCGTGCAGGTTTCCAGCGACCAGATCCAAATGCCCAACCTCTACGGGCTCACCCCGTCCGAAGCGATCGGCAAACTCCAGGCCGCAGGCTGGCAGGGAACCGCCGCGCAGATCACCCAGACCACGCAGGGCACCCTGGTGGCGGGAAATATCGGGCGCATCATCGATCAGAATCCCGGAGCGGGGTCGACGGTAGCGCGCAATGCCACGATCACCATCGTGACGGGCGTACTCGCCCCACCGTGAGCTTTCTGATGCGAGTTCGCCCGGAACACGGGACCTTCGGGCCTCGATGTTCCGGGCGAACTCGTTTCGCCCACTCGTAGCGAGGGTTTCCGAGCTCAGTACCCGATGTGCGAGCGCATCGGGAAGTCGAAGTTCGCGCTGTTGATGCCCGGAACATCGACCGAACGCCCGGTGCAGTTGTCGTTCTCGAAGTACCGCTGATTCACGGTGCTGGCGTTTTCGGCGGACTGAACGGTGCCGACCAAGAACGTCCAGCAGTACTCGGTTGCGGGAACACCACTTTCACCTTCGCCGGTGAGTCCAACACCTGACCAGTTGCACACATCGCCGGCACTGCAACCACTGACGAAACTCACTCCGGACTTGGCGTCACCGATCGTGGCGGCCTCGGCCTGCGCAACCCCGGCGGCCGCGAGACCTACCGTGATCAGGGCAGAAATAACCAATTTCTTCGACATGAATCCCCTCCGATTACCGTCGCTCCCCGCGACCGTCCCCCGGTAGCATGATGGAATATCAAGCCCCCGTTGAGCTTTGAGCTCATCGCGAGATATTACCGGCGCGACGTCCGACGCAGAAGAAATATGACGGGCGTCACAGCTCACGCCCGGCCGTTGCTATACGCGTAAGTGCCGGTTCATAGACATGGCTTCATCGGCAAGGTCCAGGATCTCGATCACCTCGACACCGTGTTCGCGCAAGCGCTCCACACCGACGCAGTTCTCGACGAAGGTTCCCGGTTCCCGCCAAGCGATGACGACCCGCGGGATACCGGCCGCCAGAATGCGCTCGGTACAGGGCGCGCGGTCGGCTGAAGCTCGGGTCGAGCAGGGTTCGAGGGTGCTGTAGATGGTGGCCGTCGCCAGCCGCGGGTCCGCACCGAGTTTGTTCAGCGCCGCCTCCTCGGCGTGGACTTTGGCATCGGTCTCCCGGGAGTATCCGTGCGCCAGTTCCACCCCGTCCGGACCGACGATCACCGCGCCGACCGAGAAGGCGGTGGTACTGGGCGGGCACAGCCGTGCGAGGCCGATCGCGTGATGCATCCAGAATCGGTGCGCGCCCGGTTCGCCCGGTATGCGGCTGATCGACTCACTGGTCCGCCACGCCTCGGATTCGGTTGTCATTGTGAATTTTCCATCGTCGTCGGGCTCCCGTCCGCCGGTGTCCGCTCGGTCAGATAACGCAGCACCGCGACATCTCCCAACCGGGTGACGTCGTCCAACACCATTCTGCGCCGCGATCCGCCCGGATACCGCGCCGGATGCAGGAATCGTGGGGCGGCTGGGTCACCGACGAGTACCGGCGCGATCGCGAGCAGCAATTCGTCGGCCAGATCCGCGGCCAGGAACGCGGTGTGGATGCGGCCCCCGCCCTCCACCATCAACCGGCCCGCACCACGCGTACCCAGGTCATCGAGCAGTGCGGCGAAGTCGACCATCGCACCCAATGCGATGACCTCGGCGTATCCGGCCAGCCGGTCGCCGATGCGTGCCTGCCCGGCCATGGTCGTGTAGACCACGCGCTCGCCGCCCTGATGCCAGAAATTCAGTCCGGTATCGAGATCGCCACTCGCGCTGACGATCACCCGCAGCGGAAATTCCGGACGGCCCGCGGCGATCCGATCCCGGCGTCGCTGTTCGCTGCCGACCAGTAGGCGAGGATTGTCGCGGCGCAGAGTCTCGGCGCCGATCAGGATCGCATCGGCCGCGGCCCGCTCCCGGTCCACCCGATCGAAATCCTCGGCATTGGACAGCAGCAGCCGCTCGGGCCCAGTGTCGTCGATATATCCGTCGATGCTGGTGGCCACCGACAGAACCACGTACGGTCGCGGCGTCATCGCTCAGACCAGCGCCGCGACCTCGGCTTCGAGCATCTCGATCAGCCCCTCGCCCGGACGCTCGCCACAGACCTCCAGCCAGTTGGCCAGCATGCGGTGCCCCCCCTGGGTCAGTACCGACTCCGGATGGAACTGCACTCCGTGAATGGGCAGTTCGCGATGTCGCATCGCCATCACGATGCCGCTCTCGGTCCGGCCGGTCACCTCGAGTTCCGCGGGCAGCGTGTCCTCGAGGACGGTCAGCGAGTGGTAACGAGTGGCCGTGAACGGATCGGGCAGGCCTGCCAGCACACCCGAGCCGATGTGGAATACCGAACTCGTCTTACCGTGCAGCAGTTCGGGCGCGCGGGTCACGGTGGCGCCGAATGCCTCCCCGATTGCCTGATGTCCGAGGCATACGCCCAGCAACGGAGTGCTGTGCCGCGCACAGGCGTGGACCAGTTCGATACTGGCGCCGGCACGGTCGGGCGTACCCGGTCCGGGACTGATGAGCACACCGTCGTAGCCGGTCACGACACTGTCGACCGGCTCGAGCCGGGGATCGTCGTTACGCCAGACCGTCGCCTCGACACCAAGCTGGCCGAGGTACTGCACCAGGTTGAATACGAAGCTGTCGTAATTGTCGACGACGAGAATGCGCATGCTTGGAGCGTACGTGGCACCACCATCGATACGCAGCTGAGATAGCCTTTAGGCAGACCTGCACGCCGAATACGAGGACGTCATGCCCAAGTCGAAGGTCCGCAAGAAGACCGACTACAGGATCAACCCCACCAGCCGCACCCCGGTGAAGGTGAAGGGCGCTGGTCCGTCGCCGGTCTGGTACGTGTCGATCATGCTCGGCTTCATGCTGGCCGGGCTGGCGTGGTTGCTCGTCTACTACCTGGGCGCCGACCATATCCAGTGGATGAGTGATCTCAACGCCTGGAACTTCCTGATCGGCTTCGGGCTCATGGTCGTCGGACTGATCATGACCATGCGCTGGCGCTGATTGTGCCGATGCACAGCTGACTGCAGTTACATCGGTGTTATTCATTCACACCTGTGGATGATTCTGTGGACAACTCGAGGAGTATTTGGGGACCGTGAGCGCATCCGAGTCCGACCACCCCGAGTCGGATAACCCCGAGTCCGATCACCAGGCCCCCGACCGCCCCGTTTCCGACGGGACCGATCCAGTGCCGCGGCTCGAGTGGTCCACACCGGCGTCGGCCTTGGTCGTCGTAGGGCTCGGCGGAGTCGCCTTCGCGATCGCGGCGGTCGTCGCCGCCGATGCGCCCAGCCGCCTGCTGATCGGCCTGGCGGCCCTACTGCTGCTGTGCCTGGCAGCGCTGGGATTGCGCCAGCGGCCGCGACTGTCGGTGATTCCGGGCGAACCGGCCCGGCTGGTGATCCGTGGCCTGCTGGGACCGGCCGACTACCGGCCCGACCAGATCCTGCATGCCCGGCTGACGAAATTCCGGCGGCTGGGCCGCAGCATTCCCAATCTCGAACTGGATGTCGATCACAAGGGTGAGGAGCGACTGCTCATCTTCGGCCGCTGGGATCTCGGCACGCACCCACAGGATGTTCTCGACGTCATGTCCGTGCACGGCCTGGTCCCGGCCGAACCCCGGCAGTCCTGAAGCGGCCGGTCAGGACAGGGCGGCCGCTCCCACACCGATCAGCGCCAGCGCGAGCACCGCGATTCCGGCCACCGCCGCCCACCCGATCCGCACCACCGACTCCCGCGTCCGCGCGTGCAACCATTGCGGCAGGAACAGGATTCCGCCGGCGGCGAGGGTGCCGGCCAGTAGACCACCGAGATGCCCCCACAGCGAGATTCCGGGCAGCGACACGCTGATGATCAGGTTGATCGCGATGAGGATCAGCATTTGCGTCGGGCTCTGCCGCAGCCGAAGCAGAATCACAGTCATCGCGCCGAACAATCCGTAGATCGCGCCCGAGGCGCCGGCCGTAGCGGTATGGGTGGCCAGCAACATCACCGCAGCCGAACCGCCCAGCAGCGAGGTCAGATACACCGCGAGGAACCGGGCGCGACCCAGTACCGCTTCGGTATCGCGCCCGAGGATGTAGAGCGCGAACATATTGACCACCAGATGCAGCGGGCCATAGTGCAGGAATCCGGCGCCGAGCACCCGGCCCCACTGTCCGTGGGCAACGGCGGGCGGTTCGAGTACCCAGTCGAAGAACAGCCGGGACAGATGATTGTCGGCGATGCTGTGCGCCTGGCTCGCCGTGATCGCGAAGACCGCCACATTGATCGCGATCAGCACATAGGTGACATACGGTACCGATCGCGCGGCGGATGCCGGACCGGCCGGTGTGACCGGTCGAATGTCGGTGCGGCCCTGGGTGAGACAGTCCACACAGTGCTGGCCGACGGCGGCCGGTCGCAGACATTCGGTACATGCCGCCCGCCCGCATCGCGTACATGCCAGTCCGGTGGTGCGATCGGGATGGCGATAGCAGGTGGATGCGGGCGGTTGCGGATTCACGAAACTCCGATACGGATCAGGTCAGGGTGATGCTCGAGATGACGACCGGCTCTTTGGGGCGGTCGTTGCGGTCGGTGGCGGTGGTCGCGACAGCATCGACGATCTTGCGCGAATCCGGGTCCACGACCTCACCGAAGATGGTGTGCTTGCGGTTCAGATGCGGCTGCGGTCCGACGGTGATGAAGAACTGCGAACCATTGGTTCCCGGTCCGGCATTGGCCATCGCCAGCAGGTAGCCCCGATCGAAGCGCAGCTCGGGGTGGAATTCGTCGGCGAATTCGTAGCCCGGTCCGCCGCGTCCGGTACCAGTGGGGTCACCGCCCTGAATCATGAAGCCGTCCATCACACGGTGGAAAATACTGCCGTCATAGAACGGACCGGACGCGCCACCGCCGGCGTTCGTCGTCGTGTACGGTGCGCTGCCGTCGGCCAGCCCCACGAAATTGCGCACCGTCTTCGGGGCATGGTTACCGAAGAGCGAGATCTTGATATCGCCGAGGTTGGTATGCAGCACGGCCACGGCGGTCTGATTCGGTGAGGTCACGCGGAATATCGTGCCACGGGGCCTAGCCGGTTACGCGGCCCGCCGCCTCCGGGCCTGTCGTCGCGACCGCATGTCCCAGCCGCGGCGGTTCCGCGGCAGGTTGCGGCGGCTGCGGCCGGCGGCTTGCGGCAGCCCACGCGGCACCGCCCGCGAGCGCGCCCAAGGTTGCCACGACGAGCCGATTACGCAACCGACCGGATTTCCGGGTACTCCCCAACTGCATAGGACCATGCTGTCACAGCAATTCGCCGCCCGCAGCAGCCGCAGGTGAACGCCTCAGCGACTGACCGACCGCTTGAACTGCCACAGTGCCAGCGGCACGAAGATCACCAGTATCGCCACCACCCAGATCAGGGTGGTGGCCACCGGATGCTGCAGCGACCACACATCCGGTGTGGGATTCGCCGGACTCGTGTTGCCGAACAGATCGCGGGTTGCCTGTGTTACCGCCGATACCGGATTCCATTCCGCGACGACCCGCAGCGGAGCAGGCAATACATCGCTGGGCACGAAGGTGTTGGCGATGAAGGTGAGCGGGAAGATCACCATGAAACTCGCGTTGTTGAACACCTCCGGAGCCCGCACCAGCAAACCCACCACGGCCATGATCCAGGAAATCGCGTAGGCGAACAGCAGAAGCAGCACGTAGGCGAGTACGGCTTCCAGGAACGACCCGTGGATCCGCCAGCCGACGAGCAGTCCGGTGATCGACATCACCACCAGGCTGACCACATTGATGACAACATCCGCGACCGTGCGGCCCACCAGCACCGCCGACGGCGCCATCGGCAGCGAACGGAACCGGTCGATGATGCCGCGTTGCATATCCTCGGCCAGGCTGGTGCCGGTGAAGGTGGCGCCGAATACCGATGTCTGGGCGAAGATTCCAGCGATCAGGAATTCGCGATAGGAGGTGCCCTGCACGGTGATCGCCGAACCGAAGATATAGGCGAACAGCAGCACGAACATGATCGGCGACAAGGTCGAGAAGATCAGCACGTCGGGCACTCGCTTGATCTTGATGACATTGCGCTTGGCGATGGTGAGGCTGTCGCCGATCACGATGGCGGCGTGGGTGGTCATCGAGCGACGGCCGGTATCGCTGATCATCCGCGCTGCCCTTCCGTGATCTGATCGGCCGCCTGCGTGTGCCCGGACGCATCCGGATCCCCCGCTTCCTCGGCCTCATGGCCGGTGAGGGTGAGAAAGACGTCATCGAGCGAGGGCCGCCGCAACCCGACGTCTTGGATCCGTACTCCACGTGCGGACAACCGCTCGATGGTGTCGACCAGTGCCTGCGATCCGTCGTCGACCGGGATGGTGATGCGCCGCAGCCCCGGTTCGACATGGATATCGCCGGCGGCGAGACTCGCCAGGGCTTCCCGGGCCACCGCGAGATTGTCGATGTGTTCCACGGTCAGTTCGACCCGGTCACCACCCACCGTGGTTTTCAGTTCGTCGGCCGTACCGCGCGCGATCACCCTGCCGTGGTCGATCACCGCGATCGAATCGGCCAGCCGGTCGGCTTCCTCCATGTACTGCGTGGTCAGCAGCAGGGTGGTACCACCGGCGACCAGTTCCTCGATGACATCCCAGAGATCCAGCCGGGCACGAGGATCCAGTCCGGTGGTGGGCTCGTCGAGAAACAGCACCGGCGGATTCGCCACCAAAGCACCGGCCAGATCCAGCCGTCGCCGCATACCGCCGGAGTATCCCTTCACCGGGCGGTCGGCCGCATCGCTGAGGCGGAAGCGGTCGAGCAGTTCCCGGGCGCGCTGTTTACTGCGCTGGATACCGAGGTGATAGAGCCGACCCACCATTTCCAGATTCTCGAAACCGGTGAGGTATTCATCGACCGCCGCGTACTGGCCCGAGGCACCGATATGAGCGCGCAGCCGCTGCGGTTCTCGCAGCACATCGATACCGGCCACCGTGGCCCGCCCCGAATCGGGGATGAGCAGCGTCGTCAGCACACGGACCGTGGTGGTCTTCCCGGCACCGTTGGGACCGAGCAGTGCCGTCACGGTGCCTTCGGGTACCGCGAGATCGAGTCCGTCGAGCGCGACGAGCCGACCGTATTTCTTGACCAACCCCTCGGCGATGATGGCGTCGGGCATTCTCTTCCCCTGCCGTTCGATGTGGATGTGTGCCGAGTATTGCCCACACCACCGACACAATGCCCACACCACCGACGAACCGGCCGGAAAAAGGTGGTCGCACCCCGTCCGGCGGTGCTCGGGGGTGCCGTCCGGGGTGCGACCGAATAGATACTCTCGCCTCGCGCGTTCCGGGTCTTGCGTAGTGCGCTACCTGTCCGGGGCCGCACGGCTACTCACCGCCTGCGCCGCACTGTGTCCGAAATGTGAAAACGCCCACCCGGCACGCATCGCCGCGGCCGTACAGCACCGATCCGGCGAACCTCGCAGCGCGGGTAGCCGCTCTGCTCATTTCAGGTGGAATCATTTAATTATGTTGCACCACAACACAATTCGATACAAAGCAAACTCACACTATGGAGTGACGTCCGAGTACGTACCCATCCCTCGCAACACGCCAGAGAAAAAAATCCGGAAACTGGCGGCCCTCATGCGTACACAAATCAGAATCGTCGCGTAGGATCATTCACGTCGGCCCCTCCCCCCCGGGCCGACCCTACGCGGGCCTCGGCTAACTCCCCCCCTTCGCCGAGGCCCGCTTCTAATTCCCGGACTCTTCCGGCCGCACCCCATTGGCCGTTCGTATCGGCCGTTCGTATCGATAAGTACCGGGCGACAACGTATTCAGCGGTTGTTGCGCCGCAGCACATGCGAACGCAACCGGTTGATACCGCGCACCCGAACACTGCGCAGATGCCGCAGCGCGAATTCCGATTCACCGTTCAGGCGCGCGGCGACGCCATCGTCCACCAGTACTGTTCCCGGCCGCGCGACACCGGTCAGCCGGGCGGCGGTGTTCACCACCGAGCCGTACAGATCGCCGAATCTCGGCAGTACGCGGCCGTAGGCCAAACCGACCCGCAATTCCGGTGTGACCCCTGCGTCGAAGGTCGCCTCCTGGATGGCGAGTGCGATCCGCGAACCGGCCACCGCCGACTCCGCCGCGAACATCACCTCGTCACCGACGTTCTTGATTACCCAGCCGCCGTTCACCGTGATCGCGTCGGTCGTGATCGTCTCGAACGACTCCAGCAGATCGGTCAGTTCATCGGGATCCAGATGGCGGGTGAGCCGGGTGTAACCGACCATATCCGCGAAGCCGACGGCCAACTCGCGCAACGTTTCTCCGGTGCCTTCGCCGGCCATCGACCGCGTTATCGCAGCCGCCAGATGGCGTCGCCACGCATAGGCCTGCACCTCTTGCAGAGCCGTCACCACCGCGGTGGTGGCCTCCAGCGCCACCTTCGCCTCGTCCACGGTCGGGTCATTCGCGGTGATCGAGCGAATCCGATCGGCGATCTCGTCGGCGACGAGATCCACCTGCCATTCCGCGAGCCGTGCCATGGACTGGCCGAGGGTGCGCGCGGCGGCCTGCTGCCGTCGGACATCGGCATCCGACAGGGCGTCGAGACTCCGGAAATTCCGGACCGCCTGCACATCACCGTCGGTGTACTCGATGGCGCCGTCATCGGGATTGACCGGAAATCCGAGTGAAATCCACAGTCGCCGTGACAGATCCGCGGGTACACCGGACAGTTCGGCGACATCGTCCCGGTTGTAACGACGGGGACCGTCGAGTAAATAGGGCTCGACAACCGATTGAATCAGCTTCGACAACTCCGGGGAGGCCATGATTCGACGATACGGACCCGGCGGGTACGCGACTCACCCGTGGTGATTTGTCACAGTCCGGCCCCCGGCCCGAGACGACTGGGTCAGGTTCCACGTGGAACCCGACCGCCGCGCCCGGTCCCCGTCAGAGGTCGCGACCGGGCTGCCAGGTGGCGACCGCCCAGATCACCACGATATTCAGCGCGATCACCAGAATCGACCATGCCGGATAGTAGGGCAGCCAAAGGAAATTCGCGAGAATGGACAAGGCCGCCAACGTGATTGCCGCGACCCGGCCCCACGCGGTCCCCGTCATCAGCCCCAGCGCCGCGATCACCAGCAGGATCCCCAGCACGATGTGGATCCATCCCCAGGTGGTGGTGTCGAATTCGTATACGTAGTCGATGCCCGTCACGAACAGCTTGTCGTTCGCGACCGCCGAGATGCCCTCCAGAATCGAGAGAACCCCGACGGTGATCAGCAGTATCGCGGCGCCGATCGAGGTTCCGGCGGCGATGCCCTGACGAACGGGATGTTCCTGTGGTGTTGTTGTCATGGCGAAACTCCTTCTCAACCGAGGGGTCTTCCCATGAATGTGCCCACCGCCCGGATCGTTGGCTTCACCCGTGGAGGGTGAGTGTCCTAGCCTGCCGGCCCGGAAGCGCTGCCGGTGGTCCTGTCGCCGATATCCTCCTTCTCCCCGGCATCCTTCTCCCCGACCTCGCCCGCCGCATCGATCGCATCGACGTCCGGGGCACGCTCCTGGATCAATACCGAAACCCACCGCGTGGTCGGATCGATATCGAGCAGCAGTGCCTTCATCAACAGGGTCAGCGGAATCGCCAGCAGTGCTCCGAGTGCACCCAGCACCCACGCCCAGAACACCAGCGACAGGAATGTGACGGTGACGCTGAGCCCCACCGCGTCTCCGACGAATTTGGGCTGGATGATCGACTGGATCACGAAGTTGATGACGCAGTAGACGACGATCACCCAGACCATGAGTTCGGGACCGCTGTCGAGCAGCGCCAGCAGCGCCGGCGGAACCAGTCCGATGATGAAGCCGATATTCGGGATGTAGTTCGTGATGAACGACAGCAACGCCCACAGAATCGGCAGCGGCACACCCATCAACCACAGCGCTCCACCGTCGAATACCGCGACGATCAGCCCGAACACCGTCGACACCACCAGGTATTTACGGGTCCCGCTGGCGAATGCGGACAGCGCGTAGGCGATCTCGGGCCGAACTCGGGCGACGACCGCCAGTTTGCGATCGATCATCATCCCGTCCATCGCCATGAACAGCAGCAATGCCAGCACGAAGAACAGGTCCGAGAAGATGCCGAGCGCATTGCTCAATGTGGTCGACAGCAGATCCACGACCTTGCCGACATCGAGTCCGTTGAGTGTGTTGTGGATCTGATCGGTATCCACCCCGGCGTCGGCGAGAGTGTGGCGGATGCCGTCGAGCATGGTGTTGAGCTTGTCCGAATATTTGGGCAGTTCGGATGCCAGCTGTGCCACCGAGAGCACCAGTGAACCGAGCAGAACCAGCAGAATCAGCACGACAATGGCCAGCGCGGCGACCATACCGATCCACGGCCGCCAGCCCCGCCGCTGTACCCAGCTCTGCACCGGCTGCGCGGCCATGGTGAGCATCAATGCGAGAAATGTCGGGCCGATGACTCCGGCGAACCCTTTCATTCCCGCAATCGCGACCACCCCGCCGGCGGCGGTGAGTACCACGATCAAGCCGCGCGGCAGAGACCACGTCGCTCCCGAGCCGGGCGGTGGCGGCTCGGCCCGATCCCGGGGGGTTCGAACTCGTCGCGCCCGCATCCGGTTACCTCGCCGCCTCGAAAGGATCGCACCGACTTCTTCTTTCGGAACCCTACGTCCCAGCGGCGCGGTAATCGGACTTCGCCACGGATGAACGAGCGTCACAGCGATGAACCGAACGTGCGAGACCGATTCGAAACCTTGCCGGAAGGCACATTTGGACCGATTCTGGCAAATTAGTAGTGTACGTTTCGGTTTTAAGACAGCAAGGCTTCAGGAAACTGCCTTCGAGAGAAAGCAAAGCTCCGGGAGGCGCGTTGACCGCTTCACAGAGATCCAGCCATTCGAAATTCGATAGCTCGAGTGTTGCCAACATTCGAAGTGGATTGCAGCCGGGCATCCCCACGCTCTGCGTCACTCCCCTCCCGCTCCCCGCGGCTCGAGCGCGCATCGACGAGGCCGTGGCCGCCGGCAGCGGACACACCGTATTGATCTGTGCCCCTGCGGGAAGCGGTAAGACGGTGCTGGCCGCCGACTGGGTGACCCATCGCTGCGAATCCCACGTCGGCTGGCTCACCTTTACCGGTCGCCGCGGCGAATCCTCCGACCTGTGGCGCGCGATCGCGGGGGTACTCGATCTGCCCATCGCGACGCCGGTCGGCGAGGAGCTCACCGCACCGCTCGCCGAACCGGCCCGGCTGATCGACCGACTGGCCGAGCTGGGCCGGCCGACCGTCTTGGTTCTCGACGACGCGCACCTGCTGACAGACCCGATTGCGCTGGCCGGGCTGGAATATCTCGTGACGAATGCCCCGCCCGAGCTGACCACAATCGTCACCGGACGTTTCGATCCGCCGTTGCGCTGGCACGCCATGGATCTGACCGGTCGGCTCACCCGGCTGAGCGCCCGTGAACTCGAACTCGACGATCGCCTGACCGCGCGCCTGTTCGATCAGCACAATCTGCACCTGTCCGATACCGAGATCGCCGGAATCCAGCGACTCACCTGCGGCTGGGCCGCACTCGTCCGGATCGCCGCGATCTATCTGGCCGCCGATTCACACGACCGGGCCGCAGCCCTGGCCGCATTGGCGCAGGCACCACATGCGGTCAGCGATTTCCTGGTCGGCGAATTGCTGGGATCGTTATCCGAGGACGCGTTGAACTTCTTGCTAACCACGGCGGTGCCCGAGGAATTCACGGTCGAACTGGCCACCGAACTCGTCGGCGATACGGCGGCGGCCACACTGGAACAGTTGCTGCGCAACAATCTCCCGGTCAAGGCGGTCGCACGCGACGGCGAGCTGTGGCACAGCTACCACCCGATGCTGCACACCTATCTGCTCGCCGAGGGCACGCGCTGCCTGCCGGACCGGATCCGGGAGATTCACCGCGGGTGCGCGGCCTGGTTCGTGGAGGTCCGCATGCCCGCGGCCGCGTTGCACCACGTGCTCGCCGAATCGGGACGGCCGAATATCTCCCGCTTCATCCGGGAACACGGCCCGCGACTGGTGTTCGGCGGTGAGGGGCCCGGCTTCCTCGCCCGGCTCGACGAGATCGGTGAACTCGCCGACGATCAATTCGTCCAGTTGCTGCGGATCGCCGAATCCGCCGGGCGCGCCGATATCGCCGCTGCCGGCGCATATCTCAATCGGCTACTGGCCGAACCGTATCCGGCTTCCGCGCTGGTACCGGCCGCCTGGCTGGCGATTCTGCGCGATGCGGTGGTCGCCGATGTCGCGAATGCGATCGGCGAGCAGGCGACGATGGCGATCCCGACCACCCTCACCCCGACCGGCCATGCCGATCTGGACTGCTACATCGTGTTGCAAGCGGCGACCGCTCAGCTGCATCGCGGTGAGATCGACGAGGCCGAATCCGGCCTGTGGCATTCGCTGGCGCTGGCCGAACGTGCCGGGCTCGGGCCATTCGTGGTGCGGGCGGCGGGCGACCTGGCCCTGTGCGGAGGTTTCTCGGGTCGTTTCACGGTCATGTCCCAGCGGGCCGCACATGCGCTCGATCTCGCCGAAAAGTATGGGCTGCGAGCACATCCCGCCGTCATTCAGATGCACGCGACGATCGACTACGTCCGATACCTCCAGGGTGATCCCGTCGAACCCGGCTCGGCACCGGTACCGGACACGGGCCGCCTCGCTCCGGCGCCGACGGGGGAACAGCAGGCGCTGGCCGTGCACCATCTGGTGCAGACCGACTCCGCCGCGAATCGTTTCATCGCGGCCGACGCATTGCGACTGCAACTGCTGGAGATACTGACCGATCGGACGCCGGTGACGCCGTGCGGGAATCTGCTCCTGCACGCGGTTCTGGCCCTGCTGCGTATTCAATCCCGGGTCAGCGCACATACTTTGGTCGAACGGGCGGCAACCGTTCTGGGGCGCACACCCGAGATCGTCGTTGCCGAGGCGGCACTGTCGGAGTACGCGCAGACCTCGTCGACGACCCTCGAGTTGCTGCGGCCGCTGCTGGCCCGGGACGAACACTTGTCGCCGGTCGCCGCGGTCACGGGCTGGCTGTTCTACGCCTCGGCCTGTGATCATCTCGACCGCCCGGTGAAGACCTACGAGGCGCTGTCGCACGCACTGCGCCACGCGGCCGCGGACCGGGTCGTCCGCCCGTTCGTGGATGTGCCCGGAACTGTTGCGCTACTGGATGGTTCGGTCGGCCGGTTCGGTCATCACGATCAGTTGGTCGACCGGATCCGGGCACATCCGCTGGCACGATCGGCCGGGCAGGGACCGAAGCTGACCGAAACCGAGATCTCGGTGCTGCGCCAGCTCCCGTCGGGGATGACGACGCTCAATATCGCCGAGGGCATGGGGGTTTCGATCAATACCGTCAAGACCCACCTGCGCGGCATCTACCACAAACTGGGCAGTGGCTCCCGCGCGGCCGCCATCAGCCGGGCGCGTGAGCTCGGCCTGATCTGATCCGAATTCGGCAGGCGCCCGGGAACTCTCCGATTGCCGGCCGAGTCGATTCGGCGGCCTTCGGTCCCACCATCAGCGCCCGCACGATTTCAACGCTACGAAAGATTACATATAGCTCATTGTCGGCCTCGACGCGAGCGCGGGCCTGGAGGTCGTGTCGTCGCTGGCCGCGGCAGATGCGTTGCCGCCGCAGCGGCTACTGCGCGATATCGCGGTGATGCGGCGCTCCGTCGCGGCAGACGCGGCCCGATTGTGCTCGCGGACGGCCGATGTCGAGCCACCGCCATCCGTTCGGATCCGGTCGCTGCCCGGTCCTGGCGTCATCGCTGGGCACACCTGCTGCGTGGACCGGGCTGGGCACCCGACTGAACCTTCACCGTGGCCGGATCGTCACGACACCTGTTCCGGCGCACCGAACCAGCGGTGCAACGCGGCCGTGAGGTCCGGGAGGTCGCGGGTGATACCGCCCTCGTCTGCGGCCCAGGCGACATATCCGTCCGGACGCACCAGGAGCGCCGCCAAGTTCCGAAAATCCTGGGACTCCATCGGTTTCGCCGTGACGATCCGGACCCGGTCCCGCCACTCCGCCGCGGTAGCGCGCAGTTCCGCGGAATCGGTGAAATCGAACAGCACACCCGAGCCCGCGCCGAAATGCTCGGCCACCCGCGATCCGTCGGACAGATCCAGATCGGGCACCACGGCACCGACCAGCCGATGACCGCCGCCGAGATTGTACCGGTGCAGCACACCGGATATCCGCCTGCGCACCGTGGTCGCACCGTCGCCGGTGGACAACAGCTCGGCCATCACCTCGCGCAGCGCCTTGCTCCGGCGATCCAATCGCATCAGAGCAACCTGGGCACGAGTCCATTCCAGCACCCACGCCCCGATCGGATACCGCTCCGCGGTGTAGGTGTCGAGCAGCTCCTCCCCCATCCGCCCGGCCACGACCGCACCCAGTTTCCAACCGAGGTCGACGGCATCGCCGATGCCGATATTCAGTCCCTGACCACCGAAGGGCGAATGCACATGTGCCGCATCGCCGGCCAATAGCGTCCGGCCCCTGCGGTAGTCGGAGACCTGCCGCGTGTTGTCGGTGAACCGGGTGGCCGAGTGGACCGCCGTGACACGCACCGGCACACCGGTCACCCGGCGCAGACTCGCCTCCAATTCGGCGGCGGTGACCGGTGCGTCGCGATCGGCCGGCGGCCCGTCGAGTTCGACGGTCACGAATCGCCCCGGGGTCGGGCCGTACACGTAGATGCCGTTGTCGGTGTCGTGCCAACCCTGCTGCAGCCCTTCGGTATCCGACATCTCGACCGCCGCCTGCCGGCCGGTGATCTCCGGATCTATTCCGGGAAAGTCGAATCCGGCGAGTTTGCGGACCACACTGCGGCCGCCGTCGCATCCGACCAGCCAGGCGGCGCGCATCGACTCGGCGCCACAGCGCACGGTCACGCCATTCCCATCATCGGTCAGATCGGTCAGTTCCACACCGCGGCGCACCACCACTCCCAGTTCCGCGGCGCGGTCGGCGAGAATCTCCTCGATCCCCTGCTGGTTCACGAGTATGGCCCGGCCCGCGGGCCCCACCCCGGCGAAGGCCGGATCATCACCGTCGATCACATCGAACGGCAGCATGATGCCCGCGAAGTGACCGGCGATCGGCGGCCGATCGCCGCTGATCACGGACGGACCGGCGAAGGTCTTGATCGCCTCGATCGCCACCTGCTGCCGGGCCAGCAGTTCGGGCAGCAGACCGCGGCGATCGAAGGCCTGGGCCGTGGGCACATTGATCGCACCGGCCTTGATCGTGCGGTCCATCTCCGCCAGCCGCTCGACGACCAGCACATCGACTCCGGCCAGCCGCAGCTCACATGCCAGCATCAGCCCGACCGGGCCGGCGCCGGCGACAACCACATCGAATGTCTCGTTCATGACATTCACCCTGGCCGCGCCGGCTTGCAACGCCCTTGCGTAACGAATGCGCGGATCTTCCTCCGCGCAAGCGTCAGGTCAGTGCCACCAGTTCATGCAGGGTGGTACCCGTTCGCCGGACCGGTTCCCCGTCACCGTGCACGGTCAGTTCGAAGGCGGATTCGAAACGGAAATAGCCCGGATGCCCGATCAGCTTGTGCGCCAGCGGCTTCAGCAGGCGCGATCCCACCAGCGGGATATCGTCGAGCAGATCGTGGGCGTGGATGACCCGTTCCACGTTCAGGCGCAGTTCCACCTGATCGGGTACCGACAGCTCGATCCATTCCGGATAGTCGCGGCCCGCGGTGGCGTCGAACCGTCCCGGGCCCTCCCGCAACCGCATCTCACCCGTCGAGAGCACGATCCGGTCGTGGTGGGCCAGCATCAGCGGAGCGATCTCGTGCGCACCACGGCGCTCCTGGGTCAGCACATCGGCGAACAGCAACGAGTAGTCCTCGACGTACAACCGGCCCCAGTGCCAGCGCTCGATGATCTTGCGCATATCGCCGACGCCCCAGTTGTGGTCGGCGTAGCCGCGACCGGTGACCTCCGATCGCACACCGTCGATCGTGACCGTGCCACTCACCTGGGCGCGCGGCGCTCCGACCACCCAGCCGAAGGAATCGCCACCACCGAAATGGGTTTCGCCCCTGCCCGGCATCCAGCTCGGCAACTCGTTGTCGAGCCGGAGGTCGAATTCCAGCCCGTCCTCGGCCAGCCGCAGATGATGGGTGGGTAGCCCATCGGGGCGTAATTCGGTGTGCGCGTGGTTGTCTCCGATCCGGACGTCCATGGTCCGGGCATCGAAGGAAGCCTTGTCGCGCGGATACTTCCGCGAGATCTGGCGGCGGGTGCCATCGGGCTGGTACACCATCAGCTCGACCCAGGGACGCGAGCGCGGCAGATCCTCGGGACGTCGCTTGGTCAGGAATCCGACCACGGTGATTCCGCTGTCCAGCCGGGCATCGAAGTACCAGTGTTCGAATGCCAGTGAACTGGTGGCGGGATGTAGTGCGTTGTGCCGGGGTTCGACCACGGTGAGTTCGCCGTCTCGGCGCCCCGGACCGTTCCACGCCTCGATGATCTCGGTGCTGTTCATCGATTTCTCCTTGTCATCGCCCTTGTCACCGTCATCGGCGCAGGGCCCCGCTGGCATCGAATTCGGCCTCCCTGCCCTGCATCTGGGCTCGGTACCAGTTGTCCCGGTGCCACATCATCACCTGTTCGTGCAACCTGCCGATGGGCGGCACCCGCCGGGCGAATTCCATCGCCGTGATCAGCGGAAGCCGCAGGACCGGAATCAGCAGCCACGGAAATGCCGGGGGCAGTGTGTATTTCCGCCGGGTGCCGGGTGCCATGTACATCGCCGAGTAGACCGAGTTGATGCGGAAGTTGTAGGCGGCGCGGATACGGCTCCAACCGCGATGTTCCGGACGCGGCGCGAAGGCAACCGGATACGACTCGATCAGCTCGGCGCCGTGTGTGCCGGCGTCGTAGGAACGCGAGGCGATGGTCATGGCCAGCACCCGCAGCGAATCCACGACGGTCTCGGGATGCCACTGCAACCGGACGCCGAGCAGATATCCCATGTAGCGCTGGAAGTGCAGCAGCGCACGGATTTCCGACGGGGTGGTCTGATAGCCGAGCGCCCACAACCCGAGCCCCGGTGTCACACTGCCCGCGATCAGGGTCAGCAGCTGATAGGTCTGACTGATCGGCAGGCCCCACCTGTCGACATCCCACTCCGGATGCCCGGCGACCTTCGCGCGCACCGAAACATGCATCACACGCACCTTCAGCGCGGTGGCACGCCCGGTCGATCCGGGTGTCAGCAGCGCGTTCGGCTGCGATACGTCCATCCAGAACCGGCAGGTCTCCAGATACCGTCGCAGGGCGCTGTTTCCGGCGTATCCGCCCGCCAGCGACAGCGGCGTGGCCACCGCGGATTCGGTGTACATCTCCAGGGTTTCGGCACCGGCGAAACTGAACAGCATGGTGCCCCAGCGCCGCCAGATCGCCGCGCCCTGTTCGACCAGTTCCGGACGCACCCACTCGGGCACGGTGTCGAACTCCGCGAACAATTCCCGCATGGATTCCGGTGCCTCGGGCACCGCGTCGATGCCCTCGGTCAGCGCCCGATCGAGCAGGCGCCGCCCGGCGGCCGAACCGCCGGGCCCGTGCATCACCTCCGCGACGAAACGCTCGGCGACGGGATCACCGGCGAACAGATCCTCGGTGAGGGCGCGGGCCTGCTCATCGGTGGGAAAGAGGTTGGCGCCGGTCATCTTTCGCACGGCGGCCTCGAGCCGCCGCACGATCGGCGTCTGTTTGGCCTCCCAATAGCGGAATGCGCTGGGGCATGTGATGGTCTGGGTCATCGGTTCACCGCACCGTTCGGAATCGCAGCATCATGTCGTGGTCCTCGTGATCGAGCAGGTGGCAATGCCATATGTAGCCGCGCAAATCCGAATCATGGTGCGCGGTATGCGCATCCGAATGCGAAGCCATGGCGGGCGCCGGATTCGTTCGGGGAAAGGAAGCGTCGGGATCGAAGCCGAGTTCGGAGTAGCGGAGATTGTTCAGCGACATGATCGCCGGCGGCATCCGCAGCTCGTAGGGCTGGCTGACCGTGAGATCGCGGCCGAGAGCCGGTTCCCGCACGGTAGGTAGCAGCGAGGGTTGCCGCGGACCGCCGCGCAGAGTGTGCGGTACCGCGCCCCGGAACCCGGCGCGATCCTGCACCCGGAACCGGCAGAACACCGGCATCGCGATCTCACCCAGTACCGCGGCCCGGAAGACCGGCTGTTCGTCGTTGCGGAGTTCGACCGTCTCCCCCGGTGCGAGATCGGCGAAATCGACCAGCAGATCGACCCGTTCGGCGGGGGCCAGGCGCAGATTGCGGACCTCGACCGGCGCATCGAGCAGACCGTGCTCGGTTCCGATCACCCAGAACCGCATGCGATTGCCGAAGAACAGATTCCAGACACTGAACGAAGCGGCGTTGATCACGCGAAACCGGTAGAGCCCGCGCGCCACTGGGAGTTCCGGCCACGCCACCCCATTGACCACGCCGACATCACCGACCCCGCCGCCCTCCCACAAACCCTGCGGCACAACGGCGGTGGAGCGCAGGCTCTGCCGGCCCTCCGGTGTGAAGATCTTCTCCTGCAGCACCAGCGGCAGCTCGAACTCGTCCGCGGGCAGTCCCAGCGGATTGTCCGGCCGGCCGGTGTCGAATTCGTCGCGGAGCAACACCATTCCGGCCAATCCCGCATACACATTCGCGCGGGTTATCCCCATGGCGTGATCGTGGTACCAGAGATGTCCGGCCGACTGCCGGAACGGAAAGTCGTGATCCAGCTGCTGTCCGGGCAGCATGAGCTGTTCGGGATGACCGTCGGAGGCCGGTGGCGTCACGCCGCCGTGCAGATGCAGCGAGGCCGGCACCGTGGTCCGGTAACTGCCCGGGACGCCATGCAGGCTGGTGTCGATATCGGCGGCGAACGGATGCGCACCGATCCGGTTGTGGAAACGCACCGCCAGCGGCGTACCGGCGACGTGCTCGATCGTCGGGCCCAGATAGCTGCGGTCGTTGTAACCGAACGCGGGCGCCGGGGGCAGGTCCCGATGGAAGCGGTGCTCAGTGGTGGCGGCGACCAGATCCAATCGATCACCGCCGATGATCGGCAGGCGCGGCAACTCGTCGACGAATTTCCGCAAGGGCGGGGAATGGAACAGCAGCGGGCTCGCGAATCCGGGCGGTTCGGCGGCCGCGACCGCCCGGCCCACCGCGGCAGTGGTCAGACCGGCGCCGATACCCCGCAATATCGCGCGGCGCCCGATCGGTCGATACATCCCCTCGCACCCTCCGTGGTGACCACTCGCCTTCCGGCATCGCGACCATACCATTGAGTACAGTAAACGGTACTCAATCGAATGGCCCCTAGGAGGTGGGCCGCACGCACATCGGATTCGCGGACGGCCGCCTCCCCTACGATCGGGTCATGCACCCGGTCAGCACGGCGGTGAGGCGATGACGGCGCCGAAGAATGTCCCCCAGACCAAAAAGGCCGAGGCCCAGCACCGCCGACGCCGGCAGACCAGCCGGCTGTCCTATGAGGACTGGGTGAACGGCGCCCTGGATCTACTCGCCCGGGAGGGCGTGACAGCGATCCGGATCCCCCGGCTCTGCCAGGATCTCGGCGTCACGAAAGGCAGTTTCTACTGGCACTTCGACGACCTGGAACAGCTCATGGCGGCGATGGCCGATCGCTGGGGCGAAATGCAGGCCGCGGCCGTGCGCGCGCTCGCCGACCTGGATTCGGTTCCGGTCGAGGCACGCATCGAGAAGATGGCGGCCATGCTGGTGGATCCGCGGCATTGGATGGTGGAGGCGTCGGTACGGGAGTGGTCACGCACCGACGAAACCGTAGCCGAGGCCGTGCGAGCCCTCGACCAGCGCGTATTCCTCACGGTTCAGACGATCATGCTCGATCTCGGCTTCGATCCGGTACAGGCCCGGCAGCGCGCAGGAGCGATGGTCTACCTCGGCATCGGTCTGATCCACGGCCGCGACAATCTGCCCACGCCCACACCGGAGGAAGTACAGGGAGTCGTCGACCTGCTCATCCGGCCGTGACGACTGATCCAGTGGAGCAGAGTTTCGGTGGAGCCTAGGGGAATCGAACCCCTAACCCCTGCCTTGCAAAGGCAGTGCTCTGCCAATTGAGCTAAGGCCCCGGCGAGCGCGCGGGCTCAGCGCGCGGTCACCTCGTGCCACAGATCCGCGTCGTTGCGCTTGCGAACCTTGGTGACTGCGAAGACAACTGCGGCCAGGACACCGATCGTCAGAAGAAGTTTCATGTTGTCCACCCTACTGGGCCGGAGCGGGTCGGGCAGCGGGCGGCGATATCCTCGAACGACGAGGTGAGCGACTCGTCGAACGGGCCGGGTGTGATGAACGAATCCCCCCGGATTTCGATCGAAAGAAGTGGAGCCTAGGGGAATCGAACCCCTAACCCCTGCCTTGCAAAGGCAGTGCTCTGCCAATTGAGCTAAGGCCCCTGGGCCGCAGCGCGACCAGGTTTTGTAAGTGTGTGGGCCTAGGAGGACTTGAACCTCCGACCTCTTCGTTATCAGCGAAGCGCTCTAACCGCCTGAGCTATAGGCCCGTACCGTTTCGCCGCGACTGTGTGCATCGCGACTCGACTCGGTAGAGACTACACAATCCCCCGATTGCTCTCCAAAACGCCAGGTCAAAGCCGCCTCAAAAGACGATCGGCCGGTCGGGAGAAGAATCTCCCGACCGGCCGCTCGCGACGATTCCGTTAGTCCGGATCGGCCAGCGTCACCTGCACACCACCCACCAGATCGGTGCACTGGTTGTAGATGAACACACCGACCGTCGACAACGCAGTGAACAACACCACATTGATCAGGCCGACCACAGCCGCGTAGCCGAAGACGCTACCGGCATCGATGATCGTGGTGGCCGAGGAGTTGTTGTCGTTCACCATGTCGGTGAAGGTGCTGTTCAACCGGTCCCACACGCCCATACCGGACAGCACAATGTAGAGGAATCCGACCGCCAGCATCCAGACGAAGAACATCGCGACACTGATGACCAGCGAGACCTTCAACGTCGACCACGGGTCGATATGGCGCACCTGCACCGTCGCACGCAGCGGCTCACCGCTGCTCACAGCCTGCGCGACCGCGGACGGCGCGGCCGGCGAGAAATTCGGCGGCGCGGTGTTCGTGGGCATCGGAGCCATCGGAACCTGCTGTGCCGCAGCCACATCCGCCTGCGGCAGCGGGTGCCGCAGATCCGACAGATCGGGCAGATCCTTGATCAGCTCCGGCCGGGCGATACTGCGTGTCGGACCATCAATACCGACAGACTTCACCATCGCCGCTTCCTTGCGCGCCGCCTTCGCGGCCAGGTCGGTGGTGGTGCGAGCGTTGCTCACGCCACCACCGAGACCGCTCTGCGCATTACTCCGGCCCTGCACCGGCGCCTGCCCGGGGCGGTTCAGATTCGACTGCGGCTCGCGCTGCGGCAGTTGCGACCAGCCCTCCTCGAAGCGGGACCCCCCACGACCGTCGCCGCCGGGGCCGAGATCCGATGTCGAACCACCGCCCTTCGCGGAATCACCTTGTGGCTCGGACGATGCGGGCGAATTGCCCGAGCCGTTCTCGGCCGACGACCCCGACCGCGGCGAGGGCCGCGGCGGAATCGGTGACGGTGCGATTCGCTCGGTCACACCGTTGGCGTGGTTTCGCTCGTCGTTCGGCTGATTCGGAGTGGTCAATGCAGAATCCTTCGATCCGTCGTGGCGCCGCTTGTGGAGAAATTACCGCTTCCAGAACCTAACGCTAATCCGAGCCTCAGGCCTCTTCTTCCCCGGAAACCTGGTCGGGCTCATCGGCGTTACGTGCGATCGCGAGCAAGGTATCGCCCTCGCCGAGGTTCATCAACCGCACACCCTTGGTCTGCCGACCCGCCTTGCGCACCTGCCTCGCCGCCGTCCGGATAACACCGCCCCCGGACGTGATCGCGTAGAGCTCATCGTCATCGTCGACGATAAGCGCTCCCACCAGGCTGCCACGCTTCGGGTCGTACTGAAGCGTCAACACACCTTTACCGCCGCGACCCTGGGCCGTGTACTCCTCGATCGCTGTGCGCTTGGAGTACCCACCTCGGGTCGCGACAAGCAGATAGGTTCCGTCCCGAACGACGTTGAGTGACAACAGCTCATCGTCGGTATTGAACCGCATGCCCTGCACACCGGAGGTGGCGCGGCCCATGGGACGCAGTACCTCATCGTTCGCCGCGAAGCGGATCGACTGTCCGTGGGCGGATACCAGCAGCAGATCGTCGTCCGCCGAACACAGTGCGGCGCCGACCAATTCGTCGGTGTCGCGAAGATTGACCGCGACGATGCCGCCGGTGCGGTTGGAATCGAAATCGGTCAGCCTGGACTTCTTGACCAGACCGTTACGAGTGGCCAGCACCAGATACGGCGCGTCCTCGTAGGTCTTGATCTGGATGACCTGCGCGATCTTCTCCTCCGGCTGGAATGCCAGCAGGTTGGCGACGTGCTGACCGCGCGCGGTCCGGTTGGCCTCGGGCAGTTCGTATGCCTTGGCCCGGTATACCCGGCCCAGGTTGGTGAAGAACAGCAGCCAGTCGTGCGTCGATGTCACGAAGAAGTGCTTGACCAGGTCGTCCTGCTTGAGACCCGCACCCTGCACACCCTTACCGCCGCGCTTCTGGCTGCGGTACAGATCGGTCCTGGTGCGTTTGGCGTAGCCCGTCGCGGTGATCGTGACCACGACGTCTTCGCGGGCGATCAGATCCTCGTCGGCCACATCGCCGTCGGCCGCAACGATCCGGGTACGCCGGTCATCGCCGTACTTCTCGACGATTTCGGCCAGCTCGTCGCGCACGATCGCGCGCTGCCGCTCCGGCTTCTCCAGGATGTCCTTCAAATCGGCGATCTCGGCCTCGATGCGGGTCAATTCGTCGACGATTTTCTGCCGCTCCAGGGCGGACAGCCGGCGCAGCTGCATATCGAGGATGGCGGTCGCCTGGATCTCGTCGATCTCCAGCAATTCCATCAGGCCGGTCCGGGCGGTGTCGGTGTTGGCCGATCGCCGGATCAGGGCGATGACCTCGTCCAGCGCGTCCAGCGCCTTGACGAGGCCGCGCAGGATATGTGCCCGCTCCTCGGCCTTGCGCAGCAGGTAGCGGGTGCGCCGGACGATTACCTGCAACTGATGGTCGACGTAGAGCCGGATCATCTGATCCAGGCGCAATGTGCGCGGGACACCGTCGACAATGGACAGCATGTTGGCGCCGAAACTGGTCTGCAGCTGGGTGTGCTTGTAGAGGTTGTTCAGCACCACCTTCGCCACGGCATCGCGCTTGACCGTGACCACGATCCGCATACCCGCGCGGTCGGAGGACTCGTCGTGGATATCGGAGATACCCGCGATCTTGCCGTCCTTGACCTGCTCGGCGATCGAGTTGATGAAGTTGTCCGTATTGACCTGGTACGGCAGTTCGGTGATGACGATCGTGGTGCGGCCACGATTGTCTTCCTCGATCTCGACCACACCGCGCATGCGGATGGAGCCGCGGCCGGTTGTGTAGGCATCGTGAATGCCTTGGGTGCCGACGATGAGGCCGTGGGTCGGGAAGTCCGGGCCCTTGACCCGTTCCATGCACGCGGCGAGCGTGGATTCTTCATCGGCCTCGAAGTTCTCCAGCGCCCAGTAGATCGCCTCGGACAACTCGTTGAGGTTGTGCGGCGGAATATTGGTCGCCATACCGACCGCAATGCCGTTGCTGCCGTTCATCAACAGGGCGGGCACCCGGGCCGGGAGAACTGTCGGCTCCTGCGAGCGGCCGTCGTAGTTCGGTACGAAATCGACTGTTTCGTGATCGATTTCGCGCAGCATCTCCATGGCCAGCGGGGTGAGCCGGCACTCGGTATACCTCATCGCGGCGGCGCCGTCGTTGCCGCGGGAACCGAAGTTGCCTTGGCCGTCGACGAGGGGATAGCGCAGTGACCACGGCTGGGCCATGCGGACGAGCGTGTCGTAGATCGAGGAGTCACCGTGCGGGTGATAGTTACCCATGGTCTCGGCGACCGGGCGAGCCGACTTCACATAGCCACGGTCGGGGCGATAGCCATTGTCGTACATCGCGTAGAGCACACGCCGGTGTACCGGTTTGAGGCCGTCGCGTACATCGGGCAGCGCACGGCCCACGATCACGCTCATCGCGTAATCGATGTAGCTGTTTTGCATTTCGTTCTGGATGTCGACCGGTTCGATCCGGTCGCCCGCACCACCGTCGGGCGGCAGGGTGGTCTCAGTCATCGAATCTCCTTAGAGGGCCTTGTGCGTGAGTCGGGCGCGCGGGCGGACCGCGCAGCACCGGCTACACGTCGAGGAAGCGGACGTCCTTGGCATTGCGGGTGATGAAGCTGCGACGCGCCTCGACGTCCTCGCCCATCAGTACGGAGAACAGCTCGTCGGCCGCGGCCGCGTCGTCCAGCGTCACCTGACGAAGCACCCGCACCGAGGGATCCATGGTGGTTTCCCACAGCTCCTTGGCGTTCATCTCGCCCAGACCCTTGTAGCGCTGGACACCGTCGTCCTTGTTGATCTTCTTGCCGGCGGCCAGACCGGCCTCCATCAGCCCGTCGCGTTCCCGGTCCGAGTAGGCGAATTCCGGCTCCGCGCGCTGCCACTTCAGCTTGTACAGCGGAGGTTGCGCGAGATACACGTGACCGTGTTCGACCAACGGCCGCATGAAGCGGAACAGCAGGGTCAGCAGCAGGGTCGCGATGTGCTGGCCGTCGACATCGGCGTCGGCCATCAGCACGATCTTGTGATACCGCAGCTTGGCGATGTCGAACTCGTCGTGAATACCGGTGCCGAAGGCGGTGATGATCGACTGGACCTCGTTGTTCTTGAGAACCCTGTCGATGCGGGCCTTCTCGACGTTGATGATCTTTCCGCGCAGCGGCAGAATCGCCTGGTACATCGAGTCGCGGCCGGATTTGGCCGAGCCGCCGGCGGAATCACCCTCGACGATGTAGATCTCGGATTTGCTCGGATCCTTGGACCGGCAGTCCGCCAGCTTGCCGGGTAGGCCGCCGAGATCGGTCGCGCTCTTTCGCCGCACCAGCTCACGGGCCTTGCGGGCCGCGACCCGGGCCTGCGCCGACGACACCGCCTTCTGCACGATGGTCTTCGCATCGGCCGGATTCGCTTCGAACCAATGCGCCAGATGCTCGTTGCAGGTCCGCTGAACGAAGGACTTGACCTCGGTATTGCCGAGTTTGGTCTTGGTCTGGCCCTCGAACTGCGGCTCACTGACCTTGACGCTCACGATGGCGGCCAGACCCTCGCGGATGTCGTCGCCGGTGAGGTTGCCGTCTTTCTCCTTGAGCAGCTTCTTGTCCTTGGCGTACTTGTTCACCACCGTGGTCAATGCCGCGCGGAACCCCTCTTCGTGGGTACCGCCCTCATGGGTATTGATGGTGTTGGCGAAGGTGTGGACAGATTCGGAGTAACCCGAATTCCACTGCATCGCGACCTCGAGTTCGTGGCCGGTGCCCTTACTGGTGAACCCGACGACGGTGTTGTGGATCGGCTGCTTGGTGCGGTTGATGTGCTTGACGAAATCCTCGAGCCCACCGGGATAGTGATACGTGCGGGTCTTGACCTTGTGCGCGGGCGCTAAGTCCTGGTCCTCGCTGGGCTTGGGCGCTTCCGCGGTTTCGCTGACGACCTCGTCGGTGACCTCGGCTTCGCTGACTCGCTCGTCGGTCAGGGTGATGGTCAGTCCCTTGTTCAGGAACGCCATTTCCTGCAATCGGCGAGAGATCGTCTCGAAGTTGTAGACCGTGGTCTCGAAGACATCCGGATCGGCCCAGAAGCGCTGTGTGGTGCCGGTGCGCTTGGTCGGCTCGCCCTGGACGAGTCTGCCGGGCTTGGCGTCCTTGTACTCCTGTGTCCAGTGGTAGCCGTCGGTGTCGATATCGACCACCATGCGGGTCGACAGCGCGTTCACCACGGAGATACCGACACCGTGCAGACCGCCGGAGACCGCGTATGCGTCGGAGTCGAACTTGCCGCCGGCGTGCAGCTGGGTCATGACGACCTCGACGGTGGGCACACCCGAGGCGTGCGTCTCCACCGGGATACCGCGGCCGTCGTCGACGACCTCGACCCCGCCGTCCGCGAGTAGCGTCACGTCGACCCGGCTCGCGTAGCCGGCCATCGCCTCGTCGACGGAGTTGTCCACAACCTCCCAGATCAGGTGGTGCAGACCTCGCTCACCGGTGGAACCGATGTACATACCCGGGCGCTTACGGACCGCCTCGAGTCCTTCGAGGACCTTGATGTTGGAGGCACCGTAGTCCTTGTTGCCCGCTTTCGCCCTGGACGAGTCGCTTGCGTTGGAGTCGTTGGCAGCCACTGCTCGGTAGCTCTCCTTACTTGCTGATCCTCGATGCGACGTCGGGCAACACACAGATCGAGCCCCCGTAGGACATACGCTCGAGATGTCGAACTGCTCGAGATTTTACGGGTCCTCGCGCGTGCTGCACGGAACGCGCCGAAGGTATCGCCGCTAGTTACTCCTTCATCCTACTGGTACCCCCGGCGCAGGATGCACCTATGACACCCCTGAGAGCGTCGTGTGTGCATGAAATCGGTCGCCGCCGGGTCCGGTTGTAGGCCGGACCGCTCCCGGGAGTCTCAGCGGGAAGCTACGGCTACTCGGCCGGAGGCAGCCCAAATACACCGTTGCCGTTCCGCCGAAGGGGTGGCCGTACTACGCGCCCCACCCTGTCGTTCCACGTGAAACCGATTGCCGGCGGATCAGCCGTAGGTATCGCGCGGACCGCGGCCCTTGATGTGCCGTTCGCCTTTGCGCCAGCTCGGCGCGGCCGGTCCGGTGATCTTCAGGGAGGTCACCACACCCTGACCCACTGCGGCGTTGATCTTCGCCAGCAACTGCCCCTGCAGCATGCGCAGCTGAGTTGCCCAGGCCGTGGATTCCGCCTGGATGCTCAGCACACCGTCGGTGAGCGAGACCGGATCTGCGTGTCCGGCGATATCCTCGCCCACCACCGCAACCCACCGGCCGAAAAGCGTTCCCTCGGCGACCTTTCCGGACCAGCCACGGCTCTTTGTCAGCGATCCGGCCAATGCGGACAACAGTTGTGGATCACGATCGTCGGGGCGGGCGCCCGACCAGCCGGAGCGGCGGCGCAGTGCACGCACCCCACCCTTGCGCGGCGAAGCCCGGCCCTGACCCACCGCCTTTCCGCTGGCGCGGGCGGCGGCGCGCGCCTCCTCCAGTGCGCGCCGGGCAAGGTCGACTCCGCGGAGTTCCGGTTCCGAACCAGGGGATGGCGATGCGGAATTGCCCGCGGGCTCGATATCTGCGGCCACGCTCGACTCCTCCCGTCCGGATTGCTGCAGCAAGGCTAACCGCTGGGTACGACAACACGTGCGGCCGATATTCGGCCGGGTCGGTCACCGCACCTCATGCCGTGGACGTGTCCTCGACGACCGCCGCCGGCGGCGGTCCCGCGATACGGGATGTACGCCCGTCCGCGACGCCCTCGGTTTCCACCCGGACGGGTTCGGCCTCGAGTTCCGGCGGAACATCCTCGGGTACGGCCGCGGTGATAAGGACCTGCTCGGCATCGGCGGCCACCGCGGCGAGGGCGGTGCGGCGCCGGCGATCCAGTTCGGCGAACACGTCATCGAGCAGCAGCACCGGATCGGTACCGGCACTGCGCAGCAATTCGAAGGCCCCGAGCCGCAGCGCCAATGCGAACGACCACGATTCCCCGTGGCTGGCAAAACCTTTCGCCGGCGCGGAGCCGAGCATCAGATCCAGATCATCGCGATGCGGACCGACCAGGCAGACACCGCGTTCGAGTTCCTTGGTGCGCGCGGAAGCCAACTCGCTCAGCATATTCGCCTCCAGTGCCTCGATGTCGTCGGGCTGGGGAGAACGCTGTGGATCGAGGAACTCCTCGGGCAGCGAGTTGCTGCGGTAGCGGATGGCGGCGGCTCGCGATTCCGGCGCGATGGATCGATAGGCCTGCTCGAGATAGGGATGCAGTTCGTGGACCAGCCGCAGCCGATGCGCCAGCAACTGCGCGCCGTGGACCGCCAGATGTCCGTCCCAGACATCCAGGGTGCCGAGTTCGGACGGTGTACCCGACCTCGAACGTGCCTGTCGCCCCGCGGTTTTCAACAGCGCTGACCGCTGCCGCAGTACACGGTCGTAATCCGAGCGCACACCGGCCAGGCGCGGAAGCCGGGCGGTCGCCAGTTCGTCGAGGAAGCGGCGGCGTTCGGACGGATCGCCGCGGACCAGCGCCAAATCCTCCGGTGCGAACAGCACCGTGTGCAAAATGCCGAGGATCTCCCGCGGTCGTCGCACCGGAGAGCGATTGATCTGAGCGCGATTCGCAGCGCCCTGGTTCAGCTCGACATCGATACGCAACTCGCGCCCACTATTGACCACCGTGGCGCCGATCCGAGATCGCTGCTGCCCCAACCTGATCAGCGGCGCATCACCGGCTACCCGATGCGAACCGAGTGTGGACAGATATCCCACGGCCTCCACAAGGTTGGTCTTGCCGTTGCCGTTTGCCCCCAGGAAAACGGTTCTGCCTGTGGGTAATTCGAGGTCCGCCTGCTCCCACGAGCGGAAATCACGCAGGGTGAGCGTTCGTAAGTGCATGAATAAACCCGCCGTCACCAGGAACTATGCGACGGGATGCTCGAAATGCCCACGCTCCCGGAGTTTTTCACAGGTTTATCAACATCTCCACAGGTCGGGGTGAACGAGTGCCGCCTCGTCGGCCGAACCATGGCCGGCGAGGCCGACGAACCGAACGGCGAAACGATCAGCCGGGCAACCGAACCGGCATCAACAGGTAGATGTAGTCACTCGCCAGCGCCGCGAAGGCACCGGACTCCGAGGGCTCCAACTCCTCCTCGCCGGTCGGGCACATGACCGCGGGCCGGCTGGGCGTGGTGAAGCCGAAGGTCACCCGATCCGAACGCAGAGCCGCCAGACCGTCGTTCAGGTAGCCGGGATTGAACGCGATGGTCAGCGACTCACCCCGGAATTCGGCTTCCAGCCACTCTTCGGCGCGCCCGGCATCGTCACCGCCTGCGGACAGCAGCAGCCCCTGATCGGAGAACTCGAGTCGCACCTGGGCACCGCGTTCGGCTACCAGCGCAACGCGTTTGATGGCCTCGATCAGCACGCTGACCTGCAGAGTCGCGATGGATGTGTGCTCCTTGGGGAGCAATTGGCGGAACTTGGGGAATTCTGCGTCGAGCAGTCGCGTCGTGGTGCGCCGACCACCGTTGACGATCCCCAGCAGCCCATCCGTACCGGTGCCGAAGGCCAGCTGTACGGGCGCGTCGGACGGCCCGAGGGTCTTGGCGGATTCGGACAGAGTGCGGGCAGGCACCAGGACCGCGGTCTCCACATCGGGACGGCCCGGCTGCCACTCCAGATGCCGCACCGCGAGCCGGAATCGGTCGGTTGCCGCCAGGACGACCCGGGAGCCCTCGATCTCGACCCGGATACCGGTGAGCATCGGCAGCGTGTCGTCGCGGCCGGCGGCCACCGCCACCTGGCCAACGGCCTCCGAGAACAAATCCACGGCCAGCTCACCGGTCTGCGGCGGAAGCTCGGGCAACTGGGGATAATCCTCGACCGGCATGGTGGGCAGCGAGAATTTCGCACTGCCACAGGCGATCAGGACGCGAGTGCCATCGACGGACACATCGACCGGCTTGTTGGACAGCGCCTTGGTGATATCGGCGAGCAGGCGGCCGGAGACCAGCACTTGGCCCGGCCCGGCGACCTCGGCCGCCACCCGCATCTGCGCGGACACCTCGTAATCGAAGCCGGAGACGGTCAGACCGTCCTCATCGGCTACCAGCAGGACACCGCCGAGTACAGGTACCGGCGGGCGAGACGGCAGGCTACGGGCCACCCAGGCGACGGATTCCGCGAAATCCTCGCGAGCGACCCGAAACTTCATACTTGCAAGCTCCATCGCTCGGTATGTCCTCTCCCAGTCTCGATCGGTCGTGATCTGTCCAGCGCAGTGATTGCCCTGCTCGGCACGTCGGCGTGGTTCATGCAGCGATGTGATTCAGCGGCTCGCTCGTGCACCGCAGTGTGGCACAGGCGACCGACATCAAACCGTACCCGCGCAGACGGCTGATGACTACGCCCACCCCCTCGCCGGTGCGTCGCCCGTGGGAAGAACGAATGTTCGAAGCCCGGACGCATGGGCGGGGGAACCGATCGGCCTCGCCGCCCTTCTCGTTGCGCTCTTCGGATGTGAACCGATCCGGATCGATCCCTTCGGTCCCGAACCGAGTTTCCACACACCCTGTTTTCAAGAAGAAATCTAATGAAGAAGAACTGAAGTAGTAGTAGGCGCTGTGGATTCTGTGGACGCCGCTCGTTCACGCAGCTCACGGCGCGTGGCGGCGTGGGGATGGCCGGCGGGTGACTCGAGGATGAACAGAGCCCGGCTGTGGACGCCGCAAATCTGTTCAACCCTCATCCTCGAGCCATCCTCGAGTTCTTCCATGACTGGAAGCCTGTTGTACACACGTGTGTACCGATCCGTGCACTACCGGGGGATTCCTCGAGGACCTGACAGGGATTCCTCGAGGAATCCACATGCCGATTCCGATGTTTTCGCAGCTCTGTGCCCGTGGATGAATCTGCCTGTGGGAACTGTGGATCGAGGGGTGTGAGTGAATCCCTCCACAGCCTTCGCGGCAGGCTGTGCGCAACCTCGAGGACAAGGGTGGGATTCCTCGAGGAATCCACAAGGATTCCTCGAGGAATCCACAACACGAAAAAGCCGATCCACCCAGGTCAACCGGGTGGATCGGCTTGTGGAAGGAATCAGCGAGAACGCTGTTTGATTCTGGCTGTGAGTTCTTGAACCTGGTCGTACACACGGCGGCGCTCGGTCATCTCCTTGCGCACCTTTTTCTCCGCGTACATGACCGTCGTGTGGTCGCGGCCGAAGGCCTGGCCGATCTTCGGCAGGGAAAGATCGGTGAGCTCGCGGCACAGATACATCGCGATCTGCCGGGCCTGGGCCAGGGGCCGGGCCTTACCGGGACCGGTGAGCTCCTCGAGCGTGGTGTTGAAGTATTCCGCGGTCACGGCCATGATCGTCGACGCCGTGATCTCGATCGTGGTGGTGTCGGGCATCAGATCTCGCAGGACGACCTCTGCGAGGGACAGATCCAATGGCTGCCCGTTCAGTGAGGCGAACGCGGTGACCCGGATCAACGCACCCTCGAGTTCGCGGATATTGCGCTCCACCCGGCTGGCGATCAGTTCGAGTACGTCGTGCGGTACATCGAGCCGATCCATCCGCGCCTTCTTGCGCAGGATGGCGATCCGAGTCTCCAGTTCCGGCGGCTGCACATCGGTGATGAGTCCCCACTCGAACCGTGTGCGCAGTCGTTCCTCCAGGGTCGCCAGCTGTTTCGGCGGGCGATCGGAGGAGACCACGATCTGCTTGTTCGCGTTGTGCAGGGTGTTGAAGGTATGGAAGAACTCCTCCTGGATACCTTCCTTACCCTCGATGAACTGGATGTCGTCCACCAGCAGGATGTCGGTTTCCCGGTAGCGCCGTTTGAAGGCCACCTTGCGGTCGTCGCGCAGACTGTTGATGAAGTCGTTGGTGAATTCCTCGGTGGACACGTATTTGACACGCATCCCTGGGAACAACCGCTGGGCATAGTGGCCGGCCGCGTGCAGCAGGTGCGTCTTGCCCAATCCCGACGCACCCCATACGAACAGCGGGTTGTAGGCACGGGCCGGCGCTTCGGCGATCGCCACCGCGGCGGCATGGGCGAACCGGTTGGAGGCGCCGATGACGAACGTCTCGAACGTGTACTTCGCGTTCAGACTGGCCGAGGAGGTCGCGGGGGTCGGCGGCGGAGGTTCCGGCGACTTCGAGAAATAGGTCGGCCAGGAATTGCGTGCGCTGACCACCGGTTCGTCCACGTCATCACTCGCATTCGGCCGGGGTGTGGGTGGGACGTCGGGTTCGGGGGCGAACAGCGACTCCTGTCCGGGATGGCCCGGTCCGCGCGGATCGGGCTCGCGGTGCATCGACTCCTGTGGATGACGCCGCGCTTCGTGGTCGCCGCGCCGTGGTTCCGGATCATGCCGTGGTTCCGGCTCGCGGCGCCGGATGTCCGGTTCGCGGTGCATCGACTCGGTTTCGCGCCGGAACACATCGGGGTCGCGCCGGAACGAATCGTCGTGCATATGAGGTTCGGGCTCCCGGCGCACCGGTGAGGAAGGACCGAGACTGTCCGGCAATTCTCCGGCCATCGGGGCGGACGGGTATTCGCCCTGGGGATAGGCCGCCCGGGCCTGGTATTCGGCTGGGGAGAGATAGCGGGGTGTGGGGAACTCGCCCGTGTCGGGGTACTGGGGCGGTGCCTGGAATCCCACCGGCTCGCGGGGATTGTCCCGCATCCGTTCCGGACGTGAGGTCAGTCGCGCGTGCCGGGCGGTGGTGCCGGGACGGTCGGGTGGCGGGCTCGACGGCGCCGCGATACGCACCCCGAGCCCCTCGACCTGAGGGCCCAGCCGACGGGCGAGCGACCGTAGTATCGGCTCCCGCAGGTCGCGTTCGATGGCTTCCTGCGCCAGCGAGGACGGTACCGAGAGCAGAGCGAAACCCTGTGCGACCGTCAGCGGCTTCACCAGCCCCAACCACGCCTTTTGCGCGTTGGTCACCGGTGGAATGGCGCCATCGCTGGACCCGGCGGTAAGCTCGGCGACCACTTCGGGCCAGACTGCGGTCAACACGTTCTGCTCGTCGTCCACGTATATTTCCTCCCCGGAGCAAGTCGATAGGAGTACCAACGGTCGGCGACCGCCCTCGAGCCCGGCCGTCAGCCATACGAATATGCCACTCCAGGGGTCTTTCCACACAATTATCCACAGATGTGGAGAACTGGGGTGATACGTGGCTTGCTGCGATAACCCCCCCGGTCAGCGCCTCAACCTGCGCTTCTGCAGCAATTTTCTAGCTACAGATCGTAACGGGTGTGCAGAGGGTGTGACAAGGGTTGGTCACGAACCCCAGGCCGTATCGGCGAGCCGTCGCAGTGACCGGGGTCTCGAGCGGTACCCCGAGTTTGACCCCCTGTCGGCCGATCAGTACCCTCGTACAGTCACCCGTTGACGCGGTGTGGGCTGCCTGCTGCCTGGTCAAATTTCGATCCAGCGGGACCACCACGCAATGGGCGTGTGCCGATGAGGACCAGTTTTCATCGCGACCACATCGTTTCACCGAATAGCTTCGGGCGCCGCCTGGCGCCCACCAACTCGAGGAGTGTTGACCGTGGCCAAGGGCAAGCGGACGTTCCAGCCGAACAACCGTCGTCGCGCACGCGTCCACGGCTTCCGTCTCCGGATGCGCACCCGCGCCGGCCGCGCGATCGTGTCGTCGCGCCGTCGTAAGGGCCGCGCTTCTCTGACGGCCTGATCGCTCGGCATCGGCATCGCCGCCATGCCTAGCACGCTGTACGCCCCACTTCTTCCGTTCACCCGTTACGTGGTCGGACGCCCAGGTGTTGCCTGAGCCGTACCGGCTGCATCATCGTGCCGAGTTCTCCCGGACGGTGCGACACGGCCGGAGAATCGGGAGGCGGGACATCGTCGTGCATGTTGCGGCCGGTGGTTCCGGAACCGGCGATATCGAGTCGCAGCCGCTCGCGCGGACCGGCGGTCCTCGTTTCGGTTTGATTGTCAGCAAGGCGGTGGGTACCGCGGTGATTCGACACCGCGTCGCCCGCCGCCTGCGTCATATGTGCGCCGGAATTGTCGAGCATCTTCCGGCCGAGACCGATGTCGTGATACGGGCGCTGCCCGGTGCGGCGACGGCACCCTCCACCGAGTTGGATCGTCAGCTGCGGTCGGCACTTCGAAAATTGTCGTTCGACATCCCTGCTCTGCGGGTAGAGCCGAGTGACCCGTTATGAACCTCCTGCGTGTGGTGTCGAGGCTGCCGGCCAACGCTGTGGTCTTCTTGATCGAGCTGTACCGGACCTATGTCTCCCCCACTCGCATGCCGGTGTGTCGATTCACACCGACCTGCAGTGAGTACGCCGTGACTGCCCTGCGCACTCGAGGTCTCTTCGTCGGGCTCGGATTGACGGCCGTGCGTCTGGCCAAATGCGCACCCTGGCACCCTGGTGGGTGGGATCCCGTTCCCGAACGGAAGCGGGCCGCCGCCGAAACCGATCCGCCGAGTCTCGCCCACGAGCCGAGTACCGATGAGTCGAATACTCAGCGGTCGCGTGCTTCGGAGCGAAGCCGAGACCATGCCGAGGCGGCTGAACACAAGTCTTGTAAAGGGTCGCCGCCCGCGGTGACCGGCGACACGACCGACGGGAGTGCATAGAGCCGTGCTCGACTTCATTTATTACCCGGTGTCCTGGATCCTATGGTTCTGGCACCGAGTCTTCGGGTACATATTCGGACTCGGAGATTTCGACAAGGGCGCAAGCAACGGTTTCGCCTGGGCCCTGGCCGTGGTGTTCCTGGTGTTCACTCTGCGGCTCGTGCTCTACAAGCCGTTCGTGAAGCAGGTCCGGACCACTCGGCAGATGCAGGAGCTTCAGCCGCAGATCAAGGAACTGCAGCGCAAGTACAAGGGCGACCGTCAGAAGATGGCCGTCGAGATGCAGAAGCTGCAGAAGGATCACGGCTTCAACCCGTTGATGGGCTGTCTGCCGGTGCTGGCTCAGGTTCCGGTCTTCATCGGTCTGTATCACGTGCTGCGGTCGTTCAACCGGACCGGTTCGGGCATCGGGCAGTTGCACATGACGCCGGCGCAGAACGCGATGACGCCGAACTACGTGTTCAGCGCGGACGATGTCCAGTCGTTCCTGCGAGCTCGTATCTTCGGTGCGCCGATTTCCGCGGCGATCACCTCGCCCAAGGAAACCCTCGATGCCTATGCCGATTTCGGCGGCATCCCGCACATGTGGAACATGATCGCGGTCGCTGTTCCGCTGATGATCATCGCGGGCCTGGCAACGCACTTCAACGCGCGGGCCTCGGTGGCGCGACAGAGTGCCGAGGCGGCAGCGAATCCACAGGCCGCTCTGATGAACAAGTTGGCGCTGTGGATCTTCCCGCTCGGTGTCGTTGTCGGTGGTCCCTTCCTGCCGATCGCCATCCTGCTCTACTGGGTGGCCAACAACATTTGGACCTACGGGCAGCAGCATCTGGTCTTCGGGCGCATCGACAAGGAAGAGCAGCAGAAGAAACAGGACGCCATCGAGCGAAAGACGCAGAACGCGCCTAAGCCCGGTGCCAAACCGTCCTCGAAGAAGAAGGCAGGTTCCGCGGAAGTCGTCGCCGACGCGACGGAGACGATCGCGGATGCGGGAACGAACGGCACCGGCGCGACGGCCTCTTCGGCTTCGAGCTCATCGACCAAGTCGGGTTCGGCTTCCGGTAAATCCGGGACATCGGGTAAGTCCGCCGGCTCGGGCAATCGCAAGCGATCCGGAAACAGGGGGCGCGCCAATCAGAAGAGGCGTCGCTAACGGTCGCGGACTACGGCTTCCCGGCGCGGTAGACGCCGAATACGACGGATGATTCAGATTGAAGGAAACGACATATGACTGTTGAGACCGACGGAGGGGACGCCACAGTGGCCCTCGGTGTGCAGGATGATGCCGCGGTGGAAGACCGTGACGACGTGACCGAGCCGGATCCGGTCGACGCCGAGGAGGCGTTGATCGAAGAGGGCGAGATCGCGGGCGACTATCTGGAGCAGTTGCTGGATGTCCTCGACTTCGACGGCGATATCGATCTGGATGTGGAAGGAGATCGCGCGATCGTCAGCATCGACGGCGGCCGCGATCTGTCGAAGCTGGTCGGGCGACGCGGGGAGGTCCTGGATGCACTGCAGGAGCTGACTCGCCTCGCGGTGCAGCAGGCGACCGGCGTGCGCAGCCGCCTCATGCTCGATGTGGCTGGCTGGCGATCCAAGCGTCGCGAGGAGTTGAGTGAACTCGGTGCCGATGCGGCACGACGGGTTGTCGAGACGGGCAAGTCGGAATCGTTGGCCGCGATGACTCCCTTCGAACGCAAGATCGTGCACGACGCCGTCGCTGCGGTCGACGGTGCGGCGAGTGAGAGCGAGGGTGTCGAGCCGAATCGACACGTTGTCGTCATACCCGCCTGAATGATCTGAATGGGTAAGGTAGGGCCCCCGGTTCATCGGACCGGGGGCCCTACCTTTTGTGATGAGTTCGAGCGGGCAGCTGCCCGCGTACCTACCGTGGATCCCGATCGGTCCGGAAGGATGTTTCACGTGGAACGAGGCGCGGGTGTCTCTCCCCAGCACTCCCCTGGCGACGACGACTCCGTCGATCTGACACCACCTGCTGTGGCGACGGAGGTCTTCGGTGACCGCCAGCCGCTGGCCGAGCAATACTGTGCGGCTCTGGCGACGGCCGGTGTCGAGCGTGGGCTGATCGGACCTCGCGAGGTTCCGCGGCTCTGGGATCGCCACATCCTCAACTGCGCGGTGCTCGGTGAGCTGATTCCCGTGGGCGCGTCCGTCGTGGATATCGGCAGTGGTGCGGGGCTGCCGGGAATCCCGCTCGGGATCGCGCGCCCGGATCTACGTATCACTCTCGTCGAGCCGCTGCTGCGACGGACGAAGTTCCTCGCGGAGTTCATCGAGTCCGCCGGGTTGGCGATCACCGTTGTTCGCGGCCGCGCCGAACAGCCGGATGTCCGCAAAGAAGCCGGCGGGGCCGACTTCGTGACATCGCGCGCGGTTGCGCCCCTGGGCAAGTTGGCGAAGTGGTCCCTGCCGCTGGTGCGGGAGCACGGGCACATGTTGGCACTCAAGGGATCCAGTGTCGCGGAGGAACTCGAGCGCGACCGGATGGAACTCGCGAAGGCAGGTGCGGGCCACGCCGAGATTCGTGAATGCGGTGTGGGAATCGTGTCGCCGCCGACGGTGGTGTTGAGTGTCGAACGAGTGCCGCGAGCGGAGAAGCGAGCTAACAAGGAAGCGAGCCGACGCGCCCGACGCGCGGAATAGGTTTCGGAGCCGTCACGTCCGTGCCGATCAATGTTTCATGTGAAACAGCGCGTCGAGAGAACGTTCACGCGTCTCGAATCGATCATTCCGCGCGTGTCGAACAGTGATTGCCGCGGTTCAACTTCCGTATTGTGTCCGGTGCTGGCAAGCTAGCTCTTGGCGAGCGTGAGCGCGGATTCGCGGTTCCCGGCGGCTCGTTCGGTTCGGACGCGGCACGTCGGTTGGCGCCAGATCTCGGAGTGGATTAAGACCCACAGAGAGATGGCCGTGAACCCGGCCGTGTTCCGCTCGTTCGAGCCAGCGGCGCCGGTGCTGCCTGGGCACGTGTCTTGAAGTTCTCGGGGTTAGGAGCCTGTATGTCGAACCGTCCGGCGAATGTTTCACGGGAAACAACGTCCCGGGTGCCCGGAATGCTGGACAGCGGCAGCCTCGGGGGGGATGAATACGCCAAGACCGCATTTGGGAACATCTCCGCGGCCGAGACACCGATCGCTGCCGAGGCCGAGCGGGCCAGTCAGGTGCTGCATCCCGGGTCGCTGAATATCCCGCGGCCTCGTGAGCAACGTGTCATCACCATCGCCAATCAGAAGGGCGGGGTCGGTAAGACCACGACCGCGGTCAATCTTGCTGCCGCTCTTGCGTTGCAGGGAATGACGGTGCTCGTCATCGATCTCGACCCCCAGGGCAATGCCAGCACCGCACTCGGGGTCGAGCATCATTCCGGCGTGCCGTCGAGCTACGAACTGCTCATCGGTGAAATCTCTGTGCAGGAGGCCATTCAGCGCAGCCCGCACAACGAACGCCTGCTGTGCATCCCGGCCACGATCGATCTCGCCGGTGCGGAAATCGAGTTGGTGTCGATGGTCGCGCGAGAAGGCCGATTGAAAGTCGCGATCCAGGAGGCCAATCTGGCCGGCTACGAGATCGACTACGTGATGATCGACTGCCCGCCCTCGCTCGGTCTGCTGACCGTCAACGCGATGGTGGCGGCCAAGGAAGTCATGATCCCGATCCAATGCGAGTACTACGCACTGGAGGGCGTCGGGCAGTTGCTGCGCAATATCGGATTGGTCCAGGCGCACCTGAATCCCGAACTGCATGTGTCGACCGTGGTTCTCACCATGTACGACGGACGCACCAAGCTCGCCGATCAGGTCGCGGAAGAGGTTCGCGGTCACTTCGGTGATGCGGTCTTGAAGTCGGTGATTCCGCGGAGTGTGAAGGTGTCCGAGGCGCCGGGATTCGGCATGACCGTCCTCGATTACGATCCAGGTTCCCGTGGCGCGATGAGTTATCTCGACGCGGGGCGCGAGATGGCCGCCCGCTCGGCGGCAATGGATTCGAACGCCTCGGCGGGTTCCGCTGGTGCGGCACAGGAAAGGGGCCGGTAAGCCGATGAGTCAGGCGAAGAAGGGTGGACTGGGGCGCGGGCTGGCCGCATTGATCCCCACTGGTCCGACCGAGGTTCAAGGTCTGGGAAGTGCGGCGGCCAACGCCGTCATCGGACTGGACCCGATCGGACCGCATCCCGCATCGGCCTATCTGCATCGGGTGCCCGATGCCGCCGAGGAATCCGTAGCCGGCGCGGTGTATCGAGAGATTCCGCCCGACCAGATCGAGCGGAATCCCAAGCAGCCGCGCCAGGTCTTCGAAGAAGAGGCGCTCGCCGAACTCGTACATTCGGTTCGGGAATTCGGCCTGATGCAGCCGATTGTGGTACGCGCACTCGAGTCCTCCCCCGCTCCGCGATATCAGTTGGTGATGGGCGAGCGCCGGTGGCGGGCCTGTCAAGAAGCCGGTCTGGAAACCATTCCGGCGATCGTGCGCGATACCAGCGACGACGCCATGCTGCGCGACGCGTTGCTGGAGAACATCCACCGCGTCCAGTTGAATCCTCTCGAAGAGGCGGCGGCCTACCAGCAATTGCTGGAGGAGTTCGGTGTCACCCACGAGCAACTGGCGAATCGACTCGGCCGATCCCGACCGGTCGTCACGAATATGATTCGCCTCCTGAAGTTGCCGATTCCGGTCCAGCGCCGAGTGGCCGCGGGAGTCCTCTCGGCCGGGCATGCGCGTGCCTTGCTTGGCTTGGACTCCGGTGCCGAGGCTCAGGAGCGGTTGGCGGAGCGCATCGTCGCGGAGGGACTGTCGGTTCGGGCGACGGAGGAGGCGGTCACTCTCGCCAACCGCTATCCCGAGGACGAACCGAAGCCAGCGCAGAAGCGGAAGCCGATTTACGCACCCGGTCTGGACAAGGTGGCGGAACGACTCGCCAACTCGTTCGACACTCGAGTGACGGTGAGCATGGGCAAGAAGAAGGGACGGATCGTCGTCGAATTCGGTTCGGTGGACGATCTGGAACGCATTGTCGGGATGATGGAACAGCAACAGCTGGGGTAGCGAATTTCGGGCCGAAATTCGTCGTGATCAGGCAGATGTCGGAGCCTCGGCAAGAAACGTCACTGTGACGCCGATATTTTTCGGGCCGGACCGAGGTGTGCCGCCATCGATAAGGGATGGGAAATGAGGCGTTCGCTTTGATCGCATATTCTTGCGGGCGAGAAGATGTTGATGCGGCGTGAGCATAGATGAATCGGAAAGCTGGAGGCTGAGCAGAGCGGTGTCGACCAGCGTGACCGCACTAACCCTCGGCGGACTGGACCAACTCCCCGCGCATGCGCGTCGGTGCGTTTTCTGGGAGATCGATCCGGCCGTGGCGGCAGATTCCCGTGAATTCAGCGATCCCGTCTTCGAGAAGGAGGCGTGGCTGTCCACGGTCCTGCTCGAGTGGGGCTCGTGCGGGCAGATCGCGCTCGTCGATGGCCAGCCGGCGGGATGCGCGCTGTATTCCCCGCCGAGCGCGGTACCGCGCGCGACGCTGTTCCCCACTTCCCCCGTGAGTCCGGATGCGGTCCTGCTGACCACTCTGCGGGCCGAACAACCACACAATGATGGCGACATAGCCAATCGGCTCATGCAGGCTGTAGTCGGCGATCTGATGCGCCGTGGCGTGCGAGCGATCGAGGCGTTCGGAATCCGGAGTGATCCGGCGGCCACCGCGCTACCCGCTCGCGGATTGAAGTCGATGTTTTTCATGGAACGTATCGACTCCCCGGCACAGGGCATCGCCTCGGCGCCTCGGCATCGGCCCAACAGCGTCTGCTCACCGGAGAGTTGCATGATCGAGGCGGAGTTCCTGGAGGACGTGGGATTCTCGGTCGTGGCACCGCATCACCGATTTCCGCGATTGCGGCTCGAACTCGACAGCGATCATCTCTGGAAAGAAGATGTGGAGCGCGCGCTGGACCAGCTCTTGGCCGCGGCGGCGATGCAGGCTCGGCCGAGCGTGATCTGTCACTGACGAGCGTCGGACGAAAATGGCCCCGGACGCGAATCCGGGGCCATTTTCGTTGCGATGCCTACATGCGGTCGGCGGCGGCCAGCTCCTCGGCCAGCAGTTCGGCGAATGTGTAAGTACCCGTGGGCTGATCGTCCTGCCCCAGCAGATACAGCCGCTTGACCGAGATCAGGATCGCCTCGGCGATCACATCCCGCATCCGCGGATTGGTCAGTACGGACGCGTCGTATTCGTTTGTCAGATAACCGATATCGACCTGAACGGTCGGCATTTTCGTGAGACGGAGCAGATCCCAGGTGCGCGAGTGCGTGCGGCAGTCCTGCAGGGAGGTTCGGGCCACGATCTCACGCTGAATGAAGCCGGCGAGGACCTGGCCGATCATCGAATACCGATCCGTGCGAATTGCCGAAATGGAAGCTGGCGACACCGCCTGCGGAGCTGCTGAGATTCGCGGCGCAGCGCAGCGAGATCATCAGATCGGCATCGAACGTGTTGGACGTTTCCGCGCGCTCGGCATCGGTGGGACTGGACCCCCACGGCCGGGAGAGGAAGGTCTCCATTCCGGTGGCGGCCATCCGGCCCTCCAACCGGCTCGCGAGATCCCACAGAATCTCCGACTCGTACACGTCGCCGAATTCGGTGGGGACGGCCAAACCCTTATCCCCACCACCCATTCCGGGGTCGATGACGATGCGCTTACCGGTCAGCTGCGGTCCGGCGCGATGGACGACCTCTTCTTCCGCGATCCGATGCGGATTTCCACCGGTCACCCGGGCACCGAGCAGTTCCAGCGAACGCAGTGTGTCGGGACCGCAGATACCGTCGGCGGCCAGGCCGATCTCGCGTTGGAAAGCGGTCAGCGCTTCGTGCGTGTGCGGACCGAAGTACCCGTCGATGCGATGGACGTAGAACCCCAGATCCTGCAGGCGCCGTTGGAGTGTGGCGACATCGTCGCCGTACAGCGGCGCCGACAGCTGGTAGATGAGCGTGCGCGCACCGAGCCGGTAGGAGGCTTCCTTGAGCGCGCGGTAGGTGGCGGGGCCGACCACACCGTCGACGAGTAGTCCACGTTGCTGCTGGAAGGCACGTACGGCCGAATCGAGTTCGGGGTCGAAGACGGCGTCGGAATCCTTCCAGTACTCCCCCGGCCCGGCGGACCGATCGGTTCCATGTGGATGTGGGTGGAACCCCAGACTTGCCAGGTTGCTCCGGACCTCAGCGACGGCTGGACCAGTATCGCCGTGACGAAGTCGGTGCATGCGTAAGAGCCCTTTCCTTCCGCCAACCGGGTACCCGCTGAGGCGACGGCACACACCCTCGCACGACCGGAGCGTCGGTCGATTGTCTCAGACCCGAACCGAATTTCGGCAATTCTCCGGGTGCCGAAATAGTACACAGCTATCGGCGCCCGGTCCGACTACTGATGAAACCGCATCTGGCCCCGGCCTCGGCAACGCTCGCGACGCTGCCGGGCCGGGGCCGGACGAGGATGAGTCAGATGATGCCGTCGAGTTCGCGCAGCAGTGCTGCCTTACCCTTCGCACCCACGATGCGCTTGGCCTCTTTACCGCCGGAGAACAGGATCATCGTCGGCAGGGACAGTACGCCGTAGTCGCGTGAGCTGGTGGGATTGGCATCCGCATCAATCTTGGCGACGGTCAGCTTGTCGGAATGCGCCGCGGCGATCTCCTCCAGAACCGGTGCGACCATCTTGCACGGACCGCACCAGGTGGCCCAGAAATCGACGAGCACCGGCTTGTCACTGCTCAGCACATCCTGTTCGAACGTGGCGTCGGTGACGGTCTTGGTGGCGGTTTCGGACATGGTCGAACTCCTAGCGGTTTTCGGTGACGCGATATGTGTTGGGGGCTCGGGCGGCTCAGCCGGCGGTGACTTGCGCCGGGTTGCCGGCGTGATCGAGCGTGTTGCTGGCGATATCGCCCTTCTCGGCGAGCCAGCGCTCGGCATCGATCGCGGAACGGCAGCCGGTGCCCGCGGCGGTGATGGCCTGCCGGTAGGTGTGATCGACCAGGTCGCCCGCGGCGAAGACGCCGTCGACCGAGGTGGCGGTGCCGGGCTCGCGCACCCGCACATAGCCCTCGGCATCGAGATCGACTTGGTCCCGGACCAATTCGCTGCGGGGATCGTGTCCGATCGCCACGAACAGGCCGGTGGCGGCCAGCTCGGAGGTCTCGCCGGTCTTCGTATCGCGCAGGGTGAGACTTGTCACGGCGGTGTCGCCATGCACCTCGACGACCTCGGAGTTGAGGCGGAAGTGGATCTTCTCATTGGACTTCGCCCGCTCGAGCATGATGCGAGAGGCCCGGAACTCCTCACGGCGATGGACGATCGTCACGCTCGAGGCGAATTTGGTGAGGAAGGTCGCCTCCTCCATCGCCGAATCGCCGCCGCCGACCACGACGATGTCCTGGCCCTTGAAGAAGAATCCGTCACAGGTCGCGCAGGCGCTCACGCCGCGGCCGAGCATTTCCTGCTCCCCCGGGACACCCAGATAGCGCGCGGCCGAACCCATCGCCAGGATGATCGCGTAGGCCCGGTAGACCTCACCGCCGACGGTGACGGACTTGATCGAGCCGGAAAGATCAATCGCCTCGACATCTTCGGTGCGGATATCGGCGCCGAACCGTTTGGCCTGCTCGCGCATCTCGTCCATCAGGTCGGGACCCATGATGCCGTCGCGGAAGCCGGGAAAGTTCTCCACCTCGGTCGTCGTCATCAGCGCACCACCGAATTGGGTGCCCTCGAACAGCAACGGTTCGAGTTCGGCCCGGGCAGCGTAGACCGCGGCGGTGTAGCCGGCGGGGCCGGAGCCGACAATGATCAGATCGCGAACAGGCGTACTCATGGTGCCCTTCCGAAGAGAGTTCAACAGGCGTGTCGGTCAACAACAGCGTAAACGCAGTTGTTCCCGGTGCCGACCGGCTGTGGTGGACAGCGCTCTTCACGCGATCCGTCAGCCGATATCGCGTATCTGGAAGATCTGTGGATCCGTCGCGCTACAACCGGCCCCCACTACGAGCGCCGTGATCTTCGGGGGCCGAGGGCCGGTGAGCAGGATCAGAATGGCCGGGTCGCCGCGGAAAGTGACATTCGTCGAGCCGAGGACGGTGCGGTCGGGTAGGGCGGCTTTCACACAACTCGCCATCGCCGCCTGGTTCGCGAGCGGACCGGAGACATCGTTGCGTCCCAGTACGTTGAGCACCGTGCCCGAGGACACATCGTCGTCGAGGGAGAGCGCGGTTGTGGGTTTGGCGGGCAACGCATTCGGGCTCACCGGACGATCCCGCAGCGCGTCGACGGCGACCAGACTGCCCGCGACGACCGCCACCGCCGCCGCGGCCGCCGTGAACCAGCGCCAGCGCTTGGCACGGTGGACATCCAGCGATAGCGGTGGCGGTGCATCGTCCAACGCCTGGGCGGTATCCGCGGGATCGAGCGTTTCGGGTAATTCGTCGAGGACCGGCATCGGCCGGGTCGAGGGCGGTTCGCCCCCGCGGTCCGTGCCGTGCAGGTGGTGCACGGTCGCGACCGGTTGCGACTGCTCCCCCCGTGCCAACTCGTCGAGCAATGCGTCCAGCCGGGCGGCGACCTCGGTGGGTATCGGATGCAGGATCCGGTCGTCCTCGCTCAGGGCACGCAGGTGAGCGCTGACACCATCCAGCGAATGCAGGAAATCCGCGGCCTCGGAGTCTTGGCGAACCTGTGGCCACAGCACCTCGGCCTGATCTGCGGGGACGTTGTCGGCATGCAGATCGGCCAGCAGATCGGTGGAGAACGGAGGTTGCGGCACTGATCGGGTTGCCATCACACCTCCTGTGTCCCCTTCGTCGGCCCGCAGCGCGGAACGGCGTCGCCGTGCGGCGAATTCGCCCTTGTCGTCCATCGCCTCTCCGGGTCCGGCCTCATGATGTGGTATTCGTACTCAACACCTATTGCAACACTGCGATAAGAAGGCACAACAAGTATCTGTTCGTCTGTTAGTAATGACGCTTCCCGGTTACGTCCGGTTCCCTGGATTGCGCAAGAATTCCAACTCCTGCTCCAGACGTTTACGTCCACGTGCGCAGCGGCTCTTGATGGTCCCCTCCGCGACGCCCAGCAACTGCGCCGCGTCCGCTACGGTATACCCTTCCATGTCGATCGCAACCAGCGCTGCTCGCTGATCGGGCGGCAAAGTGAACAGCGCCGCGGCGACCACCATCTTCACCTCGCGGCGGGAGATATCGTCGCGTTCGGCCGCCGGTTCCGGGACGGATTCGTCGGACAGTGAGGTACTCGGCCGAGACTTGTTGCGCCGCATGCGGTCCAGGCACGCGTTGACCACGATTCGATGCAACCAGCTGCGGACCTCCGCCTCACCCCGGAACGAGGCGGCATTGCGATGGGCCGACAACAGCGCGTCCTGTAGTGAATCCGCCGCGTCCTCGGGTGTGTGGCAGGTGCGCAGTGCCAACTGCCACAGCCGGTTGTAATGCCGGCGGAAGAGAATTCCGAAAGCGTCGCGATTTCCCGCGACGTGGGCGGTGAGTAATTCGAAATCGGTCGACTCGTCCGGATCGATCGAACGCGGGCGGACAGCAGACGACTCGGATGTCCCCCCACTGGTGATCGCTTCGAACGACACACATACCCCTTGGACAGCGCTCACGGCGACCGTGTTCATACACCTGAACAGGCCGAATACTTCGCATCATCCAGGACCGAGACACCAGATCCCAGGAAGCTCCCCTGCTGAGAGCGCGCTGTGAATCATATCGCCGGTCACGAATCGGTAGCAACCAGGGCGAGCGGAAGTTACGGCTCGGTGGACGAAGTCGACCGGAAAGTCCGAATCATGGTGTGGGCCAGGCCTTGCGGGCAGCCGTCTCGAGGCGGCTACGGCGCGGCTTCGAAGCGAATATCGCCGAGCGAGGTCTGGAACTGGCCGCCGTTATTGGCCAGTTGCGTGATCCAGATCAGCACATAGCGAGCGGGCTGATCGGACTGGACAGGGATAGAGGTGGTGCCGTCGGCCAGGGTGGCCTGGCCGACGAGCTGAGTTTGATCCAGAGTGGGAACGGCAGTGGGCGAGGTGCGCACCTCGACGACCGTGCCCGGCGATGCGGAATCGATGACGACCTTGCTGATCTTGCCGGAACCGGGCAGTGTGGCGAGCACCCCGATCCCCTTCTTCAGCGCCGGAAACTGCTGGAAGTACTGATCGGTGTGCCAGGTCGTGGTGGGGTTCCCGTCCAGCAGCGTCGAGACGCTGCCGGGACTGTCCGGGGTGCCCTCCGGGGAGTACACGGTCACGCCCGTGGCCTGCACCGGTGCGCCCTCGACCGTGGTCGGAGCGGCGCCGGCGACAGGTGGAGCCGAGGTCGCCGGCGCGACACTGGCCGTGGTCAGGCCGAGTTTGCGCTGCTCGTTGAGCGGTTCGTCGGATGAGCTGGGGGCGAAGATGCTGAGCAGCCACCAGATGATCACGCCGACCACCAGTGCTGCCAGCACACCCAAGCCGACCAGGATCCACATCATCCGCTGTGAGCGTTCACGTTCGGCGGCGAGCAGTTCGGGATCGGCGAGCGACTCGTCCGGATTGGCGACCGCTCGCTGTCCCAGTCGAAGTACCGGGATGAAATCGGTCTTCTGATCGACCACCGAGGCCTGTTCCAGGACATGCTGCACAGTCGCGGCGGTGCGAACGCCCTTGTCCGCCTCCAACGAGCGCACCGCCACCGCGGAGATCTCGAACGGAACCTCCGGCCGGATCTGACGCGGTTCCACCGGCGAACCGTCGCTGCCGAAATCGGCCAGCTTCAGGCCGCCGACCGTGGCCGCAGCGCCGGTGACCCCACCGGTGCGGATCGGCCAGCGCGCGGTGATCAGCGCGTACAGCATCGCACCGAGGCCACGGACATCCGATTGGGCATCGGAATCGGCCAGGGTGCCGGGGAAGGCGAGCACGGCGTCGCCCGAGGCGCTGATCCGGATCCGATCGGGATTATCAATCGACAGCGAGCCACCGCCGCGATGAGCCAGCTCGGCCGCGGCCGCCAGCGCCCGGATCGCGCGCGCGGCACCGATGGGCGAGGGCCTGGTCTCGGCCATCTCACGCAGTGAACGGCCCGGAGTCCATTCGGCCACGACGATGCCTCCCGAACTGCCGCGCACCACATCGAGCACCCGGGCCAGGCCCGAGGAATTGATGCGGCCCAGCCGGAGAGTGCGGGAGAGGATGGCCTGCGGGCCGTCGTGGCCCGGGTTGTCCGCGGCCTTCTGATCGGCGTCGACGAAGGTGAGTGCGACCTCGCGGTCCAGCTTCACATCCAGCGCCTGCCAGAACCGCAGTCCGCGCGCGCCACCGTGATCGGCGAGCAGGCGGTAGCGGCCACCGGCCACCGAGGCGCCGGGTATGAGTTTGGGACCGCGTGGAACGCGCCGCGACGGCGAATCCACCCGCATCGGCGGCATCTCGGGCGATACGACAGGCAGCATGCCGGTGTCATATGACTGATCGCGCGCGGGCATACCCGGGATCGGCGCCGCATTACCGACGGCCTCCTCCGGTGATTCCGCACCGTGCGCTTCGTGCGAGCCATGGCCCGCACGGTCGTCGGGATCGAACTCGGATGCGGCCTGGGCCTGCGAGTCTCCCGGATCGTCTGAGATGGAATCCGAAGTGCGGTCGGCCGGCGGAACTCTCCCGGGCGGGACGTCGTCGGTGCGCACTGCGCCTGCCTGATCGGCAGCCTCGGCGGAAGAATCGCCTTCCGCCGCGTCGTCGCTCACCCTCGCTCCTCCTTCGGCCTGATGTGTCGAAGTTCGTTGTGCCGATGTAGCACCAACATTTGCGTTTCCTTGCGGAACAGGGTACGGGAACTCGCCCTGACCGGTGCGGTCAACGGCATTTGGACGGATCACCGGCAACACCATGGTCTGAGCATCGGTGTACGGGTCATAGCTGTAGTAGTACGGAGTCGCCGCGAGTTCGGGGCGGGGCAGCACGGTGGTTGCGTGCATATCCGCGGCCGGCTGGTCGAGACCGAGATCCGGCGCCGGCGGAGTGAAACCGAGCCGGCGCGACACCGCGACGGTGAGCGCGACGATCTCCGGAATACCGGCCAGACGCATCAGGCCGAAGGCGATACCGAACATCACGATCGCGTCGAGACCCACTCGGATCACCGACAGGAGCCCGCCGTCCAGGCGCGACAGGCCGAGCACCTCGTCCATGATCAGGGTCACCGCCGCACCCGCGACAGAGGCCAGCACGACCCGGGTGATGGTGCGGCCGACATTGGCCATCCGGAGATCGCCCAGACTGCGGTGCAGCAACCAGCCACCGATCACGGCACCGGTGACGAAGCCCAGGCCGTTGGCGACACCGAGAGCGATGACGACGTGGTCCTCGCTGAAGAACACCGGTGTCAGCAGCGACAACACGATCTTGACGCCGGTGATGCCGAGAATGATCCAGGTCGGGGTCCACGCCTGCTCCCGGGCGTAGAACACCCGCAAGTGGATCAGCACCAGCGCGTACGGGATGAGCGTGAAGGCCGACCAGGACACCGCCTCACCCAGGCGACCGGCGTCCGCACTGCCGAAATGTCCGTAACCGTATAGCGCCTGACCGATCTGCGGTCCGGCGATGGTGAGGAACGTGACCACCGGGACCAACGAGATCATTGTCAGACGGGTGGCGTCGCCGAGGTCGTCGACCACCGCGGGATTGTCGTCGGCGGCGGCATTGCGGCTCAGCCGCGGCATGATCGCGGTGAGCAGGGTGACGCCGAGAACGCCGTACGGGAGTTGCAGCAGCAGCCACGCGTTCTGGTAGATCGTGGGGCCCGCCACGTCGGCGTGCGAGGAAACCCGGGTCGCGATCGTCCAGCCGATCTGGCTGATGAACACGTACAGAATGATTGCCGCGCCCATACCGGCGAACTGCTTCAGCCGGGCATCCACACCCCACAGTGGCCGCAGATCGATGCCGAGGCGCCGGACGGCAGGCAGCAGACTGGCCATCTGCACGATGACACCGGCCGTCACGCCGATGCCGAGGACGAGCAGCTTCGGATCACCCATCCGAACCGGATCGAGGCTGATCTCCCCCGGTGTGACGGCGTACAGAATCAGAACCGTCAGCACGACCAGGTTATTCAGTACCGGCGCCCACGCACCCGGTTTGAAGACCTGATGGGTGTTCAGAATCGCCATCAGCAGGCCGGACATCCCGTAGAAGAGGATGGCCGGCAACAGGAGGAACGCCAGCGCGGTGGTCAGCGCTGTATTCACTTTGCCGTCGTTGGACAGGAAGACATGGGTCGTCATCACCGGAGCAGCGGAGACCGCGAGCACGGTTCCGATGGCCAACACGGTGAAAGCGGCGGTGACCAGGCGACGGACGAAGGCCGCGCCGCGGTCCGGATCCTCATTCTCCGCCCGGACCAGGGTCGGCACCACGATGGCGGTCAGCACCGCGCCGAGCAACAGTTCGGAGATCATGGTCGGAATCGTGCTCGAGACGGTGAAAGCACTGGCGATGGCCGGGCCGAGTACCGTGACCAGCAACAACTGCTTGGCGAAGCCGGTGATCCGGCTGACCAGTGTGGCGACCGCAATGGAACCCGAGTCGCTGATCAACTGTGCGTTCGACGACCGTGCCGGTTCCCGCTCGATCACCGCCTGCTGAGCGGTGCGGGGATTCGACCGGATCGGAGCGGACTCGGATCGTGCCGGACCGGGACGCGGTCCCACCGGCTTGGGCCCGGACGGGGCGCCGCGCGGCGGTGGTACAGGCTCGCCCGGTGGAATATGGCGCGGCATCGCGCGCTCCGGCCGGGGCCCGCGCGGAGGGGGAGCCTGATGTATGGGACCGCTCGGGGGGCCCGGCGGATATGACCGCTGTGGCGGTTGATCCGCGGGCGGACGACCGGATTGCGGCGGTCGCGGCCGGGCCGGCGGCGGTTGCTGCCGACGGGCGGCCGGTTGCTCGGGCGGCGGGACCTGGCGGAACGGCTCACTCGGCGGAGTGTGTCGCTGCGGTGCGCTGGGCGGCGCCTGCCGGCGTGGCGGATTCTGCGGGCCGCGTGCCGAGCCGGGCGGAGCCTGGCGCAGGGGTGCGCTGGGTGGTGCCTGCCGGCGTGGCGGGTTCGGAGGGTTCGGCCGTGGACCATTCGGTCCGGGCGCACCGGGATCGCGTCCCGGTGAAATCTGGGGAATGGCACCGCTGGGAGGACGGCGGGGATCGGCGGGCGGAACAGGGCGGCCGTCGTTCGGCAGGCGCCGGATCGGGCCCGCCGCATTGGGTATGGCGCCATTGGCCCCGGACGGCGGCATCGACGGATCCGGCACGATTCGGCGCGGTCCGCGCTCCCACGGCGCGGCGGGGGCCCGTCGCGGATACTGCTCGTCGTCGGCCTGATCGGGCACGACGGGTCCGTCGTACTCGGTCACCTGACCTCCGGTCTACTGCGCGTAGGTGGGTCGGCACAGTAAGCCGCTACGCGATTGTCGCTCACTGTGCCCGGTGTTTTGCGGGACACCCGCACCCGGTCGGCACAGTAAGCCGCTACGCGATTGTCGCTCACTGTGCCTCCTCCTTCTCCGTTACTCGTTTGCGGGCGCGCAGGTATCTGTTGAGCCTGCGTCGCTTTCCCGGGTCCAGCCCCTTGTCGGCCGGATCGGGCTGTCCCCGGAAGCGGCGCCACAAACGGCGACCGGCGAGCAGGAACAGCAGTGCACCGGCACATGCGGTAATTATCGCCAACGCTTGACCGTAAGCGTTCGAACGTACCGAAACCGAGGTGGCATTGCCGAGAGGCACCCCGTCCGGTGTGCTAAGGGAAATCGGAATGACCAGGCTACGACTGTCGCTCACCTTGGTCGGAATCTGGAACGATCGCGTGCCCTCGGCGGGAAGTTGCTGTTCACCGATATCGGTGATATCCGTCTCGGACGGTGCCCCGATCTTGAACCGGATCCGGATCGCGACCGGGAGATCGTTGCGCGCGACCAGCAGCAGCGGACTCTGTTCCGATGCGAGCGTGTACACCCCGCCCGGCGGCAGCACAGTCACCGAAGCGAACAGCCCGTCCATCGTCCGGGTGGTCTGTTCGAGCCGTCGCTGGGCCGCGGTATCGGCCTGGGCGTCGGTGCCGGTTCGATCCGAGAGGCTGAGCGTCCGGATCAGGTCATCGCGCAGTGGAGTCAGGAAGGTGCGCGGAGTCGGCTCCTGCTGCGGGATCTCCACCAGCGCGCTCATCAGATCGTCGATGCGATGTTCCTGCTGCCCGACCGGCTCGATGAACTGATCCGGAACCGCCTGCGCCACCGCGTCACCGGAGTAGCTCAATGTGAAGGGGCGCGGATCGGCGGGCTGGGCCAGCAGGTCGGTGAAGGATCGTGGCGTCGCCAGTCCGCTGCGATACAGCAGTTCCAGCTGGGCGAGCAGAGCACCCGCCTCGTCCCGATCGGCGCCCCATTGCTGTGGCGGCATCAGCAGGGTCGATCGCGGGCGGCTGCCGGTGGTGTTCAGGCTCGGCCAGGCCAGTGCGCCGAGAGCGTCCTGCAGGCGAGCGGTTCGCGAATCATTGGTCACCGCGAAGCGGACGCGATCGGGGGTGAAGGGCGGGGTGGGCGGATTGGACCCGACCGCGGCCAGAGCGGTCGCCGACCACATATCGAAGGTCGCGACCTTCAGGCCGGCCTCGGGTTGTGGCGCCGATTCCGGCTTCGCCGGTGTCGCGGCCGGTAACCGGACCATTTCCGGAACATCGGGGTGCGCCTCGGCGGACACCGCCGCGGTGTTGTGGACGGTGGCATCGCCGTGAGCGGAACCGGTCGCCGCGTTGACGTCCTCCCCCTCGGTGACCGCGTTCTGTGCGAGAACCGCCGAGCCGAAGCCCCGATCGGTCAGCATGCCGGTGGCGTCCGAGCCGAGGGTGCCGCCGGCCGGCAGGCTCACACCGCGTACGGATTTGACCGAGAGAATCGAATCGACGATATCCGCCGGTGCGGTGAGCGCCCGGGCGGTGAGATCGGCATCGTGCACGCCGGCCAGTGCCGTGGCGTCGACCTGCGCGAACGGCAGCGCCACCGTGCACATCGAAGGTGCCAGCGCGCGCACCCGGTCCAGCCACGACCGTGCTGCCTGCGGACCGGTGCCGTCGCGCGTCGGCCCGTCGGGATCGGAGGGACTGGCCAGCACCCGATAGCCGGCGGTCATTTTCGACACGGTCAGCAGGAGATCCGGATCCACGGCCAGGCACAGCGATCCGGCCGGCACGGGACCCGACCGCGTGGAATCCCGGGACGGGTCGGGTCGCAGCGCCGATTCCAGTGCCGACAGCAATTGGTCCAGCCGCCCGCCCGCGGCCAGTTCGCCGGCAAGTTCGTCATCGGTGAGCAGGGCCTTGCCGTCCACCGATCCGGGAATTCCGGCGACCACACGCGGCCGGTCGGCCAGCGGCCACACCATCGTGGTGGGGATCGCGGGTTGCGGAACGGCCGGAATCGGCTGGGAACCCTCGGCGGCCGCATCCGAACTCGTCGGCAGCGCGGGCAGGCCGAGTACCGGCAGCAGGAACCGCGCATCGTCGAGATGTGCCTGACTGCCGTAGGACGGCGCGCCGTTCACATTCAGCAGCAGCGGATAGACCCCGGGATCGGTGATGCCGAGCGAGGCCGTGATCGGCGGATCGGCGCTGGGGTTGAGCATCCCCTCCCGCACCCCGATCCGCAGGGTGAACTGTTTGCGCTGGCCGGGCTGCAACTCGTCGGTGACGTCCTCGAACGGCCCGGTGATCGGAAAGTCGGACTGATCCTGACGCAGGCTGGACCGCAGGTCGCCGGGGTCGGAGATCGGCGATCCCCGCTGCACCCGCACACTGACATCGTCCACCACCCGATCCCCGATATTGGTCACCGTGCCTGTCAGGGTGAGCACCGAATCGGTGGTGGTGGTGATGGTGCCCGGCGAGACCGAGTCGAGGGTCATCTTGAGGAATTTCGGCGTCGTGGCCGAACCCCCCGAGCCGGAGGGTTCCGCATTGCCCGATCCGGCCGACGGCACGCTCAATACGGCGAGCGCCAGCGAGACGAGCAGTAGCACCCAACGATGCCGACTGCGACCCGCACGCGTCATTGTCTGCCGTTCTCCATCCGATCAATCAGCCGATTCGCGACCTCGGCCAGACGCCGTTCATCGGCGTAGGCGAGCCGGGAATCGAGTTCGCTCAACGGCACCCAGGCCACCTTGGTGACCTCGACGTCGGCATCGGAGAGCTCACCTCCCAACGACCGCATCAAGTAATGGTGCACGGTCTTGTGTACCCGACGGCCCTCCGTCACGAACCAGTAGTCGATACTTCCCAGCTCGGCGACCACGCGTCCGTTGATACCGGTTTCCTCGGCAACCTCTCGGACGGCGGTCTGCTCGGAAGTCTCCCCCGCTTCGATATGCCCTTTGGGCAGTGACCACAGCAGGCGCCCGCGGCGGTCGGTTCGGCCGATGAGTGCTGCGCAGCGCTTGTCCGCGGGCCCGTCCAGCCCGTCGACGACCAAGCCTCCCGCGGAGGTCTCCCGGACGGTACGCATGCGAGGCTTCGCCGCATTACCGGCCGAACCGCGGCGCCGGGGCTGGCGGCGTCGACTGTTCGCGCGATCGGCCGGAGACACTGCGTCAGTCTAGCCGCGCCGCATCAATGCGCTGAACGTGTTCGATACCGAGTCGCCACCCGAACTCGGCAGGTCCTGCCCGAGTGTGCGCGAGTGTGCACCAACTAAGCTGCGTGTCCGTGGTTTCGCCGAAGTCTGTGAAGGGGAGCGCCGTGTCCGATCCCGCCGATGATCGCCGGACGCGATTGCTTGCCGCAGCGGCGATCACACTGGGCCGGTTGTCGGATGTGCTGGCGCCGCTGGGTGGATTGTTCGCCGCGCGCGGGCATGAATTGTTCCTGGTCGGCGGCAGTGTGCGCGATGCGGTACTCGGGCGGCTGGGCACGGATCTGGACTTCACCACCGATGCGCGACCGGAGGTCGTGCAGGAGATTCTGCGCGGTTTCGCCGAAAATCTGTGGGACACCGGTGGTTTGGCGTTCGGCACGGTGAGTGCGTCGAAATCGGGGTGGCAGCTCGAGATCACCACCTTCCGCGCCGACAGCTACGACCGGGTCTCGCGCAATCCCGCGGTCACCTTCGGCGACAGTCTCGAGGGCGATCTCGTTCGGCGCGACTTCACGGTCAACGCGATGGCGGTGCGGATCGGTGCCACCGGCGAACTGGAATTCGTCGATCCCCTCGACGGGATGTCGGATCTGCTCGCGGGTGTGCTGGATACGCCCGCCGCACCGGAGGATTCGTTCAACGACGATCCGCTGCGCATGCTGCGTGCCGCCCGATTCGTTTCCCAGCTCGGTTTCGAGGTGGCGCAGCGGGTGCGGGTGGCGGTCGCGCTGATGGCCGATGAGATCGGCCGCATCACCGCGGAACGCGTTCGCACCGAGCTGGACAAATTGATCGGCGGTGAATTCCCCACCGAGGGTATCGATCTGATGTGTGAGACCGGGCTCGCCGAACGGGTCCTGCCCGAGGTGCCCGCGATGAAACTGGAGATCGACGAACACCATCAGCACAAGGATGTCTATCAGCATTCGCTGACCGTGCTGCGCCAGGCCATCGATCAGGAGCAGGGCGATACGGATCTGGTGTTGCGCTGGGCGGCACTGCTGCACGACATCGGCAAGCCGCCGACCAAACGCAATGAATCCGGCGGCGGGGTGAGTTTTCATCACCACGAGGTGGTCGGCGCGAAGATGGTGCGAAAGCGTATGCGCGCCTTGAAGTATCCGAAGCAGTTCACCGAGGATGTGGCGCGCCTGGTCTATCTGCATTTGCGTTTCCACGGTTACGGCAAGGGCCAGTGGACCGATTCGGCGGTGCGGCGCTATGTCACCGACGGCGGTGATCTCCTGCCGCGCCTGCACAAACTGGTCCGTGCGGACTGCACCACGCGCAACAAGCGCCGTGCCGCCCTGCTGCGCTCGACCTACGACGATCTGGAAACCCGGATCGAACGGTTGCAGCAGGAGGAGGATCTGCAACGGGTTCGGCCGGATCTGGATGGCAACGCGATCATGGAACTGCTGGGTCTGGAACCGGGCCCGCAGGTCGGCCGCGCCTGGCGCCATCTCAAGGAACTGCGTCTCGATCGGGGTCCGATGACTCGCGACGAGGCCGAGGCGGCGCTGCGGGAATGGTGGAACGCCGGCGGCGAATAGCAGTCGGGTGGAGCGGTCAGAAGACGATGAGCGTCGTACCGGCCACGATCGCCGCACGCATCTGACCCAGATCCAGCGATCCGGTGATCGCGGGCAGTTCGATCCGGAAGTGCACCCGGCCCCGCTGCCGGTCGGCCCGCACGATGCGCAGGTCGTCGCGGAGATCGGTGAGCGGCACCGGAGCTACCGATACCCAGCGCCGCGGTATCCGCATGCCGGACCAGACCGCCTCGTGTACCGCGATGGTCAGCAGATTGTCGCTGATGGTGGCGTCCACCAGTGCCCGGAATCTGCGCCGCCGGTGCCGTACGCCGATCAGTCCGCTGGGATGGACTTCGAAGTGCCAGTCCAGGCGCTTGTCGTTGAGCCACTCCATCAGTGCGGCGGTGGTCACGGTGCCGGTGATGTCGAGTCCCGCGGTGCGAACCTTTGTGGGGACGCCGGGAATCAGCCGCACACCGTGCGCGATGACCGTCATCTCCTCGACCGGATGTCCATTCCAGCGCAGCTCCGTCAGGACCGTCTTGGTCTGGAAGTGCGCACCGCGACGGCGCACCTTGAGGGTGTGCAGGATCGCGGTGAGATCGTGCCCGAGCAGGGCCGCTGTGATTTCCCTGCCCCCGAACCGGCTGAGAATCCCCTCGCTGAGCAGGGTCATCAGGACATCGGGCAGCAGTGCGGTGACGGTACCCGACCCGAGATCTGCCACCGGGTCGATCCAGGCGTTGGTGAACGCCGCCCATTGATCCAGTAGATCCGGGTCGAACAGCCGTCTGCCGAGGTCCACTGCTCGTGACGGTGACCAGGATTTGGGATCGAAATTCATGGCCATATCGATTCGAGACTACTGGCCGATGATGAATACGGGAGGTGCCGTAGATGACACCTCCCGGGTGGGATCAGGGATCGGCCGGTTTCGGATCGTCGAGAGTGGCATGCATCAGGTACACGTTGTAGCTGTCCCAGGCCGACATGGTGAAGTACAGATCCTTACCCGTCGACCAGGGGTGGATGAAACCGCCGTAGGCCTTGGGATAGTTGTCGGTGTCCGCGAGCACGACCCCGTCGGTCCAGGTCCCCTGAGGTTCGTCGGCGGTGCGCAGCACGATCGCGTGCCGCGCCGGATCCAGATACACCATCTGCCACTGCTTGCTCGACTCGTCGTACCGCACCGACAGTTCGCCGGCGATGCCCGGCATCAGCGGGGTGGCGAGGTTGTCCGGTACCGGTGACCAGGTGCCGTTCACCCAGTACTGGTAGGCGTCCTTGTTCAGAACATCCTTCTTCGGCACCCGGGCCAGGCCGATCATGCCGACCCGGCCGTTGGGCGTGCCGAACATGTAAACGTAGTCACCGTGCGGCACCATCGTGGCGACCTGGAAGCGATCGACGCCGAACATGTTGTCCCACTTGGCGTATTGATCCTTGACCCAGGTGGAGCCGCCGTCATCGGAGTAGGCCAGACCACCGTTGTTGGTCCACCACATCCCCGGGATCCGGCTCCAGTGATTGATCGACATGTAACTCATGTACTGCCGGTTGCCGAGCGCGAACGCGGACGTCGGAATGACCGTCATCTCGAAGTTCTTGACCTTGCGGCTGTTCAGCAGTTCGGCAGCGTGGCAGCGGCTGTCCTGCACCATGTTGTCGATGGTCAGGCCCTTGGAAAGATCGTGTTCGGAGCTGAAACCCAGCACATTGGAACGCCAGTCGGGCCCGCCTGGGACGCCGTACTGCCAGCCCTTGCCGAAGCTGTCGCCGAACAGCACCCCGACCTGTCCGGGTTTGGTCTCCCACATGATGCCGAGGTCGGTTCCGTCGACCTGCCAGCGCATATCGGTGCGGTTGGCCGAGCCGTGGCCGGTGACCTGACCGACGAGCTTCACACCCTCCACCTGCCGCGGCGCCGGCGGGGCGGCGATCGCTCCGGGCCCGGGCGTGTTGACCACCGGCGGCGGAGGTGTCTGCGGGGCGGGGGGTTCGCCCCCGGGAATCGGAATGGGGATCGGTTCGGGTTCGGGATTGATATTGATGTTCGGCAGGTTGAACGGCCCGGAATTCGAACCCGATCCGGTGCCCGACCCCGTCCCGGATCCGGACGCGGAACCCGAATCCGGCGCCGGTTCGCTGGGTTTCCCCGGCTCCTCCGCGGGCGGTGGCTTCGGCGTATCGCGAATGTCGGGGCACGGATTCCGGCACGGATCGGTCGGCAGCGGCTCCGGGGCGATCCGGGTGTTGTCGGGTTTGGGCCCGGGGACCGGGACCGGGACGATCTCGGGGTACGGCACCGGAATATCCACCGAGGGCGGAAGTGGCGGAAGTATCGGCGCCGGAGCCGCATTCGGATCGGGCTTACGGGCCAGGGGATCGAATCCCGTTTCGCCGCACGTGTTCTTCGGCGGCGGTGCCCAGGGCGCGAGCTCGGCCGATGCCGGCGCGGGCACCAGCGCACCGAACATCAGCAGTCCGGCGAAGGCAGGCGCGAGAAATGCGGGCGTGCAGCGTCTTCCGGGTGTGGTGGACGACCGTGCGGCCCATGCACCGGCCCGATGCCTCCCCGCCATGTGACTCCCGACCACCGTTCTCCTCAACCGCGCTCGTGCCATAGCCGACGTGCACGATCGGTTGTCGCGTTCATTGGGACCGAGCACAGCGGCTAACAATCTAACCGACTGGACGGGGTGCGGGGAGCCGGGCCGGGAACCGCGTGGTGGGAGGCCGCGTCGGATCGGATATGACCGATATCGATTACCCTTTCGGCTCGGGTGACGGTGGCACACAGAGCTGGTCGACCCGGCCGGATCTCGATCTGGGCAGTGACGGCACCCTCGATGCAATCCGACTGGACTTCGACGGCGACGGCCGCGCGGACGACGCCCTCTGGGACTGGGATCACGACGGATCGGCCGATATCGCCGCCCTGGATCTCGACGACGACGGCGTGCTGGATGCCTTCTTCGCCGATACCGAGGCACTGGGCACCTGGGATCAGCCGATCTGGTCGGCTATGGAGTAGCGCGGCGCCGGCTGTTGATCGCGATGGCCACGATGCCCAGTGCGTAGAGCCCCGCCCCGGCGACAACCACGCCCAGGGAGCGGCCGTCGGCGGGGATCACCAGCGCGGTCACCGCGACGGCGGCCACGAAGCTGATGTTGAAGATGGTGTCCTGCAGGGCGAATACCTGTCCGCGCCGATCGTCGTCGACATCGATCTGCAGAGTCGCGTCGCCGGTCAGTTTCACCAGCTGCCCGGCGAGGCCGAGCAGGAACGCGCCCGCCAGCAGCAGTTGATGGGCGCGATGTTCGGCTGCTCCGGTGGCGACGGTGATCGGCGGTACGAGGCTCGCCTGAACCACCAGCGCCGCCGACAGTCCCACCATTACGGTGCCGGGCCGGCCGAGCCGTGGAATCAGCAGCGGCGCCAGGATCGCGGCGGCCAGCATGCCGGCGGCGACGGCCGAGATCGCGACGCCGAAGCCGACGAGTCCCGAACTTGTCGAGACGCTCCCATCGTTCGGCCGTCGCAGCACCAGCACCATGAGCAGGGTGTTGGCGCCGAAGACGATGCGGTGGGTGCCGACGCCGATCATCGCCGTTGTCGCATCCCGCGATTCGGCGATGGCGCGGGCGCCGGTGCGCAGACCGGTCAGGATCGCCCGGACCGACTCCCGCATACCGCGCGAATCCGCTCGTTTCTCCGGTCCCAGCTGGTGATGCGCGAATCCGAACGCGGCCACCGCGGAGAACACCGATCCGAGGGCACTGACGGCCACGGCCACCGAGCTCGCGAAATCTCCGGTGCCCATCGCTCCGATAATCGCGACCGCGACCGCGGCACCCGCGCCCGCGCAGCCCGAGGCGACGGTGGCGAGTATCGAGTTCATCGGCACCAGCCAGCGTTGTTCCAGAACGCGCGGCAGCGCCGCGGAGATCCCGGCCAGCACGAATCGGCTGATCCCGACCACCGCCAGGGCCAGCAGCAACAGCGGCGTGTCCCGGATGCCGGTGCCCAACCCGACCGCGGTCACCACGATCAGCACCGCGCGCAGCACATTGGCCAGCATCAATACCGCGCGGCGATCCCACCGGTCCAGCAATGCCCCGGCGTAGGGGCCGATCACCGAGTAGGGCAGCAATAGCACGGCGAAACCGGCGGCGACAGCGAGTGGATCGGTGGCTCGCTCGGGATTGAACAGGATGGCACCCGACAGCGCGGCCTGAAACATTCCGTCGCCGAACTGACCGGCGAACCGGATGAGGGCCAGTCGCGGCATTCCGGGGCGGCGGACGGCGGCGGCCACCGCGGCCCGCCGCTGAGCGTCGGGTCGCATTGTCGGTCAACCTCCGGATCAATGTGCGAGGGCGCTGCGCCGTCACGGTAGAATCTACCCGGCGGCCTCGACTGCAGCCCGAGAGGAGGACCCATTGATGTCCACACTCACGACACCACACATCGACGTGCATCGCGCCGGCGATCGACTGAAAACCCGTGTGGCATGGCTGGATTCGAAGCATTCGTTCTCGTTCGGTGAACATTACGATCCGGAGAACACTCATCACGGGTTACTGCTGGTGAACAATGAGGACGTCGTGCTTCCGGGCGAAGGTTTCGAAACTCATCCGCATCGCGATATGGAAATTGTCACCTGGGTTCTGAACGGTTCTCTGGTACATCAGGATTCCCTCGGGCATGCCGGTGTCATCTATCCCGGATTGGCACAGCGAATGAGTGCGGGAACAGGAATTCTGCATTCGGAAAAGAACGATTCCTGGCGCCTTCCCCCGGCGCAGGGCGGTACCGCACCTCATTCCGAGCCGGTTCATTTCGTTCAGATGTGGATTGTGCCGGACGAGCCCGGAATCACTCCGGGATATCAACAACTCGAAATCGACGACGAGCTCGCGCGCGGTGATCTGATCACCGTCGCCACCGGAATGCCGCGCTACCGCGACCGCACCGCGATCGCCATCGGCAGCAGCCATTCCGCACTGCATGTGGCGCGGATGCCCGGTGCGACCGCCTCCGGCGTGTCCACCGCGATCACCCTGCCCGAGGCTCCCTACCTGCATTTATTCATCGCGCGGGGCGTGGTGGAGATGGAAGGGGTCGGAACCCTGTACGAGGGTGATGCCGTCCGGATGACACGCAGCGGCGGGCAGCGCGTGGTCGCCGAAGTTCCAGCCGAAGTCCTGGTGTGGGAGATGCACGCCCGGCTCGGTGCGCAATAGAGTCGGCAGTCGCGCGGTCGAGGAGAGGACAGTCATGACTGAGAATCCGCCCCCCGGAAACAACCCACCGCCCGGCAGTAATCCGCCCCCCGGCGATAGTCCACTGCCCGGCGGCAATCCGCCCCCCGATCGGCAGCCGCCGTCGTACGAGCCGTATCCCGGTGCGTCCGGCCAGTATCCGCAGCAGCCGCAACAGTATCCCGGTAGCTATCCCCCGCCGCCGCCGAGTGGCTATCCCGGTCCGCCGGGACAGGCCGGGTGGGAGGAGCCGAAGAGCAAGGGTCTCGCCATCACGGCCCTGGTACTCGGCATCATCGCGTTGCTGACCTGCTGGACCGTATTGGGCGGCATCATCTTCGGCCTGCTGGCGCTGATCTTCGGCATCATCGCGACGGTCAAGTCCCGCCGCGGTACCGCGGGTGGTGGTGGAATGGCGATCGCGGGCCTGGTGCTCGGTCTGCTGGGCCTGATCGCGGCCATCGTGATCACCGTGATCGGGGTCAGCTTCTTCGTCAACCACGGCGGCAAGGACTACTTCGACTGTGTGGACAACGCCAATGGCGACAAGTCGAAAATCGAACAGTGCCAGCGGGATTGGAACCACACCCTGGAGAACGACTTCAGCGTGACGATCACTCCCCGGCCGACCCCGTAGGCAGCCGGTTCAGTACGCCACCGGCCGGCAGCCGATGGTGGCCGCGAGCACCTCGGCCAGTTCCGGCCGGTAGTCCTGTCGCGGTGAATCGATCCACACCCGGTAGCCGGTACGTTCGTCCACCGGTGACGGCAGCACGACGCTCGTTCCCGGTGCCACGAGTGCCGCGCAGCGATGGAACATGTCCGAGGCGACGGCGGCGTCCTGGGCCGATTCGTCGACATGTTCGGTGAGAAAGGTCCAGCGTGCCGATCGCGGATGCCCGATGATCGGTCCGCTGCGTCCGCGCATGGTGAGGAAATCGCGGATCGCCGTGCCCAGGGTGGCGGGGACTGTTACCGCACCGACCGGACCGATTTCGAGCAGGATGCGAGCCTGGACCGGTTCGACGATTCCGTAGAGTTCGTTCTCTTTCCGGTAGCGGCGGCATCGTTCCAGCGCTTCCTGAATGGTGGCGCGGCGGGCCGTGCGAATGGCGGTGTTGCTCGGTTCGATCACACCGGCCGTCGGGTCGGGCGTGCTCATGGCGAACCTCGTCTCGTAGTCGAGTGCAATGCCACCGATGCACAGACCGTATCGCCGCTCAGTTGAAATGACAATAGTCAACACGGTCTCGAGTCGGCCGCGTAGCATCGGCGCGCATGGCACCAACGTCGCCGGTGGTCGCCCGGTGCGAGCTCATGCTGCGATTGCGTGACCTGCGCGAACAGCGTGGCTTCGATTCCGCCGGCTTCGCACGGGCGGTGGGATTCACCCCGGCCAATTGGTCGCATGTGGAAAAGGGCCGTCGGGTGCTGACCGGCCGGACCATCGTGCCGGTGCTGGATCTGCTCGAGGTTCCGGCGGAGGAGCGCGCGGAACTGCTCGATCTGCTGGCCGCCGGTAAGGGACGAGGCTGGTGGGCGAAGTCCGCGCTGATCGGCCCGGAGCTGCAGCGCTACTACGGAATGGAACACGGTGCTCAGAGCATCCGCAGCTACGACAGTCTCGTCATTCCGGGGCTGTTGCAAACCGAGGCATACGCACGCGCGCTGATCAGGGCCGATGTGATGATCCGACCGGCGCAGGTGGAACAGCTGGTCGCGATGCGGATGCGGCGCAGGCAACGGTTGCACGGACCCGATCCGGCCGAGGTCACCGCGGTGGTCGGTGAGGCCACCCTGGTGCAGCAGATCGGCGGCCCGCAGGTACTGCGCACCCAATTGGAATATCTGTCCGGATTGCTGCACACCCGCGACAATGTCGAAGTCCGGGTCATTCCGTTCGCCGCCACCGCGGGAGCGATTCTGGGCGGGGCCAGTTTTCATCTGCTCGATTTCTCCGGATATCTGCCCACCTTCGGCTGGGTCGAGAGCGCGGTGTTCGGTGGCCCGGTCGACAATCCGGACCAAGTTCGCGATCTTGCGTTCGCATATGTGCGTGCCCTCGATCAATCCCTCAGTCGCACAGAATCATTGGCGCTGATCGAGAAACATCTCGGCGTGTAAAATCCTGCCCATGCCTACCCCCGTGAGGTATCTTCCGGAAGTCGAGCCGTGGTTCACTTCGACGCGTACCAACAACGGCAATCAATGTGTCGAGGTGCGTTTCGACGGTGCGGCAGTATCGATTCGCGACAGTAAATACCGTCGTAATCCGGCGAACAGACCCGAGCGGGAGCCGGTCATCACGGTCGACGCGCTGATCTGGATGGAGTTCCTGGCCGAACTGGCCGGCCGGGGAGATTGCTCACCGCATCTGCGCACCCGCCCCGATCGGGACGGCGGCACGGTACTGCGGCACGACACCGTCGAACTGCGGTTCACCGCCGGTGAGTGGTTCGCGTTCACGGCGGGTGTGCGGGATGGGGAATTCGACCGCATCCCGGTGACGACCGGCTGAGCAGCGCCGCCTCCGGCGGCGGATAGGCATCGTCGGCATACTGGAGATCGTGACTTTCGACGTGACGACTCCCTCGGGCATCGATCTGACCTATCGCGACGACGCTGTGCGGGTCCAGGACGACCTGTTCGCGCACGTCAACGGCAAATGGCTGGACACGTACGCGATACCCGCCGACCGCGCGGTGGACGGTGCCTTCCGCACCCTCTACGACCAGGCCGAACTGGATGTCAAGAAGATCATCCAGGAACTGGCCGACGGCAGCCGGGCCGAGGTGCCCGATGCCGAGGAGGCCCGCAAGATCGGCGACCTCTACAACAGCTTCATGGATGCCGAGGCCGTCGAGGCGGCCGCGCTCACGCCGATCGCCGAGGAACTGGCGGCGGTGCGCGAGGCCGGTGACCGCACGGCGCTCGCGGCCCTGCTGGGCCGGTTGCAGCGCACGGGCGTGGGTGGTGCCGTGGGTGTCTTCATCGATACCGACGACAAGAATTCGCAGCGCTATCTGGTGAACCTCACCCAGTCGGGTCTCGGTCTGCCCGACGAATCGTATTACCGCGGTGAAGAATACGAGGAAATTCGCACCAAGTATGTCGAGCATATGCGGCGCATGTTCGAGCTGGCCGCGATCGACGCCGATCCGCAGCGGGTTTTCGAGCTCGAGCGCAAACTGGCGGCGGGCCACTGGGATGTGGTGCGGCGCCGGGATGCCGAATTGAGCTACAACCTCACCACCTTCGCCGATCTGGTGGCCGGTAATCCCGGATTCGACTGGAACGGCTGGGCCGAAGCCCTGGCCGAGGGTGTCGCGGGAACCGGTGCGGAGGTATTCGCCGAGGTGGTGGTGCGCCAGCCGGATTACGCGGGTACCTTCGCTCGACTGTGGGACTCGGAATCCATCGAGGACTGGCGGGCCTGGGCGAGCTGGCGGGTACTGCGTTCGCGCGCACCGTATCTGACCGCCGCCGTGGTCGAGGAGAACTTCGATTTCTACGGCCGGACGCTCACCGGCGCCGAGGAGAACCGAGAACGCTGGAAGCGCGCGGTTTCGCTGGTGCAGGATCTGCTGGGTGAGGCGGTGGCCAAACTGTATGTGGCCGAACACTTCCCGCCCGAGGCGAAGCACCGGATGCAGGAACTGGTCGCCAATCTGATCGAGGCGTATCGGCGAAATATCAGCGAGCTGGAGTGGATGAGCCCGCAGACCCGGGAGGCGGCGCTGGCGAAGCTGGAGCGCTTCACCCCCAAGATCGGCTACCCCGACACCTGGCGCGACTATTCCGCGGTCCGCGTCGACCCGGCGGACCCTGTCGGCAACTACCGCAGCGGCTATGCCGCCGACCACGACCGTGACCTCGGCAAACTCGGCGGCCCGGTCGATCGCGGCGAATGGTTCATGACTCCGCAGACCGTCAACGCGTACTACAACCCCGGCATGAACGAGATCGTCTTCCCCGCCGCGATCCTGCAGCCGCCGTTCTTCGATATGAACGCCGACGATGCCGCCAACTACGGCGGTATCGGTGCGGTGATCGGTCACGAGATCGGTCACGGCTTCGACGATCAGGGCAGCAAATACGACGGCGACGGCAATATGGTCGACTGGTGGACCGACAGCGATCGGACCGAATTCGGAAAGCGCACAAAGGCTCTGATCGATCAGTACAACGGATTCGAGCCCAAGGCGCTGCCCGGCCACAAGGTCAATGGTGAATTCACGATCGGTGAGAACATCGGTGATCTGGGCGGGCTCTCGATTACGCTGCAGGCCTACAAGATCGCCCTCGGCGACGCCCAGGCTCCGGTGATCGACGGTCTGACCGGATTGCAGCGAGTCTTCTTCGGCTGGGCGCAGGTGTGGCGTACCAAGGCGCGCGATGAGGAGGCCATCCGCCGGCTGGCGACCGATCCGCATTCGCCGCCGGAGTTCCGCTGCAACGGTGTGGTGCGCAATCTGGACGGTTTCCATGACGCATTCGAGGTCGAACCGGGCGATGCGCTGTATCTGGAGCCGGCTCGGCGCGTGCGAATCTGGTAACTATCGCGGTAGTTTCGGCCCCACCTGCCGGTTGTAGATGCTCTGCAGCCGCGACGTGACATCGGCGAAGGCCGCCGTCACTTCGCGGTCGCGCAGTCCGATCTGTTCGAGCCCGGTGCCGATGATCTGATCGGCGCCGGGCAGGAAAACTCGCGCATAGTCCTGGGATCGGGTCAGCGGCAGCTGATCTATCGCCGTCGCGAAGTTTCGATTGCCCGCCAGGAACTGTCGTTCCGACGGCTCCGAGAGGGCGGATTTGCGTACCGGGATGTAGCCGGTCGCCTGCGAGAAGTAGGCGGTATTGGCCGGAGCGGTGAGGAATTCGATGAAGCGCAGCGCATTCGCCTTGCGCCGAGCCGAGATTCGCGCGGGGATCGCCAAACCCGCACCGCCGGTGGTGCATCCGGGGCCGTTCGGATGGGGGAGGAATGCGGTCGCGAAATCCAGCTTGCCCGCGGCATTCGCGGCGATGCCCTTGATATCGCCCGTCGAGGTGATGGCCGACCCGACGACACCGGTCCCGAAATCGACCGCGAGCTGGGAACGAATACCGGCGTAGCGCTTTCGATTGATCATCTCGCGCAGGAAGTTTCCGGCCGCGACCGTCTGCGGATCGGAGAACTTCAGTGTCCACCGGTCGGAGTAGGCGCCGCCGAAGGTCCAGTTGGGCCCCTGAAAGGTCCACGCCAGGTAGTTTTTCGCGTCACCCCACCCGTGCGCCCATTTGCCGGGACCGATGGCGCGCTGTAGTTCCGGGCCCCACTCGTCGAATTCCTGCCAGCTCTGTGGGCCGCGATCGGGCAGTCCCGCACGCGACCACAGACCGCGGTTGTAACAGAAGATCTGTGTCGAGCGCGCATAGGGCAGCGCCCAGACCTTGCCGTCGAAGCGGTAGTCCTCGACGAACGAATCGACGTAATCGTCCAGCGCGACACCCGCCGCGGCGATTTCCGCGTCGAGGGGTTCAATGGCCCTGTTGAGGGCGTAGTTGAACCACCAGACATCCGACAGCACAACGACATCCGGAAGGGCGCCACCGGTCAGGGCGGCATTGAACTTCTGCGCCACCTCTTCGTAATTGCGGCCCGCATCCACCAGTTTCACCGTCAGTTCCGGATACTGTGCCCGGAACCGGTTGATCAATTCGGTTTCCTGCTTCTTGGAGGTGCCCGGGTGGTTGGACCAGAACACGATGGTGTTCGGATCACCCTCGACCTCACGGTGACCGCCCATTCCGGCACAGGCAGATACCGTCAGTCCGGCCGCGGCGGTGAGGAATCCGCGACGGGATAGGCTGGACGAGGATCTTCTCATGACTCAGCCCTTCACCGCGCCGCTGGTCAGGCCCTTGATCATATGGCGGTGCAGGATCAGGAACACGATCAGGATCGGCAACATGGTGAGCAGGGTGCCGGCCATCACCGGACCCCAGTTGGTGACGCTCGGATTCTCGGTGTTCTGCAGCAGTGTCAGTCCGACGGGCAGTGTGGCGACACCCGAATCATCGGCCATGAGGAATGGCCAGAGATATTCGTTCCATTCGGTGACCAGGGTGACCACCGCGAAGGCCACCATGGTCGGCCCCGACATCGGCAGCACCACCCGAACCAGCAGCTGCCACCAGTTGGCGCCGTCGATCCGCGCGGCCTCGATGACCGAAACGGGCAGTGACAGGAAGTGATTGCGCATGAGGAAGGTCCCGAAGGCCACTCCGCACAGCGGAATGATGATGCCCTGCAGAGTATTCCGCCAGCCCAGCTGAGCGATCAGGGCGTAGTTCGATATCACCGTGATCTGATTCGGAATCATCAGCGCGGCGATGATCACCAGGAAGATCACCGTCTTCCCCGGGAAGCGCAGGAAGACCAGCCCGTAGGCGCTGAATATCCCGAGTGCGAATTTCACCGCCGCGACCGCGGCGGTGACGATCAGCGAATTGCGCAGGAAGGTCCAGAACGGCAGCGTGGTCGTGGCCTCGTGATAGTTCTCCGGATGCCAGGTGTGCGGCCACCACACCGCGGGCCGGGTGTAGATATCGGGTCGCGCCTTGAACGAGGTGATCAGGATCCAGAACAGCGGCACCCCGACCACGATCAGCACGCAGACCATCGCCGCGTATCCGAAAACCGTTGCGAGCAGGCGACGCCGGCGATATGTGGAGTTCATCGAACATCTCGATCCATCACCCGAACCTGGACCAATGTGATCACCAGCAGCACCACGAACATGACGGTGGCGACCGTCGCCCCGTATCCGGCCCGGAAATTGCGGAAGGTCTCGTCGTAGACCTGGTAGACCATCGTGGTCGTCCCGGTACCGAGTGGCCCGCCTCGGGTCATCACATTGATGATGTCGAAGACCTGTAGCGAATTGAGCATGACGGTGATCGACAGGAAGAACGTGGTGGGCCGCAACTGCGGTAGCAGCACCCGGCGGAATGTGGTCCAGCGCCCGGCGCCGTCGATGGCCGCAGCTTCCAGCAGTTCCCGTTGCACACCCTGCAATGCGGCCAGATAGATGACGAAGGTGTAGCCCAGGTTCTTCCAGATATAGGTGATCGTCACCATGAACAGTGCCCAGTGTGGATCCTGATAGAAATCCGGGACGTTGTCGATTCCGATGCGGTGCAACAGATCCTGGACCAGACCGAAACCGGGATCGAAGACGAACTGGAACGCCACCCCGACCGCCGCCCCGGAGATTACGAAGGGTGCGAAGATCACCGAGCGGACCACATTGCGGCCGAACAGTTTCCGATCCAACAGCAATGCCAGCGCCAAGCCGAGCGCCATACTGCCACCGACCGCGAAAACCGTGAATACGACGGTGTTCCCGACGATCTGCCAGGTATCGTCACGACTCCACCACTCGCGATAGTTCCGTACCCCGACGAAATGCGCCAGCGGTTCGGCGAGATTCCAGTCGGTGAACGACAGCCGGATATTGTCCGCCAGCGGCCGATAGACGAACAGCCCCAGTAGCACCAGATTCGGCACCACCAGGACCAGGAACAACCCGTAGTCCCCCCACGGCCGCCGCCGCCCGCGATTACGCGGCAGTGTCCGCTCCGGCCGGCTGTGCACGGCCGCATCCTGCCCGCCACGGGTGAACAGCCCACGAATCCCGAGACCCGATGACCTGAACTTCCGGTGGGTATCGCGGCCGAGCCCCACACGTTCCGACTCCCCGGACATGCGCGAATCCTAAGCGCAGTTGGACGCTGCGGCCCGCAATTGAGCGAACCGCACGGCCCCGATCGTTCGCACCCGCGAGGCGGCGGAGCCTAGCTCCAGTCGCCCATACCGTCACCGGCGCTGAAGTTTCCGGTGGAGTTGGTGACGACCACCGGATCGCCCTTCTGCGCGTTGTCGAAGAACCACTGGGCGTCCTCGGTGCTGACGTTCAGGCAGCCGTGGCTGGAATCCGACACACCCTGCTGCGCGACCGACCACGGCGCGGCGTGAACGAAGATGCCGCTGTTGGACAGCCGGGTGGCGTACTCGACCTCGAGTTTGTAGCCCTGCGGATCGGTGACCGGGACTCCGTAGGTGGAGGAGTCCATGATCATCTTCCGGTTCTTCTCCCCGACGTAGTAAGTGCCGTTGGGGGTTTCGTGGTCCTTCTTGCCCATCAATGTCGGCATGGTCTTGATGACCTCGCCGTTGCGAGTGATGGTGATGGTGTGGGTCGCGTCGTCGGCGGTGGTGACCACCGCGTCGCCGACCTTGTAGGCGGCCTTGGTGCCGCCGGCCTCGATCGTGATATCGGAGTTGGCGGGCCAGAACTCCTCGGGCCGCCAGCGAACCTGCTTGTCGCCCCGCCAGTAGAAGTGCCCGTGGGTGGCGTTGCTGGAGGTGATCCGGATGGCCTTCTCGGCCGCGGCGTGATCGCCCACCGGATCCTTGAAATTGATGATGATCGGCTGCGCCACGCCGACCACGTCACCGTCGCCCGGGCTGACGCTCGGGGCGGCGAAATCGGCCCGCGGCAGCGGGGGTGGGTTCTTGACCGGCGCGGCGCCGGGCTCGGGCTGCGGCGCCTGAACAACGGCGGGGGCGCCGGGGACTTCGGGCCCGCCGGGCCACAGTGGCGATGCCGAAGCGGGTGCCAGGGTTATCGCGCCGGCGGCGGTCACCGCGAGTGATGTCACCGCGAGGGTGAGCAGACCGGTCCGCTTCCGACAGGTGGTGGTGCGCACAGCCGTTCGTCCTCTCCAACTGGATCGCGCATGACATGCGCGGAAAACTCGCGCGCGAGGATGCGCGATTGGTCTCTCAGGCCCCGGCCCGGCATCCATTACTACATCTCGCGGAGACATCGGCCAATTGTGTTCGCGCAGTTATGAACTACTCGGTTGCTAGGTGTGATCCGTCACCGCTGGTTCGGCATACCGTTGTGAGGGGGTGAACGCGCCGCTCGGATCGGCGAGTCGACCGAGGCGCCCGCGACCCGCCGAGCGGCGCGAGTCGATACCCAGCAAACCTTCTTGTGAGACAAATCACTTCACTCATGGCGAATTCCCTCCACGTCGAAGCGGATTCCGCGATGTGGCCCGGTCGCGATGTTGTGCGGCACCGAGCGCGGAATTCGGCCATAACGGTAGCGCGGCCGCAGCGACAACTCGACCCGGGCAATGATCGTCGCCAGCGCGATCCGCAACTCGAAATCGGCGAGGCCCGCGCCGAGACAGCGGCGATGCCCGCCACCGTAGGGCGCGAATTCGAACGGGCTGTAGTGGCGGTCGAGGAATCGCTCCGGCAGGAATCGATCCGGATCCTCCCAGCAGTCCGGATCGGAGTGCAGCAGCGGTAGTGCGATGCCCATCGTGTCGTCGGCGTCCAGATCCACCCCGCACAGCCGATAGGGCGCGGTCAGGCGGCGCAGCACGATCGGCACCGGTGGATGCAGACGCAGCGCTTCGCGGCAGACGGCGTCGAGATACGGCAGCCGGGCCAGCTCCTCGGGTTCGAGGTCTCCTGCGGCGTCGAGTTCGGCGCGCAGCCGGGCCAGTGCGCCGCCGTCGCGGTGCAGATGGAACAGCGCCCACACCAGACCGGTCGCGGTGGTTTCGTGACCTGCCACAAGAAGGGTTCGCAGTTGTTCACGCAACTCGCTGTCGTCGGGGTGCGCGCCGTCCGGGTGGTGTGCGCTCAGCAAGGCGTCGAGCGCGCCGTGGCCGGGACCACCGTCGGCGCGGCGTTCGGCGATATCGGTATCGAGGAGCGCGTCGAGCCGGTGACGAGAGCGCATGAATCGATCCCAGGGCGAGTATCCGAAGGCGCTGTGCCGCAATGCCGGAACGAGCATGAGGGGTCCGCTGAAGGTGGTCAGGAAATCGCCGACGGTCGCCGTGTAGACGCGGTGGCGTGCCGGGTCGTCGGTTCCGAAGATCAGGCTCAGGATCACCCGGAGGGTCAGTGCCCGCGCCGCGACCCGCGCGTCGATCACGCTTCCCGGCAGCCAGCCGGGACCGATTCCGTTGCCAGCCAGCTCCGTTCGAGTGCTGTTTCGAATTATCGTGCCGTACCGCGTAATTCGACTCCGATGAAATGGGGGTGTGAGAAGTGCGCGATCTTCGCGATGTCGTTGATCACGGGCGAGTATCAATGATGCCGATCCGATCAGCGGTTCAATGGGATTCGGTTGCGGCGGTCGCAGAATTCCGGCCGGCGCCCGGAGTAATTCCTTTGTGCCGCTGGAAGTCCCGGTGAACAATACCGAACCGAATCCGGGAAACCGGACAGTGAACGGATCTCCGTCGCGCGCTCGGCGCAGCCGGAAGTAACGCTCGAAATCGGTTCCGGCCATCAGCGCATCGACGGCCGCCCATCTCGGTCGTCGGGGTGCGGTTCGTTCGCCGGAAATCAGCGGGATTCGGTGCCGGCCTGCCGTCGCTGCGCCCATATACCGGACACGAGACAGGACAGCGGTGGGTTCGATCCGATCGGACGGAACCCGCCGGTCCCGCAAACCTCAGCCCAGCGCCGCGCGCGCCCCGGCACTCAGTTTGGCCAGCCGCCCGTCACCGATGGTGTTCAGCGAATTACCGAGCCGATTCGTCACGAAGGCCACCGACAGCCCGGATTCCGGATCGGCGAACGCGCCCGAACCGCCCACCCCGTAGTGGCCGAATGCCCGGCGCAGCGGTCGTCGCGAGGCGATCGGCGGACGGTGATAGCCCAGGGTGAACGGCACCGGAACCCCGATCACGTAGTCGCGATGTTCGCTGCGCTGCACCTGATTGACAATGTCGATGGTCTCCGGCCGCAACAGAGGTTCGCTCCAGGTGCCGTCCGGCAGCATTACCCGGCCGTCATTGGCGAGCGCGCCGTACATCCGGGCCAGTGCGCGGGCGGAGAAAACGCCGTTGAAACCGGGTATCACCGCATCGTGCACGCGTGGATCGCCGATCAGCGCATCCAGGCCGTCCGGCATTCCGGCTTCGGCGATGGCACCGATCGAGCGACTGCGCGCGATCATCTTCGAGGCGGTATCCCAGCGCATGCCGGGGATCCGCAATCGCGGGAACGTGCGGGCGATGCGATGCCGTTCGGCCGCCGGAACCCGGTACCAGAACTCCTCGGTCCGCAGCGGTTCGGCTATTTCACGCCGCAAGACATCGGTGAACGATTCGCCGGTCACCCGCTGCACGATCTCGGCGACCAGCCAGCCGAAGGTGACCGCGTGATATCCCGAGGATTGCAGTCGCCGCACATCCGGTTCGGCCGCGGCCAGGGCGGCGATCATGGCGTCGTAGTCGAGAATCCCATCGGGGGTGGTGGCCAGGCCGCGCACCTTGTGCAGGCCCGCTCGATGCGACAGCACCTCGCGCACCGTGATGTCCTCTTTGCCGTGTGCGCCGAATTCCGGCCAGTACGCGGCGACGGCCGCGTCGTAGTCGATCAGCCCGCGTTCGGCGATGCGGTGCAGCACGGTGGCCGCGACACCTTTACCGGTCGAGAAGCTCAGCGCCACGGTGTCGTATTCCCAGCGCCGGTCCGGCCGCGACCATCCGGTCCAGACATCCACGACCGGCCGCCCGTGCAGGAACACCGCGAAGGCGCCACCGCCCCGTGCGGGCCGCGGGAACATCCGGAAGAAATGGTGCACCACCGGTACGAACCGCGGATCGATGATCATCTGTGGCACATCGCCGATATCCACACCCGCCGGATCCACCCTGTCGACCTCCTGCCACCGCGCGGTCGCGGCGTCGTCATCTCTGTGCCAGGGTATGACGCGTCACGAAGTGGGGGGCAGCCGCCACATTCCGACCGGAGTGGCCAGGCAGACCCCGCCCGTCCGGGAATCCCATGCCAGTGCCGCCGAGCCGAGACAGACCGTGCTGCGCTGACTCGAGATCACCTGTGCCTGTGACCCGTTCATGGCGAAGGAGATCCCGATCCGGCCCGGCGTCGAGTCCGTGGTGATCGAGGTGAGTGCGAAGGCATCGGGCCCCATCCCCACTGCCACCGGAAGTCCGGACACTCCCTCACTGGCTCCGATCCCGCCGGATGCCCCCACCCCCAGGGCAATGGAACCCGCGGTTGCCTTGGCATAGCCGATACCGTCGATTCCCGCTGACCCGGCATGTCCGGATTCATCGCCGATCGCACGACATGCGGTATTACCGTCGACGATTGTGATGTCGCGATTTTTGTCCGCGTCGCATTGCGCGATGGTTGTCGAAGCGGTTCCTGTCCCGGCGGAAATTACGCCGGCTGCGGCCAACGAACAGAGGATCGCGCTCAGAATCTTCATGGGAAGCTTCCTTTCGGGCCGGCAATCCTCACCATAACCGGACGCCACCGCGCCGGGCCGATCCGCGCCGGGCCGAGTGGTGCGGCAGTACAAAAACGGGCGGCGGCCCGAGTACGAGACTCGGACCGCCGCCTGCTGGAAGGATTGTTCACGCGACCGATCAGATCGGGGCGAATCCCGCCCCGGCGCCACCGTGCGCGTTCATATCGTTGATGATCGCGGTCATGTTGGTGCCGACCTCGGGGCCGAAGCAGGCCACCGCCAGATAGGCGTTGACCATGCCGACCAGTGTCGACCCGATCACGACCGGAGCACCGGAATCGCCCTCGACCACGCACATCTGGGTCCAGGTCTCATCGGTCTGGAAGACGTCACCGAAGGCCAGCCCGCAGGTGTTGCCCGTGGTCCGGCCCTCTTTGCAGACGATGTTGGGGAACATCGCGGGCGCGCCGACTCCAGTGATCGTCAGGTTCCCGACTCGGTTGACCGGCGTCACGCGGCCCGGATCGAATTGAATGACCGCGTAGTCCAGGTCGTGGTTCGAGTACACGAAATGCCCGACCACACCCGCGCCGCGGTCCTGTTCGGCCCAGACCTGCGAACCCGCTTCACCACAGTGTCCCGCGGTCAGGCCGACGAGACGGCCGCCGGAATCGTGGCCGATGGTGGTCATGGTGCATTCGTACTGGTTGTCGATGATGATCCCGGAACCACCGCCGATGACAGGCGGACCGGGATCGGCCTGTGCGACCCCCGCGCCGGTCCCGAGCAGCGCCGCGCCCAGGGCTACAGCAAAGACGGCTCGAGCCGCCCTGACGAGTGAGTTGAACATTTCCCTCCAGACGTCGGAAGTCCGCACGATATCAGCCTTGACGAACTACATCCTTGCAGTAATCGCGCCGGGGCGCGCAGGGTACGCCGGTGAAGTTTGCTGGATCAATGCCACGGTTGTGCGGCGCCGCGCGGAGAAGGTTGAGATGTGACACCCGCGCGCGGCACCGGCAGTTACGCGGCGGCGCGCTATAGGATTTCATCGGTATTCGCGGCCATATCTTAATAACGAGAATTTCATTCCGATAAATCTGTTATCGGATCTCGAGTTGGACAATTGATCAGGTAACTAGAACCTGTTCTAGAAATTCGGCCTGTCGATTGTGACAGTTACCAGTATGGTGCCGCCGATCACAGCTCCAGAAGGGACGTGATCTGGGTCTATGACCACAGCCACACAACGTGATGTGTTTTTCCTAACTCCGTAGTAGGGTGCCTCAAGCGAAACAGTCGTCGGGGCGGGTAACCGGCGTCGAGAGGGGTAGCCAGTGCAAGTCACCAACGGTCCGGACGGGTCGGGGGCAATTAGCTCACCAACTAGATTCAATGCCGCGGCGGACTGGACGAAGGCGTACTGGCAGGATCATCCGAAGCGGTCTCTCGAGACCTTCGGTCGGCAGATCACGATGGGTATCGAAGCGGTCGCGGAACTTTTTGTCGCGATCTTCCGCGGACGGTTCCCGTTCAAGGAATTCGTGCGGCAATGCGCATTCATGGCCAGCGTCGCCGCCGCGCCCACGCTGCTCGTCGCAATTCCGATCGGCGTCATCGTCTCCATCCAGGTGGGCTCGGTAGCCCAGCAGGTCGGTGCCACGTCGTTCATCGGTGCGGCCAACGGCCTCGGCATCATTCAACAGGGTGCGCCGCTGGTCACCTCGCTGATGATCGCCGGTGCCGTCGGATCGGCCATCTGCGCCGACCTCGGCTCCCGCACCATTCGCGAGGAGATCGACGCCATGAAGGTGATGGGCGTCGATCCGCTGCGCCGGCTGGTCGCCCCCCGGCTCGGCGCAGCGATGCTCGTGTCGGTGCTGCTGTGTGGATTCGTTGTCTTCGTCGGCTTCCTGACCGGCTACATCTTCAACATCTTCGCCCAGAACGGAACCCCCGGCTCCTATATCGGAACCTTCGCGTCGTTCGCGGTGACCACCGATTTGCTGGTGGCACTTATCAAATCGCTGATCTTCGGATTGCTGGCGGCGATCATCGCCTGCGACTCGGGCCTGAGCACCCGCGGCGGTCCGGGCGGTGTCGCCAACTCGGTCAACACCGCGGTGGTGCTGTCCGCACTGATGTTGTTCGGTACGAATCTGATCATCACTCAGATCTATAACGCCCTGTTCCCCCCACAGATGGTTTGATCCGGTGTCGTCAACTTATGTTCCGCCGCTACTGCGGCCTCTGCAGCGGATCCGTGGTTCCGCCGGTGCTCCACGGGACTGGCTCGCGCGAGTCGGTCACCAGGTCTTCTTCTTTCTGCGGTCGATCGGTTCGATGCCGCTGGCGCTCAAGCACTATCCGAAGGAAGTCTGGCGCCTGCTCTCCGATGTCACCTGGGGTAACGGCAGCCTGATCGTCGGTGGCGGCACGATCGGTGTCGTACTGATTCTGAGTGCCTTCGGCGGCATGACCGTTGCCATTCAGGGTTACACCTCGTTGAATCTGCTGGGCCTGAGCCCGCTGACCGGCGCTGTTTCGGCCTTCGCCACCACCCGTGAGCTCGGCCCGATGCTGGCCACGGTGGCCTTCGCGACCCAGGCCGGTTGTCGATTCACCGCTCAGCTGGGTTCCATGCGGATCGCCGAGGAGATCGACGCGCTGGAATCGCAGGCCATCCGGCCGCTGCCCTATCTCGTCAGCACCCGGATGATCGCGGCGATGATCGCGATCGTGCCGCTGTACTGCCTGGCGCTGCCGATCGCGTATCTCTCGTGCTCGTTCACGGTGGGGCTGATCGGTGGAACCGCCTCGGGCACCTTCCAGCACTACTTCTATCAATTCCTGGTACCGCACGACGTGCTGTGGTCGTTGCTGAAAGCCGTTCTCTTCGTGGCGATCACGACCTTCATCCAGTGCTACTACGGATTCTTCGCCTCCGGTGGTCCGGAAGGCGTGGGTGTGGCCGCGGGCCGGGCGATCAAGCTCTGCATCATCGCGGTCGTATTCGCCGACCTGTTCATCACGCTGGCCATCTGGGGTGTCAACCCAGGCATCAGGATCTCGGGATAGGAGGCACGGTGAATCACAATGCGAAGCCTGATCACCGGGCCGACCGGGTGCGGGTGTCCCGCAAAAGCACAGCAGGCACGGTGAATCACAATGCGAAGCCTGATCACCGGGCCGACCGGGTGCGGGTGTCCCGCAAAAGCACAGGAGCGCGGGCATGATCATCGATCCCAGTGGCCGCGGGCCGACGATGCGGCAACTGCTCATCGCCGGTGCCTGTGGTCTGCTCGTCTTCGTTCTCGCGCTGGCCTTCCTTTTCGCGCGGTACCAGGGTTACATCCTGAAGCCGGCGGTCGGCGTCACCGCGAATCTGACCACCACCGGTGACGGGCTGCCGCCCAACGCGGATGTGAAGTTCCGCGGCGTGCTGGTCGGCGAGGTCAAGAATGTGTCGGTGGCCGCCAAGGGCGAGCTCCAGCAGGTGCACATCGATATGAAGCCCGACTACATCTCGTCGATCCCGGCCAATGTCACCGCACGCGTGGTGCCCAGCAACCTGTTCGCGGTCACCTCCGTCGAATTCGTTTACAACGGAACGGATGCCGCCTCGCTGAAGGCGGGTTCGGAGATCACCGAGGATCACAGCCAAGGCACCATCGCCCTGCAGGACACCCTCACCACCGTCCGCTCCATCCTCGACAAGATCGATCCGATGCAGCTGGGCCGGGTGTTGAGCACGCTGTCGTACGCACTCGACAGCGGCGGCCGGGTGCCCGGTTCCACCGTCGAGCGCCTCGACAACTGGCTCACCCAGGTTCGTGGCGCGGTGCCGGATGTGACCGGGACCTTCGACAATCTGTCCGCCTCGATGCACGCGCTCAATCAGTCGGCCCCCGATCTGATGCAGGCGCTGTCGGAATCGGTGAAGACCGCGCAGACCATCGCCGACAAGCGCGGTGAGCTCGCGAATCTGATCACCGGTTCGTCCGCGACCGTCGACAAGGTCAATGCCCTGTTCGCCCGCAACCCCGACGTCGGTAAACAGTTGACCGCGGGTACCAGCGATATGTTCGGCGCCCTGGCCGAGGATCCGTCCGCGATCCCCCAGGCCATCGCGAATCTGAACTCGTCGGTGCGGGCGCTGAGCACCACCTTCAACTGGGGTTCGCAGAAGCAGATGATCTGGAATCTGGGTCTGACCCTCACGCCGTACAAGCCCTACGACCGGTCCGACTGCCCGCGCTACGGCGATCTCGCCGCGCCGAGCTGTGGCACCGCGCCGGAGGTCGCCGACGTGGGCCCGCCGACGCCGGCGCTGAAGCCGCGCGTCCTCGACTCCGCGCAGGGCCTGCCGCCGATGCCGCCTATGCCGGGCCTGCCCGCCATCCCGGGTGTTACGACGGGCGACACCTCGCAGACCGCCGCGCCGAATCAGGCACCGCAGTCGGGTAATCCGCTCGCGGGGACTCCGCTCGAGGGGCTGTTCCCGCAGCTGCCCGCTCTGCCGGGCCTGCCGGGTGCACCCGCTGCTCCGGCACCGGCACCGCAGCCGGCTCCGGCCGCGGCGCCCGCATCGGATGCGTCGAAGCCCCACGCGGGGCCGATCGCCTACTACACCGGGCGGGGCGCGATGGCGCAGATTCTCGGCCGGGAACCCACGACGGCCGAATACATGCTGATGAGCTCGATCCTGAGGGGTGGAACCTTGCAAGTTTCCGAGAGCGGTGCGCGCTCATGAACATTCGCAAGCCGCTGATCGGGTTCGGTATCTTCGCCATCGTCTCGGTACTGGTGACCGTGGTCATCTGGAACACCCTGGCGCGCACGGTGAACGGCTCGACCAACAGCTACGCGGCCGTTTTCACCGATGTCCTCGGCCTGCGGAAGGGCGACGACGTCCGGATGGCGGGCGTGCGGGTCGGCAAGGTCACCGATATCGAGCTCGAGGGGCAGCACAACGCCAAGGTGTCGTTCATCGTACAGCGGGATCAGAACCTGTATGGCAACACCAAGGCCCTGGTCCGGTATCAGAATCTGATCGGACAGCGGTACGTGGCGCTGGAACCGGGCAACAAGGGCGACAATTCACGGCTGCGTGACGGTGGCTCGATTCCGGCCGACCGGACCGAGCCGTCGTTCGATATCTCGGGTCTGCTCAACGGATTCCAGCCGTTGTTCGACACCTTGCGGCCCGAACAGGTCAACAGCCTGTCCAACACCTTCATCCAGGCATTGCAGGGTGACGGTGTATCGCTGAGCTCGTTCATCACCCAGGCCGCAGCGCTCGCCGGTGACTTCCAGCGGCGCGACACGATCCTGTCCGATGTGATCACCAATCTGTCGGCCGTGATGTCGGGACTGGCGAAACGAGGTGATGAATTGGAGACTCTGGTGACCCAGACCCGGGCGCTCATCGGCGGCCTGTACGACCAAGGCCAGTCGCTGCAGGCTTCCACCGTGCAGATCGCGAATGCCACCACCTCGCTGGTGAGTATGTTCGGTCAGGCTCAGCCCAAGATCGCGGCCGCGCAGGATTCCTCCAATGCGGCACTGACCCTGCTGATCAACACCGGTCCCAAGCTGGATCAGGCCGCGGTCGATCTGCCGGGCATCCTGGCCGATGTCTCCAAGTTCAGTTCCGATGGCGCATACGCCAATGCCTATCTGTGCTCCCTCGACGTCTCGCTGTACGGGGTGCTGCTACCGCGTGGCCTTGTCAGCCAGATCGGCGGACCCTCGCATTCGGCGGTGTGCCGACCATGACGAGTTTCGGCAAGAGGATCCGGAATCGGTTCCAGGGCAATCGCTATTTCTGGCTCGGCATCGTCGGCGCCGTCCTGATCGTGGCACTGCTGGTGGCCTCCGCCGGCTACAAGAAGCTGGGTGTCGGCACCCGCGATGTGCAGGCGGAATTCGTGCAGACCGCCGGAGTCAAATCCGGTGACAAGATCAACGTCGCCGGCGTGCCGGTGGGCACCGTGGGTGGGCAGAAGCTCGAGGGCGATCACGTGCTGATCACCCTGCAGATCAACAACGATGTGAAACTCGGCCCGGACACCCGGGCCTCCATCAAGATGGCCACCCTGCTGGGCGCCCGGTACATCGACCTCGATCCGGGTAACGGCAAGGGGCTGCCCGGCGGACGAATTCACAAGTCCAACACCAAGGTTCCCTACGACCTGGCCGATGTGGTGCAGATCGGCACCCCGAAGTTCGAGGCGCTCGACACCCAGAAGCTTTCCGAGTCGCTGAAGGTGCTCGGTGATCAGATCGACGGTTCACCGCAGCTGACCGCGCAGGCGCTCGACAGCGTCGGCGCCCTGGCCAAGACGATCAACGATCGCCGCGATCAGGTCGACGGTCTGCTCAAGGACCTCGACCGGGTCACCAAGATCCTGGGCGACAACCGCAACAGTGTGCTGCTGGTGATCACTCAGGGTGAGGCGATCGCTTCGCGGGTGATGGAACGCCAGACCCTGATCACGCAACTGCTCGACAATGTCGCGGCATTGACCAAGCAACTGCAGCAGATCGGTGCGGAGAACAACAACCAGCTCGGACCGACCATCGAACAGCTCAACACCATGGCGCAGGGTCTGCAGAAGAATAAGGACAACCTGGACCGGATGCTGCAGATCATGCCGGTGGCGGTGCGGCAGTTCAACAACGTGTTCGGCAACGGCCCCTACGGTGAGGTCGGTGTGCCGTGGCTGTTCCCCGACAACTGGTTGTGCTTCGCCCGAGTCATCGAGGGGTGCCAGGGATGAAACTGACCAAACCATCGATGCGCGGCACATCCGGTACACCGTGGCTGTCGCGTGCCACCAAGGCGGTGGCGATCGGCGCGGCGATGCTCGTGGTCGGCAGTTGCGGTTCGGTGCAGAACGCGGTGGGGGGTTCCACCCACATCACCGCCGACTTCCGCAATATCGCCGGTGTTTTCGAGGGCAATCCGATCACCGTGCTCGGCCTCGATGTCGGCCGGATCGACAAGATCATCCCCAAGGGTGAGTTTGTCGAAGTGCACATGACGGTGAACCACGATGTGGACATTCCGAAAAACGTGACCGCGGCGATCATTTCGCCGTCGATCGTGACCGACCGGCATGTCGAGCTCACTCCGCGTTATACGGGCGGGCCGAAGCTCGCCGACAACACACATCTGACCGTGCAGCAGACCCGTACTCCGGTCGAGCTGGACACGATGATCAAGACCATCGACCAGTTCACCGAGGCGCTGAAGCCGGCTCCCGGCCAGACTCAGGGGCCGTTGTCGGGCACCCTGCTCTTCGACATGGTCAACGGCCAGGGCCAGAAGATCCATGACACTCTGGCCGCGCTGTCGGGTGCGCTGAAGGTGGGTGTCGACAACAAGGATGCGATTTCGACCATCATCATCAAGCTCAACGAGCTGACCTCGATGCTGGCCGACAACGATCAATCGGTGCGCGACTTCAGCAACAAGGTGACGCAGATGTCGTCGCTGCTGGCCGAGCAGGCACCGGGTCTGCAGGCCACCCTCGACCAGCTCAACAGCTTCCTGGCCAACACCAGCGGAGTGTTCAGTCAGTATCAGAATCAGTTGTCCGACAGTCTGACCGGGCTCACCGCCGTCACCGACCAGCTCCGCCGCAACGCCGCCGGTATGGAGGAGACGGTGGACGTGACGCCGCTGCTGCTGCAGAACCTGGACCGCGCGATGGATCGCAATCGTGGCTTCGTCCGACTGCACGGCGTCGTCGGCACCATCCTGACCGGTGAGATCGTCAGCTTGTTCTGTGAACGAATCCAGATGAAGTCCGACGGCTGCCGGACCGGCAAGATCGAGGACTTCGGGCCCGACCTCGGGTTGTCCGCCGCACTGTTGGGACTGACGAAATGATGGGATCGAAGCGCCTGCGCCGCACCGCGGTGGTCCGGACATCCGTGGCACTGGGAGTTTCCGCGACCATGCTGGCCTCCGGTTGCGGTCTGACGGTGGACAGCCTGCCGTTGCCCAAGCCGGGACAGTCCGGTGACACCTACACAGTGCGCGCGGTGTTCACCAACGCGCTCAACCTGCCCGATCAGGCCAAGGTGAAGATCGGTGGTTCCGATGTCGGTGTGGTCACCCACATCGTGACCAAGGACTTCCAGGCCATCGTCGATATGGATGTTCGCAAGGACATCACCCTGCCGGTGGATTCCACCGCGGAACTGCGGCAGGCGACTCCCCTCGGTGATGTGTTCGTCGCCTTGTCGAAGCCGAAATCCGATGCGAATACCCAGATGCTGAAGAGCGGCGACACCATCGGCCTCGACCACACCTCGGCCGGCGCCACGGTCGAGGAGCTGTTGCTGTCGGTGTCGATGCTGTTCAACGGTGGCGGTGTCGCCTCGCTGACCAAGCTCACCTCGGAACTCGATTCGATGGTCGGCGGCCGGCCGGATCAGCTCGCCAGCCTGATCAAACAGATGACGAGTGTCACCGGAACCCTGCACGCCAACAGCGATCAAATCGACAGCGTGCTCAGCGGATTCGACGCATTGGCCAACACCATCGAGGCCAATCACAATCAGCTGGGCCAGGTGGCCGACACCCTGCCGCAGATGATCGGTGCGATCGCCGAGAACAACAAGCAGATCGGTGATTTGCTCGGCAAGATCGCGACGACCAGCGCGGCCCTCGGCGACTACGCCGACACCAGCCACGATCAGCTGGCCGGACTGCTCGACAACGTGCACAAACTCATGGACGCGCTGTCGCAGACCAACAACACCCTCGGACCCGCGCTCGACGCGCTGCACGAGATCCGGCCGAAGGCAGACGCCTCGTTCAAGGGCAATACGCTCGCCGTGGCCGCGACCCTCACCCAGCTCGACGTCGGTGCTATCACCGATCCGCCACACAGCAAGGTCTGGGATACGCGTGATCTGCAGGATTTGGCGGGCAGTTTGATCCAGGTACTGCAGATCGTCTACGGCCGAGTGACAGGGGGCCACCGATGAGCTGGCTCAAACGACACAAATTGCTGCTGTCCGCGCTCGGGCTGGTGCTGGTCTTCGTCGTCGGTGCGTCGTACCTGGCGGTGAGCGTCATGCGAATCAACCCGCTGCGCAGCACCTATACGGTGACGGTGGCGCTGGACCGCTCCGGTGGTCTGCAGCCCGGTAATGATGTGACGCTGCGCGGCTTCCGCATCGGCAAGGTCAACTCGATCAAGCTCATCAACCAGGGTGCGTCGATCGCGGCCGAGACCGAGATCGATACGCGCTACAAGATTCCGGTCGCCACCCAGGTTGTCGTGCACGCCCTGTCTGCCGCCGGTGAGCAGTACGTCGACTTCCAGCCGAACACCGATCAGGGTCCGTTCCTGAAGGACGGCTCGGTGATCCAGTTCGATCCGCAGAAGGTGCAGACCCCGACTCCTGTGTCGGATGTGCTGGTCAACGCCAGCGGCTTCTTCGATCAGATCGATCCCGATCGGTTCAGCACCATTCTCGGTGAACTGGACACCGCGCTGAGTGGCGGCCCGGATCAGTTGCGCGACATGATCGATGCGCTGAGCCTCGTGACAGCCGGTCTGGACAATCTGCTGCCGCAGACCACCAATCTGCTGAAGAACCTTCAGGTCATCGCGTCGACCACCTCGAACGCGCAGCCCGATCTGAGCACCCTGACCAACAACTCGTCGACATTGTTCACTCAGTTCAACAATGCCAACGACGAGTTGCGCAAGGTGCTGGATCAGGCGCCGGGGCAGATGCAGGCGCTCGGTGCCACGCTGGACAAGACCACCGATCCGATCACCAGTCTGGCCGCCAACTTCGGGGCCATGACCAGGGCCGCGCAGCTGCGACTGCCGGCACTGCGGGCACTGTTCCCCTCACTGGTCGTCGGTAGTTCCGCCATCGGGGTCCCCGCACACGACGGAGAGTTCTATACGGTGGTCGATATCTGGCCGCGTCCGTTCTGCCAGTACGCACACGCGCCGGTCGCGCCGTACGTGGTGACAGACGGAACCGCTCCGAAGTGGAACTACTGCACGAACGCCCCACCGGACCAGCAGATCCGTGGTTCGGCCAACGCACCTCGGCCCGATGTTCCGAACAACGGAGCTCAGATGCCGTCCGGCGCCGATCCGAACGATCGGACTCCGCCTCCGGTGCGATGAGTAGAGTGGCCCAAAACATACGGCGTGGTTCGGCCACGCCGGGAAGGTGATAGATCAATTCATGTCCGATGACGACACCGCCAAGGACAAGGCGACAAACGATGCCGAGTCGACCGAGAAGGTCGATACGACGCAAGACAGCACCGCCACGGACGCAACGGTCAAGTTCGAATCGGACGCGTCGGTCGATGCCGCTGCCGAGGATGCGGCCGCCGCGGGAACCGAGGGCAAGGCGGCCGACACCGCGAAAGCCGACTCCGCCGCGAAGGCGGGTGATCCGGACGCGACGGTGAAGCTCCCGACCGCGAGCCCGATCTCCGAGGCCGAGACGGTCAAGCAGCCCGTTCCCGCCCCGGCGTCGGCTCCCGCCTCCGGGAAGAACACGCCGTGGGTGCCCATCATCGCGGCCTTTGCGGCCGGGGTGGTGCTGGTCGCGGCGGTCACCACGGTGGTGCTCTTCGGAATGAAGGCGAGCAACCGGGACCAGCAGCTCGCCAACCGCGACGATTCGACCCAGGCGGCCTGCGATTTCGGTAAGGCCGTGGCCAGCTACGACGCGAAGGACCTGGACGCCTACTTCACCAGCGTCAAGGACAAGTCCACGGGCGAATGGGCCAAGTTCTGGGGCGATGCCTCGGACACGCTGAAGAAGGCGATGGTCAGCGTGCAGGCCAAGTCGAAGCTGGACGAGATCCACTGCGCGTGGGAGTCCGGTAACGACAACCAGGCCAATGTCGTCCTGGTCATCACCCAGGAGCAGGCCAACCAGGCCGTTCCGCAGCCGGACAAGATCACCATTCCGGGTGTGGCGCAGTTGGAGAAGCACGACGGCAAGTGGCTGGTCGCCAAGTTCGATTCGCCGGTCACCAAGGGTGGTATGGGCCCGGGAGTTCCGGGAGCGGCACCTGCCGCACCGGGCGCCGTCCCGCAGGCGAACGCGGGCGTACCGCAGCCCGGGCCGGCACCGCAGCCCGGAAACTGAATCGACGATCCGCCGATCGACAACACCGCGGCCCGCGACGTCCATCGTCGCGGGCCGCGGTGCGTCGGGGGTGAAAGATCCTGGTGACACGGAACCGAGCGCCTCCGGCGGTGGGCCGACCCACCACCGCCGGAAGCATTCGGTTGGTCTGTTGCCGGTCAGAACAGCGTGAGCGTGTCCGTCGTATCGGCTTTCGGACGTGATCGGGGCTTCTCCGGAGGGACCGCGGTGAGGGGTGTGGTCACCGCGGCATCGGGCATCGTGACCGGGGAGGGTGTCCCCACCATGGCAGGTAGCGGCGGCAGATCATCGACCCCGTCGGGGGCCGCATCGGTCGCCGCGGCCGCATCGCGGGCGGCCGCACCGGCCAGTTGGTCGGCCTGTTCGTTGAAGTAGTTGCCGACGTGGCCGCGGACCCAGCGAAACCGCACCGGGCCGGGCCGGGTGGCGATCGCGTGATCAATCCACTGGACCAGTTCGACATTTTTGACCGGGCTGCCCGTAGCGGTGCGCCAGCCATTGCGACGCCAGCCCGGTAGCCATTCCGAGGCGCATTTGATCGCATACAGCGAATCGCTCTCGATGAACAGTGGCTCGGGACCCGGATGGGCCCGGATGGCTTCGAGAACGGCACGTAGCTCCGCGACCTGATTGGTCCCCGAGGCGGCTCCGGCGCTGGCCGATCCGCCCTGATGATCCACCCACGCCCAGCCGATGGCGCCGCCGGGGTTACGCAGGCAGGATCCGTCGGTGCTCACGATGATCATGCCCGGTACCCTACGCAATCCGGCCGACAAGATCCGTACCGTGGAATTCTTCTATCTCCCTGCGCAATTGCGCCTCGCTCCGGCGGACGGCGGCCCGCACCGCGGTATCGAGCGCTCTCGCGACGGGACGTACCGGCCGGCGGGTCAGCGGAGGATAGTCGACCTCGAAGGTCAGCACGGAGCGGCTGTAACCGAGTGGATCGACCCGCAGAGTCAGCGTCGTCGTGCCCGGCACCGCTGCTGCCGCACCTTCGGCGGCGGACATCGATCCGGGGTCCCGCGCAGGCGCCACCTTCCCCGGCCGGCGCCTGCGCAGGGTGTACCCGATCACGGCGTTGCGGCGGTACTCGGTGATCTCGCATTCCACGGCCGGATGCCAAAGACCCAGCTGCATGGAGGCCGTGTAGCGCGCGCCCGGACCATGGCCGGCGTCGCCGATCGGTTCGAAGCCGGCGATGCCGAACATCCAATCCGGGACGAACAAATGGTTGTCGGTGTAGGCGAAAGCGACTTCGACCGGAGCCCCGACGTCACTCGCGTACCTGATGTGGCCCATAGGCCCTCCCTGTTCCCCGACTGCCACACAAAAGTACTACAAAATTCCTCTTTATTAAACGATTACCGGGGATTAACGTGCGGGCGCCGACCAGGGTGGCGAATAACCGCTGACGAGGGGAAATGCCTCGGACGTCCAGTCTGTTTCGAGTGTGCTCAGCGGGAGCGGACATGCCGAAACCGGCCGAATACCGAGTACGGTACCGGCCGGTGATGCGGGCTGGCTATGCCTGTGTGGAATCCGGAATTTGCTGCGGATGCTCGGAATCGACCGGTGCCGGTTCGGTATGCCGCTCGACCTGCATATCGTGGCGCCCCAGCAACGGATCGGTCATCGCGACGCTGAGCTCACCGCTGTGCACGTCGAGATCGGTCCGGAATTCGGTGACACCCGAGGACGGTCCGGCAGGTTCGCTCTGCGAGGGCTCGGTGGCTCCGAATGCCGCGGGAAGATTCGTATTGAGCCTGACTGTGAGCGAATTCTGTTGTGTTCTGGACAGATTCGCACCGAGGTAGGTGTCCTCGGACAGATTCAGCCGACCACCGACAGCGCCGGGGCGCACGGTAGCGGCCGCGGATGTCGGCTCCGGTGCCACGACGCCGGACGGGGCGTGGTCGGGCAACCGTGCCGCGCCCTCGGCGACGGCGATCGGAAACGGCCGGGATTCGACGGCCAGTCCCCATCGAGCGATACCCGAGGCGGTGTTGGGAGCCTCGGCCTCGGAACGCTGTGGTTCGGGCGCCGGTGGGTTCACGGTGTCCGGTTCCCCGGGGCCGATCACGGCCGGCAGGCCGGTGCCTCCGATCTGATTGACGACATACGTTCCGGCGGCGACGGTCAGACCGATACTCGCCATACCGGCGAGCACGATCGCGGTGTGTTGCAGAATTTGGCCGGCGGACCGGGAATGCGCGGTGTGCGGTGCCATATCGGTGCGTCTCCCTCTCCCCTTGTTCCCCTCGTACGCGACCCGCACCATTGAAAGTCGTACGCGTGTCCAGGTTACTGCGTGATACGGCATAGTGCGGCACCGCTGCGGCAAACATCACAGCCGCCGACAGGTGTCGGAGAGGTTCGATGGGGTATGCGAGAGCGGTCACCTTGCGGGTTTGTGCAATGGTCGGCCGGGGTATTCGTACAGGGCTGGCGAGCGCCAGCTTCGAGTTGCGATCTCGAAGACCTCCGGCCAACGGCGTCCGGTCGGCCATAAGCACGGCGCACTCCGAGTCGGCGCTCGCCCGCTCTTCCTGGTCGGTTCAGTCGAACCGGCCGGCGGCGCGTCCGGTTCCGGGCGGTCCCGCGAAGGCTTGTGCGATGGTCAGCCATTCGGCGGCGTCGGATCCGGTCGATATCAGCGGCAGGTCGTCGCGGTGGCGGCGCTGCGTCACCAGCAAGCAGAAATCCAGCGCCGATCCGGTCACGCGCTGTGCGGCATCCTCCGGGCCCCAGCTCCAGACCGCGCCGTCCGGAGCGGTCAGTTCGACCCGGAAGGGTTCATCCGGTAGCGGGCGGGCGTGCACGGTGTAGGCGAAATCCCGTGTCCGTACCCCGATGTGGGCGATATTGCGCAACCGAGCGGTGGGTGTGCGGGTGGCGTCCAAGGCGTCGGCCACATCCTGGCCGTGTGCCCAGGTCTCCATCAACCGGGCACTGACCATGGACATCGGGCTCATCGGCGGACCGAACCACGGCAGTTTGGTCCCTGCGGGGACCGCGCGCAGTGCCGTCGCCAAACCGGCCCGGCCGCGCCGCCACCGTTCCAGCAGCCGCGGTGGGGGCACGGTCGCGACCTCGGCGGCGGCGTCGTTGACGAAGGTGGCGATTTTCGTCGTGGCCTCGCGCAGCAGTTCGGCGAAGTGGGCGGCATCGGTCGCCGCTATCGTCGACACCTCATCGGTCCAGGTCAGATGCGCGATCTGGTGGGCGATGGTCCAGCCTTCGGCGGGTGTCGGGAGTGCCCAGTCCGCCTCGGCGAGGGGTGCGACCAAGTGGTCGAGATCCGCGCATTCGGCCTCGAAATCGGCGAGCAGCGCCTCCAGATCAGCCATGACGACAGCATGGCAATGGGCCGAAAAAAATGCAAGCAAGCGTGCTTGTATTTGTCACCAGCCGAAGATCAGCAGATGTACCGCACCGACGACCAGGCCCAGCGCGGCGCCGTGCAGATACAGCAGCCAGGCGTCCTGCTCGACCGAGGCGTAGAACATCTCCATGAACTCGCCCGGGGTGAGCTGCTTCAGTTTCCGGGCCGCGAATTCGTCGATCTTGCGAGCCTGATCCAGGGCGAACACCTCGTCCTCGACCAGACTCGGCGCCAGGCTCACCGCGGCGCCGGCCGCTCCCACCTGCAGATTGTCGAACTGGCGTGCACCGAAGGCGGCGCGCACCACCGAACGGGTGGGGCCCAGCTGGGTGCGGATCTCATCGGCGATGAGATGTTCCACCAGCTGCAGGGTCTTGTCACCGTTCGGCCCGTCGAGTAGTTCGGCGGCGAGATTGGGCAGGGTCAGAACCTGATAGGCCAGGATATGGGACAGATCGGCGGCTGCCTGGGGCTGCCGCTTGGCCAGTAGCGCCTGCCGCCAGAGGTACTTGTAGCGCGGCTGCGGATCGCCGGGTTCGAACACCATCTTGATGGCGATCATGTTGACCAGGACACCGATCGCCGCGGCCGCGGCCAGCACCACCAGCCAGCCGGGGATCCAGCCGATCACCGGAATGGCGTAGTGCACATGCATATACAGCGCCAGCAGCACGCCGAACGGCGCGCCGAGCAAGCCGACCCGGACCATGAAACGCAGCTCCGGGGCGGCGATCGTGGTGGTCAGATCCTTGAGGATATGGGGATTCGCCTGCAGATACCGGATCACGAAGATCTTGATATCGATGAGCTGGTCGACATTGTCGCCGAGCTGCTCGAATCCCCGCCGGCACAGCTTCGGCAGTTCCTTGTCGATGCGCTGGTACAGAATCTGCTTGGCCGGGCGCGGCACCGCTCGCCACAGTTCCGGATTCTCCCGGTACATCACATCGTCGACGATCTGCTGCAGCTGTTCGTGCGCCTGATCGGCGATGTAGTCGGCGATGCCCTCGAGATCGAGCTCGTGGATGAAATCGCGTGGGCTACCGATCCGCATGATCGCCATATCCACGCAAATACTGGCCATCTTCTCCGCGCGCGCCGGAATGAAACCCTGGAAGCCGAGGCGCTTCCCGTCGCCGGAGAAGGTCGGCAGAACCTGCACCCGGCGCGGGAAGTACGGATAGAGCACCTGCAGTCCCGGAATCCGGATGCCGCGAAATTGCAACGGCCAGAACAGCATCAGCACACCGGTCCAGTTGGTGAGCCAGCCGGCCAAGGCGCTGAAGATCGGGAAGGTGATCAGATCCACGACGAGTTTGGGCTGCCCGGTCAGTTGTTCCCAGTCGATGAACGCACCACCGGCGACTACCGCCATAGTGGATCCCCCTTGTGCCGTGCGGACGTGCGAGTTGACTGGGCCCTCACATTCTCACCGGGGCCCAATGGTGTCAATGCGGCGGGGCGGTAGCTGCGCAGGTCGGCGCGGCGAATCGCGACCGGGAGGAGTGGTCTCCGGGATGCCGTTCGCCGAAATTCGAGCCGGGGGATTGTCTGAGACTGTGAGTCCCATATATTCTGGAGAAAGTCACCCCCGTGGTGTCGGTCACCGAGGAGCTACCCGGTCCGGTAGCGGACCTGCCGATTCGGTGTCCCGCAGAGCAAGGAGACATCGATGACGCTGTCGCATGTGGAACGTCGTGATCTGTTCGGCCCGGAGTACCGGGACGCGCTGGCGGTCCTGTCCGAGGGGTCCGTTCACCGCAATTTCGATCCCTATCTCGATATCGATTGGGACGCACCGGAACTGGCGATCGATCCCGATGATCCGAGATGGGTGCTCTCCCCCGATCTGGATCCGCTGGGCGGCACCGAGTGGTACCGATCGCTGCCGCCGGCCCGGCAGATCGAGATCGGCAAATGGCGCATGGCCAATGTGATCAAGGTTGGCGCGGCCTTCGAGAGCATCCTGATCCGCGGGATGATGCAGTACATCATGAAGCTCCCCAACGGAGCCCCGGAGTTCCGGTACTGCCTGCACGAGATGACCGAAGAGTGCAACCACATCCAGATGTTCCAGGAGTTGATCAACCGCATCGGCGTGGATGTTCCGGGGATGCGGCCGCTGTTCCGGGCGACATCGCCCCTGATCGGTGTGCTCGGCGGCTACGCGCACACCATTCTGTTCATCGGCATCCTGGGTGGTGAGGAACCGATCGACCACTATCAGAAGGCGGTCATCCGCGAGGGTGAGTCGGTGCCGCCGGCGGTGCTGCGCACCATGCAGATCCACATCGCCGAGGAGGCTCGCCACATCTCCTTCGCCGGAGAGTTCCTGAAGGCGCACATCGAGCGGATGGGACCGATCGGAAAGGCCATGTGCGGATTGGCATTTCCGATCACGATGCGCTGGCTGGCCGGTCAGATCATGGCGCCGCCGCCCTCATTCGCCCGGGAATTCGATATTCCGCGCGAGGTCATCGACGAGGCCTTCTGGAATTCGCCGCATTCGCGCCGCATCCTGTCCGGCTACTTCGGCGATATGCGGAAACTGGCCGACGACTTGGGGCTGATGAATCCGGTGACCCGCAAGGTGTGGTCGCTGCTACACGTCGACGGGGAGTCATCGCGGTATCGCGGCGAACCCGAGCGGCGCAATCCGGCGGCCGCGGCGGCGGCTCAGTTGCCGATCGTCGGACCGCTGATGGGCTGGCCGGCGGCCTGATCGTCACCGGCCAGTGCGTTGATCATCTCGACCAGCGGTAGTTCCGGATCGAGCGTCACATCCTGTGCGCGGGCCGCGCCGTCGAGCACACTCCAGGCGTAGCCCGCGACCTCGGAGATCAGCCGATCGTGGGTGAGCGCCGGTTCCGGATCACGCGCCCAACGGCTCACCGTCGCCTCGGTCATCGAGACGATGGCGAAGGTCATGGTGTCGGCAGTGGGTTCGTCGACCACCCCCACGACTCCGCCGAGCCCGGTGACCAGCGCTCGGGAGCGCGCGGCGATGGTGGCCTTGATACTGCTCAGCGCGTCGATATCGTCCGGATCGCCGACCGCCGGCCCGCTGCGCACGAAGTCGTAGAGCCGGGCATGTTCGGTGATCCAGTCCACGACCGTCCCGACCGTGCGGTACAGGATCCGGTGAATCGACCCGTCCCAGATATCGAGCGCTGTATCGACGGTATCGATGAATTGCTCGCTGACCGTGCTCCGCGCCCGCCGATCCAGCTCGTCCCGCCCCGAGAACTGGCGATACACAACCGATTTCGCCAGCCCCGACCGCTTCGCGATCTGCTGCATGGAAATCTCGTCACCGGGTGCGGACTCCTCCAGCAACTCGATCAGCGCCGCGACGATCTGCTCGCGCCGCCGATCATTGTGCGGCTGCCAGCGCGCCTGCCGGCCGCCTGCCGGGGTCTGTGCGGACGCGGAGTGGGTCGCCACCCGTACGAGTGTAGGCCAGTCACCTGTTGCGGATGCCTCGCTCGTCAGGCCCAAGCCGTCATGCCGGATCGCCAGGTCGATCGTGTATCTGCTCGCCGTCATGGTGCCAATGACGTCCTAGCTGTGATGTCCGGGGAGGTTGGTCAGTCGGGTGACTGGTGGGCGGCCTCCGATTGCGGAGTGGGCTCGGTGGTGATTGTAGAAGTGCAGCCAGGCGGGTAGTGCGGTGTCGCGTTGTTCGGTTGATTCGTAGAGGCGGGCGTAGGCCCATCCCTCGCCGAGGGTTCGGTGGAATCGTTCGACCTTGCCGTTGGTTTGGGGCCGGTAGGGGCGGGTTCGCTTGTGGCGGATGTCCATCTCGGTGCAGGCATCGCGCCAGGCGTGGGATTTGTAGGCTGATCCGTTGTCGGACAACACTTTCTCGACGTTGACGCCGTGCTCGGCAAACCAGTCCACCGCGCGTCGCAGGACCGCGATCGCGGTGACTGCTTTCTCGTCGGTGCGGATCTCTGCGTAGGCCAGGCGGGAGTGGTCGTCGATGACGGTGTGGACATAGGCCGTGCCGATGACGGGCCGGGAGCGAGCGCCTCGTTCACCGGTTCGGTGCGCGGTCGCGCGAGCATTGGCTTTGCCGCGGTGGCGGCTGAGGAATCGGTGGCCGCCGCCGTCGGGGATGTTGGCGAACTTGGTGACATCGACGTGGATCAGCGAGCCGGGATAGTCGTGTTCGTAGCGGCGTAATGGTTCGCCGGTGACACGGTCGATGCGCGACAAACGGTTGATACGACACCGCACCAGTACTGCGTGCACGGTCGAGGCCGGCATATCGACCCGACCAGCGATCTGGACCGGGCCGAGTCGATGCCGCCACCGCAACGCCACGATGCGCCGCACCATGTGTTCTGGTGTTTTGTTCGGCTGGGTCCTCGGGCGCGAGCTGCGGTCGGCCATTCCCGCCACGCCTTCGGTGCGGTAGCGCTCGGCCCATTTCCGGGCGGTCCGTGCCGAGACCATGAACAATTTCGCTGCTGCTGTGCAGGTCCAGTCCCGCTCGACGATCAGCCGGGCCAGACGTAGACGGGCACGGGGAGTCAGCGCTGCGTTAGCGTGGGACACGAAGGCCTCCGGGTTGCGGTGAAGCGGTTCCTAGACAGCTCCACTTCACTACCGGAGGCCTTCACCTGTCACACCAACTCACCCACACACAGCGGGACAACCTCCCTGGACATCACACCTAGCCGATCACAGTCGGGTCGGTGCCCGGCGGACGGGTGGTGCCGCGCGCCCGCCGATCCAGAATCGCGATGACCTCGACCGCGGCACATCAGCCCGCTGCGGGATACAGTGCTGCCGTGCCGGTTTCGGCGATGTCGTTGGCGCCGACGCCCGGTGCGATCCGTACTCGACTTGCTCGGGCCCGACCGCGGCGACCACCGCCTCGACGACCTCGAGAGTCAAGCGGATCCGATTGTCCATCGAACCGCCGTACGCATCCGCGCGGCGGATGCACCGTCGCGGTCACCCACGCACGTGCAGCCCGAACCCCTTGTACCCCAACGGTTCCAGGCCCGGCTTCAGATGTAATGAGGGGATCTCGTAATCGCCGAAGTTCTGGCGTCGGAAGGCGATCGGCTCGGTCCATTCCAGGGTGAGCAGACGCTGCTCCCACGCCTTGGCGATGTCCGGGTAATCTTCGTCGGTCATTCGGTCGGCGCCGTAGCGGACGAACGGTGGCAGCGGCTCGATGCCTGGGTAGTAGAGGATGCCGTGGTGGATCGGGAACAGTAGATCGTCGATCGGGCCGTTGATTCCGCGTGCGGCGTAATGCGATTCCGGTCCGCCGATGGTCACCGACAGCAGCGCCTTGCGGCCCGCGAGGGTGCCTTCACCGTAGCGTTCGCCATACTTGGTGTCGCTGTGCTCGCCGACGCCGTAGGCGAAGTGGGAGGTGAACACTCGGTCCACCCAGCCCTTGAGAATCGCGGGCATCGTGTACCACCAGAGCGGGAATTGGAAGATGATCATGTCCGCCCACAGCAGTTTCTCCTGTTCGGCGCGCACGTCCGGGGAGAGTGACCCGGCGTCGAAGGCACGGCCGGAGTCCCGGGCGACCCGCAGCGGACTCGATGCCTCGGGACCGTAGTCGGCGGCGTCGGCGACGGCCTTCCAGTTCATCGCGTACAGATCGCTCACCCGAACCTCGTGCCCGGCGCTTTCCAGCGTGGACACCGCGAGGTCCTTCAGCGAGCTGTTGAGCGACTTCGGCTCCGGGTGCGCATGGACGATCAGCGTCTTCATGGGTACTCCTGTGCATGGTGCTGCTCGCGGGGCCTTGCGGTGTGGCGCACGCCGCCTCCTCGGGCCGCCGCTTCACAGCACGGTGGGGCGGACGCTTCCGAGCCTGGCCGTCGCGGCGTCCGATATTCAGGGGCGCCGTCACCGTCGGACGGGACTTCCTGGTATCGGCAGGACCACCTTCGCCGGCGAGATCGCGGTCATACTGGGGATATGGACGATCTCGCGGGATTTCTACGGACCCGGCGTTCCCGGGTCGACCCGGAGACCGTCGGGATACCCACCGACAGTCGCCGCCGAGTCGAGGGGTTGCGCCGCGAGGAAGTGGCGCACCTGTCCGGCGTCAGCGTCGACTACTACGTCCGCCTGGAACAGAGGCGCGCGACCCAGCCCTCCGAACAGGTCCTGGCCGCACTCGCCCGCGTTCTCGGTCTCGACGAGACCGAGCGCGAGCACCTCCAACGCCTCGCGCGCCGGCCTCGACCCCGCGCGAAGACACCGGGCGGGCGGATTCGGCCCGAATTGCTGCGGGTGCTCGACCTGGTCGCCGGCGCGCCCGCGTTGATCATGGATCACCGGCTCGATGTCCTGGCTGGGAACCGTCTCGCCGGATTGCTGTACGGCAGGCCGATGCCGGGACTGAATACCGCTCGCCACCTTTTCCTCGACGAAGCCGACCGCGGCCTCTACGCGGACTGGGAGACCTGCACACTCGACGCGGTCGGGCATCTGCGCCTGGCGGCCGGCAAATATCCCGACGACCCACGCCTGGCTTCGCTCATCGGTGAATTGTCGATGGGCAGCGAGCGTTTCCGCCGGCTCTGGGCTCGTGCGGACGTGCGCGCCCGGGGGCACGGCCGCAAGGCGTATCGGCATCCCCTGGTCGGACTATTGGAACTGCATCAGGAGAACTTCGCGCTGCCGGACGGGTCGGGCATGGAGCTGCTGGTGTTGTCCGCCGCACCCGGCACTCCCGCTGAAGACGGGCTGCGCTTGCTCGCGAGCCTGGGCGCGGAGAACGGTGATGCGCATTCCGCAGCGGACGTCCGGGCCCGTATGTAACTCAACCGGGCCTCGGGTTGTGCTCGGAAGACGAGCAGCGGGCGCGCATGGTGTCGATGAAGGTGTCGAGATATTCGAGCAACTCGCGCTCGGGCCGCGCTCGTTCGCCGCAGGTGAACACAGGGTTGGAACAACTCGGCGGGGTCCGCAGTTGAGTAGGTAACGCTCAACCCTGGAAGCGAACAACCCAAGGAATCCGGGGCATGCTTTGGAAGGGGCTGGAACTGTGAGTAATCCACAGCGTCTGCCGGTGCTGTTTTTGACCGATCCGGTCGTGTTGCCGGGCATGGTCGTCCCCATCGAACTCGACGAATCGGCGCAGGCCGCCATCGACGCCGCGCGGGCCGCCAACTCGGACTCCGTGCTGCTCGCTCCGCGCTTGGCCGAGGGTTACGCCGCCTACGGTGTGATCGCGACCATCGAACAGGTCGGCCGGATGCGCGGGGGCGCGTCGGCGGCGGTATTGAAGGCCGAGCAGCGTGCCAAGATCGGGCACGGTGTCACCGGACCGGGTGCCGCATTGTGGGTCGAGGCCGAATCGGTCGACACCCCCGCGCCCGATGCGCACACGAAAGAGCTGGCGACCGAATACAAGCAGCTGGTCGTGTCGGTCCTGCAACGTCGTGAGGCGTGGCAGGTCATCGATGTGGTGAACCGGCTGACCGATCCGTCGGCGCTGGCCGACACCGCGGGCTACGCGCCGTATCTGACCGATGAGCAGAAGCGCGAACTGCTCGACACCCCCGATGTCGCAACCCGTTTGACCACCCTGATCGCCTGGACCAAGGAACACATCGCCGAGGCCGAGGTCACCGAGAAGATCAGCGAGGATGTGCGCGAGGGGCTGGAGAAGTCTCAGCGCGAATTCCTGCTTCGCCAGCAGCTCAACGCGATTCGCAAGGAGCTGGGCGAGGGTGAGCCCGACGGCGCGGACGACTACCGCACCCGTGTGGAGAATGCCGATCTGCCGGGCAATGTCCGCGAGGCGGCGCTGCGCGAGGTCGATCGGCTCGAGCACAGTAGCGACCAGAGTCCGGAATCGGGCTGGATCCGGACCTGGCTCGACACCGTGCTGGATCTGCCGTGGTCGGTGAAAACCACCGACAACACCGATGTTCCGGCCGCGCGTGCCGTACTGGACGCCGATCACCACGGCTTGGACGAGGTCAAGGACCGGATGGTCGAGTACTTGGCCGTGCGTGCCCGCCGGGCCGCGCGCGGTCTGGAGGTCGTGGGCGGTCGTGGTTCCGGCGCGGTGATGGTGCTGGCCGGCCCTCCCGGTGTGGGTAAGACCTCGCTGGGTGAGAGTGTGGCGCGGGCACTGGGCCGCAAGTTCGTGCGTGTCGCCCTGGGCGGTGTGCGCGACGAGGCCGAAATCCGTGGTCACCGCCGCACCTACGTCGGCGCTCTGCCGGGCCGGATCGTGCGTGCGATCAAGGAGGCGGGTTCGATGAATCCCGTTGTCCTGCTGGACGAGATCGACAAGGTGGGCTCGGACTTCCGGGGTGACCCGGCGGCCGCGCTGCTGGAGGTGCTGGATCCCGCGCAGAACCACACCTTCCGCGACCACTACCTGGATCTGGATCTGGATCTGTCCGATGTGCTGTTCATCGCGACCGCGAATGTCATGGAGACCATTCCCGGCCCGCTGCTGGACCGCATGGAGCTGATCACCGTCGACGGTTACACCGAGGACGACAAGGTAGCCATCGCACGGGACTTCCTGGTGCCCCGGCAGCTGGAACGCAATGCCCTGACCGCCGAGGAGGTTTCGTTCACCGACGAGGCGCTGCGGGAGATCGCCGCGAACTACACCCGGGAAGCCGGTGTGCGGCAGCTGGAGCGGTTGCTCGCGAAGGCGTTGCGCAAGGCGGCGACTCGGCTGTCGCAGGACGAGATAAGTACGGCGAAGGGCGATTCCACGGTCGTCGACCTCAATTACGACCCCGCGCTGGGTTACGGCGCGGATCGGGAGAAGTCCGATGTCGCAGCGATTTCCGATGCGCTGACCATCGGACTCGGCGACTTGACGGCATACCTGGGCCGCCCGCGGTTCACTCCGGATTCGGTCGAGCGCACCTCGGTCCCCGGTGTGGCGACCGGGTTGGCGGTGACCGGTGCCGGTGGCGATGTCCTCTACATCGAGGCCAATGCCGCCGAGGGTGAGCGCTCGCTGACCCTGACCGGGCAGCTGGGCGATGTCATGAAGGAATCCGCACAGATCGCGCTGACCTACGTCCGCTCGCATCTGGAGGAGATCGGTATCGAGGCTCCATCCGATGCCGAAGTACGTGGTTACGCTCCGGCCCGCCGGAGCGCTGCGGGGGTTCTCGATCGCAATATCCACATCCACTTCCCGGCCGGTGCCGTGCCCAAGGACGGACCGTCCGCGGGTGTCACCATGGTCACCGCCTTGGTGTCACTGGCGCTGGGACGGCAGGTGCGCGCCGATGTCGGCATGACCGGTGAGGTCACGCTGAACGGGCGGGTGCTGCCGATCGGCGGCGTGAAGCAGAAGCTGCTCGCCGCACAGCGTGCCGGACTGAAGACTGTGTTCATCCCGGCCCGCAACGAGCCGGATCTGGATGAGGTGCCGGCCGAGGTTCTCGAGAGTCTGGATGTCCGCCCCGTCGCAGACGTGGCCGATATCCTGGCCTACGCCATCGAGCCGATCGCCGAACCGGCGTACCAGGCGTTCGCTGCCAGCGCCTGACCGCAGACCGAGGTGCCGTACATCGAAAGGTGTACGGCCCCTTGTGCTGTCGGCGACGATCCGGTTACCGGCGGGGCCGGCGGAGCAACCAGGCGAGGAACGAGCGGCGCGGAAGTTTGGGGTAGCGGGCGCGGATGGAACCGGAGCCGATCGAACCGTCGACGCGCAGGGTCGGGTATCCGGGAAGTGGGGGCTCGCCTATCCGGTTCTTGGCGCTGCCGCTGGCGATGGCGACGCGGTCGAGGTCCACTTTCCAGCCGCGCGGGACGGTCAAACGGACACTGCCGGAGGCGATGCCGATATGCAGCTCTACGACGGGATGCGGGCAGATCGCCTCGGTGAAATCCAGCCGGACCGACCCCGACGCCGCGGTGGCGGTGATCTCGGTGGGCACGATCCACGGACCGTCCTTGCGGAGCGATCCGCTGATCGTCGTCAGAACCAGCGGTTCACCGGCGGCGGCCACCGGTAGATCGGCGGTGACGACCGCAAGCTCCGCTCGGGTACGCGCGGCGTAGACCGCGGCCAGACGCCGATCGAGTTCGGTGAGGTCGAGGGAACCGTCGCCGAGCGCCAGATCGAGTTGCCTGGCGACCTGTGCGCGCTCGTGATCGGTTATGCGCACGGCGGGCACCGGATCGTCGCCGGCGATGTCCGGGCTGCGGTCCTGTGATTCGGTCATCGGCACATCCTCGTGATCGTTATGCCGAAATCCTACGACCGGGATCGCGGCGACGAAACTGCCGGGCGCATATGGTCAGGACGTGTTGGGCGCGCCGGCTGCGGTGTGGCCACCGGTTGTCGGCAATGCGCGATCGACGGCCCGTACCGTGCCCTGGGCGACCGCGCAGATGGTACTGGAACCGTCACTGTCGCAATAGATCTCACATCTCGTCACGGCCTGACTTCGGGTGGCTTCGGTGACGGTGGCCCGGGCCCGCAGCCGTTCCCCACCGGCGGGGCGCAGATAGGTGATGGTGAAACCGCCGGTGAGGACATTCGGCCCGAGAGCGGCGCCCGCCGCGAAGGTGAGCGCGTTGTCGGCCAGGTAGGCCATGACGCCGCCGTGGACGAAGCCGAACTGCTGCGTGTGGTCGTCCCGCAGATCGATCACCAATGTGGCCGATCCACCCGCGAATTCGGTGATCTCGGTGCCCACGTGCCGGGCGAACGGCTGCGCGGCCAGTACCGCCCGCGCCTGTTCGAGGGTGAGTTTGTCTGTGCACGTTGCCGATCCGGGCGCACGGCTTCCGTGTGCTGCTGTGTCGGCGTTGTTCTCGGTGCGCGTCGGACTATTCACGGATACCGCCTCGGATAGTGGTCTCATCGGGGTTTTCATTGCCGCGCAAGGCTTTCCAGGCCGCTGTGGCCAGTTCCGCCGCGACCTCGATGGGTTCGGTCCGGATTCCGTCGCCGACCCATTGCCGGGAATATTCCTGGGCGGGGCCGAGCCACAGCGCGTACAGCAGGTCGAAGTCGAGATCGCGGACCGCGCCGTAGCGGGTATGGGTGCGCCACCAGCGCGCGACCGAGGTCAGGAATTCCCGGTTGCTGTCGCTGTCGTGCACCCCGGGCGGACGCGGAGACATCAGAATCGTTGCGCGGGAACGATTATCGGTAACCCAGCGGAGGTGTTCGGTCACTCCGGCGACGACCCCGCTCCGGGCATCGGCGCTGTCGGCGATGCCCGCCCAGAAATGCCGTTGGTAGTCGGCGAGCGCATGCGCCCAGACCTGGCGGTACAGCTCCGCCTTGTCCGGGAAGTGGTGATACAGCGCGCCGACGCTGGCGCCGGCGTCCTGCCTGATCTCGCTCAGTGTCGCTTCGAGTGCCCCCTGTTCGGCGAACTGACGCTCGGCGGCGAGCAGTAACCGATCTCGAATCTTCATCTACAGAATCTAATTCTGTTTTTGACGGAGTGCAAGCCTTCGACCCGGGAAGTCCGTCCGGCTGTCGGTTCCGTGCGGTATGAACGGAGCTGTGGCCAGGTGGCTGTTACATGTCGACCTCGACCAATTCCAGGCGGCGGTGGAGTTCCGTCGTCATCCCGAGCTGCGCGGGCTACCGGTGATCGTCGGCGGTAACGGTGATCCGAACGAGCCTCGCAAGGTGGTGACCTGCGCGTCCTATCCCGCGCGAGCGTTCGGGGTGCGCGCCGGGATGCCGTTGCGTTCCGCCCTCCGCAAATGTCCCGAGGGCGTTTTCCTGCCACTGGATATGACGACCTACGAGGAGGCCTCCGACGAGGTGATGGAGGTGCTGCGGCGCTTTCCGGTGCGGGTCGAGGTGCTGGGCTGGGATGAGGCATTCCTGGCCGCCGATACCGATGATCCGGAATCGCTGGCCCGCGAAATCCGCAGCGCTGTAGCGAATGTGGGCCTCACCTGCTCGATAGGCATAGGCGATAACAAATTACGCGCGAAACTGGCGACCGGATTCGCCAAGGCGGTCGGCAAGGGCGCGGACGTGGATACGAAAAGTGCTGAGGTAAGGTGTGATTCCGCACCCGGCGATGATCGGCTGTCCACTCCGGAGACTGCGCCGTCCGCCGCGGGCGCCGGGATATTCCGGCTCACCGCCGAGAACTGGGACGAGCTCATGGCGCAGCGGCCGACCAGCGCCCTGTGGGGTATCGGCAATCGCATCGCGCAGCGCATGTCGGCTCTGGGAATCGATACCGTCGCCCAACTCGCAGCGGCCGACCGCACCGTCCTGGCCGCCGAATTCGGCCCATCGACCGGACCCTATCTGTGGGTTCTCGGTCACGGTGCCGGTGATACCGATGTGGTCACCGAGCCGCGAATTCCGGTGGGCCGTAGTAAATCCGAAACCTTTCCGCACGACCTGACCGATCGCGAGGAGATCCGGGCCCAGGTGGCGCGGCTGGCCCGGGAGGTGGCCGAGGAGATGGCGGCGGCCGGGCGCATCGGCACCCGGGTGGGAGTCACGGTGCGTACCAACACCTTCTACACCCGCACCAAACAGAAGAAGCTGCCCGAACCGACGATCGATGCCGAGGCGATCACCGCGGTAGCGGTCGAGGTCGTCGACCGTTTCGAACTCGATCGGCCGGTCCGGCTGCTCGGGGTGCGACTCGAGCTCGTGCCGCAATAGCCGTTTCCGTGTCCGGATGCCGGATATGCCTCGACGGTGGCGGCGTCGCGCGAGTCGCGCGCGTTTGTCATGCTGAGCTCGCAGACTCGACGAAAGGCAGCTCATGAGCGAGTACGAGACGATCACCTTCGAGCGGACCGGCGCCGTCGCGCGGATCACCCTGAACAGGCCCAAGGCCGCCAACGGGATCGACCACGTCCTCGGACGGGAACTGGCCGAGATCGCCGCGCTGTGCGCCGACGACCCGGCGCTCAAGGTGGTCGTGCTGACCGGGGCGGGCAAATTCTTCTCGGCCGGCGGCGATCTCAAGGCCATGGCCGCACAGGAAGGTGCCGCCGGGGCCTACGTCAAGGGTCTGGCCGACGATCTGCACGACGCGCTGTCCTCATTCGCGCGGATGGACGCGCTGCTGGTGGTGGCCGTCAACGGGGTGGCCGCCGGTGCCGGTTTCAGCCTGGCGATGGCCGGCGATCTCGTTTTCGCGGGCGAATCGGCGAAGTTCACAATGGCCTACACCCGCGCCGGACTCAGCCCCGACGGTGGCGCCTCCTACTACCTGCCGCGCCTGATCGGCCTGCGCCGCACCCAGGAATTGATGTTCACCAACCGCACGCTGTCGGCCGCGGACGCCCTGGACTGGGGGCTGCTGCACCGGGTCGTGCCGGATGCCGACCTCGCCTCGGCGGTGGACGAACTGGTGGCAGAATTCGCGGCGGGGCCGAAGCAGTCCAATGCCAGTGTGAAGAAGTTGCTGCTGGTCAGCTCGTCGCACACGCTAGAGGAGCAGACCGCGCGCGAGGCCGCGTTCATCGCCGCATGTGCCGACGCACCCGACGGCACCGAAGGTATCGGCGCCTTCCTCGAGAAGCGCGCTCCTGTTTTCGAATGAGCCGGTGACTGGCCGCCCGGCGTGCCCCGGCCACTAGGGTGGGGTGTCATGTTCTCCGCGCCCGGCTTCGCCCGGGGTTCGGCGTGGGCGCAACGGGTACTGGCCGACGGTCACCCGGCACCTGAACCGGTCTCCGCGGCTCGGGTTACGCCGGGCGACGATGTGATCGGCCCGCGGCCCGGGAATGTGGCGGGCGAACCACATCGGTTGTCACTGGTGCTGCTGGTGGCCGTGGTCCTGATCGGTGCCCAGATCGCGGTGCGCGGATGGGTGGCCGGTCGCGGGTATTTCTACTGGGACGATCTCATCCTGGTGGGCCGGGCGGGTCGCTATCCGCTCTGGTCTCCCGATCTGCTGCTCTACGACCACGACGGTCACTTCATGCCGCTGGCGTTCGCGACCGCGTGGGTGGTCACCAAGATCGCGCCGCTGCAGTGGGGCGGGGCCGTGGTGACCATGCTGGTTCTGCAGCTGGCTGCCTCGGTGGCGGTATTGCGCATGCTGCTGGTGCTGGTCCCGCTGCGGGCGGGGCGGGCTCGCTGGGCTTTGCTCATCCCGTTCGCCGGATATCTCTTCTGTCCTCTGACACTGCCCGCTTTCGCGTGGTGGGCGGCCTCGTTGAACGCACTGCCGTTGCAGTTCGCGCTGGCCTGGGTCGTCGCCGATGCGGTACTGCTGGTGCGTACCGGGCGTGGCCGCTACGCCGTCTCCGGTGTGCTCGTACTGATCGTGGGGCTGCTGTTCTTCGAGAAGGCGGTGGCGGTGCCGTTCGTGGCCTTCGCCGTGGCGGTGCTGGATCGGTATGTGCGGCGGCCGGAATCGAGTGGTAGGGCGGCGGTGCGTGCGGTCGCGGGTGCGGGCGCTCGGCTGTGGCTGGGTTCGGCGGCGGTTCTGGCGGGCTGGACGGCGGCCTACCTGACCGTGGCGAATCACACCGGTCTGGATACGAGTCTGGCCGGGGTGCGCCGACTGCTGCACAGTGCCACCTCGCTGGGCATCGTCCCCACACTGCTGGGTGGGCCGTGGGTGTGGGAGCGCTGGTTGCCGTCGACTCCGTGGGCGACCCCGCCGGGGTGGGCCGTCGTACTAGCCTGGCTGATGGTCGCGCTGGTGGTGCTGCTGTCGGTGTGGATGCGCCGGCGGGTGCTGCCGGTGTGGATCCTGGTGGCCGGATATGTTCTGGCCGTTCAACTTCCGATTGTCCTGATTCGCGGGGGGCCCAATACCGCCGCGGAACTCATGCAGTCGCTGCGTTATCTCGCCGATGTCGCGGTGGTGCTGGCTGCCGGATGTGCCCTGCTGCTGGCTGCGCCGGTGCGGGAGACCGGCGGGACGAGGTCGGGGGCGGGTGCGTCGCGACGTCCGGGCCCTGGGTTCGGCCGGCCGCCCGAGAACTCACGGAGCTGGGCCCGGGGGTCGGTGATCGCGCTGACCGTGGCGTTCGTGGCGAGCAGTCTGTACACCACGGTGTCGTTCACGAGATCTTGGCAGATCAGCCCTACTCGTACCTATCTCACGAATGCCGAAGCGGCATTTGCCGATTGGGACGGTTCGCCGCTGCTCGAGCAGGAGGTGCCGTGGGATGTGCTGACGCCGATGGCCCATCCGCAGAACCTGGCGGCGCGGGTACTCGGGCCGATCGCGCCGGCGGGCGCTTTCGCCGTCGCGACGCCGAGACTGCGCATGCTCACCGACGAGGGCAAGTTGGTGGACGCGTCGGTGTGGTGGAATCGCCGCATTCTCGCGGGTCCGGAACCGGGATGCGGATACCGCGTCGATGGTGCGCAACCCGTGGCGTTGTGGCTGGACGGGCCCATGCTGGAGCACGGCTGGACGGCACAGATCAACTACTTCGCCGATCGGGACGGCCGGATCACCGTGGCGCTGGAGCACGGCGCACCCGCGGTCGCGCCGGTCCGGGCGGGTGTGCACACGGTTTTCGTCCATGTGGTCGGCAGCGGCGAGCTGCTGCGAATCGGCTCGCGCACACCGGGGTTGGATGTGTGCGTGGGTGTCGGCCCGGTCGGGGTCGCGGCATTCGGGCCGTGAATCCGGCCGGTTTCGCCATAGCCGCAGGGCATGGGGGCACCTATGCTCGAACCCATGCAGTTCCAGGCGATGGTTGCGCATGAGACCGAGGACGGCGGCGTCGTTCTGGCCCGCGAGGAGGTCGGCGAGGATTTCCTCGGGCCCGGCACGGTGACGATCAAGGTCCACTATTCGAGTGCGAACTTCAAGGACGGGCTGGCCATCACCCCGCGCGGCGGTGTGGTGCGCAATTACCCGATCATCCCGGGGATCGACCTCACCGGTGAGGTGATCGCCTCCGAGGATTCCGCGTTCGCGGTGGGCGACGAGGTGATCGCGCACGGGTATGAGATCGGCGTCGCGCACAATGGTGGTTTCGCCGAATACGCCCGGGTTCCCGCGGAATGGGTGGTGAAACTCGAGAGTCTGAGCACCCGCGAGGCCGCGGCACTGGGTACCGCCGGCTTCACCGCCGCCATGAGTGTGCAGGCCCTGCTGGATCGGGGTCTGGTTCCCGCGCATGGGCCCGTCCTGGTGACGGGTGCGACGGGCGGCGTCGGCAGCGTCGCGCTCGATATCCTGTCCGGCCTCGGCTTCGCGGTCACCGCCTCCACTGGCAAAGCCGATGTGGGCGAGCTGTTGTCGGCGCTGGGCGCCGCCGCGACCATCGGCCGCCTGCCCGAGGATCCGGATGCCAAACCCCGGCCGCTGGCCAAGGCGCAGTGGGCCGCCGCGGTCGACAGTGTGGGCGGGAAGTCGCTCGCCCACATCCTCAGCACCATTCGCTACGGCGGCTCGGTCGCGGTCAGCGGCCTCACCGGCGGCACCGATCTGCCCACCACCGTGATGCCGTTCATCCTGCGCGGTGTGAGCCTGCTCGGTATCGACTCGGTGAACTTCCCGATCGAACAGCGCCGCGCACTCTGGACTCGGCTCGGCAAGGACCTGAAGCCCGCGCATCTGTCGGAGCTGGAGAACATCGCACCCGTCACCGAGGCCGAAACCGTCCTGCGCGCCATCCGCGACGGACAGCATTCCGGCCGGACCGTGCTCGCGGTCGCCGGCGAATTCTGACCGGACCGATCAGCCGCGCCCGTCGGTGGCGCGGTTGCGGGACATGGTTCTGTACTGATCTATCCAAAACGTGTTAGCGTGACCAGATGGCCAGACCGCGACAGTTCGACGAATCCGGAGCGGTCGACGCCGCGATGCGGGCCTTCTGGACTGCCGGGTACGAGGGCACGTCCACGCAGGATCTCTGTGTGGCAACGGGTTTGGGTCGCTCGAGTATCTACAACACGTTCAGTAGTAAGCGCGATCTGTTCGAGCGCGCGCTGCGCCGGTACATGGCGTCCAAGAATGCCGACACCTTCGCGGTGCTCGACGGTCCGGGAACCGCGAAGGAGAAGCTCCGGGCGTTGCTGTGGCGAGTGGTCGACGCGCCCGAAGATGACCCACTCGGATGTCTGGTCGTGAACACCACCATCGAGATGGCGCCGAGCGATCCCGAGGTCGCGGCATTGCTGCGGGCCGATCTGGATCGCCGGACGGCCGCCCTCGTGGCCGTGATCCGGGCCGGGCAATCGGCCGGGGAGATCGATGATCGATCCGACCCGGCCGATCTCGCGCAATTCGTCATCGCGACCATCGGCGGAATGCGGGTGGCGGTTCGCGGTGGTGCGACGCGCGCGACGCTGGCGGGCATTGTCGAGACTGCGATGCGATGCCTCTGATCACGCCCATCTCGGAAATGATGTTGTCCGGTCTGCTCACCGAGATATCGGCCGACCTCGGAATATCCGTTCCGCAAGCGGGACTGCTGATCTCGGCCTTCGCGGTGGGGATGCTTCTCGGTGCACCGATATCCGCGGTCGTCACCGCACGCTGGTCGCGCCGCACCGCGCTGCTCGCCTTCCTCGCCATCTTCATCGCCACTCACATCATCGCGGCACTGACTTCGGATTACCGAGTGCTGATCGCCACCCGGGTGGTGGGCGCGTTCGTCTACGCCGGATTCTGGTCGGTTGCCTCCGCGACGGTCATCGGGCTGGTTCCGGCGACCGCACGTGGGCGAGCGATGAGTGTGGTCGCGGGCGGACTCACCGTCGCGACCGTCCTCGGTCTGCCCCTGGGCACCTTCATCGGTCAGCATCTGGGCTGGCGGGCGGCCTTCTGGGCGGTCGCCGTCGTCTGCGTGCCGGTGCTGCTCGCGGTCGCGATCGCGGTGCCGGATCGGCATGCGGGCCCGGCCGCACCGGTACGAAAGGAATTGCGCGCCTTGGCCATCACACCTGTTGCCCTGTTGTACACGACGACGATGGTGGCAACGGCCGCGCTGCTGGTCACCTTCGGATACCTGGGGGCGCTGCTGACCGAAACCACCGGCGTTGCGGACAATTGGGTTCCTGTGATGCTGGGAATCTACGGTCTCGGTTCGCTGGCGGGGATCGTGATCGGTGGTCGTACCGCGGACCGCCGTCCCCTCGGCACACTCGCGGTGGGAATCTCCGGTGTGGTGATCAGTTCGGTGGTGCTGGCGCTGACCGCGGAGTACTGGCCTGCGGTGGCGGCCACCGCATTTCTCTTGGGGCGTTCGGTTTCGGCAGCAATCCGGTCCTGAACAGCCGGGTATTCGGCCTCGCGCCCGACTCCGGCACGCTCGGCGCCGCGGGAAATGTGATGTCGTTCAATATCGGCATTACCGTCGGCCCCTGGTTGGGCGGCCTGGCGATCGAGGCAGGTATGGGTTATTCGTCGGTGGCGTGGATCGGAGCGGTACTCGGTGTGGTGGCCCTGGGCCTCGTTGGTCTGAGCCGATCGGTCACCACCGTGCCGCGCTCGCTGAACGCGGAGGCGCCGGAAGCCGTTTCGGCGCACTCGTAGATTGCCGGGGGCGAGACCGCCGCGGTCTCGCCCCCGCCTTCACGCCGCCGCGACCTCGGTATCGTCGGCGAACTGGGTGCGGTAGAGCTCCGCGTAGCGCCCCTGTTCGGCGAGCAACCGCGCATGGTCCCCCCGCTCGACGATGCGGCCGTCTTCGACGACCAGAATCTCGTCGGCCTTGCGGATCGTGGACAGCCGATGTGCGATCACCAGTGCGGTGCGTCCGTCCAGCGCCTCGGTCAGCGCCTCCTGCACCGCCGCCTCCGAGGTGGAGTCCAGTGATGCGGTGGCCTCGTCGAGAATCACCACTCGCGGCTGTTTGAGCAGCAATCGGGCGATGGTCAGCCGTTGCCGCTCACCGCCGGACAACCGATATCCGCGCTCGCCGACGACGGTGTCCAAACCATCGGGCAGTTGCTCGATCACGGCGCGCATCCGCGCTCGCTCCAGGGCATTCCACAGTTCACCCTCCTCGGCCTCCGGCCGCGCCAGCAGGAGATTGGCCCGGATGGTGTCGTGGAAGAGGTGCCCGTCCTGGGTCACCAGCCCGACGGTGTCCTGAAGGGACCGGGTTGTCGAATCGCGGACATCCACGCCGTTCAGCCGGACGGCGCCGCCATCCACGTCGTACAGTCGCGAAAGCAACTGCGCGATGGTCGATTTCCCGGCGCCCGAGGATCCGACGAGGGCGATCATCTGACCGGGTTCGGCACGCAGCGAGATGTCGTGCAATACCTCGGTGCCGCCGCGCTGATCGAGGGTGGACACGTCCTCGAGTGAGGCCAGCGACACCTTGTCGGCCGACGGGTAGGAGAAGGTCACCCGATCGAATTCCACCGCGACCGGTCCGGCCGGCACCTGCACGGCATCCGGAGCCTCCTCGATCAGCGGCTTCAGATCGAGGATTTCGAAGACCCGCTCGAAACTCACCAGTGCCGACATGATGTCCACCCGCGCACTGGCCAAGGCGGTCAGCGGGGAGTACAGCCTGGTCAGCAGCAGCGAGAGCGCGACGACCGCGCCGGCGTCCAATTGCCCGCGCAACGCGTACCAGCCGCCCAGCCCGTACACCAGGGCCACCGCCAATGCCGAAACCAATGTGAGCGCGGTGACGAAGACCGTTTGCAGCATCGCCGTGCGGACCCCGATATCGCGCACCCGTCCGGCCCGCGCCGCGAATTCGTCCGATTCCTGATCGGGGCGTCCGAACAGTTTCACCAGGGTGGCCCCGGGCGCGGAGAAGCGTTCGGTCATCTGGGTACTCATCGACGCGTTGAGCTGGGCCGCCTCGCGCTGAATGGCCGCGATGCGGGTGCCCATCCGGCGGGCCGGAAGCATGAACAGTGGCAGCAGGATCAGCGCCAGCAGGGTGATCTGCCAGGACAACCGGGCCATCACGACGACGGTGAGCAGCAGTGTGACGACATTGGTCACCACACCCGACAGGGTGGTGCTGAATGCGCGCTGCGCGCCGATCACATCGTTGTTGAGCCGGCTCACCAGCGCGCCCGTGCGAGTGCGGGTGAAGAAGGCGACCGGCATGCGCTGGACATGATCGAATACCGCGGTACGAAGATCGAGGATCAGGCCCTCGCCGATCCGGGCGGACAGCCACCGGATGACGATCCCCAGCACCGCGTCCAATACGGCGACCAGCGCGATCACCGCGGCGAGGGTGAGCACCGACCGCGGGGCGGAATGTCCGACGATATCGTTCACCACATGTCCGGCCAGGACCGGATTGGCCACCGTGAGCAGCGCGGACGCGATACTGAACACCAGGAACCCGATGAGCCGGCCGCGGTGCGGCCGAGCGAATCGCAGAATTCGCGCGGCCGTCTCACGGCGCAGGCCGCGGCGCCGCTGGGGTGCGTGTGCCTGCCGGTACAGCTGGCTCCACGCGACCGATTCGATGCTCATCCGCATCTCCTTCCCTGCCGGGGTCCCATTGAACTCCGGGCCACCGACATTAAGACCTCAACAAAGGTTGAGAGCAAGTAGTCCCGCTTCGCCACGAGCGAAATTCACCGGGCGATAGGGTCGACACCATGGCGTCGAATCATCGGATGCGAGCGATCCAGTACGACCACGTGGGCGGGCCCGAGGTACTGCAGCAGGTCGAGGTCCCGATTCCCGACCCCGGCGCGAATCAGATCCGGGTCGCGATCAAGGCGGCCGGTGTCAATCCCGCCGACTGGAAGATGCGCGCCGGCGTGATGCCGGGGCCGGGCGCGTTTCCGCGCCGCGCCGGATTCGAGATCGCCGGTGTGGTCGACGCGGCCGGCCCGGACGCCGCGTTCCGGGCCGGTGATCGGGTGCTGGGCTGGGCACAGGGCGGCGGTTACGCCGAATACGCCCTCGCCGGCCCACTCGTCCGCAAACCCTCGGGTCTGTCCTTCCTGGACGCGGCCGCGATTCCGGTCGCGGCGAATACCGCGGGCGGTGGTCTGGCCGAGCTCGGCCTGAAATCGGGTGAGACGCTGCTGGTCAACGGCGCCTCCGGTGCGGTCGGGGCGTTCGTGGTGCAGCTGGCCCGGTCGTTCGGCGCCACGGTCATCGGTACCGCCTCGGCCGCCAATCGGGAATTGGTGCGATCCCTCGGCGCAGAGCCCACCACCTACGGTGCGGGTGTGGTCGATCGGGTACGGGCGCTGGCCCCGCACGGCATCGACGCGGTGTTCGACTGTGCGGGTCACGGATTCCTGGATGCCGCAATCGAATTGCGCGGAACCACCGAGCGGATCATCACCATCGCCGACGGCGCCGCCGCCGACAAGGGCGTCGCCTTCTTCTCCCGTGCGGGCAAGGACGGCCTGGACGCGGTGGAACGGGTCGCGCAACTGGTCGCCGCCGGAGAGTTCCGGTTGCCCGGGCCCGCGCGCCCCTATCCGCTCGGCGAGGCCGCCGCGGCCCAGCGCGAGAGCGAGACGGGGCACAGCCTCGGCAAGATCGTGCTGCTCCCATCCTGATGCCGCGAGGTTCTACCCTGGCGATATGACCGACTCCTGGGTGCGGGCTCTGCGCGACCGGATCGATGGCGAGGTCGATGCCGGCGAACGTCGGTGCGCGGAATACTCCTCCGACGCGTCCAACTATCGGGTGCGGCCGGCGGCGGTGGTCTTTCCGCGCGGGGACGAGGATGTCACGCGCACGCTGACCGCGGCGCGTGAGCAGGGCCTTCCGGTGACCGCGCGGGGTGGCGGAACCTCGGTGGCGGGCAATGCGATCGGCCCCGGATTGGTGCTGGACTTCAGCCGATACATGAATGCCGTGCTGTCGATAGATCCCGACAACCGGTGCGCCCGAGTGCAACCCGGAGTTGTGCTGTCGTCGTTGCAGCGGTCGGCCTCGGAATACGGTCTGCGTCTGGGGCCCGACCCGTCCACCCAGAATCGCTGCACTCTCGGCGGAATGATCGGCAACAATGCCTGCGGCCCCCGGGCGGTGGCGTGGGGCCGTACCTCCGACACCGTGCGCGAACTGCGGATACTCGACGGCACCGGTGCCGAGCACCGCCTGGGTACCGATCTGTCGGTGATATCCGGGTTGACCGAATTCACTCGCCGCAATCTGGCCGTACTGCGGACCGAGGTGGGCCGATTCGAGCGGCAGGCCTCGGGATACGGACTGCAGTACCTGACGCCGGAACGCGGCTCCTCGATCGCGAAGGCGTTCGTGGGTTCCGAGGGCACTTGTGGACTGCTTCTGGACGCGACCGTGGAGTTGGTGCCGATACCGAGGGCCACCGCGGTCGCGGTACTGGGCTATCCCGATATGCCCACCGCCGCCGACGATGTGCGGGCGGTGCTCGCCGGCCGGCCTATCGCGGTGGAGGGTTTGGACGCGCGCCTGGTCGACGTCGTCCGGGCACACGGTAGATCGGTACCCGACCTGCCCGTCGGCGGAGCCTGGCTGTTTGTCGAATTCGCCGGTGACACCGCCGAATTCGCGTACGAATCCGCCGCCTCGGTGGTTCGCGCCTGCGGTGCGGTCGATTCCCGGATCGTCACCGACGCCGAGATCGCCGCCCGGCTGTGGCGAATCCGCGCCGACGGCGCCGGTCTGGCGGGCCGCACGCCCGACGGCGCACCGGCCTGGCCCGGATGGGAGGACGCCGCCGTTCCGGCCGAACATCTGGGTGCCTATCTGCGCGATTTCGAGAATTTGATGCACGCGCACCGCGTCGACGGTCTGCTCTACGGGCATATCGGCGACGGCTGCATCCACGTCCGCTTGGATCTGCCGATCGCCGACGCCCCGCGCCGTTTCCGGGAATTCCTGTCCGACGCCACCGATCTGGTGGTGGGCTACGGCGGCTCCGCCTCGGGCGAACACGGCGACGGCCGCGCACGTTCGGAGTTGTTGTCGCGCATCTACTCTCCGGAGGCATTGCGGGTATTCGCCGAATTCAAGGGCCTTTTCGATCCCGGGGATCTGTTGAATCCGGGAGTGCTCGTGCGCCCGGAACCGGTCGACGCGCATCTGCGCCTGGCCGGGTTGCGGCCGGTGCCGGCCGCCGGTGGTTTCACCTTCGCTGCCGACGGCGATATCGGCGCGGCAGTGCATCGTTGTGTCGGGGTCGGGAAATGCCGGGCCGACACCCGGGCGACCGGTGGCTTCATGTGCCCGTCGTATCTGGCCACCGCCGACGAGAAGGACAGCACCCGCGGCCGGGCCCGGGTGCTGCAGGAAGTGGTGCGCGGTGCACTCGATTGGCGCGACGACGCGGTCGCCGAATCGCTGGACCTGTGCCTGTCCTGCCGAGCCTGCGCATCCGACTGCCCGGCCGGGGTCGATATGGCGACCTACAAGTCCGAAACGCTGTACCGGGCCTACCGGCATCGGGTGCGCCCGATCGACCACTACGTCCTGGGGCAACTCCCCCGGTGGCTGGCCGCTGGAACCCTCGCGCCACGAATAGTCAACGCGCTCACCGGAAACGACCGGATACGAGCCCTGGGAATGCGTATGGGGGGAATGGATCCGCGCCGGCCGGCCCCGCGTCTGGCGCCGCGATCGTTCCGTCGGCAATGGGCGCGGCGCGGCCCCGAACAGTATCCGGACCGGCCGGTGGCAATGCTGTGGATCGACAGTTTCACCGATGCCTTCGCGCCGGAAATCGGCTGGGCCACAGTCGAGCTGATCGAATCGGCCGGATATCGGGTCCGGATCCCGGGCCGGCGGGTGTGTTGTGGCCTCACCTGGATCAGTACCGGCCAACTCGACGGTGCGCGCAAACGCCTGCGCGCGGGCCTGGACGCCCTCGACGACCACATTCGCCAGGGCGGGCCGGTGATCGGCATGGAACCGTCGTGCACCGCGGTACTCCGGTCCGACCTGCCCGAACTGCTCCCTGGCGATCCGCGGTCGGCGCCGACCGCCCGCGCGGTGCGCACACTGGCCGAATTCCTCGGGGAACAACCCGGGTGGTCACCGCCCGACCGTTCGGGCGACGCGGTGGTGGTGCAGCCGCACTGTCATCAGCACGCGGTGACGGGTTTCGCCGCGGATCTGCGACTGCTGCGGAGCACAGGCGCGGATATCACCGAAATCAGTGGATGCTGTGGACTTGCTGGGAATTTCGGAATGCAATCAGGTCATTACGATATTTCGGTCGCTGTAGCCGAGGGTGGCCTCTTACCCGCGCTGCGCGCGGCCGAATCCGGGAGCTCGCTACTGGCCGACGGGTTCTCCTGCCGGACTCAGGCCGAACAGCTCGCCGGATATCCGAGCAGGCATCTGGCCCAGTATCTGACCGGTAATTGACCATCCGATCGGACGTTCGAGCGGTGCGTTGGCGGCCGATACCCGCCGCCTTCGCAGACGGCGGGCGCAGTGGATGCCGGGATCAGCTACCGAACGGCAGCGTGCCCGGAGGAATCTGGTAACCCGAACTGCCGGCTGATACCCCGCCCCACACATTGAGCAGCAAATTCAAGACGTTGGTAAGCATGGAGACCTCCGTTATGCCATTGCCGAACGATTGCTGTTGAAACCATTCTTCATCGAGATCGACGTGCGTGATCATATCGTTACACCAACGCGAGTCCGCGTGACCCACGCCATATGCGGGACCGCAGGAATCAGTCTCGCCGGGTCGGGCGGCGAGTGCGACCGGCACTTCCCGTGCCCGGGAGGCCCGGTCCGCGCCTGCCGCGCACTCCGGACGCCCGGCTCGGCGATCCGGGGACCTGCGCGCAATCGTGCGATGACAGGATGGACGCGATGACCGGACGCAGCGAGACCGCGCCGAGTACCGCGCGAGCTCGTGGTACTCGGAGAAAACTCGCCCCCGCCACGGGTGCGCAATCGCACGGTGACGGCACGGAACGCACCGTCACCGCCGCGCAGCCGATCGCCCTCGCCGCCACCCTCGGGCCACTGCGGCGCGGCGCCGGGGACCCCTGCCATCGCGTCACCGCCGACGGCGCGCAGTGGCGGGCATCGCGCATGCCGAGCGGTCCGGTCACCTATCGGCTCGTCCAGTCCGGCCCCACCTCGATAGGCGCCCGCGCCTGGGGCCCGGGTGCCGCGGAATTCCTCGATCGACTTCCCCGAATGCTCTGTGCCGACGAGGATCTCGGTGATTTCGCTCCCGAACACCCCCGTATCGCCGAGGCGCATCGTCGCCATCCCGGGTTGCGCATGCTGCGCACCGGGCTCGTCTTCGAAGCTCTGGTGCCCGCCGTTCTGGAACAGCGGGTGCACACCGTCTCGGCCCGGGCTTCCTGGCGAAAACTGGTGTGGCGCTTCGGCGATCCCGCTCCGGGACCGACGCCCGCGCCGATGCGGGTACCGCCGGCGGCGGAGACCTGGCGCTACATACCCTCCTGGGACTATCACCGCGCCAATGTCGATCCGCAGCGATCGCGCACCATTGTCACCGCCGCCCGGATGGCCGCGGCAGTGGAGGCCGCGGCGGAGATGGCTCCGGACGCGGCGTCCGAGCGATTGCGCACGGTGCCGGGGATCGGCGTGTGGACCGCGGCGGAGATAGCGCAGCGTGCCCTCGGGGACGCGGATGCGCTGTCGGTCGGTGATTTCCACCTGTCGGCCATCGTCGGTTGGACCCTGCTGGGCCGCCCACTCGATGACGACGAGATGGTCGAATATCTGGAACCGCTACGACCGCACCGCTATCGCGCGATCCGGCTGCTCGAGATCTCGGGCCAGGCCAGGAAACCGGCCTTCGGCCCGCGCACACCGCTGGTCGACCACAGCCGGATCTGATCAGCCGGCTGTGTCCGATGTGGCCTGATGGGGAGCTCTGACCCATCACGCCGCGGCGTCCCGGGCGGCGATCTCGGCGCGGTGCAGGGCCTCCGGTACCGGAATCCTTCCCAGGAACATCTCGTCGAAAATAGCGTCGACGGCCTGCAACGCCGCCGTGAAACCCGGGCCGCCACCGGATTCGATGCGCCGCCCGCGCAGCACATCGAAGAACGGCGACACGTCGATACCCCTGTGCGACCAATAATCTCGATAGAGCTGCTGATCGGCGATCGCCGCCGGAATGGTCTGCCCGCCGGCCGCCAGATAACGGTTCCCGGCAGCACTGCCCAGCCAGCTCAGCACTCGCCGCACGGCACCGGGATGCGCGCTGTGGACGCCGGCGGCGATCCCGATCGCGTTGTTCGTACTGACCCGCCCCGCTGGACCTGCCGGAATCATGGCTATGCCCCAACGGAATCCGGCCTGCTCCACGACCGACGACAGCGCGAAGCTGCCGGACTGGAACAAGGCCAGCTTGCCCTGCAGGAACGCGTTCTTCGCGAAATCGCTGCCGCTGCGGATGTCCGCTGCGGGCGGGGTGAGCCCCGCGCCGATGAGATCCGTCAGATATCCGAAGGCGTCCACAGCCTGCGGACTATCGAAAACGTAGCGGTCGCCGTCCTGGAACCGGCCACCCGCCGAGCCCAGATACGGCAGTTCGATGGATTGAAAGTCGTTGGCGGCGTTATAGACCCACGGTGCGGCCGCCGCCAGCCTCCGCAGCAGCGGACGGAAGGTGTCCGGTCCATGCGGATTCCAGGTCAGCTCGCCGAGCTGCGCGGGATCGATTCCGGCGGCAGCGAGCAGGTCACGGTTGTAGTAGACAGCTGTGCCGCCATCGACGAATTGCGGTACCGCCCACAGCTTTCCGTTCCGGGTGTACTGGGACACCGCATCGGGGTCCCATTGCCGCACGGCATCCGGGCCGAGCATCGCACCGATATCGGATAGCTTCCCGGCATCGGCGTAGTCGGTGTACATATTCGTCCAGAACAGATCGTCGGCGGTACCGCCCGCCACATCCAATCGCAGTTTCTGCTGATAGGACGCCCACGGCACGACCGTGATCCGGACCTCCACATCGGGGTTGTCCCGCTGGAATTCGTCGAGTGCGGCGCGATAGGCGGGAACGAAACTCTGATCCCAGATCCGCAGCCGGACCACGGTCCGGCCGGATGTCTCGGTATCGCGGCCCAGCCACAGCCCTGCCGTGACCAGCAGGACCGCCCCGAGGAGCACCGACAACACCGCAACCGTCGAACTCTTGACCCTCATTTCAGACCCGTCCACGCGACCGAGCGCAGCACCTGCCGCTGGAACACCACGAACAGCACCACCAGCGGCACGACGGCAAGTGTGGTCGCCGCCATGACCAGCGTCCACTGGTCGTTGTATCGGGTCTGTAGATCCGCGGTCGCCACGGTGAGTACCTGCCAGCGACCCGACCCCGCCACCAGCGGCCACATGAAGCTGTTCCACTGGGTGACGATCGTGATCACCGTGAGTGTCCCCAATACCGGCCGGCTCATCGGCACCACGACATGCCAGAGAATATCGAGTCTATTGGCGCCGTCGAGGCGGGCGGCACCGATCACCTCACCCGGAATGCCGCGAAAATATTGGCGCAGCAGGAAGATCGCGTACGGCGAGCCGAAGGCGAACGGTAATACGAGGGCCCAGAACGTATTCAGCCAGCCGAGCCGCGCGAACATCAGATACAGCGGGATCAGCGTGACGATCGGCGGCACCATCATCGTCGCGAGATAGATCCAAAACAGTAGATCGCGGCCGCGGAACTCCGTGCAGGCGAAGGCATATGCGGCGAGTATCGACGTGATCAGCTGCCCGGCGGTGATGAAGACCGTCATCAGGGCGGTGACCAGTACCGCACGCCCGAGGCCCTGATCGATCACGGCACGGAAGTTATCGCCGGTCACTGGATCGGGCAGTGCCAGTGGAGATTCGGTGGCGAACTGCCGTGGGGTCTTCACCGCGGTGAGCGCAGCCAGCACCAGCGGTGCGACCGTGCACAGCGCACCCGCGGTCAGGAGCAGATAGGCGAGAACCGACCGCACCGCGGCCACCCGCCGCAGGTCAGACCTCATCACCGATCCGGCTGCGGAAGTATCGGTGCTGCGCGACCGTGACGATCATCATCACGATGCAGACGACGATCGACATCACCGCCGCCCGCCCCGGCCGGGCGGCGTCGAACGCCTCCGAGAAGATCTGCATCGCCACCACATTCGTGCGATCGCCCGGACCCCCTTTGGTCAGCGCGTACACCGTGTCGAAGGTCTGGAACGCGGTGATCGTGCCGGTGACCAGGACGAAGAACAGTGTGGGCCGCAATAGCGGCAGGGTGAGCCAGCGCAGGCGCCGCCACCCGGTGGCTCCGTCGATGGCGCCGGCCTCGTGGATCTCCGGCGGGATCGCACGCAGGCCCGCGACGAAGAACAGGGCGACATATCCGAAATTCGACCAGATACTCACCGCCGCAACCGATGGCAATGCGAGCGCGGGGTCGGCCAGCCAATCGATCCGCCTGCCCAGCAGCGCGTTGAGCGCACCGTCGGTGGGCGCGAACAACCATCGCCAGATCACGCCCACCACCACCGGCGCACACATCCACGGCAGTGCGAACAGCACCCGGAATCCGCCGGCGGCCCGGCGCCGCACCAGCACTGCGGCGACCAGGAATCCGAGTGCGGTCTGCACCGGAACCACCAGCAGGGTGAGCGCACCCGTCACCAGCAGCGCATGTCCGAAACCCGCATCGGTGAGTACCGATCGCCAGTTGCGCAGGCCCACGAACTCCGTCGGGCCCAGCAGATTCCAGCTGTAGAAACTCAGCCAGCCGACCAGCGCGATCGGCAGGATCAGGAATACGCCGACCCCGAACAGGCTCGGCGTCAACAACACCCAACTCGTCCCGGTACGACGAAACGCACCTCGGCTCATATCGGTCGACGCCACCTGCGAAGAAGTCCGGCCTGATGCGGACCGCTCAGTCCAGCGGGCCGCCGGCCACGTACACGACCTGACCGGAGACGAAGCCCGCGCCCTCGCTGACCAGGAAGGACGTCGTGTGTGCGATATCGGCCGGACGGCCGACGCGCTGCACCGGAATCTGCGATGCGGCGGCCTTCTGGAAGTCCTCGAACGACACGCCCACTCGCTCCGCGGTCGCCGCCGTCATATCGGTGACGATGAATCCGGGTGCGATGGCATTGGCGGTGACGCCGAACTTACCGAGTTCCAGCGCAAGGGTTTTGGTGAATCCCTGCAGTCCGGCCTTGGCCGCGGAGTAGTTGACCTGACCACGGTTGCCCTGAGCGGAACTGCTGGACATATTCACGATGCGACCCCACTTGGCGTCCACCATGTACTTCTGCACCGCGCGGCTCATCAGGAAGGCGCCGCGCAGGTGCACGTTCATCACCGCGTCCCAGTCGCCGACGCTCATCTTGAACAGCAGATTGTCGCGGAGGATGCCGGCGTTGTTGACCAGTACGGTGGGCGGTCCGAGCCGCTCGGCGAGCTGCGTCACCGCGGTGGCGACCGAATCCTCGTCGGAGACGTCGGCGCCCAGGGCCACGGCCTGCCCGCCGGCCGCGGTGATGGCGTCCACGGTGTCGGCGCAGTGCGCGGCGTCCAGGTCGAGTACGCCGACCTTCAACCCGTCCTGTGCCAGGCGGGTGGCGATGGCGGCCCCGATACCCCGGGCCGCGCCGGTTACGACGGCAACGCGTTCGGACATTGGCGGTCCTCCTGTACTCGCGGGATATTCGCTGTGAGGGAACGGTAGCTTCGAAGCTAGAGGTGAGACCAGGCGACCCACCGCGGCGGTGCCGCTAGTCCACCCACCGCGGCGGTGCCGCTAGTCCACCCACCGCGACCAGCTGCTGCTGCGGCCCTGTCCCTCGCAGACCAGGGCGTGGCCGTCCGGGGTGCGGGCGGTCTTGTCGGTGGTGGGATCGCATCTCGAGCCGCCCTCATATACCGCGGTCGATACCGTATAGGGGCCGGTCCACCGGTATCCACTGCCACCGTGCAGGCACAGCAGGGTGCTGCCGTCGCTCGCGGCGCCGAGCAGCCCGGCCTGCGCGTCGGTGCACACCTCCCCCTTCGCCGCCGAAACCGGCCCGGCCGGTGCGGTCGTCGTCGCCGGAGCGGTGGTGACCGCCGCGGGCGGTGGGGCCGCCGCGGTGGTCGGGGCGATCGTGCGGGTGGGATCGGAGTTCGAGCCGGTGGTATCGGTACTGACGGCCGCGGGCACCGTACTCAATGTGGTGTGCGGCAGAGTGACACCCGACAGCACCAGTGCCGCCGCGACGATCAGCACCTCGGCCAGGCCCAGCATCAGCGCCGACATCGCCATCATGCGCCCGCGCGGATGACTGAAGGCGATGAGCCCGAATACGATTGCGACCGGAAACAATCCGAGCAGTGCCGCCACCAGGGCCACGATCGCGTAGGGATTGACGATGGGCGGCACCTCGACCCGCAACCGGCCGGTGCGACGGCGGTTGGAGGAGTTGTCCCAGCGGTCCTCGTCGGGTTCGATCACGCCACGCCGTCGGCTCTGCGCGCTCTCCCAGCGATCCTCCGCGGACTCGTCGTCCCGGGAATCGGCGCGGCCGGGCTCGGCGAGGTGCGGATGGGGATCGGCCCGGCTGGGTTCGATCGTCCCGTGTTCGATCAGCCGGGGATCTCCGCCGCGGGTTTCGGCGGCGCGGGGCTCGTAACCGCGCGGATCGTACGAGCGGGGATCGGGTGACCGGCGGCGGGGCGGCGGGGGATTCCATCGATCGCCCGGAGCCACCGAGACGGTCGGTTCGTCGGCCCAGTACTCCTCGTCCGGGGCGGGTCGGCGTTCGACCTCCGGGTACTGCTTGCGGGCCATACGGTTCCTCTCACTGTCGTGCAGGAACCATCACACGCGAACCCGCCCGTATCGAAGAGGATAGGGGGCTCAGCGTGACCCGCAACCCCCCGCTGCCGGGGCGGTGCGGTGAGCGGAGATGTATTCGGAGAGTCGAGAGCGGCGAGGTGCGCCGGACGTCATCCCCGAGCGTCCGGCGCGAACACCTACGCCTCCTCGATCACATGCTCTCCGACCAGTGCGATCCGGGTTGCCAGCAGCCACCCCGCAACCGCCAGAACCAGACGGTCGTAGCGATCCATTCCGGGTTTGCGGGCATGTCGCGGGCGATGGGAACCGCCACCACCCGACAGGGCCGCGGCGGCGATATACGTCTCGCCGCGCCGCCCGCGCCGATGTGCGGCATGCCGAGGCCCGGCCACGGGGAACTGGATCACGGTGCGCGAACCGTGATCGCGTAGCGCGGTCACGGGATCGCCCGATCGTCGAGGACGCAGCGTCCCTCTTCGACCAGCACCGCGCGGGCCCGCCGGCGCACGAGGCAGGTGTCGACGGTGCAGTCCAGATGCAGTTGCATTGCGGCGTGGGCCTGTTCAGCGGTCATGATGCCGGGATCGCTGCCGCATTGCAGCAGGCCGGCGACCGGCATGTTCAGATTCGTCAGTTGCATGCCGCCACCCCCGCCGGACGCCGGTCGATCCGGCGGCCCGGTGGTGCCGGTAGATCGTGTGGGCCGGCCGGGATGCGCCCCGGCGAGGCCGACACCCCCCGATATTCGTACCCGATACGGCGCGCGGCGCGGCGCGACAGAGCGCTGGTCATCAACGACGACCCGATGACATCAACAGCCATGACTCCTCGTTCCTGCATGCGATACCCGACCTGTGCCCGGCGAACCACTCCGGGGGCCCGCTGCGAGCACACTCCCAGCATCCTCCAGATCGGCGTTGCGCGGGCGGGAATCGCGGATCCGAATCGAATCCGGGCGAATCTCCAGCAGCGAATCAGGTTGGGGAACTGCGATCTTCGGGGCCGGGTGGGTCCGTCCATCTGCCGACTCCGGTACCGCGAGTCGCGCGGCGCACCGGCCGCGGCGCGCCCGTCGCGGGTGGCGAGACTCCTTCGCGGATCGGGTCTCAGTGGTGTCCGGATAACGCGCAGTTTCCGAGTGCGAGAGTTGCGGAGAAGATCACGAAACCACACCTGTTTCGCAACGAACGTATGTTTACCAGCTGTGGTAACGGGTAATCGAAAAGCGTGGATCGCGGGCTGAGAAATACCTCACCTCGGTACCGCAAACTGTTTCCGGGTGACTGGGTGGAAGGGCTCATCGTCGGAATGCTGTTCGCGGTATCGGCCGTCGGGGTGTACATACTGACCGGAGTCATGCTCACGTCACTGCTGGTAGGAGTGCTGGTCGCGGTTGTCGCGCTAGGTGTCGTGACAATGTTGTAGCCGGTCGGAGAACCGACCGGCTACAACATTGAATTTCGGCATCGAAGTGTTCAGCGCCGGAACAATTTATTTCCCAGCCAGACCACCGGATCGTATTTGCGATCCACGACCCGCTCCTTCATCGGAATGAGCGCGTTGTCCGTTATCTTGATATGTTCCGGGCACACGTCGCTGCAGCATTTGGTGATATTGCAGAACCCGAGCCCGAATTCCTCCTGCGCCATATCGCGTCGATCGGCCACATCCAGCGGATGCATCTCCAGTTCGGCGACCCGCATCAGGTAGCGCGGTCCGGCGAAGGCATCCTTGTTGTCCTCGTGGTCGCGCACGACGTGGCAAGTGTCCTGGCAGAGGAAGCATTCGATGCACTTGCGGAACTCCTGGGACCGCTCCACATCGCGCTGCTGCATCCGGTACTCGCCCGGTTTGAGATCGGCCGGCGGCGTGAAAGACGGGATTTCCCTGGCCTTCTGATAGTTGAAGGACACATCGGTGACCAGGTCGCGAATCACCGGGAAGGTCCGCATCGGAGTCACGGTCACCACCTCGTCGGTGGTGAAGGTCGACATACGAGTCATACACAGCAACCGCGGCCGGCCGTTCACCTCGGCCGAACAGGAACCACATTTGCCGGCCTTGCAATTCCAGCGCACCGCGAGATCCGGTGCCTGGGTGGCCTGCAGGCGGTGGATGATGTCGAGGACCACCTCGCCTTCGTTCACCTGGACCGTGAAATCCTGCAGTTCACCGGCGTCGTTGTCACCGCGCCACACGCGGAAACGGGCATCGTAACCCATTGTTACTCATCGCCTTTCGCGGACGAATCGGCGGCCGCGGGATGAGCGGCGACCTCCGCTGGGGTGTAATACTTCTCCAGCTCGCCGAATTCGAACAGGGCGAGCAGGTCCTCTCTCATCGGCTGCTGATCCTCCGAGGTGACCACGATCGAGGGGATCGTCCGATCGGCGTCGACGGGATCTACCCGGCAGACCAGCAGGCGGTTGCGCCATTGCGCGTCCATCTGCGGGTGGTCGTCGCGGGTGTGCCCGCCCCGGCTTTCGGTGCGCAGCAGTGCGGCCTGCGCGACACATTCGCTGACCAGCAACATGTTCCGCAGATCGAGGGCGAGATGCCAGCCCGGATTGAACTGCCGATGCCCCTCGACGGTGACGGTGCCGTAGCGCTCACGAAGTTCGTGCAGATGCCCATTGGCCTGTTCGAGTTCGTGTTCCTTGCGGATGATGCCGACCAGATCGTTCATGGTCTGCTGCAGGTCGGTGTGCAGTGTGTACGGATTCTCGCCGGTGCCGGAGGCCGGCGGATCGAAGGGCGACAGTGCCGATTTCGCGGCCGCGTCGATATCACTGTCCGCGATGGCCGGGCGCTTTTCCAGCTGTTCCACGTAGGTCGCGGCGCCTAGTCCGGCCCGCCGGCCGAACACCAGCAGATCCGACAGCGAATTACCGCCGAGCCGGTTCGATCCGTGCATACCCCCGGAACATTCACCGGCGGCGAACAATCCGGACACGGTCGCCGCGCCGGTATCCGGGTGGACCTCGATACCGCCCATGACGTAGTGGCATGTCGGCCCGACTTCCATCGGTTCCTTGGTGATATCAACATCCGCCAGTTCCTTGAACTGGTGATGCATCGACGGCAGCCGCTTGAGGATCTCGTCGGTGGGCAACCTGGACGCGATATCCAGATACACCCCACCGTGTTCTGTACCGCGGCCGGCCTTGACCTCCTCGTTGATCGCCCGGGCCACCTCGTCGCGGGGCAGCAGATCCGGGGTGCGACGCGCGGAATCGTTGTCGCGCAGCCACTGATCGGCCTCGTCCTCGGTTTCGGCGTACTGCCCCTTGAACACCGCGGGGATGTAGTCGAACATGAACCGCTTGCCCTCGGTGTTCTTCAGGACACCGCCGTCACCGCGCACACCCTCGGTGACGAGGATGCCCTTCACGCTCGGTGGCCAGACCATCCCGGTCGGATGGAACTGCAGGAACTCCATATTGATCAGCGACGCACCGGCTCGCAGTGCCAGTGCGTGACCGTCGCCGGTGTACTCCCAGGAGTTCGAGGTCGTCTTGTACGACTTGCCGACACCGCCGGTGGCCAGCACCACGGCCGGAGTCTCGAACAGGATGAAGCGGCCCGACTCCCGCCAATACCCGAACGCGCCCGAGATGGCGCCGGTGTCATCGGCGCTCGTGTCCTTCAACAGATCGGTGATCGTACATTCGGCGAACACCTTGATCCGCGCCTCGTAGTCACCGCTCTCGGCGAAATCCTCCTGCTGCAGCGAGACGATCTTCTGCTGCATGGTCCGGATCAGCTCGAGGCCGGTGCGGTCACCGACGTGCGCCAGCCGGGGATAGGTGTGACCGCCGAAGTTGCGCTGGCTGATCCGCCCGTCCGGCGTTCGATCGAACAGCGCACCATAGGTTTCCAGTTCCCAGACCCGGTCGGGAGCTTCCTGGGCGTGCAGTTCGGCCATGCGCCAGTTGTTGAGGAATTTGCCGCCGCGCATGGTGTCGCGGAAGTGGGTCTGCCAGCTGTCCTTCTCGTTGGCATTTCCCATCGAGGCGGCGCAACCGCCCTCGGCCATGACCGTATGTGCCTTGCCGAACAGCGATTTACACACCACCGCCACCGACAGACCGTGTTCGCGGGCCTCGATCACCGCGCGCAGTCCGGCACCACCGGCACCGATCACGACGACGTCGTACTTGTGCCGTTCGACTTCAGGCATAAAACGAATACTCCTGAGAGACTGAGGAATTGGGATCCATAGCGTTCGCGGCCGGGATCAGCCGACGAAGCGCAGATCGGAGATGGTGCCGCTGGCGACCAGCATCACGTAGAAATCGGTGATCGCCAGGGTGGCCAGGGTGGTCCAGGCCAATTGCATGTGGCGGGTGTTCAGCTTGGACACCTGGGTCCACATCCAATAGCGCACCGGATGGGCCGAGAAGTGCTTCAGGCGTCCGCCGGTGATGTGGCGGCACGAGTGGCACGAGATCGTATATGCCCACAGCAGAACTACATTGACCACCAGCACGATGTTGCCCAGCCCGAAGCCGAAGCCGCCTCCCCTGCCGTGGAAGGCCATGACCGCATCGTAGGTGTTGACCAGCGAGACGATGACCGCGACGTAGAAGAAGTAGCGGTGCACGTTCTGGATGATCAGCGGAAGCCGGGTCTCCCCGGTGTATTTCGCGTGCGGCTCGGCGACGGCGCAGGCCGGCGGCGAGAACCAGACGGCCCGGTAGTAGGCCTTGCGGTAGTAGTAGCAGGTCAATCGGAACAACAACAGGAACGGCAGCACCAGGAAACCGAGTGGAATCCAGATCGGCAGATCGCCGACCCAGTGCCCGAAGTGGCTCGAACCCTCGACGCACGACGTACTCACGCAGGGTGAGTAGAACGGCGTCAGATAGTGGTAGTCGTCGACCCAATATGCGGTTCGCACAAAGGCTCTGACGGTTGCGTAGATGATGAATGCGGCCAGACCCAGAACCGTGAACAGCGGTGGTACCCACCACCTGTCGGTTCGCAGGGTTCGTGTCGAAATGGCCGCGCGGCCTTTGCTGAAAACTCCTGTGCCCGACTCGGGGGCATGTGTCGGTGCTGCGCTCACTGCAAGCTGCCTCGCTGGTCTACCCCGTGGAACGGCATCGTTACCTCCGGCGTCGAATGTGATGCTGAGCACCATACGACACCCGAGCTATGACTCGAGGCCGGTCCCGGCAAGATCGACCGGGCCGTCACCCTATGATTTGCGCCACATTTTCTGGGCGCGTGCAGAGGTAGTGCGGTGAGTGAATGACGAGCTACTTCGGACTATTTTCGCGAATGCGATCGCCGCGAGAGCGACAAGTCGAGGCGCCGTCACGGCGGAATCCGATACCGCCGCGACGGTATGCCCGCTCGGTGAATTTCGGGTTACTTGGTCCGCGGGCGCGAGTGGAAACCCAGCCCCTCGTCCTGCGCACCCATCCAGGCGGCCTCGTCGGACTTGCTGTCCGGGACGTAGATGACCTCCTGCTGCCGCCGGGCGTCGACCTCGGGCGACGGGGTGTGTTCGAACTCCTCGGCATCGATGGAGAGTCGTTCGAGATCGTTCTCCAGCCGGCGAACCGTGTTGGCGTCCCCGTAGTGGGTACGCAACGCGCCGACGCATTGCCGGAGCTGTCCGACCGCGAAGCGCAGTTCTTCGATCTCACTGCGTGTCATCGAAACCTCCTGGTGCTTGCGGCCGCGTGCCCGATCCGGTCCTGCCCGGAGACAAGATCAAATCTGTGACAGACCGCACATCGTGATCTACAACACACTACGTGATCATTTGTGTTCTGGCTCGTCACACCGCAAAAACAGTCCCCCACCAGGGGGCGCGCGTGGGTCAGCCGGCCGCTGCCAGCGCCCGCCCGACGGGATCGGGCGTCGGCAGCACGGCGGTCGCCGGTGCGGCCGGGGGCTGTGCCGACACTTTCGTGGCCCGGTCCACCAGGCCGGCGACGGCCGCCGCGACCTCTTCGGCGCGCTCCAGGATCACGCTGTGCCCGGCACCATCCAGTCGCACCAGTTCCGCGCCGCCGAGCTGGGCGGCGAGCACCACCGAATGGGCGAAGGGGATCAGGATGTCGGCGGAACCGCCGAGCACCAGAGCGGGCAGATCCGCCAGCAGGCGCAGGGTCGGCGTCTCGTCGAAGCGGATCAGTGAGTCCAGGAAATTTGCCATGGTCGGCAGTGGTGTGTCGTTGAGCATGGCGGTGGCCAGCGCGGTCATCCGCGGACTCGCTCGCCGCGTGCCGAAGCTCGTCTCCCGCACGATCGGCTCGAACAGGCGGCGCCCCAGTCGTTTCGAGGCGCTCATCGTGCGAGGTGCCCGCTGCACCGCGAGCCGGAACGACGTCACGGTGTGGCGGGTGAGCAACCGGCCGAGCCCGACGGTGGTGATGCCCGCCGCCGCGGTGGCGATCAGTCCCACGCCGATTACGCGGGTGCCGATGGTTTCCGGGAACAGCCGGGCATAGGCCAGTACCACCATCGCCCCCATCGAATGACCGACCAGCACGACCGGGCCGGTCGGCGCGAGGGTGCGCAGGATCGCCGCGAGGTCGTGGCCGAGTTGATCGATGGTGTAGGTCGCTGGATCGGCGCTACCGGACCGGCCGTGCCCGCGATGGTCGTAGAAGATCATCCGGGTATCCGGGATGGATGGTTCCGAACCCCATTGCCGCAGTAGGTGATCGCGCAGGAACCACCAGGACTCGGTGCGCAGGCAATGGCCGTGGACGAAGACCACCGTCATCGTCGCGGAGGAGGCGCCGATTACGTGGGCGGCGAGCGGGGTGCCGTCATCGGCGCAGACGGTGACGCGTTCGGCGAGGTCGTCGCGCAGCAGGTCGCGGTGATCGGCGGCGATGGCGATCGACATGGACATGACGTCCTCCTGCAGAGTCCGTTCCTGTCCGGGATGTCGATAGTTATTGCCGCGGCGTTAACCCCGGGAACCTGCTGTTATGCATAAGTTGCACAATTGTCGCGGATAACGGACCGGTGCGGCGCGCACCACGCGCGGGCGGCTCAGTAGATCACCCCGCAACCAATGGCATTGGCCGAGAACGGGCAGATCGAGTTGATGCCGAGCAGTCCGAGCAGGCCGACCGCGACGTCGACGGAACCATTGGCCGAACCCGTGCCGGCGTCGGCGGTGTTCGACGCCGCCGACGCTGCGGCGGGTTCGAGCTGTACGCCGGCCGAGGCGCCTGCCGCGGCCCCGGTGGCTCCGAGGCCGAGGGCGATCACGGCGGTTGTGGTGGCGATGAGGCGTCGCACGCTCGTCTCCTTCGATTACGGATTTTCTCGCGCACAACGCTATTCGCCCGTTTATCGGTACAAAAGACGGTGATTTCAGGGCCAATGGAACCTACGGTTCGAGCCGAATCGGGAGATTATTTCCCTCTCTACTGTTGATTCTAGAAAGCAGTAGAAAATTGTCGCAGAACTAGGACATGATCTGACCTGGATCGTGATTAGCGTTCTCGATATGAGCAGCAGCCGAATCCGTGACTTCCGCATCGACATCCCCCGGGCCGATATCGACGACCTGAATCGACGCCTGGCCGAGACGCGCTGGGCCCCCCAACTTCCCGGTGCGAGGCAGCGCGGCGTACCGGTGGCGCGGGTCCGCGAGCTCGCCGAGTATTGGCAGGGTGAATTCGATTGGCGGGCACAGGAATCGAAACTCAACCGATTTCCGCAGTACCTGACGGAGATCGACGGGCTCGAGGTGCACTTCCTGCACGTCCGCTCCCCCGAGCCGGACGCACTGCCGCTCGTGCTCAACCACGGCTGGCCGAATTCGTTCGCCGAGTTCGCCGAGATCATCAATGCGCTCGCCGATCCCCGGGCGCACGGCGGTGATCCGGCGCGGGCCTTTCACGTGATCGTGCCATCGGTTCCCGGCTTCGGCTTCTCGGCCGCGCCTCGCGACACCGGTTGGAGTACCGAACGTGTCGGCCGGATGTGGGTGGAACTGATGGACCGGCTGGGGTACTCGCGTTACGGCGTCCAGGGTGGTGACCTGGGTACATACGTGAGTACCGCGATGGCGCAGGCGGCGCCGGACCGGGTCGCGGGTCTGTACATCACAGCCGGGCTCGGCTTCCCGGCCGAGGCCGATGTGCCGATCCTGACCGATGCCGAACGCGCGGGCTACGAGGCGATGATGTCGGCGGACTGGGTCACCGGCGTGGACCATCACGCATTGCTGCGATCGGCGCCGCAGACCTTCTCGATCGGATGGAACGATTCACCGGCCGGCGCGCTGGCGTGGATGCTGCAGAAGTTCACCGACTTCAGCGCGTCCGGACCGCTGGAGGAGTCGATCGATCGGGATGCCCTGCTCACGAATGTGAGCCTGTACTGGTTCACGCATAGTTTCGGCACCTCCGCCTGGTCCTATTACGACAGCACCGGCTTCGCCTGGCCCACCGGATCGGATGTGGTACCGACCGGGGTGTACAGCGGTGCGCCCGGAATTCGCCGCCTCGCCGAGCGCACCGCGAAGATCGTGCATTGGCCGGAGGGCAATCCGGCGGGGCATCACTTCGTCGCGATGGATCAGTCCGAAGCGTATACGGCCGATTTGCGGACCTTCTTCGGCGAACTCGGCTGATCTGCGTCGGTTGTCTTCGATCGGATGATCTAGCGGTATCGAGCAGATTTGATAGATATACCTAGATTTTCCGATCGACCATCAGCGCGGCGAGAACGGTCTGCTCCTACTGCACACCCCGCAGGTAGCGGCCGAAGTGCGGGACGGTGAAGCCGATGGTTCCTCGCTCGGCGGAATAGATCAGCCCCTTCTTGATCAGCCCGTCCCGTGCCGGTGACAGCGAGGCGGGCTTGCGGCCCAGCTCCTTGGCGACCGCGGCGGTCGGCACCGGCCCGTCGTCGCCGGCCAGATCGGCCATCGCCCGCATATATTCCCGCTCGGCCGGAGTTGCCCGTTCATAGCGAGAGCCGAAGAAGCCCACTGCCAGCTCCTCCTCGGCGGCCGGTGCCGCCAGTTCGACATCCTCGGGTCCGATCGGCGAGCTGGCCGCGGCATCCCAGGTGGCCTTGCCGTACGCCTGGACGAAATAGGGGTATCCATCTGCCTTGTCGTACAGGGACTTCAGTGCTTCCTCGGTGAACTCCACCGCTTCGCGCTCGGCCGGGGCGATCAGCGCTCGGTCCGCGGAATCGCGATCCAGCCGGTCGATCCGGTGGTAGCCGAACAGTCGCTCCGAGTAGCTCTTGGAGGCCGACAGCACCGCCGGTAAGTGGGGCAGCCCGGCGCCCACCACGATCAGAGGCGCTGTCTCCTGGCTCAATTCGTGACAGGCGCCGCAAATGGCGGAGATATCGGCCGGACCGAGATCCTGCATCTCGTCGATGAACACCGCGATGCCGACCCCGATGTCGCGAGCCAGCTGAGCGGCCTCCAGCAGCAACTCCACCAGATCGATCTCGATATCGCCGGAATCCGCGCGTCCGATCACGGCCGGTACGTCGATACCGGGCTGCCAGCGATCCCGCATGCCCTTGTCGGCTGTGGCGCGCAGGGCGAAGGCCTTCAGGATGCCGAGGAAGTCGTCGACCATCTCCGGATTGCGATGCGCGACCGCGATCTGCCGTACGGCCATGTGCAGCGCCGAGGCCAGCGGCCGGCGCAGGTCCTGATCGGGCCGGGCCTCCAGCTTTCCGGTGCCCCACCCGCGCGAGCGCGCGGTCGACCGGAGTTGATTGAGCAGCACCGTCTTTCCGACGCCGCGCAGTCCGGTGAGCATCACGCTGCGTTCGGGGCGCCCGCACGAGATGCGCTCGAGCACGATGTCGAAGGTGTCGAGCTGCTTGTCGCGTCCGGCGAGTTCGGGTGGGCGCTGGCCGGCGCCTGGGGCATACGGATTCCGCACGGGGTCCATGCCCCGACACCGTAGCGCGTTCGCATCGGAATCTGGGGATATATAAGGGATGTCCTAGATTGCGCTATCGAACCGAATGCGCCGGGATGGCGACGACGACCGGCGGCCCGGGGAATCTCTACGCTGGTGACAGTTCGAGGTCCGGAATGTCCGCAGGAGGGTCATGTCCACCGATTCGGAAGATCAGCAGTCGGGGGATGAGTCGACCCCCACCGTGGCCGAGGTCGTCGCCGGGTGGGATGTGCCCGCGGGCGCTCCGGCGGCATTGCGCATTCGAGACAGCATCCTGGGTGCGATCGCCCAGGGCTATGACGATCCGCAGTTGGTGGCCGACCTCGCGGTCGGCCCGCTGGTGATCGCGGTCGGCCGGCTGGAAATCGAACTCGCCGAGGCGCGTCGGCGCATCGCGGCGTTGGAGCAGGTGATCGACGATCGCGGCGACGGGGAATGATGCTGCGGGTGTAACGCCGCAGCGACTCGATTCGATAACGGCACAGTGCGGCGATGTCGAGTTGTGACATGCCATAGCAGACTGCATGTGCGGCGCGGTAATCGGGGGTGGTCCTGGCGCTTTGGCGACACGCGGGCGGACACGCCGCGTTGTGGGGTGGACAACAACACTCAGCCGTCGTAATCTCTTCGTGACTTCGCGGAGTAAGTCGCCTCATTAGAGGGGTGGCCCGCAGAGTCACCGCCTAATCGGCAAGCGGGTGGGCAGCCCGATTGCCGAACCGGGGACCCAGGTTTCTGGGGTGAATCCTCTTCGGTCGCAAGGTCGATGGGGTAGGGCCGATCTTCCCGGCCCGAACCCGTCAGCTAACTCGGTCGGCGTGTGGGCAAGGAAGAAACAGGAGACTCAGCTCGGTGGGTAAACACAGTCTGCAGCGGGAATCGCGATTGCCGAATTCCGTGAAGGGTGCAATGGTTTTTGGCGCAGTCGCGGCGACAACCGGCGCGATTCCGGCGATTCCGGCGATGGCAGCCACGATCAACGTTCCTGGCTTCGGTAACTTCGACGTTCCGGTCAGCCCGGAGTTCGATCAGCAGGTTGGCCAGGTCAACCAGGCCCTGTCTGATCACGCCGATCAGATCAAGGGTGCCCAGCAGGCGCTGAGTTCGCAGGCGATCGCGCCCGGCGCCCCCAATGTCGCGCCGAACCCTCTGGGTGGGATGTTCAGCCAGCCGCAGATGCAGCAGCACGGCATCGGCGATGTCGCGCTCGATGCGGCGCGCAGCAAGATCGGCTCCGATTACGTCTGGGGTGCCTCCGGCCCGGCGAACTTCGACTGCTCCGGTCTGGTGCAGTGGGCGTACAAGCAGGCCGGAATCGAACTGCCGCGCACCAGCTTCGAACAGTCGCACGTCGGCAAGCCGGTTGCCTTCCAGGAACTGAAGCCCGGTGATCTGGTCATCCAGAACGGCGGCGGCCACGTGGCCATGTACGCCGGCGATGGCAAGATTCTTCAGGCGCCGCAGTCGGGCGAGACCGTCAGCTACGCGCATCTGAACCCCGACTCGATCGTCACCGCACGTCGCGTTTCCTGATTCCGGCACACTCGCGCCGGCCCGGCGGTGATTCGCCGGGCCGAAGGTGAGGAGTGAAACTGGAACAGGTACAACCAGCTACGGCCCGGGTCGACTCCTGGATCTGGGCCGTCCGGCTGTTCAAGACGAGGTCCGCCGCGGCTACCGCATGCCGCGGCGGCCATGTGCATGTCAACGGCACGGCCGTCAAACCCGCACATCAGATCAAGCCCGGTGATGAAGTGCGGGTTCGTAATTCCGGTGTCGAGCGCATCGTGGTCGTGGACCGCGTGGTCGTCAAACGGGTGGGCGCCGCAATCGCGGTGCAGTGTTATATCGACAAGAGTCCGCCGCCACCCTCGGCCGAGGTCGCCGCAGCCATGCCCAGGCGCGATCGCGGTTCCGGTCGGCCCACCAAACGTGAACGGCGAGAGACCGATCGGCTACTCGGTCGCGACCCCGAATGAGGTCCCCGTGGTGAACTCCCCGGCGCGGTAACGGTCGCGGCAGGCGCCACGCCGTATCTTCCCGCTCGAGGTCTTCGGAATCGCATCGCGCGGCACCAGCAGCACCCGCGCGGGAGCGATGCCGTGTGTACTCGTCACCGCTGTCCTGATCCGGCGGCCGAGCTCGTCCGGATCGACCGGGTCGTGTCCGATCTCGGCGACCAGTATCAGTTGCTCACACTCTCCGGTGTCGATGCCGAACGCCGCGATATGTCCGGTCCGCAGTTCGGGCGCGATACTCGCGGTGGTGGCCTCGATATCGGGCGGAAAATGATTGCGGCCGTCGATGATGATCGTGTCCCGCAATCGCCCGGCGATGAACAGCCCGCCGTCGTGGACGAATCCCAGATCGCCGGTGCGCAACCACGATCCGGTCTCACCGGCAGGCACCGCGCCGAACGTGGTTTCGGTGCGGTCGGGCCGTCCGGTATATCCGGCAGCCACATTCGGGCCTTGAACCCAGATCTCGCCGACCGCACCCGAGTCCAGTGGAACCAGAGTGCCGGGGTCGACGATCCGCACGGTCTGGCCGACGGCGCTGCCGCAGTCGACCAGAGCCACTCCGCCGACCGCGACCACCGCACGGCCGGAACCCAGGGCGGCGCGATCGAATTCGATAGGAACCGGCGGTGCTTCCGGTGCCGAAATCGTGACGGGCAGGGTGGCCTCGGCCAGACCATAACCCGGGGTGTGTGCGCGGTGCCGGAAGCCGTACGGTGCGAAGGTCCGGGTGAAGGCATCCAATACTGTGTGCCGGATCGGTTCGGCACCGTTGATCAGCAGCTCCAGACTCGACAGATCGAGGCCTTCGCGTTCCGCGGGGGAGGTGCCCGAAACAGCCAGGGCGAGTCCGAAGTTCGGGCTCGCCGTACCGCCCGCACGATAGTCGGCGCAGGCCCGCAGCCAGCGAATCGGGCGTTTGGCGAATTCTCCCGGGGGCAGTGTGATGGTGTGGGTGCCGGTGTACAGCGGCAGCGACAGTGCGAACACCAGGCCCATATCGTGGAAGTACGGTAGCCAGTTCACCAGTGGGCGCTCCTCGACCACCGGTAACGCGCTCCGCAGTTGTTCCAGCGCGGCGGACAGGTTCGCATGCGAAATCTCGACTCCGGCAGGCGATGTCGTGGAACCCGAGGTGTACTGAAGGTAGGCGGGATGGTCGGCGATCCGATCGAGTACGGCATTCTCCGACCGGGCGTGCGGGTCGACGGTGAGGAATCGGGCCGGCGCGGGTAACTGCTCGAGGTCGTGGAACTCGGCGTCGGCGGAGACGAGGCCGAGGGCCGGACGGGCATCGGCGAGTATCGACTGCAGACGATCCGCATGCCGCGGCATGGTCACCGGAAACAGCGGCACCGCGGTACGGGCGGTGTAGAGACAGGCGAGAAACGCTATGGGGTAGTCGATTCCGTGCCGGCACAGAATCGCCACCCGGTCATCGGGGCGTGTGTGTTCGCGGATGCCGGCCGCGAGATCTCCTACTGCGCTGTGTAATTCGGCTGAGGTCAGTGTCGCGGCCCGGCACTCCCCGCCCGGATACGACAGCGCCGTGACGGCCGGTTCGTCCGGTGCGAGTACGGCTCGATCGGCGACCGCCGCCGCCAGCGGGGCGATCATGATGTCTCCCGCTGGGCCACTCGTAGGGCAAGAGCCGCCGACAGCGCTGTAACAGAGGGCTTCTCGAACAGTTCCGTGGTGGCGATCCGGATTCCGAGGCGATGTTCCAGACGCCTGCGCAGGTCGATGGCGAGCAGCGAGGAGAGATTCAAGGTGCCGAAATCCGCATCCGGATCGACGGATTCGATCGGCCGGGACAAGGTGCCCGCGACGGTGGCGCGCACGATACCGGGAATATCCGCGTCCGGCCCGAGGCCGTGATCGGGGATGGTGACGACGGGCGCCATCGGCGAGTGGTGTGGCGTCGGGACGCTCGATCCGATGCCCTTGTCCGACAGCAGCGATCGCAATCTGACCGCCACCGCCGAGGTGTCCTCGGTTGCGCTGTAGTCCAGCGCCAGCACCACCGACCGCGGCCGGCCCACGACCGCGGACAGGACGGCCAATCCGCGCGCGACATCGAAGGGGGTGACGCCGGCGCTGCGCAGATGATGCGCGCCGCCCGCCGAGCGGGCCAGCCCCGAATCCCAGCTGCCCCACCCGATACTGATCACCGAACGATCCCGGTACGCGCGGGCGGCGGCATCGAGGGCGGCATTGGCCGCGGCATAGGCGGCCTGACCGGGTGCGCCGAGAAGTCCGGTGGCAGAGGAGAACAGCAGCGTGAAATCGGTGGGATCGCAGGCCGTCAGCTCCAGCAGCGAGACCGCCGCGCCCACCTTCGGCTCGAAGTGCCGGCTCACCAGTTCCGCGGTGACGGCATCGAATTCGGCGTCCTGTAGAACACCGGCCGCATGGATCACGCCACGCACCGTCGATCCGCAGGCGCGGATATCGTTGAGTGCGTTGGACAGGTCGGCGCGATCCGCCACATCGCAGCGCACCACGACCACTCGATCCTCGGCACCGTCGAGCAGTGGCGGCAGCGGGCGCGGGGTCCTGGTCAGCACGACGACATCGCGGGCGCCCTGATCCAGCAGCCAGCGCACCGCCGCCGCACCCAGGGCCCCCAGCCCGCCGGTGACCACATAGGTGCCGTCGGTGGATACGGGGACGGCGAAACCCTCCCCACCGAGCGGGCGGAAGCGGCGAGCATGCGGCGCCGACCGCTCGACCCGCACCTCGTCGGGCCCGGATCGAGCGAGGACGAGATCGCGCACGGTACCCGGATCGCTGCCATCGGACCAGATCAGCCGCACCGGCCGGCCCGACTCCAGCTGCAGGGTCCGGATGAGCGCGGCCACCGCGTTCTGTTCGATCGAGGCCGGATCCCGCAGTACCACGGTCACCGTCGCGGTGGCCGGGGCGGTGACCGTCTGTTGCAGAACGCGCACGGCACGTCCGACCGCGTCCGCGGACGCGGTGGTTTCCGGGAACGGGGTCGCGGCGGACTCCGGCCAGATCAGGACTACCGCGGTATCGGCGGATCCGATCGCCGCCGAGGCCAGGATCGGGCCGGAGTCGCCGGGTTCGCGGGCCACCCGCTGAGTCGGGACCATACGATCAATCTCGCGGGTGACGGCGGTGGCGAGCTCCGATTCGCCGACGACGAATACGCGCGATATCGACGAGTTCTGCTCCACGGCCGGACCTTCCGGCATCGGGACCCAATACTCCTCGCGCAGTACGGAATCCGCCCACTCCGGGGCGGTGGCGACGGTGGGGTCGTAGCCCGGGGCCCGGCCGGGGCCGCCGATCCGCCGCAGTGGGACGGTATCGATCGACCGGACCGGAATCGAGTCCGGGGCCGCCGCCGATTCGGAGCCGGTGCCGGAACAGCGGATCCGAATGTCGAGCAGTGCCACGGCGGGTGCGTCGTGCTGATCGAGGGCGATCACATCGCACAGCAGATCGCCGCCCACTCGGTCGCGGACGAATGCGTACGCCTCGGTGAGCCGTACCCGGTGCGCATCGGATATCCAGATCGAGCCGATGCCGACGGGCAGTGCCGGGCCGTCGGGCGGTAGCAGCTCCCGTGCCGCCGCCGCGATGAGCTGCAGACATCCGTCCAGCTGAGCTGTCGACACCGGTGCGGAATCGAAAGTGCCCACCGCACTGCGATATCCGGCCAGGATGCCGGTCAAGGGGCGGAATACCGGCCCGTAGTCGAGGCCGCGCCGGGACAGACCGGAATAGAACTCACCGAGATCGAGCGCGGTGGGTGTGGTCTCCTCGGCGCGGTGCCTTTCGATCGCGCGCATCCAGGTGAGGATGTCGGCGGGCGCGGCGGCCGTGGTCGTGCGCGCGGAGGCGATGGTCACCGGACCCAGTACGACCCGCACGTCGGCGCCGATGCGGAAGCCGACCGCGCCGAGGTCGGCGATATCGGTGCGTTCGTGCACGATGAAATCGGCCAGCCGGACGGGACCTGGCACCGAATCCACGAGTCGCCGAATCCAATACGCCGCCGGAACCGTGGGCACACCGGCCACCACATGGTCGTCGAGGCGGTCGGTCGCGGGATCGCCGACGGTCCGGGTGAGCAGCGGAAAGGTTTTGCGGCGCCAGCGTCGCCGACCCGCGGGCGCGGCCGCCGGACCCTGGATGGACCAGTCGATATCGCGGCCGCGGACGTACATCGCGCCGATAGTGCGCAGCAGTGCCCGGGCCTCGCCGTCGCGGTCCGCGGCCGGAAAAACCGCGTCGGCCAGTTCCGGATGTTCGCGCACCGTGGGTGCCAGTACGGGGTGCGGGGATATCTCGATAACGGTGGTGTAGCCGCGCGCCAGCGCCGCCTCGATGGCGGAGTCCAATTCGACCGTGCCGCAGAGGTTGTCGATCCAGTAGCCGATATCCATCGCCGCGGAGTCGATGATCGCGCCGGCTCGCGCGGTGGAGAACACCGGGACGGCCGGTGGTAGTGGTGTGAGCGGGTCCAGGGCGTCGGTGAATTCCTCGACCAGCGGCCGAACCTGCGGACTGTGCGCGGCGAAGTCCACCGGTACCGGCCGGGCGTAGTACCGCCGCCGCTCCGCGCGGCGCAGCAGTGTCTCCATATAGCGGTTCGTACCCGAAACCACCACAGCCCGTGGACCGTTCACCGCCGCCACCGCGACCTCCGCGCGCAGCGGCTCGACCAGCCGGCGGGCCTGATCCGGCGTCGCCTCGAGCAGCGCCATACTGCCCTGTCCCGCCAGGCCACCCAGGAGCCGGGATCGCTCCGTGATCAGCCGGGCGGCTTCCGGAAGCGAGATCGCCCCGGCCACCGTGGCCGCGGCGACCTCGCCGAGGCTGTGCCCACTGACCCCGTCTGGTTCGAGCCCCCAGGCCACCAGCAGCCGGGCCAGTGCGACCTGGTAGACGAACAGCGCCGGTTGAACGGTCTCGGTGGTGGCCACGCCGGCGGAGAATCCGTGCCGCGGTGTCCAGACCCGCGGGCCGCCGGCCGCGACGATCGCATCGGCGGTCTCCGCCAGCGCCCGGGCGAATACGGGATAGCGGGCTGCCAGCTCCCGCCCCATCCGCGGATGCTGGCCCCCCTGCCCGGAGAACAGGAACAGCACTCGGCCCCGGTGCCGAGTTCCGATACCGAGCACCGTATTCGGGGTGGGGGCACCGTGCGCGATGGTGCGCAACGCGTCGGCCGCGTCCTCGGCATCGTCGGCCAGGATCGCGCCGCGCACCGCCTGCGGCAGCGTGCGGCCCGCCGATGCGAGGGCGGGCAGTGACAGTGTCTCGTCGGCCATCGCGGCGGCCCAGCGAGCGGCGGTGTCGCGCAGTTCGACCTCGTCGCGGCCGGTCAGCGCGATCACAACCGGTGCCGCGAGTTCCCGGGCGGCGGGTTCCTGATCGGCCTCCCGGACCACCACATGTGCGTTCGTACCGCCGAAGCCGAATGAGCTCACCCCGGCGCACCGAAGCGTGTCCGGTGTGCTGGCCCACCGCACCGGTTCGGTGGGCACCCGCAGCCCGCGCTCGGACAGTCGAAGCAACGGGTTCTCGCGCCGGAAGTTGATGGTGGGCGCGATGATTCCGTGCCGGAGACTCAGCGCGACCTTGGCGAGCCCGGTGACACCGGCGGCCGCTTCCAGATGGCCGATATTCGATTTGACGGAGCCGATGAATCGGGGAGACCGGGGAGCGGTGTCCTCGGCGGGCCCGAGGACCGCCGCCAGCGCCTCGATCTCCACCGCATCGCCCACCGGCGTTCCGGTGCCGTGGCATTCGAAATATTCGGCGTCGCGGATATCGAGATCGGCACGCGCCCAGGCATTCCGGATCACCTGCTGCTGGGCGCGGCCGCTGGGAGCGTACAAACCATTGGAGCGGCCGTCGGAACCGATCGCGGCGCCCATGATCTCGGCATATCGGCGATTGCCCTCGCGCCGCGCGTCGGTGGTGCGCTGCAGCACCAGCACGGTGGCGCCGTCACCGCGTACGTATCCGTCGGCGGCCGCGTCGAACGGTTTGCACCGGCCGTCCGGTGCGAGGAATCCGCCCTGGGCCAGGTACTGCGAAGTATGCGGCAGCAGAGCGAGATTCACTCCGCCGACGATGGCGAACGGGACCGAATCATCGGCGAGTATCCGCATCGCCAGGTCCACCGCGGCCAGCGACGACGAGCAGGCGCTGTCCAGCACCACACTCGGCCCGTGCAGGTCGAGTACATAGGACAGCCGGTTGGCGATGATGCTCAGCGCCGAGCCGGTCACGGCATACGGTGCGTCCCGGCCGCCGGTGCCCAGAACTACCGCGCCATGGTCGAATCCGCAGGCGCCGAACAGGACCGCCGCATTCGAACCGCGCAGTCGATAGCCGATCCCGGCATCGTCGATCGCCTCGACGGCGACCTCGAGTGCCAGCCGCTGCTGCGGATCCATCAGTGCCGCTTCGCGATCGGAGATGGCGAACCAGTCATTGTCGAATTCCGCGACCGCGGCCAGATACCCACCGCGGCCCACACCCTCGCGATCCGGTGGCGGTGCGCCGGTGCCATCGAGGCCCTCGACCAGCAGCCGCCACAGCTCGGCCACCCCGGATGCGCCGGGCACCCGGCAGCCGATGCCGACGATCGAGATCGCCGGTTGTGTGTGCGCAGCCGTCATCGAAACTCGAGATGGTCGACGAGTCGGTCGATATCGGGATGGTCGTAGAGCTCCGTCAATGAGATCTCAACGCCCAGTGCGTCTTCCAGTACCGCGGTCAGCCGTGCGAGTTGTACGGAGGTGAGGCCGAGATCGGTGAACGGAGCCGTGGTCGAGACGGATTCGGGATCGCTGCCGAGCAGTCCGGCGACCGCCGCCACTGCCGTATCCGCCATGGTGCCGATCCGCTCGCCTTGACCCACAGCACTTCCTCCCCGTATCCGGCGCCGCCCACACGACGGTCAGGAGGCTGAGCGAGCGATAATCGCGCAGCGGCTCGTCTTGCCGACCGGGTGCGGGTGTTCCGCATATTGCAGTTCCCCTGCGATTATGCCGAGAACTCGGGATTCGGTGAAGTGGCACCCGGCGCGGCGGACGCGAGCCACGACCGTGTCCGGTCGTGGCTCGCGGGTAGCCGGACGTTCAGGCGGTGTCGATCGGCCTGAGCGGGACGGCTGCGTGGTTACGCTTCGCTGCCTCCTCCGCCCCGCTGACCCGCTGAGGCGACCATGCCGGCGAGGCGCGAATTGATCAGCGACTCGGCCTCGTCCACGATGCGCGAGATCAGTTCCGCGCAGGTGGGGATGTCGTCGATCAGGCCCTGGACCTGGCCCGCGGACCAGATTCCGGCGTCCAGATCGCCCTCGTCGAAGACGACGCGGCCGCGCGCACCGGCGACCAGTTCGCGCACATCCTCGAAAACGCCGCCGGCGGCCTCGATCTCGACCACCTTGCGGCTGATTTCGTTGTTCGCCACCCGCGCCGTGTTGTTCATGGTGCGGAAGATGAGCTGGGTGTCACGCTCGGTGTGGGCGACGATCTGCTCCTTGACCTTCCGGTGCACCGGCGACTCCTCGGTGCACAGGAAGCGCGTGCCCATGTTGACGCCGTCGGCACCCAGCGCCAACGCGGCGACCAGGCCGCGGGCGTCGGCGAAACCACCGGAGGCGATGATCGGGATCTCGAGCGCCTTGGTGGCTGCGGGGATCAGGATCAGGCCCGGTACATCGTCCTCACCGGGATGTCCGGCACATTCGAAACCGTCGATGCTGACGCCGTCGACACCGATCTTCTGCGCCTTGAGCGCGTGCCGGACGCTGGTGCACTTGTGCAGCACCTTGATTCCGGCCGCCTTGTAGTGAGGCAGGAAGGGCTCGGGGTTGCTGCCGGCGGTCTCGACGATCTTCACGCCCGATTCGATGATCGCCCGCGCGTACTCCTCGTACGGCGGCGGATTGATCGAGGGCAGGATCGTGACGTTGACACCGAACGGCCTGTCGGTGAGCTCGCGGGTGCGCTCGATCTCGCGCCGCAGGTCATCGGGAGTGGGCTGAGTGAGCGCGGTGATGAAGCCGAGGCCGCCGGCGTTGGCTACCGCAGCCACGAGTTCGGCCCGGCCGACGTGCATCATGCCGCCCTGCACGATCGGGTGCTCGATCCCGAACATCTCGGTGAATCTGGTGCGCAACATCTGTCGTCCTCCTGCCCGCGATACGGATCGGTAGCGGCGGCGGACCCCCGCACCCAGGGTGCGACGGGCCCCGCGGGCGAGCCCAGGCGTACCCGGATGCGCTCGATAGTGGCATGCCGACAGTGCCGGAGACAACAGGATGTGAGCGGCAGTTTGCCTCATGTGCCGCCTGTGGACGGTAGGAGTGATCCCGGTGGATTCAAGAGAAATACCTGGCAGAGCGCACTCTAGTGTCGGATCAGGTGACCGGATGGTGAACCGGGATTCTCGTATGTAACCCTTGTCACGGGAAAAAGTTAGTTGCTATTCTCGCAGTTGGTTCAGCCGTCGGCGCCGCCATCGGGTCATCCGGTGGACGACTTGCGACGGGCCGAGAGGAGTTCCTGCATGACCACCGGTGTCCAGACCGCCGAACCCATCCGATCGCGGCGCAATCACTGGAACAACCAGATCGCCACTCACGCGTTGATGCGCCCGGACGCCGTGGCGGTCCGGTTCCGTGGACAGGACACCACCTGGAAACAGCTGCACGAGCGGTCGCTGAAATTCGCCGACTCGCTGGCCCGCCGGGGTGTCGGCCTCGGTGACCGGGTGCTGATCCTGGCGCTCAACTACACCGAGTACCTCGAGGCAGTGTTCGGTATCAATGCCCTGGGCGCGATCGCGGTGCCGGTCAACTTCCGGCTCACCCCGCCCGAGGTGGCCTACATCGTCGCCGATTCCAGCGCCTCGGCCATCGTCACCGACGCGTTGCTGCAGCCGCTGGCCACCGGTGTGATGGCGCAGAGTGAGCAGCTACGAACCTGCATCGTTATCGGTGGTACGACGGGCGACGGCGTCATCGGCTACGACGACTTCCTCGCCGAGACCGGCGAACCCCATGTGCCGCAGGATATTCCGGAGGACACCCCGGCACTGATCATGTACACCTCGGGGACGACGGGCAGCCCCAAGGGCGCGATCCTGTCCTACGCCAACCTCAACTCCCAGGCACTGACCTGCATCCGGGCCATGAACACCACACCGGACAGCATCGGTTTCTGCACCTCGCCGCTGTTCCACATCGCCGGATTGGGTGCTCTCGCACCGGCATTCCTGCTCGGGTCCAAGACCGTGCTGCATCCACTGGGCGCGTTCGGTGCCACCGAATTCCTGGATGCGATCGAGGCCGAACAGGCCACCACCGCCTTCTGCGTCCCCGCGCAGTGGCAGCTGATCTGCGAGGATCCCACCGTCAAGACCCGCAAGCTGGCGCTGGAGACGCTGAGCTGGGGCGCCGCGCCGGCCTCGGAGACGGTGCTGCGCGCGATGGCCGAATGTTTCCCGGACGCGCAGAATGTCGCGGTCTTCGGTCAGACCGAGATGTCGCCGATCACCTGTGTGCTCGAGGGCAGGGACGCGCTGCGGAAGCTGGGTTCGGTCGGCCGCCCGATCCCCACCATCCAGAGCCGTGTCGTCGACGACGAGATGAACGACGTCGCCCCGGGCGAGATCGGCGAGATCGTCTACCGCGGCCCGACCATGATGCAGGGCTACTGGAACAAGCCCGAAGCCACCGCCGAGGCCTTCGCGGGTGGCTGGTTCCACTCCGGTGACCTGGTCCGCCAGGATGATGAGGGCTTCGTCTGGGTGGTCGACCGCAAGAAGGACATGATCATCTCCGGCGGCGAGAACATCTACTGTGCCGAAGTGGAGAATGTGCTGTTCGCGCATCCGAAGATCCACGAGGCAGCCGTGGTCGGTCGCGCGCACGAGAAGTGGGGCGAGGTACCGGTGGCGGTGGTCGCACTGCTCGAGGGCGAGACACTCACACTCGAGGAGCTCACCGGGTTCCTCAACGAAAACCTCGCCCGCTACAAGCATCCCAAGGATCTGGTGATCGTCCCCGAACTGCCGCGCAATGCCAGCGGCAAGGTCGTCAAAGTGCAGCTGCGTAATAAGTACGCCGAGTACGCGGGCTGAGCCACCGGCCGGATCGAACCGCGGGGTGGGCCGCCGGGCAATTCGTCCGGCGGCCCATTGCTTTTCGCGGTTCAGATCATGTCGTGTTTGGTCAGCCACCGCATCAGCGGCCAGCCGCAGAACACCGGTAGCCAGCACGTCAGCACCCGGTAGAGCAGAACCGCGGGCACTCCGATCGCGGCGGGCACACCGAATGCGGCAAGACCACCGATCAGTGCCGCCTCCACCGCGCCGATGCCGCCGGGTGTGGGCGCGGCCGAGGCGAGGGTGCCGCCGATCATGGTCACCACCGTGACCGTCACGAAGGTGGTGGTTCCGCCGAAGGCCTCGATCGCGGCCCACAGTGCCCCGGCCGCACCGAGAGTGGTGGTCGCACAGCCGCCGACGATCATCAGCAGGCGCACCGGACGCTTCGCGAGCGTGCGCAGTTCCCCGGTCACTTCCGCCAGTTGCGGCCGGACCTCGGTACGCAGCCAGCGCCGCACGGTCGGCACGAACATCGCGGCGCCGATGGCGCCGAGCAGACCACCGGCCACCAGATACAACACTGTCGCGCTCGGCACGAAATGCGACAGATTCGCCGAGACGCCGGCGGCGACACTGAACAGGATCAGCAGTGATACGTGGGTGATCACCTGCACCAGTTGCTGCAGCGCCACCGCCGCTGTCGCCTTCACCGTGCCCAGACCACTCTTCTGCAGGAAGCGCACACTCAGTGCCAGGCCGCCCACCCCGGCCGGAGTGGTGGTCGCGGCGAAGGTGTTGGCCACCTGCATGACCATGAGATTGCGGAAGTTGACCGATTCGCCGGCACAGCCCCACAGCGCCATAGCCGCGCCCACATAGGTAGCTGCCGAGATCGCCAGTCCGAGCAGCGCCCACCACCAGTTCGCCGTGCGCAGTTCGGTGAAGAATGTCGGCACCTGGCTGATGTACGGATAGGCCACGTACACCAGGCCGATCAGCAACACCAGCTGGATGAGCTGATTGCGTGAGTACCGGGTGATCCGGGCGGCTTCGATGCGATCCTCATCGGTTTGTGCCAGCACCTGCTCCCGCACGGCCTTCATGAGCGCGCCGGCCTCGGGCACCGATTTGCGAACCGATGTGCCGATACCGGTTTTGGTGAGGCGGCGGGAGGCGTCGAGCACACACTGCTCGCCGAAAATCTCGATCGCGGTGCGCACCGTGGATTCCGCGCCGAACAGTGCGCTCGTGGTGAGCAGCAGCTGCGCGATATCGGTGGCGAAACGAGCCTCGTAGGCGCCGAACTCCGCGGATGTGAAGCCCCCGAACAACACCCGGCCATCGGCGATCCGGATCTCGTCGGCACGCAGATCGCCGTGTGAGATCTGGAGCCGATGCATTTTCTGCAGTGCGCACCAGACGTCGCTCAGTACCGCATCGCCGTCCGTCGACGCCAGCGTCCGGCCCTGGGGCTCGGTGTGCGCGTACAACGTCCAGCCTCGGCTCAGCCCGGCCACGGTCAGTGGTTTGTTGCTGGCCAGTTCCAGATCGCCGAGCGCGATACCCATCAGTGCTCGATGTTCGACCGCACGGCGCATCGAGGCGAAGGCCGGTGCGCGCTCACTGCTACGGAAGGTCAGCCAGCGCCGCAACTGCCGCAATATGCCCCAGCTGCGTTGATTCTGGCCGTACAGCTCGACCACCAGCTTGCGATGCGGGCCGGTGTCCGCGGTCAGCAGCAGCGGTCCCGACCCCGCCGGGCGCAGCACGGTGAATCCGGTGATCGTGTAACCGCGTCCGGCCAATACCCGCACGGCCGCCTCCAGCGGCACCTCGAGTGCGGGTGTGCCCACGACCAGCACGATCACCGCACCCACGAACCATCCGACGGCCAGCCCCAGCATGGCCCGCGAGGGCACCACCAGACTGACGAACAGATGCAGCGGCACGAACGCGCCGAGCAGGAACCACCACCAACGCCGCCACAGGGCCGGCAGCCACGGACTGGCCACGGTCAGACCGGCGGCGAGCATCGCGATCCAGCGCGGATCGTCGAGGAACTGGGACAGGAAGGTATCGAGCTGCCGGGGCACTTCGAGATGCCACTGCGGCGCCGAGATCCCGGTTTCGGTGATCGACAGCAGCAGTACCGCGATCAGCCCGGCGGCGAGATATCCGCTGAGCAGCTTGAATTGCAGCCGGAAGATCAGGCGGACCAGGATCGCGAACGGCAGGGCGAGAATCGCGATGCCGTAGAGCAGATAGACCAGATTGGACTGCTCGGGAGTGAGAAAACCGACGATATCGGAGACCGACCGCTCCAGTGCCTCCCAGCGCGGCCGGGTGATCAGTGATCCGGCCACCACCAGCGCCACCAGCAGGGCCGACAGAACCACGCGAATGATGTCATTGGTGCGCCGGATACGCGGCTGCAGCAGACTGCCGGAGACGGGAATCTCCCGCCCGTCTACACGCATGTCGTATCGAAACTTTCGGATCGAGGGAGCGGCGTCGGTCCCAGGGTCGGCTCGCCTGTGAGTATGCAGGAGACTGTGAAAGCCGCTGTCGGCAACACGCTGTTTCCGCTGTTTCCGCAGTTCAACGTGCTGTGCGAGGGCGTCGTCACCGATGCGGAGCCGGACGCGCCACCGTGGCCGCGGCGTCGCCCGCCACCCCGTAGATATCGCCGGTCACGGTCGCGGCATCGAGTTCGGCGATCGCCGCCGCGACCAGTTCGGTCGGCACGAGCGCGGGAAAGGTATTGGGGGCGATACCGTTCGCCCGCACTCCGAATTCGGCGAATTCGGCCGCGATATGCCTGGTCATCTGATCCAGCGCGGCCTTGGAGACGGAGTAAATCGCCTGACCGCCCGGAAAGACGGCGGAGCCGGCCAGACTCGACACATTGACGATATTGCGATTGCGGGCGCGGTTCTGTTCACCGGTGTGCAACCAGCTGCGCTGGGCCAGCCGGGTAGCCAGTCGCAGCGGCACCTCGACGTTCATGGCGAGATGTGGTGCCAGCGCGTCGAGTGCGGCGTCGCCGTCGACGAGGCCGTTCGGATGCCACTCGCTGTGCACCGCATTGTTGATCAGCAGATCCACCCCGCCGAATCTGGCGAGTGCCAGATCGACCACGCGCTCCACCTCGCCCGGCCGGCCCAGATCGGCGCGGACGACGAATATCCGGGAGGCGTTCTCCGGAACCGGGCGCCACGGCTCGAGCGGATCGATGAACCACTCCTCCTGCGACGGTACGGCCGGCACTCGGTTACGGCACACGGCCACGATGTCGTAATCGGTGTAGTAGGCGCGGCAGAAGGCGTCACCGAGACGCCCGCCCGCACCGGTCAGCAGGCAGACCCGGCGCCGCTTCGCGGGCGGCCCGCCCTTCGGTACTTCACCAGTCGACAATGTGATCGCCTCCCCATCGGCTCGCTGCCTGTTCTCTCGGCCGGTGCAACCACATCACCACACTGTTCCGGGCGGTGGTATTCGCACCGAGGAAGGTGTGCCAGGAGCGGGGCGTGCATTCGAAGACGATCATCGAATTATCCAGTGGCGGAACGATAACCGCCGGGGTCGGCGTACGGCCGGCATTGTCGGCGAACAGTGCGGTCTCGCCGCCGTCACCGGGCTGCCAGTCGCCGTTGCCCAGATAGAACAGCACCGCCACCGCTCGTACCAGCTCGCGGGCCGACACACCGACGGGCCGTTCACCCGTCTTCAGGTCGATATCGCCACCGGGCAGGCCGATGGTCCCGGCACCGGGTTCGGTCGCGGGAAACCAGGCGGGACTCAGATCGTGATGCGGCCAGCCGCGCGGACTTCCGGGCAGATGATGGTGGAGCGAACCTTCCACATCGCCGGTGGCGGGCACCCCCGCGACCCGCTCGATCAGGTCGTGCCATGCCCGCGACAGGAATACCTCGAGCGGTCCGTCGCGCAGTGTGGTCAGTCCGGCACCGGTGGCGCCGTAGCCCGCGGCGACCGGGGCGAACAGCTCCGGCCGCTGGGTATGTGCCCGTTCGAATTCCGTGGCCAGCCGGCGATAGAACTCCGCGACGAACACATCGCGGACATATACGTGGGGAAACGGCTTCGTCCGGCGAATCCACCGCCGATGCGCCAGCAGGTCGACGAACCACCGCGGCAGTGGCGCCTCGGACAACATACGAACTCCCTCCCGGACCGACGTGGGAGATCCTATTGCCTGTACCGCGCCGAGTTCGTCCCGCGTTGTGCCAGGATCACACCGTGGTAGGCGATGTCCGGGTCTGTTTCGTGGGAGATTCACTGGTTGCCGGAGTGGGGGACCGGCAATGCCTGGGCTGGGCGGGGAGGCTGGCGGGGCGTGCGGCCATGGCCGGTGTACCGCTGACCTACTACAACCTCGGGGTGCGCCGGCAGACCTCCTCCGATATCGCCGCGCGCTGGGAGTCCGAATGTGCTCAGCGGCTCACCGCCGACGTCGATGCGCGAGTGGTCTTCTCGTTCGGCATCAACGACACCCACTGGGAGAACGACGCGGTCCGGGTGCCGCCCGAGGAATCCGCGGCGAATCTGCGGCGATTACTCCGCCGGTCCACCGAACTCGGCTGGACCGTACTCGTGGTCGCACCGCCGCCGGGTATCGACGATGAACACAACCACCGCACCATGGAATTGGACGAACGCTTCACCGCAATCTGTGATGAGGAACAGATCCCGTACCTACGTATCCATCAGCCGTTGCGGAACAACGATATCTGGATGCGTGAACTGCGCGAGGGCGACGGATACCACCCCGACGCCCCCGGCTACGAACAGATCGCGTCACTCATCGGCCCGCACTGGCTGCGCTGGCTGTCCGAACCGCACACCGGACTACCGGTGGTCCGCTGATCCGGCGAGATCACACCGGCACCGCCAAGCGGAGCGTTTCCAGCACCGCCATGGCCGCGTTGTGACCGCCTGTTCCGCTGACACCGCCGCCGCGTACGGCACCCGCGCCGCAGCGAAAGATATTGCTGTGCGAGGTATCCACACCCCAGCGGGCAGCGGCCGACCCGCCATCCTCGGCGCGGAACGGGAAACTCAGGTCGCGGTGGAAGATATGGCCTCCGGGCAGGCCCAGTTCGGATTCGAGTTCCGGCGGAGTCTTCGCCTCGATACAGGGATCGCCGTTCGCGTCGAGGGCGAGGCATTCGTGAATCGGCTCGGCGAGTACCGAATCCAGTTGCCGCAGTGTGGAATCGATCAGAGTGTGCCGGGCATGCTCCGGATCGGATTCGAAAAGACGTGCCGGGGTGTGCAATCCGAAAAGTGTCAAAGTGTGCATACTTGAACCGTCGGTCTCGGGGCCGAGTATCGAGGGGTCGGTCAGGGTGTGGCAGTAGATCTCCGAGGGCGGTGTGCCTGGCAGCCGGCCGGCCGCGGCCTCGCGGTAGGCGTGTTCGAGCTGGTCGTAGCCCTCGGCGATATGAAATGTGCCGGAGAACGCCTCGGCCGGGTCGATATCGGCGCGCAGTCTCGGTAACCGGCGCAGCATCATGTTGATCTTGAGCTGGCTGCCCTCGGACGCGGGCTCGCCGGCCTCGCCCAGTAGCCGTGCGAGTGTCCGCGGCGCGGCATTCACCAGAACGTGCCGTGCCGCCACCGTGCCGGTGTCATCGGCGGTCGCGAACCGTACTCGCGCTGTGCCGCCATCGGTTTCGATACCGGTCACGGTGCAGGAGGTCCGCAATCGGGCTCCGGCTCGGCGGGCGGCATCGGCCAGGGCATCGGTCAGCGCGCCCATCCCACCGACCGGCACATTCCACTCACCCGTCCCGCCGCCGATCACGTGATACAGGAAGCAGCGATTCTGCCGCAGCGACGGATCGTGGGCATGGGTGAAGGTGCCGATCAGGGCATCGGTGAGCACTACCCCGCGCACGGTGTCGTTGCCGAACCGGGCCTCGATGGTCTCGCCCAGTGGCCGTTCGAACAGCACCTCCCAGGCTTCGGCGTCGTCGAGCGTCTGCCGCAGTTGCGTACGGGTGGGCAGCGGGTCGAGCATCGTCGGGAACAGGCGCCGTGCCGCACGGGTGGTGAGATCGTAGAACTCTTGCCAGGCAACATGATCCGCATCCGAGCCCGTCACCCGCCGGAAGCTGTCCCGGGTGCGATCCGGGTCGGCGGTATTGATCAGCAGGCCGGTATCGCCGACGGGTGTGAACGACGAGATGCGCCGGGGCAGGGTATGGAATCGCAGATCCAGATCCCGCACGATCCGATCCGGCAGCAGACTCACCAGATATGAGTAGCGCGACAGCCTGGCATCGATACCCGGGAAGATCCGTTCCGATACCGCCGCACCGCCGGTGTGGTCCAGCCGTTCGAGCACCAGTACCGACAATCCACTGCGGGCCAGGTAGGCGGCGGCAACCAGACCGTTGTGACCGCCGCCGACAATGACGACATCGTAGGAGTCGTGCATCAGCCCTGAATATCACGAATCGCGGGCTGTCGTGTCCGATCAGCCGGACTTGCGGACCAGCAGATATCCGTGCCCGGTGCGTTCGTCCGGATCGGGCGCACGCACGGTGTGGGTGATCGGTGTGAAGCCGGCCGGGTGCAGCAACTCCGTCAGCCGGCTCGGCGGCCACAGCGTCACCGGCGCCACCTTGTGGTCGTAGGGCCGGATGTCGATACCGTCCTCGGTGGTCTGGAAGGCCAATTGCAGCAGACCGCCCGGTGTGAGCGCACGCGCGAATTCGGTGAATACCTCCGGCAATCGCTCAGGTGGCATGTGAATGACGCTGTACCAGGCCACGATCGCCGCCAGTTCGCCATCGGCCACATCCAATCGCTCCATGGGTGCGTGCTCGAATCGCAAGTGCGGGTGAACCTCCCGGGCTATCCGGATCATCTCCGCGGAGGCGTCCAGCCCGAACACCGGCAATCCCAGACCGTCCAGATGTCCGGTGATCCGCCCCGGGCCGCACCCCAGGTCTGCCACCGTGCCGGGCGGCCCGGCCTGCACCAGTTCGGCGAACACCGCGAGAACGGCGCGATCGACGGGCTGGTTCATCATCACATCGCGGCAGATATCCGTATACAGCTCGGCTACTCCGTCGTACGAGGCGGCCACGGCTTCGGTATTCGGCAAACTCACCCCGGCCAGATTAGTACCGATCCGGCTGACGCGGCCGCAACCCGGTTCCGCCGCGTAGTCTCGATGGAGACCTCGACCGATCCAGTACCCGGAGGCGGACAGGTGAGAACGCTCGGATCACGCATCGTGTACCGCAATCCCTGGATCGAGGTGCGCGAGGACCGTATCCGCCGCGCGGACGGTTCCACCGGGATCTACGGCGTGGTGCACAGATCGGATTTCGCGGTGGTCATTCCACTCGAGGACGACCGGCTGCATCTGGTCGAGCAGTTCAGATATCCGCGTGGCGAACGCTGTTGGGAATTTCCCGCCGGTGCGTTGCCGGAGGGCGAGTCCGCGACATCGATCGAGCTGGCGCACCGGGAACTCCGCGAGGAGACCGGATTGCGCGCCCGGCACCTGACCCATCTCGGTGCCATCGACGCCGCTCCGGCCACCCTGACCCAACGCGGACATGTCTACCTGGCCACCGGCCTCAGCGCCGGTGCACCCGAGCGTGAGCACGAGGAGCAGGACATGCGTTCGGAGTGGTTCGATCGCACTGTGGTCGAGCGCATGATCCGTACCGGCGAGATCACCGACTCCCAGACCATCGCTGCCTACGGGTTGCTCCTGCTGCACGAGCGCTCGGGAGTCTGATACCCCCGAGGCTCTCGGGAACGCACCGATTCAGCGCCGCCGCGCCCGGAAAACGCTGTCCTGCATGGTGATCGACTCACCATCGGGCCGGATCGCCGAGCGCGTCCGGGTTTCGGCGAGCCGGATGTCCCAGCGTTCCAGGTCCAGTCCGGCGGCGATCTCCGCGGCGGTCACATGGACATGTGCCGAATCGGCATGTGCCGCGGAGTGGTGATCGCCGGGGGCGTGGCCGACGATGAACAGGGTTCCGCCCGGCGCCACAGCGGCGGCCAGCCGCTCGAACAGGGCGTCGTTCGAATCGACCGGATGCACGTAGCACGCGCACACCAGGTCGAATCGTTCGACACCCGGATCCCATTGCGTCAGATCCGCTGCGCGCCAATCGATTCGGTCTGCGATCTCGGCGCCGGCCCGGACCGCCCGCTCACGGCCGCGGGACACCGCGGCCGCGACGATGTCGACGGCGGTGACCTGCCATCCCCGTTCGGCGAGCCAGACCGATACGGCGCCCTCACCGCACCCCGCATCCAGTGCGGAACCCGATGTGAGCGCGGACAATTCGGCGACCACGTGGGGATTGGCTTCGGGTTCCGAGGCCGATCCACCGTCGCCGTACCGCCGCTCCCAGTAATTCGCGGTGAATTCGTGGCCGCCGGAGGAGTGCTCGGCGTGGGGATGGTCAGCGGACATCATGCCTCCTTCGATCGATCTCGCCAGATGTGCTGTCATACGCCGTGGCGCTGCTCGCCCAGTACCCGCACGGACACCTCCGCTTCGATTTCCGCGGCGAAGTCCCGGCGGTGGTTCTCGACCGCCAGCCGAGTCTCCTCCTCGACCAGATCGGCATTGATCTGGGCCGCCGCGAACGCGCCACCCGCCGCGGCGGCACCCACCTGGGCGGACAAATCGGTGACATTGCCCGCTGCCCACACCCCCGGGACAGCGGTGCGGCCCATCGCGTCGACCGGGATGTACTCGCCCGCGCCGGAAGGGTGTTCGACCGGTTCGAGACCGAGTCGGCGCAACACATCCGACCGCGCCACCATCCGCGTGCCGACCGTGATCACCTCGCGCGCCACGACCGTCCCGTCGGCCAGTCGCACACCGGAAATTGCGTCATCGTGGATCTCCAGCGCCGCGACCGGTCCGCTGATCACCGGAATCCCACGGGCGGCGAGCTTTTCGGCCGCCTCGCCGGTCGGTGCCGCCATGGTGTGTGTGAACAGCACGACATCGTCGGTCCACTGCCGGAACAGCAGTGCGCCGTGCACCGCCATCGGCCCGTTCGCGATCACGCCGATCGCCCGATCCCGGACCTCCCAGCCGTGGCAGTAGGGACAGTGCACGACATCTCGGCCCCAGCGTTCGCGCAGTCCCGCGATATCCGGGAGTTCGTCGACCAGGCCGGTAGTGACCAACAGCCGGCGCGCCCGGGCGCGCCGCCCGTCGGCCAGTTCGACCCGGAAGCCGTCGTCGTCGCGGGTCACCTCGGTGACCTCGCCGGTGACGATCCGTCCGCCGTATTCGCGAACCTCACCGCGGCCGCGGGTCAGCAGTTCCGCGGGCGGCATCCCCTCGCGGCCGAGCAGACCGTGTATTCCGTCGGCCGGCGCGTTGCGTGGCGCACCGGCATCGATCACCACCACCGATCGGCGGGCCCGCGCCAGCATCAGCGCACCGTTCAACCCGGCCGCGCCGCCGCCGATCACCACCACGTCACAGCTGCTGTTCAGCTCATCGGTCATCTCGACCACCTCCTGTGATCAAGGTGCACCATCTCCCGAATATATGGCAAACATCTTTGCCGAAATGGCAAACTGGAGTCATGGACGATCAGCTGGATCGGGCGCTCGAGACGGTGGGCCCGCGCTTGCGCGCATTACGGACCCAGCGCCGGACCACCCTCGCCGACCTCTCGGAGTCGACCGGAATCTCGGTGAGCACGCTGTCCCGGCTCGAATCGGGAACCCGCAAACCCACCCTCGAACTGCTGCTACCCCTCGCCCGCGCGCACGGTGTCACCCTCGATGAACTGGTCGACGCGCCACCGACCGGCGATCCGCGCATCCACATGCGCCCGCTCACCCGCAACGGCATGACGATGCTGCCGCTGACCCGGCGCGCCGGCGGCATCCAGGCGTACAAGATAATCGTCCGTCCCGAACACCGTCGCGGTGAACCCGATCCGCAGACCCACGAGGGCTACGAATGGTTGTACGTCCTCAACGGCCGGCTGCGCCTGGTTCTCGGCGAGCACGACGTCGTGCTCGCGCCCGGTGAGGCCGCCGAATTCGATACTCGTGTCCCGCACTGGTTCGGCCCCGCGGACGAAGAGTCGGTGGAATTCCTGAGCCTGTTCGGCAAACAGGGGGAACGCGCCCACGTGCGGGCGCGCCCTCGCACCGGCGAGGAGAAGTAGCGCCGGAAACCTCAGCGGCCGAGCATGTTCAGCACGGCCAGGTGGCTGAACAGCATCGACGCTCCGATCGGATTCCCACCGCCGGGATACACGGTGCCGCTCACCGCCGCCATCGTGTTGCCCGCGGCGTACAGACCCGGGATGGGCGCACCGGACTCGTCCAGAACCCGCGCGGCGGTATCGGTGCGCAGACCGCCCTTGGTGCCCAGATCGGAGATACCGAAAGCGGCCGCGTGGAAGGGGCCCTTGCGGATCGGCACCAACGGCGACTTCCCGTCGGTGAACGACCGATCGTAGGCCTCGTCACCGCGGCCGAAATCCTCGTCCACCCCACGATCGGCGAGTTCGTTGAACCGTTCGACCGTCTCGACCAGCGCCTGTCCCGGCACCCCGATGAGAGCCGCCAATTCCTCCAGGGTGGCCGCACTGTGCCGCAACCCCGCCCGTTCGTAGTCCTCGGGCTCGGCCATCGGCACATTGCTCGCCTGTACCGGAGGCACCGGGCCCGCGCTGTCGTCGTAGACCATCCAGAACGGCAGGGTCATCGCATCGTCGTTCAGCCGCTCGATCACCCGGCGGCCGATCCGGTCGTAGGCCGCCGATTCGTTGACGAATCGCCGCCCGTCCCGATCGACGAAAATTCCGCCGGTGAACCACAGTGCGAAGGCCGCGCGGCCGTCGGGATGGATCATGCCCGGCGACCACCACGCCTGATCCATCAGATCGGTATCGGCACCCGCCGCCATCGCCGCAAGATGCGCCCCGCCCCGATTTCCCCAGGGCCCCATGGTGTCCCGCGCCTGCCCGGGAACGCCGAAGCGCGTGCGCATCTCGTCGTTCTGTTCGAATCCGCCGGCCGCCAGCAATACACCCTTGCGAGCGCGGATCGCGACCCGGGCACCGTCGCGCTCCACCACGGCGCCGGTCACCCGGCCGTCCTCGGTGACCAGTTCGACCAGCGATGAATTCAAATGCGTTGCGGCATCCGGGTATTTGCCGAGTCCGAGCAGCAAGCGGCCGATCAGGGCCCGTCCGCCGATGAGATATTTCGGTTGCGGATCACCGCGGCGATCGGTGGCCAGCGGTCCGCGCACATCGGCGGCCGCATCGCCCAATGCGGAGGCGCGCAACGGCTTCGGCACGATGTGGCGCTTCCCGTCGTTTCGCGCCTCGGGTGCCGAACCGAAATAGTCCGGCCACGGGAACATCTGAAATTCGAAGGCGTCGTCGGTCTCGAGATACTCGATCAGTTCCGCACCGCCGCGCACGTAGGTTTCCTGCAACGCGGCCGGAGTGCGGTCGCCGACCACCGCGCGGTAGTAGGTGAGCGCCTCGTCGAAAGTGTCGTCGACACCCTCGCGTCGGAGTACCGGATTGCACGGGAACCACACGCCGCCGCCACCCGAGTAGGCGGTCGTGCCACCGAACTTGTCGGTCGCCTCCACCACCGCGACCGAGAGTCCTTCCCGAGCCGCGGTATACGCGCCGGCCAGGCCACCGCCCGACCCGGCTACCAGTACATCGACCTCTTCGTCCCAGTTGCTCACCGCATACTCCCAGCACTCGTGTGCGATCGACGGTATGCGACGGCGGACCCGGGCGACACCCACGGTCCCGGTGGGCAGGAGAAGCAGAGCCTGCGAGTGATCCGGCCGCGCGACCTGCAGGGGCCGCGGCCGGAGAGTGACCAGTGCCATAGTGCCGGCGGGTGGGTCCGGCACTAAATTCGTTAATTAGCGAAATACCGAAGGGTGGTGGCTGTGCGGCAGGACGAACTCGCGCCCGCCGAGATGGCGATCGAGGAATGTGCCGTACTCGACGAGTGCAAGGCCCTGGCCAACGGGACCAGGCTGGCCATTCTGGCCTGGCTCAAGGATCCGCACGCGAATTTTCCCGAGCTGGAATCGGATGCGGTCGAACTCGGAGTGTGCGTCGGACTGATCCAGCGCAAGGCCGGAACCTCGGCCTCGACCATCTCGGCGCATCTGGCCGTACTGCAGCGCGCCGGCTTTCTCACCGCCACCCGTCGCGGGCAGTGGACCTACTACCGCCGTGACGAGAACCGCATCCGGCACTTCACCGACCGGCTCCACCGCGCGCTCTGATCGACGCGCTCGAACGAAAGGCGACACATGCCCACCGCATTGTCCATTCTCGATCTGGCGTCGGTCGCACCCGGCGCGACCGCGCGGGACAGCTTCGCCGGCAGTGTGGCGCTGGCCCGCGCCGCGGAGCGCGGCGGCTATCGGCGCGTCTGGTACGCCGAACACCACAACATGCGTTCCATTGCCTCGAGTGCGACCAGTGTGCTCATCGGCCATGTCGCCGCGCAGACCGAAACCATCCGGCTCGGCGCCGGCGGCATCATGCTGCCCAACCACTCGCCCCTGGTGATCGCCGAACAGTTCGGCACTCTGGAGACCCTGTTCCCGGGACGGATCGACCTCGGACTCGGTCGCGCACCCGGCAGTGATCAGAAGACCATGCGAGCGCTGCGCCGCGATCCGCACTCGGCCGACTCGTTCCCGCAGGATGTGCTGGAACTGCAGGGCTATCTGTCCGGACATTCGCGTATCCCCGGTGTGGAGGCGGTTCCGCGCGCCGAAGGCGTTGTGCCGCTCTATATTCTGGGATCGTCGTTGTTCGGCGCCCAGCTCGCCGCCCACCTCGGCCTGCCCTATGCCTTCGCCTCGCATTTCGCGCCCGACGCATTGCATCAGGCGATCGAGACGTACCGCGACAACTTCCGGCCGTCCGATCAACTCGAACAGCCCTACGTCATGGCCGGTGTGAATGTCTTCGCCGCCGAAACGCACGAGGAGGCGATCGCGCAGAGAACCGTCTCCTACCGTGCCCGGGCCCGCATGATGATCTCGCGCGGCGCCGGCGCCCCCACCTTCACCGACGAGGAGATCGACGCCTTCCTCGCCTCACCCAACGGCGCCCAGCTGTCGGCGATGACCCGCTACACCGCCGCCGGAACTCCGGAAGAGGTGCGCTCCCACCTGGACGAATTCGCCCATGCGATCGGCGCCGACGAGTTGATCACCGTGCACCATGCCACCGAGCTCGCGGACCGGGTGCGCTCGGTCGAGGAGACCGGCGCCGCGATGCTCGCCGACCACAGCACCGCGTAGGGGCAGCGGCCCACGGTCCGCCGAGAGATGGTTACGTCCGGGCCGATCCGCTCAGCGGAATACACCAGGTGTGGCTCGGCGCACCAGTCGGCAATGCTGTCCGAATCTATTGCCGTGCCGGATATTTCGCTGGGCCGGTGGGCCTCGCGAATATCCGGCACGCGCCGTCTTCCTACTTCGCCCCGGCCGGTGTGTGCTCCGGGGCCTGATCCTTGCTCGGTTGATCCTTCACCGGCTGATCTTTGCCGGACCGATCCTTGGTCGGTTCGGGCTTCTTCGGCTCGGTCGTCTGCACCGGTGCCGCGACCTCGGTGCGGGGCTGCGGCTTCGCCGGTGAGGTCGTGGCCGGCGCGGTCGTGGTGCTCGGCGCCGTATCGCCCGGTGCCGGAGTCTGCTCGGCCGGAGTGGACCCGGCCGTCGTCGCCTTCGGAGCCTCGGTCGCCTTCGGAGCCTCGGTGGGTGCGGTGTCCGTGGTGGGCGCCGGATCCTTGCTCGCCTTCGGGTCCGTCGTCGTCTTCGTATCCTTGCTTGCCGCAGCGGCCGCGTTTTCCTTCTTTTGCGCCTCGGTGTCGGTGACGGTCTTGTACGCCGTTGCCACATCGGCTTCGGTGGGCTGCTCCTTGGTGTCGACCGGTTCGCCGGCCTGCGCCTGCTGCGCCAGATGGGTGAGCCACGCCGCCGCGTACTCCGCCGAGGTCAGCGGCTTGCCGTCGGCGGAATTGGAATCGCGCCAGTAGTCGAAGTGATGGCCGGTCCCGTTCGGGCCCAGTGTCAACTGGTACGGATCGCTCATGATCACCGGAATGGTGTTCTGGTTGGTCACGATCAGACCTACGATCTCGTTGAACACCTTCTGCGGCAGATAGGCCAGCGGCGCCATCTCGTTGGTCGAAATGGACTGCGCCGCAGCCTTGTCCGGCGGATTCTGGCCCGGCTTGTAGTCCGGAGCCGACACCTTCAGCAGCACCTGCAGGAAGGTTTCGTCGCTGGCCATCCAGTTCGGCTGGGTGGCGATGTAGGAGAAGGCGTTCATCGCGACCTGCCCCAGCACGACCGCCACATCCTGACCCGTGGCCGGCGTCAGCCCCTCGTTCTGCAACGCGTCCACATTCAGCTGGCGCCCTACGTTGGCGGCCAGTTGCAGCAGCGAAATATTCTGCGGGGCGGCACAAGTCAGGTCACCTTCGGAACAGAACGAGGCGATCTTGCCGTTCAGCGATCCGAAATCCCCCGCGTGATCGGGCATCGCGCCCTGCCCCGAGATGGGGGCGCCGGCGTTCTGATAGTTCTGATCGAATCCGTCGGGATGGCTGGGATCCTGCGCGCCCGGGAACGGCCCGTCACCCGCGGTACGCCCCGCGTCCGCCAGAATCACCACGCCCAGAACATGATTCGGATCCACGACATCGTATTTGCCGTCCGCGCCGGGTTCGTCGTGACCGATACCCATCGCTACCCGGCGGGCCACGTCGGCGCCCTCGCTGTAGCCGACGATCGAGAATTTGGTGTCCGGGCAGGCCTGCGCGATGTCGTGCATCACCTGCTCGGTGTTGGACACGCCGGTGTTCACCGCATCCTCGTAGGAGTTCATATTCGCCGGATAGGCGATATACACCGCGGAATAGGAACCCGGATCGACCTGACCGGCGGGCGCGTTGACCACCGGATCGACCCATTGGCTGTGGTAATCGCCCGACAGTGCCGCCGGCAGCGCATTGCCGTTCGCGTCCACCAGCATGGCCGTGGTCTTCGGGTCCGGGCTGTCGTTGCGCCCGGCCACCGAGATGGTCACCATGTCGTGGCATTCGGTGACCGACGAGGTGAGCCGCGTGTCCCGGGCCTCCGGTGTGGCCATCAGGCCCCAGGACGCGGCCACGATCGCCGCCACCCCCAGAGCCGCCGGTGCGGCCGCCGCCGAGGCGATGCGGTGCCGCGAAATGAACTCGCGAAGAGCCATGTCCTGATCCCCATTTCCGATCCGACAGAAGACGGACAGGCCCCCCGACGGGCCGTGTGTTTGTCACGCTGAGTGTCGTGAACCAGCCCGGAAGTGTTACCGGCCGGAACGAACCGTGTGCGGAAACACAGTGATGACCGGGAGTTCTTCCAGCCGCCGCGAGTCCCGGCAGCAGGCGCCGATTCAGCCCGCGCGCTTGTCCGGGCGGCCGCCACCTTTGACGAATCGGCAAATTTGTTTTGCGCCGCCGGGAAATCTACCGGCACCGTGGACGGGTGAGCGACGAGTTCGGGGCCGTGCTGGCCGATATCGGGCCACGACTGCGGGAACTGCGCGGTCGTCGCGGACAGACATTGACCGCGCTGTCCGCGAATACCGGGATTCCGGTCAGCACGCTGTCACGGCTGGAATCGGGGCAGCGCAAACCCGGTCTGGAACAGCTCCTGGCACTGGCCAAGGCCCATCGGATTCCGCTGGACGAACTCGTCGGCGCACCCGCGACCGGCGATCCCCGGGTCTATCCACAACCATTCACGCGCGACGGCATGACCGTCATCCCGCTCACCCGCAACCCCGGCGGACTACAAGTCTTCCGCCAGATCCTCCCCGCAGGCGGCACCCACCGCGATCCCGCACCCCGTTCGCACGAGGGCTACCACTGGCTCTACGTCCTCAGCGGGCGACTGCGTGTCGTGCTCGGCGACCGAGATCTCGTCCTGGGCACCGGTGAGGTCGCCGAATTCGACACCCATCTCCCGCACTGGTTCGGCAATGCCGACAGCCACCCGGTGGAATTCCTGAGCATTCTCGGCCCCCAGGGCGAACGCATCCACCTCCGAGCCCGCTACCGCCCCAACTGAATTCGTGTAGAGTCTCAAAATTCTCGGCATCTCACGACCATTTGGCCTGCAGCTTCAGGCCCAGTCGCGTGTCCGCGCCGTCGCCGTCAATCTCAAAGTGGGGCATTTCTTCACCGTTCGTATGAACTTCGTCAGGGCGCCTTCGAATACGTCACTGCTCACGCTCGACTCGTCGAGCCAGCACAGCAGTTCCTTGGCGTAGCGGGCCGCATTGCAGCATTCTGCTGCGCGTGGTCCGAGTATCCGACCGTCACGCAAATCGTCGCACTGGCCGCAAGGTGCTGACAATCCATACGGATCTTCCGCGGTGTTCAACGCTGATTTCGTCGGATTCGGCCTCGGGCGACGAGTTCGATGGTGATCGCCACCGCGCATGATTGCGCCAGCAGCAGGCCCAGGAGCACGAGAATTTGCACTGCTGCGGCGCGGCTCGCGGAGCCGCTGGCGATGAGGACACCGACGAATGCGCCTGGCAGCGTGACCAATCCGACCGTGCGGGTTTGGTCGACGCCGGGTAGCAGCGCGTCGGCCGCGGTGGATCGGATGATTTCCAGGCGTGCGTGGCGGTCGTCGAACCCCAGGCTCATGGCTGCCTCGATCTCCCCGCGCCGGTCGTGAACGGCGTCCAGTGCGCGGCGTGCCGCCAGCGAGGTCGCGGTCATGGCGCCGCCGAGGATGATGCCACCGACAGGGACGACCGCAGGCCCGGCGAGGGGGACGGCCCCGCTGAACAGCATCAGCGGAAGGACGGCAGCCCATCCGGCCGCGAGGGCTGCGGCCAGCCATGCGCCGGAGCGTCCTGCTCGCGCCCGGCGGGCGGAGGTAAACACCGCGGCTGCGAACATCACGCCCAGAACCAGAAACGAGGACCACAGCTGGCGCAGGGCGGCCGCCAGAACCAGCGCGACCACACTCAGTTGCACGATCGCGCGAACGGCTGCACCGGGCACGATCAGCATCGAGCCGAGGTATGCGAGCCGGTACACCGCTGCTGATGCGGCAACCAGAACCAGGCACAAGACGGCCAGACCCAGACCGGGCGATGCGACGCTCACCGTTCCCACCTTCTGCTGCCGGAGTGCGAGTGTCCAGTTCGGCCGGCAACGGTGGTCTCGGCCCGCCGAATATATATTGTGGGCGGGCAAGATGATACGCACCCGATCCGATTTGCCTCCGCGGGTGCAGACTCTCTTGGTGACCGCCACGGTCCAGCCGTTGCGGGCACGGCAACCCGCGTGTGCTCGGCGGGTAGCGAACGCGTGCGACGGCGCCGCCGCACCGGCTTTCGGATCGCTCAGCGTTTCCACAGCGTCGCTCCGCGACACTGGGCATGTGTCAGCGATTGTCGATGTCTTCCGCGGGTTGCTGGATGAGGTCCGTACCGAATCGTCGAGCATGGAAATCGCGGTCGGTGCGGCCGCGGTCGGTACGGCAGTGCTCGCCATCTCCGGCGTCGCCGGCCGGATCGGGGGCTCCTCGGGGTCGGGCGTGCGCGTCGGCTGGTCCGCATTGCGAGCGCTCGTTGTTTCGGCGTTGTTCGTGGTGGTGGCGGTGCAGGTCGCGGAGACCGGATGGACTACCGGCGCTGACGCAACCACCTTGCGGTGGTTTGTCGAACACCGCAACGGCACCGCCACTGCGTGTGCACGCGCGATCACCGATCTCGGCAGTCCGGTTGGTGTGGTGGCGTTGGCGGTGATCGTGTCGGGGGCGCTCACGTGGCGACGGCGCAGTGCTGTGCCCGCCGTATTCGTCCTGGGCGCAGTAGGTTTCGCGGCCGGCGCCAGCACATTGACGAAGTATGTCGTCGCGCGGGAGCGTCCTCCCGCTGTTCTGCATTTGACCGCTGAATCCGATTTCTCCTTCCCGTCCGGCCACACCACGGGCACCACCGCCTTGGTCGGTACCGTGCTGGTCGTGCTCGTGCTCACTCGACCCGGGTACGCGCGCACAGCGGTTGCCAGTGTCTGCGCCGCTGGGATCGTCGCAACCGTCGCGGCTACGCGGTTGTATTTGGGCGTTCATTGGCTCACCGATGTGGTCGGGGGCGCGGTGCTCGGCACGGCAGTCACACTGGTCGCGACGACATTGCTGGTCTGGTTGTCGCCGACGGGCGGTGGTGGGCGATGCCGGTGGTCCGGACAGGGCACGGTCACCGCGTCGCCGAATCAGCAGCGTAACGGTGTCCCGACCGAACAGTGTTCTGTCCGAGGTAAGTTTTCTCTGTCCGCCAGCGACGCAGGGGCCGAGGGGAAGTAGGAAGAAGGCATTCGTGCGCGTTCTCGTGGTGGACGACGAGGCTTCGCTGGTGCACGTCTCGGCCCGGCAGCGCCGACTCGCCGAACACGGCGGTATCCCTCCGGATTACTACAGTCCGCGGCTGCGGATACCGCTTCGAATCGTCAGCACGACTCTGTTCACCACGAGTGCGGTGCGGACGAGTGGCGGTGTGTGCCGCGGCTTCCGTCTCGCCGGTTCCGTTTAGTTGCTCAGCAACATCAGCTGCTCGCGCTGGCCGGCAATCATGTTGCGGTCCAGCAGCCTGGTCGATTCGGCGACGCCGACACCGGCATCGGCGCTGACCTCGGCGAGGCGGCCGTCGTTGGCGTGCAGGTCGCTCAGTGTCTGCGCTATCGCGGCGTGGGCGGCGAACAGGCACGGTGTGGAATAGATCGCCACGTCGATGCCGAGTTCGCGGAGTTCGGACAGTGACAGCCGCGGTGACACGCCGCCCGCTATTTGGTTGAACAGCAACGATTTTGCGCCCACCCGTTCGCGCACTTTCGCTATCAGGTCGGTGGAGCGGACTCCATCGACCAGTACGACGTCGGCGTCGGTGGCGGCCAGTGCCGCTGCTCGGCGCAGCATTTCAGGTTCCTCGACCGCGTCGGTGCGGGCCACGACCAGCAGATCGGTACGCGCGGCGAGGACGGCGTCGAGTTTGCGAAGATATTCCTCCAGCGGGAGGACTTGTTTGCCGGCTGTGTGACCGCAGCGGCGGGGTCTTTGTTGATCTTCCAGAATCACTCCCGAGGCCCCGACTCGTTCCAGGGTGGCGGCGACCTGTGCGGCGACGGCGGGATCGCCGTAGCCGTCATCGATATCGACCAGCAGGTGCTGGGAGGGAAAGGCGACGCGCAGGCGCTGGACGAAAGCGACCATGTCCGACCAGGCGATCAATCCGATATCGGGCATGCCGTAATAGGAGGCGGCGAAACCGAAGCCGGAGACGAACATCCCGCTGAACTGTTGCGCGGCCAGCGATGCCGAATACATGTCGTATACGCCGATCAGCGGCGTCACACCCGGTCCCCGAACCTCACTGCGAAGAGCTGTTCCGTAGCTCATTGTGTCATCCCTTATCTGTCAGGAGACTGTCCCCGACGTCGGACACCTTCGGATTCCTCACCAGCCTCCGCCTGTAACGCTGTGATTTCGCTGAGTCGCCGCACCCTCATCACAGGCACGGCCGCACCGGCAGAACGAGATAGACCTCGAACCCAAATGTGCACCGCGCCAACATATGCCAGCGAGCAATGACTACCCCGCCGCAGGCGGCGCCCGGCCACAGGGCAGCGCAACAGCAGGCGCGGAGTTCTCCTTCTGCGGGGACCTCAGTCCAGTGATACGAGGAGCACATTCAGTGCCTGCACCTCGGCGACACGGTCCGGGTGAGGTGCGCGGATGGCCGACAGGACCGCATCGATCCGGGTTGTCGAGAACCTTCCAGGACGAAGCGTCCATTCCCTGCAATGTGTCCTGGTCCTGGTCCCACGCTGTTTCGAGGTCTTTCACCCGAGCCTTTGCATCGTCCTGCCTACCAGCTTGCACTCGGGTCAAGGTGTCGTGCGCGATGAGGCGGAACTTGTCGATCTCCGCAGGTGGGAAAAGCCGATGCAGCTGGGCTGGGTCCGCTGGGCGGTCGCCGCGGGCCCGGCGGATTCCTCGTCGGAGCCGGCCGCCTGTGCCGAATGCGGCTGCGCGGCCGCCCACGCCAGGACGGCACCGGCGATCACGGCCACGATCAGGTAGTAGGCGAGCATGATCCGCTCGCGCTGCGCGGTCGTGGCCGGCGGCGCCGATGGCCCGTTGTCGTCGATGACGTCGGAGTGGGTGATGGTGAGGTAGATGACCGTGACCAGGATTGCGGACAGGAAGATGACGCTGGTCCACGCCGTCCCGACACCGAGGCCGTGGTCGCTGGTGGGGGAGGCCAGCCAGTCGCCCAGGTTGGCACCGAGCGGGCGGGTCAGGATGTAGGCCATCCAGAACGACAGGACGGCGTTCGCGCCCAATCGCCAACCCACGGCGACCGCGGCGATGAGGATCGCGGGCAGCAGCACCGAGGTGCCCGGCCCCCACCCGGTCGCCTCGAGGGTCCAATCGCCGGCGGCGGTGCCCAGGGCGAAGGTGACCAGCACCGCGAGCCAGTAGAACAACTCGCGCGGCAACGTGACGATGCTGTGGATCGAGAGCGTCCGCTCGCGCACGAACCAGATCCCGAACACCGCCGCCAGCACGACCGCCATCACCGCGGTACTCACGGCCAACGGCACGTGCAGGTTGTCGGTGAGTATGTCGGTATACAGGGTTCCCGTGACGCTGATCACGACCACGGTCAGCCAATACACAAAGGGCGCATAGTGATTCAGTCGCAGCTGCCACGCCAGTACCACCGCAGTCATCACCGTGAACAGCAGCGCGGTAGCAGTGAGACCCACTCCGAGCGTCATATTGATCCAGTCGGCGAGGCTTTCACCGACAGTCGTGCACAAGATTTTGATAATCCAGAACCAGACCGTCACCTCGGGCACCTTGCTCAGCAAGGAACGAGCGTGGGCGGTATCGGGTGTCGTCATCCCGGTCATGCGGCGAACCTAGTATCGGCCACCTGTGATAACGCTGAAAAAAACCGTGACCCCCAGGCGCTGGGCAGCTCGGCCGAGCCCGCGGACCGGTCCAGTGGTCACAGCGCGGACTGGTCGACGTCGGTTTTCACGAATCGGCGTTGCGTGGCTGCGGCGTTCACACAGCCCGAGTGCCGATTACCCGCTGTAAGGACCCCGCACTGGTCTGCCCGGTCACGGGTCCGTCCTCGGTCGCCGTCATATCACTCAATTGTCTTCTCTCCCTTGACTATTGAGATTAGACACTCCCGGGGCGAGCCGCCGGTCTCACCGAGGGTGGTGGCCGCGATCTCGAGGACCCACCACAGCGCTGTGACCTGCGGAAGCTTATATGCTCTCGCCATGTGCCCTGGTATCCGATGAGCAGTTGATCGCGACGCTGGTCGATCGGGCCCGTTCCGACGGCCTACAGCTCGACTGTCTCGCCGTCGTAGATCAGCCGCGTGCCGACACCTGAACGCGTGCCTGCCCTGCCCATCACGCCGCCCGCAAAGCGGTCGCCGAGCGCATCGGCGCCGACATGTCCACCTGGAACTATTGACGCCACAACAGGTGCAACAACGCCGCACGGACCGTCGCGGGCGCGAACCCGGACACAGAGTCGAGAGCTTCGCCGATGCTCATCCCGGTCGCGACCGAGTCCTGAACCGCTCCAACTACATCGGTGTCGCATGGCCATCCGCTGATCGATCCATCCGAACGTTAACGATACCTTCGGATCCTGCAGCCGTGCAGCGGGTTTCACGTTAGCGATTACCGGGCCCAACAAGAAGTCCGGTGTCGGGCCAATACTTCCCCGAAAAGTGTCTCTGGCCATAAATGCCAACGGAATCTCCGCCACGGGGCAGCCTGTTCCAGCGCCTGAACGCTCACAGCACCAGAGGGGCCAAACTGCGCCGAACTCTATGGCCAATCATTCTGAGATTTGGCCACGACTTTTGAGACCCTACAGCGCCGGACTAACCGCGAGCCATATCCACGAACCGGCTCAGGTGCAGCTGGTGTGCGACGGTGATCGTCGAGGTGGGACCGTTTCGATGTTTACCGAGAATCAGGTCCGCCTCGCCGCCGCGGGGGTCGTCACGCTCGAACGCATCGGGCCGGTGCAGCAGGATGACCATGTCGGCGTCCTGTTCCAGCGATCCCGATTCACGCAGGTCGGAGACCATCGGGCGCTTATCCGTTCGCTGTTCCGGACCACGGTTCAGCTGACTGATCGCGACGACCGGTACTTCCAATTCCTTGGCCAGAAGTTTCAGGCTTCGGGAGAATTCCGAGACTTCCTGCTGCCGGGATTCGACTTTCTTGCCGGAGCTCATCAGCTGCAGGTAGTCGACCACTACGAGCCGCAGATCATGGCGCTGTTTCAACCGTCGCGCCTTGGCCCGGATCTCCATCATGGTGAGGTTCGGCGAGTCGTCCACGAACAGTGGCGCCTCACTGATCTCACTCATCCGCCGCGCGAGTTTGGTCCAGTCGTCGTCGCTCATCCGCCCGGCACGCATATCGCCGAGCTTGATCTTCGCCTCCGCCGACAGCAGACGCATCACGATTTCGGTCCGGCTCATCTCCAGCGAGAAAATTACGCTGGCCAACCCGTGCTTGACGGAGCAACTGCGCATGAAATCCATTCCCAGCGTGGAGTTGTGGGTGGGGATCATGGATCGTCCGGCCAGATACAGGTGATCGCTGTTGTCCACCTCGACGCACCGAACCGGCACGCTTGGAATCGGTCGGACGTCAACGATGAATCGGGATTCCGATCGTGCGGTGTTCGTGCCGCGCCGGCGCTGCTTGTGTAACAAGTTCTTTCGGCTGAGACCGAACACTTCGTCATCGGTGGCGAAGGTGAGTGTGTAGGCCACGGAGCTGCCCGCGCTGCGCCCACGAACCCGCTTGGTGGAGCGCCGGCAACGGTATCCGAGACTCACTATCAACTCTTCGACATCGGATACAAGTCGTTCGCTGGTCACCGCGAACTGGACCGATCCGCTCTGGGCCACGGTTCCATCGGTATCGAGAAGTCCCGCGAGCAGTGCGCGCCTCTGAGCGTCGGAAGCACGTAGATACTCCGCGGGAATGTGTTTGTTGCCCAGGGTCCCGATGGTTCGCAGTCGTGCCTGAACGCTGCCGATCGAATTGCGGCAACTCTGGCAGAGCTGCAGGCCTATGGAAGGTCCGCCGCAGTGTGCACAGGCCGGGCTGGGAGATGGCGCGGAAACGAATCGGGCTCTACCGCCACAGAATCGGCCACAGGTCTTCACCTCGGAGGTGAAGGGTATGAATTCTTTTCCGCACACCACGCAGTTACGTGGCGCCACCGGTTTCGGTTCCGGCAACCGCAAGTGATAGCGCAGTGGTGCGCTGGCCGAGGGAACCGCAAGGATTCCCTCGTTCTCGATCCGGAGAACGATTTCGGGGTCCGCGGTGGTCAATTGAGCGCAAGCCGATGCGCCATCGCCCAGCCACGCGCCCAAGGTATAAGGCGGGAGCAGCAAGTCGCATTCCGGCAGTTGGAGCGGTTCGGTATTGACGACCGAATGATTGAGACGCCGGTTTGCCGTTGCGCAGCGCAGCGTATCGGCTATCTCGGCCGTCGTATGGACTTCTGCGAAGGTCCGCTGTTTCCGGTGACGGTTGTGGCCGGTGACAGCCTGCTGGGCCGACCGTCGCGACGCGCGTGTTTCGGTCAGCCACTGGTGCTCGGCGTCGGCCACCAGCACTGTGCCATCCGAGAACTCGACCTCGTAACAGGGCCGATCGGTCATGGTCTCGGTCGCGGCCAACACGCGGGTGCGGCGTCCGTGCGCGTCCAGCAGTTCGTCGCCGACAGCGACCTCACCCATCGTCGTCCAACCCGTAGGGGTGGGGAGGGGCGTATCGAGCGCCAGCGCCTTGCCGACACCCGGACGCGCCGCGACGATGATCATCTGTCCGGGGTGCAGGCCGTTGGTGACCTCGTCGAGTTCGGTGAAACCGGTGGGGACGCCCAGGGACATGCCGCCGCGGCTGGCGATGGAGTCGATTTCGTCCATCGTGGGCTGGAGGAGTTCTTCCAGGGGGAGGAAGTCCTCGGTGGAGCGGCGTTCGGTGACCTCGTAGATCTCGGCCTGGGCGCGGTCCACGACCTCGGCCACGTCTTGGCCGTCGGCGCCGGCGTAGCCGAATTGGACGATGCGGGTACCGGCCTCGACCAGACGGCGCAGGATCGCCTTCTCCGCGACGATCTCGGCGTAGAACGAGGCATTGGCCGCCGTCGGCACGGTTTGGGTCAGAGTCACCAGGTAAGGGGGGCCGCCGATGCGCTTGAGCTCACCGCGGCGGTCCAGGGCTGCGGAGACGGTGACGGGGTCGGCGGGTTCGCCGCGGCTGTAGAGATCGAGGATGGCGTCGTAGACGGCCTGGTGCGCGGGGCGATAGAAATCCCCGGGCCGGATCACCTCGACGACATCGGCGATGGCGTCCTTGCTGAGCAGCATGCCGCCGAGTACGGACTGTTCGGCGGCCATATCGTGCGGGGGTTGCCGGCCGAAATCCTCACCGGGTTGGTCGTTGTAGTCCGAGTGTTCGCGATCGTCGACGACTGCCACTCGAACCGACCGTCCTCTCTCATCGCATCCGGCCTCATCACACCCGGTATCCGACCCTATTGATGACTTGTTGTACCCCTGGGCACCGACACGTTGGGACCTGTCACACCGGCCGCCATTCGGCGTGTAGCTAACGATGCCGAAAATCGGGAAGCGTGGTGCGACCGGCGCGCGGCCACTCTGCGGAAATGAACCTAAGGGACCGAACTGGGGATTACCAAACGCCCCTGTGGAAACAGCTGTGGATAAACTGGGTACAGTTCACCCGCTGTTGTGTAGGCCCTGTGCATTACTTGGGGACAACTAGGTATGCGCGAACGCTATAACCAGGTAGACACGGCTTTTTTCAATTTCCCACATGTGGATTGAAATAGCTTCGGCGTGTCACTGAAGATGAACGGCCGGGCGTGTTGGGTTAACGCTGCTCCCGCGCAATATGACTCAGGTCACATAAGTGATGGTCGGTTTTTCGAGTTGTCCACAAATCCCCAACGGGTTGGGTAGAACGCACGCGAAGATGTTCAGCGGTTGAATCGCGCCGCCGAGACCGGGCTGGAGCAAATCTCTCGCAACTCTATCTGGTGGATACCGATTCGGGTCCGAAATGCGACATGAGTCGCGAACAACCCCCCCGGCGTTGCTGCGCGGTGGCGCAGTCCGGTGATTCGTGCGCAGCCGAAGACCATCCCCGCGATACGACCGCGGGGATGGTCTTCGATGAGCTGTGATCCACCGCCTCGGGGGCGGTGCACGGAGTGATTACTCCGCGGCAGCAACCTGCAGGTCGAACTTGGCAACCACGTCCGGGTGCAGATGCACCGAGACACTGTGCTTGCCGGTGCTCTTGATGTGCGACTTCGGCAGCTCGATGCTGCGCTTGTCCAGCACCGGACCACCGGCGGTCTTGACCGCCGCGGCGATATCGGCGGCGGTGACCGAGCCGAACAGCTTGCCGGTGCCGGCCGTCTTCACCGACAGCGAGACCGACTCCAGGCCCTCGATGGCGGTCTTGAGCTCCTGGGCGTGGCCGAGGTCGCGCACGCGGCGGGCGTCCTGCGCCCGGCGAATGCCCTCGACCTGCTTCTCGGCACCGCGGGTGGCAACGATCGCCAGGCCGCGGGGGAGCAGGTAGTTGCGGCCGTAGCCGTCCTTGACTTCCACAGTGTCGCCGGGCGCACCGAGGTTGTCCACATCAGCAGTGAGAATCAGCTTCATTGTCTGCCTCCCGTTCTCAGCGAGCCGTGGACACGTACGGCAGCAGCGCGACCTCGCGAGAGTTCTTCACCGCGACGGCGATGTCCCGCTGATGCTGCACGCAGTTTCCGGTGACGCGGCGGGCGCGGATCTTGCCGCGGTCGCTGACGAACTTGCGCAGCAACGCCGTGTCCTTGTAGTCGATGACGGCACCGACGGCGCCTGCGCCGTCCTTCTTCGCCTTCTTGTCATCCTTGCAGAAGGCGCAAGCCTTCTTCTTCAGCACCTTTTCGCGTGCCGGTGCTTTGGCCATGGGTCTTCACTCCGTATTGCCTGGGAGCCGCATCATGCGGGCCCCGAATGTAGCCGTCTCAGAACGGCGGTTCGTCGTCCATCTGGCCGCCCCCGAAGGAGCCGGCCGCGGGAGCGCTGCCCCACGGATCGTCGCCGGCGGAACCCTGTCCGCCGCGACCGCCACCGTTGGAGCCGCCGAAGCTCCCACCACTGCCACCGGAATTGCCACCGCTGCCGGAGCCGCCACCGCTGTTGAAACCACCACCACTGCCACCGCCGCGCGAGGTCTTGTTGACCTTCGCGGTCGCGTAGCGCAGGGAGGGACCGACCTCGTCGACCTCGAGTTCGACGACCGTGCGCTTCTCACCCTCGCGGGTTTCGAAGGAGCGCTGCTTCAGCCGTCCGCTCACGATCACGCGAGCGCCTCGGGTCAGGCTTTCGGCGACATTCTCCGCGGCCTCACGCCAAATGTTGCAGCGCAGGAACAGAGCCTCGCCGTCTTTCCATTCGTTGGCGTTGCGGTCGAACACCCGGGGTGTGGATGCGACGGTGAAATTTGCCACCGCCGCGCCCGCGGGCGTGAAACGAAGTTCCGGATCAGCCGTCAAATTGCCGATGACGGTGATTACGGTGTCGCCTGCCATGGTTCCTCCTGGTATCCGGTGCGATCAGCTGTGTACTCACCTGTTGCGCTCGAGCCTAGAGCCCGGCAACGACAAGTACGGTTTGCTTCCGACAGGTAGCTGTCGCCAGGGGGATTTACTTCTTGTTCTGGCGCAGGACCTTGGTGCGCAGCACCGACTCGTTCAGACCGAGCTGACGGTCGAGTTCGCTGACCGTGTCCGGCTCGGCGGTCAGGTCGACGACGGCGTAGATACCCTCGTTGCGCTTATCGATTTCGTAGGCCAGCCGACGGCGGCCCCAGAGGTCCACCTTGTCGATCTTGCCGCCCTGTTGCGAGATCACACTGAGCATCTTGTCCAGGTTCGGACCGACAGTGCGCTCGTCCAGGTTCGGATCGAGGATGACCATCACTTCATATTGACGCACGGGAACCCATCACCTCCTGTGGACTGGAAACGGCCACGGACTTTCCGTGGCAGGAGGGGTCGTTGCGTCAGCAACCCGGCAAGGCTACCCGATCGGCCGCTCTTCCTCCGAATCGGGTTACGGGGTGCGAAATGGGTCTCCTTCCCGATGATTACCGGCGGTCGGAAGGTGGGCACCCTATCGTTGTGAATATGTCGAACCGACCCGCCGATCGTGTCGACCGCGGCGGTGGCGAGGACGTGGCTGCGGAGGTGGCCGCGTGGCCGCAGGGGTAGCTCGCGGGCACCGGAGCGGCCGGATCGCGGCCGTGGCCGCCGTGCTGGCCTGTGCGGTGACGCTGATATTCGGATACCTGAACAAGGCGCGCTGTGCGGGCGCGCCGTTCGATACCGACGGTCGCAGTCTGGCCTTCGATCGCATCAAGGATGCCGAGGTCTGTTATTCCGATATTCAATTCCTCTGGCTCGGCCGCGGAATCAACGAACACCTCTTTCCCTATCTGAGCGGCGGAATCACCCCGGACGGCACGCTGACCGGCGGTGCGGTGGAGTATCCGGTGCTGAGCGGGCTGTTGATGTGGCTGGGCGCGGCGGGGGTCACCGACGACGCTGCCTTCCTGCTGCATTCGGCCCTGCTGCTGGCGCCGTTCGCGTTGCTGACGGCATGGATGCTGGGGCGGATGTCGGGGCCGGGGGCACTGGTGTGGTCGGTCGCGCCGCCGCTGGTGCTCTACGCGTTCCACAACTGGGAGCTTCCGGTGGTGTGCACGGCGGTGGGCGCGGTGTACGTGATGACCGTGCTGACTCGATACTCTCTGCGCACCAGGGGAATTGTGGCGGCGGTGCTGCTCGGGATCGGCTTCTGCCTGAAGCTGTATCCGGGGATCTTCGTCCTGCCGCTGCTGCTGTATGTCCTGCTCGGCGAGCCCGTGGCCGAGGATGATTCCGGCGTCGAGGCCGTGCGCGGTTCCCGGCCGGGCTTCGACGTACGCGGTGCTCTCATGACCGCCGGCGCCGCCGTCGCGACGATCGTCGCGATCAACCTGCCGTTCGCGATATTCGGTTACGACGGCTGGCGGGCCTCGTTCGTCTTCCAGCAGATGCGGCAGGCCGATATCACCACCAACTCGATCTGGTACTGGGGCCTGCGGCCGATGTTCGAATCGGGGGAGGGCGGTGAGGCGTCGTTCCAGGAGGTTGTGTCGACCGCGTCGCCGGTGCTGGTGTTCGCCGCGTTCGCCCTCGCGATCTGGTTGGGGTGGCGGCGTTTTCCGGTCCTGGGGTACTACCCGTGGGTCGGCGTGAGCGGTGCGATGCTGTGTGGATTCCTGCTGTTCCACAAGGTGCATTCACCGCAGTACACGCTGTGGATTCTGCCGTTCTTCGTACTGCTCGAGGTGCCGTGGGCGGCGGTCGGCGCATATCTGCTGGCCGATCTCGCACTCGGTATCGGTGTCTTCCGGTACTTCTACGCGCTCGGTAGCGGTGCCGCCGCGGATCTGGACGAGAGACTGGTGCAGTTCGGAGTATGGGGGCGGGCGATTCTGCTGGTGTTCTTCTTCTTCGCGTTCGCGCGGGCCCGGCCGCGGGGGTATCTGCCCACGGTGTCGCCGCGGTCGCGAGAGCTGATACCGGCACGCTGATATCGCGGTCTCACTGTTCGCCGTGCCTGGCGCGGTAGGACGCGCTCTTGGCGCGGTTGCCGCACAGGGTCATATCGCACCAGCGCCGCGAACCCGCGCGCGAGGTATCAATGTACAAGCGGGTGCACGCGTCGCGGCCGCACTGCTTGATCCGGGGGCGGTCGGGACCGCCCAGTAGTTCGATGGCGTCGGTGGCGATGAGTGCGAGCGCGCTGTCGCAGTCGCCGCGACGATCAATACCGGCATCGGGACGCAGGCCGATCACCGGGCTCGGACCATTGGCGAGGCGGTTGACCAGTTCGCGATCGGCATCGCGCCACGGTCCGCCGGTGGTCGTTGCCAGGGCCAGCCGGTACACGGCCTCCCGCAGTGCCGCCGCGCGGGTGAACTCGGCCGTCCCGCATCCGGGTGCGCGGTCGAGCAGGCCCGCTACCACCAGCCATTCGTCGAGTGCGACGGGTGTGGTCAGCAGATCCACGAAGCCGGCATCGCGTTCCTTGACGGTGCCGGCGAAGTCCAGGGCGAGATTGCCGCTGACGAATGTGAACACCCCACCATAGTAACCGCCTTGACAGGTTATTGACCGGCTGTCACCGTGATAACCGTCTGAAGTGGTTAGTGAGTGGAGGGCTCGTGCGGAACCGATTACTGGACACGGCGGCCCCGGCGGCGTTCGTCGTGATGTGGAGCAGTGCTTTCATCGCCGGGATCATCGGCGTGGGTGCGGCGCCCCCGATGCTGATCCTGTTCGCGCGCTTCGCTCTGGCCGGAGCGGCCTTGACGCTGTATGCGGTTGTGGTACAAGCGAAATGGCCACACGGGCGTGAGCTGATCCATGTGCTGATCGCGGGACTGCTCATGCAGATGGTGCAGTTCGGCGCGTTCTACACCGCCATGGCCGACCATGTCTCCGCGGCCGTGATCTCGCTGGTGCAGGGATTGAATCCGGTGGTCATAGCGCTGTTCGCCGGCACCGTCCTCGGTGAGAGGGTCACCCGAAGGCAGTGGGCCGGATTCGCGATCGGCGGCGTCGGTGTCGGACTGGCCGTCGTCGACCAATCCCATTTCTCGGCAGTCGGTTTGGTGCTGTGCGTGGCCGGACTACTGGGGCTGAGCCTCGGTACCGTCTATCAGAAACGGTTCGTACCGCACGTCGACAGTCGCACCAATACCGCGGTACACGTACTGGTGAGCGCGCCCGTCGCGGGCATCTTCGCGCTCGTCGGCGGCGAAACGCAGATCGGTGACCCGCTCCGATTCACCGGATCACTCATCTGGATGGTGGCGATCAACGCCGTCGCCTGCTTCCTGCTGCTCAACGCCATGCTGAGCCGATGGGACGCCACCCGCGTCGGGCGATTGTTCTTCGCCACCCCCGCGGTCACCGCGGTAATGGCCTGGCTGCTGATCGCACAACCGTTGCGTCCGTTGACCATTGCGGGCCTGGGTGTCGGCGTTCTCGGGATGGTGCTGGCCTCGCGGCTCGGCGCCGCCGCGCCGGGCGACCCCGATGGGGAACCGGCCGCTACCGCGGTGGCTCACCCCGTGCCACGCTGATCACCCCGTCGAGCACATCTCGGGTGCGCAGCAGATCCTGTACGGATGCGTTGATGCGTTCCCGTTCCGCGGCAAGGGTTTCGGTGAGCCACGGAGTCGCCGGCGCCGCGGGTGTGCCGTCGGAGTCGTTGATGCAGGGGAGCAGTTCGGCGAGGGTGCGGCTGTGCAGTCCCGCGGCGAACATCTCCTGGATGCGGATCACCCGATCCACCGCCTGCTCGGGGTATTCGCGCTGGCCACCCGCGGTGCGAGAGGAGCTGAGCAGGCCCTGACTCTCGTAGTAACGCAGCGACCGCACGCTGACACCCGTGCGGCCCGCCAGTTCACCGATGCGCACGAATTTCTCCCTTGCACCTCACATTGATGTCAGGTCTTACGGTACGCGCATGTTGCTGCTGACCGACTTTCAGTCCCGCCACCTCCGCCTGACCAATCGCATCGTGATGGCACCGATGACCCGCCTGCGCTCGCATCGCGACGGTTCCCCGTCCGCCGATGTCGTCACCTACTACGCCCAGCGTGCCGGCGCCGGGCTCATCGTCACCGAGGGGATCTGGCCGCACCCCAGCGGCCAGAGCGAGGCGTGGGTACCGGGATTGTCCACCGGCGCGCACGTGGACGCCTGGCGGCGGGTCACCGAAGGTGTGCACGCCGTGGGTGGCCGAATCTTCGCGCAGCTCATGCACGGTGGTCGCCTCGGACATCCGCTGGCGCGGATCGACGGCAGTCTGCCGGCCGGACCGTCCGCGGTTCCGACCGGCGATACGGTGCATCTGCTCGATGGTGGAAAGGCCTCGGCCCCGGTGCCACGCGCCATGACTCGTGCCGAAATCGTCCGGGCTGCGGGGTATTACGCCGACGCGGCCGCCAATGCGCTGGCCGCCGGCTTCGACGGGGTCGAAATCCACGGCGCGAACAGCTACCTGGTGCATCAGTTCCTGGCCGACAACACCAATCTGCGGACCGATGAGTACGGCGGCACCATCGCGGGGCGCATGCGGTTCGCACTCGAGGTCACCGATGCCGTTGCCGCGGTGGTGGGTTCGCGGCGAGTCGGCATCCGGCTGTCGCCGGCCAATCCACAGTTCGGGATGCGCGAGCAGGATCCGGCGCCGCTGTATCGCGCCCTCGTCGGCGAACTCGACCGGCGCGACCTGGCCTATCTGCATCTCACCGATAACGACCGGTATCCGGCGCTCGCCGATCTGCGGCCGCGGTGGGGCGGCACCCTCATCGCCAATGTGGGGGAGAACGGGGAGCCGACAACTCCGGCGGCGGCCGAATCTCAGCTCGCGGCCGGACGTGCCGACCTCGTCTCATTCGGCCGCGCCTTCATCGCCAACCCGGATCTGGTGCGCCGCATCGAGCGCGATCAGCCGCTGGCATCGCTACGCGCGGAAGGACTCTACGGCCGGAATGCGGCCGGCTACACGGACTATCCGGAATACCGCCCGGGCGCCGACCGCGTCGCCTGATCGAGAAATGCGCCGATGACCGTCCGTTCGTATCCCTCGGCTCGCTCATCTCGGGCTTCCAGGACTACGCGTACGACGGGCACCGGCGAGTTCCATTGTCACAGAGCCGAATAGGTGCCGTTCCAGCGGGCGGCTCAGTGCCAGCGTCGCAGGAGGCGATTCGCCTCGGTGCTCAGGGCCATCTGCAGGAAGGGGCCGAAACTCACTCGGGCGACACCCACTTCGGCGAACCAGGCGCGATCGCCCTGATCAGGAAGTCCGATCGCATTGACCGGCAGCGGAAGTTCGGCACACAGCCGGCGCAGGATCTCCGGATCACGCTGTCCCACCGGATACAGCGCATCGGCGCCGGCCTCGGCGGCCAGCCGCATCCGCTCCAGCACGCGTTCGACCCGATCGGGGGTGTTCTGGTCCTCGCGCAGGAACAGGTCGGTGCGAGCGTTGACGACCACGTGCACCCCCGCGGCATCGGCTGCTTGGCGCAGGCCGGCCACGAAATCGGCGTGCTCCTGCGGCTCGCGCAGGCGCCCGCCCTCGCTGTGTACCGAATCCTCGATATTCAATCCGACCGCGCCCGCCTCGAGCAGACCGTCGATCAACTGCGCCGGCTTCAGGCCGTAACCGGATTCGATATCGACCGACACGGGAATGTCGACGGCGGCCGTGATCTCCCGGACGCGGGCCATCGATTCCGGATAGGTCATCCCCTCCTGATCGGCTTTGCCCAGGGAGTCGGCCAGCGGATGGCTGCCGACGGTCAGCGCGGCGAATCCGGCCTCCCGGACCAGATTCGCCGACCACGCGTCCCAGACGGTGGGCAGGATCGCCGGATCGCCGGGGCGGTGCAGTTCGAGGAAGGTAGCGGCCTGCTGGCTCAATGCGGTCATGAGTCGATCCTTGCCCATGTTCGGCCCCCGCCGCCAGTGAACTCCGCGTGCCGTCGACGCGGGCTGCCTGGCCCGCGCTCCCACCGGGTTGTCGGCGGTGTCCGCGCAACCCGTCCGCGGTTAGGCAGGCTGCCTGCTCCGGGCCCGCGCTCCCACCGGGAACTTCGGGCGCAGGGTCTCGGGCAACCACGGCAGTATCGGGTCCTGGGCGCGATCGAGGATTCCACCCGCCGGATCGTCGATGCCGTCTCGGCGTACGGGATCGAATTCGGGCCGGTAGATCTGGCGGACGATCAGTGCGCACAGGCCGGCGACCGCGAGGTCGCGGATCAAGACCGCGCCGGTGAACCACTGCTCGGGCACGCCCTTGTCATCGGTGCCCAGGTAGTAGTACATGCGCGGGAACCAGACCAGTGCGTCGACCGTCATCCATGCCAGCAGAATTCGCCGATGTGGCAGGGCCAGCACGGCCAGCGGTACCAGCCACAGCGAGTACTGCGGACTCCACACCTTGTTGGTCAGCAGGAACGCCGCGACCACGAGGAACGCCAGCTGCGCCAGTCTGGGACGACGGGCGGCGGTGAGAGCGATGTAGGCGATCACCGCGCAGGCGACCGCGAACAGCGACAGCGACACCAGATTGAGTGCGGTCGGGGTGTCCGAGGCCTCGATCCGGCCGTCGAATCCCTGCCAGCCGGTGAACGATGTGATCACGTTGTACAGCGAATCCGGGTCGGCGTGCCGCCGGCTGTTCAGCCGGAAGAACTCCCACCAGCCGTCGGTGAACGGCACGGCGATCGGCAGATTGACCACCAGCCAGGCCGATGCCGCCGACACCACCGTCACCAGGGCGGCGCGCATCGGGCTCAGCCGGGCACCGGCCAGATAGTCGCGCAGCGCGCCGACGGCGTTGTTCCCGTTGCGGCGCAGCTGCTCCCGCAGGCCCGGCAATAGATCCCGGCCATCGGCGCGCAGGCACAACACCACGATCGGACCGAGCAGCAGTAGTGGATACAGTTTTGCCGCGCCGCCCAGCCCCAGCAGTACACCGGCCAGTACCGGCCGCCGCCGCGCCCACGCCAGCAGGCCGGTGGCCGCGAAAGCCGTTGCCAGCGCGTCGAAATTGGTGAAGATGTGCACGAGGACCAGCGGTGACAGCGCGATCAGCGCGGCATCCCAGATCCGCCGCCCCGACAGCATCGCCGAGGCCCAGACCGTCACCAGCCAGGCCAGCGCCAGGCCCACCGCGACGACGTTGAAATACACCACCACCGACAGCGCCTTCGGAAGTGGCAGGGCCAGCCAGACATTGGTGAACTCCATCGCCACGTACTGGTAGAGGCCCGACAGCACCGGATACTCCATGTATCGGTTCTCGAGCTTGCCGTCGGCGCCGGTGTCCACCCACTTCTTCTTGTACGGGAACGCGCCTTCGTCCAGATGTTCGGCGCCGTAGAGCGGCACGGTGTCCGAATAGCACATGGCCACGTACTGGCGGCCGTTGTTCCAGTCGAGGGTGAGATGTCCTTCGGAGTTGGTGGTCTGCTGGATGCAGCCGGCTTTACCGGCCCAGCCGAAGGCCAGGAATACCACGGCGAAGGCCAGCAGAATTCGCAGCGGAGTCCAGAAACGGGATCGGCCGATCAGGGCGTGATCACCGACCGGGCCACCGATGACCCCGCTGGCCTGCGCGGTCAGCGAATCGGTGCGGCTGGGTTTGTCCCGGCGGCCGTCCGATCGAGCGTCCGCCGCCGCGGGGGCCGCGGAAACCAAACCGGTGGCGGTATCGACGCCTTCGTCACCGAACGTCGATGCCGCCACCGGCTGTTGTTCACTCACGCCACCCGAGGCTACCGGTGCCGGTCGGGCTAGCCGTCTCCTGTCCCGGTGCCGTCGTTGTACCCGTGTGCGCCGGGCCGCTCGGACCGTGAATTGCCACTGGTCTCACCGGAATTCGCGGTGGTCGGTGCGGTTCCGTCGGCGGGCGCCACCGGTTGCCCCGGCATCGGCCCGGAATCCTGCGCCTGTGGCTGGTTCTGGTTCTGCGACTGCCCGCGCGGATTCGGTTGCAGGCCCGGAACCGGAATGGTGATACCCGGCAGGATCTCCACCTGCGACGGCTTCACCACCACCGGTGGCTGGTAGTCCTGGGTGGTGCTGGGTGCGGTGTACGGCGCGGAATACGACGGCACACCGGCTTGCCCGGCGATCGCGGCAGGCTTCGGGAAGTTCTCCTTCGGCGTGCCCTCGAGCGCGCCGTCCATGGTGTCCTTCCAGATATCGGAGGGAAGACCCGAGCCGTACATGATTGATCCGCCCGGCGTCTTCAGTGCGACACCGTCGGCAGTGCCGGCCCACACCGCGGTGGACAGCGACGGCGTGAAGCCGATCATCCACGCGTCCTTATTCTGTCCGGTATCGCCGAGCTGGGTCGTACCGGTCTTGGAGCCGGACAGGCGCCCACCGGCGAGGCCGTGATTACGCGAGGACGCCGCGATCGGCTGCATCGCCGAGATGAGGTTGTCCGCGACGGCCGAGGAGATGCGCTGTTCGCCGGCGACCTGCCCGCGGTCCAACAAAACCTGCCCGTCGGCGGCGACGACCTTCTCCACGAAATGCGGTTTGTGGTACATACCCGATGCCGCGATGGTGCCGTAGGCCGAGGCCATGTCCAGCGGCCGAACCTGGTACTGGCCCAGGATGATGCCGTTGTTGGGGCCCGAGCCGTCGGATTCGGTCAGCGTCTGGCCGACTCCCGGAATCGTGTCGGGAATACCCATCTTGTGGGCCATGGCCGCGATTTTCGCCGGGCCGCTCGGCATATCGAGTTCCATGCGATAGAAGCTGGTGTTCAGCGACCGCTTCAATGCCTCGGCGATGGTGCAGGTACCGCAGGTCTCGCCCTCGGCATTGGTGATCTTGATGCCGTTGACGGTGAGGTCCGAACTGTCGTACATCGTCGACAGCGGCTTGCCGAGTTCGAGATTCTCGGCCAGGCCGAAGACCTTGAACGTCGAACCGGACTGCAGGCCCGCGTTGGCGAAGTCCCAGCCCTGGCCGTTGTCACCGCCGTAATAGGCGCGCACCGCACCGGATTTCGGATCGACCGAGACTACCGCGGTGCGGACCTCGTCGCGTTCGCCCTGCATATTCTTGTGGACCGAATCGACGGCCGCCTGCTGGGCCTTCTGATCGATAGTCGTGGTGATCTGCAGACCCTCTTTGTTGATCTGCGACTCGGTGATACCCGCGTCCGAGAGTTCCTGCATGACCTGACGCTTGATCAGGCCGCTCGAGCCCGGCTCCTGCGGATTGGCGTCGTCGTTCGAGCCGGACGGTTCCACCTTCGGGTACACCATCTTGGCGCGATCGGCCGCTGGCAGATGACCGCCGGAGACCATACCGTCGAGGACGTAGTTCCAGCGCTGTTCGGCGCCCTTCGGGTTGTTCTCCGGATCCAGGCCGTAGGGCTGCTGGATGGTGGCGGCCAGCATCGCGCCTTCCTCGACGGTCAGCTGCTCGACCGGCTTGTTGAAGTACGCGTGCGCCGCGGCGTCGATACCGAAGGTGCCGCGACCGAACGGGATGGTGTTGAGATACGCGGCGAGGATGTCGTTCTTGCTCCACTGCCGTGCCATCTTCGCCGAGATCACCAGCTCGCGCATTTTCCGGCTGAGCGAGTGCTGATTACCGACCATCGAGTTCTTGACGTACTGCTGGGTGATCGTCGAACCACCGCCGGCGCTGTCCTTGCCCAGCACGTTGTCGCGTGCGGCGCGGACGAAACCGGAGATCGAGAAGCCGGGATTGCTGTAGAAATCCCGGTCCTCGGCCGAGATGACGGCATTGCGCACATGCGGCGGGATCTGGTCGATCGTCACGTCGGTCCGGTTGCCCTGTGGCGGAACGATCTTGCTGATGACCGAAGTGCCGTCGGAGGCCAGAATCGTGGCGACCTGATTGGTTTTGAGATCGCCCGGCTGGGGTATCGACACCGTCGTGTACGCGATCAGGAAGACCGCGCTGGGCACCACGATGGCCAATGCCACCAGGACATAGATCACTCGGCGCACGATGCGCCACGGCGTTTTCTTCTTGGCCTTCGGACCTTTACCACCCGGGCCGCTTCCATCACCGCTGCCATTGCCTTTGCGGGGCGGCGGGCCCGACGGGGGAGTTCCGCCACCGGCCGTGCGGCGACTCCTCGGACCGGCCGCCGGCCGGGACCCGGCACCGCCCGGCCCCGAGCGGTTGCCCGTACCCGGACGCTGGGTTCGCTGTGCCATGGCCTCGCCGAGCGTGCCGCCCGCGATCTTCTGGGTCGACTGTGGCTTTTGAGTGCTCTCGCCCGGGCCGGCCGGTGCTCCGGGGCGGCGTGGGCCACGCGCCGGATTCGGCTGGCCGCCGCGGACGGTGGGCTGTCCGCCCGTTCGCGGCGGTGGGCCGCCATTGGGACCGCGCATCGGGGGTTTGCGGTCACCCGGCGGCGGGCCGGGACGGCGGGGCGGTGGACCGCCGGGCCCGCTCGGCGGCTGTCCGCCGCGTGGGCCCTGTCCGCCGACCGGCCCCGAGGGCGGTGCCTGGCGACGCGGCGGTAGCGGACGGGCTCCGGGCGGAGTCCCGCCGGCCGGCCGCGGTGGCTGACCACCGGGGCCGGATTGCGGGCCGCGCGGGGGCCGCCCGCTGTTCGGTCCATCGTCGTAAGGCGAAGTCACAGCCTGGATCTCCATAACTCGATACGGTCCGGATAGCTCTGTGCGGGCGCGCCCGACCGACCATCCTGCCCGGTCGGGGAACCGCCCCGCATCTCAGTCGAGTGTGCCTGTCATTCGGCTGCGGTCCGGCGGGCGCCGTTACGGCGACGCCGCGGTGCCGGGGTGTGCCCCAGCACATAGGACTGCACCAGATGATTCCAACTACAGGTCCGGCACACCTCGACCACGTGCACCGAGAACTCTTCGCGAGTCTCGGCCAGCCGCACCAGTTCCTCGGGGGTTCTGGCGGAACCCGCGACCGGCCCCAATCCGTCGCCGTAGACCCACGATACGAGCGTGAGCTGTTCTCTTCGGCAGATCGGACAGGTGACCTCGCTCCCCCGCCCGTGGAATTTCGCCGCCCGCAGGAGATACGGATTCGCATCACATACTTCGGCGACATCCACACGGCCCGCATAGACATCGGCCAGCAGCGACCTGCGCCGGAGCGCATAGTCGACCACCTGCCGCTGAATTCGCACGAACCCAGAGTACTTGCGTCGGAGGGGGCACGGCATGCCACGGAGAGAAGGAGCACGTTCCTTTCCGCTCACTATATCGGTCCGATATAGTTGGTAATCGCATCCATCGGTTAGGTCTGTTCAACACATCAGGAGGTGAGGCCCGTGCTCGAATTGGCGATTCTCGGGCTGCTCCTGGAGTCACCCATGCACGGCTACGAGCTGCGCAAACGGTTGACGGGCCTGTTGGGACCATTCCGGGCTTTCTCCTACGGGTCGCTGTACCCGACGCTGCGGCGCATGCAGACCGACGGTCTGATCGCCGAGGAGAGCCCGGCCGGCGCGGTTACCCGCCGGGCCCGCCGGGTCTACCAACTGACCGAACCGGGTCGCGAGCGGTTCAGTGAACTACTCGCCGATACCGGTCCGCAGAACTACACCGATGACGGCTTCGGCGTTCATCTCGCCTTCTTCAACCGCACCCCCGCCGAAGCGCGGATGCGGATCCTCGAGGGCAGAAGACGGCAGGTCGAGGAGCGCCGAGAAGGACTGAGGGAGGCGATCAAACGTGCCAGCGGCACGCTGGATCGCTACACCCGCCAGCTCCATCAACTCGGTCTCGAATCAAGCGAGCGCGAAGTGCGCTGGCTCAACGAGTTGATTGCCGCAGAGCAATCAATGAAGGCGGCACCACAGAAAGAGGGAAATGTCGGCCATGAGTGATGTCAACCCGCCTGCTACCGAGATTCGCGTCGCTATTGTCGGCGTGGGCAACTGTGCCTCCTCGCTGGTCCAAGGCGTGCAGTACTACCAGGACGCAGACGAGAACGCGACCGTCCCCGGTCTGATGCACGTCAAGTTCGGTCAGTACCACGTGCGCGATGTGAAGTTCGTCGCGGCGTTCGACGTCGATGCCAAGAAGGTGGGTTTCGACCTCTCCGACGCGATCTTCGCCAGCGAGAACAACACCATCAAGATCTCCGATGTGCCGCCCACCGGCGTCACCGTGCAGCGGGGCCCGACCCTCGACGGCATCGGCAAGTACTACGCGGAGACCATCGAGCTCTCCGAGGCCGATCCGGTCGATGTGGTGCAGGCGCTGAAGGACGCGCAGGTCGACGTGCTGGTTTCGTACCTGCCCGTCGGTTCGGAAGATGCCGATAAGTTCTACGCGCAGTGTGCCATCGACGCCAATGTCGCATTCGTGAACGCGCTGCCCGTATTCATCGCCTCCGATCCGGCCTGGGCGCAGAAGTTCGTCGACGCCGGCGTGCCGATCGTCGGCGACGACATCAAGAGCCAGGTCGGTGCGACCATCACCCACCGCGTGATGGCCAAGCTGTTCGAGGACCGCGGCGTGCAACTCGATCGCACCATGCAGCTGAACGTCGGCGGCAACATGGACTTCAAGAACATGCTCGAGCGGGAGCGCCTGGAGTCCAAGAAGATCTCCAAGACCCAGGCCGTCACCAGCAATCTGAAGAAGGAACTGGGCGCCAACGATGTGCACATCGGTCCGTCCGATCACGTCGGCTGGCTCGACGACCGCAAGTGGGCCTACGTCCGTCTCGAGGGCCGTGCTTTCGGTGACGTTCCGCTGAACCTCGAGTACAAGCTCGAGGTCTGGGACTCGCCGAACTCGGCCGGCATCATCATCGACGCGGTGCGCGCGGCCAAGATCGCCAAGGACCGCGGCATCGGCGGACCCGTCATCCCGGCCTCGGCCTACCTGATGAAGTCCCCGCCCAAGCAGCTCGCCGACGATATCGCCCGCACCCAGCTGGAAGCGTTCATCATCGGAAGCGAGTAATCTCCGACACTCGACGCGCCCCCGGGTATCCGGGGGCGCGTCGTCGTTTCTGCGTTGTGTAACGGCGTTTACACAACGGGCGTCGCCGGGATGGCGGTGCTGCCGGTCGCGAGGCGGCAGGATGTGTTTCACGTTGCCGAACAGGCCGAAACATTTTGGAGTACAACATGATCAGCAAGATTCGCCGGATCGCAACCGTCGCCGCGGCCACAGCGGTCCTCGCCGGAGCGGGAGCCGGAATCGCCTCGGCCACACCGGAAACCCACATCCCCGCACGCACCGGGTGGGAATGGCTGTGCGTCTTCGACCAGGGCTTCGACTGGCACTACTACAACTTCTGCGACCGGGATTACTGGCACGGTCGCCACCACGAGGACTGGAACCGCTTCCACCGTGACCACTGGAACTACGACCACAATTGGTTCCCCCACCGCTGAGCCGGTATGACGATACGTGCCCCTGGGAAGCTCGAGAAGCTCCCGGGGGCATTTTCGTGTATGCAAGGGGGCGCGAATATCGGCGGTAGGTAGGTGATTCGACAGTGTTCAAGCTGAGAGCGCTGACCTGGGCGACGGCGATGTCGCTGCCCGCCCTGGGACTGTGGTTGCTCATCGCCAATCCGATGCTCGACGCTCATTACGAACATCATGTGGAGCATTTCTGGCTGGTGTTGTCCGCGGCGGTGCTCGCGACAATCCTGGGCGCCATCCTGTTTCGCGCCGCCCGGGCTCGCCGCGACGTCCGGTTGATCCTGGTCTCGCTCGCGTTCCAGTTCTCCGCCGGATTCCTCGCGCTACACGCGATCGCCACCCCCGGGGTGATCCTGAACTCGCCCAATGCCGGATTCGTGTACGCGGTTCCGATCGGGTTGACCCTCGGTGGAATCGCCGCGTTGGCTTCCGCCGTCGAATACGGGTCTGCGGCGGTTGCGCGACTGAATCGGCTGAGTTGGTTGCTGTCCGCGCTACCCGCGCTGAGTTTCGCGGCGTGGTCGGCGATCTCGCTGACCCGCCTGCCCCCGTTGAACGGGACCCCGAGTCCGACCGAATCCTCCGGCCCGCTGGTGGGTATCGCGTTGGTCGGCGCGCTGTGTTATCTCGGCGCGGCAATCGCGTACGCGTGGCAGTTCATCCGTCGCCGTGCCCTGTTGCTGCTCATTGTCTGCAGCACTTTCGTGCTGTTGATCGAGGCGTTGCTCGCGGTCGGATTCGGGCGCAGCTGGCGGACTTCGTGGTGGGAGTGGCACGTACTGATGGTGGTGGCGTTCGCGCTCATCGCCCTGAGCAGTCATCTGCAGTTCCGCCGGGAGGGCTCCGCGCTGGGCCTGTTCGACAGCGTCACCTTGCGGCAGACCATGGCCTCGCTCGAACGCGACTACGCGCGCGCACTCACCGAGATGGTCGGAGTCCTGCGAGCTCGGGCCGCGAGTGGGGTCCCCGCGCAGGAACCCCTCGGATCGGTGGGTGTGCAGCTGTCCCGCAGATTCGGGCTGACCGAACGGCAATTCGCTGTCCTGGAACAGAATGCCCGGCTGTATGGGCAGCTCGACGAGCTCTTCCGGTCGTACATGTCCCCGGCGGTGGCGACCGAATTGCTTGCCGATCCGGCCCAGGCCGACCTGGGCGGGCGGATCGCCGAAGTCAGCGTACTCATGGCCGACCTGTCCGGCTTCACGCCCTTCGCGGAGAGCACCGATCCCGCGCTCGTCGTACAGATGCTCAATACCTACTACGGCGCCATCGTGCCGGTCATCCTCGGGGAGGGCGGGACGGTGGTGCAGTTCGTGGGAGATGCCGTCATGGCGGTGTTCAACGCACCCACTCCGCAGCCCGGCCACGCTCTGCACGCAGCCCGGGCGGGCCTGGGGCTGCAGCAGGCCGTCGCGCGCATAGCCGCGGGACGGCCGGACTGGCCGCTCTTCCGGGTGGGTGTCAACTCCGGTCCCGCCCTGGTCGGCAATGTCGGCGCGGCGCAGATGCGCAACTACACCGCCATCGGGGATACGACCAATCTGGCGGCGCGATTGGAGGGTGTGGCCGAGCCCGGCACCGTGGTCGTCGGATCCTCGACGTACGCGCAGCTCGGCCGCGGGGCGCAGGTGCGTGTGCTGAGCGGGATCACCGTCAAGGGCCGGCGTGAACCGGTCACCTGCTACGTCCTCGAGGGGCTGCAATGACCACCGAATTCGCGTTGCTGCGCGGGCTCGAGGATGCCGAGCGCCGGGAACTACTCGCCTCCTGTACGCCTCGGCGGTTCAAACGACGCGAAATCCTGTGTCACGAAGGCGATCCCGGAGACACACTGCATCTGGTCAAATCCGGGCTGCTGCTGATCCGGGTGGCCACCCCGCTCGGCTACACCGCCACCCTGACCGTCATCGGGCCGGGTGACGCGTTCGGTGAATTGGCGCTGCTGAGCCCCGACGCCAAGCGCACCGCCACTGTGGAGGCCGCGGAGAACGCGGAAACCCTGAGTTTGAGCCGCGCGCAGCTGACCACGCTGCGCGCTACCCATCCCGATATCGAGCGGATGCTCACCCGGACCCTGGTCGAACAGGTTCGCAGACTGTCCGGGATGGTGCTGGAGGCGCTGTATCTGCCGGTCGAGGCGCGGGTGGTGCGGCGGCTGGTCAACCTCGCCCGGATTTACGGCGGCGGCGCGCCGATCGCCGAAATCCGGCTCACCCAGGACGACCTGGCCTCGATGGCCGGGACGACCCGGGTCACGGCGAACAAGATCCTGCGTGAGCTGGAGCAGCGCCACATTGTCGCGCTGCGACGCGGTCGCATCGTCGTCACCGATCGCGCCGCGCTCGTCGTCGCCGCGAGTTCGTATCACTGACGCGTTCCGCCCGCGGTCGACTCAGTCCAGTGAGACGTACACCTCGACCGAGGTCGGACCGGTGTAGCGCTCGATCTCCGCGGCGTGTGAGCGGGTGATGGTGCCGGAGCTCTCGGCCTTGGCGACTTTCGCCCATGCGGTGCGCAGCAGGTCGTAGGGCTTGTCGGAGACTACGAACTTGGCGTACCGGCCCGCCGGGATTCGGGTGATCACATCGCCGGTATCCAGATCGTCGAGGCCGGCGAGTTCATAGCCGAGGACGGCGACCGCGTGGTCGTCCTGGCCGATATAGGCCGCTACCCGGGGGGCGTCCTTCTCTCGGGAGAGGTAGCGGTCCCAGGTGAAGTTCACCAGATCCAGATCGCGGGCGGTCACCTCGCGGCCGGCGAGCGGGACGGTGAGTCCGCCGACCAGACTCGGCTCCAGGGTGACGATTTCGAAGTCCACGGGTCCCTACCTGCTCTCGGGGATGGAATTGCCCTGTGTCACAGCGCGGCTCGCGGCATCGGTCAGCGATTCGTCGTCCAGGGCGACGAACACCTCGACCGTGCGCGCGTCCGGATAGTGCTCGAAATCGCCGGTGTACGCCCGGACCAGCGCCCCGGCCGCCTCCAAATCCCAGACCGCGCGCCAGATCGAGACGATGGTGTCGCCCAGATCGTCACCGGTGCGCAGGAACCGCGCGAACTTCGCCGCGGGGATCCTGGCCAGCACATCACCCGGTTGCAGATCGTCGAGGCTGTCGCAGCGGTAGCCGACGATATGGGTGAGATAGGAACCGATCTCGGGCGCGTGGTCGACGTAGGCGGTCGCCGGGGGGCCCGGTAACCGGCGTGCCAGCGTTCGCTTCCACGCCTCTGCCACCTTCTGTCTCCGCGGTCCCTCGACCGCCAGCGCCGGGCTGCGCAGGACCGTGCCCGCCACCAGCGTCTCGTGGCGCTCAACGACATTGAAATCCACCCGTGTCGCCCCTAAATGTCTCGTATTCGACCCCGTTCCACCCTATCGGCGTGCACTGGGTGATGGCCGGATAACTCCGATTCGTTTCCTCACAGCCTGCCGGATCGGCCGCTCATCCCGGAACCGGCACGCTCAGACCGGGGAATATCTCGATCTGGCGGGGCGGTGGCGGCTGCGGAGGAGGAGGCGGCGGGGGCGGAATGACGACCACCGGCGGCGCGGGCTGCTCCTGTTGCGGCGGTTGCAGCACATCGAACGGCGCCTGACCGGTCGGTTGCGGGGCGGCCGGTTGTCGCTGCTGCGGCGATTCGGCGAACGGCCCGGCTTGATCCTGCTCGGGCGGTGGCGGTGCCGCGAACGGCCCGGCCGCCGGTGGGGGCGGCGGCTCCGGATTCGCGAACTGTTCGACCGGGGCACCGGCCAGTGCGCCGTCCATGGTGCGCTTCCAGATATCCGACGGCAGGCCGGAGCCGTAGATCATGCCGCCTCCGGCCGTCCGGATCGCTTGTGGCTGATCGGTCCCCACCCAGACCGCGGTGGACAGCGACGGCGTGAAGCCGATCATCCAGGCGTCCTTGTTCTGGCCGGAATCGCCCAGTTGGGTGGTGCCCGTCTTGGCCGCCGACGGGCGACCGGCCAGATTGTGCCCGTTCGAATACGCGGCGATGGGCTGCATCGCCTTGGTTGTCGTATCGGTGAGGCCGCGGGCGAAGCGCTGCTGCGGAGGTGGCAGTGGCTGACCGGCCCCGGGCACCGCGCGATCCAGCAGCACCCGCCCGTCACCGGTCACCACCCGCTGGACGAAGTACGGCTGGTGGTAGGACCCGGAGGCCGCGATGGTGGCGTAGGCGGAGGCCATGTCGATCGGCCGTACCGAATACACGCCGAGCGCGACCGACGGTGCCGGGATGCCGTCCGGTTCGGTCAGCGTGGTACCCGATACGCCCGGGATCTCCTGCGGGATACCGGCCTGGTGGGCGGCATCGGCCACCGCCTTCGGCCCGATGGCCTGAGTGAGGCGGATGAAGCTGGTGTTCAGCGATCGCTTGAAAGCCTCGGCCAGGCCGCAGACTCCGCAGGATTCACCCTCGACGTTGGTTACCCGCACGCCGTTCACGGTGACCGGTGCGCTGTCGAGAGGAGAGGAGAGTGTGAAGCCCTGCTGCAGCGCGGCCAGCAGCGCGAAGGTCTTGAACGATGAACCGGTTTGCAGCGGTGCCTGCGCGAAATCGAATCCGGCACCGTCGTCGCCTCCGTAGTAGGCGCGCACCGCACCCGAGCGCGGATCGATCGACACCACCGCGCCGCGCAACTCCGGCGGCTGATCGCCGAGGGTGCGGTGTACGGCGTCGAGTGCGGCGTCCTGGGCGTGCGGGTCGATGGTCGTGGTGATCTGCAGGGCCCCGGTATTGATCTCCTGATCGCTGATACCCGCCGCGTGGAGTTCGCGCACGACCTGGGTGCGCAGCAGCCCGGCCGGCCCGTGGGCGGCATCGTCATCGGGTTTGGCCGCGGGCACGATGGTCGGGAACCGCACGGCGTCGCGGTCGCCGAGTTTCAGCACGCCCATCCCGACCATTCCGTCGAGCACGTAGTTCCAACGCGCTTTCAGCTGGTCGAGATGGGTTTCGGGATCCAGGATGGACGGTGTGCGCACGACCGCTGCCAGCACCGCACCCTCGGCGGTGTTCAACTCCGCGACGGGCTTTCCGAAGTAGGCCTGCGACGCCGCGGCGATCCCGTAGGAGCCGCGCCCGTAGTAGATGGTGTTCAGATAGGCGGCGAGGATGTCGTCCTTGCTCCATTGCCGCGCCATCTTCGCCGAGATCACCAGCTCCCGCATCTTGCGCGACAGCGTGCGCTCGGAGCTGAGGAAGGCGTTCTTGACGTACTGCTGAGTGATCGTGGAGCCGCCACCGGCATCGTCGTGTCCCAGCAGATTGTCGCGGCCCGCACGCAGATATGCCGAGGCGGAGAAGCCGGGATTACGGTAGAAGTCGCGATCCTCGGCAGAGAGCATCGCATCCCGCATGGTCTGCGGTACCTCCGACAGTGGCACCAAGGTCCGGTTGCCCTCGGGCGGAATGATTTTCGCGAGCACGGTCGTGCCGTCCGCGGCGGTGAGCGTGGCGATCTGATTGCTCTGCACCGCGCTGGGGTCGGGGACTTCGGCGCTCCAATAGGCCAGCACCAGCAACAGCGACGGAATCGCGATGAAGATCAGGAAAAGGGCCAGGAGTATTCGCCGGATCTTCTGGCCCCGGGTGCGCGGTTGGCGTTCGGGCGTCTCCGCGGGTTTTCTGCGCCGGCGCGGGCGACCGTTCTGTGGCCGGGATGCCTCTTCTCTCGGCTTCCACCCGGCAACCGAGGCATAGGGCGCCGTTTCCGGGCGGCCGCGCCGCGGCTTGCGGGTCGAGCTCACGATCATCTCCTCCCGGAGCGTCGGTGAACGAGCGCGAGTACGGAGTCCGACTCCAGCCTACGATGCGAAGCGGTCCGACCTGAACAGCTATCATCCAGTAAACCATCGCTCGCGGGTCCTCACGGCGTTCGGAGTTAGACCGCCCACCTGCAATTTGTGAAATGAAGCACCAGGAACCGTTCCGAATGGTAGCTCGACAGACCGCCTGGTAGCTTCCGTTTTGTTCGTGCAGCGTCGCGCATCACATTCACCTTCCGGCTCGCGAAACATTCCTTCCATTCACAGTTCTCGCGCCTCTTCGTCGTTGAACGAGGCGGGATTCGTCACACCTATCCGCGCCGATTTCACATTCGCCGTCGACTGTGAAACCGGTGGCGGCATTGATGGAGCTTTCATGACACGCACCATCGCGACGCCTTCGAGACGCATGCCGGAAATGTCCGGTGCAGTAGTGCGCAGTCGCGGTTTGTTGACGGGATACTTCGCCGGACTCGGCGTTGTGATGGCCGTCTGGGGAACTCGGATACCGGCTGTTCAGGAGTCGGTCGGATTGGGCACCGGAGGACTGGCCGCGGTACTGCTCGCCGCCGCGGCCGGTATGGTCGCCGGCCTCCACGTGGGTGGCAGGCTGGCCGGGCCGGACCGGCTTTCCTCGCTGCTGACCGGCGGTGGAATCGGCCTCGCTCTGAGCCTCGCACTGCTCGGCAGCTGCCGCACTCCGATCGAACTCGCCGCCGCGGCGATGCTCTTCGGCGCCGCGCACGGCGTGCTGGACGTCGCGGCGAACGCCTCGGCCGTGCGATGCCAGCAGGCCTACCGCCGGCCGATCATGTCGGGCTTCCACGCGGCCTACAGTCTCGGCGCGCTGGGTGGAGCGGTGATCGCCGCTGTCGTAGCGCACAACTCGCATATGTACGTCTTCGGCGTCACCGCGGTCGTGGCGGTCGTGGCGGTGATCGCTGTCGCGCCGATTGCCCGCAGCGTCGGTTTCCCGGTCGCCGAGCCCGATCCGGCCGTCGCGGCGGCGAGGGATCGTTCACCCGGACTGTCCCGATCCCGGATCTGGCTGCTGGGCCTGCTCGCCGCCGCGTGTCTGCTCGGCGAGGGGGCCGCCGCGGATTGGTCGGCAGTTCACCTCACCGGATTGCACGCGTCTCCCGCGATCGCGGCTGCCGCTTACGCCGGATACAGCGCTGCCATGGCCGGTGGCCGACTGTTCGGTGATCGGCTCACCGCACGCTTCGGTGCGCCGAAAGTCGTTCGGACGGGCGCGATCGCGGCCTCGGCCGGACTGCTCGCGGGCCTGTCGGTGCCCGAAGTGCCCTTCGCGCTGACCGGCTGGGCCGTTTTCGGACTCGGCCTGGCCGTCACGATTCCCTGCCTGTTCACCGCGGCCGGAGCGGGTGGTCCGCGCGCGGTCGCCGCCGTAGCCGTGATCGGCTATCTCGGACTCCTCGCGGGACCGGCGCTCATCGGCGCCGTAGCCACCGGGACCACCCTGCCCGTAGCCCTCGCCCTGCCCGCCCTGCTCGCCGCAGGCGTGGCAGTCCTGTCACATCGAGCCTTGGAGAACCAGTGGTAACCGCACTACCTTCGCAGCCCGCGGCAATCGATGCCGTCATCTTCGACTACAACGGCGTGATCGGCCTGCAGCCCACCGCTTCCATGTGGGGCGAGCTCGCCGAACTCGCGGGGTGGCGCGCCGACCGGCTCGTGCACTTCCAGACCGCGTTCTGGAGCGCTCGCGAACCCTACGATTCCGGCGACTCCGACGACACCGATTTCTGGACCGCGGTACTCGGCCGCCGACCCGGCCCGGAACTGCTCATCCGGTTGCGAACCGTCGACACCGCACTGTGGACCCGCACCGACCACCGCGTCGTCGCACTTCTCCACCAGGTCCGGCAGGCAGATCTCCCGATGGTGTTGCTCTCCAACGCACCCCACTCGGTGGGCGACGCCCTCGACGACTCCGACTGGCGCCCCCTGATGACCGACGCTCTCTACTCGGCCCGGCTCGGCATGAACAAACCCCACCCCGACACCTATCGAAATGCGCTCGCCGCGACCGGAGTTCGCGACCCCGTCCGAGTCCTGTTCATCGACGACCGAGCCGACAACTGCCACGCCGCCGCGGAACTGGGCCTGCGCACCCTCCACTACACCGGAATCCCCGCCGACGTGGAAAGGCATCTCGCCCTCCGCACCGCCACCGCCGACACCCCCGCGCGACAACTGATCTCGTAAGCACATGGGTAACTCACCGGGGACGCCCACAACGTTCCCGGTCCCCCGACCGCTGCTCCGGCAACCACATCTCGCGGCACTCACGACACGCTGAAGGCCCGGGGAGGCGGCCCAGCCTCAGCTCTTGACGCCGCCCGCGGTCAGGCCAGAGATGATGCGGCGCTGGAACAGCAACACCATGATCACCAGCGGCACGGTCACGATGATTCCCGCCGCCATGATCGCCGCATACGGCTGGACCAGCGGATCATTACCGGAGAAACGGGCGATGGCGACCGTGACCGGTTCGGTCTTATCGGTCGAGAGCAGGCTGGCCAGCAGATATTCATTCACCGCGGCGATGAAGGCCAGGATCGCGGTGGTGAACACCGCCGGCGCGGCCAGCGGCAACATCACCAAGCGGAACGCCTGGAACCGGCTCGCACCGTCGATCCGGGCGGCTTCCTCCAGTTCCCAGGGCAGTTCGGAGAAGAACGACGCCAGGATGTAGACGGTCATCGGCAGGACGAACGAGATGTTCGGGATGATCATCGCCTGGTAGTGCCCGATCCAGCCGATATCGGTGAACAGCTGGAACAGTGGCGTGACCAGCACGACCACCGGGAACATCGAGGCGCTCAGGATCAGTCCGGCGATCAGGGTCTTGCCGCGGAAGGAGATCCGCGCCAGCGCGTAGGCCGCCAACATGCCGATCGCGAGGGCGATCACCGTGGTCGCCGCACCGATGATGACGCTGTTGGTCAGTGCGCGGCCGAAGTTGTTACCGCGGCTGGTGTCGAAGGCGTTGCGGAAATTCTCGAACGTCACGTGGGTGAACCACGGTGTGTTGTCGAAGGTGTAGGCCGGATCGCGGAAGGCCGTCACCAGCATCCAGTAGAACGGGCCCAGACCCCAGAGCAGGATGATCACCGCGCCGATGTACACCCGCGCGGCCCGCCACCACGGGGTACGCGCGGAGTCGCGGGAAACCGCCACCCGGTCGGGCCCGGTGAGCGCTGCGCGATTGTGACTCATCGTGCCCTCCGTGACTTGCGGGACACCCGCACCCGGTCGGGCCCGGTGAGCGCTGCGCGATTGTGACTCATCGTGCCCTCCGCTGCTCTTCCTGCGTGGCTACCGCATTGGCGCCCAGTACCTTCACCAGAACGAATGCGACCGCGAAGATCATCAGGAATGTGAGCACCGACAACGCGGCCGCGCTGTTGGAGCCCTGCCGTACCTGATCGACGACCAGGATCGAGATCGTCCGGGTCGCCGGGTTGCCGCCCATCATGATCGCGGGCAGATCGTAGAGCCGCAGCGCGTCCATCGTCCGGAACAGCACCGCGACCAGCAGTGCGGGTTTCAACAGCGGGAGGGTGATATGCGTGAACCGCTGCCACGCCGAGGCGCCGTCCACCTTGGCCGCCTCGTAGACATCGTTCGGAATCACCTGCAGCCCAGCGAGAATCAGCAGCGCCATGAACGGCGTGGTCTTCCAGACATCGGCGATGATCACCGCGAATCGAGATGCCCAGGGATCGGTCTGCCACAGGATATGGGTGTGCAGTACCCGGTTGACCACCCCGTCGTACTGGAACATGAACTCCCACAGCCGGGCGGTGACCGCGGTCGGGATCGCCCACGGGATGAGCACCGCGGCACGCAGCAGCGCCCGGCCGCGGAATGTCTTGCCCATCACCGTCGCCATGCCCAGGCCGATGGTCGCCTCCAGCGTCACGGTGATCACCGTGAACAGCAGGGTGATTCCGATCGCCGCCCAGAACTGCGAACCCAGATTGCCGGTGGGGCAGGCCTCGGTCCCGCCGCCGGGCAGAGTGCACTGCTGCAACAGCCAGTGCGTGTAGTTGCTGAAGCCGGCGTTGCCGCCCTCGACGAACATGCCTGTGGCGGGGTCGAGCCCGGCGTCCTTCTGGAAGGACATCACCACGGCCCGCAGCACCGGATAACCGATGATGACGGCGAGTGTCACCAGCACCGGTGCGACGAACAACCACGCGCGCCCCGAACCCGGAGCGACGAGCCGTAATCCTCGGGAGTTACTGTCGTGCTTCGGTTTCGGGCTCTCCGGCTGATCGCCGGGAGGCGCGAGTTCAGTCGCACCCGAAGGATTCGACACGTTCAACTCTCCTACGGGGCAGACTGCGGGCAGGGACGTCAGGAGCCGGCGGCTTCGATGCCCTTCTGCATGCCGATGATCGCGTCATCGACGGATTTGGCTCCGGTCAACGCAGCATATGCGTTGTCCTGGATCGCTTTCGACACCGCCGGGTAGAACGGGGTCACCGGACGCGGTACGGCGCTGGCGATCGAGTCCTTCAGGGCCGGCAGATACGGGAACTTCGCGATCAGCGCCGGATCGTCGTACATCGACGACCGCACCGACGGCAGCGCGCCCTCGGAGACGATGCGCTGGGCGTCCTCGCTGATCAGAAAGCGCAGGAAGTCCAGTGCGGTGGCCTTGTGCTTGGAGTAGGAACTGATGGCGGCGTTGTAACCACCCAGGGTGGACGCGCCGATGCCGTCCTTGCCGGGCAGCGGGGACACGCCGAAGTTGCCCTTCACCGCGGAGGAGTCGGCCCCGGCCACACCGTAGAAGTTCGGCCAGGTGCGCAGGAACATCAGTTTGCCCTGAGCGAAGGCATTCTGGGACTCCGGCTCCTTGAAGGAGATGGCCTCCTTGGGGATGTCCCCGTTCTTGTAGGCGTCGGTGAGTACCTGCAAACCGGCGCGCGACTGCGGGGAGTTCACCGTCGCGGTCTTGCCGTCCGGGCCGACGAAGGAGCCGCCGTAGGCGTTGATGACCTCGGCCGCATTCACGGTCAGACCCTCGTAGGGCGCGAACTGCCCTGCGTAGCAGCCGATTCCGTGATCATGCGCGATATTGCAGTCGGCCAGCAGCTCGGGCCAGGTCTTCGGCGGATTCGGGACCAGGTCCTTGCGGTAGTAGAGCAGCCCGCCGTTGGTGTTGCGCGGGGCCGCGTAGAGCGTGCCCTGGTAGGTGGCGCTGGCGACCGTCGGCGACAGCAGCGTGGAGGTGTCGAGTGCGAAGGAGTCCTTCAGCGGCTGGATCCAGCCCTTGGCCGCGAATTCCGCGGTCCACGGCACGTCCAGCGCCATCACGTCGTAGTCGGCCTGCTTGGCCCGCATGTGCTGGGCCAGATCGTCGTACTGTTGGGAGGCGTCGTTGGACTGCTCTTTGAAGGTGACCTGCTCGCTCGGATGCGCGGCGTTCCAGCGGTCGATGAGCTGTTTGACCGCACCGGTCTCGGTGGTGTCCTTACCCTCGACGTAGGTGATCGGGCCGCGACCGCCCAGATTCTGTGTGGTCGGATTGCTGCCGTCACCGCTCGAACAGGCACTCGTGAGCCCGGCGGTCAGCATCGCCGCCGAGGCGGTGGCCAGTACGGCGCGGGATACGAGGGAGCCGCGTCGCGACACGGCCGCCCGTGGCCGAGCCTTGTCCGAGGACGCCTTGTTCAAAGCCATCGATACTCCAGGGTCGTAACGAACACAGTTGCCGTGACGTGAGCGCCCGCACACTGCGCCGGTTGCACAAGGCAAGATACATTGTTCGGCTGCTCTGTGACATACGGCGTCCGCAGCCCCCTGCGTGGTTACGCAGGCTGCCGCCTCCGGGGACCGCTACCGCCGGGACATACGGCGTCCGCAGCCCCCTGCGTGGTTACGCAGGCTGCCGCCTCCGGGGACCGCTACCGCCGGGACATACGGCGTCCGCCTCCGCACGATCAGACAGCATGTCGGTGCGTTCTCGTATCCTGGCGCTCAATGGCGACTCAACCTCCTCAGGACAAACTGCTCACCCGTATCGGTGGGCTGCTGCGTCAGGCCGAGTCGACCGATAACGAACACGAGGCCGAGGCATTTCTGGCCGCGGCGCAGCGGCTGGCTACCCGTTCGTCGGTGGATCTCGCGGTGGCGCGGGCGCATATCGCGGGGCGGGAGCGGCGGCCGGCGCCGATGCAGAAGGTCGTTCCCATCGGTGCGGCCGGTAAGAAGGGGCTGCGGACCTACGTGCAACTGTTCGTGGCGATCGCGACGGCCAACGATGTGCGCTGTGATGTGACCCGCACATCCACCCAGGTGTACGCCTACGGCTTCGACACCGATATCGCGACCTGCGAGGCGCTGTACACGAGTCTGCTCGTGCAGATGGTGCGGGCGTCGGACCACTACATCAAGTCCGGTGCCTACCGATCGGCGACGGTGGAGAAGGTCGTGGTCGAGCAGCGCTGGGGCCGAAAGGTGCAGCGGCGCACACAGGCCCCTGTCGCAGCGGTGACCGCGCGGCTGAATTTCCAGATGGCCTTCGCCGATCGGGTGGGGCGGCGGCTGACGGCGGTGAAGTCCGATGTGGAGGCCGAGGCGGTCCGCGCGGACGGGGCGGCCGGCGCGCAGTCCACCGGGACCGCACTGGCGTTGCGCAACAAGGATCTCGAACTCACCGACTTCTACGGCCGCACCTCCGAGGCGCGTGGCACCTGGCGCGGGCCGCAGGAATCCGCCGGCTATTCGAAGGCCGCTCGCCACGCCGGTGATCGGGCGGGGCGTAACGCGCGGCTGGGGACATCACCCGAATTACCGGCCGCGCGCGGGAGTGTGGAAGCTCCCCGAGCATGAACGCGGATTCGTTGTGACACCGCGAGATTCGCAACGCGCCCGGGTCTACGACGCCGAGGGTCTCGTGCGCCGGATATTCGACCGGGCCGAGGAATTCGAGGTCCGCACGTTCGAACTGCACGGCTCGACGATCACCCTGCCGATCGAACGGAAATTCGCCTCGGTGGAGTCGGTGCAGAATTACGCGGACCGCGTGCTCGCGCTGAACTGGGTACGTGCCCGATGGGTTCGAGCCACCGAAGCGCTCACCGTCCGGGCGCGCGCGGGCACGGCCGCGGCGCACTATGAGATCGACCGCGGGGTCCTGGCGGTTCCGCTGCACACCGGCGGAACCGCCTGGGCGCTGCGCGAATTGGTGATCCTGCACGAACTGGCCCATCACCTCGAACCTGCCCGTGTGGACCGTGCCCCACACGGCCCGGAATTCTGCGACCGCTATCTGGCGCTGGTCGACGGCATCATCGGCCCCGAGGCCGCACTCCTGCTCCGCAGTACGTTGTACGACTGCGGCGCCCGAATCGGCTGACAACGGCGGGCGCGGCGCCGAAACGACCGGGTTCGGACCGCCCGCAGTGACCACGGTCCGAACCCTGGGCGCTTATTGCCCGGGTACCTCGCCCACCGTGACCGTCGGGTCGATGAGTGCGAAGATCTCGCCCTGTGGCGCCTGGACGACCGCGGAGCGGCCGAACGGGGTGTCGTTGACGGGCATGAGTACGGTGGCGCCGAGTTCGGTTGCGAGAGCGACGGATTCGTCGGTGCCGGCGACCTGGAACCAGGTCAGCCAGTACGGCGGGGTTTCGCCGAGCATCTGGGAGGCGTCCATCAGGCCGCCGAGAACGTCGGCATCGGGGAGACGGAAGGTGGAGTAGACGAAATTCTGCCCGTCGCCGATCTCGTCGAAGTTCCAGCCGAAGACGCGGCGATAGAACTCCTGGGCGGTGGCGTAGTCGCGGGTGTGCAGTTCGTTCCAGCAGTACGCGCCCGGTTCGTTGTAGATTCCGGCGCCGGTGTGTGCCTTGGCCTGCCAGATGCCGAAGACGGCGCCGGTGGGATCGGCGGCGACGGCCATGCGGCCGACGTCCATGACATCCATGGGCGGAAAGAAGACCGTGCCTCCGGCCGCGTCGACGGCGGCGGCGATGGCATCGGCGTCGTCGGCGGCGAGGTAGGTGGTCCAGACCGAGGGCATCGGACCGGCGCCCATTTTGGGCCCGATGCCCGCCACGGGTTTCCCGCCCAGCATCGCCATCAGATAGCCGCCCGCATCGGGCGAGCTGTCGATAACCTCCCAGCCCAGCAAACGGGAGTAGAAGTCGCGGGCGGCCTGCGGATCGTCGACCGAACAATCGACCCAGCAGGGCGTACCCTGCGGCCACGCAGAATCACGGGTGGGCATAGCTGAACTCCTGTCGTTGTTCGAGCAGGTGAGAACTGCTGGTGGCGCACTTTCAGCTAAGCACAGTACTGCCACCGGGAACACCCTGGGAGCGAGTCGGGGAGCCGGCGCCGCGAACCTCAGCCGAGCAGCCGGAGTACCCGGGCCAGGCGATCGTGCCACCATGCCTCGCGCTCCGGATCGGGATGACGGAAGCGGTGCAGTAGCGCGGGATCCGGCTGTGGTGGTGTACGCGGCACGGTGAGGTAGCCGTCGACGGGCCGCAGTGATTCTCCGACCACATCACCGTCGAAGAGGTTGATCGTGCCCAATCCGCAGGCGTGGTCGAGTTCGGGCAGTGTGCCCGCGAGGGCGAGTTGGGCGGACAGCCCGATACTGGTCTCCAGTGCCGAGGAGATCACGCACGGTAATCCGGCGGCCTCGGCCACCCGCAGCGCCCGGCGCACACCGCCCAGCGGGGTGCATTTCAGTACCGCGACATCGGCCGCCCCGGCGACCGCGACCCGCAGTGGGTCCTCGGCGCGGCGAATGGATTCGTCCGCGGCGATGGGAATATCGACCCGCCGCCGGACCGCGGCCAGTTCCTCGACAGTCCGGCAGGGCTGTTCGGCGTACTCCAAACCGCCTGCGGCACGGTCGATCTGCCGCAGACTCGCGACCGCGGTCTCGACATCCCACAGGGCATTGGCGTCCACGCGCAGTGCGCCCTCCGGCCCCAGCGCATCGCGAACCGCCGCCACCCGCTCGATATCCCCGGCGAGGGAATCGGGATGGTCGGCCACCTTGATCTTCGCAGTGCGGCAACCGGATTCGGCGGCAATCGCATATGCTCGCTCCGGTGGCACGGCGGGAACGGTGCAGTTGATCGGAATGCGCTCGCGTACCGGTTCCGGCCATCCGCTCTCGATCTGCTCGATGGTGGTGGCCAGCCAGTTCGCCGCTTCGCGATCGTCGTATTCGACGAACGGGCAGAACTCGCCCCACCCTCGCGGCCCCTCGATCAGCATTCCTTCGCGCACCGTGATGCCACGGAATCGGTTACGCAGCGGAATGGCGTACACCAGGGCAGATGCCGGGTCCAGATCGCTCACACCGGCCAGCCTAATCAGCGCAGCCCTGGTGTGCGGCGGGGCACGCGTGGCCGGGTTCATTCGCCGGAGCGGCACCGGGCCGGACGGGGCGGCGCTCCCCGAGGGAACGCCGCCCCGCCCGGCCTCGCACCGGTGCCGCACCCGGCTCACAACCGTTCGTAGATGGTGGCGTTCGCCAAACCTCCTGCCTCACACATGGTTTGCAGTCCGAAGCGGGCGTCGCGTTCGTGCAGGGCGTGGACCAGGGTGGTGGCCAGTCGGGCGCCCGACGCGCCGAGAGGGTGTCCGAGGGCGATCGCACCGCCGTTGACGTTGACCTTCGACAGATCGGCCCCGGTGTCGTCGGCCCAGGCCAGGACCACCGCGGCGAAGGCCTCGTTCACCTCGAACAGATCGATATCGGACAGGGACAATCCGGAGCGCTGCAACACCTTTCGGGTCGCGGGTATCACCGCGGTGAGCATGAGCAGCGGATCGTCACCGGCGACCGCGAAACTGTGCAGCCGGGCCAGTGGGGTCAGGCCCAGTTGCCGCGCCTTCTCGCCGGTCATGATCAGCACCGCGGAGCTGCCGTCGTTGATCTGACTGGCATTGGCGGCGGTGATGTTCCAGCCGATCTCCGGGAAGCGGGCCGCATAGCCCTCGTTGTAGTAGGCCGGGCGCAGACCCGCGAGGGTTTCCAGGGTGCTGCCCACGCGGATGCCCTCGTCGGCGGTCAGGTCCGCGAGCGGTGCCAGCTGTCCTTCGAAGGCGCCGTTCTTGGTGGCGTTCGCGGCCTTCTCGTGGCTGGCCAGGGAGAATTCGTCCATCCGGGTGCGGGAGATATTCCAGCGCGCGGCAATGAGCTCGGCCGAGATTCCCTGTGGCACCAGCTCGTCCGGATAGCGTTCGGCGAAGGCCGCGCCATTGATATCGGTGGCACCGAGCACGCTCGCTCCCATCGGTACCCGGCTCATGGATTCGAGCCCGCCGGCCACGACGACGTCGTAGGCCCCGGCCAGTACGCCCTGAGCGGCGAAATGGATGGCCTGCTGACTGCTGCCGCACTGGCGATCCACGGTGGTGGCGGGTACCGCTTCGGGATATCCGGCCGCGAGCGCGGCCCGGCGGGTGATGTTGACCGATTGTTCGCCGACCTGGGTGACCACACCGCCGATCACGTCGTCGATCAGGACGGGGTCGATCCCGCTGCGCCGGACGACCTCGCGCAGGCTGTGCGCGAACAGATCGACCGGATGCAGATCGTGCAGTGCTCCGGTGGATTTGCCCTTGCCGATCGGGGTGCGTACGGCCTCGACGATCACTGCGTCTCTCATGGCGATTCCTCCGATATCGCGACATTGCGACGATCTAACTCGTTCGCTCTATAGCCAGAGTAGAATCTGACATTAGTTGCCACAAGTCAGGTCGAGTATGATGAGAATCATGCCCGTAAAGCTGGAAGGACCCTTGCGCGATCTGAATTCGTGGAAGCCGGATGGCTGTTCCATCGTGAAGGCGCTCGATGTCGTCGGCGCCCGTTCGAGTTTGCTGATCCTGCGCGAGGCCATCTACGGCACCACGCGATTCGACGGCTTCGCCGCGCGGGTCGGGATCACCGATGCGGCGGCGGCGGCCGCGCTGCGCAAACTCACCGATGCGGGCCTGCTGCGCAAGCAGCCCTATCGGGAGGAGGGTAAGCGCACCCGGAACGAATACGTACTCACCGAGATGGGCCGCGATCTGATCCCGGTGGTCTTCGCGTTGTGGCAGTGGGGTGACAAATACCTCCAGGACGGCACGCCGCCGCTGGAGCGGATCGATGACACAACCGGGGAACCCGTGCGGGTGGAACTGCGCAGTGCCGGGGGTGACGAGGTCGGGCTGGAGGATATCCGGGTTCGCGTGAATCAGGAGTGGCGACAGTCGCGGACTCGGGCGCGCGGCAAATGATCGTCTGCCCTCGAACAGTGAGAACCGTTCGAGGGCAGACGCTTTCGCAACCTACTTCAGGCGTGCGCCGGTTTCGGGATCGAAAAAGTAGATGTGCTCGGCGGTGGTCGTGAGGTGGAGCTTGTCGCCCTTCTGCGGGGGGTTGCGCCAGTCGGCGCGCGCGACGATCGTCTCGTCGCCGCCCACCTCACCCAGGGTGCGGCCGTAGATGTAGGCGTCGGAACCGAGTTCCTCGACCACATCGATCTCCATCGCGATCCCCTCGGAACCACCGGCAAGGTCGAAATGCTCGGGACGGACACCGACCACGACGGTGTCTCCTGCCGCGTCGGTCACCGAGCGCGGTACCGCCACCGCATGCCCGCCGAGTGTCACCGATCCATCCGACAGCGGCACCGTGAACAGATTCATCGCCGGTGAGCCCATGAAACCCGCGACGAACAGATTCGCCGGATCCCGGTACAGATCCCGCGGGGAGGCGCACTGTTGCAGCAGGCCGTCCTTGAGTACGGCCACCCGATCGCCCATCGTCATGGCCTCGACCTGATCGTGGGTGACGTAGACGGTGGTGGTCCCCAGCCGGCGCTGCAACTGCGCGATCTGAGTGCGGGTCTGCACCCGCAGTTTGGCGTCGAGATTCGACAGCGGCTCGTCCATCAGGAACACCTGCGGCTGGCGCACGATCGCGCGGCCCATGGCGACGCGCTGACGTTGACCGCCCGACAGTGCCTTCGGCTTGCGGTCCAGGAACGGTTCGAGGTCCAGCAGTTTCGCCGCCTCCAGCACCCGCTGGTTCTTCTCCGCCTTCGGCACCTTGGCCATCTTCAGGGCGAAGCCCATGTTCTCCGCGACCGACATATGCGGATACAGCGCGTAGTTCTGGAAGACCATCGCGATATCGCGCTGTTTGGGTTCGGCGTCGGTGACGTCCTGTTCTCCGATCAGGATGCGGCCGCCGTTGACCTCTTCGAGGCCCGCGAGCATGCGCAGCGAGGTGGACTTACCGCAGCCGGACGGACCGACCAGCACGAGGAACTCGCCATCGGCGATCTCGAGGTCCAATGCGTCGACAGCGGGTGTGGCAGCGCCCGGATAGAGCCGGGTGGCTTGGTCGAAAGTGACCGTGGCCATGGTGAATCAATCCCTTCACCGGCAGGAACGTGCCGGACGATCCGAGTAGAGGGCAGGTCTGACGCATCCTACTGAGCCCGTCGGCCGCGGGTGCGGGTGCGGGTGTCATGGTCCCGCCGCGGCGAGCAGGCGACGAGTAGCCTCGGCAACGGCCTCGACCGACCGTGGCAACGGCATCGCCAGACGAAGGAGCAAGGGATGAGTCGACCGGTTCGCATCGGAGTTCAACTCCAGCCACAGCACGCCCCCGATTACGGATTGATCAGGGACGCGGTGCTCCGGGCTGAAGATGCGGGCGTGGACATCGTCTTCAACTGGGATCACTTCTATCCGCTCTACGGTGATCCCGACGGTGCGCATTTCGAATGCTGGACCATGCTCGGCGCGATCGCCGAGCAGACCGAGCGGGTCGAACTGGGCGCCCTGGTGACCGGTGGCGGATACCGCAATCCGGACCTGCTCGCGGATATGGCCCGCACCGTCGACCACATCTCCGGCGGTCGTCTGATCCTGGGTATCGGCGCCGGCTGGTTCCAGAAGGACTACGACGAGTACGGATACGAATTCGGCACGCCCGGACTGCGTTTGGCGGTGCTGAAGGACTATCTGGCCCGGATCGACGCGCGGCTGGGCAAGCTCAATCCGCCGCCCGTGCGCAAGATCCCGATCCTCATCGGCGGTGGCGGTGAGAAGAAGACGCTGCGGCTGGTGGCCGAGTACGCCGACATCTGGCACACCTTCGCCGAACTCGAGGCGCTGGAACACAAGTCGAAGATCCTGGCCGAACACTGCGCGGCGGTCGGCACCGACCCGGGACGGATCGAGCGGTCGGTGGCCTGGCCGGGCGCCGAGGCCGCGCAGACACTGGTCGCCGCCGGAGCGACGCTGTTCACCGTCGGCGTCGGCGGACCGGATTACGACCTGAGCAAGGTCGAGGAGGCCATCGCCTGGCGTGACTCGGTCAACCCGGAGCCGGTCGCGGGTATCGCCTGATTCGCTCGGATCATCCAGATTCGAATACTTTCGTAGTGTGAGAGCACAACCTGCGGAGGTGCCGTGCCGGGCCGGTAACTGTCCGGCACACCCCTCGCGCGCTGTACTTTCCGGCGGCACCGCAGTCGGCCCCCCCGTAGTGGCCCACGCGGCCATCTCCGGGGCGCCGCTCCCACCGCGGCGTTTTCCGCGCCGGCCCGCCTGCTCTCACCACTAGGGTTTCCAGCATGGCCCGTTTGCCCGGCTCCCGTCATCGTGCGCCGATCGCGGTGATGGCGGCGATACTGCTGTTGTTCATCACCGCCTGTGGTTCCGACAGTGGCAAATCCGTGGCGGAGAACAATCTGTGCTCACCGCCCGGCCCGTCCGCCGCCTCACCCGCGCCCACCAAGCTGGCCGGTGGTGCGACGGCCGGCGCCGACCGATACACCACCGAGTCGACGGCGCCGCTTACTTCGATCGATATCAACCGGCTGGGGCTGGCACAGTCGGGAGTACTCAGCGTGGGAACGCTGTCGGACGCGCCGCCGAGTATCTGTGTCGACCCGTCGGGCACGTTCACCGGATTCGACAACGAACTACTGAAGGCGATCGGCGCGAAACTGGGCCTGCGGGTGCAGTTCTCGGGCACGGAATTCGCCTCCCTGCTGTCGCTGGTCTCGACCGGTCGTTTCGATGTGGGGTCGTCGAGTATCACCACCACCGCCGCCCGGCGGCAGCTGGTCGGCTTCACCAACGGCTACGATTTCGGCTACTTCTCGCTGGTCGTGCCCAACGGCAGTGGGATCCGGGGCTTTTCGGACCTGCGACCGGGTACGCGCATCGGTGTCGTCCAGGGGACCGTGCAGGATGAATACGTCACCGGAACCCTGCATCTGGACGCGGTGAAATTCCCCGACTACAACACCGCCTACGCGAATCTGAAGACCGGGCAGATCGATGCCTGGGTCGCGCCTTCGCAGCAGGCCACCGGAGCGATCAAACCCGGTGACCCGACCTCGATTGTGGAAAACACCTTCAGTCTGGACAATTTCACCGCGTGGGCCGTCCGTAAGAACAATCAGCCGCTGATCGACGCGCTCAATTCGGGTCTGGACGCGATCATCGCCGACGGCACCTACGCCAAGCTGTATTCCGACTGGGTGCCGCGCCCGCTGCCGCCGGGCTGGAAGCCGGGCTCGAAATCCGCCCCGATGCCGCAACTCCCGGATTTCGAGAAGATCGCCGCCGAACATCAGGGCAGCGAACAGCAGGTGGCCCCGAAATCCACGCTGGCGCAATTGAAGGAGACATTCTTCGATTGGTCGCTGTACCGCAAGGCTTTTCCCGACCTGTTCAAGACCGGCCTGCCGAATACTCTGATTCTGGCGCTGGTTTCGGGAGTGCTGGGAACCCTGATCGGCATACTGCTCGCGGTCGCCGGTATTTCACGGACGCGCTGGTTGCGATGGCCCGCAAGGGTTTACACCGATATCTTCCGCGGATTGCCCGCGGTGGTGATCATCCTGCTGATCGGCCTGGGAATCGGGCCGGTGGTCAAGGGGGTCACCGGGAACAATCCGTACTGGCTCGGTGCGGTGGCACTGGCCCTGCTGGCCTCGGCGTATATCGGGGAGATCTTCCGCTCGGGTATCCAATCGGTGGAGCCGGGGCAGCTCGAGGCGGCCCGGGCCGTCGGATTCGGCTATCGGCAGGCCATGACCCTGGTGGTGATTCCGCAGGGAGTGCGGCGCGTGCTGCCCGCGTTGATGAATCAGTTCATCGCGCTGATCAAGGATTCGTCCCTGATCTACTTCTTGGGTCTGCTCGCCTCCCAGCGTGAACTGTTCGCCGTCGGACGGGATCTGAATTCGCAGACCGGAAATCTGTCGCCGCTGGTCGCCGCCGGCCTGGTCTACCTGATACTCACGATTCCCCTCACCCACCTCGTGAACTACATCGATCGCCGGCTGCGAACCGGGCGACCGGAAATCGCCGAGGACGAAATCGAACAGGCAGTCGTCACGGAAGGGCGCGGAGCGTGAGCGACGAGAACGAGTCCGGCGTGAGCGACACGGGCGCCACCGGCACCGACCGAGAAGGCAGTAGCGCGGGCGGCGAGCGGGTGCCCAGCGCCGGTGCGCTGGAGGGCGGTATCGGGGTGCGGAAGAGTTCCTCACTCACCGGCACCGATCTGCACCTCACTCTGGGCGCCAATCACATCCTGCGCGGTGTCGACATCCACGTCGACGCCGGGCACACCACGACCGTCATCGGCCCGTCCGGCTCGGGTAAATCCACTCTGCTGCGGGTGCTGAACCGCCTGCGCGAACCCGATTCCGGTGATGTGCTGATCGATGGGGTGTCGGTACTCGGCGAGAATCCGGACCGGCTGCGCCGGCGTATCGGCATGGTGTTCCAGCAGTTCAATCTGTTCCCGCACAAGACCGTTGCCGAGAATGTGGCGCTGGGCCCCCGCAAACTGCGTGGGCTGAGCCGGGAGGCGGCGCGGGCGGTGGCTCTGGAGCAGTTGGATGCGGTCGGTCTGGCGGCGCGGGCCGATACCCGCCCGTCGAATCTGTCCGGTGGTCAGCAGCAGCGGGTGGCCATCGCCCGCGCGCTGGCGATGAAACCGGAACTGATGCTGTTCGACGAAGCGACCTCGGCGCTGGACCCGGAACTGGTCAAGGGCGTGCTGGCGTTGATGGCCGATCTCGCCTCGGGCGGGATGACCATGATCGTGGTGACCCACGAAATGGGTTTCGCCCGTTCGGTTTCCGACAGTGTGGTGTTCATGGATCAGGGCAAGGTGGTGGAGGCGGGGGCCCCGGATCAATTGTTCGACGATCCGCAGACCCCGCGCCTGCGCCAGTTCCTGTCCCAGGTGCTCTAACTGCCGCTACCCGAGCTGCTGCCGGCGAATGGGAAATTGGCGTACTGCGCGAAACTGCCCTGGGCGCCGCTGTAGACATTGACATCGGTATTTCCCGCGATGCCCGGGACGTTGCCGGAATCGGTGGTCTGCCAGAACGTCCATGCCGGCCAGCCACCCGGAACCTCGGGCTGTGGATTGCCGCGGTAGTCGGCGATCCACAGGGGGTACTGGTGGAATTGGTCGGAGTCGGCCATGGCGGTTTGCCAGAACCGCGGGTAGGTGTAGATGATCGGGACCCGGCCGGTGAGCGACTGCACGGTGCTCAGATAGCGGTGGGTCCAATCGATCAGCGCGGCCGGTGGCAGCCCGCCGGAGTTCTCCATATCGAGTACCGGCGGCAGGTCCAGCGGGCCGTTCTGCCCCAGGACCACTGTGGTGTACAGCGCGGCCTGCGGTTCCGGCGGTAGTTCCGGATGTGCGTAGTGGTAGGTGCCGCGGGCCACGCCGGCGGCCCGCATCAGCAGGCTGTCGGGGACGAAATACGGGTTCACGTAGTTGAGGCCCTCGGTGGCCTTCACCATCGCGAAGTTGTGACCGGAGGCGCGGACGGCGAACCAGTCGATGAGGCGGCCGTCGATGTGCTGCCAGGACGATACATCCGGACCGGTGGGACCGGCATGGGCCATACCGGTTGCCGAGAATATGCCAGCAACGGCGAGCAGCGGCAGGGCTGCGGTGAAGCGACGGACTTTCGGACGAGCCACGGTGCGTCGATACATGGATAAGAGAGTAAGCAGCCGAGCCTGATGTGACCAGGGTTTACCGGTGACTTATCCGAGCCAGTCGAGCACCGCCGCCGCGGTCCAGGACTGCTGCATACTCCCCAGCGGCTCGCCGGTGAACGGGTCGTAGTACTCGGCGAAGCTGCCGTCACCTGCCTGCCGCAAACCTTCGGCACGCAGCATGAATGACCGTTCGGCCCAGCCTCGGCGTGCGAAAACCCAGGAGAACAGCCAGCTCATCACCGGCCAGACCGGCCCGCGCCAGTACTCGCGCGGGCGGAAATCCTTCGATACCGGCGAGGTCGAGGGTGGCAGCGCGTAGCGCAGATCCGGGTGGCCGCAGAATCGCGGGCCCTCGAACAGTCGCAGCAGAGATCGTTCGGTGGTGCGAGGCAGTCCGCCGCACAGCAGCGGCGCGAACATGGCCAGGGTTTCGGTGCCGATCCACTGATCGGCGCGCAGATCGAAATCGCGGGCGGCGCCGGTGCGGTCATCGGTGGTGGCGATGACGCCGGCGCGGAAGTAGTCCGCCCATTCGTAAAGTTCGCGCACATCCGCATTCGGCATCCGGTAGTCCTCGCCGATACCGGCGAGGACATCGCAGGCCAGCGCGAAGATCGCGGTGACGAAGACATCCTCCACCGCGAAACTCATGGTCGAGGCCAGCTGGAAATCGTCGTATCCACAGCGCCGCATCTGCTCGACCAGCCACAGATACCGGTCGTATTCGCGATCGGAGGGACGCTGCGCGGGTTCGACCACATCCAGATCCGCGCGTCGATACGGCGGCAGATCGCCGACCACGACATTGGCGTAGGCGCGATCCCAGCGCGGGGAGTTGTCCATTCCGGACTCCCAGCCGTGATACAGCGTGATTCGCCCGTGCTGTTTGGGATCGCGACCGTGGGCCAGCCAGCGATGCCAGCGCATCAGATCCACCCACCGCCGATCGAGGAACTCCTCGGCGACCGCGCGGGTACTGCGCCCGTGCCGGCGGGAGTGGTCGAGGATGCGCTGCACGGCGATGGCGTGGACCGGCGGCTGGGTGATGCCCGAGGTATCGGGTCCGGCCGGTGCGTTGGTGGCCAGCCGACGGCACTCCCAGCGGGCCGGACCGGGGAAATAGCCGTCCACACCGTTGGCGAACACGATGTGCGGAATCATCCCGTTGCGCCATTGCGCGGACAGCAGGGTGTCGAGTTCGACGACAGCGCGCTCCACACTCAGCGGCGCCAGGCCGACCGAGACGAACGCGGCATCCCAGCTCCACATGTGGGGATAGAGCTTGGGCGCCGCACTGGTCATGGTTCCCAGATCGTTGCCGCGCAGCAGGTAGGCGGCCCGGGCAGCCAGTTGGGTCGGGGTGAAGCCGGGACCGTTCATCCCCCTATTCTGCGACGTCACCTTCAGATATGCGCGCTGTGAGATTGTCGCGCGCGGCACATCCGCCGGCGAAGTCTGCTCGTGGCCGGGCATTCGTTCGGCAGTTGCCACCCTCATCGCCTCATTCGTCATCCGGACTGCACGGAACTGATTACACGTATCGGGCCCGGATTCGCCGAGGTGTACCCAAGATGTCCGAAACCGGCGGTGTAGTTGTCCGCCTTCGCCTGAGGGCGCGGGCAGGGGACGGTCACGTGGATAGACGGGCCGGCACGAATTACGGTGGCGTTATGGCCACGCTCCCGGATACCACGCCCTCGGATACCACTGCCGCACAGGACTCGCCGACCGCCCTGATCACCGGTGCGAGCCGGGGGCTGGGCGCGGCGATCGCACGGGAACTGGCCGGGACGCACCGGCTGCTGCTCGGTGCGCGTTCGGCCGATTCGCTGCGCGAGATCCGCGGCGAGCTGCCCGCCGCCGAGCCGTGGCCGGTGGATCTGACGGACTACGACGCGTTGCCCGCCGCGACCGCGCCGATCGAGCGCCTGGATGTACTGGTGCACAACGCCGGTGTGGCCGAACTGGGTTCGATCGCGGAATCTTCCGTGGCGCAGTGGCGAAATACGCTGGAAGCCAACCTGATCGCGGTTGCCGAACTGACCCGGCTGTTGCTGCCCGCGCTCCGCGCCGCGAATGGCCATGTGGTGCTGATCAATTCGGGTGCCGGCCTGCGCGCCAACCCCGAGTGGGGTGTGTACGCGGCGAGTAAATTCGGCCTGCGCGCCTTCGGCGATGCGCTGCGGCTCGAGGAACCCGATCTGCGCGTGACATCGATCCACCCGGGCCGCATCGACACCGATATGCAGCGCGCGATCATCGAGCAGGAGAGCCGCGTCTACAACCCCGGTGAATTCCTCACCGCCGCAACGGTTGCCCGTGCCGTACGCAACGCGATAGAGACGCCGCGCGATGCGCACCCGACCGAGATCGTGCTCCGGCCGATCGCGCGCTGAACCGGAAACGGGCGGCACGACGGCCGCCCGAACCGATTACGCGACGACGTTGACCAGCTTGCCCGGTACGACGATCACCTTGCGCGGTGTCTTACCGGCCAGGAACTCCAGCAGTTTCTCGTCGGCCAGTGCCGCGGCCTCCACCGACTTCGCATCGGCATCGGCCGCCACGCTCACCCGGCTGCGTACCTTGCCGTTGACCTGGATCGGATATTCCACCGAATCCTCCACCAGCAGAGCCGGATCCGCGATCGGGAAGGGGCCGTGTGCCAGAGCCGTGGTGTGGCCCAGCCGCTCCCACAGTTCCTCGGCGATATGCGGCGCCATCGGGGCCAGCATCAGCACCAGCGGCTCCACCACCGATCGCGGCGCGCCCTGCGGATACTGCTTGGTCAGATGGTTGGTCAGCTCGATCAGCTTGGCGCCGGCGGTATTGTCGCGCAGCGCCGCGTAATCGCCGTCCACGCCGTCGATCGTCTTGTGCAGCAGCCGAATCGAGACGCCCGCGGGCTCATCGTCGGTAACGCGCACCGCACCGGATTCCTCGTCCACCACCAGCCGCCAGGCCCGCTGCAGGAACCGGTGCGCGCCGACGACATCCTTGGTCGCCCAGGGGCGGGAGGTGTCCAACGGGCCCATCGACATCTCGTACAGCCGGAAGGTGTCCGCACCGTACAGATCGCACATATCGTCCGGTGAGATGGCGTTCTTCAGCGATTTGCCGATCTTGCCGTACTCCTGGAAGACCTCGACCTCCACACCGGATGCTGTGCTGCCCGAAGCCGGCTCGGCCGGCGTGGTCCAGAAGAACTTCCCGTCCCGCTCGACCACCTCGGCCGCCGGGATATAGGTGCCGCGCTCATCGGTGTAGGCGTGGGCCTGGATATAGCCCTGGTTGAACAGCCGCCGATACGGCTCCGGCCCGGAGACCTCGCCCAGATCGAACAGCACTTTCTGCCAGAACCGCGCGTACAGCAGATGCAGGACCGCGTGCTCGACGCCGCCGACGTACAGATCCACCCCGCCGGGGTCGTTCGCGCCGTGCTCGGCCGTGCGCGGACCCAGCCAGTAGCGCTCGTTCTCCGGTGCGCAGAACGCCTCGGTATTGGTCGGATCGGTATAGCGCAGCTGATACCAGGAGCTGCCGGCCCACTGCGGCATCACATTGGTGTCGCGGCGATAGGTCTTGGGACCGTCGCCCAGATCCAATTCGACCTCGACCCACTCGGTGGCCTTCGCCAGCGGCGGCGAGGGTTCGGAATCGGCGTCGTCGGGGTCGAAGGTGACCGGCGCGAAGTCCTTCACCTCCGGAAGTTCCACCGGCAGCATCGATTCCGGCAGCGGATGGGCGGCGCCCTGCTCGTCGTAGACGATCGGGAACGGTTCACCCCAGTAACGCTGCCGCGCGAACAGCCAGTCCCGCAGCTTGTACTGGATGGTGCCGCTGCCGTGACCGTCGCGCTCCAGGCGCTCGATCACGGTGGCCTTGGCGGTCTCGACGTCCAGGCCGTTCAGATAATCGGAGTTGATCAGGTCGCCGTCACCGGTATGCGCGGAATCCGACAGGTCGCCGCCGGAGATGACCTCCGGGATCGGCAGGCCGAACGCCGTCGCGAACTCCCAGTCGCGCTGGTCGTGGCCGGGTACCGCCATGATCGCGCCGGTACCGTAGCCGGACAGTACGTAGTCGGCGATGAAGATCGGCAGCTGCGCGCCGTTGACCGGGTTGGTGGCGTGCGCGCCCAGGAAGACGCCGGTCTTCTCCTTGTTCTCCTGGCGCTCCAGATCCGATTTAGCGGTGATCGACTTGCGATACGCGGCAACGGCTTCCGCGGGATCGTCGGCGCCGTAGGTCCACCGAGCATCCACCCCTTCGGGCCATTGCGCGGCCGCCAGGCGGTCCACCAGTTCGTGCTCGGGGGCCAGCACCACATAGCTCGCACCGAACAGCGTGTCCGGCCGGGTGGTGAAGACCTCGATGTTCTCGCCGGCTGTGTCGATTGTGGCGTCCCCGCCCGTCACTCGCGCCACGCCGAAACTCACCTGAGCACCGCGCGAGCGCCCGATCCAGTTGCGCTGCATGGCCTTCACATTGTCGGGCCAGTCCAGCAGATCCAGATCGTCGACCAGGCGGTCCGAGTAGGCGGTGATGCGCATCATCCACTGCCGCAGGTGTTTACGGAACACCGGGAAGTTGCCGCGCTCACTTCGGCCGTCGGCGGTGACCTCCTCGTTCGCCAGTACGGTACCCAGCCCCGGGCACCAGTTGACCATCGAATCCGACTGGTACACCAGGCGATACGAGTCCAGCACCGCACCGCGTTCGGCATCGGTCAGCTCCGGCCAGGTCCGGCCGTCCGGAGTGGCGCGTGCGCCCGAGGAGAATTCGGCCGCCAGTTCGCCGATGGGGCGGGCCTTGTTCGCGGCCGGGTCGTACCAGGCGTTGTAGATGCGCAGGAAGATCCACTGGGTCCACTTGTAGAACTCGGGATCGGTGGTGGCGAACGATCGGCGCCGGTCGTGGCCCAGGCCCAGCCGGTCCAACTGCCGCTGCATGGTGGCGATATTGGACTCCGTGGTCACCCGCGGATGTGCGCCCGTCTGCACCGCGTACTGCTCGGCGGGCAGGCCGAAGGCGTCGTATCCCAGGGCGTGCAGCACATTGCGGCCGTGCATGCGGTGATAGCGCGCGAATACATCGGTGGCGATATAGCCCAGCGGATGTCCGACGTGCAGGCCCGCACCGGACGGATAGGGGAACATGTCCTGGATGAACAGCTTGTCGGCCGGGATCTCACCCGCCAGCGGCCCGACCGGATTCGGCGCGTGGAAAGTACCGCGCTCGGCCCACACCCGCTGCCATTTGTTCTCCAGGGCGCCGGCCAACTCGGCGTTGTAACGGTGCACCGGGGCATCGCCGTCGGTATCGGTTGCGCGGGTGTCCTGCACGGTCCTGCCTTCTTTTCGCCGAGTTCCCCTGGTGAACGTCTGTGGACAACGTTGCCCATCAGGGTAGAGCGTGCGCACGTCAGGACCCAAAAAGGGGTGCAACGGCCCGAGGCTGCGGCGGGCCCCGTGAACTGGGCGGTTCAATACCGGAGTACCGTCTTGCGGGTGTTCGTGGTCGCGATCGTCCTGTTTCTGCTGGCAACCGTTGCCGTTGTCACCGGGATCCTCGGGTTGACCGGCACGCTGCCTCCCAATCGTTTCTTCGGTGTGCACACCGAGGACGCGGTTCGCACCGAGGAGACCTATCGGGTCGCCAATCGGGTGGCCGGGCCGACGTCGGTCGGCGCCGGACTACTGCTGGCCGCCGCGGGGTCGATCACACTGGTGGCGGGGGTATGGGTGGGGTTGATCGCCACTGCCGTGGCATCGGTCATCGCTCTGTTCACGCTCGGCGCCGGTGTCAACGCGGCCACCGAGGCGATCGCCGGTCTGGTTCCGGCGGAGACCGGCGGATGCGGTAGCTCCTGCGGATCCTGCTCGCTGCGCGACGCCTGCCAGCCCGCGAATTGAGTTCCCGCCGCACCGGCGCGCGCACGGTCGGATTCGACCTCGATATGACGCTGATCGACTCGCGTCCCGGCATCCGCGCCTGCTATGAGGAACTGTCCGCGGAGACGGGCGTACCGATCGACGCCGATCTGGTCGTCGGCCGTCTCGGCCCTCCGCTGGAATTCGAACTCGCCAACTGGTTCCCCGCCGACGAGGTCCCGGCGGTTGCCGCTCGATACCGGCAGATGTATCCCGAACACGCGATCACCGGCACGGTGGCGATGCCCGGCGCGCACGCCGCGGTCGCTGCCGTACACGCCGGCGGCGGCCGGGTGATCGTGGTGACCGGCAAATACGAGCCGAACGCGAAACTGCACCTCACCCACCTGAACATCGACGCCGACGCGGTGATCGGCGATCTGTGGGCCGAGCAGAAGGCCGAGGCCCTGCGCGAGTACGAGGCAGACGTGTATGTCGGCGACCATATCGGCGACATCCGCGGTGCCCGCGCCGCCGCCGCGGTTGCCGTCGGCGTGACCACGGGCCCCTGCGCGGCGGACGAACTGACTGCCGCCGGCGCCGACGTCGTACTGTCCGGTCTCACCGAATTTCCGCGCTGGTGGTGCGGCTTCTCCGCGCGGGGATGACGCGAAACCCATACCACGGCAACGAATATCGCGCGGAAGCCACCGTCAGGGAATGTCCACGACGAGCTTGCCGGCACTGTGTCCTTCGTCGAGCAGTCCGTGTATCGCCACGATGTCGTCGAGCGGCATGGTCTTCGCGATGCGTGGCCTGACGAGCCCGCGCTCGAACAGCGGTGTCATCTCGTCGAGTCTGCGTCGCTCGCGGGTGAGGAAGATGCCGTAGAGCGTCTGATTGCGCTGATAAAGATCGTCGAGCCGGCCGTCGGGTGCCAGCACCGTGGCGATCCGCCCGCCGTCGCGCGTGGCTTCCGAACTACGGCCCACGTTCTGTCCGCCCACGGTGTCGAGCACCGCGTCGACTCCGGCACCACCGGTACGCGCCCGCGCGACGTCGACGAAATCCTCGTTCTTGTAGTCGACGGCCGTGGCGCCGAGATCGCGCAGGATCTGCTGATGGTCGGGGCCGGCGGTGGCCAGTACCTCCGCGCCGGCCGCGCGAGCGAACTGCACCGCGAACGATCCGACGCCACCGGATCCACCGTGGACCAGCACGGTCTGGCCCGGGCGCACCTCGAGCCGGCGCACGATGGCCTCCCATGCGGTCCCGCCGGCCAGCGGGATCGCGGCGGCCTCGGTGAACGACAGTTCGACCGGTTTCGGCGCCACGATCGAGGCGTCGGCCACGTGGTACTGGGCATACGCTTCACCGCCGGTGGCCAGCTCCGACGTGTAGTAGACGGCATCGCCGACGGCAAAGCCGGTGACGCCCGCCCCCACCTTTTCGACCACGCCACTGACGTCGCTACCGATCACCGTCGGTAGCGAGAGGTTCGGGATCGCCACGCCGCGCCGGATCAGGCCGTCGACCGGATTCGCGCTCGACGCGCTCACCCTGACGAGTACCTGTCCGGCCGCCGGCTCGGGGGTGTCGATCTCCTCGACGGTGAGCGCTTCAGGACCGCCGAATGTCCGCAGAACCGCTGCGCGCATACGAAACACCACCTTCCTGTCACTCAGCCCGCGCTGCCCGCGGATGCGGTTTTGCGGGGTACGGTGCGGATCAGTTTGCGGTTGGCGAAGCCGAACATCCCCAGTTCGGACAGTTCGCGGCCGAAGCCGGACTGTTTCACGCCGCCGAAGGGCAGGTCGGCCTGGGTGGAGGTTGGTTGATTGATCCACACCATGCCGCTGTCGATCTGCTCGGCCACCGCTCGTGCCCGCTCGGGATCACTGCTGAAGACGCTCGCGCCGAGGCCGAATTTCGAGGTGTTCGCGAGGTCGATCGCCTCCTGCTCGTCGGTAACCCGGTACACCACCGCGACCGGCCCGAACAGTTCCTCGGAGTAGGCGCGCATCTGCCGGGTGACATCGGTCAGGACGGTCGCGTCGACGAAAGCGTCCTTGCGGCCCGGGGCAGGTACGTCCGGGCGGCCACCGCCCACCACCACGTTCGCTCCCTTGTCCCGCGCATCCCGCACTTGTTCGAGCAGTTCGTCCGCGGCTCCGACGGAGGACAGCGGACCGAGGGTGGTTTCCGGATCCGACGGATCGCCGGCCCGCAGCGTGCCGAACCGTTCGGCCAGACCGGAGACGAAGGTGTCGTAGAACCGGTCGGGCACGATGAAGCGTTTGGCGGCCACACAACTCTGCCCGGTATTCGCCAATCGCCCCGTGGTCGCCGCGTCCAGGGTGCCGTCCAGATCGTCGGCATCGAGCACGATGAAGGGATCGCTGCCGCCGAGCTCGAGTACACACTTCTTCACGTGCCGGCCCGCGATTTCGGCGACCGAGGCTCCCGCCGCATCGCTGCCGGTCAGCGAGACGCCCTGCACCGCCGGGTGGGCGAGGACATGTTCGATATCGCCGATGCGCAGGAATATGTTGTTGTACACGCCCGCGGGTACCCCGGCATCGGTGAAGATCCGCTGGACCTCCACCGCCGTCAGCGCACAGCTCTTCGCGTGTTTGAGCAGAATCGTGTTGCCCAGCACCAGGTTCGGCGCCGCGAACCGCACCACCTGATAGAGCGGGAAGTTCCACGGTTCGACACCCAGCAGCACCCCGATCGGAGAGTTCACGATCTGGGCTTCGCCCTCGTCGACGTCCAGCGTGGTGGGCCGCAGGATCTCCGGGCCGTTGTCGCCGTAGTACTGCAGGATGCTCGCCGCGAGGTCGACCTCCCATTCGCTCTCCGAGATCCGTTTGCCCATTTCGCTGGTGATCAGCCGGGCGAGTTCGTCCTTGCGCTCCCGCATCAGTCGTGCGGCATCGGCGACGATGCGGGCCCGCTCTTCCACGGGGATTTCGCGCCAGGCGTGATAGGCGTCGCTCGCGCGCTCGAGCAGCGCATCGAGCTGTTCCGTCGTCAAATACGGAAATTCGGCGAGCGTTCGCCCGGTGTAGGGGTCGACCGTCTCGAACGGCTCGGCATCGGGGCCGGGGGCACTCATGGGCTGGACGCTGGTCGAAGTCATCGGCATTCCTCCTCGAGCGATCGAGTTCTGGTGTACTCGAGGACCGACTACCCGCCCAGCGCGGACGAAACCGATCGGAACCCGAACGCCGGTCAGCCCCGGGAACCGGCGACAGCCCGGTAGTCCGGCAGCGGTTCGCCGCCCTTCGGCGCCATGATTCGTTCCATCCCGGCCAGGGATTCCAGCAGCGGAACCCTGGTCAGCGTATTGCGAACGACGATCCCGGCACGGGTGCGCGGCGCCAGCAGCCGGAGATTCGGCCCGATCCGCTGCTTGCGTGCGACCAGTTCGCGAAGTCCCCGTTCATAGCGGCGGAATGCCACGTCGTGATCGCCGTCGGCGGCGGCGAGTTCACCCGCCAGCCGGTACGCGCCGATGAGAGCCAGTTCGGCGCCCGCGCCGGACGCCGGTGAGGCACAGTAGGCGGCGTCGCCGACCAGCGCGATTCTCCCGGCCGACCAGTGTGGAAGCCGCACCTGAGCGAGTGAGTCCACATACAACTCGCTGTCGGCCAGCACATCGTCGAGCAATGGTCTTACCTGCCGAGACCGTTCGGACCCGAAACGCTGGAACAGTAGTTCGCGTACGGCCTTTCGATCGCGAAGATCGATATCCAGGCGTGGACTGCGAAAGATGAAGTACCCCTTCGCCTGTGCATGGTTGCCGGAGCGGTAGACGCCCGCCATCCGGCCCGGGGTGTTGTAGACACTCACCCAGCGGTCCGGGCCGCGCTCGGCGTCGACATCGCCGAATGCGAAGTAGTGGTTCATATGCCGGACGAATTCGGTCTCGGGTCCCATCGTCAGCCGCCGCACCGACGAATGCAGCCCGTCGGCGCCCACGACCAGATCGAACCGGCGACTCATGCCGCGGTCGAAATCGACGGTGACGCCACCGTCATCGGCACGCACATCGCGAATGGATTCGTCGAAGAGGTATTCGACTGTGCCCGAGGAGATGTCGTGCAGTATCCGGACGAGATCGCCGCGCATGATCTCGATCTCGCCGGTGTCGTATTCGATCCTTGATTCGCTGGATGTCGATATGTCCGATCGCGGCACCGGCGGCGTTCACGAATCGCATACCGCGCACATCGGCGGCCGCGGCCCGCACTCGCGGCATGATGCCCATCGGCTCGGCGACCTCGATGGCCTGGTCGCGGATGTCCACGCCCTGGCCACCGGTCCGCAGCCGAGGTGCGCGTTCGACAACCGTCGGCGCGAAGCCGTAGGACGCGAGCCAGTACGCCAGCGCCTGTCCGGCGATACCCGCACCCGAAATGAGAATGTTCCGATTCCGCACCGCGTGCTCCTGTCTCAAAATTACCGACCATTGGTCAGTAGTGACGGTAGCCTGCTGACCATTGGTCAGTCAACGGGTAGCATTCGGCCATGACCGACGACTCGCGCACGCGGATCCTGGATGTCGCGCTGGAACTGTTCGCCGCACGGGGCTATCACGCCGTATCGGTCCGGGAGATCGCCGAGCGGGTCGGAATCACCAAAACCGCCGTGCTGTATCACTTTCCGAGCAAAGGTGACATCGTTGTCGCACTGGTGTCGCCGCTGCTGTCCGAAAGCGAGGCGGTGCTGTCGGCGGCGGCCCGCCTGTCCGTAACCGAACGGCGCTGGGCGGTGATCCGGGGTCTGCTGGATGTGTGGCTGTCGCACAGCCGCCTGCTGCGGATGCAGATGCAGGATCAGGCGTTGTCGGCCGATGACGCGACGTACCTCCGGCTCCGCGACATCGCCTTGTCGGCGCAGCACACCATCGCAGGTGAAGGCGCAGATTTCACCGCACGCGTACGCGCTGCCCAGATCTACGCGGCGCTCAGTGATCCGGTGGTGATCTTCGCCGATCGGGAACCGGAGGAGTTGCGCACGGCGATCTTCGACGGTGCCGCACGCCTGCTCGACGAGACTGCGCCTCGAGAGTCGCCGCGAGCCGGTGCCGAGCCGATCGCCGTGGCCCGGCAGCGTCGCCGCGGCAGGCCCGGGGCGATGACTCCGGAGATGCTCGAAGTAGCACGACGACAGCGTGATTCGGGGCGATCCGTGCCGGAGATCGCGACGGAACTGGGGGTCTCCCGGGCCACGCTGTACCGGCAACTGACGGCGAGGGATTGAATCTGTAATTTTGAGAATATTATTGAGATGCTGAGCCTCCTCGATCGCGGTCCGGTCACGCGCCCGCGCGACTCAGATCCTCGGTACCTGCGCCGGCCAGGCGATCGGGTCGACCACCAGCCACTGCGCTTCGGCGACAGCGGAGGTGGTCATCCCTGCGAAGGCCATCACGTCGTGATGCAGGTGGGACTGGTCCACGAACCCGGTGTCGGCCGCCACGGCGGCGGCGCTGTGCCCGGCGGCCAGCCGATGTGCCGCGTCATCGAATCGGATCAGCCGCGCCGCGTGTTTGGGTGTGACGCCCACCTGGGCCCGGAACCGGGACCACAGCCGCTGCCGGCTCCAGCCCACCTCATCGGCCAGCCGGTCGATCCGGACCTGTCCGCGCGTTGCCACCATGCGTGACCAGGCGAAAGCGGTCTCACGGTCGACCGGGTGACCTGCGCTGTACCGTCGGCCGAGTGCGCGGTGCGCGATCGCGAACCGCTCTTCCCAGGATTTCGCGGCGCGGATGCGCTGGGCTATCCGCTCGGCATCGCGGCCCCACAGATTCTCGAGGGTGAGGACGGCTCCGCCGGTATCGGCGCCCGGCCCCAGCACCGCATGCGCGATGACCGGCGACAATCGCATCTGCAGCAGATCGATGTCCTGCCCCGAACCGTGCACCCTGCCGGAAGCGAGCCCCACGACGACGCTGCCGCGTTTCGGTTCTCCGCCACTGTCATCGGTGTGCAGTGCGTCCCCGAGATCGAGGAATACCGTGCACGCGGGGTAGGGAATTATCTGTAGCTCGACGGGACTCGTTGTCCACCCGCGAAATCCGGCCATGGATACCCCCGCGCGCGGGCGACCGGGGACCGCGACGTCCACAGCGGCCCCGGCGATACTCACCTGCTCGACGGGCATATCGCCATCGTACGAGCCCGCTCAGCTACCGCGAGGTGCGTACATGATCACCGCGACCCCGAGCAGACACATTGGCAGGGCGTCGCGATCGGACAGGTTTCACTCGCCGCTCGAAATATGCTGCCATAATTTTGCTAAGATCATGGCATGTCGATGTATCAGGTAAGTGATCTGGCGGGAGCGCGACGCCGCGAGTTCCTGGACGAGGCGAAACAATCGTCAGCATCATTACGCGATACCGACGGATCCGTGCTGGTCATGCTTGCGGCGCAGCGTATTGCAGCGTTGACCGAGGCGGCCGCGGTGACAACACAGGTGTTCACCGCAGAAGCCGTCCTCGCCAGGACCGATAAGCCCGCCCCCGTCGAGTTGGGTGGACTCGCGTGGCTGGCCGAATTCGATTCCGACGATCGCGCCGAGGCGCTGAACGAGATACGGAATGCGGTGGTACTGACGGTCGCATCGGAGGATCCCACTCCCTTACGGGAGGCGTTGCACGCCTGGGTGACCACCGCTGCGGTCATGCGCGATCCGCTGCGCCGTGCCGTCCACGCCGAGCCCGGTGTCGAATCCGATTACACGGAGGTCGGCGAACCGCGGCCGAGCGACGATGCCTGATCCGCAGCCGGGGGCTTATCGGCCCTATGTGGCGGCCCGATCTCCGGGTGGCCGACCCGATACCAAGCCCGTTTACCGGGTGCTCGTCCATCGTCGGTTCGTCGAAGTATGGAACGGTCTCGTCGATCGTGTCGGGGTGACCGCGGCGCGCCAATTCTGGTCGCACGTGTCCTCGACTCCCGGCATGCCTCCGGCCGTGGGGTCGTCGACCGTCCTCCGGGGCAAACATCACGGGCCGAAATGGGAGGGGTATTCGCGCACAATCCATTACGAGATAAGCGGTGCTGGACGTATCGACTACCAATACAGCAACGGCACCTGCGAAGGTGATCATGGAGACCCTCACCAGGTCGTCAAGATTCTGACGATCGACCTCGGAAGTCACTGACCGGTAGGAGCGGCGGTTCAGGTATGGCCGCCGTCGTATGCGGGCGCCGGCGCGGGCCGGGACAGCGGGCTACCCACAGCAATCACATACAAGACATTGAGCCGCAACGGCTTTCGAGTTCTATTACGTGCGGTGTGCGCGTGCGCGGGGCCGGATGGTTCGCGAAAGATGTGCCAGGGACGATAGTTCACCGGCACGCAATCGAGTCCGGGATGCGACAGGGTACTGCCCGTGACCAGCACGAACAGGGTGCCGTCGTGGTAGTGCCAACCGCTGTCGCCACCCGGCTCGACGATGGTCTGCCGCGCGACGACCTCCCACCGTGCCACCCGAACCCGCAGCCAGATCCGGCTGCGCGTCCCGACGGCGGGAGCGGGGTTGGAACGGAACTCCTTCACGAATCGCCTGAGCACATCCACACTGTCGATCATCCTCGGCGGGGGTTCCGCCCGACGCCCCTCCCGGTTGGCCGGCCTGCCGCGCCTGCCGATCCCGCGCCGAGCAGCACGCCGACCCCATGGGGTGAGGCATCGTCACTGCACACATTCGATCGCAGGTGTCTGGATTACGTTGCGCCGCTCAAGCGATGCGGTCGGCCCTTAGGCTGTGTTGACCGAATCGCGTACCGGCTGCGGTATGGGGGTCGCACGCACACCGCGCAGCAGCAGAGGAGTGGCCAGCATGGCGGCCCCGGCAACCGCCAGCGCGGTGCGCACGCCGGTCGCGTAGGCGAGCACGCCGAACAGCATCGTGAGCGCGGCGATGGACAGGTTGCTGGTCACCGACCAGGACGACAGGGTGCGTGCCGCGAGTGCTTTGGGGGTTTGTTCGAGCCGATAGGCGGCGAAGATCGGATTGAAGACACCGCAGCTGGTGACCAGTCCGAACTGTACGGCGATGACGAGCGCGAGACCGGGCACGCCGCGGGGGACGAGGGCCAGGCCGATGATCCAGAACGCGCGCAGCATTCCGGCGGCGATCATCATCCTGTGGCGCCGCCGCGCGAGGGGTGCCGCGCTGCGGGCGCCGATCAGCCCGCCGACGCATGGTGCGGCGAAGGCGAGGCTGAACTGCCACGGCGCGAAGCCGAGCTGGCGCAGCATAAGCACGGCTATCAGCGGCTCGCCGGCCGGCGCATCCACCGCCGCAGCGCGCCAGTGGGGCCTGTCTTCTGCGGTGTGGGTCCTGGTTGCGGCTCTGGGAGGGGATCGGTCGGCGGCGGGGTGGCCTGGCTTGGTGGGAGGAAGTCGAGCTGGGCGTGGTCGACCTGCCACATCTCGTTCGGGTGGTCGGCGCTGCGGCGGTAGACCAGTTCGAAGGTGTCGCGGAAGGCGACGGCGCAGTGACCACCTCGCTCAGGTTGCCGCAGACCTGAAGTTTCAGATCGTGCACGCGGAATCGGATTTGGTCCGGATCGCTGGCGACGATCACCCGCCGCGCGCGTCGTGAACGTTCGTATCCGGACACCGCTAACCCGAACGACAGCCCTACACGTTCAGGGCGATGAGCGTGTAATTGGCTCAGGCTTTGGTCAGCGTGCACCGTTCGCCGGCGTCCAGGCAGTTGTGGCCCCGACACAGTCGACCACGTCTTGGCGCTGTGAGCGTCGCTGGCATTGTTCGAGGGAAGTGCCGGGCGAACATCGCCTTCACCGTCCTGGAGCGCCAGTACAGTCTGATGTCCATGTCGTCCCTGTGCTCCGAAACGCGCCTGGCCGCATATGGTTCCGTCTCGACGTCCCTGGCTCTGCTCAGCGATCGCGCGCTGCAACAGGCCCTGGACGCCGCGGAGCCGGTCGGATCGGGCATCGGTGGTAAGTCGGTGTTGTTGGAGGTCGCCGGGCGGCAGGTGTTCGTCAAGCGGGTACCGCTGACAGACTTGGAACTGCGGCCGGAGAACGTCCATTCCACGGCCAATCTCTTCGAGCTGCCGATGTTCTGTCACTACGGCATCGGCGGCCCGGGGTTCGGAGCGTGGCGCGAACTCGCCGCGCATGCCATGACCACCAACTGGGCGCTCGCGGGCGAGTTCGCGGGCTTCCCGTTGATGTTCCACTGGCGGGTGTTGCCGGATACGACGCCGCTGCCCGAGGAGCTGGCCGATGTCGATCGGGTCGTCGACTACTGGGGAGGCGGGGCGCAGGTCCGGCGGCGCCTCGAGGAGCAGCGCTCGTCCTCGGCGAGCATCGCGCTGTTCCTGGAATACTTCCCACGGAACCTGTTCGGCTGGCTCGGTGAGCAGCTCCGGACTGGCCGTGAGGCCGCCGACCGCGCATTGGCCATGGCGGATCGGGACCTGGCGGCAGGTATCGCGTTTATGAACGCCAATGGCCTGCTGCATTTCGACGCCCACTTTCAGAATCTCCTCACCGACGGTGAGCGCCTCTACTTCGCGGACTACGGACTGGCGATCTCCTCCCGGTTCGAGCTGGCGAAGGATGAGCTCGCCTTCTTCGAGCGGCACCGGAACTACGACCGCTGCTACGCCGCGATGTACACGGGGCAGTGGCTGGTGACCGAACTCTTCGGTCCCGGGCGCGATCAGCGTGAGTCCCGCTTGCGTGCGTACGCGTCAGGCCAGGCGCCAACCGGGATCCCGGAGACCGCCGCGGCGATCCTCACCCGCGACGCGCCCGTCGCTGTCGCGATGACGGACTTCTTCAATCTGCTCCGCTACGAGACCAGGCGGGCACCGTACCCGGCAGGGCTCTGATCGGGTCGGCGGATCGGCTCCACCCGGTTCCGGCGAGCCGGGCGGACGGACCTCGAACCGGATGCCCCGGGCTGCATGATCGCCCGAAGGGCGCTAACCCGGGCGCAGGAGGTCAGACAGATGAAGACGTCACTCACGAAACGCGTCGGTCTCGGGCCGGACATCGACCACCTCTGAATGCGCGGCACTCGGCATAAGCGGACGTTCGAAAGGGCCGCGGCGGCAGGCCACAGACCACATCAGCCTCGTCAGCGCCACCTGAGGGGGCGACACACCGCCATCTACGGCTGCGAGACACGTCTTGGCGATTCGTCTCCGGATCCCGGGTGTCGGTAAAACGATCGATTTACGACGCCCGCTTTCTCTGCGATTTGGCTACGGCCTTCAGCAAGTCGGCTGCGCGACGCGCGTTCTCCTGCCCCATCGGCCCTATCCTGCCGTATACGGCACGGTGCAGCGGTTGATCGGCGTCTCATGAATCGAGCCACTGCTCGATCCGGTCGAGGTCGGTGGACGAAAAGACGTCCTCACGGTATTCGCCGTCCAGTAGCTTCCACTCGTACCGTGGCACGGCACTGCGGATGAGGACGTATCCGGCGGAATCGGCGCGATCGGAGAGTGCGCGGACTCGCTCACGAAGCGGATCCGACTGCGCTGCTGCATCTTTCGCATCGAATTCAGTCATTGTGGGTCACTCCGTAGGGTGTTGCGGCGGGTGGAATCGGGATGGATGCGGCCGGCCGCGACGAGTGCGGCGAAGGCGGCCCGCTTGCGGGCGCAGTCGTGATCGCGGTGGACCTGCATCCAGGTGTGGGCGTCGGTGAGTGTGAAAGGGTGATCGGGCTCGGCGCAGTTCCATTGCCATGGCCAATGAAACGAAGGCGGCGCGCTGCGCGGCAGGTCCGGCTGAGTCCGCGTGGTCGAATGCGGGACGTCGTCGCTCGGCCAGAGACATCCGATGGCGAGCAGTACCACTCCGCAGCCGGACAGCACGGTCACAATGCTGGACAGGGTGTTCCAAGTCCCCACCGGACGGTTACCGGTTGCGACTGTCGTTCGGGGACACGCCGTTTGCCAGTGCCTTCAGGCCGTCGAGAACCTGCTGAAAGGTCTCCGTCGGAACATCGGCTCGGTCGTACGGGTCGTAAACGCCACTGCTGTAGGGAAAATCGATGCCTTGCCGGTGTGCTCGCTCACGCGGGCTCGAGCTCGGCGGGTCGATGCGCCCGACGTGTACCAATGTCCGATATGCCACCCGCTTCCATGCACACCGCTCGGCGCGGCAGTCGCGATGGTGCCGCATCAAGTCGTGAGCCAGATCGACCTGCGCGCGGTCGCAGATGCTCGGCGGTATGAGGAGTGCATCGTCAAATGGTGAGAAGAGCATTGGTAAGCCTCCTTTGGACTCTATTGGGCTGGTTGGCAATTCACGGTCGGCGCTCGCCTGGGCGGTAGGGAACGGCTATGATGCCAGTAGCTGCGGCACAGATGGGCGGACTCTCCGTCTGTTGCCGCGACCGCCCCGCGCGAGGGCGGGTTCGTATTCCTCCATTGACATCGGCCGCAATAGTTGGTTGCGGTGTGCGTCGGTCTCGGTTGCAGCACCAGAACACCACCGACACGTCCGGACTGGTTGTGCGACACGAAATCCCGCTGGAACTGACGTAAAGGGCCAGGGCGGATTACAAGAATCCCGAGGTGTCGTTTCAATTCGGAACGAAAAAGATAGGGGGCATTCGATGACTGAAACTGGGGAGCCGCTCTCGCTGCCGAAGCGCCAGCTCGGTTACTACCTGCGGCAAGCCCGCGAGGAGGCCGGTATGACCCTGGCCGAGGCCGCCGCGCATATCGGCCGGTCCGCGCCCACGCTGATGCGCGTCGAGAGGGGGCTGACCCAAAAGTTGTCACTTCCGGAGATCGAGGCGTACTGCCGGTTGTACCAATTCGATCGGGCGAAGATAGAAGCAATGAAAGGGCTTGCTCAGCAAGCTAATACGAAGAACTGGTGGCACGAGTACGACGATCTGATTCCGGCCGACTTCGATATCTACGTTGGGTTGGAGACCGCCGCGCAGGAGATCGCCACCTACCAACCTGATTTGATCCCCGGACTGCTACAGACCCCGGACTATGCCCGGGCACTGATGCGGAGCGCATTGCCCGATGACCCTGCGGATGAAATCGAGCGGCGCGTGCGGCTGAAGATCCGGCGCCAACGACTGGTGACCCGGCGGGTTCGCCCTGCCGGTCTGCGGCTCGTCATCCATGAGGGCGCAATTCGAAGGGTCGTCGGCAGCGGCAAAGTGATGAGTTCCCAAGTCCGCTACCTCGCCGACATGAGCACGCGCACCAACATCGAGATCCAGGTTCTCCCGTTCTCCGCTGGAATCCCGCTGGGTGATCCGGTTGGTGCCTTCGTAATGCTGCGGTTCGGCGATGACACGCACACCGTTGTGTACGTGGAAACCTTCACCGGCGACCTGTATCTGGAAAAACCCGCTAACGCGCGCCGGTACGCTGATGCGTACGGGGCCATACAGTTTGCGGCGCTGGATGCGGCAGCCAGTAGAGCCACGTTGCGTCAGGTAGCGAAGGAGCACACAAGATGAATGCCGATCTATCCGGAGCAAACTGGTTCAAGAGCAGCCGAAGTACCGCCACCAAAGAATGCGTGGAGGTCGCCTTCCTCGAAAGCGGCCAGGTCGGCGTCCGTGACTCCAAGAACCCGAATGGCGCCGCACTCGTCTTCGCCCCCGGCGAGTGGGACGCCTTCACCGGAGATGTGCAAGACGGTGCCTTCCGGCGATCACGGGGGTAATGCGCAGGGCGACATGCACTTTCCCTCAGGGATTCACAGCTAAGGCCGGATGCCGGGATCGCAATTGCGACAGCCTTTCGATGTAGGCACCCGGGTGTGGGTCGGCGATCTGGAGTTCCCAACCTTCGACGAGGTCGACGGCCCGGCCGGCGACGAGGTGACCCGTGCCGATCGTCGGTTCGATCAGGTCGACCAGATCGGTCGTCTTGTCACAGACGTCGTTCGGGCCGGCGCGATGGGCACGTCGAATTGGCGCGACATAGCCTCAGCAGTGCTGCGCTCACACGATTCCCAGTGCCAGCATCGCATCGGCTACCTGGGTGAATCCGGCGATATTCGCCCCAGCTATGTAATCCCCCGGTGCCCCGTATTCTTCGGCGGCTTCCAGGCAACGGTCGTGGATATTGCGCATGATTGTTTCGAGGCGGTCTTCGGTGTGTTCGAAGGTCCAGGAGTCGCGGGAGGCGTTCTGCTGCATTTCGAGGGCGCTGGTGGCGACACCGCCGGCATTGGCCGCCTTGCCGGGCGCGAAGGCCACGCCGGCCTCGATCAGCAGGCGGGTGGCTTCCGGGGTGCAGGGCATATTCGCGCCTTCGGCGACGATGGCGCAGCCGTTGGTGATCAGAGCGCGAGCGTCGGAGCCGTTGAGTTCGTTCTGGGTGGCACACGGTAGCGCGATATCGCAGGGCACCTCCCAGATCGAGCCCGAATCCACGAAATGAGCTGTGTTGCGCAGAGTCTCGGGATACTCGTGTATGCGTCCACGGCGGTCGTGCTTGATCTCCTTGAGTCGTTCGAGATCGATACCCTTCTCGTCGATGATGTATCCCGAGGAGTCGGAACAGGCGACGACGGTGCCGCCCAGCTGGTGCACCTTCTCCACGGCGTAGATCGCGACGTTCCCCGAACCGGAGATCACGACGCGCTTACCGTCGAAACTTTCGCCACGCCGGTCGAGAATCTGTTCGGTGAAGAACACGGTGCCGTAGCCGGTGGCCTCCGTCCGGACCTGCGAGCCGCCCCACGTCAGGCCCTTGCCGGTGAGTACACCCGATTCGAAGCGGTTGGTGATGCGCTTGTACTGGCCGAACAGATAACCGATCTCCCGTCCGCCGACACCGATATCCCCGGCCGGTACATCGGTGTATTCGCCGATATGCCGGTACAGCTCGGTCATGAAGGACTGGCAGAAGCGCATCACCTCCGCGTCCGACCGTCCCTTCGGATCGAAATCGGATCCGCCCTTACCGCCACCGATCGGCATCCCGGTGAGCGAATTCTTGAAGATCTGCTCGAATCCGAGGAATTTCACGATGCCGAGATATACCGAGGGGTGGAACCGCAGGCCGCCCTTGTACGGCCCGAGTGCCGAGTTGAACTCCACCCGGAAACCCCGATTGATCTGCACGGTTCCGTTGTCGTCCAGCCACGGCACCCGGAAGATGATCTGCCGCTCGGGTTCGCACAGCCTGCCGATCACCGCGGCTTCGACGTACTGAGGGTGTTTGGCGACCACCGGACCGAGACTGTCGAATACCTCCCGCACCGCCTGATGGAATTCGGATTCACCAGGGTTCCGGCGCAGGACGTCGGCGTAGATGTCCTGCAGCTTCTCGTCCAGAGCGGCCATGGGAGCACTCCTTCGTGTCATCAATGCCTGATGAGGGGGGTGGCGGTTGCGGTGGTCGTGCGCTGGTGGTCATCGACGAATTTCGTGAGTAGCCGGGCGAATTCGGCTCGTTCGCCCGCGTCCCAGTCGGCGGTGGCTCGGGCGAATGCGGCTCGGCGGGTTCGGTGCGCGGCGTCCAATGCGGTGCGGGCGGTGGGTGTCAGGCGCAGGAGTACGCGGCGGGCGTCGTGCTGATCGGCCTCGCGGCGCAGCAGTCCGTCGGCCACCGCGCGTGTGACCAGGCGGCTGGCGCGCGGCTGATCGATATCGAGGGCGCGAGCGATCTCGCCGACCGTTGCCGCGTCATCGCTTGCCTCGACGGCGTCCAGGACACCGAAGATGGTGGGGTCGATCGCGGTCTCATGCTCGGGGACCAGGCGTTTGAGGGCGCGGCGGGTCTGGCTGCGGCGGATCGCGACCATTGCCCGCTCGATCGCAGCCACTGCTTCGTCACCGCTCATACTTGTCATTCTACAAATAGATGTTAAAATACATATGTATGTAAAAAGACAAGTAATTGAAAGGTGGTTCGATGGGTGCGACTTCACCGACCGCTCACCCGCGCGACGAGTCGGAGGTGCCGAAACCTCTCGGCTATTGGTTGAAGCGCATACACAACGGACTGGAGCGCAACCTCGCCGCCGCCGTCGGAGATCTCGGCCTGGATCGGCGGTCGTGGCAGATTCTCAACACCGTGGCGCACGGGCCGATCGAGACGGCCGCGGTCGCCGAGGCCCTGGCTCCGTTCACCGAAGGCGCCGAGGATGCCGATGACGCAATCGAATCCAGGCTCACCGCACTGGCGGAGCGGGGCGTGATTGTCGCCGACGCCTCCGGTCGGCATACCTTGACCGCTGTGGGCATCGAGTTGCACGCCACGGCTTCCGACCGTGTGTACGCGGCACGACGGGCGAGCGCGCGCGGTTTCTCCGACGAGGAATTCGGCATGTTGCTGGATCTGCTTCGTCGCGTGGCCGTCAATGTGGATGGCTTCGCCGCGCAACGGAAGTGATCATGCGAAAGGCGACGCCTCGGAATGTCCGGGGCGTCGCCGGCGAAAATCGTTCCCGCTCAGTTGGTTTTGCGGCGGAACAGCGACCGTGACCAGAAGTAGCCGACCACCGCGAAGCCGAGGCACCAGGCGAGGGCGCCGATGCCGTTCCAACCGATTGCCGTACCCATCAGCAGTCCGCGCAATGTTTCCGTCATCGGGGTGAAGGGCTGGAATTCGGCGAACTGGCGAACGCCGGTGGGCATGGTGTCGGTGGGGACCAGACCGCTGCCGAGGAAGGGCAGGAACACGATCACCATGGGTGTGTTGCTCGCACTTTCGGGGGTCTTGGACGCGAGGCCGAAACCGGCACCGAGCCAGGACAATCCGAAGATCGCCAGCGCGATCAGCCCGAAAGCGGCCACCCATTCCAGCACTCCGGCGTCGGAGCGGAAGCCGATGAGCGCGGCGACCGCGACCATCAGGCTTACGCCGAGTACGCCCTGGATGACAGTGCCGACCACTTGGCCGGTGAGGATCGACGAATGTGCCATGGGCATGGTCCGGAACCTGTTCACGATGCCCTTGGTCATATCCGAGGCGATCCCGACCGCGACGCCGACTACCAGGTAGGCCGGAATCATGAGCATCATGCCCGGCACGATGTAGTCGATGTACCGGCCGGTGGTGGCCATCTCCAGCGCTCCGCCGAAAATATAGTTGAACATCAGCAGCATGATCACCGGCATGATGACCACGCTGATGGTCATGGCGGGATATCGCTTGGCGTGCACCAGATTTCGCCGCAGCATGGTGCGGGAATCGGCGAGTGCGTGAGTTGTCATCGTGCGGTTTCCTTCTCGGGTGCGGACTGGCCGGTGAGGCTGAGGAAGACGTCGTCGAGATTGGGGGTGTGCACGGCCAGGCCCTCGGGTTCGATATCGGCCGAATCGAGCCGGTCCAGTACCGCGCGCAGTGAGGCGACGCCGCCGTCGGAGGGCACCGCGAGGGTCGCGTCCTCGATGGTGCCGCCGAGCAGTTCCGCCGCGGCCCGCAACCGGGCGTCGTCAGCGAAGGTGAGCCGGATGTGCCCGCCCGGAACCAGCCGCTTGAGCTGGTCGGGAGTGCCCTCGGCGACAATGCGGCCGTGGTCGAGTACCGCGATCCGCCCGGCCAGTTCGTCGGCTTCCTCCAGATACTGCGTGGTGAGGAAGATGGTGACGCCCCCGGCGACGAGTTCGCGGATGATGTCCCACATTCCGCGCCGGCTGCGCGGGTCCAGGCCCACTGTGGGTTCGTCGAGGAAGATGATGCGTGGATCGCCGACCAGCGTCATGGCCAGATCCAGGCGCCGGGTCATACCGCCGGAATAACCGCTCACCACCTTGTCCGCCGCGTCCACGAGGTCGAACCGGTGCAGCAGATCATCGGCGATGCGCCGGGCCTCGCCGCGTGGCAGATGGTGCAGATCGGCCATGAGCAGCAGGTTTTCTCGTCCGGTGAGCAGTTCGTCGACCGCGGAGAACTGTCCGGTGACACCGATGGCGGTGCGGACGGAATCGGCGTCGGCGACCGGATCGTGGCCGCCGACGCGCAGGACGCCGTCGTCGGGCCGGGTCAGGGTCGCCAGGATGTGGACGGTGGTGGTCTTGCCGGCGCCGTTGGGACCGAGCAGGGCGAAGATCGTGCCCTCGGCGACCGTGAGGTCGATCCCGTCGAGCACCACCTGGTCACCGAAGGACTTCCGGAGTCCGGAGACGGAAATGGCGGGTGCGCGCATGGCCGTCCTTTCATAAATAGATAGGGATGAATGCATGGGTCAGCTGAGCCGTGTCCGCTCGTATTCGGCGGACAAGGGGGTGGTTATCGAATTATGTGGGGGCCGAGCGGAGTCGGTGACCGCGGCGGCGGATCAGATGTCGAGGTCCTCGATCCGCGGATGGTCCGACAGATCGCTGATCCGTTCGTAGAGTTTGTCGGAGATCTTGCCTTTCAGATCGGCGGGTGCGTCGTAGATGTCCATGGTGAATTCGCCCCAGTCCGGGTCGGTGACTCCGAGCATCCGGCGCCAGTTGGCGAGGTCCTTCAGCCAATTGGTATCGGTGGGATAGTCGGACCAGTCCGAATGCTGCTGGTGCACGACATATTTGCCCTTACGGGTATGGAACACCCGAATGTGCTCATATGCCCCGTTGCCCATCTCCGTGGCCTCGGTGAGCAGTCGGCCGGAGAAGCGCACCTGCCGGGCGCCGTTGTGGCCGACCCGCAGGACGACTTCGTCGAATCCGGCCGCCCGGCCCTCCTCGAGTTCGATGTAGCGCCGCAGGGCCGTCACGATCGCGCCGGAAAGATTGCCGCCGACCAGCTCCTGGGCCCGCTGGAACAGAGGGAGGTCCTCGTCGGATACGTACACGGTCTTGTTGGGCATGGCGCCAACTATACGTAGACGTATACATACATGCAAGAGCCTGCTCGAGACTGGTTTCTCCATTCGGTGAACCGGTCGGGCCCGTGGTTCGTATCTCCCCTGAACGCGTTCGTCCCACCGGTGGAATGCCGGCGGCGGATGCATTCCGCGGGAAGGAGCGGCGATGCCGTCACGAGTGGTCGACTATCTGGTCCGGGCTGTGTCGGAGCTGGGCGTGCGACATATCTTCGGCGTCGACGGCGCCAATATCGAGGATCTCTACGATGCCGCCCACGATGCCGCGGATCGGATCACGGCGGTGGTGGCCAAACACGAATTCGCCGCCGCCACCATGGCCGACGGCTATGCCCGATCCACCTCGGGGATCGGCGTGGTATGCGCCACCTCCGGTGGTGGAGCAATGAATCTCGTTGCGGGACTGGCGGAATCGTATGCCTCGCGAGTTCCGGTGCTGGCGCTGGTCGGTCAGGCGCCCACCGATCAGGAAGGCCGCGGCGCCTTTCAGGATTCCAGCGGCAGGGCCGGGACATTCGATGCCGCAAAGCTTTTCGACACCATATCGCTGTACTGCGCGCGGGTACGGTCACCGGCATCGTTACCGGGACATCTGTCCCGCGCGGTCACCGCCGCTCGCGCCGGTGGACCCGCGGTGCTGTTGCTGCCCAAGGATATTCAGCAAGCGGATATGGGTGTGATCACCCCTTTCGCCGCGCCGGGGCGAGTGCACGGACGGGACGGGGACGGTATCGACCGGCTGTCGGAGGGCCTGCGGACCGCGCGGGGGATCGGCAAGGTGGTGATCATCGCCGGAGCGCAGGTCGCCCGCGACGATGCCCGCGCCGAATTGCGCGATCTGGCAGCGGTTCTCGATGCCGGTGTCGGGGTGGCTCCGGATGCCAAGGATGTCTACGGCTGCGATGAACACGGATTCCTCGGTGTCGCAGGCAGTATGGGGCATCCGGAGCTCGTCGACGCGGTGCGCGGCAGCGCGTTGTGCCTGCTGGTGGGAACCCGCATGCCGGTCACCGCCCGCGCCGGACTGGAATCGGTACTCGGCGCGTCGACGGCCTCGGTGGGCGCCGAACCGCCGTATATCCCGGCGGTGCACGCTACGAGTACCGATCTCGCCGTGACATTGCGCGAGCTGGTGGTGACGCTCGGATTGGGCGACGGCGCGGTGAGCCGGGCCGCTCCACCGCCGGCGCCGAGCCCGCTGGCGGTCCCGCCGTCCGCCGGCCCCGGCCTGCGCTATCGGGATATCATCGAAACACTCAACGCCGCACTGGCTTCCGATACCGATGTGTTCGCCGATGCGGGAAATACCGGCGCCTCGGTGGTGCATCATCTGCGCCCGCCGCGCGACGGTCGCTTCGTGGTCGCACTCGGAATGGGCGGAATGGGCTATGCCTTCGGTGCCGCGATCGGATCCTGCTTCGCCCGCCGGCACCGATCCGACGGCAGCGAACGCCGCACGGTGGTCGTCGCCGGTGACGGTGCCTTCTACATGCACGGGATGGAGGTGCACACCGCCATCGAGTACGGACTGCCGATCACCTTCGTCGTACTCGACAATTCCGCGCACGCCATGTGCGTCACCCGCGAACAGCTGTTCTACGGAGATAGGTACAGCTTCAACAGATTCCACAAGGCGCATCTCGGCGCCGGCATCGCGGCGATGTTCCCCGGACTGCCGTCCTTCTCACCGAGCACCCGCGCGGAGCTCACCACCGTCCTGGGGGACTGCCTGGAAACCCCGGGACCGTCCTTCGTCTCGATCGATTGCGATGTCGACGAGATACCGCCGTTCATCCCCTTCCTGTCCGCCTCTAGGAGGAATACGTGACCACCAGCACCGCACCCGCCCTGGGCGATCTTCCGGATCTGCCGCATCGGGTCATTCCGGAACTACTGCGCATCGAGAATTCCGATCGGGAGGAAACCACGCCCGTCATCATGGACATGTTGCGGTCGGTGTATCCGCACGACCAGATCTTCGGGCAGTTCTGCCCGGTCCAGGACTACATCGACGCCCCGCCCCGGGAATTGTACGAATACCTCTCGCACACAGAGAGTCTCGAGGAATGGACCTACAGTCTGCGCGGTTTCGTCCGGACCGATACTCCCGGGCTCTGGGAGTCCTACGACCGGCTGGGTAAGGACACCCGGATATTCACCCGGACGGTGGCGAATCCGGATGCGATGACCGTCGATTACCACTGTGCCTGGGATCAGGGCGAACACCTGTGGATGATCTACCTGATGCGCGTGGTCGACGCGCAGGTCGTATTCGGAAAACCCGGATCGGTGGTGCTGTGGACCAATTGTCACCACAAGTTCTACGACGAGAATCCCTATCCCGATGCCGGGCCGCCGGGGCGCAAGGTGTGGGTCGGCGATTTCTGGGAGATGTTCGCCGCCGGACATCGCCTGGAATTGGACAATCTGAAGGCGATCGCCGAATACCGTGCCGCGCACGGGCTTCCGATCACCCCCGAATGGATGAGGTGAGACCCGTGGACTTCACCGATCCCGCCCTGACGCTCGCACCGGTGAGCCTCGTCGATGTGTCCTGCTATCTGCCCGGTGAGCCGGTGGGTACCGAATATTTCACCCAGTTCTCGCGCTCGGAGCGGATGGCGAAGAACGTCATGTTCCGCGCGCCCAAGGGTCGCCATCATCGAGGGCGCGACGAAACCGCCGTCGATATGGTCGAATCCGCGGTGGCGCCGCTGCGTGAGCGGCACGGCGCGGATGTGCTCGCCGATATCGATGTGCTGATAACGCACACCCAATTGCCCGACAACCCGGTGATGGGTGCGGGGCCGGAGGTGGCCCGCCGGCTGGGGATGAATCCGAAATGGGTCTTCGATGTGCACAACGGCGGCTGTGCGGCATTCATCCACATGATGATGCTGGCGCGCACGATCCTGCAGACCACCGACGCGCGGACCGCGCTGATCGCGGCGACCCAGAACACCGCGGGGCCGGTGTTCACCCAGACCGAGATCCGCAAACTTGCCCAGGCGCCGGTGCCCGGTGACGGATGCGGAGTGGGGTTGCTGGTCAAGGACAACAGCGCGCCGATCCTGGATATCGAGTGTCGCACCTTCCCCGAATTCGCCGGCGATATGGATTTCAGCACCGGTTCGGATCGCAAATACTGGGAGCCCGGCGAGGGTCAGGGCTGTGTGAGTTTCACCGAATCGAAGGTGACCAAGGTCTTCGCCCGCGGGAATCGGCTCGTGCCGGAACTGGCGCTCGCGGTATGCGATCACATCGGGGTGAAGGGCCGCGATATCGACACCTTCGTCACCAATCAGCCGAATCGGCTGTTCCTGCGCAACTGGCACGACGCGCTGGAACTACCGGCCGAACGACATCCCGATACCTTCGATCGCTGCGGAAACCTGTTCGCCGCCGGTATTCCCGTCACCCTCGATATCGAGAACCGCGCGGGGCGACTGCGCAACGGTTCGGTGGTGCTGCTGGCCGCCTTCGCGCACGCGGGTGACTTCGCGGCGGCCGCCGCGGTGCGCTGGGGTGCGGCGGAATGAACACCTCCGCGACCGAGGTTCTCGACCTGACGCTGAGCGAGAATCCCTTTCCGCCACTGCCTTCGGTGCTCGACTCGGTGAACGAGTCTCTGCGCCGGGCGAATCATTATCCGGAATTCCTGCCCCGCCGCCTGCCCGCGTTGATCGCCACCCACCTCGGTGTGGAAGCCGATCGGGTGGTGGTGGGCGCGGGTGCCACCGGTGTGGTGCTGCAGATCATGCAGACCGTATCCGGGCCGGGGCGGCAGATGGTGTTCGCGAGCCCGACCTTCGACGGTTACCCCATCATGGCGGCTATGGCCGGCTTGGAATCGGTGGCCGTGCCGCTGAATTCGTCGGGTGAGCAGAATCTCGCGGCGATGGCACACGCGGTCGGCGAACGTACCGCGCTGATCGCGGTGTGCCGCCCGCACAATCCGACCGGAACCGTATCCGCGGCCGCGGAACTGAAGGCGTTCCTGTTCGGTGTTCCGCGACACGTTCCGGTGATTCTGGACGAGGCCTATGTGGAATTCCTGGCCGAAGACGAGCTGGTCGATGCTCGCGAACTCATCGCCCGATATCCGAATCTCATTGTCCTGCGTACTTTTTCGAAGGCATATGGCTTGGCTGGGCTGCGGATCGGTTATGCCTTCGGCGCGCCGGAGCTGATCGCGCGAGTGCGGCGGCTGCAACTGCCCTTCGGCACACCGGAGTACGCGGTCGAGGCGGTACGGGCCTGCTATGCCGCGTCGACGGAACTGGCCGAGCGGATCCGAGATATCGGTGCCGAGCGGGAGCAGCTGCGAACAGCGTTGCGGCACAGGGGTATCGATGTGCCGCGCAGTCGAGCGAACTTCCTCTATCTGCCGGGCCCGGGCATTCACGAGACCTTGGCGAGCGCCGGAATCGCGGCCAAGGGGTATCGCGACGGGAGCGCGCGGATCGCGGTGGGTGATCCGCGCGCGGATGCGGCCGTACTGCGCGCCTTCGACGGATGGGCCGGACGGTCCGGCCGCGAGGAGCCGATCGCCCGGCGGCCGATGCGGCAGTCGCACGGACGCCCCGGAGTCGGTGCACGCACTGGCGGTTGAATCCATGACGAACTTCTAGCATCGCTAGACAATCTAGTCCTTTGCATCTAATGTTGCTCATGAAGCTAGCACCGCTAGATGTAGACTAGGAGTACGTCATGCTCACCACATCCGCCCAGGTCCTCACCGTCCTCGCCGTTCTGACCAACGGCGTCGTGTACGGCGTCGATTTCTGTGCCGCCCTGATCACTCGGGCTGTCAATCGCAAACTCGACGACGCGACGGTCACGATAACCGCTGGCTGGGGCCACTACTACGCCGATCGCCGGATGCCCTTCGTCGGTGCGGGCGGGGTGATCACCACCCTTCTCGCCGTCGTCCTCGCCGCGATCGCCGGCAGTTCCGGTGCCGCCGTCGCCGCGGGCATCGCGCTGCTGGCATTGGTGGCCTGGCTGGGGTTCTACGTCACGATCGCCAAACCCATCAACACCGCGCAGACCGCGGCGGCGATGACAGGCGAGATCCCCGCGAATGCCCGGGCCCTGCAGGACAAGTGGGAGAGCATTCTCGGATTCCGGGTCGGCCTGCAGGCCACCGCGATCACCGCGCTCTGCGTCACGCTGATCCTGCTGTGAGGCCGTGTGCGCTACACGGTCCCCCGCAGGAACACCTGATTCGTGGTGCTGGAACGGATTTCGACCGAACTGATCCGGTTCGCCGGCACCGAGGTGACGCCGTCGGCGGTGACCTCCTGACCCGGGTGGGCCGACCACTGGGACAGCATCGTCTGGGTGCCGTCGGTGTGCACCACCCAGAGGGCGCCGTCCCAGGTGTAGTCCGTTTCGGAGGGGGCGTAGGTACACGACATGTTCACGCGGGTACCGGATTCCACCGGGGTGAGAGAGAAGTTGGCGGTGATCGGGGAGGGCACCACCTGATCCATCTGCCGCTGCAACGTGGGCTGCTGGGCAGCGGGCGGATTCTCCTGCTGAGTGATCGAGATGGTGGCCGGTATCGTGATCGCCACCGCGGCGGCGGCCGCGGCGACGGCGCCCACGAACACCGCCCAGCCCCCGCTGCGGCGCCGCTTACGCTCGCGGGCGGCGTCGAGGGAGGCAACGGCATCGCCCGAACCGCGGGCGTCCGCCTCCGGTTCCGCGGAAATATCCGCCGCTGCGGCATTCTCGCCATCGGAGTCGCCCGGCTCGGCCGGGCGATGTGGTTCCGGCGGCGGCCCTGCGTGGCCCGCCTCGAACGGCAGTATGCCCCCGGCGGTTCCGTCGCCCTCGGTGGCGCGGATCCGGTCCAGCAATGCCTCGAATCCCGCGTCCCCGAATGCCGCGGCCGCCGCCCGGGAACCGACCGGCTCGACCTCGTCGGTCAGTGACAACGCGACCTCCCCGGGCACCCGGCTCAGCAGCCCCGGCAGTCCGGACAGTTCTGCGACCGCCGCGCGGCAGTCCGCACAATCTGTCAGATGGACCTCGTAGGCGAGCCGCTGCTCCTGGTCGAGGGCGCCGAGTACATACGGCGCGTCCCAGGTCGCATAGTCGTCGGGCGAGACGGAATCCGTCGATGTCACTTCGTCACCCCCATCTCCTGTAGGGCCGAACGCAACGCTCGCATCCCGTAATGCATCCGGGATTTGACCGTGCCCTCGGGAATGGTCAATTCGTTCGCGATCTGCTGGGTCGACAAGCCGCGGTAGTAGGCTCGCACGATCACCTCGCGGTGGTCGGTGCTGAGCCGGGCCAGCGCGTCGGCGATAACCCAGCTGTCCACCGCGCGTTCCGCCTCGTCGCCGGTCGCCTGTTCGGGCGGGGTGTCGGTGCCGTATTCACGACGGTGGCGCGCGCTGCGGAATTCGTCGACCGCCAGATGCCGGGCGACGGTGAACAACCATGCGCGTGCCGAGGACGTCGATTGATCGAGTATCTGCGGCCGCTGCCATGCCCGCAGCAGCGTCTCCTGCACGATGTCCTCGGCCCGTCCGGCATCGCCGACCAGGCTGTAGGTATACCGCCACAGTGCGGGGGCGTGCTCGTCGTAGAGCGCACGCAACAGTTGCGCCCGGGTGGGCGCGGCATCGACGGGAGGAATCGCCGAGTCAGACATCGGAGGCGACGCCCGCCCGTCGTATCCGCCGCCTCCGTCGAGGCGAGCGCTGGGTGACCACACTCTGTGGATACGTAATCAATTGCGTTCTAGTTCGATGGGGTGGGTAGCCAGCATGGACAGCGGCAACGGCTGCCGGCGCAGCACATGCGCCCAGAGGTCGCTGCGCCCGGCCAGCGGGTCCGTCGGCAGCGCGGACAGGACGATCCAGTCGCCGCGCTCCAGCTCACCTTCCAACTGGCCAAAGGTCCAGCCGGCGTATCCGGCGAAAATCCGGACACCCTCGATCAGTGGTCCGATCGCATCCGGATCGGAATCCAGATCCAGCAGCGCCACCCGGCCGTCGACGCGGCGCAGGCCGCGGATGCCGTCGATCGTCGCGCCGACCCGGACGGTGGTCAGGCACAGCGCCGAATCCCGCTTCACGGGTCCGCCCACGTACAGCGTGCGTGGGCGGGCGGCGAGATCGGACCAGCGTGGCAGCACATCCTGCACCGCGGTCTCGCTGGGGCGGTTCAGGACGACTCCGAGACTGCCCGCATCGTTGTGTTCGACGATGTAGATCACGGTGCGCCGGAAAGTGGGCTCGACCAACTCTGTTGCCGAGACCAACAAGGTGCCGGGCCGCACCACCTGTTCGTCCTGCCTGGATTCACGTTTGGGGCGGTCGCCGTGTTCCTCTGCGCGTGCCACGTCAGTAATCATCGCACCGTCGCGAGGCTTGCGCTGTGTTTAACGCCGCGCGGCGAACGGATTCGGCGTCCGCAGGGGTATCGGCCCATCACTGCGGCAGGCCGAATCGCTCCCGCGCCCAGTGCGGCACCATGGCCAGATATCGCGGCCTGGACTCGACGAAATGGTGCACCATCGGGCACAGCGGCAGCACGCCGTAACCCTGTTCCGTGGTCCGGTCGAGGGCGCCCTGTACGAGCAGGCGGCCCAGTCCCTGCCCCTCGAATTGCGGGTAGATCTCGGCGTGCACGAAGGCTCGCTCGGCGGCGGTGTCCTGATAGGCGGCAACCCCGGCGTGCTGGCCGTCGACATACAACTCGAATCGGTCGAGGGCGGTGTTGTCTCGGATCTCGGTCGTGCGCTGCTGGCCCGGCGTCATTTTCCGATCCTATGACCTGCGGCTCGCCGATCGTGTGCGGATCGGGAGTGATCTTGTCGGGCCGGACGGCCGTTCGAGTTGTCGGGACGGCCGGAGGTGGCGACAATGCAGGGGGTTCGAGACAGACGGGGAGACGACGCCGATGCGACGACGGGGACTACCTGCGGCACGGCTTGCGGCCGCCGTCGCGCTGACGGCGGGAATCATCACCGCGACCGTTCCGGCCACGGCGCACGCCGCCGCCGATTTCGGAAGCTGCCCCGCCGGTGCGATCGCCGACGGACACCCCGCGCGGTGCGCCGTGGTCTCGGTGCCACGCGACTACACCGCATCCGACGGTCCGCGAATCGATGTGACGGTCAGCCGGATTCGAGCCGGTGGACAGCGGTACGGCACCATCTTCGCCAATCCCGGCGGACCGGGCGCGGATTCGCTCGACTACTGGGGTGCTCGGCTGGCGCAGCTGCCGGCCGAACTGGCCGAACACTACGATCTGGTAGCCGTCCAGCCGCGTGGCCTGCGCTGGTCGACCCCGCTGACCTGCGGCAGCGCGATCGCCGATGACGGCGGCCAGGACGGGCGCGAACCCTTGCAGAAGGCCTGCGACGCGGCCCAGCCCGGATATCTGCGAACCATCACCACCGAGAACACGGCTCGCGATACGGATGCCGTGCGTGCGGCACTCGGTCTGGACCGCATCGATTTCCTCGGCATCTCCTACGGCACCTACCTGGGCGCGGTCTACGCGACACTGTTCCCGGAGCGTGTCGGGCGGATGGTGCTGGATTCGAATGTCGATCCGCAGTGGGTGTGGACCGAGCAATTCGCACAACAGCAGCTCGCCGGTAAGCAGCGGCTCGACGATCTGTTCGGCTGGATCGCCGACCACGACAGCCGGTATCACCTCGGGGACTCACCGCTCCGGGTGTATCAGACCTGGGTGCGACTGGTAACGGCACAGGGCGGCGGCTGGTACGCGAACCTGACACCCCCTCCGGTCTCGGCGGCGGATCTGCCCCGGGAACTGCCGGAGCCATTGGCGGCGGTGGCGCGCACCGGTTTGAGCGCCGGGGCCGAGCAGCTGTTCCAGGCCCAGAACCTGGTGCGCACCTTGACATCCGGTGGCATGTCGGCGCAGGTGCCGCTGGTCTCGGCGACCACGGTGGCCGCCTACACCCGGGGTTTCTGGCCGAGCCTGGCGCAGGCCATGGCCGAGACCGACGCGCATCCCTCGGATCTGCGGCGGCTGCGGGACATCGCGGGTGCGACATCCACCGATCCGACCGGACAGGCGGTGTTCTCCGCGATCACCTGCAATGAGAACGCGGTGCCGGCCCGGATGGATGCCATCGGTTCGGCGGCCGCGATCGTCGCCTCGGGCGGTAATGCGCTCGATGCCCGCGCCGACCTGGTCCGCAGCGGATTGGCCTGTGCCGATTGGGATCCGGTGACCGGTCCGGTGGCAGTGGCCGATCACGGACTCGCGACCGCCCCGCTGATCCTGCAGAGCCGCAACGACGCGGTGACCGCATATCCGGGCGGCCCCGCGATGGCGGCAGCCTTGCACGGTCACCTGATCACCGTCGCCGGTGGCGATCACGGCACCTTCGGGCGCGGCAATACGCCGCTCGACGACGCGGTACTGAATTATCTGCGCACCGGTGCGGTCACAATCGATCAGGTGGACCAGGCACCCATGCGGTGAACGGCGGCTACACCCGCGATGGGTGGCCGGACGCTTTTCGACGAGATGGGGTCGCGATGACGCCGAGGCGAGTGGTGCTGGCGCCGGACAAGTTCAAGGGTTCACTCACCGCGCCCGAGGTGGCCGCGGCATTGGCCGCCGGGATCGCCCGGGTGGCCCCGGATGCCGAGGTGCTGGAACTTCCGGTGGCCGACGGCGGGGACGGTACGGTCGATGCCTTCGTCGCGGCGGGCTGGGAGCGGGTACCGGCCGACGCGGTCGGGCCGACCGGTCTGCCGTCCACCGCGAGTTACGCGGTGCGCGGCGAGACCGCCGTCATCGAACTGGCCGAGGTGGTCGGCCTGGTGAAACTGCCAGGCGGCCAACCCGATCCGATGCACGCCGGAACCTACGGCCTGGGACTGCTGATCCGCCACGCCCTCGATCGCGGAGTGCGCGACATCGTGCTCGCGGTTGGCGGCAGTGCCTCTTCCGACGGTGGCGCCGGTATGTTGCAGGCATTGGGGCTACGGATCGTCGACACACACGGCGACGAATCGGCCAGGGGCGCGGCGGCCTTGGCGGCCGCCCGGCGGATCGACTACGCCGGACTGCATCCCGCGATCGCCGAGACAACTTTCGTACTCGCCAGTGATGTGGACAATCCGCTGCTCGGCGCGCACGGTGCCGTAGCCGTCTTCGGAGCCCAGAAAGGGGCCGATCGGCAGCAACGTGTGGAATTGGAAGCAGCCCTGACGAATTGGGCCGAACTGATCGAATCCAGCGGTGCGGCCCGTCCGGCCGCCCGCACCACGGACTGGGCCGAACATCCGGGCGCGGGTGCGGCGGGCGGCACTGGATTCGGGGCCATGGCCGTACTCGGCGCCCGGCCGCGCCCGGGCATCGACGCCATTCTCGAGCTGATCGATTTCGCCGGCCGCGCCCGGGGCGCGGACCTGGTGGTCACCGGAGAGGGTGCGCTCGACGAGCAGACGCTGCGGGGAAAGGCGCCCGCCGGGGTCGCCCCGGCCGCACACGCGGCCGGGGCCACGGTGGTGGCCGTGGCGGGGCGCTGCGAACTCGCACCGGAACGATTGCGCGCCGCCGGGTTCGACCGCTGCTACGCACTGGCCGAACTCGAACCCGACCCGGAACGCTCCATCGCCCGCGCCGCCGCCTTACTCGAGGAACTGGGCGCCCGTATCGCCGCCGACTACCTGAGCTAGCGACCTACCCTCGGTCGGGTGGTACCCGCAGCGGTTGTGAGGTCGGACTCTGCTGCGGCCGAGCCGCTTCCGGCTGTGCACAACCCCGGTGAGCACCTCATCCCGCGCCTGCGACCACCGAGGAAGAAACACCGCGCTGTCACAGACCGTGCGGGAGCTGTGGCGCGAGGTGCCCGCCGCGGAATCGGCACCGACGCTGTACGGACTGCTGCGCGGTACACCCCGGGAAAGCGTGCCCGGCGCGCAGTAGGACCGATCAGCGAGTGCTGAGGAATTCCACGGCCGCCGCGTAGCCCTGGATGCCCATTCCGGCGATCACCGCGGTGGCGATCGGGGAAATGTAGGAGTGATGCCGGAATTCCTCGCGGGCAGCCACATTCGAGATGTGCACCTCGACGATCGGCACGTCCGGAATCACCAGCGCATCGCGCAGTGCGACCGAGGTATGCGTGAGACCGCCGGGATTTATCACGATCCCCGATTCCGCACCGCGCGCCGCGTGGATCCGATCGATCAGCGCCCCTTCGGAATTCGACTGGAAAGCAACAATCTCGCGATCGAATCGGGCGGCGGTCGCGCGGCACAACTCGACGATGTCGTCGAGGGTGTCCGAGCCGTACACCTCGGGCTGGCGGATGCCCAGCATGTTCAGATTCGGGCCGTTGAGCACGAGAATCGGGGCCATGCCAACACCCTAGTCCGGCGCACGCGGGCCCCGGCTCGCCCGGTCACAGCCCGCGGGGCCCCTCGGCGCGCAGGTCGTCGACCTTGCGCATCGCCGAACGCAATTCCTCCAGCCACTCCTCGGCGTGCTGACCCGCCAATTTGACCGTCCAGGCCAGCGCGTCGGCGCGGGATCGGGCGACGCCGGCGTCGACCAGGGTGTCGAGGACCTTGCGTTCGGGCTGCCGCAGCCGGGTCATCACCGGCACCGACAAATGCGTGAACAGGGTGCGTTCACCGTTCACCGAAACACCCCAGGCCACATTCCGGCCATAGCGAGCCTGTGCCTCCTGGGCAATCTGCATCCGGGCCGGGCGGGTGGATTCGCGGAATCGTGCGATCGCACCGTCGATCGTTGCGCGCGATGGGCCGGATTTCTCCGGGGGGCTGTCGGTTCCGATGGATTGTTCGGTCTCGGATTCACTTTCCGCCACTGCCAATTCGCCGATCACCACGATCTCGTCGCGGTCGATCTCGATGGCCGCGGGAGCGCTGAACCATTCGCTCGGCAACCTTCCGGCGAACCAGTCCGGAGAGTCTGCGGCATCGGGAAGATCGGCCTGCTGCCAGCCGCCGGGGCGACCGAATCCACGTCCGTGTCCGTGTCTCATGGCAATTCCTCACTGCGTTAGTTGCTCTGTAACAGTGATTACAAGATTACTCCCGAATGCTGTCACGGTCGTTTCGCTGTGAGCGGATGTAATGGGAACACGGGTCACGATTTACCGGACCGGGTGCAACGCATGTCGGTGATCGGGCACTATTGTGGTCGCTGAGCATGGTGAATGCGGGCGGTGCCAAGGCGGCACAGAGGGTAACTCCTTCGGGTAACGTTGGCCTTGTTGCTGGAGTGACAAGAGTGAAGAGTGGGCGACATGGATGTGTGGGGATCCCGCCGCTTTCGCGTCAGGGGCGCAGTGGCACTAGCGGGAGTTGCGGCCCTGGCGATTGTGATCGGTTCGTGCGATTTTCATCGGACCCCGAGTGGCCCCAAAGGGGTCGTCGAGCATTTCACCCAGCTAATGGACGATCGCGATGCGGCAGGTGCCGCCGCGCTGACGTCGTACCCCTCCGGTGCCGAAGGCACGCTGAAATCAATGTTCGACGGACTGCAGCCCGGTAAACCGGATTACAAGCTGGTTCAATTCATCGGTCTCGACGCGGATTCGGCGATGTTCAATCTCAAGGCGTCCTGGAATTTCGGCCCCGGTAAGGACTGGTCCTACGACCTCCAGGGCAATATCCGCAAACTCGCAATCGGGTGGCGAATCTCCTGGGACCCCACCATCGTGATGCCACAGCTGGATTACAAACGAACGGTGAAACTGGTGCGCACCGAGGCCGCGCCGCCGCCCAAGGTCAACGACAACGACGGGCAGCCGCTGCTGACCCAGCAGACCATCAACGTCATCAAGGTCGATCCCACCAAGACGCATGACCCGGTCGCGACGACCAATGCGCTGGCCGATGCCATCTCCCCGGTCGCGCCGCTGATCACCGGCGGATCGCTGATGCAGCAGCTGGCCGAGGCGAAGGGACAGCCGGTCGCCGCGGTGAGTTTGCGCGAGGACGATTTCGCCATCCTCGAACCCCGGATGGCCTCCATTCCGGGCGTCGTCATGGAGAAGCAGCCGAAACTGATCGTCGCCGACCGCCGGGTGTGGTCGCCGATGACCGAGGCGCTGCAGAAAGTCTGGCAGGAAAACCGCGACGAACACGCCGGTTGGGGTGTGCAGTTGTTCGAGCCCGACGGCAAGCTGGTCACCCAGCTCGCCGGCTACCAGGGCCCGCCCGGCCCGGATATCGCCTCGACCCTGGACCAGAAACTGCAGCGCGCCGCCGAGGACGCGGTCGTCAGCGTCGGTACCGCGGCATCCATCGTCGCGATCCAGCCGTCCACCGGGGCGGTGGTCGCGGCGGCGCAGAACACCTACGCCAGCGCCCAGGGCGCGCCGGCCTTCACCGGCGCCTATCCGGTGGGCGGGGCGAGCGACCTGTTCAAGGCGGTCGCGGCCATCACCAAGAAGAAGTCACCGCAGGACGTTTCGGTGCAGGACGCGGCCGAAGCGGCGGCGAGTCTCGGTGTCGGTATCGGATTCAAGGTGCCGGGCCTGGAGGAGACCACGGGACGGCTGCCCATCGCGGGGCGCGGAGTGGAACAGGTCAAACAGGGCACCAACGATCCGATTCTCGCGAGCCCATTCGGCATGGCCATCGCGGCCGCGACCATCGCCCGCGGGTCGGTGGCGCCGCCGATGATCGAGATCGGCCGGCCCGGCACCACAGAGGCGAAACTCGATCCGCTGTCCGGCGATGTGGTGGACAAACTGCGTGGCATGCTGCGCGATGCCACCGGCCGCCCGCAGGAGGCGACGGTGAGCCGCTTCGGCGGGGTCACCGCGTTCGCCACCGATGCGGGCAATGACGGCTGGATGCTGGCGAATGCCGGTGACCTGGCCTTCGCCATTCACATCAGCGATATCGACAGCGGTGACGCGACGTCGCGGATGGCGGCTCGCATGCTGCAATCACTGTCGACACCGGACGACAACAAGTAGCTTCCGCCGGTCAGTTCACAGACGCGCCGGTGGCCTGCGTGCGTCGTGTGATCAGCAGCCGGATCGCCCGCCAGCCCAGCAGGAAGACTGCGAGGGCGGTCGTGGCGACCACAACGAAGCTGAACGCGGTGCCCTGACCGCTGATCACCCGCAGCACCATGCCGCCGATCAACGTCGACAACCAGACCACCACACCGGTGGGCCACAGGGCGCCACCGCCGTCGAATCGAGCGGGCACGCGGACCCGGCCCGCGACGATCAGGGCCAGCAGCCAGCCGATCAGCAGGCCCGTGGCGAACGGCCAGACAGTCCGCAGCAGACCCGCCGTGACCGCCTCGTCGTGACTGCGCCGGCCGATCGCGCAGAACACGATCACCAGCACGACATCGATCACCAGCGGCAGCAATTTCCTCACGGGCGCCAGGGTAATGAGCGAGTTGCGGAGGGGATTGTCCACCCGGCTCAAGCGGGTGCTTCACCATCCGGTTCGGCCGGACCGGAAGACTCGTCGCGCTGGTCCCGGGGTTGTTCGCCGCGGCGCGGCTCGGTGATCAGGGCCGAGCGCTGTTCGAATTCCTGCTCGAACTCCGCATCACCGGCCTGTGGATTGCGGAAGCGGAAGGCGACGACGATCCAGCCGATGATCGCGACGAGGATGAAACTCACCAGACGGTAGACGAAGGCCGCCGCGACCGCCTGTGCGAACGGCAGCCCCGCCGCGGCGGTGAGGCTGGCCACCAGCGTGGCGTCGACGTAGACGATGCCACCGGGGGCGAACGGAATCGTGCCGACCGCCTTGCCGACGCTGAACGCGATCAGCAGGCCCGCCCAGCGCGGGTCCGCGCCGATCGCATAACAGGCGGCGCCCAGACAGGCCACATCGCCGAGCCGGTGCACCACGGCCCAGAACGCCACCCAGGCCGCGTCGCGCCGGCCCAGATGCACCGATTCCAACTGGTGCAGGGCATCGTCGACACGGTCCATCCCGGCCTCGGGCGGATGCCGGCGAACCCGGTTGACCAGGCGCACCCCGCGCCGCACCAGGGCCTGCAGCACACCGGGATTCCCGGAGATGTACCTCCCGGCCCAGACCAGCAGCGCTACCGCCGCGAGTGTCAGCACCAGCTTCCACGGCCCTACCCGGTTGCCGACCAGGAATGCGCCGCCCACACCGAGCAACAACATGCCGGCCGTGGCGACCACGCCCGACATTAGCAACTGCCAGGACGCCACCACGGGGCTCGCACCCCAGCGCCGGGTCTGGCGGTAGGTGAACGCGGTGGAGAACACCTGTCCGGCGGGGAGCGATACCGACATCGCGGTGGCGCCGTACACCACCGAAACCGATGCCCGCTGTGAGACGTCCACCCCACCTGCGCGCAGCAGTCGCTTCTGGATGCGGCCGAACCCGCTCATCGAAACCGCCTGCATCACGATGCACAGCGCCACCCAGCCCCAGTGGATCTCGGTGAGGGTGCGCCACGAATCGTGCAGGCGCGGCCAGAGATATACGCCCTCGGCGATGAGCAACGCCGACAGGGCAACGCCGAGGACCCATTTCAACCAGCGAAATCTGCGGCGAGCGGGCGGCGCCGGGTCGCCGGCTGGTCGAGCTTGGGCCGTCACAGGGTCCAGCCTAGTGGGATACGACTGGGGAGGCGGACGCATAACCACGTAGGGCCGCACCCCACTGGGCTCATCGAGCACTGCCCGGTGAGATACGGGCCGGACGGGGATCACACCGCGGCGGCGCTCAGTCCTGGACCTTGGGCCAGGCCAATCGGGTTTTGCGGCGGCGGCCGCGCAACTGGACCTCGTCGCCGGGGGTCCATTGGCGCTGCTCGTCGTCGTCGGCGAAATAGAGGGCGCTGCCCGAGGCCAGCACCCGGCCCGGATATTCCTTGGCCAGTTCGGTCAGGCGGGAGGCCTCGTTCACCGGATCGCCGATCACGGTGTACTCGAATCGGTTTGCCGCGCCGATATTCCCGGCGACCGCGAGCCCGGCGGACACACCGATACCGATATCCAGGCCCGGCACCTCGCGCAGCGCCACCCGCAGATCACGAGCGGCGGCCAGGGCGGCGGTCGGTGCGTCCGGACGGTCCAGGGGTGCGCCGAAGATCGCCAGCGCGGCATCACCGACGAACTTGTTGATCAGGCCGTTGTGCCGGTCCACCACATCGACCACGACGCGGAAGAACTCATTGAGCAGGCTCACGACCTCGGTGGGCGGGTGTTCGGCGGCAGTCGCGGTCGAGCCGACCATATCGACGAACAGCACCGCCACGAAACGGGTTTCACCACCGAGTTCGGTGCCGTACTCGAGGGCGCGCCGGGCGACCTCCTCACCGACGTGCTGACCGAACAGTTCCTGGAGTTCGCGGCGCTGCGCCGCCTCCTCCATCATGCGGTTGAATCCCACCTGCAGCAGGCCGATCTCACTGCCGTCGAATACCTCCACCTGCACATCGTCGGCACCGGCCTGCACCCGGTTGATCGCGCGCGACAGCTGGCGCACCGGATCGGAGATACTCGCGCCGGTAAGCATCGACAGCGCCAGCGCCTGCATGATCACGACTCCGCACAGCAGCAGAATCGAGACCGCCAGCGACTGGGCGGAGAAATGCACCTGCGAGGTGATCTGGGTGACGCACAGCAGCACGATCGCGATCGTCGGCGCGAAGGTCCCCATACCCCAGGTCATCGCCATGCGGGTGCCGACACCGGCGGTCAGGGTGTGATCGAAGGTTCCGGTGGTCAGCGCGTGCGCGGCGACCGGACGCAGAATCCGCTCACCCAGCATGTAGGTGAAGCCGAACACGATAGTGGCGGCCATACATTCGGTGATGATCACCGCCCCGGCCAGTTCCGGAGTCTCGACGATGATCCGCGCGGCCAGTACCGCACCGCCCACCAGCCACAGCAGTAGATGCACGATGGATTGCCGCAGCGGCGCGTGCAATGCGGCCATCTGTTCCTGGCGGCTCGGCGGCCCGCCACGGACCTGCCAGCGCATCACCGGCCGCAGCATCAGCGCCGAGGCGGTCACGCTGAGCAGGCCACCGATCGCGAAGACCAGCCCCGGAACCAGCAGTCCGGCGCGCCGGACGCCGCTGGGCGTGCCCTCGGGTGCGGGCAGGCCGTACTGGATGAACGCGTACACCAGAACCGCGCCGAAGGCATTGGCCGCCAGCATCAATGCCAGGTACAGCGGCCAGCGCGTTCGCATGGTCTGCTTGACCGCCTCGAGTTGCGCTGACACGTTGACCAATCTAGCGGGGGGAGCGGCGGCCCGGAGATGGCAGCGTGCGTAACCGGGCAGCACGGACAAACCTCCCGGCCGGTAGGCGTGCCCACGGCGGTGTGTTGCCGATAGGCTCGCTGCGTGAGTGGGGACAACGACACCTCCGGACCGTCGGCCGAGCCGGTGTCCGCGGGCGCGGCAACGGGATCGTCGACAGAGCGCAGGTCCGCGAACCGGTTACGGGAACGCACACCCGCCGACGCCGTGCACCCGTTGGTGCGTCAGGGCGCGGAATGGTGCTGGCGGTTGTTGATCATCCTGGTGGCGGTGCTGGCGGTCGCCTATCTGGCGCACAAACTGACCACCGTCGTCATTCCGGTGGCGATCGCGCTGCTGGGTGCGGCGCTGCTGTCACCGCTGGTGGATCTGCTGCAACGACTCGGAATGCCGCGCGGGCTCGGGGTGCTCGTCGCGCTGGTGGGTTCGATCGGACTGCTGGCCGGCATCTTCACGTTCGTCATCGAGCAGTTCGTCAGCGGTGTGCCGCAGTTGACCGACGAATTCAAGACCAGCATCCACACCGTGCAGGATTGGCTGATCAACGGGCCGTTGCATCTGAGCGACGAGCAGATCCGCAACGGCGGCAACACGATCATCAAAACCATCGAGGCCAATCAGGATTCGCTGACCAGCGGTGCGCTCACCACCGCCGCGGTGATCGGCGAATTTCTCACCGGCACCTTCCTGACGATGTTCATCCTGATCTTCTTCCTGTACGGCGGCGATCAGATCTGGCATTTCACGACCCGGATCGTGCCGACCCCGCAGCGTGAGCGGGTGCGCACCGCGGGCCGGCTGGGCTTCGGCACCCTGATCGGATTCGTCCGCGCCACCGTCGTGGTCGCCGCCGTCGATGCCATCGGTATCGGCGCGGGCCTGGCGATTCTGAGTGTGCCGCTGGCACTTCCGCTGGCCTCGCTGGTGTTCATCGGCGCCTTCATCCCGATCATCGGCTCGCTGCTGGCCGGATCGGTCGCGGTCTTCCTGGCTCTGATGACCAAGGGGTTCGTGACCGCGCTGATCGTGCTCGGCGTGACCATCGCGGTGATGCAACTGGAAAGCCATGTGCTGCAGCCGCTGCTGCTGGGCCGGGCGGTGCGAATCCATCCACTGGCCGTGGTGCTGGCGATCACCGCGGGTGTGGTGCTCGCGGGTATCGCGGGTGGTCTGCTGGCGGTGCCGTTCGTCGCGGTGATGAATACCGCGATCCGATCGTTGCTCGCCGATAGTCCGGAAGAGCTGTATCAGGAACTCAGTACCGGTGAACCGGGCGAGACGATGTTCCACGCCGATCCCGACACGCCCGACCCCAATCGTTATCGGTCACATGAGCCGCCCGCCGAGGACCCGGCCGGTGGTGTTCCGAGCGCGGGCTGAGATGTCCGCGGCGACCGGTGCGACGGACTCCGACACGCGGGTTGCCGCCACGACGCCGCTGTGGCGGGCGGCCCAGGCGTTCCGCCTGGTCACGATGGTGTATGCCGTCGGCCAGCAGATCGCGTCGGTGTCCTCGTACCGGCATCCGGCACTGAGCTGGATGCTGATCACGGTGCTGGTGGTCTGGTCGGTGTCCTCGGCGCTGTGGTTGTCGCGCTGGTCGCTGACCGATTCCGAACGTCACGCCGTCGTGATCGGCGATCTCGTGGTGGTCGTTGGGCTGATGGCGGCGACCCGGCTGGTCGCCGACTATTCCTGGTATCACGGCCATCAGACCCTGCCCACCACCCTGTGGGTGGCGAATGCGGTGATGTCGGCGGCCATCGAATGGGGTGCGCTCGGCGGTGTGCTGTCCGGATTGCTGATCTCGGTGGTGAGCATCGTGGTCCGGGAGCAGTGGGAGCTGGATCTGTGGTCGGATGCCACTGCGCCCGTACTGGTTTCGGTGGGGTTGGCGATCGGGCTGGCCGCGGGGACGGCACGCCGTGCCCAGGGACAGCTCGAACAGGCGATGCGGTTGCGCGCCGCCACGGCCGAACGCGAGCGGCTCGCCCGCGAGGTACACGACGGGGTGTTGCAGGTACTCAGCTATATCACCCGTCGCGGTGGCGAAATCGGCGGGGACACAGCGGATCTCGCTCGGCGAGCGGGCGAGCAGGAGGTTGCCCTGCGCGTGCTGATCTCCGAACAGGGGCGCCCGGAATCCGCCGGCGGCCTCGGCTCACACGAGGATCTGCGATCGCTGTTGAACTCGTTCGCCGCTCCCTCGGTATTCGTATCCGCGCCCGGTGACCCGGTGTCGCTCGGCGGATGGACCGCCCGCGAGATCGCCGCCGCCGTCGGCGCCGCCCTGTCGAATACCGCTCGGCACGCCGGCGCGAATGCGAAAGCCTATGTGCTGCTGGAAGATATGGGTGATGCCGTAGTCGTCAGCGTGCGCGACGACGGCCCGGGAATCCCCACCGGGCGGTTGTCCGCGGCCGCCGAGGAGGGGCGGATGGGTGTGCGGCAGTCGATCATCGGGCGGATCGAGGCGCTCGGCGGCACCGCGGAACTGCTCGACACCACCGACGGTACGGAATGGGAATTCCGCATCCCACTCGATCGGGAGGAACGGCGATGACAGAGATCTCCGTCATGGTGGTGGACGACCACCCGATGTGGCGCGACGGCGTCTCCCGCGATCTCACCGAGGCCGGTTTCCGGGTCGCTGCCACCGCCGACGGTGTGGGTGCGGCCGGGCGCCGCGCCGCGGCTGTCCGGCCCGACGTCGTGCTGATGGATATGCAGCTGCCCGACGGCAACGGCGCCCTGGCCACCGCGGAGGTACTGCGGGTGTCACCACACAGCCGGGTACTTGTGCTGTCGGCCTCCGGTGAGCGCGACGATGTTCTGGAGGCGATCAAGGCCGGTGCGACCGGATACCTGGTCAAGAGCGCCTCGGCGGCCGAGTTGATCGACGCCGTCCGGGCCACCGCCGCGGGCCAGGCCGTCTTCACTCCCGGTCTCGCCGGTGTGGTGCTCGGCGAATTCCGCCGCATCGCGGGAGCAACGGCCGACACCGGAACCGAGCGGCCCGCGCTCACCGAGCGCGAGACCGAGGTGTTGCGCCTGGTCGCGAAGGGGTTGTCGGCCAAACAGATCGCGAGCCGGCTGAGTGTCAGCCATCGCACGGTGGAGAACCACGTGCAGGCGACGCTGCGCAAACTGCAACTGGGCAACCGTGTCGAGCTCACCCGCTACGCCATCGAACAGGGTCTTGAATAGGGCCGGAATAGCGGCGGAACAGGGGTGGGATCAGGGATTGCCCTGATGTGCGCGCGCCGCCGCGTCGGTAGCCTCGTCGATATGGGTGGTGAAACCGTTTCCACGCCGGGGGTGGGGTCCGTCCCGCCGGCGGGGGGTGCTGTGGGCGACCGCGACCTGCGGGTATCGGATGCCGAACGCGAACACGTCGGGGGACTGCTGCAACGGGCGGTCGGACTGGGCATGCTGTCGCTGGGTGAGTTCAGTGAGCGGATGGATACCGCGCTGGCCGCCAAGACACGCGGCGAACTCAATGCGGTCCTGGTCGATCTGCCGGGTATTCGGCTTGCGGGCCAACCGAATCCGGCGCCCATGCCGCAGTCGCGGCGGTCCGCCGCGGCCGTCACCGGTGAGGCGTCGATGCGCCCCAAACTGTCCGGTCTCACCCGCAAGGGGCCCTGGCAGGTGCCGCCGGTGATCAATATCAGCAGCTTCCTGTCCGGCGTCACGCTGGATTTCACCCAGGCCGTTATGTCCACCCAGGTGGTGGAGATCCGCGTCGACGATTTCTGCAGCTCGCTCAACCTGATCCTGCCGGGCGAGGCGACCGTCGACCTCAACGGTGTGGAGCTGATCGGTTCCTCCACCAACAACAAGGTCCGCACCGGCCCACCCATCGGGCCACTGCACATCGTGGTTCACGGCCGCATCCGCTTCAGTTCCATCAATGCCAAGCACCCGTTCGGGGTGCAGTGGAAGAAGCTGGTCTCGGGATTCTGAGTCCGGCGCGTGGCTACCCGGCGTGGTCCTGGGTGACGTAGAAGCGGTTGCCGTCCGGATCGAGGAAGCTGAACATCAGCGGCGCGGTCGGCCAATCGAGCAATTCACCGACGGTGAGGCCGCGCCCGGCCAGTGCCGCATGTGCGGCCCGGGCATCCGGTGTTCCCAGCCGGACACCGGTATCGATACCCACAGGCAATTCATCACCGGTCGCCACCAGCGACAGCGACGTGCCGGCACCGGGCATTCGCAACTCGATCCAGCGGAACCCCGGCCGCAGTTCGGTGTCCAGATGCGTTTCGAATCCGAGTTCCTCGAGCAGGGCCTTCGTCCGGTCCTGATCGGATACGGGAACGGCGACGGTCAGCACGGATGTGAATGTGGGTGCGCTCATACCCGTCGTGACGACTCGCACCGCCGGAATTCATCGCACCGCCGCCGGTCGAACCGCGACCTCAGTCGCGGTTCTGCCGGCGGAGGAGTTCGTTGACGCTGACGGTGCGGCCGCTGTTGCGGTGCTCCGGGTCGTCGGGGTTGTCGGGATTCTCACTGGGTTCGGGGCGCCGACGGGAGGAACGCAGGTCCGCCATCCACTGCTCGATGTTGTTGCGGTTGTCGTCACCCGCGGGCGCTTCCGGCTCCGCGGCGGGTTCGGCTGCGGGCGTTGCTTTTCCGTCGTCCGTGGACCGGTTCTCCGGCGGTGCCGCAGGTGCGGATTCCGCCGGCCGGGCGGGCTCGGTGGGTACCCGGCGCGGCAATTGGACCGACGGCATCCGGTTCTCCGGTGCCACCCACGGTGACTGATCGGCAGGTGCCTGCGGGGCGGCGTCGGCCGGGGTGCGGCCGGACGATTCCCGGCCGGGATCTTGTCGAGGCTCGGCGGCCGGGCCCTGCCCCGGGTGATAGGGCGGCGCGTCGGGCCGGTACAGCTGCGCCCGGACCGACGGGTGCGGCGGCACTTTGGACGGTTGTGGCGGTAGCACCCGGGGTGTGGTGCCCATCGGTGCGGCCGGTGGTACCGGATCGGTGGCCTCGGTCGGCGCTTCCGAGGCGGGCACCGTGCGCGGTGGCATGCCGGGACGAACCACCTGCGGAGGTTGTGTCGCACCGCGGTTCGGCGCGGTGTCGGCGCCGGGCATCGAATACCGCGGGCGGTACCGGCGGTCGTGGGCCGGAAGGAGATTCGGTGGGCCGGGCGGTATTCGGATCGAACGGGGCGGCGGGACCGGCGGCGCGCATCGCACTCGCCGGGCCGAAACCACCGGGCGACCCGGCACCGGAACCGCTCCCGGTCGCTCCCGGGCCGTAGGTGTCCTGGATGCCGAGGAGTCCGCCCCGGTCGTTCGAATCGTCGGCGCCGTGATCGGCCGGGCCGATGACACCACCGGCATCGGCGGGATCCGAACCGCCGGCCGGCCTGCGGCCGGTGGGTGGCATCACCCGAGCCGCGCCATTGCCCGAAGATTGCGATCGGGTGGTCGGCCGCGGTGGAACCGGGCCGGCCGGTGAGTGTTCCGGTGCCCCCGCATCGGGGGTTTCTCCGGCCCGATCGGGCGGGCCGTCGGTGGGTTCGGTGCCACCTTCGGCCGATGCCGAGGTGCCCGAATCGGCCACTGGCACATCCGAGTCGGCACCGGCGCGACGGAAGATGCGCCGCTTGCGTTTCGGTGTGCCCGCGGGAGTCGCGGGTTCCGGATCCGCGGTCGGCGCCGGGGAGTCGGCTTCGGAGTCGGCCGGTACCTCGGGCTCGGGATGTGTGGCGCGGCGCGGTTTCGCCGGCATCGCACCGCTCGGTGGCGGCATATCCGGATCGATGCGGGTCAGCTGCTCGGTCGGCGCCTCGGGGTCGACACGCAGGAACTTCAAGCGGCGCGGCTTCTTCGGGCCCTTGGTGGTCCCGTCCGGCAACTGCGGCAGCTGCATCGTGACCGGATCGGTCACCGGAGTGGTCTTGACCAGGTCCACGAGCTCGCCGGTACCCGGACGCTCGTCGTCCAGAATCGGCTCGCCCAGGCCTACCCGCTGCTGCACCCGCTTCATCCAGGTGGGCGCCCACCAGCAGTCGTCACCCAGCAGTTTCATCGTCGCGGGGACCAGCAGCATGCGCAGCACAGTGGCGTCGATGAACAGCGCGGCCATCATGCCGTAGGCGATGTACTGCATCATCACCAGGTCGGAGAAGGCGAACGCACCTACGACGACCAGCAGAATCAGCGCCGCCGCCGTGATGATGCGACCGGTCTGAGCGGTACCGCTGCGCACCGCCTCGGTGGTACTCGCACCCTGTGCGCGCGCCTCCACCATGCGGGAGAGCAGGAAAACCTCGTAGTCGGTGGACAGACCGTAGATGATCGCCATGATCAGCACCAACACCGGCGACATGATCGGCTGCGGCGTGAAATTCAGCAGTCCGGCACCGTGGCCGTCGACGAATATCCAGGTCAGGATGCCCAGTGTGGAACCGAGGCCGAGGGCGCTCATCAACGCCGCCTTGATCGGCAGCACCAGGGACCCGAAGGTCAGGAACATCAGCAGTGTGGTCACGAGGACGACCAGCACGATCATCAGCGGCATGCGATCCAGCAGCGAGGTGATGCTGTCCTGCATCAATACCGGCTGGCCGCCGACGAGCAACTGCACATCGTCGGGTACGGCGGTCGTCCGCAGATAGGCGATCGTGTCTTCGATATTCGCGTCCGGGGCCAGCGTGGTCTCCGAGACCCACACATTCGAATTGTTCGGCGGGATACCGGGGGTCCCGAACGGATTCGCCAGTCCGGGCGCATTGCTCGCGTCGTCGATCAGGGGTTTGATCTCGCTGGCGTTGTCGGTGGTGATGACCAGCTGAATCGGATCGGTCTGCCGCAGCGGGAAGAGGCTGTCGAACTCCTCCTGCGCCATGCGGGTCGGATTGTCCGGCGGCAGATAGGTTTCGCTGATACCGCCGAACTTCAGGTTCTTCACCGGGATGATCAGCAGCAGCAGGATGATGCAGAGCGGCACCGCGACCTTCAGCGGATGCTTCATCACCCACTGCGTGGTGCGGCCCCAGAACCCGTTCTCGACCTCTTCGGCGGTCTTGGTCTTGCGGAACCGCTTGAAGCCCAGCGCGTCCACGCGCGGGCCGAGAATCGACAGCAGTGCGGGCAGGATGGTGAGCGAGGCCAGTGCGGCCAGCAGAACGGTCGCGATGGTGCCGTAGGCGACCGATTTCAGGAAGCCCTGCGGGAACATCAGCATGCCGGCACTGGCCGCGATGATCATGGTCGCCGAGAACACGACGGTCCGCCCGGCGGTTTGCACCGATCGGCGGACGGCCTGGCGGGTGGTATAGCCCTCGGCCATCTCCTCACGGAATCTGCTGACGATGAACAGTCCGTAATCGATCGCCAGGCCCAGGCCGATCATCGACACCACGGCCCCGACGAACGAGTTCACCTCGGTGACATGGGTGATCGCCATGACGATGCCGTTGGCGCCGAGCACGGTGAGACCACCGATGATCAATGGCAGAGCCGCGGCGACGACACCGCCGAAGATGAAGAACAGCAGGATCGCCACGGCCGGAATGGCCAGCATCTCCATGCGCTTCTGGTCCGAGGCGATGGTGTCGTTCAAGGTGCCCGCGACCGGCTGCATGCCCGCAACCTGGACGTCTATCCCCGGGATGGTGAACTTGTCCTTCACCTCGCGGTAGTTGTTCATCGTGCTGGTGTCGTCGTCGCCCTTGATGGCGAGTGTCGCGAACGCGTGCTGCTTGTCCTTGCTGCCGGTGGCCGACGCACTCCACTCGCCGGTCTCGGTCTTCCAGTACGCGATGTTGACCCGGTCGATCTGGTCCGGATGGTCCCGCGGCAGGCTGTTGAGACTGTCGGTGATCTTCTGCCCGAACTCCGGATCGTCGATGGTCTTACCGGCCGGCGCGGTGTACAGCAGGATCACATCGGACATGTGATCGCGCCCGTAGACATCGTCCTTGAGCTCGGCGGCCTGCGAGGATTCCGCGCCCGGATCGAACCAGCCGCTGGAACTCAGATGTTTTTCCAGGCCGAACCCGTACGCGCCCAGGGCGAGAAGTGCGGCCACCGCTACACCCAGCACGGTGTAGCGGAGTTTGTGGACCAGCTCGCCCCAGCGGGTGAACACTTAAGCGACTCCTTGAGCGGGGCGGGAGGTGAGCAGTGCGGACAGCGGCCGGAAGGGCTGCAGCCAGGCTCCCTCGTCGGGCAGCGAGTCGAGGCTGACCCGGGGCAGCGGTTCACGGAACACACCCGGGATGTCCTCGAGGTCGACGAAACCGAGGATATCGGACGCGACAGCCCAACTCGCGTGCTCGCGGAATCCGAGCACCTGAACGGGGACTCCGGTGGCCGCCACTGCCTCGAGCGGTTCGCGGAAGGCCTGACCGTCCGCGGAGGCCACCATGATTCCCGCGAGACCCGCGCCGGAGCGGCGTAGCTGGATATGCGCCAGCATATCGCTGTCGACGTCGGAATCCTCGTCGATCTTGGGTTTGGCGAAGACGGCGTAGCCGACGTTGCGCAGTGCTTCCACCCACGGCCGCACCACATCCGCGGTACCCGGGGCGATATTGGTGAAGACCGTCGCCTCGGGTTCGATGCGCTGGGCGCTACCGGCCGACAATTCCGCCGTGCGGGCCAGCAGCCAGCGGCCGAGCGCATCGAATCTGGGCCGGTAGGCCGCGGTGGGGCGGCCGCCGAGGATGGCGCCGAGACCCATATCGAGGTTGGGCGCGTCCCACACCAGCAGCACGCGCCGCGCACCGGTGGTGTCACCGGCCGGCGTACCACCGACGGCGTCCGATTCGTTGCCGCGCACTGATCCGGCAACCTCGTCGGCCATCGAGGCGGTCTCCCTGGGACTCATAAGCTAGATCTTCCCCCAAATGAACTCGGTGATGGCGCTTCCGGCTCGATGCGCCTTGCTCTCGAACTTCGTCACCGGACGTTCGAGACCGATCACCGTATCCGTGGCGGGATGCTCCGGATCGCCGCCTGTCGCCTCGTTGAGGCCGACGAGCTGTGCTTCTCCCGCACCGACCTCCGCGATGTGCTCGGCATAATCGGCGTGGTCGGTGGCCACGTGCAGAATTCCGCCGCGCCGCAGGCGGCTCGCGATCAGGGTCATGGTCGCCGGCTGCAGCAGCCGGCGCTTGTGATGCCTGGCCTTCGGCCAGGGATCGGGGAAGAAAACCCGTACACCGGCGAGTGAATCCTTGGCAATCATGTGTTCCAGCACGTCGACGGCATCGCCGCGCAGCAGCCGGACGTTGTCGATACCCTCGCGCTCGATGCGCTGCACGAGCTGGGCGAGACCGGGTTTGTAAACCTCGATGCCGATCAGGTCGAAGTCGGGTTCGGCCTGTGCCATCGCGGCGGTCGCGGTACCGGTTCCGCAGCCGATCTCGATGATCAGCGGTGCCGTCCGGCCGAACCAGGCGACGGCGTCGAGTGGTTCGTCGCCCACCTCGCGGCCGATCCGCGGCCACATCCGGTCCCAGGATTGCTGCTGGGTCGCGGTGAGCGCGCCACGACGGGATCGAAAACTCGTCACCCGGGGATAGAGCCGCGAGGATGCGCGCTCCGGCGCAGTGTGGGATTCACGCTCCGGCGCAGCGTCGCCCGCGGGGTTGCGCAGGGCCCCGTCGCTCCCGGCGGGGTTGTCGCGCCGTCCGCGGGGGCCTTCGTGGTTACGCAGGCTGCCGCCTTCGGCCCCGTCGCTCCCGGCGGTTTGCTTCGCGGCGTCGTTCACGGCCCCATTGTCCAATACTCGATGATCAGCGCCGCAATCGACCGCGCCAACCCGCGAAAGCGCGGTTCAGGCGGTGTCCAGCGGACGCGGTGGGCGGGCCCGCGCGCGGTCGCGGGTTTCGGACTGTCAGGCGGCCATCGGCCGCACTTGCGGTACCTGGGGTTCGCTCGGCCGGCCCAGCGGCCGGCCCAGCAGTACCCGCCCGGCGGTGGTCGCCATTTCCAGCAGTCCCCGCCAGCGCGACGGCGATGCCGCCACCGACCAGACCGTCCGGGTATCGGTATCGGTCACCGGAACCCCATCAATGCGGTCGGCCAGCCAGTCCAGGCTCAGCGGTGTGGCCAGTGGCAGCAGCGAGAAATGATCGCTGAGCCGGTCCCGGACGTAGCCGACCGTCGCACCGCCGCGGCGGTAACGCTGAACCTGGCCGTCGACGCAGGACATGTCGATGATCTGGTCGTGCACCGGCTGGATGACCAGTACCGGGCACTGGGGGATGTGCTGTCCCAGACGCATGTCGTCGAACATCTCGCGCATCCCGGGACCGTCGAGTACCTCGTCGAGCGGGCGGTCCAGATATTTGGAGACGTCCTGTCCGGCCAGTTTTGCCAGGGCCACGATGGGTGGCAGCTGCGCGGCGCGTTCGAGCAGGCGTTCCCCTGCGGCGTCGATCCGGCCGTCGAGCGCCGCGGCGAGCGCCGGATACGTCTGCCGGAGTGCCGAGATCACGATCGCCGGGAATCCCGCGTACCGGCCGCCGTTGAGCCGAATGAACACCTCGCCCGGATCACCCACCGGCGCACCCAGCACCGCACCCGCGATCCGCAGCTCGGGAGCGTAGGACGGAGCCATCTCCACCATCCACGATCCGGCCATGCCGCCGCCGGAATATCCCCACACCACTACGGGCGTGTCCGAATCCAGGCACAGCGGTGCGAAGTGCAGTGCGGCGCGGACACCGTCCAGACCGCGATAACCGGGTTCGCGCGGCGCGCCGAAACGGCCGTGCATCCCCTCGTGATCGGCGATGCTCACCGCCCAGCCCCGGCGCAGTGCGTTCGCGACCAGAACCCATTCCAGCTGAGTGATGGAACCGGGCACGAACGCGCCGCGGCGCAGTGCGTAGGACGGAATGCAACGTTCGGTCGCGGCATCCACGGCCGATTGGAAGGCGAGCAGCGGGCGCGGTGCCTCGGGGTCGGCGTCACCGGGCAACAGCACCGTGGTGGCGACCGCTTCCGGGTTTCCGTTCAGGTCGGTGCTGCGGTACAGCAGTTGCCACGCCGATATCCGCTGCGGAATCACGCCGAGCAGTGCGATCTGCACGGGCCGGCTGCGCAGCACGGTCCCCGGTGCGTGCGCGCCCAGATTCGCCGGTGCGCGATAGAAGGGATCGCGGGACGGCGGCAGTAGCCGTTCCGGCGTCGTCTCGACCGCGGCGCGACCGCCGCCGTGTCCGATGACGTCGACGCTGACGTTCATCGCAACCTCCTGTGTTTCGCGGGACACCCGCACCCGGTCGCACCGATGGCGAGCTGTGCGATTGTCGGTCATCAGTGCTCGGTCGGATCCTGGTTTCCGGTGCGGGTGAGCACGCGGCCGATCCGGATCCGAACCGCCGGCAGCCGCGCACCGGTTTCCTCAGCGTAGGTGATCAATTCTGTGAGCCGTAAGCTCGTCAGGACCGAATTATGCTGTCCCACAAGAACAGCCGTGGACAAGCTCGAAACCTTCCCAATTTCGGCCGCAGTCCCGCTCACCAGGAACGATGCCGCGGGCATGTGACGGATGTCCCCGGTAGTGGCCCCGGGCAAGCGGATTCGTGTGATAGATCACACATTTGGATGTGACACAACGGCGCTCGTCAGGGAAAAGCGAGGTCCGTGCCGACAACCGGGCCTCGTTCCGGCAGAAGTTCTGACAGAATTTTCCGTCGAAGGGGGTATCACCCGTGCCGAGAGCCGCCGCAACCAGCGTGACGCCGGGGTCCGTGAACGACCACGGCGGGTCCACCACACCCGAACTCGATCAACTCGTCGCGACCGTGCGGGTCGGCGCCGATCCGCGGATCGCCGATCAGCTGGCCGCCGCCGCGACACGCTACCGCCGTCCGCTGCGGATTCAGCTGGCGGGGCGCTCCGGTGCGGGCAGGTCCACTCTGCTGCGGGCCCTGGCACTGATGTCCGCCGAGGAGACCGAGCCGGTGGATCGGCCGGGTGCGCCGGACCCCGTCCTCGACGCCGATCTCGTCGTCTATGTCCTCGCCGGTTCGCTGCAGCCGGCCGATCGCCGCATTCTCGAATCCCTGCGGCGCGAGAACACGCTCGTCGTATTGAACAAGGCCGATGCGGTGGGGTCGCGCTGGAGCGATGCGGTGGTGGCGGCCGACCGGGCCGCGCACGGGCTGCGAGTTCCGGTCGCGCCCGTGGTCGCCGAGCTGGCCGTGCGAACCCGGTCCGGTACTCCCGCCGACGAGGATCTGCGCACATTGCGGCGGCATGCGGCCGGCAGTGGTTCGACGTTGACGCTGTCACCGGAACTGTTCGTCGACGAGGCGGCCGGACCGGATATCGCCGAGCGGCGGGCGGTGTTGGAGCGCTGGGGGCTGTACGGGGTGAGCTGTGCGCTGGTGGCCCTGCGGTACGAACCGGAAATCGGCCCGCAGCAGCTGTTGCAGCTGTTGCACGCCGCGAGCGGAATCGATCCGGTGCACGTCGGGCTGCACGACCGCTATGAGCAGCTCGGGGCGTTGCGCGGTGGTGAACTGCTCGACGAACTGACCCGTATCGCGGCCCGGGCGGTGCTCCGAGGCGACGGTGGCCGCGCCCGCGATCTGATCGAGGACTATCTGGCCGGCGAGGAAGCGCTGTGGATCGGGCTGCGCGCGGGTCTGGCGGCGCCGGAGGTTCGCCACCTCGCGGCCGGATATCCCGCCGCGATGCCCTTCGATGCCGATGACGCGCTCCTGCGGGCGCAGCGCTGGCGTGCCGTCGCCGCCGGCGATATGCCCGCCACCGCGCGGCGCGCCGCGATCCGGTTGCACAACGGGTACATGCGGCTGTGGGAGCGGATGAGCAGTGCCGGACTGTGACGCGGTGCCGGGCTCTCCCGCGGCCCCGGACCACGACTCGGTCGCCGGGACCGCGCTGACCTGCGATGTCCGGGCGGTCGTCGAGCGATGGAATCCGGCCGGTGCCGCGCTGCTGCGTTCGGTGCCGGCCGACCGGCCGGACGCGGGTGCGCGGGTTCCCGGGTTCGGCGCGAATATTCGGGTCACCCTGGTCGGCCCCGACGATCCCAACACCACCCTGCTGCGCACCGAACTGTCCCGATTCGAGCCACGGGTGGCCCTCACCGATCCGGTGGCCGATCCCGCGAATCTGCCGGATGTGATCGGCGCGGGTCCCACCGTGGTGCTGGTCCTGCTGGATCCCGGCGCGGCGGCGGGTGCGGGCCTGATCGATCCGGTCGCCCGGCTGCAGGCGTCCGGAACCCGGATCCTGTTCGCGATGAACGGAGTCCACGCCCATCCCGAGTGGCGTTCGACACTGCAGCGTGATGCCGCGATGCTGGCCCACGCTCTCGGCGCGGCGCCGGAGATCGTGCCGGTGTCGGCACGGCTCGCGGTGGCCGCTCGCGGCAGTGGCGACGCCGCCCTCCTGGATCGCTCGGGACTGGCCGCTCTGCACGCCCAGCTGAGTGCGGCGATCGGGAATTACGGCCCCGATCGGCTGGCCGGAGTCAGCGCCCGAGTCCTGGCAGATACCCGGGCCCGGGTCATGGGGCAGATCGAGGCGCTGCGGTCCGGCACCGCGGTCACCCGGTTGCGCGCTGAGCGCACCACGGCGCTGGCCGGGCGCGACGGTGGCCGTGCGCAGGCGCTCGCGGCGCTGCGCAATCGGTTGCAGCTGGCCCGAGTGGATCTGACACATGAGGTCGGCGCACGGATTCGCATGCTCAATGCCACTGCCCGCGGGGATCTGGAGCGTCTCGATCGCCGTGCGGTGCGCGACTATCCGGAACGACTGCAGCAGCTGGTGAATCAGGCCACCGTGGAACTGGACGGTTTCGTCGGTCAGCGTCTGGTCGAGCTCACCCGGCAGATCGAGGCGGTGACCGGTCCGGCGCCCGGGTCGTATCCATCGCCGGGCCGGTATCCGGCCGATCCGCCGCCCCGGGTGGGTGCCGACCCGGACGGCCGCCCGCGCGGGGTGGAGGACCGACTGATGATCGCCCTGGGCGCATCGGCGGGTTTCGGCCTCGGCCGGTTGATCGTTGCGCCGTTGTCGCTGGTTCCGGCGATGGATATCGCGACCGTACCGATCACCCTCGCTCTCGGCGCGGGTGTCGCTTGGTGGGTGGTCCGAACCCGCGGACATCTCGCCGATCGGGCACATCTGCGGCAATGGGTGACCGATGCCCTGGTCAATGTGAAGGCCCAGCTGGAACAGCGGGTGGCGACCGCGCTGGTGGAAGCCGAGTCCGACCTCACCGATCGGGTGGTTCGCGCGAGTACCGCCCGCATGGTGGAGACCGACCATTTGGTTGCCGAGCTGGAGGGGCAACTGCGCCGCGCGGCCGCCGAACGGCCCGCCCAGCTGGCGGCATGTGAACGTGATCTGGCGATTCTGGATATCGCGGCCGCGAGCTGATCGTGCCCGGTCCGGGTTTGCCCGTCCGGCCGTGCTGATCGACGGAGGTTTCGATCGGGTTCGGAGTGAGCAACCCCATTCCGTACCGACAGTCACATCGCGTTAACCTCTTTACTTAAGGAATCCGGGTGTCCGTCTCGTTCTCGTACGCCGCCCAGCCGGGTGTGCTTTCGGCGAGCCGGGGCGGATGTCCACCGCCACCGGCGGCCTTCCTGGTGTTGTGAGCTGTTCAGGCAGCCTGCTCACCCCGCCGCGCTCATCTCAGGAGAGTTTTCATGACCTCAGCGACCATTCCTGGTCTTCACGGTTCCGATGGCACCGCGCCGACCGAGCATGCCGGACTGCTCGCCTGGGTGCAGGAGGTCGCAGAACTCACTCAACCGGAGCGGGTGGTCTGGGCCGACGGATCCGACGCGGAATGGGACCGCCTGACCACCGCTCTGGTCGAGGCGGGCACCTTCCAGAAGCTCAACGAGCACAAGAAGCCGAACTCCTTCCTGGCTCTGTCGGATCCCTCCGATGTCGCGCGCGTCGAATCGCGCACCTACATCTGTTCGCGCACCGAGGCGGACGCCGGCCCCACCAACAACTGGGTCGACCCCGCCGAGATGCGCGCCACCATGACCGAGCTGTACCGCGGCAGCATGAAGGGCCGCACCATGTTCGTGGTGCCGTTCTGCATGGGTCCGCTGGGCGCCGAGGATCCGAAGCTGGGCGTGGAGATCACCGACTCGGAGTACGTCGTGGTCTCGATGCGCGTGATGACCCGCATGGGCAAGGCGGCGCTGGAGAAGCTGGGTAAGGATCGCCCGTTCGTGAAGGCGCTGCATTCGGTCGGCGCCCCGCTGGCCGAGGGCCAGGCGGATGTTCCGTGGCCGTGTAACGACACCAAGTACATCACCCACTTCCCCGAGGACCGGGAGATCTGGTCCTACGGTTCCGGTTACGGCGGCAACGCGCTGCTGGGCAAGAAGTGCTACTCGCTGCGTATCGCTTCGGCGATGGCGCACGACGAGGGCTGGCTGGCCGAGCACATGCTGATCCTCAAGCTGATCTCGCCGGAGGGTAAGAACCACTACGTCGCCGCCGCGTTCCCGAGCGCCTGCGGTAAGACCAACCTCGCGATGCTGCAGCCCACCGTGCCCGGCTGGCGCGCGGAGACGCTGGGCGACGATATCGCCTGGATGCGTTTCGGCGAGGACGGCCGCCTCTACGCGGTGAATCCGGAGTTCGGCTTCTTCGGTGTCGCGCCCGGTACCAACCACAGCTCCAATCCGAACGCGATGCACACCCTGGAGGCGGGAAACACCGTCTACACCAACGTCGCGATGACCGACGACCGGGACGTCTGGTGGGAGGGCCTCGAGGGCGACCCCGATCACCTGATCGACTGGAAGGGTAACGACTGGACGCTGCGCGAGACCGAAACTCTTGCCGCGCACCCGAATTCGCGTTACTGCACGCCGATGTCGCAGTGCCCCACCCTGGCTCCGGAGTGGGACGACCCGCAGGGCGTGCCGATCTCGGCGATCCTGTTCGGCGGCCGCCGCAAGACCACCATCCCGCTGGTGACCGAGTCCTTCGACTGGCAGCACGGCGTTTTCATGGGCGCCACCATGTCCTCGGAGCAGACTGCCGCCGCCGAGGGCAAGGTCGGCAATGTTCGCCGCGATCCGATGGCGATGCTTCCGTTCATGGGCTACCACGTCGGTGACTACATGAACCACTGGATCAACCTGGGCAAGAACGCCGATGCCGGTAAGTTGCCGAAGATCTTCTACGTCAACTGGTTCCGTCGCGGTGAGGACGGCCGCTTCCTGTGGCCCGGATTCGGCGAGAACTCGCGCGTGCTGGAGTGGATCATCAACCGCCTCGAGGGCAAGGCCGGGGCCGAGCCGACCGCGGTCGGCAATGTGCCCACCGCCGCACAGCTCGATCTCGAGGGCCTGGATGTGGATCCGGCCGATGTGGACGCCTCGCTGAAGGTCGACCTCGACGAGTGGCGCAAGGAAATCCCGCTGATCGAGGAGTGGTTCGAGTTCGTCGGTGACAAGCTGCCCTCCGGCGTGCGCGACGAGTTCGAGGCGCTGAAACAGCGTCTGGCGTAGGCCTTTCGGTCCACCGGGACCGGTTTTTTCGACGAAACCGTGCCGCCCGCACCGTCTTTGCGACGGTGCGGGCGGCACGTCTTTTCGCCGTTCCGCCTGCGAAATGGCGCGCTTGTCCTATTCTGGGTATGTACTGCATCTCGCGATTACTCCCCGCGGTTGCGGGGAATTAACTATTTGGCTGAACTGAATGCCCGATGGTGCTTGTCGGCTCCGTCCGCCGGACGGTCGGCCGGATGTGTGGGAGGTGGGTGTGGGCATGACCGGATTCGAGTTCGACCCTGCTGATGTCTCGAGGTTCGCCATTGCCGCATCCGGTGCGTCGTTCGCCGCGGTCGCCAGTACGCCGCTGGGGCGTGCGGCGGCCCGTCTGCAAGCGGTACTACCACCCGGATGGCGCGTGGATATCAATGTCGCCGCACCACGCCCCCAGGGTGATCCTCAGCCCGTGTTGCGGGTTCGAATGGCGAAGACCTGATTCGATTTCCCTGTCGCCAGTCATTCGGCGCACAGTGGACATTCCGGGCAAGCCCCGGGTGAAATGTCGCGAAATGCTACCTGCCGGTTCGCTTTTCGCAAAACGCACTATTGCGAATCCGCCTCTCGCAGAGCATGCTTAGAGCTAACATTTGTCGGACGATTTTACAAATGCAATCGCAGGGGAGTCCGAATCATGGCGGTGCAAGTGGTCGGCCGATCGCTGATGACCAGTGACCAGACCCCACATCAGGCAAGGTCCGTCGGTATCGGTGGCTGGGTGGTGTCCTTCCTGCCCGGCCGGACCTTGACGCTCGAGCAGGCGACAGCGGCATTGCAGGCGGCCGAGGCGGTGGCGGCGGTGCGCTCACTGGCCAACCGAGTCGGCCTGACGCCGTTGGAAACCGTGGGCCTCGCGATGCAGGAGCCGCCCTGGACCGAGCCGGCCCGGCTCAACCGCCGGCGCGGCTGGCTGGAGTAGGACGCTGGCCACCGCCGGTGTCATGCCGAAAGTGCTTGGCGCTCAGGAAGGCCGGGTGTGATCGGGCTTGGTCGCGACCACGACCAGATTGCTCACCAGCAGCTCCCGGATGCCCGGAACCCGGGCTACCCACCATGCCCAGCGCGGGTGATAGCGCGGGAAGGTGGCAAGAATTCGCGCCCGCCCCTCGGCGCGATGTGCCCACCGCAGGCCGGCCGCCGCCGTCACCGCGAACAGTGAGATGCCGAAGCGGTTCTTCGGCTGGTGCCCGGTTCGGTGGCGATAACGCCGGGCCGCGTACTCGCCGCCGAGGTAGTGCCACGGACCGGTCTCGTGCCCGCCGAACGGGCCCAGCCAGATCGTGTAGGACAGCACCATCAGGCCGCCCGGTTTGGTGATGCGGAGCATCTCCTCGGCCATCAGCCAGGGGTCGGGCACATGTTCGGCCACATTCGACGACAGGCAGATATCGACGGCATCGTCGCGGATGGGCAGTGCCATTCCGGAACCGCGCACCGCGCCCGCGACAGTGAGGCCCGCCGCGTGCATTTCGGCCGGATCGGGTTCGATCGGGATATATCGGGCACCCGCCGCCGCGAATCGGTCGGCGAAGTAGCCGGGACCGCCACCCACATCGACCACGGTGGTGCCGGTCAGATCGCGTCCGGTGAGGTCGCGGTAGAAATCGGTGACCAGATCGGCCGTGTCATCCGCGATACCGCCGTAGAAGCGCCCCGGGTCGGTCTGTTCGAAGCGGAAACTGCTCAACAGGCGCAGCGAGCGGCGAAGGGTGGCCCGGTGCGCGAAGCGGGGACGCGGTCCGGTTGCGTCGGATCGAAGCATGGCCGAGCCAGTCTGCCACAGGGGATCGTGACCCCTCACAGCAGATACGCGGGCACCGCGGCGACCCGATTCGGCCGGTTGCCGCTAGTGTGGAGCGCACTGTCAACCGATGTGAACGATGTGGAGTAGTCGTGCCCCATTCCGGCCCTCGCGAACCCGATGTGGTGAGGCAACCGGCCGGGCCCGACGGCACCGAGGCGTTCGAGGCCGGATTCGGTGAGTCTTCGGCCGCCACGGCGACGCTACGGCCGGGTGCGGTGCGCGAGGTTCTGCTGCTGTGCTGGCGCGATACCGGACATCCGCAGGGCGGCGGAAGTGAGCGGTACCTGGAGCGGGTCGGGGCGCAGCTGGCCGCGCGCGGTGTGAAGGTGACACTGCGGACCGCGCACTATCGCGGTGCGCGGCGGCGCGAACGAATCGACGGGATCGATATCAGCCGAGGTGGCGGGCGCTTCAGCGTCTATCCGCGGGCACTGGCGGCCATCGCGGCCGGTCGGCTCGGATTCGGGCCGTTGAGCGGTCTGCGACCCGATGCGGTGATCGACACCCAGAACGGCATCCCATTCTTCGCCCGCGTGATCTCGGGCGCACCGTCGGTGGTGCTTGTCCATCACGGCCACCGCGAGCAATGGCCGGTGGCCGGACGGGTCGTCGGGCGGATCGGCTGGTGGATCGAATCGCGACTCTCGCCGCGCGTACATCGCCGCGACCAATATCTGACGGTCTCGCTGCCGTCCGCCGAGGAGCTCGCCTCGCTGGGCGTGGACGCGACCCGAATCGCGGTGGTACGCAACGGCGCCGAGCCGGTGCCCGGCCGATCCCCGACCGGAGCCGAACCCAACCGCACCCCGCATCCCAGCATCGTGGTGCTGTCACGTCTGGTGCCGCACAAGCAGATCGAGGACGCGCTCGAGGTCATCGCAGGCCTGCGCACCCGCCTGCCCGGCCTCCAGCTCGATGTCATCGGTGACGGCTGGTGGGCCGACAACCTGAAAAGCCGTGCGCGCCAACTGGGTATCGCCGACGCCGTGAATTTCCACGGCTTCGTCGACGAGCCCCGCAAACACGAATTACTCTCCCGCGCTTGGGTTCAGGTACTCCCGTCCCGCAAGGAAGGCTGGGGCCTCGCGGTGATCGAAGCCGCCCAGCACGCCGTACCCACCATCGGCTACCGCAGCTCCCGAGGTCTGACCGATTCGATCGTCGACGGCGTCACCGGCGTCCTGGTCGACGATCAGTCCCAGCTCACCGAAACCGCGGGCGAAGTCCTGGCGGACACCGGGATGCGCATTGTGATGGGGGAGAAGGCGCGTGCGCGTGCGCGTGAATTCTCTTGGGAGCAAACGGGTTCCGGGGTCGGCGAAGTATTGGCAGCCGCGGCGCGTGGTGAGTTCGTGGCGGGATTGGTCATCGGGCGCTCGCCGGAATAGGTTCGCGCCGGCCGGCTTTCAGCACATCGTGCCGGCGTCCGGACCGACCGTCCGATGACCTTCGACGGCGCACAGACCGTGAGCGATGTGCTCGCGGGCCGCCGGTGGATCACCGCCTTCGTCGGCGGCCGATCAGGGCCGCGGCCGCGCCGGCGAAAAGTAGTGCCGCCCACAGGGCATGTGCGGTGAGGGCGGTGGTTCGGTCGGTGGCCGATGCCTTGGCTACGTCTCGTGCGCCGGGTACGCGATAGAGGGTCAGGTCGGGGTCGGAGAAAATTGGCTCCAGTTGGCTCACGGTGGTTTTCGAATTGCCGAGCGGGCCTGGGGTGCGGTGTTCGATCAGTATCCAGCCGACGCCTTCCGCCGCGAGTTCCGCTGGGCTCGCACCCTGTTGCAGGAGGTTTTCCACTCGTTGTGCGCGTACCCCCTCGCCTGCGACCACTTGGCCGCGTACGGGTAGTACTCCGGTCTGCAGGACATCGGAGCGGAGCATGCGTGGCGCGGGGTCGAGGACCGGAACTGTTCCGCTGTAAGGGAATTGACGGAACATGCCGGCGGGAAGCACGGCGACGTCCCCGGGCCCGTCGACCATCGCGGCCACTCGTTGCCAGGCCGGTGGATAGTGCACCGGGCGCAGTGCGCCGCCCACTCCCCAGGCCAGATCGGGGAGTGTGAGGATCAGTGCGGCGATGAACAGAATCGCGACGAGAGGCTGCGGGGATTGCTCCGTGTCGTCGCGTCGGCGGAATGTGGCGAGTGCGCGGCATCCGGCCGCAGCGCAGAGTGCGAATGCCGGCATGGCCAGGGCGACATACTTTTGCGTATCGCGCAGCAGCCCGGCGCCGGGTATGCGCCCGATCAGATACTCGCCGGCCGACAGCCCCCAGCCCGTCGCGGCCAGTGCGGGCAGCACGATGCTGACAGCGGCCAGGACCAGCAGGACGCGGCGTGAGCGGCGGGTGTCCCGGTCGCCGGATGCGACCATCGCGTACGCCCCCGACAGTGCCACCGCGAGCAATACGAGGGTCGCGAGTGCCGCGAAAAGTGTTGTCCGAGAACCGGGTACCGCATCACCGTTCCAGATGCCGCCCAGTCCGGCCAGACTCGCCAGCGTGCCCAATCCGGGTTCGGCGCGCGCCGCGAAAGCTGCCACACCCGCCGGATCGGAGGGTTCGGTACCGCTGCCGGACAAAGCCGTCGCGACCAGCCAGGGGCTCGCACTGAGCAACCACACCCCGACCGTGGGGAGCAGATTCCGCCGCCCCACCGTGAGTATCGCGACGAGCCCGGCCAGCAGCGATCCCGTCGGTGTCAGCCCGGCCGCCGCGAGAACACCGCCCAGCGTGAGCCACGAGTACGCGGGCCGGTGAGCACGAATGACGTTGGGTATAGCGCGTTCCCCTGCGGCTGCCGTTGCCGCAACGGCCTCGGCGCCGTCACCCGCAGCGAAACGATGTGCCGCATCGCGTGTTCTGCCTGATGCGGCGGCAGCCCGAAGCCGCTGCGCGATCAGGACGGTCCAGGGCAGTGCCGCATATCCGGTGAGCAGACTCCAATGTCCCTGCAGCAGTCGTTCCGCGACATACGGATTCCAGATCGCGACCGTCGCCGCCACCAGCTGCGGTGCGAGCGAGACGCCGAGCAGTTCGCGCGCGAGCCGTGCCGCACCCCAACCGGCGGCGGTCAGGGCCAGCAGCAGAATCACCTTGACGACGATCCCGCCGTCGACGATCACCGAGAGTGCGGCGAGCAGTCCGTCCTGTGGAACCGCCCGCGGTGCGGCGTCCCCGAGACCCAGCGCGGCGTCGGTGGCGTATGAGCGTGGAGTACTGACGGCATCGCGCAGCAGCAGATATCCGGAGCCGAGCAGTGGACCCAGAATGATCGACGCGAGCACCAGACTGTAGAGAACCGGTACGAGTCCCACCCACCTCGCGGAGGCGGCCGCGTGATCACGGGCGTCTTCACCGGTTGCGCTGCCGGTCGACTCGCTGGAATCTCCGCCGCCTTCTCGAGTCCCGGTCACGCTGAGCCACCCTACGTCGAGCGGTGGACGGTCCGCGTGCGGAACAATGACCCGGCCCCGGCGGTCGGCGAATTTCGGGTCCGGAATCGTGTCGGGGCATCATCGGCGGATGAGCGAAACGGAGCCGGGAATGGACCACTGCGCCGAGTGCGGATTCGACTATCGGCTCGATGAGGCGGTCGGCGCCGCGGCGTCGATCCGGGCGGGTATCGCCGAGATGGCCGCGACGATCGACGACTGCCGCGACGCGCGCCGTCGCCGGATACCCGCGCTGTGGTCGCCGCTCGAATACGGCTGCCATGTTCGTGATGTGCTGCTCGTGCAGCGGGAGCGGATCCTGCTCGCGCGGCGGTCCGATACTCCGGCCCTGGTCACGATGGGCCGGGACGAGCGAGCCGAACACGATGGCTACGCCGGCCAGAACCCGGCCGAGGTGGCCGGGGAACTGACTATGGCCGCCCGCCTGCTGGCCAATGTGCTCGATCGGCTCGGCGGCGATTGGAACAGGTCCGTCCTCTACAACTACCCGGACCGGACCGAACGGGACCTGCGGTGGGTAGCGGTCCACACGGTCCACGAGGTTCGCCACCACCTGCTCGACATCCGGCGCCAGCTCACCGCCGGCGACTGAACCGGGCCGCTGCGGTCGGGCCGACTGGGGCCCGTGCGAGTGGGATGGGACCATGGCGGAATGCCTGCTCTGCGCCGTCTGCCCGTGGTCGCGGATATGACCCTGGTGACGGCCGGTGCGATGACCGCCAATGTCGCCGGATATCTATTGCAACTGCTGGCCGGGCGGTGGCTCGGAGTCGCCGGATACAGCGAATTCGCGAGTCTGCTGGCGGTGCAACTGCTGGCCGCGGTGCCCGCGCTGGCATTGCAGAATGTGGTCGCTCGCGAATTGGTGCGCGGGGCCGCGGTGGCGTCGGTTCGGCGACTCGCCCGGCGCTGCGCGGTCATCGTGGTGGTGGCCGCGGTCGCACTGATACCGGTTGTCGCGCTGGTGCTACAGGTCGATCCACTCGCCGCTGGTGGGGCGTTGCTGGCCGCGCCGGTACTCGTGCTGATCTCCGGTGAACAGGGAATTCTGCAGGGCGATCAGCGATTCCGTTGGCTGGCAGTGGTTCTCGGCGCGATAGCGATACTCCGGGTGGTTCCGGCGGTGGTCGTGCTGGCCGTGGGCGGCAATGCCGCCGCGGCCCTGTGGGCGGCGGCGCTCGGGTTGGTCGTGGCCGCGGCCGTCGCCGATCGGATCACGCGGTCCGCCGGTGTCCTGCCGAGCGCGTCCGGCCCCGACCATGCCGCGGGTGTCACCGCCGTCCTGCGGGCCGCTCAGGTGCAGGCCGCGCTCATGGCCTTGTCCTCGGCGGATCTGATCATCGCCCGCATCGTGCTCGATGAGGCCGACGCCAGCCGGTACGCGCTGGGAGCCATCGCCACGAAAATCGCCTTCTGGCTTCCGCAGGCCGTCGGTGTGGTGCTGTATCCGCGAATGGCGCAACCACAGCATTCGGTGAAGGCGCTGCGCTCGGCACTCGCCGTCCTCGCGGTGATCGGCCTGATCGCGGTGGCCGGTGCGGCCGTCCTGTCGCCGCTTGCCCCGGCCTTCGCGGGATCCGACTACGCGCCGATACAAGGGTGGTTGTGGTTGTTCGCCCTCGACGGTGCGCTGCTCGCGGTCCTGCAGGGAGCCCTGCTGTCGGCCATCGCCGCCGACCGCACCGCACCGGCCGCGATCATCTGGGCGGGCTTGGCGATCGAACTCGCGATCACGCTGCCGCTGGTGCGCAGCCTGCCGGTCCTGATCGCGGTCGCCGCCGGAACAGCCGCGGCGACAACAATATCGGTGGTGGTGATCGTGGTCCGCCGCGTTCAGCGCGACCGAAGCCCCGCTCCCACGCGTACCGGACCCGAACGGGTGCCCGCGCTGCCCAGCGACTGATCTCAGTTCGCGTCGGCGCCGGTGAACATATTGATGAGCCCGAACGGTGCGCGCTCACCCAGGCAGAGTTCGATAGCCTCCCGCGCGTCCGCATACGCTGATGTGCCGCGCGAGAACAGCCGCGCCTCGTAGTCGGTGAGTGCCGCCTCGACGTCGCCCGGATGCGCGGCGATCGCCTGCGCGAGTTCGGCGCCGTCCAGCATCGCCAGATTCGCGCCGTCGCCGGAGGGCGGCATCAGATGTGCGGCATCGCCGAGGAGTGTCACCCCGGGCACGCGGTCCCATCGGTGTCCGTCCGGGAGCGTGTGGATCATGCGCGGGACCGGCGCGGATTCACCGTCGGTGAGCAGTGCGGTGAGCTCGGGCGCCCATCCCTCGAATTCGGCCGCGATGCGAGCGGTCGCGCCCGCGGCGTCGGTGAAGTCGATGTCGGCGATCCACTCGGCGGACCGATTGAGCTGGACGTAGGTATGCAGAATGTCGCCCGCCTCGCGGTGCGCGGTGATTCCCGTGCCCGGAGTCAGCGCGTACATCGCGCCGTCCCCGACCGCCGCGGCCGACGCCGGATGGCGTGCCTCGACGCGCCTCCCACGCGAGACGGATCGTTCGGCATTCCTCGCCGCCGTGGCCACGCGGTGGGAAAAGCTCGACCCCGCGCGGTATCCGTTCGTGCACCGGTTCTCGACTCGGCTGCGTGCGCACGACGATCGCGAGCAGCTTCTCGCCGGGATCGACCTCATTCTGGCCGGCATCGCCGCGTAGGGCGGCGAAAATGCCAGTGGCTCCCCGGTTTCGGAAACCGGGGAGCCACTTCGAGCGGGAAGAGCCTACAAATTCTTGCTGATGTCGATCTGCTGGGTCGGCGCGTCCGAGAATGCCTGGCCCGGCTTATCGCCCGGCGGAGGGGTCGCGGGCTTCTTCACCAGACGGCCCGGCTTCGACGAACCGCCGCCGTCGCGCAGCCCCAGCACCAGACCGGCGATCAGCGAGATCGCGCCCAGCACACCGAAGATGATCGGCAGGGTGCGGCCGTACAGAGACAGCTGGTCCATGTACTTGCGCGCCTCGTCGATCTGCGACTGCACGGTGTCCGGATCGAAGACCAGTGTCGAGTTGATCGCGGTCACTTCTGGCTTGTCGGCGCTGCGCGCGTAGTACTGGTGCAGCTGCTCGGAGCCGTTGACGACGGTGCCGGTCTTGGGCTCCACCCAGACGTCGCGGGTGTTGGTGTAGTAGCGGTTCATGGTGATATCGCCCTCGCCCGCGACGCCCCACTTCGCGGCCGGGAAGGTCAGCCGGTTGGCCGGCGCGGAGGTGACCTTCGACAGATCGGTCGGCGGGACCTGCTGCTGGAAGTGATAGACCTTCAGATCGTTGATCTCGGTCTCCTCCATGAACTTCATATCGAACGACTTGCGGGCGTTGATGTCGAAGTACGGGTAGGTCTTCTTCTCGGTGCCGATCGGGAACCGGTACTGCAGTCCGGTGTGCTGCACCGGGTCCGGGACGCTGTTGCCCTTGCTGTCGACGGTGGTGGCGATCGAACCGTTGGGGTCGTCGTCGATCGGCTGACCGGTCTTGCGGTTGATGGTGACGCGGTCGATGATCGCCGACAGCAGTCCGGTGTCACCGGTCTTATCCTTGTTGCGCAGCGTCTGACCGGCCTGGATCGTCATATTGGTCTTGTCCGAGGGCTCCTCGACGGTGAGGAAACGCTGCGAGATCAGGCCGACGTTCTTGTCGATCTTCACCGGGCCGTCACCCGAGGTCAGCGACTTCGCGTCCAGCACCTCACTGGTCGCACCGGCCTTGTTCGATGCGATGGTGGTGATCTCGAGGTCGAGGGGAGTCTTGGCCAACTGGCTGACCCCGTAGGTTGGTGTCAGTATCGCTGCGACGATCAACAGCGCACCGAGTCCCACGAGCAGGCAGGCCACCGTCCTCTTGGTACCGGCACTGAGTGCCATGCAAACTCTCCTCGTCGTCGAACAAGTCTCGTCCGGGTGCGCGTCACGACCGGTCGCGGCCGACCTCACGAGCACTCGTGAGCCCCGACACTAACAGCCACCTACCCGAACCTGCCGAGCTGAGTGCGGAAAACACCCCGAAAAAGAAAGCACGCGCGCGCGAACGGCAGACTGGAGCCGATGACCACCACCTCCGAACCCGCACCACCCGGCAGCATCACGCCGGTCGGCCCCGCGGTGCCCGGAATGCGGAGATTCATTCCGGCGCTGGAGGGTATGCGCGGCATGGCCGCACTGGGAGTGGTGGTCACCCACGTCGCCTTCCAGACGGGTGCCGCGGGAACACCGGTGATCGGCCGGGTGTGGGGGCGATTCGATATGGCTGTCGCCGTCTTCTTCGGCCTGTCCGGATTCCTGCTGTGGCGCCCCCATGCGGCGGCCGCCCGCGACCTGGGCACCGCACCGCCCGCCCGCCGCTATCTGCTGCATCGCACCGCCCGAATCCTGCCCGCCTATTGGGTGGTGGTGTGTGCCGCGCTGATACTGCTGCCCTCGGCGGCACATTCGGCCGGGCCACGGGTATGGGTGGCCAATCTGGCTCTGCTGCAGGTCTTCGTACCGCTGACCCTCACCGACGGTCTGACCCAGATGTGGAGTCTGTCGGTGGAGATGGCCTTCTATCTGCTGCTGCCCTTGCTGGCGTGGGCGCTGGTGCTGTTGCGCGGGCACGCGGCGCGGTGGCGGGTTCTCGTGGTGACCGCGCTCGGATTGCTGTGTCTGAGCTGGAATCTCCTGCCGGTACCCACTCCGGACGCGATTCACTCCGACAATTGGCTGCCCGGATATCTGCCGTGGTTCGCCGCGGGCATGCTGCTGGCCGAGCTCGCCGAGATACTCGGCGCCGCGGCAATGCCGCCCGGCTGGCGGCGGTGGCTGGGCAATCGGTGGCTGATGTGGTCGGTCGCCCTGGTGGCTTTCGTGCTCTCGGCGACCGATCTGGCCGGCCCTGCCGGACTTCAGCGCGGCGAACCCTGGCAGTACGTGCTGAAGATGGGGCTGGGCACGCTGATCGGATTCGGCCTGCTCGCCCCGCTCGTCCTGGGCACCGCTCGGCACCGCGTGCTGGAGAGCGGTCCGGCACTGACCGTCGGACGGTGGTCCTACGGCATCTTCATCTGGCATCTGGTGGTGCTGGCGATGATGTTCCCGATCTTCGGTTTCATCCCCTTCAATGGCGGGTTCGTCCACATTCTGTTGCTGACCGCGGGCTTCACACTGCCGCTGGCGGCGGCCAGTTACGCCCTGATCGAGGAGCCGGTCCGCCGTTGGGTCAAGCGTCGCGTGGGCTGAATCCGGTTGCGGCGGGCCGAGTCCCGATCAGTCGGCAGCGGACCGTCGCATCCGGATGTGGCGCCGTGCGGGCAGTGCCGCGACGCCGACCGCGATCACGGCGACGACCGCGGGGAACTGCACCCACAGCGAACCGCCCATATATTCGGTTCCCGAACGCCACGGCCCGGTCGACAGCGCCGCTTCGGCGATCACCACGCCGACCCCCGCCGTCACGGCCGAGACGAACGGAGCCCGGCGCGCGAACCGGACGGCAACCGAAGCCGCTGCGGCACAGACGGTTGCGATGGGACCGGCGATGAGGAATGCCGCGAGGGCGATACCGGCCGCGCCCAGCCACCAGCTGTTCCAGGTGCGCGGCGGCGGGTCGTACACCACGCTCGCGGGGCCCGGCTCGACATTGGGCGACGGTGCGGTCTCCGCGGATTCGTCGTCCCCGGCCGCAGCCTCGTCGGTTCCGGTGTCGGTCGAAACCACATCCGCCGCGGTATCGCGCTTGTCCCGCCGCAACAGTCCGCGCAATCTACGGGGGACCGGTATCGCCAGCAGCACCAACGGAATCAACAACAGCAGACCACCGAAAATGGCGAGGCGATACCAGCGGTCGATCGGGAATTCGACCGTGACGGCACCGTGCGCATCGGCCGGCAGGACCCACCCCTGCTTCCAGCCGTCGACCACGACCGGCGCGAGTGTGTGTCCGTCGGCGGTATGCGCCTTCCAGCCGACATTGGTACTGAGCGGCAGGGTCAGGAGTTGATCACCCGCCGGAGCCGAAATTCCTGCCGGGGTGGTGGTTGCCGGAGTGGGGCCGACGCTGTCGGGATCGGTCGCGGGCGTCGTGGTTTCTTCGGCACCATCCGTAGCTCCGCCCGCAGTGTCGCCGGGCGGACCGGTCGTGGTGTCGCCGGGCGTAGTGCTGCCTTCGGCGACCGGCGCCGCGGTTCCGGCACCGCCCGCTGCCGCCGGGAAAACGATACTGTCCAGGCGCAATTCGTCGACCGCGAACATCTCGGTCGGCGCCACTGTCACATCGACCGATCCATCCGGCAGGTCCACCGGCTGAGGGGTGCCGTTCGCGACGGTGCCTTCCGGCGACTCGGCGCCGGGCGCGCAGACCGTGGCGGGAACCGGCTTCCCGGTACGCAACTCATCGGCGGTCGCGGTGACGCTGGTGTGCAGGACCCGCCCCGCGACGGCGATGGTCGGGCCGTGCGCGCAGTCGACGGTGACCGGCCGATCTCCGGGCGCCGGCGCCGGATAATCGGGTCCGAGTACCGATATCTCCGCGAGTCCGGGCGGCTGCTCCTGGGTGAGACCCAGTGCGGTGCGGTCCAATACCGGCTTCCAGGAATTGACGCTGATCTCGATGTGATCGGTGACGGTGGGATGTAGTTCGAGCCGCACCGGAGTCGGCGGCGCCGACATCGGGGCGGGGGAGGTGGTCGACTCCGGCTGCGGTGCGGGTGCGTCCGGTGCCGGCGTCGTGGTCGGCGATGAGCCTTGTGAGCGCGGCCCGCCGGCTGCCGGATCGCGCTCCTTCGGTGCGGGCGGAATTTCGCGAACCTGCGGTCCGTCACCGAGATTCACCGCGAGCGAGGTCGGCCGAGCGGGCAGCGCGCCCATCGGCGGGGTGACCTCGAGGCCGCTCACCAGTTCCGGGCGCGGAAGTTGAATCGTCAGGGTGGGTTTGGCGCCGGTCTTCGCGCGTACCGTCTCCTCCGGGGCGATCCAGCTCGTGCGGGGATCCCCGTCGGTCGCCGCGAAGGCCGAGCCACGCAGATCGCCGACGTCGGCCTTACCGCGGGCCACCGGCAGCCGCGGATCGGTCAGCAGACTCTCCAGTGCCGGACCCTGCCGCGTACGCACGGTCAGTTGCGGCGTCACCGTCATCGGATTCGGCACGCTCAATGTGCGCTCGAAGGCGCCCGGTTCCTCGGCGGGCAGGGCCAGTCCCTTACTACAGCGCACCCGGTCCGGCGCATCGAAACAACCACTGCGGCCAGGGAATTCCTGACCGAGATTCCAGCCGCGCACCGGCGTCCCGGCCGGTACGGGTGACAGCACGGTGCGATGGCGGATGTCGACCGCCACGGGCGCGTCCCGGTTCGAATAGTCGAACAGGTTCACTTCGCTGATCCCGAATTGCCCACCACCGGTGCCGTTCTCGGTGTCCGTGGCGGTGATCGAGAGCCAGCTGGTGCGTCCGGGTGGCAGTGAAATAGACACCGGTTCACCGGGTTTCGTTATCCGTGCTGCCACCGTTCCGTTGGAAGTGCGCACCTCCATCCACTTCACCGGAACGCCGATCGCGGCCGGACTGGTAGTTACCCGCAGTGCTCCCGCGTCGATCGGATGGTCAAGATCGAGCCGAAGCCATTGCCCCACAGCATGTTCGGCGCTGGTGCTCAACCATGCGGTGGTCGGATCGCCGTCGAAGGCGGCGGCGGTGGAGCTGCCGGGTGCGGCGCCGCCGAGCTGCGTCGCGTCGGCGGCGGAACTGGAGGCGGTGACAGTTGCGCCCGACCATCGCCCCTCGACCAGAGGTGCGCCCGGCACCGGATAGTCGGGTACGAGGTTGTGGGTGCGCCGCGCGTCGGTGGGTGCGCGCAGGGCGGAATTGTGATTGTCGACCCGGCCGAAATCGGCCTCCCGATCCATCGGGGTATCGGTGATCGTGGTCGCGGTGGATGTGAGTCCGGCCGCGGCGGCATCCGCGGCGAGCAGCATGGGCCCATTCGCGCCGGGTGGATCGGCCGCGTGGGCGGCGTTGCGCCGCAACCGTTCCAGAACTTCCGGACCACCCTGCACCACCGGCACCGACCCCAGCGGAACGGTGCGCGCACCCGGGAAGTCCGCGGGTGCACCCGGACCGCTGTGGACGTCGACCGGGTTGCCCGGCCGGTCGGCGGTGACCCGGAAGATCTGGATCGCCGGATAGGTGGGCCGCAGATCCCCGTCGGCGACCAGTCCGTCACCGTGTCCCACCTCGATCGGATTACCGAAGGCGGCGACCTCGGTGATTCCCGGCGAACCCTCGATCGCCCGATGCGCGAGCATCGGCCGGGTGGATCGGGAGGTGTCGGGGTCGAGATCGTTGCGCAGCACCAGAACTCCGATGCCCTGCGCGATCAGTGTCGGCGCCAGCCCGGTCGAGGGCCGTCCGTCCGCGATGAGCCGCTGCACCGAATCCATGGCCCGGATCGCGCCCGGTGGGGTGAGCGGCACCGCGTCCCGCACCGCCCAGGGAGTGGTGGCCATGGCCTGCAATGGTTCGTCCCGGGTGAGACCCCAGATCTGACTGCCGAACGGTGCCCCGGGCACCACCAGCGCTCGCGTGTCGGAGGCATTGCGCGCCAGCCAGTCCGCGGTCTCCTGCCAATACGCCGGAACCTTGTCGTAGGCGCCGCGCGGGGCGAGTTTCGAGGTCCATGCCAGTGAGGTCGACAACGTCAGCGCCGCCAGCAGCAGCGCCGCGACGGCCACCATCCGGTTCCGCTCCGGATGTGCGAAACCGCTGCGCCACATCGGCATCGGCACGGAAGCGGGTAGCGGTACCCGGCGCAGCAGATGGGCCAGGCCGATCACCAGGGGAATGCGGATCAGCGGTTCCAGCTTGTGCACATTTCGCAGTGGCGCGCCGCCGGAGTCGAGGAATGTCCGCACCGATTCGGCGAAGGGGCCGCCGAGTTCACCGGCGTATCCCGCGCAGATTCCGACCAGGCCCACGATCAGGACGAGGGTGAAGCGGCCCCGCGCCGGCATCGACCGCAGTGCCAGCCCGGCCATTCCGGCGGCCGCGAGAAGACCGGTCGCCAGTACCGCCGCCGGCTGGGTGACCAGCACCGCTCCGGCGATCCGCTCGGGCGAGACGTAAGGCGTCCAGCTGTCGGTGCCGCGCAGCACCTCACCCAGCGACGCCCACTGTGTGGTGACTCCCGAGGATTCGATGTAGTCCAGGAACGGCGGGCTCACTTTGCCGAGTACCAGTAGCGGCACCACCCACCAGAAGGTGCCCAGCGCCAGCAGCGGTATCCACATCCGGGTGAAGCGCCACCAGGTGCGATCCGGCCGATACGAAGCCCACCACAACGCCGCGGGCAGGAAGGCGGCCACCGTCGCCACCGCGTTCACAGATCCCATCAACGCCAGCGCGAGCGCGCTGGCCGCGGGTGAGGTGGAGCCGCGCAGCGACAGCGATTCCGCGGTCGGCCGGCGCGGTAACAGTCGCCGCCATCGCGATGGCGCCGAGCCGGGTGTCCGCACCCGGGACATTCCGACGACGCCCAGCGCCGCGGGCGCCAGCAGCACCCAGGGCGCCAGCATCATCGGCAGCGTTTCCGAGGAGATCGACCCCACGGTGGTGAGCACCCGAGGCGACAGTGCGAAGGCGACGGCCGCGATCGCCCGCGAACCCCGGGTGCCGATGCCGAGCACCTCGCACAGCCGGACGATGCCCCAGAAGCCCGCCAGAATCAGTAGCGCCCACCAGATCCGCTGCGTCACCCAGGCCGGCAGGCCGAGAATGTGGCCGAGCGAGAAGAACGCCCCGTGCGGGAAGAAGTATCCGTACGCCTGGTTCTGCACCTGCCCCATCGGAGCCTGACTGCTCCACAGGTGCGCGGCGCGGCGCAGGAAACCGAGTGGATTCTGGGCGAGGTCGTATTTGGTATCGGCGACAGTGAGGCCGGGAGCCTGCAGGAAGGTCAGCAGGAACGCGACAAGGACGGTTCCGGCCAGCCAGCGCCGACCCAATCGTGCGGTGGCCGAATATCCGGTGTCGGCGGGTCGGTCAGCGGAGGTCGCGGACTCAGCGAGCGCCGTACTCAACGTTTCTGAGCAGCGACGAGTCCGCGTCACCGCTGCGGTCGATATCGGGGCGCGAGTTCTGTGCCGTCGCCGTCACGACGATGAACACCGCAACCACGCCGAGCAGCGCTCCGGCGACGGCGCTCACAGCTCCCGGGACGGCAAACTTCATCGCGTACTCCCAACATCGACAGAGGCGTCTTCCGAGTCAACCTACAACATCGGCGGCCCGAGGGGCCGCAGCGGCGTACCGAGGGGGAGGGAACCGAATCGGCGGGCGGCGCGTCCAAACCTTCGGAGCTCACTGTTCCGCATGGGGAGAACATCAATCGGATGTGAGGGGAAAATGCGTAAAGCCACGATGATCGCGCTGGCCACGGCTCTGGTCGGCGGTCCGTTCGCCGTTCTGGCGAGCGGGACCGCTACCGCGGGTCTGCCCGACGACGACCTGACCTACGCGCAGTGTCAGAACAAGAAGGCCATCGCCGATCGGACCGGTCAGCCGGATATGGCGTGTTATCTACAGCCGAGCGGCTACTACCAGCTGGAGCCTTATCACGGCTGAGCCGGTCGTCGCTGTCGTGGCACCGCGTCGCATTCGACCTCGGTGCCACGATCGGCTCGGATATCAGGCGATGGTGCAAGCCAAGCTGTTGAGCAGGGTGCGTAGTTTCGCCGTCGTCTCGTCCAGTTCGGTGCGGGGATCCGAGGCCGCGACGATGCCGCCGCCGCCGTATGCCTGCAGGGTGGCACCGTCGGCGGACAGTTCGGCGCAGCGAATGGCGACCACCCATTCACCGTCGCCACGATCGTCGCACCAGCCGACCGCGCCACCGTAGAAGCCGCGCGGCTCCTCGGTGTCGGCGATGGTCCGCAGCGCGAGCCCGGTGGGCGTGCCACACACCGCGGGGGTGGGATGCAACAGCAGGGCCAGGTCGAGGGCGGTGGTAGCGGGGTCCCGCAGGCGGCCGGTGATGGGGGTCGCCAGATGCCACACCTCGGGAGTATCGAGCAGTTCGGGTCCGTCCGGGATGGTGAGATCGGCGCACACCGATGTCAGCTGTTCCCGGATCCACTCGATGACGAATGCGTGCTCGTCGCGATTCTTGTTGCTGGACAACAACTCTCGGGAGCGTTTGGCATCCACCGCAGGGTCGGGATGGCGGGGCAGGGTGCCGGCCAGCGGGCGGAGGGTGACGATGTCGCCGTGGCGCGCGACCAGGACCTCGGGGGTGGCTCCGATCAGTGCGGATCCGGTCCGCCCGGCGGGGCTCAGATCCACCGCGAAGACATTGGCCAGAGGATGGCGAACCAGCAGGTGAGCGGCGACCACCTCGGCGTCGAGTGGTTCGGCGGCCGCCGCTATGACGGACCGGGCCGCGACCACCTTGCGCAGTGGTTGACCGGGGTCCGACAGTTGCTCGACGAGCTTCGTCACGCGGGCCATATGCTCTGCGGGACTGGGTATTTCGGCGATAGCCCGAACCTCGGGCAGGGGCGGCAGCGCGGCCGGACGCCAGGAACCTGCGGTATGCACGGCCTGCTCGGGTTCGCAGAGTGCGGCGGGATCGTCCGGATCGAAGGGAATCGCGCCGACGATCAGCCCGGCCGAACCGTCGCGCAGTGCGGCCGCCGCTCGCCGCGCATCGTCGAATGCGCGCCGGATACCGGTCGCGCGGACCGACGTCCCGGGCTGTGCGAGCAGAAATCCGTCCATAACTCCCCGACCATAGTCCTGTGCCGGACCGGTGATGCCGGGGTGGCGACGCAGATCTCATGTGCGCGACAGCACGTTATCCCGCCAGATCGCTGACCGGTATCGGCTCTTTTCCCGGCGGCACCAGCAGAATCGGCCGGTGGCAGTGTTTGAGGACCGCTTCGGACACACTGGAATGCATCAGCGCCCGAATTCCGGTCGCCCCACGAGTCCCGGCGACGATGATGTCGACATTCAGTTCGTCGGCCACGTCGACGATCGCATTCCAGATCGTCGACGTGCATTCGGCGGTGCGCGGTTCGGCATTCAGTCCCGCTAATTTCGCCAGTCGTACACCCTCGGCATTGACCTGTTTGGCATCGACGTAGGCGATATCCTCGATGTCTTCGTCCGGCATCCATTCCGGCTGCATCACCCCGGAAAGTCCGGACAGCCGGGTGGCCTGGCGCACCATCGGCTCCCAGGCCGTGAGCACCACGGCTTTGGGGGCGGACAGAAACCGGCCCGCGTATTCGACGGCGCGTTTGGCATTTTCGGATCCGTCATAGGCGATGAGCATCAAGTCGCAAGTCATGGCGACCTCCCGGACTCGGTGTGCCGTGGGCGAGATACGCCCCGAGACTACCCGCGCGAGCTGCAGATATACCTGAGGTCGAGTCGGATTTAGCGATTCGAGCCGAGATAATGAGATTCGCGTAAACCGAAATCCGCCGATTATTGTGGAATCCGGGAAATAGTGGAGTTCCGCCGCCGGCGACGGCCGGGCCCGAAACGTCCACGGGAGGGTGCGGCGACTCACCGGCCGCGGCGCGTCATCGGCCCTGGGGAGCCGCCGCGCCGATCGGGGCATCGGGCCATTGCCTCAAACCATTCGGTCTGATTATCGTCGAATCTCAGTCGTGGCTGACAATTCGCATGCGATTCACCGAATCACGTGGAGCTGCTGTGGTTTCCGTTATTCACTGGAACAACCGACGATCGGAGCCGATGCGGCACCGGGACATCGACCGTGAGCGAGGTTGTACCGTGCGATTGAAAGAGATTGCCACGCCGCAGGATTGGGCAGAGACATACCGTGAGCTGTTCGGATTACCCCATGTACGCGTCACCTCGCCGGGATATGTCGTATTACCGCTCGTCGACTCCGTCGCGGCGGTCAACACGCCCGAACCGCTCGGCGCCCTGGTGCTCGGTGAATTGACCGTACGGGGTATTCCCGGACCGGTGCTGGTGCGTGAAGACCCGCCTCGCCGAACCTTTCTCGCGGTATTCGACGGAAATCCGGATCTGGATCGCACGATGCGGCTGGGGCGCCACGGCGTGGATGTCGGCGCACATCGCAGCAATCTCATTCTGCCCACCGGATTCGGCCGGCACACGCACGAGGGGCGCTGGTGGGCCCGTTCGCCCCAGCGCGACGAATCGCTGCCGCTGTTGTCGGAGATCGTCGCCGCGGTGGAGCGGATCGCGGATCCGGCCTATGCCGCCGGTAGCACGCAGACCGCGGCCACGGCCAGGGCCAGGAACGGCATGGGATAGGGCAGGTCGGTGTAGCACCGTGCCCGCAGCACCGTAATCACCGCGCCGATGAAATACAGCACCAGGCAGACCGCCGCGGCGAGCCCGACCGGCGGGAAGATCAACCCGGCGAGCAGGCCGATCGCGCCGGCCAACTTGATCAACCCGAGGGGTGTCAGCGCCCGGTCCGGTACGCCGTAGGTGCGCATATTGCCGCGCACCCAATCGGCGGCGACGAAATCGATCAGCCCGGCCGTCGCGGCGGCTGCCGCGGCGATGATGGTGACGATGACGTATGCGGTGTGCATAGTTGCACCCTCCTGCTGTTTCGGCGCCCCGATCTGACATCGTGGATCGTGAGCCGATGCTCACGGCGCGGGCGAACAGGGCGAATCCGTCCCGCATCCGTTCGACGGACGGCAGCCGAGAAAGGTGACCGGTGCGCGATCAGGACCATCTGGCGCGGTGCTTCGAAGAACATCGCGGACGTTTGCGCGATATCGCGCATCGCATGCTGGGCTCGGTCGGCGAAGCCGAGGACGCCGTCCAGGAAGCCTGGCTGCGGTACGCGAGCGCGGCCGACGGTACCGGCCCCGCCGAAATCAGGAATTCGGCGGCCTGGCTGACGACCGTGGTATCCCGCATCTGCCTGGACCTGTTGCGTGCTCGCACCGCACGCCGGGAGGATCCGGTCGACTGGGCCGAGGCGTCGGAGAAAGTATCCGTACCCCCGCCCGCCGGTTACCGCGAGCCGGAATCCGAAGCGGTACTCAATGATTCGGTCGGACGCGCATTGCTGGTAGTTCTGCGTTTCCTGAGTCCCGACGAACGGGTCGCCTTCGTCCTGCACGATATGTTCGCGGTGCCGTTCGACGAGATCGCTCCCATCGTGGGGCGCACCCCGGCCACCGCGAAAAAGCTGGCGAGCCGCGCCCGGCTGCGGGTGCGCGGGGAATCAGTCACCGCCACAGTGGAATTCGATCATCAGCGCGAGGTGGTCGCGGCATTTCTCGCCGCCTCCCGATCCGGTGACATCCAGCGTCTGCTGACGGTGCTGGCACCCGATGTCGTCCGGGTCGCCGATCCCGCCGTACTCCCGCCGGGCGTGCCCACCACCGCGCGCGGTGCCGCCGGGGTCGCGAAGGAAACCGTGCTGCTGCGCGATCGCTCGCTGGTCGCCGGGCTCGCGCTGATCGACGGTACGGTCGGCATAGTCGTGGCACCGCACGGTCGGCTGGCGGCGGTCCTGCTGCTCACCGTGACCGGCGACTGGGTGGCCGCGTACGAGGTCGTCGCCGCGCCTGAGCGGCTCAACGCACTGACTGTCACGGTACTGCCTGAGTAGGTCGACGCACGTTGAATCAATTGACTGGCAACGATTCCCGTCGCACGATTCTCTGTTACGACCGAATCGCGGCAGCCCAGATTCTGTCGCGTAATAGCCGAGTTCGAAGACAGTAGCTCGGGACTGCTTCAGTCCCGATACGGTCGGACAGCCCAGACGATCACACTCAGCGGCAAACCGACAACAAGAATCCAACCGAGTGTCACCATCACAGCTCACGCAGCAGTCGGAGCACCCGTACCCATGTCTCAGGGTCGGCCGACTCGACCGGCAAGTTCGGCGGCGGTAGGTAGGAGACGTCCGGAATACGTTGCGGCAGCGCTTGGTTGCGGAACTCGATATAGAACCCGCCGCAGTCGTCATCGCCACAATCTGTCGTCTCGAGCACACCGCCCGGAAACACGTAAAGCCTTGTACGCCTTCGCTCTGCATCCATGTCGGCTCCGTCATCGCTTGGTCGTGCACCCGGCATCGGGGAAGTCGGTTTCGACCCGATGCCGGGGCTGACCAAAACGGTATGGATGTGGCGTAGACACCTGAACTTCGCCAAAGGACGTTCTTGTGGACACTTCCGCGCACTCGAAACGTCCCCTAAAGTTCCGGTATGAGCCATCGCCTGACATCGGCAATGCTTCGCGCACAACTGGACTCGGCGGCGCTCGCGGCAGCCGTAGGCGTGGATGCGAAAACCGTGAACCGATGGTTGGCCGGAAGAGTCCCGCACCGACGGACCCGTGCTGAGGTAGCGCGGATACTCCACGAACCCGAAGACGCGCTCTGGCCGCAGACCCGACCCGACCAAACCGCCGGGGCACCCGCTACGGCCGAAGTTGTCGGTGCGTACGCGCACCGGGCGGACATCCCGAATGAACTGTGGACTCAGTTACTACTCAAAGCCACGGATCAAATCGACATCATCGGGTACGCGTACCCGTTCGTGCTCGAGCTGTTGCCGAACGCGTCGGACCTCATCGGGGAGAAATGCCGAGCAGGCGCAAGGGTCCGGCTGGCGTTCGCCGACCCCGACTGCGACCACGTGCGAGAACGAGACTCGCTCGAGCAAATGCACGGAACGCTCCCGGGCCGAATCCGAAACGCGCTCTCGATGCTCGGTGACCTCGCCGATACCTCCGGATGCTCGATCGGCCTCCACGGCACGCACCTGTACAACTCGGTATTCAGGTTCGATGATCAGATGTTGGTCACTCCATACCTGGTCCGAGCCCGCGGTTACCAACACCCCGCACTACACCTACGGAAACTCTCCCCGCACGGTATCTTCGCGTCATTCGCTGACCAGGCAGAGCAAATTTGGGACACAACCACCAGCTACTCACAGGGGGGACCGAGTGGGCTCACGGCGTGACTACTACCGCGATCCGGACGCACCTGTGCCGAATTCGTTGGTTCCGGGCGGCTCCGCGCTGGTGGTCGACAATGACGGCTCGATCCTGATGCAGCGGCGAAGCGATTCCGGAAACTGGTCGTTTCCCGGCGGAGTGATGGAGATCGGCGAAACGCTGGAACAATGCGTGATACGGGAGACCAAGGAAGAGACCGGTCTGGATATCGAGTTGACGAGGCTGCTCGGGATATACACCGACCCTGCCCACGTCATCGCCTACGAAGATGGAGAAGTCCGGCAGGAGTTCAACATCACCTACTACGGCAAGGTTGTCGGCGGGCAGATCGAAGTCAGTTCGGAGTCGACCGAAGTCCGTTTCGTCCACCCGGATGAACTCCCCGAGATACCGGTACACGACACGGTTCGTCTCCGGCTCGAACATCACGCAGAGCATCGGACGGAGCCTTATCTAGGCTGAAGGGCTGCACGCACAGAAGTGGACTGTTCAACCGCCGCAACCGCTTCGGCGGTCTCGGTATCGGTTCGGCATGACGCGCTCGCCGCACCGATACACCGAAGCGTGCCGAGGACTCGGTGTGCCGAGACGCAACGGCGCCGGTCCAGCCGTACTTGGACCGGCGCCGAATTGCGTCGCAGAGCGCAGCTTTACGTGCTTCAGCGCTCCAGGATCGCGACCACACCCTGGCCGCCGGCCGCGCAGATGGAGATCAGCGCGCGTCCGGAACCCTTCTCCGCCAGCTGCTTCGCGGTCTGGGCGATGATGCGCCCGCCGGTCGCGGCGAACGGATGCCCGGCCGCGAGGGAGGAGCCGTTGACGTTGAGCTTGCTGCGATCGATCGAGCCGAGCGCGCTGTCCAGGCCGAGCCGCTCCTTGCAGTACTGATCGGACTCCCAGGACTGCAGAGTGGCCAGCACGACGGAGGCGAATGCCTCGTGGATCTCGTAGTAGTCGAAATCCTGCAGGGTCAGCCCGTTGCGAGCGAGCAGCCGCGGCACCGCGTAGGTGGGCGCCATCAGCAGGCCGTCCGGACCCCACACGTAATCGACCGCGGCCACTTCGCTGTCCACCAGGTAGGCCAGCGGCGCCAGGTTGCGCTCGGCCGCCCACTCCTCGCTGCCCAGCAGCACCGCCGACGCGCCGTCGGTGAGCGGGGTGGAGTTGCCGGCCGTCATGGTGGCGTCACCGAGTTTGTTGCCGAAGACCGGCTTCAGTGTGGCCAGCTTCTCGAGGGTGGAGTTCGGGCGCAGGTTGTCGTCGCGGGTCAGGCCGAGGAACGGGGTGACCAGATCGTCGAAGAAGCCGCGGTCGTAGGCGGCCGCCATGTTCTTGTGCGACAGGTAGGCCAGTTCGTCCTGGGCCTCGCGGGCGATGCCGAATTCCTTGGCGGTGATCGCGGCGTGGTCGCCCATCGACAGGCCGGTGCGGGGTTCGGCATTGCGCGGGATCTCGATGCCCACCATGCTCGGGCGCAACCGGCCGACGAGCTTGGCGTAGTCCTTGTTGTTGCGCGCCCGGTTGGCGTCGAGCATCCATTCGCGCATGGATTCGCTCACACCGATCGGTGCGTCGGAGGTGGTGTCGGTACCGCCGCCGATGCCGGCGTCGATGCGGCCCAGCGCGATTCCGTCGCCGACGGTGACGATCGACTGCAGGCCGGTGCCGCAGGCCAGCTGGAGATCGTGTGCGGGGGTGTATGGCGACAGCTCGCTGCCCAGCACGCTCTCACGGACCATCCCGTGCTCGCCGACACGCTTGAGGACCGCGCCACCGACGACCATCCCGAGCCGCTCACCCTGCAGCCCGAACCGGCTGACCAATCCGTTCAGTGCGGCGGTGAACATGTCCTGGTTGGAGGCGTGGGCGTAACGGCCGTCGGACCGAGCGAACGGAATCCGGTTACCGCCGAGGACGGCCACCGGCTTGGTCTGCTTGCTGCGGTTGCTCGCTGATGCGCTCTTCGCCGAACGGGCTTTGGTGGTCACTCGAGTCTCCTTGGGGACGGTAAGCCGGCGGAGCTTGCGGAGCCGGCGGGGTGGGTGGGCGCTGGGGACGGTCGGCCGGCGGAGCTTGCGGAGCCGGCGGGGGTGGGGTGGGCGCGGTTTCGCCGACGCCGGGGCGGGTTCGATATCGGTGCCCCGGCCGACTGCACTGCTGGTTCCGTCGGTTTACATTAAACTTACTCTGGAGTAAGTTAATTGTCGACACCGTACCCCGGAGATATGCGCTACACCGCGCGGGGTCGCAGGAAATCGGCAGGATCCACACGAGACGATCCATACGACACAAGGAGAAGGTAGGAACAGTGGCAGCCAGCAAGAGTAAGGGCGCTCCCAACCTCTACGGTTCGTTCGTCAATTCCGCCCCCGGCGCCTTCCTCGCCGGCAAATTGGGTCTGCCGCAGCCGGAGAAGCTGCGCCGCTACACCCCCGGCGAGCCCGCCCTGCCCGGCCCGGTTCTGCTGGGTGGTAAGGGGCGCGTCGCCGACGCCGCCCGCACCCAACTGTCGGACTACACCTTCGTCGACGCCCCCGCGCAGGGTGTGAAGCTCGGCGCCCTGGTCTTCGACGCCACCGGTATCGGCTCGGTCGAGGAGCTGTCGCAGCTGTTCGAGTTCTTCCAGCCGGCCATGCGCTCGATCGCGGCATCGGGCCGCGTCCTGGTCGTCGGCACCACTCCGGAACTGGCCGGCAGTGTCGACGGGCAGATCGCCCAGCGCGCTCTCGAGGGCTTCACCCGCAGTGTCGGTAAGGAACTGCTGCGTGGCGCCACCAGCAACCTGGTCTACCTGCACCCCGAGGCCGCCGCGACCGCCACCGGCCTGGAGTCGACGTTGCGCTTCATCCTGTCGGCCAAGTCGGCGTTCGTCGATGGCCAGGTCTTCCGGGTCGGCCAGGCGGAAAACGCCGCCACCGGAATCGACTGGGCCAAGCCGCTGGACGGCAAGGTCGCCGTCGTCACCGGTGCGGCGCGCGGTATCGGCGCCACCATCGCCGAGGTCTTCGCCCGCGACGGTGCCACCGTGATCGTCGCCGATATCCCGGCCGCCGGCGAGGCGCTCTCGCAGACCGCCAACAAGGTCGGCGGTACCGCGCTCGCGGTCGATGTCACCGCCGCCGATGCCGCGGAAAAGATCGCCGAATTCGCCACCGAGCGCTTCGGTGGCATCGACATCATCGTCCACAACGCCGGTATCACCCGCGACAAGCTGCTCGCGAATATGGACGCCGGTCGCTGGGATTCCGTGCTGAACGTGAATCTCGCCGCGCCGCACCGCATTACCGAGGGCCTGGTGGCCAAGGGCGCGCTGAAGGAAGGCGGCCGGGTCATCGACGTCTCCTCGATCGCCGGTATCGCCGGTAATCGCGGCCAGACCAACTACGGCGCGTCCAAGGCCGGTGTCATCGGCATGGTGAACGCGGAGGCGCCGAAGCTGGCGGAGAAGGGCATCACCATCAACGCCGTCGCTCCCGGTTTCATCGAAACCGCGATGACCGCCGCGATTCCGGTCGGCACCCGCGAGGCGGGCCGCCTACTGAGTTCGCTGCTGCAGGGCGGCCAGACCGTCGATGTCGCCGAGACCATCGCCTACTTCGCCAGCCCGGCCTCGAACGCGGTGAGCGGCAACGTCGTCCGCGTCTGCGGCCAGGCCATGATCGGAGCCTGATATGGCCGACACCCAGACCATCTCACTGAACGAGCCGCCCAAAACCGGCAGCCTCTACCTGAAGGCCGCACTGGGAGCCGTTCCGCTGCCGCTGGTTTCGGCGCGCAAATCCGAGATTCCGGATCGCGTCGTGGAATGGAACGGCGTCCGCGTCGATCCCGAACACCTGGCCGCCTACTGTCATGCCACCGGGCTGCGGTTCGGTGATTCGCTGCCGCTGACCTATCCATTCGTACTCACCTTCCCCGTGGTGATGCAGCTGGTCGTGGCCCGCGATTTCCCGTTCGTCGCGGTCGGTGCGGTGCACGCGGAGAATCTCATCGAGCGCACCCGCGAGATCTCGGTCAGCGAACCGCTCGACATCCACGCCCATGTGGAGAATCTGCGCGAACATCCGAAGGGGTTGCTGGTCGACGCGATCAGCGAGATCCGGGTGGGCCGGGAGTTGGTATGGCGGCAGGTCACCACCTTCCTGCACCAGCAGCGCACCTCACTGTCGGGCGGTCCCAAGCCGGAACCGAAGCCGGACGAGGTACCGCCGCCGCCGTTGCGCACACTGAAGGTGGATCAGGCCATGATCCATCGCTATGCCACGGCTTCGGGTGACCGCAATCCCATCCACATGTCCGCGTTGAGCGCCAAGGCCTTCGGCTTCCCGCGCTCGATCGCGCACGGGATGTGGTCGGCCGCCGCGATTCTCGGTGTCATCGAGGGCCGGGTGCCCGCACAGGCGGCCTACGCGGTGAAATTCGGCAAGCCGATCCTGCTGCCGTCCACGGTCAACGTCTACGCCGATCAGGCCGCGGAAGGCTGGGACCTCTCGTTGAAGAACCCGAAAAAGGGCTACCCTCATCTGACCGCGACACTGCGCTGAGCAGTCCGCGGTAACGGACGGCCGCACATCTTTTCGGTGGCCGCATATCGGATCGCATGGGGGATTCGATACGCGGCGAAGCCGAAAAGGTGTGCGGCCGTTCCGGATTGCGGTCACACGCCGATACCGGCGCGGATTCAGCAACCGCAGTCGCAACCGCAGCAATCGCAATCGCACCCGTCGCCGCATTCGCCACAGCAGTTGCAGCAACTGCAGCAATCCCCGCAGTCGCAACAGTCGCCGCAGTCGCAATCGCATCGTTGTATCCACGAGTCGCGGTGCTCACCGCTGCACGGCCGCCGATGGCCGGCGCAACAGGCGTAGCCGGTGCAGTAGACGCCGCAGATGATCCCGATTCCGCCCCAGAACCCCGGCGGCTCGGGTGGTGGTTCGTGCGGCGGGCCGGGTGTGGGCGGATGTGGATCGGTCACCGGCCGATCGCTGAACGGCGGCGGAATATCGTGGGGCTGCCGTCCGGGATCGCCGTACGGCACCGCGGACGGATCCTGTTGCGGCCCATATGGGTACGGCTCGGTGCCCGGTGGATACTGGCCGGGCGGAGGCTCGGAGGGATACGGTTCGGGCTGATAGGGCTGCCGCGGAGGGGGTTGATAGGGCGCGGGCCCGGGGTACGGATTCGCCCGATACGGGTCGGGTTGGTACGGGGACCGGGCGTGCGGCAACGCGGCAGCGGTCTCGGGTACGCCGGAGTGGGGCCGCGCGAGGCTGCCGGTCGGGTCGGCCGAGCTGTCCGCCGCGGCTGTCGTATCGGCCGTCATGGACAGCCTGATATTGCCGGGCGGTGTCGGGAACCCCAGCAACCGAGTGGCGTCGGTGCTGCCGGAAAGTATTCGGTCGCTGTCCTTTCCGCAGCCGCAGCCGCAGCCGCAGCCGCAGCCGCAGCCGCAGCCGCAGCCGTGGGCGGTATCCGCGCACAGCGCACCCGTGGCCGTGGCCGTCGCGCAATCCGAGGCACAGCCCACACATGTGGGTTCGCCAATCCGTCGCATCCAACCCGTATTTCGCCGCGCTGTGACCGCACGGCGTGAGAAGTCCGAACAATTCCGCCCCGTAGAACCCCCGGCCGCATCGGTTATCCGACCGTCTGTGCAATCCGCACTCTGGCAGCGGAGACCGCGACGCGCAAATCGGACACCGCTGGTCCCGGGGTTATTCGGGCTTCTTCCTACCGGCCAGGCCGCGCCAGGCCAGATCGTCGAGCAGGTTCACCGCACTGGAGACATCGACCTCACCGCTGGCGATCCGGTCCGCGATGGCCTCGCCCGCGCCGATCACCGCTACCGCGACGATATCGAAATTCGTTCCGGGCTCGGCATATTTGGCGCTGGACTCGAGCAGTTTCGCGGTCAGTTCGATAATGCGCTCACGGCTGTTGGCGATCTCCGAGGCGAACGGCTGCTGCCCCAGGGCCTGCCGATACAGCACCGACCAGGACAGCCGGTTGTTGTCGACGTAGGACAGGAACGCCTCGAGGCCGGCGCGCATCTGTTCGTGCGGGGTCAGTTTGGGATTGCCGGCCACCGCGACGGCCTCGATGAAGCGCACACTTTCGCGCTGGATGCAGGCCCGGAACAATTCGTCCTTGGAGCCGTAGTACAAATACAGCATCGGCTTGGAGATCTTCGCCTCGGCCGCGATGGAATCCATCGACGTGTCGTGATATCCCTTTCGGGAGAAGACCTCGACGGCGGCGTCCAGCATCTGCTGCTCACGAACCGCCCGGGGAAGCCGCTTCGTTCCGCCTGCCATGTGCTCTCCTAGCCGATATCGAAACCCCTATCTTACTCCAAGGTAAGTTTCGAGGGACGGCAATTGCCGCTGATGTGCTCGGGCCGAGGTCAGCAGGGGAGCTGGATGCCCTTGAACTTGGCGACCCGCAGGACGGAGTCGTCGACCTGCTTCATGGTCAATTTGCCGTCGCGCACTTCCTGCTCGAGTCGGTCCAGAACCGAGCTCACCGCGTCGGTGCTGATCCACAGCGCGTCGTCAGCGCCGGCCTCCAGGGCGGCCGCGACCGCGTCCTCGATACCCATCCGGGCGGTGATCGCCGCCATCCCGCTGAGATCGTCGGTGAAAATGGGGCCGGCGTAGGGCGCTGCGCCGTAACCGGTGCCCTGTCGCAGCAGCGCCATCGCCTGCGGGCTGATGCTGGCCGGGACATTGGGATCGGTGAGGCCGGGAACATCCAGGTGGCCGACCATCACGGCCGCGCCCGAATCGATCAGATTGCGGAACGGCACCAGATCCACCTGCTGCATCTGGTCCAGCGGCGGGGTGCGCACGGCTCCGGTGTGCGAATCACCCGAACCGTGGCCGTGACCGGGGAAGTGCTTCATGACCGCGCCGAGCCCGGCGTCGTGCATGGCCCGGATGTAGGCGTCGGCGAACTGAGTGACGACCTGCGGATCCTCGGAGTAGGACCGGTCACCGATGACGGCGTCGTCGGGTTCGTCGCTGACATCCACATCGGGCGCGAAATCGACGGTGAGGCCGAGTTTCTTCATCTCTTGTCCGCGCGTGAGGCTCTGCTGGTAGTACTCGTCGGCCGACATGGTCTGCGCGGCCTCGCGGGCCGAGGGAGCGGGACCGAGCTGGTTCTTCAACCGCGAGACCCGGCCGCCCTCCTCGTCGATGGTCACCATCAGCGGTGTGTGTGCCGCGGCCTTGACCTGCTCAACCTGCTGATCGGCGAACATGGACTGATCGGTCCAGCTGCCGATGAAGATGCCGCCGACCTGCTCGTCCCGCACTGTCTGCGTGGCGTCCGCGAAATTCTTCACACCCACCGTGAGCAGCTGGGCCAACTTCTGCCGGGTGCTGAACTGTGCGAGATAGCCTGCGGCGCAGTCCTGCTGGTTGCCCGCGGTGGTTGTCGCGGCGGGCAGCGGGCCGGGGCCCGCGGTGCCGGACGCGGCACCGGATGTGGTGGTGGAGGTGGAACTGCCACCATCCGAGCACCCCGCGAGGGTGACTGCGGCTACTGCGAGAACGACCCCGGCAACGTTGCGCATGGACCGACCGTAGTCGTTCGTGGCGCAGGAACCTATCCGCGCTCGATGGGCGCACTCCGCCCGAGTTTGGGCGTTACCGAACTGTGATATCAATCATCGGAAATATTCGGGCTTCAATAGTGGTCGAGAGCCGACGTTGTGCACCGAAAGGTCCTGTCGCCGGCTATTTCCGCCGGGTGCGGCGGATCGGAAATTTCCTCGACATACGGAGTGGTGAAGATTACCTGCTGTAACACCTATTGGTAATCTCGCGGTAACCCGCTGATCGGTAGCACTGCTCGGTAATTTCGCGCTGCCATTGTGCAGAGCTATTGATTCGCGACCGATCGCGAAGGAAATCTGCCGATCCATCATCGAACCGATAGCGGAAGGCTGAAACAGCATGCGTATCAGCGCAATTGCGCGCGGCGCGGGACTCGTTCTCGCGGCGGTCGTCGGATTGGGGGTACTCACCGCCACACCGGCGGTCGCCTCGCCCGAGCTCGACCGGTTCCTCGACCTTCCTCTGGTCAATCGCAATGCGGCGCAGTCTCCCGGTGGTGTGAATCCCGCACTGCCCTATGACCATGCCGAACTCGGCCGGCTGCTCGACACGGCCCGGGCGGAAGGTATCGCCCCCACTCGTTATGCCGCACTGCTCTACCAGTACTGGCTGGTCGACGCGACCGGGAAGGCCGGCATCGACCTGCGGACCTGGGATCCTCGAACCGGAGTTCAGGCCAATCGCGAGAACCTGATCAAGTCGTACCGGTACTACGAGAATCTGCAGCTCGACCACCGTGAACTGCAGTGGGCCGGGATGGGGGGCCAGGTCGGCGCCGATTTCGGCGGTGGCCTCGTCGACGCCGAACTGATGGGCAACCTCTACGACCTGCCCGGTATCGCCGATGCCGCACATGCCGTACTCGGCGCCGTGCAACAGGCGGCCGGCCCGCAGGCCGTCGCGATGCTGCCGGAAGGGTTGCGAGCGCTGGCCGAGGCTGCCCCGGTCATCACTCCCGAGGATCTGCACTGGATTCTGGGGATGATCCTCGTGATGCAGAAGAACATCTTCTCCGATCTGATGCCCATGCACGACGCCTACGTCACCGGCGGTCTGCCCGCGCTGACGGAATTCGAGCGCGCCGGATTGTTCGGTGACGACATCATGGGCGCCTGGCGCGACGTGGCTTCCGGTGATCAGGACCGTATCGCCGCCGGAAATGCGGTACTGCTTCGGCGCGAACAGCAATGGGCGATCGGCGCACAGTGGGACGAGGTGCGCAATTACAAGGGTTCGGTCGGCGAGGCGATCACCTACCTCAGTGGCGCGGCCGGTTCGCCGTCGGTGGCAGGTGTGGTGCCGCCGCGCGAATTCCGTCCGGTGCGAGTGCCTTTCACCGCTGCCGATGGCCGCGCGATGGTGCTGACCCTGCCGCTGCCCAGCTGGAACTGGTCGGTGCTCGACCCCCGCTGGGACTACATCACCACCCAGCTGCTGCCCAAATACAAGTGGCAGGTCGAAAACAATTGGCCCGCACTGGAGGCCACCCTGCGCACCCCGTACGAGGTGCAACTGGAATCGCACCGGCCGCTGCTGAACATCCCCCAGTTGCTGGGGTCGGCTGTGCAGGAATTGACGATCACACCGGCGGGCCAGGAGGAGGGCTGATGAGTCACAATGCGAAGCCACTCATCGGGCCGACCGGGTGCGGGTGTCCCGCAAAGACACAGGAGGGCTGATGAGTCACAATGCGAAGCCACTCATCGGGCCGACCGGGTGCGGGTGTCCCGCAAAGACACAGGAGGGCTGATGAGTCACAATGCGAAGCCACTCATCGGGCCGACCGGGTGCGGGTGTCCCGCAAAGACACAGGAGGGCTGAATGAAGAAGCTCCGGACATTCATGGCGGTTACCACCGCTCTCGCCCTGTGCTGCGCGGCCGTGGGAACCGCTGCGGCGGAACCGGTTCCGACGCAGACCCCACCCCTGGATCAGGTCTTCAACGGTTTCGTGGTCGGCTCATTGCAGGGCGCGTCCCCGGCGAGCCCGCAGGAGGACTTCCAGGCATTGCGGGCCGACGATCCGTTCTACCGGGAACCCACGCTGACCGGTTCGGAGAAGCCGGGCACGGTGTTGAAGGCGAAGAAGGTCGACGTCCTGTTCACCGGCGTGAAGCCGGCGAATCTCGACGCGTGGAAACTCATGTACGTCACCACCGAACGGGACGGCACGACACCGGCCATCAGTACCGGGATCCTGATGATTCCGCGAGATGGCAAGCCCGCCGACGAGAAACGCGTCATCTCGTATCAAGAGGCCAACGACAGCGTCGGCTGGAGCTGCCACCCCAGCACCCAGTGGACCGGCGGCGATCCGCTCGACGGCGCCTCCTGGTCGGCACTGGGCCCGCTGGCGTTGATGTTCGGCAAGGGCTACGCGGTAATGATCTCCGATGTCGGCAATGACGCCGATCGCGCCCCGCACGGAGTCTTCGCCGCCAAGTACGCCGCGCATACTCAACTCGACGGCACCCGCGCCGCATTGGGGTTGCGGGACGCCGGATTGGATCCCGCCGCGCAGGTCGCGATCTTCGGAATCGCCGGCGGCGGAGTCGGTGCGGGTTTCGCCGCCGAACTGCAGCCCGCCTACGCACCCGAGTTGAACGTGAAATCGACTGTGCTGGAAGGCATGGTCGTCAATCAGCGCAACTTCATGCGGGTGGCCGACGGTTCGGTGGGTTCGGGTTTCGCGTTCGCGACGCTGCTCGGTTTGGAGCCGAAATACCCTGAGATGCAGTTGGATTCGAAGTTGAATCCGGCCGGGCTGGCGGTGGCGAAGATTTTCCGGAGTCAGTGTCAGGACGCCTACTTCAGCATGCCGTTCATACCGTTGCGGGCGATGTTCAACTCCGGTCTGAGCCCGGCCGACGAGCCGGCGTTCCAGCCTGTTTTCGACGACAACGAGCTCGGCCGCTCCGGTGCCCCGAAGTCCAAGGTGCTGATCACCTCGTGTGCCAAGGACGATTCGCCGATGTCGTTGGTCCCCGCGGCCGATTCGCGCCACCTCGCCGATACCTACCGGGCACAGGGCACCGACGTCTCCTATCAGCCCACCGACTGTTCGCTGATCAAGATGCTCACCGACCTGTACGGCTGGGGCACCGATCTGTTCGGTATGCAGACCGTCGACTGGCTCGATCACCAATTCGATTGAGTAGGCAACGTATCGGAAGGAGCGCGCGATGGCATTCCTCTGGGGTCTGGGTTATCTGGCGGTCTTCGGACCGCTGTCGATGCTGGACATGATCGGCCGCGCGATCGACAGCCTGCGCTGATCGAATTCCGGTCGTCACCCGGTCACATCCGAACAATGCTGAGGTCCCCAACGCGAAATACGTTGGGGACCTCAGGTGTCTGTGACCTACTCGCTGACCTACTTGCCCGGCAGCTCGTTGTGCCCGCCGAACGCCTTGCGCATCGCCGAGAGCACCTTGTCCGCGTACAGCGCCTCACCGCGCGAGGAGAACCGCTCGTACAGGGCGGTCGACAGCACCGGCGCGGGCACGCCCTCGTCGATCGCGGCGTGGATGGTCCAGCGGCCCTCACCCGAATCCGAGACGCGCCCACCGAAGGTGGTCAGATCCGGATCGGCGTGCAGTGCGGAGGCGGTCAGGTCGAGGAGCCAGGACGCGACCACCGAACCGCGGCGCCAGACCTCGGTCACCTCGGGCACATTGATGTCGAACTGGTAGTGCTCCGGGTTGTCCAGCGGCGACACCTCGGCGGAATGCGCGTTGTCGAGCTCGCTACCGATATTGGCCTTGTGCAGGATGTTCAGGCCCTCGGCGTAGGCGGCCATCGCGCCGTACTCGATACCGTTGTGCACCATCTTCACGAAGTGCCCGGCGCCGGCCGGACCGCAGTGCAGATAACCCTGTTCGGCGGGTGAGGGCTCACCCGTGCGGCCGGGTGTCCGCTCGGCGGCCTCGACGCCCGGGGCGATCGACTTCAGCAGCGGTTCGATATGCGCCGCCTGCTCGGCCTCGCCGCCGATCATCAGGCAGTAGCCGCGATCCAGGCCCCACACTCCGCCGGAGGTGCCGATGTCGAGGTAGTGAATATTCTTGGGAGCCAGCTTCTCCGCCCGCCGGATGTCCTCGTGGTAGCGGCTGTTGCCACCGTCGATGATGATGTCGCCGGGTTCGAGAAGTTCGGCGACCTCGTCGATCACCGCGCCGGTGGCGCCGGCCGGAATCATCACCCAGACCACGCGCGGCTTCTCCAGCAGAGCTACGAACGCCGGGTAGTCGGTGGCGCCCCGGAAGCCGGCACCGAGTTCCTCGGTGAACTCCTTGATCTGGTCCTCGTGCCGGGAGTATCCGACCGCGGTGTGCCCGTCTCCGACGATGCGGCGCACGATATTGGCACCCATTCGGCCCAGCCCGATCATTCCCAGCTGCATACTGTCTCCTCGAGTCGTCCGGGCTTCGGCGGGGCCCAAGCTCCGGGTTGCTGTCGATGCGTACGCTGCGGCGCGGATCCGGCGGACCGGGTTCACACCACGACCGCCTTCGATTGTCCCCGGCGGCCCGAACGAGAATTTCTCAGGGCTCGAATGAATCGGTGTAACGCGTGGAGCCCGGTGCCGATAATCAGATCGGCTCCGTGCAGTTGCCAGACCCCCGACCCGGCAACCGCACGGAGCCTTTCTTCGCTCCGGCCGATATCGACTACAGCGGCGTCCGCATGAGCACAACGTTGTACTGGTTGTGCATGGTGAGCAGGAAGTACAGATCGCTACCGGTCTGGTACGGGTAGATCATCGGCGCGTACATCGTCGGCAGATCCCGTACATCGATCAGCGTGCGCGGCGGGCTCCACGGCCCCTCCGGGCTGGACGAGGTGCGCATCACCACGGAGTCGAACGGATCGGTGGTCAGCATGACGTACTGGCCCAGATGACTGTTCCACTGCACCGACAGCTCACCCACGTTGCCGACGATGGGCTTGGCGGCATTGGCGTCCTTGGGCTTCCACGCCCCGCCGTCCCAATACTCGTAGGCGTCGATATTGGCGATATCGCCTTCCTTCACGCGTGAGACGAATCCGGGATTGTTGCGCCCGGCCGGGGTGCCGTACTTGTAGACGTAACCGCCGGACTTCAGGAACGCGTTCTGCTGGAAGCTCTGGAAGCCGCCGTCGTTGCCGCGGCGGGTGGTGGGCAGCTGTGCCCAGGTCTGGCCGTCGTCACCGGAGACCGCCATGGTGGAGAAGTTGGTGTCCCAGTGGCCGTCCGGGCCCCACTCCCGTACCGACATCATCGACATGTACTGCACGCCGTTGACCGAGACACCCGCGGTGGGGATGAAGCTGATCTCGATCCCCGGAATCTTCGGGCTGGGCAGCGGATTGTCCACGAAGCTCGTGTAATTGACCCCGCCGGCCGGATCGGCGTCCGCCGGACTGCGGAACAGGACGTTCGAACGCCAGGCCCAGACGCTGCCCGCGAGGATGTTCGGCACACCCAGACCGGCCGTATCGCCATAGGCGGTGATCATCTGGCCGCGGCCGTCGTCCCACATGATGCCCAGATCGGTGCCGAGCACATTGCTGTTCTGGGTGCGGTTGGGCGAGGCCATACCGGTGGCCTGGAAGACCGCCTGGGTGGGCCCGGGCAGTTGCGGCAATCCGTTGATGCCGTTGAGGCCGGGGATCGGATTGATGTTGTTCGGGTCGGCTCCGGCGGGGGATGTGGTCAACCCCAGCAGCGCGACCGCCGCGCAAGCTCCAGCCATTGCGGACAGTCGTCTCATATCGGGATCCCTTTCCTCCAGTCGCGCCGTGGGTATTCTGCCTGCCCGCGGGCGGTGATGTGCGATCTGCCGACGAAACACGTCGCGTCGGCCGGCACCTCACTGTCTCGGTCGTTCGGTTGTGTATGGCGCACCGACCCCCGGAGCACTCCAGCGCCGCCAATTATTACCCGATTCGCTGCCCGGCGTCGGATGGTGGCCCCCGTGCGTCCGACTCGAGCGAGCCCCGCCGCCCATCGGACGCGACCACGCCGGAAACGAGAAAAGTCCTGCCCACCCGAGAGCGGGTGGGCAGGACCTTCAGCTGTGCTCGCTCGGCGATCCGTGGATCAGAAGGCCGCTTCGTCGAGCTCCATGATGTCGTTGTCCAGGTTGGACAGCACGGTACCGACCGAGGTCAGCTCGGGCAGCACATTGCGGGCGAAGAACTGCGCGACACTGATCTTGCCCTGGTAGAAGGACTCGTCGGCGCCGGTCGCTCCATTGTCGAGCGCCTTGATGGCGACCTCGGCCTGACGCAGCAGCGACCAGCCGATCAGCAGATCGCCGACGGCCAGCAGGAACCGCACGGAACCCAGGCCGACCTTGTAGAGCTCCTTGGTGTCTTCCTGCGCGCCCATCAGGTGGCCGGTCAGGGTGGCGGCCATGCCCTGCACATCCTCGAGCGCGGTGGCCAGCAGCTTGCGCTCGGCCTTCAGGCGACCGTTACCGGCCTCCGACTCGATGAACTTCTGCACCTGGCCGGCGACGTGGGCCAGCGCCACACCGCGGTCGCGGGCGATCTTGCGGAAGAAGAAGTCCTGCGCCTGGATGGCGGTGGTGCCCTCGTACAGCGAGTCGATCTTGGCGTCGCGGATGTACTGCTCGATCGGGTAGTCCTGCAGGAAGCCGGAGCCACCGAAGGTCTGCAGCGAATCGGTCAGGTACTGGTAGGCCCGCTCCGAACCCACACCCTTGACGATCGGCAGCAGCAGATCGTTGACCCGGAACGCCAGATCCTTGTCCGCACCGGAAACGAGCTCCGCGATGTCCTGGTCCTGATGCGCGGCGGTGTAGAGGTAGATGGCACGCAGGCCCTCGGCGTACGCCTTCTGGGTCATCAGCGAGCGGCGCACATCGGGGTGGTGGGTGATGGTGACGCGCGGCGCGGCTTTGTCGGTCATCTGGGTCAGATCCGCACCCTGGACACGCTGCTTGGCGTAGTCCAGCGCGTTCAGGTAACCGGTCGACAGGGTCGCGATGGCCTTGGTGCCGACCATCATTCGCGCGTTCTCGATCACGTCGAACATCTGCGCGATGCCGTTGTGGACCTCGCCCACCAGCCAGCCCTTGGCGGGCACGCCGTGGCCGCCGAAGGTGACCTCACAGGTGGCAGAAACCTTCAGGCCCATCTTGTGCTCGACGTTGGTGACGAAGACACCGTTGCGCTCGCCCAGGGTCTGGGTCTCGAAGTCGAAGTGGAACTTCGGCACGAAGAACAGCGACAGGCCCTTGGTGCCCGGGCCGGCGCCCTCGGGACGGGCCAGCACCAGGTGGAAGATGTTCTCGAACATGTCGTCGGAGTCACCGGAGGTGATGAAGCGCTTGACACCCTCGATGTGCCAGGTGCCGTCCTCCTGCTGGACGGCCTTGGTGCGGCCGGCGCCCACGTCGGAACCGGCGTCGGGCTCGGTCAGCACCATGGTGGCGCCCCAGTTGCGCTCGACGGCGATCTCCGCCCACTTCTTCTGCTCGTCGGTGGCGTTGTTCCAGAAGATCTGGCCGAACGGACCACCGGCGGCGTACATCGCGACCGCCGGGTTCGAGCCGAGGATCATCTCATTGAGGGCCCAGACCACCGAACGCGGCGCGGGCAGACCACCCAGCTCCTCGTTCAGGCCGACCTTGTTCCACCCGGCCTCTTCATAGGCCTTGAAGGACTTCTTGAAGGACTCCGGGATGGCGACGCTGTGTGTGTTGGGGTCGAACACCGGGGGGTTGCGGTCCGCATCGGCGAAGGACTCGGCAACCGGTCCCTCGGCCAGGCGGCGTACCTCATCGATGATGTTCTTGACCGTGTCGGTGTCCAGGTCGCCGTAGGCGCCGGAATCCAGTACCGACCCCAGGCCGAGCACCTCGAAGAGGTTGAACTCCAGGTCGCGGACGTTGCTCTTGTAATGGCCCATGTCTGTTACTCACTCTCCGTTGAGTCGGTGCGGTCGGTGTAGGTGCCGTTCCCGCCCATGTGTCTCCACACCGGGTAGCCGATCGGAAAATCCGCCCTCTACTCGCGGGTAACTTACAGCGTATATTACCCATGGGTAATGCGCATGGAAAGCGCTGACCGGGCGATGTGACGCGAGGAACAGTATTTTTGGCCTTCGCCCCGCTCCGGCGGGTTCTCGGCCCCCTCGGCCTGTCATCGGGAGTGCTTCCTGGCCGCAGAAGTTGCTTCGCCGCTGCTCGGGTCACCCTGGGCGGGTGATGTTCGCTGCCCGTCTCGGCGGCAGGGTGTCCGCCAGGTAGTTCACCTGCGCCGAAGGAGGCCACTGTGCCGGATTCGAAGCCGAACATCCTCGTGATCTGGGGCGATGACATCGGGATCAGCAATCTCAGCTGCTACAGCGACGGCCTGATGGGCTACCGCACCCCCAATATCGACCGGCTCGCCGAGGAGGGCATGCGGTTCACCGACTCCTACGGTGAGCAGAGCTGCACGGCCGGGCGCGCGTCCTTCATCACTGGTCAGAGCGTGTATCGGACCGGGATGAGCAAGGTGGGCATGCCGGGCGCCGGCTTGGGTCTGGCGCCGGAGGATCCGACCATCGCCGAATTGCTGAAACCGCTCGGCTACACGACCGGTCAGTTCGGCAAGAACCACCTCGGCGACCTCAACAAGTTCCTGCCCACGGTGCGCGGATTCGACGAATTCTTCGGCAACCTCTATCACCTGAACGCGGAGGAAGAGCCCGAACTGCCGGACTATCCGCACAAGGACACCTACCCGCGCCTGTACGAGCTGCTGCACCCGCGTGGAGTCCTGCACTCGTGGGCCACCGATGAGGACGACCCCACCGAAGACCCCAAATTCGGGCGCGTCGGCAAGCAGCGCGTCGAGGACACTGGCCCGCTCACCAAGAAGCGTATGGAAACGATCGACGACGAAGTGGCCGAAGCCTGCGTCGATTTCCTGTCCCGCCAGCAGAAGGCCGGTGCGCCGTTCTTCGTCTGGCTGAACTTCACCCATATGCATCTGCGCACCCACACCAAGCCGGAAAGTGTTGGGCAGGCGGGTATTTGGCAGTCGGCGTACCACGACACGATGATCGATCACGACCGCAACGTGGGCCGGGTACTGGACGCCCTCGACGAACTCGGCCTGGCCGAGGACACGATCGTCATCTACAGCACCGATAACGGCCCGCATGCCAACACCTGGCCCGACGGTGCGACCACGCCGTTCCGCAGCGAGAAGGACACCAACTGGGAAGGCGCGTTCCGAGTGCCCGAGGTGATCCGCTGGCCGAGCCGGATCCCGGCGGGTTCGATTTCCAACGATATTGTCCAGCACCATGATTGGCTGCCCACCTTACTCGCGGCGGCGGGCGAGCCGGATATCGTGGACAAACTGAAGAAGGGGCACAAGGCGGGGGACAAGAGTTTCCGTGTTCATATCGATGGCTACAACCTGCTGCCGTATCTGACCGGGGATGCGGAGCACAGCCCCCGGCGCGGCATGGTGTATTTCTCCGACGACTGCGATGTCCTCGGGATCCGCTTCGAGAACTGGAAGATCGTCTTCATGGAGCAGCGCAAGACGGGCACACTGGGGATCTGGGCGGAACCGTTCACCGCACTGCGGGTGCCGAAACTCTTCAACCTGCGCACCGATCCCTACGAGCGAGCCGACATCACCTCGAATACCTACTGGGACTGGTTCCTCGATCACGATTACATCGCCGAGTACGGCGTCGCCATCGCGACCGCGTTCCTGGAAACCTTCAAGGAGTTCCCGCCGCGCCAGGAACCGGCCAGTTTCACCATCGATCACGCGGTCGCGAAACTGCACGATTTCCTGTCCCGGGACTGACCGTGACGGCGGCGCTCGAGACCTGGGCCGACAGTGAAACCAAGTCGGCGATAGTCGATTTCGTCACCCGTGTCACCGATCCCGACGGGCCGGAGCATGTGGAACCGGAGGCCCGGGTGGCTGTCTTCGACAACGACGGCACACTCTGGTGTGAGAAGCCGATGCCGATCCAGCTGGATTTCACGATCCGGCGAATGGGCGAAATCGCCGGGCAGGAACCGGATTTGCGCACCGAACAACCCTGGAAGGCCGCCTACGAGCAGGATCTGAAGTGGCTCGGCGCCGCGATGGTCAAGCACTACCGCGGCGATGACGGTGATCTGAAGTTGTTGATGGGCGCGGTAACTCGTGCCTTCGGCGAGATCACCGTGGAGGATTACGACGCGCGGGTGGCGGCCTTCTTCACCGAAGCCGACCACCCGACGCTGTCGCGCCCCTACCGCGGCTGCGGCTTCGCGCCGATGGTGGATCTGCTGCGATATCTGGAGGCGAACGACTTCACCACCTATATCGCCTCCGGCGGCGACCGGGATTTCATGCGCCCGGTCGCCGGCGAGCTCTACGGGGTATCGCCGGAACGGGTGATCGGCAGCGCGCTGGGTCTCACCTACCGCGAACAGGACGGCCGCACCGATCTGCTGTACAAGTCCGCGATGGACTTCTTCGATGACGGTCCCGAGAAACCTATCCGGATCTGGAGCCGGATCGGCCGCCGCCCGATCCTCTCGGTGGGCAACTCCAATGGTGATCTGCCGATGCTGTCCTATTCCGAACTCGACGGCGCACCCGCCCTGCGGATGTTGATCCTGCACGACGACGCCGACCGCGAATTCGATTACGTGGCCGGTGCCGAGGACGCCCTCGACCACGCGCGTCGCGCCGGCTGGACGGTGGTCAGCATGAAGAATGACTGGCGCGAGATCTTCACCCCCGAACCGAGCTGATCGCGCCGCCGGAGCTCGGAGCTAGGAGACGCACGCGCCGTGGATATTTCGCTCGCCACCGCATTGCGGCAGATTCCCGCGCAGACCTTCACCATGGGATCCGATCGGCACTATCCGGAGGAGCGGCCCCCGCACGCGGTGACCGTGGATGCCTTCGCGATCGAGTCGCGGCAGGTCACCAATGCCGAATACGAACGGTTCGTCGCCGATACCGGATACGTCACCGTCGCCGAGCGGCCGCTGGATCCCGCGGACTTTCCCGGCGCGCCCGCGGAGAATCTGCAACCCGGTTCGATGGTCTTCGCCCGGACCGCCGGGCCGGTGGATCTGCGGCATCTGAATCTGTGGTGGCGGTGGACACCGGGCGCGTCCTGGCGGCATCCGGAAGGTCCGGGTTCCACCGTCGCCGAGCATGCCGATCATCCCGTCGTGCACATCGCCCACGAGGATGCGGCGGCCTATGCCCGCTGGAAGGGCCGCCGTCTGCCGACCGAGGCACAGTGGGAAGCCGCCGCACGCGGTGGGCTCGACGGGGCCGAGTTCAGTTGGGGCGACGAGAACGATTCAGCTCCACGAGCCAATTACTGGCACGGGGACTTTCCGTGGCGGCCGGACACCGGTTACGGGCACACCACTCCCGTCGGCTTCTACCCTCCCAATGCCTACGGGCTGTTCGATACGGCCGGCAATGTCTGGGAGTGGACCGACGACTGGTATACCGCGCGGCACGCGGACGCGGGCGGTTGCTGCGCCCCGCGCAATCCGCGCGGCGGCCGCGCCGAGCAGAGCTACGACCCACGTCAACCGCAGTTCCGGGTACCGCGCAAGGTGATCAAGGGCGGTTCGTTCCTGTGCGCCGACAGCTACTGCCGCCGCTATCGGCCCGCCGCCCGGCGACCGCAGATGATCGATACGGGTATGAGCCATATCGGATTCCGCTGTGTGGCCGGCGACTGATCCGGGACACGGGCGATCGGCGTCGCCTCCCGGGGGTGCGGGCGAAGCCGGGGATTACCGTAAGAGTGTGCGCATCGAGACGAATGCGGGGGCTGCCGAGGTCGAGATCGATTCCGGTGCGGGTGAACGTTTCCTCCTGGTGCTGACCCACGGGTCCGGCGGCGGGGTCGAGACGAAGGATCTGCTCGCGGTACGCGACCGCGCCGTCGAACTGGGCGGAGTGGTCGCCCGCGTGGTGCAGCCGTACCGCGTGGCGGGGCGGCGGGCGCCCGGATCGATGCCGGTTCAGGACGCGGCCTGGGCCGGCATCGTGGCGGTACTTCGAAAACAGGTGCCGGGGATGCCGGTGATCCAGGGCGGCCGCAGTAACGGAGCTCGTGTCGCCTGCCGCACCGCCGTCGTCCTAGGCGTGAAAGGTGTACTGGCGCTGTCATTTCCGTTGCACCCGCCGGGGAAGCCGGAGAAGACGCGCCGGGAGGAACTGCTCGCCGCCTCGGAACATCTGGATGTGGTGGTGATCAACGGCGAGCGTGATCCCTTCGGTATTCCCGATCCGGCCGATGCCGCGCAGGTCGTGGTGGTCCCCGGCCAGCCGCACTCCTTCCGCACCGGTTTCGACCTCATCGGCGATACCGCGGAGACCTGGTTGCGCCGCTGGGCAGGTATCGGCGAGGACTGACCACCCCGCCGGAAACCTCCGACGGTGGATCGATTCTCGCGAAATCAACGCGGCCGCAACATCTCCGGATTCATGTCTAGGGGAATACCCTGATGCGCGGCGGGCAGTATGCCGATAGCGTGGTTCCGGGTCGGGATTTTCGACAGGAGAAAATCTCAATGGGTGCAAGACTTCGGACGATGCGCGGTGCGCGTCGTCTCGGAACCGGATTCACGCTCGCAGTTGTGGTGGCGGCCGGTATCGGAATCGGCACGGTGACGGCCGGCGCCGCGACCGCGGAAACCTGTTTTCCCGGTACATCTTGCGGTGCACCGGGATTCGTCGCCGACCCCGCCGACCACGACCGTGACGGCGATCCCGGACACGGTCCCGGGAGCAACGACCATTCCACCAGCGGGCCGAGCCGTGACCCCGGCACGCCAGGCCACCCCGGTGGCGACCACGGCGCCCCGGGACATACCGGTAGCGACTCCGGCACCCCCGGACATCCAGGTGACCCCGGTACCCCGGGCAACCCTGGTGGCGAACCCGGCAACCCCGCTCCCAGCGGACCTTCTCATGAGGTCGACGACGGCTACGACGTCTTCGGATACGACCAGTTCGGCCGTGATCGCCAGGGCTATGACCATCGCGGCCGCGATCGGTTCGGCTACGACCGCGACGGGTACGACACCTTCGGCTACGACCGCGACGGCTACGACAAGTTCGGCTACGACCGTTTCGGCCGTGATCGCCAAGGCTACGACTGCCGAGGCTACGACCGTTTCGGCGAGAAGGGGTTCGGCCGCGAACGACAAGACTTCGAATGCCGAGACTACGACCGTCGGTTCGGTCACGACCGGGATGGGCAGGCGCCCGCGCCGTTGCCCACCGGTAGCGCCGGGCTGTAGCGGCTACTGCTCGGCGGACGCCGCCTGCTCGTGCAGATCGGGAATGGTGCGGGTCGCGATGACGAGGGCGTCGACGGCGGTCCCGCCCTCGGTCTCGCGCAGCACCCGCTCGGCCTTGTCGATTCGAATGTGTTCCGCCGCGGCGAGGTCCGCGACCACATCGTCGGGCGTGAACAGGATGTCGGGGTCCTGTGGCCCGCCGTAGCCGTCGGTGATGTTGGTGGTGTCGTGGCCCAGCACGAGCAGGACACCGCCCGGGCTCAGCCGCTCGGTCGCCGACAGCAGCAGACTGCATCGCTGTGCGGCGGGCAGGTGGATGAAGACGGCCAGCACCAATTCGAACGGCCCGTCGATATCCGCCCCGGGCAGATCGGTGACATCGGCGCACTGCCAGGTGATCCGGGTGCGCACCGAGCGCGACAGCCGCGAGGCGACCGTGCGGCCCTTGTCGATACCGACCTGGGAGAAATCGACCGCGCGCACCTCCCAGCCGTGCGTCGCCAGCCACAGGGCATGCCGTCCCTCACCGGCGGCCAGATCGAGGGCGCGCGGCAGGGCCGGTGGGGCTTCGCCGGGGGTGTCGGGCACCAGCGTTATGCGGCGCTCCAGGCCGAAGATATGTTCCACGACTGTCGCATTCGGCGGTGCGCCCCAGATCAGTTCGCTCTGCGCGTAGCGCGCGTCCCATTCGGCGGCGTCCATGCGTCGAGTCTATGGGGTTCCGGCGGTCGGCCCGTCGCTTCCCTGCCACGCGAAAATGCCCGGCCGGTGATATCCGGCCGGGCATTGTGCGCGACGGGACTACAACGTCGTGTGCATCAGGATCACGTTGTACTGACTGTGCACGGTGGTGAGGAAATACAGTTCACGCCCGGTCTGATACGGGAAAATCGACGGCGCGTAGGCGGTCGGCAATTCCCGGGTATCGATCAGCACCTCCGGCGGACTCCACGGGCCCTCCGGTGCGGAGGCCCGGCGCATCACCACCGAATTCCACGGGTCGGTGGTCAGCATGACGTACTGCCCGAGGTAGTCGTTCCACATCACCGACAATTCGCTCACTCCGCCGGTGATCGGCCGGGCGGCATTCACATCACCGCGCCGCCATCCGCCACCGTCCCAGTACTCGTATTCGCCGAGATTCTCGATGGCGTTCTCCCGCACCCGTGCGACAAAGGCGTCGTGGTTGCGGCCCGACGGCGTGCCGTATTCGTAGACCCAGCCGCCACTCTTCACGAATGAGTTCATCTGGAAGTTCGTATTGCCGCCGGTATTGGGCCGACGGGTGAAATCGAGGTCGGCCCAGGTCTCACCGTTGTCGGCGGAGGCGGCCAGACCGGAGTAGTTGGTGGTCCACTGGCCGACATCGTCCCAGCTCTTGACCGACATCAGGCTCATGTACTGCACACCGTTCGCGGAGATGCCCGCGGTCGGAATGCGACTGATCTCGATGAAGGGAATCTTCGGGCTGGGAATCAGGTCCCGGGCCTGGCCGAACACATCGCGTACGGCACTGTCGAAGAAGATTCCGGCGGACGGATCCTGCGTGTGGCTGCGCACCAGAATATTGCTGCGCCAGGCCCAGAAACTGCCGGCGAGCAGATTGGGCAGACCGAATCCGGCGGTATCGCCGAAGGCGGTGAGCATCTCGCCCCGGCCGTTGTCCCACATGATTCCCAGATCGGTACCGAGCACGTTGTAGTTCTCGGTGGCATTCGGGCTCGCCATCCCGGTCACCTGGAATATCGCCCGGGACCGACCGGCCAGATTCGGCAGACCGGTGGTGCCGTTGAGTACCGGAATCGGATTGATGGCGTTGGGGTTCGCCGCCGCCGGTGTGTTCACAGTGAGTAGCAAAGCCGAGGCACCCGCTATCGCAGACAGCAGGACGGATGCGGTCTTGGACAAATCTATGCCCTTCCCGTTCGCGCCGATGCCGCCCCCGGGATTCATCGGCTTCGCTGGCAAAGTGTGGAAATGTTAACAGCGAATCGAGCGCGAAGGGGTTTTCCGGAGATAGTTTCGGGGAATTGCCACGCAGGTCGTGTCTTTTCTTGGTGGAATTACCGACGGCCGAGCGCCTGGCGGGCCAGCAGGGGGATCTGGGTGACGCGTTCCATGCCGAGTGTGCGGCGGGTTCCGGCGGTCCAGCTGCGGTCGAACAATCGTTTCGCGGCCGCGACGGCCGACGCGGGACGGGCCGCGATGCGATCTGCCACCTTCTCGGCATCGGCGCGCGGATCGTCGCTGACCTGCGTGATCAGCCCGATGCGCTCGGCATGGGCGGCGTCGACCGGGTCGGCGGTCATGGTGAGCAGTAATGCCTTGTCCACACCGAGCAACCGCGACAATGTGACGGCGCCCGACATATCGGGAATCAAGCCGTGTGCGACCTCCATGACCGCGAAATCGGAATCCGGTGCGGCGAAACGGAAATCGGCGGCCAGCGCCAATTGCAATCCGCCGCCGAAACAATGGCCGTGCACGGCGGCGATTACCGGCTGTGGCAGTCGCCGCCACGCCCAGCAGGCCTCCTGGAAGGTATTGGTCCCCAGCCACGGAATCGGCAGGAAATTGCGGACGATACTCAGCGGATCGCCGGTCGTCTTCGCGATATCCAGACCGCTGGAGAAACTCGGACCGTTTCCCGAGAGGATCACCGCGCGAATGTCGTCGCGCCGGCCGACGGCCCGGGCCGCCCGGACCAGATCGTTCAGCATCTCGATGGTGAGGCCGTTGTGTTTGTCGGGCCGGTCCAGTTCGACATAGGCACGATCACCGTCGAAGGTCAGGGATACGTTGCTCATCGCACACTCCGTCCTGATCGGATCGCCCGTTGCGGTTACCCGCCGGTAGCGACCTGTTCGAGCAATATCTTCGCGCAACCGGCAGGGTCGTCGTAGAAGGGGGTGTGGCCGCTGCCGGGCAAAGTGATGTGGCGGGCATCGGGCAGCCATTGCCGGGCCCGGCGACTCTGGGTGCGATAGGTGAGCAGCAGGTCGTGGCTGCCCCAGGCGATCGTGACCGGGACGCGGGCGAGCCTGCCGCCGTCGCGCAACCGGGCGGTGTCGAAGGAAGCCATCGCGGGGCGGAACCCCGCCGAGTTCAGCACGCCGTCGGCCGTCGCGAGCGCGGTGGCGGTGTCCAGAGCCCAGGGGCGGCCGAACACGATGCTCAAGAAGGCCGTGCGACCGGCGGGGGTACCGAGGATCCGCGGCAGCAGCGGCTTCAGGCGCCGGCCGACCGTGGCGGACAGGCCCAGCGCCCGCTGGCACCAGATGCGCCCGGGGTCCGACCAGAATCCGATGGGCGAATAGGCGGTGACCGATCGGGCGATCCCGCGCGCCGCCAGATTCAGCGCGATCAGCCCGCCCATCGAATTACCCGCCAGATGGGGATTCTCGATGCCCTGCTCGGTGAGGAAGGCGTGCACGGCGTCGGTGAGGGTGTCGACGGTGGTATCGGTGAGGGGTTCGGTTTCGCCGAAGCCCGGCAGGTCCACCGCGATGACATCGAAGTCGGCGGCCAGGGCCTCGATGACCGGCTCCCATACCTGCCAGCGGCTGCCTACGCCGTGGATCAGGACCAGTGGCTCACCGGTGCCGGCCCGGTGGTGATTCAACAGCATTTCGGAACTCCCGCACCGAGACCCGGAGGTCGACCAGGACGACGATGGACTGGGACACCCTAGCAATCATTGGCGCCGAGCCAACAGGTTCGATATCGGGCAACCGGCGAATTGTGACGGGTCCGGTTTTGCCGACTCGGACTGTTGTCCGGCGGCCCGATGGGGCAGTATCACCCTGCGCGGTCCGCACGCGTTGCGCGCCGTGAAAGCTGATACGCCCGAGAATTGAGGAACAGTTGAGGATTTCGCTGATCGCCGCCGCCTGTATAGCGCTGCCGCTGTTGGGTGCGTGCGGCTCCCAGGATTCGCAGCCGACCGTCACCGAGGCCGACCTGGCGAAGTCCCTACAGGCCAGCGGCCTGCCGGACAATCCGCAACTCGCCAACTGCGCCGCGAAAGTATATGTGGCCGAAGGCATTTCGCAGGACGGCCTGCGGAAGATGACCAAGCCCGGCAGCGCCGCGCCCGCCGCCGACGGCACCATGGGCGGGCTGAGCAAGGAAGACACCGACAAGGTGCGCTCGGCCAGCCAGAAGATCGCCACCGAGTGCGTGCAGAAGCCGGCGCAGTAATTCGCTGAACGTGGGCGCCACCGGATCTACGGTGGTGATATGGCTACAACGGAGTACCGGAACCTGCTCGTGGACCGCGCCGGTGACACCCTGCGTATCACCATGAACCGGCCGGATCGGCGCAACGCCCTCTCGGCCGGCCATCTCGCGGAGTTGCTGGCCGCTTTTCGCGCGGCCGGTGACACCGACGCCACCGGAATCGTGCTCGCCGCCAACGGGCCGGTGTTCTCCGCCGGTCACGATTTCGCCGATGTCGCCGCCCGCGATCTGCCGGGGGTGCGTGACCTGCTGCTGCTGTGCACCCAGGTCATGCGGACGATCGAGGAGACCCCGCAAGTCGTCGTCGCGCGCGTGCACGGCCTGGCGACGGCCGCCGGCTGCCAGCTGGTGGCCTCCTGCGATCTCGCCGTCGCCGCGGACTCGGCAGGTTTCGCCCTGCCCGGAGGCAAAGGTGGCTGGTTCTGCCACACCCCGGCGGTCCCGGTGGCCCGCGCGATCGGCCGCAAACGCCTGATGGAAATGGCCCTCACCGGCGAACCCGTCGACGCGGCCACCGCAGCCGACTGGGGATTGATCAACCGGGCCGTTCCCGATGCCGATCTCGACGTGGAGGTCACCGATCTCCTCGCCCGCGCCACCCGCGGCAGCCGGGCGAGCAAGGCACTCGGCAAGCGCACGCTCTACGCCCAGCTCGATCGCCCCGAGGCCGACGCCTACACGATCGCGGTGGAGGTCATGGCCGCCGCATCCCAGCTCGCCGGAGCCCGCGAGGGTATGGCCGCCTTCCTGAACAAGCGCGGCCCGGTCTGGCCGGATTAGCCACTGCCGCGAAAACGGTTGTGGCCGTGGTCTTGTAGTAGCTTCGATATCGTTTCTCGGGCAGTGAGTGTGAAGGGGGCCTCGTGGACCAGGGGTATCTGTGCGAGGAGGATGCGCCGGGTGCCGCCGAGACCAACGCGGATCGGATGGAGCACTGGCATCACTATGTGCGCACCCGGCAGGGAACGGTAGGGATGGCCTTCGGCAACACCGACAACACCGGCAGCGATTTCTCCTGGTCGACGACCGCGCAACAGGTCGGCCGGCTGCAACTCGTGCGGTTCGCCTCCGATCCCGTGCACTACCACCGAACCAGGCGTGATGTCCGTGGCGACGACGACAACAGTTTCCGGCTCCTGCTTCCGCTGACCGGGGAGTTCAAATTCAGCCAGGGTGATTCCGCGGAGGTCGTCCGTGCGGGAAAGCTGGCGTTCTTCCATTGGGGTTCGCCGATGGTCATGCGACAGGACGAACCGCTGGACGCGCTGATCCTGACGGTTCCGGAACAGTCGGTACACATCGCCCGCGCCCGCGACGCGCCCCTCGCATTGGACGCGAGCCGCCCCTTGATGCGCTCGCTGGTGAGTCAGATCCATCAACTGCATGCCGGTTGCGGGGAATGGACCGCGGTGGATTTCAGTGTCGCGTTCTCCAGTGCGCTCGTGTTGCTCGACGGGGTGCTCAATCGAACCCGCGCCGTGGCGCCCGGCAAGCACGCGGTCCTGGCCGCGCGTGCCCAGGAGATCATGGAAATCCATGCGAGCGACAGCAAATTGACCCCGGACGCCATTGCCGGGATATGCGGATGCTCGTTGCGGACACTGCACACGGCGCTGACCGAATCCGCCGGTATGGCGCCCGCCGCGTTGCTGCGTTCGATCCGCCTCGCCCGCGCGCGACAGCGACTGACCTCACCACTGTCGGTCGATATGGACGTGATTGCCCGCGAGACCGGATTCGGCACCACGCGCAGGTTCCGCGACGCCTTCCGGCGCCGGTACGAACAGACCCCGGAACAGCTGCGCGCGGAGTTGTACGAGTAGCTGAGGAATCTCCTTCGAGTCGAAATATCGGGCGCCGCAACATCTCTCGCTTGCGATCTGTCCGAATTCGTCTTGCCGAAATGCGCCCCGAACTTGCCGAAAATCGATTGTGTCGGCGTCTAACGTTTTTCGGGTGCCACACGGAGGGGATGTGGCAACGGCGGTGCCCCGGGCCCGATGGTCGGTCTGCGAACTCGAAGACCTCAGAGGAGCCGACAGTGAATATCGAGAGCAGCGTATCGGCTCGAGCCGAACCGGGGGACCTGCCGGGACTTTCGCCGCGCCGGGCCGCCGGTATCCCAGTGCCCTGTGAACGACTGTGGACACTTCCGTAACCCCGCGCCTCCCCGATCCGGACCGCCGCCGCGAGATCATGAAGTGGGTATTCATTCGTCCGGACGGGAGTCGTGAAATGAAGTTCCGCACCGAAGTCGAACCGCCCGAACCGATGCGCGGGCTCGAAGGTTCCGCCCGACATCCTCGAAGAGCTCGGCGGTGGTAAACGGCCCCGCATCCGGGTCACCCACAACGGCCATACCTGGAGCACCCGCATCGCGATCATGCGGGGCCGCAACCTGATAGGACTGAGCAACGCCAACCGCACCGCCGCAGGAGTATCCGTGCGCGAAAAGGTCGACGTGCGAATGGAACTCGACACCGAGCCGATAACGGTCACCGAACCCGATGACTTCATCGCCGCCCTGGCCGCCGATCCGGTTGCCCGCGCGGCCTACGAGGGGTCGACGGTGAGTCAGCGGCGGCAGTTCGTCCGGGGGATCGAGGCAGCGAAGAAGCCGGAGACGCGGGCGCGCCGGATCGAGAAGGTAGTGATCGGACTTCGAGAGAAGGGATAGCGGCCGCGCGTTCACCGTCGGGACCGGTCGACGCGTCTCGGCGTCGCATATGGGGCAGGATCGAGTGATGGGGTATCCGCAGCAGTATCCACCGGAATACGGCGCCTATCCGGGCTATCCACCGCCGCACATGTACCCGCCACCGCGAAAACCGGTGTGGCCATGGGTGGTCGGTAGTGTCGCGATCGTGGTTCACCCCGCCTCGACACCCGCCGAGCTGAGGCCGTATCCCTAGTCGCCGATATTCAGTGGCGCGGTGGGGGGAAAGGTCACCGGGAGCCCGGCCAGCGCTCGGTGGAACGGGCCGGGACGCCAGCTGGGCCCGTCATTCGTTGTCACGATGCGGATTTCGGGCAGTGCGTCCAGCAGTTGGTCGATCGATTCCTGAGCGATCAGATATGCCAGTGACTGCGCCGGGCAGGCGTGCGGGCCGATGCCCCACGCCAGATGTGATCGGTTTCCCGTCATATCGTCGCTGCGAATGGCGGGATCGTTATTGCAGGCGGCCATGCTGATGACCACCGGCTGATTGGCGGGCAGCCAGACATCCTCGATCAGGATCGGCTGGCGCGGATAGGTGATCAGAAGATTGGCCAGTGGGGGGTCGTTGAACAGCACCTCGTCCACCGCGTCGCGCGAGGAAAGATTGCCGCCGAGCACACTGCCGCCGAAGCGCTTATCGCTGAGTACCAGGAGCAGCGTGTTGGCGATCAGGTTCAGCTCGAATTCGATTCCCGTGCCGTAGACCTGCGATATGTGATGCGAGACCTCGGTGTCGTCGAGGGCCGCTCCATGGCGCTGCAGAACCGAGGTGATGTCGTTACCCGGCTCGGCTCGTTTGAGCGCTACCAGATTCATCAGCGCCTCGCCGAGAATCCGACTGCCCTGCTCCGCGTCGACGCCTTCGAGCAGCGCGGCCGTACCGGCCGCGACCTGCTGTCCGATCTCCGGTGGGCACCCCAGCATGAAGTTGACCAGCTCGAACACCAATGGATAGATGTACTGAGTGATCAGTTCCGCGTGGCCGTCCCGGCAGAAACCGTTGATCAGGGGGAGCGCGGTCCGCTCCACGGCCTCGCGCAGTGAATAGAGATCGACGGCGTCGACACCCGAGGTAATGGCCTGTCGGTATCGGGCGAAATCGGTTCCGGAACTTCTGCTGGCCATCGGCCGCCATTCCAGCAGGGGAAGAATCGGGCAGTCCGCCGGCACCGTCTGCTGCCAGGCGCGGGGATCGGCGGGAAAGTGTTCGGGATCGTTGAGGATTCGTACCGCGGTGCGGTAGCCGATCACCAGTGTGGCGGGCACATCCGGCGCCAGCTCGACAGGCGCGAGCGAGCCATACCTGCCGCGCATTTCACGGTAGACCCGGTGCGGGTCATCGGAGAATTCCGAGGTGTACAAGGCCACTCGCGGACCGTCGTAGCTGGTCGGCGAGCCGTGGGAAACAGGGCATGTCGGCGGATGGGGCGAGAACTGCGACGTACTCATCGACTACTCCAGTTGTCGTATGGCGCGCTGTATGTGCGGACCGCGATCCGCCGGTCGGATGTCACACGCCGAGCGCGGTGAGCGAATCGAGGTCGTCGATCGCCGTGGTGATACGCCGTAGCAGTGTCAGGCAGGTTTCGTTCGACTGCATCTGCGGCTGGTAACTCGCGCGGCCGATAGTGAAAGCCCAAGCAGCATAGGCGAATAGCGACTGTTGCCGGTACAGTAGCCACGCGTCGTCGAAGGCCGGTGGCGTACCTCCGGCCTGTCCCAGCTCGTCCAGATACGCCGCGAGAAGGTCCTTGTCCCAGGCTCGGCGGTCCTCCGGCTCACATCCGGAATTGACGGTGTAGGCGAAATCGTGTGCCCAGCCGCCTCGCATGACGACCTGCCAGTCCACGAAACCCATTCGGCCGCCATCGGTCCGGTACGTCTGCCCGATATGGGGATCACCGTGCAGCAGCGTCGGCGGAACATCCTCGGTCGCGATCGTGACCGCTCGCTCCACACCCGCCCACAGTCGCTCGCTCTTGCCGTGCAATGCGGCCGGAACGACCTCCTCCGCCCGGCGAAGGCCCACTTCACAGCGCTTCTTCATATCGATCGCGGAGAGGTAGACGTCCAACATATAAGCGGGGGTGTTGAGTGCCCCGATCGACTCGGACTTCCAGAACGTGCCGTGCAGCCGGGCGAGATTGCGGACCAGATCCTCGGCCTGTTCGCGAGTGATCGAAGCGGTCGGCTCGCTGAAGACGGCACCGCGCGTCGTGGCGATGTCCTCCATCAGGGCGATCGACCGCCACGATGCCGGATCCGAAGCGCCCCAGTATCCGATCGGCGCTTCGATATCGAGGGCGGGACGGAAGTCCCGGAAGAATCGAGTCTCCCCGTCGATCATCTTTCCGCCGCCCAGCAGAATTCGCTGGCTGAAAGTCGTTGTGGTCTTCGCGAAAAGAGCGGTCGGCAAACCGGCTTCGGCACCCGAGTCGTTGTATTCGACCCGGATCGCGGCCCTGGTCGATGTGCCGCTACTACCGTTGGATGTCTCGAAGCCCGATACCTCGGCGCCGGGGACGTCGGCGCACAGAACGGTGGTCAGCCACTCGGTGGTGAGGTGGTCGCCCGAGATCGGTACGTCGACGAGGGACCGTGCCTTCGGTCCCAGAATCTTCTCGCCGAGCATCCGAGTACCGACGGTAGCGGATCGGCCCAGCAGCCAGAGCTTGTGATTCACGCACGTATCTCGATTCCGGTGTTCGACGACAACTGTCGGAGCAAACGGCCCGCAGACTGCGGCACCGGACGCACAGTACAGCACCTGTATCTAATACGTTGCGCTACAACGAAATGCCGGGCAATTATGATTCCGGCGCGAACTAAATACAGACGAGTCGGATTGAACGGCAGAACAATTCGATCGAGGTCCGGTCCGCGCCGCGGACGGTGTAGAGGTTGGGGGGTCGAAAAGGCTGTACCGAGAATCGGCCGAAACGCATCACTGTTTGATGTGCCGTTATATGATGGCACGATAGACAGCGATGAGTCTGCGTGGCGCCCGTCGGGCAGCTCCCTTACGCAAGCCCACCCGAGTAGGAAACGAATGAACTCAGCGAAATCCGGTAGGTCTTTCCGTCGTACGCTCGCGGCCGCGGTCGCCGCATCCGCGCTCATCCTGGTGCCGGTCGGTGCCGCGGCCGCGCCGGCGCTCGCCGACCCGGTAGCGCTCGAACCCGCGGACGGTGTCGCCGCCGCCGGTCTGTTCGACAAGCCCGGTGCGGGTGGATCGGGCAAATCCGATTCGCACCACTCCGATCGGCCGGAGTCGCACCACTCCGATCGGCCGGAGTCGCACCACTCCGATCGGCCGGAGTCGCACCGGCCGGATAAGCCCGATTCGCATCGGCCGGACAGGCACGACAGGCCGGATCCGCCCAGGTCCAAGCCCCGGCCGGGGCGCTCACATCCGCCGCGGCCCGACTACGACCACCGTCAGCACAACGAATACAACCAATACAACCGGTACGACGAATACAACCAGTACAACGGCTATGACGACGACTACCCCGATCAGGGGCCGGTCGGCCCGCTGCTCCCGAATTCCGGTAGCGGGATACCTCAACTGCCGGGACTGCCTCCGCTGCCGTTCATCGGCTGAACAGCGGGTGGGTGAAGTCTTCGAGCTGAGTCGAGGAGGTGGCATCTTTGTGCGATGTCACTTCCTCGCCGAGGGAAGTTGTGACCGCGGCCGCGCGCTCTGCTATCTTCTGTGCAGTGCCTCTGGCATCGGCCGGTGTAGTTTAGTGGTAGAACATCAGCTTCCCAAGCTGAGAGTGCGGGTTCGATTCCCGTCACCGGCTCCACCGGATAGACCGTCTGACCAGCAATTCTATTGTCAGGCGGTCTTTTTCGTTCGAACAGGTGCACTCGGGAGCCGGAATGAGCGATTACCGATGATCAACGTCCGTGCGAAGATCTGCGGTATCCGCAGCGAATCCGACCTCCGGGCGGTCGTCGCGGCGGATGCCGATGCGGCGGGGTTCATCTCGGGCACGACGCATTTCAGTGAGGACGAGGTCGACGTCGAGCGTGCCCGGCGGCTGTCGGGGCTCGTGCCGTCGTCGATCGAACGCGTGCTGGTCACACATCTCACCGAAGCCGGGGCGGTGCTGCGGCTGGCCGATCGGATCGATGTGGACTGCATTCAGCTGCACGGACTCGTGTCGCTCGAGACCGTGCGCGAGGTGCGCCGCAGCGCCGCGGGACGGCGGGTGATCCGGGCGGTCCACGTCACCGGGCCGGAAGCGGTCGGCGCCGCGGAGCGGGCGGCGCCGAATTGCGATGGGATAGTGCTCGATTCGCGGTCGGCGAACCGGCTCGGCGGCACCGGGCGCACGCACGACTGGTCGATCAGCGCGAGCATCGTCGACCGGTTCGCCGGATCGACGTTCCCGGTGATGCTCGCCGGGGGACTGAACCCGCACAACCTCACCGCGGCGATCGACGCGGTGGGACCGGCGTGGGTCGATGTCAACTCCGGCGTCGATGATTCGCGCGGTGACAAAGATCCGTCGAACTGCGCCGACTTCGTCAGGGCGGCACACGGTGCCGTGTCGCCGATCGCTGCTCCAGCCCGACTGCGATGAGAATCAGTACACCCGCGAGGGCGGTCGCCGAAGTGGGCAGTGTGCGCGTGCACACCGCCCCGACCAGCGTGGCGACCACCGCCTCGTTGAGCCCGATTACGCTGGCCGTCGACGCGTCCAGCCACCGCAACGCCTGCCAGTAGAGGGCGAACCCGGGTCCGAGCAGGGCGGCGCCGACCACAGCCAGAGTGGCCGCCATCGGTGCCGACGGTGGATCGAGCAGCAGTAGCGGACTGCTCGCGACCCCGCCGAGCAGAAGTTGCAACGCCGCGGAGGTGGTCGTGTGGTTCGGCCCCGGCTGCCGCGCGATCACACTGACCAGCGTCGCCACACATGCCGCACTGCCGAGCGCCAGGCCGCATCCGGCCACCACCGACCCGGCGATCGGACCGGAGTGGTATCCGGTGACCAGCCAGATTGCCGCCGCGATCAGCAGCAGTTCCAGCAGTACCGGCGGTGTCGGCGCCCGTCGTCCGCGCAGCAGCGCCGCCGCGATGATCAATACCGGCGCCGTCAGGTGCAGGGCGACCACCACCGGTAGCGGACCGACCCGCAGCGCGGCGACGAACAACGCCAGATTCGCGGCCTCGAGTACGCCGAGCCGCAGGTACAACGCCGGATGAGCGGTGAGTGCCGCCCACGGATGCTGTCCGCGCAACCGCGCCGACACCAGCAGCGGCATGGCCCCGCCGAGAGCGACGAGACCCGCCGTCGCCGGGGCCGCCAAGGCCGCCAGTAGTGCGCTGGAGGTGCCCCACAGGCAGGTCACGGCGATCATGAGAGCGACCGGACCCGCCATGGGCCTACGCGAGAAGATAGGTGACCACCGGCAATACGAACGCGGTGAACGCGCCGAATACCGCACTCGCCACCCGCTTCTTCGGTAATCGCGGAAAGCGCGTGGCCAGACCGCAATACGTGCTGAAGGCGACGAGCGCCGTGCCCCAGATCACCAGCGCCCGGCTGCCGACCGTGCCGTAGACGGTCGCGAAGCTCACCGCCAGCCCGAATACCGTGATGCCCGCCGCCGTGCCGAGCAGCGACAATGCCTCTCCGGCAGTGGAATTCATCAGCATGCGATGGCCGCGCACCGAGGCGATGGCTTGTGGATCGGTGCGATGGGTGCCGTCGGCACGGCAGATCTCGTCGTACACCTTCGCCGGATTCACCCGCTCGTTGATCGCCGGCCGCACCTGCAGCAGGGCCTCCAGCGCCTGGGTGGTGGCGTAGGAGGTGACCGGCCCCTCGTCGGAGATGCGGAAGCCGCCCCGGTAGATGGCCAGCGCCTCCATCTCCTGCATATCCAGCAGTGCGACGATCGCCGCCCGGACCGCGGGATCGAAAATCGCACGGCTGTCGGCGGATATCACGGCACCGACCGCCAGGTGCAGGGTGAGGTGGCGCCAGGTGTCGATGAGATCGTCACGACGGAAGATCTCCGTCTCGATCTCGTATTCACCTCGGCGCAGCCCGGTCAGCAGCCGCTTGACCGCCAGTGCGCAGGCGCGCTCGGCACGCTTGTCGCCTATCCGGACGATCTCGACGCGGGCGAGCACGGTGGCGATGTGGGCGGCCGCGTACATCGGCAGCGAACGCGGTTCCTGATACATCGACGCCACCAGATAGCCGATGCCTCGCGAGATCGCTTGGTGCCGTTCGCCGTCCAAGCCGTCGTCACCGAGGAGCGCCTCGACGGCGGCGGCCGTCGCGGTGATCGACACCGGGCCGAGGAAACCCGACATGCGCCAGCCGCCGGTTTCGGAATCCTGTTGGTCCAGTAGGGATCGCACGGCCCCGGCCAGGTGCGGATCGGATTCGGCCACCCCCAGGCAGCGCAGTGCGCGGATCCGCCAGGCGACGTCGATCGATGTGCGGAAATACCATTCGTCGCCGTTCGGCCGTTGCACGACGGTAGCCTGCACCAGCAGTGCGACCTTCGCGGCCCGCGGGATTTCGCAGCCGGCGCGATGCAGAACGCAGACCACCTCGGCGGTGTTCTGCGGATTGGGCGGCACATCGGGTATCCAGCCCCAGCCCGCACCACCGTTCGGGTGCGGTATCTGGCTGCCGCGTAACCATTCCACGGCCGTTCGAATGCGCTCGTCGATGTTCGACACGGTTCTCGGCCCCCTCGGAACGGAATGCCCCGCGGACTTTCGGCGGGTGCTGGTAACCGCCAAGTTACTCGGATGCTATGACAATCCGGGCGCCGTTTGAGTACCGAATCGACTGGTAGCGAACATATTTCGGTTCCATCTCGAGGGGGCCACCGCTGCCGTTCCCGCAGCCGCGCGATTTCGGCCGCCGGCCAGCGGGTTTCGCCTGTGCCGCACGGCCCCGCTCCGCGTCGCGGCCGGGGGTTTACCGTGTGGAAGTCACCGCGTGACCGGAACTGCTCCGGTCCGAGTTCGAATTGCAACATGTCGCGCGACCGCGTGTCGGGCAAATTCGTTGGGATACCGGCACTTCCACGACGATAGTCTTCGTGCCCGGCACAGAGCGGCCGCGACGCGACGCGACCGGCGTTACGCGGCGCTGGTGGCAGGCTGCAGCCGGCAGTGACGGCGGCCCGGATGTAGTCCCCCGTCAACGAGTTCAGGAGACCTTGACCTTCGTGGTCAGCTCATCGGCACGGCGCCGATGGGTGTGGTCGTCGGCGCGGGGGACCCACCGGCGGGTTCCACGGTGACGGCCAGGGTGTCACCACCCCGGTAGGTGGTCACGATCGGCGCGGCAGGTGTCGGAACCCGGTCCAGTACGCCCGCCGAACGCGGTGCGCCGCTGGGCGGAACCACCCACAGCTGATAGACGCTGCCGTCGGGCGCGGCGGGTGCGTTGTCGAAAGCGACAGTGGCAGCGCCCATTCCGGAAGATGCCCGCACCGTGAGAGTGCCGCCGGTACTCAGCGACGCGCTGATGCTGCGCGAATCTGGTTGTCGCACAATTTGTTCCGCAATCGGTTGCCCGGGGGTATCGGTGGCGTGCTGATGAGCCAGGACCCCGCCGCCGATACCGGCGGCGGCTACCGCGGCGGCCGCCGCGGCCAGCCACCGCGGCCGGGGCCTGCGCGCGGCGCGAGTGATCGGCACGGCGGCGGTCGGATCGGCCGGGCGATCGCGATCGAGCGCGGCCAGAATTCGGGTCTCCAGATCCGGCGCGGGAGCGGTCGCATCGAGAACCGACAGTGCGCCCATCGTGTCGCGGACCTCGCGCACGACGGTCGAAAATGTCTGGGCGAGGTCGTGTCCGGCGCCGGCGAGGCGATGTTCGACATCGCCGCGTTCGGAGTCGCCGACCGCGTCCAGTGCGTAGGGGATGGCGAGTTCGAGGAGATCGTCGGAGGTATCAGGCATGGGAGGCCACTCCCGACAGACAGCTCTGCAGCCGCTTCAGCGCGTCCCGGATGCGGCTCTTGACCGTGGACAGCGGGGCATCGAGCTGCTCGGCGACCTCTCGATAGGTGTGGCCGCTGTAGTACGCCAGGCCGATCGCCTCGCGCTGAGTATCGGTCAGGGTGTCCAGGCAGTGCGCCACCGCCTGTTCCTCGAGCCGCTGTCCCACGGTCTCTGCGACCGCGTCGTGGTCGCGTCCCAGATGGGCGTGGCCGAATGCTCGATCGCGGACCGTCGAGGACTGCTCGGCGCGCACACGGTCCACGGCACGCCGGTGCGTGAGCATCATGAGCCAGCCGATCGGCGTCGACAGCGCGGGGTCGTAGCGTTCGGCTGTCGTCCAGACCTGCAGGTACACCTCCTGGGTGACCTCCTCGGCAGCGGCTTGACCGCGCAGTATCCGCAGTGCCAGACCGAATACCCGGGGGCTGGTCGCCCGGTAGAACCGGGTGAACGCGTCGCGGTTACCCGTGGCGACGGCCGCGAGCAGTGCCGCGAGTCCGCGCTGCGCCTCGGTTCGATCATCGCCGCCCACCGCACACGAGGGCGCGGCCGCGTCACCGGCCAGGCGTACAGAGGTGAACTCCGGATTACCGGTCATGGTCGCGTCCTGCTCGCATAAGTAGATATTCGGCTCGCTCACCGTGCGGGACGGGTATGGATCGGGAGAAGTTTTCGGGGCGGTCCCGACCGTCGGTCACACGCCCATCCCGCGCGCGAGCACGGGCCAGGATTTCTTGAAAGCATCCTGCCAGTAGCCCCAGGAGTGGGTGCCGTTCGCGGTGAAGTCGAAAGTGGCCGGAATTCCCAACTGGCCCAGGCGGTTCTGGAAATTGCGGGTGCAGGCGTTCGCTCCGGCCTCGATCAGGCCACCGATCAGGATCTGGTCGGCGACGGCCTCCTGTCCGGTGGCGTACCCATAGGTCAGGTACTTGCTGTCGGGAGTGTCGTAGGGGCCGGGCATGCCATTGCCCGAGGAGACGAACAAATTCACGCCACTGAGGCGATCCGCGTGCAGGTAGGGGTCGTTGGCCGCCCACAGCGGACTGCCCGCGGGCCCCCACATATCGTCCGGGTCGGCGTGGCCCCAGATCTTGATCATCTCCGAGACCACGCGATAGCCGAGCGGGTCGCTGGTCTGGGCGCAGCCGCTGTAGGAGGCGACGCTGCGATAGAGGCCCGGTTTCGCGATGGACAGCTCCAGCACCGAGTTGCCGGCCATCGACAGACCCGCGATGGCGTTGGCCCCGGTAGTGCCGAGCGCGGCGTTGATCAGGGGCGGAAGTTCCTCGGTGAGGAAGGTTTTCCACTTGTTGCGGCCGAGCACCGGGTTGTCCGCGATCCAGTCGGTGTACATGCTCCACGCACCACCGATCGGCTGGACGACATTGACGTTCTTGTCGTCCAGGAACCGCAGCACATCGGTGCGAGTGCCCCAGGTGGCCTGATCCTCTCCGCCACCGGAACCATTGAGCAGATACAGGACCGGGCGGGGTACGGAGGTGTCGGCAGGGCGCTGGACATCGACGGTGATGTCTTTGTCCATCGCCGCGGAACGCACACTCAGTGACAGGTGGCGGTGATCACGGACATCGACCTTGGTGATTGCCGAGCCGTCGGCCGCGACCGGGGAGACCGGTAGCCGGCCCGATGGGGTGATCGGATCGTCCGGTGCCGCTGACGCGGTTGCGGTACCCGCGCACGCCGCGCACGCCGCGATGAGCATGGTCAATGCGATACGCATGACAGTTCTGGTGATCAATTCCCGATTCTCCGCTGGATATGAATCGCCCGACCCTCGAACATATCCGGAATCGATGGGGAGTCCAAGTCGCGGTCGCGTCGGCCGTGGCCATCGGGCCGATGTGGCCCGCGCGCGGGCGGTAACTAGGCTGGCCGCCGTGCTGCTTTCCGATCGCGACATACGTGCCGAGCTCGCCACCGGGCGACTCGGGCTGGAACCGTTCGACGAGAAATTGGTTCAGCCGTCGAGTATCGATGTGCGGTTGGATCGAATGTTCCGGGTGTTCAACAACACCCGGTATACCCATATCGATCCCGCGCAACGGCAGGATGAACTCACCAGTCCGGTCGAACCGGGCGCGGGGGAGCCGTTCGTCCTGCATCCGGGTGAATTCGTGCTCGGCTCGACCCTCGAGGTGTGCACACTGCCCGATGATCTGGCCGGACGGCTGGAAGGTAAATCGAGTCTGGGCCGGCTGGGGCTGCTGACCCATTCCACCGCGGGCTTCATCGACCCGGGTTTCAGCGGTCACATCACACTGGAATTGTCGAATGTGGCGAATCTGCCGATCACACTGTGGCCGGGGATGAAGATCGGCCAGCTGTGCCTGTTCCGGCTCAGCAGCCCCTCGGAACATCCGTACGGCAGCGCCGCGGCCGGATCCAAATATCAAGGTCAGCGCGGTCCCACCCCTTCGCGGGCCTATCTGAACTTCCCGCTGCCCGAAGACATCGCGCCGCCGTCACGGTCCTGACCGCACGAATGCCACGCCCGGATTCCGGACGTGGCATTCGGCGGAACGCGAATTTATCGCGGTGGCAGTACGTGGTCTCCCGATTTGTCCGTGGACAGCGCGAGTGAGCTGATGTACTGGATTTCACCCTCGGGTCCCGGGACCGCGGAGGCGATCATGTCGGGACGTTCGAAATCCATTCCGGTGACGTGGCAGGTGAGCGTTTCACCGGACGGATTGCCGTGCTCGTCGAACATGTCCATTTCGATACCGTCGTGGTCGCGGCGCAGGTAGTACTTGCCCTTGGTGAGCACCGCGGTCAGCGGGGTGGCGACCAGTGCGATCCCCACGGCCACGATCGGCGAATACGGCTTCAGGGCCGCACCGAACACTCCGAAGAAGATCATGATCGACAACACCGCCGACAAACCGAATCCGACGAGTCCGACCGGATTGAAGTCGTAGAGCATGCCGCGCCGGAATTCCGGCTGCTTCGGCGACAGCTTCAGCAGGTACTTGTTGATCGTGATATCCGCTGCGACAGTGACGATCCAGGCGATACCGCAGTTGGCGTAGAAACCCAGGATATCGTTGAGGAAGTCGAACATGTTGGCTTCCATCAGCACCAGCGCGATCGCCAGGTTCACGCCCAGGAATACCAGGCGGCCGGGATAGGTCTTGGTGACCCGGGTGAACGAGTTGGTCCACGCCAGCGAACCCGAATAGGCGTTGGTCACATTGATTTTGATCTGCGAGATCACCACCAGCACGACCGCGAGGGTCATGGCCAGCCAGGACGGCACCATATCCCGGTAGATCTCCAGGAACTGATGGACGGGCTGATTGGCGATGTTCTGCGCACCGGGCAGATTCGCGATCAGATATACGGCCAGGAAGAGCCCGACAACCTGCTTGATCGCACCGAAGATCACCCATCCCGGTCCGGCCAGCAGCATCCAGCCCCACCATTTGCGGGCATTTTCGGGAGTCTTCGGCGGCATGAAGCGCAGATAGTCGATCTGCTCGGCGATCTGCGCGATCAGTGACAGGCAAACCCCCGCCGCCAGCAGGGCGCCGGACAGGCTGACCCCGGTGCCGTCCTTACCTCCGTAGGCGAAGAACGAGTCGATCGAATCCGGATGCCGGACAAGCAGGAAGACGAATGGCAGCACCATCAGTACCAGCCACAGCGGTGTCGTCCACACCTGCAGTTTCGCGAGTGTGTTCATCCCGTAGATCACCAGCGGGAAGATCAGCAGGGTGGAGACGAGATAGCCGAGCCAGAGTGGAATGTGCAGCCCCAGATTCAGCCCCTGCGCCATGATCGAACCCTCGGTGGCGAAGAAGATGAACGTGAACGAGGCGAACACCAGATTGGTGATCACCGACCCGTAGTATCCGAATCCGCTGCCGCGGGTGATCAGATCCAGATCAATGTTGTAGCGCGCGGCATAGTAGGCCAGCGGAAATCCCGTGATCATGATGATCACCGCGAATATTCCGATCCCGAGCAGCGCGTTTCCGGTGCCGTTGGCGATGCCGACGTTCGCACCGATGGAGAAGTCCGCCAGATAGGCGATACCGCCCAGTGCTGATACGCCGACGACGGCCGGGCTCCATTTGCGGTAGCTGCGCGGTGCGAAGCGCAGCGTGTAGTCCTCCAGGGTTTCCTTCGTCGCGGCGACAGCGGTCGCCGGACGGGATTGCACATCCACCACGATCTACTCCTCATCGTTCCCGCGCTCAGCGCGGCCCCTCGAGGGTGCGGGCGGGATGTGGTGTCCGCTTTGCCGTCCGGTTACCGACGTGTAACGGCCCCCGACATGCGTGTTCGCCGCCTCCCTTTACCGTGGTGCATGACCTCCGACCATCCCGCCAAGGTGAATCCACCCGGTCCGAGCGCCGCCGTCCGGCCCTCGGCGGCCGATCACATCCGGGCCTGGGCCGGGCTGTTACTGGCCGCACTGCCCTCCGCCGCGGTGCTCACCGTCCTGCTCTATGGGCTCGGACTGGCGATGGAATTCCCGATCCCGGGCATTCTGGCGATCGTCTGGCTGGTGATCTGTGTGGCCCTCGCGGCCTGCTGCTTCCTGGGCGTCACCGCGCGGCGCCGGCTGGCCGGTGCGCTCGGCGTACGGCCGCCCGACCACGATGAGCAGCCCGTGCTGTGGGCCGCATGGCAGCGGGTGGCCGGACGTGCGGCGGTGCCGGCCGGCGCCTATTCGCTGTGGGTGCGCACCGGCGACCGCGAACTCGCTCTGCCCCATCGCATGATCGCGGTCGGCGGTGCGGCCGACCTACCGCCGGCCCAACTGGCGGCCGTGCTGGCACAGGCGCTGGGCGGCCATCTCCACAGCCGGACCGCGGTGTGCCAGTTGATATTCCGGCTCTACAACCTACCGCTGGTGGGGCTGGAGAGGATCTTGCTGTCCGGTCCGGCGGCGGCCGGAGCCTGGGTGACGAGGCAGTTGTCACCGGGCGCGGCACGCCCGGTCGGAATGGGGTGGAATATGATCAGCCGGATCCTTGTCGCGTGTCCGGCGATCGCGGCGTCGACGGTGATCGTCGGGCTGCCGGCCGCGGTGCTGCTGAGGGCCGCGCCCGAGGTGGCCGCGTGCGCATTGGTTCCGATCGTCCGCCGGATCGAGTTCGGTGCGGACCGGGTCGCGGTGGATCTGCGGTACGGCCCGGATCTCGGTGCGGCACTGTGGGATGGGGCCCTGTACGCACAAGAGTCGGCCGCGCTGTACGCGCTGTCGGTCTCGGCGTGGTCGCCGCATCCGACACCCGACGAGCGCGTGCGGCGCATTCGCAATCGCCTCGACGAATTGGCACGGGCGGGGTACGTGCCGGGGTAGTCGATCAGCACCCTTCGAAGGCGGCTTTCACATATCCGGCCGATTGGTAGAGGTACTGGTACGCCCATCGCCCCACCCCGATGTGCGGTGCGGCATCCACCATGAGTACCTCACCGCCCCAGCACTTTCCGAGCACATACCGGGCGCGGGAGATATGCGGGGTGAAGGTGACGACGATGACCCGCCGCCAGCCCTGGGCGGCGGCGCGTGCGGAGAGTTCCCGGCCCTCGCCCAGAGTGGTGCGCGGATCGGGATCGAAGCAGCTGACTCGAAAGCCGTAACCGCCGTGGCAGATTCGATTGATCAGCGGCGAGTGGTCGTAGGGGTCGGAGAACACGACCTGCGGTGCGTAGCCGTCGTGCGCCAGTCGCAGCGCCAGCTCCTCCCGGCCGTCGTGCGCACCGCCCAGCACCACGATGGCATCGGCCGGACCCGGCGGGTCGGTTCGCGGCCGGACATACACCGGCCACAATGCCCCCACCACGAGGGCCACCAGTACCGTGACTCCCGCCGCCGCGCGTATCCACCGTTTCCGCACCCCGCGATCGTATGCGGTGGTGAATGCGCTGCTGACCGCCGGTTTCCCCCTGTACATCCACTGTTGCCTGCGGCCTTCCCTCACGGATGCGGAGCGGCCATCCCCGGCACGTATCAATCGACTATGCGTCTGACGGTATTCGGGACGGGATATCTGGGAGCCACCCATGCCGCCTGTATGGCCGAACTCGGTCACGAGGTACTCGGGGTCGATATCGATCCCGGCAAGGTGGCCAAATTGTCCGATGGGGTCGTGCCCTTCTACGAACCCGGCCTCGAGGAGGTGCTGCGGCGCAACCTCGATGCGGGCCGGCTGCGGTTCAGCACCTCGTACGAGGAGGCGGCCGCACATGCCGACGCCCACTTCCTCGGGGTCGGAACGCCGCAGAAGAAGGGGGAATACGGCGCGGATCTGAAATATGTGCACGCGGTGGCGGATTCGCTCGCGCCACTGCTGGAACGGCCGGCCGTGCTGATCGGCAAATCCACCGTGCCGGTCGGAACCGCCGCCGAACTGGGCCGGCGTATGCGGGCGCGGACGCGCACCGAGGTCGAGGTGGCGTGGAATCCGGAATTCCTCCGGGAGGGTTTCGCGGTCCGCGACACCCTGCGGCCGGACCGGCTGGTACTCGGCGTCGACGGACAGCGGGAGCGGGCCGAATGGGTGCGCGATCAGGTTCGCGAGATCTACGCCGACCTGATCGCCGCGCAGGTCCCCTTCCTGCTCACCGACCTGGCCACCGCGGAGCTGGTGAAGGTATCGGCCAATGCCTTTCTGGCCACCAAGATCTCGTTCATCAACGCGGTCTCGGAGGTCTGTGAGGCCACCGGCGCCGACGTGACGGTACTGGCCGACGCCCTGGGCCACGACGCCCGTATCGGCCGCCGCTTCCTCAACGCCGGCCTCGGCTTCGGCGGCGGCTGCCTGCCCAAGGACATCCGCGCCTTCATGGCGCGCGCCGGTGAACTCGGCGCCGATCACGCGGTCGCGTTCCTGCGCGAGGTCGACAACATCAATATGCGCCGGCGCACCAAGGTGGTCGATATGGCCGCAAAGGCCTGCGGCGGATCCCTGCTCGGCGCCAATGTCGCGGTGCTCGGCGCGGCCTTCAAGCCCGAATCCGACGATGTGCGCGATTCCCCCGCGCTGAATGTGGCCGGCATGATCCAGCTGCACGGTGCCGTGGTGACCGTGTACGACCCGAAGGCGCTGGAGAATTCGCGCCGGGTCTTCCCCACGCTGAACTACGCGACCTCTGTCAAAGAGGCCTGTGATCGCGCCGATGTCGTCCTGGTTCTCACCGAATGGGCCGAGTTCGTCGCGCTGTCACCGCACGATCTCGACGAGGTGGTCCGGGCCCGCTCGATCATCGACGGCCGCAACTGCCTCGAGCGCGGTCGCTGGACCGATGCGGGATGGCTGTACGCGGGCCTCGGCACGCCGTAGGCTGGCGGGAGCCGGGTACAGTGGAGCACCCCAGTCGCTGCGCGTCGGGCCCGTTCGGGAGCGTAATCGCGCGGCCAGGGGCGGACGGCCGTGAGGCGTGAATCGAGATGGGCGGCAGATGAGTTCGGTACTGGGAGTTTCGGTGGGGGCCGGCGCCATTCGCGTCGCGCTGCCGCATCCCGGTAATTCCACCGAACGGTTCGTCGCCACCGGATTCGATGTGCAGACCCTGCCCGTCGGCGAGCAGCAGTCGATGGATGATGTGGCCGCCGAAACCGTCGGCGCCGTTCTCGGTTCGGCACCCGATATCGCCGCCACCGCCATCGCCTATCGCAGTGAACAGCACGGGCGCATGCTCAGATCGGCTCTCGCGCGTCGCCAGCTCACCAACTACGAGATGGTGCCGGAGGTCGCGGCGGCGCGGGAATTCCTGCGCGCCACCGGAGAACTGCAGGGATACCGCACCGTCGCGCTCTATGACCTGGGTGCCTCCGGTCTCACGGTGAGTGTGCTGGATGTCGCCACCGGGCAGGTCGGTCACAGCGAGCGCACCAGCGATATCAGCGGTGACTATCTGGATTCGCTGATCCGCGAACAGCAGATCGCCTCGGGCCGGATCGAACATCCGCCCACCGCAGAGGGATTGGCGGCCCTGGACGGGATGTGCCGGCAGGCCAAGGAGCAACTGTCGAGTACCACCGCGGTGGCGGTGCCGTCCGAACACGGTCTCGTGCTGTTGTCGCAGGAGAACTTCGAAGCGCTGATCATGCTGGCGGTCGAATCCTCCGCCCGGATGACCCGCGATGTCATCATGCGTTCCGAACAGGCTGTGCAGGCGGTGTTCGTGATCGGCGGTTGCGCCCGGATCCCACTTGTCGCAAGGATTCTCGAACGCTGGATGGGAATGCCGGTCCTGGTGCCCACCGATCCGGAAACGGTGATCGTGCGCGGTGCCGCGCTGCTCGCTCGGCCCGCCCGAGTGGCGACGACGCCCGCGGCCGCAGCGTCGACATCGGCATCCGGTGCGGCCGGGGACGATACGGTGCAACTCGCGCCGGTGTGGCTCGCGGGAAATCCACCCGGACGGGGCCGGAAGATGTTGCGCGGTAAGGCCGGCCGGACATCGGCCGGTCGGCGCCGGGAGATGAGTATCGCCGGTGCGGCGGTGGGTGCGCTGGTCGTTGTCGCCGCCCTCGGCGTGGGGCTCGGATGGGGGCAGTCGGCGCTGCGCGGCGACTCGCAGAGCAATACCTCCGCCTCGACCTCGGCACCGGCTCCGGTGGTCCGCACTCCGGCCGAGACCACGGGCCCGCAGACTCCCGAAGCCACCAACGCCTCGGTCGTGGCACCCACACCGGACTGGCAGGCCCCGGTCAATACCAGCTCACCGCCGCCGCCGAGCCCGCCGATGATCGTGGTCCCCGGGCTACCGCCGATCGTGGTGCCGACCATTCCGCCACTGCTGCCGCAATTCCCGCCAGCGCGGCGGCAATAGTGGCGCGGTGCGCGGCGCGATGAGTCCGCGCCGCGCACGAGCAATCGTCAGGCGGCGACGCTGGGCCGCTGCGGGAGCCGGGCCACCAGGGCGTCGAGTTCCTCGCGCCAGCGGCGGTGCACATTGAGCCGCTCCGGTGTGCCGGTGTGCGGCAGCCGATAGAAGACCTTCGACCAGATCGTGTTGATCTGCATATCCGTGAACGTTGCCGTACTGAAGTGCTCGGCGCAGACCAGATTCGCGGGCCGGCCGCTCCACTTGTTGGCCTCGACGATGACCACCGAGGTATTGGTAAGCACCACGAAGTAGTACTTGCGCACGAACAGCATCGCGAACCGCACGTACGGCAGATCGTCGACCCACGGGCTCGGTCCGGTGATCGCCTGGAAGGCGATCTGCATCTGCTCACCCTGCGGTGCGAATTCGGCCAGCTTCGCGGCCAGCTGTTTCTGGATCGTCGATTTACGGAACGCCATAAGGCCCACCCCCGAGTAGAAACGAATCCGCCGACTTCTTGTCGGCGGAACGCACCGACACTAGCGGCATTCGACCTCGTGCGCCACTCGCATTTCGTGGATCAGCGGAGCCGGATTTCCGCCGTCGCCAAGCCGAAGATCTTGCGCCCCGCGGATTTCGCGATGATGATCACGACGGCGGTCCGGGTCTCGGGGTCGACGGATTTGATCCGGCCGGTGAATTCCACATCCCCGGCGGCAGTTGCCTCGACGATCGTGTAATTCGACAGCCGCACCCCGTACCGGGTGAGAGCGCCCGGATCACCCGCCCAGCCGGTGACGAATCCGGCCCCGAGGCCCATGGTCAGCATGCCGTGGGCGATCACATCGGGAAGTCCGGCCAGGGCGGCGACGCCGTTGTGCCAGTGGATGGGGTTCGCATCACCGGAGACCCCGGCATAATTCACGAGATCGCCGCGCGTGAGCCGGGCGGTACGAGCCGGGATCTCCATCCCGGCCTCGATGTCCTCGAATCGAATCGTCGTGTGCGGCACACGTTTCCGTGCCTCGTTCGACAGATGCGAGCCGGACTCCGTGAGCGGAGTGGCCTCGAACAGCCCGGCGGGCGCGTTCGTGGACGGCGATTTCATTCCGGTCATGACCACGTCTTCGATCGCGCCACCGATGCCGGCGTCCACCTCCTCGCCGTTGATTCCGATGATGGTGGTGTGCATGATCTGCACGACCTCTCCGACGGAGTCCACGAAGGTATTGGTGACGGTCAGCTGGTCCTTGCCCGCGATGCGGCGGGCCGCGGAGATCTCGACATCGCTGATCAGCCGATCGCCGGTGCACACGGGTTTGTACATCTCGAAGACCTGATCGGTCTGTACGAATACGTCGTAGCCGACAACGACGGTTTCGAAGAGTTTGCGATTGGCCAGCATCGCGGCGGTGGAAAGAAAGGTGGTCGGTGTGATAAGTCCGGAATATCCGAGTTCGGCGGCGGCGGTCTCACTCCAGTGCACCGGGTGGAAATCCTGTACGGCGCGCGCGTATTCGCGGATCTTCTCCCGGCCCACTTCGTAGTAGTCGTCCGCGCGATAGCGGTGTCCCACCAGTTCAGTGACGTCGCTCAGTGTTTCCGACATACCGCTCCTTCGATCGGATCAGACCGGTCCGTTGATTGACCGGCGCTCATGCTGCAGCAGAATTCGTTGCATCGCAATGCATACTGCCCTGTATGTGGCGACGCTGTCTGTCACACCCGTGGGGGGCGGTTCACTCCCGATAGTCGGTTGTCGGCCAGGCGGGCCGCTCCCGGTTCGGATCGTCGGGCCGGGTCGGGCGACCGGATCGTGGTGCGCGGGTGGTCGGCCAGTTCGGGCCGGCCTGCCGGGGATCCGGGTGTTCTCCGGATCGCGGTGGGCGCGGTGGTAGTCGCCGGTTACCGCCGGTGGGTTCGCCGGCGGATCGGTCGGTCATGCGCTGGGCGCCGGTGTCTTCCGAGCGGCGGGCGTCGATCCGCCGTTGCCCGCCGGTGGGTTCGGGAGCGCGGCCCGGGATTCTGCGGTGGCCGCCGGTACGTTCCGGACGGTTGTCGATCTGTCGGTGGCCGCCGGTCGATTCCGGATCCCGGTTGTCGATCCGTCGGTGGCTGCCGGTGGTATGCGTGTCGCGATCCTGCGTCCTCCGCCGGCCGGCGGAGGACGACCCGCCGGTCGCTTCGGGGCGGGGAGCACGGCGGCGGGCACCGCCCGGCTCCTGGCCGCTGCCTGCTCGGCGACCGGCGGGCGCGGCGGCCCGCGCGTGATGGGGTTCCTCTTCGTCGTCGAGTGCGGCGCGCTGCCCGAACGGCTTGGCCAGCAGGACGGCGATCGCGGTGGTCAGCGGCACCGACAGGGCCAGGCAGATACCGCCGACCGCGGACCGGGTGATCTCGATGGCCACCGCGTCGCCGGTGAGAACATCCCGGATGGAGCGCCCGGCGACGGAGAACATCAGCAGCAGCGGCAGTGCCCCGCCCGCGTAGGCCAGGACCAGCGTGTACACGGTGCTCGCGATATGGTCGCGCCCGACGCGCATGGCGGCGCCGAAAACCTCTCGGCGCGTGGCCTCCTCGTCGATGGCGGCCAGTTCGAATGCCGCGGAGGCCTGGGTGATGGTGACGTCGTTGAGCACACCGAGCGATCCGATGATGAAGCCCGCCAACAGGAGTCCGGTAATGCTGACGTGGTCGATATAGGTGGCGACGTTGGTGTTCTGTTCCTCGGACAACCCCGTCAGATGGGTGATCTCCAGCGCGCCCCAGGACAGTACCGCCGCGAGGACCATCGCACTGAGTGTGCCCAGCAGCGCCGAACTGGTCCGCAGGTTGACGCCATGCGCCAGATACAGGACCGCGTAGAGAATCAGCGCCCCCGCGACGAGCGCGACCGGAAGCGCCGGTTTCCCGTCGAGCAGGGCGGGCAGCATGAAGACCACGAGTATGCCGAATGCGAAGACGAGGCCGATCACCGCGCGCAGTCCCCGCCATCGCGCCACCGCCACGATGACCACGACGAAGACCAGTGTGATCAGCAACAGCGGGAGACCGCGCGAGTAGTCGTCGAACGAGTACACGGTGTTCCCGCTGGGATCGTTCTGCCGCACGAGCCGGATGTGATCGCCCGCGTGCAGATCCGGCTGTCCCGGTCCGGGCGCGATCTCCAGCAGCGTATGACTGCCTTTACTCGGCCCCGACTCGATCGACACCAGACTGCGCTGACAGATATACGCATTCGTCGGCGGCGGCTGCGGAGTATCGGCGAATGCCAGTCCGTTCGACGGACTCCCGCAGGGCCCCAAATCCTGCATGGTCACGGTGCCGGACTCGGTCTGTACCGCCCCGCCGCCCGCGTTCTGCATCGGCAACGGAATATCCACATGCTGATGACTGGGCCACAACCAGATCATGGCGACCACCACGATCACCCCGATAGCGGTCAACGTCCCCACCACCACCCGAGCCGCGGTATCCCCGATGGCGATGGGCCCCGAATGATCGTGGTGATGATGATGGTCGCTCACCGCGCCGAGCTTAACGGACTTGATTTTCAACAGCAGCCCATGCGGCACCCGCGCACCCCCTTTACCCGGCCCCAACCCGAAAGTCCCGCCACAACCACGACGAATCACCCATGTCGGCGCCAGTGCAGCGACACAGATCCAAAATCCACCGCTCGAGATAACCGAGCACCTGCAAGCGCAGAGTGTCACCCTGCCTGTTCCTCTCGATCGACGCGCTCGATGAATGCGCCCGGGCAGCTCGAGGACTGGTGGGTTGCTCATTTCTGTCGACATTGCGCACTGTCTGTGGAAGTGAATTTAAGTGGGCAGTATGATCGATCGAAACACTACGACCGCAGGAGGAGGTCCGTTGATGATTCCGGATATACCGCTCTGGCAGTATGACGCACGTATCGCGAACACTCACGAAACCGAGAGAGACAGAGTGCGGACTGAACTGTATTCTGCACAGTTCAGAATTCGCTTATACAACGGTGGCGTTATGACGTCATCAGTCAATCAGGCTCGCGAAATCCTCGGTTTAGAAGCGGAGGATCAAGTTGTTGAGATCTTTCAAGCATTCAAAGACGTGGGTGCCATGCAATGGGACCCGGAAGAGCGAACCCATGTCGAGCTGATGCCTGCTCGGGAGTACACAAAGCTCGCGCGACGTCCGGCAAGTTTACCGACGGAACCTCCTCCGGATTTCGACGGACAACCAAAGACTATGTACTACAAAGCATAGAAAACTGCAGGGAGCTGGCCCACCTCGCCATCATTCGGACCGACAGTCCAGACGAGGTGGGCCATTCTTGCTTCCCGACGTGCTAGGCTACGCCATTCAATTCTGTCACGCCATTCGGCCCGACTTCATTGCACTGCCATTTCTCCCACGGGTGCGAAAACTCGCACCAATAGACCCAGTTTTCACACTCCTGCTTGCTGCCAAATAGGTGCGGTGGCGGGGCGTCAATGAATTTTAGATCGGTCACCACCAAGCTTTCATTCTGCCCCAGAAAACCATTTGGCTCCATGTGTATCTGGTGGGTGATGTTACCCGGCGATGCGCTTGCATCGACTGCCGTCGGGCCGAGTACGGCACTCGCAGCCCCCACCATGACAGCGAGAATCCCTGCCACCTTGCGGATAATCATGAGAGTTTCCCCGTTTCGTCGTTCAGTTAACCCAAGGCCCCCGGGGCACAAATTGTCGACACTTCTTCTGACGTAGCCTGAGTATCTCCGGTTCCGCAATCAGAAGGTGTCATGGATCACATAAGTGTGAATTCGGAGGCCAGTGCGGCACAGTCTGGCGAGTTACGAGAGTTTCAGCTGCCATGATATGGCGATCGAACATCGCTTAACTCGCAGCATTGTCATACTTCGTCGTCCTCTTCACCGTTGGCGCGCCGGCGTATTTCGCTCGATGGAGCCACCTCGCGCGATGCGACTCGGCCCGCCCTACGCAGCGACGAATACGACGAGCGGCAGGCCGAGAGCCGTTGCCGAAGATCCAGAGACCAGTCACGGAAGTGTCCACAACCGTTCACAGGGCAACCTGCGCCACTGCGGACCCGGCTGTTCGAATGTCAGAGTCACCGCCGGGTGTTCGGCGGACCAGTGCACAGCGAACCGGAGCGCGGCCGACATGCACGCCACGAACCTCAGCTCATGCTCACTCGGAACGGTGATGAGGACACAGAGACCAATGTCGGGTTCGTGCGGTAGTGGCGAACCGGGTTGAGCTTCAGTGGGTTCGATGAAACTCATCGCGACCCGCTGCGATTCCTGCTCGGCGAATAGTCGACGAGGCCAGCGAGCACGTTGAGCAGTGTCTCGATGCTCACGCCCTCCGGTAGCGGATTATCTTCGTCGGGCCGTGGCCGGTAAGCGATTCCGCGACCGGCGGCGCGCTCGCGCGGGGTGTCGACCGGCGGGACGATCTTGCCCACCCGGACGAGATAGCTGTACGCGCTGGACTTGCGTGGGCAATCCATTGTCCGACAGTTCAAGTGCTGCTGCATGATTCGACGGGCAGAAGCTATCGTGAGCGGCTGCTCCGGGTGCGCGTGCGCCGAATCGGCGGGACCGGCCGCAGCAGCGGCCCATGTCACCGGCGGGCACACCGTCTCGAGGTCCAACGTCTCGCACACCCGGCTCGGGGTGTGACCGACTGTCTCGAGGTCGTAGACGATCATCGCGTCGACATTCAGACTGGCGGCGAGCCCGAGCGCGTAGCCGACAGGGTCGGGGACATCGATCGGTGGCCGGACCGTGTACAGGGATGTGTACCCGAGTCGCGCCGCGTGGCGTTGCACCTCGAGTGCGTGCCGCGGCGCCTTGGAGCCTGAGATGTCAACGCGCACCAGACATATCGCAGTGGGCTGATGTCGGTGTAGGTCGCCGAAATCCATGTGCCTGACCTCTCGTCGCGTGGCTGGATTGGCGCCCGCCGCCGGAGAGCAGTTGCCGTCGGTCGGGCGTCAGTGTGGGTTGATCGACGGGGAGAGGTACTGCATCGACCGGCGTCGGGGCCTGAATCGAGCGTGGCCCAATGGCACTCGTAATCCCAGCTACGTCAGTGGTATCGACGTCGTACGCTTCTCATACGGAGCATGGAGGCAATGACCAGGGGCGGCAATGATTGTGACGACGTGGACGAAAGTGGAGGTCCGGGCTCTACGTGATACCGCTCTGCGCCGGACACAGGAAGAATTCGCTGAATGTCTCGGGTTCAAGGTCGAAACTATTCAGAAGTGGGAGCAGAAAGCCACCCAGGAACGCCCGGTCAAAGGCCGGTCGGCCGAAGCTCTCGATACGGCGCTCGCTCAACTCGAAACCGCTCAGCGTGAAAGGTTTTGGTCGGAGCTGTCACGCTTGAAAGCGGACAACATCCGGACACCCACTGTCGTCACTGCTTCCAGCGGAGCAGGCACGGATGCAAAGGAGGCCGAGGAAGTGAGGAGGCGCGACTTCGGCAGGATCGCCGCAGCTGCGGGCGCGGCCATGTTGCTCCCAGACAACAGCACCGCCCGCACCGGCAGAGGCGACGTGCAACGACTGTTGGCCGGAGTAAATGCGCTGGAGCGCGCCGACCAGCAGCATGGGGGCGCCGGTCTCGTCGGCTACGCGGAGGATCGACTGCAACGGATAAAGGTGATCCTTGACCGGGGAGTTTTCGACACTACAACCGGGAACGCGTTCGTCAGCGCGGCCGGGGAAATGGCGGTGCTGTCCGGGTGGCTCGCCTACGACGCGGATCAGCACGCGCTGGCGCGCCGCTGCTACGGCGACGCCATGGCATTGGGTGCGGAGGCTGACGACTCCGACCTGTTGGCGCATACGTGCCTGTACTTGTCGAATCAGGTAGCGGCCCTTGCTCGTTATCAAGGCAGCCAGGGTGGAAGCCCGCACAGGGCTCTGCAGTTGAATGACCGGGCGCGCGATCTCGTGAGGGGACGTCCAGCTGGCCGGATCCACGCACTCATCGGATTGCGTGATGCGCAGTCGCACGCGCTGCTGGGCGACCGGGCAGCATTCGGTCGTTCCATTGCGACAGCGCGGCGGGAGTTGGAGTACGCAATGCAATTCGAGCCGTTGGAGGAGGTGCCGCAGTGGTTGCGGTTCGTCACCTCCTCGGAGGTCGCGGACACTGAGGCGCGAGGCTATGCGGACGTGGGCGACGTCGCGCGTGCCGTCGACTTGTACGGTGCGGCTGTCGAGCATCCGGCAGGGCGACGAAATACGACGATCGTGCGAGCGTGGTCGGCGGCCACCAGAGCGCGAGCGGGCGACACCATCGGCGCGTTGGAACATGGGATGTCGGCGTTGGCCGACCTTGCGGATGTGTCGTCAACTCGCACACTGACGCGTTTGAAGCCGGTGCGCGACGCTGTCGCGGACGTAGCGGCTGGTGAGGAGTTCCGAGACAGGTACGACGCCCTGACGGAGAAGGCGGCAACGCAATGAGTATGGATTTTCAGCATTACGACGATGAGGGAGCGCGCGGTCTGCGGTCGACAGTGGAGGATGTGTACCGCCGCTCGTACGTGGATGCAATCGCCTCCGGTGATCCGTTCGATTCGCCTGAAGAATTTATGCGCCGCTTCGACTCATATTCCAGTCCGCGAAACACCGGTTTCGAATATGTGCTCGCGGTCGTCGACGGTAGTCCGGCGGGCCAGATTTGGGGGTGGCCGCTGCCGCCGAACGCGGCATGGTGGGGGAACCTCCATCTGGATGACCCGAACACTGATATCGAGGAGTTCACTGCGGAGGACGGGGCTCGCACTTTTGGTCTGAGCGAGATCATGGTGTGTGCCGAGTACACCGGTCAGGGTGTCGCGCGCGCGATGCATGACGAGCTGTTGGGGGGCCGGCCGGAAGGGCGAGCGACGTTGCTCGTGGAACCAGACAATCCGCGTGCGTATGAGCGCTATATCCGGTGGGGGTGGCGGCGGGTTGGATACCTTCGTCCGAGCTGGCCCGACGCGCCACGGTTCGACGTGCTGATCCGTCCGTAATGCAATCGAAGCGCTCCGTGGGCGTAGGTGACTCGATCAGGTGATCCCAACCGCACCACTGATCTCGTAAAAAGCATAGGTAACTCACCGGGAACGGGCTAACAGAACCAAGGCTTTACCGCCGGTCGCCAACGCAAAAAACCCCGCGCCTCAGCCAGGCCAAGGTATCCGGGGAGGCGGAACAGTGAGTGAGGCGGGCGGCGGAGAGCAGGGGGATGTCTCCGCCGCCCGAAAGGGATTCGGCGGCCCAGGGGGGTAGGCGGCCGAATCCGGGGCAGAGGCGCCCAGGGGGGTAGGCGGCTCTGCCGGGCACTGTGAGTGCCAAGGACTACTGTACACAAATCATCGAAGTTTGCACTAGCGAATCTTCAAAACTCGCGATTTTCCGAACTTGCGGTCTGTTTCACCAGGTCTTGGCATAGTTACTGCCGATAACTGGCGAGGAAGTTCCCGAATCGTTCGATCGCCACGGACAGGTCTCTGGCCCACGGCAGCGTCACGATGCGCAGATGATCGTGATGCGGCCAGTTGAATCCGGTGCCCTGCACCATCAGGATCTTCTCCTGCAGCAACAGGTCGAGGACGAGCTTGGCGTCGTCGTGGATCTCGTAGACCTCGGGGTCCAGTCGCGGGAACGCGTAGAGCGCGCCCTTGGGTTTCACACAGGAGACGCCGGGGATCATGTTCAGCTTCTCCCAGGCCACATCGCGCTGTTCGAGCAGCCGGCCGCCGGGCAGGATCAGATCCTCGATGCTCTGATATCCACCCAGTGCCACCTGGATCGCGTGCTGCGCCGGCACGTTCGGGCACAAGCGGGTGGAGGCCAGCAGGTCGATGCCCTCGAGGAAGCCGGCCGCATGCTCCTTCGGACCGGTGATCACCAGCCATCCGGCCCGGTAACCGGCGACCCGATAGGCCTTGGACAGGCCGTTGAAAGTCAAACACAGCAGGTCGGGCGCCAACGTCGCCAGCGAGATGTGCTTGGTGTCGTCGTAGAGGATCTTGTCGTAGATCTCGTCGGCGAGCAGCAGCAGCTGATGTTTGCGGGCCAGATCCACCAGTTGCTGCAGTACCTCCGCGGAGTACACCGCACCGGTGGGATTGTTCGGGTTGATCACCAGCAGGGCCTTGGTCTTGTCGGTGATCTTGGATTCGATATCGGCCACATCGGGCTGCCAGCCGTTGGACTCGTCACACAGATAGTGCACCGCGGTGCCGCCCGCGAGGCTGGTCATGGCGGTCCACAGGGGATAGTCCGGCGCCGGGATCAGTACCTCGTCACCGCTGTCCAGCAGGGCCTGCATGGTCATGGTGATCAGCTCGGATACGCCGTTTCCGAGGTAGACGTCGTCGACGTCGAACTCCGGGAATCCGGGGACCAGTTCGTAGCGGGTGAAGATGGCGCGCCGCGCGGGCAGGATGCCCTTGGACTCGGAATACCCCTGCGCGTACGGCAAGGCGGCGATCATGTCGCGCATGATCACATCGGGCGCGTCGAAGCCGAACGGCGCCGGATTGCCGATATTCAGTTTGAGGATGCGATGGCCCTCGGCCTCCAGCCGTGCCGCATGTGCGTGTACCGGCCCGCGGATCTCGTAGAGAACGTTCTGAAGCTTGAGGGATTGCTCCAGAGTCCGTGGGGGCTGCTGCGATGATTGGCTGGTAGGGCTCACCTGATCAATGGTGCCACCGCGTCGCAAGTACTTATCCGGGGCCCGGCGGTGCCTGTCGAGGGCACCGCCGGCGCGGCGATCGGGCGGTCGCGCTCAGGCGGGCGGATTCACCGGCAGCATGCCGGTGGCGGCGTTGGTGCCGCAGAACTCCTCGATTCGCTCATCGAGTCTCCGCGCCTCCCCCGCGTCACGGAATTCCGGGCCCGCGATGCGGCGGCGCAATCCGGTGAGCCGCTCCTCCAACTGTGCGATGCGCCGATCCTCGGACAGTTCCAGCACCGGGCGCAGTGCGTCGCCTGCCCCGTCGAGACTGCCGTTGATCAACTGGGCCGCCGCATTGTCGACCCGGGCCAGCGCCTCGGCGCCGTAGGAGCGTTGCTCGCGCGGCCCGCCGCTATACAGCTCGATGGTGCGCTGAGTTTCGGTGAGTGCTGGTCCGGCCTGTCCGAGATGGATATAGGTAGCACCGGCGTAGTAGTGACTCTTGGCCTCGGGAAAGCCGAAGACGCCGCCGGTTTCGTCGTGCAGTTCGCAGGTTCCGGTCCCGGTGCGCGCTGCCTCGGCCGCGAGGATGCAGCGTTCGGCATCGGCGGAACTGCCGAGTTTGGACCAGATGCGGGCCTCGATATTGTGCAGGCGCACTTTGGCTGTCACCGATTCCGCGTACTGCTGACCGTTCTGGGTCAGCATTACCGCGCGCCGCGGCCGCTCGGACCAGTACTCGATCAGTGCCTGCATACCGCGGGTCCACGCGCGTAAACCGTTGTGGCCGCACAACTCCGCGTAGGCCCAGGCCGCGCGGGCCTGTTCGCCCGCCGCGTCGAGATGTCCGAGATCGGTACTGGCATTGGCCAGCAGGCCCGACAGCGTTCCGGCCAGCAGATACAAATGGCTTGTGTCCGCGGGCTTCTGGTGGCCTTCGAGCAATCAATACACCCGTCGGCGCACCCTCAGCATCTCCACCATCATCGGAACCGGCGGCACGTGGACGTACTCTCGCGCGATACGAGTGGCATCGGCATCGAGCTGTTCCAGCGCGGAGGCGCCGACATTACTGGCCTCGGCGCGACCGGCGTGCTCGCTGGCTTCGTGGGCAGCCGCCATGATCAGATCCCTCTCCGAAATCTCGGCTAACGCATCACCTCTCATCGCACCTGCGTCTACGAGTGCCAAAAGTTCCGCGTCGCTCGAATACTTGCTGTGCGCCGAATAGTGGTGGCGCACCTCGAATTCCGGCTCGGGGCGATCGACGGACTCGTCGATCATCGCCGCGAACCGTGCCCGCACGACTTCGTCGGACCTGGCCAATGATGTGTCCAGCGCGGCCTGGTTGACCGGCCGCGGATGCACTCTGGCACCCCCGGCCTCCCATTTCGAGACCAGCCGTTCGTGCACGCCCAGATGGGCCGCGAATTCCCGGATGCTCATCCTTTTGGCATCGCGGAGGGCACGGGCTTCCTTACCTGACCACTGCCGTACCACGATGTCATCCCTTCCGCGCGAACTGATCTCCAGAGTACGAGCGGACGGTGATCGGAGCCACATCCGAAATCGAGCTGGTATCGGGGAACATCGAGGTCCAGACGGTATGGGCAGTAAAAGGGCAGTGCTGGGCGCGTGTGGGGGCGTTTCGGGGCCGACGCAGTGGCGGGACGCTTGTTACACCGAGAACGTCCAGAAGTCGTGAACGTCCGGCCGAACCCAGAACTCCAGAAAATCGGAATGTCGAGAAGCCGTGAATGTCGAGAAGCTCCGCACCGCTGACGATTGGGTGATGTTCTACCGGCATCAGGCCGGTCTGACATGTATCCAGCGCGGTGGTTTCGTTACCCTGCCGATCACCGGCGGCATCGGTATCGTCCACCTCCCGGCCGACCGCGGCGAGCGGGTGCGTGCCTCCTTGGCCGAGCACGGTGGTTGTGGTCCCGTATTGGCCCGGCGCATTCGCTGGAGCTTTCTGGTGTTCCCGGACGGCCGGCCCGGTGGGCAGGTATCGGAGATTCTGGGGCGTCTCGGTATCACCATCCCCTCGACCGGCGGCGAGATCATGATGCCGACGAGCGTGGGCCGATGGACGCGCGAGGGCTGCCACTGGATCGTGGCGCCCACGCCGGATCAAGAACTTCCACCCCTATCGAAGGTCGTCACGACGGCGCTGGCGGTGGGAAGGGGCGGCGAGGACTGAACCCGCAGACCGGTCCTCGCTGCCGCCCGGACCGGGTCCGTCTCGCTGCCTGGCTGGGGCGGACCCGGATTCGGAACAATCAATCTTCAGATTCTGGCCCTATTGTGACATAACAGTGTTTACGATTGTCGGATGAAGCTCCAGCGTCTTACCGCGGTATCCGCACTGGTCGTCGGCGCGTTGGCCGCCGGTACGGCTGTAGTGCACGCTGATCCGGCACCCGCACCCGGGCCGGCGGCGATCAAATACTCTGTGAAACTCATCGACAAGACGGTCGTGACAACCCTGCAGGGTGGCACCTTCCGGCTCTCCGACGACCACAAGTCCTATGCGGTCACCGATGTCTCCGGTGCCACCGTGGTGTCGCTACCGACCGAGATCCGCATCGCCGACACCGCGATCCCGGTGAAATCGGTCGTCGGCAACCACGGCACCGTCCTCGAGTTGACTCCCGAGCGCAGCGTCGCCGCGGTCGACCATCCGGTCGCGGTGCGCCCGGTCGCCTCCGCGATGGAAAACCACCGCGCACTCGACGAGTTCAATACCAACTTCAGCATCGCCACCGCGGTGGGCACCTTCCTGGGTACCGCTGTCGGTGCGATCGTCGGCGGCGTCACCGGTTGCATCCTGGGGCTACCGCTACTGGGTGTGGGATGTCTGCCGGCCGCTGTCGCGGGCGCCGGAATCGGTGGTGTGCTGGGCACGATCGCGATCGGCGGTCCCGCACTGCTGATCACCGGATTCGATGTGATCAACACGCTGGCCGCCGCCCCCGGATCCACGAAATGGTCTAAGGACAAGTAACTTTCACGGCCGCGGATCGAAGTAACACCCATCGGCCACCACGTCCGCGGGTTGCGGTGTTCGTCGAGGGGGCGGGCACCGGCCGCGTTCTCGGCCTGCGCTCAGCGAGTCCGGGCGGGGAGGACGGAAAGAGATTGGGGGCGTTGCCGATTCGGCAACGCCCCCAACTCCGTCGTGGAGAGGCCGGTCAGTTCTTGCGACCCGGCGCCTTCGCTCCGGACTTGAATCCCAGACCGCCAGGCTTGGCGGCCGGCGGTGCAACGGTGCCGGTTTCGGCGGCCGGTGCCTCACCGTTTCCGCTGTCGGATTCGGTTGCGGCAGTGGTGGAATCGGAGGTATCCGGTTCCGCTGCGGTATCCGGTTCCGCTGCCGCTGCGGGCTCGGCCGCCGCGGGTGCCTTCGGGCCGGGACGCTTGAAGCCGGACTTCATCGCCAGACCCTTGGGCGCCACCGTCGGCTTGGTCTCGGTGGGACCGGACGCCACGGGCGCCTCGGTCGTCGCCGGTTCGGCCGAAGGTGCCTCGGCCGCAGCGGTTTCCGCCGCCGGGCTGTCAGTGGCCTCCGCGGCGGGCTGTGCGCCCGGAGCCTTCGCCTTGCCCTTCATGGCCAGTCCCTTGCCGCCGGGCGCTTTGGCCGCACCCTTCATCGCAAGACCACCCGGCTTGGCGGTCGGCGCCGCGGCTTCGGTGGCCTCCGCTGCCGGAGCCTCCGCCGGAGTCTCGGCGGGCTTCGGAGCCGCCTTGGCGCCGGGCGCTTTCGCCGCACCCTTCATGGCCAGGCCCTTACCTCCCGGTGCCTTCGCCGGCCCCTTCATGGCCAGGCCGCCGGGCTTGGCGGTCGGGGTTGCGGGAGCCTCGGATGTCTCGGCGGCCGGTGCCTCCTCGGCGGCCTTCGCGCCGGGTGCCTTGGCGGCGCCCTTCATGCCCAGACCGCCACCGCCGGGCGCCTTTCCGCCGCCCTTCATGGCCAGGCCCTTCATGGCCAGGCCCTTACCGGCCGGTGCGGCCGGAGCCGCCGCCTCGGCGGCCTCGGCGGGCGCTTCGGCCGGAGCCGCGGCGGCCGCCTCGACGACCGGTTCCGGCTCGGCCTTGGGCTGCTGGATCACCTTCAGGTTCTCCGACAGGGCAGCCGGTTCGACCCGCTCGATGGACTGCAACATCAGCTGGGCGACATCGACGACCTCGACGCCCTGGCCGACCTCGCCGGAGTCCTTGCGCGCGGTCACACCGTCGGTGAGCATCACGCGGCAGAACGGGCAGCCGGTGGCGATCAGCGACGGCGAGTTGCCGCCGTCCAGTGCGGCCAGCGCCTCGTCGGTGCGGTCCAGGTTGATCCGCTTACCGAGCTGTTCCTCCATCCACATGCGGGCGCCACCGGCACCACAGCACATGGAACGTTCGCCGTGCCGCGGCATTTCGGTGACGGCCGCGCCGGAGGCGGCCATCAACTCACGCGGCGCGTTGTAGATCTTGTTGTGCCGACCCAGGTAGCAGGGGTCGTGGTAGGTGACCTTCTCCGACACCGGCTTGACCCGGACCAGCTGCTTCTCGCGCACCAGGCGGTTCAGCAACTGGGTGTGGTGCACGACCTCGTAGCGGCCGCCGACCTGCGGGTACTCGTTGTTGAGGGCGTTGAAGCAGTGCGCACAGGTGACGACGATCTTCTTCTTGGACTGCTCGACACCCTCGAACACCGAATTCAGCGTCTCGATGTTCTGCATCGCCAACTGCTGGAACAGGAATTCGTTGCCCGCGCGGCGAGCCGAGTCGCCGGTACAGGTTTCCTCGGCGCCCAGCACCATGAACTTCACGCCCGCCGTGGCGAGCAGTTCGGCGACCGCCTTGGTGGTCTTCTTGGCGCGGTCCTCGTAGGCACCGGCACAGCCGACCCAGAACAGGTATTCGTAACCCTCGAAGGTCTCGGCGGACTGGCCGAACACCGGAATATCGAAGTCCAGCTCCGACATCCAGTTCAGCCGGTCCTTGGCGTTCTGCCCCCAGGGGTTGCCCTTGTTCTCGAGGTTCTTGAACAGACCGGCGAGCTCGGAGGGGAATTCCGATTCGATCAGCACCTGGTAGCGGCGCATATTGATGATGTGGTCGACGTGCTCGATATCCACCGGGCACTGCTCGACGCAGGCGCCACAGGTGGTGCAGGACCACAGCACCTCGGGATCTATGACACCACCACTGCTGCCGCTTCCATCGCTCGAGCCGACCAGGGGACGCTCGGCCTCGGCGCGCGCGGCCTCGGAGATTCGCGCCAGCGCGGCCTCGTCCGGCTTGCCCTCACCATCGACCAGGCCGATCTCGTCGCCGCCGGTATCCTTGCGGCCGCCCGCGAGCAGGTACGGCGCCTTGGCGGCACCGTGGTCGCGCAGGGACATGATCAGCAGCTTCGGCGACAGCGGCTTGGCGGTGTTCCACGCCGGGCACTGGCTCTGGCAGCGACCACATTCGGTGCAGGTGGTGAAGTCCAGCCAGCCCTTCCAGGAGAAGTCCTCGATCCGACCGGCGCCCAAAGTGTCGGTGTCGGGATCGACGTTCTCCATATCCAGAGCGCGGCCCTTGGACATCATCGGCTTGGCCGCGCCCAGGGCGACGCCGCCGTCGTCCTCGCGCTTGAAGTAGATGTTGAAGAACGCCGCGAACCGGTGCCACGCCACACCCCAGGTGATGTTGCGGCCGACGTAGTACAGGAACGCCATGCCCGACATCAGTTTGACGAAGGCGAAGATCGACACCATCGTCACGTTGGCGGGAAGCAGTTCGGAGATCGGCCCGGTGAAGAAGTCGGTCCAATGGTGTTCACCCTCGAGGGCGAGCACACCGGCCTTCACCATGACCATGCCGATGCCCTCGATGAACACGATCGCCTCGATCACGTAGGCGGGCGCGAACTTGGAGCCGCTGAAGCGCGACAGGCGCTGGGGGACACGGGGATGGTTGAGCTGGCGGATGACGATCAGCGCGACGATGCCGACCACGGTGGCGATGCCGAGAATCTCGTCACCGAGGTGGAACCACCAGGTATTGCCGATGATCGGCCAGGCGAACGTCGGCTTGAAGGTCTGGCCGTAGGCCTCGAACCAGAACTGAGCCCGGCGAGGAAGCCGATCATCACCAGCCAGTGGGCCCAGCCCACCGTCCGGAATTTGTTCATGCGCGTATGTGCGATGAACTCGACCAGCATCTGTTTGAAACGCGGGAAGAACGGGCGCCAGCGATCCGGAGCGGATTGACCGACCCGGATCGCGCTGATGATCTTCCACGCGCCGCTGATGAACGCGGCCCAAGCCACCAGGCTGAGCAGCGCTCCAATCGTGCCCAGCGTCACTGTCAGGGCATTCATGTCGCGACCTTCCTTCGGTTCCACGAGCAGTGCGGCGGCCGGGCTGGGGCCGCCGTTTGGTTGCACGTATCGTAACGGGCAGTAAGTTACCCACCGGTAACTTATCTGTCCATCATATGATCGCATCCGGCTCGGCGCAGGTGGCGCTTCCCATTCGCGGCTACAGTGTGATGCGACTCACGCATTGACCTGCAATTTCGGCATGGATACGGTCGGCTCATACCGTAAATCCTGGCAAATCCGGTAATCGAGCCAGGACAGGCTTAGTTGCTTTGTCCCCGATTCCGTGGGAAATTTCGCGCTAATTGTTAGGGCGCATAACAAATCTCGCTTTCTGTCGGGGGATTCGACTAAGCTCACGGCGTCCTGTTTGCTGTGTGCACCTTCACACTGCTCGGGGAGGTCCTTCGGGTTTGAAATCGCAGATTCCGGCCAGAGGGATGCGTGGGCTCTCGCGGAGAAGTTGCGTGTGGCAAACCCTGATGACGGATTGGAAACCGAATGAAACTCCGCAGAGGTACTGCGGTTGCCGCGATGGTCATCGGTGCGATGACCGCGGCGTTGGGTACCGCCTACGCCGACCCCGCACCGGCTCCAGCGCCGGAGGCGGCGAAGCCGGGTATCGACTACTCGGCAAAATTGGTCGACAAGTCGGTTGTCACCAAACTCAAGAACGGCACGTTCGAACTCGTCGAGAAACAAGGTGCCGAACCCGACCAGAAGCAGCAGGTCGTCGACATCAAGGATCAGGCCGGCAATGTCGCCTTGGAGATGCCGGTCGACTTCCGCATCGCGGGTGTGCCGATCCCGGTCAAGTCGGTGCTCAAGGAGAGCGGCACCGTCCTGGAACTGACTCCGGACAAGCCCGCGAACGTCGATCTGACCAAGCCCGTCGCCGCGGCCCCGGTGGCTGCCGTCCAGGACACCAAGCCGGGACAGGCAGCGGCCATCCAGGCCGATAAGCCGGTGCTGAAGGATGTCGCCTCGCCGATCGAGGATCAGCGGGCAATGAGCGATTTCGGTACCAAGTTCGGTCTCGCGACCGCCATCGGCGGGTTCGTCGGCACCGCGATCGGCGCGGCCATCGGTTGTGCCGTCACGTTGCCGCTGGGTTGCATCCCCGGTCTGGTTACCGGCGCCGGTGTCGGCGGCATCGTGGGCACCGTCGCGGCGGGTGGCCCGACGCTGATCGCGGCCGGTGTGGAGCTGCTCAGCACCATGCAGGCGGCCGATGGCACCACCCAGTGGTCGGATGCGGCCATGGCGGCGGCCAGCGGCCAGCAGCAGACCGGCCAGCAGGCCGCTGCCAAGCAGGAACCGGCGGCCAACCAGCCGAAGTAATTCGGCAGCACTGCCGCCGACGGCCCGCCTTCCGAACGGGAAGGCGGGCCGTCGGCGTTCACAACCGGTTCAGCGTGAGCTGTCCGGTGTACCGCACTTCACCGAGCGGTTCGCCCATTTCGGCGAAGGAACGCTCGGCACATGTGAAACCACCGTCCTCACCCACCAGCAATACTGTGCTGCACCGGGTTCCGTGCCAGGTGTTGGCGACGAACCGCGCCGATACCGAGCGCTCGCGGTCCAGCGGCAGACCGGTGTGCGGTAGCTCGTCGTCCGGGGCGATGGTCGGGTCGGCGAGGACGGCGAAATAATCCTCCGGTTCCGCGGAGCCGAGAACCGCGCCGAGATCTCGCAGACCGTCGCGGACCTTCGGCCAGGGGCCCACGCCGGTATCGGTGCGCACTCCGGGCCGGCCGGGGTCCGCCGAACCGAGCAGCGCGGCATTGGACAGCCCATGCAGGCCCGGGGGCAGTTCCAGCGGTGTGCCGGCGCTCCGATTGCTGTGCCACCACAGCGTTTCCAGATCCGAGACCAGCAGGTTGTAGCCGTTGTAGTCATCGGTGTCGGCCGCGACGGCGCGGACGAACTTCTCCGGCGCCGCGGAGCCGGTCAGAAAATCCATCAGCAGGGCGCCACGCGAGCGCGCGTCGGTGCGCCCCTCGGCCGGGCCTCGCACATTGGTGACGGTGGCGAAGCGGCCGGCCCCGGGGAGCAATCCCAGCCAGGTGCCGGGCACTCCGCTGGGTGCGCCGACATCACGTCCCGCGAGCAGGCCGGGCCGTTCGTCCCACCACCGCATCGATTCGGTTGGGCGGGTATAGAACTCGTCCCGATTGGCCGCGATGATCAACCGATAGTCGGGATGCGCGCGCCACCCGAGCAGAACCAGACACATATCTCCAGCATGCACCAGTCGGCGTGAGCGCAATACTCCCCGGATACTGCCGCTGAACTGCCTCTCAGGCGCCCGGAGACGGCCGGGACGAAACCGAGGGCCCGGCACAGTACCTGCCAGGCCCTCGTCGTCGTCTGTGGAGCTGTGTGCCGGAGCTTCGGGAGAAGCTCAGTTGGTGCGCACCCGCAGACCGGGGTTGTCGGAGAGCACCTGGTTCACCGGCTGGGCGAACAGCTGGGGTGCGTCGCCGGTCAGCGCGCCGATGAGGTTCGGGATCTCGCAGATCGGGTAGTCGGCCACCGAGGAGGCGCTGGAGATACCCAGGGCCATCGTGCCGGTGACCATGGTGCCGCCCGAATCACCCGGCAGCGCACAGATATTCGCCGAGAACGACTGAGTCAGTTCCCGGTCGCCGACCTGCACCGTCTGATCCACGGCGTTGACCACACCGCAGCTGAATCCGGTGCGCTCACCCGACTTGCAGACCGGGGCGCCCACTACCGGATCGGCCACGCCGGTGATCGCGATCGGCGCCGCGCCCGGAACCCGGACCAGGTTGTTGGAGAAACGGTCCCGAGCACCCGGATCGATGGAGACGATCGAGTAGTCCTGATTGCCCAGCACCGACTTCTGGAAGGTGCCCAGCTGGGCGCCGACGTGGTTGCCCGGCAGCAGTTCGAACATGCCCGGTGCGTTCGCGGTGCCGGCGGCCGGGATATTCGGATCACAGTGCCCGGCGGTGATATTCACCGGATTGCCGCTGCGGTCCAGGCCGTTGAAACCACTGGAGCAGACCAGCTGCATCTTGCCCGCCACCGAGGCGTACGCGTCGCCGCCCGCGCGCGGGGCGTTGGGCTGCTCACCGGCGATCGCCTGCGCCTGCGGATCCGATTCCGGCGGGCCCACCGGCGCCGCCGGCATCACGATCACGTGTGCCGGGTCGACGAAGCCCGGCATCGGCACACCGGCCTTGTCCACCCGCACCGCGATGCTGTTGTTGACGGTGTCGACCACCACTCCGCGCACTGCCTGCGCGACCGCGGCCGGCTGTCCGGACAGCCACTGCTGGAAGGCGTTCTTCTCGCTGCGCAGCACGGTCTGGCTCTTGGCGACGTCCTTCACACCGAATCCGGCGTCCTGGGCCGACTTCTTCGCCTCGTCCAGCCCCTGCCCCGGGGACAGCGCGACCACGGGCCGACCGGCGTCGTCGAGCCACGCGCCCGCGAACGACTGAGGGAACTGCCGCTGTGCGGTGGTGGCGAAGGCTCCCAGCTGCTGGGCCACGTCCGCGCGGTGCAGATACTCCTGCGGCGAGATCTTCAGATCGCGCTGGACGGCCGAGATCAGCTCGGCGGGCAGGTTCGGCGCCGGGGCGGGTGCCGGGTCGGCGGCCGACGTGGCCGCGAGCGGACCGAGTACCAGAACCGCCGCCGAGGCGGCGACAGCCGCGCTGCGGAGGCGGGTGCGCGGGGCACGTCCCGCGGCGGGCGAAAGTCGGATGCGTGGCAGGAGCATGAGGCGACTATATGGGGTTTGAGCGGCTATGCCTACTTGTCGCGGACTTCGGCCAATCTCACATCCGGCGTACCGGATGCGAGACGGCCGCGAGATATCACCCAAAGTTCACCGACAAGGCTGTAACGGGTCGAATCAGCCCTGGTTGGGGCGCGTCCGGACGGCGATCCCGGAGCCTAGACCGCCACCGGAAGCGGCGTCGATATCGCTCAGGATCTGCCGGATCGGGATACCCAGCGATGCGGTTCCACCGGCACCCGCCAGGTCCATGTTCGCGGACCGGCAATCGGGTGCGTCGGCGGCGTTGGAACCGCTGGTGATACCGAGCGCGAGCGTGCCCGAGACGATGGCGCCGCCGCTGTCACCGCCGAGAGTGCAGGCCGTGCTGGCGAAACCCCGGACGGTCTTGGACTCGCCCTCCGTGGTGAACAACTGCGTCTCGACCCGATCGGCGACCACGAAGCCACAGGTGAACGTCGAGGACTGCCCCGATTTGCAGACCGGCGCACCGGTGATCGGCTCGGCGGTTCCGGTCAGGGTCAGGGTGGTTCCGTTGGCACCGCGCACCGAGGGCTGATCCATGCCCGCGCCGACTGCCTTGTCGTTGAGCTTGATCACCGAATAGTCCAATCCGGTGGCGCCGCCCAGCTGAGCCTTCACGAAGGTGCCGAATTGCTGGCTGGCCTTCAGGTTCCGGATGTTCGGCAGGTACACCCCGGCGGTGCCGTCGCCCTTACCCAGATTCGGATCGCAGTGCCCGGCACTGATGTTCAGCGCGTTGCCGGCGGCATCGACACTGTTGAAACCGAACGAGCACACATCGACGGTCTTCAGGCCGGAATCGTCCAGCGAAGTGGGTGCGCTGATGTAGGTGTCACCCGCCATCGGGCGATGTTCGATCGGACCACCGCCGTCGGGCGACAGTACGACTTTGATGTTGGCGATCAGGGTCGGCAGATTCAGCAGATGCCCGGCCGGTGTATTGGCCACACTCAGCACCAGCCGGCTGTTCAGGAAATCGATGGCCACGGAGTTGATTCCGGCCGAAAGCTCGCGCGGCAGGCCGCCGATCCACTTGACCAGTTGATCGAGCGAACCTTCCAGATTGTCCGCCGAGATCGGTGCCAAGCGGGTCTGATATCCGGCGGAGTTGGCGATCCGCGCGGCATCGAGCGAGGTGACCGCCACGATGGGCTTACCGTCGGCGCCCATCCAGGCACCGGCGAAGGCTTCGGGGTGTTCCGAGCGGAATCCGCGGGCGTAGTCGCGCAATTGCTGGGCTTGGGTGGCGCGGTCCAGATACTCCGCGGGCGACATCTTCAGGTCGCGGCCGATGGCCTCCACCAGTTCGGGTGGCAACTGATCGGCCGGCAACTGCGTGGTGACCGGGTCTGCGAGTGCCGGTGAAGTAGCGATCCAGGGGCCCAGAACGATGGTCGAAGCGAGCGCGGCAGCCGCTGCTTTCACCGACGCGCGCGCCACCGAGGCGCGTCCGACCTTGGCGCGACGCGCCGCCAACTTGCGCATGGAGTCCCTTCGTCTGGCACAAAGGTGCCGGTCACCCGCGGGCGGTAAACCATTGAGTGGCAACAGCCCTCGACGCTCGAGCAGACCGTCCTTCCGGCGAGGGGTACGCCTGTCGACCCGGTCAGCGCACCACTTTAGGGCACAACGGCGTGAGTTTCGCTACGAAACAATCACTGACCCGATTCCCACGGGTATGGAATACCGGACGGCCACGAGAAACCCGGAACTTCGCTGTACGGGTCGGGGGTGGTGGAGGAGCTGCCCGTCCCGGGTCGGTGCCGGTGCGTGGTGGTCGGCGCCGGCGTCGTGGTTGTGGGCGTCGGGGTGACGCTGCTCGGGCCTGCGGTGGTGGGCGTGGGACTCGGTGTGGTGGTCGTGGTCGGTGCCGCGGTGTATTCGTCCGGTGGCGTCTGCTGCGGTGCGACCGTCACCGGCTCCGGCTCCGGCTCCGGGGGCGGGGGTGGGGGTGGGGGTGCCTGAAAGGTGGTGGCCGGCGGCTGAGTGTGTACCCCGGCCTCACCGCTCGTCGGCGGGACCTGGGAGGTGGCATCGTCGCGCAGGATCGTGGCCGCCGCGATTCCGCCGAGGGCCAATCCCACGAGGACGGCGGCCGCCGCGATCAGCCACGGGGTGCGGCGATTCCTGGGCGGTTCCCCGAGGATCGTTTCGACCGCCGCCGCCGCGGTGGCCGCGACGGTCATCGCCTCTGGTGCGGGTGTGGCGGGCGGTACCGGGATCGCCGCGGAATAGGCCTGCATGGTCGCGGCCGAGGCCGGGACCGCGGGCAGCACATCGGTGATCACCAGTGCGTTCTCGGCGGCGGCCGGGTCGGGCGGTGTGGTGCCCGCGGGAGTCGACAGGACCGCGGCCAGGGCGGCGCGGGCGGCGTTGCGGGCTTGGCCGCGGCCGTCCTCGCCCGTCGGCAGATCACCCTCGCTCACCAGCACCACCGAACGCAGACCCAGATAATCCAGTGCCTCACGCAGGCCGCGGATATGCGCGGCCGGCCAGCCGGCGGGATGGGTGGCGTAGAACTCGGCCGGACCGTTCAGATGTTCCGCGGCCAGGTTGATCAGGCAGAAGACGGCGGTCGCCAGCAAATCCTCGGCGCGGTACGCCTCACCGGCGTCGACCGGGATCCCGGTCGGATCGCCGATGGCGGAGACGAATCCGCGGATCGAATGGCTGTGCCCCGGAGGCGCGTCGCCGCCGAGTGCCGTGTCGCCGTCGTCGGACATGTGCAGCACCGACTCGCGAGCGATGTAGAAGGGCTCGGGCGTCTCCTCGGAATCGCCACCGCCGGCCACGATCGCCGCGATACATTCGTCCTCGGCGATCCGCAGGCCCACCCCAGTGGCCATCCTCACTACCTCGCTTCGGTGTCTGGTGCGCGGGTTATCCGGCCGGCGAACCGTGTCCCATTGCGCGGAGCATCGACAATAGCTCCGACCGAGAACCCGCCCCGACGCGACGCCGGATCCGCGCGACATGATGCTCCACCGTCTTGGCCGAGATGTACAGCCGGGAACCGATCTCGCGATAGGTCAGGCCGAGCAGGACCAATTCGGCGACTTCGCGCTCGCGGTCGCTGAGAACCGACGCTGCCGGTTCCGCGCTCATCCCGACGGATATCACCCGATCGGAGTTCGCGGGCGGGCGAGCTTCGGCGCGGATCGCGCGGGCGAGCTTCAGGAGGGTGGTCGCGGTCGGAGGGTCCTCGCAACCGAGGGCCGCTTCACTGGCGAGCCGGGCGGCATCCCACACCAGTCCGATCGCGGCGAGCCTGCGTACGGCCGCGGTCACCTGTTCCGCTTCGATCTCACAGCGCAACACCAGCACCCAGGTGCGACCGGCGTCGGCGAGGATCGCCGCGTGCGGATCACCCGCCTGCGCCGTCGATTTCAGTCGACCGGCCGGAGGCAGCAACTCGTCCGGCCGCCCGTGCGCGATGGCGGCCTGCAATTCGTACCAATGGAAGATATTCGCCCACGCGGGGGGATTTCCGGCGCGGTGCAACAGGTCCCGGGCCGCGTCGACGAGGGGGATGATTCGCTCCGGCTCACCGAGACGGATCGCGGCGGCCCACAGTTCGCCGATCGGCAGCAGTGTCGGCAGGTCCACCTCGACCTCGTCGAATACCGGTCGCGCGGCCGCCCAGGCCCGGGCGAGCAAACCGGGATCACCGGCGCGACGGGCCAAACCTACCGAAACGCCATGTGCGAGAAGATGATCGCGCGGTGTCAAGGTCTCGGCCGTCAGTCCGGACAGGGTTTCGGCGGCCAGTTGCTCGTCACCGCCGAGCATCGCCGTCCATGCGGTGAGCACCCGGATCTCCGGATCTCGCGGATTCGTCCCGCGCAAGGCGTCGCCGGCGCGCCGGGGTTCCCCCATACTCAGGCACAGCAGCGTCGCCACCGTCACCGGCGCGCACGGCAGAGCCCTCTCCGCGTCCGCGCCGGTGCGGGCGAGCTGGATGAGGGTGGCGGTCGCGGCGGTCGCGGCGCCGCGGGAATCGCCGAGCACCGTCTGCGCCAGCGCCGTCGTGAAACGTTCGGTGCGGGAATTGGTTTCGGTCGGTGGGGCCGGCGTGTCCGAGATCGCGGTCGCCCGTTCGATATCGCCGCGGAGGTAGTAGACGGCGGCGGCCGAGCGGTCGGCGCCGGTCCGCGCCGGACCCAGCCAGGAGTACAGCTGCGCGGCACGATCAATGAATCCGCGCCGGGCGTGAACATTCGCGCAGATGCGCACGGCCGCGGCCAGTTCCGCACCGCTCACATCGGTGCGGCCCAGTACCGACTCGGCCAGTCGCAGTGCGGCAGTGTCGTCGCCGGCGCGGACCGCGGCTGTCGAGTGTGCCGTCGCGATGGTTCGCGGATCGCAGCCGGTCGTCACCGCCGCCGTGTAGTAGCGGAATGCGTCGTCACCCGCGCGTTCGGCCGCGGCGAGAAGGAATTCGGTGAGCCGATCGTCGCGCACACCCGCGTCGGCGAGTACCAGGGCGGTGTGATCGCGCAGTAATCCGGACTCGAGCCGGACGGTGAGCAGACGACGCTGGATCGAGACGAAACGCCGTTCGCCGACCAGGGTGCGCAGCGGTTCGACCGCCGGTGTCGGCAGGAGATCGGCATCGGTGATCAGGGCGCCGGCGCGGGCGCGGTCCACAAGTCCGATCGCGGTGCGCTCTTCGACGGCGAGGACCTCCGCCACCTCGCTGGGATCCAGTCCGGCGCCGGTGGCGGCGACGGTCAGGACTTCCAGCAGCGTCGGTTCGGTGTCGTCGAGCAGCTGTCGCGCCCAATCGGACACCGCCAGATCGACGGCTTCGATACCGCCGTCGAGACGGGCCGCGCAGGCAGCGGTGAGGGCGGCCGCCACCCCGGCGGGTATCCCACCGGTGAGCAGATGGATGTGCTCGGTGACCGGGCGTGGCACCGCCATCCCCAATTCCCGTGCGAACGGGTCGATCTCGGCGGGGCCCAACGGACGCAGATCGAGCACCCGCCCGCGACGCGACACCGCCTCGGTCAGGGAACGCAGTGCGAAGTCGTGCGGTTGCGGCCGGGTCGCGATGACCAGGGTGCGCGGATCGGATTCCACGGCGCCGCAGAGCTTTTCCAATTGCAGCTGATCGAGGGTGTGCGCGTCGTCGATGACCACCGCGGATCGGACACCAGGCGTCGCGGGAGTGGTCGTGTCGTCGGAACAGCCGATACCCCTGCGGCGCAGGCGATGACGGATCGCCGCGAGCAGAGCCGACTTACCTGTCCCGCCGCGACCGCGGATCAGGTAGACCAGCGGATCCGGAGTATCGGAATCCAGCTCGCGCAGGACTTCCCTGGCGCCGGGCCTGGCGCCGAGTGCGACCGCGATATTTCCGACCACTGTCACCGATCCTCAATTACCTTGGTGCGGCAGCACTTTGCCCGGAACCTGCAGCACCGTACCGACGGTGTTACCCACCTGGTCCAGGCTGTTGTTCAGGGTGTTGCCGAGCGGGCCGCCGGATGTACCGGGCTGGGTGGGAGCCGACGGGGATTGGGTGGCCGGCGGCGGTGATTGTGCGGGTGGTGAATTCGGTGCGGGCGAGTTCGCCGCGGGGGGCGCCGGTGCGGCAGGCGCCGGGGCGTCCGGGGAATTCGGCGCCGGGCCGAGCGCGCCGGCGGGTGCGTTCGGTGCCGGTGTCGCGGCTGCCGGGCCATCGGATGCGGGTGCGCCGGCCGATGCGGAGTTCGGTGCGGCACCGGGGTTAGCTCCGGTATTCGCGCGATCGGCGCCCGTGGAGTTCACCGAGACGTTCTCCGCCACCGCTGGGCTCGCCGAATTCGCCGGAGCGGCATGGACCGTCGATGTGGCGGCCGCGGGCGATGCCGCCGAGGTCGGTGTGGGGGCGCTCGTGGTGCCGATGGCGAGAGTCCCGGTGGCCAGTGCGCCCACCGCGATCGCGGCGCCGGCGAGGAACAGGACTCGCCGGCGGCGATCGGAAGTATCGGATGTCGCGCTATCGGATGGCGGCGGCTCGACGATGCCGCGAGCACCGAGTGCGGGAAGCGCGACGGTCTCGACCTCGTCCGAGATAATCCGTGGTGCGCGGATTTCCGCGACCATCGATGCCGGTCTCCCAGTGGTGGTACGGGATTCGGCCCACAGGTCCGCGGCCAGGAGTGCCGCGCCACGTGTGCTCAGTGATCCCGGGTCGTCGATCGGTGCGAGCGGGGCGGCGAACTCGGCGGAGATCAGTTCGGTCAGCAGCCCGATCGACGCGCCGCCGCCGGTGAGCAGGATCCGCCCGATCCGGTCGGAACCGATTCCCGCGCGGCGGACCGCCTCGTGCACGAGGCCGAGTGAGTCGGTCATCGGTCCACGCAGCAGTTCCTCCACCTCGTCGCGTACCAGGCGCACATCGCGGGCGGTACCGGCCAAACGGACCGGGATCGTTGTCGCGGTATCGCGGGAAAGGTGATGTTTCGCGGCGGCGCAGCGGTTCCGAAGAATTGATAATTCACGCTCGACGGCAGGATCGAACGGATCGAAATCACTTTCTCCCATCGCGTTTGCCAGCACGTAGCGCATGATCAACAGGTCGAATTCCGTGCCCGAGATCTCGGTGGAACGGACGCAGTCGCCGAGCAGGCCCGGACGGGCCCCGGTGCCGACGACAGAGATGGTTGTCCCGCTGGCGCCGAGGTCGTAGACGACCACCGCGGTATCGTCCGGCACCGCGTTCCCGGTTTCGAAACGGCGCAATGCCGCGAGCGGCTCGGGTACGAGCACGACGGCCTCGGACCCGGCCCGCGCGAGCGCCCGGCGCTGGGATTCCACGGTATGCGGCGACCACCATGCCGGGACGGTCGCCACCGTGGACACCGGGGAAAAATCGGTGACCACCTGGGTGATCGTCTCCGCCACCAGATCCGCGGCGACCACCGCGGATCCATCGGGCAGCAGAATATCGACGGGGTCGCCCACTCGGGCCAGTAGATTCTCCGACAATTCCGGCACCGATGCGAGTTGTCGCCGGCCGACGTGGACCGAAATGTCCGCCGGGTCGGCGCCCGCGGTCGCGGAGCCGGTCGCCGCGATTGTGCGCGACGACCCGACCGTGATGCCGAGCGTCTGCCCCTGAGTCATTCCAGAAACCCCTGTCGTCGGAAATTCGCGGCCGGCACGACCTAACCCACTGTCGGTTGCCGGGGTGTTGTCGTTACCGCTGATTCGGAAAGTTCGGGGAAAGTCCCCTAATGGTTACCCACGGGCGCCGATTTCCCCATTGGCGGCATTTGTGGAAATGGGGGGATTCGCCCCGATTCACGTAACGCCCACGGTTCTTAGCGTGAAAGGTAATTCGACTGCCGCGGATCACTCTGGGTCCGCCGATCCAGGAGGCGATCCGCGATGACCCCCAATGCCATTCTCGAGTTCATTCTCGATCTGCTGCGTGACCACGAGGCTGCCGTCGGCTACTGCGCCAACCCCACCGAATCGTTGTGTGCGGCCGGGGTCACCGCGGTGACCCCCGAAGATATCGCCGCCGTGGCACCGATGGTCGCCGAATCCGCTCTGGTCAGCGGTGGTTCGCAACTGGCCGCCATCGTCGCCGCGGGCGGCGGTGCGGCCACGACCACCGAGGCGAATGCCGACGCCGCACTCGGTGCGGCGACGGGTATCGAGGCCGGAGTGGATCTCGGTGCCGGACTGGGACTCGGTGCGAACGCCGGACTCGGCGGCGGTCTGGCCACCGGCCTCGGCGCCGCCGCCGCGGTGGGCGCGGGACTGGAAGCCGGGCTGACCGCCGGGCTGGGCGCGCTCACCGGAGTCGCGGTGGGTCTGGGCGGAGCCCTCTCCGGTTCCGGCCAGACCGGCGCCGACCTCGGACTTTCCGCCGGAATTCAGGGCGCCGCCGAAACTCTCGCCGACACCGGCGCGCACCTTTCGACCGGCATCGAGACCGGAATCAACTCGGCCACAATAGGTTTGGCCGGCGAATCAGCGGGGCTGGCCGCCGGGGTTTCCGGACTGAACGCGGAGTTGGGTGGTGCGCTGGATGGTGCGGCGCAGGCGGGTGCGGGGTTGGGCGGCGCGCTCGGTGGTGTGGCTGAAGCCGGTGCCGGGCTGGGCGGGGTGCTGAACAGTGCCGCCGGTGCGGGTGTGAGTACTTCGCTGTCCGGCACCGCGGATTCGGCCCTGCACAGCGGGGCGGACGCAGCCACCGGGCTCGGCAGTGGGTTGTCGGCGAATCTGTCCGGCTCGGCCGATTCCGGGCTGCATGCCGGGTCCGATATGTCCTCGGCACTGCCGGATGCATGGAACGCCGGGCTGCACGGCGCCGGGGACTCCGCGGTTTCGGGCATGGCGGGCGGGGATCTCGGGACGTCGGCGTCGAGTGCCGCGCACGGTGTACTCGGAGCGGACTCGCCGGTGGGCACGCCGGCGGCCGGCCCCTGGTCGGGCGTGGATGTATCGCATGCCTTCGGGTCGGGTGTGGGCACCGATCTTTCCGGAACGTTCGGCGGGACCGGCAGTGGTATCGACAGTGCGCTGTCCGCGGGTGGGCACGGATCCCTCGATGGTGGGATCGACACCGCCGGGCATACCGACGCGGGCCTGTTCGGCTTCGGCGCTACCGCCGCTCATGCCGGCACGGTCACCGACACCCATGCCACCGGTGACATCACCGGCGGGCTCCTGCACTGATCGGGCTCCGAAAGAGAGTGGCCGGCAATGGATATGAACGGCATCGCCGTGGCTGACACGCAGATCCCCGCATCGCCGCTGTCGCGGATCCTCACCGAAACCATCGCCGCCGCCCGCAGCGCGGATCGGGACGATCTGGTCGCCCGGCTCGAGGTGCCGGCCGCCCGGGTCCGCGATCCCCGTCGCAGGATCGTGGTGGCGGGTCTGGGTAATCAGGGGAAGAGCCGGTTCGTCAACGCCATGCTGAATCTCGATATCAGTCCGGTCGGTGACGATGCGACGACCGCGGTGCCGATGGTGCTCGCCCATGGGGCGCAGCCGCGCGCTGAGCTGGTGATCGCCACGAGCACGGCCACCGGCGACCGTGATCTGCGGCGTATGCCGGTGCCGCTCAGCGATATCCACACCGCGCAGTCCGCGCAGGGCCGAGTGGTGCGGGTGGAGATCAAGTTGCCGAATCCGCTACTGGCCGACGGTATCGTCGTCATCGACACGCCACCGGTCGGCGGTCACGCGACGGCGGCTTCCGCCGCGGTCCTGGCCCTGGCTCCGGCCGCCGACGCGGTGCTGGTGCTGTCGGACGCCTCCACCGAACTGACCGAACCCGAGGTGGAGTTCCTGCGTCAGGTGCGCGAACTGTGCCCGGCCGTGGCGCTGATACTCAGCAAGATCGATCTGTATCCGCACTGGCGCCGAGTGCTGGATGCCGATCGGTCGCACCTGGATCGGAATCGGCTGGCGGTGCCGATAATTCCGGTCTCGGCACTGCTGCGCGATCACGCCATGCGCCTGCAGGACCAGCAACTCGGCCGGGAGTCCGGTTTCGGCATCCTGTTCGATTTCCTGCGGGAGCAGGTGGTGGCCCGGGACGAGGCCGCCGCCCGGCGTGCGGTGGCCCTCGATATCTCCGCCGCCGCAGAGCATCTGGCCTTGGCACTCGGCAGTGAACTGGTGGCCCTGCGTGATCCGGAGCGCGCGGCCGCGGCCATCCGCGAACTGCGCACCGCCAAGGTGCAGGCCGAGGACCTGCATCGCCGTACCGCGGCGTGGCAGCAGACCCTAGGGGACGGCGTCACCGATCTGGCCGGCGATATCGAGCACGATCTGCGAGATCGATTGCGCACCATCGCCAGAACCGCTGAGGACTGGATCGACGAGAACGATCCGGTGCGCCGCTGGGACACTCTGGAGCAGTGGCTGACGCAGACCACCGACACCGCCATCGGCGACAATCTGCTCTGGACCCACCATCGGGCGATCCATCTGGCCGAACGGGTGGCCGAGCATTTTCTGGAATTCGGCGCGGTCGACCTGCCTTCGGTGCGATCCGGTGCGGCCGTGGACGATTCGCGCGTCGCCGCGGTGACATTGGCCGATCTGGAACCGGATCTGGGTGTGGGGCACAAACTGCTGGTCGGGCTGCGCGGGTCCTATGGCGGCATGGTCATGGTCGGCCTCGCCAGTACGGTCGCGGGGCTCGCGTTGATCAACCCCGTATCTCTCGGCGCGGGAGTATTGCTGGGCGGCAAGGCGTTCCGTGATGATCAGCGCGAGCGTCTGGCCCGGCGCCGGAACGAGGCGAAGGTGGCGGTCCGACGCTATCTCGACGATGTGAGTTTCGAGGCGAGTAAGCGGTCCCGCGACCGGCTGCACGGAATCCATCGCATCCTGCGCGATCATTTCACCGGTATCGCCGACCGCAGCCTGCGGTCGATCAACGATTCGCTGCAGGCCGCCCAGGATGCGGCGGGGGTGGAGACCGCGCAGCGCAACCGGCGGGAGGCGGAGTTGGAACGGCAACTGCGCGTGGTCGCCGAACTGCGCCGCCATGCCGATGCCGTATTGCCCGAACCGCCCGCATCCTGACCTGTCCGATGCCGCATCCCGTCAGGTTCTCCCAGCTTGCTCGGGTACCGTGACCAGGTGAGTTACCAGACCGGCGGGCGTGCGCCGGGCCTTGTCGACGAGGCGCGCGGATTGGTCGGGGCGGCGCGCGCGGCCTTCGTGCGCGGTTCGTATCCGGCCGTGCTGCTGGGCGACTGCGCGCATCGCCTCGAACAACCGTTGCGGGTCGCGCTGGCCGGGCAGCTCAAGGCCGGTAAATCCACCCTGCTCAATGCCCTGGTCGGCCAGGATATCGCGCCGACGGACGCGACCGAGTGCACCCGGATGGTCACCTGGTACCGCCACGGTCCGGCGCCGCGGGTGACCGCGTCGGCGAGTGACGGCGCGCGGGCCGATGTCGCGGTGCGCCGCACTCCCGGCGCCGGCGGTCTGCCCGGTGCGCACGGCCTGAGTTTCGATCTGTCCGCACTGCGCTGGGACACCGCGGGCGCGCACGAACTCGACCGTCTGGAGGTGCGTTGGCCGGCCGCCACGCTGGAGCGGACCACCATCATCGATACCCCGGGCACCTCGTCGCTGTCACACGAGGTCTCGCTGCGTACCTCCCGCTTGCTCACCCCTGATTCGGACGCCGCGGTACCGGTTCCCGAGGCGGATGCCGTGGTGTATCTGCTGCGCCGTCTGGACGCCGCCGATATCGGCTTTCTGGAGCAGCTCGCCACCGCACATTCCGAATCCTCCGGGCAGCACGGGATTTCCGGACCGCTGGGCGTGATCGGTGTCGTGTCGCGCGCGGACGAGATCGGCGCCGGACGTATCGACGCACTCCATTCGGCCCGCGATGTATCGTCGCGCTTCGCCACCGAATTGGAGCGAACGGGACTGTGTCAGGCGGTGATTCCGGTGGCCGGGCTGCTGGCGTTCGCGGCCGCGACACTTCGGCAGCGCGAATTCGACGCCTTCGAGAAGCTGACCGGCGTCCCGGTGGACGAGTTGGGCACTGCACTGCTGTCGGCCGATCGTTTCTCTCATCCGGAGGTTCGGCTACCGGTCCCGCCCGAGTTGCGCGCTCATCTTGCGGCTCGATTCGGTCTGTTCGGTATCCGGATGGCGGTCACGCTGATCCGGCTCGGTGTGCGCGACTCGTCCGCGCTCGCAGCGGAATTGACCCAGCACAGCGGGGTGGACGAGCTGCGGTCGGTGCTGGATGTGCAGTTCGGGCAGCGCGCCGATCAGCTGAAGGCCTATTCGGCACTGACCGCGGTGGCCCGAATCGTGACCGCTCATCCGGGAACTCGCGCCGACGAGTTGTTACCGGTCATCCACAGCCTGTTGGCGGATGTGCACGGATTCGCGGAGCTCCGATTGCTGGGGCGGTTGCGCACCGATGAACTGCCGCTTTCCCCGGATGATCTGGCCGAACTGCACCGTTTGATCGGCGGCACCGGGATCGCGGCTCATCTGCGACTCGGCCTGCCGGTGGATGCCACACCGGATACCGTCCGCACCCGGGCGATGGCGGCCGTGCGCAAGTGGCGGGCGCGGGCCCGTCATCCGCTGGCGGATCAGCTCACCGGCAATGCCTGCCGGATCGCCGCCCGCAGCGCGGAAGGCCTGGTCGTGTCGACCGCCGGAGGGTCAGTCCGATGAACGCCCGATGATGTGATACATATCACATCATCGGGCTGTCACAGCGGCCCCGATCGAGTGTCCAACCGGATGTAAGCACCGACGAAGACTGTCGGTACCGACGATCCGAGGACGGCATCATGCCCACCATCACGACTCTCGATTCCTTCATGACCTACCGCGACACCGGCGCGGGCTCGGTCCCGGTGGTTCTGCTCCACGGCAATCCGACCTCGTCCTATCTGTGGCGCAATGTGATTCCGCATATTCGATCCGCTGACCCGGGTGCTGGCGCCCGACCTGATCGGGATGGGCGAGTCCGGGAAACCCGACAGTCCCTATCGGTTCGCCGATCACGCCCGCTACCTCGAAGCCTGGTTCGACGCACTGGAGCTGGACGAGGTGGTGCTGGTCGGTCACGACTGGGGTGGGGCACTCGCCATGGATTGGGCGGCACGGCACGGTGATCGGGTGCGCGGGGTCGCGGTGCTGGAGACCTTCCTGCGGCCGCTGCGCTGGTCGGAGATGCCGGAGCAGGGACGGGAGTTGTTCCGGCGCTTCCGCTCGCCCGAGGGTGAGCGGATGATCCTGCAGGAGAACATGTTCATCGAGTTCAATCTGCCGTTCGGCGCGAAGAGCCTCACTCCGGCGGATCTCGATGTGTACCGGGCGCCGTATCCCACGCCCGAGTCGCGCCGGCCGATGCTGGTGTGGCCCAGGGAGATACCGTTCGACGGCGAACCCGCGGACGTCGCGGCGGTGATGACGGACTACGGCCGCTGGATGGCGACGACTCCGGATATCCCCAAGCTGGTGATGGCTGTGGACAACGGAGTGGGGATGGGTGAGCAGCAGACGATCGAGTGGGCGCGGAGTACCTTCGCCGCGGCCGAGGTCGCGAATATCGGTCCCGCCGGACATCACGCCCCGGAAGACCGGCCCGATGCCATCGGTTCCGCGATCGCGGAGTGGGTGACCCGCCACGCCCTCACCGCATCCCACCCCCAGGATGCGGTGCGGAACGCTCGATGACCCGAGCGGGTTGCGCGAGCCGGGCGTTCGCCGGACGATCGGTCGATGACAGTCGACCCGCCGGAGGAGCACGCCCGGCAGATCGCCCTGGTGGATCGCGCCGTGGCCGGGGACCGCGGCGCGATCACCGAGGTGGTGCGCATTCTGCAGGATCCGTTGTACCGCTTGGCCCTACGCATGCTCGGGCGGCCCGCCGACGCCGAGGACGCGGTACAGGAGATCCTGCTGCGGGTGGTCGGTAATCTGTCGAGCTGGCGCGGCGAGGCGAAACTCACCACCTGGGCATATCGCGTCGGGGTGAACTACCTGCTGAATCTGCGCAGGCGCAGCGCGCAGGAGGCGGCACAGCTGGATCTCGACGGTTTCGGAACGAACCTGCTGGACGGGCTCGCGGCCGAGGACTATCGCGGTCCGGAGGCCACACTGCTCACCCGCGAGGTGCGGCTGAACTGTAGTCAGGCGATGCTGCAATGTCTGGGACGGGACGAGCGCGTCGCCTTCGTCCTCGCCGACGTCTTCGAGCTGACCTCGGCCGAGGCGGCCTGGATCCTCGACATCAGCGCCGCGGCCTATCGAAAACGGCTGGAGCGAGCCAGAACCCGGCTCGGCAATTTCCTGAACTCGACCTGTGGAGTGGTGAATCCGGCCGCCGGCTGCCGCTGCGCCCGCCGGGTTCCGGCCGCGCTCGCCCATGGCCGGATCGATGCGAAACATCCCGTGCTGGCGACACATCCGATCGCATCCGGCGGTCGCGACGCGGTGCGCGCCGAACAGCAGATGGTCCGCCTGCACGACGCCGCCTCGGTATTCCGGGCCCATCCGGACTACGCGCTGCCACCGGCGCGGCTCGACGCGATCGCGAAACTGCTCGGTTCCGGACAGTTTCCGCTGCTGGATCGATGACGCTCACACCTCGATCAGCGAACTCCCGGGGTCGACCAGGATCTTCGCGTGCTGTTCGGGACTGCTCAGGGCGGTGAAGGCGTTGTCCACTCCGCCCAATCCCACGGTTCCGGTGATCAGTGGTGCGGGATCGACCTTGCCGTCGGCGATCATGTGCAAGGTGTCGCGGAATTCGCCCGGGTCGTAGCCGAAGGCGAAGCGCAGTTCGATCTCCTTGTTGACCGCCATCGCGGGCCGGAACCGATCGACCTCCATACACACCCCGACCACCACGATGCGGGTGGAAGGTGGTGCGGCGGTGAGGAGTTGGTCGATCATTCCGGGTACGCCGACGCATTCGAAGACGACCGGCCCGGTCGGCGCGGCGTCGAGGGTGTGCGCGATGCGGAACAGATACCACCACGGCAGTGCCGGAATGCCGCGCAACTTCCCCATCGCGTCGAAACCGAGGTTCAGGATATCGGTGACACCGGCGATCCGGCTCTTGGCCGGATCGGCCTGCCACGGCGATTCGAGTGCCGGATCGACCACCACATTGGCGCCGCACCTGCGGGCCAGTTCGCGACGACGCGGTGAGAAATCGCTGGCGACAATATTTTTCACACCCGAGGCGCGCAGCATACTGATCACCGCGAGGCCGATCGGGCCGCAGCCGACAACGAACGCCGTCTGCTTGCGTCCCACCCGGCCCTTGCGCACCGCATGCCAGGCCACCGCCATCGGCTCGGTCAGCGCCGCGTGATCGGTGGACAGTCCGTTGGGTACCGGGAAGGTCATCGACTCCTGGACGACCACCTGCTCGGCGTAACCGCCCGGGGCCCGCTGCGACAGTCCGGTCAACTCCGGTTCACGCCCATTGCGGATGATCGGCAGGGCCACCACCCGGGTGCCCGGTGCCCAGCGCTTCCGGCAACCGGGGCCGTATTCGGCTATCTCCCCGCAGAATTCGTGCCCCATCACCACGCGTTCGTTCGATCGCATGAAGTTCCGGTAGCCGGTCGCCGCCGCGAGCTCGGCGAGATCGTCGCAATGCAGGCGAGCGTGCAGATCCGATCCGCAGATCCCGCAGCGCGAGACCGAGAGCAGCACCTGTCCCGGCCCGGGCCCCGGCGTCGGAACGTCGGCGACTTCCAACTTGCCCTCGGAGCACACCACGGCCTTCATATCGAAACGGTACCGCGCGGTCGGGCGCCGTAACCACCGGTTCGGCGGGGTGAATGTGTCCGTTTTCACGCCGGGCCCGGCACGGCCGATGCCGGATGCCGTCTGCCCCCCGAATGATGTCGTGGCACAGCGGGATCCGCTGGTTGCCATCCGGTGACGGCCGGCGGGCCGATACGGAACCAGTGGTCGACGGTATCCCGAGCAGCGGCCGGATAGCCGCCGATGCGGGTCGTCGACGCTCTACCATCCAGGGGTGAGCTCAGGATCGTCCCACATGCCGGATCCGCCGAAGACGGCCGCCGAGGGTATGCGAGCTCGCGATCTGGACCGGGTCCGGGCCCGCTCCCTGCTGGATGCCGCCTATGAAGAGGGGCAGCTCGGCGCCGACGAATACCACTCCCGGTCCGACCGTGCCGCGACCGCGACCACCATCGCGGAGCTGCGGGAACTGGTTTCGGATCTGCAAACCCCCGAGGGTGCCGCGCGGTGGTCCGAACCGCGACAGCCGAATCCGGCGGCGCGCCGGGTCGGCCGGTATCCGGATCACATTCGGGCACGCGCCGAGGACCGGGCTCTCACCTGCCGGGCTCTCGACACGGCCTTGGCAGATGGACAGCTCTCGGAACAGGAGCATCGGACCCTCACCGAATTGACCGCCCAGGCCGAGACCCTGGGGGATCTGGCGGGGCTGACCGAAGACCTGCAGAAGCCGACCGAGGCGCCGATCGACCCGCGGACCCGGGTGCGACCACGCGCGGCGCGGCTTGCCGGTGCGGTGGCGGTGGTCGCGGTGATCGCCGCGGTGGGGGGCTTTCGGCTGACCCATACCTCCGCACCGCCGCCCGCGGCGGCGGCGCCGATGGGGCAGGCCGTAGCCGCGGAGGTGATCGAGACGCCCGATCTCACCACCGGCGCCGGATTCGAACATTTCCGTCGCCTCTACCAGGCGAAATTCGGCGATACCGTGGTCGACGAGCTGAGGCTGTATCCCGGCGACGCCTCGATCGAGCGCACCACGATGGCGCAGCCGAATCGGGTTGTCGACTATTCGTATCGGGGCGGCTTCATGGCCACCAGCGCGATGACGACCCGCGAAGCGGGTAAACCGATCTTCGATCTGGCCACGGTGAACGCCTCCGTGCTGGGCGATCTGCTCGGCCGCGCCGTCTCGTTATTGAAGGTCGAGAGCGGCGCCGTATCGCACATCATGATGGATGTCGACACCATCACCAAGGCGCCGGCAATCGCTGTCTACGTCAGTAACGAGTTCAACGAGAGCGGGCACCTCGAGGTCACTCCCGCCGGCGAGCTGATCGACATGTATGCCTTCGGCGATTAGGAACATGATGGAAACCTCGCGCTCCACGACATTCCGGACCACGACATCTCCGCGCACGGGTTCCTCGCCACGAAACGCGCACAGCGCACTTCGCCTTCGCGACAAGGATCGTGTCGACGCGTGCGCGCTGCTCGATGCGGCCCGCGACGACGGGCAATTGACCGAGGCCGAGCACGCCGAACGGACCCGGGCGGCGACGAAGGCGCGTACCTTCGGTGCGCTCGATGCTGTCATCGACGACCTGCAGATACCTGCCAATCTCGTCGACGCACCCGTGGTCAGTCCGGCCCGGCGCCGCCCGTCTCGACGATGGCTGGTGGCTGTCGCGGTGATCGCCGCCGCGACACTGATCGGAATGCTGTGCGGCTGGGCGAGTAGTGAGGGCGGGCCGGCCGCGGCCCTCACGCCACCGGATATGACGACCGCGGCGGGGATCGAATCGTTCTTCGGTGCCTACCGGGAACATTTCGGTGATCTCATCGCCGACGAGGTGACTCTGCATGCGCACAACGCCTCGATCGAGCGGCCCGCCGCGGGCGATCCGTCGAAGTCCGAAAGAACCTTCTACCGAGGGAAATTCGACGACGCGTCGACCACCACCCGGGATCCGGATCTCGAACCGCTCGACCTGGGCGAGATCGATATCCCGAAACTCGCCGCCCTGGTGGCCGGTGCACCGCGGACGGTCGGCGCCCCGCAGGCGCAGATCAGCCACATCAGCATCGAACGCACCACGCTGGGCCACGACAGGGAGGCATCGGTCTCCATCTATACCGAGGGCGCGAGCGCTGGATATCTGATGGTCGGCCTGAACGGTGAGCCGTTGTACATCTCCAAAGCCAAAAAATAGCGGCGCCCGGACATAGCGGCGCGGTAGCAACGTGCACGCATCCGTGGTTGCATGCGCGCGAGCGGGGTAGAACGAAAATCGGAGTAATCGCCGAGCCATGAGAGCGGGTGTCGAGATGAGTGCGAGTGCGGACACCATCGCCCGGGAACTGCTGGACCGGGCCGGAACCACCTATGCCGCCGAGGCGGGTATCACCCTCGCCGACAAACCCGCTCCGCTGTTTCAGCTGCTCATACTGGCCCAATTGCTCAGCACCCGCATCTCCGCCCATATCGCGGTCGGTGCCGCGCGCGAGCTGATCTCGACCGGATACCGCACCGCACAGCGGGTCGCCGATGCCGACTGGCAGGAGCTCGTCGACGCGCTGGGCCGCGGCCATTACCGCCGTTACGACGAATCCACCGCCACCCGGCTGGGGGAGAACGCCGCGATGATCCTCGATCGCTACCGCGGTGACCTGCGCGGATTGGTTGACGAATCGGATCGTGATCCCGTCCGCCTGGCCGAACTGCTGCAGCAGTTCCGGGGCATCGGACCGACCGGCGCGGATATCTTCCTGCGCGAGGTGCAGGACGTCTGGACCTGGTTGCGCCCGCATTTCGACGAGCGAGCGCGCCGGGGCGCCGAGCTGCTGCACCTGCCCGGCGATCCGAAGCGGCTGGACCGCCTGAGCCGGTCGGGGCACGATGCCGAACTGGCGGCCGCGCTGGTGCGGGTGAGTCTCGACAAGGACCTCGCCGAGCGCGTCCTGACCGCCTCCGGTTGAGCCGGTCGTCCTCGAGACCCTGACTATTCCCAGGTCGTCGGGGGTGCAGCGGTATGTTCCGGTGTCGCGAGCGCGCGGCCGCGAGCCGATCCCGAGAAATTTCTCACCGGACCGGGAATGAACCTCCGGCCCCGCTCGTTGAGCTGATCAACACAAAGTTGAGCGACACTGACTCAATCCTCTGGTTGACTCCGAGTGGATCGGAGTGCAGGATTGAGCCGACCACGCTCAGTGTTGCTGAGGATCGTGCACAGTTACACACAAGGAGGAACCACAATGGCTCGTGCGGTCGGTATCGACCTCGGGACCACGAACTCGGTCATCGCTGTCCTGGAAGGCGGTGAGCCGGTCGTCGTCGCCAACTCGGAAGGTTCGCGGACTACCCCGTCCGTCGTCGCGTTCGCCAAGAACGGCGAGGTTCTCGTCGGTCAGCCGGCGAAGAACCAGGCGGTCACCAACGTCGATCGCACCATCCGGTCCGTCAAGCGCCACATGGGCGAGGACTGGACCGTGGAGATCGACGACAAGAAGTACACGGCGCAGGAGATCAGCGCCCGCACTCTCATGAAGCTCAAGCGCGACGCCGAGGCATACCTGGGCGAGGAGATCACCGACGCGGTGATCACCGTGCCGGCGTACTTCGAGGACGCGCAGCGCCAGGCCACCAAGGAAGCCGGGCAGGTCGCGGGACTGAACGTCCTGCGCATCGTCAACGAGCCCACCGCGGCCGCGCTGGCCTACGGCTTGGACAAGGGCGACAAAGAGCAGACAATCCTGGTCTTCGACCTCGGTGGCGGCACCTTCGACGTCTCGCTGCTGGAAATCGGCGAGGGCGTCGTCGAGGTTCGCGCCACCTCCGGTGACAACCACCTCGGTGGCGACGACTGGGACAACCGGATCGTCACCTGGCTGGTCGACAAGTTCAAGGCCAGCTCGGGCATCGACCTGACCAAGGACAAGATGGCCCTGCAGCGGCTGCGCGAGGCCGCCGAGAAGGCGAAGATCGAACTGTCGTCGAGCCAGTCGACCTCGATCAACCTGCCCTACATCACCGTCGACGCGGAGAAGAACCCGCTGTTCCTCGACGAGCAGCTGACCCGCTCGGAGTTCCAGAAGATCACTTCCGATCTGCTGGATCGCACCCGTGCGCCGTTCCAGTCGGTGATCAAGGATGCCGGTATCTCGGTCAAGGACATCGATCACGTTGTGCTGGTGGGTGGTTCGACTCGTATGCCCGCGGTCACCGAACTGGTCAAGGAGCTGACCGGTGGCCAGGAGCCCAACAAGGGCGTGAACCCCGACGAAGTGGTTGCGGTCGGAGCGGCTCTTCAGGCCGGTGTGCTCAAGGGTGAGGTCAAGGACGTCCTGCTGCTCGATGTGACCCCGCTGTCGCTGGGTATCGAGACCAAGGGCGGCGTGATGACCAAGCTCATCGAACGCAACACCACCATCCCCACCAAGCGGTCGGAGACCTTCACCACCGCCGACGACAATCAGCCGTCGGTGCAGATCCAGGTCTTCCAGGGTGAGCGCGAAATCGCTTCGCACAACAAGCTGCTCGGCTCCTTCGAACTGACCGGTATCCCGCCGGCCCCGCGTGGCGTGCCGCAGATCGAGGTCACCTTCGACATCGACGCCAACGGCATCGTCCACGTCACCGCCAAGGACAAGGGCACCGGTAAGGAGAACACGATCAAGATCCAGGACGGCTCCGGCCTGTCCAAGGAGGAGATCGACCGGATGGTGAAGGATGCCGAGGCGCACGCCGCCGAGGACAAGACCCGTCGCGAGGAAGCGGAGACCCGCAACCAGGCCGAGTCGCTCGTTCACCAGACCGAGAAGTTCATCGCCGACAACACCGACAAGGTGCCCGCCGATATCAAGGAGAAGGTCGAAGCGGCCATCGCCGAGGCCAAGCAGGCGTTGCAGGGCAGCGACATCGCCGCGGTGAAGTCCGCGGTGGAGAAGCTGGCCACCGAGTCGCAGGCCCTGGGCCAGGCGATCTACGACGCCTCCGCGGCCGAGGGCGCGGCAGCCGGTGACGGTGCCGAGGCTCCCGGTGCCGATTCCGATGACACCGTGGTCGACGCCGAGGTCGTGGAAGAGCCGGAGAAGAAGTGACCGAACGCAGCGGCGGGCCGCTCAATGAACACGGTCCGAAAGAGGAGCCGGTCACCATCGTCGACAACCGCAAGATCGACCAGGACGGGAACCCGCAGGGTGATGTGAAGGAGGCCGCCTCCGGGAGAAATGACTCTGCTCCAGGCTCCGACGAGGACGCCCCGGCCGGTAGTGCCGAGGCCGAATTGGCCGAGCGCACTGCGGATCTGCAGCGATTGACGGCCGAATACGCCAACTATCGCCGCCGCAGCGACCGCGACCGCAAGGCCGCGATCGATTCGGCGAAGGCCGCGGTGGTCACCGAATTGCTCGGTGTCATCGACGATCTGGACCGGGCCCGTGCCCACGGTGATCTCGAGTCCGGACCGCTGAAGTCGGTCGCGGACAAGCTCGCCGACGTGCTGACCAAACAGGGCCTCGAGGAATTCGGCGCCGAGGGTGAACCTTTCGACCCGACCCTGCACGAGGCCGTGCAGCATGAGGGCGAGGGGCACACCCCGGTGATCGGCATGGTCATGCGCAAGGGTTACCGCCTCGGTGATCGCGTCCTGCGTCACGCGCTGGTCGGTGTCACCGATGGGGTGGCGGATTCGGCGTCCACACCGGACACTACGAATACCGGCCGCGATGCCGACGGTGCCGAGTAATACACAGCCGCGGGCTGTGCCGCACGACGGCATGAAAGGAGGAGATGCCCGGTGAATCGGGAGTGGTTGGAAAAGGACTTCTACAAAGAGCTGGGTATTTCCTCCAGCGCGTCCTCCGAGGAGGTCAAGAAGGCCTACCGCAAATTGGCCCGGGATCTGCATCCGGACAAGAATCCGGGAGATACCAAGGCCGAGGAGCGTTTCAAGGCGGTCAGCGAGGCGCATGCCGTGCTGGCCGATCCGGAGAAACGCAAGGAGTACGACGAAGCGCGGCGGTTGTTCGCCAGCGGCGGTTTCGGCCGCGGCGGCTACGCCCCGGGCGGCGGGTACACCGGCGGTGGTGGATTCTCCAACGAGTTCAACCTGGGTGACATCTTCGGCGGCGCCGCCGCCGGAGCGGGCGACGGTGGTCTGGGAGATATCCTGGGCGGCCTGTTCAATCGGGGTGGTACCCGGACCACATCGCGACCGCGACGCGGCAGCGATGTGGAAACCGAGACGACCCTGGGCTTCCGTGAGGCGGCCCAGGGCGTCACCGTGCCGCTGCGGATGACCAGTCCGTCGCCGTGCACCACCTGTCATGGCAGTGGCGCCAAACCGGGCACCAGCCCGCGAGTGTGTCCGCACTGCAACGGAAGTGGTGTGGTCAGCCGCAACCAGGGCGCGTTCGGGTTCAGTGAACCCTGTGACGACTGCCGTGGAACCGGCTCGATCATCGACGATCCGTGTAGCGACTGCCACGGCACCGGTGTCCAGAACCGCACTCGCACCATCACCGTGCGTATCCCGCCCGGGGTGCGCGACGGTCAGCGGATCCGGTTGGCCGGACAGGGCGAGGCGGGCCTGCGGGGCGCTCCGGCGGGTGACCTGTTCGTCAGCGTGCATGTCAGTCAGGACAAGGTCTTCGGCCGCAACGGCGATGATCTGACCCTGGTGCTTCCGGTCAGCTACAGCGAATTGGTGCTGGGTACAACGGTTTCGGTGCCTACGCTGGAGGGTAGAGTCGGAGTGAAGGTGCCTCCGGGCACCGCCGACGGCCGGACGCTCCGGGTGCGCGGGCGCGGTGTGCCCAAGCGTGGTGGCGGTGCCGGTGACCTGCTGGTCACGGTGAAGGTCGCGGTACCACAGAAGCTGGACGACGAAGCCGCCGAGGCGCTACGGCACTATGCGGAGGCGGAGAAGGTCGGCGGGTTCGACCCGCGTGCCGGTTGGGCAGGTGCGTAATGAACGGTGATCCGAAGAACCGGGCAACCGGCGCCGAGTACTTCATGATCTCGGTGGCGGCTCAGCTGGCGGGGATGCACGCGCAGACGTTGCGGACCTACGACCGGCTGGGACTGGTGACGCCGCAACGTACATCGGGTGGCGGCCGGCGCTATTCGTCCCGGGACGTCGAGTTGCTGCGCGAGGTGCAGCGGCTGTCCCAGGACGAGGGTGTCAACCTGGCCGGAATCAAACGGATCATCGAACTGACCAATCAGGTCGAAGCATTACAGCAGCGTGTGGGTGAATTGGCCGCCGAGGTCGACAACCTGCGGGCGGGTCACCGCCCCGATATCGTTCCGCCGCAACGCAGTACCGCACTGGTGGTATGGCAACCGCGCAACAAACGGCGGTAGCGGACTACGCGAATACGCTCTGCGACAGCGCCCCCGGAATCCGGGGGCGCTGTTCGTCGTGGTGAGGACTCGGCAATCGCCCCCGATCCGCAGCGTGGGTGAACCTACCGCCGTGGTCGGGAATCCGCGAGTGGCCACCGTCCCGATATCGTTGCACCGCAGCGCAGTACCGCATCGGCGGTGTGGCAGCCGCATGTGACGCATCTCCGTCGACGTCACACTCTGTGCCCGGTCCCCGTCGACAGAGCACAACATTCCTACAGCGAGAAAGTTTTTCGGATGAAGCGCTTCACCTTCGCATCGGCGTGCCTGATGGCCGCGATGCTCCTCCTCGGCGTGCCGGCGGTTGCGATGGCCGATCCGGTCGCGGATTCCGCACGCGACGTCGTCACCGATGATGGCTGGCAGGTACGAATCGGCAAGACCGAGGAGAATATCGATCGCACTCCCAACCTGGCCGAATCGCCGTTCACCAGGGAGGGCTTCGTGCGGGTCAAGGCAGTTGCCGATATCACCGGTCAGGGGCGGATACCGGTCGATGCCGCGACTATGGCACTGGGCTATCAGATCGGCTGCCAAGTCGATGTGTCGAACGGTATATCCGTCGGCCTGTCCGCCGCGATCGGACCGAACGTCGGAATTTCCGTGGGTGGAGTCAGCGTCGGGGCGAGCGCACTGGCGATTCCGAATGTGTCGTTCTCGCTCAAGCCGGGTGCGATCACCACGGTGCCGCTGGCGACCAAGCAACTCAATGGCGAGCACGCCTCGATCACCGTCGATCACGTGCAGATCAAGGTCGATTCCTGCTTGGGTCCGGTGAGTTTGCGCTCCTATGCGTCGGTGTCGACCTCGACCGCCGACGCCGACCACTCGGTCACCGTGTACGGCGACCCGATCTGGTTGTGACGCATGCGGACAACGGTGTTCTCCGCGCTCGCGCTCGCGCTGAGCCTCTCCACTCTTCCGGTCGCCGCGGCCGATCCGGCGCAGCCTCCCGAAAGTTGCTCCGGCACCCATCCGTCCGGCCGATCGAGCTGCCCGAGGCCTCCTGCCGGAGGCGGCAACAGCTCGGGGCCCTTGCCGCTACAGATGCTCAGCCCACCTGCCCGTCAACCGGGCGGTTCCGGCTCGCGGGAACAGGCCGGAGTCTTGACTCCGCCTCCGCTCCCGCCGCCCGCGGAGCGCCATCGGCCGATCGTGTCGTAGCCGAAGACGCTGTGGCCCCGGCGCTCAGAAGCCGTCGAAACGGATTGCCTCCGCTGGGGTTCCGGTGTTCACCAACCGGTCCAGTGTTGCCTGCGTCATGCCCGGTGAGCCGCAGACCAGGACCTGGTGGTGCAGGAGCGGGCCCATATCGCCGATGACGTCGGCCAGGGTGCCTTCCATCATTTCCTCGGCCTGGAAACCGATATCCACCCGGCAGTTCTCGTACCACTGGTCGGGCCAGTTGGGGTCGGCGTCCTGCTCGACGACGGGGATGACGGTGAGCCAGGGCATATCCCCGGCCATCAGGTACAGCATGTCCGAGGCGTAGAGATCGCGCGGGCTGCGGCCGCCGACGAACAGATGGGTGCGCGGCGGTTGCGGCCGGCGCGACAGCTCCAGCAACAGTGCGCGCATCGGCGCCAAACCCGTTCCACCGGCGATCATCACGAGATCGGTGGTGTCCTCGTCGACGGTCAGGAATCCGGCGGGGTTGCTGATCCGCCACTCGTCACCGGGCCGGGTATCGCCGACGATCGATCCGCTGCACCAGCCGCCGGGCACCGTCCGGACATGGAATTCGAGTTTTCCGTCCAGCGAGGGCGGCAGGGCGGGGGAGAACCGGCGCCGCATACCCGAATGCTGCGGGATCTGGACATCCACCGACTGCCCCGCCTCGAACGGGACGAACTCACCGATCAAACGGATCACCGCCAGGTCGTGGCGCAATCGGTGATGGCCGACCACCGTGGACGACCATTCGGTCGGTGCGTCGAGCCGGATCTCACCGGTCCGGTCGGGTCCCATGGTCACCGTGCCTCCTGTAATTCGCGTTGAGCCCCAGCCCGAAACCCCTTGCACCGGCACGGGTTCCGCAACGGGCGCACCTCACCAAGGTACGCCGCGCCGGTGCCGTTTGCCTACCGGTTGCCGCATCTCGCACCCATCACACCGGATCGGTCATGATCACATGTTCGGGCGTGCCGACCGCGAGCAGCGCGCGCTTGGTATCGGCGATCATCCTGGCCGAGCCCGCGATCTGGATCTGCCGGTCCGACCATGATCCGAAGCTGGCCACCAGTGCGCCGAGATTTCCGATCAGCCGGCGATGCATGCCGTACGGCGGATCGGCGGGTGGATGCGGATGCCAATACGGATTGGATTCGCTCTCGCAGACCGGCACCACCGTCAGCCACGGATTGCTCAGCGACAGCTGCCACATGTTCTCCACATCGTAGAGATCGCATGGATAGCGGCCGCCGATGAAGAAGTGCACCCGGGGATTGACGCCGCGCCGGCCCATCTCGATCAGTTGGGCGCGCAGGGGCGCGATACCCGTTCCGGCGCCGATCATCAGTACATCGCGGCGGGATCCGGTGTCGATGTGCAGGCCACCGAGCGGTGCGGCGATCTGCCAGGTGTCGCCGATCTCGGTCTCGGTGACGATGGCGGGACTGACCCAGCCGGAACGCACCTTGCGGACGTGGAACTCGATCTCCCCGTAGGGATTCGTCGGAATGGCCGGTGACAGATAGCGCCACATCTTCGGCCGCTGCGGAACGCACACCGGGACGTACTGGCCGGCCTGATAGGGGATCGGCTCCTCGGACTGCAGGCGCACGATCGACAGATCGTCGAGCACCCGGCGGTGGCCGACGACCGTCGCCTCCCAATAGGGTTGCGAGGTATCGGAATTGGCGCCGATGGCCATCGATGCCGAGACCAGGATGGCGATATCGCGCCAGCCCGCCTCCAGTTCACGCGTCCACAGCGGCCCGTTGTAGCTGTGGAAGGCGGCGAGAAGTGCGCGCCCGGCGGCATCGTAGTGATCCGTCTCCACCCCGTATTTGCGGTGGTCGAGGGCCAGTTGTTCCAGGAAACGCTGCGCCCGGTCCCAATTCTCCAGATGGTCGAGCACGAACTGGATGGCCGAGGTCACCCGCTTCGGCTGCATTTCCATCGTGGGCGGGAACAGATCGCGCAGCCCTGGGGCCTCCGCGAAGAGATGACTGTAAAACGCGCTGATCAATCGCTCGGGCCCAGCGGGAGCCTCGGTGATCGACCGGAAGTTTGCGCGGACCAGCGCTGCCGAACGCGCATCCACGACGTCGAGCTCCCTTTCCTCGGTGTGATCCGGCAACGGTGCCGCCGGTTCGATCCGGCGGGCGGTGCCGGTGTTGCCCCACCGCGAGCCGCCGTCCATCTCGAAGACAAGTATCCCCGAAAAAGTCGTGGTCGCATGGTTATGCGCAACACTTTACCGAGCATTGTCATCGGTCGAGCGCGCAGACGTGAACCGTGGTTCCGCGGGCGGCGTAGCGTTGGGCGCATTCCGGCGCAGAATCCCGAAATATGTCTAACTTGAGCGGAACAGACTCAACTCCTACCGCGTTGAACTCAGCAGAAGTGTCCGGACGGCAGCCCGTTCCGGACCTGACCCACAACAACGCGAGACGATCGTAGGAAGGTGAATGTGGACTCGTTCAACCCCACCACCAAGACACAGGCCGCACTGACGGCTGCCCTGCAGGCGGCCTCGGCTGCCGGGAATCCGGAGATTCGCCCGGCCCACTTGCTGGTGGCGCTGCTGGATCAGACCGACGGCATCGCCGCCCCGCTGCTGAAGGCGGTCGCGGTCGACCCGGCCACGGTGCGACGCGAGGCGCAGGACATCGTCGACCGGCTTCCGCGCGCAAGCGGTGCGACCACGCAACCGCAGCTGGGTCGCGAGGCCCTGGCCGCGATCACCGCGGCACAGCGGCTGGCGACCGAACTCGGTGACGAGTACGTCTCCACCGAACATGTCGTGGTCGGCCTGGCGGAGGGGGATTCCGATATCTCCCAGCTGCTGCTGAAGTACGGCGCGACCGCCGACGCACTGCGCGAGGCGTTCACCGCGGTGCGCGGCAACACCCGCGTCACCTCCGCCGATCCCGAGGGCAGCTATCAGGCGCTGGAGAAGTACTCCACCGACCTCACCGCCGCCGCCCGCGACGGCAAACTCGATCCGGTCATCGGCCGCGACACCGAGATCCGGCGCGTGGTGCAGGTACTCAGCCGCCGCACCAAGAACAATCCGGTCCTCATCGGTGAGCCCGGTGTCGGCAAGACCGCCATCGTCGAGGGGCTGGCACAACGCATCATCGCGGGCGATGTTCCCGAATCGCTGCGCGGTAAGAAGCTGGTCTCCCTCGATCTCGGTGCCATGGTCGCCGGTGCCAAGTATCGCGGTGAATTCGAGGAGCGGCTCAAGGCGGTATTGGAAGAGATCAAATCCAGTGCCGGGCAGATCATCACCTTCATCGACGAGTTGCACACCATCGTCGGCGCCGGCGCGACCGGTGAATCGGCGATGGACGCGGGCAACATGATCAAGCCGATGCTGGCGCGCGGTGAACTGCGCCTGGTCGGTGCCACCACACTCGACGAATACCGCAAGCACATCGAGAAGGACGCCGCCCTGGAGCGGCGGTTCCAGCAGGTGCTGGTCGGTGAACCGTCGGTCGAGGACACCATCGGCATCCTGCGAGGCCTCAAGGAACGCTACGAGGTGCACCACGGTGTGCGGATCACCGACTCCGCACTGGTGGCGGCCGCGACGCTGAGCGATCGGTACATCACCTCGCGCTTCCTGCCGGACAAGGCGATCGACCTGGTCGACGAATCCGCCTCGCGGCTGCGCATGGAGATCGATTCGCGGCCGGTCGAGATCGACGAGGTGGAACGCGCGGTGCGCCGCCTCGAGATCGAGGAGGTCGCGCTCGCGAAGGAAACCGACGACGCCTCCAAGCAGCGGCTCGAGAAGTTGCGCCAGGAACTGGCCGACGATCGCGAGAAGCTCAACCAGCTGATGGCCCGCTGGCAGAACGAGAAGCAGGCCATCGACTCGGTCCGGGTCGTCAAGGAGGAATTGGAGTCGCTGCGCGGCGAATCCGAGCGTGCCGAACGCGACGGTGATCTGGGCAAGGCCGCCGAACTGCGCTACGGCCGCATCCCGCAGTTGGAGAAGCAGCTGGCCGAGGCCGAGCGCAACGCCGGTAAGGCGGGTAGCGGCAGCGTCGATGACGAGGTCATGCTCAAGGAGGAGGTCGGCCCGGACGATATCGCCGAGGTCGTCTCGTCGTGGACCGGTATTCCGGTGGGCCGCATGCTCGAGGGGGAGACCCAGAAGCTGTTGCGGATGGAGTCCGAACTCGGCCATCGCGTGGTCGGGCAGTCCGAGGCCGTCGCCGCGGTGTCGGACGCGGTGCGCCGCGCCCGCGCCGGTGTCGCCGATCCGAACCGGCCCACGGGGTCGTTCATGTTCGTCGGGCCGACCGGTGTCGGTAAGACGGAGCTGGCCAAGGCGCTCGCGGACTTCCTGTTCGACGACGAACGCGCTATGACTCGCATCGATATGAGCGAGTACTCCGAGAAGCACTCGGTGGCCCGCTTGGTCGGCGCTCCGCCGGGATACGTCGGCTACGACCAGGGCGGTCAGCTCACCGAGGCGGTACGGCGACGCCCGTACACGGTGGTGCTGTTCGACGAGATCGAGAAAGCGCATCAGGATGTGTTCGACATCCTGCTGCAGGTGCTGGACGAGGGACGGCTCACCGACGGTCAGGGCCGCACGGTGGACTTCCGCAACACCATCCTCATCCTGACCTCGAACCTGGGTGCCGGAGGTGACAAGGAACAGGTGATGAATGCCGTACGGGTGGCGTTCAAACCGGAATTCCTGAACCGGCTCGACGATGTGGTGATGTTCTCCTCGCTCAACGAGGAACAGCTCGAGAACATCGTCGACATCCAGCTGGCGCAACTGCAGAAGCGGCTGTCGCAGCGGCGGCTGAGGCTGGAGGTCAGCGATTCGGCCCGGTTCTGGCTGGCGGTGCGCGGTTACGACCCGGTCTACGGTGCGCGGCCGCTGCGCCGCCTGATCCAGCAGGCCATCGGCGATTCGCTGGCCAAGGAATTGCTGGCCGGTGAGGTCACCGACGGTGATCGGGTGAAGGTCGATGTCGCACCGGACGGTGATGGGCTGATCGTCGGCCGGTGACCGTGTGACGCGCGATGCGCGAGTGGCATTCCCCACTCGCGCATCGCGCATCTGCACCTACCCTGGTGGCATGACGAATCCGAGCGACCCGTGGGCGCAGCGGCCGGATTCGCCCGATACGCCGACCGAGAAGCTCGGAGCGTCGGGCGGTGGTCCGGGCGAAACGCCGACGCACACGACGGAATACTCGGAAGCCTATGGCCGGAGCGGGGACCCGTACGAAGGCACCACGCCCTACGGCCATCGCGGCCCGTACGAGCACACCGCTTCCTACGAGCACGGGGCCGATCCCGCGGCGGTGACCCGGGAATACCCCGGTCACCCCGACCAGCGCGGCGGGTTCTTCGAACAACAGCCCGGCCCCAACGCCACCCGCGAACTTCCCCCCTACGACAGCCAGTGGGGCGCCTACGAGTCCGGATACGGCCCGTCCGGCGGATATCCGACCTACGGTCCCCCGGGAACCGGCCCGCAGGAACCCACCGGCCCCACCGGCCCCACCGGCCCCACCGGTCTGCCCGTCGAGCCGCCCCGCCGCCGGACCGGACTGTGGATCGCGCTGACCGCGGCGGTATTCGTCCTGGTGGTGCTCGGCGGTATCGCGGCCGGCCTGCTGCTGGCCGGTAATGACAATTCCTCATCCACCGAGGCGGGGACCGGCGGTGCCGTTCCCACCCGGATGCCGGGCATACCGCCCAGCCCCTCCGGCGGCGCCCAGCCCACCCTTCCGGAACTACCGGGCCTCGGCGGTATCGATGGCCTCGGGGCGACCATGGGCACGGTGAGCAGTAACGACGGTTCGACCATCGTGCTCGAGTCGCTGCTCGGCGCCACCGTCACCGTGCACACCGACGCCGATACTCAGATTATTTCGTCGGGTGCCGGCGCGGTGGCGGATCTGCATCAGGGGGACATGGTCGTGGTCCAGGGAGACAAGGCCCAGGACGGTTCGATCACCGCGAAAATCATCATCAGCACCCAGCTGCCGCGTTAGCGAGGCAGCTGTATTTTCTGCCTTCGCTTCGCTTCGGCGGGGGTTGGCGGCGCGGTGTTGGTCTGGCCTCGCTCCGCTCGGCCGGGGTTGGCGGCCCAGTGGTCTCGCCGTTCGGGTGCCGCTGCTTGCTCCTTCGTCGCCTACGCAGCGGCACCCGAACGGCGAGACGGCCGCCAACCCACCCAGGGAGCACTACCCCGGAAACGCTTTCAGCGTGCCGGGGCACGTCAGGCGAAGAAGGGGCACCTTCCAGCACCGCTGCTTGCTCCTTCGACGCCTACACAACCGAACCCGAACGGCGAGACGGCCGCCAACCACCCAGGAGGACTACCTCGGAAACGCTTTCGGCGTGCCCGGTCGTCTCGTGTGCGCGATGCCGCCTTTTGGGTGTTCTGTCCAGGGACCTTCCGCGATGTGCCGGCTGAACGGACTCGCTACCCCGGCCCGGAGCGGCGACGCTACCCACTCGAGCCGACCCGGCACGCCGAAAGCGTTTCCGGGGTAGATCCAGTGGGTGGTTCGCGGCCGTCTCGCCGATCGGTGCCCGTCGCGTAGGCGACGAAGGAGCAAGCGACGGGTGCCGATCGGCGAGACTCAGGGACCGCGAACCCGCCGCAGCGAAGCGGAGGCAAATAAACACAGCTGCTGCGGGGCGAGCATTTGTCTTCCTACCAATTAGACTCGGTGGTGATGACGGCAGCAATCTGGTTCGGCCTCGCGGCGATCGCACTCGTGGGTGCGATCGTTCTGCTGTATTTCGATCGCGTGCAGCGGCAGCGGACCGGACACGTACGGCAGGTCTGGGCCAAATCCCAGGGGTACACCTACGTTTCGGTCGAACCTTCGCTGGCGTCGACATGGCGGCGGGGCGCGATGGCCAAACTGGGGTACTTGTCCGCGATCAATGTGGTCTCCGGAAATCGCAAGGGTGAGAAGTTTGTCCTGTTCGATCTGGAGGACGCCGCGACCCTGGTCGCCGTGCGCCGGCAGATCGGGTCGGACATCGATATCGACCTGCGTCTGAAGACCGCTTCCCCGCCCAAGGACGCCGATCTGGAGTTGCTCGGCGCGATCGGTGACCGGGTGGTGTTCGCGACCAATCCGGATGTCGCCCGCCATGCCGTCGATCAGCGCATGGTCCACTTCATCGAGACGCTGCCGGATTCCGTGCAGCAGTTGTGGAGCGAGGGCAACTGGACGCTGGGCATGCTGCCGGTCGGCACCGTGTCCAAGGATTGGGAAGCCGCGATCGACTCGGTACTGCGGCTCTCGGGTCTGCTGCATGTCCTGCCGCCGGTGGCCGGTGGGGATCGGCGCATGGAGTCCGATCTGCACAACCCTGGCCGTCCGCGCCCGGAATTCGATGATCGCTACGACGACGAGCCGATCATCCCCGCCGGCCGGCGTCCCGACGGCTACGACGAGCGTCCCCGGGAACGCGACCGGTACGAGGACGACGAGTTCGACGAGCGCGACTCCGGCAGTATCGACGACGAATTTCCCGAGGAGCGGGAAGCCCCGCGTCCGGAGTACGAAGACCGCGATCCCGAGCGCGAGGACTTCCGTCCGGAGCGTGCCGACCGCGGTTCGGGGCGCGAGTCCTTCGGTCCCGGACACCCCGACTACCCCCGGCTCGACGACGGTCCCCGCGGCGACATGCGCCAGGCGCCGATCCCCGACTCCGGCCGCGGCCGGAGCCATGAGGTGGACCGCCCGCACGGGTCCCTGGCCGATCCGGGGCGGGGGGACGGTCGCGATTCCGGTGAGCGCGCGGTACACGACCCGGCCGATCGTGCGTCCGGTGTGATCGCCGCACCGCCGTCGGGTGATCCCGAACCACAGGCTTCGCGCCGCCCCGCGCTGGCGGTGGTGCCCGATCCGCGTAATCGGGTCCGCCGAAACTGGCCGCCCGCACCGGAATACACCGAGCCCCCTGCGGACGACGAATCAGATTCGGCCGCAGGGGAATTCGAGGAACCGCTCGCCGACGACGAGGAACCGAAACGTCCGGGTGGGCCGTTCCACCCCGGGTTCCGCCCATATCAGGGCCCCGCACCGCGGTGACCGGTCAGGTGCCCGAGCCGGTGTCCGGGCGCCGCAATCATCCGCCCCGACATCAGGTGGTCGCCCCATGACCGACAGTTCCACGAAACTCCCCGGCTCCACCCGCCCGGTGGCCCTGGTCACCGGTCCGACCTCGGGGATCGGCCAGGGCTACGCCACCCGTCTGGCCTCCCTCGGCTACGACCTGGTGCTGGTGGCCCGCGACGATCAGCGCCTCACCGCGCTCGCCGACGAGCTGCGGCACCGGTTCGGCACCCGCAGCGAGATCCTGGCGGCCGATCTCGGGCAGGCGGACGGCCGCGACCGGGTCGCGGCCCGCCTGGACGAGGGGGTCGAATTCCTGGTCAACAATGCGGGCTTCGGTCTCACCGGCGAATTCTGGACGGTCGAACCGTCGGCTTTGCAGGCCCAACTCGACGTCCTCGTGACCGCGGTGCTCCAATTGACCCGTGCCGCGTTACCGCCGATGATCGCCGCAGCCAAGGGTTCGGTGGTGAATGTGGCCAGCGTGGCCGGGCTGGTACCGGGCCGAGGCTCGACCTATTCGGCGGCCAAGGCCTACGTCATATCCTTGACCGAGGGTCTGGCAGGTGGCCTGGCCGGGACCGGAGTCCGGGTGCAGGCGCTGTGCCCGGGATTCGTGCATACCGAATTTCACGAGCGCGCCGGAATAGAGATGTCGTCGCTACCGAAACCCATGTGGCTCGACGTCGATCAGGTGGTGTCCGGTTCGCTGCAGGATTTGGAGAAGGACCGGGTGATCAGTGTGCCCGGAGTGCAGTACAAGGCGCTCACCGCAGCCGCCGGACTGATTCCGCGCAGCGTGGTGACCCGCCTCAACCGAGGCATATTCAACGCACGGGGAAGGACGTAAACCCACATGATCGAATCCACCACCGACCGAGACAGATTGGCCGACCTGGTCCGGGAACTTGCGGTCGTGCACGGCCGGGTGACGCTGTCGTCCGGTAACGAGGCCGACTACTACGTCGATCTGCGCCGGGCAACCCTGCACCATCAGGCCGCTCCGCTGATCGGTTCGCTGTTGCGAGAGTTGGTGTCGGACTGGGAATTCGACGCAGTCGGGGGTCTCACCATGGGCGCCGATCCGGTGGCGCTGGCGATGTTGCACGCACCGGGCCGCCCGATGGACGCGTTCGTGGTGCGCAAGGCTGCCAAGACCCACGGTATGCAGCGACAGATCGAAGGCCCGGAGATTTCCGGAAAGCGCGTCCTCGTCGTCGAGGACACCACTACCACCGGCAATTCCCCGCTGACCGCCGTCCGAGCCCTGCGCGATGCCGGTGCCACGGTGGTCGGTGTGGCCACCGTCGTGGACCGGGAGACCGGCGCCGACCAGGTCATTGCCGCCGAAGGACTGGAATACCGTTCGATCCTCGGACTGAAGGATCTGGCTCTGGGCTGACTTTTGGGCCTGGGTTAGCCTGGACGCTGGTTCGGTGTCCGAGTGTGAAGGGTCGAGTGAGTCTCCAGTGGTGAGCATTGCAATCAATGAGGGTCGCAAGAACGTTGCGATGCTCGGCATCGGCGCATACCGGCCGAAACGCGTCGTCAGTAACGCGGAAGTCTGCGAGGTCCTCGATTCCACTCCGGAGTGGATCTTCGAACGGACCGGTATCCGCAATCGCCGCTGGATCAGCGAGGACGAAACGCTGCGCACCATGTCGGCGGCTGCCGGTGAGCGCGCGATCGCGAACAGCGGTATCGATCGCTCCAAGATCAACACCCTGATCCTGGCGACTTCCAGCTGGCTGAAACTGACCCCGCACGGCGCCCCCTCGATCGCCTTCGATCTCGGCATGAACGGCATCCCGGCCTTCGACCTGACCTCCGGATGCGGTGGCTTCGGCTATGCCCTCGGTGTGGCGGCCGATCTGATCCGGTCCGGCTCGGCGGAATACGTGCTGGTGATCGGCGCGGAAACCATGACCGTCGGCCTCGATCCCACCGATCGCGGTACCGCGATGATCTTCGGTGACGGCGCCGGTGCGGTCGTGGTCGGTCCCAGCGAACAGAACGGCATCTCGCCGACGGTGTGGGGCAGCGACGGCGAGAGCGCCGAAGCCATCGCCCAGGACATCGATTTCGTCGCGTACATGGACAAGGCCGAAGCCCTGCAGGGCACCGATCCGGCGACCGAACCCGTCGGCCGGATGTCGTTGCGGATGGAGGGCCCGCGGGTATTCCGCTGGGCCGCGGTCACTTTGCCGCGAGCGCTGTCGACCGCGCTGGAGGTGTCCGGAGTCGCCAAGGAGGACATCGAGGTCTTTGTTCCGCACCAGGCCAATTCGCGCATCAACGAGTTGATGAAGAAGAACCTCGGCCTGGCCGACGATATCCCGATGGCCAACGATATCGAGAACACGGGGAACACCTCCGCCGCGTCGATTCCGCTGGCCATGGAGGAAATGCTGGTTTCCGGTAAGGCGAAGGGCGGGCAGCTGGCCCTGCTCCTGGGTTTCGGGGCCGGACTGAGCTATGCCGGACAGGTGGTCACCCTGCCGCCCAAGCCGGCCGAGCCCAGCTTCTGACCCATCGGCGAGGAGGACAGCGCATGCCACGACCGTTCCGTGCCGCCTTCGTCGCCGCCGCGGCGGTGACCGTCGTGGGTGCGGCCACCGGCCGTGATCGCTGGCAGTGGCTGGCGAAACCCCTGATGATGCCGTTGCTGGCCGCGGACGTAATCCACAGCGGTAGCGAGCTGTCGCAGCCCGAACGGCGGGCACTGCTGGGTTCGCTGGCAGCGGCCACCGTCGGCGACGTCCTACTGATCGATCCCGACGACGACCGCCGGCTGGTCGCCGGTGCCTCGGCATTCGCGGTGATGCAGACCGGATATTCGATGCTGTGGTGGCGGCGGGGTGCGCGGCCGCGCCCGGAGACCGCGGCGCCGCGTGTTGTGGCATGGCTCGGTGCGGGTGCTCTGCTGGGCGCCCGGGCGCCGCGGCTCGCCGCACCTCTCACCGCCTACGGCGCGACCCTCGCGACCGCGGCCACGCTCGCCTCCGATCCCGCACTGGCTCCCGGTGCGAAAACTGTTGCGGGAAACGTCGTTCCGAATCGTGACCCGCGCAGCCGGCTCGCGCTGGGCGCGTTGCTGTTCACCCTGTCCGACGGTCTGATCGTGCTGCGCCGCCTGTTCGCGCGGACCGCCTGTTCGCGCCGGAACAGCGAGGCGGTCATCCTCGCGACCTATGCCGGTGCGCAGTATCTGCTGACCGCGCCGACACGTTTCAACTGAATGTTCCTGCCGGTGTGCAAGGCGGTGATGACCTGGTGCCCGCACACGGCGCAGCCGCTGTCGGCGGCCATCGTCACAGACACAGCATGATGCGATCACGGTCGGCGGGATCCACTCGGATCGAAATGGTCTCGCCCACATGCATTCTCGGCTGGTCGACCGGCGCCACATCGAAAACGACCGTGCCCCGGTAGGTTTCCGATCCGGGCACGGTCAGTTCGAGATCGAGTTCGGTCATCTCGGTGTGGTGATCGGTGGGGTGCAGGGGATGCACGCCCTCGATGATGGCCCAGCCCTCCAGACCGTGCCGCAGCAACCGGCGATCCGAGCGGGAGGGCCGCTGCGCGACCATCATGCCGATCCCCACACAGGATCCGAACGCGCCCACCAGGGCCACGGCTTGATACGGCCCGGTTCCCGGCGGCGTGTGCTGATGGACCCACCCCAGCCACACCGCGAGCACGATCATGTACCCGACCGTGACCCCGAGCACGATTCGAAGTATGCGTGCGTGGTTCATAACCGCCTCCACCCACCCGCGGATATGTCCAGGATAGGCGGCATATGGGACGAACACCCGGGATCGTGCACAACGGGCGGGGTGCGATTCGGCTTCGGACCGTCAGCCCCGCAGTCGCAGCACCGCCATGACCCGGCGGTGGTGCGTATCCGAGGGCGGCAGATCCAGTTTCAGGAAGATATTGCCGATGTGCTTCTCGACCGCCCGTTCGGTGACGGTGATGGCGGCGGCGATGGCTGCGTTGGTCAGGCCCTGGGCCATCAGTTCCAGCACCTCGCGCTCGCGCGGGGTCAGGCGGGCCAGTGAATCCTGTTGGCGGGCAGCGCCGATCAATTGACTCACCACCTCCGGGTCGAGCGCGGTGCCGCCGGTCGCGACGCGATGCAAGGCATCGACGAATTCGCGCACGTCGGCGACCCGATCCTTGAGCAGATAGCCGACCCCGCCCGCACCGCCCGCGAGAAGTTCGGTGGCATAGCGGGTTTCGACCCACTGCGAGAACACCAGCACGCCGGTCTCGGGGTGCGATCGGCGCAGCGCGATGGCCGCCAGCAGACCTTCGTCGGTGAACGAGGGCGGCATCCGCACATCCACCACGGCGACATCCGGCCGGGTCCGCGCCACGATCTCGCTGAGCCGGTCGGCGTCGCCGAGCATGGCCACGATCTCGTGGCCCCGATCGGTGAGCAGCCCGGCCAGCCCGTCGCGCAGGATGGCGTTGTCCTCCGCGATCACGATGCGCAGGGTTCCGGCCGCGGTGGTCATTGCGGCCCCGCGATCGGCAGGGTGACCGTGACGACGGTCGGGCCGCCGGTGGGGCTGTCGACGGTGAGATTTCCATCGACGGCGCGTGCGCGCGCGACCAGACCCGACAGCCCGCCGCCCACCGGGTGTTCTGCCGGTCCGATCTGTCCGGGCTGCCGCACAGCCCCGTGACCGTTGTCCCGCACGCGCACCATCATGGTCGAGGAGTCCGCCGGTGCCACCGATACCCACGCCGCACTCGCACCGGAATGCTTGACCACATTGGTGAGTAGTTCGGCGACCGAGAAGTACGCGATCGCCTCGATCGCCGGACTGGGCCGCTGCGGCAGGTGCACTCGCAGTTCGACGGGGATCGAGCAGCGCGCGGTAAGCGTTTCCAGGGCCGGTTCCAACCCCAGTTCGAGCGCGGGTGGGTGGATTCCGCGCACCAGCTCTCGCAGTTCGGCGAGGGCATCCTTGGCACCGGCGCGGGCATCGGCGATGAGGACAGCCGGATCGTCACCGGCGGCGAGGCGTTCCTCGGCCCGGCCCAGCGACATCGCGATACTCACCAGCCGGGCCTGGGTGCCGTCATGCAGATCGCGTTCCAGGCCCCGCAGTGTCGCCGCCGAATCCTCGACCGCGACGCGGCGGCTGTCCTGCAGTTCGACCATCCGCCGATCGCGGGCAGTTGGCGTCAGCAGGGCCAGCATCAGGGCGCGGTGGATCCAGCACACTGCGCGCACGATCCACGGCAGGATGAAGCAGCCGATGATCCCCACCGCCGCCAAACCCAGTACCCGGGGCCAGCTGTCAACGTAGTAATCGCCGAACTGCGCCAGCGAATGATGCCGGCGCCCTGATGAGTCCACATTGGTCGGATTGAACAGCGCCCAGGGGATCGGGGAGATGGCGGTGAACACCGTCATCGCAATCGCCATCAGCACCCAGTATCCCAGGAAGACTCCGAATGCTGCTTCCGCGATCAGGAAGACCAGCGCACGCCAGGAGGTGCGGTCGGTGAAGGCGGCGCGCAGCCAGCCGAAGAATCCGGGCTGCGGCCGGAGATCCGGCGGTGCGGGCAGATCGGTCCCGAGCAGGGTGGTGCCCATCGCGCGGTAGATCCGCCCCCAGATCCGGCCGCCGAGCAGAACTCCGGCAAGCAGCGGGATGCCCAGCAGGATGAGCGAGGCCGGCAGCGCTGTCCCGTATCCGGCGAACAGGTACCCGATGACGATCACGCCGAGTACCGCGGCCACGATCAGATAGGCGAACTCTTTCCAGGTCCGGGCCTCGAACGGCGCACACAGGATCGCGCGCAACACCCCGCGCCCGGTCGGCGGCCGAGCATCCGGACGGTCGAGTACGAGCGTCGGTTCGGCGAAATTCTCGGTCATGGATTCCATGCTGGTCGGGCCGCGTCCGCACGGCGAGGGAGCAGACCGGCGAATCGACGGTGTGGACAGCACCACTCTCACCCTCGACGCTACCGCGAGCTCGGCCCCCGGCACGTCCCGCCGCTACGATGACGCGCGTGAATTACCCGCCTCCGCCCCCCTACGGCTACGCGCCGTATCCGGCGCCGGACCATCCGCAGGCCAATACCGTTCTGATCCTGGGAATTCTCAGTCTGTTCTGCGGGGTGCTCGGTCCGTTCGCCTGGGTGATGGGCCGGCGGACGCTGCGTGAGATCGACGCCTCCCAAGGAACGATCGGTGGCCGCTCGAACGTGCAGGTGGGTTATGTGATCGGCATCGTTTCCTCGGTGCTGACGGCATTGTCGCTGGTCCTGGTGGTGGTGTGGATCGTCGGGATGGTCGTCTTGGCGATCGGGATGTCGTCCTCGTGAGTGCCACGGATGACACCGACGGGCCCGGCCCGACCGAATGGGGTGATCATCCGCACGGTGTCGGCCCCTGGCGGGCGGAATTCGATACCGAACCACCGGACGACCCGCGGCTCGACCCGGAGTTGCTGGCCACCGGCGATCGCCGCAATGTGGTTGATGCCTACCGCTACTGGCGACGGGAAGCGATAGTCGCCGATATCAATACGCGCCGCCACCCGTTCCATATCGCGATCGAGAATTTCGGGCACGACGCGAATATCGGCACGGTCGTGCGGACCGCCAACGCCTTCGCCGCCGCCGCGGTCCACATCGTCGGCCGTCGCCGCTGGAACCGCCGCGGTGCGATGGTGACCGACCGCTATCAGCACATCGAGCATCACAGCGATATCGCCGAGCTGCTCGAATTTGCCGAAGGTGCAGGCCTTTCGGTCGTGGCGGTGGATAACGTGCCGGGCTCAGTCCCACTGGAAACCGCTGAGCTACCCCGCAATTGCCTACTCCTGTTCGGTCAGGAGGGGCCGGGAGTCACCGATGCCGCCAAACAGGCTGCGGTAATGACGGTGTCGATCGCGCAGTTCGGTTCGACCCGCAGTATCAATGCCGGCGTGGCGGCAGGAATCGCCATGCACGCGTGGATAACTCAGCATGCGGACCCCGGCCGGGCTTGGTAGTCATATCTCGCGTTGGAGGTCGCGACCGGAATCACCCAGGCGCTGAATCTCCGGGAACCGCATCGGTGGCCGGGAAAGCAGGGCGAGGCTGTCGCAGCCGGTTTGTCGAAGTTCGGCCGGAAGCAGTGACCATGATCGGTGCGTCTTCTCCGAAAGTTGTTCGGCAAGAATGCATACGCGCTTCCGGTCGTGTGCTGACATCCGGGCGGCGTCATTCCGAGGGGTGGTCAATGCGCACGCCAGTATGGCCGCATCGTCGAGGTGACGCTGCTTGTCCCGAGAATCCTCGAGGTACGCGGCGCCTTTGAGGACCAGTGCTCCCAAGACGTCCGGGAGACTGCATGTGATGGTTGTTCCGTATGCGATTTCGATGTCGCAGTCGACGGTCTTGCGGAGCGCAGAGGTGCCCGCCGGTATGCCGAAAACCGGCCTACCCCCGACGACTGGTCGATATTTGGGCGCCAGGTGGTCCGCAACCATGACGTCGACCTGGTCGTGCCCGCGAATAAATCAATGTACGGGCGCTCTGCGGCCATTGGGTATGTGTAGGTCGTAGCCGAGACTCTCCAGTGCGTAACGAGCCTGACCGAAAGTTGTCGCACCAGTTTCGATGTGGAGAACCATGTCCACGTCGACAGTTGCGCGGTTGACCGGAAGGCCTGCACGGACCGCATGCAGCTGAACCATGAGACCACCGACCAGGGTCCACCGATCCCCTGGGAAGACGGAGACCAACTCGACCAGCTGTGGCCAGGGCGGGCCGAACCCGCCCAGTGGAGCAGCAATGTGCCAGCGTGGTCGCCCCGATTCAGCGGTCACCGCGCTCGAACCTCCTCCAAAAGTCGGGTGAGTTCACTCATACCTGCCGACCGTTCACGTGTGTCGAGCGACTCGGCCATGTCGAGAACCACTGCAGCCCAAGGGGTTCGCCCATCGATGAACGCGTCGTCCACGGTCACCGATCGCAGCGTCACACTACCGGCTGGGTCCGCTTTCAGGAGGAATTCGTGCACCAGTCTGCCCATCGCCTCATGCGGTACGTATCCATCGAGCGTTGTCCCGCGATCAAGGGTTATGCCAAGCTGCACCGATTCGGGCTCGCCCAATGCGGAGAGCCCGGTGACCACCACGAGGGGTTTCAAGTCGCCCAGTGATGCGGGGTGGCATCGGAATCGCTGTGTCTGCGCCCGCGCAGTCGCCAAATGTGGGAGTCCCTCTGCATCGGTTCGTCGGAGACGATGAAGTAGACGCGTCCGTTCAGACGCCGAAATCCATCCCGGATCCTCTCCCGACAGGACGGTCAGTGCTGCCCAGGCATTGCGTTGCGCCCATGGCCTCCCCCGGCTACGGCGTTGCTGGGCGAGCCGCTGCACCGCCTCCGCGTCGAGGAGCAGGTTGGTGCCCACGCGCCGCACCCGCGCGAACTGACCGGCCTCCGCCAATCGTGCCACTTGCCGAGAAGACACGCGCAATAGTGCTGCCGCCTGGGCGGCCGTCAGTTCACTCACGAATATATCGTCTCTTAAAAGACCATATGTGTAAATAGCGGCAGTTAGAACTGCCGAACTTTCGTGACGCTCGCTGTGAGAACCGGGTCGTTCGCCGCCGGCTTCGAAGCTGCAGGGTGAGGATCGTTACGAAACCGGCCCTGCTCCGAGCGGAGCAGGGCCGTCTGATGCTGGCGAGCGATTACGCCGGATGGTCGAACTCGTTGTTGGTGACGCGTGAGGTGAAGGCGTCCCATTCGCTGGGCGCGAAAACCAGGGCGGGGCCAGCGGGGTTCTTGGAGTCGCGAACCCCGACCATGTCCTCATCGAGGAAGGCGACCTCGACACACTCCTTTGTCCCCGTGCTGCGGGTGCTCTTGAACCACCGTGCCCCCGACAGGTCAACCTTCACCCTGCATACTCCTCTGCTATCTCCAGAACGAGAGCTCGGCTCTCTGTGGCATCCAGCGCTACGCGCAAGATGTCCACGCTCGCCCCACGATACAACTTCACTTCTTCGGGGGCCTCCAGGTACAGGTCGCCTGCGAACCCCTCGACGTACACCACAGGCGGCTCCGTGAGATATGCAGTGGGGTGCGGGGGGAATTCCAGCATCACGAACGTTCCGACAAGCAAACCCCGATAGGTGCCGACCGAGGATGGGATCACTCGGATCGAGACGTTCGGCAGTTGAGCGACATCAGCCAGGTGTCTCAGTTGGTCTGACATCAATGCTCGATTGCCGGTGGCACGCCGCAAGGCGGACTCGTCAAGCAGGATCTCCATCGTGAGCGGGTTGTCGGTACTCGTCAAACGGGCCTGTCGTTGATTTGCGATCGCGACGGCACGCTCCACATCTTCTCTGGGCATATTCGGAAATTCGGTCCAGATCAGCTCCCGCCGGTACTCCGCCGTGTGCAGTAGTCCCGGGATGAAGGTCGTCTGGTAGCTAACTATCCGGTGGGCGGCATCCTCGAGACCGACATACAAGCCGAAGGATTTCGGCAACGCGTCACTGAAGCCGTGCCACCAGCCTTTTGCCTTGCACTCCTCCGCAAGCGTCAGCAGGACCTTGGAGAGGTTTGGTGTGGTGTCGTAGATCTCGCACAGCCGCCGTATGAACAGAGGGTTGAGCTTCACCGGCAACCCGTTTTCCATGCGCCAGAACGTCTGCTTACTGACGCCAATCTCGTTACGAGCGTTTTCGGCTGAGACACCTGCCGTCGCGCGAAGCTCGCGGAGCTGCCGGGCTAGCAATCGGCGGGGAAGTGTTGAACCTGTTGCCATGGGGCGAACTCCATAGGGCCGGTGTGGATGTGGGGGCATTTTGGAACCTTGACACCAACTCTGGAACGGTTGGGCAAATTTTGGAACCCGTGCTCGGTGTAAATCCTGGAACTTGACCTGTGAACTAGCAAGATCCTAATCCGGAACGTTCCAGTCTCGAGGTGAAAGTGGTGCACTGAATCTGTGCCCAGGAGACGGATCGCCGGCCTTATCCCGGACCGGCCTCCGCGGTCCGGTCATCTAGCTGCCGCCGTGCAAAGACCTAGATGCATGCGTAGCGACGCGATGGCCACTGGGCTGAAAGTTCCGAGAACCACTATCCGAGTCGAGGTCTCGATGAATCACAACGTCGTTGCAGCTACGACAGCAGGCGGGACGGATGCTCCGCACGTCCGTGCGATGCTCTACCGCCAGAGGTTCGGACTGGACGCCCAAGTGCAACCCGGCACCGACAGGATCTTCGTACGCGCCGGGAAAGCGTTGGCGGCGTTCACGATGCCCGACGTCCTGGGCATACAGGTCAAGGTTCGGCTGCGTGCGCGCTCCGGGTGCGTCGGGCCGATCATCGCTCACCCCCGGTCGAAAAGGTGGACCTTCCCTGCACTTCCGGCGGATACCGATCTGAGTGACCTGCTGGTGTATGCCGAGATGTTTCGGCATTACGTCGACATCGCCAGCGTGAACGCCGAGATCCTGCTTCCGTCTCCGGCGGATCGTCATCCGGCCGCGTATCGGTTGTGGGTCGATCCGCCCGTCGACGATTATCTGCCGTTGGCGGGGGATGTCTTGAACTCGGTGCGCGAATGCCTTGCAGCACAGGGGGGTCGACGTCATCATGCTTGAACTACTGGTGTTCGCGTTGTGCATCGGGACTGTCTTCGTCGTGTGGGCTGCGGTCGGTGTCCGGTTGCCGCAATCGTGTCCCCGGATTCTTCCGGCTCACCGCTCGGGCCCGGAGCTTTGCCGCCGAAGGGTGCCTGTCGCTCGAATTCAGGAGCGTCTGACGTTGGAAGATCTTGGTGCACAGTGGCATCGTCAGCGCGATCCGGCTGTTTGGTGATGTTCTCTCAGCCGCCACCCCGACCGCTCGAGCCGGACGTGATGATCACAGTGCGCTGGAACAACGTCCGGGGCGAGTGTGTCGAACTGCAGTACCTGGCGTGCGAATCGTCGGCGCGCCGATTTGCGCACTCGTTCAACACCTCTCACTGCGGTGACATCGTCACGGTGAGCGAGCGAATCGCCCCGTCGTGTGTCAGGCGCCTGCCGTGCGAGCGGCAGTGGCTGGGGCCGTGATCAACAGGGATAGGCCCTGCCCTCGGTCGCGCTGGGCGCGACCTGAACAACGTTCCGAATTCTTACCGCGACAGCTCGAGGAGGCCCCGCATGTCCGAACCCATACCGCTTCCAGCGCACTCGAATCCGATGGCCGAGAGAATCCGTGAACTCACCATGCGAGCCGAACGTGCCGGATATGTGCTGGTGCGATGTGCCGCGCCGCGGTATGAGTGGAAATTGCTCGACTCCGAATATTGCGACGACGTCTTCACAACCTCCCAGTTGGACGAGATCGACGACTGGCTCAGTTCGTAGCGGCTGTGGTCCGAGCAGTCCGGTCGCTCAGGGATGGGCACGGCGTCCCAGCCGGGCACGATCGGCGGGCTGCGGGCGGTGAGGGAGCCGGGCTCGGTCGCATGGACAACGAGCCGCTGGTCCGGATCGGATTGCGGTCGCGGTTCGATCGCATAACAAATCGGGCGCGAAATCCGGGTCGGAACTGGCACCATGTACCCATGAACTCGCAGAGCGACGACGTGCAACCGCGTCCGACTCTGCGGCGGGGGCGCGCACAAGTCGATTCCGCTGCCGAGCCGGGTGCCGAACTCTGGGCACAGCGAGCGGATGCGGCCGAATCTGCCGTTCTCTCACGACATCTACGGCCGCTGTGGCTACTGCCGACCACCGATCTGGGCGTGGTCGGCTGGCCGGCGACCTGGAGCGAGAAGCTCTTCTTCACCTGGAACTATTGGTGGCAGGCACATCTCATCGATTGCGCCGTCGATGCGGCCGATCGGGCGGCGAGCCCGGCCCGCACCGCTCGCATCGCCACCATCGCTCGCGCGCACCGGCTGCGCAACATCACCGGCTGGACCAACAACTACTACGACGATATGGCCTGGCTGGCAATAGCTTTGGAGCGCGCCGAGCGTACCCAGGGCATCGCCGAGGTACGCGGCGGACTCACCGCGCTCGAACAGCAGTTGATGTCCGGCCGGCAGCCGGAGATCGGCGCGGTGCCGTGGCGCAAGGGCGCCGACTATTACAACGCGCCCGCCAACGGGCCGACCGCCATCGCATTGGCGCGGCTCGGACACATCGACCGGGCCGTGGGGATCGCAGACTGGATCGACACGACGCTGCGCGATCCCGATACGGGCCTGATCCGCGACGGCATCCATCTGCCGGCCGGCCGGATCGAGAACCCCACCTTCACCTACTGCCAGGGTGTGGTGCTCGGACTGGAGACCGAACTGGCCGTGCACACCGGAGACGCTCACCATGTGGAGCGGGTGGGACGGTTGCTGCGCGCGGTCGAGGAGCACATGACGGCGAAGAACGTCGTCATCGGCGGCAGCGGCGGGGACGGCGGGCTGTTCAACGGAATTCTCGCCCGTTATCTGGCGCTGCTCGCGGTCGTGCTGCCGGGTGAGGACGCCGAACGCAAGCAGGTCAGGCACACGGCGGCCGCCATCGTCAAGGCGTCCGCGGCCGCTGCCTGGGGGCACCGGCTCGAGGTGGACGGTGAGCCACTGTTCGGTCCGGACTGGACCCTCGCCGCACGGCTACCCAGCGGTACGGCCGGCGCGGGCCGGCCCACCGGGGGCGGCTCGGTCGCTCCCTCGCGGACACCCGAGCGGGATCTGTCGGTGCAACTGTCGGGCTGGATGCTGATGGAGGCCGCGTATATGGTCACGGCCGCCGGGTTCTAGCGCTCCGGGTTTCTCAGGACGGCGGCTCTGTCCACACGATGCGGGTGTGACTCGCGCCGACCCGTCGCTGCCCGCGCAGTGTCCGCAGCGGCACAGTGTCGGCGTGCGCGTCGCTCGGTACGCCGTCCAGGTCGGCGCGCTCCAGCTCGAAGTCCTCGGTCGGCCGCGCCATCTCCGCCCGGTACTGCCGCAATCCGAGGACGGTGCCGACGATCAGCACCACGATCAGTGAACCGCTGACGGTCGGCATCAACCACGACACCTTGTTCAGATATCCGCCGGTGTAGTAACCGAGCAGCAACAGAATCGGTGCCCAGATCACCGCGCCGATGGAACTGGCCACGGTGTAGCGGCGATGGTCCATCCCGGCGGCACCCGCCACCAGTGGGCACAGGGTACGCACCCATGGAATCCAGCGCGCGATCAGTACCGCGGCGAAGCCGTGTCGCTGCAGCAGACTCGTGACCCGCTCCAGATTCTCGGTGTTGATGTATCTGCCGTTCTTGCGGGCTACCAGACGGTGACCGGTCCGCGAGCCGATCACATAGCCCACCTGATTACCGGCGATGGCCGCCAGCATGGTGGCCACGACCAGACCCCACACCTGGGTGTGCCCGGTCTCGTGGGAGGCGAAGATGATGCCCGCGGTCAGCAGCATCGAGTCGCCGGGCAGGAACAGCCCGATGATCACCGCGCACTCGAGGAATACGAAGACCAGGACCACGGTCCACACGAGCGCGGGTCCGGCGGAATGGAGGGGATCCATTCCACCGAGTGCGAGGGGTAAAGGCGTAGCAGGCAATGGTGTCAGTGCGTGGGCTCGTTCGCCCGTACGGACATCTCGTTTTCCTCGATGTCGAGTACCGGCTCGTGGTTACGCAACTTCTTCGCCACCGAGATGATGGCGGGCAGGATCGAGATGAACACGATCAGCAGGAAGATGGCCTCGACATGATCGCGGATGAATCCGATATTGCCCAGGAAGTATCCGAGGATCGTGATGCCGCCGGCCCACAGGATGCCGCCGATGATGTCGAAGGTCAGGAATTTGCGGTAATCCATCTTCGACACACCCGCGAGCACCGGCATGAAGGTACGCACCACCGGCACGAACCGCGCCAGGATGATGGTCTTAGGGCCGTACTTCTCGAAGAATGCGTGCGTCTCGGTGATGTAGCGCTGTTTGAAGAAGCGCCCGTCCTCCTTGTGGAACAGCGCGGGCCCGATGGCCCGGCCGATCCAGTAGGCGCACTGATCACCCGCGATAGCGGTCAGCGCGACCGCGGGCACCAGCACCCAGATGGAGACGGGTGGATGTTCGGTCGCGGCGAGCAGGCCGCCGGTGAACAGCAGTGAATCGCCCGGCAGGATCGGGAACAGCAGCCCTGTCTCGATGAAGACGATGACCAGAATGGCCGGCAGCACCGCATTCGACAGCCATGTCTTTTCGAGCAGGTACATGGGGTCGAGCAGCTGCTTGACGGAGAATCCGTCGGCGAGAGTGTGCGTTATGGCCAGCATGGTCACCGGCCCCACAGTACCGGTCACCCACCGTTCGTACCGAACCTCACGGGAACCTCTCAGGTCTCGGCGAATTTCGGTCAAGTGGTTTTTCCGCGGCTTCGAACGGGTAACGCGTGCGCGAGCGCTACCGGGCAACTCCGCCGCAAGCGCGGCCGACCGGATCCCGGCTTTCGCGACAACGGCCCATGAACTTAGGGTATGGCTATCAGAATTGTTGCACGCAGCACACTACGGAGGTCACTCAGTGCCCATCGCGACTCCGGAGGTCTACGCCGAGATGCTCGGTCGGGCCAAAGAGAACTCCTTCGCCTTCCCAGCCATCAACTGCACCTCGTCGGAGACGATCAACGCGGCCATCCGCGGTTTCGCCGAGGCCGGCAGTGACGGCATCATCCAGTTCTCCACCGGCGGCGCCGAGTTCGGGTCCGGGCTGGGTGTGAAGAGCATGGTCACCGGCGCGGTCGCGCTGGCCGAGTTCGCCCACGTGGTGGCGGCCGAGTACGGCGTGACGATCGCTCTGCACACCGACCACTGCCCCAAGGACAAGCTGGACACCTTCGTCCGCCCGCTGCTGGCCATCTCGGCCGAGCGGGTCAAGGCCGGGCGCAACCCGCTGTTCCAGTCCCACATGTGGGACGGGTCGGCAGTGCCGATCGACGAGAACCTCGAGATTGCCAAGGAACTGCTGAAGCAGTGCGCGGCGGCGAACATCATCCTCGAGGTCGAGATCGGTGTCGTCGGCGGTGAAGAGGACGGTGTCGAGGCCGAGATCAACGAGAAGCTCTACACCTCGTCCGAGGACTTCGCCAAGACCATCGACGCGCTGGGCGCCGGGGAGAACGGCAAGTACCTGCTGGCCGCCACCTTCGGCAATGTGCACGGTGTGTACAAGCCGGGCAATGTGGTGCTCAAGCCCGAGGTGCTGGCCGAGGGCCAGCGGGTGGCGACCGCCAAGCTGGGCCTGGGCGACGGCGCCAAGCCGTTCGATTTCGTGTTCCACGGCGGATCGGGCTCGCTGAAGTCCGAGATCGACGATTCGCTGCAGTACGGCGTGGTGAAGATGAACGTCGACACCGACACCCAGTACGCGTTCACCCGGCCGGTGGCCGGCCACATGTTCGCCAACTACGACGGTGTGCTGAAGATCGACGGTGAGGTCGGCAACAAGAAGGTCTACGACCCGCGCAGCTACCTGAAGAAGGCCGAGGCCGCGATGTCCGAGCGGGTCATCGAGGCGTGCAACGACCTGCGTTCGGCCGGTAAGTCGGTCAGCAAGTAATAGCCGATGGCCGGCGCCCAGTCGCCGATCCGGGGGTGTGGTGGTCCGAGGGGCAACCACACCCCCGGATCGTTTCGGCGGGTGTGCGGGTTGTCCCGGGACACGCCGCACGCGATGATCGTTGCTGTGAGCACATGGGCAATTCGCCGGGTTCGTCCGCGACCCGGCCGGCACGAAATGCGGGACCTGTGAGCAATCCGACCGGCCCCCAAGCAATTACGCCATCCCAGACTGGCCTCGATGTCCGCGTACTCGGTCCGGTGCGATTACTGGTCGGCGGTGAATCCGTCGCCGTGGGCGGTCCGAAGCCCAGGACGTTGCTGGCCGCGCTGGCGGTGAACCGGCGCCGCGCGGTGTCCTCGCAGGCGCTGGCGGATATCGTCTGGAACGAGGATCCACCCGACTCCTATCAGGCGAGCCTGCAGGTATTCGTTTCCAATATTCGTAAGGCCCTGCGTAATTCGGGTGTCGACTCGGCGGCGGTGTTGCGCACTGAATCCTCGGGTTACCGGCTCGAAATCGCCGACGAGGATTGCGATCTCGGCCGATTCGAGGCCACTCGCAAGACGGCGGCGGAGGTGGGCGCGGGCGGTGATCACGAAGCCGCTTCGCGATTGTTCGGTGCGGCACTCGCACACTGGAGCGGTAAAGCCCTCGACGATCTGTCCGGCACCCGTTTCGCCGACAGCTTCGCCACCGCTATGGACGAGGAGCGGCTGCTGGTCGCCTCGGCGCGTATCGACGCCGAGATCGCCTGTGGCCGGGCCTCTTCGGTGGTGGGCGAACTCGTGTCGATGACCACTGCGCATCCGATGCGGGAACCACTGTGGGTGCAGCTGATCACGGCGCTGTATCTGTCGGGACGGCAGGCCGATGCTTTGGAAGCGTGCCGCCGGGTGCGGACGGTGCTCGCCGACGAACTCGGGATCGATCCGGGTCCGGCGCTGGTCGAGCTGGAGAAGCGGGTCCTGCGTCAGGAGCCGCTGAACACGATGGCCATCGCTCAGGTCGAGCGGATGGCGAAGGCGATGACCGAAACCGTCACCGAGACCCCGCGCAGTGCGCGCGCCGGGAAGTTGCGGATGGCGGACGGGCGAGTGGTGCCGATTGCCAAGAGCGGGTTGAAGATCGGCCGCATGACCGACAACGATCTGATCCTCGATGATCCCAAGGTCAGCCGTTATCACGCGCATGTGCTGCCCAGCCGGGCCGGGATGCTGATCAAGGATCTCGCCTCGGCGAACGGAATCTATGTCGACGACGAGGCCGTCGACGGCGGCACGATGCTGTTCGGCGGTGAGCTGATCCGGATCGGGTCGACGGTGCTGGCCTTCGAGGCCGACGGCGAGTGACACCCGCGCCTGGGCGATGAACGCCGATCACGGCCGGCGGCCGGGTATGGTCGGCGCGGGTCAGGCTCGCGTGATGAGGTCGCGGGCGAATCAATCCGATCGCATTCGCAAGGGGTTGCTCATGGGTGTGCGCGTGCAGGCGTCGGTCGGTGTGGTGCTGCTCGGTGCCGGGCTGCTGGCCGGGATGCCCGGTTCCGGAGCTATCGCCGACCCCGGAAGAGATTCGCCCACAAGGGTTTCCGGTGTGGGTCCGTGTGCCACCGATCCGGCGCCGGTGCACGAATCGGTCGTGCCCAAGAAAATGGACGTGCCGATTCCGTACCCGGTCGTCATCGTCGATCGCCCGCCGCCGCCGTCCGCCCCGGTGCGCACCACCATGCAACTGCCGGTCGATCCGTGCACCAGTCCTTGCCCCGACCTCACCGACGGCCCTCCGCCGGAACCGGGCCTGCTGAACCGGATCGGGTTGCCGGATGTGTTGTTGAAGCCGCAGCCGTTCTACTTCGCGCTGCCGCCCGGCCCCTCACCGGAGACCGGGCCGCCTCCGCCGCGGCGGGTCGAACCACCGACCGAACCGGCTCCCCGGGTGGCGGGCCGTCCGGCGCCACGGGTGGGTGAGGTCACCGAGGCCGCGAAGGAGACCGGTGCGAATTCGGTCAACCGCACCGATAAACGCTGGCAGGTCAACGGCACCGATCTCGGCATCATGTGGGAGAGCGGGCCGGGCGAGATCGCGACGGCATTCGGTGACACCGTCGGCCGCGGCTTCCATCCGCCGGGCGGAATGGGGGAGGACTGGCGCAGCAATCTGCTCGCCTTCAGTACCAATCGCGATCTGGACAAGGGCCTGATCATCGACCACATGGTCACCGACGACCGCTGTCACGCGGCAGAGGTGCTGTCCAGCCGCAAGAAGGACAATATCGAGATGACCACGATCCCGACCTCGGGATTCACTCTGCCGCATCAGGGTTCGGCCTACGGTGCTCGTCAGTTCATGAGCTACATGTCGATTCGGACGTGGAACAGCATCCCGGGCACCTTCTACACCAACTACGGCGGTATCGCCTATTCCGATGATCACGGCCGGACCTGGACCAAGGATCCATACGCCAAGTGGGACAACATCTTCGGAGTCTCGAATTTCCAGGTGTCGGCGATGGTGCCGCAGGGTGGCTACGTCTACCTGTTCGGCACACCCAATACCCGGCTCGGTTCGGTCGGGCTCGCGCGCGTGCCCGCGGATCAGGTGCTCAACACCTCGGCGTATCAGTACTGGCGTGACGGCGCCTGGACGCCGGCCGGCGGAGCCGCTTCCGCCACACCGATAGTCGATGGTCCGGCCGGTGAGCTATCGGTCCGCTACGACGCCGCCCGGGGTGTGTGGCAGATGAGCTATCTCGACACCGCGAAGACGGCCATCGTACTGCGCGAATCGAATTCACCGCAGGGCGAATGGTCGCCGAGCTCCAATCTCGTGCGGGTGACGCCCGAATTTCCCGAACTCTACGGCGGTTTCATCCATCCCTGGTCGACACCGTCGGATCTCTACTTCACCATCAGCACCTGGAGCGATTACAACGTGTATCTGATGCACGCCCGGCTGAACTGATCCGGGCTCGTGCCGGAAGTCGTTACGACAAACGGACTTCGGCCAATGCGCGCCCGAACAGCTTCTTACCGTCGCAGGTGGCGTTGAGCAGGATGGTCGCGGCCCGCAGCTCGGGGTCCAGTGCCTTGATCTTGGCGGTGAAGTCGATCTGCGCGGGCCGCATCGGCGGTACCGGTACGAATCCGGAGAACCGGACGCTGTAGGAAGCGAGGGCCGCGGGGTCGCCGAGCCACGAGGTCAGGTACCGGGCGCCCAGGCCCATGGTCAGCAGGCCGTGCGCGACCACCGTGGGCAGTCCGGCCAGTTCGGCGGCGCTGTCGCTGAAGTGGATCGGGTTGGGATCGCTGGCGACGCCGGCGTAGTTCGCCAGGTCCCCGCGCGTGAGTCGCATTGTCGCCGAAGGCAATTGGTCGCCCACCGCGAGATCCTCGAAATGCGGCAGGGTGTCGACGGTGATGTCGCGGTGCACGGGTTCCACCGGGGCCTCTTCGGTGGCGATCGGGATCAGGATCTCCGGATCCGATTCGGCGACCTCGCGGCGGTGCATGACGACACCCTCCACCAGTTGCACGATATCGGCGTCGACCTCGCCGCCGAGCCGGGCCACCAGCGTTGCCGAGCCGACCTGCACGACCTTGTCCTCGGCATCGAGGATGGTGGCCTTCACGGTGATGAAGTCGTTGCCGCGCAGGTGCCGGATCGACTCGATCCTGGCTTCGCTGCGCAATACGTCCCCGGCGGTGATGGGGCGAAAGATCCGGAAGGTCTGATCGGTCTGCAGAATCTGCGACAGATCGTATTCGCTGAGCACATTGTCGAGCAGGGCCGCGGTGGTGGTCATGCCGATCACCGAGGCGAAGGTCGGCGGCGCGACCACCGAATCCCAGCCGAACTTGCGGGCGACGGCCTCGTCGTGATGGGCCGGATGATTGTTCTGTACCGCCCGCGCGAATTCGCGAACCTTCTCCCGGCCGACCTCGTAGGGGTCCCGAATGCGGTAGCGCCGACCGGCCAGTGCCGTGGATGCCGGCGCGTCGGGTGCCAGCTCCGGCATGTCCCTTGCTCCCTGCTCAATTCTTACTGCGTAAACGCGTGACGCGCATATCGATGACGTCGTGACAATCCGAGCCATGCTATAGGCGCCCCGCACCGCTGACCAGGTATGTGTGAGGTTAATCGCGGCCGAAGGCCCGGATGTGACACCGGGTGACGGACGTCATCACCCGAGTCATCACCCGGTGCGTTCGCGGTGGGCTACTGAGTGGTGACCTCGGGATCGCACACCTTCCAGCCACCATCTGCCTGCTGCAGATCGAAGGTGCGCGCGGTCGACCGGCTCGGATCGGCATCGGTGTAGACGTCGACCTGGGCAACCGCCTTGTCCCCGGTGATCTGCACCCCGTCCACGCTCGCGACCTTCGGGATCTTCTTCTGATCCGCCGCCAGCTTGTGCACGCCGGCGTACTGGTCGGGCGCGATGTTCTGGTAGAAGTCGTGCAACTTACCGCAGGTCGAGGACTGTAGATCGGTCAGGTTCCCCGATGCCAGCGCATTCGTGTAGGCGCTGACCGCGCCTTTGACCTTGGCCTCGGGTGAGTTGTCGGATCCGCCGGCGGTGAGTGCGATCACCGCCACGATCGCGATGACGACCACCACGACCGCACCGCCGATCACAAGCAGCCGGCGGTTGTTGCGCGCCGGGGCCGCGGTCGGATCCGCGGCGGGAACCCGCTGTGGCTGGGCCACCGACCGGGGCGGCATCGGACGCGGTGCGCCCTGCTGCGGGGTGACCGGTTGTGCGGGAGTGGTCATCTTGATGTCGGCGGGCGAGGGGGCGCTACCCGGGCGCTGCGGCCCCTGCGGTGCCGCACCGTTCGGTCCCTGGGGTCCGGGTTGGCCGGGACCGCCGATCGGGCCCTGTTGCCCGGGACCCGGGCGGCCCTGTTGTCCGGGAGCGCCGAGTGGGCCACCCGGGCCCTTCGGGCCCGCCGCAACGCCCAGCCCGGCGGCAGCCGCGGCCGGACCGGCGGGGCGGCCCTGCGGGCCTTGTGGGCCGGGACCGCCGGGGCCCTTCGCTCCGGGACCACCCGGACCGGGACGATTCGGGTGACCCGCCGGGGCGCCGGGGCCCTGTTGTGCCGGAGTGGTGCGCAACTTCTCGGTGGCCGCTTGGTCGGGGCGCTGCACCGGCAGGATGGTGGTGGCGTCGTCGGACGGATTCGAGATCGAAGGAACCTGTTGTTGCGCAGGCGATTTCGGCTGCTTGCCGCCACTATCGGGATCGGGCGCCGACTTCGGGGCGGTGAGTTTCTGTGTCGATTCCTCACCGGAAGACGCGGAGATCTTGGGCAGGGCAACGGTTTCGGTATCGCCCGCTGGGGTCGCGGGCGCGTCCTTCGAGCCGGCTGTCGCGGCCTTCTCGGTGGCCGGGTTCGCATCCTTCGCGGCGGAGCTCGCGGCACCGGCTGCGGCCGCGGCACCGGTTGCCGCAGCCGCGGTTCCGTCTGTGCCGCCGGTCTTTTCGCCCTTCGGCGCCCTCGCGGCCGTTTTGCCCGCAGGCTTGCCGGGCTTGTCGGACTGGGCCGCCTTGCCGGACTGTGCCGGGGTCTTGCCGGACTGTGCTGCCTTGCCGGACTCAGGATCGGCGCCGGGCTTGGCCGCCTTGCCGGTCTCGGGAGTCGCATCGGCCTCGGACTCGCCGGGGGCCGCGGAACCCTTCTCCGGCTTCGAGGTCTTGGGAATGGCAACCGTCTTCGCATCACCCGAATCTGCGGAATCCGTTGCCGCCGAAGCCTTGTCGACCGACCCGGTCCGAGCCGCCCCGGTCCCGGGACCGCCCGCCGACTCGCCGCCGGCATCGGAACCATCAACGGTCTTGCCCGCACCGGTTTTCTCCGGATCGCCGACTTTCCCGGAGCCGTCCGCACCGGTATCGGCCTGCTTCGGAGCATCTTTCGAGCCCGCACCGGGGGCGCGGATTACCTGGGTCTTCGCCGACGACGATGCCGGCGGCGCGGTCGGCGCCGTCGCACCCGGCAGCTGATCGCGGGAGATCCGCTGGGTCTGCCCGGCATCGGTGCCGTCCGTCGCGCCGGTGGTTTCCGGCCCGCTCGTACCGGGGGTGGAGCCGCCCTGCTGGGCAGGCTTCGTCGAGCGGTCGCCGGTGGCGCCCGGTCGCGGCTTCTGGTCGTCGTTCGGGTCGGACAACGCGGTACCCCTTGCTCAGTATCAGCTGTCGGTCGTCAACCGGTGGTCTCCGTCGGCCAGCCTAATGGGGGCGAGGCCCGGAGGAGGCGGCGGACGCGTAACCGTCGGCCTTTTGTCTCGGTCGGGGTCGTTCCGAGGCCGGGACGATCGCCTCCTGTGCCGGGACGATCGCGCTTTCCCCCGAGCGGGGACAATGCGGCGCGCGGGGTGTCCCCGGCGGCCGTGCACAATGAAGCCCATGACCTCCTTCGGTGATCTGCTCGGACCGCAGCCGGTATTGCTTCCCGAAAACACGGAAGCCGAACAGGCCCTGCTGGACAATCAGGACCCGGCGCAGGTCGCGGCCGCCCATCCGACGGCCTCGGTGGCCTGGGCGCAGCTGGCCGAGGACGCACTCGGGCGCGCCGGAATCACCGGTGCCACCGAGGCGCCGGCCGAGGTGAGCCTCGATCTGGTCGCGGCATACGCCTTCGCTCGTACCGGCTATCACCGCGGCCTGGACCTGCTGCGCCGCAACGGCTGGAAGGGTTTCGGCCCGGTGCCGTGGAGCCACGAGCCCAATCAGGGCTTCCTGCGCAGCGTCGGCGCGCTCGCCCGAGCTGCCCGGGCAATCGGTGAGAACGACGAATACGCCCGCTGCCTGGATCTGTTGGAGGATTGCGATCCCCGCGCGGCCGGCGAACTCGGTCTGGACTGAATCTGACCGGCTCGGACCGGCTCGCGACCGCGATCACCGTCGACGCGGTCCGCGACAGCGGTAAACAGCGGATGCGCACCGGCTGGCAGCGGTTGCGCCGATCCGCGCTCCCGATCGTGCAGTGCGCGATCGGCGCCGCGCTGTCCTGGTTCATCGCACACCGGCTGGTGGGCCATCCCCAGCCGTTCTTCGCACCGATGGCGGCGGTCATCTCGATCGGCGTGTCGTTCGGCGCCCGGTTGCGCCGGTCGGTGGAACTGGTCGGCGGGGTGGCCGTGGGCATCGGCATCGGTGACTTTTTCATCAGCCGCGTCGGCACGGGGCCGTGGCAGATCGCGCTGGTTGTCGGCGTGGCCATGGCGACCGCGGTCTTCCTGGACAAGGGCGCGGTCATCCCGATGCAGGCTGCCAGTTCCGCCGTACTGGTCGCGACGCTGATGCCACCGAGTGCCGGCGGCGGCCTCAACCGCATGGTGGACGCGCTGGTGGGTGGACTGGTCGGCGTCGTGGTGGTCGCCGTCATTCCGCTGCATCCGGTGCGCCGGGCCCGGCAGCAGGCCGCCGATATCCTGACCGTGGTCGGCGCGGCGCTCGCCGGATGCGCCGACGGGTTGCTCGAGCAGGATGCGGAAAAGGTCCGTGCCGCACTGGAATCCGTGCGCGGCACCCAACCGCAGATCGACGGGCTGCGCAATGCGGTGGAGGGCGGTCGTGAGGTCAGCCGGATCTCGCCGCTGTACTGGAACTCGCGCCCGCGGCTGGAGGCGCTGCGCGACGCGGTGGAGCCGCTGGACAATTCCGTGCGCAACACCCGAGTCCTGTTGCGCCGCGCGCTGACCCTGGTCCGCGACGACGAGATCCTCGATCCGCGGATGATCGCGGAGGTGGAGGAGCTGGGGCAGGCCGTGGACGTGGTGCGGCGCTACATACTCGCCGAACCCGGCCGAGGACCCGATGCGGCCGAGGCGACGCGGGTGCTTCGCCGCGTCGCCAAGGGCGCGACCAAGGATCTGGTCGACGGTGCCGGGCTGTCCGCGCACGTCGTCTTCGCCCAGTTGCGTTCCATCGTGGTCGATTTGATGCAGGTCTGCGGGGTCAAACGACTGTCCGCCATCGCTCTGCTCCCGCCGACCGTGCGCAACCCCTATGTGGCGCCGAAGGATTGACCGCGGTCCGGCGAAAACCTCTGCGGTGCAGTAGTGCTGCCGCTACTCGCCGGGTGATCGGCCGCTGCTGTGCGCCGGGGCGTCGTTCGATCGGGTAGTCGACTACTCGTGTCCCGGTACGGCACCGCTCGTAGCGTAGTTCTCGACCGCGTCGACGAGGGGTGGCGCGGTCGAGAACTTCGTGACGGCAGCTGGTGCGGCAGGCCAACGGGCGGCCGCCCGCGCAAGGGGCGGGGAGCGCCGTCACGAAGCGGGCCGCTCGGTTCTCGTCCACCGGCGAATCGGACGGGAATCGAGCGGGCTCGTGACCGGACGGCACGACGGGCCGGTGCGGCCTCAGGTCCAGAATCGGGTCAGGTAGCTGCCGATATCCACCCAGCTCGACGGCACCCCGGACAGTTCGAACACTCGGTAGATCACATCGAAGAAGATCCGGTTCAGCTCCGGCACCCACAGAATCGCGAGCAATAACAGCAGCCCGAAGGGCTTGACCTGCTCGAGCGAGCGCCTCGTCTGATAGCTCAGCGAGGGTTCCAGGATCGAATAACCGTCGGTGCCGGGGATGGGCAGCAGATTGAGGATGGTCGCGGTGATCTGCAGGAATGCCAGGAAACTCAGGCCGAACCAGAAGGCGGCATGTGATTCGGCCGAGCCGGCGAACCGGATGATCACCAGCAGCACCACCGCGCACAGCGCATTGATCGCCGGGCCCGCCGCACTGATCATGCGATAGGTGCGCGGCGAGAAACTCTGCGTATTCAGATAGACCGCGCCACCTGGTAGTGCGAACCCGCCGAGCGCGATGAACAGGATCGGCAGCCCGATCGACAACAGCGGATGGCTGTACTTGATCGGATTCAAGGTCAGGTACCCGCGGATCTGCACCTCCCGGTCGCCGGCCCGCCACGCGGTATAGGCGTGCCCGAATTCGTGCAGGCACACGCTCAGAATCCAACCCGCCACCACCAGGACGAACACGCCGGCCTTGGCCCGGGTGGACAGTGGATCGGCATCCCAGGCCAGTGCCCCGCCGAGCACGGTGATCACGACGATGAGCAGGAATACCGGACTGGGCCGAACGGCATGCCGGCGATTCCAGGCGCCGATGCGATCAGTCATGCCGCACCCCGCCCAGCGGATCGGGACACGCCCGGGATGAACATCTCATCGCACCAGCAGCCATGATTCGTGATGGCGGTAGAAACTCGACCGCGGCACCGTGCGATCGGCGGCGATACCGTCGCGCGTCACCATTGCGCCCGGTGAGCCGAGCTGGACCGCCCGCCCGCTCACCCACCGCCGCTTGCCCCAGCCACGCTGCACCGTCGCGCGTACGCCCGGCTGCTCGAGGGTGGGCGAGACATGCAGCGCGCCAACCTTTCCGGTGAAAAGCCGGACCTCATCGACGTAGGCCTCGCCCTCGAGTTTGGCTCCGTCGCGCCCGGTGATCGTGGCGCGTCCCACCAGCACGGTGCCGGTGTCGTCGCGAATCAGCGGTGTCTCCTGGGCCCGGCCCTCGAGCGCGCGTTTGGCGGCATGTGAACCGGTGCCGGTCTGATACGCCCGGGAGCCGTAGGTGCGGTCGACCGGTACATAGCCGATCTCCACGCCCAGCCGTTCGGTTCGCAGCAAGTGGGTGAGCACCGCGGCCAGGCCGGCATCCTCACCGAGCACGATCAGGCGCGGCTGATTATCGGCGGCCAGCACGGGAAGCAGTTCGTCGAGGTCGGTGGTTCCGGGAATCGCCGTCGTCTGCGTGGTCGGCAGCGACGCGAGCGCGATGGGCACGGGGGCGCCATTGCAGCGGAGAACATGAGTACTCAACTGCCGGACACCCTCCTCGAAGCTGGCAACGCGATCGCCCTCACTGCACTACGGGCGCACCTGTCCCGGCGCACCTCCGCAGGCCACTGTAATCGGCCCCGCCGGTTGGCGCGCTCTCCGCGGTGCCGTCCACACCGCCGCCGAGGGAGACCGGACGGCAGGTTTTCCAGGGCTGACGCGGAGATCGCGGCCGGGTGCCGCGTTTGGAATCCAGGTGGCCTGAATCCGGTGCCATGAGTGTCCACTAGACTGATCCCCCGGCCACCGCCTCGGAAACGGCAGGTAGCTGCAGTATCACCCGTGCTGCGTGTCGAAACCGTAGGAGACTCCCATGCCGGCAATCGTGCTGATCGGCGCCCAGTGGGGCGACGAGGGTAAGGGCAAGGCCACCGATCTGCTCGGCGGTCGCGTGCAGTGGGTGGTCCGGTACCAAGGTGGTAACAACGCGGGGCACACCGTCGTACTGCCCAACGGCGACAACTTCGCGCTGCATCTGATCCCGTCGGGCATTCTCACCCCCGGCGTCACGAATGTGATCGGCAACGGCGTCGTCATCGATCCGGGCGTACTGCTCGACGAACTCGCCGGACTGGAGGAGCGCTCGGTCGACACCTCCCGGCTGCTGCTGTCCGCGGACGCGCATCTGATCATGCCGTACCACGTGGCCATCGATAAGGTCACCGAACGCTTTCTGGGCAACAAGAAGATCGGCACCACGGGCCGCGGAATCGGCCCCTGCTATCAGGACAAGGTGGCCCGCGTCGGTGTGCGGGTGGCCGATGTGCTGGACGAGAAGATCCTCACCCAGAAGGTCGAGGCCGCACTGGAATTCAAGAACCAGGTGCTGGTGAAGATCTACAACCGCCGCGCGCTGGAATCGCAGCAGGTGGTCGACGAGGTGCTGACCCAGGCAGAAGGATTCAAGCACCGCATCAGCGATACCCGGCTGCTGCTCAATCAGGCGCTGGAGAGAGGTGAGACGGTGCTGCTGGAAGGTTCACAGGGCACGCTGCTCGATGTCGACCACGGCACCTATCCGTATGTGACCTCGTCCAACCCGACCTCCGGCGGCGCCGCGGTCGGTGCGGGTATCGGACCCAACAAGATCACGACCGTGCTCGGCATCCTCAAGGCCTACACCACCCGCGTCGGCTCGGGCCCGTTCCCGACCGAATTGTTCGACCAGTCCGGCGAATACCTCGCCAAGACCGGTGGCGAGGTCGGCGTGACCACCGGCCGGGCCCGCCGCACCGGCTGGTTCGACGCGGTGATCGGCCGCTACGCCACCCGGGTCAACGGCATCACCGACTACTTCCTCACCAAGCTGGACGTGCTGTCGAGCCTGGACCGGATACCGATCTGCGTGGCCTACGAGATCGACGGTGAACGCGTCGAGCAGATGCCCACCACTCAGACTGAATTCCACCACGCCAAGCCCATCTACGAGACGATGCCGGGCTGGTGGGAGGATATCTCCGGAGCCCGGACCTTCGAGGATCTGCCGGCCAACGCACGGGCGTATGTGGAACGGCTGGAAGAGCTTTCGGGTGCGCGGGTCTCCTGCATCGGTGTGGGACCGGGCCGCGACGAGACCATCGTCCGCCACGATATCCTGGGATAGTCCGCCTCAATAGCAGGTGAACGGTGCCAGCGGCTCGGTGGCGTGCGGGGTGAGCGATGCGTACGTCGCCGCGATCGACTTCACTGCCAGGCGCAGGTCGGATTCGTTGTGGGTGAATGGGATCCGGAGGAAGCGTTCATAGGCGCCCTGCACACCGAAGCGGGGGCCGGCGGCCAGCAGGACGCCGTGGTTGGGGGCGGTGGCGGCCAGGGCCGTGGAGACGGGGGCGGGTAGTTGCACCCAGATCGACATGCCGCCGCGGCCGGGGGTGGCCTGCCAGTCGGGGAGTTCCTCGGCGAGAGCGTCCAGTAGTGCCGCCCGGCGGCTGCGCAATTGCGCGCGACGCTGCTCGAGGATGGTGTCGGCGTGTTCGAGCAGGTAGCCGGTGGCCAGCTGATCCATGACGGGAGTACCGAGGTCCACGGTGGAGCGGGTGCCCAGCAGTTTGGTGATGAGGGTCTGATTGGCGCGAATCCAGCCGACGCGCAGACCGCCCCAGAATGACTTGGAGGCCGAGCCGATCGTGACGATCTCCGATCCGCGTGCGAAAGCCGCTGCGGGTGGCGGGGTTTCGCCGTCCAGCTGCTGATCCACCATGGATTCGTCGACGATGACGGTCATCCGGGTCTCGCGGGCGATCGCGGCCAATTCGGCGCGGGCCCCGGCGCTCATGAGCAAGCCGGTCGGATTGTTGAAATCGGGCACCAGATATGCCGTGCTGGCGGCGGTTTGCCTTGCGGCGCTGCGGATTCCGTCCAGATCCCACGCGGCCTCCGTCGACTCCGGCCGCAGCGGAACCGGTACCGGCCGCGCGCCGACATCCCGGATCGCCTCGATGGCATTGGGATAGGTGGGGTGGTCGATCAGGACGCGCTCGGCGGGTGCGGTGAGCACATTGAGCAGCAGCCGAAGTCCGTGCTGCGCACCGAGAGTCACCAGGATCTGGTCCGGATCGGTGGGCAGGCCCCGTGCGGCGTAGCGGCGTGCGAGCATTTCGCGCAGCGGTAGCACACCCACCGGATCCATCCCGTGAGTGCCGAGATAGATCGGAAGACCCTGTAGCGCAGTGGAATACGCATCTGTCATCTGAGGCGGCGCGGACATCGCGGCGTAGGTCAGATCGACGGTGGGCTGCGCGTTCGGCGACATCACCGCCAGGATGCTGCGGGCCGGTTTGGTCCCGTCGTGCACGACATCCGAAGGCAGCGCGACGGTACTGCGCGATCCCTGTCGGCTGATCAGATAGCCGTGTTCGCGCAGCAGGGCATACGCCGAGGTGACGGTGGTGCGGCTGACACTCAGCGCGGTGGCCAGATCGCGCTCGCTGGGCAGGGCGATCCCCAGCGGCGCCCGGCCGTCGTGGATCAGCAGGCGAATACTCTCGGCCAGTGCCAGATAGGCAGGGCGGACGCCGCGACGGGTCGCGGCCGCATCGTCCTGCCGCCACCGGCCCAGATCGCGGGTGAGGGTGGCCGCACTGATCACACGTATCGCCATAGAGGCCAGTATCGTGCCAGTGGATATTTGATTCAAGTCCACCTGGGTGCAGAGTGAGTGTCATGTTCACCGGTATCGCTGCTGCGTTGATCGTCGCGGCAGTCCTCGCGGCCGTCTACCGCTATGCCACCGGGCCGGGCCGTCGCATCGTGGATCTCTTCGACCGGTATCCACCGCACGCCCCGATGTCGGACTGGTCAGTGCTCGACAGTCCGACTCGCTAGGTCCAGTTATTCGTAACTGGACCTCATCCTGTCGATCTGTCGGTGGCAGGGGGCAGACTGTCGGTATGTCCAGCAAGATGTCCGTGGTCTCGGTGGCCGAATTCGATACCGCGATCGGCCGATGTGCGATGGCCTGGACCGACGATGGTGTGGTGCGGTTCCAGTTGCCGGAAGCCGCACGGTCCCCATCGGCCGCGGACACACCGCACGACGGCGTCGCGCACGAGCTCTCGCCGTTCGCCGCGGGCATGCTCCGCCGCGGTATCGATTCGATCCCGGACGAGCGGGTGCGGCAGGCCGAGCCGGATGGTGCGATGGCGGAGGTCGTCACCGCGATTCGGGCGCATCTGACCGGCGAGCTCGACGATCTGCGCTGGATCCCACTGGACTACCGCGCCCAGCCGGATTTCCACCGCGCGGTCTACGACATCACCCGCGCCATCGATCCCGGGCGCACTCTCACCTACGGCGAGGTGGCCGCGCGAACCGGTGCGCCCGGTGCGGCCCAGGCCGTCGGACAGGCGTTGGGTCGCAACCCGATTCCGCTGATCGTGCCATGTCATCGAGTGCTGGCCGTCGATCATGGCCTGCACGGATTCTCCGCACCGGGTGGCGTGGCGACCAAGGCCCGGCTACTCGAGATCGAGCGGACTTCGGGATTCGGCGAACCGATGTTGTTCTGAGAGAGGGGGTTTCGCTCAGATGGCGGTGCCGACGGTGAAGCCGGCCGCGCCGCCGAGGACACCGCCGACGACGGCACCGGCAGCGGCCGCGGGCAGACCTGCTGCGGCTGCGCCGATCGCGGCACCGGCCGCGATCGAGGCGGGCAGGGCCAAGCCGGAAGCGCCGACCGTCGGCACGGCGCCGGCGAGCGCGACGACCGCACCGGGCGCCGCTCCGACCACACCACCGACGACGCCGCCGACCACGGCGACCGGGATCCCCGCCGCGGCCGCACCGACCACGGCGCCCGTCGCGGCACCCGCGACGGTCGCACCGGCGATCTTGTCCGAACGGCTGGGGTTGATGCCCACCGAGTTGAAGCCGGTGGCGATGGCCGCTTCGGTGTTCGCCGCGGTGGTGTTGACATTGTTCAGCACATCGTCGGGAACCTGTCCGGGCGCCGGGGCGCTGAAGTCACCCATCCGCAGCGTCCGCGGCGGCGGCGCGATGGGGGCAACGGGAGCGACCGGCTGCGGCGCGTGCAGGTGGTTGAACTGGATAGGCGGGGCGGGCTCGGTGTTCTTGGGGATGGCCCGGAAGTTCTCCGGCACAACGTAATCCGACGCGGGCGGCGGCGGCACGGCGGCCGGCGGCTTCGGCGGGGTCACACCGGGCTGGGTCAGGCCGGGCGTGTGCGAGAAGAGCCGATCCGACGGATTCGACACCACACCGGGCTGGACGGTCGAGGAGACAGGCGGCGCCGAATGCGGCGGCTTGCCCTCGGTGGTCGGCGCGGGGCCGGGCAGATGCGAGGTGCTGGGCGGATTGGCCGGATTGGACGTGGTGGGCGCGGAACTGGAGTCCGAACCGGCAGCAGTGGTGCTCTGATCAGACGAATTGGAGCACGCGGTGACGAACGCCAGCGGAATCGTTCCGATCACCAATGCGCGTCGCGCCGCACGGAACTGTTGCATACGGTGTCGACCGGCCACGTTTGACTACACCCCTTGGATAGCGCTGTAAAGCGATCCCCGATGAACGGTGGAGATCCCCCGGCGGCCCGGTGGCCACCCTGAGGCGAAGCTTAACGGGTGCGCGCGAAATCGCAAGTTGGGTTACATCCGATTCGGGACGCCCAGTGTTACACACCATCTCGCCGGCTCGACCCGAGTGATCCGGGAAATCGCCTGTGAGCATCAATTTTTCGCATCGAAGCGATGCGCGCGCGGTACGGCCCAATTATTTCTGATCCTGGCCGGGGTTCGCGCCCCCGAGACCGTCTGTCGCCCGATTGACGCCGTCCACCACGGCATCGGGAACGGCATCCGGAACCGGTGCGCTGAATTCACCGATGCGGACGGAGCGCGGTGCCGGGGGCTGATCCTTCGGTTCCTCCGGCTTGGGCTTGGAACGCGGGGCCGATCGCGGTGCGGGCGCCTGTTGCGGTGTGGCCGAACGCAATTCCGCGGGCTGATCCGAGGCGGGCTGATCCGATTGGGTCGGGGTATCGGGACGCGTGACGCCGGGCTGCACCGGGCCCGCCGTGGCCGCACCCGCGAATCCGAGCGCGAACGCGAACGGTACCGCCGCGACCGCGATCCTGATCGCCATCCCCCTGTGTCGACTTCGACGCATCACGCCGAGCACCATCCTCGTCAACCGCTGGACAGTCACCGCTGCCGCGGTAACCACCGGTATCTTATCGAAGCGAGGCCACCGGCGCAGGGGCGAAATTCGCCCGGGATGCGGGGTCCTACCGTGAGTGCATCGCCATTCGTCCCGTCGCACGATGTGCGGTGGTTCGCACCGTCGGATCGAATTTCCTCACCATCCGCGTGGACCTGGACTGAACCGTCACAACGAGGAATCAGCTCACCGCTGTTTGCCTTTGGGGGGCTCACCCCTCATCAGATCGGCAAGCGCCTCGCGATCGGTCACATCGAGTTTCATACAGGCTCGGTACAGATGACCCTCGACGGTGCGCACCGATACCGTGAGCCGGTCCGCGATCTGCCGGTTGCTGAGCCCCGCCGCGACCAGATTGGCGATCTCGCGTTCCCGCGCCGTCAGCGGGAGCGGCTGGGCCGACTGCCGCAATGCGGGCGTGCTGGCCCCGCCGCAGGCCGCGGCGAGCCGGTTCGCGGCGGCCGCCGACTCGAGCAGCCGCCGCCGATCACCGCGTCGTTCGTGCACCGAGGCGGCCTGGGCGGCGGCATCCGCGGCCGACAACAGGGCGCCCATCCGCTCGAATTCCGCTGCGGCGGCATCCAATCCGGGTCCGTCCTGGGAGGCGACCGCCACGGCGTGCCGGGACTGCACCTGCACCAGCGCCCCGTCGATGCGGGCAGCGAGATCGGCAAGGCGTCCCGCCACATTGCGATCACCGAACCGCGCCGCGGTGTGCAGCGCCATCGCCTCGATCGCGTGCTGGTGGGAACGGGCGGCCGCGTCGGCGGCACCGATGGCCAGGCGCACAGCCGGTCCCACGGTGCCTTCGGCCGCGGCCTGCCAGGCCCGAGCGATCTCGAGTTGCGGCTCGTAGACCGCGCTGTGACGGCCACCGCGCTGCCGGGCCTCGGCGATGGTTTCGGCGGCCTCCGCGGCGCGGCCCATGGCCGAATATGCCTCTGCCAGCCGGATTCTCGCCGGGAACATCCAGGCGGCCGCCCCCTCGGCGGTGAGCGCCGCGAGCGCCTGCTCGAGATTCTCCACACCGTCGAGGAAGTGGCCCTGGGCCACGTCGACGGTGCCCTGCAGAATCTTCGAGAGCCCCCACGCCAGATATTGCCCCGGTGCGGAGAAGCCGAAATATCCTGAGGCACAACGGCGTGCGGTCTCCAGATCACCGGTGAGAGTGAGAGCCAGGACCTCCGCGTGCGCGGACATGAATCTGGTCGGGCCGTCCACCTGCTCCTCGACCCGATGGCCGCGCAGCGTGTATTCGCGGGCCGCCGCACTGCGGCCCATCAGTGCCAGCGCGAGCCCGCCACCGAAGGAGGCCCACCACACCGCCCAGGCCGGTGCGTCGGGTGTGGACATCACCTGTTCGGCATCGATGAAGGCCCGTTCCAGCAGGTTTTCGTTCACCTCGCACGCGGAAGCCAAGCCCTGCAACGTCAATACGATCTTCGGGTGCCGCACCCGGGCGCGCACCAGTGCCAGCACCTCGTCCGCACGGTCGGCGTCGCCCATGGCCCACAACAGATTCGAGACCCGGGTGCTGCCCCAGCGAGCCAGTTGCACCTCGTTCAGTTCGTCCGGGTCGAAACTGGCCAGCGTGCGTTCGGCCTCGATGCGATGGCCCTGCCACAGCAGTGCCCGCGCCAGCAGATCCGCGGACTCCACCCCGCCGCGCCGCTCCACCGCGGCCCGCGCGAACCGCTCGCCGAGCGGGATGTTCGCCAATCCGATGGCATCGGCCGCGGCCGCCTCGAACAGCTCCAGATCGGCGGATTTATCGCTGTCCAAAGCCAATTCGGCCAACCGGATCCGATCGGACGCCGACTTGATCGGGCGCTCGCGCAGTGACGAATACAACCGGCCGCGCAACCGCCGCGCCGACGCTATCCCGAGCCGCCGCCGGATCACCTCGCCGAACAAGGGATGGTTGTAGCGCACCAGTAGCTGGTGGCCGTTCTCGACAATCCTGATCACACCGCGGGTTTCGGCGTGCTCGACCGCTTCCTCACCGGACAGCTCGGCGAGTACGTCCAAGTCGATCGGCTCGCAGAAGGTGAGCAATTCCAGTACTCGCAGCACCGATTCCGGTAACTGTTCGACCCGATCCTCCAGCAGCGCCGCCAGTTCCGAGGTGACCGCGGCCCGTCCACGCAACTGCCAGACACCGTTGACCTGGCGCAGTGTGCCCGCCTCCAGCGCACCCTCCACCAGATGCCGCAGGAACAGGGCGTTACCGCCCGAGGACTCCCACATCAGGTTCGCGGTGAAACCTTCGAGTTGCCCGCCGAGCATGGATTCGACGAGTTCGACGCTCTGCGGTTCGCTGAACGGCCGGAGATCGATGCGCAGCAGGCGGCCGTCCTTCCACAGCGACGTCACCGCGTCGGGCACCTGCACCCCGCTGCGAACCGTGCACACGATCCGCGCCGCCTTATCGATGGCCAGCTGCAGTAGCAGTGTCGCCGAGAGCTGATCGAGCAGATGCGCGTCGTCCACGCCGATGATGGTTTCCCCGTCGGCCAGCAGTGCCTCGCGGGCGGCGGCCATGAAGGTCACCGGATCGTGTGCGGTGTACACGCCGACCATATGCGCGAAGACGCCGAGCGGAATACTGCGCGCGGATTCGGTGCCCGCCACCCAGCGCACATTCCCGCCCACCGCCGCGGTCGCCTGCCGGGCCAGGGTCGTCTTGCCGACCCCCGCATCGCCGGTCAGTATCGCGCCGACGTAGTCGGGGCCGGTCAGAGCGGCACGAATCGACTCCAATTCGCCGCCGCGCTCGATCATCGGCCAGTTTCGAGCCATGAAAGTACTGTAATGCCTCGCATTTGCGCGCGGGCAGCGGTGAAGTCCGAACGGACGCAACCGGATCCAGCGGGTATGTCCGGCTGCTATGGGATCCACCGGTGCGACAGGGTGTGATCCGGCGCCCGGACCTGCGGTGCGAGGTGAGTTTTCGTACTCGTGAGTAGCTCACGGGCGGGCGCGGACCTATCGGCCCGCGTCCGCCCGTGAGCTCAGTTCGCCCAGACCTCGTCGATCGGCGTGGCGGCCGTCGGCGGCGGGGTGGGAGTGCCGCCCTGGGTACGGGAGAACCGCGGCGCCGGGGCGTGCTGGACGACCCCGTCGATCTCCACGAGGGATTCGCGGGCGACGATATGCCCGTTCGCGGTGGCCTCGGTGAAGGTCAGCACCGGGGTGGTGCAGGCGTCGGTGCCATCGAAGATCTCGGCCCACTCGTCGCGGGTCTTGGTCTTGAACTTCTCGGTGAACAGCTTGCGCAGCTGATCCTGGCCGTTGGGGTCGATCTGCGCGGGCAGACCCTCGGGGTCGATCTCGAGACCCTTCAGCATTTCGGCGTAGAACTGCGGCTCGATGCAGCCGACGGCCATGTACTTGCCGTCGGAGGTCTCGTAGGTGTCGTAGAAGGCCATACCGGTGTCGAGCAGGTTCGTGCCGCGCTCGTCGGACCACAGGCCCATACCGCGCATACCCCAGATCATGTGCGACAGCGAGAGCGCGCCGTCGATCATCGCGGAGTCGATGACCTGTCCCTTGCCCGAAATCGAGCGCTCCACCAGTGCGGACAGCACGCCCATCACCAGGAACATCGAACCGCCACCGAAATCGCCGACCATATTCAGCGGCGGCACCGGACGCTCACCCTTGCGGCCGATGGCATTGAGCACACCGGTCAGCGAGATGTAGTTGATGTCGTGGCCGGCGCGATCGGCCATCGGCCCGAACTGCCCCCAGCCCGTCATCCGGCCGTAGATCAGCCGCGGGTTGCGTTCCAGCGCGGTGTCCGGGCCCAGGCCCATCCGCTCGGTGACGCCGGGCCGGAATCCCTCGAGCAGCACGTCGGCCCTTTCGACCAGGCCGAGCACCTTCTCGATATCGGCGGGGTCCTTGAGATTCGCCTCCACGATGGTGCGGCCGCGCCACTGCGGCCGTTCCATGAATCCGGGCATCATGCCGGGTCGCTGCACGCGCACCACATCGGCGCCCAGATCCGCGAGCAGCAATGCGGCGTGCGGTCCCGGGCCGATGCCGGCGAGTTCAACGACCTTGATGCCCGCGAGCGGTCCCTGTCCGGTGCTGGTGGATGAAGTGCTCACGCCCTACCTCGGTTCGTCGTCGATACTGCGACCGGCGGCGCGCGCCGGTGTTGACAGTACGACAATAAGGCTTGGATGTGACGCACGGCATCCGGGTTCGCCGTTACCGCTGTCGCGTGGATTATTCGATGCGGCGCAGCGGCCGGGTCCGGCCGGATTGCGGCAGCTCCGACCGGTGCAGGCGCAGGGTCGGCGGTTCGACGCGGGGGATCGGCAGCGTCGGCGGCTGGTCCTCGGCCGCGCGCACCTTGACCGGCAGCCGGTAGCAGGCGCGCGCGTTGTCCTCGAGCACCCGGTACATATCGGCCCCGACCGCCCGGCCGATGGTCTCGACATCGGAGTCGCGGAACAGGCGACCCGCGCGGTTGCCCGGCAGATCCGATCCGAACATCAGCGCTCCCGGATTGACCGCGTGCACCCGCCGCATCGACGATTCCACATCCATCGTGATCCGGCCGAAGCCCGACGCCTTCACCCGGGCGCCCCGATCGACCAAATTCAGCAGATACGGCAGGCATTCGTCGGACATGCCCATGTGGTCTATCGACAGCGCGGGGAGTTTGGAGATCACCGGTTCCAGCGACCCCAGCATCGAGCCGTCGATGTAGAGCTCGACATGCCAGCGCGCCAATTCGTAGGCGCGCAGGGCCTGCATGGTCAGGGTGACGATGTCGACGGCTGCGCGCTTGAGGTTGAACCGGATGGCCCGCACCCCAGCACGATCCAGAGCGAGAATCTGCTCGTCGGTGACGTCCGAGGGCAGATTGATCACCCCTACCCAGTTCGGCCCGAGTTCGGCCAGTGCCGCGATCATGAAGGTGGAGTCGGCGCCCTGGAAGGAGGCGCTCACCACCGCACCACCGTCGACATCGAAGTGCGCCATGCGCTTCCGATAGTCGCCGATGGTGTACGGCTGCGGCAGGTAACCCTGATTCTCGATCAGCGGATACCGCGGGTCGATGATGTGAACGTGTGAGTCGAACACGTGATCAGCATGCCTCAGGTCGGTGACGAATGCGGATCGGGTGTGAATTCACACCTTGTGCGGCTCGCTGGCGCGCAGCATATCCTCGCGCTCGACGACCTTGACCCGCTCGCGGCCCTCCGGCTCACCGAGGGAGCGTTCGTGCGCGTCGAGGCGGTACCAGCCGGCCCAGGTGGTGAACGGGATGCCCTTCTCCTCCAGGAACTTCACGATCGCTTCCGGATCGGGCTCGGCGGCGGGGGTGAAGGCGGCGGCATCGTCGAGCAGGCAGGCGATGGTCTCGTTGGCATCGCCCTTGGTGTGCCCGATCAGGCCGACCGGACCGCGCTTGATCCAGCCGGTGACGTAGGTCTGCGGCAGGAAGCGCTGGGCGGCGTCCTCGGCGGTGTCGTCGGCGAGGACGCGGCCGGCCTCGTTGGGGACGGTCCCGGCCTGGTCGTCGAACGGCAGCAGCGGGATGTTCTGCGACAGGTAGCCGACAGCGCGGTAGATCGCCTGGACGTCCCAGTCCTTGTGGGTACCGGTGCCCTTGACGTTGCCGGTGCCGTCGAGGGTGGTGCGCTCGGTGCGCAGGCCCACCACCTTGCCGTCCTCGCCGAGCACCTCGGCGGGGGATTCGAAGAAGTGCAGGAACAGCTTGTGCGGGCGGTCGCCGACATCGCGGATGGCCCACTGCTCGAGGGTGTTGCAGACCATGTCGACCTGCTTGGAATGCCTGCGTGCGGCTTCCGATCCCTCGTCGTAGTCGATGTCCTCGGGGTCGACGATCACCTCGATATTCGGCGAGTGATCGAGTTCGCGCAGTTCCAGCGGGGTGAACTTGGCCTGCGCGGGACCGCGGCGGCCGAAGACGTGCACCTCGAGCGCCTTGTTGTTCTTCAGGCCCTCGTAGACGTTCGGCGGGATCTCGGTGGGCAGCAGTTCGTCGCCGGTCTTGGCCAGCACGCGGGCCACATCCAGCGCGACGTTGCCGACGCCGAGGACCGCGACCTTCTCCGCGTCCAGCGGCCAGCTGCGCGGCACGTCCGGGTGGCCGTCGTACCAGGACACGAAGTCCGCGGCGCCGTAGCTGCCGTCGAGGTCGATACCCGGGACGCCGAGCGCGCGGTCGGCGTTGGCGCCGGTGGAGAAGATCACCGCGTCGTAGAACCGGCGAAGGTCGTCGAGGTCGATATCGGTGCCGTAGTCGATATTGCCGAGCAGGCGGACCTGCGGCTTGTCCAGCACCTTGTGCAGGGCGGTGATGATGCCCTTGATGCGGGGGTGGTCGGGGGCGACGCCGTAGCGGATCAGTCCGAAGGGCGCGGGCATCCGCTCGTAGAGGTCGATGCTCGCTTCGACATCGGACTTCATCAACGCGTCCGCGGCATAGATACCGGCCGGTCCGGCACCGACGATCGCGATGCGCAGAGGGCGGTCGATCGCGCCGCCATTCGTTCCAGCGTGTTCGGTCATTTCTACGCGCACCCTTTGGTCGAAAACACTCGTCTTTTGATCTCAGCCGTCCTTCTTAGCTTAGGCTAAGTTGGCGTGCGGGCCGGGATCTGCCCGGCTTCCTGTGGCGCCGGCGCTGCTTCGTTGCCGCGTACGGAACCACCCGATCCGTGCACCGGATATGGCCGGAGTTCTGCCGATTCTATCGGTGGTGTACACCCCAGCTATTCCCGGTGCCCGCCGGAAAACGCAGGCGTGATCTTCGACACCCGGACCCGCCGGGGATGATCGATCCATGAGCGACAGCGATCCGGTCACCCCGCGCGACGATTCGGCTACCTCGATCGATCAGCGCGACACCACGCGTTCGGCGACGCCGTTCCTGATCGCCGCGGTCATTGCTGTAGTGGCGTTGGTGGGTGTCGTCGTTCTCGCGATCGCCCGTCCGGCTGAGAACAATGTCACAGATCCCGATCGGGTCGCCGTGGCCGCGCGCAACTTCGCCACGGCCAGAAACGATTCCGATGCCGACCGCCGCAAGACCACCGAATGCGCGAACTTCGACGAGAAGAAATCGCCCCTGGGTCCGGATTCGGTCGGCAAGAAGTACGACCTCGCCGGAGTCGACGCGGTGAAGGTCGCCGGCGACCGTGCCACAGCCTCGGTGACCAGCCAGATCAATGGCCGCAAGAGTGTGGCGAACTGGAATTTCGTTCGCGAGAAGGGAACCTGGCTGGTGTGCGGGAACGCCTGAGTCCGACCGGTCGGTGTTTGACAATCTACCCCGTGACCAGGCATTCTCGGTTCAGGTCATGAGTGCCAGCGCCAAGCCCCGGCTCGCTGGCCGGCAACCCTCCTCCGCGGTGGGGTGCTCCGGGTGACGACCTGGCCGCTGTCCGACCGGACACGGCAAGTGCGGATTCTGTAGGAGGTTCGACAAGTGAGCTACGCCGGTGACATCACGCCCGGGCAGGCGTGGGAGTTGTTGCGTGACAATGCCGATGCGGTGCTGGTGGATGTGCGCACCGAGGCCGAATGGCGATTCGTCGGCGTTCCCGACACCACCTCGATCGAGCGGCCGACGGCGCTGATCGAATGGGTCGATTTCGGCGGGTCGCCCAATCCGGATTTCGTGGTCCAGCTGAAACAGCTCCTGGCCGATCGAGGGGTCGACAGTGACGCCCCGGTGGTCTTCCTGTGCCGTTCGGGTCAGCGCTCGATCGGTGCCGCGACCGCCGCGACCGCGGCGGGATTCGCGCCCTCCTACAACGTGCTCGAGGGTTTCGAGGGTCCGCTGGACGCCGACGGTCATCGCGGCGGTGCCGGCTGGCGCGCGCTCGGCCTGCCCTGGCGGCAGTCGTGAGCGGCGCTGTGTGCCAATTGATTTCGCGTAGGAGGCAGTCATGATCACCGGCGGTGCATTCGATCGGCCGCTACCCGAGGGTGTGGGCCCGGCGACGCTGGGTGTGCGCGGCGGGGTGCGGCGTTCCGGATTCGAGGAGACGTCCGAGGCGCTGTATCTGTCGTCCGGATTCGTCTACGAGAGCGCGGAGGCGGCCGAAGCGGCCTTCACCGGCGATATCGAACATTTCGTCTATTCGCGCTACGGCAATCCGACCGTCGCCATGTTCGAGGAGCGGATGCGACTGCTCGACGGCGCCGAGGCATGCTTCGCCACCGCGAGCGGGATGTCGGCGGTGTTCACCGCACTGGGCGCACTGCTCGGACAGGGCGATCGACTGGTCGCCGCGCGCAGCCTGTTCGGCTCCTGTTTCGTGGTGTGCAACGAGATCCTGCCGCGCTGGGGCGTGGAAACCGTCTTCGTCGACGGTGAGGACATCGAGCAGTGGGAACAGGCCCTGTCGCAGCCCACGGCCGCCGTCTTTTTCGAGACGCCCTCGAACCCGATGCAGACCCTCGTCGATGTGCGCCGGGTGAGCGAGCTGGCCCATGCGGCCGGTGCGAAAGTGGTGCTGGACAACGTCTTCGCGACGCCGCTGCTACAGCGCAGCTTCGATCTGGGCGCCGATGTGGTGGTGTATTCGGGCACCAAACACATCGACGGTCAGGGCCGGGTACTCGGCGGCGCGATCCTGGGCGACAGCGACTACATCAACGGCCCCGTCAAGAACCTGATGCGGCACACCGGTCCGGCGCTGAGCCCGTTCAACGCCTGGACCCTGCTCAAGGGGCTGGAGACCATGCCGCTGCGGGTACGGCACTCGACGCAGTCCGCACTGGCCATCGCGGAGTTCCTGGAACAACATCCGGCGGTGGCGTGGACCAAGTACCCGTTCCTCACCTCGCATCCGCAGTACGAACTCGCCACCTCGCAGATGTCGGGTGGCGGCACCGTGGTGACCTTCGAACTGGCGGCGGGGCCCGATGAGGGCAAGAAGCGGGCCTTCGAGGTGCTGAACCGACTGCGCATCGTGGACATCTCCAATAATCTCGGCGATGCCAAGTCGCTCATCACCCATCCGGCCACCACCACCCATCGGGCGATGGGCCCGGAAGGCCGTGCGGCCGTGGGCATTACCGACGGGGTGCTGCGCATCTCGATCGGACTCGAGGATGTGGAGGATCTACTCGGCGATCTGGAGCGGGCACTCGGCTGAGGCCCGGCCGGTCGATCAGGTCGTGAACGGATTCTCCGTGCGGCCCACCAGATCGGCGACCGAGTCGATCACCAGCGTCGGACGGTAGGGGAACTGTTCCATCGAGGTTCTGGTGGAGATGCCCGAGGTGACCAGTACCGTCCGCATGCCGGCCTCCAGTCCGGCGATGACATCGGTGTCCATCCGGTCGCCGATCATCACCGACGACTGCGAATGCGCGCCGATCTGCCGCAGTGCCGAACGCATCATCAGCGGATTCGGTTTGCCGACGTAGTAGGGATCGCGGCCGGTCGCGCGGGTGATCAGCGCGGCCACCGATCCGGTCGCGGGCAGTAGGCCCTCACGGGACGGCCCGGTCGCGTCCGGATTGGTGGCAATGAACCGGGCGCCGCGCTCCACCAGCCGGATCGCGGTGGTGATCGCTTCGAACGAATAGGTGCGGGTCTCACCGAGCACGACGTAATCCGGGTCGCTGTCGGTGAGTACATAGCCGATCTCGTGCAGTGCCGTGGTGAGCCCGGATTCACCTACCACGTAGGCGGTGCCGCCCGGCCGCTGATCGTTGAGAAAGGTCGCGGTCGCGGTCGCGGAGGTCCAGATCGACTCGGCGGGAATATCGAGCCCGATCCTGCGCAGGCGTGCCTGCAGATCGCGCGGCGTTCGGATGGAATTGTTGGTCAGCACCAGATAAGGGATGCCGCGATCGCTCAATTCCGAGAGAAATGCGTCGGCGCCCGGAATCAAATGGTCCTCGTGCACCAGCACCCCGTCCATATCGGTCAGGTAGGACAGAATCGGTTCGTCATCGGAGGTCACCAGCCAATTGTGGGCTCTCGCGCACCGCGTTCCGCGACCGCACCCGATTTCTGGGCATTTCCCGCCCGAAACGAGTGATCCGGCGACGAGTGCGATATATGTCACCGTTCGGTAGGTGTGACTGGCCACACGTTCGAAATAGGTCTGTGGCTATGGTCGAGGGGACCGCAGCATTGCCGCGCGGTGGAATGCGGACCAGTCCATCCAGCGCTGCACTCGGTCGATGCGGTCGTCTCCGTCCGGGAGCCGGCCTCCAGGCACGTGACGGAGACAGGAGTGACGCAAGTGAGTGATCTCAAGCTCGGGTACAAGGCGTCTGCGGAACAATTCGGACCACGCGAGCTCGTCGAGCTCGGTGTCCTGGTCGAAGAACACGGGCTCGACAGCGCCACCGTGAGTGATCACTTCCAGCCGTGGCGGCACGAGGGCGGCCACGCACCTTTCTCCCTGGCCTGGATGACCGCCGTGGCCGAGCGGACCTCGCGGATCCAGCTGGGCACCTCGGTGCTGACCCCGACCTTCCGCTACAACCCCGCGGTGATCGCTCAGGCCTTCGCCACCATGGGCTGCCTGTACCCGGACCGGATCATGCTCGGCGTGGGTACCGGTGAGGCGCTCAACGAGATCGCCACCGGATACAAGGGCGAATGGCCCGAGTTCAAGGAGCGTTTCGCGCGACTGCGGGAATCGGTGGATCTGATGCGCGCGCTGTGGAGCGGTGACCGGGTCAGCTTCGAGGGCCAGTACTACACCACCGTCGGCGCCTCCATCTACGACGTGCCACCGGCCGGGATCCCCGTCTACATCGCCGCGGGCGGTCCGGTGGTGGCCCGCTACGCCGGCCGCGCCGGCGACGGTTTCATCTGCACCTCCGGTAAGGGCATGGACCTCTACACCGAGAAGTTGATGCCCGCCGTCACCGAGGGCGCCGAGAAGGTGGGCCGCAATCTGGGTGATATCGACCGGATGATCGAGATCAAGATCTCCTACGACACCGATCCCGATCAGGCGCTGGAGAACACGCGTTTCTGGGCCCCGCTGTCGCTGACCGCCGAGCAGAAACACTCGATCACCGATCCGATCGAAATGGAAGCCGCCGCCGACGCCCTGCCGATCGAGCAGATCGCCAAGCGCTGGATCGTCGCCAGCGATCCGGACCAGGCCGTCGAGCAGATCAAGCCGTATGTGGACGCAGGCCTCAACCACCTGGTCTTCCACGCCCCCGGCCACGATCAGCGCCGCTTCCTGGACCTGTTCGCCCGCGACCTGGCACCCCGCCTGCGCGCTCTCTGATCGCATGCCGGGTGCACGAAACCCGTCAACCCCGACGCGGTAACCGTCAAGGACTCGTTGCGTCCGGCCATATCCCGGAAATGCCCACATAGCTTCGGCATGTGGGCATTTTCGGTTTCACCTGGGCCGATGCCGGCGCCGTCATGGGTGCCACGGTGGGCGGCGCGGTCCTCGGGCCGCCGGGTGCGATGCTCGGTGGTGCACTGGCCACCTACGCCGGTGCGACCCTGGGCGACGGCAAAGGCACCGGGCAGGCGCTGGAGGAGGCGGCCGTCGCGGGGATCGGCGGTGCGGGTGGTGCGTGGGCCGCCGATCTGGGTGGAAAGCTGTTGCGCGACGGGCTCGTTCGCACGGCGGGTAAGGCACTGTCCAGTTCGGCCAAGAGACGGGTCGACGAGGTCGCGTCCAAAGTTCTGCTGCCGTGGAACAAGTACGATGCGAGTCCGATCGCCGCCCTCGGTGGCGGTTTCGCCGCGTACGAGGCATCGCCGCAGTCACGTTCCTCGTCCGGATCGCCGGTGGCGGTGCGGATAACCGATATCGGCAATGGCGGATGTCCGATCGAGATGACGAATCTCGTTATGCCGGAGCAGCTGTCCGCATCCATCGAGAAGCAGTACCGCGAATTGCCCGGCTATCTGTGCGGCGTCTGGCGCAGCTTCGGTACGGGCACGGGTACCGGCCCGGCGACACCGAAACCTCCTACCACCATCACCGGCACCGCCCGCAGCGGAATTGAAACCTACCCAGGTAAGGTCGCCGAACTCAACGCCTCGATCACCGAATTCGCCACGCTGGAGCGGGAACTCGCACCATTGGCACAAAGCAGCGGAGAGATCTCGGCTCGCGGACAACAGGCCGTGACGGCTGTGATCGCCCGGGTCGACCGAGGTGCCGCGACCGCACCCCCACCGGGACCCGCCGCCGACACGTACGCCCTGGGCGAGCTCGACGCGGCATTCGCCTCCGGCCAGAGCACCCTCGAGGACGCCAAGCGAGGCAACGACCGCCTGGCCGACCGGATCGACGCTCTCACTCGACGTATCGAAAAGCTTGGCGAGCGTGTGGAATCCGGGATGAAGCGCGCCGAGGAGATCGAACGTCGCCAACCCATCGTGGTTCCGGCACCGCATATCGCGGTGAACCCGCCGCCTGCGACACCGTGGACCCCGAACGACCTGCTGCTCCCGCCCGAACCGTCGAGCGAGCCTTCGGAAAACTCAGCGCCTGGACTTTCACCTGGCGGCAGGGCCCCAATCCGTATTCCGTCGAGTCAGCGCAACGGCACAGCACCGGGCCCTGCGTCGGTCGGCACCGCGATAGCGCGTCCGGTCCCGACGTCCTCCGCCGACCGTCCGCAACCGGTAGAGCCCCAATTGGCGCCGGGCGCATGGAGCACTCCGTGGAGCACCACATCCCCACGCCCAAAGCCGGGAACACAATGGATGCCCGGATGCACGCAGTACCCTGACGACTGGTCGAACGGCCGTAGGAAGTCAGAAACCGCCGTGACCATCGCCGCACCGAATCCACAGGTCACAACGGCCGCGTGGCATACTTGTCGAGTCAATCGATCACCATGCGCAGAGCGAGGGGCCAGATGACAGCGGACGCGATGCCCACGGGCGACCGGCCGTCTCGGGGCTGGCCGATTCCGCCGCCCGAGGGCTACTTCGCCGAAGATCTCGACCGACTACCCGATCTGCCCTCGCATACCGAACTGATCGACGGGAGTCTCGTTTTCGTGAGCCCGCAGAAGCTGTTTCACATGTGCGTCGTGGACTTCCTCCGTGGGGAGCTGAAACACCAAGCACCGAAGCATCTGAAAGCGCTACGTGAAATGACGGTCACCTTGGGAAGTCGCCAACGGCCGGAACCTGACGTGATGGTTGTCGATGCCGTTGCCTCGACGAATCCCGAGGAGACGACCTACAAGCCGTCCGACGTCAGTCTCGTTGTCGAGGTCGTATCACCCGACTCGATCGAACGCGACCGCAAGCGCAAGCCTCAGCTCTACGCCGAGGCCGGTATTCCGCACTTCTGGCGAGTGGAGAACGCGGACGGCCGCGCCGTTGTGTACGTGTACGAACTCGACCCCGCGACGGGGAAGTACACCCCGACCGGAATCCATCACGAACGTCTGCACGTCACGGTTCCGTTCGAGATCGACTTGGATCTGACCCGCGCGACCCAGCCGTAGGGCGAGAACTTCTGTGCGGCAATGTGTTCGGATGATAAACCGCGCACGCCAGCTCGACTGACAGACCGAGCAAGCCCGGTGCCGCGTTACGGTCGTCGAGCTGCCGGAGCTCGCCGATGCCGCGATGGCTCCGAACCGCCATCTCAACTGTCACAGGGGGCCGGGCGACAACAGTTGTTCGCGGAGGATGTCGGCGTGGCCCGCGTGGCGGGCGAGGTCCTCCAATCCGAACAAGTAGATGAAGCGGAGGCTGACTTCGCCGAGGCGGGGGTGGGTTCTGGTCTCGTCCAGGTCGATGCCGGCGGCGATCTCGCGGGCGCGGGCGGACGTGCGCTCGAATTCGGCGATCACGTCGGCGACGGTTTCATGGTCGGGGACAACGAAACTGGGGTCGCCGGCGGTCGTGGGGCCGTCGCATTCGCTCTCGGGCAATCCCGCCAGCACGTGCTGGTACCAGATCCGCTGGGCGGTCGCGGCATGTTTGATCAGGCCGATCGGCGTGGTCGCGGACGTGACGAGGCGCCGGCGGGCTTGTTCTTCGGATAGTCCGCGGACCGCGTTGATCAGTTCGGCACGGTTACGGTCGAGCGCGCTCTCGAGCAGTTGGCGCTCGGTGCCCGTAGCGATCAGGGGTGGCGACCATGTCATTGTCGGCTCGATTCTGTCGGGTCGGAATTTCGTCGGCAGCATCGTTCACCTGCCCACGGTGGAGGTGAACGGTGACCGGATCGTCCTACTCGGTCACGCTCGGGTGAGAGCGAATATGCGCAGGTCGCGGGTGGTGCGTTCGCGGTAGGCGGCATAGGCCTCGGTGGTCTCTATGAATCGGTCGAAGATCTGCCGTTTGTGTTCGGGATCTTCGACGAGCCTAGCGTGCACCGGAATCTGTTGTCCGGCAATGGTTACCGTCGCTTCGGGCAGCGCCGTGAGATTCGCCGTCCACGCCGGGTGATTGGCCTGTCCGAAATTGGAGCCCACCACATACAACGTGTCGCCGTCGTGCACATACAGCAACGGTGAGGTGCGTGGCTGTCCGGACTTGCGTCCGAGGGTGGTCAGCAGAATGATCGGCGCCCCGATCGGGCCGAGCAGGGTGTAGCGAGCATCCGTGCGCTGCAACAGTTTCCGATCCAGCGGGGTCAGTTTGCGTACTACCAGCGACCCCACGCGCGTCGCGGCGAACGCACTCGCCGTACGCCCGAGCAGACCGGTTCGCGAACCCCATTGCCGATCGGGAAATTGTGCAGACATGCAGGAATTCTAACGCTGCGGATGATTGCCGAGACCTGTCGCCGCCCGCGGGTCGCTCGACGGCTGCGTTGAGGCCCGGCCGATGAGTAGCTGTCGTCCGCGGGCTCCGGGCGCGCAGGCTGCCGGCGCGCGTGCCCGGATTCGACTACTGCCGCCGCAGAGCCTCTTTCGCCCTCCCCGCGAATTCATACCCGGCACGCCAGTCGGCGTCGCGAGGCGGGGCGATGAGGTGTTCGACGCCCGCTTCGGCGTAGGTGGAGATCAGATCGCGGGCTCGAATGAGATCTTCGGGTAGCGGCGCGACCACCGAAACGGTCGGTGCGGGACGCTGATACCGCTCGGCGATCTCGGCCAATTGTTGTGCCGCGGTGACGGATTCTTCGGGGGACAGGCCGATGGCGAGCCAGCTGGTGGCGAATTCGGCGGCGCGGCGCATGGCCCGGGGGCCGTTGCCCGCTACCAGGATCGGTGGGGTGGTCGCGGCGGGCGAGAGAGCGAACTCGGTGCCGTCCGGAAGAGTCGTCGTGTGGCCGGCGATGAGGCCGGGAAGGACGCGCAGGGCCTCGTCGGTGTCGCGGCCGCGGTCGGTGAAGGAGGCACCGGCGGCGCGCCAGCCGGTGTCGCCGTGGGCCGGATTTCCGGTGCCGACGCCGAGGATGACCCGATCGCCGGAGACGTGCTGGAGCGCGCCGATCTGTTTGGCGGCCCAGGCGACGGGGCGCAGGGCCAGCAGCAGGACGCCGTAGCCGATCCGGATGCGGTCGGTGACCGCGGCGGCGGTGGCGAGGGTGACGGTGCTTTCCAGGATGGGGGCACTGGCCACCAGATGGTCGGTGGACCAGACCGAATCCAGGCCGACCTCTTCGGCGAAGCGGGCGGCTGCGCGGACATCGCCGAGGATGGGGTGTTCGGGATCGGGAGTGGAGGTGGGGAGGAAGGTGCCCAGTTGCATGGTCGTGTCGATCCCGTCCGCGGCCCGGACTGCCGTGCCGCCTGCTGTGATTGCCGTGTACTCCCACGCTACGACCGCTATATGGGTTACCCAATGCCTGATTTGCGCATGGATATATCCGTATCGCTCACACGATCTCGATATGCCTACTATCGGATGGGCAGCGTCCCGAACGGAACGACAGACCCGGACGCGGCGAAGCGCTCTACCGTGGAAAGGGCCGGCATGAGTGAGTGGCAGCTGAGGGAAACATTCCGGAGCTCTTGTGGTGAGGTCGGGTGGGACCGCCTCGGGCAATCGGACCGGGAACCGCTTGTGCTGATGCACGGAACGCCGTTCTCCTCGTACGTCTGGCGTGGGGTCGCCCGCTCGCTCGCTCGCCACCACCAGGTATTCGTCTGGGACATGCCCGGGTACGGGGCATCGGAGAAATATGCCGGGCAGGAGGTATCCCTGGCGGCGCAGGGGCGCGTGTTCACCGAACTTCTCGCGCACTGGAGGCTCGCGGAACCGCTGGTGGTCGCGCACGACTTCGGCGGTGCGGTGACGCTGCGGGCACACTTGCTCCACGGCGCGCGCATCCGCGCCCTCGCCCTGGTGGACCCCGTGGCGTTGGCGCCGTGGGGTTCACCGTTCTTCCGGCTGGTCGGTGAAAACGCCGAGGTATTCGAGCAGCTGCCACCCGCGCTGCATCGGGCGCTGGTACGCGAATACGTGAGTTCGGCCAGTAGCCCCGGACTGCATCCGGCGGTGCTCGACCGGCTCGTCGACCCCTGGCTCGGCGAACTCGGTCAGCCGGCCTTCTACCGGCAGATCGCACAGGCCGACCAGCGGTACACCGACGAGATCCAGGACCGGTACGCACAGATCGATATCCCCACCCTGATCTGCTGGGGGCTCGAGGACAGCTGGATTCCGGCGCAGAAGGGCCGCGAACTCGTCGAACTGATTCCCGGCGCCCAGCTCGAGTTGATCCCCGGTGCGGGACATCTGGTCCAGGAGGACGCACCCGCCGAACTGACCGCCGCATTGCTGGAATTCACGACCGGCGAACTGTGACACCGCGGTGAACCTGGTGTCGACCTGGCCGCATGCGGAGTCGGAGGGATGGACGGCCGTGCCACGGATCGGCTCCGGAATCGCTTACTAAGCTCACCTTCATGGCCGAGATCGCACCGTCCACCGTGTACATCGCCTCGTTGGAAGGTGACACCGGCAAATCCACCGTGGCGCTGGGAATGTTGCAGATGTTGTCGGCGACCACGCCGCGGGTCGGGGTGTTCCGGCCGATCACGCGGTCCAATCGCGGTCCCGATTACGTTCTGGAGCTGCTGCTCGAGCACTGCACGGCCGATATCGACTATGAGCAGGCCGTGGGCGTCACCTATGAGCAGGTGCATGCCGATCCGGACGCCGCGATCAGCGATATCGTCCAGCGATTCCACGATGTCGCGAAGGTGTGCGATGCGGTGGTGATCGTGGGCAGCGACTACACCGATGTCGCCGGGCCCAGTGAACTGCGTTACAACGCGCGGATCGCGGTGAATCTCGGGGCGCCCATCCTGCTCGTCCTGCGGGGAGCCGGGCGCACGCCGGAGGAGGTCGTCCAGGTCGCCCGGGTGTGCGAGGCCGAGCTCGAGCACGAGCACGCCCGGTCCACCGCGATCATCGTCAACCGCTGCGATCCCGAACGGCTCGAGGAGGTGCGCGAGGCGCTGAGTGTGGTGGACTGCCCCTCCTGGACGCTGCCGGAGGTACCGCTGCTCACCGCGCCCACCATGCGCGAACTGTGCGAGGCCATCGACGGCACGGTGTATTCGGGTGATCCGGAACTGCTGCAGCGCGAGGCGCTGACGGTCATGGTCGGCGGGATGACCGCCGAGCACATTCTCGAACGCCTCACCGACGGTGTAGCGGTGATCGTGCCCGGTGACCGGTCCGACGTGCTGCTGGGGCTGGTGAACGCGCATGAGGCGGAGGGGTTTCCGTCGCTGTCGGGCATCATCATGAACGGCGGGATGCTGCCCGATCCCGCGATCGCGCGGCTGATGGAGGGCCTGAAACCGAAGCTGCCGATCCTGACCACCCAGTTGGGCACCTTCGATACCGCCAGCGCGGCCGCGCATACCCGGGGCCGGGTGTCGCTCAGCAGTATTCGCAAGATCGACACCGCACTGGCGCTGATGGAGCAGCGGGTGGACAGCCGGAAGCTGTTGAATCTCATCGAGGTTCCGGTGCCGTCGGTGGTGACACCGCAGATGTTCGAATATCAACTGGTGGAACGGGCTCGGGCCGATCCACGCCGGATCGTGCTGCCCGAGGGCGATGACGACCGCATTCTGCGGGCGGCGGGACGGGTACTGCAACGCAAGATCGCGGATCTGACCATTCTCGGCGACGAGACCACGGTCCGGGCCCGTGCTGCCGAGCTCGGACTCGATATCGACGCCGCGCAGGTGCTCGACCCGCGCACCAGCGAACTGCGCGAGGGGTTCGCCGAGGAATTCGCGCGCTTGCGGGCTCATCGGGGGATGACGGTCGAGCGGGCCCGTGAATTCATGACCGACATCTCGTATTTCGGCACCATGATGGTCTACAAGGGTATAGCGGATGGGATGGTTTCCGGCGCGGCGCACACCACCGCGCATACGATCCGGCCCTCGTTCGAGATCATCAAGACCGAGGCAGGCGTCTCGACGGTGTCGAGCGTGTTCCTGATGTGTCTGGCCGACCGGGTGCTCGCCTACGGTGACTGCGCGGTGGTCCCGGATCCGACCTCCGAACAGCTCTCCGATATCGCCATTTCCTCCGCGCGCACCGCGGAGCAGTTCGGTATCGACCCCAGGGTGGCGATGCTGTCGTACTCGACCGGTGAATCCGGCAGTGGGGCCGATGTCGACAAGGTCCGTGCCGCAACCGAACTCGTACATCAACGAGCCCCGCACCTACCGGTGGAGGGGCCGATCCAGTACGACGCCGCGATCGAGCCGACGGTAGCCAGCACCAAGCTGCCGCATTCCGATGTCGCCGGTCGCGCAACGGTTTTCATCTTCCCGGACCTCAATACCGGCAACAACACCTACAAGGCCGTACAGCGCAGCGCCGGCGCGGTGGCCATCGGCCCGGTGCTGCAGGGCCTGCGCAGACCGGTCAACGACCTCTCGCGCGGAGCCCTGGTGGCCGACATCGTCAACACCGTGGCGATCACCGCGATCCAGGCGCAGAGCCAACTGGAGGCGCAGTGAGCGAGAATCGCGCAGCGGCTCGCTGTGCCGACCGGGTGCGGGTGTCCCGCAAGACACTGGAGGCGCAGTGAGCGAGAATCGCGCAGCGGCTCGCTGTGCCGACCGGGTGCGGGTGTCCCGCAAGACACAGGAGAACTGATGCAGGTTTTGGTGATCAACTCGGGGTCTTCGTCGGTCAAATACCAATTGCTGAATCCGATTTCGGCGCAGGTGATGGCGTCGGGGATGGTGTCGCGGATCGGTGAGGATGTGGCGCCGGGTGATATCACCGTCGAACATCACAGTGACGGAAGCAAATTCACGCACGAGGGGCCGATCGCCGATCATGCCGGCGGACTGCGGGTGGTGTTCGACCTCTTCGCCCGCAGCGGCCACGACCTGACGGGCGCGGCGCTGTCGGCGGTCGGCCATCGGGTGGTACACGGCGGGGAGATCTTCTACGAGCCCACCGTGATCACCGATGCCGTGGTGGCGGCCATCGACGATCTGTCCACGCTGGCGCCGCTGCACAATCCCGCCAATGTGACCGGCATCCGATCGGCGCGTGCGCTGTTGCCCGATGTTCCTCAGGTCGCGGTCTTCGATACAGCCTTCTTCCATGGTCTGCCCGCGGCCGCGAAAACCTATGCCATCGACACGGAAGTCGCTGCGGCACACGGGGTTCGGCGTTACGGATTCCATGGCACCTCGCACGAGTACGTTTCCGGCCGGGTATCGGAGCTGCTGGGCGGCGACCCCGCGACGCACAATCAGATCGTGCTGCATCTGGGCAACGGTGCCTCGGCCTCGGCGATCCGCGGCGGCGGGGCGGTGGACACCAGTATGGGGCTCACCCCGTTGGAGGGGCTGGTGATGGGAACCAGGTCCGGCGATATCGATCCGGGCGTCCTGTTGCACCTGGCCCGCACCGCCGGACTGGGGATCGACGGTATCGATGAACTGCTCAATCGCCGCTCGGGGATCAAGGGCCTGTCCGGTGTCAACGATTTCCGCGAGCTGTTCGCGCTGATCAATTCGGGAGATACCGCGGCGCGCCTGGCGTATGACGTCTACGTGCATCGGCTGCGCCGCTATATCGGCGCGTATCTGGTGGAGTTGGAGCGGGTGGACGCGATCACCTTCACCGCCGGTGTGGGGGAGAACAACGCACAGGTGCGTGCCGATGCGCTGGCCGGGTTGCAGCGGTTCGGCATCGTGGTCGATCCGTCGCTCAACAATGCGAAAGATCGTGCGGCGCGTCGGATTTCGCCGCCGGGTGCGGAGGTGACGGTGCTGGTGGTGCCGACCGACGAGGAATTGGCTATCGCGCGGGCCGCCGTCGCGCTGGTGGGTTGAGCGCGGGTCGAATACGGAAGCCGCTGTCAGAACCAGCTCTTGGCGCGAATGGCGTTCGCCAGATCGATCAGGGCGTAGCGGAGCGCACGGCCGGGTGCGGTGCGCGCGAGGCCGCGCAGTCCGGACTCGATGCCGCGTCGCAGCTCACGTTCGCGCAAGGATCCCCCGAACAGGGTCGCGCCGCGCTGGGGAGTATGGCCCGCCTGCAGCCATGCGAGGGCGGTACCCATCACCAGCACCCGCATCTGGGCGACCCGGTGTTCGGCGGCGGGCAATGCCTGCAACCGATTCGCGGCGACGTAGGGATCCGATTCGGACAGCTCGTCGACGGATCGGGCGGTGAGCAGCAGCAGGACGGCGGTGAGCCGCGCCTCGGTGTAGTGGCGTGAGGCGGCGGGCACCTCGTCGAGGGCGGCGACCGCGTCGGGGACCCGTCCGCCGGCCGCCAATTGCCGGGCCAGGCCGAAGGCGGCGCTCACCACTCCGCGATCGGTGCGCCACACCGTCGTGTAGAACTTCTCCGCATACTCGCGCCACTGTGTGGGATCGGAGGATTCCCAGTGTTGCAGAACGAGTTCCGCGGTCGCCGCGAGTGCCAGCTTGGGCGCGATCTCGCCCGGTAGCGAGGCAAGTACCTCGTCGAAGCGGCCATAGGCGCGTTCGTAGTCCTGTTCCCGCAGGGCGATCAGGCCCAGGAACCAGTGCCGGCGCCAATCGTGATCACCCATGCGATCCAGTAGATCTCGGGCCGCCGCCGGTTCGTCCAGATCGAGATGGACGCGGATCTCGGCCAGCAGGCTCTCGGCGGCGAATCCGGGCGGTGCGCCACCCGGTGCCGATTCGGCCCGGCGGCGTGCGCTGCGCACCGCGTCGAGAGCGTGCTCGGGTTCGGAGTGCACGGTGCCGGCCAGCAGGGCCGCGGATGGATCGCCGGGGTCGATCAGCGGTACCGGCAGGGCGGCGGCGATCGCGCGGGCCGATAGATTCCGCCCGCGCACGATGCCGTCGGCGTACACATCGGTCTGAGCGATCAGTTCCGCCGTGCCGAAACTTGTACGCGGGGGACTGAACAACGTGGACAGCTGTGGATGTTCGGTGCCGGTCTCGGTGGCCAGGATTTCGCGCAGCACGCCCGCCAGCTGCGTACTCATCACCCGCGCGGAGAGAAAGCGCCGGTCCGGATCGGGATCGGTCGCGGTGAGCAGCAGCCGGTGCAGGAATTCGTGCCGGGCCAGTACCGGTTCGGATTCCGGATGCGGAATGCCGTCGACATAGCGGCCGCCCGACATCGGCATATCCACCGTCAGCACCGCCAGGGTGCGGCCCACGGTGTAGAGGTCAGTGGCCGCGGTGGGGCCGGTCTGCCCGATTTCGGGAGCTTGAAAACCCTTGGTGCCGTAAAGATTTCCGTAGGAATCGAACGGGGCCACCGCACCGAGGTCGATCAGTTTCACCTGATCCTCGGTGACCATGATGTTGTCCGGTTTGAGGTCGTTGTAGTCCAGCTCCAGCGAATGCAGATACTCCAGCGCGGGCAGGATTTCGAGAATGTAGGCCAGTGCTTCGGGCACCGGCATCCGCTCCGGGCGACGAGCATCGAGCAGATCGCGCAGCGACCGCCCGCCGACGTACTCCATCACGATGTAACCGATCGGACTGCCGTCCGGTCCCGGATGTTCGACGAAGTTGTGGATCTTGACGATGCTGGGATGGCCGAGCTCGGCCAGATATTGGCGTTCGGCCACGGCCACCGCCTGTGCCTCGGCGTCACCGCCGTGCAGCAGACCCTTCAGCACGACCCAGCGGTCGGCGACATTGCGATCGATCGCCAGATAGATCCAGCCCAGGCCGCCGTGCGCGATACAACCCTGAATCTCGTACTGCCCGCAAACACTGTCGCCGGGTTCCAGGTAGGGGCGGAAATCATAAGGCGCGCCGCAGTTCTCGCAGATACCGTCCGGACTCGCGGCATGTGTGGGGGTGCTGCGGCCCACCGGCCGGGTACAACGCCAGCAGTACCGCCGGCCCTCGGCGACGACCGGATCGGACAGGACCGCCCGCAACGGATCCATCGTCTGCACAGTGGTGATCGGCACCAGGCCCGCGCCCAGGCGGCGGCTTGTGGGCCGGGTGCGTACCGTACGCCCGCTGCGACCGGATGGCCGGCTCGGTTCGGTACCGGGATTCCCGGGGGATGCCACCGTGCCCGGCCCGGTGGACATCGGCGATGCGACGGTGCCCGGTCCCGTGAAAATCGTTGCCGCCGTAGGCGCGGGGCCGCGCTGGGTGCCCGGTGGTTCGGAATCGCGGCGGGCCTGCGGCAGCGTCGGTTCCTCAACGTCCGGTCCGGGAGTGAGCGCTGTCGGCGGATAGTCGAATTCGGGGGGATCCTGGGGGTCGAGCATGGATCAGTCCCGATAGGTCGGTTCCGGTGGTCCGGAGGCGGGGCCGAGGGCGGGAGCGAGCCAGTACCCGTACAGCCGGTTCCAGGTTCCGTCGGTCCGCAACCGCTGCAGGGTGGCATTCACGAAACGAACCATATCGTCATTGCCTTTCGGTATTCCGACACCGTAGGGCTCATCGCTGATATCCGAGCCCACCACCTCGGCATATGGATCCTGTGCGACCAGACCGGCAAGGAGCGCATCATCGGTGCTGATCGCGTCGACCTGGCGCTGTTGCAGAACCACCAGGCAATCCGCCCAGGTCGGTACGGTCATGATCGATGCGGATGGCCGGATCTGACGCAGGCGGTCCAGGGATGTGGTGCCGCCGACGGCGCACACGCGCCTGCCGGCCAGATCAGCCATTCCCGTGATGCCGGAACCCTTGACCGCCAGGACCCGCTGATGCGACATCAGATAGGTGCTGGAGAAGTCGACGCGCTGACGCCGATCACACGTGATGGTCATGGTTTTCACCACGATGTCGACGGTGTGGTCCTGCAGCGCCTTCTCGCGATCCGCCGAGCCCAGGATTCGGTATTCGATGCGATGCGGGTCGCCGAACAGATCGCGCGCGATCTCGGTGGCGATATCGACATCGAATCCGGCGAGGGTGCCGCTGATCGGATCGCGGAAGCTGAACAGATTGCTGCCCGGGTCGAGGCCGACGAGCAGGCGGCCGCGGGCCCGGATGGCATCGAGGGTGGGTCCCTGCTCCGTACCGGAGGGACGCAGACTGGCCGTCGGATTACCGCACTGCGGTCCGGGATTCGAGGCGGGCGCCGAATCCGCCGGGGTCACCACGGCATTCGCGGGCAGCGGCGGTTCGGTGTAGTCGCCGGAGTCCGATGCGCGTGGAGCCGACTGCGCACCACCGCATCCCGCGATCAGCATCAATGCCACCGCGACCGCCGCCGACCGGACGGTGAGTAGTCTGCTCATCGGTACTCCCGTATCTTGCGGGACACCCGCACCCGGTCGCACCGACGAGCGGGCTTCGCATGATGTCTCATCGGTACTCCCGAAGCCGTGGCCACAGGCCCGCCAGCACCAGCGCGGCGGCCAGGGCCGCCAGGGTGAGCGCGCCCGGCGCGAGGAAGTCCAGCGCCCGGGCGGCGTCGGAGATATTGCTGCGCAGGTTGTTACGGGTATCGGAGATACCCGCGGCCAGTGCCTTGTCCAGGGTATCCACGGCGGTGCCCGCCTGGGAAGGGTCCGGGCCGATCGCCACCGCCGAAGCGGTCGGGAAATCGCCGCGGCCCAATGCGTCGTTCATGCGCTGATGCGCGGTACGCCAGCGTGCCAGCGAATCGTGTGCGCGCCGCACCTCACCGGAACCCGGTGCGCTGCCGGGATAGTCGGACAGCAACTTGTCGAGGCGAGCGGTGGCGGTATCGAAGGTCTGGTCGTAACCGCCACTGGCGTCGCGGCGGACCAGTTTCAGTGTCTCCGCGGCGCGGGCCTGCTGAGCGAGGATGCGGCCCTCGGTCAGCTCGGCGCCCGGTACGGCCCCGTCATCGCGCCCCGATGTCGTCGAGACCGCGGACAGCGAACCGGCGATCACCGTCCACGCCAGCAGGAGCAGCAGCATCGCAGAAGCCGCCAGCAGACCCGGATTGAGCACCCGATGCCAGCGCCGCGCCAGATAGAACTGCCCGGCGACCAGAGCGGCGAACGCCACGATCGGCAGGATGATCGCCGCCCAGGGCGGGCGCACATGGCGATGCTGGGTCGCCGCGATCTCCGCGGAGCGATGCTCCTGCAACTCCTGCGCCATCTTCAACATTCGCGTCTGCATCAGATTCGACGCTTCGCTGAGATAGGCGGCGCCGACCGGATGGCCCTCGCGATTATTGGCCCGCGCGGTCTCGACCAATCCCGTATAGACCGGCAGTTCGGTCGCCACTCCGGTGCGCAACCGGGTATCGGCGTCGGGGCTCGCCGCGGCGGGCGAACCGGCACTGCTCGACTGGGCCACCAATTCCGCCGCGGCCTGGCCGACTGCCTGGTCGTAGCGGTCGCGTACCGGTTTCGGTTCCAGCCCACCGGATATGAAGGCGGTGCCCGCGGCGGCATCGGCGACCGACAGCGAGGTGTAGAGGCGCTGGGCCGAATTGGCATCGGGCTCGGCCTCGTTCAGCAGTTGATCGAGTGCGTGCTGGCGGCTGCCCACCTCCGCGGAGGTGATCGCCCCGGCGAGCAGGCACAGCCCCAGCAATGCCAGCCCCAGTGCGATCAACCGGGCAGGTGAGGAGCGTGCGAACCCCCGCAAATCGGTCGCGTCGAGCCGACGCCGCACGGCCGTCGCGTCCAGCCGCCGCCGCACGGCGGTCCGGTCGAACCGGCTCAGCAGCTCGGTGCGAGCCATGCTCGCCTCCGTTCGTTCCCCGGGTTGCATTGTGTGGACTGAGCTTATTGTGGTCGTACGGGTATCGCTGGACATGTGTCGGGCATGACGGCGATATCGCGAGGTCGGCGCGGATCGGGCTGCCGACGCGGATCGGGACGAGGCGGAGTATGCGCGGTGACGGAGACGGGTTTCTGGTGAGCCCCGATGGGACGCGGCAGTGGGGCCTGTTCGGTGCGGCCGGACTGTTGTTGCGCGCACCCGGGCCGGGCGGCGGGGCGGTGGTGCTGTTGCAGCATCGCGCGCCGTGGAGTCATCAGGGCGGAACGTGGGCACTGCCCGGTGGTGCACGCGACAGTCATGAGTCCAGCGTGCACGCCGCGGTACGAGAAGCGCAGGAGGAAGCCGGAATTGCCCCCGATGTGGTTCGGGTGCGAGGCACCCGGGTAACCAGTACCGCCGCCAGCGGCTGGACCTACACCACGGTGGTCGCCGATGTTCCGGAAACCCTGCCGACCGTCGCGAACAAGGAGAGCGCCGAACTGGCCTGGGTTCCCGAGGACGAGGTCGACGACCATCCGCTGCATCCGGGTTTCGCGGCGGCCTGGCCGGAACTGCGCGCGGCGGCGGCCCGGCTCGATCTCGACGGGATCGCAGAGGCGGAGGCCATCGCGGCACTGTTGCCCCGCACGGTGGACCTGGCCGAGCGCGGATTCTTCTGGCTGGACGCCGACGCCGCGGAAGGGATCGCGGTCGATCCGGATGAGATCGCCGTCGACGCGGACGGATCGGCTCCGTCCGGCGCCGGGGGAGCCGCCACCGGCTCTGCGGGGGCGCCCGGAATCGGCGGGCCGGCCGCCTCCGGGCCGAGGCGGGCGACGGTGCGAATCATCCAGTACCCCAACGGATCTCCGGCTGCTGACCATGCGCTTGTCCTGACACTGGATCAATTGCTGAACTGAGCGTTCGTAGTTCAGGCGTTGTTCTCCAGCAGTCGCTGTTTCAGGTCGCGGGCGGCGGCCTGCGGATCGCGGGCGGCGGTGATGGCGCGCACCACCACGACCCGGCTCGCCCCGGCCGCCAGCACCTCGGGCAGCCGCTCGCTGTCGACGCCGCCGATGGCGAACCACGGCCGGGTCGGATGCGAATCCGCGGTGGATCGCACCAGATCGATGCCCGCCGCGGTACGGCCGGGCTTGGTCGGGGTGTTCCACACCGGTCCCGTGCAGAAGTAGTCGATGTTCTCGTCGACCACCGCGAGGCCGGCCTGATTGCGATTATGGGTGGACCGGCCGATCACCACATCCGGTCCCACGATCCGGCGGGCGTAGAAGGGTGGCAGATCACCCTGACCGAGATGCAGGACGTCCGCCCCGGCGGCCAGCGCGATATCGGCGCGATCGTTGACCGCGACCAGGGCGCCGTGCCTGCGGGCCGCGGACTTCAACTCGGCGAGCGCACCGAGTTCGGCCCCGGCCTCCAGCGGGCCGAACTTGGCCTCACCGGCCGAACCCTTGTCGCGCAGCTGAACGATGTCGACGCCGCCGGAGAGAGCGGCCTCGGCGAAGGCGGCCAGATCGCCGGTATCGCGCCGGGCGTCGGTGCACAGGTACAGCAGCGCCGAGTTCAGGCGCTCGCGCGGTGCGATCTGACGATGCGGTTGGGACGGTTGCACAGGTCCGACCGTAGCCGCGCTACCGTGGGTAGTCGAAACATGAGGGCATTCCCGCAGCGATGGCGGCCGCGCGGGAACGCCCATCTCCCGGTCGCGGCCGTGTCGGCGCGGTATGTCGGCAGCGCGCGCGAGCGGGTCCTAGTGAGGTGGAGTGATGCGAAGTCTGGCCGTCGTCGGTGGGGGCGTGATCGGTCTGGCGGTAGCGTGGCGCGCCGCCGGCCAGGGCTGGTCGGTGACGATCTACGACCCGGCCGCGGGGACCGGTGCCTCCTGGGTGGCGGGCGGCATGCTCGCACCGCTCTCGGAGGGCTGGCCCGGGGAGGGTGATCTGCTCGAGTTCGGCGCCGCGTCGCTGCGGCGCTGGCCGGAGTTCGGTGCGCGGCTGCGCGGGGCGACCGGCACCGACGTCTTCGTGGCCGATCAGACCCTGACGCTGGCGCTGGACACCGCCGATGCCGCGGATCTGCGCACCATCGCCGATTTCTGCGGCGGGCACGGATATGCCATGCGCGTACTGGACCGCGCGGGCGTCCGCGCGGCCGAGGCGGGACTGTCGCGCACGGTCCGGGCGGGTCTGCTGGCCGCCGACGAACCGGCTGTGGACAACCGCCTCCTGGTCGACGCCCTGCGCCGCGGATGTGAACAGGCCGGTGTGCGCATCCGGGCGGAATCGGTGCGCGCTGTGGACGAACTCGAACACGATCAGATCGTGCTGGCCGCCGGATCGGGCAGCGCACAGCTGTGGGACCTGCCGGTGCGGCCGGTCAAGGGCGAGATCCTGCGCTTGCGCCGCCGGCCGGGCACCCCGCCCCCGCCGCAGCGGGTCATCCGGGCCCGGGTCCACGGCCGTCCGATCTATCTGGTGCCGCGAGCCGAGGGGCTCGTGGTCGGCGCGACCCAGTACGAGGCCGGTTTCGATACCACCGTCACCGTTGCCGGTGTCCGGGATCTGATCGCCGACGCCGAAGCGGTGTGGCCGGCACTCGGCGAATACGAACTGTCGGAGGCCACCGCGGGCGGGCGCCCCAGCACACCCGATAATCTGCCGCTGATCGGCCGGTTGTCCGATCGGCTGGTGGTGGCCACCGGCCACGGCCGCAACGGCATTCTCGGCGTGCCGATCACGGTGGACGCCGTCGCGGCGTTGCTGGCCGGCGACAGCCTGGCCGAGGCGAAGGCCGCCGATCCGCAGCGCTTCGCCGCACACTTTCCGTCCGGCGGCGAAAGTGCCGGTGCCGCATCATCATCAGGAGGTAACCAGTGACCGCTGAACCGAAGGCCGCTTCCCCCATCCCCGTTGCCGTCACGGTGAACGGCGTCGAACACGAATTCGCGCAGCCGCTGTCGGTTCGCGAACTGCTCGATCGGCTCGAATTGCCTTGTCGTGGTGTGGCACTGGCGGTGGACGGCGCGCTGTTCCCGAAGGGGCGCTGGGACGAGCCGGTCGAGCGCGGCTGGCAGATCGAGGTGCTCACGGCGGTGCAGGGTGGCTGATCCGATGCTGACCGAACCGCTGCGGATCGCCGATCGGGAGTTCGGCTCCCGGCTGATCATGGGCACCGGCGGTGCGGAGAATCTCGCGGTGCTCGAGGAGGCCCTGGTCGCCTCCGGTACCGAATTGACCACGGTCGCCATGCGCCGCGTCGACGCCGCGGGCGGCACCGGCGTGCTGGACCTGCTGAAACGCCTGGATATCGCCCCGCTGCCCAATACCGCGGGCTGCCGTACGGCGGCCGAGGCGGTGCTCACCGCACAGCTGGGCCGCGAGGCGCTGGAGACCGGATGGGTGAAACTCGAGGTCATCGCCGACGAACGAACACTGCTTCCCGATGCCATCGAATTAGTCTCCGCCGCAGAACAATTGGTGGACGACGGTTTCACGGTGCTGCCCTATACGACCGACGATCCGGTCCTGGCCCGGCGGCTCGAGGACGCCGGATGTGTCGCGGTGATGCCGCTGGGCGCGCCGATCGGTACCGGGCTGGGGATCGGGAATCCGCACAATATCGAGATGATCGTCGATGCCGCCGGGGTTCCGGTGATCCTCGACGCCGGTATCGGCACCGCCAGTGACGCCGCGCTGGCGATGGAACTGGGCTGTTCGGCGGTGCTGCTGGCCACCGCCGTCACCCGGGCCCGGCAGCCCGCGCGGATGGCGGCGGCGATGGCGGCCGCGGTCCGGGCCGGATATCTGGCCCGCCATGCCGGGCGCATCCCCAAGCGGTTCTGGGCGCAGGCGTCCTCGCCGGCCGTGTGAGGTCCGTACTCGGGGTGTCATCGGGGGATCCCCAGGATGAGGTCATCCGCAAGGATGACCTCGATTCGCGACCTGTGAGCGATAGTGCGGCCGCGATTTCTGGGCGAGACTGGTGCGCATGATCGAATGCAGAGGTCTCACCAAGCGCTACGGTGCCACCGTTGCTGTCGATGACCTGTCGTTCACGGTCACCCCCGGTAAGGTGACCGGGTTCCTGGGCCCGAACGGCGCCGGTAAATCGACGACGATGCGGATGATTCTGGGGCTGGACCGGCCCACCGCGGGTACCGCCCGCATCGAAGGTCTGGCCTATCGGGAATTGAAGAATCCGCTGCGCGCGGTGGGCGCCCTGCTGGATGCCAAATGGGTGCATCCGAACCGGTCGGCGCGCTCACATCTGCGCTGGATGGCAGCGGCGAACGATATTCCCGCCAAGCGGGTGGACGAGGTGCTGCACCTGGTCGGGCTGTCCGAGGTCGCGAACAAGAAGGCCGGCGGATTCTCCCTCGGTATGTCGCAGCGGCTCGGGCTGGCGGCGACGCTGCTCGGCGATCCGCCGGTGCTGCTGTTCGATGAGCCGGTGAACGGTCTCGATCCCGAGGGCATCCTGTGGATCCGGCGTTTCATGCAGAAGCTGGCCGCCGAGGGCCGCACGGTCCTGGTCTCGAGCCATCTGCTCTCCGAGATGGCGCAGACCGCCGATCATCTGGTGGTCATCGGCCGCGGCCGCCTGATCGCCGATACCGACACCAAGGATTTCATCACCAAGTCCTCGGAATCGACTGTGCGCGTGCGCAGTCCGCAACTCGATGAACTGCGCAGCCTGCTCACCTCGAACGGGATGACGGTGCGTGAGGACGGCGGGGCGGGTGATCCGGAGACGGCCGTCGTCACCGATTCGGCCGCGGCACTGGTGGTGGTCGGCGAGACCAGCGATGCCATCGGCAAGCTGGCCGGCGCCAACAGCATCACCCTGTACGAACTCGCGCCGCAGCAGGCTTCGCTGGAGGAGGCGTTCATGCGGATGACCGGAGGTGCGGTGCAGTACCACGGTGAAGCCGTCGGCCAGGTCATGGGAGGTGCGCTGTAATGGGAATCGTCGCAGCGGAACGAATCAAACTGACCACTACTCGATCGCCCTGGTGGTGCTCGATCATCGTGGTCGCGCTCGGCCTCGGGCTGGCCGCCCTGCTCGCGGCGGTGTCGCGGGCCAGCGTGGGGCACGAGAACGAGACCCTGCTGACCACGGCGACGGCGGTGTCCGGTGTCCGCGGGTTCGGCGTGATGGTCCTGATGATCATGGCGACACTCACCGTCACCAGCGAATACCGTTTCGGAATCATCCGCTCGACCTTCCAGGCCACGCCGTACCGTGTGCTGGTTCTGACCACGAAGGCGGTGCTGACCGGCCTCTATGCCGCGGTGCTGACCTTCGTGCTGGCGGTGCTGGCCTATCTGATCGCCAAGCCGCTGTCCGGTAACGGCGGGCTGCAGATGAGCTTGAGTTCGGATACCGACTGGCGTGCGCTGTACGGTACGGCGATCTACGCCTTCCTGGCCGTGGTGCTGGCAGTCGGCGTGGGTGCGCTGGTACGGCAGTCGGCGGCGGCTATCTCGCTGATTGTGTTGTGGCCCTTGTTGATCGAGACACTGCTCGGCAGTTTCGGTTCCTTCGGCCGCAATGTGATGCCGTTCCTGCCCTTCGCCAATATGGACCACTTCATCGATGACAGTTCCTCGGCCTCGTCGAACTGGCACTGGGGTCCGTGGGGCGGGCTGATCTACTTCCTCGTCTTCACTCTCGTGGTCTTCGGCGCCGCGCTGGTCGTCACCGATCGCCGCGACGCCTGACAAACCTGCCCGTCCCGGAACATGCTCACCCTCGCGATTCCGGGACGGGAGGGCGGTCCTGTCGGGGGACTGCTGTCGCGTTCACCACTGCCCGGTGAACGCGCCGACCACCGGCCCGCTGCACGGCTGCTCGCCCAGCCCGCGCAGCGGGCCGGTGTTCTGTATGCAAACCCTGTGTGAACAGGGAATCCGTGTCTTTCGGACGGCATGGTGAATCGGTAACATCGGCCAGGCAACCCGCACGTTATCCATCGGCGGACCCACCGTTGTGCCCGCTCCGTCCGATCGGGAGGTGTCAGGTGGCGATCATTGGCTACGCTCGGGACGTGAGCGACAAATCCTCCGGCGACGGTGAAAAATCGTCCCGCGCAGCCGGTCCCGGCGGTTCGGGCGCGCGCCGCAAAGGATCCGGTACGCGCCGCGGTGGTAGAGGGCTCGGTGCCGGTCGTGAGACCGATCCGAGTGCAGCGCCCCAACCTGCCGAAATGCCTGAAATCGTGGATGCCGGGCCGGTCGTGGACCCCGAGGCGGAGATCCTCGTCGACGACATCGAGGGCCTGGACGCGGCCGTCGACGGGCGCGGCCGTCCCTCGGCCCGGCTGCGGGCCGCACAACTGTCGTCCCTGATGTCGGTGGCCAATCAGCGTGCCGATGTCATCGGCGCCATTCGCCGGGCCCGCGAGAATCTTCCCGGCGACCCCGCCTTCGGCGACCCGCTGTCGCTGTCCGGTCCCGGTGGTGCCCGTGCGGTGGCTCGCGCCGCCGACAAGTTCGTGGGGGATACCCCCAGCGCCGCCAAGGAGCTCGGCCTGGGCGCACTCCAGGTCTGGCAGGCCATGCTCGAGCGAGTGGGCCGCGGTAAGGGCAGCCAGGACGTGACGATCCTGTTCACCGATCTGGTGTCCTTCTCGCGCTGGTCGCTGTCGGCTGGCGACGAAGCGACCCTCGAGTTGCTGCGCCGGGTCGCGATCGCGATCGAACCGCCGATCGTCGACCGCGGCGGTCAGGTCGTCAAGCGCATGGGTGACGGGGTGATGGCGGTCTTCGCCTCCCCAGACAGCGCGGTCCGCGCCATCCTCACCGCGAAGCGGAATCTGGAGAAGGTGCAGGTCCAGGGCTACCGTCCGCGCATGCGAGCCGGTCTGCACACCGGTACTCCGCGCGAAATCGGCGGTGACTGGCTGGGCGTGGATGTCACCGTCGCCGCCCGGGTGATGGAGGCTGGGGGCAATGGCAACACGATGATCTCGGAGACGGCGCTGGAGGCCCTGGAACCCAGCACGTTGAAGGATCTCGAGGTCAGCGCCAAGCCCTATCGCCGAAGCATGTTCGCGGCCCCGCTCAACGGTGTTCCCGAAGGGATGCGGATCTTCCGGCTGGCGGGGGATTAGCCGATCGCTGGTCAGCCGATTTCCACGTCGACCACAGAGTAGAACGCCATTCCGGTATCGGCCACCTCGCAGACTCCCAGCAGCACGTGATAGCCCGAGCGATGCGGCAATGTGATGGTGTGGGCGAGATCGGCGGCCAGCATGCCGCCGTCGGCGAAGGGTTTGAAGGCGTCGGGGTCCCAGTAGTTGGGCACCGATGACACGAAGCTGGTGAATGGACGGCATGCGTCGACGGGGATATATCCGAGCCGGTTGTCGGGTACCAGCGGGTCGAGTGGAGTCTGGTGGAAGTGCTTGCGGGACAGCGGCTCCTCCGGGTTCCACTCCGGATTCGTACAGAAGTAGTTGAAGCGCCGGACCTTGTGGGCGGCGCGGGTCGACCATCGGACCGTGATCGCCGCGCCGGGCGCGATCGGGTTCGCGCGCCAGGTCGAAGCGCCTGGTTTGTCCAGCTTGCGCGCGTCCTCGCGGCCCGCGCTGGCGATGCGCCCATCGGGGATCTGCCGGCCGGGGATGCTGTCGCTGGGGTGATCCTCGGGGCGATACCGATCGTCCAGACCGCCCACCGCCGCGGGGAAGAATTTCATCGCTTCCAGTTCGTCGGCGATCCACTCGTTCACACCGGCAGCCGCCACTCGCGGCTGCGGGGACGAGATACGCATCGGCAAGCACCTTCCGATCGATCGGAAATCGACAGTCACTGCGTCGAGTTGCCGACCGGGTGGCCATCGGTGACGACCACCCGGTGACGACGTGGTGGTGCGGTGAAGGGCTACACGACTGCCGGGCGGCGGGCCGCGTTCTGGGCGATCGCCGTGACGATCTGATCGATCAGTGGTGCGGGCAGGTCGTGGCCCATCGTGTCGAACGGCAGATAGTTCGATCCGGGAATCGCCGCGTGGGTCGCTTCGCCACCGGCGATCCTGATGAGCGAATCCTCGGAGCCGTGGATGACCAGTGCGGGGACCTGGAGCTGCCGGAGCCTGCTCGTGCGGTCCGGAGCGATGAGCGCCGCTGTCAGCTGGCGAACACCGCCCTGCGGATGGCGGGCGCGGTCGTAGGCCCGGGCGGCGAGTGCGTAGCGCCGGTCCCGCTCACGCTCGGCGTAGGTCTTCGACCCGATCAAAGTGTAGAGGGCGACGATCTGCTCGATCGCTTCCTCGCGATCCGGAGGCAGGGGTCGCATCATCTCTTCGAGCACCTCGTTGTGCGGCATGCCGATGCTGAAGTGTGGAGTGCTCATGATCGAGCACAGCGACCGCACCCGCGGAGCGTGTTCGATCGCGATCAGCTGGGCGACCATTCCGCCCATCGAGGCGCCGACGACATTCGCCTGCTCGATCCCCAGGTAATCGAGCAGTTCCATCGAGTCCCGCGCGATAGCCCGCAGGTAGTACTGGCTCGGCGTGATCTTCCATTCGGTCAGACCGCTGTCGCGGTTGTCGGGACGGATGACGCGGAAACCCCGCGCGCCGAGATCGTCGACGAGTTCCTGCGGCCAATGGATCAACTGCGAGTTGAGGCCCATGATCAGCAGCAGCGGCTCCCCCGACGGGTCGCCCTCGTCGCGATAACACATCCTGACCTCGGACAACTCGGCGAACTGATCGATCGCATCGTTCATGACAAACCTCCCGAAAGTGTGGACGACCATCACGGGCGTCGAGCAGGTGAGCGCGGACTGCGCTCGGGTGTTTCACGAGATTCGGGTGATTCATGAGATGTGGAACCGCGATGGTCCAGTTCGACGATCCGATCGCCATCGCCTGTCAATGATCGCTCATGCGCGACTTGCGGCGCAACGGTTTCCGCGACTGCTCCGGCCGCTCGATCGGGCCGCTCCCCAGTTCCGGCGAATGACGTCCAGGTGACTCTTCCGATGACAGGTTGACATTCTTCGTAGAGTTGTAACATGCCTCTGGTCATTCGTTCAGTCAAGGAAGGTGAACGACGCCGATGACCGAGCACGCCCGCACCGCGCTCCTGCTGTCTTCCACGCCACCGGCCGCGCGCCGGTATGGGCTGCGAGCGGGCCGACCGCGTATCAGCTACTCGTCGGGCTCAATATCGAGATCTGCTTCATGTTCGCCATCATGGGGGTAACGGCCGCGAAGATGTTGCCGCCCAGGCAGACTCGCATTCTCGGGTTGCCGAACCGGCCGGTCCTGGTGGCGGTGAACTCGGCGGCCGCGGTCGGTGTGGAGATACTCCTCAACAAGGCTGGTGTACTCACCTGGGACCGGTCCTGGTGGCAGGCCGGCGTTCCGTATCTCATCTGGCTGGTGGGATACGTGCCGTTCTTCGCCGTGTGTTTCTGGGTGCACGATCTGGTGACGGTTCGCGCCAAAGTCATTGCCGTGGGCGCGATTCTTGGCATCGATGCCGTGGCGATCATTGTGTTCGGATCGATGGGATGGCTCTGATGGTGTTGCGTACCAGCCGGATTGCCGTGCTGGCGGGTGTGGACCCACACCGCTCTCGCCGCGCAACCCGTCGCTGCCGCCCAGACCGCATGCGATTTCGGTGCCGAGCGTCGGGATTTCGGTGCCGTGCATAGGATGGAGGGCATGTCGAGCCCCGAGGCATCCAGAGTGGGGGGCTTTCGGTCACACCGTCAGCCCCTGAATCACTGAGTTCGTAGCCTTCCCGCCTGTCGCTTCCGCACAGGCGGTCCGTTGCGCACTCTCGGGGTGCCGGCCGTGGTGACGAGACGTCTTCCGTCCGTCTTCTCTCCTCGGAGCCCTCGATGCCTTTTGCTCTCTATCTGCTTGCCCTGGCGGTCTTCGCCATGGGTACCTCGGAATTCATGCTTGCCGGGCTGGTGCCCGACATCGCCGCGGATCTCGATGTGTCGATCGGTACCACCGGTCTGCTGACCTCGGCGTTCGCGGCCGGGATGGTTATCGGCGCACCCGCGATGGCGGCTCTTGCTCGCCGATGGCCGGCTCGGGCGACATTGCTCGGGTGCGTGGCCGCCTTCGCGCTCTGCCATATCGTCGGTGCCGTCACGCAGATGTTCCCGGTGCTCTTCGGCACTCGCGTCGTTGCTGCCCTGGCCAACGCCGGATTTCTGGCTGTTGCCCTGAGCACGGCATCCGCGCTCGCGCCCTCGGACCGGAAGGGCCGGGCGTTGGCAATCCTGTTGTCCGGCACGACGATCGCCACCGTCGCCGGCGTCCCCTCCGGGGCACTGCTCGGTGCGGCATCGGGCTGGCGGGCTACGTTCTGGGTGATCGCGTTGCTGTGCGTGCCCGCTGCCCTCGGCATCGCCGCGGGTATTCCGGGGCGGTCGGAGAACGCGGCGCCGCAATCGATCTCCGGCCTCCCGTTGCGATCGGAACTCGCACAGCTCCGGTTGCCCCGGTTGTCCCTCGCGATGCTGCTCGGCGCGCTGATCAACGGCGGCACGTTCGCCGCGTTCACCTTCCTGGCGCCTGTCGTCACCGATGTCGCACACCTGGGGGATCTGTGGATCTCACTGGCTCTGGTGCTGTTCGGTATCGGATCCTTCGCCGGAGTCGCGGCGGCCGGGCGTCTCACCGATCGGTATCCCGGGCTCGTCATCGGTGGCGGAGGCCCCTTGCTCGTACTCGGGTGGATGGCGCTGGCACTGTCCGCCACTCATCCGGTGGCGCTTCTCGCCCTCGTCCTCATCCAGGGCGCCTTGGCTTTTCTCGTGGGAAGTGCCGTGATCACACAGGTGCTTTACGCGGCTGCCGACGCCCCGACAATGGGTGGCTCGTATGCGACAGCGGCACTGAATGTCGGTGCGGCCGCGGGCCCGGCGATCGGAGCGGCAACTCTCGCCGCCGGCGCTCTGGCGCCGATATGGGTCGCGGCCACATCGACGGGCATCGCGGTCCTCGTAGCGCTGCCATCGCTGCGGGTGATCGCCCCCAGGGACCTGGAGGCCGCGACCTGAAACCGGTCTCGGCTCAACGGGTCTCCGGTCTGGGGATATGGACGCCTGCGGCACGGAGTTCGGATTCCACCAGTGCGGTCAACCGCGCGGCGGCCGGTGCCTGCTCCCCGCGCTGCTGGGCGATCATCGTGTATCGGGCCGCGCCCTCCGTACGAGCTTGCAGACCGGTGACGATCTTCAGTTGGGCCGGGTTGGCGAGGTAGTGGGCGGCCATGGCGGTGGCCAGTTCGTCGATGCGGGGGTCGTCCGGGTCCCAGGTCGCGGCTTCGGCGGCGCGCTTGCTCAGGGCGACGAACCGGGGGTCCCGCATGGCGGGCTCGACGTGGGTGAGGTAGTCGTCGAAGCCTTCCGGCACAAGGGCTTTGGCGAGTACCAGTCCCTCTCGCGCGGCGGCGACCTCGTCCGGGCCGAAGCCGAGGCCGGGCATTTGTTCCAGCAGTGTCACGGCACGGTCGGGCAGGAGTGCTCGGTTACCGTCGGCGAGCCGGTGCAGCGTTTCGCGTCGGGCGTTCAACTCCTCGATCTGCGCGACGAGTTGCCGCTCGACATCGTCGAGTGCGGTGGCGAACGACTCGGTGTCGGCGTCGAGCAGTGGCCCGATCTCCGCCAGCGGCACACCTGCCCCGGCGAGCGTCCGGACCTGGACCAGCCGCAGCAACTCGGCCGGTCCGTACCGCCGGTAGCCGGAGCCGTCACGTTCGGGCTCGGTGACCAAGCCGAGCTTGTGATAGTGCCGCACCGTCTTCACGGTGACGCCCACGAAAGCGGCCGCCTGCCCGATCGTGACTCCGTTGTTCATTCGCTCAGCCTGCCTTGCGCCGGTTCTCGCTCGTCGATCAGTCCACCGGCTGGGCGGGATCGGTCCGGCCGCCGCAGAACACCTCGGTCACCAGTCGCTGCGTCGCCTGCTGGAACGGTACGGCCATGGACATCGCCGCGTCGTCGACATAGTTCAGCGTCGCGGTCAGGGTCTTGCTGCCGTCGGCTGTACTGAACATCAGCGCGGCGTGGCCGGCGGCGCCGCCGTTGTGGGTGATCACGGTGCCACCGATACCGGTGTCCTGCACGAAAACTCCCAGACCGTAGTCCATGCCGGGGATGCCTGTGGAGCGTGCGGCGTACATCTCCTCCAGCAGTTCGGCCGGCAGGAGTTTGCCGCCCACCAGCGCCGAGATGAATGTGGCCAGGTCCGCGCTGGTCGAGATCATGTCGCCGCCGCTCGAGATCCAGGAGGGGTTGTGGAGTGTGACGTCCACAGTCTTCTCCCGGTCGTCATCGTCGTACCGGTAGTAAGCGTGCGCATGCGGCTCCGCGATGTCGGTCTCGGTGGTCGGTGCGAGGGTGCCCGAGAGTCCGAGCGGCCCGGCGATCAACCGCTGCAGCTCCTCGGCGAACGAGCGACCCGTGACCTTCTCGATCAATAGGCGGGCAATGACGTAATTGGTGTTGGAGTAGCTCCAGTCGGTTCCCGGCTCGAACCGCGCCGGCTTGGACACCGCCAGCTCCACCAGCTCCTCCGGCCGGTAGGTCTTGAACCGATTGTCCACCCACTCCTTGCCCGCGGGGGTCGCGGGAATACCCGTCGCGACCGTCCCGTCGGGGTAGTACTCGCCGGTGAAGTTGAACACTCCGCTGGTGTGCTGCAACAACATTCGCACAGTGATCCGGGCGTCGAACCCGAACTCGGGCAGGTATTCGGCTACCGGGGTGTCGAGCTCGATCTTGCCTTCCGCCGCCAGCTGCAGCACCAGTGTCGCGACGAAAGTCTTTGTGTTGCTGCCGATCCGGACGTGACCGTCGACCGGGGGCTTCGCGGTGCCGCCCAGTTCGGCGACTCCCGCGCTTGCTGTCCACTCGCCCCGCTGATCGATCACGCGCAGGGTGATCCCGGTGATGCCGGATTCGACGATGGTCTCGAGGGCCTGCTGCAGCTCCGGGCGATCCTGGACGGTCGGGTTGATGGACATGGCGTGCGCTCCTCGGATCTCGGTATCGGCGTTCGTGCCGATGCGATGAGCGTGCACCTTGACCCGAGGTCAACCTCAATGGTGATCTGAGTCATTCGAATGGCTCGGTCGGTAGCCCGTGAGGCGGTTGCTCACCACCAGGCGATCGCGCCCACGACCGCCAGCACCGCGCAGACGCCCAGGATCGCCGACATCATCCGGCTGTTCTTCCACATGGTGAAGGCGCCGCCGACCAGGAATCCGGCCAGCGCCAGCAGCAAGACGACAACAATGGAATTGGACACCCCGTCATCTTGCCCGGCGGCTCGGCGCCGACCCGCACCGGCCGGTCTCGACGGCATGTCCAGTAACCGTGCGGAGTCGGATTTTTGGCACGGAGACGCCGGTTCAACTGTAGGTTTGGCAATTAACAAGCACGCAGGCTTGATTTTTTCTCCACCCGATGTGACCCTGGAACGCGACGCAGCGCAGGTGCTGCGGCAGCCACGTCGCAGGAGGAGGCGCCGCGCAGATGACTCATCTGGGCTCCGATCCGGAAATGCTCCGGATCGGTAACTGTTCCGGGTTCTACGGCGACCGGGCGAGTGCCATGCGGGAGATGCTCGAAGGCGGGCAACTCGATGTACTCACCGGGGACTACCTCGCCGAACTGACCATGTTGATTCTCGGGCGGGATCGGATGAAGGATCCGGCGCTCGGCTATGCCAAAACCTTCGTCCGCCAGCTCGAGGGCAGCCTGGGGCTCGCTCTCGATCAGGGTGTGCGGATCGTCGTCAATGCCGGCGGACTCAATCCGGCCGGTTTGGCGCAACGTGTCGGCGAGGTCGCGGAAAAGCTCGGGCTGAACGCGAAGATCGCCCATGTCCACGGTGACGATCTGCTGCCACGCGCTCAGGAACTGGGGCTCGGAACTCCGTTGACCGCGAACGCCTATCTGGGCGCATGGGGTATCGCGGAAGCATTGAACGCCAAGGCGGATATCGTCGTCACCGGCCGGGTCACCGACGCCGCGCTGGTGGTGGGTCCCGCCGCCGCGCACTTCGACTGGGCCCGAGACGATTTCGACGCCCTCGCCGGTGCGGTGGTCGCGGGACATGTCATCGAATGCGGAACCCAGGCCACCGGCGGCAATTTCGCCTTCTTCACCGAACTCGGGGATCTGGGCCGGCCGGGCTTCCCCATCGCCGAGGTGCGCGGGGACGGCAGCAGTGTCATCACCAAACACGAGGGTACGGGCGGTGCCGTCACCGTCGACACCGTCGAAGCGCAGCTCATGTACGAGATCCAGAGCGCCCGCTACGCCGGGCCCGATGTCACCGCGCGGCTCGACAGCATCCGGCTCGATGCCGAGGGACCGGATCGGGTGCTCATCAGCGGTGTGACCGGTGAGGCGCCACCGCCGCGGCTCAAGGTCTCGCTGAACACCATCGGCGGCTTCCGCAATGAGATGACCTTCGTGCTGACCGGTCTCGATATCGAGGCCAAAGCGCAACTCGCACAACAGCAATTGGAGAGCTGGCTATCGGTGCGGCCGGCCGAGCTCGACTGGTCGCTGTCCCGGCTGGACCGGCCGGACGCCGAGACCGAGGAACAGGCCAGTGCGCTGCTGCGCTGTGTGGCCCGCGATCCCGATCCGGCCAAGGTGGGGCGCGCGTTCTCCAGTGTCGCAGTGGAATTGGCGCTGGCCAGCTACCCCGGTTTCACGCTGACCTCACCGCCCGGAAACGGCGGGCCCTATGGGGTCTTCACCGCGGGCTACGTCGATGCGAACGAGGTCGCGCACACCGCGGCACTGCCCGGTGGTTCGGAAATCGCGATCCCGCCGGCCGCAACGACTGCCGAACTCGCCGACGTACCGGCGCCGGTACTGCCGGAACCCTTGCCGCACAGTGCGACCCGTCGGGTGCCGCTGGGCTCCATCGCGCTGGCCCGCAGCGGTGACAAGGGCGGCAACGCGAATATCGGCGTCTGGGTGCGCACCGACGAGCAGTGGCGCTGGCTCGCGCACACCCTCACCGTCGACGAGCTGAAGGCCCTGCTGCCCGAAACCGCGAAGCTGACCGTCACCCGGCACGTACTGCCGAATCTGCGGGCGGTGAACTTCATCGTCGAGGACCTGCTCGGACTCGGTGTCGCCTATCAGGCCCGATTCGATCCACAAGCCAAGGGACTCGGCGAATGGCTGCGTTCCCGACACATCGACATACCAGTGGAGTTGCTACCGTGAGTGTGTGGAATTCGCCCGAGCGACGTGAATTGCGTTCTACCGTAAGAGGTTTCGCCGAGCGCGAGGTGCTGCCCCATCTGGACGACTGGGAGCGAGCGGGGGAGATCCCGCGTGAGCTCCACAAGAAGGCCGGTGCGCTGGGCCTGCTCGGTATCCAGTTCCCGGAAGCGGTCGGCGGCGCGGGCGGCGACGGTATCGACGCGGCGGTCGTCGCGGAGGAAATGCATTACGCGGGCTGTTCCGGTGGCCTGTTCGCCTCGCTGTTCACCTGCGGGATCGCGGTGCCGCACATGGCGGCGACGGGTAGCCCCGAGCTGATCGAGAACTGGGTCGCGCCCACGCTGGCCGGCGAGAAGATCGGTTCGCTGGCGATCACCGAACCGGGCGGCGGCTCCGATGTCGGCCACCTCACCACCAGCGCCGTGCGCGACGGTGACGAATACGTGGTCAACGGCTCGAAGACATTCATCACCTCCGGTGTGCGCGCCGATTACGTCGTGACCGCCGTGCGCACGGGCGGCCCCGGCGCGTCCGGTGTCTCGCTGCTGCTGGTGGAGAAGGGCCGGCCCGGGTTCACCGTGAGTCGCAAGCTGGAGAAGATGGGCTGGCTGGCCTCCGACACCGCCGAACTGTCGTATGTGGATGTGCGCGTGCCGGTCTCGAACCTCGTGGGTGCGGAGAATTCCGGATTCGCGCAGATCGCACAGGCATTCGTCAGTGAGCGGGTGGGGCTCGCGGTGCAGGGCTACGGCCACGCGCAGCGCTGCTTGGATCTGACGCTGGCCTGGTGCCGAGATCGCGAGACCTTCGGCCGGCCGCTGATCAGCCGCCAGGCCGTGCAGAACACCCTGTCGGAGATGGCACGCCGCATCGACGTCGCCCGGGTGTACACCCGGCACGTGGCCGAGCGCGCCGCCGACGGCGAGACCGATCTGATCGCCGAGGTCTGCTTCGCCAAGAACACCGCGGTCGAAACCGCCGAATGGGTTGCCCACCAGGCGGTTCAGCTGTTCGGCGGACTCGGCTACATGCGGGAATCCGAGGTGGAGCGGCACTACCGCGACGTTCGCATCCTCGGCATCGGCGGCGGTACCAATGAAATCCTGACCAGCCTCGCGGCCAAGCGATTGGGGTACCTGGCATGAGCGGGCCAGGCGCGGAGGCGGCAGCGGAGCGTAACCACGTAGCGCCCCCGGTCATGCCAGAAAGGACACTGTCTTGAGCACTCTGCGCACCACCATCGACCCGAATTCGGCGGACTACCGCGCCGCCGCCGACGCCATGACCGAGAAGCTGGCCGAGGTGGAGGCGGAATACGCGAAGAACATCGCCGGTGGCGGACCTGACAAGATGGCGCGGCATCGCAAGCGCGGCAAGATGACCGCCCGCGAGCGCATCGAACTGCTCATCGACGAGGATTCGCCGTTCCTGGAGCTGGCGCCGCTGGCCGCGTGGGGCAGCGAATTCCACGTCGGCGGCAGCGTTATCGCGGGTATCGGCATAGTCGAGGGTGTCGAGTGCATGATCGTCGCGCCGGACCCGACCGTGCGTGGCGGCACCTCCAATCCGTGGACGCTGCGCAAGAACCTGCGCATGAACGATATCGCGCTGGAGAACCGGCTCCCGGTGATCGGCCTGGTCGAGTCCGGCGGCGCCGACTTGCCCACGCAGAAGGAAGTTTTCGTGCCGGGCGGACGGATGTTCCGCGATCTGACCCGGCTGTCGGCGGCCGGAATCCCGACCATCGCATTGGTTTTCGGCAACTCCACCGCCGGTGGCGCCTACATTCCGGGTATGTCCGACTACACGGTCATGATCAAGGAACGCTCCAAGGTGTTCCTCGGCGGCCCGCCGCTGGTGAAGATGGCCACCGGCGAGGAATCCGACGACGAATCGCTCGGCGGCGCCGAAATGCACGCGCGCACTTCGGGTCTGGCGGACTATCTGGCCGCCGACGAACAGGACGCCATCCGGATCGGGCGTTCCATCGTCCGCCGGCTGAACTGGGCCAAGAAGGGGCCCGCGCCTCGGTCCGAAGTCATCGATCCGCTCCACGATCCCGAGGAACTGCTCGGCATCGTCCCCACCGATCTGAAGATCCCGTTCGATCCGCGCGAGGTCATCGCCCGGGTCGTGGACGGCTCCGATTTCGACGAGTTCAAACCGCTCTACGGTTCGAGCCTCGTCACAGGATGGGCCGAACTGCACGGATATCCGATCGGGATCCTCGCCAACGCGCGCGGTGTGCTGTTCTCCGAGGAGGCGCAGAAGGCCGCGCAGTTCATCCAGCTGGCCAACCAGTCGGATACGCCGTTGCTGTTCCTGCACAACACCACCGGCTACATGGTCGGTAAGGAGTACGAGCAGAAGGGCATCATCAAGCACGGCGCGATGATGATCAACGCGGTGTCGAATTCGAAGGTCCCGCACATCTCGGTGCTGATGGGCGCCTCCTACGGTGCGGGCCACTACGGCATGTGCGGGCGGGCCTACGATCCGCGCTTCGTCTTCGCCTGGCCCAGTGCGAAATCCGCGGTCATGGGCGGGGCCCAGCTCGCGGGCGTGATCTCCATCGTGGGCCGCGCCGCCGCCGAGTCGAGGGGTATGCCGTTCGACGAGGAGGCCGACAAGGGCATGCGCGCGATGATCGAGGCGCAGATCGAGGCCGAATCGCTGCCGATGTTCATGTCGGGCCGGCTCTACGACGACGGCGTCATCGACCCCCGTGACACCCGCACGGTATTGGGAATGGCGTTGTCCGCCATCCACAATTCCCCGATCGAAGGCGCCGAGGGCTTCGGCGTCTTCCGGATGTGAGATGCGCGAAATGACTGTATTGCGAAGCAACTCCATGAGGGGCGGCGGTCGGGTGACGGGTGGGCCTGTGACGAATGTTCTGGTCGCCAATCGCGGTGAGATCGCCCGGCGGGTGTTCGCGACCTGCCGGCGCATGGGGATCGCCACCACCGCGGTCTATTCGGACGCGGACGCGGGGGCGCCGCATGTGGCCGAGGCCGATGCGGCGATCCGGCTGCCGGGCAATACGCCCGCCGAGACCTACCTGCGCGCGGAGCTGATCATCGAGGCGGCATTGGCCGCCGGTGCGGACGCGGTACACCCCGGGTACGGATTCCTCTCCGAGAACGCGCGATTCGCGAAGGCGGTGCAGGAGGCCGGGCTGGTCTGGATCGGCCCGCCGGTCGCGGCCATCGAGCAGATGGGCTCGAAGGTCGAGTCGAAGAAGATGATGGACGCCGCCGGTGTCCCGGTGCTGAAGCAACTCGACCCGGCCGAGGTCACCGCGGATATGCTCCCGGTGCTGATCAAGGCATCCGCCGGCGGCGGCGGTCGCGGTATGCGCGTGGTGCGGGAGCTTTCCCAGCTGAACGATCAGATCGAGGCCGCCCGCCGCGAAGCGGAATCGGCCTTCGGTGATCCGACGGTGTTCTGCGAGCGCTATCTGGAAACCGGCCGCCATATCGAGGTCCAGGTCATGGCCGATGCGCACGGCCGGGTGTGGTCGGTGGGCGAGCGTGAATGCTCGATCCAGCGGCGGCATCAGAAGGTGGTCGAGGAGGCACCCTCACCACTGGTCGAGCGGATCTCCTCCATGCGGGAACGGTTGTTCGAGGCGGCCCGCCTGGCGTCGGAGGCCATCGGATACGAGGGCGCCGGAACGGTCGAATTCCTGGCCGACGAGAAGGGTGACTTCTTCTTCCTGGAGATGAATACCCGTCTGCAAGTGGAACATCCGGTGACCGAATGCACCACCGGACTGGACCTGGTCCGGCTGCAACTGCAGGTGGCGCAGGGGTACCGGCTGCCGGAGGCGCCGCCGCCGATGCGCGGGCATTCGATCGAGGTGCGGCTGTACGCCGAGGATCCGGCGCAGGACTGGCAGCCGCAGAGCGGCCCTGTACATCGCATCGAATTCGCCCCGGGCACAGCCGAGTTCAGGGTGCTGGCCGAGCCCGGCCTGCGGCTGGACTCCGGTGTGGCGGACGGTTCGGTGGTCGGGGTGTTCTACGACCCCATGCTCGCGAAGGTCATCTCCTATGCGGACACCCGCGAGGAGGCCGCACATCTGCTGGCCACCGCGCTGCGACGGGCTCGCATCCACGGGCTGGTCACCAACCGCGATCTGCTGGTCCGTGTGCTGCGGCATCCGGCCTTCCTGGCCGGTGATACCGACACCGCGTTCTTCGCCACCCACGGACTGGAAAAGCTTTCCGCACCTCTGGTTTCCGAATCCGACGAGGCGCTGGCGATCGTCGCCGCGGCACTGGCCGATGCGGCGGTCAACCGGTCGCGGGCGCGAATCGGCGGGGGCCTGCCCAGTGGCTGGCGCAACCTGCCCTCGCAGGCGCAGAGCAAGTCCTACGAGAGCCGCACCTCGGGCATCCACGAGGTGCGCTATCGCCGCACCCGCGGCGGCATCGACGTCGACGGGCACGAGGGATTGGAATTGATCGAAGCCACACCGGATGCCGTGGTGCTGGCGGTTCCGGGAGAGCGCGGCGCGGTGCGGCGCCGGTTCGAGATCGCCCGCTACGGCGATCTGGTGGCCGTCGATTCGCCGCTGGGCCCGGTGTCGTTGCGCAGACTGCCCCGCTTCTCCGATCCCGCCGACCAGGTCGCCGAGGGCTCGCTCTTGGCGCCGATGCCCGGATCGGTGATCCGGCTGGGCGCCGAGATCGGCAGCACCGTCGTGAAGGGACAGCCGATCCTGTGGCTGGAGGCGATGAAGATGGAGCACACCATCGCGGCGCCCGCCGACGGCGTACTCACCGAATTGAATGTGGCCGCCGGTCAACAGGTGGAGGTCGGCGCCGTCCTGGCCGTTGTGCACGCGCCCGACGCGGCCGAATGAACTCCCAGCGCACAAGCTTCCGACCACAGGAGTAGATCATGAGTTTCATCGAGACCGACGAACAGAAGGCGCTGCGCGCCGCCGTGGCCGCGCTCGCCGCGAAGTACAACTACCGCGACTACGTCGTGGGCAAGGCTCGCGCCAACGAGCCGCTCGACGAATTGTGGAACGAGGCAGGCAAACTCGGCTTCCTCGGTGTGAACCTGCCCGAGGAGTACGGCGGCGGCGGTGCCGGCATCTACGAACTGGCGCTGGTGATGGAGGAACTGTCGGCTCAGGGCGCGGGCCTGTTGCTGATGGTGGTTTCGCCTGCGATCTGCGGCACCATCATCACCAAGTACGGCACCGAGGATCAGAAGAAGTACTGGCTGACCCGGCTGGCCGACGGGTCGTCGAAGATGGTTTTCGGCATCACCGAGCCCGATGCCGGTTCCAACTCGCACAACATCACCACGACCGCGCGCCGCGACGGCGGCGACTGGATTCTGAACGGCCGCAAGATCTTCATCTCCGGTGTCGACCAGGCCGAGGCGGTGCTGATCGTCTCGCGCACCGAGGATTCCAAGACCGGCAGGCTCAAGCCCGCGCTGTTCATCGTCCCCACCGACGCTCCCGGCTTCGAGAAGAACCGCCAGGAGATGGACATCATCGAACCGGACAACCAGTTCACGCTGTTCCTCGACGATGTCCGGCTGCCGTCGACCGCCCTGGTCGGTGAGGAGGACGCCGCGATCGCGCAGCTGTTCGCCGGGCTGAATCCGGAGCGGATTCTGGGCTCGGCGATGGCCGTCGGCATGGGCCGCTACGCCATCGACCGCGCGGTCGACTACGCCCGCGAGCGGCAGGTGTGGAAGACACCCATCGGTGCGCACCAGGGTATTTCGCATCCGCTGGCACAGGTGAAGATCGAGGTCGAACTCGCCAAGCTGATGATGCAGAAGGCCGCGGTGCTCTACGACTCCGGCGACGATTTCGGCGCCGCCGAAGCCGCGAACATGGCGAAATACGCTGCGGCCGAGGCGAGTATCAAGGCGCTCGACCAATCGATCCAGACCCACGGCGGTTCCGGACTGACCTCGGATGTGGGCCTGGCGGCCATGCTCGGTGCGGCGCGTATCGGGCGGGTTGCGCCGGTGAGCCGCGAGATGGTGCTGAATTTCGTTTCCCAGCATTCGCTGGGCCTGCCCAAGTCGTACTGAATCCGGTTCGGTCCGGCCCCCACTTCGCCCCGCACAAGGAGGAACACTCGTGAGCGAAACGAACGGTACCGAAGCGCCTTTCGTGCGGTACGAACTGCGCGACGGATTCGCGGTGCTCACCCTGGATTCTCCGCACAACCGGAATGCGCTGTCCTCGAAGTTGGTTCGCGAACTGCTCGACGGTCTGCGCCGTGCGGGGGCCGAGGAGCAGGCACGCGGGGTGATCCTCACCCATACCGGCAACACCTTCTGTGCCGGTGCGGATCTGAAGGAGGCACTGGACGCCGACCCCGCCGCGGCCGCCGATATCCGTACCCGATGGATGATCGAGGTGTTGCGCGGCATCGTCGAATTGCAGAAGCCGGTGATCGCGCAGATCGACGGCAATGTGCGGGCCGGCGGTATGGGGATCGTCGGCGCCTGCGACATCGTCGTGGCCGGGCCGGACAGTAGTTTCGCGCTCACCGAGGCGCGACTGGGCTTGGCGCCGTTCATGATCTCGCTGACTCTGCTGCCACGCATGACCGCCCGTTCGGCCGCGCGCTATTTCCAGACCGGGGAGACCTTCGATACCGCCGAAGCCGAGCGGATCGGATTGATCACCGTCGCCGCCGCGGATGCGTCCGCCGAGGTCGCCCGGCTGTGCGGTGAACTGCGCAAGGGGTCGCCGCAGGGGCTGGCCGAGAGTAAGCGGCTGGTGAACGGCCCACTCCTCGCCGAATTCGATCGCAGTGCCGATGAGCTGGCACAACGCTCCGCCGGCTATTTCGGAACACCCGAGGTCGTCGAGGGTATGACGGCCTTCTTCCAGCGCCGTCCGCCCAGCTGGGCAGAATGAGCCCATCATGACCGCATCGCACGAACCGAAACAGGACCGCAGCCGGGCCACCCGGCAGCGGCTGCTCGAGGCTACCATCGACTGTCTGGCCGAAATGGGCTGGGCGGCCGCCACCGTCGCCGTGGTCGCCGAACGTGCCGGAGTCTCCCGCGGTGCGGCGCAACATCACTTCCCGACCCGCGAGGACCTCATCACCGCGGCTCTCGAGTACATGTTCGATGCGCGGATGGCGCAGTCCAAGGCCGAGGCCGCGGTCTTGAAATCGGCATCCGAAACCGGCGGCGCCCAGAACCTCGCGCGCACCGAAACGGTGGTGGCACAACTGGTCGAGTCGTACACGACCAATTTGTTCAAGGCCGCCCTGCAGGTCTGGACCCACGCCGCCGCCGACCCCGTCATGCGCGAACGAATCGTGCCGCTCGAGGCCCGCTTCGGCCGGGTATCCCACCGCCTGGCAGTAGAAGCACTGGGCGTCGACGACTCCGACCCGGTCGCTCACCACCTGGTGCAGGCCACCCTCGACATGGCCCGCGGCCTCGGCCTGGCCGATGTCCTCACCGACGATTCGGTACGCCGCAAACAGATCGTGCACCAGTGGGCGGCCACCTTGCACATGGGCTTACACGCCCCGCGTTGAGGGACGGTTGATCACCGCACGACTCAGGACATCCACAGTCGATCCAGCGGCACCACGTGCAGGCGATCCTCGTAGGTGTAGGACCGTTGGCCGAGGTTCACGACGACGCCGCCGACGAAGGCCGAGCCGAGTTTGTCGCGCAGCACGCGCATGCCCGCGAAGTCGTTGTCCGACACCGTTCCCGATGCCTTGACCTCGACCGCGCTCACCGAGCCTGTCTCTGCCTCGATCACCAAATCCACTTCCTGTTGGTCCTTTGTGCGAAAGTGGGAGAAAGTGACCTCCTGCTGTGCCCAGCCGGCCTGCTTCATCAGCTCGTTCACGGTGAAAGTCTCGACGAGGTGGCCGAATTGGGCCAGGCTTGCCGGAATCCGTTCTGCCAGTTTGTGTTGGGTCAAGCCGATCAGATATGCGGCTAGACCGGTATCCACGGCGTGAACCTTAGCGGTGCGAACCGTGCGGTGAGTTGGCGATCGGGTGAACGGTTCGAGTTGGTGGATCAGGAACACTGCTTCCAGTAGTCCGAGATAGCTTCTGACAGTTGTGGCATCGAGTCCGACAGCGTCGGCGATATTCGCGGCGTTGAGGATCTGTCCGGTTTGACCTGCAAGGCGTTGCAGTACCTGCGGCAGCACCTGGCGTTGTCGAATCTTCCGGATTTCCATCACGTCTCGCTCAACAACGAGATTGACGAAGTCTCGGAACCAGCGATTGCGGGACCGTCCCGGCTCACGCGCCAGCGCAAGTGGGAACCCGCCGCCGAGTACTGCCCGTTCGTAGTCGGCTCGAGTGCTTGTGGCCGGCGTTCCAACTACCAGGCTGGTGGGGTCGCAAACGAGCGCATCCAGAGCGCTCTCCTCGCGTCCGGCCAGCTCGCCTTGGGACAGCGGCCACATAGTCGCGACATGCGCACGGCCGGTCAGCGACTGGCTGGCGGTCGGCAGCGAGCTGTACCGCGTGGACCCGGTCAGCAGGTACCTTCCTGCCCGCAGGTCGCGATTGAGTTCTGATTTGATCGCGTCCAGCAGGGGTGGGACATGCTGGAACTCGTCGATGCAGACCGGCGTCGGCCGATCCGCCGATACGAACAGGGCCGGATCTGCCATGACAGCTCGCCGGGTTTCCAAGTCGTCGAGATCCAGGACGGTGACGCCGTGGTGTGCGGCGCAGGCGGCGAGGAGGGTGCTCTTCCCTACCGTTCTGGCTCCGGTCAGAACGACAACGGGCTCCTCGCGGAGGAGCTCTCTGAGCGCTCCCTGGAGGTTCCTCGTGAGCAGGCTGGGCCCGGCGGAGGTCATGGCTCCCCTTTCTCAATTCCCGATCCGACGGGTAGAAAATATCAGATTTGCCAGGCGGCTATCCTCGATTGGCCAGGATTTTATTCTGTATTGGCCAGGCAGAATAATCGCGATTGGCCAGGTCTGCGGCGACATGTGGCTCCCGCATCGAGCGAGGGATGTGGCCCATGCTTACTCTCGTCCCGCTGCCCGGCTTCACCTCGACGGTGACAGCGTGGAAGCGGGTGTGTGGATCGGTCGTTCCGATTGCGGCCGGGCGATCGGCACAGCCGATGCCCGGCAGCTGTTCGATGCGGCCGCGCACACGAGTGCCCGCCGGCTCGTTGCTATTACGACGGCAGACAACATTGCGGCACAACGACTTATCCACATCGGTGCACAACGGACTTTCGCCGACGGCAACGAAGTGACCGGCGCGGCCGATCTCGGATGGATGGCAGCTGACCCATGATGCCGAGCGCCGGACATCAACCGACACGAACAGCATCGAGTACCCTGACGACGGTCTGGTCCAGCGAGATCAGCTGAGTGCGGGCAGTGCTGCCGGCACTCGAGGTTGCAGATTCAGGGGGCTTCTCGGTGTGTCTGTTCGCGCCGTCGACGGTGACAGCGGGCAGATTCCCCCGTGGGATGCCGAAGGGGTGAGGAAACCTTGACAACCCAGCTGATCGGAGTGGGGTTATTCGAGATGGTCTTGGACGGTGAGAGTCTGCCGATCCAAGTCGATGTCAGTCGTAACCTGCACGCCCATTTGGAGCCGAGAGATTTCTCCGAGGCCGCGAGGACCGGTTACCTCGTGGCCCTGTGGCGTCACAACGCACCGATCATCGCGCGCGGAGATTTCACGGCGCTCAGCCAACGCCCGCCGCGCCGCGCCGAACTCATCACTCTCCTGGACTGTCAGTCACTCGAGCAGATCGAATCGATCGAGTCAGCTGCCGGAGGATTCACTACCTACGAAGCGCAAGGTCCTACAACAGATTTCGGTTCACCGTCGATGACAGTCACCGCTGCCCTCCGCCGCCTGGAGGACATTCGCATCGACCCCAACTGGGCAGCCGCCACCACCCCGTCCTACATCGGCTACGACATCGTGGAGTGCGCCAACAGCATTCGCGCCCAACGTCCGAAATTCCATGAAGACGGCACCTGGGCTGCCCGAACAACCGAGGAACTCGAGATCGAATTGATGGAGTACAAGGCGTATTTGCAAAGGAATCTCTGATGGTGGATTTTCAGGTCGACATCAACCACTTGCTCGCCGCATCGCACGCGTGGGATGAGGCCAGTCAGTCTCTCAAACAGGCTGCGCAACAGGCAGATACGGCGAAAGACAGCCACAAGGAAGTTCACTGGGGGATGTTTCAAGCCACCTGGGATGCTCATGTCCAGATGGCGCAGTATATCCACGATCGCCTCACCGAGGGCAGTGGAGAGACCGAAGCAATGAGCCAGGTGCTCAAACATGTGGCCGATATTTATCTCCAGCAGGATCAGCGCTTTTCGCACGTTCTGATCAAACTGGATGGGGAGGTCTGATGGGCGAAAATAAGTCGGGTGACGAGATCACTCTGGTAATCGATGATTTTGCCAAAAAGATAGAAAGCGTCAAAAATCAACCGGCAAAGGTTGAGGACGCATTCCGGGCAGCGGCCACCGCGACATCGGCCGCTGAAGGCTTCGCAGTGCTGGGCCCGCTCGGCATCCCGATCGGAGGTGCGATCGGAGCCATTCGACACGACGACTTCACTGGCCAGATGAAGGCTCACAAAGCTGAAATCAAAGCAAAAATTATCGAGCTGCTCGATACTTTGCGCTCTTCTATCGAAGCAATGAATGCGCCGATCGCATTTCTGAAAACGGCTGAAGAATGGGCAAAGGTAAAAAATGAAGTCTCGGCCGCTCAGAATGACGAGTTCGTCAACGGAAGCCTCACGGGCTATTGGCAGGGAGTTGCCGCCGAAAGGTACAACGACAAGAGACAACTCCAGGACACGGCTCTGGAATCGGTAAAGACTGCGTGTGACACGATGATCACTCAGCTCACTGCGGTATCCAATGAGGCATGGAAATATTACACGGACATTATCGCGAAACTAGTCGAATTCTTGACCAAATTCGCAAGCGCGTTGACGAAGTTAAGTACCGGAGTAGAAGCCCCCTTCGGCATATCCGATGCCATGGATCTTTTGGCAGGAATGATCAATACGGTAACGCTTCAATCTATCAATTACGCAACTATTATAAACAGACAAATGAGCGCTCTGACGCAAATCCAAAGCGCGATGCAGAATGAAAAAGGGATCCGCAATGATCAGTGGCCGAAGGCCACCGCATCAGAGTATGACGCGAATTCTCCTGGTGCTACTTGGGAGGCCCGATGAAGCTCCGACATCTAGTGCCGATTATCCTTACCATAGCTACTGGATGCGGCACCAGTTCTCACCATCAGGTTAAGTCATTCGAAAAGAATAGCCACAGCATGCAGGAACTGTGCGACTCGCTCACCTCATTTTTCAAGAGCGAATTCGGTGTTCAAGATCTGTCGACCAAGATGATCGTTACGCATAGTGACACGGGTAAAATCGAAGAAGGGGGGATTTGTAGTTATAGTGGGAAAGATTCATCTCATACCAGTGTTCTCGGCAGCATAAATCTCCACAGCACTCCGACCCCCGCTGATGAGACTGTTGGATATAACCTCGAGGCGAAGGGGCATGAGGTCAAAGTCAATGATTCAGATCGCAACTTTCCGGTGCCGAGTCCATCCGGCACCGACTACTTCGCACTTCTGACAGTAAAAATCGGCGAGTGGACCGGAGAATTGGAACTCAACAGCCATGATCCCGCCGTGTTTCAGCGCGGGGCGGAGGCCCTGGTCGATTCGGTTACTGCCCTCACCTCGTGAGGCGAAGGCACGCCTGCCTCGAACGTTGCTCTCATCCAAGCTCAACCGGATGAGAGCAGCGTTCGCTATTCGGGTTCCGCTCGGCTCGCCGGTTCGGTGTGCCGGGTTCGACTCCTAAAGCTGGCGGAATGCTCCCGCGCGCAGGGCGGCAGTGAAGGCGTCCCACTCGCCCGGCGAGAAGGTGAGAGCGCCGCCGGAGGGGTTCTTGGAGTCGCGGACGCCGGTTCGACCTTTGGCGAGCCACGCAACCTCTACGCAGTCTCCTTGACTGCCGCTGTAGCTACTTTTGAACCAGTTGGCTTCCGCTGGGTCAGTGCTGGTCACGCTCAAACTCCTTCGTCACCCGGCGAACCAGATCCCGGGTGGGGATGTCCTCTAGTGCCGCGCTTCGAATCGCCGCCGCAAGTTCACTATATATCCGCACTTCATCAGGCTTTTCCAGATAGACGTCCTGTGTGGGTCCTCCCTCGATGTAGACGATCGGCGGCTCATCGGCCTCATCCCGTTGGGAGGCGGCGAATTCGAGGATGGAGAACGAGCCGCGTGGCATGCCCCACGTCAGACCTGCCGAGTAGGGATGTATTCGTACCGTGATGTTGTCTCGCTTCGAGACCTCGGCAATATGTCGAAGCTGAGCAGCCATCACGTGCCGGTCACCGACGAGACGGTGCAATGCGGACTCATGTAGCAGGACTTCCAGCATCATCGGATTGGTCTTGCGCGTCACGACGGCCTGTCGTTTTAGTCGGTGCTCGACACGACGATTTATGTCTTCGGTGGCGGTGAAGCCCGGGTACGCGCCGATGACAGCGCGGGCGTAGTCGGCGGTTTGCAATAGCCCGGGGATGTGCTCGTGGTAGGTGAGCAGTCGGCATGCTGCTGCCTCGAGCCCCACATACATGTTGAATGCATCGGAGTACAAGCCGCCGTATGCGTGATACCAGCTCTGGGTGCGGGCCACCGCTGCTAGGTCGACAGCGGCTCGCATGTCGGCCGGATCGACGCCGTAGACCTCACACATGGCACGAATATCCTGCTTCCGGACCTTTTGCGTCTGCCCTGCCTCGATCCTCTGGAGGGCGGAGGCGGATAGATCTACCAGTTTCGCGGCGTTGGCGATAGTGAAACCGTTTGCCTCCCGCCACTCTCGCAGAAATCGGCCCAGCTGGCGTCGTGGAAGGGTCGAGCTCGAGGCCGGACAGGTCTCGCTCTCCTCGCCTACGTGAGTCATGTCGTCCACCTCATCGGAATCGGGTTGTTCCGGTCACGAAACCGGGTGCTGGTCAACGCGTTTTCGGATCGGGTGCTGCAACTTCGGGTGACTTGAAATCGGATACCCGATTTCACTGTACTCGATGGGAGGGAAGTGGTGTGCTCGCTTCATCGCGGCAGTCGGGTGGGGGAGAGATTCCCGCGGTCATGTGTTCGAGCCAAGACAGTAGGGCTCATAGCGCCAAAGAGACGCTCGTTCAATACTTTTCCGGAGGCAGAATGATCGAGAGCGTTACTACGCCGGACGGTTCCACTCCTATTCGCACCCTGCCCCTGTCGCGTTCGCTGCCATCGAAAGATCTGGTGCTCGCGGCGTGCAGGACCTGTGTCGAGCCCGCCCACCCGTTGCTTCTTGCAGCTCGACGCCTGGCGGAGCTCTACGAGCGCCTGCCGTTGACACACAGGCGACGAGCCGAATTCCATAGTGAACGGTCCAGTTTGGTTCGCGAAATCGACAGCTGGGTGTGCGCCGGGTCGGTCCGATCACTTGGCGCTGCTGCGCTGCACACCGAATCGCTCGGGATGATCATCAATCGCGTAGCACGCTTCTCTGTCGATGCACACGCCTGTCTTACCTCCGGCTGTCCCGAGCCACTTCGACATGGTATGTGGCTTCGCCTCGGCGAACTCGCCCTTGCCTATGACGACCTGGTCGCCGAACTGGCGGTCGGCCGCCGCAAGCTCCCGGTGCTGACCGCCTCGGGTTTCGGTCAGGTGCCGGTCAAGTTGGGGCCGGGACACGACATCGTGCGGGGTGAGTCATGAACTACAACAATATGATCGAGCCAATCGCTGATACGGGCGGGAAAGCGCGCGCATCGATCCGGTCGGGGCGATCCAGATCGAAGGCTGTCGGTCTGGTGCGACCGGAGCTGTCCGGAAGCGACCTCGCCGCGCATGCCCTCGATATCCAATGTCACGCTTACCATCTCGGCTATCAGTGGATCTACACGGTTCGCCCTCCGGAGAGGACTCGTGACCCGGTCGAGTACGTCCTGGGGATCGCCGCGAGTATGCATGCCGGCGCGATCATTGTGGTGAGTCTGGCGCACATCGATAGTCGGCCCGAACTCATCAACGCGGGCCTCGATCTGGTGACAATCACTCCGCCTCGACTTTGGCGCTGCGGATCGACGGAACCGATTGTCGTGCAGTCGGTTCCGCTGAACGATTGCACATGGGAGCCGACTCAGCTCGAGCGGGACTGCGCTCGACGACTGTGGGATACACATCGTGACTGTCTCCCGGACTGCCGGGCCCGACTCGCCGCGAGTGCCGCCCTGTCCGCGCTGGACGAGGTGGACTGACTATGTTGGTGCTGACAGCGGGAATCATGGCGATCGTCTGTGCCACTCTCATCGGCTTCGGCTGCTGGTGGCCACCGCGTGAGGAGCAATTGACCGTCGCCGCAATCCAACGCAGGCTGGACCTCGAAAAACGTCATCAATACACCCCGTTGCGAACGATTCGGGCCGATGTGGAACCGAACCGGCACTGCGCGCGTCCTAGACTCCAGGGGATTGACGGAGCGGGGAGAGCGGGAGGCATCGGTGATACGACGAATGGCGGCAGCCGTACTCGCGGCGGCAGCAGTGGTGGCGGTCAGCTCCGGATGCTCCTCGTCCACCTCGGGAACGGCGACGCCGGCGACGACCGACACGAAGACGGACACCCAAGCGCTTTGGGATCCATGCACGCAGGTCAGTGACGATATTTTGCGGCAGGCAGGCGCGGATCCCGCCACCAAAGAGCCGGGCGTCGGTGGGATTTCTGTCGAGGGATGGAAGATGTGTACCTGGGACACAGCGCCGAGGAAGGCTCGAACGCTCACCGTCTGGTCGACGGCATTCACCGTGGACGATATGCAGAAGAAGGAAGGCAACGCCGACTTCGTATCGATTTCGGTCGATGGACGCAACGGCTGGAAGTTTCACCGGGCCAGTGACAGCAACAACGAAAAGTGCGATCTGGTGTTCCCAGCGACCGCTGGCTCCTATCAGCTGTCGTTCTACAACAACGATCCAGGAGACTCCAACTCCCCGTGTGACAGCGTCATGGCTGCTGCGCAGGTGATCGTGCCACTGTTTCCGCGTTGATGTCGGAGGTCAATCGTCATGGATAGCAACGACATCTCTCTCTGGAAGTTTCTCTCAGAGGAGTCCAAGGCCGGACGCCTTGACCTGGACCCTTCGGTATCAAGCGATTGCCTCAAAGCCTGCGAAGACCAACTCGAGGTCTACCGGGAGTGCCGAAACATGCTTGGGCATACGTCCAACGTAACCGGCCTCGGCGACTTCCCCGCCGCCGATGAACTGGCAAAGATGCTCGGCGCCAAGGCTATCGGCGGTGAAGGCGACTTCGACACCGCCCTCGCCGAGCACATCGAGGTGCTCACCCTCATCCGCGACACCATCAAATGCTCCGTCGACCGCCTGGTCCACCGCGACCAGCAGAACGCGGCTGATCTCGCCAACAATCACTGACCAGGGGGATCGTCATGGTGTTTCCGTCCGTACCGCTGCTCGCTGCCCTCTGGGAACAGCACAGGGGAGGCCCGCCGGATTCGTTCGCGAATTCACAGGGCGATCAGAGCGCGGATGCCACGGCGGCGCGGAATCGGATCAGCCAGCTCGTCAATGGTGGGTTCGAGGGGCAATATCAGTCTTCCAAGGTTCCGCAGGATGCTTACAAGAACCCGGAGAAGCTCGACAAACTGTACGACCGCATCCAGAAGATGGATGCCAATTCTGTTGTGACGCTACATAATTTCTGGGAGGGGCTCCGGAACAAGCTGGAGCAGGGGCACAATACTTTCGGGCCGCAGATTCTGAAGGCCATTCAGGAGAAGTGGCAGGGGGATGCCGCGCAGAAGACCGCGGAGGGGATCACCAGTTTTACCCACAAGGAAGCTGATCTCGTCGGTTCGACGCAGCTGGTCAGCGAGAAGGTGAAGCTGGTGCGGTCCGCCGTGGAGATCACGAAACCCGGTGCGCAGCCCACGCCGTCGACCAGCTGGACCAGCGATTTGGCCGGGTGGGTGCCGGGGCCGACGTGGAAGTTGAACGACCACAGGAAAACCCAGGCCAATGCCGCCAACGAACATTTGATCAACAATGTGTTCTATCCGGCGGTCAGGGAAAGCGACCGGCAGGTCCCGCTGGCCCCGCGTCCTTTCAATCCCGTGAACACACCGGACCAGACGGACTGGAAACCGCCGGCCGTTCCGCCGGTGAGTCCGCCGCCGGGCCACAAGATCGATGACAGTGGTCACGGGGGAAACGATCCGAATCAACCGAAACCGGAGACCTCTGCGCCGGGCTCGGACACCACACCGACCGGGCTCGATCCGTCGGCGCTCACCTCGGCTGAGAATCCGAATGCGGTGAGCATCGCTCCGGCCGGTCTGGACTCGGGCACTTCACCGGCCGGGCTCAATACCGGTGGTCTCAACAGCGGCGGTGTCGATCCACGTACCGGTCTCCCTTACGGACCAGGCGCGACCGACCTCGGTGGCCGAAACGATGGAACCGGCGGGCAGCCCGGCCGCGGTACATCGCTGCCCGGCTCCGGGGCGCCGGGACAGAACATCGGACGCGGTGTTCCCGGCACGTTCGGTAAGCCCCCCGCCGGTATGCCCGGCATGATGCCGCCCGGCGCGAAGTCCAAGAAGGACGAGGACGAGAAGACCCACAAGTCGAAGATCAGCGACGAGCTGGTGTCTCGGGACAATGGCGACGAACTGACCGGCCTCTCGATGGAGCAGCGCAAGAAGACCACGCCGCCGGTCCTGGGTGAATAGCGGGTGCCCAGTTGGACTTTCAGCTCTCTCGGCTTCACGGTGCTGTGGCGGGCCGCCGGACGGGACGTGCTGCCCTATCCGGTGCAGTTCCGATCGACAGCCGACACTGTCGATGATCACGAGTCCCGGTGGAAAACGGAGGCTGCCGAACTTGCCACCCGAGTCGACGACAACATGGAGGCGGCGATCCGCGTTCTCCAGGGCCCGGAGGCGCGCATCGAGGTAGCCGGATTCGTCGCTGCCCCAACGGGTTCGGGCGATCTCATGGCAATGGGCGATCCGCAACACCGTGTCCGCATCCACGCGGTCGCGCACTATCGGCACGCGGTTCTGCTGGTCCAGCAACCTACCGCCGACCCGGAAATCGGTGGGGCCGTTCAGATGTCACTCGTGCGCGCGGAGAATCTCAGCCGCCGTCTGCTGGCCGCGATCCCCGAACATCCTCGCGGCACCGGCCTTGCCCTGCGCGTGAACCGAGCCGATCTCACCGACGAGGATCGCCCCTTCACCGGCTTCCGCGACGACGCTCCACATTCCCCACGCGATCAGGCCACCCGCTTCTTCGAACGTCCCCGAAGCACCGTCCTGCACATCGCCGTCTGCTCCGGCCCCGCTTGGGACCGCCGCCCCACCCCCGCCCGCGACTTCCACCTCATGGACTACCCCGACGGCCGCTACCTCATCCGCCACACCCACAACGACCTGCGCGCCGACCCCGTCGACAACACCGCAGTCAACACCCACCTGCAACGTCTGCTCGACGCCACCGTCCGAGGATTCCGCGAGGACAACGACCCGAACTACGGGTGAATGCCGAGGTCCAGGACTGCGCCGAGGAGTTCCTCGGGTGTCTCGATCTGGGGGAGGTGGCCGGTGCGGGGGAACAGTGTGAACGTGGCGCCCGGGATCGCGGCGGCGTAGGCCCTGCCGTAGCCGGGGTCGACGATGCGGTCGCTTTCGCCCCACACCACGTGGACCGGGAAATCGAGATCGGCCAGGCGATCGACCAGGGTCGGGTCGGTCATGGCGGGGCCGGCGTAGCCGATCAGTGCCCGCATGTCCGGACTCGGTCCGGTGCCCGCGGCGGCCGTCGGCTGGGGGGCCTTGCGTGGGTCGTGGAACAAGTACGACGACAGCTCGGTCCGGGACAGGCCGCTGACGTCGGTCATCGGGTGGCCGGGTACCTCGATGCCGATCCCGTCGACGATCACCGCCCTGCTGACGCGAGGGTTGCCGGTCAAGGCGATCTCGGCGGCCAGCCACCCTCCGAACGAGTTGCCGATCACGGTCACATCGGCGAGGTCGAGCCGCTCCAGGAGGGTGACGTAGGCGCGGGCCAGCTCGGTCACTCCGGTCAGGCCCACGGCTTTCGGGGCGCCGTCGAAGCCGGGATGGGTGGGCAGCAGCACTCGTGAATGGGTGCGTTCGGCCAGCAGGCCGGCGAAACCGGCCATCGTCGCAGCACCGCCGTCACCGCGCGCTGAATCGCGCGCTGGCGCCGCTGAGCCTGTCGCTCGTGCAGTGGGACACTCTGCGTCACTTGCATGCTCGGCTGGATGCCTCGTTGCACGATCTCGCGGTCCTGACATTCCAGACCGACCAATCCTTCGGGTCGCTGGCCGGCCGCATGGCTGAGCGCGGTGTGATCGAGCGAGTCCCGGGGCCCGGCCGTGCGCCACCGGCTCACCGACGAGGGGCAGCGGTTGTGTGCCGCCGGGCAGGAGATCATGGAGACGGTTATCGAGTCGTCGCTGGGCGGTTTGACTGCCGAGCAACTCGATCAGCTGGGCGAACTGCTCGATACCGCGCTGGGATCCGACCCCGCGGCATAGCGCACCACCGCGCGGCGCAATCTCACCCCTGCCGGGTCGGCCGGATGGTGATGTCACCGATTTCGACGTCGTCGGGCTGCTCGATGGCGAAGGCGATGGCGCGTGCCACCGCGTCGGGGCCGATGCCCATCGTCTGCATTGCCTGCTGGGCTTGCGCTCGCAGGTCGGGGTCCTCGACGTGGTCGAGGAGTTCGGTGCGGACATATCCCGGTGAGACCGATGTCGTGCGGATGACGCCGTCGGTGGACTCCTGGCGCAGTGCTTCAAGCAGGGTGCGCACGGCATTCTTGGTGCCCGCGTAGACGGCTTGTGTCGGAACGATTTTCAGGCCGGAGGTCGAGACCGTGGTGACGAAGTGCCCGCGGCCCTGACTGCGGAATACCGGCAGGGCGGCGGCGATGCCGTGCAGCACACCGCGCAGATTGACGTCGATCATCGTGTCCCAGTCGGCGACGGCGATATCCGACAGCGGGGCCGTCCGGGCGACTCCGGCATTGCTCACCAGGACATCCAGGCGCCCGAATCGGTCCACCGCCGCGGTTACCAATTCCTGGAGATCGGCCTTCTCGGTGACGTCGACCGACAGCATCTCCGCACGCCCACCTTCGGCCCGGATCTCGGCCACCATCAATTCGAGCCGGTCGGTTCGTCGCGCGCCCAGGACGACGGCGGCACCACGGCGCGCCAATTCCCGTGCCGTCGCCGCGCCGATCCCACTGCTGGCTCCGGTGATCGCGATGATCTTTCCGTCCACTGCCGCCTCCTTGTAGTCGGTACGAGGTCGACCCTAAGGACCTGGAGAGCGCTCCACGCAAGGGCGGTTCGGCGCCGCGGGTGGGTCCGCGGCGGAGCTTTTCGCTTCGGCATCGGGGCTCGTCGTCGGCGGATAGACGGTGAATCGATGGCGGCTTCGCACTCCGGGCCGGTGCCGAAGCACGCCGCGCCGGGGAATTCACATGGCGTCAACGTTTCATGACCTGAGGATTTCCGGATGTTTCCGGTTGTGGGGACCGCTTCCCGCCGCGATACAGTAATCGGACAATTGCACCAGTTTCGGTTAGGGAGTCGATCATGGATTCAGGTTCTGCCGGCGCTCTCGAAGGTATTCGCCAGGGTTATCTCAACGGTGACCCCGTCGCTACCGCGCTGTTCATCCCACTGTTCTTCATCGCGGGGGTATTCGGTCTCATCACGGGACAGCCGTTCTAGTCCTGCTGTATCCCCCGATCCGAACCCGCCGTCGGAGACCGTGAGCACCGGATTTGGTGAGACCACGCCCGGTCGATAAGCTGTCCGGGCTCCGGTTTGCCGGAGTTCGAAGTTCTTGGCCCCGTCGTCTAGCGGCCTAGGACGCCGCCCTCTCAAGGCGGTAGCGCGGGTTCAAATCCCGTCGGGGCTACAGATATGCGCGATGCCCGTCCCTCATCGGGGCGGGCATCGGTCGTTGCCGGGCGGGCTCAGCGCGGTGCAGAGCCGCGCGTCGGGCATCGGTACGGGCCGCCCTGCCGCACAGGACGCTTCCCGCCACCAGCAGTATGAGCGGCCTTCCAGGACATCGAGCCCGCCTGTGCGGCCGCACCAGGGTCGTGGTCACGGGGTGTCCGGTGTGGGTGCCGAGATATCGGTGACGGGTGTACCGGAAACGGCGTTGCGGAACACCCACCGCAGGCCGACGAACCGGGTCAGCGTCGCCACCAGATTGGCGGCCACCAGGACGAACAGCTCCAGATGGACCGACGAACCGGGCGCCCAGCGATGCAGTGCGAACAGCGATCCACTGGTCAGCACCCAGGCGAAGCCGAAGATCAGCAGGCCTTGGAAGTGATGCGATACCGCGTCGCCGGAGCCGCGCACCCCGAAGGTGAACGCGCGATTGGCGGCGGTATTGCCGATCGCGGTGATCAGCAGGGCGGTGAAGTTCGCCGCCTGGGCGCCCATCGCGGCCTGCAGGACCACATACAGCAGCATGTAGGCCAGCGTGGACAGCACGCCGATGATGCCGAAACGCACCAGCTGCCCGACCATCCCCAGCGGCACTCCATCCACCAGGGGTTCCCGGCCGACGGCCGCGCGCAATTCGTTGATCGGCAGGGTGCCGGTGGTGAGTCCGCGGCCGACCCGCCAGACGCCGAGTAGGTCTTTGCGCGCGGTGTCGACGATGTCGACCCGGCTGTCCGGATCGTCGGTCCAGTCCACCGGCACCTCGTGGATGCGCAGCCCGGCCCGTTCGGCGATGACCAGTAGTTCGGTATCGAAGAACCACTCACCGTCCTCGACCAGCGGCAGTAAGCGGCGCGCCACATCGGTGCGCATCGCCTTGAATCCGCACTGGGCGTCGGAGAACCGCGCCTGCAGCGAGGCCCGCAGGATCAGGTTGTAGCAACGCGAGATGAACTCGCGCTTCGGTCCGCGCACCACCCGCGAGGACTTCGCCAGCCGGGTGCCGATCGCCAGATCGGAATGGCCGGAGACCAGCGGCGCCACCAGCGGCAGCAGTGCGTTCAGGTCCGTGGACAGGTCGACGTCCATATAAGCGACGACCTCGGAGTCGGAGGCCTCCCAGACCGCGCGCAGTGCCCGGCCGCGGCCCTTGCGATCGAGGTGGACGACCTCGACCCCGGGCAGCTCCTCGGCGAGCTCGTGCGCTACCGAGAGGGTGGAATCGGTGGACGCGTTGTCGGCCACGGTGATTCGCGCCGAGAACGGAAATCCGTCGCTGAGGAACGCGTGCAGCCGGTGCACGCACCCGGCGAGATCGCGTTCCTCGTTGTAAACCGGAATGACGATCTCGAGCACCGGTGTGTGCATCGCATCGGGCGTGGTGGCCGCCTGGACTGCCGTCGCTGTCTCGGACATGCTCCCAATTTCGGCTACCAGGCTTGGGCAGGGCTTTGTCCAAGCTGGGAGCTTCCTGGGAGCATCGAATATCACACGGGCTCGTCGAGATCCAAAACGACGAGCGGCACGGGCCGGGAGGAGCGGGACTGGAAGTCGGCGAGCAGAGGATTGTTCGCCAGTGCCCAGGCGGCGAACTCGTCGTATTCCGCATCCTCGAGCACCCGCCCGGTGGCATGGTGGGTCTGCTCCCCGATTTCCACCGTTACCTGCGGGTTCGCCTTGATGTTGTGGTACCAGGCCGGATACTTGCCTTCGATGAACGAGCTCAAATAGGGCGCCCCGCCGCGATACAGCAGCCCGAGCGGGACGACATGCTGCTTACCGCTGCGCGCACCGGTAGTGGTGAGCAGTAGCAGTGTCGCCCCCTCGTACGATCCGCCGACTTTTCCTCCGTTGGCGCGGAACTCCTCGATGACCGGGTTATTCCAATTCCGGATGTCCCACTCGGCCGTGGCCTGGTTCCAGGGGGCATCCGGATCGTCGTAGGAGGAGATGTCGTGCCGGGTCGCCGCATCGGATTCGCTCATACCGGCAGTATGCCGTGGGGGTATGACAACTTCCGCGCCCGCGCTACGACGGTCAGCAGTCGGGCTGGAATGGATAGCAGGCCCGTGCGTCCTGCGGAAACAATCCCGAGTCCTGGTGTGGCGCGGGTACTTCGGCGGCGGCGGGTGCCGGAGCCATCCGCGCCGGAGCCATCGGGGCCTGGGCCGGGGGCGGTGCGCCGGCGGTGGAGGTGGCGGCCGGCCGATTACCGGCGTCACTGTGCGGATGGGACTGATTGCCGGCGAAATACCAGACGAAACAGATCAGTACGGTGGCCAGCGCACCGATCACCAGGACGGCCTCGACCCGATGCCGCGCGGGGCGGCGCGAGGGCGCGGGTGCCGACCAGTCGTCCTGTTCCGCCTCCGCCGCCGGCTCCCGACGACCGAAATCCACGACGCCCCGCGGTTCGGCGGGGGCGGGCTCGCGGAAAGGCAATGGTCGCGCCATGTCCTGCGGCGGGGCGGCCGCGACCGGTCGCTCGGTGAGCGGGCGGCCGAACGGCTCGGTATCGGCTTCCTCGGCATCGGGTGCCGCGGAGATACCGGGTGCCTCGAAGTTGCCGGGCGCCACGGAGAGGTCCGGTTCGGTGGGGTCGGAGGTGCCTTCGCCGGTCGGTGGAGTATCCGACGAGGCGGACAGCTCCTGCTTCGTGATGGCGGGAGCCTCCGGGACCGTGACGGCCTCGGGCTCCGGCGCCTCGGCCGGGAAGCCCTCGCGGATGAGGGCGGCGCGCAGCGTGGCGGCCTCCTCCGGATGGCGGGCCTGGTCCAATCCGATCGCCGCCAGTACCGCGACCACCAGTTCCGCCGTCCACGGGTCGGTTCGCGCGCGAAACGCCTTGCGGTTGAGCCACTTCCACAACTGTGCGGCATCGTTGCCGAGCAGCACGTCGCGGCCCGGCGGCAGCGCGCTCTTGTCCAGCGAAACCGTGGTGCCGGGATGCGGGACGACCAGGACCAGGCCGTCGACGAACAGTTCGCGACCGGGCTCGAGTTCGCCGGCCAGATTCTTCAGGTCGTACATCGGATCGGCCACCTGATGCAGCGGATTGATGTCGTGACCGCGCACATGCACCGGATCGCCGTCGATTCCGTGCATCGACCAGCGGCCGTTGATCGGGCACGAGAGCGTGCCGCCGATCCGTTCGAGAATGCCTTTCACCTCGATGACAGCCGCCGCGAAGGGAGTGAAGACGACCACGTCGGCCTCGGTGGTGCGGCGGCGATGCCGATCGGGGATCTGAAGGCCGGAGACGGCGATACCGGGATTCGAGCTGTAGTCCCGCAGAAATCCGAGCGCCTTCTGCTCGGTGCTGGGTTTCCTGGTCTCGGCGTTGATGATCAGCATGGTCGACTCCTCGTCCCGGCTTCGAGTTGTGGCCCGCGGTCTATATAGTACTGCGCCACAACGGCTTTCACGATCGGAGAGAAAGCCGGAAAGTTGCTGAGAGCGATGAGATGTGTTGTGCGGAGTCAGTTCCCGCGCAACCGCCACAACGGGGAGACCGGTCCGTGTCCCGCGCCGAGATCGTAGGCGGCCTTCAGGCAGCGGGTGGTCCACTCCTTGGCGAAGGCCACCGCCTCGGGCACCTCGTAGCCGTGGGCCAGCGCGCAGGCGGTCGCGGCCGCGAGGGTGTCGCCGCCACCGTGATCGTTGCCGGTGGTGATGCGCGGCGCGGTCAGTTCGTGGAAGCGATCACCGTCGTAGAGCAGATCGGTACTGAACTCCGAGGAGCGCAGATGGCCGCCCTTGACGATCGCCCATCGCGGGCCGAGGGCGATGAGCGCCTCGGCCGCCTTGCGTGCGGTGTGGTCGTCGACAACCCCGATGCCGGTCAGTAGCCGGACCTCGTCCAGATTGGGAGTAACCAGGGTGGCGCGCGGAACGAGGACCGACCGCAGAGCGTCCAGCGCCTCGGCGTGCAGTAGCGGATCGCCGTGCATGGAGGCCGCCACCGGGTCGACGACCAGTGGAATCGCACCGTCGCGCCCGATGCCCACCTCACCGCAGACCTCCGCCACCGCCTCGATGATCGCGGTAGAGGCCAGCATGCCCGTCTTGGCCGCGGCGATGCCGATATCACCGGTCACCACCCGGACCTGATCGGCGACCGTTTGTGGCGGAATCTCGTGGAATCCGCTGACGCCGACCGAGTTCTGCACCGTCACCGCAGCCACCGCCACACAGGCGTGCACCCCCAGCAGCGCCATGGTCCGCGAATCGGCCTGGATACCCGCGCCGCCCCCGGAGTCGGTTCCGGCGATGGTCAGTACTCGGACCGGGGTCGCGCCCTCGTCCGGTAACGGCAGCAGTTTCACGGATCAGACCCTACGATGCGCCTCGATCGAGGGGTGTGGCGCGTACGGTCGATAGATCAGGATCAATCGGTTCCTGCGAAATAAAGGACCTCATGTCCGACAAATCTCCCCGCAGCACGATGTCCAAGAAGTCCGGCAAGTCGCTGAAGGAGAAGCGAGCGGACAAGAAGGCCAAGGGTGGCGCCCAACCGGGTGTCGAGACGACCACCGAGGGGAAGAAGCACCGGTAGGGCCCGCGCTGAGCGGTCGGGTTCGGCTGCTCAGCACTGCGGCTCACCGCAGCTGGGCGAAGAACTTCCGGATATCCCCGACCAGCACCTCGGGCGCCTCGTGCGCGGCGTAGTGGCCGGCCGCATCGTTGGGCCCGCCGGTCACCGCCCCCACATCGTAGGAATTCCAGCTGACGATGTTCTTGTGATCGCGGTCGGCGAAGCGGCGGATCGACTGGAAGTCCCCGCCGAACATGGCCAGTGCGGTCGGTGTGGTGGTCGGCTCCGTGGGCTGGTCGGTGGCGTGCGCGTTCTCGTAGTAGAAGCGGATCGAAGAGCCGGCGGTGCCGGTAAGCCAATACAGAGCGATATTGCCGATCACGAATTCGGGGTCCAGGCTTTCGCCCAAAAGCTGTGCGTTCCAGCCCAACAGCCCGAGCGGGGAATCGCTGAGCGCGTATGCCAGCGTCTGCGGTTGCTGGCTGCACAGTGTGTTGAACGCCATCTTGTTGTCATGGAACCACTGCAAGTGCGCCAACGCCGCCAGGTCCGCCTCCGAAAGTCCCTCGAATTCGGCCGGATCGCCGGAGGGGAATGAGAACAGTTGTGTCACATGGACACCCACGACCCGGTCACCGGCCACCCGGCCGATCTCCGGTGAGATCATCGAGCCGCCGTCATTGCCGATCGCGCCGAAGCGCTCGTAACCCAGGCGATCCATCAACTCTGCCCATGCTCGCGCCGTCCGCATCGTGCCCCATCCGGCGCTGCGGGTGGGCCCGGAGAATCCGAATCCGGGCAGGGACGGCAGAACCACGTGAAACGCCGGATCCTCAAGGGATTCGGGTGCGGTGAGACCCTCGATCACATCCAGATATTCCAGGACCGATCCGGGCCAGCCGTGGGTCAGGATCACCGGCAGCGCATCCGGCCGTGCCGAGCGCACGTGCAGGAAGTGGATGTTCTCACCGTCGATCTCGGTGCGGAACTGCGGATATTCGTTCAGGCGCGCTTCGACTGCCCGCCAATCGAATTCGCTGTGCCAGTATTCGGCCAGCGCGCGGACCCGATCGCCGGGCACGCCGTAAGCGTCGCCGACGCCGGGCAATTCGTCCGGCCACAGTGCCCGGTGCAACCGGTCGGCGAGGTCGTCCAGCCGGGCCTGCGGGATGTCGATGCGGGACGGGTGGATGGTCATCGTCGGACTCCTAATTGGAACGGAATGTTTTGTTCTGATCGAACTCTAACAGAACGGATCATTCCGTTTCAAGTGATAGCCTGTCATCATGCCGAAATCACCCGATGCCCCAGCTCACAAGGCGCTCCCCGGCCGGAAGGCGCAGGCCGCGCGCAATGACGGGATCATCCTCGATGCGGCTCGTGAGGTATTCCTCGCCGACGCAGGGGCGCCGATCGCGGCCGTCGCCGAACGGGCCGGCGTCGGCATCAGTGCCCTGTATCGCCGCTATCCCAGTAAGGAGGCATTGCTGCGCACGCTGTGCTTTCAAGGACTGAGTCGCTACAACACCGAGGGTGAGGCGGCCCTCGGTATCGACGACGACGCGCGGGTGCTGGACGAGTTCCTGCGCCGGGTCGTCGATGCGGATGTGCACTCCCTGACCGTCCGGCTGGCCGGAACCTTTACCCCGGACGAATCCTTCGTCCCCGAGGTCCGGCGCTCCGCCGAACTGAACGCGGAAATACTGCGGCGGGCGGGTACTGCCGGTGCGGTGCGCGACGGAGTGACGGTCGCGGACATCAGCTTGGTTCTGGAAGCCTGTGCGGCAGTGGCACTTCCGGATGCTGCCCGGACCGCCGAGCTGCGCCGCCGCATGCTCGCCCTTCTGCTCGACGGGCTGCGGACGCCTGGTGAACTTCCCGGACCCGCGCCGCAGCCCGAGGATTTCGTCGCGCGCTGGCAACCGCGGAAATAGGTGCGCGGCCCACACTTCGGGCCTGGTGCGGGTCCATCGTCGCAGCGATGGACCCGCTTGTAGTGCCGGACCGCCCCGATCGAGAAGACAGGAGCGGGCCGTAGTGGGATTGTGGGCTCGTGGGTGCCCGTCCTCCCGCACTCAGTCTCTGCGTTGGATGGGCTGTCGTCCAGTGGGTTCTCAACGGTGAGAACCATTCCCGCGCCGGTCGCAGGGCTTACCGCCCCGCACCGACCCACGAGGTGAGTGCCGCGGTGAGCCCATCCGTGCCGGAGTCGCTTGCCGTCCACGCGATATATCCGTCCGGGCGGATCAGGGACCGGGCCGGTGCCGCAACGGCACCCACGCCGGGGACGGTCCATTCGGCGGCGGGATCGTCCGCGCACACCACCTCCACCCGGTCCTTCCAGCCCGTGATGTCGGGAATGTCGGCTCCGTTGCGCACCAGCAGGACCGGGCGTGCGGACCGGAGCAACTCGTACATCCGGACGGGACCCGCGGCGGTGACGAGGTCGGCGTCCGGGATTCGCCGCCCGGTCAGCGAATCATCTCCGGCGCTGTCGTATCGGATGTCGAGCGCGGTGATCATCAGCCCGAGCCGGTGCCGCACCGCGTCCGTGCCGATCAGCTCGGACATGGTGTCGCGCAATGCGTCCGTATGCGCACCGGGACGCTGGAGTGCGGTTTGTGCGCGAGTGTTCTGCAGGACCCGCGCGGCGACCGGGTGCCGCTCCGATTCGTAGGTGTCGAGCAGTGTCTCGGCGGCGTCGCCGCGTAGGACGGCAGCGAGCTTCCAGCCGAGATTGACCGCATCCTGCAACCCGAGATTCTGTCCCTGCCCACCCGCCGGAAAGTGGGTGTGAGCGGCGTCGCCGGCGAGGAGGACCCGGCCCGCCCGATACCGCTCGGCCTGGCGGGCCGCATCGCTGTAGTGCGTCACCCAACGCGGGCTGTGCATTCCGAAATCGGTGCCCGCGAGTTCGGTGAAGGCACTGCGGAACTGCTCGAAGGTCAGTTCCGTTCCGCGGGGGAGCACCCGATCGTGACATTGCGCCATCAGCCGGTACCACCCCGGTTCGAACTGGATCGCCGAGAAGTCGCCGGTGCTGCCGCGGGTGCCGAAGAACGACCCGGTGGGCGGATCGGCCAGTTCCACATCGGCGAGCATGCCGGTCACCGTCGCATCCGTGCCGTCGAAGCCGATGCCGGCGAGTTTGCGGACCGTACTGCGCCCGCCGTCGCATCCCACCAGATATCGGGCGCGGATCTGCCGGGGACGGCTGCCACCGATGTCGATCAGCACGCCCGTCTCGTCGTCCCGCCACCCGGTGACCGGGGAATTCCATTGCGTCGACGCACCGGAAGCCGTGGCCGCGGAATCCAATTCGACCTCGATCCGCGACTGGAGTACTGCGAGAGTGAAGGGGTATCGGGTTGGGAAATCGCTGAAGTCGAGGGGGATTCCGCCGAAGTGGCCCGAGTCGACGCGGCGGCCCTGAGCCAGCAGGCCGTCGAGCAGGCCGCGCTGGTCCAGCACTTCCATGGATCGGGCATGGATACCGCCGGCGCGGGATTCGCCGGTGCGTGCGGGAAGCGCGTCGAGTAGCTCCACATCAATGCCGGCCAGCCGCAGCTCATGGGCCAGCATCAGGCCGGTGGGCCCACTGCCTGCGATTACCACCTCTGTCGTGATCATGCCGCTCTCCTTAACGATGTTAAATTCTTTAATGCTGTTAAGGAGACCAGAACATTGTTAAGCTGTCAAGGAGTGAACGAGGAGGTGCGATGAAACTCGATGCCGAGGCCATCGGTGCGGCGGCGCTGGAACTGCTGGACGACGCGGGGCTCGACGGCTTGACCATGCGCAAGGTCGCGACCGCGCTGAATGTGCAAGCGCCCGCGCTGTATTGGCATGTGCAGAACAAGCAGGAACTGCTGGATATGATGGCGCGCGCGGTCTTCGTCGACGCCGTGTCCGGGGTCGAGGCGCCGCGCCGGGGTGTGTCCTGGGCGGACTGGGTCGCCGAATTGGCCGGCCGCCTGCGGACCGCCATGCTGCGGCATCGCGACGGCGGCCGGCTACTGGCCGGAACCAATGTCAGCGACGACTCCATGTGGCGGACAACGGAATTGACGCTACGCACCTTGGAAGACGCGGGCTTCACGGTCGTCGACGCCGGTCGCGTCTTTCCGATCGTGCTGCATTACACGATCGGCTTCGTCATCGAGGAGCAGGCGCGGACCGGTGTGGACTACGCGGACAATCCCTACACGCAGATCGAACAGGTGGTGGACGCGGAGCGTTATCCGCGCACCGCGCAGATGGTGATCGGCCAGGCCACCGCGGAACCCGATGCCGAATTCGGTCACGGCCTGCGGGTCATCCTGGCCGGGGTCCGCGCCCTCGCCGATATCGGCTGATTCGGCACCCGGGCACATCGCAGTCGGTGCCGGACATCTGCCGCGCCGACGCCCGCCGTGGCGGCGGCAGGCGTCGACGCAAGCAGCGCAACGGCTTTCGCCGCTACGGTCGGGAAAATATCAGGACACGACCGGCAGGTAGACCTTGCCGCCCGCATCGGTGAACTCGGCGGACTTCTCCGCCATACCGGCCTCGATCGCCTCCACATCGGTGAGGCCCTGCTTCTCCGCGTATTCGCGCACATCGGCGGAGATGCGCATCGAGCAGAACTTGGGGCCGCACATCGAGCAGAAGTGGGCGGTCTTGGCGGGTTCGGCGGGCAGCGTCTCGTCGTGGTACTCCCGCGCGGTGTCGGGGTCCAGAGACAGTGCGAACTGGTCGTGCCAGCGGAATTCGAAGCGCGCCTTCGACAATGCGTCGTCCCGCTCCTGGGCGCGCGGGTGTCCCTTGGCCAGGTCGGCCGAGTGCGCCGCGATCTTGTAGGTGATGACGCCGACCTTCACATCATCTCGGTTGGGCAGACCCAGGTGCTCCTTGGGCGTGACATAGCAGAGCATCGCGGTACCCGCCTGCGCGATGATCGCTGCGCCGATCGCCGAGGTGATGTGGTCGTAGGCGGGGGCGATATCGGTTGCCAGCGGGCCGAGGGTGTAGAACGGCGCCTCCTCGCACCACTCCTCCTCCAGACGCACGTTCTCCACGATCTTGTGCATGGGGACGTGGCCGGGGCCCTCGATCATCACCTGCACGCCATAGGATTTCGCTATCTTGGTGAGCTCGCCCAGAGTGCGCAGCTCGGCGAGCTGCGCCTCGTCGTTGGCGTCGGCGATCGAACCCGGTCGCAGACCGTCACCCAGCGAGAAGGTGATGTCGTAACGCGCCAGGATCTCGCACAGCTCGGCGAAATTCGTGTACAGGAACGATTCCTGATGATGAGCCAGACACCAGGCCGCCATGATGGAACCACCGCGCGAGACGATGCCGGTCACGCGCTTGGCGGTGAGCGGGACGTAGCGCAGCAGCACACCCGCGTGCACGGTCATGTAGTCCACACCCTGCTCGGCCTGCTCGATGATGGTGTCGCGGTAGAGTTCCCAGGTCAGCAGGGTGGGATCACCGTTGACCTTCTCCAGTGCCTGATAGATCGGCACCGTGCCGACCGGAACCGGGGAGTTGCGCAGGATCCACTCGCGGGTCTCGTGGATGTTCTTGCCGGTGGACAGATCCATGATGGTGTCGGCGCCCCAGCGGGTGGCCCACACCATCTTCTCCACCTCCTCGGCGATCGAGGAGGTCACCGCGGAATTACCGATATTGGCGTTGATCTTCACCGCGAACTTCTTGCCGATGATCATCGGTTCGGATTCGGGGTGGTTGTGGTTGGCCGGGATCACGGCGCGCCCGGCCGCCACCTCGTCCCGCACCAGTTCGGGTGAAACCTCTTCGCGGGCAGCGATATACCGCATCTCGGCGGTGATGATTCCCGCTCTGGCCCAGGCGAGCTGGGTACGCGGTCCGGCACTCTCGGGTTTGGCCCAGCCGTCCCGCAGCTTCGGCAGACCCGCCTCGAGGTCGATGGTGGCCGAATCATCGGTGTACGGGCCCGAGGTGTCGTAGACGTCGAAGTGCTCGCCGTTGGTCAGGTTGATCCGGCGAACGGGGATGTGCAGCGTCGTCGCATCCGCTTCGACCTGCGCATAGTGCTTGACGCTGCCCGCGATCGGGCCGGTGGTGATGACATGGTTCGACGACATGTGAGATTGATCCTCCCTACGCCGGCATTACCCGGTCAGGTTCGTACGGTCGACGGCCCTCGATCCGCCCGAATGGGCTAGCCGTCCTCTCAGCCCGCTGGTGCGAGCCCCCGTTGGCAAATGTATTTCCCGCCCGAGGGTACTCCGCACCCCCCGGCGGCGTCACTCGCCCTCGAGCTGCGACGGGACGAGAAACCGCAGGCAGCGGGCCCGGCCTCAGGGTGGGATCGTCCGGAAATATGGATCGCCGATCTGTCCGGGATGGGAGTCGGCCGGTTGTCGGCGAATGCCGGTGGGCCATTGGGTGCGGGCACGCCGTGGCAGGCATGGATGCTGTTGATGTCGACCCATCTCGACGAGGCCGTCTACGAAGCCGGACGATTGGACGGCCCCCGCGTGATCGTGATCGATGAGACGGGTTTCCGGACCGTGGCTCGGTCGGGTCCCGGTTAGGAGCTTCGGGCTGGGAGCACCCGAGCGCTGACCTCGCCCAATGCGATTCGGCCCCCGTTCGGCCCGGGTGCCGTGGCGGTGATGGTGACGCTGTCGCCGTCTTCCAGGAAGGTGCGCGGCTCGCCGCCCACATCGATGGGTTCGGTTCCATTGCCGGACAATTCGATGAACGAACCGCACTGCCGGTGCTCCGGCCCGGAGATCGTTCCGGAGGCGAACAGATCTCCGGGCCGGACGGCGGAGCCGTTGACGGTCAGATGAGCCAGCATCTGCGCGGGGGACCAATACATCGCGCGATACGGGGGAGAACTGACCCGGTGTCCGTTCCAGTACACGCGAAGGTCGATATCCAATCCCCAGTCCTGCCGGCCCCGTAGGTAGGACAGCGGTTCGGGGGACTGATCGGGTAACGGAACGCGAGCGGATTCCAGTGCGGCCAGCGGCGTGATCCACGCGGATATGGTGGTGGCGAAGGACTTCGCGAGGAACGGCCCCAATGGCTGTCCCTCCCACGCCTGGATGTCGCGGGCCGACCAGTCGTTGACCAGCGCCACACCGAAGACGTGTGCCCCCAAGTCGTCCACGTCCACCGGAACGCCGAGTTCGGAACCGGCTCCGACCACGAATCCGAGTTCGGCCTCGATATCCAACCGGCGTGAAGGCGCGAATTCCGGTGCGCCCGAATCTGTCCGGAGCTGACCACACGGCCGGATCACCGGTGTGCCGGACACCACCACACTGCCCGCCCGGCCGTGATAACCCACCGGCAGATGCCGCCAATTCGGCAGCAGCGGTGCACTGTTCGGGCGCAGGAACCGGCCGAGCCGGGTGGCGTGATCGATACTGGCGTAGAAGTCCACGTAATCGCCGATCGCGACAGGCAGTTTCACACGTACCGAGTCCAGTGGATGGACCGCGGCCGCCGGTAACGGACCGCGCGCCAGGTCCCGCAGTCGCTCCCGTACCGTATGCCAGCGCTGCGGCCCCTGAGCCAGAAAGGCATTCAGATCGGCTCGGGCGAAGGTCGAATCATCCAGCAGCGCAGCCAGATCCAAAACCATCGAACCCAATCGCGCCCCGATGCGAAACCCACCGCCCGCCGGAGCGAACACTCCGTAGGGGAGGTTGTCGGGTCCGAGCGGATCGTCGGCGGCAAGCTCCGGCCGGACGTTGTTCACGCTCGCTCCGATTCCGGCCCGCGTCCCGACCAGGTCCACGGGTAGGCCGGATCCTCGCAGGCCAGGGCGCCTTCGCCGAGTCCGAGTGGCCGGAAGGTATCGACCATCACGGCCAATTCGTCGAAATAGTCCACTCCGATACTGCGTTCGTAGGCCCCCGGTTGCGGCCCGTGCGCATATCCGCCCGGATGAATCGACACCGATCCCTGCCCGATTCCCGAACCTCTGCGCGCCGCATAGTCCCCGCCGCAGTAGAAAAGGATCTCGTCGGAATCGACATTGGAGTGGTAATAGGGCACCGGAATCGACAGCGGGTGGTAGTCGACCTTGCGCGGGACGAAATCGCAGATGACGAAATTGCTGCCCTCGAACGCCTGGTGTACCGGCGGCGGTTGATGGATCCGCCCGGTGATCGGCTCGAAATCGCCGATATTGAAGGTGTAGGGGTACAGGCAGCCGTCCCAGCCCACCACATCGAACGGATGTGTCGCGTAAACCAAACGGGTGCCGATGATCTCGGGACCCGGCCGGTGTTTCACCAGTACCTCGACCTCGGCGCTCGACTCCTGCAGCGGTTCGGCCGGACCGTGCAGGTCCCGTTCGCAGTACGGTGCGCTCTCCAGGAACTGGCCGAACCGCGACAGATACCGGCGCGGTGCGGTGATATGCCCGGTGGCCTCGATGATGTAGCCGCGCAACGGTTCCGGTCCCGCCGGCCGCCAGCGATGGGTGGTGGCCCGGGGCAGCAGCACCTGATCACCGGTACGTACCGGGACCCGGCCGAATACGGTATCCACCACACCGGAACCGGATTCGACGTAGACCAGTTCGTCGCCGATCGCATTGCGGTACAACGGCGATTCCCGCAGCGCCGCGACATAGGAGATGCGCACATCGTCATTGCCGAGAATCAGTCGGCGGCCGGTGACCATATCGGTCTCGGCGAGCGCCGGCCCGGGAAACAGCTCGTGCAGGCGCAGATGCCGGTGCCGCAGCGGATGGTTGGGTACGGTCCGCGGATTCGGCGGACGCCAGACCGTGGAATCGACGATCGCCGGTGGCAGGCCGCGGTGGTACAGCAGGGCGGAATCGCCGGAGAAACCTTCCTCACCCATCAATTCTTCGTAGAACAGCCGGCCCTGCTCGTCGCGATGCTGGGTGTGCCGCTTCGGCGGCAGGGAACCCAGTTGCCGATAGAACGCCATACCGCTCTCCCGCCGGGTCGCCGGTCGAAATGGACGCTGATTTCCATCCTAACCAGCCAGATCGCGGGCTACCGCCTGCGAGCTCCGACCCGTCAGGCTGTGTTGACGTGGCCTGGGCGGGGGAGCTCTGACCCGTCAGGCCGAGTGCAGGGCGCGGTAGACCGCGGCGCCGACGAAGGCGCCCAAATCCTGTGGACTCCAGTTCTCGGAATCCATCAGGGTGCGCACCGCGCCCTCACCCGCCGACACCCACAACTCGACCAGGGCCGGGAGTTTGTGTTCGGCGTCGCCGACTCCCCAGGCCAGCAGGGTCGGCCGCAGCCGCCGGGTGCAGCGCTCGATGGCGAAGCGGCGCCCGCGTCCGAATGAACTCGCCACGGCCGGATCGGGATTGCCGTACAGCAGCTTCCAGGTGTCGGGGCGTTTGGTCACGGTCTCGAGCAGTGCGCGGAACCCGTCCACGAACACCTCTTCGTCGGCCTCGACGCGGCGTCGCGGCAGCGCATCGACGATGCCGCCGAGTAGATAGCTTTCTTCCCGCTGGATCAGCGCATTGATCAGCTCGACGCGATCGGCGTAGCAGGCGTAGACCACCGGACGGGTCACCTCGAGACGATCGGCGATCGCGGCGATGGTCACCGCGGCGACGCCGTCGTCGACCGCGATCCGTAATGCCGCATCCAGAACCTGCGGGCGCCGGCGTTCGGGACCGAGATGTTGGGCCCGTTGACGCGGCCGCACCGCGGAGTCCGAAGCCATGCGGATCAAGATAGCAGTGGTAGACGCGGGTATCGGGGCCGGATCGTGCCCATATGCCGGGGTCGGTAGCGATCGGGGCCGGAATCCGGCCATATCTCGATTGCCAGCATATTCCTGGCGAATTCGCCCGAACCGTCGTGCGTTTGTGGAAAGTAAATCCGGAATGGAGTGGGACGGGCGGATAAGTTATGGAGCATTCTGCAGCTCCAGCCTAGTTACGGTTGCGTAAGTGAACGCCGGTACGGCAATCTCCGAACGACAACATCAAACAATCGCGAGGAGGCCGGGAGCGTGTCGCACTACAAGGCGAACCTTCGGGATATCGAGTTCAACTTGTTCGAGGTGTTGGGCATCGGCGCACTGTTGGATGCGGGCGCGTACGGGGATCTGGATACCGAAACCGCGCGTGGAATGCTCTCCGAGGTGTTGCGGCTGGCGGAGGGGCCGATCGCCGAATCGTTCGTCGACGCCGACCGCGATCCGGTGCGGTTCGATTCGACCGCTCACGAGGTCGTGGTGCCCGATCCGCTGCGCAAGACCGTCGCCGCGATCAACGAGGCGGGCTGGTCCGGCCTGGGGATGCCCGAGGGAATGGACGGTGTCGACGCACCCTCCCCGCTGATCTGGGGCATCCAGGAAATGATTGTCGCGGCGAACAATTCGGCCGCCTTCTTCAATATGGGCCCGCTCATGCACCAGGTTCTCTACCGCGAGGGCACCGAGGAACAGCAGCGCTGGGCCGCCTACGCCTGGGACAACCGCTGGGGCGGAACGATGGTGCTCACCGAGCCCGACGCCGGTTCCGATGTCGGCATGGGCCGTACCAAGGCGGTGCGGCAGCCCGACGGCACCTGGCATATCGAGGGTGTGAAGCGCTTCATCTCAGGTGGTGACGTCGGTGACACCGCCGACAATATGTTCCACCTCACGCTCGCCCGTCCGGAGGGCGCCGGTCCGGGTACCAAGGGCCTGTCGTTGTTCGTGGTCCCGAAGTACCTGTTCGACTCGCAGACAATGGCTCTGGGGGTTCGCAACGGCGTCCTGGTGACCAACCTCGAGCACAAGATGGGTATCAAATCCTCGCCCACCTGTGAGCTGACCTACGGCGGCGACAAGCCCGCGATCGGCTATCTGGTCGGCGACGCGCACAACGGTATCGCCCAGATGTTCAAGGTCATCGAGAACGCTCGCATGATGGTCGGCGTGCTGTCCTCGGGCACACTGTCCACCGGATATCTGAATGCCCTGGAATACGCCAAGTCTCGCGTGCAGGGCGCGGATCTGACGCAGATGGCCGATAAGACCGCGCCCCGCGTCACCATCATCCACCATCCCGATGTGCGGCGCAGCCTCGCCCTGCAGAAGTCATACGCCGAGGGCCTGCGAGCGTTGTATCTGTACTGCTCGGCCTATCAGAATACCGATGTGGCACAGGCGAATTTCGGCGCCGACGCCGAACTCGCCGCGCGGGTGAACGATCTACTGCTGCCGATCGTCAAGGGTGTGGGTTCCGAGCGGGCGTACGAAATCCTCACCGAGACGCTGCAGACCTTCGGTGGTTCCGGTTATCTGCAGGACTATCCGATCGAGCAGTACATCCGCGACGTGAAGATCGACTCGCTGTACGAGGGCACCACCGCCATCCAGGCGCAGGATTTCTTCTTCCGCAAGATCGTTCGCGACAAGGGTGTGGCGCTGGGGCATATCTCGGGTCTGGTGAAGCAGTTCACCGAGTCCGACCCCGACTCCCTGACGGCGGAGAAGGCCCTGCTGGGTACGGCGCTGGCCGATGTGCAGGCGATGGCGGCGACGCTCACCGACCACCTGATGGCCGCCCAGCAGAACCCGAAGGAGATCTACAAGGTGGGGCTGGGTTCGGTGCGATTCCTGCACGCCGTGGGCGATCTGATCATCGGCTGGCTGCTGCTGCGGCAGGCCGCGGTCGCACAGTCCGCCCTCGCCGGTGACGTCTCGGATTCCGATCGGCTGTTCTACACCGGAAAGGTCACCGTGGCATCGTGGTTCGCCAAGAACCAGCTGCCGCTGCTGAGCGGGGTGCGGGCCGCACTCGGCAACCTCGACAACGACATCATGGAGCTCGACGAAGCGGCCTTCTGAGTCACGGGCACATCCCTTGTTCGGGGCCGGCCGGGAATTCCCGGCCGGCCCCGAACTTTTCGCGGCTCGACCCGCGTGATTCATCAATTCGGGGGTAAAACTGTCGGCATGGTGTTTCCGGTGGCCTTCGGCTGGATGCAGGTAGGGCTGGCGGTCCTGTTCGTGATAGCGATCGCGATGTTGATCACGGCCGTACTTCGCGCGCGGAAGGCCGGGTGGCGCAGGCAGATCGGCCGCGGCGCGAGCGGGCTGGCGGTGCTGCTCGTGGCCGTGGTGCTGCTGTGGGCGGTCACGCTGTTGCAGACATATCTGGGCCTGACCGGTGAGGTCAAGGCCGCGCACGTTATCGCGAAAAGCGTTGCGGGCAAGGATCACGCCCTCGATGTGGAGCTCACCCTGTACGGCGACGGCCACCACGACGAGATCCACCGGACCTACCGCATCGAGGGTGATCTGTGGGTACTGCAGGCCGATATCGTCGAGCTGGAACCGTGGGTCAACGCCCTCGGATTCCATTCCGGCTACAAGGTCACCCGGCTGTACGGGCAGCGCCTCGACGGTGATGCGGTCGGCCAGCATCAGACCATGTTGAACGGCGGCGACGGTGACTTCTTCACCGATATGCGCGAACACAGCTGGTATACCAAGCCGTTCGTCCGCTCCGCCTACGGCAATGCCGTGATCGCGATGCCCGGCAGTTACGACGTCTACATCTCCCACGATGCGATCAAGACCCGGCAGACCTGATCGAGGGAAAGCCGCTCAGTCGCCGGAGAATTCGATCACGACCGGCGCGTGGTCACTGGCGCCCTTCCCCTTTCGTTCCTCACGATCGACCATGGCATCGGTCGCGCGTGCGCCGAGAGCGGGCGAGGCGAGAACGAAATCAATGCGCATCCCTTCTTTGCGCGGGAAGCGCAGCTGGGTGTAGTCCCAGTAGGTGTAGACGCCGGGGCCGGGCGCGAAGGGCCGCATCACGTCGGTGAATCCGGCCTCGACCACCGCATCGAACGCGGCGCGCTCGGCCTCGGAGGTATGGGTCTTGTCGGTGAAGAACTCCGGCGACCACACGTCGTCGTCGGTGGGTGCGATATTCCAGTCCCCGCACAGCGCGATCTGTGCGCTGGGGTTCTCTCGCAACCAGGTCGCGCCGGAATCCCGCAGTGCCGCAATCCATTCCAGTTTGTAGGTGAAGTGCGGATCGGTGAGCGAGCGTCCGTTGGGCACATACAGACTCCAGACCCGCACCCCGGCACAGGTGGCGCCGATCGCCCGTGCCTCGACCACCGGCGCGCTCAGCAGTGAGTTCTCGGCCTCCTTGTCGAAACCGGGCTGCCCTCCGAAGGCGACCTCGACATCATCGATCCCCACTCGCGAGGCGATCGCCACCCCGTTCCACTGGCTGAACCCGGTATGCACGACCTCGTAGCCGGCCTCCTCGAACCGCTCGGCCGGGAACTGATCGTCCCGGCACTTGGTTTCCTGGATGGCCAGTACATCAATATCGGAGCGGTCCAGCCACGAGACGACCCGGTCCAATCGGGACCGGATCGAATTCACATTCCAGGTAGCCAGGCGCATAGGTGGAGATTAGTGGCCCCGCGTTTCCTCATGGCGCGCGGTATTGCCCCACATTCGGATTCGGTGCGGCATAGCGGTAGTGGTGATGGTCGACGAAACCCATCTCTCGATACATCGCCAGCGCACCGTTGTTGCCCGCCTCGACCTGGACGTAGGCGTGGGTGGCGCCGCGTTTGTGGCCCCAGCGGATCAGTTCGGCGCAGACCAGGGTGCCAAGTCCGTGCCGGCGGTGCGGGGCCGCGACCGCGATACAGCCCAATCCGACCCAGCGGCGGCCGTCGGTAGCGGTGGTCAGTGCGGCGCGGCCGATCGCCAGGGGCTGGGGCAGACCCAGGCCCGCGAATCCGACGGAGCCCTCGTGGGCCGCGGTGAGAACCGCCACATCCGGCGGTGGTTCGGACTCGTCGACGGTGTCCTCGCCGCGCTGCCGGTGTAGTTCCAGCCAGGCCGGATGCGGCCGTTCATCGATGCGGACCATCGAGGGCCCTTGGGGCAGTACGAAATTGGTGATGTCGATGGCGAGGACCAGGGTCTCGCCCCAGACCAGCCAGCCCGGGGGCACCGGTGCCAGCCGGTCGGGCAGTCGGAGGCGCAGCGGCAGGCCCTGTCCCGCGTACCACTGGCCGATAGTTTGCAACGTCCGCATGTCCAGCGCCGCGCCGCGTCCGGAATCGCCCAGCGGCACCGCGGTATTCGCACGCAGGGTGTACCCGTTTCCGGCGCTGCACAGCCAGCCGTCGAACCAGGCGCGCTCCAGCCCGGGCCAGCCGTCGATGGCGGCGGACTCCAGCGCTCGGATCTCGCCGATTCGAATCGGTCTGGGGCCCAGTGGTTTCGCGGCCACCACGCGATCGGCCGTGACCGTCACGGTGGTGCCGTCGGCGGCGCGCACCTGTACCGGGTCGTGTGCGAGCAGTTCGCCGATCACATCGGTGTACTGCTGTGCGTCATTTTCGGGCAGGCGATATCGCACGACCACCCGATGGCCGAGGGGAATTGCGGGGAACCCGGGAAGATCGGGAAAGTCAGTCGTCATATCCGAACGGATCCGGCACCTCACCGGGCACCCAGCTCAAATCCGGTGTGCCCCAGCCGTTGCGTTTGATGGCCTTCTTCGCGGCCCGGGCATTGCGTCCGATCAGCACGTCGACGTACAGGTATCCGTCGAGGTGGCCGACCTCGTGCTGCAGCATACGGGCGAAGAACCCGTTGCCCTCGATCGTCACCGGCTCACCCTTTTCGTCGGTGCCGGTGACTCGCGCCCAGTCCGCGCGGCCGGTGGGGAACTGCTCGCCGGGAACCGAGAGACAGCCCTCCTCGTCGTCGTCGGGGTCGGGCATGGTTTCGGGGAGTTCGGAGGTTTCCAGGACGGGGTTGATCACCGCACCGCGCCGGCGCTGTACCGAACCGTCGGGCTGCACGTCCGGGCAGTCGTAGACGAACAGCCGCAGCGACTCACCCACCTGATTGGCGGCCAGCCCCACACCGTTGGCGGCGTCGAGGGTTTCGTACATATCCGTCAGCAACTGCGCGAGCTCGTCCGGTGACTGCGACACCTGCTGGGTCGGATTGTGTAGAACGGGATCGCCGACGATGCGGATCGGGAGAATCGCCATGTTCGCATACTTTACGCGGCGGGCCGGGGACCTCCGACACGCCGTACAACGCCTCGATGATCCTCCGGGCTCCGTGGTTGAATGAGCGCAACTGTCGTCCGGTAGTTGGTTCGGCGAGGGAGCGATATGGACAGCGCAGCGGCCCGGAATCTATCCGCAAGCGACGATGGCTCCGCGAGCGAAGAGATCGCGGCAGCGGTCGAGGGATCTCCCGGCGAGGGAAATGCGGCGGTGGCGGGTCTGTCCCGCCGCGAACTCGACATTCTCGATTTCGAACGCAAGTGGTGGAAGTACGCGGGCGCGAAGGAAGAAGCCATCCGCGAGTTGTTCGAACTCTCGGCCACCCGCTACTACCAGGTGCTCAATACCGTCGTCGACAGGCCAGAGGCGCTGGCCGCGGATCCGATGCTGGTGAAGCGGCTGCGCCGGTTGCGGGCCAGTCGCCAGAAATCGCGTACCGCCCGGCGCATGGGCTTCCAGGTCTGATGCGCGCACCCACTCCGTCGTGCGACTAGGGTCGAGACCGTGAGCAACCCGAATCCGCCCTCCGGTGGACCGCCGCTGCGAGCACTCGCGATGGTGCTGATCGCACTCGCGATCGTCTTCGCGGGCCTCGGCGCCATGGCGCTGTCGAATTCGTCGTCCGATTCCGCGGCCGCCGAGACATCCGAGACTTCGGATACCGAGTCCTCGGCCGCCCCGCTGACCACCAGTGTGGCCGGGGCCGCCACCGCCGAATCGACCACCGCGGCACCGTCGACCACGCTCACCACGACGACCGCGCCGCCCACCAGCACCACGGGCGCGGTGGACAAGACCATCCCGGTGCGGGTGCTGAACAACAGCACGGTGTCGGGCCTGGCCGCGAAGACCGGAAATCAGCTCACCTCCGCCGGGTTCGATGTCACCGAGACCGGTAACTATCCGGGCGGAGTCGTCGCGAAAACCACCGTCTACTACGGGAATTCACCGCAGGAGAAGGAGACCGCCCAAGCGATCGCGAAGGAACTGGGCATTTCGGCCGAACCGCGATTCGCCGGAATCGCGGACTCGGGGCCGGGCGTCATCGTGATCGTCACCGGAAACTAGAACCCAACCGAGCCCCAGCAGTTCGGTGCCCGACCACTCTGGCATCATCTTGTGCGGTAAGGAATCTGTTCAACCAGCACTGCTCATAAACTCGGTACTCGTAAAGGAGTTCTCCGATGGCCCCCTCGACAACTCGTCGCCCCTCCTGGCGGATTGTGACCCCGGTGCTCGCGATCGCGGCATTCGGCCTGGTCGCATGCAGCAACAACCAGGAGACCAGCGACGTCAAGGGGACCACCCCGCCCGTGTGGACGGGTAGTGCCGCGGCGGAGGGCACCTCGGGTAGTGCCGAGCAGAACGCGCCCTCGGGCGATTCGGTCTCGGTGCAGTTGAAGGACCCGGCCGGTGCGCAGGTCGGCACCGCCACCATCGCCAAGTCCGGCGATCATGTCGAGATCACCGTCGAGGCGCACGGTCTGCAGCCCGGCTTCCACGGCCTGCACGTGCACCAGAACGGCAAGTGCGAGCCCAACTCCACCGCGCCGTCCGGCGGCGCGCCCGGCAATTTCCTTTCCGCCGGTGGACATCTGCAGGTCGGCGATTCGAACACGCATCCGGCCAGCGGTGATCTGACCTCGCTGGAGGTTCGCAAGGACGGCACCGCGAAGCTGGTCACCACCACGGACGCGGTCACCCTGGACGAGTTGAAGGGCAAGGCGCTGATGATTCACGCCGGCGCCGACAACTTCGCCAACATTCCCAACCGGTACCTGCAGGCCAACGGCGGCGCGCCCGGTCCCGACGCGGAAACCCTCGCAACCGGCGACGCGGGCGGGCGTATCGCCTGCGGCGTCATCGGCTGAGCGACGGCCCGTCATGGGTGGGGCAGGTTCTCGAACGGTTCCCTGGAACGGCTCGCCCCGCCCGACCCTGGGTGTCGAATGGGAGATCGCGCTCGTCGACAAGCAGACGCGCGATTTGTCCAATACCGCGGCCGCGGTATTCGATGCCGTCGGTGATCTGCGCGCGCCCAACGGCCCGCCGCATGTCACCAAGGAGCTGCTGAAGAATACGGTCGAACTGGTCAGCGGCGTGCACGATACGGTCGGCGAGGTCGTCGACGAACTGCATTCCACGATGGATACCGTGCGCCTGGCCGCCGATGGGGTCGGGGTGGATCTGTTCTGCGCCGGGACACATCCGTTCGCACAGTGGTCGACCCAGCAGCTCACCCGCACCGAGCATTACGACGAGCTGATCAGCCGCACCCAGTGGTGGGGGCGGCAGATGCTCATCTGGGGTGTGCACGTACATGTCGGGGTCTCGCACCCCGAGAAGGTCTTTCCGATCCTCAATACGCTGCTGCTGTCGTATCCGCATCTGCTCGCGCTGTCGGCGTCCTCACCGATGTGGGCGGGGCTCGACACCGGCTACGCGAGCAACCGGGCGCTGATGTTCCAGCAGTTGCCGACCGCGGGATTGCCGTTCCAATTCGAGAACTGGTCGCAATTCGAATCTTTCGTCCATGACCAGATGAAAACCGGTGTGTTCGAACAACTCGGTGGTATGCACTGGGATATCCGCCCGGCGCCGAGGTGGGGGACCATCGAGGTCCGCGTCTGCGACGGCATCACCAGCCGCTTCGAGCTGTCGGCCATCGTGGCGCTGATCCACTGCCTGATCGTCGATCTGGATCGGCGGGTGGAGGCGAGTGAGACCATGCCCACGCTGCCGCCCTGGCATGTGCAGGAAAACAAGTGGCGCGCAGCGCGCTACGGGCTGGACGCCATCATCATCACCGATTCCGACAGTAACGAGCGGCTGGTCACCGATGATCTGGCCGATCTGCTGGACCGGCTGCAGCCCACCGCGAAACTGCTGCGGTGTGAGACCGAACTCGCGCGGGTGCCCGATATCGTCGAGCGTGGGGCGTCCTATCAACGGCAACGCCGGGTCGCGGCCGCCGCGCAGGGTGATCTGGTCGCGGTGGTGGATGCGCTGGTCGAGGAACTGAAGCGCTGACCCGCTGTTCGCGCGGCGCTGATCCGGACCGGTCTATTCCGTGCCGACGGGGAGAAACCGGCTGATCCGCTCGGCCTTCAGGAAATCCAGGAGCAGTGCGTTCACCAACTCGGGTTTCTCCAGCGGTAGCGCGTGGGAGGTGCCGGGGACCACGGCGAGTTCGGCGTCTGCGACGGTACGGGCCAGCAGTGCACTGTGCTCGACCCGCACCCAGTCACCATCGCCCTGCATGATCAGCGTGGGTGCGGTGATGCGCGCGATGTCGGTGAGCGGGATCTCCGGTTCCTCGCGCCACAGCCGCATCATCTTCTCGTAGACGACCGGGAAATGATCCGGTCCGTCCGGGGACAGCGGTCCGTGCAGACCCTCGAACATCGCCCGGGTATCGGCGTCGGTGGCCATATCGTCCAGGGCCGCCCGCGAGGACGGCCACTCCCCGTCCAGCGACAGATACTGGCCGATGACAACCAGTTTGCCGACCAGATCCGGCCGGTCGATCGTGACCAGCGCGGCGACCGCACCGCCGTCGCTCCAGCCGATCAGATGTGCGCCGGTCAATGACATCGCCTCGAGCCAGTTCGCGGTGTCGGCTGCCATCGCCGCGTAGGTGATGGGGCCGTCGACATCGGCGGTGTGCCCGTGGCCGCGCCGTTCGGGTACGTACACCCGATAGTGCGCGGCCAGATCGGGCACCTGCCGCGCCCATGACTCGGCGGTGGCCAGGCCACCGTGCAGCAGCACCACTGGATCCCCCGCACCGTGCACCTCGTAGTAGGTGCGCAGCCCGCCCGCATCAATGTATTCACCCATTCCAGCAGTGTGGACCGTGCGCTCGGTAGCTGCCACGCCGGCCCCACTTCGCCCTGGCGGCAACGGGTTTCGGGTGGCCGCGGTTTCGGCCTAGCTGCGGCGCAGGCCGGTGATCAGAACGGCCACCAGACGGCGAGCGTCGTACTGCTCGTCGGACTCGGCGCCGATGCACAGGTTGCCGACGCCGCGCATCAGTTGGTAGGGCTCGATATCGCAGCCGTCGATCTCGCCGGCCTCCCGGGCCGCGTTCAGAAGTTGGGTGCAGACCGGGAGCAGGCGGTCGATGAAATAGGCGTGCAGCGAGTCGAAGGCGGCGTCGTCGGATTGCAGCGCGCCGGCGAGGCCGTGTTTGGTGGTCAGGAAATCGACGAACATGTCGATCCACCGCGCCAGTGCCGCATGCGGCGAACCGCCCTCGGCGAGCAGTGCGGGTCCGGCCGCGGCGCAGGCCTCCACCTGATGCCGGTACACGGCCACGATCAGATCCGCGCGGGTGGGGAAGTGGCGATATATCGTGCCGACGCCGACGCCGGCCCGCTTGGCGATCTCGCGCACCGGGACATCGACTCCGGAGGCGACGAAGGCCTCGGCCGCGGAATCCAGCAGCGCCTGCTCGTTGCGCCGGGCATCGGCTCGTTTCCGCGGGGCGGGCGCCGTCGCCGATGTGGGCCCAGCAGATTCACGCTCGGGCATCGCGGCGTCAACCTCCCTCTTGTAAAGCGGAACAATGTTCCGTATGTTGGTTATCGGAACAATGTTCCGCTTTCAGCATGGCAGATCGTGCGTGCGAAAACCACTCACTCCCGTGGAGGAATCCCATGCAGTACCGCACAGTGGGCCGGACCGGCGTACAGGTCAGTTCCCTGGCCTTGGGCGCGATGAACTTCGGTGCCATCGGGCACACCACCCAGGACGACGCGACCGCCATCGTCGACGCCGCCCTGGAGGCCGGAATCAATGTCATCGACACCGCCGACCGCTACAGCCAGGGCGAATCGGAGGAGATGGTCGGCAAGGCCATCGCCGGTCGCCGGGACGACATCGTGCTGGCCACCAAGGCGAATTCGCCGATGGGTACCGAGCGCAACCATCAGGGCAGTTCCCGGCGCTGGCTGGTCACCGCACTGGAAGACAGTCTGCGCCGGTTGAATGTGGACCACGTCGACCTGTATCAGATCCATCGGTGGGATCCGCGCACCAGCGACGAGGAGACGCTGTCGGCGCTCACGGATCTCCAGCGCGCGGGCAAGATTCGCTATTTCGGCTCCTCGACGTTCCCCGCGTACCGCATCGTGCAGGCGCAGTGGGCGGCCCGCGCGAATCACCTGGGCCGATATGTCACCGAGCAGCCCGGGTACTCGATCCTGCAGCGCGGCATCGAAACTCACGTACTGCCGGTGACCGAGGAATACGGACTCGGTGTCCTGGCGTGGAGTCCGCTCGCCTCGGGCTGGTTGTCCGGCGCTGTCCGGCGGGACCGTGAGATCACCACCCACCGCGCCGCCGTCCTGCCGGAACGATTCGATCCGAGTGTTCCGTCGAATCAGGCTCGGATGGAAGCGGTCGAGCGGCTGGCCGCCCTGGCCGAGGCGTCCGGGCTGACGATGATTCAGCTGGCGCTCGGGTTCGTGACCGCGCATCGGGGCGTCACCAGCGCGATCATCGGACCGCGCACTCTCGAACACCTGCGATCGCAACTCGCCGCGGCCGATACCGTGCTCACCCCCGACATCCTCGACGCTATCGACGAAATCGTCGCTCCGGGAGTCGATCTCGCGCCACAGGAGAAATTCGACACGCCACCGTCTCTGCTCGATCCGGCACTGCGCCGACGCTGACAGGAAACGACATGACCACTTCCCCGAGTTTCGGCATCATGACCGCGCCGATGCAGGTGGACTACCGCGATATCGCCGAGGTGTGGCGGGAGGCCGATGCGATCCCGGAAATCGAGCACGCTTGGCTGTTCGATCACCTCATGCCGATCGGCGGTGATCCGGACGGGCCGATTCTCGAAGGCTGGACACTGCTTTCGGCCCTCGCCGCGCAGACCGAACGGCTGCGGCTCGGACTGCTGGTGTCCAGCAACCGATTCCGCCCGCCCGCCGTGCTCGCCAAGATCGCAGCCACCGTCGACATCGTCTCCGGCGGCCGGCTCGACTTCGGTCTCGGTTCCGGATCGCGGCCGAGCCCCCCCTCGCCCGGCGCGAATACGATGCGCACGGCCTGCCCTACCTCGCCGCGGACGGAGCGGTGGACCGCCTCGCCGATCGCGCCGCACGCAGTGCCCTGCTCGACCGCTACTGTGCCGAGATCGGCCGGGATCCCGCGACCATCACCCGCTCGATTCACCTGCCGGTCTCCTACGACCACCCCGAAACCACCCGAACCGCGATCGCCGCGGCCGTGGACGCCGGATTCGGTCATATCGTGCTGGGTTTGTCCGATCCCTATCCGCCGGGTGTCGCCCGCTGGGTCGCCGACGAAATCGTCGCGCTAGGAAACTCGTGGACCGGGCCTACGAACGCTGTGCCGCATTCTGGTATTCGCGCCACGCCTTCTGGGTCTCGGTGAGCTTCGGCCGTGGCGTGCGGTTCCGGAAAAAGTTCACCACCAGCATCACCGGCACGATGAACGCCTGGAAGAAGATCAGATATGAGCCGCCGTCGAAAATGAAGGCGAGGTAGACCGCGTACCCCAGGTACACGGCACCGAGGATGCCGCTCAGCGAGCGGGACGTACTGCTCTGCCCGTTCTTCACCGAGGCCAATGCGATCATGATGATCCCGCTGATCGCGAGCAGGGCGACATACCAAGTGAACATGGAACGACTGTGACCGCGGGCCATTGGCATTCGCTTACGGAAATGTTGTGGGCCATGGCGCAGATCACACTCGTCGCTGGTCCTTCCTCTGCCCGAGGGCTGGAATTCATCACCCGTTTACGATGATCAGGTGTTGCTCGATGATCCGCGCTCCGACCTCGGTGGCGCCCGCCGACGCCGGACCTGGGCGGTCGCGCCGCAGCTGAGGACGGCGGCGCTGATCACCGCGGTGATCGCGCTCCTCATCGGTCTGCAGATCGTGGCGTCCCACAACGGTTTCGAAGGTCCACTGCACAGTCTGTGGGAGGACTTCGCGGGCACGCCGAAGTCGGTGTCGGTGCCATGGGCCGGGCTGGCGCTGGCACTGGTCGGGCTGTCGCGGCGGCGGCGATTCATCACCCTGGGGGTGGCGATCGCCGTCGACGCGATCTGCGCGCTGATCCGCGTCCTGTCCGGCGGGCCGATGACCGTCGGCAACGGCGCGGTCATCGCCCTGACGGGGGTGGCGCTGGTGGCCTGGCTGGGCTGGGAAGGCGTGGACAAACGCAACGCGCTGCGCGCCGCGGCACTCGGCGCCCTGCTGATCCTGGCCACCAAGATCGGCGATGTGTGGTTGCACTTCACCGTGATGGCCGGACCGAACGTCCGGGACCGCTACCTGGTGCTGGCCGACCATGCCTTCGGCGAACCCTCGTGGGTGATGGGCCGGGTGCTCGACGCACTGGGGCCGGCGGTCTACGGCGTATTGCATTGGGTCTACATCGAATTGCCGGTGGCGGCGATGGTGGTGGCGGCCTGGCAGCTGCGCAAGGTCGTCCCCACCGGGATCTGGCCGGGCCACTATCTGGTTCGCACCTTCCTGGTGCTGGGTCTGCTCGGGCCGGTGGTGTACCTGATGTTCCCGGTCGTCGGGCCGATGTTCGCGTTCGGGACCGACGGTCACGGTCTGCAGGTCGGCAACTACTGGCCGCATATCGTGCCGCCGCTCGACTACCACCCGAAGCAGATGCCCTTCGACAACGCCACCCCCCGCAACTGCATGCCCTCGATGCATACGGCTTGGGCGACTACGGTCTTCCTGCACTCCCGTCGCGCGGCCGACGGCACACCCGCGCCGCGCTGGTTGCGCTGGGGCGGGATGTTCTGGCTGCTGGCGACACTGACGGCGACATTGGGATTCGGATACCACTACGGTGCGGATCTGCTCGCCGGCGCGGTCCTGGCACTGACCGTCGAATCGGCGCTGCGCGCACCCGAACGGGGCTGGGACCGCGGCCGGATCGCGCTGGTCGCCGGAGGATTCGGGCTGCTGGCCGGGTTGCTGCTGTCGTATCGCTATCTCGCGGTGCGGATGGCCGAATATCCACTGCCCGCCGGAATCATCGCGCTGGGACTGTTCGCCGGCTTCGCCTCGGCCTTCTACTACACGTGGTTCGCGCGGCATGCGGAGGAACCGGCCGCGGTGCCGGTGGCGGCGGGGGCCTGAGACTTTCCGCGGATCAGTCCTCGTCGTCGATGCCCTCATCGCCCAGCTCGTTGACCAGCAGCAGACCGTCGCGGTGGCGTTGTTCCCGATAGGCGGTGCGGCCGATCAGATGGGCGATGGCGGGTGCGGTGACCAGTGTGAACAGTCCGGTCAGCATCAGCATCCAGACGTTGGGATGGCCGCGCAGGTGGATCGCTACTCCGATGAGAATCAGAATCAGCCCGGTGACCTGTGGTTTCGTCGCCGCATGCATGCGGGTGAGAGTGTCGGGGAAGCGCACGATGGCGACCGCGGCGGTGGCGGCGAGAAATGCGCCCACCAGGATTGCCACATACGACACCCAGCCCAGCGCGGCATCGAAGACACTCATCGGTCGTCCCGGACCCGGTATCGGGTGACCGCGGCCGAGCCCAGGAATCCGACCAGCGCGAGTGCGACGATGCCGGGCACCACCGCGGTGTCGTCGCTGTACGCGGCCCAAACCGCCAGTCCCGCCGCGGCGAGACAGACCAGTGAATCGATACCCACGACCCGGTCGAGCGTGCCCGGCCCGGCCAGTACCCGATACGCGGTGAATACGGCCGCAATACTCAGCAGCACCCCCGCGATGATCGCGACGACAGTCACCCTGCCTCCTGTAGTTTGCGGGACACCCGCACCCGGTCGGCAGAGTGCGCGGCTGCGCCAGTGTCGCTCACCCTGCCTCCTGTGTTTCCTCGCCTCGTCGTTCGAAGGCGCTGATCAGCAAGGCCTCCAGTTGCCGGGTGATGCGGTAGAACTTCTCCACCGCCGCGTCGCTGCCGACATCGAGGACGTGCACCCAGGCCAGTCCGGCTGTGCGGTCCAGTTCCAGCACCATCGTGCCCGGGATCAGATTGAGCACATCGGCGCACAGCACCAGCACCAGATCCGAGTCGATCGCCATCCGCACCCGCAGGACACCCGAGACCGGCGCACCGGCCGGACGGACCGCGAACCAGGCGATCTGGAAACTGGATTCGACCGCGTAATACGCGGTCAGGACAACGGCTTTCAGCAGGGGCAGCGGATGCAGCCCGCCGTTCACCGGCACTCGCGGCAACGGCAGCAGCACCATGATCAGCACACCGACCACCAGGCCGCCGAGCAGATTCGCGACGCTGAAGGTGCCCCACAGCGCCATGTAGACCACCGCCAGCCAGATCAGTACGCCGATCCGGACCAGTCGCTCCCGGTTCATCGCCTGCCGCCCGTCTGCCACGAATCCGGTGGTCCCAGTACGGTTTCCAGATATCGATGCGGATCGTTGAGGTCTTCGGCGGCATGTCGGCAAATGTTCAGGATCGGCCCGGCGAACACCGTCAGGGCAAGTCCCACCACGATCAGCGCGACGGTCGGCGCCACCATCAGGCGCGGCATCCGGCCCGGATCGTCGCGGTCGTCGTACAGCACATCGGTGGATTCGTCGATCAGCGCCGAGGGGGCGGCGTGTGCCAGCGCGCCCTCCGGAGCCTGCGCCCGCGGCCGCCAGAACGCTTTACTCCACACCCGCGCCATCACGTAGAGCGTCAGCAGACTGGTCAGCACCGCACCGGCGATCAGAATCCAGGACAGCACACTCCCGTCGGCGGCGCCGGCCTGCAGGAGCCGCACCTTGCCGATGTAGCCCGAGAACGGCGGGATACCACCGAGATTCAGCGCCGGGATACCGAACAGCAGCGCCAGCGCGGGACTGGCCGCCAGCAGTCCGCCCAGCCGGCTCAGCGACGCCGACCCGGCCTGGCGTTCGATCAGGCCCACCACCAGGAACAACGTCGTCTGCACCAGAATGTGGTGCACTACGTAGAAGACCGTTCCGGTGGTACCGCCGATCGAATTCAATCCGACCCCGAACATCAGATAGCCGATATGGCTGACCAGGGTGAACGACAGCAGTCGTTTGATATCGCTCTGCGCGATCGCGCCCAGGATGCCGATCACCATGGTGAGCAGGCCGCAGACCAGCAGGACCGCGTCGAACGTGCCGACCGGCAACAGTAGCGAGTGCACCCGGATGATCGCGTACACGCCGACTTTCGTCAGCAGACCAGCGAACACGGCGGTGACCGGCGCGGGCGCCGTCGGATAGGAATCGGGCAGCCAGTTCGACAGCGGGAAGACCGCGGCCTTGATCCCGAAGGCCACCAGCAGGACCGCGCAGATGGCACTGCGCGTCCCCAACGGCACGGTCGCCATCCGGACCGACATATCGGCGAAGTTCAGGGTGCCCGTCGCGGCGTAGGCCAGTGCGATGCCGGTGAGGAAGATCAGCGACGACACCATCGACACCATCACATACGACACCCCGGCCCGGACCCGGTCAGCGCTGGCGCCCAGCGTCAGCAGGACGAACGAGGCGGCCAGCAGCACCTCGAAGCCGACGAACAGATTGAACATATCCCCGGCGAGGAACGCGATCGAAACCCCCGCGCTCAGAATCAGATACGTCGGCTGGAAGATCGAGGTCGGCTGGCGTTCGGCGCCGTCGCTGATACCCTGCCCGACCGCGAAGATCAGCACCGCGAGCAGCACTATCGACGACACCAGGATCATGCCCGCCGACAACCTGTCGACCACCAGGGTGATGCCGATCGGGGTGTCCCAGCCGCCCACCTGCACCGCGCCCATTCCATCGCGGTCGGCCAGATACAGCAGCACTCCGGAGATGGCGACCACGGCGGTCAGCGCGGCGATCGAGATCACCTGCTGGACCCGTGGCTTGCGGCCGACGATCAACGTCGCGGCCGCGGTGAGCAGGGGAATCAGCACCGGGAGCGGGCAGAGTATGGGCAGCAGGCCCGGAGACAAGGTCATTGTTCGGGATCCTCGCCTTCGCGCTTCGCGGCGACCTTCACATCCTCGGGATCGTCCTCGACCCGTTCGGTGGTGGTCAGGGCGAAGGCCCGATAGGCCAGGGCCAGAATGAAAGCGGCCAAGCCCATCGTGATGACGATGGAGGTGAGGATCATCGCCTGTGCCAGCGGGTCGGCCGACTCGTGATGACGCCGATCGGATTCGCCGATGATCGGCGGCCGTCCATCCGGGCCGCCGAGCGTCAGGATGAGCAGATTCACCGCATTACCGAACAGGATCAGTCCCAGCAGCATCTTCGACACCGCACGCTCCAGCACCAGGTACACGCCGCAGGCGACCATGATCCCGATCAGGGCCAGCATGGTGAAGTTCGCGCTCATCGTTTGTCCCCCTTCACCACGGGCATCGGCCCGGAAGTCGAGGCGTCGTTGAGGAATTCGGTGTCGAGCCGGGCGCCGAGACTGCGCAGGACATCCAGGACCAGGCCCACCACGATCAGGTACACACCGAGGTCGAACAGCATGGCCGTGACGAATTTGATGTGCCCCAGCACCGGCAGCGTGACCTCGATGATCGCCGAGGACAGCGGGGGTGCGCCGAGCAGCAGCGATCCGGTCGCGGTGCCGGCCGACAGGGTGAGCCCGGCGCCCAGCACATGTCCCGCGTCCACCGGCAGCGCCTCGGCCAGTTCGTAGCGCCCGCCCGCCAGATAGCGCAGGACCAGTGCCAATCCGGCGGTGAGCCCGCCCGCGAAACCGCCGCCGGGTGCGTTGTGCCCGGCGAAGAAGAAGTAGGCCGACAGCACCATGATGGTCGGGAACAGCATGCGGGTGGTCATCGCCAGCACCATCGAGCGATGCCGCGGGGCCACCAGCGGACTGGCCCGCAGCCAATACGATCGGTCCGGATCGGGGTTGTAGCCCGGTGCGTCGGAGACCCGGGGCAGGGTGCCGAAACGGCGGCTGCGGAACATCAGCGAGGCGACACCCGTGGCGGCGACCAGCAACACCGAGATCTCACCCAGTGTGTCCCAGGCGCGGATATCCACCAGCAGGACGTTCACGGAATTCTTTCCGCCGCCGAAATTATATGCGGCAGAAGGGATTCGATGCCATATCGGTTCGGTGCCGCGGGCCGCGGTGGCGAAGGCGGCCACGATCACGACCGCGACGCCGACCGCGACGGACAGGATCGCGCGGCGCACCTTCAGTGCCGCGGTGCGGTCCGTTTCGATCTCCGCGGAAAACTTGCGCAGCACCAGTACGAAGATCACCAGGGTCAGCGTCTCGACCAGGAATTGGGTCAGCGCCAGATCGGGGGCGCCGTGCAGTGCGAACAGCACACCGCACCCGTATCCGGTGACACCCACCAGCAGCACACTCGCGAGTCGATTGCGCATCACGGTGGCGCCCAGCGCCATCGAGGCCATCACCGCGCCGATCACCAGCTGCAGACCGGAATCCCAGGCGCGCACCGAAATCGGCGCCCGCGCACCGGCGAACAGCATGATCAGCGGCAATACCACGACGGTGACCAGGATCAGGCCCTGGTTCAGGGTCAGCGAACCGCGCTGGGTCGCACCGGTCATCCGCAGCGACAACTGATCCATCGCGCGCAGGACGGCGTCGTAGACCCGGTCGGCGTTTCCGAGGCGAGGAGTGACCGATTCGCCGATGCTGTCGCGGATTTCGAACAGCACCAGACCGCAGGCGATCGCGATCAGGGTGAGGGTCAGCGGGGTGCCCCAGCCGTGCCACAGCGCCAAATGGGTGTCCAGCGGGCCGAGCGTGCGCGCGTAGGGCGACAGCAGCCGGTCCATCCAGGGGGCCGCGAGCCCGGCGACCAGCGATGCGGCCGCCAGTACCGCCGGCGGCGCGAGGAACAGGGCCGTCGGGCGATGCCACGACGGTTCCGGTTCGGCCACTCCCTCGGTGGAGCGCTTGGTGCCGAAGGCGCCCCAGATCATCCGGGTGCTGTAGCCGACAGTGAACATCGACCCGATCACGATGCCGATGGTGACGACGATCCGGACCGGGCTGCTCAGATTGTCCGCGTCCAGTTCCGCGGCGAATGCGCTCTCCTTGCCGACGAATCCGAACAGCGGCGGGATCGCGGCCATACTCAGCGCGGCCACGATCGCCATCGCGCACAGGGCCGGTGCGCGGCGGCCGAGCCCGGACAGCCGGCGTAGATCACGCGTGCCCGCGCTGTGGTCGATGATGCCGACCACCATGAACAGGCAACCCTTGAACAGCGCGTGCGCGACCAGCAGCGCGGCACCGGCCAGGGCCGCCTCGGGTGTGCCGGTGCCGACCAGTACCAGCAGGAATCCGAGCTGACTGACGGTGCCGAAGGCCAGCACCAGTTTCAGGTCGTAGACCTGTAGCGATCGCAGACCGGCCAGCAGCATCGACAGGATGCCGAGGGTGAACACGATCGGATGCCACATCGGGGTTTCGGCCAGTCCCGGGGCCAGCCGCGCGACGAGATAGATACCGGCCTTCACCATCGCGGCGGCGTGCAGGTAGGCACTGACCGGGGTGGGGGCGATCATCGCGCCCGGCAACCAGAAATGCAGCGGCACGATCGCCGATTTGCTCAACGCGCCGATCAGGATCAGCACCGCCGCCACACCGGTCGACCAGTCGTGCGGATCGGCTCGGACCACCACCTCCGATAGCAGATAGCTACCGCACCGCTGACCGAGCAGCACCACGCCGACCAGCATCGCGAGCCCGCCCGCGCCGGTGACCAGCAGTGCCTGCAGGGCCGCGCGCCGTCCGGTGCTCTGTTCGGCGTGGTGGCCCACCAGCAGGAACGACAGCACCGTCGTCAGTTCCCAGAAGGTGAACAGCACGAACATGTTGTCGCTGACGACCAAACCGAACATGGCGCCGGCGAAGGCCACCAGATATCCGGCGAAGATTCCGAGCCGGGCCCGGTCGTCATCGTCGAAATATTCGGCGCAGTAGGCCAATACCAGCGCGCCGACACCGAGGACCAGCACCGACATGATCGAGGACAGGCTGTCCAGGCGCAGATCCAGATCCATGTGGATCTCGGGCGCCCACTCGATGTGCACCTCGGTGCCGCTGTTCCAGTTGGCGATCACCCATATCAGGCCCGCGAGTGGCGCCAAGGCGATCGGATAGAACCCACGCCTGCCCAGTACGCGCACAGCGGGGGGTGCGAGCAGGGCGGCCAGGGCATGGGCGAGCAGAACAGCGAGCAAACGTCACTCCGTCGGTCGGCGGCGGGGTGTTGGCTCGGTCGATCCTACTGCTGACTCGGTGATTTCGTGGGCGCGACCGGCCGATACCGGGCGCCGCTAGAGGCAAAGGCTATATGTCGGCTACCGTGGAATCGCCGTCGGCGGGGACTGGTTCGGAGGCGGCGGGCCGGCGCCAGATACGTAGGGCGAGCAGTCCGACTGCGCAGCCCGCGACGGTTCCCAGTGCGGCCCAATAGGGCGTCTGCACATGCTGTGCGGGAATGGGGCACAGGTACTGATACTCGGGATCAATCACACATTTCGGACGGCTCAGGTGGTCGCGTAGCGTCGCCACCACCGTGGGCATGAATACGACGGCCACACCGAATACCCGGGTGGGGTTGTAGCGCGGTGCGGCACTGCCGAAGCTGTAGCCACCCGTCAGGGCCAGCACCCCGGCGAGGATCGTGGCGTGGATGTTGGAGTCGAGCCGATGCTGGGCGAACAGGGCGCAGTAGAGCGAGGTCGCCCCGATCATCGCGATCGCCACCATCGGCGCGGGCCGGCGAAATCCCGCCACCAGGCCGATCCCGATCGCCACCAGCAGCGGCGCCACCGCCCACACCGACAATCGCGCCGGTACCAGCGCGCCACCCACTGTCGTCCCCGCGACGGTCAGCAGGATGAGCACCCCGTCGCGGCGCGGGAGCAGTAGTGCCGCTATCACGGCAGCGGCCACGGTCATCGCCACCGCCGCGGCGATATGTCCGGCACTGTCGGCATGACGGGCGAGCCACTGCGCCCCGAAGAGCTGGGTGAGCAGGTAGATCAGTCCCGCGACGATCGGCGCTATCGGCAATTCGACCGATCGCCGTTCCACGGTGTCCAGCCGCCGATTGACGATTGTGCCGGCGGCGACGAGAACGAGGGTCACGATGATCAGCCAGAGGGGCGGCAGCGAGTTCGTCGACCATCCCGGCGGCCTGGTCACTCCTCCGCGCAAGGCGCCCGCCGAGGTCGAGCCGAGTTGCCCGAACACGGTCGCCGACAGGGCGCCCAGTGTCCAGCCGAACACCTGCAACCATCCGCGCATCACCGCGACCGCGATGCCGCCCAGCAGAATCCCGCCGGCCAGCGCGTCCAGGTAGTTCAGCGTCGCCGGTGCGATGGCGGGTGGGTTGAAATGCGACACCAGATGAGTTGTGAACAGCACGCTGACCCCGCACAGCGCCGCACCCCAAGCGGCCAGGGCGTGGTTGACTGTGGTGGCGAACACGGCCACGATCAGCGCGATGATCGACCCGGCGGCGACCGCGCGCGGCTGACTGGTGGCGAGCATATCCAGTTGCAGTACCGAGGTAGGCGAGGTCCAGTGGAAGCCGCTGGGCAGCATCAACGACAACCCGGCGACGAGGGTGGCCAGCGCCGCCGTGATCATCTCCAGAATCTCGCGCTGCAGGCGCACCAGCCGAAAATACCCGCGATCGGCCCCGAGCCGGGGCAGACCTGCCGGATCAGAGGGCGCGGCGCTCGGCATAGCCACGCAGCGATTCGACCTGGGCGGGGTCCAGGGACGGTCGCACGGTGGCGCGCGCGGAGGCCAGATCCGCGGCACCGACGGCGGCGGCGTCCACATCACGGCGCATCGCGGCCAGGGCGGCCTCACGCAACAGCGCGGCACAGTCGGCAGCCGAGTAGCCGTCGAGTTCGGCCGCGATGGCGGTCAGGTCCACATCGTCGCTCAGCGGAACGGAACGACCTGCGGTGCGCAGGATCTCGGCGCGGCCCGCGCCGTCGGGCGGCGGGACGAAGACCAGGCGTTCGAGCCGACCGGGCCGCAGCAGGGCGGGATCGATGAGTTCCGGCCGGTTGGTGGCGCCCACGACCACCACATCGCGCAGCGGTTCCACCCCGTCGAGTTCGGTGAGCAGTGCCGCGACCACCCGATCGCCGACGCCGGAGTCGCTGCTCTGCCCGCGCCGCGGTGCCAGCGCGTCGACCTCGTCGAGGAAGATCAGCGACGGCGCGGAGTCGCGGGCTCGCTGGAACAACTCGCGTACCGCGCGCTCGGACGAACCGACCCACTTGTCCATCAGTTCGGCCCCCTTGACCGCGTGCACACTGAGCTGACCGCTGCCGGCCAGTGCGCGAACCAGGAAGGTCTTCCCGCAGCCCGGTGGCCCATAGAGCAGTACGCCGCGCGGTGGATCGATCCCCAGCCGCGCGAAGGAATCCGGATGCCGCAGCGGCCACAGCACCGCCTCGGTGAGGGCCTGTTTGGTCTCGGCCATATCGCCCACATCGTCGAGACTCAGACTGCCGATCGCGAGTTCCTCGGAACCCGAACGCGACAGTGGCCGGATCACCCCGAGCGCGCCGACCAGATCGGGCTGGGTCAGTACGGGATCGGTGTGGTCGCGACTGGCGCGGGAGGCGGCCCGCAGCGCAGCCTCCCGGCACAGCGCGGCTAGGTCGGAGACGACGAAACCGGGTGTGCGGGAGGCGATTTCCTCGAACTCCAGATCCGCGGTCGGCACATTGCGCAGGAGCTGCTGCAGCAGTTCGGCGCGGATCGCGGCGGTCGGCAGCGTCAGCGCCACCTCGCGATCGCAGAGATCGGGTGCGCGCAAACGGGTATCGGCGGCGGTGGGATGGGATGTGGTGGTCAGGAACGCGACTCCGGGTGCGGCGACCGCGGCCCGCAGCTGATCGAGGATCAGGGTGGCGACCGGTTCCGGAGCCGCCGGCAGCAGTGCGTCGATATCGGTGATCAACAGGATTCCGCCGGTGCCGGAACAGACTTCCGAGACCGCCAGCGCGACCTCGCGCAGGCGGGCTCCGCTCTCCGCGGCACCCACGTTGGGGCCGTCCAGTTCGACGATTCGCCGCGGCGCCGACACCGCGCGCGCGAGCGTGGCCTTGCCGACCCCGGCGGGCCCGGTGATCAACACCCCCAAATGCGGTGGCGCACCGAGCGTCCGGAGCAGCTCGGGTTCATCCAGCGCCAGGCTCAGCCATTCCGACAGTTTCGCCGCCGGCGCGCGCACTCCGGCCAGATCTGCCAGGGCGACCGGCGCGGGGCGCTCTCGTATCCGCATCCGGCTGCCGGGCCGATCCGGCTCCAGCATGCCGCGCGGATCGTGTGAGGAGTCGGCCGCCGGTGCCGCCGCACCCCACACCACCGCGCTGTTGGGTTGCACGCTGACCGGACCGGTACCCGGATCGGTCGCGGTCACGGTGAGCAGTTCTGAGGTCCACGCGATGGCGAAGGTGCGCGAAAGCGCTTGTGTCGCAGCGGCGGAACTGGTGCCCGGGCCGAGATCGCGGGGCAGCAGCGATACCGCGTCACCCACGGTCACCACCTTGCCGAGCAATGCCTGCCGCAGTGTGGATTCCGCGATCGCGCCCATCGCCGCGGCCGATCCGGTCACCGAGACGTGCTTGGCGCCGTACACGGTGACGGGTGCGACGACCACCGTGGCGTCCTCGCGGATACCGGCATTGGACAGCGTCACATCGTCGAGGAGGGCCACGCCCGCCGGCGTATCCGCAGGTGCGCGGCCGACCACCGCGGCCGTGTGCCGGGAGCCGAATACGCCGATCCCGTCCCACTCCCGCAATCCGAGCGCCGCGAGCGCCTCGGCATGCAGGCGAACCACTCCGCGTCGCGCATCGGCGGCCGAGCGGTTGAGTCGAGCGGTCAGCGACAATTCAGGCACGCCTGCCATTCTGCCCGTGTGGCTTCCGGGATGCCGGTCTCAACGACCGCCGGGCCGCCGCAATCGCAGCCGGGACTCCCCGATGATGGGCCGCCGCAACCGCGACCGGGATTCGCCGACGCCGGGGCGCCGCCGATCCGCGCGGCGTTGCGCCCGGCGTTCGGACGGTTTGTGGGACCAGGTCTCCGGCCGCGCCGCCACCCAGCGCTGCGAGCGCCACGCGAACGGAATATGCACCAGATACAACCCGATCAGTACCATCAGCAGAATCAGCGGATAGGTGATCAGGGCCGCCGCGGCCAGCGCCACCAGCACCAGGAGAATCGCCGCGGCCTGCGGTGCGACGGAGACCGATTTCATCGCCAGGGTCGGAATGGTGCTCACAGCCAGGAGCGCCGCGAATACCGTCCACGCAGAGACCACGGGGAAGGTGTTCCACCAGCCACTGTGGAATTGGCTCTGCATCGCGATCGGCAGCAGCGCGATCAGCGCGGCCGCCGGTGCGGGCACGCCGGTGAAGTACTCGCGCTCCCAGTCCGGGCGGTTGTCGTCGTCCATGATCGTGTTGAACCGGGCCAATCGCAGCACGATGCTCACCGCGTAGATCAGCGCGATGATCCAGCCCGCGCTGTCCTGTCGCAGCGCGGTCACGTAGAGCACCAATGCCGGTGCGACACCGAAGGATATGGCGTCGGCCAATGAATCCAGTTCGGCGCCGATCTTGGTGGTGGCCGACAGCATCCGGGCCAGCCGGCCGTCCAGAGTGTCGAGGACGGCGGCCGCGCCGATCATCGCCAGCGCGATGTCGAGGGAACCGTCCAGAGCGAATTTCACCGCCGACAGTCCGGCGCACAGCGCCAGGATCGTCACGATGCTGGGCAGCAGGCGGATCGTGCGGCGGCGGCGACCGTGTTCGGTCACGGTGTTCTCGATCATGTCAGCAGTTCGGCCAGCACCGTCTCCGCGCCGATCGTGCGCTGGCCGGGCTCGACCAGCAGCCGGGTTCCGGCCGGGAAGTAGGTGTCGACCCGGGACCCGAAACGGATCAGTCCATAGGTCTCGCCGATACTCAGCCCGTCGCCGATCTTGGCATCGCAGACGATCCGCCGGGCCAGCAGTCCGGCGATCTGCACGACCGTCACCAACTGCCCCGAGGCGGTCTCGATGACCATGCTGTTGCGCTCATTGACCGAGCTGGCCTCCGGCAGATCCGCCGAGTGGAACTGGCCGCGCTGATAGGCGATGTTCCGCACGGTGCCCGAGACGGGGGTGCGCTGCACATGCACGTCCAGGACCGACAGGAAGATGCTCACGCGCGGCAGCTCGATGTCACCGAGGTTCAGTTCGGCCGGCGGCACCGCGGTGTCGACCAGCGCGATCTCACCGTCGGCCGGCGCGACCACGACGTTCGCCCGATTCGGCGGAACCCGGTTCGGATGCCGGAAGAAGGTGGCCGAGGCCGCGGCGGCGGCGAGCCCGGCGCGGCGCAGCCAGCGTCGCCGCCCGCCTACTACCGCCACCGCCAGTGGCGCCGCGACGAAGGGCAGACCTGCGGGATGCAGCGGTGGGATCGCTGCGCGGACCAGGTCGGCGACATGACCGAGCCCGGTACGTTCGGGCGTACCGGGCGGGGTGGGACGGCGGGCCACTGACTCCTCTTTCGTGCGCGGATGACGGTCGGTCCGGACAGCTCGAGGGACCGCGCTCACACCTTACGGGACGGTGCATCACCGTGGCGTGGCCGCGATCGGACCGGACCGGACGGACGCCGCGCGCCGCGCGGCGGTCCGTCACCGCTCAGCCGACGCGCTTGCGTCCCGTGGCCAGCCGCACCAGCCACAACAGGATGACCGCACCGCCCAGGCACGTCAGGAAGCTGAACAGGAAGCCGCCGCTGTGCACATCGACGCCGAACAGCCGCAACAGGAAGCCTCCGATCAATCCGCCGACGATGCCGACGACGATATTGAGCAGGATGCCCTGTTGAGCGTCGGTGCCCATGAATTTGCTGGCTATCCAGCCCGCCAATCCGCCGATGATGATCCAGCCGATGATTCCGAGACCGAGCATGATGACCTCCAGGGCATTCGTCGGAATGGACCGGTCGCCCGGGTTTCGGTATCCGTACTGATCGGCGAGCCGGTAATACACCCTTCGATTGTGACAATACCCACCCTCGAAGATAGTATTCCGGCTAATATGAGGGGGCCTCATGTCTACGCGCTCGTAGGACAGTGGACCGCAGGTCCTCGCCGCGAGGGCGGGCCGGGGGATGAAACAACGTTCGGCTCGCACGTGCGTCGAACCAGGTACAGAGGAGATGCGAGATGGCTGCTCGACTCGCCCAGATCACCGGGGTGGAGCACACGGCGATGCTCGGGCTCGGCGTGTACCGCCCGGCCCGGGTCGTAACGAATGAGGAGGTCGCCGGAGCGATCGACTCCAGTGACGAATGGATCCGGACGCGCTCGGGCATCCGGACGCGGCGGTTCGCTTCCGATTCCGAGACGATCGTCGCGATGAGTGCCGCGGCGGCTCGCGATGCCATCGCGGCGGCCGGAATCACCGCCGAACAGGTCGACTGCGTCATCGTGGCGACGTCCACGTGGCTGCTGCTGACCCCGGCGGCCGCTCCGCAGATCGCCACCGAACTGGGTATGAACCATCCGGCGGCCTTCGATATCTCGGCCGGTTGCGCCGGTTTCTGCCATGCGCTGGCACTGGCTTCGGATCTGGTCAAGGGCGGCACCGCCGGACATGTGCTGGTGGTCGGCGTCGAGCGCCTCAGCGACGCGATCAACCCGGCCGACCGCGGCACCGCGTTCCTGTTCGCCGACGGCGCCGGCGCGGTGATCGTGGGACCGTCCGACGAACCGGGTATCGGCCCGACCGTCTGGGGCTCCGATGGCGAGCAGCACCACGTCATCCGCCAGGACAAGGACTGGATGGAGTTCTTCCACGAGATCGACGAGCAGGGCACCGACGCGGTGCGTCCCTACCTCGCGATGGAGGGCACCGCGGTCTTCCGCTGGGCCGCGCACTCGTTGAAGAAGGTCTGCCTGGACGCCATCGAGCGCGCGGGCCTGACCCCGGGCGAACTCGACGCGATGGTTCCGCACCAGGCCAACGGCCGCATCATCGAGATCATGGCGCGGGAGTTGAAACTGTCGTCCAACTGCGCGCTGGCCAACGACATCGAGGAGGCCGGGAACACCTCGGCGGCCTCGATCCCGCTGGCCATGGAGGCCGTGCTGCGGTCCGGCGAGAGCAAACCGGGTGCCGCGGCACTGCTGGTCGCCTTCGGCGCCGGGTTGTCGTATGCCGCGCAGGTGGCGAAGCTGCCCAACTGGCAATCACCGGCCGACACCTCGCAATAGCCACGGCGGCTCCACGAACACAGGCGGGCCCGGCCGGTTCAGAACCGGCCGGGCCCGCCTGTGCCGAGTATGTCAGCCCATATCCCAGGTGACGGTCACCGTGAAGGTCACTGTCTGCTGTCCCGGTTCCAAGGGCACATCCGGCATCGCGAACTGCGCCTTGGCCTGCGGTGAGCTCGATTCACCGCTGCGGGTCTCGTTGATGGTCTTCACATCCCGCAGTTTCAGTCCCGACAGCACCGCGTATTGATTCGCGCGTGCCTTGGCGTCGGCGAAGGCGCCCGCCCGGGCGTCGGCGAGCAGTTTGGAATTGTCATCGAGCGCGAACGAGACACCGCGGATGCGTGTGGCGTTACCGCCGGCCTGCACCGCCGCGGACAGGATGGCCGAGGCCTTGGGCAGATCCCGGACCACGACGTGCACGGTATTGGTCGCGGTATACCCGGTGACATTGCGATCGGGGCCGTACTGCGGTTGTACCGAGACATCGGTGGTCTGGATGTCCTGGCGTGCGGCGCCGGCGGTCACCATGGCGTCGGTGACGGCCGCGGCCTTCTCGTTGGCCTGGTCGATGGCGGTGGAGACATCGGGCGCGGTCACCTCGACGCCCACGTCCGCGTTCAGCGTGTCCGGGGCGCCGCGCACCTGTCCGGTACCCACCACCGTCACTTCACGTGAGGTACCCGAATCCGAACTGCCGCAACCACTCAGCAGAAGGGTAGCTCCCGCGATCACCGCCACAATGCCCGTGAATCGTCGCATGACGGGCAAACTACGCGGTCGGTGTCGATCTGTCCCCCGGCTCGCCGAATCTGCCGAGGGGGGCGCGAACCCGGGTCAGCGCTCGGCCGCGGTCTTGATCCGGCCGAGGGTGTCGTTCATGCCCGCCACCAGATCGCTCTCGAACTGCTGCTCGCCGCCGAGCAGTTTCTCGATCATCACCCGGACCGGTTTGGTCACCCCGTTCGGGACATCGCGGCGCTCGGTGATCCGGGTGCCGGAGTCGGTGGCCTCGAGGGTGTAGCTCCACACGGTGCTGTTCTCGTTCATCCGGAAGGCGAAGGCGCGATTCGGCTCGTACCGGACGATCCGCGAGGTGGTCGGATAGATCTTGCGCCCGACCTTGTTGACGTTGATCGTCCAGGTCCCGGCGCGCGGTGTACCCAGCGGGATCATCCGCAGGGTGGTCGGGCTGAACTCGGGCATGCGGGACAGGTCGGAGACGACCGCCCAGACCCGCTCGGGCGCGGCGGCGATGTCGATGGTGGCTTCCAGTGGGTTCGGCAACGCTGCCTCCGAGATCGTCACGGTAAGGGATTCGGCAAAAGTATGACCCCAGGTAACATTCAATTCTAGTGCGGGCTGCCGGACCGGTGAATATGTGAGCGACGCCACTTGGTTGCCGAAGATCATCTAGATCACATTCTGATGTGATCGGTTTCGCTTCCCGTAATACCGGACGCACAATGGCGGATAGATATACGGCAGGCAACGAAGCAACCGACTGGAGCCAAGGCTTTTACGTCCCGTGAGGTGATCGGCCGTGAATATTCGAACCATCCTTCACCGCCGTCAGGCGGAATCTGTTCCGCTACTACCGGATTCGGACTCCGACCCGGCAGCGACACCGTTCCGTCAGCACGGCCGGCGAACCCGTCGCGATCGTGCGGTACGCGAAGAACGGCTGGAACGACTCCTGACCCCGAGCGAACTCGACCTGGTCCAGCACCGTCAGGTGTGATCGCCGTGCCGCCGGTAACGAACAACCTCTCAGCGAACAACATCGGCAACCTGTCCGCCGGACGATCATACTTTTCGATGTGACATCACCAGCTGCCGTCAAACCGGTAATCCTCAGCGTCGACGACGACCCCGGAGTCTCCCGGGCCGTGGTTCGCGACCTGCGGCGGCGGTACGGCGCGGACTACCGCATCATGCGCGCGGACTCCGGCGATTCCGCACTCGAGGTGCTGCGCGAGCTGAAATTGCGCGGCCAGCCCGTCGCGGTGCTGATCGCCGACTACCGGATGCCCGGCATGGACGGTATCCAGTTCCTGGAACACGCGATCGACCTGCATCCCTACGCGCGGCGGGTGCTGCTCACCGCGTACGCCGACACCAACGCCGCGATCAATGCGATCAACGTCGTCGATCTCGATCACTATCTGCTCAAGCCCTGGGATCCGCCGGAGGAGAAGTTGTATCCGGTCGTGGACGCGCTGCTGGAATCGTGGCGTGGTGACGACCGCCGCCCGGTGCACGAAACGAAGATCATCGGGCATCGCTGGTCGGCGCGCGGTTCCGAGGTGCGCGAATTCCTGGCCCGCAATCAGCTGCCGTATCGCTGGTATCTGGCCGACGATCCGGAGGGCCGCCGTCTGCTGGAGGCCGCCGGGGCCGATGCCGAGCAGTGCCCGGTGGTCATCGATCCGAGCGGCAATGTGCTGTTGTCGCCTTCGGACAGCGAGCTGGCCGGATGTGTGGGCCTCAGTACCGATCCCAGTGGCGAGTTCTACGACCTGATCGTCATCGGCGGTGGCCCGGCCGGACTCGGCGCCGCGGTCTACGGCGCCTCCGAAGGTTTGCGGACCGTGCTGGTGGAACGCACCGCCACCGGTGGCCAGGCCGGGCAGAGCTCGCGCATCGAGAACTATCTCGGTTTTCCCGATGGTCTCTCCGGTGCGCAGCTGGCCGATCGGGCCCGCCGCCAGGCCGTCAAATTCGGCGCCGAACTCATCACCGCCCGTGAGGTGGTCGGCCTGGAGGTGTGCGGGTCGGCGCGGCGGGTGCTGTTCGCCGACGGTTCCTGCGTCAGCGCGCATTCGGTACTGATCGCGACGGGCGTCAACTACCGCCATCACCCCGCGCCGGGCGTCGATGATTTCACCGGCCGCGGTGTGTATTACGGCTCGGCGATGACCGAGGCAGCCGACTGCGCCGATCGCGACGTCTATATCGTCGGCGGGGCGAACTCCGCGGGCCAGGCCGCGGTATTCCTGTCCCGCCAGGCCGGATCGGTGCACATTCTGGTGCGCGGAGCCTCGCTGGAAGCGTCGATGTCGCACTATCTGATCCAGCAGATCGAAGCGATCCCCAATATCAAGGTGCACACGAACACCGAGGTGGTCGCCGCGGACGGCAGTGATCATCTGGAACGAATCGTCCTGCGCAACAACGCCACCGGCGCCGAGGACAAGGTCGGCGCCGAACGCCTGTTCTTGTTCATCGGTGCCGCGCCCGAAACCGATTGGCTGGACGGACTTCTCGTCCGGGACGGCGCCGGCTATCTGCTGGCCGGTCCGGATCTGGTGGTCGACGGCGCCCGGCCGCCGGGCTGGGAACTCTCGCGTGCCCCACATCATCTGGAAACCAGCATCCCGGGCGTCTTCGTCGCGGGCGACGTGCGCTCCGAATCGGCGAAGCGGGTCGCCTCCGCGGTCGGTGAGGGCGCGATGGCGGTCATGCTGGTCCACCGTTATCTCGCCAAACAGTAGGAGGTGGGCGCTGTGACCGACAAAGTTAGGGGTACCGGGACGCTCTGTGACCCGGCGGAACTGCGCACCCTGTTCCTGTTCGAGAAACTCGACGACGAACAGCTCGCCTGGTTGTGCCGCGAGGGCCGGGTCGAAAGTTTCGAACCCGGACCGGTCTATCGCGAGGGCGAGGCGGCAACCTGCTTCTACGTGCTCATGGCCGGTGAAGTCGTGCTGTCCAAGCTGTCCGCCGGTGAGGATCTGGAGTTGGTTCGCACCGACCACCGTGGCTCGTACGCGGGGGCGTGGACGGCCTATATGGGTGACCGTGCCGATCAGAACTACACCGGCTCGCTGACGGTGACGCGACCGTCGAAATTCTTCGTCCTGTCCGCCGAGACCTTCGCACAGATGATGCGGGAATGGTTCCCGATGGCGTTGCACCTGCTCGAAGGCGTGTTCTTCGGCAATCGCAACACCAACGAGATCATCGGCCGCCGCGAGCGGTTGCTGGCACTGGGTTCGCTGTCGGCCGGGCTCACCCACGAGCTGAACAATCCGGCCGCCGCCGCGGTGCGGGCCACCTCGTCACTGCGCGACCGGGTGGCGGGCATGCGGCACAAACTCAAGATGATGGCGCACGGCAAATTCGATTCCGCGACCCTGGAATCGCTGGTGCAGTTGCAGGAAGAGGCCGCCACCCAGGTCGCCAAGGCTCCGGTCCTGACCCCGATGGAGGCCGCCGACCGCGAGGACGAACTCGGTGACTGGCTGGCCGATCACGGCATCGACGGCGGCTGGGATCTGGCACCGAACTTCGTCCAGGCCGGTTTCGACATCAATTGGATGGAACGGGTGTCGGCCACCCTCGGCGAATGCGACCGAGGTGTGTTCGAGGGCGCGGTCCGCTGGCTGAACTACACGGTCGAAACCGAACTGCTGATGAACGAGATCACCGATTCGACCGGGCGGATCTCCGCGCTGGTCCATGCGGCCAAACAGTATTCGCAGATGGACCGGGCCCCGTTCCAGGTGGTCGACATCCACGAGCTGCTCGACAGCACCCTCGTGATGCTGGCCCGCAAGATCGGCGACAGCATCACGGTGATCAAGGAATACGATCACACCCTGCCCGAAGTGCCTTGTTACGCAGCCGAATTGAATCAGGTGTGGACCAATCTCATCGACAACGCGGTAGCCGCGATGTCCGGTACGGGCACCCTCGTTATTCGCACCTATAAGGAAAACGACTGCGCCGCGGTGGAGATCGGCGATACCGGGCCGGGTGTGCCGGAGGAGCTGCGCGACCGGATCTTCGAACCCTTCTTCACCACCAAACCGGTCGGTGAGGGCACCGGTCTGGGCCTGGACATCTCATTCCGGATCGTGGTGAACAAGCACGGTGGTGATATCCGGGTGGAGTCGCGACCCGGTGACACCCGGTTCATCGTCCGCCTCCCGCTGACCGCCGCCGCCCGGGGCGCTGCCGATACCGAGCCCGAATCCTAAGCAGCGCAATTCGATCCGCCGGGCCTGGTACGGGGCGGGTTTTCAATCGCCGATGTGGCCGGTACGCTGCGAGCCGCGCCGGAGCAGATCCGGTGCTCGCGCCGGAGGAGATTCGGCGTCGCCGGACCACACGGGGGTTACGCACGATGAAACGACTGACCGTGGTGGCCGTCGCGCTGAGCGCGCTGGTCGTCGCCCTGACGGCCTGCGGCAGCGACGACCACTCGTCCACCGATGCCAACGGACTGCGCCGGAACGGTTCCGCCGTCGCCACCTCTGCTCCCGCCGCGCCGCAGTCCAGCTCGGCTCCGGCGCCGTCGACGCCGGAGGTGGCGCCCACCACGGACGCGAACAGTTCACTGGGCCAGGCCTCCCGGACCACCTGCGACGAGTTCCGCAAACTGGATGTGGAGGGCGAGAAGGCGCTGATGGACCGCATCCTCGCGGAGAATCCGGGATCGAAATTCGAGGGCAGCCCGAATGTGGCGCTGGGTACCGCGAAGCTGGTGTGCCTGGCGAAGAGTGAGGCCGGCAAGCCCGTGCCGGTCGCCATCGGAATCGCCACCGAATGACCTCCGACCGTCCTGCTGTACTGGGCTTTTAGGTAGCTGTACGGGATCGATAAGGCTTGTGCCGCAGCGTGTTCGTGTGCGCTGTGGCACTCGCGGCGCCCGAGCAGGGGAGATCTCGTGCGAAAACAGATGGTTGCCGGGCTGTGGGTGGCCCTCGTCGTTCTCGGCCTGTCGGCGGCCGGCGTAATTCTCTGGCTGACGGTTTCCAGCCCGGACCCGGAGCCCGTCTGCTGCGCCGCGCCCAGCACATCGAACGTGCCCGCCGCCGGGGACGGATCGGGTCTGCGCCGCAACAACTCACCGAGCCCGGCGCCGACCGCCGAGTCCGTGGTGCCGCGAATCACGTTGCCGCACATCCCGTGGCCGAAACACGAACCGGATGCTGCGGGCGAACACCGTTGACGTCGGGTGCGGCGCGAAGAGGTAAGCCCGCCGGTTATTCCGTCAACTAACGGTTGACCATATACGTCTGGTCAACCTAGAGTTGACGTATGACGAAGCATGTTCGCCTCGACGACCTGATCGACGGCATCAAACTCGCCCGGCCCGACGACGTACTCCAGCAACTGTCCGAGGCGGTCGTGGTCGCCGGGCATATGAGCGAAGTGGCCGATCATCTGATCGGTCACTTCGTCGACCAGGCCCGGCGTTCGGGTGCCTCCTGGACCGATATCGGCCAGAGCATGGGTGTCACCAAACAGGCCGCGCAGAAACGGTTCGTCGCCAAACCGGGCGATCCGGCGATGGATCCGAACGCCGGATTCGCCCGCTTCACCCCGCGGGCTCGCAATGTGGTGATGGCTTCGATGGAAGAGGCGCGCCGGGCCGGCAACGCCGAGATCCAGCCCGAACATCTGGTGCTGGGCCTGCTCGCCGAGCCCACGGCACTGGCCGCGCACGCCATCACGGCCAAAGGGGTGAGTCTCGACGCGGTGCATCGGGTCGCCACAGCGGCATTGCCGATCCCCGTCGACGATGTGCCTGATCTGATTCCCTACACCGCGGCAGCGCGCAAAACCCTGGAACTGACCTTCCGGGAAGCGCTGCGGCTCGGGCACAACTACATCGGCACCGAACATATGCTGCTCGCCCTGCTCGAACAGGAGGACGGTTCCGGTGTGCTGTCCGGACTCGGCCTGACCAAGGACGCGATCGAACGCGATATCGTCGCTCAGCTCGCCGAATTCATGCCGCCGAATCCGGTCGACCCGCCTGCCGCGCCGCAGCCTCCGATGCCGCCGCAGCCTGGGATGCCGTCCGCTCCGCCGCAGTCTCCGGTGCCTCCGGCCCCGCCGGTACCACCCACTGCGTAACAGTCCCGGACTCCGCCGATGGCGACCGTCCGGTCGGCTCCGGCGCTGCGGCGTAGCTCTCCGGGCCGTCGCAATCGCCCGCTTCGGTCCTTCCGGCCGCAGTGGCCGAGCTCGTCCGTAAAGCCGTCCTGTCGTGTTCGTGTCGCGGCCGGGTGCCGGGTGCCGGATGGGAGCGATCCGCCCGGTGACGAACGGGATCCGCGTCTGCGCCCCGGTCCGTGATCATCGGCCGATACGGCTGAGCAGTTGTGGGGCCGATGAGGTGATCGGTGGTACGGATACGATATTGCTATGGCGGGTGGAGCGGATTCCGACCTGATCGCGGGGGAGCCGCGTGCAGATCTCCTGCGCGCGCTGTCCTATGTCGAGACCGAGGACGGCCCGGATGGCAGCTACATCGTCAACGGCGATCTGCCGCCCGAGGTGGCGCCCCCGTTCATTCGCGCGATCATGCGCATCGAGGCCGAGTTGCTGCTCCACGACGCCGAGCAGGTGACCGTCGAACGCGGGGAACCACGCAGTCCCGAGGAACGCCGCACCGACGCCTTCGTGGCGCTGGCGCTGCGGGTCACCGACGATACGTAACCTCGGAATACCTTGCACTCGATACCTGTGAGTGCTAAAAAGGGTCCTGGCACTCTCGACCGGTGAGTGCTAGGTCGGGACGGTGAGACCGGGTTCCCAGACACCCTCGGTCGTCCGTCGCGGGCACCGAACCTGGCCAGCGTAATGGGGCGATCCAACCTGCGGTCGCTCTGTGTGTCAGCCATATACATGTGGAGGATCTCAACGCAATGGCCAAGACAATTGCGTACGACGAAGAGGCCCGTCGCGGTCTCGAGCGGGGCTTGAACAGCCTCGCCGACGCTGTCAAGGTGACGCTGGGCCCCAAGGGTCGCAACGTTGTCCTGGAGAAGAAGTGGGGCGCCCCCACGATCACCAACGATGGTGTTTCCATCGCCAAGGAGATCGAGCTGGAGGACCCTTACGAGAAGATCGGCGCCGAGCTGGTCAAAGAGGTCGCCAAGAAGACCGACGACGTCGCGGGTGACGGCACCACCACCGCCACCGTGCTCGCCCAGGCGCTGGTGCGCGAGGGCCTGCGCAACGTCGCGGCCGGCGCGAACCCGCTGGGCCTCAAGCGCGGCATCGAGAAGGCCGTCGAGGCCGTGACCGCCAAGCTGCTCGACACCGCCAAGGAGGTCGAGACCAAGGAGCAGATCGCTGCTACCGCGGCCATCTCCGCCGGCGACGCGTCCATCGGTGAGCTCATCGCCGAGGCCATGGACAAGGTCGGCAAGGAAGGTGTCATCACCGTCGAGGAGAGCAACACCTTCGGGCTCCAGCTGGAGCTGACCGAGGGTATGCGCTTCGACAAGGGCTACATCTCGGGTTACTTCGTGACCGACGCCGAGCGTCAGGAAGCGGTCCTCGAGGACCCGTACATCCTGCTCGTCGGTTCGAAGGTTTCGACCGTCAAGGATCTCCTGCCGCTGCTGGAGAAGGTTATCCAGGCAGGTAAGCCGCTGCTGATCATCGCCGAGGACGTCGAGGGCGAGGCCCTGTCGACCCTGGTCGTCAACAAGATCCGCGGCACCTTCAAGTCCGTCGCCGTCAAGGCCCCGGGCTTCGGCGACCGCCGCAAGGCGCAGCTGGCCGATATCGCCATCCTGACCGGTGGCGAGGTTGTCAGCGAAGAGGTCGGTCTGAACCTGGAGACCGCCACCGTCGATCTGCTGGGCACCGCCCGTAAGGTCGTGGTGACCAAGGACGAGACCACCATCGTCGACGGTGCCGGCGATGCCGACGCCATCGCGGGTCGCGTCGCCCAGATCCGTGCCGAGATCGAGAACTCGGATTCGGACTACGACCGCGAGAAGCTGCAGGAGCGCCTGGCCAAGCTGGCCGGCGGTGTTGCGGTGATCAAGGCCGGCGCCGCCACCGAGGTGGAGCTCAAGGAGCGCAAGCACCGCATCGAAGATGCCGTGCGCAACGCGAAGGCCGCCGTCGAAGAGGGCATCGTTCCCGGTGGTGGCGTGGCGCTGCTGCAGGCCGGCCCCGCGCTGGAGGACCTGAAGCTGACCGGTGACGAGGCCACCGGCGCGAACATCGTGAAGGTGGCGCTCGCCGCGCCGCTGAAGCAGATCGCGTTCAACGCCGGCCTCGAGCCCGGCGTGGTCGCCGAGAAGGTCGCCAACCTGCCGACCGGCCAGGGCCTCAACGCCGACACCGGCGTGTACGAGGACCTGCTGGCCGCCGGTGTCGCCGACCCGGTCAAGGTCACCCGTTCGGCGCTGCAGAACGCCGCGTCGATCGCCGCGCTGTTCCTCACCACCGAGGCCGTCGTGGCCGACAAGCCGGAGAAGGCCGCCGCTCCCGTCGGCGACCCGACCGGTGGCATGGGCGGCATGGACTTCTGAGTCCCCCGCAACACCTTTCGAACCGGTAGCCGGTCCACCCTCGGGTGGGCCGGCTACCGGCGTTTTGGCCGAACGACTTTCGGGTGCTCCTGGGAATCCTGTCTCCACCGAGCTCGAGCGGCAGTCACACCGTGCGGCGAGAACCACACCCGCCGCGAGATGGCTATCCCGGACTCCGCCTGTGAACAGGTGGAAACCCGCCGGAACGAAGCGGAGGCCAAAGACGGAGCGGCGTAATGTTGGCGAGAGCGTGTCCGCTCCGGCGACCGCGCAACCCCGTTCCTGACGGCGATCGCCGAGGTGCTCCCGGAGGTGTCGAACCGATGACTGTCTACCGGCAGCGCTTGGCGGGCGTCTCCTATGAATTCCGCGGCCTCGTCGACCTGCTCGGTAAAGCCACCCCGCGCCGCTCCGGTGACGAATTGGCCGGGTGCGCAGCGGAATCCGATGCGCAGCGCGCGGCGGCCCAGTGGGCACTGGCGGAGTTGCCGCTGACCACCTTCCTGAACGAATCGGTGGTGCCCTACGAGACCGACGAGGTCACCCGGCTCATCGTCGACGGCCATGACCAGAACGCGTTCGCGCCGATCGCACACCTGACCGTGGGCGATCTCCGTGATCAATTGCTGAGTGCCGCGAACGCTCCGGATTCCGCCGCCCGGCTGGCCGCTCTCGCCGCCGGTCTGACCGCGGAGACGACCGCCGCGGTCGCCAAGATCATGCGCAATCAGGACCTCATCGCGGTCTCGCATGCACTGCGTGTCACCAGTGGATTCCGCACGACTATCGGGTTGCCCGGACGGCTCGCCACCCGCTTGCAGCCGAACCATCCGGTCGATGATCCGCGTGGTATCGCCGCCGCGATTCTGGATGGTTTGCTGATGGGCTGCGGAGACGCGGTGGTCGGAGTCAACCCGGCAAGCGATTCACCCGTTCGGGTCGCCGAATTGCTCGGATTGCTGGACGAGATTCGCACTCGTTTCGACATTCCGATGCAGTCGTGCGTCCTCACCCACGTCACCACGACCCTCGAACTGATCGAGGCCGGTGCGCCCGTCGACCTGGTCTTCCAATCGATCGCGGGCACCGAGGCCGCGAACCGATCCTTCGGCGTTGACCTGGCCCTGCTGCGCGAGGCCGAGGACGCCGGGCGATCGTTGAATCGCGGCACCGTCGGTGACAACGTGATGTATTTCGAGACCGGGCAGGGTTCGGCACTCTCGTCTGGCTCTCATCTGGGAACCGGGAACCGCCCGGTCGATCAGCAGACCCTGGAAGCCCGCGCCTACGCGGTGGCGCGCGCGATGAATCCGCTGCTGGTCAACACCGTGGTCGGCTTCATCGGCCCGGAATACCTCTACAACGGCAAACAGATCATCCGCGCGGGCCTGGAGGATCAGTTCTGCGGCAAGTTGCTCGGGCTGCCGATGGGTGTCGACGTCTGCTACACCAATCACGCCGAGGCCGACCAGGACGATATGGATACCTTGCTGTCGTTACTGGTCCTCGCCGGTACGGCCTTCGTGATCACGGTTCCGGGCGCCGATGACGTCATGCTCGGCTATCAGTCGCTGTCCTGTCACGACGCGCTGTACGCCCGGGCCACCGCGAACCTGCGGCCCGCACCGGAATTCGAGGAGTGGCTGCGCCGTCTGGGCATGGCCGACGAGGCGGGCCGGGTCCTGCCCGCGGATCTGTCGACCTCGCCGTTGCGAGCGCTGGCATGAGCGCCGACCCCTGGGACGCGCTGCGCGCACATACCCAGGCCCGCATCGGCCTGGGCCGGTCGGGCGCCGGTATGCCCACCCGCCGGCACCTCGAATCGGTCGCCGCCCACGCCGCCGCCCGCGACGAGGTGCACACCCCGCTCGATGTGCCCGCACTCGCCGGACAGTTGCGCACCCTCGATATCGGTGACCCGCTCACGGTCGCCAGCGCCGCACCCGACCGCGCCACCTACCTGTTGCGCCCGGACCTCGGGCGCCGGCTCGCGGCCGGCGCGCTGCTGCCGAGAGCCGAGTCCGACCTCGGCATAACGTTGTGCGACGGTCTCTCGGCCACGGCACTGCAGAACCACGGTGCGGAACTCGCACAGGCGATAGTCGCCGCGCTGCCCGGCCGGAGCTTCGCCCCGCCGGTGATCGCCACCCAGGCCCGGGTGGCCCTCGGCGACGAGATCGGTTTCAGCATTGGAGTCACCACGATGCTCGTCCTGATCGGTGAACGACCGGGCCTGTCCGTCGCCGACAGCCTCGGCGTGTACTTGACCCATCACCCGCGACCGGGCCGGACCGATGCCGAACGCAACTGTGTGTCCAATATTCGCCCGCCGCACGGACTCGACTACGCACAGGCCGCACGAGTGGTCGCGGCCCTCGTCACCGGGGCCCGTCGTCTCGGGGCATCGGGTGTGGCATTGAAAGACAACACTTCGGCGGGCGAACTGGATCCGGGCGACCGGAGGACATAGGGATCGCTCCCGGACTTATTCGCTCGACCGATCGTGCGCGGCACGCACTACGCCGAATACGACGGAATAGCTCGTCGGAACCGTTCGGCCGCCGGCCGGACCCGAGTTCGAGGGCGCACTGGAATATCCAACCGGCGAATTCGGCCGAACAACTCGTTCGCCGATACCGGGCGATGCACTTCGTTTGGCCGGATGACCAGGCGATTTGACTTCGAATAGGGTTGGCACGTAACTTATTCCAGGTCAGAGCGACACGGACACCGACCCGGAGCCGAAAGGCCCGGGACACGAGGTTGGACGAGGAGCGCCTGACAGTCACACTGGTTCGGTAAGAGGAACCCCGATTTGGTCGGGGGCTTCTGGCTGAGCTAAGCTGTAAAAGTTGCCCAGCAGATCAACCGGGAAATATCCCGCGAGATTTCTGGTGCGTGTGTTCTTTGAGAACTCAATAGTGTGTCGATGAATGTCAGTGCCAATTATTTTATTGGTTCCGGCGCTTACACCCCCGTGTGGGTGTCGGACATTTTTGTCAGCAAATACTTTTTGCTGGCGTTTGATTTTGCCATGGTTTTCGGACTCTGGTTAATTCTTCCGATTGGCTCCTTTTTGGGGTTGGTTGAGAGTCTTCAACGGAGAGTTTGATCCTGGCTCAGGACGAACGCTGGCGGCGTGCTTAACACATGCAAGTCGAGCGGTAAGGCCCTTCGGGGTACACGAGCGGCGAACGGGTGAGTAACACGTGGGTGATCTGCCTTGCACTCTGGGATAAGCCTGGGAAACTGGGTCTAATACCGGATATGACCGCGAATCGCATGGTTTGTGGTGGAAAGATTTATCGGTGCGAGATGGGCCCGCGGCCTATCAGCTTGTTGGTGGGGTAATGGCCTACCAAGGCGACGACGGGTAGCCGACCTGAGAGGGTGACCGGCCACACTGGGACTGAGACACGGCCCAGACTCCTACGGGAGGCAGCAGTGGGGAATATTGCACAATGGGCGAAAGCCTGATGCAGCGACGCCGCGTGAGGGATGACGGCCTTCGGGTTGTAAACCTCTTTCGACAGGGACGAAGCGCAAGTGACGGTACCTGTAGAAGAAGCACCGGCCAACTACGTGCCAGCAGCCGCGGTAATACGTAGGGTGCGAGCGTTGTCCGGAATTACTGGGCGTAAAGAGCTTGTAGGCGGTTCGTCGCGTCGATTGTGAAAACTTGCAGCTCAACTGCAAGCTTGCAGTCGATACGGGCGGACTAGAGTACTTCAGGGGAGACTGGAATTCCTGGTGTAGCGGTGAAATGCGCAGATATCAGGAGGAACACCGGTGGCGAAGGCGGGTCTCTGGGAAGTAACTGACGCTGAGAAGCGAAAGCATGGGTAGCGAACAGGATTAGATACCCTGGTAGTCCATGCCGTAAACGGTGGGTACTAGGTGTGGGTTTCCTTCCACGGGATCCGTGCCGTAGCTAACGCATTAAGTACCCCGCCTGGGGAGTACGGCCGCAAGGCTAAAACTCAAAGGAATTGACGGGGGCCCGCACAAGCGGCGGAGCATGTGGATTAATTCGATGCAACGCGAAGAACCTTACCTGGGTTTGACATACACCAGAAAGCTGCAGAGATGTAGCCCCCCTTGTGGTTGGTGTACAGGTGGTGCATGGCTGTCGTCAGCTCGTGTCGTGAGATGTTGGGTTAAGTCCCGCAACGAGCGCAACCCTTATCTTATGTTGCCAGCGCGTAATGGCGGGGACTCGTGAGAGACTGCCGGGGTCAACTCGGAGGAAGGTGGGGACGACGTCAAGTCATCATGCCCCTTATGTCCAGGGCTTCACACATGCTACAATGGCCGGTACAGAGGGCTGCGATACCGCGAGGTGGAGCGAATCCCTTAAAGCCGGTCTCAGTTCGGATCGGGGTCTGCAACTCGACCCCGTGAAGTTGGAGTCGCTAGTAATCGCAGATCAGCAACGCTGCGGTGAATACGTTCCCGGGCCTTGTACACACCGCCCGTCACGTCATGAAAGTCGGTAACACCCGAAGCCGGTGGCCTAACCCTTGTGGAGGGAGCCGTCGAAGGTGGGATTGGCGATTGGGACGAAGTCGTAACAAGGTAGCCGTACCGGAAGGTGCGGCTGGATCACCTCCTTTCTAAGGAGCACTTCTCCAGACGGTGTCTCGAACAGTCGAGATCGCCTCTGGCAGAGACAGTTTCGGCCTCATGTGTAGGCCGGCTGGAGCTCATGGGTGGAACACTGACTGACTTCATCGCAGACGATTCCGGTTCTGTCCGGGGTCGCGATGGATATACCGACACACTATTGGGTCCTGAAAGAACAGACGCGAGTCTGAACTTTCTGGGAAATCAACAAACGACTTGCTCAGACTTTCTGGGATACCGGCCTTCGTTGGAGGGTGCTGGTCTTGGATGTGTGGTTTGGGTGGGTGTGTTGTTTGAGAACTGCACAGTGGACGCGAGCATCTTTGTTAGTAAGTGTTTAAGAGCGTACGGTGGATGCCTTGGCACCAGGAGCCGATGAAGGACGTAGGAGGCTGCGATAAGCCTCGGGGAGCTGTCAACCGAGCTGAGATCCGAGGATTTCCGAATGGGGAAACCCAGCACGAGTGATGTCGTGTTACCCGCGCCTGAATATATAGGGCGTGTGGAGGGAACGTGGGGAAGTGAAACATCTCAGTACCCACAGGAAGAGAAAACAATAGTGATTCCGTGAGTAGTGGCGAGCGAAAGCGGAAGAGGCTAAACCGGTTGTGTGTGATAGACGGCAGTCGTTGCATGGCCGGGGTTGTGGGACCTACTTTCTCAGATCTGCCGATCTGGGCGGAAGTCAGAAAAGATCGCGTTAGTCGAATTGGTCTGGGATGGCCGACCGTAGACGGTGAGAGTCCGGTAGACGAAAACGTGTTCTCTTTCGTAGTAGGCACCCGAGTAGCAGCGGGCCCGTGAAATCTGCTGTGAATCTGCCGGGACCACCCGGTAAGCCTGAATACTCCCTGGTGACCGATAGCGGACTAGTACCGTGAGGGAAAGGTGAAAAGTACCCCGGGAGGGGAGTGAAATAGTACCTGAAACCGTGCGCTTACAATCCGTCAGAGCTTTCGCATCCTTGTGGTGTGTGGGGTGATGGCGTGCCTTTTGAAGAATGAGCCTGCGAGTCATCGGTGTGTGGCGAGGTTAACCCGTGTGGGGTAGCCGTAGCGAAAGCGAGTCCGAATAGGGCGTTGAGTCGCATGTCATGGACCCGAAGCGGAGTGATCTACCCATGGCCAGGGTGAAGCGACGGTAAGACGTCGTGGAGGCCCGAACCCACTTAGGTTGAAAACTGAGGGGATGAGCTGTGGGTAGGGGTGAAAGGCCAATCAAACTCCGTGATAGCTGGTTCTCCCCGAAATGCATTTAGGTGCAGCGTCACGTGTTTCACGCCGGAGGTAGAGCTACTGGATGGCCTAGGGGGCCTACAAGCTTACCGAAGTCAGCCAAACTCCGAATGCCGGTGTGTGAGAGCGTGGCAGTGAGACTGCGGGGGATAAGCTTCGTAGTCGAGAGGGAAACAGCCCAGATCGCCGGCTAAGGCCCCTAAGCGTGTACTAAGTGGAAAAGGATGTGGGATCGCTGAGACAACCAGGAGGTTGGCTTAGAAGCAGCCACCCTTGAAAGAGTGCGTAATAGCTCACTGGTCAAGTGATCCTGCGCCGATAATGTAGCGGGGCTCAAGTACACCGCCGAAGCCGCGGCACTCAGACATACAGATCGCCTTCGGGCCAGTCGTCTGGGTGGGTAGGGGAGCGTCGTGTAGCCAGGGAAGCATCGGTGTGAACCAGGTGTGGAGGCTGCGCGAGTGAGAATGCAGGCATGAGTAGCGAAAGACGAGTGAGAAACTCGTCCGCCGAATGACCAAGGGTTCCTGGGCCAGGTTAATCCGCCCAGGGTGAGTCGGGACCTAAGGCGAGGCCGACAGGCGTAGTCGATGGACAACGGGTTGATATTCCCGTACCCGTGTATCCGCGCCCAATGGCGAATCAGTTGTGCTAACCGTCCAAAAGCGGACCTATCACCTTCGGGTGAGGAGAAGTGGCTGCACGGGACCCTGATTGTAGTAGTCAAGCGATGGGGTGACGCAGGAAGGTAGCTGGGCCCGGTGGTGGATTACCGGGTGTAAGCCTGTAGGGCGTTGTGTAGGCAAATCCGCACAGCATGTGCCTGAGAGGTGATGCGTAGCCGTTTGAGGTGAATTCAGTGATCCTATGCTGCCGAGAAAAGCCTCTAGTGAGTTGATACATGGCCCGTACCCCAAACCGACACAGGTGGTCAGGTAGAGAATACCAAGGCGATCGAGATAACTGTGGTGAAGGAACTCGGCAAAATACCTCCGTAACTTCGGGAGAAGGAGGGCCTGATCTGGTGATGAGTCTTGCACTCGGAGCTGGGTTGGGTCGCAGAGACCAGAGAGAAGCGACTGTTTACTAAAAACACAGGTCCGTGCGAAGTCGTAAGACGATGTATACGGACTGACGCCTGCCCGGTGCCGGAAGGTTAAGAGGACCGGTTAGCTCGTAAGGGCGAAGCTGAGAATTTAAGCCCCGGTAAACGGCGGTGGTAACTATAACCATCCTAAGGTAGCGAAATTCCTTGTCGGGTAAGTTCCGACCTGCACGAATGGCGTAACGACTTCTCTGCTGTCTCCACCACAGACTCGGCGAAATTGCATTACGAGTAAAGATGCTCGTTACGCGCGGCAGGACGAAAAGACCCCGGGACCTTCACTATAGCTTGGTATTGGTGTTCGGTACGGTTTGTGTAGGATAGGTGGGAGACTGTGAAGCGGGCACGCCAGTGTTTGTGGAGTCAACGTTGAAATACCACTCTGATCGTATTGGACCTCTAACCTCGGGCCATGATCTGGTTCAGGGACAGTGCCTGGTGGGTAGTTTAACTGGGGCGGTTGCCTCCCAAAATGTAACGGAGGCGCCCAAAGGTTCCCTCAGCCTGGTTGGCAATCAGGTGTTGAGTGTAAGTGCACAAGGGAGCTTGACTGTGAGACTGACAGGTCGAGCAGGGACGAAAGTCGGGACTAGTGATCCGGCACCGGCAAGTGGAAGCGGTGTCGCTCAACGGATAAAAGGTACCCCGGGGATAACAGGCTGATCTTCCCCAAGAGTCCATATCGACGGGATGGTTTGGCACCTCGATGTCGGCTCGTCGCATCCTGGGGCTGGAGTAGGTCCCAAGGGTTGGGCTGTTCGCCCATTAAAGCGGCACGCGAGCTGGGTTTAGAACGTCGTGAGACAGTTCGGTCTCTATCCGCCGCGCGCGTTAGAAACTTGAGGAAGGCTGTCCCTAGTACGAGAGGACCGGGACGGACGAACCTCTGGTGTGCCAGTTGTTCTGCCAAGAGCACGGCTGGTTTGCTACGTTCGGAAGGGATAACCGCTGAAAGCATCTAAGCGGGAAGCCTGTTCCAAGATGAGGTTTCTCACCCCTTTAAGGGGGTAAGGCCCCCAACAGACCATTGGGTTGATAGGCCAGAACTGGAAGCACAGTAATGTGTGGAGGTGACTGGTACTAATAGGCCGAGGACTTACCAACAAAGCTGCTACGCGTCCACTGTGCGGTATCTGAAACAACACACAGATACCAGAGAAGACAATGCATCACGCGATCGAAAACCCTGGATAGATTCCAGGGGGTTCGGTCGGGGGTGGTGGGTTGGCTCTCTGTGTGTCGGTTTCATAGAGTTACGGCGGCTATAGCGGTGGGGAAACGCCCGGTCCCATTCCGAACCCGGAAGCTAAGGCCACCTGCGCCGATGGTACTGCACTCGACAGGGTGTGGGAGAGTAGGACACCGCCGGAACATACATTCGAGAGAGGCCCCCAACCAGCAGGTTGGGGGCCTCTCCGCATTCCACGGCTACGTTCACTCACCCGGCGCACCGAACCGGACAAATCCAGGTCCGCCCCGGAAACAACAGCGTTCGAAAGCCGACGATGATCGCCCCGGCGGACTCGATCAGGATCGCGTTGCGCGCCTCGCCCATATTGGTGCACAGCACCGCGGAGGATCGGATGCGGTGCAGTCGCGCGGTCCGCAGACGGCTATCTGGGGCGGTAAACGGCTCACCCGCGCGACATTTCACGGAGTTGCCGGTCGAGGGCGCTGAGTTGGTCGCCGGTGCCCTGTTCGCGCCACTCGGGCTTCTCGTGGCCGTCGAGATAGGCGCCGTGCTCGGTGAGCGTGAGCCGGGTGCCCTCCGAGGTCCCGGTGAATTCGACGGAGGTGAGCGATACCGTGACGATCGCGCCGTCGACCCCCATGGTGGAGGTGTAGACGATGCGCTCGCCCGGGACTATCTCCTGATAGGTGGTCCGGAAGGTCATCCGCTTGCCATCGTGCGATCCGGCGGCGATTTCGCTGCCGCCGACGCGGAAATCGAGTTCGTGTTCGGAACCGGGGGCGGCGAACCACCGGGCCTTCGATTCCTGATCCGACCAGGCGCCGAAAACCGTTGCGGGCGTTACGAGATAGTCCCGTTCGAGGGTGAATGTGGCGTGGGTGACGGTATGGGTGTCGGTCATGTCCGCTCCTCGGATTCGTGGATGGTGCGGTCGGCGAGGGCCGTGCCGAGCGCGTCGAGGCGGCGTTCCCAGGGGGTCTGCCGCGCGTGCAACCAATCTTCGGCCGGACGCAGCGCCTCGGGTACCAGCCGGCAGGTGCGGACCCGGCCGTTCTTCTCGGAATGGACCAGGCCGGCGTCCTGTAGTACCTGCAGATGCTGCACGACCGCGGCGAGACTCATCTCCAGCGGTTCGGCCAGCGTGCTGACCGAGGCGGGACCATGGCCGAGGCGTTCCAGCAACTGCCTGCGGGTCGGGTCGGTGAGCGCTCGGAATATGCGGTCCAGTCGCTCCGAATGGTTAAGCACTTACTTGAGTGTAGGAGGATGTCGGCGATAGTCAAGAGGTTGCTTAACCATGAGGGCTTCGCTGAAGGGGATGTAACCACCGGCGGGCCTATCGCGATGAGGTAGTGGTCGGCGGATTTCGGCTGTCGCGATCGCCCGGCGGGCGTGCGTTCGTTTGTCGATTGTCGACCCGCGTCGCGAGAATATTTCCTGACGGAATTGTTCGAAAGATAAAATCTAGAAAAATCCTCCAAACTCTTCCGTTGTGCGGGGGCTATCGACTATCGTCCAATCTGGCTAATCGTCCGCGACATGACGAGTGCAGTCGTTTAATGCTGTGCTCCGATCGCAGAGACAACTTCCGGCTAACGCGCGGTGAGTCGGAGGTGTAAGCGAAGGGCCCGATCCATGACGAGGGAATCGGGCCCTTCGGTATTGTCTGGCGCAATGTCTCAGGAAACGAATGCGGGCCGGATGTACGCCGGGCAGCCCGTAGAAGACCGGCAGCGGCAACGACGTGCGCGTTTTCTGGAATCCGGACTAACAGTGTTCGCCAGAGACGGGTATGCCAACAGTTCGGTCGGCGCGATCTGTAAAGATGCCGGGCTTTCCTCGCGGCAGTTCTACGAGGAGTTCACCGGCCGCGAATCCTTGTTGCTGGAACTCTACGAACAGATCGATCGGGAATCCCGGGACGCGGTGATCTCCTCGTTGGACGCGCATGCCGAAGCCAGCGCTATCGAGATCATCGATGCCGGAGTGCGCGCGTACATCGAATCCATCGGCCGTGACCCCAGGCGGGCGCGGGTGGCGCTGGTCGAGGTGGTCGGCGCCGGGCCGAAGGTGGAGAAGTTCCGGCTGGAGCTGCGGCGGGCCTGGGGTGCGCTGCTGTCGGGCGCGGCGGAGGATGCCGCACTGCAGGGTGAGATCCCGGGCGGTGATTATGAAATGCGGATGCTGGCGATCATCGGTGCGGTGAATTACGTGGTCGACGAGTGGAGCGGTTCGGAACCGCGTCGTCCGCTGGACGAGGTGATCAAGGTGCTGCGCCGGGTCATCATGGGTGCGGTGAGCGCCTGAGGATCCGCGGGCCGGGGCGCGATCGGTGAAGTATCGTGCCGCCGAACGGAATTCGCTCTAGCATCGATTCGTGAATGTTTCGCCGGGGGGCGAGCGGTCCCCGACTTTCATTGTCTGCGGTGACAATCCGCTCGTCCATCAGCTGGCACTCCAACTGACCACCAGGTTTGCCGATGCCACCGTTACCGCGGTGCTGCCGAACCGCAGCGGAAACTATGTTCCGCAGCTGGAAAAGCTGGCACGGGTCCGCATTCTGTGCGCGGAACGTCTCGACGAAGCGACATTGCGCGACGCCGGAGTGGAGCACGCGCGGGCGCTGGCGCTGGTGGATCAGGCGGATGTGGAGAATGTCCACGCGGCGCTGCGCGCCCACGAACTCAATCCGCGGATCCGGTTGGTGATCCGGATGTTCAATACCGGCTTGGGTTTTCGCATTCGGCGCTTGTTCTCCGATTGTGTGGTGCTGTCGATCTCGGAAATGGCGGCGCCCTCTTTCATCGCGGCGGCATTGGGCAAGGATGCTCTGGACTATCTGCGGTTGGGTGAGCGCACTCTCTACGTGGCCGCTGCCGGCGATGCCCCACCGGATCAGGTGATATCCGGGTTGGTCGGCGGCGCCGAGGGAATTTCACTGCTGCCGACGCGATCCCCGGTCGCCCGCGTGCTGGCGCTGGCCGAACGAGTGCCCTATTCGCCCAGCGCTCCCCGCCGCTGGCTCACGCTGGTGCGATATCTGGTCCGTCACGACCTGATCCGCCTGCTGTTCGCGCTGCTGGTTCTCATCGCGGCCGGGTGCATCATGATGGTGTTCATCGGAAACAGCTGGGGGACCGCCGCATACGAGACGTTGCTCGATGCCGCAGGCGCCGCGCAGCCGGAGCCCTCGCGCGAACCCATGTACAAATTGTTGCAGCTGGGTGTCGTCTTCATCGGATTGACGATGACGCCGCTCATCACCGCACTCGTGGTGGGCGGTGTGCTGCGTGCCCAGCTCTCGGAGCATCACGCCGACCCGTCTCGGATGGAAGACCATGTGGTGGTCGCCGGTCTGGGCAATGTCGGCATGCGCGTGGTGGAGCAGTTGAGCGATCTCGGTGTGCCGGTGGTGGCACTGGACAACGACGAGAACGCCCGCGGTATCGCATTGGCGCGCAGTCTCGGTGTGCCGGTGGTGATCGGTCAGGCCACCTGGGAAGACACGCTGTTGTCGGTGGGCACGCCCAAGGCGCGCGCGCTGGTGCTACTCACCTCGAGTGATGCGGTCAACTTGGAAGCCGCGATGCTCGGACAGTCTTACCGTGACGATCTGCAGGTGGTGATGCGGCTGTCCGACGACGACCTGGCCGACCGCGTGCAGCGGACGCTGGGAAAAGCTGTGGTGCGCAGCGTATTCCAGCTTGCCGCCGAAGGCTTCGCGGCCGCGGTGGTGGAACCCCGGGTGATCGCGACCTTGTCGATCGACCAGGACACATTGCTGGTGGCCGAGGTTCCGGTGGGACAGGGCTCGGCGATGGCTGGGTTACGGATCGTGGAGCTCGGACTGTCCGAGCACACCCGGGTGCTCGCGGTGCAGACCGCCGAAGGTGAGACCCCGCACTGGCGGCCGCCGTCGCAGACCGTGCTGTGCGAGGGCAATCAACTGGTGGTCGTCGCGACACGTGTCGGTTTGAACGAACTGCTGACGCGCAGCGCGGGCGACGAGGCGATATCCGAAACGGGTACTGCGCCTCCGACGAACGACCGGGGCGGGAACTCGGGGCGCGGCATCGCCCTGCTGGGCGAGCGCGCGAATGCGGCCGACGGCGCCGGGACACATACCGGGCGAGCAGCCGACGGCTCCGCCGAGTCGGACGTCCTGGATCCCTGAGACCGTCGGGACCTGGATGCGCGCGGTAGCGTGCGCATATGGAAACGATTCCGATCCAGATGCCGGACGGTTCCACGGTGCCGGTGCGGTTCGTCTCCGCACGCGGCCCGCACCGCCATCCGATCACCGCCGATACCCCACGGCCGGTCATCGTGATCATCCCCGGGCTGGGGGTTCCCGGGGAGTACTACGGCGGCTTCGCCATGGATTTGGCGCAGCGCGGATTCGATGTCGCCATCGGCGAATTGCGGGGTAACGGCGACAGCCGCCCGAAGCCGAGCGCGGCCAGTAGTTACGGCTATCAGGAGTTGGTGGCGGTCGATTTCCCGGCGATCTTCGAAGCCGTCCGTACCCGTTTCCCGGACAGCACCCCGATGCTGCTGGGGCACAGTATGGGCGGGCAACTCGGGGTGATGTACGCGGCGCGGATCCGGGGGCGGCTGGCCGGCCTGATCCTGATCGCCTCGGGCACCCCGTACTACCGGGGGTTCGGCGGGATCGCTCGGTCGGCGATGCTGGTCGGGCCCGCGGCGATCTCGCTGACGGCGAATCTGGCCGGATTCTGGCCCGGCGACCGGATCACCGCGGGCGGTTTCGGGCGGCAGTCGAAGGTGCTGATCGCCGATTGGGCGCGGCTGGCCCGTACCGGCCGCTTCGTACCCGTGGGCGCCGATATCGATTACGACGAACGCATCGCGCGGCTGAAACTGCCGGTCCTGTCGATCACCATGACCGGGGACGACCTCACGCCGCGCAGTTCGGCCGCACATCTGCTGGAGAAGCTGCCCGCCGCGCGGACGAGCACCCGGCACGAGCCGAAACCGCTGGGACACAACGGCTGGATCACCGATCCGGAATCAACGGTGGATCACATCGAGAAGTGGGTGCGAGACCAGTAACGGCAAGAACGGTTCGTTCGCTCCCGTCGGGTGCTTCAATAGACGAATGCGCAGGTGGACTGCCATCTCGTACCGATCCCAGGTACGGCGGGCATGACCGTACGGCCGACGGCGGCCGCTGGATCCACACTCGTACTCGCGGTGCTGGGGTCCGGGCAATTCCTGATGACCCTGGACAGCTCGGTCATGAATGTGTCGATGGCGACGGTCGCCCGCGATGTCGGCACCACGATCACCGGTATCCAGACGGCGATCACCCTGTACACCCTGGTCATGGCATCGCTCATGGTGACCGGCGGCAAGGTGGGAACGATCCTGGGCCGGCGGCGGGCGTTCGGGCTCGGATTGGTGATCTACGCGATCGGATCGCTGGTCACGGGCTTGGCGCCCAATCTCGGTGTGCTGCTGGTCGGCTGGTCATTACTCGAGGGGATCGGGGCCGCGCTGATCATGCCGGCGATCGTGTCGCTCGTCGCGGCCAACTTCCCCCGCGAACGCCGTGCGGCGGCGTATGGACTCGTCGCGGCCGCCGGAGCGATGGCGGTGGCGGTGGGCCCGTTGCTCGGTGGAGCGGTGACGACCTTCGCGTCGTGGCGCTACGTCTTCTTCGGTGAGGTCGTCGTCGTGGTGGCGATCCTGCTGGTGTTGCGGCGGGTCGTGGATGTCCCGGCGGAATCCGCGCGGTTGGACCTCATGGGCTCGGTGTTGTCGATCCTCGGACTGGGCGCGATCGTGTTCGGGGTGCTGCGGTCCAGCGAATGGGGCTGGATTCGCCCACCATCGGGAGGTACGTCGATCGCCGGGCTCTCCCCGGTGATCTGGCTGATCCTGGCGGGACTGCTGGTGCTGTACGCATTCCTGCGGTGGCAGATCTGGCAGGTTCGATCCGGGCGCGACCCGCTCGTGGATCCGGCGCTGTTCGGCAATCGCCGGCTCAGTGGTGGTCTGGTGATGTTCTTCGCGCAGTTCGCGATTCAAGCGGGAGTCTTCTTCGCCGTTCCGCTGTTCCTGTCGGTGGTCCTGGAATTGAGTGCGCTCGGGACCGGTGTACGGATCCTTCCACTGTCGCTCGCGCTGGTCGTGGCGGCGACGGGTATTCCCAAATTCCTCCCGCACGCAAACCCCCGGCGCGTCGTCCGGCTTGGATTGGCGGCCATGATCGTCGGCATCCTGTTGCTGGCGGGCGGGATGGATCCGGGTGCCGACGCCGGTGTGGTGTCGATTCCGATGCTGCTGATGGGGCTCGGTCTGGGGGCGCTGGCCTCGCAGCTGGGGGCGGTCACGGTGTCGGCGGTTCCGGATGAGCAGAGCGCCGAGGTCGGTGGTTTGCAGAACACGGCGACCAACCTGGGGGCATCGCTCGGAACCGCGTTGATCGGGTCGATGCTCATCGCGACGCTGACCTCGTCGGTGATCGGCGGTGTCGAGGACAATCCGGCGGTACCTCCGGCCTTCGCGCAACAGGCCGCCACCGAATTGGCCGATGGTGTGCCTTTCGTATCCACGACCCAGCTGCGCGAGTCGCTGGGTGCCGCGGGTGTGGACCGGGCAACCATCGACGAGATCGTCGCAGTCAACGCGGATGCGCGCCTGGAGGCACTGCAGGTTGCCTTCGCGGTGACCGCGATCCTGGCCGTTGTGGCCCTGTTCTTCACGGGCCGGCTGCCGCGACGACCGGTTGGGTCCGCCCCGGAGGCCGAATCCGTCAGCGAGTAGCGGAGTTCGGTTCAGTCGTTCGGCGGGCCCGTCATCAGCATCCGAGTGAAGAATTCGTAGATCAGCGTCGATTGGAAGGCCATCTGCTTGTTGTCGGCCGCGCCCCCGTGCCCGCCCTCGATATTCTCGTGATACCAGACGGTGCGGCCCTGGGCTTCCAGGAGCGCGGCCATCTTGCGGGCGTGACCGGGGTGGACGCGATCGTCGCGGGTCGAGGTGGTGAGCAGAATCGGCGGATAGGCGCGCGCGGGATCGGCGGCCGCCGCGACCTGATAGGGCGAATATTTGCTGATGTAGTCCCATTCCTCGGGCTTGTCGGGGTCGCCGTATTCGGCCATCCAGGAGGCGCCCGCGAGCAGCAGGTGATAGCGCTTCATATCCAGCAGCGGAACCTGGCAGACGATGGCGCCGAACAGTTCCGGATAGCGGGTCAGCATGACGCCCATGAGCAGGCCGCCGTTACTGCCGCCGACCGCGCCCAGCTGCGCTGCGGTGGTGATGCCGCGGGTCACCAGATCCTGGGCCACCGACGAGAAATCCTCGTACACCTTGTACCGGTTGGCCTTCTGCACCTGGGTGTGCCACCGCGGACCGTATTCGCCGCCGCCGCGAATATTGGCCATCACCCAGGTCCCGCCGCGCTCGAGCCAGCCCATCCCCGCCACGCCGCTGTAGCCGGGAGTCCGGGAAACCTCGAATCCGCCGTAACCGGAGACGACGGCCGGACCCGGCGTGCCGCGGTGATCGCGATGGCGAATCACGAAATAGGGCACCATCGTGCCGTCGTCGGAACGCGCGAAGAACTGTTCGGTGGCCAGCCCCGCCGCGTCGAAATACTCGGGTTCGTGTTTGAGCGGGGTCGCCGGACCGCCGACCGAACCGGCCAGCAGAGTGGCGGGAGTGGTGAAACCGCTTGTGGTGAGCATGAATTCGTCACCGCTTTCCAGCGGGTCGAGATTCATGACGGAGGTGGTCGCCATCGGCGGTGTGTCGGCCAGCGGTTCCCGGGACCAGAGCCCGCTCGGTGATGGGGCCGCGCCGGGCGTGAGGACATAGAGCCTGGTCTGGACATCCTCGAGCGTGATCAACAGCAGGTGGTTCTCGGTCCAGCCGTAACCGTGCAGGGAGGTGTGCGCGTCCGGTTCGAAGACGACATCGAAATTCCTCGCACCGGTGAGAAATTCGTTGATGTCGATAGCCAGCAGCGCACCCGCGGGATACTGGTGGTCCGCGATCTCCCATGGGGATTTCAGCTGGATCAGCAGCCAGTCCTTGTACCAGGATTCCGAGGCGTCGCTGGGGACATCGATGTGGTGGAGGGTGTCGTCGCCGGGATCCAGCAGATAGACCGATTCGTTGAAGAAGTCGGTGGCGCGGGCGACCCAGTGCCGTTCGTATCCGGGAGTGCGGTCGTAGCCGGCCGACACCGTGACATCGCCGGCCTCACCCTCGAATACGGTCCGCGCCTCCGACAGCGCGGTGCCGCGGCGCCAGCGTTTGACCACCCGCGGATAGCCGGAGTCGGTCAGTGCGCCCGGGCCGAAATCCGTACCGACGTAGACGGTGTCGGCATCGATCCAGCGAAGCTGCGATTTGGCCTCGGGTAGATGGAAGCCCTGTTCCGGGCCGTCCGGGGCTCGGAATTGCCTTGTGGTCAGGTCGAATTCGCGGATGACCTTCGCGTCGGCGCCGCCGCGGGACAGGCTGATCAGCGCCAGGTGCTGGTCCGGGCGCTGCACCGCGGCACCTCCCCACACCCAGTTCTCGCCCTCGGTGGTGGCCAGAGCGTCGATATCGAGCAGAACGTCCCAGGGCGGTGCCTCGGCGCGGTAGCCGTCGAAGGTGGTGCGCCGCCACAGGCCCCGGGGGTGTTCGGCGTCGCGCCAGAAGTTGTAGAGCCAGGGGCCGCGCCGGGTGGGGTACGGGATACGGGTATCGGTGTCGAGCATCGCGAGGATGCGCTGGTCGAGGTCGTCGAACCGGTCCGAGGTGGCGAACTGCTCGATCACCACCTCGTTGTGGGCTCGTGCCCAGGACAGCGCCCGTTCGCCGGTGACTTCCTCGAGCCAAAGGTACGGGTCGTTGGATTGCTCGGCGCCGCTCATGGGTCACATTCTGACGTACCTTCGCGCCACGGGAACCTCTGACGCTGTGCCGTCATGCCGCGGGAACCTCCGATGTGGTGTACCACTGTGCGGGGCGAGCCTGCTGTCGTGTCCCACCGCGGTATCAATACCGGCTTCGTACAGTTGCTCACACCCGTCCGATGCGTCACCGAAGGAGAACCGGTGGGTCCTGCGCTCTGGGAGCAACATTGCTGCCTGCCGGTACTTCCGTCCGCCGATGTCGGCGAGCTGACCAGATATCCGGCCGGCTCGTATCTGTCGGTGAATGTCGGCTATTCCCTGCATTCGATGGCCGATTCGCTGGCGATGATCGAGCTGCTGCGCCGGGATGCGCTGGTGGACGGGCGGTTTCGGCTGGTGGAGACGTTCGCGGATACGGAGGTGGCGGCAACCGGGTCCGAGGCGGCGATCGCGCTCGCCTTCGATCTCGAGGATTCGCGGCCGCTCGACGGCGATCTGGACAATGTGGCGCGATTCCACGCGCTGGGTGTGCGGTCGCTGTTGCCGACCTACAACCACGCCAATTCCGCGGGGGGTGGCTGCCTGGACGCCGACGACCGCGGTCTGACCGGTTACGGTCACGATCTGATCCGCATTCTGGGTGAGGTCGGCGTCTTCGCGGACGGTTCGCACTGTTCCCGGCGCACCGGGCTGGATATCGCCGAGGCCGCGGCCGGACCGATGATCTACAGCCACTCCAATTTCGCGGCCCGCTGGCCGCATCCCCGCAATATCACCGACGACCAGGCTCGCGCCTGTGCCGGGACGGGCGGAGTGATCGGAATAAACGGGGTGGGAATCTTCCTGGGTCGCAACCGCGTCGAGGGCCGCGCCGCCCGCATTCAGGCGATGGCCGACCACATCGCCTACGGCGCGGATCTGGTCGGTGTGGACCACATCGGCATCGGGTCGGACTTCTCCTTCGACGGTGACCAGTTCAACGCCGAGATAGCGGCGGCCCCGCAGAACTTCTCCGAGGACTACACGCGGTGGGGGCCGCTGCAGTGGGTTCCGCCGGAGGACCTGCTCGGCCTCGGCGTTCCCGTTACCGGGAAGGATTGCGCTTCCGGACCGCCTGTCTCGAGCCTCGATGACGTACTCGCCCGCAAGGGTTTCACCGAACCCGAGCGCGCACAGATCTTCCGCGGCAATTTCGAGCGGGTGGCCCAGCAGGTCTGGAAATAGGCAGTCCGGCCTGCGCTACGCCATAACCACCGAACGCATCCACCACGGAGCGAGTCTTCGAGCGACCGTTCGCGGCCGGCTCGCTGTTCGGGTGCCGCCGCGTAGGCGACGAAGGAGCAAGCGGCGGTGCCCGAACAGCGAGCCCCAGGGGCCGCGAACACCGCGAGCGGAGCGAGCTATGTTAGAGCCTGTGACTTCCCACTACGATGTCGTCGTTCTCGGCGCTGGTCCCGGCGGTTACGTCGCCGCGATCCGCGCCGCTCAACTCGGCCTGCGAACAGCGATCGTCGAGCAGAAATACTGGGGTGGCGTGTGCCTGAACGTCGGGTGCATTCCGTCCAAGGCGCTGCTGCGCAATGCGGAGCTGGCTCATATCTTCACCAAGGAAGCGAAGACGTTCGGTATCTCCGGGCAGGCGAGCTTCGACTTCGGTGCCGCGTTCGACCGAAGTCGTAAGGTCGCGGACGGCCGGGTCAAGGGCGTCCACTTCCTGATGAAAAAGAACAAGATCGACGAGTTCGACGGGAAGGGCACCTTCACCGACGCGAACACCCTGTCGGTCGCACTGAGTGCCGGCGGCACCGAAACCGTCACCTTCGACAATGTCATCATCGCCACCGGCACCGAGACCAAACTGCTGCCGGGTACCTCGCTGTCGCAGAATGTGGTGACCTACGAGGAGCAGATCCTGACCCGGGATCTGCCGGGGTCGATTCTGATCGTCGGCGCGGGCGCGATCGGTATGGAGTTCGGGTACGTCCTGAAGAACTACGGCGTGGATGTGCGGATCGTGGAGTTCCTCGATCGCGCCCTGCCGAATGAGGACGCCGATGTCTCCAAGGAGATCACGAAGGCGTACAAGAAGCTCGGTGTCACCATCTCCACCGGTGCCTCGGTGCAATCCATCGAGGACAACGGTTCCAAGGTCACGGTGTCGATCAAGGACAACAAGTCCGGTTCGGTCGAGACCGTCACGGTCGACAAGGTGCTGCAGGCCGTCGGGTTCGCGCCGCGGGTGCAGGGTTTCGGCCTGGAGAACACCGGTGTGCAGTTGACCGAGCGTGGCGCCATCGCGATCGACGACTCCATGCGTACGAATGTGCCGCATATCTACGCCATCGGCGATGTGACCGCGAAACTGCAGCTGGCGCATGTCGCCGAGGCGCAGGGCGTGGTCGCGGCCGAGACCATCGGCGGTGCGGAGACGCTGCCGCTGGGCGATTACCGGATGATGCCGCGTGCCACGTTCTGCCAGCCGCAGGTCGCCAGCTTCGGCTTGACCGAGCAGCAGGCCCGCGACGAGGGCTACGACGTCAAGGTGGCGACGTTCCCGTTCACCGCGAACGGCAAGGCGCACGGCCTGGGCGATCCGACCGGTTTCGTGAAGCTGATCGCCGATGCGAAGTACGGCGAGCTGATCGGTGGCCATCTGATCGGACCGGATGTGTCCGAACTGCTGCCGGAGTTGACCCTGGCCCAGAAGTGGGATCTGACCGTCAACGAACTGGCGCGCAATGTGCACACCCATCCGACGCTGAGTGAGGCGCTCCAGGAGGCGATCCACGGCCTCGCGGGGCACATGATCAACTTCTGATCGGACTGCGAAACGGCCCGGTATCGGCGAACACGCCTGATACCGGGCCGTTTTCGTATGTGTGGACGCGCCGGTCAGTCGCGGTGGTAGGCGTCCTGTGCCGCCAGGACGGTATCGATATTGTCCTCGAGGACCTCGATCAGACCGCGCAGTCGCTCGGCGACCTGGGCGCCGAGGTCGGTCAGCGTGTATTCGACACGGGGTGGGATGGTCTGCTGGACCTCGCGGTGGATCATGCCGTCGCGTTCGAGAGCCTGCAGGGTTTGCGAGAGCATGCGTTCGCTGATGCCGTCGACCCGCCGGCGTAGTGCGCTGAAGCGGTAGGGGCCTTCCCAGAGCGCCACCAAGGCGAGGGTGCCCCAGCGGCTCGCCACATTCTGGAGTACGGGCCGGGAGCGGCAATTGCGTGTGAAAACGTCCGCCTCCAGCGTGGAATCGGCGCTGGTGGCCTGCTGGGTGTCGCGAACGGTCATGACGTGATGCTACCTATCCTTTCGGGGCGCTCAGTAGTGCGGGAATATCATGTACTAACCATTAGTTAGTGCCAGTTGTTCCGTACTGACAATCTGGAGGTAAGTCATGACCGTCGCCGTCACCGGGGCCAGTGGACAGCTGGGCCGGCTCACCGTCGAGGCGCTGCTGAACAGGAATGCCGGGCCGGTCGTCGCGATCGTCCGAGATCCGGACAAGGTGCGCGATCTGGCCGAGCGCGGGGTGGAGGTCCGGCAGGCGTCCTACGACGACCCTCAGGCGCTCGACCGTGCTCTCGCGGGAGTGAACCGGGTGCTGCTGGTTTCGGGAAACGAGTTCGGCAAGCGGGTCGGGCAACACGGCAATGTCATCGAGGCCGCGGCGCGAGCGGGAGTCGAGCTGATCGCCTACACCAGCATTCCCCGCGCGGACGAGAATTCGATGATCCTGGCGCAGGAGCATCGCGGCACCGAGGAGGTGCTGGCGAATTCGACTGTGCCGCACGTATTCCTGCGCAACAGTTGGTACTGGGAGAACTATTTGAACGGTGTGGAGGCGACCCTGGAATCGGGCGTGCTGTACGGCGCGGCGGGCGGCGGGCGGGTCGCCGCGGCCGCCCGGGGCGACTACGCCGAGGCCGCGGCCGTGGTGCTCACGACCGACGGTCATGCGGGGCGGGTCTACGAACTCGGTGGCGACGAGCACCTGTCGCTCGCCGATGTGGCGCAGGTGATTTCGAGCGCGTCCGGTAAGCAGGTGCGGTATCGGGATCTGCCCGAGAGCGAGTTGGCGGCAGGTTTCGAGAAGGCCGGCGTCCCGAGTGCCTTTGCGCAGGTGCTGGCCGATTCGGATACCGGTCTGCGTGCGGGATGGCTCGATGTGACCAGTGGTGACCTGCAGAAGTTGATCGGGCGGTCGTCGACATCCGCGGCCGAGGTGCTGGGGCGCGCGTTGGCGGGCTGACCGCGCGTACGCCGGGCGGCCGGTGTCCGGAATGATGGCGCCGGACACCGGCGGGCTCAATACCGCGGCAGCCCGGTAGGGGTTGTGGTTCGGTCTCATTCAGGTGGTCGGGGCGATCACTTGAATGCTCGGAAAATACGTGCGGAATCGCGTGGCGTCCCGGGTGAGCAGTCGAAAGCTGGCGACGGCGGCATGTGCGCCGATGTAGAAGTCGGGTAGCGGACTTCGCTTCTCGCCGCCGCGGCGGCGATAGGCGACGAACGCCTTCGAGGCCAGGAAGCCTGCCTCGTACGGAAGTGCGAGCCGGTCGAATTCCGCTTCGGGCAGCGCCTCGTCGAGCTCTTCGATGCTGTCGAATCCGCCCGCGACCTCGGCGTAGATGATGGGGTTGATCGCGATCGCGCCGTCGTCGCGGGCCGACGCCAAGGCGTCGTCGGACCAGTCCGCCCACGTCGGATCATCGGTGAGGATGTCGAGCAGCACGCATGAGTCCACCAGCGTGGTGGGGCTCGGTGGCACCACTCGTAGTCCGCCGCTACTCGCCACGGAACAGCGCCATCAACTCATCGGTCGTCATCTTCGTTGTCGCGCGCCCACGCATATGCCGCGTCAGCCGCTTGCCGCGGCGTTGCGCCCTCTCGCTGCGCACAATCTGTAATGCGCCGCCGACCTCGACGATCTCCACCTCGTCCCCCTCCTCGAGCGCGTACTTGTGGCGAAGCTCGGCCGGGATGGTGACCTGTCCCTTGCTGTTCAGTCGCATCCGAGGCCCCTAATGCTCATGTATTACCTATTACATAGGTTACGTAATACCTCGATTGTATGCCGAGAAAGGTCGGCGTCCCGCCCGGTTCAGTGGTCGATTTGGATGCGCAGGGTGGTGATGGTGCTGGCGAGACCTTCGTATTGGTTTGCCAGTAGCACGATTTCGATCAGGCGTTGCTCGTCGTAGTGCTGCGCCAGGGCCGACCAGGCGGTGTCGTCCACATCCCGGGTGGCGACGAGCTGGTCCACGACGGTGAGCAGGGCGCGCTCCTTGTCCGACCAGCCCTCGGCCTCGGGGCCACTGCGCAGGCGGGCGAGGATGTCCTTGGTGACACCCGCGCGTTTGCCCAGGCGGATGTGGTGGTCGGTCTCATACTCGCATTCACGCAGATGCGCGACGCGCAGGATGACCAGTTCGGTTTCGAAGCGGGAGAGTTTGCCGCCCGGCATGAGCCGGCCGGAGAAATGCAACCAGCCGCGGAACAGGCCGCCTGTCCGTCCCAGTGTGCTGAACAGATGGGCGTCGTCGGTACCCGTCGCACGGGAAAGCACCTGCCAGACAACCCAATTCAACGGACCGAGTTCCCGTAGGCGACCCGGTGCGATTCGTGGCTCCATCGACACCATGCCCCACGCTAACAAACCCTGTCTACCTGCACATCCGCCCGACGGCGCAGGGTGTGGCTCAGCGCAGGACGTAGGGCGAGATCGAACTGCGGTGTTCGCTGATATCCAGTGACTTGCCCAGCGGAGGGAAGGCCCGCTGTGGGCAGTTGGCGCGCTCGCACACCCGGCAGCCGGCGCCGATCGGGGTGGCCTGGGGTTCGTTGAGGTCCAGGCCGTCAGCGTAGACCACCCGGCCGGCGTGGCGCAGTTCGCAGCCCAGCCCGATGGCGAAGGTCTTGCTCGGTTGTCCGTAGTGGGTGGCGCGGCGCTCGACGGTGCGTGCGATCCACAGGTATTTGCGGCCGTCGGGCATCTGGGCGATCTGGGTCATGATCCGGCCGGGATAGGCGAAGGTCTCGTACACATTCCACAGCGGGCAGGTGCCGCCGGCCGAGGAGAAGTGAAATCCGGTGGCGGACTGGCGCTTGGACATATTGCCGGCGCGATCCACCCGGACGAACGAGAACGGCACCCCGCGCAGCTTCGGCCGCTGCAGAGTGGACAGCCGATGGCAGACCGTCTCGTAACTCTGCGCGAAGAACGCCGACAGCCGCTCGATGTCGTAGCGGAAATCCTCGGCGACCTCGTGAAAATGCGAATACGGCAGCACGGTCGCGGCGGCGAAGTAGTTGGCCAGACCGAGTTTCGCCAGGATGCGGGTGTCCTCGGAGGCGAAATTCCCCTCCTCGACCAGCTTGTCGATCAGATCACCGCATTCCAGGTAGGCCAGTTCGGCGGCGAGTTTGAATGCGCGCTGACCGCCGGACAGGTGTGGTGCGATCTCCAGGCGCCGGACCTCGGGATCGTAGCGGTGCAGCACCCCCTCGCCGAGGTCGATGCGCTCGATGATCTGCACGCCGTGAGCGGTGGTCAGCCGGCGAGCCAGTTCGCGCCGCAGATCGCCGCCGTGGAAGCGCATGCGGGTCGCCAATTCCTCGGCGGCGGTATCCAATTCGTGAATGTAGTTCTGCCGCTGATAGAAGAAGTCGCGCACCTCCTCGTGCGGGCGGGAGATGGCGCCGGAACCGCTGCCGTCGGCGAAGCGGTCCTCGGTGGCGGCGGCCAGCTGGGCGGTGGTGTTGCGGTAGCGGCGGTGCATGTTCACCAGGGCCCGGGCCAGGCTCGGATGCGCGGAGACCATATCGGCGATCTCCTGGGCATCGGCCTCGATGCCGAGCTCGGTGTCCATCACCACTTCCTGCAATTCGGCGATGAGCCGGGTGTCGTCCTGGGAGGCGAAGAATCCGGTGTCGACACCGAACACCTCGCTGATCCGCAGCAGGACCGGTACGGTGAGCGGACGCACATCGTGTTCGATCTGGTTGAGGTAACTCGCCGAGATCTCCAGCTTCTTGGCGAGCGAGATCTGGCTCAGCCCTCGTTCGGTTCGCAGCTGGCGAAGCCGCGCCCCGACATAAGTCTTGGCCATATGCCCAGGGTATGGAGTCTTCGCAAGCCTGCCAATGGGAAATTAACAGCGGTGTTGAGCGATATGTCACACCCACCGGCTACCGTCGAGTTTGTGCTGCTTTCGGATGTGGTCACGGCGTCGGATTCGGTGCGGGCGACCGCCTCGCGCAAGGTCAAGATCGCGGGACTGGCTCAGTTGCTGGGCCTTGCCCGAGCCGAGGAATTACCGCTGGTCGTGGCGTGGATATCCGGGGAACTCCCGCAGGGGAAGCTCGGTGCGGGCTGGCGAACCGTCACCACCATCGAGGTCGAGCCGGCGGCTCGGGCGTCGCTGACGGTCGGTGATGTCGACGCGGCTCTGTCGGAGTTGGCGGCGGTGTCGGGTAGTGGCGCGGTGGCCCGGCGCCGTGAGTTGCTCACCGGATTGCTGGCGCGCGCGACCGAACCCGAACGCGTATTCCTGATCCGATTGCTGACCGGTGAGCTGCGACAGGGCGCACTCACCGCGATCGTCGCGGAAGCGGTGGCCGTCGCCGCGGATGTGCCCGCGGATCTGGTGCGCCGGGCACACATGCTGTCCGGCCGCCTGCCCGTGACCGCCGCGGCGGCGGTCACCGGCGGTGCGGCGGCACTGGCGGCCTTCCGGCTGGAGGTCGGCCGTCCGGTGCGGCCGATGCTGGCCTCGCCGGGTGCCGCACTCGACGAGGTGCTGAGCGAATTCGGCGGCGATGTGAGTGTCGAGACCAAACTCGACGGTGCGCGAATCCAGGTGCACCGCAAAGGTTCCGAGGTGCATATCTTCACCCGCACCCTGCGCGACATCACCTCCGGGGTGCCGGAGCTGGTCCATCTGGTATCGGAATTACCGTGCGACAGTGTTGTTCTCGACGGCGAAACACTGGCGCTGACCGATTCCGGCCGGCCGCGCCCGTTCCAGGAGACGATGAGTCGTTTCGCCACCGACCCCACCGCGGAGGAGCCGGGCCCGGCGGCCGATTCCGCCCGGGATCTGTTACTGCATCCCTATTTCTTCGACTGCCTGCATCTGGACGGAGTGGATCTGCTCGACGCGCCCCTGCGGGAGCGCCGGGAAGCATTGGCGAAAGTGGCCGGTGCGCACAGTATCCCGGCGCTGATAGATCCCGAACCGGAGGCGGTTGCCGAATATTTCGACGGTGCGCTCGCGGCCGGGCACGAGGGCATCATGATCAAATCGCTGTCCGCGCCGTATGCGGCGGGCCGGCGCGGCCGCGCCTGGCAGAAGATCAAACCCGCCCACACCCTGGACCTGGTCGTGCTCGGGGCCGAATGGGGGTACGGCAGGCGCACCGGATATCTGTCGAATCTGCATCTGGGCGCACGTGATCCGGCCGGTGGTGAACCCGTCATGGTCGGCAAGACCTTCAAGGGCCTCACCGATGCCCTGTTGCGCTGGCAGACAGCGGAATTCCCGCGCCACGAACGGGCCCGCGACGAACACACCGTATATCTGTGGCCGGAGCTGGTGGTCGAGATCGCCCTGGACGGGGTGCAGACCAGCTCCCGCTATCCGGGCGGGGTGGCCCTGCGTTTCGCGCGCGTGGTGCGCTACCGCCCGGACAAGGAACCCGCGCAGGCCGACACCATCGACGCGGTGCGCGCGCTCACCGTATCCGGAGGCTGATCGCTTGCCAGCTGTTTCACAGGAATATCGGGGTCTATCTCGAGGGTGCGGGAGCAGGATCTTCTCTGTCGGGTCGCCCCGATGCGGATCGACTGCCCTGATCCGCGATCCCTGGCCTGCGGCGGCGTGCCGTCCCTCGCCACGCCGCCGTCTGGCGAGAATCTAGTCGTATTCGTGGTGTCCGCTCAGATCCGGGAGCCGGCACAGCCCCGCGGTTACTTCCCCGGCCAGATCGTCGTAGGCCACCGCCAACTCCGACAGCCGCCGCCACGCGTCGTGCACAACCCATTCGGGTTCCCAGGTCAAGGTGAGATAGGCCAGTGCCGAGAACTGGGCGAGCCGGTCGATCACCGTGCCGACCGTTTCGGTGTGCATCCGCGACGATCCGTGCGCCCGGGGCAGTTCACCGGCGACCCAGCGATCAATATCCGAAACCAGCTGTGCCCGATCGCGATCGATGTCCAGGGTCGATCCGGGTGTGGCGTTGAGTCTCAGTTCGTGCAGTTCACTGAGGCGGCACGCACACTTCAACACGAGGTGACCGTCGTTGGCCAGACCCCGGCATGCCTCCAGAAGGAGGTGTTTGGGTGGGAGCGATTCCACACCGAACATCCTCCACGCCAAATGTTTCTGATTCGCATCGCTGGCAGGGGAAGGGCAGCCGCGGGGCGAATCCCGCTGATTCTCAGCGAGTTCCGTCAGGGGCGGCGACATCGGTCAGGCGGCGCAGGGTGAACGGTTCGGCGAGTACATCGTCCAGGACCGCGGCCACCCGTTCGAAATGGGGCAGGGTGAAGTGATATTCCAAGGCCGCGGCATCGGCCCACTCCTCGGCGATGATCATCCGATCCGGTCGTGCCGGGTCCACATACGGCTGGTAGGCCAGACAACCTTCCTCTGCAAGTGACGGCGCGATCATGGCGGTCAATGCATCACGCAGCCGTTGCTCCTGCCCGGTCCGGGCGGTGAAGCGGGCGATGATGGTCAGCGTGTTCGACATGAAAAGCTCCTGATCAATATCGGGTGGTGCAGGCTGTTCGCCGTAACGAACACCGTCGATCATGTCGGCTGCGGACCGGCCCACCCAGTGCTCCGATCGACCCGGGTTCACCGTGCCTGGGCCCACCGGAACCAGGCACCTCCCGCCGATATCGGGAATGCTGGCGATATGGATCGCGCCCGAGAGCTCAGCGAGTTTCTCAAATCCCGTCGTGCTCGCCTGCGCCCGGACGATGTCGGGGCCGCCGACTTCGGCGGCTTGCGCAGGGTTCCCGGACTTCGCCGGGAAGAACTGGCCCTGCTGGCGGGCGTCAGTGTCGACTACTACACCCGTCTGGAACAGGGCCGTGCGCGCAATGCTTCACCCGCCGTGCTCGACGCCGTCGCCCGCGCACTGGAACTCGATGACGATGAACGCGTGTATCTGCACAATCTCGCCGAACCCGGGACGTCTCGTAAACGTCCGAGCCGCCCACAGCGGGTGGGTCCCGAGTTGCAGCAGGCACTCACCGCGCTGGGCGGGGTTCCGGCGTACATCATCGGCCGGCGTCTGGATGTGCTCGCGTGGAACGACTTGGCGTGCCGGCTCGTCGCCGACTTCCCGGCGCTCGCCGCCACCGAGCGCAATATGGCACGTTTGGTCTTCCTCGATGAATCGGCGCGCGACCTCTACCCGGACTGGGAGACCAAAGCACGCGATACCGTCGCGAACCTGCGCTACGACGCCGGCCGCCATCCCGGCGACCCGCAGCTGGCGGGCCTCGTCGGAGAGCTGTCACTGGTGAGCGCCGACTTCCGGAAGCTGTGGGCGAGCCACACCGTGCGGGCGAAAACACGGGGCTGCAAGCGGTTTCATCATCCGCAGATCGGTGAGCTCGCTCTCGACTACATCGCGATGCGGGCCCCCGACGACCCCGATATGACGATGATGATCTACAGCGCGCCCCCGGGGTCCGCCGCCGAGACCGACCTCGGTCTACTCGCCGCACTGACCGGACCGGCACCGGCCGCGGCCGATCGCTCCACCGCTCGGAGGTGACCGCGGGCCGAGGCCGAGGTATCGGCTGGGAGCCCGGTGCCGGCGAAGGATGCGGCGATCCGCGTCGCCGTCTCGACCGCCGGCAGCATCTGCGGATCGACCTCGCGCAGGTAGTCGCCGACCGGGCCAAGAGCAGGGAGCAGGGAGCCGCCGGCGGCCGGGATGTCGATCCCGGCGAAGCGCACCGGCGTGGCGGCCGTGGCGTTGTGCCGGCGGATCCAGCGCAACGGCTCGCCGACTCCCACCGGGATCGTCCCGGCCAGGTGGCCCGCCAACTCGTCGTCGGTGCCCGCGCCCTGTGCCCAGGCATCGAGCGGGAAGCCCTCGCTGAAGCCGTATTCGAAGGCCAGGACGGTGAAGCCGCAACGTTCGACCAGGAAGCGCAGGATGCGCCGGCGCATCTGCTCGAACTCGGTGATGAAGTGGGAGTTTTCACCGATCGCGACGACCCTGGCCCCGCCGATGATCTCGCGCAGCGGTTCCAGATCATCGAGCGGGCAGTCGGGGTCGAGGTGTGTCACCGGCGCGGTGTGTCCGCGGAGCCAGTCGGAAAGGGAGGTGGGGTTGGGTGGATTCGGGCAAAGAGTTACTCGATTCCGGTAGAGCGAGGTGTGGGAAAGCGGCCGTGACGCGATGGCAGCTCGCCTAAGCGGGCATTACTTTCTCGAGGTCGTCGACGCTGCCGGACATGATCGTGCGGACGTGCTCATTGATGCGCTCGATCGGCCGGTCCCACCAGGACACGGCCAGCAGGCGCTCGATATCGGGCGCGCTGTAGCGGTGGCGGATGAGGCGGGCCGGATTGCCGCCGACGATGGCGTAGTCGGGTACATCGGAGGTCACCACGGAACCGGCGGCGACGATCGCGCCGTGGCCGATTCGCACACCCGGCATGACCGTGACGCCGTATCCGATCCAGACGTCGTTGCCCACCACGGTGTCACCTCGATTCGGCAGATCCATGAGCAGATCGACATGTTGTGACCACGCGCCGCCCATGGTCGAGAACGGGAATGTGGACGGTCCGTCCATGCGATGGTTGGCGCCGTTCATGATGAACCGCACGCCGGTGGCGAGGGCGCAGAATTTGCCGATGATCAGCTTCTCCGGGCCGTAGTGGTACAGGACATTGCGGGTTTCGAAGGTGGTGGCGTCGTCCGGATCGTCGTAGTAGGAGTAGTCGCCGACCTCGATCAGCGGGGAGGTGACCAGAGGTTTCAACAGGACGACTCGCGGCTGTCCGGGCATCGGGTGCAGCGTGGCGGGGTCGGTGAGGGGGAGTTGTTCGGGCATGGGGAATCCCTTCTGTCCGTGCGTGATCGAAAATTGTGGGCCGATCGTCAAGCCGAGGCCAGTGCGTGCATATCGAGCCGGGCGCCGCGCCAGCGGTCGCGCAGACGGCGGTCGTGACTGACGATCACCAGCGCACCTCGATATTCGGCCAGTGCGGCCTCGAGCTCCTCGACGAGTCCGGGCGAAAGGTGGTTGGTCGGTTCGTCCAGGAGCAGCAGCTCCGATGGTTCGCTGACCAATCGTGCCAGTTCGAGCCGCTGCCGCTGTCCGGTGGACAGATTCTCCACGCGATTCGTGAGCTGTGCCCGGGTGAACAGGCCCAGCGCCAGCAGGCGTTCGGTGTGATCGCCGGGCTGCCCCGGACGACCCTGGGCGAAGGCGGACAACAAGGTTTGCCCGGGTTCGGCGGGACGCGGTTCCTGCGCGAGATAACCGGCTCGGCCGCGCCGGACCACCGTGCCGCCGTCGGGCGTGAGCTCGTCCGCCAGCACCCGCAGCAGGGTCGACTTGCCCGCGCCGTTCGGGCCGGTGATCAGCAGTCGTTCCCCCGCCGACATCCGGATGCTCGTCGGTGAGAGCCTGCCGTCGACCGCGATATCGGTGGCATCCAGGACGACTCCGTGCGCCCGCCCGGCGGTGGGAACCGCGTTGAACCGCAACGGTTCCGGCGGCGGCGGCACCGGATCGGCCAGTAGCCGCCGCAGCCGTTCCTCGGCATTGCGGACCCGGCCCGCCAGCGACTGCTGTACGCGGCCACCGGCTCGGTCGTAGGCCATCTTGTTGTTGTCCTTCATCGCGCGCCCCGGTGCGACCCGCCGCGCCGTCGTGGCGATGGTTTCGCGCAGCCGGTCGGCCTCGTCCTGCCAGCGCAGATGGGCTTGGGCCCAGCGCTGCCGCGCCGCTTCGCGTTCGGCGAGGTAGCCGGTGTATCCGTTGCCGTGGCGCACCACGCATCGGCGATCGGAATCCACTTCGAGCAGTGTGGTTGCCACCCGCTCGAGGAAGGTGCGGTCGTGCGAGACGGTGACCGTGGTGCCGCGTCGCGTTCGCAGATGGTCCTCCAGCCAGGTCAGCGCGTCGTCGTCGAGATGGTTGGTCGGCTCGTCCAGTAGCAGCACCTCGGGCGCCGCGGCGAGTAGAGCGGCCAGGCGCAGGCGGACCTGCTCACCGCCGGACAATCCACCGGCCATGCGATCGCGCGGAACCACGCCCAGCCCGAGGCCGTGCAGTGCCCGCTCCACCCGGGCGTCGGCATCGTAGCCGCCACGTAGCTCGAAAACCGTTGCCAGTTCGGCATATTCGTCCAGGTGGGATTCCTCGCCGGTGGACATCTCGATTTCGAGACGGCGCATCCGATCCTCGATCCGGCGCAGCTCGTGCAGCGACCGGTCGATGATCTGCTGGACGCTCAGGTGCGCGGGAAGCTGCTCGTCCTGAGCGAGATAGCCGACGCCACCCTCGGCGTGCACGACGATCTCGCCCTGATCGGGCTGCTCACATCCGGCGAACAGCCGCAACAGCGTGCTCTTACCGGAACCGTTCTCCCCGATGATTCCGGTGCGTTCACCGCTACCGAGCGAACAGGTGACCGCATCGAGAACCGTGCGGCCGTTGAAGGATTTGCCGACCGCGAGCGCGGTGATCTGAGTGGGCACGAACTACCTCCGAAGCATTCGAGGACGACACGGTCTGCGGTGACCGCTGAGCCTGGTGAACACTTCGAATGAGCATTGGCGACCTCACTAGTGCGACGAACGTTGCGTTAAGATGATCGCACATCAGTTCCCGGCGAGCAAGCGGATGGAAATAATGAGTTCTGACCTGCTTCGAGAGGGCTCACCGGTGTCCGGTGGGCCGCGAGCGCGACCGGGTGGCCGTACCGCCCGAATCCGCGACCAAGTCCTGGCCGCGGTCCAGGCGGAACTGACCGAAAACGGCTACGACGCGCTCACCGTCGATGCGGTCGCCGCGCGCGCGGGTGTGCATCGGACCACCGTGTATCGGCGCTGGCGCGATGTGGGCGGATTGATCGCCGACGTGTTCGCCGCCGCAAGCGATCTGGACTGGCATCCGCGCGACACCGGTTCGCTGCGCGGCGATCTCGCGGAGCTCAACCGCGAGATCCGGGATTCCTTCACCGAGGAATCGTCGATCGCGATGGCACTGATCGCGGTCTCGTTCCGCTCGGAGGATGCGGCGCGAGCGTTGCGGCAACTGTGGGAGGACCGCTATACGCAATGTGAGATCGTGGTGGAGCGTGCGGTCGGCCGCGGGGAGATTCCTGCCGGAATCGACCCGCGCGCACTACTTGTCGCGGCGACGGCGCCGGTGTATCACCAGGTGGTGCTGTTGCGTACCGAATCCGATCCGGCGCGAGCGGCGGCGATGGCCGTGCTGGCCGCGCAGGCCGGCGCGTTCGGACCCGGCGACGGTGGCGAGTCGTAGCTCCGCACCGCGCTTACCGGTTCCTCTCGTGAGAATTCCAGTGCCGCAACGGATCTAGGAGACTCCGGAATAGAATCTCGCCACCGAGTCGAAGGCGGCCTTGGGCTCCCACGGCATATCCGGGTAAGTGGTTCCGCGGCGGTCCTCGAAGACCTTGACGATGCCGAGGCCGGCGAGATCGAGGTCGTCGCGCGGGTCGCCGTCGGGTCGGTAGGGATAGTTGCGCAGCGCGAACAGGAAGACGAAGGCCGAGTCCACGCCCTCGCTGTCGAAGATCTCCAGCAGTTCGGTGAGATACGCGGCCTGGCCGTCCTCGTCTCGGACGAAGTCGCCGTTCAGCCGGATCGGCGCACCGGTGGAGTCGTATTCGACGATCTCCATGCTGCGCGGCGCCACATCCGCCGCTCCTCGCCAGCTCGCAGTGCCGAATCCGGTGATCGCCAACGGTTTTCCCTGCGCTACCAGTGTCCGCACACCATCGCGGAAACGGTCGGCGACCTCCGCGGAGCGGATGAGTTCCACGGAGACGAAATCGAAAGGAGTCCAGTCGATCTGCTCGAACGGTATGGCGCAGTAGGTGAGCTTTCCCCGGAAACGCCGCCGGACCACGGCGACGGCCTCGCGTAGGAATTCGTCGAGTCGTGCGCTGACCTCGGCTATCCGGTCGTTGCGGGTTTCCGGGTCGGCGAACAGGGTGCCTACGCGATCCATACTGGTCTCGCCCGGCAGAAATCCCCGGTTCATCAGGGTGAGTTCGACACCGGTCACGAAGACCACCTCGGCGCCGGTACGCCTGATCTGCTCTGCGCGCTGCGCGCAATCCGCGAACAGGCCCAGTATCTCCTCGGCCGTCAACTCCAGTGGATAGGGCGAGAACCAGACCTCCAAGCCCAGTGTCGCGGCGTGGCGGGCGGCGACCTCCAGCCGCCCGGCATCACCGCCGGTGATTTGAACGGCCGTGCAATGCAGATCGTCGCGAATGATCCGCAACTCCCGTTCGACCACCGCCGGATCGAACTTCTCCCGCGATGTGCCGCCGTTGCGGATGAAGCCGGTGTCGTAGGTCATTCCTCTGCCTCGCATATGCGTGACCCCTTTCGGTCGGGTGCTGATCGGTGCGTGGCCAGGTTAACCGTACAATTTGCGTGCACGCAAAATTGCGTGAACGCATGTATGCCATGATGACTGTGTGACGACGAGAGGTTTGCGGGAGCGCAAGAAGGAGGCCACCCGAGTAGCGCTGCGGGAGGCGGCGTTGCGGCTGGCCCTGGAGCATGGCCCGGACAATGTCCGGGTCGAAGACATCGCGGAGGCGGCCGGTGTCTCGCCCCGGACCTACAACAACTACTTCTTCAGCCGCGAGCACGCGATCGTCGCCGCGGTCACGGCCGATCGGGAGGCGCGGGTCGAGGCCGCGATCGCGTTGCGGCCGAAGGATATTCGCCTCGCCGAGGTGGTGACCGAGGCGATCGTGGAGCAGTACGCGGACCCGGACGACAGTCATCGCGAGGCGCTGCTGCTGATCACGACCCACCCGTCGTTGCGCTCGGCATATTTGTCCGACACCGACGCGGTCGCCCCCGCCCTCGCCGAGGTGATCGCGACCCGGATCGGCGATACCGAAGGACTCACCGCACGCGTGCTCGCGGCTGCCGTCGTCGCCGCGATCCGCATCGCCCTCGAGCACTGGCTGCGACCGACCGCCGGGCTCTCCGGGCTCGTCGTCACGTCGGGTGCACTGCCGGACCGGCTTCGTGCCGCGCTGGCACCGCTCGAGCCCGCGCTCGATGCGGCCGAGCAGGGGGGACGCGGCACGGTGCGTGCCGCCGGGTGGGGCGGACGTCCATAGTCGATCGCAACGGCGTTGTCGGGCCCGCGTCCGGTAGTCGGCGGTGTATCGCGCCGGTGTCGGTCGGCGGCGAGAGGTGACGGCGAGACATGTTTGACGTAATGATTGCGTCAAACTACTATGGTGAAATGCTCTTTCCGACGCCGGAGCTTGCTGCGGCAGATCGTCGCGTTCTCGCCGACGTGGATCGAATGCGCGCTGAGTTGCGCCATGAGCTGCAGGACAGACCCGGCAAGTGGGCCGGCGGCCTGCGCAAGTTCCTCACTGCCGATGCCGTCTCCGCATCGAACTCGATCGAGGGTTTCAGGGTCTCCACAATCGACGTGGAGGATCTGATCGCCGGTGAGCGGGATGTCGAGGTGTCCGAGGAAGACAAGGCCGAGACGCTCGCCTACGAGCGGATGATGACCTACATCCAAACACTGCACGATGCGGACGATTTCGGATACGGCAAAGGGTTCCTGAACGCACTGCACTGGATGCTGCAAGGTCACCGGCACAGCGAACGCAAACCGGCGGGGCAATGGCGGCGCGGGCCGGTGTATGTGACGGATGCCCGTGATCCGAGCATTGCCGCTTACACCGCACCCGACGCCGATCTTGTGCCGTCTCTGATGGATGAACTGGCCGAATGGCTGAACAGCGACGACGGTTCGCATCCGCTGGTTCGTGCGGCGATGGCACACCTCCAGTTGGTGTCCATCCATCCGTGGGCGGATGGAAACGGCCGGATGTCGCGATCGCTGCAAACGCTGATGATCGCGCGGGAAGGTGTTCTCGCGCCGGAGTTTTCCTCGATCGAGGGGTGGCTCGGCCGACCCGGTAATACCTGGGAGTACTACCAGGTGCTCGGCCGTCGCGGGAACATCTATCGGCCGGATCAGGATGTAGCGGAGTGGATCCGGTTCAATCTGATCGCGTACCACCAGCAGGCTCAGACCGTGCACGCACGGTGGATTCGGTCGGGGAAGGTGTGGGCGATGCTCGACGAGTACGCGCAGGGGATTCGCCTGGATGAAAGAGTCGTGAGCGCATTGCACGACGTCGCGATGTCCGGCCGTGTGCGCCGCACCCGCTATGAACAGGCCGAAGGACTGAGTGTGCAACAAGCGCAACGTGATCTGCGCGATCTCGTTTCCCTCGGAGTGCTCGAGCCCGTCGGCCGCACCCGAGCTCGGTTCTACACGTCCGGGCCGCGTTACCCCGCCGACGTACTGGACGTCGCGGGTATGCCAGCCGCCCTCGACGATCCTTACCGGATGTAGGTCGCGGATCGGTTCGTCGGGCCGGCGACTATGTCGTCCGTTTTCCGCCGGATCGGTGAGCAGCGGTTTTCTACCGTCGAATTCATGAAACTCGACGTTGTTGCGGATGCGCCGGTAGCCGTGCTCAGGGCGCCGGTGGTGTGGTTCATGGCGCTGGCCGCCGCGCTCGGTACTGCGAGTATCTATCCGCTGCAACCGGCCATTGCCGAGGTCGCCGGTACGCTGCACAGCTCGGTTGCGGCGGTCGGTGCGGCGCTGGCCTGCGGGCCGGTGGGGTATCTGGTCGGGCTGGCGCTGCTCGTTCCATTGGTGGACAGATTCGTGTCACGTACCGTCGTGTCCATCCAATTCGGCATTCTCGCAGTGGCTTTGGTGGTCTGTGCGGCGGCCGGTTCGGTCTGGTTGCTCGGCGCGGCGGTCGGAGTGATCGGGGTAGGCTCTTCGGCCGGTGCGCAATTGAGTTCGGTGGCAGGCAGATTCGCGCCACCACAGCGGCGGGCGACAGTGCTCGGGATCGTGACCGCGGGTATCTCCGCCGGAATTCTCGCCGGGCGGATCGTCGGTGGATGGCTGGCGGATGCGGTGGGCTGGCGGGCGATGTTGCTCGTCTTCGCCGTGGGGTGTGTTGCCGTGGCCGGCGCAGTCCGGTTGGTGTTGCCCGCAGCGCAGGGAACGGCAACGACGAGTTACCTTGTGACACTGCGCCGCATGCCCGGCCTCTACGTTCGGCATACGGTCCTGCGGCTCGCGGCGGGCCGAGGCGCCCTCTGGTTCTTCGCCTTCTGCACGGTCTGGGCCGGGCTCGCGGTGGCACTGTCGCAACCGCCGTTCTCGTATTCGCCCGAACGGATCGGCCTCTATGCCTTCGCGGGATTGCTGGGCATCGTCGCCACCCGGATTTCGGGAGCGTGGACAGATCGCATCGGTGCGCGGAGTGTAATCCTCATCGGCCTGGCCCTGGCCGTCCTCAGTACCGCGACTCTCGCTGTCTCCCTGTCGAATACCGTGATCACGGTGCTATGTCTCGGCCTGTTCGACGCCGGATTGTTCGCCGCCCAGGTCGCCAACCAAAGCACCGTCCTGGCCATCGATCCCGCTGCCCCCGCCCGGTTCAACAGCGCCTACATGGTCGTCTACTTCATCGGCGGGAGCCTCGGCACCGCATTCGGCGCGGCCGCGGTCGGCTGGTTCGGCTGGACCGCAACGGCATTCCTCGCCTGTGCGTCGACGGTCGCCGCCTTCCTCAGTTCCATGCGGCGAGTACGGCCCACTTCGTCGGCCACCACGACCGGCAGCAGGGGAGTCAGCGGCTCGCGCGCAGAATTCTGATGGCGCGCAAGGGTTGTGGCGGTTCGCCTGCGAATTCTCCCGGGTCGTCGAGGTAGCCTGCAACCAGTTCGGTAGCGGGATGGTCCTCGATGCCGGTGAAGCCGAGGTCTTGTAGTTGCCCGGCGATGTCCTCCGGGGTGAAGTAGCTCGCGACCGGTTCGCCGATCGCGGCCAGCCGGGCCGCGCGTTCGCGCATATGCGCCCGTTCGGGCTCGGTGTCGCCGGGATGCAGATAGTCGAAGATCACCTCGGTGGGCCGGGCCTGGCCGGCGATGTACTCGAGGGTGGCGCGTGCGGCATCGGGAGTCAGATAGAACACAACGCCGAGCCATACGAATATCGCCGGATCGGTCCGGACGAAACCGGCGGCCGCCAATTCCGATGCCAAGTCCTGTATTTCGAAATCGACCGGAACGAAGGTCACCGTCTCCGGCCGTTCGATTCCGGCCGCCTCCAGGCGTTCGCGTTTCCATGCCTGTGTCGCGGGATGGTCGACCTCGAAGACGTGCAGATCCGAATATGGATTTCGATAGGCGAAGGTATCCAGCCCCGCGCCGAGAATCACCACCTGCCGCACACCAGCGGCGACGGCCACGGCCACCCGGTCCTCGGCGAAGCGGGAGCGGGCCGCGAAGAACAGCCGCCGCGGCAACTCGCTCGCCGCGGCGGATCCATCCGGCTCGGTCTCGAGAATGCGCACCGCGAGTGGATCGGTCAGGATGAGTGGCCGATCCGCCACCTGATGATATGCCCGAGCGTGCGCGGTCACGAGCGCCGTCCGGCTGGGTCCGCCGTTCTCCATCTTCACGAAGCTACTCGCGGTCGAAGTGGGACCGGTTGTGAACCGCCGCACATCGACCCTCGTCGGCTTTGACGGAGGGCGACTTTCGGCCACGTTGATGATCGCGCGCGGATCATTTCACGCTCCCGGCGGTGAGCCCGGCGACCAGGCGCTTCTCGATCAGAGCGAACAACACCACCACCGGGACGATGCCCAGCACCGACACCGCGAAGACGTACTGCCACGCGGTGTCGTACTGCCCCACGAATTTCGTCAGAGCCACCGACAGCGGCTGATTCTCCGGAGTGGTGAGAATGACCAGGCCGGCGGCATATTCGTTCCAGGCCGAGACGAAGGCGAAGATCGTGGCGGTGATCAGGCCGGGCCAGATGAGGGGGAGATCGACGCGGAGCAGGGTCTGCGGTCGGCTCAATCCGTCGAGCTGGGCGGCCTCCTCGATTTCGCGGGGGACAGCGGCGAAGAAGCTGTGCAGGATCCAGACCGCGAAGGACAGATTGAACGCCGCGTTCACCAGGATCATGGCGAACCAGGTGTCGTTCGCACCCAGGGCGAGGAATTGCCGCATCAGCCCGGTCACCAGGACCGCGGGCTGCACCATCTGCGTGATCAGGACCAGGATCAGAAAGGCCGTGCGGCCCGGAAAACGGTGGCGCGCGGTGTGATACGCCGCGGGGACCGCGACGGCGAGGACCAGCAGCGTGGCGAGTATCGAAATCGCCAGTGTGCTCACGATATTGAAAGGCAGCGGCGTTTCCGGCGTATGCCACACGTCCATGTAGTTGCCGGGGCGCCAGTCGTGCGGGAGATATGACGGAGGAATGTGCGAGATCTCCGCACGCGGTTTCAGTGATCCCAGCAGCATCGTCAGATAGGGGACGAGGAACAGCAGTGCGACGACGACACCCGCCGCGGTCAGATCCCAGCGCCGTCGCCCGCTCACGATTCGTCCTCCGCGGCCGGCCGGATCAGGGTGAGATAGATCCCGATCACGATCGCGATCAATACGAAGTTCAGCACGCTGAGTGCGGCGGCGGTATCGAGCTGCTGATTCTGGCGAATCAGCTTGTAGGTCAACGTGGTTGTGGTGTCCGCGCCGAATCCGGCGATACTGCCGGTGAGTATCTGCAGAATCGGCAGCGAGTTGAACACATTGATGATGTTGATGACGGTGGCCACCGCGATCGCGGGCCGCAAATGCGGCAGGATCAGATGGCGATAGCGTTGCCACGCCGAGGCGCCGTCGATCCGGCCGGCCTCCACCACTTCCGGCGGAATCGTTTGCAGGCCCGCGAGAATCGTGTAACTGGTGAACGGAATCGAGACGAATACAGCCACCCCGATCGCCACCAGGAATGCGGGCAGCGGCCGTTCGGTGAATCCGAAACCCCGGTCCAGGACGCCGATATCGACCAGGAAGCGGTTGATCAGGCCGACCTCCGGATCCAGCAGATAGGCGAACACGGTCGTGGTCATGACCACCGACGCCGCCCACGGCACGAGTATCGCCAGCCGGACCAGGGTTCGGCCCGGAAAATCCTTGGCCAGAAATTGTGCCAGCGCTGCCGACAACACCAGCGTGATCACCACGACCGCGACCACCCAGACCACCGTGTGCGCCACGATCGAGCCGAGCTCGGGAATGTCGAAGAGCCGGCGGAAGTTGCCGAGCCCGGCGAATCCGCGGTCGCCGCCGTAAGGGCTGAGATCGCGGGTGCTCGTCCGGATCATGTAACCGGTGGGAAAGGCGACCACGGCGACGATCAGGATCAATACCGGCCCGATCCAGGGCAGTGCGCGGCCGGTGGTATGGGCGCTCATCGCGGCGCCCGCGCGATCCGGTCGAGTACCTGCTCGGGGTCGGCGCCCTGGGCTACCGTGCCGATCTGCTGCCGGATCGCACCCTGCACCGCCGACCAGCCTGGATCTCCCGAAGGATAGAACCGCGCGACCGGCAGTGTCGCCGCGAATGCGCGCGTGACCGGATCCTCGCTCAGCTCGCGGGTGCCGCTGGTCGTGATCGGGATGAAGTGTTCGGCGCCGACGAATCTCGAATACACCGCGGGAGAATAGAAATAGTCGAGGAATTGCCGGATCGCGTTCTGCTTGTTCCCGTGTTTGCGGAATGCCATGAGGTGATCGGCGACGCCGAGGGTAACGGCCGCTCCGGTTTTCGTGGGTGAGGGCGCGGTGGCGAAACGCAGTCCGGGATTCTGCTTCGCGATCGTCTCCATTACCGGCGGCAATCCCTCGATCATGCCGATCCGGCCCTGGACGAACGCGTTGATCACGTCCTTGCGATCGGTGGAGCCCGGATTCGGCTGGGTGGCACCGGATTCGGCGAGATCACGCATGGCCCGGACACCTTCCAGATTCGCGGGGGTGTCGACCGTGATGCCCTGCCCGTCGGACCAGCCGCCGCCCGCGCCGAAGGTCCAAACGGAGGTTTCGCCCTGCGACTCCTCACTGCCCAGCGGCAGGCCGTAACCGGAGATCCCGTCCCCGAGTGCCTGGATGCGGCGAGCCGTATCGGAGAGCTCGGACCAGGTCTTCGGCGGGTTCGCGACGCCGGCGCGGGCGAACAGGGCGCTGTTGTAGAACAGGGTGCGAGTGGAGGCGAAAAGCGGGAGCGCCCACTGGGTTCCGTCGATCGAGGCATTGCGGGCGAAGGACGGCACGAGATCGGTCAGCACCGGCGGATCGACGATATCGCGGGCCGGATACAGCAGATCGTCGGCCGCGAACCCGGCATAGGCGTCGATATTCAGGATATCGGGGGTGGTGGTGATCGATTGCAGATCGGTGCGCACCACATCGTTGATCGCATCCCAGGATTCCACCTGCAGATCCACCGTGATCGCCGGATTCCGCTCGCGAAATCCGGCGATGATCGCCGTCCATTCCGCGCGAGTGTTCTCGCTGTAGGCGGGAACGAGCAGCGACAGTGCGTTCGGATTCGAATCATCGCTGCTGCGGCCGCGGAATCCGCAGGCGGCCACGGTCAGCACGACGGTGATCAGCAGCGCGAGTTGCGCGACAACGCGGCGTGGTGCACCGGTCACGAACTGAACCTCTCGATCTGTACTCCCGCCGTGTTGGCGCCGATACCGACGGACCGACCCTAATCGGCGAGATGGCCGGCCGTGTACCTTCGGCGGGATCGCTCGACCTGGCAGCGGGCCGTCCGAGGCGGCGGCCGACAGCGGGGGACGCCGGTCTCCGCACGACGGTCCCCGGCCGCCGGGAGTCCGTCGGGCGATCCTGAGCGACGATGATGTAATTGTCCTGTGAACGTGCCGACGTCCGCGCAGCGCGTACCGACTCCATCCGCAGCTCCTGCGGTCGGCAGGATCGCTGTGACGTCGGGAGATCCGGTCTTGGCGGTGGATATCGGCGGGACCACGATCAAGGCCGAGATCGTGGATGCGGCCGGGCGGATACTGGCGGCCGAGACCGTACCGACCCCGCCGGGTGCGCCGGCATTCGACGCGGCCGCCGAACTGGGAGACCGATTACTCGCCCGGGTGCAAGGGCAGGTATGGCGCGGCGCGGTCGTCATGCCCGGAATCGTCGATCCGCAGCGTTCGCTGGCGGTGTTCAGCAGCAATATCGGCTGGCGAGATGTGGAGCTGGGCAACCGATTCGATGATCGCTGGGGCTTCCCGGTGCTGATCGAACACGATGTCGTGGTCGCGGGCTGGGCGGAATGGCGGTACGGAGCAGGACGGGGTTGCGACGATGTGGTGGTGCTGATGCTCGGTACCGGGATCAGCGGCACACTGTCGGTGGCCGGTCGTCTGGTGCGCGGCGGCGCCGGGCAGGCCGGGGAGTACGGCCATATCCCGGTGCGCCCCCGAGACGGGCGCCCGTGCCCGTGCGGGAATACCGGATGTGTGGAGACGGTAGCCTCGGGACCGTCGATCGCGCGTGCCTACACCGAACGGTCGGGGCGGGAAATATTCGGAGCCGCAGAGGTTTTCGCGCAGCTTCCGGATGATCAGGACGCGCGGGTGGTGGTGGGTGACGCCGTCGACGCGCTCGCCGAAGGGCTCACCGGCATCGTGCACGCGAGCTGTCCCGAGCTGATCGTGCTCGCCGGTGGCCTGGCCGGCGCCGGTGCCGTACTGGCCGACGGGCTGCGAGATCGGCTCACCGAACTGCTGCGAGTGGTGCCGGTGCCGCGGGTGGTTCCCGGGATATTCGGCGCGCGTGCGGGATTGGTGGGCGCGGCGGGGTTCGCGCGGTCGGGAGCGATCGAATGACGGCCGCCGAACCGTTCGAACTGCGCGGCCGGGTGGTCACCTCGACCGAGATCTTCGACGACGCGGTGATCGAGGTGGCCGGTGATCGCATCGGGGCGGTACGCCCCTTCGCGCAATGGCGGCCTTCGCGTGCGGGGGCCGAACCGCCGCCCCATCGCGGAACCGTACTGCCGGGGCTCGTCGACATCCACAATCACGGCGGATTCGGCTACCGATTCGACGACACCGATCCCGAACGGATCCGCGCGGCGGCGCGGGAGCATCATCGCCACGGGACCACCACGCTGCTGGGCAGTATCGTCACCGCCGACCCCGACGCGATGGTCGCGCAGACCGCCGCACTGCGGCAGGTGGTTGCCACCGGGGACCTCGCCGGTATTCATATCGAGGGCCCATTCCTGTCCGAGAAGCGATGCGGTGCACAGGATCCGAGATATCTGATCGATCCCGATCCCGCGCTGGCGCAACGATTGCTGGCGGCCGCGGACGGATATCTGCGAGTCATGACCCTGGCTCCGGAGCGCCCCGGATTCACCGCCGTCGCGCGACTGCTCGACGAATCCGGTGTGATCGTGGCGCTGGGCCACAGCGATGCGGGATACGAGCGGTTTCGCGATGCGCTGGCGCCCGCGGGAACCGCCGGTCTGGTCACCCACCTCGCCAATTGCCTACCGCCGCTGCATCATCGGGATCCAGGCCCGATGGCGGCGGCGCTGGCGAGTGCGGCGGCCGGCGAGATCACGGTCGAGCTCATCGGCGACGGGGTACATATCGACTCCGGTTTCGGCGCCATGGTTTTCGCGACGGCACGCCATCGCGTAGCCCTGATCACCGATGCCATGCAGGCCGCCGGGCTGCCGGACGGAGACTACCTGCTGGGACCGCAGGCCGTCCGGGTCGCCGGAGGTGTGGCCAGGGTGGTGAGCGGTGCACTGGCCGGCGGGACGGCCACCCTGCTGCGGTGCCTGCGGTGGGCGGCGTTCGACTGCGGTGTCGGACTCGTCGACGCCGTCCGGGCCGCCGCCACCACCCCCGCGGCGGTGATCGGCGCGACCGATATCGGTGACCTCCGCCCGGGTATGCGCGCCGATGCCGTCGTGGTGAATTCCGATCTCGAGTTGCGCGGCGTGCTGCGCCATGGACAGTGGGTGAGGTGATCCTCACCGTGACGCTCAACCCGGCCTACGATATGACCTATCGCGTCCAGAATCTCGAACCCGGCCGGGCACATCGCGTCACCGCGGTGGAGCAGCGGGCCGGCGGGGCCGGTATCAATGTGGCGAGGGTCCTCAATCAGATCGGGAAGTACTCCCGGGCAACGGGTTTCGCCGATCATTCGTTCTCCGCGATCGCCGAGCGGGAACTGCCGGTGGACTTCGTGCACGCCCTGCCGTGGGTGCGGCGCACCGTCGTGATCAACGAATGCCGCGACGGCAGCGCGACCTCGCTGTGGGAACCCGGCCCGAGCGTCACCACCCTCGACGCGGTGGATCAGCTGCTGGTGCGGGTCGGCGGCCTGATCGGCGAAACCAGCGGGCTGGTGATCTCGGGACCGCTGCCGGGCGGAGTGCGCGATTCGGTTCCCGCGGAACTGGCCCGGCTCGCACTGGACGCCGGTGTTCCGGTGGTCTGCGATGTGGCGGGCCAGGCGTTGACGGCGGTGGCGAAGGTTCCCGGCATCGTGTTGATGCCCGGATTGCGGGAACTCGAACGTTTTGCGGGCACGCGACCCGAGACGACCGGTGAGGTGGCCGATGTGGCCCGGGTACTGGTCGACGGGGGAGCCCGTGCGGTGCTGGTGCCCCGCGGCGCCGACGGGATCGTCGCGGTCACCGCCGACGGCGCCTGGTCCGCGTCGCTGCCGGAGCCGACGGTGGGCAATCCGATCGGGGCCGGTGATGCCGCGGCCGCCGCGGTGATCGCCGCCCTGGCCTCGACCTCGGATCCGGATTGGCCGGAGATTCTCACCGATGCGGTGGCGACCGCGGCCGCCGCCGTGGTCATGGCTGTTGCCGGCGAGATCGATCCGACGCTGCGGCGGCGCCTGGTCCCGGATGTGGTGATCGAGAAATTGCCGCTGGAACGGGCCGCCGAACAGGCCGGTCGGTCCTGACTTTTCCGGCACGCCGCATTCGCGCGGCACTGTCGGCCTCCTGACGCGGTACATTCCGCACGCAGTTTTCTCGTTGTCGTCCGCGCCGCGGATGGTCATCGGCGCTCCGGTCTCCGGAAGAGGTGAGCTGATGTCCGACCGCGAATCCCTGCCCGATGCCGATTCCGATTCCACCGCCGATCCCGCGGCCGCGCCGGATGACTACCAGGCGTACCGGATGCCGTTCGGTGAGCTGATGTCCGAGGGCGAATCCGAGCCCGAGGGCGAATCCGAGCCCGCTGCCGCTGCCGATTCCGATGCTGCCGATTCCGATGCTGCCCCGGATGCCGGAAAGGCGTACCGGATGCCGTTCACGGTGCGCGCGGCGCAGGTGCTCGCGGTGGGCCTCGCGGTCATCGGCCTGGGATGCGCGATCGGGGCCGGCTGGCTGTCGGGTCCGCATGCGGCGTTGGTCACCGGATCGTCGTTCGTGGCGAGTTGGTTGCTCGGGCTGACCGCTGCGACCTTCGGCGCCGAGGGCGGCGGTATCCGGGTCGGCGCGGTGCTGCTGGCGATTCTCAACGCGTTGTGGACGGTGCCGTCGATCATCGTCGCCCGCCCGCCCGGCTGGCTGGGTCCCGCGGTGTCGGTCCTGGTGGTCGGATTGCTGCTGCGGCGTTCGGCGCGCGACTGGTTCGAGCCCTGAGGTCTCAGGACACCGCGGCGGTGGGCTGGGGGTAACGCTGCGAACCCGCCGTGCGGACCGCGAGCAGTTCGGCTGCGATCGCCACCGCGTTCTCCATCGGTGTCCGGGCGCCGATATCGAATCCGGCGGGCGCGTGCAGGCGAGCCAGGGTTCCCGCATCGAAGCCGCCGGCCTGCAGCGCTTCCATTCGATGACCGTTCCCGGAATGCGAGCCCAGTGCACCCAGATAGCCCAGTGCGGGCAGTCGCAACGCCACCGTCAGCAGGGGAATCTCGAATTTGGGATCCTGGGTCGCCGCGACGATCGCGGTCGTGCCGTCGATGGCCCCCGCCGCGGCCTGCGTGTTGAGGTAGCGATGCGGCCAGTCCACCACCACTTCGGCGCCGGGAAACGACGCCGACGCCGCGAAGGCCTCCCGCGGATCGCAGATGGTCACCCGATAGCCGAGCAACCGTCCCTGGGTGGTCAGCGCCGCGGCGAAACTGTTGGCGCCGAAAATGATCAGCCGTGGCGGTGCGGTGTGCGAGCAGACGAACACATCCGATTCCGGTAGCGAGACCAGTTCGGTGTTGTGCCGCCGATCGGTCACCAGATGCTGGCCGATCACCTCCGGATCGTTGTGCCACACCACCGTGAACACCGTGACCGGCCGGTGCCGCGCGATCTCCGCGGCCACCGCCGCGAATTCCGGAAAATGGTTGCGGGAGAACGGTTCCACGAAAACATCCATGGTGCCGCAGTCGGCGTCGGCGTCGAATCCCGAAGTGGGGTCGAAGCGTTGCAGTTCCCGCCTGCCGGTCCGCGCGGCGTCCACCGCGGCGTCGTAGACCGCCGCTTCGTAACAACCGTCGGAGATCGAACCGTGCACACCGCCGTCGGGATCGATGAGCATCGCCGAGCCCACCGGTAAGGCGGAGTCTCCGAAGGTGCGGACCAGAGTTGCCAGGGCGCCCGTACGGCCGCTGTGCCAGACCTGCATCAGGTCGTCGACAATGTCACGCATCACATGCTCCCGATCAGCGTGCGCGATTGGGCGGACCGCCGGTCGTCACGTCCCGTCGCCAGAATCGTCACACGTGAGGGCCACGATAACCGCTGAACGGCGCATCGTCGTGCCGGAGCGAAAACTTCGCCGACCGGCACCGATTCCAGCCTGTATTCGACTATGACATAGCACAATCGAATAACAGACCGGATGCTTCGATCAGGCGAAGAGACCGCGAACGAATGGCAACGAGTCCACGAGCGAAGCGTTGACGGTGCCGCTGTGATCGGTGGGATAGACCTTGAAGGTCAAAGGCTGCCGGTTGGCGGTCAGCACCCCGGCGTAGCGCAGCGTCTCCGGCGTGATGACATCGGTGTCGCGCAGGCCCTGGCCCATGAAAAGCGGCTTGTCGAAGCCGGATTCGGGCAGCCCCAGGTAGCCGGCCAGCAAACCGTGCAGATCCGGAACCTGGGACAACGGCCGGAGGAACAGATTGCCGATCACCACATTCGCCGTGTCCAGATCGTCACCGAGCGGCAGCAGGCATTCGTTCTGGGCGCGGTCGAGCCAATAACGTCCGGAATCGTTCAGGAACGACTCGATATTTATCTCCGGATGTGCCGTGCGCAGGCCGTTGAGGATGTAGAGGACGTACGCCGTGGTGTGCGGGCTGAGTTTCACCGGCGGCACACCCGGGCCGATCGGCATCAGGACATCCTCGATATACGCGGGCACGCCCGTGGCGACCGCGCCGCGGTAATCCAGATCCGGCCCGCCGAATTCGGTCGCGTAGCGGGCAGTGGACACGGCCGCGCCGCCACCCTGGGACTGGCCGACCGTGACCCATTTGCGCGACAGCTGCGAATAGTGCCCGACCGCCGCGTGCACGGCGTCGACCACATTGTGTGCCTCCACGACGCCGTCGAGGTAGGGATGTTCGCCCGGGGTGCCGAGTCCGGCGTAATCGGCGGCCACGATGGCGTAGCCCTGTTTCAGCCAGGTGCCGAGATAGGCCCAGTCGCGATCGACGTCGGCGGGGCCGGTGACGCTGTAGGCGCAATCGTCACCGAGTCCGACCGTGCCGTGTGCCCAGGCGATGACCGGCCAGCCACCCGCCGGTGCCTGGCCCGGCGGGAAGTAGACCGCGGCGCCGGCCACGGTCGGCTGATCGCCGACCGTCGTGGTCGAGTAGAGGATCCGCTCGGATCCCATCGAACCCGGCAGGGTCGCCGCGGCGGACAGCGGCGCCGCCGATTGCACCGCCGCGTCGGCGCTCGCGCTCGGTGCGGTGAGTACACCGGCGGTCGCGGTCAGCATCAGGGCGCAGGCCGCGCCGGCGACCGCGCTCGAGAGTTTGCGCATCGTGTTCCTTTCCGGGGCCGATCTCGCGGGGGCACATCGCGCGAGGTCACGGCGAACAGTGTGGCAGCCGGCCGTCGAGCCGCAGCGATGAGGCGAATCGTACGGAGGTGAGGCCCTGCCCGCCGCGGACACGCCTCCGCGCCGGCCGGGTGGCCCGGCCCACACCGATGGCAGCCGCCTCGGGTTGTGAAGGTCATCACAGTCGCCGATGCGTGCTCTGGAAACGCGGCAGTGGTAAGGCTCACCGAAACAGTACGGGCGTTACGTAAAACCCCATGTCAGACCTACTCGCCAGTAGAAGAATGCTGTGCAATTAGCAGGCAAATTTTGCAGACTTAGCAAACCCTTGTGCAAAGCTAGCCTAGATTCACACTTGCAACAGGTAGACGGCAATTTTTAGTTGTGCAATCGTGTGGAAGTACAACAGATGGGCATAGCAACCCTGCAAATTGCCGCTCCAGCAGAGTTCGGACATCGCCCGGCTCGCCACCAGCCAGGAGTCGTGAGCGCGCAAGTCCGAGCATGGGGCCCGACCGAACGAAGAAGTGGAGTCATCAGATGTCGAAGACCGGCACCCCGAAGACCGCTGCGGAGATCCAGAAGGACTGGGACACCAACCCCCGCTGGAAGGGCATCACCCGCGAGTACTCGGCCGATCAGGTCGTCAAGCTGCAGGGCAATGTCGTCGAAGAGCACACGCTCGCGCGCCGGGGTGCCGAGCTGCTCTGGGAGGGCGTCAACACCGAGGGTGATTACATCCACTCGCTCGGCGCTCTGACCGGTAACCAGGCCGTCCAGGCCGTGCGTGCCGGCCTGCGTGCCATCTACCTGTCCGGCTGGCAGGTCGCCGGTGACGCGAACCTGTCCGGGCACACCTACCCCGACCAGTCGCTGTACCCGGCCAACTCGGTGCCGTCGGTCGTTCGCCGCATCAACAACGCGCTGCTGCGCGCCGACGAGATCGCCAAGGTCGAGGGCGACACCTCGGTCGACAACTGGGTGGTCCCGATCGTCGCCGACGGTGAGGCCGGTTTCGGTGGCGCGCTGAACGTCTACGAACTGCAGAAGGCCATGATCGCCGCGGGTGCCGCCGGTACCCACTGGGAGGATCAGCTGGCGTCGGAGAAGAAGTGCGGCCACCTCGGTGGCAAGGTGCTGATCCCCACCCAGCAGCACATCCGCACCCTGACCTCCGCGCGTCTGGCCGCTGACGTCGCCGACACCCCGACCGTCGTCATCGCCCGTACCGATGCCGAGGCCGCCACCCTGATCACCTCGGACGTCGACGAGCGCGACCGTCCGTTCATCACCGGTGAGCGCACCTCCGAGGGCTTCTACCACGTCAAGAACGGCATCGAGCCCTGCATCGCGCGGGCCAAGGCCTACGCCCCCTACTCCGACCTGATCTGGATGGAGACCGGTATCCCGGACCTCGAGGTCGCGCGGAAGTTCGCCGAGGGCGTCAAGTCGGAGTTCCCCGACCAGCTGCTGGCCTACAACTGCTCGCCGTCGTTCAACTGGAAGGCGCACCTCGACGACGCCACCATCGCGAAGTTCCAGCGCGAGCTGGCCGCGATGGGCTTCAAGTTCCAGTTCATCACCCTGGCGGGCTTCCACTCGCTCAACTACGCGGCCTTCGACCTGGCCTACGGCTACGCCCGGGAGGGCATGACCGCCTTCGTCGACCTGCAGGAGCGCGAGTTCAAGGCCGCCGCCGAGCGTGGCTTCACCGCCGTCAAGCACCAGCGTGAGGTCGGCGCCGGCTACTTCGACAGCATCGCCACCACCGTGGACCCCAACACCTCGACGGCCGCCCTGAAGGGCTCCACCGAAGAGGGCCAGTTCCACTGAGTTATCGGCCGCGGCTCCGCCGCGGCGGTGTTTGGCCTATTAACCTCCGCGTTCGGCGCCTGTTGCTTGCTCCTTCGTCGCCTACGCAACAGGCACCGAACGCGGAGGCGGCCAAACACGATGGTGGCTTGCGAGGGTGTGCGTTTTCGGGCGCATTCTTTTCGCTTTTCGCCATCACCTGATATGGGCACTCCTGCAACGAGGGCCCTGAGCCCTTCCCGTCGAACAGCCCCGGCGGGGAGGGCTTTTCCCTCAGAACGCCCAGAACCGGTCCGGCACCCAAACGCCACAACGGATGCACGACCGACAACGGCACCCAAGCCGCCCGCAAAAGACGCGGGGAGGCGGAACAGTCCGCAAGAAACTCGGAGAGGCGGAACAGTGAGCGAAAAGATTCAGCGCGTCGGGATCATCGGCGCCGGACAGATGGGTGCCGGAATCGCTGAGGTCTGTGCTCGGGCGCATGTCGATGTGCTCGTGTTCGAACAGACCCGGGAACTGGCCGCCGCCGGCCGCGCCCGCATCCTGCGATCCCTGGATCGCGGTGTGAGCAGCGGCAAGATCACCGAACGCGAGCGAGAGCAGACCGCCTGGCGGTTGCGGTTCACCTCCGATCTCGGTGACTTCGCAGACCGGCAGCTGGTTGTCGAGGCCGTCGTCGAGAGCGAAGACGTCAAGACCGCCATCTTCAGCGAACTCGACAAGGTCGTTACCGACCCGGACGCCGTACTGGCCTCCAACACTTCCTCCATCCCGATCATGAAGATCGCTGTGGCCACCAACAACCCCGAGCGGGTTGTCGGCATGCACTTCTTCAACCCCGTCCCGGTGCTCCCGTTGGTCGAACTCGTGACCACCCTCAAAACCAGCGAGGCCGTGTCCGCCCGCGCCGAAGGCTTCGCGGGTGAGGTGCTCGGCAAGCAGGTCGTGCGCTCGGCCGATCGCTCCGGCTTCGTCGTCAACGCGCTGCTCGTGCCGTACCTGCTCTCGGCCATCCGCATGGTCGAATCCGGTTTCGCCACAAAGGAAGACGTCGACAAGGCCATGGTGCTCGGTTGCGCCCATCCGATGGGACCGCTGGCGCTGACCGACCTCGTCGGCCTGGACACGGTGAAGTCGATCGCCGACTCGATGTACACCGAATTCAAGGAGCCGCTGTACTCGGCGCCGCCGCTGCTGATGCGCATGGTCGAGGCCGGCTTGCTGGGCAAGAAGACGGGCGCCGGGTTCTACCAGTACAACAACCGCTGATCGGTAAGCGAGAAGGGTGGTCGCGCCGGAACCTCCGGGTGCGTCGAGCTGCGGACGAGTTGTCGAGTACACGGATCGAACGGCGGGGCTTCAGGTGCTCCCGTCTCGGGAACGGCTGTGTTTTTGGCCTTCGCTTCGCTCCGGCGGGGGTTGGCGGCGCGGTGTTGGTCTGGCCTCGCTCCGCTCGGCCGCCAACCCACCCAGGGAGCACTACCCCCCGAAACGCTTTCAGCGTGCCGGGGCGCGTTGGCGGAGAATGGTCGCCTTCGGGGATGTGCTTTTGCATCGGGGCTCGGTTGCCGTACGAAGCACTTACCAGCACCATCTCGGATTCGCTTCATGCGTACCGGGGCGCGTTATGCGGGCGGGGTCGCCTCCGGGCAGTCCACACAGGTACAACTTCATTCCATACATGCAGTACCCGCCACATATTCGGGGGTATTCACCGTTACCGGGCATAGGCTGCAGGAAGGTCCTCGACCGCAGCTCGAAAGGGAGTCCCGCTCATGGTCAACGTCACCGACGGTTTCGGATCGAGCATTCTGGGTTACCCGCGGATCGGTCCGCATCGGGAGCTCAAACGCGCACTGGAGTCCTACTGGCACGGCTCGATCTCGCGCGAGGAACTGCTCGCGGTCGGACGCGACATTCAGGACACCCAGTTCTCCGAGCTGGCCGCGACCGGACTGACCCAGGTACCCGGTAACACCTTCTCCTTCTACGACCACATCCTCGACAACGCCCTGCTGTTCGGCGCCGTGCCGAAGCGGTTCGAGCCGTATCGCGAGGATCTGCATCCGCTCGACTTCTATTTCCTGATGGCACGCGGGCGGCCGGATCTGCCGCCGCTCGAGCTGGTTCGCCTGTTCGGCACCAATTACCACTACCGGCAGCCCGAACTCGATGCCGATACCGAATTCTCGCTGCATCCCGAAGCCCTGCTCGAGGAATTCGATCGAGCGATGGCGCGCGGGATCGAATTGCGCCCGGTGGTGCTCGGCCCGCTGTCACTGCTGTTGCTGTCGAAGGCCGGACAGGTTCCGGGGGAAACCGAATTCGACAAACTGACCCTGCTCGACGAATTGCTGCCGGTCTACGAGCAACTGCTCGAGATCCTCGCCAAGCGTGGCTCCACCTGTGTGCAGTTCGACGAACCCTGCTTCACCAGCGAGCGCACACCGGAGGAACTGGCCGCGTTCGAACGCGCCTATCAGCGGCTGTCGACCGCGGCCCTGCGTCCGCGCATCCTCGTCACCGGCCAGTACGGCGATTTCGGTGAGGCCGTGCGGATTCTGGCCGGTACCGCGGTGGAAGCGATCGGCCTTGATCTGGCGAGCCACCGGATCCGGCCCGAGGAACTGGCGGCGATCCCCGGCATCAGGCGCAAGCGGCTGTACGCGGGCGTGATCGGCGGTACCAATATCTGGCGCGCCGATCGGCCGGTCACCCTCGACTACCTCAACGCGTTGTCGCAGGTGTGCCCCGACATGGTGGTCTCGACCGGTACGACACTGCTGCACGTGCCCTACGACCTGCTGGTCGAATACGAGATCGACGGCCATATCGCCGATCGCCTCGCCTTCGCGAAACAGAAGGTGCTGGAGGTGGTCTCGCTCGCCAAGGCGCTGACGGAGGCCCATCGGGGTGGTGGCGATATCGCTGCGAAGTGGGCGAAACGTCCTACCGCCGTGCACTTCAAGCAGAAGCACGCGGTCCGGCAGCGGGTGTATGCCGTCACACCGCGGATGCGCGAGCGCGAACCCTACGCCGTGCGCGCCGCGGCCCAGCGCGAACGCCTGAATCTGCCACTGGTTCCGGCGACCACGCTCGGGTCCTTCCCACAGACCGAGGCGGTGCGCCAGGCTCGTTACGAACTCGGCGAGGGCCGGCTGTCGTACGAGGAGTACCGCAAGCGTATCGAGGCCGAGATCGAATCCACCATCCGGATTCAGGAGGACATCGGCCTGGATGTGTTCGTGCACGGTGAGCACGAGCGCAACGACATGATCCAGTACTTCGCCGAACTGCTCGACGGCTTCGCCACCACGCACTTCGGCTGGGTGCAGGTCTACGGTTCGCGCTGTGTTCGGCCGCCGATCATCTACGGTGACGTCTCCCGGCCGAAGCCCATGTCGGTGGAGTGGACCACCTATGCCCAGTCGCTCACCGACAAACCGGTGAAAGGCATTGTGACCGGGCCGGTCACGATGGTCGCACGGTCGTTCGTGCGGCAGGACCAGCCGCTGTACGAGACCGCCGATCAGGTGGCGTTGGCGATCCGCGACGAACTGGCCGATCTGGAGAAGGCCGGTGTCGCGATCATCCAGGTCGATGAGCCGGCGGTGCGGGAGCTGCTGCCGCTGCGTCCGGACGGGCGCACCGAATATCTGCGCTGGGCGGTCAACGCGTTCCGGCTGGCGACCTCGGGGGTGCGGCCCGATACTCAGATCCATACCCATATCGCCTATTCGGGTCGCGCCGAAATCGTCCGCGCCATCGAGGAACTCGACGCCGACGTCACCGCGATCGTCGCTACCCGTTCGCTGGAATGGGTGCTCAAAGCGCTGGCCGAGGATGTCGAGGAGGGGCACGGCCCGAGTCACGGTGTGGGCCCCGGTGTGTACGAGAGCCGGTCGGCGCGTATCCCGGATATCGACGAGATCGACGAATTACTCACCGCCGCGGCCGAAGCCGTCACACCGCAGCGTTTGTGGGCGAATCCCGACGGTGGCCTGAAGACGCGGCACTACTGGCAGCTGGATCCGTCGCTGCGCAATATGGTCGCCGCCGCCCGCCGCGTCCGGCGCCGTGCCGTGCAGTCCGCCTGAGCATCCAGGGAAACGTCTGCGAACGAGGGTGCCGCACACACGATGTGTGCGGCACCCTCGTCCGTTGAAACCGTGATGGCGCACGGCATTCGCCTGTATTGATACCGGGGCGGCCGGACCTGTTGGCAGTGGGAATACTTACGCAGCCTAACCACCTACGATCGGGCATTCGAGATCGAATGATCCGGCGGTTGCCGGGCCATTGTTGGCGAAGGTGAAGAATGCGTGAAATTTTCCGGGGGATTTCGATTTACGGGGTGTGGAATTCTGTTGCGGGACGGCGGACTTCGGTAATCGCTGCCGCTGCGTGTGCTGCCGTCGCGGTGGGGTTCGCCCCTGCCGCGGCGGATGCCGGCAAACCGGGAACATGCGAGGAGATATCGGTACCCGTCGCTCTCGCGGAGGGGGAGGCGCCCGACAATACGGTCGCCGCCACCTGGTGCACACCACGGAACGGGGGGACCGGAGAGCAGCAGGCCGACGTGCTGGTGGCGGGCGCGACCTACGGCCGCGAATACTGGGACTCGTCGTTCGAGCCGGAGCGATACTCCTATGTCGACGACACCCTGGCGGCCGGACGCGCGACCTTCAATTTCGATCGGCTCGGTACCGGTGCGAGCAGCCGCCCCGCCAGCGCACGGGTGACGGTGGCAAATGACGCGTTCGTTCTGCACCAGTTGATCGATTGGGTGCACCGCCAGGGGTACTCCCACATCAACGCGGTCGGGCATTCGCTCGGCTCGGTCACGCTGATCAACGAGGCGTCGCGGTGGCACGACCTCGAGCGGGTCGTCCTCACCGGGGTCATGCACCTGCCCGGCGTCGGGGTCAGCTCCGTCGCGTTCTTCGGCGGTCTGTACCCGGCGATGTTCGATCCGATGTGGGCCGGAAAGCTCAGCGACCCCGGGTATCTGACGACCATGCCCGGTAAGCGCGCAGCCGCATTCTATGCGCCCGACACCTCGGATCCGGCTGTCATCGACCATGACGAACGCACCAAGACCTTGACGACGGTCGGTGAAGTGAGCGAGTCCTCGGTCTCGTTGCTGAGTCCGGCCGCGGTGAATCCGAGTCGCGCGATCACCGCTCGTGTGCTGGTCGCCATGGGCTCGGAGGACAACATCTTCTGCAACCTGCTCATCAGCTGCGAGAGCGCGGAGACGATCCGGGCCAGTGAGGCTCCCTACTACAGCGGGGCAGCCGATTTCGACGCTCTCGTGGTGCCCGGCGTCGCGCATAACCTCACATTGCATCGGAGCGCGCCGGAGGCGTTCCAGGCGATCAATCACTGGATCGGCACCGGAAACACCATCGGCTGAAGGCATTTCGATGGATCAGGCGATCCGTCGATTTCGCACGGATCGTGGCGTTCCGGCCCGGCGATGACGTCGGACGGATCAGCCGGACAATGCCGGATGTCAATGCCGGATTGCAGCGAGTAATTGTCGGTAAGCTCTCCTGCAGCTGGAATTTCGAGATCAGGAGAACCGCCCATGGGAATGTTCGACCAGTTCAAGGATGTTGCCGGCAAGGCGGCCGATATGGCGGCCAAGAATGCCGACAAACTCGACCCGATGATCGACAAGGTCGGCGACCTGGTCGACAAGCAGACCGGCGGCAAGTTCGAGAAGCAGGTCGACGCCGCGCAGCAGGCCGCCAAGAAGGCGCTGCACGAGCAGAACGGCAAGTAGGCCGCGATGCGGAGGTTGCGGTCGGCGCGCAGGTCGATGGTGACCTCCGCATTCTCGGTGCGGTCGGCGGGCATCGGGGTCGCGATCTGCGCGACGGCCGCGGTGGTGCTGCTGCCCCCGACGGCGGCGGCGCAAGTACCCGATTGTACTGCGGCCGCGGTACAACCCGTCTTGCCCGGTTCGACACCCTTGGACTTCGCGGAGAACCTCGGATACGACGCGGACGGCAACCTGTGGGTGTCACGCGTCTTCCGAAATGTGGTGCAGCGCTACGATTCCGCGGGCCGGGTCACCGCGGAGGTAGCGGTGGCCGCGCCCGGCGCTGTCCGGCAGGGGCCCGACGGCCTGCTGTACGTGGTGTACGGCGATTCCTCGGCGGGGCTGCTGCCCGGTGCACACGACAGCGGTGTGGTCCGCTTCGATCCCCGTGCCGATCATCCGATGCCGCAGCGGTTCGTCTCCGGCCTCGGCATGGCCAACGGCGCGGCCTTCGATTCCGCGGGCAATCTCTATGTGGCCGATACCGCGCACGGTGTGGTGCGGGTGCGGGCGGATGGGTCGATTGATTCCGGCTGGTCCGATCGCACTGCCTTGACTGGCGCCAATGGTATTGCGGTACAGGATAATTCGGTATACGTCACGCTTTATCAGAGCGCTACCGGGCGCATAGTCCGTATTCCGATCGACGCACCCTCGGCGCAGACGACCGTCGCCGACGTGACACTCGGCGCGGTTCCGCTCACCGCGCTGCCCGACGATCTCGCTGTCGGCTCCGACGGCATGCTCTACGACGCCACCACGGCCGGCAAGGTGGTTCGCGTCGATCCGGGAGGGCGTGCGGGCGTATGTACCGTCGCGGACCTGGGTGTTCCGGTCACTGCTGTCACGCCCGCCTTGGGGGAGGGGCGGAGCCTGCTGGTGAGCACCGTCATGGGCAGTGTGCTCCGAATCGACCTGGTGTCCAGGTAATTTCCGCGACGATATCGCGCACCGCAACCCGGGTGTAGCCGCGTTCGGCAGGAAGTGCCCGGCGGCCGGGAGATCTTCATGTGTTGCCGCGTCACCGCCGCCCGGCGGTCGGGGATTCGCCGGACCACCCCCCTTCGTTTCGATTCCGATGCGTACTCCGTGGACAGCCATATCGCTTCCCTTCCTGTGTGCCGCGGGCATTGAGAAAACAATATGCAGACGCGTATGATACGCAGTGGTAGATTAAATTCGGCATCGACAGGAGATCTCCATGACCGCGACTCTTCACCTGCGACGACGCCTGCCCGTTCCGCCCTGGCGCGCGTGGCAGCGACATCGGACGCCCGGCTCGTCGCCGACAGATCTGGTGCTCAACAGCAAGTGGAAAGCGGGCCCGATGGGGGATGCCGAAGGTCCCTTCATGATCAGCCTGACCCAGTTCACGACCACGCACCTCACCGATATCCCGGATATCTGGCGTGCCTCGGAGCGTTTGGGAAACCAACTGGCGCGGATCGACGGTGCGGTCGGAGTCCTCACTTATATCCGGCCGGGGCGTCGTCAGGTCGGATCGCTGTCGATATGGGCGGAGGAACGCGGGCTGTCGGCATTCATGAAGCTCCCGTATCACGTCGAGATCATGCAGAAATACAAGACGCGAGGCCTGCCGATCCGTTCGGCCAAGTGGTGGGCCGGTGAATTCCGAATCGGCCCGGCGCTGATGGAGAGCTTGCGCATGCTCGACAGTCACCCGGAGAAACGACGGGTGAACGGTACGCGTGACGGCGGGCCGGCAGCGTCACCTCGATGACCGCTCGCTGCGGGGCGGTGGCTACAGCAGCGGTGCGATGGCGCGCAGGCCGCCGACCACCTTTTCCGCCGAGGGTGCCGTCGCCGGGTCCAGCAGCCATTGCACGAGCAGGCCGTCCAGTAGGGTCCAGAGCAACGCGCCGACCTCATTGTCGGCATCGATATCGTTGTCGGGCAGCAACATTCGGGTGAAGGCCGCCCGGCCCTCGAGCTGTTTCTCCGACAGGTCCGCCTGTACTTCGCCGGAATGCAAAGCCTGCGCGAAACTTTCGATATTGGCGGCCCACAGCGCGCGGTCCTCGGTGAAGGATGCGGTCAGCCGTCGCAGGAATGTGGTCAGCCGATCGGCGGGCCGTAGTTCGCTGCTGCCTTCGAGTGCGTCGAGGATCTGCTGCACGGAGTCGGAGGTGGCCTCGATCATGGCCTGCTGGAGCAGTGCGTCGCGCGTGCCGAAGTGGTAGTTGATCGCGGCGAGATTGCTGCCCGAGGCCGCGACGATATCGCGCACCGTAGTCCGGGCGTAGCCGCGTTCGGCCAGGCAGTGCTTGGTGGCGGCCAGTAGATCTTCACGTGTTCCCACGTCAGCAGGGTAGCAAGGCCTCGCTGACACATGTTTCAAACAAATGTTTGTGACAAATGTTTGAAACACTTGTATGGTCTGGAGGGTGATCCCCCATTCGTCCGAGAGGTGCCCAGATGGTCACACAACGCCCGGTATCCCCCTTCGAATCCGGCTACTTCCGCGAACACGCCTTCTTCGGCACGGTCCCGGTAGGCGGTATGGCACTGTTCATCGGATCCACTGTCGAAGGTGAACTCGACGGTGATCTGCTGCGGCTCGTACTCGCCGAACTCGCCGCCGAGAATCCGCTGCTGAGCTGCCGTCGAGTCGACGACGACGTCCCGATGCTGCGCCACGTCCCCGATTACCGCCCCGAGCTCACCGAAATCCGGGGCGGTGAGATCGAATATCTGGACTTCGTCAACCGGCCGAGAGACTGGGAACGCGGATTGTTCTCCGCGCAGCTCTTCTCCGATGGCGTCGAGAGCCGGATCATCCTGGTCATCCATCACGGAATCGCCGACGGCCGTTCGGCTTTCGCGCTGCTGGATCGGATGTGGCAGCGCTACAGCGCGCACGTGCGCGGTGCGCCACTGCCGGTGGTCGCGAATACCCGACTGCCGCAGGCGATCGACGAGCGATTCGCGGCGATCATCTCCGATGCCGAGATCGCCGAACTGCTCGACGGCCTGGGCGCCATCATGGGCGAGCCGCCCGCCCGGCTGCCGCGCGACGGTACCGCGGGCTCGGACCGCGGACTGTTCGTGGCGGAGCGAATCGAATTGGATGCCGAGCAGACGGCGGCGTTCGCAGCGGCGGCGCGGAACTCCGGAGCCGGTGTTAACGGATTGCTGAGCGGATGCGGGCTGCTCGCCGTGCGTGCCGAGATCGGCGGCACCGGGGCGCTGCCCATGGTGTGCGGCTATGCCGCCGATATGCGATCGGCGCTGGACCCGGTGCTACCGGACGAGACGGTGCTCAATTGCGCGTCCGGATGGGGAACCCTGCTCGCCGTCGGCGAATCCGCCGACCCCGCCGACCTGGGCCGCATCGTTCGCGAGGATGTGCGAGCGGCACTGCGACGGCGCGACCCCGCTCGACTGGCCCTGGTCGGCAGGCATATTCGCGATGAGACCACCGCGGCGATGCTCGCCGAGCAGCCGACCCTCGCGCTGTCGAATATCGGCCGGATACCCGAACATCCGGTACCGCCGGGTATTCGGCTGGTGCGCGACAACGTGCTGGCCATGGGGCCCGGCATGCCGCCCAAACTCACGGTCTTCACGCTGGGAGACCGGCTGACCGTTCAGGTGGAATACGACACCGACGATCACAGCCGCACCCAGATGGGCCGGGTGCGGCGTGAACTGTCGGAGCTGTTGCGCCGCAATACGTCCGAAGAAGTGCAGGCGGCTGGGAAATTCAGATGGTGGCCGCGTCGATGACGAAGCGGTACCGCACGTCGCTGGCGACGACTCGGTCGTAGGCCTCATCGATCCGGTCGGCGGAGATGACCTCGATTTCGGCGCCGATACCGTGCTCGGCGCAGAAATTCAGCATTTCCTGCGTTTGCGGGATACCGCCGATATTGGAACCGGCCAGGGAACGCCGGTTACCGGTGAGCGTGAACGGCTTCACGGTCAGCGGATTGTCCGGCAGGCCGAGGATCACCAGGGTGCCGTCGAGTTTCAGCAGCCGCATATAGGTGTCGATGGGCAGCTCCGCGGACACGGTGTTGATGATCAGGTCGAATCGGTTGCGCAGTTCGCGGAAGATCTGGCGATCGTCGGTGGCGTAGTAGTGGTGGGCGCCGAAGCGACGGCCGTCCTCCTGCTTGCTCAGCGAATGGCTCAGCACGGTCACTTCGGCGCCCATCGCCGCGGCGATCTTCACGCCGACATGGCCGAGACCGCCCATACCGACGATCGCCACCTGCTTGCCGGGGCCCGCGTTCCAGTGCCGCAGCGGGGAGAACAGCGTGATTCCGGCGCACAGCAGCGGCGCGGCCTCGTCCAGCCCGATGCCCTCCGGAATGGCGACCACGAAGCCCTCGGTCACCACGATCTGCGTGGCGTATCCGCCGAGGGTATGACCGCCCGCCTGGGACTCCTCGCCGACCGTGCCGTTGTAGGTCATGGTGGCGCCGCGGGTGCAGTACTGCTGCTCGCCGGCCAGACAGGGCTCACACTGCCCGCAGGAATCCACCATGCAGCCCACGCCGACGCGGTCGCCGACGCGGTGCCGCGTCACCTCCGAGCCGACGGCGGCCACCAGACCGGCGATCTCGTGCCCGGGCACGCACGGGTATCTGGTGCCGTGCCACTCGTTGCGGGCGGTATGGATATCGGAGTGGCAGATGCCGGAGTATTTGACATTGATCAGTACGTCGTGCGGGCCGAGCTCACGTCGTTCGATCGTGGTCTTGGCGAATCCGGCATCGGGCGCGGATACGGAATAGGCGGCAGCTCTGGTCATGCGTCCATGCCTACTCCCGCATGAATGTGCGCGCAAACCACCCGCGCCCGGAGCGACGCGACCGGAGGAGGCAGCCGGCGTCACCACGGAGGGAGCCGCGCAGGGCGTAATCGAGCGGCGCCCGGAGCGACGCGACCGGAGGAGGCAGCCGGCGTCACCACGCCGCGGTACACATCCCGCCGACATGAATGACTCGCCGACCGGATGTGCTCGGTGGCCTCCCACCGATATCGGATGCTGATCCCGTGGCGATCCTGCTGGCGTTGGTGTCGATGTGCTCGACGCTGGTCGGCGGGCTGGTCGCCGCGCGGATGGGTGACCGCAAACGCCTTGTTCTGGGCCTGGCCGCCGGCATCATGCTCGGAGTCGTCGCCTTCGATCTGATCCCGGACGCGTTGGCCGAATCCGACCAGGTCGTCGCCGGTGTTCCGGGTGTACTGGTGGCCGCGGTCATCGGCTTCTTCACCATTCACATCATCGAGCGCGAGATGGCCATTCATATCGGCCACGAACAGGACTTCGGCCGCCATACCCATGATTTCCAGGCGGTCGGCCTGGTAGCCACCGCGGGCCTGATCTTCCACAGCATGCTGGACGGGCTCAGTATCGGCGTCGGCTTCCAGACCGGTTCCGCACTCGGTATCTCGGTCGCGATCGCGGTGATCTCGCACGACTTCGCCGACGGATTCAACGCCTTCACCATCCCCACGCTGTACGGCAATGCGCGGCGGCGGGCGCTGACCCTGCTGGGCCTCGACGCGCTGGCGCCGGTGGTCGGCGCCATCATCGGCACGGCGATCCGGGTGCCCGCGCACGTCGCGGGGCTGTACCTGGGGTATTTCGCGGGCTTCCTGCTCTACCTGGCGACGAGCGATATTCTGCCCGAGGCACATTCGGGGAAGCCTTCTCGAACGGTGCTGTTCTGCACGATCGCCGGGACGGCGGCGATGTTCGTGGTTGCGGCATTGCAGGACTGACTCCGGGGACCCCGCGGATTTGGTACACATAAAAGCACAAACTCCGCCCGCCCTCCGGGCATGCACAATCGGGAGTGGCGATGGACGACCGGCGTTCTCCGGGCCGAAATTCCCGCCCTGCTCATGGCGGGTGGCCCTCCGTCATGGTGTTCGTCCTGATCATGTCCCTGGTCGGGGCCGTATTCCTGGGGTATCGGGGTGATCTCCCGCACTGGGCGGTGCCGTCCGGATATACCTCCTCGAACCTGTTCGGGCCACCGTTGCCGCCACTGGACGCGGCCTCGGTGGCCGCCGCGGTGGAACCCGAACTGGTGAACATCAACGTCTCCATCCGGCCCAGCGGTATGGGCGCGGCCGGATCGGGCATCGTGCTCAGCGCCGACGGAGAGATCCTCACCAGTCACCATGTGGTGAAGGGCGCCGAAACGATCAGCGTCGGCGATCTCGGCAACGGCGCGCACTATCCGGCGACCGTGCTCGGCTACGACTCCGACGAGGACATCGCGCTGCTGTCGCTGACCGGTGCGGGCGCCCTGCCGGTGGCCCGGATCGGGAGTTCGGCGGGTGTGCGGATCGGGGATCAGATCCTGGCCATCGGCAATGCGGGCGGTACCGGTTCACCGACCGCCACGCCCGGCACGGTGACCGCGATGGATTCCTCCATTGTCGCGCGCGACACCGCGGATCTGTCTCGCAAGGCGCTGATCGGCATGATCGAGGTGGCCGCACCGGTCGCTTCGGGACAATCCGGCGGTGCGCTCGTGGACCGGGCGGGTGCGGTGATCGGCGTGGTGACCGCGGCCTCCGGTGAGCTGGCCCGTTCCGAGGGGCACGCCAGCGGATACGCGGTCCCGATCGACCGGGCGCTGAATGTGGTGCGGCAGATCCGGACGGGGATTCCGACCGATACCGTCCATATCGGCCCGACCGCGACCCTCGGTGTGCTGACCTCCGATGCCAAACCCACCGGCGCCCGCGTCGATGTGGCCGTCTACGGTCTGCCGGCGTTCGCCGCCGGGATGAACGCGGGTGAGGTGATCGTCTCGGTCGACGGGCAGGAGGTCACCTCGGTGCAGGCGCTCGAGGCGGCGCTCAATGTGCGCCGCCCCGATGAGATCGTCCACCTGGATCTGGTCGAACCGGACGGCACCCGCCGCAGCCTCGCGGTGGCCCTGGCCGCGGGCCCGCCGAACTGAGCGGCAGGCCCCGCGACCCGGTCAGACCAGCGACAGCCAGTAGTCCTGGAAGCGCAGGAAGATCAGCAGCACCACGACGGCATAGAACACGACCACGATGGTCCACCGCCACTGCGCGATGATTCCCATGATCCCGCGCGCCTCACCCCACAGTTGATCGGTCACCACCGCCAGGCAGACCGGGGTGAACGTCCACACCACCATGCAGTAGGGGCACAGCGCGCCGATGCGGTAGAGGCTCTGGAAGATGAGCCAGAAGATGAAGCCCATCCCCACGAGCAGACCGGCCCACAGCCCGGTCCAGAACCAGCGCGGCAGCGCGACGCCGGCGACCGCGAGTACGGCGATGGTGGCCGCCACCGAGAAGCCCGCGATGCCCATGATCGGATTCGGGAATCCGAAGACCGAGGCCTGGTCGGAGGCCATCACCGAGCCGCAGGACACGATCGGATTGATGCTGCAGGCCGGCTTGTAGGACGGATCCTTCAGCAGTTTGAAATCGTCGATCGTCAGCGTGACGGCCGCCAGCCAGCCCAGCAGGGTTCCGGCCAGCAGCAGCCACGCCGCGCGGGGTCTCGCGGTGATCACTTGGCCGCGGCCTCGATCGTGGCGCGCATGCCGTCGGGCTGCATCAGGATCTGCGAGCTGCTGATCTGCTTATCGTTCACGAAGACGGTCGGCGTGGACTTGATACCGCTGTTCAGCACGTCCTTGGTGGTCTTCTGCACATAGGCGTCGTACTTGTCGGAGGTGATGCATTCGGCCACGGCCGGATCGGTGTATCCCGCGGCCTGTGCGATCTGGACCAGTTTGTCGTCCGGCAGACCGCTGCCACCTTCCTGCGGCTGCTGCTCGTACATGCTGGTCAGCCAGGGCAGGAATTTGGTCGGATCCGACGTCGCGGTGCAGTACGCGGCGTTGGCGCCACGCGAGGAGTAGCGGGTGCCGCCCGAGGACTGATCCAGGAACGCGATGATGTTGTAGCGCACACTCGCGGTTCCGGCGTTCACCGCGTCCTCGATGGCCTTGCCGTTGGCGCCCTCGAACATCTTGCAGGCCGGGCATTGCAGGTCGGCGACGACGCGGATGTCGGCCTTGGCGCCGGGCTTCCCGATCTTGATCTCACCCTTGTCCGTGATGGATCCGGTGACCGCGTCGGGGGAGGCGGGCTGGGCCGTGACCGACGGTGTCGGGCCGGCGACGTCGTTCTTGTGGGATTTCTTGACCGCGATGCTGATGCCGATGGCGGCGATCAGCGCGATCAATACGACCGCCACGCCCACCTGAATCAGGATCGTGCGGGTGCGATCTCCGCCCCGCATCGCGTTCAGCGAGTTCTTCCCACGCGGATTCTTGCTCACCTCGGAGTTCACCACGCCTTCCTGTATGTCGTGTGGACGAGCGACGCCGTCTGCGATGGTACGGGCCGCCGATCGCGCCGTCGCGGCGCCGCCGAGCCACAGTGGCCCGCCACAGCGTGCCGGCTTCGGCACATTCGGCCATATGATTCCCGGTGAACCTGAGAGATCCCCGAGAGACCGGCGAGAATAGCGCCTTTCAGCTCGCGGCGAGCCGCGCCGCTTCGGCCTCCACATCGAAATGCGGCTTCGGCCACTCCAGTTCCATCCCGCGCAACGCGTCGATGAGCAGTTCGGTGATGGCGAGGCGCGCGAACCATTTGCGATCTGCCGGGATGACGTACCACGGCGCGTAGTCGGTATCGGTGCGATCCAGGACATCCTGATAGGCCTTCTGATACCGCGGCCACTCGGCCCGATCGTCGATATCGCTCGGGTCGTACTTCCAGTATTTGTCGGGGCGTTCGAGTCGCTGGGTGAGCCGGCGTTTCTGTTCGTCCAGCGAGACGAACATCGCCACCTTGACGATCGTGGTCCCGGCATCGGTGACTTCACGTTCGAAATCGTTGATCTCGTCGTAGCGCCCCTCCCACACCTCGCGTTCGACCAGGTTGTGGACCCGCGCCACCAGCACGTCCTCGTAATGGGAGCGGTCGAAGACGCCGATCTGGCCGCCGCCGGGCAATCGCCGGCGGATGCGCCACAGATAGTGGCGGGCTCGCTCCTCCTCGGTCGGTACCCCGAACGCGGCATGCCGCACGCCCTGGGGATCGACCGCACCGATCACGTGGCGGACCACACCGCCCTTGCCCGCGGTATCCATTCCCTGAAGTACGAGCAGCAGGCTGCGCCGATCACCGGAGCGGCCGTTGGCGAACAACATCTCCTGCAGTCCCGACAGCACCCGGCCGCGTTCGACCAGCAACTGCTCGCCGGTCTTCTTGTCTTCGGTGAATCCGGGGGTGCCGCCCGGGTCGTAGGAGTCGAGCCGCACACCGTTCGCGCGCAAGAGGGTGGTGGCCGATTCGATCCATGGAGATTTCGCCATAACCGTCGAGTATGGTCGGCGCCCCGGTTCGAGGTCGCGGACTGCGCAGCGTGTCAGCCGATTCCGGCGAGGCGGATGAGCTGGGCGGCGAATTCGGCGTCGTCGACCGGGGTGAGGACCAGTTCGGCGGCGGTGGTGAGCAGATATCGGCCGTCGCCGCCGATATCGAGCCAGGTGCGATGCCGGGTCGGCGGGGACATCGGATTGTCCGGTGCGACGGTGACGGTGATGAATCCGCGTGAGTCGACGGGTGCGCGCAATTTGCGCCGGAACCGGGCTGCCGCCGGATCGCCCGGTCCGGCGATATCACCGCCGGACCGGGCATCCGCGCCCGCGTCCAGCACCGCCTGCTGGGGTTCGCGCATCGTCGGCGACTGCCCGGCCGGCGCCGACCCGATCGCCGCGACCAGCCGTTCGCCCAGGCCGCGGGCGTGGCAGACCAGCACGGTGACAGTCTCGGGACGGGCGATCAGCAGGGCGGCGTGCCGGTGCACCACCGCGGCGAAGGCGAGAATTCGTTCCGCCTCCCCGGCGCCCGAACGCTGTCCGGATACCGTGACGGTGGTGGCGTCGGGGCGGGTGCACAACACCAGCGCGGCGGTCAGGTCGGGATCGGTATTGCGTGCGTAACGGTTGCGCAAACCCAGTGCGGCATATTCGGATTCGGTGCGCACAGTCGATTCCGGCAGCATGTTCACCGGATAGGGGCGGCGGTCGAGGTCGGTTTCGGTGGCCCAGACGTGGGCGAACTCGTCGGGGGTCAGCACCCACTTCACAACCGGCGACCCCCACCCGAATCCGGTTGTGGCGCAGGCACGAATCGAGGTATCCGGTCGCCCGAGGCGGCCAGGGTGGAGTTGTAGCGGAAGGTCATGATGTCGCGGGCGTCGGCCAGAGTCGCCGCCGCGGCGATATCGTGCGCCATTCGGCGGACCCCGCCGTGCACCGCCTCGGCGACCGAGTCCGATAGCGGCAGGTAGTCGCGAGGCTCCGGCAGTGAGTCCCGGATCGTCTGTGCCGCTTCGGCATCGGCCTCCATCACCTCGCGCAGCAGAGCGCAGATCTCGGCGGTGCTTCCGCCGCGTGCGATGAATGCCTCGGTGATCGGCTCTGCTGTCGCGCGAGCCCGGCCGGACCAGCGTTCGAATTCGGCGCGCACGCTGTCGGCGAAGGTGCGGAAGGCGGATCCGACCGCATCGGCCTGGTATTGCCACGTCGATGCCGCCTCGCCGAGCGCGGTCGGGTCGAGAGTCTCGTGCACCAGATTCCAGAGCTGGACGTGGCTGTAGGTGCCATACACCTCGCGATCGGCCACATAGGGCGGGTCGTGTGCCGGTTCATCCGCCACGAACAGCTCCGGAATCGGGACGGATCAGTGCCAGTGCCGCGCGGTTGGCGGCTTCGGCCTCGTCGAATTGCCTGCCCGCTGCCAGATATGCGGCTTTGAGCAGCAGTGCGGTCTGCTGATATGAGGTGACGGTGTCGAGGAATTCGTCGCCCTTGGCGGAGAATCCGCGCGTGAGTGCCTGTCCGGAGGTGAGGTCGCCGAAGCCGCGCACGGCGGCCAGTCCCGTGCCGTTGTCGCGTGCCGCGCGCAGTTCCTCGACCAGCCGGTCGCAGGCCGCGGCGAGGTTGCGCGCGGTGTCCTCCGCGATCTCGAACTCCGGAGCCGGGACGGAACTCGTTGCCGCTGCGTACAACTCGCGTGCGGCGCGCTGACCGGTATCCGGAATCGGCACGTCGATGATCCCCTTCCGCCAGACGGGTTCCCCGACCGGACTCTACCGGAGCGCGGACCGGGGGGCGTGCGGCGCGAGACTGTGAACATCCACATCGTTCCCGGCGGACTACCGGTTCATCGGGACCGTAATCCGCTGGGGCGAAGGGGCTTTCATTCGGTGGCGCGGGCGCTGACGTACTGCAACAGGCCGTGCACCCGCTGGTCGATATCGACCAGTCCGTGGTCGGCGAACAGCTTCGGGAAGGTGTCGATATCGAATACCTTCAGACCGCCCGCGCCGCCGACCAGCCGCGACACCTGTCCTGCCACACCTTCCGGGGTATGACTGGTGCTGATCGCGATATGGCCCCCCGGTGCGAGTACCCGGATCATCTCGGCCGTCGCGAGCAGCGGATCCGGGATCAGATACAACGCGCCGAAACAGCACACCGCGTCGAAACTCCCGTCGGCGAAGGGCAGCCGGCGGGCATCACCACGCACATATCCGGCCCGGGGCCCCGCATTGTCGGCGACGGCCCGGCGCAGCATCGGCACCGAGAAGTCGATGCCCACCGCATATCCGGCATCGACGTGCTCGCTGAGATAATGGGTGAAATTACCCGGCCCACAGGCGATATCGAGTACCCGGCCACCGGGACGCAGCCGCAGCGCCCGGACCGCGTACCGGCGATCGGCCGCCATGGTGCGCCCGGTGGCCAGCCAGAAGCTGGTCGGCCGCCACGCCCGCTCGTAGAGCAGGGCGAAGACCGGGTTGTTCATCGTGCGCCGTGCGAGATTCACCGGTTCATACCGCCCGCTCGACCTCGATCGTCAGCCCCGCATCCCGCAGCCGCGCGGTGAGCGGGTCGCCCATCGCCGCGGCGGGCGTGAGAATGCCCGCCAGCTCCGACAATTCGTCGAAGGCCAGGCACAGTCCGGCCTGTCCGAGCATGATCGCGGTGGCCTTGTACCCGGGATCGCCTTCGCCGGAGAACGTGCACACGTACTTGGTGCCGGAGGTGGTGGTGGCGAAGGTCTTCATCCGGAACCAGCCGCTGTCGCGGGTCTTCTCGTCCGGGCCGGTACCCGGTTTGGGCAGGATCCGATCCAGCAGTTTGCGACCGACGGCCACCCGCGACAGCAGCGCCCCGGCCGTTAGACCGGCGACGATGCCGCCGGCCACACCCGCCGCGATCAGCGGTGACGTCGCCGAGGATCCGGTGCTCATCACCTCGCGATAGCGGAAGTTCTTGCCGTACGCCCAGCCCAGCAGGCCGTTGCTGCGCCGCACGACCTTGGTGTTGTGTGCCGCCATCACAAAGGTCGCCACCCAGCCGTCGAGGCTCGGATCGATGGCCGATGCGCGCGAGAGCGCCTGATCGGACTGGCGGCCCAGTTTCGGTTCCATCGCCTTGTCCGGACTCAGCGAATAGGGGTGCGACAGCACCGAGCCCTTGGACGGATCGGCGGCGACGGCCTCCATCATGGCCCGGCCGGAATCGATGGTGCCGCCGCTGACTCCGCCGTACATCCAGGCCACCAGGGTGGTGTCGGTCAGTTCGCCGGTGTTGTCCTCGACCGAGCGGCGGTAGAGCTGATACACGCTCAGATCCGATGGAATCGAGTCGTAGCCACAGGAATTCACGATCTTCGCGCCGGTCTCGGCGGCCTTGTCGGCGAAGCGGTCCATACATTCGCGGATGTAGAGCGCCTCACCGGTGAGATCCGCGTAGTGCGTCCCGGCATTCGCGCACGCCTGCGCCACGGGCAGGCCGTAACGCAGATACGGGCCGACGGTGGTCACCACTACCTTGGTGCGCGCCGCGAGCGCGTCGAGCGCGGCCTGATCGGATGTGTCGGCGACCAGCAGCGGCCAGATCGCGGCCGCTCCGCCGAGTTCGTCACGGACCGCGGTGAGCCGCTCCGGCGACCGTCCCGCGAGTGCGATCCGGGCACCGTCGGGCGCGGCCTCGGCCAGATATTGCGCTGTCAGCCTGCCGACGAATCCCGTCGCGCCGAACAGTACGAGGTCGAATTCCCTGTCGGTCATGTTCATCCCATTCTGTGCGGCCGAATTGCCGTGAGCGTATTAACCATGTCGCATCAGCCATGCGTGATGCGCCTTGCCGAGTTCGGTGACCGGGGCGTCGCCGTAGAGCCATTCCCGGGCGATCCGGTGCCAGTTCCCGGTGGCCTCCAGTTGCCCGAGTACCCCGAAAGTGAGGAAATCCGCACGACGGGAGAACAGATGTTCCGGCGGCAGATTCTGCTGTTTCATACCCTCGTAGTCGCTCGCGCGGGGATCGACCGCGAGAACGAACGCGCCGCTGGCGAGTTCGGGAGTGATGGTCAGATCCTGGTCGATCAGCGCCCATTCACAGGCGGCGAGAACGTACTCCAGGCAATCCTCGGAGGTGATCTCCTCCGGTGAGTCGATGATGCCGTGGTCGATCATCAGCTGCCGCAGATCCTCCGCCCGTTCCTCCGCGGCCGCGCGGATACAGGCCGCCTCGAACCGCACGTGGTCGGGATCCATCCGGTTGAAGAGCCCGAAGTCGAGGAACGCGACCCGGCCGTCCTCGCCGAGCAGCAGATTGCCCGGATGCGGGTCACCACAGAATTCATTGAAGGTGAACAGCGATCCGACGTAGAACCGGTAGATGATCTCGCCGACCCGATTCCGTTCGGCCTCGGGCAGCTCCCGGATCTCCTCGAAGCCGCGGCCCGGGAAGTACTCACTGACCAGCACATGGGTACTGGACAGCTCGGGCATGGTGGCCGGCACCACGATGAACGGATGGTCGGCGAACAGCGCCGCGACCGCGAGCTGGGTGTGTGCCTCGGCGACGTAGTCGAGTTCGCTCTCCAGATTCAGCCGCAGTTCATCGAGAACCGCGGGTGTCACCCACGGCATCGCCGACTGCAGTACCCGCCGGAACATGGCGAGGTTCTTCAGATCGGCGCGCACGGCGACATCGATCCCCGGATACTGCACCTTCACCGCGACCCGGCGACCGTCGTGCAGCCGGGCCCGGTAGACCTGGCCGATCGAGGCCGCGGCTATGGGTTCCGATTCGAATTCGGCGAACATTTCGTCGAGGGTGCGGCCGAAGTCGGACTCGATCACCTCGCGCATGGTGTCGAAGGAGACCTTCGGCGCGCTGTCGCGCAGGACGGCCAGCCGGCGCTGGAAGCGTTCGCGATGCTCCGGCGGCACCAGATCCAGATCCAGAACCGAGAGCATCTGCCCGAGCTTCATGGCGACACCCTTCATGGTGCCCAGCACCATGACCATCTGCTCGGTGGCGCGGATCATCGATTCCTCGGCCATCCGCTCGCGGACCGCCTCGGAGCGCCCGCGCATCGACCGCCGGGTTTTCTGGGAACGCAGCACGTTGCCGGCAACGGCCACTCCCAATTTCGTCCCCCGGGCCAGCCGCGACGTCGGCAGCTCTTTCGCCATTGATGACCTCCGTTGGTGCCGGCACACACGGCAGCGACGGGCGAGGACCCCGCACGGCCGGACCTCAGCGTAACGAAGTGTGGCCGCGCGGCACAGATGCGCGAGCGAAGATCCACCCACCGGTGGATCCGTCCAGGTCGGCCCGGTGGATCAGGCCTGTTCGGCCTCGGGAAGTTCGTGCGCGACGGCGTTGAACGTCTCCGGCGAACCGCCGGCGCGGACCATTCCCTCGATGGCGCTCCAGACCATCATCGACAGATGGTCGAGCATGCGGTCGGCCGACATCGAACGGTTGCTGATCCACCAGTCGGTGGCCAGCTGCACACCGCCGACGATCACATAGGAGTAGAGCAGCACACCCTCGGTGTCGACCCCGCGGTCGAAGGCCTTGGTCTGTACGACCACCGACACCACATCGGCGAACAGCTTCTCGAAATCGGCGAGGCTGGATTTATCGGTCGTGGAGGGGTTTCCCATGATGAACCGGTAGACGTCGATATCGGCGTCGACGGTGTGCACATAGGCGGCGAGGGTATTGCGGACCAGTTGATATTCGTCGGCGTCGTCGCTGATGGCCTCGTAGATGCGCGGCATCAGCGTGGTTTCGATGAATCGCTCCATGGTGGCGCGCGTCAGATCGGATTTATCGGAGAAGTACCGGTACAGGACGGTCTTGGAGACGCCGATCTCCGCCGCGATCTCATCCATCCCGACATCGCCGCCGCGGTTGCGAATGGCGGCGAGGGTGCCGTCGACGAGTTCTTCCCTGCGGTCGATCTTGTGCTGTTGCCAGCGCCGCTTGCGACCGTCCACCGGGCCGGGGCGCACCGCAGCGGTGTCGACGGCGGCGCTCGCGGCACGATGTGTGGTCATGCTGGAGGGGACTCCTGGATAACGGGGGTGGGGGCACCCCCAGCTTAAGTCCTTCCTCCGGGCGATGTTCCCGGGTTCGCCGAGCCCGTTGCGCCGTGGCCCGCCGCCCGTGCGGCGGGCCACGGTGAGCAGGGGCACGGTGGCCGAACCGATATTCCAGACCAGAATGGGAATCATGGAGCAATCTGGCGGCCGCACACCCGTCGTGGCGGACGCGAATGCGAAGCTCGAACCCGGTCCGGAAGTGGGCAATCCCACACGCCCACCGGCCCGGGCCGCAGCCGCGTCGTCGTTCGCCGATCTGATGGATGAATCCGGCAAACAACGCGATCTGCGCAAGATGAAGATGGTGGCGACGGGCTTTCTGCTGGCGGCCACCGTGGTCTATTTGATCTGTTGCTGGCTCGGCTCGCGGGGAATCGGCAGCGGCTGGGTCGGCTATGTGCGGGCCGCCTCGGAGGCCGGCATGGTCGGTGCGCTCGCGGATTGGTTCGCGGTGACCGCGCTGTTCCGGCATCCGCTGGGGCTGCCGATCCCGCATACCGCGATCATCCGCAAGAAGAAGGATCAGCTGGGCACCAGCCTGGGCGATTTCGTGCGTACCAATTTCCTCTCGCCCGATACCGTCGCGACGAAGGTCGAATCGGCGCAGATCTCGCTGCGGCTGGGTACCTGGATGGCCGATCCGGGACATGCCGCGCGGGTCTCGGAGGAATCGTCGACGATTCTGCGGGCGGTGATCGGCGCATTGCGCGACGGCGATGTGGAGCAGGTCATCGATCAGACCATCGTCAAGCGGATCGCCGAACCGGAGTGGGGTCCGCCGATCGGGCGGGTGCTCGCCGAACTACTGGCCGAGAATCGCCAGCAACCGCTGGTCGATCTGCTGGCCGAGCGTGCTCATCAGTGGGCGCTGGGAAGTCAGGAGACCCTCGACCGCATCGTGATGCGGGATTCGCCGTCCTGGGCGCCGAAATTCGCCAATGTCCTGCTGTCGGAGAAGATCTACCGGGAATTGGTGGAATTCACCTGGAAGATTCGCTCGCAGCCCGATCACGAGGTGCGATTGGCGGCCAATACCTTTCTCGAGGATTTCGCCCGGGATCTGCAGTACGACGAGGCCATGATCGCGAAGGCCGAGCAGGTGAAGGCCGAGATCATGGGGCGCGAGGAAATCACCGGAATGGCACAGGCGACCTGGCGTGCCGCCAAGCGCATGATTCTCGAATCGGCCGATGATCCGAACAGCACATTGCGCCGCAAGATCACCGAGAATGTGCAACAGCTGGGACAGCGTCTGGTCGATGAACCCGAGCTCAGAAAACAAGTGGACGCTTGGGTTGAACGCGGTGTGAGATATCTCGTCGCCAACTATGGTTCCGAGATCGCGACGTTGATCAGCGATACGGTTGCCCGGTGGGATGCCGATGAAGCGAGTCGCAAGATCGAATTGCAGGCGGGCCGCGATCTGCAATTCATTCGCATCAACGGAACTGTGGTCGGATCGCTTGCCGGACTGGCGATTTACGCTGTATCGCATTTACTCTTCCCGGGTTTCTGACACCGGGTGCCGGATATTTGCCCGACATGGTGCTAGCAAGGGTGCTTGCAAGAGTTAGCACCCTCATTTAGAATCGTCCGTACAACCGCCGGAAGGTGAGCAGTGTGATGGCACAGGAACCAGAGGTTTCCGACCGGAGTGCCGTGGAAAACCCTGAGACGTCTGGGCTTCCCGGAGACCGGGTGGGCCGCGTAGCCAACGCGGCACACGACATCGGAGGCTTCATCCGGGCGCAGCGCGAGGCCGCTCAGGTCTCGCTGCGTCAGCTCGCGCAACTGGCGGGGGTGAGCAATCCGTACCTGAGTCAGATCGAGCGCGGATTGCGTAATCCGTCCGCCGAGGTGCTGACGCAGATCGCCAAGGGTCTGCGGGTCTCCTCGGAGGTCTTGTACGTCCGAGCCGGCTTCCTCGAGCAGAGGGCGTCGAGCCCGGTCCGGGACGCACTGCTGGTCGATACCGGAATTTCGGAGCGGCAGAAGCAGATGCTCCTGGAGATCTACGAGTCGTTCCGCCGGGAAAACGCGGGGAACGATATCGGAGGGAACGTCTCGGATTCCGTTCGAGGGGAAGCGGTGTTCGAGGGAGGCGTTCCCGGGGGGAACAGGGGCGGTGTTCCCGAGAGGGGCAGCGTTTCCGAGCCCGAGGCGCCCACGGGATCCGATGAGCACGAGTCCAGCGAGCTCGAGTTCAACGGGTCGGGAGTTTCGAGCTTCAGGGACAACGAGGTTCCGCAGGGGGGTCCGCAACAAGAGGTTCCGCCACGCCAGGAGAACGAACAACCATGACTCAGCCCAACGTCACTGTTACCAAGCCGATCTACGCGACCGTCGGAGCCGGTGACGCGCTCTACGCGGCGGTCAACGACATCGTCGACCGCGTCCGCGACCGCGCCGCCACCGTCGATGTGAATACCCGAGTCGAAGAGGCGCGCGAGCGGCTGTCGAATCTTCCCGCCGACGTGCAGGATCAGATCGAGACGCTGCGCGGCCGCCTCTCCGGGCTGCCTTCCGAACTGCCGGACGATCTCGCCGAACTGCGCGAGCGCTTCACCTCGGAAGAACTGCGCAAACTGGTCGACCAGTACTACCGCCAGCTGGTGGATCTGTACGCCGACCTGGCTGTACGCGGTGAGGAGACCGTCGACCGGCTGCGGACGAACCCGGGTCTCGACGAGCGCTTCGACAAGGTCGAGGGCATCTACAGCGATGTCGTCACCCGTGCCGAGGATGTGCTGAACAAGGTCTCCGATCAGGCCCGCGGCCTGATCGGCAAGACCGCGGAATCGGCCACCGAGAATGGTGTCCCGGTCGTCGACGCCGAGGTTGTCGCGGTCACCACCGAGGCCACTTCGGAGCCGGTCGCCGAACCGGTCGCCCAGGAGGCCGCCGCCCCGGCCAAGAAGGCGCCGGCGAAGAAGGCTCCCGCAAAGAAGGCACCGGTCAAGCCGGCCGCCGCGAAGAAGACCACTCCGGCCAAGGAGTAACTCGGCCGCAGTAGAGAACCGGCCGAGGGGTAATCCGGATCCGTTCGCGGAACCGGGTGTACCGGACACGGCAACGCCCGTATGCGAATGCCGCATACGGGCGTTGCTCCTATCATGGGTGCTGTGTATCAGCTGACTAGTGCAATCCTGTGGCTGCTTTGGCTCGCCGCGATGGCCATGACCATCTTCGCGCTGGTACATGCCATCCGCCAGCGCTCCGACGCCTTCACCGCGGTCGACAAGCTCACCAAACCGATCTGGGTGTCCATCCTCGGGGTGGCCCTGCTGTTTCTGCTGATGGCTCGGACGCCGGTGGGGTTGCTCGGCATCGCGGCGGTGATCGCCACGGGTATCTATCTCGCCGATGTGCGGCCCAAGGTGGACGAAATCCAACGCGGTCCGCGCTGGTAACGCGGCTTACCGCCCGCTTGCACTGGCAAGCACCTACTCCTTCGGGTTACTGTATCGATCAGTAACACACAAAGGAGTGTTCTGATGCAGGCAACGTTGCCCAGCATGATGGCCGCGATCGCGGATCGTGTCCGCGGATTGCCGGCCACCCATCGCGCCGCGCTGCGCACCCGGTCCTACGACCTGCCCGCGTTGAACGCACCCGCGGTGCCGTGTGCGGTGAGTACGGTGACGGCGTCCGACGGTGCTCGGCTGCGGGTGCACAGCTACGGCCCCGCCGACGGCGATGTGATCGTGCTCGCCCACGGCTGGACCTGCTGTATCGAGTATTGGAATCCGCAGATCAACGCCTTCGCCGGCGAATTCCGCGTGGTCGCGTACGACCAGCGTGGGCACGGCGGCAGCGAATCCGGTTCCGCCCCGCTGACCACCGATCTGCTGGCCGACGATTTCGAGGCCGTACTGGACGCGACGCTGCGGCCCGGGCAGCGAGCGGTTCTCGTCGGCCACAGCCTGGGCGGGATGACCGTTCAGGCCTGGGCGGGCCGCCATCCGGAACAGGTCGCCCGCCGCGCGCACGCGGTCGTGCTGGTCAATACCGCCGCGGGGGATCTCATCGCGAATACCACGGTGATACCGGGGTGCAATCGGGGCTCGGTCGTGCTGCCGTTCGTGATCGGACGGCTGGGGCTGGCGACGCCGTTGGTGTTTCCGCCGATCAGGCCGGTGAAATGGATCTTCCGGCGGCAGATCATGAGTCTCGCCTCGACCGGTGAGGTCGTCGACTTCGCGCTGGCTATCGTTCGCTCGTGTCCGGCGTCGGTGCGTTCGCGGTTCGGTTTCCTGCTGGCCGATCTGGCCCTGCACACCTGCCCTGCTCAGCTGACGGTACCGACCACGGTGATCGCCGGATCGGCCGACGATATGACGCCGCCGGTGCACGCCGAACGGATCGCCGAGGAGCTGCGGTCGGTGGGCGCGCTGCGCAAGACCGTATTGCTGCCCACCGGTCACCTCGGCAATGTCGAGGCAGCCGCGGAGTTCAACGACGAACTCGCCGAGGTGCTGGCCGAGACCTACGCGCGCGATTACGCGGTCGGCGAAGCCAGCGCCTGAGGGTCCGGCTCCGATGGTCGCGATACGCGGGCCGATCGAATTCGCCCGTAGCGCTACATGTTTGCGCGCCGATACAAGCAGTAGTGGAACAGGTCCGGGAACGAAAATTCTCCACTGCTTGCACTAGCAAGCACCGTTGCTAGCGGGGTAGTCTGCGGTTGGACACAAAGGAGTGCTCATGCTGGTGAACCTGCCCGACAACGTTGCCGATCTGTGGACCGGCCCAGGCGCGCTGACCGGCGGTTACCGTGCGAAACTTCGTTCGCGTAAATACCGCACGGCCGAACTGAATGCCGCGCCGAATCCCGAGGTCCGTATCGTCACCACCGCGGACGGGGCGAAGCTGCGGGTTCACAGCTACGGTCCGGCCGACGGGGATGTCATCGTCTTCATCCACGGCTGGTCTTGCTGCCTGGAGTATTGGAATCCCCAGATCAACGCCTTCGCGCGGGATCACCGCGTCATCGCCTTCGATCAGCGCGGGCACGGCGCCAGCACACTGGGATCGCGTCGCTTCGAGGCCGAACAGCTGGCCGACGATCTGTCCGATGTGCTGGACGCGGTCCTGCCGGCGGGGCGCAAGGCGGTGCTGGTCGGCCACAGCATGGGTGGCATCACCATCCAGGCCTGGGCGAAATTCCACCCCGATCAGGTGAACCGGCGGGCGAGTGCGGCACTGCTGCTCACCACCACGGCCGGCGATATCGCCGCCGAGACGCGGGTGCTGCCCCTATTCAACGACATCGTGCCCGCGCCGGCCTGGCTCGGACGGGCGCTGTTCGGGCAGCCCGTTCCGTTCCCTCCCGGTTCGCCGGTGCGGACAATCTTCAAGGCGCGCTTACTGAATCGGCACGCCACCGCCGATCAGGTCGACTTCGGGCTGTCGATCGCGCGGTCCTGCCGGCCGCTGGTACGGGCCAAATTCGCCCTCGCGCTGATCGAACTCGAGATCCACGGCGCCGCGGCGAGCCTGTCCGTACCGACCGCTGTGATCGCCGGCGCGTACGACAATCTGCTGCCGGAGAGCATGTCCCGCAAGATCGCCGACGAACTCGCGGCGGCCGGCAATCTGGAGCGCTATTCGGTGCTGGCCACCGGACATCTGGCGAATATCGAGGCCAGTGCGCGATTCAATGCCGAACTCCGCGGTCTCATCGACGTCGCACGGCACGGCCGCCACGCGGCCGCGGGCTGACGTCGTCGCGGTGGGGACGGCAACACGACGCTGATCGTGTTGTCCGCCAAGGCCGGTCAAGGGCGCCCGGTCTTGGCCCACCGCACGGGACATCGCAGCGCGCTCGCGCGCTAGGAGAACACCACCGTGCGTCGGCCGTGCACCAGCACCCGGCCCTCGAGATGCCAGCGCAGTCCGCGCGCCAGCACCACCCGCTCGATATCGCGGCCCTGGCGGACCATGTCGCGCGCGGTATCGGAGTGATCGATGCGGATGACGTCCTGCTCGATGATCGGCCCGGCATCCAGATCCGCGGTGACGTAATGACAAGTCGCGCCGATCAGCTTCACCCCGCGCGCATAGGCCTGGTGGTACGGCCGCGCGCCCACGAACGAGGGCAGGAAGCTGTGGTGGATATTGATCGCCCGCCCGGACCAGTGCTCACACAGTGCGGGGGGCAGTACCTGCATGAAGCGGGCCAGCACCACCGCGTGCGGGTCGTAGGAATCGGTCAGTTGGCGCACCTGCTCGAAGGCCGGGCCGCGTTCGGCCGGATCGGCGGGAAAAGGCACGTGATGGAAGGTGATCCCGTGTGCGCGGGTCATCTCCCCGAGATCGGGATGGTTGCCGATCACCGCCTCGATGGTCGCGGGTAGTTCACCGCTGGCCGCACGGCCGAGCAGATCGTGCAAACAGTGCCCGTCCCGGCTCACCAGCAGCACTGCCCGCAGGCGCCGGCCGGAATCCAGCAGCTGCCATTCGGTCTGGGGACCCAGTTCGTTCGCGAGCACGGTGAATCGCTCGCGCAGCTCCTCGACGTCGTAGGGCACGGTCGCGGCGGCGACGGCCTGACGGGTGAAGAACCAGCCGGAGTCGGTGTCGGAGTGGTAGCCGGCTTCCATGATCGAGCCGCCGAGATCGGCGATGAACGAGGTGATGCGGGCGATGATGCCCGGCCGGTCGGGACAGCCCAGGCTCAGGACGAAACGCCGATCATCGGCTGACACGGTGCCACTCATGGCGACGATCCTCGCAGGTCGTACCGGGTTCGATACAGTCGCCCGGGTGACGGCGCCGTAATCCGTTCCGGGCCGATCCGATTCGCACCGCGCGAGCTCGGGAACCGGTGGCGCGCTGTGCCAGACTGTGTGCTCATGGCTGCCCCCGCATCGCTGTCCCGTGCCCAGGTCGCGTCGATGATCGACCACACCCTGCTCGCCCCGGAGGCTACGCCGGACGATATCGCGGCCACCATCGCGACGGCGCGCGAGCTCGGGGTGTACGCGGTATGCGTGTCGCCGTCGGTGCTGCCGGTGAAGGCGCCGGGACTGGTCGTGGCAACGGTGGCCGGTTTCCCGTCCGGGAAACACCATTCGCTGGTGAAGGGCACCGAGGCCCGGTTCGCGGTGGAGCAGGGGGCCGCCGAGGTCGATATGGTCATCGATATCGGCGCCGCCGTGGCCGGTGACTACAACGCGGTACTGGCCGATATCGTCACCGTCCGCGAGGCCGTGGAGGATCGCGTGGTGCTCAAGGTGATCATGGAATCGGCGGCGCTGTCGGATGCGGCGATCGTCGCGGTGTGCCGGGCCGCCGAACGCGCCGGGGCCGATTTCGTCAAGACCTCCACCGGATTTCATCCCGCCGGTGGCGCCGAGGTACGGGCCGTGCGGCTGATGGCCGATACCGTCGGCGGCCGGCTCGGGATCAAGGCCAGCGGCGGTATCCGGACGGCGGAGGCCGCGGCCGAACTGATCGCCGCCGGTGCGACCCGGCTGGGACTGTCCCGTTCGGCCGAGATACTGGCCGGATTCCCCGCCTGAGCGATCAGCAGCGCAGGTCCTGGTTGCCGTCGCTGCCGTCGCCCTGCAGGGTGGTCGGGCCGCCGCGCAGCGACACCGCGATGCCATTGTCGGTGACCTTCACCGAGGTCGGCTGCATCCCCATCGGATAGGTCTGCAGGCTCTGGGTCATCGACTGGACGATGTTGTCGACCAGATCCGTGGGCAGGCCCAGGCCCAGCAGCGACGCCGACTGGGTGGTGACCTCGATCTTGCCGTTCACGATATGCGGCTGCACCTTCAGATCGGCCAGCCCGCCCAGCACCTTCACATCGAGGGTGCCGCTCGTGGGATCGGATTCCACACCGGACACCAGACCGGTCAGGGTCTGCGCGATGCCCTCATTGCTCCAGGTCGCGTCGGCGGAACTGCTACCGATCTTCGAGCCGCCGCGGCCACCGTCGATCATCTCGACATCGTTGACCCGGGCGTGGACCTTCATATCGACGGCGGGGCCGAATTTCGTATCGTCACTGTCCACGGTGATGTACTGGACCTTGTGGTCCACCGCGGTGAGCAACAACGGTTTCGGGCCGAAGCCGACGTCGACCTTGGAGCCGAGCTCCTTCTCCATCTGCGAAGCGATGCACTGTTTGCTCTTGTGCCGCATGTAGGTTTCGGCACCCGCCGCCGTGCCGACGAGCGCCAGCAGGACGACGAGTACGACGATGAGCGCGATGTTTCGCCCGCGGTGGCGGGGGGGCGCACCCGCGGGTGCGGGAGTGGGGGCAGCCGTGGTGTCGGCTGGATTCGAACTCATGGCATCGATTCTTCCCGAGCTTTCTGAGCCCGCTCTGTGGAGCCGTTGAGGCTTGTCGTGCAGAGGCGGACCCGATTGTGACATACGGCACACCGGCCGGGCGTACTCTGGGTCCATGTCCGCGCACGGCGCAGGGGGTCCCGGAGGGGCGGAATCTTCCGGGAATTCCGAGCAAGGCTGGTGGGTGCTACGGCAATTGGCCGATCGGCACGCCGGATACTTCACCACGCGCGTGGTGCTGCGGGCCGGTTGTGAGCACCGGGTGCGCGGAGCGCTCGCCGACGGATCGGTGGTCCGCGCGGGCCTGGGCATCCTGCGGATGGCGGACTGGCCCGACGGTCCGCTCGATGAATACGCGATGTGGTCGGCCTGGTTCGACGGCGCGGCCGCGTTCTCCCATCACAGTGCCGCGGAACTGCACGGACTGGGCCGGTTGCGGCCGCGATTCCTGCATCTGTCGGCGCGGACGGGCCGGCCGCCCAGCGCACCGCGACTGGTGGTGCTGCGCCGCGATCTGCAGGGGGCGGATGTGGAATCGGCCGGTGCGTTCCTGGTGACCACTCCCGTGCGCACGGTTCTCGATCTCGCCGAAACCGGGATCGGGCAGGGCGCGCTGGACGAGGTGGTCGCCGACGCGGTCGCGATCGATCGATGTATTCCCGCCGAAATCGGCTCGGCGAGCAGACATCTCCCACCGCGCACCGCGACCCGCGTGCGCAAGGCTCTCGCCGCGGTCTAGCTATCAGCCGACCGGCCGTACACAGTCCCACGGGACGGTCAGCACACAGTCGCGCATCCGCCGTCGATACGCCCGCACCGGAAAACCCTGCTCCCGCAACAGTTCCGCCGCCGCTCGCCAGCGCGTCCGCGGCCCGTACACCGCCATCGGCGCCGCATGAGCCCAGGCGCGGTCGGCGGCGCTGAGCAGGGTGTGAATGGGTTCGCCGCGAATATTGCGGTGGATCAACGCCTTCGGCAGTCGTTCCGCGATATCGGAGGGTTTGTCCACGGTGAACGGATCCCAGGCAAGGGTCAGCGAGGTCGGGCCGTCGCGATCGAGCAGAATCCAGGCGCAGCGGCGGCCCAGTTCGTCGCAGGTGCCCTCGAGCAGCAGGCCACCCGGTGCGAGGCCGCCGAGGAGCGTCGCCCAAGCCGACGGGACCTCTGCCTCGTCGTATTGGCGCAGCACGTTGAACGCCCGAACCAGTACCGGTCGCAGGCCCGCGAGTTCGAAGCCGCCACGGGCGAATCGCACACCGTCGCGATCGGGCACCACTCGTTCCGGATCGATTTCCAGCCCGACCACCCGGATATCGGCGCGGACCCGCCGCAACCGGGTGGCGAGTTCGAGGGTGGTCACCGGACGCGCGCCGTAGCCGAGATCCACGATCAGCGGATCGGCGGCCGCACGCAGTCGCTCGATCACCACGGGCTCGTGGGTCAGCCAGCGATCGCTGCGGCGCAACCGGTTGATTCCGGTCGTGCCGCGAGTGACGGTGCCGAGGGGTCTGCGAGTGCCGAGTGGTTCGTCGGCGCCGGGCGGTCCACCGGCCGCGCGAGGATCCGGCACGGTCGTCGCTGTCTTCTCAGGCCGTCGGGTACTGTTCGTCCAGCCACTGCTGGGTGAACTCCGCCTCGGCGCGGAAGAGGTCGACGAGGTTGATCAGCATCATCTGCTCGAATTTGGGGCCGAGCATGGGGATGAACACCTTCGCCAGCGGCGAGGTTCGCAGCGTGCAGCCGGTATCGGTGGCGAACAACCGCATGGTGCCGGTGAGGGTGCCGGGGCCGGCCGGAATCGAGGCGCTGAACTCACCTTCGACCTCGGGACCGTACGGCCCGTAGGTCTCCTTGCGGGTGATCACGAGGTCCTTGCGCATCACGGTCTGCGCGATCTCGGGCAGCATGTCGCGCGGCAGGATGTGCCGGACCTCGAGTTCGATGCCGTTGCCGCCGGCCTCCAGGCCGACCACTTCGTTCGGGGAGTGCTTGCGCATCTCCTCCATCCGCGCGTCCCAGTATTCGCGGCTGGACAGCGCGCTGTACACCTCTTTCGTGGTGTGCAACGGATAGCGAGCTGAGTAGTCGAGTCGGCGGGCCATGGGGGTGTAGGTTACTGGTCCCCGGCCGCGGCGATCGCGATGCCCGGGAGCGCCGCGGCGGTCGCCGGATCAGTGATTCGCGATCCAGTTGTTCGTGAACTCGGTCTCCGCGGCCAGTAGTTCGAGCAGCTTCTCGGCCACCACGGCCTCGATCTTCCTGCCGAACAACGGAATCGAAACCTCCACCGATCCGTCGACCACGGCCTGTGAGCTCGTGGCGTCACCGGTCATGGTCACCGAGCCGCGGGCCTTCGCGGGCGCATCCTCGACGTAGGCCTCGAAGACACCGGCCAGTCCCTCGTATGTCTCGGTGCGCGGAATGATCAGATCCCCGGGGCGCACCGAGGTGATGGCGGCCGGCAGTTCCGCGGCCGGAATGGTCTGCACCATTTCGACCCGCAGCCGGTCCCCGTCGGCGGCGAAGGAGTCCAGGCGCGCGCCCGGGCCGCCGACCTCCTCGATACGCGCCTTCCAGTACTGCTCGTCGGCGAGCGCGGCCCGCACCGCGTCGGCGGGGTGCGCGTAGTGAGCCGTGTACGCCAGGGGTGTCGCCATGGTGTGACAGGCTACCGTCTGTCGATGTGCAGACATCGCGAGTGGTGGCATTCGACAACGTGCGTGAGTTGCTGAGCGGGACCGGTGCGCGGGTGCGCGAATCCGTGCCGCTGGCGGAGCTCACCACGCTGCGGGTCGGCGGCCCGGCGACGGTCGCCGAATGTGCCACCACCGAGGTCCTGGTCGATACCGTGCGCACTCTCGATGCCGCGGGTGTGCCCTTGCTGCTGATCGCCGGCGGATCCAATCTGCTGATCGCCGACCGGGGTTTCGACGGCGTGGTCGTGCGGATCGCCACCTCCACGGTGGAGCTCGGATCGGAGCTGGTGATCGCCGAGGCCGGGGCCGACTGGGACGGTGTGGTCGCCGCCACGGTCGCGGCCGGGCTGGGTGGTCTCGAATGTCTGTCCGGGATTCCGGGTTCGGCCGGTGCGACGCCGGTGCAGAATGTCGGTGCCTACGGTGTCGAGGTGGCGCAGCTGCTGCGCCGGGTCCGGCTGCTGGACCGCGCCACCGGTGAAATCCGTTGGGCCGCACCGACGGAGCTGGGATTCGGTTATCGCACCTCGGTACTCAAACATTCCGATCGCGCGGTGGTGCTGGCGGTGGAGTTCGCGGTGAATCCGGACGGAACCAGTGCGCCGCTGCGCTACGGCGAGCTGGCGCGCGGTTTCGATGCGGCCGAGGGGGAGACCCGGCCGGCGGCCGCGGTCCGCGAGGCGGTGCTGCGCCTGCGCGCGGACAAGGGAATGGTGCTGGACGCCGACGATCACGACACCTGGAGTGCGGGTTCGTTCTTCACCAACCCGATCGTCGATCGCGAACGGGCGCCCCGGGTGATCGAGGCGATCCGCGCCGATGTGGGCGATATCACTATTCCGACGTACCCGGCGGAGGACGGCGTCAAGTTCTCGGCGGGCTGGCTGATCGAGCATGCGGGATTCGGCAAGGGATTCCCAGGTCCGGAGTCCGTGGTCCGGTTGTCCACGAAACATACGCTGGCCCTGACCAACAGGGGTGCGGCCACCGCGGCGGATCTGGTCGAGCTGGCTCGCACCGTCCGGGACGGGGTCGCGCAACGATTCGGAATCCGCTTGGAACCCGAACCGGTGACGGTGGGGCTGGTCCTCTGATGCGTGGCGATCGCCACTGTTCGATCGGCCGGTCCTGTCGGATGCTCGCGGTAGATTCGCGGAAGTGAACATTCGAGGACTTCTGGGCCGCCGGGCCATCCTGGCCGGCGCCGGTCAGCTCGCGGTCGCCGCGGTGGTGGCCGGATGTTCCACCGGCGGCAAGAGCGGTTCGGGCGCAGCCAAGGAATCGGCCCCGGTGGCGAAGGTGACCTTCGAGCCGGCCGGTGGTACCAAGGACGTCAGCCCGGTCGCGCCGGTATCGGTGACGGTGACGGCCGGTCGCATCGACCGGGTCGCGTTGACCAATCCCGAGGGCAAGCAGGTCAAGGGCACGCTGTCGCCGGACGGGAGCAACTACAAGGTCGGCGAGCCGCTGGGCTACGGCGTCGAATACACGTGGTCGGGCAACGCGACCGGTACCGACGGCAAACCCGTCCCGATCGACGGCAAGATCACCACCCTCGCGCCCAAGCAGGTGGTTCCCGCCACGGTGAATGTCGGTGACGGCCAGGAGGTCGGCATCGCGGCGCCGATCATCCTGCAGTTCAAGAAGCATGTGGAGAACAAAGCGGCCGTCGAGAAGGCGCTCAGCGTCACGAGCACGCCGGAGACCGAGGGCGGCTGGGGTTGGCTGCCGGACGAGAACGGCGGCTCGCGCGCACATTGGCGCCCGCGCGAGTACTGGGCCCCCGGTACCGCGGTGACTGTCGCCGCCAAGCTGTACGGCCTCGAACTGACCGCCGGGGAATACGGCAATTCCGATCTGTCCTCGCAGTTCACCATCGGCCGCAGTCAGATCGTGAAGGGGTACGCGCCGAGCCATCGCGTGCAGGTGATCCGCGACGGTTCGACCCTGTTCGATTTCGCGTGCAGTTACGGCGAGGGCAACGAGGCTCGCAATGTGACCCGCTCGGGCATCCACGTGGTGACCGAGAAGTACGAGGATTTCATGATGTCGAATCCGCCGTTCTACACCAACGTTCGCGAGCGCTGGGCCGTCCGCATCTCCAACAACGGCGAATTCATTCACGCGAATCCGGAATCGGCTGGGGCGCAGGGCAATACAAACGTCACCAACGGTTGTATCAACCTGAGCACCGACGATGCGCAGGCATATTTCCCGACCGCACTGTACGGCGACCCGGTCGAGGTGACCGGCACCTCGATCGCCCTGTCGGCCGCCGACGGCGATCTCTACGACTGGACGATCGACTGGGACACCTGGAAAACCCTGTCGGCGATCAAGGGCGAACCGGCACCGGTGGTTTCGGCGACCCCGGTCGCACCCGGCCCGGTCCGCAGCGGCAGTTAGGCCGATTCAGGTGCGCCGGGCGAAACGGCCGGCATCGGCCTGATCGCGCGGTTTGACCACGATGGTGTCGAGGTTGACGTGCGGCGGGCGGCTTGCGACGAATCCGATGATCTCGGCGATGTCGGTGGCCAGCAGCGGGTCGATCCCCTCGTAGACCTTGGCGGCCCGTTCCGCGTCACCTTCGAATCGGACCAGTGAGAACTCGGTCTCGACCGCGCCCGGGGCGATCTCGGTGAGCCGCACCGGTTTGCCCAGCAACTCGCCGCGCAGGGTGCGATGCAGAATCGCCTGGGCGTGCTTGGCCGAGGTGTAACCGGAGCCGTTGTCGTAGGCGACGAAGGCGGCCACCGAGGTGATCGTGACGATCAGGCCGTCGCCGGAGTCGACCAGTTTCGGCAGCAGTGCCTTGGTCACGCGCAGCGTGCCCAGGACGTTGGTCTCCCACATCCACCGCCAGTCGTCGAGATCGGCCTCGGTGACCGGGGCGAGTCCCTTCGCGCCGCCGGCATTGTTGACCAGCACATCGGCCCGCTCGACCGCCTCGGTGAACCGTCGCACCGAATCTTCGTCGGTGACATCCAATTCGATTGCGGTACCACCGATCTCGTCGGCCAGCCGCTGCAGCCGATCCACCCGGCGCGCCCCCACGTACACGTGATAGCCCTGTTTCGCGAGCTCACGGGCGGTGGCTTCGCCGATTCCCGAGCTCGCTCCGGTGACGACGGCGTGACGAGTGCTCATGACCTCGAGCCTAGCGGCTGACCCGGTGGCGGAAGTTAACGGGCGTTAGCCTTGCGGGTATGGCGATTCGGGAAGTGGTCAGCGCGGACGGAACCAAGATCGTGTATCGGGTCGAGGGACCGGAGCAGGGGCGTGCGGTGGTGTTGTTGCACGGCTGGGCGGGAACGCTGCGGTGCTGGGGTACGGCCGCGGATCTGCTGGCGCAACGCTTCCGGGTGATCGCCGTCGATTTGCGCGGACACGGCTATTCGGATGCGCCCGAGACCGGTTATGACGATCCGGCGAACTGGGCCGCCGATGTGGCCGCGGTACTGGCCGGTGAGCACATCACCGCGGATGCGGTGCTGCTGGGCTGGTCCTACGGAGGCATCGTGCTCAGCGACTATCTGACCGTCCACGGCACCGGCGCGCTGGCCGGAGTGGTGTACTGCGGTTCGCAGTCCGGTATCGGCCGTGGCGTCGACGGCTCGCAACCCGGCCCCGCCATGCAGAAGGCGATCCCCGATGTATTCGAGGAGAGCGCAGGCCGTGCCATGCGCGGTTTCGCGGCCTTCGGCAATGCCAACACCGGCCCCGGCCGTGACAAGGGCGAGGACGCCCAGCGCCTGTTCGGCGGCAGCCTCGCCACCCCGCCCCGGGTCCGCAAGGCGCTGTTCTATCGGACAAGCGATAACACCGAGACCCTGAAAACCCTGGATATCCCCGTTTTCGTCATGCACGGCACCGCCGACCCCGTGGTCCCGGTCGACAACGGCCGCCACATCGCCGAGAACACCCCCGACGCCCGCACGTCGTTCTGGGACGACGCCCAGCACGGCCTGTTCATCGAGGACCCGGCCCGCTTCGCGACGGAACTGACCGAGTTCATCGACACCCTCGCCTGACGTCGAACCCGCTGACCGTTCAGTACGACGCGGCACCCGGAGTGCCGAAGCGGAACGAGCCCCGCCGCTCCGACGAGCCGAGGCCTGATCCACGGGCAAGCGCGCACCTCACCTCAAAAGGCGACTTCGCGCACATAACGTGCCCCGGCACGCTGAAAGCGTTCCCGGGGTAGTCCTCCCGGGTGGGTTGGCGGCCGTCTCGCCGTTCGGGTGCCGCTGCGTAGGCGACGAAGGAGCAAGCAGCGGCACCCGAACGGCGAGACCACTGGGCCGCCAACCCCGGCCGAGCGGAGCGAGGCCAGACCAACACCGCGCCGCCAACCCCCGCCGGAGCGAAGCGAAGGCCAAAAACACAGCCGAACACCACCCGAGCCGTAAAACCTTGGTCTGTCAACGCCCGTTCGCATCCCGGCTCGGCTGGGTCCCCCGCGCCCCTATCCCACTCACCCCACTCCTCCTGTGACAGCTCTCACTTAGGCCCCAAGCGCATAACGCCCTCCCGGCCCATGCGTGCACACTGGAGTGTGTGAGTTATCGCCCGGATCAACGCCCGCATCGGATCGCGGTGTTGTCGGTGCACACCTCTCCACTCGCGCAGCCGGGCACCGGCGACGCGGGCGGGATGAATGTCTACGTGCTGCAATCGGCCGCGCAGTTGGCGCGTCGCGGTGTGGAGGTGGAGATCTTCACGCGGGCCACCTCGTCGAATGACGAACCGGTGGTGGAGGCGGCGCCGGGGGTGCTGGTGCGCCACGTCGTGGCCGGCCCCTTCGAGGGGCTGGACAAGAACGATCTGCCGACGCAGCTGTGTCCGTTCGCGGCGGAGGTGCTGCGCCAGGAGGCTCGGCAGCTGCCCGGATACTACGACCTGATTCATTCGCACTACTGGCTGTCGGGGCAGGTCGGCTGGCTGGCCCGGGATCGCTGGCGGGTGCCGCTGGTCCATACCGCGCATACGCTCGCCGCGGTGAAGAACGCCTTCCTGGCCGATGGGGATATGCCGGAGCCGCTGTCGCGGGTGGTGGGTGAGAAGCAGATCATCGCCGAATCGGATCGGCTGGTCGCCAATACCGCCGATGAGGCCCGGCAGCTCGTGGAGTTGTACGGCGCCGAGCCGGAGCGCATTAATGTGGTGCCGCCGGGCGCGGATCTGTCCCGCTACCACCCGGGTGATCGGGTGGCTGCGCGCGCCGAGCTGGGTATTGCCCAGGACGAGCAGGTGGTGGCCTTCGTCGGCCGCATCCAGCCGTTGAAGGCGCCGGATGTACTGATCCACGCGGCCGCTGAGGTGCTGTGCGCCGAACCCGATCGCAAATTGCGGATCTTGATCGTCGGCGGCCCTTCGGGCACCGGTCTGGATCGCCCCGATGCCTTGATCGAATTGGCCGCCACCCTTGGCATTTCCGAGCGGGTCACCTTCCTTCCGCCGCAGCCACCGCATCGGCTGGTCCAGGTGTACCGGGCGGCGGATATGGTCGCGGTGCCGAGTTATAACGAGTCGTTCGGCCTGGTCGCGATCGAGGCGCAGGCCAGCGGCACCCCGGTGCTGGCCGCCGATGTGGGCGGCTTGAGTACCGCTGTGCGCGAAGGTGTTTCGGGTGCTCTGGTATCCGGGCACCGCGCCGACGAGTGGGGTACGGCGTTGCGCGGTCTGCTCGACGATCCGGCCGGTCTGCGGCGGATGGGCGCGGCCGCGGTGGAGCATGCGGCGGGATTTTCGTGGGAGCACACCGCCGATGGCCTGCTTGACTGCTATGCCGAGGCATTGGCCGGGACCCGGGGCGCGCGGCCGCGGAGTACCTTGCTCACCGAGGGCAATCAGGCCAGGTCGCGGGCGCTGTGGCGGCGCCGGATGGGAGTGGTGCGCCGGTGAGTGACACTGTCGCGCAGACCGCGCAGCTGATCGAGGACACCGTCCGTGAGCGGGAGATCGAATACACCCGCGAGGGCGATGACACCTTCGTCGTCGTGCTGCCCGGTGAGCGCAAACTGAAGACGACCATCATGCTCACCGTCGGCAAGCACGGTGTGCGCTTCGAATGCTTCGTCTGCCGCAAACCGGACGAGAATTTCGAGGGCGTCTACAAATTCCTGTTGCGTCGCAATCGCCGCCTCTACGGAGTGGCCTACACCCTGGACCGGGTCGGCGATATCTACCTCATCGGCCGTATCGCGACCCATGCCGTCACCGCCGATGAACTCGACCGGGTCTTCGGCCAGATCTTGGAAGCCGTGGACGGCGACTTCAACGTTCTGCTGGAACTCGGATTCGCGGAATCCATTCGGCGCGAATGGAAATGGCGAGTATCGCGCGGTGAGTCGCTGAAGAATCTGCGTGCTTTCGAACATCTGGTGGAGTCCGAGGAATCCTGAGCGGGCATCGGTGTCGTCCGTGAGCGGCCGGGACGTGGGGCAAGCGCCGTACGGTGATCGCGGCGGCCGGATGTGGAGGAGGCGGTTGTCGGTATGGGTGGGCTGGCGTTGGATATCGGCGCGACGAAGTTCGCGGCGGCGGTGCTGCCGGTTACCGGCACGGCAGTTCTCCCCGACACCGTTCCCGGTGTCACACCGACTCCGGATACTTTCGGTGGGCCATCCGGGCGCGTAGCCGGCTTCCCGCTCGGGCATCTGCGCCGGGTCGATGTACCCGCGAGTGGTGTGTGGGAGGCATGTCGTGATCTGCTGCGGCGCGTGGTGGACGCCGCGACTGCCGACGAGTCCTGTGGCGGTATGCGATTCGAGGTGACATCGGTGGGTATCGCCGCCGCCGGTCCGGTGGATGTGCGGGCGGGAACTACCGCGCCGCTCAATATCCCGGAGTGGCGGGACGGGTTCGGCATCGTCGACGCGGTGCGAGAGTTGTTCCCGCAAGCGGATATTCACTTCGGGATCGACGGTGCCGCATTGGCGTTGGCCGAGTATCGCATCGGCGGCCTGCGCGGCGTCCGGTCCGGCCTGGCGATGACGGTGTCCTCCGGAATCGGTGGCGGCATCATTGATGGCAGCCGAGTGCTGTTCGGGCGCACCGGAAATGCGGGCCATGTCGGTCATATCGTCGTGCCGGGCTGGGATGTGCCGTGCGCCTGCGGTGGTATCGGATGTGTGGAGGCCGTCGCGAGCGGTATGTCCTCGGCGCGATGGGCCCGAGAACAGGGCTGGAAGGGGACCACAGGTACGGAGCTGGCGCGCGATGCGAATGCCGGTGACCCGCAGGCGGCCGCTGCCCTGTCGCGAGCGGGAACGGCACTGGGGCAAGCGATCTCCTCCGCCGCGGCGACTCTGGATCTGGACCGGGTGGTGATCGGCGGCGGTTTCGCCGAATCCGGTCCGCTCCTCTGGAATCCACTTCGCGAGGCGGTATCTCGGCACGCCCGCCTGACCTTCACCCGGTCGTTGCAGGTCACGAAATCCGCCATCGCCGACGGTGCCACCCTGGTCGGTGCCGCACTTCTCGCGGCTTCCGATGAGGGCGCCCGGCCATCGTCCTGGTAGCGGCATCGAACACGGTGTGCCTTCTCTGCTGGGGGGCTACTGCCCGTCGATACTGCGCACGTGGGCGACGAGGGCATTGGCGTGTCCGTGGCCGAGACCGTGCTCACTCTTCAGCCAGCCGACAAGTTCCGTATGTTTGGTCAGCTCGGATCCGCGAATGGCCTCGAACCAGTCCTCGACCGGCCGCCCGTATTTCTTCTCGATCGACGGAAAGTAGGAGGCGGGGCCCTTGATCTGACTCGGTCCACTGTTCTGCTGTGCGCTCATGGTCATGTGGACGGTGCCCGTCCGCGAAATTCATCCATTCGGATATATAACGCACGTCACACGGATAGCCCGCTCGTGGGGCGCCATCCGGCCGGTGGGTCCTCGCCGACCAATCCGTCCACGGCCTCGCGAAGCAGATCGGCATGTCCGGTGTGCCGGCCGTATTCCTCGATCAGATCGCAGACGAGTCTGCGCAGGCTCAAATGGCGACCATCGGTCCAGGCCAGATGGACCAGCTGATCGAGCCCGCCCGCGGCCAGTGCGGCGTCGAGCCGTACCCCGGATCGGCGAACGGCGCCGTCCCACAGGGTGTAGAGCTGTTCGGGGGTGTCGAAGGCCGCGGAGGTGAAGGTGAATTCCCAGTCCTGGTCGCAGTTCCAGCCCATGGCCTCCCACGGCGCACCCATCGGCGCCCCGCTCAATTTGGTGGTGAACATGCAATCCTCGACGGCCGCAAGGTGTTTGAGCAGACCGCCGAGGGTGAGCGCGGAACTGCCGACCCGGGCCCGCAATCCGGTTTCGCCGAGGTTGTCCGCTTTCCAGCGAAAGGTCGTGCGCAGCCGGTTGAGCGCGCCGAGAAGATGTTCGACCTCGCTACCGGCCAGCGGCGGCTCCCATGGGTAATGGGTATGGGCCATGACCAATACCGTAGGGCCGATCGTGGGTCCTGTGGCGAACATCGGCGAGATTGGCGGCCCGTGGTCCTAACTCTGTCGCATGCTGTGCTCGGTGAGTTCGAGTTCGACGAATGCTGCGATCATGGCCCGCCACACCTTTTCCGCGACAGCCGGTTCCAGTCCGGCGGCGGTTGCTCGCTCGCGGGCCAGCGAGACGACCTGCTCGACTCGATCCGGTGCGCGCACGGCTTGCTCATCTGTTTTGTGCGCGGCGGCCGCCCGGACCAAGGTCTGCCGGTATGCCAGCAGTCGAATCAGGTCGTCATCGATAGTGTCGATACGAGAACGGATCTCGGCCAGTGATTGTGGAACGGACATGCCGCAAAGACTAGCCGCGTGCGGCGGAGTCGAATACCAATCGCGCGGTTGTGAAACTGCGAGGACCGACTGCCGCTGGTGCGCTCTCGCCCGGACTCATGGCACCATCGAAACCCCCCTCGGCTTCTGACCGGTGAACAGCTGTTTCGCGGTCGCCGACGTGGCGGCAATGCCAGATTTCCGCCCCGCTAGCATGACCTGCATGACGTACACCCTCGTGTTGCTGCGCCACGGCGAAAGCGAATGGAATGCTCTGAATCTGTTCACCGGCTGGGTGGATGTGCACCTCACCGACAAGGGTGTCGCCGAGGGTAAGCGGGCCGGTGAACTGCTGGCCGAACACGGGATCGCGCCCGATATCGTCTATACCTCGCTGCTGCGTCGCGCGATCAGTACCGCGAATATCGCCCTCGACGCCGCGGACCGGCATTGGATTCCGGTGATCCGGGATTGGCGGCTCAACGAACGCCACTACGGCGCGCTGCAGGGTAAGAACAAGGCGCAGGTCCGCGATCAGTACGGCGACGATCAGTTCATGACGTGGCGCCGCAGCTACGACACCCCGCCGCCGCCGATCGAGGGTGACAGCGAGTACAGCCAGGCCGGCGATCCGCGCTACGCCGGCATCGACGTCCCGGCGACCGAATGCCTGCAGGACGTGGTGGCGCGGATGATCCCGTACTGGGAGTCCGCCATTTCCCGGGATCTGGTCGCCGGCAAGACGGTTCTGGTTGCGGCACATGGCAATTCGCTGCGGGCACTGGTCAAGCATCTGGATGGAATCTCCGATGAGGATATCGCCGGGTTGAACATCCCCACCGGAATTCCGCTGCGCTACGAACTGGACGAGAACCTTCGTCCGGTCGGTCCCGCCCACTACCTCGACCCCGAGGCCGCTGCCGCCGGCGCCGCTGCCGTGGCGAGCCAGGGCGGGAAGTAGCTAGTCCCTGCCGCTCCCGGGCACCGGTCGCCGGCCGCCGACGATCAGCGCGATATCCTTGGCGGCCAAGGGAATCGGTGTTCCGTGCCCGATCCGCAGATCGGTGTCGGTGGCCTCGAGTGCGATGCCGTGGAGGTTCACACCGAAATAGGCCAGCTGCCGCCGGTCCGGATCGCCCAGTGCGAGTGCGATCCGGTGGGCGGGCGGCTCGGCGAGGCCGAGCGGTTCGGTGATGTCGAGACCGTGGAAGACGTCGTGGGCCAGCGCCCCCTGCTGCCCGCCCCGCGGCGGGCGCCAGGGGTGTTCGATATTCGTGCGCAGCGATGTCAGCAGTTCGTCATCGGACAGCGCGGCGGTGTCGCGATGTGCGATCCGGTCGCTGAATCAATTGAAATTGCCGCCCGCGGCGATGATTCCGGCGATCACCCGCACACCGGAATGCCGATAGGCGAGCGTGATGTGGGCGACGACCTCCCGGACTCGCCAGCCCGCGCACAATGACGAAGCCGCCCACTGCGCCGGTGTCAGTTCGGCCAGCAATCCGGCCAGGCGCCGGCGTTCGGCGAAGGTTTCGGCTCGCAGCGTGGACTCGGTCGCGGTCATTGTCGGATCTCCTTCGAGACGGTGATGTCGACCCGTGCGGCGCCGACATCAGTTGTACGACCGAGGACCGCGAAACTCATCGCAGCGCTCACCAGGACCGCCGCGAGTGAATCTCGGTCGACGCGATGGAGCCGACGGGGATGTCCGAGTTCGAAGCCCCGCCCTCACAACCGCGCGGGGAGGCCGAACTCCGCGAAGCGGTCGCCGGTACCGAGGAATGTCGTTGTATGTCCGATGCGCTCGTCCCGGAATTCAAGCGCGACCAGCGCGAACGGTTTCAGTACGCCGGTGTCGTCGGGGCGGTACTGGCCGAAACCGATCTGCCCGTTGATATCGGTGACGAGCAACCGGTCGGCGGCACAGGCGTCGCTCGCCGCGACGAGTCCCGCCACCGTCGTCGCGCCGCGCATCCACCAGCGCAGCGGCGGCATCGACGTCGTCACATCGGTGTGCAGTACGGCGACCAGTCCGTTCACGTCGTGGCTTTCGAACGCTCGTACATACCGTTCAGCCAGATCGTGCGCGGTCGCATCGGATACCGCGGTTGTCCGGTGCTCGGCCAGGGTGGCTCGCGCGCGCTGGAGTGCGCTGTTGACCGCCGCCGTGCTGCTCCCCAGGATCTCGGCGGTCTCCGCTGCCGAGAACGACAACACATCCCGCAGGATCAGCGCGCCTCGCTGTGGTGGGGTCAGCAGTTGGAGAACGGCCACGAACGCGAGCCGGATCGATTCACGTTCGACGACTCGCTGCGCGGGGTCGGTCGTGGCGATCAGGCCCGGGCCCGGCATCGGCTCCACACAGGTTCCGGGCGCCATGGGCTCGCCGAAGACGCCGGGTTCGCCCAGTTCATCGATATCCATGGGGGATGCGCGCCGGCCGGCGGCCCGCAACAGATCGACACAGACGTTGTGTGCGATGCGGTGCGCCCAGGTGGTGAGCCGTGCCCGTGCCGGATCGAAGGTGCCGATCTCACGGAATGCGCGCAGCAATGTCTCCTGAACCGCGTCCTCGGTCTCCGACGACCCGCCGAGCATGCGGTAGCAGTACCCGGTGAGGGGAATCCGTAGCGCCTCGAGTTCCATCGCATCCGGCGGGGATGTCATGCCGATCGACGATACCGGCGGCGCATGCCGATGGCGTTCACCGAGGTCGTCGAACGATTTCCACGGCCGAATTCCGCCGATTCGGTCGGTTGATATGCCAAACTCACCGTGGGCCGAGAGGCTGAGAAGTTGAGACGATTTCTTTGCATGGGTCGTAGCCGTTGGTTTGCAACTTACTCGACGGTAGATACACTCTCGGACGTTCGACCATCTCGAGAGGCGGATCACGTCCGATGAAGTACGCGTTACGCGCCACAGTCGCTGCCGTCGCCGCCGCGGTGGCCGTTCCCTTCTTCGCCATTCCGGCGCACGCCGAGCCCGTCGCGACCGGTCCGGACGGTGGCGCCGCGGGCGCCGCGTGGACCGCCGCCGAGGACGGGCCCCAGCAATACCCCAATATCCACATCGATTGGGATGTGCCCATCACGATGAGTGACGGCACGGTGCTGAAGGGCAATGTGTACCGGCCGGCGGATGCCGCCGGCCATCCCGTCGACACCCGTACGCCGGTGGTCGTGAATATGACCCCGTACACGAAACTGGTGTCGAATCTGGCCGACCACGCCAATTCCATTCCGGGACTGTCGGATGCGCTGCTGAACCTGCTGCGTCAGATCGATCTCGGCGGCACCCCGCTGTCCGGTGTCACCGATCTGACCAAGGCGTTCGGCGGCGGTGAACTCCGCAACTTCGCTGTCGACCGGCAGCTGATCAAGAGTGGTTACACCCAGATCGTGGTGGATGTCCGCGGTACCGGCTTCTCCCAGGGCGAATGGGATATGTTGCGGCAGCGGGAACAACAGGACACCGTCGAGGTGATCGATTGGGCCGCGCGGCAATCGTGGTCCGACGGCAAGGTCGGTATGAACGGCCTGTCCTATTCCGGCATCAATCAGGTGCAGGCTGCCGAGAAGGCTCCGCCGGCGCTGAAGGCGATCTTCCCGGTGGTGCCGGGCAGCGATCTCGTCGACGATGTCCTCGCTCCCGGTGGCGGATTCGGATTCAACTTCATCCCGTTGTGGCTCACCGCGATCAACAGCTTGAAATGGGTGCCGGATGTGCAGTCGATCCTGACCGGGAAGTTCGACGACACCTGGCTCAGCGACCGGATCAGCGATCCGTACACCTATATGGATGCGCTGCTGAACGCCTACACCAACACGAATATGGACACTCTCGATCCGCGCGTGAAGGGCATGTTGAACGACATGTCCTCCGAGCGGCAAGCGTGGCTGGGTGATCCGAGCCGGATCCAGGTGCCGACCTTCGTCACCGGTGGCTGGCACGATCTGTTCACCTACTCGGAATCCAAGATCTACAACGAAATTCCGTTGCCGCCCGGGCAGAAGCAGCTGCTGATGGGCAACACCTACCACCTCAACTCCGGTAACGAGTACGGCAAGCCGGGGCTGCCGCCGCGGCTGGACGTCCTGCAACGCGCGTGGTTCGACAAGTGGCTCAAGGGAATCGACAACGGGATCGACACCTACGGCCCGGTGACATTGCGTCAGCAGGGTGGCGGCTGGATCACCCAGGGCGGATTCGGGTCGTCGGCCCCCGCCGAGGAGGCGGCCCGCTACCGGCGCATGTATCTGTCGGGAGATCGCAGCGGCACCGCGGGCAGCGTCTACGACGGTTCGCTCACCGGTGAATTCACCGGCGCGCCAACCAGTTTGACGATCGCACCCGGACTGACAACTTTGTGCTCCAACGATGCCGCACAGGCCACGGCCGGTGTGCTCGCGGTATTCAACGGTTGTGCACAGGATTCCCGGACAGCGGAGACCAACGCGCTCACCTTCACCAGTGCGCCGGTGGCGGGGGAGACCACCATTTCCGGTCCGATCGCGGTGCGGCTCAATACCGTTCAGGACGCGGCCGACGGCTACTGGACCGTGACGGTCAACGATGTCGCGCCCGACGGACAATCGACCGTACTGTCCTCCGGGCAGCTGATGGCCTCGCTGCGGCAGGTCGACGAGGCGAACAGCAGCCGTTCGGACAACGGTGATTACACCGATCCGCGGGCCTACACCTCACTGGACAAGCGGCAGCCGACGGTGCCGGGCGAGGCGACCCAACTCGATATCGCCCTGCCTGCCACCCAGGCCGTGCTGGCGCCGGGCCATCGGCTGCGCGTCGACGTGTTCGCCGGTAACTTCCCGAAGGGGCTGCCGATCATGCCGATGCTCATCGATACCGGTCTGAAGCCGGAACATCTGCAACTCGATCCGAATACCCCCAGCTTCGTCAACATTCCGGTCGAGGGGGACACGGGCTGGTGAACCCCCTGGGGCTCACCGACTGTCCCGGATACGCACAACGGCGTGTGTATCCGGGACTCTTGCGTCGCGGCGCCGGGCGGTATGGTTGCCCCGGCGTTCGCAGGGCGTGGAACTGAGGTAAACCTCACACGCCGAACCCGCGGAAGGTGATCGGCTGCCCGGATCGACACGCCGAGGGTGATGTGCTTACGACACGCCGAGGTGCCGGATGTGCGCCCCCGGCCTGGAATGTGGACGTGAGCGGCCGATTCGGCGGCCGAAACCCGCCGTTCAGAGCTAATCCCCGCCCCGGCCAACTTTGCGTGAACAAGTGGCCAACGACCGCGTAATCGGCCGTGACCTGCACGAAACTTCGTCAGCCCGGGTTTGGTGTGCGTGTGTGCGACCGTACGATTCCATATGTGAGCGTTCCTCAGGCCGTGCTGCTGGCAGTACTCGCGGCCGTAGTCGGTCTGGCTGTCGGCGGTTTGGTCATTCCGTATGTGAACGCCAGACAGGCTCAGCGACGCGCGGCCGAATCGGGTCTGACGATGTCGCAGGTATTGGATCTGATCGTGCTCGCGTCGGAGAGCGGCATCGCCGTCGTCGACGAATATCGTGATGTGGTGCTGGTCAATCCACGGGCCGAGGAATTGGGGCTGGTACGCAACCGGCTGCTCGATGAACGCGCCTGGGCGGCCGTGGAGAAGGTCATCGCCACCGGCGAGGATGTCGAATTCGATCAGACTCTGAAAAACCCACTGCCGGGACGCAGTTCCATCGCGGTGCGTGGAGTGGCGCGGCCGCTCTCGCGCGGGGATTCCAATTTCGTCGTGCTGTTCGCCGACGACGATTCCGAACAGGCCCGGATGGAGGCCACCCGCCGCGATTTCGTCGCCAATGTCAGCCATGAACTCAAAACGCCGGTTGGTGCGATGAGCCTGCTCGCAGAGGCAATGCTGGAATCGGCCGACGACCCGGATTCGGTACGTCATTTCGGACAGCGGCTCGTGACCGAATCCAACCGGATGGGCAAGATGGTCACCGAGTTGATCGCGCTGTCCCGGCTGCAGGGTGCGGAGAAATTGCCGCAACTCGAGGCCGTCGATGTGGACACCGTGGTGCATGCCGCGCTGGAGCGGTCGCGCACCGCTGCCGAGGCCGCCGGGATCACCGTCAGTACCGACGCCAACAGCGGACTGGAGATCCTCGGGGATGAGACGCTGCTGGTGACGGCGCTGTCGAATCTGGTCGAGAACGCCATCAACTATTCGCCCAAGGGTTCGCACGTCTCGGTGAGCCGGTCGCTACGCAACGGGCATGTGAACATCGCGGTCACCGACCGCGGTATCGGCATCGCCAAGGAAGATCAGGAGCGGGTCTTCGAGCGGTTCTTCCGGGCGGACAAGGCGCGTTCGCGCGCCACCGGCGGAACCGGGCTGGGGCTGGCCATCGTCAAACATGTGGCGGCCAACCACAACGGTGAGATCACGCTGTGGAGCAAACTGGGTACCGGTTCCACGTTCACCCTGCGCATTCCCGCGTGCCGAACAGGCAATCAGAATTCCGCCGACCAGGCGGAGTGGAAGAACCCCACCGCAAACGGGGTGGGCAAGAACGACGAAGGTTCGCGCCGGCGGACCGGACAAAACGGTGTGGAGGCAACCCGATGACCAGTGTGTTGATCGTCGAGGACGAGGAGTCGCTGGCCGATCCGCTCGCGTTCCTGCTGCGCAAGGAGGGCTTCGAGGTCACGGTCGTGGGCGACGGGCCATCCGCGCTGTCGGAATTCGATCGCTCCGGCGCCGATATCGTCCTGCTGGATCTGATGCTGCCCGGAATGAGCGGCACCGATGTGTGCAAGCAGTTGCGCACCCGCAGCAGCGTGCCGGTGATCATGGTGACGGCCCGCGACAGTGAGATCGACAAGGTGGTCGGGCTGGAGCTGGGAGCCGACGACTATGTCACCAAGCCCTATTCCTCGCGTGAGCTGATCGCCCGGATCCGCGCGGTGCTGCGGCGTGGCGCCGGTGAGGAGATGGACGGATCCAGCGACAGCGGCGTCCTCGAGGCGGGCCCGGTACGAATGGATGTGGATCGCCACACAGTGCAGGTCAACGGCAAATCGGTGACATTGCCGCTGAAGGAATTCGATCTGCTCGAATATCTGCTGCGCAATTCCGGCCGGGTGCTGACCCGCGGCCAGTTGATCGACCGCGTCTGGGGCGCCGACTACGTCGGCGACACCAAAACCCTCGATGTGCACGTCAAGCGGCTGCGGTCGAAGATCGAGTCCGACCCGGCCAAGCCGGAACATCTGGTCACGGTGCGTGGACTGGGGTACAAACTCGAGGCCTGACGGATACGGGCACGAAGAAAGCCGCGAGGTCGTTTCGGCCTCGCGGCTTTCGCTGTCGAATACGGCTTGTGAGGGCCGGTCTAGACGACGTGCACCCAGGCGGTGCCGACCTGCGGCAGTTCCTGCTTCTGCAGCTGGAACCAGCCGAAGTCGTCCCGCTGCCAGCAGTCGTCCAGCGGCGCGGTGTTGTCCCGGCAGGCGATCGGCCGGGACGTGCCGTAGGGGCTCACGATGACCTGTTTGCCGTTGTCCTTGGCCGACAGCGCCGCAGGGTCGTTGTATGCGACGAAGCTGTCGTTCTGCAGCGAGTAATGGGCGGGGTCGACGGCCGGGTCGGCGTGTGCGGCGGGAGCCAGCGACAGGGCCGCACCGGCGGCGAGAACTGCAGTAACCACGGTTTTCCTCATCATGCCCCAATGCCTATCACGGGTATGTGAAGCGCGCATGGCGAGCTGATGACCGTACAGGGGCGCTTCACAATTCCGGTGACGATTTCTCGGCCGAAAGATATGCGCCGAATGCGGCCGCGGATTCGGCCAGCGCTGCTCGTACCGCCGCATCGGCGACCGTTCCGCCGGGCCCGACCATAGTGGCCTGCACCGGAATTCGCCGGCACGCCGATTCGATTTCCAGCGCGCCCACATATCCGAGGACCGTGCGCAGCGATGTGAGCCCTCCTTCGCCGCGTGCGGGCGCCGCCACCGATATCCACGCGACCGGTTTCAGGTGCAGATCGGCGGTGCCGACCGTCCACTCCAGTAAATTCTTCAGGGCTCCCGGCATCAGGCCCGCATATTCGGGTGTACAGAAGAGCACACCGTCGGCGGCGGCCAATTGCCGGCGCAATGCGGCCACCGGCGGCGGTGCCGGTTCGTCACCCGGGACGAAGGCCGGAATCCGCACCAGATCGGTGAACAGTTCGGTCGTGATATCCGGTCCGGCGACTTCCGCGAATGTGCGTAGTGCGGCGGTATTGGTGGATCCCGGCCGAGTACTTCCGGAAATCAACAGGATTCGAGTGCTGCCCATACCGGTACGAAATGCGTTGGCGGATCAGATATTCCCGGCCCGGTCGGTTCCGGTTCGCTCGCGGGCGGCGGTCGTGGCCGGATGTACCGCGATCAGCCCGAGCCCTTCCCGGCGCCGGCAGTGCCGGGCCAGTTCGTCGTAGGCGGGCCGGCCGATCAACTCGATCAGCTCCGGTGCGTAGGACTGCCAGACCGGACGGCTGCCGGTATGGGCATCGGGCGAACCCGAGCAGTACCAGTTCAGGTCCAGGCCGCCGGGACCCCAACCGCGACGGTCGTATTCGGTGATGGTCGTGCGCAGGATCTGCTCGCCGTCGGGGCGGTCGACCCAGTCCTGAGTGCGGCGGATCGGCAGCTGCCAGCAGACCTCGGGCTTCACCGTCAGTGGTTCCACACCCGTGCGCAGGGCCATGGTGTGCAGAGCGCAGCCGATACCGCCGTCGAAACCCGGACGGTTCAGGAAGATGCACGCACCCTCGTAACGGCGGGTGCGGACGGCGGGCTCGTCGTCGAGGTCGTCTTCCTCGAGATACAGCTTCTTGCGGACCTTCCCGTCGGTGTCGCGGGCTTCGTCCATCAGCTGCCAATCCTGCGGGGTCAGCTGTTTGACGGCCTTCTGCAGCTTCTTGCGATCGTCGTCGTCGCAGAGAAAGGCGCCGTGCGAGCAGCAGCCGTCGTCGGGCCGGCCCTCGATGATGCCCTGACAGGCCGGCGTGCCGAAGACACAGGTCCAGTTCGACATCAGCCAAGTGAGATCGGCCGCTATCAGATGCCCATCGTTTGCCGGATCCACGAACTCGATCCACTCCCGCGGGAAGTCGAGGTCGACCTCCGGCGCCGGATTGATCTTCGCAGCTGGTCGCGGCCCGCCGGACGGTTCGTTCGGCGAGACGGGTGCATGCGCGGATGCTCCTGCGGTCACATCGCCAGACGCTAACAGCTACCCCGTTCAACCCCCAGTCCCGACCCCGCACGGGGCGCGTTTATGGGCTTGATGGCGAGCCTTGCGTGGTTATGCTCCGCTGCCGCCTCCGGGCACCGTCCATCAGGCCAAGTTCCGGTTCGTCCTCCGGACCCGGTACCCGCCCCGGTACCGTGTTCATGTGCGGCTCGGTGTGCTTGATGTGGGAAGTAATACCGTCCACCTGCTCGTGGTGGACGCTCATCGGGGTGGGCACCCGATGCCGATGAGCTCTACGAAAGCCACGCTGCGGCTGTCGGAGAACTTGGACGACGCGGGGTGTATCACCCCCGAGGGCTCGGCGAAGCTCACCAAGACGATCTCCGAATTCGGCAGTATCGCAAAGACTTCCGGCTGTGTGCAGTTGATGCCGTTCGCGACCTCCGCACTGCGGGAGGCGGCCAACTCCGACGCGGTGCTGGCCGATATCCGGGCGCGCACCGGGGTGGACCTACAGGTGCTGGCCGGCGTCGACGAGGCCCGGCTGACGTTCCTCGCGGTGCGGCGGTGGTATGGCTGGAGTGCCGGGCGGATCCTCAATCTCGATATCGGTGGCGGTTCGCTCGAGATGAGCAACGGTTGCGACGAGGCGCCCGACGCGGCCTTGTCACTGCAACTGGGCGCCGGCCGGCTGACCCGGGACTGGTTGCACGATGATCCACCGGGCAAGCGCAAGGTGGCGGTGCTGCGCGACTGGTTGGACGCGGAAATGGTGATTCCCGCCAAGCAACTGCTCGAGGTCGGCCGTCCCGATCTCGCCGTCGGCACATCCAAGACATTCCGGTCGCTGGCCCGGCTCACCGGCGCCGCGCCCTCGGCCGCGGGCCCTCGCGCGCGGCGTACCCTCACCAGTTCCGGTCTGCGTCAGCTGATCGCCTTCATCTCCCGGATGACTGCCGCCGACCGCGCGGAATTGGAAGGTGTCAGCTCCGATCGGTCCCAGCAATTGGTGGCCGGAGCACTGGTAGCGGAGGCGAGTATGCGGGCGTTGTCGCTGGATTCGCTCGAGATCTGCCCATGGGCGCTGCGCGAGGGACTGATTCTGCGCAAACTGGATACCGACCTGGGCGGCGATTCAGGTACGAGTAATTCTCGGCCCATCGGTGTGCCGGGCCCGACCGAAACCGTGACGCGATGATCGCTGCGGGGCCGGTCATGTCGGAAAGGATCCAGCATGAGTGAGGACTCGACCCAGTTGTCGGTCGCCGAACTGCTGGCGCGCAACGGCCAGGGGGTTCCCTCCTCCGGCGGTGGGCGCCGGCGGCGCGGCGGACGCGGCATCGCGGTCACCGATCTCACCGGTGATATCCCGGAGGTCCGGGCGGGCTCCTCACATGCCGCGCCCGACGCCGAGCCGGAACCGGAACCGATGCCCGACTTCCGGCTTTCCGCGCCCGGATACGACAACGAATCGCCGCTGTCGGGGCCGATCAGTTACTACGACCCGCTCGCGGGTGAGCAGCCGAGCACTCCGTCCTGGGAACAGCCGAATTCGTTCCAGCCCGCGGCATTCGAACCCACACTCGATCCGGGGTATCAGCCCGCGCCCGGTTTCGGTGGTTACGGCGCGACGCCGGACGCCTACGGCGCGCCCGCCGAATCGACTCGATACGCCGCACCGGAGAGCCCTCCGTTCGCTCCCGATGCCCCGCCCGCGCCATCGGGGCGGCGGGCCCGGCGCGAGCTGCGGGAGGCACTGGCCGAACATGAGGCCGCGCCGTTCGCACCGGAACAACCGGCCGATACCGGCCGGCCCGGCCGCCGACACCGACCCGACGCCGATGAGCGGCACACCATGGTGGTGCCCCCGTTCTCCGGTGCGCCGCAGGCCGATCCGGTGGCCGCGCCCTGGCCGCCGGCACCCGACCCGGGCCGCCCGGACTTCGGCGCCCCGGAACCGCGCGAATTCGGTGCGCCGGATATCCCGGCCCCGGGTGGCCGCGGTGGAGCGCCGGGACGGAACGGTGCGGCCGCTCCCGGCGGCCTGCCTGCTTGGTCGGCCCGGCGGCGGGCGCCCGCGCCCGCACCGCGTGATTTCAACCAGCCCGGATTCCCCGGATCCGGATACGGCCAGCAGGATTTCGCCCCCCAGGATTTCGCGCAGCCGGACTTCGGTGGTCCCGAATTCGACGCACCCGATGTCGACGGTCATCCCGGCGAGCAGCACGACGACCGGTCCGCGGGCTGGTCACTGGCCGGCCGGGATCCACAGCTGCTGTCGGGCCAGACCGTTGCCGGCGATCTGCTGCGCGATGCCAACGAGCGCGGTGGTGAGCGTCGCCGCAATCGCGGGCCGCGGCGCGGTGTGATCGATCTGCTCGATCCGGCCGAGGCCGCCACCGAGTTCTACGAGCCGCTCGAACCCGATGACGACATCGATGACGAGTACGACGACGACCTGCTCGACGACGAGGACGAGCAGCCCTCGCGCTGGAAGCGGCCGACCGGTCTCCGGATGCCGTCGCTGCCGGCCATGCCGGCCCTGTCGCTGCCGTCGATGGGCGGCGACACCAATCGCAAGCAGTGGCTGATCCTCGGTGGACAGGCCGTCGGCGCGGCGGTCGCGGGAATGTTGCTGTTCAAGGGATTCGAGCAGGTCTGGGACACCATGCCGTTCGTCGCGCTGATCCTGGCGATGGTCGTCATCCTCGGTCTGGTCGCGCTGGTGCGAGTGCTGCGCCGCACCGACGACATTCTCAGTACGGTGATCGCGGTCGTTGTGGGCATCTTCGTGACCCTCGGACCGCTAGCCTTTCTCCTCAGCACGAACTGAGCAGGGAGCGGCAGTGGGGCACAGCGAGGTTGGTACCAACGTTCAGGTGGGATTGTCGACCGCCTCGGTCTATCCGGAGAACACGGAGGCGGCGTTCCGCTATGCCGCCGAACTCGGTTACGACGGTGTGGAGCTGATGGTCTGGGCCGAGCCCGCCAGTCAGAACATCGCCACCGTGCAGGCCTACGCGCGCCGCTACGCGGTGCCGGTGCTGGCGGTGCACGCGCCGTGCCTGCTGATCTCCCAGCGGGTCTGGGGTGCCGACCCGGTCGGGAAACTCGAACGAAGCGTCCACACCGCCGAAGCGCTCGGTGCGGCCACCGTCGTGGTGCATCCGCCGTTCCGCTGGCAACGCCGCTACGCCGAGGGCTTCGCCGCGCAGGTCGCCGAACTGGAAGAGCGCGGTCCCGTCGTGATCGCGGTGGAGAACATGTTCCCGATGCGGGCCGATACGCTGTTCGGCCGCCGGGAGGGTTCGGTGCGCCGACTGGAACGCCGTGGCGGACCGGGTCTTTCGGTCACCGCCTTCAGCCCCTCCTACGATCCGACCGATACCGGATTCCGGCACTACACCCTGGACCTGTCCCACACCGCCACCGCCGGTATGGACGCGCTGACCCTCGCCGACCGGATGGGCAGCGGCCTGACCCATCTGCACCTGGCCGACGGCCGCGGTGCCGCACACGACGAACATCTGGTGCCTGGGGATGGCGCGCAGCCCTGTGTGGAAGTGTGCGAATCGCTGGTGCGCAACGGGTTCAGCGGACATGCGGTGATCGAGGTCAATACCCAGAACGCCCGGACGGCCGGTGATCGGGCGACGATGCTGAAGCGGTCGCTGGATTTCGCTCGGACGCATCTGAACCACCGGGCGTCGGCGCCGAACCCGGAGCCCTCGGGAGCGCGGTAGTTTCGGCCTCCGCCTCGCTCCGGCGGATTTCTGCCCCGGGGTTGCGGGGTGTCTCACAGTCTGTGGGGAATCTTCCGGTTATCGGGCAGACTTATACGCCGTACGAGGCCTGGGTGCCTTTCGCAGAGTGATCGACGGGAGCGGCGGGTGACGGAACTGACTATCGAGTCGGCGCGGCCGGATGTGGACGATGCACCGTTCAGCCGGGTCTGCGCGATGACCGAACTGGAGGTCGGTGGCGGTGTCGCGCGCTATCGCGGAGTGATCGATCCGGTGTGGACGATCGGGCCGAAGGTGCACGGCGGGACCATGGTGGCCGGCTCGGCCGCCGCGGCGACGACTCGGCTGCGCGCGACCCATCCCGAACTCGCCGAGATGCTCCCGATCGCGACCAGCACCGACTTCCTCGGCGCACCGGATCCGGGCGAGGTCGAGTACGAGGTGCGGATCCGCAAGACGGGCCGCCAGATCTGCCTGGTCGATACCGATCTTGTGCAGGGCGGCCGCACACTCGTGCACTCGGTCTTCACCTTCGGGTATCTCGACGACGCCGAGCCCGCGTATCGCCGCGAGAGTGTGACCGATATGCCGCCCGAGCCCCCGGCCGACGCGCAGACCTACGAGCCCGATTCGACGATGGGCCGGATGGTGAATGTCGCCCAGGGCGCCTCGGTCGCCATCGACCCGTCGTGGGCGCGGTTCCTGTCCGGTGAGCGGGGCGAGCCGCGGCTGCGGCTGTGGATCCGGCCGCGCGCCGCCGACGGCCGCGATCCCGACGTCGCCGCCTACTTCGCCATGATGGCCGGTGATATGAGTCCGCCGGTACCGATGAATATGGGCCGCTTCGGCTGGGCTCCGACCGTGCAGCTCACCACCTACCTGCGCCGTCGCCCGGCCCCGGGCTGGCTGCGGGTCATCGCGACCGCCCAGGAGATCGGTGAGCGCATGTTCGACGAGGATCAGCTGGTACTCGACAGCACCGGTGCGGTGGTGGCGCAGACCCGCCAGCTCGCGCTGATTCCGCTGCCTCGCTGAGGCGACCCCGCCGCGATCGCCCGCCGATACCGCCGCGCCGACCCCCGGATGGCACGGATAGCCTTGGCTCCCATGACGAGAATTGCGGTGATCGGTGGCGGACGGATCGGTGAGGCGTTGATTGCCGGCCTGCTCGAGGCCGGGCGGCCTGCCAAGGATCTGGTCGTGGTCGAGGCGATCGCGACCCGTGCGCAGGTGCTGCGGGAGCGTTTCGGCATCCGGATCACCGACAGCCTGTCCGAAGCGGCGACCGGGGCCGATGTGGTGGTGGTCGCCGTCAAACCGCACGATGTGGACGCGGTGCTGACCGAACTGGGCAAACTCGAACTCGACAGCGACCGTGATCAGATCATGGTCTCGCTGGCCGCGGGCATCACGACCGCCCGGGTGGAGGCGAAGTTGCCCGCCGGCTTCCCGGTCGTGCGTGTCATGCCGAATACGCCGATGCTGGTCGGTCAGGGGATGAGCGCGATCGCGGCCGGCCGCTACGCCAAGGCCGCCGAGCTGGAGACGGTGTCGGAACTGCTCGGTGCGGTCGGCAAGGTCGTGGTCGTCAACGAGACGCAGATGGACGCGGTTACCGCCGTCTCCGGGTCGGGACCGGCCTACTTCTTCCTCATCGTCGAGGCGATGGTGGAGGCGGGTGTGGGTCTGGGCCTGACTCGTGATGTGGCCACCGGACTGGTGGTGCAGACCATGCTCGGCTCGGCGGCCCTGCTCGAGGAGTCCGGACAGGACGCCGCCGAGCTGCGGGCCGCGGTGACCTCCCCGGCAGGTACCACGGCGGCGGCGGTACGGGAACTCGAGCGCGGTGGTGTGCGCTCGGCCTTCTGGGAAGCGCTGCACGCCGCGAAGCGCCGCTCGGTCGAACAAGGGGCAACCGGCGAGTAACCGTCCAATGGCAACCTGATGTCCCTCGGCGTGTGACGCGACATCCGCCGGTGACACTGCTATTTCTCCCACCCGTCGCAGCAATCCCACTGGTCCCGCTAAGCTCAGGGGAGCACGTGCGTGTCTGTTCCGCTGGTGGGGAAGCCGGCGGCGCGGACGTGCCGGAGGTCAGTGGTGCAATGATGTCTGGAAACAGCAGCTCTGCAAGTCCCGGTCCCGTCATCGGCGGAGGAGGGACCCAGTTCCTCACTGTCGCCGAGGTGGCGAATCTGATGCGGGTTTCCAAGATGACGGTGTATCGGCTGGTTCATTCGGGAGAACTACCCGCGGTGAGAGTCGGCAGATCGTTCCGGGTGCACGCCAAGGCGGTGCACGACTATCTGCAGACGTCGTATTTCGACGCCGGCTAAAGCCCGAGGGCCGGTTCGGAAGTGACCGATGTCGTCGACCCGCGGCGGTGACGAGCCGGGCACCACAGGTGCCCGTTTCATTCGCCGTGGGTTGGCCCGGTACGATGAACCACCGTTGTGTTACCGGCTGCCGATGCTGGGTCAGCTCGGCAGTTGAACACTGGTTGCCTGGCGGCCGCCGAGTGAACCGGAAGATGGGCGTACGTAAACGGCGTGCGTGCCGAGGGTAGAGAGAGAACGCGAGGAACAACCCTATGGGTTCTGTGATCAAGAAGCGCCGTAAGCGGATGTCGAAGAAGAAGCACCGCAAGCTGCTTCGTCGTACGCGTGTGCAGCGTCGCAAACTCGGCAAGTAGGCCTTACGCGCTGAAACAAACTGAATGCCCGTCATCGAGTCCGGTGGCGGGCATTCAGTGTTTCAGGTGATTGAAGTCATCGTTAGAACCTGGTAAATACCGGCGGCGACCCCGGTGACAGCCGCTACTCTGGAACCCGGAACCAAGCCAAGCAGGGGTGCACAGGTGGGATTCGGCGTGGGTACGAATTTGCGGGACGGGCATACGGCTGGCCGCGACGACCAGCCGCCCAAAGTTGTACTGGTCACCGGCGCGAGCCGCTTCTTCGGCGGCAATATCGTCACCCGCCTGGTGGCCGATCCGGCCGTGGAACGAGTGATCGCGGTCGATGCCCGGATGCCCAGCCGCGATCTGCTGCGCCGTATGGGGCGCGCCGAATTCGTTCGCGCCGATATTCGAAATCCATTGATTCGCAAGGTGATCGATGGCAACGAGGTCGATACGGTGGTGCATCCGGCGGCGTTGTCCCGCCCGCCCGCCCGTGGCGGTCGCGCCGCGATGAAGGATTACAACGTCTTCGGCGCCATGCAGTTGATGGCGGTGTGCCAGAAGGCACCGAGCGTGCGCCGCGTCGTGGTCCGTTCGTCGTCCGCGGTCTACGGCTGCGGGCCGAAGGATCCGGCGAAATTCACCGAGGAAATGAGTGCGCGCACACCGCCGCACGGCTGGTTCGCGCGCGACATGGTCGAAGTCGAGGGATTCGCCCGCGGGATGGCGCGCCGACGTCCGGATATCGCCGCGGCAATTCTCCGATTTCCGCCGATTGTCGGGTCTCGGCTGGCGAGCCGGGGATTGCAGTATTTCCGTTCCCCGATCACGCCGACGATTTTCGGCCGTGACCCCCGCATGCAGTTGCTGCACGAAGAGGATGCGATCGCGGCGCTTGCCCATGCCGCGCGGTCAGTGCCCGGCGGCACTTTCAATGTCGCCGGAGACGGGACGTTGGCGTTGTCCCAGGCAATCCGGCGTGCCGGTCGCATCGAATTACCAGTGCCGATGAGTGTCTTCCAAACCGTGGGCCGGTCATTCATGGGCCCGGTGATGCGGGAGTTCACCGCCGAGCAGATCGACTACTTCCACTTCGGCTGTGGATTGGACACCACGAGAATGCGTACCGAACTCGGCTTCGCACCGCGCTGGACGACGGTGCAGGCGTTCGACGACTTCATCGGGGGCGCAGCGTTGCGGCCCGTTATCGATCCGCGCTGGATCGACGCCGCAGAAACCAGACTCCTCGGCCTCGTCGGGGCCGGGACGGGAGCACATCGATGAACGACGTGGCCAAAGTCATCCATCTGCACGAGACGGATTTCGAATCCCGGCCGCGACCGGCGGCACGCCGCTGGCCAGGGCAGCCGGTGGTGGAGCCGGTCACGTCGCTGACCGAGCGGCTGGCCGAATCCGCACCGGCGCGCTCACTGGGCGATCTGGTCCGGGGCGCGGTCGCCGGTGGAATTCGCGGCACCGCCGATTTCGCTCGCCGCCGGCTCACCGGCGATTATCGGGTCGATGAATTCGGCCTGGACGAACATCTGCTCGAATCGGTCATTCTGCCGACCCTGCGCCCGCTGTCGGACCTGTGGTTCCGGGTGGAGGTCAACGGCATCGAGAATCTGCCCGCGACGGGCGGCGCCCTGGTGGTGTCCAATCACGCCGGTGTGGTGCCGCTGGACGCGATGATGCTGCAGTTGGCGGTGCACGACCGGCATCCCGCGCACCGCGTGCTGCGGTTGCTGGCGGCGGATCTGGTCTTCGAACTTCCGGTCGTCGGCGGTCTCGCCCGCAAGGCCGGGCACACCCTGGCCTGCCCGGCCGATGCCGAGCGGCTGCTGCGCTCGGGTGCGGTGGCCGGGGTATTTCCCGAGGGGTTCAAGGGCATCGGCAAGCCCTACGCCGAGCGGTACAAGTTGCAGCGGTTCGGTCGCGGTGGATTCGTCTCGGCGGCGGTGAAGACCGGGGTGCCGATCATTCCGTGCTCGATCGTCGGGTCCGAGGAGATCTACCCCAAGCTCGCCGATGTCAAGCCGCTGGCACGTCTGCTGGGCCTGCCGTACTTCCCGGTCACACCGCTGTTCCCGCATCTGGGTCCGCTGGGCGCGGTACCGCTGCCGTCGAAGTGGACGATCGAGTTCGGCGCCCCCATTTCGACCGAGGGATATCCGGCCGAGGCCGCCGACGATCCGATGACCATGTTCGAGGTCACCGATCAGGTCCGCGAGACCATTCAGCAGACCCTCTACAAGCTGCTGACCAAGCGCCGCAATCCGTTCACCGGCTGAGCGTTCCGGCCGAGCGGCCGCCGGTCGGAGTACCGGCGGCCGCTAGGTTGCTCAGTTGTTCTGTTCGCGTTTGCGGGTGAGGATCGCGGCGGCGGCGCCTCCTGCGGCACCCAGCGCCAGCGCGGTCGGCACACCGATCTTCGCGGCCTTGCGCCCGGTGCGGAAATCGCGGATCTCCCAGCCCCGGTTCTTGGCGACCTCACGCAGGTCAGAATCCGGATTGATCGCCACCGAGGTACCGGCCAGCGAGAGCATCGGCACATCGTTGTGGCTGTCGGAATAGGCCGTGCAGCGCTTCAGATTGAGCCCCTCGCGAATGGCGAGTGTGCGTACCGCGTGTGCTTTACCGAGGCCGTGCAGAATATCGCCGACCAGTCTCCCGGTGAAGACACCGTCCACACTTTCCGCGACCGTGCCCAGCGCGCCCGTCAGACCCAGTCGTTTCGCGATGACCTGGGCCAATTCCACAGGCGTCGCGGTGACCAGCCAGACCTGCTGGCCGGCGTCGAGATGCATTTGCGCCAGCGCTCGGGTGCCGGGCCAGATCTTGTCGGCGATGATTTCGTCGTAGATTTCCTCGCCCAGTGCGGCCAGTTCGGCGGTGGAACGACCGGCGATGAATGACAGCGCTTTTTCCTTGCCGCTGGCCATATCGCCCTGGCTTTCTTTGCCGGTGACCCGGAATTTCACCTGTTTCCAGGCCATATCGACGAGATCCGACGTCTTGAAATATTTTCGCGCCGCCAAACCGCGCGCGAAGTGCACGATCGATGCTCCCTGCACCATCGTGTTGTCCACATCGAAGAATGCGGCCGCGGTCAGATCCCGGGGCGGCCGCGCATGGGGCGGTGATTCCGAATCGGATTCGGCCGCATCGGATTCCGCCAATTCCGCATCGTGCAGCGCGAGGGCGGCGTCCGCACTGGCCTCACCGGCCAGATTGGCGCGGACCTCCTCCTCGCTGGGTCCGAACGGGCTGCGCGCGATCCGTGTGAGCTGGTCCGACAGACCCTGCCCCCAGCGCGCCGGGAATTCGCCGAACCTGCCCGCGATGAAACCCGTCCTCGCATCTTTCGATCGTTCCGGCACCAGTACCTCCGCCTGTCCGCGCGAACACCCCAACATTAGCCGAGTGCAGCGTTGTCCCGATGGCTGCGCAGTGATGTGTGCTCAGCGACTCAAATCGGCGCGCAGCCGTAGTTCGTCGACGTCGAAGTAGCTGTGTTCCCGGCCGTCGAGTAATACCACCGGCAGCCGGTCACCGAACTCGGCGCGCAGCGCGGGGTCGGTGGCCGCGGCCTCGTCGACATCGACGATGTCCGGTTCCAGGCCGAAGTCCGCGCAGATACCGCGCAACTGCGTGAGCGCGACGGTGCACATACCGCAGCCCTCGCGGGTCAGCAAAGTGACCGAATGTGTGGCAGTACTCATATCGCCATTAAATGCCACCGCACCGACAGCGCCACCGATACCCGGTCGCCGATACCCGTTCGCGGTGGTGTCCGCCCGGTCGTGCGCATCGCGAATCGCCGGATATGCCCGCAGAAATCGCCGTCCGGCGCGCCTTCGTGGAAGCGGGTGGCGCGCGGCGGTTGAATGTGAGCAGACATTCGCCCAGCCGACTGGTGGAGAGTGACTGAATTCACCGACTTTGTGCAGGGCTTCACAAGCAGTTACGGTGGTGACAAGCGACCCGCCTGCTTCTGGCGGCGGACGCACCCGCACCCCGTGTACCAACACTTATTCGATACCGATGTCCGACCCCGGTGTCGGTGGTGGACAAGCGAAGCCCGGACCCTACCCCCGGCCGGACGAGGAGCCGAACGACGTGACAGAGCAGCATGAGACGCCCGGTGGCGTCTCCGGCAGAGCTCTGAACAGCGTTTCCGGCAAATCCATCAATAAGGACATCCCGCAGGCTACGGTGACCCGCCTGGCCACCTATCTCCGGGTGCTCGCCGTTCTGGCCGACGAGGGTGTCCTCATCGTATCGAGTGAAGAACTGGCTGTCGCGGCGGGTGTCGGTTCCGCGAAGCTCCGCAAGGATCTGTCTTTCCTCGGCCCCAACGGTGTGCGCGGGGTCGGTTACGACGTGGCCAAACTGCGCCGTCGCGTCGAGGATGTGCTCGGGCTGGCAGACGGTCACCGGGTGATCCTGGTCGGCGCCGGAAATCTGGGCCGGGCGCTGGCCGGCTACGGCGGATTCTCCCGCCGCGGATTCACCACGGTCGGCATCTTCGACAACGATCCGGCGGTGATCGGCTCCCCGGTGAGCGGTCTGCGTGTCCGCGGCACCGCGGAGCTGCGGACCGCGGTCGCCGAACTCGCGCCCACCATCGCGGTGATCACCGTTCCCGACGCCGCGGCACAGGGCGTGTGCGACGAACTCGTCGCCGCCGGTGTGCAGTGTGTGCTCAGTTTCTCGCCGGTGGCATTGGATGTGCCGTCCTCGGTGGATGTGCGCCGCGTCGATCTGGCGGTCGAACTGCAGATGCTGTCGTTCGAGCGCGCCCGCAGCGCTGAGCTCGAGACCGCCGAGGATGCTACCGAGCGCGTTGCCGCGGGGGAGACCGTGCACGCTGTCTCGACCCCGATCGGCCGCCGGGTGGCACGGGCGGCGAACCCCCGCAAAACAACCTCGCATACGGCAACGGAGCCAACCAGCAAGGGATCGGTGGTCGCACCATGAGTGTGCTTCTCGTGGGAATTTCGCATCGCAGCGCACCGGTCGCGGTGCTGGAGAAGGTCGCGGTGACCGAGGAGGACCGGCCCAAGCTCACCGACCGCATGCTGGCCTCTCAGCACATTTCCGAGGCGATGATCGTCTCCACCTGCAATCGCGTCGAGGTCTACGCCGTGGTCGACGCCTTCCACGGCGGGCTGGCCGAGGTCGGTGATCTGCTGGCCAAGCATGCCGAGCTGTCGCTGCCGGAACTGACCAAGCACGCCTACGTCCGCTATTCCGAGGCGGCCGCGGAACATCTGTTCGCGGTGGCCAGCGGTCTGGATTCGATGGTCGTGGGTGAGCAGCAGGTGCTCAGCCAGATTCGCTCCGCCTACGCCGCCGCCGACGCACAGCAGGCGGCCGGGCGCACCCTGCACGAACTGGCGCAGCACGCGCTGCGGGTCGGTAAGCGCGTGCATTCGGAGACCGGGATCGACCGCGCGGGCGCCTCGGTGGTGTCGGTGGCGCTGGACCGGGCCACCGCCGTACTCGGTGATCTGACCGGCCGCACCGCGGTCGTGGTCGGCGCGGGTGCGATGGGCGGGCTGTCGGCGGCTCATCTGGCGCGGGCCGGGATCGGCCGGATCGTGGTGGTCAACCGGACGCTCGAGCGGGCGCAGCGGCTGGCCCACACCGCCTCCACCATGCACGGCGCGTCGGCCACGGCGATGGAACTGTCGAACCTGGTCGAGGCGATGGCCGACGCCGATATCGTCATCACCAGCACGGGTGCGGTCGGATCAGTGGTCTCCCTCGCCGATGCGCATCGGGCACTGAATGTCTCCAAGCCCGGGCACCAGATGGTGATCTGCGATCTGGGCCTGCCGCGCGATGTGGATCCGGCGGTGGCGGGCCTGCCCGACATCACTGTGATCGACATGGAGACCCTGCAACGCGACCCGGCTGCCGGGGCGGCCGCCGACGACACCAGTGCCGCCCGGGCCCTGGTCGCCGAGGAGCTGTCCAAATATCTGTCCGGTCAGCGGATGGCCGAGGTGACACCGACCGTCGCGGCGCTGCGCCAGCGCGCGGCCGAGGTGGTCGAGGCCGAACTGATGAGACTGGAATCCAAACTTCCCGATCTGGGTGATCCGCAGCGCGAGGAGGTCGCCCGCACGGTTCGCCGGGTGGTCGACAAACTGCTGCACGCGCCCACGGTGCGGGTCAAACAATTGGCCGCGGTGCCCGGAGGCGGTAGTTACGCCGAAGCGCTGCGCGAGTTGTTCGAACTGAAACCCGGTGCGGCACAAGCGGTTGCGGCGCCGATGGAAATCGCCACGCTCGGCGGCGAACTGGCCGATGACTTCACCACGAGTCATCTCGGAGACGAACAGGGGCATCCGCAGTGAGCGCAGATATGGCTGTCGCCGGCGCAGATATGGCTGTCGCCATGGGCACCGCAATTGAGGCGGATTTGCAGGAGCACGATATGACGCGACGCGGAACTCCGGACACGCCGTGGCGGATCGGTACGCGAGGCAGTGTGCTGGCACTCACCCAGGCCGGCACCATCCGCGACGCGCTGATCGCCGATGGGCAAAACGCCGAACTGGTCGTCGTGAAGACCGCGGGCGACAAATCCTCCGATCCGGTCGAGCAGATCGGTGTGGGTGTGTTCACCGCGGCCCTGCGCGAAGAGTTGGCGGCCGGTGCGGTCGATATCGCGGTGCATTCCTACAAGGACCTGCCCACCGCGCCGGACCCCAGATTCACCATCGCCGCGATACCGGTACGCGAGGATTCGCGCGACGCCCTGGTGGCGCGCGACGGGCTGGTATTGGGTGAACTGCCCGCCGGTTCCCGCGTCGGTACCTCCGCTCCGCGGCGTGCCGCACAATTGCGAGCCCTCGGGCTCGGACTCGAGATTCTGCCCTTGCGCGGAAATATCGACACCAGACTTCGTAAGGTCGCCGACGGTGAACTCGATGCCATTGTGATCGCGCGGGCCGGGCTGTCCCGCACCGATCGCCTCGGCTCGATCACCGAAACCCTGGAACCGGTGCAGATGTTGCCGGCCCCGGCCCAGGGCGCGCTCGCGGTCGAATGCCGCAGCGAGGAAGGCGATCTCGTCACCATCCTGTCCACCCTGGACGATCCGGCCACCAGAGCGTCGATCGTCGCCGAACGTGCGTTGCTGGCCGAACTCGAGGCCGGTTGCACGGCACCGATCGGTGCGCTGGCCGAGGTTGTCGAATCACTCCTCGAATCGGACACTGACGACGGCTCGATCGTCGTGGAGGAATTGTCGCTGCGCGGATGTGCGGCGGCAATCGACGGCTCGGATGTCATCCGAGCCTCTGCGGTCGGTGCGCTCGCCGATGCCGAGCGACTGGGCCGGGAGCTGGCTCGCGAGCTCCTGGAGCTGGGTGCGCGCGACCTGCTGGCCGGTGCTCCGGCCGTGTCCGACTTCACCAATTCCAGCCCGATGGAGAATCAGCCATGAGCGAGCGCAACCGAGCCATCAAGAAGCATCCCGGTCGGATTCTTTTCGTCGGGTCGGGTCCGGGTGACCCGGCGCTGCTCACCGTCCGCGCCCGCGAGGTGCTGGGACGAGCAGAACTGGCGTTCACCGATCCGGACGTCGACAAGGGCGTACTGGCGATGATCGGTACCGCCGTCGAACCCGGCCCGGAAGGCGAGTCTCTCGTGGACGTGCGCCCGGCGCTGGGTGAACCCGCCGAGGTCGCCAAGACTCTGGTCCACGAGGCGCGCGCCGGACACGACGTCGTACGCCTGGTGTCCGGTGATCCGATGACCACTGATGCGGTGATCGCCGAGGTCAATGCCGTCACCCGCTCGCATATGGCGTTCGAGGTGCTGCCCGGTCTGCCGTCGGCGACCACGGTGCCCGCCTACGCGGGAATCGCGCTGGGCTCCTCGCACACCGAGGTCGATGTGCGCGGTGAGGTCGACTGGGCCTCGGTCGCGGCCGCCCCCGGGCCGCTGGTCCTGCACGCCACCTCCGGTCACCTGGCCGAGACGGCGAGCGCGCTGGTCGAGCACGGGCTCGCACCGCAGACTCCGGTCGCGGTGACCGTCCGCGGCACCACTCGTCAGCAGCGCACCATCGAGGCGACGCTGGCGACCCTGAACTCCGCCGCCTCCGAACTGGTCGGTCCGCTCGTGGTCACGGTCGGCAAGGAGGTCGAGAAGCGCACCAAGATGTCGTGGTGGGAGTCCCGGGCCCTCTACGGCTGGACCGTGCTGGTGCCGCGAACCAAAGAGCAGGCCGGTGAGATGAGCGAGAAGCTCGTCATGCACGGTGCCATCCCGATGGAGGTACCGACCATCGCCGTCGAGCCGCCGCGCAGCCCCGCCCAGATGGAGCGTGCGGTCAAGGGCCTGGTCGACGGGCGCTACCAATGGGTGGTGTTCACCTCCACCAACGCGGTGCGCGCGGTGTGGGAGAAGTTCGGCGAATTCGGTTTGGACGCACGCGCTTTCTCCGGTGTGAAGATCGCCTGCGTCGGTGAGGCCACCGCGGAGAAGGTGCGCTCGTTCGGTATCAACCCCGAATTGGTGCCCAGCGGTGAACAGTCCTCCGAGGGCCTGCTGGCCGACTTCCCGCCCTACGACGATGTTTTCGATCCGGTCAACCGAGTGCTGTTGCCCCGCGCGGATATCGCCACCGAAACCCTCGCCGAGGGTCTGCGCGACCGCGGCTGGGAGATCGACGACGTGACCGCGTACCGGACGGTGCGTGCCTCGCCGCCGCCGGCCGAGACTCGCGAGATGATCAAGACCGGTGGTTTCGACGCCGTTCTGTTCACCTCGTCCTCGACCGTCCGGAATCTGGTGGGTATCGCCGGAAAGCCGCACGCGCGCACCATCGTTGCCTGCATCGGCCCGAAAACCGCCGAAACGGCAATCGAATTCGGCCTGCGTGTCGACGTGCAGCCGGAGACGGCTCAGGTCGGACCGCTGGTCGATTCGCTGGCCGAACACGCCGCTCACCTGCGCGCCGAGGGCCTGCTGCCCCCGCCGCGCAAGAAGAGCCGCCGCAGCCGGTAAGCCCTCACCCGGCGAAGGCACGTCGTCGTCGACGAAGTGGGCCGCCGTCCGGTGATGCGGCGAACCGATCGCTCTCGTGGACAGCCTGCCCGGGTGTGCGCGGCGAAGCCGATCGAAATCGGTCGCCGAGCAGCCGGGTGTGCACGGCCGTGTCGAGGCCGGTGCGCAGCGTGCACTCGGCGGCCGCGCTCGCCGACGGCGCGGTGCGTCGGCGAGTGCGACGCCCACCGTACTCAGACCCTGCGCACGCGCATGAGGTCGCGAACGAGGCGGCAGGTCTTGTCCGAGGGCGGACGAATACCCACCGCGTCGGCGGTGTGGCGGATGGTGGTGTTGTCGGCCAGATTCGCGCGGTAGACGCCCGAGTCGAGCAGTGCGATGGCCAGCCGCATGGCCTTGAGCCGGCGGTTGTGCATGACGTACCAGGACCGCGGGCGGCCGGCGGGCAGTTTCTGCTTCGTCAGCGGGACATAAGGATCGATGATCGTCGGTGCGGTGGGCATGAGAATCCTCCCCTCGGATAGAGATTCACCGGAGCGTCGAAGTGGGCGAAATCGACGGTGGGACGGATATGGGCAGTCCGCCCCACCAGCGATCGATCGGTCGCGCGTTGTGGGCAGTGGCGCGCGACCGGGCCGGATACGACTGACTATCAATGAATCCCCTCGAACACATCTTCGATTCTACCGGAGGGCGCCGACAGAAAACCGGTCCCGGCAACGGGTTTCGGTGCCACGTCCGACTGCTCGGAATTTGCCGGTGTGACCCACGCCAACCGGGCCGGGAGGTGCCGGGGAGGCGGGTACCGGTGCGGCGTATCGTGCGCGTATGACCGGAATGGACCGCCCGCGGCGGTTGCGTCGTACCCCCGCGATGCGTCGCCTAGTTGCCGAAACCACCGTGCAGCCAAGACAATTGGTGCTGCCCATGTTCGTCGCCGATGGGCTGGACGAACCCCGTGAGATCAGCTCGATGCCTGGTGTGTATCAGCACTCGATGGATTCGCTGCGCAAGGCCGCGGCGGCGGCGACCGCCGCGGGTGTCGGGGGCCTCATGCTGTTCGGCGTGCCGCGGCCCGAGGACAAGGACGCGGCGGGCACCCAGGCGAGTGCGCCCGAGGGCATCCTGAATCGCGGATTGCGCGCGCTGGCCGAGGAGGTGGGCGGCGATACGGTCGTCATGGCCGATACCTGTCTCGACGAATTCACCGATCACGGACACTGCGGAGTGCTGGATTCCGAGGGTGCGGTCGACAACGACGCGACGGTGCGGCGCTATGTCGAGATGGCGCTCGCCCAGTCGGCGGCCGGTGCCGATCTGCTGGGGACCAGCGGCATGATGGACGGCCAGGTCGGTGCGATTCGCGCGGGCCTGGACGCGGCCGGTGACACCGATACCGGCATCCTGGCCTACGCCGCCAAATACGCCTCCGCCTTCTACGGTCCGTTCCGTGAGGCCGTCGGCTCGTCGTTGCAGGGCGACCGCCGGACCTACCAGCAGGACCCGGCGAATCGGCGCGAATCCCTGCGCGAGCTCGAGCTGGATCTCGCCGAGGGCGCCGATATCGTGATGGTCAAACCGGCCATGTCGTATCTCGACATCCTCCGCGACGTCGCCGATCATTCGCCGGTGCCGGTTGCCGCGTATCAGATCTCCGGCGAGTACTCGATGATCACCGCGGCCGCCGAACGCGGCTGGATCGACCGCCGTGGTGCCATTCTGGAATCGCTGGTCGGCATTCGCCGGGCGGGCGCCGATATCGTGCTGACCTACTGGGCCACCGAGGCCGCGCACTGGCTGTCGTGAACCCGACGATTCTGCCGGCCGAGTCCGGTATCCGAACCGAACCGGAAGATGTGCGGACCGCCTGCCAGCTGTGGTGGGCGGTGATCGGACTCGGCATCATCCGCCTGGTCCTGGGCGCTGTCGACGGCTTCGGCAACCGGCACGATACGGCCAAGAATTTCTACGATCAGCTGCACACCGAGCAGGGCGAATTCAGTCTGTCGCAGATGGAGTTCGCGGTCTCGATCATCGAGGTGCTGGTTGTGACCTACGGGCTGGCGGTGGCGACCGGTGCGGTGGCCGTCGTGCACCAGCTCGGACTCGGGCGCCTGTGGGCACGCGCGATTGCCGAAGTAGCGGCCGTGGTGCTCGTTGTCGGCGCGATCGGATCACTGTTCGGCCTCGGTTCGGCGACGGGGGCCACGGCGATGCTCGTCGGGGCCGCGGTGATCCTGCAGGCGGTCCTGGCCTGCGGAGCTGTATTCCTGTGCCGCAGAAGCGAATCCGATGCTTACTTCCGGTCGGCTGGGCGCTGAGGCGCCGGGGCGAGTTTGTTACCCGCCGGTCGGGATGTATCGTGAGGGTTGTCACAGACAGCTCGGGAACTGAAAGTCGTTGGTCGTGCGTTGTTCTTCGGATGAGGTTTTTCGGTCGGTGCTCGCACCGGCCGGTGACTGCGACGAGAGCCCGGCGCGGATGGCTTCGGTGGATCGGAGACATCGATGCGCGTGGTGATTCAGCAGCGGCAAAGCATTCGACGCGACGTTCTGGTTATGGGGCTCTTGCTGCTCCTGGGGTTGCTCACCCTCGCAGTCCTGTTGCTCCCGGGGAAGGTCGGCTGAGTTCGCCGCCACCCGCTCGGCTGTCCGCTCGGATCAGCACGCGCGTCGTATTCGGAGGTTTCGCGTGAACGACGCTCACCCCACCACCGAGGTCCAAACGGATCCGGTGTTGTTCAGTGAGCCCGGCGCACGCTGGCGTTCGGTCGCCTACGGGCCGCTGCTCTGCCTGATCGTGCTGATCCTGGAAATCATTCTCGGGCACGGGCCGGTGCACTGGTTCGGTCTGGCGTTCTGCGCGGCGCTGCTCGCCGGATTCGTCACCCTGCAAGTCGTGGCGGGCAAACGGCACGTCAGCATCTCGCTCACCGAGAGCGCCCTGCGAGAGGGCGCCGAAACCCTGCCGCTGAAATACGTCGCGCGGGTCTTCCCCGAACACGACGAGGAATCCTGGGATGATGATCCCTGGCAGTCGGCGCGGGCATTGGGTGAGCTCACCGGAGTACCGCGGCGGCGCACCGGAATCGGCCTGAAACTGCGCGACGGTGCCATGGTCCAGGCCTGGGCGAAGAATCACCGCGAATTGCGTGCTCAGCTCGAGGCCCTGCTCGACAAGCGGTCCGGTACCGAAGACGCGGGCGAAACGGCCACACCGGCCGAGGGCAAGGAGGATGTGGCGTAATGATGCGCCGGCTGCTGATCCTGCTCGACCTGGTGCTCGTGGTGGCGTGTGCCGTGGCGGCGGTGCCGATCTGGCAGCACGGCATCCGCACAACCTGGTTCGCCGCGATCGGCGATCAGCCCGCTTTCGAATCCACTCGGTATATCGGTCCCTGGCTGGCGCTGTCCGCACTGCTGGTCGCGGCGGCCGGAATCGCGGCGATCGATCTGGTGGTGCGCTGCGCGGTGCGGCCGCGGTAATCGCGCGTCAGCGACGCCTCGGTGCCACCGCGTCAGCGACGCCTCAATGCCACTGCTGGTACACGTCGAGAATGCGAGTGCCGTGCGAGCCGGGCGCATTCAGGAACACCGCGACGCTGCCGTCCGGATGGCTTGCCGCCTCCTGGATCACCTGGCGCAGTGAGGCGTGCACATTGCCGTTCTGATCGTGATAGAGCTCGGTATCGGGTTTGAGACCGGCGCCGATGCGGTTCTCGGGAATCACCATGGTCACCAGTGCCGGCAGCGGGCCGTCGGCGAGGGCGCCGGTTTCGTCGTGGCTCAGGACCACTCCGGCCCGGCCCTGATCCGGCTGGATCACGGGAGCCACGGCCCCGGCCGCGGCCGCCGCGGCGATGGTGCCGGCGAGGGTCGTCAACAGGGCGACTCCGAACAATGCTGTGCGCATGAACCCTCCCGGCTGTGAGCGTGATGGTGGTTCGAGGTTACGCATGAGCAATCGCACCGGTCCGGTTATGGCGTGGAAGCGGTACGGCGTGTTGCGGTTTCCGGCTGTGGGGTGGCTCACCCCACTACACCCTGTCGTCGACCTGCTCGGCGCGGGCTGCGACACTGGAAGCCGTGAGTTTTTCTCCGCGCGCTACCCAGGTGAATGTGCCGGTCTCCGCCCAACTTTTCGAACGCGCCGCCGCGACCATTCCCGGCGGGGTGAACTCGCCCGTGCGGGCCTTCAATTCGGTCGGCGGAACCCCCAGATTCATCGCCTCCGCCCGGGGGTACACGCTGACCGACGCCGACGGCAACGACTATGTCGATCTGGTGTGCTCGTGGGGCCCGATGATCCTCGGGCACGCGCATCCCGCCGTGGTCGACGCGGTGCGGCGGGCGGCCACCGATGGTCTGTCCTTCGGTGCGCCCACCGAGGCCGAGATCGAGTTGGCCGAGGCGATCGCGGCCCGGGTCGAACCGGTGCAGCGGGTGCGGCTGGTGAATTCCGGTACCGAGGCCACTATGAGCGCGGTGCGCCTGGCCCGCGGATTCACCGGGCGCAGCAAGATCATCAAATTCTCCGGCTGCTATCACGGCCATGTGGACGCGCTGCTCGCCGACGCGGGCTCGGGTATCGCGACGCTGGGCCTGCCGACCTCCCCTGGAGTGACCGGCGCGCAGGCGGCCGACACCATCGTGCTGCCGTACAACGACCTGAATGCCGTGGCCGCGGTATTCGCCGAATTCCCGGATCAGATCGCATGCGTGATCACCGAGGCGGCCGCCGGCAACATGGGTGTGGTTCCGCCGCTGCCGGGCTTCAACGCGGGGCTGCGGCGGTTGACCGCCGACAACGGCGCCCTGCTCGTCATGGACGAAGTCATGACCGGATTCCGCGTGAGTGCGGCCGGTTGGTACGGGCGCGAGCCGGTCGAGGCCGACCTGTTCACCTTCGGCAAGGTGATGAGCGGCGGACTGCCGGCCGCGGCCTTCGGTGGCCGCGCCGATGTGATGAACCACCTCGCACCGCTCGGCCCGGTGTATCAGGCGGGCACCCTGTCGGGTAATCCGGTGGCGGTCGCGGCCGGCCTGGCCACGTTGCGCGCCGCCGACGCGGACGTCTACGCCGCACTCGATCGCAATGCCGAACGGCTCGGCGGTCTGATCACATCGGCCCTGACCACGGAGGGTGTCACCCACACGGTCCAATTCGCGGGCAATATGGTGGGCGTGTTCTTCGCCGAGAACCCGGTCACCGATTACGCTGCCGCCAAGGCCAGCGCCACCTGGCGCTTTCCCGCTTTCTTCCACGCCCTGCTGGAGCGTGGAGTGTACGGACCGCCGAGCCCGTTCGAAGCGTGGTTCGTCTCCGCCGCGCTCGACGAGGACGCATTCGACCGAATCGCCGCCGCACTGCCCGCCGCCGCGGCGGCGGCAGCGGCCGCCACACCCGAAGGATCCCGCGCGTGAGCGACTCAGATCAGCTCGAATCCGTCACTGCGACAACAGAACCCGAGCCCGCGGTAACCGAGACGTCAGGATCGTCGCAGGAAGCCGAGGCGGCGAGAGCGGCCGTGCCGGCGCCGGAATCGGGGTCGGATTCCGGCGCCACCCCCGTACTTCCGGGCGATGTCGCCTCCGATACCGAGACCATCGTGCACGTTATGCGCCACGGTGAGGTGCACAACCCGAAGGGCATCCTCTACGGGCGGCTACCCGGCTTCAGCCTGTCGGTGGCCGGGCGGTCGCAGGCGGCGACCGTGGCGCAGACCCTCGCCGATCACGACATCTCGCTGGTGGTGGCCTCGTCGCTGCAGCGCGCACAGGAGACCGCCGCGCCGATCGCGTCGCGGCACGGCCTGATCGTGCGCACCGACGACAACCTGATCGAGGCCGGTAACACCTTCGAGGGCCTGCGTGTGTCGGTCGGCGACGGCGCGTTGCGGAAACCGCGGCACTGGTGGAAGCTGCGCGATCCGTTCACGCCGTCGTGGGGCGAGCCGTATTTGCAGATCGCGCACCGGATGCTGGCCGCGGTCAACAAGGCTCGGGTGGAAGCGGCCGGGCACGAGGCCGTCGTGGTCTCGCATCAATTGCCGGTGTGGACGCTGCGGCGGTTCCTCGAGGGCAAGCGGCTGTGGCACGATCCGCGACAGCGGCAGTGCTCGCTCGCTTCACTGACTTCCCTTGTGTATCAAGGCGATACGCTCATCGACATCGTCTATTCCGAGCCGTCCGGCGGCTCGGATCCCCGGGTGACGGGAGCGTGAGCGGGGCCCTGCAACGGCTGGTGCCGATGCTCGTGGCCTGCGTGGCGGTCGTCGCCGCGCTGGCCGGCTGCTCGACCGGTAGTGATGCGGTGGCCCAGGGCGGCACCTTCGATTTCGTCTCGCCCGGCGGTAAGACCGACATCCTGTACAACCCGCCGGCCGCACGCGGCACGATCGGCAAGCTGTCCGGGCCGGATCTCATGACCGGGAAGACCATCTCGGTCGACAATTTCCCGAATCAGGTCGTCGTGATCAATCTCTGGGGCCAGTGGTGCGGTCCCTGCCGGGCCGAGGTGCCCGCGCTGGAACAGGTCTACGAGCGGTCCAAGGACGAGGGCGTCGCCTTCCTGGGGATCAATGTGCGTGATCCGCAACAGGACAAGGCGCGCGACTTCGTCACCGACAACCATGTCGGGTACTCGTCCATCTACGACCCGGAGATGCGCAGTCTGCTGGCACTCGGCGGCAAATTCCCGACCAGTGTCATTCCGACCACGCTGGTGCTGGACCGCCAGCACCGGGTGGCGGCGGTCTACCTGCGCTCGCTGCTGGCCGAGGATCTGCAGCCGGCCGTCGACCGGATCGCCGCGGAGGATCGGCAGTGACCGGATTCGCCGCTCCCGCCCTGGCTTCGGTGGGTGATTCCTTCCAGCAGACCGCGGCCTCCGGGCCGTTGCTGCTGGCGCTGGGTGCCTGCCTGCTCGCCGGGCTGGTGTCGTTCGCCTCGCCCTGTGTGGTGCCGCTGGTGCCCGGATATCTGTCGTATCTGGCCGGTCTGGTGGGTGCGGAGGCACCGCCGGTGACCGTCGGCGAGGCCCAGGGTTCCAATGCCGCGGTGGCATTGCGCGCCGGGCGGATGCGAGTCGCGGGGGCGGCGGGTCTTTTCGTCGCCGGATTCACCGTGGTGTTCGTCCTCGCCTCGGCGACCGTTTTCGGCGTCATCCAGACCTTGAACGTCAATCGTGAACTGCTGCAACGCATCGGCGGTGTGGTGACCATCGTGATGGGTCTGGTGTTCGTCGGACTGGTGCCGATTCTGCAGCGCGACACCCGAATGCATCCGCGCCGGCTCACCGGAATCGTCGGTGCGCCGCTGCTGGGCGCCGTCTTCGCGCTGGGCTGGACACCGTGCCTGGGCCCGACGCTGTCGGGTGTGATGGCGGTATCCGCCGGTACCGAGGGCGCGACCGCCGCGCGCGGTGTCGTACTGATCGTGGCCTACTGCCTCGGGCTGGGATTGCCGTTCGTGATCCTCGCCTTCGGCTCCGCGTCCGCCCTGCGCGGGGTCGGCTGGCTGCGCCGCAATTCGCGAACCATCCAGGTCATCGGCGGCGTACTGCTCGTCGCCGTCGGAATCGCACTGGTCACCGGAATGTGGGACCAGTTCGTCGGATGGGTCCGCAATGTATTCGTCTCCCAGGTAACCCTGCCGATCTGAGCTGCCCGATGACTGCCACGATGACACCCCCGTCCACCGCCGCGAAGCCGCCGCGTCAATCGCTGCCGCGCCGCGCCCTCGCCCTGCTGCGCAATGCCTGGCGCGGGCTCACCAGCATGCGCACCGCGCTGATGCTGCTGTTCCTGCTGGCACTGGCCGCGATTCCGGGTGCTCTGCTACCGCAGCGCAGTCTCAACGCGCAGAAGGTCGACAAATACATCGCCGACCGCGGCGTGCTCGGCCCGTGGATGGACCGGCTGCAACTGTTCGACGTGTTCTCCAGCTTCTGGTTCACCGCGATCTACGCGCTGCTGTTCGTTTCGCTGGTGGGCTGCATCGTTCCGCGCGTCTTCGATCACTACAAGGCGCTGCGCACACCGCCGGTCATGGTGCCGCGCAATCTGTCCCGGCTGCCGCATCACACATCGACGGAGTCCGGCGACACGCCGGCCGAGGCGATCGAGCAGGCGCGGCGGGGGCTGCGCGGCTGGCGGGTCGTGGTGCGCGACGAATCCGAGGTGCGCAACGGCCGTCCCGGTGAGGTGACGCTGTCGGCGGAGAAGGGGTACCTGCGCGAACTCGGCAATCTGGTCTTCCATCTAGCGCTGGTCGGGCTGCTGGTGGCGATCGCGGCGGGCAAGTTGTTCGGTTACGAGGGCAATGTCATCGTGGTCGCGGACGGCGGACCGGGATTCTGCACCACCTCGCCGGCGGCATTCGACTCGTTCAAGGCCGGCCGGGTCAACGACGGCACCGGGCTCACGCCGATCTGCGTGCGGGTCAAGGACTTCAAGGCCGACTATCTGCCCAATGGGCAGGCGGAGATGTTCACCGCGAACATCTCGTACCAGACCGGTGCGGATCTGGCATCCGACACCTGGCGCGACACCACCGTTCAGGTCAACCATCCGCTGCGCGTCGCGGGTGACCGCGTCTACCTGCAGGGGCACGGTTACGCGCCGACATTCACCGTCACCTACCCGGATGGCCGGACGCGTACCGAGACCATTCAGTGGCGGCCGGACGACGGTTCCACATTCCTGTCCAGCGGTGTGATGCGGTTCGATCCGCCCGGCGGTATGTACGGCAGCGAAGAAGAGCGCCGCAAGAATCAGATCGCGATCGAGGGGCTGTTCGCGCCCACCGCGCTGATGCACGGCAGCCTGCTGACTTCGCGGTATCCAGGGATGGACGATCCGGCCGTCGCCATCGACATCTATCGCGGTGAGACGGGTCTGGACACCGGTCGCGCGCAGTCGCTGTTCTCGCTCGATCCGGAGATGATCAAACAGGGCCGCCTGACCAAGCAGACTCGGGTCAACTTGCGACCCGGGGAATCGGCGACGCTGTCCGACGGTTCGAAGGTCACCTTCGACGGCGCCCAGCAGTACGCGAATCTGCAGGTCTCGCATGATCCGGCGCAGAGCTGGGTGCTGGTGTGCGCGTTGACGATGATGGCCGGCCTGCTGGTCTCGCTGGTGGTGAAGCGGCGTCGTATCTGGTTGCGCGCCTACCCGGGCGGGCCGGACGATAACGACGCGGAGCAACGACGTACTGTAGTAGAAATGGGTGGACTGGCACGCACCGACCAAGCGGGTTGGGGCGGCGAGTTCGACCGCTTGCGGATGCGACTGCTGGGCACGGGCGACACCGACCTTCACCCCGGCGGTTCCACTGATCAGCGCCCGGTCGCCCGGACCGAGAGCACGGGAGAGTGAATATGCCGATCGACGAGACGCTCGCCGGTTACAGCAATCTCGCCTTCAAAACGGCCTTCGTCGTCTATCTGCTGGTGCTGGCGATGCTGATCGTGCAGTACGCCTCGGCCAAGAAGAAGGTGACCAGCGCGCAGGAACGTGAGCGCGAACTGGTCGGCGTGGGCGCCTCCGGCGGTTCGCCCGGGGATCGTCCGGCCGCTCCCGGCAAACTGGAGCCCGCCGCCAAGCCCGCTCTCGCCGAGCGGCTGGGCAATATGGCGTTCGCGGTTGTCTTCGTGGCGATCGGCCTGCATCTGGCCGCGATCGTATTGCGCGGCTTCGCGACCCATCGCTTCCCGCTCGGCAACATGTACGAGTTCATCACCATGGCGACGGCCGCGGCGATGGTCACCGGACTGGTCTTCATCCACGAGCGGCGCTACCGCTCGATGTGGGTGTTCCTGCTGGTCCCGGTTCTGATCCTGATGTTCCTGGCCGGCCAGGTGCTCTACGCCGACGCCGCGCCCGTGGTGCCCGCGCTGAAGTCGTACTGGCTGCCCATCCACGTCACCATCGTCAGCGTCGGCAGCGGCATCTTCATGCTCTCCGGCATCGCCAGCCTGCTGTTCCTGCTGCGCATGAACCAGCCCGAGGGCGCGGAGTCGAACAACCCGCTGGGCGCTCTCGCCCGCCGCCTCCCCGACGCCCGCACCCTCGACCGCCTCGCCTACCGCACCACGGTTGTGGCCTTCCCGCTCTTCGGCACCGGCATCATCCTCGGCGCCATCTGGGCCGAATCGGCCTGGGGCCGCTTCTGGGGCTGGGACCCCAAGGAGACGGTGTCCTTCATCGCCTGGGTGATCTACGCGGCCTACCTGCATGCCCGCGCGACCTCGGGATGGCGGGAAACCAAGGCGGCGTGGATCAATGTCGCGGGGTTCGTGGCGATGCTGTTCAACCTTTTCATCATCAACATCGTGGTGAGCGGGTTGCACTCGTACGCCGGGCTCAACTAGCAACTGTTCCCTCGAACGGCCTCCCACGTGCTCCGGCAGGTGGGAGGCCGGTTCGCATTCGGGACGTGGCTTTCCGAGCCGGTCAGGATCCGTTGGCCGGTTCGGGGTATGCGGGCCGGTCCGCACTCGGAAGTGGATCGTCAGGAATCCGGGGTCCAGGTTTCCGCCGATTCGCCGGTGGCGAGGAAGATCGTCCGGCGGCCTACTTCGACGGCGTTGTCGGCAAAGCGTTCGTAGTAGCGGCCCAGGAGGGTGAGGTCTACGGCCGCGGTGATGCCGAAGGCCCAGTCGGGGGCAAGGACGGTGCCGAGGAGTTCTTCGTGGAGGTGGTCCATGATGTCGTCCTGGGTGTCCAGGTCGGCGGCGGCGGTGGGATCGCCCGATTCGAGGACCTCGGCGGCGCTGGTGGCGACGGCTACCGCCGCGGCGCCCAAGCGAGCCACCAGCGGGCGCACCGATCCCATGATCACCGGATCCGGGTGACGGCGGCGGGCGCTGGTGGCGATGTGAGCGGCGAGCGCGCTCATTCGCTGCAGATTGCCGATGAGCTGGATAGCGGTGACGACCTGCCGTAATTCGCTTGCGACGGGTGATTGCAGGGTCAGCAGGCGCATCGCTTCCTGCTCGGCCTGCTGCTGCATGGCGTCCACCTGGCTCGCGATATCTATCGCGGTCTCGGCCTGCTCGATATCCGCGTCTACCACGGCATTCGTCGCGGCCTCGACCGCAACGCGGTCCTGCAGGCACATCGCGTGCAGCAGCTCCGCGAGCCGCCGCAGATTTTCGTGGTACTGGGTACGCATACCTTCCATACAAGCTCAAACCGCGCCGCGTCGCTAACTTGGTGCCTCGGATCAGGGGTCGGGCGAGTCGCCGGAGTGGTCCCAGGGTCGCCGTTCCGTTTCCACGTCGGCGTTTTCGTCGTCGGCGTTGCCGGCCTGCGGCGCGGGCCAGAAGATCGCCCACAGCAAGACCGAAAGCGGTAGTGCGACAGCGATTGTCAGCCCGATCACCGCGTCGGTAGCAGAGCGGTCCGTCCGCGTGGGCCGAGCTGCCATCGGTCGCGGCATCGACTCGGGACGATCAGGCCGCGTGCGTGCAGCCTTGCCGATGCCGCCCGGGTCCGCCACCCGGTGGGAGCGGTGGCGCGCCGGATCTGGGCTTCGGTGAGTACGCCACCCGGGCCGAGGCCTGCGAGGACGGCTCGCTCGGCGGCGTTCATACTCGTGCCCCGATCGCCGTCCAGCGGGCGAAGGACATTCGCGGACAGGCGGTTTCGACACCGACCATATGCATGACCAGGTTGAGGGTGAGCGCGTCGAGATGGTCCGGCGCAGGTAGGACGACCGCGTCGATGTCGGCCATCCGGATCTGGTCGATCAAGGGGATCGTCCGCGTCGCCGCCGGCCAGATGAGGGCGTAGCCCAGGCGTCTGGCCAGGCGTCTGACCTGCGCCGCATCCCAGACAGGTGCGGTACTGATCTCCGGATCGAATCCATGCCATCGCCGTCGGATGTGCTCTCATCACTACCCCTCCTCTGCGTATGTTCCAGATTCGTCGCAGGTGAGGGTGTCGAGGAACAGTGCAGGGACAGGGGACACGGGCGCGGTATCGATCTACGCTCGGTGCATGGGCGAACACGTGGGGCGGCGGATCGCGTCGGAGCGCAAGATCGCGGGATTGGGGCAACGGCAGTTGGCGGTGCGGGCCAGCTATTCGTTGTCGATGGTGAAGGCTGTGGAGCAGGGGCGCGAGGTCGCCTCGCCCGGATTCGTGTCGGCGGTGGCTCGCGCGCTGCACATCACGCCGGAGCAGCTCACCGGAGCGCCGTACGACGACGGAAAGCCGCTGTCGGATGCCGTGAACGGGTTGTCGGTGTTACTGGCCGAGGGCCGGTTCGTCCGCGCGGATGAGCCCGGAGAGCTGGCCCGGTTGGAGTCGGATCTTATTGCGGCGCAGCGGCTTTATCGTAGTGATCGGACTCGCCAGACCATCGAGGCGCTGCCCGATCTGATTCGTCGGTTACACGGGGCGATCCGTGAGCTGTCCGGAGATGAGCGGGCACGGGCCTACACGCTGCTGACTTCGGCGTATCTACTCGCGGAATGGTCGGTGCGACGTACGGGTCATATGACGCTGGCTCTTCCGGCACTGGAACTGGCGGACGGTTACGCGGCATCCGCCGACGATCCGGCTTTCGCGCCGCTCTCGAAGCTCGCGCGAGCCCGCGTCCTCACCCACTACGGTGAATCCGATGTGGCTGCGCAGCTGATCAATTCGGCTGTCGACACGGGTGGCAGTTCCCGCACCGGAACCGTTCTCGCGGGGTACTCCCACCTGGCCGGTGCTGTGAACGAGGCCCGGTCCCTGAACTACAACGGCGCTATGGCGCACATCGACTCTGCCCGGGAATTGGCGGCGCGCACCGGCGAAACCGATTTGTACATGACGGCCTTCGGGCCATTGAACGTTGAAATACACGCGCACGCAATCGAATTGGAATCCGGAGATCCCAACAAAGCGGCAGTGGACGGTGCGCAACTCACGCATTCGCCCGATGCGCCACCGACCCGCATCGCACATCACTGGCAGGACAATGCGCGGGCGTGGTTGATGTCCGGGAAGCCCGATCGGGCGTTGGCGGCGTTGAACAAGGCGCGTGCCGCTGCCCCACAGCAGACGCGGTTGCATCCGTCGGTGCGGGAGACGCTGTATGGGATCGCGGCGGCGCAGCGTCGGCAGTCGGAGGGGCTGCTGGGATTCGCTTCGTGGATCGGAGCAGGGATAACCCTTCGGCAGATCCTGAAGGCCGGCGGGGTGTCGTGGCAGGCTACCAAAACCTGGAAAGCCAGTAACGACCCGGATTTCGCAGCGAAGATGGCGCGGGTCCTCGATCTCTACGACAATCCACCCGCTGACGGGCGAGTGGTGTGTGTCGATGAGTTCGGGCCGCTGAACTTGCAGCCACGTGGTGGCCGTGGCTGGTTTCCGCGGCGCCGCCCGAATCGGTTGCGCGCCACCTACAACCGCACACAGGGAGTGCGGCACATGTTCGGTGCGCTGGACCTGGCGACCGGCCAGCTCTACTACCGAATTCGTGACCGGAAACGCTGGACCGAGTTCCTGGCCTTCCTCAAGTCGCTGCGAGCGCGCTGGCCGCAGGGAAATTTGTATCTGATTCTGGACAACTACTCGGTGCACAAGCGCCGTGAGGTGCGGGAATGGTGCGCAGCCAACGCGGTCGAGTTGGTGTTCGTACCTACCTATTCTTCCTGGTTGAACCGGATCGAGTGCGAGTTCGCCGCGCTGCGGTATTTCGCGCTCAACGGCACCGACCACCGCAGCCACGACGAACAAGATACCGCGATCGGCGACTACATCCGCTGGCGAAACCAGCACGCCGGGCCGATCCGCGACTTCGCCGTCGGTTCCAAGATCCGGCGACCGGATTACCTACCGAAGGTTGCTTGACGAGGCGCTAGTGGCAGGGGCCTGCTGTATACGGCAGTCGAGTCACTCTCCGCCGACCTGTCCGGTCGGCTGATACCCGCCCGGGTTCAACCATCCGGCCAGGGCCTTCCAGTCGGCAACGGTCAGTTGATCGCCGCTGCGGTCGGAACGTCCGATGTTCGGCACACTGCGAAATCCTTGTCCGAGAAGTGGTTTCGGAAGGTCTTCTTCGGGGGCAGGTATGAGTGATGGATCCATCTGTATTTCCTGAATTCAACTCGTGAATCGGCAACAGAGATATACCGCATCCGAATACTTCTGTCCGCCAGGGTATATCGATTCCACGCGACCGTCGCTGTTGTGCTTGGTGTACATATTTGCTGTCGAGTCGGTGGCATTGTCGACCTCGCCGACGCCGATGGTGATGTTGTAGTCGCTATAGTCGGACGGGTCCACAATTCTTTGGGTGTTTCCGTCCGCATCGGGATAGGAAAATGTTCCTTTGGCCATGGGGTATCTCACTTCTTGCGGCGTTTACCTCCCGGGGCTGATGTGAGACTAACGTAAACAGTCCATGCGGTATGTAACTGAAAATTCCCTATGGTGGGAAGTTTGTGCCGCACCGAAATCGCCGGAAATCGGTGCGCGGAACTTTCGGATACTGTCGCCTATTGCTCGAAGGCCTGGGCGACCGCGAGGCTGTCCTCATAGACGTGATGCCGGGTGATCAGGCCGTGCTCCACGGTGAGGTGCAGGGCGAAACGGGCACGGTAGGCGCGGCCGGTCGGGCGGGCTGTTTGGCGAATTTCGCCCAGTACCACCGCATTCGGGCCGTCGGTCAGGATTTGCTCGATAGCTGTGCCGACTTCCTCCGGGACATGATGGTCGGCGATCCGGCGGTAGTGATCGGCGGCGTCGGAGGGGGCCGGACGATGGCGGATCCATGGCGTCGCGGCTCGGCCGTGCTCGGATTCCGGCCAATTCAGTTTCCAGTCGCAGGCCGGGTCGTACAGTTCGGCGATCTTGTCCGGATCGCCGGCGCCGATGCGGTACAGCAGTTCCTCGACAGTGCGGCGGGTGGTATTCGTAGCGTCACTCACGGATGACAACGATGCCTGCGCATATGTTGCAGGTCGATTACCTCGCGGGTAATTCATTTCGGGAGGTCGTGTGAGTGAACTCCCCATTCCGCATCTCGGTGTGGTCAACAGCCGATCGCCGGGTTCATACCGCGAGTACCAATTTTCCTGTGGTGGAGCCGGATTCGATTCGGCGATGGGCCTCCGCGACCTGTGTCAGCGGCAAGGTGTCGACCTGTACGCGCATGGCGCCGCGGGCGGCGGCGTCGACCGCGCGGCGCAGGCCCGCACCGGTCTGGGCGGGGTAGGCGGCGGCGAAGGCGGCCAAGTTGAATCCGGAGACGGTCTTGTTGGTGAACCACAGTTCGTTCGCCGAGAGTCCGACATCCTCGGCGCCGGAAGCGTTGCCCATCACCACCATTCGCCCCATGGGGGTGAGCCGGTCCAGGCTGGCACGGCGGGTGGGACCGCCGACCATATCGACCACGATGTCGAATTCACCCGCGCCGGCGAGGTCCTCGCGCAGAATCACCTCGTCGTAGCCGAAGGCGGCGGCCGCCTCGATCTTGGCGGGACTGCCGACCGTGCCGACCACCCGGCCCGCGCCCAGCAGCCGCGCGGCCTGACCGAGCTGGCTGCCGACGCCGCCCGCCGCCGCGTGCACCAGGACGCTCTCGCCGGGCTCGATCCGTGCGACACGGTCCAGAACGAGGAATGCCGTCGTGCTGTTGGACGGCACCGCGGCAGCCGTTTCCAGGCTCAGGTCCAGCCCGTCCAGCGGCGCCACCAGATCCGCTGCCGTGACTACGACCTCGGCATATCCGCCGCTGCCGACGATGGTGAGTGCGGCCACCGGCTGTCCGGCCGACAGGCCGGTCACCTCGGGGCCCAGTGCGCGGATATGGCCGGACACCTCGATCCCGGGGACGAACGGCAGCGGTACGCCGACCATGCCCTGCCGGTAGAGGACCTCGGCGAAATTGGCTCCGGCGTACGCGACATCGATCGCTACCTGCCCGGGGCCGGGGGCCGGGATATCCATCGTCTGCGGCCGCAGCACCTCGGCGGGGCCGAACTCGGGAATGGTGATGGCCTGCATCTGCGCGTTGCTCATGACGATGATCCTGGTCGCCGCGCGCTCAGTGCGGCAGTGTCAGTTCATAGTGGGTGTGGCACCACCAGGTTGCAATAACCGCTCCAGGCGTTCGACGGTCTCCGGCCGTGGGTTGTGCAGGATCAGGTGATGGCCGGGGTGCTCCGGCACCGGGAACAGCGTGGAATCGAACACGAGCAGCCCGGCTTCCGGATGCTGGACGGCCTTCACCGCTGAGGTGTGCTCGGCCGCGTCGTGGCGGTCCCACAGTTCGGCGAACTCCGGGCTGACCTGGGCGAGATCTGTTGCGATGCGATCGAATTCGGGATCATCGGGGTAGCGGGCGGAATCGGCGCGGAAACCGGCCGCCACGGCCGGAGCGATCTGTTCCCACTGCTCGTCCAATACGCGGTAGCGGGCATTGGTGAAGTAGGAGACCAGGCAGTTGTGGTCGGTGTCGCCGTAACCGAATACCCGGCGGGCCGCATCGTTGACGGCGGTGAAATTCCAGTGCCGGTCCCGGATGTAGCCGGGTCGGGGCGCCCAGGCGTCCAGCAGCTGCTGCATCTGGGGAGACGGAGGCACCGACGGCGCCGCCGCGCGCTGTGGCGGGTTGAGGCCCGCGAGGCGGTAGAGGTGTGACCGCTCGACCTCGTCGAGCAGCAGCGCCCGGGCGACCGCGTCGAGCACATCGCCGGACACCTTGATGTCGCGGCCCTGCTCGAGCCACGTGTACCAGGACACCCCGACTCCGGCCAGCACGGCGACCTCCTCGCGGCGCAGGCCCGGGGTGCGACGCCGCCCGGTTTCGGGCAGTCCGGCCTGCGCGGGTGACAACCGCTCGCGGCGACTGCGCAGAAATTCGCGCAGCTTCGCCCGCTGCCGGTCCCGCGCACTCGGGCCGTGGGGGTCGTTGCCGCTGATATTCACCAGTCCACGATAGGAGACGGTGTTCCTCGCCTCGGCAGGTACGGTCTGCCGGCTACTCGGTCACGCGGTCCCCGAGCAGCTGGTAATGCAAGGACCCCATGCTGCCGGGGCCGAGGTGGACCCTCAGTATTCGTCGCGTTTGCGGGGCCAGTTGTCGAAATTGTCGCCGCGGCCGGCGGGGGCGCGGTCGAGTAGTTGCCAGGTGGCGTTGAGGGCGTCGGTGCCGCGGTCGTAGGTCGAATAGGTGTGATAGACCTGCCCGTCGGCCAGGGCGAAACTGCTCAGCGCCATCAGTTCCATAATGGCGAGCATGTCGCCGGGCGGGCGTTTCACACTCGGTGTCCGCATGACCTCATAGAAGTCGTCATTGAAACCGTTGTCGCCCAGGGAAACCCACTCGATATCCCAGCCGAACCGGCGCTTGTATTCGTTGAGTGCGGGCAGCGGTGAGCGCGAGGCCAGAATGAAGGTGACGTCGCGGTGGGCCAGATGGGGCACCGCGCCGACCAGATTGTCGGTTTCGAAGGTGCAGCCGGGACAGCCCTCGGGCGTTTTCGGACCGTGCATGAAATGGCGGATGATCAACTGCGAACGGCCGTCGAACAATTCGGGGAGGGATTTGACGCCCGCGTTGGTCTCGAAGAGGTATTCCTTCGTGACCGGTACCCAAGGCAGGGCCCGGCGCTCGCGCGCGAGTTCGTCGCCGCGGCGGGTCAGTTCCTTCTCCTGTGCGCGCAGATCCTCGTATGCCCTGCGCCACTGTTCTCGGGTACCGACTTCGTGTGCGGGCATTGAGAGTCCTTTCGCGATCGATCGCTTTCCAGGTATGACGGCCCGTCCGGACGGAAATCATCGGTGCGTCCGAGTTGCGTGCGCGCGGTGGGCCGAGGAACGCACGGATGTGCTGGTCGACTTGATTTCCGGTTGATTCGACGTGCTGCCGAGGCGGGGCGGCTTGTCGGTGGCGGATGCGAGAATCGGAGTTGTTCCGAACGGCACTCAGGGGGGTCGGAATGAACGAGCGGACGGATCGGCCCGACAGGACCGACCAGGCCGATAGGGCTGACAGAGCTGTTAGACCCAAGGGGCTGGGCAAGCGTGCATGGCTGACCACCAAGTTCGTGCGGCGCATTCTGCGCACGCTGGCATGGTCGAACTTCGTGCATGTCACAGTGATCGGGCGGGAGCTGGTACCGAAGTCCGGTCCGGTGATCGTCGCGAGCAATCACATCTCGATGCTGGATGCCGTTTTCCTGTGGGGTGCGTTGCGGCGCAGGGCGATTGCCATCGCGATGGCCGAACTCTGGTCATGGCCGGTGGTCGGATGGCTGGTCCGGCGGCTCGGACATATTCCGGTGGTGCGGCGCGACAGCGCGTCCGGGCAGTCGGCGATGGCGCAGGCGGAGCAGATCCTGCGGTACGACGGCGTGCTGATCATCTACCCCGAAGGGCGGCTGGTCGCGGCGGGGGAGCATGAGCCCTACAAACCCGGTGTCGCGAAACTCGCTCTGGCGAGCGGGGTTCCGATCATCCCGGTAGGAACAACCGGAACAGACCGGGTCCTGCCGTTGAAGCGCAATCGGGGCGACGGCCCGGCTTTCGATCGGCGTCAGCGGGTGACCATCCACTTCGGAGCACCCATCGACCCCGCCGGATTCGACGCCTCGGAGAAGTTGCTCGATCACCTGCGACAGCGCATCGAGGAACTGCGGGAATGAGCGGTTGTGCGAGCTCGGCCATCGGGGAGTTCGTTGCCGGCTCCCGTATGGTCGGATCGTGCGCACACCTGCTCCAACGCGAATGAAACGGCTATGAGCTCGCAGTATGTCTGGTACGCGGCCTATGGCTCCAATCTGTTCGAACGCCGGTTCGCGTACTACCTCGATGGCGGGAATCCGCCGGGCACAGCACGCGTCTATCCCGGTTTCCGCGATCGCACGCCGCCACCGCGCAATCAGCCGCTGAACCTGCCAGGTTGTATCTATTTCGCTGGGGAGAGCCCGGTCTGGACGGGCGGGGTGGCGTTCTACGCGCACCGGCCGCCGTCGTCGTGGCCGGTCGGAGCCGCCGCACGGGGATATCTGCTGACGGTCGAGCAGTTCCGCGATCTGATGGCTCAGGAGATGCACCGAGAACCGGGGGAGGTGGGCGAATTCGATCCGGCGGAGGTCGCTCGCCGGGGAATGCTGAGCTTGGGTGACGGACACTACGAAACCCTCTGGCATGTGGACGATCTCGATGGTTATCCGGTGCTGACCTTCAGCTCGCCCTGGGAACCGGCGGCCGTCCGGCCGAACCGGCCGTCTGCTCGCTATCTGAGCGTGCTGGCCGCCGGCCTCGCGGAATCGCACAGCTGGGCACCGGAGGAGATCGTGCGTTACCTGTCCGAAAGGCCTGGTGTACAGGGGAATTGGGATATGGAAGAGCTGCGCGGCTTGGTCGTCGCACAACACTGAGGGTGGTCCACGCGAGCGGTCAATTCCGGGCGCCGCGCCGCTTCCGGTCTTCGCGGGTGCGCAGAATGGCCGCCGCGGTCCCCGCGACCACCGGATCGACGTCCTCGGTCAAGGCGGTGAGCTGTGCTGTCGTACCCGGAATCTCCGCGAGTGCCTGGGTGAGTCGCAACCGCGCCGCGGGATCGGCGCGGGTGTCGAGTTCGTGTTGCAGGTCCCGGATTATTCCGGCGCCCGGAACCGGGTCCCGGGCCAGCACACCCAGCGATTCGGCGGCCTCCACATCCGTTCGCCCGTAGACGACCATCGCCAGCAGCGCGGGGACGGCATCGGTCACTCGCCGGGCTCCCAATGCCAGGGCAGCACGGTCGCGCACGGTGACATCGCTGTCGGCTATGGCCTCGATGAGCAGTGCCGTAGCCTCGGCGGTGGGCACTTCGGCGATGGCGACCACGGCCCGGTACCGGCGATCGGCGTCTGCCGAGTCCAGGCCCGCGGCCAGTTTCGTCAGCCCGGCATCGCCCGCGCGGGCCAGTGCCCAGCGCAGGGCGCCGGCCACATTCAGATCCTCTTCCGCCAATGCCGCCTCGACCAGCGCGTCGACCGGCAATGCCGCCCCCTCGCGCTGCGTCAACGCGGCCCGCTGGCGCTGAGCGCCCAGCTCCGATTCGAGCGCCCGCAGCAGGGTGACCACGTTCAGCACGTCGTCCCACTGCTCCGGCGCGGACGATTCCACCTGCTCGAGTTTCGCGAGCAGTTCCGTCTCGGCGGCGATACGTGCTTGGGTGTGCCGGATGAGGTCACCCACCAGGGCGCTGGGCGCGAAGTCGGCTTCGTCCAGTGCCCGTTTGGTGTCGCTGAGCGAAAGCCCCAGTGTCCGAAGGCTTTCGACGTGGAAGAGACGACGGATGTCATCGGTGGAGTACTCGCGATAGCCGCCGGTGGTGCGGCCGGTCGGCCGCACCAGGCCGAGCCGGTCGTAGTGGCGCAGCATGCGAGCGCTCACACCGGAACGGCGCGAGACCTCACCGATCAACATCGCATCGTCTCCTCTCCGCATTTCGTTCGGATCCGTCGGTTGCCGCTAGCTGTCCGTACCGGTGGCGGCGACACGTTTGGCCAGTTCCAGCGACAGGGTGAATCCGCTCTCGGGATCCAGCCGCAACCTCCGGGTCGCCTCGGCATGCGCGCGGATCTGCGGATCGGCGGAGGCCGCCGCGGCATCGAGTACCGGCTCGACGGCATCGCCGAGCCCGGCCAGTGCCCGGCTCAGGCTGCGCTGCGTCGAATGCGCGCCCCGGCCGAACTCCTTCGCCAGTTCCGCCGCCAGGTCGGACTCCGAATCCGGCGGTACCAGCGCCGCACCGGCCCGCCAGGCACTGAGCGCGACCTCGTCGTCGGCGTCGTGCAGCAGCGCCGCGACTCGCGGCCACGCCTGTCGATCCCCGATCTTGGACAGGGTGTGCAGTGCCTGACTGCGAGCCTGCGCGATATCGGAATCGAGCTCGGCCAGCACCATCGGCACCGTGATTTCGGTCGGCAACCGGCACAGGGCCCAGGTCAGCATGTCCCGGACGAAGAAGTCGGGCTCGACCGCGCAGCGGCCGACGAGAGTCTCCGCGAACCGGGCATCCTCCCCGGTTCCGGCGGCGAGCGCCGCGCGCAGCCGAACCGAGGAATCGGATGCGGTCAGGGCCGCGACGAGGCGAGCGTCCGGCTCACCGTATTCGGTGGTATTCACTGGTAACCACCTCCTTCGCCGACCATTGGAAACCTTGTCACGGTGTCAGGGTCAAGCCCGCGGTTTACGGCTCCGCCGGTGGGATCGTGCCCTGGGTGGCGTGCAGGGCGATTCGGGCCGCCGCGACGGCGGGATGGTCGCGGGTGCCGGCGCGGTAGGCGATGCGAGTGCGCCGGCGGATCGGGAGGACGGTCAGTTCGACCGCGGTGGTGTGGTTCTCGGATTCCGGTGGAATGGCCAGTTCGGGGATGAAGGCGACACCTTGGCCCGCGTCCACAAGTGCGAGTACGGTGCCGAAATCGTCGGAGTAGTGCCGGATCCTGGGGATGAAACCGGCCGCCTCGCACGCGCGCACGGTCATCGTGTGGCACAGCGTTCCGGGAGTGGCGGCGATCCACGGCGAATCGTGGTGGGCGGTCAGCGGTTCCGCGGAGCACGCGGCCAGGTAAACCGGTTCCTCCAGGAACGGCTCGGTGTGCAGGCCGGGCTCGGCGGGCAGTGGTACGTAGTCGTATTCCTGGATCAGGGCGATATCGAGGATTCCGGCGCGCAGTCCGGCCGGTACATCGGCCGGATCCAGTTCTGTGACATGCAGTTCCAGCCGCGGATGCGCGCGGCTGAGGGTTACCAGCGCATCGGGAAGGATGTGCTGGACGGCGGTGGGGAACGCACCGATGTGCAGGGGGCCGCCGAGTTGTGCCGGGGTCGTGGCCAATTCGGCCTCGGCTTGCTCCAGGATCGCGAGCACGGCCTCGGTGTGCCCGACCAGCCGCCGTGCCGCGGAGGTGAGATGAACCCCGCGTCCGGAGCGTTTCAGCAGTGCGACCCCGGCCTCTCGCTCGAGTGCGCTCAGCTGCTGAGAAACCGCCGAGGGGGTGTAGGACACGGCCTCGGCGACCGCCGCGATGGTGCCCCGATGAAATAGTTCTCGCAGCAGTCGCAGTCGCCGGACATCGAGCATAAGTTCAGCTTAACCCTGCGGATGGATATGTGAACTGGATCTGAATTCATGCCCAGTTCGGCGTAATGGATTATTTCGGTGCGCAGTGGGAGTCGGCCGGAATCGTCAGATCGATGAGGTACCGATCGGCCGCGGCGGTGGTGCAGGCGGTCCGGCTGTAATTGCCGTGGCCCGAGCCGGAGTAGGTCAGCAGGGTGGCGCGCGGAGTCAGATCCGTGACATGGGTTGCCCATTCGTGGGGAGTCGCCGGGTCGTGCAGGGAGTTCATGACCAGGGTCGGCGGGCCCTGCCGAATATCGGGACGGTGCTGTGGGTTTCGCGGGCCGGTCGGCCAGCCCGAGCAGAGGGTACCCGCACCCCAGGCGAAATGGGCCCGCAGCACAGGGGCATTGGCATTCTGCTCGTGCCACAGCCGCAACCATTCCCGCTGATCGGCGATATCGAACCCCCAGTCCGAGCACATCGCGATCTCCGGCATCGGCGCCGGAAGGCCGGAGCGCCGAATGGGCGCGGGCGGGGCGGGATCGTGATCCGGTTGTGTGGTCAGCGCCTTCAGATCCGTTGCCAGCCGGGCCCACTCGGGAGCATAGAGCCGCGTGGTGACCTTGCCGCTCAGGGCGAGTATGTCCACTGGCCGGTTCGAATCCCACAGTTTGCCGCGTTCGGCCCTCGCGACCAGGCCGGCATAGGTCCGGCGCACATCCTCGCCGTGCAGGACACACTGTTCGTCCCGCTCGCACCAGGACGCGAAGGCGTCGAAGCTGTCCTGACCGGCCCGCGCTTCCGAGGCGAGAAAGCCGGGCCCGTCCAGGCTGTGATCGTCGACGCTGTCGAGCAGGGAAGCGCGCAGTCGCCGCGGGAACAACTCGGCATATGCCTGTGCCGGCATGGTCCCGTAGGACCGGCTGTAGAGGGTGATCCGGTCCGCGTCCAGCGCCGCGCGCACTGCGTCGACGTCGCGCGCGACGCTGACCGAGTCGAGATGATCGATCAGCGGTCCGGTGAACTCGCGGCAGCTGTCCGCGAGGTCCTTCGCGTAGGAGTGCGCGTCCTCGATCCGGCCGCCGTTGTCCGGGACCATATTCGGCCGGTTCGCAGCCAGTCCGCTGTCACAGCGGACCGCATGGCTGCGGCCGACGCCGCGCGGATCAAGGCTGACGATATCGAATCGCGCCCGCAACTCCGGCGAGAACTTTCCGCCCCGCAGGATCTCGTCCACACCGGATGATCCGGGACCACCGGGCAGCGATATCAAGGTTCCCACCTTGCGCGCGGAGTCGTCTGCCCGATCGCGTATCACGGCGAGATTGATCGTGGGCCCCACCGGATTCGACCGGTCGATCGGCACGGTGACTGTCGCGCAATCGAATTCGGCGTTTTCCGGGCAGGCGTGCCAGGTCGGTGCCGGTGGCGGGTTCGCCGCCGCACCGCACGCGGACAAGCCGACTGTCAGAGCCGATATCGAGAGAACGCAGATGAGAACGAAACCCGGACGCATATCTCGACATTCGCCGCTGCACCCGGCGCGCCGCATCCCGCCACGGGACGATTCGGCACTCCCTCCCGGGTACTGGCCGGGTCTCGATCGCTACTTTCCGGTCGGAGTCGCGGCGTCGAACTGCGAGCATAAGTTCAGCTTAACTCTATGGATAGATATGTGAACTGGACCTGAATCCGAGCCTGGATCAGGCTGACGCGTATGACATTCAGCGGTCTCTTCGTCCCATTGATCACACCCTTCACCGATCGCGACGAACCCGCCTACGGCATGCTCGCGCGGTTGGCGTCCGAGGCTCTGAATGCGGGAGCGAGCGGCATTGTGGCGTTGGGCACCACGGCCGAACCCGCCACTCTCACAGCAGCGGAACGACGGTCGGTGGTCGAGGTGTGCGCCGAAGTGTGCCTGGATCACGGCGCACCGCTGATCGTGGGCACCGGCGGCAATTCGACCGCGGAGTCCGAACGGGAGCTGGCGGCATTGGACCCGCGGGCCGCGGGTGCGCTGACCGTGGTGCCGTACTACACGAAGCCCTCACCAGCCGGAGTGGTCGAGCATTTCCGGCGGTTGGCCGCGGTGAGCCCGGTTCCGCTGGTGATCTACAACGTCCCGCACCGTACCGGCCGGCCGCTCGACGCGGCAACGCTGTGCCGGCTGGCGGAATTGCCGAACGTGGCCGGATTCAAACATGCGGTGGGCGCGGTCGACGAGGCCACGGTGGCATTCATGGCCGCCGCCGCGGAACGTACCGCAGTGCTGTCGGGGGATGATCTGTTCACCGCGCCGCTGCTGGCGCTCGGTGCACGCGGAGCCATTCTGACCTGCGCGAATATCGCGACGGAAGCCTACGTCGCATTGGTCGCGGCCTGGCGCGACGGACGGATCGACACGGCTCGGCGATACGGTGACGCGCTCGTGGAGCCGGCGCGCGCCCTGTTTGCGGAGCCCAATCCGGTGGTGATCAAGGCAGTACTGGCCGCGCAGGGTCGCATTCCGAGCGCGGCGGTACGACTGCCGTTATTGCCGGCCGGCCACGACACCACGGCCGCGGCGCTGGCCGCCTTCGAGTCGATATCCGACGATATCCGGATTGATGCCTTCGCTCTGGGGTGAGCTCAGCGGTCCGAGCCTGGATCGTCACGACGTTGGCGGGAGATCCGCCACAGGAATTCTGGATCGTCGTCGGGGCCGAGGGCCCGGCGACGGTTGCCTTGGGCCCGTCCGCCGCCGATTCTGGGCATACGCTCCGGTCCGAACGCTTTCCAGCACAACACCGCGACAGCCACGACCGCGATGAGTGCCAACAGGTACGCCACGTCGCTCACCTCCTGACATCGAGGGTAATCCCGTGTGCGTACCTGTGGCACGGTGACCGCGAGATTCGGCCGGCAAGTGGTCGCTCACCGGCCCTCTCGCTCAGGCGCGGGTGGCCTCCGTGGTCAGCGACTTCAGCAAGTGCATGACCTCGGACTCACGGAAGCGGCGATGTCCTCCCGGGGTACGCAGCGAGCCCAGCCGCCCGGCATGAGCCCACCGGGTGACTGTTTTCGGATCGACGTGGAACAGCGCCGCCACCTGGCCCGGGGTCAGGAGGGCCTCCTGGCCGTTGACGGAACCCAACGTGCGGCTCGCCGCGGTGATCGCAGTCATTCGCAAACCTTTCCGTAATCGACAGATCCCTCATCAGATAGCGACATAGTTACATCCGGACCCCTGGGTACTCGAACGATCTAACGTTGGTAAAGGGGAAGTAATAGACAAAACGGATATACGTTCGATTGGAAGTAATCGGGGCAGCGAACCGGGAGCGACCTGCGCCGCGGCGCAGGAGGGCCGGGGCGCGACAATCGCGTAGCGGCTCGTCGGCCCGACCGGGTGCGGGTGACCCGCAGGTCACAGCCGGGCGGGACGGAAAGGGTGTTCCGGCGTCGCCTACCCTGGTCTTGTGAGTGAAGCATCCCGACCCGACGCCGGCGCGAGCGATCGGGCCCCGGCCTCGGCGGGGCGGCGGCTCGCAGGCAACCTGGCGCTGTACACCCTGGCCCGATTGGCGCTGGTCGCGGTGATCGCCGTGATCATCGTGGTGGTGGCGAATCTGGTGAACGTCGATATCCCGCTGATCGTGTCGCTGTTATTCGCGCTGATCGTCGCGATGCCGCTGTCACTGGTGCTGTTCAAGAAGTTGCGTACCCGGGTGAACGAGGACATCGCCGCGGTCGATGAGAAGCGTCGCAACGACAAGGCGAACCTGCGGGCGCGGATGCGGGGCGAAGAGGGCCCGGGAGATCAGCCCCGGTGAGGTACTGCGATCGCAGTATCTCGCGGGAGTGGGTCGATGATGCCGTGCGGCTCATCGAGGCCGATGCGCAACGCAGTGCCGATACCCATCTGTTGCGTTATCCGCTGCCGCCCGAGTGGGGTGTGCGGCTGTATCTGAAGGATGAGTCCACTCATCCGACCGGCAGTTTGAAGCATCGGCTGGCCCGATCGCTGTTCCTGTACGCGATCTGCAACGGCTGGGTGCGGGAAGATACGGCGATCGTCGAGGCGTCGTCGGGTTCGACGGCGATCAGCGAGGCGTATTTCGCGAAGCTGCTGGGGCTGGACTTCGTCTCGGTGGTACCGGCCAAGACGTCGCCGGAGAAGATCGCACTGATCGAGGCGCAGGGCGGCCGCTGTCATTTCGTCGAGCGCGCGCCCGATATCTATACCGAGGCGGTGCGGCTGGCGGCCGAATGCGGCGGCCACTACATGGATCAGTTCACCTATGCCGAGCGGGCCACCGACTGGCGCGGGAACAACAACATCGCCGAATCCATTTATCAGCAAATGGTTTTGGAGACTCATCCGATTCCGGACTGGATCGTCGTCGGTGCGGGGACGGGCGGTACCAGCGCCACCATCGGCCGCTACATCCGGTATCGCCGCCACGCCACCAGGCTGGCCGTGGTCGATCCGGAGAATTCCGCGTTCTACGGCGGCTACGAGGTCGGTGACCCGGATTATCAGACGGGGATGCCGTCGCGGATCGAGGGGATCGGCCGGCCGCGGGTCGAGCCGTCGTTCGTGGGCCAGGTGGTCGATCGCATGATCGAGGTGCCCGATGCCGCGTCGATCGCCGCCTGCCGGCATGCGGGCGAGGTGCTGGGCCGCCGGGTCGGTGGTTCCACCGGAACCAATCTGTGGGGCGCCTTCGCCGTGATCGCGGAGATGATCGCCGCCGGCCGGGAGGGCAGTGTGGTGACACTGCTGTGCGATGGCGGGGATCGTTATGCGGGAACGTATTTCAACGACGAGTGGGTTGCCGCGCAGGGTCTGGATCTGACCCCGGCGCGCGGCGTTCTGGCGGAGTTCGCCGCCACGGGTATCTGGCAGGGCTGAGCCCGCACATCCTCCGGGTGTTCACTCGGGGAGGGCATCGCAATGTGTCAATTTTCGTTGACACGCTCCGGTTGTCAACGTAGATTGACGTACATGAGTGAAGCAACAACGCTGGCGAGCGCCGCCGGTAGCCCGGACCCGCAGGTCGGGCTCCGTGCGGTTCTGGCTCTGCGGCGCTTGCTCGAGCGATTGGAGGCGATTCAGGTGACCAATGCGCGCAAGCGCGGGTGGTCCTGGCAAGCCATCGCCGACGCGCTCGAGGTGAGCCGGCAGGCGGTCCATCAGAAGTACAACCGGAGAGGCGGAATTCGCTGATGTTCGAACGATTTTCCAAGACGGCGCGGCGCGCGGTCGTAGTGGCTCAGGAGGAAGCCCGCGAATTGCGCTCGCCGCAGATCGATGTCGAGCATGTGCTGCTCGGTGTCCTGTCCTCTCCGGATGCCCCGCTTCGAAAGATACTGACCGACAACGGTATTACCGCCGAGCAGATTCGGGACCGATTGACGACCGAAATTTCGAGCGAACCGCTCGGTGCCGACGATGCGGCCGCGCTCGAGTCGATCGGCATCGATCTCGAGGCGGTGCGCGACAGCGTGCAGGCCACATTCGGCGAGGATGTATTCGACGAGCCGGCGCCGGCGGCGAAGGGACGCGGGAAATTCCGGTTGGGCGGAATCGTGAACTTCGGCCACATCCCCTTTTCCAAGGATGCCAAGAAGACGCTGGAACTGTCACTGCGCGAAGCGATATCCCGCGGGGACGACAGCATCCGAACGGGACACATCCTGCTCGGAATCCTGCGCGCGGCCAATCCGACGACCAAGGAGTTACTGGGCGGCTCGGAGGGGATGGACCGGTTGCGCGAGGCGACTCACGAGATACTCGATCGCGCCGCTTGATTCGGAGCCTGCCACGCGACCCTACGCGGTGGAGCCATGGCGGCGCTGTGCGGTCACGGTGGTCGCGTGAACGAGTCGCCTTCGCCTGGCCGGTAAACGGGCCCGCGCGCCGTTAGCATTGCCGCATGGCTCTACTGCTTCGCCTGGCGATCAACGCTCTCGCGATCTGGCTCGCCGCGGCCTGGATCGGCGGAATCGAATTGAAGGATCCGCCCGATTCGGGTACCGGCGGCAAGATTCTCGTCGTGGTCTGTGTCGCGGTCGTCTTCGCGCTGGTCAACGCGCTGATCAAACCGATCGTGAAGTTGCTGTCACTACCGCTGGTGATCGTGACGCTGGGACTGTTCCTGCTGGTGATCAACGCGCTGATGCTGTGGCTGACCGCCAAGATCACCGAGACCACCGACTACGGTCTGCGGATCGACGGGTTCTGGGCAGCGCTGGCAGGCGCCCTCATCGTCACAGTCGTGAACTGGGTACTCGGTATCTTCGTGCCGGAGGGCGGCCGGGACTGAGTCCGGTTGCGCCGGAACTCAGCCGAGGCTGAGAGCCAGCGCGGTCAGCAGCGACCAGGCAAGCATGGCGAGGCCGGTGTCGCGCAGTGACGGAATCAGTCCGGGCCCCTGCTCGCCACCCCGCACCGGGGCATTGGACCGGACAGCGAGCGGGATCGCGATCAGTCCGACCAGTGCCCACGGGGTGCGTACAGCCAGTGCCAGCGAGGCGATGAAGGGCACCACCATCAGCACCAGATGCAGAGTGCGGGTGCGGGTGTCGCCGAGCTTCACCGCGAGGGTGGTCTTTCCGGTCACCGAATCGGTGGGGATATCGCGCAAGTTGTTGGTCACCAGCACCGCGCTGGAGAAGGCGCCGACCGCGACGGCCCCCACCAGGCCGGCCCATTCGACACGCTCGGCCTGCACGAACTGGGTGCCCAGCACCGCGACCAGGCCGAAGAAGACGAAGACCGCGATCTCACCGAAACCGCTGTAGCCGTACGGTTTACTGCCACCGGTGTAGAACCACGCGCCGGCCAGGCAGGCGGCGCCGATCAGCAACAGCCACCACGCGGTAGTGAAAACCAGGATCAATCCGAAGATCGCGCCGACGCCGAGGCAGGCGATCGCCGCACCCCGGACGGCGGCGGGGCTCGCGAGCCCCGAGCCGACCAGGCGCAGCGGTCCCACTCGCTCGTCGTCGGTGCCCCGAATTCCGTCGGAGTAGTCGTTGGCGAAGTTCACGCCGATGATCAAGGCCAGTGAAACCAGCAGGCTCAGCAGCGCCTTCCACCACACCGCGGCATCCAGCGACGCGGCCGCGCCGGTGCCTACCAGGACCGGGGCGATCGCATTGGGCAACGTCCGCGGACGGGCGCCTTCGAGCCATTGTGCAGCACTAGCCATGTCCGGAAGCCTAATGGTGGTGGCCCGGAGGCGGCAGCGCAGTGTCACCACGGAGGGCTTCACCATTGGGCGTGGGCGGCACTGCCTAATGGTGGTGGCCCGGAGGCGGCAGCGCAGTGTCACCACGGAGGGCTTCACCATTGGGCGTGGGCGGCACTGCCTAATGGTGGCGGCCCGGAGGCGGCAGCGCGGAACTCCTCCCGCGGGTAAGAATATTGCGATATATCGGAGTAAACTTCCGGAGGGCGGTGCGGTTCGCCGGCGCCCGCAAATCACTCGACCGGCCACATACGATTGCGATGGCATGTTTTCTGATCACAGCGGCTCCGCGGAAGCCGGCACGCACACCCGGCCGGACGGCCGGGGATCGACGCTGTCCGGGGTTCGGGTAGCCGTTCTCGGTGAGATCGCCCTGCGCCGCGACGCGGATCTGGTCGCGGTGCCCGGCGCGCGGGCGCGACTGCTGGTCGCGGCGCTGGCCGTGCAGCCGGGGCGCAGCCGCAGCGCACAGGCGCTGATCGACGACATCTGGGGCGACCAGCCGCCGCGCGCACCGATGAACGCGCTGCATACTCAGGTCTCGCGCCTGCGTTCGGCGTTACCCGAGGGCGCGCTCGAAATCGGCCCCGCCGGTTATCGCCTGCTGATGGATTCGGCTCAGGTCGACCTGAGCATGGCGCACACGCTGGAACGGCAAGCGCGGCAACTGCTCGATCGCGGCGATACCGCCGGATGTCTCGACCAGGTGCTGCGTGCTCGCGGGCTGTGGCGAGGCGAGCCGGGCGCCGACCTGCCGCGCGGCCCGGTCGCCGATGAGGTCCGCGAACTCGCGGCGGCATGCGCGGCGGCCCTGGACGGGCTGGAACTGTCGGCGCGGGAGGCGGCCGGGGATATCGGCGGTGCGTTGCGGGTGGCACGCCGGTCCGCGGCGGCGCAACCACTGGACGAGCCGACGCACGCCACACTGATGCGCCTGCTCGCCTCCGACGGCCGCGCCAATGAGGCGCTGGAGGTCTTCGCGGGTCTGCGGACCCGGCTCGGCGAGCAACTGGGTGCCGATCCGGGGCCCGCGCTGGTGGCGCTGAATACCGCGATTCTGCGCGGCGACCAACCGGCGGAGATATCGCAGCAGCGCCCGGCGCCTCCCGCATCCGGGGTGCAGCGGGTCTCCTCCGCGCAACACGCCCTGCTACCGGCCGACGGCCACCCCGAATCGGCTGCCACGCTGCCGAATACGGCCCTCGGCCTGCGGGCCGCGCCGAATCCGCTCCTGGGCCGCGAGAGCGATCTGCGGGAGCTCGAAAAGCTCGTACGGCGGTTCCGGGTGACGACCGTGCTCGGCCCGGGTGGTACCGGAAAGACCCGGGTGGCGAACGAACTCGGTGCGCGGCTGGCGCAACAGCAGCCGGTCACGCTGGTCGAATTGGCCTCGCTGCGTGCCGATTCCGATGGGTCGGCCGCCGAGCGGCTGGCGGTGACCTGCGCCGAGATCGAGAACGCGATCGGTGCGGTTCTCGGTGTCAACGAGTACACGCGCGAAACCAATGTGCTGCGCCGCAATCGGACCGTCGACGGCAGGCGCCGGTTGCGCGAGGCCCTGTCGCTGCGTCCGATGCTGCTGATTCTGGACAACTGTGAACACCTCATCGACGCCGTGGCCGAGGTGGTCGCCGATCTCGTCGGCAGCTGTGAGCAGTTGACGGTGGTGGCCACCAGCCGGGCCCCGCTCGCGATCACCGCGGAGACGGTATACCCCTTGCCGCCGTTGGCAATCGACGCGCAGGGATCTCCGGCCACCGAACTGTTCGTCAGCCGGGCGCGTGCCGTGCGGCCCTCGGCACGACTGGATCCGCAGGTCGTCGCGCGCCTGTGCCGAACTCTCGACGGTCTGCCGCTGGCGATCGAACTGGCTGCCGCTCGCGTGCGTGCCATGAGTGTGGAGGAGATCGAGTCCCGGCTCGAACATCGCTTTACCCTACTGCGGTCCGGTGACCGCAGCTCACCCGAACGTCACCGCACCCTGCACGCGGTGATCGAATGGAGCTGGAATCTGCTCGAATCCGAGCAGCAGGTGGCATTGCGCCGACTATGCCGGTTTCCGGGCGGATTCACCTTGCGCGCGGCCGAATTCGTGGCCGGCGGGCCGGATGTGCTCGACGCGGTCGCGGCGGTGGACGGTCTGGTGGGCCAATCGCTTCTGACGGTCCTGGCCGACGACGAAGCGATCGAAACCCGCTACCGGATGCTGGAAACCGTCCGCGAATTCGGCGAGGAGCGGCTGACCGCGGCCGATGAAGCCGATCTTGTGATGGACCGGATGTGCGGCTGGGCACGGGAATTCGCCTACGAGTCGGTATGCGCGTACGAGGGCCCCGAGCAGGTCCGGGTGGTGCTCTCGTTCGCCGCCGAACTCGACAATCTGCTGTCCGTACTGCGCCATGCGATCGACACCGGTGATTCCCGCACCGTCTATTCGATTTTCGGGCCGATCGCCGTGCTGTGGGTGATGCGTGGCGCTCATATGGAGTTGATGAACTGGGCGCCGCGGGTGGTGGCGGTACCTCCTCCGGCTGGAGTGCTGGTGCCGGGCGGGACCGATCTCGAAATGCAGAGCTACGTCTTCCTCACCATGCATTTGGCATTCGCCGATACCGGTCTGCGCTCCATCGCGACCGTCCGGGTGCGCGCCCGCCGGCTGCTCGCCCGTGACGATCTACGCCCCTCCCTGCGTTTTTTGGCCGAATTACTCTGTGCACCTGTCGATCTGGTGAATGCGATCCGCATGCTCGCGGCCGGTACCCGCGCCGATGACGATACGACTCGTTCGCTGGCCTTGTTGATCCGCGCGAACATTCGGGAGAACGCCAGCTACATGGAGGGTTCCATCCGTGACGGCAAGCGGGTCCTCGCACTCATGGACGGGCACGATGTGTGGGGTACGGCGATGTGCTGCCAGCATCTGGGCCAGATGGCATCGCAGGCCGCGCGTTACGAGGAAGCGGTGGGCTACTACCGCCGCGCCGCGGAGCTGATGCAGGAACTGCGCTGCTACGAGGAGAGTGTGGAACTGCGCAGCTTCCTCGCGGTCTCGATGGTCGGCACCGGCCGGCTGGCCGAGGCGCGGCGCGAGCTGGAATACGCGCTCGGCGTCGTGGACGACGGTGTCGGCATGGACGATCCGGTGACCCGGCCCAACCACCGTAAGGCGGCCGTGGTCGCCGGGCTGGCCGAACTGGACTTGGCGGAAGGACATGTCGAGCGTGGGCTGCGTGCCTTCCGGCGCAGCCTGGAGCTGTTCGGCTGGCCGGGCGGGGGCGGCGGCCCGGGACCGGGTGACATCATCGTCGCGGCCGCGGTGCTCGATGCCCATGTGCTCAACGACGCCGCGCATGAGGTTCCGGATCTGCCGGTCCAGATCGTGCGGGCGGCGGAGGAGCGCCTGACCCAGTTCATCGATCTGCCGCAGATCGGCGGTGCGGCCGGTGCGCTCGGCTCGTATCTGATTCACTCCGGAATGAAGCCACGAGTGGGTGCGGAGCTGCTGGCCATCTCGCAGAAAGTTGTGGGGCGGCAGGACTATTCGTCGATGCGCTGGAGCCGCCATCTGGACGCGGCGACCGAGCGGGCCGGTGCGGATGTGATCGAGGCGGGCCAGCGCACGATATCGGGGATGAGTCGTCATACCGCCGCGACCCGGTTCCTGGGGATGCTGCCGGAATTGGAACGCCTGCTCGGCGAGTAGGCCGTGGTCCGGTCGCCCGGCGGTCCGGTCGCGCGCCGCTCGGTACGTCCGTGAATACGACTGCCCGCCGGTCACTTTCGTGACCGGCGGGCAGATTCCAGCGGTGCGGTGTGCGGACTACGCCCGGCGCATGTAGGCCCGGATGGCGAGCGGTGCGAAGATCACGATCACCACGAGGGAGCCGACCAGGCACCACAGCAGATTGCTGCTGTAGACATTGCCGTTCATCAGCTCCCGGCACGAATTCACCATGTAGTACACGGGATTCGCCTTGTTGATGCCCTGCAGCCAGCCGGGCATGGTGCTGACGAGTGCGAACGCACCGGACATGAAGGTCAGCGGGAACATGATCATCATCGAGATGCCCTGCACCGACGCGGCGCTCTTACCGGTGACACCGACCAGCGCCCAGATCCAGCTGACCGCGAACGAGCAGAAGATGACGACCGCACCGGCGGCAACCACGCCGAGGAAGCCGCCGCCCGGACGGTAGCCGAGGATCAGGCCGACGACGACGGTCAGAGTGGTGGCCAGACCGTAGCGCACCATATCGGCGACGAGCGCGCCCGCCAGGGCCGAAACCCGTGCGATCGGAAGAGATTTGAAGCGGTCGAAGACGCCCTTGTCCATATCCTCCCGCAGCTGGGTGCCGGTGACGACCGAGGTGAGTACGACTGTCTGGACCAGGATGCCGGGAATCAACGTCGGTAGATAGGCCTGCACACTGCCGGCGAATGCGCCGCCGAAGATGTAGGCGAACAGCGCCGTGAACAGGATCGGCTGGATCGTGACGTCGAACAGCTGTTCCGGATTGTGCTTGATCTTGAGGATGCCGCGATAGGCCATGGTCAGCGAATTCGCGATCGTCTGACGGAACGAAATGTGGTTGCTGACCTCGGGTATCGCGACCCGGTCCGCATGCCGGCCGGTAGCGGCGGGTGCGGGAAGTGTAGTGGTCACAGTGAGTCCTTCGAGTGTGATGAGTGAATGTCAGGCCGCGGCGGTGGCGGAATCGTCGTCTTCGGTGTCGGATTCGGCGCCGTGGCCGGTGATGGCGAAGAACACCTCGTCCAGGCTCGGCTTGCTGACGGTGATCTCGTCGACACGAATATCGTTGTCGCGCAGGCGGATCAGCAGATCGGCGGTGACGCTCGGATCGCTCAGCGGTGCGGTGACGCGCCCCGCCTCCGGCGATATGGCCGCCTCGACCAGCTTGCCCTCGGCGTGGGAGAGGAAGTCCGCGACCTCGGTGCGGGCCTGTTCGATTCGGCTGCGATCGGCGACGGTGATCTGCAATGCCGACTGGCTGACCGAGGCCTTGAGCTCGTCGGAGGTGCCGTCGGCGATCACCTTGCCGCGGTCGATGACCGCGATCCGATCGGCCAGCTGATCGGCCTCGTCCAGGTACTGCGTGGTCAGCAGTACGGTGGCGCCCTCGCGGACGAGGCGGCGGATGGTCTCCCACATCTGGGCGCGGGTGCGCGGGTCCAGACCGGTGGTGGGCTCGTCGAGGAACAGCAGCGGCGGGGTCGCGATCAGGCTGGCAGCCAGGTCGAGCCGGCGCCGCATACCGCCGGAGAAGTTCTCCAGGGGTTTGTTCGCGGCCTCGGTGAGCCCGAATTCCTCGAGCAGTTCGGATGATTTGCGCTTGGCGTCGCCGCGGCTGAGGCCGAGCAACCGGGAGAAGATCATGAGGTTCTCGGTGGCGCTGAGCTTCTCGTCGACCGAGGCGTACTGCCCGGTGACGCCGATCAGCGATCGGACCGCGGTCGGCTCGGACAGGACATCGTGGCCGAAGATCCGGGCCCGGCCGCCGTCGGGGCGCAACAGGGTGGCGAGCATGCGGATGGTGGTGGTCTTACCGGCCCCGTTCGGACCGAGCACGCCGTAGACGGCGCCCTGCGGCACCGCCAGGCTCACGCCGTCGACGGCCCGCTGCTCCCCGAAAATCTTGACCAGCCCGTCCGCCTCGATGGCGAGTGCTTCAGCAGGTGCGTAAGAAGTCATGCCACAACAGTGCGGGGCCGGTCTTGCACCCGGCTTGCGCCACTGTTGCGTGCTGACGCAAGAGGACTGTCAGACGCCTTGCATGCGCCTCCACCCGCGGATTCGCGGGTCGGCTACGAGCCGGTCCACTCTTGTGCGGACTGTTCGAGCAGGTGTTCGCGCAGCTGGGTCCGGTTCGGTTTGCCCGGTCCGCGCATCGGGATCTCGTCGACGACCGCCAGTTCGCGCGGCGCGGCGATCGGGTCCAGTTCGGCCACCACGTGGGCGCGCAGGTCGTCCAGGGTCGGTGTGGTTCCCGGATTGGGCACCACCGCGACGGCAACCCGCTGGCCCAGCCGCGAATCGGGCAGGCCGAGCACCACGGCCTCGTTGACCGCCGGATGGGTGGCCAGCACGGCCTCGACCACCTGTGGGATCACCAGGAGTCCGCCGGTCATGATGGCCTCGTCCAGTCGCCCGCTGATGGTCAGGACGCCGTCGTCGAAGGTGCCGGCGTCCTCGGTGCGGAACCAGCCGGGCTCGGTGAAGGCGGGATGATCGGGGATTCCGCGATAGCCCTTGGCGAGCATGGCACCGCCCAGCAGCACCCGCCCGTCCTCGATTCGCACCTGCGCGCCGGTCAGGGGCACGCCCTCGTAGACGCAGCCACCGCAGGTCTCGCTCATGCCATACGTGCGGACCACGTTGATACCGGCCGCCCGAGCCCGGTCGAGTACGGGCCTGGGCGTGGCCGCGCCGCCCACGAGCACCGCGTCCAGGCCTGCGAGCGCCTCGACGCCGACCGGATCGTCGAGGGCCTTGATGAGCTGGGTCGGCACCAGCGAGGTGTAGCGGCGTGGACCGGTCATCCCGGCCACCGCGGTCGCCAGTCCACCGGGCAGGAATCCGCCGGAGACATCGAGTACGACCGGTTCGGTGCCGGCCTGGATGCTGCGCAGCAGCACCTGTACACCGGCAACGTGATAGGTCGGCAGCGCCAGCAGCCATTGGCCGGGGCCGCCGAGACGTTCGTGGGTGGCATCGCCACTGGCGCGCAGGGCGGCGGCGGTGAGCATCGCGCCTTTGGGCACACCGGTGGTGCCGGAAGTCGTGACCACCAGGGCCACATCATCTTCGATGGATTCGCCCGGGCGCAGTGCGCTGGACAGGCGGTGGGATTCCCGGCGATCGCCGGTCGGGATCGGCAGCCACGCCGGGCCGTTGCCCTCCAATGCCGCACGCAGATGCGGCATGATGTCACCCACCGCGGCTCCGGTGGGCATGGGGAGGGTCCGCAGGGTGGTGCTCACGTTCGCGATGCTGTCATGTCGAGGTCGTTGACCCGTAAACGGGTCCGCGCTTCCTTCACTGAATCGAGGGGAAGGTCAGTCCGACGTCGGTGTCGCCAGCGGCCAGCCACCAGCTGCCAGGTGGGATGCCACTCGAGCGATATCGTCCTCGCCCGGCAGCTCCTTGGCAACTCGGGCGATGGCATCCTCGATCTCGTGCTGGGCGATCTCGTCGTCGCCCGCACGTTCGCGGACCAGCTCCTCGACGACCAGATGGACCTCGTAGTCGGTGAGCCGCCGGTGCAGGACGGCAAGGAGTGCGACGTAGTCCGACTGGGGCACACCCTGCGGATATCCGGCGCGCAGCCAGCCCAGGACCTTCTGCAGTACCGACGGTGTCGTCTCGGCGGGTTCGGGTTGCTGTGGTGATGCGGATTCGGTGGTCACGATGTCCTCTCAACCGAACAGATGAATGCCGAGGCGCGTGGCCAGGAAATCCTTGGCAACGAACAGCACACCGGCGATAACGGTCAGCAGTACCACCGCGTAGCACAAACCCGCACCCGCGGCGACGGCACGCCGACGGACCGACGCGGGCTGTGGCGCGTCGCCGGCGATCGAGTGCAGGGCCACGCCGAGCGCGAAGATCGCCGGAAGTCCGGCGCCGAAGATCAATGCCGCGAGGGTGACGCGCCACAGTTCGGACAGATCGTTGAGCAGGGTCTGCATCAGAGATTCCTAGCGGTGCGGTGCGATGGCCGGGATTCGTCGCCCACGCCCGGTGCGATGGGGCCGGAGCGATCGGTCCCGGACGGCTCGTCGGTGTCGCCGTGGGGCGTACCGGGTCCCGGTTCGGCGTTGTCGGGGCCTGCGCCCTCGGGCGGGGTGCCGGCCGTCGGGGCGGGGGCGGTGGCGTCCCGCCCGGGAACCGCGGTGGTTCCGGGCATTTCGGTGGCGGGTGCGTCGGCGCCGTGGACACCCGGCAGATTCGTCCACTGCTCGTTCACATTCGCCGCGTGCACGGGGGTGCGGCGCGAGCGCAGATAGATCACTCCGGCCACCACGATGAGGATCGCGAAGACCACCAGCACGCCGGGCAGTCCGCCGATACCGTGCGCGATGGCCCAGCAGATCGCCCCCGCGACCCCGGCCAGCGGCAGGGTGAACACCCACGCCACCACCATGCGGCCCAGTACCGACCAGCGCACCTCGGCGCCCGGGCGGCCGATGCCGGTACCGAGGATCGCGCCGGTGACCGTCTGTGTGGTCGACAGCGGCAGGCCGAAATGCGCGGAGGTGAGAATGATCGCGGCACTTGTGGATTCGGCCGCCAAGCCCTGCGGCGGAGTGATGTCGACCAAACCCTTGCCCAGCGTCCGGATGATGCGCCAGCCGCCCAGTGAGGTACCCGCGGCGATGGCGACGGCACAGGCCACGATCACCCACAGCGGCAGCTGATCCGACGGCTGGGCGGACCCGTAGGCGATGAGCGCCAGGAAGATGATGCCCATCGTCTTCTGCGCGTCGTTGGTGCCGTGCGCCAGCGAGACCAGCGACGCCGAACCGACCTGCCCCCACCGGAATCCGCGGTTCACCACATGCTGGTCACTGCGCCGGGTGATCCGATAGACGAGCCAGGTGCCGATCGAGGCGACCAGCGCCGCCACCACCGGGGCCAGCAGGGCGGGGATGATGATCTTGGTGAGCACACCCTTGTGCCCAGCCGACCAGATCACTCCGCTCCAGCCGAGCGCCGCCACGGTGGCGCCGATCAATCCGCCGAACAGCGCGTGCGACGAACTCGACGGCAGGCCGAACAACCAGGTGAGCAGATTCCACAGGATGCCGCCGACGAGGCCGGCGAAGACGATGGTCAGCAGATCCGCGCCGCCGACCTCGTCGAGCCGCACGATGCCGTCGGCGACGGTAGCGGCGACCTCCACGCTCAGGAAGGCCCCGATCAGATTCAGCCCACCCGACAACAGCACTGCGGTGCGCGGCCGCAAGGCGCCGGTAGCGATCGATGTCGCCATGGCATTGGCCGTGTCGTGGAAGCCGTTGGTGAAGTCGAAAACGAGAGCCGTGACGACGACGATGAGCAGAACGAACAGTTCGGCGGTCACGTGTTAAGTGTGCGTTATCGGTCCGTTAATGCGGTTGGCAGGTTGCCGACATGTTCGGCCCGGCGGGATGGTAAGGCGGTTCCCGGTGGTTGGCGCGAGGTCGCGTCACTCCGCGGGCCTGCGCGAATCTCCGCGCAGGGGATGATCGGCGGGCACCTCGACCAGCACGATCGGGACACCGTCCGGATCGCGCAACCACATCTCGATCAGGCCCCACGACTCGCGTACCGGTGGCCGGTCGATCGGTACGCCGCGCAGGGCCAGTTCGGTGGCCGCGATCGAGGCGTCGCGCACCTGCAACCACACAGCGCCCGCGAATCCGGTGGGTGCCTTCGCGTCGCGTCCGTGCGCGGCCACCTCGAGCAGGGATTGCCCGGCGAAGAAGACTGTGCCGCCCGGATACTCGCGCGCGATCGCCAGCTCCAGCGCGTCCCGGTAGAACGCCAGCGTGCGCTCGTAGTCCACCGGCCGCAGAATGATCCGGCTGCTGAGGATGTCCACCCCCCGACCCTAATCCCGCCGAACCACATGTTCGGCGGGATACGACGTGCGGGACCGTCAGAAGTAGTACGGGTACGGCGACCAGTCCGGCTCGCGCTTCTCGAGGAACGCGTCGCGGCCCTCGATCGCCTCGTCGGTCATGTAGGCCAGGCGGGTGGCCTCACCGGCGAACAGTTGCTGGCCGACGAGACCGTCGTCGGTGAGGTTGAACGCGTACTTGAGCATGCGCTGGGCCTGCGGGGACTTGCCGAGGATGTCGGCGGTCCACTCCAGCGCCTCGTCCTCGAGCCGGTCGTGATCGACGACCGCGTTCACCGCGCCCATCCGATGCATCTGCTCGGCGGTGTAGGTGCGGCCGAGGAAGAAGATCTCGCGGGCGAACTTCTGGCCCACCATCTTCGCCAGATACGCGCTGCCGAAGCCGCCGTCGAAACTGCCCACATCGGCGTCGGTCTGCTTGAACCGGGCGTGCTCGCGGCTGGCCAGGGTCAGATCGCACACCACGTGCAGACTGTGCCCACCGCCCGCGGCCCAGCCGTTGACCAGTGCGATGACCACCTTCGGCATGAACCGGATCAGTCGCTGCACCTCGAGAATGTGCAAGCGGCCGGCGCGTGCCTTGTCGACGGTCTCGGCGGTCTCGCCGTCCGCGTACTGGTAACCGCTGCGGCCGCGGATGCGCTGATCGCCGCCCGAGCAGAACGCCCAGCCGCCGTCCTTGGCGCTGGGACCGTTGCCGGTGAGCAGGATCGCGCCCACATCGGAAAGCATCCGCGCGTGATCGAGCGCGCGATAGAGCTCGTCGACAGTGTGCGGGCGGAAGGCGTTGCGCACCTCCGGGCGGTCGAAGGCCACGCGGACGGTGCCCTGTTCGACATGCCGGTGGTAGGTGATGTCGGTCAGGTCCTCGAAACCCGCCACGGGCTCCCAGAGTTTCGCATTGAACGTCACCTGAGCATCATGCACCCCGGTCGGCGGCGGCCGATCGTCCGTGCCGGGCCCGATCGCCGAAAATATGATGTCCGTCCGGTCGGCCGACGATCGGCACACTACCGACAAGTTGGGTTGGACGGTGTAAGAACTGGAGTTACCGTGCTGGTCATGAGCGAGCGTAGCGAGCGAACGACAGACACGGCGGTAGACGGCGACCGGTACGAGAAACACGGCGGGTTTCCCAAGGTCGTCGAGGCCGATCTGGGCGAGAACTACGCGCCGTTCCTCGAGGCCATGCGCACGTTGCAGGACCTCGCCGTGTCCGTCGACTGTCCGGACGAGGTGTTCGGCAAGGCACTCGAACAGGCGAACGCGCTGATCGAACTGCTCGAGCCCTACCGCGCACCGGAACTGCAGGGGCCCTCCGGCCGGATTCCCTCGCTGCCGGGCCGCGGCAGCCTCCTGCTGCCGCCCTGGGTGATGACCGAGGCGGGCCCGACGGGGGTGCGGATGCGGGGCGAGTTCCGCCGTTTTCATCTCGGCGGGAACAACGCCGTGCACGGGGGTGTGCTGCCGCTGCTGTTCGACGATCTGTTCGGCTCGCTCGTGCACTATGCCGGGCGCCCGATCAGCCGCACCGCATTCCTGCACGTCAACTACCGGAAGGTGACGCCGCTGGAGACTCCGCTGGTGGTCGAGGGCACCGTGGATCGGGTGGAAGGGCGGAAAACTTTCGTCTCCGCGCGGCTGCGCGATGAATCCGGGACGTTGCTCGCCGATTGTGAGGGACTGATGGTGCAGTTGCTGCCTTGGCAGCCGTGACGGGTGAGGACGATGTGTCCAGTGCGTCCGGTGCGTATAGTTACCCGCGCTCGCTCATCGAAAAACTATCCGGAGGAACCTGAAAGTGGTTGCAGCACTGTCTGAATCCCTGCTCGATGACGCCAAACGCCCGGCCTTCCTGGCCGACGCCCAGGAAGTCCTGGATGCGGAGGTGTCCGATAAGGGGGGCGCATCGGGCCTGGCCGTGAAGGGTGGCTACGCCGCGGTCAAGAAGGTCAGCCCGACGATCGTCTCGGACGCGCTGGAGTCGTTCGCGCCGAAGTTCGTCGAGCAGTTGGAGCCGTACTGGGCCCAGTACCAGGCGTCGGGTAACGGCTCATTCGCCGATCTGCTGGTCGCCAACGCCGACGACGTTGCCGAGTCGCTGCTCTCGGTGACCGACGCGCGTTCCGAGGCCTCCTCGCGCCCCGCGCTGAAGAAGGCGTACTCCTCGCTGCGTTCGTCGGCGAAAAAGCATGTGACCGAGGCGCTCCCGCGGCTCGGCGAGCTGGTCCAGAAGCACGCCGGCTGAGTTGCCGTTCAATGACCTCGCCGTCCGATATCCGGATGGGATGTGATCCCGGATATCGGACGGCGGGGGTCGGCGCCGATCAGCCCGGCGCCGATTTCCCGAACCGCCAGTACCCCGTGAAGGTGATGTCCGCCTTGGCGATGCCGCGCTCGACCAGGTGCCGCCGCAGTCCGGTGGCGAGCTTCTGCTCCCCGGCGAGGAAGGCGTAGACGCCGCCGATCTCATTCGGGGCGAATTCGGCGGACCGGACCGCTTCCTGTGCCAGGCTTCCGATCTCGGCGGCCGGATCGGCGCGGACCAGCCAATTCACCTGCACCCCTGCCGGTTCGCCCAGATCCGGGGCATCGTCGGCATGGGTGATCTCCACATAGGCAGCGCCGCGTAGCTCACGCGGCGCCGACCGCAGAATGCCCGCGATCGCCGGCAGCGCACTCTCGTCCCCGGCCAGCAGCGACCATGAACTGTGCTGTGGCGGTTGATACATGATGCCCTCGTCGAGCAGGCCGACCCCGGTGCCGGGCGTGGTGTCCGCCGCCCATCCACAGGCCGGGGTGTGCTCGCCGTGCATGGCGAAATCGATGTCCAGCTCGGCGGTTTCGCCGAATTGGCCGGCGCCGGCCGGCCGGAATTCGCGCACGGTGTAGTTGCGCACCACCGGGCGGTGTTCCTTGCTCATCATCAGCCATTGCGCGTACCAGAGATTGCTCGCCGCCGAGGGCAGGCGTAATTCGCCGGCGCGCGGCAGGAACAACCGGAACCACTGGTCGAATCCCATCGGAGTGAAGTCCGCCAGGCCCGTTCCGCCCAGGGTGACCCGGACGAAATTCGGGCTGACGCGTTTACTCGCGAGCACCTCGGCGGTGAGGATCCGCCGATCCTCGGGTTTGACGTATTTGGTCCGCTTCGCCACGTGTCTTAGGTTAGCAAAACCTAAGTCGAAGAGGGGGTGTGAGCGGGCCGACGTCCCGTCCGGCGCGCTGGTCTGACAGGGTGAAGGTGTGAATCCATCGACAGCACAGGCCCAGGTCGTAGTGGACGAACTGGTGCGCGGGGGTGTGCGTGATGTCGTGTTGTGCCCGGGGTCGCGCAATGCTCCGCTGGCGTTCGCGCTGCAAGCGGCCGACGCGGCGGGGCGGCTGCGATTGCATCTGCGGATCGACGAGCGCACCGCCGGTTTTCTGGCGATCGGCATGGCGATCTCCTCGGGCCGACCGGTGCCGGTGGTGATGACCTCGGGTACCGCCGTGGCCAATCTCGGCCCCGCGGTCCTGGAGGCCAACTACGCCCGGCAGCCCCTGATCGTGCTGAGTGCCAACCGCCCCTACGAGATGCTGGGCAGTGGCGCCAATCAGACCGTCGAGCAGTTCGGGCTTTTCGGCAGCCAGGTGCGGGCCGCGATGAGTCTGGGGCTGGCCGAATCGGAGCCGGGCTATCGCAAGCAGAACAGTGTGTGGCGCGCGGCGGTCTGCCGGGTGCTGGCCGCGGCCCGAGGTACCCGTTCGGGCAATGCCGGACCCGTGCATTTCGATATTCCGCTGCGCGAACCCCTGGTGCCCGATGCGGTCGCGGGTGAACCGATTCCGGCCGGTCGCACCGGCGACGCACCGTGGACCGAGACCCAGTACGCGACGCTGGACGTTCCGCTCGACATAGACCTGACGCCGGATACCGTCGTGATCTCCGGTCACGGCGCCGGGTATCGCCCCGAGCTGGCGCAGCTGCCGACGGTCGCCGAGCCAACCGCCGCGATGCCAGGTCCGGCGCTGCATCCGCTGGTGCTGTCGCTACTGAAGCCGAAGCAGGCCATCATCACCGGACGGCCGACACTGCACCGGCAGGTGTCGAAGGTGCTGGCCGATCCGGATATCACGGTCTTCGCCGTGACCACCGGTCCACGCTGGCCCGATGTATCCGGCAATGTGGTCGGCACCGGCACCCGCGCGGTCACCTCCGGGGCGCCGCGGCCGGAGTGGCTGGAACATTGCCGCGAACTCGACGAATCGGCCTGCCGCGCGGTGCGTACCGAATTGGCCCGCCACCCCAAGCCCACCGGCCTGCATGTGGCGCAGGTGGTGCTGGACGCGCTGCACGAGGGTGATCAGCTACTGCTCGGCGCCTCGAATCCCGTTCGTGACGCCGCACTCGTGTCGCATCCGCGCCCGGGGGTCAAGGTGCTGTCCAACCGCGGTGTCGCCGGTATCGACGGCACAGTGTCCAGTGCGGTCGGCGCGGCGCTGAGCCATACCGGACGCACCTTCGCGCTGATCGGTGACCTCACCTTCCTGCACGACGCGTCCGGACTGCTGATCGGGCCGGGAGAACCGCGGCCCTCGGATCTGACCATCGTGGTCGCCAACGACGACGGCGGCGGCATCTTCGAACTGCTCGAGCAGGGTGATCCGCAATACGCCGGGGTGTTCGAGCGAATTTTCGGTACTCCGCACGGTATGGATCTGGCCGCGCTGTGCGCCGCCTACCGGATTCCACACCGGCAGGTCGATCCGGCGCAGCTCGCCGTAGAGCTCACCGGGAACGCGCACGGTATCCGGGTTCTGGAGGTCGCGACCGAACGGTCCAGCCTGCGGGAACTGCACGCCGCGGTGGAGGCCGGGATCGGCGGATAAGTACACCGGAACCCCCGCGGCCGGACGTCAGTCGCCGGCGCTCGGTTGTTCGTATTCGTCGTCGAGGGGTACGGCGATGGACTGCTCGAGCAGATCAGCCTCGGCGGCTTCGTGATCGGCGGCATCCACGAGCGGTTCGAACTCGGACTCCTCCGGTGCCGCGTCGAGTTCCTGGTCCCGTTGATCGGCCTCCGGAATCGCGTCGGTGGCGGCGGTCTCGGCGGTGTGATCGGTCATCGGCTGCTCCTTTGTGTTGAGGATCCAACTGAGCTGAGGTCCGACATGCCGGATCCCCGATCCGGCACTGTCGAGGATGCACCCGCGACGTCCGGTCGGCAACCCCACCCGTTTGCGGTACCGATGACTTTCCCGCCGTCACTTCGTCGGCATCTGTGGATGCCCGGCCCGTTCGGGCCGCCCTTCGGAGGAGGAACACATGGCGACACCGCAGTTCGATCTGGCGACCGCGACGGAGGCGATGACGGCGATCGTCGCCGGTATTAATACCGGCGATCTGGGCGCCGCCACCCCCTGTCCGGATATGACGGTGCGGGATCTGCTGTTCCACGCGCTGGGTTTCACCGAGGCGTTCCGCATGGCCGCCACCAAGGAAGGTATCGGGAACTCCGCCCCGCCGGAGCCGGCGCCGCAGACCGATCTGCCCGATGGCTGGGCGAAACTGCTTACCGCCCAGCTTGCAGCGCTGGCGCAGGCGTGGCGTGATCCGGCGGCCTGGGACGGTGTGACCGAGGTCGGTGGGGTCACCGGTCCGGCCGTGGGCATGGCGGGATTCGCACTCGACGAGGTCGTGGTGCACGGCTGGGATCTGGCCCGCGCCACCGGACAGGACTACCAACCCGCCGGCAAGGATGTGGCGGTGCTGCTCGAACAGTTCCGCGAGACCCCGCGCGACGGTGTTCCGGGTCTGTTCGGCCCGGTGGTGGATGTCGCGGCGGACGCGCCCGGCTGGCAACGGCTGATCGGCCTGACCGGCCGCGATCCGGGATGGCACCGCTGATCCACGGGGTTCAGCGGGTGAACAATCCGGCTGCGGCGACCGCGGCGTCGGCGGCTGTGACCGCGACCGGGTCATCGATGACGTCGCCGGAGGCCAGGAATCGGTAGTACAGCGGTGCGGATACCGCGGAGAGCAGTGCGCGGGCATCGGTCCGCGGCCCGAGTTCGCCGCGCTCGATCGCCGCGGTGACGCACGGCGTCCATTCGGTGAGTCGCACATCGTAGAAGCGGTGCAACGCGGCCGCGGTCTCCGGATCGCTGATCGCCGCGGCGATCAGCGCCTTGAACAGCGGTCCCTGGCGTTCATCGGAAAGGGTGCGGGCCACCAGGCGGGCGTTGGCGACGAGATCCCCGCGCAGCGATCCGGTATCCGCGTGCGGCAGTGAGGTTTCCGCCATCTCGGTGAGCAGATCCGCGACCAGTAACGCCGGGCTGCGCCAGCGCCGGTACACCGTGGTCTTGCCCACCTCCGCCCGGGCCGCGACCTCACCCAGATCCAATGCGGTGAATCCGCGTTCGGCCAGCAGATCGCCGGCGGCGCGCAATACCGACTCGCGCACCCGGGCGGTGCGGCCACCGGGGCGTACCGACCCGGGCGCGGCGCTTTCGGAACTCATAACGGTCCTCCAGTTTCATTAGTGGCGAGATGAGTGTATCGTTCTCCGTATTAATGAAACTGTAGTTCCGTTAGGGGTTTGATCATGGACTATCGTCGACTGGGCGCATCGGGCCTGCTCGTACCCGCCCTCAGCTTCGGCGCGGGCACCTTCGGCGGTCGCGGAGAACTGTTCGGCGCCTGGGGTGACATCGACGCCGACCAGGCCCGCCGGATGGTGGATGTGGCGCTGGACGCCGGCGTCACGATGTTCGACACCGCGGACGTGTACTCCGACGGCGCCTCGGAAGAGGTACTGGGCCAGGCGATCAGAGGCCGGCGTGATCGAGTTCTGTTGTCGACCAAGGCCTCACTGCCCACCGGCCCCGGCCCCGGTGAGGCCGGTTCCGGCCGGGCCCGGTTGATCACCGCGGTCGAAGCGGCGCTGCGCCGGCTCGGCACCGACTACATCGATCTGTTCCAATTGCACGCCTTCGATGCCGCGACACCGGTGGAGGAGGTATTGGCCGCACTCGGAGATCTGGTGCGTGCCGGGAAGATTCGCTACGTCGGCGCCTCGAACTTCGCGGGCTGGCAGTTGATGAAATCCCTCGCCGCGGCCGATCGCGGAGGTCATCCCCGCTATGTCGCCCATCAGGTCTACTACTCGCTGGTCGGGCGCGACTACGAGTGGGAACTGATGCCGCTCGGCCACGACCAAGGCGTCGGAGCCGTGGTGTGGAGCCCGCTGGGCTGGGGCAGGTTGACCGGCAAGATCCGTCGCGGGCAACCACTTCCGGAGGGCAGCCGCCTGCATCGGACGGCCGAGGCCGGTCCGCCCGTCCGCGACGAACTGCTGTACGACGTCGTGGACGTCCTCGACGAGATCGCCGCGGAAGCCGGAAAATCGGTGCCGCAGATCGCATTGAACTGGCTGCTGTCGCGCCCGACGGTCGCCACCGTCATCGTCGGCGCCCGCAATGAGGAGCAACTGCGGCAGAACCTCGGCGCGGTGGGCTGGCAGCTCGATGCCGAACAGCTGGCCCGGCTGGACAAGGTCAGCGCGGTGACGCCGCCGTATCCGTACTACCCCTACTATCGGCTGCCGGATTTCGCGCGGCTCAACCCGCCGATCGTGTAGCGGTCAGTACACATCCCGCACGTACCGCTTCTCCGTCGTCAGCTGTTTCTTGAACGCCAGCGCCGCGTCCTCGTCGAGTTTGCCGTGGATGCGGGCGATCTTGACCAGCGTGTCGTCCACATCGCGGGCCATGCGCGCGGCGTCCCCGCACACGAACAGGTGGGCGCCGTCGCGCAGCCACGACCACAACTCGGCCCCGTGCTCGATCATGCGGTGCTGCACATAGACCCGTTCGCGCTGATCGCGCGAGAAGGCCAGATCCAGCCGGGTCAGGAAGCCCGATCGGAACATGTCCTCGAGTTCGGCACGGTGGTAGAAATTGTCCCGCGCGTGCTGGTCGCCGAAGAACAGCCAGTTCCGGCCGCGGCAGCCGAGTGCCCGTCGCTCGTGCAGGAATCCGCGGAACGGAGCGATACCGGTACCCGGTCCGATCATGATCATCGGCGCGGCCGGATCGAGCGGCGGCCGGAAATGCGGTGCGCGCTGCAGGAATACCGGTACCCCGGCGGTTTCGTCGCGATCGGCGAGGTAGGTGGAGCAGATGCCGCCGCGCGGATCGTCCGCCGTTCCGTAACGCACGACGCCGACGGTCAGCTGCACCTCCCGCGGGCTCACCAGCGGGCTCGACGAGATCGAATACTGGCGCGGCTGTAGCTTTTTCAGCACCGCCAGCCACTCGATCAGATCGGCTCGCACCGGGAAATCACGCAGGACGTCGACCGAATGCCGATCCCACAGATAGCGATCGAGTTCATTGCGATTGTCCCGGCGCAGCAGTTTCGCCAGCTGCTGATTCGGATTGTGGGTCGCGATGAACGACAGCAGATCACCGCTGATCTTGCTGATGTCGAAGTGGGTGCGCAGTGCCGCTTCGAACGGCACGTCGCGCCCCTCGATCTCGACCGTGCGCGCGCCGTCGAGGCCGGTCGCGGCCAGCCAATTCCGCACCGCGACCTCGTTGTTGGCCGGCCACACACCCAAACTGTCGCCGACCTCGTACGCGGCGTCGAGCCCGTTCAGATCGAATCCGAACTGCCGCACCTCCTTCGAGGACGCCGGGCTGGACAGCAGTTCGTTGCGTACCAGCGGCGCGAGCACCGGTGCTTGCCGGGTGAAGGGCGCCGGGACCGCTCGCGTGGGTGCGGGCGCGAGGCGCGTCTCGGTGCGATCCAGCACCGCCACCCCGGAGCCTCGTGCGGGCGCGGGCCCGCCACCGCCGGCGGGCGGATCGGCGGGTCCGGTGCCGAGGGCGGCCAGGACCGCCGCGATCCACTCGTCGGAGAGCTCGTGGTGATCCGGTTCGCTGTCCACCCGGTCCAGCAGCCGGGTGGCACCGCGCTCGGACAGCAGCCGATCGAGTTTGCGGCCGTAACCACAGAAATCGTCGTAGGAGGAATCGCCCAGTGCGAAGATCCCGTACCGCATCGCGGTGTGGCGGGACCCGCTCTCCTGCAATCGATCCCAGAAGTCGGTGGCATTGTCCGGGGGCCCGCCGTCACCGAAGGTGCTGGTGATCAGCAGGACATCGCCGGTCAGCTCGGGCAGTTCGCAGGAGTTCATATCGACCAGCCGGGGCGTGTGCCCGTGCTCGGCGAGAGCGGCCGCCACCGTGGCGGCCAATTCCTCCGCGGTGCCGGTCTGGGAGGCCCACAGCACGGTCACCGGGCGACCCGCGGGTGCCTCCGATTGTGCCGCCGGAGCAGCCTGCGTCGCGGCGCCGGCGGAGCGTGAGTACATCCCCGCGAGCAGGCCGTCGATCCACCACCGGCTGCGGTCCGACAGCGGCGCCGATTCCGGCAGGATCGGCTGACCCCGCACCGGAAGTGATTGCAGCGCGGCCAGATAGCCGCCGAGATAGATACGTTCGGTTTCGCTGAGGGTCGGCGCCGGCCCGGAGTCCAGCCCGAGCATCGCGGCCAAGGGGTGCGCGGGGGTCTCCGGTGTGCGCACGGGCTCCGCCGCGGGTGCTGGCCGCGGCATCGGCGCGACCCGGCGCAGTGTCACCGCACAGGCCTTGAATTCCGGCTGCAGCGAATCCGCGTCGACGGCATCGTTGGTGACGGCGTTGATGGTCAGATATTCCCCCTGCTCGTCATTCCAGTGGAAGGGGGCGAAACACGCGCCCGCCCGGACCCGGTCGGTGATTTGCGCCGGTAGCACGGCCCGCCCACGCCGCGAAGCGATTTCGATGTGATCGCCCGGGCGTATCTCCAGCCGGCGCGCATCCTCGGGATGTACCTCGAGAAACGGCGCCGGATTCAACTTGTTGAGTTTCGCCACCCGGCCGGTCTTGGTCATGGTGTGCCATTGATGCTGAACGCGACCGGTATTGAGAACGAACGGGTAGTCGTCGTCGGGCATTTCCTCGGGTGCCATATGTGGCCGCGGCCAGAACACACCGCGTCCGCTCCCGGTAGGGAAGGTCAGTTCATCGTCCCGATAGCGAATCGGATTGCGGCGTCGCGCCGGATCGGGGCACGGCCACTGCATCGGGCCCTCGCCCAGTGCGGCATAACTCATTCCGCTCAGGTCGTATCCGGTCCTCGGATTGGCGAAACGGCGAATCTCGTCGAAAATATCCGCGCTGGAATCGTATTCGAATCCGGGAAATCCCATCGCGGTCGCGATGCGGGCGATCCACTGCCAATCCGGCATGGCGTCGCCCACCGGATCCACCGAATGCCGCAACAGTGTCACATTGCGTTCGGAATTGACCATCACACCGTCGGCCTCCGCCCACAGCGTCGCCGGCAGCAGCAGATCGGCGTAGGCATTGGTGGCGGTATCGAGATAGACGTCCTGGGCGATCACCAGCTCCGCCGCTTCCAGTCCGGCGATGACGTTCTTCCGATTCGCCACCGATGCGACCGGATTACTGCAGACGATCCAGCAGGCCTTGACCGTGCCCTCGGCCAATGCGCGGAACATCTCGATGGTGCCCTGGCCCGATTCGGCGCGAACGGTCCCCTCCGGCAGTCCCCATTCGGTCTCCACGAACCGGCGGTCCGCCTCGACCAGGGCGCTGCGCTGGCCGGGCAGGCCGGGGCCCATATAGCCCATCTCCCGCCCGCCCATGGCATTCGGCTGTCCGGTCAGCGAGAACGGTCCGCTGCCGGGCCGGCAGATCGCGCCGGTCGCCAGATGCAGATTGCAGATCGCATTGGTATTCCAGGTGCCGTGGGTGGACTGATTCAGTCCCATCGTCCACAGGCTCGTCCATTCGCCCGCCGCGCCGATCCAGGCCGCGGCGGTGCGGATATCCTCCTCGGCCAGTCCGGTGATCTCGGCGACCCGGGCCGGGGGATAGTCCGCGAGGAATTCCGGCATCGCCTCCCAGCCCTCGGTATGCGCGGCGATGAATTCGGAGTCGATATCGCCGTTCTCGACGAGCAGATGCAACAGTCCGTTCAGCAACGCCAGATCCGTGCCCGGCGCGATCTGCAGGAACAGATCCGCGCGAGCGGCGGTATCGGTACGGCGCGGATCGACCACGATCAGTTTCGCACCGGCCTTGAGCCGATCGGCCATGCGCAGGAACAGGATCGGATGACAATCGGCCATATTGGCGCCGATGACGAAGAACAGATCCGCGTGATCCAGATCGTCGTAGGAGCCGGGTGGTCCATCGGCGCCCAGCGATTGTTTGTAACCGGTGCCCGCACTCGCCATGCACAACCGGGAATTGGATTCGATGTGGATGGTGCGCAGATAGCCCTTGGCCAATTTGTTCGCCAGATACTGCGCCTCCAGCGACATCTGCCCGGATACGTAGAGCGCGATCGCGTCGGGGCCGTGCTCGTCGGCGATCGCGCGCAACCGGTCGGCGGCCTCCCGCACAGCCGCCTCGACCGATACCGGCACCGGTTCCCGGCCGCGCCCGGTGCGATGCAGGGCCGAGGTCAGCCGGCCGGGAGCCCGCATGAGCTCGAGATGAGTCGCGCCCTTGGTGCACAGGCGCCCGGCGTTCACCGGATGCAGTTTGTCTCCGCTGACCTTCGCGATAACCGGAGCTCCGGACTCGTCCCGGGTGGTCTGGACCGAGATTCCGCAGCCCACCCCGCAGTACGAGCACGCGGTCCTGACGGTGCTCGGTGAGTTCTCGGCGGCGCTCGACACATCCCCGATGATCGCTACCGGGCGTTGCGACGGATTTACCGAACGTTATCGGCAGATGACCAAAATTCTCACGAGCCGGGAGGTGGTCCGGTGAGAATTCCGGTTTCGACCCGGTCGATGGCGGTTTTCGCGTGCGATCCCGGAATCGGAGTGAGTCAACTCACCCCAATTTGTAACCTCGATGCAGCGCCACGATGCCACCGGTGAGATTGCGCCACTTCACCGAAGACCAGCCGGCATCGGTGATCCGCATCGCCAACTGCCGCTGATTCGGCCACGCCCGGATCGATTCCGCCAGGTACACGTAGGCGTCCGGATTACTGCTGACGGCCTCGGCGACCTTGGGCAGCACCCGCATCAGATATTCCATGTACACCGTACGGAACGGTCCGAAGACCGGGGTAGAGAACTCCGCCACCACCAGGCGCCCGCCGGGCTTGGTGACCCGCAGCATCTCACGCAGCGCCAGATCCGATTCGGACACGTTGCGCAGGCCGTAAGAAATCGCGACCGCGTCGAAGGAGTTGTCGGCGAACGGCAGCGCCGTGGCATCGCCGTTCACCATCGGAATCTGCCGGAACCGCCCGGCCTCCAACATGCCCATGGAGAAGTCCAGTGCCAGGCACCACGCGCCGGATTTCGCGAATTCGGCGGTGGAGACGCCGGTTCCGGCCGCCAGATCCAGGACCCGCTCGCCCGGCCGCAGGGCCAGCGCTCGCCGCGTCGCCCAGCGCCAGTAGCGGTCCTGCCCGCCGGTGAGCACGGTATTGGTCAGGTCGTACCGCTTCGCGACTCCATCGAACATGGACGCGACCTCGCGCGGTTGCTTGTCCAACGAGGCCCGAAACGACTCTGTCTTCGCCACGGGACCGACCCTAGCGCGGGCGGCCGGGGTGGGGGACGCGGGTCGGTGCGCGATCGCGGCGCCGTGGCGCTGAACGCCGCGGGCCCGCGCTCAGGCGCTGCGATGCAGAGCCCGCTGTCCGCCGATGACCTCGTGATAGTGCCCCATGAGTTCGGTGCAGATTGCCGGCCAGGTGCGATGCAGGACCGATTTGCGTGCGGCACCGGCGAATCGGGTACGAACGGCCGGATCACGCAGGGCCGCAACCGCGCTGGGCAGCAGTTCGGCGAACCGGTCGGCCGGCAGCAGATATCCGTTGCGGCAGTGCGCGATCAGATCGCGCGGACCGCCCGCATCGGGCCCGATCACCGGAACACCGCAGGCCAGCGCCTCCTGTACGCCCTGGCAGAACGTCTCGTGCTCACCCGGATGCACCATCACGTCCAGACTCGCATATGCGCGGGCCAGTTCGGCTCCACCGAGTTCACCGGTGAAGATCGCCGTCGGCAGCAGGCGTTCGAGCCGGGCACGTTCGGGCCCGTCGCCGACCACGACCAGACGGACGTCGGCGTCGTGGGCCAGTGCCGCGAGCCGTTCGACATGTTTCTCCGGCGCCAGACGCCCGACGAACCCCACCACCAGCCGATCCCCGGCGGCCCATTCGTCGTGCAGTCCCTCGTCGCGTGCCGTGGGCGTGAACCGCACCGCGTCCACGCCACGCGCCCACCGGTGCACTCGCGAAATGCCGTGCCGCTCCAGGTCTTCCATCGCCGCTGAGGACGGCGCCAGGGTGCGCGCCGCCCGATTGTGGATCCGCCGGGTCCAGGCCCAGGCCGCCCGCTGCGCCGCGCTCAGCCCGTAGCTGGCCGCGAATCCGGCCACATCGGTCTGGTACACCGCCACCGCGGGCAGATCCAGCCGCAGCGCCGCCGCCGCGCCGCCCGCACCCAGCAGGAACGGGGAGGCCAAGTGGACCACATCGGCGTCGAAGTCCTCGATCGCCGAGGTGAGTATCGGCTGCGGCAGGCCCACCGGCAGCGAACTGATTTTGGGCACCATCACCGCCGGCACCCGGATCACCGGGAAGCGTCCGTGGGCGCGGGCGGCGGCGGGCCGGCCACGCGGGGTATCGGGCGCGATGACCAGCGCGTCGTGCCCGTGGCGGTCCAGATGGTCCAGGACCTTCAGCACGGAGTTCACGACACCGTTCATATTCGGCAGAAACGATTCGGAGACAATCGCTACACGCACTACTGCAGTGTCCGATACGGGGCACGCCACGACACCACACCCGAATGACGGATGTGCGAAGTTCGGGCGAACAGCTATTCGCCGGCGCCCGCCACCCGCCGTCGTGCGATGCGCCGGAGAAACCACAACACCGGCAGAGCCACCGCCCACACCACCAGGATCACCGACAACGCCGGAATGATCGCGACCCGGGCGTCGCGCCCGGCCACCCGGACCAGGTCGGGATCGCCGCGCCGGTATTCGACGTTGATCCGCTCGCCCACGGTGAGTTTGGTCGGGTACAGCACGCCGACCTTCGGATTGCGGGTCACCCCGTCCGGGGTGACATAGGTGACCGCCGAACGCAGCCGTCCGGCGGAGAGGACTTCCGCGCTGGTCACGCCCTTGTCGGAGCTGATGAGCGAATCGTCGCGCCAGGCCGCGAGGACCAGCAGCACAGCCAGTACGCTCACGGCGGTGGCGATTGTCACGATGGTGATCCGCGTCCGGTGCAGCGGCCGCGAGCCGACGCCGGCTCGAAGCTCAGGCACAGCAGACTCGGTGGTTTCCGACACCGCAACAGGCTATTGCATGGCTGGATATAGCCTTTGCACCCATGTCCCGAAACTTCCGCTTCACCGTGTCATATACCGTCCCGGTCGAGGAATTGCACCGGGCGCTCACCAGCGACGAATTCTGGCATGCCCGTTTCGAAGGCGCCGAGACCGCGACCATCGAACTGGACCGCCCAAACGGTCCGGGCACCATCCACCTGCGCATGACCGAGCGCGCGCAGCCGGACAAGATCCCGGCGATCGTGCGCAAGGTACTCAAGAACGATCTGATGCTCGAACGCACCGACGATTGGGGCCCGCTCGACGGCGACCACGCCCGCGGCGCCTTCACCGCGACCTCGACGGGGATCTCCTCGGAGATGAGCGGGCAGTACCTGCTGCGCGGGACCGCCACGGGCTCCCAGCTCGAGGTCACCGGCACCGTCAAGGTCAAGGTACCGCTGGTGGGTGGGGCCATCGAACCGCTGGCCGAGCAGCTGCAGCAGCGGGTGGTCAACAGCGAGCGCAAATTCGTCGAGAAGTATTTCTCGGCCAAGACCGAGGCCTGATCGAGAGGACGGCCGGGCGCGACGGCTCGTGCAGGCGGTCACCGCGTGCACGAGCCCGCGCGACCAGGGTCGGGTGCTACTGCGACCAATCGGCCGCGGCCGGATCGAATTCGCGCCGCTCCACCAGTACCAGCCAGTTGCCGGAGTTGTCGCGCATCACCGCCTCCACCCCGTAGGGCCGTTCCGACGGCGGCTGCACGAATTCCACACCCTTGGCTGTGAATTCCTCATAGGCCTTCTGGCAGTTCTCGGTGCGCAGACCCAGCGCGCCCATGGACCCGTTGCCGAGGGAGCGGCGGACGGCCTCGGCCATGTTCTCGTCGAGTGGCGGTCCCGGAACCATGAGCGTCACCTCGAGTTCGGGATGATCCGGCTGGGCGACGGTGACCCATCGGAATCCGTTGTCGCCCATGGAGATATCGGTGACCTCCACGAAGCCCAGGATATCGATGTACCACTGCTTGGCCGCGGTCTGGTCGGTCACGTACACCGTGACCAGCGATACGTTCGTAATCGTCGTCATGGGGATCAGGCTATGACCGGCCCTGCGCCGGGGGCTTCTCCGAAATTGCGATGTCAGTCGGTTGGCCGGCGGTCGGAGAGTCCGTGCATGAACACGTAACAGCCCGGTATGCGCGGCGCACCGTCCGCGGCGAATTTCGCCTGATACGCCGAGGGTGACATCCCGACAACTTCGGTGAACTTGCGGCTGAACGACCCCAGGCTCGAATATCCGACCAGCATGCAGGCCTCGGTCACGGTGATATTGCCCGCGCGCAGCAGATCCTGTGCGCGTTCGATGCGGCGTTCGGCCAGATAGAGCGCCGGCGTGCGACCGTAGGTGGCCGCGAAACAACGCAGGAAGTGATATTTGGAAACACCGGCGGCAGCGGCCAATTCGTCCACATCCAGCGGCCGGGCGTATTCGCGATCGGCCAGATCTCGCGCCCGCCGCAAATGGGGGAGCAGATCCGCGGGTACCGACAACGCGCGATCACGCGGCGGCCGGGGTTCCTTGTGACTACCCATTACCGCCTCCTGCGGTCCCGGATTCCGCGATCCCCCGGATTCCTCGTCCTGCCCGATTTCATGGCGGGAGCGCCGGTATCAGCTGAACGGTGCCGGCTCGTCGAAGCGCATCGAGGCCCGCCCGGCGGCCCGCCAGACCCGGGCGGTGAGGTCGGTGTCCTCTTCGTCGACCAGATTGCCCATGACCCGTACCGCCGTGCGCTGGAGCAGGGCCGAGCGCATCACCAGCGGCCCGCCGGTCGGCACCATCCGTGGATGGGTCGCCAGCGCCGCGATCCGCCGCGCCACCGAGAAGGTGCGCCCGTAGCGGGCCCGCAGCAGATCCGGCCACACCGTGGTCAGATCCGGTTCGTCCAGCAGCTTCGACAGCAGATGCCCGCCCTCGAGTCCGTAGTCGATGCCCTCACCGTTGAGCGGATTCACACACCCCGCGGCATCACCGATCAGTACCCAGTTCGGTCCCGCGATATTCGATACCGCACCGCCCATCGGCAACAACGCCGAGGCGACCGCCCGAGCCTCGCCGTCGAATTGCCACTCTTCCCGGCGCAGCGAAACATAGTGCCGCAGTAGGGGTTTCAACGCGATATGCGAGGGTCGCTGCTCGGTGGCCAGCGACCCCACCCCGATGTTGACCTCGCCGTTGCCCAGCGGGAACACCCAGCCGTAGCCGGGTACCAGGCCACCGTCGGCATCGCGCAGTTCCAGATGCGAGGTGATCCACTCGTCGTCGCTGCGTGCGGAGCGGATGTACGCCCGCGCCGCCACGCCGTAGGCGAACCGCCGATGCCACACGCGACCCAGCAGTTTCCCGACCGGTGACCGCACCCCGTCGGCGACGATGAGGGTGTCGCAGCGGATGTCGTGGCTCCCGGATTCGGTCCGCACGGTCACGCCGGTGACCCGGTCGCCGTCGCGCTCCACCGCCACCACCCGCGCGCCGTCGATCATCCGGGTGCCCCACTTGACCGCGGTCTCGCGCAGTTTGTCGTCGAGTTCGGTTCGCGGCACGGCACTTCCGTAGGTGGGGAAGGACCCGCCCGGCCAGGGCAGCAGCGCCTCGCGACCGAACCCCGCCATCCGCAGCCCCCGATTGACGGTGTGCGCGCGCACCCAGTCGCCGAGGCCGAGTGCCTCCAGCTCCGCGGTGGCGCGGGGAGTCAGGCCGTCACCGCAGGTCTTGTCGCGGGGAAAGATGGCGGAATCGGTGAGCAGTACCTCCCGCCCGCCGCGCGCCGCCCAGGCCGCAGCCGCGGAACCGGCCGGTCCCGCACCCACCACCAGCACCTCGACACGATCGGGCACGGTGCCATCCCGCCGTTCCGGTGCCCTCGAGTCGCCTGCGTCCGCTGAACCCATGCCCCAATACTGGCAGGGTTGTCTGCCTTCGCTGCGCCCCGGACGGTTTTCGGCCTTCTTCAGCCACGCCTTGCTGCTTCGGGGGCTTGCCCCGGAACCCGCGCTGCAACACCATCGAGGTCAAGCGTTCCCGAGATGTTCACCCGGGTGGTTTTCGGCCGCCTCGATTTTGGACTGACGGAGCGGGGGAGCGAAGCGGAGGAGGGAAAAATCGAGGCATAGGGGCCGAAAACCCGCGGCGGCGGAGCCGACGCAGAAGATCCAGCGGCCGAAACCTTGCCGGAGCGGAGCGAGGCCAAAGACAGAGAGTGACGGTGTTCATGGGAGCCTCGAAGCCGACACGCTAGGTTCTTCGGTGTGGGGACGGACGCGGCATTGGGAGAAGACATGAGCGCATCGGCTCTGAGCGATGAGAGCACCGTGGTTGCCGGGGTCGATCTCGGCGATCCCGAGCTCGCGGTGACCGTCCGCAATGGGCTCGAAGAAGTAGAGAAATTACTGGTCAGCGAGCTGTCCGACGGGGAGGACTTCCTGCTGGAGGCCGCGCTGCATCTGGCCCGGGCAGGCGGTAAGCGGTTCCGCCCGCTGTTCACCATCCTCACCGGACAGCTGGGCCCGCGCCCCACCGACCCCGATCTGATCACCGCCGGCACCGTGGTCGAACTGGTCCACCTCGCCACGCTGTACCACGACGATGTCATGGACGAGGCATCCATGCGCCGCGGTGCGCCGAGTGTGAACGCGCGCTGGGGCAACAGCATCGCCATCCTGTCGGGCGACTATTTGTTCGCGCACGCATCGCGGCTGGTGTCCACCCTCGGGCCGGACGCGGTGCGCATCATCGCCGAGACCTTTGCCGAACTGGTCACCGGCCAGATGCGGGAAACGTTGGGCGCCAAGCAGTCTCAGGATCCCGTCGAACACTACCTGCGGGTGGTGTGGGAGAAGACCGGATCGCTGATCGCGGCCTCCGGACGGTTCGGCGGTACCTTCTCCGGTGCCGGGCTCGAGGATGTCGAGCGGCTGGCGCGCCTCGGTGACGCGGTCGGTACGGCCTTCCAGATCTCCGACGACATCATCGATATTTCCTCGGTCTCCGAACAGTCCGGTAAGACCCCCGGCACCGATCTGCGCGAGGGCGTGCACACCCTGCCGGTGCTCTACGCCCTGCGTGACGAGGGCGCCGAGGGTGACCGCCTGCGCACTCTGCTGGCCAACCCCCTGCAGTCCGACGAAGAGGTCGCCGAGGCGCTGGACCTGCTGTCCCGCTCGCGGGGAATGGCGCTGGCCAAGCAGAAGCTGCGGGGTTACGCCGATATCGCGCACGCCGAACTGTCCGCACTGCCCCAGGGCCCGGCCAACGACGCGCTCGAACACCTGGTCCGCTACACCATCGAACGCGTGGGCTGAACCACCGCGGGACTCCTTCGCGGTACAACGGTTCCCCGGCTGTGATCGATCTCGCACGGGCTCCGATCACATCGATCCCGGAACCCGGAGTCGCCACCGCTCGTTGATCTGACATGCATGGTTACGCGAACGGTTTGAAGACCTTCGGGCTGATGGTGGGCCTGTCGGCATTGATCGTGTTCGCAGGTGCGATGTTCCGCAGCCCCACGATTCTGATCATCGCGATCCTGCTGGCCGTGGGTATGAACGCCTACGCCTATTTCAGCAGCGACAAGCTGGCCCTGCGGGCCATGCACGCGCAGCCGGTATCCGAATTGGAAGCGCCGGTCATGTACAAGATCGTGCGTGAATTGGCGACTACCGCGCGCCAGCCCATGCCGCGGCTCTACATCAGCCCGACCGCCGCCCCCAATGCCTTCGCCACCGGCCGCAACCCACGCCACGCCGCGGTCTGCGCCACCAGCGGCATCCTGCAGATCCTCGATGAGCGGGAGTTACGCGCGGTCCTGGGCCACGAACTGTCGCATGTCTACAACCGCGACATTCTGATCTCCTCGGTGGCCGGCGCGCTCGCCGCCGTGATCTCGGGCCTGGCCAATCTGGCCTTCTTCGCGAGCATGTTCGGTGGCGGCAACCGCGACGGCGAGGGCCCGAACATCATCGGGGTCCTGCTGGTCTCGCTGCTCGGACCCATCGCCGCCACACTGATAAAACTCGCCGTCTCCCGCTCCCGCGAGTATCAGGCCGATCAGGACGGCGCCGAACTCACCGGCGATCCGCTGGCCCTGGCCTCGGCACTGCGCAAACTGGAGCGTGGCACCCAGGCCGCTCCGCTGCCCCCGGAACCCCAGCTCACCGCGCAATCGCATTTGATGATCGCCAACCCGTTCCGGGCCGGCGACAAAATGGCTCGCTGGTTTTCCACCCACCCCCCGATGGTCGAACGCATTCAGCGCCTGGAAAATATGGCCGGGGGCCCGCGGCGGTACTGAGCAGTTGCTAGCGGTAGTTCACGAATTGGAGCGCGAGGTCCAGATCCGCGCCCTTGAGCAACGCGATCACGGCCTGTAGGTCGTCGCGCTTCTTGCTGCTGACCCGCAGTTCGTCGCCCTGGATCTGCGCCTTCACGCCCTTGGGGCCCTCGTCGCGGATCTTTTTGGTGATTTTCTTCGCATTCTCCTGGGAAATGCCCTGGATCAGCGTGCCGGTGACCTTGTAGGTCTTGCCCGAGGCCGCCGGCTCACCGGATTCGAACGCCTTCAGCGAGATATCGCGGCGGATCAATTTCTCCTTGAATACCTCGAGGGCGGCCTTCACTCGCTCCTCGGAATCGGCCGTCAGCACGATCTTCTCCTCGCCCGACCACTCGATACCCGCGCCTGTACCGCGGAAGTCGTAGCGCGTGCTCAGCTCCTTGGCGGCCTGATTGAGGGCGTTGTCGACCTCCTGCCGGTCGACCTTGCTGACGACATCGAACGACGAATCGGCCACGCTGCACTCCTGTCTGACGGCTCACATCTGCACCCGGTACTCCGGTAGGGACTTTCTACCCCGACTACCCCCGCCGGGGGCACAGCACCCCGCTGGCCAGCCAATTTGCATCCGGACGCCCTGATCGTTGTATTCTCTCTACGCGCTGACACAGCGTGCAAGGCGGATTGCCCGAGCGGCCAAAGGGAGCTGACTGTAAATCAGCCGCGCAAGCTTCGGAGGTTCAAATCCTTCATCCGCCACTCGAAGAGGGCCCCTCCCGATTGGGAGGGGCCCTCTTTCGCGTCCGGAAGAGGCCCCGCTCCGCGCCCACGGAAACCACCTTGACGAGATGATGCTCTTGCATGGGTTTCGGCCCGCCTTGATTCTGGACTGACGGAGCGGGGGAGCGAAGCGGAGGAGCGGAGGAGGGAAGAATCGAGGCATAGGGGGCCGAAACCCCGCCGGAGCGGAGCGGAGGCAGAAGATCCAGCCATAAAAACATCTCTGAACTGCCGGTTTGGTAACTGTGCCGTGCAGTGTGTAACCTCGTTCAAGGCTTCAGCGCCCCGGGTTCGAACATTCCGGCTCGGAGCGAATGTAGCCATGCCCCCTTAGCTCAGTCGGCAGAGCGTTTCCATGGTAAGGAAAAGGTCAACGGTTCGATTCCGTTAGGGGGCTCGCCGGATTGCCGGTGGTGACCGACGGCATCTCCAGGGCCCAGGGCGCCATCGCAAGCCGACTCTATGGCGGTGTAGCTCAGTCGGTAGAGCAAACGACTCATAATCGTTGTGTCGCCGGTTCAAGTCCGGCCATCGCTACAAAACTGATACCCCGTCAGGTTGACCCGAAAGAAGGCATATCGTGGCCGCGAAGTCCACCGATGTCCGGCCAAAGATCACCTTGGCCTGCGAGCAGTGCAAGCATCGCAACTACATCACCAAGAAGAACCGGCGCAACGACCCGGATCGTCTGGAGCTGAAGAAGTTCTGCCCGAACTGCGGCACCCACCGGGCGCACCGCGAATCTCGCTAGATTTCCTCGCGTGCATGCTGCCGCGCGCGTAGTCGGCGTCCGGATCGAGGGAGGTCTTTCGATGCCCTCCCGATATTTCTGTGACTTTGGCCGATACCTGCAGCACCCCATGCCGGAGCTGGTTTCCCGACCTGCTCCGGCATTTGCTGTACATGCGGTAGTTTCACGCTCCGCAGACTCCCGGTAGCGGAGTCGGATAGGGACCCAACTTCCGTGACAAGCAATATCAGCACCGAAACGGTGGATGTGCCGAACGCCGAGAACGAACCGTTCGATCCGTCGGCCCATGCCGCCGCCATGGTCGGCCACCACTATCGCGTCGACGACTACTACGAGGTCGGCCGCGAGAAGGTGCGCGAATACGCGCGAGCCGTGCAGGACTACCACCCGGTCCACTGGGACGAGAGCGCCGCGCAGGAATTCGGCCACGACGGCCTGATCGCGCCGGTGACCTTCATCTCCCTGGTCGGCATTCTGGCCCAGCGCAAGCTGTTCGAGCAGGTCGTCACCGGTTACGACCTCAGCCAGATCATGCAGACCGACCAGATCCTGGAATTCCACCGCCCGATCCGGGTCGGTGACCAGCTCACCTGCGATGTCTACCTGCACTCGTTCCGGCAGGCCTTCGGTGGCGACATCATCGTCACCAAGAACATCGTCACCGCGCAGAACGACGAACTGGTCCTCACCACCTACACCACCCTCGTCGGCCGCAGCGGCGGTGACGTCGATCCCAATATCGCCGACGCAGTCCGCAACATCCTCATGCACGGCATGGGCGAGGCGCCCGAGCATCACCCGCGGGCCGAGGCGCCGGCCGGTCCGCCGCCGGTCCCGGTCACGACGGTGCCCGAGGTCACCGTCGGCACCCGCGCCCGTTCGTTCGACGATGTGGCGGCCGGTGACGAACTGCCGGCCCGGATCGTGAAGCTGACCCGCGGCGATCTGGTGAACTACGCCGGTGTCTCCGGCGACGCCAATCCGATCCACTGGAGCGACGAGGTCGTCGAACTGGCCGGCCTGGACAACGTGGTGGCGCACGGCATGCTGACCATGGGCCTCGGCGGCGGATTCATCACCTCATGGCTCGGCGATCCGGGCGCGGTCAAGGAATACAACGTCCGCTTCACCAGTCCGGTCTACGTCCCCAGCGACGCACCGGCCGAGGTCGAGTACACCGGCAAGATCAAATCGGTCGATCCGGAGAACCGCACCGCGGTCGTCGCGATCGTCGCGAAATCCGGTGGCCGCAAGATTTTCGGGCGTGCCACCGCGACGGTGCAGCTGGCATGATGGACGGCGGGCGGCTCGATTGGCTATCCGCGGGGGCGGTACCGTACACTCGGTTTTCTGGGGTCGCCAGCCACTGCGCGCTGCTCTGAACGGGCTGGTTCCAGGCGGGTGACCGCCGGGACCGGCAACCGATGGAGTGGCGCGCGTGTTGTGTGGCCCAGGATCGGATAACTGAATAGCCATCGTGCTGGACGAGGACACGAGTCCAGCCGAAGGGGCGTAGCTCAATTGGCAGAGCAGCGGTCTCCAAAACCGCAGGTTGCAGGTTCAAGTCCTGTCGCCCCTGCACTGGATGCCAGCGATGAGAGAGGGTTTCGGCATGAGTGATCGAAGCGAGCGAGCCATCGGCACAGCGCGCATCACGCACGCCGGAGCCGAGCGGAGCGAGGAGAAGGCGTGAGCGACGAGCGGGACATTCGCCACGGCGCGCATGCCGCCGATGACGATGACACCGCTGCGGTCAGCCGGCCGAGTGGTAAGCGGTCGTCTCGCCGGACTCGCAGCGGATCCTCCTCGGGCGGCGATACCGGTTCCCTGGCCACGATCGACCGTGGCGAAGGCTCGGGTTCGGATTCGCGCAGGGCGTCCAAGAAGTCGGCGGGTAAGAAAAACGCCGGAAGCGGTCGGGGTAATCCCTTCAAGCGCCTGGTGAAGTTTCTGCGGGAAGTCATTGCGGAACTGCGCAAGGTGATCTGGCCCAACCGCAAGCAGATGGTCACCTATACAAGCGTTGTCCTGGTGTTCGTGGTCTTCATGGTCGCGTTCATCAGCGGGTTGGACCTGGCGTTCATCAAGGGTGTCAACTGGCTGTTCGGCTAGTTGGCCGGTGTGCGCCGGAGCGGAGCCTGCGGAGCAACCGAAGGCACTGCAGCGGAGCCTGCGGACCGACCGAAGGCACTGCACCGTCCCGCCGCGCGAGGACGGAACCATCCGCCGGATCACCCCCGGCGCGCAGTGGATGTACGTGACGACACAGGAAGCGAGTGCCCAGTGAGCACCCCGGAGAACGGCACAACCGACGAGTTCCCGGTCGACGACGAGGCGGCCGAGACGACCGCCGACGAGGCGACCGTCTCGGACGGTACCGAGGCGTCCTCCGACGATGTGGATGTGGCAGCCGCCGAGCCGGCCGCCACGGACGAGCCTGCCGAGCCTTCCGACCCGGTCGAGGAGATGAAGGCCGCGTTGCGACGCGCCCCCGGTGACTGGTACGTCATCCACTCCTACGCCGGGTACGAGAACAAGGTGAAGACCAACCTCGAGACCCGCGTGCAGAACCTGGGCCTCGAGGATTACATCTTCCAGGTCGAGGTCCCGACCGAGCAGGTCACCGAGATCAAGAACGGCCAGCGCAAGAACGTGCAGCGCAAGGTGCTGCCCGGCTACATCCTGGTCCGGATGGATCTCAACGACGAGTCGTGGGGCGCGGTCCGCAACACACCCGGTGTCACCGGTTTCGTCGGCGCCACCTCGCGCCCCTCGCCACTGACAATCAACGACGTGGTCAAGTTCCTGGTCCCGGCCGATCAGCAGCAGAAGAAGCCCGCCGCAGCGGCCGGCTCCGCCGCCACCGGGTCGGATGCCGCCACCGAGACCGTCGCCAAGCCGGCCATCGAGGTCGACTTCGAGGTCGGCGAATCGGTCACCGTCATGGACGGCCCGTTCGCGACGCTGCCCGCCAGCATCTCCGAGGTCAACGCCGAGCAGCAGAAGCTCAAGGTGCTGGTGTCGATCTTCGGCCGTGAGACTCCGGTCGAGCTGGCGTTCACGCAGGTCGCGAAGATCTGAGATTTTCCGGGGCTGAACGCCCCGGGACAGGCTTACGGAATTCCGTAAGGAACCTAGACCAAGGAAAGAAAGATGCCCCCCAAGAAGAAGAAGGTCGCCGGGCTCATCAAGCTCCAGATCCAGGCCGGTGCGGCCAACCCGGCTCCGCCGGTGGGCCCCGCGCTGGGTCAGCACGGCGTCAACATCATGGAGTTCTGCAAGGCGTACAACGCTGCGACCGAGTCGCAGCGCGGCAACGTCATCCCGGTCGAGATCACGGTCTACGAAGATCGCTCGTTCGACTTCAAGCTGAAGACTCCGCCGGCCGCTCGGCTGCTGCTCAAGGCCGCCGGTGTGCAGAAGGGCTCTGCCGAGCCGCACCGCAACAAGGTCGCCACGGTCACCATGGATCAGGTCCGTGAGATCGCCAAGACCAAGCAGGAAGACCTCAACGCCAACGACATCGAGCAGGCCGCGAAGATCATCGCCGGCACCGCTCGCTCGATGGGTATCACCGTCGCCGATTAAGGCACTCGGTAGTTCCGGTGGGAGGGACGGCCAGTCCCGGCAACCACTTCTGACTTTTACGAACAGGACAGACACAACATGGCAAAACGAAGCAAGGCTTATCTCGAGGCGGCCGCCAAGGTCGACCGCGACGCGCTGTACTCCCCGCTGACGGCCGCTCGGCTGGCCAAGGAGACCTCGACCAAGAAGACCGACGCGACCGTCGAGGTCGCCGTTCGTCTCGGCGTCGACCCTCGCAAGGCCGACCAGATGGTGCGCGGCACCGTCAACCTGCCGCACGGCACCGGTAAGACCGCTCGCGTCATCGTGTTCGCGGCCGGTGAGAAGGCCGCGGAAGCAGAAGCCGCCGGCGCCGATGCTGTGGGCGCGGAGGATCTGATCGAGCGCATCCAGGGCGGCTGGCTGGACTTCGACGCCGCGATCGCCACCCCGGACCAGATGGCCAAGGTCGGCCGTATCGCGCGTGTGCTGGGCCCGCGTGGCCTGATGCCGAACCCGAAGACGGGCACGGTCACCACCGATGTGACCAAGGCCGTCAACGAGATCAAGGGCGGCAAGATCAACTTCCGCGTCGACAAGCAGGCCAATCTGCACTTCGTGATCGGCAAGGCGTCGTTCGATGACGCGAAGCTGGTCGAGAACTACGGCGCCGCGCTGGAGGAGATCCTGCGTGTGAAGCCGTCGACCGCGAAGGGTCGCTACGTCAAGAAGGTGACGATTTCGACGAACACCGGACCGGGCATCCCGGTGGACCCGAACCGCACCCGCAACCTCACCGAAGAGGACGCGTAACGCAGTAGACCAGCAAGTGGCCGGTACGGATCTCCGTACCGGCCACTTGCGCTTTGCGGCCGGAAAGCATGCCGGCATGGTTTCGCCGGATATCATGCTGTCATGACTCGGACCGTGCACATCCCGTATGTGCTGGAACAAGATGAAGATGGTGTCTGGTGTGCGAGTGCAACGGTCCGGCCGGGAGTCGGTGCCGTTGGTGACGGTGACAGTCCCGACGCCGCGCTTCGGGATCTGCGTGACGGCTTGTTGGCACTTTTCGAGGTTGTCGAACCACCCGCGGAATTGACTCTTGAACTCGATGTTGCCTGATGTCCGGTCGACTACGCTGCACTGGTGCCAGTGCCGTCCGTCGAGGGTAGTCAGGTCGTAAAGGCGTTGCAGCGTGCGGGCTTCAGCTCGATCGCGTTCGAGGCAGCCATCATGTGATGAAACATCCGGATGGCCGGACCGTGCCGGTGCCGGTACACAGGGGCCGCGATATGCCGAAGGGTACTTTTCGCAATATCGCAACCATCGCCGAGATGACTGTCGACGAACTCGTCGAGTTGCTCTAGCCCATTTTGGAAACCAGTTGCACTTCCGCTATCCTGTACAACGATTGCTGACCTGTTCGGCAATCACCCCACATCGTTCTACCGAAGACCGTTGGTTGCTGCCGTCAGGCAGTCGAAGGTCCGGCGATATTGCCGGCGGCCCACGCAGGGAGAGCCGAGGTCAGGGATATCGCGTGAGTCGTTGCTCACGCCGAATGTCTTGTACGCCCCGGGATCGCTCTGCGACCGGGGCGTTTGCTTTGTCGCCGGATGCCCTCCGGAGTCGGTAGTTCATCGCAGAACCGACCATCCAGAGAGGAGGCGAAGTATGGCAAAGTCCGAGAAAGTCACCGCGGTCGCGGAGATCACCGAGCAGTTCAAGAGCGCTACGGCCACCGTGATCACGGAATACCGTGGTCTGTCGGTCGGCAACCTGACGCAGCTGCGTCGTGCGCTGGGCAGCAGTGCCACCTACTCCGTCGCCAAGAACACCCTGGTCAAGCGTGCGGCCGCCGAGGCGGGCGTCGAAGGCCTGGATGACTTGTTCGTCGGTCCGACCGCTATCACCTTCATAACGGGTGAGCCGGTCGACGCCGCCAAGGCCCTCAAGACCTTCGCCAAGGACAACAAGGCGCTGGTCATCAAGGGCGGCTACATGGACGGCGCCGCGCTGTCGGTCTCCGAGGTCGAGCGTATCGCCGACCTGGAGTCGCGCGAGGTGCTGCTGTCCAAGCTGGCCGGTGCCATGAAGGGCAACCTGACCAAGGCGGCCGGCCTGTTCGCCGCGCCTGCCGGCCAGGTCGTTCGCCTGTTCGCCGCGTTGGAGGACAAGAAGCGCGCCGAAAGCGGCGAAGCCGCCGAATAGGCACCGCGGCGATCCTTCGCTCTGTGCCGCATATCAACCAGAAACTCTCTTCTCGCCTCGGACGTATACGACCGGCGGGATGAACTACCGAAAGGAAACACCATGGCCAACGTGGACGAACTGCTCGAGACCATCGGCGGAATGACCCTGCTGGAGCTGTCGGACTTCGTCAAGAAGTTCGAGGAGAAGTTCGAGGTCACCGCTGCTGCTCCCGTCGCCGTCGCCGCCGTCGGTGGCGCCGCTGCTCCGGCCGAGGCCGCTGAGGAGCAGGACGAGTTCGACGTCGTCCTCGAGGGTGCCGGCGACAAGAAGATCCAGGTCATCAAGGTCGTGCGCGAGATCGTCTCCGGCCTGGGCCTGAAGGAAGCCAAGGACCTGGTCGAGGGTGCCCCGAAGCCGATCCTGGAGAAGGTCGCCAAGGACGCCGCCGAGGCTGCCAAGGCCAAGCTCGAAGAGGCCGGCGCGAAGGTCTCCGTCAAGTAATTGCGGTAAATCTGCGCGGAAAAGGGCGGTCCCATTGCGGGGCCGCCCTTTTCACATTTTTTGCGGCGAATCAGGGTGTCGTCGCGGGCGAGCCGATTACCAGCGCCATTTCTACCGACCGGTCAGGTAGGGTGTCCTGCACCAGCGGCATGCGATACAGTGACCGCACCCCAGTGTGACGCGTCACACCGCGCTGAATACCGGTGACGCGTCCATGGGCGCTCGTCAGAAGAATTATGGAGGTCGGCGTGGGCGTCGAGGTCAGGACCGAAGGTGTTACGAAGTCTTTCGGGTCCCAGCGAATTTGGCAGGATGTCTCGTTGACCCTGCCGACGGGGGAAGTCAGTGCGCTGCTCGGTCCCTCCGGTACGGGTAAGTCGGTTTTTCTGAAGTCGTTGATCGGTTTGCTGCGTCCCGAGCGTGGGTCGATCTTCATCGACGGGACCGACATCACGACGTGTTCGAACAAGGAACTCTACGAGATCCGCAAGTTGTTCGGTGTGTTGTTCCAGGATGGTGCGTTGTTCGGGTCGATGAACCTGTTCGACAATGTGGCCTTCCCGTTGCGTGAGCATACGAAGAAGACCGAGTCCGAGATCAAGCAGATCGTGATGGAGAAGCTCGAGCTGACCGGTCTGCTGGGCGCCGAAGGCAAGCTGCCCGGTGAGATCTCCGGTGGTATGCGCAAGCGTGCCGGTCTGGCGCGGGCGTTGGTGCTGGATCCGCAGATCATTCTGGTCGATGAGCCGGACTCGGGTCTGGATCCGGTGCGTACGACGTATCTGTCGCAGTTGCTGATCGATATCAACGCGCAGATCGACGCGACGATTCTGATCGTGACCCACAACATCAACCTGGCGCGCAGTGTGCCCGACAATATCGGGATGTTGTTCCGTCGTCAGCTGGTGATGTTCGGTCCGCGTGAGGTGTTGCTGACCTCGGAGGAGCCGGTGGTCAAGCAGTTCCTCAACGGCCGCATGATCGGTCCGATCGGTATGTCGGAGGAGAAGGACGAGGCGCAGATGGCGCGCGAGCAGGCCCTCGCCGACGCCGGGCACTACGACAACGGTACCGAGGACGTCGAGGGCATCATCCCGCAGATGAAGGCCACTCCGGGTATGCCGGTCCGCCAAGCCGTGGAACGCCGCCGCCGCCGCGTCCTCGAGATCATGCACACCCTGCCGCATCAGGCACAGGTGGCGATCCGTCAATTGATGGAAGAGAACGGCGATACACAAGTGTTGCCGGCCTATACGGGTAACGCTCCGCAGTATCAGGGCGACTCGTATGACACCACCGTGCGCCACAACACAACCAACGGGTAACATACCGAACCGTGAATCAAACCCTGGCACGGCTGCGCACTCCGGTCGAGTCGGGATTTGCCCAGGCCGGCAACATATTTGCGCTGCTCATCTCTGTTGCACGCAATACCCTTCGCCGGCCTTTTCAATGGCGTGAGTTCATCGAGCAGTCGTGGTTCATCGCAAGTGTCTCGATTCTGCCCGCGGCTCTCGTGGCAATCCCGTTCGGCGCCGTTGTGGCGTTGCAGACCGGTTCACTTATCAAGCAGCTCGGTGCTGAATCTTTCACCGGCGCAACAAGTGTTCTGGCAACCGTTCAGCAGGCCGCTCCTGTCGTCACCGCGTTGATCATCGCGGGGGCGGCGGGTTCGGCTGTGGCCGCCGATCTCGGCTCCCGCACCATTCGCGAGGAAATCGACGCGATGGAGGTGCTCGGCATCGATCCGGTGCAGCGCCTGGTGGTTCCGCGAGTGCTCGGCATGATGCTCGTGGCACTGCTCCTCAATGGTCTGGTTTCGGTGGTCGGTATCTGCGGCGGATATTTCTTCAATGTCCTGCTGCAGGGCGGAACACCGGGCGCGTATCTGGCGTCGTTCTCGGCGCTGGCGCAACTTCCGGATCTCTGGATCGGTGAATTCAAGGCCCTGATATTCGGCCTGCTCGCAGGTGTTATCGCGGCGTACAAAGGTTTGAATCCCAAGGGGGGACCGAAAGGTGTTGGTGACGCGGTGAATCAGTCCGTGGTGATCACCTTCCTGGTGCTGTTCTTCGTCAATCTGCTGCTGACCTTGGTTTACCTGCAGGTCGTCCCGGCCAAGGGTTCATGACAATGGTTGTTTCCCAGCGTTCTCCGATCTTTTCGAAGCGGATGCGCCGAGTAGGTGCTGCGCTCAAATCGCCGGTGAACATCATCGATCGCGCCGGCGATCAGATGTCGTTCTATTCCAAGGCGATCGCGTGGATCCCGCGCACCGTCGTGCATTACCGCAAGGAGGTCATGCGGCTACTCGCCGAGGTGACCTTCGGCTCGGGCGCGCTCGCGGTCATCGGTGGCACCATCGGCGTCGTGGTGATGATGTCGGCCTCGGTCGGTGTGGTCGTCGGCCTCCAGGGCTTCAAAGCCCTGGATGCCCTGGGCAGTTCGGTGCTCACCGGCTTCCTGACCGGTTACATCAATACCCGTGAACTGGCGCCGCTGGTCGCGGCGCTGGCGTTGTCGGCGACGGTCGGATGTGGTTTCACCGCGCAATTGGGTGCGATGCGGATTTCCGAGGAAATCGACGCGCTCGAGGTGATGGCGGTGCCGGGTGTGCCGTTCCTGGTGACCACCCGCGTGATCGCGGGATTCGTCGCCGTGATTCCGCTCTACATCGTCGGTCTGCTCGGCACATTCGTGGCGTCCAGACAGATCAGCGTGTGGTTCAACGGGCAATCGACCGGGTCATATGACCATTATTTCGGTCTGTTCCTACCACCCGAGGACGTGCTGTATTCGTTCCTCAAGGTGCTGGTCTTCGCGTTCGTGATCATCCTGATCCACTGCTACTACGGCTTCAACGCCACCGGCGGTCCGGCCGGTGTGGGTGTTGCCGTGGGCCGTGCGGTGCGCGCGTCGATCGTGCTGGTCAATATCCTCGATTTCTTCCTGAGCCTGGCGATCTGGGGCACGACGACGACAGTGCGGGTGGCGGGATGATGATGGTCCGGTCATCCCGGAAGGTGACAGTATGAGCGCGCGGGGTGTACAGATTTGGCGCTCCACCGAGAAATTACGTATTCGCACGCTGGGTATCGTGTTCTTCGTCGTGATGGCGTTGTTCCTCGGGACCACCGTCGCCGCGTACAACAAGGTGTGGGTCAAGGTGGTCAAGGTTGATCTGATCACCGATACCGTCGGAAACTCGCTGACGCGCAATGCGGATGTGAAGGTTCGCGGCGTCAATGTGGGTGAGGTCCGGTCGAGTGAATCGACCAACGGCAAGGTGACGTTGCATCTGGCGATCTCCCCGGACAAGGCCGCGAAGATTCCGTCCAATGTGACCGCGCGTCTGCTGCCGAAAACTCTCTTCGGTGAGCGCTTCGTCAATCTGGTCTGGCCGGAACAGCCGAGTGGCAAGTATCTGAAGGCCGGAACGACGCTGTATCAGGACGCCAGCGGAAATGCGGTCGAGGTCAGCCAGTTGCTGGATTCGATCATGCCGCTGCTGCAGGCGATCCCGCCGCAGTATCTGGCCTCGACCCTCGGTGCGCTGTCCCAGGCACTGGGTGGTCAGGGCGAGGAATTGGGCCACACCATCGATCGTCTGGACGATATCTTCCGCGGGCTCAACGGTGTGATGCCGCAGCTGCAGGACGATATCCATTTGTTCGCCTCGGTGGCCGACACCTATTCCGACGCGCTGCCGCAGCTGGTCGACGCGTTCGACAACTTGCGCACGCTCAACGCCACCATCGTGCAGAAGCGTTCGCAGATCGACACGCTGTACTCGGTGCTGACCCCGACGTCGGGGAAGACCGCCGATTTCCTGACGGCCAATCGCGACAACATCATCGATATCGCCGCGGATTCGCGCGGGGCGCTGGAACTGCTGGCGACCTACTCGCCGTCCTACGCCTGCGCGTTCAAGAACTTCGCGCAGCTGAAGCCGCGGATCGACAACATCTTCGGTAAGGGCACCGATCTGCCGGGCTCACGGGTGTCGATCTCGATCGTCAATCCGCGCGGCCGCTATCTGCCCAACCAGGACGAACCGCGCTGGCTCGACGAACGACCGCCGGTATGTTTCCCGGAGTATCCGGTGGGTGTGGACTCGGGTCAGTATCCGACCGGTTCGGCCAATGACGGCTCCTACCAGCCGCCGAGTCGCAATCCGGGTGACCAGAACATCGGTCAGCTGCCCCCGGCGCAGTTCGCGGTCTACGGCGCGCAGGGTGCGACGAGTATGGGTTCGCCCGCAGAGCAGCACACTCTGGGTGCGATCTACGGTGCGGCGAACGGGGTTTCGCCCGATCAGGTTCCCGGCTGGGTGAGCAGGATCGGTGCCCCCGCGATGCGCGGAAGTGAGGTGAGCGTGCGATGAGGGCAACATTGCGTGGTCTGGGCGGGCCGCTGACCAAACTGGCGATCTTCCTCGTCGTGACGGTGCTCGCGACGGCCTTACTGGCGCTCACCATCGCCAACTACTCCGGCGGCGGCACCGAATTCAAGGCGCGCTTCAGCGATGTGACGTCGCTGAACAAGGGCGATGAGATACGAGTCGCCGGTGTGCGGGTCGGCAAGGTGACCAAGGTCTCGATCGTCGATCGCAATATGGCCGAGGTGAAATTCGAGCTGACCGACCGTAATTGGCTGCCGGCGTCGACCACCGCGACCATCCGCTACCGGAACCTGGTGGGGCAGCGCTACATCGCGCTCGAACAGGGCACCGGCATGCAGGGCCACAAGATCACCAAGGGTGCGACGATCCCGCTCGAGCGGACCAAGCCCGCGCTGAATCTGACCACCCTGTTCAACGGTTTCCGGCCGCTGTTCCAGACATTGTCGGCCGACGACGTGAACAAGCTGTCCTACGAGATCATCCAGGTCTTCCAGGGTGAATCCGGCACGATCACCGATCTGGTGCGCAATACCGCGAACCTGACCAACAAGATCGCCGACAAGGACGCCGTGATCGGCGACATCGTGAAGAACCTGAACGCCGTACTGGATTCGGTGAATTCGCGCGACGGCCAGCTCAACCAGCTGATCGTCAACACCGAGGCGCTGGTCTCCGGGCTCAACGCCGAGCGCGGCACGATCGGCTCGGCGGTGTCGTCGCTGAGCAATCTGGCCTCGGCGACCGCGGATCTGCTGGTTCCGACCAGGCCGACGCTGCAAGGTTCGATCGCGGGTCTGAATCAGCTCACCGGCACGTTGAACGATCGGTCCGACGAGGTGAATCAGGCGCTGACGAATCTGCCGATCAAGATGGACAAGCTGGGTCGCGCGGCCAGTTACGGCTCGTGGTTCCAGTTCTACGTCTGCGGTATCGACATCGTCGCCGGTCCGGGAGTCAAGGACGCGCCACAGCTGAACCTGCCGGCCAATATGCCGACAGTGAATCAGCCGGTCTACACCAACCCGGCGCCCCGCTGTCATGGGAAGGGTGGCCGCTGATGGAAGACCGGAGTCTGCTCGGTAATCGCAGTCCGGCGTTCATGGGTGGGCTCGGCCTGTTCATGGTGCTGCTGGTCGCGTTGTCGGCGTTCTTTCTCGACAAGCTGCCGATCATCGGCGCGGGTACCAAATACACCGCGGAGTTCTCCGAGGCCGCGGGCCTGAAGAAGGGCAACGAGGTTCGCATCGCCGGTGTGAAGGTCGGCGATGTGTCCGATGTGAGCCTCGACGGTGATCGGGTGCTGGTTCAGTTCCGTACCAGGGATGCCTGGATCGGCGATACCACCACCGCGTCGATCCAGATCAAGACCGTGCTCGGCCAGAAATATCTGGCGCTGAACCCGCAGGGTGCGCATGTCGCCGATCCGGACACGCGGATCCCGCTGTCGCGCACGGTGTCCCCGTACGACGTGGTCGACGCCTTCAGCGATGCCGCCAAGAGCATCCAGGACACCGATACCGGGCAGCTGGCCACCAGTTTCCGGGTGTTGTCGGACGCTTTCTCCGGCACTCCGCCGGAGATCCGCGGTGGAATCGACGGTGTGGCCCGGCTGTCGGAGACATTGGCCAAGCGCGATGAGCAGCTGAAGCATCTGTTCAACGCCACCAACAAGACCACCAAGGTGCTCGCCGACCGCAATGTGGAATTCGAGCGGTTGCTGGCCAACGGCGGTCAGCTGCTCGCCGAACTCAACGTCCGGCAGCAGGCGATCGCGCAGCTGCTCACCAGCGCGAAAACCGTTGCCGCCGAACTGAGTGCGCTGGTGCACGACAACGAGGAGCAGATCGGTCCGGCGCTGACCAATCTGAAGAAGTCCATCGATATGCTCAACGACAATCAGCAGAACATCTCCAAGACGCTGAAACTCGCGGCGCCGTTCTACGGGCTGTACTCCAATGTGCTCGGCAACGGACGCTGGTTCGATGCGGTGCTCGTCAATCTGACCCCGCCGGCACTGCCGGAGATTCCGGGTAACCGTCCGCCGATCCGCAACCTGGGAGGCAACTGATGCAGGCTGCTCTCGGTAAGGGATCGGGCCGCCGGGATCCGCTCAGAGCGATCCGCGACTCCGGCCGGGGTACCAAGATCTTCCTCGCGGTCGGCACGGCCGTCGTGGTCGTCGTCGCCGGGGTGCTGTGGTGGATGTTCGACAACTACAACACCACCAAGATCACCGCGTACTTCGACAAGTCGATCGGTATCTACCAGGGCTCCGAGGTGCGCATCCTCGGTGTGCCGGTGGGCAAGGTCGATTCGGTGACGCCACAGGGTGATCAGGTGAAGGTCACCATGCAGCTCGATCGCAAATACGATGTGCCGGCCGATGCGAAGGCCGCGCAGATCACCCCGTCGGTGGTCTCCGATCGCTACATCCAGCTCACCCCCGTCTACAAGGGCGGGCCGAAGATGCCGCGCAACGCGACCATTCCGCGCGATCGCACCGCGACCCCGGTGGAGGTCGACCGGCTCTACAAGAGCATCCAGGAATTGTCGGATGCGCTGGGGCCCAACGGCGCCAACAAGGACGGTGCGGTCAACGAACTGGTCCGCACGGGTGCGGCGAATCTGTCGGGTAACGGGGATGCGCTGGCCAACAGCCTGACTCAGCTGTCGCACGCGGCGCGGTATCTGTCCGACGCGCGCGGTGACATCTTCGACACCATCAAGAATCTGCAGATCTTCGTGCACACGCTGGCGGTCAACGATCAGCAGGTGCGGGAATTCAATACGCAGCTGGCGGATCTGGCCGGATTCCTCTCGGGGGAACGCGAGAACCTCGGGCAGGCGCTGAATCTGCTGTCGGTGGCGCTGGGTGATGTGGCTCGATTCATCGACAACAACCGCGAACTGGTGGCGCAGAACGCCGAGGGGCTGACCAAGCTCACCCAGACGCTGGCCGATCAGCGTCAGGATCTGGCGAACGCGCTGCCGGTACTGCCGCTGGCGCTGAGCAACCTGATCAACATCCACAACGGTGAGAGCGGCACGCTGGATATGCGCGCCAACTTCAACGAGTTGCAGAACCCGTTCGGCACCATCTGCAAGATGCTCGACCTCGGCCAATTGCGGCCCGGGGACCCGAAATTCGATGCGCTCAGCCGGCAGATGCGGCCGATTCTGGATCAGTGCAAGACGATCACCGATCAGATCACGAGCGGTGTGAAGACACCCTCGCTGGTGCTGCCGTTCGGCATCCTCAGCGGCGACAACATCCAGAACACCCCGGTGCCCGGCAGCGTCCCGGGTACCCCGTCGAACGAGCAGGCGCCGTCGCAGCAGGAAGGTGGCCAGCGATGACAGCCTTCGCATTCCGCAGAACGGCCCGCGGACTGGGCTCGGTCGCGGTGGTCGGGGTGACCGCGTTGCTTCTGGGTTCGTGTTCGTCCGAAGGCATCTACAGCGTGCCGCTGCCCGGTGGCGCCGATGTGGGTGACCATCCGATGCATATCAATGTGCGCTTCGACGACGTCCTCGACCTGGTGCCGCAGTCCGCGGTGAAGGTCGACGGTGTCGCGGTCGGCCGGGTCGACTCGATCAATGTCGCGCCCGACGGCTGGACCGCGAGCGTGCACACCGTGGTGAACTCCGGGGTGAAGCTGCCGGCCAACGCGCATGCGGAGGTGAAGCAGTCCAATCTGCTGGGTGAGAAATTCGTCGAGCTGACCATGCCGAAAGAAGACGCGGCACCGGAGCCGTTGAAGGACGGCGCGGTCATTCCGGTCGACCGGACGCGGCACGCCGTGGAGATCGAACAGGTGCTCGGCGCGCTGTCGCTGCTGCTCAACGGCGGTGGTGTGGCACAACTGCAGCCGATCGTGGTGGAACTGAACAAGGCGCTGTCCGGTCGCGAGAACCGGGTCCGGTCGCTGCTGGATCAGGCCGACACCCTGATCGACGGGCTCAATGAGCAGGTCACCGATATTCAGCACGCGCTCGACAGTCTGGGCACCCTGTCGGATCGGGTCGGTCAGCAGACCGAACAGATCGGCAAGATCCTCGATGAACTGCCCGCGGGTATCAAGATCCTCGATGAGCAGCGGCCGCAGCTGATCGGATTGCTGTCGCAGCTGGATCGAGTGGGGCAGGCCGGATTCGACGTCCTGGACAAGTCCAAGGACAACCTGATCCGCGATCTGCAGGCCCTGCGTCCGACCCTGCAGGAACTGGGTCGCTCGGCGCCGGATCTGGTGACCGCGTTCCCGCTGATCCCGACCTATCCGTTCCCCGACGAGGCGATCAAGTCGTCCTTCGGTGGTTCGGTGAACACGTGGCTGTCGGTGGATCTCCAGATCGGCACACTGATGTCGAATCTCGGTGTGGGAAAACCGGATCCGGTCTACATCCCGCCGCCCTACGGCCCACCGGTACCGGTGAATCCGACCAACCCGTATTACAACGGCAACGGGCCGCGCCCGGGCTGGCCGACGGTGTCCCTGGTCCCGCTGCCGCCGACCGTCGTGGTCCCCGGCGCCGGGCAGCCGGGTAATCCGATCGGTTCGATTCTCGATCAGCTGGGAGTGCATCCGCGATGAGTAGATTGGTGCGCTATCAGCTCATCGCGTTCGCGGTGATCGCCGTGCTGGGTGTGGCATTCGTCGGCGCGAAATACATTCACCTGGATCACATGCTCGGTTTCGGCCAGTACGAGGTCCGGGTGACGGCCAAGGAGACCGCGAACCTGTCCAAGGGTGCCGAAGTGACCTATCGCGGTGTGCCGGTGGGACGCGTGGACTCACTCGATGTCACCCCCGACGGCGTCATGATCTACCTCGAGCTGGATGCCGGGAAGCCGAAGGTGCCGGCCAGTGCCAAGGCCGTCATCGCGAACCGGTCGGCGATCGGTGAGCAGTACATGGATCTGGTGCCGGAGACGGCGAAAGGCCCGTATCTGCGCGCGGGTTCGGTGATCGACGGTGCCGAGACCCCGATTCCGGTCGAGGACCTGCTGTCGAGTGTCAACCACTTCGCGAGCACCACCGATCTGCAGGCGCTCAGCACGACGGTCACCGAACTCGGTAAGGCCTTCGACGGCCAGGGCGACAATCTGCGCATCCTGGTCGATTCGCTGAACAAGTTCTCGAAGACCGGAATCGACGCACTGCCGCAGACCGTGCAGCTGATCCAGGACGCGCAGACCGTTCTCGGTACCCAGGCCGACCAGTCGCCGGCGATCCGGACGTTCAGTGACGGACTGGACCGGCTGGCGGTGCAGTTGCGCGCAAACGATCCCGATATCCGCCGCTTGATCGGTACCGGCACCGATGCCGGTACCCAGATCGGCAAGCTGCTGGATGAGAGCGGCGGGCCGTTGACCACCGATCTGTCGAATCTGCGCCTGCTGTTGCAGGCGGTCTCGCCGCAGACCTACACGCTGAAGCCGCTGCTGCAGATGCTGCCGCTGCTGTCGATCGGTGGTTCGGCGACAGCGCCGGGTGACAACACCAGTCACTTCGGCCTGGTGCTCGAGACCAACAATCCACCGGCCTGTACCGTCGGGTACGAGGGAACCAAGCGCATTCTCGATCAGATGAAGGCGCAGAACCCCAACTTCGACGACACCCGCGACGACTTCCCGTTCAATACGGACGCGAAGTGTGACGTGCCGTTCGGAAGTCCGACCGACGTCCGTGGCGGTGCGCGCGCGCAGTACGCCGACCCGAGTGTCCCGCAACCGTGGGACTCCACCCCCAAGACCGATCCGGACAAGCTGAACCTGAGCCCTGTCGCCATCCAATTGGCCACTCTCATCGGAGTGACCCCGAAGCGGTGAGGGCGGGGCAGGCCGGCGAGCCCGGAAAACCGACGACGCTAGGGTGTCGCTGTGAGTTCTGATCTGCCCAACCCCTCCGCGCAGCCTGCGCCGGAGCCGGACAAAGGTGCCGAAAAGCCGGTAGCCGACAAGTCGCCGGAGGCTGTGGACGCCGCCGTCGATACGGGTGCCGCGGACGACACCGTCCGCAGCACCGGCCAGGAGACGGTGCGTATCTCCGATGAGGAGACCGTGCGCGTATCCCTCGCGGCGCCGGCCACCGATGCGGATGACACCGTGCGCGTAGCCGATGCCGAGACCGTGCGTACGCAGGTTCCGGCGCTCGCGCCGGCATCCGGCGGCGGATCGGTGGTCCGGACCGTGGTGACCGCGTTCGCGGCGGTGTGGCTGGTCGCGGCGCTCGTCCTCGCGGCATGGTTCGGTACCGGCTGGGTGCGGGGGATGTGGTTCACCGACGGTCCCCGTGCCGATGCGCGCGACACCGCCCTCGACGCGGCGCAGCAGGCGGCGATCAACCTCACGTCGATGAATCCCGACAATGTCGAGGCCTCGATCAACACGATGCGCTCATCAATGACCGGCGACATGCTGGCCCAGCTCAACGAGAACCACGACCGGATCAAGGACACCGCCGAGAAGTCCAAGACCAAGATCGAGAGCAGGGTGCTCGGCGGTTCGCTGAGCTCGCTCGACAGCGAACGGGACAAGGCCTCGGCGATCGTGGTGCTGAGGCTGACCCAGACCGCTCCCAACGTCCCGGTGCAGTCCTTCCGGGCCACCTGGACGCTGGATATGAAGAAGGACGGCGATACCTGGAAGACCGAGCAGGCCAATTCGCTCGGTCAGCTGGTGGCGCTGGATACCGCCGGTCCCGCAGGAGCGACGCCGCCGCCCGCGAACGGATCCCAGCCCGCACCGCCGAATTCGGCGAATCCGGCGGTTCCGTCGCAGGCGCCCGCCCCGCAGCCGGGATCGTAGGAGGTACCCCGATGGCATCCCGCCCACCAGTCAACAAGGTCTCCCCGCGGCTGCGGCCCGGTGACCGTACGTCCGAATCGGCCGATCGCACCGTCCGGCGTCGCAGCGCGGCGGCCGGCCCGAAGTCCGGCACCGCCCCCGCCAGATCCACCGGCGGAAAGTCCCGGACACAGACCGTTCGTGTCACGCCGACTTCCCCCCGTTCCTATCCGCCGGGCCCGTCCCGTTCCGCGGTCCGGGCGCCGAGCGCGCGCCGGCTGCCGCGGCCGACGGTGGCCGGCTGGGGTCTGGCCATCGCATTGGTCGTGGTCAGCGCACTACTCACCGCATTCGCGGTGATCGCCGCCATGAAGCCCGGTGTGGACGACGGAAACAAGGCGTTCGTCGACAACAAGGCCACCCAGGAGGTGACCGCGGCCGCCGACAACGCGCTGAAGACCGTCTACTCCTATGACGTGAAGACCATCGGTGGTTACAAGGATGCTGTGCACAAGGTCGTGACCGGCAAGATGCGCAGCGATTTCGACAAATTCGCCGACACCACCGTGTCCGCGATCCAGCAGGCCCAGTCGACCGCGCAAGCCAAGCCGGATCCGATCGGTGTGACATTGCTCACCGATGATCGTGCGGAACTGCTGGTCGACCTCACGGTCAGTGCGACCAAGGACGGTGTTCCGCAGGAGAGCGCTTCGGGCCCGATCGTGTTGCACATGCAGAAGGTCGACGGTCACTGGCTGGCGAGCGAGATCTCCGACCGTTGAGCCTGGGAAACGGTTCGGATGTATGTTCGAGCCGTTCACCTGAGGGATTCGCGCAGCTCAGGGGCATGTAACCCGGCGTTGACCGGCGTGATTCGCCACTGCCACAGCCGATCTCGTTGTTATCGAGGTGGTCTCGCCACTTGACGAGTTACGTCCGAACCGTCACGCTATTCACAACAGCGGCAGCTGTGACAGGGTCGAGTACCCAGGTCGAGACGCCGCCGGAGACTCGAACGCAGCCAGCGGGCCCGGGTCCGGCGCGCCGAACATCCGGAACTCGGTTCGGATGGTACTTTGACACCCCTTCTTGATGGGTGTAGGTTTGGACTTTGCGCTGGCTGCCTCCTGTCCATTCCTTGATCGCATCACGAAAGTTCCACCCGTTGAGGTGTTACTTCCGTTGTTTGCTGTTCGGGTTTTGTCCGGGTCGTATCCAGCAGAACTCGTAGCAGACAAGCGACGGTCGCTTCGGTGTCTTGTACGTACAGGCACCGGGTGACGCGCGTGAGGTGCTGGAAGGACGCATCTTGGCAGTCTCCACCCAGACCAAGGCCGGTATTCCCGGAGCCCCGAAGCGGGTGTCTTTCGCGAAGATTCGTGAACCCTTGGAGGTTCCCGATCTTCTCGATCTACAAACCGAATCGTTCGCGTGGCTGGTCGGTTCCTCCGATTGGCGTGAGCGGGCCATCGCCCGCGGCGACGCCGGACCGGTCGGTGGGCTCGAGGAGGTGCTCGAGGAGCTGTCGCCCATCGAGGACTTCTCGGGTTCGATGTCCCTTTCCTTCTCCGATCCGCGCTTCGAAGAGGTCAAGGCCTCGATCGAAGAGTGCAAGGACAAGGACATGACCTACGCGGCGCCACTGTTCGTGACCGCGGAGTTCATCAACAACAACACCGGTGAGATCAAGTCTCAGACGGTCTTCATGGGCGATTTCCCGATGATGACCGACAAGGGCACGTTCATCATCAACGGCACCGAGCGTGTGGTGGTGTCGCAGCTGGTGCGTTCGCCGGGCGTGTATTTCGACGATTCGATCGACAAGACCACCGAGAAGACCCTGCACAGCGTGCGGGTCATCCCGTCGCGCGGTGCGTGGCTGGAATTCGATGTCGACAAGCGCGACACCGTGGGTGTTCGTATCGACCGCAAGCGTCGGCAGCCGGTCACCGTGCTGCTGAAGGCCCTCGGTCTGACCACCGAGGAGATCACCGAGCGCTTCGGTTTCTCCGAGATCATGCTGTCGACCCTGGAGAAGGACAACACCGCCGGCCAGGACGAGGCGCTGCTCGATATCTACCGCAAGCTGCGTCCGGGCGAGCCGCCGACCAAAGAGTCCGCGCAGACCCTGCTGGAGAACCTGTTCTTCAAGGAGAAGCGCTACGACCTGGCTCGCGTCGGCCGCTACAAGGTCAACAAGAAGCTGGGCGTCAACATCGGCGTGCCGGTCACCGGCTCGACGCTGAACCGCGAGGACATCGTCGCCACCATCGAGTACCTGGTGCGGCTGCATCAGGGCGACAACTCGATGACCGTCCCCGGCGGCGTCGAGGTCCCGGTCGGTGTCGACGACATCGACCACTTCGGCAATCGTCGCCTGCGTACCGTCGGCGAGCTGATCCAGAACCAGTTGCGGGTCGGCCTGTCCCGGATGGAGCGTGTCGTGCGTGAGCGCATGACCACGCAGGACGTCGAGGCCATCACCCCGCAGACCCTGATCAACATCCGCCCCATCACGGCGGCGATCCGGGAGTTCTTCGGCACCTCGCAGCTGTCGCAGTTCATGGACCAGAACAACCCGCTGTCGGGCCTGACCCACAAGCGCCGTCTGTCGGCGCTGGGCCCGGGTGGTCTGTCTCGTGAGCGCGCCGGTCTGGAAGTCCGCGACGTTCACCCCTCGCACTACGGCCGCATGTGCCCGATCGAGACCCCGGAAGGCCCGAACATCGGCCTGATCGGTTCGCTGTCGGTGTACGCGCGGGTCAACCCGTTCGGTTTCATCGAGACCCCGTACCGCAGGGTCGAGAACGGCCGGGTCACCGATGAGGTCAAGTACCTCACCGCCGATGAAGAGGACCGGCACGTCCGGGCCCAGGCGAACTCGCCGGTCGACGCCGACGGCAACTTCATCGATGACCGGGTGCTCGCGCGCCGGGGCAACGAGGAGATGGAGTTCGTCGCACCGTCCGAGGTCACCTTCATGGACGTCTCACCGCGCCAGATGGTGTCGGTGGCGACCGCGATGATTCCGTTCCTCGAGCACGACGACGCCAACCGCGCCCTGATGGGTGCGAACATGCAGCGTCAGGCCGTGCCGCTGATCCGTTCCGAGTCGCCGCTGGTCGGTACCGGTATGGAGCTGCGCGCCGCGGTGGACGCCGGCGATGTCGTGGTGAACGAGAAAGCCGGTGTGGTGGAGGAGGTTTCGGCCGACTACATCACCGTCATGCACGACGACGGCACCCGCAAGTCCTTCCGGATGCGCAAGTTCGCGCGTTCCAACCAGGGCACCTGCGCCAACCAGCGTCCGATCGTGGACGAGGGTCAGCGTGTCGAGCAGGGCCAGGTCCTCGCCGACGGGCCGTGCACCGAGAACGGTGAGATGGCGCTCGGCAAGAACCTGCTCGTGGCGATCATGCCGTGGGAGGGTCACAACTACGAGGACGCGATCATCCTGTCGCAGCGCCTCGTGGAAGAGGACGTGCTCACCTCGATCCACATCGAGGAGCACGAAATCGATGCTCGTGACACCAAGCTCGGTGCCGAGGAGATCACCCGCGACATCCCGAACGTCTCCGATGAGGTCCTGGCCGATCTCGACGAGCGTGGCATCGTCCGCATCGGTGCCGAGGTTCGCGACGGCGACATCCTGGTCGGCAAGGTCACCCCGAAGGGTGAGACCGAACTGACCCCGGAAGAGCGGCTGCTGCGCGCGATCTTCGGTGAGAAGGCCCGCGAGGTTCGCGACACCTCCCTGAAGGTGCCGCACGGTGAGTCCGGCAAGGTCATCGGTATCCGCGTGTTCTCTCGCGAGGACGACGACGATCTGCCCCCGGGTGTCAACGAGCTGGTCCGCGTGTACGTGGCGCAGAAGCGCAAGATCCAGGACGGCGACAAGCTCGCCGGCCGCCACGGCAACAAGGGTGTCATCGGCAAGATCCTCGCCAAGGAGGACATGCCGTTCATGCCCGACGGCACCCCGGTCGACATCATCCTGAATACCCACGGTGTCCCGCGTCGTATGAACATCGGCCAGATCCTGGAGACCCATCTGGGCTGGATCGCCAAGGCGGGCTGGCAGGTCGCCGGCGCGAGCGCCGAATCGGGCACAGTCGCCGATCGATCGTCTTTGCCGGAGTGGGCCAAGAGCCTGCCGGAGGAGATGCTGGGTCAGGAATCCGACACCAATATCGCCACCCCGGTGTTCGACGGTGCGCAGGAGGACGAGCTGACGGGTCTGCTGGGTTCCACCCTGCCGAACCGCGACGGCGAGACCATGGTCGATGCCAACGGTAAGTCGGTGCTGTTCGACGGACGCTCCGGTGAGCCGTTCCCGTACCCGGTGGCCGTGGGCTACATGTACATCCTGAAGCTGCATCACCTCGTGGACGACAAGATCCACGCGCGGTCGACGGGTCCGTACTCGATGATCACGCAGCAGCCGCTGGGTGGTAAGGCACAGTTCGGTGGTCAGCGTTTCGGTGAGATGGAGTGCTGGGCCATGCAGGCCTACGGCGCCGCCTACACCCTGCAGGAACTGCTGACCATCAAGTCCGACGACGTGGTCGGTCGCGTGAAGGTCTACGAGGCGATCGTCAAGGGCGAGAACATCCCCGAACCCGGTATTCCGGAGTCGTTCAAGGTTCTGCTCAAGGAACTCCAATCGCTGTGCCTCAACGTCGAGGTGCTGTCCTCCGACGGCGCCGCGATCGAGATGCGCGACGGGGACGACGAGGACCTCGAGCGTGCCGCGGCGAACCTCGGCATCAACCTGTCCCGCAATGAGGCTGCGACGGTCGACGACCTCGCGCAGTGAGCGATCGGTCCCGGCGCCCGCATTGGGCGCCGGGGCAGTACTCCGCTCCGGCGGACGAACTAGCGAACTTTGCTCGATACTGAACCCGAACAGGGGAAAGGAAGTTACGTGCTAGACGTCAACTTCTTCGATGAACTCCGGATCGGCCTGGCCTCCGCCGAAGACATTCGCAACTGGTCTTTCGGTGAGGTCAAGAAGCCGGAGACCATCAACTACCGCACGCTCAAGCCGGAGAAGGACGGCTTGTTCTGCGAGAAGATCTTCGGTCCCACCCGGGACTGGGAGTGCTACTGCGGCAAGTACAAGCGCGTGCGCTTCAAGGGCATCATCTGTGAGCGCTGTGGCGTCGAGGTGACTCGCGCCAAGGTGCGCCGCGAGCGGATGGGCCATATCGAACTGGCCGCCCCGGTCACGCACATCTGGTACTTCAAGGGTGTGCCGAGCCGCCTCGGCTACCTGCTGGACCTGGCGCCGAAGGATCTCGAGAAGATCATCTACTTCGCCGCGTATGTCATCACCGCCGTGGACAGCGATCTGCGCCACAACGAGCTGTCCACGCTCGAGGCGGAGATGGAGGTCGAGAAGAAGACCATCGCCGACCAGCGCGACGCCGATCTCGAGGCGCGGGCGCAGAAGCTGGAAGCCGATCTGGCCGAGCTGGAGGCCGAGGGCGCGAAGTCCGACGTTCGCCGCAAGGTCAAGGACGGCGGCGAGCGCGAGATGCGTCAGCTGCGCGACCGTACCCAGCGTGAGCTGGACCGGCTCGACGAGATCTGGACCACCTTCACGAAGCTGTCCACCAAGCAGCTGATCGTGGACGAGATGCTGTACCGCGAGCTGCAGGATCGCTACGGCGAGTACTTCACCGGTTCGATGGGTGCCGAAGCCATCCAGAAGCTGATGGAGACCTTCGACATCGCGGCCGAGGCCGAGAACCTACGCGAAACCATTCGCACCGGTAAGGGTCAGAAGAAGCTGCGTGCGCTCAAGCGACTGAAGGTCGTCGCGGCGTTCCAGACCAACGGCAACTCGCCGATGGGCATGGTTCTCGACGCTGTTCCGGTGATCCCGCCGGAGCTGCGCCCGATGGTTCAGCTCGACGGTGGCCGGTTCGCCACCTCCGACCTGAATGACCTGTACCGCCGTGTGATCAACCGCAACAACCGCCTCAAGCGACTGATCGACCTCGGAGCTCCCGAGATCATCGTCAACAACGAGAAGCGGATGCTGCAGGAGTCCGTGGACGCGCTGTTCGACAACGGCCGTCGGGGTCGCCCGGTGACCGGTCCCGGTAACCGCCCTCTGAAGTCCCTGAGCGATCTGCTCAAGGGTAAGCAGGGTCGTTTCCGTCAGAACCTGCTCGGTAAGCGTGTGGACTACTCCGGTCGCTCCGTTATCGTCGTGGGTCCGCAGCTGAAGCTGCATCAGTGTGGTCTGCCCAAGCTGATGGCGCTCGAGCTGTTCAAGCCGTTCGTGATGAAGCGTCTGGTCGACCTGAACCACGCGCAGAACATCAAGTCCGCCAAGCGGATGGTCGAGCGTCAGCGCGCCCAGGTGTGGGATGTCCTCGAAGAGGTCATCGCCGAGCACCCGGTCATGCTGAACCGCGCGCCCACCCTGCACCGCCTGGGTATTCAGGCCTTCGAGCCGCTGCTGGTCGAGGGTAAGGCCATCCAGCTGCACCCGCTGGTCTGTGAGGCCTTCAACGCCGACTTCGACGGTGACCAGATGGCTGTGCACCTTCCGCTGTCCGCGGAGGCGCAGGCCGAGGCACGCATCCTGATGCTGTCGTCGAACAACATCCTGTCCCCGGCATCCGGTCGCCCGCTGGCCATGCCGCGTCTGGATATGGTGACCGGTCTGTACTACCTGACCCGCCTGGAAGAGGGCGCCAAGGGCCAGTACAAGGCGGCCACCAAGGATGAGGTCGAGTTCGGCGTGTACTCCTCGCCGTCCGAGGCGCAGATGGCGGTCGACCGCGGTGAGCTCACCGTACGTTCGCTGATCAAGGTCCGCCTGATCAACCAGCGTCCCCCGAAGGACACCGAGGCGGAGCTGTTCCCGGAGGGCTGGCAGCGCGGTGACGCGTGGATCGCCAAGACCACTCTGGGCCGGGTCATCTTCAACGACTTGCTGCCGGCGGACTACGCGTTCATCGATGAGCCGATGCCGAAGAAGCGGCAGGCGGCGATCATCAACGATCTCGCCGAGCGGTACCCGATGATCGTGGTCGCGCAGACCGTCGACAAGCTCAAGGACGCGGGCTTCTACTGGGCCACTCGTTCCGGTGTCACCGTCTCCATGTCGGACGTGCTCGTTCCGCCGGAGAAGGCCGACATCATGGAGCGCTACGAGGCGCTTGCCGATCAGATCGAGAAGAAGTACCAGCGTGGTGCTCTCGATCACCAGGAGCGCAACAACGCCCTGGTCAAGATCTGGCAGGAAGCGACGGAAGAGGTCGGTACGGCGCTGCGTGCGCACTACCCGCCGGACAACCCGATCATCACGATCGTCGAGTCGGGCGCCACGGGTAACTTCACCCAGACCCGTACCCTCGCGGGCATGAAGGGTCTGGTGACCAACCCGAAGGGTGAGTTTATTCCGCGGCCGATCAAGTCCTCCTTCCGTGAGGGCCTGACCGTTCTGGAGTACTTCATCAACACCCACGGTGCGCGAAAGGGTCTGGCCGACACCGCGCTTCGTACCGCCGACTCGGGTTACCTGACCCGTCGTCTGGTGGATGTGTCGCAGGACGTCATCGTCCGCGAGACCGACTGTGGCACCGAGCGCGGCATCGTGGTCGCGATCGCGGAGAAGCAGGCCGACGGCTCGATCATCCGCGACGCTCACGTCGAGACCAGCACCTACGCCCGGACACTGGCGTCCGACGCGGTCGACGCCAAGGGCAACGTGGTGGTCGAGAAGGGGCACGATCTCGGCGATCCGGCGATCGAGGCGCTGCTGGATGCCGGCATCACCGACGTCAAGGTCCGTTCGGTGCTCACCTGCACCACCGGCACCGGCGTCTGTGCGACCTGCTACGGCCGCTCGATGGCGACCGGCAAGCTGGTCGACATCGGTGAGGCCGTCGGTATCGTCGCCGCGCAGTCCATCGGTGAGCCCGGTACCCAGCTGACCATGCGTACCTTCCACCAGGGTGGTGTCGCGGGTGATGACATCACCGGCGGTCTGCCCCGTGTGCAGGAGCTCTTCGAGGCTCGTGTGCCCAAGGGCAAGGCGCCGATCGCGGAGGTCTCCGGCCGGATCCGGCTCGAAGACGACGACCGCTTCTACAAGATCACCATGATTCCGGACGACGGTTCGGACGAAGTGGTCTACGACAAGCTGTCGAAGCGTCAGCGCCTGCGGGTGTTCAAGCACGAGGACGGTTCCGAGCGTCTGCTCGCCGACGGCGACCACGTCGAGGTCGGCCAGCAGCTGCTCGAGGGCTCGGCCGATCCGCACGAGGTGCTGCGTGTGATGGGTCCGCGTCAGGTGCAGGTCCACTTGGTCCACGAGGTCCAAGAGGTCTACCGGTCGCAGGGTGTGTCCATCCACGACAAGCACATCGAGGTCATCGTTCGCCAGATGCTGCGTCGCGTCACCATCATCGATTCGGGTGCGACGGAGTTCCTGCCCGGTTCGCTGGTGGAGCGCTCGGAGTTCGAGGCGGCCAACCGCCGTTCGGTCGCCGAGGGTGCAGAGCCCGCGGCGGGTCGCCCGGTGCTGATGGGTATCACCAAGGCGTCGCTGGCCACCGATTCGTGGCTGTCGGCGGCCTCCTTCCAGGAGACGACTCGTGTCTTGACGGATGCGGCGATCAACTGCCGCTCCGACAAGCTGATCGGCCTGAAGGAGAACGTGATCATCGGTAAGTTGATCCCGGCCGGTACCGGTATCAACCGCTACCGCAACATCCAGGTGCAGCCCACCGAGGAAGCTCGGGCCGCGGCGTACGCGGTGCCGTCCTACGACGACACCTACTACAGCCCCGAGGGCTTCGGCACCACCACGGGTGCGGCGGTTCCGCTGGACGACTACGGGTTCAGCGACTACCGGTAAGCGTTCGCAGGCAATAACATTCGGCCCTCGCTCCAGTATTGGAGCGGGGGCCGAATGCGTTTCGGGTCCGGGTTGCTCAGGTTTTCGATTCGAGGTGCCGGCGGGCGGCGGTGAACAGGCCGGTGCACACTTCGGTGAGGGCGGCGGGGGACTGCGGGCTGCCGCTCATCAGCCAGTCGACCAATAGGTGGTTGACGCCGCCGACCAGCGCCACGGCCGTCGAATGTTGTTCGAGGGTCAGGGGTTCGGTTCGGTTGGCGGCCCAGGTGGTGGCGACGATCTCGGCGAATTCGCGCAGTACCGCGTGGCGGCGTTCCTCCATATCGGGTGAGACGCCGACGACTTCGATCAGCACCACCCGGGCCCGCCGGGGGTCGTCGGTGAGATAGCCGATGAAGGCGTCCAGTCCGCCGCGCGTCTGGCCGTCGACATCGTCGCCGGCGGCCACCACGGCCGCGACGGTTGCCGCGCGCATGCCGTCTACGAGTTCGGAATACAGTGCGGTCAAACAGCTTTCGCGGTCGGAAAAGGATTCGTAGAAGTAGCGTTCGGTGAGTCGCGTGGCTCGGCAGATCTGCTTGACCGAAGTTCCCGAATAGCCGGCGGTGCCGAAGATCGCCAGGGCCGTATCGAGAATGGCGGATCGCCGTTGCACCCGGCGTTCCTCGGGGTCCATTCCGAGGTACATCCGGCCCGTCGCCTGTGTCGGCCCGGAATCCTGCCCTGCCGGCTCCTGTGTCATCGCCTCTGTTCCTCGGTTGCCGCCCTATGGCACACTAGAGCATCATTCCTGACATGCATTCATGTCAGAATTAAGGAGACGCTGATGTCCACACCCGGGCGGGTTGTCGCCGTGACCGGCGGGGCACGCGGGATCGGTCGTGAGATCGCGCGGTGTCTCGCCGAGGCCGGGTCGCGGGTGGCCATCGGCGATCTCGATCGCACGGTGGTCGAAACGGCTGCGGCCGAATTGCCGGGTACCGTCCACGGCTTTCCGCTCGACGTCACCGATACCGATTCGTTCCGTCGCTTCCTCACCTCGATCGAGTCGATGTGGGGGCCGATCAATGTTCTGGTCAACAACGCGGGCGTGATGTGGGTGGGGCCGTTCGATGAGGAGTCCGAGGCCGTCACCGCCCGCATGCTGGAGGTCAATCTGCACGGTGTCATCCGGGGTGTGCGCCTGGCCGCCCCCGCCATGCGTTCGCGGGGCCGGGGTCATATCGTCACCATCGCCTCCGCCGCGGCACGCCTGTCCCCGCCGGGTGAGTCGACCTACGCGGCCACCAAACACGGTGTGCTGGGTTATCTGACCGGTGTGCGGGAAGAGTTGCGCGGCAGCGGTGTCCGGATCTCGGTGATCATGCCCGGTGTGGTGGCGACCGACCTGGCTGCGGGCACCGCCAGCGGTGCGGCGTCATTGCTCGAGCCCGCCGATGTGGCCCGAGCGGTCTTGCGGACCATCGAGCATCCGCGCTTCGAGGTGACCGTTCCCGGCTATGTCGGCCCGCTGACCAGGCTCGCCGAACTGCTGCCGCAACGCCTGCGCGACTTCACCTTCCGGCGCCTGGTGCCCGATCAGGTCGCCGCGACGCGGGGGTCGTCCGTGCGCGCCGACTACGAACGCCGTCTGACCGACGCGGGCGACGGCGATATGAAAGACCGATGACACTCGAAAGGCGGCTCGCGCGTCCTCGACCGCCTTCTCGTGACCGCGCCGGCACAGCACTGAGCCGCCCGTGCCGGCGCCTCGCGCCTGCCGGTTCCGATTCCTCGGAACCGGCAGGCGCTCGCAGCTTTCGCCGGGACTATCCGCCGACGTAGGTGGCCAGGTGCTCGCCGGTGAGGGTGGAGCGGGCGGCGACCAGATCCGCCGGTGTGCCCTCGAAGACGATGCTCCCGCCGTCGTGTCCGGCGCCCGGCCCCAGGTCGATGATCCAGTCGGCATGTGCCATGACCGCTTGATGATGCTCGATCACGATCACCGATTTACCCGAGTCCACGAGCCGGTCCAGCAGGCCGAGGAGGTTCTCCACATCGGCCAGGTGCAGGCCCGTGGTCGGCTCGTCCAGGACGTAGATGCCGCCCTTCTCACCCATATGGGTGGCGAGTTTGATGCGCTGCCGTTCACCACCGGACAGCGTGGTGAGGGGCTGGCCCAGTTTCAGGTACCCCAGTCCGACATCGTTGAGGCGCTGCAAGATCTTGTGCGCCGCGGGAATTTTCGCCTCACCCGCGCCGAAGAACTCCTCGGCCCGGGCGACCGACATCTCCAGCACCTCGCTGATATTGCAGCCGCCGAGGTGATAGTCGAGTACTGCGGCCTGGAAGCGCTTACCGTCGCACTCCTCGCACGTGGTCGCCAGCCCCGCCATCATCGCCAGATCGGTGTAGATCACGCCGGCCCCGTTGCAGGTGGGGCACGCACCCTCGGAATTGGCGCTGAACAGGGCCGGCTTCACCCCGTTGGCCTTCGCGAAGGCCTTGCGAATCGGTTCGAGCAGTCCGGTGTAGGTGGCCGGATTGCTGCGCCGGGAGCCGCGAATCGCACCCTGATCGACGACCACGACACCGTCGCGGTCCGCGACCGAACCGTGGATCAGTGAGCTCTTCCCGGATCCGGCCACACCGGTGACGACGCACAGTACCCCGAGCGGAAGGTCGACATCCACGTCCTTCAGGTTGTGGGTGCCGGCACCGCGAATCTCCAACGCGCCGGACGACTTTCGGCGCGTATCCTTCAGTTTCGCGCGATCGTCGAGATGGCGGCCGGTGATGGTATCGCTGGCCCGCAACCCCGCGAGATCGCCCTCGAAACAGACCGTGCCACCGTTGGTTCCGGCGCCGGGACCGAGATCGACGATGTGGTCGGCGATGGCGATGGCCTCCGGCTTGTGTTCGACCACCAGCACGGTGTTGCCCTTGTCGCGAAGCTGCAGCAGCAGATTGTTCATACGCTCGATATCGTGCGGGTGCAGTCCGATGGTGGGCTCGTCGAACACATAGGTGACATCGGTCAGTGATGATCCGAGATGGCGAATCATCTTGGTGCGCTGTGCTTCTCCGCCGGACAGTGTGCCCGCCGGCCGATCGAGCGACAGATAGCCGAGGCCGATCTCGGTGAACGAGTCCAGTAGATGCTGCAGGCCCTTCAACAGCGGGGCCACCGAGGGTTCGTCGAGTCCGCGCACCCATTCGGCCAGATCGCTGATCTGCATCGCGCAGGCGTCGGCGATGCTCTTGCCCTCGATCTTCGAGGATCGGGCCTCGGGAGCGAGCCGGGTGCCCTCACATTCCGGACAGATCGTGAAGGTGATCGCCCGCTCGACGAAGGCGCGGATATGCGGCTGCAACGAGTCGACGTCCTTGGACAGCATCGACTTCTGGATCTTGGGGATGAGGCCCTCGTAGGTGAGGTTGATGCCCTCGACCTTGATCATGGTCGGCTCCTTGTAGAGCAGATCGTGCATTTCGCGCTTGTTGTACTTGCGGATCGGCTTGTCCGGGTCGAAGAGTCCGCAGCCGCGATAGATCCGGCCGTACCAGCCGTCCATGCTGTATCCGGGGATGGTCAGCGCACCCTCGTTGAGCGAGAGACTGTCATCGAAGAGTGCGGTCAGATCGAAATCCGTGACCGATCCCATCCCCTCGCATCGGGGGCACATACCGCCGAGTCGATGGAAGGTCGCCTTCTCGGCCTTGGTCTTGCCACCACGTTCGACGGTGATCGCACCGCTGGCCGTCACCGACGGCACATTGAACGAATAGGCGTTGGGCGAGCCGATATTCGGCTGTGCCAGCCGGCTGAACAGGATACGCAACATGGCGTTGGCATCGGTGGCGGTGCCGACCGTGGAGCGGGGGTTGTTGCCCATCCGCTCCTGGTCGACCGAGATCGCAGTGGTGAGTCCGTCGAGATAGTCGACTTCGGGCCGGGCCAGGGTCGGCATGAAGCCCTGGACGAAGGCGCTGTAGGTCTCGTTGATCATCCGCTGCGATTCCGCGGCGATGGTGCCGAATACCAGCGAACTCTTCCCGGACCCGGACACTCCGGTGAACACCGTCAGCCGGCGCTTGGGAATCTCGACGCTGATATCGCGAAGATTGTTGACCCGCGCACCGTGTACGCGGATCAAGTCATGGCTGTCGGCGAGATGCCGGTCCGGCGTTGATGCCTTGCTCATCGTTTCTCCGTTTCGAGTGGGTGGCTCGGCTCGCCGGCCGGATCGGTTGGTCAGGCGGCCTGCTGGATGCGCAGCAGATTGCCGGACGGGTCGCGGAAGGCGCAGTCGCGAACGCCATAGGGCTGATCGGTCGGTTCCTGCACGACTTCGGCGCCGCCGGCCTGTACGCGGTCGAAGACCTCATCGAGGTCCTTGGCGGCGAGGTTGAGGCTGGCGTAGGTGCCTTTGGCCATCATTTCGGTGATGGTGCGCTGCTCGTCGTCGGTGATGCCGGGCGACGCCTCCGGCGGATACAGCACGATCGAGATCTCCGGCTGCCCGGCGGGGCCGACGGTGATCCAGTGCATGCCCTTGTATCCGACGTCGTTGCGGACTTCGAAACCGAGCACATCGCGGTAGAACGTCAGCGCCGCGTCCGGATCGTTCTGCGGAAGGAGGGTCGAATGAATGGTGATGTCCATATCGATCACGCTAATTGCTACTCGGTAACCTGCGCTTCTCGATTCCTGATCGGTCTGGTGACTTGTTTGGCCACACAGGACGGCATGCCGAGAGTTTCTTCGGTGGCCTCGCGCCGGTACACACTCGGCGGCACCCCGACCAGTTCGGTGAACCGGGTACTGAAGGTCCCCAGCGATTGGCAGCCGACCTCGAAACACACCTCGGTGACGCTGAGGTCGCCGCGTCGCAGCAGCGCCATCGCGCGCTCGATCCGCCGCGTCATCAGATATCCGTACGGCGATTCCCCGTAGGCGAGGCGGAACTGCCGGCTGAGATGTCCGGCCGATATGTGCTCGTCGCGCGCCAGGGCCTCCACATCCAGCGGTTTCGCGTACTCCCGGTCGATGCGATCGCGCACGCGGCGCAGCCGGGCGAGGTCGCGGAGGCGCTGCTCGGGGGCTGGCGTACCGGTCACAACGCGATAGTGCCACGCGGTACCGACATTGCCCAGTAGTGGCTGTTGACAGCGGGCGACGAATCGGAAACACTGAACTGGATGGTTCAGTATGGTTCTTTGGACGCTTCCTTCGCGGCGCTGGCAGATCCCACCCGGCGTGGGATCCTCGAGCGGCTCGGCAGCGGCCCGGCCACGGTCAGCGAGCTTGCCGAACGTTTCGAGATGACCCTCACCGGCATCAAGAAACATCTGGCGATCCTCGAGGACGCGGGCATGGTGATCACGGAAAAGCGCGGCCGGATCCGGCACTGCCGGCTCGGAGCGAATGCGCTCGACCGTGAAGCGTCCTGGTTGCAGGGCTATCGGCGAATGGTGGAGGCCCGCATGGACCGTCTCGGTGAATTCCTCGAACGAACGGAGTAGGCGTAGCTACCGCTCGCGGACCTTCGGACAGGACTTGCCCGCCAGGTGACATTTCTCCTCGAATCCGGCGGGCAGCCAGTTCCCGGATTGCAGCAGCGGGTGATTCGGGAAGTAGCGTTGCGCGGCGACAACGAAAACCAGTACGGCCCAGGGGCTTTGCAGTTGCCACTGGAGCAGGGTGCCGTTGCGGCGGGCATAGCGGGCCACGACGCGGTCCGGTGCGGTCAGATTGATCGTCTCGAGCGTCGACCAGCGAATCGCGAAGACGTGGTCGGCATTGCCGAGATGGATGCGCCGGTTCGAGATCATCACCGACCCGGGGCGTTCGGCGATCCAGCGACGCTGTGCGGAGGCCTCGGCCCGTTGCCGGCGCGCCTCGTTGGCCAGTGCGTTCGACAGTTGTGCGGCGGCGACGAAGGCGGCACTGCCGGCGACGAAGATATTGTTCGGCTCCCAGGTGCCGTCGCCGGCCGCGCGCCAGAACGACCAGCGCCCGGGGCCTTCGGCGACGCATATCTCATTCTGGTCCAGGCGGATCCGCGTGGATGTGACCGGCAGCCGGGCCAATTCGCCCCGGCGCAGCAGATCGAGCACCCCGCAGGTGTAGCGCAGATGATCGTCGAACCAAGTCCAGCCGGCCCGCTCGGCCAGTGCGCGGTCGATATCCGCCAACGGGTCGAACACCGTGATCTCACCCCTTCGTCACCGCCGTAGCGCTGGATATCCACGGTATCCGAGCAGGCCCGCGCCGGGCGAGAGTCGCGGCCTCGGTATGCTTCTGACGCCTCGGTGAAGCTCGACCTGAAGGGGGGCCGTGGCCGCACTCGGTATTGATGAGACATTCGCCGGTTACCTCATCGAAGGGGTGCTCGGCCGCGGTGGAATGGGAACGGTCTACCTCGCGAGACATCCCCGGCTCCCGCGCCGGGTGGCGCTGAAACTGCTGGACCATCAGGTGTCCGCCGATCACGAATTGCGCCGCCGCTTCGACCAGGAGGCCGATATCGTGGCCCGCCTGGAACATCCGGGCATCGTGCGCATCTACGACCGCGGCGCCGACGCGGGACATCTGTGGATATCCATGGAGTACGTGCGAGGCACCGACGTGTCGCGGCTGGATCGGCACGGATTGTCGTTGGGCCGGGTGCTGCGCATCGTCGCCGAAACCGGTGCCGCACTGGATTACGCGCACAGCAAGGGTGTGCTGCACCGCGATATCAAACCCGCCAACATCCTGCTCGAGGCATCCGAAGCCGGCCGCGCCGAACGCGCGATACTCACCGATTTCGGAATCGCGCGCCTGCAGGAAACCGATGCCGAGCTGACGGTGACCGGAGCGCTGACCGCGACACTCGCCTACGCTTCGCCCGAACAGCTGTCGGGCGAGCCGCTCGACCATCGTTGCGACCAATATTCGCTGGCCTGCACGCTGTTCACGCTGCTGTGCGGTTCGCCGCCCTATTCCGGGACGACTCCCGGACAAGTGGTGGCCGGTCATGTCACCAAACCGATTCCGCGGTTGACGGCCGTGCGGACCGATCTGCCGCCGGCCTTGGACGCGGTGATGGCGCGGGCGATGGCCAAGCAGTCGCGCGAACGATACGACAGCTGTGGCGAATTCGTCGACGCATTGCGGAATGTCCTGTACAGCAGCGGCTTCGGCGGTAGCACCGACCCGCTTCGGGCACCCGCACCGGATCCCGCGTATCGGCAGTCTCCGAACACACTGCCTCCGAACACACTGCCTCCGAGCCCGCCGTCCGGTCCGGTGTTCGCCGCGCAGTACAGCGCGCCACCGCAGCCGTTTCAGCAGGCGGCGGCGATGCCCGTTCGCTCCGGCCGTTCGCGGCGAAAGTTGTGGATGCTGTCCGGCGCCGCGGCGGTCGTGCTGATGGCTGTCGCCGGGGTGGCGGTCGTGGTCTGGCCATCCGGCTCGGCGGGCGGCGATTCCGGCTGGAGGTCGCGGTACCAGTTGATCGCGGACAGCTTTCCGGATCTGGTCGCGGCCCATCCCGACGGAACAGGGGGCCTCGGTACCCGCTGCACGACCGGATCGGCGACCGCCCATCCGGCCGTGTCGTGCGTCAATCTCGACCGCGATCTGCGCATTGATATCACCGATCTCGAAAATGCCGATGCCGCTGTGGAATTCGCCGCCGATGCGAGTAGGCACAGTGGTGATCTGCTGGCGATTCATCCGGGCTTCCGGGAACCCGTGGACGTGGTACTGCCGACCCCGGATTCGACCGGGTCGCAGGATCTCTACACGCTGTTTCCGAACAATTCCGGCCTCGCGCGTTTCGTCGTGGCGCTGAGCTGGACGAAACATCCGGCCCTCGAGTCCTACGACCGCTGGTGGCGGCAGCTGCCGATGGGTACCGCCGCCCCCGCCTCGAGTCCCAAGACTCCCGAACCGGGCACCAATCCGTGGTGCTTCACGGCCCGGTCCGGGTATGCGGTCAACGACAACGGTCCCGGTGGCACCGGGACCGGGCCGGATACGGTACTGGCCTGGGAATATGCCCGGTATACGACTCGAAGTGCCGCTACCGCGAGGCAATACGTGGTTCCCGATGCCACGGCGGTGCCGTCCGTCCAGCAGTTGCAGACCGAATTCGATCAGAGTCCGCCGGGCACTCAACACTGTGTGCACATCACCGGCAGTGAGATCCCCGATCGCTATCAGGTACAGGTCTTCGAACGCCGCCCCGACCGCGGCTTCCTGCATCGTGCCTACACGGCCATCACGACCACCAGGGACGGTCGTGTCCTGATCAGGGAGATCCGCGACTGAGATGCGGTGTCCGTCCGGAAGGTTCGGTGCCGCAGGGCCGTTCGCTCAGGCAGTGACGCCGGGGGCGGAGTAGCGGCGCTCGGTCGAGCGTTGTGCGACCATTTCGACGCTGTCGTCGATCGCCTGCCGGATGCCCCGGCCGTAGGCGTCGTCGGGCAACGCGTCGATATGCTGCCGGGCCGCCGCCAGATGATCGGCCGCCGCGTCGAACGAACCCAGCCGCCGGAGGTTGTCGGCGATGTTCAGCCGCAGTGAGGGATGGAATCCCGCGATTCGCAGACCGTCGTGATGGCGTTGCAGGCGCGAGTCGGTCAGCGCGTCGGCGGCGTCCAGGGCTCGGATGTCCCAGATCAGCGCCTGTGCGGGATCGGGCTGGAGATCGGCCAGATGGTGCGCGAGTGTGCAGCGGTGCAATGCGTCGCCGGTCGGGCCGATGGTGGTCCACAGTTCGGTGAGGTCGGCTCGCGCGCGGTCGATGTCACCGCCTCGTCCGCATTCGACCGCGGCGCCGATCGCGGCCATGGTCGGGTCGGGGGAGATTCGATCGGTGGTCATCGAGCGTCCTGTCTGTCCGTGGGGTAGGTGGTGGGGATCGAGATGGGCATCGCGAGGGTGGTGAGATCACCGTCGTCGGCGGAGCGGATGACCACCGGTTGCGCCGGACCGGCGATATTGATCATCACGTCGGGTCCGATGGCGGTGCCCACGGCCGGGTAGAGGGTGGTGAGGTCGAAGCCGAGTTCGACGTCAGGACCGCTCACACCCGCCGGAACCGATGTGGGGGCTCCGGCGACGGCGTCCGCCAGTGTGACGGTCCCGCTCGATACGCACAGCAGAACATGCTGTGCCCGTTGGGATTCCAGTATCCGAATCAGGGTTTCGCGCGGGGTGACGATGCGCGTCCGCGCCGCCGCCAGCGAATTCAGCAGCAGGCGGTGATCGGGAAAGGGGCCGGTGAGTATCCGGCAGGTCCGAGCCGGAGCGGTGCCCGATCGCATCAGCAGGGACCGGGGCCCGGCCTCCAGCCCGATGCGGTGCCGCCGCCGGATCTCGGGGACCGCGAGCCGGAGGTCGGCGCCGTCGATCGTGGCCGCCCAGTCGCCGGGATTCGGGAGATCGGGTACCAGCGTGCGGGTCGAGAGCCGGTAACGGTCGGTAGCGGTGAGGGTCAGCGCCTCGGCCGAGATTTCGAGGTGCACCCCGTCGAGTACCGGATGGTCGGGCTCGGATCCTGTGGCGGCGAGAATCTGCTCGACCGCGGTCGCGAAGATCGGCCCGCTGACTGTCGCGAGTACCCGCGTTCGCCGATCTCCCAGCGCCACCTTGATTTCGGCGGCGCGTTCGTGTGCCCGGTGCACCCGCTGTTGCAGGTCCGCCACGTGGTCGTCGACGAGCCGCGCAGCGGTATCCGTGTCCGCGTCGAGCACCCGTGCGATCGCGTCCAGCGGCATACCGATCTCGCGCAGTCCCCGGATCGCGACCGCGCGGCCCAGCTGCTCGTCGGCGTAGTACCGGTAGCCGGACGCCGGATCCACCAGCGCGGGCGCCAGCAGCCCGGAATCCGCGTAGAAGCGCAGGGCGCTCGCGGTCAGCCCGCTGGCCCGCGCGAACGCCCCGATCGTCGTCAATTCCGAATTCGGCACCGCCTCATCATGAAGCTTCGGCCGACCTGAAGGTCAAGCCCGCCGGTGCGGCCGGAAGCCGCGGTGGCGACGCGACCGTGCCGCCAACGGCGCGTGCGGGCAATGCGGCCTGGGACGCCGCACTTCCGCGTTCGTCCGGCAGGCCAGATTCCAGCCGAAGGGCAGCAGATGGACCCGGTCGCCCAGATCGGTCAGGCGCTCGGTGAGATCGGCCAGTACATCGAGGGTGTCGGCGATATGTGCCAGCACATCGGGTGCGTCCGCGCTCCGGACGGCGCGATCGGGGCAGTGTGGGGTCGCACCGATCACCACGGCCGAGGTCCGAGCGCTCGCGCACAGGTCCCGCAGGCCTTCGACGGTGTCGCCGCCGAGCGGGCAATCGCCCGGCTCGACGACGATCCGCAACAGGAGGCAATCCTGGAACAGTATCGGAACGCCCACGGCCGCGGCCGGCAGCGGGACGGCGCACGGCCCCGCTACCAGCGGCGTGTATTCGAAACTGCGCCAGCAACTTGCGATGATCTTCATGGCTGAGGCGCGGGATTCCGGTCGATGCCGCACAGGGTGTAGCAGAACACGAACGGCTCGGTGCCGTCGTTGAACCACCCGTGCAACCCACCGTGCTGGACGATGCTGTCGCCCGGGCGCAACTGCACATCCTCACCGTTGCCCAGCCGCATCCGGCCCTGTCCGCTCACCACCACGACGAAGTCGATGGTGTCGGTGGCATGGGCACCGGGCTGTTCCGGATCGAAGGTCGCCATCATGCCGGGCAGTTTTTCCTCGGCCTCGGCCATCATCTCGGTCAGCGATTCCTCCGACAGGCCGGGATCGGGTACGTAACTCAGTCCGGGTGGAATCGAGATGAATCCGAAACGCACCCCGCCGGGGCCGGGGAAATAGCTGGTGTCGATACCGGAGGGCAGCCGGTCGACCGGCAGTGTGGGTAACTCGTCGAGTTCCCACATTCGATGGACCTCGGCGCCGGGCAGCAACGCCAGGCCGAGTGGGTCGACACTGTCGTCGGATAGCACGCGGCTACTTCCGTTACCGTCGCCGCCGACCACGATTCTGCGCATGGAAACCTCCCGAAATCCGCTGTGAAACGCTGAGCCGTCGATATCCGTTGCCGCACAGTTCGATCCGGACATCAGCTGTTCCGGGACGGTATCGACCGTTGTGACCAGGGCGCATGTCCTGAGACGCAGGGGTATGTTTCTGATGCGCAGAATCGGAAAACAGGCGATGATAATGGCGATGAGCACCGACGAATCCGCCACGAGTGCGATCGAGCCGCACGAGCGGATCGATTACTGGACGAACCTCATAGGTTCGTATCAGTGCAGCCTCGGTTTCCGTTTCCCGCAATCCACGGATTTCCGGGGCCGCACCTCGTTGCGGCGTACCGATTCCTATCAACTGGTCGGGTGGGATTCCGATGCGGTCACGTATGTACGCAGTCCGAAACTCATTCGCGCCGACCCGGATCCCGATTTCCGGTTGCTGGTGCCGCTGACCGGCTCACTCGTCTTCCGGCATTACGACGATCACGGTGTGCTGGCCCCGGGCAATGCCTGCCTGGTATCGACGGACGAACCGTTCGCGATGTCGATGGCCGACGGCTCGCGCGGGCTCATCATCACCATCTCGCAGGCGGAGATACGGCACCGGCTGCATCGCGCGACGCCGCCGCCGCGACCGCTGGATCTCACCCGTGGCCTGGGCGGGGTGGCCGGTGCCGTGGTGAATACGTTGTACGCGGAACGTGCCGCACTCACGGATTTTCAATTCGACACGGTCGCCGAGCAATTGGTGGATCTGCTATGTATGCAGATTCTCGGCGAACCGCCGAGTACGCCCGGGCAGCTGGCTCAGGTGGAGGAGACCGCGCGGCGCTACATCCGCGCACACGCGGCAGATCTGGAGCTCACCGGTGCGCGGGTCGCGGCGGCGCTGGGGTGGTCACTGCGTCAGCTGCAGCTGGCATTCAGCAATGCCGGTACCACGCCCAGTGAGGTCATCCGGGAATATCGGCTGCTGCTCGCCCGGGATCGCCTGCGTAATCCGGCCTATCGGAACCGCAGCGTCGCCGATATCGCCGCGGATCTGGGGTTCGGCACGGCCGGGGGTTTCACGAAGGCGTTCCGCCGGCGGTTCGGCACCACGCCGGGGCAGGTACGCGACTGATCCGCGCCGGATGCCGATCGGCCCGCCTCCTGCATGGGTCGGGGCGGGCCGATGGTTCCGGATCAGCCGAAGATGCCGCCGCCATTGGTCTGCGAGCCCGCCGAGCCGGTGATGAACATGTTCATGATGTTGCTGAAGACTGCGGTCGTGGAGACCGAGTTGGAGGACTGGGAGTCGATCAGGGCGATAAAAGCATTCATGAACTGTTCCTCGTACATCGAGGGTCCGTGGACCCGGTGGGGTTGTCCTGCCGTGCTCAGCGCAGTGGCATGAAGCTTAGTCAAAATCTGACGTTTCTGAACATCCTTCCTTTCGGATTTTTCGGACAAAGGGCCGGAGGAGCGGGTCGCCGACTGTGGACAGCTACCGGGCGTACAGAGTAAAAAAGTGGAACACGTTTCAATTCTGTGCGCGACGGGAGATGCGATGGACCACGCTGCCATGGGCGAGCTGGTGATGGCCGGATTTCAGAAACTGGGATTCATCCAGTTCGCAGGGGTGGAAGGGGTGGAATATCTGCCCGGCCGCAATGTGGTGAGCATGGCTCCGAAGCCGGAGCACCTCAATCACAACGGCGATGTCCATGCCGCCATCCTGTTCGGCCTGGCGGAGACGGCCGCCATGGGTGCCTCGATATCCGGCATCGTCGATCTGATGGCCGAGACGTTCATCGTGGCGCGCGACGGCCGCATCGAATATCTGGCCCGGGCCAAGGGGGAGGCGGGCCCGTTCCGTGCCACCTCCGAGCTGACGCCGGAGGAACTGGAACAGGCCCGCGCCGAAATCGCCGCACAGCGCCCGGTGGAGCTGGCGATGCCGGTCGACATCACCGACAGCACCGGAAAGTCCGTCGCCGCGGCGACATTCACCGCGGTGATCCGGCCCCGCCGCAAATAGCGGCCCGGCCGGTCGCCGGTCACTTCTCGCTGTCGAGGATCGCCATCTGCGCGGCGGGATAGCGCTGTCCGGCAACGGCATCCGCCGGCGCCGCGGCCTCGATCTCGGCCAGTTCCTCGGCGGAGAGGCGGATGGAGAGGGCGGCGACGGCCTCGTTCCACCGGCTCACCCGGCTGGTGCCGATCAGTGGCACGATATCGCCGCCGCGGCTGCACGCCCAGGCGATGGCGAGTTGCGCGACGGTCACCCCGTGTCGCTCGGCGATCGTCGCGAGTGCCTCGACAAGCCGCAGATTCGAGGTGAGATTCTCGCCCTGGAAGCGAGGGGTGTGCGCGCGGAAGTCATCGGGTGCGAAGTCCTGCTTGGTGCGCATCGCATCGCTCAGCAGGCCGCGCGACAGAACGCCGTACGCGGTGATGCCGATGCCGAGTTCCCTTGCAGTCGGCAGGATTTCGCGTTCGATATCGCGTGAGATCAGTGCGTACTCGATCTGTAGATCGCTGATCGGCGCCACCGCCGCGGCCCGCCGCAGGGTCTGCGCGCCGATCTCCGACAGCCCGATATGGCCGACGAAACCGGCCTCGACCATTTCCGCGATCGCGCCCACGGTGTCCTCGATCGGAACCGCGGGATCCAGCCGGGCCGGACGGTAGATATCGATGTGGTCCACGCCCAGCCGCTGCAGCGAGTAGTACAGGAAGTTGCGCATCGCGACCGGGCGGGTGTCCACCCCGCCGAAACTGCCGTCCGGACCGCGCAATGCACCGAATTTCACGCTGAGCCGGTAGTCCTCGCGCGGCCGCTGCGCCAGCGCGCGCCGGATCAGCAACTCGTTGTGCCCGTGGCCGTAGAAGTCGCCGGTATCGATCAGATCGGCGCCGGAGTCCAGGGCCGCGTGGATGGTGGCGATCGACTCCGCCTCGTCGGTCTTCCCGTAGGCGCCCGACATACCCATCGCACCCAATCCGATGCGGCCGACCTCCGGTCCGTGCTCGCCCAGCCGTGTCGTCTCCATGATTGCCGTCTCATTCGATGTCATGGTCGCAATGCTGCCCCCTCGTGCTGGGAGCCGGCAGAGATCGTTTATCGGGGGATCGCCGATCCCTGGTTGCGGATGGGGGGACCGGGCACAGTGGAGAGATGGACCGCGATGATCTGGCCGATTTCCTGCGTCGGCGGCGCGCGCAACTGCAACCCGCCGATGTGGGACTTCTGCCGGGTACCCGCCGCCGCACGCCCGGGCTGCGCCGCGACGAGGTCGCCTTGCTGGCGGGCATGTCGACCGACTACTACACCCGGCTGGAACAGGCCCGCGGCCCGCGCCCCTCGGTTCAGGTGCTCGGGTCGCTGGCCCGCGCACTGCGGCTCGACGACGACGAACGCGACCATCTCTTCCATCTCTGCGGGCATCCGGCGCCCACCCGTGGCCGCGACCGGCACGTGCGTCCAGGGCTGCTCTATCTCCTGGATCGGCTGGTGGATACGCCGGCCTGCGTCGTCTCCGATCTGGGCGAGATCCTCGCGCAGAACCGCATGCACATCAACATGTCCGGGGATCTCACGCATTACGCGGGTCTGGACCGATACCTGATGTGGCGCTGGTTCACCGAGCCCGAGGGCCGCGAGCGGTTCCCGCACGCCGATTGGGACCGGCTGACCCGCCGGCATGTGGCGGACCTGCGGGCGACCGCGGCCCGGCGGGCCGGGGATGCCGACGTCGAGGAGTTGGTCACGAAGCTGAGGGAGATCAGCCCCGAATTCGAGCGGCTGTGGTCGGCCCATGAGGTGTCGGTACGGCGCAACGATGCCAAACAGATCGACCATCCCCGCGTCGGGCTGCTGGATCTGGTCTGCGAAACACTGGTCACGCCGAATGACGCGCAGTATCTGCTGGTCTACTATCCGCGGCCCGGAACCGACGCCCAGGACAAGCTGGATCTGCTGCGGGTCATCGGAACTCAGTCCATGGCCGATGAAACCGATGCGAGTAGCGCGATTTTCGACCGCGGCTGAACGCTCAGCGCTCGGGGAACCGGCGCCGGGTTCGCGGCCGCAGCCGCAGATTCGGCAACGGCGGCGCCGGAATACGTTGCCGCGGAGGATGTCCCGGCACATCACCGAAGCGGGATGTGTCGTGCTCCTCCCACGCGATGCGCGCGGCGTCGATCTCCTCGTGGTTGCGGCCCACGAAGTTCCACCACATCACCAGATCCTCGCCGAAGGGCGCACCGCCGATCAGCGCGATCCGGGCACCGGATTCGCTGTGCAGCCGCAGTTCGGCCCGATCACTGCCCAGATACAACAGCGGACCCGGCTCGACCGATACATCGTCGATGCGCACCTGCCCCGACATCACCAGTACCGCGTGTTCGAACTCCGCCGCGAGCGGCAGGCCGGCATCGGCACCCGGTGCGACGGTGATGTCGGCACCCACGATCGGTGAGTAGGTGACCGCCGGTGACGTGACCCCGCCGAGCGATCCGATCAGGACGGTGGCACGCAATCCGGGCCGGGCCAGCACCGGCAGCTCCCGGTGCTGTTCGAAATGCGGTGCCATATCGCGGTGCGCGTCCGGCAGCGCGATCCAGAACTGCAGACCGTGCCCGGCGGGCGCGCCCGCCACCGTGTACTCCGAATGTGCGATGCCGTGCCCGGAGGTCATCAGGTTCAACTGCCCGGGCTCGATCTCCACATCGGAGCCGAGACTGTCCCGATGCCGGATCCGGCCGTCGAACGGCCAGGTCACCGTCTGCAACCCGATATGCGGATGTGGATCGATATCGGGTGGCAGTCGATGCGCGGATTCGGTCGCGCCGAAATGGTCCAGGAAACACCACGCGCCGACGGTGGGCAGATCACGCTGCGGCAGTACCCGCATCACCGTCACCCCGCGGACCCCGCCCAATGGCACCTCCCGCGCCGGATAGAAATCCGCGCGCGGGCCGGGCGCCGGCGAAGGTTCGCACAACGCCTCCGCGGGGTTTGCCTCGAGATCACTCATGCCTGCGCCTCACCGTACGCGGTCACGGCGGCGGCCCGAAACGGCTACCGCTGAATACCTTTTCCGACTACCTGAGCATCGTAGTCCGGGTGCTTGTCCAGCCAGCTCTTGATGAACGAACAGCGCGCGACGATCGCGCGCTCCCGGGACACCGCATCCTCGATCGCGTGCCGGGCCAGCGTGGTGGCCAGGCCTTTGCCGCTGAACTCCCCGTCGACCTCGGTGTGGATGAAAGTGGTGTCGCCGCCGTTCTCCCGGTACTCGGCGAAGCCCGCGAGTTTGTCGCCGTACCACACCTCGTATCGGTGCTGGGCGTCGTTGCGGACGACTGCGGCGGTATCGGCCTGATCGATCATGAGTACTCCTGTAACCTGCGGGACACCCGCACCCGGTCAGGCCTGTGAGCCGCTGCGCGATTGTCGCTCACAGGCCCTCCTGTGTTCTCGCCCGCACCGGATGCCTGCTCATGATCGACACGCGATTGAACGCGCCGATGGTCGTCGCGGCCCAGATGATCACCGAGACCTGTTCGTCCGAAAGTTGTTGCCGCGCAAGGGTATACGCACGCTCCAAGATGTCCTCATCGGGCAGCGTGGTGGTCGTCTCGGCGAGGACGAGGGCGGCACATTCGAGCGGGGTGAACAGGTCGGTGCGGCGCCAGGCCGGCAGCACCTCGAGGTGTTGTGAGGTGACGCCGGCCTTGCGTGCCGCACGGGAGTGCACATCCAGGCAGTACGCGCATCCGTTGAGCTGAGAGACCCGCACGTTGACCAGTTCGATCAGAGAACGATCGAGACCGGCGGCCTCCGCCGCGCTGCGGACGGCCAGCGCGACACCATTCAGCGCGCGGAACGGTTCGGGGCTCTGTTTGTCGACCCAGACGCGGGCATCGGCAGCGGGATTTTGCATAGCCCAGGCATCGTAACCGTGCGCTGCGTCACCATGCGCGGGATGTATGCGACGTCACGAACTACGGATTCGGTTCATGTGCGGCTCAGATAGGTTGCATGGCAGTCGCTCTGCTCTCGTACATATCGATCTTGCGGTCGAGCACGGCCAGGGTGCGATGCAGATCCGCGATCCGATCCGTGACCCCCGCACGCGTCCGGCGGAACATCTCCAGGCGCTCCGCCGTGGTGCCGTCACCCGCCCGCACCAACTCGGCGTAGTGGACCATATCGGCAACCGACATTCCGGTGGCGCGCAGACAGCTGATCAGGTGCAGCCAGTTCAGATCGCGATCGCTGAACCGGCGTTTACCGCTCGAATCGCGCCCGATGTAATCCATCAGGCCGATGCGCTCGTACCAGCGCAGGGTGTCGCGGGTGAGGCCGGATATCTCCGCGACGTCACCGATGGAGTACTTGGGGTGCTCATAATCCTCGGCGTGTTCGAGGGGATTCGCGGTAGTGGTCGTCATGGCCGGTCGCCTTCCTGCCGAATCTGCCCTTAGACATTACCGACCTGGAGTGCACTCCAAGCAAGTGCGGCCAGCGAGTCAGTTGTACTTCGGCAGTTGCTGGATCGCCCACTTGTTGCCGTCGGGGTCGGCGAAGTAGGTGAACAGGCCCCACCCCTCGTCCTTGACCGGACTGGCCTCCACCCCAGCGGCCACCAGCTGCCGGTAGGCGTCCTCGGCGCTGGCCACCACCATCTGCATGCCGACCACGCTGCCGGGGGCGGCATCGGTGACGCCCTTCCCGATGCAGATGGAGCAGCCCGACCCCGGCGGTGTCAGCTGGACGAAGCGGATGTCCTCAGTGGGACTCGCATCATGATCGGCATTGAATCCGATACCCGTGTAGAAATCCTTGGCCCGGTCCACATCGGTGACCGGGATCGCGACAAGCTCGATTTTCCAATCCATGTGCAGAGCATCGCATCGGGCACCGACAAGTTCGGGCGGCCGGCGGCTCGAACACCTACCCTTGATTCATGGCCAAAGAAATCGATCGGATCCGGGCGCGGTCGGCGCTGGAGACGATCAAGGAAAACCCGTTCCTCGCACTCGTGGTGGCGATCCCGGCGATCGTCGTCCTGGGTGTGGTCTGGGCGCTGACCAACTGGTTCATCGCGCTGGTGGTACTCGTCGCGCTGGGCGCGGTCGTCGTCGTGCGCGGCAAGTTCCTGCGCTGACGGCTCATCGCTCAGCGGGGCACGTGGAACCGCAGCAGTTCACCCGTGCCCGGATCCACCTCCGGCCAGGACCGGTCGAATTCCAGTACCGCCAGCGCGGAGGTGGGGAATTTGCGGCTGAGCTCCTCGGCCGGAAGTGAGGCGCGATTGGCCGCCAACTCCCACGCCGTCCACGGCATCCCGGGCGAATGCCCGACCACCAGCAGGGTCTGCACCTGTTCGTCGGCCAGCCGGATCAGTTCGATCAGAGTGTGCGGGGACGCCTCGTAGATCGAGTGCTCGTAGCTCACCGGTGCGGTGAGCCGGGCGGCGGCCAGGGTCTCCCGGGTGCGTGCGGCATCCGAGCAGTACACCGCGTCGATCTCGGGCTGGGTTTCGCGCAGCCAGGTGCCGGCCAGTGCGGCCTCGCGCCTGCCCCGGGGAGCCAGCGGCCGACCGTGGTCCTCGACGCCCGGCGGATAGGCCGATTTGCCGTGCCGCATCAGGATCAGCGTGCGCACCATCTGCACACCGTAAGCCCGCACACGTTCGGGTGTGGCACAGGGGACACCATCCTGCCGGGAGATGTAACTCACTCTCGAGGCACACTGAATAGTGGTGTCACATCAACTTGCCGCCCGGCGTCGGTGTGACGCACGCCCCGCCCGGACCCCGGGCGGGGATGCCCCATGATGTTTTCGAGGATCTGCGAGATATGGCCTACGTGATCACGCAGCGTTGTTGCAACGACGCCAGCTGCGTACCCGAGTGCCCGGTCGATTGCATTCGTCCTACTCCGGAGCAACCCGAGTTCGCGACGACCGAGCAGCTGTACATCGACCCCGACACCTGTATCGACTGCGGTGCCTGTGTAGATGCCTGCCCGGTGGAGGCCATCTTCTCGGAGGACGATCTGACCGCCTCGCTGGCCCGCTTCAGCGATATCAACGCCAACTACTTCCAGCGGCATCCGCTGGAGTCGAATTTCGACCCGCTGGTCACCCCGTCGCGCCCGCCGAAGGAACTGGGCACGCTGCGGGTGGCCATCGTCGGCGCCGGGCCCGCGGCCTGCTACGCCGCCGACGAGTTGCTGCGGCGCGCCGATGTCGAGGTGGAGATGTTCGACCGCCTGCCCACTCCGTGGGGGCTGGTCCGCGCGGGTGTCGCCCCCGACCATCCCGGCACCAAATCGGTGTCGAGCATGTTCGAGAGCGCGTTCCGCCGCGACACCCTCCAGTACTGGCTGAACGTCGAGGTGGGCAAGCACATCTCGCACGATGAGCTGCTGGCCCACCACCACGCGGTGATCTACGCGGTCGGCGCCTCCACCGACCGCCGGCTCGACGTCCCGGGTGAGGATCTGGCGGGCAGCCACTCCGCCACCGAATTCGTGGCCTGGTACAACGGCCACCCCGATTACGCCGGACGCGATTTCGATCTGTCCGGCGAGCGGGTGGTGATCGTCGGCAACGGCAATGTCGCGCTCGACGTCGCGCGGGTGCTGACGCTGCCGCCGGATGAACTGGCCAAGACCGATATCGCCGATCACGCCCTGGAAGCCCTGCGCAACAGCAACGTTCGCGAGGTTGTGGTGCTGGGCCGGCGCGGTCCGCTGCAGGCCGCCTACACCTCGGCGGAATTCCTGGCGCTCGGCTTCCTGAAGGGGGTCGACGTGATCATCAATGCCGCCGAGCTGGAACTGGATCCGCACAGCCGCGAGCTGCTCGACGACCCGGATATCGAACCCTCGCTGAAGCTGAAATACGAGCTGGCGCAGGAGTACGCCGCCAAGGCTCCGAATCCGGAGAACAAGCGCATCGTCTTCCGCTATCTCGCCTCGCCGACCGAGATCAGCGGCGACGGCAAGGTCGAGAAGGTCGAGTTCGTGCACAACGAACTGGTCGCGGAGAACGGCGGAGTGGTGGCGCGGGCGTCCGATCGCACCGATACCCTGTCCGCCTCGATGGTGTTGCGGTCCATCGGATATCGCGGGGTGCCGATCGCGGATCTGCCCTTCGACGATCGCAGCGGCATCGTCCCCAATGAGCACGGCCGGGTGGTCGCCGACGCATCGCATGTCACCGGCGTGTACGTCTCGGGCTGGATCAAGCGCGGCCCACGCGGCGTCATCGGCTCCAACCGGGTCGATGCCACCGAGACCGTGGAGCACCTGCTCGAGGACTTCACCACCGGTAAGTTGGCTGCGCCACAGGGTGATCGGGCGGGGCTCGAGGCCCTGCTGGCCGAACGGCAGCCCGATGCGGTGAACCGGGAGGGCTGGAAGGCCATCGACGCGGCGGAGAAGAGTGCCGGCAAGTCCGGTGGCCGTCCGCGGGTCAAGCTCACCTCGATCGAGGATCTGCTCAAGGCCGCACGCGGCTGATCACGCGGTCTTCCGGGGCCGCCGCGCGCGGGCCCGGAACGACCGGGCAGTCTTCGCGAACACCCCGCTATCGTGGTCGGTCACACCGGCCGCGGCGCGGTTCAGCCGGGGAGCGCCCCGATCCGGACGGTCGTCGTGATGGTGCCGTCGACCATGAACCACAGCCGCAGTATCGGCTGTCCGTTGCGGTCGCCCGGCTCGTAACGGCTGCGAACGCTGATGTGCTGGCGCGCCAGTACCGGGGCGAGATATTCGATCACCGCGCGGTGCGGTCCGGCCACCAGTTTCGGATAGTCCACCAGGTAGTGCTCGACGGCCTGCCAGTACACCGCGTTGTTGAGGTGGTTGAGCTGGTCGACATCGGTCGCGCGGACCGGAAACGGCAGGTCGGTATCCGATTCCGGTGGCACCGCGTCGGTGAGCCAGGGACGCCAGCGCAAGCGGTGTTCATCGGTGGTCCGCGCCAGATGGGCCAGGCCCCGGTCGCTGATCCGGGTCGGCATATTGGTCGACTCGTTGATATTGATCCAGAATCCCTCGGTCTCGACCAGACCACCGTTGTCGCTGGTGATGCGCACCCGCATATTCGTCCACCGGGTCGACATGGCCGAACACCAGCGGCGCAGTTCCACCCGGTCCGGCCAGACGACCGGCCGGACCACGTCGATGACGGTCCGGCGCACGATCCAGGCCGGATCGGTGCGATGGAAGAAGCCGCTGTGCCATTCCTCCCACGCGATATCCTGCAAATATCGGGCCAGGGCATCGAGCCGCAACCGACTGTATGGATCTACATCGCCAGCCCGGATGGGCCACGCCGAGGCGAAGCCCATGCCCTCCTGGGGAAGCGGGGCGAGTGGCTGATCGAGTGACACTGGTGCTCCTCGCGCTGCACGGTGTGCCGCGTACTTCTGCGGTGCTTCTTGTGACATGACTTTACGGGGCGTGGGTCACACTGTTACGTCGAGATGGCTCTACTCACACGTAGCTAATGTCCGGTTTCCGTGCGCCGGGACGGGCCCTCGATGAGAATGGCACCGCCCCTTGCGATTTCGTCCGCAAGGCCGCCGCGGGGTGTGAAACGCTCCCATTGCCCATCCGGCAGGGACCGGATCGGCTCAGTAGCCGACGTATCCGCTGCCGCCCGACACCGCCGATACGCCGGGCACGCTGTCGAGTGAGCCGTAGCGATCGATCGAGTAGCGGGTGGCGGCGACGATGTTGTCCACCGGATTCCAGATATCGGTGTGCCCGGGGGCGGCATGGGCGCTGAAGGTGCTGTCGATGCACTGCATCAGCCCCTTCGACGGGTGCCCGGCGGCGGCGTTGCTGTCCCAGTTGTTGATGGCATTGGGATCACCGCCCGATTCGTGCTCGATGATCAGCGCGATGGCGTTCTCGTCGATTGATTCCGGTGGGTAGCCCATTTCGATCAGGACCTGCTTGGCCTGCGCGATCCACTGCTTCACATCGCCGGAAGGGTGGGCCGTCGGCGGCGGGCCGCTGGCATCGCCACCGCTGTAGGCGGCGCTGCTGTAGCCGCCGCCCGACGAATCACTGGTGCCGTGGTGCGAATTGCCCATGACCTGGGAGACCGGGCTGCCCGAGTGGCTCGGTGCGGGGGCGACGCTCTGCGGGGCCGTGGCGGCCGGGACCTCCGGGGCGGGCGGTGCGGCACCGGCCCCGGTGACCGGATCGCCGAGTCCGGTGAAGGCCGTATCGACCTGTGTCTTGGCCTGATTGAGCGCCGTGGCCGCAGAGGTGGCGACGCTCAATGCCTGTGCCAGAGCGCGCTGGATACCGACCTGCTGGTTGAGGGCGTCGATGTTCTCCTTGAGGATTTCCTCGTTGAGTTTGTCCTCGGTGAACAGATCGTGACCCTCGGGGTCCTTCTTGTTCTGGCGGAGCCAAGCGATGCGATCGGCGGCCGACACACTGCCGTCGTCGTTGACCTTGAAAGCCGGAACATTCGGTGCGGGTGGGGTTTCCGCGATGTTCTTCAGGCGGGCGACTTCACTTTTGGTATGGATCAGGTTCTCGACCTGCTGGGTCAGTGCGGTCTGCAGTCCCAGCACGGCCTGGCTGACCGCCGACGCGCGCGTCTTCTCCAGTTGCATCCGGCCGTCGGCGGCCTGTGCGGCGCCACCACCCCAACTCTGGTCGTGGCCCAGGCGCTGCGTGCTGTCGACGGCCGCGAGTACGGCCTGATCGAGATCACCCGAGAGCTTCCCGACGGCGGTCGAGGCGGTGGTGAGCGCGTCGGGATTCCACCTCTCGACGTCGGAAACGGTCAGTGTCCCACCGGTTCCCGTCACAGGTGGATCCCGATCTTGTTCAGCTCGTCGCGCAGCTGCTGGTCGGTATCGATGATGATCTTGCCGGCCTTCTCGACGGTGTCGGCGATGCTCGTTACGCGGGAACCGATTCGCTTCAGCGCATTATCGACCGAGGTCGAGGTGCCATTGCAGGCCGCCTCCCAGCCGGTGCCGGGGAGAGCGCCCGCGGCGGCGTGGAGCCCGGAATCGAGTTTGGCGATGGCATCGGATTCGTCGTGCAGGGATTTCGAGAAACTTCGCAATGCGCCGGGATCGATCTTGATCCCGTTCGCGGGTGAATCTTTGGGGCCGGCCATGAGAATCCCCCTCCTGCTAGCTCAGCGGCCCAAGCGTAACAAATCACGGACCCATGGACAGGCGCATGCGAAGAGCGGTTAACTTTGTGGGAAAGCAGCCGTGGACAGAGAGGTCGTTTCATGCGTGCAGCCCAGGTGAGCAAGCTCGAGGGCCCGGAATCCATCGAGGTCGTGGACATCGCCGAACCGGTCGCGTTTCCGGGTGGCGTGGTCATCGACGTACATGCGGCGGGGATCGCCTTCCCGGATGTTCTGATGACGCGCGGGCTGTATCAGATGAAGCCCGAACTGCCGTTCGTGGTGGGCGGTGAGGTCGCCGGAATCGTGCGGTCCGCACCCGAGGACGCCCACGTCCGGCCCGGTGATCGCGTGGTCGCGCTGACCATGCTCGGCAACGCCGTCGCCGAGACCGCCGTGACCGCCCAGGACATGGTGTTCCGGCTGCCGGACAATATTTCCCTCGAAGCGGGTGCGGGGATCGTATTCAACGATCTGACCGTGCATTTCTGCCTGCGCAATCGCGGACGGCTGGCGGCGGGCGAGACCGTGCTCGTGCACGGCGCGGCCGGCGGTATCGGCACCTCGACGCTGCGGATGGCGAAGGCCCTCGGCGCGGGCCGGGTGATCGCGGTGGTCAGCACCGAGGAGAAGGCCGACGTCGCGCGGGCCAACGGGGCGTCCGACGTCGTTTTGGCCGAAGGCCGTAGCGACGGGACCGGAGGCGGCAGCTCGCGTAACCACGGAGGGACCCGCGAAGGCCGTGATCAATACGGCTGGCTGGCGGCGGTGAAGGAGCTGACCGGTGGTCGTGGCGTGGATATCGTGCTCGACCCGGTCGGCGGTGACCGGTTCACCGACAGCGTCCGTTCGCTCGCGCCGGCGGGGCGGCTGCTCGTGGTCGGCTTCACCGCGGGTGAGATCCCCACGGTGAAGGTGAATCGCCTGCTGCTCAAGAACGTCGAGGTCGTGGGCGCCGCCTGGGGCGAGTGGGTGATGACCCATCCCGGCTATCTGCGGGAGCAGTGGGACGAGGTGGCACCGCTGCTCGAATCCGGTGCGATCAGCGCGCCGCAGCCCGTGCTGTATCCGCTGGAGCGGACGGCCGACGCGGTGGCCGCACTCGACAACCGTTCGGCGAAAGGCAAAGTCGTCGTCACCGTCAGGTGAGTGTGTCGTCGTGACCGTCCTGTGAGTGTCACCCCGCGAGCCGCCTGGTTGTCGGTGGGCGGCCGTAGGGTGTGCCCACCATGGAATTGTCGAATCGGGTTCTCAATCGCACACTGCTGGCGCGGCAGCATCTGCTGCGCCGGTCGGAGCTGACCGCGGCGCAGCTGTGCGAACACCTGGTGGGTCTGCAGGCCCAGGATGTTCCGCCGCCGTTCATCGGATTGTGGAGCCGGATAGCCGATTTCGATCCGGCAGCCGTCTCGTCCGGGCTCGAGGACCGGTCGCTGGTCCGAATCACCTTGATGCGGGCCACGATCCATCTGGTCACGGCGGCGGACGCGCTGCGCATCGCACCCCATATCCAGCCGGAACTGGAGAAGATCCCGTTCCGGAAGGGATTCAACTACGGCGCGATGGTGGGGCTCGATCCGGAGGAGGTGCGGGCCCGGGGCGAGAAAGTGCTGGGCACGCAACCGATGCCGGCGGCGCAACTGCGCGAATGCGCGGCCCGGGAGTATCCCGACCGCAAACCGGCCGTGGTGACACAGGCCTGGCTCTATCAGCTTCCGGTATTGCAGACTCCACCGCGCGGGTTGTGGAAGAACAACAGCCGGCCGGTCTGGTCGCGGATCGAACCCTGGCTGGGAGCGCCCCTGGATCACACCTATCCGGTGGGGGAGTTGATCCTGCGCTATCTGCGCGCATTCGGCCCGGCCACGACCATGGACGTGCAGACCTGGTCGCGGCTGCTGGGCATCAAGGATGCGCTCGTGGCGCTGGGTGATCGGGTGCGTACCTACACCGATGAGCGCGGTCGCACCCTCTACGACGCCGCCGATGCCGAACTCGCCGATCCGGATCTGCCCGCGCCCGTGCGACTGCTGGGCTGGTACGACAACGCGCTGCTGTCTCATCAGGATCGCAGCCGGATCATTCCCGGCGGTGCGCCACCACCGCTACGGCATCTGGCCGCGCAGGTCTCGCCGGTCCTGGTCGACGGATACCTCGCCGGGATCTACAAGGTGTTCACCGATCGCACCGGCGCCCGGCTGCGGATCGTGCCCGGCCGGACCTGGACCGCGGCGGAAACCGCGGCGGTCGGGGCGGAGGCAGATGCGCTGCTGCGGTTCCTGAAGCCCGAGCTGAGCCCGAAGGTCGAGATCCTCACGCCCGGAGCCGCTCTCGCGCTGTAGAGATGCGGCTCAGTGCGTCGCGTTGCGATAGGCGGGTGCCTTACTCGTCCCCGCCGGAGTGAGGGTGTGCAGCAACGGGAGTGTGCGCCGGGCCACCACGGTGGACAGCACGATCACGCTGTGCGACCGGACCACCGCCGGGCTGCGGTCGATACTCAGCAGCACCACCTGCAGACCCGAATGTGAATCGGCGCCGATCCGGCACAGCACATCGCTGGATCCGGTGGTGGCGTAGGCCTCGAGGACTCCGGGAATCGCCTCCAGATCGGTGGTCACCGCGTCCAGCGCGCCCTGCGCGATCTCGAGGCTGACGAAGGCCTGCACATCGAAACCGGCCGCGGTCACATCGACCTGCGGATCGTAGGACGCGATGACACCCGCCTCCTCCATGCGCGCGATCCGGGACTGCACGGTCGCGCGCGCGACCCTGGTACGCCGGGAGAGTTCGAGGATGCCGGCCTTCTGGTACTCGTGCATGGCGCCGAGAATCGCGAGATCCAGATCGTCCAGTTTCGCGGGCGTGCGAGTCATCGGTGCTCCTGTGTTTGTGCGGGACACCCGCACCCGGTCGCACCGACAAGCGGCTTCGCATGGTGTCTCATCGGTGCTCCTGTGCTCTTGCGGGACACCCGCACCCGGTCGCACCGACAAGCGGCTTCGCATGGTGTCTCATCGGTGCTCCTGTGTTTGTGCGGTGCAGCTATTCAAATTGTCCAGCACATGGACCTGATCGGTGGTCGATTACGCCAGGGTGTCTATCCCGAATCGACGATATTGCTCAGTGTGGGGGCGAGGAGATTATCTGAATGCATGACTATCGAGCCTCTCTCCAGGAACAACCGGCCCGTCGTGCCGGGCGATGCGGAGTTGCGCCGGCTGGTGGGTCTGGTCGATCACGATCCCGGCCGTGATCCCTTCCCGGTCCTCGGGTGGGACGCGCTGGTGTGGGTGGTCGGCAACGCGACGCAGTTCGCGCACTATCTCCGGGCCTTCGGGATGGTGCCGGAGGCGTACTCCGGTCCGGAGACCGGCAATCGCGATCACAAGGCATTCGTATTGCGCAGCGGCAGTGCGCGATTCGTGGTGTGCGGTGCGGTGGATCCGGCGAGTTCTCTGATCGCCCATCACGACCGCCACGGCGACGGCATCGTGGATATCGCGCTCGAGGTTCCCGATGTGGATCGCTGTATCGACCACGCCCGCCGCGCCGGAGCAACGATCCTCGTCGAACCGCACGACGAATCCGACGAGTTCGGCACGGTGCGCTCGGCGGCCCTGGCCACCTACGGCGAAACCCGCCACACTCTCGTGGACCGCTCGCGCTACGACGGCCCCTACCTGCCCGGATATGTGGAACGGCGCTCGGATCCGCGGCCTCCGCGGCGATTGTTCCAGGCCGTCGACCATGTCGTCGGCAATGTGGAGCTCGGGCAGATGGACAGCTGGGTCGAGTTCTATCGCCGCGTCATGGGTTTCACGAATATGGCCGAATTCGTCGGCGACGATATCGCCACCGACTACTCCGCACTGATGAGCAAGGTCGTCGCCAGCGGCAATCACCGCGTGAAGTTCCCGCTGAACGAACCCGCCGCCGGCCGCAAGCGTTCGCAGATCGACGAATACCTCGAGTTCTACGGCGGCCCCGGCGTCCAGCACATCGCCCTGGCCACGGGCGACATCCTGAAGACCGTCGACGCCCTGTTCGACGAAGGCATCGAATTCCTCCCCGCCCCCGACACCTACTACGAGGACCCGGAACTCCGCGCCCGCATCGGCCGGGTGCGAGTCCCGGTGCGCGAGTTGCAGTCCCGGGGAATCTTGGTCGACCGAGACGAGGACGGCTATCTACTCCAGATCTTCTGCAAACCCCTGACCGACCGCCCCACGGTCTTCTTCGAGCTCATCGAACGTCACGGCTCGCTGGGTTTCGGCAAGGGAAACTTCAAAGCCCTGTTCGAAGCGATAGAAAAAGAACAACAGTCCCGCGGCAACCTGTGAGCTGTATTTTCGGCCTCCGCTTCGCTCTCAATGGCGACCTTGTGCACCGAACGTGCCCCGGCACGCTGAAAGCGTTTCCGGGGTAGTGCTCCCCGGGTGGGTTGGCGGCCGTCTCGCCGTTCGGGTGCCGCTGCGTAGGCGACGAAGGAGCAAGCAGCGGCACCCGAACGGCGAGACCAAGGGGCCGCCGACCCCGCCGGAGCGGAGCGGAGGCAAAAAATTCAGTACAGTCGTGCCCATGCGATTGACGGCGGTGATTGCCACCGGGGCGGCTGTCGCGGCGCTGCTGGCGGGGTGCGGGTCGGGCGACAAGGCCGATGACGAATCCTCGTCGGTCCGGCCACCGGCGAAGGTGGCGGCGCCGGGGCCGTTCGTGGGGGAGTGCGGACATCTCACCGATGACGAGGTCCGGGACTTGGGCGGGCTCGGGCAGGTGTCGCAGATGTTCAAGAATTCGGTCGGATGCAACTGGCAGTCGAGCGGTGTCGGCGGGCCGTCGGTGACGTTCGCGTCCTATCGCGGCAGCCCGATCGATCGGGAACGCGCGTGGGTCACCGCCCAGGGGCGCAATCCGGAAACGATCAATATCGGCGGGAAGAAGGGTTTCCAGGATGCCGACCAGAGCTATGGCATCTGCGATCTGGCCGTGCAGCTGGGTGACGACTTCTTCGAATGGTCGACAGCGGCGGGCGCGTTCGGCTCGGTTTCCGGGTCGCCGTGCGATAAGAACCGGAAGCTGGCCGAGTTGACAGTGCAGCGACTGAAATGAGGGCTGCTGACATGCGGACCGAGACGCGTGCCCACGGAGGCGATCGAGCCCGAGGCCGGCGGGGCCTGCGGGCAGGTGTGATGGCGGTGGTCGTGGTCGCGGTCGCGGTGACCGTCGGCGGATGCGGGAAGACGGTGTCCGGCACCGCGATGCCCGCCGGTAGCAGCGGCGGGGTGAATACGAATTTCGACAAGTTGCTGCGCGAATGCGAGGTCGTGACGAAGGATCAGATCATCCAGTCGACCGGTGCCCAGGACGCGGTGGGCTCGTTCAACGGCGCGGTGTGCATGTGGGATCTGATGGGTACGCCCAGCGCCGGTATGGCCACGCTGAACTGGTACGAGATGGGGTCGCTGACCAACGAGAAGGCCAACAACGCCCGGCTCGGCTACATCACCACCGATACGAAGGTCGTCGATCGCAGGGCACTGCAGGTGCGGCGGCCGAACGATCCGGATTCGTGCGGTGTGATGGCGCCCGCGGCGGATACCGGGGTCGTGGGCTGGTGGGTCAACTATCAGCCGGGTGGACATCCCGACCCGTGTGCCGGGGCGAGCAAGCTCACCGAATTGACGCTGAATCTCGCGCGCTAGCCCGTGGTGTCGCCCCGGATGTCGTGCCCGGCCGGGCTCGAGAGATAGTTGATGTGCATCGCAGGTGGTAAATGCGGGTCGCGGGGCCCCACTTTTGCCCCTTATAGTGCCTGCGAGTATCGTGGATCGCTGTGCCCGGAAGCGTGCGGGCAAGTTAGTGCGTAGAACGTAAGCCAGCGAAAGCGGCCGAACGTTTCAGCGTGCCCGAAAAAGTAGGCATGTACTACGCGCGACACGCCCGACCTCGGGATGCGTGAGAACGCAGACCGGGCAAGCGGTGACAGATCACTGAACAGACATTGAAAAGTTCCAGACACCTGGTTACTGAATAAGGAAAGCCGGTATATGCCAACCATCAACCAGCTGGTCCGCAAGGGTCGTCGCGACAAGGTCGCCAAGACCAAGACTGCGGCCCTCAAGGGGAGCCCGCAGCGTCGTGGCGTGTGCACCCGCGTGTACACCACGACCCCGAAGAAGCCGAACTCCGCGCTCCGTAAGGTTGCGCGCGTTCGCCTGACCAGCGCGATCGAGGTCACGGCTTACATCCCGGGTGAGGGTCACAACCTGCAGGAGCACTCGATGGTGCTCGTTCGTGGCGGTCGTGTGAAGGACCTCCCCGGTGTGCGCTACAAGATCATTCGCGGGTCGCTCGACACCCAGGGTGTGAAGAACCGCAAGCAGGCCCGCAGCCGCTACGGCGCCAAGAAGGAGAAGAGCTGATATGCCACGCAAGGGCCCCGCACCCAAGCGTCCGCTGATCAACGATCCGGTTTACGGGTCGCCGCTGGTCAGTCAGCTGGTCAACAAGATCCTGCTGGACGGCAAGAAGTCGACCGCCGAGCGCATCGTCTACGGCGCACTCGAGCAGGCGCGCGAGAAGACCGGCACCGATCCGGTCGTCACCCTCAAGCGCGCGCTCGACAACGTCAAGCCCGCGCTCGAGGTCAAGCCTCGTCGTGTCGGTGGCGCCACCTACCAGGTGCCGATCGAGGTCCGTCCGGGCCGCGCCAACACCCTGGCGCTGCGCTGGCTGGTCAACTACTCCCGCGCACGTCGCGAGAAGACCATGATCGAGCGTCTGGCGAACGAACTGTTGGATGCCAGCAACGGTCTGGGCGCTGCGGTGAAGCGTCGCGAGGACACCCACAAGATGGCCGAGTCCAACCGGGCGTTCGCGCACTACCGCTGGTGATTGGTCACCCGGTCCGCCGGTGAAGGAACGGCGCCGGGAGGCGAGTCACAGTCGGGTGCGGCCCGTGCCACAAGTGGGCACCGGTACGCCGCACCCGACGTTGACATAGTGATGGCCAGGGCCGCGGATATCCCGGGCCGTTCCCGAAAAAACCGACTAGCTGATCGCTAACAAAGCAGAGCGGGGAAGATTTCCGTGGCACAGGACGTGCTCACCGACCTCAACAAGGTCCGCAATATCGGCATCATGGCGCACATCGATGCCGGCAAGACCACCACGACCGAACGAATCCTGTTCTACACCGGTGTGAACTACAAGATCGGTGAAACCCACGACGGTGCGTCTACCACCGACTGGATGGAACAGGAACAGGAACGCGGCATCACCATCACCTCGGCGGCGGTGACGTGCTTCTGGAACAACAACCAGATCAACATCATCGACACCCCGGGACACGTCGACTTCACGGTCGAGGTGGAGCGTTCGCTGCGCGTGCTGGATGGCGCCGTTGCTGTATTCGATGGCAAAGAGGGCGTCGAGCCGCAGTCCGAGCAGGTGTGGCGTCAGGCCGACAAGTACGACGTGCCGCGTATCTGCTTCGTCAACAAGATGGACAAGCTCGGTGCGGACTTCTACTTCACCGTGCAGACCATCAAGGACCGTCTCGGTGCCAAGCCACTGGTCATCCAGCTGCCGATCGGCGCGGAGGACACCTTCGAGGGCATCGTCGACCTGGTCGAGATGAACGCCAAGGTATGGACCGGCGAGACCAAGCTCGGTGAGAAGTACGAGGTCCAGGAGATTCCGGCCGATCTCAAGGAGAAGGCCGAGCAGTACCGCCAGGAACTGCTCGAGACCGTCGCCGAGTCGGACGAGGCGCTGCTGGAGAAGTTCTTCGGTGGCGACGAGCTCTCGATCGATGAGATCAAGGGCGCCATCCGGAAGCTGACCGTCGCCTCGGAGCTGTACCCGGTGCTGTGTGGTTCGGCGTTCAAGAACAAGGGCGTGCAGCCCATGCTCGACGCTGTCGTGGACTACCTGCCCTCGCCGCTGGATGTGGAGAACGTGGAAGGCCACGTCCCCAACAAGGAGGACGAGGTCATCACTCGCCGGCCGAGCGCCGACGAGCCGTTCGCGGCGCTGGCGTTCAAGATCGCCGTGCACCCGTTCTTCGGCAAGCTGACCTACGTCCGTGTGTACTCGGGCAAGGTCGACTCCGGTGCTCAGGTCATCAACTCGACCAAGAGCAAGAAGGAGCGTCTGGGCAAGCTGTTCCAGATGCACTCCAACAAGGAGAACCCGGTTCCCTCGGCGTCCGCCGGCCACATCTACGCGGTCATCGGCCTGAAGGACACCACCACGGGTGACACCCTGTGCGATCCGCAGAACCAGATCGTGCTGGAGTCCATGACCTTCCCGGATCCGGTCATCGAGGTCTCGATCGAGCCCAAGACCAAGTCCGACCAGGAGAAGCTGGGCACCGCGATCCAGAAGCTCGCCGAAGAGGATCCGACCTTCTCGGTGAAGCTGGACCAGGAGACCGGCCAGACCGTCATCGGCGGCATGGGCGAGCTGCACCTCGACATCCTGGTCGACCGGATGAAGCGCGAGTTCAAGGTGGAGGCGAACGTCGGTAAGCCGCAGGTGGCCTACCGCGAGACCATCACCAAGAACGTCGAGAAGCACGAGTACACGCACAAGAAGCAGACCGGTGGTTCGGGCCAGTTCGCCCGTGTCATCATCGGCCTGGAGCCCTTCACCGGCGAGGACGGCGCGACCTACGAGTTCGAGAACAAGGTCACCGGTGGCCGCGTTCCGCGCGAGTACATCCCGTCGGTGGACGCCGGTATCCAGGACGCCATGCAGTACGGTGTCCTCGCCGGATACCCGCTGGTCAACCTGAAGGCGAAGCTGCTCGACGGCGCCTACCACGAGGTCGACTCCTCGGAAATGGCGTTCAAGATCGCGGGTGCGCAGGCCCTGAAGGAAGCGGCCCGCAAGGCCGGTCCGGTGATCCTCGAGCCGCTCATGGCCGTCGAGGTCATCACGCCCGAGGACTACATGGGCGACGTGATCGGCGACCTGAACTCCCGCCGTGGCCAGATCCAGGCCATGGAGGAACGCAGTGGTGCCCGTGTCGTCAAGGCGCTGGTTCCGCTCTCGGAGATGTTCGGCTACATCGGTGACCTGCGGTCCAAGACCCAGGGCCGGGCCAACTACTCCATGGTGTTCGATTCGTACGCGGAGGTTCCGGCCAACGTGGCGAAGGAGATCATCGCCAAGGCGACCGGCGAGTAATCGCTGTCGGGGCGGGTTTGCGAGAATCCGCCCCGTATCGGTCGCGAACGACCCCATGTAAATACAAACCGCACTGCTGCAAAAAAGCACGCACTAACTAGTCCAGGAGGACCACAGTGGCGAAGGCGAAGTTCGAGCGGACGAAGCCCCACGTCAACATCGGCACCATCGGTCACGTCGACCACGGCAAGACCACGTTGACTGCCGCCATCACCAAGGTGCTGGCCGACAAGTACCCGGACCTGAACCAGAGCTTCGCGTTCGACCAGATCGACAAGGCTCCGGAGGAGAAGGCTCGTGGTATCACGATCAACATCTCCCACGTCGAGTACCAGACCGAGAAGCGTCACTACGCGCACGTCGACGCCCCCGGCCACGCCGACTACATCAAGAACATGATCACCGGCGCCGCCCAGATGGACGGTGCGATCCTGGTCGTGGCCGCCACCGACGGCCCGATGCCGCAGACCCGTGAGCACGTGCTGCTCGCCCGTCAGGTCGGCGTGCCCTACATCCTGGTCGCGCTGAACAAGTCGGACATGGTCGACGACGAGGAGATCCTCGAGCTCGTCGAGATGGAGGTCCGCGAGCTGCTGGCCGCCCAGGAGTTCGACGAGGATGCCCCCGTCGTCCGCGTCTCCGGCCTGAAGGCCCTCGAGGGTGACGAGAAGTGGGTCGAGTCGATCGTCGAGCTGATGAACGCCGTCGACGAGTCCATCCCGGACCCGGTTCGTGAGACCGAGAAACCGTTCCTGATGCCGATCGAGGATGTTTTCACCATCACCGGTCGTGGCACCGTGGTCACCGGTCGTGTCGAGCGTGGCATCGTGAATGTCAACGAAGAGGTCGAGATCGTCGGCATCAAGGAGAAGACGACCAAGACCACCATCACCGGCATCGAGATGTTCCGCAAGCTGCTCGACCAGGGCCAGGCGGGCGACAACGTCGGCCTGCTGGTTCGTGGCATCAAGCGCGAAGATGTCGAGCGTGGCCAGGTTGTCGTCAAGCCGGGCACCACGACCCCGCACACCGAGTTCGAGGGCCAGGCGTACATTCTGTCGAAGGACGAGGGTGGTCGTCACACCCCGTTCTTCAACAACTACCGCCCGCAGTTCTACTTCCGTACCACCGACGTGACCGGCGTCGTGACCCTCCCCGAGGGCACCGAGATGGTCATGCCGGGCGACAACACCGAGATGAGCGTCAAGCTGATCCAGCCGGTCGCCATGGAAGAGGGCCTGCGCTTCGCGATCCGCGAGGGTGGCCGCACCGTCGGCGCCGGCCGCGTCACCAAGGTCATCAAGTGACCTTGTAAGACAAGGCCGTCACGATATGTGACTGCATGAAAAGGGCCGTTCCCCTTGGGGAGCGGCCCTTTTCGCGTTCCGGCCACTGGACGGCAGCGATAACAGCCGACGGGATACCGTCGTGTTCGGCTCGCGGGCCCTGTTTCGGTGGTTTCGGGCCGGTATGCTGGGGCGATGTCCAGGATTACGTTCGACGCCAATCAGCTGGGGGGCAGGCCCTGTATCCGCGGTATGCGGATCCGGGTGAAGGACGTGCTCGAACTGCTGGCCGCCGGGGAGAGTGAGGATTCGATCCTCGATGACTACCCCTATCTCGAGAGGGAGGATATCCGCGCCTGTCTGGCTTTCGCCGCAGCCGAAGCGGACCATCCGATTCTGCGAACAGCGTCTTGAAATTCCTCGTCGACGCGCAGCTTCCGCCCGCCCTCGCGCGGGCGATCGTGGCCGAGGGGCATGAGGCAGTGCACGTGTGCGATGTCGATCTTGCCGCAGCCAGCGACTACGCCGTGTGGGATGAGGCAGTGCTTCGCGACGCGGTCGTGATCACCAAGGACGAGGACTTCATCCTCATCGGTCACGCCCGCAACCTCGAGGCGGCACCGCCGGTTGTCTGGATCCGGATCGGCAATTGCTCGAAGAAGGTTCTGCTCGAGGCGTTCATCCCGATCTTGCCCACGATCGTGCAGATGGTGGATGCGGGCGAGATGGTGATCGAGGTCCGTTGAAGCTGCGGCCTATTGGGATCGCGCTTCACGAGGACGTCTCCGGTATCGAGATGTTCCGGAAGCTGCTGGATCAGGGGCATGCCGGTGACAACGTCGGTCTGCTGGTTCGTGGTCTGAAGCGTGACGATGTCGAGCCCTTTTCGCATGTCGGGCGCTCTCGCCATAGTCTCCCGGAGACATCCAAGGTAGTGTGGATGTATGAGCGCGGCATATGACATCGTCCCTTTCAGCGACTTACTGCACAAACCTGCGGTAACTGCTGACCGGCTCGAACGTGTCCGTGCCCTGCGGCTGCGCCGTCGCGACGCTGGGGACCTGGCACTGATGCGCGTCGAGCAGCTGGATGCTGAAGGCGCCGTTATCGACTTCACCGCGCGGTTACTCGGTGGTTTGGTGCGTCAACTCGGTGCCGAAGCGGTTCGTGGGGTCTTGCCGGATGCCGTTCCGTGGGTGGCCTTCTTGCCCGAAGCGGATGTCGACGAGTTTCTCGCGGAGCTGGCGAGTGTTGCGCAAGGCGCCGCGGCGTTGGAGAACTTGGCCCCGCTTGCCACGTTGCTGAGTCAGTGGCGTCATACCGCGGAGATCTATGCCGATCCCGCACTGTTGCAGATCCTCACCGCTGAGCACGATGGTGATTTCGGTCCGGCAGCGCCTCCGGTGGACGGGGGCGAAAAATGAGCCCGAAGCGGCTTGACCGAGCTGCTCCACCTGCGGTTGCCGGCGAGTTCGAGGTGCGGTTCGCTACGTCGGATGCCGCGCAGGGATGGGATGAGCTCGGCCAACAAGCCCCGACCGGGCTTCGTCGCGCGTTCGAGGCCGTTCGCGCGAACCCACGTGCTCGGACGAATCCGGACCGCCACCACCGTCTGAAAGGCAGTCTGAAGACAGGCAATTGGAAAGGTACTCCGCTCGACCAGTGGCAGTACGAGGTAACCGGTGGAGGCCGTATCTGGTACCTGATCGATGACGCGCGAATGACAGCGTGGATCACCTATGCGGGCACCGGGCATCCCAAAGCCACCGATTAGAAACCGATGGGTCATGGGGGTGTGCCGGGGCCTGCGCTTCGCGATTCACGAGAGAATATGGTCGAGCAGGGCTCCGGTGCCGGTAGCCGGGTTGCTTGCCTGGAGTAGGTGTATTCCGGCTCGACGGTGATCACATCCACGACCCGGATCAATTTCGACGGTACGGCCTCGCCGTCGAAGTGCGCAGTACTCGGAACGACGACGGCATCGGCGCGAAAGACCTCGGCAATATTTCGAAGCTGTAGCCCGATGTCGTTGGCGCCATCGGTGCAGATGATCATGATTCGCAGGTGGTATCCGAGTCTCTTTGCCAGAGAGATGATCTGACTCTCGTCGTACGGCTGGTGCAGGCCGGACACGTCTTGCCTCAGGAATCCGATTGCCTGAATATGCATGGTTCACTCCCGAATTCGCGATCGGTGAAAAGACCGTCGTGCAAGTGCCCGCCGGGAGTCCGCCGCAGAAATCGCATGAAATCTGGATAGAATCAGCTCGTGGTCGCGGTCGGCTTCGGTGCGCGCGGGCCATTGCGATCCCATTTGGCGGCAGTAACTTTCGAATGCCAACCGGCGCTGGAGGGTGACTACGGTCAGTCCCTGCTCGCGGGGCGGCCACCAAAAGCCGACACCGATGAGAACGCCGCACACAGCCACCATCAGTACCGTGGTGATCAGGAACATGATCAATCCACCTCGTCCTGTACCGCGCTTCCGGCCGCTGTGAAAGCCGGGCGATCATCGATCACGCGCGTACCCGACCAGGGGCAGCGTTCGCGCACCCGCACCTGATGCGTGGCGATCTTTCCATCGACCAGCGCAATGAGCCCCGAGCACAACCACGACGGGCAGGACACCTGGACCAAAGCTCCGGTACTCGTAGAGAAGCTTCCGATCCCACACTGAGACAAAAGAATCCACGGCGATCCGGAATCAGGCACGATCCACCGCTTTCCGATCGGTGCCTGACATCGGTATCTCGGCAGCGGTGGCGCAGTCGCGGACGAGCTCGATAACCAACGCCGCTGACGGTCGAGAGTCGCCGGGCGGCAGTTGTTTCCATACCCGATATCCGTCCTCGGGATCGCCCGGCGCGGGCAGGGCGACGCCGGCCCCGATGGGTGCGATGGTGACCGAACGGCGGTACATCTCGGCATACAGTTCGTAGTCCTCGAACGGGATATCCGGCTCCAGGATGAACGTCCACCGCCGGCTGCGGGTATGCAGAATGATCGGGCCGGTCGCGATTCCGCGCGCGGCCATGGCATCCAGCAGGCGTTCGCCGAGCGTCTCCGGCGGCGTAATAGCCGCTACCACACCAACTTTCACTATGATGTGGTTAGCATAGGGTTCGACCGAGATGGGTAGGCCCAGTCGTTTGTGGTAGTAGTCGCGCCTGCCGAATGCGGTGTCGGTCGGTTCTGAGATCGGCGATTGATTCATGGGTACCTCACAGATGTTGTTGGGGTAGCGATCCGGTGGCGATCACGGGTCCGTGTGGTGGTGACACGGTGGTGGGTGATTCGGCCGGACATAGGAAACAGCACGCAGAGGCCTGGTGGAGGCTGAAAATGGGGACCCGGAAAATCCGTGTGAATGCGCAGGGTGGTTCCCGAAACGCGTGTGAAACGGTTCCCGATTCGGGAGCCGACGACCACCCGAAGGGGGAACGTCATGACCGAGCGTGACAGCAGCATCACCCGCCGCCAGCTGGGCCGCTACCTCCGTGAGGCGCGCGAAGCGGTCGGAATGCGCCTGGAAGATGCTGCGGCCCTGATGGAATGGGGCAAGAGCAGTTTGCAGCGTCTGGAGAAGGGGCAGAACCAGAAGGTTCGCATCCGCGACCTGGATGGGTTGATCGAGATCTACGGAATCGAGGAAACGCAGGCAGGTGGCCTGCGAGGGCTGGCGCGGGAGGCAGCGGAGAAGTCCTGGTGGCACGAGTTCGGTAGTTCGATACCGCCGACTTTCAGCGTCTATATGGGACTCGAGTCGGCGGCGCGTCGTTTGACGTCCTATCAGCCCGATCTTGTGCCGGGCCTACTCCAGACCGCTGACTACGCTCGAGTATTGGTTCGTGCTGCCTTTTCCACCGAGTCCGACAAGGAGGCCGATGCGAGGGTTGTGCCTCGGATGCGTCGGCAGCACTTGATACTTCGAAGGCGGATGCCGGTCGAGATCGAGGTAGTGCTGTCGGAGGGTGCGCTTCATCGTGTGATTGGCAGCCGTCAAACCATGGCAATACAACTGCGTCATCTGATCGATGTCAGCACTCGCCCGAATGTGACTGTCCGCGTTCTTCCGTACTCGGCCGGAATGCCAACCGGTGACCAGATCGGACCGTTTGTCATCCTCGAATTCGGAATCGACGCTCGTGGGGTCTCAATCGAGCCGACGACGGTCTATGCCGAGGGATATACCAGCGACATGTACAGCGAGAAAGTGGGTATCGTTGAACGGTACGTACAGGCTCTCGCCCAGCTTCGACGAGCAGCGCTGGGTGAATCCGAATCCAGAGACCTGTTGCGGGTGGGAGCGAGGGAGTACCAGCGTGAATATTGATCTGTCCAAGGCCAACTGGTTCAAGAGCAGCCGCAGCGGTGGTGCAAAGGAGTGTGTGGAGGTCGCCTTTCTCGGCGATGGGCTGACCGGCGTTCGTGACTCGAAGAACCCCTCTGGCCCAGCGCTGGTGTTCTCCGAGAGTGAGTGGGATGCCTTCGTGGACACCGCAGTATCAGGACACTGGACCGCGTGTAGGTAGCTTTCGGAGCCGGCACCGGGTTCGTACGTGACCAGGCCGTCACGTACGAACCCGGTGCCGTTCCTCTGTCTGGCGGGGCGGGAGCGTATTCGGCTATGCACCAATCGATTGCGGCACCTGCCAGCGTTCGTATTCTTCTGCGTACTCGCGGATTCGCTGCATGACCGTGGTCCAGCCCGCGAAGCGGTCGGCGAGATGACGGGCTGCTGCGGAGCGGGCGGTGATGTGCTCGGGTCCGCCGCACCACGTGGTTCGAACGGATGGCGAGTGGCATGTGCCCGAGGCGGATATCGACGCAATTGGCGGGCCCGGCGGCTGTCGAATCCGCCCGGTCGCGTTATCGATGTCCGGAAGGGCCAATCCATTCCGGATACTGCACGGCTACGGGATGGTTCGGTCGTTGAAAGTCCGGCGGTGATGTAACAAAGTTGCCGTAGGGCGATCGGGCAAAACCGGGAAATTGTTGGAGCCACCAATCTACGCATGCTGCAGGGTTGGTGTCGACCGTGTATCTCTTGATATGCGTGACTTGCCAGGTGCCGAAGATGTTCCAATTGGGCGACCGGTGGCCGTTGGCGGCCCGCCTGTCCAGGGAGTCGTCGGGGATCCCCGGTGCTCCCGGCGTCTTTTCGGTGTTGGTCAGCTGTATCCGTACCGAATCGTTCAGCACCCACGGCCCATTCGATTTCCCGGCTGCTTCCGGAACGTTGTAGCTACACACATCCGCAGTGATGTGGCTGTCATTTGCTGCGTAGTTGGTGATGTGGTCGTAAAAGGTCCACAGTCCGGGTTTGGCAGGGTCGTTTACATCGGACCAGACCAACGTTTCCGTCTTGTCCTCGTTGTGCCAGGAGACGGGTGCGCCTACAGCTTTGTTGTAGCCCGGATAGGAGCGGTCGACCCCTACGTACCTCGTATAGTAACCAGCCTCTGCTGTTCCTCGAACCAGCTCGGCTCCGCGCGAGAATAGGTCGGTGCCCGCGTCCGCCGACCATACGTGTGTGTACGGGATCGTGGGGTCTTGCCGAGGTTTCTTCGCTTCGATAGGTGCCGATGGCGACGAGCAAGCCCCTGTGAGCAATAGCGCGACACCTGCGACGGCCGAGTAAGTGGCACTACGACGGAAGCGGCCCCCCATTACTTGGGCCTGGATGCTGTGCGAGTGACATCGTCGTAAGCATTGCGGAAGACTTGCGGGTTTCCTACCTCGCTCATCATTTGGTCGATCCGGTCGTTCACGTTGACGGGACCCTCGACATCTCGGATTTCTGTCCACGGCTTGAGTTCCCCATGATCGAACAGGTCGGAGTATCTCTGCCGCACTTCCGGTGGAATGTCCATCCGGCTCAAGACCTCGTAGTTTCGCTGGGAGAAGCTCGGCGGAACGAGTTTGGCATTTTCGGTGTCCTCGGGTGCGGGACCGATAATTGCACTCTTGAGCGAGTCGCCGCCCGCGTCGATGATGCTCTTGCTGGCCTCGGTGACCGGCATGAGCGCTTCGTTGGCGCCACCGGTCATGGTGAGTCCGAACTGTGTTCCGGCTTTGAGGGCGTCGTAGACGTGAGCTTTGCGGTCGTAAGCTTCTTTGGCGATGTCGTGCTTGTTTTCGTTGGAAGCCTGGATGCCGTCCTGTAGCCCGCGGTCCGACAAGGCGTTGATTCGTCCCGCGGTGGCGAGGTCGGAGTCCGCGCCGGGGCGGTGCGGATCGCGTGCGTACTCGGCTTCGTTCTGCAGGATGCGATCGACTGCTGCGCCGGTGAACTGCTCGCCCGCCTCCTTATCGGTGTTCATTAGCGCGAATATCCGTTCCGAACCCTCGTAGGTCCCATTGTTCCCCACCGGGTCGATCCAGCTCTTGCCGTCGTCGGCGTGCGTACGGAATCCGGGGAGCTCTGGTCGCGCCTGGCCTGCGAGGGAATCGATGTACGGCGACATGCTGTGGGACAGGGTGCGAACCAGGTCCGGATTTCTTTCCCCGACGGAATGGTTACCACCCACGTCGGCGAATTTCTTCCACTGATCCTCGGTGGAGGCGTACTCGCCGAACTTACTCATGATGTGACCAGCGCGTGTGGCGGTTGCGACGTCGGCTGGGTTGCCAGGGTCCGTTACCGCCGCGTCGCCGTCGTTGAATGTGAACATGCTCGACGCGGCCTTGCCGTCGTCACTCCACTCGTGGGTCATGACATCGGTGACGAAAACCTTGCCGTGCGCGTTGTCGGAGACGGCGGCCTCGACGGCGAATTTGTCGGGGCCGACGGCCTGGAAGATCGACTCGGTCACCCGACCGTCTTTCGGCGAATAGCCGTCTGCGGTGAAGGCTTCGGAATTCTTATACGGGGCCTGCTCGTGCTTGACCTGGGCATCCAGGTACTGGCGACCGACATCCATCAGATGATTGTCGAGCGTGCTTCCCTGTTGGTAGCGATCATCGCCCGCCGCAACGATATTCGCGATGGTTTGGTTGTCGGCGACTCCGTTGAGATTGATCGACTTGGTGCGTGAGGTCGGGTCCTGGGTGGTCACCAGATCCTTGCGGGTCAGCGAGTCGCGGAGCTCTTTGGGAAGGTGGTCGAAGCTGCCCCGACCCGCCGATCCACCGTCGACTCGCTCGTTGGAAACCAGCTGGAAGGAGTTGGCCAGCGCTTGGCGTCCGTCGGGCGGCAATTTGTCCATGATCTGCTGAATTTCCTGGGGGCTCTTGCCATCCAGGGAGCGGGACAGTTCCGTGAGGTATTGCATCTGTGAGGCGGGAACCGTTGCCGTGCCGCCGGATTGGAGACTGGCGAGCTGTTCGGGTGATAGTTGCCCGGCGTCGATGAGGCGGGCGATATCGTCCGGGCTCGCGGTGCCCGCGGCGAGGTCTGCGGCATCGGCCTTGGCTTGGTCGGTTCCCAGTGCGGATGCGCTGGTGAACTGCGCGGGTAGTCCGGCGGCGGCGGTATTGAGCTGGTTACACAGTGCGTCGTTGGCCGAATGCGCTGCCGACGCACCGTCGGTGAGGTCGAACAGGAGTTGTTGTATCTCGGCCTTTTTGGTCGCATCCAACTCGTGCCAGGGTTTACCGCTGATCACAGTGTTGTCGCTGATCTCGTACTTGTCCGCGATCGGGAGGGAAACGGCAACGGGAAAGCCTTCACGCGCCAACGCGTCGAGTGCGGTCTTGGCCCGTTGGAGTGGGGCCTCGATCCCATACCACTGGTCGTTGAGCAGGCGGGCCAACCCGCGGACCGCTTCGGTCGCCTCACCGACGTGTTTACGATCGTCGGTGGCCGATTGCTGTGCGGCGTCGGCTCCGGCGCCTTCCCAGTACCCGCCGTCGGCGGTACGGATCAACGCATCGTGGTAGTCGGTGAAACGCTGGTCGAGCTTGTCGGCCAGCGAATTCCACTCCGTGGCGACCTCGACCAGATCGTGTGGACGCCAGGCGCGGATCTGGTCGGGTGTGAGGCTCACTGGCCCGTTCCCGACGTCCATGCGCCCGTGCTCTGGCGGAGAACGGCCACAAGGTCGTTACGAGAGTGCTCATCCTTGGCCTGATATGCCTTGAACGTCGTGGACATCGCGTCGGATACGCTCTCGAGGCGAGCCTTGGCGCCCTTGACCAATGCGTCTTGCAGCACATTCTTCGTGATCGCGATCGCGGCCTCGTGAGCTGACATGACACCGCCGGGCTTACCGGTGTTGAACGCCTCCACCGCGCCCTTCTCGCATTTCACCTCGCCTACGGTGCGTGCCAGGTCGCGGATCGAGGTGCTGAGTCGATTCAGCTGATCCAGGTCTGCCCTGAAGGTATCGGTCATCTTCCCCCCTCATTCGGATGAACGTGCGAGTGAGTTTAGCTTCATCGCCCCAGGGAGGTGCCGCCGCTGAGTGGGGCGATCGGCGGGGCAGGCTCGCCGCTTCGTTGTCCGCCGGGTCACGACTCCGTGGCCGCGAGCAGTGCTTCGGCGAATTCGCGCATCTGCTCCGCTCCGCCGAACCAGTTGGTGACGAGTTCGACCGCGGCGGCGCGGGTGCGGTGGGCGGCGGTGATGAAGTCTTCGACGGAGACGTCGCCCTTCTCGGCGTTGCGGGCCACGTTCTCGAGGTTGTGGCTGGCCATGAGCAATTGCATGATCACGTTGACGTCGAGGGCCGGTGCGTCGCCGGTGGATTCGGCGCGACGGCGGGCGGCACGGCGGGAGCTCGGGGCGATTCCGGCGCGGGAGGCGATGTCCTCGGTGGATTCGCCGGCGCTGTGATCGGGTGCCGCGCGGCGGTTTCGGCGGGGTTGGGTGAGTTCGGCCGCGGAGCTCGGGGTGGTGCTATCGGCGGCCGATTCCGCGGCCGCGTGGGTTGCCGGTGCGAGGGTCGCGTCATCGGTGGACGAGGGGCCCGCGTGCTCGTCCACCGAATGTGCTTGTGGGGCAGGCTGGTATGTGTCGGCTACGGCAGCGTCCGCTGTTTCGGTGTCGGGGGTACGGCGGGGCAGCGTGAAACCTGCGGCGGCCGCGTCCGATTCACTGGCGGTCGGCTCGGAGGCGTGCCGTCGCAGTACATCGGTGTCGGACGGGTCGACGGCGCCGGTGGCCGAGCGCCGGCCGACCGTCGAACCATTGCGGCCGGAAAGGGGTTTGCGTGCGGGGAGACCGGACGCGGTATCGGGCACGTCGACGATCGCGGCGAAGGAGGCAGTGTCCTCGGACGACGGTTCGGGTTCGAGCCGGCTCGGTTCGGGGGCGGTGTCGCTCACGGGCTCGGCGGCGACCGGCTCACTGGAATGTCGGTGCGGCAGACGAGTAGGGAGCGCGGATCCTTCGTCGTTCCCCGTCTCGGCAGGCCCGCCGTCGGAACTCTCGCCGCCTCGCTTGTGCGCCGCTGCCGCAGCCGCCGCGGGCAGCCGACGGCCGGGCGCGCGGGTGCCCTCGCCGGACGATGGAACCTGTCCGGGCGCCGGTGTACCGGCGTCGGTCCGCGCGAGACCGTGCGCCGGCGTGGGTGTGCGCAGGGGCAGTTTCAACGGGTCGGGTGTGGGCGCGGGGGAAATCACGGCGGATTCCACCGCTTCCGGTTCGGCCGGGGCGGCGTCGTAATGTTCGTCGGCGGAATACGGTTCGGTTGCTCCGATCACTCCATCGTGATTGCCGATAGATGGCTGGTTGCCGGTATCGGAGCGGGGGCGGCTGGTCAGATCGGTATCGATACCCAGACTTTCCGCGATCCTGCGGATGGTGTCCTCGGCATCCTGCGAGGTGTCTTCCTGCTGCGGAGCAGCACTCTCGGCGGCGGGCGGTGTGGCCGCGAAACTGGAGGTAGGAGCGGATTCGTCGACGCTCGGGTCGGATTGCGGTTCGGGTATCCCGGCTGCGGCCCGGTCGAATTCGGCCGCGAACGAGGAGGCGAAGGTGCCGTGTGGCGCGGGTTCGCGGCGGGGCAGCTGCGGTGCCGCGCCGCGGGATGCCGACGAATCGCGGACGGGCAGAGGCGGACCCGATGACGGGGCCGTGCCGTTGCCGGACGGCACCGCGGTGCCGGCGAGGTAATCGGGTGTGTAGGAGGGTATGTCGGTCGACGATCCACCGGGAGCGGGCCCGAAGACGCCCCCGGCGTCTTCGTTCGAATAGCCGCCGAAGTTGAGGGATTCGTCCTGCCCGTGCGATTTTTCGCGGCTCGGTAGCACCGCGGGTGTGCTCCCGGACCGCGGATCCTCGAATTCGCCGTTGTCCCAGCGCAGTCCGTAATGCTCGCTGCCCGGTGCGGCATAGCCGGTGGTATCCGCCCGCGACTGCAGGTCCTCCTCGGAGCGAGTCAATCGCGACCCCTCTCGCGCAGCATGGGGTTCTCCGAAACGGGCATTGGCGGGATCCGTCATACGGCCCATTCTTATCGTTCACCGTTTCAGTTGCGAGTCCGCGGGGTGCGCGATGGGTGCCGTCGCCGTTGCGCCGCAGCTCAATCCGTTCGTTGCTCGAGTTCGGTACCGCGCCGCAGGGTGAGCGACATCAGTTCGCTCGGTTCGTCCAATTCGATGCGATGCCAGCGCCCTCTCGGCACCACGAATGCCTGTCCGGCGCGCAGCGATATGGTCTCGGCCGGGGTGTCGCCCTCGCGCAGGACCAGCCGGATCGCACCCGAGAGCACCGCGACGAGTTCCTCTCCGCTCGGATGCATCTCCCAGTGGTCGCCGTGGACGTCCGCGTCGGTCGCCACCCGGAACGCGGCCAGCGTCCAGCCGTCGATATCTCCGGACATCCGGCGCCGTTCGTCGAAGACCCGGCCGTCGGGGAAAATTCTGACGCCGCGGTCGAACAGTCGATGGGGCCGGTGGCGGTGCCGGACCGATCGGGGGTGGATTTCATGGTGTCTCCTCTCATTCGGCACCGACCGGCGCCGGTGCGGGGATGGATATGGGAGCACCGGCCGTGCGGCGCGGCAGGACCACGGCCGCGACGACCGCCGCCGCGATGAGCAGGGCGGCGCCGATGGACAGCCCGATCGCATATCCGTCGGTGAGTGATCCGGGGGTGGCGTTCGTTCCGGTGCGCTGCGCGGCGATGGTGGCCAGCGCGGCCAGACCGATCGCGCCGCCGCCGGTCGTCGGCGCAGCCGCGACGATCGCCCGCCCTTCCGGGAACAGGTCTTCGCCGATCCCAACGCTGAGCAGCTGCCCAGGCTCGCGGCGGTCGCCGCCGACCGCTGGTCCGAACTCACCGCCGCCGACACCTATGAGCAGGGGTTACGAGCCCTGGTCGACGGATTGCTCGCCGGGTAGATCGCCTCGGTCGCGGAATCTATTCGCGCCCTTGATGACCGGCCCCCGCCGACGCGGCGATATCCTCGGCGGCCCGCTGATACGCCTCGGCCGCGCGCGCGAAATAGTCGAACAGCAGCTCGCGCTGTTCCGGTGAGTAGCTCTGGATGATCTCGCCGATCCGGCGGCGCGCGGGATCGAGTGCGCGGTCCAGGTCCTCGGGCCGACTCACCGGTTCGACGATGACCTTGCGGCGATCGCCCGGATCCGGGGCGCGGCGCACATAACCGGCCTGTTCGAGGCGGTCGATGAGCCGGGTGGTGGGGCCGGTGGTCAAACCGGTCCGGGTTCCCAGCTCGCCGGGCGTCATCGCGCCGCTCAGCTCCAGGATGTTCAGCGCGTACAGATCGGTGGCGCCGAGATCCACAGCCTTCGCACCCGCCTGCGCGTGGAGTACGACCGCGCTCAGATACCGGCGAAAGACCTGGCCGGGTTCGTTTTCCGCCCGTCCCGTTGACATGGGATCACCTCATCTCCTAATCTCTTCCTCAATGAAGAGAATGCTTTAGAGAAGAAACATCTCCGAAGCAGATACTAACATGAGAGAAAGGCCCGGTCATGACCGCCACCACCGACAACACCCCCGATACCGGCTCACGCAAGTCCCGGCGTCGCACCGTCGCCAAGGCGCTGGGCGCGATCGCGCTGGGCCTGGGGGTCACCGCCGCGGGCGGATACCTCTGGCTCGACCGCACCTCGGACGTGCACAACACCGGTGTCGCCGAATGCACGAGCGTCGTGCCGGACGGCGGCAGCGCGGCGGATCTGCGCGCGGTGTGCGCGACCATCGGCGAGATGACCGCCGCCTGGGACCGCAACGATGCCGATGCCTACGGCGCGACCTTCACCGAGAACGCGACCTACACGACCTTCGTCGGCACCTACTACAGCGGCCGCCGCGATCTCACCGAGGCGCATCGCGCACTGTTCAGCGGTTTCCTCGAGGGCACCAAACTGGCCGATTCGTTCCTCGGCGTGCGCTTCTACGGTGACGACGTCGCGATCGTCACCAGCCGGGGCGATCGGTACGACGGTGACCGGCCGTCCGACCTGTCGAAGACCCAGACCTACACCGTGGTGCGGGAACGCGACGGCACATGGCGGATCGCCAGTTTCCACAACACCAAGCGGCAGTCGGTCTTCGAGCGCGTCTCGTTCCTGTTCGATCCGGCTACCAAGCCCGAGGCCGAACGGTGAGGGTACTGGTCACCGGAGCGAGCGCCGGCATCGGAAGAGCCTTCGCGAACGCGCTTGCGGCCGAAGGATATTCGGTGACCGCGGTGGCGCGTGGAGAGGACGGATTGCGGCGTCTGGTGGCCGGACTCGGGCCGGACCACGACTACCTCGCCGCCGATCTCACCACCCGGACCGGCCTGGAAAGGACGGCCGAACTGGCCGGGTCCGGCGAATACTCGCTGCTGGTGAACAATGCCGGGACCGCAACGCACGGTGACTTCGCCGAGTCGTCGCTCGAATCCGCGCTCACCACGATAGATCTCAACTGTCGGGCCGTGGCGACGCTGGCGCACAGCTTCCTGGGCACCGCCACTCCGGGCAGTGCTCTGGTGAATGTGTCCTCGACACTGGGACATTCGCCCAAGCCCGGTCTGGGTGTGTACAGCGCGTCCAAGGCTTTCGTCACGGCGCTGTCCGAAACGCTGTGGCACGAACAGAAGTCGCGCGGGGTTCATGTCATGGCCCTCTGTGCCGGAATGACCGCGACCGCTTCGCAGTCGGGCGCGGATGCACCGTCCTGGCTGGTCCAGTCGCCGGAAGAAGTCGTACGCCGAGCACGGAAGGCTTTATCCGACAAGGACGGTCCGGTGGTACTCACCAGCCCCGTCAACCATCTCTTGGTCGCCGCGTTGCGGTTGCTTCCGCGCCGGGCCGCGCTGGCCCTGCTCGCAGAACAAGGAGAATCATGAACACCACCGATACCGCCATCCACGCACTCATCCAGCGCAGCCAGGACGCCTGGGCCCGGGGCGACGGCGCGGCCTACGGCGCCTGTTTCACCGACGATGCCACCGACGTCACCTACACGGGCACGGTCTACCACGGCGGGGCCGAGATCGGCCGTGGCCACCAGGCGCTGTTCGACAGCTTCCTGAAGGGCACGAGTCTCACCGTCGAGATCATCGAGATCCGGCACTACGGCAGCGATACCGCGGTGGTTGTCACCCGGGGCGAATCCACGAAGGGAAAACCCGCGCGGCTCGGCAAACTCGCCACCTACACGGTGATTCGCGACAGTGAGGGACAGTGGCGTATCGCCGCGGTGCAGAAGACACAGCGCAAGCGATGGATGGAGGCGCTGACCTTCAAGCTGCAACCCGCCACCCGCCCGGCGGCACGCTGAGCGCGGCCTCGTGACCGGGTCAGCCGAGATTGGTCATGCCGGCTGCGACGACCCGGGACAGATTCATGATCTCCTCGGCGCCGGGCATGGTCAGGCCGTCGAGGGCGTGCAGGCGGTCGGTGCTCGCGATGCTGAGCATGGCCGAGACCCACGCGGCCGCGCAGGCGCGCAGGGTGCCGGGCTGGACCTGACCGGGTGCGCTGGCCTGCAGTACCCGTGCGGTGATGTCGAGGAGCTGATCGCGCATGTGCCGCAATTGTTTCCGCACATCGGGATGGGTGTCGGCCTCGCGCCACATGATCACGCGCAGGACCGAGGAATGGTGGTCGCGCAGATTCAGTGCCGCGTCCAGTCGCACCAAGCTGGCCGCCGGATCGCCGGGAGCGACCACGGTGGCGATGTCGTCGATCGGGTGGGCGGGGACCCGCTCGGCCATCAGGGCCGACAGAATCGAGTTCTTGGTGGGGAAGTAGTAGAAAACCAGACCCTTGGGGACATCCGCCACATCGGCAATGGCCGCGGTCGCCGTGGCGTCGAATCCGTTTGCCGCGAAAAGGCTTTCGGCCGCGTCCAGGATGAGAGCGCGGGCGTCGCCATCGGTCTTGCGGCTCCGGCGGCGCCCGGCTCGATGAGGTTTGTGCATCTGCATCAGTGTGCAGTATGCATCCGTGCCGATACTTGCGGAAGTGCGGCGACGGCGACCACGACGGTCAGTACGCCGACGATCCACGCGGTCCACGAGGCGGCGCTGAAGGCGCTGTAGTTCATCACCCATGGCGAGATGAACAGCAGAACGCCGAAAAGTCCCATGGCGTAATCGGTTCCGGTCATGGCCGGGCGGGTGAGCTGCGCCAGGCCGGTCAGGGCGATCAGGACGCCCAGCACGATCAGTGTCCACATGGCGCGGGTGCTGTGGTCGGTCCAGATGGGGGACAGCGCGGCGTATGCGCCGAGCACCACTGCCACGAAGTCCTGGGTGCGGGATTCGGTGAGCATCGGGGGCCTCCTCGGGGGCGGAATTGTGTTCTGTACTCGGTATAACTCTGATTGACCGCCCGGTCAATACCTGAGGATGGGGAAATCCTTCATTCGTGTCGGATATGGTGCCCGTCACCGCAAAATAGAACGTGTTCTAGAATATGGTGGATTGGTGCAGCAAAAAGTGCCAGCAACTGTGATCGCCCCGATCGTGCGAGGAGTGCTGCGATGACCGCCCCGATCGTGATCGTGGGAGCGGGTCTCGCGGGACTGCGCACCGCCGAGGAATTGCGCCGTGCCGGATACGAGGGCGGGCTGATCCTCGTCGGCGACGAAGCCCGGCTGCCCTACGATCGCCCGCCGCTGTCCAAGCAGTTCGTCCGCGGCGAGACCGAGGATACGACGCTCCGACCCGCAGAGTTCTTCGCAGAGAAGGATATCGAACTGCGTCTCGGCGTCGCGGTCACCGGGGTCGACGCCGCGGCGCGCGCGCTGACCTTCGCCGACGGCTCCACCCTCGAATACGGTCAGCTGATCGTGGCAACGGGATTGCGTCCCAAGCGGATTCCGGGCCTGCCCGACGCCACCGGAATCCACGTCCTGCGGCGGCACGAGGATGCGGCCGCACTGCGCGACCAGCTGGCGACCGCGCGGCGTGCGCTGGTCGTCGGCGCCGGATTCATCGGATGTGAGCTGGCCGCGAGCTTCCGCTCCCGCGGCGTGGACGTCGTTCTGGTGGAGCCGCAGCCGACGCCGCTGGCCGCGGCCCTGGGCGAGGCGGTGGGCCGGCTCGTCGGCCGGCTGCATCGCGAAGAGGGCGTCGATCTGCGCTGTGGCATCGGCCTGACGTCGTTGCAGGCGGAGAACGGGGCCGTCACCGGCGCCACCCTCGCCGACGGCAGCACCGTGAGCGCGGATCTGGTCGTCATCGGCGTGGGGTCCGCACCGGTCACCGAGTGGCTGGCCGATTCCGGAATTCCGCTGGCGGAACCGCAGGCAGGCGGTGGCGTGCTCGCCGACGAGGTCGGCCGCACGAGCGTCGAGGGCGTGTGGGCGGTCGGCGATGTCGCGGCCTGGCGGCACGACAACGGCCGGCACAAGCGAGTCGAGCACTGGACCAATGCCGGTGAGCAGGCGAAACTGCTTGCCACCGCCCTGCTCGGCGGTGAGATTCCCGCGGCGGCCCGGGTGCCGTACGTGTGGAGCGATCAGTACGACGTGAAGATCCAGGTTCTCGGCACCCCGGCGGGCGCCGACGAGATCCGGGTGATCGAGGACGATGGGCGCAAATTCCTGGCGCACTACTTCGACGCGGGTGTTCTCACGGCCGTGGTGGGCGGCGGGCGTACCGGTCAGGTGATGAAGATGCGTGCCGAACTCGCGGCCAACAGCAGGTCCGCGGCGGTGAAATAAGCGTCCGGCCACGCTGTAATACAGTTGGCCGGTGATCGTTGCGCTCATCGATTCGGGACTCGGGTTGTTGCCGACGGGCGCCTGGCTGCGCAAGTTGCGCCCCGACCTCGATCTGTTGTTGCAACTGGACCCCGACGGTGCGCCCTGGGGGCCCAAACCCGAAAAATGGGTGATCGATCGCGTCCTGGGCGCGGCTCGGCGCTCGCTGGATCTGGGCGCCGAGGCGATCGTGTTGCCCTGCAACACCGCCAGCGTCACCGCACTCGAGCATGTGCGCGCCGAGGTCGGGCCGCAAGTTCCTGTTATCGGGACGGTTCCGGCGATCAAACCGGCCGCGGCGGCCTGCCACTCGGTGGCGGTGTGGGCCACCGCCGCGACCACCGCGAGCCGCTACCAGGCCGATCTGATCGCGCGTTTCGGTGGGACGGCCGATGTGACCGGGGTGGCCTGTCACGGACTCGCCGATGCCATCGACCGCGGTGATCTGACGGCCGTCGGAGAGTCCATCGCGCGCGCGGCGGCGCAGACACCGGCCGATACCGAGGCGATCGTGCTCGGCTGCACCCACTACCCGCTGGTGCTGGATTCGATCGTGGGCGCCCTTCCCGCCGGGGTTCGCCTCTTCGACAGCGCGGAAGCAGTTGCGGGGCAGACGCTTCGGCGTATCGATGCGCTGGGGCGGCCCACCGCGGGAACGGGCACCGTCACCGTCTTCAACAGCGGCCGCGCCGGAGGATTGCCGGTCGGCGCGGCCGCATACGAGTCGGGTCGTGAATTGGGCGCGGTGGACACCGCCTGCAATACCGCCTAGTTGCCGACAGGTCGCGCGCCAGGGAACACCTGCTGCCGTGGGCCATGATGCGGGCCTCGGCCGGATCGAGCGCAGGCGCCGTCGACCGCGTGTTGCCCGGCAATGGATGAGACCTGCGCGAGCCCGAGAGCTGTCGCATTCGTGTGGGTGACCGCCCGAGCGAGCCGGATGCGGCACCTCTGCCGAGGCAGGCGGTGGTCGCCGAGGTGGCGGCCCCCGGCGGTGCTCGAGGCTCATTCGGTGTCCGGTGGGCGATACTCTCCGCGTGGTCGATACGAACGATGTGATCGGTGACGGTGCTGGGATTCGCTCATGACGGCCGGATACACCGCTGCCGACGTGGCACGGGCCGTGGACGAGGCAGCAGACCCCGGACGGGTAGCCGTCCTGCGAAGCTTCTTCAAGACCGGGCCCGGTGAGTACGGCGAAGGGGACGTCTTCGTCGGGGTGAGCGTGCCGAAGTCGAGAGCCATCGCCGGACAGTTTGCGGCGCTGCCGATCCCGGAGATCGAAACCCTGCTCGCGAGCCCGGTGCACGAACACCGCTTCTCCGCGCTGGTGATCGCGAACAACGCCATGGCGAAGGCGGGGAAGCCGCGTACCCGCGACGAGACCGCCCAGCGCGAACTCGTCGATATGTATCTGACGGCGGTGCGTGGTGGCCGGGTGAACAACTGGGATCTGGTCGACGTATCGGCCGAGAACATCATCGGACCGTGGCTGCTGGAGCGGCCGCGCGACCTGCTCCGTGAACTGGCACAGGCGGATTCGCTGTGGGAGCGCCGGGTGGCGTTGCTCAGCACCTTCGCGTTCATCAAGGCCGGGGATGCCTCGACGACCTTCGAGCTGTGCGAGCGGCTACTGGACGATCGGCGCGATCTGATCCAGAAGGCGGTCGGCTGGATGCTGCGCGAGGTGGGCAAGCGCATCGACCGCACCCTGCTGACGCATTTCCTGGATCGGCACGCCCAGGACATGGGCCGCACCGCACTGAGCTACGCGACCGAGCATCTCGAACCCGCCGCGCGGGCGGCATACCGTGCCCAGCGATAAACGCGAAAAGCGCTCCAGGCCAGCAACATCGGAACCGGCAACCTCGCCCACCCGATAGAGGTGAATTTGGATGGGAAGCACTGCCCCGGAAAGGTATTGGCTGTATTTTTGGCCTCCGCTTCGCTCCGGCGGGTTTCGCGGCCCCTGAGTCTCGCCGATCGGTACCCGTCGCTTGCTCCTTCGTCGCCTACGCGACGGGCACCGATCGGCGAGACGGCCGCGAAACCATCCACTGCATCTACCCCGGGAACGCTTTTGGCGTGCCGGGTTGCGTTATGTGGGTTCGTGACCGATTCAGAGATCGAGTACTGCTAGATCAGCGAGAAAACACCCCGGGCCCTGGACAGGACACCTCAAACGGTGACTCTGCCTACCCAACGCGCCCCGGCACGCCAAAAGCGTTCCCGAAGTAGTCCCACTGGGTGGGTTGGCGGCCGTCTCGCCGTTGGGGTGCCGCTGCGTAGGCGACGAAGGAGCAAGCAGCGGTGCCCCAACGGCGAGACTGAGGGGCCGCCGACCCCGCCGGAGCGAAGCGGAGGCCAAAAATACAGCCAATACCTTTTTAGGCAGTACTCCCCGACAGCTTCGGGCAGTGCTCCTCGACGCCCAACCCCCACCAGAGGCCAAAAAATTCAGAACTGGATCTTCAGATGATCCGTAACCGGATGCGCCTGGCACCCCAGGATGTACCCCGCCTCGATGTCCTCGGGATCCAGGATCTCCGAATTGTCCATCTCCACTTTGCCTTCCAGCACGGTGCAGGCGCAGGAACCGCATTCGCCCTCCTGGCAGGAGTACGGCACGTCCAGTCCCTTGGCGAGCATGATGTCGACCAGGGTCTGGCGACGCGGCCATGCCATCGAGTGCGTCTCGCCGTCGAGCTCCACCTCGACGGTGGCGGCGTCGGCGGCCTCTTCCTCGCTCACCTCTGCGGGCGCGGCATCGGCGAACGGGTCACCGGCCAGTGAGTTGAACACCTCGGCGTGCGTGCGGGCGCGCGGCACCTCGAGCTGGGCCAGGGCGTCGTGGACGCGGTCCATGAAGGGTTTGGGGCCGCACATGAAGGCGCGGTGTCCGGTGAAGGGCGCGCACAGCGCGGCCAGTCCCTCGACGCTCGGCAGTCCCTGCAGCACCTCCAGCCAGTGCAGCACCACCAGTCGCTGCGGATTCTTGGCGGTGAGCTCGCGCAGTTCCTCGGCGAAGATCACCGATTCCGGGTCGCGGTTCGCGTAGACCAGCACGATCCGCGCATTGCCGCGCGCGAGTGCGGACTTCAGGATCGACATCACCGGGGTGACACCGCTGCCGGCGGCGAACAGCAGCAGATCCTCGTCGAGATCCTTCGGTGTGAAGATGCCCGACGGCGGCAGGACCTCGATCTCGTCACCGGCTTTGACGTTGTCGCACACCCAGTTCGAGGCGTATCCCTCGATCGTGCGTTTGACGGTGACCTTGGGCCGGTCGTCGGTGTGCGGCGAGCTGGCCAGCGAATAACAGCGCGCGACCGAGCCCGTGCGCTCACTCGGAATGCGCAGGGTCAGGAACTGACCGGGCTGGTAGGCGAACCGTTCGCGCAGATCCTCGGGCACGTCGAAGACCAGCGAGCAGGCGTCGGCCGTCTCCTCGACGACAGCGGCGACCCGCAGCACGGCCGATCGGGAGCTGTGCGGTACGACGGGATCGACGGTGGTCATGGTGTCCTCTCGGGCCGGACGTCAGCGGGGCGGCTTGTACCTTACCGCAAACTAGAACGTGTTCTAATTTATGATACGTGCCCGTCCCGCTGCCGGACAAGCTGGGCCTCGAGCCCCGCGATCAGCACATCCATCCCGAAGTCGTAGGAGTATTTGCCGCGCAGATCGCTCATGTGCTTGACGGCCCGCTCGACTGCTTCGGGAAGCGGCATGTCGACCAGTGCCGAGCGGTCCCGCGGGTTCACCCGGGCGCGGCCGAATAGATAGGTGTGAATGGTCGCGTAGGCGGCCAGTACGTTGCGGTCGTCGAATCCGGCATCGGACAGGATCTCCATCACGGCCGCGATCAGATCGAGCTGTTTGCCGAGGGTCTGTTCGATGAGCACATCACCCAATCCCGGGTGTTTGCGCAGTTTCTCGTCGATCTGGTCGATCAGTTCACGCAATCGCTGCTGCCAGGTGCCGAACTCCGGTGGTGGGGTTCGCACTCCGGTCAGGGCGGCGCTGGCCACCAGATCCAGTAGTTCGCGTTTATCGGCGACGTAGTAGTAGGGCGCCATGGGGGAGACGCCGAGTTCGCGCGAAAGCCGCCGCATCGACAGCTTCTCCACTCCATCGGCGCGCACCACGCGCAATGCGGCCTCGACGATCTCGGCTTCCGAGAGTGTGTTGCCGCCCCCGCTCGTCTGCATCCGTCCTACTCCCATGCCACCTCGAGACCTGTCGCGGCTCGCCCGTCGGACATCCGTCATCTGCTGTTCAACGTGCTTGCCTTCCGCAGTCTAGAGTGCGTGTTCGCCGCATCGGTCCGGTACAGGGTGGTGGCCGGTATGCGCACCGGCACGGTACCGAGCTGTGGATTAGCCAATGATGGGCCGGAGTTGCCTCGAAACGGAACAGCCGCCCGTTAAGTGAATGTTGCTGCGTAGTAGCCGATTACTGTGAACGGTCATTGACAGTCCGCGAAGCCGAATGCGGTGCGGGCACCGGGATTCGGTATCGAATTCCGGCCGTTTTTTTCGACTGAGGATGTCCCGAGAGCGGTTTGCGCATAGCATTCCTGGAATGCGCCATGATCGACTACCCAATGGGTTCGGGGTGCGAATCAATCCTCGGGTGCGTGCCTATTCCGGTGGAAGGCTCTTGGTCGGTGGTACGCCGACAAGGTTGCTGAAGCTGGCTCCGGACGCGGCCGCCCTGATCGGTGACGGGTATCTCGAAGTGACGGATCCCAAGTCCGCCGTGGTTGCCAGACGGCTGCTCGACTCTGGGGTGGCAAATCCGCGTCCGCGTCTGCTGCCTTCGCCGGAGGATGTCACCGTCGTGGTGCCGCATCACAACGACGCGGCGGGGCTGCAGCGGCTGCTGTCGACCCTGCGCGGACACTGTGTGGTCGTCGTGGACGACGGCTCGGACCGGCCGGTCCGGATTCCGCGCACCGGCGGGCGCTGCCGGGTCACCGTGCTGCGGCACGATTCCCGGCAGGGTGTGGTCGCGGCGCGCAATGCCGGATTACTCGCCGCGACAACGGAATTTGTCGCTTTCCTGGACTCCGATGTGGTGCCGCGCGCGGGGTGGCTGGAGGTCATGCTGGGGCATTTCAGTGATCCGGAGGTGGCGCTGGTCGCGCCGCGGATCGTCGCGCGCGAACCGGATGCCAGTGTGCTGGGCCGGTACGAGAGCGCGCGTTCGTCGCTGGATTTCGGCCGACGCGAGACCGCGGTCAGTTCCCGCGGCTCGGTCTCCTACGCACCGGGTGCCGCGTTGTTGGTTCGCCGACCGGCGCTGCTGGCCGAGGGCGGCTTCGACGAGCAGATGCGCTCGGCCGCCGATATCGATCTGTGCTGGCGACTCGAGCGGTCCGGCTGGCGGTTGCGGTACGAGCCGGCCGCGCATGTGGCCTGCGATCAACCGGCCTCGTTCGGTAAGTGGTTCGGGTGCAAGGTGTCTCACGGCGCGAGTGCGGCGCCCTTGGCCCGGCGGCACACCGGTATGGTCGCGCCGCTGTCGGTACCGTTCTGGACGATCGCGGCGACGGCACTGCTGGCCACGGCCTCGCGGGCCGGAATCCTCGGTGGGATCGCGACTTTGGTCGCCGCGCTGATCCGGCTGCGGCGGGTCTTCGCCGAACTGGACAATCCGACGCGGGTGGCGGCGATCCACCTGGCCCGCGGCTTTTCCGCCGGAGTGTGGCGCATCGTCTCGGCGCTGTGCCGGCACTACTGGCCGGTGACCGTGCTGGCGATGATCGCCTCGCGCCGGATACGCCGGATCGCGCTCACGCTGGCGATCGCCGATGGGCTGGCCGACTGGTTCACCCATCGGGACACCGGCGGGCTGGATCCGCTGCGCTACCTGTTCTGCAAGCGGCTGGACGATCTCGCCTATGGCACCGGCCTGTGGTCGGGTGCCATCCGGGCCCGTAATGTCGCGGCGTTGCGCCCGGCCGTCCCCCGACATTGATGACGGGGATCACAGTGCCGCGGCAATGCCGCCTACCTCACATTTCCCGATGATCCGGACCTGGTGTGACCTGCCGGACAAACCGGAAGCTTCACCCATGCCGTTCCCGACCCGCCGGTACAGTGTGGGACGGGAAAGAAAGGCAAATGGTCAGCAATCTCACAGGCGATAACCGCCCAGGGCACAGGGTCGAGCCCGGGACGCAGCTCGGTGCGCTGGAAGCCTATGCCGCTCAGGCCCACGGATATCTCAGTGTTGGGGGCGATCAGCTCAATCAGCTGCCCGGATTGCTGCGTCCGCTGGTCCTGGAGTCGTGGCTGCGGAGTCTGCGCGGCGGGGTCGATCCCATGGACATTCTCGACGGCCGCGGTCTGCGCGGATCCGATCTGCAGCGCTATCGCGATAATCATCCGATAGCCGCGGTGATGCCGTTGGTCGACAAACTGCTGCTGCAGGACGCCACCGGGATCGGGTTGATCGTGGTGGTCGCCGATCAGTTCGGCCGGGTGCTGTCGGTGCACGGCAATCCGGACCGGGTCGAGGCCGCTGCCGAGGTCGGACTGCGCGAGGGCGATGATCTGTCCGAACGCCGGATCGGAACCAACGCCGTCGGTCTGGTGGTTCGCACCGGCCGCGCCACCTGGATCCACGGCCCGGAGCATTTCCTGCATCGGATGCATCAGCTCACCGGAGCCGCCGCGCCGGTCCACGATCCCGACGGCCGCCTGGCCGGCGTACTGATGATCGCGGGCGGGGTGCGCGTCGCCCGTCCCGAAATCCTGGCGTTGGTGAAGGCCGCGGCGACCGCCGCGGAGATGGATCTGGTGCTCTCGGCCGTGCGTACCGAACAGCGGGGTGGGGCACGCCCGGCGGCCGACCGTCCCACGGCCCGAATCACCGGCCGGCTCGGGCTCGACGTTTTGGGGCTGGGTCAGCCGCAGTTGTCGATCGACGGTGAGCGAATCGCCTTGTCGCAGCGGCATGCCGAGATCCTGCTGCTGCTGGCCGAACACGTCGAGGGATTGTCCGCCGACCATCTGGCATTATTGCTCGACGACACCGATCTCGACAACGCCACTATCCGGGCGGCCATGTCGCGACTGCGGTCGGTGGTGGGGGCCGAGGCCTTCGGCTCGCGACCGTATCGGCTGCGGGTGCCGGTGTCGACCGATGTGGAGGCATTGCGCGCGGCGCTGGATTCCGGGGATGTGCACAGTGCGGTTCACCATTACACCGGACCGGTGCTGCCCCGTTCCGGCGCTCCGGGAGTTATAGATATCCGCGATGAATTGCGAGTGCGGTTGCGGACCGCGGTGTTGCGATCCGGTGACGCGTCCGTGCTCGGCCGATGGACGTCCGGCGCCGAAGGGCGCGACGACGCGGCCGCGTGGGTGGCCTATCGCGCGACCGCGGATCGCGATTCCGCTCTATATGCCCAGATCGAGGCCAAAATTCGGGTGCTCGACCGGAGAATCGGTGCCGATGCAACGCAGATGCAACGTTTCGGCTCGTAGGCTCCGCGTCTGAAAGTGCTCTGACTCACACTTGTAGGTCACACTGTGGTTTCGGGCACATCTCTGTCCGGTTATCGGGCGACCTGGACGCTGGTCCGATTTTTTTGAAGGATCTAGTTCCTTTTTATTACGCTTCGGCCTAGTGTTCGCTGCATGACACGGTGTGCATGATTCGCCACCGGGAGACGCAGGAGATGAGGCCGCGGGAACGTGCCGGCCGTGATGTTGGAGGATGTCGGTTCGATATGAGTTGGTGACCATTCCGGTTCACCGAAATTACTGAGACGCAATCTATTTCGATTCTTCGCACCCACGCGGTCGGGCGTGCGGTGTCGTCACCGAACCATCTGGGTCATGCCGCCGCGCGTGCCTTCGGGCCGCATCCGGGGCCTATTTCGTGCTGCCCCAAAAACGTTCGGTTGCTGGGTATTTCGTCGATCGAGGGAGGCTCTGGTGCAGGATTCGGAGTTGAGCGGGGTTGGGCCGGACGTGCGGCAGGGCGCCGAGAGTATGGCCGCGGGCGAGCCGTTTCCGCTGACGCCCGCACAGGTCGGCGTCTGGTACGCGCAGTTGCTCGATCCACAGACCCCGATCACCATCGCCCAGTACGTCGATGTACAGGGTGATCTCGACGTCGAAGTGTTGCGCCGGGTATCGATCGACGCGGCCCGGGAGTTCGGGTCCACGGTCGCGCGGCTGGGCGAAACCGATGGTGACCCGTACCAGGTCGTCGATCCGCGGCTTCCGGTCGAGATCGAGCCGGTGGATCTGCGTGCGGCCGACGATCCGGTCGCCGCCGCACACGAGTGGATGCGCGCCGAGTACACCGCGCCGATCGACCTGGTGTCGGACCGGCTGTTCGCGGGTGCGGTGCTGCGGGTCGGCGAGCGACGCTGGTTCTGGTATCTGCGGGCGCATCACATCGTGCTCGACGGCTTCGGGGCGCTCACCAACACCATGCGGGTCGCCGAGCGATACACCGCAGCCGTGCGCGGGCTGGGGCCGGAGCCCGCGACGGCCGGCACCCTCGAATCGCTGGTCGCGGGGGAACAGAAGTATGTCGGCAGCAGCCGGTTCGATTCCGATCGGCAGTACTGGGGTGAGCGGGTTCGCGATCTCGACGGCGCGACCACGCTGAACGGCCGCAGCGCCCCCCGGGCCGCGGGCAATCTGGTCTACGGCCGGCAGTTGCCGGATAAGGTCGTCACCCGGATGAACGACCTTGCGGCCGCACATGATTCGTCGGCGGCCGTGGTGCTGCTCGCGGCCTTCGCGGCCTATCTGGCCCGCTCGACCGGCCGTGACGAAGCCGTGCTGAGCCTTCCGGTCACCGCCCGGACGACAGCGGTGATGCGGCGGTCGGCGGGCATGCTGTCCAATATCGTTCCGCTGAGATTGCGGATCGGCGAGGCGACCTGGGCGGAGCTGCTGCGCCGGACCCGCGTCGAGGTCGCGGGGGCCCTGCGGCACCAGCGGTATCGGCACGAGGACATTCGCCGCGACGCGGGTATGGAGGGTCTGGCGACCCGTCGCGCGCTGTTCGGGCCGCTGGCCAACATCATGCTGTTCCGCAGCGATCTGACTCTGGGCGATACCGTCGGCCGCTATCACGTGCTGTCCACCGGTCCGGTCGAGGACATGAGCCTGAACGTGTACTACGGCGACAGCGACCGGGTGCATGTGGATTTCGAGGCGAATCCCAATCTGTATCGCGGCGACGATGTCGCCCGGCACCACGCGCGGTTCGTCGGCTTCCTGGAGCGGCTGGTGAATCTCGATCCGGATCGGCCGCTGGCCTCGGTCGAGGTCACCACCGATCTGGAACGGGAGGTGAGCCTGCGGATCTGGAATGCCACCGAGATGGATATCGACGAGCTCGCGGGCCCGGACGCGACCCTGGCGTCGATGTTCGCCGGGCAGGTCGCCCGCACACCCGCCGCGGTCGCGCTGCGCGGTCCGCGGACGGTCACCTATGCCGAGCTCGGGGGGCGGGTGAACCGGCTGGCGCGGGAGTTGATCGCCCGGGGTGCTGGGCCGGAAACCACTGTGGCGCTGCATATCCGGCGCTCGACCGAGCTGGTGGTCGCGATGTACGCGGTGCTCGCGGCCGGTGCGGCCTATGTGCCGCTGGACCCCGATCATCCCGCCGAACGCACCGGCTACGTGCTCGCGACCGCGAACCCGGTCGTCGTACTGACCACGCGCGCCGATCACGGCGCCGGTGGTGCGGACTGGATCGATCTCGAGGATCTCGGGCTGGGGGAGCATTCGGCCGAACCCATCACCGATGCCGAGCGCCGTTCGCCACTGCGTCCGCCGCATCCGGCCTACGTCCTGTTCACCTCCGGGTCGACCGGTCGGCCGAAGGGTGTCGCGGTCCCGCATGCGGCGATCGTCAACCGGCTGGCGTGGATGCAGGGTGCCTACGGACTGGGCGCCGAGGACGTGGTGCTGCAGAAGACGCCGGCCACCTTCGACGTATCGGTGTGGGAATTGTGCTGGCCGTTGCAGGTCGGCGCGAGTCTGGTACTCGCCACTCCGGACGGGCATCGTGATCCCGCGTACCTGCGATCGGTGATCGCCGAATACGGCGTCACCACGATGCATTTCGTGCCGTCGATGCTGTCGGCATTCCTCACCGGCTCGTCGCGTGCCGATGAATTATCCACGCTGCGTCTGGTTTTCGCGTCCGGCGAGGAGCTTCCGGGTCCGCTGGCGCAGCGCCTGCTCGCCGCGGCTCCCGGCGCGGGGCTGCACAATCTGTACGGTCCCACCGAGGCCGCGGTGGATGTCACCGCGCACCGGGTGGGACCGCTCGATACGACCGGGGTGCCGATCGGCGCACCGGTGTACAACACCCGGCTGTACGTGCTCGACGCACGGTTACGGCCGGTGCCCGTCGGAGTTCCGGGTGAGCTGTATCTGTCGGGGGTTCAGCTCGCCCGTGGCTACGTCGGGCGGCCGGAGCTGACCGCCGAACGGTTCGTCGCCGATCCGTTCGCGGGCAGTGAATCCGACGCCGGGGCCGGTGCGCGCATGTATCGCACCGGTGACCTGGTCCGCTGGACCGCGGACGGCGAGGTGGAATATCTGGGGCGCACCGACTCCCAAGTGAAACTGCGCGGTCTGCGAATCGAGCTCGGTGAGATCGAGACGGTGCTGGAGCAGGTGCCCGGAGTGGGCCGGGCCGTGGTCGCGGTGCGCGACGATGCCGGAACCGGGGCACAGCTGGTGGCGTACCTCGTCCCGGCCTCGGCTACAGCGCCGGGTGCGGTCGATCCGGCGCGAGTCCGCGGCGCGGCCGCGCGGCAGCTTCCGGGATATATGGTTCCGGCCGCGTATGTGCTGCTCGCGGCGTTGCCGGTGAATGCCTCCGGCAAACTCGATCGCGCCGCGCTGCCGGCACCGGAACGGACGGCCGTCGGTTATCGCGCACCGCGGTCGGTCTCGGAGCGGGCGGTGGCCGGGATCTTCGGCGAGGTGCTCGGCCGCGAACGCATCGGACTCGACGACGATTTTTTCGCCCTGGGCGGTAATTCTCTGGTCGCGACACAGGTCGCCGCGAGGTTGAATGCCGATCTCGGGTCCGGGATCGGCGTGCGGGAACTGTTCGAGGCGACCACGGTCGAGGCGCTGGCCGACCTGATCGACCGTGCCTTCGAAACCGATGACATGTGCGAGACCGGCGGCCCGGTCGCCGGGCCGCGCCCGCCGGTGCTGCCGTTGTCGCCGGCGCAGCAGCGGATCTGGTTCCTCCATCGTTTCGACACCGGCAGTGCCGACTACAACATGCCCTTCGTGGTCCGGATGAGCGGACCGGTCGACACCACCGCACTGCGGGGCGCGCTCGCCGATGTGGTGGCGCGGCACGAGGTGCTGCGCACGGTGTTCCCCGCCGACGACGCCGGGGTGGCGTATCAGCAGATTCTCGCCGACAGCCGGGTGAAGGCGGAAGACTTCCCGGTGAAACCCGTTGCCGCTGAACAACTCGAGGATGAACTCCGTCGATTCGCCGGTGCCGGATTCGATCTGACTCGCGAAATTCCGTTGCGGGCCACCCTGTTCGCCGTCGCCGCCGACGAGTACGCGCTCGGCGTGGTGCTGCATCACATCGCCGCCGACGGATTGTCGCTGCCCGTACTGGCCCGGCAGGTGACCGCCGCCTATGCCGCGCGGCTCGCGGGCGGCGTGGCCTTCGGCGAGGCGCCGGCCGTGCAGTACGCCGATTACGCACTGTGGCAACGGGACAGACTCGGTGACCTCGCCGATCCCGGGTCCGAGGCCGCGCGGCAGCTGACCTACTGGACCGAGGCGCTGGCCGGGATCCCCGAACAACTGGACCTGCCCGCGGACCGGCCGCGTCCCGCCGTCGCCGGTGGACGAGGCGCGGTGCATCGGTTCGAATTGCCCGCATCGCTGCATGCCGCGATCACCGAACTCGCGCGTGCCCACGGCATCTCGGCATTCATGGTGCTGCACGCCGGTCTGGCGGCGCTGCTGGCCCGGGTGACCGGCGGCGATGACATCGTGATCGGCACGCCGGTCGCCGGCCGCGGACATCGCGAACTCGACGACCTCATCGGTATGTTCGTCAACACCCTGGTGCTGCGTACCCCGATCGCCTCCGCCGAACCCTTCACCCTTGTGCTGGAACGGGTTCGGGATGCCGACCTGGCCGCCTTCGCCCACGCGGAGCTGCCCTTCGAGCACCTGGTCGAGGCATTGAACCCGGTGCGGTCCCAGGCTCGCCACCCGTTGTTCCAAGTCATGCTGGGAGTCGCCGACACCCGCGACCTCGAGGTCGAGTTACCCGGATTGTCCGTGCGGACGGGTACATTGGACACCGGAGTGACCAAGTTCGACCTGCAACTCACGGTCACCGAAAGCTTCGCCGGTGCCGGTCCCGGGGAAGGTCCGGCACCGGCGGGGATCACGGCGGAGTTCACCTACGCCACAGATCTTTTCGACCCGGAAACCATCGCGGAGTATGCGCGGTGGTGGCGGCAGCTGCTCACCCACGCCGTGGGTGATCCGGCCGTTCCGGTGGGCGAGTTGTCCCTGCTGGACGCGCCCGAATCGCGCCGCCGTATCGAGTCGGGGCGCCGTGCCGCCACCGAGCCACCGGCCGAGTTGCTCAGCGAGTTCGCACGGCAGGTTCGCCTCCATCCCGATGCGGTAGCCGTCGTCGACGCGGATCGGCAGCTCACCTATGCCGAACTGGACACGCGGATCAACCGGCTCGCCCGCCATCTGATCAATACCGGTGTGGGGCCGGAATCGCTGGTCGCGCTGGGGATGCGCCGTTCCGCGGATCTGGTGATCGCCGCCTGTGCGGTACTCACCGCGGGCGGCGGCTATCTGCCGATCGATCCGGATCAGCCGCCCGCCCGGCTTCGGCAACTCGTGGACACCGCGCAACCCGTCTGCGTGCTGACCTCGGGGGACGCGCCCGAGCTGGGCTGCCCGCAGATCTCGATGAACGCACCGGAACTCGGCTCCTACTCGGACCGGCCCCTCACCGACGCCGACCGCAACGGCCCGGTCCGGCCCGCGAACACCGCCTACCTCATCTTCACCTCGGGATCGACCGGCATGCCGAAAGGTGTGGCCGTGCAGCGAGGTTCGCTCGACAACCAGATCGCCTGGATCATCGGCGAATACGGGATCGGCGAGCACGATGTGGTGCTGTTCAAGACGCCGCCGACCTTCGATGTCTCGGTCTGGGAACTGTTCGCACCGCTGTGCGCCGGCGCGCGGCTGGTGGTGGCCGAACCGGACGGTCACCGCGACACCGCGTATCTGGCCGCCGTCATCGCCCGGCACGCGGTGACACTGACCTCCTTCGTCCCGTCCCAGCTGACCTCCTTCGCCCAGTCCGTCGACGCGGCCGATATCCGCACGCTGCGTGCGGTTTTCGCAGCGGGTGAGGCGCTGGGCGGGGCCGCCGTGCGGGCGTTCGCGGCGATCAGCGATGCCGCCGTGCACAATCTGTACGGCCCCACCGAATTCACGGTGCACGCCACGCACGCACCGGCCGACACCGAGCGGCGCGGCCCGGCGCCGATCGGTAAACCTGTGCGCGACAGCCGGGTGCTGGTTCTCGACGAGCGGCTTCGTCCGGTACCCGATCTGGTGGTCGGCGAGCTGTATCTGGCCGGCGCGCAGCTGGCGCGCGGATATCTGCGGCGCGGCGCGACCACCGCGGGACGTTTCGTCGCCGATCCGTTCGGCCCCTCCGGTTCCCGGATGTATCGCACCGGCGATCTCGTGCGCCGACTGCGCGGTGGTGATCTGGAGTATTTGGGCCGCAGCGATTTCCAGGTGAAACTGCGCGGACAGCGGATCGAACTCGGTGAGATCGAGGCGGCGATGCTGAGCGCCCCGGGTGTGGCGGCCGCCGCGGTGCGGGTGTACCGGCACGAGACCGGCGATCTGCTGGTGGCCTATGTCGTCGGTGACGGCGATCCCCGAAACCTGGTGGAGAACCGGCTCGCCGAACAGTTGCCCTCCTATATGGTGCCCGGCGCCTATGTCGCGCTGCCCGTTCTGCCACAGACCGCGTCCGGCAAACTCGATCGCGCGGCGTTGCCCGATCCGGTGCTGACGGCCGCGCGGTTCCGCGCACCCGAGGATGTCGAAGAGCGCGCGGTGGCCGCGGTATTCGAGCAGGTACTCGGCGTGGAGCGGGTCGGACTCGACGACGATTTCTTCGCCCTGGGCGGCAATTCGCTGATCGCCACGCAGGTTTCGGCCCGGCTGGCCGATGCGCTGGACCGCGAGGTCGCGGTACGCGTGCTGTTCGAGCACTCCGATGTGGCGGGTCTGGCTCGCCGGCTTCGAGGTTCGGCATCCCGGCGGCGGCCTGCCCTGGTCGCGGGCCCGCGACCGGACGTGGTGCCACTGTCCTATGCCCAGCGCCGGATGTGGTTCCGCAACCGGTTCGATTCCGGCTCGGCGGTCGACAATCTGACCACCGCCGTGCGGTTGTCCGGTGCGCTGGACGGTACCGCGCTGGCGGCCGCGATGCGCGATGTGCTGGATCGGCACGAAGCACTGCGAACCCGGTACCCGGATATCGACGGGGTGCCGTATCAGCAGGTCGTGGCCGCCGACGAGGTGGCGCTCGACCTCGCGCCGCGGCCGGTGGACGAGGCCGAGTTGCCGCAGCGGCTGCGGGAGTTGGCCGCGGCCGGGTTCGTGGTGCGCGACGCGGCGCCACTGCGCGCGACATTGCTGCGGTGTGCCCCCGAGGAACACGTACTCGTGGTCTCGATTCACCACATCGCCGCGGACGGTTGGTCGATCGCGCCGCTGACCCGGGATCTGATGGTCGCCTACGCCGCGCGCACGGCCGGTACCACGCCGCAGTGGCGGCCGTTGCCGGTGCAGTACGCGGACTACGCGCTGTGGCAGCGCGAGGTTCTGGGGTCGGAGGACGATCCCCAATCGCCGTTCGCCGAGCAGATCCGGTTCTGGCGCGACGAATTGGCCGGGCTCCCGGACGTATTGGCCTTGCCGGGGGATCGACCCCGGCCGGCGACGGCCTCCGGGCGCGGGGCGCGCTACCGGTTCACTCTCGGGGCGGAACCGATCGCCGGGCTGCGCGCGCTGGCCGAGCGGAGCGGGAGCACCTTCTTCATGGCCATGCACGCGGCCACCGCCGTGCTGCTGGCCAAACTGTCCGGGCAGCGCGATATCGCGATCGGCACTCCGATGGCCGGGCGAGGTGCGGCGGCGCTGGACGAGCTGGTCGGCATGTTCGTCAATACGCTGGTGCTGCGGGCCCAGGTGGCGCCCGAGCTGTCCTTCGCGGACCTGCTCGCGGCGGTCCGCGCCGGTGATCTGCGTGCCATCGCCCATCGCGACGTCCCGTTCGAGCGCCTCGTCGAGGTACTGAATCCGCTGCGCTCGGCGGCCCGGCATCCGCTGTTCCAGGTCATGCTCGATCTGCGGCAGTCGGCGACCGCACCCCTACTGCTCCCCGGATTGCGGGCCGAGACACTCGAATCGGATTCGGGTACCGCGAAATTCGATCTGCAACTGACGATCGAGGAGCGGCCCGACGGCGAGGTGGCAGCCGTCTTCGAGTACGCCACGGATCTGTTCGACGAGGTGACGATCGCTGCCTTCGCGCGGCGACTCGGCACTCTGCTGGGCACTGTCGTCGCCGACCCCGCCCGGCCGATCGGCACTGTCGATCTGCTCTCGGATCGGGAGCGGGACCAGATCCTGGAGGCCTGGAACCGGACCGATCGAGCACTACCCGAGGCGACGCTGGCGACGCTGTTCGCGGACCGGGCACAACAGTGCCCCACCGCGGTCGCCCTGCGCTTCGAGGGTGCCGAATGGACGTACGCCGAACTGTCCGGACAAGTGAACAGGCTTGCCCGCCTGCTGATTTCGATCGGCGTCGGGCCCGGACGCACGGTCGCGATCGGGATGCGGCGCTGCGCCGATCTGGTCCTCGCGGTGCATGCCGTCCTCGCCGCGGGAGCTGCCTACGTTCCTGTGGACCCTGATCATCCACAGCAGCGCACCCGGGCCGTGCTCGACGCCGTGCGTCCGGTATGCGTGCTGACCCGCTCCACCGACGGTGTCGAACTCGCTGAGGGCGAATTCGGTGCCCTGCTCGATATCAATCTGTTCGATACCTCGGACTACTCGCCCGCACCGGTGACCGATGCCGATCGTCCGCGTCCGCTTTGTGTGGAGGATGTGGCGTATGTGATTTTTACGTCGGGTTCGACGGGTCGTCCGAAGGGTGTGGCGGTGAGCCATGGGGCGATTGTGAATCGTTTGGTGTGGATGCAGTCGCAGTACGGGTTGGCTGCCGATGATGTTGTGTTGCTGAAGACTCCGGTGACTTTCGATGTGTCGGTGTGGGAGTTGTTCTGGGCGTTGCAGGTGGGTGCGCGGTTGGTGGTGGCGCGTCCGGAGGGGCATCGTGATCCGGTCTATTTGGCGGGGTTGATCGGGTCCGAGCGGGTTACCACAACGCATTTCGTCCCCTCGATGCTTGCCCTCTTCGTCGCACACGCGCGGCCGGGCTCACTGCGGACGGTCTTCACCTCGGGTGAGGCGCTGCCGGTGGGTGTGGCACAGCGGCTACGTGCCGCGACCGGGGCCCGCCTGCACAATCTGTACGGTCCGACCGAGGCCGCGGTCGACGTGACCTTCCACGAGGTGACCGACGCCGACACCGTGACCGTGCCGATCGGCCGTCCGGTCCACAACACCCGCGTCTATGTGCTGGATGCCTGGCTGCGTCCCGTACCGGTGGGCGTGGCGGGCGAGTTGTACCTGGCCGGAGCGCAATTGGCCGAGGGCTATGTGGGGCGGCCCGATCTCACCGCCGACCGGTTCGTCGCCGACCCGTTCGACGCCGGGGGCCGGCTCTATCGCACCGGCGATCTGGTGGCCTGGAATGCTGCCGGTGAACTGGAGTACCACGGCCGCACCGACTTCCAGGTGAAGGTGCGTGGTCTGCGCATCGAACTCGGCGAGATCGAGTCCGCACTTCTCGACCGGCCGGATATCGACCGGGTGGTGGTGGTCGTGCACAGCGATCCACACACCGGTGATCGGCTGGTGGCCTACCCGGTGCCCGTTCCGGATGCCGAAATCGATGTGGAGGCGGTGAAAACCGCGCTGTCGCGACGACTACCGGCGTACATGATGCCGTCGGACTACGTCATCCTCGACGAACTGCCGCTGAACAGCTCCGGGAAGATCGATCGTGCGGCGCTGCCCGCACCGGTCCGGCAGGTGCGGGAATATCGCGCACCGGAGACCAGCGCCGAACAATTGGTGGCGTCGGTCTTCGCCGAACTGCTCGGCGCCGAACGGGTCGGCCGCGACGACGACTTCTTCGAACTCGGCGGGAACTCGCTGCTGGCCACGCAGGTCCTGGCCCGGATCGGCGCCGCACTCGACGCGCATCTGCCGATTCGGCTGCTCTTCGAGGCCACCACGGTGTCCGAACTGGCGTTGCGGGCGCAGCGGGAAGCGGGCACGGGCGCGCGCCCGCCGCTGACCGCGCGGACCCATTCGGCAGCCGTGCCGCTCTCGGCGGCACAGCGGCGGATCTGGTTTCTCAACCGGTATCGCGCCGACGAGCGGACGGCCGCGTCGATCGATCTGATTCCGCTGGTCCTGCGGCTGCGCGGCGATCTTGCGGTCGACGCCCTGCGGGCCGCGCTCGCCGATGTGGTGGCGCGCCACGAAACTCTGCGCACCCGCTATCCCGACACCGCGGACGGGCCGGTCCAGGTCGTCGCCCCGGCCGACGGTCATCTGCCCGGGTTGCGTGCCGAGTCCGTCGATGAGCGGACACTGACCGCCCGGATCGCCGCCATCTGCACCGACCCCTTCGATCTGACCGCCGAAACCGGTTTCCGCGCGACACTTTTCGAACTCGCACCCGACCACCATGTGCTGTTGCTGGTGCTCCATCACATCTGCGCCGACGGATTCTCCCTGGGCCCGCTGGCCGGGGATGTAATGACCGCCTACGCCGCGCGCCGGGACGGTCACGCACCGGATCTGCCGGAATTGCGGGTGAGTTACCGGGACTACACCGTGTGGCAGGCCGAAGTACTCGGCGACCTCGCCGATCCCGGATCGGAACTGGCTCGGCAGCGGGAGTTCTGGCGTACCGGGCTGGCCGGACTGCCGGATCAGCTCGAATTGCCGGCCGACCGGCCGCGTCCGGTGACGGCCTCGCGCCGGGCCGGCAGCCACCACTTCCGGATCGACTCGGATCTGCACAGCGAACTGGGCGAGCTGGCTCGTAAGCACGAGACCACGCTGTTCAGCACCGTGCACGCCGCGCTGGCGGTCCTGCTGTCGCGGATGTCGGGCACCTCCGACATCGCGATCGGCACACCGGTGGCGGGACGCGGTGAACCCGCACTGGACCCGATGGTCGGCATGTTCGTCAACACCCTCGTCCTGCGCACCGAGATCGACAGTCGCGATCATTTCGACACGGTGCTCGACCTCGTTCGAGCACAGGATATTTCGGCGCTGTCGCAGGCCGAGGTGCCGTTCGAACAGGTGGTGGAGATGCTGGCGCCCGCGCGCGCCGGGAACCGCCATCCGCTGTTCCAGGTGGTGCTGACCTTCCAGAACTTCGCTATCCCGTCTATCGAACTGCCCGGACTGCAGGTCACGCCCGAGACGGCCGAGGCGGTGTCGACCGAATTCGACCTGCAGTTCACCGTGCTCGAATCGATCGACGCCGATGGGCGCGCCGAAGGGATGACCGTCGAAATCGGCTACGCCACCGATCTGTTCGACGCGGACACGATCCGCGAACTGGCCCGCCGGTTCGAACAGGTGCTGGCCGCGGTCAGCCACGATCACACCGTGGTGGTCGGTGACATCCAGTTGCTCAGTGCCGAGGAACAGCACCGCACCCTGCACGAATGGTCGGTCACCGGTACCGGGGACGCCGAGATCAGCACGCTCGCGGCACGTTTCGATGCCGTCGCTGCCCGGGACCGGCACGCTGTCGCGGTGCGCGCGGGCGATGTCACCCTCACCTACGGTGCGCTCGACGAACGTTCGAACCGGCTCGCGCGCCGCCTGATCGCCGCGGGCGCCGGACCGGAAACGCTGGTGGCCGTGGCACTTCCGCGCACAGCGGAGCTGGTCGTCGCCCTGCTGGCGGTCGTCAAGTCCGGTGCGGGATATCTGCCCGTGGATCCCGATTACCCCGCCGACCGCATCGAGTATGTGCTCGCCGACGCCCGTCCGGTCTGCGCGATCGGAAGTGCCGGGGTGGGATGGTTCACCGGACCGGTGATCGATATCGACGAGCCGGTGGGAGTGGACGCGGTCTCTTCGGCGCCGATCACCGATGCCGAACGCCGGGCGCCGCTACGACCGGACAACACCGCCTACGTCATCTACACCTCCGGTTCCACCGGCAAACCCAAGGGCGTTCAGATCCCGCACGCCAATATCGCACGGCTGCTGGACAATACACGCGCGCGATTCGATTTCGGCAGTGCCGATGTGTGGACACTGTTCCACTCCTACGCCTTCGACTTCTCGGTGTGGGAACTGTGGGGTGCGCTGCTGCACGGTGGCCGGCTCGTCGTGGTCGACTACTTCACCTCTCGTTCGCCGCAGCAGTTCCGGGAACTGCTGATCGCCGAGGGCGTCACCGTGCTCAACCAGACACCCTCGGCGTTCTACCAGCTGATGAGCGCCGATGCGGCGCAACCGCCCGCCGATCTCCCGTTGCGCTGTGTGGTCTTCGGCGGCGAGGCGCTGGAACCGGCACGGCTGCGGGAATGGTTCGCGCGCTACCCCGACAGCCCGCGCCTGATCAATATGTACGGCATCACCGAGACCACGGTGCACGTGTCCTTCCGGGAACTCGGCGCGGACACCGGTGCGGCCGGTGTGATCGGCGGCGCCCTGCCGGGACTCGCGGTACGGCTACTGGATTCGCGACTGCGGCCGGTTCCGGTGGGTGTGCCGGGCGAAATCTATGTCTGCGGTGGACAACTCGCGCGCGGCTATCTGCATCGGCCGGGCCTGACCGCCGGGCGATTCGTCGCCGATCCCTACGGCGCGGCCGGATCGCTCACCTATCGTTCGGGTGATCTGGCCCGGTGGACCGCGGCCGGTGAACTGGAATATCTGGGCCGGGCCGACCAGCAGGTGAATCTGCGCGGATTCCGGGTGGAACTCGGCGAGATCGAGGCCGCGCTACTGGATGTGGACGGGGTGCGCGAGGCCGCCGTGGTGGTGCGCGCCGATGGCGGTGAGGATCGCCTCGTCGGCTATGTGGTCGGTGACCTCGATATCCGGCGGGTGCGCCGGGCACTGGCCGATCGGCTGCCCGAGCACATGGTTCCGGCGGCCGTGGTGGCGATCGATCGAATTCCGCTGACCGTCAACGGGAAACGGGATGTGCGGGCGCTGCCGGCACCGGTCTTCGAGAGCGCGGTGTTCCGCCGACCGGAGACCGCGGCCGAACAGCTCGTGGCCGATGCGTTTATTTCTGTACTGAGCGATCTCGAGCCCGGCCGCGTGGTCGGCGCCGACGACGACTTCTTCGCGCTGGGCGGCAGTTCACTGGCGGCGGCCAAGGCTGTCGCCCGCATCGGTGCCGCCCTCGGCGTGACCGTGCCCGTGCGCACCCTGTTCGAGCAACCCCGGGTGCGCGACCTGGCGGCGGCGGCGATGGCCGGTGCGGACCGTCCCGCGCTGACCGCCGGCGTGCGACCGGACCGGCTGCCGTTGTCGCCGGCACAGCAGCGCATGTGGTTCCTCAACCGGTTCGATCCGGCCTCGGCGGCCTACAACATTCCGCTGGTACTGCGGCTGTCGGGCAGTGCGGATCTGCCCGCGCTGGCCGACGCTCTGCGGGATGTGCTCGGCCGGCACGAGGCACTGCGGACCGTGTATCCGGAGATCGACGGCGCCGCCACCCAGGTGATCCTGCCCGCCGATGGTGTCCGGATCGACGCGGACATGCTGCCGATCGCGGATGCCGAACTGGCACAACATATCCGGGACCTCACGGCCACCGGCTTCGATGTGACCTCCGATGTCCCGGTGCGGGCGCGGATATTCGAACTCGCGGCCGACGATCATGTGCTGGCCGTGGTGCTGCACCACATCGCGGCCGACGGTTCCTCGATCGTGCCGTTCGTCGCCGATCTGATGAGTGCCTACCAAGCCCGGGTGCGGGGTAACCGGCCCGGCTGGTCACCGCTGCCGGTACAGTACGCCGACTACGCGCTGTGGCAGCACCGGCTGCTGGGAGACGAGTCCGACGCCGACTCACTCGTCTCCCGGCAGCTGGCCTTCTGGCGCGACACCCTGGCCGGACTGCCCGATCAGCTGGATCTGCCGACCGACCATCCCCGCCCGGCCAAGCAGAGCCTGCGGGGCCGGCGCGTCGAATTCACCCTCGGCGCCGACGTGCACGTCCGCCTGACCGCACTGGCCCGCGCACACGGCGCGACGCTGTTCATGGTGGTGCACGCCGCCTTCGCGGCGGTGCTGGCGCGGCTGTGCGACACCTCCGACATCGCGGTGGGTACACCGGTCGCCGGTCGTAACGACGCCGCGGTGGACGAGGTCATCGGCATGTTCGTCAACACCGTGGTACTGCGGGCCGCGGTCGATGTGGACGGCTCCTTCGAGACTCTGCTGGAAGGCGTGCGGTCCGCCGATATCGCCGCGCTGTCACATACCGAGGTGCCGTTCGAGCGCCTGGTCGAGGTGCTGAACCCGCGGCGTTCGACCGCGCGGCATCCGCTCGTCCAGGTCGGCCTGTCCTTCCAGAATCACGACCGCGCGAGCCTGGAACTCCCCGGTCTCACCGTCTCCCGGATCGAGTCCGACAGCGAGACAGCGCAATTCGATCTACATCTGTTCGCCGTCGATCACTACAGCGACACCGGTGTACCCGCCGGGATCGATCTGGCCCTCGGCTGCGCGGCCGACCTGTTCACCCCCGCTACCGGCGAACGGATCGCCGCACAGTTGACCCGGGTACTGACCGCCGTCGCCACCGCGCCCACGACCCGGATCCGCGATCTGGAGCTGATGAGCGAACAGGAGTACCGCTTCGTCATCGAGGACGGCAACCGGACCCGGCACTATGTCGCCGAGGCGACGCTGGCCGATCTGCTCGACATCCGGGTCGTCACCGATCCGCGGGCAATCGCGGTCATCGACGAAACCGATTCCGAGGCGATAGAACTCGACTACCGCGATATCGACGATCGGGTGAATCGGCTGGCCCGGCACCTGATCGGACTGGGTGTCGGCCCGGATACCACCGTGATCCTGGCGCTGCGGCGTTCGGTCGAACTGGTGATCGCCATGTTCGCGGTGACCAAGGCCGGCGGCGCCTATGTCCCCGTGGATCTCGACCATCCGGCCGATCGCATCGCGCGGATCGTCGAGACCGCCGCGCCGATCTGTGTGCTGGGCGGCGGTGATCTGCCCGGACTGCGGCCGGAGGTCGCGGTGGTGGATCCGGGTATGGATCTGTCCCGGTATCCGGCCGTGCCGATCGCACCCGAGGAACGGGTGCGGCCGCTGCTGGCGGCGCACACCGCGTACGTGATCTTCACCTCCGGCTCCACCGGGCAGCCCAAGGGGGTGGCGGTGTCGCACGGCGCGATCGTCAATCAATTGTTCTGGCTGCGAACCGAATTCGGCATCGGCCCGACCGACCGGACATTGCTGAAGACGCCCGCCACCTTCGATCTGTCGGTGTGGGAGTTCTGGGCCACGGCGATCAGCGGCGGCACGCTCGTGGTGACCGAACCGGGTGCCGAACGCGATCCCGACCGGCTGCGCGCCCTCGTGCGGCGGCACCGGATCAGTCTGCTGTTCACCGTGCCTTCACTGCTCGGCATGCTGCTGGCCGGTGAGGACGGTCTGCCGCGTGAACTGCGGGCGGTCCTGGCGATCGGTGAGGCGCTGCCGCACCCGCTCGCCCTGGAGGTGGAAAAGCGCGGCGGTACAACGCTGTTCAATCTGTACGGTCCGACCGAGACCGCGGTGTCGGTCACCTCGTACCGCGTGGACGGCGATCCGGGGCCGGTGGTGCCGATCGGCACACCGGTGTGGAACACCCGCACCCACGTTCTCGATCGGCGCCTGCGCCCGGTGCCGCCGGGTGTGCCGGGTGAACTTTATGTGGCCGGTGACCAGCTCGCCCGCGGGTATCACGGACAGCCGGGGGTGACCGCGGCGCGGTTCGTCGCCGACCCCTTCGGCGGCGGCCGCATGTACCGCACCGGCGATATCGTGCGCCGGCGCGCGGATGGCCTGCTCGAATATCTCGAGCGCGCGGACTTCCAGGTCAAAATCGGTGGCTTCCGCATCGAACTCGGCGAGGTGGAAACGGCGCTGCGCCGGCAGACCGGGGTCGAGGCGGCGGTCGCGGTCGCGATCGACCGGGCCGCGGGCGGGTCCAGGCTCATCGCCTACGCGGCGGTCCCTGGGCACGGTATCGACGGGGCCGGTCTGCGCGAGGTGCTGCTCGGCGAGCTGCCGAAGTACATGGTGCCGGCCGCGGTCGTGGTGCTGGATGCGTTGCCGCTCAACGTCAACGGCAAGATCGACCGCGACCGGCTGCCCGCGCCGAGGTTGCCGCGTGGCGAGTTCCGGGCTCCGGAGACTCCGGCGGAACTCTTGGTCGCGGCGGAATTCGCCGAGGTGGTCGGCGAACCGGCGGATGCCGATGTGCCGGTGGGCGCGCAGACCGACTTCTTCGAACTCGGTGGCAACTCGCTGTCGGCGGCCCGGCTGGCGGCGCGGCTGGGCACTGCCTCGGGTGTCCGGGTGCCGGTGTCGGCGGTATTCGACTCGCCCACGGTGGCCGCGCTCGCCCGATGGCTCGATACGGCCGAACGCGCGGACCGTCCGGTGCTGCGGCCGCGGACGGGCACGGGCGTGGTGCCGCTGTCACCGGCCCAGCAGCGGATGTGGGTGCTGAATCGGCTCACCCCCGACTCCGCCGCCTATCACGTTCCGGTGGCATTGCGCCTGAGCGGAGAACTGGATCTCGGCGCCCTGCGGGCGGCGCTCGCCGATCTGGCCGCCCGGCACGAGGTGCTGCGCACCCGTTATCCCGAAACCGAACAGGGCCCGGTGCAGGAACTACTGCCGGTGGCGGCCACGACGCTCGACATCGAACCGATCACCGTGCGGTACAACGAGATCGACGAGCGGATCGCGGAGATCGTCGCCGCGGGATTCGATATCACCGCCGCGCCGCCGATCCGGGTGCGATTGCTGCGCATCGCGCCCGACGCGCATGTGCTGGTCGTGGTGGCGCATCACATCAGCGCCGACGGCTACTCGATGGCGCCACTGACCCGCGATCTGATCGCCGCCTATACGAGCCGCCGGTCCGGGAGCGCGCCGCACTGGCATCCGCTCCCGATCCAGTACGCCGACTACAGCGAATGGCTGCGCGCGCTGCTCGGCGATGACACCGATCCCGATAGTGTCGCCGCCGAACAACTCGGCTACTGGCACGACCGGCTCGCCGACGCACCCGAGCTGGTGGCCCTGCCCACCGACCGGCCGCGCCCCGCACGCCGCGATATGCGCGGTGCCACAGTCGATTTCGCACTCGCCACCGAGCAGGTCGAGCGACTCGCGGCGGTGGCGCGGGAGCACGGGACGACCCTGTTCACCACTGTGCACACCGCATTCGCGGTCCTGCTGGCGAAGTTGTCCGGGCAGTCCGACATCGTCGTCGGCGCACCGGTCGCCGGGCGCGGGGAACGCGAACTCGACGATCTGGTCGGCATGTTCGTCAATACGGTGGCATTGCGTACCCACATCGACAACCGGTTGCGTTTCACCGATCTGCTCGATCGTGTCCGGGCGGAGGATCTGGCCGCACTCGGCCGGACCGAGGTGCCGTTCGAACGGGTGGTGGAGTCGCTGGGGCGCACCCGGACCAGTGCGTACGCGCCGATCTTCCAGGTGCTGTTCACCTTCCAGAATCTGCCGCAGCGTGCGGTGGACCTGCCAGGGCTGCGGGTCGAGACACTCGAGCCCGGCCTGCCCGAGGCGAAATTCGATCTGCAACTGACCGCGCTGGAGGAGTTCGGCGACGACGGCGCGCGCAGTCTGCGGATGCAGTTCTGCTATCCCACCGACATCTTCGATGAGCGAACCGTCCGGATGTTCGCCCGGCGGCTCGAACTGGTCCTGGCCGCGGTGGCCGCGGACTCATCGATCGCGTTGCGCGCCATCGATATTCGCACCGCGGAGGAACGCGAGCGACGATCGGCCCGCTCCGGGCCGGTGCCGTTACCGAATGATCTGGTCGGTCTGATCGCCGCCGCCGCGGGCTCGGCACCCGAGTCGGTCGCAGTCGAATTCGGTGGTCGCGGAGTCGGATTCGCCGAACTGCACCACAAGCTGCTGGCCGTCGGCCGGGCCATGGGCGCGAGCGCGGGGCCGGACGCGCTGATCAATGTCGCACTCGCCGGACTCCTGCCCGGCATCCTCACCGCCGGCGCCGGCGGTCTCACCACCATGCTCGAGTCCCTGCATGCGCGTGCGCAGGGCGTGATCACCACGGAAGGAACCCACCGATGACGCATGCAGAGTTCGTCGAGTCGGTCACACCCATCCGGTCCACCGAGCATCCGGCGCTGCGTGGCGCCTACGGGATCGCGGATCTGCCCTATCTGATCGAGGTCGTGGCGGATCTCGAACCGCGGCGGATCGCGGTCCGACACGGTGGCGAGGCGATCACCTACGCCGAACTCGGTGCCGAGATCACCGCACTGTCCGCCGCCATGGGCGCCGCGCTCGGTCCCGACGCGCTGGTGCCGGTGGTCGTCTCGGGGCGATTGCCCGGGCTGCTGGACGCGGGGGAGGGCGCCTTGTCGGCCGCGGTGTCCGAACTGCTCGACGACGCGCTCACCGCCGCCGCGGATGTGCTGTCGCCCGGCCTCGCCCCGGCCGACACCCTGGCCACGCTGTTCGCCGAACAGGTGGGCCGGACACCGGATGCGGTGGCCGTGGAGTTCGGGGATTCGACGCTGACCTACGCCGAACTCGACGCCCGCGCGAATACCCTGGCCCGGCAGTTGATCCGGCTCGGTGTCGGACCCGACACCCGGGTGGGGCTGTCGATGCCGCGCTCACTGGAATTGGTGATCGGCGTATACGCGATCCACAAGGCCGGTGGCGCCTACGTGCCGATCGATCCGGACCATCCGGCCGACCGCATCGCCTATGTCCTCGAGGTGGCCGCACCCGTCGTGGTACTCACCGCCGCGGGCGGGCCGTCCTTCGGTGCGGTTCCGGTCCTGCGGGTCGACGAATTCGACTGGGACACATCGGAAACGGGTACAGCTGTCGAAGCCGGGGATGTGCCGCACGCCCACCCGGACACTACCGCCTACGTCATCTTCACCTCCGGGTCGACCGGCAGGCCCAAGGGTGTCGCGGTCTCGCATCGCGCCATCGTGGCGAATCTGCGATGGCGGCAACGCCGCTACCGGATGACCGACGCCGATGTGGTGTTGCAGAAGACGCCGTTCACCTTCGACGTCTCGGTGTGGGAGTTCTTCTGGCCCTTGCAGGTCGGCGCCCGGCTGGTGCTGGCCGCACCCGACGGGCATCGCGATCCCGCCTATCTGATCCGGGTAGTGGCCGATAAGCAGGTCACCATCGCCCATTTCGTTCCCTCGATGCTGGCGGTCTTCGCCGCTGCCGTCGCGGAGAGCGAAGCGGAGAACGAGATCGATTCGCTGCGTGCGATATTCGCCTCCGGTGAGGCGCTGCCCGCGGCCACCGGTGCGGCGCTGCGGGATGTGAGCGGTGCGAACCTGCACAACCTGTACGGCCCCACCGAGGCCGCGGTGGATGTCAGCGCGCACGAGGTGACCGCCGCCGATGTGCACACCGTGCCCATCGGAATCGCGGCCGACGACACCGATCTGCTGGTACTCGGCGACAATCTCGAACCCCTGCCCGACGGCATGGTGGGCGAACTGTATTTGTCGGGCGTGCAGTTGGCGCGCGGCTATCTGGGCCGGTCGGCGCTGACCGCCGAACGGTTCGTCACCAATCCGCACGGTGCGCCCGGCGACCGGATGTACCGCACCGGCGATCTGGTGCGCTGGAACAACGGTGGTGACGGCGGCCCTCGTGAGCTGGAATATCTGGGCCGCAGCGATTTCCAGGTGAAGTTGCGCGGGCTGCGGATCGAACTCGGTGAGGTCGAGGCGGCGCTGCTGGCCGGCGAATCGGTAGCGCAGGCCGCGGTGGTGCTGCATCACGGCGCCACCGGCGATAACCTGATCGGCTATGTGGTGGCGGCCGGTGGGGTCGAACTCGATTCCGGCGCGATTCTGGCACAGGCGGGCCGGCGGCTGCCGGAGTACATGGTTCCCAGCCTGCTGATCGGGCTGGACGGTATGCCGGTCAACGCCAACGGAAAACTCGATCGCAGGGCGCTGCCGGAGCCCGAATTCGACGGTGGCGCAGAGGAATTCCGCGCACCCGCGACTCCGGGTGAGCGGGCCGTCGCCGATATCTTCGCCGAACTGCTGGGCGCCGGCCCCGTGGGCGCCACCGATGACTTCTTCGCCCGCGGCGGCAATTCCCTGCTCGCCACCCGGGCCATCGCCCGGATCTCGGCCGCCCTCGGGACGACGATCGACGTCCGGGACTTCTTCGACCGGCCCACCCCGGCCGGACTCGCTGCTCCGGCCGGTACCGCGCGGGTCCGGCCGCCGCTGATCGCGCTGCCGCGACCGGAGACCGTCCCACTGGCCGCGGCACAGCGCCGGATGTGGTTCCTCAACCGTCTGGCCATGACCGAGGCCACCGGGAGCGGCGCGGCCGCGGTGGACAACATTCCGGTGGCCCTGCGGCTGCGCGGCCGTCTCGATATCCCGGCGCTGCGGGCCGCTGTCGCGGATGTGATCGCCCGGCACGAGATCCTGCGCACGGTGTATCCGCAGACCGCCGACGGGGCGATGCAGGTGATCCGGCCGGTGACCGAGCCGGACCTGACACCCGTACCGGCCGCGGCGGACGATCTGATCGACGAGGTATGTGCCACGGCCGCCATCGGATTCGACGTATCGGCCGAGATCCCCGTGCGCGTCCGGCTGCTGCGCACCGGTCGCGAGGATCACACGCTGGTGCTGGTGGTTCATCACATCGCGGCCGACGGGGTGTCGATGGGGCCGCTGCTGCGCGATCTGGTCGCGGGGTACACCGCCCGCTGCCGAGGTGGTGTACCGGATCTCGCGCCGCTGCCGTTGCAGTACGCCGATTACACCCTCTGGCAACACCGGGTGCTGGGCGAGGACAGCGATCCGGACAGCGAGGCGGCGCGGCAACTCGGCTTCTGGAAACGCGAATTGGCGGATCTGCCCGCGCAATTGGATCTGCCCGCCGACCGCCCGCGCCCGGCGGTGGCCTCCTACCGGGGTGCGACCGTCGACTTCGCGATCGACGCCGAACTGCGTGCGGCGATCGACGCTCTCGCCGAGCGGCTGCGGGCGACCCCCTTCATGGTGTTGCACGCCGCGCTGGCCCTGCTGCTCGCCCGGCTGTCCGGAACCGGCGATATCGCCATCGGCACGCCCGTCGCCGGGCGCGGCGAGCGTGCGCTCGACGATCTGGTCGGCATGTTCGTCAATACGCTGGTGCTGCGCAGCCACATCGGTGGCGGAACCGATTTCACCGACCTGGTCCGGCGCACCCGTGAACGCGATCTGGACGCGTTCGCCCATGCCGAGATTCCGTTCGAGCGACTGGTCGAGGTGCTGAATCCGGCGCGCTCCCAGTCCCGGCACCCGCTGTTCCAGGTGGGCCTGTTCATGCAGAACATGGGTGTGAGCGCGCCGGAACTGCCGGGCCTGCGCAGCGAACTGGTGGACTTTGATCCCGGATTCGCGAAATTCGATCTACAGCTGACGATCTCCACACCGGCCGGTGCCGCCGGGAGATCAGCGGGCTATCGGGCCGAATTCACCTACGCCACCGACCTGTTCGACGAACCCACCGTCACCGAGTTCGCCACCAAATTCCTGCGCCTGCTCTCGGGTGCGACGACCGCGCCGGAGCTGCCGGTCGGCGATCTGGAACTGCTGGACGCGGGCGAACTGGACTATGTCACCTCCAGCTGGAATGCCAGCGGGCACAAGGTGATCGACAACTTCCTGCACGACGGCTTCGATACCCGTGCCCGGCGCTCGCCCGACAGTGTCGCGCTGGTGTCCGGCGATATCGAGCTGACCTATCGGGAACTGTCGGAGCGAGTGAACCGGCTCGCCCGGCTGCTGATCGAGTCGGGCGTGGGGCCCGAGACACTGGTGGTGCTGGCGATGCCGCGCTCGATCGAGCTGGTGATCGGCATGTACGCGGTGCTGCGCGCGGGCGGCGCCTACGTACCCGTCGATCCGGGGCATCCGGCCGAGCGGATCGGGCACATCTTCGCCACCGCGCGTCCGCACACCGTACTCACCACGCGCGCTGCGGCTTTCGACCTGCCCGCGGGCGTGCCGGCCGTACCCGTGCGTCATGTCGACGAACTCGACCTCACCGCCTACTCGGAGGCCGGTATCCGCGACGGTGAGCGCCGCGCCACGCCGCATCCGGATCATCCGGCCTATGTGCTGTTCACCTCCGGCTCGACCGGACGGCCCAAAGGTGTCGCGGTCACCCATCGCGCCATCGTCAATCAGCTCGAATGGATGCACACCGAGTACGGGGTGTGCGCCGACGATATCTATCTGCAGAAGACCGCGGCCACCTTCGATGTCTCGCTGTGGGGATACTTCCTGCCGCTGCGCGCCGGCGCGACCCTGATCCTGGCCACCGCCGACGGGCATCGCGATGCGCGCTATCTCGCCGAAACCGTCGCGGCGCGGCGGGTGACCCTCACCGATTTCGTGCCGTCGATGCTCACCGTCTTCCTCAATTACGCCGAGGCGGACGAATTATCCACCCTGCGTGCGGCATTCGTGGTCGGCGAGGCGCTGCCCGCCGAGACCGCGGCTCTGTTCGCGGCGAAATGCGATGGCGCACTGCATAATCTGTACGGCCCCACCGAGGCCGCCGTGTCGATCACCAATCACGAGGCCACCGGTGACGATGTGCGCGGTGTGCCCATCGGTGAGCCGGAATGGAATTCCCAGGTCTTTGTCCTGGACTCGCGCCTGCATCCGGTCCCGATCGGGGTGCCCGGGGAGTTGTATCTCGCCGGAGTCCAGCTCGCGCGGGGTTATCACGGCCGGGCCGACCTCACTGCCGACCGGTTCGTCGCCAACCCCTTCGATTTCAGCGGCGAACGCATGTACCGCACCGGAGATCTGGTGCGCTGGACGCAGGAGGGTGAGCTCGACTATCTGGGCCGCATCGACTTCCAAGTGAAGTTCCGCGGACAGCGCATCGAACTTCCCGAGATCGAGACCGCGCTGCTGGCGGCGCCGGGCGTCGGGCAGGCCGCGGTCCGGCTGATCACCGGTGCCAACGGCGACTACCTGGCCGGATACATCGTCCGCACACCGGGCGCCGAACTCGATGTGGACCGGGTGCGCAGCGGGCTGGGCGCGGTACTCCCCGCGTACATGATCCCGACCGCCGTCGTGGAACTCGCGGAGTTTCCACTCAACAGCAGCGGAAAACTCGATCGGAAGGACACTGCCCCTGCCCGTGCCGGCCGCGGCGGAATTCGACGAACCGCGCACGCCACTGGAACATCGGGTCGCCGAGGTGTTCGCCGAGGTACTCGGCGCGGCGCGACTGGGCCGCGACGACGATTTCTTCGCCCTGGGCGGCAGTTCACTCGACGCCACGCAGGTCAGTGCCCGGATCGGCCGGATCGTCGAGGCGCGGGTACCGGTGCGCACGCTGTTCGAGGCGTCGACCGTGGCCGGATTCGCGGCGGTGCTGGGTGGCGAGGTCGGCGCGGCTCGCCCGGCGCTCGTGGAACAGGTGCGGCCACAGCGTATTCCGCTGTCCATGGCACAGCAGCGGATGTGGTTCCTCAACCGCTTCGATCCGGATTCGGCGGTGCACAACATTCCGGTCGCGGTGCGCCTGACCGGTGCGCTGGATATCGACGCGCTGGCCGAGGCGATCACCGATCTGATCGAGCGGCACGAGACGCTGCGTACCCGCTATCCCGACCACGCGGACGGCCCCTACCAGGAGATCGTTCCCACCGCCGAGATCCCGCTCGACCTCGCACCGGAAGTCGTCGCACCCACCGGCATCGCCGACCGGATCACCGCGCTGACCGCGGCCGGATTCGATGTCACTGCCGCACCTCCGCTGCGGATCGCACTGCTGCGGATCGAATCCGAGGCCGCCGAACCCGAGCACGTCCTGGTATTCGTCGCTCACCACATCGCCGCCGACGGCTGGTCGATCACCCCGCTGACCCGTGACCTGATGTCCGCCTACGGTTCCCGCGCGGCCGGAAGCGCACCGCAATGGTCGCCGCTGCCGGTGCGGTACGCCGATTTCAGCATCTGGCAGCGCACGGTGCTGGGTGCCGAAACCGATCCGGACAGTATCGTCAGCGCACAGGCGGCGTTCTGGCGCACCGAACTGGACGGCCTGGCCGATGAGCTCAATCTGCCCGCCGATCGCCCGCGCCCCGTGCGGCCCTCCTATCGCGGTGGCCGGATGCGCTTCGACATCGATGGCGAGATCCGCGACGGTCTGCGCGCGATCGCCAAGGCCCGGCAGGCGACCCCGTTCATGGCGGTGCACACCGCATGGGCGATCTTCCTGGCGCGGATGACCGGAGCCGAGGACATCGCGATCGGTTCACCGATCGCCGGGCGCGGTGAGGCCGAACTCGACGATCTGATCGGCATGTTCGTCAATACCGTGGTGTTGCGCACCGCGGTCCCCGGCGGCGCGAGTTTCACCGGGCTGCTCGATGCCGTCCGCGACACCGATCTGCGAGCCTTCGCGCACGCCGATATTCCCTTCGAGCGATTGGTGGAACTGCTCGAGCCCGAGCGCTCCACCGCGCGGCACCCCCTGTTTCAGGTAGCGCTGGCCTTCGAGAATCTCCCGGCCGCCCAGTTGCGCCTGCCCGGCCTGAGCGCCGGCGCCGTCGACATCGACGCGGGGACGGCGAAATTCGATCTGTCGCTGACCGTGCGCGAGACCGCCGCCGGGATGGACGCGGAATTCTCCTATGCCCGAGATCTATTCGAACATGCCACGATCGAGGGCTTCGCCCGCCGGTTCCTCGATCTGCTGCGGCAGCTGGTCGGCGCGCCCGATACCGCCGTCGGTGACCTGTCGCTGCTGCGTGCCGCCGAATACGCGCGCCTGACCGAGGTACAGCCCGACGAGGCGATGGCGACGGCGACCCTCGCGGAGCTGCTCACCGCGGGTGCGGCCGCCGGACGGGACGGAATCGCCGTCCGCTACGAGGGCCGATCGATCCGGTACGGCGAACTCGGCGACTACTCCACCCGCCTGGCCCGCCGGTTGATCGCGCTCGGAGTGGGCCCGGAAGACATTGTGGCCGTCGCACTTCCGCGGTCCTACGACATGGTGGCCGCGGCACTCGCGGTGGCACAGGCGGGCGGCGCGCACGTACCGGTGGATCCCACCTATCCGGCGGATCGAGTGCGGTACATGCTCACCGACTCCGCCGCACGGATCGGTATCACGATCTCCGCCTATGCCGACGCGCTGCCCGGCAACGTGCGATGGATCGTGCTCGACTCCGCTTCGGAGACAGCGGAACTCGCCACCCTGCCCGCGGGACCGGTGCGAGCGGATGAGCGGCTCGCACCGCTGCTGATGTCGCATCCCGCCTACGTCATCTACACCTCCGGCTCCACCGGAATGCCCAAGGGCGTCACTGTCACCCATGCGGGTCTCGGCGGGCTGGCACGACACGCCATAGCGCGGTACGGGCTCACCGCCGGGGACCGGATGCTGCACATCTGCTCACCGAGTTTCGATCCGTCGGTCCTGGAGTGGATCTGCGCCTTCGCCACCGGTGCGACGCTGGTGATCGTTCCCGCGCGGATGCTCGGCGGGCCGGAACTGAGTGCGCTGCTGCGCGCCGAACGGGTCACCCACGCCATCATCACCCCGGCGGTATTGGGCACCGTCGATCCCGCCGAACTGCCCGAGCTGCGGGTGCTTTCGGTGGGTGGCGATGTGACCACCGATGATCTGCTGTCGAACTGGGAGCCCGGTCGCGGCTATCACAACGGGTACGGGCCCACCGAAACCACCATCATCTCCTCCTACGCCCGGCTGCACGCGGGACGGCCGGTCACCATCGGCAGTCCGGTACCCGGCATGTCGGCGCTGGTGCTCGACCGGCGGCTGCGGCCGGTGCCGCCGGGTGTGGCCGGGGAGCTGTATCTGGCCGGCGGCGGGCTGGCGCGCGGTTACCGCAACCGCGCGGGTGCGACCGCCGAACGGTTCCTGCCCAATCCCTGGGGTGCGCCCGGTGCCCGGATGTACCGCACCGGTGATGTGGTGCGGCGTCGCGACGTCGAGCCCGGCAGGCCCGGGGATATGCGATGGGAACTGGAATATGTCGGCCGCTCCGACTTCCAGGTCAAGATCCGCGGTTTCCGGATCGAACTCGGTGAGATCGACGCGGTGCTCGGCGCCCATCCCGATGTCGATTTCGCGACCACGATGGGGCGCGACCACGAGACTCGCGGCACCATGCTGGTGTCCTATGTGCTGCCGAAACCGGGCCGCACGGTCGATCCGGCCGATCTCACCGAATTCGCGGCCCGCCGACTGCCCTCGCATATGGTTCCGGCCGCACTCGTCGTCCTGGACAAGATTCCCCTCACCCCGGTCGGCAAGGTGGATCGCAAGGCACTGCCGGAACCGGTGCTCGCGCCCGTGCGCTACCGCGCGCCGAGCGGCCCGGCCGAGGTCCTGGTCGCGGACATCTTCGCGACCCTGCTCGGCGTCCGGCAAGTGGGCGCCGACGACGACTTCTTCGCCCTCGGCGGCAACTCGCTGATCGCGACCCAGCTTGCCGCGCGCCTGAATCAGGCGGTCGCGGAGCCGGTTCCGGTACGCACGGTATTCGATGCGCCCACTGTGCGAGCGTTGGCCGCACGGATCACAGTGTCGGACAAGGGCTCCGTGGATGCCGGCCCGATCGCCGTCTCCCCACGGCCCGATATCGTCCCGCTGTCGATCGCGCAGCAACGCATGTGGATGCTCAACCGTCTCGACACCCGCGGTGGCAGTTACAACATCGCGTTCGCGCTCCGGCTGACCGGCAATCCGAACATCTCCGCACTGCGCGCCGCGATCGGCGATGTGATCGACCGGCACGAGACGCTGCGCACCTATTATCCCGAAATCGACGGCGTCGCACGGCAGGTCGTCGTGGCCTCGACGATACCGGCGCTCGAGGTGACCGACGTCGAGCCCGGCGATATCGCCGCCGTCGCCGAGCAGTCGGCGCACGCGCACTTCGACGTGACGACCGAAGTTCCACTGCGGGTCCGGTTGCTGCGGGTGCGGCGCGCACCCGACGCCGACCGTGACGACCAGGTCCACATCCTGCTGTTCGTCGTTCACCACATCGCCGCGGACGGCTGGTCCTTCGCACCGCTCACCGCCGATCTGGCAGCGGCCTATCGGGCGCGCTGCGCGGGATCGGCGCCCGGCCTCGCGCCGCTGCCGATCCAGTACGCCGATTACGCGCTGTGGCAACAACGCACCTTCGGTTCGGTCACCGATCCGGAATCGGAATCCGCCCGGCAGCTGGAGTTCTGGCGGACGCGACTCGCGGACGCGCCCGAACTGTCGGCACTGCCCACCGATCGGCCGCGTCCGGCCGTCGCCTCACAGCGCGGTGGCGCGCGCACCGCACGACTGAGTCCCGCACTGCACCAGCGGATTCACGATCTGGCGGCCGCCAACCGGATGACGCCGTTCATGGTGTTGCATACCGCGTTGTCGGTGCTGCTGGCCCGCTTCGGCGGCAGCGACGACATCGTCGTCGGCGCGCCCGTGGCAGGGCGCGGGGCGCAGGCCCTGGACGGTCTGGTCGGCATGTTCGTCAACACTCTGGTGCTGCGCACCCCGGTATCCGGTGCCGATCGCCTCGCCGATCATCTGGAGCGGGTCCGCGCGATCGATCTGGCGGCCTTCGATCATGCGGCGGTGCCGTTCGAACAGCTCGTGGAGGCCGTGAATCCGGTTCGCTCCCAGGCGCACGCACCTCTGTATCAGGTGTCGTTGACCCTGCAGAATCAGATGCGTGCCGAGTTGCGGCTGGACGGCCTGCGGATCGCGGCGGTGGAACCGGGCGCGGCGCCCATCCAGGTCGATCAGCACTGGACGGCGAGCGAATGCCATACGGACGAAGGCACTCTCGATGGTGTCGAGCTGCATGTGCACTACGCCGCGGACCTGTTCGACTCCGAGACGATCGAATCGCTGCTGGACGGTTTCGAGCGTGTTCTGACCGCGCTGACCGCCGACGGGGATATCCGGGTCGCCGACATTGCGGTGATTGCGCCCGTCGAGCGTGACCGGCTGCTGGCCGAACCCAATGCCACCGGCCATCCGATCGAGCCGCGCACGCTGCCCGAGCTGCTCGCCGCTCGCCCGGACCTTCCGTGCGCACCGGCGGTGACCTTCGACGGGGTCACGCTGTCCTATCGCGAGTTCGATCGGCGCGTGCAGCGGCTGGCCCGTTATCTCGTCGGCCGGGGCGCCGGGCCGGATACGACCGTGGCCGTACGGATTCCGCGATCGCTGGAGCTGGTGGTGGCGATCCACGCGATCATCGCGTCGGGCGCGGCCTACGTACCGCTGGACCCCGAACATCCCGCCGAGCGAGTGCACGCCGTCATCGATACGGCGCGGCCGCTGTGCGTACTGACCGCGTCGGATCCCCGGATGGCAGACCTCCCGGCGGGTGTGCCGGTGGTGGATCTGGATCGGGTGGATGTGTCGGGGTTCGATGAAGGGCCGCTGGCGGATGCCGATCGTCTGCGTCCGCTTCGTGCCGAGCATCCGGCGTATGTGATTTTTACGTCGGGTTCGACGGGTCGTCCGAAGGGTGTGGCGGTGAGCCATGGGGCGATTGTGAATCGTTTGGTGTGGATGCAGTCGCAGTACGGGTTGGCTGCCGATGATGTTGTGTTGCTGAAGACTCCGGTGACTTTCGATGTGTCGGTGTGGGAGTTGTTCTGGGCGTTGCAGGTGGGTGCGCGGTTGGTGGTGGCGCGTCCGGAGGGGCATCGTGATCCGGCCTATCTGGCGCGACTCATGGACGAGGATTCGGTTACCACAACGCATTTCGTGCCGTCCATGCTCGCGGTCTTCCTCGGTGCGCTCAGTGCGGCCCCCGAATCGCTACGGCGGGTGTTCACCTCGGGTGAGGCGCTGGGTGCGGCGACCGCGGCTCGGTGGCGCGAACTCGGTGGTGCGTCGCTGCACAATCTGTACGGTCCGACCGAGGCCGCGGTCGATGTGACCTATCACGAGGTGACCGATGCCGACACCGTGACCGTGCCGATCGGGCGCCCGGTGTTCAATACCCGTGTCTACGTGCTGGATTCAGCACTGCGACCGGTGCCGGTGGGTGTGACCGGTGAGCTGTATCTGGCGGGTGACCAGCTGGCACGCGGATATGTGGGCCGCCCGGATCTGACCGCCGACCGGTTCGTCGCCGACCCCTTCCACCCCGATACCCGGATGTACCGAACCGGCGACCTGGTGCGCTGGAACCGATCCGGAGAGCTGGAATATCTGGGCCGCAACGACTTCCAGGTCAAGCTGCGCGGCCTGCGGATCGAGCTGGGGGAGATCGAAGCCGCTCTCACCGCGCACCATCACGTCGGCCAGGCCGCCGCGGTCGTCGCCGGAACGGGTGAGAACGCCCGCCTGCACGCCTATGTGGTTCCGGCCGCCGGCGCCACGGTCGATACCGCGGACGTGCTGACCGCCGCGAGCCGGGCGCTGCCCGCCTACATGGTCCCCGCGGCGCTCACGATATTGGCCGAACTGCCCCTGAACGCGTCCGGAAAGCTCGACCGGACTGCACTGCCGGCCGTCGAGGTATCCGGCAGCCGTGGCTATCGGGCTGCGGCGGAAGGCGCCGAATCCGTTGTGGCCGCCGTCATGGCCGGCTTGCTGGACCGCGATCGGATGGGTGCGGACGAGGACTTCTTCGCCGCGGGCGGAAACTCGCTGCTCGCCATGCGGGCGGTGACGCGGGTCAATACCGCACTCGGCCGGGATCTCAATGTCGCCGAGATCTTCGGCGCCCCCACTCCGGCCCTGCTGGCCCGGGCGGCCGATGCGGCCGATGCCGCCGTACTGCCGCTGGTCGCGGGCGCTCGTCCGGAGCGAATTCCGTTGTCACCGGCACAGACTCGGATTTGGCTGCTCAACCGCATCGAGCCCGGGTCGGCGATGTACAACATCCCGCTCGCCCTGCGGTTGCGCGGTGCGCTCGACGAGATCGCGCTGTCGGAGGCGGTCGCCGATCTGCTCACCCGGCACGAATCCCTGCGCACTGTCTTCCCCGAGGACGCCGAGGGCCCGCGGCAATCGATCCGCGCAGCCGAGGAGTGCACCGCGACGGTACTGTCGCTGCGCACCGCCGGCTCGAACGAAGTGGACGGCGAACTGGCCGCCGCCGCGGCATCGGGATTCGATCTTCGGCACGATATTCCGTTGCGCATCACCGTATTCCGAGTGGCGCCCGAGGAACATCTGCTGCTCGTGGTGGTGCATCACATCGCGGGCGACGGCATATCCACCGGTCTGCTGGCCCGCGATCTGATGACCGCCTACGCGGCTCGCTGCGCCGGAACCGCCCCGGACCGGTCGCCGCTGCCCGTGCAATACGCCGATTTCACGCTCTGGCAGCACGCCGTACTCGGCCGCGCCGACGATCCGGGCTCGCGGCTCGCCCGCCAGATCGCGTTCTGGCGCGAGGAACTGGCCGATCTGCCCGCCGTACTCGATCTACCCGGCGACCGGCCGCGTCCCCCCGCGGCCTCGGGTGCCGGGGCGGCCGTCGAATTCCGTGTTCCCGCCGCACTGACCACGGCGGTGGAAACGCTGGCCCGCCGCGCGGGCGTGTCGGTGTTCATGGTGCTGCACGCCGCCTACGCCACTCTGCTGGCGAAACTGTCCGGCGCGGACGACCTGGCCATCGGCACCCCGATCGCCGGCCGCACCGACGCGGCACTCGACGATCTGATCGGCATGTTCGTCAACACCCTGCCGCTGCGCACCCGGATCGACGGGCGGCAGCGATTCGGCGAACTTCTCGCCGAGGTCCGCGCCGATGATGTGCGAGCCTTCGCTCACGCCGATCTGCCGTTCGACCGGCTGGTGGAGGAACTCGATCCACAGCGCTCCCCGGCCTACGCCCCGATCGTGCAGGTACTGCTGTCGTTCGAGCAGCGTTCCGATACCGAACTGCTGCTGCCGGGTCTGGAAGTCGCCGATCACCCGCTCGCCAATCCGGTGGCCCAATTCGATCTGGCCCTGTCGCTCGCGGAGATCGGCGGTCCGGACGGGCGCGAATACCTCGCGGTGATGCGTTATGCCACCGACCTTTTCGACCGTGCGACGGTGGCGTCCTTCGGTGAGCGGTTCCTGCGGTTGCTGACGACGGTGACCGCCGATCCCGAGATCCGCGTCGGCGATATCGATCTGCTGGAAATATCGGAACGCCTGCGGGTACTCGAGATCTGGAACTCCACCACGGCGGCGGTCGACCGTACCGCGACATTGCCCGTGCTCTTCGATGTGCAGGCGGCACGGACCCCGGGCGCCCCGGCGCTCACCTTCGGTGGGACGACCCTGTCCTATGCCGAACTCGCCGCGCGGGTGAACCGGCTCGCCCGGTACCTGATCACTCGCGGTGCCGGCCCGGGATCGCTGGTGGCTGTGCATATGCACCGGTCCCTGGACCTGATCGTGGGCATTCACGCCGTGCTCGCCGCGGGTGCGGGATATGTGCCGCTGGATCCGGACCATCCCGCCGAGCGGGTGCGCTACGTCCTCGAGACCGCGCGGCCGGATTGTGTTCTGGCCGGTGCCGGTGCACCGATGGATTCGTGCGATGCGCCGGTGGTGGATCTGGATCGGGTGGATGTGTCGGGGTTCGATGCGGGGCCGTTGACGGATCTGGATCGTCCGCGTCCGCTTTGTGTGGAGGATGTGGCGTATGTGATTTTTACGTCGGGTTCGACGGGTCGTCCGAAGGGTGTGGCGGTGAGCCATGGGGCGATTGTGAATCGTTTGGTGTGGATGCAGTCGCAGTACGGGTTGGCTGCCGATGATGTTGTGTTGCTGAAGACTCCGGTGACTTTCGATGTGTCGGTGTGGGAGTTGTTCTGGGCGTTGCAGGTGGGTGCGCGGTTGGTGGTGGCGCGTCCGGAGGGGCATCGTGATCCGGTCTATTTGGCGGGGTTGATCGGGTCCGAGCGGGTTACCACAACGCATTTCGTCCCCTCGATGCTCGCCGTGTTCGTCGGGGCCCTGGCCGACGCATCCGCCTCGGCGCCGACATCTCTGCGCCGCGTATTCGCCTCGGGTGAGGCACTCGATGCGCGAACCGCGGCTCGGTGGCGCGAGCTCGGTGGCGCGTCGCTGCACAATCTGTACGGTCCGACCGAGGCCGCGGTCGATGTGACCTATCACGAGGTGACCGACGCCGACACCGTGACCGTGCCGATCGGGCGCCCGGTATTCAATACCCGGACCTACGTCCTGGATTCGTCTCTACGCCCCGTTCCCGTGGGAGTCACCGGCGAGTTGTACCTGGCCGGAGCACAATTGGCGCTCGGATATCTCGCCCGGCCGGATCTGACCGCCGACCGGTTCGTCGCAGACCCTTTCCGGACCGCCGCCCGGATGTATCGCACCGGCGACCTGGTCCGGTGGCGTGCCTCGGGCGAACTGGAATACCTCGGCCGCACCGACTTCCAGGTGAAGATCCGCGGCCTGCGCATCGAACTCGGCGAGATCGAGAACGCCCTGCGCGAATCCGACGGTGTGGCCGCGGCGGTGGCCGTGGTGCGCGACGATCACGGCACCGGTGACCGGACCGTCGCCTACGTAGTAGCCACGACGGGCCACGACCTCGACCCCGAGCGGCTGCGGGCCGCCTGCGCCCGCGGCCTGCCGGAGTACATGGTGCCGGCGGTCGTCGTCACGCTGGATGCGTTGCCGCTCAACGCCTCCGGAAAACTCGACCGGCGCGCGCTGCCGGAACCGGAATTCCGGGCCCGTACCTATCGGGCCCCCGCCACTCGTGCGGAACGATCCGTCGCCGCGGTATACGCCGAACTTCTCGGACTCGACCGGGTAGGACTCGACGACGACTTCTTCGCACTCGGCGGCAACTCGCTCACCGCCACCCGGGTGGCGGCGCGGGTCGGCGCCGAACTCGACGCGGACCTGCCGGTCCGACTGATCTTCGATACCCCGACCGTCGCGGGCCTGGCCGAACAAGCGGCCGAGTTCGCCGGTCGCGGCGCTGCCGTACCGCTCGTCGCGCGCCCGCGCCCCGATCTGATCCCGCTCTCGCCCGCCCAGCAGCGCATGTGGTTCCTGAACCGGTTCGATCCCGGGCAGAGTGTGCACAACATTCCGGTGGCTCTGCGACTCGGCGGCGCGCTCGACATCGCCGCACTCGAGGCCGCGCTCGCCGATCTGGTGGCCCGCCACGAATCCCTGCGCACCGTCTACCCGGATATCGGTGGGATCGGCTATCAGCAGATCCGGCCCGCCGATCACGCACCGGTGTTGTCGCGGCTGTACGGCGACGACAGCGATACCGACACGGTCATCGGAAAATTCGTGGCCGAACCCTTCGATGTGACCACGGCTGTCCCGTTGCGGGTGGGTCTGCTGGCGACCGATGCCGCCGAGCACATTCTCGTCCTGGTCGTCCACCACATCGCCGCCGACGGTTTCTCCATGGGCCCGCTGGCCCGCGATATCGCCACCGCCTACGCCGCACGTAGTGCGGATATGGCGCCGCGGTGGCACGACCTGGCCGTTCAATACGCCGATTACGCGCTGTGGCAGCGCGAGGTACTCGGCGCGGAATCCGATCCCGGATCCACCGCGGCCCGCCAGCTGAGCTTCTGGCGCGAGCACCTGCGCGGACTGCCGGCGCGGCTCGAGCTGCCGGCCGATCGGCCCCGTCCCGCGGTCGCGAGCCATACCGCCGCCACCATTACCGTCGACTTCGACGAGCGGCTGCGCGCCGGCCTCCACGAACTCGCGGGACGATACGACAGCACGCCGTTCATGGTGATGCACGCCGCGCTCGCGGTGCTGCTCGCCCGGATGTCGGGCACCGGAGATATCGCCATCGGCGCACCGATCGCCGGCCGCGGTGCCGCCGTACTCGACGACCTGATCGGCATGTTCGTCAACACCCTGGTATTGCGAACCGAACTCCGCGGCGCGCAACGCTTCTCGGAGGTGCTGCGGCACACCCGCGAAGGCGACCTCGCCGCCTTCGCCCACGCCGATATTCCATTCGAACGGCTCGTCGAGATCCTCGACCCGCCGCGCTCCCAGGCCCACCACCCCCTGTTCCAGGTGGCACTGTTCTTCCAGAATCTGGAGACGGTGGCCGTCGATCCGGCCGAACTCACCGTCGGCGAGGTACGGCTGCACACCGCGGTCAACGCCTTCGACCTGCAGGTCACCGTGACCGATCGGGAGATCGGATTCACCTATGCCACCGACCTTTTCGATGAGATGACGGTGACGGGTCTCGCCGGACGGCTGCTGGCGGTGCTGCACGCCGTCGTAGCCGACCCCGACCGCATCGTCGGTGATATCGATCTGTTCGCATCCGGTGAACGCGAGCGCGTACTCACCGAATGGAATGCGTCCGCGCACAGGGGATTCGGCGAGGAGCTGCTCCTCGACGAATTCGAGGCACAGGCCGCGGTCGCGCCGCAGCTGCCCGCCGTGCGCTATATCCCCGACGACGGATCCGCGCCGATCGAGCTCACCTACGGACAGCTCGACGGCCGCAGCAATCGGCTCGCCCGCCACCTCATCGAATGGGGAGTGGGTCCGGAATCTCTGGTGGCCCTGTCGATCCGGCGCTCACCGGAACTGGTGGTGGCGATGTACGCGGTGCTCAAGGCCGGCGGCGCCTACGTACCGATCGATCCGGACCACCCGGCCCAGCGCATCGCCCACATCATCGACACCGCGCGGCCGGCGGTCCTGCTCACCGCCACCGGCGCGGCCGTCGCCTTCGATGCCGTCTTCGAGGGCCCGACGGTTTTGATCGACGCGGTCGACACGGACTCCTACAGTGATGATCCGATCGCGGTGAACGAGCGCCGCGCCCCCATGTACGCGGCACATCCGGCCTACGTGATCTTCACTTCCGGATCCACCGGAAAGCCCAAGGGCGTCAGCGTCTCGCACGCCGCGATCGTCAACCAGACCACCTGGATGCAGGCCGAATACCAGCTGGCCGCCGCCGATGTGTACCTCCAGAAGACCGCCACCACCTTCGACGTCTCGCTGTGGGGCTACTTCCTGCCGCTGCGGATCGGCGCGACGCTGGTGCTGGCCGCACCGGACGGTCATCGTGATCCGGGCTATCTGGCGGAGGTCATCGCCGACAACGGTGTGACCGTCACCGACTTCGTGCCCTCCATGCTCAGTGTGTTCGCCGCCCAGGCCCGCAGTGCTCAGGTCTGTTCGCTGCGGCTGGTGTTCGTGATCGGTGAGGCGCTGCCGGCCGAGACGGTACGCGCGTTCGCCGAGATCAGCGATGCCCGGCTGCACAACCTGTACGGCCCGACCGAGGCCGCGGTATCCATCACCCACCGCGATGTCACCGGGGTGGTCGACCGCGCGGCGCTGCCGATCGGGCTGCCCGAATGGAACAGCCGTGTCTATGTGCTGGATTCGCGGTTGCGGCCGACCCCGCCCGGGGTGGCGGGTGAGCTGTATCTGGCCGGCACCCAGCTGGCCCGGGGATATCACGGCCGGGCCGATCTCACCGCCGACCGATTCGTGGCCAACCCGTTCGCCTCCGGCGCGGCCGGGGACGCATACGGGTCCCGGATGTACCGCACCGGTGATCTCGTTCGCTGGGACACCAGCGGTGCCACCGCCGAGCTGGTATACCTGGGCCGCACCGACTTCCAGGTGAAGTTCCGTGGTCAGCGCATCGAACTCGGCGATATCGAAGCGGTGCTGGCCGCGGTGCCGGGAGTGACGGCGGCGGCCGTGCGGTTGGTGACCGGGCCCGGCGGCGAACATCTGATCGGATTCGTCACCGCGACGGAAGCGGACGCGGCGGAGCGGGTACGTGTGTCGGCCGCGGCCGAATTGCCCGGCTATATGGTTCCCTCCGCCGTCGTCGTGCTGGCCGAGTTCCCGCTCAACGCCTCCGGCAAGCTGGACCGCAAGGCGCTGCCCGATGCGGGTGATCCGCGGGTGGCCGCGGTATTCGGTAGCGGCGAATTCCGCGCGCCGTTCACAGTCGGTGAACGACTCGTCGCGGACACCTTCGCGGAGGTTCTCGATATCGCGCGCGTCGGCGCCGACGACGACTTCTTCGCCCTGGGCGGCAATTCGCTGGTGGCGACCCGCGTGCTGGCCCGGTTGGGGGAGCGGTACGGCCGGCGTCTTCCGGTGCGGATGCTGTTCGAACATTCGACCGTCGCGGAGTTCGCCCGCGCCGTCGACGAAATCAACAGTCCAGCAATGGAATTGCGTGGTCCGGTGGCGACCGAACGGCCCGGCGTCATCCCGCTGGCGCCCGTCCAGCAGGGCATGTGGTTCCTCAACCGGCTGGATCCGGAATCGGCCGCGGACAATATCGCGGTGGCGGTCCGCATCCTCGGGGATCTGGACGCGGCGACGATGCGCGACGCCTTCGCCGATGTGGTGGGCCGCCACGAAGTGCTGCGGACCTACTACCCGCTCGATGCCGACGGGGCGGCCCAGCAGCTGGTCCTGTCTCCGGACCAGGCCGAGATCGAATTCGAGACCCGCACCGGTGCCGATCCGGCCGCGGTGGCCGTCTTCGCCGCCACCGGCTTCGACGTGACGATCGCACCGCCCGTGCGGGCCGCGTTGCTGCGCGAGTCCGAGACCAGCCACGTCTTCGTCGTGGTGGTGCACCATATCGCCGCGGACGGGTATTCGCTGAATCCGCTACTGCGCGACCTGATCGCCGCCTATCTGGCCCGCCGCACCCAGACACCGCCGGTCTGGCCGGAACTGAGTGTGCAGTACGCGGATTACGCACTGTGGCAACGAGAGTCCCTCGCCGCCGCCGAATCCGAACAGCTGGATTTCTGGACCACCACACTGGCGGACCTGCCCGAACCGGTCGTCCCCGCCGACCGCCCGCGCCCGCCCGTGGCCTCGCGGCAGGGTGCGATCGTGCGCGGCCGGATCGACGGCGCGCTGGCCGCGGCCGTACAGCGCATCGCCACCACGCACGGCGCCACCCCGTTCATGGTGTGGCATGCCGCGCTGACCGTCCTGCTGGCCCGGTTGTCCGGTGGTTCGTCCGACGGCGACGATATCGCCATCGGCACCCCGGTCGCCGGACGTGGCGCCCGCGCCCTCGACGACCTCGTGGGCATGTTCGTCAATACCCTGACCCTGCGCGCTCATCCGCGCGGTGACCGGAGTTTCGCCGAACTGCTCGACCACGTCCGGGACGTGGATCTGACCGCCTTCGCCCATGCGGACCTGCCGTTCGACCGCGTCGTCGACGCACTGGGCGTGCCCCGCACCGCCGACCGCAATCCACTGTTCACGGTGTCGCTGAGCTACCTGAACCTCGGCGGCCGCACCCATGCCGTACCCGGCCTGATCCTCGAGCCGGTCGACTTCGAACGCCCGGTGGCGAAATTCGATCTGCAGTTCACCGTGTCGGACGAACTCGACGCCGACGGACATCTGCCACTCGAACTGACCTACGCCACTGACCTTTTCGACCCGGCCACCGCCGCCGGGCTGCTGCGGCGACTGGGCCGGGTGCTCGGCGCGGCCGTCGCCGAACCGCGCTGTCGCATCGGCGATATCGACCTGCTGTCTCCGGCCGAACGCGGCGCGCTGCTCGAACGCGAAACGGGTCCGGCGGGTGAATTCCGTACGGTCGGCGAATTGCTGGCCGACGCCGTCCGGCGCAACCCCACCGGCATCGCGCTGTCCTTCGAAGGGCGCGAAACGAGCTATGCCGATCTGGACGCCGAATCCAACCGGCTGGCTCGCGTCCTGATCGAAACCGGTGTCGGTGCGGAGGATTTCGTCGCGATCGCGATCACCCGTTCCACCGAGTGGATTGTCGCGTGGTGGGCGGTGGTGAAGTCCGGCGCCGCGTTCGTCCCGGTCGACCCCGACTATCCGGCCGAACGCATCGCGCACATGCTCGCGGATTCCGGCGCGTCCGTGGGGATTACCACCATCAAGGACGCCGGGTCCTTGCCCGGTACGGTGCGGAGGCTGGTTCTCGACGAGCCGGAACTCGCCGCGCGATTGCGGGATACCGCCGCCGCGCCGATCACCGCGGACGAGCGGATCCGCGCGGTCCGGCCGCGGCATCCGGTGTGGATGATCTACACCTCCGGAACCACCGGCAAGCCGAAGGGTGTGGTGGTCTCGCACACCGGTGTGGCGGCGATCGTGGCCGCGCACCTGCGGCACTACCGGGTCGACGCCGCGGCGCGCGTGCTGCACGCCTCCTCGCCGAGTTTCGACGCCTCGATGCTGGAACTGCTCATGGCCTTCGCCGGCTCGGCCACCGCGGTGATCGCGCCGGTCGGTGTGTACGGCGGTGACGAGCTCACCGAACTGCTCCGCGACCGGGCTGTTTCGCACGCTTTCATCACCCCGGCGGTCCTTCGGACGCTGGATCCGGCGCGGCTGCCGCTCCTGCGGTGCCTGACCGTCGGTGGTGAGGGCTACGGGACCGATCTGATGGACCGGTGGGCCGGCGACCGTGAATTCCACAACACCTACGGGCCCACCGAGACAACGGTTTTCGCCACCGTGAGCGCGGTCAAGCGACCGGGGGACCCGCTCGATATGGGCACCACGATCGACGGTATGTCGGCGGTGGTGCTGGACGCCAGGCTGCATCCGGTGCCGCTCGGTGTCACCGGTGAGCTGTATCTGCGCGGACCCGGTCTGGCGCGGGGATATCACGCCCGCCCGGCCCTGACGGCGCAACGATTCGTCGCCGATCCCTACGGCAGCGGCGAAAGGCTCTACCGCACCGGCGATCTCGTGCGCTGGGTGGTAGACGACGACGACTACGTCCTCGAGTACGCCGGTCGATCCGACCATCAGGTGAAGATCCGCGGTCTGCGCATCGAGCCGGGCGAGATCGACGCCGCACTCACCACACACGAATCGGTGTCCTTCGCCGCCACCATCGGCCATCACGACGGTATCGGCGAGACCGCGCTGGTCTCGTATGTGGTTGCCGCACCGGGACATACCGTCGACGTGGACGAGCTGACCGGCCATGCGGCCCGCGGCCTGACCGCCTACATGGTCCCGGCCGCGATCATGGTGATCGATCGCATTCCGCTCACTCCGACCGGCAAATTGGACCGGAAGGCCCTGCCCGAACCGGTATTCCGGATCGCCGAATTCCGCGCACCCCGCACAACGGCGGAGGCCACCGTCGCCGACATCCTCGCCGAGGTACTCGGTCTCGGCGGAACCCGTGCGGTCGGCATCGACGACGATTTCTTCGCACTCGGCGGAAACTCGCTCACCGCGACCCGGTTGGCGGCTCGGCTGGGTGCTGCCTTCGAGGTGACCGTGCCGGTGCGGACGGTCTTCGAACACCCGGACGTCGCCGCTCTGGCGGCCGCCGTGGCCGAATCGGACGGCACACCCGCGCGCCCGGCGCCTGCCCCGCGCGGCACGGACGGTCCCGCTCCGCTGTCGCCGGCCCAGCAGCGCATGTGGCTGCTGAACCGGATGGACGAACAGTCCGCCGCCTACACGATCCCGCTGGCCATGCGGCTGAGCGGTGATCTCGATGTGGCCGCGCTGTCGGCGGCCGTGGCCGATGTGGTGGCCCGCCACGAGGTCCTGCGCACGGTGTATCCGGAGACCGGCAGTGGCCCGGTCCAAGTGGTGCTCCCGATCGCGGAGGCGCCCGTGCCGCGCCTCGATCCGGTGCCGCTGGCCGCCGCCGATGTGGTGAGCGCGGTCACGGAATTCGTGACGATCGGATTCGATGTGACCGCAGAGGTGCCGTTGCGGTCCCGGCTGTTCGCGGTCACCGACGCGGCCGGTCCGGAATATGTCCTGGTCGTGGCCGTCCATCACATCGCGGCGGACGGTTCCTCACTCGTGCCGCTGGCCCGCGACGTGATAACCGCCTATGCCGCGCGCCGCGCCGGTACGGCCCCCGGCTGGTCCCCGCTGCCGGTGCAGTACGCCGATTTCGCGCTGTGGCAGCGCGATCTGCTCGGCGACGAGAACGACACCGCCTCCACCGCCGCCCGGCAACTCGGTTACTGGACCCGGACACTGGCCGGCCTGCCCGATCAGCTGGCGCTGCCCACCGACCGCCCGCGTCCGGCCACGATCTCGACCGCCGGTGCGGCCGTGGACTTCACGGTGGACGCGGCGGTCCACGCCCGCCTCACCGAGATCGCCCGCTCGCGGGGCGCGACGCTGTTCATGGTCGTGCACACCGCGTTCGCGGCCCTGCTGGCGCGGCTGTCGGCCGGCAACGATATCGCCGTCGGTACTCCGATCGCGGGCCGCGGTGACAAGGCCCTCGACGATCTGGTCGGCATGTTCGTCAACACCCTGGTCCTGCGCACCGATGTGCGGCCGGACGCCGGGTTCGCGGATCTGCTGACCGCGGTGCGCGACGGTGATCTGGCGGCCTTCTCACACGCCGATATTCCGTTCGAGCGGCTGGTGGAGGTGCTCAACCCGGTGCGCTCGACCGCCCGGCATCCGCTGTTCCAGGTCGGCTTCTCCTTCCACAATCAGGACGCCGCGGAGTTCGCGTTGGACGGATTGACGGTCGGCGCCGCGGATTTCGACACCGTGGTCTCCCAGTTCGATCTGCATCTCGTGGTCACCGACCGCTATGACGCCGAGGGCAACCCGCTCGGGTTGGCCGCCTCCATCACCTACACGACCGCGCTGTTCGACGCGGCCACCGTCGACGGCTTCGCGGATCGGCTGCTGCGGATACTCGACGCGGTCTGCGCCGATCCGGCCCGCGCCGTGGGATCGATCGACCTGCTCGACCCGGCTGAGCGTATTCGGATGCTCGAAACCTGGAACGACACAGCCGATTCCGGTATCGGCGCGACGACGCTGCCCGAACTCTGGAACGCGACGGTGCGAAAGTCGGCCGGGGCGCCGGCACTGGTTGTCGATGGCGCCACGGTGAGTTACGCCGAACTGGGCGAACAAGTGAATCGCCTTGCTCGATACCTGATTTCGCGGGGTGTCGGTCCCGAGACACGGGTGGCACTGGCGCTGCGCCGATCCCGGGAACTGGTCGCCGCCATGTACGCGGTCGCACTGACCGGTGGCGCATACGTGCCCGTCGATCCGGATCAGCCGGCCGACCGCATCGACTACATCCTCGGCACCGCCGATCCGCTGGTTGTGCTCACCGCTGGTTCGGTGGCGATGCCCGGTGCGGTCGATCTGGACACGCTGGACCTGTCGGAGTTGTCCGCGGCCCCGGTCGACGACCGGGATCGCCGCGCACTCCTGCGCCCGGAGCATCCCGCCTATGTCGTATTCACCTCCGGCTCGACGGGCCGGCCCAAGGGCGTGACCGTCACCCACGAGGCGATTACCAACCAATTACTCTGGAAGACAGCCGAATTCGGTATGGACTCCGGCGATGCGGTGCTGTTGAAGACCGCCGCCACCTTCGACCTGTCGGTCTGGGAATTCTGGTCCGCCGCGATCTGCGGCGGCCGCCTGGTCGTCGCCGCACCGGACGGCCATCGCGATCCGGCGTACCTGTGCGAGCTGATGGCGCGCGAGGGCGTCACCACCCTGCACGCCGTGCCGTCGATGCTGGACGCCCTGCTCACCGCCGCCGGCGGCCGGCTGCCCGGCTCGCTGCGGCGCGTCCTCACCATCGGTGAGGCCCTGCCGGCGGCCACGGCGCAGCGGATGCGGCGCGGCGGACCGGCCCGCCTGTTCAACCTCTACGGCCCGACCGAGGCCGCGGTTTCGATCACCGTCCACGCGGTCGGCGACGCCGATACGGCCACCGTGCCCATCGGCCGCCCCGAGGCGAACAGCGCTGTCTACGTTCTCGATTCGCGGATGCAGCCGGTCCCGGCAGGCGTTCCGGGCGAGCTGTATCTCGCCGGTGCGCAGCTGGCCCGCGGCTACCACGGCCGACCGGAGTTGACCGCGGAACGTTTCGTGGCCGATCCGTTCGCGCCGGGAACCCGCATGTACCGCACCGGCGATGTGGTGTCGTGGACGGCCGCCGGTGAATTGGAGTATCGGGGCCGCACCGATTTCCAGGTGAAGGTGCGTGGTTTCCGCATCGAGCTCGGCGAGATCGAGGCGGCGCTGGAGGCATTGCCCGCACTCGCCCGGGTGGCGGTGCTCGCGGTGTCGGATGCCAGGGCGGGGGACCGGCTGGTCGCCTATCTGGTGTCCGCGGCCGGCGAGGTCGATATCGCGTCCGTGAAAACCGCTCTGGCGCGGACCCTTCCGTCCTATATGGTGCCGGAGGCGTTCGTCGTCCTGCCCGCCCTGCCGCTGACCGTCAACGGCAAACTGGACCGGGCCGCACTGCCCCGCCCCGCATTCGAGGCCACCGCCTACCGTGCGCCCGCCGGTCCCGAGGAAGCGGCCGTCGCGCGGATCTACGCCGAGGTGCTGGGCGTCGAGCGGGTGGGCGCCGATGACGACTTCTTCGCACTGGGCGGCAACTCACTGCTCGCCACACAGGTCGCGGCCCGTCTCGGCGCCGTACTCGACACCCGTGTGCCGGTGCGGCTGCTGTTCGAGGCGTCGACCGTCACCGGACTCGCACTGCGGTTGAATACCCACACCGGAGCCCGGATCGCCTTGACCGCGGAACCGCGGCCCGAGGCGTTGCCGCTGTCGCTCGCCCAGCAGCGCATGTGGTTCCTCAACCGGTTCGAACCCGAATCCGCGGCGTACAACGTGCCGGTCGCGGTGCGGCTGCGCGGTGATCTGCGGGTGGACGCGCTGAGCGCGGCGATCCTGGATGTCCTCGGACGGCACGAGGTACTGCGCACGGTGTACCCCCAGACCCCCTCCGGCGTGGTGCAGCGCATCCTGCCCGTATCGCGGATCGAGCTCGACTCGGCGCCGCGGCCGGTCCGTGCCGACGAGGTGGGCCGCTGTATCGCCGAACTCGCCGCCGCAGGTTTCGACGTCGGCACCGAGGTGCCGATCCGCATCGCGCTGCTGCGTATTTCCGATACCGAGCACATTCTCGTCTTCGTCGTCCACCACATCGCCGCGGACGGCTGGTCCATGCGCCCGCTGACCCGTGACGTGATGCTCGCCTACGCCGCCCGCAGCGCCGGTGCGGCGCCACAGTGGTCGCCGCTTCCGGTCCAGTACGCCGACTACGCCCTGTGGCAGCGGCGAGTGCTCGGCTCGGAAGACGATGAGCGGAGCCTGATCTCGACACAGGCCCGTTACTGGCGCGAGCGGCTCGCGGGCCTGCCGGACGAGGTGAATCTGCCCGCCGATCGGCCCCGTCCGGCGGTGCAGTCCGCCCGGGGCGGCCGGGTGGTCTTCCCGCTCACACAGCGGCTGCGCGCGGATCTCACCGCCCTGGGCCGCGACCACAACGCCACCCTGTTCATGGTGGTGCACGCCGCGTGGGCGCTATTCGTGGCGCGGATGTCGGGTACCGACGATATCGCCGTGGGCACACCGGTGGCCGGGCGCGGTGAGGCCGAACTCGATGATGTGGTCGGCATGTTCGTCAATACCCTGGTACTGCGCACCCGGGTCGACGGCCGGCTGGCATTCACCGAATTACTCGCTGCCGCACGCGATACCGATCTCGAGGCCTTCGGCCACGCCGATCTGCCGTTCGAACGACTGGTGGAGCTGGTGAACCCGGAGCGCTCCACCGCTCGTCACCCGCTGTTCCAGGTCATGCTGACCTTCCAGAACCTGCCGCAGCGCGATGTGGAGCTGTCCGGATTGCGTATGGAAGCAGTCGATTTCGACTTCGACGCCGAACAGTTCGATCTGTCGCTGACAGTGCAGGAAACCGGAGACGGCCTGCTCGCCGATCTGTCGTACGCCCGGGATCTGTTCGACCACGAGACCGCCGAGACCTTCGTGCGGCGTTTCACCGGCCTGCTCGAGGCGATCGTGGCCGCACCCTGGCAAGCGGCCGGTACCCTCCCGCTGCTGTCGGAGCCGGAGTACGAGCAGTTCACCCGGATGGACGGGGGACCGGTGCTCGACGAGGCGCTGCTCCCCGACATCTTGACCCGCGGCCTGCGCCACGGACTCGATCGGGTCGCCGTCCGCATCGGCGACCGGTCGATCAGCTATCGGGAATTGGACCGGGAGTCTTCGCGATTGGCCCGGGTCCTGATCGATTCCGGTGTGGGCCCCGAACGTTCGGTCGCCATCGCCCTGCCCCGGTCCTACGAGATGATCGCCGCGGTATGGGCGGTCGCGAAAGCCGGTGGCGCCTACGTGCCGGTCGATCCCGGCTATCCGGCTGATCGGATCCGGCACATGGTGACCGATTCCGGGGCCGTAACGGGTATCACCACACAGGAATTCGCCGGATCGCTGCCGATCGAGCCGGACTGGCTGGTGCTCGACGATCCGGCCACCGCCGCGGCGTGCGCGTGCGGGAGTGCCGATCCGGTGACCGACGCCGACCGGATTCGGCCGCTGCGTCTCGACAATCCGGCCTACACCATCTACACCTCGGGATCGACGGGACTGCCCAAGGGCGTCACGGTCACCCATCGCCGGGTCGCGAATCTGGCCGCGCATGCCACCCGGTTGTGCCGGGTCGAACCGCGGCATCGGTTCCTGCACGTCTGCTCGCCGAGTTTCGATCAGTCCCTCGAAGAGTGGTTGCTCACCTTCGGTAGCGGCGCCACGCTGGTCATCGCCCCGCCGTCGATTCTGGGTGGGCAGGAACTCGCGGATCTGCTGCGCGCCGAGCGCGTCACGCACACCATGATCACCCCGGCCATGCTGGCGACGGTGGACCCGGCCGGACTTCCGGAACTCGAGGTCGTCGGTGCAGGCGGTGACGCCACCACTCCGGAACTGCTGGCCAAATGGCAGCCCGGCCGCCGCTTCGTCAACAGCTACGGCCCGACCGAGGCCACCATCTCCTCGGCCTACGCGGATCTGGTCGCCGGTGTGCCGATCACCATCGGAACCCCGGTGCCCGGCACCACGACACTCGTGCTCGACACCGGGATGCAGCCGGTGCCGCCGGGAGTCGCGGGTGAGCTGTATGTGGTGGGTGCGGCGCTGGCGCGGGGCTATCACGGCCGTGCCGGGCTGAGCGCCGACCGCTTCGTCGCCTCACCGTGGGGCCTGCCCGGAACCCGGATGTACCGCACCGGAGATCTGGTCCGCTGGATCATCGGCGGCACCGGCGAGTGGGAGCTGGAATATTTGGGCCGCACCGATTTCCAGGTCAAGATCCGCGGGTTCCGAATCGAACTCGGTGAGATCGACGCCGTGCTCAGCGGCCACGACGCGATCGACTTCGCGATCACGCTGGGCTGCGAAACCCCGGCCGGTGCGACCGCACTGGTGTCGTATGTGTGTGCGGTGCCGGGATATTCGGTCGGCTCGAGGGAGCTGACCAGCCATGCGGCACGGAGCCTGCCGTCGCATATGGTGCCCGCCGCCGTCGTCGTACTCGACGAGGTCCCGCTCACGCCGGTGGGTAAGCTCGATCGAAAGGCATTGCCGCAGCCGCAGTTCCGGCTGCGCCCCTACCGGGAGCCGGCGACCCCGCAGGAACGGCTGGTCGCCACGGTACTGGCCGAGGCGCTGGGGGTGCCGCGGGTCGGCTCGGATGACGACTTCTTCGACCTGGGCGGCAACTCGCTGATCGCCACCCAGGTGGTCGCGCGGCTGGGCAGTCGGCTGTCGGCGCGGATCCCGGTGCGGGTGGTCTTCGACGCGCCGACCGTCCGGGCACTCGCCGCCGCCATCACCGGACACCTCGGTGGCGGTCGCCCGGAGCTCACCGGATACCCACGTCCACAACGGATTCCGCTGTCACCCGCGCAGCAGCGCATGTGGGTGCTGAATCGGATGGACCCGGACTCCCCGGCCTACAACGTGCCGTTCGCGGTGCGCCTGGACGGCGCGGTGGACGCGGCCGCGCTGCGCCTGGCACTGCTCGATGTGGTCGACCGGCACGAGGTGTTGCGCACCGTCTACCCCGAGTCCGCACAGGGACCGAGCCAGCACATCCTGTCCGCCGCCGAGCTCGAATTCGAGGTTAGGGACGTGGCGGAGGCCGAGGCGGAATCGGCGGTCACCGAACTGCTGTCCCGCCGCTTCGACGTGACCCGCGATATCCCGGTGCGCGCCCTGCTGCTGCGCGTGCACGACGCCCGCGCCGCCGCGTACATCGTGGCGTTGTCGCTCCACCACATCGGCGCCGATGGCGCCTCCACCGGACCGCTGACACGCGATCTGCTGACGGCGTATGCCGCCCGCATCGCCGGTACGGCCCCACAGTGGGCGGCACTGCCGGTCCAATACGCCGATTACGCGCTGTGGCAGCGGGACCTGCTCGGTTCCGAGGATGATCCCACCGCACTGGTGTCCGAACAGCTCGCGCAGTGGCGTTCCGCGCTCGCCGGACTGCCCGAACAGCTGGAACTGCCCGCCGATCGGCCGCGACCGGCCGTACAGTCACTGCGCGGGCGGGCGATCACGTTCGAGATCTCCGCCGAGCAGCACACCGCTCTGCACCGGCTGGCCCGCGACCGGCGCGCCTCGCTGTTCATGGTCGTGCGGGCCGCGCTGTCGATCCTGCTGGCGCGGCTGGCCGGAACCGAGGATGTCGCGGTCGGCGCGTCCATCGCGGGCCGGGGCGCCGCCGAACTGGACGATCTGATCGGCATGTTCGTCAACACCCTCGTGCTGCGCGCCCGGGTCGCTCCGCAGGACTCCTTCGGCGAACTGCTCGACCGGGTACGCGAAGGAGATTTGGCGGCCTTCGCCAACAGCGATGTCCCGTTCGAACGGCTGGTGGAACTGCTGGATCCGGTGCGCTCGACCGACCGGCACCCGCTGTTCCAGGTCGGCTTGTCCTTCCAGAACCTGGACCGCACCGAGGTCCGGCTGCCCGCCGCGACCGTTCGTGAGCTCGAAGTCGACACCCACACATCGCAATTCGATCTGCACTGGTATCTCACCGACACCTACGACGAGACCGGTGCGCCCGCGGGCATCTCCGCCGCGGTCACCTATGCCACCGATCTGTTCGACCAGGCGACGGTGCAAGGGTTCGTGGCCCGGTTCCTGCGGGTCGTCGACGCGGTGTGCGGCGACGCCGATGTGCCGACCGGCGATATCGATCTGCTCGATCCGGTGGAGCGGACCCGTCTGGCCGGTTACAACGACACCGCCCGTGATCTGGTTGTGCCGCCGGTCGCGGGCAACCATCCGCACACCTTGACCGCCCTGTTCGCCACCGCCGCCGCCGCATATCCGGACGCGGTGGCACTGGCCGAGGACAGCGCGGGAAGTGCCGGCGCGCGGCGGGTGACGACGTACGCGGAGTTCGATGCGCTCGGCAACCGCCTCGCGCGTTACCTCATCGCTCGCGGTATCGGTCCCGAACAGCGTGTGGCGGTGGCACTTCCGCGATCGCTCGAACTGCTGGTGGCGATCTACGCCGTGCTCAAGGCCGGCGCCGCGTACGTGCCGATCGACCCGGAGCAGCCCGCGGAGCGAATTCGCCACATCCTCGATACCGCCGCACCGGAATGCGTGCTGGCGCCGGCGGATTCACCTCTCGATGGCAATGTGATCGCGATCGACCGCCTCGACCTGACGCCATTCGACGACGCGCCGGTCACCGACGCGGATCGGCGAATCCCGCTGCGGCCGGACGCGATCGCGTACGTGATCTTCACCTCCGGATCCACCGGCCGGCCCAAGGGGGTGGCGGTGAGCCACCGATCCATCGTCAACAGGCTGATCTGGATGCAGTCCGAATACCATCTCACCCGCGATGACGTGGTGTTGCAGAAGACGCCGGTGACATTCGACGTGTCGGTATGGGAACTGTTCTGGCCCTTGCAGATCGGCGCCCGGCTGGTCCTCGCGGCACCGCAGGGGCACCGCGATCCGGCCTATCTCGCCAGGCTGGTCGCCGCCGAGAACGTGACGACCTTGCACTTCGTCCCCTCGATGCTCGCGGTGTTCCTGGCCGAGGCCGATATCGCCGAATGCGTATCGCTGCGCCGGGTCTTCGCCTCCGGTGAGGCCCTGCCGCCCGCCGTGGCGCATCGGCTGCGTACTCGCACCCGCGCCCGGGTGCACAATCTGTACGGCCCCACGGAGGCGGCCGTGGATGTGACCCATCACGAGGTCACCGACGCGGACGCGGCGATCGTGCCGATCGGGCGGCCTGTTTTCAATACCGGTGCCCACGTTCTGGATTCGCGGCTGCGGCCGGTTCCGCCGGGTGTCGTCGGCGAGCTGTACCTGTCGGGCGTCCAGCTGGCGCGCGGTTATCTCGCCCGCCCCGATCTGACCGCCGACCGATTCGTCGCGGACCCCGAGGGTTCCGGCGAGCGGATGTATCGCACCGGTGATCTGGCGGTATGGAATTCCGCGGGGGAGCTGGAGTACCGCGGTCGCTCCGATTTCCAGGTGAAGTTGCGTGGTCTGCGGATCGAGCCCGGCGAGATCGAGGCGGTGCTGACGCGGCACCCGGAGGTGGCGAACGCTGCCGTGCTGGTACGTGGTTCGGATGGTATGGACCAGCGGTTGGTGGCCTATGTGGTGGCCGAATCCGGCCGTTCGATCGACGCCGATCGCCTGCGCGACGATGCCGCTCGCCGTCTCCCGGGCTATATGGTGCCCGCCGCCGTGCTGGTCCTGGACGAGCTGCCGGTGAACACGGCCGGAAAGCTCGACCGGCGCGCACTCCCGGAACCGCCCCGGCGGGCGCGCGAATTCCGTGCCCCGGGTACGGGATCGGAGGTCGTTGTCTGCGAGACGTTCGCGCAGGTGCTCGGTGTTCCGCGGGTCGGTCTCGACGACAACTTCTTCGAACTCGGCGGTACCTCACTGCTCGCGACCACCCTGGCCGTCCGGCTGAGTACCGCACTGGAACAGCGGATTCCGGTCCTGACGCTCTTCACCGCCTCGACTCCGGCCGCACTGTGTGCCGAGCTGGGGGACGGGCACGGTGCGGACCCGGAAGTGGCGCTCGATGTCCTGATTCCGCTGCGGTCCAATGGAATCGGCGAGCCGCTGTTCTGTGTGCATCCGGTCGGCGGTATCGCTTGGTCGTTCGCGGGACTGGCCGCTTCGGTCGACCGTCCGCTCTACGGTTTGCAGTCACCCGCATTGCGCGGCGAGGCACTGCCGGACTCTGTCGAGCAGTGGGCCGCGCGCTATGTCGAGGCGATCCGCTCGGTGCAGCCGGTGGGGCCCTATCACCTGCTGGGCTGGTCACTGGGTGGTGTGCTGGCGCATGCCGTCGCTGTGCGATTGCAGGACGAGGGCGAACAGGTCGCGTTGCTGGCGATGATGGACAGCCGGCTCGATGCGGCGGATGACTCCGGCCCCGTGGAAGTCGCGGAACTGTTGGGTGGTCTGCTGGGCGAGGATCCCGGCGATCTCGACGTAGCTGGGGATCTCGGTGTTCTGTCGGACCGGTTGCCGCAACCGCTGGCCGCGCTGGGCAGGGAACGAATCGAGGCGGCCGTCGACGCGGCCGGGCGCTCGGTGGAGCTGGTTGCTTCCTATCGCCCCCGCGAGTTCCGGGGCGATCTCACATATTTCGTTGCGGCAGAGGATGAATCGAGTGCTACCGCGGCATCGACGTGGTCGGTGGCGGTCACCGGTGCGATCCGGTCGCACGATGTACCCGCGACACATTGGCGCATGACTTCCGCGGCGGCGCTCCGGCGCATCGGCGCGGTACTGACCCGGAATCGACCTTGATTCCGCGCGGTAGTCGAGCGCCGCAACGCGCCGACGGCCGCAACCCGTGAAGAGAGAAGGAAATACGAAATGGACGGCACAGTCGACTACGCCGCGATTCTCACCCAGGTACTGACTTTCCTCAGCACCGGATCGAGTATCGCGTACACCCCGAAGTAATTCCGCACACCAGAAAGGGAATATCGGATATGGACACCGGAAGCGCCGGACTCGGCAGCATCTTCACCGCACTGGCCACCCTGCTCTCCACCGGATCGGCGGTGTCGGTGACACCGGGCGCTTGATCGCGGTGCGGGCCCGGCTATCGCGGGCCCGCACCATCGCCTGCCGTGATTCGTCGCGGCGGTCGTAAACAGTTCCGCAAGAGAGGTATTCGCATGAGCAACCCATTCGACGATGACGATGCCGAGTTCTACGTCCTGACCAATTCCGAAGGCGAGCATTCGCTGTGGCCGGTATTCGCGGCCGTCCCGAGTGGATGGGCGATCGCGCACGGCCCCAGTCTGCGTGGGCTCTGCCTCGAATACGTCGAATCGCATTGGACCGATATGCGTCCCGCTTCGCTGATCGAGGCCATGCGCCGGCACGCCGAGTGAATACCCCGCGCCGCGACGTGCCACCCCGAACCTCCCCTGCACCGGCACGTCGCGGCGCGTGCGCTCACCGAGTCGTACAGGCGGCAGCGGTGAAGTAATCCGCCGTGCCGTTCGGCGGTTATGCCGGGGTGACGATCTGGACGAGGTTTCCGCAGGTGTCGTCGAAGACCGCGGTGGTCACCGGGCCCGCGGCGAATGGCTGCTGGGTGAATGTCACGCCCAGTCCGGTCAGTCGCTCGTACTCCGCCTGCACATCCGCGACTTGGAAGGACGTGGCCGGAATTCCGTCGGCGACCAATCCGGATTTATACGGTCCGACGACAGGATGACTGTCGGGCTCGAGCAGCAGCTCGGTACCCTCGGGATCCTCCGGTGAGACCAGCGTCAACCACCGCGCACCCGCGCCCAGCGGAATGTCGTTCTTCTTGATGAAGCCGAGTATGCCCGTGTAGAAATCGAGGGCCTTCTGCTGGTCGTCGACGAAAACACTGGTGACATAGATCTTCACGGCATCCGTCCTTTCCCGGTAATCGGCCACCGCTCATGGATGGCGGCCGGTGGAGTGGTGTCGAGGTCGTGGAACTTGTACCGCCCCTGCCTGCGATAGGCAAGTGGATACTTGCGTGTCCACGCGGGCGTTCTCGCGCCGGTTGGAAACGGCCGCTGATTTTTATCGTCACCCTGACGATTACAATGCCGTTATGGGCAGTGGTTTTCGCCTCAATGCAGCGGTTGCGGTCGATTTGGTGGTTCTGACCCTGGGCGCTCGGCACACTGCCAACGACACGCTGTGTGGGTTGCTGGTGCAGCGGTTGTATGCGCCGTATCGCGGAAGATGGGCGCTGCCAGGGGGTTTCGTGCGGCCGGAGGAGAGTTTGTCGGCGGCGGCGGTGCGGGAATTGAAGGAGGAGACCGGACTTCGCGGTGATCGCATGCATTTGGAGCAGCTGGCGACCTACGGTGAGCCGGGTCGTGATCCGCGGGGGCGGGTGATCAGCACCGCCTATCTGGCGCTGGTGCCGAATCTGCCGCCACCGCAAGCGGGTTCGGAGGCGACCGCGGCGGGGATCTGGGCGGTGGAGCAGTTGCTCGCCGAGCGGGGGCGGCTGGCCTTCGATCATCGGCGCATTCTCACCGACGGCGTGGAACGGGCCCGGGCCAAATTGGAATACACACCGCTGGCCACCGCGTTCTGCGGACGGGAATTCACGGTCGCCGAATTACGGCGGGTCTACGAGGTCGTGTGGGGTACCGAGATCGATCCACGCAATTTTCATCGCAAGGTCACCACCACACCGGGTTTCGTCGTCGCCACCGGCGCCATGAGTACTCGCGACGGGGGCCGGCCCGCCAAACTGTATCGGGCCGGCCCCGCCAAGGTGCTGCATCCGCCGCTGATGCGACCGGCCTGAAAGTCCTCGGACTGCCGGCGATCCCGCTGATCCACCTGGCCCGGTAACCCCGGCCCCGGATGAATGGCTGAGTCACTCGCCGCGCGGCTGTCCGAACAGGACGACCTCCATGAGTGCCACCACCCGGTCGGGCGGGCAGGCTCCCCCGTCGTCGCCGAAGACCCGGCCCAGATCGACCACCAGCCCGAAGCTCGCCTGCACCAGGATGCGCGCCTGTGCCTCGGTGAGATCGGCACGGACCGCGACCAGCAGGGTCACCCATTCCGCCACGATCAGCCGCTGAATATTGCGCAGTACCGTGCGCTCCTCGGCGGGCACATGGCTGAACTCCGCGTAATACACGAACGTCAGTTCCCGTTCGGCGAAGGAACCGGCCACGTACAGGTCGATCAGCTTCGACAGCGCCTCGGCGGGGGTCTTCGACGAGGCGGTGGCGGGGCCGATGGCTCCGGATACCCGATCGGCCGCCCGCCGGAACGCCGCGGCCAGCAGATCGCTCTTGCTGCGGTAGTACCGGTAGACCGCGGACGCGGCCGACAGATCCGCGGCCGTCGCGATATCCTCCACGCTCACATTGGGATAACCGCGTTCGTGGAACAGCTCCACCGATTTCCTGAGCAGCAGCTCGTGTTTGAACGATTGCGGGATCTCCGCCGCGCGCGCGTCGCGGGTCGTGACCGCGACCGCCGGAAGATCGGCCCGGATGACCGCCCAGGCCGCCGAATTCAACACGGCGGTAAGGGCTTTCACCGGCAGGGTGGCGTGGTGGTCGCCGATGCTGCTCACGATGCTGAGCAGGGATACCGCGCGCACCTGGCGATCGGGGCGGTCCAGTTCCGGGCGGAACTCGCCGATCAGCGTCGTGAGCGCGCGGATCGCGGTGGTGAACTGTTCGTTCAGCGTCGCGTTGTCGGTCTCGTCGAGATAGCGGCCCTCCCAGCGCGCCAGGGTGACCGTCGGCCGGTTGGCGATGGTCGCCGCGATCATGGCGTCGAGAACCTTCGCGAGCCGCTGTTCGGCCGGGAGCCCGGCATCCTCGGCAGCCACGGTCGTCGAGGCCGCAGTCAGGGCGCCCAGTCGCAGCAATTCCTCGCGGAAAAGCGCGTATTTGCTCGGGTAGTGCCGATACAGGGCGGCCGAGGAGATATCGAGTTTGGAGGCGATATCCTCCATGCTCACTCCGTGGTAGCCCAGGGAGCCGAAGGCAGCCGCCGAGGTCGCGGCGATCTGGGCGCGCCGGTTCTTCGGGCGTCGGCGAATCACCCGCTCCTGCGGATTTGTTGCCGGCTGTTCTGCGGGGCGTGCGGTGCCACGCTCTACGCTCACGGTTCCGGCTTGTCTGTGGTGCGGCGGCACTCCTCGGCACTCATGAATGCCATGGTAGCTACCGGATGAATCGCGGTTGCCCGGTGTTACCGCCGGTTCCGGGGAGTCGGCGCCACGGTGCCCCGTCCGTCCGCCGGGCGAGGCACCGCGGGTGACCGGATCACTCCGCTCGGCGAACCGGATGGCCGAACCGTCGCGCGGAAGAGATTTTCCCGGTGTGGGAGAGCGGCCGCCGGCGTTGCCGTGCGAGCGCTGAAAAATACTATGCAACAACGGATTCCCCCGTTCTCCGGGGGTGCGTTCCCGATGGTCCGGGCTGGGCGGGCGACCAGGTTGCCGACGCGTATCGAAACAGCATCGTTTCGGCTCGTGAGGCTGGTTCGGGCGGCCCGCGGCACCGTAGGCTGCGCTGCGACTCGACACCGATCGGCACCGTCGCCGACCGGACTGAACGCGGCAGCGAAGGGAATATTAATGCGCACGCTGGACCTGGAAAGGGTCATCCGGGCACCCCGCGCCGATGTCTTCGACTGGCTCACCGACGCCACCAACTACCAGCGCGTTCCCTCGATCCGCAGGGTTACGCCGGTGCGACCGGGCAATGTGTCCGAGCATGGCGTCGGCGCGGTGCGGCTGGTGGTCACCCCGGTGCTGCGGCTCACCGAGGAGATCGTCGACTACGACCCGCCCAAGGTGTTCCGCTACCGGATCCTGAAATCGCTCCCGCCGTTGCTGCGCCAGGACGGCACGGTGACCTTCGACGATCATCCCGGCGGGACCAGGGTGCGCTGGCGATCCCAATTCGAGGTCGCCGCACCGCTACTCGCCACGGCATGGACATTCGCACTGCTGCCCGCGGTGTATCTCGGACTGCACTATGTGCTGGCCACCGCCGACCGGGAATTGCTGCGCGACTGACCGCGATCGGTTCAGCTCAGCGCCGCCCACGCCATCTCGCGCAGAATCGGCCGGGCGCGTCCGGCGAGAGTGGGGGAGGCGCTGTGCGGAGTGGAGTTGATCAGGCCGAAGGTGGCGTGCGCCATCACCCGCGCGGTGGGTTCGGGCAGGTCGGGGCGCAATTCGCGGAGGACCTCGACCCAGATCTCCACATATTGACGTTGCAGCCTGCGCACCTGACGGCGGGCAGTGTCGGGCAGGCTTTCCAGATCGCGATCCTGAATACGGATCAGTTCCGGCTCGCCGAAGGCGAAATCGAGATGGAATTCGATCAGTCCCGACAGTGCCTCGCGTGGTGAGCCGGCCCGCCGCGCGACGTCGTGGCCTCCTTCGAACAGTCGGGTGCTGATACCGACCAGCAACTCCACCAGTACCGCTTCCTTGTTCGGGAAGTGCCGGTAGACCGCGGGACCGCTGATTCCGGCGGCGGCGCCCAGATCGTCGAGCCGTACTCCGGGAAATCCGCGATCGGCGATGAGCCGGGCGCCGGCATCGAGCAACTGTTGCCGACGCAGCGCCTTGAGCTGTTCACGGCGTGTGGGGGCGATTGTCTCGCTCTGTTCCATCACCCCTCCTATCGGCAGGTCTGGACATTTCAGTTAGTCAAGATTATCTTGGATTCCAGTTATTAGCCACTAACCGAATGGGCAGGATGGCGTGATGACCGTGACGCAGGACGTGTCGGCCGGTAACCGGGCCGCACATCTGGCGCTGCTCGACGAGCTGCGCGTGAAGCTGGCGGCGAGTGCCCTCGGCGGGCCGGAGCGTGCCCGCGAACGGCATCTGGCGCGCGGCAAACTGCTGCCGCGCCAGCGGGTGGATCGGCTACTGGATCCGGGCAGTCCGTTCCTGGAGCTGTCCCCGCTGGCGGCCGATGGGATGTACGGCGGCGACTGCCCGGGCGCGGGGGTGATCGGTGGTATCGGGCGCGTCTCCGGACGGGAATGCGTGATCGTCGCCAACGATGCGACGGTCAAGGGCGGCACCTACTATCCGATTACGGTGAAGAAGCATCTGCGCGCCCAGGAAGTGGCGCTGCAGAACCATCTGCCGTGTATCTATCTGGTGGATTCCGGTGGCGCGTATCTACCGCATCAGGACGACGTCTTCCCCGATCGCGAGCATTTCGGGCGCATCTTCTACAACCAGGCCACCATGAGCGCGCAGGGGATTCCGCAGATCGCGGCGGTAATGGGTTCCTGCACGGCCGGTGGCGCCTACGTTCCCGCGATGAGCGACGAGGCGGTGATCGTGCGCAATCAGGGCACGATCTTCCTGGGCGGCCCGCCGCTGGTGAAGGCCGCGACCGGTGAGGTGGTCACCGCCGAGGAGCTCGGTGGCGGCGAATTGCATTCGCGCACATCCGGTGTCACCGATCATCTGGCCGACAGCGACGAGGATGCGCTGCGTATCGTGCGCCGCATTGTCGGCACCTTCGCGCCGAAGACCCCGAGCCCATGGGAGATCACCGCGCCGGTCGCGGCCGTGGCGCCGCAATCGGAGCTCTACGACGTGGTCCCGGTGGATCTGCGCACGCCCTACGACGTGCACGAGGTCATTCGTCGGATCGTGGACGGTGCCGGATCTCCCGGCTCCGCCGGGGGTGGCGGCGAATTCCAGGAATTCAAGGCCGAATACGGCCGCACACTGGTCACCGGATTCGCGCGGATCCACGGCCATCCGGTGGGAATCGTCGCCAATAACGGTGTGCTGTTCGGTGAATCCGCCCAGAAGGGCGCGCATTTCATCGAACTGTGCGACAAGCGCGTTATTCCGCTGGTATTCCTGCAGAACATCACCGGTTTCATGGTGGGGCGCGATTACGAGGCGAGCGGTATCGCCAAGCACGGCGCGAAAATGGTCACCGCGGTGGCCTGTGCGCGGGTGCCGAAACTCACCGTCGTGATCGGCGGATCCTATGGCGCGGGCAACTATTCGATGTGCGGGCGCGCGTATTCGCCGCGATTCCTGTGGATGTGGCCGAATGCCCGGATCTCGGTGATGGGTGGTGAGCAGGCCGCCTCTGTGCTCGCGACGGTGCGCGGTGACCAGCTCGGCGATGCCTGGACTCCCGAAAAGGAAGAAGAGTTCAAGGCGCCGATCCGCGACCAGTACGAGCGGCAGGGCAATCCGTACTACTCCACCGCCCGGCTGTGGGACGACGGTGTGATCGACCCCGCCGATACCAGAACCGTGCTGGGGCTCGCGCTGTCGGTATGTGCGCAAGCCCCCGTCGAACCCGTCTCCTACGGCGTATTCCGGATGTGATGTGATGCTGAACAAATCCCACCCGGTTCCCTTCGACACCGTGCTCATCGCCAATCGCGGCGAGATCGCGGTGCGGGTCATCCGGACATTGCGCGCCATGGGTATTCGCTCGGTGGCGGTGTACAGCGACGCCGATACCGGCGCCCGGCACGTCGCCGAGGCCGATCTCGCGGTGCGGCTTGGACCGGCGCCGGCCCGGCAGAGCTATCTCGATATCGAGGCAGTGGTGAACGCCGCCGTCCGGTCCGGCGCGCAGGCGGTCCATCCGGGGTACGGCTTCCTGTCGGAGAACGCGGCCTTCGCCGCCGCCCTCGAGAAGGCCGGAATCGTCTTCCTCGGGCCGCCGGTGCGCGCCATCGAGGTGATGGGCGACAAGATCGCCGCCAAGACCGCGGTCGCCGACTTCGGTGTTCCGGTCGTTCCCGGAATCGCCCGGCCCGAACTCACCGACGCCGAATTGATCGATGCCGCAACCGATATCGGCTACCCCGTCCTGGTGAAGCCCTCCGCCGGTGGCGGCGGCAAGGGAATGCGCCGGGTGGAGGATCCCGCGGAGCTGCCCGCAGCGTTGGTGAGTGCGCGTCGCGAGGCCGCGGCCGCATTCGGCGACGACACCCTGTTCCTGGAGCGCTTCGTCGCGACACCGCGCCATATCGAGGTGCAGATTCTCGCCGACCGTTTCGGCAATGTGCTGCATCTGGGCGAGCGGGAATGCAGTCTGCAGCGCCGCCACCAGAAGGTCATCGAGGAGGCGCCCTCTCCGCTGCTGGATCCGCAGACCCGGGCTCGGATCGGTGCGGCGGCCTGCGATACCGCGCGCAGTGTCGACTATGTGGGCGCGGGAACGGTCGAATTCATCGTCTCCGCCGACCGGCCGGACGAGTTCTTCTTCATGGAGATGAACACCCGGCTGCAGGTGGAACATCCGGTGACCGAGATGGTGACCGGGGTGGACCTGGTGGAATGTCAGGTTCGAGTGGCGGCGGGACAGAAGATCTCGGCCGAACAGGACGATATCCGGCTCACCGGTCACGCGGTCGAGGCCCGCGTCTACGCCGAGGACCCGGGACGCGACTTCCTGCCCACCGGCGGCACGGTGCTGGCGTTGTCGGAGCCGGACGGCACGGGCGTGCGGGTGGATTCCGGCCTGCACACCGGCAGTGTGATCGGCAGCGACTACGACCCCATGTTGTCGAAGGTGATCGCCTACGGCCCCGATCGGACGGTCGCACTGGCCCGTCTCGATCAGGCACTGGCCGATACCCAGGTGCTCGGGGTGCGGACCAATACGGACTTCCTGCGCTTCCTGCTGGCCGATCCGGACGTGATCGCGGGTGAACTCGACACCGGGCTGCTGGATCGGCGCGCCGAGGATTTCCGGCCCGCACCCGTCACCGACGATCAATTCACGGCGGCGGCGGTATCGCGGTGGCTGCGATCGTGGCCGGCCGCGCCGCGCGGGCCCTGGGAGATTCCCGACGGCTGGCGGATCGGGACGGCGGCACCGACGGTGCATCGGCTCGAAGGCGGTGATCGCGTTGTGCACGTGGCGATCACGGGCACACCGGATGCGGCGCTCGTCACCGTGGACGAGGCGGATCCGCGTTCACTGATCGCCCGCCTGGACGACGCCGTGCTGACCATGACACTCGACGGCATTCGCATCCGCTACCGGGTCGCCGAGGACAGCGGCCCGATCTGGGTTGCCGGCGCCGATGGATCGGCCGCCGTGCGCGAGGTCGCCGAACCCAGTCTGCGCGGCGCCGATGAACAGCTCACCGACGCCGAAATACTCAGTCCCATGCCGGGTTCGGTGATCGCGGTGCATGTCGCGCCGGGCGCCGAGGTCGCCGCGGGCGCCCCGGTCGTGGTGGTCGAGGCGATGAAGATGGAACACACCCTGACCGCGCCGGTCGCCGGAAAGGTGGAACTGCTGGTGGCGGCCGGTGATCAGGTGCAGGTCGAACAGGTCCTGGCGCGGATCACCGCCGAACCCACCGTGGACGATACGACCGGCTCCGAGCAGAAAGAGGTAACCCCGTGACCGACTTCCTTTCCACCGGCACCCTGCCGGAGGATTACCGGGATCTGGCGCTGACCGTCCGCGACTTCGCCAACCAGGTGGTCGCGCCGGTCGCCGCGAAACACGATGCCGCCCACACCTTCCCGTACGAGGTGGTGTCCGGGATGGCGGATATGGGCCTGTTCGGGCTGCCGTTCCCGGAGGAGTACGGCGGCATGGGCGGCGACTACTTCGCACTGTGCCTGGCGCTCGAGGAACTCGGCAAGATCGACCAGAGCGTCGCCATCACCCTCGAGGCCGGAGTGTCCCTGGGCGCCATGCCGGTCTACCGCTTCGGCAATGAGGCGCAGAAGCGGGAATGGCTGCCGCAGTTGACATCCGGGCGCGCGCTGGCCGGATTCGGATTGACCGAACCGGGTGCCGGCAGCGATGCCGGAGGTACCCGCACCACGGCCGTCCTCGACGGCGACGAGTGGATCATCAACGGCAGCAAGCAGTTCATCACCAACTCCGGCACCGATATCACTCGTCTGGTGACGGTCACCGCGGTGACCGGTGAGACCGAGGGCAAGAAGGAGATCTCGACGATCCTGGTGCCCACCGGCACTCCCGGATTCGTCGCCGAACCCGCCTACAACAAGGTCGGCTGGCACGCGTCGGACACCCACCCGCTCAGCCTCACCGATGTCCGGGTGCCGCAGGCGAATCTGCTCGGCGAGCGCGGCCGCGGCTACGCCAACTTCCTGCGCATTCTGGACGAGGGCCGGATCGCCATCGCGGCGCTGTCGGTGGGCGCGGCACAGGGCTGTGTCGACGAGAGCGTGCGCTACGCCGGTGAACGGGAAGCCTTCGGGCGCACCATCGGCCGCAATCAGGCCATCGCGTTCAAGATCGCCCGGATGGAAGCGCGGGCGCACACCGCCCGCACCGCCTACTACGACGCGGCGGCCTTGATGCTGACGGGGAAGCCGTTCAAGAAGCAGGCCGCCATCGCGAAACTCGTTGCCAGCGAGGCCGCCATGGACAACGCCCGCGACGCCACACAGATCTTCGGCGGATACGGTTTCATGAACGAATACGCCGTCGCCCGCCACTATCGGGATTCGAAGATTCTGGAAATCGGTGAGGGCACCACCGAGGTGCAGTTGATGTTGATCGGACGGGAGCTGGGGCTGTGAGCGAACCGAACGGCACACCCGTGCGCCGGGTCGTGCAGCGCGGACTGTGGTTCGAGGAACTGGAAATCGGTGTGCTGTACGAACACCGGCCCGGGCGGACCATCACCGAGGCGGACAATGTCCTGTTCACCACGCTGACCATGAATACCCAGGCACTCCATCTGGACGCGGCCTTCGCCGACGCGCTGCCGCCGTTCAACCAGCGGCTCGTCAACTCGATGTTCACGCTGTCCACGCTGGTGGGGCTCTCGGTGGCGCAGCTGACCCAGGGCACCATCGTGGGCAATCTCGGATTCTCCGAGATCGCGTTTCCGAAACCGCGTGTTCCACGGCGACACGCTGTACGCCGAGACCCTGGTGACAGATAAGCGCGAATCGAAAAGCCGTCCGGGCGAGGGCATTGCGACCTTCGCCCACACCGGCCGCAATCAGCACGGCGATGTGGTGGCGACCGCGGTGCGCAAGACTCTGGTCCGGATGCGACCGAATGGTGGGGAGCAGGCATGAGCGATCAGGCGCGGAGGCGGCAGCGGAGCGTAACCACGCAGCGCCCAGCTCATGCCGCAGATGGACACCGCATGAGCTGGGAACTTCCGGGGCCGGCGTGGCTCTTCTGCCCGGCCGACCGTGCCGAGCGCTACGAAAAGGCCGCTGCGGCGGCCGATGTGGTGATCCTGGACCTGGAGGACGGTGTCGGCGCCGGGGACAAGGAGTCGGCTCGCGAGGCGCTGACGCTCACCCCGCTCGACCCCGCCCGCACGGTGGTCCGCGTGAACGCCGCCGGCACCGACGATTTCGACGCCGATCTGACCGCGCTGGCGTCCACCTCCTATCGCCGCGTCATGCTGCCGAAATGTGAATCCGCGCAACAGGTATCGCTGCTGTCGGATTACGAGGTGATCGCGCTGTTCGAATCGCCGCTCGGCGCGCTGCGCACCGAGGAGGTCATGGCCGAGCGCAATGTGATCGCGTCCATGGCCGGGGCGGAAGATCTCGTCGCGGGACTGGGCGGCAATTCCAGCCGCCGCGCCGACGGGTCCTATCACGAGGTGGCGCGGCAGCTGCGGTCGGCGGCACTGCTGGCGGCGAAGGCCTACGGGAAACTCGCACTCGATTCGGTATACCTGGATATCGCCGATCTGGCCGGGTTGCGGGCGGAATCCGATGAGGCCGTCGCGGTCGGATATGACGTCAAGGTCGCGATCCATCCCAAGCAACTCGCGGAGATCCGGGCGGCATATGCCCCCAGCGACGACGAACTGGATTGGGCACGCCGGGTGCTGGCCGAGGTGCCGAACAATCGCGGTGTGTTCAGCTTCGAGGGACATATGGTCGATGGGCCGGTGCTGCGGCATGCCGAGCGGATTCTGCAGCGCGCCGGGGCCCGGTAGGAATGGTCGCATTCGATTCCGTGCCGCGCTTCGGCTGACTACCGTGGATGTGCGGACTGTCGGGTCGCGGCCAATCCGTCTGGCCGGCTCATCCGGCATCGCGACCGGCCGGAGACCTTCTCGAACGGTGGTAGGAGAGTAATGGCGCAACCGCAGTGGGAGCCAAGCGCACAGGATGTGGCAGCGGCGCGAATCACCGATTTCGCCCGCTTCGCCGGGGCCCGGACGGGTCGTGAGTTCGGTGACTATCAGCAACTGTGGCAGTGGTCGGTCGACGACCTGGCCGGGTTCTGGAGTGCGGTCTGGGAGTATTTCGAGATCGGTGACGCACCCGAAACGGTGCTCTCCGGAACGGATATGCCTGGGGCGCAATGGTTTCCGGGCACCACACTGAACTACGTCGACCGGATCGCCCAGCAGGCGCGCACCGATCGGCCCGCCATCGTGTACGCCGACGAGAACGGCGGGCTGACCGAGATCTCCTGGTCGGAACTGCTCGGGCGGACCGCCTCGTTCGCGGCGACCCTGCGTGAGCTGGGAGTGCGGCCGGGGGACCGGGTGATCGGATACCTGCCGAATATCGCCGAGACCGTGATCGCCTTTCTCGGCACCGCCGCCCTCGGTGCGGTGTGGAGTGCCTGCGGCCAGGACTATTCGGCCAAGGCGGCACTGGATCGTCTCGGGCAGCTGGAACCGGTCGTCCTGGTGACCGCGGACGGATACCGGTTCGGCGGGAAGTCGCATGACAAGACCGGCGATATCGCGGCCGTGCGTGCCGGGCTGCCGACGGTCCGCGCCACCGTGGTGGTGTCGCAACTGGGTATCGCCGTGCCGGATGTACTGGACTGGGATTCGGTCGCGGCTCCGAGCGGCACCGAATTGTCCACCGAGCAGGTCGATTTCGCGCATCCGCTCTGGATTCTGTTCTCCTCCGGAACCACCGGCCTGCCGAAGGGGATCGTGCACGGTCACGGTGGCGTACTGCTCGAACATCTCAAAGCCGCCGCGCTGCAATCGGATATCGGCCGAGGCGACGTCTTCTTCTGGTACACCAGCCCCAGCTGGATGATGTGGAATTTCCAGGTCGCCGGGCTGCTCGTGGGTGCCACCATCGTCTGCTACGACGGCAGTCCCACCTATCCGCAAACGGATTCGCTGTTCGATCTCGCCGCCCGCACCCGCACGACAGTGCTGGGCACCAGCCCCGGATATGTGCTCGCCTGCATCAAAGCCGGTGCGGTGCCGCGCCGCGATCACGATCTGTCGGCACTGTGCGCGGTCGGCATCACCGGCTCCTCGCTGCCGCCGTCGTCCGCACTGTGGTTGCGCGACAATGTCGGTGAGCGTGTCCAGGTCAACTCGATCAGTGGCGGGACCGATGTGGTCTCGGCATTCATCGGTGGTGCGCGCACCGTCGCGGTGTGGCCGGGGGAACTGTCCACCCGTTTTCTGGGTGCCGCGGTCGACTCCTGGGACGAGTCGGGACACCCGGTCCGCGACGAAGTCGGCGAACTGGTGATCACCGCCCCCATGCCTTCCATGCCGGTGTCGTTCTGGAACGATCCCGACGGATCTCGTTACCGCGCGGCCTATTTCGAGATGTTCCCGGGAACCTGGCGGCACGGCGACTGGATCACCATCACCGGCCGTGACAGCGTCGTCGTCCACGGCCGCTCCGACTCCACCCTGAACCGCCAGGGCATCCGCATGGGTTCCGCCGACATCTACCAAGCGGTGGAACAACTCCCGGAGATAGCCGAGGCCCTGGTCATCGGCGCCGAACAACCCGACGGCGGCTACTGGATGCCCCTGTTCATCACCCTGGCCCCCGGATACGACCTCACCGACGAACTCGAGAAGCGCATCGCCGCCACCATCCGCAGCGAAGTCTCCCCCCGCCACGTCCCCGACGAAATCATCGCCGCCCCAGGCATTCCGCACACCCGCACGGGCAAGAAACTCGAGGTCCCGATCAAGAAACTGTTCCAGGGCGCCGATGTGGACCGGGTGGTGGAACGCAGCGCTGTCGACAACCCGGATCTGCTGAATTGGTATGCGGGGGTGAAGGTTCCAGGGGCGGGGAAGTAGGCCCAGTCAGTTGTGACCGCGATTTCTCCGCAGCCGCAACCCGGATTGCACCAATATGCCGCCAATGAGCAGGAGCGCCGCCCCAGCCAGTTGCATCGGCGTGAGTTTCTGACCGAGCAGCACCCAGGCAAGTACGGCGGCGGCGAGTGGTTCCACCAAGGCCAGCACACTGGCCAGGGCTGCGGGCAGATCGCGCAGTGCCCGCAACCCGGCAACGTAGGGCAGCACGGTACCGGCCACAGTCAGCACCAGCAGCACCAGCCACAACGGGACCCGGAGACCGCCCAGTGTCGTAGCGGCAGTGAGCAGACCGGAAGGCAACGCCCACGGCGGGGCGACCGCCGCCAGCATTACCGCGCCGATAGCCAGGCCGGCCGCGGTGAGCCCGAACGGATCGTGCCTGCTCGCGCCGTATTCGCCGAGCAGGAAGTATCCGGCCGAGCAGATGGCCGCGCCGAGCCCCGCGGCGATACCGAGCAAATCCAACCCGGCGCTCTGCCAGATCTGCGCGACCAAAGCCAACCCGGCCGAGGCCAACCCGATGCCCAGCCACACCGGTCCGGGCAACCGGATACCCCGCACGACCCGTACCCATAGTGCGACCAGCGCGGGCGCCATGTTGACCAGCACCATCGCCACCCCGACCGGAACCCTGGCCACGGCCACGAAGAACAGCAGTTGCACCCCGGCGACGCCGAGCGCGCCGTAGCCGAGCAGCAGCCAGAGGTCGGACAGGCGGAATCGCAGGGCTCGCGGCCGCAGCACCGCAACCATCGGCACCAGCAGTATCGCGGCCGAGGCGATCCGCACCGAGGTCACCGCAACCGGCGACCAGCCCGCCGCGATCACCGCAGCGGCCAGCGGGCCGGAACTCGCGAACAACACCCAGGACATCACACTCAGCCCGGTCGCCCGTGTCCGGCTCGACGCCCACACAGCCTTCTCCGCCACGATCACGCCTGGCAGCTTGCCGGAACGATCACCATCCTGACCACAGATTTTCTGAGCGGCGGCGGGCAGAACCGCAGGAAGAGAAGGGAGCGGAGGCGACGCCGGCTACGGCTGAACCGGCCGGACTTCGCTTGCCTTGCGGTACTTTCCGTGCCCGCCTTCGCTGATGGACCATGTGACCGGCATGCCCGGCGTGATGAGTTGTTCATCGCCCTTGTACTCCCACAGGCAGAACCACACATCTCCGGAACGGCTCGCAATCAAGCCATCGGAGTGGCGGGGCAGCCACCATCGGACCACCCCGTCCAGGTTCGGATCAGGATCCTTCGCCAGCTCGACGTGCCCGAACGGTATCGATCCGCCCTGCCCTCGCCATCCGTCGAGGGCGGGCAGCAACGGCTGGTCGCCCCCCTCGGGGTCGGCTGGCCAGATCTTTCCGCTGCGGGACAGGACGTCGTCGTGGATGTGCCAGGCGAGCTCGCACGCCACACCACTGGGCGTGAACTCGCCTGGGCTGGTGCCGACACGGACGTTCAGTTCCGGGACGCTGAATTCGATCCACCATGCCGGTGCGGAAGATGTCCGACGGAGATACTCGGGGATCGTTTCGTCGATGTGTACCTCGAAGCCGAGGGCCGACTCGATGTCAGCCGCCAGCAGGTCGGCGCCGGCTCTCGAAATCTCCTGATCCACAACGTCATCCTATGACGTATAGGGGATGGTGCACCGATTGATTGGGGTGACGTAGAGGTTCTTGCCTGCGGCGTGCGAGGCGATCACCTGGATTTCATCTCCTTCTTCGTAAATGTAATGCCCCCTTTGATACCGGGGGATCGTCATGTGGAAGTTGTCGTCCTTCATCTTCCAGTCTTGGTCGACGGACTTGCCGTTGACCAAGACCTGATAGTCGTATCTACCAGGGATGTCGGAGATGTTGTTGAGGAACATTGCCCATGCGATGCCCCCGATGGGATCCCCGTCCGCCGGCCTGGTGTCGACCTCGACTCTGCCCCATTGGGTCGCGACTCTGTAGTTCGTGCACTGTTGAAACGACGCGTGCGCTGCGCCGGCAGCCAGCACGCTCGTGATCATCACGGTGATCGATACCACCGCGAACAGCAGTGTTCGACCGAATCGAACTGCCGGTCTGGCCATGACAATGCTCATGATGTGTTCCCCCATGTTCTGAACTGTGAACAGCGGCAGCGCAGCTCTGGTCCCCAAAACCCGAAACTGTTCTGTCACAGGATTGGACGGCAGTCCGCACCGATCGGTTCCCGGCTTCGAATAGTTTTTCCTCAATGCAGACGCTGGATCGTCTGCGCGACAAAGCGACCTGGGTATCGGCTGGTGCAGAGCTGGAGCAGTCCATCCGGAAAGTCGAAGGATTCATGTCGTGTGAGCCCATGTTCGAGATCGGTGATCAAGGAGGCTCACAGTCCGGGGCGCGGAATTTCCGCTGCAATCACCCTGGTGCATCGGGAGCTGTTCCGAGGCCGCCTATCTCGAATGCTGTCGGACTCTCAGTGGTGGTTGCTTCCATGCGAAGTGGGTTGCCGCGTCCCTCGTCCGGTACATACCCGCCGCACCGCTCGTAGTTCATCCCCGTCGCCAGATCGTGGATGTCGGTCAGTTCGGCAAGCTCCGGTGGTATCCGGCCACGAAGGTGCCGGAGATCCGGGACGATCAGCAACTCGATTCGATGCGTCTGAATGTGATCGAGAAGTGCCTCGGGGACTATGGAGTTCATCGGTGGCGGCAGTGGCGACGGAGGGTCGCCCCGGTTGTGGCAGCCCGAAGACCCAAGTCGGATCGTCGTTCAGGGTTACAAGACCGGAGAAGATTCCTGTGTCGAGATCCCGCACGACCTACTCGGGTTCGCAGACAAGGGAACGAGGTTTCCTGCCTTCGAGGACACCGGTCGCGGCACGTATCTTGTTCGCGGTGTGGTTATCGACGACAAGGAGGCATTGGCGATCATGAAGATTCCGGGCCACGAAGCGGCCGTCGAGATCGCGCTGGCATAGGGGGCGGTGGGGAGATGCGCCTGTACAACCGGGCCGAACTACCGGAACTGCTCGATCGAGCCAAGGTGCGGGCATGTCATCTCGAGACCCGTGACGAATACCGCTCGGACTCGGAGCATTCGGCGATGCGGGACTTTCTGTCGGGGAAGATCGCCGATCCTGGTGGACCTTGGTTCGATCCGTGGGTGCGCACCGTCTCGGCGATCACCGGCCGCGATGTTGCGGTTCAGCGTGCGCGCATTGTCACGGTGCCGCCGTCGGATTACACGCGTTATCTGATTGCTCTGACTCCGCACAACATCGCGGCCGGCGAAGACGTTCGGTGGTTACCGCGAGCCGAGGCCGACGCGGCGGACGCGGTCGCCGACGACTTCTGGCTGATCGATGATCACACCATCGCCTACAGCGTCTTCGACGCCGAGGACTGGTGGTCCGGTGTTGCCGCGACGAGCGACCCGGAGATCGTCGCCTACGCCGTTCGGTTGTGGGACCGTGTGTGGCACAAAGCGACACCGCACGAGCAATTCCGGACGTGACTGTGGACGACGATGCCCGTCGAGTACTGGGGGCCCGCCTGCGCGAACTTCGCAAGCAGGCGGGCCTCACCGGTGCTGCCCTGGCGCAGCGGGCCGGGTGGGCACAGTCCAAAGTCCCCAAGATCGAAAACGGTCGCCAACTGCCGACCGAATCCGACCTGTGCACCTGGTGTCGCCATACCGATGCCGAGTTCGCGCTGCCTGATCTCGTCGCGACCGCTGCGAACATCAACGCCGCGTACTCGGAATGGAAGCGAGTCACAGCGACCGGCCATGCGCGGCGCCAACGAATCGGTATCGACCACGAGGTCGGAACGAGGCTCATTCGCGGATACAGCCCCCTGATCCCATCGGGGCTGCTGCAGACGCCGGCATATGCCGAGACAGTTCTGCGCCGCTGTATCGACTTCGGCGGCGGTCTCGACGATCTCACCGAGGCTGTCGACGCTCGACTGCAACGACAGCGGATCCTGACCGAGGGAGTGCACCAGTTCCACTATCTGCTGGGCGAGTCGGCGTTGTATACCGGGGTGGGCGATGATGCTGTCCGGATCGAACAACTCACCCGCTTCCCGGAGTTGATGGAGTTGCCGCGGCTGGTCGTGGGCATCGTTCCCACGGGTGCCGAGTTCGTCTACACGACTACGAATTTCGTCATTCACGACCGTCGGGTCGCCTTGGTGGAGCTCATCGCCGCCGAACTGACGATCACTCAACCCAGGGAGCCGGCCTACTACGAGAAAGCATGGACCGCCCTCCAGACGCAAGCAGTGTACGGAGACCGGGCTCGTGCGCTTATTCGTCGGGCGATGGGAAGCTGACCACAGCGCGGACTTAACCGACGCCGCGCGGTGTCCATGAACCTGAATGGTGGGGAAGCCGCAGGGAAGCGTCGCCCGGCGACCCGGCAGCGGAGTGTGGCCCGCCGTCACCTCACTGAGTCATCGAGATCCCGTCCTCACACCTAACGAGGGGCACTCAGAGCAGGTGACGTAGGTAGCGGTCCGGGTCCGAGAGGAAGTCTCTGGTCAGGCGGACCGGAAGGGCGTCGTCATAGGAGACGACGCTGATGGTGCCGTCGTCGGCGATCTCGTAGATGGTGGCGCCGGGTAGTGCCAGGAGGATCGGTGAGTGGGTGGCCACGATGATCTGGCATCGTTGATCGACCAGATCGGCCAGCCGAGTCAGGGCCGCCATGCACCCTTGGGGGGACAGTGCGGCTTCGGGTCGTCCAGCAGATACAGGCCGTCGGGGTGGAAGCGGTGCATCATCAGGTCGACGAACGACTCACCATGGGATCGGTGATGCGGCGACACCCCGCCGAGGGCGGCGACCTGTAGTGGACCGAGGCGTTCGGTCTCGGTGGCCACGTTGTAGTACGTCTCGGCACGCAGGAAGAACCGGGTCCGCGGCTTACCGGTTCCCCATCGCAGCAGCAGATGATCACCCAGCGACGATTCGGTGGACCGGGTGGCGAAGCGGTAGTTCTGGCTGCCGCCCTCCGGATTCATACCGGTGGCGACGGCGATGGCCTCGAGCAGCGTCGATTTGCCGCTCCCGTTCTCCCCGACCAGAAAGGTCACACCTCCGGCCGGGGGCAGTCCGCCGTTGCGCGCCAGGTAGGTAACCGCGGGCAGGGAGAACGGGTAGGCGGTGGGATGAGGGCCGGGCGCCATCCGGACATCACGAAGGAAGCCGTTCGTGACCGGATATACGGCTTCGCGCGACCGCTCGGTGCTGTCGCTCATCGTTCAGAGACGATGCTCACTCGCCCGGCGCTCGATCCTTCTCCTCCGTCATCGAAGACCGCGTCCAGAGTGGGCGCGCTGATCGCGCGCTCGACCCAGGTGTTGAGGAGATCCTCGTCGGTGGTTTCACCGACGCGCCGGGTGATGTGGGCGGGCACCGCGAAGCGGGCATTGAGGACGGTCAGCAGCGACCGGATCTCGCCTTCGGCCCTGCCTGCCGCGATGCCCTCCTCCCGGCCCTTCTCGATGCCGCGTGCTTCGGCGATGGCCTCGCCCAACGTCATGCCACGTGCCTTATAACGGCGGACGAACTCACTTTTGAAGGTGTAGCTGTCGGTCGCCATGAGAGTCTCCAAGACGCGTCGGGTCACTTTCGTGGAAGCGGCCATTACCAGATCAGTGTACCGGCGCCCACCGACACGAAATCACCTGGTCAAGCGGCCATTTGTGTGGATCGGTCGACCGATAGGCGGCCGTCGATCATGCGGTAGACCGCGGTCATTCGATCGAGGTGGGAGCGGTCGTGGGTGACCAGCAAAGTGGCGGCGCGGTGTTCACGGGCGACGTCGAGGATGAGGTCGATGATGGCGGCGCCGCGTTCCTGATCCAGGGCGCTGGTGGGTTCGTCCACCACCAGCAGGTCCGGGTCGTGCATGAGGGCGCGGGCGATGTTCACGCGCTGGCGCTGGCCACCGGACAGCTGTGCGGGACGCTTGTTCTCGTGGCCGCGCAGGCCGACGGCGGCGAGCAGATCCATTGCCTGCGAACGATTTCGGCGCAGGCGCGGAGTGAGCGGCGGGCGGCCGCCGAGATGACGCATGACCTCGAGTTGTTCGAGCGCTGTCAGTGCGGGGATCAGATTCGGCTGCTGGAAGACGATGCCGATTCGCTCGCGGCGCAGAGCGGTGGCCTCGCGGCGGTTCACGGCTGCCAGATCCACACTGCCGCTGTCGGTTTCGAGGACCATGTGGCCGGAGTCGGGACGAACCAACGTCGAAACCGCTGCCAGCAGACTGGATTTGCCAGACCCCGAGGGGCCCGTGATGGCGGCGATCTCACCGCCGTGCACGGTGAGGCCGACTCGGTCGACGGCGGTGACGCGGTCGTCACCATCGGGATAGGTGAGGGTGAGGTCTGTGACGGTCAGGGTGGTGGACATCGAAAGCTCCTGTGCGATAACCAGAATCAGCGAGATTGATTGAGGGCGGTGAGGGGGTCGGCGGTGATCAGGAAGCGCAGGGCGAACACCGCGCCGAGCAGCCCGAGCCCGATCAGCGCGAGCGCCGGCAGGACGGTCGTCGCGGCGCTGAGGACGAAGGGCACACTGCCGCCGATGAGCGTGCCTGCCAGCGCCGTCGCTCCCACGCCGATACCGACGCCGAGCAGTAGCACGATCAGCGCCTGTCCCAGCGCGTCGCGGATCAGCGACCCGGTGGTGGCGCCCAACGCTTTCAGGGTCGCGATATCCGGAGTGCGCTGGATGGTCCACACGGTGAAGAACGCGCCGATGATCAAGGCGGAGATGACGAACAGCATCACCGTCATCAGGCTCAGCGAACCGTTCTCGGCTCGATAGGAGCCGATCGCCTGCAACGAGCCGTCGACACTGGTGGTGGCGGTGTGCGCCGTCCGGTTCACTGCGTCGATATCGTGCACGCCGGAGGCGACCAGGACGGTGGCGGCACCCCCGCGCGGGGCGAGCTGTCGCCAATCCGCCGGTGTCGTCCACACCACCGGTGTGTGGGCGTACCAGTCGTCGTCACCGATCGCCGCGACCGTGAAGGTCTGCGTGCCGATTGTGACCTGCTCGCCGCGCGTGGCGGAAAGCCGATCGGCGGCGGCTCTGCTCAGTACGACCGTGCCGGATTCGGTGGCGGCATGATCACCGAAGACGTTCGGCTCGACGCCGAATATCGCCACCTGAGCCGGGGCGGAACCCTCGTGGGTGGCCTGACCGTGGCTGATACCGACCGTATCGACCGTGCCACCGGCCTGCTGCCAGGTCCGTACCTGCTCATCGGACAGTGCGGAGGAATCGAAGGAGGGGTCCGCGCCGGTATCGGCGAAGACGACCGACCCGCCCGAGAGTTTCTCCAGCGCGGAAATATTCTGGTGCGCGAGCCCCGCGGTGAGTCCGCTCAGGAAACTCACCAGCAGCGCCACCATGGTGACGACCAGGGTGATGAGCAGAAATCGGCCGCGCGCGGCCCGCAGATCTCGCAGTGCAACGAACATGCCTCCACACTGGCCGCCGACCGGCCCGCTGCCATCGCTCGCGCGGACATGCGCGGACCACCGACGGGTGGGGCGTCGAGTCCGCCTTTCGATGGATGCGGCCCGGGCCGGCGCGCATAAGCTGGCAGCGTGCACCGCTCTCCACTCACCCCCGTCTTCGCCGCACTGCAGGTGGGCCTGCATGTGCTGATGACGGTGCTGGCGATGGTCGTGGTGGTGCGGGCGGTGGTTCCCTCCGACGACGGGCCGCGCCATCCGGTGCCGGTGGTCGTGCTGGTGGTGCTGTTCCTCGTCGTCTATTTCGCGGGTGGTCTGCTGCGGGGCCGGCCGGTGGCCGCACGGGTCTGGCTGGCGGGGCTCACCGCGTTGTGGCTGGCGCTGGTCGTGCTGGTGCCGGATGCGGGGTATCTCGTATTCGGGCTGTTCATCCTCTACCTGCATCTGTTGCCGCGATGGTGGGGGCTGGCGGCGGTGGCCGCGGCCACGGTCGTCTCCGTGCTGGGTTTCGGATTGCATCAGGGCTGGTCGGTGGCGATCGTCGCCGGGCCGATGCTGGGGGCGATGGTCGCGGTCGCCATCGGTCTCGGATATCAGGCGCTGTACCGGGAGGCTGCCGACCGGCAGCAGTTGATCGATGAATTGCTCTCCACCCGGGCTACTCTCGCCGAGCGGGAACGCACGGCCGGCAAGCTCGCCGAACGGGAGCGGCTGGCACAGGAGATCCACGACACCGTGGCGCAGGGGCTGTCCAGCATCCAACTGCTGCTGCACGCCGCCGAACGCGACGCCCCCGGTCATCCGGCGCTGCAACAGATTCGGCTCGCCCGCGAAACCGCCGCCGACAACCTCGCCGAGACCCGGCAGCTCATCGGTGATCTCACACCCGCGGTACTGGAGGGGCAGTCGCTCAGCGATGCGCTCGAACGGATCGCGTCGCGCGCCGAGGGGCCCGGTCTCAGCGCCCGCACCGTGGTCGAGGGCGCGCCGATGCGGTTGCCGATGCCGGTGGAGGCGGCCCTGGTCCGGGTAGCGCAGGGTGCGGTGTCGAATGTGGTCCGGCACGCGCGCGCGGATCGGATGCGGATCACGCTCACCTACGGTGGCGACGCCGTGCATCTGGATGTGGTCGACGACGGTGTGGGTATCGATCCGGCGGTGTTCGGCCGCGGCACCTTCGGGCTCAATGCCATGCGCAGCCGGGTGGAACAGCAGGGCGGCACGATGGAGGTGGAATCCGAACCGGGGCATACCGCGGTGACGGTGTCGTTTCCGCTGGCGGAGGCGGGCGAGGAGAGTTCCGCGCCGGATGTCCCCGCCCAGCCGGACGCTGGGGATCCGCGAACCCGTGACGTGCTGCCGGAACCGTCGGCAGCGCCGGAAACTGTTGCCGCCCAACGCATCACACGCGAGGAGCGCTCGTGATCCGGCTCCTGCTCGCCGACGATCACGCGATCGTCCGCGCCGGTCTGCGGGCCCTGCTGGATTCCGATGCCGACATCACGGTGGCCGGTGAGGCGGCGACCGCGGAGGAAGCCGTGGCATTCTGCGCCACCACCCCCGTCGATCTGGTGCTGATGGATCTGCGGTTCGGCCCCGGCAGATCGGGTGTGGACGCGACGCTCGCGCTGCGCGCACTACCCGATCCGCCGAATGTCCTGGTGGTCACCAACTACGACACCGATGCCGACATTCTCGGCGCCATCGAGGCCGGCGCCTGTGGATACATCCTCAAGGACACCCCGCCCGCGGAACTGCTGGCCGCGGTGCGCGGCGCCGCCGAGGGCGACAGTGTTCTCTCACCCTCGGTGGCATCGCGCCTGATGACCCGCGTCCGCAAACCGGACACCACGCTGAGCGCCCGGGAGATCGAGGTGCTGCGCCTGGTGGCCGACGGCCACTCCAACCGGGAGATCGGCAGACAGCTGTTCCTCAGCGAGACGACGGTGAAATCCCATCTGGTGCACATCTATTCGAAACTGGGCGTGAAATCCCGGACCTCCGCCGTGGCGCGGGCCCGCGAACGCGGCGCCATCTGAGTCAAGTCGGAGCCGGGATTCGGGTGCTCGGGCTTCTAGGGTGGGCGTATGCCTTCCATCACCGATCCCGAAGTGCGTGAATTCCTTTCCGCCGGCACCCGCACCGGCAAACTGGCCATCGTCGCCTCCGACGGGCGGCCGGTCGTGAATCCGGTGTGGTTCATCGTCGACGGTGACGAACTGGTCTTCAACACCGGTAAGACCACTGCCAAGGGCAAGGCGATCGCCCGCGATCCGCGAGTGTCGATCTGTGTGGATCTGCAGCAGCCGCCGTACGCCTACTTCCAGGTCCAGGGCATCGCGACCGTCTCCGAGGACCCGGCCGAACTGCTGCGCACCGCCACCGCCATCGCGGTTCGTTATATGGGACCGGAACGCGGCGAGGAGTTCGGTCGCCGCAACGCGGTGCCGGGAGAGCTGGTGGTTCGCGTCCGGCCCACCAAGATCCTGGGCGGACTGAACATGACGGGGTAGGGGCTCCCTACACTCGCCCCATGACCGTGCACTTCATCGGAGCGGGCCCCGGGGCTGCGGATCTGCTGACCCTGCGAGCGGTGCGGCTGCTGCGGGAATCGCCGGTGTGCCTGTACGCGGGGACCTATCTGGATCCCGAGGTGCTGGGCAATTGCGCGCCGGACGCGGAATTGATCGATACCCAGGGCTTGGATCTGGACGAGATCGTGGCGCACTGTGCCCGCGCGGATGCCGAGGGCAAGGATGTGGCGCGATTGTGTTCGGGCGACCCGTCGATCTATTCGGCGCTGACCGAGCAGACCCGCCGGCTCGACGCGCGAGGGATCGCGTGGGATGTGACGCCGGGGGTGCCGGCCTACGCGGCGGCGGCCGCGGTACTCGGCAGTGAGCTGACCGTGCCGGAGCTGGTGCAGTCGGTGGTGCTGACCCGCACCCGGGCGCGGTCGACGGCGATGCCCGAATCGGAGGCACTGGCGAACTTCGCGCACACCCGGGCGAGTCTGGTGCTGCATCTGGCGATCACGCGGATCCGGGAGCTCGCCGCGGAACTGTCGGACGAGTACGGGGCCGATTGCCCCGCGGTGGTGGTCTATCGCGCGAGCCAGCCGCGGCAGCAGGTGCTGCGCGGGACGCTGGCCGATATCGCCGATCGGGTCGAGGCGGCGGGGTTGCGCCAGGCAGCGGTGGTTCTGGTGGGCCGCGCGCTGACACCGGCGCTCGACTGTGCGCAGTCACATCTCTACGACCCGAACCGGGACCGGAATCCGGTGTCCGGATCGGGCTCCTGACACTGGGAAACATTCGCTCGATCGGTCCGGCTGTGGTCGTTGTAACCTCACGCAGTCGTGATGCTCTGACGCTATGAGGCTTCTTGGGTCATTGTCGGTAGCGGGCGGTAGATTGGTTCGGTGTTCATCAGCGAATGGCGAGACGAGGCCGATCCGTGGTCGGCGGATGTGGTCGGGCCCATGTAACAAGATCGGGCCGGCGGACGGATAGGTCCTATGAACATTTTTGTCTGATTGCAATCGAAATGAGCCCCGAACCGGCGCCACGCTCGGATGAGGTGAGCGTCGGTATCGGTGTGTGTGCTATCGGGGAGCGCTGCATGGCGTTCCGGAAGTGAGGTTACGGGTTGGACCGGCTGGATTTCGGCGGCAACGGCGAAGCTGGCGGCGAGGTAACGCCCGCAGCGGGGGCCGGTGATACGGCAAGGCTCGGGGACGAGCTGTTCCCGCTGTCGCCGGCACAACTCGGAATCTGGTACGCGCAGCACCTGGACCCCCAGGTGCCGATCACGATCGCCCAGTACGTGGATGTGCCGGGCGAGATCGACGTCGAAGTACTCACTCGGGCCAGCCTGGACGCCTCCCACGAACTGGGTTCGGGTTTCATCCGGATCGTCGAACGCGACGGTGAGCCGCTGCAGTACGTCGATCACGGCCTCGAATCCGATGTGGTCGAACTGATCGACCTGCGCGCCGAATCCGATCCCGAAGCCGCCGCCCACACGTGGATGCGCGCCGACTACGGCCGTCCGCTCGATATCGTCACCGATCGCCTGGCCCGCTCGGCCGTTCTGCGGCTGTCCGAGGACCGCTGGTTCTGGTATTCCCGGGCCCACCACATCGTGCTCGACGGCTTCGGCGCGATGAACAACTTGAACCGGATCGCGGAGCTGTACAACGCCTATCGAGCCGGCGTCGAACCCGCACCGAACAAGACGACGGATCTGGCGACCCTGGTCGAATCCGAATTCGCCTACCGCGACAGCCGCCGTTTCGAGACGGATAAGGAGTATTGGGCACAGCGCGTCTCCGGACTGGAGGACGGCTCCAGCCTGACCGGCCGCCACGCCGCGCCGGCGCCGCTGAACTCCGTGGTCGGCGCGGGCCTGTCCGATACCCACAACGAGCTGCTCGCCGAGGCGGTGCGCCGCTACGATTCCTCACCCGCGGCCATGCTGATCGCGGGTTTCGCCGCGTATCTGGCGCAGTGGACCGATGCCGAGGAAGTCATCCTCAGCCTGCCGGTGACCGCGCGAACCACCGCGGTGATGCGTCGCTCCGGCGGCGCCACCTCCAATATCGTCCCGCTGCGGCTGCGGGTCGGCCACGACACCACCTGGACCGAACTGCTCAAGCAGGTGCAGGTCGAGGTCTCGGGCGCGCTGCGCCATCAGCGCTACCGCCACGAGGACATCCGCCGCGACAGTGCCGCGGCGAGCCTGGCCGCCGGAACCGGCGACGGTGTGGTGACCAAGGAGTTCTTCGGACCCTGGGTCAATATCATGCTGTTCCAGGACGAGCTGGTGCTGGACCGGTCGCCGGGCCGGGTGCATGTGCTGTCCACAGGTTCGATCGAGGACCTGGGCGTCAACTTCTATCAGAGCGAGGGCGGGGCGCGCACCCGCGTCGACTTCGAGTCCAACCCCAACCTCTACACCGAATCCGAAGCGAGGCAACATCATTCGCGCTTCCTGGAATTCTTCGAATCGATGTTGCGGGCGGAGGCCGGCGACCGGCCGTGGGCACTGCCCATCACCACCGCCGACGAGCGGCACGCGACCGTCGAGCGCTGGAGTTCGAATCCGCACGAGGTGGCCACGACCACGCTGCCGGCGCTGCTGGACGCCGCAGTCGCGAGCCATCCGGATCGTGTCGCGATCGAATTCGGCGGCGAGGAACTGACCTACGCCGAATTCGGCGCGCGGGTCAACCGGCTGGCCCGGGTCCTGATCGCCGACGGCGTCGGCCCGGAATCGCTGGTGGCGCTGGGTATGCGGCGTTCGCTGGAACTGGTGATCGGTATGCACGCCGTGCTGCGTGCGGGCGGTGCGTATGTGCCGATCGACCCGGATCATCCGGCCGAGCGCACGGCCTACATTCTCGACAGCGCGGCACCGGTCTGTCTTCTCACCACCTCTGATGACCGGCTCGAACTGCCGGATTCGGTGCGGCAGTTGCGAATCGACACACTCGACACCACAGGTGTGTCCGATGCGCCGATCACCGATGCCGACCGGCGCGCACCCCTGTTGCCGTCGAATACCGCCTATGTCATCTATACCTCGGGCTCGACCGGCCGGCCCAAGGGCGTGGCGGTCACCCACGCCGCCATCGTCAACCAGCAGCTGTGGATGCTGCGGCAGTACGACCTGCGGGCCTCCGATGTCTACCTGCAGAAGACGGCGACGACCTTCGACGTCTCGCTGTGGGGCTACTTCCTGCCGCTGATGGCCGGTGCGAAACTGGTCATCGCCGATCCGGACGGGCATCGCGATCCCGTCTACGTCGCGCAGATGATCGAACGGCACGCCGTCACGGTCACCGACTTCGTGCCCTCCATGCTCACCGTATTCCTCGCGAATGTCACGGCGGATCAATGTGATTCGCTGCGAGCGGTCTTCGTCATCGGCGAGGCGCTGCCGCCCGAGACGGCGGCCATGTTCCGCGCGGTGAATCCCGGAGCGGGGCTGTACAACCTCTACGGCCCCACCGAGGCCGCGGTCTCGGTGACCGAGTGGGAGGTCACCGCCGCCGACACGATCACGGTGCCGATCGGTAATCCGGAGTGGAATGTCGATGTCTACGTACTGGATTCGCGTCTGCGTCCGGCCGCGATCGGGGCGCCCGGTGAGCTGTATCTGGCCGGTCGCCAGCTGGCGCGCGGCTATCGGGGCCGCGCGGATCTGACCTCGGATTCGATTCGTCGCCAACCCCTTCGGGGTGTCGGGTGAGCGGATGTACCGCACCGGTGACCTGGTGCGCTGGAGCGCGGCAGGCGTCCTGGAATACATCGGCCGCACCGATTTCCAGGTCAAGTTCCGTGGCCAGCGCATCGAGCTCGGTGAGATCGAGACCGACCTGCTGGCGCATCCGGCCGTGAGCCAGGCCGTGGTCCTGGTCGCCGATACCGCCACCGGCCAGCAGCTGGCCGCGTATATCGTTCCCGCACCGGGATATTCGGTGGAACCGGCCGAACTGACCCGGTTCGTCGCCGAGCACCTGCCCGGCTACATGGTGCCCGCGTCGATCATCGTGCTCGACGCGTTCCCGCTCAACACCTCAGGCAAGCTGGACCGGAAAGCCTTGCCGGAACCGGTGTTCAGCTCTGACGCCACAGGTTTCCGTGCCCCGCGCACCCAGGCCGAGGAGATCGTCGCCGGTATCTACGGCGACGTCCTGAGCCAGCCCCGTGTGGGCGCCGACGACAATTTCTTCGACCTGGGTGGTAACTCCCTGGTCGCCACCCAGGTGGTGGCGCGGATCTCGGCAGCGTTCGGTATCGCGCTCGGGGTGCGGGCACTGTTCGAGACGCCGACCGTGGCCGGTATCGCCGCCCGTGCCGAAACCGCCGCCGAACGCGGCGCCGGGGGCGAATTCGGCACACGCCCACCGCTGGTCGCGCAGCAGCGGCCCGATCCGGTGCCGCTGTCGCTGGCGCAGCAGCGGATGTGGTTCATCAACCAGTTCGATCCGGCCGCGCCGACCTACAATCTGCCGTTCGTCGTCCGGTTGCACGGCACCGTCGATATCGACGCGCTGCGCAAGGCTCTGCTGGATGTGATGCAGCGCCAGGAATCGCTGCACACCGTCTTCCCGGAATCCGGCGACGGCGGATATCAGCAGGTTGTCCCGATCGACGAGGTCGACTTCGTCATCCCGGTCGCGCCGATCACCACGGCCGAATTGCAGAGTGCGCTCACCGAATTCGCCGCGAAGGGCTTCGACGTCTCGCGCGAACTGCCCATCCGGGTGCGCATCTTCCGGATCACCGATTCCGATATCGGCACCGGCGCAGACGACTACGCGGTGGCGTTCGTGGTGCACCACATCGCCGCCGACGGTTTCTCCTTCGGCCCGCTGTCGCGCGATGTGGCGGCCGCCTATCTGGCCCGTGCGGCCGGCGACGCACCGTCGTGGGCGCCGTTGCCGGTGCAGTACATCGACTATTCGTTGTGGCAGCGGCAGGTCCTCGGCGCCGAGGACGATCCGGGTTCGGTCGCGGCCCGCGAAATCGACTACTGGCGTGGGGCACTGGCCGGTCTGCCGGACCAGCTGGACCTGCCCACCGATCGCCCCCGGCCGGCCACCCAGAGTTTCCGGGGCAGCCGGGTCGGCTTCGATATCGATGCCGAACTGCACGCCCGGTTGTCGAGTCTGGCTCGGGCCCAGGGTGTTTCGCTGTTCATGGTGCTGCACGGCGCGCTGGCGATGCTGCTGGCGCGGCTGTCGGGCACGGGCGATATCGCGGTCGGCACTCCGGTGGCCGGACGTGGTGAGCAGGCCCTCGACGATCTCATCGGTATGTTCGTCAACACGCTCGTGCTGCGGTCGGAGGTCGACGGCGCCGAGTCCTTCGCCGACTTCCTCACCCGCACCCGGGAAAACGATCTGTCGGCGTTCGCACATGCCGACATCCCGTTCGAGCGACTGGTCGAACTGCTCAACCCGGCCCGTTCGCAGGCGCGTCATCCGCTGTTCCAGGTGATGCTGTCGTTCCAGGAGATGTCGCACGCGGCACTGGAACTGCCGGGCCTGTCGATCACCGCCGAGGAACTCGAGATCCCGATCTCGAAGTTCGATATGCAGTGGACGCTCACCGAACAGCGCGATGGGCGCGGCGAGACCCGCGGTATCGCGGGCGCGGTGGATTTCGCCACCGATCTGTTCGACGCGGTCACCGTCGAGGCTTTCGCCGAGCGGTTCCTGCGGGTGCTGCGCAGTGTCGTCGCCGATCCGGCCGTCGCGGTCGGTGATATCGATCTGCTCGGCGCGGATGAACGCGCCGAGGTGTCGCGCACCTGGGTGTCCGCCGCGCCCGACCGGGCCGAGGGGCGGTTCACCGATCGCACCGCGACATTGGTGGATCTGTTCGATACCGCCGTCGACGAGCACGGCGACCGCACCGCGGTGGTTTTCGACGGTCGCTCGCTGACCTACGCCGAACTGGACCGACGCGCGAATATCGCCGCGCGCCGGCTCATCGCCGCGGGAGCGGGGCCCGAGGCCCTGGTGGCGGTGATCGCGCCGCGTTCGCTGGAGATGGTGATCGCGCTGCTGGCCGTGGTGAAGTCCGGTGCGGGATATGTGCCGGTCGATCCGACCTATCCGGCCGACCGCATCGCCTACATCCTGTCCGATTCCAGGCTCTCCGGTGTCGTGGTCGATTCGGCGGTGGAAGTGCCACCGCCGCCGGGTGTTCCGGTCCTGACCTTGGCCGAGCTGGCCCAGCCGGCCCCCGTCGAGCACGGCGAGCCGGTGACCGACGCCGACCGCCGCGCGCCGCTGCTGCCGGACAATATCGCCTACGTCATCTACACCTCGGGTTCGACGGGGCGGCCCAAGGGCGTGGCCGTCGCGCATCGGAACGTGGTGCGACTGCTGGCCAATACCGACGCCGACTTCGGTTTCGGACCCGACGACGTGTGGACGATGTTCCACTCGTTCGCCTTCGACTTCTCGGTGTGGGAGCTGTGGGGGCCGCTGGCCTTCGGCGGCACCCTGGTGGTCGTCGACTACTACACCTCGCGTTCCCCGGAGCAGTTCCTGGATCTGCTGCGGCGCGAACGGGTGACGGTGCTCAACCAGACCCCCTCGGCGTTCTATCAGCTGGCCGAGGTCGAGCGGGCCGCAGATCCGGCCGAACCTCTCGCGCTGCGCTACGTTGTGTTCGGCGGCGAGGCGCTGGAGCTGCGCCGGCTCGGCGATTGGGTTGCCCGCCACGGTGATTCGTCGCCAGTGCTGGTGAACATGTACGGCATCACCGAGACCACCGTGCACGTGACGTATCGGCGCCTGGACGCCGATGCCATCGCGAACGCGGCGGGCAGTGTGGTGGGTCGCGCGATCGGCGGCCTGAGCGTGTACGTGCTCGACGACCGGTTGCGGCCGGCGCCGGTCGGTGTGGTGGGCGAAATGTATGTCGCCGGACCGCAACTGGCCCGCGGTTACCTCGGCCGCCCCGATCTGACCACCGTGCGGTTCGTGGCTAATCCGCTGGGGGAGGCCGGATCCCGGCTGTATCGCTCCGGCGACCTGGCGCGCTGGAACCGCTTCGGCGAACTGGAATATCTGGGCCGTGCCGACGATCAGGTGAAGATCCGCGGCTTCCGTATCGAACTCGGCGAGATCGAGGCCGCCGTACTGGCTCAGCCCGGTGTGGCACAGGCCGCGGTCATCGTGCGCGAGGATCAGCCCGGTGGCCAGCGCATCGTCGCGTATGTGGTGGCCGAACCGGGCGCCGAGCCGAATACCGACGTGATCCGCGACGGGGCAGGAGATCTGCTGCCCGCGTACATGGTGCCCTCGGCGTTCATGGTGCTCGACGCGATCCCGCTGACCGTGAACGGCAAACTCGACCGCCGGGCACTGCCCGCGCCGCTGTTCGAGATCCGCGCCTTCCGCGCGCCGTCCACACCGATCGAGGAGATCGTCGCCCAGATCTTCGGTGAGGTGCTGGGCCTGGCCCGCGTCGGTGTCGACGACGACTTCTTCGAACTCGGCGGCAACTCGCTGATCGCCACCCAGGTGGCCTCCCGCCTGGGGATCGCGCTGGACACCCGGGTGCCGGTGCGGATGCTGTTCGAGGCGCCCACCGTGGCCGCGCTCGCGGCCCGCGTCGAATCGCGGGCCGGTGAGGGCGCCCGCAAGGCGCTGGTGGCCCGGCAGCGGCCGGCCGAGGTGCCGTTGTCGCTGGCACAGCAGCGCATGTGGTTCCTCAACCGCTACGACACCACTTCGTCGGTCAACAACATCCCGGTCGCGATCCGGCTGTCCGGTGAGCTCGATGTGGCCGCCCTGCAGGTCGCCGTCATCGACGTGATCGACCGGCACGAGTCGCTGCGCACGGTGTTCCCCGAAACCGGCCGGGCGCCGGTGCAGGTGGTGCTCGACGCCGCTCAGATCGTGCCCGATCTGACCCCGGTGCCGGTGACCGAGTCCAATCTCATCGAGCATCTGATCGAACTGGCGTCGATGGCGTTCGACGTGACCAGCGAAGTGCCCTTGCACGCAAGCCTTTTCGAGGTGAGCGAATCCGAGTACGTACTCGGCATGGTGGTGCACCACATCTCCGCCGACGGCTGGTCGATGGGGCCCCTGGCCCGCGATGTCATGGTCGCCTATGCCGCGCGTACCAGCTGGGAGCAGCCGACCTGGATCGAACTGCCGGTGCAGTACGCCGATTACGCGCTGTGGCAGCGCGAAACGCTGGGTGCCGAGGACGATCCGAACTCGTTGATCTCCAAGCAGATCCAGTACTGGTCGGACGAACTCGCGGATCTGCCGGACGAACTGACGCTGCCTTCGGATCGCCCGCGTCCCGCGGTGGCGACCTATCGCGGCGGAACGCACAGTTTCGTGATATCGCCCGAGATCCAGTCGCGGCTGGCCGAATTGGGCCGTGTGCACAACGCCTCGCTGTTCATGGTGATGCACGGTGCGCTGGCCGTACTGCTGTCGCGCATCTCGGGCACCCCCGATATCGCCGTCGGCACGCCGGTGGCCGGCCGTGGTGAGGCGGCGCTCGACGATCTGATCGGCATGTTCGTCAACACGCTGGTCCTGCGGACCGCGGTGGACGCCGATATGAGCTTCGCCGAACTGCTCGGCGCCGCACGCAATGCCGACCTGCAAGCCTTCGCACACGCGGATGTGCCGTTCGAGCGGCTGGTGGAGGTGCTCAATCCGGCTCGGTCGCAGGCCCGGCATCCGCTGTTCCAGGTCGCGCTGTCGTTCGAGAATCTGCCCGAGCGCAACTTCGAGCTGCCCGGATTGCGGGTCACCACTGTCGATTTCGATGTCGAGACCGCGAAATTCGATCTGGCGCTGACGCTGCGCGAGGCCGGTACGGTCAGCGACACCGGCATGCTCGCCGAATTCTCCTTCGCCCGTGATCTTTTCGATGAGCCCACGGTGGCCGTGATCGCCGAGCGGTTCGTGCGACTGCTCGAGGCGATCACCGCGGAGCCGCAGGCGCCGGTCGGTGATCTGGAGATCCTGTCCGAGGCCGAGCGTGCGGGACTGCTCGACCGGACCGGCGGCGCCGCTGTCGCGCCGTCCACCATGCCGGAGATCATGGCGGCCGCGGTGGCGGCCAATCCGGACGGTCAGGCCGTCGTCTTCGACGGCCGGTCGCTGACATACACGGAACTGGATGCCGCGGCCAACCGTCTGGCCCGTGCCCTGATCGCGCGCGGCGCCGGGCCGGAAGCCCTGGTGGCGGTGGCCGTTCCGCGCTCGATCGAATCGGTGCTGGCGGTGTGGGCCGTCGCCCGCACGGGTGCGGCGTTCCTGCCGGTCGATCCCGCCTATCCGGCCGATCGCATCGCGCACATGATCTCCGATTCCGGTGCGCTGCTGGGTGTTACGGTGGCCGCCGAGGCCGAGGCGCTGCCCGCGCCGGTGGCGGGGTCGTGGCTGGTGCTCGACGAGCCCGCTTTCGCCGCCGAGGTCGAGGAGTATTCCGCTGCCCCGGTAACCGATGCCGATCGCCTCGCCGCGCTGCGGTCCGCGCAGATCGCCTACGTCATCTACACCTCCGGTTCCACGGGTCTGCCCAAGGGCGTGGTGGTGAGCCACGCGGGTCTGGCCAACTTCAGTGCGTTGCAGGTCGAGCACTACGGACTCGATCGCCGTACTCGCGCACTGGCTTTCGCTTCGCCGTCGTTCGACGCGTCGATCCTCGAACTGCTGCTGGCGGTGGGGTCGGCCGGTGGGCTCGTGGTGGTCCCGCCGGGCACCTACGGTGGTGACGAACTCGGTGCGCTCATCGCCCGCGAGCATGTCACGGTCGGCCTGATCACGCCGTCGGTGCTGGCTTCGCTGGATCCGGTGGCGCTGGCCGGTATGTCGGTCATCATTGCCGGTGGTGAGGCGTTGTCGCCGGATCTGGTCGCGAAATGGTCGGTGCTGCCGCGCGGGGCCGGTGCCGGCGGCAACGGCTCCGGGCCCGCGGTGGTGCGCCGGTTCCACAATGCCTACGGCCCCACCGAAGCCACCATCGCCACGAATATCAGTGCGCCGCTGCGGCAGGGGGATCAGGTCACCATCGGTGGCCCGGTCCGCGGTATGCGGGCGCTGATCCTCGACAGCCGGCTGCGTCCGGTACCCGAGGGTGTGGCCGGTGAGCTCTACGTGGCCGGTATCGGGCTGGCTCGCGGCTATCACGCGCGTGCCGGGCTGACAGCCGAGCGGTTCGTCGCGAATCCGTACGGCGACACCGGAACCCGGCTGTACCGTACCGGAGACGTGGTGCGCTGGCGTCGCGACGGCGCGGGTGCCGCGGTCGTGGAGTATGTGGGCCGCAACGACTTCCAGGTCAAGATCCGCGGTTTCCGTATCGAACTCGGTGAGATCGACGCCACCCTCACCCGGCACGACGACGTCGATTTCGCGGTCACCGTCGGACATCGCGCCGACAGCGGTGCGAGCGTACTGGTGTCGTATCTGCGCCCGGCGCCGGGCCGCGTCATCGATGCCGACGCGGTGTCGGAGTATGCGGCGCAACGGCTTCCGGCCTACATGGTGCCTACGGCACTGGTGGTTCTCGACGGGATTCCGCTGACCCCGGCGGGCAAGCTGGATCGCCGGGCGCTGCCGGCGCCCGAGTTCACCGCCCGCGAGTTCCGGGCCCCGAGCGGTCCGATCGAGGAACTGGTCGCCGATATCTTCGCCGATCTGCTGGGCATCGATCGAGCCGGCGGCAGAGTTGGTGCCGATGACGACTTCTTCGTCCTCGGCGGTAATTCGCTGATCGCGACCCAGGTCACCGCGCGCCTCGGCGCCGCGCTGGGCGCCGAGGTCGGGGTGCGGGCACTGTTCGAGGCTTCGACGGTCGCCGGACTGGCCGCACTGGTCGGCCTGCAGACCGGTTCCGGTGCGCGCCTCGCACTGTCGCCGCAACAGCGGCCCGAGCGGCCGCCGCTGTCGCTCGCCCAGCAGCGGATGTGGTTCCTCAACCGCTTCGACAGCGATTCGGCCGCGAACAACATTCCCGTCGCTGTGCAATTGCGCGGCGAACTGGATCTGCCCGCGCTGCGCGGCGCGGTCGCCGACATCGTGTCCCGGCACGAATCGCTGCGCACGATCTACCCATCGCACGACGGTGTCGGGTATCAGCGGGTGCTGCCGGCCGCGAGCGCGGTTCCCGAGATCCAGGTCATCGACACCCTCGACGAGCGCGATACCGCTGCTCTCGTGGCGGCGATCGCCGAATTCGCCGAGTACGGTTTCGATGTCACCACCGAGCCGCCGGTGCGAATGCGGATCTATCGCAACAGCCCCGTCGATCACATCCTGGTCGTGGTCGCCCATCACATCGCCGCGGACGGTTTCTCCATGCGGCCCCTGGTGCGTGATCTGATGACCGCGTACCTGGCCCGCACCGCCGATACCGTGCCGGCCTGGCCGCCGCTGCCGATCCAGTACGTGGACTACGCACTCTGGCAGCGCGATGTCCTGGGTTCCGAGGAGGATCCGCGCTCGCTGATCTCCGCGCAGCTCGACTATTGGCGCACCGCTCTCGCGGGACTGCCCGATGAGCTGCGGCTGTCCAACCGTCCGCGTCCGGCGGTCGCGTCCTATGCCGCGGGCACCCATCGCTTCCAGGTCCCGGCCCATCTGGTCGAGGCGCTGAGCGGTCTGGCGCGCGCCCAGCAGACCACCCTGTTCATGGTGGTGCACGGCGCATTCGCCACGCTGCTGTCGCGGTTGAGCGGCACCGACGACATCGCGATCGGCATTCCGGTCGCCGGTCGTGGCGAGCAGGCCCTCGACGATCTGGTCGGCATGGTCGTCAACACGCTGGTGCTGCGGTCCGAGGTGGATCCGGCGACCTCGTTCACCGATCTGCTGGCCTCGGTCCGTGAGCGCGATCTGGCGGCCTTCGCTCAGGCGGGTGTGCCGTTCGAGCGCTTGGTCGAGGTACTCAACCCGGCGCGTTCACAGGGCCGGCATCCGCTGTTCCAGGTCATGCTGACCTTCCAGAACACCGGAACGGCGGCGCTGGAACTGCCCGGACTGACGGTCTCGGAGATGCGGATCGACGCGCCCTCGGCGAAGTTCGATCTGCAACTGACCCTCACCGACAGCACCGAACCCGGCGCCGACGCGGTCGGTATGGACGCCGAATTGGTCTACGCCACCGACCTTTTCGACGCCGGCTTCGCCAAGACCTTCGCGACGCGACTGCTGAGGGTCCTCGAAGCCGTGGCCGCGGATCCCGCGATCACGGTGGGCGATATCGAAGTTCTCGATCCCGCCGAGCGCGCGCTGATCGTGCGGCACTGGAACGAGACCTCCTTCGAGATCGACGCGGCGCTGCCCCGCAGCTCCGATGATCCGGCCGAAACCCTGATCTCGCTGTTCGAGGCGCAGGTCGCGCGCACCCCCGAGGCGGCAGCGATCAGCTTCGAGGGGACGAGTCTGTCCTACGCCGAATTCGCCGGGCGGGTAAGGCAATTGGCGCGCTGGCTCATCGCCGAGGGCGTCGGACCCGAATCGGTCGTGGCACTGGGACTGCGGCGTTCGATCGATCTGGTGGCCGGAATCTACGCGGTGGTCGCCGCCGGTGGCGCCTATCTGCCCTTGGATCCGGATCATCCGGCCGAGCGCATCGGCTACATCGTCGAGACCGCGCGCCCGGCGGTACTGCTCAGCTCGAGCGGTGACCGGGCCGCCTTCGACGACGCCGCCGGACTGTCCGCCACCTCCGTGGCTGCGGTCGACGAGCTGGAGCTGTCGCGGTTCGCGGCGACCCCATTGACCGATGACGACCGGCTGGCCCCGCTGCACCCGTCGAACACCGCCTATGTGCTGTTCACCTCGGGATCCACGGGCCGGCCGAAGGGGGTGGCGGTACCGCATTCCGCGATCGTCAACCGGCTGGTGTGGATGCACGCCCAGTACGGTCTGGCCGCCTTCGATGTGGTGCTGCAGAAGACGCCGTCGACCTTCGACGTGTCGGTCTGGGAGTTCTTCTGGCCCTTGCAGATCGGTGCCCGCCTGGTGGTCGCCAAGCCGGACGGTCACCGCGATCCCGCCTATCTGGCGGAACTGATCGCCGACGAGGGCGTCACCGTCGTGCACTTCGTCCCGTCCATGCTCGCGGTCTACCTGACCGCGCTGAGCAGCGACGCCACCGACGCCGGAACCGATGGCACACTGCGCAACGTCTTCGCCTCGGGTGAGGCGCTGCCGGTGCAGACCGCTCAGCAGTTGCGCGCGCTCACCGGTGCTCGCCTGCACAACCTCTACGGCCCGACCGAGGCCGCGGTCGATGTCACCTATCACGAGGTGGTCGACGCCGACACCGTCACCGTGCCGATCGGTGCCCCGGTGTTCAATACGCAGGTCTACGTGCTGGATTCGCGGCTGCGACCCGTGCCACCGGGTGTCGCGGGTGAGCTGTATCTGGCGGGCTCCCAGCTCGCACACGGGTATGTCGGCCGGATGGACCTGACCGCGGATCGGTTCGTGGCCAATCCGTTCGGTGCCGGTGAGCGCATGTACCGCACCGGTGACCTGGTGTATTGGAGCACCCCCGGCAACGGCGGTACCGGGGCCGGCGGCGAGCTGGTGTACCTGGGGCGCACCGACTTCCAGGTGAAACTGCGCGGCCAGCGCATCGAACTCGGTGAGATCGAGTCGGCGCTGATCGCGGTGGATACGGTTGCACAGGCCGTGGTGCTGGTGCGTTCCGACGACCGCCTCGGCGATCAGCTGGTCGCCTACGCGGTGCCGAACACCGGCGCCGGCATCGATATCGATACGGTGAAGACCGAACTGGCACAGCGACTTCCGTCGTACATGGTGCCGAACGCCTACGTCGTGCTCGATGAGCTGCCGCTCAACGCGTCGGGCAAACTCGACCGCCGCGCGCTGCCCGCGCCGACCTTCGAGGCGAAGGTGTTCCGCGCGCCGATCACCTCGGTGGAGCAGACCGTCGCAGACACGCTCGCCGATGTGCTGGGGCTCGAGCGCGTCGGTCTCGACGACGACTTCTTCGAACTCGGCGGCAACTCGCTGATCGCCACGCAGGTCGCCGCCCGTCTCGGCACGGCTCTGGACACCGAGGTCGCGGTCCGCACCATCTTCGAGGCGACCACAGTCGCGGCGCTGGCCGCGCGCGTGGAAACCCATGCGGGAGAGGGCGGCCGGGTGCCGCTGACTCCGCGTCCGCGTCCGGCGCTGGTGCCGTTGTCACCTGCCCAGCAGCGCATGTGGTTCCTGAACCGGTTCGACAACCGCACCGCGGTCAACAACATCCCGGTCGCGATCCGGCTGACCGGTGAACTCGACGAGCAGGCGCTCGGCGCGGCGGTGGCCGATGTGCTCGCACGGCACGAGGTGCTGCGCACCGTGTACCCGGCCGTCGCCGGGGTCGGCTATCAGCAGGTGCTGCCGGTGTCGCAGGTGGTTCTGGATCTCGATCCGGAACCGGTCGCGGCGGCCGAATTGGCCACCCGCGTGGAACAACTCGCCGGAGTGTTCTTCGACGTCACGATCGAGATTCCGTTCCGGGCCACGCTGCTGCGACTGGACCGCGAAGACCATGTCGTGGTGCTGGTCATGCACCACATCAGCTCCGACGGTTTCTCGCTGCGGCCACTACTGCGCGATATCGTGTCGGCCTACTCCGAGCGGGTGCACGGCGAATCGCCGGTGTGGTCGCCGCTGCCGGTGCAGTACGCCGATTACGCGTTGTGGCAGCACGAGGTGCTGGGCGACGAGGACGATTCGCAGTCGCCGGCCGCGCGCCAGATCGCCTACTGGCGTGAGCAGTTGCGCGATCTGCCCGATCAGATCGAGCTGCCCGCCGACCGGCCCCGTCGCGAGATCGCCACCAATGCCGGTGCCACCCACGGCTTCTCGATCGATGCCGAACTGCACGCCGCGCTGACCGAACTGGCCCGTGCCCGCGGGGTCACGCTGTTCATGCTGATGCACGCGGTACTCGCCACCTGGGCGGCACGCCTTTCCGGCAGCGGCGATATCGCCATCGGCACGCCGATCGCGGGCCGCGGTGACGCCGCGCTCGACGATCTGGTCGGCATGTTCGTCAACACCCTGGTGCTGCGTACCCAGGTGCGTTCGGGCGCCGAATTCACCGAGGTGCTCGACGAGGTCCGCCGTACCGACCTGGCCGCCTTCGCGCACGCCGATGTCCCGTTCGAGCGGCTGGTCGACGTGCTCAGCCCCGCCCGCTCGCAGGCACACCATCCGCTGGTCCAGGTGGTGCTGACCTTCGAGGCCACCGGCCAGGCCGACGCGACCACGGTCGCACTGCCCGGACTGAACCTCGACGTCGTCGAATTCGACGCGGGGACAGCGAAATTCGATCTGCAGCTGACGGTCGGCACGATGGCTCTCGACGGTGCCGCAGGCGGCCTGAACCTGCTGTGGAATTACGCCACCGATCTGTTCGACGAGGAGACCGTCGCGGCCTTCTCCGACCGGTTCGTGCGGATCCTGCACGCCGTGGTCGAGGATCCCGCGGCCGTGGTGGGCGATATCGATCTGCTCGGTGAATCCGAGCGCATCGACGTCGCCGATCGCTGGGTCCGCGCCGGTGGCGATGTCGTCGCGGGGCGGTTCGCCGGCTCCCCGACACTGTCGGATCTGTTCGACGCCGTCGCCGCCGCGCATCCGGAACGGGTCGCGGTGACCTACGACAACGACCGGCTGACCTACGCCTCGCTGGATCAGCGCGCCAATCAGCTCGCCCGCCGCCTCGTCGACGAGGGCGCCGGCCCGGGCAGCCTGGTCGCGGTGATGCTGCCGCGATCGTCCGATCTCGTGGTCGCCCTGCTGGCCGTGATCAAGTCCGGCGCCGGATACGTGCCGGTGGATCCGACCTATCCGGCCGAGCGCATCGCCTACGTGCTCGGCGACTCGCGGCCCGCGGCGCTCATCGTCGACGGCACCGTGGACGTGGATCGCGATGGGCTCGCGGAGGTCGTCGCGCCGCTGCCGACCGTCCTGATGGACGACTACGGCATCGATGTCCCCGATATGGTCGACGCGGGGGAGACCTCGATCACCGACGCGGACCGGCTCGCGCCGCTCACCGACGACCATGTCGCCTACGTCATCTACACCTCCGGATCCACCGGCCGCCCCAAGGGCGTGGCCGTGGAACACCGGAACGTGGTGCGGTTGCTGGCGAACACCGATCGCGAATTCGGCTTCGACACCGAGGACGTGTGGACGCTGTTCCACTCGTTCGCGTTCGACTTCTCGGTGTGGGAGCTGTGGGGTCCGCTGCTCTACGGCGGCCGCCTGGTGGTCGTGGACTACTACACCTCGCGTTCGCCCGAGCAGTTCCTGGATCTGCTGCGGCGCGAACAGGTGACGATCCTCAACCAGACGCCATCGGCGTTCTACCAGCTCGCCGAGGCCGATCGCAATGCCGCACCGGCGGTATCGCAGGCACGGCCGAATGTGGTCGTGCCGCTGGCACTGCGGTACGTGATCTTCGGTGGCGAGGCGCTGGACCTGCGCCGCCTCGCCGACTGGGTGGCCCGCCACGGTGACGGCCGTGGGCCGGACGCGCGACCGGGTTCGCCGCAGCTGGTCAATATGTACGGCATCACCGAGACCACCGTGCACGTCTCGATTCGAGTGCTCGATGCCGAAACCATCGCCACCGCAACGGGTTCGGTGGTCGGACGGGCCATCTCCGGGCTGAGCGTGTACGTGCTCGACGACCGGCTGCATCCGGTGCCGGTGGGTGTCGCCGGTGAGATGTACGTCGCCGGTCGGCAGCTGTCGCGCGGCTATCTCGGCCGCGCCGACCTCACCGCGGCCCGGTTCGTGGCCAATCCGCTGGGGGAACCCGGATCCCGGCTGTACCGCACGGGTGACGTGGCGCGCTGGAACCGCTTCGGTGAACTGGAATATCTGGGCCGCGCCGATGACCAGGTGAAGGTCCGCGGTTTCCGTATCGAACTCGGTGAGATCGAGGCCGCGGTGCTGGCGCAGCCGGCGGTCGCGCAGACCGCGGTGGTGGTGCGCGAGGACCTGCCGGGTGATCAGCGCATCGTCGCGTACGTGGTGCCCGGGGCCGGTGCGCCGGATCTGGACGAGGTGCGTGCCGGGGCGGCCGAACTGCTGCCCTCCTACATGGTGCCCACGGCCTTCGTCGTGCTCGACCGGATTCCGTTGACTGTCAACGGAAAACTGGATCGCCGCGCACTGCCCGCACCCGCGGCCCAGGCGCGCGCGTTCCGCGCACCGCAGACCCCGGTCGAAGAGGCCGTGGCCGCGGTGTTCGCCGATGTGCTCGACCTCGAGCGGGTGGGCCTCGATGACGACTTCTTCGAACTGGGCGGCAACTCGCTGATCGCCACCCGTGTGGTGGCGCGGATCTCCGATGCCCTCGGCGTCGATGTCGCGGTGCGGGCGCTGTTCGAGGCCTCCACCGTGGAGGCTCTGGCGGCGAAGGTGGAAACCCATACCGGTGGCGAGGCGCGGCCGCGACTGTCCGCCCGCCCGCGGCCGGAGGTGGTGCCGCTGTCGTTCGCGCAGCAGCGGATGTGGTTCCTGAACCAATACGACACGACGGCATCGGCCTACAACCTGCCGCTGGCCATCCGGCTTTCGGGTGAACTCGACACCGCCGCACTGCAATTGGCGATCTTCGATGTGATTCGCCGGCACGAGTCACTGCGTACCCGCTATCCCGAACACGGCGGTACGCCCACCCAGGTGGTGGTCGCGGCCGAGCAGATCCCGATGGATCTGCGGGCCTATCCGATCGGTGAGGCCGAACTGATCAGCGCGCTCACCGAGTTCGCGGGCATCGGATTCGATGTGGCCGAGCAGGTTCCGTTGCGCGCCCGGCTGTTCGAACTCCAGTCCGATGAGCACGTGCTGGTCGTGGTGGTGCACCACATCGCCGGCGACGGTATCTCGATGGGCCCGCTGGCCCGCGATGTGATGACCGCCTACACCGCGCGTACCCAGGGCGGTGCGCCCGGCTGGGCTCCGCTCGCGGTGCAGTACGCCGATTTCGCGCTGTGGCAGCGCGAGGTGCTGGGCGTAGAGGACGATCCGCAGTCGCTGCTGGCCCGGCAGATCGCCTACTGGCAGGACACCCTCGACGGGGTGCCCGATGAGCTGCCCCTACCGGCCGATCGTCCGCGTCCGGCCGCCGCCTCCCATCGCGGTGCGACACTCCGCCGCACCCTGGCGCCGGAGCTGGTCTCGGGTCTGGAAGAACTTGCCCGGCAACGGAATTCGTCGCTGTTCATGGTCGTGCACGGCGCCCTCGCGGTGCTGCTGGCCCGACTGTCGGGCGCCGACGACATCGCGGTCGGCACGCCGATCGCGGGCCGCGGTGAGGCCGCGCTCGACGATCTGGTCGGCATGTTCGTCAACACCCTGGTGCTGCGGACCGAGATCGATCGCGCCGAGTCCTTCGCCACGCTGCTGGAGCGGGTCCGCCACGTCGACCTCGATGCCTTCGGCAACGCCGATGTGCCGTTCGAGCGCCTGGTCGACGTGCTCGCACCGGAGCGGTCGCAGGCGCGCAACCCGCTGTTCCAGGTCGCGCTGTCGTTCCAGAACATGGAGCGCGCGACGCTGGAGCTGCCCGGCCTGACGGTTTCCGCGCTGGAGCTCGACGAGCACGTCGCTCGCTTCGACCTGCAGTTCACGCTGTCGGAGCAGGACCCGGAGCGGATGTCGCTGGCTCTGACCTATGCCACGGATCTGTTCGACGAGGCCACCGCCGATTCCATCGTGGTGCGGTGGCTCGCGGTACTCGAGGCCGTGCTGGCCGATCCCGAGGCCCCGATCGGCACGATCGACATTCTCGACGACGCCGAACGTGCCGACCTGGTGTCCCGTACCGGCGGCCCGGCGCTGCCCGGTGGGCGGATGCCCGATCTGCTGGCCGCGGCGGTCGAGCGGAATCCGCTGGGCGAGGCCGTCGTGCACGGTGACGTCCGGCTGACCTACCGCGAACTCGACGAGCGGTCCAACCGCCTGGCCCGGCTGCTGATCGAACATGGAGTCGGTCCCGACGACCTGGTGGCGATCGCGATTCCGCGCTCGGCGGAGTCCTATTTCGCTCAGTGGGGCGTGACCAAATCCGGTGGCGTCTTCCTGCCGATCGATCCGACCTACCCGGCCGACCGCATCCTGCACATGCTCACCGATTCCGGGACCCGGATCGGCCTGACCACCGCCGCGGTGCGCGAGGGACTGCCCGATACGGTGCAATGGCTGGTGCTCGAGGAACTGGCCGAGGGGGCACTGGATTCCTTCGGCACCGAACCGGTCACCGACGCCGACCGAGTGCGCCCGCTGCATCCCGAGCACGGGGCCTATGTCATCTACACCTCCGGCTCGACCGGTGTGCCCAAGGGTGTTGTCGTTCCGCACGCCGGAATAGCGACCCTGAGCGCCGAGCAGGTCGAGCGCTACGGCCTGGACACCGACTCCCGGACGCTGCATTTCTCCTCCCCGAGTTTCGACGCCTCGGTCATGGAGTTGCTGTTCGCGCTCGGCCCGGGCGGCACCCTGGTCGTGGTACCCACTGGTGTCTACGGTGGCGCCGAACTCTACGAGCTGATCCGGCGCGAGCGGGTTACCCATCTGTTCAGCACCCCCGCGGTGCTGGCGACCATCGAACCCGCGGGCCTGGACAGCGTGCGGGTGATCATGGTCGGCGGTGAGGCCTTCTCGCCGGAACTCGTTACGCGATGGGCGATTCCGCTCGGCGCCGACGGCGAGCACGGTCTGCGCGACTTCTACAACATCTACGGTCCGACCGAGGCCACCATCGTGGTCAACATCGGTGAGCCGCTGCTGCCCGGCGATACGCCGAGTATCGGCGGCCCGATCCGCGGCGTGCGGTCGCTGGTGCTGGACAGCCTGCTCCAGCCCGTACCCGACGGTGTCGTGGGCGAGCTGTATGTCGCGGGCGCCGCGGTGACACGCGGCTATCTGGGCCGGTTCGCGCTGACCGCCGATCGCTTCGTCGCCAACCCCTACGCCTCCGGCGAGCGGATGTACCGCACCGGCGACGTGGTGCGATGGAGTTCCCGGCAGCAGCCCGATGGCATCGAGAACCGTCTCGAATACATCGGCCGGTCCGATTTCCAGGTGAAGGTGCGTGGTTTCCGCATCGAACTGGGCGAGATCGACGCGGCGCTCACCTCGCACCGGTCGGTGGAATTCGCCGTCACCATCGGGCACCGCGGTGATGCGGGCGCGGTATCGCTCGTCTCGTATGTCACTGCCGCACCGGGATATTCGATCGACGTCGCGGATGTCACCGCGCACATCTCCGAGCGGCTGACCAGCTACATGGTGCCCTCGTCGATCATGGTCCTGGACCGGATTCCGCTGACCCCGGCCGGCAAACTGGACCGCCGGGCGCTGCCCGAGCCGGTATTCGCCTCCGACGTGACGTTCCAGGCGCCGCGCACTCCGCTGGAGCACGCCATCGCCGAGGTGTTCTGCGAGGTGCTCGGCCTGGATCGAGTGGGTGTCGACGACTCCTTCTTCGCACTGGGCGGCGACAGCATCGTGTCGATCCAGCTGGTGTCGCGGGCCAAGGCCCGGGGCGTGGTGTTCTCACCGCGCGATGTATTCGAACAGCGCACCGTCGCCGCGCTGGCAGCGGTGGCCGAGACCGGCAGCGCGCAGGGCGCGGCGCCGGCGCAGCTGGCCGAACTGCCCGGTGGCGGCGTGGGCACCATGCCGCTGACTCCGGTGGTGCGGTTCATGATGGAGCGGCCGGGTTCGATCGGACGCTTCAATCAGACCGTGGCGCTGGAACTTCCGGCGGGTATCGACCGGGCCGGCATCGCCGCGACCGCGGCCGCGGTGATCGATCGCCACGACATGCTGCGCGCGCGGTTGCGCCGGCACGCCGGTGCGGAATGGATCGTCGAAACCGCCGCACCCGGCACGGTGGACGTCGACGCCCTGATCGACCGGGTGGAATTCGACCCGTCGATCGACGACGACGCCCTGTTCGAACTCGCCACCGCGAGCCTCGGCGAATCGCTGGACCGGCTGGATCCCGAAGCGGGCGTGGTGATCCGGTTCCTGTGGCTGGAGCCCGCGGCGCCGGGCGAGCGGACGGGCCGGCTCGTGGTCATCGCCCACCACCTGGTCATCGACGGTGTGTCGTGGCGAATCCTGGTGCCCGACTTCGTGATGGCGTGGGGACAGATCTCGTCCGGCCAGACCCCGCAGCTGACCCCGGCCGCGACCAGTATGCGCACCTGGGCCCATGCCCTCGAGCGCGTCGCGGCCGAACGTTCCGCCGAACTCGACCATTGGCGTGCCGTGGTGGAGGGTCCGGATCCGCTGGTCACCCGGCGGCCCATGGATCCGCACATCGATGTGTCCAGGGTGCTCGAGCGGCATCGGGTCGAGACCTCGGCCGAGATCACCCGGACACTGCTCACGACCGTTCCGGCGCTGTTCCACGGCGGTGCGAACGACGGCCTCATGACCGCGCTGGTCCTGGCGGCCACGGCCTGGCGGGCGCGGCGCCTCGCGGATTCGGATGCGCCGGATTCGCTGCTGCTGCGGATGGAGGGCCACGGCCGCGAAGAGGATCTGGTGCCGGGTGCGGATCTGTCGCGCACGGTCGGCTGGTTCACCTCGATCTTCCCGGTCCGGTTCGACCTCGGCGGTATCAATGTGGACGCCGCCCTGACCGGTGGTCCCGAGATGGGCGCGGCGATCAAGTCGATCAAGGAGCAGTTGCGGGCCGTCCCGGACAAGGGGCTGGGCTACGGACTGCTGCGGTATCTGAACAACGAGACCGCCGCGCAACTGCCGGAGCGGCTGCCCGGTCAGATCAGCTTCAACTATCTCGGCCGCGTCGCCGACGGCGCGATCCCCGAGGCGCTGCGCGGCTTCGGCTGGATTCCGGCGCCCGAATTGGGTTCGGTCGGTGGCGATTACGACGGCGATATGCCGGTCATGGCACCGCTGGACATCAATGCCATCGTCATCGGCGACGAGCTCATCGCGACCATCGGTTATCCGCGCACCATGCTCGATGCCGAGGCCGTCGCCGAATTCGGCCGGCTGTGGGCGAGTGCGGTGGAAGCCGTTGCGCACCATGCGGAGTCGGCGCGCGCCGGTGGGCACACACCATCGGACTTCCCGCTCGTACCCGGTACGCAGCGCGATGTGGACGAATGGGAGCGGCGCTTCCCGGCGCTGACCGACGTATGGCCGCTGTCGGCCCTGCAGGCCGGTCTGCTGTTCCACGCGCAACTGGCCTCCGCCTCGGTCGACGTGTACACCGCACAGGCCGTGCTCACCCTGACCGGCCGGGTCGACGCATCCCGATTGCGTTCGGCCGCACAGGCTCTCGTCGATCGCTACGAGAGCCTGCGGGCCGCCTTCGTCTCCGATGCCGAGGGTAATCCCGTACAGGTGGTGCTCAACGAGGTCGACCTCGCGTGGACCGAACACGATCGCCGTGCCACCGGTGAATTCGCCGACCTCATCGAGGCCGACCGGATGCACCGCTTCGATCTGGCCGCCCCGCCGCTGATCCGCTTCACCCTGATCCAGGTGAGCGCCGACAGTTGGCGGCTGGCCGTGTCCAACCACCACATCCTGCTCGACGGCTGGTCGATGCCGCTGCTCATGCGGGATCTGCTGGTGCTGTACGCCACGCACGGTGACGCCACCGCGCTGGCCCCGGTCCGGTCGTACCGCTACTTCCTGGAATGGGCCGCGCAGCAGGATCATTCGGCCTCGATCCAGGCATGGACGCAGGCGCTCGCCGGTGTGGACGAGCCCACGCTGCTGACCCGGGCCGATTCCGGCCACGAGATCACCGCGCTGTCGGGCGAGTACGTATTCGAACTGGGCGAGCAGACCACGGGCCGCCTGACGGCATTGGCCGTCGAGCTCGGCGTCACAGTGAACACCGTGCTGCAGGTGGCTTGGGGTGTGCTGCTGGGCCGCTGGACCGGGCACGAGGATGTGCTGTTCGGCACCACGGTGTCCGGACGGCCGCCGCAGCTGTCCGGCGTCGAATCAATGGTGGGCCTGTTCATCAACACGGTGCCCGTGCGGGTGCGATTCGACGAATCGGAAACAGCACGCGAGTTGCTGCAGCGAGTGCAGGGCGAACAGGCCGATCTGCTGGACCATCACTATGTGGGTCTGGCCGAAATCCAGGCCGCCGCCGGTATGGGCGGATTGTTCGACACCCTGGTGGTGTTCGAGTCCTATCCGGTCGACGCCGACGGCATCCGGAGTCAGGCCGCCGATATCGACGGTATGGCCGTCACCGATCTCGACGCCACCGATGCGACGCACTACCCGCTGACACTGATCGTGCAGTTGGACAGCATCGCCGGTGAGTCGCCCGCGCAGAACCGGCAGAACCTGCGCATCCGGGCGGGATACCTCCGGGATCTGTTCGAGGAGAGCACGGTTCGCCGGATCGCCGATCGGCTGGTGCGGGTGTTCGAGGCGATGGCCGCCGATCCCGATCGCGCGTTCGGTGATATCGATCTACTCGAATCCGGTGAGCGCGAGACGACCGTGTCGCGGTGGAATGCCACCGATTTCGACGTCACGGCCGCACTGGCCGAGCGTGGGGTCGCGACCGCGGACCTGGCCGCGATGTTCGCGGAGCAGGTCGTTCGCACTCCCGACGTGCCCGCGCTGACCTTCGAGGGGACAACTCTGTCGTACGCCGGGTTCGCCGCCCGGGTGAATTCGCTGGCGCGCTGGCTGATCGAACGCGGTGTGGGCCCCGACGCGCTGGTCGCGCTGGGCATGCGCCGCTCGGTGGATCTGCTGGTGGGTATGTACGCGGTGACCGCCGCGGGTGCGGCTTACGTGCCGCTGGATCCGGATCATCCGGCCGAGCGCACGCGCTACATCCTCGCCACCGCCGATCCGGTCTGTGTGCTCACCGCCGGTGACGATTTGGAGATCGACACCGCGCAGGTCCGCATCGACCTGCTGGATCTGTCGGGATATTCGATCGAACCGGTCCGCGATCGGGATCGCCGGGCTCCGCTGCGCCCGGAGAACACGGCCTACGTGATCTTCACCTCCGGTTCCACCGGACGGCCCAAGGGTGTCGCGGTTCCGCACGCGGCCATCGTGAACCGCCTGATCTGGATGCAGGACCGGTACCGCCTCACCGAATCCGATGTGGTGCTGCAGAAGACGCCGTCGACCTTCGACGTGTCGGTGTGGGAGTTCTTCTGGCCCCTGCAGATCGGTGCCCGGCTCGTGATCGCGAAGCCGGACGGCCATCGCGATCCCGGCTATCTGGCCGAATTGATCGCCGCCGAACAGGTGAGCGTCACGCACTTCGTGCCGTCCATGCTGACCGTGTTCGTGATGGAACCGGCTGTGGCGCAGTGTGTTTCGCTGCGAATGGTATTCGCCTCCGGTGAGGCGCTGACCCCGCGTTCGGCGCATCGCCTGCGCGAGCTCACCGGGTCCGAGGTGCACAACCTCTACGGCCCGACCGAAGCCGCGGTCGACGTCACCTATCACCGCGTCGTCGACGCCGACACCGATTCGGTGCCGATCGGCCGCCCGGTGTTCAACACCCGTGTCTACGTGCTGGATGCACGGCTGCGGCCGGCGCCGGTGGGTGTCGCCGGTGAGCTGTATCTGGCGGGCGATCAGCTGGCCCGCGGCTATGTGTCGCGGCCGGATCTGAGCGCCGACCGCTTCGTCGCCAATCCGTTCGCCGGTCGTGCCTCCACGGGTGCGCGGATGTACCGGACCGGCGACCTGGTGATGTGGAACGCCGAGGGCGAACTGCAGTATCTGGGCCGCACCGACTTCCAGGTGAAGCTGCGCGGCCAGCGTCTCGAACTCGGTGAGATCGAGGCGGCGCTCGACGGGCTGGACGAGGTGTCGCAGTCGGTCGTGGTGGTGCGCGGCGATCAACACACCGGTGACCATCTGGTCGCCTACGTGGTCGCGGAGCCGGGGCTCACGGTGGAAGCCGAGGCGGTGCGCGAGGAGCTCGGGCGCCGGTTGCCCATCTATATGGTGCCTACCGTGGTCATGGTGCTGGATGCGTTGCCGCTCAACGCCTCCGGCAAACTCGATCGGCGAGCACTGCCCGCACCGGTCTTCGAGGCCGCGGTATTCCGCGCGCCGACCACACCGGTCGAGGAGATCGTCGCCGCCACCTTCGCGGAGGTACTCGGTGTGGAGCGCGTCGGCCTGGACGACGACTTCTTCGCCCTCGGCGGCAACTCGCTGATCGCGACGCAGGTGGCCGCCCGGCTGTCCGCGTCGCTGGACGCGCAACTGGGTGTGCGGGAGATCTTCGAGGCGTCCACCGTGGCCGCGCTGTCGGCGCGCGCCGAGTCCGGCGCCGGGACCGCGGCGCGGATGCCGCTGGTGCCGCAGGTGCGCCCGGACCGGATTCCGCTGTCGCTGGCGCAGCAGCGGATGTGGTTCCTCAACCGTTTCGATCCCGAATCGGCGGTCGACAACATCCCGATCATCGTGCGGCTGTCCGGTCTGCTGGATCGGCAGGCGCTGCACATCGCGGTCGCGGATGTGATCGCGCGGCACGAATCGCTGCGTACCCGCTATCCCGAGATCGAAGGCGCGGCCTACCAGGAGATCGTGCCGACCAGCGCCGTGATTCCGGACCTCACCCCGGTGGATGTCTCGGAAACCGAACTGCCGCTGCGGCTCTCGGAGTTGGTTCTGTCCGGCTTCGATGTCACCGCCGAGCCGCCGTTCCGGGCGCGGCTGTACGAGGTCAGCCCGACCGAGCATGTGCTGGCCGTGGTGGTCCACCATATTTCCAGCGATGGGTTCTCGATGGGCCCGTTCGCCCGCGATGTGATGGTCGCCTACGGCGCCCGGGTCGAGGGCGGGGAGCCGGGCTGGCGTCCGCTCGCGGTCCAGTATGCCGACTTCGCGATCTGGCAGCGTGCCGTCCTGGGCTCGGAGAAGGATCCGAATTCGACCATCTCGCAGCAGATCTCGTACTGGAAGCAGACGCTGTCCGGTGCCCCGGAACAGCTGGATCTGCCGTCGGACCGCCCGCGGCCGGCCGTGGCCTCCGGGCGCGGTGGTATCCACACCTTCGAGATCGGCGCGGATATCCAGAATCGCCTGATCGATCTGGCCCGCGACCGCGGCGCGACCATGTTCATGGTGGTGCACGCCGCCCTGGCCGTCATGCTGGCACGGTTGAGCGGCGAGCCCGACATCTCCATCGGCACCCCGGTGGCCGGTCGTGGCGACCAGGCGCTCGACGACATGATCGGCATGTTCGTCAACACGCTGGTGCTGCGCACGGAGGTCGACGGTGCCATCACCTTCGGTGATCTGCTGCAGACGGTCCGCGGCGACGATATCGCGGCCTTCGGGCACGCGGATCTGCCGTTCGAACGGCTGGTGGAGATTCTCAACCCTCGTCGTTCGCAGGCCCGCAATCCGCTCTTCCAGGTCCTGCTGTCGTTGCAGAACACCCGCCAGACCACCCTGGAACTGCCCGGACTGACCGTCGGTGGCGTCGAATTGCCCACCGAGACGGCGAAATTCGATCTGGCGGTCGAGCTCACCGAGCGGCTGCGCGCCGACGAAACGGATACGGGCGGCGGCGCGATGGTGCCGGCCGGCATCACCGCCAAGTTCGTCTACGCCACCGATCTGTTCGATGCCGAGACCATCACCGGATTCGCCCAGCGATTCCTGCGGATCCTCAAGGCCGTCACCGCGGCGCCGGATCGCCCCGTGGGTGATCTGCCGCTGCTGGACACCTGGGAGGCAGCCCAGCAGTTGCGCGGCTGGAACTCCACCGCGGTCACCGTCGGCGCCCCGGTGCCGATATCGGAAATGCTGGACGCGAGTGCCGCGGCCACCCCGGATGCCGTTGCGGTCGTGGATCGTTCGATCGCGGACCGGGTGGAGATCGGATCGGTCGCACCCACGCTGACCTACGCCGAGCTGACCGGCCGGGTCCATCGTCTGGCGCGGCGGCTGATCGCGGCCGGTGTCGGCCCGGATGTGCGGGTCGTGCTGGGTATGCGGCGGTCTGCCGATCTCGTGGTCGCCATCCACGCGGTGCTCGCCGCGGGTGGCGCCTATGTGCCGCTGGACCTCGACCAGCCCGCTGAACGCATCGCCCACGTCGTGGAGACCGCGGCGCCGGGTTGTGTACTGACCACCTCCCGGGACGAGTTCACGGTCGCGGATCTGCCCACGATCGTCGTGGACGAGGTGGATCTGTCGCAGTACTCCGACGATCCGATCACCGACGCCGATCGCATCGCGCCACTGCGTCCGCAGCACCTGGCGTACGTGATCTTCACCTCCGGCTCCACCGGCCGCCCCAAGGGCGTGGGCGTCGCCCACGCCGCGCTGTACAACCAGATGCGCTGGCTCATCACCGAAATCGGCGTCACCGCCGAGGATGTGGTGCTGTACAAGACGCCGGCGACCTTCGACGCCTCGGTCTGGGAGCCGATGGCGGCACTGCTGGTCGGTGCGCGCATCGTGGTCGCGAGCCCGGACGGGCATCGCGACACCGACTTCCTGCGCGAGGTCGTCGCCATCGAGCGGATCACGCTGGCCTCGTTCGTGCCGTCGTTGCTGACGGTATTCGCGGGTGTGGCCGATCCGGCCGCGCTGAGGTCGTTGCGGGCCCTGCTGGTCGGTGGTGAGGCATTCACCGGTGCCACACTCCAGGCATTCCGGCGGCTGGGGCTGCCCGATATCGCGCTGGTCAACCTGTACGGACCGACCGAATTCACCGTCAACGCCACCTATTCGGTGGCGCCGGCCGACGACGCCGAGCGTCCGGCCACCCTGCCGATCGGCGTGCCGGTCTGGAACACCCAGGCCTATGTGCTGGATTCGCGGATGCATCCGGTGCCGCCGGGTGTCTCGGGTGAGCTGTATCTGTCGGGTGATCAGCTGGCCCGCGGCTACGTCGGCCGTACCGGCCTGACGGCCGAGCGGTTCGTGGCGAATCCGTTCGGCGCCTCCGGTTCCCGCCTCTACCGCACCGGTGACCTCGTCGCCCGCGGCGGCGACGGCGTGCTGCTCTACCGCGGCCGCAGCGACTTCCAGGTGAAGCTGCGCGGTCTGCGCATCGAGCCGGGGGAAATCGAATACGCGCTGCGCGAACACGATTCGGTCGACCAAGCGGTGGCGATCGTGCGCTCGGGTGATCGCGGTGGCGACCGGCTGGTCGCCTACGTGGTCGCCACCGACGCCGCGGCCGATCCGGCGGAACTGGATACCCGGCTGCGTGCCCATCTGGCGACCCTGCTGCCGTCCTACATGGTGCCCGCGGCGATCGTCGTTCTCGACGCACTTCCGTTGAGCGCCAACGGCAAACTCGACCGGCGTGCGCTGCCGGAACCGGCCTTCGAGATCCGCGAGTTCCGTGCGCCGTCCACACCGATCGAGGAGATCGTCGCCAACACCTTCGCCGATGTGCTCGGACTCGATGCCGGCACCCGCGCGGTCGGCGCCGACGACGATTTCTTCGAACTCGGTGGTAACTCGCTCATCGCCACCCAGCTCGTCGCCCGGCTCGGCAGCGCGCTGAACACCCGTATCCCGGTGCGGCTGCTGTTCGAGGCGCCGACGGTGGGTGCGCTCGCCGCACGGGTCGAGAGTCAGGCCGGATCCGGCCGCCGCGAACTGGTGGCGGGCCCGCGACCGGAGCGGATTCCGCTGTCGCTGGCACAGCAGCGGATGTGGTTCCTCAACCGCTTCGATCAGCAGTCCGCGGCGTACAACGTGCCGATGGCGGTGCGCCTGACCGGGGCACTCGACATCGAGGCGATGCGTGCCGCGATCGACGATCTGGTCGCCCGCCACGAGGTGCTGCGGACGGTGTATCCGCAGACCGAGAGCGGTCCGGTACAGGTGATCCTGTCGGCCGCCGAGGGCGGTCCCGAACTCGAGGTCGCCACGATGGCGGCGGCCGATATCCAAGCGGCCGTCGTGGAACTGAGCTCGACGATCTTCGACGTCACCCGCGAAGTTCCGCTGCGCGTGCGGCTGTTCGAGATCGAGGGCGCGCCGGGCGAATACGTGCTCGCAATGGTCGTGCACCACATCTCCGGCGACGGTTCCTCGATGGGGCCGCTGACCCGGGATCTGATGACCGCCTACGCCGCCCGGTCCGCGGGTGCGGCGCCGGGCTGGGCGCCGATGCCGATCCAGTACGCCGACTACAGCATCTGGCAGCGCGCCGTGCTGGGCAGCGAGGACGATCCGGAATCGCCGGCGGCCAAACAGATCGAATACTGGAGCTCGGCCCTGGCCGATCTGCCGGATCAACTGGATCTGCCCGCCGACCGGGTGCGGCCCGCCGTGCAATCGTTCGCCGGCGGCAAGGTCGCCGTGGAGATCGATGCCGAAACCCATGCCGCGCTGGCCGAATTGGCGCGCGCCGAGGGTGCGACGCTGTTCATGGTCGTGCACACCGCGCTGGCGGTGTTGCTGGCCCGGCTGTCCGGTACCGACGACATCGCGATCGGCACCCCGATCGCGGGTCGTGGTGAGGCCGCGCTCGACGATCTCGTGGGTATGTTTGTCAACACCCTGGTCTTCCGGACCCGGGTGGGTGGCGGCGAATCGTTCACCGAACTGCTCGAACGTCAGCGCGCTACCGATATCCAGGCGTTCGCCCATGCGGATGTGCCGTTCGAGCGGCTGGTCGAGGTGCTCAACCCGGTCCGCTCCACCGCCCGGCATCCGCTGTTCCAGGTGGGCCTGTCGTTCCAGAACCTGGCCATGACCAATCTGGAACTGCCCGGGCTGACGGTCTCCGGCGTGGAGTTCGACACCGGCCTGTCGCAGTTCGATCTGCATCTGATCGTTGCCGACACCTACGGCGAATCCGGTGCGGCCGAGGGCATCACCGGTGTATTCACCTATGCCACCGACCTTTTCGAGCGCGATACGGTGCAGGGCTTCGTCGATCGTTTCCAGCGCCTGCTGGCCGCGATCGTCGCCGAGCCGCGTGCCGCGGTCGGTGACGTCGATCTGCTCGATCCGGCCGAACGCAATGCCCTCGTGGTGCTGCGCAACGCCACCGAGCACTCCGTGGATCGCGCGGCGACCCTGGCCACCCTGCTCGCGGCGACCGTGGCCGCGGAGCCGAAGTCCGAAGCCCTCGTCGATCCAGACGGTGACACCTTGACCTACGCCGAGCTGGGCGAGCGGGTCAATGCATTGGCGCGGCAGCTGATCGAAGCCGGTGTCGGCCCGGAGGCGCGGGTCGCGCTGGCACTGCGGCGTTCGGTGAACCTGGTGGTGGCCATGTACGCCGTGGCCGTCGCCGGCGGTGCGTACGTGCCGGTCGACCCGGATCAGGCGGCCGAGCGCACCGACTACATCCTGGATTCGGCGGCACCGGTCTGTGTGCTCACCGATTCCGGTACCGCGTTCGAGACCACGATCGCCCCGGTCGTGCGGATCGACGAGATTGATCTGTCGGATCACTCGACGGCGCCGGTGACCGATGCCGACCGCCGGGCCCCGCTGCGGGCGGCGAATACCGCCTACGTGATCTTCACCTCCGGTTCCACCGGCCGCCCCAAGGGTGTGGCCGTGTCGCACGGTGCGATCGCGAACCAGTTGCAGTGGAAGACAGCGGAATTCGGCCTGGACCCCTCGGATGCGTTCGTGCTGAAGACGGCGGCGACCTTCGACCTGTCGGTGTGGGAATTCTGGAGCGCGGCGGTGTGCGGTGGCCGCTTGGTGATCGCGGCGCCCGACGGCCATCGCGATCCGGCCTATCTGAACCAGCTGATGGAGAACGAGTGGGTCACCACTCTGCACGTGGTCCCGTCGATGCTGGACGCGCTCGTCTCCGCGGGCCTGCCCGATTCGGTGTGGCGGGTGCTCGCCATCGGTGAGGCGCTGCCCGCCGGGCTGGCGCAACGGTTGCGCTCGGACGCACCGCGCACCGAACTGTTCAACCTGTACGGCCCGACCGAGGCCGCGGTCTCGATCACGACCCACCGCGTCACCGCCGCCGACACCACGTCGGTGCCGATCGGTGTGCCGGAATTCAACAGCGGCGTCTACGTTCTCGACGATCGCCTGCACCCGGTTCCGGCCGGAGTGCCGGGTGAGCTGTATCTGACCGGTGCGCAGCTGGCGCGCGGCTACTTCGGCCGCGCCGATCTGACCGCCGAGCGGTTCGTGGCCAGCCCCTTCGCCGCCGGTGAGCGGATGTATCGCACCGGTGACCTGGTGGCCTGGAACACCACGGGCGAGCTGGATTACCGCGGGCGGATCGACTTCCAGGTCAAGATTCGCGGTTTCCGTATCGAGCTCGGCGAGATCGAGGCGGCGCTGCTGGCGCAGCCGGAGATCGCGCAGACCGCGGTACTGGCGAAATCCGATCCGCACCTGGGCGATCGGCTGGTGGCCTATCTGGTCCCGGCCGGTGCGAGCATCGACACGGAGCGGGTGCGCGCGCAGCTGAGCGCGGCGTTGCCCTCGTACATGGTGCCGGCGGCATTCGTCGAACTGGCGGAGCTGCCGCTGAACGTGAACGGCAAACTCGATCGGCGGGCACTGCCCGATCCGGAGTTCGAGGCCGTCGCGTTCCGCGCGCCGGAAACGCCGATCGAGGAAGCGGTCGCCACCGTCTACGGCGAGGTGCTCGGCATCGAGCGGGTCGGCGCGGACGACGACTTCTTCGCCCTCGGCGGCAACTCGCTGCTGGCCACGCAGGTCGCGGCCCGGCTGGGCGCGCTGCTGGACACCCAGGTTCCGGTGCGCGCGCTGTTCGAGGCGTCGACGGTGGCCGGCCTGGCGGCCGGGGTGGCCCAGCACGCGGGTGCCGGTGCCCGTCCGGCGCTGACTCCGCAGTCGCGCCCCGCGCGGGTACCGCTGTCGCTGGCACAGACCCGGATGTGGTTCCTCAACCAGTTCGACACCGCCTCCGGGGTGGACAACATCCCGGCCGCCATCCGGCTGTCGGGTGCGCTGGATGTGACCGCATTGCGTGCCGCCGTCGCCGATCTCGTAGCGCGGCACGAGATTCTGCGCACGATCTACCCGGATACCGCCGACGGGCCGGTGCAGCGGGTGCTGTCGCCGGCGCAGGTGCCGGCGCGGTTCGACGTCGTGCCGATCACCGCAGACGAGGTGCTGCCCGCGGTCGCCGAGGTGATCGCGGCCGGTTTCGACGTGACCACCGAGATCCCGTTCCGGATCCGGTTGTTGCAGGTGAGCGCCACCGAGTTCGTACTGGTCTTCGTGGCTCAGCACATCGCGGCCGACGGCTGGTCGATGGGCCCGCTGACACGCGATCTGATGGTGGCCTACGCCGCTCGTGCCGAGGGCGAGGATCCGGCATGGGCGCCGCTGCCGGTGCAGTACGCCGATTTCAGCATCTGGCAACGGAATCTGCTCGGCTCCGAGGACGATCCGGGGAGCCTGCTGCGGGCACAGGCCGATTACTGGCGAACGGCGCTGGCAGGGCTGCCGGACGAGCTGAACCTGCCCGCCGACCGGCCCAGGCCGACCGTGCAGTCGTTCCGCGGCGGCCGGGTCACCTTCGAGATCGACACCGAACTCCACCAGCGGTTGCAGCGCCTGGCCCGCGAGCACAACGCCACCATGTTCATGGTCGTGCACAGTGCGCTCGCGCTGCTGCTGGCCCGGTTGTCGGGCACCGACGACATCGCGATCGGCACCCCGATCGCGGGCCGCGGTGAGGCCGAGGTCGACGATCTGATCGGGATGTTCGTCAACACCCTGGTGCTGCGGACGCGGGTACCGGGCGGCGCGACCTTCGGCGAACTGCTCGCGAGTGCCAAGGACGCGGATCTGCAGGCCTTCGCCCACGCCGATATTCCGTTCGAGCGGCTGGTCGAGTCGATCGCTCCCGAGCGCTCCACGGCCCGCCATCCGCTGTTCCAGGTGGCGCTGTCGTTCGCGAATCTGCCCGAGGGCACCTTCGAACTGCCCGGACTGCGGGTGTCGGGTCTCGACGTCGATGTCGACACCGCGAAGTTCGATCTGTCGCTGACGATGCGCGAAGCCGCCGAGGGCGATGGCATGTACGCCGAGTTCTCCTACGCGCGTGACCTTTTCGACGAGGAGACGATCACCGTCTTCGCGCAGCGGTTCACCCGCCTGCTGACGGCGATCACCACCGAGCCGGCGACCCCGGTCGGCGATCTGGCACTGCTGGATCACGCCGAGTACGAACTGCTCACCCATGTCCACGGCGACGAGGTGATGGCCACCGGTCTGCTGCCGGATCTGATGAGTCACGGTGTGCGCCTCGGCCGCGAGCGGATCGCGGTGCGGTACAACGGCCGATCCATCACCTACGGCGAACTCGACGAGCAGTCCTCGCGCCTGGCGCGGGTGCTGATCGATCGGGGTGTCGGACCGGAGAAGCTGGTCGCGGTGTCCTTCGCCCGCTCGTACGAGATGGTGCTGGCGGTCCTGGCGGTGACCAAGGCGGGCGGTGCGCACGTACCGGTCGATCCGAATTATCCCGAGGACCGAATCCGGCACATGCTCACCGATTCCGGTGCGGTACTGGGTATCACGGGTTCGGCGCATATCGATGCCCTGCCCGCGGACGTGGACTGGCTACTCCTCGACGACGATTCCACGGCACAGCTGTGCGCCGCGCGGTCACCGGCCCCGGTGACCGACGCGGATCGCACCGCGGCGCTGCGGATGTCGCATCCGGCCTACGTCATCTACACCTCCGGTTCCACGGGCCTGCCCAAGGGCGTCACCGTCACCCACGCGGGTCTGGGCGGTCTCGCCGATGTGGCCACCGGGCTGTACGAACTGGAACCGCAGCATCGGTTCCTGCAGATCTGCTCGCCGAGCTTCGACCCCTCGGTGCTGGAGTGGGTGTGCGCGTTCTACACCGGCGCCACGCTGGTGATCGTGCCCGCCGAGATCATCGGTGGTCCGGAGCTGGCGCAGTTGCTGCGCACCGAACAGGTCACCCACACCATCATCACGCCCGCGGTACTGGGCACGATGGATCCGGCCGATCAGTGGCAGCTGCTGGTGACCTCGGTCGGTGGCGATGTGACCACACCCGAACTGCTCGCCAAGTGGCAGCCGGGACGCAAGTATTTCAACGCCTACGGTCCGACCGAGACCACGATCATCTCCTCCTACGCGCGCCTGTTCCCGGGCCGCCACATCACCATCGGCAGCCCGGTGCACGGCATGTCGGCGCTGGTGCTGGACGCGCGGATGAATCCGGTGCCGCCGGGTGTGGCCGGTGAGCTGTATCTGGCCGGTGGCGCCCTGGCACGCGGCTATCAGCGGCGGACCGGGCTGACCGCCGAGCGTTTCGTCCCCAACCCCTGGGGTGCGCCCGGTGCGCGGATGTACCGCACCGGTGACGTCGTGCGCTGGTTCGCCGAACCGGAGGAGCGCGGCGGCAATATCGCCGCCGAGAGTGTGGCGTGGGAGCTGGACTACGTCGGCCGTAGCGACTTCCAGGTCAAGATCCGCGGTTTCCGTATCGAACTCGGCGAGATCGACGCGGTGCTCGGCGATCATCCGGATGTCGAGTTCGCGACCACCATCGGCCGCGAAACCGATGCCGGTGCGACGATTCTGGTCTCCTACGTCTTGGGTGCGCCGGGCCGTGCACCGGATCCGGCGCAGCTGACCGAGCATGTGGCGGCGAGCCTGCCGCCGCATATGGTCCCGGCCGCGATCGTGGTGCTGGACGAGATTCCGCTGACCCCGGTCGGCAAACTCGACCGCAAGGCGCTGCCGGAACCGCAGCTGGCGCCGCGGGAGTTCCGCGCGCCGTCCACCGAGGTGGAAGCGATCGTCGCGGCGATCTTCGCCGAGGTGCTCGGTGTCGATCAGGTGGGTCTGGACGATTCGTTCTTCGCCCTCGGCGGTGATTCGATTCTGTCGATCCAGCTGGTGTCGCGGGCCAAGGCGCGCGGCGTGGTCTTCACCCCGCGCGATGTGTTCGAGCGCCGCACGGTGGCCTCCCTGGCCGAAATCGCCACGCTCGGTGGGGAATCGGATGTACCGCGACTGGCCGAGCTGCCCGGTGGCGGGGTCGGCGAGATCCCGCTGACGCCGATCATGGCGTCGATCCTGGACAGCGGGGCGTCGTACCGGCGGTTCTCGCAGTCGGTGGCACTGCGCCTGCCCGAGATCGACCGGGACACCCTGGTCGAGACCATCGGCGCCGTCATCGATCACCACGATGTGCTGCGCACCCGGTTGCGGGCCGACGAATCCGCCGCCGCCGGTTGGACTTTCGAATCGCTCGAACCGGGCGCGATCAACCCGGGCGTGCTCGTCCATCGCGTCGAGGTTCCGGCCGGCACCGACGCCGCCGCGCTGACCGCTCTGGCGGGCCGCGAGGCGGATGCCGCGCTGGACCGCCTCGATCCCGCCGCCGCGGTGATGCTGCAGTTCGTCTGGTTCGCTTTCGGCGCCGAGGATCGCGCCGCCGGCCGCCGCGATGTGCTGTTGGTGGTGGCCCATCACTTCGTCGTCGACGGTGTGTCCTGGCGCATCCTGGTGCCGGATCTCGCGACGGCGTGGTCGCAGCTGATCGCCGGTCAGCCGGTGGCGCTGCCGGCCAACGGCACCTCCATGCGGCGCTGGGCACATGCCCTCGTCGACGCGGCGCACAGCTCCGAGCGGGTGGCGGAACTGCCGTTCTGGCAGCAGGTCTGCGCGACTCCCGATCCGGTGCTCGGCTCCCGGGCACTCGATCCGGCCCTCGACACGATCGCCACGGTGGAGCAGGTAGAGGTGACACTGTCCGCCGAGGTGACCGACGCGGTGCTGACCGCCGCTCCGGCGCTGTACCACGGCGGTGTGAACGACGGTCTGCTGTCGGCACTGGCGATGGCGGTATCTCGCTGGCGCGGCGAACCGCTCGACGAGATACTGGTTCACCTCGAGGGCCACGGCCGCGAGGAAGAGGTGGCTCCCGGCGCCGATCTGTCGCGCACGATCGGCTGGTTCACCAGTGCCGGTCCGGTGCGGCTCGATCTCGCCGGTGCCGATCTCGACGAGGCGTTCGCGGGTGGAAAAGCCCTGGGCGACATCGTGAAATCGGTCAAGGAACAGATGCTGGCCGTGCCCGACAAGGGCATCGGCTACGGCCTGCTGCGGTATCTGAACGCGGAGACCGCGGCACAGCTCGGCGACAGCGCGCAGATCAGCTTCAACTATCTGGGCCGCGTCGCGACCGGCGCGACGGCCGAAACCGGTGATCTCGCCGCGCAGCTGCGGGAACTGGGCTGGGCCCCGGTCGACGATCTCGGCCAGTTCGAGGCCGCCGGTGACGCGGATATGCCCGCGCACGGCGCGATCTCGATCAACGCGATCGTCACCGATGGTGCGGACGGCCCGCAGTTGGGCGCGTCGTTCGCGTACCCGTCCGGTCTGCTGACCCGCGAGCAGGTGCGGGAATTCGCGGATCTGTGGACCGCCGCGCTGACCGCGCTGGCCGCGCACGCACAGCGTCCGGAGGCCGGCGGACTCACTCCGTCGGATCTGCCGCTGGTGCACGTCGGTCAGTCCGAGATCGAGGTGTGGGAGCGCGATTACCCGTCGCTGTCGGATGTGTGGTCGCTGTCGCCGCTGCAGTCCGGTCTGTTGTTCCACGCGCTGCTGACCCAGTCGACCGTCGACGTCTACACCATGCAGGCGACCGTCGAACTGACCGGTGCGCTGGACGAGAATCGTCTGCGCGACGCCGCCCAGGCGATCCTCGACCGCTACCCGAACCTGCGCACGGCCTTCGTCACCGACGCCGACGGCCGCGCCGTCCAGGTGGTGCTGGACCGGGTGCGGGTGCCGTGGCAGTCGGTGGATCTCACCGATCTGCCGCAGGAACAACGGATTCCGGAATTCCAGCGCCGTAGTGCCGCCGACCGGGAGCATCACTTCGATCTGGCCGAGCCGCCGCTCATGCGGTTCACGCTGTACCGGACCGCCGCCGATGTGTGGCAGCTGGCCATCACCACCCACCACATCCTGCTCGACGGCTGGTCCATGCCGCTGTTGATGCGAGATATGTTGGTGCTGTACGCGGTTCGCGGCGATCAGGCCGCGCTGCCGCGCATCCCGTCCTACCGCAACTTCCTGGTCTGGCTGTCCGGCCGCGACCGCGAGGAGTCGCTGCGGATCTGGACGCGCACGCTGACCGGTGTCTCCGAGCCGACCCAGCTGATCACCCAGGCCAAGCGCAGTGCGGACGAACAGGACGAGATCGGCAAGCTGGTCGTCGATATCGACGCTGGGCGCACCGCGCATATCGGCCGGCGCGCGGCCGAACTGGGCGTCACCATCAACACCCTGGTGCAGGCGGCGTGGGGCATTCTGCTGGGCCGGTTGACCGGACGTTCGGATGTCGTCTTCGGCACCACCGTTTCCGGACGGCCCGCGGAACTGCCGAATATCGAGTCGATGGTGGGCCTGTTCATCAACACCCTCCCGGTGCGGGTTCGGATCGACGACCGGGACACGGTCGCCGAATTCCTGACCGCGCTACAGGGTGAGCAGGCCGACCTGCTCGATCACCACTACATCGGCCTGACCGAGATCCAGCAGTCCGTCGGCGCGGGCGCGCTGTTCGACACGCTGCTGATCTTCGAGTCCTATCCGATCGACGGTGACTCGATTTCCGCCGCGAGCGCCATCGACGGGATGGCTGTGACCGGTGTGCGGGTCGACGACAACACCCACTATCCGCTGACCCTGCTGGTGACGGCGGAGTCCACGATCGAGATCGCGCTGAAGTACCAGGTCGGCAGCTTCTCCGTCGAACAGGCGCAGACGCTCGCGGACCGGCTGGTCCGGGTACTCGAATCGCTGATCGGTGATCCCGCCGAGCGGGTGGGCGAGCTCGACATCCTGGTCGATACGGCCGAGCGCGATCGAATCGTGCTGGGGTGGAACGACACTCGGTATCGGGTCGAGCCGGAGCTGCTGCTCGACGGTTATCGGGCCGCGGTGGCCGCGCATCCGGACCGGATCGCGGTCGCCTACGAGGGCGCCGAACTGACCTACCGTGAGTTCGACGAGCGGGTGAACCGGCTGGCCCGCCTGCTCATCGAGCGCGGCGTCGGGTCGGAATCGCTGGTCGCGCTGTCGATCCGTCGTTCGCTGGATCTCGTCGTCGGAATGTACGCGGTCGTCACCGCCGGTGGCGCCTACGTTCCGCTGGACCCGGATCATCCCGCCGAGCGGATCGGGCACGTACTCGATACCGCGCAACCGGTCTGCGTCATCACCACCACCGCCGATGCCGTACCGGTTCCGGACGGACTCGACGTCATCACCATCGACGCCGTGGACTGGTCGGCCTTCGACGGTGCCGCGATTCGCGCGGACGAGCTGCTGCGTCCGGTCCGCCCGGAGAATCCGGCGTATGTGATCTTCACATCGGGTTCGACCGGCCGGCCCAAGGGCGTGGCGGTCTCGCACGGCGCCATCCACAACCAGATCACCTGGATGCTCGCCGAGTATCCGATGACCACCGCCGACGTGTATCTGCAGAAGACCGCGACGACCTTCGACGTGTCGCTGTGGGGTTGGTTCATGCCGCTGCGGGTCGGCGCGAAACTGCTCGTCGCGACGCCGGACGGTCATCGTGATCCGGTGTATCTGGCCGAAACGATTGCCGCGCAACAGGTCACGGTCACCGACTTCGTGCCGTCGATGCTCACCGTCTTCGCCGCGCACACCCCGGCCGGGTCGATCCCGACCCTGCGCGACATCTTCACGATCGGTGAGGCACTGCCGCCGGAAACCGTCGCGGCGGTGGCCGCGGTGTGCGACGGCGCCGTGCACAACCTGTACGGCCCGACCGAGGCCGCGGTCTCCATCACCTACTGGCCGGCCACTCCGGCCGACACCGGCGTCGTGCCGATCGGCCGCCCGCAGTGGAATTCGCAGGTGTACGTGCTGGATTCGCGGCTGCGCCCGGTGCCCGCGGGTGTGGTGGGCGAGCTGTACCTCGCCGGTGATCAGCTGGCGCGCGGCTACGTGGCGCGTCCGGATCTGACCTCCGACCGGTTCGTGGCCGATCCGTTCGCGGGGTCACGCTCCGCTACCGCCTCCGGGCCCGCCGGTCGTGCTCCGACGGGTGCGCGGATGTACCGCACCGGTGATCTGGTGCGGTGGCGCGCGGAACGGGATGCGGCAGGCGCCCCGGGGGTCCTGGAGTACCTGGGCCGCACCGACTTCCAGGTGAAGTTCCGCGGTCAGCGCATCGAACTCGGTGAGATCGAATCGGCGCTGCTGACCCAGCCGTCGGTGAGTCAGGCCGTGGCTCTGGTCATGGATTCGGATCTGGGCGATCAGCTGGTGGCCTACGCGGTACCGGCACCCGGCGCGCGGATCGAGCAGACCGAACTGCTCGCGGCCGTCACCGAGGTGCTGCCGACCTACATGGTGCCCGCGGTGATCGTCGGACTCGACGAGTTCCCGCTGAACACCAGCGGCAAGCTGGACCGCAAGGCGCTGCCCGCGCCGATGTTCACCCGGACCGAGTTCCGCGCCCCGAGTACTCCCATCGAGGAGATCGTGGCCGGTGTGTTCGCCGATGTGCTCGGCGTCGCCAGGGTGGGTGTGGACGACGACTTCTTCGCCCTCGGCGGCAACTCGCTGATCGCGACGCAGGTGGTCGCGCGGCTGGGCGCCGCGGTGGATACCCGGGTGCCGATTCGTACCCTGTTCGAGACGCCGACGGTCGGCGCCCTCGCGGCGGCCATCGAAACACAGGCCCGCGGCGTGCGGGTGGCCGAAATCGGCACCATCGAACGGCCGGAACGGATTCCGCTGTCGCTGGCGCAGCAGCGGATGTGGTTCCTCAACCGCTTCGATCCGGAATCGACCGCCTACAACGTGCCGATGGCGCTGCGTCTGAGCGGCGCTCTCGATGTGGATGCCCTGCGCGGCGCGCTCGGTGATCTGGTCGACCGGCACGAGGTGCTGCGCACCATGTACCCGGAGACCGAGAGCGGTCCGGTGCAGCTGATCCTGCCGCCGAGACGCGCGGTCGCCGAGCCGGAACGCCGGGTGATCGGCGCCGATGAGGTCCTCACTGCCGTGACCGAGTTCTTCGGCACCACCTTCGACGTCACCACCGAGGTGCCGATCCGGGTTGCGCTGTATGAGATCGCCGGTACCGCAGGCGATTACGTACTTGCCATCGTCATCCATCACATCAGCGGCGACGGTTCCTCCGCGGGACCGATGACCCGTGACCTGATGACCGCCTACGCCGCGCGCTCGGCCGGTGAGACACCGGACTGGGCCCCGCTGCGGGTGCAGTACGCCGACTACAGCATCTGGCAGCGCGAACTGCTCGGCAGCGAGGACGATCCGGAATCGCTGGCGGCCAAGCAGCTCTCGTACTGGACCGAGACGCTGGCCGACCTGCCCGATCAGCTGGATCTGCCGGCCGACCGGCCGCGCCCGGCGGTGCAGTCGTTCGCCGGTCGCAGCGTGGATGTGCGTATCGACAGCGAAACGCATACCGCGCTGGTCGATCTGGCGCGGGCCGAGGGCGCGACGCTGTTCATGGTCGTGCACACCGCGCTCGCGGTATTGCTGGCCCGGTTGTCGGGCACCGACGACATCGCGATCGGCACCCCGGTCGCGGGTCGCGGCGAACGCGAACTCGACGATCTGATCGGCATGTTCGTCAATACCCTGGTGTTCCGCACCCGGGTGGACGGTGGCACGGCGTTCACGGATCTGGTGGCCCGTCAGCGCGAATCGGATATCCAGGCCTTCGCACATGCGGATGTGCCGTTCGAGCGCCTGGTCGAGGTGCTCAACCCGGTGCGTTCGACGGCACGGCATCCGCTGTTCCAGATCGGCCTGTCGTTCCAGAACCTGGCGCAGACCAGCCTGGAACTGCCCGGCCTGACGGTGTCCGGACTGGGTGCCGAGACCGAGGTCTCGCAGTTCGATCTGCATCTGATCGTGTTCGACCGCTACGACGAGTCCGGGGCACCGGCGGGGATCGGTGGCCACTTCACCTATGCCACCGACCTTTTCGACGCCGAGACCGTTTCCGGCTTCGCCGATCGGTTCGCGCGCCTGCTCTCCGCGATCGTCACCGCACCACGCACGGCGGTCGGCGACCTCGAATTCCTCGAGGCGGCCGAACGCCGCGAGCTCATCTCCGGCCACAACGCCACCGAGCACGCGGTCGACACCGGCGCGACACTGACCTCGCTGCTCGCCGATCGGATCGCCGCGACGCCCGAGGCTGTCGCCCTGGTGGACTCCGACGGCACCGCGCTGACCTACGCGGAACTGGGCGCTCGGGTGAACGGCCTTGCCCGGCATCTGATTTCGCTGGGTGTGCGGCCGGAATCGCGGGTCGCGCTGGCACTGCGCCGCTCGGTGGATCTGGTGGTCGCGATGTACGCGGTCACCGTCGCCGGTGGTGCGTATGTGCCGGTCGATCCCGATCAGCCGGCCGAGCGCACCGACTACATCCTGGGCACCGCGGCACCGGTCTGTGTGCTGACCGGCTCCGGGGTCGAGTTCGATACCGATGTGGCGCCGCTGGTGCGCATCGATCGGCTCGCGGAGCTCGACGGTGCGCCGCTGACGGCCGCCGAGCGGCCGGCGCCGCGTCCGCAGCACACGGCCTACGTGATCTTCACCTCCGGCTCGACCGGCCGCCCCAAGGGTGTGGCCGTCCCGCATGCCGCGATCGTGAACCAGTTGCTGTGGGCCGCTGCTGAATTCGCACTCGGCGCCGACGACGCCGTACTGCTGAAGACGGCGGCGACCTTCGACCTCTCGGTCTGGGAGTTCTGGACCGCCGCGGTCTGCGGCGGACGGTTGGTCATCGCCACTGCCGACGGCCATCAGGATCCGGAGTACCTGAACGCGCTGATGCGCCGGGAGTCGGTGACCACGCTGCATGTCGTGCCCTCGATGCTGGATGCGCTGCTGACCGAATCCGGTGGGGCACTGCCGGATTCGCTGCGCCGGGTGCTGGCCATCGGTGAGGCGCTGCCGAGTGTCACCGCGCAGCGGTTCCGCCGGTCGAACGCCGCGCGGTTGTTCAACCTGTACGGCCCCACCGAGGCCGCGGTCTCGGTGACCAGTCACGAGGTCACCGACGCCGACACCGCCTCGGTGCCGATCGGCGCGCCCGAGTGGAATACCCGGGTGTACGTGCTGGATTCGCGGCTGCGGCCGGTTCCGCGCGGTGTCGCGGGCGAGCTGTATCTCGCCGGTGCGCAGCTGGCGCGGGGTTACTTCGGTCGCGCGGATCTGACCGCCGAGCGTTTCGTGGCGGATCCATTCGACTCGGGTGCGCGGATGTACCGCACCGGCGACCTCGCGGCCTGGACGGCCGAGGGCGAACTGGACTACCGGGGCCGGGTGGACTTCCAGGTCAAGATCCGCGGCTTCCGCATCGAACTGGGTGAGATCGAGGCGGCGCTGCTGGCACTGCCGGAGATCGGCGCGGCGGCGGTGATCGCCAAGTCCGATCAGCGTCTCGGCGACCGCCTGGTCGGCTATCTGGTTCCGGCCCCGGGCGCGGATGTCGATGTGGCGCGGGTGAATTCCGAGCTGGTCGCGGCGCTGCCGTCCTATATGGTTCCCGCCGCGTGGGTCGTGCTCGACGCCCTGCCGCTGAATGTGAACGGCAAGCTCGATCGCCGGGCGCTGCCGGATCCGCAGTTCGAGTCCACGCCGTACCGGGCGCCCGCGACGGCGGCCGAGCGGAGCCTCGCGGAGGTCTTCGCCGAGGTGCTGGGCCGCGACGAGATCGGTATCGACGACGACTTCTTCGGTCTCGGCGGTAACAGCATCCTGTCGATCCAGGTGGTGTCGCGGGCCAAGGCACGCGGTGTGCGGTTGTCCGCACGCCATGTGTTCGAACATCCCACCATCGCGGGTCTGGCCGCGGTCTCGGTCGACGCCGATGTCGACGAGCCGGAACTGCCGACCGGACCGCTGGTCATTCCGGCCGCGGCCGATCTCGCGCGCTGGGAGCAGACCTATCCGGGTATGACCGAGGTGTGGCCGCTGTCGCCGCTGCAGTCGGGTCTGCTGTTCCACGCGATGCTGACCTCGTCCGGGGTCGACATCTACACCCAGCAGGCGGTCATCGACTTCACCGGCGAGCTGGACGCGCAACGTCTGCGGTCCGCCGCGCAGGGCCTGCTCGATCGCTACGACAACCTGCGGGTTGCCTTCACCTCCGATATCGACGGCCGGCCGGTGCAGATCGTGCTGGACGAGGTCCGGGTGCCGTGGCGCGAGATCCGACCTCACCGCGGTCGCCGAGAGCGAACGGGAATCCGAACTGCGGCGGCAGCTGCGGGAAGAGCGCGCGACCCACTTCGATATGGCGACCGCACCGCTGGTGCGCTTCACGCTGTACCGCACGGTCGCGGCCGAGAACGGCGACCCGATGTGGCGACTGGCGATCACCGCCCACCACATCCTGTTCGACGGCTGGTCGATGCCGCTGCTGATGCGAGATCTGCTGGTGCTCTACGCCGTGCACGGTGACCGTTCCGCGCTGTCGGACCTCACCTCCTACCGGGACTTCCTGGCGTGGCTGTCGATCCGGGATCGCGACGAGTCGATGCGTGCCTGGCAGCAGGCGCTGGCCGGGGTCGAGGAACCGACACGCCTGGCCGGCGAGGCCAAGGCGGAGGAGACGTACGAGGTCGGCAAGCATCGGGTCGTCCTCGACGCCGAGACCACCGGCCGGATCACCCGGCGCGCGGCGGAACTCGGTGTCACGGTCAACACCGTCATGCAGGCGGCCTGGGGCATCCTGCTCGGTCGAATGACCGGCCGCGACGATGTGGTGTTCGGCGCGACGGTATCGGGTCGTCCCGCTCAGCTGCCCGGTATCGAATCCATGGTGGGTCTGTTCATCAACACGCTGCCCGTGCGGGTGCGGGTGGATGGAAAGATCGGCGCCGGTGAACTGCTCACCCGCCTGCAGGGTGAGCAGGCGGCCCTGCTCGATCACCACTACCTCGGACTGGCCGATATCCAGCAGGTCGCCGGTGACGGTGTCGACTTCGATTCGCTGCTGGTGTTCGAGTCCTATCCGGTCGACAAGGCCGCGATCGAGGCGGCCAGCGCGATCGACGGAATGTCGGTGGCCGGTGTCGATTTCGCCGGCAACACCCACTACCCGCTGACGCTGATGGTGACCGCCGAATCCGTCATCGAGATCGGGCTGGAATATCTGACCAGCCGCTTCACCGAACTCGAGGTGGAAGAGCTGGGTGCGCGCCTGGTCCGGGTGCTCACCGCACTGGCCGGTCCCGCACAGGACCCGGTCGCCGATATCGATGTGCTGCTCGGCGCGGACGAGGCGCACCGGATCCTGGTGGGCTGGAACGACACTCGCGTGCCGGTCGAGCCGGGGCTGCTGCTGGACGGCTATCGCCGTGCGGTCGCCGAATTCCCGGATCGCGTCGCGGTGTCCTATGAGGGCGAAGAGCTCACCTACCGCGAGTTCGACGAGCGGGTGAACATTCTCGCCCGCCGGTTGATCTGGCAGGACGTGGGCCCGGAGTCGCTGGTCGGCCTGGCGATCCGGCGTTCGCTGGAACAGGTCGTCGCCATGTACGCGATCGTGACCGCCGGTGGTGCCTACGTACCGCTGGATCCCGATCATCCGGCGGAGCGGATCGCGCACGTCCTCGAGACCGCGCAACCGGCCTGCGTGCTGACCCGGACGGCCGACGAGGTGCCGGTACCCGACGGTATCGAGGTCATGAACCTCGACACCGTGGATCTGGACGGCTTCGAGACCACCCCGGTGCGCGAGGACGAACTGCTGGCGCCGATCCATCCGGACAACCCGGCCTATGTGCTCTTCACCTCGGGTTCCACCGGTCGGCCGAAGGGTGTGGCGATCTCGCATCGCACCATCCAGAACCAGATCAGCGTGATGCTGGTGCAGTACCCGATGACCGCCGACGACGTCTACCTCGAGAAGACGCCCACCACATTCGACATCTCGCTGTGGGGCTACTTCATGACGTTGCGGGTGGGCGCGAAACTTGTGATCGCCACCCCCGACGGCCACCGGGATCCGCTGTACCTGGCGGAAACCATCGCCGCGCAGCGGGTCACGATCTCCGACTTCGTGCCGTCCATGCTGACGGTGCTCGCGGCGCACACCCCGGCCGGTGCGATTCCGACCCTGCGGACGATCTTCGCCGCGGGTGAGGCACTGCCGCCGGAAACCGTCGCCGCGGTGCACGCCATCAGCGACGCGCAGGTGCACAACCTCTACGGGCCTACCGAGGCCACGGTGAGTGTGACGCATTGGACCGCGACGGGCGCCGAGAAGCGCGGCATCCCGATCGGCCGTCCGGAGGGCAATGTCCGTGTCTACGTGCTGGATTCGCGGATGCGTCCGGTACCGGCGGGCGTGGTCGGTGAGCTGTACCTGTCCGGTGATCAGCTGGCGCGCGGATACGCCGGACGCCCGGATCTGACCGCCGAGCGGTTCGTCGCGAGCCCGTTCGGTGCCGGCGAGCGCATGTACCGCACCGGTGACCTCGTGCGCTGGCGCGAAGTGGGCCGGACGGCCGTGCTGGATTACCTGGGCCGCATCGACTTCCAGGTGAAGTTCCGCGGTCAGCGCATCGAACTGGGCGAGATCGAATCGGTGATCCTGGCTCAGCCGTCGGTGAGCCAGGCCGTCGCGTTGGTGATGGATTCCGAACTGGGCGAGCGCTTGGTGGCCTACGCGGTGCCGAAGCCGGGCCACAGCCTCGACCAGGCGGCCCTGCTCGAGGCGGCGGGACAGCAGTTGCCCGCCTACATGGTGCCGTCGCAGCTCATCGAGCTGGCGGCCTTCCCGCTCAACCCGAGCGGCAAGCTGGACCGCAAGGCGCTGCCCGCGCCGACGTTCAGCCGCCGCGAGTTCCGGGCACCGGCCACCCCGATCGAGGAGATCGTGGCGGGTGTGTTCGCCGAGGTGCTGGGAATTGATCGAATCGGCGGCAGAGTTGGTGTCGACGACGACTTCTTCGAACTCGGCGGCAACTCGCTGATCGCCACCCAGGTGATCGCCCGGGTGGCCACCGCGGTCGGCACCCGGGTCGCGGTGCGGGCGCTGTTCGAACGGTCGACGGTCGAGGGCCTCGCGGCGGCGATCGAATCGCAGGCCCGCGAGACCGGTGCCCCGGCACTGGGCAGTCTGGCGCGGCCGCAACGGGTTCCGCTGTCACCGGCGCAGCAGCGCATGTGGTTCCTGAACCGGTTCGATCCGGATTCGGCGGCGTACAACATGCCGGTCGCGGTGCGCCTGACCGGTGTGCTCGACGTCGAGGCGCTGCGGGCGGCCATCGGTGATCTGGTGGCCCGGCACGAGGTGCTGCGGACGATCTATCCGCTGGGTACCGACGAATCCGGCACCGCCGCACTCGATCCGGTGCAGTTGGTACTGCCGGTCGGGCAATCGGTTCCCGAGCTGGAACTGCGCCGGGTACCCGCGGCCGAACTCGAATCGTCGCTGCTGGAGGTGGTGTCGAGCTCGTTCGACATCACCGCCGAGGTGCCGCTGCGCGTGGTGCTGTTCGAAGTGACCGATCAGCTGCCCACCGGTGGAAGCGACACTGGGGCACGGGAATACGTGCTGTCGATGGTCGTCCACCACATCGCCGGTGACGGTTCGTCGATGGGGCCGATGACCCGCGATGTGATGACCGCCTACGCGGCTCGCTCGATCGGCGAGGCACCCGCCTGGCAGCCGCTTCCCGTCCAGTACGCGGATTACAGCGTCTGGCAGCGGGAACTGCTGGGCTCGGAGAACGATCCGGATTCGCTGGCCGCCAAGCAGGTCGCGTACTGGACCGAGGCGCTGGCCGATCTGCCCGATCAGCTGGACCTTCCGCTGGATCGTCCGCGCCCGGCCACGCAGTCCTACGTGGGCGCCACGGTGGATATCGATATCGACGCCGATCTGCATCGGGCGTTGACCGAACTGGCACGCGCGCGGGGCGCGACGCTGTTCATGGTGGTGCACACCGCCTTCGCGCTGTTGCTGGCGCGGTTGTCCGGCACCGACGACATCGCCATCGGTACTCCGATGGCGGGTCGCGGCGAACGCGAACTCGACGATCTGATCGGTATGTTCGTCAACACCCTGGTGTTCCGCACCCGGGTTGACGCGGGCGAGTCGTTCACCGAACTGCTGGCGCGGCAACGCGATTCGGATCTGCAGGCCTTCACGCACGCGGATATTCCGTTCGAACGCCTGGTGGAGGTGCTCAACCCGGTCCGGTCCACGGCCCATCACCCGCTGTTCCAGGTGGGCCTGTCGTTCCAGAACCAGGGCTCGGCGAGCCTGGAGCTGCCCGGACTGACACTGTCCGGCGTCGAACTCGACACCGAGCTGTCGCAGTTCGATCTGAACCTGCTGGTCACCGACGGTTACGACATCTCGGGTGCGCCCACCGGCATCACCGGTGCGCTCACCTACGCCACCGCCGTACTCGACGAGACCACGGTCCAGGGTTTCGTGGAGCGGTTCGTGCGGATCCTGCGCGGCATCGTCGCCACGCCGGATCTGGCGGTGGGTGAGCTCGCGATCCTCGACGCGGATGAGCGGCTCGAGCTGGCCGCCCGCAACGAGACCGCGCACGACACCGATCGTTCGGCGACCCTGGTTTCGCTGCTGCAGAACTCGATGTCGGCCGCACCGCAGGCACCGGCACTCGTCACCGACGAGGCGACCGTGGACTACCGCGAACTGTCCGATCGGGTCAACACCCTTGCCCGGCATCTGATTTCGCTCGGCGTGGGTCCCGAGACCCGGGTGGCGCTGGCCATGCGCCGGTCGGTGGACCTCGTGGTGGCCATGTACGCGGTCGCGGTGGCCGGTGGCGCCTATGTGCCGATCGATCCCGATCAGCCCGCCGAGCGCATCGAGTACATCCTCGACACCGCCGGGCCGATCTGCGTGCTGACCAATGCCGATGCCGGATTCGTCACCGACATCGCACCGGTGGTGTCGATCGACACGATCGAACTGTCGCGGTACTCGAACATCGAGGTCACCGACGCCGACCGCACCGCGCCGCTGCTGCCGGAGCACACCGCGTATGTGCTGTTCACCTCCGGCTCCACCGGCCGGCCCAAGGGTGTGGCGCTGCCACACCGCGCGGTTGTCAACCAGATGCTCTGGCTGGCAGCCGAATTCGGGCTCGACGCCGACGACGTGGTGCTGCTGCAGGCACCCGCGACCTTCGACATCTCGGTGTGGGCGTACTGGTCCCCGGCGGTCACCGGTGGACGCGTCGTGATCGCCCGCGATGGCGGTCAGCGCGATCCGGAGTACCTGAACGGCCTGATGGCGCGGGAATCGGTGACGAGCCTGCATCTGGTGCCGTCGCTGCTGGACGCGCTGCTGATCGATTCCGGTGGGCCGCTGGCGGATTCGCTGGTCCGCGTGCTCACCATCGGTGAGGCGCTGCCGGCCGCGACCGCGCAGCGGTTCCGTGCCGCCAACCGGGCCGAGTTGTTCAACGTCTACGGTCCGACCGAGGCCGCCGTGTCGGTCACCAGCCATCGGGTGACCGAGGCCGATCAGGTGTCGGTGTCGATCGGCGCGCCGGAGTGGAACAGCCGGGTCTACGTGCTGGATTCGCGCCTGCATCCCGTACCCGACGGTGTGTCCGGCGAGCTGTACCTCGGCGGTACGCAGTTGGCGCGTGGTTACCTCGCCCGCCCCGACCTGACCGCGGACCGGTTCATCGCCGATCCGTTCGTGCCGGGGGAGCGGATGTATCGCACCGGTGACCTGGTCGCATGGAGTGCCGGTGCTGATCGCGACGTCCGCGGGCCCTCCGTGGTTACGCAGGCTGCCGCCTCCGGGCCTGGCGCTACCGTCGGTGGCGAGCTGGAGTATCTGGGTCGCACCGACTTCCAGGTCAAGGTCCGCGGTTTCCGTATCGAACTGGGCGAGATCGAGGCCGCGATCCTCGCGCTCGGCTCGGTGGCGCGCACCGCGGTGCTCGCGAAGACCGATGAACGGCTCGGCGAGCGGCTGGTGGGCTACCTGGTCCCGGCCGATGCCGAGGCGGGGGTCGATCCCGACGCGGTCGCCGCGGCGCTGTCGGCGGCACTGCCGTCGTACATGGTGCCGTCGGACTTCGTGGTGCTGCCCGAACTGCCGCTCAACAGCAGCGGCAAACTCGATCGGAAGGCGTTGCCGGAACCCGAGTTCCGGACCACCTCCTACCGGGCGCCCACCACCGTCGCCGAACAGGTGCTGACCGGGATCGTCACCGAGATGCTCGGCAACGACGAGATCGGTGTGGACGACGACTTCTTCGCCGTCGGCGGTAACAGCATCCTGTCGATTCAACTGGTGGCGCGGGCGAAGGTCCAGGGTGTGCATTTCGGCGCCCGCGACGTCTTCGAACGCCGCACCATCGCGGCCCTGGCCGCGGCGGCCGAACTCGGCGAGGGCGGCGCACTCGAATTGCCGACCGGTCCGCTGATCGAGGTCGATCCGGACGAGCGGAGTCGCTGGGAGCGGGAGTACCCGAGCCTGACCGAGGTGTGGCCGCTGTCGCCGCTGCAGTCGGGTCTGCTGTTCCACGCGATGATGACCCAGTCCACCGTCGATGTGTACGGCCAGCAGGCGATCATCGCGTTCGAGGGCGCACTGGAGGTCGAGCGGTTGCGCGCGGCCGCCCAGGCCATGCTCGATCGTTACGACAACCTGCGGGTGGCCTTCACCGCCGCCGCCGACGGCCGGCCGGTCCAGCTGGTGCTGGACGAGGTGACCGTCCCCTGGCGGGAGGTGGACCTCACCGGTCTGCCCGCCGAGGACGGGGAGGCGGCGCTGGCGCAGCGGCTCGCCGAGGACCGCGGTACCCGATTCGATATGGCGACCGCGCCACTGCTGCGGTTCACCCTGTACCGGATCGGTGACTCGGCCACCCAGGAGTGGCAGCTGGCGATCACGGCGCATCACATCGTCTTCGACGGCTGGTCGATGCCGCTGCTGATGCGGGATCTGCTGGTGCTCTACGCCACCTCGGGGGACGGATCAGCCCTGCCGCAGGTCGACTCGTACCGGGATTTCCTGGCCTGGTTGTCGACTCGCGATATCGAGGATTCGCTGGCGGCGTGGCAGCAGGCGCTGGCCGGGGTCACCGAACCGACCCAGCTGGCACCGCAACCGCAGTCGGTGGAAACCTACGGTTCCGCGAAGCTCGCCACCGAACTGGACACCACCCTGTCGCAGCGCGTGAACAAGTTCTGCGCGGATCTGGGCATCACGGTGAACACACTGGTGCAGGCATCGTGGGGTGTGCTGCTCGGCCGGTTGACCAACCGCGAGGATGTGGTGTTCGGCGCCACCGTCTCCGGGCGTCCGGCGGAACTGCCCGGTGTCGAGTCCATGGTCGGCCTGTTCATCAACACCCTGCCGGTCCGGGTCCATCTCGACGACCGGCACACGGTGGCGGAGATGCTGACCGATCTGCAGGGCGAGCAGGCGGCGCTGCTGGATCACCATTACGTGGGTCTCACCGACATTCAGCGGGTGAGTGGCCAGGGGACGGCGTTCGACTCGCTGGTGGTGTTCGAGTCCTATCCGGTGGATCGGGATTCGATCGAGGCCGTGACCTCGATCGACGGCATGTCGGTGACGGGTGTCGACTTCGTCGGCGCCACGCACTATCCGATGACGCTGTGGGTCACCGCGGAAGCGACCATCGGACTGACGCTCGAGTATCTGACCAGCCGGTTCTCCGCGGCGGAGGTGCGGACACTGGCCGATCGCCTGGCTCCGCGTCCTCACCGCGCTGGTGGACGATCCGCAGCGTTCCGTCGGTGCCGTCGACATCCTCGACGCGGCCGAGCGGGCCCGTCTGCTGTCGGAGTCGCAGGTCGGCGCCGCTCCGGTGGCCGAACCCGCCCGGGTCGGTACCCGCACGGTGGCCACGGTGCTCGGCAAGGTGGTCGAGGATGATCCGCAGGCGCCGGCGCTGCTGGCCGGGGATACGGAAATCGCCTATCACGAGGTCGATTCGAGGTCCTCGAAGCTGGCCCGGGTGCTGATCGGGCGCGGTGTGGGACCGGGCGATATCGTCGCGGTGGCACTACCGCATTCGGTGGATGCGGTGATCGCGCTGTGGGCGATTCAGAAGGCCGGTGCGGCGGCGCTGTTCGCCGAGGGACTGTCCTTCGGCGAGATCGTCTCCGCCGGGGCCGGATTCGGTATCGCGCTGGAGCCGGCGGCGAAGTCGGTGCGCTGGCTGGTGCCGACCGATCCGAAGGTTCGGGCGGAAATCGATGCGGCACAGCCGCATCCGGTCTCCTACGCCGATCGGGTCCGGCCGCTGGCCGACGATCACCCGGCCTTCGTCGTCCGCGCCGCCGACGGCCTGCGCACCCTGAGCCAGGACCAGGCTCTCGCGCATGCCGACACGCTGCGCGGTGTTCACGAGATCGACTACGAGTCGACCACGTACACCACCGCGACAGCCGGCCCGGCGGCCCTGGCGGAGTTCCTGGCGGCGGCGACAGCGGGTGCGTTGTCGGTGCTGCCCAGCGGCGATACCGAGGGCGATCTCGCCGACGGCGAGGTGAGCCACTGGTTCGTCGCCGCGGGCGAACCGGTCGATGCCGGTGGTGAGATCGAGGTGATCGTCGCGGAGTGAGCCTGCTGTGTCGGGCGGCAGCAGTATCCCGAACGGGGTGCGGCTGTCTCCCGCCACAGGGGCACGGGCTCATCGCTCGTCTAGACTCGTACCTGGTTGGTTCATAGAGATCAGCGGGCCCAGGAGGTGAATGTCGTGGCGATGCCGGTTCCCGAGCGGTCGGTACTGCAGCCGATGGGTGATCGCTGGACAGCCGCGGACCTCGAACATCTGCCCGATAACGGAATCCGGTACGAGGTGTTGAATGGTCAACTGGTCGTGAACGCCGCTCCGAAACCGAGGCATCAGGTACTGATGCAATGGCTTTTGATGGAGTTGCTGACCTCGGCGCCGAAGGGGCTTTGGGCGCTGGCGGGTGTGGGGGTTCTCGTCGGTGACGATGAGCCGATTCCCGACCTGATCGTCGGGACGGGAACACGACCGATGGATGATCGTGGCGTACCGGTCGGTCAAGTCGAGCTCGCTGTCGAGATCGTCTCCGCATCCACGACACTGCAGGACCGGATGGCGAAGCCCGCGTTCTACGCCGAGGCGGGGATCGCCAACTACTGGCGAATCGAAATCAACTCGTTCAAGGGTCGTTTGCCCGGAGAAGAGCTGCCGGTTCTCTTTGCCTACGCCCTCAGCGGGAGTGGCGAGTACGAACTGATTCAGCGCGCGGCCGCGGGGGCCGAGGTTACTTTGCACGCGCCTTTCGAGCTCACCGTCGACCCGGCCACCCTGCTGCGGTAACGAACGGGTCCGTGCCCGCCGACAGAAGAGTGAACAGCGTTGCGACGGGTGTGGGAGCACCGTACGGGAATGCGGGCCTTCGCCCGTAGAGGAGGGATATGGAATCCGACAGCGCACCTGCTCTGCAATTGAGCGGTCTGTACAAACGATTCGGCGGGCCGTGGGTGGTCGACGGGGTGAGCCTGTCGGTGCAGCCCGGGTCCTTCTTCGGGCTGGTCGGTCCCAATGGGGCGGGAAAGACCACGACACTGTCCATGGCGGTCGGGCTGTTGCGGCCCGATGCGGGGCAGGCGGAGATCTTCGGAGCCGACGTGTGGGCGGACCCGTTGCGGGCCAAGACGATCGTCGGAGTGCTACCGGACGGCCTGGCCCTGCCGGAACGGCTCACGGGGCGCGAATTACTCACCTACACCGGCCTGCTGCGCGGTATGCCACCGGCCACCGTCGCCGAGCGGACACAGGAACTGCTTGCCGTCCTCGAACTCGTAGGCGCGGAAAACACTCTGGTAGTGGACTATTCGGCCGGCATGCGCAAGAAGATCGGGCTTGCGACAGCACTGCTGCACGCGCCGAAGCTGCTGGTGCTGGACGAGCCGTTCGAAGCGGTGGATCCGGTGTCGGCCAGCACGATTCGCACCATTCTGCAGCGGTTCGTCAACGGCGGCGGTTCGGTGGTGCTGTCCAGTCATGTGATGGCACTCGTGGAGAATCTCTGTGACCATCTCGCGGTGATCGACAAGGGCCGGGTAGTCGCCACCGGTTCGGTGGCGGAGGTTCGCGGTGACGGCAGCCTGGAGGAGGCGTTCGTCCGCCTGGTGGGTGGGCGCATCGGCGGCGACGAGGGCTTGTCGTGGTTGGCGTCCTGATCCGGATGCGCTGGCGGCTCACCGTCCGCGCGATGAGTACCGGCCGGGCCGCGGTGGGGTTCTGGATCGGCCTGGTCTTCGGGCTGCTGGCCGCGACGGGTACGGCGGCGCTCATGGCGGTGGCCGGGCACGGCTGGGATACGCGCGCGGCGATCAATGTTGCGGCAACCCTCTACGCGGTGTGGACGCTGGGCTGGTTGTGCGGTCCGGTTCTCACCGGCAGCAGCGACGAAACCCTGCAGCCGGAGCATTTCCGGCTGCTGCCCCTGAGCTACCGCCAATTGTCGATCGGACTCGCGGCGGTGGCCTTCACCGGGCCCGCCGGGGCGGTGAATCTGATCGCCTTCGCCGGCTTGGCGGCGTTGGCCGCCCAGTTGGGTGTGCTGCCAACGCTATTCGCCGTTGTCGGCACGGTATTGCAACTGATCTTCGTAGTACTGCTGTCGCGAGTGGTCCTGGCCTGGATCGGGGCAGCGATGCGTTCGCGGCGCGGTCGTGATCTGGGGGTCGTCCTCGCGGGCCTGACCGGTCTGGCCTATTACCCGATGCAACTGCTGATCTCCTATCTCGGCCCGCGCCTGGAACATGTCTCACCCGAGGTCGGGATCACGCTGCGGGTACTGCCATCGGGCTGGGCGCCGTATGCGGTACAGGCCGCCGCCGAGGGGCACTGGTGGTATGGCCTGCTCGCCCTGGCCGGACTCACCGCACTGGCAGCACTGCTGTGGCAGGCGTGGGCGGTACTGCTGCGGCGCCGCCTCATCAGTACCGAGGCCCCAGCCGGACCGGTTCGCACACAGGCCGGTTCGGGCCGGCTGGAGCGGATGATCCGGCCGAATCCCGTCGGCGCGGTGGTGCTCAAAGAGCTGCGCACCTGGTGGCGTGATGGGCGCCGCCGCGCGGCCCTGCTACCACTGATGCTTATCGGTGTGGTGCTACCGATCTTCCTGGGACTGCAGAACGGCGGCGCCACACTGCCGTTCGCCGGTGCCTTCGTGGTGTGGATGGCGGCAATGGCCAGCGTCAACATGTACGCCTTCGACGGCACCGCACTCTGGCACACCCTCGTGATTCCGGGCGCCGTGCGCGCCGATGTGCGCGGCCGGATGATCGCCTGGCTGCTGGTGGTGAGCCCGCTGGCGATCGTCCTCACCCTCCTTCTGCCCGGCGCGGTGGGCAGGTCGGAGATGTATCCGTGGGCCGTGTCGATGCTGCCGGTGGTGCTGGGTGTCGGACTGGCGGCGGCGATGTTCCTGTCGGTCTACACCGCGTACCCGCTTCCACAGCAACGGGGTAACCCCTTCGCGAGCAATTCCGGAAACCCGGGATGTGCTCGCGCGTTGATGCAACTGACAGTCGGCTTCGGGCAGCTCCTGGTGGGCGTGCCGGTGGCTGGGGTGCTGTTGCTCGGCATGTATCTGCACAATGCACTGATCCAGTGGTGCGCACTGCCGGTCGGTATCGCCCTGGGAGTAGGCGCCGCACTGCTGGGTGCCTATGTGGTCGAGAACCGCGTCGAATCACACGGACCCGAACTACTCGCCGAGATCAAACCGCGTTGAGCGTGAACTCGACGAAGGCGACGGTTGGCGGGCGTATCGGCGATGATCACAGTTGCGCTGCTCCGGCTTCCGGCTGTTCCGGGATATCCAGCTCGGTCGCGTAGGGGCGGCTGCGTTCGTAGAGTTCGTGCAGTAGCCGCGTCGGGCGCACCGCCTTGGCGAGAATGTCGCGGGCCTCGGCTTCCATGCTCCGTCCATGCATGGCCGCCCGGCGGCGCAGGCGCTCGTTGACGTCGTTATCCAAGGTCGGCGGTCCCCTGAATCGAGATCAAACCTCGATGACGCCGAATCCAGCGTCGTCCCTTCACTTCACGTCGTCGGGCAGCAAACGGAAGTGAGTGTGCTCGCGGGTCAACGGGCGAAGTGCACGGAAGTCCCGGCGGTCCAGGGTCAAGATCGTGTCGGTCTGGTATTCGGCGGCCAGGCACACGGTGAACGCATCGGCCATATCGAGGTCCAGACCGCGATAAGCATCCTTCACCGAACGGGCCGGCTTGATGTGGTTCGTGACGTCCGCGAGTGTGAACCGCATCCGGTCGATTTGGTCGAAAACGAATGCCAGCATCTTGTCTCGGGCAGTCGATCCGAAACGGGCCTTGGCGAGGTGATCAACCTCGGCGAGCACCAATGGTGAGATGACGACGAGGCTGGCGTCGTTGAGTACGGAACGGCAGGATTCCGATTCACTCCCCTTGGCGAACGCCTCGATAACTCCCGAAGTGTCACCGACGACTATCACCGGTAACGGGTTCCCTTCACAACGGCACGGGTCACTTCGTCATCGGCTGGGCCGTCGACGTCGTCGAAGGTTGGAAACTCCAGGTCGTCGACCCAAACCCGGGTGCTCATCGCCGCGAGATGAATGCCGCGCCGAATGATCTCCGCTTCGGCGATGCCGCTATTGGCCGCTGCTTCCTTGATTAGAGCCAGGTCGGCAGGGTCGGCATATACGTTGGTCCGCTTGAGAGACATGTACCAACAGTAGCACATGTACTTAGGTGTGTACCACGCCTTGGTTGTTTCGAAGTCGAGTCGATCGGCGCCCTACCCCCGCGATCGCCCGAACTCGCCGTCTCGCACCCCTCCGGCGAAGGCATCCCATTCGCCGGGGGTGAAGACGAGGGCGGGGCCGGTGGGGTTCTTGGAGTCGCGGACTCCGACCATGCCGCCGTCGAGGAAGGCGACCTCGACGCAGTCCCTGGTGGCATCGCTCTTTGTGCTCTTGAACCACTTGGCTCCGGATAGGTCAACGTTCATGTCCGCAACTCCCTAACCGCCTGCCGCGAAGCAGGTCCCTACTGGCTTGGGCGTCCAGCGCGGCAGCCTGGATCGCCTCGTAGGCTCGATCGTACCGACGTATATCGGCTTCTTTCTCCAGGTAAATCTCGCCGGTGAAGTTCGGAACGTAGACCACCGGCGGCTCGATCGGGCTGCCCTTGGCGTCCTGTCCGAAGTCCAGAATCGTGAACGCGCCGGTGACCGCGCAGCGTGGAAGTGCTCCGGCGAAGGGCAATACGCGCAGCGTGACGTTCGGCTGGGTGCTGAGATCGGCCAGGTGACGGCGCTGGGCTTCCATAACCCGGTTCCCACCCACCACCCGGTGCAGCACGGTCTCGTGCAGGATGACATCCAACCGGGCCGGGCGACTCTTCCGTCTGATCAACACTTGTCGTTGCATGCGCAGTCGCACCCGGCGTTCGATGTCGGCATCGGACTCGTCCGGCAGGCCCGACTCGATAACGGCGCGAGCGTAATCGGCGGTCTGGAGCAGGCCCGGGACCAGTTCGATCTGGTAGGTCCGCAGACCGCGGGCGGCGACCTCGAGCCCCATGTACACATCGAAATTCTCGGGAATCAGGTCGCCGTATTCGTGGTACCAGGACTTCACCTTGGCCTGCTTCGCCAAGCCGAGCAGGGCCGCGGAGGTGGTGTCGTCGGCGTCGTATATCCGGCACAGGGCTTCGACATCGAGAATCCGAATACGTTCCGCGGAGCCCTTTTCGAGCCGTTGCAGTGTGCTCGAGCCGCGCTCGACCAACGTCGCGGCCTCGGCGATCGTCATTCCGGACGCGAACCGCAGCTCGCGCAGATAGCGGCCGAGCTGCCGCCGGGGCACTGTCGATTCGAACTTGGGCATCGGTCCACCTCTTTGGGTTTCGGGTGCGCTGTCGCTGGACTTGGTGCGATGTGCCGGTGGGCGTCGGTGTGGTGGTCTGTGGTTGATTGTGCGGCGAGCGATGGACCCGGCACTGGGCCATTGGTCAGATTCTCTTGGGTATTCCACAATCGCTTGCCCCCGCGGCTCCGCCGGTGTGTTCTGAGCTGCGCCGGACGGAGATCAGCGCGGACCGGGAAATTGTCGCCCGACTGATCAATTGATGATGCACCGATTCATGGCTGCGCACAACGATTTTCGCGTCCGTCCTGCCCGACGGCGTCGGCGGCCGCCATATCGACACGCAACAGAAGGAGGCCGAGTCCATGTGTTTCTCGCCGATCACCGATGCTCTCGTTTCCATGCCGGTCATCTGCGAACTCTCGGAGATCGAACTGGCCCACGAGTTGATGCGAAAACATCGGAACTGTCGTGCCCAGGACTGCGCGTGGAAGCAGCTGTCCTACCGCACGCTGGTGTACTTCCGGCGGATCGAACCGCCGCGATCGAGTCCGCGCGAGCGCGCTCATCGACATGGAGCCGAATTCTCCAGCAGCGGAGGCGATTATGGCGCACACCCGAAGGATGTGGTGCCTGTAGAGACATTTCAGCAGGTACTTGCCGGTCTGAACGAACTCGCAAACGGCTTGTACCCGAACGACAGTCGTGACGGGTGAGCGATGGGAGCATGGAACGCCCTGTCGAGCATCATCACCGTGCTGTCCGGGGCGGGGGTTGTCCTGCTCGCAGCGGGTTGTGTCTGGCCGAGCGACAACACGCCCAGCCCGGATCAGTCGCCGCAGCGAGTCCGAATCAATAGCGCACCAGACCTATTCACGTGGCCCGCGCAATGGAGCTGTGCCGATCCGGACCAGCCGTTCACGCTCATCGAGGCGCACACCTGGATGCAGATCCACCGCGACCACGTTTGCCCCCGCAAGCAGGCGGCCTTCGCCGCACTCATCGCCGCCGGTCGAATCCATCCCGATTCCAGTCGCCGAAACCCACTACGGAGTGCTCACGATGACTGACTTCAATGCGAACCCTGTTCCCGCACAACCAGATCCGATGGCTGAACGCATCCGAGAGCTCACCGCGCGCGCCGAAAGCGCCGGATACGTTCTCGTCCGCAGCGCCGTCCCGCGCTACGAATGGAAACTGCTGGACAACGAATATCGCGAGGACATCTTCTCCTCCACCGACCTCGACCGAATCGAACAATGGCTCAGTTCATGAGATTACCAACTCCCGCCTTGCCCGTATCGAGGTCTGCGAGCCGGTATCGAGAGCGACTCCTTCCTCTGGGCCCCGGCCATGGTCGCCGAGTTCGAGGCCAACCTCAACCACCTGCGCACCCGCGAGGCCATGGCCAACGCTCCGATGACAACGTGAGCCTGGCCGAGGAATATGCGTCGGCCGCTCCACCATCCACCGCGTCGTCAACGGCACCGCACCGCACTCGTAGGGGGTTGCCGTGGTAGCGCCGTCCGAAAATCGGACGGATACGGCGTAATCGCTGGTCAGCGGTTACGGGAAGTGGTCAGGCTGATGAGGCTGGTCAGCTCGCGGATGGATCTCGCGACGGGAGACGAGCCGGTCGATCGCGGTCCGCGAGCGCACCGGCGAGCCCGTGATCGGGGTAGGTCACGGTTGCAGCGGTACACGGCGGGGCCGAACGACACGGTGGGTGATTCGCCAGCCGAGAGCGGTCCGTTCGAGGGTGTCGTCGTAGGTGGCGCTGCCGGCCGATCCGTCCGTCATGATGCCGATCCCCTTGGAGTGTGCGTGGGCCGTTCCATTCTCGGCGTCGGTGACCACGATGTTCGTCACATGGTGGGCCACCGGATTAGCCTCGCCCAACGATATGGCCGCTTCTCGGATGGCGGCCAGGCCGACCAGGACGCCGCCGCCCGAGGCGCTCACATCGTAGGTGATGCCCTCGGTGAACACGGCGCGCAGCCCCTCGAGGTCGCCGCGATCGGTGAGGAGTCCGTGCAGGCTGATCAGGTCCGTGATGGCGAGCCGGTCTTCGGTGGTCAACATTGTGCAGCCTTCCGACGCTTAATTGGGGATCTCCCCATTTTGTGTGCTGTACTGTAATCGGGGATGTCCCCGAATAGCAAGCGTGGCCCCAGATCAGACGCATCGCGCAGTAATGCGCGCCTGCTTGCAGCCGCCCGGGAACTCATGAGCGCTGCGGGCGCGGACGTCGCCCTCGACGAGGTGGCGCGACGTGCCGGCGTCGGAAATGCCACGCTGTACCGCCACTTCCCGACTCGCGCAGACCTGCTCGTCGCCGTGTACAGCGACGAGGTCGCCGACCTGTGCCGCCGCGGTGCGGGACTGGCCGACGCCGGGTCGCCGATCGACGCCCTGTTCGCCTGGCTCGACGCATTCGTCGTGCATGTGGCGACGAAGCGTCCGCTCGCCCTCGCTGCGACCGAGGGGGCCGGTGATCGTAGGACGCCGCTGTTCGAGAAATGGCACGCCTCGATCACGGCGACCGCCGCCGATCTGGTGGATCACGCCCGGCCGGTGTTGTGCCCCGGGCTTACCGCGGCAGATGTGCTCACGCTGGCCAGTGGCGTAGCACTCGCCTCGGGGGCCGACGTCGAGTACGCGCGCCGCTTGGTGGCATTGCTGCGCACCGGCCTGGTGTCCCAGGCCGCTGACGCCGCCCAGCCTTGAAAATTTGCCCCATGTACGTCGTCCCGATGGCGCTCACCGACTACGCGAGGTGAGCACTACGGTGAAAGTGGCGATGAGCATGATCGGAAGAGGGTGTCGCGCACGCGCAGCGGCCGGTAGCCGGTTGGGCCGAGCTGGGCGCCAGACCACCCTGAACGCGAAACCCGTGCTCTACCAGCGGGTACGCCATATCCGCCCGAAATTCGCCCGATATCACGGCGACCACTCGTAGTCGCGCACCGATCAGTTGGATGCCGTAATACACCGGGGCTCAGTGTATTACGGCACATTCGCTGTTTCCGCTACTCGGCGAAGCTTGCCTGAGCGGGCGCCGGTGTTGTCGTAGAGGGCGTTCGGGCACCGAGCCCAACGTCGGCGCACTCGTCGTCCTGCTCGGGTGTGCTTCCGCTGACCGAGAGCGCGCCGACGATGACATCGCCGTGCCGGATCAGTCGGGAGCCTGCGCCGGCGATGATGGGCATCCCTGCTACCTGATCTATCTGCGCGAATACGACAGGCCACGCCTGCTGCATCTTTATCAGGTCAGCGCCGTCGCGGTGGAACAGCGCGGCGCTTGATGCCTTGACCGGAGCGACGCGAGCCGACAGTGGCGACGCTCCATCCATGCGATCGAGAACCCGCAGGTGCCCGCCGCCGTCGACGACAGCGACGGTGACCGTCGCTCCGATCGCTTCGGCATGCTCGCGCACGCGCAGGCTGACAGCACGAGCTTCGCTCAGAGTGAGTGACATGTCTATGCCTTCCATAGTTCTTGGACCAACCAAGCTTGGTAAGACCAAGAATAGCGGCATCAGTGGGGTTGACCAAGCGATTGGCTAGAATTCGTTCATGGAGATGGACGCCCCTGCCCGATTGCGCGGCAAACCCAGCTGGCTGATCAACAAGGCTTCGGCAAGGGCGCATCAGCTTGTCAAAGAAGCGATGGCCGCTGCGGGCGGCCACGCATACCACTTCGCGATCCTCGCCGCGGTAGAGGAGTTCGGCTCGAGTAGTCAAGTGCAAATCGGCCAGCGGTGTGGAATCGACCAGAGCGATATGCACGCCATGGTCGCTGAACTGGCTGAGCGAGGTCACGTGGAACGTGCACCAGACCCAACCGACCGACGCCGCAACCTGATCACGCTCACCGACGCGGGGCGACGGCGACTCGACGAATGGGACGTGACGCTGACCGCGGTACAGGACAATCTGTGCCACGCATTATCGACAACCGATCGAGACAGTCTTACTGTGCTGCTGACTCGTGTTCTGGGGCTAGCGGAATCGACGCGGACCAGCCGATAAGGGGCGACGTACCACCGATCCGATCGGCACCGCCAGGAAGACCTCTCACCTCGGCCGATAGTGGAAGCTACGAGCCGACCAGCGGCAGTCGCATGGTCTGCGCCACCCGTGTGGCGAAGGTGCTGCCGGAGTATCTGAAGGTCCTCGATACCTGGTTCTACGGCCCACTCACCGCTGAGCAGTGCGATGCGATGATCAGCGGCCTCCGGACGATCCGGGATGCCACATTCCCCGAGGCCGGACGGGTCACCGAGTGACGTGGCCCCGTCGCTTCGATAGCTGAATGCTCGCGATCACCGCACGGTCCGATATCGCCCTGTTGCTATTTCCGGCATTCGTCCTATTCGACTCGTAGACTCGACCGATACCAGTTACTTCCCAGCGACAACGGGTCGACGACGGGAGCGGCGCATGGCTGATCACGATCGAACAGACATTGAGCCCGATCCCGAGGCCGGGACGTCTACGCCGTCCGCCTACTCCCGGCGCCGGCAGATGATCGCGGTTCTCGCGCTGGCGGTCGCCATGGTGACCCTGGACGGCACCATCGTGAGCGTCTCGCTGCCGTCGATCATCGCCGACCTGGATCTCGATTTCACCCAGGCGCAATGGATCCTGTGCGTGTACCCGCTGCTGATCGCGGTGCTGCTGATCGTGATGAGCCGGCTCGGCGACCGATTCGGCCGGCGCACGACCATCACCCTCGGGGTGCTGGCTTTTCTCTGCGGCAGCATCCTCGCCGCCTCCGCCGATACCCCCGGCCCCCTGGTCTGGGGCCGGATTGTGCAGAGTGTGGGTGCCGCGGCGGTGCTGGCCGGATCGCTGTCGACGACGGTAACGATCTTCCGGGGACGCGACCGGGCGGTGGCATTCACGGTCTGGGGGATCGCGGTCGCGACGAGCGCCGTCGTCGGCGCGCTGCTGGGCGGCTGGTTCACCCACTCGTTCACCTGGCCGTGGATCTTCCTGATCAATATCCCGATCGGCATCGTGGTGCTGATCGGCAGGGGCGCACTTCCCGAAACCCGGATCGGCTCGGCGGCATCCGGCCTGGACGTGGACGGCTGGCTCCTCGGCACCGCCGGTTTCGCGCTGACGGTCTACGCCCTCGTCGAAGCGCAGCGGTACGGCTGGGGGCGGCCGCAGCAGCAGTTCACCGTTCTCGGAGCGAAATGGTCGATGACGTCGTCGTCGTCCCCGCTTCCCCTGATCCTCCTGTTCGGCGTATTCCTCCTGGTGTTGTTCGTCTTCTGGGAACGACATCGGGTCAAGGTGGAACACGCCGCGCTGATGGACTTCTCGCGGCTGCGCGAACCGCGGCAATGGGGTGATGTGGCCATGTTCCTGGTCGCTTTCGCGCAGTTCGGGCTGCTGTTCGCATTGCCGCTGTATCTGGTGAACAGCCTCGGATTGTCCACGCTGCGAAGCGGTTTCGTCGTGGCCTCGCTGGCAGGCGGCGCCCTGGTGGCGGGTGCGGTGAGTCTCGGCCCGGCCCGGCCGCTGCATCCGGTGTGGCGAGTGCGGGTCGGACTGGCCATCGCGCTGATCACGATGGCGGTGACCGCCTTCGCCCTGACCGCGACCATCTCGGCATGGGTGCCGGCCATCCTGCTGACCTGCTACGGCATCGGAATCGGCCTCGCGACGCCACCGCTCACCGGACGATTGTCGGCGGCCGCCCCCCGCACCTCCTCTGATGCGGGGTCGGTGACCCTCCTGACGTCGCGTTATGGCGGTGCCGCACTCGGTGTCGCGGTGCTCGGCGGCACGCTGTCGATCGCACTCGGTCACTTCCTGCCGGACCGGCTCGGTACCGTCGGCGGGCTGGTCCCGGGGGCCGCCGGTCCCGTGATCCGGGTGACCCGAGACTCGGCCGGTGGTGCGATCGGCGACCTGCGTGCCCAGCACGCGCCGCCCGCGGTCACCGATGCGCTGGCAGCGGGCTTCGCCGACGCCACCCGAGTGGCGCTGCTCGGCGCGACGGTCGCACTGTTGCTGGCTTTCGTCGCCGCCACCCGAATTCCCCCGGAACCGAGGCGGGACGCGAGTGCGGCGCCGGACGACACCGTGACCCCACCGTCCGCCGGTATCGCCGAACCGGATGCGGGGGATGCCGAAACGATCGAATCCGATTCCGGCCGGCGCTAGCGGCGCAGTCCTCAGTCGATGATCCCGAGCTCTCGCAGATGACGGAACACCAGCATCGAGCCGGGCGCCACATGCGGCATCGCCGCGTATTCGGCCACCGTGAAATAGCGCAATTCGGCAATCTCACTGGTCGGGGTGGGTTCGCCCGTGAGGTCGGCGGTGAAACACGTCATGTGTAGGGCGGTTCCGGGAGCGTGGCCGTACGCCTCGCATTCGAAGATGCCGAGTTCGTCGTGTGCCTTCACCTCCACGCCGAGCTCCTCACGGACCTCGCGATAGAGGGCCTGCACCGGTGACTCACCGGGATCGATCTTCCCGCCGGCCATGTAGAACACGTCCTTGCCGCCCGAACGTGCCTGCAGCAGACGGCGATTGCGCACATGGGCGAGTGCGGCGGTGCGAATCATGACTGGCATCTCCATATCGCGGTCGGACTCGTGCGGGCGAACATCGTCACTGTGCGGCGGGAGCCAGTTTCCAATGATCGTGCAGTGCCGTCGCGATCTCCGGCAACAGTGTCACCGGAATGCGCTTGTGCCGCAGGATGCGCCGGATCTCGGCGACCTGCTCGCGTTTGCGTTGCTCGTAGGCGTTCGACACCGGATGCTCCACCGGCGGGATGTTCAGCAGCACCAGCTCCGAGTGCCGCTCGTCCCCACCGGACAGATCCAGGGCCAGTGACCAGCGAGCCTGCTCGTCGAGGGCGAAACGTCCGGCTACCACTCGATCCCATTCCAGGCGGGACTCGGCCCACGGGGTGCGGCGGTAGATCGCGCGATCGGTGAGAACCACGGCGTCGCGGCCGAACAATGCCACCAGCAATGCGATCGCCACAATCGCACCCACCAGCAGCGCGGGAAAGATACGAGGCCACCCGAACAGTGCGGCCGCCAGACCACAGATCACCAGAACCGCCAGTGCCGCGACCAAGGCGTAAGCCAGTGTCCGGCGGCTGGACACCACGCCGGCCCGGACCGGCCGCAGCGGATCCTCGGATCGGGGCGCGGTGTCGGATCGTTCCTCCGGCGTGGGCTGCCCCTCGTCGCTCATGCTCTGTGTCCCTCCGCGCACCCGCTCGTATTTCGCCGCGCTCAGCCTGCCAGCGGAACCGCGGCCTCGGCTGTGTAGACCAGGAAGGTCAGGCTCTCCTGGAAATACAGCTGCACGGTCTCGGCATCGTGGGACAGATAGCCGATCGACAGATCCTGGCCCAATTGCAGATCGAAGTCGCCACCACGCGTGGTGAGCACGAACGCGCCGTCGATGGCGGGCGCCCAGATGATCTGGCCCTCCGGGATCAGCCGCTCGATATGAGTGCGGATGGGATGGCCGTGGTCGGAGGTCTCACTGACCGCGGTGTACAGCTCGGCGCTCAACAGCACCGAATAGGGGCCGTCCACACCGGCCAGTCGAAGTTCGCTCAATGCCTGCGCGATGGCCTCGGGGATCAGCCGCGTTTCGGTGGGCAGGGTGACCGGGGCATTCGACGCGGCCGACCGGATACCGGTGATCCCGGCCGCCGGATAGCCCTCGAAGACCGCGCGGTCCTCGGCGAAGGCGATCTTCTTGGCGGCATCCTTCACCGCGTCCAGATCGGCGTCCTGCGCACCCCGCTCGATATCGTCGAGCTCCTCGCGCGACAGCGTGAACGGCACCCGCAGTTCCACCAGCTGCGCGACGAGTCGCTGCCGTGCCTGCACACCCTGGTCCGGGGCGTCGATGACACTGGTGCGACCCAATCCGACCGCGGAGTAATCGGTGCCGTGCGGACCGGACAGATCGACCACCCGGCGACCGGCGATATGCCGCCGGAAGGTCCGAGTCGCCTCCTCCTCGATGGCCGACCACGCTTCGGAAGTGATCGGCGCGAGTTCGCGGTGCAGATTGTTCATTGAGGGATCCTTTTCAACGTGCCGATACCGAGGGAGCCGTCGCCGGTCGGCGCGGCCGCGGGCAACTCGGTGGCTGCCGTGGACTCCCGGTCCTGATCGGGGGCATCCGGGAGGTTGTCGAAGAACCCGGCGGACGGGGTGAAGAACAGGGTGCCGGTGACCGCGGTCGAGAAATCGAGGATGCGATCGTAGTCGGCCTCGTCGCTGCCGACGAACATTCGGATGAGCATGCGCTCGGTGACCTCGGGAGTGGCCGCGTACGCGATGTAGTACGTGCCGAATTCACCGTCGCGCACACTGCCGAAGGGCATATTGGCGCGCAGGATCTGCCGCTCGGTGCCGTCGGGATCGATGAGAGTGTTCACGGCGACATGGGAATTCGCGGGCTTGTCCTCGTCGGACAGTTCCAGATCCTCGAGTTTCGTGCGGCCGATGACGAGCTGCTGTTCCTCGACCGTCAGCGCGGACCACGCGTCCAGATCGTGCAGGTACTTCTGTACGACAACGTAACTGCCACCGGCGAATTCGGGATCGTCGTCGCCGATGAGCGCCGCGGCCACGGCATCGGCACCCTCGGGGTTCTCGGTGCCGTCGACGAATCCGAGCAGATCCCGCTGCTCGAAGTACCGGAATCCGGTCGTCTCGTCGATGATCGTGGCCGCGCCGCGCAGGCGTGAACCGAGCACCATGGCCAGCTCGAAGCAGGCATCGGGCATATCGCTCTTGAGGTGGAAGAGCAGATCGCCCGGGGTGGCCGGCGCCTGATGACGCGCGCCCACGTAGCCCGGGAACTCGTGCAGCTCAGCGGGTTTCGGACCGGCGAAAAGCCGATCCCAGGCGGCGGAACCGATGCTCGTGACGCAACTGAGGTGCGCGTCCGGAACCCGGAACCCCACCGACCGGCGCAATCCGGCCAGGTCGGCGAGCAGATCGCGGACCGCCGGTTCGCCGCCCTCGTCGATGGTCACGACGAGAAAGATCGCGGCGCGCGATAGCGGATCGAGGATCGGCTGCGGCTCACCCATGATCAACAGAGTACGGCCCGGGGCCGACACCGCACGCGGTCGGTCCGGCCGGGATCATTTCGCGACGGTCAGCAGGAATGCCGAGTCGTCGATCGCCTTCACGCTGTGCCGTGCCGAGGGAATCACGAGCAGATCGCCCGGTGATCCCTTCCACTCGTTGGTGCCGCTGATCAGGATCACCGTCCCGGTGAGGACCTGCAGCGTGGCCTCGCTCTGGGTTTCGTGTTCGGCCAGACTCTGCCCGGCGGTCAGCGCGATCACGGTCTGGCGCAGGCTGTGGGTGTGGCCGCCGTAGATGGTCTGCGAACTACGCCCACTCGTGGCGGTCGCGGCTGCTTTCAGCTGCTGGCGTGCCACCGCCGTCAGCGATTTCTTATCCATGATCTGCCTCTCGCGGTTCGGCCGGATCGGGCTGGGTGGTCACAGGCCGGATATCGGTGAGTATGCCGGACCCGTCTCGCGTGCTCGGCGGTTTCGCCGATGCGATTCGGGTTCGATACCTGGCGGACCGCTCGCGGACCTGGGTTGGGATGAAGGTGTTCCGGATCGGCAGGAATGTCCGCTTCGAGAGTGGCTCGCCAGCCAGTTGAGCGACGACGGGACGCGTCAGCAGATAGCCGCGCGGCTCCGCATGTAGGCGCTTCAGGAATTGCCCCAGGTTCAGGCGGCGTCGGTGTGGTGGCCGGCGAAGTTCACTCGGGTGTCGTCGGCGTCGAGGGCGATGTTGAGGGTGGCGTCGAGGGCGTCGGCGAGTTTGGCGAGCAGGGGGAGGGTCGGAACGGTGTCGGAGCCCCCGATGCGCGAGATTTTGGCTTGGGTCAGGCCGGCACGTTCGGCGACATCGGCTTGGGTGAGTCCGAGTTCGGTGCGGCGGTCGTAGACGGCTTTGGCCAGTGCCATGGAGAGCCGGATATCCAGACGGGCCTCGGTGACGTCGTCGGGTTCTGTGTAACCCTCGGAAAGTTTGCGATCCCGGAGGGTTTTCCAGCGTGTGTGGCTCATCGGTCCAATTCTCCCTTCTCGATCGTGCGGATGAATTCTTGATGGGCGCGCCAGCGGATCAGTGGGCGACGACGGGTGCGCTGTCGCGGGCGAAGCGCCGGATGCGATAGCGCAGGCCCGAACTGGACACCTGCCAGGGCGCGTCCTCGACCCTCCAGTCACCCTCGATCGCGGGCGCGTGCACATCGCCGGCGATATCGGCGTCGATATCGGTCACCATCAGATCCGTCGCGTAATCCATTGCCTCGCGATAGATTTCGCCCCCGCCGATGATCCAGGCGGTTTCGGTGGCGGCCAGTGCGATCGCGGCCGGAATCGACTCGGCGCGTTCGGCGCCGGGAGCCGACCAGTCCGCCTGCCGGGTGATCACGATATTGCGCCGTCCCGGCAGCGGCCGGAACTTGGCGGGCAGCGAATCCCAGGTGCGCCGGCCCATCAGCACCGGATGATCCGCGGTGACGGTCCGGAAATGCGCCATATCCTCGGGTACCTGCCACGGGATCGCATTGTCGGCGCCGATTACTCCGCCCGGCGTCTGCGCCCAGATCAGTCCGATGCGGCTCATACGGCCACCGGAGCCTTGATCGCTGGATGATGGCGGTAATCCACGATCTCCACATCCTCGTACGCGTAGTCGAACAGGGTGGGCGCCGGCCGCAGTCGCAGCCGGGGGAATGGGTACGGTTCGCGAGTCAGCTGTTCGCGGACCTGCTCGATGTGATTGTCGTAAATGTGGCAGTCGCCGCCGGTCCAGATGAAATCACCGGGTTCGAGTTCGGTCTGCTGCGCGACCATATGGGTCAGCAGCGCGTAACTGGCGATATTGAACGGCACTCCGAGGAACAGATCGGCGCTGCGCTGATACAGCTGGCACGACAGCTTGCCGTCGGCCACGTGGAACTGGAAGAACGCGTGACACGGCGCCAGCGCCATCTTGTCCAGTTCCGCCACATTCCACGCGGACACGATGATGCGCCGCGAATCCGGATCGGTGCGCAGCGTGTGCAGGACCTGTGAGATCTGATCGATGTGGTTGCCGTCGGGTGTGGGCCAGCTGCGCCACTGCACGCCGTAGACCGGGCCCAGATCACCCAGGTGATCGGCCCATTCATCCCAGATGGTGACGCCGTGCTCGCGCAACCACGCCACATTGGAATCGCCGCGCAGGAACCACAGCAGTTCGTACACGATCGACTTCAGATGAACTCGCTTCGTGGTGACCAGGGGGAATCCGGCCGACAGGTCGTAGCGCAGCTGATGTCCGAAGACCGATCGGGTGCCGGTACCGGTGCGATCGGCCTTGGCGGTGCCGTGCTCGAGAACCAGCCGGAGCAGATCCTCGTACTGACTGTCCGTTTTCCCGGACAGGGTGCCGCCGGTGAGGTGCGCACCGGAAGCAGTGGGGTCGGGGGGTGCGCTGTCCATATATTCGCAAGCTTAGTCACCGCCTTCCGGGGCCACGATGACGACTGATTAGCTTGGTCATCGTGCGAAAGCTCTATGTGATCGGAATCGGCGCCGGCGATCCGCGGCAGCTGACCGTGCAGGCGATCGAGGCGATCCGCGAGGCCGGCACCTTCTTCGTCATCGGTAAGGGTGAGGTGAAGCGGGAGCTGACCGAGGTGCGCGCGGCGATGCTCGCCGCGTACGCCGGTCCCGGGCATCGGGTGGTCGAGATCGACGATCCGCCTCGCGACCGCGTCGTCGACGATGCCGGGGACTATCGCGATGTGGTCGCCGACTGGCATCGGCGCCGGGCCGCCCTGTTGAGTGCGGCCTTCGACACCACCGACGGCGTCGGCGCCATCCTGGTCTGGGGCGATCCGTCGCTCTACGACAGCACGCTGCGAATGGTCGGGCATGTGCGCGACTCCGGTTCGGAATTCGAGTGCACGGTGATTCCCGGGATCACCAGCGTGCAGGCCCTGGCCGCCGCCCATCGCGTCGTCCTGCACGAGATCGGCGAACCCGTGCACATCACCACTGGCCGCCGCCTGCGCGCCGAGGGTGCGGCCGCCGACGTGTCGACGGTGGTGATGCTCGACGGCGAATGCTCGTTCGCGCGGATTCCCGCCGGCGATCTGCACATCTGGTGGGGTGCCAACCTCGGCCTGCCGGATCAGGTGTTGATCGAGGGACCGCTGCGCGAGGTCGCGGATTCGATCGAACGCCGACGCGAGGAACTACGGACCGCCAAGGGGTGGGTGTTCGATATCTATCTGCTCCGCAGGACGGCATCGCGATGACGTGAATTCGCCACCGCAGTGGACTATTCGGACTCTCTGCGGAAAATATTGGCCACAATGTGATCCATACCACCGGCCGGTGCGAATACCTGTCATCGAATCGGTATCCGACTGGGAGGTTGTTCATGGCAGGGCGGCATTCGGCGACATCGGGGCAGTGGTACAAACGGGGTGGATCTCTACTTGTGATCGGTGCGTTGCCGCTGAGTGTGGCGCTATGGCAGACGGGAGCCGCGGGGGCGGCGGCACCGGAATCACCGGCCGCCCAGCCCGGCGTCTCCCCGCTGGACGACGCGCTCGCCACCGCCAATCAGATCCTGTCGCAGCCGAATCCGCTCGACGCGGCGGCCCAGGCGCTGGCGCACGCCGCTCCGTCGGCACCGTGGCAGTTCCGTCCGGCGTCGGCGGCCGATCCGGCGATCGCGCCGATCGCCGACGCCGCCCCGGCCGCCGATCCGGCACCGGCGGCCGCCGGTGCCACCTCGGGCCGCAACGTCGTCAACGGGACTCGCACGGTCCCCGATCTCGCCGCGCCCGCTCCGGTCGATCCGAGCGCGCTGCATATGCCCGACCTGGGGCATATGGCACCGGCCGTCGCGCCGATCAAGGCACCCGACAACACGATCCGGATCGGCTCGGTCCAAACTCCGCGTCCCGATTTCCTCGATCCGCAGCTGACTGCGCAGATCAATGATTCGGCCGCGCAGTCCGAGGCGGGGCTGGCTCAGGGCCTGGACTCCGCCGGGTTCGAGCCGTCGCGTTCGGATCGCATCGCCGCGGACACGCTCGGCGGCGCCGTCATCGGGTCCAGCGTCGGCAATATCGTCAGCAGCCCCATCGCGTCCACCAGTGCGATGATCGGCGGGGTCGCGGGGCTGATCGCCGGTATCCCGTTCCTGCCCGCGGGCCTGGTCGTGATGCCGATCGTCGGCGCGGCCATCGGTTACGCGGTGATCGCGGCACCCGCCGCCGCCGCTGGTGCCGCTATCGGCGCCGGAGTCGGCGCGATCGAGGGTGCGGTCGCGCCCGGTGTCGCCGCACCGCAGCAGACGGCCCCCGCCGCCGTGTAATACCTTCCGCGTTTCGCCGACGGACGGTTGTCGGTGCACGCCGGTAAGCTGCTGGAGTGCCCGAGTTGCCGGAGATCATGGCGCTCGAACAGTTTCTTGTCGAGCATGCCGTCGGCGCGGTCGTCGGGCGGGTGGATATCGCGGCACTCAGTGTGCTGAAGACATTCGACCCGCCGGCGACCGCGCTATCCGGCCGCGATGTCACGGGCGCGGGCCACTGGGGTAAGCATCTGGGCCTGGATTGCGACGGTCTGTGGCTGATCACTCATCTGTCCCGCGGTGGGTGGCTGCGCTGGATCGATGAACCCGGTGCGGCACCGCCGAAGCCGGGTAAGGGCCCGCTGGCGCTGCGCGTCCACTTCTTCACCCGCGAGGGCGCCACCCCCGCCTTCGATCTCACCGAGGCCGGAACGAAGAAGCGGCTCGCGGTCTGGATCACCGAGGACCCGCACTCCGTTCCGAGTATCGCCCGCCTCGGCCCCGACGCGCTGGAGATCTCCGAGGACGGCTTCGCCGAACTGCTCTCCGGCACCTCGCAACGATTGAAGACCGTACTGGCGGATCAGACCGTCCTGGCCGGTATCGGTAATGCCTACTCCGACGAAATCCTGCACGCGGCAAAGCTTTCCCCGTTCGCGACCGCATCCACCCTGAGCGCGGACAAGGTCGCCGACCTGTACAGCGCGATGCGCGCGATCCTCACCGACGCGATCACCCGCTCCGTCGGTCAGGACGCGGCCCGGCTCAAGGGGGAGAAACGCTCCGGTATGCGGGTGCACGCGCGAAGCGGGCTGCCGTGCCCGGTCTGCGGTGACACCGTGCGCGAGGTCGCCTACGCCGACAAGTCGTTCCAGTACTGCCCGACCTGTCAGACCGGCGGCAAGATCCTCGCAGACCGGCGGATGTCGCGGCTGCTGAAATAGCCGGCGGTCCGATCAGACCAGCGCGGGCACTCGAACACCGTGCCAGGCAAGGCGTTTCGCCCGATCGGGATCGACCTCGACTCGGGCGGGACTGTCGATGATCCGGGTGTTGCGCCGGTCTTCGGTGTACGGCGGCCAAGATGGCAGCGACTGGCCCTTCCGGGCGAACTCCAGCCAGTTGTCCTGGAATTCCCGCTGCACCGCCAGGAAGTCGCGATATCCACCCGCCGCGCCCAGCCCGCGCCCGATCGCGCTGTCGACGCCGCCGAACACCGGAATCAGATCGATGGCGTGGGTCGCGCCGAATCCCGCCAGCTGCACTGCGCGCGGGGCGAAGTCGAGCCGATACGCGTAGGTCGGGGCGTGCCGGCTGTGCCCCTCCAGCACCTCGATGGTGGGGCGCCAGAATACGAAATCGCCGCCCATGCGCACCGCCACCCGGCGATCGGGATAACCGGGATAGGCTGCCACGACGCGCTTTTCGAGATCGGCGTCCCCGCATCGCGCCAGCGCCACATGCAGTTGCTCCGGCGTGGTCGGCAGGCTGCGATCGAAGCGTTTGAACAACGTCGCCTCATCGCGGTTGGTGCCGATGATCAGCGGCACCGCATGTGCCTGCCCGGCCGCGATGGCGTCGATCGGATCCCGCGGCAGGAAATCGCCGTCGACGATCGGTGCGGCGGGGAAACTGCCCGGCTGCTGCCACAGCACCTCACCGATCGCGCGGTCGGCGGCCTTGCGAATCTCGTTGGCGCTTGCCGTGGTCAGAGCCTCGGCGGCCCGGTCCGGCGTGGCGCCGAGATTGTCCACACAGCGCCGGGCGAAACTGCGCGCTTCGGCGGCGGTCAACGACCAGTCCGCCGGTGCGCTCTGGGCGATCGCGCGATGGAACAGTCCGGCCGCGGCGGGTGTCGCGAGCAGGCTCACCACCGCGTGCGCTCCGGCGGACTCGCCGAAGATGGTGACATTGTTCGGATCACCGCCGAAGGCCGCGATATTGCGCTGCACCCATTCCAGTGCCGCGACCTGATCGCGCAGACCCAGGTTGGAATCGAAAGGCCGTGTCGGGGTGGAGAATTCGCTGAAATCGACGTAGCCGAAGGCGCCGAGCCGATAGTTGAACGACACCACGACCACATCGCCGCGCAGCGCGAGCCGCCCGCCCGAATACAGCCGCAGCGCCGACGTGCCCAGCACGTAGCCGCCGCCGTGAATGAAGACCATGACCGGACGCGGTGCGGCGGCCGGGGCCAGCGGTGCCGTGACGTTCAGCGTCAGGCAGTCCTCGCTGGTGGGCTGTGGCCCGCGCGGCCCGATCCGGGCGCCGTCGCGCTGTTGCATGGCGGCGAAGCCGTATTCGGTGGCCTCGCGCACCCCCGACCACGGCTCGACCGGTTGCGGGGCACGGAACCGCAGGTCACCGACCGGTGGCGCGGCAAAGGGAATGGATCGCCACTGCGCGATCCGACGCCGACGGAGACCCCGGACAACGCCGTCGGTGGTCGTGATGTCAACCATCACCCGATGGTAACCGTTACTGCAGGTACCCTTCGACCTGCTTGACCGGGTTGGCCTGGACCTCGTCCGGGTTCACGCCCTGGTCGAGGCGGGCCCGCCGCTGCCGCAGCAGGTCCCAGCACTGATCGAGCATCACCTCGAGATCGGCCAGCTTCGCGCGCTCGGCCTCGGGATCAAGCTCTCCGCTCGTGGCCTTGGACCGCAGCTGATGTTCCCGCTTCACCAGTTCCTGGATATGGGCAAGGATGTCCTGTTCGGTCATGAGAGCCATGGTACGGGGGAGAGGGTCGTACAGGGTCGAACATTGATTCGCCAGTACGTCAGGTTTCGTCCGTGGTAGCGGGATCATCGGAACGAGGCCGGGCGGTCCATGGGGTAGCCGGCCCGGTCTGGTCCGTGCTTTCTCGGGTATGGCGACCGGGGCCTTCGTCGGCGAGCGACGATTCCGCGCCCTGCCCGGTCGCAACCTGCGGGTCCTCCTGCGCCTGCCCGTCCGGGTGTTGATGGAAGCCCATCACCCACATCGGTTCTGCTGGAACATGGCCGACCAGCGGTCTGCCGATAACGTGGGCCGGGCGGTCGAAAACCGCCGGATCGAATTCGGGAGCGATAGTGACAAGGGGACCGGGCCGCGGACCGGCGGGCCCGGCCCGCAGGCGATCTGCGACCGGGCTGACGGGGAACGCGTCGATGATGTCGGCGATGAACGGTACTCGGGCGACCGCCGCCGGTGAATGGCGGTGCAGGACGGCCTCGCGCACGGTCCGGACGTAACCCTCGGTTTCCGGGTGATTGTGGCGCCGCAGGTAGTGACCGAAGTCGTAGTCTCCGGCCAGCAACTCCTTCGTTGTCGACACGAATTGCCAGAGTGCGTCGTCCGCGGGTGCGGACCTGCCGGTGCGGCGGCGCAGATGTGTGCGCAGGGCGTGGTCGAGTATGTCGGGGGCGGCATCGGGTGGTGCGGCCAGTGCATCCGTGACGACCGAGGTGAACCACTGGGCAACCCGATCCTCCGGCGACAAGGTCGTGCCCTGGAATCCGTCGCGCAATTGCGTGGCGTGCCGCAGCAGATACGGTTCTACCGTGTGGTTCAGGTAGTGGTCGTAGACCGGTCGGCAGGCGATCTGGGGTAGCAGGCTGTCACCGGCGTACCGCGCTCGGTGGTACGCCGGCGCTTCTCGAACCAGGACTCGGCAGCCCGGATAGTTCAGCCCGAACACCCCGTCCCGGGGAATCGGATGGAAATACTTGGACTCGCCCGTTGTCAGGAACATTCGTGTCATGTCGCGATCGACCTGGAGTATCGGACGTGCCGCGACCATCGCGATATATGCGTACTGCGGAAGCTCGTCCATCGACAGGCCGCGCGTCGGTCGGCCGATGGCGCTGGCTCGTGCCGCGGTGCCGCTTCCACTGGGCCGCACCTGCTCGCTGATCGGCATCGACCGGAATTTGTAGATAGGTATCATTTCGCCGGGCGTCCGGGGCCGTGGTTGCGCGAGCAGTAACGGACCTTCGCCTGTATTGGGAAGGCCTACAACGATTTCCGCTTCCAACGCGGCGGCGGAGAACGCGGCGAGCATACTCAGGCGGGGACCGCGTTCGGCGAGCCAGTTCAGCTGCCAATCCCAGTAGTCGGGGCTGTCGATCCAGTCGCTTCCGTGTGCTTCACCCGCCGCGATTCGCAGCAGATCATCGACGTAGTCGAAGCTCGGGCCGAAGCCGCGTAGTTCCGCGGCGAGTTCGCCGGGCTCAGGTATGTATGTGTTCCCGGCCACTGCCCGCTCCGGCTGGCCATCGGCCGGGTGCGGTGCCCGGACAGACTCGGCGGCAACGCGTTCGGGTTTGTTGCCGCGACCGGATCCGTGTTCGCCGACCATGTTGACAATGGGCAACTGTTGGGCGGCGCGGCGGTCGTGACGTAGTCGGATGCCGTCGGCGAGAGGGTTGTCCAGGACTGCGCCGAAGGTGTCGGGGTTCGCCGGTTGTTCAGTCTGCGTCGCAGCGGTTTCCGGCTGAACGGGCCGTTTCCGCGCAAGGTGGTCGGTGAGCACGTCGCCCGCGCCGCCGACACCCTGTGGCCGTGGGCGAGTCGGGCGCAGATCGGGGACGACCGGGCTCGTCTGGACTCGGTGCCATCGGGGTATCAGGGCTTCGGCCAGCGCGAAGAACTGTGGATCTGTCTTGCCGTCCTTGAGGATCCACGACCGTGTCTGCCGGAGGAATGGGAAGGGGGTCCCCTGGCCGCCATCCCGTGCAACGTGCGCGGTGGCGAGCAGCAACGCGGTTTTCTGTGCTTGAATAACCCGCTGCTCGCGAGCCATGTGTTCGAGGCCGGCCGGGAATATGTGATTCGATAGCCGCAACGTGGGCGGACGAGTTTGGTCCGGTCCATTTTCTGTGATGGTATGGACCGAATACATCGGCCCTTGGCCGAGTTCCTCCAGCAACCACACCGCCTGATTGCCGAGAAAAGTCAGCATCTCCTCTTCGGGCATGAAGCGAGGCATCCCACTGCCACCTTGCCAATGTTTCGCCGGAATATGAAAGAGATGCCCCTTTTTGCTGTCCGGGTGCGGGTCGTCCGGGTGAATGGTGAGAACGGTGTATTCGCCGGTGATTTCAGGATCAGTGAATACATGCTTTATCACCTCTTCCATCCTGCCGCGCATTGCGTCGTCCACAATGGTGTATGCGCTACCGGGGAGTAAGAGATCGAATACCCTGGGACCGCATTTCCTTCACAAAATTGTCGTACACGCCTGCGGACAGCGATTTCAGCTCGCCGCTCAACTCGGAGCGGAAAGACTTCGGTAGTGGGAGCTTCTTTCCGGTGATCCGTTCATAGTCCTGTGCCATCATCTCGATCACCTGCGACGAGTACGCGACCTCCCGGCAGTACTTTTCGAAGAAAACCGGGTCGATATTACGCAAGGCGGCGGCAATGATGTGCCCATCCCGGGCGACAATCATGCACCGCCACAGTGGATTCCCGGCAGCACGTCGACGGAGGCGGGGAAGCATACTCTCGGCAATCCATTTATGAAACGGACCGATAATGTGGTACCCGACCTCGTAGGCGGCGGCCGCGTAGCGCATCCCATCGGAATCCAACGAGAAGGATCGACCTATGTCATCCACGTCCGAAAATGCTTGCTCCACCGGTATTCTCGGGAAGTTTCGAAAGAATTCTTCACGCGACGGTACCGGAGCAACAAATTCCGCCCGGGTGGGTCCGTCCACCTGCATTATCGTGTGCGCCGGCTTCTCGCCCCGCCGGGCGAGCGCTGTCAGACGGTTGAACTCGTCTGCGTGTTGTACCAAGGCGTCTACTTCGAAGCGCTCGATCGCATCGGCGAGCCGCAATATCTCGGGAAATCCGGTCACAAATCCAAAGCGCTTCAGATTGCCGAAGGGATTGTTCTCGAAGGTTTTCCAGGATTTCCCGAACAGCAACTCGGCTGTTTCGCTGAATTTATCCGGATCGACGTTCACGCCGATCGCGAACATGTTTCGCTTACCAGGCCCCCCTGTTGCTCCCAGGAGTTCACGCAGATTCGCGCGCATCTCATAATGGGTGATACGCAGGTCGGTCTTCTGCTGCCAAGTAGTCGCTCGTTGCTCCGCGTCGAGCTGGCGGACGCAACGACCAATCCAACGATTGATCTCTCCGGCACGGTTTTCCCGAACCAGCCGCACCCAGTCTTCATTGCGCAGAAAATTCATCCCCGCCTGTAGTTCGTCGATCGCATGTTGCAGGAGGCGCGGAGTCAGTATTTCCTTGTCCACTGCGAGCAATTCGGCCAGTTCGTCACGTGCGGCATCCGCGCGCGTGCGCAGCCATTCCAGTGCCAGTGAGTTGGGTGTCAGCATTGCCGGATCGAGACCACGCTCGACTGCCGCGTCGTCGCGCAGCGCCCGCTGCCACCTGATCTGCCTCCCGAGCTCGTCGGGGGTCTGGGGCAGAACCGGAACAGTTTTCGGACGGTCGGGAACCGTGGTGGTGCCATCGGCGGGAGACGTTGTCTCCTCCGGGCCCCTATCAGCGCTCTTGTCCGGACTCTTTCTCCCGTCGTGCTGCCCTGCGCTCTCCCCGCCGAAACGATTGAATACCGCCCATGCTCCGTCGTTGCGTCCCTTGCGCCGGCGGGCGACCGCGTGATCGACCTCCACGTCTCTGTTGTTGCCGGCCATCAGCACCGGGTCGAATGGCATCGCTCCCCGGCCACGTGGGACGGCGGGCGCAGCGACCGGAGTGTGGGTTCCGGGCTTGTCCTTCGCCGCGGCCGGATCGACGAACTCCGGTGTCCTGCCGCCGATGACATTCGCGACACCCTCTGCGCCGGTATTGCCCGGATCGAACGGTTGGGCACCGCGCATCGGTCGCTGCGGTGCAGATTGTGCGTGATCCGGTGCGGACCGCGTCGCATCGGCTGCGGGGTGAGGGGTGCTGCTCGAGGGCGTGCGCTGGGGCGATGCTGTGGATTCGGGCTTGGAAAATGTCACATCGACGATGAGGTGTTCCCCGCCGGGGCCGATCAAATGGTTGACGGTCACCTCGGTGAACCCCATGTCACCGGCCATCCTGCCGGTGAATGTCCGGCGGGCCGCATCCTCGGGGGAAAGTCCCAAGTCCTGTCTGTACGCATTGAAGGTATCGATATTGTCGGAGAAGCTGTCGCCTACCGACCATGGTCCGCGGATCGCGCGTACATGGGATCCGATCTCGTCCATCATGTCTCGGAACATTTGCCGGCCCGAGGGGGTGCCCGCCGCTGTGCTGATCTGATAAAGGAGGACGCCGTCCTCGTCCACCCAGCCGTGGATGCCGTCGTGCTCACCGGCGCGGTACGTGTTCGAGTACGTGGCGACTGCGACATCGGCCTGGCGAGCCAGGCGCTCGGCCGGGGTTGCGGGGGTGGAAATGGGTTCCTGGGAGAAGTAGCGGGTGCCCCACACCTCACGCGCTCGGGCGCGGGCCCATTGCGGGGCTCCTCGCGAGTCCGACACCTCGCTGGGATACAGCTTCGCCAAGGTCGACCATTCGTTGTCCTGCAACGGTCCGGCGATGGTGCGTGGCCGATCGAAGTCCAATGCCCTGGCCGCGCGGGCGGGCCGGTCGGGAATGCCGTCGGGGAAGTGCTCGGGGAACCTGTCCGAGTCATTACGGCCGAGCAGTCTGCCCAAAGCCCGCTCCGCCTCGCCCCGATCCTCCGTGTCCACCGGCGAGTACACCAGTGCGCGCGTCCGCTCCGCGGCATCCGACCCCGGTACGTATGCGTGAATCATGCCGTCGTCGGTATCCGGACCGCGCACCTCGACGACTCCGCGACCGTCGTAGACGAGCGTTCTGGCACGGTCCTCGCCATTGAGGCGTTCCAGCACTATCGCGGTTTGCCCGGGGATTCCATCCCGCATCAGCTGCTCAGCGATGTGGTCGGCCGTACCGAGGTCGCGTAATACGGCGCCCGGCTCGTCGAGTGCCGCTTGTGCTTCCACGGACAGCGCGCTGAGGTCCCGCGGCGGTTCGGCTCGGCCGCCGCCGCGCCAAGGCTCCTCCGAATCGGTCGGTGCCGGTGTGGCCGGCTGTGTACGGCCGAGAGCATCGGCTTGGGACTCGGCGGAAGAGTGACTGCGCCGCGGCGTCTTCGCGGCATTCAGTGGCGCCAATCCGAACTCGTTGTCGGTAGTGAGCGGATTTTCGATCGGAAGCGGTGAGGCGCCACTGTCCGCCTCCGAGGTGTCGTCGTTGGGTAGTTGGCCGACAGGGGTTGTAAGTTCAGCGGCTGTATCGGCCGGGCGCACAACGTCTCCGGCAGTCGACCGAACCTGTTCGTCCTGCTGAGGTGTGTCGGAAGGGGATTCCGCCGGGTCGCCGGCTGCCGCTATCGTCGCGGCGCGACCGCGGGTGCCATACTTCTTGCTCGCGCGAGTCACATTGTATTCCACCGTATGGCGTGACACCTTCAGCTTTTCGCCAATTTCCTTGTTGGACAGGCCTTTCACCGCCAATCCGAGCACCTCGGCCTCGCGGGGCGACAGCCGGCCGTGCGGTGGCGTATTCAACTGCGGCGGAACGTCGTTCGCACTATGGGATTCGTTTGTGGTCGAAGCGCTCTTGCCACTGTGCTCGACCGTGCCGGTAACCGCGGTCGGGAGGGCGGCATCATCCCTGACGATCCCCCGGCTCCGCGCAATCGCGACCATCTCGGCTCGAGCGCCGGTACCGAACTCGCGGGCGATACCGGCCAGCCGCGCCTTCAGCATATTTTCGGAGATTCCGAGGTAGCCCATGATCTCCGAACTCGTCTTTCCGGCTGCGAGCAGGCGAAGCACATCTACCTGCTTCTCCGTCAAATTGCGGGCCGGTCGATGGCCGGCACCCGGTCGCGCGGCTGACGTCGGCAGCTGGATACCGTCCTTCGGCGTGGCGGCGGGCAGGCCGGGCTCCAACTCTTCCCACCGGCGAAGGACACGACTCGAGTAGCGGTTCACCTCGTCGAATGCGGCGGTAGTCTCGGCGGCGTCGTGCTCCTCCGCGGCGAGGCGCTGGCCCCTGCCGAAGCCTGTCTCCCCGGAAATACGCGTACGACGGGAGTCGAGCCGCCCGGACAGATGCTCGGCAAGGGTCGCCTTGGCCACGCGACGGAGCCAGTCGATCTCGTCTTCGGCCAGTTCCATCGCGCCCGCCGCATCGGCGACACTGGCATGGTCGACGAACAGCAGCTCGGCGACCCGTCGCTGGTCGCCCTCGAGGAAGTGTTCGATGGCCCACTGAAGCACTGCCGGATCATCGCGGCGGACCACCTCGATCAACTCGAGATCCGACAGGGCGGGCACAGCTGTCTCGCTCGCCGGTGCGTTGATGGCTTGCCGAGCCGAGGCCGCCGCGACCGGCCCGGTGCTCGCGCGGCGTTGCCCGGCAATATGTTTGGCCATCCGGCGGACTGCGCCCGCCGCCAGCTGCTTGACGGTGGTCTCGTCCAGCCCGAGTGCCCGCGCGACCTCGGTGACCTGCTCGCCGTCCCGCAACAGCGCGACGATGATTCGCCGACGTGCTGGTTCGAGGTGGTTGAGGGCAGCCTGCAGTTGCCGGGGAGTCGCTTCCGCTACTGCCCACTGAAGCGGATCCGACTGTGTGTGTGCGCTTGCGATCGAGGTGATGATTCGGTTGGTGGCGCGGTCGGCGATGTTCTTGATGTCATCCCAGCGGCGGTTTTGCTCGCGAGCTATGCGGGCGATGGATTGCCCGATTCTCAGACGCCACAGCACAGTTCGCTGCCCTGGAGTAAGTGCGCGGATCGCAGCCGACATCTGCTGCCGAGTCGTGTCGGCCAGCATCTGCTCCGGATCGGGTTGCTCGGTAGCTGCTGCCAGAGCGGCACCGAGTGCCGTTCGGAATGCGACGAATGCGGCAGACCGCACCGCCTGGCGCCGGCTCGCTGTGGCCCCCGGTACCGCGGCCGCATGGCGCGCATTCCGGGCATAGCGTTCGGCATAGGCGCGCTCGGCCTCATCGGGGATGAGTTGCCGCGCCTCGGCCCGCAGGCGCGGTGCCGAGGGATCACCGGCTTGTTCCGCATCGAGGATTCGCTCGAACAATTCGACTGCGTTACCGGCCGGCCGGCCAGGGAACTCCGGCAGTTCGTCGGCGATCGTGGCTGCGCCCTCGGGCTGCGGATCTCGTTCGGCCTCGGGGGGCTCGAGGCGCCGAGTCGCGGCGCGCGCGGCCGGTGGCGGCAGGTCCTCTGGTAGGACACCGAGCCGTACCCTTCGGAGCCCCTCGGGCACGAAGGGCTCCTCGCCGGGCGCCAGTGGATGCTCGGCCTCGCCGTTCTCGTCGACGATGATCGCGAAGACCTGGTCGATTACCGCTCGGCGGCTGAGCCAGTCGTGGAAGGGGATTTCCTCGTCGTTCTCCACGACCACGACAGATCCGTCCGTCGTGCGTTGGACCGCGACCGCGTGTCCGAAGCCGGTGATTTCGGTCAGCCCGCCAAAGGTCACCGCCATGAGCACGGCCCCACCGTGCTCGGCGACGTGGTCGTGTACTGCCTGGGGTGTCAGCTCTTCGGTGTGCCAGCCCGCGCGCATCCTTTTCGCGCCGTCGGCCGGGTCGGTTCCGTCGAGCCTGGCGTCATGGCCGGCCAATTCGGCGGGTGGTTCGACGCCTACCGCTTTCCAGACCGCTACTCCCGCATCGACGAAGCAGTTCTTCGATCCCGTGCCCTCGAGGTGAGCGACCATTTCCGGATCCAGCCGCTCGAACGCTGTCGTCGCGTCGCCTGAGGTGGATGCGGTGGCTGAAATTGCTTGTCCCCGAGACATATCGGAGTGCGTCGCATTCTCGGCGGGTGCTCCGCCCGAATGAGAGACGACGGGCGCGGGACGTTGTGAATTCGAACCCCGGTGACCGCGGAATACTCGCTTGTGGCTACAGAGCGCGCCTTTCTTGTCTGTGCGCAGGCGCGCCACGCGGGCATGGGTGGTGTCGGAGAAGGACTCGGTGAAATTGTCCGCGTCGATCACCCGAGGTATCCGAAGGGGATCGTCGCCGCCGGTGTCGGGTTCGTCGTGCTCGATAGTAATGGCGAAGATCAGGGCTCGGCCGGGGCCGGTATTGGTGATGGTGTAGATGTCGCCGTTGTCGAGGAGGACCACGGCGGTGTCGACACCGGTGGTCTCCTGCTCTTTGACCTCCGTGATGGCAGCGCCGACGGGATCTGTTGTGCCCGTGCCCGATTTGCTCTCGACGAGCTGGGTTCTGATGTGTTTGCGAAGCGTTTTCCAGTGTCGCTTCTTCCCCGTGGGAGCGGTGGCGTCCTTCTTGCCGAGGGCGTGCAGGATTCGGGCGGTGCGGTCGATGCCGTCGTTGACCAGTTCGGCGCGTGGCCGGGCGTTGGCGCGACGCTCTGCGCGGCGGCCCAGGGCCTGCCGGGTTTGCGATACGACGGTGTGGCCGACGAGTCCGGCGCCGACCGCCAAGCTGGCTTGGTGGGAGCCGAGCATCGCGATCCCCATGCCGCCGGCCCCCACGCCGACCGCCGCCGCGGCCCTGCCCGTCAAAGCGCTGATCGATCCTGTCCGGCTACGGATCTCGGAAGGCACCTGTGTGTTGGTGTAGTACTGGATGTGGGGTGTCGCAGCGCCGATCGTGCCCCAGATGGTTGCCAGTCCGAGACCGACGAATACCGGATCGGATGCGATCGCCTGCACCGTCGCCGCGCCCGCCAGCGCGACCGCGCGGGTGGTCAGCCAGCCCTGGGCAGTGGTCGGCCCGCTCCACACACGCTTGCGCCGTGGCTGATCGACATTCTTTATGGTTTGCCCGCCGACGAATGTGCCCGTCAGGTAGCTGACCGGTCCGGACAGGGCGAGCATACCGGTCTGCCAGGCACCGAGGTTCGCGTTCGCGGCTGCCATGGATATCGCGATTGGCTGAAATCCCAGGAAGAGATTGGATCCGACCAGCCCCCAGTTGTGGCTGCGCAGGATCGGGTGCGATTGCACGGCCCGGAAGCCCCGTCCTATCCCCGCGATGACGTTCTCTTTCGGAACTTCCGGAATCTCGATCTCGCGCAATTTGGACAGGGTCGCCAGATTCCACAAATACGTCAGCGCATCGATACCTGAGGGAACCGCCCGCCCCAGCCCGAGTGCGAGGGGGCCGAGACCGTAACTCACCAGTCGCGGCACCCGCAGCATCGTCGAGGAGATTTGGCTGTGCCCCGCCATCCGGTCCGGACCGGCCACTTCACGTAGTGCGCGATCGGTGGCGCTACCCAGCACGCCCGCCACAGATGTCAGCAGCGAGGTGCCGATCAGTGCCTCGGGCAGATGTGGTGCGCCCATGCTGATCAGCGTCGCCGCGGTACCTGCGCCGACAAGCCCGATCAATTGACTGATCGCCTGCATCTTGGCCGGATGCTCGGTGTCCGACCAGATGCCCGACAGCAGCTCCAACACCACGTGCGGCAGTGCGCTCGCGAACCCCACCGCGGCGGCCCAGCCGGGGCCTGCCTGCTCCACCACCAGCAACGGGGTCACGATCGCGGTCAGCTCATCGCCGGTTCTGGTAGCGAACTGGTTGAAGGTGAGCAAGCGGTAGAGCGGACTGTCGCGCCACAACTGCCACGCGGTGTCGGGAACATCGGAATGCTCGGCCGCGGCGGCATCGTCGCCGGTCGGCGTGCCGCGAATCGGCCCTGCCAGTGTCTCGCCGGTCCCGGCTACCTCCGCTCGTCCGCTGCCCATGCCCGGGGCGTCAGCGTTGATCGCCGGGGGCGTATTACGCCCTGACTGTGGCTTCGCCACCGCCGGATCGACGAACTCCGGCTTCGTGCCACCGATGATCGCCGCGACAGCGTCCACATTGGTATCGCCTGAACCGAACGGATGTACGCCGCGGATCGGCCGCTTTCGGATGCGCCCTGTTGATGGCCTGGAAGACCCCTTTTGCGGCTGTACCCCACTGACTTCTGCGGTGGTGCCGTCGGTAGTGGCCGACGAGTTCACCCGATCGGATTCCGAGGCGATCTGTGCGATGCGACGCATGTCGGTGACGACGGCATCGGCACCGTGCTCGATGAACGCCGCGAGTTTGTGCGGTTTGTTCGCGTACTGGATGGACCGTGCACCGAAGGCGCGGGCCGCCTCGCCGTCCGAGGCGCTGTCGCCGATCATGACGCACCTTCCGGGCGCCTGGTTGCCGGCGACAGCACTGGCGGCACGCAATGCGTGGGTGTGCGGCTTGTACAGATCGACGTTCGATCCGGGCCGGCCGACCACACCGTCGACGAGATCTTCCAGCCCCTGCCGGGCCAGATACACAGCGATCGCCTTCGCCGAGTTGTTACTGCAGATCACCACCGGAGTTCCGTTGCGCCGGAACGCCTCGAGGCACTCGCGGGCGCCCGGAGTGGGCTCGGCCGAGGCTGCGGCGAGTGTCTCCAACTCGGTCAGGCGCTCCTCGATCCTGTGAGCGAGCTCCGGGCCGACGGTCGCCGCAAATCTCACGATATCCAGGAATTCGGATGTTTCGGCGACGTGCGTCGGGACCGTGACACCCTCGGCCGCCAGCATGTCGCGCAGTTGATCGCAGATGTCCGAGGCCGGCATTCCCGCGAATATGTCGGCGACCGGGCCGTCGAAATCCAACAGCACACACGAGGTATCGGTCAGCGCAGCACGAAGGTCGTCGGCATCGTCTGTGGTTCCGGACGGTCGGCGCCGCGCCGGCACGGTCGCCTCCGGCCGGGCACCCTCCCCGGTCGGCTGCGGCTGTGTGCTCCCCGCCCGGTCTGTGTCGGTCGGTTCCGTCGGCTGGGTTGGCGAGGGGCGTTGTTGCGGCGAAGCGGGGTCGAGGGGGTTGAGGATCCAGGTGTCGTGGGCGGCCGGCTGGGCGGGTTGCGGGACTGTTTCCGGTTCGGCGACCGTATTCGATTGCGGTGCAGTCGATTCTGGTTGGGAGCCGACAACGGGTATGGCCACGCTGTGGACGCCCTCGCTGAGGACTCGGGCGGTGGGTATCAGGGCAACGACCGGCGTGCTGCCGGTCCGGCGAACGACGGCCTTGAACGGTGGGGGCAGGTGCGGCTGAAGTTGTAGCCGCGGCATGGCGAGGGGGGGCTTGGGTGCCGGTAGCGGGTCCTTCTCGTGTTTGTGGAGGGAGTATCCGAGTGCTGTCGCTCCGAGCGTGGCCCCACCGAGTATCGCGGCGAAGGCCGTCGCCGACGTTTGAGTTCCCCACGTCGGCAACGTAGCGGCTGTGGCGAAGCCGGCGAGTATTCCGCCCGCGTTCGCGAACATTTTGATGGACGAGTTCGCGCCACCGAGTACCTTTCTGGAAACAACGCGGTCCATGCGTTTCTGGAAGGCGATGTTGTTCGCGTAGTTGGTCACACCGACGGCAGCCATCGATCCCAGCAGGATCGGCGGGCTCGATGTGTTTCCGTACGCGAGCAAGAGACCGACCGACGCCGCCATCGAGGCCGGAAACATGATTTTCAGCTTGGCGCGGTCGGCCCATTTCGATGCCGTGAACCTGGTCGCCACCATTCCGGTGGCGATCCCCGACATCAGCAATCCCTGTGTGACAGGCGAATAGTTACCGTCGTGGACCACATTGGTCAAGATTGTCACCGCTGCCGAGGTCGCGAAATTAGCTGCGGGGCTGATGAGCAGATAGCGACCCATGAAGCGGTCGTTGAACATCTCCTTCGGCCCCTCGAGCAGGCCGGGCCGTTTCTCGTTCTCCGCAGACGGTATCGACGGAAGCTTTTGTTGCACCGCGCGGTTCGCTAGATGAGCTATACCGCTGGATGCGAGCGAGAGTGGCCCGAGCATGGGGCCTGCCGCCTTGCCGACTGCGCTGGCGAGCGCACCCTGGAGCACGTTGTATTGTCCAGCGAGTGCCTTCTCCTCGTCGGTTGTGGCCAACTTCTTGCGGTAGGCGCCACCGGCACTGTCGATGAGAGATTTGGTGATCGCCGCGACGACGGTCGCGCCGATGATGGCTATTTGACCGCCTCCCAAGTCGAACAGAATCACGCCGCCCGCGGAGAGCATCGCCGCGGCCTGGGTGGCCGATGCGACCTTCAGCAAGCGGAGGTTGTCACCCCGGTCCGTGAGGGGTCCGGACGCGAAGTCGGCGAGCATCGCGGCCCCGAAGGCCCCGGCCGATACCAGGGAGAGCGTCTGTGCCGAGGCGCCCGCATCGAGCAGCATCAGCCCCAAGCTCGAGGTCAGCATGCCGTCGGCGATGGCGGCCGGCATACTTCCCTTGGCCTGCAAGGTGATCAGTTTCGATCGATCGTTGCCGGGTGTATTCGTATCCGGCGCTGTGATCGTGTTGTTCGCGCCGTTGGTGGCGGAGAGCTGATTGTTCGCCGGTACTTGTTTGAACAGCGGTTTCGTCGGCTTTTCCGGTGTGAAGAAGTGCCCGGTCCTGGTGAAGCCATCGGGGTTGGGCGGCTGCACGATCGGTGAGGCTGCTTTGTCTGGCTTGGGGGTTCGTGGCGAGCCGGGGTAGTCGTCGCGTTCTTCGAGACCAGTGCGGCTCGTGGGGGCGGGTACTTTTTCCCAGTCGCTGTTGGTCCATTCTTCGAAGGGGCGGTCGGGATAGCGGGGATCTCGGTTGAGGGTCGTGCCGTCACCGTCGTAGGCGACGACGTGGTAGGTGGCGCCTTCTTGCTCCCGTTCCCGAAGTTGCTGCAGGCGTGCGGCTGCCGCGTCACCGAGCAGGTCCGATACGACGAGTCTGCCGTGCGGGTCGGCCACGAGTTCGTGCAGCCGGAGTGTGCCGTCGGCCTCGACGGTGAGGGTGAGCAGGTGCCCGTCGATGCGATCGTCGCGGGCACCCGGTTTCTGGATGTTGAGCAGTGCAGTGTGGGTGGGGTCGTGATCGTTCGTGAGGCGTTCGATGATTCCGTCGACGGTGGTGTCGATCCACGGTCCGCCTGCGTATTGGGCCAGCTCACGGGGGTGGAAGCCGGTGAGTTCGAGGATGGCGAGTGCCTCGGCGTCCGGTTGTCGGACCGGCGCGTGGCGGAGAAGTGTGCGGATGAAGGCGAGCTCGGCGATCACGCATCGGGCGAGGGCCGTGGAACCGCCACGCACGGAAGCGGATTCGAGCGCCGCCCGCACTTCGGCGCCCACTGCCGCATCTGTATCCGCCTGCGCGCCGGAGGTTTCGGCGACGCTCTTGGACGGTCTCCGCAGTGCGGCCGATGCTTCGCCGGCGGCTTCCGTTTTGCCGGCAGCAGCGGTGGTGCCCTTCGGGTCGGCCACGGGTTTCGGGCCCGGTCGCCACGGGCTGGGCCCACGCAGCCCAGCCGGTGGCCCGGCGGTCGAAGCGCTATTGCCTGCTGTCTCCGAAGGTCCGCTTTTTGCCCTGCGCCACGGCGCCTTTCCTGCCTTTTCGGGAGGAGCGGGCGCCGCGGCGGATGGCCGGCTCTTCGTTTCGCGTGCGGCCCATGGGTGAGGTTGTTGCTCACCGGCGTCCTGGAGTTCGGAGGTGAGAGCCTTTCGGACTGCTTGCTGCTCCAGGCCCAGGCGTGACACCGGTCCGGCTGCCTCTTTTCCGTTGGCACCGGTTTCGTCGTGATCGGCTTCGGGTCGGCCGTTCTCGTCGAGGGGCAGAGCGGAGAAACTCGCGCCTCGCCTTTCCAGCTCTCTGAGTCGCTTGTGCGCCCTACTCCCGGAAAGGGTGTGCTCGACGGTCTTGCCGTCCGCGTCGTGGACGAAGGTGTCGTCGGGGTTGCGACGGAGTTCATTGAGCAGGAGCTCCCCGCCCGGTCCCCGGGCCAAGGTGACGACGTGTGATTTGACGGAGAAGTAGTTGTCCGTGTCCTCGGATGTCTTCGGGTAGTCGACGATGAGGTATGCGAGTGTCGTTGAAACATCAGGGTTTTCGATGGCCTTCGCGAGGGATCGAACCGTAGGGGTCTTGGTGAGTGGGTTCTTCGTTCGGCCGTATTTGCGGTATTGCCGCGAGCGGGTGTACTGCATGAACTCGCGGGGGTGGAATCCGGTATAGCTCAGGATGACTGCGGTGTCGTCATCGGGGACCTGGATGGTGGGCTCGATGTTCCGGTCGGTGAAGTATTCGCGGCCGAATCGGAGTGCGGAGATTCCGCACTCGTGCGAGACGGTGGTGCCTGCCGCGATCTCCGACGTTGCCAGTGCCTGCTGCACGAGTTCGTCGGCGCTGACGCCGGGAAGAGTCAGCTTTTCCGATCGAATCGCCTTGAGTACCGCTTCCCGGATGGTCCCGGCATCGAGCAGGCCGAGGGCCTCGTGGAGTTGCTCGCGGACATACGTGGTCGACTTCCCGACTCTCCGGGCTATCTCCGGCGTGGTGAGTCCCTGTGCCGCCCGCTCGAGGAACCGGAGTGCGACCGGTGGAATCTCGGGTATTTCGGTGGTATCGAGCGCTGGAAGAGTGGATATGTCCAGTATTCCGCGCCGGATGGCTTCGACCACGGCGTGGGTGTCACTGGTGGCCCGCAGGAATTTCCTGATGTGCCGGAGGTCGGCTCGCACCTGCTGGTCGGACAGGCCGAGCGCTGCGGCTGTCGCCGCGGGGGTACTGCCCCGAGCCAGCTCGCCGAGGAGCGCGATATCGCGCTCCGAGATTCCGATGCTCCGTTCGGCGGCGCGATCCTCGTCGGCGGCCGGGTGGGTGGGCGACTGTGGCGCGGGTTCCGTTGCGGTATCGTCCGTGTGCTCTGGCAGCGCTTCGACCAGGATGCGGCCGGACAGGTCGATACGCACCCTCTGGACGACCACCTCGGTACCGCGCAGTCCGGCGGTCACAATGTCGGTCGCACGGCTTTCGGCGTCGGCTCGGGTGTGCGCCGCCCGGTCATCGAGGCGGGTGAGCTTGTCGAGGGCGCGGCGCACCGTGCGGGTGCCGGCCCGCCCGAGCCACGGGCCGGACCCGAGCTCGCGGCGAAGTAGCGCCAGGTCGAGGTCGGCGCCGACCGCACCGGCCGCGGCCCAGGCGGTGAGTCCGAGCTGTTCGAGCCGTTCGGGGTCGGCCAGCAACGCATGTCGCAGCCGGTCCAACTCGGCCGCTCGCTGCCGAGCCAGGTCGATGAGACGCTGGATCTGTTGTGCCAGTGCACCGGTCGGCACATGGTCGTACTCGGTGACGGTGATCTCCGGCGTGCCCGGGATGTCCTGATCTACGCCGAGCAACAGGCCCTGCCGACGGTCCACCAGGCGAGCGAGCTCGTCCAGCGCGAATATCGCATCGGGGGATGCGGCTCGCAGCGTCGGTGGTGCGCCCTGGGTCCGGTAGTGCTCCTGCTCGGCCGCCGACAGCCCGCGCCACCATCGAATCAGTGCCGCCGACGGGCCGTCGGCGCTGATCGCGGCGTGCGGCCCGGTGTGCGCCGGCGCCGGGCCGAGGTCTGTATTCCTCTGCTGCGCAGTGGAATTGCGTCGCTTGGTATCGCGCCACACTTGCACCGGCGTCATACCGCGCAGCAGGGCCTGCAGGGCGTAGGCGGGATGGGACAGGTCCTCGGGCGCGGCGCCGGCGAAGGTGCGGTTCGCCGCGGCGAGCGCTTGCGCGGGCGGAAGTATCCCGAGATCTCCGAGCTCCGCAATGAGGTCATGCGGCCAGTCGTGGCCCGGATTCTCCTCTCGATGATCGAGGATCGCGACTTGCTGCGCCAGGCTGACCTTGTCGCGCCATGCCTCGAAAAAGGTTCGGAGACTGTAATTTCCGCTGGAGTCGAGTTCTTCCAGCTCGGTCAGGTCGACGGCGAATTCCGGATGCTCCGCAACGAATTCCGGATCGCCCCGTAGCGCCAGCCAGTGTTGGAAGGCGTCGTAAGCGCTGTCGAAAGGGCGGTACTCGGCCAGGGAAGTAATTTTCCGAAGCTGATTCAGCCATGTGCTGAAGGGGGCGTCGGCAGGCAACTGCGGGAACGCGCCCAGCAGTTCGGAATCGGAGGGGCGCCAGTCACCGAAGCCGGAATTCGCCTGTGTGCCCGCTGGATCCTTCAACTTCTCGAAGAAATCGATCAGGGTCCGGAAAATCTCGGTCGCCGACATCGCGGGGACGTTCTCGCCGGTGCTCGACACCAACCCGCGAGAGCGCGATTCGCGCAACTCTCTGCGCATCATTCGATAGATGGCCTCGTCGGCGCGCGTCGCGAGCAGCCGGTTCGAGAGGTGATTGTCATCGATGAACAGGCTGTAGCGCCCATCGCCGGAGTCGAGTCGTACCGTATGCGTCGCGGATTCCGGCAGGGGAACCACGGCGAGGACCGCCGGCCCGATATCCGGCTTGTCCGCCGGTGCGTCGATGATCGCCTTCCGTTCGGCCAGTGACGAATCGGCGGTGATCCCATATTCGGAAAGTCGCAGCAGATCGTCGTACTCGTCGACGATCGCGTTGCGAATCGACCGTGCCGTCGCGACGGAGATACCCGGCTTGTCCAGACCGAGAACTTCGATTCCATAGGTGTGGTGGATCTCCGCGGCGATTGTCTCTTTGGTCTCGCGGGCGGCGACGGCGCCCAATGTCGTTGCTGGACTGTGTGTGCCATTCCCAGCGGTGGTGCCTTGGACGGCAGGTTCGGGCGCGGTGGCCCGGCGCGCGGCCCGTGCCCGCACCCATGCGCGGCGGTCGGCCCCGCGAGGTTCGGCGGGTTCGGCGAGGTCGGCACGCCCCACGAGGACCCATCCCATGTTGTCCAGGCCGCGAGCGGGTATGCGCTGCGACCAGTCCTTCCACAGGTAATACGAGGCATGCGGTTTGTATATGTTCCGGTCGGCCCGATCGGACTTGGTCACGGCGAACTTGGGCCCGGTCGGTACCTCGGTGGTCAGTACCCGGCCACCGAACTCCGCCGCTGTGGGCGGCCTGCCCAGTCCCACTCCGGATCGCTTCCGATCCGCCGGGGCCGCATTGGATCCCAGCTGAGCGACAAGGTCGTTCGGATCGCCCAGCACGGTGACCGGAACACCGAAATCATCGGCATGTGCGATGGCGAAGCCGATTCCGGGTGAGCCGGTGAGAATCACCTGGCTGATCATTGTGGCCAGGCGCTTGCCCTGCCCCGCGTAACAGGTGGTGGTCGAACCGTAGCTGTGGCCGACGAGGTTGAACAGCCGTGGCATCCGCGCGCCACCGCGACGCTGCGCGTCATGCTTGCGGGTGGTGTGGACACCCGTGATATCGCAGGCCAGGATGTCGCCACCAGCCGCGGCCTTGTGCGGGACCGCGACCGAGGCGTCGGTGGGGCAGTGGTAGCCGATATGTCCGAGGGTGGCTACCGAAGTGCCCGCGGCACGCAGGGCGGTGATCTCGTTGAGGCTCATCGCATACCCCGAACGGTGATAGAGCTTTTCCGTCGTCGAACCGAAGCCGTTGGCCATCAGGTTCACGATCTCTGCATTGTCCAGATCGCCGATCGAGAAGAGCACCCGACCGTTCTCGCCGTGCGCGGCCGGATCGAACGCCACCACCTGAACCTGCGGTCGGCCGGTCAATTTCGCGGCTCGTTCCTCGATCAATGGCAGCTGCTCTCGGATGTGCAACAGGTTCCGAAACTCGGCCATCTCGGCCGCCGTCAGGGTTGTTCTGAGGACCCGCCGATTGCCGGGCCGCCGTTCCAGGAACTGCTCGAAACGCTGTTCGATCGCCAGCCGATTGGCCTTGTCGCGCACCGCATATGGAAGACCGTCGGCATTGCCGATCCACCTCGAGTGGACCTGAAGCATGACGTATTGCTCGTCGGACAGGCCGAATTCGACCTGCAACTTCGGCAGCCCGGCCCGCTTCGGCGCACCGGTGCCCAGCGAGTCCCACCACTGCGCGACCTTCTCGGTGTGTGCTTTGGACGCGCCGATGACGTCATCGGGGTCCACCTGCTGCACCAGCGTCTGCTCGGTGGCATCCGGCCCGAAATGGTTCTTCAGGTTGTCGAGCGCTCGCTGGACGAGGCGCTGTTCGGTAGAGAGGGGCAGTGCGGGCTTCGCGGGTTTGTCGTGTCCGAGCCCGGAAGGGTGATCTTCGCTGCCGAGGCGGGTGTCGGCGCCGGCGGGACTTTCGGGCCGGCCCATGTTCTCGCCGTTGGTGTCGGCGACGCTCGAGGGTTCGGAGCTATCGTCAGCGAGGTTGTCGTCGTGCAGAGAGCCCAGGACTTTGCCGTCCTTGCGCGGTGCTTTCAGGCTGGAATCGTGTGAGTGTCGGTTGGTGAGATTTTTTTTCTTGTCGGTGGTGAGGTAGGCGACGAATGCCTCTTCGATGCGAGGGTAGGACTGTTTGTATGTGTCCGCCGTGCGGACGCGGGGGATGCGGTCCGGATCGCTCGGATCGGTGTGGGGGTCATCGGGATTGGTGATGTTGGTGTCGAAAATGACGACGTTGCCGCCGGGCTTGTTGTCGGTGTTGGTGATGGTCAGCGAGTGCATCTTCTCGCCGTCGTCCAGCAGGACGACGGCGGTATCAACTCCGTCTTCGAGGTTTCGGATATCGTCGATGACCCGGCCGACAGGGTCCTCGATGTCGGACCCGATTGGTACGAGCTGGGTGGCAATGGCTCGGCGGAGGTGCTCCGGGCTCTTCTGCCATTTCTTGGGTTTGGTGCCCGTGTCGAGACCGAGTGCCCAGGTCGCCGCGGATGTTTGGTTGATGCAGTCCAGAAGCTTCCGGGCTTTGAACAGCCGGTGGTACAACGACCAGCCCGCGAGGGTGCCGAATGCTACCGCGGTCGATGCGCTGGCGCCCTGGTGTCCGGCCAGCATAATAGCGCCCCCGGCGGCCGGTGGCCCCAGTGCGACCGCCGCTTTATTGGCAACGAAGCCAATGGATCTCACCCGCGCACGCACTTCGGGTGGGGTCGTATTGTTCAGGTAGGTATTCAGCGGCGGCCCGGCTGTACCCATGGCTGCCCACGAGGCGGCCAGGGCCGCCGCAGCGACCGACGGACTCGTGGTGGTTGCCGCGAGTATCGCCGGCGCACCGAGTCCGGCCAATCTGGTCGTGAGCAGTGTGTCGATAGTGGTCTTCTCCAACCACCGCTTGGGTACCAGGTTCCCGACCACACCCCCGAGTGGGGTGATCGCCAACGCACCTGCCTGCTGCCAAAACGGGAGACCGGAGTGGGTCAGTAGGTACGACAATTGCAGCGTCTGCGCTCCCAGGTAGGCATTGGTGGCAGCCTGGTTGGCCATGGTGCGACGCCGCACGGGGGAATTCCGGACGGTGCGCGCACCCTCGACGATCGACTCCCGCATGCTTTGTGCTTCGGTCGATTTCGGTGTGTTGTCGGTGTCCGGCATTTGCCGCGTGGCGATCAGATCCACAACGTTGGCACCGAGGCTGATGAGGGCAGCCGGCCAGGCGCCGGCGGCCAGTGCGACGGGAGCCATCCCTCTTCCGAGAACGCGGGTGATGTGGATCTTCAGGTTGGTGAGACGGTTCCACCCGAGTTGTGCGTGGGCGCCAACCATCCCGACGAGCAGATTCTCCGCGACAGTCATGTAGAGGACAGCGGCGCCCGCATTGACGAACGTCGTTCCGATGAGGATGGGGACGGCGGAGGACGATCCGGATATCAGGGTGATCGTCGCGCCGATGTCCGACAGTCCTGCCAAGGTCAGGGCACCGGTCATCCACTTTTTGGGCGGGTCGTGGTCGGCCAGATGTCCCGCGATCAGCGCGCCGCCGACATACGGCGCCTCGGCGGCCAACCCGGCAACGCCCGCAGCCCCCGGCCCGCCGTATTTCATGAAATACAGCGCCATCATTGTCGACAGGAGCTCGGTACTGGCATCGTTCAGGAACTCGGCGCCGATGCGTACGCCTAGGTAGGGCTTGTCGCGAACGAGCTGCAGCAGAGAGTCGTTCTTCTCGCCCTCCTCGGATTCGGCCGGTTCCCTGGTCTCGGATTCCTCGCCTTCCTCGGATTCGGTCGGTTCGAGAACGGACTCCTCGGCCGCGGGGCCTCTCGGTGCGGGGTCGCCGTCCCGCGCGGCCGACTCCGGATCGGCCGCGGGCAGAATTGTCGGCCCGGACGCGCGCTGTCGGCGGAAACGGCCCAAGAAGTCCCGGGCCGGACCACGAGCGCTCCGCTGCGGCTGGGTCTCCTCCGAATTCGATTGGCGCTCCGGGCTTTCGCCTTCGGGTGGGCCTGTGATTGTGGTGGTGAAGTTGGGGTCGAGTTGGGATTGTTCGGGTGTGGTGGCGGGGGTGAGGGTCCCGGCATCGGTGGGGTCGAAGTATGCGACGTAGGTGTGCTCGGGGTTGGTGTAGCGGGCTTTCCAGTCGAAGTAGGGGCGGGGAGTGCCGCCAGTGAGTTGGTCGTGGATGTAGGTGTTGGTGAGGCCGGTGGTGGGGTCTGTCTTGCGAGTGATGATGTAGGCGTGTGCGCTGGTGCCTCGGCCGACGATGGCGACGGCGTAGGTGCCGATGGGTTTGCCGCGGAGGTCGTCGACGGCCTTCTTCATCGGGTCGTCGGATCGGTCGCGGGCGGTGGTCTGCTGGTGTCGCAGTCCGGTACCGGTGGCGGTTTGGAAGTCGGCGGCGGTGTGAAATTTTGCGGATTTCCGCCCGGTGAGGGGGAGAACGGGCAGGCCGTTTTGCTCGAGGATGTTGATAACCCAGGGCATGCATGTGCGGACCTCTTCGGGAAGTGCTGTGGCAGGTTCCGAACGCGGTTGTGTCTTGCGCCGCGCACGGCCGAGGTGGTTGTCCACGGTCTGCCGGCTGACAACGAGCTGTGTGGCGATCTCGCTGATTCGACAGACCTTCTTCCGACAGCGCGAGTACCTCGCTCTCGCGTTGCGTGAGTCCCGCACGGCGCGGAACCTTGCGCTGTGGCGCGGCCCGTCGCTGCGGCAATTGCCGCCGGATGGGACGCCGTCTGCGCGGCTTCGAGCAGACCCCAGCGGCGTGCGATCTCGACCAACTCCGCGCGCCCCTCGCCGCGGAGTTCGCGTGTCAGACCGGCCACCCGATTCTTCAGCGCATCGACCGAAATCCCCAGTTCGGTGGCGATCTGGCGATAGGTCAGGTCTTGTGCGAGCAAGCGGATGAGTGCTCGTTGGTCCGCCGTGAGGCGAAGGCCCACGGGCGGTTGCTGGGTGCGCGGTGTGCGTGCCGGGTTGTAGAGGACGCGCCACGGAAGGTGGCCGGTGGGTATGACCGGGAATGTCACGGTCACGCCCTGGCGGGCGGCAAGCGCCAGGACGATATCGCGTACGGCTTTCCACAGTTCCGGAGATTCGGCCATTGGGTCGGTGGGGATTTCGGTTTGCGACACCGAACCGGCCCGCCGGGGCCAGAAACCTCCGAGCCGCAACTGCCGGTTGAGAGGAAGCGTGGCGAAAAGGTGGCGCGCTTCGTCGGTGGAGACTCGCGCCAATACCTGTGCGACGGTGGTGTTGTCGGACAGTCCGGCGCCACGCATTACGAATTCGCGGAAGCGGCGCAGGAATTCGGCGGCCGGGCGGTGTTCGGAGATCACATTGCGGGCGACAACGTCGACCGTACTCTGCTACCGTCCGGCCAGTTGCGATGGCGGTGCGCGCCGAGGGGGCCGCGCGCGCACACGTTTCCGCGGCGATCAGCGGCGCTGATGCTGCTCCGATCTCCGCGGCCGCCACCTCGGCTATCTTGTCGCCGAAGTGTTTCCTAATCGTGTCGGCGGTCAGGGGCGGCCAACTGTTCCGGTCGGCGACCTTGCGGTGTAGGCCCTGGTGGGTGACCAGGTAGCCATCGTCTCGCAGACTCCGATACGCCGCCAGGACGGCATTGACCCGTGTTTGATCGAACAGCCACCCAGCGGGCGGGCCGAGGGAAGTGACATGCCTTCCGGCAGTCCACCCGACAGAATGGAATGTCGCAATGCGTGCACGACCTTGTCGCGCCATTGCGCCGGGGCTGTCTGCGGGGCCGATGTGGCCTGGTGGACGATGTCCAGGACGAAAGCGCTTTCGAATCCGGACAATATGGCCGCGAGCTCGGTCTTTGTGTATACCGCCTGTACCGCGTCCGTACGTGAGTGCACACCAAGTTTTGCGTAGATCCGTCATAGCCGAAGGATTACGGCGTGCTCCGATATGTTCAGCTCGGCCGCGATCTGCTTTCTGGGCAGCTCGAGAGCCAGCAGCTCGAAGCAGCCGCAACTGGCTTGCGGTGAGAAAGTCTGTCACGCTGAAGGTTTCGATATCCTGGAACCAGTCGGCGCCATTGATGTCCAGGTAGCCTTCCCGAATCCCCACAGCAACTATTCCGGCCCGTCTCCTGACCCCGAAGGCCCGGCCCAGAGATTCGCAAGATACCTCCGTACGGCGTCCCTCCTGTAGACCAGATCCCGCGTGGCGGGATGTAATTGAGCGATCGCCTGGTCCTGCACACCCTTCGCGGACAGCAACAGCATTGCGTGTTCTTTGGCGGGCAGCGCCGCCATAGCCCGTTCCGGCATTGCCGGGAGGTCCGAGATGTCGAGTAGGCCCCGGCGCGTCGCTTCCGCCACCGCCGCAAGCGAGATTCGGGACCCGAAGCTTGAACAGGATCTGCCAGGTACAGCGCTTCACAGTGTGGGGCGACCAGCCGGGCGTGCGGCTGATCGCGGCCCGTGACAGCCCCTGGATGGTCAATCGGAGGACCGTTAGCGCGGGACCGTCCAGGTTGTCGTGTGCTTCGTGGACTCCGTTCTCGTGCTGCCAGCGATCTGGCCAACCGGCGCAGCGCACCCGCTGCCGCCGTCCGCACCGCCCGCGGGACCAGTGGCACGCTCGTCGTGCCCTCCGCGTTCAAAACCTCCGCGGCCTCCACATGCGACAGACCTTGCTGATAGCACAGCTCCAGAGTGCGGCGCTGGATCGGGGTCAGCAGGCGGAAATGCTCGTCGAACTGCGAAGCGGTTGCGCGGGCAAGTGATTCGGAAATCGGATCCGACTCGTCGACGTCCTCCAGTTCCCGGTACGCGGTCGTGACGCCCTCGCGCAATTGCAGGCTCTCCACGGTCCGGCCCGGAGTTGTGCTGGATACATCGGGCGCGGAAGGGGTTTCGGATGCGGGTCCCGTCGGCTCACTGTCCGGCCCCCGGTCCGGCGGCTCGGCGGCGTCCTCGTCGCCGAGATCGATGGCGACGGGGTCGATGCGCTGGCGCTGGCTCGAATCGGTTTCGGTTCCGTCCGCATTCCGGGATGTGCCGAGATCGTTCGGCGCATGTGGGGCGCCGGCACGGTCGGCCGACTCGATAATCACTGCGGAGCGGTTGAGTATGACGTAATTGCTGCCTACGCCCGGGGTATGTAGTGAATAGGCGTCATAACCTCGTATGGCCGCGTAACGACCCAGGTCTGAAAGGATTTCAAGCTTGGTGCCGAGTTTTTTCCGACGGGCCCGTGTGTTCTCGGTCTGTCTGGCCGCGGCCAGTGCCTCGTCTTCCATCCGGAGGCGCTGGATTTCGGCTTCCTGCTCGGCGACCAGGTCGGCGTAATCGATCGTCCGCGCCTCCGGATGCAATACCATCCGGGTGACGCCTTCCGGCCTGTCGCCCGCGTAGCCGAGTGCGATGTCGCGGTCGGTGCTCGCGTAGATTCCGGTGCCGAACGATGAGGTTCCGGGGATGCCCGTCAAATATTGGCCATTTCTGAATTCATCCGAATACCCGAGGTCCTGGACACCGCGGAACAATTCGTCGCGGCCCGCGGCGATGATCACATCGAGGTCCTGGGAGCCGGCTACGGCGGGTAGAGCATCAAAGCCCTGAGCCCGGGCGATATTTATCATCGCCGTGTCCACGATAGGAACGTCCTCGCCGACGGGTGCGGTCGTGCTTTCGGCGGCGGCAGCCGCCTCGTAGTCGAGCTGATCGAGGAGATCGCGGCCGCGAGCAGGTGCGGCGCTGTCGAATTCGATCTGGCCCGGTGTGGTGCCCACAGTGTTGTGCTCAGATGGGCCGGGGTGTGCGGTTGTCTCCTCATCGTCATCGAATTCGATGGCCACGGGGTCGATGCGCGGGCGCTGGGCTCGTGACCCGGGGCGGCTGTCCTCCGGTGTGCTGCCGGTGTCTGTCTCGGAGGCATGGGCGGCCGGGAATCGCTGTCCCAGTTCGTATTCCAGCGCACGCAGTTCTTCGCGCCACAGTCTTTCCGCAATGGGATCGTCGAGTTCGCCGATGTGCTGTGTGATCTCTGCGATGCGACGCTGGATCTGCTCTCGGGTGACGCTTTGTCCCGTGAGCAACTCGCCGCTCATCTGGCCGTGCCGGTAGATGACCGGCTCGCCGTATTTCTCGTCCAGGAAGTACTTTTGCAGGGTGTAGTGGCTGTAGCCGAAACCGAGGAATACGTCCGTGCCGCTTTCGATCCAGCGATCGATCGCGTCCATGATCAACGTTTCGCGGTAATTCACCTCGTAGCGAGTTATCTCGCGAACCGGATTGGGGTCGTCGGACCGGTTCGGGTCGAAGATATCCACGGCTTTCGCGGCGGGATCGAACGGCGTGCCGAGAACCCGCTCGTACCAGGCGAGTACGTCGTCCAAGGTGTGGTGCTGTGGTCCGCCCCGGTGCGGCCATTTACCGGTCTCGCGCATGCGTCTCTCGCGATTCACGGCCCAGCTTCGCAGGCCCGAATAGAACTCCTCGTTGTCGCGGAGCTGCGCGAGACGGTCATCTTCTTCCGGCGTACCTTGTGCGTCACCCAGCCAGGAGTTTTGATCGTGACGTACCTCGCTGAGGAATGCCCGCAGGTGATGGAGGATCTCCTGGCGCGGATTGATGGTGGTCGGGAAGTCGGCCCAGCTCACATCGGGGCCTTCGTCCGGGATCCCGTGGTGCACGGCGAGCCATTTCAGATGCCACCAGTCCCCTTCTGCGGCGGCCTGGTCGACCGTTATTTCCGCAGCGTGGTCGTCGGCCATCGGACCGCCCTCATAGAGAACAACACCGCCGTTGGCTGCCGGTCGGCCCGAGAACATCGCGAATGCGGCGCGTATCAGTGGGTACTGACCATTGTCCGGGTTTTTGACATGCTCCTGCGCGCTGTACCAGATCCGGCCACCGTCCGGGGTTTTGTAGCAGGCGACCCTCGCGCCGTGCCCGAAGACCGCGTCCATCGTGTCCTCTTCGGCGAGGCACGCGGGTCTGAGTGCGTTGAAGGTCTGCGTATTCGCGACGCGGACCGGACGGTCTCGATCCTGTTGGGCCGCTCCCGATTCCTGATCCGAGTGCACATGCCCGAAGGATTTGCCGGGCGTGGTACCCACAGCGTTGTGCGCGGGTGAGCCGGGGTGTGCGGTTGTCGCCTCCTCGTCACCGAGGTCGATGGCGACCGGGTCGATACGCGGGCCGGGCTGCTGCCGGCCTGTTCGTCCGGTGGTGACGCCGCCGGTCTCACCCGACTCCGAATCATGCTGCGCGCGCAGTTCGGCGCCCAGCTTGTTGACCGCGCCGAGTGGGAGGGTGTCCACGTCGGCGTTCTTGCCGACCGCATCGATGGCCTGTCGCAGATGTTCACGGGCGATGGTTTCGAGTGCGGCGATCGCGCGGTTGAGTGTTGTCCGGTCTGCCTGGGCGAGGATGCGAGCGGTGCGGAGTTGGGCGGAGACCGGGGTCTCGGTGGTGTGGGTGCCTTCCATCTCGGCGAGCGTTCGGTGCAGTTCCGCATCGGATTTCGTTGCCAGATCCGCGATAACGAAAGAGGCCAGTACATCGTTGCCGCGCAGGTAGGCGAGGACGAGTGCGCGGCGGCGCAGCAAGAACTCGCGCACTGCGCGGCCTTCGGTTCTGTTCTGGGCTTCCGAGCGCGAATTCTCGCCGGCATGCGGGGTGCCGCGGCCCGAGCCTTCGGAGGCCGACGGTGTGTGCGTCATCTCCAGCCAGGTGACCTGGCGCCAGGGCTTCGCCTGATCGTTCAGGGTTCGCACGCCACCACGGACGGCCGGTGAACCATCCCGCGCCACAATATTTTCCGGTGGGGCGCCCAATCGACCGGCGCTGGTGCAGAGCAGATCGACTCGCACACCGTCAGCGGTGGATTCGACCACCATTGATACGCCCCCGAAGTTTCCGCCGAGCACATCGCGGAGCGCGGCGAAGACCGATGCCCACGCTGTGGCCGCCGGTCCCGGATCCCAGGTCGAGAGCTGTGCGAGGAACCATTCTTCGTGACTCGCGGCGATGTCGGCAGGCCTGGCAGCCGTGGGCATGCGACCCGATGATCGGACCTGCACGGTGTTATCGGGTGTCGCCACCGCCGGTGACCAGGGCGGGACGACTGCGCCCGTGCGATCCTCGGTGGGTGCGTGCTGGCTGTCCTCGGCCCAGTGCCCACCGGATTCCGCAAGCCAGGCTCCCAGGCGGGCATGCGCGACTTCCAGTGCCGCCGCGGTTCGGCCGCTGTCGATTCCCAGTTCTGCCGACAGATAGCGTGCGGTGACGACCCCCTCGGTCATCGTGAATTCGATGGTGAACGTCGCGGGTTCGCAGAGCGGCATGGTCAACGTCGCGGTCACTGCGATACCGCTCGGCGTGAGCGTGATCTCGGCGAGTCCCACCGCCGCCCACAGGGAGGCGCTCCCGGGCTGTGGAGTTGCGAAGTACCCCGAGAAACGTTTGCTCGCCCCGGCCCCGTGGCTCCGTACGAACTCGGTTGCGGTTGCGGATATCTCGCTGTTGCTCCACAGCGATGCCGCATTGTTGGCGGACATCGGGTCGCAGCGGGAGAGGTCGGCACGTGCGGAGCCGAGCATGTCGAGAATCTGCGCCTGGCTGGTGTAGTCGGCCGATTCGTCCGGCGTCAGCGGGCCCCAGAGGTCGAGCGTGGTGATCGCGCCCGCGAGCCGCCACATACCGATTCCGGCGATATCGTCGATCGAGCGACCCTGGGCGAGATAGGCATTGATCACCGTTTCCGGCCACCCGTCGCCGGTGATCAGCTCGCCGGCCGTGGTCAGCAGGAATCCTCGCGGGTTCCGGGTAGTGAGGGGTGAGCCGTCCGCACGGACGGGCCATCCCCGGTCATTGATGTGCAGCCGTTCCAGAGCGAGATCGGAGTCCTCGGACGGGACGTAGTCCAGTATCCGCACCGGGGCGTATTCGGTGCGGCTGGCGGCCGGTGCGCTATTGGTTGATTCGGCTTCGGCCACAACAGATTCGGATGGGTTGAACCCGGCGAACTCCACTCCCGAGCGCGCGAGCCATGGCGCGATCTGGTCGCCGTGGTACGCGTCGACGGCCAGGGTGGCGAATTCGGTGTCGGGGCCGTCGTCGCGGTCGTAGTAGGCGATGGTGCCGTTGCGTCCCTGAACCAGATGCAGGTTCAGCCGCGCTGGTATCCGGTTCCCATGCATCGACGTGACGACCAGTCCGATAACCAAGCCGGTCCCGGTGGCGTGCCATTCGGCCAGATCCACCCAGGAATCGGTCCGGGCGCCGGCGAACATAGTGATGACCGACGGGTCGCCTACTTTTATGCCGCGGCCCCGGCGTTCGATCAACTCGTCGACTGTGGGGACGAGATGCTGTGCCTCCGGCTTCCACAGAAACCCCTGCTGTTCATCTTGGATCGTCAGATTCCCCGGCGGCACACACTGCGACAGTTCGAATCTGGCCTGAGCCGCGAATTTGGAACTCGCCGCCGACTGCGGTGCCGCACCTCCGACAAGGCCGCTGCCGAGCACGACTTCGATCGTCCGGCCGTCGGTCACCTTCCAGCTGCCGTAGGCGAACGGCACATGGTGCGCGTCCAGGAAGGTGCTCCACAACGCCAAGTGGTTCGCCCCGGCCTGAGGCGTGCGAATCGTGTCTCCGACGAAGAAGAAGGTCTGCCAGCCGTTACTGGTGTACGGCTCGCCGTTCTCGTCCCGCAGTACACCATCAGCGTCGAAGTACAGGTCGTCGTAGGTGATCAGGCGTCCGGTCTCGGGGGTGTGCGAGGACGTGTCTTCCATTTCGACCGGCGCATACGATGCCCGGCGACGCCGCGCCGCGGCGTCGCCGGGCACCGCCAACTGCCGGCGCGAAGTGATACCGAGCTTGTCGTAGATCTTCCGGACCCGGGCTGCGACGGTCTTTTGCGAGGTATCGAGCTCTCGGGCGATCTCGGCATTCGTCATTCCGGCTTCGATCATTCGCACGATTCGTCGCTGCTGTGCGGTCAGTTTCGCCGGACCCGTCCACGGCGAGCCGCCCTGTGCCGGGGTGCCGCTCGAATGTGGCTGGTCTGCAACAGATTCCGACAGTAGCGCCGATGGGGGATGCCCAGCGGTGCCGAGATATGACACGGCTCGGTCGAGAGCCCGGCGGGTGGGACCTTCCTCGTCGAGTTCTGCCGCCAGCGTGATGGCGGCCGCCGGGTCTTCGAGAAGGGCGCGCCGCAGCCGGAACACGGGGCCGAGCGCCTCTCTGAGCTCCGGTACGCGGGGGAATCGGTTGAGCAGCGCGAGGATCGCGTCGTTGATCGCGGACAGATGAGTATGTGCCGATTCGTGATCGCCGACGGCGAACTCGTGCGCCGTGACGGTGATCAGTGCACCGAGGTAGCCGACACCGGCGTTCGCATGATCGGGAAGGGATGCTCGCAGCCCGGTGAGGGTGAAGGTGTGCTCGAGATCGCGCAGACCGGCGAGCGCGGTGACGACGTGTTCGGGATTGACGACATAGATCCCTTCCGCTTCCATGGCGTCGACGGTGCCGACGAGCCGCGCGATCGCCGCGATCTCGGTGTGCACTCCGAGCATTCGCGTGATCTGCAGAATGCGTTTGTCGACCGTCTTTACAGGCAGGCCGAGAGACGCTGCGATCTGGTCTCTGCGGCGCCCTCGCATCCGATGGTCGAGGATCAAGGCCTCATCCGCGGTCAGCGGCCTGGCGAGGGTGGGAACATCGGGTACGGAGACCAGTCCGCGACGGACCGCCTCGGCCATGATCACCGGAATCCGGAATTCCACCCCGAGATGGTCCGCCAGGCCGCGCAGGATGTCGTTCACCTGGTCCAGATTCAGTTCCGGCGCAGCATCTTTCCGATACATATCGCGGACCAGTAGTTCCAGTACCCGTTGGCGATCCAGCGCGTCGAGGGTCATGGCGACAGCCTCGGCATCGTTGCGCGCACCGAGCTTCCGCATGGCGGAGCGTGCCGCGCCGCTGACGGTACTGGGGGCGATTCCGAGTAGGTCGGCAATCTCCTGACGGGGCTTACGATCCAGGAGCAGGGCGAGGACTTGCGCCTCACGAGTGTTCAGCACCCTGGCGGGATCGGCCACCGGATTCGGATGCACGGGCATCATCGCGTTGCGTATGGCCTGGGCGAGTGCGTGGAGGGCGTCGTGCCAGGAACCGCCGTTGGCCGCGATGTGATCGCCGATCATGTCGCGGGCATCCGTGCCGGTTGTGCGCGCGGTGGGGTTGCTGGTGTTGGAACTCTGTGCACCACTGTGTGTTCCGGCCGATCCGGCCCACGGCGAGGCCTGTGCCGGCGTCGCCGCCTGCTGCCACGGATTTCCGGCCGGTGGTGTGGTCTGCTTGCCGGCCTGGTCTCGCGCTGCTCCGGCGCCGGGCCTGTTGGCGGGGTCCTCGGTGCGGCCCAGGAGTTTGACTGGGTGTTCGCGGTCCTGGGAGTCGGGGAGGGGGTGGTGGGCGGGTGTGGCGCTGCCGTCGGTTTGGGTGGTGAAGTAGGCGACGAATGCGTTTGTGTGGGTGGTGTAGGAGGGTGCCCATTTGTTGTTGCCCTCTTCGTCGCCCTCATAGTTGCGGACGTGTAGGTTGCGTTGTTGTGTGGTTGGGGCGGAATCGGTTTCGGTGTTGATGAGGGTGTCGAAGATGAGGATTTGGCCCCCGCTCTCGCCTTTGCCCTCGACCTCGACGATGTAGTGGATGTGTCCGTCGACGGTGACGGCGGCTCGGTCGATGGTGTTCGTCTTGTCCTTGATCATCGCGACGGCGGTGGCGATGGGATCGGCGCCTCCGGTTTGCATCGGGCGGAGTTGGGCGCCGAGGGTTTCTTCGGTGATTTTCCAGTTGTCGTCGGCGTTCCATCGGGTGTCGGTGTCGACGGGTTGGGGCGCGGTGTCGTCGCCGAGTGCTTTGTGGACGCGGCCGACGAAGATGGCGCAGTTGTTGATGACCTCGGGATCGAGGCTCGCGTCCCTGCGTTCGGCCTCTTCTTCCAAGTCGGCGAGACGCTGGCCCAGTAGTTCGAGATAGGTCTCCGGCGAGTCCGCCACGTCACCGGCGCTCCAGAGGCGCATCTGGGCATGGAGGTGCAGTTTCACCACGGCGGCAAGCGTGGCGATATCGGTCTCCTGCTGCAGGTTCGGCGCTGTTTCCTTCAGGTATGCGAGTTCTTCGCGCCACTGCTGCGGCGACTTGTGGTACGTCAAACCCAGTTTCTGTGCCAGACGTTTTGCGCGCCGCTCGAGTACAGCCAGGGTCGCCTCCAGGACCGCTTCTGAGCTCGGTTCGGCGGGTTCGGCCCCGTCCTGCGCATGACGCTCCAGCAGCGTCAGGTTCTCGAGTACCGTCCGGAACCGGTCGGGGCGCTTCAACCGCGCGAATTCCGGCTTCAGCTCCATGATCGCGCGTCGGTCCGCCGCCAGCTCGGCCAGCGGTATGTCGTGGCTGATCGGCACGTTCTCGCCAGAGCTGACGCGTTCGATGAAACCTTTCGCGTCCGGCCTGGACTTGAACAGGATGCTGTTGTCGTAACCGACCGCATCTTCTCGGCGTTCACGGATCAGCCAGTTCACGTCTTCGTAGCGGTCGAATGCCTGGAGGAGGAAGTCGCCCTTGGCGAGCCGTCGTCCGCTCGGCGTGTCGAAGAATCGATGCCAGATCTTCGGCATCCCTAGTTCTTTCGCGTCAGTTCCCGGTACGAACTCGACGGCGACAAGGCGCTTGTCCAGACGCACTACCTCCGGAGCCGACGCGCCGACCGCTCGCAGGACCTTCGATCCCAATTCCTCGTTATCGGCGTGCTCGACCTTTTTAGTCGTCTTCTGGATCTCCCGGAAGCCATTGGGGTAGGTGACCAGCTCAACCTTCTCGGCGGCGTTGGGATGGTCGTTGACTGGGATCTCGTCGCGAGAGGGCTCGCCCGACGCAATGGCTTCGGCCCGCTTGTCGGCGAAGCTACGCTGGTCGAGAAGCTGGTTCATCCATTCGATATCCGCCTCATCGATGTAGTAACGGATACCCGGGTCATATTCGGTGTGGCTACCGGATATCGCCCGCACTGTCGGATTGCCTTGCTCATCGATATCGATGTGCCAGTACTCGATCGGGATACCGGCCTGTTCGGCCTGCTGCCGGTATCCCGGCTTGACCACATCCAGCAGATGCTGCTGATTGCGCAGCGGCGAGGCGACCACGATGCGGGGCGACTTGCCGAAGACGAAGCCGACGCCTTCGGCGATGGACTCGGCCCCTTCGGCTTCGAGAACGGTCCTGGCAACCACGATGGCCAATGCCTTACGCACCTGGGCCGCATACCAACTCGCCGTCTCGATGTGCTCGCTCGCCGTCTCGAACCGTGCGGCCAGCTTGGGCACGTTCTCACCGAGGAGGACCTGGGCGGTGGCTTTGTTGATAACGAGTCCCCGCAGCACCGCCTCCGCACGAACCCCGTGCAGACGCAGCACCTCCGCCACGTCGTGCGCGATATCCGACAGGGGCCGGTTCGCGACCTCGACGCCAAGTTGGGCTGCCGGGCGCAACGCGTCGGTGCGGGTCTCGGCGGCATGCCGTGCGGCATCCTCGAGGGCCCGGCGCACGCCGGGCGAGCCGGCGAGCCTCTTTGTGCGGGGTCCTTTGCCGCGTGGGGTGCCCTTGTCGATGTCTTCGGGGGCGACCGGCCGGCCCTCGGAAGTGCCGGTACTCGGTTCGGCCGTGGTGCGGCGCCGCCTCCAGAAGCGGCCGCGCCCGTCGCGTTCCCCGGGTGCTCCGGTGACGGATTGTTTTCTGTGTTCGGGGGCAATGCTGAATTCGGCGGGTGCTTTGTGGGGGACGAGTCCCCGCTCGGTCTGCGCGAATCCGACCGCGTAGGCGTAGTCGACGGTTTCGTAAGTGGGTTTCCAGGGTTGTGCGGTGTCGCCAGTTTCCGTGTGTGCGGGCCGGATGCCGTGACTGCCCTCGATGAGGTTGTCGGCGACGAAGATCTTGCCTTCGATCCTGGTGGCGAGGTAGGCGTGGGCCTTGTTGCCGCGGCCGACGACTACGACGGTGGTGTCGAGTTCGGGGTCGGCTTCGAGTCTTTCGATGGCGAGGCGTGCGGGGTTGTCGACTGTGTCGAGGTCGACCGGTTCGAGGTGAGCGCCGACGTTGTTCCCGAGGTGTGCGGGTAGGTTTTGGTCTGTTCGGGGGGTGGAGTCGGCGAGGTCGGCGCCGAGGGCGCGCAGCATGTTGGTGATCCATGGCACGCATTCGAGCGCGTCGAGGGACTGGATGACCATCGCCATGGCCTCGGCTTCGTTCTCCACGTCCAGAGTGCTGAGGACCTGTGCCATCGTGGCTTGGACGGCCCCGAGGCTGACCCCTATCTCGCTCGCCGCGTCGCTCCGAGTCAGGCCCTGGGCCCGCAACCGCAGTGTCTGTATCTGCCGTGGCGTCAATCGTCGAGTGAGATCGGTTATCCGGTTGTCCGGCGAGGTGATCAGCCCTCGCCGAATGCCCTCGATCACCATGAGATGGCGCTCGACGGGGACCCCGAGCGCTTCGGCCAACCTCGCCACCTGAGCGGAAGCCCGCGTGTGGCTGTTCTTTCCCGCGCGCTCGATGTCGATGGCCTGTTTTCCCTCGGCAAGCCAGCTGAGCAACTCGATCTGCTCGACTGAAAGTCGTTCGGCGAAGTGGCCCGTGGTGAACTCACCGTTGCCGAGGAAGCGCGGCGGGTGGAAACGTTTGCGCGCGAATTGTGGGTCGATCGCGTCGGTAAGAGCAGGCGGCAGTGGATAACCGAGCCAGCGTGCGGCGGCGAGCACGCGTTGCGCGGAATCGGTGTGGTGTGGTCCGTCCGCATCGAGGACACGCGCCACGCCCGAGCGAGATACGCCGGCCAATCGCGACACCGCCACACGACTGGGCCGCCTGCGGAGCTCGCGGGCGCTCACCGCCAGGAATTGCTCGGCGAGCTCGATGAATTCGGTTTCCGCAGGGGTCGCCGTCCCGCCGCGGAGGCTGGCCTGCTCGGCTCGGACCAACTCGCTCGTCACCGAATCGGCATCCACGCCCAACCGCTCGGCGAGCAACCATTTCAGGGCGTGCAGATATTCGTACGGCAGATTGTGAATGGATGTGACGGAAGTCGTGGGCCCGGTGAACAGCGCCCACACCGCCTGGTTGCCGCTGTCGACTTCGACGGTGACTTCGGTGAAGCCGAGTCGGCGTGCCATTTTTCCGGTCCAGGTGCCAAATGCGGCCTCATCTGGCGAATAGCCTTGCTGTACAAGACGATTAAAGGTATCCAGATTGCCCTGTAGGACCTGATTCGGTTCCCACTGACCTGAGATCCGGCGAACATTGTGGCCGATCGCCATCCACATATCGTCGAACATCCGATGGCCGGCCGGTGTGTGTGCGGAGCTGAGCACCGTCAATCGCAGGGTGCCATCGCCTTCGACCGTGGCGCGAATACCTTGCAACGACTGGGACAGATCCGCGAGGTCCGTTGTCGGGGGCGCGGCATAGGAATTGGAATACCGTGCCAGCGGCGCCTTCGCCAGGGCCTGGTGAATCCGCAGTTGCGTTGCGGTGAACCACGGCCCTGCACCCAGCGCTGTCAATCGCGGCTGCAAAGCCAGGAACTGGCCGAGAAATACCTCGACTTCGGCTCGCAACATGCTGCCGCCGAGGAATTTGACCCGGCCGTTTCTACTGAACCGGAAGCGTCTGGCGAGCGGGCCGAGTACCGCGCGTACTCCGGCCGGTGCGATCAGGGCCGCATTTCGAGCGGGATCGGTTTGTTCTCTTCCTCTTTCGGCTGCGTCGAGGTGCTGATCCAGCACCTGCACCGCGCGATTCCGGAGCTGTTTGGTCGCGCCGGCGCTGCGCGGCTGATCCATTGCCGCCGCGATCTGCGGAATCGTCATACCTTGCAGGAACCGGAGTTTCAGCACCTGCCGGTGATGAGGATTGTCCAGCTGATCGATGATGGCGGTGAGTGCGTCGATCGCGGTGCTGTCACCAGCGTCGGCGGCGGCGAGGGCGTGCTGGAATGCCGCGGTCACCTTCAACAAGGCCAGCGAGTGTGTGCTGCGCCGCCGTGGGCGTGCGGGCTCGTTCTCGGGTTCGGTGTCGGCTGCGGGGGCTATCCGGCCGACGGGCACACCCGCGATGGCCAGTGCACCAAGGGATTCCAGAGTGCGCACGGCATCCACTCCGATCCCCATGGCCCGTGCGGTCGCACCGACGGACCGCCCGTTCCGATGCCGCAGTACGAGGCAGCGCTGCTGATCGGGTTCGGTTCGTGCGAGCCGGTCGAGCCGTTGCCGCAGCTCGGTGATACTGAGTCCGGCCAGCTCCTGCCCGTGCGCTCCGGATCGCATCGCATCGGGCAGGGCGGACCGTAGACCTTGCCGAATGCGGGCCAATCGCAGATATTCCTGGATCCTGGCCCCGCTGACAGCCACTGCATGGTGCTCGTTTTTCAGCTGGCCGGCGGCCAGGATCTGTCCGAGCACCACACTGATGTCTTCGGTGATCTCGGTGATGAGCCGACGCTTCTCCCGATCGGTGAGCGTCAGCCTGCCGAGGCTGATCTGCTCATCGACCTCGGTCGTGGCCTGATGTCGAATGGTGTCTCCGAAACGAGGCTGTTTGCCGGCCGCGCGCCACGGTGTGGCATTCGGGGTCGGAGCCGGCTGCTGCCATGGAGTGCCGGCCGGTGGCGTGGTCTCGTCATCGTCATCGCCATGCCCGAAGTTCATGGCGACGGGGTCGATGCGTTGCCCGTCTTTCCGCCGCCTGTCGGCGGGCTCGGCCGCCGACTTCTGTTGTGGTGCAACGGCCGACTCGGTTGAAGCCTGTTCCGGAACAACAGCTTCGGGTTGATCGAGGTACTCGGGCCCGTCGTCGGCTTCCGCCGCGATGACCGACGCGGTGGGCTGGGCGGGGTCGAAGTCCGCCGGGAACTGCGCCTCGCCCAGCCTTTCCACGCTGTAGCGGACCGCGTTGGCCGCGATGGTCTGGTTCTCGCGAGCCTGGGCGAGGTGCGCTTCACGGTCGGCCGCCGTGGCAGCCCGGGCCTCGGCCTCATTGCGAAGCTTGTTGGCCACCAACAGGTTCGATACCGCGCGGAAGTGATCGAGCAACTGAATGCGGCGAGCCCGGCTCATCGTGGCCGGATCGGGATTCTCGGAGAAATCCAGCAATTGGTCCAGCAACCCTGATATTTTTGTCAGCCAGGCATAGCGTTCGGCATCTCGGGCCGACTTCTCCCAACCGTTCTTGTCGATGTCGGTCGCCGTAGCCGTCAGTTCCGCGAGGATCACCTCCGCCACCTCGTGCAGCCGTCCGATTTCGTCGGGCAGCAGGTGTTCGGCGGGGTGGGCCGGTGTGTCCGCCGGTGGCTGATGGATTCTGTTCCAGACCCTCTCGAAATCGGCGAGCGCTACACCCAGCCCCACCTCAGCGCTCTCCTGCCGCGCGCGCAGCACGTCGGCAGAGCCTTCCGCCCGAGCTTGCTCGGATGCGGTGGTGGCCGCTGCCATATCGCCCACGCGGGCCAGCCAAGCCGGCACCTGGTACGCCAGCCGCTCCAGCAACTCTCGCCGTTCTTCGGTCACGCGTGCCCCGCGCCGCACCGCGATCAAGTCCTCGAGCAGCGCGACCACCCGGTTCAGCATCGGGTCGGGGTTCACGCCGAAACGCCGTGCGATGACCTCGTCGCGCAGGGACTCGAGCTCGGAGGAGCCGATCGGTTGTCCCCGGACCGGTGCGGTTGTGCCCCGCAGGTTCGCGCCCGTCTCGTGGGCGAGCGGGCTGAGTGTGCCCGCGGTGCTTTCGAAGTAGGCGACGAAGGCCCGGTCGATATAGGGGAAGGACTGGTTCCAATGGTCGCGGTCCCGGATCCGGGCGATGGGTTTGCCGTCGAGGTCGGGGTCGGCGAGCTGGGGGGTGTTGGTGTCGTAGACCAGGATTGTGCCGTTGAACTGGGTGACGTAGTAGGCGTGGGCGACGCCGTTGCGCTCGACCACGAAGACGGCGCTGTGCCTGCGGTTCTTCAGGTCCAGGAGACTGTCGATTTCGCGGTCCAGGTGCGCCGTGAAAGAGCCTTCGGGCCGGTCGATTTCGGCAAGACCGGTGGTGAGCCCCGCGACGAGTTCATCCCAGCCCTCCGCGTCCTGATGGGGGACGAGAGCGTCGTCCAGGCCGTCGGCCCAGGCGGCACGGATGGTGGATACGGCGCACTTGGTGACGTTGGCGGGGACGGCATCGGTTTCTTGCTGCGGGGTGCGCAGGAAGCGGCCCGTCGTGGTGTGCCGGACGCCGGCGGCCCTGCGTGCTGTGCGACGGCTGTGCGTGCCGGCGAAATTGTCGCCGCGAGGTGCCAGGTGGTATTCGACGGAATGTTCGATGGTGTTGTGGCCGTTGGCGAAGGTGAGGTGGCGGACCGCCACAGTGCTCTCGACGATGAGGACCTGGGTGCCACGTCCGCCCAAGCGATCCGACGCCTGTTCATCGTCGGTCCATTTCGGCAGTTCCGCGGCGATTCCAGGCGCGATGTCATTGGCGACGGCGAGATGGATCTCGCGTTCGTTCCCCTCACCTCGAACTGTCACATCGATGACTTCCTCCGGGGCGAGCCCCGCTGCCGCCGCATTGCTGAACAGGTGCTTCTTGGCATTGGTGATCAGTTCGCTGACAGCCAGGTTGATACTGTCGATCAGCTCGCTGGATACCTCCACTTCGAGTTCCAGCAGCCGGGCCTCCACCGCATTGCGTATCCGGCGCACCTCCCGCTGGTATGGCGGCGGCGGCCCGTCCTCACCGTCTTCGCCGAACATCTCCAGTATTCGATCGGCATCCAGGTCTTTGGATGACCTCTCGACCGGCTGTTTCGCGGCCCGTTCGACCGGACCAGGAGTCGGCCCCAGCGTCCACTCCACCCGCACATAGCTGTGATCACCGGTGATATCGACGAGATCTACGTGCACCTGGCCGTCGTCGAGTTCGACGCTGAGAGATATGGTCCCCTGTCCCCACCGAACCGACGCGCCGACGGCCGCCGCGATCTCCCGGACGTACTCGGGATCCGACCAGCCCTCCAGCAACTCGACGACTTGCTGTTCCACCAGGTCGGCTTGCGCCTCGTCGCCATGAGCGATGCTGTCGAACCGGAGGCCCGGTTCGTCGCCCTCGTTACCGAGGTCGATGGCTACGGAATCGACGCGCCGCCCATCGGATTCGGCGAGTTGGGGCCACAGCTCCTCGGGGAAGGCGGACCGGTTCTTCCAGCGTTCCGCTGCCTTCGCCGCGGCCGAATTCTTCTTCGGCGCAACCGGTTCGGGTGTCTGCTGGCCTGTGGTGGCCTGGTGGTGCTCGCGTTCGAGCCGGTCCAGTTCGTCGAGGACGAAGCTTTGTGGCCCACCGGGATTCAGAGATGCCGGAGCATGGTCCGAAGTGGCTGCGCGAGCGGCCGGGGACATGGCGCGCCAAGTATCGAGGATCTTTCGCGCGGTGCCGTCCGCAGCGATACTGGGCCGGAATTCGGATGCAATCGGCACCATGCCCGGATTCTCCGCGCGGGCCGCGGCCAGCGCGTTGCGGCGCTCGGCATTTCGCCAGACCTCCGCGACCGGTACCCCGCGCAACAGTGCTTGCAGGGCGTAGGCCGGGTGGGTGAAATCCTTCGGCGCGCTCTTGCCGAAGGCATTGTTCGCCTCGGCGAGTGCTTCAGGCGGGTTGAAGACGGGCAGGTTGCCGAGGGACGGCTCAGCCGGACCCGCTGTTCGATCTGGGAGGATCTGTTCCTTGGCGTCGGGGTCGAGCTGCCGCAGCCACGCCTCATACAACGGCCCGAGTTCGATGTCACCGCCGAGTATGTCGTTGCTGGAGAGCGCCTCTCGTCGCGAGAGTCCGGCGTCGCGCAGCCAGGAATCGAGCGCCTCCCGGCTCTGGAAATTGCTCATCCACGTGTCGAAGGCCGCGAACAGCAGGTCCTGCGTGGACCGGGCCTTCTTCCCGTGGCTGTATCCGTCCAGTTGGCCCAGCCAGTCGTCGAATCGAGTCTCCCGCGGCAGGGAACCGGCCTCGCGCAGTCCGGCGAAATGCGAGTACAGGAAGCCGAATGCCCGTGCTTCGATCGACCCGGCGTAATCGCCGACCCGGGCGGCCCGGTCACGCAGATGCGACATCTCGTGGCTGATGGTGTCGTATGCCGGATCACCGGTGGGAGCCATCAGATGGCCCCTGTGGACTGCCGCGTCCATGGTGGCACGGAACTTCTGCGGATTGCCGAAGAGATTCTTGTTGAGCACCATGACGACTGGTGGAGTGTCGGTGATGCCGCCGGCGTCCCAGACGACGGCGCCGGTATTACCCGCCATAGGGGCCACCAGTACGACGTCGAGGCGAATGCGCGGGTCTTCCTCGAGCGCGTCCATGATCGCGTTCCTGGTCGAAAGCGCCGTGGCCACGGAAACATTTGGTTGGTCCAGTCCCAGCACCTCGATGCCATGGGTCTTGAACAGCTCGGCGGCGACGGCCTGCTTGATGAGGCGTTCGGGCTTCGCGATCGGCACCGGATCCGCAACGACGGCGGAGCCGTCGCTAACCTGCCGAGGCTCCGTGCGCGGCGCGAAGACCTGTGGTGCCGCACCGGCGACGGCTCGCTGCAGCACTGCCTGCACCACGGTCGGAATCAGCCCTTCGACGCCGAGTTTGCGCCCGGCGCGGGCGAGCCGGGCCGTGACGGCGTTCGTGGTGATCGCGAGCTGTTCGGCAATGGCCGCGGGCGACAGTCCCGCGGTAGCGAGCTCCAGCACCTCGACCTCGCGCGCGGTGAGAGTGCCGTGGGCGACCTCTCTCGTCAGGGGAAGGCTGTGGTCCGGCGTGCCGAGTGCGAGTTGCCCGCGGCTCAGTGCCGCTGCCACGGTCGCGACATCACCCCTGGTGCCGAGTCGCATGGCGGCCCGGTGAATATGGTTACGCACCACCTTCGACGTCATGCCCAACGTGGCGCAGATGTTCTCGAGCGCCACGCCGCCGGCGACCAGAGTGAGTATCTCTGCCTCGATGGCCGGCAGCGCCGCCATGGGTTGCGCGGCAGCCTCGCCCACCGTTCGCACCTGCTCGCCCAGTCGAGCGATGGCCTCGGTGTGGGCGGCAGTGAGGTCGGTGCCCCGGTGCAGCGTGTCGGCCGCGTCGGCGACGAGTTGCCGCTGCTCCGGGGTGAGCCGATTCCAGCTGGCCTGCAGCATATTTCGGGCCGCGTCGGACAGGTTGTCGCTGTCGATGGATTGCGTTCCGGCCGGTGTTGCCGCATCGATCGCCTGCGCTACCGGTGCGAACGATGCACCCTGTGCGCCCGGTAGCTGCAGCGCCTGTGCGACGGAATGAAAGGTGTTGTCGATATCGGTGTTACGGCCGGGGTAAGGCCGGCTCATGTTGCTGACCGGCCGATGGTTCGGCTCCGCCGACAGTCGGTGTGCCGGGGACGTGCTGGTCTCCCGGCATTCCCGCCGCCGCGAGTGTGGGGGTCGCCGCGTCGTCGGGTGTGTTCGCAACGGTGGGTGATCCGGGGTCGATCTGGTTGCCGGTCACGGCCGATCCGGGATTATGTTGGGCGCCGATGACATTCGGTGTCGGGGCAGCGGATGGCGCGTGCCCGCCCGGAACTGTCGAGCCCGGTGAGCCGTCATCGTCGATCGCGCCGGCGTGCACCGGGGTATTCGCGGCGGCTGCCGCATCCGGTGTACCGGCGCCCGCTATCGCACCCGGTGTGCCGGCCGCAGCTATTGCACCGGGCCTACCGATGGCAGTCACGCTCGCCGGGGTTCGGCCCGCGGCCGCCGGTGCATCCGTTCCAGCGGCGGGAGTGCCCGCCGCATCCGGGGTGGCCGGTGGTGGTTGCTCGGGCGGCTGATGTGCCGGCCGGCCCGAAGCCGGTGTCACGGCGGGATCGCTCCCCGCGGCCGGTGGCGCGTTGGGCATGTGCGCCGACCCGGCATCGGTGGTCGGTTGGACGACACCGGACGGCTGCAGCTTCGACACCAGCCCCTTCACATCGGCCGCCGCCGCGTCGAAGTTCTTTCGACTGATGTCGAGGGTGTTCACAGCGGCCGCGAGTTTCGCGCGGGTCTGTGCGGTGGGCGCGGCATTGTGTTCTGCGACCGCCGTCTCATGCCCGGCAACAGCGGAATTGTGCTGCGCCTCGGCCGCAATGTATTTGATGAAGGTGATCTGAGCCCGGGGGCTCTTGGCGAACAGCGGATCGTCCGCGGCGACGTAGTACTGGACACTGCCTTGACCGCCACTGCGAGCGGTCCGGTTCTCGGCCTGGATATCGACATCGCGGTGTTCGGCCGACCGGCTGGATTTGACGACGTGCAGCCCGCCGCGCCCGTTGATCTCGGCACTGATGGGAATATCGACACCGCGCGCGCCCTGCCGGTTGATAACCAGGACCATGCCCTCCTCACCAGCCTTTTTGAAAATCGCCAGCAGATTGGCTTCGGCGTCGCCCTTCTGCTCGAGGAACCATTTCGCGTCGATGGCGATGTGTTCGATGCCGCGCGCGGTCAGCTTCTTCGATACCGCGGCGACTTCGCTGTTGCGGTCACAGATCACCTCGATCGGGCGGCCGGTGGCGTGCACCTCGACGACACCGTCGGCCATCGCCTCGTGTTTCGCCTCCTGATTGGCGACGTGGATATCGTTTTCGGGGTCAGCGCCCTTCAGCTCCGACTTTTTGTGGCGGGGAATATCGATGATCCGCCGCTCGGGTTTGCCGGTGTCGTCTCCCGTCTCGCTGGGCTCCCTCCCGAGTTGCCGTAGTTCGGCATCGGCGTTGTCTGTGGTGGCCGTCAGGACGCTGGCCTCGTCGCACAGCCTCGGTGAGAACAACTCCAGCGCGGTAATGGATTTGGCGCTCGCGGGATCGGCGCGAATCCGGATGCCGTGTTTGGCTTCGATGGCTTGCGCCAGCCCACCGTTCCAACGGCTCTCGGTCCCGGTTTCCGGGTCGTACATCACCTTGTGACTGACCGGATCAATGATGTAGATCCTGTGGGAATCCGGGTTGAGCACCCTCTCGCCATTGCGAACTATCACGTTCCCCTGCTCGTCGGTGAGATATTTCGACCCGAGCTCGGAGTGGTGCCAGACGATGTAGTCGTCGTTCTCGCGGGTCCTCCATTTGGCGTTGGCGGCCATGGCGATCCGATGTGCTTCTGCCTCGGTCGGGACGCGGCCGAGCATCCTCTCGATCTTCCCGGTGAGCTCGCTCCCGAGCATGCGCTCGACCGCCGCGCGGTCATTTCCGGTCAGCTTCGTGTGGTCTTCGACCGATCCGGCCGCGCGAACGAAATCGGCCTCGCTCAGCACGTCTGCCGCCACGGCCTTTTCGAGGAAGCCGTGCGCATCCTCGACCCGGGCGGTTATTTCCGCACCGGCTTGTTCGCCGGCGCCCTCGGAGAGGACGAACAGGCCTTTGATCGCCTCGTCGCCCTCGTCGGCCATCTTGACTCGTCCGGGCGCGGTATTGCCACGCAGTTCACCGAATCCTTCCGAGTTCATCGTGCCGAAGGACATCGTGGGCACGTCCTCGGACGCTGGGGCGTAAGGATGGTCCGGGTCCATCAGGCGAAGGTCGAATCCGAACTTCCCGAAAAGCCTTTGGCTGATTTCGTATGCCTCCAGTGCGAGCGTGTCGCGGGTGGTGAGCACCCGCACGGGCTTGCCCCGGGCCGCCACCAGTGCCGCCGCGGCTTGGAATACCAGCGTCTTGCCTTCGCCCGCCTGCATTTTGCCCACGTGCCCGTCCCGCACGGCCTGCACGCCCATCAACTGTTCGACGCGCAGGACCTTGCCATCCGCGACTTCGATGATCCGGAGGACCGCCAGAACAGCCTTCCGGTCGTTGGTGCCCACCAGCATCTGCTTCAGGTCGTCGTCGGAGAATTTGCTCCAATCCATGGATGTGTATTCCGCGAGGATGTCCTCGGCCTCGACCTTGTAGGCCAGCGCCAGCGCCCTGTCGGCGTCGGTGCCGTCAGCGGGATGGTCATCGCCGACAGGCGCCTTGCCGTTGTCGTCCTCAGTGCGCGCGTGCTCCGGTTCGGGCTCGGCCGGTTTGCCGGTGGAATCGGTATCGCCGTCGGCCTGTTTGTTGCCACCTTCCTCGTCCGGAGGCTTCTGATCCGCCTCGGATTTCTGCTTGCCGTGAGTGCCGCCTTCATCGGGATGGTTCTTCGCCTGCTGCTCACCTTCCGCGGTCGCGCGGCCGTGCTCTGATTCCGGCTTGTTCGGGGATGCCCCGCGTTCGCCCTGCTTCCCGTTCGTCTCGATTGCCGGAGGCTTCTCTCCCGCAGCCGATTTCGGCGCCGATACCCGTGGTGGACGGCCTCCGGCAGCGGTGCCCGGTTCGCCTTGCGCGGTGGTTTGGGCTTCGCCGGTCGCGGCTTTTCCGCCGGGCTGTGGCCGGGCCGCCGAATCGCGGGCGCGCCCTTGTTCGAGGGGTGGAACTGCCTTGGGCTCGGAAACCACAGACAGGGTGGGTTCTGGGCCTTCCGCGCTCGCCTTCGCGACCTGACCTTCGGCCGCGTTCTGCTCGGACCTCGGATGCTCGGAGCCGACCGCGGCGAGCTTCTCACTTTCCTGTCGCACGGCTCCGGAGCCCTCGACCGGTTGCCCTGATTCATCTTTCGGCGGCGACCCTTCACCCGAATCGCCTTCGGCGCGACCACGCCCCGCACCGGCGCCGCCCTCGCTGGATTCGCCTCGAACCGGGGTCTCGCTGGTCTTCGGTGCGTTCGCGGGGCCGTCCTGGCTTCGCCCGTCATTCGATCCGCCGTGACCGCGAGCCTTGCCCACGCCGGGTGCGACTTCCGAATCGGCGGGATGTGGTGCCGCCGTGACTGTTCCGGGTCCGGAGTGTGCCTCCTCGTCCTTTCCGGGGCGGGCGCCGCTTACCTCGCCGTCGGCCGGTTGCTGTGGTGCGGCACCGGCCTCCTTCGCCGAGGCGATGTGTGTCGCGAGACCATCTTGGAGCGGAGTGGGTTGTGACTCTGCGAGTTTCGGTGCTTCTGCTTTGGCAGCATGCGTGGAGAGGGGAGCGAAGCCGTCCTTGTTGAACGGATCCACAGAGCCGGACAGTACATTCTCGAGGACGGGTGGTTTCCAGTTCTCGCTGTTGACCACCCGCGACGACGCGGGCCGATCCGCGGTCACGTCCACACCCGCCAGCTTCAGCAACTCGTCGAAGTCGAACTTCCTCCGCCCGGCCGGTGCCTCGCCCGACTCCGGCTCGGCGGTCGTGCGAGCGTGTGCGTCCACCGCGTCGCTCAGGGGGCGGGGAGCGGTGGGCGTCTCGGTCCGCGCGACCGGCGCGGCTTCGCCTGCCGCGGGGCGCGCGACTTCGCCTGCCGCAACCGGCCCGGCGGCACGTATTCCCGCGGCACCGTGTGCGGCAGCGCCGATGAAACCACCAGTGACGGCGGGCCCCAGCCCCTCGGCCAGCTTGCCCCAGGTGAAATCCTCACGGGACATTCCCAGCGACGCCGCGGCGCCCGCGAGGCCGCCGAAGAAGCCGCCGATGAGGCCGATCACCGCGGTGCCGAAGATCTGAATGGATATCCGCACGCTGGTGAGCGCGGTCTTTTGGGCCAGGGCAGTGGTTGCGGGTATGACGAAGCGGTTGCCGAGCAACCGGCCGAAGAGCATGCCGATGCCGCCGCCGATACCTCCGGCGGCGCCGGCGATATAGATGGACTTCCGGTCCAGCTTGTCGCGGTGGCCGTCCTCGATCTGCTTCAGTTGAACCGCGGCGTTCATACCGCCACCCTGAAGGGCGCCGATCAGCGCCATCTTGCCGGCCAGTCTGATCACGCCGCGTTCGGCCGCCCGCCGCGCGGTGGCTCCGGCGAGATATTCCAATAATTTCGCCGAGAGGATCCGCAGTGCGGTATCGGTTCGCATTTTGGCGACAACGGCCTCCAGCCAACCGCCCGCGGCAAACATGATCGCCGCGTGAATCAGCGTCCAGCCCAGAATTATCGCGAACCCGTAGACGGTCCACCGCTGCATCTCCAGGCTGTTGGCGCCCTCGTACTGCTCTCTGGCGAGGCTGTCGCTGTAGTCGGCCTGGGAGCGGAAATTGTCCGCTAGGTCGTAGTAGCCGTCTTCGACCTTGTCGCCGGAATGCCCCCGGATGATCCGGTTCCGCTCCTTGGCCTTGGCTTCATAGAGTTTCGCCTGCTCCCGGCACCATTCGGCGTTGTCGGACCAGACATCGCCGACCCGGCGCATCGTATCTTCGTTGCCGACCGGGAGATGGCCCGCCACCAACTCCACGACGGATTGGGGCAACCACGAGGGAAGGTAGAGCACCATGCTTGTGCCGGTTCTCTCACCCGGCAGTCAGCAGGCACAGTTGCGGCACCGCCGCCACCGAATGAACCAGCACGGGAGGATTCTCCTACGCGACGCCTGCTTTCCCGCCGACGGGAAGAAAAGCGCGCCAATTCCTTTCGGCCTATCGCATATCCAACCGCGCCATGGTCAGCAGCAAGCGATGCAGTACCTTGGCGGGCCCGGGCGCTTGGACGCCGCCCTGCACAACTGTGGCGAATCCCGCGGACAACGCGCGGCCGGGATCCAGCACGCCGTCGCGGAAGCAGTACTCGCCCAGCTGGTCTCGCCAGCGTCGATAGCCGTCGGTCACCTGGGCCAGCGTCCGGCCCTCGGCGCCGGTGACTCGCAGGTACTCGGTGATCAGCGCGCGCTGGGCCGTCGGCCGCGCACGGAACCCACCGGCGAGATCGACCACGGAACCGAGCTCACGCAGCATCGTCGTATGCATCGGGCGACGCCCGTCCGCGCCCGGCCGGGTCTCTGTCCAGGGTCGGTCGCGGCCGGACAATATGCCGGGGTTCGTTGCGGCCCGGTGGTCCAGGACGATCCACGGCTCCGGTGCGGCCGCCTGCGATCGGTTCTCCATCCGCGACAGGTCGCCGCCACCGTCTTCGACCGCGATGCCACGCACTGAGAGCGCGTATTTGGTGAGCACGGTATCGACGGCGTCGGCGATCTCCTGGGCGGTTTGTGTGGAGATCCCCGATGCTTCGAAACCGGAGATTCGCAGGCTGTGCCGGGCCGCCATGGCAGTGAGGATCTGCATCGCCTCGTCGGCCGTGACCGGCTTCGGCGCCTTCTTCGGTGCCTTCTTCGGCGCGGCGGACTTGCGCTGCTTGGGTTCCGGTGCCTTCTTCGGCGTGGTCGGTCGTCGAGGCGGCGAAACCCGTGGCGGTGACTGATTTTCCGGCGTTGCGCCCGTACCGGGCTTCGACCAGGGCACACGAGAATTCTGTGATGCCGGGGTGGAGGCATCCCGGCTGCCGGGCGATCGAGCACTCGGCGTGGCCGTAGGGCCGGAACCTGTTTTTCGATCGGAACTCGGGGAGGGCGATGAAGACCACGGCGCGGACCCCGCCGGCGGCGCGGCCGCGGAGCCAGGGCCGGAAGTTGCAGGCTGAGAAGGGATTTGCTGTTGGTTGCCACCCGCTTCTTCCGAGCCGGTGTCGTTCGGATCGGAGCTGCCCGAGTTGTTTCCGGAATCCCTACCGGGCGAATCGGGGTCTGTTGGCGCGTTTGCGAGCTGCTGTTGCGCCGGCTGTTGTGCGCCTGCGCCGCCGGTGTCCTCGGGTGCCGGTGAACCGGCGCTCGATGGCTCGGAGTGTTGCTGCGACTGCTGCTCGACGGGCGATGACCGGTTCGGTTCGGTGGCCTGGTCCGGCTGCTCGTTCCAGGGTGCGTTCCCCAGGTCGGGATAGTTCGGATAGAGGGGGTCCGGCAACGAGTCGCGGACGTCGTTGCCGCCGTCGAGATCCTGGTTCTCGAAATTCTCGGCCATCGTGCGGAGATTGGAGCCGATCGTCTCGATGTTCTGGACGAGGTTGTCGAATCCTTTCATATTCTTTCTCACCCCCGGCACATACGACGCGGCGATGGCCTTGCCCGGTGCGTCGTCGCCCCAGCATTCGCCCGCGTCGGCGAGGGCGGCCTTCAGCGTCGCCACCCTCCGCTCTGTTTCGGCGGCGAGGGTGCGCAGCTCGTCGGCGCTGTTGCGCAACTCGTCCGGATCGACATACAGCGACTGATCCACATGCCCTCCCACGGTCGCGACATCGGGTCATGATGTGTTCGTGCCGGTCCTCGTCCCAGGCCGGTCCCCGGCTCGGCCGGATACACGATTGTGGTCCTCGGCCCTCGGCTCGCTCCAGCTCATGTTCTCGCCGGTGGGAACGTGGTGGCGGCCGTGAGGCATTCCGCGGCGACGGCGACCGCGTGCCGCAGTTCGGCCCGGGGTAATGCCGCGTAGCCGATCGGGACGCCGAATGTGTGGCGTGCCCCGCAGTGATGGCCTGCCAGCGAGTCGAGCAGTACGCCGCGTCGCCTTGCCGCGGCAACGGCCCGGCTCTCGGCGGCGGCCGAGGGGAGCGGAACCAGCACATGGGAGCCGGCATGGTCGCCGGTGACCTCGAGCCCGCGTTCCCGGAGTTCGGCCACGACGACTGCACGCCGCGGCGGCATTTCCCGGCGCAGCCGCCGCAGATGCCTGGCCAGATCGCCGTGCCGGGCGAACTCGGCCACCATCAACTGGCCGGCCGCCGCCGGGCAGGTCCCGGTCGATTCCCTATGCCCGAGTACGCCGTTCGTCACCTCGCGGCCGGCGACAAGCCAGCCGACACCGAGGGTGGTGGACAGGATCTTCGAGGTGGTGCCGAGGTGGATCACCCGATCCGGGGCGAGGGTCGCGAGTAGCGGCAGCGGTGCGCTGTCATAACGCAATTCGCCGTCGTAGTCGTCCTCGATGATCCATGCGCCGGTGCGGCGCGCGAAATCCACGAGCTCGATGCGGCGAGTGGCGGGCATCCGCGCCCCGAGCGGAAATTGGTGCGCCGGAGTGCAATACACGCCGCGAACGCCGGCAGGAATCCGGTCGACCCGGATTCCGTCGGCATCCATCGGTACCGGCAACACCCGGATTCCGGCATCGCGCAGACCACCGGCCGCCCGCTGATATCCCGGATCCTCGATGGCTACCGCGTCTCCGGGGCGCAGTAGAGTGCGGGCGAGTTCGGTGACCGCCGCGCCGGTTCCGGCGGTGGCCAGCACCGTGGCGTCCCCGCCCGGGGTGAGGCCGCGATGCCGCAACAGGTGTTCGGCGATGGTCTCGAGGTAGTCGGGTTCACCGGCTCGGTGTTTGCGTGCCGACGGCGGGCGGTCACCGGCGGCACGCCAGGCGCGCCGCCATGCCGCGCGGTCGATCACCTCCACGCAGGGTGCGCCCGGTGCGAGATTCGGCAGCTCCGGGTCCTGATCGGAGAGCGCCTGTGCCGCAGAGGGTTCCGGTGCGGGGCCGGGGGCGGCGGCCAGGTAGGTGCCGGAGCCGTGCCGGCCCGAAATCCAGCCCTCGGCATTCAGTTGGTCGAACGCGGCGGTGACGACGGTCCGGCTGACGCCCAGCTGCCGGGCCAAGGCCCGTGAGGAGGGCAGCCGATCACCGCCGCGCAACCGGCCGTCGGTCGCCGCGGTGCGCAGTTCGTCGGCGATCTGCACCGCCAGCGGACTCGACCCGTCTCGATCGACGGACAGCGGCAGTTCCTCCACCACAACTCCCATCGCCTGTAAGTGGACTGTCAAAATACTGTCGAATTGGATATTCAACAATGCCACTCGCGCATAGATGCTGGCAGTATGACCGACACAGCGGCTGCCCGAACCCCACTCTCACCGACGCGACGCAGTACCGTCACCCGCTACCGCGATCGAGCGGCATCCGATCGCGCGGCCCTCGACGAGATTCTGGACGAGGGACTGATCTGCCATCTCGGGGTCACGCTGCACGGTGCGCCCGTGGTGATCCCCACGATCTACGGCCGCGTGGGGGACACCCTGTACCTGCACGGATCCACCGGCGCCGGGAACCTGCGGGCCGCCCTCACCGGAACCGTGTCCGTGGCGGTCACCCTGGTCGACGCCATCGTGTATGCCCGTGCGGCCATGCACTTCTCGATGAACTACCGCTCCGCGGTGATCCACGGCCGCCCGAGGGTGGTCACCGACGATGAGCAACGCCTGGCGGCCCTGCGCGCGATCGTCGAACACTCCGCGCCGGGAGCCTGGGACACCGTGCGCCCGCCGGACAAGAAGGAGTCGGCAGCCACCGTCGTGCTGGCCCTCGACCTGATCGAAGCCTCGGTCAAGACCCGCACCGGCGACCCGTCCGACGATCCGGCCGACCTCGACAGCTCCGCCTGGGCGGGGGTGCTACCGGTGCGCACGACCTTCGACCTCCCCGTACCCTCTGCCGATCTCGCGCACGAAAACGAGATCCCGGCCCACGTTCGCGCGCGTGTGCACAGTGCGGGCGCGGGGCGCAGTGAGTTGGTGTAGAAAACTTGTAGTCAATGTGTAGCAGTGCAGCTAGAGTGGCATTGTGTCGATGTCCGCGGAATATCCTGTCATTCCGCAGCGAGTGCTGCGGAATGAGATCAGTCGTGTGCTTCGAGAGGTTGCGGCCGGTGGCTCCTTCACCGTGACGGTTGAGGGTGCTCCGGTCGCGGACCTGGTGCCGCACCGTACCGCTCGGCGGATAGCGGTACCTCGCGATGAGATGCTCGCGGCCTTTCGCGGAATATCGCCCGGCGACGCACTCCGGAGTGACGCGACCACGGAAACCGGTCTCGACGACTCGCTGTACGACCCGTACGACCGCGCGTTCCGGCGTGGGTCCTTCGCTGCGGGCGAGCCGGAGTGAGCGTCGCCGAGCGTGGGATGGTCGATACCAATGTGCTGATCCTCGCCGAGTTGCTGGACCCTGCCGAGCTTCCACCGGAAGTGGTGTTGTCCGCGGTGACCATGGCTGAGTTGGCTGCGGGCCCACACTATGCGACGAACGCCGCCGAACGGGCTCGGCGAATCGAACGACTGCAGAATGCGGAGGCGAACTTCGAGCCGTTGCCGTTCGATTCTCGTGCCGCTCGTAGGTTCGGCAACGTGGTGGCCGCTGTGCTCGACTCGGGCAGAAACCCGAAGCCGCGACGAGTGGATCTCATGATCGCGGCGATCGCGTCCGTGCACGGACTTCCGTTGTTCACCGTCAACCCCGAGGATTTCGCCGGATTGAGTGGGCTGTTGACCGTCGTCGCGGTTACCCACCCGGACGACGGTCGGGCGCTCACCACATCGTAACGGGGATCTCCAGGCGGTCGAACACTGCCCGCGCGAGATCGCCCAGGGCCGTGGGCGATCCGATCCGGTTCGGATCCAGGCCCACCAAGGCGAGGGTGTAGTCGTGCCCGATGCGGCACAGATAACCCGAGAGCCGGGTGCGGGGCAGTGCCGAGGGGGACAGGCCGGGGTGGATGGCGCGGGCGGCGACTCCGGTGCAGCGGTGCGGTCCGAGTCGGGTCAACGCGGTCGGCAGGGTGCCGATATTCGAGCACAGGATGTCTCGTTCACCCGCACCCCTGGACAGGCGATGGGCGATGCGGCCGGGGACCACCTGCAGCAGTTCCGGAGGTATGCCGTCGGGGGCGGTCATGCGGTATTCGTAGGCGGCTCGGCACTTTTCACGCAATGTGGCCGGGGTGTCGGCGGGATCGATCCGCACCTCGGTCATGGCCATGTCGTTGTCGACCCGCCGCTCATCGCGGGTGTCGACGGGGACGGCCACGCAGATGCGTGGTTCGGGAAAACCGCTGTCCCACAACAATCGGGCCATTACGGTCAGGAACAGAGTGTTGGGTGATCCGCCGCGGCCGGTGGCGGCGAGATCCCAGTCGGCGGCCGGAAACTGTAGCACCGCACCGGCACTCGGCAATTCGGCCGTGGATCGGGCCGGGACCACGGCGGGCCGTTCGGGCGCGCCCCGCCGCAGGGCGCGGGCGGTGCCGGTCAGCACCGTCGCCCACTGCCGGCCCGCATCCGACCAATCCGATTGTGGTGCCGGGTATTCGGTGATCGGTGCCCCGGACAATGCGTGATCGACCGCCAGGGCGAGTCCGCGACCGTCGGTGAGGGTGTGCGAACAGGTCAGCGCCACCACCGAACCGCCTTCGCGCAGGGCCGTGGCCGACAGCCGCCAGCCCGGCTCGATTTCCGGATCGAGGTCGTAGCCCTGATCGTCGGCCCAGCTCAGCAGATCTTCCGCGGCGATCGGGCTCCCGGTCGTGCGCACGGGATGAGCCGCGTCGTTGCGCCGCCAGTACGGTCGCGCGCCCGGGACGCGCGGCCGGATCACCCGCCGCCCGAGCGGGCCGGTGCGCAGTGCGGTGTGGATCTGTTCCAGCAATCGCCGATCGACCGGATCGGCGGTGCGCCACAATCCCTGCAACGCACTGGGTGTACCCAGGCCACGATGGCCGCGCAGGAAGATCTCGTCGACGACGCTCAGCCGGCCCATGACCTCAGGCCGAGGTTCCGTGCCGCCCGGCCCCGCCGGCGAAACGTTGCGCACCCTCGAGCGCGCCGTCGGTCAGAGCGGTGACGCCGTGGCGGAATTCGCCCGCCATCGCCGCCGCCTCGTCCAGACCCCACTGTTCCAGTGCCGACATCCGGTCCGAGCGCAGACAGGTCTGCGGCAGCGCGGCCATTTCGGCGGCGAGCAGCTCTGCGGCGGAACGGGATTCGCCCGGGCCGACCACCCGATTGACCAAGCCCATCTGCAACGCTTCCGGTGCCGCGACCGCCCGCCCGGTGAGGATCATGTCCATCGCCCGGCCCGCGCCGACGATCCGCGGCAGCCGGACCGTCCCGCCGTCGATCAGGGGGACGCCCCAGCGCCGGCAGAACACCCCGAAAGTGCTGTCCTGCTCGGCGATTCGCAGATCGCACCACAGCGCCAGCTCCAGGCCGCCGGCCACGGCATAGCCGGAGATCGCGGCGATCACGGGTTTGGACAGCGTCATCCGGGTGGGCCCCATCGGGCCGTCACCGTCGGCCTCGGCGCGATTGGACTCCGGGGTTCCCAGGGATTTGAGGTCCGCGCCCGCGCAGAAGGTGCCGCCGGCGCCCCACAGCACGGCCACCGCGGCATCGTCGTCGGCCTCGAAGGTGCGGAAGGCGTCGGCGAGCGCCCGCGCGGTCGGGCCGTCGACGGCATTGCGGGCCTGCGGGCGATCCAGGACGACGGTGAACACCGGTCCGGTGCGTTCGATTCGTACGCTCACGTCGTCGACCATACGGCCGGTGCGGGCCCTTGCGTCAAGAAATGAATCTATGGTTCACTTCTTGCGTGGCGTACCGCAGAACCCCCGCCGTGCAGGCCCGACTCGACGCGCAGGCCCGCGCCATCGTGCATGCCGCGATGAAGGTGCTGTCCGAACAGGGGTTCGCCGGGCTGTCCATGGCCGCCGTCGCCGCCGAGGCCGGGGTCGCCACCGGAACGGTCTACAAGAGTTTCAGCGGTAAGTCCGAGCTGGTGACCGCGGTCTTCCGGGATGTGGTGACTCGCGAGGTCGCCGCCGTCGCGCAGGCGGGCGCCGAGGGTGGCGTGGTCGAGCGGGTCGGCGCCGCGGTGGAAACCTTCGCCGGGCGCGCGCTGAAGAATCCCAAACTCGCCTACGTTCTGCTCGCGGAGCCGGTGGACGCCGGCGTGGACACCGAACGCCTGCGCTTCCGCCGCGCCTTCGCCGAGACCTTCCAGTCGGCGATCGCCGACGGGGTCGGCACCGGCCGCCTGCCGGCGCAGGATCCGCGTACCAGTGCCACGGCATTGGTGGGGGCCATCGGGGAGGTCCTGGTCGGGCCGTTGGCCGAGGGCCTGCAGAGCGAATCGGTGGTGCCCGAACTGGTCGCCTTCGCCCTGCGCGCACTCGGCGTCGCGGACCCCGGCCGCATCGACAACCATCGCACCGATATCGGCGCGGACGAACAGGAGTAATCGGATGCCCACCCATGAAGTGTTCAACCAGGTCCCGCCGATCACCCCGTTCGACTTCTCCCGCAACCCGGCGCTGATCGAGGGCCTGCACCGGGAGGGTGCCGGCTGGGCCGAGGCCGAGGTGCGCGAATTGGGCGCGTTGGCAGGAAGTTTCGAGGTGCAGGAGTGGGGCCGGCTGGCCAACGAGTATCCGCCGGTGCTGCACACCCACGACCGCTACGGCAATCGCGTCGATGAGGTGGAGTTCCATCCCTACTGGCACAACCTGATGGATGTCGCGGTGCGTCACGGGCTGCACGGCAGCCCCTGGCTCGACGAGCGTCCCGCCGCCCATACCGCGCGCGCCGCCAAGTTCTACACCTGGGGTATAGCCGATGCCGGACATATGTGCCCCATCTCGATGACCTATGCGGCCGTCCCGGCATTGCGTCACAATCCCGAACTGGCCGCGCGCTTCGAACCGCTACTCGGTTCCCGCACTTATGATTTCGGTCTCCGCGAACCGTCGTCCAAGGCCGGGCTCATCGCCGGTATGTCGATGACGGAGAAGCAGGGCGGCTCGGATGTGCGAGCCAACACCACCACGGCCACACCGCAATCCGATGGCACCTATCGAATCGTGGGCCACAAGTGGTTCACCTCCGCGCCCATGTCGGATATGTTCCTGACCCTCGCGCAGGCGCCCGGCGGACTGTCCTGCTTCCTGCTGCCGCGGGTCCTGCCCGACGGCACCCGCAACACCCTGCGACTGCAGCGGTTGAAGGACAAGCTGGGCAACAAGTCCAACGCCTCCTCGGAGATCGAATACGAGAACGCGATGGGCTGGCTGGTCGGCGCCGAGGGGGCCGGGGTCAAGACCATCATCGAGATGGTGAACATGACGCGCCTGGATTGCGTGATCGGCTCCGCGACCGGTATGCGCACCGGTGTGGTGTACGCCGCTCACCACGCTCAGCATCGAGAGGTGTTCGGGGCCAAGCTGATCGATCAGCCCGCCATGCGCAACGTACTGGCCGATCTGGTGATCGAATCCGATGCCGCGACCACCGTGATGATGCGCCTGGCGGGAGCCACCGACCGTGCCGGAACCGATCCGGCCGAGGCCGCGCTGCGCCGGATCGCCCTGGCGGTCACCAAATATTGGGTCTGCAAGCGGGCTCCCGTGCACGCGGCCGAGGCGCTGGAATGCTTCGGCGGCAACGGATATGTCGAGGAGTCCGGGATGCCGCGCCTGTATCGCGAGGCGCCGCTGATGTCGATCTGGGAGGGTTCGGGCAATGTCGCGGCGCTGGATGCGTTGCGCGCCATGGGCCGCCAGCCCGAAACGGTCGAGGCATACTTCAACGAAGTGTCCTTGGCGCGCGGCGCCAACCATCACCTCGATGACGCCATCGATCGAATCGGCAAGGAACTGACCGATCTCACCGATATCGAATACCGCTCCCGCCGGGTCGTGGAGCTGATGGCCCTGGTGCTGCAGGGCGCCCAGCTGGTGCGGTACGGGCATGCCGCGGTCACGGATGCGTTCTGCGCCAGTCGATTCGGTGGTGATTGGGGGATAGCCTTCGGCACCCTGCCGGTCGGCGTCGACACCGAGGCGATTCTGGAACGCGCTGCCGTATAACGGGTTCCGGCGCAACCTTATGTCCAGCCGTCGAGGACCGGGGCGACGAACATCTGGGCGCATCCGACTGTGACCGCGGAAGTCATCGACCAGCCCCGTCTCAGGCGTGGGCCTGCGACATCTCCCACGGGGCCTGCGGTAGCACGGCGCCCGTCTCGAGCAGTGACTTGAGATTGGCCAGCACCGCGGGCCAGCCGTTGGAAATGCCTTGCAGCATTTCCTGATTCGGCAGGTTCTCGTGGGTCACGGTGAGCCGGACGATATCGTGGTGCGGTTCGACGAGGAAGGTGACGACCGAGGGCTCCCGGTCTGCTTCGGGTGAGTCCTCGAAGGTGATCACCAGGCGGTTCGGCGGCTCGGATTCGAGCACCTTCCCGACGACGTCGACCGCACCCGAACCGTCGGCGCGCCGGTGCTCCCAGCTCGAACCCGGTTGCCAGTCCGAGACATTCGCATGTCCCCAGTACTGTGCGGTCACGTCCGCGTCGGTCAGTGCCTTCCACACCTGTTCGGCGCCGGCGTGAATGTAGGTGACGTAGACATAGTTCGGCACGGTTGTGCTCATGGCGTACTCCTCTGCCTGATTCTTGATGGCCTGATTCCTGATGGCACCGATCACGTCCAGTCGTGGCTTGTCGAATACCGAGATCCACCGCTGTTCGATGTCGTGAATCGGTGCCGGATTGATGTAGTGCAGCCGCTCCCGCCCGCGCCGTACCACGGTGACCAGCCCCGCGCGCACCAGGATGTCGAGATGCTGGGTCACCGACTGGCGCGCCATCCCCACCCGCTCGCACAGTTCGCGCAGGGTCTGCCCGTTGTGCTCGCGCAGTCGATCCAGCAGCAGCCGCCGGGTGGAATCGGCGAGTGCTTTGAAAACCAGGTCGATATCCGGTTCGGGTTGCACACCACAATCATGCAGGTATTTACCTGCATATGTCAACGGTGACTGTCGAGTTGATGGCCCTGGTGCTGCAGGGCGCCCAGCTGGTGCGGCACGGACAGCCGGTGCGGTGTATCACCGACCTGAATGCTGTCCCCGCTGCACATTCCACAGCGCCGACACCGGCACAGCCCGGAACCGTGGCCCGAACGGCAGCGTCTCGGTCCCCGTATAGAGCACATACCCCGCGACAAGGTCGTCGCCCAGCCGATCGGCCAGGTGTCGTAGGCCCCGGAAATCTTCCCCCTTCACCGTTGCCGCAGCTTTGACCTCGATGGCAACGACCTGGCTTCGGTTGTTCTCCAGAATGATGTCGACTTCGACATTGTCCCGCGTTCGATAGTGGTACATGCCGGCGTCCTGGTCCGACCACGTCAGCTGACGGGCTATCTCCGAAGCTACGAACCCCTCCAGTAGAGCTCCGAGCGATCCCCGGGGCATTCGCAGAGCTTTGGCATCCATACCGCACAGATGCGCCGCAACTCCGGAATCCACGACCAGGACTTTGGCAGTTCCGACCACTCTGGTCGTCAGATTGCGCGACCAAGCCGGGATACGTTTGATGAGGAATACTTCCTCCAGCAACCGAATATATCTGGCTACGGTGTCCCTGGGCAGACCCAGTTCGTTACCCAGCGTGCCGGGCACGAGGAGCTGGCCGGATCTGGCCGCGACCAGCCTCATCAATGCCTGCATCTGCGGTGCGCGTTCGATCTCCGAAATCTGCATGACGTCTCGGTTGATCAGATCCGAAACATAGGATGAGAAGAAGCGCGAACGCCGTCTGCCGACGCGAGCTACGGCTTCGGGAAACCCGCCCCGGACGATTCGCTCGATGTACTCGTCGCGATCTTCGGAGCCGCGGTAATCCAGGTCGGGACCGAGTTCGAATGCTGCGTCTACGAATGTGTCGGGCGCTCCGTCGATTTCGCCCTGTGACAGTGGCCATAACTCGATCGTCTCCATCCGGCCCGGAAGGGCGTCCGGCACGCTGCGCAGTGCCATGACCCGGGCGGAACCGGTCAGTAGAAACCGTCCCGGCCGGCCGTCGGCGTCCACGGTCTCCTTGATGGCCAGGATTAGCTCTGGTACTCGCTGGACTTCATTGATCACCAGTGGGGTGTCACTGGAAACGAACTGTGTCGGGTCGTAGCTTGCGGCTTGGCGGGTTTCCGGCCGATCGAGGCTGCGCCACGTGGCGCCGACTTCGCGGCCGATGGTGGAGACCAGTGTGCTCTTACCGCATTGGCGTGCGCCGTTGACCAAAACAACCCGCGTATCTGTCAGCGCGTCATGCACTGCAGAGTGAGCATGACGCGAGAGGATCTTGCCTATGGGAGACGAGGAAAAAGACGAGGTCACCTCACTATTGTGACACAGTGCGCGCGTGTTCTGTCGCAGCATTAGTGCGCATTTTGCCGCTCGTTGTATGCGCGATCCGCCGCTCTGCCTATGCGTGTTTCGCCGCAATGGCTGTGTGTGTCCTGCCGCACTTGATCTACTGCTGCTGTTCGTTCCGACGCCCGAGCGGGCGGCGACAGACCAACGGCTCACGCCTGGGCGCGGGGCGGATGTCGCGGGTCGAGGGTTGGACCCAGCGGCTCGAACTCGGCGGCATCTCGGCGCCGATCTTCTGGCTGGCGATCGTGCGCGCCGGACTGGGCCTGGACCCCGAGGTCGCACTGCCGGACGGAATCGTCGTCGCCGCAACGGATTATCCGGTACACAACCGCCAACTGATGGCCGCGCTGCGCCGCCATCTGCGTCGCCCACCGGCCCCGCCGACACCGGAACCGATCCTGAAATTCGGCGCGCGCCTACTGCGCACCGAGGCGGCCCTCGGCCTCACCGGCCGCCACGCAACCTCTGAAGTACTGCCGCACAGTGGTTTCCGGTTCTCATATCCGACATTGGACGAAGCACTGACAGACCTGATGCCGCGCTGAGCCGCGGCGACGATGCTACGGCGCGGCCGCGACAGCCGGCCCGATTTTCCGCTGCGTACCGGACGGGCGAGCCCGTTCACCCGCGATGCCTGCACTCGCCCGACCGTGCACAGCATCACCGACGCTCTCGGTACCACCGAATCAGCGCATCGGTGGACGAATCCGATTGCGGCGCCGGATCTTCGGCCGCGGTCAGCAGCGGCTCGAGAGCCAGGGCCTGCTGTTTGCCGAGTTCCACACCCCACTGGTCGAAACTGTCGATACCCCAGATCACGCCCTCCACGAAGACCTGGTGTTCGTAGAGCGCGATGAGTTGTCCGACGACCGACGGGGTGAGCCGCGGTGCGAGGATCGTCGTCGAGGGCCGGTTACCGGGCATCACGCGATGCGGCACCAGCGCCGGATCGAAACCGGGAGCGCCGCCGTCCTCTGCCTCGATCTCGGCCGCGGTACGGCCGAAGGCGAGCACCTTGGTCTGCGCGAACAGATTGCTCATCAGGATGTCGTGCATACTGCCCGAACCATCGCGTGTCGCGAGATCGTCGGTGGGCCGGGCGAATCCGATGAAATCGGCCGGCACCAGCCGGGTGCCCTGATGCAGCAGCTGATAGAAGGCGTGCTGGCCGTTGGTGCCCGGCTCGCCCCAGAAGACCTCACCGGTGGAAGTGGTTACCGGGCTGCCGTCCAGACGCACCGATTTGCCATTGGACTCCATGGTCAGCTGCTGCAGGTAGGCCGGGAAACGAGCCAGATCGTTGGAATACGGCAGGACCGCGCGGGACTGGGCACCGAAGAAATTCGAGTACCACACGCCCAGCAGGCCGAGCAGGATCGGCGCGTTGCGCTCCGGCGGCGCGGAGACGAAATGCTCATCGATACTGTGCATTCCGGCGAGGAATTCGGCGAACCGCTCCCGGCCGATCACCACCATGATCGACAGCCCGATCGCCGAATCCACCGAATAGCGACCGCCGACCCAATCCCAGAACTCGAACATGTTCGCGGTATTGATCCCGAAGTCCGCGACCCGCTGCTCATGGGTCGACACCGCCACGAAATGCTTGGCGACCGCATCCTCCCCGAGCGCCGCGACCAGCCAGCGGCGCGCGGCGGTGGCATTCGTCAGCGTCTCCAGCGTCGAAAACGTCTTGGACGCAACAACGAACAGTGTGCGCGCCGGATCCAGGCCGGCCAGTTTCGCGGTCAGATCCGCCGGGTCGATATTGGAGACGAACCGCGCCGAAATCCCCGCGTCCGCGTAATGGCGCAACGCCTGATAGAGCATGGCGGGCCCGAGGTCCGAACCACCGATACCGATGTTCACCACCGTCGTGATGCGCTCACCGGTCGCACCGCGCCACTGCCCGGACCGCACCGAATCGGTGAAATCACCCATCCGGCGCAGTACTTCGTGCACGGCGGCGCCCGCATCGGAACCGTCGATGGGCATCGCGACGCCGGCCGGCAGCCGCAACGCCACATGGCCCACCGCACGATCCTCGGAGGTATTGATGTGCTCACCGGCGAACATCGCGTCCCGGCGCCGCGCGACACCGGCGAGTTCGGCCAAATCGAGTAGTAGATCGAGGGTTTCGCGAGTGACGCGATGCTTGCTGTAGTCGATGCGCAGCTCGCCCGCCTCGACGATCAGTTCGCGACCGCGGCCCGGATCCTCGGAGAAGAAGTCGCGCAGATGCCGGTCGGCCACCGCCGAGTGATGATCGTGCAGTTTCCGCCAGGCCGCCGTCGCGGTGATGTCGCTGCTCACTTCGCCGAGGTTACAGACCGGGCCTCGAACGCGCAGGTGACCCGCGGTGTGAGGAGGTCGGCTCGCGGTTGTGGGATGGGGTGATGTCGCTGGCTGTGTCCGTTGGCCGAGGTTACAGACCGGGCTTCGAACGCGCAGGTGACCCGCGGTGTGAGGAGGTCGGCTCGCGGTTGTGGGATGGGGTGATGTCGCTGGCTGTGTCCGTTGGCCGAGGTTACAGACCGGGCTTCGAACGCGCAGGTGACCCGCGGTGTGAGGAGGTCGGCTCGCGGTTGTGGGATGGGGTGATGTCGCTGGCTGTGTCCGTTGGCCGAGGTTACAGACCGGGCTTCGAACGCGCAGGTGACCCGCGCGATGCAAAGATCTTCCTGGCCCCGGGGCGTCCGGCCTACTCTGGGCAGATGGTGTCGCAAACCGAATTACTGGAATCCGTGCCCACTCAGCTCTGGATCGGCGGGCCGGTGGATGCCACCGATGGCGCCACCTTCCCGGTGGAGAATCCGGCCACCGGTGAACCCGTCGCCCACGTCGCCGACGCCTCGCCCGAGGATGCGATGCGCGCCCTGGACGCCGCATCGGCCGCCCAGGCCGGCTGGGCCGCGACCCCGGCTCGCGAACGCGGCGAAATCCTGCGCGCGGTCTACGAGCGGATCGTCGCGCACACCGAGGACTTCGCCCTGCTGATGACCCTGGAAATGGGTAAGGCATTGCAGGAGAGCCGCAACGAGGTCCGCTACGGCGCCGAATTCTTCCGCTGGTTCAGCGAGGAAGCGGTCCGGGTGCACGGTCGTTATCAGACCGCGCCCACCGGAACCGGCCGCATCATCGTCCACAAGCAGCCCGTCGGACCGTGCCTGGCCATCACACCCTGGAACTTCCCGCTCGCCATGGGAACACGCAAGATCGGTCCCGCCCTGGCCGCGGGTTGCACGATGATCGTGAAACCGGCCTCGGCCACCCCGCTCACGATGCTGCTGCTGGCGAAGTTGTGCAGCGACGCGGGGCTGCCCGACGGTGTCCTGTCGGTGATCACCTCGCGCCGCTCCGGTGCGGTGACCGAACCGCTTCTGAACGATGCGCGGCTGCGCAAACTCACCTTCACCGGCTCGACCGAGGTCGGCCGCACCCTGGTCGAGAAGTCCGCGCACGGCCTGCTGCGTACCTCGATGGAACTCGGCGGAAACGCGCCGTTCGTGGTCTTCGACGACGCCGATATCGATGCCGCGGTGCAGGGCGCCATGCTGGCGAAGCTGCGCAACGGCGGAGAGGCATGCACCGCCGCCAACCGGTTCCACGTGCACAACTCGGTGCGAGCGGAATTCACCGACAAGTTCGTGGCCGCGATGCAGGAGGTGAAGCTCGGTCCCGGTGACGATCCGTCGACCACCCTCGGCCCGCTGATCAATCAGGATCAGCTCGATACCGTCAGCGAACTGGTGGACGACGCGGTGTCCCGCGGCGCGGAGGTCCGCATCGGCGGTAAGGCGCCCGGCGGTCCGGGCTACTACTATCCGGCCACCCTGCTCAGCGAGGTTCCCGAAGACGCCCGGATCCTGAGCGAGGAGGTGTTCGGCCCGGTCGCCCCGATCATCGGCTTCGATACCGAGGAACAGGGCCTCGCCGCCGCGAACGACACCGAATTCGGTTTGGTCGCTTACGTTTACACCCGTGACCTGGACCGCGCCCTGCGGATCGCGGAGGGGCTGGAGAGCGGCATGGTCGGAGTCAACCGCGGTGTCATCTCGGATCCGGCCGCCCCCTTCGGTGGTGTCAAGGCGTCCGGATTCGGTCGTGAGGGCGGCTCCGAGGGCATCGAGGAGTATCTGTCGACCAAGTACATTGCCCTGCAGTGAGCGCGACTCGGTAGCTGCGGGGAAGAAGCGACCGCCCCGGGGGAATGAACACCCGGGGCGGCCTGGGGCGCGGAGTTCGTCGAGACGATTGCCGCGTGGTTCGAGTCGGTGTGGTGTCAGCGGCCCAGCCGGCCGCGGCCCAGGCGCAGCAGCAGCATGGCCAGGGTATGGCCTTCCTGGCCCAGTTCGCTGAAACGCTCCAGTACCTTCATCTCGCGAGAGTGCACCAGGCGCGGTCCGCCGTTGGCCATCCGGGTACGACCGATGATTCGCGAGACCTCGGTGCGGCGTTTGATGGCCGCCAGGATCTCGGCGTCGAGCCGGTCGATCTCCTTGCGGAGCTTCTCGATCTCCGCCTCGCTACTCGGCAGCGCGGGTTCGGACCCGGCCGCGGACTGGTCGATCGGCTCGGTAGAGGTGCTCATACTTTCTTCTCCTCGTGTCAGAAACTCGATCGGCATGCGGCCCCGCCCCGTTACCGATCGAATTCTTCCACCGTGAAACAGACCTGTTCGGCCCTTGTATTGTCCCCAACTTGGTGTGCGCTCACGTGCGAAATCGGTGACCACGAATGCCATCGTTCGCCTGAACAGCAGAGGTGGTGAGCGCGCTGGTCATGTGGCCAGTCTGCCACGGGTGACAAGGGAGGCAAAGTGCACAGCGTTCTCTCCGATGAGAATGCACGGGAATTCACGCCGGACTACACCATGTCGGTGCCCGCCGGTAGCGTGGATGGACGATGGAGACGACGGTGGCAGCCCAGCTGAAAAACGAGGCGGCGAAGCAGAAGGCCGAGGCCGAACGGAAAGCTACGGTGAGGGGCGCGGGGCTTCGATCCGCTCCGGAGGCCGACGACCGCGTGCAGCGGTTGCTCGCGGGCCTCAATCCACAGCAGCGGGCCGCGGTCGTACACGCCGGTTCGCCGCTGCTGATCGTCGCCGGCGCCGGCTCCGGCAAGACCGCCGTCCTCACCCGCCGCATCGCCTATCTGCTGGCCGAGCGGGATGTCACACCCGGGCAGATCCTGGCCATCACCTTCACCAACAAAGCCGCGGCCGAGATGCGGGAGCGGGTGATCGATCTGGTCGGCCCGCGCGCGGCATCCATGTGGGTCTCGACCTTCCACTCCTCCTGTGTGCGCATCCTGCGGATGCAGGCCAATCTGCTGCCCGGCTCGCTGAACTCGAATTTCTCCATCTACGACGCAGATGATTCCCGGCGGCTGCTGGCCATGATCATCCGCGATCAGAATCTGGATCCGAAGAAGTACTCGCCGCGCCTGCTGTCGACCGCCATCTCCAATCTCAAAAATGAGCTCATCGACCCCGAAAGCGCCACGGCGGACGCGGAATCCGAAGAGTCCGAACTGCCCGGCATCGTCGCCCGGGTCTACGGCGAATATCAGCGGCGGCTGCGCGCGGCGAACGCCTTCGATTTCGACGATCTGATCGGTGAGACGGTGGCGCTGCTGCAGCGGCACCCGCAGGTCGCCGAGTACTACCGCCGCCGGTTCCGGCACATTCTGGTCGACGAGTATCAGGACACCAACCACGCCCAGTACGTGCTGATCCGCGAGCTGGCCGGCCATCATGTACGGCCCGCGTCCGATGAACTCGACGATGCCGACGCGGGGGCCGGGGCCGCCGATCCGGAGTTCGTATCGGCCGATCGCGCCGGGACCGTACCGCCCAGCGAACTGTGTGTGGTCGGCGATGCCGATCAGTCCATCTACGCCTTCCGCGGTGCGACCATCCGCAATATCGAGGAATTCGAACGCGACTTTCCGGATGCGGAAACGATTCTGCTGGAACAGAACTACCGCTCCACCCAGCACATTCTGTCGGCCGCGAATGCGCTCATCTCGCGCAACGAGAACCGTCGCGACAAGAAGCTGTGGACCGATTCCGGCGACGGCGATCTGATCGTGGGGTATGTCGCCGACAATGAGCACGACGAGGCGTCGTTCGTCGCCCGGGAGATTGATCGGCTGGTCGACCAGGGCGATTACAACTACGCCGATGTCGCGGTGTTCTACCGCACCAACAACAATTCGCGCGCGCTGGAGGACATCTTCATCCGCATGGGCCTGCCCTACAAGGTGGTGGGCGGGGTGCGGTTCTACGAGCGCAAAGAGGTCCGCGATGTGGTGGCCTATCTGCGCGTGCTGGAGAACCCCGACGACGCGGTGAGCCTGCGTCGCATCCTCAACACCCCGCGCCGCGGTATCGGTGACCGCGCCGAGGCGTGCGTGGCCGTACACGCCGAACAGCGCGGTATCGGTTTCGCCGCCGCGCTGCGGGATGCTGCCGACGGCAAGGTGGCGCTGCTGAACACCCGGGCGCAGCGGGCCATCGCCGGATTCCTGGACCTGCTCGAGGAGATCCGCGCCGCCGGCGCCACCCCGGAGTCGGACTATCCGGATGTGGGCAATGTCGTGGAGGCGGTGCTGGACAAGACCGGCTACCGCGGTGAGTTGGAGGCCTCCGACGACCCTCAGGACGGCGCCCGCCTCGACAATCTCAACGAATTGGTGAGCGTCGCAACGGAATTCAGCTCCGAAGCGCGTAACAGTGTCGAGGCCGCCCGCGCCGAGGGCCTGGTGCCGGAGGCCGTCGACGGTGAGCCGGACCCAGGATCGCTGGCGGCGTTCCTGGAGCGGGTGTCCCTGGTCGCCGATACCGATCAGATTCCCGACGAGGGCACCGGCGTGGTCACCCTGATGACCCTGCACACCGCCAAGGGCCTGGAGTTCCCGGTGGTGTTCGTGACCGGCTGGGAGGACGGCCAGTTCCCGCATATGCGTGCTCTCGGCGATCCCGCCGAACTGGCCGAGGAACGCCGCCTCGCCTATGTCGGTATCACCCGTGCCCGCAAACGCCTGTACCTGTCCCGCGCGGTGGTCCGTTCCGGCTGGGGGCAGGCGGTGTCGAATCCGGAATCACGCTTCCTGCAAGAGATCCCGGGGCATCTGCTGGACTGGCAGCGCCTGGAGCCGGCATCGCAGGCCGGTGGCCGCGGTTTCCGCAGGCGGGGCGAGGACGATGGTGGGGAACGGGATTGGACCCGCGGCGACGGGTGGTCGCAGCAACGCCCCGGTTTGCGCGATCGGGGCCCCGCCCGCCCCGCCGCCAAACTCAACAACTCCGGTCTGGTGCTGGCCGTGGGTGACCGGGTCAGCGATGACAAATACGGTCTGGGCCGGGTGGTGGCGGCGGAAGGCTTCGGTTCCCTGGCCACGGTGACGATCGATTTCGGTACGGCCGGCAAGATCCGCCTGATTCCCCAGTACAGCCGGACCCTGGTGAAGCTCTGACAGCCGTCCCGGGGCGGATCAGCCGGCCCGGGACGAATCTCGATCACGACACCGGATCGGCAGCTGGTAGCTAGTCGCGTTCGGGGCCCAGGGAGATGCCGCGGGATGCGAGCCAGGGGAGTGGGTCGACCTTGTTCGATCCGTTCAGCCATACCTCGAAGTGGCAGTGCGGGCCGGTGGAGAAACCACGGTTACCGACGGTGGCGATCTGATCGCCGGCCATGACGTGCTGACCTTCGGAGACGGTGGTGGTGTTCACGTGTCCGTAGACGGTGATGGTCCCGTCGGCGTGCTTGAGGCGCACCCACATTCCGAAACCGGAGGCGGGCCCCGCGCTGATCACTTCGCCGTCCTCGACGGCGTAGATCGGGGTGCCGATCGGTGCGGCGATATCGACGCCGAGATGCTCGACGCCCCAGCGGCTTCCGAAGCCCGAGGTGAAGGTGCCGCTGGCGAATTTCACGAACAGCGGACGCAGTTTCGCCGATTCCTGGGCCGCGAGGCCCGCGGCGAATTCCTGGCCGTGCTGCAGGATGTCCTGGAACTGACTGACATCGGCCACCGGCGCCACATTGAGTACCTGGGGCGACTGCTGATTGCCGGCCTGGGCCTGGGTGCTGACCGCCTGCGCGGCGATCTCGTGCACCTGCCCGGCGGCATCGATATCGGCGGTGGTCGCGTGGTGCTGTGCGCCGGAATGCATTCCGGCCTGTCCGGCGGCGACCACGGCGCCCGCGGCCACGGCTACGACGGCGGCACGGCCCTTCAGTGCGGCCGGCGGTGCGGGCATCCGGTGGGCGCCGCTGAACTTGCGGGGCTCCTCGTTGCCGTCGGCATCCGACTCGCGCACAGGGTCGGCGGGGGCGGCGGCGGCCCATTCGTCGGTGCGCGGCCACTGCGGTTCGGCGGTCCAGCTGCCGTCGCCGCCGTGCTGGGCTGCCCAGGGCTGCTGCCATTGGCCGGAGTCGGGCTCGGATGCGGCCCAGGAACTCGCGACGACGGTGGCACCGGCGCCTGCCGCGGGCGACCAGCTCTCGGCACGGCCGGGCACGCTGCGGACCTGTGGCGGGGCGGAATCGGCGGCCCGGTCTCCGGCATAGCCGCCGAGGGACTGGCCGTCACCGAAGTACGGATGTTGATCGAGAGATTCTTCTTCGCCGCGGTAACGGCGGGCCGAACGGGCGCGATGCCCTGGTTGTAAGCGGCCGTGGCTCATCGGTGGGCTCCGCTGGTCGAAGGGCTCGCTACCTGCGGAGCACTGTGCTGCAACAAGCCTGCCGTCCTCCTGGTCGGGTGCCGTCTGCGCGGGCCTCATCCGAGTTGCGCGGCCGATGATGTGGAAGCGCCTGTGCAGCGTATTCCCGCTGGTCCTGTGATCAGCTTGTGACATCGACCGCATCGACGGTAACGAAACGATTGCAGGTGGGCAAGCGCTGGGCTCGTAACTACTGCACTTGTGAGATTGATCACGTTTCTTGCCGAAATAACGCGCCATATATCGGGCGCGCGAGCGAAACTTTGCAACTACGCAAAGTAGTAGCCCAATCGGCAAATCGGACCATCCTCCGCCCGACCTGCCTCGGCCGGAAAAGCTACTCGCCAGTAGCCTTGGCCAGCAGTTTTGCCCGGGTGGATGTGGTCCCGTGACCTGCGCCACTTAGGCTGTATGCGGCTGATTTCGGCTATATCGAACTGATTAGAGTCCGACTCGACCCGCTGACCGTTTCGAGCGACCTGCAAGCAGTCGCTACGGGCCGACGACGGGCAGTCAACAAAGTCAAAGTCGTTGTCACCACAACGCAGACGAGACGGTGAGTACATGGATCTCTTCGAATATCAGGCGAAGGAACTCTTCGTGAAGCACGGAGTGCCTTCGTCGGAGGGTCGTGTCACCGACACGGCCGAGGACGCGCGTGCGATCGCCGAAGAAATCGGCAAGCCGGTAATGATCAAGTCGCAGGTCAAGGTCGGTGGCCGCGGCAAGGCCGGTGGCGTGAAGTACGCCGCCACCCCGGATGATGCCTTCACCCACGCCCAGAACATCCTGGGTCTGGACATCAAGGGCCACATCACCAAGAAGATCTTGGTCGCCGAGGCGAAGGACATCGCCGAGGAGTACTACATCTCCTTCCTGCTGGACCGCTCCAATCGCACCTACCTGGCCATGTGCTCGGTCGAGGGCGGTATGGAGATCGAGGAAGTCGCGGTCAAGTCCCCCGAACGTCTGGCCAAGGTCGCCGTCGACGCCGTCAAGGGTGTCGACCTGGCCTTCGCCCGCTCCATCGCCGAGCAGGGCCACCTGCCCGCCGAGGTGCTCGACGCCGCGGCGGTGACCATCCAGAAGCTGTGGGAGGTGTTCGTCAAGGAGGACGCCACCCTGGTTGAGGTCAACCCGCTGGTTCGCACCCCCAACGACGAGATCCTCGCCCTCGACGGCAAGGTCACCCTGGACGAGAACGCCGAGTTCCGGCACGCCGACCACGCGGCTTTCGCGGATATCGACGCGACCGACCCGCTGGAGCTCAAGGCCAAGAAGAACGACCTCAACTACGTCAAGCTCGACGGTGAGGTCGGCATCATCGGCAACGGCGCCGGTCTGGTCATGTCCACCCTGGACGTGGTCGCGTACGCCGGTGAGAACCACAGCGGCGTGAAGCCGGCCAACTTCCTCGACATCGGTGGCGGCGCCTCGGCTGCCGTCATGGCCGCGGGCCTGGATGTCATCCTGGGTGACGCCCAGGTCAAGAGCGTGTTCGTGAACGTCTTCGGTGGCATCACCGCCTGTGACGCGGTCGCGAACGGCATTGTCGGCGCGCTGGAGACCCTGGGCGCCGAGGCCAACAAGCCGCTGGTCGTGCGCCTCGACGGCAACAAGGTCGAGGAGGGGCGCAAGATCCTCGCCGACTTCAACCACCCGCTGGTGACTCTCGCCCAGACCATGGACGAAGGCGCAGATAAAGCGGCCGAACTGGCTGCATCGTCCAACGGCACGGCCAAGTAAGGACACGAACCAATATGTCTATTTTCCTGAACAAGGACAACAAGGTCATCGTCCAGGGCATCACCGGCGGTGAGGGCACCAAGCACACCGCACTGATGCTGAAGGCGGGCACCAACGTCGTCGGTGGCGTGAACGCGCGCAAGGCCGGCACCACCGTGACTCACACCGACAAGGACGGCAACACCGTCGAGCTGCCGGTGTTCGCTTCGGTCGCCGAGGCCATCGAGAAGACCGGGGCCGACACCTCGATCGCGTTCGTGCCGCCGGCCTTCTCCAAGGACGCCATCATCGAGGCCATCGACGCGGAGATCCCGCTGCTCGTGGTCATCACCGAGGGCATCCCGGTGCAGGACACGGCGTACGCGTGGGCCTACAACCTGGAAAAAGGGGGAGCGAAGGGTCCGAAGACCCGGATCATCGGCCCGAACTGCCCCGGCATCATCACTCCGGGTGAGTCGCTGGTCGGTATCACCCCCGCCACCATCGCGGGCAAGGGGCCGATCGGCCTGGTCTCCAAGTCGGGCACCCTGACCTACCAGATGATGTACGAGCTGCGTGACTTCGGCTTCTCGACCTCCATCGGCATCGGTGGCGACCCGGTCATCGGTACCACCCACATCGATGCCATCGAGGCGTTCGAGAAGGATCCCGAGACCAAGCTCATCGTCATGATCGGCGAGATCGGCGGCGACGCCGAGGAGCGGGCGGCCGCGTACATCAAGGCCAATGTCACCAAGCCGGTCGTCGGCTACGTCGCGGGCTTCACCGCGCCCGAGGGCAAGACCATGGGCCACGCCGGCGCCATCGTCTCCGATGGTGCGGGCACCGCTCAGGGCAAGAAGGAGGCCCTCGAGGCCGCGGGCGTGAAGGTCGGCAAGACTCCGTCCGAGACCGCCGCCCTGGCGCGCGAGATCCTGGAAAAGGCTTCGATCACCGCTTGATCGTGCGAATGTCCCGCTGCCCTGTGGTGGCGGGACACGTACCGGGAATATTCGGGGTCTGCCCCGACGGCGAAGGTCGCCTTGGCGAAATGGCAAGGCGACCTTCGTTATTCATCCCGTGGCGGGGTCGGCGTGCTGCTGCGGGCAGACAGCAGCGGTGCTGTGGGCAGGTACATCTGCCGCCTGACCGCTCGGGACGAATCGGCAGGGCGGGTCACGGTTCGCTCAGGGGGCTGGAAACAGATGACAGAGCCCCAGAGTCCGGACTACCATGCAGAACATTTCCGAAACGTCCATGCGATACCTCCGATCGTCGGCTCCGAGAACACGATCGAGGCGGGCATCGGGTTCACCGTGTGTTCTCGAGGTTGCCATCTCTGGTGTTGTGGCCGTGACCGGCGCGCGCGAGTGCAGTAGCGTCAAGGGCATTCAGCCTGAAAGCCGATGAAGGACTCGTAAGGAGACGACCACATGTCCTACCCGACCGGGGGCTCCGGGTACAACGCGCCCACGCCGCAGCCCTCGCCCACACCCTCGTCCGCGCCCAGCTTCGGCCAGCAGCCGGCAGGTAGTGCCAGCGGCGGTTCGGGGAGTTCGGCGCTGAGTGTCAAGGGGCTGACGTTCTACCTGACCGTTGGGACCGCCGCGCTCGGCGTGATCAACTTCCTGCTGGGCTTCACCGCCTACGTCAAGAGCGACGCTCGCGACCTGGGGCCGGGTATGACGGTCGCCTCGGAGAGCGCGAGCTTCTTCGAAGCCAACGGAGTCTCCGCGCTGCTGGCCCTGCTCCTGCTGGGCGGCCTGCTGGCGGGTCTGGCCCTGGTGCCCAAGATCAACCAGTCCTGGACCGGCCCGGCCGCGGCCGCGACCGCTGCCGGCTTCATCGCGCTGCTGTTCCAGTCGTTCAACATCGGCGACCACGCCTCGCTCGCGTGGGGCGGCTGGCTGGTGCTGTTCCTGGCGCTCGTGCAGACCGCGGTCGCCGTCGTCGCGCTGCTGTTCGAGGTCGGCATTCTGTCGGCGCCCGAGGCCAAGCCCGCTGCCGCTGCCGCTGCCGGTGGTGCGAGCGGTTACGGCCAACAGGGCTACGGTCAGGCGCAGCAGAGCCAGCAGGCGCAGTACGGCCAGGCGCAGCAGGCGCAGTACGGCCAGCAGTACGGTCAGCAGTACGGACAGGCGCAGCAGGGGCAGTCGGCGCAGCCGCAGGCCGCGCAGGGACAGCAGGCCGCGTACGGCCAGTACGGCCAGCAGTACGGCCAGGGACAGTACGGACAGCAGCCGGCGGCCTACGGCCAGCCCGGTCAGCAGCCCTATGGCGCAGCGGGTGCGCAGTCGCCGTACGCGCAGCGGCCACAGACCCCCGGTGGGGACGAGGCCGCCACGCAGCACTTCGGCAGCGCCGCTTCCGGCCAGCAGGCCGGTCAGCAGCAGGGCCAGCAGTTCGGTTCGCTGAACTTCGGCCAGCAGGGGCAGCCGGGACAGGGCGCCCCGGCACAGCCGTTCGGCGGTGAGCAGACCGGCAACCCGGCCGCGGACGCGACCAAGGCCTTCCGTCCCGAGGACGACAAGAAGTAGTTCCGTATTCCCCACCGGGATACGGCTTTCGATCGGCGAGTCAGGTGCCGCGCACGGCGCGCCTGACTCGCCGATTCGTTTCCGGCTGCCACTCTGACTCCATGTGTGGTCGTATCCGCGTCGACGAGCCGACAGGATCCGCGAGGTAGTTCTATGAAGTCCGCACTGGTCCGTTGGACCGACCTTCGCGAACAGCGGGCAGGCGCGAGACCGGCGCCGCCCGATACTCCCGGTGACCCCGAGGATCCGGTCTTCCTGTCGCTGAGCCCCGAGCGGGCCAAGGTGCTGTTCGTCATCGCGGCCCGGGCGTCGAGTTTCACCGTGGTCGCCATCGTCGCGATAGTGCTGCTCACTCTGATCGCCGCGGGCAGTGGACTCACCGGCGCCTCGGGCGCGATCGCGACCGGCTGGCTCGCGGTTCATCTGGTTCCGGTGCTGGTGGGCAAGACCTCACTCGGCCTGCTGCCGCTGGTGCCGACCGGGCTGGTGCTCTGGCTGACCATGCGCGACTGCGCGCACGCGGTGTCGCCGCGCTCCTCACGTGCCGATCTGGGCTGGATCATCGGCGCTGCGCTGGCGGGTCCGCTACTGGTCACCGCGGTCTGTCTGGCGGTGGCCGAGGACGCTGCCGCCGCGGTTCCGCTGCAGGCGCCCGATACTCTCACCGCGTTCTGCTGTGTCGGCGGTCTGCATCTGCTCGCCGCGGTCGTCGGCATCGCATCGCAGCCGAATCCGCTGCGTGACCGGATCGCCGCGTATCTGCCGGAGTGGGTCTTCACCGGATCGCGGATGGCGGCCCGGGCGCTGTGGCGGCTGCTGCTCAATGGCGCCGTTCTCGCGCTGGTCTCGTTCGTCCTGCAATGGTCGGTCATCGGGGATACGTACGCGGCCGCGGGCAATTTCGCCGGTCTGCTCGGTCTGAGCTTCCTGTCGCTGGCCTACGTGCCCAATGTCGTGATCGCGGGCACGAGCGTGCTGCTGGGTGCGGATGTGCACATCGGGGACGGCGGGCTGAGCCTGTTCTCTGTGACCGGTGCGCCGGTACCCGCGCTGCCGGTGCTCGCGGCCGTACCGACCGGACCCGCGGCGTCGTGGTGGCCGGCGCTGCTGCTGGTGCCGGCCGCCATCGGGGTGCGCGGTGGTCTGGACTGCGCTCGCGAAACCGACGACGAGCCCCGCCGGCCCTGGGCGACTCTGTTCGGTGCGGCGATGGCCGCGGTGGTGCTGTCGCTGTTGAGCCTGTGTGCGGGTGGCCGGGTCGGAACGTTCGGCGATATCGGTCCGGGAGTGCTGCTGACCGCGGGCTTGACCTTCGGCTGGCTGACGGTCGCCGGATACGTCGGATTGGTCTGCGGCCGTAGATTTCTCGGAATTCCGCCGATGTACACCGACAGCGGTTTCGGTGCGCCGGCGGGTCGTTCCGTCACCGGCGAGTACGCCGACTACCGCGACGACTATCCCGACGAAGAGGACGGCGGCTACGTCACCGGCGAGTACGGCCGCGAGGACGAGGACGAGGATCGGTACGTCCCGCGCCCGCGCTATGCCGATCAGCTGTACGACGATCCTCGCTACGTCGAATACGAGTTCGCGGATGACGAATTCGCCGATGACGAGCCGGTGGGTGACGGATATCCGGAGCCTTCGCCGCGCCGCGGCGACGATATCGCGGCGGTCATCGAGGTGGACGGCGAACTGCTCGACGACGACGATCTCGACCCGGTGCGCGCCGACCCCGATCCGGACTACGACTTCGATGCCGAAAGCGCTGACATCCTCGATGCGGAAGTGGTAGAGGGTGACCTGCCGGAGAGTCCCGGGAGGGGCGGTCGTTAGGCTCTAACCCGGCGGACATCGTGACCGCCGCCCTCCGGCAGCCCAGACGCACAGGGAGTAGAGCGCTGACCACCCCGCCCGCCCAGCTGGTCCCTCCGACCGCGCCTGCGACCCTCGTCGTCCTCGCCTCGGGCACGGGATCGCTACTGCAATCGCTGATCGCGGCCACCGAACAGCCGGATTATCCGGCGCGGGTCGCCGCGGTGGGTGTGGACCGGATCTGCCCGGCGACCGACCACGCGGTGCGTGCCGGTATCCCCGGCTTCCGGGTGGCTCCGGGCGACTTCGCCGACCGTGCCGCCTGGGACCTGGCGTTGACCGACGCGGTCGCGGCGCACCATCCCGATCTGGTGGTGTCGGCGGGGTTCATGCGCCTGCTGGGCCCGCGCTTCCTGGAGCGTTTCGACGGCCGGATCATCAATACCCATCCCGCGCTGCTGCCGTCCTTCCCGGGCGCCCACGGTGTGCGCGACGCACTGGCCTACGGCGTGCGGGTAACAGGTTCGACCGTGCACCTCGTCGACGCGGGTGTCGACACCGGGCCGATTCTCGCGCAGGAACCGGTGGCGGTGCTGCCCGGTGACGACGAGGCGAGCCTGCATGAGCGAATCAAGGTCGTGGAGCGACGGCTGCTGGCGGAAACCGTGGCAGCGATCGCGACCCGAGGCATTGTCTGCAACGGACGAAAGGCAGTAATCCCTGATGAGTGAGCGTCGAGCGGTTCGCCGGGCGCTGGTGAGCGTCTACGACAAAACGGGGCTGATCGAGCTGGCCACCGGGCTGAACGCCGCCGGTGTGGAGCTGGTGTCGACCGGTTCGACCGCGGCGCGCATCGCCGATGCGGGCATTCCGGTGACCAAGGTCGAGGACCTGACCGGATTCCCCGAAACCCTGGACGGCCGGGTGAAGACGCTGCATCCGCGGGTGCACGCCGGCATCCTCGCCGACACCCGCAAACAGGAGCATCTCGATCAGCTGGTCGAACTCCGGGTGGAAGCATTCCAGCTGGTGGTGGTGAACCTGTACCCGTTCACCGCGACCGTCGCCAGTGGCGCCTCGCCCGACGAGTGCGTCGAGCAGATCAATATCGGCGGCCCGTCGATGGTCCGCGCGGCCGCCAAGAACCACCCGTCGGTGGCCGTGGTGGTCGACACCGGTGACTACGACGATGTGCTGACCGCGGTCCAGGGTGGTGGCTTCACCCTGCCCGAGCGAACCACACTGGCGGCCAAGGCCTTCCAGCACACCGCGAGTTATGACGTGGCGGTGGCGAGCTGGATGACCAATGTGCTGACCGCCGGGGAATCCGCGGATTCGGCTGCGGCAGAGCAGTTCCCCGCCTGGCTGGGTGGTGCGTGGACGCGTGAGGCGGTGCTGCGCTATGGCGAGAATCCGCATCAGGCCGCGGCCCTGTACCGCAACGAATCCGGGCCGGCGGGGCTGGCGCAGGCGAAACAGTTGCACGGCAAGGAGATGTCGTACAACAACTACACCGACGCCGATGCGGCCTGGCGCGCAGCCTGGGATCATTCCGATCCCGCGGTGGCCATCGTCAAACATGCCAATCCGTGCGGTATCGCGGTCGGTGCCGATATCGCCGAGGCGCATCGCAAGGCGCACGCCTGTGATCCGGTGAGCGCCTTCGGTGGTGTGATCGCGGCCAACCGCGAGGTGACTGTCGAGATGGCCGAGCAGGTGGCCGAGATCTTCACCGAGGTCATCGTGGCGCCCGGCTATGCCGACGGTGCGGTGGAAGTGTTGCAGCGCAAGAAGAATGTGCGCATCCTGATCGCCGACGAACCGCGTCGCGGCGGTGTCGAACTGCGGCCGATCAGCGGCGGCGCCCTGCTGCAGCAGACCGATATCGTCGACGCCTCCGGTGACGAACCCGCCAACTGGACCCTCGCCACCGGCGATGCGGCCGATGCTGCGACCCTGGCGGATCTCGAATTCGCCTGGCGCGCTTGCCGGGCCGTGAAATCCAACGCGATCCTGCTGGCCCATGACGGCGCCTCGGTCGGTGTGGGTATGGGGCAGGTCAACCGCGTCGACGCCGTCCATCTCGCGGTGCTGCGCGCGGGCGATCGAGCGGAGGGGTCGGTGGCGGCCTCCGACGCCTACTTCCCGTTCCCGGACGGCCCGCAGCAGCTGATCGCCGCGGGCGTGAAAGCCATTGTGCAGCCCGGTGGTTCGGTGCGCGATCAGCTCACCATCAATGCCTGCCGCGAGGCCGGGGTCACCATGTACCTCACCGGAGCACGGCACTTCGCGCACTGAGCGCGGACTCGAAACGAACGATCGTCCCATTCCGCGCAACCGCGCGGAAGGGGACGATCGTGTTTTGGGCGCCGGAAGGCCGGATCAGTTCGCGCTCAATACCTTTCGATCGCCCAGTGGCTTCTTCAGCGGAATCTCGAGCGTCCCGAAGACCGCGATCATGGTGCACATGCGTCCCGCGGCCTGGGGGAGGGTTCCAGCCAGGAGATGGACCGTCACCGATGAATCGGTCTCGTCGGTCGTGGCGTCGACGCCGTAACACTCGGGCGAGCCGATCTGGAAGTTCACCGCGATGCGGTTGTCCGCCACCCGGCTCCAACTGTCGAACGGCAGGGGGTGGGGGCTGGTTATCGCGGGGTCGGCGGTGAATACGCGGCCCGGCTGCGGCGGATTCTGCTCGGTGGGAGCGGAGACCGCCGAGGTGGATGTATTCGCCTGTGTCCCACCGTCGTCGGAGTTCCCGCAGGCAGTGACCAGCAGAGCGGGTAGTGCCAGTACTGCGATGGCCGCGGCGCCGAGGCGGCGCCGTCCCGGGATCGAATCCATGTGCCACACCCTAGTGGGCGCCCCGGGCGGGCAACGCATCTGACCGCGAGAAATGCGAGGCCGCGACGCAGCAGCAACGTCGCGGCCCGAGCCCTACCTACTGGTGAAGGGCAGTAGCGCCATCTCGCGCGCGTTCTTCACCGCGATCGCCACCTGCCGCTGCTGTTGCGGGGTGAGGCCGGTGACCCGGCGGCTCCGGATCTTGCCGCGGTCGGAGATGAATGTGCGCAGCAGATTCACATCCTTGTAGTCGACGATCTCGACCCCGGCCGCGATGAGTGGATTCTTCTTCGGCCGACGAGCCTGCTCGGCGCGGATCCTTTTCGACGGTGCTCGCTTGAGTGCCATATGAGGGATTCCTTCTGACGAGATTGTGCAGTGCGTCTACCAACTCGACTTGTGTACACCGGGCAGCTCCCCGCGGTGGGCCATCTCGCGCATACGTACCCGGGACAATCCGAACTTGCGGAGATGTCCTCGGGGGCGGCCATCGGCGGCGTCCCGATTGCGCAATCGTACCGGACTGGCGTCGCGCGGCAGTCGCTGCAGGGCGAGCCGGGCGGCCCCGCGCTGCTCGTCGGGAGTGGCGGGATCGCGGAGCAGTTCCATGAGTTCCGCCCGGCGCGCGGCGTAGCGGGCCACGATCTCGCGGCGCTGCTCATTGCGGACGATCTTGGATTTCTTGGCCATTACCGGTCCTCGCGGAAGTCGATGTGGCGGCGCAGGATCGGATCGTATTTGCGCAGCACCAGGCGGTCGGGGTCGTTGCGGCGGTTCTTCCGGGTGACGTAGGTGTAGCCGGTACCGCCGGTCGAGCGCAGTTTGACGATGGGGCGGATCTCGTTGCTGCGTGCCATCAGATCTCGCCGCTGTGCCTACTGCGGCGTCCGCGGGTCCCTCCGTGGTTACGCAGGCTGCCGCCTCCGGGCCCGTCGCTCCCGCCGCTGTGCCTACTGCGGCGTCCGCGGGTCCCTCCGTGGTTACGCAGGCTGCCGCCTCCGGGCCCGTCGCTCCCGCCGCTCTTACGCAACCGCGCCACCACGGCCTCGATCCCATCGCGGTCGATGATCTTGATGCCCTTGGCCGTGACCCGCAGCGTGATGCGGCGCCCCTCGCTGGGCAGGTAGTACGTCTTGCGCTGGATATTCGGATCCCAGCGCCGGTTGGTCCGGACGTGGGAGTGCGAAACGGATTTACCGAAGCCCGGCTTGCGGCCGGTGACCTGGCAGTGGGCCGACATGGGGCCGCCTTCCTGAAAATCATTTTCGACAATGACCGTCGCAGACTGTACCGTGTGGTTAAAGAAAATGAAAATCATTGTCGAAAGGGGTGGTGTCACTTCCCGACCGCCGCACGCCCGTCGTAGTGCTGGCGGGCTTTCCGGGGCCGGTCGCGGACGGTATGAATCGCATCGCGCGGCGGCTGGGCGATGAGCCCGGTACCGCGGTCGTGCGGCACGACCTGAGCTCGCTGCGCGAGGGCGTGGTTCGCCGAAGGGTACTGCTGGATGGACGTGAGACGGCGAGTGTGCACGAACTCGCGCACGGTTGTGTCGACTGCACGTTGCGAGCCGATCTACTGCCGTTGTTGTGCCGGTTGGCGGCGCGAGATTCGGTGCACCGCATCGTGATCGCGCTGGATCCGGCCTTCGAAGCCGAGGCGGTTTGTCACGCGATCGAACATGTGCCCGTGGTCGGAACGGGCGGCCGGGTGGACGGCCCCGCCGGGCGCGATGTGCGTATCGACGCGGTGGTGACCGGACTCGACGCGCGCACCTGGCCCGCGGAGACGCTGTGTGACGAGACGCTCGACGAGCGGGGCGGTGGTGCCGGCGAGGACGATCGCACAGTGGCCCAACTCGCGGTCGGGCAGGTCGGATTCGCCGATGCCACAGTCATTTTCGGTGCCGACCAGGTGAGTGCCGGGGAGCGCGATGTGGTGCGGTCGATTCTGGATCGGCTGATTCCGGGGGCTCCCGCGGTCTGGATCGAGCCCAGCCGTGAGGTCACTCGCGGGCGGATCGAGATGCTGCTGGACCGGATTCCCGCCGGCTCCCGCCGCGGGCGGACCTTCGACGCGCATGCTCCGCTGCTGCGCGGCCGGCCTCCCTTGCGGGATGAAAACGGCGTCGGCCTGGTCGAATTCGCCACCGGTCGGCCATTCCATCCCACTCGCCTGCATCAGGCGCTGGATGTGCTGTTCGAGGGTGTGATCACCGCGCGCGGCCGGATCTGGCTGGCCACCCAGCCCGATCGGGTGGTGTGGCTGGAGTCGGCGGGTGGTGGATTGCGCGTCGGAGATGCCGGAACCTGGCTGGCGGCCATGACTCCCGCCGAATTCGCGGAGGCCGATCCGGACCGGCGGGCGCTGGCCGCGCTGCGCTGGGACGAGGACTTCGGTGACCGCGACATCTCATTGACCATCCTGACCTGCGGTGCCGATCCGGACGAGATCCGCACCGCACTGCACTGGGCGTTGCTCGACGAAGCGGAGATGATCCTGCTGCGCAACGCTCCCGAACTGGTCTCGCACTGGGCCGACCCCTTCGGTGAGTTCCACGAAGACCCTTGCGAGACAACCGAATCCGATACCACGGCCGATCGGGGCGTGGAGTTCGGGCCGACGGAAAGGTAGAACCGTGAAATCAGGGATCCACCCCGAGTACCACCCGGTGATCTTCGAGGATGTGAGCAACGGGACCCGCTTCCTCACCCGCTCGACCGCAACCGGCACCCGGACCGCCGAATGGACCGACGGGAACAGCTACCCGCTGATCACCGTTGATGTCACCGCCGACTCGCATCCGTTCTGGACCGGCGCGCATCGGGTACTCGATGCCGAGGGCCGGCTGGAGAAGTTCGAGCGCAAATACGGCAGGCGCACACCGCATTCCGGCTCTGTGCGAGGGGAGAGCTGAGATGGCGGTGCCGAAGCGGCGAATGTCGCGCGCCAATACCCGCGGCCGTCGTTCGAATTGGAAGGCTGCGGTACCCGATCTGGTGCCGGTCGATATCGGCGGCGTCGTTCACCGGGTGCCCCGCCGTCTGGTCAACGCGGTCCGACGCGGGCTGATCGACCCTGCTCGCTTGTAGTCGTACTGTCCCGAGGCTCGGTGCCGGCATCGAAGGCGGCCGGCCGGCTCGGATTCGATCGTGATGGCGCACGGGCCCGGGCCGGTTTGCTGGAACCGTCCGCTTCCGACCTCGCCGGGCTGCTTGGATATGAACCGGCCGACCCGGCCGTTGCGATACGGGCGATGGCCGGGTCGGTGGGGTGAGTGGTCAGCCGGCCTTGGCGGCCAGTGCGGACAGTGCCGCGGCGAGCTGGACGTACTTGTCGAGCACCACCGAAATCGCCATGGGATATCTCCTTGGGAGGGAGCCGTATGCGTCGTCCGCGGAGACGATAGCTCGCAGTGTGCTGTCATGGAGATGATTTCGATATTGTTCACCGGATGGACGGCCGGTGGTGGTGTCAGCTCTGCGACCTTTGCCCGAATACAGCGATTATTTGGTTATCGAATGAGCCCCGGCATGCAGTGATGTTGGGCTATTGTCGCTAGCGAACCAGTAGCTGAACGTCGAAACGCATACTGCTGGTACGTTTTTGGCGCGCGAAAAAGTCCTGCGGAAACGCTGAATTCACGCACCGATCCCGGTACCCTCGTGGCTGAGGGCGGGTTCTCCCGATAACGGAGAACCCGCTCATCGCCACTTTCGGGCGCTTTCACCCTTGTTCGGCCATCCGTGCCGGTGCCGCCTCCAGGGCCGGCGTCCGTGGGTGCGGAGCATCGTCCGGCGTGCCCAGCAGGCCGCCGATCAGCGACTCCCAGCGAGCGATCTGCTCGCCGATCACCGCGGCCGGATCCTGCAGCAGTGCGGCCACCAGCGACAACGGCCACGGTAGCTGGTCCGGCGGCTGCACCCGGCGGGACAGCTCGGCCAGTGTTGTCTCCAGATCACCTATCTCCGTGCGCAACTCGTCGATCTGCCGCAACGCCGCGGCCAGTGCCTCGACCACGGTCCGATCGCCGGGGGCGCCGACCGCACCCAGTTCCGGCCAGCCGCTCAGCCGTGGACCGCGCAACTGGACCTGCACATCGCGCAATATCGCTTCCTGCTCCGGAGTCACATCCGCCTGCCTCTCATCTGCCGTGCCGGTTGGTTCGCCCGCGGGGTCGCGCGCGGATCGGTCCCCCGGTCCGAAACCCATGGTTACCACTGTAATTCGCATCCGGACGGGTGCGGCGGCCACGCGGTGCCGTCGACGCGGAACACGCGGTGTCATCGTGGTGAAACAATCGGGAACCGGTTGCCGCGGGGTGCCTGAATCGGTATCCGCCGGAAAAATATCCGGCCGCATATGTGGTGCTGCGGCAATGGTGCATCCGGGCAGCGAATAAATTCGGAGCGGTACCCGGCGGCACAATGCGGGTCCTGCGCGCACGCGACGACGCCGGTGGTCACGTTTCGGCGGCGCCACGACCGGAGCGGGCCGGGTGAATCCCGTCGGCTATCGCGTGCGGCCGGAAGACTGCCAGCTCATCGCCCGTTTTCGGGAGCTTCTCGTCGCGGCTGCGGGATTGCCGAACCGGCCGGCGACCGAGGGAAAATGTCCGAATTTTCAGACTATTAACATTCCTGGCACTTTCTTGGCGGCTTATTAACGGTCTTTGTTACACGGCCGTAATGGGCGCGGCGCAGCCTGTCTAAGGGTTCGATTTCGGACCGAGGCGCCAGGTAATCGGCGCCGCAACTGATGAGAAAGTGATGAGGGTATGAAGCTTCGGAAGTTCGCCGCCACGTCGGCTCTGGTCATTGCCGCACTCGGAATCTCCACTGGCACCAGCTTCGCGGCTCCCGCACCGGCCGCCAACCCCGAGATCCACTACACCGCCAATGTTGTCGACAAGACCGTTGTGGTGAAGACCGATGCCGGCTCGCTGGCCACGGCGGGCAACCAGTTCCAGGTCCTGGACAACGCCGGTGCGGTCGTCGCCGGATTCCCGATGAGCTATCAGCGTGACGGTATGGAATACCCGATCGCCGTGCAGATCTCCGGCAACCAGGCGACCCTGGCCCCGAGTACTGATCCGGCGACCGCGCACCCCGCGCCGATGCTGCACGACGTCGCCAGCCGTTCGGACCTCGACGCGGCCAATCAGAGCGCGATCAATGAGCTCGGTATCGCCACCAGCATCGGCACCCTGGTCGGGAGCGCGATCGGCCTGGTCGGCGGCTGCCTGCTCGGTGCGGCGGTCGGCACCCCGTTCCTGGTCCTGCCGGGTTGGATCGGTGGCTGCCTGACCGGCGCCGCGCTGGGCGCTCCGCTGGGTGCCGCGGCCGGTATGGTCGGCGTCGGCGGTGTCTCCAGCGTCCTGGTCGCGGTCGAGTACTTCAACCGGATCAACGCTCCGGCCGAGGGATAATCGCAGGTAGCGCAACATAATCGGGGCGGGCCGCAGTAGCGGCCCGCCCCGATCGACGTTTTCGCGGGAATCCCGCCCGGCAGCGGTTCAGCTCACCGGCTGCGGCGTCCGTCCCGCGGGACGGGCCGCAGCGGATTTCGGGCCGGTGGTATTCGCGGCCTGCCTGGAGCGCGTGGTCCCGGTGCGGTCGGGGGCGACCAGCACCGCGGTGATCGGCACGGCCAGCGACAGCGTGCCCGCCACGAATACGGGCACGAACAGGGTGAACAGGTCATCGCCGGCCGGCATGCCCGCAGCGCCGTCCGGATGCACATGCAATCCGGCCTGACCGAGATAGTGCACGGCGGTGATCGCCAGTGCGTACAGCACGGCGACGCCGGCCAGGACGAGCATCGCCCGGATATTCACAGTGGCCCAGACCAATCCGATGGACGTCACGATCGCCAGGGCACCGGCGGCGACGGAGAGCCAGACGTTGACCTCGGCCGATCCCTGCACCCGGACGGCACCCATCGCCAGCATGTGCATGACACCGATACCGAGACCCATCACCACACCGCCACCGATGATCCGGGGCAGCGAACCCGCCCGTCCCGCGATCAGCAGCCCCGCCAGCACCGCCACCACGGTGATCACCGCGCTCAGGACCATCCGGGTCAGGTCGTAGCGGATCTCACCGGTGGACACTCCCACGCCGAGCAGCGTCACGTAGACCGCCAGCCAGGTCCCGACCCCACCGATGGACACCGCCGCGGCGGTGAGCCACACCATCCGGAACTTGGCGGTGACCGACATCGTCGACTGGCGGATACAGGTCAGGCCCACAAGGCAACCGGCCGCGCCCGCACCGATCGCCAGGCCCAGCACCCAGTAACCCATGGTAAAGAAGTTCATCGCAATCCCTCAGCTCGCAAAACCACAGCTTGCGGTCCTCAGCCCTGCCCCACGGTCGCGTGGGTGGCGGTCAGACGTTGAATCGCGTACTCGGTCACCGCGGCCAGGGACCGGCGCACCTCGTCGGCATCGCGGGCGTCGATATCGACCACCGGCACGCCCTCGCGGATCGACAGCGCCTCACGCAGTTCCGCGATCGGGAAGCGCGGCGCGCTCGGAAACCTGTTGACCGCCACCAGGAACGGCAGCCCGCGGGCCTCGAAGAAGTCGACCGCGGCGAAGCTGTCCTCGATCCGGCGGGTGTCGACCAGGACGACGGCGCCGATCGCACCGCGGATCAGGTCGTCCCACATGAACCAGAACCGGCGCTGTCCCGGAGTGCCGAACAGGTACAGCGTGAGGTTGCCGGGCAGGATGATGCGGCCGAAATCCATGGCCACCGTGGTGGTTTCCTTGCCCGGGGTGGCCGACAGATCGTCGATACCGTCGGAAACACCGGTCACCATGGCTTCGGTGCGCAGCGGCACGATCTCCGAGACCGCGCCGACGAAGGTGGTCTTGCCGGCGCCGAAGCCGCCCGCGACCACGATCTTGGTCGAAGCGGTGCGGATATCGGGCTCCGGGTGTGGCGGCGTGGGAGCCGCCGGGTTCTGAGGCTGCATGGAGGAATTCTGGTGTGGGGGCGGTTGTTGGGGGGACGAGCTTGTGGAATTCGGTTGGTACGCGGGTGGATAACGCTCGGCGGCTTGGAGTGCGGCGGGAGCGGAGGGTGCCGTCGTATCAGAGGGCACGGAGTCCACGCAGGGTCCTCTCCATCAGATTTCGGCGCTCGTCGAAACTGGCGTCCTCGCTGAGCGTGGTGTGCACCCGCAGGGTGCCCGCCACCACCAGATCGCCGATGACGACCCGGATCATTCCCAGTGGACGTTGCAGGTGCGCGGCGATTTCGGCGACCGAGAGCCGCCCCGCGCCCAGCCGCAGGATATCTGTCCGGATATCGCCTGCGGGCCAATCGAATTGATTGGCATACGGCAGCGTCTCCACGACCGCCTCGAGCGGAAGCTCGACAGCGGGCTCGGTACGCCCGGCAGTCAGGGCGTAGGGACGGACGCGTGTGGTTGGCCGGCCGGACCCGGCTCCGAAGGAGCTGGTCATCGCGATCGTCAAACCGCCGAACGGGCCGTGGCTTGCACGACGGATCCGACACGGTCGACCAGCAGGGCCATCTCGTAGCCGATGCGGCCGATATCGTGCTGCTTGTTGGCCAGCACCGCCAGATGCGAGCCGCCGTCGCCGACGCTCATCACCAGCAGGTAGCCGCGCTGCATATCGACGATCGACTGCATCACCTTGCCGCCGTTGAACAATTGCGCCGCGCCCGCCGACAGGCTGGCCAGTCCGGCGGTCACCGCGGACAGCTGCTCGGAGCGATCGGAGGGCAGGTTTGGGCTGGTCGCCTGGAGCAGGCCGTCGGCGGAGACGAGCACCGCGTGCGAGACTCCGGGCACCTCTCTGGTGAACCGTGTGACGAGCCAGTTCAAATTCTCGTCGGTGGATTTCTGCGCAGTGTCGGTCATGCAAAGCCTCCGTCGTTCTGCTGAGCGTCGTTCCGCTGGGCCGCGTCGTCGTAACGGGGCACCTCGTACCGGGCGGTGACCGGATCGGTCGCGGACTCCTGGGAAGGGGTCTGCTGGAGGCTGACTCGTCCGCTGCGGACGCCGCTCAGATGCCTGGACAAGCTGCTGCGGATCTCCTCCGGATCACGTGCCTCTACGACATCGTCCTGGGTCACACCACCGGGTACCAGTTGCGCACCGGGCTGCCGAATGGGCAGACCACCTGTGGTGCGCGAGGTCGCGGTCGGGGCGCTGGCATCCGCGGCGGCGGCCCAGCCGGCATCGGCCGGGGAGGACCAGGCGCTACTGGGCGCGGTAGAGGACGGTTCGACCAGCCATTCCGACACCATCCGTTGATAGATCGGCGTCGGCGATTCGGGCTTTTCCGGTGCGTCCGAATCCGGCCGGGGTGGTGCGAGGGTCGCGCCGTGTCGAGACAGCGGTGCGGGCTCGTGCTCGGGGGATCGCTGGGCCGGGGCCATGATCGCGGTCTCGGCCCAGATATCGATGGACGGCGGTTGCGGCTGTGGCCGGGGATCGGCCGGGGTGGGCCGCCGGGCGGGCAGTGCCGGCGGGGCGATATCGCGGTCGGCGACCGGTGCCCACGAACCCGAGGCCGGATCGAAGACATCCTCGCGGCGCGCCGGCTCATCCGATTCGGTGGATTCCTCGCGGGCTTCGGCGTCGGCGAGGAAGTTCGGCTGGACGCGCAGATTCGTCTCGGTGCGGAATTCGGCGTCGGAACCGTAGCCGGTATCGGAGCTGTCGGTGTCGGTGTCGGCGGGGTCCGAGCCGAACTTCGTGGCGGCACCGAAGACCGGGCCGGTACCCAAATTCGGCCGGTCGTCCGAGGCCGGTTCGTCGGCGATATCGGTTTCCTCGCGGAAAAGATCAATACCGCGCAGCACGCCGTCGTTCGCCGGCTCCGCGGTGTCCGTATCCGCGTCCGGCAACGGTGTCAGCCGGGCAACCGGGGACGAGGTCTCGGACTGTGCGGCGCCCGGGCGGCGCTGCGGCAGCCCCGAGCTGGTGAACCGGGGCAGCTCCGGATTCTCGCCGGAGGCGTTGTCACCGAATCGCTCCGGCGGATTCGGCACCGCGGTGAGGGTGCGGCCGGGTGCGGGAAATTCGGTGACCGGCGACGGGAAATCCGATACCGGGGCGGTGAAGGTCGAGGTGATCGGCGGCGGTGCGGCGGCCTCGGCCGGAGAGACCAGCGCGCCGGGCAGATGCACGCTCGCTGTGATACCCGGCTGCTGTGCCATGGTCGAGGTGCGGCGCAGGCCGACCGTGATGGTGTGCCGGCTCGCCAGCCGTCCCACCACGAAAAGACCCATCCGGCGAGCGGTTTCGATGGTGACCTCACCACCGGAAGCCAGCCGCTCGTTGGTCGTGCGCATGTCCTCCGCGGACATACCCAGACCACGGTCGGTGATCTCGATCAGATAGCCGCCGTCCACCGCGCGCGAAACCGAGACCGCCACCGGTGTATTCGGCGGCGAGTAGCGCAGCGAGTTGTCGATCAGCTCGGCCAGCAGATGTTCGATGTCGACCGCGGGCTCACCGGCGACGATGCCGTCGGGCACCGAACCGATCTCGACCCGCTGATAGTCCTCCACCTGGGAGACCGCACTCCACAGCATGTCCGACAGCGGCACCGGCGGCAGATGGCCGCGGCGCAGCGCCGTACCGGCCAGCACCAGCAGGTTGTCACCGTTGCGGCGCATACGGGTGGCGAGGTGATCGAGGCGGAACAGGCTCTGCAGGCGACCGGAGTCGTCCTCGTCGCGTTCCAGATCCTCGATCAGCGACAGCTGCTGTTCCACCAGCGATTGGCTGCGGCGCGACAGGGTCTCGAACATATTGCTGATCTGCAGTCGCAGGCGCGCCTGCTCGGCGGCGAGGTACAGCGCCTGGCGGTGCATATCGTCGACGGCGCGGGCCAGCTGGCCGATCTCCTCGGTGGTCTGCACATCGACCGGGACGATCTCCGGGGTGGCGCCGCCGGCGCGCACCACCGAGAGTTCGGCGGGTAGATCGGTATGGGCCACCTGGAGCGAATCGCGGCGCAGGCGGCGAATCGGCACCACCAGCGAGCGGGCGACCGCCAGCGCCAGCGCCAGACCCGCGAGCAGCGTCACGACCACCAGAGACACATCGCGCAGCACCGTGCCGCGGGCGTCGATCGATCGATCCGACAGGCCGGTGGTGATCAGGTCGACGAGGTGGTTGGTGGCCTCGATGTAGGTATCGGTGCTGGACTGCATCGATTCCGCGACGCCGGGCACCCGGATCGGCTCGATCGCATTTTGACTCAGCGCCGCGATACGGGTCTGCAGGGCACCCAGCAGTACGTCCGGTTTCAGCGCCGACTCCGGCTGCACGACCGCGTACTGATTGATCATCGTCATCTCGGCGCCGGTGGCGGTCAGCACCTGGGCCAGCACCGCCGGGTTGTTGCCGATCTCGCCGCTCTCCAGCGCCAGCTGCTGCTGGGTGAACATCTGCCGGGCGATGGCGATGACACCCATCTGCACGTAATAGCGCTCGATGGCGGTTTCCTTGGGCGTCGCCAGCGACGACACGGCATTACTGACGTGGCTGTTGAGCTCGCCGGCCTGTTTCACGACCTCTTGCGGCCCGCCGCCGTGCAGACTGTTGCGCAAGGTGCGCCCCGCCGCCAGCGCCTCCGTGAGTTCGGTGGCGACCCGCTTCTCGGCCGGCGAACTCTGCAGCGCTGTCTGCAGATCTGCGGCGGCCTGATCGAATCGCGCCGCCGACTGGTCCAGCGCCGATTGCGGCACACCGACATTGCCGACAGTGACCGCGAGATTATTGGCCGCCGAACCGAAGTCGAGGGTGGGCCGGATGATTCGCGCCTGCTCGGAGGCGGTGTCCAGCTGTGAGATCGTGCCGAGTTCGTCCTTGATCCGAAGGACGGCGAATGCCGAAGCCAGCACAACCGGCAACAACAACACGATGCCGACCTTGCTGGTCACGGACAGGTTCGACAGACTCTTCTGCCATGGACGCGGTGCAGTGACCATCCCGCTTCCGTCGCCTCCGCTCGCGCACGTGCCCCGGGTTCCGGCCGCCGCCCGCGTCTGGCCGTTCGCGTCCAACGGATTGAGAACCAACTAGAGGTTTACTTTTACCGCTGGCAACATACCGTGAGAAACGGTCTGCGGCAATTTGGAGGACTCCGCCACACGAAGCCTAATTCCGCTGGGCTCAACAACTTTCGCTGACCCTAGCCGATTTCGGGGAGATTGTTGCCGAATTCGCAGGTCATCACTTGTGGATGTGCGGCGTGTCGAATGATCCGTTCTCAGTCGGCTCTCAGTCGATCCCGTCAAACTGGAAGCCATGCGAATTCTGGTAGTCGACGATGATCGCGCGGTGCGCGAGTCGCTGCGCCGGTCGCTCACCTTCAACGGATATTCCGTCGAGCTGGCGGTCGACGGGCTCGACGCACTGGAGAAGGTGACCGCGTCCCGGCCCGATGCCCTGGTACTCGATGTCATGATGCCGCGGTTGGACGGTCTCGAGGTCTGCCGCCGCCTGCGCAGTACGGGTGACGACCTGCCGATTCTCGTGCTGACCGCGCGGGATTCGGTCTCCGAGCGGGTCGCGGGCCTGGATGCCGGAGCCGACGACTACCTGCCCAAACCGTTCGCCCTCGAGGAACTGCTGGCCCGGCTGCGAGCCCTGCTGCGGCGGACCACCGTCGATGCCGCCGCCGATTCCTCGGAGCGGATGACCTTCGGCGATCTGTCCCTGGACCCGGTGACGCGCGAGGTCGCGCGCGGTGAGCGTGCCATCAGCCTGACTCGTACGGAATTCTCCCTGATGGAAATGTTGATGGCCAATCCGCGCCGGGTGCTGACGCGCAGCCGCATTCTGGAGGAGGTCTGGGGTTATGACTTCCCGACCTCCGGTAATGCGCTGGAGGTCTATATCGGTTATCTGCGCCGCAAAACCGAGGCGGAGGGGGAGCCGCGGTTGATCCACACCGTTCGCGGGGTCGGATATGTGCTGCGCGAGACCCCTCCGTAGGCCGTGGTCGTGGTGAGATCTCATCCGGGTGGCGGTGGCCGTCCCGATAAAGTGGCGCGATTGGGACCGCGTCCCGATTCGCACGAAATGCGCCCGCCCATGCAGCTGACCCGATCGGTATCGCTGCGATGGCGCGTCACCCTGCTGGCGGCCTCGGTGGTGGCTATCGCGGTGGCGGTGACCTCGATCGCCGCGTACGCGCTGGTGGCGCGGGCGCTCTACGCCGATGTGGACAGCCAGCTGCGCAGCCGCTCGGACGTGATGGTCAAGAACAACATCGATCTGCAGGGTTTCCAGGCGATCCTGATGTTCAGCAGCCTGTACTCCAACGACATCGGGATCGCACTGCTCTACCCGGACGTCGATATCCCGTACACACCGCCGCAGCCGATGTATCCACCCATCGGACGGGCCGAGATGGCGGTGGCCCACGGGCAGGCCGAAGCCTCCCTGCGCACCGTCGGCAATCAGCGGGTCTTGGCCCGGCGCACCACATCCGGTGCCACCCTGGTGATTTCCCGGTCGCTGGAACCGACCCGCGAGGTGCTCGACCGGCTCGCCTGGCTCCTGTTCACGATCGGCGGCTGCGGCGTCCTGGTGGCCGGTGCGGCCGGTGCCACGGTGGGACGGACCGGTCTGCGGCCGATCGCGCGCCTGACCGCCGCCACCGAGCGGGTCGCGCGCACCGACGATCTGACCCCGATCCCGGTCACCGGCGACGATGAATTGGCCCGGCTGACCGAGAGTTTCAATCTGATGTTGCGGGCGCTCACGGAATCGCGGGACCGGCAGCGGCGGCTGGTGGCCGACGCCGGCCATGAACTGCGCACGCCACTGACCTCGTTGCGCACCAATATGGAACTGCTCATCGCCTCCTCGCGACCGGACGCACCGCCCATCCCGGAGGAGGATATGGCCGGTTTGCGCGCGGATGTGATCGCACAGATCGAGGAGCTGTCGACGCTGGTCGGCGATCTGGTCGATCTGGCCCGCGAGGATGCCCCCGAAACCGTCTACGAGCGGGTCGATCTCGGTGAGGTCGCCGAGCGGGCACTGGAGCGGGTGCGACGCCGGCGCGCCGATGTGGAGTTCGCTTCCGCGACCCGGTCGTGGTTCGTCTACGGTCACGACGCCGGCCTCGAGCGCGCGATCCTCAACGTGCTCGACAACGCCGCGAAATGGAGTCCGCCGGGGGCACAGGTCGTGCTGCGCATGCGCGAAACCGGTCCGGGCCTGATGGAGATCGGCATCGACGACGCCGGTCCGGGCATCCCTCCGGAGGAGCGGGAGCTGGTGTTCGAGCGCTTCCACCGCACCACGGCATCGCGTTCGATGCCCGGCTCCGGACTGGGGCTGGCGATCGTCAAACAGGTGGTGTCCAAACACGGTGGCACGATCACCGTCGATACCTCCGATCGCGGTGGCACGCTGGTCCGAATCGTATTGCCGGGTGAGGCGCCGACCGTTCCGACCGGCGGCAATCGATCGAAATGAGTACGGGTCGCAGCCGTCGCGCACCATAAAATGTGTGCCGTGCGGCGTACCGTCCGTCCGATCGCGGTACACAAGCACGGAGAACTGAAAGCACGGTCTCAGTCCGCTCTCAGTCGTTGTCACCAGGCTGGGCGACAGACTCGAGGAGAAACGAGAGAAATGACCGAGGAATCGAAGGACCGGCGCGACGATCCGTCCGGTTCGACTCCGCAGTCGGGTGGGGTCGCTCCGCAATCGGGACCCGAGCAGCCGGGTGCACCCGAGAGCGCATCGCCGACGAGTACGCCGCCGGCCGCCGCGCCGCCGAGCGGTTCCGCGATCCCCGCGGGGGCCGGACCGTCGGCACCGGGGTTCGGTGGTGAGCGGACCGAGCAGTTCTCCGCGAACGGCCCGGCGGATGCGCCGGGCCATCCGGGCGCGATGCAGCCGGGCTACGGGCCGGGCGATCAGGGCCCAGGTGCCATGGGCGCGTATCCGGGATATGCCGGAGCCGGGCACACCGCGCCGATCCCGCCCTATAACCCGCATGCGACGGCCGAGCAGACCTCGCCGCAGCCGGGTTATCCGGAAGGCTTCCCGCCGGGTGCGACCTACTCCGGCGTGGGCGGGCCGCCCGCGGGTGATCCCGCTGCCGGGCCCGCACCCGCGCCGCGCCCTCGTGGCCGGGCGGGCCTGCTCGTCGGAGCGGTGGTGCTGGCACTGGTCGCCGGTGGCATCGGTGGCGCCGTCGGCACCCTGGCCACCCGTTCCAACGACAACAGCGGCCCGGTGAGCAACGCCCTGAACGCACCGGCGCCGGTCTCACCGGCCTCCGCCGTCGTGCCACCCGGATCGGTGCCGGCGGTGGCGCAGAAGGTGGTTCCCAGCGTGGTCATGATCCGGGTGGCCAACGCCAAGGGCGACGGTGGCGGTGAGGGTTCCGGAGTGGTGCTGTCCTCGAACGGGCTCATCCTGACCAACAACCACGTCGCCAGCGGCGCGGGACCCAACGCCAAGATGGAAGTGGCTTTCCAGGACGGCACCACCGCGACGGCCTCGATCGTCGGGGTCGATCCGGTGTCCGATCTGGCGGTCATCAAGGTGGCGGGCAAGACTGATCTGACCCCGATCGAACTGGGCGCCTCCAACAACCTCATCGTCGGCCAGCCCGTGGTCGCCGTCGGCTCGCCACTCGGCCTCGCGGGCACCGTGACCACCGGCATCGTGTCGGCGCTGAGCCGGCCGGTCTCGACCAGCGGTGAGGCCGGTTCGCAGGGCACCGTCATTTCCGCGATCCAGACCGATGCCGCGATCAACCCGGGCAATTCCGGCGGCGCGCTGGTCGATTCGAACGGCAAGCTGATCGGCATCAACACCGCGATCGCGACCCTGGGCACCCAGGAGGGGCAGGGTTCGCAGAGCGGTTCGATCGGACTGGGCTTCGCGATTCCGGTGGATCAGGCCCGCCGCATCGCCGACGAGCTGATCAAGACCGGCCACGCGACCTATGCGCAGATCGGGATCTCGGTACGCGCGCAGGACGACGCCAACGGCGCCCGGGTACTGGATGTCACCCCGGACGGCCCTGCGGCGAAGGCGGGTATCCCGGCCGGGGTGATCGTGACCAAGGTGGACAATCAGGTCATCGACTCCGGCAACTCTCTGATCGCTGCGGTACGGTCACATCAGCCCGGTGACAAGGTCAAGGTGACATACACCGATCCGCAGGGACAGAATCCGAAAACCGTCGAGGTGACCCTCGGCGCCGCACAAGCGGAGGGTGGCCGATGATCCGTGAACCGCGCCCGTTGACCGTGCTCCCACCACCGGACGCCGCCGAGTCCGGGGGACCGGAGTGGTTGTCGCCCACAGACGCTACGGTGAGCGATATGGAAATCGATGCTCCTGTGGCGGGCCGTGCCCTAGTTGTGGTCGTGGATGATCGAACCGCGCATGGCGGGGTCGACTCGGTGGGACCGTTGGTCACCGAATTGCTCACCGAGTTCGGCTTTCTGGTGGATGCGACGATCCCGGTGTCCGCCGATGAGATCGATATCCGCAATGCGCTCAATACGGCCGTCATCGGCGGTGTGGATCTGGTGATCTCCGTCGGTGGAACGGGCATGTCGCCGCGCGATGTCACTCCCGAGGCCACCCTCGAGGTGCTCGATCGCGAATTGCCCGGTATCAGTGAGGCGTTGCGCTCCTCGGGGCTCGCGGCGGGCTCGCTCGACGCCGGGCTCTCGCGCGGCCTGGCCGGCGTCTCGGGCAGCACCCTGGTGGTGAACCTGCCGGGCGCTCGCGACGCCATCCGAGACGGCATGGCCACACTCGGCCCGCTGGTGAGCCGGGTCGTCGACGAATTGTCCGGTCTGGCGGAATGACCGAGCGGCCGGCGGACGATCAGCGCCCCGATGACGATGCGCCCGCGGCGGATCGTCCGGAGCGCGGTCGCACCCGCTCGGCCGCCGAAGCCGCCCGCCTGGCTCGTGTCTTCGGCGAGACGCTGCCGCGAACCAGCAGTGATGAGCGCTCGCCGGACGGTGAACTCCCGCGGTCGCTGGATGATTGGCTGCGGTCGCAGGTGCCACCCCACCATGGTTGATATCGGGCCCGTAGAATCGTTTCGCGCACAACGCGATTCGTTCTCGAGGAATGCCCGATATGAAAATCAGTGCAGTCGTGGCCCGCTCGGCCTGTGCCGGGGTGGTAGCGACCGCCGCGGTCGGCCTGCTGTCCACCGGTGCGGCCGATGCCGATACCTTCGTCCCGCTGCCGGGCGGCGATCTGTCCAAGACGCTGTCCGACGGCACCGTCGTCCACGTCCGGCTCGACGATGAATCGGCGGCCATCGACCTTTCCCTGGGTGTTTTCCCGATACACCGCAATGCCAGGGTCTCCGGGAACGCCCATGTCGAGCTGTCCGGCGACACGACCGTGGTGGGCGGCAGCATCTATCCCGGTTACACCGTCGGATGTCAGGTCGACATCTCCGGCGGCGGAGCCGATGGCGGTCCGAGCGCGAGTATGGACTGGAGTGATGGCGAGAACGCCGAAGCCGATGCGGGTGGCAACCTGACTCTGGGCCCAGGCCAGGCGCGATCGTTCTATGTCCTTCATGCCGAGGAACCCGGCGACTTCGCCGACGAGGTTCGCGGTGACGATGCGCGCAAGGCCCGTAACAAGTTCGAGGGTTCCGAGGGGTCGGTGGCCTGGTCCGGCGAGGCCATCGGGCTCACCGGATGCGGTGGTTACGCGCAGGCGCGCGCATTCGTCAGTGTCGAGGTCGAGACCGACAATGTCATTTCCTGGGTGACTTTGTGGGGGAAGCCGTTCGGCCTGGGCTGATCGCCCTCCCCGCGACCACGACCGCGGGCCGGTACACCGGCCCGCGGTCGATTCGGAAGTGGCAAATCAGAATTCGTGCCGCCCGCCGGAACTCTTGTTGTTCTCGGTGAGCAGATCCCGGATCTCGGTGAGCAGCTTCACCTCGGACAGCTCCAGCTCCTCGACCGACGTGCGCTTCTTCATCATCCGCGCGGCGGGCAGTACCAGGATGAAGTACAGAATCGCCGCGATCATGATGAAATTGATTACCGCGGTGACGATCGGGCCGAGCGCGACGAAGGTGGACGGCTTGCTGGAGTCCAGATAGAAACCCCAGCCGTGCTCGCCGGCACCACCGAAAAGATCCAGAAGCGGATTGACCAATCCTTCGACGATGGCGGTGATGACCGCGGTGAAGGCGGTACCCAACACCACCGCGATCGCCAGATCGATCACATTCCCACGGAGCAGGAACTCCTTGAAACCTTTCAGCATTGCGGCTCCTGTCTCATCTGGCGTGCCAGCGGCCGCGCCGAATGGTCTGGTCGTGGCATCCGAGGCGATTGCTTTCCGCTATCGGATGAGCTATTTCGGATGCTAACGGACAGTTGTGGCAAATGCTTGGCGAACACAGTGAAAGTCAGTGAAAGACCACGGTCAATGCGGTGTGCAGAGATGCGGCCGCGACCGTGGCGGCATGTTCGGGATCGAGTGCCAGCAGGACGATGTGCTCGGCGGCCGGTGCCCGGGCGCTTCCGGCAGTGATTCCGGTACCGGAGACCAGCACGACGGCGGCGTCTCCGGCCAGGGTGCGGGCGGTCGGTGCGCGGCGTGGTGAGCGGGAGTCGGTATCCGCGGGCGGATCGTCGGCCGCGACCACATCCACGCGGTCTCCGGGGCGCAGGATCGCGGTTACGGCATTGTCCGCCAAGCGCATCGGCACGATGCGGGCATCGGTGACACCGGTGGCCGCGGCCGCCAGTCGCGGACTCACGATGCGCAGATCGGTGAGGATCTCCCCGGTATGAACCGCGCCCGTCGAGGTGGCGCCCACCAACTTCGCCGAATCGGTGACCGCGCCCGCGGGCACCACTGCCGCCGGCAACTCGGTGCTGCGCAGATCTTCGGCCGCGAGGATTCGCCCGGGTGTGAGCTCACGCGCCGCGACCACCACGGATCGGCGATGGGCCGCTGGGTCACCTCGCAGTGCGAGCACGGCCGCCAGGGCGGCGAGGGCTACCGCCGACAGCCGCCGGGCCAGGGTGAGGTCGAGCCAGGAGGGACGGAACCGGGCCAGTAGTTCGGTCGCGCGGGACCGGCCCAGATCGGCGTCCGGACCGGAGCGCGGGTGATCGAATCGCAGCTGCCACATGACCGCAACCGTAGGACCGGCGACATCTCGATACTCGGTGAAGGCGCAGGTCGGAACAGGTCTGTGGACAACCTTGCGGTTGTGGGCAACTCAGGAGTGCCGGGCTCGGCGCGGCTTGTCCGATGTGCGGGGGAATTCCCCGGTCAGGCGACCGCGGTACCGGTGGTCGAAGAGTTCGCCGAGCTCGAGGAAGTCGAGGACGAACTCGAGGTGCTCGACGACGAGCCGGACGAATCGCTGGATTTGGATTCGCTGGGCTTGGCAGCCGGCTCGGTGGCCGTGGACGAACCGTTGCGACTGTCGGTGCGGTAGAAGCCGCTGCCCTTGAAGACGATGCCGACGGAGTTGAACAACTTGCGCAGTTTCCCGCTGCACTTCTCGCAGGTGGTCAGGGTGTCATCGGAGAACGACTGCACGATGTCGAACTTGTCACCACACTGCGTGCACTGATACGAGTAAGTAGGCACCTGCGAACCTCCACGGTTTTCGTCTTTTAGCACTCTACAGTCGACAGTGCCAACAGTGCCAATCCGGCGCTGATTCCCGATCACTCACCGTCGGCGTCCGCCGCTGGGGCGCCGCCCAATGCGCGCAGACCGCCGATCGGCAGCAGTGCCCAGTCCATGCGCCGGTCGTGTGGTTGTTCGGGCAGCATGTCCACCACTTCCTCGTCGCGGACCACCGCGACCAGATGAGCGTCGGGCCGGGCCGCGGGCAGGCTGCGGTCGTAATATCCGGCTCCCCGTCCGAGTCGCACCCCACGCCGATCGACCGCGAGCGCCGGGATCAGCACGACCCGCGGCCATCCGATCGCCGCCGGGCCCAGCCGCGGCCCGTCCGGTTCCAGCAGTCCGTAACGCGCCTTCCGCAGCGACGACTCGCCCGTGTACTCGGCCCAATCCAGTGGACCGGGCGGCCCGGTCACGGGTACCAGGACGCGCGCCCCGGCCGATCGCAGTGCGTTCGGTACGGCCGGTGAGCCGGGTTCGCCACCGACCGGTATATAGGCCGCGACCCATGCACCGGCTGCCTCCGGGAACGCGTCGAACACCGCTGTGACCGAATTCGCCAGGGCGGCGGCCTCGGCCGCTCGTACCTTCGGCGTGAGTGCTCGGCGGTGTGCCAGCAATTCCGCCCGCCACTGCTCTTTATCCCGCTGACCGGCGTCATCCACAGCATTCACCCTAAGCGGGTGAACGGTGAGTTTGCTCGCTGCGGTGTTTCCGGATGCCGTGAGGGGGAATCGCTGACCCGATGTGGTGGCGGGTAGCCGCTGAAGGCCTCGGCGCGGTTGCTGCCGAACCGCTTCGGTGCGACGGCACAGCCGCGGCCGCCTAGGCTTCCCAGATGCCGGGCCGGTGGTGAGCCGGTCCCGACGACGAGATGGATGGATAGGGTGTGCACTTATGACAGCTGACGCCGGATCGGACGCGACGCAGGCCGTGACCGCCGCGACGTCCTGTTTCCGCACCGCGGTGGTTCCCGCGGCCGGACTCGGGACCCGGTTCCTGCCCGCGACGAAGACAGTGCCGAAAGAGCTGCTGCCGGTCGTCGACACACCCGGAATCGAATTGGTGGCCGCCGAAGCCGCCGAATCGGGGGCACAACGCCTGGTGATCGTGACCTCGCCCGGTAAGGACGGTGTGGTCGCGCATTTCGTCGAGGATCTCGTTCTGGAGAGCACACTCGCCGAACGCGGCAAATTCCATCTGCTGGAGAAGGTGCGCAAGGCACCCGGCCTGCTCGATGTGACCTCGGTGGTGCAGGAGGAACCGCTGGGGCTCGGCCACGCCGTGAGTCAGGCCGAGGCGGTACTCGATACCGACGAGGACGCCATCGCGGTGCTGCTGCCCGATGATCTGGTGTTGCCGTGCGGTGTGCTGGACGTCATGACCCGGGTGCGCCGCAAGCGCGGCGGGTCGGTGCTCTGCGCGATCAATGTGCCCAAGCACGAGGTCAGCGCCTACGGCGTCTTCGATGTGGTCCCGGTTCCCGACGCCACCAACCCCGATGTGCTGCGAGTGGTCGGCATGGTGGAGAAGCCGGCGCTCGCCGACGCGCCCTCGACTTTCGCCGCCGCCGGCCGCTATCTGCTCGATCGCGCCATCTTCGACGCGCTGCGCCGCATCGAGCCGGGTGCGGGCGGCGAACTGCAGCTCACCGACGCGATCTCGTTGCTGATCGCGGAAGGTCATCCGGTTCATGTGGTTGTCCACCGTGGGTCGCGCCACGACCTGGGCAACCCGGGCGGTTATCTTCGTGCTGCGGTCGATTTCGCTTTGGAGCGAGACGAATACGGCCCCGCCTTGCGCGAGTGGTTGCAGCGTCGGCTCGCTCCGGAATGGAACCCGCAGCTCACCTCGTCGCAATGACGGGGTGATCAGTCGGAGTAAAGGGGAAGGGCGGCATGCGCTCGGTTGAGGACCAGCAGATCAAGGTGACCGCGGCGGCCGTCGCCCCGCGGCCCGTCCGGGTCGCGATCTCCGAGGCTCAGGGTCTGTTGTGTGCCGAGGACGTTGTCACCGAACGCCCGTTGCCCGGGTTCGACCAGGCCGCGATCGACGGTTACGCCGTGCGCAGCGTCGATGTGCAGGGAGCCGGCGCGGAAGTTCGCACCGAGGACGGCAATCTCGTCGATCTCACCCTGCCCGTCGTGGGCGAGGTCGCCGCCGGATCCCGGCAGCCGATCCGCCTGCAGCCGCGACAGTCGGTGCGCATCAATACCGGTGCGCCGCTGCCGACGCTCGCCGATGCGGTCCTGCCCCTGGACTTCACCGATGGCGGCCGGGCGCGGATCAAGATTTACGAGCCGGTCCGGTCGGGCGACTATGTACGGCGCATCGGCGACGATGTGCAGCCCGGCGATGTCGCGGTGCGAGCCGGCACCATCATCGGCGCGGCGCAGGTCGGTCTGCTGGCCGCGGTCGGGCGGGACAAGGTGCTGGTGCATCCGCGGCCGCGGCTGTCGGTGATCTCGATCGGCGGTGAACTGGTCGATATCGATCGCACCCCCGGTCCCGGGCAGGTCTACGACGTCAACTCCTATGCTCTGGCCGCTGCCGCCCGTGATGCCGGTGCGGACGTGAACCGGGTCGGCATCGTCAGCGCCGATCCGAATCGGCTGCGCGATGTGGTGGAGGGGCAGCTGGTTCGCTCGGAGGTCGTGGTGATCGCGGGCGCGGTCGGCGGCTGGGCCTCGGACCAGATCCGCGAGGCGCTCGAGGGGCTGGGCGAACTGTCGATCGATCGGGTCGCGATGCACCCGGGATCGGTCCAGGGCTTCGGCCGGCTGGGCCGCGACGAGGTGCCGACCTTCCTGTTGCCGTCCAATCCCGTTGGTGCGCTGGTGGTATTCGAGATCATGGTGCGGCCGCTGATCCGTATCGCGCTGGGCCGCCGCCATCCGATGCGGCGCGTGGTGCGGGCCCGCACGATCATGCCGATCACCTCGATGGAGGGCCGTCGCGGTTACCTGCGCGCCCAGTTGATGCGTGATGAGCAGACCGGCGACTATCTGGTGCAGCCGCTCGGCGTCAGCGGCTCCTCACATCTGCTGTCGACGTTGGCCGAGGCCAACAGTCTGATCGTTCTCGACCCGGAGGTCACCGAAGTTCGTACCGGTGACGAGGTCCAGGTCGCATTTCTCGCGCAGCGCGGGTGAGATATGGATATGAACGTGTTCCGGACCGCCGCGCATCCGGGCTGGCCCGCGCATCTGGGCCCGGTGCGGCTTCCGGTCGGCCGAGTGACGCTGCGCCCCATCCGGTTACGCGATGCGCCCGCGTGGTCGCGAATTCGGCTGCGTGATCGCGAGCATCTGGAGCCGTGGGAGCCGACCGGCCGCGGCACCTGGGAGGCACGCAATCACGCCTCGAACTGGCCGTCGCTGTGGTCGAGCCTGAAGGCCGAGGCACGCCGCGGTGCGATGGTGCCGCTGGTGATCGAGGTGGACGGTGCCTTCAGCGGGCAACTCACGATCGGCAATATCGTGCGCGGTGCGCTGCGCTCGGCGTGGATCGGCTACTGGGTGGCCAAGGATGTCGGCGGCCAGGGTGTCGCTACCGCCGCACTGGCGCTGGGGCTGGATCATTGTTTCGGTGCGGCGGGGCTGCATCGTGTCGAGGCGACGGTGCGTCCGGAGAATCTGGCGAGTCAGGCGGTGCTGCGCAATGTGGGCTTCCGCGAGGAGGGCGTGTTGCGCCGCTATCTGGACGTGGACGGCGCTTGGCGGGATCATTTGCTCGTGGGGATGACGGTGGAGGAGGTCTCGGGGACCGTGGTAGACCGATTGATCCGGTCCGGCCGCGCCATTCCGCCGTGATCGAGCTTGTGGCACACCGGTTTCGGTGACTGCCACGGGGCACTGGGGGATGACCGGGTTGTGACGGGTGGGACAGATGTGGACGGCGCGCCTTCGCGAAATTCCTGCGACGCCGGATTAACCTACGGACGTCGGTGGTGCGTCCGGTGCCGGGACGAAACGAATGGCGAGAACCCGAGAAACTGTCGAAGGGACAGCGGTCAGGCGGGGACGGAGGTGAGCGCGCGATGCCGAATTCGATCTTGTGGATCGCTTTGGTCGTGCTCTGGGTCTTCGTGCTGTTCCCGATGCTCGCCGGTCGGCATCCGCGGGTTCGCCGCACGACCGATGCCGCCCTGGCGACCCGGGTGCTGTATCGAGGTGGAACGAGACGACGTGCGAAGAAAGGGCCGGCCACCGGACATGAGACCGATCCGGACTGGGTGCCTGCCCCTCGGCAGACAAGGCTTTCTCACGGCGATGATGCGGAGGACCGGATGACGAACACGGTCGATGAGCCCGTCACCGAGGACGAACCGAACGCACCGCGGGATACTCGTTCCGCGGCGTCGCGGCGCACCGGCGACCGTGAGGCATCGCGGTCGCACGACGGGCCGGCCGACGATGTCGACGCGGTGACCGACGACGCCGAGGCGGGCGACGCCGTACTCGGCGACGATGCGGAGGGCCCCGGCGGCGCCGATCCCGAGACCACCGACCCGGACGGTACCGAATCCGAAGTCGCCGAGCATGATTCCGGTGACGACCCCGATGCCGATCTCGGCGACGAACCGGCGGGCGACGCCGAGGATCGATCCCGCGCGACGATGGCACGTATTCCCCCCGTACCCGCCGCGGCGGTCCCGGCTCGCCTGAGCGATTTCGACGACGACGTCGATGATCCCGACGGATTCGACGATCTCGGCGACGAGGAGTCCGCGGGCCGCGATTTCGTGTCGTCCCGTCGAGGCCGTGGCGGTTTCGATCCGGAGGCGGATGCGATCGCGCGGGTGGCCCGGTATCGCTTCCGGCAGCGAACCGCGCTCGGATTGATCGCGAGCGCACTGCTTTTCGGCATCGGCGCACTCGCGGTCAATGTGATCCTCTGGTGGGCCTGTGTCCTGTCTGCGGTGGCGTTCGGAGCGTATCTGGCCTATCTGCGGCGTCAGGTGCGGTTCGAGGAGGACATCCGCAGGCGCCGCGCGGGCCGGCTCTCCGGTAGGCGGGAGCATCCGGAGCAGGCAGACGAACCGCGGGTCGCTCAGGAGGGTGTGCGGGCCGAGCGGCGGCCGGGGATGGACCGTGATGCCGCGCGTGCGCTGCGGCGGCGTGCGGTGGTCCTCGATGTCGATGACGAGGACCCACTGTTCGACCGTCTGGAGCACTTCGACGCGGCGGCCGCGCGTGCTACCCGGCACCGCGCCTCGGGTGGTGAAATCCGCCGCGCCGCAGGCGAATAGGGACCGCTCGGCGGCCGCCACATCGTAGCCGGAGGCTGCGCAGTGGCGGCCGCTGCGGCGTCTCACGGCCGAATTGCCGCATTTCGGTGCTCGCGACCGCTCGGTAGACAATCACTGGCTATCAATGCGATGGGGTGGGCGTGATGAGCTTTCAGCCAGAATGTGAAACGTTCGCGTCCACTCACTGGGATGGTTGAGCGGGCGGCTAATTCATAGATAACCTTTTGTCCTTGTGATCCGGCTGTTACGAGTGGCTCGCGAGCTATTTCCGGAGTAAGCTCGGGCACCGTGCAGAATCGCTGTCCACAGGATCGAAGGATTTAATCCTTCCGGTACGGATGCATAGTCACGGGTATTGACGCGCCGCAGCAGACGGGACGCTGTGCGTGGGGTAGCTGGGCGGTTGGAAGGGCTGATCGATGTGAATGAAGGCACTCTGCTGTTGATTTTCACCGACCTGTTGCCCTAATAGATCGAGAAATCGCGATGAATAATTCGACAGTCGTGGACGAGCTCGAGATCGATCTCACCGAACGGGTCACCGCCCTCGATCTCTATCGCCGCTGGGAATTGCAGCAATGGCAGGCCCAGAGCCTGGAATGCGAACGTGACGCGGAGGGCTGGACCGGCCTGCCGGCGTTCGCCCGGCTGCCGCTGCTGGCAACGCTGGCGCGCTTCCTGGTCGGCGAGACAGCTGTCACCGAAGCCTTGGCGCCGCTGGCCTACGCCGCGCCCGAGGTCGATTACAAGGTGTATCTGGCCACTCAGTTGGCCGACGAGGCGCGTCATACGGTCTTCTTCCGGCGCTATCTCGCCTTCCTCTCCGGCACCCTGGGCAACGAGGAATTATCGCAGGTCAACGGCGTGGACAGGGTGGGGGATCTGTTCGAGAAGGCCTTGGTCGACGCGGTGGAGCGAGTGCGTGCGGACCCGCGGGATCTGCCCGGCTGGTACGAGGGCGTGGTGGTGTATCACTTGCTCGTCGAGGGCGCGGTCGCGATGACCGGGCTGCACACTGTGCTCGGGACGGTGCGCGCGCTGCCGAAGTTCGATGTGCTGCGTGCCGGTATCACCAATGTCGCCCGCGACGAATCCCGTCATATCTCGTTCGGCGTACTGGCTCTGCGCAACGGAGTTCGCGGCGGATATCGCGAACATATCATCGAATCTATTCGCAGGCATATTCCGGCGGCGGCGCGAACCCTGGTGGATCCCGAGACTCGTGATCGTTTTCCGCGCTTGGTTCCGGTTTTGCGGAAGCGTGCGGAAGTATTGGACGAGCAATGGGAATTCGCGGCCAATTCGTTGATTCGCAGAATGACATCGATAGGAATTTCCGACGATATCATCGCCGATCTCGCGGAAAACTGGCGCAAGGGCTGCTCCTCGGCCGCGTCGGAATATGAATCAATACACGGTGAAGCACATCCGATCACATTTCTGGATCGGTGATCAGATCAGATATTCGGGAGCATTTCGTGGACGAGAATGAAGTGCGCGACCAGGTGCGTGAACTGGTCCGTCGGCACGCACCCCAGCCCGGGACGGAACCGGCCGCCGGCGATGTGCTGGCCGAACAACTGGGATATGACTCGTTGGCGTTGATCGAACTCGCCCTGGGGCTGCAGGTGCGGTTCGGAATCGACGCCGGCGGTGATTCGGGTGCGACGAATGTGGTGACCGTCGGTGACGTCGAACAGATGGTGTGCGACGCCCTGCGGGCGAAACAGCCATGACGGGGCTGCTGGACTGGCTGGCCCACGACAGTGACGAACGCGGCTGGACCATCGCCCACAACGGTGATCAGCGGCGTATTCCCTATCCGGTGCTGAGTGCGCGGGTGCGGCGGGTGGCCGCCGCCTGTATCGAATCCGGCGTGCGGCCGGGAGCCGTCGTCTCGATCGTGGAGTCGGCGCCGGAACTGTTCATGGCCGACTTCTTCGGTGTGCTGGCCGCCGGTGCGACACCGAACCCGCTGGCGCCGCCGCTGCCGCTGCAGAACGAGTCGGCGTATCGGCAGCAACTGTCGGCCCTGCTGGCCGCCGCCGATCCGTCGGCGATCATCGTGGCGGATGAACTGCTCTCCCTCGTCGGGCCCGTACTCGAATCACGGGGCGCGACGACGATTGTCGGCGCATCGTCCGAGGTGCCGGATCTCGCCGAACTCCCTGGCTGTGTGCCCGACCGAATCGGCTTGCTGCAATTCACCTCCGGCAGTAGTGGATCCCCCAAAGCAGTCCGCGTATCGGTGGCCAATCTGGAGGCCAATTGCACCGCGATCGATCGGTGGCTCGAGTTCCGCCCGACCGACCGGATCGCCACCTGGCTGCCTCCGTATCACGATATGGGGCTGATCGGCTGCATCATCACCCCGACCATCCTGAACCTCGACATCGCGGCCATGACGCCGATCAATTTCCTGCGCGATCCGTTGTCGTGGTTGTCGTGCTTCGGCCGCGACGGTGCCACGATCACCGCGACCCCGAACTTCGCCCTCGGTTATCTGCTGCGCAAGATCACCGACGAGGCATTGGCCGGAATGGATTTCGAGCCCTGGCGGGTGATGATCGTCGGGGCCGAGCGTATCGATCCGGTTGTGCTGCGCGGATTCGCGGAGCGGCTGGGACCGTACGGATTCGATTCGCGCACACCGTGTCCGGCCTACGGCCTGGCCGAGGGCACCCTCGCGGTGTCGGGGTTGCGGCCGGGCGAATCCGTGCGGGTGGCCGCGGTGACACCGCCGACCGGTGCGGTGGAAGGGCCGTTCGATCTGATGTCGGCGCCGCTCACCGACGGCCGCCGCTGGTTGGTCGGTTGCGGAGAACCGCTGGAGACCACCACGGTGCGGTTGGCGGGCACCGCCGAATATTCCGGTGCGCCGGGTGAATTGATTGTCGGCGGCCCCAGTGTGGCCCAGGAATACCAGACCGCCGACGGTGTCCGCGATCTGTCGCGTACCGCCGATGGAGCGCTGGCGACCGGTGATGCGGGGCTGCTGGTGGGCGGACAGGTGTATCCCATCGGCCGGGTGGGCGATGCGGTGAAGGTCCGCGGTCGCACCATCTACGCCGAGGATATCGAGGCGGTCGTGGTGGAGGCGTTCGGTGTACCAGCGAATCGGGTTGTGGCCCTGGCCGGTAACGCGCCGGGCGCCGCACGCGTCGCGGTGCTGGTCGAGGATCGGCCGGTGGAGGCGGTGCGGCTGCGGCAGGTGCTGTCGGCTCAGCTCGGTACCGAGACATCGCTGCGGCTCTTCGTCGGCGACCGAGGACTCATCGCGCGTACCACCAGCGGCAAACCGCGGCGGCGCGTGATGTGGAACCAGTTGCTGCAGGGCGAATTCGACGCCCTCGAGAGGAGTTGAGTATGGCGCCGTTGCCGTTGTCGGCCGTCGATCACATGTGGACGGCGAATATGGCCGGTCCGCTGCAGCTCGTGGTGGAGTTCGATGCCGTACTCGAGCCCGAACGGCTGGTCGCCGCCTACATCGAGACCGCGCGCGAATTCGCCGGCGCGGACGCGGCCCTCGTCCAGCTCGACGAGCACGCCCTGGCGATGGATGTCGACAACCCGCGGCCCGAGATCCGCGCCACGGCAGGTGATCCCGATGCCCCGCTGGGCGAGTGCGTCGATCCGGTGCGGATCGGTATCGGCAATGTCCTGGCCCGCGGCAGCGTCGTGAGCCGCGGTGATCGGACCGCGGTCGGCCTGTCGATATCGCATGGTCTGGCCGATGGATACGGTCTGTTCTTCTTCCTCGCGGCCTGGGCCGCCCGGGCGCGCGGCGCGCGCTTCCTGTCCCCGCGCTGCGATCGGACGGTCCTGACTCGTCCGCAGGCGCGCGAACGCGATGAGGTCGATCCGGATGCGTTGCACCGGGCCGGCTTCGTGACCGTGGCCGCCGGCGCGGCACTGCCCGAACTGGAGGTACGCACGGGCGTCATGGACCTCACCGACTTCGAGGAACAGACGCGCGATTCGGCGCTGTCGACCTCGAATCTGCTGGCGGCGAGCCTGTTTCGTGACTACGCGGCGATCGCGGCGACCGAGCGGATCACCCTGGCCTGCCCGGTCGATATCCGCCGCCACGTTCGCGAGCTCGGGCCCACCTACTTCGGCAACGGATTTCTGCAGGTGCTGCTGGAGGTCGATACCGGATGGGTGCGCGAATCCACGGTTCCGGAAATCGCGGGACGGGTGCGCGACGAGATCGCCACGGTGCCCGGGCGGATCGACGAGGCCGTGGCCGAACTGGAGGCATTCCTGCGGGTGCACGGGGTGGCGGGGCTCGATCGAGTGTGGGGTTATCCGCCGGATTCGGGTTTCCTGGTCAGCGACGTGTCCCGAATTCCGGCCTCCTGGCTGGACTTCGGCGCGGGCCCGCCGGTGGCGCAGGTGACTCCGGCCCGCCGGCCGCGTCAGCACGGGTGTTATCTGCTGCCCGATCCGGAGCGTGACCACAGTCTGCACTGGGCCTCCACTCTCGAACACGAACCGGCCCGGCATTCATAGGAAGGCCGTGATGGCTGCAGCGATGACCTACAGCATGGCCGTCGGCGATCGCGATGCGGCGCGCCTGGCCCTGCTCGATCAGCATTACAACCCCAGTTCCCGTGCCTTCGTCGAATCCGTCGGCCTCGCGCCGGGGGCGACGGTGGCCGATATCGGCTGCGGGCACGGCACGATGACGGCGTGGCTGGCCGATCGGGTAGGGCCCGACGGGCTGGTGTACGCGATCAATTCCTCGGCCGAACAACTCGAGACCGCCCGGCGGTTGGTCGGTGATCTGCCGCAGGTGCGTTATGTGCACGCGAGTATCGAGGATGCGCCGCTGGCGGCCGGGGCGGTGGACTGGGTCTACAGCCGGTTCCTGCTGATGCACGTCGCCGATCCGGTGGCCGCGGTCGCGGCCATGGAACGCATGCTCGCCGACGACGGCGCCCTGCTGCTGGAGATGTCGGACGTGGGTGCGCTGCGCTTCGTCCCGGGTGATGATCCGGCCGCGGATCTGTGGCGGGAGTGGTGGTTCGCCCTGGGACGGGCCCGGGGCGCCGCGCACGACAGCTACCGGGGCACGCCGGGACTGCTGGCCGAGGCCGGCTTCGTCGTCGCCCGCCGGGACCGGTTCCAGCCGATATCGGCCATGCCGGAGGCGAAGATGTTGCACGCCTTGGGGTTCGAACAGTGCGTTCCCGCGTACCTGGAGCTCGCCGGCGCCGATCCGGCGGATATCGACGCCCATCGAACCTTCCTGCAGCGCGTCGTCCCCGATACCGACATCGCGGTCGAACTGTACGAGACCAGCCAGTATTTCGCCCGCAAGCGTCCGCGGGCTCGAAGATTGTGAGCATCCGCCATGGTGAGAATGCCTGCCGCGCAGCCGAAGACGATCATGGGGATCAGCGGTCTGCACAACAGTGTGCCGTTCAAGCAGGCCCGTTTTCCGGGCCTGCAATGGCGTGATTACCGCATCACCCAGGGGTTCGATTCGGCCGCGGCGCTGCTGCGCGACCGGCGCCTGGTCGGTGCGGTGGCCGAGGAGCGGTTCACCGGCGAGAAGGCGACCGGAGCCTTTCCCGAACACGCCATGCGATGGGGTCTGGAACGGGCCGGTATCGATATCGGCGCGGTCGATGTGCTGGCGCACGGTTTCTCCTACGAACCCTCGCGCGCGGAGTTCGAGCACAGCGATCTCGGCCGCGCCCGTTTCAGTGAGGTCTTCGCCCGGCAGGTGTTGCTGGACAAACTCACCGAGACCTTCGGCGGCGACTGGGACGACCGGCTGGTGCAGGTGCCGCATCATCTGGCCCATGCCGCCAGCACGTTCTATCCGAGCGGATTCGATTCGGCACTGATCCTGGTCGCCGACGGCATGGGCGAGCAGCACAGTGCGACCGTGGCACTGGGCTCGGACGCCGGTATCGAGCCGATCGCGACGGTATCGGAACTGAATTCGCTCGGAATTCTCTATGGTGTCTTCACCTACTATCTGGGCTTCGCCTTCGGCCTGGACGAATACAAGATCATGGGCTTGGCCCCCTATGGGGACCACCGCAAACACTTCGCGGCGATGATGGATCTGATTCATCTGCGACCGGACGGCACTTTTACCATTCCCGTCCTGTACCGGAACGAAACCGGTTGGGACCGAGAAACTTATCGCGGCACCCTGAAGGCGCTGGCCGAGATCTTCGGCCCGGCACGGGCTCCCGAGGACGAGCTGACCGACCACCACCGCGATATCGCGGCGGCGTTGCAGGCGGCGCTCGAGGCGACTCTGCTGCACACCCTGCGGCACTTCCGTAAACAGACCGGTGCGACGAATCTCTGCATGGCCGGTGGGGTAGCGCTCAATTGCACCGCGAACGGGGTGATCCTGCGCAGCCGGCAGTTCAAGCGGATGTACATCCAGTCCGCGGCCGGTGACGACGGCACCGCACTGGGCGCCGCGTTGTACGTCCACCATCAGGGTGATTCCGAGCCGATAGCGGAGATCGCAACCCCGCTGAGCGGACCGGAATTCGGCAACGACGATATCGCCGAGGCACTGGCCGCCCGGACCGATTGCACCGCCACCCGATTCGGCGACTTCGGCGAACTGGCGGCCGAACTCGGACGCCGGCTCGCCGCTGGGCAGATCGGGGCGCTGTTCGAGGGCCGGCTGGAATACGGGCCGCGCGCACTGGGGAATCGCAGCATTCTCGGTGATCCGCGGCATCCGGGGATGCGCGACATCATCAATGCGAAAGTCAAGAAGCGCGAGGGGTTCCGGCCGTTCGCGCCCGCGGTCCTCGACGAGTACGCGACCACCTATTTCGATATCAAGGATCACGAGGTCGGCACCTACGCCTGGATGCTGTTCATCACCGCGGTGCGGCCGGAGTTCCGCGAACAGTTGCCGGCGGTCACCCATGTCGACGGTTCGGCGCGGGTGCAGACCGTCTCGCGGTCGGACAATGCCCGGTTCTGGACGGTGATCGAGGCATTCCGGCAGCAGACCGGGACGCCGATACTGCTGAACACCTCGTTCAATGTGAAGGGCCAGCCGATCGTGCGCACACCGGCCGAAGCCCTGGAGACGTTCGTCACCGCCGGCCTGGATGTGCTGGCCATCGGCGATTATCTGGTCGAGCCGGCCACCGCCGGATAAGTGGATCGAGTTACTGTGCAAGCGGATTGCCCTTCCGGGAACATCGGTATCCCGGTCGATGGGAACATCGGTGTCCCGGTCGATTTCGAACCCGGAGTCATCGCGATCGCGCCGGATCTGCCGCGCGGGCCCATGCAGCGCTTCCTGCGTGCCCGGCAGGAGTGTTCCGTCGCGACGAAGGCCGTCGAGCTCTCGCTCGCGGCACTGGTCGCGCTGCTGTATCGCCACGGCGAGCACGCGGATGTGGTGCTCGGGGTGGTTGTACCGCAGGGTGACTCGTTCACCGCCATGCCGCTGCGGGTGGCAGCCGGGCCCGAGATCACCGCCGCGGATCTGATCGCGCGGGCCGATCGGGCCCGCGCGGATCTGATCGCGGCGCGGACCGGATTCGACCTCGACGACCTGATCGGCGAACTCGGCGCGGCATCAGTATTCGACCGGCATCCACTGTTCCAGGTCGCCTACTGCGAACTCGCCACCGCGACAGCCGATGCCGTGGATCCCGCCGCCGCCGAGGATGCGTGCGATGCTGTGGTCGGCTGCGATCTGGTCTTCGTCGCCGACCGCGGTACGGGCGCTCTGTGCTGCGAATTCGATGCCGAGCTGTTCGAACCGGAGACGGTCGGCCGGCTGCTGGCGCAGTGGGCCGCTCTCATCGATTCCATTGCCGTGGAAGGGGATCGGGACCTCGGCGGACTGCCGATGCTACCGGCCGCCGAACGCGCGGACGGCTGGGTCACCGGCCCTCGGGTCGCCCGCCCCGCCACCACCCTGCACGCGCTGATCGCCGAGCGCGCGGCGGCCGCACCCGAGCGCGTCGCCGTGGTTTCCGGGGACACCACATTGACCTACGCCGAGCTCGACGAGCGGGCCGCACGGGTGGCCGGATATCTGGCCGCACTCGGGGTGCGACCCCGCGGCATCGTCGCCCTCTGCGGGCGACGGTCGTGGCGAGTGCCGGTTCTGGCACTGGGGATCATGAAGGCGGGTGCGGCCTATCTGCCGCTGGATCCGGCGGATCCCGACGCCCGATTATCGGCCGTTCTCGCCGACGCCGGAGTGTCGGTGGTGCTGTGCGACGATGCCGAGATCGCGGGGCGACCGGCGGTCATCGAAGGTGTCACCGCGATCGATCTGACCACGGCGTGGGCGGAGATCGAGTCCGCGGAACCCGCCGCGGAACGGGCCGGAGCGCCGACGGATCTGGCCTACGTCCTCTATACCTCGGGTTCCACGGGCCGCCCCAAGGGTGTACTGATCGAACACGCCGCGATCTGTAACCGGTTGCTGCACGACGAGATTCGCATCGGCGAATCCGACCGGGTGTTGCAGAAGACTCCGTTGACCTTCGACGTCTCGGTCTGGGATCTGTTCTATCCCCTGGTGCACGGCGCGCGCTCGGTTCTCGTCGATCCCGACGGGCATCGGGATTCGCGGTATCTGGTGGATATCGTTCGGGCGCAATCGATCACCGTCGCCCACTTCGTCCCGTCCATGTTGCGGACCTGGCTGGCCGAACCCGGTGCCGGGGATTGCGGGTCGCTGCGCTACGTGACCACCAGCGGTGAGGCGTTGCCCGCGGATGTGGCCGCGGAATTCCATCGCCTGCTGCCGGATACGGCGCTCTACAACTACTACGGACCCACCGAGGCCGCTGTCGATGTCACCTGCGAGCGGGTGCTGCCGGGGGCGACGATCACCCTGGGGCGCCCGCTCGAGAATGTGGGCACGCTGGTCCTCGACGATGCGAAACAGGTTGTGCCGGTGGGTGTTCCGGGACAGCTGTATCTGGCGGGAGTGTGCCTGGCCCGCGGCTATGTCGATCCCGCCGATGAGATCGGGCGCTTCGTCGCCGATCGTCGCACCGGGGAGCGGCTGTACGCCACCGGTGATCGGGTCCGCCGCACCGCCGACGGGCGCCTGGACTATCTCGGTCGCATCGACCACCAGCTGAAGCTGCGAGGTCTGCGGATCGAGGCCGGTGAGGTGGAGGCGGCCCTGCGCGCGGTCGGGGATGTGCACGAGGCGGTGGTCACCGTCCACGGTGACGATCCGCAGCGGCGCGAACTGGTGGGCTATCTCGTCGGCCTGCCGGGCGCCGCACTCGACACCGACGAGCTCCGGACAGGGCTGGGGGCCCTGCTTCCGTCCTATATGGTGCCGTCGAAATTCGTCGTGCTGGAGGAATTACCACGCAATTCGGCGGGCAAGATTGATCGAACGCGATTGCCCGCTCCGATCGATTCCACGCCCCGCGAAGTACCGTCGGTCGCGACCTCCGGATTGTCCGCCACCATCGCCGCGATCTGGGCCGAGGTACTCGGCCGCGATACCGTGCCCGCCACCGCGAACTTCTTCGATCTGGGCGGCAATTCGCTGCTCGTGGCCCGGATGCACCTGGCGCTGGAACAGGCGCTGGGGATAGCGATCGCGCGCACGGATCTGTTCCGGTATCCCACGGTGGCGGCACTCACGGCGGCATTCGCCGGTGCGGTGGCGGCGGGCGGGGATGGCTCGGATACGGAAAGCACCGACCTCGGTGGTCCGTTCGCGGTGATCGGCCTGGCGGTCCGGGTACCGGGTGCCGCAGATCCGGACGAGTTCTGGGATGTCATCGCCGACGTCCGCACCACGATGACCGAACTCGGCGACGAGGAACTGCTGGCGGCCGGTGAGACCGCCGAGCGGATCGCCGCGCCGAATTACGTGCGTACCGCGGCGGTACTCGACGATATCGCCGGATTCGACGCCGGCTATTTCGGCTTCACCGCGCGCGAGGCGCAGGTCACCGATCCGCAGCATCGGCTGCTGCTCGAAACCGCCGTGGAGGCACTCGAACACGCCGGCTACGGGGGCGCGCCGCAGCGGCCGCGCACCGGGGTATTCGTGGGCGGGCTGCCCAGCAGCTACTTCCACCGATATTTCGCCGGCGATTTCACTCGTCTGCCCGCTACCCAGCACTATCAGATCAAGGTGGGCAACGAGCCCGATTTCCTGCCCACATCCATCGCCTATCGGCTCGATCTGCGCGGTCCGGCGGTCACGGTGCAGACGGCGTGTTCGACCTCGCTGGTCGCGGTGCATCTGGCGTGCCAGTCCATCGCCCGGGGCGAATGCGACATCGCGCTGGCCGGTGGCGTGGCGATCCGGGTCCCCGACCGGGTCGGCTATCCGCATCAGGAGGGCATGGTCGCGTCACCGGACGGGCACTGCCGGGCCTTCGACGAGCGAGCGGCGGGCACGATCTTCGGCAACGGCTCGGGCGTGGTTGTGCTCAAGCGGCTCGCGGCCGCGGTCCGTGACGGCGATCGTATCTTCGCGGTGGTGCGCGGCAGTGCGATCAACAACGACGGATCGGCGAAGGTCGGTTTCACGGCGCCCGGAGTCGACGGTCAGGTCGAGGTCGTGCGCCGCGCGCACCGGGCAGCCGGGGTGCGTGCGGCGGAGATCGGCTACGTGGAGGCGCACGGCACCGCCACCACATTGGGCGATCCGATGGAAATCGTGGCCCTCACCGAGGCATTCGGCGGCCCGGGTGAGGATCGTTGCGAGGTGGGGTCGGTGAAGGCCAATATCGGTCATCTCGACACCGCGGCCGGTATCGCGGGGTTCATCAAGACCGTGCTGGCGCTCGATCACGCGGTGCTGCCGGGAGTCGCGGATCTGGAACAGCCGAGTAGCCGGATTCCCTGGGAGAACACACCGTTCCAGGTGTCGCCGCGGTCGCGGCCGTGGCCGTCGGACCGGCCGCGTATCGCCACGGTCTCGGCCTTCGGTATCGGCGGCACCAACGCGCACGTAGTACTGGAGGCCGCACCGCCGCGCACGGAGACTCCGGTCGCCGACGGCTGGACCGGGCTGTTCCGGCTGTCGGCGCGGACTCCGGAGGCGCTGCGCGCGCTGGTCCGGCGCTACGTCGATCGGCTCGACGCGGAACCAGGCACCGCGATCCAGGACATCTGTTTCACCACCGGTTTCGGCCGGGCCCATCACGCACATCGCCTGGCGGTGGTGACCTCTTCGGTGCCGGAGCTGCGCTCCGCGCTGGCGGCCCATCTCGACGACGCGCCCGCGGCGGCGCTGTTCACCGATGCGGATTCCGTTGCGGGACAGGGAGTGTGCCTCGTGCTCGGTGATGCGCCGCAGGCGGGTGTGGACGGGTTCCTTGCGGAATTCGCCGACGATCCGGTGGTGCGCGGGGCCCGGGAGGAGATCGAGGCCGCCGGTGCGGATCCGGCCGGGGATCTGGCCCGCCAGTACATCTTGACCCGGATCTGGCGGGCCGGCGGGCTGCCATCGGATGCGGTGATCGGTTACGGCGCCGGTGAATACGCCGCCGCCGTCGCCTCCGGCGCACTCGACCTCGCGAGCGCGACCGACGCGGCGGCCGCCGCGAAACCCGCTGCCGTGCAAGTCCGCGCCGCGAACCCAGAGGGCGACCTGTGGCTGGCCTCGGCGATGCGGGACGCCGATCCGCTCGATGCCGTGGTGGCCGCTGCCGTGGCGGCGGGGCGTGGCCGGTTACTCGTATTGGCCGCGCGTAGCGATGATCGCGCCCGGCTGCGGCTCGCGGCCGACCGGCACGGTGCGCAGATCGTTCTCGCCGCCGACGGGCCACACGAATTCCGCCGGGCCTGGGCGGTCGCGGCGGCGAAACTGTATGTCGGCGGCTCCGATATCTGCCTCACGCCCTGGGGACCGTTCGCGTCGGGTCAGCGGATTCCGCTGCCCACCTACGCCTTTCAACGCAGCAGGTACTGGGTCGACGCACAACGTGCGCGGCGCCGGACGGCGACCGTCGAGGAGGCGGTACTGCCCGGCCGCCGGATGGCGCTGCCGCTGGCGGAGGAGATCCGCTACGAACGCGAGTTCGCCTGTGACGCACCGGCATATGTGGCCGACCATCGGCTGTTCGGCACCGCCGTGGTTCCCGGCGCCTCGCACATCGCGATGGTGCTGGCGGCGGCGGCCGAGCACATCGACGGCCCGTACGCGCTGCGCGACACCCTGTTCCTCAATCCGTTCGCGGTATCCGACGGCGGCAGCCGGGCCGCGCAACTGGTCCTTCGGCCCGGTGGACAGGGCTGGGAGGTGACCCTCTGCGCACAGGAGGAAACCACGACCGGCGGGCCCGGCACGGCATGGCCCGCGCTGTTCCGCACAACAGTGGAAAGCGCAGTACCCGAAGCACATTCGGAGCTGTCCGAAGCGGGTCGCCGCGACGTGCGTGACCGCTGCCCCGAGGAGCTGTCCGGGCACGCGTTCTACCGTGACGTCTGGGTTCCGGGGCTGGATACCGGGAATTCCTTCCATTGGATCGACACCATCTGGCGCGGAGACAACGAGGCGCTGTGCCGGACCGTCCGTCCCGACGGCGTGCCGACCGGCCCCGAACCCTTGCATCCGGGTCTGGTCGAGGCGGCCTTCCAGGTGCTCAACAGCTGCTGGAAGTACGACAACGACGCGCTGCGGGCGCAGGAGAACATCTACGTTCCGTTCAGTATCGATCGGTACTACTTCAATGGCGGCCGGACCGAGGGCCCGCTGTGGATTCACGCCCGGCTCGTCGGCGGGCACGAGGCGGGGGACGAGGCGTTCACCGCCCACATCCGGATGTACAGCGCCACCGGGGAATTGGTGGTGGCGGTCGACGGATTCGAATCGCGGCGCATCGGCCGGGCGCAGGTCGAACGCGCGCTGGCGCACAAGAGTGCCGACGTCACCTACGAGCAGCAATGGGTCCGGACCGGTGCCACCACGGATACGGCTGCGGTGCAGCCGGTTTCGCTGCTGGTGGTCGACGATCGGGCCGATCGGCTGCAGCGGTTCGCGGCGATCGCGGACGAGTGCGGCATCGAAGCGGTCACCGTCCTCGCCGATGGCGCCACCCCCGCCGAGCGCGGCGCGTGGCCCGCGGAACTCGTGCGCGCCGAATATCGCGGATTCGTGGATCTGCGCGGACTTTCACCGGTGGAGGACGATTCCGCCGACTATGTGCGGACGGTGGCGCGACGATACGCGGCGGCGGTGCGGCCGCTGCCCGCGCTGGCATCGCAACGCGTGCGCGTCTGGTGGCCCACCCGGCGCGCACAGGCGGTGACCGGTGACGGTGACGTCGGCGATCCCGCCGCCACCGCCCGCTGGGGTATCGCGACCGTGGTCCGGCGTGAATTCCCCGAATTGCAGTGCAGTACTGTCGATCTCGACGACGATGGTGATGCGGCGCTGCGCCGGCTCGCAGCCGAGATCCGGCTCGGATCGCCGGAACTGCGCATCGCGCATCGTGCGGGGCAGCGGTTCGTGGCGCGACTGCGGCGGGCGCAACCGGGCACCGATATCGATATCCGTTCCGATCGAAGCTATCTGGTGACCGGCGGTCTGCGCGGCATCGGCCCCCGGGTGGCGCGGGCACTGGTCGAACAGGGCGCGGGTCATCTCGTATTGGTCGGGCGCCACGCGCCCGACGCGGAGGTCGAGCGACTACTGGACGATATTCGCGGTGCGGGATGTCCGGTGACGGTGCGGGTGGCCGATATCGCCACCGGATCGCTCGCCGACGTGGTCGCCGACGCGCCCTGGCCGCTGGGCGGGATCGTGCACGCCGCAGGCGTCCTGGACGACGCCACCCTCGCCGGATTGGATGCCGACCGGTTCGAACGCGTGCTCGCACCGAAGGTCGGCGGTGTGCGCAATCTGCTCGGGATCATCGGTGCCGAAACAGATTTCGTGGTGTTCTTCTCCTCGCTCACGGCAACGATCGGGGCCGGGGGACAGGGCAACTACGCGGCCGCCAACGCCTATCTGGACGGCTGGGCATCGATATTGCGGACCCGGGGTGTCACGGCCACCGCGATCGCCTGGGGACCCTGGGACGAGATCGGCATGGCGGCCCGTCTGGACCCGGCCGAACGCGAGCGCGCGCGACTGCGCGGCTACCGTCCGCTGACGCCCGCCCAGGGGCTGCGGCTGTTGCTGAACAATCTGCACGCGTCCGGTCCGACCGTGGTCGCGGCCGAGGTCGACTGGGCGAAACTCGCCGCCGCGGCGGCCGGTGATCCCTGGTACGGGAACTTCGCCTCCGGTGCGCCCGCCCCGGCGGTCGCGGGCGCGTCGATGCGGGAGCGGGTGCGGGCGGGTGCGCGCATCGATCGCATCGCGCTGGTGCGTGAGCTCACCGCCGGTGAGGTGAAGGCGGTGCTGGGACTCGACGGCGCCCACCTGGTCGATCCGGGCCAGGGTTTCACCGAGCTCGGCATGGATTCGCTGGCGGTGGTCGAACTGCGTTCCCGGCTGCAGGACGGATTCGGCCTGCCCCTGCCTGCGACCTTCGGATTCGACTACCCCACCATCGACGCGGCCGCCGAATTCCTGCTCACCGCGATCGAATCCGATGATCCGGCACCCGAGCCCGCCCCGCCTCCGCCCGTCGTGGTCGCGGCGGAAGTGCCCGATCCGCCGGAGGATCCCATCGGCGCCGAGCTCGCCCTGCTCGAGGCGGCATTACACGGCGACGCACAGTGGTGAGGGATATGTCCGCAGCGAATTCCGAACAACAGCAGCGCATCGCCGCCGCCCTGCGCGCGGCCCGGGAACGGCTGAACGAACCCCGGCACGCGGAACCGATCGCGATCGTCGGTATCGGCTGCCGATTCCCCGGCGGCGTCACGGGCCCGGACAGCCTGTGGGAGCTGGTCGCCGGCGGTGTCGACGCCACCGGCGAACAACCGGGAGATCGTTGGGATATCGAGCGGTTCTACGATCCGGACCCGGATAAGCCCGGCACCATCTACACCACCCGCGGCGGATTCCTGGAGTCCGTGGACACCTTCGACGCCGACTTCTTCGGCATCTCGCCGCGCGAGGCACACGCGATGGACCCGCAGCAGCGTCTGCTGCTCGAGATCGCTTGGGAGGCACTGGAGAACGCGGGTATCGCACCGCGGCGACTGCGCGGATCCGATACCGGGCTGTTCGTCGGACTCAGCTGGCGCGATTACGACCGCATCGCGGTGGGGAACCGGCCCGAGGCGATGAACGCCTATGCGGGCCTGGGCAATACGCCCAGTATCGCCGTGGGGCGGGTGGCCTACGCGCTGGATCTGCACGGACCCGTCGCACTGGTGGATACCGCGTGCTCGTCTTCGCTGGTCGCGGTGCATCAGGCCGTGCAGAGCCTGCGCAACGGTGATTGTTCGACGGCCCTGGCCGGTGGGGTGAACCTGATCCTCTCACCCCTGTCGACGATGTTCTGCTGCCGGATCCGGGCCCTGTCGCAGGACGGGCGGTGCAAGACCTTCGACGCCTCCGCCGACGGATACGGCCGGGCCGAGGGCTGTGGCCTGGTCGTGCTGAAGCGACTGTCGCGGGCACAGCGCGACGGGGACCGGGTCTATGCGGTGATCCGCGGCTCCGCGGTCAACCACGACGGCCGCACCGGCGGTCTGACCGTACCCAACGCCCACGCCCAGGAGGCTGTGGTGCGCGCGGCGCTGCGCGTGGCGAATATCGAACCCGCGCAGGTGAATTACATTGAAGCGCACGGCACCGGTACGGCGCTCGGCGATCCGATCGAGATCGGCGCGCTGAACAGCGTATTCGGATCGCAGCGTGCGCCGCTGTGGGTCGGATCGATCAAATCGAATTTCGGGCACGCGGAAACCGCCGCCGGAATCGCCGGGCTGATCAAGGCGGCACTGGTCGTCCAGCGCGCCACTATTCCGCCGACACTGCATGTGCGAGAGCCGAATCCGCGCATCGAATGGGCGGCAGGCGCGGCGCGGGTAGCGTCGGAGACGACGCCGTGGCCGGCGGGCGCCCGGATCGCGGGTGTGAGTTCCTTCGGATTCAGCGGGACCAATGCCCACCTGGTGATCGAAGAGCCGCCGGCGCCGACCGCTGTGGCGGGTACACCGGCTTCGGCGGGGCTGCTGACGCTGTCGGCACGGACACCGGAGGCGCTGCGCGCCCAGGCCCGGCGCTTCGCGGTGGCATTGCGTACCGCCGAGCCCGGAGATATCGAATCCATCTGCGCCACCGCCAATCTCGGCCGTGAGCTGTTCGAACACCGGCTGGCGGTGGTGGCGGGAACGACGACGGCGCTCGCCGCGGGATTGGACGCGCACGTGGCCGGGGCGGCGCTCGCGACCGTGACGACCGGGCACGTGCCGCGCGGCGCCGACGTGCGCACCGCACTGCTGGTCGGCCATCGGGCCCCCGGGGTGGAACCGCTGGATCGGGCGAGCTACGCGGGTTCGGCGGCGTTTCGGGCGGCGGTGGACGAATGTCTGGCCGCGACCGAATCCCGAACCGGATTCGAGGCGGCCCTGTTCGCCGGACTGGCCCCCGATCAGGCGCGGCGGGTGCCCGGACTGGCCGATGCGCTGGCCTTCGTGCACCGCTACGCCATGGTCCGGCAGCTGCGGTCGCTGGGATTGCGGCCGGCCGCGGTCCTCGGGGTCGGGGTCGGGGAGTACGTGGCCGCCGCGATCTCCGGAATCCTCGAACCCGCTGCGGCACTGCGTGCCTCGGTATCCCCGGCGGCGGTTCACGACGAGCGGGTGGTAGCCCGTGCCGATACCCCGCAACTGCTCGAGGCCGTCCTGACCGGCACCGGCGCCCGATCGTGTGCCCGGTTCGGCGACCAGTATCTGCTGGTGGCCGGACCGGCCGGCGGCGAGGCGCTCTGCGAACACCTGCGGGCCGCCGGTATCGCGGCCACCACCCGCGCCGAACTGCGTGATCGGGTCGGCAGCGGTGTCCCGATACCGGCCGCCGAACCCGAATTCACCGTCGTGTCCGCGCATACCGGAACGCGGCTCGGTGACGAGGCGACGACCGCCGAATACTGGTCGGTGCGCCCGCTGTGGCCCGCCGCCGTGGACCGGGCCCTCGACACCGTGGCGGAACTGGGCTGCACGGTACTGGTCGAGGTCGCCGGCGCCGCCGTACTGGATCTGGCCCGGTCGCGTCGCGATGCCGGACAGTGGCGCCTGCTGACCACCGGCACGGCGCGCAGCGAGCAGATACGCGGCGTGGCGGGATTGTTCGCCGCCGGAGCGATCGATGATCTGCGGGATCTGCACGACGAGCGGCACACCCGGATCAGCCTGCCCACCTACCCCTTTCAGCGGCGAAGGTTCTGGCTCGAGGCCGACGCAACCCTCGCGGCGGTCCCGCGGACCTGCGCAGGTGAGCCGGAAGAGCACCTCGCTCCGGAGCCGGTGGCGGTATCGGACGCCGATCTGTTCCTGCTGCGCCGCCGCGTGGGCACGGTGGTGACCGAGAGTGTCCGGCAGGTCTTCGAGTTGACCGACGCCGATCAGCTCGATCCCGGTATCCCGCTGCAGGAACTCGGCTTCGACTCGTTGATGGCCGTCGAACTGCGCACTGTTCTGAGTCGCGCGCTGGCGCTCCCGGTGGAAGTGGCCTTCGCCTTCGAATTCCCCACGGTGACAGCGCAAATCGCGGAGCTGACCGCACGGCTGTCCGCCGCCGGGATTCCGGCCGCAGCACAGCCGGAACCGGAGGCGCGCCCCGTCGTCATAGCCGCCGCCGATCCCGAGACGCCGCTGGACGGCTCGAGCGAAGCCGACCTCATCGCGCTGGTGCGCGCCGAGGTGGCCGCCCTGGAAGAGGTACTGCCTTGACCCCGACACCCCCGATCGAATCCGGCGAGAGCAGCGCGGCCCTGCGCGGTGCGATCACCGCGCTGCGCACGGCCCGCGAGGCATTGGCCCAGCGCAGCGAACCGGTGGCCGTCATCGGCGCCGGAGCTCGCCTGCCCGGCGGTGTCGACTCCCTGGACGCCTTCGCCGAATTCCTGCGGGCCGGTGGCGACGGTGTGGTCGACGTCCCCGCGGACCGCTGGGATGTGGAGCGCTACTTCGATTCCGACGCCGACGTGCCGGGCCGTTCCTACATCGCGAAGATGGGCGCGCTCACCGATATCGGCGATTTCGACGCGGCCTTCTTCGGGATCTCGCCGCGCGAGGCCGAGGCCATGGACCCGCAGCAGCGATTGCTGCTCGAGGTCGTGTGGGAGGCGCTCGAACATGCGGCGGTCCCACCGGAAACGCTGCGCGAGAGCCGCACCGGTGTGTTCGTCGGCATGTGCCCCAATGACTACGGCGCCGCGGCCACCGATCCGGCGGCGATCGACATCTACTCGGCGACCGGGCTCGCACCGTCGGTGGCGGCCGGGCGCATCGCCTACCACCTCGGATTGCGGGGGCCCGCCCTGGTGGTCGACACCGCATGCTCATCGGCGCTGGTGGCCCTGCACCTCGCGGTGCGGAGTCTGCGCGCGGGCGAATGTGAGCTGGCGCTGGTCGCCGGGGTGAATCTGATCGTCTCACCACAGTCGATGATCTCGATGTCGAAGTTGCGGGCACCGTCGCCGAGCAATCGCTGCGCGCCCTTCGCGGCGGCCGCCGACGGTCTGGTCCGCGGCGAGGGCTGCGGTGTGGTCGTGTTGAAGCGGGAGTCGGCCGCGCGGGCGGCGGGCGACCGGATCCTGGCATCGATCGTGGGTTCGGCGGTCGATCAGGACGGCCGCAGCAATGGCCTCACCGCGCCGAACGGCCTTGCGCAGGAACAGGTGCTGCGCGACGCGCTGCGCGCTGCCCGGCTCGGCGCGGACGCCATCGACTACATCGAGGCGCACGGAACGGGTACTCCGTTGGGGGATCCGATCGAATTGCGCGCTCTGGGAGCCGTATTCGGCGGCGAGCGTGAGCGGCCGCTGCTGGTGGGATCGGCCAAGGGCAATCTCGGGCATCTGGAACCGGCGGCGGGAATCGCCGGACTGCTCAAGGCGATCACCGTGGTGCGCGATCGAATCGTTCCGCCCACACTGCATTTCGACGCACCCAATCCGCTGGTGGACTGGGACCGGATGGCGGTCAGCGTTCCGGTCGAGGTCTGCGAACTGCCCGGCACCGGGCCGGTGCACGCGGGTGTGAGCGCATTCGGGTTCAGCGGCACGAACGCCCATATCGTCGTCACCGGCCCGCCGGCGCCCGGCCCGATCGCCGAGGACGATCCCGGACAGGGCCGCGAACTGCTCGTCCTGCCGTTATCGGCCGCCACCGAGCAGGCCCTGCGCGATACCGCGCTGAGCTGGCAGGAAGGGGTGGCGAACAGTACCCCGAACCAGTGTCGCGACCTGTGCTTCACAGCCTCCCGCCGCGCCGCACTGGATCATCGCGCCGTGGTGATCGGTGAGACACCCGCCGCCTTGCACCGCGGTCTCACCGCCATCGCCGAGGATCGCGATCGCGCCGCCGTGATCCGCGGGCGCCGCGCCGGCGACCCGGGTGCCCTGGTGTTCGTCTTCGCCGGATTCGGCGGGCAGTGGGCGGGGATGGGCGCCCAGCTGATGGCCGAGAGCCCGGTCTTCGCCGCCGCGGCACGCCGCTGTGCGGCCGCGTTCGAACCGTATCTGAACGTCGATGTGGCCGAACTGCTGGCGATGGGCGAATCCGACGGCGGCCGCATCGATCTCGCCCAGCCGATGTTGTTCGCCGTGCAGATCGGCCTGTCGGAACTGCTGGCGGAACAGGGACTGCGACCCGGCGCGGTACTCGGCCACAGCGTCGGGGAGATCGCGGCCGCCCATGTGGCCGGCGCGCTGACCCTGGCCGATGCGGCGGCGATCATCCATCACCGCAATCGTGTGCTGTGCGCGGTCGAGGGCGGCGGCGGAATGCTGTCGGTCCCGATCGGCACCGGCGAGCTCATGCCGTGGCTCGAACAGGTCGAGGGCGAATTCGACGTCGCCGCGGCGAACGGTCCGTCCCAGGTGGTGGTCTCCGGACCGATCGTGGATCTGGATCGTCTCGAAAAGGCGCTGGCCGCAGCGGGATACGATCCGCGCCGGATGAAGATCGATTCCGCTGCGCACAGTCGCCAGCTCGATCCGCATCTGGCCGAGTTCGCCGAGCGCGTCGACGGGATACGGCCGGGCGCCGATGCGCGGGCGGCATTCCTGTCGACCGTGACGGCCGATTATCTGCCGACCACGGCACTCGATGCCGGCTACTGGGTACGCAATCTGCGCGAAACCGTCCGGCTCGACGACACCGTGCGGCGGATCTTCGCGGACGGGCCCGCCGTCCTGGTCGAGATCGGCCCGCATCCGGTGCTGGTCGACGCCGTACGTACTCGTATCGACATGTCCGGCGCACCGGGCCGGGTGGTCGGATCGCTCAAACGCAACGGCTACGCGCGCCGCGACATCCTCGAGCTGATCGCCCGGCTGCACGTGCACGGGATGCCGGTGCGGTGGGCCGACGCCGGAATCACCGGGCGGATCGCCGACTTGCCGTTCTACCCTTGGCAGCGTCGGCGCTTCTGGGCCCGCTCGGACTGGGATCGGACCGGGAGTGACAGTGCCGCATCTGCGGCGGTGGAGTCTCCCTATTCCGGTGAGCGCATTCTGCGGCGCACGGTCGACCTCGCCCGAACGCCGTGGCTGGCCGATCATGCCGTGGGAGGTCATCCGGTCGCGGCCGGGGCCTGGTCGGTGAATCTCGCAGCGGCTGCCCGGCTGCGCCACGGTTTCGGGCCGGGGTGCCATTTCGCCGATATCGAGTTCGTGAAGGCGCTGTATCTGCCCGCCGAGAATCCGCGCGAGGTACAGGTCGTACTGCGCGAGGACGAATTCCGCATCTGCGCCCCGTCGGGGGAGGCGGCGCCGGTGTGGACCGAGTACGCGCACGGCCGGATCGCCGCCGCCGAATCACCGGTCACCGCACCGGGACTCGCGGCGGCCCGGGCTGCCTGCGCGATTCCGTCGGATCCCGGTGAGCTGTACGCGCGATACGCTCGCACCGGAACCCAGTACGGCCCGGCGTTCCGCCCCGTGACGGAGCTGTTCACCGGCGACGGCCAGGCACTCGGCCTGGTGAGCGCGGCGGCCGGCGCCCGCGATCCGGAGGACGGCGTGGTGCCGGCGGTGGTGCTCGATGGCTGTTTCCAGGTCGTGGGCGCGCTGGCGGGGGAGGAACGGTTCCTGCCGTCCTCGATCGGCGCGATCGATATCGCCGACCACATTCCGCCCCGGGTGTACGCGCACGTGCGCGACTACGCGCGCGAGGGCCGCCTGCAACATGCCGATATCGACATCTACGCGACCGACGGCACCCTGGTCGCCACCGTGCGAAAGCTGACCGCCACCCGCGTGGACGAGAGCGAATCCGCCTCGGCCACGGCCATTCTGGGGATCGACTGGCAGCAGCGCCCAATACTCTCCGAGCCGCGACTGTCGGGGCGGTGGCTGGTGACCGGTGCTGTGAACGAGCCCGAATCGTCGATTTCGGTCGGGGAGCTGGCCGGGCACATCGCCGCGGCGGGCGGCATGGCGGCAATCCTCCCGCCCGGGGTGACCGACCCCGGCGCCATTCTCGCGGCCGCGGACGGTGAGCAACCCGAACACGTCGTGTACCTGGCCGGAACCGACGGCGGTGCGACAACATTCGACGACCTGTCGGCCCTGCTCACCCTCGCCGGTGCGCTGGTCCGCGGCGCGCGCGCCCCACGGCTGTGGGTGGTCACCCGCGGCGGACAGGCGGTGGCCGGCGAATGCGTGGACCCCTGGCAGGCCACGCTGTGGGGCTTCGGCACCGCCCTCACCGCCGAACATCCCGAATTGCGTACCACACTCATCGATCTGGCCGCCGATGCCGGTGTGGAGGACGATGACGCGGCCGCACTCCTCGCCGAACTCGCCGACGGCGCCGAACGGCATATCGCACTGCGCTCGGGTGTGCGCCGGGTGGCACGGCTGGATCGGGTGCGGCTGGAATCCGAACCACCGGTGGTTGCGGCGGGAACCCGCGGATTCGGTGTCGACATCGACGAACCGGGACAGCTCGATACCATCACCTTGCGGGCACGGGCGCAGCCGATTCCGGAACCCGGGCAGGTGGTGGTCGCGGTCGTCGCCGCCGGGATGAACTTCGCCGACGTCATGGGAGCCATGGGCTTCTTCACGGCTCCGGACGCGGCGACGGTGGCCCTGGGGTCGGAATGTGCGGGCACCGTGGTCGCCGTGGGCGCGGAGGTGGATTCGGTGCGGCCCGGCGACCGGGTGGTCGCTGTGGCGTTGAACTGCCTGGCCACCCACGCGGTCGCGGATGCCGCACTGGTGTACAGGTTGCCGGACGGCTTCGATCTCACCGCGGCCGCCGCACTGCCGACCGCCTACACCACCGCCTGCTATGCCCTCGAACAACTTGCCCGGGTGCGCCCGGGGATGCGGGTGCTGATCCATTCCGCCTCGGGCGGAACGGGATTGGCGGCCATCGAGGTGGCACGCCTGCACGGCCTGGAGGTCATCGCCACCGCGGGCACCGAGGACAAGCGCCGGTACCTGCGCGAACTGGGGGTCGAGCATGTCTTCGATTCGCGCGGTACCGACTTCGAGCGTCGGGTGCGCGTTGCCACCGGCGGCGCGGGGGTCGATCTCGTGCTCAACTCGCTCGCCGGTGCGGCCGCGGAGGCGAGTATGCGCACCCTGGCGGCCGACGGGATCCTGCTGGAATTGGGTAAACGCGATATCTACGGTGCCGGCCGGTTGCCGCTGGAGTACTTCACCCGGCGTCTGACGTATACCGCCGTGGATATGGCCGGGCTGCACCGCGAACGGCCGGAGATCTTCGCCGAACTGTTCCACCGCACCTTCGACCGGATCGTCGGCGGTGAGCTGAAACCGCTTCCGGTGCGGTGTTATCCGATCGCCGAGTCGGCCGAGGTCTTCCGGACGATGAGCACCGGAGCCCATATCGGAAAACTGGTGCTGGTGACCGAGGGCGCGGCGACGGCCGATATCGTCCGGGGCGCGGCGCGGGGATTGGGCGAACCCGGCTGCCATATCGTCACCGGCGGTCTGGGCGGACTCGCTCTGGAGCTGGCCCGCACCCTCACCGCGAGCGGTGCCGCACGGGTCGCGCTGCTCGCCCGGCGCGAACCGAATCCCGCCGAGCAGGCGGTACTCGACGAGCTCAATGCGGCCGGGCCGCGGGTTTCGGTGGAACGCGCCGATGTCGGTGACCTCGAGCAGGTCCGGGATGCCGTGGCGCGAGTGCGCGACCGGATCGGCCCGGTGCGTGGCGTATTCCACCTGGCCGCGGTACTGCGTGATGCGCTGCTGACCGATCAGACCTGGGCGACCTTCGATCCGGTGCTGCGCTCGAAAGCCTTGGGCGCCTGGAATATTCACCGAGCCGTGGCGGGCGATCCGGTCGAGTACTTCGTGATGTATTCCTCCACCGCCACCCTGCTGCCCTCGGGTGGTCAGCTGAACTACGCCGCCGCCAATGCCTTCCTCGAAGGTCTGGCGCACTATCGCCGCAGTCAGGGACTGGCCGCCACCGCGGTGGCCTGGGGCCCGTTCCGGGACGCCGGTCTGGCCGCTCGCGGCGACGCCACAGAGGAGTACCTGGCGGGCCGTGGAATTCGCTCGCTGGCACCGGCGGCCGCGCACACGCTGCTGGAGAGGCTGCTCGACGAGGGCCGGCCGCGGGCCGCCGTCATCGATCTCGATCCCGATGCCTGGCTCGGCGCGCATCCGTTCGCGGGATCGGTACCGCTGTACGAATCGTTGGCCGGCGGAGAATCCGGATCGGCGGCACCGGCCGACGAGTTGCGGGCACTGCCGGATCGGGATCGTGACCGCGCGCTGTGGGATCTGGTGCTCGCCCGCACGGCCGCGGTGCTGCGTCTGGACATCGACGAAATAGACGCGGGGACAACGTTTCCCGACCTCGGTATGAGTTCGCTGGCGCTGCTCGAATACAAGAACGGCCTGGCCGCGGCGCTCGGCCTGGATCTGCCCGCCGCGGTGCACTGGGAACATCCGACCGTACGGGCGATGCACACCTATCTGGTCGCCCGCCTACGGGAAGAAGTGGCCCGATGAGCGTTTACCTGCACGGAATCGCCTATACCGTCGGCGAGCGCGAACCGATCGCCACCCTGGAGCCGCTCCGCGCGGACACCGCGCTGCTGGAGAATATGGCGGACCTCGGCCTGAATCACTACTGCCGGACCGAGCGATCACCGCTGGAGCTGGCCGCGGAGGTCGTGTCGGCGACTCTCGGCAGCGTCCCAGTGGACGCCGCCGAGGTCGACCTGCTCGTGTACGCCTCGTCGAGTCCGGAGACCGGCACTCTCGCCGGTGGTGAATTCCTGCGCTTCTGTGAGCGTTTCGGGCTCACCCGGGCCACACCGATCGGGGTGAGTCTGGCCGAATGCGCGAATTTCGGTAGCGCCCTGCGCATCGCGCACAGCCTGGTCTCGGCCGGCTCGGCCCGCAACGTCCTGGTGGTCACGGCCGACACCTGTCCCGATCCGGAGGCCCGCATTCTGCGTGACGCGCTGTCGGTGTTGAGCGATGGCGCCGCGAGTTGCCTCATCACCTCGGCCGAGCCGTCGCGGATCGAGGTGCTGGGTGCGAATCAGGGCACCAATCAGCTGATTCGGATCGCCACCATGCCCGCTCTGGCCGGCCTGACCAAGCGCGGACTCTCGCGCGCGGTCGCGGATATGCTCGACCGCGCCGGACTCGACCGGGGCGATGTGCGGCGGATCATCGCCAACAATGTCAACGACGACGCGGTGCGGTTCATGGCCGAATCGGCGGGGCTCGAACACGAACTGTGCTACCTGGACAACATCGCCGACTACGCCCATGTGCACTCCGCCGACAATCTGATCAATCTGCAGACCTACCTCGAGGACGGCGTCGCGCCGGGGGAGGTCGTCATGACCATCAGCCACGGGTTCGGAACCTGGGGTGTCGCACTGTTGAGGATCGGCTGACATGCTCGCATTCGTATTCCCCGGTCAGGGCTCGCAGTTCCCCGGTATGGGCAAGGCGCTGGCCGACACCTGGCCGATCGCGCGCGAGACCTTCGAAGCCGCCGACGCCGCAATGGAATTCGGCCTGAGCGAGTTGTGTTTCGACGGCACCGCCGCGGAGCTGGCCCGGACCGAATACGCCCAGCCCGCGATCCTGGCCACCAGTGTGGCGGCCTACCGAGTTCTGGTGGCCGAGACCGGATGTCATCCTTTGGTCGCGGCCGGGCACAGCCTGGGCGAGTTCACCGCGCACGTCTGCGCGGGCACCCTGGACTTCGCCACCGCCGTGCGGCTGGTGCGCCGTCGCGGTGCGCTGATGCAGGAGGCCACTGGGCCCGATGTGGGGATAATGATCGCGGTGCTGGGTCTCGATACCGAGGTGGTCGACGAGATCTGTGCCGCGGCAGCGCATTCGGAGATCGTCGCGGTGGCCAACTACAACGGAGCGGGCCAGCTGGTCATCTCCGGACATCGCCGCGCGGTCGGCCGCGCCCGGCAACTGGCCTCCGAGCGCGGCGCGATCGTCCGCGAGCTCGAGGTCAGCGCGCCCTTCCACTGCCCCCTGATGGCACCGGCCGCCGCGCGCTTCCGCGCCGAATTGGCCGCCGTCGATTTCGCTCCGCCGCGAATTCCGGTGGTGGACGGCACCTCCGGTCGGTGGTACCGCACGACCGCCGATCCGGCCGGATCGTTGTCGGCGCAGATCTGCGCACCGGTGCGCTGGGATGCGGTGATGGCCGGTCTGTCCGCCCGGGGCGTGCGATATGCCATCGAGGTGGGTCCGGGAGCCCGCCTCACCTCCATGCTGCGTCGCACGGAAAAAGATATCCGCACAGCATATTTCGGTGAACCCGCCGATCTGGCCGCCGTTCGCGAACTACTGGACGGCACACCGTGGCTGCGCCGTCCGCCGGGCGAGTGGCGTTACGGGGAGCGCGGTGATCTGTACGCGCCGGCGACGTCCGAGATCGTCTGGGCGGGCGCCGCCGGACCCGAGCCGACCACCGGCGACGCCTGGCTCCCCGGCCCCGACGGGACCCGCCTGCATCGCTACGGCCCCATGGCCGTGCTCACCCCGGACGATCTGCTGCAGACCTTCGACCCGGCCGCCTGGGCGCCCCGCGAGGACGGCGCCTACGTCCGCGCGGATCGCACGGCGGCGGTCTATCCGGATCGCGAGCGCGAGATCTTCGATCCGGCGGAATGGGCGGTGGATTCCGCCGGAACCCTGCATCGCGCCGACGGCACCCGCGTCATCTGGCCGGACGGTGACGAATGGAGCCTCACCAGGGGCTGATCCGGTTCATACGATCGTATTGACGCCTTCCTCGTACGCACGTATGGTCAACTCTCATACGAATGTATGAGAGGGGTGTTCGCGCATGTTTCGTATCGTCGAATTACTGGGTCTGTGTGCGCCGCTGGTCGGTGCGGCGATCGCGGTCTACTACCGGCGCCGGTTGGGCGGCGCCTTCGGTACCGCGATCATCGCCGCGATCATCGCCGCAATCGCCTCGATCGTGGGTGTGGTCACCGGCAGGGTGATGTGGTTCGGATCCGGTGGGGCCGAGGGCATTACGCACCGCATGGAACTCGGTGCCGGAGTGCGCAATCTGTTGCTGGTCGTGGCATGGGCGCTGTTGCTGGTGGTCATCGTGCGCCGGCCCGCGCGGACGGCGCAGGCCCGATGAGCGGCGCGCAGCTGGTGTTCGGTGCCGGTGCGGGGGCGGTGATCGTGCTGGCCGCGGTCTCGGTGACGATCGGCCTGCGGCTGGCCCGCGAACGTCGCCTCGCGGGTTTGTCGCTGGTGGGTGCGGGGGCGGTGTGGTTCGCCGCGGAGGGATTGCGGCTGCTTCAGCTCGAGGTGATTCATCCCGCGCTGGCGGGGCCGGACAACGAGACTCTGCGCCTGCTCGTCGATCTCGTCGGCGACAATCTCTATTTCGGGCTCGGTGGTATCGGCGTGCTGCTGCTGTTCTTCGCTGCGGTGGTCGATCGCGGGTCGCGCGGAGACGGACGCCGCGAACCGATGGCGTTGGCGCGGCAGGTGGGCCAACAGGCCTGGCGTTACTATCGGGCACGTGGTCAGCGGGAGCGGAACCGGGGCATGGGGGAGGGGATGGGCGCTGAGGTGGATGGCTCCGAGGTGAACGGCGGGACACCGAAGGCCGCGGGTGTCTCGGACCGGCGCCGTCAGCTGCTCGACCGGCTGGCCGATGTGATCGCCGAGGACGGTATCGAGGGCGTCAGCATTCGCACGCTGGCCGGGCGTGCCGGGGTGTCCATCGGGACCGTGCAGTACTACTTCGCGACGAAGAGCGAGCTGCTGCAGCGGGTGTGGGAATACGTGAGCGATGAGGTGGAGCGGCGGTTCGATCCCGGGGCGATGGCGCGGATGCCGCGGCGGCAGTTGTTGTCCCGCCTGGTCGATTTGCTGGTGGCGCCCGGCCCGGACGACCGGCTGGCGCGGGTATGGCTCGCACTCGCGGCTCGTGCGGCACACGATGAGGAGATCGCGCGACTGCACCGCCGGCAATGGCGGCATATGGAGGGGTTGATCGCGCGGGTGCTGGTCGCGGCGAATCCGGCGCGGGTGAATGAATCCGACGATGCGGCGGCGGAGTTACTGGGACTGTGCGATGGACTGACCATCTCGGTACTCACCGAACCGGATCGGATGCCGACCGCCCGTGCCCGCCGGATCGCGCACGCGTGGACCGATCGCTGGTCGGCCTGATGGGTCAGCGTCCGGAGGCGGCAGCGGAGCATCACCACGCAGGGCGCCGCATCGGGCCGTCAACGACTCCGCCTGATGGGTCAGCGTCCGGAGGCGGCAGCGGAGCATCACCACGCAGGGCGCCGCATCGGGCCGTCAACGACTCCGCCTGATGGGTCAGCGTCCGGAGGCGGCAGCGGAGCATCACCACGCAGGGCGCCGCATCGGGCCGTCAACGACTCGGCCTGATGGGTCAGCGCCCGACCGGGCCGCGCACAGCACGGCCCGACCATGTCCTGCTCAGTGCACCCGCGACGAATCCGGGATCAGCCGGCCGGCATCGACGAGGACCCGTAGCGCGGCTCGCCGGCGCGGACATTCGTCGGTGCGGCAGCTGCGGTGCATCTGCATGATCTGATGGGCTTTCTGGGCCGTGAGATCCAGCGGCTCCATCCAACACGTACTGAACATATCCACGTCCGCTCGCCCTCCTCGATCCCTGCACACCCGCCCGGCCATCCCTTGCCGATGACGGTCTATTGAGGTTATGTCCCCGGATTTGGGTGCCGGAATGTGCCGAACGGACCGAATATTGGTAATTTCGGACTGTGCTTGGGTTCGGTACGCCGTCGGAAGTGGTACCGCACGGCAGCGTCAGTGTGCGCATGATGGTCGCTGTCGGTTCGGCGCACGGAGTGGACGATTCGCTGTTATTGGCGGGCACCGGAATCGACCCCGGTGATCTGTCCGATCAAGATGTGCGAATTTGGCCGGATCAGGAATTCGCGGTCGCCCGCAATCTTCTTCGTGCCGTTGGTGATCGGGCCGGCCTCGGTGTGGAGACCGCCGCGCACGGCACGCTCGGTAAAGCGGGACTGGTAGGCCTGGCCGCCCTGGCCAGCGCGACCATGGCCGATGTCCTCGCGATCGCGGTCCGCTATCAGGACCTGGTGTCGGTGTCGGCACGCTACGAACTGGTCGATGACGGCGGCGATGAGGTCGCCCTGGTCGCCGATGGTTCGGCGATACCCGACGACCTGCGCGGATACTTCCTCGAGCGGGAGGTGGCACTGATCTTCGTGGCCGGCCGCGCACTGGATGTCGAGATCCCCGGCGTCCGGCTGGAATTGGAACTGGATGCCGACTATGCCGCCGCACTGGCCGAGGTCGCGACGGTCGAGCGCATCGTGCCGGGTAGTCCGCGCACGGCCCTGATCCTGCCGCGCTCATTCCTGGAATTGACCATGCCGCACGCGGATTCGCATACCGCGAGCCTGATCGAACGGCAGTGTCGCGAGGCGCTGAGGGTGCTGCTCGACGGCGGCTGGAAGCTGTCGACACTGGTCCGCGAGCGTCTGCTGCGTGATCCGGGGACGGTGCCGTCGATGGCGGAGGTCGCCGCCGAACTGCACATCAACGTGCGAACCCTGCGCCGCCAGCTGACCGCGGAGGGTGCCAGCTTCCGCGGCCTGCTCAACACCGTGCGGGAGAACACCGCATCGGAGCTGCTCCGGGCGGGTACGACGGTCGAGGACGTGGCGCGGCGGCTGGGCTATGCGGAGACGGCGAATTTCACTCATGCCTTCACCCGGTGGATGGGTATGTCACCGCGGGCATACCGGCAGTCGCAGAGCCGCGATCGATAGCGGAAAGTGCTCCGGGGCGCTTTCGGATTTCGCCGTACGCGTGATTTCCGATGCCTTCTCTATGTCGCGGAGAATGTGTGTCACGACGTTTTCTGATTTCGCCGTGCGAGAACCGACGTGAACATATTCTGCGTTCGCAATATGGCGATCGAATGCCGATGAATTGCGGACAGGTTTTCGACGCCCCGGCCTCGCGGCGGTGTCATTGGTCACCCATATAATTTCCTAGTAAAATACCTGTTAAGGTTTGTGGATGCCGCATCCGACCTCACCCCTGTCCGCCGCAGGTATCCGCCACGTCCCGCGGATGCTGTCGCTGCGCGGGGTGTTCCGGATGCGCCCGGTGGCCGACACCTGGTACCAGTCGGCACTGTGCGCGGTGATCGCCATCGGTGTGCCGGAAATCGTGCTGCTGGCCACCGGTCAGGTGCAGCTGGCGTTCTACACCAGCGCCGGCGGACTGTGTGCGGTGTACGCGCACGGCATGCCCTACGCCGCACGCGCTCGGACCCTCGCCTGGGTCGTCCTCGGGATGGTCGCCGGTACCGCGGTCGCACTGACCGCCTCGGCGCTGATCGACTCCGCGGCTGTCCGCGTCGCCGTGATAGCGGTCCTCGCCGGGCTCTACAAACTGGTCTGCGACGCCGCCCGGATGGGTCCACCCGGAAACATCATCTTCACCTTCGTGGTGTCCAGCGCCGCCTTCGTGCCACAGCGCGCCGCACAGCTTCCCGGACATATCGGCCTGATCCTGCTCGGCGGGGTACTGGCGTGGTGTGTGTGCATGGCCCCGGCGCTGGTGCGCCCGCACGGACCGCAGCGGATGGCGGTGGCCCGCGCGGTCGAGGCGACGGCACGGTTGCTGCGCGTGCCCCTCGGCGATCCCGGGGTTCCGCGGGCCCGCCACGATGCCGCAGTGGCGGTGCAGGCGGGCTGGAACACGCTGGCCCGGGTCCCGTCGACCGCCCGGACCGTACCGCAGCTCACCGCGCTGGCGGGGTTGCTGGCCCGGGCCGAAACCCTGGCTGCCGCAACAAGACCCACCGGTCCCGGCTATCGGCTCGATCCCTCGGACGCGCAGGCCCCCGGTCACCCGGACGGCACCGCCGCGAATCTCACCGGGGTCCCGGATCCGGCGGCTCCTTGGGCCGGGGCCGAAACCCTGGAGCAGTACGGCCGGGAATTGCGCCGCGGGCGTCCGGTTCCGCGGATCGAATGCGCCGCGGCCGAGGAGTCCGAGATCCGCGGTATCGCACTCGGTCGGCAGAACACTCCGCGTGGAGTGGCCCCGCGGCGCGTCCTGAACTCCATCCGGCCGAGTGCTTCCGAACTGCCGCTGGCCGTCCGCGTCACCATCGGATCGGCTGCGGCGGGCTGGATTTCGCTGGCGCTGGGCGTCGACCGGCCCTACTGGGCGGTGATGACCGCCGCCGTGCTGATCGTCGCGAATACCGCGCTGTCGTGGCAACGGACCGTACAACGTGTCCTCGGTAATCTGGTCGGCGTCGGATTGTTCGCCGCGGCCGCGCCGTGGATACACAGCCCTGTAACCCTGGTGGCGCTGGCCCTGACCTGTCAGGTGGTCGTCGAGGCCACCGTCTCCCGGAACTATTGGGTCGCTACGGTTTTCATCACACCGATGGCGCTGGCGATGGTCGAGTTCGCGAATCCGCGTCCGGCCGCCGAACTCGGGCTGGACCGCTGGCTCGATACCTGTGTGGGTGCGGTGGTCGCGGTGGTCATCTGTTTCGTGATTCCCAACCGCCGGGTCGCCGATCGGGTGGCTACGGCACTGCGCGATCTGGACCGGGCCATCGGCAGCGCCCGCCGCGCTGTCGAATCCGGTGCCGGCGGCGGCTCCGACCGGGCCCGCTTGGCCGCCGCGCTGATCGAGGTCCGCACCGGCGCCGATACCGCGGCGGGGGAATGGTGGAGCGGAACGCTTCCCGACGAGCGCATCGTCGCCGCCGAACGCACCGGGCACCAACTGCTGGATCGGTTGCCGGTCCGCTCGCTGGCTACGGTGGCCGCATGAGCGCCGAAGGGTTCGCCGAGACCGGGGTCGATGATGCCGTTGCCGAGGTCATGCGACAGTGGGCCCGGGCCGTACCCGATCTGGATCTGAGCCCGATCGCGGTGATCGGCCGCATCAACCGATGCTCGGCACTACTACAGCAAGTCAGCGATGCCCCGCTCGGTGACGAGGAACTGACCCGGCCCGAGTTCGACCTGCTGCTGGCCCTGCGCCGCGTCGGCGGTGAACTCACACCGGGCCGCCTGGCCCGCGAGACCTTCGCCTCCCCGGCGGCGGTCACCAAACGACTGCGCGGCATGGAACAGCGGGGTCTGGTCGGGCGCCGGGCCGATACCCGGGACCGCCGGGTATCGCATATCGCGCTCAGCGACGAGGGGCGGGCCGTGATCGATCGGCTGATGCCACGCCAGCTGGCCTACGAGGCCGGGCTGCTGTCCGGACTACCGGACGACGACCAGCGCGAGCTGGCCCGGATCCTGGCCGATGTGCTGGTGCGCTGGGAGGGCCGCCTCGGCGGGCTGCCGCGCTGAGACGACCGCATCCGGCCGCGCGGAGCGACCGGATGCGGGTTCGCGCACTGGTGAATCAGCTGTTTCCGATGGCCGACAACGGCAGGCTCAACGGAACACCCTCCGCCGCGATCGAGCCCGCGGCGGTCTTACCGATAGCGGTGTAATAAGCGGCCTCGTAACCGGCGCCCAGTTGATCGACCGAGAACCGCTCCACAACCCGGCGCCGGCAGGCGGCGGGATCGAGGTCGTCCGCCGCGGCGATGGCCGCCGGCAGTTCGGCGGGATCGTCGCAGATGATGCCGGTGACGCCGTGGTCGACCACTTCCTCGACCGCGCCACCGCGCAAGGCCACCACGGGCGTACCGCAGGCCATCGCCTCGATCATGACGATGCCGAACGGCTCCTCCCAGCGAATCGGGAACAGCAGACAGCGCGCGGACGCGAGTAGTAGCCGCTTCGCGATCTGGTCGGCCTCACCGAAGACGAAGTCGGTATCCCGCAGCAGCGGGCGCACCGCGGATTCGAAGTAGGCCTTCTCCGGCGGCTCGTTCATCTTCGCCGCCAGCACCAGTGGAATTCCCGACTCGTGTGCGGCGTGTAGCGCCAGGTCGGGACCCTTGTACGGGGCATAACGCCCGAGGAACAGAGCGAAGTCCTGTTTGCGCGTCTGGAACGGCCATTCGGCCGGGCGCACGGTGTTGTAGACCCGCCCCACCCAATTGAGATTCTCCGCCAGCGAACGTTGCCGATCGCTGATGGCGACGAACTGCGCGGTATCGGTGAGCGAGGTGTAGTACTCCTGCGCCTCGCCATCGACGGGTCCGTGCACGGTGACCACGGTCGGAATGCCCAGGGCGGAGTACATCGGAGCGTTCAGCGGCCCCGCGAAGGTGTGGTCGTGCACGACATCAATGCGCTCGGTCTGCGCCAGTTCGGTGATGATGCGCCGGACCTTGAGCGCATTGAGAACTTCCGGAAACGGATCGCCGAGGCGCTCGGCGAGGATGTCGTCCCAGACGGGGATGAACCGTGCAGTGGTCCCGGGGCGGCCGGCGCCCAGCAGAGTGACTTGGTGCCCGCGTGCGACCAATGCGTCCGCCAGTTGAGCCACCACGGCTTCGACTCCGCCGTAACCTGCCGGCGGAACTTCGAAATACGGTGGTGCGACCATCACGATGTGCAATGGCGCTCCGGAACCGTGGAGGTTGTAGATCAAGGAATCCGGGTTCAGTGCGGCGTCGTCCAGAGTGACCGAGTACTCCGATTCCGGGGCGCGCAGGGAGCCTGCGCGCAGAGCTTCGGGGTACTCGCTGGGACTGGAGCCGGACGGACCCGAGGAATCCGAGCCTGACGGGTTACTGCTCATGGTACTGCCTCCTCAACGTGTGAAGCTGCGACCAAGCATGGAGAGAGCCGAGATCCAAGGCCTCTCTCGGGAACTTCGGTTCCCCTGATCGGGGGGCCGAGAGAGTCCCGCTGGGTGTGTTACCCAGCAGCAGACACGGTAACCCTTCGCCAGTAAAATGTCCGGGAATGCCTGGTAGAAGGCAAAATTTGTGCAATCGGGCAGGTGTGTCGGGGGTGGATTGCCGGGGGTGGCAGTTGTGGCCGGTTTGTGTCCGGCGGTCGGCCGGGCCGGTCGGTGCGGCTCGGAACGGCGGCTGTATATGACGCCTATATATAAGGCATCGGCGCGGAGTATCGAGAATTGTCATTAATACGGACACTTCGGTCAAATGGGACTTGCGATTCGGGCTCGTGCACAGACATTACTCGTACTGTATGGCAATTTGACCTCGAATTTACCATTGCCGCCATGCTGCGAACCCGGTCCGAAATGTCCGAAATTAGAGATCTGCCCGCAGGTAGATGGGCATCCGAAAGGATTGCCCGACGATGACTGGAACCATTCTCTCGGTGTGTCCTGCGCAAAATTCAAGATCAAGTATACGAAGATCAAAAATGTTGCTACGCAAGGAGGTTGGTATGTGTAAGCTGACCTCGATCACGACCTACTACGAGGTGAAATGGCGGCGATGGTGGTGTCGCAGTGAGTATCGACAAACTGCGGTTACGCCGTGCGGGCATTATGGTAGCCGCATTCGGCGTTCTGGCTTTGGTGGTAACGGGTCCACTGGATCGGTTGCTGCTCGGTGTATTCATTTGTATAGGGCTGGGTTTGGGATGGCTCAATGCGCAACTGACCTTGCGGTCGGTCACGAGAATCACTCGTTCGGAATCGCCGAATAAGCAGCTGCTGGCGCTGACGACGGCCAGCCGGCTGATCGTTCTCACCGTGCTGGCGATCATCGTCGCGTTCCTGACCCGGCCGGACGGCGTCGGCATCTTCTTCGGGCTGGCGTTGTTCCAGGTCATCCTCGTCTTGTATACCGTTGTGCCCGAGTGGAGAGGGCTCCGTCAGCAGTCATGAGCAGCACTATCGCGACGATGATCCTGGCCGATGAAGAGCCGAAGATCGAAGTGGGTCACCATGCCACCGCCGAGTTGTGGGGACTGACGTTCAACGTCGACACCATCATCTCGACAGCGGTGGCCGCGGTGATCGTCATCGCCTTGGCGATGTTTCTCCGTATGAAGATCACCTCCGGCGTCCCGAATGGCGTCCAGCTGTTCTTCGAAACGGTCACCGTGCAGATGCGAGGGCAGGTGGAATCCGCGATCGGAATGCGGATCGCTCCGTTCGTATTGCCGCTGGCGGTAACGCTTTTCACGTTCATTCTGCTGTCGAACTGGATATCGGTGCTGCCGATGCAGTACGGGCGTGGCGAATTCATCTTCCCGCCCGCATCCGATGTCAATTTCGTCTACGCGCTGGCATTGTTCGTCTTCGTCTTCTATCACGCGGCCGGAATCCGGCGCCGTGGTCCGTTGACGCATGTGAAGCAGTTACTGAAGGGCCATACGGGCTGGGGCCCGATGGTGTTGATCAACATCATCGAGGAGATCGCCAAACCGCTGTCGCTATCACTGCGATTGTTCGGCAATATGTTCGCCGGCGGCGTTATGGTCGCGGTGATCGCGCTGTTCCCGTACTGGATCTCGTGGGGTCCCAACGCCATTTGGAAGCTGTTCGATCTGTTCGTCGGCGCCATCCAGGCGTTCATCTTCGCGCTTTTGACCGTCCTCTACTTCAGTCAGTCCATGACTCTGGAGCACGAAAACCACTGAACGGCAGTCCCGACCGGCCCCGCCGATCGGTCAACGTTGGAGAACAGGAAGAGATAATGGCAGCAGATCCAGCAATCGTCCAGGGCGCCCTCATCGGCGGTGGTCTCATCATGGCCGGTGGCGCCATCGGCGCGGGTATCGGCGATGGTCTCGCCGGTTCGGCACTGATCAACGGTGTCACCCGTCAGCCCGAGGCCGAGGGCCGGTTGCGCGGTAACTTCTTCCTGACCGTGGGTCTGGTCGAGGCGGCGTACTTCATCAACTTGGCATTCATGGCCCTGTTCGTATTCGCCACTCCCGGTAAGTAACCGGCGAGATGTCCGCGCGAACCGATGTGGTGGCCGATGGGAACTTCCTCATTCCCAACGGCACCTTCTTCGTCGAGCTGATCATCTTCCTGATCGTGCTCGGAGTCATCTGGTTCTTCGTTGTTCCGCCGATCCGCAAGGTGCTGACCGAACGCGAGGAGCGGGTCGAGGCGACCACCACCAACGCCAAAGAGGCGAAACAGGTGTTCGCCGAAGCCGAAGCGAAATATCAGACGGCCCTGGAACAGGCCCGTACCGAGGCGGCCGACATCCGCAACGATGCCCGGGCGCAAGGCCGGGCCATCGTGGATGATCTGCGCACGCAAGCGCAGGCGGAGGTCGACGGCATCGTCGCCGAATCCGCCGGCCATCTGCGTGCGGAGGCCGACCGCGTGAAGGCCGAGCTGCGACTCGAGGTCGAGCCGCTGGCACAATCGCTCGCCGATCAGGTGGTCGGTGACAGTCGGCATGCCGGTACCGCCGGTCGCAGGAGGGGACGGGAGTCGTAATGATTCACACCAACGGCGGTGTTCTTGCCGCCGGCGGATACGAGATCACCTTCGATTGGCCGGTCTTCTTCAGTCAGCTGTTCGGCTTCGTGGTCATCATCTTCATCGTCGTGAAATGGGTCGTACCACCGGTGAAGCGGATGATGGCCAAGAGCCAGGACGCGATCGCCAAACAGCTCTCGGACAGCGATCACGCCGCCACGCAGTTGGAAGAGGCCAAGCAGTCCTACGCCAACGCCCTCACCGAGGCGCACGCCGAACTCGAGCAGATCCGCGCCGACGCGCGCGCCGACGCCGAATTCATCGTGGCGCAGATGCGGGAGGCGGCCGCGGCGGAGGTCGAGCGGGTGCGTCGGCAGGGACGCGATCAGATCGCGCAACTGCGTCGCCAGATGGTGCGGGATCTGGAAACAGATCTGGCCGCCGCGATGCTCGCCATCACCGAAGAGAAGGTGCGCGACCAGGTCGGCACTCCCGGTGCGAAATCGGAGAGTATCGAACGGTTCCTCGAGGACCTGGAGATCCTGGCCAACTCGTCCCCGCCGATCAAGCGCCGAGCACAACCCGGCTGGAACTGAAAATCTCGCCTCGAGGTGCCGGCGGAGCAATGCTCCGCCGGCACCCTCGTTCATTCATCCCCGGGTTTCCGGGGCCAGCGCGTCGGCCAGCGTCGCGAGAGTCGGTGAACAGCCGGAATCGATACGCACGGTGGCCAACTCGTCACCCCGGGTCCGCCCGCGGTTGACGATCACGATCGGCTTACCGGACTTCGCCGCCCGCCGCACGAAGCGCAGCCCCGACATCACCGTCAGTGAGGAACCCGCGACCAACACCGCATCGGCCGCGTCGATCATCGAGAATGCCTCGTCCACACGGTCTTTCGGTACATTCTCACCGAAGTAGACGATATCGGGTTTCAGCATGCCGCCGCACCGATCGCAGTCCACCATGTGGAAGCCGGCGGTATCGGCGACGACCGCGTCGGCATCGGGCGCCACCTCGATCCCCGTCGCGGTGGCGAGGTCGGCGAATCCGGGATTGGCGGCCTCGAGTCGCTCGGCGAGCGTCATTCGTGAGATCAGCCCCCGGCAGGACAGGCAACGCACCTGCGCGTAACTGCCGTGCAGATCGATGACGGCGCGATGTCCGGCCTTGGTGTGCAGCAGATCGACATTCTGGGTGATGAGCCCGGTGACCGCGCCGCCGCGTTCCAGCCGCGCCAGCATCCGATGGCCCGGATTCGGACGGGCGGCGTCCATCCGCCGCCAGCCGACGTGATTGCGCGCCCAGTAGCGCTGCCGGAAGACCGGATCGCCGACGAACTGCTGGTAGGTCATCGGCGTGCGAGGCGGGGAATCCGGGCCCCGGTAGTCCGGGATACCGCTGTCGGTGGACACTCCGGCCCCGGTCAGTACCACGATCCGCCGATCGGCGAGCACCTCGACCGCGTGCTGTGGCGCGGTTGCGGCCGGTGCGGTCGCGAGTTGAACCATGGGTCCAGGTTACGAGTCCGGTCCAGTCCGGATCGATCAGGCGACAGCATCGGGTGGTGATGTCACGGACACGCAGCCGGCGTAGCACCTCGTAGCCGCTCATTTCGGGCAGCATGATGTTGAGCACGATCACATCGAATTCGTCCTCGACCACCAGCACACGCACGCTCCCCGCATGCCCGGCCCCACCGGAGTTCGGGCAGGAGGGTGCCGGGGTGGTCATCGCGGATAGTCGCACGGCCGGACTGAGCTTCCCGGCGCTGGGAATTCGGTTTGGAGCATTCAACATCCCCGTTGGCAAACTGGTAGCGGATGCGTGTGGCTATGAGGTGTATGCACCTAGCGGCCGGCAGCCATCGCGAAGGTGAGCGTTCGGTAGCGGATGAGCGAGGACAGATGGTTGAAATCCACCCGAACGTGCAAATCGCGCTCGAGCTGAACAGAGAACTGGGAAACCGGATCGCCGAGGTGACCGAACGGGCGGACAAGATCGTGGCGCGCCGTCCTTCACCGAGCGGGCTGGTCATTCCCGAGGTCGACGCACGTGGCAGGTTGCGGGACCTGTACCTGGCGCCCGGGACCTGCGACCGGTTCGACAGCCTGGAACTGAGCGCCGAGATCATGGCTGCTGTCACCGAAAGCACGCAAGATGCGCGTCTGCAATACGACAAGGCGATGAACGATCCCGACAATATGCCACGACCGCTGGAGGACATCGTGCGGGAATGGCAAGCCAGAGGCGCTCCGAGCCACTCGCTCCCCAACTTTGGGAAGCCGGAAGAATGAGTTCGGGATTCTGGCGGAGGGACTAGTCGAGCATGCCCGATTACCTGAGTGTCGAGCCCGATCAGCTGCGTGCGATCGCCGCACAACACGATGAGTGGGCCAAATCCCTCCATAAGTGGGGTGAAATCCCCAGTGGCTGGCTCAAACGTTTTCAGGGGCAATACGGCACCATCGCGGACCCGGTGCGAACCGAGTTGGAGACCTACTACAACAAGCGCCATGACAAGGCTGAATTCCTCGCTCGCAAGCATGAGCGGACGCGAGATGAATTGCTCGCCACCGCCGCGGCACTGGAGGATGGCGACCACGCCGGTGGTGGAGACATCAAACGTGCCGGTGGTGCCGCCGGGATTGTGCCGACGGGGTCGCCCCACGCGAACCCCGCAGACACGGGCCGGGATACGCCGGTTCGGCAGGTACACACTCCAGGCCATGAGAATGACGCCGCGACCCGTCGGCCGTCGCTTGCCGGTCCCGAGGGGCATGCGCCGGTAGACACCGACCAGCACTTGGGCGTAGTGAATCCGTCCGCCGCTGTCCCCGCGGGAGGACAGGCATACAACGGCACGCAGAGCATGACTATCGCGCCGCGCGGAGACGTCGCGCCGGTCGGCGCTGTGGTGCCGAGTGGCAATGCTCCTGACGGAATTCCGGTTCCGCCGATCAGTGAAGCGGGCCGGTCAGCGTCCCAATTCGATGCAATCGGTAGTCCACCGGCCGACGCATCGGGAATCGGTGGTTCCCCGCCCCCGCTCGGGATGATGCCGGGACCTTCGACCCCCGGCCCGGGCGTGGCGGCAAGCGCTGTCGGCCCGGGAACGACCCAGACAGGGGCAACATCGGTTGCTCCGAGCGCCCTTGCTGCGGCGATCTCTGCTGCCAAGTCTCGCCAGACCATGCCGCTCGCAAGGGAACAGGTGAACGAAGACTTGGTGATCGCCCGCACCTTGCTCGCTGCTGTGCTCGCTGCTGCTGCACGATCTGCGCCAGATCTGGAATGGGCGGTCGCGGTCTCACGGAACCCGGTCAATCCCAGCTGGCCCATCATCTCGCTGACGTCGAACGAGGGGCGTGGCTGGCTTCCTCCGGGGCTGTTCCTACCATCGGAGGTAATGGTTCCGTGGGAGGAGGATTCGATCCTCGAACCTGCGGAGCGGAGGGCCGTCGCGGCCTTGGAAGGCTCCGCCGATCCGGCGCGCATGCTGACCGAGATCGGATTGAGGGTCGCCCGTCAGATCAACATCCGAATCACTGCGCTGGCTTCGTCCACGGCGATTGCCGGTGATATCCGAATCGCGTTGGGGCAGGGTGTCGGACTGGCAGATCGAGTATCACCGACCGAGGCGACCGTGGACCTCACTGCTCCCGGTCCCGGACTCGTGGACCGGCTCGAAACGCTGGGATCGCATGATCTCCGGCACCAAGCAGTGATGATTTCGGAATCGGAAATTCGCGACGAATGCCTACAACTGGCCCGCGCTGCGGATCTCCGGATCCGCGCTGTGGTCCCCGTCGTCGGTGAAGCACACGCGACACTCCGGGCCTCGAGGGAACGGATCCTCGGTGCCCTGAGCGCTGGTCAGCCTGTCCCGGCGAGCTGGTGGGATCAGCTGCGCGCCGCCGATGGCCAGGTGGCGGCGGCACTGCGTTCTGGGCGAATACAGCTGTCCGGAGTCCCGATCGGCGGCAGTGTAGAACCACGTGCCGCCGAGAAGCTGCGAAATTTGATTTTCGAGCGCCGTGCCGGCGAACTGTTGTTGCTGCTCGAGGCGAGGCGCGCTGACCGGCCGATGTTACGGGAAGCGCTGTACAACTACGGCCAGATATTCGAACATCCCTTCTTGTCGACGGCCATGCCGGCTGTTACGGCGGAAGCGATCGCAACGGATGCTGCCGCCATCCCGCGCAGCGGCGGCTCGAGCTATATCGGATCCAGCCCGCGCGGCGTCGGTGTTACCGCGCCCAACAGCGGGAACGCCCCGGCAACGTTCTTTGCCGAGTCACTGAACGGCCCGTCTGGGCCTGCAGGCTTCCATGATGAGGGGAGACGCTGATGACCGATCCGGTAGCCGACGTCGGGAAGGTCGGAAAAGTCACCAAGGAGATCGAACAGGATCATGTGAAGTCCTGGGACGCGGACCGTTTCGACAAGAGTCAAGCCGAAGCGGCGGCGGACAAGCTGATGGGCTTGAATTCAACAGAGCTCAAGATGGCGCTGAACCTGTTGCCGGAAAATGTTCGCAAAGAAATCGGATCTCGCGATTCATGGTATAACACGTCGCACAATTACGATCTGACGAAGGAGGATAAATACAAAGATCTGGCCAATCGGCTCAAGAATAATGATATAGACGGAATCGTCAAGGCGAAACAGGAACAAGAGAAGAAGAATCCTGACGATAAAAAAGGAGATGAAAAGAAAGGCGACGAATCTCTCAAGTTTTCCACCGAAAGAGATAAAGACGACAAACCTGCGTCGCCGTTTGTCGACGAGAAGGGTCACGTACCAGTATCTCTGCCTCGTCCAGAAGGTGGAAGTAAAGCACTCTACAGGCTTATCAAAGAGTTCGAGTTTGTTATGCAGTGGGGTTTCGACACGCTCGGCGCGGGGGATATCGAGGATAAGCTCGACTTTGCCAAGGTTGTCGACAGTGACCAGATAACGACCGCGAGCGGTTGGTCGACAGCTGTTGATCATTACTCCGATTTGAAAGATCTGCTGGATAAACGGCAGACAAAATACGAAGAAGACCATGCCGACGTTCAAGACAAGACCGTAAATACCAAGATCGAGAACCTGAAGACCTATAAAGAGCTTCAGAATATATATAAAACACTCAAAGAGAATTTGGCGTTCAACTACGGTGGGAAAGATAGGGCGGCCGTCGACGGGAAAATATATTGGCATCCTACGCAAGGGGACAGCGAGGCTCAGGTCGTCTACACGAAAGATAAAGAAGATGGCCTCTACCACCTGACCGACGAAGCGGAGGGAATCTATCGATCATATCTAAAAATCGCACGCGATGACTGGAAGAAAGCGTACGCCGCGGCGGTCAAAGAGATCGAGAAGAATGCTCTCAACATCCGCGTTCACAATGACCCAGCTCCCGATGACGGTGGCGATAAAGATAAAGGAGCCAACAAGGGCAAAGAGAAAACGGGGAGTGACGGTGGTGGTAACAATGGCGGCAACAACGGTGGTAACAACGGCGGAGGCAACAACGGCGGCTCAGACGATCTGCTGACGGGCGCCGCACAGGATGAGCCCCAAGATTTCAAGGATCTGTTTCCGGAGGGCATCGGATCCGACGACACCTCCGGGACCGACGCGCTGGGGACCGACGACGGCACAGGTACCGACGTGAACGGAACCGACGGCACCGATACGACGGGAACCGACGAGTCGGCAGCCACAGATCCCGCGTCGAAAATCCAACAGGCCATCAATGACATCAAGAACGGTGCGACCGATACCGCACAGGCAGTTTCCGGGACCACCACTCCGCAGAACAGCGGTCAGGCCAATGCTGCCGCGGCGTGGAATCCGGCGAACATGGCGCAGGGGTTCGGCAACGTGGGGCAGGGGTTCGGCAACGTGGGGCAGGGATTCGGGCAGTTCGGATCCGGGGGCTTCGGAAACATGGGTGGCCTCGGTAGCAACGCCGACGGTTCGAGCGGGGCCGGCCGGCAAACACCGTGGCCTTCGACCACACCCACCGCGCAGCCGGCTGCAGCCACGAGCAGTCAGACCGCGAATGGGGCGCAATCCGGCGTGGTGTCGGCCTCGAATGCCGCAGGACCGGTACCCCAGAGCAACAACTTGAACGTCGACATGAAGCTCCCGGACGGGAGTGTGCATCAGGTGCCCGCGACCGTCGCGGATGTCGTGAACAAGGAGCTGAACAATCCGAACGGCAGTAATGCCGAGGCCGCTTATGGGAATCTGCTCGGGCAAGAGACAGCGATCGATTCCCGAGCCACGCACACCGGTGACATCGTGCGGTGGGACGGTGGAAGCGCGGTCATCGTCCGGACAGGCCCTGCCAATAATTACATGGTTGTCGACGGCCGATTGATGTCATGGGATCCCGAACACCCGGATCCGAAGTACCAGTTTTTCCATCCTGACGGCGCCGGTGCGAATGACGGTGGCCAAGAGAAGACCAATGCCTGGCAGCCGAACTACTCGGCACCCAGTGGGCAGAATCCGCAGGTATGACCGACGCCGTTGTCCGCAGTGCCGGGGACTTCCTGGTGGAGGTGGCGCAGGTGGTGGCGCCGGACTGCGATCCGGAGGTGATCCGGACCGTCATGCGGATTGCTTGCGGCGGGCGTCTGACAGTGCACGCACCGGATGGGCGGCGCACCAGTGGGCTGACCCTCTCCGGACTTCCTTTCGAGGTGAGCCTCACCGGAGGAAGGGGTGAATACACTCCTGCCGTTCGCTACGGCACCGAGCTCGTCACCCACGACCGCGATATCGCGGCCAGGCTCACTGCGTTGTCGGCGTCGATCGGTGATCTGGCTGCGTGGTTGCCGGTCGCTGACGACTCGGTTGTCGAAACGGTCGAGGCGTTTCTCACCGCTATCTACCCCAACAGACTGCGACGGTCGGTGCACGAACCGCCCTGGGCTTGGCTCGGAATGGCCCATCACACCGATTTGTCACAACACGTCGCGGCCCTGAAAGTCTATGGGAGCCCGAACGCCTTTCCTGGAGCACTCGAGCGTCTTTGCCGGATTTGGTCCGGTTTCGAGGCCCTGGCGGCTGTGTCGAAGGACGAGAGCTTCTTCGCCCCATGCTTTGTCGCGGTCGAAGTGGATGCGCAAGGCGAAGTGACCCAAAAGGTCTATCAGCGGGCCCGGGCCCGTAGTGCCGCGGTACCGATGAAGTTGGTGCGACATTTCGGGGACCCCGCGTGGGAGGTGTTGTCGGAGCTCGTCAGGTGCGGTGCCAACCCTGCCGAGCTCAACGAGAGAGACTTCATCGTATGTTCCGCCCGGCGAGGCGAAAGGACCACCTTCACCCTATCGATTGCATCGAATCGAGGTGAAGACCTCACCGATCTCGTGTACGAGCTCGCGGCACGGCATCACGGCACCACGGACACCGTCGATGCTATGGCCCGCGCGGCGAAAGCCTCACACGCAGCATTCACGTTCTCCGTTGTCGGCCTGGGCTTTTCCGCAGAATGCGGCATCGACAAGCTCAACGTCTACGGGACTCCGACGTGGAACGCGCCGAACCGATAGATCAGTATTCGAGTTCGGACCAGGGAATCCGGATGGGGAAGGGGAAATTCGTGACAATGCCTTCCGGATCGTCGTGCGACCACTCTCCGGCGACCAGGTAGTTGGCTGAACGAAGGGGGCGCACTCCCGGGGGAAGTTGACCGTAGCCCGTCTCCAACGCGAAGGCGCGCACGGTGGCGATGGCGCTGACATTGCGGTCGAGCAGGACCTCCCAGTACCAGGGAATCCCGGCACCGGCGTAGCGGGCCTTCTTCGCCTCCATGTCGGACTGAGTGTTCGAGGGCGACAACACTTCACCGACCAACAGTGCATCTGATGCGCGGACGTCTTGGTAGGGCTGTTCGAGGCAGCGATGGATGAGGAAATCCGGCGTGAGGAAGTCGGACTTTCCGGTTCTACCGAGGAAAACGTTGGTCTCGGTGGTCGCCTTCCAACAGTCCTCAGGATTGGCAATGGCGTGTTGGCCGAGGCAACGACGCAGGCCATTCCACATCAAATTGGAGAAGGTCTGGTGCTCGGCAGGCCCTCGGCGCACCCACACCACGCGGCCGTCCCACAGCTCGATCTGCCCGGCGACCTCGGCCGGTAGTTTCTCCAGATCCTCCCAGCTCATACGCTCTGGAAGGTCTGGCTCGATGGTCGGGCGCGACATGGCGCCCATAGTAGCGTTCCATGCGAGCTCCCGACCGCCGATCACCTGCCCGAACTGCAGGAACTGGACGGTCAGCGGGCCAGCTGCAGCGCCAGTGTGGCGACTGCCGGGATGAGGTACAAGGCCGGGAAGATTGTGGTCGAGTACGAGCGGGCCCGTACCGTGGTGGCGACGGCTCCGAGGAAGTACAGGATCAGGCCGATCGCGGCGGCGATACCGATCGCGGGAATGAACAAGCCGAGGATCAATCCCAGTGCCCCAGCCGATTTCGCCAGTGCGAGCCAGTTCCACCAGTTGCGCGGAACCCCGTAGGTGGTCAGCGGTTCGACAACGAATTCGCTCTTGTTGAACAGCGAATAACCCGAGAAGCCGATCCACAGCGCGGCTGCGGCGCCGACGATGTAGTACGCGATATCCATGGCAGTGGTCCTTTCGTGCACCCTGTAGGTGTGGTCATCAGGGTGACGACGCCGGACGCCGGAGTGTGACATCCCCGGCGCCCGACCGGACTCAGCTGCGCTGCAACGTGACGCCCGCGATCGGATAAGGCGCGCTCATCGGGGTGCCGGCGATGTTCAGCGTGCCGATCCAATGTCCCTGGCGCGGATCGATATCGCGCAGATCCATCCCGAAGGGCGTGGCGAAGGGCTGCGGATCGTATGTCACATACGTTTCGTCCGGCCCCACCGGGACCTGTCGTCCTGTCCTCGACCAGGTCGGGCACACCAGAACCACGACCACGCCGTCGACGAAGACCTGCAGATCGCAGTTCTCCATCGGCGACCCCAGCACATTGGCCGGGTGCCGGGTGATGTGGTAAGTGCCGCCCGGAATCACTCCGTTGCGGGGGAATTCGGGGTCGTCGGCGGAGGCCGCGGTGGGCACCGCGCAGAGTGCGGCGACGACGAGTGCGGCACCGGCCGCGATATGACGCATGAGCATTGATCCGGCTCCCATCGGTTGATCCATCGAGTTCAGCCGTATGCCGAGATCTCGCCTGTGCCGAGGTCGCGGCAAACCGGGCCGATCCGCGGGCGTGCTCCCGCGCGTGAACGAACGTACCGTGCCCTGCCGGTCTCGCTACGGAAATGCTATTCTCATAGTAGAGAATGACTCACTCAAATTTGCAGAGCTAAATTTCATCGGCATCGCCGCCGACGGTGGTGCCGCGCGGCCGGACGGGCTCGATACCCACTCGGCCGGAAGGAAGGATCCGCGATGGCATTGCAGTCGGTACTGGACGAACTACGTCAGCGGCCCGGTAAGGGCGACGTGATCCCGATCATCGATCCCGTGACAGAGGAACAGATCACCGAATTCACCGATGCCGGTGAGGATGCCGTCAACGACGCGGTGTCCCGGGCACGGACCTCGTTCGAGGCGGGGGCCTGGAACGGTCTGCCGGACCGGCAGCGGGCCAAGATCATGTGGCGTATCGCCGATCTGATGGACGAGCACGCCGAGGAGTTCGCGCAGCTCGACTCGCTGAACACCGGCATGCCCATTGAGCAGGCCCGGATGATTGTCCCCACCTGCGCCGAATTCTTCCGCTACTACGCGGGCTGGTGCACCAAGATCAACGGCACCGCCCACGAAGTGCAGATGGAAGGCGGCGTCTCGGGCTCCTTCGCCGAGATGCACGCCTACACGCTCAAGGAGCCGTACGGCGTTGTGGGACTGATCTTCCCGTGGAACGGGCCGATCTTCAACGCGTGCGCCAAGGTCGCTCCGGCGCTGGCCGCGGGCTGCAGCAGTATCGTCAAACCCGCCGAGGAGACCCCGCTGTCGGCGCTGCTGCTGGACCGCCTGATCGCCGAGGCCGGTGTGCCCGAGGGTGTGGTCAATCTGGTTACCGGCTACGGTCACACCGCGGGTGCTCAACTGACCGCACATCCGGATGTGGAGAAGGTCGCCTTCACCGGGTCGACCGAGGTCGGCAAGCGAATCGTGGAGGCGTCGGCCGGCAATCTCAAGAAGGTCATGCTCGAGCTCGGCGGTAAATCACCGGTGCTGATCTACGACGACGCCGACCTGAATATGGCGATCATGATGGCCGCGATGGGTATCTTCGTCCATTCCGGCCAGGGTTGTGTCTGTGGTTCGCGCATCTTCGTGCAGCGAAGCGTGTACGACCAGGTCGTGGAAGGTATTGCCGCGATTGCCAATTCGTTCAAACTGGGCGGGCCCTCAGAGGGTGCCGGTAGCGGGCCGCTGATCAGCCAGAAGCAGCTCACCCGCGTGCTGGGCTACATCGACGAGGGTAAGCAGGCCGGGGTCGAGGTCGTGACCGGCGGGCACCGCCTGGACCGAAAGGGCTACTTCGTGCACCCGACGGTGCTGACCAATGTCGATACGAAGCTGCGCCTCTATCAGGAGGAGATCTTCGGCCCGGTGGTGCCGATCCTGCCGTTCGATGACGACGACGAGGCAGTGGCACTGGCCAACGACACCACCTACGGCCTGGCCGCCACCGTCTGGACTACCAATCTCAGTCGCGCGCACCGCCTCGCGAAGCGACTGCAGGCGGGCACGGTCACGCTGAACTGCCAGTTGGTCTTCGACCACGGCGTTCCCTTCGGCGGCTACAAGCAGTCCGGCTGGGGACACGAGTTCGGCCGGGAGGGCGTCGAGGCGTACATGCAGACCAAATCGGTCTGGGCGCAGCTCTGATATCGCGGCGGCGAGCCGGTCACGGCTCGCCGCCCAAACATTCGCCGATGGCGGTGCGGACAGTCCGCGCCGCCATCGGCCGTGAGGTACGTGCGGGAGCGTACGAATGCTGGGCCTGGCGGTCCGTTCCGCCCGGCCTTGTCGATGTCCCCAAATGTAAAGCATTACGTCCCGTAGGGGTAAGCGGGGCACGCGCAGAGTATCTACCGTTGATTGCATCACACAGCGAAGTGGCCGCCGCCGGAGTTCGTCGCCACATCCGCGACCGAGGTGTCCCGGGGCTGTGTCCCGCCGGGTCCGAAAGGACCCTGATGCAGGAGGAGATGCTCTGTGCCACAAGCCATTCGATTCTACGAGACCGGTGCACCGGAAGTGCTGCGCTGGGAAGATGTCGAGGTCGGTGATCCGGGGCCGGGTGAGGTGCGGATCCGCCATGAGGCGGTGGGGCTGAACTTCGCCGACACCTACTTCCGGACGGGCCTGTATCCCGCTCCGCTGCCCGCGGGGATGGGCGTGGAGGCCGCCGGAGTGATCGAGTCCGCCGGGCCCGGTGTCACCGGCTTCGCCCCCGGCGATCGGGTCACCTATACCGGCAGTCCGCTGGGCGCCTACAGCACGGAGCGGGTGATGCAGGCCGAACATCTGATCCGGCTGCCCGACGATATCCCGTTCGACACCGCCGCGGCGATGACGATGCGTGGCCTCACGGCGGCCTATCTGTTGCGCCGAATCCATCCGCTGCGCTCCGGTGACACGGTTCTGCTGCACGCGGCGGCCGGTGGTGTCGGCCTGATCTTCACTCAGTGGGCGAAGCTCCTGGGTATCACCGTGATCGGCACCGTCTCGACCGACGCGAAGGCCGAGATCGCCCGGGCCCACGGCTGCGACCACACCATCGTCTACACCCGCGAGAATGTCGCCGAGCGCACCCGTGAGCTCACCGGCGGCGCGGGTGTGCGGGTCGTCTACGACAGCATCGGCAAGACCACCTTCCAGGCCTCGCTGGATTCGCTGGCGCGGCGCGGACTGCTGGTGTGCTTCGGTACGGCTTCGGGGCCGATCCCGCCCATCGATGCCATGCAGTTGGCCATCAAGGGCTCGGTTTTCGTCACCCGGCCCGCATTGGCCGATTACATCGCCGATCCGGCCGAGCGTGCCGAACTCGCGGGAGAGCTGTTCTCCCATGTGGGTGCCGGCCGCATCCGGATCGCCGTCAATCAGCGCTACGAACTCGCGGACGCGGTTGCCGCGCACCGTGATCTGGAGAAGGGCATCAGCGTCGGCTCGTCGGTTCTCACCGTCTGACCGCGCCGTCGAAGAAGGGATCAGTCATGACAAGCATTGCGCCCATCGAAATCTCGACCCGATCCGGAACCTTCGGAGTGCGGCCGCTGACCTGCACCATCGGTGCCGAACTGTTCGACGTGGATCTCGCGGAGGTATCTCGCAACGACACCCTGTTCGCCGCGATGAAGGATCTGCTGCTCGAGTACAAGGTGCTGTTCTTCCGCGACCAGGACATCAGTCGTGCCGAACATGTCGCTCTCGCCGAGCGTTTCGGTCCGCTGGAGGACCATCCAGTCCTGGGCAGCGACCCCGACCATCCCGGCCTGGTCCGGATCTACAAGGATCTCGACAGCGCGCCCGAGCACTACGAGAACGCCTTCCACTGCGATGCGACCTGGCGGGAAGCGCCCCCGATGGGATGTGTGCTGCGCTGTGTGCAAACACCGGCGGTCGGCGGTGACACCATCTGGGTGAACATGGCCGAGGCGTATCGGCTTCTGCCGCAACAGGTCCGGACCCGGATCGACGGATTACGGGCGCGCCATTCGATCGAGGCGAGTTTCGGCGCGATGCGCCCGGAGGCCGAACGCCTGCGACTGCACGAGCAGTTCCCCGACGCCGAACATCCGGTCGTGCGCACTCATCCCGAAACCGGCGAGAAGGTGCTGTTCGTCAACGCCTTCACCACGCACTTCATCAATTACCACACCCCGGAGAACGTGCGGTTCGGCATCGACTACGCGCCCGGCGCCTCGGAACTGCTGAACTACCTCGTCCGCCAGGCGAGCGTGCCCGAATATCAGGTCCGCTGGCGCTGGACCGAGAACAGCTTCGCGATCTGGGACAACCGCTGCACCCAGCACTATGCGGTGCAGGACTACTTCCCCGACGTTCGCAAGATGGAGCGGGCCGGGATCATCGGCGACAAGCCGTTCTGAAACCTCTTTCACCACAGTAGATTTCGATCGGAGTACACCATGTTCTTCCACGACGACGCACTGTTCCCCGAGAACCAGGACAAGCTGGTCATCACCTGCGCTCCGTACGGCCCGGAGTGGGAGCCCGACGACTTCCGCGAGGATCTGCCGCTGACCATGGACGAGCACGTCCAGCAGGCGGTGGACTGCTATAAGGCCGGCGCGACCGTATTGCACATCCACGTGCGTGAACTCGACGGCAAGGGCTCCAAGCGGCTGTCGAAGTTCAACGAATTGCTCGCCGGATTGCGCGAGGCCGTACCCGAGATGATCCTGCAGGTCGGCGGATCCATCTCGTTCGCGCCCGAAGGTGAAGGCGCCGACGCGAAGTGGCTGTCCGATGACACCCGGCACATGCTCGCCGAACTGGATCCGAAGCCGGATCAGGTGACGATCGCGATCAACACCAGCCAGATGAACATCATGGAATTGATGACCGACGACGATATCGCCGGTACCTCGATTCGGCGTCCGGAGCTGGCCGAGGCATACCGCGAGATGACGGTGCCGGCGGGCCCGGCGTGGGTGGCCGAGCATCTGCGCCGCCTGCAGGCCGCCGGGATTCAGCCGCATTTCCAGCTCTCGTCGATTCCGCAGCTCGAGACCGTCGAGCGGCTGATCCGGCGCGGTGTGTACACCGGTCCGCTCAACGTGACCTGGGTCGGAATCGGCGGCGGGTTCGACGGCCCCAACCCGTACAACATCATGCAGTTCATCAACCGGGTTCCCGACGGCGCGTGCCTGACCCTGGAAACCCTGATGCGCTCGGTGCTGCCGGTCAACACGATGGCGATAGCCATGGGCCTGCACACCCGATGCGGTAACGAGGACACCATCTGGGGCCGCAAGGGCGAGAAGTTCACCTCGGTGCAGCAGATCCAGCAGCTGGTCCGGATCGCCGGTGAACTCGGCCGCGAGGTCGCCACCGGTAAGGAGGCCCGCGAGATCTACAAGATCGGCGAGAGCTACACCGACGCGGACGAGACGCTCGCCAAGCTCGGTTACGCCCCCAACCGCAAACCCGGCCAGGCCGGCTTCACCCACCACGCCTGAGCGGGCGGCACGGTACTCCGGCGGGTGGTCCACCGTCACCACCCGCCGGACCTTCGTGCCCGCGTTCGATCGGCGGCGCCCATTCACCGAAGGAGTTGCGGCACAGTGCAATCCATTATCGACCCGACCGTGGTGATCGTCCCCGGACTGCGCGATCACATCCTCGATCACTGGCAGACCAGGCTCGCGGCGCAACTCGAGCGGGTGCGTATCGTGCCGCCACTCGAGCAGGACAAGCTCAGCCTCGAGGCCAGGGTGAACGCCCTGAATCGGGTGCTGTCGGATGTGGACGGCCCGGTGGTTCTGGTGGCCCACAGCGCCGGAGTGATGATCACGGTGCACTGGGCGCAACAACCCACCCGGGAAGTGCACAGCGCCCTGCTTGCCACCCCCGCCGATATCGAAAAGCCTTTTCCCCCCGGTTATCCGACCGGCGAGGAACTGGACGGCAACGGCTGGCTGCCGATTCCCAGGCGCCGGCTGCCGTTCCCGAGCATCGTGGCCGCGAGCACCACCGATCCGCTGGCCTCGTTCCGGCGGGTGGCGGGTTTGGCCGAGGCATGGGGGAGCCGCCTGGTCGATCTCGGTGATGTGGGGCATCTCAATCCCGCCTCGGGATTCGGTCCGTGGGATCGGGCGCGGGAACTGCTGAACGAGGCCGTCGATATGGCCCGTCCGTCCAGGGTGGGGGAGGCGGCGCGATGACCGAGGTGATGTCGTCCGCGGTGGACGCGGTCGCCGATCTGACATCCGGATCGTCCATCGCCGTGGGCGGATTCGGACTGTGCGGAATCCCGGACACCCTGATCGAGGCGGTGGCCGCGGCCGGGCCGGACAAACTCGAGATCGTGTCCAACAACTGCGGTACGGGCGAGCACGGCTTGGGAATTCTGCTTGCCGACAAGCGAGTACGCCGGGTTACCGCGTCCTACGTCGGTGAGAACGCGGAATTCGCCCGTCAGTATCTGTCCGGTGAACTGGAGGTGGAGCTCACCCCGCAGGGCACGCTCGCCGAACGACTGCGGGCAGGTGGCGCGGGGATCGCCGCCTTCTACACACCCGCCGGAGTCGGCACACTGATCGCCGAGGGCGGGATGCCGTGGCGGTTCGGCCCGAACGGCAGTGTGGCGGTCGCATCCCCGCCGAAACCGGTCGCGACCTTCGGCGGTGCGAACGGCCCGAAACAGTATGTGCTGGAAGAGGCGATCACCACCGACTACGCCCTGGTCCACGCGCTGATCGGTGACACCGCCGGTAATCTGGTCTTCAACAAGTCCGCGCGCAATTTCAATCCGCTGGTCGCCGCCGCCGGCCGGATCTGTATAGCCGAGGTCGAAACCCTGGTGCCCGCAGGATATCTCGACCCCGATGCGGTTCATCTGCCGGGAATCTTCGTCGACCGAATCGTCGCGACCGGTCCGGCCAAGGGCCTGATCGAGAAGCGGACCGTACGCGCCGAGGAGGCGAAATGAGCAGTGTGACCGTACGTCCGGGGTGGGATCGTCTCGCGATGGCCGCACGCGCGGCCCGGGAACTGCGTTCGGGCGAGTACGTCAATCTCGGTATCGGCCTGCCGACCCTGATCCCCGATCAGCTGCCCGCCGATATCCATGTCACCCTGCATTCGGAGAACGGCATCCTCGGCACCGGCCCCTATCCCGTGGCCGCCGATGTGGACGCCGATCTGATCAATGCGGGTAAGGAGACCGTGACGGTTCGCCCGGGGGCCTCCTGCTTCGACTCGGCGATCAGTTTCGGCATGATTCGCGGCGGTCACATCAATACCGCGGTACTCGGCGGGATGCAGGTCTCGGCGACCGGTGATCTGGCGAATTGGATGGTGCCCGGGCATCTGGTCAAGGGCATGGGCGGGGCTATGGACCTTGTCCACGGCGCTCGCCGGGTGATCGTCCTGATGGAACACACCGACCGATCCGGCGCTCCGAAAGTGCTGAGCCGCTGCACATTACCGCTGACCGGCATGGGGGTCGTGCATCGCGTCATCACCGATCTGTGCGTCCTCGACATCACCGAGCGCGGACTGGTGCTGCGGGAATGCGCGCCCGGCATCACCGAGTCGGATGTGCTGGCCGCGACCGACGCGCCCGTACACGTCGAGATCCGAGGATGACGGCCGTGGTCAATGCCGCCCCAATGGGCCGGAGGATCCGGCCCGTCGGTTCCCCGGAGGTGGACGTGGTGCGGTCGAAGACCGACCGGATGGGCTGTGCCGAACTCGACGTCCGGGCGAGATCTGCCGTTCGCAACCAAATCTCCGCCGTGGCCGCTTCGGTCAGGGCTCGAGCACGTAGCGCCCGCGCGTCCCGCCCTCGGCCATGGCACGGTGGGCATCGGCTGCCTGGGTCAACGGCATGGCGGCGTGCACGCGAGTCGGCAATCGGCCGGACGCCGCGTGGGCCAGCAGCTGCCCCAATCGGGGACCGTCCGACTGTGCCATCAGTGTGTTCACAGTGATCCCTCGCTCGGCCACGGGCACGATATTGGGCCGGACGCCGACGAAGGTTCCGCCGTCACGAACCGGGGTCAAACCCCAGACCTGCCGAGGCGTGGTGTCGACGACCGCGTCCCAGCCCATCTCGGCACTCGTGACGAAGTCAGCGCCGAGACTGCGTACGAACTGTTCGTCCGCGGCTCGGGCGAGACCGGTCACCTGCCAACCGCGGTCGGGTGCGAGTGCGGCAACGTTGGCCCCGATAGCACCGGCTGCGCCGGTCACCAGCAGCCGGTTTCCGCCGGCGGGTGCGTCGCCGATCAGATCGACGATCTGCGCCGCACTCAGGCCGCTGAGCGGCACCGTCGATGCCGCGACCAGGTCGAGCCCGTCGGGTACCACGGCGAGATCGGCGGCGGGAACGACGAGTTGTTCGGCGTAGGTGCCGAAGTCGCGGTCGAAACCGAGGACGACACCGGCGACCCGGGTGCCGGCGGCCAGGTCCACGCCCGGACCGGCGGCGCGCACGATGCCGGCGAAGTCCCAGCCCAGGCCGGTGTGCGAAGGCTGGTTGATCATGCCCATCTCATGGAAGAACCCGCCCGTAACTCCGAGGTCGGTGGGGTTGACGGGCGCGGCCGCGACCGCGACCGCGACCTCACCGGGGCCGGGCTCGGCGAGCGGGACGTCGATGATCTCGATCGAGTCCGGTCCGCTCGGTGTGCGGACGACGGCTGCCCGGAAAGTAGGTGTGCTCATGTTTCGCTCCTCTATGGGGGTCGGTTCCGATGAGCTAGACGATGGTCCTGGGCATTTGGAATACACTTGGAGCGGGTTTGGAACGCTGTCCCCTACGCTGGGACACCCGCCGCCGAATGCGGTTCAGCGTTTCCGCGGGGGCGAAACATGTTGGTGGAGAGCATGTTCGGCGTGTTTTCGGGCCTCGGCGGACCAGTGCGGGGCGCGCCATCGGTCAGCGATGGCGGCGGCCCGGGTGAAATGGGCGGCGGCCTCGTGGTGGCAGCCGAGGAAGAGGGCGAGTTCGCCGAGCGTGTGGGCGGCCGGGCGCAGGGCCAGTGACAAGGTCTGCGCGCCCGCCGGTGGACCATCTCGATGCGGGAGCAGGTCTGCGTAGATCTGCTCGGCGGCGTCGCGGTCGTTCGCGGCGATACTCGCCAGGGCACGCAGGCTCGCCAGGAATGTGAAGAAGAAGTCGGGCCGGATGGGAGTCGGTGCCGCGCCGGAGCGGAGGGCTTCGTCGCCGCGGTCGGCGGCATGGAGGGCCAGTGTGACCAGGTCTTCGACCATGGGGCCGAGTGCCTCGTGGAAGGCGCGTACATCGTCCAGGTGGTCGCCGAGCGTTCCGTCGCCGATCCAGATCGCAGCCCGCGCGAGACGGAGAAAGCCCGCGGCGTGCACCGATCCGGCGCGTTCCATGCGTTCGGTGGTCTGCACGTAGCGGCGTTCTGCCTCGTCGAACCGGCCCTCGATGAGCACCAGCATTGCCAGCGCGATCTCGGCGGCGCCGATCGCCTCCGGCATTCGGTACCTGCGCGCGAGATCGAGCGCTTCCTCGGTGACGCGGCGCACGGTCGCCGGGTCGTTGGCCGCCGCGGCGCTCGCAGCCTGGCCCAGCAGCCCGGTCACGCGGTAGACGGGTAGATCGTGCTCGACGCCGATTTCCACCAGCTCACGGGAGTACTTCTCCCGTCCGGACGCGCGTGCGAGGACCAGCAGCGCCGCAGCGCGGAGGCGGGGATCGGCCGCGAGTTCGAGGGCCTGCTCCCCCATTGCGACGACCGTCGTATCGTCTTCGCCCACCAGCTCGTGGGCGAGGGCGATGAGAAGGTGGGCCCGCGTGTCGGGCGCGAGGCCGGGCCGTTCGAGCAGGCGGCCGAGGCGTTCGACGATGGGATGGTCGACCGTGCCGTAGGGGCGGGCTTGCCACGGGGTGGGTTCGGTCCAGGCGGTGAACGCGGCGATCATCAGGTCCTCGCGCCCGATCGAGTCGGCGTAATCCAACGCCTGTTCGCGGGTGTCTCTGGCCGCGGCGAAGGATCCGGCCCGAACCTGCGCGCGCAGCAGTCTGCCGAGCAGGTCGATGTGTTCGTCCGGGTCGGCGGAGTTGGTGACGGCATCGGTCAGCAGCGCGGCCGCCACGTCGTGGGCATAGCGTGCCTCGGCCAGTTCGGCGGCACGCACGCAATAGCCGACGGCCTTCGGTGACCCCGCGCGCGCGTAGTGATGGGCGAGGGCCGCGATATCTCCCGAACCCTCCAGGGCCTCGGCGATCCGGGCGTGCATCCTCGTGGTCCGCACCCGGCTGACATCGGTGACCAGCGTGTCCCGGACCAGCGTGTGCACGAACCGGACGCGCCCGGGCCCCGGCTCGTCGAGCAATCCGGCGATGACGCCCGCGTCCAGTGCGTCCAGTACGCCGTCCTCATGGGTGTCGGCGGCCCGGACGAGCACGTCCACCGAACTCTCCCGTCCGGCCACCGCTGCCAGGCGTAGCACGGAGACACCGCCCTCGGGGAGCCGGGCGAGCCTGCGCCGCAGCACATCCCGGACACCGTCGGGGACCTCGGAGAGCGCGACCAATGCGCCCTCCCCGTGTAGCAGCCGCGCGCTCTCTCGCACGTAGAAGGGGTTGCCGCCGGTCCGCTCGGCGATCCCGGCCACGATTGTGTCGTCGGCCGCGCATTCGGCACGCACGAGTTCGGCGACAGCATCGCCGGGCAGTCCAGGCAGGTCCAGCCGCAGCGGTGCGGACCGGGCGAGTGATCCGAGGGTGTCGGTGAGCCGCTCGCTCTCGTCCCCGCGATACGCCGCGACGATCAGGATCGGGGCCTGCACACCCACGCCGCCGACGAGCAGGTCCAAGGTTGTGCCGTCTGCGCAGTGCAGATCGTCGAGGATCAGTGCGACGGGACGCGTGTCGGCGGCCGCTGTGAGCCAGTTCCACAGGGCCCGGCGCAGCCGGAACCGACCCGCCGTCGCATCACCGGTGCCCGGCGCGGATTCGCAGAGCAGTGGGGCCAGATCGCTGTCCGGCTCGCCGGTCGGGCAACCCGCCGCCACCGCCCGCAGGGCCTCGACCCACGCCCACGCGGGCGGAGCGCTGTCCAGCTCGGGACAGCGCCCGGCGGCTACGAGCCATCCGTCCTGTCCGAGCCGCGCGCCGAGGTGCTCCAGCAATGTCGATTTGCCGAGCCCGGCCTCGCCGGTGACGAGCGCGACGCGCACCCCGTCGGCGGCGGCCTCCTCCGCGGCGGCCATCAGCGCCGCGAGTTCGCGATCACGGCCCACGAATGCCCCGGCGCGAGGATCGCCGCTCGTCGGCGGAGCCGATCCGTGTTCCGATGCTGCCGAGACCGGTTGTGTCACAGGCATTTCGGTCTCATGACGCATCTGTTCCGCGACGGCATGCGCCGAGAGGGAGCCGGACTTCGGAGCGCTGTCGCCGGGTGGCCCGTCGGCTCGCAAGAGGTCCACAGCGGTCGGCGGAACGACGGCGTGCAGGATGTCGGTGCGCTGGGCGAGGATTGCCGCTTCCAGTTCCACCAGATCCGGGCCCGGATCGAGCCCCAGCTCTTCGGCGAACGTGGCAGCGGCTCGGCGCAGTACGGCCAGCGAGTAGGCTCGGCGACCGCTGCCCCACAGTGCGAGCGCGAGCATCCGCCAGCCTTCCTCGCGCAGCGGCTCGTCGCGGGTGAGGCCCTCCGCCTCGGGAACCACCGCGCTGGGGTGGCCCAGTCGCAGTCCCGCCGCGATGCGCAGTTCACGGGCGACCACCCGTAACTCGTCGAGCCGCGCGATCTCGGCTGCTGCCCACGGCTCGTCGGCGAACTCGGCGAACGCCGGCCCTTGCCACAGCGCCAGCGCCGCATCCAGCAGGGCGTGGGCGGCGCGGGGATCGACGAGTGCACGGGCCTGGTCGAGCAACACCTCGAAACGCCACGCGTCCACCGCTTCCGGCGGCAATCGCAGCGCGTAGCCGGGCGGGGCGCTCACCAGCAGCCGGGCCGGAGTGCGTGGCGCGCGCCCGGGTTCCAGCAGCCGGCGCAGATTGGACACGTACGCCTGCAACGAGGTACGGGCGCGGCCCGGCGGTTCGCCACGCCACAGATCCTCGACCAGGCGATCGACGGACACGACCTGACCGCGTGCGGCCACCAGCAGCGCCAGCACGCCGCGCTGCCGCGGTCCACCGAGTGGGACAGGCCCTTCGCGGTCCTCGGCGGCGAAGGAACCCAGTGCCCGGATCAAGACCATGAGCCGGCCGATCGTATGCGCGGCCCGCACCGGTGTTCCAAATCGTCTCCAAGCGCCTTCCAAAATCCGGGGCTCAGTCTAGGCGCATCGAACCGATGGAACACGAAAGGAACCCGCAGATGGGCATCGACACCCATGACATGGAAGTAGTCCACGGCGGACTGCGTCGCGAATCGCGGCTGCTGATCGAGCTGGTGGCAGCGGTCGCGCCGGGCGACACCGCTCGTGCCGCGGTGATCGCCGGCCACTTCCGCCTCTACCGGCTGGGTCTGCAGAACCACCACGAGGGCGAGGACGAGCTGCTGTGGCCACCGCTGCTGGCGCGGGTGGACCCGGGGACCGACATCGTCCTGCGGATGGAGGCCCAGCACGAGCGGGTAGCCGCCACGCTGACCAGGATGGACACCCAGGTGCCGGCCTGGGAGGCCACCGCCGGGGCCGACGAACGCGACGCTCTCGTGGCCTCGCTCACCGACCACCGGGCGGTCCTGCTGGAGCACCTCGACGACGAGGAAGCCACTCTGCTGCCGCTCGCCGCCGAGCACCTCACCGAAGCGGAATGGGGCTCGCTGGGCGAGCACCTGGTGGCGCACACTCCCAAGCTGACACTGCTCACGCTCTTCGGCGTAGTCCTCGAGGACGCGAACCCCGCCGAACGCGCACGCCTGCTGGCCGGTCTCCCCGCCCCGGTCCGAGGCATCTGGTACCTCATCGGCCGTCCGCGCTACGCCCGCCACATCCGGCGCGTCCGCGCGGCCTGACCACGTTCCGAAATTCTGAAACTACCTCTACGTCAAAGGAATTCATCATGCAGTCGATCATCGGCAGTTCCCTCGCTGCGCTCATCGGAATCGCGGTCGTCGTCATGGGCAGCTCGTTCTTCTGGGCGCCCCAGGGTGCGGCCGGCTTCGGAATCCCGAATCCGCCGCTCCAGGACCCCGCCTTCCGCGCGTGGTTGTGTGTCAAAGGCATCCGCGACATGGGCACCGGGGCGTGCATACTCGTCCTGCTCGCCGTCGGTACGCCCGCGCTGCTCGGCGGGCTCGTACTCACTCTCGCCCTCATTCCGATCGGAGATACGACGATGGTGCTCCGCAACAAGGGGCCCAAGTCGACCGCGTACGGAGTCCACGCCTCCTCGGCGGCCGTGATGATTGTGGCCGCAGTGCTGCTGCTGACCGCCTGAGCCCACGGCCACACGACCATATGGAGAAGCGGATCATGAGGACATATCAGCTCAGGGTTTACACCCTGTCGACGGCAACCGCGCTGGAACGGTATCGGACCATCCACTATCCCCGGCATCTGGCGAGCTTCCCGAAATTCGGCATCGGCCTACACGGTCTGTGGACCGACGACTCCGACGGGCAGAGACTGTATGCATTGCTGTCGTTCCCCGCGGACGCCGATCCGGCCGCTATCACCGAGCGATACCTCGCCAGCCCCGAACTACGCTCCGATATGCAGGGTTTCGACACCACCGCGATCCTCGACGTGACCACCACGCAACTCATCCCGGCCCCCGGATCGCCACTACTGTAACCGTGCCGCCGTTCCACATTTGCCGGTGTGGTGTGCGGTTCGGCGCCCCAGCCGGTCCGCGAGTTCGGCGATGAACCTCCGGAGTAGGGGCCGGGGCCACTCGATATGACAAACTCGCTGTCCGCTGCCTGGCCACTGTCCGTGTCGCCGTGATCAACCGGTGGTTATCGGGCCGCGGCTTATGAAAACAGGCTCTGGTCCCGGCCTTCCGCTGCAGCCCGACGCCATTGGCTCGGGCTGCAGCCGTGATGGCTGCGAAACCACCGGGTGAAGCTGGCCGGGCTCGAGAACCCCAGCATGTCCGCGATCTCGGTGAGTGATCGTCCCTGACTCCCCACCACGCGGCGTGCCAGATCCACGCGGGTGGAGTCGAGAATCTCCGAATAGGTGTGCCCTTCGTCGGCCAGACGGCGGTGTACGGTGCGGCGGTCGACGCCCAGACTGCGCGCGACCTGGTCGGCGGAGCAGCGCCCGGTCGGCAGCAGCAGCTCCACCAGTTCCTGTACCCGATCCCGCACCGCGGTTTCGTGGGTGGTGTCCACCGAGTCGAGCAACTGTTGGGTGTAGGGCCGCAGCAGCGGATCCGATATCGGATTCGGTGTGTCGAGATCCGTTGTGTACAAGGTCATTCCGGTGAAATCGTGATCGAACTTCAGATGCGGGCCGAACAGTCGCAGATGGGTGGCGCGATCGTCGGGGGCGGAATGGGCGAATGTGACTTCGGCCGGTTGCCAGCTCACTCCGAGGAAGCCGCGCAGAATTCCTTGCATCGCCCCCATCGCCAGTTCCGTGGCCTGCCGGGTGCTGCGCCGCTCGCCGGTGTCCAGATGCAGGCGCACGCTGGCGATGCCGTTGCGTTCGCTGAGCCGGATGTGCAGCGATTCGTTGTAGGTGTGCTGATGGCGGACCATCAGCTCGATTGCGCTGCGCACATCCGGCTCCTCGCGGATGACCAGACTGAGCGGGCCGAGATTGGACAGCCGTCGGCGTTCGGCGAGCAGCAGTCCGAAATCGTCCCGGCCGGACTCGGCGGCCGAGCGCTCCAGCAGTTCGGTCACGGCCGAGGCGGGTACCCAGCGATCCTGCATGCTCAGGCCGGCGGGATCGAGTCCGGCCTCGCGAACCAGCCGGGCCGGTTCGAGACCGAGAGACTGCCCGAGATCGACATAGTCGTTCAGTGCCGCGTATCTCGCCAGGGGCTTCATAACCATCGCTCACTGTCCCAAATTGTCCGTATACATGTCCCACTGAGTAAAGCACGATAGATCGTTCGCACTTACTGTTGTCTGCATCACATCGAGGTGGACGCCCGGTTTTCGGCGTCCGACGACCGGTCCGGACACGGCCGCGGCACATCAGCCGGCGCGTTCGTACCTTTCACAGTCCCGGCTCGCGGGTCATCGCCGGCCGGGTTCGTAGGAGCTCCCATGCAGTTGCACACCACCCCCGAGATTCCGGTGGCGGCAGTCTCGTCCGGCTCGGCACGACGGACGCGAATGTATCCGTGGCTGGTCTTCGCGCTCGCCTTCGGTCTGTTGCTCGCCGACTACATGTCCCGGCAGGTACTGAGCGCCGTGTTCCCGGTCCTGAAAACCGGATGGGGACTCACGGATTCACAGCTCGGATCGCTCAACAGCGTGGTGGCGCTCATGGTCGGGTTGCTGACATTTCCGCTGTCGCTGCTGGCCGATCGGTGGGGCCGGGTCCGGAGCCTGGTGCTGATGGCCACGCTCTGGAGCGTGGCGACGCTGCTGTGCGCGATCGCGTCGAACTACCACCAGATGCTCGGCGCCCGGTTCCTGGTCGGCGTCGGCGAGGCGGCGTACGGAAGTGTCGGCATCGCGGTGGTGCTGAGTGTGTTCGCCCCGCGGGTGCACGCGGCATTGAGCGGTGCGTTCATGGCCGGCGGATCCTTCGGTTCGGTACTCGGCGTCGCCGCCGGTGGTGCGATCGCGGTCCACCTCGGCTGGCGCTGGTCCTTCGTCACCATGGCGGCTGCGGGCCTGGTGCTCGCCGCGCTGTTCGGCATGCTGGTCAACGAGCGCAAACTCGCCCGCCACGCCGATCCGGAATCGACGCAACCGACCGAGGCGGACGGTTTCCGGGCGCCGGTATCGACGCTGTTCACCAATCCGGCGGTGCTGTGCGCGTATCTCGGCGGTGGCGTGCAGCTGTTCGCCGCCGCGGTGCTGCTGGCGTGGATGCCGAGTTTCTTCAATCGCGTCTACGGTCTGGCGACCGATACCGCGGCGGTGGCGGCGTCCGGAATCGTCCTGCTGGTCGGTGCGGGGATGGTGCTCTGCGGCATCCTGACCGATCGGGTCGGCCGCCGCGATCCGTCTCGCAAATGGCTGGCCGCGATCGTCTTCTGTGCGATGTCGCTGGTGTGCCTGACGCTGGGATTCAGCATCGAAGACGGTGCGGCACAACTCATTCTGATCGGCATCGGCGCGTTCTTCTCCGGTGGCTCCTCGGGCCCGACCGCCGCGATTGTGGCCACCCTCACCCATTCCTCGGTCCGTGCCTCCGCCATGGGAACCCTGACCCTGTCCAACAGCCTGCTCGGAATGGCGTTGGGCCCGTTCGTGGTCGGCCTGCTCGCCGACCGTTACGGCCTGACCACCGCGTTGCGGCTGGCGCCACTGGCCTATCTCGTCGCGATCGCTGCACTCGTGGCCGGCCGGCGGCTGTATCCGGCCGGTCTGCGCACACTCGCTTCCGTCCACAACCGATGATGAGGAATCAGATGAAGTCGACGAAATACGCCCTGATCACCGCGCTCACGGTCACGGCCGCCGCGGTGACCACCGGCACCGCCCACGCGGAGCCCGAACCGGGAGGTGTGCACTACGAGATCGGGCGACAGGCCGACTCGGCCCTGGTGACCACCCCGGACGGCAAGTTGAAAGTCGTGGCGGACCAGCTGATCCTTACCGATCGGGCGGATCGCCCGGTCGCCGCCGTGCCCTTGACCTTCGACATCAATGACACGGCCTATCCGATCACCGCCCGTATCGAGGGCAATACCGCGACGCTCACCCCGGACCGCACGAGCGGACGGCCGACGCGGGCACCGGCGCGCACCGATGTCGTTTCGATGCGCCACGCCGCGGAGTCGTTCACTCCGCGTGATTCACAGGCGCTGGGTGCGTTCGGCCAGCGGATCGCCATCGCGGCGGGAGTCAGCGCCGTACTGGGTGCGGTCATCGGCGGTGGTGTCGGCTGCCTGGTCGGCGGCGCCGTCGGCGCGGCGATCTCCAGCCCGGTGATCGTTCTGCTGGCACCGTTCGTCGGCGCGACCGTCGCCGGATGTGTGCTGGGCGCGGCCACCCTCGGTGCGGTGGGATCGATGGCCGGTCTCATCGTGGCGGGCGGACCCATCGTGCTGTTCTCGGCCCTCCAGTACTTCTCGACGATCCTCGCTCCGTGCTCGCCGGAACTGCCCTACTGCAGGGATTCGGGGCAGCCCGCACCGGCCGGAAAATAATGTCCCGCAATGCTTTCCGAATACAGGAGGTAGCATGTTCGAATCGTCTCCACCGGTTCCCACCCCCGTCGTAGACGGTATGCGGGCCGCCGGCAGTTGGAATTCGCTCTGGGATCAGCTCTACGAATGGGATCCGGAATGGACCGAGCGGTTCATGGCCATGAACGCCACGCCGCTCGGACGAGGTGTGTTCCCACCGGAATTCGTCGAACTGCTCAGCATTGCCATCGACGCGGCCTGCACCCATATGTATGCGCCCGGGGTACGCAGACATATCCGCGCCGCCCTCGAATTGGGTGTGCCGCCGGAACAGATCGTGACAGTGCTCGAGATGGTCAGCGTGCTCGGTATCCACGCGTGCAATCTGGGAATACCGGTGCTCGCCGAGGAACTCGAGGCCTTCGCCGGGCGGTCGGAACCTACCGACGAGGGTGAACGGCTCGGCGTCCGGGCGCAGATTCATCGCCCACGCGAGCAGTCCGGGGTCGTCGAGACGGGGTAGCAACCAGTCGTGGTCGACCGCCCTGCCCGGCAGTGAGGGCACCGTGGGCGTCGAGCCCGGGATCGAGGACCGGACCGATTCACCGTCGGCAGCCGGATGCTTGATGAACCGGCCGCCGGGGGGCTCGGAAGTGATCGGGCGGTGAGGGTGCGCAAAGTGGCTGATCGGCGCCGCCGGGGTGAAGACGCCGATGTGGTGTGTCGGATACCGTGCTGGCGGGAGAAGTCGATACGAGAGAGGGGCCGGCGATGGCGAAGATCGTGGTGTTCGGCGCGACCGGATATACCGGGCGGCTGACCGCGCAAGCCCTGGTCGCGGCCGGTGCCGCCCCGGTGCTCGCCGGGCGCAATGCCACCGCGCTGGGTGACCTCGCCGCCGAGCTCAGCGGTGCCGAGACCGCGGTGGCCGATGTCGCCGATCCGGATTCGGTGCGGGCGCTGCTCGGCCGCGGCGACGTGCTGGTCACGACGGTGGGGCCGTTTCTGCGATACGGCGGACCCGCACTGGCCGCGGCACTAGAGGCGGGCGCGCACTACTTCGACTCGACCGGTGAGGGGCCGTTCATCCGCGACGTCTTCGACCGGGACGCACAGGCGCGCCGCGCCGGGGTGGCTTTGCTGAGCGCCTTCGGATTCGATTATGTGCCAGGCAATCTGGCGGCGGCCATCGCATTGCGCGAGGCGCCGGACGCCACTCGCGTCGATATCGGGTACTTCATCGCCAGTCCCGGAACCAGCGGCGGCACGCGTGCGTCCGTGGCGGGCATGTTGTTCGAGCGCGGCTTCGCGCTGCGCGGCGGGCGGATCGTGCCGGAGCGCAGCGGCGCGCGGATTCGTGCCTTCGATGTGGCCGGTCGCTCGCGCACGGGTGTGTCGATTCCGGGATCGGAACATCTGACCCTGCACCGCGCTCATCCGCACCTGCGGGAGGCCGACGTCTTTCTGGGGCTGCCGCCGGTGGCCGCGCGTGGACTGCAACTCACCTCGCTGGTCTCCGATCTCGCGGCCCGCGTGACACCGGTGCGGCGACTGGCCGAGGAGGCGATCGGCGGCATCGTGAAGGGATCGACCGGCGGTCCCGACGCCGCGGCCCGGTCCCGCACCCGGACCTGGGCGGTTGCCGAGGTCCGCGACGATACCGGGCGCGTGCTGTCCTCGGCCACGCTCAGCGGTGTCGATCCCTACGCATTCACCTCGGCGATACTGGGGTGGGGTGCGCGGACCGCATTGGCGGGTGGTGTGCGCGATATGGGCGCATTGGGTCCGGTCGAGGCATTCGGCCTGGACGAGCTGACCGCCGGCGCGGCCGCTGCCGGAATCCGGTAGTCGCCGCTCAGGTCCGAGGTGTGATCGACGTGCTGTGCTCGCGCAGTGCGCTCACGATCGCGGTCAGGACGCGGTGCGTGGCTTCGAGATCGGTATCGGGGATACCGCCCAGCGCGTCCCGGGTCCGATCCCTGACCGGCAGGAAGAATCCCGCCGCCACCGCCATGCCGTGATCGCTGTAGCGGAGCAGGACCCGGCGCTTGTCGGCCTGGTCGGCCTGGCGGACGATATGGCCCGATTCGATCATGCGTTCCACGAGATAGGTGATGGCCGCGGGGGAGACCCCGAGCCGCGTCCGCAGCTGCCCGGCGGTCAGCGGCGTTCCTTCCGCATCGGCCGTCGCGATATGGGTCAGGGCGCGGAAATCATTGGGGCGCAGACTGTTCGCGTGTGCGAACAGATGTGAGATCTGATCCGAGACGGCGCTCAGCGCCCGGATGTCGCGAGCGATCGTCGTCTCGAGCTCACCGCGCCCGCGAGGGGACTCCGTCTCGTTCGGGCGCTCGGTCACGATCGCCTCCCTTCCCGGGTGTACTTCTCGACGCGGCCGGGTCATCGTCCGCTGCCCGCGTGTGCTCAGCGTAGTCGGCGCGCGCCCTCGCCTTTGCATGTTATTTAAGTATCTGAAATAGTCGGCGCGTGGACCTGTGGAGCCGATACGCACGCGTTGTGGCCGATCGCAAGGGCTGGCGGATACTTCTGGCCGTAGTGGTCATCGCGATCGCGGTGCTGGGCTTCGCGGGCGGGAACGATTCGAGCGGTTCGGCGCCGAAATCCCTGCCCGACAGCGCCGAATCCGCGCGAGTACAGCAGTTGCTCCCGGAATTTCCCGGCGGTGACACGGCAGCTGTGGTGCTGATCGCGACCCGGGACGACGGTGCCGAACTGACCGGGGCCGATCGCGCCGGTGCGGACGCGGCCCTGGATCGAATGCGCAGCGGCGCACCGGGTTCCGGCATCATCGATGCGCCCGATCACCGCGCCGCGCTGGGGCGGGTACCGGTGTCGTCGGAGCTGAACGGGTTCGCGCTGACCGATCGTGTCGACGAGTTGCGCGCGGCCGCCCGCGACGGCGCCCCGCCCGGACTGCGATTGCAGGTCACCGGTGGCCCGGCCTTCGGCGCCGATATCGCCGACTCGTTCTCCGGCGCCAACGCACTGCTGCTCGGGGTGACGGCCTTGGTCGTGATGGTGCTGTTGATCGGCACCTACCGGTCGCCGGTGCTGTGGCTGCTGCCGCTGACGGTGGTGGGTCTCGCCGATCGGGTCGCCGCGGCGATGGGCACCTTCCTGGCGCACGCGACCGGACTCACCTTCGACGGCTCGACCTCGGGGATCACCAGCGTGCTGGTATTCGGCGCCGGTACGAATTACGCGCTCCTGCTGGTCTCCCGGTATCGCGACGAATTGCACCGGACGGCCGATCATCGTGCTGCCCTGCGGATCGCGGTGCGACGGGCCGGGCCCGCGATACTCGCCAGCAATCTCACCGTGGTGCTGGCCCTGCTCACATTGCTGCTGGGATTGCTGCCGAATACCCGGGCACTCGGTGCCTTCGGGGCGGTGGGGCTGCTGGTCGCGATGGTCTTCGTGCTCACCGCGCTGCCTCCGGCCCTGGCGCTGTGTGGGCGAAAGGTATTCTGGCCCTTCATTCCTCGTGACGACGGCCGAGACACAACCCGGTCCGGAGCCTGGCATGCCGTCGCGGAGAAGGTGGTGCGGCGACCGGCGGCCGTGGCGTCGGTTTCCTTGATTGCCCTGGCGGCCTGTGCCTGTGCGTTGCCGTTCGCCCATATCGGTCTGGCGCAGTCCGAACAATTCCGGGTGCGCGCGGAATCGATCGACGGGCTGAATACACTGAGCGCCCACTTCTCCTCCGGCACCGGTGATCCCGCGATCGTGCTGGCGAGAACCGATGCCGCGCCCGCGGTGGGAGCCATTCTGGAGAAGACACCGGGCGTCGTCCGCGCGACTCCCGCCGGGGTGTCCGAGAATGGGCTCACGCGCTGGTCGGTGGTGCTGGACGCACCGCCCGCATCGGATGCGGCCTTCGCCACGGTGGAGCGCTTGCGCGCGGGACTGGCCGCCGAGCCGGGCGCCGGGGCACTGGTGGGCGGATCCGACGCGGCCGCGCTGGACACCCGCGACGCGGCGCGCCGGGATCAGCTCCTGATCATTCCGCTCATTCTGGCGGTGGTGCTGGTGGTCCTGCTGGTGCTGCTGCGCGCGGTTCCGGCGGCGCTGCTGCTGGTTGGTGTGACGGTGCTGAGCGCACTGGCCGCGCTGGGGATCGGAAGTCTGGTCAGCGCGCATCTTTTCGGCTTCCCGGCACTGGACACCAATGTCCCGCTGTTCGCGTTCCTCTTCCTGGTCGCGCTGGGTGTGGATTACACGATCTTCCTGGTCACCCGTGCCCGGGAGGAGACACCAGGCCACGGCGTCACCGACGGGATCGTGCGCGCGGTGGCCTCCACCGGTGGGGTCATCACCAGCGCGGGGATCGTGCTGGCCGCGGTGTTCGCGGTACTCGGTGTGCTGCCGCTGATCACTCTGACGCAGCTGGGCATCGTGGTCGGTATCGGAATCCTGCTCGACACCTTCGTGGTCCGGACAGTGGTGATTCCGGCCCTGTTCGCACTGATCGGCCGGCGGATCTGGTGGCCGGGACGGTGGCTGCTCGAAGCGGCCGCACGGCCCGAGGTCGAGCGGGTGTGAACAGGGCCGGGCAGGACGAACCCCGAGGTCTCCCGCAACCACTGTCGTCCCAGGAGCCGAACTCGGTGCGGGTATTTCGCAACACTTCGGCGATCCTCTCGTCGCCGCCCCATTCTGCCGGTTTTGTGCTATATACAGATATGAAATAAGTCCTCTGAACATCGCGGCTGTAGTCGACCCGAGGGTCGGTGGCCGGAGAGGTCGATGCGGTGACCGGGGTGCATCGGGTCCGGTGGCAGTTCCACAGTCGAGTGTTCGCGCACGGACGGAAGGGGAATTGGTGTTTACCTCGGAGACCGCTACCAAATATGTTGTGACAGAACTGGAATCGACCGGCGCGGCTCGAAGCGAGGACTTCGACGTCTCGGCGATCGTCGCGACCCTGCACCGGATCGCCGACAGCTGGGATTTCGACTTCCTCGATCGCCGCGTCTTCTGGGGCGTCGCCGCCAGCCGATTGCGGCTGTAGCTTTCCGAATCAGCTCAGCAGCTGGGCCTTGGCGGCGGCGAATTCCTGATCCGACAGCACGCCGGATTGATGCAGTTCGCCCAGTTGCTGCAGTTTCGCGACCAGGTCATCGCCCGTCTCGGCCGGGGCGGGCGGCGGCGGAGCGTACTGCGGCTGGGGCTGTGCATAGGGCTGAGGCTGTGCACAGGTTTGCTGCTGGGCGTAGACCTGCTGATCGGCGTATGCCTGCTGCTCCTGCGTACGACGCGCGGCGCGGCGATTGACCGCATTGGCAGTGGCACTCGCGGTTCCGGCCACGACCGCCGTGCGCGCCACCGTACCCAACAGCCCCGGCCGGCCGATCCGTCCTGCTCGAAACACCACTACCCGACCTCCTGGGATGCGGTGAGCGCCGCCTCGACGGCGTCGCGGGGGACCTGGATCTGCAGGGCGAGTTCACCGCCGCTGTCGCGAACGGTTCCGGCGAGCTTGCGCGCCCAGGTCTCCTCGTAGACGACGACCACCGCCGAGCTGCCCGGCTCGAGCAGATCCCGCACGATATCGAGGTCCTCGTCGCTGACCAGGCCGTTCGGTTCCACCGTCAGTTCATCGAGCCCGACCTCCCGCAGCGGTTGGTCGACTTCGACCTGGATCATCTCGCCCTCGGTGTCCTTCGCCAGGTACACCAGGTCGATGATGGTGACCAGACCCTGATCCACCACCTCGCGCAGACCCTGCACCACCGCGTAGGGGATTCGTAATGTGGGGAAGGACAGCACCGCCAGTTCCACGGGGCCCAGATTGTCGGCGTCCATGTGCGCGATTGTTCCGATGCGCCCCCGGTCGGCGCTTCATCCGAATCGGGTGAGAAGGTTCGTCCGCGGTGGGTCGTAGCGTCTGTGGTGTTGTGTCCCGCGGTCCGGCTACGCTGGCCGGGACCTGCGGAAGGAGCGTGTTTCATGGGCTCAGCCACCGTCGATCGGTTGGCCGATATCGCATTTCCACTGACACCCTGCCCGGATGAGAGCCGGGCCTTCCACGAGCAGTGGCCGGTGCGGCTCGGGGACACCGATGGTCGTGAGCGGCTGCGCCTGGATGCGGTGGCCCGCTATCTGCAGGACATCGGCTACGACCATCTGCAGGTGGTCGACGAGGGCGATCTGCATCAGGGCTGGATCGTGCGCCGCACCGTGATCGACGTGTTGCGGCCCATCGAGTTCGGTGATCGGGTGCATCTTCGGCGCTGGCCGGCGGCGCTGTCGAACCGGTGGTGCAATATGCGCATCCAGGTGCGCAGCGAACTCGGAGGTCTGATCGAAGCCGAGATGTTCCTCATCCACGTCGATATCGAGGCCGGGCGCCCGGCGCGCATGAGTGAGCGATTCATGGCGCCGATGCTCGCCGCGACCACCGAGCACCGGCTGCGGTGGCGGCCCGCGCTGCGACAGCAGGCCACCACCGACGTCGAGCTGCGGCCCTTCCCCCTGCGTGTCACCGATGTCGACCGCTACGGGCACGTCAACAACGCGGTGCATTGGGAAGCGGTCGAAGAGGCGGTCGCCTGGTTCCCGGATGTGGCGGCATCCCCGTATCGGGTGATTCTGGAACATGCCGGACCGGTGCTGGGCAGCGACGAGGTCCGGATCCGCGCCTGGCGAGGCGGCGGCGCACTGCATGTGCAGCTCGAAGTCGACGGTGGCGCTCGTACTCTGGCGCGGATCGAACCGCTGTCCGGAGTGCGCTGAGCGTGCGGCGAGGGGCGGTGATCCCCGTGTGGGCGCGGATCCTCAGGCAACCAGGACGTGCTGGCGAACGTCGATATAGCCGTCGCGGAACAGGTCGGCGCAGCCGGTGAGATAGCGCAGGTAGCGGTCGTACACGTCCGCCGAGGTGAGGTCGATCGCCGCGGCCCGGTGTTCGCGCAGACCCTCGGCCCACAGGTCGAGAGTGTGCGCGTAGTGCGGTCGCAGGGATTGGACGTCCTGCACGGTGAACCCCGCGCGTTCGGCGTATTCGCCGATCCATTGTGGTTGCGGTAGCTGGCCGCCGGGGAAGATCTCGTCGATCACGAATTTGCTGAATGCGAGATATTCGTGGGTGACGGGGACACCCAGCTCGCGAAGTTGGTGGCGGTGGAATCCGATGATGGTGTGCAGCATCATCCGGCCGTCCGGCGGCAGCAGGCGATGGCTTCGGTCGAAGAACGCCTCGTAGCGTTCGCGCCGGAAGTGTTCGAACGCCCCGATCGACACGATCCGGTCCACCGGCCGATCGAATTCCTCCCAGCCGCACAATCGCACCTCACCGGCAGGTCGGGGCAGTGCGGACAGCAGTTCGCGCACATGCTCGAACTGGTTGCGGCTCAAGGTCAGGCCGATCACCCGAACGTCGTATTTCTCGATCGCGCGCAGCATGGTCGAACCCCAGCCGCAGCCGATATCCAGCAGTGTCATCCCCGGACGCAGATCGCTTTTTCCGAGCGACAGGTCGATTTTGGCGAGCTGAGCCTGTTCCAGGGTGAGGTCCGGCTCCCGGAAGTAGGCACAACTGTAGGTGCGGGTGGGATCGAGAAACAGCGCGAAGAATTCGTCGGACAGGTCGTAGTGCGCCTGCACATCGGCGTAGAACGGTGACAGCTCGGTCATGGCGACCTCTGCTCGGATCGACGTATCGGGATGCTGTCGTGAGTACGAGGTCGGTGACCCGTTGGTTCGATGCCGAGCCGCGGTGGGTTGTTCAGGGCGTCGGCGCACCGAATTCGGCGAGTACGGTGCCGTGCCGGACCACACCGGACAGTCCGGGCAGTTCGGCAGGCGCCGTCCAGGTCCGGAATCCGTCGTAGCTGTCGCTGTAGAGGTAGCGGCCCTCGATGTAGGCGTCCAGGTAGATGCGATGTCCGCCATCGGGCAGCGGCACCACCGACGGTCCCTCCCGTGGACCACCCCAGCCGGCCCAGTCTCCCGTGCCCACGAAGCTGTACGGACCCAGCGGATGGTCGGCCACCGCGAGCTCGATCAGCTTCGTGTCCTCGTTCTTCACGAACGCGTACACCCGTCCGTCCAGCCGCACCAGTTCCGTATCGATATAGCCCAGTGATCCCGGATGGGCGGGTCGGAAATCGAGTATCGGTATCGGCGGCGCCCACGCGGAAAATTCTCGCCCGACCGGCACCAGCAGATGAGGGGTGAAGCCATGACCCCAGGTCAGCGACACGATGATCCCGACGTGTCCGGCCGCGTCGGTGTACCACTCCGGCGCCCATACCCCTTCCGGACGGCCGAGCACCAGCATCGGTACGGGAGCCATCGGGGTCCAGGCGATCCGGTCGCGGCTGCGCGCCAGGCCGATCGAGGTGGCGTCGGGGGCGATGGTGTAGGCGAGGTAGTACCAGCCATCGGTGTGCGACAGCACGCTCGGATCGCGCACCAGCCCGGTCGGTGGCGTGTAAGCATGCGTGGCCACCGGTGTGAACCGCGTTCCGTCCACCGACTCGAACACCGCCAATGTGGTGTCGCTGTCGGCGCGGAACGCGGTCATCGTGTATCGCGTGGGGACCTGTTCCGGACCGTCACCGCTTCCCAGTAATGCCGACTGTGCGCGCGCCGTCCCCGCTGCCAGTAGCGGAAGACCGGCCAGGAGCGCGAGGGCGGATCTGCGTCCCATCGCCATGAGCAGGGATTCTGCGGTGCGGGAGGGGATTTTCATGGCAGGCGCGCCGGTCCATGTTCGCAGGCTGTGCCGGTCGGGGTGTCCGGCGTGGCGTGCCGCCCGGCGCCGACGGCTGTAGTGAGATCAAGGCACAACCGACATAGCTCGTCCCTAACGTGATCTTGCTCGACGAACACCGGTACCCACATCCCAGCCAATCCGATGGGATGCCGCGGAACGGAAGAGGGAGAACACAGTCGTGCGAACAACTCTTGTGGCATCGGTCGTGGCATTGCTGATGGCGGGCAGCGCCACCGCCATGGCGAGTCCGGCCACCGATCCACTCGCGCCGCCGGCGATGAATCCGCGCACCTCGTTCGCCATCGTCTCGCTGGTGCCCGGAATCAGCACCGCCACAACCAATTCGAGCGAATCGCGTCCGGCGCTGTCGATGGTCAAGCTGTATCTCGCCGACTACGTACTGCGCCACGGCGACGGGTCCGCATCGGATCGCGACCTGGCGCAACGTGCGATCCGATTCTCCGACAACAACGCCGCGACCACGCTGGACGACAAATACCCCGGCGCCATCGCGGCCACCGCGGCCGAATTCGGGCTGACCGCTACCCAGCGCGGTTCTTTCTGGGGCGATTCCCGCACCAGTGCCCGCGATGTCGCCGATTTCCTCATCGCGGTGGAGCGCGGAAACCCTTTCTCGCCCTTGCTGACCTGGATGGCCACCGCGAGCCCGATCGCCGCCGACGGCACGGTGCAGAACTGGGGAACCGCGCTCATACCGGCCGTGATCGGCAGCAAATGGGGCTGGTCGGACGACCACGTCTCCGCGGTCGCCTCGGCATCGGTCGGCCCCGGCTTCGCCGCCGCCGCTTTCACCAACGGCGATGCCGCCGCCGAGAACGCCGACCTCGCGGCATTCACGGGCACAACGCCACGGTGACCCAGCTCGACCAGGCGGGGTAAAAAAATTGATGTGCCGCGGATGTCGAGAACGGTGGAGCGGCTCCGTCCCAGAGGTGAGAGCGGCCGAACCGGCCGCCATCACACCGACGAAGGAGCGCCCATCATGCAACCGAACCGGATCGCCGCGATCCTGAACCGCCCGATCAGCCGGGAGCTCCTGGCTCGCGATCTGCTCCGCATGGCGTATGTCGCCGAGGACGGCACCCCGCGCAATATCCCGATCGCTTTCACGTGGAACGGCTCGCACATCGTCGTCTGCACTGCGAAGAACGCTCCGAAGCTGCCCTCGCTGCGGCACAATCCCGAGGTCGCCCTCACGATCGACACCGAGGTGCACCCGCCGAAGATGCTGCTCATCCGCGGTCGAGCGGAACTGGATGTGGTCGACGGTATTCCGGAGGAGTACCTGCGGATGAACGGCAGTTACGAGATGAGCCCCGAGCAGCGCGTCGAGTGGGAGGCCGAGGTCCGCTCGCTCTACGACGGTATGGTCCGGATCGTCATCACTCCGACATGGGCCAAACTCATCGATTTCGAAAACACCCTCCCCACCGCGGTCGAGGAGTTGGTCCGGCAGCGGGCCGAGCGTCTGACCGCCTGAATCGACCATCCCGGCCGGAATGGGCCGAAACGAACCGAGGAGAACATCATGGCCAAATACCTGCTGCTCAAGCATTATCGAGGTGCGCCGGAAGCGGTCAACAACGTGCCGATGGACCAGTGGACGCCCGAGGAGGTGACGGCCCACGTGCAGTACATGGAGGATTTCGCGGCACGCCTCGAGTCCACCGGCGAGTACATCGACGCCCAGGCGCTCTCCCCCCAGGGCACCTTCGTACGCTCGGGCGGCGAGGGCCGTCCGCCGGTCACCGACGGGCCGTTCGCGGAGACCAAGGACCTGATCGCCGGCTGGATGATCATCGACGTCGAGACCTACGAGCGGGCACTCGAGCTGGCCGGTGACCTGTCCGCGGCTCCCGGCGCCGGTGGAAAGCCGATTCAGGAATGGCTGGAGGTACGGCAGTTCCTCACGGAGCTGCCCACCGTGACCGAGTGAGGCTCTGATGGTTGCCGCGCTCCCGGCGGCGTTGCTGCGCGAACTCGTGCCCGCGGTGATCGGCGTCCTCGTCCGCCGCGGTGCCGAGTTCGCCGCGGCCGAGGACGCCGCGCAGGAGGCGCTGATCCGGGCATTGGAAACCTGGCCGGACGATCCGCCGCGCGATGCCAAGGGATGGCTCGTCACCGTCGCGTGGCGCAAGTTCGTCGATGCCGGCCGCGCCGAAACATCCCGGCGGGGAAGGGAACTCGCGGTCGAGGTCGCGCCGCCGGCCGGTCCGGCACCCGCCACGGACGACACGCTGTGGCTGTATTTCCTGTGCGCGCACCCCTCGCTGTCTCCCGGTTCGGCCGTCGCCTTGACCCTGCGCGCTGTGGGCGGCCTGACGACACGGCAGATCGCTACGGCCTACCTCGTCCCCGAAGCGACCATGGCGCAACGGATCAGCCGGGCCAAGCGACGAATCACCGGGCTGCCACTCGACCGGCCCGGTGACCTCGCGACGGTGCTGCGCGTGCTCTACCTCGTCTTCAATGAGGGATACAGCGGAGATATCGATGTGGCGGCCGAGGCGATCCGCCTCACCCGCCAGCTCGCCGCTTCGACCGATGAGCCCGAGGTGTCGGGACTGCTCGCACTGATGCTCCTGCACCACGCTCGCCGCGCATCCCGCACCGGCCCGGGCGGCAGTCTGGTGCCGCTCGCCGAGCAGGACCGATCCCGTTGGGATACAACGCTTATCGTCGAGGGGGTGGACATTCTGCAGACCGCGCTGGCCCGCGATCGGCTGGGCGAGTACCAGGCCCAGGCCGCGATCGCCGCCCTGCACGCGGATGCCCCGAGCACCGCCGAGACGGACTGGGTGCAGATCGTGGAGTGGTACGACGAACTGCTCGCTCTCACCGCCAGTCCCGTGGTGCGGCTCAATCGCGCGGTGGCGGTCGGCGAGGCCGACGGCCCCCGGGCCGGGCTCGCCGCGCTGGCCGACCTGGACCCGGAACTGCCCCGCCACACCGCCGCCCGCGCCTACCTGCACGAACGCGCCGGTGACCTCGAACAGGCCGCCACCCTCTACACCGAGGCATCCCACGTGGCCACGGCTGTGCCCGAGCGAGACCATCTGACCCGGGAGGCTGCCCGGGTGCGGCAGGAAATGGCAAGCGGCACATGACTTCCGGTACGCATGACCGGGACGTCGGGGACCTGGCGTCGGACCGACCCGCGATCGATAGGATGTTCAATGGCCCGGACCGCCGCGAAAGTACTTCCGCCGGCCGCCGCGAATCCCGGTGACGAAGAGAACCGATACCTCCTGAAGTTCAAGTCGTCACTGATAAAGCGCTGGTCACACACGCGTATGGCCGAGCTGTACGAGATCGTCGACTTGTCGGTATATCTGTGGGCGGTAGACCGTTCCGATGAGGCACTCGATATCCTGCGTTCGCTTACCACCGCGATCACCGAACCGCCGCGAACACGGGACGGCACAGTCGATTACAACCTCTGGTGCCCGGTGGTGGCCGCCGATGCGCACGAGGCATGGCTGCTGCGCGGTCGCGGCGACGCCGCGGCGCAGGGCCCGTCCGCCCGGGTAGTCGGCGATCCCGGCTTGGCCGACAACCCGGAATTCATCTGTGAACAGGTGGTGGACGCCCCAGCGAAAATGACCGCGGCAGCAGCCGAGAAATCGGTGAAACGGGCCTGCCATCGGCTGTCCCGGACTCTGATCGGTCTGCTGTTGCTCGCCGAACTCGCGACCGCGGGTCACCCCTACGCGGGCTACTACGACGCCGCCGAGGTGACGAAACTGATCGAATCCGGCCGCGAACGGCTCCGGACTCGCCTCATGGCGGCCGCCTGAGCCTCGAAGTCACGGAGGTGGCACGAGTGCAGGTCGCCGCGTGGCCGCGTGGCCTCCTACCGAGAGGTGACTGACGCGCTGCGCGCGCTGCGTTCGGTGACCTCGGCGCAGGGATCGGCCGCCGGCGACGCGGACGGCGGTTCGGCTACCGGTGCCTCGGGCGGTGGTGCGGGTGCGGCGACGAGTCCCGGGTGATCGACGGGTACCGCAGGGTCCTCGTCGGGCACCGTGGACGCCACAGTGGGCACGGCGGATCCTGTGCTCCTGGAAATAGTGGCGGCCACTGTGCTGGGTGCCGTCGCGGAAGCCGTTGCCGCAGTGTAGGATTCGCCTTCATCACCACATGCCGTGACGGCCACGGCGATGGTGGCCGCGAGGGCTGAGATCAGAGCAGTTCATCTCATGGTGTCCTCAGTCCCGGTAGATCGCCACGTAGGCGTCCGTGGCGGTCCCGACACTCAGCGGGCCCAGGCAGGAGGCCGAGCCCTGGCCGGACGGGCCGAAGGAACCATTCCACGAACCCCGGTAGGGACCGATGGCCATGAGCGGAAAGGCGTTGGGCACGCCGTGCAGGCCGAAACACTCGACGACCAGTGTGTACTCCCGGCCGGCGGGGCCGTCGTCGTGGCAGGTCGCCGTCGCGCCGACCAGATCCCGCGACACCGCACAGTCCTGCGGCGCGGCGTGGGCCACACCCGCGCCGAACACGGTGGCGAAACCCGAAACCGCCGCGGCGGCGACCACGGCTCGGACCATGGCAGTTTTCGTCTTGCTCATTCGAATCCCGTCTTCGCGTTGCTTCACTGTTGCTCGACAATCGACTGGCTGCCGTGTGGCGTTAACGATGAGAGCGACAACACCACCGCCGCCGGTGCCTGCCGACTGCCCGGCCCTTGGCACACACAGGGTTTGGACATCCGCTCGGCAAGGCCGCCGTGTAGGGACCCTTCGTCTCAGTCGGCGAGATAGCGCAGCATCACCGCGGTGTCGAAGTGTCTCGTCTCGATCAATCGGAGCCGGAGATGTTCGTTCAGCGGCGGGAAGAACGGTGTCCCGCCGCCGAGCACCACGGGCAGGAGGAACATCTGGTACTCGTCGATGAGCCCGTGCGGGATCAGCGAGGCCGCGAGGCTCGCGCCGCCGACCTCCATGACGCCATCGCCTCCGGCCTTGAGCCTGCGGACCTCCTCGACCGCGTTCTCACTGATCAACGTGCTGTTCCAGTGCGCTTGGGCGAGCGTGCGGGAGAAAACGAACTTCGGCTTCGCCGTCCAGAGCTCGCCGAACTCGTGCTGGACGCGCGGCGCGTCCTCGGGCACGTACGGCCAGTACTCGGCCATCAGCTCGTACAGGCGACGGCCGTGCAGTGAGATATCGATCGCCCGATAGCGGTCGTTGTGGAACTGGTGCAACTCCTCGTCCGGATCGGTCCAGTCGATACCGCCGTCGCGGTCGTTGATGTAGCCGTCCAGGGACACGCCGAACCCATAGATCAGTTTCCGCATAACGGGTAGACCGCCTACGCCCTCGAAACTCATCGGTGGTCCGAGCCGGCGGATGATCCATAGCCGACACGTCATCAGCGATAGCCTTGTCGCATGGCCTTCGTCGTGTATCTCGCCGACTCGACCGTTGTGGAATACGGAGTCGGCTACAGCTACAACTTCGGCCCGAGCGGGGTGCTCGCGGTGAGTGCCGCCGGGGTGACACGGTTCTACGCGCCCGGATATTGGACCCAGGTCGATGAATACGCCACCGACGCGCCGCCGGGCCGTCACGCGAGCGAACCGCGACCCTGACCTGCGGTCGGTGGAACGGATCGCGGCGATGTGCGCCGGGTGCGCATCGACCGGCTACGATTCGGCGGTTGCGTCGCCGTGGACAGATCCCGCCACGCCTATGGCTGCCGAGGGGGCTCCGGCTGCCAGTCGTAGACGACTGTGGTGCGCAGGATGATGTCTTGAAGCGAGTGTCTGCGCGAATCGACGGCCACCCAGAACAATCCGGCGGCGAACATGACGCAGAGCACCGCCCGCAGCAGGGCCCGTGGCCATCCCACGAGTTCGCCGTCGCGGTTCACCACCCGCAGTCCCATCATCACGGCGCCGACGGTACGACCACTCACCGCCCAGCACGCGGTGAGGTACAGCACCGACACCAGGAGAAATATGCCCGTCGACATCACGGCGCCGGCGTCCGGCCACGTGAAGTCCTGCGGTGAGAACAACAGTCGGGCAAACGCCAGGCTCACGTAGCTCGCGGCCATGATCACCAGGACGATGGCGACATCGATCCCCGCGGCGATCGAGCGGGTCACGATGCCGGCGGGGCGGTGGACGGGGGCCCTCACTCAGCGCCCGATTCGCGCGGTGCTCGCCGGATCAACTTCCCGACGAAACCGGCGACGGCGTCGTCCGCGTGCATCCCCTGGCTTCGGATGCCGAGCACTGCTTCCGCGGACATCGAGTCCGTGGACTCCCGGATGATTCGAGGCAGGTCCACCCCTTCGATCACAGTGTCGGCCAGCACGACCAGATCGATCCGGTCGATGATCTTGTCGACGTCGATCCGCTCAGCCACCGCGTCGAGATCCACGTTCTCGACGACGATCGCCGTGAGGTCGACGGCGTCGAGCGCGGTCCGCACCACCCGAAGAATCACCGCACGCAGCACCCGCTCGGTGAGGTCGTCGACGGCGTCCCGTGTCTCGGCGCCGCGCTGTCCGAGCTCCGCGAGAACCGGCTCGACACCAGGCACCCGCCGCGCGACATCGGCCCCGAACCCCAGCATGCGCCCAGCCGTTCCCCCGACCCTCGCGGCGGCTCCCACCGCCAGGTTCACCGGACTCGACCTCGTCGTGCGGTCCACACAACCATCAAACTCGGTCGATACCCGATTGGATATGTCTTTCGAGTTATTCGGCGTCGGTCGATCGGTGATCGGCCGGGGAGATCCCGATGGGCCGGCGCCGCCGGCAGTCGCCCGGGGCGAACCGGGGCCGGGCGCGTCGACTCGAAGCGGCTCGGGTTGGAAAGGTGATCGCAGAAAATCTGCAGTGGCACCTCTAGACATTCGGCTTTCCGATGTGTAACTTCACTGTCGTTGAAAAGAGAGATCGAGTGACTGGGCAGGTGAACTGCCTGGTATGCGGTACCCCCGCCCTCTCCGGTGCAGACGAGAATCCGGCCGAACCCCCCGCGGCCTGGACCGCCGCCGGAGGGGGCGGGCACAGCAACAAGGACCTTCGCAAGCAGGACCCGGCACGCATTGGAGGTGGTGGCCACTGAGTAGTTCCCAGCCTGTTCCGCGACCCGAGAAGCTTCGGGTGCGGTGTACACCGCCGGCCCCTAGGGGGTCGGTGAACAGTTGACCCTTTCCTATATATAGATTCCAGGCCCCGGCGCACCCGCGCCGGGGCCTGAGGTCGTTTCGAATTCTTGAGAGGTGTTGTGCAACAACCGGATACGACTCCCGTCGGCGGTGCCAATGGGACGGACAGAATCGATGATGAAGACTTCCCCGCCTACAGCATGGGCCGCGCGGCGGAGATCCTCGGCGTCACGCAGGCCTTCCTGCGCACCCTCGATGCCGCGCGCTTGTTGACCCCGCAACGCTCCCCGGGCGGACATCGCCGCTACTCGCGCTACCAGCTGCGCATCGCCGCGCGCGTGCGCGAACTGATCGACACCGGCAACTCCCTCGACGGGGCCTGCCGAATCGTGATCCTCGAAGATCAGCTCACCGAGGCCCAAGCCCTCAATGTCACCCTGCAACAAGCGCTTGACGAGCACGAATCATAGGGCTCAGCACCTGTGACCGGGATCCTGCACAATGCTCGTAACCGGTGCCTCGCTCGACCCAGGCCGGCAAAGTCGCGCCACAGAAATTCTTCAGCGGCGACAGAAGACATGCGATTCGGTGTGCGGTAGCTGCTCCGTCCGAGACCGGTCGGCGATCACGACGCCCTCACCCCACTGGAGACCTGCGGGCATGGTGGCGAACCTGTGTGACATCCTCGCGTAGCCCGCGTGTCCGCCATTGTGGGTGATAACGGTTCCGCCGCAGGATGTCACCGCCGCTGGGGTTGCAGGACGGGTCGTGGCGGGTGATGTCGCCCCATCTTCTCCTCGCCGGCATCAATTGCGGCTCAACGGCGATCAGGCCCGTGCCGAACGACTCTACGCGCGGCCGCGTGTCCTCGGTGTCGTCGTCGACGATGTTGTCCGTAGAGTGCTCGACGAGCGCAATCGCGTTGCACGACAACGTGTCTTGTTCGGCGAGTGACTGCGCGGTCATGCCCGATACCATCGCGCGGATTCCGAGAACCCAAGGAACAAACGTCTTTTCGAATCGCGTGACAACTCGAATGCGTCGTGGATACGATCCCGGCAGAATTTTCGGCGCCTGCGACTCATCGCGGGACGGTGGGCCCGTGATCCGGCACGCATGGGGACATCGACCATCCGGTACGCCGGGCAGAGGGCTGCGGTCGCGGCCAGGATCTAGGAGACGCCGATGACCATCCCTCACCCTCCGACGCTGGCCGGCCTTGTGGTCGGGCACGCCCGGGACCGCGCCGGATGCCGCGCGATCAGCGCGCCTGCGGGGTCGCGGACCTATGCGGAGTTCGCCGGGGACGTGGCGCGAATCGCGGACCGGCTGCACGCTGCCGGTCTACGCCGGGGAGACCGGATCGCGGTGCTCGCGCACAACGACTTGGCCTACGTTCAGCTCGTCTACGCCGCCTCCTGGGCCGGCGTCGTGCTGGTCGGTCTGAACTGGCGGCTGACGGCGACCGAGCTCCAGGCTGTTCTGGAGGACTGCAACCCCTCCCTGCTCTTCGCCGATCGGGAGTTGGCATCCGGGCCGGACCTACGGTGCCCGGTGGTCCGGCTGGATGGACCCGAAGGCTCCGGCTTCGAGCGCTGGTATGCCGCAGGGGATTCCGGCTATGCGCCGGATGCCGGTCAATCCGACGAGTCCCTCGTGCTGCTGGCCTACACGACCGGCACGACCGGCGAGCCCAAGGGCATTCAGCTGGTCGAGCGAAATCTACGGGAGATGGCCCAGCAGGCCGCGGCAGCCTGGGCGCTGATCCCGGAGATGAGGTACATGGCTTCTCTGCCGATGTTCCGTATGAGCGGGATGAGCTCGGTGACGTGTTGCGTGCATCTGGGCGGCGAGGTGGTCATCCCGTCGGGCTCCTCGGTCGCCGCGATCGCCGGCGCCGTCGAGGATCGAGGTGTCACCCACACCAGCCTGGTGCCGACCCAGTTGGCCGATCTGGTTGCCGAGAACGCGGCCGCGACCTTCGACCTGTCCAGTCTGAAACTGATCATCTACGGCTCCGCGCCCTCGAACAGTTCGTTGATCGACGAGGCGATGGAGATGCTGCCGCAGACCGGCTTTTCGCAGGGTTACGGCTTGACCGAAACCTGTGCCGGGGTGGCGGTCGCGCCGGTCTTGCGCCGGGGGGAGGTCGACCGGCATCCGGGAAGCGTGGGGCGCGTCCACCCCAGCTGCGAGTGCCGGATCGTCGATATTTCCGCCGGCCGCGACGTCGGCACCGGCGAGGACGGCGAGATCTGGCTGCGGACACCGCAACTGACCACAGGATATTGGAACAAACCCGCGGAGACCGCGGCCGCGATATCCGCGGACGGATGGTTCCGCACCGGCGATATCGGGATGATCGACAACGACGGATTCCTCTACGTCCATGACCGGCTCAAGAACATGATCATCATCGGTGGTGAGAACGTCTATTCGGTCGAGGTCGAGAACGCGATCGGCGCGCACCCGGCTGTGCTCGAGGCCGCCGTCGTCGGTGTGCCTCACCCGCACTGGGGTGAGACGGTGAAAGCGGTTGTGGTGCTGGAACGCGATCAGGAGCTCGACGAGACGGAATTGCTCGGCTGGCTCGAGGGTCGGCTTGCCGGTTACAAGCACCCCCGGATCGTCGAGTTCGTCGGTGATCTCCCGAAGGCGGGCAGCGGCGAGACCCTGAAACGTGAACTCAGACAAGGCAAGATCTGACCTCACCGAAGTGTGGCTTCCTCAGCTTCGGTGGAGGTCCGCGCGAGAACCCGTAGGCGATAACGGAATACCCGCCATTGCGCGACTCGGGGACCCGGACTCCGGGGTCGACAGAAGATTGGCGAGGGAAAGTCCTTGCGCGGCTGCGGCCTTGGTTGTCAATTGCTCCACATCACGCCACGGCGGGTTACCCGACGGTGTGCGGGAATGGTATCCGAACGCGGGGGCGAAAGGAGCGATGGTCATCGAATCGCTTTGTCGTAAAATCTGTTTCGATACAGACGGCACGCCGCGAGCATCGCTGACCTCTCGGCGGTGGGGATCATCGAACCGCATTCTCGAGCAGCGTCCGTGCGAGGATGAATCCCATGACTGAAGAACGGTTCGAGGTCCGACGGGAGATCGCGGCTCAGCCGGCCGAGATCTTCGCCCTGCTGTGCTCACCCGAAGGGCATGTGTCGATCGACAGCACGGGCATGCTGCAATCCGCAGAAGGCGAAGCCATCACCGCCGTCGGAGATGAATTCATCGTGCAGATGGATCGTGAATCGCTCAATGACTTTCCGGAGATGGGAAAGTACGACGTCACGGTGACCATCACCGCATTCGAAAAGGACGCCCATATCGCGTGGACAGTATCCCGAGAGGGCCAGGTGCCGATGATCGAACACCGCTACGGCTACCGCGTGGAACCCAGCGAGATCGGCACGTCGGTGACGTCGTACTACGACTGGAGTCAGATCCCAGCGACCTACCGTGACATGGGAATCTTCCCGATTCTTCCCGAATCCGCGCTACGGGCCTCGCTCGGTCTGCTCGCCAGGACCGTGGAGAAGAAGTAGTCATCAGCCAGGCTGGTGGGCGTCGTCAGCAGACGCCCACCAGGCCCCGAAAGGGTCGCGCTACTTGGTTGCGACAATGACAGTTCCGCTGTCCAGGCCCACCGGACTTCCATGAAAGTCGCCCGCTAATGCCACGTGACCGAATCCAGCTTCGTAGATTGCTGTCTCGAGTTGTGGGCGGGAATACATGTGGAGCTGACACCGTCGGGACCATCCAGGGCGCTCCCAGTGGAGGTTGAGTTCCTGGGTGGTCCAATCATATCGGGCGTGACCAACGATATCGGCCCGTTGAATCAGCTGCGTACTGATCAATTCGCTGCCGCTGCGCGCACGATGCTCGAAGTATTCGAGAGTATCGATTTCCATGACGAGCTTGCCCCCGGGCGCGAGAACGTCGGCCCAGGCCGCCAGGGCGGCAAGGTCTTCCTCACGGGTGTCGAAGAAGCCGAAGCTGGTCCACAGGTGGAGAATTGCGTCGTATGGACCTGCGGGTGGCGTTCGCATATCCGTCAGGACGAATGTGCAGTCAGGATATCAATGGCGGGCATCGTCGAGTTGTTTCGGCGAATTGTCTATTCCGACGACGCGATAGCCGCGCCGATTGAGCGGCCCGGCGTGACGGCCGAAGCCGCAAGGCACATCGAGTATTCGCGCTCCGAGGGGCAACCCGAGCAGTGCGACAATCGCCTCGATCTCGCTCTCGGTGTCGTCGTATCTGCCCAGGATGGTGAATGTTTCGCGGAAGCCTTCGTCGAAGAATTCATCTGCCCAGCTCCCTGAGGTCGGGTTCGTCGGCTGCTCGATCGAAATCTTCATCGCTGGTTCCTCGAAAGCTGAACGGCCGTATCGCAATTCATGGCCTCAGAAACAGTGTTGTCGGTCGACGCGAGCAGTGACCTGTCCGGCCGTCGCCGGACGCACGTACGGTCGGATAGTTGCCGCCGGAGCGTAGCTCCCCCGTAGGGGAGCTACGCCGAACGGCTACCACGTAGCGCGGATCACTTCTGGTCGAGATCGACCAACTTGCAGATACACAGCGTCACCGTGTGGGCGAGAATGCCGCCGAAATACTGGGTGCAGAACTCCGCGTACCCGACCGGATCGCACTGGTGCGCATGCCACGCCGAGTCCACTTCCAGATCGTCGGGCAGGTAGTTGCCTTGCATGCCGCTGGCCCGGAAGCGCTCGAGCGACCGCTGGTAGCGGGCTACTCGATCGTCGATCTGCTCCTCGGTCAACGCCGCGGATCCCGGCCAGAACAAGTGGCCCCAGCGCAGATTCTCCTTGAGGTGCGTCGTGTCGAAATCTGCAGCAGGCGTGTCGGTTTCAGCCGATACGGCCGCGATACTCGTCGTCATAGCCCGAACCCTCGATTCGATTGGAACTCACCATGTCGGCCGACAAGTCTCCAGAACTGCTGGAGTAATCAGAGTTTGATGTGTGCCAGATCACCAGTCAAGGTGTGAGTCCCCCCACTCCTGGGAGAGGTTGTGTATGAACCTGTTGCGACTCAATCGATTTGATGCGAGATCACCCGAACACTCTTGCCAGGACTGCCGAGATCAACGAGAATCCAACCGCGAGACGTCGAACCACAGCATCACGAAGACCGCACCGGAGTCAGCACCTCCACCACGATCACTTTCACCGAATCAGGTTCCCCGAGAGCTGGATTCGCCGCGTAGCACGGGTACTCGTCCATCTCCTCGTTCAACGCTGTCTCGAGGGCGTTCTCGGTGAACTGTTCGAGCAGCCCGTCCGGCCCGGTCAGGGACAGGCCCTGATCAGGGAATCACTCGACTGGCTAAATGTCTTCGACCCGTGCGGATTTCGTCGCGGATGAGTGCGGCATCGGAACAGCCTTGTACGACGATGCCGCCGGTTGGGTGCTGCTTGACTCTCGGCGGAATCGGAGGTCTCGTTGTCTGGCTGGTTGGCAGCGACGAATGATCTTGCGGCACAAGAAGGGACATCGCATTGTCGCAGAGGCGCCAACCATGAGAAGGGCTCGCCTGACGCGGATGGGGCTGACCGAGCCACCGCTGACCCACACGATAAGACAGGGATCTGCCATGAGCGGAGACGGCACGCGCACTGCCGGCGCACAGGAGTTTCTGGCCGACTATCCGGAGTACACCACGACCACAGTGCTCGATGACCTCCGGGCCGCCGAGTACGCATATCTGGATCGCAATCGGGACGTCTATCTCGACTACACCGGCGCGGGTCTGGCCGCAACCACCCAACATCAGGCACACAACGAGTGGACTTCTGCGGGCTGCTATGGCAATCCGCACTCGGACAACCCGACCTCACGGGCGGCGACGGCCGCGGTCGAGAATGCTCGAGCCTCCGTACTCGCCCATTTCAACGCTCCAGCACAGGATTACGCCGTGATCTTCACGGCGAACGCCACGGCAGCCTGCCGACTGGTCGGCGAGGCCTATCCCTTCGGCCGCACGACACGTTTCGTCCTGACAGCCGACAACCATAATTCGGTCAATGGCATTCGAGAATTCGCCCGCTCCAAGCGGGCTCGAACGGACTACATCCCGATCGAGGGTTCGGAACTACGAGTGTCCGAGTCTGCCGTTCGCGCCGTGCTGGAGCGCCGCATGGTGCAAGAATCACTATCAATGGCTACGGTGAACGGACGAGCAAGCAGCCGTGGGTTGTTCGCCTATCCGGCGCAGAGCAATTTCACCGGTGTTCAACATTCGCTCGACTGGGTCGATATCGCACACGAGCACGGCTTCGATGTATTGCTCGACGCCGCAGCCTATCTGCCGACGCATGAACTCGATCTAGCCGCCGTCCGAGCTGATTTCGTTCCCGTGAGCTGGTACAAGCTTTTCGGCTTTCCGACCGGAGTCGGTTGTCTGATCGCCCGCCGCGACGCATTGTCCAGACTGCGGCGGCCCTGGTTCTCCGGCGGCACCATCCAGGCCGCCAGCGTTCGGGGAGGTTGGCACGCACCGGCCGCGGGAGCGGCCGAATTCGAGGACGGCACTGTGAACTTCCTCGCCATACCGGATATCGAACATGGCCTCAACTGGCTGCGCGGGGTCGGCATCAATGTGATCAATCGGCGTACCCGCTGCCTCACCGGATGGCTTCTGGATCGGCTCCTCTCGCTCGAGCACGACAACGGGGCTTCCATGGTCCGAATCTATGGGCCGCGCACTATGATCAACCGCGGCGCGACGGTCGCACTGAATATCCTCGACCCCTTCGGGGCCGTCGTCGACGAGCGTCTGGTAGCTCGAGAATCCTCGGCGGCAGGGCTTTCGTTGCGCACGGGCTGCTTCTGTAATCCCGGCGCTGGGGAGGCCGCTTTCGACATCGGTAGGCCGTCCTTGCTTCGCCTGTTCGGAAAGTCGCCTCTCTCGATCGATGCGTATATCACCGAACTCGGCCTGCCCACCGGTGGTGCTCTCCGCGTTTCGTTCGGGATCGCCTCCATTTTTGAGGACGCACAGTGTTTTGTCGACTTCGTCGACACCACATATCGCAACCGGCCGTGTGAGACGCAGGGCCTCCCGCCACGCGAGAATTGCTGAGCAGGCAGCCGCGAGATGGGGTCAGCGCGTCCAGGGCGCCGCCGGGGTGGACCACGATGCACGCGGTGTCGGCACCGTGTGCCAGTACGTCGGCCGACGGGCCCCAGCTGCGGATCCGATCACTCGGCCAGTGTGGCCAGCACGGCAGTAGTGTCGTTGTAGTACGGGCGAAACTCGGTGATCAAGCCGTCTCGAAAGCTGATCCATTGCAGCAGTGATGTTTTCAACGTTCGCCCGGTGCGCCGTGCGCGCAGGCGGCCGCGGCTGTAGACCACGACCCGATCGTGGTCGCTCAGGAACTGCTGCTCGTCGAACCACAGCCCGTCCCAGTTCTCGCCCATGGCGGCGATGAACTTCCGAAAGCCCTCGTGCCCACGCCATTCGCCGCCGTAGGGCAGGCTGGACGCCTGGTGCATAACGACGTCCGAGGCCAAGTGCGCGGCCATCTGCTCGAACTCGGCGCCCTCGGTGAGGTACGCGGCTTCGGCCGCGTAGAAGGCCCGCAAAGTGGTCATCACGTCGACTGTCATTCTTCCGATCCTGCTGGCAGCTGGTTATCCCCGCTGGCGGAATTCTGACCTTGTGATTCGAGACCGTCGCCGACATGTGCCGATGCCGACACCATCGTCTACAGTGAGCAGACAGCCACGAGCCCATCCGGGGCTTTGCGCCACACGGCGCTCTATCGAAACACAAAAGCCGCAGGTCAGTGACCTGCGGCTTCGGTATCTGTGGAGCTAAGGGGAATCGAACCCCTGACCTTCTCGATGCGAACGAGACGCGCTACCAACTGCGCCATAGCCCCGTGGCTCGTTTCCGGGCCAACGGAGGAGAACTTTAGCAGGTGGTGGGCGGAGATTCCGAATCGGCTGGTGGGGTCGGCAAAAGTGGTTGCGCGGGCGGAGCCGTGGGTGGTCAGGTGGGTGGGGTCAGGTGCAGTCCGGCGGCTTTCGTGGCGGTGGTGAGGACGTCTTCGAGCATGGTGGGGGTGAGGCGGCCGGTGAAGGTGTTCTGCTGGCTGACGTGGTAGCAGCCGAACAGTTCGAGTTGGTGACGGGCGGAGTGGGCGGGGGTGATGGAGCCGGAGTGGGCGGGGGTGATGGAGCCGGAGTGGGCGGGGGCTATCGAGTAGTGCGCGCCGTGGCCGAATTTCGGGCGGGGGCGCGGGATCTGCCAGCCGGCGGCGGTCAGGGCGGGCATCAGGGCCTGCCAGCCCCAGGCGCCGAGGACGACGATCGAGCGGACGGTGGGGGCGAGTAGTTCGAGTTCGGTGATCAGCCAGTGCCGGCAGGTGTCGCGTTCGGTGACGGTGGGTTTGTTGTCGGGGGGTGCGCAGTGCACGGGGGCGGTGACCCGGGTGCCGATCAGGCGCAGGCCGTCGTCGCGAGAGGTGGCGGTGGGCTGGGTGGCGGCGCCGACCGCGTGGAGGGCCGCGAACAGGACGTCGCCGCTGCGGTCGCCGGTGAACATTCGCCCGGTGCGATTTCCGCCGTGCGCGGCCGGTGCCAATCCGACCAGGAGTACGGAGGCGTCGGCCGGGCCGAAGCCGGTGACCGGTCGGCCCCAATAGGTTTCGTCGCGGAAGGCGGCGCGTTTGTCGTGCGCGACCTGCTCGCGCCAGGCCACCAGGCGGGGACAGGCGCGACACTCGATCAGGGCCGTATCCATCGTGGCCAGGTCGGGATATTTCTCGCTCACGGCCGGTAGCGGGCCGGTTCGCTGTGGGTGGTGCAGTGCACCATCGGAGCCTCCGTTCGGTGGGTGCCTCTGTGAGTGTGCCCGTTCGACACATGAGTGTCACACCCCGGCAACGTTGATAGCTCAACGTTTGCGTGGATGGCCTCGCTGTCCGAAAACTGGGTCATTGCCGCTCCTGGGCGATTGGTCCCGGTTCGGGAACGGGCGAAGGGCTCCGGTGGCCGGGGGATCGGAGTCCTGTGCGGCACCGGGTTTCGGGGTACACGGACCGGTCGGTCGCTGTGGTTGAACTGGTCGAATGTTCAATCGAGCACCGCCCGGAGGTGCGGGTTGCTCTTATTCGATGTTGATAGCATGACGTTTTCCGGCCGGACGGTCCGTGGCAGCACCGGTTGCGCGGCCCGATGCGATCACATCGAGAGAGTTCTTCATGCAGTTCGAAATCGTCGAACGGGACGAGACGTGGGTCGCCGGGCTACCGGTGCGCAGTCCGAAACGTGCGCTCGGAAAACTGCGCGACCACGATCTCGAGGCGGCCTGGGCCGCCGTGTTGCATCAGGAACTCGGTGGACCGCTGGCCTGCTCATATACCGATTTCGCGCCCGATCCGGGCACCTTCAACACCCAGATCGTGGGCTATGAATGCTCGTCGTTCGACCAGGTGACGCGCGGTCATATCGTGTCCCGGCTGCCGGCGGGTTCCTATGCCCGGTTCTCCTCGGTTGGCAATTTCCCGCAGGTCATGACCGATCTGTGGACGCAGATTGCCTACGCCGAGGAACATAATCAGATCAAACGCACCTTCACCGGGGATTTCGAGTGTTATCCACACGCTTACAAGATCGACCTGTACCTGGCGGTCGATCCTCGATGAGTTATTCGATCGTGGTCCGCGATACGGCGATCTACGGCGGTCTGGTGGTGCCGCGGGTACGTCCGAGTTTCAAGGTCAGTAACAGTGAGTTGATCGAGTTCCTGCGTGACCGGCTGCGTGACCGAGGCGTGGGCGGTTCGCTGTGCACGGCCTACGTGCCCGATCCGGCCGGGAATTACAACGTGCTGGTCAGCTACGAATATCCGGCGCCGAATCGGGTTCCGGTCGGTGACGTGATGATCCGGGTGCCGAAGGGTGTCTACGCCCGATTCGAGCCGAACGGTGATTATCACGATCTGGCCGAGGATGTCTGGGCGCAAGTGGACGACGCGACCGCATCGGCCGAGATCACCCGGGCATATCGCGAAGAAATCGAGGTGTGGCACGGTGCTGACCGGCTGGAATTGTTCATTTCGATATTGGTGTGAACGGAAGGTTGCCTCAGGGTAGCCAGTTACGAACCGGACAGTCTCGTTGTTCTGTGTTTGGTTCGCCGGTATTCGGGTGACCTGCTGTGATTCCCGACCGCATACTCGGGTGTCGGAAGATTTGCCAGACGTCTGGTCAATTCCGCTGCGATGACGGATACTGCCCTACGTGACCCTATCCGACACCAGCGGTACCGCATGTCGTGTGGATACGGTCGAAGGGTCGCGCAGCAACAGAGTAGGAACCGTATGACTGGGCTGGATGCCGCACCGGTGCGCTGCGCCGATAAGGCTGTGGACGACCGCGTGCGCCCCCGCGATTTCGCCCGCGTAGCGGGGTCCCGTGAATTCTTCACCGGACTTCACCGCGAACTCATCGCGATTTCACCGCAATACGTCGTTACACTAACGTCGGTTCAGGGCGGAACCATCGACGCTCGGGGCGTGGACGTCCTTCCCTTGACATGCCGTGGATAGCGCGATCGGAGACAAGGTGCCTCGGCGAACGCTCGACTCACTGGTGACGCAGGTCGCCGCGGAGTTGATGGGTGTCGACGCCACGACGATGGTGGCGGCGACCGAAAGAGTGCTGGCCAAACTGGTCGACTACTTCGACGTCGATTTCAGTTTCGTCCGCCATACCGACAGGGAACGCCGGGCCACCGTGCTCATCGCGGAATGGCCCCCGCGCCCGGACGTGCCCGACCCCGATCCGCTGCGGGTGGTGTATTTCGACAAGGCCGATTCGGTGTTCCGGGCCATCGAACACGCGACCGAGCCGATGGTCGCCCGTCCCACACCGGAGTACTCCGATTTCCAGGAGACGATCCGCTCCTCCGGCTACGGCGATGTCACCACGGCGGCCGTCCCGCTGCTCTCGCGCGGTGAATCCACCGGTCTGCTCGGCTTCATGAAGGCCGGCGATCGCGACTGGAGCACCCGGGAGATCAATGTACTCAAGGCGATTGCCGCTCTGCTGGCCCAATTGCAGGCTCGGGTGGTCGCCGAGGAACGCCTGCGCTACATCGCCCTGCACGACGATCTGACCGGACTGGCCAATCGCCGCGCCCTGCTCGAACATATGGAGGAGCGGCTGCGTCCGGGCAGTCCCGGACCGGTGGCCGCCTTCTTCCTCGATCTCGATCGGCTCAAGGCACTCAACGATTTCCTGGGCCATACCGCGGGTGACAATTTCATCCGCACTCTCTCCGCGCGGCTGCGTGAGCATCTGGACCCGCACGACATGATCGCGCGGCTGGGCGGCGACGAATTCGTCATCGTGCCGGCCAAGCCGGTGGATTCGGTGGCGGCCGAACTGGAGGCGACCCGGATTCAGCAGCTCATCACGCGGCGGGTGTCGGTGGGCGGGGAATCCGTGAGCCGGGGCGCGAGTGTGGGTGTGGCGCTGGGTATGCCGGGGGAGACCACGGTGGCCGATGTGCTGCGTCGTGCCGATCACGCCCTGTTGTCGGCTAAATCCGGTGGTGGCAACGGTGTCGCGGTCTTCACCGATGCCATGCGGGCGCAATTCGAACTACAGGACGATGTCGAACTGAATCTGCGCGGTGCGGTGTCGGACGGTTCGCTGCTGCTGCACTATCAGCCCGAGGTCGATCTGCGGACCGGTCGCATCGTGGCGCTGGAGGCGCTGGTGCGCTGGCAGCATCCCACCCGCGGGCTGCTGCCGCCCGGCGCGTTCGTCGGGGTGGCCGAGGCCACCAATCTGGCGGGGGAGCTGGGACGTTGGGTATTGCGCACGGCCTGTGCGCAATACGCGAAATGGCGGCGTGCCGGACTGGCCTCGAATGTGGTGATCCGGATCAATGTCTCACCGGTGCAGCTGGTTAGTCTGGACTTCGTCGAATGTGTCGAGGACGTGCTGCGACGGCACGGGATCGACGGCAGTTCGATCTGCCTGGAGATCACCGAACATGTCGTGGTCTCGGATCTGACCCGCACCCAGGTGACGTTGCGCGGACTCAAGCGGATGGGCGTGCAGATCGCGATAGACGATTTCGGCACCGGATACAGTTCGCTGTCGCATCTGAAGGCGCTGCCGGTCGACGCGGTGAAGATCGACCGCGGATTCGTGCAGCGGCTCGGTGCCAGCACCGACGATCTGGCGATTGTGAAATCCATAGTGGGACTTGCTGGTTCGTTCGGACTCGGGGTTGTCGGCGAGGGGGTGGAGACCGCCGTCGCGGCCCGCACGCTGGTCGGCCTCGGCTGCTATCGGGCCCAGGGCTTCCTCATCGCGCGGCCGATGCCCGCCGATCAGGTCGAACCGCATCTGGCCGAGGGGCGCATCCCGCTCGATCTCGAACTGCCACGGGTTTCCCGTGGGGCACACCGGATCTGATTGCGAGTATGACCGAATCGGCAGGGCCGGCGTGGCTGCTGGTGGAAACGCTGGCACCGGGCCTGGACCCGACCATCGTCGCGGATGGCTGCCGTATCCGGGACTGGACCACTCCGGCGCGGGCCGGGCGGTCGCTGGGTGTGGCCGCCACCGCATTGGCGTCGGCCGCCGTCGAGGCCGCGGCCGTGATGGTTCCCGCCAAAGAGACCGGCGCCGTAGGCGATCCGGACGGCCGCATCGTGCTGTCCGACGGTGGCTGGACCGCGATGGCGGTGCCGATCTTCTGCTCGTTCGGCGCGGTGCACGGTGTGCATCTGTGGGTGGGCGCGAGCGGGCAGCAACCGCCCCCGCGCCGTGCGGTCGCGGCCTGGGACTGGGATTCCGATACCGAGTTGGCACATCACGGCCCCGGTCTCGAGGAGCTCGCCTTCGCCCGCGCACCGGAGCAGGTGCGGTCGGTGCGGACCCCACCCGAGGTGTTCGGCCGGATGGTGCGCTTCGACGACCGCATGGTCTATACCGCGGTCGTCGGCGGAACCGATCCGGCCGGGCGCTGGCAGGGCGAGGTGGCGATCCGCGGTGACGACGAGGTCGTGCGCACCTTCCAGTTGGTGGTCCGGGTGCATCGCGCCGATCCGCATGTCGATGGCGCCGACTCGTCCCGGAGCGCGCACATCACCCGGGCGCTGCTGCACGAGATCACCGATGTCAGCCCGCCCCGGCCCGATACCGATCTGGCGATCACGCGGGCCGTATCGCGGTCCGGTGGCGATGGTGTGGGCTTCGTGGAATTGGCGATGGGCGTGGTCTACGAGTGGACCAGTCCGCCGCTTCCGCCGCTGGATCGCTGGTGCGCCGAGCGGCCGCTGATACATCCGGATGATCAGCGGATCTATCGCGCGAACTGTGCGGCCGTGTTCGCCGCCGACGAAGCCGACGCGGCGTGTGAGTTTATTTTTCGGATCCGGTTCGAGGATTCGGAATGGATCGCGGTGCGTGCCGAATTGTCGCGGCTCGGTTCGGAGCGATCGCACGGCATGATCCGGGTGCGGCCCGCTCGCGGTTAGGCGGGCGCCGGCCCATTAGCCGAACCTTCCGCGGCGATTCACCCCGTGTTGGTCCCGCCGGTTCGCTGGGCCGCGACGATCGGCGCGTGCGCATCGCTCAGCTGGCGAACTTCTACGGTCCGCGTTCGGGCGGTCTCCGTACCGCACTCCATCATCTCGGTGCGGGATATGTGGCGGCCGGGCACGAGGTGGTGCTGATCGTGCCGGGCGCATATCGGGACGAGGAGATCCTGCCCAGCGGCGTGGCACGAATTACCTTGCCGGCGTTGGGAATTCCGTGGACCGGTGGCTATCGCGCGACCGATCCCCGGCCGGTGGCCGATCTGCTCACCGGGCTGGCGCCGGATGCGCTGGAGGTGTCGGACCGGCTGACGCTGCGTGGTTTCGGCCGCTGGGCGCGGCGGCGCGATATCGCCTCGGTGATGATCTCGCACGAGCGGCTCGACCGGTTGCTCGGACAGGTGCTGCCCACGGCGGTGGCCCGCCGGGCCGCCGATATCGCCAATCGCCGCACGGCCGCCGACTTCGACATGGTGGTCTGCACGACCGCCTTCGCCCGCGCCGAATTCGAGCGCATCGGCGCTGGAAACCTCTCGCTGGTCCCGCTGGGTGTGGATCTGGACCTGTTCGCACCGCATCGCCACGATCGGGCGCTGCGGGCCCGGCTGGGTGGATCGCATCTGTTGGTGCACTGCGGCCGGTTGTCGGTGGAGAAACGGGTCGACCGCAGTATCGAGGCCGTGGATCGGTTGCGCCGTTCCGGGGCGAACGTGCGGCTGGTTGTCGCCGGCGACGGTCCGCGCCGCGATGCGCTGGCCCGGCAGGCGCGCGGTGTGGTGGCGTTGGCCGACGGGCGGCCGGGTGTGCATTTCGCCGGATTCATCGACGACCGAACCTATTTGGCGACGCTGCTGGCCAGTGCCGATATCTCGCTGGCGCCCGGACCGCACGAGACGTTCGGGCTCGCGGCGCTGGAGGCGCTGGCCGCGGGCACGCCGGTGGTGGCCAGCCGGTCCTCGGCGCTGGCCGATATCGTCACCGCCGATTGCGGGGCGGTGGCCGACGATCACCCGTCGGCGTTCGCCGACGCGGTCACCGATGTGCTGGCCCGCCCCGCCGCGCAGCGCCGCCGGGCCGCGCGTTCGCGGGCCGAGCAGTTTCCGTGGCCGGCGGCGGTCGCCGGAATGTTGTCTGTAATGGGCGAATTGTCGTAGCGGTGGCGATGCCGACCGGCCGGGTGCCGCACCGCCGCGGCCGGTAGGACGTATGCTCCTGGTCAACGGAGACAGTCAGTCCGGGCGCCCGGTATGACGGGCGTCAACCCAGAGCATTCGAGGAACGGCGTGCGTGATCGCTTGAAGTCCGTGAGCGGCAAGAAGACTCTGGTCACCGGTGCGGCCAGCGGAATCGGCCGGGCGACGGCCATCGCCGCCGGGGCCCGGGGCGCCGAGTTGGTCCTGACCGATATCGACGCGGGTGGTCTCGCGGCCACCGTCGAGGAGATCGGGCGATCCGGCGGCAAGGTGCTGGAATCGCGGGCGCTCGATATCAGCGATTACGACGCGGTCGCCGCCTTCGCCGAGGATGTGCATCGCAGTCACGGCAGCCTCGATGTGGTGATGAATGTGGCCGGGATATCGGCCTGGGGGACGGTCGAGAATCTGGAACACCGGCATTGGCGGTCGATGGTCGACGTCAATCTGATGGGGCCGATCCACGTCATCGAGAGTTTCGTTCCGGCGATGGTGAAGGCCGGGCGCGGTGGCGCGTTGGTCAATGTGTCGTCGGCGGCCGGGCTGCTGGCCTTTCCGTGGCATGCCGCCTACAGCGCGAGCAAATTCGGCCTGCGCGGAGTGTCGGAGGTGCTGCGGTTCGATCTGGCCCGGCACGGGATCACGGTGCATCTCGTGGTGCCGGGCGCGGTGAACACCCATCTGGTGCAGACCGTGGAGATCGCCGGGGTGGATCGGGAAGATCCGCGAATCGACCGGTATGTGAAGCGGTTTCAGTCCCACGCCGTCTCGCCGGACGAGGCGGCGAAGGCGGTGCTGCGCGGTATCGAGAAGAACCACTTCATCGTCTACACCTCGTTCGATGTGCGCTTCGGTTACTGGTGGGCGCGAAAGTTCGCCTGGCCCTACGAGTTCGCCATGCGCCGCGCGAACGATCAGTTCAACAGATTCCTTCGCTGATCTCGCACACCTGCGCGGCCTCCGGTGGCGCGGGCGCGGCTTCGGCCGTGCCGTAGGGCTTTTCGCAACTCCCGGAACCCTCGGGACCATCGCAGTCGATGCTCACGTCCAGGGTGCGGGCGCCGGGACCGTCGTCGCCCAGATGGTCGTGGTAGTTGACGATGCGGCAGCTGCCCAGTGACAGGCAGCCGCAGCCGATGCAGTCGGTGAGGCTGTTGCGCAGCCGGGCCAGTTGATCGATGCGCTGGTCGAGGTCGGTTCGCCAAGTTACCGACAATCGTTCCCAATCCTTGCGATTGGGGGTACGTCCCTCCGGTAGGGTATCGAGGGCCTTGCGAATTTCGCTGAGCGGAATCCCGACCCGTTGCGAGATTCGGATGAATGCCACCCGGCGCAGCGTTTCCCGGGAGTATCGCCGTTGGTTGCCGCTGGTGCGGCGGCTGGCGATCAGGCCCTCGCGTTCGTAGAAATGCAGTGCCGACACGGCGACTCCGCTGCGTTCGGACAGTTGGCCCGGGGTGAGCTCCTTGGCTTGCCAGGTCGTCGTAGGCGGCATACCTTAACAATACTTCAGGTAATGCGCGCGCGGGCCGGAACCGTCGATACGGGGTGCGACGTCGCAGGATGGGCGACAATTCCGTGCCAACCCGGCGATGGCGCATTACGGTCGGGTTATGGCAACAGAGGCGGTGCCCCAGGCAGGACCGTTTTCCGTGACGACCGAGGTGGGGGCGTTGCGTGCGGTGCTGCTGCACCGGCCCGGTGACGAACTGCGCCGGCTCACCCCGCGCAATAACGATCAACTGCTGTTCGACGCCATTCCGTGGGTGGAACGGGCGCAGCAGGAGCACGAGACCTTCGCCGAAGTGATGCGCGGTCGCGGGGTCGAGGTGCTACTGCTGGCCGATCTGCTCACCGAGACGCTGGCGGTCAGCGGCGCCGGGCGCAGTATGGGGATCACCGCGGCGGTCGACGCCCGGCGTATCGGGTTCGCGCTCGCCGAGGATCTGAAGTCCTATCTGCGCGCGGTCCCGGCTCCGGACCTGTCCCGAATCCTCATGGCGGGCATGACATTCGACGAATTACCGTTCGAACCGGACGCCACCTCGCTGGTGCGGCGCATGCACCACGGTACCGATTTCGTCATCGACCCCCTGCCGAATCTGCTCTTCACCCGGGATTCGTCGTTCTGGGTGGGACCCAAGGTGGCCATCACCTCTCTCGCGCTACCGGCACGCGCTCGGGAAACCTCGCTGACCGATCTGGTCTACGCGTTCCATCCGCGTTTCCTCGGGGTGCGCCGCGCCTACGAATCGCACACCGCGCCGATGGAGGGCGGTGATGTGCTGTTGCTCGCACCCGGTGTGGTGGCCATCGGAGTGGGGGAGCGGACCTCTCCGGCGGGTGCGGAAGCCTTGGCGCGCAGTCTTTTCGACGATGCGCTCGCACATACGGTCCTGGTGGTGCCGATCGCCCAGAACCGCGCGACCATGCATCTGGACACGGTCTGCACCATGGTCGATTCCGATGCGGTGGTGATGTATCCGGGTGTGCAGAATTCGCTGTACGCGTTCACCATTCGCTCCGACGGGGAGTCGGTGCGAATGAGCGGCCCGGATCCCTTCCTGCCCGCGGCGGCGGAGGCGATGGGCATCGGCAAACTGCGCGTGATCGACACCGGTCTGGACGGGGTGACCGCCGAACGCGAACAGTGGGACGACGGAAACAACACACTCGCATTGGCGCCGGGGGTGGTGGTGGCCTACGAACGCAACGAGAATACGAACAGCCGGCTGGCCGAGGCGGGTATCGAGGTGCTGACCATTCCGGGGTCCGAACTCGGCTCCGGCCGGGGAGGGCCGCGATGTCTGTCGTGCCCGTTGTCGCGTGACGAGGTGTAGTACCGATGCTGGATATTCCGGTCGACCATCATTCGACGGTCCCGCCCTACGAACAGTTGCGGCTGGGCATCGTCGCCCGGGTGCAGTCGGGTGAACTGACCGCCGGAACCAAGATTCCCACGGTGCGCGCGCTCGCGGGCAGGCTGGGATTGGCGCCCAATACCGTCGCGCGGGCCTACCGCGAACTGGAACAGGACGGGGTGATCGAGACCCGCGGGCGGCTCGGCTCGTTCATCGCGTCCTCGGGTGACCCGACCCGCGACGCGGCGGGGCGGGCGGCGACCGAATACGTCGCCGCGGTCCGCCGCCTCGGCCTCGACGACGAAGCCGCCTTGCGATATGTGCGGGCCGCGCTGGGGGAGATCGGCGACTAGCGGGTCCGGCTCAACGCCAGCTCGGTAGCCACAGGTGATTGTGCCAATCGGCGGGGGTGATCGGCAGTGCGGTCAGAATCGGCCACAGCCAGATGAAATTGGCGATCACCAAGCCCAGGTAGAGACAGACCAGCACCAGTCCGAGACTGCGGCGTTCCCCGCCGATCACAGTCCACCGGCCCGTCCGGTTCCGCAGCAGCGGTGCCGGGCCGAGGATGTCGCCGAGAACCAGGGCCAGGCCCATCACCAGGAACGGCGCCATCGGCACCGCGTAGAAGTAGTACATCTGGCGGTCCAGATCGGCGAACCAGGGCAGCAGGCCGGCGGCGTAACCGACCAGCATCGCCGCGTATCGCCAGTCGGGGCGGGTGATCGCGCGCCACAGCGCCCAGGCCACCATCGGCAGCGACAACCACCACAGCGCCGGGGTGCCGATGAGCATGACCGCTTTCACGCAGACGGCCTGGCCGCAGCCGGTGACACCGTTGTCGGCGTAGTAGTACAGCATCGGCCGCAGCCCCATCGGCCACGACCAGGGCTTGGACTCCCACGGATGATGGTTGCCGGCGGAGTTGGTCAGGCCCGAGTGGAACTTCAGCGATTCGGCCTGGTTGTGCCACAGCGAGCGCAAGGCGTCCGGAATCCAGCCCCAGGTGCCGCCACTGCCGACGGCATTGCCCACCGAATACCGGTCGTATCCGTCCTCACTGGCGAACCAGCCCCAATAGGTCGCGAGATAGACCAGCAGTGGAACGAGCACCAGCACGGCCAGTGCCGGGCCGATATCGCGCACCGCGGTGCCCACCCACGGTCGCCGGACGCCGTACGCGCGCCGGGCGGCCACATCGAAGGCGACGGTCATCAGCCCGAAGAACAGGATGAAATACATGCCCGACCATTTGGTGCCGCACGCCAGGCCGAGCAGCAGTCCGGCCCCGAATCGCCACCAGCGCACGCCCAGGCGCGGCCCGAACACGCTGAATATGACGGCGGCACTTCCGGGGCCCTCCGTGGTTACGCCGGCTGCCTCCTCCGGGCCCGTCGTACGTGCCGCGGCGATCCGGCCCTGCGCCTCGGCTCGTGCCAGCCGGGATCGCACATCGTCGCGGTCGACGATCAGGCAGCCGAACGCGCCGACCACGAAAACGGCCTGGAAGATATCGAGCATGCCGACGCGCGAGGAGACGAAGGTCAGGCCGTCGGCGATCAGCAGGATTCCGGCGATCGCGCCGATCAGCGTGGACCGGGTCATCCGCCGGGTGATGCGGATGACGAGCAGCACCAGGATGGTTCCGAACACCGCCGCGGTGAAGCGCCAGCCCCAGCTCGTATAGCCGAACAGCGCCTCGCCCAGCGCGATCATCTGCTTACCGACCGGCGGGTGCACGACCAGTCCGTAGGCGGGGTTGTCCTCCACCCCACCGCCGGTGAGCATCTGCCATGCCTGTGGCACGTAATGCTTCTCGTCGAAGACCGGGGTGCCGGCATCGGTCGGATAGTTCAGCATGGTGAACCGGGTGACCGCCGCGATCGCGGTGAGGAACAGTGCCACCAGCCAGCCACGGGCCCGATCGGTGGGGCCGAAATCGGGAGTGGGGCGCAGCGGCGCCGGACTGGAAGATGCCGGGCCCGCCCCGATCGCCGGTCGCGCGTCGGTCAGCTGGGTCACGCACCGATCGTATGCGGTGCGCCCGAGCGCGTCGCCCGGCGGTGACCGGACCTGCGTACCGCGCCGGTGGGCGAATGCGGTGTGATGGTGGGCCTGGATGGACGCAGACGCGGTTTTCCGCGGGAAGGACGGCGATGGGCGAGGAGACCGGGCGGTTGGTGCTGGCGGCGACGCCGATGGGGGATGTCGGTGATGCGTCTGCCCGGCTGCGGACGGCACTCGCCGGGTCCGACATCGTCGCCGCGGAGGACACCCGCCGCACCCGTGCACTGGCCAAGGCGCTCGAGGTCGAGATCACCGGCCGGGTGGTGAGTTTCTACGATCACGTCGAGACCGCGCGAATTCCGCAGTTGCTGAGCGAGATCGAAGCCGGCCGCACGGTACTGCTGGTCACCGATGCCGGTATGCCGTCGGTCAGCGATCCGGGATACCGGATGGTCGCGGCGTGTGTCGAGCACGATCTCCCGGTGACCTGCCTGCCCGGCCCCTCGGCGGTGACCACCGCGCTGGCGCTGTCCGGACTGCCGATGGAACGGTTCTGCTTCGACGGATTCGCACCTCGCAAATCCGGGCAGCGCCGGCACTGGCTCGCCACCCTGGCCGCCGAACCCCGGGCGGTGGTGTTCTTCGAGTCACCGCATCGGCTCGCCGACTGTCTCGCCGACGCCGCGGATGTCCTCGGCCCCGAGCGCCGCGCCGCGGTGTGCCGGGAACTGACCAAGACCTACGAGGAGGTCGTGCGCGGCGGGCTCGGCGAGCTGGCGCGATGGGCGGTCGAGGGTGTGCGTGGTGAGATCACGGTGGTTGTCGAAGGCGCACAACCGGTTTCGGCCGACCCCGCCGATCTGGTGGCCGAGGTGGAGGAGCTGGTCGCCGACGGTGTCCGGTTGAAGGACGCCTGCGCGCAGGTCGCGGCGAGGGCGGGTGCGGTATCGCGCCGGGAACTCTACGACGCCGTACTCACCGCTCGCAGCGACCGCTAGGCGCGCACCGGCGCCGTGGCGAAGCCGAGCACGGCGTTCGCGAATTCGATGAAGGCCGGGGCCAATTCGGGAACCCGGCTCGCTCCGTTGTTCAGCACGACCCGCCGCGTACGTTCGCCGATGGCATCGGGAACGAGGGCGATCACGTCGTCGGGCACCCGCCCGAGTTCCGGGTCGATCGCCCGCGCCCGGGCGTGCAGTTTGCGGTACGTCGTCGCGAAAGTGTCTGTCGCGTCATCGCGCAACGCCGCCGTCGCCTCGCCGAGCAGCAGTGATTCCACCAGAATCAGCCGCGAGAAGTCGGGTTCCGCGGCCACCACCGCGCAGAAGGTGGTGATGATGGCGGCGATGCGGGTCGGCGGGTCGGCGTCGGCGGGCAATTCCGCGAGTTCGTCGGAGATCCGGGTGCGGATCATCTCCACTCCGGTGTGCACGGCCTCGACGAAGCAATGCTCCTTGTTGACGAAATGCTCGTAGAAGGTGCTGCGCGAGACGTGCGCCGAGCCGACGATATCGGTGAGGGTCGTCGCGGAATAGCCTCGGGCGCCGACGCATTCGACCATGGCGATGATGAGCCTGCCCCGTGGTGTATCGAGTGCCCGCGCACGCGTGGCGCGGTGCCGCTCGGCGAAATCGGGGTCCTGGATGCGATCCGGTTCCATACCGGCGGACCGCTATTTCGGCTCGACGTACTTCGGGAATACCGGTTCGGGCGCGGGTAAGGACGATCCGGCGACGATCGGGGTCTCGATATCGCGGAAGGTGCGCGCGGTCTGACCGAGCTGATCGAGGATCCGTCCCGCCGACGCCGGAATCACCGGCTGCACGAGAATGGACACGATCCGCAGTACCTCGAGCGTCACGTAGAGCACGGTGGCCTCGCGCGCGATGTCCTCGGGAGTCCCGGATTTCGCCAGCGCCCACGGCTGCTGCGCGGAGAAGTACTTGTTCGTCTCGCCCAGTGTCAGCCAGATCGCCTCGAGCGCGAGGTGGATCTGCTGGACGTCGAATTCGGTGCGGCAGCGTTCCAGCAGACCGCGCGCGCGATCGAGCAGTTCGCGGTCGGCATCGGTGAATTCACCGGGAGTCGGCACGACGGAATCGAAATCGCGGGCGACCATCTTCAGGCTGCGCTGCACCAGATTGCCGTATTCATTGGCCAGATCGGAATTGATCCGCCCCACGATGGCGTCGTGGCTGTAGGAGCCGTCCTGGCCGTAGGAGATTTCGCGGAGGAAGAAGAACCGCACCGCGTCGAGACCGTACTGTTCGACCAGATCCAGCGGATCCACGACATTGCCCACGGATTTCGACATCTTCTCGCCCTTGTTGAACAAGAAGCCGTGCACGAATACGCGTTTCGGCAATTCGATACCCGCCGACATCAGGAACGCCGGCCAGTACACGGTGTGGAAACGGGTGATGTCCTTACCGATGATGTGCACATCGGCCGGCCACAACCGTTGGAAGGACGCCGAATCCGTATTCGGGAAGCCCGCGCCGGTCAGATAGTTGGTGAGCGCGTCCACCCACACGTACATCACGTGCGCGGGATCGCCCGGCACCGGAACGCCCCAGTCGAAGGTGGTCCGCGAGATCGACAGATCCTTCAGGCCGGCCTTGACATAGCTGACGATTTCGTTGCGCCGGGTGGCGGGCAGAATGAAATCCGGTGTGGTCTCGAACAGTTCGAGCAGTTTGTCCTGGTATTTGGACAGCCGGAAGAAGTAGTTCGACTCCTCGGTCCACTCCACCGGCGTCCGGGTCTCGTTCGCCAGCCGCGTCCCGTCCTCGGCGACGGTGGTCTCCTCTTCGGTGTAGAACGCCTCGTCGCGCACGGAGTACCAGCCCGCATAGGTATCGAGGTAGATATCGCCGGCGGCCTGCATGCGCTCCCAGATCGCGATGCTGGCGGCCAGATGATCCTCGTCGGTCGTGCGGATGAACCGGTCGTAGGAAATATCGAGCGCCTTGTCCATCCGCTCGAACACATCCGAATTGCGCGCGGCGTATTCCTCCACGCTCACCCCCGCGGCGCGCGCGGCCTGCTGCACCTTCTGACCGTGTTCGTCGGTGCCGGTCAGGAAGAACACGTCGAAGCCGTCGAGGCGTTTGAACCGTGCCAGCGTATCGGTGGAGATGTACTCGTAGGCGTGGCCGATATGCGGGGCGCCGTTCGGATAGGCGATCGCCGTGGTGATGTAAAAGGCCGGTGCCGTGCGTTCGGGTGCGCTCATGGTGGGTCCACTGTAATCCGCCGCCATTATTGCCTCACGTCGATATCCCGCCCCCGGATGCCGGGGCCATCGCGCGTCGGCCGCGAGTGTCTAATCTGTTCCGATGCCCGGTAAACGACCCGCACCCGAGCCGCCCGAACCGCTGTCGCCGTTGGTCGACGCGCACACTCATCTCGACGCCTGCGGCGCGACGGACGCGAAATCGGTTGCCGCCATGGTGGATCGGGCCGCGGCGGTGGGTGTCGGCAGGGTCGTGACCATCGCCGACGATCTCGACGCCGCCCGTTTCGCCGTCGACGCCGCGCATTGGGATCCGCGGGTGTACGCCGCGGTGGCCCTGCATCCGACCCGCGCGAACGCCCTCGACGATTCCGCTCGCGCCGAATTGGAGAAACTCGCCGCCGACCCCCGGGTGGTCGCGGTCGGCGAGACCGGACTGGACTATTACTGGCCCGGCAAACTCGACGGCTGCGCCGGAGTCGAGGAGCAGGTCGAGGGCTTCCGCTGGCATATCGACCTCGCCAAGCGGCTGGGCAAACCACTCATGATCCACAATCGCGAGGCCGATCACGATCTGCTGGCGGTGCTGCTGGACGAGGGCGCCCCGGAGACGGTGATCTTCCATTGCTTCTCCTCCGACGCCAATATGGCGCTGGCCTGTGTGGCCGAGGGCTATGTGCTCAGTTTCTCCGGCACGGTCAGTTTCAAGAACGCGCACGAGCTGCGCGAGGCGGCCCGGCTGGTGCCGGATCAGCAGGTTCTGGTGGAGACCGATGCGCCGTTCCTGACCCCGCATCCGTTCCGGGGTGCGCCGAACGAGCCGTACTGCCTGCCCTACACCGTCCGAGCCCTGGCCGCGGTGCGGGAGCAGGATCCGGCCGAGCTCGCCGAGATCACCGCCGCCAATGCCGAGCGGGTCTACCGATTGCCGCGTTCCTGATTTCGGGACCCCGCGGTCCGGAGGCGGCAGTTTGTGGAACCGCGGGGGCGCGCGGACACCACAGTCGGAGGCCGTGGGAGCGCGGTCCGGAGGCGGCATCCTGGGGAGTCGCGGAGGGCCGCGTGCGGTGCGTCACATAACCGGCGGCTGGCACGCCATATGTGGTCCAGTTCACTTATTATTGCGCGGTCATAACATTTCCATATCGCCGAGATTGAATCGTGATGTGGAAAGCCTCTGTTCCAGGGCATGTAGTTGCCAGGGACCGACCCCCTCGTTATCTTATTGTGACCATGCCGGAGTTTCGGATATCCGCTCTCCAGCGGATCAACACGTCGCGCTCGCCGCTGCTCTACGCGGCGATTGCCGCGATGCTGATCGCCCTCATCATCAGCGCGAGTCTTGCGATCATGAATCGCAAGACCGTCACGCTGGTGGTCGACGGGCAGCACACCACCGTCTCCACGATGGCCGCCAGCGTCAAGGGCGTGCTCAAGGCCGGTGGTTTCAAGCTGGCCGGTAGGGATTCCGTATCGCCGGGCGGTGACGCCGATATCGCCGATGGGGCCACCATCACCCTCGATCGCGCCCGGCAGGTCGCGCTCACCTTCGACGGCAAGACCAAACAGGTGTGGACCACCGCCTACACCGTGGGTGACGCGCTGACCAAGCTGCAACTGCCCGGCGATGTCTTCGTCTCGCCCTCGCGTCCCACCCCGCTGCCGCTGCAAGGCGCCGCGCTCGCCGTCACCAGCCCGCGCACCGTGCAGCTGTCCGACAATGGCGAGGGCATGAGTTATGTGCGGCTGGCCGCGCCGACCGTCGGTGAACTGCTACAGGTGCAGGGTGTGCCGCTGGCCGGTGAGGACACCGTCGAACCCGGCGCCGCCACCGCGCTGCACGACGGTATGAAGATCACCGTCACCCGCAAGCGCACCGAGAAGGTCACCGAGCGCGAATCGCTCGATCCGCCCGAGAACGTCATCGACGACACCGACCTCAACATGAGCCGGACGGTTGTCGAGAATCCGGGTAAGGCCGGGGTGCAGGACGTCACCTACAACGTGTCCATGGTCAACGGCCGGGAGGCCGGACGAGAAGTCGTCGGCCATACGGTGATCATCCCCGCCCAGGCCAAGACCGTTCGCAAGGGCGCCAAGCCCGGCACCGAGGTCCCGGCGGTACGCGACGGAGCGGTATGGGACGCGCTCGCCAAATGCGAATCCGGCGGAAACTGGGGAATCAACACCGGGAACGGGTATTTCGGCGGCGTTCAATTCGATCAGAGCACCTGGTCGCGGCAGGGCGGACTGCGGTACGCGGACCGCCCGGATCTGGCGACCCGCGAGGAGCAGATCGCCATTGCCGAGGTGACGCGGGCGCGGCAGGGCTGGGGAGCCTGGCCCACCTGCACCGGCCGGCTCGGAATCAGCTGAGCTGAGTCTTTGGCCTCCGCTTCGCTCCGGCGGGTTTCGGCCCCCTTTGCCTCGATTTTTCCCTCCTCCGGTCAGTCGCTGCGCTCCCTCCCTCCGTCAGTCCAAAATCGAGGCGGGCCGAAACCGCTCACGGTGAACCGTCTCGGAAAGGCTGCCCTGGAGAAAGGTGAACGGTCTCGGGTGTGCCCGAGGCAGGTTTCCGGGAGGGGGCGCGGCCGGTCACATCAAGGCGCCGCCGTCGACGCGGATTTCCGAACCGGTGATGTAGCGGCCGTCTTCGGAGGCGACCATGGCCACCACTCCGGCGACGTCGGCGGGGCTGCCCAGGGCGCCGCCGTCGAGCCAGCCGGTGAGCCGCGCGAACAGGGACCAGTCGGCGTTCTCGGGGGTCTCGAGGTTGCTGGTGATGCCGCTGGTGATACCGCCGGGGACGATATTCACCGCGCGCAGGCCCTGTTTCGAGTATTCGAGGGCGACGGCGTGGGTCATCGCGTTGACGCCGCCCTTGGATGCGGCGTAGGCGGCCATATAGGGGTGGGAGCCGAAGGCGGCGGTGGAGGAGAAGTTCACGATCACCGGGTGTTCGGACTTCAGCAGCGCCGGCAAGGTGGCCTGCATCATCAGGAAGGTGCCGGTGAGGTTGATGCCGATGACCTGGTTCCAGGATTCGAACGGCATATCGTGCGTATGCGCGGTGCGCATGATTCCGGCCGCGTTGACCAGGACGTCCAGCCCGCCCAGCTGATCGACGGCCGCGCCGCACGCGGTCCGCACCGATTCCGGATCGGCCACGTCGACGGTCACCGTGTGCAGGCGGTCGGCGTGCTCGGCCGCGGCGGCCACGGTCTCCTTCAGGCCCGGCTCGGAGATATCGGCGCCGACCACGTGCGCGCCCTCGGCGAGCATGCGGGCCACGATGCCCTGTCCGATGCCCGAGCCCGCCCCGGTCACCACCACTCGTCGTCCCTCGTGCCTGCGCGTCATAGCGGTCGTCCTCTCCTGCTTCGGGGCCCTGTGAAACCGGATGTGCCACCGCCCGTTCCGCGAATACACCGAAATTAGAACGTGTATCAGTTTCCGTCAACGGTCGGCGACGCCACGGCCGGGCGAGTTACGGGTGCGTGGGAGGTCCGGGCCGTAAAATCGGCTGGTCCCCGACGATATGAGGTGCCCTCGTGCGTTTGTCGAATGGTTCGGCCCGGATCCGCCGGTCCCTCGCGGCCGCGGCGCTCGCGGCGGGAGCGCTGCTGGCAGTGTCCGTGGTGGCGGTACCGCGGGCCGCGGCCGAACCTCCCGGGACCACGATCTCGGTCGCCGCGCGGCCCGACGGCTGGCACGGCATGACCGGCGGCTCTGTACTCGATTACTGGACGACGACCTCCGCCGGTGTGCCGGTGCCGACCAGTGGCGCGGTCTTCCTGCCGCCCGGCGAACCGCCCGCCGGCGGCTGGCCGGTGGTCGCGTACGACCATGGCACCACGGGCCTGGGAATGGGTTGCGGTGGGATCTCCAACCCGGAGGGCTCGCCCTTCCCGGCCGGCCGGGAGAAAGAGGACCGCATCCTGCAGTACTTCCAGTCGAAAGGGTTTGCGGTCGTGGCGACGGACTACCTCGGCCTGGCCGCCTTCGATACCGGCCCGCATCCGTACCTCCAGCTCCGGACCGAGGCGACCGCCACCATGGATATGGTGCGGGCGGCCCGGGCCACTTATCCGCAGCTGTCGCGGACCTGGATCGCCGCCGGTGTCTCGCAGGGTGGACAAGCCGCACTCGGGACCGGTCACATGCAACGGACCTACGCGCCCGATCTCGACTTCCGCGGGACCATCGCGGTCGATCCGGAATCCGATGTCGAAAAGGTCCTGCCCGCCGCCGGGCCGTGGGTGCCGGACGTCTCGGCGATCGGTGACGGCAGTACTGCCTTCATCTCCGGGATCCTGGTCGGACTGCGGGAGACCCGGCCCGATATCGATGTGAACAGCTATCTGAGCCCGCGCGGCCGCCAACTACTCGACAGCATCGGCACCCTGTGCCTGGACAAGATGGTCGAGCAGGTCAAGGGCTTGCCGCTCGGGCAACTGTTCTCCAGGCCACTGGGAGATCCGCAGTTCACCGCCGCCCTCACCGACTACATGGCCGTGCCGACCAGTGGCTACGACGCCCCGATCCTGTTGCTGCTCAACGCGACCGACAGAACCGTGCCCTCCCCGCTGCACGCCGCTCTCGCCGCGCAATTCGCCGCCGGCGGGGTGGATGCGCAGTCGGTGGTCGGCACCGGCAAGCACGGGGAGCTGAATCCGCAGATGTGGGCGGCCATGGACCAGTTCCTCGCGCGCGTGCGGTCCACGCCTACCGTGCCCTAGCCGCACTGATACCTTGTCGGGCGTGTCCGAACCTGTGAGCGAAGCCCGTGGCCTGGCCGAACTGCTCGGTCCCGCCGAGGTGCGGGTGCTGGCGGAGCGGTTCGGCGTGCGGCCGACCAAGCAGCTCGGCCAGAACTTCGTCCACGACGCGAATACGGTGCGCCGGATCGTCGCGGCGGCGGGAGTACACCGCGACGATGTGGTGCTGGAGGTGGGGCCGGGGCTCGGCTCGCTGACCATGGCCCTGCTCGATGTGGTCGATCAGGTGATCGCCGTCGAGCTGGACCCGGTTCTCGCGCAGCATCTTCCGGAGACGGTGACCGACCGGGCCCCGGAACTGGCGGACGGATTGACGGTCGTCCCCGGCGACGCACTGCGGGTCTCCGCCGCCGATATCCCCGGTGCGCCCACCGCATTGGTCGCGAATCTGCCGTACAACGTCGCGGTACCGGTCCTCCTGCACTTGCTGGCCGAATTGCCCAGTATCAGAACGGCTTTGGTGATGGTTCAGGCCGAGGTCGCCGATCGCCTGGCCGCCGAACCCGGCTCGCGCGTCTACGGCGTGCCCAGCGTGAAGGCGGGCTTCTTCGGGACCGTTCGGCGCGCGGGATCCGTTGGCCGCCAGGTTTTCTGGCCGGTCCCGCAGGTCGAATCGGGACTGGTCCGGATCGAACGATACGCCGAACCCCCGTGGTCGCTCGACGCCGCGCACCGGCAACGCGTGTTCGCCGCGGTCGACGCGGCATTCGCCCAGCGCCGCAAGACATTACGAGCCGCACTCGCGGGCTGGGCGGGATCGCCGGCCGAAGCGGAACGGCGGTTGGTGGCCGCCGGTATCGCCCCGTCCGCCCGCGGGGAAACCCTCGACACCGCGGCCTTTGTGCGATTGGCCGAACAGGGCTGAACCGCTGCGGTCCCGCCGGAATCAGTCCTCGACGAGCCCGTGCTCGGTGTGCTCCCAATAGTGCCGCCAAGGTCTCGTGATCGGCTTCCTCGATCAACAGCAGGATTTGCAAGCGATCACGCGGGTAGTCCATGGCCGAGAGTGCGTCGATCAACCGCCGCAGGATCTTGCCCTCCCGGAAGAGCGGCACGAGCACGGTATAACCGGGAAGTTCATGGTCGGGCACCGGTGCTCCCACCGGACAGCGACCGGGCAGCAACCAGGCGATCAGCGACATGCTCGTCAGGTAGAGCAAGCGAGCCACATTCGCGACGATCGCCATCACGATGAACAGTTGGAGCACCCGCACAGGGGACGGGCCGTGGCCGAGGGCGTTCAGCACCGGAAGGAGCAGGACGACAGTGAGCGCACTCAGCGCGATATTGCGTTGCCAGGGATTTACGACCTTGCGGATCGGCGCTCATTCACGCCGGCACATCCGCAGCGATGCTCGGTGTCTGCGCGCTGGGCGTGCCGTTCGCCCTTGCGTAACAAGAACACCGGGGATAGGCGGAGGATGGATACATGATCGGTGACCGGTGGGGTGTGAGCGACGACGAGGTCTCGCGCTGCTACCCGTGCGACGAATTCGTCACCGCCTCCGCGCTGCAGGCCTGGCGGGGCGTGACCGTCGAGGCGCCCGCCGAAGCGGTGTGGCCGTGGGTCGCGCAGGTGAGGCTGGCGCCATACTCCTACGACTGGATCGACAACCTCGGCCGCCGCTCGCCTCGCGAGCTCGCAGGTCTTCCCGCCCCTCGCGTCGGAGAGAGATTCACTACCGCTGGTGGGCGTGAACTGGGTCGGATTGTTTCGGTCGACCCGGGGAAACAACTGACGGCCGCCATCATGGGCGCATTCATGTCCTACGTCCTCGTGCCCCGGAGTCACGACACGACGCGCCTGCTGCTCAAGGTCGGTATGCACATCAACCGCTGGATGGGCATCGGGGTGTCCGTCGGCGATCTGATCATGGCTCGACGGCAGTTGCTGAACTTCAAGCAACTCGCCGAGCAGCATCAGCACTGAGCCGCAGGCGTAACGGTCCGTGCAGATGGCCACGCGCGGGAACCGGCCACATCCGTGATCCGCGGAGTACACCCCTTCGGCGTGACTAACGGGCGCTGCGCACCAATTCGACGGCCTCGAACATCGAGTAGCGGTCGATCAGCTTCTGTAGGACCTGGCCCACGGACTCGGGCGGGGTGAGTCGGCGCGCGACCATGGTTTCGACAGCTTGGAGGGCGAGTTCGGGGGACACGGCTGCGGTGTCGGCCGCGAACTGCGCGGGTTTGAGGATCTGAATGTGCTTGGGCACCAAGGCTGACGGGAAGTCCTTCACATTATCCGTCACGATCGCGCCGGCGCCACCGACGAATGCGGCAGCGAGCACATGCTCGTCGTCGGGATCAGGTAGTCCGAACGTGCCCTCGTGAGGCTCCCAGCCTTCCACGAGGGCATCGTCGAACGCGGACTTCATCATTCCGATAAGTCGTTTGGCGCGAGCGGCGGCGGCATGAGGCTCGGCATCACCGCGATCCACGAGCTTGCGTGCTTCGTGGAACTCCAGCTCCTCGAGGATCGTCTCCGACCACAGGGGCCGATAGAGCCCTTCGATCGCCAGCGACAGCAGGAAGTCGCGTTGGAGACTCGGCCACAAGACACACGTATCCAGGACGACGGCGAACATGCCGAAGATTGTTTCAGCCCTTGGCCTTTCGGCGTTGGGAAACCGCCTTCCGAGCCTGGCGCAACTGCTCCCGGATCACTTCCGGGTCGTCCTCGGTGTCGATGTCGACCTCTGTCGCTGCCAGGACGTCGTACTGCCGACGCCGGCGAGCAGCGCGATACTCCAGTACATACTCGAGCCGCAGCCGATGCCGAGTGCCTATGCGCTCGGCGGCCAGCTCACCCTTCGCGATGAGTCGTTTCACCGTCGGTCGGCTCACTCCGAGTAAGTCGGCAGCCTGCTGTGAAGTCAGTGCCATGCTGTGCGGCGCCACGGTCACGGCCCGACCCGCCAGCAAAGCGGAGACGACCTGCTTGAGGGCTTCGTGGACTTCCTGCGGAAGTTCGATCCGATCGTGTTCGTCGACACCCACCAGCGCGTAGCTCGGCCGGGACTCGGTATCTCTCCGCTGCTCGTGCGCGTCCAGGAAGCTGAGAACGGCTGCGAGATCCGCACGGTCCTCGGCTGGCAGGAAGGTCCGCTCCTCCCATGCGGTCGCAGCCATGTGCCACCTCCTCGGCTTCGGTGCCCAGTTATTCGAACATTCTGAACAAGCTTTCGAAACGTTCGAATAGTGTCGCACCATTGTGTACCCGGCGCAAGACATGTGTACGGCTCACCTTCTCCGCTCGGACCTGGTTGGTACCGATTCATAGCGCACCGCCGGGCTGTGCGGATCCGCTCACATTCCTGTCGTATCCGGGGCGTCGTCGCCGATAAGCATCGCGATAACAGTGGCTGTCGGAAGGGCGGATCTCATGGGCGGTCGTCATCGTGCGGCGAACAAGCGCGGCACAATCCTGCGAGGACTTCCGATCGCGGTCGCGCTGCCTGCCGCGGTGACTCTCGGTGAGGCGGGGTCGGCGTCGGCGGCGGTACCGGCGGTCGTCGAGCCCGCACCGGTGGTGCACGCGGAACCGATCGCGAGCCCGCTCGAGAACGCGACGTATATCGGCACGGCCGCAGGGCAGGTCGTGGGCGGTCTCACCGGAGCCGTTATCGGTGGTACCGCCGGGGCCGTCCTCGCGAGTCCCACGGTTGTCGGAGTGCCGGTCGGCGCTGTCGCGGGTGGTGTTCTCGGCGCGGCCGCTGGGACCTTCGCCGGGTATTACGCCGGTGTCTCCATCGGAACGGTGGTGGCGGAACAGGCGCCGCAGATCGTCCCGAACATCCTGCCCTGATTCCGGGCAGCTCTACCCGGCCGGCCGTCTCTCACGCGAGGTGTCGTCGGAACCACGCGGTCAGGCCCGCGTCCACCTCGCGAGCCACTGGCAACTGTGGCGCGGGCTCGATGCCGGGCTCGTCGGCGAGCGGGTGCGCCAAACCGGGGATCGACAGTAGTTCGGCCCCTTCCCCCACAGCGTCCACCAGGCGCAACGCGTCGGCACGCAGCGCCGGATGATCCAGCTCGCCGCTGACGACCAGCAACGACGCACGGGCGGCGATGACATCAGCCTTGGGTATGCAGTCCAGGCTGTCGACGATCTTCTCGGACTCGGCGTCATACGGGTACTCGCCGGGGAACAGGTCGACGACGGATCGCATCCGGATGGCGGCGTTCACGACGGCGCCGGCGAAGACCGGAATCTTGGTGTCGGTAAGGACTCTCAGCGCGACCGCCCCGCCCAGTGAGCCGCCGAGCACGCCGATCGGGCCGTCGCCGACCGGCAACTGTGCACGGATCGATTCCAGCGCGGCAGGGAACTCCTCGGTCGCCTGCCGGACGAACGGGTGCAGATACGACATCAGGGGGTCCTTGCCGGCCAGCTCCACGATCGCGTCGGTGCTGCCGTCGACCATGCGCGCCCCGCACATCGGCATGCCGAGGTGCACCCGCCATGCGGGCAGGTCGTTCATCGGCAATGCGGCGGCGAACGCGGCGTCCGACCTCGGCGCGTCCAGCATGTGCCAGGTGACAATCAGCGGAGCTGCGCCGCCGCCGGACGGCGGTAGCGCGGTGAACGGTACGCCGGCGGCCGTGCCCGTGATCGGTGAGTCCATGCGGCCACGGTAGGAGCTGCTGCCTGGCGGTGGGAATCGGTTATGCCACAAGCGAAACCCATCCGGTAGGCGTCGGCCTTCTCGCGCAGCCCGCGGATCCGCACGTCACCGCCAAACATTCCGAGATTCCGTCATGAGTTTTGGGAACCTGCAATCTGTCCCGTGCTTTTATGCAGGGCTGTGGAATTCGCCGTTCTGGATGCCGGTGGTGAAGGCATCCCATTCGGTGGGGGTGAAGATAAGGGCTGGGCCGGTGGGGTTCTTGGAGTCGCGGACACCGACCGTGCCGCTGGTGAGATGGTCCTGCCGGCCCGCAGTCCGCGGGAGCGTGCCGCCGCGCGGCAGATTCGGTTCGAGCCGATCGGGGTCGAACCGCCGCTGACAGCCGGTCCCGATATTCGTACCTTGCTCGGCGTTCTGGACGGACTGGTAGCCGATATGCGACCCGATCGGCGGTAGGCGGCTGTGGACAACATGCCGAAACGTACCGAGGCGGAAGGGCTGGAAGCGGTATGGACGTTGGAGAGGGGGCAGCGCATCGAGATCACACGGGCGCACGACACCACGACCGGTGAGGTCATCGAGTTCGAGCCCGGGACCGATCTCGCGGATGCGCGCGAACACACATCCTGGCGATGGGCCGTGCTGTGGGATCGTGTCGCGCATCAGATGTGGACCGAATGGGTATCGGGTGAGCGCAGTTCCATTGCCGCGCCGACGATCCGGAACATCGGATGACCGCCGATCGGCGACATGGCATGCGGCCCGGCGCGGTCGGTGTCTATCGCTCGGATATCGCGGGTGCGACCAGCGAGGAGATCGAAGCCGCGATCCGTTCCCGCGCACACGATCTGGGCTATCTACTGATGCGAGTCCTGATCGACGCCACGCTTCCCGAAGTGCTGTCCGCACTGCGCCGGTGCGATGCGGTAGCGGTGATCACCTACGACCTGGCACATATCGGCGGGAGCCCGAAGTCGGTCTGCGCAATCGCGGCATTGGCGACCGTCGAGCCCGCGAGCTTCTGGCGATGGGGGTACCACCCGGACTGGTAGCGGTGACCCGCCCGGGCGATGCCGACCGCAGCATCAGCGAAATGTGAGGTCAGGGTTCGCTGCGCCAGTACGTCGTCGCCCTCCCGCGACCACCGTCCAACTCTATGAGTCCGGCGGCACGAAGACCTCGCAGCGCTTTGCGAATAGTCGGTCTGGCCAGGGCGAGAACTGTTTCCAGGTCGGCGACTGTTTGCGGGCCGGTTGTCTGCAAGGCGTCATAAACTCTTTGCTCGGTCGAATGGAGTTTCAGAGGTCGGATCGGCTTACGTGCGGCATGATAAAGGACGGCGGTGAATCGTATCCCCGAATCGACGTAGCGGGCTGCCGGCAGATCGACCGCTTCGAGTGCCTCGGCGACCGTGGGCAGACCGCTCGCCAGTGCTTCGATGACTCGGGCCCCACTCTCCGTCGATCGGACATGCTGGCAGATGGCCACCAATCTGGCATTGCGCGCCGAGGTTACCGCGTCGCGGCCCAGCCTCTCGATCGTGATGCCGTACAGGCCACCTGGATTGGTGATGACCAATCGGTCACGTCGCAACCGAACTTCGACGGCCATCCCCATAGACCAGTGGTCCAGGTCCCGATGTACAAGCGCATTGCTGATCAACTCTCGAAATGCGACCAGCGGATACTCCGGACGATCGTGGACTGTCCCGTCGCTATCCGTCACTATCGTCGTACCGAAGGTGCGGCGCGCCCAGTTCATTGCGTCATCGAGCATTCGAGGTATCGGCCCGGTAATCGTCGTCTGATTGCGTGCCCGGCTGCCTGCCGGATCCCCGGGCTCCGGATCGGCCGATGCCTGGATCACAAACCGCGGAAACCATTGCTGGGGATGCCAACCCAGCGCCAGTATGCCGGCAACCGTCGGGTTGTCCTCGGCATCAACGATGCCCGCACGACGCAACAGTTCTGTGTCCTCGGTGAAGCGTCCCAGTCCGCGCGGGTCTCGGTCTCGTACGGTACGGACGAACTCCCGAATCAGATCCGCGTCCAGATCAGCCGGGGTCGCATCTTCCACTCTGGCTCGATCGAAAAGCGGTGGCTTCCTCGATATCAGAAATGCCTGCTCCTCCAGTTCCGACATTGCGAAGTCGCCGTCGTAACTGCGCAGGTATGCCTTACCCGTTGCGGTAACCCGGCACGGCTTGGCCGAACGGTCGCACTCGTGCACTTGAACAACGACTACGGATTTGCCGTCGACGGTGCCGTCCTCGATGTGAACGCGGACAGGCGGGGTGAATGAGCGGGCCTTGGTCGCCACTCCCTGCTTCAGGGATTGAATATCAGGGAGTGGAACAGGTTGGAATCCGGTACGTTCGTCGAGCCCCAAGATGACGGTGCCGCCACCTGGAAGGTTCGCTAGAGCGCTCAGTGTGCTGGTCAACGACTGCGGCAGACCGCCCGCACTGGACTTGACCTCTACGTCTACTCGGTCTCCTCGCGCGGCGCGAAGTTCGGCGATTAGCCGGTTCACATTGATCACAATCAAATGTAACCATAGCTTGGTTACATTTGCGGACCATTTGTTTACATTTGATTGTGGCTTGAAGTCAGGTAACGAGTCCTGACGCGTCGCAGTCGGGACAGGTGACGGCCTTGGTCGGCCTCGCGCCGCCGATATTACGACCGAAACCGGCGGTGAAGGCAAACTCGGCGTTCAGAATCCAGGCGTCTCGGGATCGCGCGTGGCTTGGATCGCCGCGAGCGGGTCCCGCACCGGTGGCGGGGGCGCGTTGCGGCGGCGCACCATGAGGACCGAATAGAGGCACAGGATCGCCATCGCCACGAAAACGCAGCTGACTGCTACGTTTCGAGCCGTGGACGCACCGCTGACCGACGGGCTGCTGATCGCCAGGGCCAGCGATCCCATCGCGCACAGGCCCAGACTCAACTGGAAGTAGCGCTGAGTTGGCCCGTCGAGAGCGCGGGCGAGAAACAGGGCGGCGACACTGGCGAACCAGATCGCCATTCCGGCTCCGAACAGAACGGTCATGTGGTCCCCTGAAATCTCCTCGTGCCGTGCCGGCCTCATGAATTCATGTGATCCGACAGCGTATTCGTGTGTGCCCACAGAAATTATGGCCGACCGGGTCCACCGACGATTCGGTGGTCCGGCCGACCATATTTCGGCTGGTAGCTCAGCGGAACCGGCGCAGGCGCAGGCTGTTGCTCACCACGAAAACACTCGACAGCGCCATCGCCGCACCCGCGAGCATCGGGTTGAGCAGACCCGCCGCGGCCAGCGGGATCGCGGCGACGTTGTAACCGAAGGCCCAGAACAGATTGCCCTTGATGGTGCGCAGCGTGGCGCGGGACAACCGGATCGCGGTGGCCACGGTGCGCAGATCGCCGCGCACCAGCGTGATATCGCCGGCCTCGATCGCCACATCGGTGCCGGTGCCCATGGCCAGGCCCAGATCGGCCTGGGCGAGGGCGGCCGCGTCGTTGACGCCGTCGCCGACCATCGCGACCACCTTGCCCTGATCTTGCAGCCGCTTCACCACATCGAGTTTGTCGGCCGGCAGCACCTCGGCGATCACCTCATCGATGCCGACCTGATCGGCCACGGTGCGGGCGGTAGCGGCATTGTCACCGGTCAGCAGAACCGGGGTCAGCCCCAGTGCCCGCATATTCGCGATGGCGTCGGCGCTGGTCGCCTTGATCGCGTCGGCGATCACGAGCACACCGCGCGCCGTGCCGTCCCAGGCCACCACGATCGCGGTGCGGCCCGCTCGCTCGGCCTCGGATTTGGCCTGCGCCAGCGAATCCGGGACTGGGACCGACCAATCCGCCAGCAATTCGGTGCGCCCGACCACGACGGCTCGATCGCCGACCAGGCCCTGCACACCCTTACCCCCATGGCTCACGAACTGCCGCACCGGCTCGCCACCGAGTCCGCGGTCGGCGGCGCCGCGCACCACCGCCCGTGCGACCGGATGTTCGGAACCGTGCTCCACGGCCGCGGCGACGGCGAGCAGTTCGTCCGCGTCCTGGCCCTCGGCCGGGACGACCTCCGCCAGCGACATGGTGCCGGTGGTGACCGTTCCGGTCTTGTCCAGCACGACCGTATCGATGCGGCGCGTCGACTCCAGCACCTGCGGTCCCTTGATCAGGATTCCGAGCTGGGCGCCGCGACCGGTGCCGACCAGCAGTGCGGTGGGTGTGGCCAGGCCCAGGGCGCACGGGCAGGCGATGATCAGCACCGCGACGGCGGCACCGAAGGCCACCGCCACCGCTGCTCCGCTGCCGAGCCAGAAGCCCAGGGTGACAACCGAGATCGCGATCACGATCGGCACGAACACCCCGGCGACCCGATCGGCCAGCCGCTGGACGGGCGCCTTGCCGTTCTGCGCGTCCTCCACCAGCGCGGCCATCTGGGCCAGTTGCGTATCGGCTCCGACGCGGGTGGCCCGCACGGTCAGCACACCACCGGCATTGACGGTCGCGCCGATCACCGGATCGCCCGGTCCCACCTCGACCGGCACCGATTCACCGGTCAGCATGCTCATATCCAGTGCCGAACTGCCGTCGGTGACCACACCGTCGGTGGCGACCTTCTCGCCCGGGCGAACCAGGAACAGATCGCCGACGCTCAGCTCCGCGATCGGAATGCGGTGCTCGGCACCGTCGCGCAGCACGGCCACATCCTTGGCGCCCATTTCGAGCAGTGCCCGCAGGGCGGACCCGGCCCGATCCTTGGCCCGGGTCTCGAAATACCGCCCGGCCAGGATGAATACGATCACCCCGGCGGCGACCTCGAAATAGATATTCGACGCCGAGGCGGACCGCTCGACCGAGAAGCTGAAACCGTGCTTCATCCCCGGCATACCGGCATCACCGAAGAACAGGGCGTACACCGACCACGCGTAAGCGGACAGCGTGCCCAGCGAGATCAGGGTGTCCATGGTCGCGGTGGCGTGCCGGGCATTGACCCAGGCGGCGCGATGGAAGGCGGCCCCGCCCCAGAACACCACGGGCGTGGCCAGGGTCAGCGACAGCCATTGCCAGTTGCGGAATTGCAGTGCCGGAATCATCGCCAGTGCGATGACCGGAATCGACAGTGCGAGGCTCACCAGCAGCCGGTGGCGCAGGTTCCGCAGCGGCGAATCCGCCGGAACACCTTCGGCGGCAGTGGTTTGCGAGGCTTCCGGCGGCCGATGGTCGTGCACGGTCGCGGTGTAGCCGGTGTCGACGACACGTTCGATGAGCTGATCGGGTGTCACCGATTCTGGGAAGCTGACCTTCGCCTTCTCGGTGGCGTAGTTGACCGCCGCGCTGACCCCGTCGATCCGGTTGAGTTTCTTCTCGATGCGTGCGGCGCAGGAGGCGCAGGTCATCCCACCGATATCGAGTTCGATGGAGCGCTCGGTCGTGGGCGCGCTCATTGATGACCTCCTCCGTGCTGATCGTGGGTGTTCGGGCCGGGTGTCGCACCGCCGACGGCATCGGCGGTGAACTCCGCGGTGTGGACCTTGCCGTTGTGGGCGAAGTCCAGATACAAGCGGTAGGCGGCGACGCTCGGCGCCTGGGCGTGGAAGGCGGCCTTCGGCCCGGCGGGAGTCGAACCGACCTCGCCTTCCGGATGAACATGAAGATAGGACAGATCGCTGGAGCGCAGTGCCACCAGGTGCCCATAGGCGCCGAGATAGGGCTGCAGATCGGCGACGGGTTTCCCGTCCTTGCTGATGGTGAAGCTCACTTCGCTGCCGCCGGTCGACAGGTCGCCGTCCATGCGGACCCGGTAACCGTCGACTATGGTGCCGGTGCCCGAGGCTTCGCCGGTCACGGACGGGTGGTGCCCGGCGGCCGGTCCGGCCGGATCGCCCACCAGCGATCCGATACCGAACGCGGCCCCGAACAACGCGACCAGCCCGCCGCCGAATGCGGCGAACTTCAGTCGATCGGTCATTTCAGCTCGCCACCTGATATCCCGCCTCGTCGACGGCGGCGACGACGTCGGCCGAAGTCAGCGGTGCGGCGGATTCGACCTGGACGCGGCCGGAGGCGAGGTCGACATCGACCCCGGTGACGCCGTCGATCTTGCCGATCTCCTTCTGCACCGACGCCACACAGTGGCCGCAGGTCATTCCGGTGACGGTGTAGGTGCTGGTAGCCATTGTCGCTTCCTTCGATCGTTTTATACGGTAAGGGGGTATCCCCTGACACCTCCGAACATACCCCCCATGGGTACCTGATGCAAGCCGTTCGGGCGGGGAATTCCGGCGGCCGCGGGAGCGATCCGGGCGGCGGGCGATATCGCCGCAGCTCACTGCGGTGGCAGAGGTGCGTCACCCGCCGATCGAGACCGGGATGCGCGGCAAACCAGCCGTTTGCGGCGCGGCCGGATAACCTAGCCCGGTGCTGTCTGTAGTACCCAGTTCGGTGGTCGTACGTGCCCCGTCGAAGGTCAATCTTCATCTCGGGGTCGGTGACCTGCGTAGCGACGGCTACCACGAACTGACCACGGTCTTCCAGGCGCTCTCCCTCGCCGACGATGTGCGTATCTTCCCGGCGGGATCGCTAGCGGTGTCGGTGCAGGGTGAGGGAGCCGCGCAGGTGCCTGTCGATCGGACGAACCTGGTGTGGCAGGCGGCCGTCCGGCTCGGACATCTCGCGGGGCGGGCGCCGCTGGTGGAGATCGCGATCGAGAAGGGGATTCCGGTCGCGGGCGGGATGGCCGGCGGTAGCGCGGATGCCGCCGCGACGCTGGTCGGGCTGAATCAGCTGTGGAATCTGGAGATGACGCGCGACGAATTGACCGCTGTCGCCGCCGAACTCGGCAGTGATGTGCCCTTCGCCCTGCACGGCGGTACCGCACTGGGCCGCGGCCGCGGTGAGCAGTTGCTGCCGGTGTTGTCGCGCAACACCTTTCACTGGGTGCTGGCGCTGGCCAAGGACGGGTTGTCGACGCCGCGGGTGTTCGGGGAACTGGACCGGCTGCGGGAGCAGGGCGAACCACCGCGGCTGGGCGATCCGCAGGAATTGCTGCAGGCCCTGGCCTCCGGGGATGCCACGCAACTCGCACCGCTGCTCGGTAACGATCTGCAGGCCGCGGCGCTGTCGCTGAATCCGGCGCTGCGCCGCACCTTGCGAGCAGGGGTCGAGGCGGGCGCCCTGGCCGGAATAGTCTCCGGTTCGGGTCCGACCTGCGCCTTCCTGTGCGGGAGTGAGTCCGCCGCGGTGGCGGTATCGGCGGAACTGGCCGGCGCCGGCGTCTGCCGCAGCGTGCGCACCGCCGCCGGTCCGGTCCCGGGTGCCCGGGTGGTGGGCGAGACCGGCCAGTACTGACCGGCCCCGCGCGGATTCAGCCGAGGATATCGGCGAGTCGATCGACCTGCTCCGGATCGCGTCCGTAGCAGTAGAAGACCACCTCGTCGACGCCCAGATCGGCGAATTGCTTTGCGACCGTGCGGATCTGCTGCGGTTCGGTGACCATGCCGTCCACCATGTGCGTGCCGCGATCGGTGAAGGCGTAGTACGCGGATATGGCCGCACGCGCGTCATCGATCACCGCCGGCGCGCCGAGTGCGGCATTGACCTGCGCGACGATGCGGGGCGAGCCCGGCCGGTCGTATTCCGCCCAGAACCGACGCACGGTGTCGAACAATCGCGGCGCCCACGCCGGCGGGGCGGCGGCCAGCAAACCCCCGCCCCAGCGCGCGACCCGTTCCAGTGCGGCGGGATGGAATCCGCCGAACAGCAACTCCGGTCCGCCCTCGGTGGACGGCAGCGGGCCGATACCGGCACAACTGTCGCTGTAGGGTTCGCCCGACCACAGGCGGCGCATCGTGGCGATCTGCGCATCCAAACGCTTTCCGCGCGTGCGTAATTCGGTACCGGAAGCCTCATGGTCGTCGTCGCGGCCACCGACTCCGAGGCCGAGGGTGAAGCGGCCGCGCGAGAGCCGATCCAGGGTGGCGACCTGTTTGGCCAGCAGTGCGGGTTCCCGCAGCGGTGCGATCAGTACCTCGGTCTGCAACCGCAAGCGCTGCGTCACCCCGGCCAGATGGGCAAGTGTCACAAGGGGTTCCGGATTGTCATACACCAGCCGGTCGAGCAGGCCGAGGGTGCTGAACGGACCGTTCTCGGCTCGCAGCGCCCATTCGGTGAGGGATTCCGGATCGCCGATCGGCAGTCCGATGCCGAATTTCATGCGGCCGGATTCGGCCGGGGTGTCGTTGATGATCATCGAGAGTTCTCCGTCAGTGGGATCGAAAAATTACGCCGCCCACTCCGCACCTCGAGATCGAGATGGGCGCTCCCGCACTACGGCAATACTTCTGGAGAGCACCTCTTGGATTTCAACAAATATAGCCGAGACCGAGGCGAACGGCAAGCCGGCGCGTTGACTCATCAAAAATGCGCGCATTGATCGGGTCGTTGCCTCAATTGGGGATGCGCGCGTGCGGCGCGCCTTGCGGGCTGGTCTGGGGCCGGCCGGTAGGCCCTGACGATGGAGCTGACCTTGAGTCAACGCGAGGCTGTGACGAGGGCCATAGCGACCCGGTATCGGCGGGCGGACAAGGCCGGCAAGGGGCGCATTCTCGACGAGTTGTGCGCGGTGACGGGCTGGCATCGCAACCATGCCCGGAAAGCGTTGGCGCAGGCCAGGAAACCGAAAGTGGTGAAGCCGCGGGCGCCGCGGCCGCCGAAGTATGGTCCGGATGTTGTTGCGGGACTGGTGTTTTGCTGGGCGGTGTTGGGTATGCCGGCCGGGAAGCGGCTGGCGCCGGTGTTGGGTGAGCTGGTGGAGACCTTGCGGCGGTTCGGAGAACTGGAAATCGGTGACGGGGCAGCGGATTTGCTGGTGGGGATGTCGGCGGCGACGATCGATCGCCGGTTGGCTCCGGAGCGCAAACGCCTGGAGTTGAAGGGCCGCAGCCATACCAAGCCGGGGTCGTTGTTGAAGTCGCAGATCCCGATTCGCACGTGGGCGGACTGGGATGACGCGGTGCCGGGGTTCGTGGAGATCGATCTGGTCGGTCACGACGGCGGGAACGTGCTGGGAGAGCACGCTTTCACGCTGACGGTGACCGATATCGCCACCGGGTGGACCGAGAACCGCAGCGTGCGCAACAAGGCGCAGAAATGGGTGCTGGCGGCGCTGGAGGAGATCGCGGCGGCGATGCCGTTCCCGATCCGGGGTGTGGACAGTGACAACGGCAGCGAGTTCATCAATCACAACCTGTTGGATTGGTGTGAGAAGCGGCAGTTGACCTTCACCCGGTCGCGGCCGGGTCGTAGCAACGACGGCTCCTATGTCGAGCAGAAGAACTGGGCGGTGGTGCGCACCATCGTCGGGTATCACCGCTATGACACCGCGGCAGAGTTGTTGCTGCTCAACAAGATCTGGGTACAGCAGTCGCTTTTGACCAACTACTTCTACCCGCAGCAGAAGCTGGTGTCCAAGGTCCGTACCGGCGCGAAAGTGGCGAAGAAATACGACACCGCGACCACCCCGCACCGGCGCGCGGCAGCCGCACCGACGGTGACCCGCGCGATCCGCGACCGCATGAACACCACCCACGCCGAGATCAACCCGGCCGCCGTACAGCGGCAGATCCAGGCACTGACCACCGAGCTGCTCGCCCTCGTCGTCGGCAAGGCCGCACCCCGCCACCATCGCACCCTGGCCCAGAACACGGCCGCGCGCGCATTCTCGGCTGCGGCAACGAACCGGCACACGCGCGCATCTTGACATGAGGCATCGGGGCCGGGACGCTCGGCGGACAGCCCGTCGTGGCGGGATGTGACGCGCAGCGAATCCCCTGGCCGACAGCGGCTCGTGATGTACGTGGCCGGCGCCTCGGGGTGCCGCGGACCGGTCGCGACCACTATTACCCGAGCCCGGACCGTGCCGCTGCGTGCCGTAAAGTGCACAGACGAAGCCGACGGGCGTGGCACCGCCGCTGGGAAAGCGCTGGCGGTGCGGCGACGCGGCCGGGCCCCTTCGAGCCCGCGGCACGTACCCGTAGGCCGCCGTACTCGGAGAGGATTGACCCCTTGGCGAATCTGATCAATCTGGAGCAGGTCCACAAGAGCTTCGGAATCACCCCGCTGCTGGACAATGTGTCCCTCGGCGTGCAAGAAGGTGAGCGGATCGGGGTCGTCGGTCTCAACGGTGGCGGTAAGACCACCCTGCTCGAGGTGCTGACCGGAATCGAGCAGCCCGACAGCGGGCGGGTGAGCCGGATCAACGGGCTGCGCATCGCGGTGGTGACGCAGCGCGGTGTGCTGCCCGAGGGCGCCACGGTCGGTGAGGTGGTGCTCGCCGGTCTGGCCGAGGATGCTCGGACTTCCGGCGCGTACGACGGGCACGGAGGAGGCAGCCCGCGTAACCACGGAGGGCCCCGGGAGCGCCGCGACGTTCCTGCGGTCGCCGAGCACGAATGGGCCGCGAATTCGCGAATTCGCAGTGTGCTCGAGGGCATCGGCATCGCCGACCTCGGCATGGAGAGTTCCGTCGCGAATCTGTCCGGTGGTGAACGCCGCCGGGTCGCCCTGGCGGCCGCGCTGGTGCGCGAACTCGATCTGCTGGTGCTCGACGAGCCCACCAACCACCTCGATGTGGAGGGCGTGCAATGGCTCGCCGAACATCTGCTCGCCCGACGCAGCGCGCTGGTGGTCGTCACCCACGATCGCTGGTTCCTCGACACCATCGCCATGAGCACCTGGGAAGTGGTGGGCGGCAAGGTCGAAAGCTACGAGGGCGGCTACAACGACTGGATCTTCGCCCGCGCCGAACGCTCCCGCCAGGCCGACGCCACCGAGGCGCGCCGCCGCAATCTCGCCCGCAAGGAACTGGCCTGGCTGCGGCGCGGACCGCAGGCCCGCACCTCCAAGCCGCGCTATCGGGTCGAGGCCGCCGAGGCGCTGATCGCCGATGTGCCACCCCCGCGCGACAACGTGCAGCTGGCCTCGTTCGCGCGAAAGCGCCTGGGCCGCGTGGTGATCGAACTCGAGGACGCCACCCTGGCCACCCCCGACGGACGGGAACTGGTCCGTGATCTGACCTGGCGGCTGGCACCCGGCGAGCGGGTCGGCCTGGTGGGTGTGAACGGGTCCGGTAAGACCACCCTGCTGCGCGCGCTGGCCGGTGACGCGGATCCCGCCGCCGGTAAGCGCATCCAGGGCCAGACCGTCCGGATCGGCTGGCTGCGGCAGGAACTCGACGATTTGCCCACCGATATGCGGGTGCTGGAAGCGGTTTCCGATGTCGCCGAGCGAACCATGCTGGGGGACAAGGAGATCAGCGCCGGACAACTCGCCGAAAGGCTCGGCTTCACTCCGGCCAAACAGCGCACACCCGTCGGCGATCTCTCCGGAGGTGAACGCCGGCGCCTGCAGCTGACCCGCATCCTGATGAGCGAGCCGAATGTGCTGCTGCTCGACGAGCCCACCAACGACCTGGATATCGACACACTGCAGCAGTTGGAGGATCTGCTCGACGGCTGGCCCGGAACCCTCGTCGTGATCAGCCACGATCGCTATCTGATCGAGCGCATCAGCGATTCCACCTGGGCCCTGTTCGGCGACGGCAAACTCACCAACCTGCCCGGTGGTATTGAGGAGTATCTGCGCAAGCGCGCTGCCGCGTCCGCCGCCCGTCGTACCTCCGGATCCGGTGCTCCGGTCGAAGCCTCGGCTCCGGCAACGGATTCCGCCGCCTACCGGGCCGCCCGCAAGGAGTTCGGCCGACTGGAGCGGGCGTTGGAGAAACTCACCGAGCGCGAGGGGCGGCTGCACGTGGCGCTGGCCGAGGCCGCGACCGATCCGGACAAGCTCGTCAGCCTCGGTGCGGAGCTGAAGCAGGTACAGGCCGAGAAGGAATCAACCGAAATGCGCTGGCTGGAGTTGGCCGAAGAGGTCGGCTGAGCAGCCGGGCGGCCGTGCCGGGCGTCGCCGTCGTGCGGCGAGTGTCGCCCGGACTCGCCGCTGCGGTGCCCCGCCCGCGGGCGCGCCTGTCGCGCGGATCCGGAGCAGGGCGTCCGGCGCCGGCTCAGAGCGCCTGGTCCAGCGGTACCGGCAGGCACGCGCGGGTGAAGTCGATGCCGAAGGACAGCAGCGCGATACTGCGGTAGTTCACCTTCGTGCCGAACCCGCGCTTCAACAGCCGCCGCACCTCGGGCTGGGATTCCAGCAGCTGATAGCGGGCCGGGTTACCCAGTTGATCGCCGTCGACGGTGATCAGCCCGAGCCGCCGCAGATTCGTCAGGTAGGTGATCGCGCGGTCGGGGTAGCGCAGTGCGGCGGTCTCGCCGATGAGCGACATCCCGACCTCGATCCGTTGTGTGCCGGTACTCAGCGCGCGGCCGGTGCGGATGTCGAGCGCGGGTTGCGGGCCGTCGAGGTACAGGAAGCGCAGAATGCGCGCCTCGTCCGGCGCCAGTTCGGCGAGTATGCGCGCGAAGGCCGGATGGTCGGCGTCCTCGACGTGTACGTCGGCCGACCGGCGAAGCAGTTCGGCGCCGCGTTCGCGCAGGCTGGGCGCATCGGACGCGACGCTCGAACCGTCACGCGCACCGTCGATCCCCAGCGCTCGCCGCACCGAATCGCGCACCTGGTCACCGGCCTGCGACAGCACCCGATGCGGTGGCTGCCCGGCCATGCTGCCGCGCACGACCGTGGCCGTCACCCCGACCGCTGTCCCCAGTCCCCACGACGCCACCTCGGTCACCGCCGACAGTGCCACCCGCACGACGCCGGTGGTGACGCGCACCGGACCGGCCCGGTCGGCGACCACCACCGCGGCGGACGGGCGACGGACGAGTTCGGTCGAGTACTCGGCGTCCTCGATCGTCTCCTCGACCCCGGATGCGGCCGTCACCTCGTTCTCGTCCGAGAACTCGGCGCTGCCATCGGGTTCCGAGGCGGAGCCGGGTCCGCTCACAGCCATACGTTCGCCACTTCCGTTCCGAAGATCAGGAGATGAGCGTAACCGGCGATGAGCCCCAGCACACCGCCGTGAACGAACAAAAGCCACTCGTCCTGTTTGATCGCCGCGCGCAACATGTCGACGAAGTCCGGCGGTGACAGCGCCGCCATCTGCTTGGCGATGTAGCGGCCGACCTGCTTGCTCTGCTGAGCGTTGAAACCCGGATCGGCGAAGGCGGCCGGCGCCAGCGATTTGGCCTCATCGGTGAACCGGGTTTGCAGTGTCGCGTAGTCCCGGTTGCCGATCACGAATTTCAAGGCCCCGCGCATGGGGCCGAGTGCGCGATCGGTGGCCGGGCGCAAGGTGTCCTCGAGGACTTGCATCGTCCGGTCGGAACGCGGTCCGTTCAGCAGTTCGTCGCCGACATTGGCGATCGTGATGATCTGGGTCGCAACCAATTCCGCGTAACCCTCGGTGATTTCGGGCTGTCGCTTGATCAGCAAACCCTGCCGCCACGGGCACCACCACTTCGGATAGGCGGGCGCGAAGATCATATTCAGCCCGATCCAGTTCACCATCCAGCCGATGATCACTCCGCCCACCGGCAGTACCACCAGCGACGACAAGTGGGTCAGATGCAGCACTCCGACGAGGACCAGACCCATCGGGGCGCCGAAATAGAATCCGAAATTCTGCATGAACCGCAACTCTTTGGCGCCCAGCACCTGAAAAACCGTGTTGAGCAACTGCGGCCGCGATTGAAAATACCGAATCACCATCTGTTTGACATCGAGTAGTTGATCGATGTTCGAACCGAGTTCGTCGGTCAGTTCCTTCAGAATATCCGGCAACTGTTCACGAACCCGCTCGTGCACCATCTCGCGGACCGGTGCGGGCAGGTTGTACCAGAGCTGGGGATGTTCCCGCCGGGCGATGTCCTCGACGATCTCGCGGATCTGGGATTGCGCCATATCGGTCAGATGCGCGGCCAGTTCATCGGGTTCGAGTTCACGATAGAAGTCGGCGACGCTGCCGAGTTTCGACAGCCCTTTGTCGACGGCAATCGACGCCATCTTGTCCGCGCGCGAGGGCACGATTCCCTGCCAGCCCATCCGCCCGTCGTACTGCAGCAACGGCAGCACCTGAATGCGCTTGGGAAGGTAGGGGAACAGCCATTTCAAACCGGGCATCGCAAACCCGTGAAAACGAATCGGCTTGAACAGCATCAGGATGCCGGTCCAGTTCGTGATATAGCCGATGATGCCTGTGAACAGGGGGATGGTGATCAGTTCGAGCAAAATCGTTGGGTGAAAACCCAGCAAACTATCCAGCACGACACCCTCCTGCCGACCCCTGACCGGTGACCGCCGTCACACCGGCACTTCAACGTACCCCGTCGGCCAGGCGAACCTTACTGTGAATTCGGGAAACGGGTCCAATTGGCGACGGCCGGAGGCGGCAGCCTGCGTAACCACGGAGGCCGCCGCGGAAGTCGCCGCGGAAGTCGCCGCGAAAAGTCGCTATCGGGTTCGGGTCGGCAGCCGCTACACGGTAGCGTATCGGCCAGAGACTTCGATCACATCGTGCGATGGGAATGTCGCACCGGACCGCGGTGGCCGCAAGAATGACCGGAACCACATTCATGCCGCGATCGCTGTGCGGGTGTCGGTGCTCATGGTGCGGTAGAGATATGTGAGCGGATTCGTTCACCTGGCGATACTCGGAGACGGACGTGGCAGACGACAGGACCGGACAGGACATGGTCCGACCCGGTTCCCGTGCTGTGGAACGCAGCTCGGAAGCGGAGAAGCGGCAGATCAGCAACGAGGCCCGCATGATCCGCGGCGTCTTCCGGGCGGCGGGGCTGGCGGCCGGCACCGCGGTCCGCGGCGGGCAGTGGGCGGTCGGCACGGGTTTCGAGGTCACCAAACAGATCGCGCAGGCCGCACTGGACGGTGAATCCTCCACCGAGATCGCCGAACGTACCGGTGCCGCACTGCAGTCCGTCGCCCGCAGTGTGCTCGGCGTGACCGAGGGCTCGGTGCGCGAGATCGTCAGTTATGTGCCCACCAACGGGCATCCGGCACCGCCGACGACCAGCGGACTGGTCCGTTCGGCCAGCCTGGTCGATCTGCGCCGCCGCGGTGACAATCTGCTCGCCCGGTCGGCCGATGTGTACTTCACCGAGGAAGTGCATCCCGCCTACGACCGCATACTCGATCAGCTCTCCTCCGACGAGGCCCGCGTGCTGCGCTTCATGGCGATCAACGGCCCGCAGCCGTCGGTCGACGTGCGCACCAACCGGCCGCTCGGTATCGGGTCGGAGCTGGTCGCGGGCGATCTGACCTCGGTGCCCGAACAGGCCGGTGTGCGGTATCCGGACCGATCACGGCTGTATCTGATCAATCTGAACCGGCTGGGTCTGCTCACCACATCCGACGATCCGGTGGTGCTCAGCCGTTATATGGTGCTCGAGGTCCAGCCGATCGTGGAATCGGCGCTCAAACAGGCCGGCCGGGTGCCCAAGATCGTGCGAAAGAGCTTGCGCCTCACCGAATTCGGCGAAGACTTCTGCAAGACCTGCTTCACCATCAACGGTTCCTGATCCGGCGGCGCCGGTGAACGCTGTATAGCGATCCGATACATATTTTCCGATCTGCGTAGATTCGCCGGATCCGGTGGGATTGTTGAGGTATGGATACCGATGCGGTCTCCGCGATCAGCCGGCTGAAGTTCCGGTACCTGCGAGCACTCGATACCAAGTCATGGGAAGACTTCGCCGACACGATGATCCCGGAGGCGACGGCGACCTACAGCGAGTACTTGCAGTTCGAGTCGCGTGACGCGTTCCTGGCGTTCATGCGCAATACCCTCGGTCCGCACGTCATCACCGAACACCGGTGCGACCACCCCGAGATCGATATCGACGGCGACGCGGCGACCGGTACCTGGTACCTGGCTGATACGGTCCTCATCCCCGGCCACAACATGCTGCTGCGCGGGGCCGCCTTCTACAACGACCGATACGTCCGCTGCGACGACGGTCGCTGGCGCATCGCCCACACCGGATACGAGCGGACCTACGAGGTGGTGCTGTCGCTGTCGGATCTGCCGAGCCTGCGGCTCACGGCGAGCCGGTGGGGTGTGCTCACCGGCGAACCGGGGACGGTGCCCGACCTCCCGGCCATGGTGTCCGATATCGAGGACATTCCCGGTGGACGAGCAGAGGAAGAACCCGACGAGGCGATCGGCTGAAGCCCGCCGGTCGATGTTTATTGGCGGCCTGATGGGCGGCCCTGCGTGGTTATGCTCCGCTGCCGCCTCCGGTCCGCCCGTCAGTCGGTGTTTATTGGCGGCCTGATGGGCGGCCCTGCGTGGTTATGCTCCGCTGCCGCCTCCGGTCCGCCCGTCAGTCCGCGGTCGCGACCAGCGGTTCCAAGGTGAGCTCCGACAGCTCCTTCTGGATGTACTGCAACCGCCACTTATCGCTGAAGAGGGCGAGGATCACGCCGTCGGTGCGGGTGAAGACCTCGACTCCGCGCTGCCTGTCCAGCTCCGGCGCCGATTCCGCGTCGGTGCGCCGGGCCAGCTGATAGGGCAGGAAGTCCAGCTGCGTCTCGACATTGAACTCGGTCTGCATCCGGGCGGTGACCACCTCGAACTGCATCGGGCCGACCGCGGCCAGGACAGGGGAGGCATCGCCGCGTACATCGTTGCGCAGCACCTGTACGACACCCTCGGAATCGAGCTGGTCGATGGCCTTGCGGAACTGCTTGTACTTACCGGCGCTGCGAGCGCGCAAGGTGGCGAAATGTTCCGGCGCGAAGGACGGGATGGGCGGGAATTCCACCTTCTTGTCCACGAACAGGGTGTGCCCGGGAGCGAGGGCGGTGGCATTGACCAGACCGACCACATCACCCGGATAGGCCGTGTCGACGGTCGCGCGTTCCCGGCCGAAGACCGTCAGCGCGTATTTGGTCGCGAACGGGCGGCCGGTCTGCGCATGCGTGACCACCATGCCGCGTTCGAACTCCCCGGACACGATGCGCATGAAGGCCAGCCGGTCGCGATGGGCGGCATCCATCCCGGCCTGCACCTTGAACACCACCGCGCTGAACGGATCCGCCGGTTCCCGCTCGGCGCCGGCGATATCGGCGCGCGCGCCGGGCGGCGGGGCCAGCGATACCAGCGTGTCCAGGATTTGCCGCACACCGAAGTTCAGCATCGCCGAGGCATAGATCACCGGGGAGGTCTGCCCGGCGAGGAACATTTCCTGATCGTGATCCTGGCCGGTGGCCGAGAGCAACTCACTCTCCTCGGCGGCGGTTTCCCACGGTTCGCCCTCACGTGCGGCCGCCTGCTCGGGTTCGAAGGACTCCTCGGGGGCGATGGTGGCACCGCCGGCGGTGCGGGTGAAGTGGATGTACTCGGTCGCGACGCCCTCCTCGCCGCGGCGCAGCAGGCCGCGGAAATCGCCCGCGATACCGACCGGCAGGAACAGCGGAGTGGGGGTCAGGCCGATACGCTCGGCGATCTCGTCGAGCAGTTCCAGCGGTGCGCGCCCGGGCCGGTCCCATTTGTTGATCACGGTGATCACCGGAATACCGCGATGGCGGCACACCTGGAACAGCTTGAGCGTCTGCGGTTCCAGGCCCTTGGCGGCGTCGATCAGCATGACCGCGGCGTCGACGGCGGTCAGTACCCGGTAGGTGTCCTCGGAGAAGTCCGAGTGGCCGGGGGTGTCGACCAGATTGATCACGCACTCGTCGTATTCGAACTGCAGCGCGGTGGAGCTGACCGAGATACCGCGCGCCTTCTCCATTTCCATCCAGTCCGAGACGGTGGACTTGCGGCCGGATTTCCCGTGAATGGCACCGGCCTCGGAAATCATCTTGGCGTGCAGCGCCAGCGCCTCGGTGAGTGTCGATTTACCCGCGTCGGGATGGGAGATCACCGCGAAGGTGCGCCGCCGTTCCGCCTCCTGCGCCACCCGCCCGGATGTGGTCGTGCTGGCTGAGGGGGAATTCACCGATCGGCTCCTCTTCGCGGACAGGACAAAGCTTGACTTCTTCCCCACTGAAGGTGGGGGTTCCAACCTTACGGCCGGAGTTTCCTGTTTCACAGACGGTTGCCTTCCCGCATCAGCCGCGGGGCGGTCTCACACCATCTCCGCAGGCTTGCACGGCCAGCCCAGCCGCAAGAATGTTCTTCGCCGCGTTCACATCCCGGTCGTGGCGAGCACCGCACAGGCACTCCCACTTGCGGACCTGTAGCGGCATCGACTGGCTGATCCGACCGCACGCCGAGCATGTTTTCGACGAGGGGTAGAACCGATCGACGGCTACGACGGTGCGCCCGTACCAGCCGGCCTTGTACTCCAGCATGGCCCGGAACCGCGACCATGACGCGTCCGACACTGCCCGCGCCAGCGACGGGTTGCGGACCATGTTCCGCACGCTCAAGTCCTCGATGGCGATCACTTGGTTCTCGCGCACCAACCGAGTCGAGAGCTTGTGCAGATGATCCTTACGTCGATCCGCGATCCGCGCATGGATACGAGCCACCTTCAACCGAGCCTTCGCCCGATTCGCAGAGCCCTTCTGCTTCCTGGACAACACCCGCTGCGCCTTCGCCAGACGGGCGCGGTCGCACTTCTCATGCCGGGGGTTGGAGATCTTCTCCCCGGTGGAGAACGTGTAAAGGGACGTGATCCCGGCGTCCACGCCGAGGGTTGCGTCCACAGGCGCGTGCTCGCGGACGATCTCCTCGACCAGGATCGAAATGTGATAGCGGCCCGCTGTATCCCGCGACACCGTCACCTGCGACGGTACCGCGCCCTCCGGCAGCGGCCTCGACCACACGATATTCAGAGGTTCCATCTGTTTGGCCAGCTTGATTCGCCCGTCGCGGTAGGTGAAGGCGTTGTTCATGAAGGCTGCTGAGTCCTTCGCCCGGTCCTTCTTCTTGAACTGTGGATAGCTGGTTTGCTTGCGCCAAAACTTGTCGAATGCGCCTTGAAGATGACGCAGGGACTGCTGCAACGGAACGTTGGAAACCTCGCGCAACCATTCCGTGCCAGCGTCCCGCTTCCACCTGGTGAGTGCCTTCGCGGTGTCCACGTAGGTGATTCGCCGCTGCTCCTGGGTCCAGGCGCGGGAGCGTTCCGCCAGTGCTCGATTGTAGACGTAGCGGACGCAGCCGAAGGTTCGTGCGAGTTGCTGTTCCTGCTCGCTCGTCGGATAGAAGCGGTACTTGTACGCCCGCCTCACAGCCTTGACCGCCACATTTAACATGGTAGCACGCTAGTGTGTTACTTGATTTACCTCGCTTCACGCCGACATCTGCGATTCCACCGTGTCGCGCACAGGCGTCGAGTCCGAGTCGGCCTGACGCCAGGCCGCACTACCGTATCGGGGGGTTGCACAGGGCGTTTTCAATCACATGCTATTGTTCTCAGGTTGTCTCGGCGAGGGTGTCGCACCCAGGTGCGCACCGTGATCGACGCGGCTCGGCTCCCGGTCGTTGTCGTGCGGTCGTCTCCCGACAAGCAGACCCTTTCGCCAGATGGTCCGAATACGGATGGCATCTGGCCAGCACACCGCCCGCCCCGGAAGCCGTAGGAGAGTATTCCAGTCATGTCCGACGTCAGCGTTCTCGAAGCCACGACCCGCACCGAATTCGGCAAGGGCGCCGCCCGCCGCACCCGCCGCGACGGCAACGTTCCCGCTGTCCTGTACGGCCACGGCTCGGCCCCCAAGCATGTGTCGGTAAACGCCCAGGCCTTCGCCGCCATCCTGCGTGAGCACGGCACCAACGCCATCGTGGACCTGCAGATCGACGGCAAGAAGCAGCTGGCCATGACCAAGTCCGTGGTCGTGCACCCCATCCGTCGCTACATCGAGCACGCCGACCTGCTGATCGTCAAGCGCGGCGAGAAGGTCATCGTGGACGTGCCGGTCGTGCTGTCCGGTGACGCCGCCCCGGGCACCCTGGTCACCCAGGAGACCAACACCCTGTCGGTCGAGGCCGACGCGCTGAAGCTGCCCGAGGCCATCGAGGTCTCGGTCGCCGGTATCGAGGCGGGCACCCAGATCGCCGCCGGTCAGATCGAGCTGCCCAAGGGCACCACCCTGGCGGGCGACCCGGAGCAGCTGATCGTCAACATCATCGTCGCCCCGGCCGCCGAGGCCACCGAGGCCGAGGCCGAAGGCGCGACCGAGGGCGAGAGCGCCGAATAATTCGGCCCCGCCATCGTTTTCGATGACCGAATCCAACGCGCCCGCACTCGTGGTGGGCCTGGGTAACCCCGGGACCGAATACGAGCGCACGCGTCACAATGCCGGTTTCCTGGTCGCCGATGTGCTCGCCGAGCGCATCGGCGGCCGGTTCACCGTGCACAAGAAGTCGGGCGCCGATCTGCTGGAGGCCCGGCTCGACGGCCGCAAGATCCTGCTGGCCAAACCGCGCACCTATATGAATCTGTCCGGCCGGCCGGTCGCGGCGCTCGCGCGGTTCTTCTCGGTTCCGCCCACCGAGGTCATCGTCGTGCACGACGAACTCGATCTGCCGTTCGGCAGTATCCGGCTCAAGCGCGGCGGCGGCGAGGGCGGCCACAACGGCCTGCGCTCGATCTCGAATGCGTTGTCCACCAAGGATTATCTGCGGGTGCGCTTCGGTGTGGGCCGTCCGCCCGGACGTCAGGACCCGGCCGATTTCGTATTGAAACCGTTCTCCGGACCCGAACGCAAAGAGGTACCGGTGCTGGTCGAACAGACCGCCGACGCAGTCGAACTGCTGCTGCGGGTGGGTTTGGAACCGGCTCAGAATCAACTGCACTGAGCTGGTCCGCCTCTCCGGAACTTTCAGCTGGGCTCAGGGGCGGGCAGCTGTGCGTCGGCGACCGGCGGTCGGTGCGAGCGATGTGTTTGGTTTCGCCCGGTTGGGCCAGGGTCAGCGAGGAGGGGAGGCCCTGCCGGTCCGGTGCTCGAGCAAACACCGCAGGCCCAGTGCCGACCCGATCGCTTCACCACGACTGAGCCTGCGGCGTTTCGACCAATGTCCGAACTTCACGCTCCGGGACCCCGGCCTCACCCCGGCACACTGTCACCTCGAGGTGATATGTCAAGCGCCGATGAAAACCTCGGTCACGATGGTGATCCGCCCGACCTACGTAGGTAGTGGTCTGGAAGAAATTCGTTCCTTGCTGATGTGTGTTGTTCGCCTATGCGACGACGGTAAGAGGTGTCGGCGGAACGGGCGTCGGAGTGGAGCGTTCGACCGCGCGGTTGATGCTCGTCAGCGACGATGGCGACCCCTGCGGTGCACAACGACGTGGAGCCGAGTCGGGCAACGAGGCTCGGTGGGGTCCGGTCATCAACTGGATACGAGTGGCTACTCGTGCCGGGCTCGGCTTTGCGAGCGGGCTGCGGCGAACATATCTATCCGGCTGGCGCAGGTGGTTGTCTGCGGTGGTCGGTCGATGCGGAATTGACTTTATGATGACTGCACTATTACCTCTTGCCTACGGGTACTTGCGTGATGACTTGATCAATGTTCGCGACGGCGAGTCGGGTGAAGACACGTTACGGGCTGCGGCCCGCTCGCTCGGCTACGAGCTGGGTACCGTGTTTCATGAACCGCCACCGGAGACCGGAATGCTGCCCCCAGCGTTCGTCGATCTGATCCAGGAATGCCGCCGCGCCGCGGCGCACGCGGTGATCACACTGCGCGGGCACATGTCGAACCTGTCGACGTCCCGGATGGTCCTGGCGGCGGTCCTGCAGGAGCGCGCCGAGGCCGTCGTCCACGAAGTCGGATAATGAGTCTACCGGTCTCGGGGTCGGCTGCCTCGAGACTCGATCGGCTGGTCGCCCCGGTCCCAGACCGGCTCGGTCAATGGGGTGCTCGCTAACTGTGACGATGGCGCGGCCAGCCGAGCGCCGCTGTTCCGCGGCGCGGCGATAGCCACCTTCTCCGCCAGCACCTCACCCAGCCCGGTCTGCTCCGCCAATCTCATCACCGACACCAATGCCGGCCAGCGACTTGAGATTCCCATCATCGACCACCGCCGACTCCTCGGCGAACCTGTGCGAAACTTGCACCCGAAGCGCCCTTCTGAACCGGACCGATCACTGTCCATGTCCGATCTGGCCGGGGAACCGATCGCCCGCTTGCCGGAACAGCTCCCGGACCAGGCACGGATAACCGACTCCGACCACCGCGGTCCTGGTCTGGCTGCCAGAAGCCGGCCCGGGGTCGGCGGCCTTCCTACGCCATGTCCGCGGTATCGCATCCGCAGCCGGTATCGACCCGATGTCCGGCAGCAACCTCTGAGCCGCCGATCCGGCCCAGGAGATCGCGGGCGGACACGAGTCCTTGGTCCAGGGGACTACGTCGTGGTAATCGAGTGGCCACCGGGCTACATTTGAGGATATGCCAGCAGGATATCGAGATGGTTCGGCTGGCCTGTCAGCGTCTGCGATCGGTTTCGTCGGCCGTGAGCGTGAGTTGGACCGGATCAGCGGGTTGCTCCTCGGGCCCGCTCGGTTGGTGACGCTGACCGGTCTGGGAGGAATCGGCAAAACGACTCTCGCCGAAGAGGCGGTACGCCGTCTGCGCCGTGCTCGGCGCGCGCCGGTTTTCTGGGTGCGGTTGGCCCGGCTAGCGAGAGATTCGGACGCGACGGCAGTGGCAGAAGCTGTCGCCGGGGCGGTGCTGTCTGCCGGTTTCGTGGGGCCCTCTGAGTGGGACGGGGTGCTGACTACGCTGACCATCCGCGACGGGGCAGGCCACGACGTCCAGTCGGTGCTGGTGCTGGACAACTGCGAGCATGTGCTGGCAGGTGTCGGGCCTGTGATCGCCGGGTTACTGGACGACGTACCCGGATTGACCATCGTGGCCACGAGTCGGGAGCAGATCGGCTGGATCGATGAGTATTTGGTCGACGTGAGTCCATTGTCGACCGACCAGTCGCTGGAGCTGTTTCAGCAGCGAGCAGAGATGACCGGCCACCCGATCACCGGGCCCGCACAACTGGATGTGGTCGGGCGGATATGCCGGCACTTGCACGGAAATCCCCTGTACATCCGGCTCGCGGCAGCGCGGATGTTTTATGAGCCGTTGCCGATGATCTTGCACCAGCTGAGCGGCGACGCCGACGACACGCGCATACACTGGGAGCATGGTCCGCGGGTGGGTGTAGACAGAAATCACCGCACCATCAGCGACGTCATCGGCTGGTCCTACGAGCTGTGCTCCGAGAAGGAGAAATTGCTCTTCGACCGGCTTTCGGTATTCGCCCCAGGCTACGATCCGACCCCGGACACCGCGGCGACAGCCGTCGAGGCCAACCTGGAAGCGATCGAAACAGTCTGCTCCAACGACACTCCCGGTGGCGATGTCCGCCTGGAGCGGGGGGAGATACGCGGACTGCTGGACCGGCTGGTGGCGCGGTCGCTGGTGTCAGCGCACATCACGGCAACGTCGGTGCGGTACTCGCTGCCGGAGAGCCTGCGTATGTTCGCCAGGGAGCGCCTTGTCGATCGGTCGACAGCTGAAACCGACGAACCTGCCCGCCTCGCCCGTCGGCACCAACATTATTACCGAGACAAGATCGCGTATGCGCAAACACACTGGTGCAGTCCAGCCGAGCGGGAGCTGATGGATTGGGCGCGTGGAGCATGGGACAACATCCAACTGGCGATCGAGACTTGCCTGAATGCGCCAGACGAGTCCGAGGTCGGCCTCGAAATCGCCACCGGTCTCATCGGGCTGCGCACTCCTTTCGTCGCCGGCTCACTGTCGACAGCCCGTCGGTGGGACGAACGCGCATTACACCGCACCCTGACCCGAACCAATCACCCCACCGATCTACAGATCACTGCGATGGCCCAGGTCGCATGGATCGCCCTGTGGGAAGGTCGCCGCGATCAGGCCGAAGGTGTGCTCGATCAAGCTGTCGCCGCCTGCATACCCGAGCCCGATATTCGACGCCACTGGCGCCGAGACCCCGGCAGAGACCTCGGCCTGCCAGCCATTGTCGAGTTCGCTTGGGGCCTGGAACTGATGACCGTCGAGGCCGACCCGCAAGCAATAACTGTATTCTCGCGTGCTCGCGAGAAATACCGCGCGCAAAGCGACTCAAGCGGTGAAGCGCTGTCCTCACTCTTCGAAGCAATGGGCGCGGCCATCCTGGGGTCACGACGAGAAGCGCTCGAGATCGCGGAGCGCCACCTCGAACACATCACCGAGGCCGGGGCGATGTGGGCGAAGTCCTGGGCCGAGGTTGTGTGGGCGATCGCCCTGATCAAATACGAAAGATCCACCGACGCACTGCCATTCGTGCGCAGAGCACTCCGATATCAAATCAATGCCTGCGACCACTGGGGTGCCATCTTCGCCGCGACAGTGCACGTCTGGGGTACAGCACATCTGATAGCCGACCTCACTTCGGCGGGCAATACCGACAAACGTCGACTCACCGCCCTGGCGAGCGAAATCGGTCTGATCGTCGGCGGGATAGGTACCCTTCGGGCACGCCTGGGGGTCGAGAATGACGGCGGGCTCATCCCGGCCTCGGATGAGACCGAGATCGCAATCAAGATCGCAAGTGACCTGATCGGCGCCAAAGCCTTCGCCGCAGTGCAGAAGCGCGGTTCCCAGCTTCATCCCGAACGCAATGAAGTACTACAGGTGGCGGCGGGGACACTGCCCATCGAAGCGATCGTATCGGCGCCTTCGGCTGTAACGCCGACACCCTCGCATTGGCACACCCTCACTGATGCCGAACAAGAAGTTGCCATACTGGCAGCTGCTGGTTGGGTGAACAGCGCCATCGCTGTACGCCGCGGCACCTCTACCAGGACAGTCGACGCACAAGCATCATCTATTCTCCGGAAATTGGCTGTTACCTCCCGCGACGACATCATCCAGTTCATTACCGCGGACGCAATCGATCGAGTAAAGGCTGAGCGCGAGCGCCGACCTCGGCGACCACACCGGCAATCGCATCCACGCCCCTGACCCTCAGAGTCCAATTGTCAGAACTTCCGGTTCCCCCGAAAAGTGGACGCGGTCAGCTTGCTTTGGCGGCGACTTTGAGGGACTGCTCGTAGTCGATGGGTGAAAGCATTCCGATGGCCGAGTGCCGTCGCTGACGATTGTAGAAATTCATCCAATTGTTTACTACAGCACGAGTCAGTCTTTGTAGCGAAGGTGTGCCGATGGCAGCACTCATGCTTGAACTCGACCACAGGTTCTCCGAGCCAGCGTTGTCCCAGCATATGCCGGTCGCCCCGGCCGATCGGAGCGGTCCGTGCCGAGCACGCGCGGGTAGTCGGCTTCGTACTCGACCGGTGGTTTGCGGCCGAGGCGATGCATGAGCCGGGACCGGTTGAACCACGCGACCCAGTCCGTAGTGACCAGCTCGACGTCTGCCAGCCGGTGCAGCGGACCACGGCGAAACGGTGAGTCGTCACGAATTGCTTCAGTCTTGTAGAGCCCAATTATGGTCTCGCCAAAGCATTATCGAACGCATCGCCTACCGATCCGATCGACGGGACCATCCCCGAGAGCAAGAGTGTTTCCCCGAGCCGAAAAGAGGTGTATTGCTCAGGTTCAACCGGTGGACGCAACACCCGAGGTTGCGGAGGGTGTTATGGGAAGGCCATCGGATTGGATGCGGGAGGTTACTGGACGCGCGCCGATGCGGTCGCCGGGCGCTGGCGGTCTGCCGCGATCGGTCGAGCGGTTGTTCTGGGACAAGATCGCCGACGGCATGCTCCCCGGCGAAGCCGGTGTCGCAGTGGGGGTATCGCCTGTCAAAGGCAGTCGATGGTGTCAGCGGAACGCGAATCTGGACCATTTGACGGAAGGTCAATTTGGACCATCGGGTCGGTTGGGTGGTTTCAGTCTTCAGTTGTGCCGGCGGTGGGGACGCGGCCGAGGTCGCGGTCTTTGAGCCGGTAGCTGTCTCCTTTGAGGGCGATGACCTCGGCGTGGTGGACGAGGCGGTCGATCATGGCCGCGGTTATCTCGACCTCGCCGATCGAATTGGGCTGTTGAACAGCTGTTTCGTGTCGTGGACAGATGTCTTCGACTATGAGTCCTCGCTGTCGAGGCGAGCGCTGCGAAGTTGGCCGTGGGCGTGCGCGAGAGCGTCGCGGAGTTGCTGGTTCTCGGTCCGCAGTTCGCTGATCCGCTGGTGAGCCATTGCCAGGCGCTGGCGGAGCGAATCATCGGTGGCCCGCGCCGCGCTGCCGCGGACGGCCTCGGCGTGTGTGTGCTGGTGCTGGAGTTGCTGGATCCGCTGGTGCAACTCGGGCTGGGTGTAGATCCACGACCGCGAGACCGAAGCCCGTTGTGCGACATGGCTGACGGTGATCGGCTCCCCAGCATCGGCCAGCTCGGTGAGTGCCCGGTGTGCGCGCCCCAGTGTCTGTTCGTGCCGGTGGCGTGCGTTTTCGATCAGATGGGTGTGGTCAGCTGGCATGGGGTCCGCCGCTGCAGCCGCAGGTTCGGTCGGTGCCGCAGCAGCCGCCGGTGACGGTGAGACCGTCGATGATGGCGAGCAGGTTCTTCTCGACGGTCCGGTTCATCTCGGCCAGTCGCTGGTGGCCGTTCTGGTCGGCTGCGGTGATCAGGGCTTGGGTTTGCTCGAGCTGGCGGCGATGCTGGGGCAGGAACTCCGGGGTCGTGACGAAGACCGGGCAGGTCAAACACGCGTTGGCGAACTCGCATTTCTGCTGCAGTGGCAGCGTGCAGAACCCGTTCGGCAGAGCCATTTTCGCGCGGGCGAGGTTGTTCTTCATCCAGACCACGTCGGCCAGGGGCCCGGTGTCGGTGGCGAGTTGTTCGCCGGCGACGTTGACCTTGCGGGCGCGTTCCCATTGTTCTCGGATCGTTTTGTCCGACAACCGGGCGTAATGCGAGGTCATGGCATGAGAATCGTGATCGAGCAGGCGGCGGACTGTTTCCTGGGGGACCTCGTTGTTGATCAGCCGGGTGCCGAAGGTGTGCCGCCATTGATGGGGTGTGACATGGACCGGGCGCCCGAGCTCGTCACGAATATCGCAGACCCGCAGCCATTCTCGAAGCTCACCACGAAACGTCGCGGTGCTGAACGCGACCTTCCCATCAGGATTGCGGGTCTGGCGTGGCAGCAGATAGGCCGGGTCGTCGAACTCGGCGAGCACGATCTGCTGCTGGGCGGTGATTGCGTCGGTGAGGTCGGTGTTGATCGGGCCGAACGCTTCTCGGCGCATCTTGTGGTTGGTGTAGCGCAGATAGGGGGCTCCTTGCCCGTCGCGGACAATGCAGTCCAGCCGCAGGCGGGCCCCGTCGCCGACGCGCAGACCGGTGCTCATCAAGATCCGGGCCAACAGACGGCCGCCCGGGTCGGCGAAGCGTTCTAGAGCCGCCGGGTGTTCCAGCTGGGTCATCACCGCTTCCGACAACGCCCGCGGCGGGCCGGTGACCAGCCGGGGATAGTCCTCGGGAAACAGGTCGACCTGTGGTGACAGGCGCGGCTCCCAGCCGTGTTGCCGGGTGGCCCGCAGCAGGCCGGCCAGCGGGCTGAGCTGGCTGATCCGGCTTTTCGGGTTCGGGACCCGCTCGGCCAGATGCGCGAGATGAACTTCGACCAACTCACGGGTCAGCGCTTCGGGCCCGCGTTGCAGGGCCGGGAACGACTGGGAGAACATCGTGATGGCGCGGACGTCGGCGCCGACGGTGGTGACGGCGATGCCGGTCGACAGCCGCCAACGTGCCCAGCGTTTGGTCAACTGTCGCAACCAGATCGCCTCGATGCCGGTGAACCGGAGCTGTGTGTCGCGGTCGGCGAAGCCGAGCCGGCGCAGTAGCCAGACATCACGCGGGAATTCCGCGTCCCAGCCGACGCCTTCGACGACATCGCGCAGATAGCCGATCGCGTCCAGCAGGAACCGGCGCTCGACATAGCCGCGTTCGCTCGAAAATCCCAGATAGGTCATCCAGGAATCGGGCGAACGATCCAGCAGCGAGTCGACCCCGCCGCCCGGCAGCGCTCGCAGCAGCCGCCGGATCGTGTGCGGCCGAGTGATCGTGCGCCGCTCGTCGACACGACATTGGATGGCGTAGGCGATCTCGAACCGCATCGGCAACGGCAGCTCGCGCAGATCGAAACGGTCCGTGCCGAACGTCGCGCAACCCAGCAACCACGACCCCATCTTCGGCCGGTCGGCCCGGATCCAGCGCAGCCGGTGGTGAACACACAACCCCGCCTCACCCTCGGCTTCGAGCTCGCAACCGGGGAACCGGCAGTCGCCGCCGATCGGCAGCGGTGGTCCACCGCCGTCGCGGGTCCAACCGGCCAGGGCCGGGCGGCCCTGCTGGTGCCAGCGGCTGGCGTGGGAGTGGCAGAGCCCGTGCTCACGACGGCTCCGCCGGCAGGTCTCGACCTTGCATTTCTGCGGCTGCTGCAGCCAGCGCCGGTTCGACCGCGCTGTGGCCGCCCATGCGTCGACGTCGGCGGGCCGACCTGCTTCGATCCAGCGCTGGTGGTGGGCAGAACACTTGCCGAAGATCACCGCGAGCCGATCGCAAACCGGGACCAGACAGCTCGGGCCGCCCATCACCGGGTCATCGGGGTCGACCACGATGATCGACTGGGCGAACCGCGGCCGCAGCCTCGCCGCGAGATCGGTGCCGGATTCGTTGCCGCTGAACGGAATCGGCTGCACGTGATTCACTCCGCGTGCTCCGTGGTCGTCGGGTCGAGGAATCCGGCCGCGGTCAGGGCCCGGCGGGCGTCCTCGATGCCGAGGTGGGAGTAGGTGTCGACGGTGACGCTGATGCTCGAGTGCCCGAGCAGCTTCGCCACGATCTCCGGGGAGACATTGCGGCGCAGCAGCCCGGTGGCGTAGGAGTGGCGAAACATATGCGGGGAGAACATGATTCCCGTGCGGGAGCGGAGCCGCCGGACCAGCCGGTCGACACTGGCGTAGGTCATCGGCGCCCCGACCGGGGCGCCCCAGAGATTGACGAACACGTAATCGCAGTCCAGCAATCCGTATTCCTCGTGCAGGTAGTCGCTGTAGACGCGGAAAACGCCAGCGTCGGCGGGGACCTCCCGCGACCACGTCTTCGCCCGTGCCCGGTTCGCATTGGTCCGTGGCCGGACCGCGACCAGGCGGCGGCGGGCGTCGAGGTCTTCGTGGCGCAGCCCCAGCGCTTCTCCGATCCGCAGACCCGTGGCCCGTAACAGGCTGAGCAGGAACCGATCTCGCAGTCGGCCGCATGCGTCGATCAGCGTGGTCATCTCGGCCTGGCTCAACTCCCGCGGTGGCCTGCGTTCGGCGCGCAGTGAGATCGTCCGATGGCGTTCGGGGCGTGCTCCCAGATGAGCCAGGAACGGTTGCCACGATCCGCCGCGCCGACCGGGACGCCATCGTGTGAGCAGTTCGCCCAGTCCGACGCCGTGGCGCTGGTGGAACTCGTAGAAGGATGCCAGGGCCGACAGCTTCCGGTTGATCGACTTCGCCGACAGGTTCGGATCGACCCACGGCAGCATCGCCACCCGCCCGTCCCGGGCCTCCACCGGCAGTCGCAGCCACGTGATGAAACGGCCGAGATCCTCCAGAACCACTCGGTCCCAATGTAGTTCACGGTGTTCCAGGAACTCGAAGTAATCACGCAGATCATGGGCATAGGCGCGGACCGTGTTCGGCGACCGGTCGATCGCGGTCAGGTGCGCCAGGAACCGGTCGACCGGCTCGACAATCAGCCCGCCGCCGGTCAGCACCGTCGACGACTCGATGCCCGACGGCATCACCACCCGCTGAACCTGCACCCCGGCTCCCGTCCAAGACATGGTGAACTCGCGTGTCCACCACAGCTATTCGGCGCAGCACCATCCATGGATTGGACGTCGTGGACACAGTGAATAGATGGTCAGATAACCGCGGCGACGACGTCGTCGCCGAAGACCTCGCCCCAGCGGCCGAAGACTTTGTTGCTGGTCACGATCAGGCTGGCGCGTTCGTAGCGGGACGAGACGAGCTGGAAGAACAGGTTCGCGGCCTCGTTCTCGAACGGGATGTAGCCCACTTCGTCGACCACGAGCAGCGGGTAGCGGCCGAGCTTGGTCAGCTCGGCCTGCAACCGGCCCGCGTGGTGAGCGTCGGCCAAACGTGAGACCCAGTCGGCGGCGGTGGCGAACGCGACCCGATGCCCGGCCTGACATGCCCGGATCGCCAAACCGATGGCCAGATGAGTTTTGCCGGTTCCGGGCGGGCCGAGGAAGACCACGTTCTCTTTCGCGGTGACGAAATCGAGTGTCCCGAGGCATCAGGCCACCCCGCCTTCGATATCGACGCCCAGCGCGGTGTCGTAGTCGGACAGACAGCGCTGCTCGACCTCGGGCTCGGGTGCCGGTCGCACGACCCCGATCCGGCCGCGCCGCAACACCTTCGCCGCTTCGACATGCGCGGGGTCGGACAGGGTTTGGTGCCAGGCCCAGATTCGTTCGTGATCGGCGACGATCCGGCCACCGGAGAACACCTTGATCCGTTCCAGGTCAGCCAGGATCTCGATTCGCTGCCCGATCACCGAGGAATGCACCGAGTAGTCGTTGGAATCCAAGCGGATGTAGTGGTCACGCGGCAGCCTTGCCGAGCGTCGCCACCCAGTTTCCGGCGCGACCGGCGGCAACGCCAGCATCGCTTGGCGGTCCGCGGTGATTCGATCGGTCGGCGCGCAACCCAGCGCCCGCCGCTGTCGGGCATTGACCAACGCGAGCCAATTATCGAGTTGAGTGTTGAAATCGGTTGGGCTGCTGAATGTTCGACCGGGCAGGAAGGAGCGTTCGAGATAGTCATGGGCCCGTTCGATCATGCCTTTGGCTTCCGGATCAGCCGGTTTGCAGATCAGCACTCTGGTGCCCAGCGTTCCCCGGAATGCTTGGCATTCGGCAGTGAGTTCACTACGGCCGCCGCGTCAGCGGCCGATCGCTCCTTCTCCGTCCCAAACCAAAACCCTTGGCACCGAGCCCAACCGATGAATGTGTGACCACCAGCCAGCGAAGAGGTCTTCGGCATGCCGGGACGGGATCAGCATCGCCGTCAGCCACCGCGAATAGCCTGCCACCATCGTCAGCACCGGCAACTGTTTCGGTCCTCGGACCTGTCCGAACCCGACCGGCACCTCGATCGGCGGGAACCAGAAATCGCATTGCGCGATCTCCCCGGCAACATAGGTGGTCCGCGACGCCGGATCCGGCGGCAGATACGCCGGCCGCAGCTCGGCGACCCGCCCCGACAGCACCCGCACGGACCGGGTCCAGCCGATCCGCTCGGCAATCACCGTCGACGGCATCGTCGGATACGCCTTCAGCAACTCGCGGATCTGCGGCTCGACCGCGTCCACCACCGACCCCTTGGCCGGACGCTCGTATTTCGGTGGCCGGTCCGAGGCCAGGGCCCGCTTCACAGTATTGCGGGACACGCCCATCACCCGGGCTATCGCCTGGATCGGCAAACCCTCTGAACGGCGCAAACGGTGAGGTCGACACGAAGCGCGGTGCCGGGGTTTCTCCCGGTCCGTTTCTTCGTGTCGCCTTCCCGAACCGGACGTGCGAGTTGGCCCCGCATCCGGCTCTCCCCAAGTCCCGCTGGGTATTTCGATTCCTCAGCTGGCCAGCGGCCAGGGCGAAGGGATCGTCGATCCGCGGGGTCGGTAACGGGTTGTCGTCACCGCCCCGGGGTTGAACAACACGACCTCTCCGTCCCTGGGCCACCATGCGCCGTCGCAATAGCGGCGCCGCAAGTCCTTCCACCCGGTGCGGGGGTGTTTGCGTCGCAGCCATCCGAAGATCTGACGCCACACGATCATGCGCAGATAGTGGAAGGCCCTGGCCGACACCCCGGGCCGGAAGTAGGTGGTCCAGCCCCGCAGCACGTTGTTGAGCTTGTGCAGCAGGACCGCCAGCGACAAACTGACGTTGATCCGGCAGATTGCCTTCGTCTTGGCCTTGATCGACCGCAGGGCCTTCTTGGCCGGATAGTTGTAGACGAAATGCCGGTTGGTGCCCCGCTTTCGGTGACGCTGGATGCGCCACCCCAGAAAGTCGAAGCCCTCGTCGATATGGGTGATCAACGTCTTGTCCATCGACAGCCGCAGGCCGACGGTGGACAAGACTTCCGCCACCTCGACAAGCAGCGCCTCAGCATGCGCACGAGTGCCCGACACCATGATCACGAAGTCGTCCGCGTATCGATGAATCCGATAGTTGGGCAACCCTTTCCGGCGCCGGACCTCCCGCTGCTTCGTCGTCGACCGCAACCCGCCAGCGGCCCCGGCTATATGCTCGTCGAGAACCGTCAGCGCGACGTTGGCCAACAATGGCGACAGAATCCCACCCTGCGGGGTGCCCCTGACGCTGTCCCTGGAGAAGCCGTCCGGGGCGAGAATGCCCGCCTTGAGGAACGACTTCACCAGCGCGAGCACCCGCCTGTCAGCGATCCGATGCCGCACCCGGTCCATCAGTGCCGGATGCGAGATCTCGTCGAAACACGCCTCGATGTCTCCCTCGAGCACCCATTCATAGGTCTTGGATGTCAGGAAAACGGTCTCGGCGATGGCGTCGTGTGCTCGCCGGTTCGGCCGGAATCCGTAGGAACACGGCTGGAAGTCCGCCTCCCAGATCGGTTCCAGCACCAGCTTCAGCGAGGCTTGCACCACGCGGTCGGCCACGGTCGGAATCCCCAACCGGCGCCGCTTGCGCGACCCCGGCTTCGGGATCAGTCGTTCCTTGACCGGCAGCGGACGGAAACTGCGGTCCCGCAATTGATCCCTCAGTTCGGCGAGGAAGTTCTCCACGCCGATCCGTTCCCGCACGAAAGCGACAGTCATACCGTCGATTCCGGACGAGCGTGCGCCCTTGTTCCCCGCGACCCGCTCCCACGCAATCAGCAAGAACGCGGGATCGGTGACGAGGTTGAACAGATCATCGAACCGACGATCGGGATCGTCGTTCGCCCAACGGTGCAGCTTGGTCTGGATCCCCAATACCCGCCGCTCGGCCCGCAGTCGGGCGATCGACGGTTCACTCGTATTCACCAGTGCCTCCTGGCATTCCAGTCCTTCCACCACAGACTTGCTGGCTCCCTTCGCCATGTGACCGGCTTTCCCGGCCTCGGACTACTACGAAGCCTCCGCCCCGCCCGACGCCCTCAGCAGACGACGCGCCTGTCCTGCCACCACGCTGGCCGCGCAGGGGCGAGGACGACGCCGGACGGTTCCCACGTTCATCACGCATTCGATCGACGAGTGAGGCATCCAGCTCTACCCCTGCGGCATCGCCACGGTTACGCCGCAGGCTTTCACCGTGGCCTCCTGACCGGTTGTCACATCGCGGCCAGGAGTTCCCCACCGCCCGACGGGCGGCGGTTACGCACCGCGCCCAGCCCATATCCGCCAGATTTGAGCTGGTGGGCCGTTAAGGGGCGTCAGACACTGATTTCTCTCGTATACCTTCTCGTCTCGCTAACCGGACCCGCATCATCTGGCAGTGCCGACACGTCCCGGCGTTGTCGGGGCTGCTCCCACCCTCCCCGGCGTCTCCCGGATCAGGCTGCCCCCAGCTTCAGCCAGCCGCTGCGACGACCGGCAGGTGCAGGTCTCTCACCTCCACTCGAATACGGACGCCTCGTGGCGCACACGAATCTCAGCCCAATCCTCCACAACAAGCATCCCTTCGGTCCTCCCTGGCTCGGATTAAGCCAGGGTCACCGACCAGATGGTCCGTTTTGAGTTGCCGCGCGGTGGTCATTTTTCACGTTCTGCCGACAGCCCAAGGTAGCGGTGTGCGTCAGATCGCCGATGTGCTTGGTCGCAGCCCGTCGACGATTTCGCGTGAGCTGCGGCGCAATGCCGCGACTCGGGGCGGGAAGCTGCATTACCGTGCGTCGGTGGCGCAGTGGAAAGCTGAGCTGTTCGCTCGTCGGCCAAAGACCGCGAAACTCGTGGAGAACCGGCGGCTTCGCGCCGATGTCCAGGAACTGCTGTCCGGATCAATCACCGACGAGCGCGGGAAAACGGTCAAGGGCCCGAAGACGCAGACGTGGACCGGCCGCAACAAGCCTCATCGCGCCGATCGTGCATGGGTGCAGGCGTGGAGTCCCGAACAGATCGCCAAGCGGCTGCGCATCGACGTTCCCGACGACGAGTCGATCAGGCTGGCCCCCAGCTTCATCCGGCCGCTGCGACGGCCGTATGGTGCAGGTCTTCCACCTCCACTCGGTTGAACAGTGCCTCACGGCACTCAATGTCGTTGAACCACAACTGATTTGGCTGCGATCTCGTGAACGACCGGTTGACCAGATCTCCCGCGGTCGGGTTTGATGCTTCGGTTTGAGTCGACGGTTGCCGAGCAGTCCCTTGATCCCGGCGCGGGCCATCAGCAACTCGACCTGGCCGTGGCCCACGCTGATCCCGAGACCGAGGGTCGGTTCGGCATGAACACGATGGGCGCCGTAGGTGCCCCGGGAAGCAGTGTTCACCGCACGGATCTGATCGAGTAGCCACAGATGCCGGATCGAACGCTGGTACGGCGGTCGTGACCGCCAGTGGTGGTAGCCCGATTCGGCGACGTCGAGAAGCCGGCACGCGGCCTGCACCGGCAAGCCCTCGGACGCCATGGTGGCTATGGCCGCGTATCGCCTTTTGGGTCGCCTCCCTGCTCTTTCAGCAGCTCACGAGCCCGCTTCAGGATCGTCACCTCTCGAGTTCCCGGATCCGCCGTTTGCCGCCGACAATTCGGCCGCCTCGGCGCGACTTGCGCCGGGTAGCCGGCCGGTATCAATTGGTTCCTGCTCGCGCTAGACGTAGATCGTCTGGTCACTGATGCCCGGATCGGCGGCGACCTGCGCGACCGGTCGAACGGCAGCGGCCAGATCCAGGACCTTGCGGCGGAACTCTTCGGGATAGCGCCTTGGCACGAACGAGTCTCCTTTGACGGTGTCGTGACCAAGAAGTCAACCAAGCCGACTCCGAAAAACCCGGAGAACATCATCTAACCGGCCCCCTTTGCGATGGTTCGGTTGTCTGCGATGATTCGCGTGTGCGGGACCATTCGACGATCTATGACCGGTATCGGGGAGCATTGTTAGGCGGAGCGGTCGGTGATGCGCTCGGGTGGCCGATCGAATTTCTGAAACTGGCACAGATCCGCGACCGGTTCGGTCCCGGTGGCCTCACCGATTTCGCGCCATCGGCCGATGATTCCGCACCCAAGCAGATCACCGACGACACTCAGATGACACTGTTCACCGCTGAGGGATTGCTGCGGAGCGCACCCGGCGCCGACCCGGCGCCAGTGCTGCGCCGCGCCTATCTGCGCTGGTTGCACACGCAGCGCGAGCATGTGCCCGATCCGCGGCCCGACGGCTGGCTGGCGAGTCTGCCCTACCTGTACGCGGTTCGCGCACCGGGCAACGCCTGTATGGGCGGCCTGAATCGGCAAGCGGGGCAATATATTCCGTCGCATCCGTTCGGTACGCCCGGGCCCGTGAATCCGGACTCCAAGGGTTGCGGCACCGTGATGCGGTCCGCGCCGTTCGGGCTCGCCGCGCTCGGCCCGGAGGGCGCATTCGAGTCCGCCGCCCGCTGCGCCCAGCTCACCCACGGCCATCCCACCGGCTATGTCGCCGCCGGTGCCTTCGCCGCCCTCATCGACCGGGTGGTCAACGGTGCCGAACTGCGAACAGCGGTGCACGACACGACAATTCAGGCCGAGGCCGTACCGGGAGGTGAGGAAACCGCCGCGGCGCTGCGCACAGCCGTCGCGATCGCAGACGCGGAGCCCGGGACCCCCGAAGGCGTCGAGATGGTGGGTGAGGGCTGGGTCGCCGAGGAATGTCTGGCCGTCGCGGTCTACTGCGCCCTCGACCCCGAGCGGACCGGGGACCTGCGCCGCGCACTGTTGTTGTCGGTCAACCACTCCGGTGACTCCGACTCCACCGGCGCGGTGACCGGAAATCTGCTCGGCGCCTGTCACGGGCTCACCGCGCTGCCGCTGGATTGGTGCGCGGTGGTGGAGGGACGCGACGACCTGGCCCGGGTCGCCGATGATCTGGTGGCGAATTTCGTCTACGGCGACCGGGGGCCGCTCGGCTCCCGCTATCCGATCGAAGCGGCGGAAGATCCCGTTCCGCAATAGCTTTCGCGCCCTCGGTCAGCCCGCGCGGCGGGCCAGATGCTCGACCGCGTCGAGGAAACGGTCGAGGTCCTCGGTACTGACGAAGCAGTGCGGTGAGGCGCGCACGACCGAGTCGAGGTGCCGTGCGGACATATCGAGCAGGGTCGAACTCCGATGACTCACGGTCACGGTGATATCGGAATCACGCAGGCGGTCGCGAATCTCGACCGGCTCGAGCCCGTCGATCGTGAACGAGACGATGCCCGAGTGCTCGGTTCCCAGATCGCGCACGGTGGTGCCGGGTATCGCCGGTAGATGTTCGCGCAGCCGGTCGGCATTGGCCGCGACCGCTGCGAATACGTGCTCCGGTCCGAGATCCAGCAGATAGCGCACTGCCGCACCCAGGCCCAGCCGGGCCGCCACGTCGCATTCCCAGAATTCGAATCGGGTGGCGTCGGCGGCCAGCCGGTACTCCCGCGGGCCGGTCCAGGTGGCGCTATGCAGATCGAGGCGACTCGGTTCCAGCTCCCGGCACACGTCCGGGCGGATGTAGAGAAATCCGGTGCCGCGCGGACCGCGCAGCCATTTTCGCCCGGTGGCCGACATCGCGTCGACGCCGAGTTCGGTGACGTCGATGGCGATCTGACCGGTGGATTGGCAGGCGTCCAGCAGCACCAGCGCACCCACTCGATGTGCGATCCGGGTGGCCTCGGCAACCGGATTGAGCAGGCCACCGTTGGTCGGTGCGTGCAGTAGCGACACCACCTTCACCCGTTCGTCGAGCATATCGGCGAAGGCCTCGAGGTCGAGCCGGCCGGTGTGATCGCTCGGCACCGCTTCGACCGTGGCCCCGGTGGCCCGGGCACGCTGCAGGGCCGCGATCGCATTGCTCGCGTAATCCGAACCCGAGATCAGGATCCGGTCGCCGGGGCCCAGGTCGATGGCGTAGAAGAAGTCCGACCACGAACGGGAGGCGCTGTCGCTGAGGGCGATCGCGGAGGGGGCGGCATTGATCAGGGCGCCGATGGCCGATTTGACCCCGACGAGATCGTCGAGCCGCTCATTGGCCGCGCGATATCCGCCGATCTCCCCTTCGCGACGCAGGTGCGCGGTGATGGTGTCGATAACGACCCGCGGCGGTAGCGAGGATCCGGCGCTGTCGAGAAATACCGGAGGCGGACCGGCCGCATCGGCGTAGGCGGGGATGTCGGCGCGCAGGCGATGAGTGTCGAGCACGGTATCGACGGTAGGTCATCGTTGGCCGTTGCCGCCCGACGCTGCGCCGAGCACTGCCCGGATCAGCCGCGCGGACTCCGCGGCCATCTGTTCGGGCGGGCAGGGCCGGTCGTGTTCGAGCCACCACACGATCAATTGGACGAACATCGCCCCGACGATGCTCGGGACGAACGCCGTCGGCGTCCGTCCCGGGAGATGTTCGCTGGACATGGCCGCGAGGGTGGCTCGCATCCGGTCGGCGAACCACGGACTGCCTTTGCGGCCGAGCAGCGCGGCATAGAGCCGGTGGTAGCTGTCGATATGGGCGAAGAATCCGGCCCAGCGCTGTTCGGGGGAGCGCTCGTCGCGCGCGTCGGTGGCGGTCATCTCGGCCATCGCCTCGTCGAAGATCTGCTCGACGAGTTCGTACTTGTCACGGTAGTTGCGGTAGAACGCGGCCCGGCTGACCATGGCGCGTGTGGTCAGTTCGCCGACCGTGATCCGGTCGAAGCCGCGCTCCTCGATCGACTCGATCAACGCCTGCCGCAGCAGGGTGCGCGTGCGGAGTACGCGCACGTTCTGCTGAGACATTTTCGGCTCCTCGTCTGTTTCGGGACAGATCCGCGGAAATGAATCTGGTCGCGGCGCAGAAAATTTCGGAAAGTGGACATCGTATCTGGAATGAGACAAGTCGTCTCGTCCGAGCGAGACCTCGAGACGGAGGAAGTAGCGATGCGTGCTGTGCGAGTGACGGAATTCGGTGACCCGGAGGTGCTGGTGCTCTCCGATATCGCGGATCCGGAACCGGCCGCCGGGCAGGTGCTGGTGGAGGTCGATCGGGCGGGAGTGGCCTTCGGTGACGTGATCGTGCGTTCCGGCCGGTATCGGTTGCCGTTGCCCTGGATTCCCGGCCTCGAGGTCGGCGGCCGGGTGGTGGCGCTGGGATCTGGGGCGGACCCGGCCCTGCTGGGACGCTCGGTCGTCGCGACGACGGTGGGCCGGGCCGGTGGTTACGCCGAGCGAGCGGTGGCGCCTGCGGAATACACGTTCCCGGTGCCGGACGGACTGGATCTCGAGGTCGCGCTGGCGGTCTTCCAGTCCGGCGCCCTGGCCCGCGGTCTGCTGTCCGCGATGAGTGTGACCTCGACGGATACGGTGCTGATCACCGCGGCGGCGGGGCGGATCGGCTCGCTGCTGGTGCAGACGGCCAAGGCCGCGGGTGCGCGGGTGATCGGCGTGGCGAGTGCGGCGAAGACAACCGCGGTGGCCGGCTTCGGCGCGGATCACGCGCTGGATTACGAGTCCGGCGATTGGGGCAGCCGGGTCCGCGCGCTGACCGGCGGTCGCGGGGTGGATCTGGTACTCGACGCGGTCGGCGGTGAGGTCGCCGCACAGGCGATATCGGCCGCCGCCGACGGTGGCCGAATCGGCCTGTACGGATTCGCCTCCGGGGACTGGGCTCCACTCGACGCCCCTACGGTGTCGCAACGTGGCCTCACGGTGCGCGGTGCGTTGGGTGTCGTCATCCGCAAATCCGATGCCGAACAGCGCGCCGATGCCGAGCAGGCGCTCGCCGCGGCGGCGCGAGGCGAACTGATACCCAGAATTCACGCCCGGGTTCCGCTCTCCGCCGCCGCGGCCGCTCATCGTGAGCTCGAGCAGCGTCGCTCGGTAGGCGCCGTGATGCTGACGGTACGGCCGTGACCAGCATGTTCACCATCTATTCGGATTCTGTGTCGGTGGGCGCGGCTACCCTGGTTCGAGTCGATGGAAGAACCGGGTGTGGTCTCCCGTTGTAGGGCTACACGCGATCCGTCCGCCGAGCGGCCGGAGGCGCGGTATGACCCTGTAGGGGCTGAGCGGAGGTTGGCATGGCGGTAACGGTGGACAAGGCGCCGGCCGAGCCGGGGGTCGGCCTCTCCTCGCGCGCGGTGGCGGAGGCCTATGTGGGTGGTGTCTGTTTCAAACAGGGGCCGCCCGCGTTGATCGGCGCCGAACTGGAGTGGCTCACCGCAGGGGGCGAGCCGTCGGCGCCGGATTCGCGTCCGCGGTTGTCGGTAGTGGCGGACGCGCTCGGCCCCTATGCGCCGCAGTCCATTTCACCCGATTCTCCCGCCAAAGTGCTTCCCGGTGGCAGTCGGATCACCCTCGAACCCGGTGGTCAGATCGAACTGTCCAGTGCTCCCTTCGATGATGCCTCGCAGCTGTGCGACCGGCTGCTGGAGGACTCTCGCTTCCTTTCCGGATTGCTCGAAACCCGTTCCATCCGAACGATTTCCGCCGCCGCTGATGCCGATCGGCAGGCCCGCAGGCTGCTCCGGTTGCCGCGCTATCGCGCGATGGAACGGTCGTTCGCCGGTATCGGCCCCTACGGCAAGCTGATGATGTGCAATACCGCGGCCACGCAGGTCAGCGTGGACGCCGGTAGCGACTCCGCGGAGATCGCGGCCCGGTGGAATGCGCTGTACGCGATCGGTCCGGCGCTGCTGGCCGCGTTCGCCTGCTCTCCGCAATTGCACGGTGCTCCGGTCGGAACGTGGGCGTCGCAGCGGATGCGCACCTGGTTGCGCCTCGATCACACCCGCACTCGGCCACCGGTCCGGAACTGGGGCGATCCGATCGCCGATTACGGACGCTGGGCGCTGGACGTACCGCTGCTGTGTGTGCGTCAATCGGAGCGCGATTGGGCCGCGCCTCCCGGTGCGAGTTTCGCCGATTGGTTGTGCGGTGCGCTCGACGACGAGGTCGGCCGCCGGCCGGAGGTCGAGGACCTCGAATATCACCTGACCACCATCTTTCCTCCGGTGCGCGCGTCCGGACATCTCGAGGTCCGCTATCTGGACGCGCAGCCGGGCGACCGGTGGACCGTGCCGATCCACGTGCTCGACGCGCTGATGTCCACACCGGCGGTCGTCGCCGAAGCGGCCCGAGCGGCCGATCCGGTCGCCGATGAATGGTCCCTCGCGGCGCGCTGCGGCCTGGCCGACCCGGACATCCGGGCGGTGGCCGTCGATCTGCTGACCTTGGCGGCCGAACATGCCCGCACCGAGGCGGCCGCCGAACAGATCGAGGATGCGGTCCGGCGATGTCGCGCGGGCCGGTCCCCGTCCGGGGAGATCGTCCGCTGCCAGGATGCGGAGGCCGCGAAATGACCGGTGACGCCGAGCTGGGCGCGGTACCACGAGGCCGCTGGGTACGACCCTTGGGAGAGCATTGATGACCGTTCACGCCGGAACCGATCACGCCGAGACGGAACGATTACGCGCGCAGATCGCGGAGGTCCTGACCAGGGCTCGCGCCCGGACGACGGAACTGGTCGAAGCGGTCGACGAGGCCGAACTGATCGCCCAGCATTCGCCGCTGATGAGCCCACTGGTCTGGGATCTGGCCCATATCGGCAATCAGGAGGAGCTGTGGCTGATCCGCGATGTCGGTGGCCGTGAGCCGGTACGGGCCGATATCGACCACCTCTACGATGCGTTCCGTCACGCCCGAGCCGACCGTCCGGCGCTGCCGCTACTGGATCCCGGGCAGGCGCGCGGGTATGTGGGCAGTGTGCGGCAGAAGGTCTGGGACGTATTGGATTCCAGTCCGCTGCGCGGACATCGCCTGGTGGACCGCGGCTTCGCTTTCGGGATGATCGCGCAGCACGAACAGCAGCACGACGAGACCATGCTGGCCACCCATCAGCTGCGCCGCGGTCCGGCCGCGCTGTCGGCGCCGCCCGCACCCGCCGCCAGGGTCGCGGTCGGCGACGAAGTCGTCATCCCCGCGGGCGAATTCGTCATGGGCACCTCCGATGACCCGTGGGCGTTGGACAACGAGCGGCCCGAACATCGCGTCCAGGTAGCCGGATTCGCGATCAATGCGGCGCCTATCACGAATGCGCAGTATCAGGCTTTCATCGACGACGGCGGGTACCGGCGTCCCGAACTGTGGTCGCAGCGCGGCTGGGCGCATCGGGTCGACGCCGATCTCGGGGCTCCGCAGTTCTGGGAGCGCGATGCCGACGATCGCTGGTGGCGCAGGGTTTTCGGCACCATCGCGCCGGTCCGTCCGCAGCAGCCGGTGGTACACGTGTGCTGGTTCGAGGCCGAGGCATATGCCAACTGGGCCGGTAAGCGGCTGCCGACCGAAGCGGAATGGGAGAAGGCCGCGCGGTTCGATCCCGCGACCGGACGTTCCCGCCGCTATCCATGGGGCGACGCCGATCCCGGCGAGACCACCGCCAATCTCGGCCAGCGCCACCTGGAACCGGCGGATGTGGGCGCCTACCCGGCGGGTGCGTCGGCGGCCGGCGTTCACCAGCTGATCGGTGATGTCTGGGAGTGGACCGCATCGGGTTTCGAGTCCTATCCCGAATTCGGTGCCTTTCCCTATCGCGAGTACTCCGAGGTGTTCTTCGGGGGTGACTACCGGGTGCTGCGCGGCGGCTCCTTCGGCACCGATCCGGTCGCCTGCCGCAGCACCTTCCGTAACTGGGATCACCCGATCCGGCGTCAGATCTTCTCCGGGTTCCGTCTTGCCCGCGATCTGCGACCGGACGAGCGCTGATGTGCCGGCACCTCGGTTATCTGGGAGCGCCGGCCGCGGTCGGTGAGCTCCTCACCCGCGGGACGCATTCACTGCGCACGCAGGCGTGGGCGCCGAACGATATGCGCCGGGGCGGCACCATCAACGCCGACGGATTCGGCGTCGCGTGGTGGCCCGCGGGTGGCGACGCGACCCGGTACCGAAATGCGGCGCCCATCTGGACCGATCCGGCGGTCGACGAGGTACTGCCGCAGTTGTTCTCGCCCGCGGTCTTGGCCGCGGTGCGGTCCGCGACCGTCGGTATGCCGGTCGAACGCAGCGCGTGCGCGCCGTTCACGGACGGGCGCTGGGCCTTCAGTCACAACGGGGTGATACCGGATTGGCGGGCGGTATTGCCCGCGGCGGCGGCGCGGTTCGGGGCGCCCGATCTGCTGGCGGCCGAGGCCGCCACCGATTCCGCGGCGCTGTGGGTGATCCTGCGTGCGGCGCTGTCCGGTATCGCGCATCCGGCCGATGCGTGGCCCGCGGGCCCCGAGGCGGCGTCGAACGGGGCCCGCCCGCATGCTCCGATGTCTCGCGGCGCAGTGGCGAACGCCCTGGCCGCGACCGTGCGCGCGGTACTCGCGCACGCGCCGGACGCCCGGGTGAACCTGCTTCTCGGCGATGGCGAAAACCTGTGGGCCACTACGGTGTACCACTCGCTGTCGGTACTGGTCAGCGACGATGTCGCGGTGATCGCCTCGGAGCCCTACGACGACGATCCGCGCTGGCGGGCCATCGCCGACCGGCAGGTGGTTACCGCGGCCCCCGGCCGCCTGGTCATCGCATCGCTGGATACCGCTTCCGGCATCTTCTCCGTTGGACCTGATGAATCCGAAAGGGCCCGTTCATGATCGAACCGACGCTCGAAATCCACCTCACCGATGACGACCTGGACGCGGCGCTGCGGTCGGATGCCCGAGCCGGACTCACCGCCTCGCCGAAGTCGCTGCCGCCCAAATGGTTCTACGACGCGCGCGGCAGCGAGCTGTTCGAGGCGATCACCGAGTTGCCCGAGTACTACCCGACCCGGACCGAGCGAGCGCTGCTGGAACGAGTCGTCGGCGAGATCGCCCGCACCGCGCAGGCCGAGGTGCTGGTCGAACTGGGCGCCGGCTCGGCCGCCAAGACCCGGTTGTTACTGTCGGCGCTACTGTCCGAGGGCCCGTTGAAAACCTATGTGCCGCAGGATGTCTCGGTCTCGGCGTTGCGCGGTGCCGCCGATCAGATCACCGCCGAGTTCCCGAATCTGGCGGTGCACGGCGTGGTCAGCGATTTCACCGATACGCTGCACAATCTGCCCCGGGGTGGCCGCCGGATGATCGCCTTCCTCGGCGGTACCCTCGGCAACCTGGTCCCCACCGAGCGCGCGGAATTCCTCGCCGGCATCCAGCAGGTGCTCGAGCCCGGTGAGCAACTCTTGCTCGGTGCGGGACTGGTCACCGATCCGGCCGTCCTGGTGCCCGCATACGACGACGCGGCCGGTGTGACGGCGGAATTCAACCGAAATGTGCTGCACGTCCTGAACTCTCGGCTGCACGCCGATTTCGATCCGGAGGCCTTCGACCACATCGCGTCCTGGAACGCGGACAACGAATGGATCGAGATGCGGCTGGCGGCTCGTCGTGAGATGACGGTGACGGTCACCGATCTCGATCTGGTGGTGCACTTCGCGGCGGGTGAGCAGATGCGCACGGAGATCTCGGCGAAATTCCGGATCGACGGACTTGATCGGGAACTGGACAGCGCGGGATTCGCCACCGAACAGGTATGGACCGACCCCGACGACCGCTTCGTCCTGCTTCTTGCCGAACGCCGCTGAACTTCGGCCCGGATTCGGGATTGCCCGGGATGCGCTGCCGTCGCCGCGACGGTGCGGTCGGCCGTCGTGGTCAGTTGCCGATCACGGCGGCCAACCATTCGACGGCCGGCCGCAGATCCTCCCAGGCGGCCCGGACCTCGGTGGCAGTCCGGGGCGTCTCCAACCACGCGGGTGCGCCGAAGTCCTTGTGCACGACCAGGGATTTGTGGCGCAGCAGCTCGATACGCGGATGGTCGGCGGGAAAACCCTTGGGCCGAGTCCTCAATCGGTCTCCGCCGATCACGAACCCGACGGCCGTCAGTCCGTCGAGCAGGGCCTGTAATTCGTGACCGCGCACCTCGTCGTCGATGGTGGTGCGCAATCGCGCGAGCTGCTCCGAGGTCGGTGAGTAGACCCCGCCCGCCACGTACAGTCCGGGTGCGCCGATCTGGAGATACCATCCGGCCCCGGGGGCTGTGCGTACCACCGCCCCCTGATGATCTTTGTACGGCGCCTTGTTCTTGGAGAACCGCACGTCGCGATACGGCCGGAAGATCTTCGCCGGTCCGAAGTCGTTCTCCAGTTCCGCGGTCAACGCCAGCATCGGCGTCCGTACGGACTGCTCGTAGACGTGCTTGTTGGCGGTCCAGAAAGCCTTCGAGTTGTCGGCTTCCAGATCCTCGTAGAAGTCGAGCCCGGCGAACGGGAACCCCGCGAATCCGCTCATACCGTCAACTTAGCGACCGTCGGGGACACCTTTCTCGGCGGGCTGCGGCGCAGACCGCATGCCCTCAGTCGCCCGGTTCGTCGACGACCTCGATGGCCGCGACCTCCGCGGGACGCTCGTCCTCGTCACGCAGTTCCTGCCGATGCCGGCGGCGGGTCCATTCCTGGTCGAGTTCGCTGCGAATGCCCAGGCGTCCGTCGTCGTCGTTCTCGTGGTACCTGATCTCCAGGTTGTCGGGCGGATCCGTGATGTAGCGCTGATATTCGCGGACCTCATCGGCCTGCTCATCGTCACCGAGGTCGTAGTCCAGATCCTCGCGGTCGTCGTCGCCCATTTCGAACACCTCGTCCATCACTCGGTACTCGTCGCGTTCGTCGGCCATAAGGCCCACCTCTCTCGCAGGCCGGCGCATCAACAGCGAATCCGATGCGCCCACCGCCAACGCTACCGCCGCACCACACCGAAGTGGAAGGTGTACCGCCGGCCCAGCGCTCCGACCTGGACGGATAGCTCACCCAGGACCCGGTCTGGCCGGATGGCTCAGCACAACGCAATCGTCCCGCCGGAAAGAATTCCGACGGGACGACCGATTTCGCAAGAACATGGGTAACTCACCGGGCACGCCCACAACCCCGGACGCACTCGAGGTGAGACCGACGGAGGCGGTTACGCGCTGCCGTTGAACAGGCCGGTGACCGAGCCGTTCTCGAAGACCTCGCGGATCGTCCGTGCCAGCAGCGGCGCGATCGACAGCACCGTCAGCGAGGGGAACTTCTTGTCCTCGGTGATCGGCAGGGTGTTGGTGACGATCACCTCTTTGGCGCCGCAGGAGGCCAGCCGCTCGGCGGCGGGCGCGGACAGCACGCCATGGGTGGCGGCGATGACGACATCGCCCGCACCGGCCTCGCGCAGCACACGCACGGCCTCGGCGATGGTGCCGCCGGTGTCGATCATGTCGTCGATCAGGATGCAGGTGCGTCCGGCGACATCACCGACGGGACGGTGCGACTTGACCTGGTTCGGCACCAGCGGGTCGCGGGTCTTGTGGATGAACGCCACCGGGGCGCCGCCCAGTGCGTCGGCCCACTTCTCGGCGACCTTCACGCGGCCCGCGTCGGGGGAGACGATGGTGCAGTTGTCGGTGCTGTAGTGGTTGCGCACATACTCCGACAGCTGGACCAGCGCGTGCATGTGGTCGACCGGGCCGTCGAAGAAGCCCTGGATCTGATCGGTGTGCAGATCGACGGTGATGATGCGGTCCGCACCGGCGGTCTTGAGCAGATCGGCGACCAGGCGGGCCGAGATGGGCTCACGGCCGCGGTGCTTCTTGTCCTGGCGCGCGTAGGGATAAAACGGAAGCACGGCGGTAATCCGCTTCGCCGAACCACGCTTGAGCGCGTCGATCATGATCAGCTGTTCCATCAGCCATTGGTTCAGTGGGGCCGGGAAGCTCTGCAGCACAAAGGCATCCGAGCCGCGCACGGATTCCTCGAACCGCACGAAAATCTCGCCGTTGGCGAATTCGCGAGCAGTTTGCGGTGTGATCGCGACGTCGAGTTCCTTCGCGACCTGCTCCGCCAACTCGGGGTGAGCGCGCCCCGAGAACAGCATGAGGTTCTTCTGGTTGTCCGTGGAGAACGCGGTCACTCTCGGTTGCCATCCTTTTGCTCGGTTGCCTGACTCGCTATGTCGGCGGCCGCGACGGCCTCCGCCGCCGCCTGCGCCGCGGCCGTCCCGGGACGATGCCGCTGCACCCAGCCTTCAATGTTCTTCTGTGCTCCGCCCGAAACGGCGAGCGCCCCCGGCGGAACGTTTCTACGCAGCACAGTACCCGCACCGGAATACGCGCCGTCGCCGACCGTCACCGGTGCGACAAACATCGTGTCGCTGCCGGTACGGACGTGGGAACCGATAACGGTGTGATGTTTGTGCACCCCGTCGTAATTGACGAACACGCTCGATGCGCCGATGTTGCTGTGCTCGCCGATGGTGGCGTCGCCGACATAGGTCAGATGCGGAACTTTGGAATGTGCGCCGATGGTGGCATTCTTCGTTTCCACAAACGCGCCCAATTTGCCGGATTCGCCGACAATGGTCCCGGGGCGTAGAAAGGCGAACGGCCCGATGGTGGTACCGCGGGCGATGGTCGCGCCCTCGCCGTGTGTCCGGATTACCTTCGCGCCCTCGCCGATCACCACGTCGGTCAGTGTCGAATCGGGGCCGATCTCGGCGTCCTCGCCGATCACCGTCGTGCCGAGCAGTTGTACGCCGGGCCGGATCACCGCGTCGCGGCCGATCCGCACCCCGGCGTCGACCCAGGTGGTGGCCGGATCGACCACGGTGACGCCGGCACGCATATGGCGCTCGACGATGTAGCGATTGAGGGTGCGGGCGGCCGCGGCCATCTGAACCCGGTCGTTGACCCCGGTCACCTTGGCGGCGTCGACCAGGCGGGCGCCGTGCACCGGATGGCCGGCCTCGCGCGCCAGTTTCAGCACATCGGTCAGATACAACTCGTGCTGGGCGTTCGCGGTGGTGAGCCGGTTGATCATCTTCCGAAGCACATTGACGTCGAAAACGTATACGCCGGAATTGACTTCGCCGATGGCGGCCTGCTCGGGGCTGGCGTCGGCATGTTCGACGATCTCCAGGACGCCGCCGTCCTCATCGCGCACGATGCGGCCGTAGCCATTGGGGTCCTCGGGGGCGAAGGTCAGTACCGTGACCGCCGAGCGCGGGTGGTAGCTGCGGTGTTCGTCCAGCAGGGCGGAGAGCGTATGCCCGTCCAGCAGCGGCACATCGGCGGAGGTGACGAGCAGATCTCCGGTGAAGTCCTCGGGCAGTGCGGTCAGTGCGCACTGCACGGCGTGCCCGGTGCCGAGTTGCTGTTCCTGGATGGCGGGGATGATATCGCGACTCAGTTCCGCCGCAACGGAATTCACCGCGGCGCCGACCTGCTCGCGATCGTGGCCGATCACCGTGATCAGTGCGGTGGGGTCGATCTCGTTCGCCGCGTGCAACGCATGCTCGAGCATGGTGCGACCGGCCAGCGAATGCAGTACTTTCGGTGTCTTCGACCGCATTCGAGTTCCGGCACCGGCGGCAAGAACGACGACGGCGGTCTGCTGTGGCATGGATCTCCCTCGGCTGCCTATCTGCCTGTCATCGTGCTGCTGTGGGCTGTCCCGGCTGACAGCACACTGGGCCGGCGGCGCGCCGACCGCCCACACCCTAGTGCACCCGAACCCGGTCCCGGCGACACTGTCGGCCGGGTGATCGGGAAGGCCACCACCGGTGGTGATCGGCTCGGAGCTCGTTACGACATCCACGCAGGTAGCAGCCCCATTTGCCAGCTCCGCCGCCAGGACTCGAACCTGAACTAACTGAACCAAAATCAGTGGTGCTGCCATTACACTACGGCGGATTGTCGCACCGGCGGACCACTCGGATCCGCCGCCGCGCCACGGCATGCGCGCAATATCCTCGCACGTTTCCCCGCCTCTCCGCGAATTGCGGGAGAATTCGCCTCCACCGGTCGCGCGTCGGCATAACGTCGACCAACGCGACACGTGATTTCGTAAGCGCATGGGTAACTCGTGGGGTACGTCCTGACCTGGGTAAGCTGCCGTCGGTCGGTCCGGTCGAGAAGTCTCCACGCACTGATGACCGGCACAATTCGCGGAGAGGCGGGGGAGCGATGACTTCGGGTGATGCGAATCGGGCGCCGCGTCCACGGATGACCGGCACGCAGCGGCGGCAGCAATTGATCGAGATCGGGCGGACACTGTTCGCCGAGCGCGGGTACGACGCCACGTCCATCGAGGAGATCGCCCAGCGCGCGCAGGTATCCAAACCCGTTGTCTACGAACACTTCGGCGGTAAGGAAGGTCTCTACGCGGTCGTGGTGGACCGGGAGATGTCGACGCTGCTGGACATGATCACCTCCTCGCTGACCCAGAATCGTTCGCGGGTCCGGCTGGAACAGGTTGCGCTGGCGCTGCTGACCTATATCGAGGAACGCGCCGACGGCTTCCGCATCCTGATGCGCGATCAGCCCGCCGCCGCGGCCGACGGAACCTACTCGAGTCTGCTCAACGAGGCGGTCAATCAGGTCGCGCACATCCTGGCCGGCGATTTCGGCCGGCGCGACCTCGACACCAGCCTCGCCACGCTCTACGCCCAGGCCCTGGTCGGCATGGTCGCCACCGCCGCGACCTGGTGGCTCGACGAGCGGCAACCCACCAAGGAAGTGGTTGCCGCGCATCTGGTGAATCTGTGTTGGAACGGACTGGCGCACCTCGAGGCCGATCCCCAGCTCGCCTCCGAGTGGCCGAGCGGGACCGCGATCTGAGAGATACAGGGCGGGGTGGCGGGAGAGACACAGGCGGGGGCGGGGAGGTACAGACGGAATGCCGGGGGTTAGGGGTGCGGTGGGGGCAATAGCGGTTGGCTCGGTGGGGTAAATAGGGGCCGAACTGGACGGTTAACCCAGGATTTGCGAAGGAGACTGGTCTTAATGCTCGATTCCGTTGGCGGCGGGCGGTCGGATGGTACGGTTCACCCATCCTTCAAGTGCTGTTCGAGCTGTGATGTCGGTCAACTTCGGGATATCGGTCTACTTCAGGATGGCTGGTTTGAGGACAGGCGGATCTGATGGCTAGGCAAGCGCGTGCGGAAATCACTCGCGATTCGGTGCTGACAGGCGCGGCCGACGTCTTTCTGCGACTCGGTTACGCGAATGCGAGTTTGAGCGAGATCATTTCGCAGTCCAACGTCACCAAAGGCGCGCTGTACTTCCACTTCGGTTCCAAGGAAGAACTCGCCCGCGCGGTGGTCGATCAGGGCAATGAGCGATTGGTCAACGCATGTCAGGGGTTCTTCGACCCCCGAGTGCCCGCCCTCGAGGCCGCGATCGGCATCACCTATGTGGTCGCCGACCTCACCATGAACGATCCGATGGTCGGCGCAAGTCTCAAACTCACCCATCAGATCGGTGACTATCGCGGCGCCTCGGGGGAGAACGTCACCAAGAACTGGGGCGAGACCCACCGCCTGCTCTCCGAACGTGCCATCGCGCAGGGCGATCTGAAACCCGAACTCGATCCGGAGACCATCGGCCTGCTGCTGCAGGAGATGACGGCCGGGGTACACATCACGGCGGTCGGTACCGAATCCATCGATCAGATGGCGGTGCGGATGGAGCGGATGTGGTACTTCCTGCTGCCGTCGATCGTGCCGGACGAGAAACTGGCCTACTTTCGGGAGTTCGCAGCCCGAAGGTTGCGCAGGTACGTGCCGTAGTGCACTGACAGCCTAATTCACACCCGAGCAGTGGTACTGAAATCTCGTACCGAATTGGTACGATATTTCAGTACCAACTGAAAGGGTTTTGCGATGACTATTAGTGCCAGTGATGCCCGCTCTCGCCTATTTCCCCTGATTCAGCAGGTCAATGACGACCATGTGCCGGTCCGAATCAGCTCCAAGAGTGGGGATGCGGTAATCATGTCCGCCGATGACTACGACTCGTGGCAGGAGACGATCTATCTGCTGCGTTCGCCGGCCAATGCCCGGCGGCTGATGGAGGCCGTCGCCCGCGACCGAGCGGGAACCGCAGACATTGCCAAGACAATGGAAGAGCTGGAATCCCTGGCGGGTGACGAGTGAGGAGCGTCCACTTCGATCCCGCTGCTTGGGAGGACTTTCTGTTCTGGCTGGGCGCAGATCGCAAGATGGCCAAGCGCATAACGCGACTGATCGGTGAGATCCAGCGTGAGCCGTTCGGTGGGATCGGCAAGCCGGAGCCGCTGAAGGGCGATTTGTCGGGCTACTGGTCGCGGCGCATCGATGATGAGCATCGACTCGTGTACCGGGCTGATGACAAAGAAATCAAGATCATGAAGGCGCGGTACCGCTACACCGAATGAGTACACGGGTGCTGGGTGAGCTGGCGTCGGGCAGGTGATTAGACTCGGTTGGCCGCCGTCTGATGCCCATTCGCGCCAGGAGTCTGTTCATGCTCACCCAACGCCCACCTCTCGCGGGACTGGCCGAGGTGGCCGGTACCGATGTCGCAATGGCCCGGGTTCGGGAGTTGATCGGGCGGGCGTCGGTGCAATTGGTCGCGCCCTCGGCGATCCGTCCGTTCGTGGCGGCAACGGTGGCCGCGGCACGCCCGCTGGTCGTGGTGACCGCGACCGGGCGGGAGGCCGACGATCTGACCGTCGAACTCGGCGAGATCATCGGTGACGGCGTGGCACTGTTCCCCTCCTGGGAGACGCTCCCGCACGAACGGCTCTCACCCAGTGCCGACACGGTGGGCCGGCGGTTGCAGGTGCTGCGACGGCTGGCGCATCCGGAAGATCCGGGCCATACGGATCCGCTGCGGGTGGTGGTGACCACCGTGCGGTCGTTGATGCAGCCGATGGCCGCGGGACTGGGCGATATCGAACCCCTCGTGCTGCGGGTGGGCGCCGAATTCGACTTCGACGAATTGGCCACGCGGCTGGTCGAATTCGCCTACGAGCGCGTCGACATGGTGGGCAAGCGCGGTGAATTCGCGGTTCGCGGCGGCATTCTCGACCTCTTCCCGCCCACCGCGGATCATCCGGTGCGCGTGGAGTTCTGGGGCGACGAGGTCAGCGAACTGCGCGCGTTCTCGGTCGCCGATCAGCGTTCGCTCACCGAGGTCGAGGTTGATCTCGTTGTGGCGCAACCCTGCCGGGAACTGCTGCTGACCGACGATTTGCGCGAGACCGCGGCAAAGGTCGCCGCCGACAATCCGGCGGACGCCGCGCTGGTCGAAATGCTGGAGAAGCTCTCCCAGGGCATTCCGGTCGAGGGTATGGAAGCGCTGCTGCCGGTGCTGCGGCCGGGCGAACTGCAACTTCTCACCGATGTGGTGCCGGCCGAAACCCAAGTGCTGCTGTGCGATCCGGAGAAGATCCGCACCCGGGCCGCCGACCTCGTCCGTACCGGTCAGGAGTTCCTCGAGGCGTCGTGGACCGCGGCGTCCTTCGGCGGCGCCGCGCCCCTGGGTGCACACGGGCTGGATCTGGCATCCTCCGCCTATCGCGGACTCGATATCGTGCGCGCCGATGCGGAGGCTCGCGGACTGGCGTGGTGGACCCTGAGCCAGCTGGCCGCCGACGACCCCGCCGAAATCGTGCTGCCCGTGCTGTCCACGCCCGCGGCGCGCGGTTCCGAGGAATTGGTGGCGACCGTCTTCGCGTCGCTGCGCGCGCATGTCGGCACCGGCGGCCGCGCGGTCATCGTGGTCGCGGGACACGGTACGGCACAACGCATTCAGGAACGTCTCGCCGACGCCGACGTGCCGGCCGCAGCACTGGAGCCGGGTGCCGAACCGGTGCGCGGACTGGTGGGGGTGCTGTGTGGTTCGCTGCACGACGGCATCGTGTTCGATGACGCCAAACTGGTCGTGGTCGCCGAATCCGATCTGACCGGCAACCGGGTCACCGCACCGGGTGAGGGTAAGAAATTGCCCGCGCGGCGGCGCAATCAGGTCGATCCGCTGGCACTGACCGCCGGCGATATGGTCGTGCACGATCAGCACGGCATCGGCCGGTTCGTGGAGATGATCGAACGCACCATCGGCGGTGCGCGCCGGGAGTATCTGGTCATCGAATACGCGCCGGGGAAACGCGGACAGCCCGGCGACCGGCTGTTCGTGCCGATGGATTCGCTGGATCAGCTGTCGCGCTACGTGGGTGGCGAGCTGCCGAGCCTGTCCAAGCTCGGGGGCTCGGACTGGACGAATACGAAACGCAAGGCGCGCAAGGCGGTTCGGGAGATCGCGACCGAACTCGTGCAACTGTATGCCGCGCGGCAGGCCGCACCGGGACATGCTTTCGCCCCCGACACGCCATGGCAGCAGGAGATGGAGGACGCGTTCGCGTTCACCGAGACCCACGATCAGCTCACCGCCATCGCCGAAGTGAAGTCCGATATGGAGCGCGCGGTCCCGATGGACCGGGTGATCTGCGGCGATGTCGGATACGGCAAGACCGAGATCGCGGTGCGCGCCGCCTTCAAGGCCGTGCAGGACGGTAAGCAGGTCGCGGTGCTGGTGCCGACAACGCTACTGGCACAACAACATCTGCAGACCTTCACCGAGCGGGTGGCCGGATTCCCGGTGCGAGTGAAGGGGCTGTCGCGCTTCACCGATCCGGTCGAATCGCGCGAGGTGATCGATGGGATGGCCATCGGTGAGGTCGATATCGTGGTCGGCACCCATCGGCTGTTGCAGACCGGCCTGCGGTGGAAGGAACTCGGTCTGGTCATCATCGACGAGGAACAGCGTTTCGGTGTGGAGCACAAGGAGCACATCAAAGCGCTGCGCACCCATGTTGACATGCTGACCATGTCGGCGACACCGATCCCGCGCACCCTGGAGATGAGCCTGGCCGGGATCCGCGAGATGTCGACCATCCTCACGCCGCCGGAGGAACGCCACCCGGTACTCACCTACGTCGGCGGTTACAACGACAAGCAGGTCGCGGCCGCCGTGCGCCGCGAATTGCTGCGCGACGGCCAGATCTTCTACGTGCACAATCGAGTCTCCTCGATCGACAAGGCGGCCAAGAGGATTCGCGATCTGGTGCCCGAGGCGCGGGTCGCCGTCGCGCACGGGCAGATGAACGAGGATGTGCTCGAGAAGACCGTGCAGGGTTTCTGGGAGCGCGAATTCGATGTCCTGGTCTGCACTACGATCATCGAAACCGGCCTGGATATCTCCAACGCCAATACCCTGATCGTCGAGCGCGCCGATGCCCTGGGCCTGTCCCAGCTGCATCAGCTGCGCGGTCGCGTCGGTCGCAGCCGGGAACGCGGGTACGCCTACTTCTTGTATCCGGGCGAGAAGCCGCTCACCGAAACCGCCTACGACCGGCTGGCCACCATCTCGCAGAACTCCGATCTGGGTGCGGGTATGGCGGTCGCCATGAAGGACCTCGAAATCCGCGGCGCCGGAAACGTTCTCGGCGCGGAACAGTCGGGCCATGTCGCGGGCGTCGGATTCGATCTGTACGTGCGGCTGGTCGGTGAGGCGGTGGAGGCCTATCGCGCCGCGGCCGACGGCCGGCCGATCATCACCGAGGAAGAGGTCAAGGAGGTGCGGATCGACCTTCCGGTGGATGCGCACATTCCTCCCGACTACATCGCCAGTGAACGGTTGCGCCTCGAGGCGTACCGGAAGATCGCTGCCGCTCAGGATGATTCGGCGGTAGGCGCGGTGGTCGACGAGCTCGTCGACCGGTACGGACCGCTGCCGGTGGAGGTCGGGCGTCTGGTATCGGTCGCGAAGCTGCGGCTGCTGTGCCGCGAGTACGGCATTCAGGAGGCCGGTGTCACCGGGACCACGTTGAAGGTCTCGCCGATGGAGCTGCCGGATTCGAAACAGACGCGGCTCAAGCGGTTGTATCCCAGTGCGACCTACCGCCCCACCACGGGCATCGTGCAACTACCGCTGCCCCGAGTGGAGGACAGCGTCGGCGCGTCCCGGGTTCGCGATGTGCAGCTGCTGCAGTTCGTCGCCGATCTGCTGCTGACTCTGGACGGAAAACCCAAGGGCATGATCAATCTGCGGGTCGCCACCGAGGTGTCGGTCGGGTGAGCGACACCCAGCCGGATCTGTCGCGGCACGAAAGCGCCTACGAGGCGGCCGAATCCGCTCGGGTCGCACGCGGTCTCGCGGAGGCCGTCGACGTGATGGACCGGCTGTGGAGTTTCGGCGGCTGGGAGGTCACCCAGACCCACGATTCGTTGCGGCCGTATCTGCTGGAGGAGACCTACGAACTGCTCGACGCGATCGGGCAGGAGGATGCCGAGACGATCAAGGAGGAACTCGGCGACCTACTGCTGCAGGTGCTGTTCCACTCCCGGATTGCCGAGGCCGCAGGTGAATTCACCGTCGATGATGTCGCCGCGGCGCTGGTGTCGAAGCTGGTGAACCGCAGCCCGCATCTGAGCGATCCCGTCGTCGACGTGGGCGCCGATGTCGCCGCGAAGGTCGCTGCCCAGGAAAAGGCCTGGGAGGAACGCAAACTCACCGAAAAGGCGCGCCGCTCCTGCCTCGACGGTATCGCGATGGCCCAACCGGCCTTGGCGCTGGCGGAGAAGATTCGCTCGCGCAGCGCCAAGGCGGGGCTGCCGGAGGATCTGGTGCCGGAGGGTCTGCGCGCGGTTGCGCTGGGCGGGCCGGAGAGCGCCGAGGAGCGGCTGCGCAAGGCGGCGTTATCTTTTGCCACCCGCATTCGCGGGGTAGAGGACGCCGCCGAAAAGGCGCGAGGTGAACGTGCACCGCTGAGCGCGGAACAGTGGCGCGAGTTCTGGCCCGAGGTGGCCTAGCCGATCCGAACATGGTCGGAGGGCCGCGATCGGAGCCGTCAGCCCTCGGCGAGGTATCGCTCCACGGTCTCGACCTTGCTGGTCATCGCTCCGGTGACGCCCGGGCGGATATCGGCCTTGATCACCAGGCTGCACCGCGGTGCGGCGGCGAGTACGGCGTCGGAGGCCTGTTTGATGACGGCCATGACCTCGTCCCACTCACCCTCGATCGTGGTGAACATGGCATTGGTCTCGTTCGGCAGGCCGCTGGCGCGAACGATACGGACGGCTTCGGCGACGGCGCGGCCCACATCGGCGCCGGCGCCGAGCGGGGTGACCGAGAAGGCAGCGATCATGGCCGTCAATTGTGCTGTTCGGCCATCTCCTGCAGGGTGGCGACACGCGAACGAAGGTATTCGAGTTCCGGCTCGTCCAGCACGGTGCGCTGGATGCCGTTGTTCACCTCGAAGGCGGATTGGCGGTGATCGTCGATCACCTCGACGTCGATGGCCACGGCGACGTAGTCCTCGGCGCCCGGCATCGGATCGGCGATGACGTGCGCGCGGCCACGGGCGCACAGCGCGACATTGCCGCCGCTGAGGATCAGCAGTGCGACATCGGGCCGCTTGCGCAGCCGGGCCAGCGAGCCACGATCGAATTTGAGGCTCAGCAGAATTCGCCGGTCACCGGCGCGCACGGGCCAGCTGACGGGAATGGCATGTGGTGAGGGATCGGTGGTGACCAGGTTGGCGATGGTGTCCAGTGGCCAGGTCGGCAGCGCGTCCAGTTCGGGATGTTCGGTGGCAGGCTGTTGACGTTCTCCGGCTCTGGCTACCATCTCGTCACCTAACGTCGGCTCACGCGGCGTCGGCCACCGCGGCTGGTGCCCCAGTGTAAACCGTTGTGCCGCTTACCCGCTGGCGTGCGCGCGGCGCACCTGAACTCTGCTGGTGAAACGGGTCAGTTGAGGCTGTCGGCCAACTGCCGTGATTCGGCGCGCTCGCGCTGATGTAGCAGGGCGAAGTACCGGCGCAACATCAGCACCGCCGTGGCGGCGAGTCCTGCGGTCAGACCCCACCACACCCCGGCCGCGCACAGTCCGAGCGGGAAGGCGAGCAGCAGCGCGGTCGGCAGCCCGACGATCCAGTACCCCACGAACGACAGCCGGAATCCGGCGCGGGTGTCCTTGATTCCGCGCAGCAGCCCGTTGCCGATGTTCTGGGCGGCGTCGAAGAACTGCAGCACGATCGCGATCAGCAACAGGTGGTGGGCGAGATCGGCGGTGGCGCTGTCGTGTCCGGTGAGGAACGGCGCCAGCACCACATCGGGCGCCATCACGTACAGCACACCGACCAGTGCGGCCACGACCGCGGCCTGCCGCAGGGCCAGCCAGGCCAGATTCTGAGCACGCCGGTACTCCTCGCGCGCGATCGCCCGGCTGACCAGGATCGATGCGCCGTGCGAGAGTCCCACCGCCACCTGGAACACGATGTAGACCAGCTGGTAGACGACATTGTGCGCGGCCAGCGCGGCAGGTCCGAGCGTTCCCATGGCCAGCGCGAGCACCGAGAACATGCCCGCTTCCGAGCCGTAGGTGAGCGCGATGGGAGTTCCGAGGCGCAGTTCGGCGATGACCGTGCGGCGGCTCACCGGCCACATCCGCATCGGCAGCAGCGGCCCCAGGACGGCATCGCGGCGCACCATCGTCCAGAACACCACGAAGGTGAGCAGGAATACCAGCGAGGAGGCCGCGCCCACACCGGTCAGTCCCAGCGCCGGAAGTCCGGCCCAGCCGTGGATGAGTGCCAGGGCCACAACGACATTCACCGCCACCGACCCCAGCGTCACCACCAGTAGCGCCTGCGGCCGCTGCATTCCCACGGTGTACTGGCGTATCACCTGGAACCACAGGCAGGGCAGCAGGCCGGGCGCCAGCGCCACCATCATCGGCCGCGCCTCGGCGAGCACGGTCGCGTCCTGGCCGAGCCATTGCAGCGACCAGCCCAGACCGATCAGGATCGCCGCGCCCAGCAGGCCGGCGATCGTCGCGATGAGGAAGCTCGACCGGACGACCTCGCGGATCTCGTCGTCGGCAGCCCGGTTCTGCTTCTCGGCCCGGCTCACCACGGTCGCGACCCGATTACCGCTGGCGGTGATCAGCCCCACGCACATGGTGCGAATCTGGTTGAACAACACCAGCACCAGCCCACCGGCCGCCACCTGGGAGACGCCGAGGCTGCCCATCAGCGCGATATTGGTGGTGGAGATGGCGACCTGAGCCAGCTGGGTCAGGGCGATCGGGGTGGCGAGTGCGGTGAGACGCCGGCCGTCGCCGCGGAGCGCTACCGCCGTCATCACCGCACGTCCGGATGTCGTGCCGGCACGGCGACCGCGGGATTCACTCGGCACCGACCAGATTTCGCCGGCTCGCCGCGGTCGAGGGCGCGTACCGGTCGAGCAGATCGGTGACAGCGTGTTCGGCGGTACGGTCCAGCAGATCGCGATCGGCCATCCACTCGTCGTCGAACACGGTATCGAGATATTTCTCGCCGCCGTCGCACACGATGGTCACGATGGTCGATCCCGGCTCGAACTCTTCCAGTCGCCGCAGTGCGATATGAACCGAGCCGCCCGCGGAGCCGCCGATCAGCAGGCCCGACCGCTGCGCGACCGCGCGGGCGGTGGCGAAGGCGTCCACATCCGATACGGTGACGCCCTCGTCCAGCAGCGAATAGTCCACGGCCGTGCCGACGGTGGCGCCGGGCGGGGTTCCGGTGCCGGACTGCCAGTAGGGCCCGCCCGGTCCGCCGAAGGCGATCGATCCGACCGGCTCCACGCCGATCACCCGCGCGGGGTGCCCCAGTTCGGCGAGCCGGCGCGCCGTACCGAACAGCGAGCCGCCGGTCCCGACTGCGGACAGCAGGATGTCGACATGGCCCAGATCTTCCAGCAATTCTTCGGCGACCGCGTAGTAGCCGACCGGATTGGCGTCGTTGTTGTGCTGTTCGGTGAAATAGGCGTCCGGCTGGGCGTCCGCCATCGCCTCGGCCAGATCCTCCCGGGCGGAGGTGGCCAGCGTGTCGTCCCCGTCATCGGCGACGTAGACGAGGTCGGTGCCCATGGCTCGCATCGCGCGCAGTTTGTCCTTACAGGCGTGGTGGTCCACGACCGCGGTGAATCGGTAGCCCCGCTCGGCCGCGACCACCGCAAGTCCCAGTCCGGTATTTCCGGATGTGGACTCGATAATATGCCCGCCATCTTTCAGCAAACCTTGCCGTTCGGCTTCGAGAACCATTTCGCGCGCCATCCGGATCTTCGCCGCACCGGTCGGATTGAACTGTTCGAGCTTCAGTAGCAGCCGGGTACCGCCGGCCGTGACGGCCAGCTCGAACAGCGGGGTGTTTCCGATCAGGTCCGTCACGCGCGTGACGATCGGCATGTCGAGTCTCCTCGTGCAGTGGTGGTGGGGTGGGTCAACGCTCGAGGGTCCAGCGCAGCCGGGGTGGCCGGGCGGGATCCGATCCGGTACCGCTGGACAGCAGCACCTTGGGGGGAATCGGCAGTTCGTGGAAGGCCGATTCGTTGGAGTCCATCTGATAACCGGCCGTATTGGGGTAGATCAGCAGATCGCCCACGACGGCCGGGCGTGGCAGCGGAATGCGCCGCCAGCTGAGCATGTCCGACTCCAGGCAGGTGGTGGCGCCGACGCTCGCGGGTGTCACCGCACCCGGTCGGATCGGCCACAGCACGGGGTCGGGCAGGTATTCGCTGTCGAACCACTGCTCGGACAGGCTCAGGCTGGTGCCGTCCACGGTGAGCAGCTGATAGGGAACCGATTGCGCGGTACGTGTTTTCACGCCCTGGACCCGGAACACGGTACTGCCCGCGCGATCGAGCAGGGCCCGCCCGGGTTCGATCGCGAGGCGAAGTGTGCCGGCACGCAGAGCATGTGCCAGTTCACCGTGGTCGAGGATCGCGGCCAGCGCCGCCGGACCGGCCGGCCGCTGGTGATACGGGTAGTAGGAGCCGAAGGACTTCCCGGCGTGGAACCAGCCGGAGTGCTGCCCCTCGGTGAAGGTGCACCACGCGTCGCCGGACAGATATTCGACGCCGAAACCACCGCCGATGGAGAGGGTGGTGACCGGATGGCCGAGGGTGCGGGCATGCAGGCTGCGCTCGACCAGTGCCGCGGCGAGTTCCGAGCGGGCGATCGGATCGTAGCCCGAGAGGTGAAAACTGAACCCCTCCAACCGAATCGAGGTCGCGTCGGTGCGCAGCAGCACCGACTCCACCTCGGCGTCGGTGAGCCCGAAGCGGCTGTGGGAACCGGGCGGCAGCACCCGCAGCAGCACCCGTGCGGGGGTGCCGAGTGCGGCGAGCCGATCGAATTCGCTCGGTTCGTCGATCGCGATCAGTGCCCCGTGGCGGGCCGCGAGCCAGAGCAGCTCGCCGGATTTGGCCGGTCCGGTCACCATCAGGTCGCGGCCCCGGATGCCCTGTGCCAGTGCCGAAGTCAGCTCTCCGGTACTGGCGACATCCGCACCCGCACCGTGCTCGGCGCAGGCCCGGACGACGCCCGCGGATTTGTTGGCCTTCTTCCCGTAGTAGATCGCCCCGTCCACACCGCTGCGCCGGAACTGCTCGGTGAAGGCGTCGATCACCGCACCCACCCGTGCCGGATACAGCACGTGGAACGGACCGCCGATCGCGTGCGCGATATCGCCCGGCAGCTCCGGATCGGCGAGCAGTCGCCGCTCCCATTCCTCGCGGTGCGCGGGCAGCGGTGGTGCGGTGATCGACCGTGCCGTGGCATCCGTGGTCACCGGGGGTGGCCGTTCCGTGGTGAGGTCAGTCCCACAGCGGGACCTCCGTGCCGCGTCCCTCGGCGATCGCGCGTTCGGCCAATGCGTGCGCGACCGCGACATCGGTGAGAACCAGACCACTGTTGTAGACGAACAGGCGCTCGTCCGGGCTGATCCGGGCCGGGAGGCGGCGGCTCAGGATCGCCGGCAGTTCGGCGTCCACCGGCCGCAGCCGGCCGTCCGGTCCGGCCATGTCGGTACCGGTCAGCGCCATCTGCTCGGCGCTGGTCGCGACGACCCTGTCGGCGTCGACAAGGGCGGACGGCGCCAAGCCGTAGCCGACCAGAACCGCGACCGAACCCGGTGCCAGATCGGAGGATTCGAGGGCGACCTCGGTGCCCGGGCCCGCCGTCGCAAGCACGATGTCGGCGGTGGCCGCGGCCGCGTACGGATCATCGACCACTTCGAGTTCGCGATGCGGTGCGTGGGTTCGCAGGTACTCGCCGACCGCCGCCAGCCCCTCGGGGTGGGTTCCGTAGACCATCAGCCGATCCAATTGCGGATTCGCGGCGAGTAGGTGCGGTAGTGCGTTGCGGCCCTGGGTGCCGGTACCGATCAGCAGAACGCTGCGCGCTCCCGGCCGGGCGGTCTCGCGGACCAGCAGGCCCGAGACCGCCGGTGTGCGCAGGGCGCCGACCCGTGAACAGTCCATCATCGCGATCGGCGTTCCGGTCGCATCGTCGTACAGCGTGATAGTGGTGTAGTAACGCTTGGTGCTGCGGTCGTGGCTCGGATCGAACTTGTAGGAGGTCTTCATCGCGACCACCCGGCGGCGGCCGTCGCGGCCGAGCATGGCGTAGGCGACCGACCAGCCGTCCGGATGCGCCACGCTGAGCTTGCGCGGATTGTCCGACTCGCCCTGCGCCAGCGCCAGATAGGCGTCCTCCACGGCGCGTACCACCTCGCCCGGGGCGATGGGGACATCGGCGAGATCGCTGCGGCTGAGTACGCGCAACGGTGTGGGTCGGCTCACTGCGTTCCTTCGTTTCATCGGTTCGAGCTGTCCTGCCCCCCAGCGGTTTTCGGCCGGAAGGGGCGCACGGTGCGCTGCCCGTACCCGCTCTCACCGGCCTCGGCCGATGCGCGCTGCCGGGCCAGCCGGATGTTCACCCGTTTGAGCCAGCGGTCGGTGCCGTCGTAGCGAGGGGTGAACGGAACCCGGCCGTGCACGACGACATCATTGTCCATCAGCAGCAATTCGCCCGGAGCCAGCGCGGCTCTGCGACAGACCCGTTCCAACTCCGTGCCGAGTCCGGAATAGGCGCAACGATATTCGTCGTCGGCCTCGGACAGGGGAGTGTAGGCGGGGTCGTAGCGCAGCGTCGGGCCGTGCGCGCCGGTGCCGACGGTGGCCACCGGTGCTGGGCGGTGATCGCCGAAATCCTCGCCGTAGGAGACGTCGGGCAGGATCGGCAATACGGGTTCGGTGAGCCGCCGGTGATGTTCGGGTTCCAGCCGCACCTGCCGCACCGAGGAGATCGTGGTGCCCACTTCCTCGGGGTTGCGCAGACATCCCAGCAGCAGCAGATGTGCGCGTTCGGGATGGAAGGCGTCCTCGGTGTGCGGGCTGAGCAGCGTGGTACTGCTCGCGCCGGACTGTTCGTCCTCGTGTCCGGAAGTGGGCAGGATGTTGTTGACCAACCGGCCGCCCTGCTGGCCCTGCCAGCCGAAGGGTTCACCTGCGCAGCGCGCCAGCAGCAGCATGGCGATGTCGAGGTGAAACGATGCGGGCAGGCGGGGATTGGCGGCCGCGCGCCAATCGTGCGGAGTGGCACCGAGTTCGGCCTCGGGCACGTGCAGACGGCCGATGATCGTGGCGCCCGCGGCGGTGTCGGGCGGGCGCAGCGCGATGCGCACCGCGGCGGGGAGGTCGGCGGCGTAGGCGTCGACCAAACGGATCAACATGGGATCCGCGAGTGTCGCCGGCAGATCGGCGGTGTTGGGCCCGTGGTCGAGTGTGAGCGCGATCTCTCTGGCCGAACAGAGTACGGCCGCCGCTGCTTCCTCCGGAAGTGTGCGGCGGTCGATCTCTTCGTATTCTTCGTAGTGGGGTGTCTTACGTTCGCGGAGAACGTTTTTCACCAGGGGTTCCCTTCCTTGGAGTGGGGATGACGCAGGTGGTGAAGACTCGCACAGCGAAGCTAGTCGCTGCGAATATCTTAAGCAAGCCTTACCTAAAGAATATGATCGGACATAGCTTTCGCGCATGGTCGGGCCGTATCGAACGGTAGCTGATCGTATGCTCGCGCACCGTCGTCGTCCGGTCGGATCGGTAACCATCCGCGCCGCAATCTGGATGATGGAAAAGTGCGCTCGACTATCTCCGGTTTCCGGATCCTCGCCCTCGCCGCCATCGCGACGGTCGCGGTGCTGTCCGGATGCTCCGGAATCGCCAATCTGCCCCCGATTCCGGACGGAATCCCGCCCGGTGCCGGTGCGCCGGTTCCGCCCATCGATCTCGATGCTCCCGGTCGCAGTGCCGGACAATTGCGCGATTGGGCCGCAGGACAATCCGACGCGCTTGGAATCCCGGCGGTGGCGCTGGAGGCCTACGGCTACGCCGCGGCCGTGATGGCACGTTCGGCACCCGAATGCGGGATCGGCTGGACCACGGTCGCCGGTATCGCACGGGTGGAGAGCAAACACGGCAGCCACGGCGGGTCGCATCTGGATGCCGACGGTGAGGTCCGTCCGCCGATCCGAGGTGTGCCGCTCGACGGATCACCCGGTGTCGCAACGATTCTCGACGCCGACGCCACCCAGCTCGCCGGGGCTCCGGTCTACGTGCGCGCCGAAGGGCCGTTCCAGTTCCTGCCCGAGACCTGGCAGCACTGGGGGGTGGACGCCAACGGCGACGGCCGCCCCGATCCGGACAATATCGATGACGCCTCGCTGACCGCCGCGCGCTATCTCTGTGCCAGCGGCGGAGATCTGCGGACCCCGGAGGGGTGGCAGAAGGCGATCCTGACCTACAACCAATCCACGACCTATATGGCGACCGTCCGGACGAAGGCCGCGGCTTACAGCGTCGGCCGCCGCGCATGAACCGGGCGCGGGTCACCTCGGTTCGTCCTGTCGGCGGCGCGCACCGGTGTCGTGCGATGACGGCCGCACCTATTAGGCTCGCAAGCGCACGGGCCCGCTGTGTGATCTGCGAATGGACGGCGGTGGGCAGCGCCCCGGGATTGATTGTCAGCAGCCGAAGGAGTGTCGTTCAGTGGCCATCATCGAACAGGTCGGAGCTCGCGAGATCCTGGATTCGCGCGGTAACCCCACCGTCGAGGTCGAAATCGGTCTCGACGACGGCACAGTGACCCGGGCGGCGGTGCCGTCCGGCGCCTCCACCGGCGAGCACGAGGCCGTGGAATTGCGTGACGGCGGGGACCGCTACGGCGGTAAGGGTGTTCGCAAAGCCGTGGAGGGCGTCCTCGACGAGATCGCGCCGTCGGTCATCGGCTTGGACGCGGTCGAGCAGCGCGCGGTCGATCAGGTCCTGCTGGATCTGGACGGCACCCCGGACAAGTCCCGGCTGGGCGCGAACGCGCTGCTGGGCGTCTCGCTCGCGGTCGCCCGCGCCGCGGCGCAGTCCTCGGATCTGGAACTGTTCCGCTACTTGGGCGGCCCCAACGCCCATGTGCTGCCGGTGCCGATGATGAACATCCTCAACGGTGGCGCGCATGCCGACACCAGTGTCGATGTGCAGGAATTCATGATCGCCCCGATCGGCGCGCCCACCTTCCGAGAGGCGCTGCGCTGGGGCACGGAGGTCTATCACTCCCTCAAAGCGGAGCTGAAGTCCAAGGGCCTGGCGACCGGCCTCGGTGACGAGGGCGGTTTCGCCCCCGATCTGGCCGGCGGCACCCGCGAGGCACTGGATCTGATCGCGTCCGCGATCGGTAAGGCCGGCTACAACCTGGGCAGCGATGTCGCACTGGCCCTCGATGTGGCCGCGACCGAGTTCCACAGCACCGCGGGCTACAAGTTCGAGGGCAGCGAGCGCACCGCCGAGCAGATGGCCGAGTTCTACAACGACCTGCTGGCGTCCTACCCGCTGGTCTCCATCGAGGACCCGCTGTCGGAGGACGACTGGGACGGCTGGGTTTCGCTGACCGATCTGATCGGCGACAAGGTGCAGCTGGTCGGCGACGATCTGTTCGTCACCAACCCGGAGCGGCTCGAGGACGGTATCGCCAAGGGCGCCGCCAACGCACTGCTGGTGAAGGTCAACCAGATCGGCACCCTGACCGAGACCCTGGACGCGGTCGAATTGGCCCATCGCAATGGTTACAAGACCATGATGAGCCACCGTTCCGGCGAGACCGAGGACACCACCATCGCCGATCTGGCGGTCGCGGTCGGCAGCGGTCAGATCAAGACCGGGGCGCCCGCCCGCAGTGAGCGCGTCGCCAAGTACAACCAGCTGCTGCGGATCGAGGACGGTCTGGGCGATTCGGCTCGCTACGCCGGTGACGTCGCGTTCCCCCGGTTCGCGTACGAGGGGTAGTAGCCTCGCACACGGTTGTGCGGCGCACCGACGCGGCGCGGAGACAGGCGATTTCGAGGTGTGGGGATGACGGAGCGACGGGCGCGCGGCACCAGTCCGGCCGGACGTGGTGACCGCCGCTCGTCGCGCTCGGCCAGACCCGAGCGGGCGGCGGCCGGAACGGGTCGCACCGCGGCCGGTAAACGTGCCGCCCAGCGCCGGACCGCCACCAGATCCGAGCCCGGCCCCGCCCGCTCGAAACGGAAACAGGCCGGCAAGGCGGCGGAACACCGGATCCTCGGCCTGTCCACGGGGCGCGCCGTCATCCTCGCCGCGGTCCTGTGCGCGCTCGCGCTGACGCTGGCGGTGCCGATGCGCACCTATTTCAGTCAGCGTTCGGAATCGGCGCAACTGGCCTCGCAACGGCACGACCTGGAGAACGATCTGGCGCAGTTGCGTGATCGCCGGGCGCAGCAGCAGGATCCGGCCTATATCCGTTCCGAGGCGCGCGACCGCCTGCGACTGGTCATGCCCGGGGATACGGCCTATATCGTGCAGGTCCCCGGAATCGAACAACCCGCGGTGCCGGTGCCGGCCACTCGGGCCCTGCGCCCCGACCCCTGGTACACCCAGCTGTGGCGCAGCATGTCCGATCCGCAACCCCGGCCGGCCGCCTCGCCCGTACCGCCGCCGAGCCCGGCGCCACCCCCACCCAGCCCCGAAGGAGAACCCCGGTGACCGATCCCGCTACGTCCCAGCCACCGTCCGGAGGCGGGCGTGACGACGGGAATCGCGATTCTCCCGGCGCGGCGGATCTGGAGATCGTGGCGCGCCAGCTCGGCCGGGAGCCGCGCGGTGTGCTCGCGATCGCCTACCGCACGCCCGACGGCCTGCCGGCGGTGGTGAAGACCGCGCCGCGACTGCCCGACGGCACCCCGTTCCCCACCCTCTACTACCTCACCGACCCGCGGCTCACCGCCGAGGCGAGCCGGCAGGAGGCAGCGGGTTTGATGCGGGGTATGACCGAACGGCTGGCCGCCGATCCCGAACTCGCCGCCGCCTACCGCGTCGCGCACGAGAGCTATCTGGCCGAGCGCGACGAGATCGAGTCGCTGGGAACGGATTTCAGCGGTGGCGGGATGCCGGAGCGGGTCAAATGCCTGCATGTGCTGATCGCGCATTCGCTCGCGAAGGGGCCCGGATTGAATCCGCTCGGCGACGAAGCGGTCGCGCTGGCCGCCGATACCGGGCTGCGCGGCACCGCGATTCCGCGGGATTGGCCGAAATACGATCAGTACCAACCGGATACCGATCCGACAGGGAGGAAGGGCGATGAGTGATCGCGTCGCCGCGGTCGACTGCGGCACCAATTCCATCCGGCTCCTGATCGCCGATGCCGGCGCCGACGGCCACCTCACCGATGTGCATCGCGAAATGCGAATCGTGCGGTTGGGCAAGGGCGTCGACGCCACCGGCGAACTGAATCCGGAGGCCATCGAGCGCACTCGCGTCGCCTTGCACGACTATGTGGATCGCATGGTCGAGACCGGGGTGAGCCGGGTGCGGATGGTGGCCACCAGCGCTACTCGCGATGCCCGCAATCGCGACGACTTCTTCACCATGACCGGCGTGGAACTGGGCCGGGTCGTGCCCGGGGCACAGGCCGAGGTCATCACCGGTGACGAGGAGGCGAGGCTGTCGTTCGCCGGTGCCGTCGGCGAATTGTCCGGCGCCGAAGGGCCGTTCGTGGTCGTCGATCTGGGTGGCGGTTCCACCGAAGTGGTGCTCGGCGACGAGAACGGTGTGCAGGCTGCCCATTCGGCCGATATCGGCTGCGTGCGGATCACCGAACGTTGTCTGCACGGCAATCCGCCCACCGCCGAGGAGGTCGCTTCGGCACGCTTCTTCGCCTCCCAGCGGCTGGCGCAGTCGTTCGGGGTGGTGCCGGTGGAGCGCGCGCGCACCTGGGTCGGCGTGGCCGGCACCATGACGACGATCGCCGCGGTCGCGCTGGACCTGCCCGAATACGATTCCGACCGGGTCCATCTGACGCGCCTGTCACTCGACGAGGTCCGTACGGTCTGCCACCGGCTGATCGCGATGGATCACGATCGGCGCGCCGCCCTCGGACCGGTCCATCCGGGCAGGGTCGATGTCATCGGCGGCGGTGCGGTGGTCACCGAGGTCCTCGCCGACGAACTGGCCCGCCGCGCCGGGATCACCGAACTCGTGGTCAGTGAACACGACATCCTCGACGGGATCGCACTGTCGATCTCATGACCTCGTGAACGACATCCTCGAGATATGGCCGCGTTATCCGCGATCATGATGGCGGGGTGCCGGACAATCACATCTCATGAGCACGGTGGAACCCGTCCCGGGGGCGCGGACAGCGACAGACCCCGCGACGCGCACGATCTTCGGCCATCCGATCGGCTTGGTCAATCTCTTCGGAGTCGAGCTGTGGGAACGGTTTTCGTTCTACGGCATGCTCACCATCCTCGGGTATTACCTGTACTACTCGCTGACCGACGGTGGGCTGGGACTGGAGAAGTCCACCGCCACCGGGATCGTCGGCGCGTACGGCGGACTTGTGTATCTGTCCACCGTGCTCGGCGGCTGGCTGGCCGACCGGCTGCTCGGGATGGAGCGGACCGTCTTCTACGGCGGTGTGGTCGTGATGTTCGGCCATATCGCGCTGGCACTGCTGCCCGGATTGAGCGGTGTCGGTGTGGGGCTGGTGCTGATCGCCCTCGGCTCCGGCGCGCTCAAGGCCAATGCCTCGTCGTTGCTCGGCACCCTCTACGACAAGGGTGATCCGCGCGCGGACGGCGGTTTCACACTGTTCTATCTGGGCGTCAATCTCGGTGCGTTCGTCGGCCCGCTGATCACCGGACTGCTACAGACCCACCTCGGCTTCCACTACGGTTTCGGCGCCGCCGCCATCGGCATGGCGCTCGGTCTGACCCAATACGTGATCTTCCGCCGCAATCTGGGTACCCACGGGCGAGAAGTTCCGAACCCGTTGCCGCGCGGGCAGATCGGGCGGGTAGTCGTATTCGTGCTGGTACTGGCGGTCGTCGTCGCACTCGCCCTCTGGTCCGGACTGGTCCGGTTGTCGAATCTTTCGTGGGTGACGACCGGTGTCATCGCGGTGGTATTGATACTCTATTTCGGATTGATGCTGACCAGTCCGAAAGTGGTTGCGGTGGAACGTATCCGGGTGCGGGCCTTCATACCGCTGTTCATTGCCAACGCGGTGTTCTGGTCGCTGTTCCAGCAGATCTTCACGGTACTGGCGGTGTACTCCGACGAACGGATGAACTGGACCTTGTTCGGCTGGACCGCACCGTCGAGCTGGGTGGGCTCGGCGGAACCTGTGTGGGTGATCGTGCTGTCGCCTTTGTTCGCCCTCATGTGGACCCGGCTGGGCTCCAAGGCGCCCACCACGCCGCGCAAGTTCTCCTACGGCGTGATGGGGATGGGCGCCTCCTTCCTGTTGTTCGTCCCGCTGGCCGCGTTCAGCGGCAAAACCGTTCCCGCCGTGCTGATATTCGTCATCCTGGCAGGCTTCGCCGTCTCCGAGTTGCTGCTGTCTCCCATCGGCCTCGCGGTGACCACCCAGCTCGCCCCCGAGGCCTTCCGCGCGCAGATGATGGCCCTCTACTTCTTCTCCGTCGGTATCGGCACATCGATGTCCGGAGTCCTGTCCGAGTTCTACGACACCAGCCATGAGGTCGCCTACTTCGGCATCACCGGCCTGGTGGCTATCGCGGTCGGAATCGTCGTGTACTTCCTGGCCCCGCAGGTCAGCCGCCTGATGAAAGGCGTGCACTGAGCAAATCCCCGGACAATTCCGAGACGGACGTACGACTTAGGTACGCTATCCCGGCGCCCCCGTAGCCCAATTGGCAGAGGCAGCGGACTTAAAATCCGCACAGTGTCGGTTCGAGTCCGACCGGGGGCACGTACTGCATCTACACAAGCGACGCCCGCTGCGTGCGCGGGCGCTGGTTGTGTAGTGGTCATGGGGTTGGTGATCCTTTCGGCTGTTTTGGCGATGTCGGGTAACCGGTCGGCGGGCAGTGTGATGGCGATGGTCACGTGGTCGCCGCTGTCGTGTAGCCGGACGGAGAGCTGTGTGATCTCGAATAGTCGGCGTACCAACGGTTCTGGTGCCGCGTTGAGATTGAGCGCAAGGTACGGCAGGGCGTCCAGGAGTGCGATGTCGGTGGTGCCGGGGCGGTGGGGTTCGGCGTCGTCGGCGGCGGCGAGTTGGGCGATGACGGATAGGGCAGCGGTCTTTTCGGCGTCGAGGTCGTTGTAGGTGCTGCGTAGAGCTTTGGTGAAGGGGTCGTCGGGGTCGCCGTTTTGGGCTTGTTTCAGGACTGAGTTCTGGCGTCGGGTCACATCCGCGATGACTCGTTGGAGTCGTTCCCGTTCGGATTGGCGTTCCCGCGCGGCGCGGTCGTCGATGCCGTCGAGATCAGCGGCCAACGTGTCACGGCGGTCTGCGCCGAACACCCGGTCGGCGAAGAAGTGTGTGATCGCGTCCGATACGGCGTCTTCGCGGAGGTAGACGGCTTTGGGGTGGCCGACATACTTGTCCGGACGGCCTCGGTTGTTTCCGCGGGGCCAGCACAGGTAGTAGGGGGTGTCGTGGCGGTGGGTGCCGGACATGCGGCGTCCGCATCCACAGAACACCATCCCCCGCAGCACGTAGGTGTGGCGCGTGGCCGGGTGGGTGTTGGGGCTGTTGCCGTCGCGGGACCCGCGCTTGGCTCCTCGGCGTGCGGCGAGCTCGTCGTACATCCATTTCGGGATCAGCGGCTCGTGCGCGGGTTCGGTGGACCAGACCCACTTCACCGGGTCGTTGACCTTGCCATGCCGGGAACGTGAGGCCCGTCGGTTGAAGACCTGGTAGCCGGTGTATTTGGGGTTTCTGAGTACTTCGAACACGCTGGTCTTGCCCCATGCCCCGCGAGCACGTTCCCGGTTGGGTGGTTCGGGTGGCGGGTACTTCGCAGGGTCGGCGTTGAGCCGGTCGACGATGGTGTCGTACCGATGCCCTCGTGGTAGCGCCACAACGCGATCTGAGTGACCGTTTCCGCTCGCACCCCGTCCGGTTCCAGGCGGGTCTTGGTCTGGCTCTTGGCTGCCTTGGTCGGATTCGGATGGCGGTATGTTTTGGCCTTGTATCCGTACGGGGGCTTGCCGATGTTCCAGCCTTCGCGCACGTGCGTGCACAGTCCGCCCCAGGATTGTTCCAGGGTGTTGAGGACTTCGTATTCGGCGACGGATTGGTTGATCCGACGTTGCAGGATGCGCTGGGCGCGGCTGCCGGACAAAGTGATCGGCTCGTTGGCCGCGAACAGAGATACTTCGGCGCGTTCGAGTTCCCGCTCGATCGACAGGCCCTCGAACGTGCGCCGGGCGACGCGGGACACCGATTCGCAGATCACGACGTCGAACCGGCGGCCGGGATGCGCTGCCTCGTCGAGGAGATCGGCGACGCCGCCGTCGCGGGCGATCGGGATGTCGAACCGCTCGTAGCCGGTCCCGTGGCCGCGTTCGGCCAGTTCCATGCGTCCGGATTCGACGTCGTAGAAATGGGCGACGATCACCCAGGATTCAGGGATCGCGGTTTTGCAGTTCGCCAGCTGCCGCATCATGGATTGGCGCGGGTCTTGTTGGTCCTCAGTGGAGGTGCGGCCGAGGAAAGCGACTCGAACCTCGTCGCGCAGCACGGCGACTGGCATGCCCAGCGGGGACACCGCATAGTCCGACAAACCCGACGGCCCGGAGACGGGCACGTTCGCCGACAGTGACTCGGACCGGCGGGTCAATGCGGGCGCGGGCGGGTTGGCTGTCGGGTCGTCGGAGATCATGCTGCGGCACCGTCCTCAGTCGAGTGATCGTCGCGCTGCTGCTGTGCGGCCCAGCCCAGAAGTTCCCCGAGTACGCCGGCGAGTTCTCCACGAAGGCGTTCTGCTTGCGGTCCGTGGACGTATCTGACGTGGCCGGAAAATTGCTGTTTGCTCCGACGTTTCCTGCTTTGGGAGTAGCGCCAAACAGGTTCGTCGGGGATGGTTTCTGGGGTATCGCCAATGTGATCGTGGGGCGCTTTTCGCGGTAGTGGAATCACCACCGCATCCCGGTCGTCAGCTGGCTTTGCCGAGACGCTGTCGTATGCCTCCACTGACCTCAGAACCCCAGCCGGGGTTTCTCGGGTGCCGTGGGCGTGATTTCGACTCGTTCCCCAGTCGTGCCGTGCTGCCGCCGGGAGGGTCGGGATAACAGGGGGTGTGTCGTCAGAGGGCTCGGAGTGGGCGCTGGGGCGGTGGGCATCGGGTGACATGAATGCCTTCCTGTACCGGGACGATGGTCTCGTGTGTCGAGACCAGGTTGTGGGCAGGTCTCGGCGGTGTTTGGTGACGGGGCAGTGGCGGGTTACATGTTGGGACTCCGGACTGATCGACAGAGGCGTTCGCTAGGTAAATGCCTTCGAAAACCCCGTTTTTGGACACGGGGGTGACGTAAATCACAGAATGTCCAAGCGCTCGCGCGCACCCCTAAGGCATGAATCAGCGGGCATTGCCCCATGAGCGAATAGCTCGAATATCCTCTGCCGCAAGAACTCTCCGCTTGTGTGGGTGTCGGGTGCTGGTGAGATTGGGTCGCGCACCGAAGTACTTTCCAGGTCGCGGTGGCGCCGCACAGTTGTTCCGCTCGGCCCCCGGGGTGACACGCGGTGCGCCGGGCAATGTGTGTACCGGCGCACCGGCAGCGGTCAGGAGCTGGCGAGGGTGAACTTCTTGGGCCGGTCGCTGGTGCGGCGAGCCGTGCCGAGGGTGCTGAGTTTCGTTAGTGCGTTGTGCACGGCTCCGCTGCTGCGCGCGAGTGCTTTGCCGATCTCGTGCGGGCTGAATTCGCCGGTCGGGTGATCGCGCAGGAAATGCTCCACCTGTCCCCGCAACGCCCCGGGAGCCAACCGGGGCGATGTCTCCTGCTGCGCCGCTGCCGGGGCGGAACCGGCAGCCGCCGTGTCGGGTACGTCGTCACCGGTTTCGTCGTCCGCCGGGCCGGATTCTGCATCGGATGCCCCGGCTGTGCCTGCTGGTACGGGCAGGACAGCGGCCCCGGTGTCCGACCCGGGCATGGAGACGGCATCACCCCTGGTTCGAGGATCGGCGATATCCCCGGCGGTGGCCGACCAGCGGTCGGCTGTGCGCGGGTTGTCGGCGTCACGGTCGCGGTGGGCAGCGCCGAGACCGGCCCACAGGACCAGAATGCGGCGTGCGGTGGATGTGGCCACACCGGCCGTATCGGCCAGCTCGGCCGCGGTGGAGCCGGGGTGTTGTTCCAGTACGGGCCACAACGTCTTCTCGGTGTCGGTACGCAACGACGGCGCATCCGCTGCTGTCGGCTGCTCGACGGGGGTGCCGGTCGCCGGGCGTGTGGCGGTGCGGGTTGTCTTTCGTGTGGACATGACAGTTCCTCCCAGAAATGGGGTTGGGTGTTCGGTCATGTCCCGGCCGGGACGGAAACCACGCCGTTTCGGTGGCCCCTGCCAGGGGCGCGGCGTCGTTCCACCTACATGGACGCTCCATACCCGTGCCGATGTCAAGCGGGCATGAAAAGAAAAACCCCGCGGCCGATTCCCTTTCGAATTCCGGGCAACAACCATGAAGTCGGTTCTCGGGCACCGCAATCGGACACAGCAGAGCGCGGCTCTGCATCATTTGCCGGGAAGGAATCCAGCCCCGGCCTAACCAGCAGGCTCGTATTTTCACTTCTGCCTGCGGCGGGTGCCGCGCAGGCTGCCCCGCTCACTACGCCGATCTGGATGTGCGGGTGGCGACGGCGGATTTCCGCGCGGGCCGGCCGACTCGGCATCGCTATGCCCGCGCGGCACGTAGCTCCAGGAACTCCTTGACCTCAGGGACTGCATGCTGTTGCCGGACAGCCAGGGCTATAGCGTCAAGGTGCCGCTGAAAGCGGGCCGACGCTACGTTTCCGATGGTCTTGTAGTCCGCCGTGAGCAGCGAGCACCCCTCGGCGAACTGTCCAGCCCTCACCAGATTCTCGGCCAGATAGACGCGCCATCCGGTATGTTCGCGTGGCCACGCAGCCGAACTGTCAATAGCCGCTTGGAGATGCGTCGTGGCGGTTTTATGATCGCCGGTGTTCATGTATGCCAGGCCGGTAAGTCCGCGCAGTTCGGCCTCGGGCAGATAGACCCACTCCGGGTCGTAACCTCGCCCGGAATCGTAGGCTCGGTAGGCGCGGCTGATCGCTTTGTTCATCGCGTTCGTATCGCCGACAACGCTCTGCGCCTCGGCTTCGCGCAACGCACCAAGTGCCCGAAGTTGCGGTCCACCGCGACGCCGCGCGCTGGTCTGTGCAGCATGGGCCAGGTGGATTCCCTCCCGCTGCCGTGCACCTTCTCTGTAGCTGAGGATGCTGGCATTGATGAGAGCATGTGCACTGGCGGTGTCGTCGGCGGCGGCTGTCGCAGTGTGTGCCGCATCGGCGTAGTAGCGACGGGCTTGGTCCAACTGGCCTGCGTCGTAATGGACCCACCCCGCCGCGGTCATGGTTTCGGCCGTGGTGGTTGCCAGGCTCTTGCCGACCGTTTCGGTGTAGCTGCCACTGTTCAGCAGGTGCTGAACGTAGCGGACTTGGCCAGCGGCCAGATGACACAGCCGATCACCACCGACCACGAGATCGAGCGCATGAATCTGGTTGATGGTGTCTTGGACCGCGGCGACGTCGCTGGCGCCGATCTTCATGCCTGGCACCGCCGCTGCTGAAGCAGACCCCGCCGTCATGGCGGCGGCTCCTACGCTTCCTAACGCTCCCACCCTGAAGAACTGACGACGATCCACGTCTGCCTCCTCGTCCGACTCCGCTACCAGTATGGCCAATGGCACCTGGAGCGCCCTGGCCACGAGACGTAGGACACGAAGGTCGTATGTGGCGGGGCCGCCGCGCTCCAGGCCCGAGACCGCCGGCTGGGAGAAGTTGATCAGTTCGCCCAGCTCGGCCTGGGTCATGCCGATGGACTTCCTGATCCGTCGGATGACTTCGCCGGTCGTCATATACATATCCAACGCCCCCAATTGTCGGCCAATCTATGGATTCTGTCTATGCGAAAACGATTCCCGGGCAGGAGGATATATGGATTTTCGTATATCCGGAACGGCGCCTGTAATTTCGGCGTTCGCATGGCCTATCGCGATCGTACGGTCGGACCGCACCCGGTGCCGGGCCGACGCCGTAACCCATTGCGGCGCACCGGCTGACCTGGGAGGTCGACCAGTGGCGCAAGCCCTCGGCACCGGGTGCATCCCGATCGCCCGGCAAGAGAAATCGAGGTCCAGCAAATGCACACCCTGGCTATGCATCAGACAGTGTCAATGACCGAACAGGAAACCCGCCGAGCACCAGTCGCTATTCGCCAGATCGACGGCAGATCCAGGAGGACCCAGAGCGACGACGTTGAGATGCCTCTGCGCATCGACTCGTTCGCGCCGCTCGTTGCCCATGTCCGAGTCGGTCGACGGCCGCCATCGGAGGAGATGGCGGCCGTGCGCCCGCCGAACACGACGACAGCTCGAGCCCAGGGCGCCTCGTGAACTTTCCGGATCCATTGCAGGAGAGGGCGTTCGTCCATGCGGATGGCACGTTGGCCGAATTCCTGTGCCGGGTGCACTTACTGGAGCTGACTCGTGAGCGTGCTCGCGAGCTGCGAGCCATCCACCAATCTCATCCGCCGGACGAGTGCACCGTGCACTTGGAGGCGGCGTATCTGCTGCTGATCGAAGACTGCTGAGCTCAAACCCTGCCACTTCATTCCCTGACGGAGATCGCCCCGGTGATAGTCAAACTGCCATCCAAAGACGAACTGTTGGAAGCGTGTTACGGCACCGTGCGGCTGAACCATCCGGTTCTCCACGCTGCTCGCAAACTGGCCGCGCTTCATACCGCTCGCAGGATCGCCACCGACCAGAATATCCACGAATCGGATCGGTCGCGTGCCGATCTGGTGCGTGCAGTCGACTGCTGGGTGGTGGCGAATCTGCCGCAGGCGGGAGGCGCCTCATACCTTCACACGGAGTCGGTTGGAATGGTCATCGACCGCATCGCCCAGTACAGTGTGGACGCGCACACCGCGCTGAATAGCCCTGTGGCCGAACAGAACCGCCACTTTCTGTGGCAGCGACTGGCCGAACTCGCCGTCGCCTACACCGATTTGGCTTTCGAGATCAGCGCCGGACTCCGCAGCCTGCCGGTCCTCACGTACCCGGCGGACGACACTCGATTCCGTCCATAGCGAGCTGGTTACGCACTCGCGCGCCGCCGTGTTGTTGGGCAGGCGGCCTCGCCGGAACCTCGGCCATGCTGTGGCTGAGAACCGTAGCCCCATCCTGATAGCCTTCTTCGGGACAAGAAGCTGGAGGGGGCCCAGAGATGGCAGACGAGATCGACTACGGCCAGAGGGAGATCCAGGCATTCAACAACGCGGCGGCTGCCGGGGAAATCCGCTACGACGAGGCGGCGGTTCGGCAGGCGGTCCAGCTGTATCAGAATGTCATTGATAGGTTGCTGGCGATTCAAGGCAAGCTTGAAGGGGTCTATGAGGCGCAGGGATTCGGTGGGTTTCAGACGGGAAAAGACCTACAGCGAGGATTTTCCGGAAAAGCGCGCGACGGATATGATGTTGTCACTCAACTGATTGATGGCGCGATGCGTCTGCAAGAGGCATACCTGCGCGCCGGTCGTCTTATTGATGAGGCCGATACTACGAACAGTGCAAGAATTAAGAGGATATCGAGTCTCGTGCCGCCGAAAGGATAAGTGCAGTGAGAATATTCAGAACCATCACTTCGTTGGTTGTGTTGCCAATTTTCCTTGGTTCATGTGGTGCGAACTCTAACGACTCCGACGCAGATAGTTCGGCGCCAACACCGCCCAGTCACCGGCCCGCAATTGCGGCGGCGGTAAAACCGGCTCCAGAACAGGACCCTGCAGGCAACAAGCCCGTCATGTTCGATCCGTGCGAGCAGATCGGAGATGAAACGATTAGAAGTGCTGGCTTCGACCCGCTGACCAGAGAACGCGGAGACCAGGTGCACACCGGGTATGCGTTTATCGGTTGCACATTCGAACGCCGAGAGAACGTCCAAGGTGCGCCACATCGTGTCGGAGCTTTGACGATTTCTTCTACAGACATCACCATGGATCAGTTTCGCCAGCGGCAGCAGGGTGATCTGACAGAGATGACTATCAACGGTAAGTCGGCAATCAGCTACAAGGGATTAGGGGCTGAATCTTGCCACATCGTGATGCCAGGACCGGATGGAAGCATCGATCTACAAGTGGAAAGTACGGGCGCTTTGACCGACTGGTCGGCGTGTGATCATGCTCAGGAAATCGCTTCGACTGTCGAGTCCGCGCTGCCGAAGTAGCATTCCCTTCGGGAACATTATCGGGCGACAGGTGTAGGAGTTTCCTGGATGTATGGGCTCGGGAGCAAACTCCCGCAATCTTCCGGTGTGATGGCCGGCTGTTCGTATGCCCACAAGAGCCAGCGCGGAGAGGTCGGCTGGTCTCCGGCGCGGGATTGGTCTGTCGTCTGAGCCACCAGGTAGCCTCGAGTGGTCAGTTTGGGAGAATTTGGCTTCAGCGTCCCATCGGACTGGACGATGTATTGGCCGGGCATGTCGAATTCGCAGGAGTCGATTTCCAGTCCGTACCCCTCAGGGCCTGGGCGGACTTGAGCAATGCGCCCGGTGATTCCGCCGGTCAGATGTTCCGACGGCACCCCGCCTTCGTAGTCCCATCGCACACGTCGATGCCATTCATCCATGGCGCGGTCATCGCTCATCGCAGCTATCCGAAGCGGCAGGGTGTCGGCAAGGAATTGCGCTGCAGCGAGTTCCCGGCCTGACAGTTGAACAGCTACATCCCAGTGCTCGAACGGCGGAGGAAAAGTCGAAGCATTGCGGGGACGGATAGCGACCAAATAGACTACCGCTGCAATGACGGCGACGAGAACTGCAGCGATCGAAGCGATGATCCGGGTCTTTGGTTTCGACGCTGCAAGGACTTTCAGGGGGGAACTGTTCATCGTTGGTGTCCTAGTGGTCGCGACCGGTCAGAATCACTTTGAGATCTGCTTGGGTTCTCGCAGTATCTTGCAATGTTTCGATCGAATGATGCTGCGAGTATTCGTTCAGATAGCCTTCGAGTCCGTATCTCTGATTGAATCCTTGGCGAGCATCTAGCTGCGCTTGGGTTGGAAGATTGAAATCGATCGCACGATGCGTTGTGGGATCCTTTAGGATTCCCACATCTTGTCCGCTATCGATCGCCGCATTTATCATCCGCTGCTGCTCATCCAAGTCGGCAGCGGCGTTGATCGACTTGATGTCCGGATAGACCTGTCGCAATTCCTGCGGTTTGGGAACAAATCCGTCTATTTCATGTTTCACAACGCCGTCGGTCAGGTGTTTCGCCACCACGTTGGCGTAGTTTGCGCCGGGAACATCTGAACCGACTTTTAGCGGTGCCGTCGCCATATCAGCGATGATCTGGCCGGCTTCTTTCTTGACATTGTAGATGTGCATCTGATGGTCGTTGTACTTCTTGACATCCGCCTGATCTTGGAATGTCATTGCGTTCTCGGCGGCTGACGTGATTCGACCGTCGAGGCCACCGAAATATTTCGACTGTTCGCTGAGTATGCTACCGGCGTTCGGGCCATTTTTCGCAAAAGCGTCATCGAAGAAGGACTGCTCGTACGCCTGGCGGGATACCTCCAAGGTCAACCGCCCCTGATCGGATTGGCTGGCCAGGAATAGGAGGCGGTCCGCGTCGCTGCTCGACAGTCTCAGCTGACCATCAGCTGCCACGCCGGATGCTGGGAACCGCTCACCGAACGAGTCGATATTCGAACCCATAACGGAAGCAAGCGATTTCGACAGCTCAGGGTTCTTGGCGAACAACTTCGCATTGTCCTCCATGATGGTCGTGCCATCTTTGAGTGTTGCAAGGTCACCATGCCGATTGAGTGTTGGCTGGTCTCCGGGAGGGCCATGCGTTTCAGGTGGCGCGAAGAAGTCCGGTAGATTCGCGAGAGTCTCGCGAGCCTTGATCGCATGTTCGGTGGGGAGGCCGTCGGCACCGGTCTCGTGAGTGTCGTTCGCAACCCAATCGAACAGCTTGGCGGGGGTCTTCCCCTTGTCGCCCCAATCGTGGTGGAGGACTTCGTTAGCGAACTTGCCGCGGTCGTAGTCGGGGTGAGGGCGTACATCGTCGCCATGAGGTGTCGGAACATCGGGCGGGAGCTTGCCGGTGATGAGAGCTGAACTCGAGTCGTGGTTCGTGAGGCCAGCAGTGAAGAATTTGCGGGCGCTGTCATTGATACGGTGGGCGTCTCCTGGCTGCCAGCCCTCGCCCTGAAGGATGTCGCCGTGGCCCTTCCGGTTCGAGTCCATGTAGTCGGCCATACTCGCGCCCTGGCGTTGCAGCTCGATTCCGAGCGTTGTTCCAGGCTGGTTACCGGGCGACGCGTGAGAAACGAGGTCGCTGATGCTCATCAGCTGGTGGAAATCTTTGGCCTGTTGTCCTGGTCTGGCGAGCTTGGCCGGGTCGAGGTCTTGTGAACGACGGTCCAGCAGATCGCGTACGTCTTGGGGAAGCTGGTTGTATCCGCCGGGGTTCTGAAGCTTTCCGTCGGTGCCTCTCCCGGTGCCGACTTTCTCGTTCGACAGCGTGAACATTGCATTGCCGAGTGCATTGAGTTTGTCCGTCGCGCCGGGTTTGCCGGCCTTCTCGTCAGCGGACAGCTGGTCGGTCAGCGCGACGAGACCATCCTTACCAGCCCCTTGGAAGAACTCGTGGTAGTACTGCTGCGTCTCAGCCGGGATCGTCGCAACTTCCTTACCATCGGAGAGATCTCGGAGCTCTTGCTCGGTCAGGATGCCTTGGGGAAGGTGACCCGCAATCTCCTCGAGCTTGGCCTTGTCGATGGTGCCGTCTGGCCGTAAGGCATCGTGGACGGCTTTGCCGTCGTCACGGCCGATCTTGGCGGTGTCGGCCGGCGTCACCGGCGCATCGATTCCGCTACCCAGCAGATCGCCACGCGCACGGATCTTCTCTACTGCGTTCGTGATCGCGGTCGCTACCTCACTGATGGCACCTGCCAGGCTGTAGTAGGCAGTGTTGATCAAACCTTGGTGATGGTCGATGCGTTCCTTGGCTTTTTGTAGGTCGTCTTTGATCTGGGAGCCGCTCAGGATCGCCTGTTTGGTCTGGACTGCCCATCGGTCGTTGACCATCAATGCCAGAGGTGATTCGGTATCGGCTTCTGCGTCGGCGACCTTGCCCAGCAGGATTCGGCGCTCATCGGCGAGGCGGCCGTCAGCGCCGCGTAGGGCAGCCGTGGCGTCGCGAATTTCCTGGGATAGCTTGCGGCCCTCGGTGTTCTCTTCGCTGAAGCGGTCGTAGGCGGCGTCGCGAGCGCCACCGACCCAGTTCGTGCCGGTGAACTGGGTGAGCATGCGGCCGAGTTGGGTTTCGTAAGTTCCTATGGCCGTGTCGATTTGGGTGGCCCACTCCGACAGCTTGCCGGTGTTCCACTTCTCGACGTCTGGACGTGTTGGCACTACTGGTTCCCCCGGGCGTGGAAGTCCATCGTGTCGAGCAGCTGCTTGAACTGCTCGTCGGTGGCCGCGTACATGTTGGCCGACTTGGTGACGAGGTCCGACAATGCGCGGATGCGTTCGGCGACTCGGAGCCACGCGCCTTCGGTGAACTCGCCGACCTGCGCGCACGCCGGGCCGATGGTGCAGCCGGGGAGGGCCGCGGTGATCTCGTCGCCGGTCTTGCGGATAGCGATGCCGTCAACCTGTGTGGCGACATCTTTGAGCGTTCTGACCAGTTTGTTGAACTCATCGATATCGGCTTGCAGCACGCTGAGCCTCCCCCTTCGATCCGGCGCCGGGACGCCGACTCCGACCGTGCGATCACAGTCACTTCCGCGGGTATTGTGCCATTTACGCCGTTCCGATGTGCACTCCGACCAGGCGAATGTTTGTGTTAGCCTCGCCAGGTTGGGGGAGCCGTATGTACCAGAATGTTGAACCGGCAGGGGTGGCACATGAGCGGAGACCACGATCCGCAACCGGGTCCGGCGGCTGATCCGCCGAAGAGCATCTTCGGTCAGATTCAGGACGCTGCGATCCAGGCCAGCATTCAGCCGTTCACCCAGAAGATCAGCGACGCCCAGACACGCATCAAGCAAGGTGACAGTCGGCTCAGTGAACTCGGCGCGGGTATTGATCCGGCCTACACCAGCACTGACGATCATTTCGAGGGCATGTCGCACCAAGAGCTGTACGAGGCGGTGCACGGTATCGGTGGGCTGGACCCGGAGGGCCTGCAGACCATGCGGCAGACTTGGTTCGAATGTGCCAGTGAGCTGGAGAACCTATCCGCTTTCACATTGATAATGGGGATGAACAACATCTTCGGGCATGGGTTGTGGAAGGGCGGCGCCGCTGATGCGGCGCAGGCCGCTTCGGAACGCTATGCGCGTGTGGCGAATCACGATGCGCGCGGGCGATGGTGGAATCGACACTCACCCGCCACCGGATGCGGCCGGCGGCATCGGCGAACGCTTGCAGCATCTTCCAGATCAACACCCACACGCCCGCCCGCTGCCAGCGGCGGAACAGCCCGTACACCGTCTGCCACGGCCCGTAGCACTCCGGCACGTCCCGCCACGGCGATCCCACCCTGGTACGCCAGCGAATCCCATCGATGAGCTGCCGTTTCGTCCACTTCGGCGGGCGGCCCGCCTTCCGTCCACGAGGCAGCAACGGCTCCAACCGCCGCCACTGCGCGTCGGTCAGATCCGCCCGCCTCGTCACCGCTACCCTGGTCACGAGGTCTCCGGTCGTCAGGTAATGCTTGGTCGCTTACCCATCTACCGGAGACCTCTTTCTCATCCCAACAGAAACCACTTCAAAACACTGGCTATTAGGCCGGTCTCGGACCCGCGATCGCGCGGAGCCCTCGACCCACGCAAGGCGAGGGCTCCGCGGTGGTCGGGAGGGACTGCCGGTCGATGCAATCGACTATCCGGATCGGCCATCGCATTGGCCTCTGGCTATGTCGGGAATGCGTCCGCAGCTGCGTCCCTCATTTCCCGGCCAGAGCTTCCCGGCGGATCCATTGGAACAAGGTCGGGTTGTCGGTGGTGGTGATGACGCCGACGGTGGCTCGCACGTGGCGATCGTCGTCCAGCAGGGCCAGCATGCTCGCGGCCAGGTCTGTGCGGGAGGTGAACATGCCGTCGGCGTGGCCCTCGACGACGGTGTAGTCGGTGACATCCGGAAGGTGGTAGAGGGCGCTGGGGCGAACGATCGTCCAGTCGAGATCACCCGCGCGCAACAGGTCCTCCATCCGCCGCATATCGGCGTACAGCTCCTTGGCCGCTACTCGGGTCAGAAGGGGCACGAATACTCGATTGAACAGGAATCCGGCGTCGGAGTACGGCTGCGGATCGACTCCGCTCGAACTGACCGCGGCGATCCGCCGGACCCCTTGCCGCCGCATAGCGGCGACGATATTGGCCACACCCTGCGAGTAGGTGTTTATCTCCTTCGCGGGCGGCACCCCGAGTGTGGACAACACCGCGTCCTGTCCCGACACGGCGCTGTCGACGGCTCCCGGATCGAGTACGTCGGCACCGACCACCTCGAGCCGATCATGGTGCAGTGGAAAAGAGTCCGGCTGCCGGGTGACCGCGGCGACGTGGTGCCCGGCGGCCAGTGCCCGGCCGGTGAGCAGGCGGCCGGTAGGCCCGTTGGCTCCGAAGATCGCGATACGCATGACGACTCCCGACTGTGTTTGCGACCTATTGGCAACACAAGACGCCGCCGGCCGTGAGTTTGTGACAATCATCGACAGCTCGTCCCAAACCGACCCGGTCGCCCTCGCAGACCGGTACGGGGGGCGAAACGCAACGCCACGAGCCGAGAATTCTGACCGCAGGTGGTCCTCCTCCCGTGGGATGAGGGCCACCGCACATTTCCTTCGCGGGGATGAAGTAGTGCGGCACAGTACTTTTCGATAATTGTTTCCATGACAGGGAAACCGAATCGAAACAGTAACCGCGGGAGATCGATACGACAGCGTGTGGTGGTGGGGGCCGCCGTAGCGTTCGCGATGCTGCCGTCCGCCGGGGTGGCGCATGCGATGGTGAACGGGGTGCAGGTCACCGATGCGGAGGCGGCGAAGTGGGTCGCGACCATCGATCCGGTCGACAGTGGTTCGTTGTTCGATACCGCGCAATGTGGTGGGGCGCTGGTGCGTCCGGACCGTGTGGTTACCGCCGCGCACTGTGTCGACAGCATGGATCCCAGGCGGATGAAAATACATGTCAACGCTCGGGTGCTGTCCAAGGATCCGGGTGTGGAGCGTGGGGTGCGGGGGATCGCGGTGCTGCCCGGGTACGGGCTGCGACCCTCGCCCGTCGATCCGGAGAACGTCGATCTCGCCAGTGCCAGTGATGATCTGGCGGTGATTCTGCTGGATCGGCCCGTCTACGATATCCCGGTGCTGCCGATTGCCGATGCCAGGCCCGCACCCGGTACGGCGGTGTCGTTCTTCGCACACGGCAATACGGGCAAGGCCGTCGGCTTCGAGGATCCGGAGTATCGCGACGACTCCTTGTACCGGGGTGATTTCACGGCCATGTCCCATGTCGACTGTGTCGCGGGATTGTCGCCGGCGGTCGATGAGCGGTCGGTGATGTGTGCGCAGGACACCTCCGCGCGTCCGGTGGCGAGTTGCTACCGGGACAGCGGCAGTCCGGCGGTCGTTGATGTCGAGGGCCGGCCGGAACTGGTGGGGCTGTTCAGTTTCGGTGGTGAGATCGTCGGCAAGGGATGCGGTCCGGCGCCGCAGGGGTTCGCCGATCCGACCGCGTTCCGGGACTGGATCCTCGGGCCGATCGACGAGTTGGAGCCCTATCCCACGGCTGTGCCCGCCGTCCATCGCGCGGACGGATCACTGCACTGCGAGCTGCCGCGGTGGGACGAGGTGCGCGGCCGGCGACCCGAGGACGTATCCATCGGATGGGCGAATCGCACCTGGTTGGGGAAGCTCCCCGTGGTGGCGCCGATCGCGGGCGCCGATACCGCGGACATTTCGGTCGTCGACGCGGCGCGGCGGCCCGGTGACGCGGTGTGTGTGGTGCGGGCTGCCAATGCCGGCGGCGTGATCCGGACGGTATCGGAGGGTGTCGATGTCCACGGCTGATCGGGCCACCGGCGAGCACAGCGTCACTACCATTGCCTCGCAATCGCTTACGACCGAGACGAGGTGGGCAATGTCGCGTGCTGTGCCGCGCGCGGATATCGCCCTGGGGATCGTCGCGCTGCTGTTCGCCGGACTGTATTGGGTGATCGCGACATTCGGCACGGGCGGTCATCCGATCGAATACTTCACCGTCGCCACGCTCTGCACGGGCATCGCGGCGGCCGTATTCGTGCGACGAACCCATGTCGTCCCTTCGTTCGTGGTCACCGGTGTTCTCTTCGGTGCCATGGCGATCACCGCGCAGCTGTCATCGGTCTACTTGAGTATTCCGCTGACTCTGATCTTCGCCCCGATCTCGCTCATGGCCGTCACCGAATACGCGCGGTCGTGGTGGTGGGGTCCGGTCGCGCTCATGGTGGGGATTGTGGGCAGCCCGTGGAGTCCGGCGGTCCGGTCGTGGGATTTCGGGTGGTCGCTGCGATATCACATCGTGGTACTCGTAACCGCCTATATCTGGGCGAGTCGTCGCCGGTCGAACCGCGCCGCGCACGAGCGTGAGCTGGAAGCGGCCCGGGCCATGGAACGCAACCGGATCGCTGCCGAACTGCACGACGTACTCGGCCACACCCTGGCCTCGGTGCGGGCGCAGGCCGCCGCGGGACTCGTGATCGCTGAGCGGCGTGGTGAATCCACGGCCGAGGTGCTGCGCACGGTGGCCGATATCTCGAAGGACGCGCTCGGCGATGTCCGCCATCTGGTCGGACTGCTTCGCGACGGGCAACCGACGACCGGGGCCGACGGCACGGCCTCCCCGGACGCGTTCACGGATCTGCGCGATACCGCTCGCCGAGCACGGGCCGCGGGCATCACGGTCGACGAAGATCTGCCCTCCGGCGAGACCCTCGCCGAGTGGCAGCGGGCCTGGCCCGCGGCGACCCGGCTCGCGATCCTGCGGGTGGTGCGCGAGGCGGTCACCAACGTCATCAAACACTCCGGTCCGGATGCGTGGATGCGGATTTCCGTGGCGCAGGAATCCGGCGAATGCGTGGTGGTCGTGGAGAACACCGGCGTCGTTCCCCGTGACCTCGGGTCGGGTCGCGGCCTGGCCGGGCTGCGCGAACGGATGTCCTCGGTCGGCGGCACCCTGGAGATCACCGCGACCGCGACCGGCGTCCTGCTGGCGGCGCGGATTCCGATCGGCACGGCTGAGAACTGAGCGTCGAGCGGTCGCGGCTGCGCGGGGTATCGGTGTGATTCGCGTGCGAGTGCGCACACGCGAATCCGCGACGCGCGCTGTGGTTCCCGGGTCCGGTTTCGGGACTGTCGCGGGGGTCCGGCGGCGTACGGAGCCGAGCCGTCAGCGCACCAACCCGGCCGCATGGGCGAGTACGACCAGTGCGACCCGGTCGCGGCAGTCGAGTTTGGTCAGCAGATGGCGCACATGTGTCTTGACCGTCGTCTCGGCGATGCCGAGCCGGTCGGCGATCTCGGTGTTGGTATGACCGGTGCCGATCAAACCCAGGACATCGAGTTCACGAGGACTGAGTCGAGCGAGCGTCCGGTGCGTGGCGGTGTCCGGCGGCGGTTGGCCGGACGGAGTCTGCTCACGCCGGTACGCGTCGAACAGATGGGTGGTGGCAGTCGGTGAGATCACCGCGCCGCCGGTGTGGACCGCGCGGATGGCGGCGAGCAGTTCGGCGGGTTCGCAGTCCTTGAGCAGGAATCCGGCCGCACCCGCCGCGACCGCGTCCACCACATACGAATCGACGTTGAACGTGGTGAGCACGATGACCCGGGGCCGCGGACCGGCGCGGGTGATCTTCCGGGTCGCCGCCAGTCCATCCATCTCCGGCATGCGGATATCGAGCAGCAGCACATCCACCGGCTCGGAGCGGAACAACCGCAGGGCGTCGTGCCCGTTCCGCCCGCCGGGCAGCACCCGGAAATCCGGTTCGTCGGCCAGCAGCATCTCGAAGGCCGCCGCCACCAGCGGCTGATCGTCCACGACCGCGACATTGATCGGATTCACTCCGCCCCTCCCTCGCCCGGGTGCCCGAACGTCATTCCCTACCAACACAACCACATTCGCCGACAGCGCCGGCTCACCACCGGGTAGCTGTACGCCCAGATGTGTTCTCGAATGTGAATGAAAAAGTTTGATTGCATTTGCATTAATGCGATCAGACCGAAGGGTGTGTATCGGATACGGTAATGCCGCGAAGGTTGCCCTCCCTGGGAGCGGATACGTCGGCCTTCGTGGTGAGTGGATGACGGTGTCCCACCCCGTGCATGGAGCCGTCCCGGGGTGGGACGCTCACCAGGACGGAATCGGGTTGCCGCCGAACCTGATTCACGTCAGAGTTGCGCGACACCTGCACGAATTCGGGGCCACCACTTGCGAATTCCAGCCCCTCCGTACGGAGGGCAATCTGGTCATGCTCGATCCGGCGGGCCATCCGTTCTGTATCGGTACCCGGTAGTCCCGGCCGCATGTGGACGGGATCGAACGCCCGTACACGCATTCGGTCTATCCAGCGGTGCGGCTGCCGGGCGTCCTCACTCCGCGCGGGTGTCGAGTGCCAGTGATTCCCATTCGTCGATCGAGGTCAGCTGATCGCGCAATTTGGCCCTGATGCGGGTCACGGCCTCCGGGCCCAGCGGCAGGCGCAGCGGCGGCTCAGGTGAATCGACCACGGCGATGATCGCGGCTGCGGCCTTGTCCGGATCGTTGGGTTGGTTGCCGTCCTGTTTCGAGAAGCGTTCGCGCAGATCGCCGCCGGGGGTGCCGATGTAGGCCGGATTCGGGTCGGTCATATGGATCGACCGGCCGGCGAAATCGGTTCGGAACGGGCCGGGTTCGACGATCGTCACGTGGATTCCGAAGTCGGCGACCTCACCGGCGAGTGCCTCCGACATGCCCTCCAGCGCGAATTTGGATGTCGCGTAGGCGGCGTGCCCGGGATTGCCCACCACGCCGCCGACCGAGGAGAGCTGCACGATGTGCCCGGCGCGCCGCTGTCGCAGATAGGGCAGCGCCGCCCTGGTCACCCGCCACGCTCCCAGCAGATTCGTCTCCAGCAAGGCGCGGAGATCGTCGTCGGTGACCTCCTCCGTCACGCCGAGCAGGCCGTGCCCGGCATTGTTGACCACGACGTCGATGCGCCCGTGCTCCCGGACCGCGCGTGCCACCGCCGCTCGCACCTGGTCGTCGTCGGTGACGTCGAGGCGATCGTGCTGGGGGAAATCGGCGACGCTCGCGATATCGCGAGCCGTGGCGACTACCGTATCGCCGCGTTTCGACGCAGCGGTGGCCAGAGCGCGGCCGAATCCGGTACTCGCGCCGGTGATGAACCAGACCTTCGACAAGGCGACCTCCAAAGTATCTTGATGTGCAAGGTAATAGTACCTTGAGAGTCAAGATATAAACTGGGTCGATGGATTCGGTTGCGCGAGATATCGGAACGTGGATGGCGCAGATGCCCGCCGCGGACCGCGGCGTCGAGGAATTGCGTCAGCGGGTGGGCCGGTTGTCGCGGTTGTTCGACCTCGTACTGGATCAGGTCGCCGATGCCCGGCAGGTCAGCCGCGCGGACTGGACCGCGCTGTCGGTGATCATTCGCGGCAACGGATGTACACCGACCGAACTCGCGCGGGAGCTCGCGCTGACCTCGGGCACGGTCAGCACTCGTATCAAACGTCTCACCGAGGCGGGGCTCATCGAAAGCGACGGCGGCGCCGCCGATGCCAGAAGTCGCCCCATCCGGGCCACCCCGGCGGGTCACGAACTCTGGGCCGACGCCACAGCCGAACGCGCCCGTCGTGAAACCGCCATGGTGCGAGCGGTTTTCGACGATGACGGCCTCGCCGATGTCAATGGACGGCTCGCCGAACTGCTCGCGGCGCTCGAAAGCGACCTCGGAGCCGGCCCCAGACACGATGTGCCCAGGGAGATCACGCCGACGCGGTGACGGTTCGGCCGCGATCCACATGTCCGCGCCGAACCCTCACCTGTGAGCGTGCGGGGTCGCGCCCCCTTACCTGCTGAGCAGACCCTTGGCGATATGGGTCACCTGGATCTCATTGCTGCCCGCGTAGATCATCAGCGACTTCGCGTCGCGGGCAAGCTGTTCCACCTTGTACTCGGCCATGTAACCGTTGCCGCCGAACAGCTGAACCGCCTCCATCGCGACCTCGGTGGCGGCGCGCGAGGAATACAGCTTCATGGCCGAGGCCTCGGCCAAGGTGACCTGTTCGCCCGCGGCGGTGCGCTCGATCGCGTTGAACACCATGTTCTGCACGTTGATCCGGGCGATCTCCATCTCGGCGAGTTTGAGCTGGATGAGCTGGAACTGGCCGATCTCCTTGCCCCACAGCGTGCGCGACTTCGCGTAATCCACGCAGAGCCGGTGGCATTCGTTGATGATGCCCAAGGCCAGCGAGGCGATGCCGATGCGCTCGGCGGCGAAAGACTCCTTGGCGCTGTCCTTTCCGTCGCCCTTGGCGGGGCTCTCGCTCTCGCCGAGCAGCCGGTCGGGGGTCAGGCGGACGTTCTCGAAGAACAGCTCACCGGTGGGGGAGGAGTTCATGCCCATCTTCTTGAAGGGCGCGCTCTGGGTGAATCCCGGCATCCCCTTGTCGAGGACGAAGCCCAGCACCTTGCGATCGCGGCGGTCGGTGCCGTCCTCCTCGTCGAGCTTGGCGTAGACAACGGTCACATCGGCGTACGGGCCGTTGGTGATGAAGGTCTTGCGGCCGTTGAGGATGTAGTCCGCCCCGTCGCGCCGGACGTAGGACTTCATGCCCCCGAAAGCGTCGGAGCCGGAATCGGGTTCGGTGATGGCCCAGGCGCCGACCTTCTCGAAGGTGACCAGTTCGGGCAGCCACCGCTTCTTCTGCGCGAGGGTGCCGCGACTGCGGATGGTGCCGGCGGCCAGCCCCAGGCTGACGCCCATCGAGGCGACCAGTCCCAGGCTGACCCCCGCCAGCTCACTGTTGAGGATGACCCCCATGCTGCCCGCACCGCTGAATCCGCCCGACTTCCCGGACTCCCCGGCCTCCTCCTTGGCCAGAGATTTCGCCAGACCCTCGCGGGCCAGCTCATCGAGCCCGAAGGTGGCGTACAGCTTGCGGATGATATCGAATGGAGGCTGGGCGCCATTCTCCAGCTGTTCGACGTGAGGTTCGATCTCCTTGGCGATGAAACCGCGCACCGCGTCGCGGAGCATCAGATCTTCGTCGGACCACTGGTACATGTCGTGAACTCCCGAGGGTTGCCGGAACACTTCCCTCGAATATAGAACACGTTCTAACTATCTCTCGTCCGCAGTGCCGGACCGACGATTCCGGTGGGGCGCATCGGGCCGATATGCCCCACCGTTCGGGTCATGGGTGGACGGGTTCCAGCTCCGCGGATTCCGCGGACTCCTGCGGCGCCGGGGCGCGGTTGGGCAGCAGCACCGCCATCACGATCACGATCACCGACAGAGCCGCGGATACCGCGAAGGCCAGCCGCATACCCGACAGATGCGCGCTGATCGCATCGGTGCCATGATCGGTCAATGTGGTCGCGCGGGCCGACATGATGGTGATCACCAGCGCGGTGCCGAACGCGGCGGCCACCTGCTGCAGGGTGCCGAGTACAGAACTGCCGTGCGAGTACAGATGCTGCGGCAGCGCGCCGAGGCCGAGGGTGAACACCGGGGTGAAGGCCGCGGCCAGCGACACCATCAGCAGGATGTGCAGGGCCAGCAGTTGCCAGTAGGGCATGGTCAGCGAGATGGTGGTGAAACCGGCCAGGGCCGCGGTGATTCCGATCGCACCGGGGATCACCAGCATCCGGCCACCGAACCGGTCGAACAACCGGCCGATGGTGGGGCCGAGCAGACCCATCGCCAGACCGCCCGGCATCACCAGCAGACCGGTCTGCAGTGGGGTCAGATGACGCAGATTCTGCAGATACAGCGGCAGCAGGATCATCGAACCCATCATCGCCAGGAAGGCCACGGCCATCAGGACCAGCGATTTGGTATAGGTTCCCGACAGCAGGACGCGCAGATCCATCAGTGGTGAACCGGTGCGCTGCAGGCGGATCTGACGCAGTGCGAAGACCGCGATGCAGGCCGCGCCGGCCGCGACGATCAGCGCCGGGACCACGATATGGCCGACCTCGAACTTGGTGAGCCCGTACACCAGGCTGCCGAAACCCAGCGCCGCGAAGACCACACTGGCCCAGTCGATCGCACCGCTCTCCGGCTCCCCGATGTTCTCCAGCTTGCGCAGGCCGAACCAGGTGACGGCCCCCGCGATGGGCAGGACGAGCAGGAAAAGCCAACGCCAGGAAGCGATCTGCAGGACCAGGCCGGAGATCACCGGGCCCATGGCCGGGGCCACCGAGATGGCGAGGGTGACATTGCCCATGACGCGGCCGCGATCGTGTGCGGGTACCACCGTCATGAGCGTGGTCATCAGCAGCGGCATCATCACCGCGGTACCGCCGGCCTGGACGACGCGGCCGACCAACAGCAATCCGAAGGTGGGTGCGGCCGCCGACAGTGCGGTGCCGAGCAGGAACACTCCCATCGCGAGCGCGTAGGCCCGGCGGGTGGTGACGCGCTGCAGGAACCAGCCGGTGACCGGGATGATGGCCGCCATCGTGAGCATGAACGCTGTCGAAACCCATTGCGCGGAGCGTTCGCTGACGTGCAGATCGGTGATCAGGCGCGGGATCGCGTTGACCATGATGGTCTCGTTGAGAATCACCACGAAGGTGGCGAGGACCAAGAGTCGGATCACCGCGGGGGTTCGCCGGCCGATCCGGGCGAGTTCTGGTTCGGCGGGCATCGATTTACCTCCGGGTGTTCGCGTACGCAGAAATGTCGTGACCGACGCCGAGCCACCCCTGTGTGCCCCGGGCGTCATACGAGACGTGACGACCGTGACACCGTCAACTCATCGGTGCCGCGCCAGTATTCCGGCAATTCCGACGCATAATCACCTGATTTTTCGCCCGGCAGGCGGTGTACGCCGCTGATAAACGGCTCTCACCAGGAAGGAAAGAGTTCGGTCCGAGTAATCGAGACGCTCGTCACAGGGCTGCCGATGTGCCGCGACCGCCGGTTTGTGCCGCCGCGCGACCCTGGTCGCTGCTCGATTCGGGCGCGCTGTCGCCTGTCGCGTTCCGGTTTCCTCAGGCCTGCTGTTCGGCGCCCTCGCGACTGGCCTCTGACACTTCCTCGTCGCCCCGGTCCGGCAGGGCCGACGGCAGCGGTCCCAGCAGTGCGCGTTCGGCCCGCCAGTTCTCCCACAGCCGGGTGATCAGGACGGTGAAGCCGGCGTACACGCAGCCGAGCAGTACATCGAGCACATAGTGTTCGCCGCCGTAGACCAGGGTGAATCCCATCGCGCACGGATATGCCACGAGCAGCGCGCGCAGCCACCACTGTTTGGTCAGCGGCCAGAGCGTGGCCGCCACCAGAACCGAGAACGCGGTGTGCAGGGACGGCAGTGCGGCGACGAAGTTGCCGTGCTCGGTCAGCCATTGCGCGCTGATATCCGGTGAGACCAGCCCCAGCCCGAAACCGGAGATCCGGCGGACCTGATCCGGAATCGCGCCCTCGTGCGAGGCGTACCAGGGCGGTGCGGCGGGCACCAGGATGTAGGTGACCAGCGCCAGATACGACAGCAGCAGAATCCGGCGCATGTACCGGGCCCACAGCGGCCGGGAGTAGACGTAGAAGATGGCCGCCGTCGCCCACGGCAGGATGAAATGCGTGGTGTAGACGACGCCGATGATCGGGGTCCACCACGGCTGGCCGTCGGATGCGAGATGGGATTGCAGCCAGACGGTGGGCAGGGTGCCGCCGAACATCCAGCGATCGGCGGTGACGAGTTCGTGCATGCGCAGCGGCATACCGAGTTTGTCGGCGAGGTCGCGGGTGTAGTCGTAGACCATCAGCGCCGCGATGAGCGGCAGCCAGTCCACCAGCACTCGGATGTGCTGACGCAGGGGACGGTCGATGGTGAAGGCGAGGACGCCGCCGATCATCCATCCGGCCTCCTGGACGCGGCCACCCGGCAGCATTCCGGTGACGAGTGCGGCGACCAGCGCGGCCAGATATGCCACACGCACCGCATAGCGGATCGCCCGCCGCCGCGTTGTCGGCTCCGCGATTTCGGTGGTTTCCGGGTGTACACCGAGCATTCGGCCAGTGTGCCACTCATGTTCACGGACCGGACACGCCCATCGGTTTTACGGTGTGGCGCGCGCCCGTTTCGGCGCTCGTCACGCCGACGCTACTCCGTTGCTGTGAATGTGCTGTCGATCGGCAGCGAGTTGCCCGCGAGTGTCGGCGTAGGTCTGGTGAAGCCCATTGAGCCGCAGTATCTTTCGATGCGCACCGGAGTTGTTCGAAAGGTCGGAACCATGATCATCACACTCATTCTCGCCGGATTGAGCACCGGCAGTGCCGCGCCGGCGGGCGTCACCGGACTCGCGAGCATGTTCGCCGGCAATCTCTGACTCGGGCCTTCCGGATACCGCGGAGAGTCGGTGTCGCTCGGTAGAATCGGCCCGCGAAGTGGGTGACCGGGTCGGATGCGGAGGATGTGACGGTGCTGGAGGTGTGGGGGCGGCGGACCGCGATCAGATACTCCGGCGGCCGGATCACCACCACACCGCTGAGCATCGGTGACGATATCGCGCTCGATATCGCGGTCCGCGATCTGCGCGACGCATGCCTGGTCGAAGCCGATTCCGGAGATCTGCTGGTGCTGTTGTATTTCCGCGCACCCGACTACGTACTCGACGGCGTGCCCACCCGGCGCAATCCCGCCACGGCATTCCTGGAACCGGAGGTCCTTCCGCAGGCGGCGGCCCTCGTGCGCGCGATCTGCGACGATCTGCTCGAGATGCGCCGAATCCTGCGGCCCCGGCCCAATCTGACGCCACCGCGCGCGGTGCCCGGACAGTACGGGCCCATCCGCCCCGATGTGGCCCGCGCGGCCGAGCGCATGCGAACCCTCGGACTCTGCGCCCGTGAACTCGGCGCTCTGCACATCTATGCCCGCCCTGACGAATACGTCCTCGAATGCGCGCCGTGCGGGCATCGGGGCGCACCCGGGCTGGTTGTCGTCACCACCCTGCGCCTGCTGTTCGTCTCCGCGGGTGTCACCTACGAACTACCGGTCGCCGCGATCGATCGGATCGATCTCGCCGCGCCGCCGGGATCGGTTGCGACACTGCGAGTCTCGGATGGGCAGGCCGATCTGGAATTCGTCTCGACCGAAGCCGCGGATCTGCAGCGGGTCGTCGACGGCGCGCGGCTGGCCTGCGAGATCGAACATATCGACGGATCGATCGTGATGGCGCGGCCCTCGTCGCTGGATCTGTTCGGCGAATGGCAACTGCTGGTGGAGCGCCGCAAACTCGGCATGGTCGATCCCGAGCAGTTCAAATGGGAGGGTGTGGGCATCCTGCGCGCGATGCCGCAGTAGCCGCACCCGTCCTCAGTGGAACGGCGACAGGCCGAATACCGGCGCACCGGGATGCAGGGCCACCCGCCGCCACGGACTCGACGGCCGCATCAGCAGTCCGCGGATCATCCCGCGTCGTTCGTCGACCTGCTCCTTGGCCGCGGCCAGATCCTGGGTCGCCGCCCAGAAGATGGCGCCGGTGAGGAAGCCGGAGGCGAACTGCCGCCAATTCCGGTAGTGCTGCTGGGCATCGGCCAGACCACGACCCAGCAGCGTCCACGCCTCGTCCTCGTCCAGATATCCCGCGGTGTGGGCGGCGCGGGCGATGAAGACGATGCGCGACAGATCCCAGGCGGTGGCATCGGTATTGAGCGGCTGGGGCAGGCGGTCGACGATGCCGAATTTGATGGCCTGCAACCACGCGTCGTAATCCCGGTCGATCCCGTTGACCCCGCGATATCCGCGCACTTCCGACAGCGTGTGCAGGAATTCGCGATGGCTGTCGGCCAGGCCGGCGCGATCGACCCGGGTGGTGTCCTGCGCGGCCGCGGTGGCCAGCGGATGGACCATCGCGAACAGCGGCGCGTGCATTCCGCTGAGCAGGCGGCCGATGGTGTCGCGCGCGTCCTCGCCGCTATCGATACCCCACGATTCGTGCAGGCCGTCGATGGTGGATTCGCGCCGGGTCTCGGAACTGCCGGGATGTTCCGGCCCGAAGGCGATGGTGTCGTTGTAGGCGCTCCAGCTGCGGCCGTAGTAGGCGCCGATGGCCAGTGCGCGGATGCGATCCTCGACCACGGCATCGCCCGACCACTTGTCGGGTCCGGTGTCGAAATCCGAACTCGGGAACACGCTGATACGCGGCAGTCCGTGCGCTCCGGCGACCGTCGTCACCACGGCACCCCCTCACCTGTGAGTACTCGTCGGTGCGAGCCTACCGACCCGACCGCCGACCGCTCGCCGACCCGTCGAAAACCGATCGCGTACCTTCGACTGGGCATCCCCGCCATCGGTCGCCGAGAAGGAGCAGGACATGCAGACCGTGACGTCGCACGACGGCACCACCATCGCCTTCGACCGGATCGGTTCCGGCGATGCGGGGACCGTGGTGCTCATCGGCGGTGCGTTCGGCTATCGGCAGGTACCCAATACCGTCGAGCTGGCCACGGCGCTGGCCGAGAAGTACGGACTGCGGGTGATCAACTACGACCGGCGCGGCCGCGGCGACAGCGCGGATTCGCCCGGGATCTACGACAGTGCCAACGAGATCGCCGATCTGCGCGCGCTGATCGAGGCCGAGGGAGGTTCGGCGGCGCTGGCGGGCTGGGGCTCGGGAGCCGTGCTCGCGTTGCTGGCGGCCCGCTCGGGCGCCCTCCCGGGACTGACCGATGTGGTCGCCTTCGAACCGCCGATCGTGGTCGACCCCAAGGATCACATCCCGCCCAGGGACGCCGAGCAGAAACTGCGCGCGCGGATCGCGGAGGGTAAGCGCGGCGGCGCGGTCTGGTACTACCTGACCAAGATCATGGGGGTGCCGATGGCGGTCGCGGGAGCGATGCGGCTGTCGTCGGTGTGGAAGAAGCTGGTCGCCACCGCCGATTCCACCGCACACGATTTCGCTGTGCTGAAACCGTTCAGCCGCGGCGAGACCCAACGCCCCGAGGACTGGGCGACGCTGGATGTGCCGGTACTGCTGCTCATCGGCGGCCGCTCCGCGCCCGCGCTGACCAAGGGCGCCGAGCGCATGGCCGAGGTGCTGCCGGATGCCACGCTGCGCGAACTTCCCGAAGTGAGCAATGATCCGGTCGCCGCGGAACTCGCGCCCGTGATCGGCGAATTCCTCACCCGCGCACGGTGATCAGCTGCCGCCCGGTTCGGTGATCACCGGGAAGCCACACGCCGCCTCGAGCTGATACGCCAGGTCCAGCAGCGTCGCCTCGTCACCGCGGGCGGCCGACAACTGGACCGAACCGGGCAGATTGCCGCTCATCCGGCCGTGCGGAACCGCGATCGCGGGGCCGCCGCCGATATTGTTCAGTGGCGTGAACCCCACGTAATCGATGAGTTTGGCGAACAATTCGTCGAACGGCTGCCGCGGCGATTGCTCGCCCAGAACCGGCGCCGGATGCGACAGGACCGGACTCAGCAACGCGTCCACATCGGTGAAATGCGCGTCATAGATCGCGATTCCGCGACGCAGCCGGCGAATCGCGGGCACCACGGCGAGCGGATTACCGCGAATCCGGCCGATCAGCCCGCGAGTGAAGGGATCGATCCGGGTCGGGTGGAACCGGCGGCCGTGTTCGACGGTGAACGATGTCGTCATCAGGATCGCGAAAAGTGCCCAGTAGGTCTTGAAATCCTCGATGAACTGCGGATCAATATTCAGTCGCACCTCGGTGAGTTCGTGGCCGAGGCCGGCGAGTTCGGTTGCCGCCGAATCGAGTACGGCCGCGGTATCGGGATGGACACCGTGGCCCCGAACATCGGCACGGACGACTCCGATCCGCAGCCGCCGCGCACTGGGACCCTCGACGAGGCCGATCGGCGGCAGCTTCGCGGCGGGACGGTACCTTTCGGCGGCGGCGAAATAGTGTGCGGTGTCGCGCACCGTCCGGCTCACCACACCTTCGGCGACCAGGTTCACCGGCAGTTGCCGTGCGCCCGGCTGATCGAGCATGCGGCACCGGGTGGGCTTGAGTCCGACCAGACCGGCCGCGGCGGCTGGAATGCGAATCGAGCCGCCACCGTCGTTGGCATGGGCGATCGGGACAGCGCCGGCGGCCACCAGCGCCGCCGATCCGCCGGAGGACGCGCCCACGGAATGCGCGGTGTTCCACGGATTCCGGGTCGGGTCGCCATCGGCGAATTCGGTACTCGCGGTGAGGCCGAACTCCGGCAGCGTCGTTTTGCCGAGTACGACGAAGCCCTGGCGCAGGAACTGGGCGGCCGGTGCGCTGTCGCGCCGCCGCGGAAAGGAATCGAACGCGGCCGAGCCGTGGCAGGTGGGCAGGCCCGCCACATCGGCGTTGTCCTTGACGAAACTCGGTACTCCGGCGAATGTTCCGAAGGTGGCCGGCGCCTGCCGGGCCCGGTCGAAGCAGTCTGCCCGCACCGCGTTCAAGATCGGGTTCACCCGTTGCACCCGGGCGATGGCCGCCTCCAGTACCTCCCGGCGCCCGATCTCACCGCGGCGGATGGCCGCCGCCAATCCGACGGCGTCGTGGGTTCCGAGCGCATCGTCGGAGAAGGCGTGCACGGGCTCTGCGGTGACCGGCGGTGTCATCTGGATCGACTTCCTTTCGGGCGACGTACACGCGCGTCGCGCCCATGTCCATCCGGTCTACCAGAGGTCGCCGCCCGAGTGACCGAATTCGTGCGCGACGGTACTACCGCACACTCGCCGGTGCCCGCGCGACCCGGCCGCCCAGCCGTTCGGTGACCTCGAACCCCTGTTCCCGGAACCAGCGCGCCAGAATCGGCACGGCCGAATCGTCGTCGCGGAAGGTCGGGACCAGTTGCGCGACGATATGCATCGCGTGCGCGTCGGCGGTGCGGCAGATGTGGAAAAGTGTGGCGGTGCCCAGGCCCATCCGGCGCAGCGGCGGGACCACATCGATGTGATCGAGTTTGATGGTGCTGGCGTAGATGTCGAACTGCACGGTGACCGGACTCTGTTGTTCGGCCAGGTTCGCGGGGTCCGCCGGCACCGGCCGCATATCGCCGGGCAGGTGGGCGATCAGCCGGCGTCGTGCCTCGTCGTCGGGTGCCATCCGCAGGGCTTGCACGACCCGCTCGGTGAGCTCGCCGACCGCACTCCGGTCACCGTCGGCGGCCAGCGGACGAATGTCGGTGGCGGTGCGAGCGATTCCGCGCACGGTGCGCACCCAGTGCGCATCGATCTTGCCGTAGCGCTCGGCGAGCTGATCGATCGTGTGCTCGAGTCCGAAACAACCACCGAAGGTTCCGGTGTCCCCGCCCGACAACACACCCCAGTGATCGGGTTCCGCGCCGACGCCGTTGCGGGCCAGCTCCGCGCGGATCTCGTCACGCCGCCGCTGCGCCTGATCGACCGCGGCTCCGGGCATCACCCGGAACCAGCGTTTCCAGCCGTCCAGATTCGCGCGGGTGCGGGTGCCCGCCAGATCGGCGCACGCCTGCTGGTAGTTGCTCCAGGCTTGCTCCCGCCGCTGGATCAGCTGCCCGTCCGGGCGGGTGGGATCACCTTCCGCGGTCGGCGTGTTGTCGTCCATATCTATCTACGGTACGACGAAAATCCTGCGTGACCGGGGTGTCAACGAATACCGCGCGATGTGTCGCGAGGGGCCGACCGCAGTTGACGGACACGGTGCCCGAAATTTACCGATTGATTGCGTCTGGCGTGTCGGCTCGGGACTTGCTGGGCACTTTGCCGCGCAAGGACCGCAGCGACTCCGGCAGCAGCGATTCCCGGGTGGACGGGCGCGGTCCGGCGAAGACATACAGTGCCACCAGCAGCACGCTCAACCACACATAGGTGTCGCCGATCAGATGTTGCCAGGGCGTCCAATGCAATTCGCGGTTGTCGTCCCCGGGTTCCCAGTTCTGCGGGCCGATGGTGAACACGACGGCGGAGGCGATGATTATCGCGTACCAGATCATGGCCTGCCGGCGCGGCAGCCGGGTAGCGAGGCCGACCGCGGCGAGCAGCCCGGGCGCGATCCAGACCCAGTGATGCGACCACGAGATCGGCGAAACCAGCAGTGTGAATACGGCATTGAAGGCCAGCGCGAGCGCGGGATCGGCGGCCGCCCGGCGCATCGCCGTCACCACCAGAGCCAGCAGTGCCAGACTCAGCAGCGCCCACAGCGCCGTGAAGGCGGGTTCGGGTACTTCGAAGCGGGACAGCACGCCCTGAATGGATTGGTTGGTGCGGAAGGCCGAACCGCTGAGTCCGGACACATTGCCCATACCGCCGAACCAGTACTTCACCGACTCGTGCGGCATCAGGGCGAAGGCGATTCCGGTGGCGATCGCGCCGGTGATCGCGGCCGTGATCGCGGCGCGGTAGTCACGGCGCACCAGGAAATACAGCACGAACGCGGCGGGCGTCAGCTTGATCGCCGCCGCGATACCGATCAGGACACCGCGTGGCCAGCGGGTGCGCTTGGGCAGGCAGTCGGCCGCCACCAGCACCATCAGCAGCAGATTGACCTGGCCGAAGTCGAGTGTCGAATGCACCGGCTCCAGCAGCATGCCCAGCGGAATCGCGCAGGCAGCGGACCACAGCACCACCTCGGTGCCGCCGCTGCCCCAGACCCGCCGTGCCACCAGATACAGCGTGATCGCCAAGGCCAGCGTCGAGACGACGAAGAAACTCACCGCGGCGGCATTCCACGGGAGCAGGGCGAACGGCCCCAGCGCGACCGCCGCGAACGGTGGATAGATGAACGGCAGACTGATCCCGAGTGTGGTCTTCGGCAGGCTGCCGTACATATCGGCGCCGTCCCACATCGCCTGCACGCCCAGGCGGTACACCTGCAGATCGATGAATTCCCGCTTGATCGGCTGCAACGGCCCGCTCGGATGGAGCAGCCAGAACACACTGACAACGACCAGCAGAGCCGGGACCAGCCAGACGAGCCGGCCGAATCGCCTGGCTCCCGGCACATGAGGTCCCGACAGTGGCGGGGCGGATGTGGAGACGCTAACCATCCGGGACGAGATTACCGACTACGAGCGCCACAGCGAAGCTGGGGGCGAATTTCCACCGGCGTTAGCATGGGTCCGCTATGACGACTCTGCCCGAGCAGCCGGGAGACGGCTCGGCCGAGGCCCCGCTGCTGCTGACCACCGAACCGCCGCGCACTCTCTCGTTCGGCGATCAAGCCGCGTTCTGGGCGAATCTGGGGGTCAGCCTCATCGGATTCACCGGGGCGGTCTTCGTCCTGCAACCCAGTGGACATCCGCAGCTGCCGGTAATCGCGGCCGTGCTGGCGACCGCGGTCGGAACCGTGCTCGGCACGGCGATGGTCGCGGCGGCGGGTGCGGTGGGTGCGCGGACCGGTGCTCCGGCGATGGTGAACTTCCGCGGTCTGTTCGGGACGAGGCTGTCGTATGTGCCGACCGTCGCCAATATCGTGCAGTGCATCGGGTGGGGTGTTTACGAGCTGACGGTGATCGCGGGCGGGGTCGCGGCGCTGACCCACGGCCATCTGCCGCGGATTCCGGTCATCATCGGTGCGGGCGTGCTGTGTACCGCGATGGCGATCTGGCCGTTGAACGTGCTGCATATTCTGCGCAAGTACGTCACCGTCGCGGTGGTGATCGCCATGGGCTGGTTCACCGTTCAGTTCCTGCGTCAGCCGCTGCCGCCGGTGTCGGGTACCTCGTGGAGCGGATTCTTCCCGGGTGTGGACACCGCCCTGGCAGTGGCGGTGTCGTTTGTCCCGCTGGCTGCCGACTACACCCGGCACGCCCGCAGCGCGCGGGCGGCGACCGGCGCCACCATGATCGGCTACTCGACCGCGCAGACCTGGTGTTATCTGCTGGGGGTGGTGGCATTGCTGCGGGCCGGCGGCGATCCGGCGCGGATCTTCGACACCTTTCTCGGTGTCGCGGCGGGCTGGCTGTTCTTCGCGGTCCTGGTGCTGCGCGAATCCGACCAGTCTTTCGCCAACGTGTATTCCACCGCCATGTCGCTACAGAATCTGATGCCGCGAGTGGATCGGCGCATCCTGGCCGCGGGGGTGGGCGCGATCGCGACCGTCCTCGCCCTCGGTGTGCACGACTTCACCGGATTCTCCAACTTCCTGCTGCTGATCGGGTCGGTGTTCGTTCCGCTGTGCGCGGTCCTGGTGGTCGACTACTTCCTCGGCCGGGGGCGGCGAGGCTGGGATCTTTCCGAGACCGCGCCGGCCCGGCCGCTACTGCTGGTGCCCTGGCTGCTGGGCTTCGCCGTCTATCAGGTGCTGAATCCGGGCTCGGTGGATTGGTGGGCGCGGATCTGGTTGCGCGTGCAGGACGCGCTCGGAGTGCATCCGGGCTGGTGGTCGTCGGCGTCGCTGTATTCGTTCCTGGTCGCCGCCGCCGGCACCGCCGTGTTGGTCCGGATCGAGCGGGCGCGGACCCCGGCACCGGTGTGACGAGGTGAGCGCGCGGGAGCCCGGCCTCGACAGCCGCGTCTTCGCGATGGGTGAAAACGGGCTGGTGGCACCGGATTTCCCGCCGCTGACAACGGCCGAGGTCGCTCGGGTGCTCGCCGAATCCGATGCGGTCGCAGGCGACCGGCCCGGACTCGGCGTGCGGGGCGAGGAGTCCGGCGGGCCGGTCGTCGAGTGGCGCAGTCGGCGCCCGCTGTCCTCGACGGCCCGGATCCGGCTGCCGGATGACAGCCGGGTCGTGGTCAAACGGCTGCCGTCGGCGCTGCGTGATCCGCGAACCCTCGCACCCGAACACGCCTTCGCCGATCACCTTCGCGCCCACGGCATTCCCACTCCGCGAATGCGCGCTCTGCGTCGCGGCGAATTCACCTACGAGATCCAGGAACTCGGCGTGGGCGAGGACCGCTATCGCGACGAATTCTCCTGGAGCCCTTATCATTCCACGCGTGAGGCCGCCGCCGCCGGTGCCATGCTCGCCCGCATGCACCTGGCCGCCGCCGGATTCGATGCGCCCGAACGGCCGCCCCGGCCGTTGCTCGCCGCGGTCTGCGTCGATCCGATCGTCACCATCGAGCACTATTGCACTGCCCGCCCCGAGGTCGGCCGCTTTCTGGCGGAACTCGATTGGCGCCGGGACTGGGAGCCGCTGGCGAATCGGAGCCGGGGACTCGAGAACCGGATCGCGGCTCTGCCGCCGTTGTGGACGCACAACGACTGGCATCCGACCAATCAGCTCTGGACCGGGGACGAGATCACCGCGGTCCTGGATTTCGGTCTGGCCAATCGCACCCTCGCGGTATTCGACCTGGCCACCGCGATCGAACGCTTCGCCGTGGATTGGCTCGCGACGGACGGATATCGGGTCCGCACCGAGCAACTGATCGCATTTCTTCGCGGATACAACGAGATTCGTCCTCTGGACGCGGCCGAACGGGCATTGCTGCCGGATATCTTTCCGCTGGTCCATATCGCATATGAATTGTCCGAGATGGATTACTTCCTCACGATTCCGCCTCGTCGGCGGGTGCGCGCCGCCCGGATCGCTTACCGTAACTATTTCCTGGGTCGCTCGGTATGGGCCGCATCGGCCGAGGGCAACGCCTTCACGACCATGTTGCGAGGACTCAGCATCGAGTGCTGTTAGGTTGCTCACTGCGGGTCACGGGGGATCGGGACAACGGAGGAGACGGGTGTGGCTGAGCCGACGCCAGAGCAGGATACGGCCGGACCGGTGCCGAACCCCCGATGGGGCGGCCTGCTGCGAACCAAATCGGTCGAACAATCCATCCGGGACACCGACGAACCCGATTCCAAACTCCGCAAGGATCTGACCGCCTGGGATCTCACCATTTTCGGTGTGGCCGTGGTGGTCGGCGCGGGCATCTTCACCCTCACCGCGCGCACCGCGGGCAATGTGGCCGGGCCATCGGTATCGCTGGCCTTCGTCTTCGCCGCCGTGGCCTGTGGTCTCACCGCCCTGTGTTACGCCGAATTCGCCTCCACCGTCCCGGTCGCCGGCAGCGCGTACACCTTCTCCTACGCGACCTTCGGTGAGCTGGTCGCGTGGATCATCGGCTGGGACCTGATTCTCGAATTCGCCCTCGCCGCATCGGTGGTGGCGAAGGGCTGGTCGCAGTATCTGGGCGAGGTGATGGGCTCGCGCTCGCCGATCGTGCACATCGGATCGGTCGAATTCGACTGGGGCGCCACCCTGTTGATCGTCATCCTGGCGATTTTGCTGGCGATCGGCACCAAGGTGTCCTCGCGGGTCTCGGCGATCGCGGTGGCGATCAAGCTGGGCGTGATCGCGGTGGTGCTGGTCGTGGGCATCACCTACTTCAAGCCCTCGAATCTGAAGCCGTTCATTCCGCCGTCGCAGCCGAGCAGCGCGGGGGAGGGTGTGCACCAGACCCTGTTCTCGTGGCTGACCGGCGCGGGTAACAGCACCTTCGGCTGGTATGGGCTGCTGGCCGCGGCCAGTCTGGTGTTCTTTGCGTTCATCGGATTCGATGTCGTGGCGACCACCGCCGAGGAGACCAAGAATCCACAGCGCAATGTGCCGCGCGGCATCCTGGGATCGCTGCTGATCGTCACGATTCTCTATGTGGCGGTGACGATCGTGCTCACCGGCATGGTGCCCTACACCGAGCTGGCCGGCGATAACGCCACCCTCGCCACGGCTTTCGGGTTGCATGGGGTGACCTGGGCGAAGAATGTCATCTCCGTCGGCGCCCTGGCCGGTCTGACCACCGTCGTGATGGTGTTGTACCTGGGCCAGACCCGCGTGCTGTTCGCGATGGCGCGCGATGGACTGCTGCCGCGGCGACTGGCCCGCACCGGCCGCTTCGGCACCCCGGTCACGCTCACCCTCGGTGTCGGCTTGGTGTGCGCGGTGCTGGCCGGATTCGTCAATTTCGGCACGCTCGAGGAAATGGTCAATATCGGCACGTTGTTCGCGTTCGTGCTGGTGTCGATCGGTGTGATCATACTGCGTCGCACCCGCCCCGATCTGCCGCGCGGTTTCCGGGTGCCGCTGGTGCCGCTGGTGCCGATCCTCGGCGTGCTGGCCTGTCTGTGGCTGATGCTCAACCTGTCGGTGGAGACCTGGCTGCGGTTCGTGATCTGGATGGTGATCGGACTCGTCGTCTACTTCACCTACGGTGTGCGGCATTCGGTATTGCGCATCGGCCGGACCGGCTCGGCGGCCGCCCCGGACTGAGCGCCGGAAGCCGCAGTGCCCGAATCGAATCGCGGCGCTGCGGCCACCGACCGGACCAGTTCGCGGGCCTGATCGAGCTGCTCGAGAACCGCCTGCCAGTTCACCTCCGCGGCCGCGGGAGGTACGGCGCGCAAGGTGTCGCAGTGGATGCGCAGCAGGGTGCGGGTGGCCTCGGCGGCGTGTGCGGCGGCCTGGAGCGCGGCGGCCGGTGGCGCGGTCGTGAAATGCAGTCCGGCCACCCGGTCGGCGAGCCAGTACGCCTCGAAATGTGCCCGGGCGCAATGTTCCCGGCGTTGCGCCGGATCGTCGGAGGCGTACTTCGCGGTGCCCGGACCGGCCGCCCGCGCGCGTTCCTCCAGGCTGGGCAGATCGGGTGCGCCGGTCAGCGAAAGCCGGATATCGTCGCCCATCAGGCGATACAGCAAACCCGCGAGCAGAGCGTGTTCGGCTCCGATGGGGTCGGTTTCCGATCTGTCCCGAATTTCGGCCTGCCGTGCGGCCGTTTCGGTATCGGCTCGCAACACCGCCAGTGCGGCTCGCAATTGCGCAGTCGTAGCCATCGCCATCTACCCGCTTTCCCTGCCGTCCCCGTCCGCCGGATAGGCGTGACGGGGAGCAAGGCTACCTTCCGGCAAATGTTTTGCCCATGCCGTCCGGCCAGTGATTCGCGGACCCGCGTGCGATCGGGGGCGCACCGGACGGATCGGACTCGCGATAGGTCCGCGCCACCAGCGCGGCCCGCAAGTACCACAGGCCGCTCGGCTGCGCCGGATCCAATCCCGTGAGGTGCGCGATCCGCTTGAGGCGATAGTCGACGGTATTGGTGTGCACCTGCAACTGCCGGGCGGTGCGGCGGCGTGACAGTCCGGTGGCCATATGCCGGCGCAGCGTCTCGAGCAGGTCCGGATGGTCGTCGAGCGGATCGAGCAGGGTGCCCAGCCGATCCAAACCCGGTCCCGGCCGGGTCAATTGGTACTCCATCGCCAGATCGGCGAAACGGTAGAGTCCCGGCGCACCGGCCAGCCGCAAGACGGTGTCGAGCAGTTCGTGCACCCGGTCGGCGGCGGTGGAGATCTCCTCGGTCGCCGCCGTGATCGCGGTGGCGGTGATCCCCACCTGTGCGGCCTCCGACAGATCCGCGAACACCGCGTCGAGTTCCGCGTCGGCGAACAGCGCCTCCGGCAGCAGTACCGTGCCGCCGTCGATACTGAGCAGTGACAGCGCCCGCCCGCCACCGCGTGCCGCGAGTGCGGTCTGCAGCCGGCGCAGCTTGCGGCGGGCCACCACCTTGCCGTCCACATTGGGATGGGATTCGTCCGGATGCGCCGGAATGCTCACGGCCACCACAACATACGACGACTCGATCTCGATACCGCCGGCCCGAGCCATCGTCGAGGTGGGGTGCCCGGCCAGCAATGCCGAGACCAGGGTGTGCACCGCGTTGTGGTGTTCGGTGACCGCCGCCTGATGTTCGCGCACATAGGCCAGTGCCACCGCGGGGGTGATGGTGTCGAGAATGCGCAACAGCAGCTGTGCCGGATTCTCCGGCCGCAGTGCGGGATCGGTCTGAGTGAGCAGCAGATCGAAGGAGAGCCGGAAACCCTCGTGCACCGCGTGATGCACCGTGTCGATCGGGATGCCCTCGCGTGCCCAGTTCGCGGCCGCCCGCTGCAGGCGCGCCACCTTCTCCCCGGCCTCGCGGCCCTCGAGGATATCGACGGTCAACTCGAGGCACACCCTGGTCACCGCCGTGATATCGCCGTGCAGGGCATCACCGGGCAGCGTCGAGCACGGCGCCACATGCTCGGCGAAATGGCCGACCAGTTGCCGTGACAGCACGCGGACATCGTGGCGGGGGCGTGTATTCATCTGGGCACTACCCTTCTCACAGCTCGCCGGCGCGAGCCGAAAACATAGCGAGGCCCGGGGACGGGTCGCAATCGTTCGGCATGAAAGTGCCACGTGATCAACATGTTCCCGCTTCGTCTCGCGCGGACCGAGGGGCCGTGGGGCCCGCGCACGCGGGGCGCAGCCGATGGACCGCCAGCGCCGCCGCAAGCAGCCGCGATCCGCCGGGATCGCTCGGATCGGCACCGGTCAGTTCGGCGATCCGGCGCAGCCGATAGGTGAATGTATTGGGGTGGACGTGGATTTCGGCGGCCGCCGCCTTGCGATCGGGGCCGTGGCGCAGATGGGCGTCGAGGGTTTCCATCAGATGCGGTGTGCGGCGCAGTGGAACGATCCGATCTGCGAGCCGGTCGCGGGCCGGGCCCGGCCGGGTCAGCTGATATTCGAGCAGCAGATCGTCGAGGCGGTACACCCCGGTGGGGCGGCCCGACAGCCGGGCGAGCTGTGCGATCTCGGTGGCCTCTCGTGCGGCACCAGGGATCGCGTCCCGTGCGGTCCACGAGGTTTCGGCGATCATCACATCGATCCCGAACTGCTCGCCGAGTTCGGTCGCCAGTTCCGCGCCGGTGCTCTCGTGGGTTCCGGACCCGCCGGGTAACAGCACGATTCCCGATTCGCCGTCGAAGGTGTGCAGCGCGGTGGCGCCGGCGATCCGGTCCAGTGCGCGTTGCAGAATCCGAATCCGACGGCGTACCAGCAGATTCGCGGCCGTAGCGGAATCCGGCTCGGTGCGCAGCTGCACCGCGAGCACCGCATAGTGTTCGGCCGGTACGGTATCGGCACGCGCGGCCGGTTCCGCGGCGGGTTGCCCGCCCACCAGCGCGGCGCACAGCGCGCGCCTGGCTTCGCGTTCGGGGTGATAGATCGACTGCTCGACCGCGGCGTACCCCTCGACGGTGATCACATTGATGTGCCCGAGCAGTTCGAGTGCGCGCGAGACGAACTCGACCAGCTGATCCATCTCCGACGGATCGCTCAGCGACGCCGCCTCCTGGAGTACCTGCTGTGCGGAGCGATGTATCGCCTCCATCAGCAGGCGCAGCGGCAGCCGATCCTCGGCATGCCGCTCCACCACCGGTCCGACGAAGGCGGCGACCTCGTCGTGGGTGAAGTCCCGCCCCTGTTCCATCGCGTGCAGGTAGGCGTGCGCGCAGCCGTAGATCGCCGGCAGCACTTCGACGAAGTGGTCGGCGGGCAGATCGGCGGCGGGCGCCGTGGTACCCAGGCCCGAGGACAGAATGCGCTCGGCGGCTTGGGGCAGGCGAGCGAGCATGCGGCCGGCGATCCCCGACGATGCCGACGAAGGCGACGATGTGGACGTAACGGCAACCGGCATGGGCCGATTGTGGCGGGCCACAGGTTTTCCGGCAAGACCTCCGGGCGTCTTGCCGGGGAAATGGTCTCCGGCGACAAGATCCGCGCCCGGATCTGAGTATCGGAGCGCAGTGACTTTCGCCACCCCGGCCGTGAGGCTGGGTGCGGGGCAGCCGGAGAAGGCATTCGGTGCGCGCCCCGACGGAAGGTAGCAATGAAGCTTCGACATCGAATTCCGGCCCTCGCCGCGCTGCTGTGTGTGGCCACGATCGGCGCGGCCACCGCCACAGCCGCACCAGCGTCCACACCGGAGGCGCAACTCGCCGACCTCATCACCGCCGGGGTGCACCCGGCGGCCGATGGCCGAGTGCCACAGCCGATCTCGGAGACCGGCAGCGGTTCCGGTCCGGCGAGCCATGCCAGTGACGCGATCGGGGAAGGGCCCGAAAGGTCCTCGTATCCGGCCGCTTTCGGCTACGGCCTGACTCATCCGGACGCGGCGCCGCCGGGAGCGAACCGGTGGGATTGTGTGCCGAGCGCCGCGCATCCGGATCCGGTGGTGCTGGTGCACGGCACCTGGCTCAACGCCTACGACAGTTTCGCCTATCTGGCTCCGAGGCTCGCGCGCGCCGGATTCTGCGTATTCGCAATGAACTTCGGCCGCTCCGGTGTGCTCGACGGTGGTGGACTCGGGCCGATCCTGCCCGGGCGCTACGGGGTCGGGCCGATCGAGGATTCGGCGCGTCAGCTGAGTGTGTTCGTGGACCGGGTGCGCGCGGTGACACATGCCGATCGGGTCGATATCATCGCGCATTCACAGGGTGCGCCGGTCACGGATCAGTATCTGAAATTCGAGGGCGGCGCCGGAAAGGTCGCCCGGCTGGTGAGCTTCGGCGGAACCCACCACGGCACGACCCTGCTGGGCATGGCTACGCTGGGCCGGATCATCACCAACCTGGGCGTGGACATCCTGGGTTTCTACCGGCCGCTGATCGGTCCGGCCAATGTCGAGCAGGCGATCGGATCGCCGTTCCTGAATCGGCTCAACGCGGGTGGTGACACGGTGCCCGGTGTCGGCTATACGGTGGTCGCCTCCCGCTACGACGAGGTCATGAATCCGGTGGACCTGGCCTTCCTGCACGCCGGCCCGGGGGCCACGGTCGAGGACATCACCTTGCAGGACGGCTGCGAACAGGATGTCTCCGATCACCTTTCGATGATGTATTCCCCTCGTGCGGTGTCTATCGCCTTGCACGCGCTGGATCCAGCGGGGCAGCCGGATCCGGTGTGCACCTTCAATCCGTGGTTCCTCGGCGGCGGAGGCACCCTGTGAGCGCACGAGCCCGCCGCCGGCCACCGCGGCCCGATCACGATCCGTTCCACCGGGCGCCACCGGGTTTCGAGGATCGGCCCGCGGGCACCGTATTGCGCAGCCGGGTGGTGGAATTGGCGGTATTCGGGATCATCCCGGTGCGGGTCGCGGCGTGGCAGTTGCTGTTTCGCACCCGCGATGTGGACGGTGTGCCGGAGGCGGCCGTCACCACCGTGCTGCTGCCACATGACTGTGCGCCCGGCCGGCCGCTGGTGTCGTTCCACTGTGCGATCGACGCCGTGGCGCCCCAATGCTTTCCCTCCTACGCACTGCGGCGCGGCGCACGAGCCCTGGGGGCCATCCCGCAACTGGAACTGCCGCTGATCGTGGCGGCGCTGGACCGGGGCTGGGTGGTTTCGGTGCCCGATCACGGCGGTAACGAGGGTCGTTTCGGGGTGGCGCGGGAGCCGGGATACCGCGCCCTCGACGCCATCCGGGCGGCATCGAATTTCGTTCCGCTGGGCCTGAACCCGCGGACGCCGGTGGCGCTGTGGGGCTATTCCGGCGGCGGTCTCGCCACCGTATGGGCGGCGGAACTGGCCGATTCGTATGCGCCCGAACTCGATATCGTCGGCGCGGTCGCCGGGTCACCGGTGGGTGACCCCGGTGCCGCGTTCACCCGGCTGAACGGCACCGTATTCGCCGGCTTCGCCATGGTTTTCACCGCCGGACTGTGCCGCGGTTATCCGCGACTGGACGCCGCGCTGCGCGACCGATTACATCCGCGCTATCTGGCTCTGCTCGCCGAAGCCGAACGGACGGCCACCATTCCGCTGCTGGCCCGGCTCGCCGGCCGCGATATCAGCCGGTACACCGAGGGCGGGCTGTCCGCGTTGCTGCGCGGTCCGCAACTCGGCGAGGTCCTCGACGACATCCTGCCCGGCCGACGGGCGCCGCGGATGCCGATGCTTATCGTGCAGGGCGTCCACGACGAGGTGATCGCGGTAGCGGATGTGGACGCGCTGGTGCGGCGCTATGCCGAGGCCGGCGCCGACGTCGGTTATCTGCGGGATCGGCTCAGCACTCATCTGCCACTGGAGTTCCTCGCCGTTCCGGTGATGGCCGACTGGATCGCCGACCGGTTCGCGGGGTGGACGCCGGCTTCCGGCACCCGCACGGTGTGGTCGCTGGCAATGTCGAGACGCGCGCGGGCGAGTCATCGCCGGTTGGCGGCACTCAGTTTCCGGCTGCTGACGGGCCGCCGGATTCCGGGCGTGGGGATCGCCGATCCGGCCGCGGATCTCACCATCGCCGCGGCGCGTCCGGGCCGGTCGGCGGCGGGGAACGCCCCACGATCGCGGCTGGGGGGTCTCGGACCGGTCAGTTGACCTGGAACGCGCAGGTGGTGGCCGGTTTCATGGATGTGGTGTGTCCCGCTGCGGGCCGGGCCCGGAGTGGGGTTCAATAGGGTCGGCCGACGAGTCGTTATCGCCCGTCGCCGCGCATGCTCTGCGCTCCAACCGGCGTCACCCAGTACCGGCATCACCTCAGCATCCGAGAGGACAACGAACGTGAGCATGGTTCTCGCCGTACACGATATGTACACCACCGTGCTGGCTCAGGTCGGCAACCCCACGCCGGAAACTCCGCCGGCGGCCGACAAGCTGCTGAAGCTGGTTCGCTACTTCACCTGGTTCGTGCTGCTGTCGGGCGTCACCGCCATCACCTACGGCGGCGGCCGCTTCGCCTGGGAGAAGTGGAGCGGCGGCGGCCTGGAATCGCCGAAGATGATCGCCGGCGCCATGATCGGCGGTGGTGTCGCAACCAGTGCGGGCACCATCATGAACGCCGTCATCGGGAGCTGAGCGGTCCGCGGGTGCGCCGGCGCCCGGCACACCCGCGGCGGCTGTCTCAGCTCTGCCCGAGCATTCCGCGCATCTGCTGAATTTCGGCCTGCTGCGCGGTGATGATGTTCTGCGCCATTGCCTTCGCATCGGCATTGGCGCCGTTGGCGAGCTCGGTATTCGCCATGTCCACGGCGCCCTGGTGGTGCTCGATCATCATCTTCAGCCACATCCGGTCGAAATCGGCCCCGGTGGCGTTCTGCAGCCGTGTCATCTGATCCTGGGTCATCACACCGTCCATCGGATGATCCATGGTGGCCTGCGGCGCGGGCTTGCCGAAACTGCTCAGCAGCGCCGTGAACTGCTCCATCTCCGGCGCCTGGGCTTTCTCCACATTCGCGGCCAGCGTGATCAACTGCTGATTCTGTGACCGTGCCGGAACCAGTTTCGCCATCTCGACCGCCTGCGCGTGATGGGGATACATCATCGTCAGAAATGCGATATCGGCATCGTCGAAATCGGTGCGGGTGGCGGTCGCGGGGGTGCTGCCGTGCTGCATGCCCGGCATATCGGCCATCGCCGAACTCGACGACGGTGCCGCGGAGCTGCCGGAATCGTCACTGCCACAGCCGGCGACGATCAGGGCGCCGGCGGCCAGGGCGGCCGCCGCCGGGATTCGGATACGAGAAGTGAACATGTTTGTGCTCCTGGGAAATTGCGATGGTGAGAATCGGCGGACCGGTATCCATGCGCGCGGATACCGCGGGTCCGTCAGATCCGCAGAATCGCCAATTCGGCCAGGGAGAGCACGGTCCACGGGGGTGGGCGAGCAGGGCGTGATCCGGAGCCCGCGGGGCTGCCGGTGCCGGACCGCCGGTCGGCACCGATCCAGGCGATGACCGCGAGTCCGAGTGCCAGAGCCAATGCCACCAGCACGAATACACATGCGTGCATACCGCCGTGCGACATGCAGCCATCGCAGCCGGAATCGGCCATCGCCCGCGGGGACGGTGTGGAATCGGCTGTGGTGGGAGCGCTCGAGTGGTGGGCGAGGCCCCCGATCGCCACCGCATGCTCCGACGGTGAACCGTGGGCCGTCGTGGTGATCGCCGATCCGGCCGGTGCCGCCATGGCGTGTCCGGCGGAGAAGACCAGCGTGTGCATCACGGCGATACCGAGCATCAGGGTCAGCACGCCGAGTGCCCGGACATATCCGGACATCATCGGGAACCGGCTCGGCGCGCGCACGCCGCCCAGTGTACGCACCTACGGGTTACCCCCGGGTGGTATGGTGCCGCTAGCCGGCGGCGATATCGATCACCAGGCGTACCGGCTTGTCCAATGCGGTCACCGTGAATGCCGGCCGATCCGCGTTGACCCCGATGAACGATTGCGTCGTGCCCTCGTAGGCGTTGGTGCCGTACACCCCGGCGATGCCCGGTGCGCTCGGATCGGTCGCGGGATCCGGTCCGTCGTAGGGGGTGACGCCGCTGTCCCACGGATAGGCCGACCCCAGGATCTGGATCTCGAGTATCGAGTCCCCGGCGATCTCGAGCCGTCTGCCGCTGCCGTCCTGTACGGCCCGATCGGTGTACTGCACCCGCCAGCCGGGCGGGCCGCCGGTGCCGCCGAGTTCGTACACGACTCGATCGAATCCCGGTTGGTGGCCGATGCGCACATCGGTCACCGTGAGCCGGGAATCGTTGGCGGGCACGGCGTCCTGTGGTGCGGTCGCCGCCGGTGGAGCTCCGGTCGGCTCGGGTAGGGATGTGACGGAAGGGGGTGGCGGCCCGGGTGCGGCCGGATTCGTGTTCTCATCCGAGCAACCCGCCAGCAGTGCGAGCCCGGCGACCACTGTCGATGCCAGCCTGATGCGCATGACGCCGATCGTAGGCCGGATCGGGTGAGGGGCCGTGGTGACGACACGGCAACGGTCTAGCACACTGTAGGAATGCTGGAGGTCGACGATGTGCTGGGCCGCTTGCGGCGATATCCGGATGTGGAAGCAGTGAATCTCTATGCTGTCGATGCCGCCGACCGGCTGATCCTCGATACTGCTGCGGATTTGCTATCAGCGGCGGATGACGGCCGGGTCGCGGTGATCGATGATGGTTACGGCGCACTGACGCTCGGTGCGGCGGCCGGTCATGGACTGCGTGACATCCGGGTCCACCAGGATCTGCTGACCGGTGAACAGGCGCTGGCGCACAATGCCAGGGCCGCCGGGCTGTCGGATCGCTATCGGCCACTGGGACTCGGGCCCGAGTTGCTCGACGGTGTCACCGTGGTGCTGCTACGCCTGCCGCGCGTGCTGTCGGGACTCGCAGAAATCGCGGAAGCCATAGCGCGATACGCCGATCCGGGCGTGACCGTCGTCGCCGGTGCGCGGGACAAGTACCTGACTCCCGCGATGAACGCGGTACTGGCGGAGTACTTTTCCGGCGTGCAGGCCAGCCGAGGCCGGCAGAAATCCCGGACCATCACCGCGACCGGGCCGATATCGCCCGGTGCGCAGCGTTTTCCGGTGCGGGAACGACTCGGCGAACTCGATCTCGAGGTGGTCGCGCACGGCGCCGCGTTCTCCGGTCCGCGCCTCGATATCGGGACCCGGTTTCTGCTCGGCCACCTGGACCGGATGAAACCCGATGCCCGCGAGGCCATCGATCTCGGGTGCGGCACCGGCATCATCGCCACCGCGCTGGCCAAGGCGCGCCCGCACATCACGGTGGTCGGTACCGATCAATCCGCAGCCGCGGTCGCCTCCGCGCGCGCCACCGCCGCCGCCAACGGTGTCGGTGACCGGGTCACGGTGGTGCGCGACGATGCCATGGTCGCGGTCGGTGATCGCAGTACCGATCTGGTTCTGTGCAACCCCCCTTTCCACGTCGGCGCCGCGGTGCACACCGGGTCGGCCATCAAAATGTTCTCCGAGACCGGACGGGTGCTGCGGCCGGGAGGCGAACTGTGGACCGTCTACAACAGCCATCTGAACTATCGCGGGGTCATGGACCGTCTGGTCGGTGCGACCGATGTCGTCGGCCGTAATCGCAAATTCACCGTGACTCGGTCGGTGTGTGGCCTGCACAACGCCCGGAAAGAGTAGATTGCGGGAGCAGTAGAGTCTGATATGTCCGATTATCTGTCCGGTTCGGGAACTTGCTCCCGGGCCGGATCGTTGGATACTCAGACACGGACACGACGGTCGTGGACCGCTACTTCGGAAAGGCACGGGAACGGTGCGCACCACAAGCAACCCGATCTTCAAAAATTTGCCGAAACAACAGGGCGGCGGATACGCGGGATTCGGTTCGGCGGCTGCGGGCGCCGGGCAGTTCGCGCAGTACGGCCAGCAGCAGAGTCCCTATGGAGTTCAGCAGCCGTATCAGGAGGCGCCGGCCACCCGGCCGATGACCATCGACGATGTCGTCACCAAGACCGGCATCACACTCGGTGTGGTCACCCTGGCCGCGATCATCGCCTACGGTGCGACGGCTGCCAATCACTCGCTGGCCCCGCTGTTCGTGATCGTCGGTGGTCTGGTCGGCTTCGCGCTGGTCATGGTCGCGACCTTCGGCCGCAAGCAGGACAACAAGGCCATCGTGCTGAGCTACGCGGCGGCCGAGGGGCTGTTCCTGGGCGCGCTGTCGTTCATGTTCACCAATGTCGAGTTCGGTGGCGTCGGTGGCGGCGGCCTGATCGCACAGGCGGTCCTGGGCACCTTCGGTGTGTTCTTCGGCATGCTCGTGGTCTACAAGACCGGAGCCATCCGGGTCACTCCGCGGTTCACCCGCATGCTGGTCGGCGCCATGATCGGCGTCATCGTGCTCATGCTGGGCAATCTGATCGCCGCCTTCTTCACCCCCGGCGGCTTCGGCCTGCGCGACGGTGGCACCATCGCGATCATCTTCAGCCTGGTCTGCATCGCCATCGCGGCGTTCAGCTTCCTGCTGGACTTCGACGCCGCCGATCAGCTGATCCGGGCCGGTGCGCCGGAGAAGGCCGCCTGGGGCGTCGCCCTCGGCCTGACCGTCACCCTGGTCTGGTTGTATCTCGAGATCCTGCGTCTGCTGAGTTATCTGCAGAGCGATTGATCTTTCTCGCACGACGAAACGGGTGGTTGCCGAATCGGCAGCCACCCGTTCGTGTTTTCGGATCCTGTGCGTGCCCTCCGTGCACCTCGTCCCGCGAGGCAGCCATGCAGGTGTAATTCGGGTATCTCGGCGCGCCGGTAGTCCTTTGAAGCTGATGATAAAAGTGCAGTAGAATTACTCTACTGCACTTTTATCGTAGGTGGATCGATGGCAAAACGTGAGATCGCCCCAACCCGCGCGGCAGCGGACGCGCTGAGTGTTCTCGGTGCGCTGATCCGGCTGGCCAGACACGACAAGAACTGGAGCGCCGCTGACCTGGCGGCGCGTATCGGCGTAGGTCCACGCACGATTACGGCCCTCGAGCGGGGTACGCCCAGTGTCGCCGCGGGGACCGTCTTCAGTGCCGCCTCTGTTGTGGGTGTTCCTCTGTTCACTGAGAGTGATGACGAGTTGGCCCGGCTCCGCAGACAGGGCAGGGAACGTGTAGCGCTGATTCCGACCCGTGAATACCGGCCGCGTTCGAGAGGAGACCGCGATGGCCTCGATTTCTGATAGTCAGGCCCTTGGTCGAGAGGACGCCTACGTCTGGGTATGGCTGCCTGGCCAACGGCAACCCGTCGTCGCCGGGCGCGTTCAACGCTATGGCAATCGGTACCGGTTCGGCTATGGACAGTCCTATCTCGATCGTCCGGATGCCATCAGTCTGTACTCCCCGGAGCTGCCGCTCGTCAGCGGCTGGCAGGAGCCGTCCGGACACATGGCCGTCGCCTCGGTCCTGCGTGACGCCGGGCCGGACTCGTGGGGACAGCGAGTGATTCTGGAGCGCGTACATGGTGCACGGGGCTTCGACGCCGACCCCGGAGATCTTGATCAGATCACCTACTTTCTCGAATCGGGTTCGAATCGTATTGGCGGCCTCGATTTCCAAGCCAGCCCGGAAAACTACGTCCAACGCGGCACCACTGCCACGATCGACGAATTACACGCTGCCGCTGACGCGTTGCAAACCGGCGACCCGATCAGTCTCGAGCTGATGGCGGCCCTGGTGCGGGGTACCTCTATCGGTGGGGCGCGTCCCAAAGCGTTGATCGATGTCGATGGAGTTCCGTGTATCGCCAAATTCTCGTCGACCTCCGATCACTATCCGGTGGTGAATGCCGAAGCGCTCGCCTTCGAACTCGCGCGGCGAACCGGCATCGACACGCCGCATTCGTTCGTCACGTCGTCCTTGGGTAAGGACATCATGGTGGTTGAGCGTTTCGACCGAGGCCGCGCACACGACAGACGCATCCTGGTCTCGGGATTGACCATGCTCGGCCTCGACGAAATGGAGGCCCGGTATGCCACTTACCCCGATCTGCTGGACGTGTTACGCCGCGACGGAACCGACCCACATGTCGGCCGAAAGCTGTTCGAGCGGATCGCATTCAACATCGGTATCGGCAACAACGATGATCACGCGCGCAACCACTCCGCGTTTTGGAACGGAAGAGACCTTCAACTGACTCCCGCCTACGATTTGTGTCCACAACCGCGGTCGGGTGAGACATCCGCGCAGGCGATGGCATTCGATCGTGTGGGACAACGAGAGTCGTCGTTCGCTTCGCTACTGAATGCCTGTGCCGTATACGGCCTCACCAAGGGTGAAGGTCGTGACATCGTCGATCACCAGATCGATGTGATCCAACGAGATTTTTCCGAGGTCGCGGATCTTGTCCGATTGACGCGGGCCCAACGGAACTTCCTGTGGCACAGGCAAATACTCAATCCTTTCGTCGGCTACGGTTACCAGCGGCGGACCGTTTCCGCGCCGATGTCCGAAGACTGACCGTGTTTGTCGTACTCTCCGGTTCTGCCATTCCGTTGTGGCATTGTCGGTATCCGAGCACGAATGACCGACCTGGAGGGGTGAAGCTCGGATGTACCGGCAGATGGCGACCTGTGGGTATCGGGACGAATACCAGTCGCGGATCTATGCCCCGCACATCCGCGAGTTCAACGAGTACGTCGACGAGTTACAGGCCCGGCAGCCGGACAAGTTCATCCCGCACATTTCAGCGGAATTCGGCGGGGCCGCCGCTCGGCTGCTGTTGCTGACTCTCTCGCCCGGCGAGCAGACCCGGCTCGACGTGCCGGGCGGTTCGGGCATGTTGTCGGTCGAGAACGGTGATCCGGCGGCCGAGCGGATCGCCGAAGCGCTCGATCATGCCGAGATCGCTCGCACCGACTGCATCGGCTGGAACATGTACCCCTGGTACATCAAGGGGTTCGGTGAATTGAATTCGAGCGTTCGCGATCCCTATCTCACCGAAGGCGCGGACCTTCTCATCCAGATGATCGCGCGGCTCCCTCGATTGCGGGCCGTCCTGGTATTCGGTCAGGGACCCGAGCGCGGCTGGGTCTTCTTTCGCCGGTCCTATCCCAAGACCGCCCGCAGCCTGAAATACTTCCGGCACCGCAGCACCGAACCGCTCGGTTACGCAGGTACCAAGGAGCAGCAGAACATTTGGCGGAGTGAGCTTTTCGCCGAGATGGTCAGGGTGCGCGAAGCGATCACGAGGCACTAGTTCGAGCGGCTGACCGTCACCCTGGTCTGGCTGTACCTCGAGATCCTGCGTCTGCTGAGTTATCTGCAGAACGACTGATACCGGGCCGACCGCGGAGCCGGACCGGCGAATAACGGGAGCCCCCAACCTCATCGAGGCTGGGGGCTCCCGTTTCGTCCGAGTCCGATCAGCTCGAGCCGGGTCGGACGCGTGTGCGGTCCGGATTACTTCGCGGGGAACGGCGCGTTGACCGTCGTGAAGTACTGAACCGCCGCGAGAACGGCCGCGGGCGCCGTGACGAGCAGCTGTCCCGCGACGGTGCCCAGGGCTCCCACCGCGAGAACGCCACCGAGGCAGCCCACCGCCGCGGCGGGAATGAACGGCCCGAACATGCCGACGATCGTGGCGGCCGCGACGGTCGCACCGGCGATGCCGCCGAGGATGCAACCACCGGCAGCGCCGCCCAGCCCGCCGACCAGGGTGCCCAGGGTGGCGCCCATCAGGACCGTGCTCGACAGCCGGTTCCACGCGGCCTGTTCGCGGTCGTAGGGGGTCTTCCACGGGGCGGTGTCCTCGTAGGGCAGCGCGACCGGTCGATAGGCCGCGTGCGCGAGATCGAACCGCGGGGTGAGCGCCGCCGTTCGCCCGGTGATATCGGCATCGATCGGGAAGACGAAATCATCGACGCGGAACGACAGGTCGGTGCCGGCCACGACGGTGCCGTCGGCCGCCTTGATCTTGAAGACACCGCCGTCGTTCACCAGCGAACCGGAGTCCGTCTTCACGATGGTGTTGGTGGGAGACGTGGTCGCGGTGTAGTTGACCGCCGGGGCCGGCACCGTTGCCGATGCGGATCCAGTGGTGGCAACTGTAACTCCAACGGCCGCGACAAGCATGGAGCATGCCAGGTTGATTTTCCTCATCTGATTACTTCTTTCTTGTTACCGAAAATTCGATCCGTTTTCGGCATCGAAAAATGAACCCGACTCGGGAGAATGCGGGTTGCTGTGAAATTGTGCTATGGAATCACCACTGTGAGCGGCGAACCAATTGCGATTCGAATATCGCGGTTAGCGGTGTGAATGTAATTCTGTTGTTTCTGCAGGAGACGGGCGAGACGTGCCGTCAGGTGGTCGCGGGGAGCCCGTCTTCGGCTGTGGAGTGGGCCGGTTCCCCGGTCACCGATCCTCGTCCCGGTTCCTGGGCGAACAGCAGCAGTGCGAACGACGCGATCACACACAGTGCCGACATGGCGATGAATCCGCCGTCGTAGGTGCCGGTCCGGTCCACGATGAACCCCATGACCGATGGGGCGATGATCCCGGCGAGCGCGAAACACGCATCGGCGAATCCGGCCGCGGTGCCCGGTTGTGCGGGGGCCGCGTCGATGGCCGCGACCCACCAGATCCCTCCGGTGACGAATCCGAATCCGACTCCGGCGGAAATGCAGATCAGGGCGACCGTCAAATTGCCGCGGATCACGAGGATCGGCAGGATCGAGGCGCCGGCCAGCAACAACGCGACGCTGATGATGACGAAGCGGGACCGGACACTGTGCGTGCGCTTGTAGACCCGATCGACCACGATTCCGCCGATCGCGGCGCCCACCACACCGGCCGCCCACGGCGCCACCGAGAATGCTCCGACCGCCTTGATCGACAGATCGAACTCGCCCTGCAGATACTGCGGGAGCCAATACATGAAGGCCCAGAACATGAAACCCCAGGAGAAGTAGCCCAGGCCGACCAGCCACAGATTGCGATTGCGCAGAATCGCGCCCCAGTCCGTACTCGACTCGTGACTGCTGTCCTCGCCGTCCTGCTGTCCGGCTCGGATGTAGCTCAGCTCCTCCGCGGAGACGAACGAGGCTTCGCTCGGCGAATTCCGCAACGATGGATAGGCGACGACCACCCAGGCGATACCCGCGAGCGCGAGCACCCAGAACATGCCCTTCCATCCGGTGAGCGCGATCAGCTGAGTGAGGATCGGCCCGCCGATGAGCAGGCTGCCGGACACCGCGACGCCGCCGATGAGTGCCAGCGCCTTTCCGCGCTCCTGAGCCGGTAGCCATCGACTGGCGATACGGGTGGCGGCGGGGAAGCAGGGAGCCTCACCGGAGCCCAGGACCAATCGGAGCAGGATCAGCCCCATGAATCCACCGGCGAAAGGCGTCAGCGCCGTCGCCGCGGCCCAGACGAACATTCCGGTGATCAGGATTCGGCGTGAGCCGAAGCGGTCGACCAGCGGCCCCGAGAGCAGGGCGAAAAGCATATAGCCGATCGAGAATGCGGAACTGATGATTCCGTAATTTCCGGGTGTTATTCCGAATTCATGTTTCAGGTCGCCGGCGGCGAAAGAGATTGCGCTGCGGTCGATGTAATTCACCACGACCAATCCCAGAATTATGGCAATAGTCAGCCAACGCGATTTCAAAGCGAACTCCTCGGATAAAGCTGTGGCGGGTCAGATGACGCCGCGCGACCGCAGGTTGTCGATGTCCTCGGCGCTGTGGCCGAGGCGGGTGAGGACCGTGTCGGTGTCGGCACCTGCGGGTCGTCCGGTGTGGCGGATGGCGCCGGGGGTCTGCCCCATGCGCCACATCACGTTGTGCATGCGCATCGGCCCGAGATCGTCGTCTTCGACTGTGGTGATCATGTCGGTAGCGACGACCTGCGGATCGACCAGGAGATCGCTCGGCCGATAGACCGGCGCGACCGCGGCGCCGGCCTCCTCGAAAACGCTGGTGACCTCGTCGCGCGTGCGTTCGGCGATCCAGTCGCCGACATAGCGGTCCAGCAGGTCGGCGTGCTGGGCGCGGGCCCGCCCGGTCGCGAACCATTCCTCGTCGAGAACCTCGGGATGGCCGACGATCCGCATGACCCGTTCCGCGATCGCCTGGGCGCTGGTCGAGATGGCGACCCAGTGATCGTCCTTGGTGCGGTACAGGTTCCGGGGCGCGTTGTTCTGCGACCGGTTGCCGGTTCGTTCCTGATCGATCCCCAGCTGGTCGGCGTAGATGACGCCCGGGCCCACCGCGGTCATGATCGGGGTGAGCAGGTCCAGATCAATCTCCTGGCCGGTACCGCCGTTGCGCTCCCGGTCGAGCAGAGCCATCAATACCGCGGCCGATCCGGCGACTCCGGCGATGGAGTCGGCCAGCCCGAAGGCCGGCAGGGTGGGTGGACCGTCGGGTTGTCCGGTGAGGTGGGCGAAACCGCTCATCGATTCGACCAGCGTGCCGAAGGCCGGACGCTTGGCATAGGGGCCGTGCTGTCCGAAGCCGGTGACGCGCAACATGATCAAACCCGGGTTGGCGGCCGACAACTCGGCGTAGGACAGGCCCCAGCGTTCGAAGGTGCCGGGCCGGAAGTTCTCGACCACGACATCGGCTTCGGCGGCGAGCTCGCGGAAGATCGCCTGCCCGTCGGCGGTGTTCAGATTCAGTGTGACGGTCTGCTTGTTGCGGCTGATCATCTTCCACCACAACGGAATACCGTTCTTGTCCAGGCCGTGCCCGCGCATCCCGTCCGGCTTGTCCGGATGTTCGATCTTGATTACGTCCGCACCGAAATCACCCAGGATCTGGGCTGCGAGCGGTCCGGCCAGAATGGTGGAGGCATCGAGAACCTTCAGCCCGCGCAGGGGTCCCGCGGGCCGGATCTCGGTCGTATCGTCGGTCACCGAGAATCTCCTCAGTACGGCCGGGACAGATAGCGACCGGCGGGATTGCCGGTGACGGCGCCGTCGGCGAGTACGCGATTGCCACGGACGAAGGTATCGGTGACCGCGGCGGTCAGCTCGAATCCCTCGAAAGGCGTGTACTCCTGGGTGGATTCGGAATCGGCGGCACGCACGCTCCAGGTCCGGTTCGGGTCGACGATCGCGATATCGGCGTCGGCGCCCTCGGCCAGCCGGCCCTTACCGGGCAGGCCGTATCGATCGGCGGGGTTCGATGCGGTGAGCTGCGCGATCCGGCGCAGCGACACGCCGCGCTTACGTCCCTCGGTGAGCAGGCCGGGCAGCAGGTATTCGGTGCCGCCGAAACCGGATTTGGCGGCGAACACGTCGTCGCGGTCCTCGCCGAACTTGACCTCGTCCTTGCAGCAGGCGTGATCGGAGACGACCCAGTCGATATTCCCGGCGAGCAGGTGCTCCCACAGCGCCTCCACATCCTCGCGCGGGCGGATCGGCGGATTCACCTTGGCGCCCAGGCCGTTCGCGTTGTCGATATCGGTGAGCAGGTGACCGATCGTGACCTCGCGACGGAAGTTCACGTGCGGGAAGGCCTCGGCCATCTTCATCGCGGCCTTCAACGCCTTCGCCGAACTCAGGTGCAGCAGATTGATATTCGGCAGTCCGGTCTCGTCGGCGAGGAAGGAGGCGATGGTGACGGCCAGTCCCTCGGAATGCTGCGGACGCGAAGCGCTGTAGGCGGCGAGCCCGCTGAGCGTGCCCTCCTGCTCGACGATCTTGGTGTAGGCGCTCATGATCTCGGCGGTCTCGCAGTGCAGTGACAGCGAGATGTGCTCGGCGAGTTCGGGGAACTGCTCACGGGCCTTCTGCACACCGCGCATGACGAACTCGAAGTGGGCGATGTCGTAGCGCTCGTCCTCGGGGATCATCAGGAAATCGCTCTGCGAGGTGGAGCGCCCGTGCAGACCGTGGCTGCCGTAGAACATGAAGATCTTGAACGAGGTCACGCCCTGATCGGCGGCCAGGTCCGGGATCTCGCCGATGTGCTGCTTGGACATCGGCGCCAGATGGAAGGCGTAGTCGATGTAGCTGCGCCCGGCCGAGGCGTCGAGCACCTCGGGGAAGAAGTCGGCGTAGGAGCCGCCCTTGTTCAGGTAGTACTGACCGGTCCGCATGTAGGTCAGCGCCGTGGTGACACCGCCCTGTGCGCTCGCGCGCGATTCGGTCTCGGTGTCCTCGGTCAGCGGGTTGTAGATACCCCAGTGCTGATGGGCGTCGACTACGCCGGGAAAGACGAGTTTGCCGGTGGCATCGACGATCTCGGCATCCGCGACGGCATCGCCGCTCAGATCGGGACCGATGGCGGCGATCTTGCCGTCCACGACGAGGATGTCGGCGGACTCCCCGTTCTCCGGCGCCGCGCTGTCGGTGCGCACGACCGTGCCGTTCTTGATGAGGTAGTTGGTCATGATTCTCTTCTTCTCCTGGCAGAAATCCGAGGGGTGAAATGTGGTCAGGCGGGGATGGGGCTGGTGACGTGTTCGGCGGCGAGGTATGCCAGGCCGAGTGCCGTGATGAGTCCGTTGCCGGCGAGGTATCCGCTCGCACCGTGACCGGAGATCCCGATCGCCGCGCCGCCCGACGCGTACAGACCGGGAATCGGCGAGCCGTCGGCGAGGACGCGGGCATGTTCGTCGACAACGAGCCCGCCCTGGGTATGGAACAGCGCCGGGGTGATCGCGATCGCGATATAGGGAGAGTTCAGGGCATGGCGGTCATCGGTGCGTCCCTGGCGGTCCGGTTCCAGTCCGGCAGCCGAACGCTGTGCGGCCGCCAATTCGTCCGCGAGTGTGCCGGCCGGAACGGACAGCTTTTCGGCCAGTTCCCCGGCGCTGCCGGCACGGACGAGCGAGCCGCTGTCGGCGACGGCTCGGAAGTCGTCGAAGGCCGAGCACAGCGCCTCGATGTGCTCATCGATGACGATCCAGCCCGTGCCCCCGGGCTGCGCGGCGAGAATTGCCGCGAACTCGGAGTATCCGGTCGATTCGGGTGCGAAGCGCTGCCCGTCGCGGTTGACGATGATTCCGCCGTGCACGACCGTGGCCCAGCCGATGAGTGTCTGGCTGCGCGATGACAGCGCGGCATGGCCCTGATACGCGTCGAGGTAGCCGGTGTCCGCGCCGAGGCCGCGGCCGATCCGTAGTGCGTCGCCCCGGCTGTAGCCGCCACCGTGATAGTGGGCATCGGCGATTTCGGGAATCCACTGGCGTACGAGAGCGCGGTCGGCGCCGAAACCGTTGGTGGCCAAGAGGACCGCGGGCGCGGTGAGCCGCTCGCCGTGCCCGTCGGGGGTGGCGATCTCCACACCGGAAACCCGGCCGTCGGTGGTCTCCACCTCGCGCAGGCTCATCGGGGCGATGATCTCGATCCGAGGGTGCGCGTTCGCGCGATCCAGCAGGTGTTTGAGCAGGCGGGAGCCATGGCGCCCGGCGATGGTGTGGCAGCGGTCGGTACTGTGCCCGGGATAGCGGAAGTCGGTGACCAGTTCGAGGTCGAGGCCTTGCGCGTCGGCCAGCCAGGTCACCAGTGGTGCGCTCGCCCGTGCCAGGGCGGCCGCCACCCGTCGATCGGCGGTCCCGCCGGTCTTGCGGTCGATATCGCCGAGGAATTGCTCGGGACTGTCCGGCACCCCGGCCGCGTGCTGCCAGCGAGTCCCCGCAGCGGGGATCATCGCGGTGCACATCGAGGTGTTGTTGCCGCGTTGGAAGTGCTGGTCGGCATCGACGACGAGCACGTTCGACCCGAGTTCGGCCGCTCGCAGGGCGGCGACGAGCCCGCCGCCCGCGCCGGCCACGACCAGATCGAAATCCGGACTGTCCACGCTTCCTCCTAACCTGTTCCGCTTGGCGGAACGCAAGAATGTGGTCCTCCGCACTATGCACTCTCGGACTGTCGTGCGCAAGGGTCTGGATAGTGCAATAACTCGGTGGAAGCTTGAAGTCGAGTCCGATTCGATCTCTGGACAATCGTTTCGCTAAGCGGTACAACTGATTTTGGGTTTGCAGCGATGGCGTACTGTCTCGCGGCTCGGAACAACACAACGACTTCGGAGAACGGAGCCACGATGGAGCCCTCCGGTGGCGGCACTACGGCCGCCGCGCGAGCAGCGGAAGTGCTGCTCGAGTTCGGTCGCCGCTCGAGCGCGCTCGGCGTCTCGGAGATCGCCCGGGCGACCGGCATGTCCAAGGCGGTTGCCCACCGTATTCTGACGACCTTCGTCGACAGTGGCCTACTGCTCTACGAGCCCTCGACGCGTCGGTATCTACTCGGTCCGGCGGCCGCGACACTCGGCGCGCGCGCATTGGATGTGTCGCCGCTGCGGCGGATGGCGCGTGAGTCGCTGGTGGAGCTGCAACGGGTGACGGGGGAGACGGCGACCGTATCGGCGCGTGTCCCGGGCGGCCGCGTCTATCTCGATCAGGTCGAGGGCACTCACGAAATCAAGATGACCGTCGATCTGGGTAAACGGTTCGATCTGCACAGTGGTTCATCGGGCAGGGTCATCCTGGCTCATCTGTCCGATGAGGAACAGAACGATCTGCTGACGCGACCCCTGCCGCGCCTGACCGCGACGACGATCGTCGACTCGGCGGCACTGCGCGAGATTCTTCGCACGGCCCGGGAGCGCGGTGCCTGCCGATCGACGGGCGAACGTCAGGAAGGCGCCGGATCGGTCGCCGCCCCCGTCTTCGGGGCCGACGGATCGGTGGTCGGATCGGTGTCGGTGTGCGGCCCCAGCTATCGAATGACCGACGAAGCGTGTGACAGGTACGAAAGCCTGGTTGTGCAAGCGGCACAGTCGGTTTCGCGTGCCCTGGGCCATCGGCCGACCGGCGCGGAGCGATCGTGACTCCGCGCAGCTGGCTGTATGTGCCCGGGCATCGCCACGACCGCATCGGCAAAGCCGTCGACAGCGGCGCGGACGCCGTGGTCATCGATCTCGAGGACGCGGTGCCGGTCACGGCGAAGGATCGGGCTCTCGCGAACGCACTCGACACCCTGCGCACGGCGCCGCCCGGCCGCAAGATCTGGTTGCGGCTCAACGTCATCGGGTCCGAATGGCTCGACAACGAGCTCGCTGCGCTGGCCTCGGCGACAGTGTCCCCGGCGGGTGTCCGGCTGCCGAAAGCCGATGAGCCGGAGGCAGTTTCGGCCGCCGCCGACCGCCTGTCATGTGAGGTTCACGCGATCATCGAATCCGCCGCGGGCCTGCTGGCCGCCCCGCACATCGCGCGATGTCATCGGCGCGTCACCGGGATCGCGCTCGGCGAGGCCGACCTCGCGGCGGACCTTCGGGTGCAGCCGAGCGGTCTCGCCTGGGCCCGGGGCTGGATCGTCGCCGCGGCGCGTGCCGCCGGGCTGAATTCTCCGGTCCAGAGCGTCTGGACCGCGGTCGACGACCTCGCGGGCCTCTCGGAATCCTCCCGTGCCGGACTCGCCCAGGGCTTCTTCGGGCGCTCCGTCGTCCACCCGAAGCAGATCGACATCGTCCACGACGCCTATACCCCGTCGGCGGAGGCACAACGAAGTGCTCGCCGAATCATTGATCGCGCGGCCCGGTCGGCGGCCGCCGGTGAGTCGGCGGTGCTCGACGACGACGGCCGGTTCATCGACCCGGCCGTGGTCGCGAACGCACGCCTCGTCCTGGATCGAGCAGAAGCCACAGCAGCATCAGGAGTGAATGTATGACCACACAGACCGTCGCGACCGGACCGGACGCGTTGTTGAGCGCCGTGGTGGATACCGACGTCGATATCGTCGAGCTCGGACATCCGCATACTACGGGAATGCCCTGCTCACCCAACCACCCCGGATTCCGGATGACCTTGATCCGCAGGCACGGCGATATGGTCCGGCCCGACGGCGGATCGGCCTCCAACGAGATCATCGTGACCGGCGGCCACGTCGGCACCCATGTGGATGCTCTCTCGCACGTCAGTCACGAGGGCAAGCTGCACGGCGGTGTGGATGCCGAGGAAGCCCAGAAGGGCGGGCGTTTCTCACAATTGGGCGCGGAATCCATTCCGTTCCTGCTTCGCCGCGGGCTGCTGCTCGATGTGGCGCGAGTACGCGGGGTCGATGCCCTCGACGCCGGAAGCGCCGTCACCGAACAGGATCTGCGCGATGCCGCAGATGCCGCCGGCGTGACGCCGCGGCGCGGCGACGTGGTGTTGATCCGCACCGGGTGGGCTCGCTACTTCGACGATCCGCAACGCTATCTGGGTCAGCAGGACGGGGTTCCGGGCGCCGATGTCGGTGCGGCGCAGTGGCTTGCCGACGCCGGTATCGTCGCCGCGGGCGCTGATACCACCGCCTTCGAGCAGATTCCGGCCGGCAAAGGGCACAGCGTCCTTCCCGTGCATCGAATCCTGTTGGTGGAAAATGGCATTCATATCATCGAGCATCTGAATCTCGAGGCGGCCGGCCGGCGCGGACTCACCGAATTCACCTTTGTCATGGCGCCGCTGCGCATCACCGGCGGGACCGGATCGCCGGTGCGCCCGGTAGCGGTTGTGGCCGCATGAGCAGCCGTCACGACCTGCAGGGGACGGTCGTCGGTCGGCTGGCCACACTGGCCGACCGGATCCGAACCGACGGACTCACCGAGGAATTGCGCACAGATGTAGCCCGGCGAGTCCTCGACGTACTCGGCAATTCACTGGCCGCGCGGGAACAACCGTCGGCGCGTGCGGTGGTTGCGGTGGCTCGCGATTGGGCCGGCGCGGCGCGTGCGACCGGGATCGGTACCGGCGAGCGTTTTCCCGCCGCCACAGCCGCGTTGGTGAACGGCACCCTCGCCCATTCCATGGATTCCGATGACACCCATCTGCCGTCGGTACTGCATCCCTCGGCCTCGGTCGTGCCGGCGGCGTTGGCAGTAGGCGAGGCGACGGGCGCGTCAGGTGCCGCGGTGCTCGACGCGGCCGGTGTGGGCATCGAGATCGCGGTGCGCCTCGGGATGGGCGGCTACGACGAGGAACTCGGCAATTCCGAATTCTTCGAGCGCGGCCAGCACGCGACCTCGATCTGCGGTGCGGTGGGATCGGCCGCGGCAGCCGCGATGCTCTACGGGCTGGATGCCGAAGGTATCGCCGACGCTATGGGAATCGCCGCCAGTTTCGGCGCCGGGCTGCTCGAGGCCAATCGGACCGGCGGCACGGTCAAACGCGCGCACTGTGGCTGGGCAGCGCATTCCGGTGTCACCGCAGCAGAATTCGCGCGGCACGGGCTCACCGGTCCGCCGACTGTCATCGAGGGCCGCTTCGGATTCCTGCACGCGTTCTGCGGCGACCGCGCCGACGTGGCGAAGGTGACCGAAGGACTGGGGGAGCACTGGGAGTTGCCCGGCATCTTCTTCAAGCCGTATCCGTGTAATCACTTCACCCACGCCGGAATCGATGCCGCGCGCGCACTGCGCGCCGCCGGGCTCGACCCCGATGAGATCGTCGAGATCGAACTCGGTGTGCCGAAGCCCGTACTCCGCACCATCGCCGAACCGCCCGCGGCCAAGGCGGCCCCGGAATCGGGATACCACGCCGCGTTCTCGGGCCCGTTCACCGTCGCACGCGCACTGCTCGGTGGTTCCGGACTCGGTGTGGGACATGCCGATTTCACCGATGCGGCGGCGAAGGATCCTCGCACGCTCGCGCTGGCATCACTGGTGGTCGCGCACAGCGACGATCGGTGCGATGAGATCTACCCGCACCAATTTCCCGCTGTGCTGCGGGTGCGCACCCGCGACGGCGCCTGGCGCGAGGCGCGTATCGATCACAATCGCGGTGGCCCGGCGAATCCGCTCACCGATGATGAGCTCACCCGGAAGTTCGACCTCAATGTGGCGGAGCAATTGTCCGAGCCGGCCGCGCGTTCGGTGGCTCAACAGGCATTGGGGTTGCCGGCGGCCGATTCGATCGACGCCCTCATGTCGGTCGTGCGCGGCTGAGCTGATCGCATAGAGATCGACAAATGGGTGGCTGCCGAATTCGGCAGTCGCCCATTCGCTTTCCGGTAAACCCCGGACCTGCCGGGACATAGGACCTGGCCGAAGTGGTTGCAGAGCGTGGAGAATGCGCAAGCCGCCCGATCTGGTGCCATCGGCGGTGCCTGGCTGTTGATGGTGTTCTCGTGGTCCGGCGGAGGGGGCGTTTCGATCTTCTTACATCTCGACGCGGGCGCCCATGATCACGGTGCGTTCGCCGGGCAGGCCGAAGTACGGCCCAGCCGAGCCCGTAGGCGCAGCGGCCGAGGCGGATAGATCTATCCGCCTCGGCCGCTGCGCCTACCGGTGCCGTTCCGACGGCCTGTTCTGTTCAGGAGACCTTGCGGCGGTAGGTGTTCATGGCGAAGAAATATGCGACGACGAGGATGCCGACACACCAGCCCAGGGCGATCCAGATGTCGTTGCCTACCGGCTGTTGCGTGAACAAGGCGCGGATGGTGTTGACGATGGAGGTCACCGGCTGATGTTCGGCGAAGGCGCGCACCGGGCCGGGCATGGAATCTGTGGGCACGAACGCCGAGGAGATGAACGGAAGAAAGATGAGTGGGTAGGAGAATCCGCCCGCACCGTCCACCGTCTTCGCGGTGAGGCCGGGGATGACGGCGAGCCATGTCAGCGCCAGGGTGAACAGGAGCAGGATGCCGGCGACCGCGAGCCACGCCAGCACACCCGCGCCTGAGCGAAAGCCCATCAGCAGGCCGACGAGCACGACGACCACGAGCGAGATCACGTTGGCGACAAGCGATGTCAGCACGTGCGCCCACAGAATGGACGATCGTGTGATCGGCATGGACTGAAATCGCTCGACGATGCCGTTCTTCATATCCAGGAACAGCCGATACGCGGTGTAGGAGATGCCCGAAGCGATTGTGATGAGCAGGATGCCGGGAAGCAGATAGGTCACATACGAATCCGACCCGGTATCGATGGCGCCGCCGAATACGTAGACGAACAGCAGCATCATGGCGATCGGTGTGATCGCGGTCGTGATGATGGTGTCCGGGCTGCGCGCGATGTGGCGCAGGGATCGCCCCAGCAGGTAGCCGGTGTCGCCGGCGAAATGCGTGGTCATCGTTGTTCCTTACTGGTCTGTGCCGACGCTGCGGCATTGCCGGAGTCGCCGTCCTCGCCGACGAGGGTCAGGAAGACGTCCTCGAGGGTGGGTTGTTTCTCGACGTATTCGATTTCGGCCGGCGGCAGGAGTTGCTTGAGCTCGGCCAGGGTGCCGTTCACGATGATCCGGCCCTTGTGCAGGATCGCGATCCGATCGGCGAGTTGTTCGGCCTCGTCCAGATACTGCGTCGTGAGCAGCACCGTCGTACCGTGTTCGGCGAGTGTTTTGACGGTCTGCCACACCTCGATGCGCGACTGGGGGTCGAGCCCGGTGGTGGGCTCATCGAGGAAGATGACCGGCGGATTCCCGATGAGGCTCATCGCGATGTCGAGGCGGCGGCGCATACCACCCGAATACGTCGACACTCGCCGGGCAGCGGCGTCGGTCAGAGAGAAACGTTCGAGCAGATCATCGGCGACCTGTCCCGGATCCGGCAGCCGTCGCAGGTGGGCGACGAGCACGAGATTCTCACGCCCGCTGAGGATTTCGTCGACGGCGGCGAACTGCCCGGTGAGGCTGAAGGACTCGCGCACCTGCGCCGGTTGCGCAGCGACGTCGAAGCCGTTAACGGTGGCCGTCCCCGCATCACCCTTCAGTAGTGTGGACAGGATCCGGATGACCGTGGTCTTGCCCGCCCCGTTCGAGCCGAGCAAGGCGAAAATACTGCCGCGCGCCACCTCGAAGTCCACGCCCCGCAGCACATGTAGATCCTTATAGGACTTCTCCAGACCGTGCACGTGTATCGCCGGAGCTTGCTGTGTTGTCATCGAACTACTTTCCTTTTCCGGTGTCTTCGCCGGTGGCGCGCTCGATGGCGTCGGTCAACCGCTTGCGTTCGCGGTTCTTCCACGAATCCTCTTGGTAGTTGCGAGCGAATGCCTCGATGAATTCCACAGGGTCGTCGCCGACGATCTCGCGAACCGCGGTTCGGTCCGCCGCGCTCTGCTCGAACAGATCGATGAGGTCCTCGAAAATCGCAGTGCCGCCACCGGGGCCGAGGACCATCAGGTACCGCTCGAACCCATCGACTGCCGTGCGGTAGGTCGCGGGAAGCTGTTGTTTGCGCGCCTTATACTGCCGCCACCGCTTCTTGTCGCCGAGGTCGCCGATCACCTTTTCGATGAACATGGTTATTTGCCTCCTTCGTGGAGCTGTTCGAGCCGTTCGGAGAGGAAGCTCCAGGTCCTCCAGAACTCGTCGAGATATTCGCGTCCTTGGGCATTGAGGGAGTAGACCTTGCGCGGCGGGCCCTTCTCCGACGGGATCTTCTCCACATCGACCAGGTCCCTTTTCTCGATCCGGACGAGCAGGGCGTAGATGGTGCCCTCGGCAATATCGGTGAATCCCTGTTCGCGCAGCCACGCCGTGATCTCGTAGCCGTACGCGGACCGTCCGGACAAGATCGCCAGCACGATGCCCTCCAGCGTGCCTTTGAGCATTTCCGTTATCTGCTTGCCCACGGACCCTTCCTTTCGCTACTAAGTGTTGCTTAGTACTAGTAGATAGTAACACTGAATAGTGGCGGCGCAAGCCCTCGGCCGGCGCCGGCCGGGTCGCGTTCGAAATCGGTCGAGGATGTGCTGCGGTCCGTCATGGAGCAACTATCAGCGCCCGGCCTGACACCGCCCTGACGCCAGCCTGATACGGCCACCGAGACGCCAGTCCGTCCGGATGCTGCTGTGGCCGGATAATCGTGATGCCATGCGAGAAGTCGGAGTCTGCCGTCACCCCGGCAGCGTCTTCGCCGGGCTCGCTCTGCCGTGCGGTCCGGCTGGTGAATTGCTATGCGGCAAGGGTAGTTCCGTGCGCGGGCGCGGACGTTCACCTGAACCCGAGCCGGAAACGAAATCGGCCGATCCCTCACCCGAAAGGATGAAGGACCGGCCGATTGTCTTGGGTCAGCGGGCCTGAGCCACTTACCTCAGCTCAAGCGCTCGAGGACCATCGCCATGCCCTGGCCGCCACCGACACACATGGTCTCCAGACCGAATTGCTTGTCCTGGGTCTGCAGGTTGTTGATCAGGGTGGCGGTGATGCGGGCGCCGGTCATACCGAACGGGTGGCCCAGCGCGATGGCGCCACCGGAGATGTTCAGCTTGTCCAAGTCCATGTTCAGCTCACGGGCCGAACCCAGCACCTGTACGGCGAAGGCCTCGTTGATCTCGTAGAGATCGATGTCGTCGATGGTCTTGCCGGCGATCTTCAGCGCCTTGCGCACGGCCTCGATCGGGCCCAGGCCCATGATCTCCGGCGACAGGCCGGAGACACCGGTGGACACGATGCGCGCCAGCGGGGTCAGGCCCAGTTCCTTGGCCTTGGTGTCGCTCATGATCACCAGGGCGGCGGCGCCGTCGTTCAGCGGGCAGGCGTTACCGGCGGTGATGGTGCCGTCGGGGCGGAAGACCGGCTTGAGCTGCGAGATCTTCTCGTAGGTGGTACCGGCACGCGGGCCGTCGTCGGTGGAGACGACGGTGCCGTCGGGCAGGGTCACCGGGGTGATCTCCCGCTCGAAGAAGCCGGATTTGATGGCCTCTTCAGCACGGTTCTGCGAGCGCACACCCCAGTGGTCCTGGTCCTCGCGCGAGATTCCGGTGAACTGGGCCACGTTCTCGGCGGTCTGGCCCATCGCGATGTAGACGTCGGGCAGATCGCCGGCCTCGCGCGGGTCGGCCCAGCTGTCCGAGCCGCCCTCGGCGCGCTTGGTGGTGCGGGCCTCGGCCTCGGCGAACTTGTCGTTGTGGGTGTCGGGCCAGCCGTCGGAGGTGCCCTTCGGGAACCGGGAGACGGTCTCGACACCGGCGGAGATGAAGATGTCACCCTCGCCGGCCTTGATGGCGTGCAGCGCCATCCGAGTGGTCTGCAGTGACGACGAGCAGTACCGGTTCAGGGTGACGCCGGGCAGGAAGTCGTAGCCGAGCTGGGTGGCGACCACCTTGGCCATATTGAATCCGGCCTCGCCACCGGGCTGTCCGCAACCGAGCATCAGATCGTCGATATCAGCGGGGTTCAAGGCCGGAACCTTGTCCAGGGCGGCGCGGACCATCTGGGTGGCAAGGTCGTCCGGGCGCATGCTCACCAGCGAACCCTTGCCCGCACGGCCGATCGGCGAGCGGGCGAACGAGACGATGACGGCCTCAGGCATGAGGACTCCTTATTGGGTCGGCGCCGAAACAGTCAGATGACCGTTTCGGTACACGGGTACGACAAATTCCTCATCGAATTTACGTCGAGCCGATGTGGCCCGGAACACCCGGTGCTGTGTTATCGGTCTCCGCTCCGCTCCGGCGGGATGCGCGGCCCCCTGGCCTCGAAGCTTCGCTGCTCCACTCGGTCGGTCCAAAAACGAAGCGGGCCGAGAACATTGACCGCCCGGTCGTTTCGGGCAGGTGGCTCCTCTGGATCGGCTCGGTGAGGCATCGCTGTGTGCGGTAGTCCCGGTCAGCGGGCCTACCGGATGACTGCCGCGGACAGGGGCTGTGGGTCGGCGCCCAGTCCGATGAGCACCGCCGGGATGATGTGCTCGGCGGCCAGGGCGTAACCGGCGGCCGAGGGGTGGAAGCCGTCGGCGGAGAACAAGACCTCGGGGGTACTGCGGAAGTCGTGGCCGAGCAGATCGCCCATGGCCACGGTGGTGCCGCCGGCCGACCGGACCGCGGCGGCCTGGGCGCCGGCCAAACGTGCGCTCCAGCGGTGCACGACCGTACTCAGGGGTTGCGGGATGGCGGCGACGCTCCCGAGATCGGGGCAGGTCGCGACGACGACGATCGCGCTGGCCTCGCGCAATCGCGCGACCGCGCTTCGCAGCCGCTGGGCCGAGCGGGCGATCGAATGTTTCTTGGTGACGTCATTGGCGCCGACCATGACGACTGCCACGTCCGGCGGTGGTCCCGCGATGAACATCGCGTCCACCTGACCGGCGAGCCCTTTGGAGGTGGCGCCGGATATCGCCTTGGTGCTCAAGCGAATTCGTGATCCGGTGGTGTCGGCCAGGCCGCGTGCGATCAGCACGCCCGGCACCTGCTCGGCATCGGCGCAGCCGACTCCGGCGGCCGTGGAATCGCCGAAGATCATCAGATGGACGTCGAACGGCACACCTGCGCGCCAGGGCTCGGGCGCGGCACAGGCGCGGGTATAGACACCGTCGGCCTCGGGCGGTTTGGAGGTGTCACGGCCGATCACCGTCCGCGCGGCCCGCGCCTGCGACATCAGGAGCCGATATGTCGCCCAGCCCGCGGTGCCCGCCCCGGATCCGACCGCCACCGCGGCGGCCGCGCCGGCCGCGATCGAGCGCCACGTTCTGGACGTCACCGCGCACCTCCGCCTTCGTCTCCTGTGTTGTCTGCCGATCCGGACGCGACACCACACCGGCGGGCATCCGGGATCACGCAGCCGGCGCGGCCGTGATCAGCGCGCATCGGTCCTACCGATTATGCGGTGATCAGGTGTGGCCCGACCAGTGCCCTGCCTGCGTACGCGGCGATCACGTCCGTGCGGGCAGGGGCGGGGACGGGCTCAGGCGACGTCGAATGCGCCGTGGGCGGGGACGTTGAGGTTGTTCGTCGTGACGATCACCTCGATGTGGCCCGGCCCGGTGTCCTGGAAGTTCGCGTACAGGATGCTGCCGTAGATCCCGGAGACCACATTGAGCCGATACTCACCGGCGGCGCCGGTGTTCACATTGCGCCAGGCGACGGTGGTGTCCACATTGCACAGCGGCGCGAACGGATACTGGCCCGATCCCACCCCCTGGATCGGCAGCGCTTGCACATTGAGGACCGCCCGGCCCGGATAGTCGGGGCTGGTATCGGCCCACGTCCGGATATTGCCCCCGCACAGTCCGCCGTAGAACACGCTCGGCGTCTGCGGGAATTCGACGGTCTGTGCGCTGGCCGAGGCGGACCCGATCGCGGTCACGGCCCCGACTGTCCCGGCCACGACTGCGGCGGCGCGGGCTGTCTTCGGCATCCTCACGCACCGCATAGTAGCCGCTGTCGTCCGCTACGCGACCTTTTGCGGACGAGTCGGCTGTCGCGCGGTGTGCCAATGTCAGCGCGCGTATCGCGCTCTGCGACCATATAGCTATGCGTATCGCGAACCACGTTGTCGACCTGATCGGTAATACTCCGCTCGTCCGGTTGAATTCGGTGGTGGGTCCGGACTCCGGGTTGGTGGCCGCGAAGATCGAGTATCTGAACCCGGGCGGCAGCTCGAAGGACCGTATCGCGGTCAAGATGATCGATGCCGCCGAGGAGCAGGGCTTGCTGAAGCCCGGCGGGACCATCGTGGAGCCGACCTCCGGTAATACCGGTGTGGGTCTGGCCCTGGTCGCTCAGCAGCGCGGCTATCACTGCGTCTTCGTCTGCCCTGACAAGGTCAGCGAGGACAAGCGCAATGTGCTGCGTGCCTATGGCGCCGAAGTGGTGGTGTGCCCGACCGCGGTGTCGCCGGAGCATCCCGACAGCTACTACAGCGTCTCGGACCGGCTGACTCGTGAGATCCCGGGCGCGTGGAAGCCCGATCAGTACTCCAACCCGGGCGGTCCGGCGAGCCATTACGAGACCACCGGCCCGGAGATCTGGCGCGATACCGAGGGCACGATCACTCATTTCGTGGCCGGCGTCGGCACCGGCGGAACGATCACCGGCACCGGCCGGTACCTCAAGGAGGTCTCCGGCGGCAAGGTCAAGATCATCGGCGCCGATCCCGAGGGTTCGGTCTACTCCGGCGGTACGGGGCGTCCGTATCTGGTCGAGGGTGTCGGTGAGGACTTCTGGCCCTCGGCGTACGACCCGGAGGTGCCAGACGAGATCATCGCCGTCTCCGATGCCGATTCCTTCGAAATGACACGTCGCCTCGCCCGCGAGGAGGGACTGCTGGTCGGCGGTTCCTGCGGTATGGCCGTGGTGGCGGCGCTGCGGGTGGCCGAGCGCGATCCCGACGCGGTCGTGGTGGTGCTGTTGCCCGATGGTGGCCGCGGCTATCTGTCGAAGATCTTCAACGACCGCTGGATGAGCTCCTACGGCTTCCTGCGTTCGCGCCTGGACGGCACCACCACCGAGCCGACCGTCGGCCACGTCATGCGCGGCAAGTCCGGTGAACTGCCCGATCTGGTGCACACCCATCCGCAGGAGACGCTGCGCGATGCCATCGAGATCCTGCGCGAATACGGCGTGTCCCAGATGCCCGTGGTGGGTGCCGAGCCGCCGGTGATGGCAGGTGAGGTGGCCGGCAGCGTCAGCGAGCGCGATCTGCTGTCCGCGGTCTTCGAGGGCCGGGCCCACCTGACCGATCCGGTGTCCAAGCACATGAGCCCGTCGTTCCCGCTGATCGGCTCCGGTGAACCGGTCTCCGCGGCGACCAAATCGCTGGAGTCCACCGACGCGCTGATGGTGGTCGAAGAGGGCAAGCCCGTCGGTGTCATCACCCGCCACGATCTGCTGGGCTTCCTGAGCGGTTCCGGACTGTCCACGCACTGATATCCGTTTCCGGGCGCGCCCGGTCGACCGTCACGGTCGGCCGGGCGCTCTCGTATTGATGGCCGATCGAGTGAGATCCGACCTCGCGGGCCGATGATCACGGACCGATATCAATCGTTACCGAACAGTTGCCGAACCTTGGCAAAATCGGACAATTCACCCGAGTTCGGAGCGACACGCGTTATTTTTCTGTGACGCGCAACACGCTTCTGCGAAAAGAAGACTCCCAGGTCAACTGCGGGCTTTGAGGATGTATCGCAGTAAAACGCAAGTAAAAGAACCTGCTGTTCATCTTTGGTTAAGTTTACGTTCACCTACCGACATCATCCTGTGACCTCGTTGGTTGTCAGACATCGAGTCTGAGTCACACGAGGAGTCGTCGAACGTCATGCGGAATGCGAACGAGCCGGATTTGCCCACGGGCATGCGGGCCCTGTCGTACCCCGTCTCGGCCGCCACGACTGCGCGCGTAGCCGCCGGGCCCCCGGCGGCGGCATCCGGTAGCCGGATACCGAACGCGGCGAATTTCGCCGCTTCCATATCGACAGCATGCGGCACGAGGTGAGCTCGTCGGAGCCCGCCCTGCTCAGTGCTGCCCGCGAAAGCCGCCGAGGCCCATTTGCCACGAGGCCGACCACCACGAGTAGGGAAACATCGAATGTCGAAGTCCATCAGGAGCAGTAGAGCCAAGGCGGTCGCGCGTACCGCCGGATCCGCCACCCTGGCGCTTGCCGCTTTCGCTGCCATCACCACTGCCGGTGGGCACAAGAGCGACGATGTGAAGCCGGTCGCGTTGGCCTCCACACTCACCGCGCCCGCCGAGAAGACCCAGCCCGCCGCCAAGCCCGCCGTGGCGGCCGCTCCCGCGCCTGCCGCTCCCGCTGCGGCGATCCCGGCGCCCATGCCGGCTCCCGAGCCGGTTCAGCCCCCGCCGCCCCCGGTCTACCCGGACAACCTCGACGGCTGGATCCACAACGCCCTCGACATCATGGCCGCGCACGGCATCCCCGGCAGCTACGACGGCATCTTCCGCAACATCATGCGGGAGTCCTCGGGTAACACCCAGGCGATCAACCTGTACGACATCAACGCGATGAACGGCATCCCGTCCAAGGGCCTGCTGCAGGTCATCGACCCGACCTTCCAGGCGTATCACGTCGACGGCACCTCCTGGGACGTCTGGGATCCGGTCGCCAACATTGTCGCCGCGTGCAACTACGCCGCCAACCGCTACGGCTCGATGGACAACGTCGACTCGGCGTACTGAGTCCGTGTCCGTCCGGACCTCATCCGCGATGACCCCGCTCACACTTCGGAGTGAGCGGGGTTCCCGCGTCCGGGCGCCGAAACCCGCAGTTCTAGGCTGGTCGGCATGACCGACGATCAGCTGGGGTTCTCCACACGAGCCGTGCACGCCGGATACGATCCCGATCCGCAGACCGGTGCGGTGAACGTGCCGATCTACGCCAGTTCCACCTTCGCCCAGGACGGCGTGGGCGGAATGCGCGGCGGCTACGAGTACGCCCGCACAGGTAATCCGACCCGCACCGCGCTGGAGGCCAACCTGGCCGCGCTGGAATCGGGGCGGTACGGGCGGGCCTTCTCCTCGGGGATGGCGGCCACCGACTGTGTGCTGCGTGCGGGTCTGCGCCCGGGTGATCATCTGGTGATTCCGAACGACGCCTACGGCGGTACCTTCCGATTGATCGACAAGGTGTTCACCCAGTGGGGTATCGAATACTCCGTGGCGCCGGTGTCGGATCCGGATGCCGTGCGAAACGCGTTGCGGCCCAACACCAAACTGGTGTGGCTGGAAACTCCCACCAACCCGTTGCTCAATATCGGCGATATCGCCACTCTCGCCGACATCGCCCACGGCGGCGGCGCGAAACTGGTGGTGGACAACACTTTCGCATCCCCGTATCTGCAGCAGCCGCTGCTGCTCGGCGCCGATATCGTGCTGCACTCGACCACCAAATACCTCGGCGGCCACTCCGATGTGGTCGGCGGCGCCCTCGTCACGAATGACGCCGAACTCGATGCGGCCTTCGCCTTCCTGCAGAACGGCGCCGGCGCGGTACCCGGCCCCACCGATGCCTTCCTGACCATGCGCGGTATCAAAACCCTTGCGCTGCGGATGGATCGGCACTGCGACAACGCCGAGACCCTCGCCGGATTCCTCGCCGATCATTCGGCGATCGCTCAGGTGATCTATCCCGGCCTACCCGAACACCCCGGAAATCCGGTGGCGCAGAAGCAGATGCGTCGTTTCGGCGGCATGATCTCGGTGCGCCTGGCCGGTGGCCGGCAGGCGGCGCTGGATTTCTGCGCGCGCACGAAGATCTTCACCCTCGCCGAATCGCTGGGCGGAGTGGAATCACTGATCGAACATCCGGGTGCGATGACACACGCGTCGACCGAGGGCTCCGAACTCGAGGTTCCCGCCGATCTTGTGCGGCTCTCGGTCGGTATCGAGGACATCAGCGATCTGCTCGGTGATGTGGAGCGGGCGCTGGGATAGCGACCGCGCAACGCGCGAATGGCCGTACCGGGGAAATCGGTACGGCCATTCGTCATATGGGGACTGTGGCGTTCGGCCGGGCTGCTGCCGACCCGGCCTGGCCGGATCAGCTGTGATACGGCTCCGCCGTGACCAGTGTCACCTTCATCATGTTGCCGTTCGGCAGGCGATATTCGCGTGTCTCACCGACCTTGGCGTCGATCAGCGCACGGCCCAGCGGCGAACTCGGCGAGTAGGTCTCCAGGCCGGAACCGCCCAGGCCTTCCTCGCGGGTCGCGATCAGGAAGGTTTCGGTATCGGTCTCGTCGCCGTCGTAGTAGACCTTCACGACCGAGCCCGGCAGCGCGACGCCCGACTTGGTGGGCGCGACGCCGACCTTGGCGTTGTTCAGCAGTTCCTGGAGCTGCCGGATGCGGGCCTCCTGCTGGCCCTGCTCCTCGCGGGCGGCGTGGTAGCCACCGTTCTCCTTGAGGTCGCCTTCTTCGCGGCGTTCGTTGATCTCGGCCGCGATGACCGGACGGTTGGCAATGAGCGCGTCGAGTTCGCCCTTGAGCCTCTCATGCGACTCCGGTGTGAGCCAGGTCACTTGCGTCTCAGTCATCTCGATCACTCCCTAGTAGTTGTTCCCGGCGCGCCGGGGTCCGTAATGCCCGTTACGAGTGTCCGCACACGCGTGTGCGGACACGGCAACAGTCGACGGCTAGAGCGATCCGGGGGGATGTTCCTCGAACCCCGACGGTGTCGCGGGCATTGTGTGCCCGGGAACCGGCAGCGCTGGCCGTCAATGCAGCAAACACGGCTCCGAGCGTTCGGAACCGTGTTCGCGCCATTCTAGCACGAATTGGATATGTGCAGGTAGAAGCCTTGATTCTGGGGGCGTCAGCCCGCCTTCAGATACGGCGGCACCTGATCGCTGCAGCCGTAGATATTGCCATTGGCGGGCCGGGAGGTGGTACGCACGGTGGTGGTCAATTCGACGGTGCCGCTGTCGGAACCGGGCACCAGAACCTCGCGGCGGCCGACCTCGCTGCCTTCGGTGTCCATCCCCCGCACCACACAGACCGCCGGCTGCTCGGGATGTTTGCGGGTCACCTTGAAATGCACCGTGACGGTGGAATCGTCGACGAGGTCGTAACCGAGTTGGTCGGGCTGGATATCCTTGGGTCCGTACTGCCGATACCCCACATAGGCGACGATCAGCCCGGCGATCACCACGACGATGCCGAGCGCGATCGGAATCCAGCGGCGATTGCGGCGCGGTGCGGACCCGTAGCGATCCGACACCCGATCGGCCTTCTCCGCGGAGCCGGCGGCATCGGCGGCACGACCGTCCGGTTCGGTCCGGTCGGGCTGCGGTGCCGCCTCGCTCATGATGTGGTTGCTCCTGTGGTCGATCAGGGGGTAGGTCGGAACAAAAGACCGTCGGATGGAACTATAGGGAATGCAGTTCGGACACCCGCGTGCCGCTCGGCACGGCGGACGGCTATGAGGTGGAACGGTGAGCAACGAGGTGAACGAGAAGTGAGCGGCAGCTTCGATCGGCCGCTGCGCCTCATGGCGGTCCACGCCCACCCCGACGACGAGTCGAGCAAGGGCGCCGCCACCACCGCGAAGTACGCCGCGGAGGGCGACGATGTGCTCGTCGTGAGCCTCACCGGCGGCGAGCGCGGCTCCATCCTCAATCCCGCGATGGATGTGCCGGGCATTCTCGATCGCATCGAGGAGGTCCGCCGCGAGGAGATGGATGCCGCGGCCAAGGCGCTGGGGGTGCGGCACCGCTGGCTCGGATTCATGGATTCGGGCCTGCCCGAAGGGGATCCGCTGCCGCCGGTACCGGACGGAAGTTTCGCGCTGGTCCCATTGGAGGAGGCGACCGAGGCTCTGGTGCGGGTGGTCCGCGAGTTCAAACCGCATGTGATCACCACCTACGACGAGAACGGTGGCTATCCGCATCCGGATCACATCATGTGCCACAAGGTCTCGATGGCGGCCTTCGAGGCGGCCGGTGATCCGGAGCGATTCCCCGACGCGGGCGAACCCTGGACGCCGCTGAAGCTCTATTACAACCACGGCTTCAGCCTGCAGCGGCTGGAGACCTTCGCCGGTGAGTTCGACCGGATCGGGGAGCCGTTCCCGATGCGCGACTTCATGGATCGTATCCGCAAGGCCGCCGCCGAACACGGCGATGTGATGTCACGGGTCACCACCCAGATCGAATGTGGCAAATACTTTCCGCAGCGTGACGAGGCGCTGCGGGCGCACGCGACCCAGATCGACCCCAATGGCATGTTCTTCGCCATCCCACTGGATATGCAGCAGCGTTTGTGGCCGACCGAGGAGTTCGAACTGGCCAAGACCCGAGTGCGTACCGCCATACCGGAGACCGACCTGTTCGCCGGTATCCGTGAGACCGAGGACCTGGTTCGATGATGTCAGCGATGTCGACGATATTCGCGCACTCTGCGCTGCTCGCCCAGAACACCACCACCAACCCGACCGGGCCGGAGTTCGGCAAGGCATCCCCGCTGGGGCTGGTGATCATCCTGGTGCTGCTCGCCGGCACGGTCCTGCTGGTCCGCTCGATGAACAAGCACATCAAGAAGCTGCCCGCCGATTTCTCGCGGGAGCATCCGGAGCCGGATCAGGAAGCCGACGAGGGCACCGAACCCGGTGTCGCCGTTCAGGACGAAGATTCGGATTCGGCCGATGCGCCGGAGTCCGGCACGCCACATCCGGCGACCAATGGCGCGGGTCGTGACGGTGGGTCCGAGACATCGCCGGGCGATAAATCCTGAGACTGCCTGCCGGCACCACGGACCATCTCCTGCCTCGCCGAACGCGCTCCGAGTAGTCGAGCGGGCGAGCTTCGGCAGTCTGCCGAATCACCGGAATGCTCGGGCGCGGTCCTGCAGCGACCCGGACATTCCGGTATACCTGGGAACCGGCAGCGTCGGATCGCGGTGTGGCGCATCCGATTCCGGTAGGTCAGATCGGGGATGGGTACTCGCATGATCGTGGCGGCTACTGAGTATTGGGTCACCCTTGTCAAGAACCGGGCGGCGATGATCGGCGCGGTTGTCGTCGCCGGTGTCCTGTCGCTGGTGTCGTCCGCACCGGCGGGGGCGGAAGCAGCGGCCCACGTCGTGGGGCAGCAGCCGCTGGGCCCGGCGGCGGTGCAGATGGATGTGTATTCGCCCTCGATGGACCGGGTGATCACCAATCGGGTGATCCGGGCGGCAGGTGGCGGGCCGGCACCCACGTTGTATCTGCTCACCGGAATCGGTGGCGGGGTGGACAACATCTCCTGGTGGGACGACACCGATGTGCGCGCGTTCTTCGCCGACAAGCACGTCAATGTGGTGATGCCGATCGGTGGCGCCTCCAGCATGTACACCGATTGGCTCGGTGACGATCCGGCGATGGGCCGCAATCGCTGGCAGACCTACCTCACCAGAGAATTGCCGGGAGTGATCGACGACGAGCTCGGGACCACCGGCCGCAATGCCGTCGCCGGGGTGTCGATGAGCGCCGGGTCCGCGGTGGACCTGGCCATTCAGGCGCCGCAACGCTACGACGCGGTCGCCTCGTACAGCGGCTGCCCCTGGAGCAACGATCCGACGGGTATCGCGATGGTCAGTGCGCAGGTGATCCGCGGTGGCGGGAATCCGGGCAATATGTGGGGTCCGCCCGGTGGTGGCGCCTGGCCGGTGCACGACGCGTTCGGGCGGGCCGGTGTGCTGGCGGGTAAGTCGATCTACCTGTCCGCGGCGTCGGGGATTCCGGGCACCATCGATCGGGGCTGGACATTCCCGCCGGTCGAGGCCCTTGCCGGCGCCTGCACCTCGGCCTTCGCCGGCCGGTTGGCCCAAGTCGGGGTGCCCGCCGTCCACATCGAACATCCGCGCGGCGCCCACACCTGGGGACTGTTCGAACAGGATCTGCACGACTCCTGGCCGCAGCTGGCCGGCGCCATCGGAGCGTGACGACCGGGAACAGCCGATAACTCCTTCTCCGCCTGCGTCATTCGCTCACACGACCATCGGCCGGAATCGCCGATGGCAGATCTCGCAATCGCAATCGAAGTACCCGAGTCCCGCATTGCCGTGGGCGCCACGCCGTTCGGCCTCTTCCAGATCCGCGAACCAGGGTCGTCGCCGCGCCGGCAGGTTCCGCACTGTGTCGTCCATGGCTACCGATTACCCCGTCCCGCAGGCCGCTACGGTCACGGTTTCGGTGCGATGTGCGCTTTCCTTCGGCGCCTGGTTCTTTCGGGCCGACGATCCCGGGGCGGTCGGACCGCGCGACGCCGAGGCTTACGGCCGGGCGGCTCCGAAGCTCACCGGTATCGTTGCCGCACTTGGTTAAACGCACGGTCAACGATGTGCCTTTCGAATCCTGGCGCGGTGCAATCCGGACGACAATGCCGCCGGGAGCCGTTGCTGTACAACATGATTTCCCCGACGCGCCCGCCTCGTCCACGCACGAAATCGACGCCGATCTCCGCCGGACGGCCCGGCTTGATCCCGAATCGGGGACTTCGCCTGGCCCGCCCACCGGAAGCCATAAGCGGGGTTTATCGGTCGATGCCGGATCTTGCGTTGATCGACGCCCGTTGCGCGACCCAAGGTATGAGGGTGAACGTACTTGTGCACCCTCTCAGGAGTCGGTCGTGACGAGCAGACAGACCACCGCGTTGTGGACCAACGACGCGCAATCCATGGCGCGCATGATCGCAAACGGGGAATTGACGGCTGTCGAGGTGGTCTCGGCGCATCTGCGGCGGATCTCCGACACCGATCCAGCCGTCCACGCCACGACGTCGGTACTCACGGATGCCGCGCTCGCCGCCGCCGCGGCCATCGACCGCGGCGAAGGGCCGCGTGGACCGCTGGCCGGGGTCCCCTTCACCGTGAAGAACAATCTCGATGTCGCCGGTAGCCCGACCACATGGGGCGTCGCGGCGTTCGCCGGCGCGGTCGCGCCATCGGATGCCCCGGCGGTAGCCGCATTGCGGGGCGCCGGTGCGATCCCGATCGCTCGCACCAATATGCCCGACTTCGCCACCCGCTGGCATACCGACAACGATGCCGCCGGTCCCACCATCAATCCTTGGGATGCCTCCCGCAGCCCCGGTGGCTCGAGCGGCGGTGACGCAGCGGCCGTCGCGACGGGCATGACTCCGCTGGGTCTCGGTACCGATTTCGGTGGATCGCTGCGCGTGCCCGCGGCCTTCTGCGGCGTAGCCTCGTTGCGCACTACGCCGGGTCGGGTCGCGGTGGCATCCAGCCTGCCCGGGCCGGCACCCTCGCCGACCAACCAACTGTTCGCCGCACCGGGGCCTCTGGCTCGTTCGGTGCGTGATCTGACGCTCGTTTTCGAGCTGCTGTGCTCCGGCGATCCTCGCGATCCGGCGTGGATCCCCGTGCGCGACTTCACCGATTCCACGCCGCCCGCCGTGGCGGTCAGCTATGACGGTGGCGCCGGCAGCGTGGATCCCGAGGTTCGAGATGCCGTCCGCCGCGCCGCCGACGCGCTGGCCGACGCCGGGCACCCGGTCACCGAGCAGGCCCCACCGCAGCTGGTCGAAGCCGCGACCGCCTACGGCCGATTGGTCTCCACCGAGGTGGTCGTGCAGCGCCGCGAATTCATGCGTCTCGTCGGCAGCGCGGGTCTCAACGCGTTCGTCGATGCCGCGCTCGAGTTGTTCCCACCTCTGGACCTGGCGGGTTACCTGTCCGAACTCGGTGAGCGGCTGCCCGTGCGCGCGGCGTGGTCGCGGTTGCTCGCCGAGTATCCGATAGTTCTGGGTCCGGTCTCGGCGCAACTTCCGTGGCCGGTCGGCTACGACCTGGGCGGCGCCTCGGCGGTGTCCACGATGTACGACGCCCAGCGTCTCACCATCGCCGCCAACTACCTTGCGCTGCCCGCTGTTACGGTCCCGGCCGCTCGCTCGCGGAACGGACTGCCGATCGGTGTACAGCTCGTCACGGGGCCGTTCGCCGAACGCCGCGCCCTCGCCGCTGCGGCCTGTATCGAAGACACCTTCCGTCCGGGAACTCCGATCGATCCCAGGGCCTGACCGTGTCTTGCTTCGTTCGGAAGGACTCGATGACCACCACACTGCTGCTGAGCGAGGAGTGCCCATGAGACTGATCCTCAACACCGCCCACGTCTACATGATCATCGGCGTGGTGAGCGGACTGTACTACCGCGAGATCACCAAACTGCACGATTTCACCGGAAAGACTCAGCTCGCCGCAGTGCACACGCACCTGCTCGCGCTGGGCATGCTGTTCTTCCTCGTGGTCCTGGCTCTCGCGAAACTGTTCGTGTTCACCACCCACCCGCTGTTCGGCTGGTTCTACTGGATCTACAACAGCGGCCTGGCACTCACGGTGTCCATGATGGCCCTGCACGGCACCCTCACCGTCCTGGGCCGGACCAGCGGAACGGCAATCGCGCTCCTCGCCGGCGTGGGCCACATTCTGCTTACCGCCGGCCTGGTGCTGCTTTTCATCACGCTCGGCAAATGCCTTGCCGCCCAATCTGGTTCGGGAACGGCCGTAGATCGTCCGGAAAACCGACCCCGGGCGGCGGAACGTATCGAAGCGCCACGGTGAGCGCGGTCCGAGCGGCGCCGGCAATGCGCTCTGCTTGCGGGGCGGCGCGCGGCCCGGCGGCCCGCGAGTGGCTCGCTGTTGTCGTCGTCGGGTCGGGCATCTTCACCATGGTTACGCTGAGGGCATGAATCAATTGGCCGATGCCACATCGCCCTACTTGCGGCAGCATGCCGACAATCCGGTCGATTGGCGGGAATGGGACGCCGAAGCGCTGGCCGAGGCGGCGGCGCGCGACGTCCCGATCCTGCTTTCGGTCGGATACGCGTCCTGCCACTGGTGTCACGTCATGGCGCACGAATCGTTCTCCGATCCCGCCACCGCCGAGCTGATGAACGCCAATTTCGTGTGCGTGAAGGTGGATCGGGAGGAGCGGCCCGATATCGACGCGGTGTACATGTCGGCGACGGTCGCGATGACCGGGCAGGGCGGCTGGCCGATGACCTGCTTTCTCACGCCGGCGGGGGAGCCGTTCTATTGCGGTACCTACTATCCGACGACGCCGCGCGGCGGGATGCCGTCGTTCACCCAGCTGCTGACCGCGGTCAACGACACCTGGGTCAATCGCCGCGACGAGGTCGATCAGGCTGCCGGGCAGGTGGCCGAGGCGTTGCGCGAGCAGACGGCTGGATTGCCCGGGAGCGAGATCGGGGTGAGCCCGGAACTGCTCGCGCACGCGGTGGCGGCGGTGCTCCGGGATGTGGACGATCGGAACGCGGGTTTCGGTGGGGCACCGAAGTTTCCGCCGTCGGCACTGCTCGAGGGGCTGCTCCGGCATTACGAGCGCACCGGTGACGAGACGGCCCGGCAAGCGGTTTCGCTGACCTGCGCCGCTATGGCGCGCGGCGGAATAAACGACCAGCTCGGCGGGGGTTTCGCCCGCTATTCGGTCGACGCCGCCTGGGTCGTCCCGCATTTCGAGAAGATGCTATACGACAATGCCCAATTGCTGCGTGTGTACGCGCATCTCGCGCGGCTGGACCCCGATTACGCACTACCGCAACGCGTCACCGAGGAGACCGCCGCCTTTCTGCTGTCCGACCTGATGACCGCGGAGGGCGGTTTCGCCTCGGCATTCGATGCCGACACCCACCCCGAGCCGGGCGCTCCGGGGGTGGAGGGCGCCACCTACGTGTGGACTCCGCAACAACTCACCGATGTACTCGGTCCCGAGGACGGAATGTGGGCCGCAACCGTTTTCGGCGTCACCTCCGAGGGCACCTTCGAACATGGCACCTCCGTGCTCACCCGCTACACCGACCCCGGATCGGGTCCGGGCGACGACCCCGCCGATGTCGCGCGCTTCGAAGATATCCGGCAACGCCTGCGCGCGGCTCGCGATCTGCGGCCCCAGCCCGAACGCGACGACAAGGTGGTCACCGCCTGGAACGGCATCGCCGTCACCGCGCTGGTCGAAGCGGGCACCGCCCACGACCGCCCGGACTGGGTGGATGCCGCGGCCCGCTGCGCACGATTCCTGCTGGACCGCCATGTGGTCGACGGTCGCCTGATGCGCGCCTCGCTGCGGGGCACGACCGGTTCCGCGCCCGGCGTGCTGGAGGATTACGCCTGGCTCGCGACGGGACTGCTGGCCTTGCACCAAGCCACCGGTGAACCGTCCTGGCTGGACCACGCGCACATCCTGATCAATATCGCGACACGGTATTTCGACGATCCGGCCAACCCGGGCAGCTGGTTCGACACCGCCGAGGATGCCGAGACCCTGATCGCTCGCCCGCGCGACCCGCTCGACGGCGCGACTCCCGCCGGTGCCTCGGCCTTCGCCGAAACCCTGGCAACCGCCGCGGCGTTGAGCGATCCAGGTCGTGCGACCCGCTACCGTGCCCTCGCGGAGGCGACCTCGAATGCGGGCGCGCTGGTACTGGCCCGGGCTCCGCGGTCGGGCGGTCAGTGGCTGAGCGTGGCAGAGGCCTTGCTTGCCGGGCCGATCCAGATCGCGATATCCGTGCCGGACGGTGCCGACGCGGGCGAATTGCTGCGTACCACACGCAGATTCGCGCCCGGTGGTGCGGTGATCGTGGCCGGGCCGCGGGATTCGGTGCCGTTGCTCGCGGATCGTCCGGCGGTAGACGACGCACCCGCCGCTTACATCTGCCGGGGTGCGGTCTGTGATCTGCCGGCCTCGAACCCCGAGAGCGTGCGCAAGGCATTGCTCGGCGGCTGAAATCGGGTGAACCGCGATCGCGCCGGGAGCAACCACCGGCGCGATCGGGCGGTCAGGAATCGACCGCTGCCGCGGGTTCCCGGGGCTCCACCAGGCCCACGGGCTTCCGGTCGGTCCATCCGGCGGTCGGTTCCTTGCGCCCGCGCAACTGGATCTTCTCGTAGAGAACCCACCGGGAGCGCTCGGATTCGGTGGCGGCCTCGATCACGGCCTGACTGGCCAGGATCCGGCGCGGCACCTCCTTGGCCTCGGTCGTGAGCCGGGACGCTTCGTTGACCGCGTCCCCGATCACCGTGAACTCCAGGCGCGTATCGGTACCCACATCACCGGCGAAGACCGAACCCCGCGCCACCCCGATGCCGATATCGAATTCCCCGCCGAGAGCGACCTCGTCGCGGATACGCCGGGCCGCACGCAGCGCGGGAGTGGCATTGTCGCCCAAGGCGATCGGTGCGCCGAAGATGCACAGCGCGGCATCGCCCTCGAATTTGTTGACCAGCCCGCCGTTGTCCTCGGTCGCCGAGACCACCACGGCCAGCAGCCGATTCAGTTTCTCGACGAATTCCCGCGGCGCCAGTTCGGTGGACAGTTCCACCGAGCCGGTCACATCGACGAACAGCGCCGTCACCACTCGCACATCGCCGGTCAGATCGACCCCGCCGGACAATGCCCGCTCGGCGACCTCGTTGCCGACGTGCCGGCCGAACACATCGCGCATCCGTTCGCGTTCGGACAGGTTCTCCGCCAGTTCGTTCACCGACAGTTCCAGCCGCCCGATCTCGCTGGCGCTGGTGATCGGCACCCGGGCGGACAGCTCACCACGGGCGATCCGGTCCAGCGCCCGCCTCAACGCGTGCAGCGGCGCGGCGACCGAGCGGGCCAGAGTGGCCGTGGTCAGGGCTCCGACCAGCAGGCCGACCAGCGACATGTACAGCGCGGTACGCACCCGGTCGCCGGCGTCGGCGACCGGATCGCCCAGCACGGTGATCAGCATCAGCAGCGGCATCGCGCCGGCCACCGCCCAGGAGATGACCAGCCGGTTGAGTACGGTCGCGCTCCAGTGCGAGGTCCCGCCCAGGACCCGCGCGATCACCGGAATGGTGGGGCGGATGAGCCGGTCGACCACGAGGAAGGTGAAGCCCGCCGATTCCAGTGCGCCGAGGAAGAACATCGCACCGATCGCCCACAGCGCGCGCGTCGGCACGACCTGGGCGAACAGCGCGGTGGCGATGAACACACCGGGAATCCAGATGGCCAGCGCGCGGGCGGTGATCGCCATCGGCAGTTTCAGCAGTCGCTCGGCCTCGGGCCGCGTGGGTCTGCGGGTCTGATCAATCCAGCCGAAGTAGTACACCCGATCCCGGACCGCGAGGACGATGCCGGCGAGCGCGCCGAGGATCGGATAGATCGCGGTCTGGGACGCCGTCCGCAGCCATTCCTCACCCAGATTGCCGAGGAAGCCGCTCAACCACAGCTCGACGATGATGACCGCGAGCCCGCCCAGGTTGCAGGCCATCACCACCGTCGAGAGGCCCCAGCGTGCACGCAGGGCCCAGAGCACGAGTCGACTGGTCATAGCCCCTGGCAGTGGTCTGTTCGGTAGTACCGGTTTCGGACGGATAGCACGAACGAGCATAGAACCCGCACGCGCGGCCGCGGCACGTTACCGGTGATCTTGTCCTACGACAATACGACCAACCAAATCGCCACGTAATGACACAGCGCCGCGAGAACTGTTGCGGCATGGAAGAATTCGTGATGACCGAAGACCTCCGGCCACGGGTTCGGCCATTTCGCCGCGTACAGGATCGCGCCGGCACTGTAAGCAATCCCACCGATCAGCAGCAGCACCATCGGCGCCACCCCGACATTGTGCGTCAGCGTCGCGGCGACCGGCACGATCGCCCAGCCCAGCACCAGATACAGCGGCACTCCGACCCAGCGTGGCGCGGTCGGCCACAGCAGTTTCAGCGCGACTCCGGCCACCGCGCCGATCCACACCACAATCAGCAGGGTGATCCCGGTCCGGCCGGGCAGGCCCAGCAGTGCGAACGGGGTGTAACTGCCGGCGATGAACAGGAAGATCATCGAATGGTCGGCGCGCTTCATATGGATGCGGGCGCGGTCGGTGCGCCAGGTCACCCGGTGGTAGGTGGCGCTGACGCCGAAGACGCCGCAGACCGTCAGTCCGTAGACCAGGGTCGACCAGCCGGCCGTGGCGGATACCGTGGCCGCGACCGCGATGAGAACCGCCACGGCGACGGCCGAGATGCCCACCGCGTAGGTGTGAATCCAGCCCCGCATCCGCGGTTTGACGGCCAGTGTGCGCAGGCCTTCCCGGGCCAGGTCCTCGAAGGTGCCGCCGGGCATGGCCCGGGTGCCGAGCACCGGATTCGCCGAGCTCACCGATTCGGGCACTAGTTACCTCCTGAGTAACCTACGGTTCCGTAGGTTAGGTCTTCCGCCACTGTACCGGCAGTTGGCTCCGCGCGTCGTCGGCCGCCGATATATGGTCGATTCAAACCAGGGAACTGATTCGTGGTGTCCGCCGCCATCCCTGCGCAGCAGAAGTTGGCGGAGAGTTCGGGCGGCACGCGAGAGGTAGATAAGGTTGGCAGCCGTGAAGCTTGCTAGTCGGGTGCTCAGCGGTAAGGTGCGCAGCCTGCCGTATCGCATCTACGAGACGCAGCTGTCGAAACAGCTCGCCGGCAAACAACATCCACGCCACGTCGCCGTGGTCTGCGACGGAAATCGCCGGTGGGCACGGGAGAACGGTTTCACCGACGTCACCCACGGTCACCGCGTGGGCGCGCTCAAGATCGCCGAACTGGTGGGCTGGTGCCAGGGCGAGGGCATCGAGATGGTGACGGTGTATCTGCTGTCGACCGAGAATCTCAACCGCGGCGCCGACGAACTGGAAACGCTGTTCGAAGTGATCAGCGATGTGGTCGAGGAGTTGTCCGCGCCGGAGAACAACTGGGGTGTGCGCATCGTCGGAACCCTCGCCGGACTGCCCGAGGACGTGGCCCGCAGGATGCAGAAGGCGGCCGACGAAACCCACGGTCGCGCGGGCGTGCACGTGAACGTCGCGATCGGGTACGGCGGGCGGCAGGAGATCGCCGACGCGGTGCAGTCGCTGATGCGGCAGGAGATGGCGGCGGGGGAGACCGGTGAGGACCTGGTCCAGTCGATCACCGTCAACGCCATCGGGCAGCATCTCTACACCTCCGGTCAGCCCGATCCCGATCTTGTCATCCGCACCTCCGGTGAGCAGCGGCTGTCGGGCTTTCTGCTGTGGCAGAGCGCGTACTCCGAGATCTGGTTCACCGAGGCGTACTGGCCGGAATTCCGCCGGGTGGACTTCCTGCGCGCCCTGCGCGATTACGCCGCCCGGCACCGCCGCTATTTGGTGGAGTCTGAGCGGCTCGCCGCTGTGGAGTCTGAGCGGCTCGCCGCTGTGGAGTCTGAGCGGCTCGCCGCTGTGGAGTCCGAGGGGACCACTGGATAACAGCCCGGATCAGGGTCTGTTGCATTACCTGATCATCGCCCGAAGCGTGCGGGCGTTCGCGTACCGTCGCGAGCATGAGCGAGATGTGGGCCGGTCCGGCGCCGGTGTCCGGCGCCCCTGTGCCCTATGTCGGCTATGCCGAATTCGGCCGGCGGTTCGTGGCCTACGCCGCCTCCGAGCAGCGCATCGCCCGGGTCTTCGGCGAATTGGCGGGCAGCGCATTCGATTTCGGCCCGATCGGAGTCGGCCCGGCACATCTGGCCAAGGCGTCGGCGCAGGTGCAACTCGGTCAGCCGGTGCTGGAACGGTCGGTAGGTGAGGTTGTCGGTTTCGAACTGACCATCCCGCTGGATATCGACCTGCTGCTCGATCTCGCTGTCGACCGGCACCGCTTCGCGATCACCGGTTTCGTCGACGTCCATCTGACCGTCCGCACCGCGGCCCCGCTGCGGATCATCGTGGATATCGACCAGCCGCGCCCGAGCGATGTGCGGATCGACGTGGCCACCGCGACCCGGCGGGGCCGGCTGTTGCGGCTGCTGGCAAGCGTCGATCACGAGATCCGCCGATTCGTCGCCCGCTACGTCGCCAACGAGATTCGTAAACCGCATATCGCGGCCGTGCGCGATATCGATGTCGCGCTCCGCCTCGACGCGGCCTGGCCGGCCTGAGGCCATGTCACTGTCTGGCCGGCCCGAGGCCCGTTGTACTGCCCGGCCGGTGTCCGATCACAGCTTGCGCAAACGGATCCGGTTGATGCTGTGGTCGGAGTCCTTGCGCAGCACCAGCGTTGCGCGCGGGCGGGTCGGGAGAATATTCTCCACCAGATTCGGGCGGTTGGTGGCGTTCCAGATCTCCTGAGCCGCGACGGTCGCCTCGGAATCGGTGAACTTGGCGTAGTGGTGGAAATGCGACTGCGGATCCGCGAACGCCGTTTTGCGAAGGGAGAGAAAACGATTGACGTACCAGCGCTCGATATCCTCGATGCGCGCGTCGACGTAGATCGAGAAATCGAACAGATCCGACACCATGAGCCGCGGCCCGGTTTGCAGTACATTGAGACCCTCCACGATGAGGATGTCGGGCTGGCGCACGCAGTGGTACTGGTCGGGCAGGATGTCGTAGACGATATGTGAGTACATCGGCGCGCAGACCTCGGACGCACCGGATTTGACCTCGGTGACGAAGCGCAGAAGTTTGCGGCGGTTGTAACTCTCCGGGAAGCCCTTGCGGTGCATGATGCCGCGCCGGGTGAGCTCCGCTGTGGGATAGAGGAATCCGTCGGTGGTCACGAGATCGACGCGCGGATGGTGATCCCACCGCGCGAGCAGCGCCTGCAGGACGCGCGCCGTGGTCGATTTGCCGACCGCCACACTGCCCGCGATACCGATGACGAACGGCACCTGATGATCGGGGTGGGTCTCGCCGAGGAAGGTCGCGGTCGCGGCGAACAGGCGTTGCCGGGCGGCGACCTGCAGATGAATCAATCGAGCCAGCGGCAGATAGACCTCGGCCACTTCCTCGAGATTGATCTGTTCACCGAGGCCGCGCAGGCCGATCAGTTCTTCTTCGGTGAGGATCAACGGCGTCGACTTGCGCAATGTGCGCCATTGTTTGCGATCGAATTCGACGTACGGACTCGGCTCACTCATCCGGGCCACTACTCACACTCCCGGTCCGGGGTCGGGCCGGGCGCGTGACCGGTCGGCCGCTCCGGCGTCACCGTTGAGGCTGCGCCGTGCCCGGCGCGGTGAACTTCGCTGCACAGTCCTCGCATAGGCGAATTGTCCTCGCGGTCAACGGCCGGTTGAACACGGGGTGATATTACCGGCCAGTAACCTCGGTGACATTTGTCTCGCCGCCACCGGGGTTTCGGTCGTCGCCGCAGGACATCGAACGGGAAGCGACTATCGTCGGATGTCATGCACGCGCACCCACTCGTCACCGAATACCTGCGTCTGGGACTGGCATTCGACCGATTGGAACCCGGATTCGTCGACGCCTACACCGGCGATCCGGCACTGCGCCGGGCCGTGGAATCGGCACCCGCTCCGCAGCCGCGCGAACTGGCCGACCGGGCGGCGACACTGCGGAAGGAGCTGCCGGAGGCCGGTCTGAGCGAGCAGCGAACCGAATTCCTGACCGCGCATCTGCGGGCGCTGGAGTGTTCGGGACGCAAGTTCGCCGGCGACGACATCTCCTTCGTCGCGGAGGTGCGGGCGTATTTCGATGTCGATATCGAACTCGGCGACATTGATGACTATCAGGACGCGCACCGGCAACTCGACGAGGTCCTGGCCGGCGACGGCGAACTGCTCGAGCGCATGACCGCGCACCGCAAGGCCGACGAGATTCCGCCGGAGCGCCTCACCGAATGTGTGCGGGCGTTCTCCGGCGCCCTGCGCGAACTGGTGCGCGAACGCTATCCGCTGCCGGACCACGAGCAGGTGGAATACGAGATCGTCGGGGACAAGCCGTGGTCGGGATTCAACTACTACCTCGGCAATTACCGGTCCCGGGTGGCGATCAACTCGGATCTCAAACAACATATGGCGAATCTGCCCGCGCTGATCGCGCACGAGGCGTATCCCGGCCATCACACCGAGCACTGCCGCAAGGAGGCCGGACTGGTCGCCGCCGGACAGGACGAGCAGACGCTGTTCCTGGTCAACACCCCGCAGTGCCTGATGGCGGAGGGGCTGGCCGATCTGGCCCTGAAGTCGATTATCGGGCCGGACTGGGGGATCTGGGCCCAGGAGATCTACGCCGATCTCGGCCTGCGCTTCGATGGTGAACGGGCGCAACAGCTTTCGATCGCGTCGGCGAAACTGCTCGGGGTGCGCCAGGATGCGGCAATGCTGCTGCACGACCGCGGGCGCGACGCCGACGAGGTGGCTGGATTCCTGCAGCGCTGGAGTCTGAGCACCCCCGAACGCGCGCGGCAGTCGCTGCGGTTCCTGTCCTCACCGCTGTGGCGGGCCTACATCAGCACCTATGTCGAGGGGTACCGGCTGCTGGGCGGCTGGCTGGATCGGGGAACCGATACCGCGGACCGGGTGCACCGTTTCGGGCGGCTGCTCGATGAACCGCTGACTCCGGCGGAGCTGCGGCGGATGTGAGCGGGGAGCTTTCCCTTTTGCGGGCCCGTATCGGGGATATCGGGACAAATCGCAATTTGGTTAGCAATGCGCACTAATTGGAGTGGCGGAAATTCGGGAGTTATGGAAAGTGCGAGTCATCGTGACGCGTATCGCAATGTCCGGTTCCGGACTATCGATGAACTCGCGTAAATCCCGGTAGCGGTTTCCCGAACCGGGTTCGCTCCGAGCCGCGAACCCGTTCGGTAAACTGCGCTCTACGGCGGAGCGGGACCTACACGCCCCAGCCGCCGCAACCGGCCGCGTTGCCGGAGGAGATGGTGCAGGACGACTTCAGGAGGGCGAAGAGCAAATCCTGAATCGAGTTACCGGTACCCGCGGTGAAATACAGCATGTGAACCCCTGAGTTGCTCGAATGAATTGATAACGCCGTCATTGTCGTTGACAGCTCGGCGAATGTTACGGGATTTTTGCGGCCAGACAAGCCCCCGCGGCCGGGGTGGGTACAGGGTTACGCGGGCTGCCTCCTCCGGGCCCGTCCCAGCCACCGCTGTGTCTGAGGGCGGCGGCTGCGGGGCCCTGCGGGGTTACGCGTGCTGCCTCCTCCGGGCCCGTCCCAGCCACCGCATAGACTGTTGCGCGTGACCCAGACGACCGCCGCATCTGTCAACACCCAATCGCTTGCCGAGCTCGATCCGGAGTTGGCTGCCGCGATGTCGGGCGAGCTCGCCCGTGAGCGCGACACCCTCGAGATGATCGCCTCGGAGAATTTCGTGCCGCGCGCAGTGCTGCAGGCCCAAGGCAGTGTGCTGACGAACAAGTACGCCGAGGGTTATCCGGGTCGCCGCTATTACGGCGGTTGTGAGCATGTGGACGTGGTCGAGGATCTGGCGCGTAATCGGGTCAAAGAGTTGTTCGGCGCCGAATTCGCCAATGTGCAACCGCATTCGGGTGCGCAGGCCAATGCCGCGGTGCTCATGTCGCTGATGAACCCCGGCGAAAAACTCCTCGGCCTCGATCTCGCCCATGGCGGCCACCTCACCCACGGCATGCGCCTCAACTTCTCCGGCAAGCTCTACGAGGTCCACGCCTACGGGGTGAGCAAGGAAGACCACCGCGTCGATATGGACGCGCTGCGCAAGCAGGCCCTCGAGGTGCGGCCGAAGGTGATCGTCGCCGGTTGGTCGGCGTATCCGCGGCATCTGGATTTCGCCGCGTTCCGTGAGATCGCCGATGAGGTGGGCGCTTACCTGTGGGTCGATATGGCGCACTTCGCCGGTCTGGTCGCCGCCGGTCTGCATCCGTCGCCGGTCCCGCACGCCGATGTGGTGTCCTCCACCGTGCACAAGACCCTGGGCGGCCCGCGCTCCGGCCTGATCCTGGCCAAGCAGGAATTCGCCAAGAAGCTGAACAGTGCGGTGTTCCCGGGTCAGCAGGGCGGCCCGCTGATGCACGTGATCGCCGCCAAGGCCGCAGCTTTCAAGATCGCCGGTACCGAGGAGTTCAAGCAGCGTCAGGAGCGCACCCTGTCGGGTGCGAAGATTCTGGCCGAGCGGCTCACCGCCGCCGATGTGGCCGGTAACGGTGTCACGGTGCTCACCGGTGGTACCGACGTGCACCTGGTGCTGGTCGATCTGCGCAACTCGCAGATGGACGGTCAGCAGGGTGAGGATCTGCTGCACGAGGTGGGAATCACGGTGAACCGCAACGCCGTTCCGTTCGACCCGCGCCCGCCGATGGTCACCTCCGGCCTGCGTATCGGCACCGCCGCGCTGGCCACGCGCGGCTTCGGCGACACGGAGTTCACCGAGGTCTCCGACATCATCGCCACCGCTCTGGCCGGCGGCGCCGACCTGAACGCGCTGCGCGCACGGGTGTCGAAGCTGGCCCAGGACTTCCCGCTCTACGAGGGCCTCGAGGACTGGAAACTGCTCGGCTGAACCGTCATCCGGTAGGGCCGCACACGGGCCGATCGAAGTCATCGCGACTTCGGTCGGCCCGTGTGGTTATCGGGGTCCGCGGTGCGGATCTCGAATATCTTTGCCGCCCCGGCCGGTTCGCCGGGATCAGTCCTGGTCGCTGAGATATTCGATATAGAGCGGCCGCAGCGCTTCGGCGATCTTGCCCTCGCCCGCGTGCACGTAGTCGTCGAGCATGGGCAGGACGTACTTGATGTCCGCCTCGCTCTCCCCGAGATCACCGGTGGCCGCCGCGGCCGCGGGGATCTGCTCCAGCAGGCGCCACAGGAACTTCACATCGCCGTGGCGCACGGCGTGTTTGACGGCTCGGTCGTGGAGTTCCTTCGACGACAGCTTGTCCAGTTCCGCAGGATCGCTCATGCCTGCACCTCGCTGGCGCTCGGTTCCGGCATGCGCGATGCGCGCTGTGCTGATGATTCGCTCGCAAGCTCGCTCATGAGCCGACTCTAGTCGCCGGAACCGGCCTGTGGGCAACCGCGTAGCTGGCTGATAGCTAATGGTGGGCGTTCACTACCTATTCATCGACACACCTGTCATCTCGGGAGCCGGAATCGCGAAACCGCAGTACCGTCGAAGTGCGAGCCGCGTCGTTGTGGCTCGTGCGGGAGGTCCTGATCGTGGCTGAGAAACTCAGTACGAGGGGGCCGGTACCCGGCCCTCGGGTCGTTTGACCCCGGGGCGGACCGGTCCAGCGAGAACGTCCGTGCGGGTATGGCACGGACTACAAAGGAGCCCACCGTGACTGATGCACGCTCCGTCATCGCTCCCTCGAATACCCGCTCCGAAAAGAGCGGAGGCTCCGGAAAGGGAGCCGGCACCTCGCCCCGCAAATCCTTCGTGATCGACACCTCCGTGTTGTTGTCCGACCCGTGGGCCACGACGCGCTTCGGTGAGCACCATGTGGTGTTACCGCTGGTGGTCATCAGCGAATTGGAGGCCAAACGCCAGCATCACGAACTCGGCTGGTTCGCCCGCGAAGCCCTTCGCAATCTGGACGATCTACGCCTGCAGCACGGGCGCCTCGATCAGCAGGTTCCGATCGGCACCGACGGCGGCACGCTGCAGGTGGAGTTGAATCACACCGACCCGAGTGTGCTGCCGGTCGGGTTCCGCACCGACAGCAACGACTCCCGCATCCTCGCCTGCGCCCTGAATCTGGCCGCCGAAGGGCAGCGAGTGGTGTTGGTGTCCAAGGACATTCCACTGCGGGTCAAGGCGGGCGCGGTGGGCCTGCCCGCCGAGGAATATCACGCCCAGGACGTGGTCATCTCCGGTTGGACCGGAATGGCCGAATTGGATGTCGCCGCCGACGTCGTGGACCGGCTCTACGCCGATTCGGTGGTCGATCTGGACGAGGCGCGTGATCTGCCCTGCCACACCGGTATTCGGCTGCTCGGTACGAACGGCAGCGCGCTGGCCCGGGTGACCGAGGACAAGCGGGTGCAGTTGGTGCGCGGTGATCGGGAGGTGTTCGGACTGCACGGGCGGTCGGCCGAACAGCGCATCGCGCTGGATCTGCTGCTGGACGAGAGCGTGGGCATCGTGTCCCTCGGCGGTAAGGCGGGCACCGGAAAATCGGCGCTGGCCCTCACCGCGGGCCTGGAAGCGGTGCTGGAGCGTCGATCCCAGCGCAAGGTCGTGGTCTTCCGGCCGCTGTACGCGGTGGGTGGTCAGGAACTGGGCTATCTGCCCGGCAGCGAGAGCGAGAAGATGGGCCCCTGGGCCCAGGCGGTCTTCGACACTCTCGACGGGCTGGCGAGCCACGAGGTGCTGGAGGAGGTGCTCTCTCGCGGCATGCTGGAGGTGTTGCCGCTCACCCACATTCGCGGGCGGTCATTGCACGATTCGTTCGTGATCGTGGATGAGGCGCAGTCGCTGGAGCGCAATGTCCTTCTCACGGTGCTGAGCCGGCTGGGCAGCGGTTCCCGGGTGGTGCTGACCCACGATGTCGCCCAGCGCGACAACCTGCGGGTCGGGCGGCACGACGGAGTGGCCGCGGTGATCGAAAAGCTCAAGGGTCATCCGCTTTTCGCACATGTCACGCTGACCCGCAGCGAACGGTCGCCGATCGCGGCGCTGGTCACCGAGATGCTCGAGGAGTACGGTCCCAACTCCTGAGCGGCGAAGGGTCTGAGCCAGCAAACTTGTGGAATATGGTTCATCTCACATGATGACGGGTATATTTCGCCAAGACCCCTGCTCGGTGCGATTGACGGTACGGCACTTCAATTCGCCGGATCATAGCCGGGCGCTGGCAAGCTGGTCGGTGGTATCGCCTGTCGCGATGCCACCGGCCCGCACCTTTCGAGAGGATGGACATGCACCACTTCGCTCGACGTTCAGCCGCCGCCGCAATGGCAATCGCCGGTGCGGCACTCCTGTTCACCGCCGCCTGCAGCAGCGACAACAACGACAACAACAGCTCGGCCACCACGACGGGCATGGCCGAGACCACCGGCGCGATGGCCTCGGGCACCATGACCTCGGGCGAGACGCCGTCCGGCACCGCCGCGGCAACCGAGACCAAGATCACCACCCAGAACGGCCAGGAGATCGCCGTTTCCGGGCACATCCTCACCAAGTACACCGAGATGGGCGGGGTGCAGAGTCCGCTCGGTGAGCCCACCGGCGCCTCCGTCGAGGGGCCCGACGGTGGCTCCTGTCAGGAGTTCACCGGCGGTGCGGTCTGCTGGAGCGAAAAGACCGACGCTCACGTGGTGTGGGGCGATATCCGCACGGCCTGGGAGGGCAACGGCGGCGTGAACGGCAATCTCGGCTACCCCACCAGCGACGAGAAGGACAACCCGACCGGTAAGGAGGCCGACTTCACCGGTGGCACCATCACCTGGAACTCCTCGGACCGGCAGACGTCGGTGACGACCAAGTAGCAGGGCCGGAACCGGAGCGGTGGTGGGACGATGCACAGTCCCGCCGCCGCTCCGCTGTGCATCGCGGGTAAATTCACCGCGACGAGCGAACAGTCGGTACGTTGTCGAGGTGCAAACTCTGTTGACGGACCGTGAGCTGCTGGAATCGCTGGCGGATGCCGTGGAGGACAACCTCCGGCGACACAGCGAAAAAGTGCGGGACTGGCTGCCGCACGACTACGTCCCGTTCGGTGACGGGCGCAACTTCACATTCCTCGGTGGCGTCGACTGGGACCCGCAGCAGGTCGAACTCGGCGAGATTGCCGCCGTTTCACTCACCGTGAGCGTACTGATCGCTGACAATTTGCCGTCGTACCATCGTGAGCTCGGTAAGCAGCTGCGCAGCGGCCCGTGGTGGCGCTGGGTGGGCCGGTGGACAGCCGAGGAGAACCGCCACGAAATCCTCATCCGCAACTATTTGATGGTGACCCGCGCGGTGGATCCGGTGGAACTCGAGCGCGCCCGGATGGAACATATGACCACCGGCTTCCGCCGCCCGGCCATCCATCTGCTCGATCTCCTGGCGCAGTGCGCGTTCGAGGAGGCGGCCTCCGGTGTGCGGCATCGCAATATCGCGGCGCTGCAGGAGAATCCGATGGTGACCGCGATCGCCGAGCGGATCGCGGTCGATGACGAACTGCAGGCGGAGTTCTTCGGCAATCTGATCGCGGCCGCACTGGATCTGGTACCCGACCAGACCATGCGCGCCATCGCCGATCGGATCGCGGACTTCCGGGTTCCCGAGCTCACGCTGCCCGACGGCCGCAACAGCACCGATGTGCTGGCCGCAGCCGGTATCTACGACCCCGCCCGGACCGGCGAGCTGGTGTTCGGACCACTGCTCGAGCGCTGGAACATATTCTCGCGCACCGACTTCGGCGAATCCGGTGCGGCCGCGCGCGCCGAGATCGAACACCTGCGGCGCTGAGGACAGCGGTCGTGGTGCGGCTGGGACGCACCACGACCGACGGGGGGTCGCCGGGAAGAATTCCTTGCGGGACCGCTCGCCGGCCGATTACCGGCGGCGAACCATGTTCCAGACCCCCGCCGCCGTACCGCGCAGGAAGTTCTCCCAGCTGAAGTGGTCGTGCCACAGGGTGATGCGACCGTCGACCAGTTCGAAGGTGCCGCACACCCAGAAGGAGATCTCCAGCGGGCCCATGCGCAGGTAGTCGGTGCGCTCGGTGAGTACCGTCTCGCCCTCGACTGCCGGGGCGCCGTCGGTTTCCGCCGCGATGTGATGCATATCGGCGCGGAAACCGAAGGACTCGCGGCTCAGCCCGCGCAGGACCGAGCCGACACGCTGGATACCGCGAATATCGGGTAGCGAGGTGTTCTTCCAGACGATATCGGGGTCCAGCACACTCAATGCCTCGTTCACCGCGCCCAATTCCATCGCGGCGAAGAACTCGCGCACTGTGGTCACGGCGTTCTGTTGTAGCTCCGGTAGTTCGGCCATAGTCCGACTGTAAGCGTGCCGGCGCGCCGACGGGGGACGATCGAGTTCGTTTCGCGCCCGGATAGTCCTCATTCGCGTCGTCGCACGATCAGCGCGGCCACACCGTCGAGGATGCGATCGATGCCGTATTCGAAGGCCGCGTTGCTGTCGGCGGGGCCCGAATCGGCGAATGCGGCGACGACCTCGGGAAAACGCTCGGCGTGTTCGGTCAGAATCTCGCTGACCCGGCGGGTGATGTCGTCCTCGGCCTGCTTCGAGCCGCGGCTCACGGTCTGCTGAACCAGGCTGCGGACGTGGCCGTTGAGGAGCACCACGGTGTCGAGTCGTTCGGCTCCGGTGAGGCCCGTGCCCGCCAGGGGGGCCAGTGCGGCCTCCATCCATTCGAGCTCGTTCGGACCCAGCGGCCGCGCGCCCGCGGTGAGTTCGATGGACCACGGATGGGCGCGATAGCGCTCGTCGATGGTGCCGGCCCAGTCGCGCAATGCCGCGCGCCACGGTTCGGAGTCGGATCCGGTGGGGTGCCGCGGTGGGGGCGCGCCCAGCCCGGTATCCAGCATCAGGGCCGTGAGCTCGGCCTTGCCTGGGACGTACCGGTACAGCGCCATCTTCGCGCAGCCCAGGCGCTCGGCGAGTCGCTGCATCGACACCGCGCCCAGGCCGTCGGCGTCGGCCAGGGCGATGGCCTCGGTGACGATGCGGTCCAGTGACAGCGACGGCTTGGGGCCGCGCCGGGGGCGCTGCGGGGCGCCCCACAGCAGTTCGAGGGCAGTCGGTCCGGTCATGGGAACCATCCTCTCCGAAATTCACGCTTGACGAGAAACTGCGTCCAGCATACGCTAAATAGCGTCCAATAGACACAGTTAAGGGATCCAGGAGTCATCATGCGGAAAACGACAGTTCTCATCTCGGGTGCGAGCATCGCCGGCCCGGCGCTGGCCTACTGGCTGCAGCACTACGGCTTCGCCGTCACGGTGGTCGAGCGGGCCCCGGAGTTGCGCCCCGGTGGACAGGCCATCGATTTCAAGGGCGCGACCCATCGGACCGTGCTCGAGCGGATGGGTATCTGGGACGAGATCCAGCGCCGGCAGACAGGGAAGACCGATATGGTGATCACCGATGCGCAGGGTCGCGAATTGGCCGAGATCTCAGGCGATTTCACCGGTGGTGACGTAGAGATCCTGCGCGGCGATCTGGCCGCGATCCTCTACGAGCGCACCGCCGCGGACTGCGAATACCTGTTCGGCGATTCCGTCACCGCGCTGCGCGAGACCGGCGCCGGGGTCGAGGTCGAATTCGAGAACGCATCCGCGGCCACCTTCGATCTGGTGGTCGGCTGCGACGGCATCCACTCCCGGGTGCGCGCGCTGACCTTCGGTCCCGAGGCCGATTACGTCAAGCACATGGGTTACTACTACTGCACCGCCGGCGCCGCCGGATGGGGTCACGATCCGGAGGCGCCGGTGCAGCGCAACCGATCGGCCGCCTACAACGAGCCCGGCCGGCTCGCGGTCCGGGGCGGTAACAAGGCCGCGCACCTGTACATGTTCGCCGCCGACCGGTTGGAGTACGACCGGCGCGACGAGGCGTCGCAGCGGCGGGTGCTCGCGCAGGCGTTCGCGGGGGCCGGCGGACCCGTGCCCGCGATGATGAGCGAGCTGAGCGACCTGGAGTCGTTCTATCTCGATTCGCTCGGGCTGGTGCGGATGAAGGGGGGCTACACCAAGGGCCGCGTCGCACTGGTCGGTGATTCGGCCTACGGAAATACGATGGGCGGCTTCGGAACCGGGCTCGCGGTGGTCGGTGCCTATGTACTCGCGGGTGAGCTGGCACTGGCCGGTGGCGACCATGCGGCGGCCTTTTCGCGCTACGACGAGATGATGAAGCGCTACGCCAAGATCACGGGCCAGTCCAACGCCGGACGCTTCCTGGCGCCGCGCACCGCGTGGGGAATGCGGATGCGGAACTGGCTCGTCGGATCATGGCTGTTCGATCTGATGCTGAAGTACAGCGACAATGCCGCCAATGATATCGATCTGAAGGACTACCAGGCGCTGGTAGCGGCCGCGTGATGGGTGTCCCAGCCGGATCCGGCGGTGAAGCCGGACCCGGCGGCGCACGGTCCTCGTTTCAGTCCCGGTCCTCGACCTTCGCCATGGACAGCACGTCGAGCCGGCGGTCCAGCTCCTCCTCGGACAGCTTCTCGCCGATCAATCCGCGCTCGACCACCGTCTCGCGGATCGTCTTGTGTTCCCGCAGAGCCTGTTTGGCCACCGCGGCCGCCTCCTCGTAACCGATCGCCGAATTCAGCGGCGTCACGATCGAGGGTGAGGATTCCGCCAGCCGGCGCAGTCGCTCGGTATCGGCGGTCAGGCCGGCGACGCACTTGTCGGCGAACAGCCGGGATACATTGGCCAGCAGGCGAATCGATTCCAGTACGTTGCGCGCCATCACCGGAATGTAGACATTCAGCTCGAAGGCGCCGTTCCCGCCGCCCCACGCCACCGCGGCATCGTTGCCGATCACCTGCGCGGCTACCTGGGTAACCGCTTCCGGCAGTACCGGATTCACCTTGCCCGGCATGATCGACGAGCCGGGCTGCAGATCCGGGAGCGCAATCTCCGCGAGACCGGTGAGCGGGCCGGAGCCCATCCAGCGAATATCATTGGCGATCTTGGTGAGGCTGATGGCGACGGTACGCAGCGAACCCGAGATCTCGACCAGGCCGTCGCGGGCGGCCTGTGCCTCGAAATGGTTGAGTGCCTCGGACAGCTCGTCCAGGCCGGTTGTCTTGCGCAGCTCGGCAACGACTTTCGTGCCGAAACCCGTGGGCGCGTTGAGTCCGGTACCGACCGCGGTGCCGCCGATGGGCAGTTCGCCGAGCCGGGGCAGCGCGGCGATCAGGCGCTCGCTGCCTGCCTCGACCTGGCGGGTGTAACCGCTGAACTCCTGACCGAGCGTTACCGGCACCGCGTCCATGAGATGGGTGCGCCCGGACTTCACCACCGTGCGCCACTCGGTGGCCTTGTCCAGCAGTCGCAGCCGCAGGTGGTCCAGCGCGGGCAGCAACTCCGTCACCACGGCCTCGGTGGCGGCCAGGTGAGTGGCGGTGGGGAAGGTGTCATTGGACGACTGCGACATATTGACGTCGTCGTTGGGGTGCACGGTGACCCCGCCGGCGGCCGCCAGGCTCGCGATCACCTCGTTGGCGTTCATATTCGAGCTGGTGCCCGAACCGGTCTGGAAGACATCGATCGGGAACTGATCGTCGTGGCGGCCCTCGGCGATCTCGTTCGCGGCGGCGATGATCGCATCGGCCTTACCCGCGTCGAGCAGCCCCAGATCCCGGTTCACTACGGCGCACGCCGCCTTGAGCAGGCCGAGAGCCCGGATCTGGGCGCGCTCGAGGCCGCCGCCGCTGATCGGGAAGTTCTCCACCGCGCGCTGAGTCTGGGCCCGCCACAGCGCATTCACCGGAACCCGGACCTCGCCCATGGTGTCGTGTTCGATGCGGTACTGCGTCTCGTCGCTCATGACCCGACACTACGACGGGAATGGGGACCATTGGGCTGCCACACACGAGTGCTTTCGCACAGCGCCGGGTGGAATAACGGACGACGCCGGATACCGATCGGGTCGGTCGATAACTTGCAGACTTGCCGGGAGCCGGCTTTACACTCGTATTCGCAGCTTCTCGGTATGCACGTCCATCAGCGGTTTGCTTGCCCTCGCGGCGGCATATCCGAGCCCGAGACGGTTCACCCGCAATGCTCGATCTTCGAGAACCAACCCGCCCAACCTGGGTCGGTAAAGCCTCCCCATTGTATGCAGACACCTTTGGCGGCGAGCTTCACCGGACCGGCGTAGTAGGCGTACATTCCCTTGTCCACAATCGCCGCCGTATGTGTTTCGGACGAGATGGAGGCCGCCATCATGACCTTGGTTCCCGGATTGTTTCGTGTGGTGACCACGCAGTTGGTGCTGCCGTTATACAGCAGATGGATGCGCGCGCCCGGCAGATCGTGATGGTCGATCTCGTGGTAGTTGCTGCCGCAGGCTTCTGCCGGGGACGCGACAGCGTTCGCCGGACCGGCTACAACCATCGAGCCGGCAAGGATGGCCGCCACGGCAAAGCCGAGCCTGGCTCCGTATTCGATAAGACGCATTGATTCGAATCCCTTCATCTACATGGAGTCACGGCGAATGGCATCGAGAGCTACAACAAAGTTGTCGATGTCTTCGGTTGTGGTGTCGAAGGCACACATCCAGCGGACCTCGCCGGTGTGCTGGTTCCATACATGGAAGCGGTACCGGTCCTGCAGGCGCCCGGTGACCTGGCGGGGCAGTGATGCGAACACCGAGTTGGCCTGGACAGGCCGCGTGATTCGCATACCGTCGATGCGAGCTACGGCGCTCGCGAGCCGGCATGCCATCGCGTTGGCGTGGGCGGCGTTGCGCAACCAGAGGTCTCCACCGAGCAGTGCCTCGAACTGAACCGAGAGGAACCGCATTTTCGATGCCAATTGCATCGACGACATCCGGAGGTATGGGAGATCGCGGATCTTGTCGGGCGCGAGCACGACGATTGCTTCACCGAAAAGCAGGCCATTCTTGGTTCCACCGAATGACAGCACATCCACACCGGCGTCGGTGGTGAACCGTCCCAGCGGTTCCCCGAGAGACGCGGACGCGTTGGCCAGCCGCGCCCCGTCCACATGGACCAGCATGCCGAGTCCGTGCGCGTGGTCGCAGATTGCCCGGATCTCCGCCGCCGTGTAGCAGGTGCCGAGTTCGGTGCATTGGCTCAGAGATACCGCGCACGGTTGGGAACGGTGCTCGTTGCCCCATCCCCACGCCTGCCGGTCGATCAGTTCGGGAGTGAGCTTACCGTCGGGTGTAGTGACCGGGTAGAACTTGATTCCGGCCATCTTCTCCGGTGCGCCACCCTCGTCGAGGTTGGTATGCGCCGATTCGGCCACGATCACCGCTCCCCAGCGAGGCAGCAACGCTTGCAGGGCAACAACGTTCGCGCCGGTGCCATTGAACACCGGGAAGGTGAGTGCGTGCGCTCCGAAATGCCGGGCGAAGACTCCCTGGAGGTGGTGAGTGTAGTCGTCGGCGCCGTAGGCGGGTTGATGCCCACCGTTGGCCAGCACGATGGCTTCGAGTATCTCCGGGTGCACTCCGGCGTTGTTGTCACTGGCGAAGCTTCGCGTCGCCGGGTCGTGCCGGCATACTGCGTCGGTCATCGTGATGCGGTACCGAAGAGTTGGTCGTCGAGACCTGCGGGACGCGCGGTCTCCGGACAAGAGTCCGAGTAGTAATTCATCGTGACGACCGCCCGCAAACCATCGGCTTTCCGCATCGGCCGCACATAGTGCGGATGCTCGCGAGCATCGAAGAAATTCAGATGACCGCGCCGGGGGTAGAGGGTGGTAGCCGCAGCGTCGACCTCCTCGACAGTCGTGGCACCCCGATCTCGCGCTATCACGAGCGCCCCGCCGGTGTGTTCGTCACAGTCGGTGAGGTAGAGCAATCCCTGCGCCGGATTGCTGTCGACATGACAGGGGTATCGAGCACCATCCGCCCGTAAGATGTTCAGACTCAATGCTCGATTGCGAGTGCTGGTGGGTCGCAACGGTTCTCCGGCGTGGCGTTCGGCCAGCGTCCGGAACCAGCCGAGGTAGGAGGCGTACAGCCACGGCGCCTGTTCGTAAAGCACTTCGCCGCTCACCGATTCCAGGACGAACTCGGTATCGAGGGCCTCCCTGGCCGAAGACATGGTAGGGCGGAAGCTGTGCCTGGTGGAATGTTCCGCGGCCAGATTCAGCAGTTCGGCATCCCACCCGGGGGGTAGTAGCGAGTTCAGATCGTAAGCGGCCCAATGGAACGGCTGCGCGGGCGACGAGGGATCGGGAATCGATGGGACCGGCGAGCTCAGCGCCGACGGGATCGACGAGTCGGTCAGGGACGATGTCATCGTTGTCGCACCCTCGATCAGCGCGTGCAGTGCCGGGTTTGGTAGACGAGCTTTGCGTCGCCACCGAAGGATCGATACATCGCGGTGCTTTGCTGCCACAGTCGCGGAAACAGGGGGCGGACCGCCAAACGTTCGAGATCGGCCAAGGGCCGACCGCGCATACTCGTCGGCTGATCCTGCGCGACCGACGACGGGCCCTCGGCCTCGTCGGTGACACCGGGATGCCCCCCCAGCAGCTGCCAGACCATGTTGAGATGCACCTGTTTCCACTCGGTCATGTCGGAGTCGAAGCGGTGGAGTTCCATCGCCACCTCCGCCAGCAGTGACGTACCAACCGGACCGGAGTGCTGAGAACCAGTGGCAGGGGCCAGATCCGACACAGTGAGATCGTGATCGGCCAGTGCGTTTTCGAACGCGTCCCAGACCACATGGGCAGCCTTGCGGACAGCGCGGGCGCCGGGTGAATCCAAACCGGAGGAGCCTTCGGGAAACCCGCCCCGCATCTCCAGGAAGCTGGTTTGCGGGAGGGTGTCCACGAGCACGCGGAGGCTGCTGATCGGCCACGCGGCGAGTCGCCTCGCACGTTTGACGAGGCGCAGCGCGGATACCGGTTCGTCGTTGTCGAGTGCCACTGTGATGCCACAGAGGGTGTGGTGTATTGCGACCCAGGCGTATTCGGTGACAAGGTGCGCTATCTGAAACAGACGGTGATCGGGATGAACCAGCTCATCGGTGGGAACAAGCGCGCCCAGTGCCTGAGTCAGGTGGATCTCGGTCTCATAGCCGCTGCCGCGGTCATACACATAATGGAGCTTCGGATTCGGCTCCGAGGGGTTCATAACCTTCACTACGAGCTCTGCCTTCGCGTCGCGCAATACCGTTCAGCCGGTCCAGTGAGCGTGCCGGTTCGGAATCCGCGGATCAAGCATGCAATATGGAACGCATTGTTAGCTGGACTCACAGATCGGTTATGCCGTGTTCGAACGTTTCGAGGTGGAGGCGTTCCTCACCTTGTCCGAGGAGCTACATTTCAGTAGGACCGCGGAACGCCTTCGCGTTACTCCGAGCCGAATCAGCCAAACCATCAAGAAACTCGAACACCAGGTGGGGAGCCCGCTGTTCGAACGCACCAGCCGCCAGGTCGTACTCACGTCGCTCGGACAACGTCTTCGCGACGACCTGATGCCCGGCTACCAGCAGGTCCGGACCGCATTCGAGACAGCGACCGCCATCGGCCGCGGCCTGCACGGGGAGCTACGGGTCGGCTTCACGGCGGCGTGGAGCGGTAACCTGATCCAGCGCGCCACCGACCGTATCCAACGCGCACATCCCCGATGCTCGGTCGAACTCCGGGAGATCACCTACGGTGCCGCCCTCGACGCTCTGCGCGTTGGTGAGCTCGACCTGGTGCTGGCGGAAACAGGATTCATCGACGTCGAGTCCGACTTCGTCATCGGTCCGACAGTGTTTTCGAGGCCACAATTCCTGGCTGTACCAGCTACCCACGCCCTGGCCGGTAAGGGCAGTGCAACCCTCGAGGACCTTGCAACAGTGCCACTGATCATTTCACGCGGGGTGCCCCAAGCCGTTGCAGACATCTACTTTCCGAAACGTACCCCGTCCGGACTTCCGATCGTTCACGGGCCCGTTGCCGCTGGATGGCAAGAGACTCTCACTCTGATCGGTGCAGGTAAGGGAGTTACTCCGGTGTGCGACTGGGCTGCCGACTACTACGCCCGGCCCGATGTCGCCTATGTGCCCGTGGTAGGTGCCCCTCCGATTGATCAGGCACTGATCTGGTCGGCCACGCGCGACACGGTTGCGATTCGAATTTTCGCCAGGGCCGTCACCGACCTCGCCGTCACCGAAGCGAAGAATTCGTCGCCCCGCTGATGTGAATGAGCCGCGACATCGGCCACCTGCCGCCGGCTTCGCGCACCGATTACGTCGGCTGCGTCCTGATGGCCGCGCTCAGTAGTCGATAACACCGACTGAGTTGCGGTACAAGGCTTCTTGCGCCTGACTGTAAGAACCCGATACCCACGCCGCCGTCGTCGGACGCGGGAGTCATGAGCTGTTGCCTCGAGACCGGTCTCGAGCAGCTGGTCGAGACCCGTGCACGCGTTCAGGGCGGCACGGTTCGTCTGCAGTGTCAGCAAAGCGGGATCGGGTCGGAAGGCGACAGCACACACCGGTCGGCGCACCCGACAGGCGACTTCACGCACTCGAGACGATCCGGCACGCCACAAGCGTTTCCGGGGTGGAAGCAGTGGGTGGGTTGGCGGCCGTCTCGCCGTTCGGGTGCCGCGGCGCAGTCGGACGAAGGAGCAAGCAGCGGTGCGCGAACGGCGAGGCCGAGGGGCCCCGACCCCGCCGGAGCGAAGCGGAGGCAGAAATTACGGCAGCGGCGGGATCGCGTCCTCGTCGCCGACGAAGTCGACCGAGGCGTACTCGTGCAACTTGGTCAGGCGGTGGTAGGCGTCGATGATGCGGACGGTGCCGGACTTGGACCGCATGACGATCGACTGGGTCGACGCGCCGCCGCTGTAGTAGCGCACGCCGCGCAGCAGATCGCCGTCGGTGACGCCGGTGGCGGAGAAGAAGACGTTGTCGCCGGAGACCAGATCCTCGGTATCGAGGATGCGGTCGAGATCGTGGCCGGCGTCGAGGGCCTTCTGCTTCTCGTCATCGTCCTTGGGGGCCAGTTTGCCCTGCAGCGCACCGCCCATACAGCGCAGTGCGGCCGCGGCGATGATGCCCTCGGGCGTACCGCCGATACCGACGAGCATGTCGGTGCCCGAGTCGGGACGGGCACACGCGATCGCACCGGCCACATCGCCGTCGCCGATCAGGCGGATGCGGGCACCCGCGTCGCGGACCTCCTGGATGTGGCGGGCATGGCGCGGCCGGTCCAGCACGCAGACGGTGAGATCGGATACCGAGGAATTCTTGGCCTTCGCGACTCGGCGCAGGTTCTCCGCGATCGGCGCCGACAGGTCGATGACATCGGCGGCGTCGGGGCCTACCGCTATCTTCTCCATGTAGAACACCGCCGACGGATCGAACATCGCGCCACGCTCGGCGACGGCGAGCACGGCGATCGCGCCGGGCGAACCCTTGGACATGAGCGTGGTGCCGTCGATCGGGTCGACAGCGAAGTCGACGTCGGGACCGGTACCGTCACCGACCGCCTCGCCGTTGTAGAGCATCGGGGCTTCGTCCTTCTCGCCCTCGCCGATCACGACGACGCCCTGCATGGAGACGGTGGCCACGAGCTGGCGCATGGCGTCGACCGCCGCGCCGTCGCCGCCCTCCTTGTCGCCGCGCCCGACCCAGCGGCCCGCGGCCATCGCGCCGGCCTCGGTCACCCGGACCAACTCCAACGCGAGGTTGCGGTCCGGGGCCTCGCGGCGGCGACTGGTTGCGGGTGTGGGTGCCGTCATGACGGAGCCTCCTCAGTTGTCCATTGCTGCGTGAATTGTCGCAGAACGGTCGGACCGGCCATTCAGGTACTCGTGTTCCAATTCCGTTCGGACGGCGTCGCCGCCGGTAGGGCGGCTGTGATATCGGCCTCCCGGTCCCGGGGGGCGCCGGAGTGGTAGCCGGGCCCCGTGGATACTTGGGTGGTGTCGCAGAAACCACGCATCTTGAACGACTACCGGGATCTCATCTGGTCGATGATTCCGCTGGTACTGATCTGCGTGGTGCTGGCCGCGGTCGCCAGCCAGTGCACCTTCTCCGCGCACGGTCCCACACCGGGACAGGTGCCGAACTTCGATGTGCAATCGGCGTTGCGCGACGATGCCAAGGTGCTGCCGTTTCCGATCCGCGATCCCGAGGTGCCGACGGACTGGAAATCGAACTCCGGTAGCCGCGATTCCATCGCCGGCCCCAGCGGCGGTCCCATCAGCACGGTCGGCTACATCACCGCCGATGGCACCTATCTGCAGCTGAGCCAGAGCAATGCCACCGAGAGTGCGCTCGCCGACCATGTGGTCAGCACCCGCAGTCCCTCGGGTTCGCGGACGGTCGGCGCGCAGAAGTGGACCGTTTACCACGTCAAGGGCTCCGAGGCGGCCTGGATCGCGGACTTCGGCACGAGCCGGGTGCTGATCAAGGGGGCGGCCGGGGAAGACTCATATCTGGCATTGGCACAGGCGGTCGACGCGGCGGCACCGCTGCAGTCCTGACATCCCGCCGCGTCAGCGGTGGCTGACCACGTTGACCACGGTGCCGTCCGGATCGCGGACGAAGAATCGCCGCACACCCCACGGTTCATCGCGCAACGCGTAGACCACGTCCGCGCCCGCGGCGGTCATCGCCTCGTGCGCGGCGTCGGCGTCGGCGACCTCGATACTGATATCCGGTTGCGGTTCATCGGCATTCGTGCCGATCAGCATGATCTGAGCGGTCGGGTTGTCGGGGGATGCCAGGGTGACCGCCCAGCCCAGATCCATCACCTCGTCGAATCCGAGGGTGCGATAGAAGTCGCGGGACCGCGCCATATCCGCGGCCCGCAGATCGGGTACCACGCGCCGGATGCCCACGGTCACTTCTCGGAGTTCTCATGGCGGGACAGGGCGTCCTCGACCCGGCGGCGGGCGCCGGCCAGATGGGCCTCGCAGCGGTTGGCCAATGCCTCGCCGCGTTCCCACAGCGCCAGTGAGTCGTCGAGGTCCATTCCGCCCTGTTCCAGCATCTTCACGACATTGACCAGTTCGTCGCGGGCGCGTTCGTAGCCGAAGGTCTCGATTTCGGCGAGGTCGCTGGTGGTCACTGCGTCTCCTCGGTGTCTGAAGGGGTGGGGATCGGGTTGGTCAGTGCCTGGCCGCCCAATCCCGCGGCCGTGATCGCGCCGTCGGCGACCCGGATCCGCAGCTGAGTTCCCGGCGGCGCGTCGGCGACCGCGCGGACGACATGCCGCTCGGTGCCCGTAACCCGTTGTACGACAGCGTATCCGCGCGCCAGTGTGGCGGCCGGGCCGACGGCGGTGAGCTTTTCACGCAGATGGCGCGCGGTGGTGGCCTCGGCGGTCAGTGTGTGTTCGACGGCGCGCCGGGTGGCGGTGCGCAGTCGCTCGATCTCGTCGTGGCGCTGCTCCAGAACGCGCAGCGGATCGGCGAGTACCGGACGCGATCGCAACTGCTGCAGGGCGCGGGCCTCCCGGTCGACCCAGCCGCGCAGTGCCGCGGCCGAGCGCGCGCGCAGGTCACGCACGCCCGCGAGTTCGGCCGCGGCGTCGGGGACGAGCCGTTTGGCGGCGTCGGTCGGTGTGGCCGCGCGCAGATCGGCGACGTAGTCCGACAGTGGATTGTCGGGCTCGTGACCGATCGCGCTCACGATCGGGGTAGTCGCGGAAACGATGGCGCGGCAGAGGGTTTCGTCGGAGAAGGGGAGTAGATCCTCGACGCTGCCGCCGCCGCGCGCGAGGATGATGACATCGACGTCGGGGTTGTCGTTCAACTCGGTGAGCGCGTCCAGGATCTGGGGCACCGCGGAAGGGCCCTGGACCGCGGTATTGCGGATCTCGAAACGTACGGCGGGCCAACGCTGCTGGGCGACGGTGACCACATCGTGTTCGGCGGCGCTGGCGCGGCCGGTGATCAGTCCGATGGTCCCGGGCAGGAAGGGAATCGGGCGCTTGAGCCGGTCGTCGAACAGTCCCTCGGCGGCCAGCAGCGCCTTCAGCCGTTCGATGCGGGCCAGTAGCTCTCCGATACCCACGGGCCGAATCTCGGTGATGCGCAATGAGATCGTGCCGCGACCGGTGAAGTAGGACAGCTTGCCGTAGACGACGACCCGGCTGCCCTCCTGCAGTGGCACCGCCGAGGCGCGCAGCAGTTGCGGATCGCACGTGATCGACAGCGACATGTCCGCGGCGGTATCGCGCAGCACCAGGAATGCGGTCCGGGTGCCGGGGCGCATATTGATCTGGGTGATCTGCCCCTCGACCCAGACACTGCCGAGCCGGTCGATCCACTGCGCGACCTTCATCGCGATGGTGCGCACCGGCCACGGCTGTTCGGCGGAATTGGCCTGGCGACCGGGTGTACGCGCCGGTTCGCCGGGGGCTGCCCCGGTGGCCGGCGCGTCGGCGGGTGAGTCGGTCACTTGGCCTGCACGGTGGCGATCCGGTTCGTCAGCATGGTCACGAACGGCGCCCGGTCGAATGTCTGCTTCTCGTACTCCAGCAGTGCGGTCAGATCCGCCACGCTGAGCATGCGCAGGCGGGCACGGAGCTGGGCCAGCGTCATATTCGCGTAGTCGTAGCGGGTCGCGACCTCCGGCTCGATGGCGCCACGCTGTTCGGGGCGGGGTGCGGGTTCGGGAGCCGGTGGGTCCGCGGGTGCCGGAGTCCCGGATTCGCCGGTCTCGGTGACTTCCGGTTCGGGGCTGTGAGATGGGGCATAGCCATTGGTGGTGGCAGATGTGATGGTCGTCACCGAGGCGGGGGCGTCGTCGCCGGTGGGGCCGTCCGTGGCCGGTTCGGCATCCCCGAACAGGTCGAATCGGCTGAGCCGGGCCGAGAAGTCCGCGCTGTCGAACGGCTCGCCCTCGTCGAGGTCCTCGTCGAAGGTCGCCCATTCGGGCTGCTCCACCGGACGATTGGCCAGTCGATCGAAAACCTCGTCGCCCTTGAGCGCGAGACTGGTCACGAACTGCTGCAGATGCATCGAGGTCTGTAGCAGCTGGCTGACCGCGGTGATCGGCAAATGTATTGCCGCACTGGGTAACCGGCGAGTTTCCTCGAGTGCGTAGACGGCGGCCCCAGCGGCGACCCGGGCCAGGTAGGGAGGTCGGAACATGCCCCTAGCCTGCCCGAAACGGCCGGTGATGCAAAGAACAGAGTTCACATCTTTCATTGTCGCGTGTACGCGGCGGCGTCGTGGGACCGGCACGTGCGGGCGCGGCCGCATCGTCGCGCGCCCGCACGTAAGCTGTGCACATGTCCTCGGCTATCCCTCTGAATCTCGGAATCGCCCGGTCGGCCGATGTGGCCGCAGCCGGCGCGGACAAGCGGGTGCTGCTCGCCGAGCCCCGCGGTTACTGCGCGGGCGTGGACCGCGCGGTGGAGACCGTGGAACGCACCCTGGACAAGCACGGTGCGCCGATCTACGTGCGCAAGGAAATCGTGCACAACCGGCACGTAGTGGAGACGCTGCGCGATCGCGGCGTGGTCTTCGTCGACGAGACCGACGAGGTGCCCGAGGGCGCGGTGGTGGTGTTTTCCGCGCACGGCGTGTCGCCCGCGGTGCACGAGTCCGCCGCCGCCCGCAATCTGCACACCATCGATGCGACCTGTCCGCTGGTGACGAAGGTCCATCAGGAGGCCAAGCGCTTCGCCCGCGACGATTTCGACATCCTGCTCATCGGCCACGAGGGGCACGAGGAGGTGGAGGGCACCGCGGGCGAGGCTCCCGACAACGTCCAGCTCGTGGACGGTCCGGACGCGGTCGACGGCGTGCACGTGCGCGATGAGGACAAGGTGATCTGGCTGTCGCAGACCACCCTGTCGGTCGACGAGACCATGGAGACCGTGCAGCGGCTGCGTGCGCGCTTCCCGAAGCTGCAGGATCCGCCGAGCGACGATATCTGCTACGCCACCCAGAATCGCCAGGTCGCGGTGAAGGCGATGGCCCCCGAATGCGATCTGGTGATCGTGGTCGGCTCCCGCAACTCGTCCAACTCGGTGCGGCTGGTGGAGGTCGCGCTGAATGCCGGCGCCGCCGCTTCCCATCTCGTGGATTTCGCGCGCGAGATCGACCCGTCCTGGCTCGAGGGCGTGACGACGGTGGGTGTCACCTCGGGTGCCTCGGTTCCGGAGATCTTGGTGCGCGGTGTGCTGGATCTGCTGGCCGAACACGGCTACGGCGAGGTCCAGCCGGTGACGACGGCCAACGAAACGCTGGTTTTCTCGCTGCCGCGCGAACTGCGCACCACGGCGCGGCACTGAACTCATCGGCCGGGGCTCGCTCGGCCGATGCGCCTGCCCGCGACCGCTCCGGCGCACGACGCTCCGCATGTGTGGCGGGCTCAAAATCCTACGCGTTGAAGTATTTTCGCCTGCCGAGTGCCCGGCGTGCCCGAGATCGCCGGGAGGGAAGCGAGGTAACGCTTCGCCCCGTCGAGACGATGAGTGTGCGTGGGGAATTCGGGGAAGGTCCACGCCGCTGACGCGACGGTGGCCGGATCGACGACCGCGCATCGCGCGGATGGTTCAGCGGTCGCGGTAGCGGACATTCGGCCGCGGATGCGGCGGGACGTCGTTGGCGGGCTGGGGCCGGCCGCGGCGCGGCTGTGGTTCGGCGACCCGGGGTTCGGCGACCCGGGTGCGTTCCGCGGTACGGGTGCGTTCGCCGGCCCGCGGGTAGGAGGCGCCGGGGGACACACGCGGCGGGCGCTCGGCGACCTTGCCGGCCGCGCGGCGCGCGGCCCGCGCGGGCTCCGGCTCCGCCGCCGCTCGCTTGGTCGCGGTCGCCCCGCGTTTCGGGGTCTCGCCCCGCTTGGCGGTTTTGGGGACTTCGGTTCCACGTTTGCGGGCGCGGGAGTTCCCCCGCAGCGTCGCGTCCTCGCCACCCGCGGTCGAACGGGAGCGACGGGCGCGGTCGCCGGAGCGCGGATTCCAGCTGTCGCTACCGCGAGCGCGATCACGCGCCGGTCGCGCGCTGCCGTCGGCGTTGCGATACAGCCACATCCGCAGGGCGCCCACACACAGCACCAGGACCGTCGCAACGGCCATGGTGGGGAAGCGGTTGACCAGCGGGATGGCCAGGTTGAGCAGGATGTCCTTCACGGAGGTGGAGCTGTGCCCGGTCAACTGCTGATAGGCCAGCGGGACCGCGAGGAACAGCAGTAGGGGCGGTGTCACCATCGTGGTGAACAGACCGCGGTAACGGACCACGCACGCCGCGATCAGGCATCCGATGATGTAGAACGCGGCGAAGACATGCGTCAGCTCTTTACCGCTGTTTCCGGAGTCGATGAAGAACCCGATGAACGTGCACGCCACCGCGATCAGTACCGCGGCACTGGCGGGGACGCCGGGTACCGAAGGGACTATCGAGAGGTGCGAGGTGGGTACATCGGATCGCTCGCGTTGGGTAGCTGCCACGTAAAGCACACTATCTGCCGCGGCCGGAACATGCGTCGAGGCCGAGCGGCGGCCGGGGTTACTCGTTGGTGTCCGAGAAGCCTACCGCGCGCGGCCACGACTGAACGGGAGCGATTGCCGGGACGGCTCGATCGCCGATATCGAGATCGTGCAGCCGCCGGGCGGTGACCATTACGCGAGATTCGATCGAGGCCACGGTGTGGTTGAAAGCGTCGACGGCCTTACCGAGTTGGGATCCGAGTTTGTCGAGGTGCGAGCCGGTGGTCGAAAGCCGGGTATACAGCTCCCGCCCCAGTTGCTGAACGGTTGCCATATCTCGCGACAGCGCCTCCTGTCGCCACCCGAACGCGACGGTCCGCAGTAATGCGATCAGAGTTGTCGGCGTTGCGAGGATCACATTGCGACCGAACGCGTATTCCAGGAGGCCCGAGTCCGTGGTCAGGGCGGCCTCGAGAAAAGGATCGCCCGGAATGAACAGCACCACGAATTCCGGACTGGGGTCGAAGGCCTCCCAATAGGCCTTGCCGGCCAGCTGGTCGACGTGCCCGCGTAGATGTTTGGCATGGCGGGCCAGATGTTCGCCACGCCGAACGGGGTCCGTTTCGGCGGTCGCGTCCAGATAGGCGGCCAGCGGCACCTTGGCATCGACCACCAGACTTCGCTCACCGGCCAGCCGGACCACCAGATCGGGCCGGACGATGCCGTCGCGACCGGTGGCGGTCACCTGGGTGTCGAAATCGCAGTGCTTGGTCATCCCGGCGAGTTCGACCACCCGCTCGAGCTGGACCTCACCCCAGCGTCCACGAACCTGCGGCGCGCGCAGCGCCGACACCAGCTCGCCGGTCTGCGCCGACAGTTGCTGCGAAACCCGGTGCATTCCCGCGACTTGCTCGCGCAGTCCGGAATAGGCATTTATGCGACTGTGCTCGACCTGCCGGATGTGCTGGTTCAGACTGCCCAGTGCGTCACGCAACGGCTCGACCAGCGTCCCGATCGCCTGCGAATTGTGCCGCGCCGCATCCACACTGGCCGCACCCAGCGATTGTTGCAGTAATCGCTCGTTCTCGCGCACGGCCGACAACTGCGCCTCGGCGACGGCGGCCCGCTGCCCCGCACGGGCCGAATGCCCCAGCCACCCGAGCGCAACCCCCGCGCAGAACACCAACAACAACGCGAACAGCATCGATGCGGTCATGCCCCGATAGTGCCAGTATTTTTGGCCTCCGCTCCGCTCCGGCGGGGTTTCGGCCCCCTATGCCTCGATTTTTCCCTCCTCCGCTCCTCCGCTTCGCTCCCCCGCTCCGTCAGTCCAAAATCGAGGCGGGCCGAAACCCACCAGGTGACACGGTCTCGGGACGGTGATCTCGGTGGCGCTGCGGTCGAGGGCTGCTCGTCGGCGTGCGCAGTGCGCCCGTCGCTGAGGAATTGCCTGCCTCCGCAAACCTGTCGGTGCTATGGCTTACCGTTTCGAGCCATGCGGATGCTGCACACCTCGGACTGGCACATCGGTCGCACCTTCCATGGAGTCGATCTGCTGGCCGATCAGTCCCGTGCACTCGAATCGGTGGCCGAGTTGGTCGCCGCGCACGGGGTGGATGTGGTGGTCGTACCGGGTGATGTGTATGACCGATCCATTCCCAGTGCGGATGCGATCGCGGTGTGTAACAGGGGGTTCGAGGCGATTCGCGCGGCGGGGGCGGTGATCGTCGCGACCTCGGGTAATCACGATTCGCCGACGCGGCTGGGTGCGCTGGGCAGTTTCGCGGCGGCCGGTGGGCTGCATCTGCGGACGTCGGTCGCCGATGTGGACCGGCCGGTGATGCTGTCCGATGAGTTCGGCCCGGTCGCCTTTTACGGGATTCCGTATCTGGAGCCGGAGATCACCCGGGTGGAACTGGATGTGCCGCAGGCGCGCTCGCACGCCGAGATTCTGGATGCGGCGCTGACCCGGATCCGGGCAGATCGGCAGCGCCGGGGCGATCCGCGGGCGGTGGTGCTCGCGCACGCGTTCGTCGTCGGCGGTGAGTCGACGGGATCGGAGCGTTCGATCGCGGTGGGTGGGGTGGAGACGGTTCAGCTCGGCGCGTTCGCCGGAATCGATTACGTGGCCCTGGGGCATCTGCATTCGCCGCAGACGTTGTCGGAATCGGTGCGATATTCCGGTTCGCCGCTGCCGTATTCGTTCGGGGAGCGGTCGCATCACAAGGCGGTGTGGATCGCCGATCTGGACGGGGACGGTCTGACCGCGGTGCGGCGGTACGATCTGCCGATGGTTCGCGGGCTGACCCAGCTCACCGGCCTGCTGGATGATCTGCTGACCGCCGCCGAATACGACGGCGCGCGCGACGATTACGTTTCGGCCGTCCTCACCGATCACGCGCGTCCGGTCGAGGCGCTGCGCCGGTTGAAGGTGCGGTTCCCGCACGCCGTCCATGTGGAATGGGCGCGGCCGGAGGGGGATACGCAATTACACTATCGGGAGCGGGTACACGGCCGCGGTGACAGTGAGATCGCACGCAGTTTTCTGACCGATGTGTACAACGAGCCGTCGGAGGGGGAGATGACGCTGATCGAGCGGGCGTTGTCGGTGGCACGTCGTGAACCCGCGGCGGAGTCGCGGGCGGCATCGGCTACCGGCACTTCCGCCGAGCGGGAGTTGTCGGCGTGACCGGCATGCGCTGTGCGGAGGCGGGCGCATGAAGCTGCATCGGTTGGAGCTCACGGCATTCGGCCCGTTCGGCGAGACGGCCCGCGTGGATTTCGACGAGCTCGGTGCCGACGGATTGTTCCTGCTGCACGGCCACACCGGCGCGGGGAAGACGACGGTGCTCGATGCGATCGCGTTCGCGCTGTACGGCCGAGTTCCGGGCGCCCGTGGGGAAAGCAAACGCCTGCACTCCGATCACGCCGATCCGCAGACCGGGCCGCGGGTGGTGCTGGAGGCGACACTCGGTGGCCGCCGGTTGCGCCTGACCCGGTCACCGGAGTTCGAACGCCCGAAGAAGCGCGGCACCGGTATGCGGACCGAACAGCCCGCCGCCACCCTGGAATGGCTCGACGGGCAGGGGCAGCATCTGTCCCGGATTCCCGATATCGGCGATGAGGTGAGTCGTCTGCTGGGGATGAGTGCGGATCAGTTCTTCCAGGTGGTGTTGCTGCCACAGGGTGATTTCGCGCGATTCCTGCGTTCGGATAACGAGGATCGGGAGAAACTGCTCGAGCGGCTGTTCGATACCGAGCGCTTCGGTGTGGTCGAGCAGTGGCTGGTGCTGCGGCGCCGAGAGAGTTCGGCGCTGCTGGAGAATCATCGGCAGAGTATCGACCGGCTGATCGCCCAGGTCGCGGTGACGGCCGGGTTGGGTGCCGCCGAGGCGGTGAATCCGCTGGACGCGGTGGAGTGGTCGCAGCGTCTGCTCGCCGAGGCCCGCGCCGAGTCGCAGGAGGCGGCATCGAAACTCACGCGGTTGCAGCAGAATTCGACGGAGCTGGCAGCCACCGCGGAGGAACAGCGCCGGCTCCGGGAACGTCGCGAGCGATGGGCGGTGGCGCGCCGTCAGCTCGACGAGCACGCGGCGGCCACCCCCCATCGCGAGCGGATGCGAGCCGATGTGGATCGTTCGCGTCGTGTGGAACCGGTGGCGTCCGCGCTCGGTGAGGCGCGCGCAGCGGCGGTCACCCTGCGTCGCCGCAGGGACGACGCGTTCGAGCTGGCCGAGCGGCTGGCCGGACGCCTGCTCGAGCCGGAGAGTGGAGAATTGCCCGGAACGGCCTGGGCGGCAGCGGATCTCATCGACAATGAGTTGCGGAATTCGGTCACCGAACTGTCAGTACTGTGTGAGTCGCAAGGTGACGATGCGCCGCACGCCGACCGGCTCGACGACTCGTTCGGTGTGATCGATGGTCCGAGCGAGGATCGAGACGAAGTCTCCGCGACGGTGAATGCCGGGGAGGCGAGTTCGGCCGACAGCGAGGTGGCCGAGGTTCCGGGCGAAGTCGCCGAGATCGACGAACCGGTCGAATTGGGGTTGTTCTCCCTGGACTTCGCATCGACGCACGATGCGGATACCCCGAAGCAGGCCGCGGGCCACATCGACCGCTCGGACGTCCCGCGTATCGAGACGGCGGTGCAGCGCTGGTCGGCACATATCGGGTCGCTCGAGGAGGTGCGAACCGACGCCGAGTCGGCGGGGCGGCTGTCGGCCGAATTGGCCGGACTGCGTTCGGATTACACCGCCTCGACCGCGGAGCTGAAGCAACTGACGGAACGGCGTGAGCGGTTGCCGGAGGCCATCCGCTCGGCGGAAGCGGCGCTGCGGGAGGCCGCCGACGCGAAGGTCGCGCTGCCGGGGCTGGAACGCGACTGCGAACAGACTCGAGCCGCGGCCGAAGCGGCCGTCGAACTGGTGCGCACTCGCACCGAACTGATAACCGCCACCGAGGAATTCGAGCGTGCCAGGTCCGCACACACCGATGCTCGCGAGCGGACCCTCGACATTCGCGAGCGCCGCCTCGCCGGTATGGCCGCGGAATTGGCCGGTGCGCTGGTCACGGGGCAGCCGTGCGGTGTCTGCGGATCGCCCGACCATCCCGAACCCGCGCGACCGGCGGCGGTGACGGTCGCGAAATCCGATGAGGACGAGGCCGTACGCGCCGAACGTGCCGCAGAACAGCGGCGCGACCGGACGCTCACGCACCGGACGGAATTGGAACGCCGCGTCGAACTGCTCACCGAACGTGGCGGCGACGGCGACCCCGCACAGCTGGCCGCCGCCCGCGACGCCGCGGCGAAGCGATTCCACGCCACCCGGGCGACCGCGTCGGCCGCCGAGGATCTCACCGCACGAGTGGCCGGGTTGCGCGGCACAGAAACCGAACTGAACGGCCGCCTGCGCGAGCTGGAGAGCCGATCCACCGCGATACAGGAACGCATTCTGGCCGCCGACCGGCGTCTCAGCGAGCTCACCGCTCGGGTACGTGCCGCCGCGGGTGCGGATCGGACCGTCGAACGTCGGCGCGCCCGCTTGGAGAATCTCATCGCCGATGCCACCGGGCTGCTCGCCGCCCGCAGTGAGGCGATCGTGGCCGAGGGCCAGTTCACCGATCTGGCCCGGCGGGTGGAGCAGGCCGCGCGAACCGCCGGCCTTCCCGTCGCCGAGGGTGAGCGGCCGGACGGCACGCCCGGCAACACCGTTCTCGCCGCATATGCGAAAGTCGTTGCGGCCGCGAGCCGGACGCCGCAGCAGCAGGACGAGTTGGACGCCGAACTGGTGGCCGCGGACCGGCTGCGCGCCCATGCCGAGGCGGTACTGGCCGAGCCCGAGGTGCGGACCGCGGCCGCGGCCGCACCGGTGGATCTGGCCGAACTGGAAGCCGAGGTGGCCGAGGCGCGCCGTCATGCCGATGCCGCGGTGGCCGCACAGGCCGACGGCGCCCGCCGGGTCGCGCAACTCGAGGAACTGAGTGGCCAGTTATGGGCCGCCGCCGACCGGATCGCACCGCTGCAGCGCGCGCACAGCGAACTCGAGGGTCTGTCGGAGGTGGTGGCGGGTCGGGGCGCCAACAACCGGAAGATGTCGCTGCGGTCGTATGTCCTCGCCGCGCGGCTGGAGGAGGTCGCGGTCGCGGGGTCGGCACGTCTGCGTCGAATGTCCGGTGGCCGTTACGAATTCGTCCACTCCGATGCCGCGGGGCCGCGCGGTCGCCGGGGCGGTCTCGGCCTCGACATCCGCGACGACTACACCGGTGCGGTGCGCCCGGCGAAGACCTTGTCCGGTGGTGAGACCTTCATGGCCTCGCTGTCGCTGGCCCTGGGTCTCGCCGATGTGGTCGCCGCGGAATCGGGTGGTCTGGTCCTGGACACGCTGTTCATCGACGAGGGTTTCGGCAGTCTCGACGCCGACACCCTCGACGCGGTGATGGGTGTGCTGGACGAATTGCGTTCCGGCGGCCGGGTGGTCGGAGTGGTCAGCCATGTCGACGAGATGCGGCAGCGGATTCCCAGCCGCCTGCACGTGATCCGTGATCCGGGCGGATCGAGGTTGCAGACGATCGTCGCCTGAGCGGCCCTGATCGCGCCCGGCCGGATCTCAGCGCCGCACAGAGGTGCGCAGGGCCCGTAACTCGTCGGCTCGCGGATCGGCGACGATCGCCGACTCGGGATGGCCGAAGATCCGCACCTGCCGCTGTTCGTCGAATCGCGCCCACCCGGGATCGCCGTGGGTCGCGAAATTCACCCAGGAGCGGTGGATTTCGTCCGCGAGCTGTTGCGGGGGATTCGCGCCGGTCAGCGAATGGGCATCCGACAACTTGTCGAAGACGAACGGTATCTCCAGCACATGGCAGGCGCCCAGGTCGGGAATGCCACTGCGCCAGCCGAATTCGTAGACGTGTGTGGGTGCGCCGGCGGCCGCGTTGGCCTCGGCGATGCGCATCGAGTCGTCGCGGAATACCAGGTCGGTGATGATCGCGGCGAAGATGTCGGCGGGCGTGGCCTCCGGCCGGTTGGCCGAATATGCCTCGGCGACAGCGGAATCCACACCGTATCGGGCCAGTACCGGCCCCAGCGTCTCGGCGACGATGCCGGCGGCGAGACCGGTGGGGAAGGTGAAGAACCGGAACTCCTCGGCCGTCCAGCCGATGATGAGCGGCACCGCGCGGTCGGCGGATCGGGCCAGCACATCGGTGGGGCGGTCCTCGATCAGCTCGCCGTCGACCACCGGGAAGAAACTCAGCACGCCGAGACCGTTGCCGACGATCGAGGGACCCCAGCGGGCCGGATCGGGATTGGTGATCAACTCCAGCGCCACCCTGTCCTGCGCGCTGCGCAACAGGTCGGGCCCGAGTTCGCCGAAGGCCGCGGCGGTGGGATCGATTCCCACTGTGCCGGCAAGGATTTCGGCGACCTTGACCGCATCGGCGGCCTCGGCGACGGCGGATCCGTTACCGCTCTGCACGATCGCGCGCCGGAACAGCCCGCGTGCCGGGGGAGCCGCGATCAGGTCGACCACGCTCATCCCGCCCGCGGATTCACCGAAGATGGTGACGTTGTCCGGATCGCCGCCGAAGGCGGCGATATTCTCGCGGACCCAGCGCAGTGCGAAGACCTGATCGTGCAGCCCGCGATTGAGTGGCGCGCCCGGGACGGCGGCGAATCCCGAGATTCCCAGCCGGTAGTTGATGGAGACCACCACGACGCCGTCGCGCGCGAAGCTGCTGCCGTCGTACATCGTGCGGGCATTGGATCCGCGCGTGAACGCACCACCGTGAATCCACACCACTACCGGCAGTCCCGAACCGCTGGTATCCGGCGTCCACACGTTCAGATTGAGATAGTCGTCCCCGGGCAGCCCGTCACTGCCGATCAGTGCGTGGATCGGCGCCGGATAGAACGACTGCACGCAGGTCGGCCCATAATTCAGCGCATCGCGCACCCCGTCCCAGCTCTCCGCGGGACGCGGCAATGCGAACCGGGCCGGGCCCACGGGTGCGGCGGCATACGGAATTCCGAGAAATGTGTTCACACCCCCTTCTGTGACGCCACGAACCTTGCCACCGGCGACAGACGCGATGATCTCCATACCGACCTTCCCTTCGACGCCCCGATTCTGCCCGGCGGGGATCGGTTGTGCCCGGTTCTCAGCCGGACGCACAGGTCGGCTGGGCGGACGCTGTCGCTGAACCCACAGGTCAGGCGAACTCGGCGGCACCCTGCTCATGAGTGATCAGCCAGCGTTTGCACGACAGGCCCCACCGGAATCCACCGAGTGTCCCGTCGGTGCGCAGGATGCGATGGCACGGGACGAACAGCGCCGCGGCATTGCGGGCGCAGGCGTTGGCGGCGGCGCGCACGGCGTCGGGGCGCCCGGATCGCTCGGCGAAGGCGGTGTAGGTGATGGGCGAGCCGGCGGGCACTTTGCGCAGGATCTGCCAGGCGTGTTCGAGGAACGGCCCCGAGTGCTGGCGCACGGTGACGGGATCGATCGCACGAACGTCACCGTGGTGGTATTGCTCGACCGCCGCGGTGATCTCGTCGAGTGCGTCGTAGCGCCGCAACGCGTCCGGGCGCAGCCTCGGATGGATCAGACCGCGCAGATTCTCCACATCGGCGGTCCAGCCGGAGGCGAGCACCGCCGTGTCGGTATCGGTGATCACGGTGAACGGGCCCAATGGCGTCGGGACGGTGGCGTAGTCGGCTGTGCTCATCGGCGGCCGCCCGTCTGTACGGTCCGGCGGCCGTATGCGTTGTCGGCCGGGCTTCGCATGCTCCCGTCGCGCATGAGCCGGGCGGTATCCTCGCGCCCGGCCGGGAAGGCTCCAGGGCGCGGACCCACTCGACCCGGGCGTTCGGACAGCGCCCGTTTCCACATGTGCATCGACAGGTACGACCGCCACGGCGCCCACCGCGAGGTGTCGGCGAGGTCGATGCCGTACTGCGCCGCACCCTGGCGGACAACCAGATCGGTGTGCAGCAGGATGTCGGGATCGGCGAGCAGTCGCATGGTGACATAGTCGGCGGTCCACGGCCCGACACCGTCGAGAGCGAGCAGATCGCGTCGGACATCGGCCGCGGTGCGCCCGGCGTGCAGGCGCAGATCACCCGAGGCCAGCGCCCGGGCGACCGCCACGATCGAGGCGGTCCGGCGGGCGGGGCCGGTCAGCACGTCGGCACCGCGTTCGGCGATGGCCTCCGCGGTGGGGAACAGCCGCGGCATCGGCCCGCTGATGTTCTCGCCCAGTGCGTCGACGAGTCGCGCGGTGTGGGTGGTGGCCGCAGATACCGAGATCTGCTGCCCGATCATGGTGCGCAGCAACAACTCCTGGCTGTCCAGGCAGCCGGGCACCCGGATACCCGCGCTGATCCCCGGCCCCCCGGGCCCGAACCCCTCGGCCAGCGCCGCATCGATTCCGGTCGGATCGGCGTCGAGGTCGAGCAGATGCCGCATCCGCGCCACGGTCGGCGCCAGATCCCGCATATCGTGCAGCGCCAGACTGGCCCGCACATGCCCGGGATGAATACTCGCGCGCACCGTCGCGTAGCCGTGCGGGGTGCGCAGGCCGCGGGTGTATACGCCGTCCTCCCAGCTCTCCAGGCCGGGCACCGCGTGGGCGGACAGGAACCATTCGAGCCAGCCCGCATCGAGGGGTTCCCGGTAGGGCAGGCGCAGGGTGAGGGTGCCGTTGGTCGCGGGCAGGGTATCGCCGCGAAGGCGGCGGGCCTCCTCACGCAGCACCGTGGGGCTCACCGCGAACACCTCGCGGACGGTGTCGTTGAATTGCCGGATGCTCGCGAAGCCCGCCGCGAATGCGATGTCGGACATGGGCATTCGCGTGGTCTGGATGAGCAGCCGGGCGGTGTGAGCGCGATGGGCGCGGGCCAGGGCGAGCGGCCCGGCGCCGAGCTCCGCGGTGAGTACCCGGGTGAGCTGACGCTGGGAATATCCGAGTTTGTCGGCCAATCCGGGAACGCCGCGGCGTTCGATGACCCCGTCGGCGATCAATCGCATCGCGCGCGCCGCGAGATCCGCGCGGGTGTTCCACAGCGGTGAACCGGGGGCGGCGTCGGGCAGGCACCGGCGGCAGGCGCGGAAGCCGTGCTGCTGGGCGGCGGCCGCCGTGGGGAGAAAGGTGACATTCGTACGCTTCGGAGTGATAGCAGGACATGATGGCCGACAGTAGATTCCGGTGGTGCGCACAGCCGTGACGAATTGCCCGTCGAAACGGGCATCACGGGTGGCCACCGCTCGATAGCAGCGTTCGAAATCCAGACCGTTCACACTCACGCAGTCCACCTTGTCAGCCCGCGCCCGCCTGCGCTAGCGGAAAACAGCCAACTACCCAGTAAGGACAACGTTTCAGTGTCATGTCTATCTGCTATCACAGTCGATTTCTCGGAGCGTGCGGATATAGCCGCCGCAGAGGGCTGTTCCGAAGTGTCGCAATGAATTCGGTCGCCGACAGGGAGAATTCGGCGCACAGGCGCACTATCCGGCCGGCCTCAGCAACACCGGGTTCCGGGGTTGCGTTCCGCGGCGGCATGCCGCTCACGCCAGTATTCGCTCTCCGTCGGAATCGGCCGGTCCGGATGTTTGCGACGCAGATGCGCCACATACCGGGCATAGTCCTGCCCGCCGAGTACCGCGTTCAGGTATCCGGCGGTGGCGCGCGCGGCATGCAGCGGAGCGACCAGGATCGCGGCGGCACGAGGATGCCGGGCGGTGATCCGGCTGTCCTGCATCGCGTCCCGGGTTGTTACGACGTCGGTTCCGGTGCCGATACGTGTGCCGCGCCGGGCACCTTCACCGTTCCCGCCCGTTCCAGTTCGTCCCATTCGCGCTGCACCTCCTTCTCCGCCTTGGTGGTGGTGAAACCCGTGGGGCCGAAGATCTTCGACGGCACCTCCGGGGTCTCGGTGGTCGCACCGCCGCCCCGGCGAATCGCCTGTATACACACGATCACACCGACCAGCGCCACGATCAGCACCAGCACCGCGAAAATGATCGACAATGTGCCCTGAATGAAGGTGTTGCGCACGACCTTGTCCATATCGGCCATGCTCTTGGCCGGTGCGAGCACCTTCCCGGCATCCCGGGCATCGCTGTAGATGTTGTGCTGGGTCCAGTAGCCGATGTTCTTGTCGCCGGAGAAGATCTTCTGCCACGAGGCCGTCATGGTGACCACGAGATCCCAGATCAACGGCAGCGCCGGAATCCAGGCCCACTTCAGCAGCCCCTTCTTCACCACGATCACCAGTACCACCGTCAACGCGACCGCGGCCAGCAGCTGATTGGCGATGCCGAACAGCGGATACAGCGTGTAGATGCCGCCGAGCGGATCGGTCACGCCCATCAGCAGGACCGAACCCCAGGCCGCGACCACGATGAATGTGCACAGCCAGGCGCCCGGCCGCCAGGACGGATCCTTGAACTTGCGTGCCGGACCGCCGAGGTTTCCGAGGGTGTCCGACAGCATGAACCGCGCGACCCGGGTGCCGGCGTCGATGGTGGTGAGGATGAACAGCGCCTCGAACATGATCGCGAAGTGGTACCAGAACGACTTCATCGCGGTGCCGCCGATGAAGTTGTGCATCACCTCGGCCATCCCGACCGCGAGTGTCGGCGCGCCGCCGGTCCGCGAGTAGATGGCCTGCTCGCCCACATCGTGCGCGGCTTGATTCAGTTCGTTCGCGGTGATCGGCGTACCGCCCAGACCGAGCGCGTTCACCTTGTCCGCCGCGGCCTGCGCGCTGGTGAGCCCGCCGGTGTTCATCGCGAAGTACAGATGCTGGTCCAGGATGCAGGCGGCGATGAGCGCCATCACGGCGACGAACGACTCCATCAGCATTCCGCCGTAGCCGATCATCCGCGCCTGCGACTGCTTTTCCAGCAGTTTGGGAGTGGTGCCCGAGGACACCAGCGCGTGGAATCCCGACAGCGCACCACAGGCGATGGTGATGAACAGGAACGGGAACAGACTGCCCGCGAACGCCGGACCACTGGAATTACCCGCGAATTGCGAAACGGCGGGCGCGTGCAGCACCGGCATGGTGATCACGACGCCCAGCGCCAGCAGCACGATGGTGCCGACCTTCATGAACGTCGACAGGTAGTCGCGCGGCGCCAGCAGCAACCACACCGGCAGCACCGAGGCGATGAAACCGTAGATGATCAGCATCCAGGCGATCGTCGTGCCGGACAGGGTGAACAGGTCACGGCCCCAGCCGGATTCCGATACCCAGCGGCCGGAGATGATGGCCAGCAGCAACAGCGCGAATCCCACGATCGAGATCTCGCCGACCTTGCCCGGCCGCACATAGCGCAGATACAGGCCCATCAGCACGGCGATCGGGATGGTCATCGAAATCGAGAACACACCCCACGGACTACCGCCGTGCAGCTGACCGTCGGCGCCCTTGGTCGCTGCCAGTGCGTTGACCACCACGATGCCCAGGACGGCCAGCAGAATGACCATGATGATCAGCACCGCGACCAGAGCGGCGACCCCGCCGACCACACCGAGCTCGTCGCGTGCCATCTGCCCGAGGCTGCGGCCGCGCCGTTTCACCGACGCCCACAGCACCAGATAGTCCTGCACCGCACCGGCGAGTACGACGCCGATGATGATCCACAGGGTGCCCGGCAGATAACCCATCTGCGCCGCGAGCACCGGCCCGACCAGCGGCCCCGCACCCGCGATGGCGGCGAAGTGGTGCCCGAACAGCACCCGCCGATCCATCGGCATGTAGTCGGTGCCGTTCTCCAGTTCCTCTGCGGGCGTGGCGATATCGTCGCGCGGCTTGGTGATCTTCCATTCGATCAAGCGGGCGTAGAGCTGGTAGGCGAGGATGTAGGTACAGACCGCCGCGATGACGATCCACACCGCGTTCACGCTCTCACCGCGGACGATGGCCAGAATCGCCCAGGCGACGGCGCCGACGATCGCGACAACCGCGAGGATCGCCTTGCGGACAGGCGTGACGGGCCGGCGGTCCACGATCCCGACGGGAGGTAATTCCTGGTCGGTTCGGAGGTATTCGATGGTCGCCATGCGAGCAACTCTCCCGTGTTTTTCTGCGTACATGCTGTTCGTATCCCCGCCCCACATGGGAACGGACATACCGACTGAGACAACGTAGCCGAATACCCCGGCGGATGAATCGACTTGGGTCGGTCCGAACCATCGGTTCACATGTCCGAGACCGGACCGTGCCCGGTGCGGTCACCGCGGACCGTCCCAGCGAATTTCCGGACAACCGTAGCGAACCCTGCGAGTGGTGCGTGTCGGACCGGGCCGGTGCGGGTTCGATCCGTAAGCTGCGGCTGATCTGCGGTAGTTGCCGCACTTCCGGCAGCTCGCGAACCCCTTGGGTCGATCCCGCTTCGGCCCCGCATCCGGCGTGGCGGTGGGAAGGACGTGTGTGGCGGCATCCGGTTCGGTATCCCGGCGTTCTGTTCTGCGGGCAGCGGCATCGGTCGCGGCACTGGGTGCGTTCTCCACCGGATGCGCGGATCACGACGACGAACTGACCTTCTTCTTCCAGGCCCGCCCGGAAGAGGCACGGGCGCGGATGCGCATCATCGACGAATTCGCCACTCGCCGACCGGATATCAGAATCCGCACCATCGTGTCCAGCCCCGACCCGCTGCAGCAGATGCTCACCTACTGCGCGGGCGGTAAATGCCCGGACGTGCTGATGGCCTGGGAATTGCTCTACGCCGGACTGGCCGAACGCGGCGTACTGCTCGATCTGAATCCCCTGCTGGCCCGCGACCCGCAGTCCGCCGCGAACCTGCGCCGCGACGGCTACCCGACGCTGTACGACACGTTCTCATACGGCAAAGGGCAGTACGCGCTGCCCGAACAGTGGTCCGGGGTATTCGTCTACTACAACCGCAAGCTGTTCGACCGGGCCGGAATCCATCCGCCCACCCGCTGGGACGGCAGCTGGACCTATGCCGAATTCCTGGATGCCGCCAAGGCTTTGACCGAACGCGACGGCAACGGCCGGGTGCGGCAATGGGGTTTCGTCGACGGCTGGGTGCCGTACTACTCGGCGGGCGTTTTCGCGATGAACAACGGTGCGCAGTGGTTCAGCCCACCCAAGAACCCCACCCGCACCGAGATGGGTGATCCGCGGTTCGCGCAGGGGTTCCAGTTCTACGCGGATCTGTCGGTGCGTTACGGAGTAGCGCCCTCGAATGCCGATCGGCAATCGCTGACCGCATCGGATGTATTCGCCCGCGGGCAGGCGGGCATGCTGCTCGGCGGGCACTGGCTGTATTCGGAGCTGATCGAGCACGACGATCTCGAATTCGATGTGACCGCGCTGCCGGTCGGTCCGCACGGTGGTCCCGATGCGATCACCGATGTGGGGTGCACCGGGCTGGCTATCGCCGCATCGAGTCCGCATCGCGAGAAAGCGTGGGAATTCGTCAAATTCGCGACGGGACCGGAGGGACAGGAACTGATCGCCCGATCGGGGCTGTTCGTCCCGGTGCTGCGCTCGGCCGTATCGTCGCCCGGATTCGCCGCCGCACATCGCGATGTGCGCAATATGGAGATATTCACCGAGGGACCGGCGCATTCGCGGCAGCTGGTGGTGACTCCGGCATGGGGGAAGGTCGACTCGCTGTTGTCGCGCAGCTGCAACCGGGTCCTGCGCGGCGCGGCCCCGGCGACCTGGCTGGCCGAGACCACCGGGGATGTGGATCGGACACTGCGGGAACGGATATGAGCGGCCGGCAGCCGGGCACGGCGATTACCCGGGACCTACGGAACACCGACGCGGGAGCGGGCCATCGCACGCCCGGGGCGGACGAGACGGGACGACATCGCTCATCGCGCACATCCGCAAGCGCCACCGGTGCAGGCGAGCAGGATGCCGGCACCCGCCGGTCCCGGTGGTGGCACCGGGGGCGGCATCGCCGGAGGGCGCAACGCACGCATGGTTCGGCGGTCGATCGGATGCGTGCCCGGGCCGGGATCCGGTTCGTGGCACCGAATCTGGCGGCGGTCGGGGTGTTCCTGCTCTTCCCCCTGGGGTTCTCGCTGTTTCTCAGTTTTCATTCGTGGGATCTGTTCAGCCCCATGCGGTTCGTCGGATTGAGCAACTTCCGCAGACTGTCGCACGATCCGCTGTTCTACATCGCGCTGCGCAACACGGCGCTGTTCACGCTGTTCACCCTCGTTCCCACCGTCGCCATCAGTCTCGGTGTCGCGGCGGCACTCAATCGGAAACTCCGGGGGATTGGCATCTTCCGAACCCTTGCCTTCCTACCTCTGGCCGCGTCGACGGTGGCGATGGCGGTGGTGTGGCGCTTCTTGTTCGCCGCCGACGACGGGCTTGTCAACCGGGTACTCGACAGCGTGGGCCTGGCGCAGGTCCCGTGGTTGAGCGATCCGAATTGGGCACTCGTGGCCTTGAGCATCGTCACGGTGTGGAAGAGCGTCCCGTTCGCCACCGTCATCCTGCTGGCGGCGATGCAGAGCGTTCCCGCGAACCTGTACGAGGTCGCCCGTATCGACGGTGCCGGGCCCCTGCGCCGATTTCGCTCGATCACGGTGCCGCTGATCCGCGGGCCGCTCTCATTCGTCTTCGTGATCACCATCATCAATTCGGTTCAGGCATTCGACCAGGCCTATGCCCTGACCGACGGGAACGGCGGTCCGGAGACCGGAACCTTCGTGCTGGGAATCATGTTGTTCGAAAACGCTTTCCGCTTCTACGAGGTCGGATACGCGGCCGCGCTGGCCTGGGTGATGTTCGCCCTGCTGCTGGTGCTCACCCTGATCCAGCTGTGGTTGTCGCGCCGGGAGGATCAATGAGTGCGACGGACGACGCAGCGCGGATCGACGACAGGCCCGCGCCGCGCCGGAGCCGGGCCGAGCGCGCGATCATCCGGCGAGCCACGCGGGGGGTTCTGCTCTATCTCGTCCTGATGGTGATGGCCTGGTGTGCGATCGGCCCCATCCTGTGGGCGCTCGCGGCGTCGCTCAAATCCGAAGGCGAGATCGCCGATCCGAATCCACTGCCGACGCGTCCGCACTGGTCCAACTATCGCGAGGTGTTCGATCTGCTGCCCCTGGGCAGGATGCTGGCCAATACCGCGATCTACGCGGGATGTGTGACCGCCGGGCAGGTGCTGTTCTGCTCCCTGGCGGGATACGCGTTCGCGCGCCTGCGATTTCCCGGTCGCGACGTCCTGTTCATCGCCTACCTGGCGACACTCATGGTCCCGATCACGGTGACCGTGATCCCGCAGTTCCTGCTGATGCGCGCCTTCGGCTGGGTCGATTCACCATGGTCGATGATCGTGCCCGGCCTGTTCGGCTCCGCCTTCGGCACCTATCTGATGCGCCAGTTCTTCCGCACGCTCCCTGTCGAATTGGAGGAGGCGGCCATCCTCGACGGTTGCGGTATCTGGCAGACCTACTGGCGGATCCTGGTCCCGCAGGCGCGCCCGGCGATGATGGTGCTGGCGGTCCTCACCTGGATCACCGTATGGAACGACTTCCTGTGGCCGCTGGTGATGATCCAGCGCAACGATATCGCCACGGTCACTTTGGGTTTGGTGCGATTGCAGGGCCAGTACCACACCAACTGGCCGATTCTGATGGCCGCCGCGCTGATCGTGCTGGCCCCGCTGCTGGTGGTGTACCTGTACGCGCAGAAGTCCTTCATCCGCGGGATCGCTCAGTCCGGCCTGGGTGGGCGGTGAATCGGAAGGTATATCGGCGGAGCGAGTCTTCGATGCTGCTGTGCCCACACATTCTTCACGGCGCGACAGCGGCCGTGTAGCGCCGACCAAGGGTCCGAATATGCTCGACCAGTTCCGGTGGATTGTCGACCCGGAAATCCATCATCAGCATGCTCAGATAGATAGCGATCGTCTCCAAAGTATCGGCGCCGGTGTACAAGACGCATGATTCGGCGTCAACGGGCTCCACCACGCCGACGGTCGGATTGATCCGCGCGATCACCGTATCGGCGGGTGCGAGCACCGTGACACGGGCGTGTACTCGCCAACCGGCCGTGGCGATCTCGCGCAGCACAAATGCCACCAGATCCTCGTCGGGCAGTGCGCGAGCGGCGAAGTTCCTCGAAGTCGTCGTCACCTGCTCGACGCGGGCAACGGGAACCGCGCGCCAGCAATGTTTTTCGAGATCGTAGGCCACCAGGTACCACCGGCGCTGCCAGTTGATCAGCCGATACGGCTCGAGGAGACCGGTATCGGTCTCGAGTATCCGGGTGCCGCGAATCGCCGAGGCGATGGTGGCGAGGGTCTGTGCCGGGACCGGGGCGTCGGGTTCGCGTGATCCGGTAACCGCCGGGCCTATCTCGGTGGCGGCGCGCAATGCTGTCACCTTGCGCTGCAAGCGAATCGGCAGAATGCGCTCGATCTTCGCCAGCGCCCGCGCCACATTCTCATCGATATCGGCGATTCCGGTGGAGCCGTCCTCCGCCAGCCCGATCGCCACCGCGACCGCGACCGCCTCGTCGTCGTCGAGCAGCAGCGGCGGCATGGTCTTGCCCTGTCCGAGCCGATATCCACCGACCGGACCGCGCTCGGCATGGACGGGATAGCCCAGTTCACGCAGCCGCGCGATGTCCTGGCGCAGCGTTCGGTCCGTGACGCCCAGCCGCTGCGCGAGCTCGCGGCCGGTGTAGGTGCGGTCCTGCAACAGCGAGAGCAGCCGCAGGACGCGCATTGTGGCGGAGGTCACACGGTCGCCTATCTCGGTCCGGAACTTATTAGGAAGAAATCCAGCCTAATTGCCGCATAGCCTGAGTTCAACGCCGAAAACGAACGAAAGGCTCCACAATGAACAGCACCTCGCAGACCACCGATCCCGCCGCCGTTCTCGCCCCCGTCTGGCGGGATGTGCTCGCCGAGTCCTACCGCGCGCTCACCACCGCCGTGGCCGGTGTCGCCGACGATCAGTGGCAGGCGCCGACCCCCTGCTCGCAGTGGACCGTCACCCAGGTCGTGCAGCATGCCGCGGGCGACCAGCTCGCCTACGCCTCGGCACTCGGCATCGGCACCGGCCCGGCCGAGGACCCCTTCGCCCCCTCGGGTTCGATCGCCGGCACCGCGGCCGATCTGATCGCCAACGCCATCGGCGAGACCGCCGCCGCCTGGGCCACCGTCACCGACGACGCCGAAACCGTCCCCACCCCGCTCCCGCACGGCGCCCTGCCCACGCCGGTCGCCGCGGTGATGTGCGCCCTCGACGCGGGTGTCCACGCCTGGGATATCGCTATCGCCACCGGACAGCCGTCTCCGCTGACCGAGGATCTGGCCATCGCATTCCTCACCGCCGCAACGGGTTTGGTGGAACCACTGCGCCAGTGGGGCGCCTACGCGGCGGTGCTGGACGGGGAGCCGGGCGATTCCGCCGTGGACGCGCTGCTGCGCTACCTGGGCCGCGATCCGCGGGCCTGAACGCACCGTGAGGCCGCGTGGCCGGGACAGTGCGCCGCGGGCATTTCCGGCCAGCGCAGCAGGTTTCAGTACCTGCAGACGTAGTTTGACCAAGGGCGGCCGACTCAGAAGGCCAGCGACGGCCAGGAGATCGCGATATCGAAGGGGTGTCCGAGAACGACGCCCGCCTCGTCCTTGTGTGTCCATTCTCCGACCAGCAGATAATTGGCCGGCCGCAGTGGCGTCACACCGTCCGGGAGTTGGGCGTGACCGACCTCGAGCCCATACGCCCGCACCACATCGATCGAACTGACATCGCGTTGCAACGTCACTTCCCAATACCAAGGAATTCCGGCGCCCGCATACCGCGCCTTCTTCGCTTCCATATCGGTCTGGCTGTTCGACGGCGACCGTACTTCGCCGACCAGCACGGTGTCCGTGGCCCGCACATCGGCATATGGGGGCAGGCATCGGTGCACGAGAAAATCTGGAGTCAGAAAGTCGTTCTTGCCGGACTTCCCGAGGAAGACGTTGGTTTCGGCCTCGGCTTCCCAGCATCGGTCCGGGTGCGCGATCATGTCGTCGCGCAGGGAGCGCTCGAATTCGTTGGTCAACCGGCGCGTGAATCGTTGATGCTCACGCGGGCCGCGGCGCAACCATACGACCCGGCCCTCCCAGAGTTCGATCTGGTCCGCGACTTCCTCCGGAAGCTGCACCAGTTCCTCCCACGTCATGAATTCGGGGAGGTCGGGGCGGTCGATACCGGGCATGACCATGCCGCAATGGTAACTCGGCGACCGAGCGACGTACTCGTGGTCGAAAGGTCCGCAGGTTCGGATCAAGCCACGTGTGCGCGGTCTTCGTGCCAGCGATCCACCGCGGTCTGCACGGCCTCTTCGTCCTGGGTCGCATGAGCGCCCGACGCCCCGGCCGCCCCGACGATCACGCCGTTCTCGGTGACCAGAACACCACCCGCGAACGGGATGTAGTCGCCGCCGTAGAGATGCTGGATGCTGTCGACGATCTCGCCCGGCAACGGGATTCGTCCCGACCGCTGGAGAGTCAACAGCGCGCTGCGGGCCTTGGCCACGGCGAGCCGGCTGGTCATGGGCATGCCACCGTCCGAGCGCCGGAGCGCGATCACCGCCCCACTCACATCGGTGACGGCGATGGCCAGCGGCGGAAATCCGCGTTCGGCGCCGACTGTCAGCGCGGTGGAAACCAGCCAGTCCGCGTCGGCCAGGCGTAATCCGGGAAGACGGGGAATCTGCGACATGAACTCGACCTTAGTACCGCTTCGTAGCGGGCTGATGCCGTACGGAAAATGGCGTGCCACTTGCGGATCGCCGCGATTACACTCCGTCCGGTATGCGAACCGGAGGAGGGGAAATGAAGCTGGCCGAAGCTTTGGCATTGCGCGCGGACGCGGTGAAACGAATCGAACAGTTGCGCACCCGGATCGGTGGTAACGCGCGCTTCCAGGAGGGGGAGGAGCCCGCCGAGGATGCCGCGGCACTGCTCGCCGAGGCGGGTGAGGTGATTGCCGAGTTCGAGGATCTGGTCCGGCGGATCAATCGGACCAACGCGACATCCCGCATCGGCGACGTCGGTACCGTGACCGACGCGCTGGCCCGCCGGGACGCGCTGCGGCTGCGGCATTCGATCGTCACCGGTGCCGCCGATGCCGCCGTCGGCCGGGGGCAGGGCGGTTTCGCGCGGCAGTTGCGTTCGGAGTTGAAGAACTTCTCCGCGCTACCCGTTGCCGAACTGCGTGCGCAGGCCGACGACCTCGCTCGCGAATTGCGCGAGATCGATGTGAGCGTCCAGCGCGCGAATTGGGAGATCGATCTGCTGGACTGAGGGATGGAGCAGGTAATCGTCGCGGAGGCGTGCACAACCCGCGGGGCCGGCGGGAAATACGGCCCACCTTATGGCGCACGATGGGCAGTGCGGGGGGTTCGATTCCCCCGATCACAACTCAGCCCAGCATCGCGCACAGGTGACAGGTAACGGCACACGCCGCACAACCACGTGCAGATCCGCGACGACGAGGGCGGGTAAGGGGCCTCCATCCCTACGCCGCGACCTGGGCAGATGTAACCGCCCGGGTCGCGCCGCGTAGACTCCCACACTCGTGAGTCTCACCCTCGGTATCGTCGGTCTGCCCAACGTCGGAAAGTCGACGCTGTTCAACGCGCTGACCCGCAACGACGTGCTCGCCGCGAACTATCCGTTCGCCACCATCGAGCCCAACGTCGGCGTGGTGCCGCTGCCCGACCCGAGGCTCGACAAACTCGCCGAGATCTTCAGCTCGGAGCGCATCGTCCCGGCGACGGTGTCGTTCGTCGACATCGCCGGCATCGTCAAGGGTGCGTCCGAGGGCGCGGGCCTGGGCAACAAATTCCTCGCCAACATCCGCGAAGCCGACGCCATCTGCCAGGTGGTCCGGGTCTTCGCCGATGACGACGTGATCCACGTCGACGGCAAGGTCGACCCCCTCAGCGATATCGAGGTCATCGAAACCGAGCTCATCCTCGCCGACCTGCAGACCCTGGAGAAGGCGGTCGTCCGCCTCGACAAGGAAGCCAGGGTCAAAAAGGATCGCAAGCCGGCCGCCGACGCAGCCAAGCAGGCCCAGGAATTCCTCAACGAGGGCAAGACCCTCTACGCGGTCCGCGACAAGGTGGATTCCGAACTCCTGCGCGAACTTTCGCTGCTCACCACCAAACCGTTCCTCTACGTCTTCAACGCCGACGAGTCCATCCTCACCGACGAGGCGAAGAAGGAAGAACTGAAGGCCGCCGTAGCCCCCGCCGACGCCGTCTTCCTCGATGCCAAGGTCGAAGCCGAACTCCTCGAACTCGACGCCGAGTCGGCCCTGGAACTCCTGGAATCCATCGGCCAAACCGAACCCGGCCTGCACGCCCTGGCCCGAGCCGGCTTCCACACCCTCGGCCTGCAGACCTACCTCACCGCCGGCCCGAAAGAGGCCCGCGCGTGGACAATTCACCAGGGCGACACCGCCCCGAAGGCAGCCGGTGTCATCCACACCGACTTCGAGCGCGGGTTCATCAAGGCCGAAATCGTGGGTTACAACGACCTGGTCGAGGCCGGTTCGATGGCCGCCGCCAAGTCCGCGGGCAAGGTGCGGATGGAGGGGAAGGACTACGTCATGAACGATGGTGATGTGGTCGAGTTCCGCTTCAACGTGTAGTCGAGTTCCGGTTCGGCGTCTGGCTCCCGCTCCTGCTGCTGGGTCCGGCCCCAGGTGACGTACACCGTCCCTGGGCGACGCATCTTCAGGCGAAGAGGAAGGCGGTCACAGCACGTATTGCTGCGTGCGCGGCCGTAGGGTCGGGCCTGGTATTCGATCGACTCAGAGCGAAGTAATGAGCGAGTAGATCACGGTCTGTGGCGTGCCATACCGCCGCCAATTCTGCCATTCGCATATCCCCGAGAATCGCGGAGATTTCTTCGCCAAGGATGTGTAACGACGCAACGCTGACGTCCATATCGGCCTCGATCAGCAGAGCATGTCAATGGCCATCGGTAGGTGGCTCTGTCCCACTTTCGATGATCGGTAGGTGCCGATTGTGTTGGGGTGCTGCGGGTTACGGTAGAAACGCGGGTTGTGTTCGCGGATGGTGGCGCAGAGGTGTTGTGGCAGTTGATGTTCCCGCATCGCCCGGGTGTGCGCGTGGTGGATGTGAACGAGGTTGGGTCCACGATCCGGTTCGATGCTGTGACCAGGGAGATCCCGCAGCCGTGTCCGGTATGCGGGGTGGCTTCTTCGCGGGTTCACAGCCGTTACTCGCGTGAGATTGCCGACGTTGCGGTCGCGGGCCGGGAAGTGGTGCTCAGGCTGGCTGTGCGACGACTGTTCTGCGGTAACGTCGAGTGCGAACGGCGGATTTTCGCCGAGCAGGTGAGCGGGTTGACCGTGCGTCACGGTCGTAGAAGCCTCGCGCTGCGGGACGTGCTGAGACGGTTCGCGCTGGCGCTGGGAGGCAGGCCCGCGGCGCGACTGTGCGCCGGAGTCGCCAGCTCTGTGAGCAGGATGACGCTGCTGCGGATCATCCGCGCACTGCCCCAACCGGAAACCGGCGCAATGACTGTCGTCGGGGTCGATGAGTTCGCGTTTCGCAAGGGCCGCAACTACGGCACGATTCTGGTCGATATGGCCACCCGCCGGCCGGTGGATCTGCTGCCCGAAGCCAGTTCCGATGCGTTGGCAGCCTGGCTTCGCGACCATCCAGGGATCGAGGTGATCTGCCGCGACCGCGCCGGCTACTTCGCCGACGGTGCCCGTCGCGGGGCACCCGACGCGGTGCAAGTGGCCGACAGGTGGCATCTGATGGCGAACTTGACCAGTGCCGTGGAGCGAGTGCTCGCCCGCAAGCGTTCCTGCCTGAACGAGCAAGCCTCGGAACGGATTCCGGCACTGCCCGTCCCGCAGCCCGCCCCACCGGATGGCCCGTTGGCGCAGCGGATCACCCGGCAGCACCCGCAGATCAGGCAGATGCTGGGGCAGGGTTGGACGATCAGCGCGATTGCGCGGGAATTGCACCTCGACCGCAAGACCGTCCGACGCTACGCCCGCAGCGAGGTCGAGGGTCTGCTGAACTCCGGGGTGCGCCGCGCGAGTCTCATCGACCCGTTCGTGCCCTATCTGCAACGCCGCTGGCGCGAGGGCTGCGTGAACGCCGCGGTGCTGCACTCCGAGATCGCGGGCCAGGGCTTCGGCGGCAGCGTCAAGACGGTCCGCCGACACCTGCAGCACTGGCGCACTGCTGGTGTCCCGGTCCAGGCTCCTCCTACGATCACACCCCGTAAGGCCGCTGGCTGGATCATGCGCCGCTCCACCGACCTGAGCGACGACGAACGCGGGCATCTCCGCGCAATCGTCGGTCGCTGCGACGAGATCGCCACCACCGCTGGTCTCGCCGCAGAATTCGCGACGCTGCTACGACACCTGCGAGGAGCGGAACTCGCAGCATGGACCCAACGCGCACAGGCCAGCGGAATCCGAGAGATCAGCTCGTTCGCGACCACTCTGCACCGCGACTGGGACGCCGTGGTCGCCGGACTGAGCCTGCCACACAGCAACGGACCTACCGAAGGAAATGTCAACCGGCTCAAGCTAATCAAAAGAACCATGTATGGCCGAGCACGGTTCGACTTGCTCCGACTCCGAGTCCTGGCCACCACATAACAGCCCGACCGATCATCGAAAGTGGGACAGAGCCACTTTCTCATGGCCACGGACACTCGCCGCCACCGAACACACCACCGCAACCACATCCGACGGCCTGATCCCACTGACCCGCAACGAAATTCGCCACCTCGCCGCCGCATTCATCTGGCACCCGATCCTCGACCTCGGCCACCGGCTCCGCCGATCCCGGTGGCGACGACGCCATCAATACCGCGCCAAAACCAGCCACTACCAGCAACGACACCTCAAACCACCACAACCAGCCACCTCGTGATGCCGCCGCTACGCGGCGGCATCACGAACTACGGCTGGAGTACTAGGGCGACGTCCACGTCATTGGTCGAACGCAGCGGGTCGGTATGCCCGAATCCCTCGTGCAGTAAGTCGCGACAGTGCGCGCCGATCAACATAATCAATGCGGTGTGGGCCTCGGCACGTGACACTAATTCGACCACCACGCTGTCGATCAGATCCAGGGACCGTGGATCGATTCGGCGGAGGTCAAACAAGGCGGTCCTTTCTCAGTGCTCGCGCTACTTCAGCCTGTCGCGGTTCGTTGGACGTCAGTAGATCTGCGTAGATCATGAGCGGGGGCGCGGTGGATGTACCAAAGGTGCTCTGGCGGTCTGTCGGCGCAGCCCAGTCTGGCTCCTTCCAGAATTTCCAGCGGACATAAATGTTCGGGGCGTCGGATTTCTGCCAACCGCTTCGGATAGCTTCGGCGAGGTCGAAGCGCTCGATGTAGAGCGTTAGTGTCCGAGGGCGACGGATCAGCTCGACGGCGGACTCTCCGCTGATGAGGTATCCCGAGGGCGGAGACCAGCCTTCAATGCTTCCGCTGAACGAGCTGTGCTCCAGTTTGGGAAGGAGAGAGCCTCGGAAGGCAGCGACCCAGAGGTCTAGTAGCTCATCGCGACGTTGTAGCGAGCTGCTTATCAAGAAGCCGGCTTCCTGCATGATCTCCAGTGTCGACTGTGTGATTCCCACCGAGGTTCCGGCGGAGGTGGCAATCTGGCGAACCGGTTTGTCCGCAAAATCAGGCCATGCGAGCAGTACGAAGAGCACCTGCATCCGTTTGGTGCTGAACAGGTTGGCTCTGGTCGGCAGTCTGCTCGGTGCTGCGGCGATGCGTCGTTGCCCTCTGGTGTGTACGAACACTGGACCGAATGTCAGATGGGCGTTTCCCATGCTGTCGATGTAGTCGACGTCGGTAGCCGCAAGAGCATCGGCGGTGCGATCAGAGATCCGGGAGCTGGCTACCAACAAGGGGAGCTTCTCGTCTGGTCGTGCGAGGCGCGACAGCTCCGAGAGGGTCGCGTGGGGCAACCACGCCAACTGATATTCCGACTGGAATCCGTGGCGGGTGACAGTTGCGATCGCGATCTGCTCCGACGTCCAGCGGTGCACCGAGAGCTCGACCGAGTACTCCGACAACGCTCGAGCCACCAAGTGCTCGATCGTGTGCTGCTGTGTTCGGTCTGTCATTCTGTTCAGTTTAATTGAACACGCGAAAATATTGAACATCTGGGTCCTCGCGTGGGAAGCTGATGAGGCGGGTGAACTGAGATCGTCTCGCAGGGTGGCGTCTCCGTTGGGGCGATGCCGCTCCCGGTCGGCTTCGTTCTGCCTGGGACACAATGGAATACACCGCGTCCCGCCTTGCAGATGGGTATTTTGCGGCCAACTGACTGCACAGGGGTAACCCTGGTGGCAGTGTCGGGTGATCGCCAGGCTGTCGCCCTGCCGATCTAGGGAATCAGCAGGCGAATGGCTGCTCTTAACCACGATTCTCGGTACACCCGCCAACGGTTGATCGGCTACGCAATGTGGTCGAGTTCAGATTTATGTGTAGCGGATCAGCGTCTGCGAAGAAATAAGCCAGCACCGGTGTCGCTGCTGGTAGAGACTCTGCTGAGCCCCCAATCGGTGTCCGGGTCGGTCAGCGCGGTGTGCGCGATCAGCAGATATGGGTCCTCACGGCTGGTTCCGCGTTGCCTGGGATCTGAGCACGTCGATTTCGCATCCTGGCGCGGTGGGATCGAAGCCGTGCTCGGTCAGCCAGCGCACGCCCCGCAGACTTCGTAACGACCACCAAGCCCGGACTACTTCGAGGTCCACGCGGGTGCCATAGCCCGACACCACATCGTGCAGGCGCTCCGGGTGCCCAAGTGTCAATGTGGCGAGGTCGAACATGGAATCTCCCTGAGCCGCCTCGGACCAATTGATCACGCCGGTGATCGCGCGTCCGTCGACGAATACGTGCGCGGGCTGTACATCGCCGTGCGTAAATACTGGTGTCCACAGCCTCTTGTGCAGAGATTTCGAGCCTCGACCGTAGAGGAAGCCGGTCCCGAAGGCCCGCTTGATGGAGGTACGGTTGGCCCATGATTTCGGCTGTTGTGTTCGACGTTGGTGAGACGTTGGTCGATGAGAGTCGGGAGTACGGCACATGGGCCGACTGGCTGGCGGTTCCGCGGCACACCTTCTCTGCGGTCTTCGGCGGGGCCATCTCGAGCGGTCTCGACTACCGTCGAGCATTCCAAGTGTTCCGACCGGACTTTGATCTGACGCGTGAGCGCCAGGCGCGGGTTGATGCTGGTGTGCCGGAGACCTACGGTGAGGATGACCTGTACGCGGATGTTCGTCCCGCTCTGTCGAAGCTGCAGGAGTTGGGCGTCTGGGTCGGGGTCGTCGGTAATCAGACCGTTCGCTCCGGGAAGATTCTGCGGAGCCTCGACCTTCCGACGGATTTCATTGCCACGTCGGATGATTGGGGCGTTGAGAAGCCTTCGGTCGAGTTCTTTGCCAAGGTCGTTGACGTCGCGCCGTGCGTTGCGGAGGAGATCGTCTACGTCGGCGATCGAATCGACAACGATGTCGCGCCGGCGAAGAAGGCTGGTATGCGTACGGCCTATATCCAGCGGGGGCCGTGGGGGTGGATCCTGCGAGACAGCCCGGAGGTTGCGGATCTGTCCGATTGGAAGATCCGCGATCTCACCGAACTGCCGGAAATTGTTGTGGCAGAGAATGCTTCATCGAGACAGTGAATTCACTGTGGTGTGCCAGTCATAGAGCAGATCATCGAGTCGTCGTACCGCTGGTAGCGAATCCCAGGGTTTGAGGGACCGGCGGACAGTCTTTACGCGCTCCATCGCAGTTGCGTACCAGTACTGTCCGAGACCATCGAGGGCCTGTTCGGCGTAGGCGCAGGCTTGTTCGGGGTCTTGGTCCAGGACGGCGGCCGAAGCCATATCCGCAAGGTAGATCGTTCGCTGTTTGATCGACCCGGTGGGGAGATTTGTGAGTACGCCCTCGAGAGTTGCTCTGGCCTCACGGCCCCGGCCGGCGGTCAAGAGGGTGCTTCCCTTGAATCCGGCAAGCCGGGTCGGGTTGAACCAATCGAGCCATGCGGGAGACGGATTCGTATCGCTGTCGTACTCGCGGTAGCGCTCCTCCGCCTCACGGATCAACGTCAGCGCTCGCCGCGTGTCACCAAAGCGCGTCTCGACTTCCGCCTCGACCGCATCCAGCCATACCAGGTATTCAGCGCCCGCCTCACCCCGGCGGGCGAACGTTCGCGCTGCGCGAAGTCGGTCCCGAGCTTCTTCTGCACGTTCTGAGTCGCCCGAGAATGCTGGGATGAAGGCCATGTGCGCCAGTGCTGCGCCGCCCAGGAGCGCGTCATCGGCATCGTGTGCGGCTTGGAGTGAGTTGGTGAAATGCTTCTGTGCTGCTTCCGGTTGCTGCAGATCGAAGAATTCGATGCGACCGGCGAGCAGGGCTGATTCAGAGACAGCCTTGGCCAGAGCTTCTTTCGACGAACCGGTTGCGCTCGGCAACATGTCCAGTCCCATTGCCGTGTGCTCGGCTGCAGCGTGATGGAGCTTCGCGCCGGGCAAGGACCAGTAGAGGTGCCGGTGGGCAACGGTTATGGCCGCGTAGTCGTTCGCTGCGGAAGTAGGGAGTGACGCGGCCGAGCCACCGAGTTGCCGGGGCAGCCGAGGTCGGGAACGGCCTTTTTTGGCTGAATTGTCTGTGGCGGAGCCATTCTCGGACCAAGGCGGAGTGAACCCGAGCTCTCCGATCGGCCGCTGGAACAGAGCCTCTAATGCAGCGGCGTGCTCAGGGTGGGGCCACGGTGACTCGTCGGACTCCCAGCGTCGAACAGTCCTTGTGCTTATCGAGATTCGTAGACCGATCGTTCGTGCCGTCTCATTGAGCGCTTCTGCCAGTGCCGTCTGCGATCGGTAACCGAGAGCCTGCCGGGCGGCGCGTAGTGCGGAGTTCCCTGGAGTCGTCATGTGTCGAGATTAGCCGCTTTTGGGTACCTGGGCAGACGAATACGCGCCTGTATGGCCGTATAATGTCCTCTTGTATGTCCTTTATTTGTCCATCATCTGGATCGAGTATGGGTTTCGAGCTCGGGGCTGAGGTCCTGCTTTCCGGGTGATCGCGTTGGAGGACTCATACACAAGGGGGTAACGCATGAGAGGGCATCCGTCCGCGCTCGGCTGGATCGACCCGGAGACGTCCGGGGCACCGGAGTGGGATGCGGCGCAGATTCGTCGGCTCGCTCGCCGACTGGGATATGGCCTGATCTGGCCGGATGACTTCGTTGTTCCTCTCGTCGATTACGTCCGTGGGTCGGATGTCGATGCCGTACTGGTTCCGGCTCCGGCGTGCCTGTGTGCCGGTGAGCTGGATGCGTTGATGCATGTTGTCGATGTCGAGACTGTCTGGCCGAGAATGTCTTTCGCGAGGTGGACCGCCCTGGGATGCGGGCGATGAACACCGCGAGACTGCGAGCTGGCCAGCGCATCATCTACGGCTGATACATCGGTATCATCTTCCGGACGACCGCACTGTCCATCTGCGGACGCGTACCTGCTATTGGCCGAGGGCCGCTGAACTGCGTACCTGCTCGCACTGACTCAATAGTTCAGGGCCGGAGTCGATTCGATCCCTCCGAGTCGGTCGACTCAATCGAATCGGGGATCGCGCGGCCCGGCGAACCAAACCTCTCCATTGATTCGACCCTGGAGGTCATCGGTGATTGTCAAGCTCCCGTCCCGGGGCGAACTGTTGGAAGCGTGCAACGGAACGATCCGGCTCAACCATCCTGTGCTGCATGCCGCTCGCGATCTGGCTGCGCTCCACACCGATCGCTGTTCTCCCGTATCAGAACTCAATAGTGAATTCGACTGTTCCCGAGTTGAACTGGTGTGTGCGGTCGACCGCTGGGTGGCATCCCACCTGCCGCAGGCACGCGGCGCCTCCTACCTGCACACGGAGTCGGTCGGTACGGTAATCGACCGGATCGCCCAGTATCGCGTTCACGCTCACGCCGCGCTGAGCAGCCGGATAGTTGAGCCGCATCGTCACTTCCTCTGGCAACGCCTCGCGGAACTCACTATTGCCTATGGTGATTTGGCCTTCGAGATTAGCGCCGGCTTGCGGAACGTGCCTGTTCTCACCTATCCGGTGGACGCCACTGGTCGTCGCTCCATAGGCTGATCGAATGAAGGGGTTCATGATCGTTATGGGGGTTGTCTTCCTACTGTGGGGCTTTGTCAGTTTGGTGTACCCCGAGGAGGTTTGGCGCAAGACGGAGGGGTGGAAGTATGACGATCCTGATGCGAACAAGCCAAGCGAGGCCGGTTACCTGGAGAAGGCTGGCGGGCTCCTGTTCGGCGGCGCCGTTCTGCTGGTGATCGCCTTCACGTTGCTCTGAGGCTCGGAACTGGATCGGGAAGAGCCGATTCCTGAACAGCCTGTGCCAGAGGCTCTTCATGAGAGGGGCTTGTGGCGGCGGGTGACCTATCGGCTGCTGTTCACCGCTGACGCGATGATTGTGGTTATCTCCTGAACGTGGTCGCACGGATTCCAGTCTGTGAACGTGCCGGTGCTGGTCGCTTCGACCACGAGAGAGCTGTCGGGGCCTTTTGTGACTACGTCACAGTATTCCGATGAAGGATCATGGTAAGCAACGGCAGGTTGCCCGTCAATTTGGATGTCGGTCGCAGTAGACGCTTCGCGCTGGCGGAACTGATCCAACGTAATTCCAGTCGACGAGATATTTACCGAGCGGGTGGTAAGCAACTGTCCAGTTACATCTTCTTTGTGATCAAATCGGCAGCTGATGAATGCGTAGCCAGTATGGACCTGGTCGCTGCGCCTGCGAGTTTTTGGATCGAACCCGGCCTTGGTTATCGTCTCGTCCCCGATGCCGGTGCAAGGATCGAACCCTACTGGCCGGGTTCCGTTCGGGTCTTGTTCCGGGGCGGCCTTGACTGTCACTGCAATGTTTGGGCTCGAGACAGGGGTGCTTGCGGGAGAGGTTTCGTTGTTGTCGCCATCGGGTGAACAGGCCGACACCGCCAGTGCCAGTGTCGCTGCCGCTACTGCTGGTAAAAAACGCCTCATGCGAGACCCTCTCCTGAGATTCCGTAGCTTTGGGCCTGGTTTATTCTGTCGGCGCTGGTCTTGTCTGCCTCCTGGATCAATCCGCCTGCTCGGAGGTAAACTTCCTTCAATCGCAAGGCTCCATCAATGAGATGAGCTATCGTTTCTCCGCCATCCTGAGCTTTCTTAGAGAAGCCTATTTGCAGCTCTTTTCCGGTTTGGAATCCCCCGAACCCCTGAGCGTTCTCTGCATCACGCAGTTTGTCGCGGATAGATTTCAGGGATTCCACAGCCCGGTCGTATAGCTGAGCAGCCTGCCGCGCCGCAGATGCGTCGTATCGGATCTGCCCGCTACTTACGGCGGAGTTGAAAGCCTGGATCTCTGTTTGCCCGAAGTCGAATTTCTGTTCCGGCATACGTGCCTCCTCTGGACTGGCTACTCCGCCCATCCGGGAGCGAAGGGCTCGATCTTCGGTGGTTCGTTCTCGGTTCGATTGGGCTTCGGTGGTTGTGGTCCGCCCCAGCGTGATTGCGCCCATGGCATGCAAAGTTCGCGATACTGCAACCCGCCATGAGGATAGAAGGCGAAGCTGTACTGCGAGAAAACATCTTGGTGTGGCCGGGGATGCCTTCCCTCTGGGCCTGGGATTTTCGGGCCTTGGGGGGTTTTGACGGCTTCGGCTCGGGCTGGATCGGCATGGAAGGAGCCGGCCACCGTTACCGCCACGGCTTCGAGCGTCTCTCGCGGGTCGTTTCGATCGGGAAGTGGATATTTCCCGTCCACCTTCTTGGTAGTGCCAGACATGTCCTTGCAGATGACATTGATTTTTCCCCCTCGGGTTTGAAAGGGGATTACATGAAGGTATGCCGTGCCGATACCTTCTGTCATCGGGTGTTGGGCGAACGCGTCGAGGTCGATATTGTCAGATTTGGCATCCCGCCATCCAGGGTATCCGTAGCTGGCGTCCAAGAACATAGCAATCGTGTTGCTCTCGATGGTTGCGCGAACAATCTTCATCTCTGTTGAATCGAGATCAACGTCAGGATCGGCTGACCATCGGAAGGAAATGTCCCAGGGTGGGATTTGTTCCGATTTTTTATTCTCCCCCGTGCATGACGTGGTGAGCAAAGTGGTCAGTGTTGCCGAAATGATGAAGTGAATCAGCTTATGAATTCTCGGCATCATTTCCTCTTCAAGATTTCACTCTTGTATGCATCGGCAGAAAACGTGAAATGATCGAAATTGCCCTTTTGGTTCATGCTCGCGCTATCGAACTGGGTCAGATCAACGTTACTTTCGCGGAGCCACTCGGCTGCGGAGGAATGGAACCCAGCCATATTCCATGACTGACTATCGGTGCCCGATTGAAGGACGGAGTTGTAGCTCTTCAGCCGGCCATTATCCAGCCATTCCGAGTTGAAGGTGGACGCATGTTCGGGAATGCTATGGAAGAAGTTGGGATCAGTTTTTGACACAGCTTCCAGCATGTAATGGTACCGGAGAGCTGATAGCTCATTTGTATTCAATTCCTGCTTCCCCTCAGGGATCGGCGTGTAATCCGGCTTCAGGCCATCGGAGATGTACTTGCTTGCGGCGTCCACGGCGATACCGCCGATCACTGTCTTTTCGGCAACGCCGTCCTTCAACGCCGTCGCGAGGATGTCGAACCCGAGCTTCTGCTTACTCGCACTTTCGTCCTTGGCTTCAGTGTCGTTCAGTCCGCGGTCGAACGCTTCTGCTCGTATGCCTTGATCTTGGATGCCGAGTAGGCGCCCGACAGCGTTTCCGTATTGGTCGCGCGAGACCGAGGGCTCGTCGCCCAGCAACGCATATTGAGCAGCATTGGCATTGCAGCGATCGGTGATGGCGGCATTCCATGCTCCCGAAGAAACATCGTCGCTGTTGAACAGGGCGGAAAGCCGGACTGCTTGGAGGTCTCGGGTTTCGTTGTCGTGGAGAGCAAATGAGGGGTGAGGGTGGTTGGGGGACAGCGCAATATCATCGAGGTAGGGCGTCATCGCGCTGGTCAGCTGTCGGGTAAGCCCCGGGTTGATCTGCCCCAGCGATTGCCGGTCATGGCCGGGCAGGTTCATCAGGTCCTCGAAAGTACCGCTTTTCTGACCTTGTCCGACCTCGTTCGATGTCAAGATTTCGGCAAGGCCGGATGCGGCGCGGCCTGCCATGCGGGACTGTTCAGGTGTGACTGCAGGATGCCCCTCGGTCGCCGGGCGTGGATCCGCCTCGTCGCCGATCCAGTTGAACAGTTGCGGTGGTTGCTTGCCATTCGAATCGTCCCAGTCGTATTTCAGCAGGTTCGGGAAGACTCTGTTCGGGTCGTATCCCTTGTCCAGCGGTATCGAGCCGGGTTCGGCTTCGCCGGTGAGGAGTTGCGTTGTGGCCTCGTGGTTCCGGCTCGAAGACTTCCAGGTAGTCGCGCATGGTGCCTTCGAGCTCGGAGCGGTTGACGAGCCGTCCTGGCAGGGCTGATAGGTCATCGCTGTTGTGCCCGGCTGCACCGATATTCGCAGCCTGACGCGTGAGATCGCGGGAGAATTCGGTTCCAGGTTCGAATCCGGGGTTAGCCTCGATCTTTCGCCGGGCCTTCGGCCCGGCGTGATCGGGTTCGGATTGGTGTTTTCGGATCGTATCCGGGCGGGTGGGTGTGGTTGAGCGGCCCGGGTCATCGGGCTGGCTGCCGGGTTCCACGAGCCCGGTGGTGTCCTTCCGCGGTTGTAGGAGTTGGTTGTTGCTGGTCAGGTTGCTTCCAGGCGGGTCATCGCGGTGCGGAGCAGGCCGGTGGCCGGGGCTGATCGGGGTAGGTGTAGCCGGGTTTTTCGGGCGTGGCGTGCGATGCGGCCGGGTAGTGAGAACAGGTGCAGGCGCAGGGTTTTCGGTTCCCATCGGCGGGCATCGTGGTCGGTGAGTGCCAGCATCTGCATCCAGGCGGTCAGATCGAGCGCGAGCGCGACCAGCGCGAGCCAGATCTGATTGGCGGCAAAGGATTTGAATGGCAGGTTGCGCATCCCGGTGTTCTTGCCAGCGCGGATACGATCCTCGCAGCGAGCCCGGCGGCGGTGGCGCAGCTCGAGATCTGGGATCTGCCCGCGGCGGGTGTTGGTGACGAACGCGGTCAGCCGCAGCCCGTCGACGTCGGTGAACCGCAACTGTGCCCCCGGATGCGGGCGTTCCTTCCGCACGATCAGCCGCATCCCCGCGGGCCAGCCGGACAGGTCGACCATGCCGGTGATCTCGGCGACCCACGCGCCGGCGCGAACGTTCCCGTCGGGGTCGTAAGCGGGAGTCCATACCCTCTTCGGCACCAGGTTCACGGCCTCGACCAGAGTGTCGGTGAGGGTGAACCCGAGCGAGTACTGCATCCGCCTCGCATGGCAGTACTGCACGAATTCGTGGGTTCCACCGCCGGAATCAGTGCGCACCAATACTTTCCGCCCGGCCCGCCACGTTGGCCGCCATGGCAGCTGGGTGAGGGCTTCGTGCAGCACCTGCTTGTGGTCGACCGCGGTATTGCTGCCGGAGTTCCCGGGCCGCAACATGATCGCCGCTGGCTCGCCGGTGCCGTCGGGACCGTGGTCGATGAACGCGCACAGCGGATGGAACCCGAATCCTTTCTTCCAGGTCGGGGTGGCCTTCTCCTTGTCGCTGTGCGCGTCGAGCAGGGTCGCATCCAGATCGATGATCAACGGATTGTCCGCGTCGATCCCGTGATCAGGTGCTGATCGCCCGGCGCGTTTCCACACCACCGCTCGGGCGGCGGCGCGCGCTGATGCTATGGCGGACAATGCTTTCGGCACGTCCTCGGCCAGGGCCGACACCAGCCGCGATACCGTCGGATCCGACGCGACCGACCCGAACACCCCAGGCTGGGTGCGCAACAGCGACACATCCGCAGCGCAGTCACCTCCCGCCGCGACCGCGATCGCCAGGTCCAGCACGATCTTGCCCGGATTGTGTGTCGAGAGCGGTTTGCGCCACGGGGACAGGGCTTGCGACAGACCCTTGACCAGCCCGATCTTCTCCGCTGTGCGCACCAGCAACAACGTGCCCGCCTGCGACACCAGACCCGACCCATCCCCGTCCACGGCCAGCCGCGGATACCACGTAGACTCACGCACCGAAAAGGTGTTTCCTTCTTCTGCTGATTCGACCCTAGACAAGCCGAATTATCGCAGGCTGGAACACCTTTTCGCACATCCAGAGCGCCAGCGACTCAACTACCGTGAATGGCGCAGGTTAGCTTGCTTTATCAGATCGCCGAATCGTTTGGTCTCGTTGAGGAATCGGTCTTGGCCGCGTTCCATGGTGTCCGGCGGACACGTGGGGAAGGTCTTGGCATTGGCATCGGGACCGCCCACGCGAGTCGACACCAACTTTTGAAGATCCTCAGGAAGCTGCTTGTAGCTACCGGGCGATTTCAACGTCCCATCCGTATTGCGCCCGGTTCCGATGTGCTCGTTCGAAACCACCATGAGCCCGTTCGCCAGCGCATCCCGTCGCGTGGCGGCGACCGTATTCCCGCTGTCCTCTTGGGTTTTGAGGTAGTCGTTCATCGCCAAAATGCCGTCTTTGCCCGCGCTCTGGTAGAACTCGCGGTAGTACTCCTGAGTCGATGCGGGGAGGGTGGCGACATCCTTGCCGTTGGCCAGGTCCTGCAGGTCTTGTTCGGTGAGGATGCCTTCCGGCAGGTGTGCGGCGATCTCGTCGAGTTTGGCCTTGTCCACCGTTCCGTCCGGGTGGAAGGCGTCGTGGACCGCTTTGCCGTCCTCTTGACCGAATTTCGCGCTGTCGGTCGCGCTCACCGGTGCGTCGATCCCGTTGCCCAGGAGATCTCCTCGGTCACGAATGTTTTGCGCGGCGTCGGTCAAGGCGGTGCTCGCCTCGCTGATCGCCTGCGCCAAGCTGTAATACGCGCTGTTGATCAACCCTTGGTGATGGTCGATGCGGTCCTTTGTCTTCTTCAGGTCGTCGGCGATCATTTTGCCGCTCAGAATGACCTGCTTCGTCTGTACTACCCAGCGTTCGTTGACTACCAGCCCGAGTGGCGCCTCCGTGTCGCCTTCCGCGTCGGATACTTTGGCGAGCAGGGTGCGTTTCTCGTCGGCCAGACGACCGGATGCGGCTCGGAGGGCGTCGGTCGCGGTGCGAATCTCCTGGGAGAGTTTGCGGCCTTCGGTATTTTCCTCGCTGAACTTGTCGTAGGCGGCATCGCGGGCGACGCCCTTCCAGGTGGTGTCGGTGAAGCGGCTGACCATGCGTCCGAGCTGGGTTTCGTATGTGGCTGTCGCTGTGTCGATCTGGCCGGCCCACTCCGCGAGAGCGCCGGTGTTCCACGTCTCGACGTCGGGGCGAAGCGGCATTACCGGTTACCTTTCGGATGGAAGTCCATGGTCTCGAGTCGAAGTTTGAACTGCTCGTCGGTGACCGTGTACAGGTTCGCCGAGCCGAATACGAGGTCTGCGAGTGTGCGGTAGCGTTCGGCGACTCGGAACCATGCTCCTTCGGTGAATTCGCCGAGTTGTGCGCAAGCAGGGCCGAGGTTGCAGCCGGGTAGAGCGTCGGTGAACTTGTTTCCGTTTGTGCGGATGTCGATACCGTCGACCTGGGTCGCGACGTCGCGCACGGTCGTCACGAGATTGTTGATCTGGTCGATATCTGCTTGCAGCACAGCAGGTTCCCCCTCTGTCCGGCGATCACACTGTGATCCCCCTCGGCTATGGGGGTATTGTGCCATTCGAGTCGTTCCGCAGGGCGGTCCGGAAAGGGGCTGCGGCACAAGGGGGTGTGCGGCGGGGCGGTCGATCATGATGTCGAGCAGGCAGGGGCGGCTATGGGCGGCAATCAGGATTCGGCTCCACAACCCGCTGTGCCGAGCATCTTCGCGCAGGTCCAGGACGCGGCACTGCGGGCCACCGTGGAGCCTTTCGCATCGAAGATCAACGACGCGCAGGCCGGCCTGCGCCTGGTGGACGGCAAGCTCGGCGCGCTCGGTGCCGGGACCGATCCGGCCTACACAACCACCGACGACCACTTCCAGGGCATGTCGCATCAGGACTTGTACAACGCGGTCAACGGAGTCAACGGGCTCGGCGGATTGGACCCCAGAGGTCTGCAGACCATGCGACAGACCTGGTTCGAATGTGCGAGTGAGCTGGAAAATCTGTCCGGATTCACATTGGCGCTGGGGATGAACAACATCTTCGGGCATGGGCTGTGGACCGGTGGGGCCGCCGATGCGGCGAAGACGGCGTCGGATCGGTACGCGCAAGTGGCGAATCAGAGCGGGCAGGTATTCGATTCCGTCGCTTCTCGGATCGAGGGTGCCGCATGGGCCGCGGAGGCGGTGCGGAAGGCTGTTCAGCCGCCGCCGGGGCAGGTGAACCTCGTACCGAACGGTGACGATCCTGCGCAGGCGTTGTTGCCGGGACTGCCCAATCCGCAGGTGATCGATCAAGCGGATGCGGCACGTGAGCGAGCACGGCAGGACGCGATTCGAGCACTCGAAAGCATCTATACGCCATCATTTCCACCCGCTGGCGCGAATGTACCTGCCTACCTGGATGTTCCGAAGGAAACCGGCGGCGACACCGATTCCGCGAACGGGCCGGCCGGTACGAACAACGGCCCGATCCCACCGGCGTCCGGGCCCACTCCGGGAATAGGGCCGCAGCCAGGAGATCAGCCTTCCGGGCCACTGGACAGTGCGCCTTCCGGACCGAATCCAGCTGTGCCGTCCGTACCGTCGCTTCCGCAGGGGCCCCAGTCCGGTGCAGGCCAGGACGCCGCCACCACCGCCGCGGGCATGGGGCCGATGGTGGACTCCGGGCCGACCGGTTCCGGATCGGGTTTCGGTCCGGGATCGGGCTCAGGCGGCGTGGGGACGCAGTCGGGCGGTCCGGGATATACGCGGGCTCCGCAGCCCGGATTCGGTATGCCTGGAATGGTGCCCCCCGGCGCGGGCGGAATCGCCGCGCGCGGAGCTGCTGGACCGCAGGGAAATCCCCGTCCCGGATCGATGCCGCATCTGCCGCATGGTCAGCGCAAAGAGGGAGAAGAGGATCGCGAGCACCGGACTCCCGATTACCTGAAGGGGGTCCAGTCCGAATGGACCGAGGGGCTTGATGCTCCCGTCGAGGTCATCGGGATGGACCTGAGTTCCGGTGACGAGTTCGGCGCACCGACGACCGTGGCCGGCTACGGGGATACGATGTCGCCGTATTTCCCCACAAGCCAGGAATACCGGGCACCCACCTACGACGACAGGTTTGCGAGCGAAACTCCGCCGCCGCGTCCGACACCTGTCGATACCTATTCGCAGTTCTCACCCCATTTCGCCGGGAAAAGCTCTGCGACACAGCCTGTTCAACCGACGCGGCCTGTCGGCGAGGCTCCTTCGCCGGTTGAATACGACAGAATGGCTCGGGCGCAAGGCTCGGCTACCGAGATATCAGCCACCGCCGCGCCGGAACCGGCACCGATCGAACCAGCCGTCCCGCCGATGGCGAATCCGGGGACCAGCGATACCGCACCAGGCGAGTCAGCCGACGGTGGCGAGCCGGTGATCATCGACTTGTCGGGAACCGGGCCCATTATCGACGACGACCCGCTACCGGATTCGAAACGGTGACAGCCCGGACGTCGTGGGAGTTCACGCCCGACGAATTCGCGTATGTGTGGGCATCGGAGACCGGGCTGGTCGGTGACTATCCCCAGCCCGTGAACATTATCGAAAGTACCACTACAGCAGACGAATACGAGCGTCAGCGGATGGTGATCAGTGGCCGCTACCCGCGCGCGGCCGACCCCGACCTCACCGGGCCGCTGCGAGTGTTGGCCGACCCCGATCTGCGCATCGTCTGCAATGGCTGGTTCCACAATTCCGCTCGCCGCGTCCGATCGCACGCCGCCGCAGTCGGTGATCTCGGTGTGGTCCTCTTCCAAAAGACCGGAACAACAGTGGATTTCGGTGGGGACATCAAACTAGTTGTCACGAACCGGGATCAGTTGGGGCGACACATCGCGGCGACGATGCCGACGATGTCCGCCGGTGCCGCAGGACGGATGGTGGGATACACGCCACGTGTGCGAGGCGAAGAGCCGCCGAGTTCCTGGTTGCGCGATAGTTCGGGCAAGCGTGCGGTCGAAGAGCGAATCCGGATCCTGTTGCGGTTGGAACGCAGTGCGCAGGGGTATCTGCGTATCGACCGGTACTTGCACGACCGGCGGCCCTTTCCACCCGATTTTGTGAGCTGGCTCGACATCAGCGACGCCAGTAATGCGCAGGGCCGGTATCTCATCAATGTCGACAACAATGACACCGTAGTCACCCCGGCCTCAGCGGATGTCATTGCGCAGGAACTACATCGGCGCGCCGAACTCGGGCAGTGGTGAGGTATCCGTTACGAAGGAACGGGCCGTGGCGGATCTTGCCGGCTGCGTCGGTGAAAGTTCGAATCTTCCTGCCATGACTGCTCGCATGTCGAACTTGTCGGAGGTTACTCGTGGGTGAATTTCCGCAGCGGTATCCGTCATTCACTGCCCTCATGGAATCGCTGTACCAAGACCCGGCGCGTCGACCGGAGCCTCGGTGACCGTCCCGGAGGGATTCTTCACCGGTTCACTGTTCGCCGAGGAGTTCCTGCCGTGCATGTTCCTGCAACACGCAAACAAAGAGTCCTGGTATGGCTCCGCGCTCGAAAATGCCCAGTACCTGGCAGACCGCGCGCTCGTCAGCCACCGCGTAGCTCTCGAACGCGTCCAGCAACACACCGAAGGTGAGCACTCGAAGCACTCCGCGCGCAAACTTGCCCAGCTCCTCAAAATCACACAAAACGACCCCGGGCTCGAGATCGGACGTGCCATCGACGAGCACCGAGCACGGGTACAGCAGCCCGGCCACCGGCTCACCTACGGAAACCAGGCATTCGACACCGCGGTGCGAAACGCGCTCGCGCAACACGACTCCGACCCAGCGGCGCTGTGGCATGCGCTCGGGACCGCGACGACGCACTAGCAGCCCCGCACTCCGGATCACATCGCCACGGTCGCGCTGCTCGCCGACCCTGTTCTGGCGTACAGCCTCACCCCGGAACGCGGCCGCGCGTTGTTGAGTAGACCGCGGAGTGGCCGCTGACCCCGCGAGTACGCTCATCGGCTATATGGTGCGTCGGTGCCGGCCGAGCGTGCCGGATCTCGAATTGCCCTTCAACTTCTGCATCGGCTTGCGTGCCTGCATGACTGTCGACACAGGTGGGGCGCTGAATCGGTTGTGCGGCAGGAACTCCGGTGCTCGGCAGCCTGTTTCCTCAGTGGCTGTCGGTGCCTGCTCAGTGTTGGAGGCCAAGCAGTCGAGTTCCGCTTCGACGTGTAGTCGCCCAGCCTAGGCGACATGAAGGAGCCCCAGGCGCATGAATTGCTTCAGAGGCGGCACTGGGGCGTTCCTCGTCAGGGTAGCATCTTCGGATGCCGGGGGACTATGTAGCGCGTTGACTCATCAAAAATGCGCGCATCGATCGGGTCGTTGCCTCAATTGGGGATGCGCGCGTGCGGCGCGCCTTGCGGGCTGGTCTGGGGCCGGCCGGTAGGCCCTGACGATGGAGCTGACCTTGAGTCAACGCGAGGCTGTGACGAGGGCCATAGCGACCCGGTATCGGCGGGCGGACAAGGCCGGCAAGGGGCGCATTCTCGACGAGTTGTGCGCGGTGACGGGCTGGCATCGCAACCATGCCCGGAAAGCGTTGGCGCAGGCCAGGAAACCGAAAGTGGTGAAGCCGCGGGCGCCGCGGCCGCCGAAGTATGGTCCGGATGTTGTTGCGGGACTGGTGTTTTGCTGGGCGGTGTTGGGTATGCCGGCCGGGAAGCGGCTGGCGCCGGTGTTGGGTGAGCTGGTGGAGACCTTGCGGCGGTTCGGAGAACTGGAAATCGGTGACGGGGCAGCGGATTTGCTGGTGGGGATGTCGGCGGCGACGATCGATCGCCGGTTGGCTCCGGAGCGCAAACGCCTGGAGTTGAAGGGCCGCAGCCATACCAAGCCGGGGTCGTTGTTGAAGTCGCAGATCCCGATTCGCACGTGGGCGGACTGGGATGACGCGGTGCCGGGGTTCGTGGAGATCGATCTGGTCGGTCACGACGGCGGGAACGTGCTGGGAGAGCACGCGTTCACGCTGACGGTGACCGATATCGCCACCGGGTGGACCGAGAACCGCAGCGTGCGCAACAAGGCGCAGAAATGGGTGCTGGCGGCGCTGGAGGAGATCGCGGCGGCGATGCCGTTCCCGATCCGGGGTGTGGACAGTGACAACGGCAGCGAGTTCATCAATCACAACCTGTTGGATTGGTGTGAGAAGCGGCAGTTGACCTTCACCCGGTCGCGGCCGGGTCGTAGCAACGACGGCTCCTATGTCGAGCAGAAGAACTGGGCGGTGGTGCGCACCATCGTCGGGTATCACCGCTATGACACCGCGGCAGAGTTGTTGCTGCTCAACAAGATCTGGGTACAGCAGTCGCTTTTGACCAACTACTTCTACCCGCAGCAGAAGCTGGTGTCCAAGGTCCGTACCGGCGCGAAAGTGGCGAAGAAATACGACACCGCGACCACCCCGCACCGGCGCGCGGCAGCCGCACCGACGGTGACCCGCGCGATCCGCGACCGCATGAACACCACCCACGCCGAGATCAACCCGGCCGCCGTACAGCGGCAGATCCAGGCACTGACCACCGAGCTGCTCGCCCTCGTCGTCGGCAAGGCCGCACCCCGCCACCATCGCACCCTGGCCCAGAACACGGCCGCGCGCGCATTCTCGGCTGCGGCAACGAACCGGCACACGCGCGCATCTTGACATGAGGCATCGGGTGTAGCAGTCGATGTGTGTGACCTGCTGTCGCAGCAGAGGCTCGATCCGTTTCTGCGGGTCGCCGCCGGTGACCGCGACGCAGCTCTCGAGTTGTACGCATGGTCGAGCCGAACGGCGGCGGTCTCGTTCGAGGTGGTCGGACATCTCGAAGTGCTGCTACGTAATGCCTTGGATCGGGAACTGCGGAAGCACTTCGACGAGGCCGCAATCGGCATTCCGTGGTTCCTGATGCCGATTCCGGATGGAGCTGATCTTTCTGCAGCGGTGGAGGTTGTCAGGCGACGCCTCCGCCCTATGAAGCGCGAGTCGCGGAATCAGATCGTCGCCGGGCTCGGCTTCGGCTTCTGGTCGGGCCTGCTTGGCCGCAAGTACGAGCAACTTTGGCGCGATTGTCTCCATCGAGCGTTCCCGAACTCGTCCGGCCAGCGTAAGCAACTGGCCGCCGCTGTTGAGGGAGTGCGCAAGTTTCGCAATAGGCTCGCCCATCACGACAGCCTGCTGAACGTGGACGTGCCGTTCGAGATTCGCCGGGTCATCGAGATTGCGGGTTTCATCGATGCATCGGCGGCCACGTGGCTTCAACGGGTGAGTATGGCGATGGACCAATACGCGCAGCGTCCGATCGCTCTCTCCGACACCGCTGTTGTCGCTGCAAGAGATGCGTGGCCGCTCTATCAGCGGTCGTTTGCCTACGTGTGCCAGCCGAGCCGATTCTTCCGACCAGTCGAGCGTATTGCTTTCTATGTCGATTCCCACATTCAGATCCACATTCCGCGCATCCAGCATCGACGCGACAATGTCGAATGGTCGGAGTCCTCAGCGGATCGGCTGAGAGCATCGGCTGATCCGGTGGATCGCAAGATCGCGCGGGTGATCGATGAATCGCGTTCGGACGGATGGTCGGGCGGCGCGTACCAGGTCTTCTTGCTGACCCGCGTCGGTGATCCGGTGAATCGACAACTGGTAAATCCGCTGCCGCACAAGGGCATCGGCCGAGGCTCTGCCTTCACTCAGCGGCAGCGTTACGTGTCGCTGCACGCCCTCGAGACAGCTGCGAGCACTGCGGATCTGTGAAACCTGCCGCGCTCGAGCTGCGTGGGCCAGCGGTGATTGGAGGGTGTTCGAGGCCGAGTCGGACGCCGGTGTCTCCAGCGTTCGATCGGTAGACGGTTCACTATTTTCTGAATACAGATATACATGTACTGTCCAGAGGGTGGACGCCCTGCTGCATCGCGACGCGCTGGCTCGTTTCGGGCACGCGCTGTCGGACCCCACCCGCACCCAGATTCTGCTGAGCCTGCGTCACGGGCCGGGCTACCCCGCCGAACTGGCTGATCGGATCGGCGTCTCGCGCCAGATCCTGTCCAATCACCTGGCCTGCCTTCGCGGGTGCGGGCTGGTGGTGGCGGTGCCGGAAGGGCGCCGCTCACGGTACGAGTTGGCCGATGAGCGCATCGGGCGGGCATTGGATGATCTGACCGGGCTTGTCCTGGCAGTCGATCCGGCCTGCTGCCCGGATGCCGAGGCTCGGGAGTGCTGCTGATGTCGCAATCGCTGGGGATACCGTCGCTCACTCCGGCGGCCGGGCCGGGGCCTACGGCCGAGCGGCGGACGTTGCTGGCGAAGAGGATTCGCTGGTTCGTCGCCGCGACAATCACCTACAACGTCATCGAGGCGATCATCGCGCTGACGGAGGGTGCCCGGGTGTCCTCTGCCGCGTTGATCGGATTCGGATTGGATTCGGTGATCGAGGTGTCTTCTGCGGCCGCGGTCGCCTGGCAGTTCGCCGGCCGCGATCCCGGGGAGCGGGAGAAAATCGCGCTGCGGATCATCGCGTTCTCGTTCTTCGCCCTGGCGCTCTATGTCACGGTCGACTCGATTCGCGGACTGCTCGGGGTCGGGCAAGTCGAGCACTCTCTGATCGGGATCACTTTGGCCGTGGTGAGTCTGGCGGTCATGCCGGTGCTGTCGTGGGCCCAGCGTCGCGCCGGGCGTGAACTCGGATCCGCTTCCGCGGTCGCCGATTCCAAGCAGACCCTGCTGTGTACCTACCTCTCGGCGGTACTGCTGGTCGGACTGCTGCTCAATAGCCTGTTCGGCTGGTCGTGGGCCGATCCGATCGCCGCATTGATGATTGCCGCGATCGCGGTCAAGGAAGGCCTCAACGCGTGGAAAGGTGACACCTGCTGCCCCTGACCTGCCGCCCTCGGCGCGGGGGCTCGGCAGGCCGGCGAGCACGACTGCGGCTGCTGCGACGACTGACCGCTCGATGCGGACCAATATAGACAGGTCAAACTACGTAGCCTAGGCTTCATATATGGCACCGGTCAGCGCCTCCTCCGCAGCGGCGGCCACGAATCTGCGGGTCCTGTTGAGCAGGCTCCGTATTCGGCTTCGGGAAGTGGATACCGCCGAGGATCTGACACCGTCGCAGACATCGGTGCTGATTCGCCTTTTCAAGAATGGTCCGGCGTCGACCACCGAATTGGCCGGCGCGGAGCGTGTGCGTTCCCAGTCGATGACGGCCACCCTCGCGGGGCTCGATCGGCTCGGGTATCTCGCGCGAACACCTGATCCGCTGGATGGCCGTCGCCAGGTGATCACCTTGAGTCCGGCGGGCCGGACGCGGGCCGCGGACCGTCGCCAAGCGCGGGAGGAGTGGTTGGTCGCGACCATGCAGGACCGCTACACCGAAGCCGAGCGGCAGACCATCAACGAAGCGTTGATCCTGCTGGAGCGGCTCACCGACGAATGAAAGTGATGGAAGTACCACATGCACCCCGTAGAAGTCCTCCTTCTCCCCGTCGGTTGGGCGCTGCGCAAGCGGCGCTCCGACGAAGCCGCGAGCATTGCCAACGCTTCCGAGTTCGTGACCGAGAATCGGATCACGCTCACCTCGCCGAGTTTCGGTGACGGCGAAATCATTCCAGCCAAACACTGTGGATTGTTCATCGGCGAGGAGACCTCGCCCGCCCTCGGGTGGGGCGCCCTCCCCGCAGGCACCGTGGACCTGGTCCTGGTAATGGAGGACCTCGATGTTCCGACCGCCGCACCGAGCATCCACACGATCGTGGAATTCGAACCGATCGACGGCCTTCCGGAAGGTGCGCTGACACCGGAGGATCCAGGTTTCCGGTTCCTGCGCAATCGCTTCGGCCAAACCAAGTACGTCGGTCCCCGTCCGATTCCCGGCCACGGCACTCATCGCTACCGCTTCCATCTCTACGCCCTCGACATTGTCGTCGACTTCACGAAGATCGCCGACGTCGAACAATTGCGATCCGCGGTGAAGGGGCACGTCCTGGCGGCGGGAACACTGATCGGCACCAGGAAGTCCTGACCGCTCCTACGGAATCGGGATCATTTCCGGGTGCAGCAAGGTCGCGGGGGCTGCCGGGAGGTCGTCGTATCAATGGAATACCTTCGGCCGAGTGCCTCTTCTCCTGCTCGACGCCCTGGCCGGCCGTCGTCTCGACACAGAGGATCTGCGCACAGCTCTGATGGACTGCTTCGGTGTCGCGGAGTCCGAGATTCTCGTCAGCTCCCAGGAGCGTCTGGAAGAGGCGCTTCGAGACGTGCCGTCCGGCAGGTCCTTCGCTGTCTTCTGCACGCATGACGAGGTCGGGGGAGACTTCGGGTCAACTGTATCGATCAGTGTCGAGGCGCGCGCGGCCGATGCGACAGGTCTCGACGAATCAACCTTTCCGGTATGGCTGGCACGCTGCATCGGCAGCGATCTCGTGGGCGATTTCGGAGATGCGCCGGAACCCTGGCTGTGGACTCTCGTCAGATCCGATGGAACGCATGCCGTGGTCCATCTGGCCGAACAGTTCGATGACAATGACGTCGTCGAGAACGACCGGTGTCCCTGCGGATATCTCCACCTGGAAGTCGTCCACTTGTGATCAGGCGACGATGCCACAGACGGCTCATCGGCATGATTGTGCGCTGACTCAGTAGTACACCGCTCCCGGCACACCCCCACCCGCGGCGATGGCGTCACCGGTGATGGCGATGCTGCGGGGTGAGGCCAGGAAGGTCACCACGTGGGCGACTTCTTCGGCGTCGATGATGCGCCGCAACGAGTTTCGGGCGTGTTCCTGTTCCAGGTCGGTGAGTGATTTCCCGGATTTCGCGGACTCTGTGGTCAATCGGTCGGTGAGGCGCTCGGTTCTGGTCAGGCCGGGATGGACCACTGTCACATTGATTCCGTGCGGTCCGAGTTCGTCCGCCAGGTTCTTGGTGAGCGCGGCGACGCTGACATTGCGGATTGTCTGGGCGATCGAATTCGCCTGCCGGGCACCGAGTCCGCTGATGTTGATGATTCGGCCCCAGCCCTGTTCCACGAGATGCGGTGCGACCGCGCGGGCGGTGCGCAGGTAGCCGAGGACCTTGATCTCGATCTCGCGCCGGACGATATCGTCGCCGGTGGCCGCCAGATCGGTATTCGCTCCCGCGCTCCACGGTGTGGCGGCCGAATTGATCAGGATGTCGACGCCGCCCAGTTCGGCGATCGCGCGGTCCACCAGGTTGCGCACCTGTTCGTCGTCACCGGTGTCGGTGGGGACCGCCAATATCCGACGGCCCGATTCCGCGGCCAGTGCGCGAGCGGCCGCCGCGAGCGGTTCGGCGGAGCGCGCCGCGAGCACCACATCGACGCCCTCGGCGGCGAGCGCGCGCGCCACGGCCAGCCCTATGCCGCGGCTACCGCCGGTGACGATCGCCCGTTTGTCCTTCAGTTCCAGATCCACCGGGCCGACGCTAACAGGGGTGCGGGCGTCGGTAACCCGTCCCGCGCGGCCTGATCCGAACTCATTCGGTCGACGAAGGCGCGCCCGAGGCTGCGCATCTCCGCGCCGGCCGGCCAGCGGCTCGGGGATGTGTCTTCGGACCTCAGCGCGGGATCGTCTGCCCCGGGCGCAGTGTCGCTCCGCACTCGCCCGCCTTCTGATAGTCGGAAAGCAGGTGCGGCAGTACGCCACTCGAGTATTCGAGCAGCTGCCCGAGTTGCCGCTGGTCGCGCACCACGTCCTTGCGGACCCAGTCCTCATCCGGGCTGGCCGGGTTCCGGGATTGCTGAATCAGGTAGTAGTCGCGTCCCATTCGCGGATCGGCGGTGAGCCCGCTCTCCAACCAGACCCCGTGGGTGTGTACGAATGTGGGCTTGCGGTCCTCGAATACATAGTCCGCGAGGGTGGTGCTGCCCTTGCCCGCGTAGATATCCGCGATCTGCGAATCGGCGAGGCCGCCCAGATCGATCAGCTGGAGCCGTGATGTCAGTGAACTTCCGCCCATATCGGGTGCCAGCAGGGTGCCCTGCCGCAGGCCGAGAATATCGGCGTAGCCGTTGAAGTAACGGCCGAAGCGAAGGGCGATCCAGCACAGCGGCACATCCGAATCGGCACGATAGGACGCGGCCGAGTCGGCCAACGCGGCACCGGACGGGACCAGGGTGGCGACGAGAGTGAGCGCGACCAGCACCCGGCCCCGCGTGCGCAATCTTTCCAGCACCTCCGCCGCCGAGATCACGACGACGAAGGCGGCCAGCGCCCACACGGGGGTGGCGAACCGGAATTGCGCCATCCAATCGGCCCGCAACACGCAGTAGGCGATCATCGCCAGTGCCAGCGGAACCAGCAGCGCGACAACGCCATTACGCCATTTGCTCGGAGCGGCCAGCGCGATGCCGACCACGCCCACGGCCGCGATGACGGCGGGCGCGCCCGCATACGTCACGAGATCCCCGGCCCTGGTCAGGTCGTGCACGGTCGGCATGGCCTGATTCTTGGCCACCGCCGTATTCGCGACGAGACGGCCGAACTCGGTGATCCGCCACAGCAGATACGCGCCGAACGGAATCGCGAACCCGGCAATCGAATACAGCACGTGGCGAACCGCCGTGAGCCACGCCGCACGCCGCACCAGAATGACCGAGACCAGTGGATACGCGGCCAAATAGATCATACCGTCGGGGCGCGTCAACGCCGCGAAGGCCGCGATCGCACCGGCCGTCACCGCGACCGACGGGGTCCACAACCGCTGGTCCAGTACCGCCAGAAACAGGTGGACGGCCAGCACGCATGCGGCCAGTGCGAACAGCGAGTTCTCCAGGCCGGAGAAGCACCAGATGACGAACGACGGAATCGATGCCAGCACAACGCCTGTCACGAACGTGACCACGGCCGGCCACCGCGAGACCCGGCGCGCCGCGATGTAGCAGGCGATGAGGATTCCGGCGCAGCAGAGCAGCGCGATCGCCTTGGGATAGAGGACGAGGTCCGAGATACCGAAGATGGCGCCGTGGTCGAACAGATGTAACCATTTGCCTACCACCAGCACCGAGAGCCACGTGGGGTCGGAGAATCCCTCCACCGGATCGGCGCCGGGCTGCAGCACCGGTCCCGCACCGTCGGCGACACTGCGTGCGTAGGCGAAGGTGATTCCCGCATCGTCCACCACCCAGTTGCCGTATCGCGCCGCCTGCCACGCCAGCAGCAGTACGCCGCTCGCCACCGCGGCCAGCGCCGCCCACCGGGACCGATTATGTTGCTGCCGTGTACTTTCCGACAGCTCGGCGGAAGTTTGCGGCCGCGCTGTCACTACCAAAGCCATTCATCAGATCCCGGGCTCGAAAGAATGTCGCCAAGGACGCACCGCTCTCCCGCCCGTAGCCACCGAACTCACCTGATCTTGGGGCACATGACACCGCGCCCGCAACCCGGCGGATTTCGGGGCGGTCGGTTTGCGCGCCCGCCGGGGCTGCTCGCCGCCGGGCTTCGCGCGCGCCCGCCGGCCGTTCCCGAACAGATGCGCGTCCGTGTTTCAGATCGGATGAACCGCAGGTCGGATCGGTTTCGATGCTCGCGGCGGTGCTCGGATCCTCAGTGCGCTCGCAGGGCGACCGAGGCGGTGAGGTAGTCGCCGTGCTCGATATCGTCCAGCAGTGTGGAACGTGTGGGGGACCACCCGAGAACTTCCCGGGTGTGGGTAGCGGAGACCGCGACATCGGTGCCGTAGAAGACCGCCATGGCGGGGCTCGGGAAGTGGGTGAACGCGTCGTCGGGAGTGAGCGAGACGGTGGGCAGGTCGAGTCCGCGGGCGATCGTCTCCGCGATCCGCTTGAAGGGAATGCCGGTTTCGGCGACACCGTGCAGGACGCTGCCCGCGGGTGCCTTTTCCACTGCCAGGCGGAAGAGGGCCGCCGCGTCGAGCCGATGGACGGCGGGCCAGCGGTTTTCGCCGTCGCCGATATACGCGGAGATGCCGGTCTTTCGCGCGGTGGCGACCAGCATGCCGATGAATCCGTAATCCCCGGGGCCGTGGACGGTGGGCGCGAGCCGGATCACGCTCGTGCGCACGCCACGCGCGGCGAAGGCGAGGCAGGCGTTCTCGCCCGGGATCCGGAAGGCGCCGATTCCGGCGGAGTCGGGCAGATCCTGTTCGGTGGTGATGCGTCCGGTGGGCATGACCAGCGCGCCGGAGGTGCTGACGAACGGTTTATCCGAGTACTCCAGGGCGCGGCCGAGAGTTTCGATCGCCGTGCGGTCGCGTCGCATCATGTCCTCGGGGTCGGCGAAGTCGCCACCGAAGGCCATATGGATGACGCCGTCCGCTCCCGCGGCGCCCGCCTGCAGGCTGTCGAGATCATCCAGTGAACCGGGACGCGTTGTTGCGCCTAGTGATTCGAGTCGGGCGGCGGCCGCTTCGGAGCGGGCCAGGCCGGTGACGGTGTGCCCCGCGGTGATGAGTTCGGTGACCACGGCGGGCCCGGTCAGGCCGGAACCGCCGGTGACGAAGACGTGCATCGGAATTCTCCACTCGATGTGTGACACCAAAGTAGTGTCAGTGACTGACTCTACATATAACGTCAGTCACTGTCACTACTTGAGGGCAGAAACTGACATGTGCGGTAGATTCGAGAGGTGCCACGCAGCGGGGAAGACGCGCGCCGCCGCTTGCAACAGGCGGCCCTGGAGCTGTATCTGGAACGTGGCTACGACCGGACCACCACGGCGGAGATCGCCGCCCGGGCCGGGGTCACCGAGCGGACCTTCTTCCGGCACTTCCCCGATAAGCGTGAGGTGCTCTTCGACGGTGAGACCGCATTGCGTGAGGTGATGACGGATGCGGTCGCCGAGGCACCCGATGGTCTCGAGCCGCTGGACATTCTGCTGCGTGTATTCCGGACGGCCGGAGGGCGCTTGGCGGAGAACCGAGCGTTCACCGAACCGCGGTTCGCCGTCATCACCGCGACACCGGCGCTGCGCGAACGCGATCTGGCCAAACACGCATCGCTCATCGACGCGGTCGCCGGCGCGCTGCGACAGCGCGGTGTGGACGAGCGCCGGGCCGAACTCGCGACCCGAGCCGGTTGGGCCGCGTTCGACCGGGCCACCCGGGACTGGATCGACGATCCCGGACAGAGCGTGAGTGTTCATCTCGACCGGGCATTCGACGACCTGCGCGGCCTGATCGCCTGACCCGCGGCTTCCGCGCCGCACAAGGAGTTCGCACCGGCACTGTCGGCTCCGGGGTCGGTTCAGTGCCGACCCGAACCGCCACTCCCGGAATCGCTTTCGCCGATGCTTACATTTCTGCAAGACGAGAGAGGTGGTCGCCGCGCAGGGTGGTGTCAGGAATGGTCGAAGGAGGACCCATGAACGACATCACCGCCGCCGCGCCGCCGAGGAGGACGCGTATCGGACTGATGGTCGCCGCCTTATTCGCGGCGCTGCTGACGGGCCAGGCGACCGGTGTCGCCGGTGCCGCACCGGACAGTTCGCAGGAGCAGATGGTGCCCCTGCCCGGCGGTGATATCCATATCGTCACCAGTGGGGTTCCCGACGCGGACGCGGTGGTCCTGGTGCACGGACTGGCCGGATCGACCGCGTGGTGGGAGCCCGTCATGCCGGCCCTGCGCGATCGGTACGTGGTTCGGATCGATCTGCTCGGGCACGGCAAGTCGGAGAAACCGGACAGCGGCTACAGCATGGCCGAGCAGGGGGACCGGGTCGCGGAGGTGCTCGATCGGCTCGGTGTGCGGCATGCGACCGTCGTCGGGCACTCCACGGGCGGGTATGTCGCCACCTCGCTGGCCGAGCAGCGGCGCGATCTGGTGCGGGCGCTGGTGCTGGTCGACACCGGTGCGCGGCTCGACGCGTTCACCGACAACGGTCCGCTCGGCGATCTGCTGTTCCAGCCCGCGATCGGGCAGCCGTTGTGGCCGCTGCTTCCGGATGCCGTCCTGCGGATGTCGATGAGCAGTGCCTTCACCCGCGACGACCAGATTCCCGACGCGCTCGTCGCCGATATGCGCGCCATGACCTATCGAAGTATCACGGCTACCTCCGATGCGTCGGATGAGTATCTGCGCGACCGGCAGGAACCCGACCGGCTGGCGAATCTCGACCTGCCCGCCATGGTGATCTACGGCTCGCGGGACAAGCGCTTTCCGGCGGCGTCCTACGGTGAGTATCGCCGAGTTCCGAATGTACGGATCGAATCTCTCGACTGTGGGCACAGTCCCATGATCGAAGAGCCCGGCCCTACCGGCACGCTCATCCACGACTTCGCCGAACAGTTCTGAGACGCCATGCGAATTCTCATTTCCGGTGCCAGCGTCGCCGGTCCGGTGCTCGCGTATTGGCTTTCCGTACAAGGATTTTCGGTCACCGTCGTGGAGCGTGCGGCGACTCCGCGCAAGACCGGCGGGCATGCGGTCGATCTGTTCCGGCCGGCGATGGACATCTCGGAGCGGATGGGTGTGCTCGATCGCATCGAGGCGCGCGTCACCGGGACGACCCGGCTGACGCTCTGTCCGGAAGGACAGCGGCGGCCCGCACACGTGGATCTGGCCAAGGTCTTCGGCGGTGCCTCCGAGCGGCACGCCGAGATCATGCGTGACGATCTGAGCGAGATCTACTACGAAATCGCCCGTGGCGAAGTGGAATACGTATTCGGCGACTCGATCACCGCGATCTCGCCCGATGGTGAGGTGCGGTTCGAGAACGGGCCGCCACGCACCTTCGATCTGGTGGTGGGTGCGGACGGACTGCACTCGAATGTGCGCCGCCTCGTCTTCGGCGACGAGGCCCGTTTCCGCGCGCACACCGGCGCCTGTCTCGCGGTCGTATCGCTGCCCGGAACCGCGGGCGTCGACGGTGAACTCCGCATTCACGTGGGCGTCGGGCGTACCGCCGGGATGTACCGTGCGCGCCACCTCGATGACGCCCGGGCGTTGTTCCTGTTCCGCACCGAGCACGATCTCGATTTCGGCCATCACGATGTAGACCGGCAGAAAGCTCTGCTGCGCACCACTTTTCGTGGTGTGGATGCCGAGGTCGCGGGCTGGCTCGACGCACTCGACGACACCCCGGCCTTCTATTTCGATTCCATCACCCAGCTGCGTATGGATACCTGGTCGCGAGGGCGGGTCACCCTCGTCGGCGACGCCGGTTACTGTCCCGGTCCCGCCGTGGGCGGTAGCACCACACTCGCGGTAGTGGGTGCGTATGTCCTGGCCGGTGAGCTGGCACGGGCGGGCGGCGACCCCGAACGCGCCCTGCCCGCCTACGAAAGTGCGATGGTGGCCCATGTGCGCGGCGGCCGCGCGGTGGCGATGGGCGCCGCGAAAACCCTGATCCCCACCTCGACCCTCGGAGTGCGCGGCCTGGTCCAGGCCACCCGCCTGCTGTCGGTGCTCCCCACCTCGGCCGCCCGCACCTTCCTCCGCCTGACCAGCACCACCGCCCGCGTCTACAACTCGATGACCGTCGACGACTACCCGCTACCGGACGCGCTCCCGATCCAGTAGCGCGTCTCGCCATGGAGAACGCGTCTCTCAATCGTCGTAATGACCTCCGACCACGATCACAATGACCTCCGATTCGGTCACGGCATAGATCAGGCGATGCTCTCTGGTTATCCGGCGAGACCAATTCCCGGCAAGCTGATGTTTGAGCGGTTCGGGTTTGCCGATGCCGGTGAAGGGGTCGGCGAGTATCGCGGTGATCAATTTGTTCGCCGCTTTCAGGATCGTTCGGTCGCGGGCAAGCCACGGCGTGTAGGTCTCCCAGCCGTATGCGGTGAAGACGAGCTTCCGATCAGTCATCGGGGTCCAGCAGTTCTCGCGTCTCGAATTCGCCTCGCTCCGCCGCGCGCGCGGACTCGAGCAAGCGAACGCCGCCGTGAGTGGCGAGTACGTACAGCGTTTCCTGAATGGAGTTCCAATCGGCCTCGGATACGAGCACAGCGTTCTCGCCGCTCTTCGTCACCACGGTGACTGTGTCGTGGTCGTTGTTGACCTGCTGCACCAGCGAGAACAGCTGCTGACGAACGGTCGAAATCGGTAACGCGGTCATCGGGAAACCTCCGGTCAAGTCGTACGAGATATCGTACGAGATTGATCAGCGGGGGTGCAATCGCGATGGCCGGTCAGGTGATGCCGGTTCGATCACGCAGGGGTCCATGGCCTGCCGGTTCCTCGATCGCGATATTGAAACGTGTTCTAGTGTGGTCGGCATGGACGTGAGCTACGAGGGCACGAAGCGGGAGATCGCCACGGACAAGGGGGTGCTGCGATATCACGAGGCGGGGGACGGGCCGCCGTTGCTGTTGCTGCACGGCTCCGGTATCGGGGTCAGCGGGTGGCGGAATTTTCGCGGGAACCTCGATGTGTTCGCCGAGCGGTTCCACTGCTACATCCTGGAATTCCCCGGCTTCGGTGTGAGTGACCCGGTGCCGGGAAATCCGGTGATCACGGCCGGTTCGGCGGTGACCCGGTTCATGGACGCGCTGGGGATCGAGTCCGCTGCGATGATCGGCAATTCGATGGGTGGTGTCGTCGGGGTCAATGTGGCGATGAAACATCCTGCGCGAGTGAGCAAGCTGGTTACCATCGGTGGTGTCGGGCCGAATATCTTCAGTCAGCATCCGAGTGAGGGCACCCGGCTGTTGCAGGAGTTCGCCGACGCACCCAGCCGGGAAAAGCTGGAGCGCTGGCTGCGGTGCATGGTTTACGACCGCGCGCAGATCACCGAGGAGCGCATCGAGGAACGCTGGGAGACCGCGAAGGATCCCGACTCGCACAAGACCCTGGCAGCCATGTACGGCTCGGAGGCATTCGCCGCGCAACAGCGGATGATGGCCGAATCCGGAATGCCGCCGTACTGGTCGATGATGGGCACGGTGCAGTGTCCGACCCTGCTGACCTGGGGTCGCGACGATCGGCAGTGCCCGCCGGATATGCCGATGATTCCGATGCGGATGATCCCGCAGGCCGAACTGCATATCTTCCCGAACTGCGGGCACTGGGTGATGATCGAGGCCAAGGAGGCTTTCGAACGGGTCACCCTCGAGTTCCTGCTCCGATGAGGACTCAGGCCGCCTTGTCGATGTGGCCGGCGGATTCGCCGATCACGGCGCTGCCGGGGCCGGCCAGGGTGCGGATGAATGCCTCCTGTGCGCTGCGGGATCTGGCCACGGCGCGCTCGAAGCGGTCGGAAGAGGTTCGGGCCCAGACCGATCGGGTGAGGTTGATCGGTATGCGCAGCATCGGATACCAGGGCACCGAGACGGGCAGGCCCAGTTCCCTCATTGCCGCCGGGCCCAGGAACATGGTGGCGATGGACAGGTGCTGGGAGCGGGCGACCCGGCGTCGCACACCTGCCAGACTGCTGTAGTGCCAGCCCATCGGGTCGTCGCCCATCGGGATCGCCAGTTGCCGGCTCGTCTCGTCGGGGTTCGTGATGGCGGTCATGGTGTGGTAGAGAATGCGGACGCTGTCCCGGAATCCGTTGGGCAGGAAGCGTTCTTCCACACCCATGACCCAGCCGACGTAGCGTGCGAAATGGGCCATGGCGTCGGCGTCGCGAGGGGTGACCACGACACCCATACCGATCGCGCCGATCATCGGAGCGATGAGGGCGCCCACCAGGGTGGCAGCCATATCGGTCTGGTTGATCGGTAATCCCCACTCCTCGCCCCGCCAGTCCGGCAGCGCCACGACGTGCCTGCGTACCAGGGAGTGGATCAGCCGGACGTGCACCGTGGAGCGGTAGCCCACCCCCTGGGGCCGCATCCCGCCGGGCGCGGTGACATCCATGGCCCATTGCGTCGTTTCCGCGAACCGCTTGGCAGGCCCCTTCTCCAGGGCTCCGGTGCGCAGCAGCGTCTTGTTGAATCCGGAGGCCAGATAGCCGCCGAGGAACGACATATCACGAGCGACGTAGATCCCGTCTGGACCGCCGAGTCCGGTGATCCGTTCGGCGTGGCGGATCTTCTTCCAGTCCACCCACTCCGGCACGGCTTCGAGCTGTTCGAAGAATTCCCGCAGCGGGCCCGGCGCCTCCGGCACCGCGGCGATCCCGTCTCGCACCGCGCGTTCGAACAGCGGCCGCGTGGACGCCATTCCCTCGGAGTGCATCCACTCCACCAGCTGGTCCATCGGCCGATCGCCCACGGTCAGCGCCTCGCCCAGTTCCCGGAACTGTTCGGCGGTCGGCGCGCGGAGTCCGAGGACCCGTGCGAAGGGTGCGAGGGCGGGGCCGGGGACGGATTGTGGCGCGGCGGGGTGCCGGAGCGGGACGGTCGACATCGCGGTGCCTCCTTCGTTGGAGATGGATCTGGCAAGATCCTCTACCAGAATATCGTGATTGGCAAGATGTCTTGCCAGAAAGTGTCAGCTGCCGCGATGGTCCCGCGTATCCCACGAATTCTCGAGCCATCCCGGGAAGGTGCCGAGCAATGCGACGAGTCCGCAGGCGAGTCGGGGATCCCAGTGGCCGTCGGGAGCTTCGAGTGTGTCGTCGTGAAAGTCCAGCGCCGTGGTGCCGGTCGCGTTGTCGCGCCAGCGGATTCGACGAGGCATGCGGGCGAGATCGCCGTCGCCGCCGCCACCCAGGAACAGTGATGCGACCATCAAGGCGGCCAAGGCTGCCTGCAATGGGAAGAACAACCACCACACGGCCCACCAGCCCGATTGGCCCTTGTGGCCGATCAGGGGTTCGCGGCCTGCGGCGGTCACCGTCCACCGGGTGCGGACCCGGCCGCCGCGCAGGGCCGGTTCCCGGGTGGCGGATCCGATGAATTCCCCGGCGGCGCCGCACATTTCGTATGTCGAGGGACCTCGGCAGGTCGCGCTCACGGTCCGAATCCGGGCGATCATCCATCGCCGGCCGGGGTCGGCCCACAGGACGAACGCGCGGTTGCCCTGGTTGCGGGACTTCTTGTACTCGGCGAACCCGCCGGGCGGGATATCGAGCTCGGCGTAGGCGGGATTCATTGTGGGAACCGGGTTTACCGGTGCGTGGTGGCCGACCCGGCGGCGGTCGTGGATCCGCCAGACCGAACCCCTTCGATGCGGTTCGATTCCCGACGCGTACTCCATCGACAGTCGCATAGCGCTCCCTCCCCACCCGGCCGGATCCGGCCGATGACCTGATGCGCCGGGGACTCCACCGGCGGATCTCGGTGATGTGCGGCCCGGATCATCTGCAACGAAGGAGCCGTCGGGGTCGAGCGGGGGGCATGCGGAACCGGCGGAGTTCGCCGAGATCTGGATGGATCGGATCGGGCTGGTATCGCATCCCGCGACACGCGAGACGGACGCCGCGCCGGAGCCGCCCGCTTCGGCGGAAAAATAATTCTCCTTATGAGAGAATGGCGTTTAACAGCGCATTTGATGCGTTTTTCGGACGAAACCGGCGTCCGAGACGGTCCGGAGTCGTTGACAGCACTGGTGGCCGGTGTCAGAGTTTGAGCGATTGCTCAGCATTGGGTGGTCGGCAATCCGGACATCGGGCATCGATGTGCTCGAGCGGTAACGAGCGAGGTGTTTTATGGCTGGTCGGGTAGAGGGCAAGGTCGCCTTCATCACGGGTGCGGCACGCGGGCAGGGACGTAGTCACGCGGTGCGGCTGGCGGAGGAGGGCGCCGACATCATCGCGGTCGATGTCTGCAAACCGGTCAGCGGTACCGACCTGATCCCGTCCTCCACTCCGGCGGATCTGGCCGAAACCGTGGAACTTGTGAAGGGGCTGGGCCGTCGGATCATCACCGCTGAGGTCGATGTCCGCGACCACGACGCGCTGAAGGCGGCCGTCGACAACGGCGTCGAGCAGCTGGGCCGGCTGGACATCATCGTGGCCAATGCCGGTATCGGCAACGGCGGCAACACGTTGGACCAGACCAGTGAAGAAGACTGGAACACCATGATCGGCATCAACCTCGAGGGGGTGTGGAAGTCGGTGAAAGCCGCTGTGCCGCATCTCATCTCGGGCGGCAATGGTGGATCGATCATTCTGACCAGCTCGGTGGGCGGGCTCAAGGCCTACCCGAACACCGGCCACTACGTGGCGGCCAAACACGGCATCGTGGGCCTGATGCGCGCCTTCGCGGTGGAACTGGGCCAGCATTCGATCCGGGTCAACTCGGTGCATCCGACGAATGTGAACACGCCGATGTTCATGAACGAGGGCACCATGAAGATGTTCCGCCCGGATCTCGAGAACCCGGGTATCGAGGACTTCCGGCCGGTGGCGCAGTTCATGCATGTGCTGCCCATCGGATGGGTCGAGCCGGTGGACATCAGCAACGCCGTGCTCTTCCTGTCCTCCGATGAGGCGCGGTACATCACCGGCCTTCCCATGACAGTGGATGGCGGCAGCATGCTGAAATAGCATGCCGCCCGGCCGGTATCGCGAGCTCTATCGCTGGGGCGCGGTACCGGCCAGCACCGCCACACCCGTGCGCCCGCCGTCGACATCGATGACGGTGCCGTGCACGAAAGACGCCTCGTCGGAGGCGAGATACGCTGCGGCAGCGGCGATTTCCTCGGCCGTGCCGACCCGGCCGGACGGCGTTCCGGCCATCATGGCCGCCGATGCGGGCTCTGCCTCGGCCGGCCGGACCACGCCCGGCGAGATGGCATTGACCCGTACGCCGCGCGGCCCGAATTCGGCGGCCCACGCGCGCGTGAGGGTTTCCATCGCGCCCTTGGTCGAGGCGTAGAGCGCGCCGACCGGCACCGACAGCCGCGCCACCCACGATCCCATATTGATGATCACGCCACCGCCCGCCGCCGCCATTGCCGGGGCGATCTCCTGGGTGAGGAAGAACGGCGCCTTCACATTGACGCCGTAGACGCGGTCGAACATCTCCTCGTCGGCGGTCTCCGTGGTCGACGGCGGAAAGATTCCGGCATTGTTGACCAGGATGTCGATATGCCCGCCGAGCAGTTCGGTCGCGGCGGCGGCCAATGCGCGCCCGGCCCGGATGCTGCCGTCGAGATCGGCGTGGACGTAATCGGCCGCACCGCCGGCGGCGCGGATCTCCGCGACCACCGCCGCACCACGGACATCATCGCGTCCGGAGACGACGACATGGGCACCGGCCGCGGCGAAGGAAATGGCGATGGCGCGACCGATATTGCTGGTGGAACCGGTAACGAGGGCGGTTCGGCCCGAGAGTCGTGACATGGTGTCGACGCTACGAGCGAATTTTTGGACCAGCAAGTCCAAAGTTCTGGCGGCACCGATGCGACAATGTGACACATTTTGACTCACTGTTGACCGGGGGGCGTGTGCTGCCTACAGTGATCGAGACCGGAGTGGAGTTCTCGGATCGTCGTCGATGCCTGGACCCGCTGTCCCGCAGGGAGGTTCGAATGGACGACGCTCGTCGGTACGTGGTGATCGGTGGCGGTCTGGCCGGGCTGGCCTCGGCCGTCTGGCTGGCAGAGGCGGGCAAGCGGGTGACCCTGCTGGAACGCCGCGCCCGGCTCGGAGGCCGCACCCAGGCGATGGCGGTTCCCGAGGTGGGCGATCTACCCGACAACGGTCAGCATGTGGTGGCCAGCGGCTATCGGCATCTGTTCCGCTATCTCGAGAGTGTGGGCACCGCGAAATATCTGGATTTCCCGAACGGCGGCACCCTGCGATGGCCGGGTGGTCGTGCGGTTCCGTTGTACACCAAAGGGATTCGCTCCATCGGTACGCTGATGGGCGCGCATCCCGATGCAGGTCTGCGGGAGCGGCTGGCCGCGGCGCTGGCGACGATCCGGCTGGGCCGGCAATGTCTGTTCCAGCCCGAGGATCTGGCCGACATCACCACCGAGCAGTGGTTCGAGCGTATCGGTATGCCAGCGAAAGCCCGTGAGGCACTGTGGGATTGGCTGGCACTGGGCATCGCCGCCGAGCCTGTGCAGCGAGAGTGCGCCAAGGTCTTCGCCGATGTGCTGGCCACCGGCATCAGGCTGGGGATACGCGATCGGCGCGCTGTCACGATCGGGTTTCCGACGGTCGATCTCGACACGCTCTACATCACCGGTGCCGAGGAGGTCTTCCGACGCCATGATGTCGAGGTGCGCTATCGGGCGGTGGCGGACCGGATTCGCATTGCCGACGGTGTGGTGGTGGGCGTCGATCTCGCCGACGGCACCTCGATCCCGGCCGACGCCGTGATCTGCGCGGTACCCAACTCCCGCATCCACGGACTGCTCGACGATCTGCCCGAACACGCCGAAATCTATGCCGCCGCAGATAAATTGGGCGCCACGCCGATCGTCAGCACGAATCTGTATCTGGACCGCCCGCTCGGCACCCGGCACGCCATGGAGGCGATCATCGGCGGGACCGGTGTCATCGATGAGGTGTTCGACCGCCAGCGCATGCACGGCCGCGAGCCGAACGGCACCTGGCTGTATTGCCTGACCACCAGCGGCGCCTACGAGCAGATCCACAAGAGCCACAACGAGATCCTCGATGAGCAGATGGCGTTGCTGCGCCGTTACTATCCCGAGGCCGAACAGGCGAAGGTCGTGCACGGGCACGTCGTCAAGATGCCGAAGGCGACCTTCTCGCAATCCCTGGGCACCGAGGGACTGCGTCCCGCGCAGCGCACATCGGTGCCTACACTGATGCTGGCCGGTGACTGGACCAGCACCGACTGGTCGGCGACGATGGAATCCGCGGTGCAGAGCGCAGCTCGCGCGGTGGAAGCGCTACTGAAACTGCCACCGATCCCGGACTAGCCGCTCAGCTCGCGGCCGCGAAATAGGCCGTGCGCACCGCGACCACCGCGGGCGCCGGCAGATCGGGGTTGCCCGAGCCAAGCGCTCCCATCCGGACGTACCAGGTGCGGGCGGAGGTGTCGATCGCGGACGGGGCGTTCGGCGGCTGCAGCACGACGTCGTGGGTCCCGGTGCAGGAATAGGCGCGCAGCCGGCGCTGCCAGGGATCGTCGGCGCAGCGCAGTTCCGTGCGCGAGGGCATCGGCCAGCAGATATCGGCGGAATCGGCGGAGGCGCCGCAGCGGTCCGAGCAGGGCGCCCACCGGTAGGAGTCGTGCCCGCCGTGTCACGTGATCTCCGCCCTGCCGGCGAGGCGGCAAAGGCTCGGTGTCCCAGTGCGGATACGGCCGGTGGATACCGCCGGGCTCATGCGGCGGCCAGACGCCGCAGAAATGTATGTGCCAGGTCCAGATGCTCGGGGACCAGCCCGGTGTGCCGGTCGACGGGGATCAGCATGGTGGGCGCGACCGCTGCCGTGCGGCGCTGCGCCCACAGCTGATCGGCGGGCTGGAACTCGTCGTCGAACCAGCAGAATGGACGCCGTCCGGCCCACCGTTCGATGGTCGGCAGTTTGCCGTGATGGCCGTCTCGATGTCGAATGCCGGTGTCCTCGAAGATGATCACCTCGAGCGGCGGCAGCCCGAGCACCGGGGCGATCACGGTGTTGGCCGCGTACTCCCAGGCGGTGGCCCAGACCAAATCGGCATCGGTCGACTCGGCGATATCGAGCAGCCGCCGGCCCACACCGGTATTCAGCAGCACCCGCTGTTCGATCGGCGGGATCGCCGCAATAATGCTGTGCTGCAACAGGTATGGATGATATCCGGGCGGTGGAGGTTCGGCTGTGCGGGGATAGGGGTTGAGGGGCCCGTCCACATCGAGCAGGATGGCCGCGCGGGCTGATTCGGTCATGGGTGCCCTCCCGGTCGCTCCTCCCAGGCTACGTCGGTGAGTGGTGCCCAACGGGCCACTTCGGCAACGGTTGAGTGTCGACCCGATAACCGGAGCGAATGCGTCGAAACCCGTTGTGACCGGGCGGATGCGAGAGGTTTGCGGGCGGGCGAGCGGCACGCCGAGCGACACGCGAGCAACGCCCGGGAATTTACGGTGCACATGCTCGGTTGGCAGCATACGTTCGGCTATCGTTCATGATGCTCACTGTCCGATGCTGCTGCCGGCGTGCCAGGGCTGGTCGTCGATCCGCCAGTGTTCGCAACCGGTGTGACGATCGTCCGACGCGACCGACCGGAGCCCGTCCCGAAAGGTCGAGGGGAACGTGCCCGCACCCGTCATCCTCACCGGTCGCCTCGTGCGGCTGGAACCTTTGGCACCGCACCATGTTCCGGGGCTCGCCGAGGCGGGCGCCGCGGACCGCGGTGTGTTCGCGTTCACCCCCGTTCCGTACGGTCACGTGGAGGCCGCCGACTACGTCGCGCAGGCTGCCGCGGCGCATGCGGTCGGGTCCGCGCTGGCCTTCGCCGTGGTCGCGACCGCGGACGGCCGAGTGCTCGGATCGACCCGGTTCAACCGGTTCGACTACTGGCAGGGCCCCATGGTGTGGCCGGTCGTGCACGGGATGCCGGCCGGTGATCCGCTGCGGGCGGTGCCCGATGCCGCCGAGATCGGCAATACCTGGCTGTCGCAGCGGGCGCGGGGTTGCGAGGTCAACCTCGAGTCGAAATTCCTGCTGCTCGGCCACGCCTTCGAAGTGTGGCGGGTGCGCCGGATCGCGATGCGTGTCGATATGCGAAATATGCGCTCGCGCCGGGCGATCGAGCGGCTCGGAGCCACCAGCGACGGCGTGCGCCGGGCACATTCCCGCGGCCTGGACGGCACGGTCCGCAGTACCGCCTTCTACTCCATCCTCGACGAGGAGTGGCCGGCGGTGCGGGCGCGGATAACGACCGAACTCGACGGCCGGCCCCGCTTGCTCAACGCCTGATCGCAGCCCACAGCTACCGGATAGCGAATTCCGGATGTCGCATCGGCGGCCCGGCTCCTATAATTCAGGGCACAACGGTCGGGCGTCGAGGAGATCGGTCCGAGTCGGGTAACTCGGCGTCCGGCGCACCTCGGACCTCGTATCCACGCATTCGAGGGAGGGCGGCAGCCCTCCGCTCAGGAGAGGCGTATGTCCGACCCGTTGATCGCTCCCCAGTTTCCGCGCCCGTCCACCGCGCCCGACCGGTCGCATACCCGCCTGTGCATCACCGATGCCGCGCATCCCGACCCGATGGTGAGTCTGTTTCTGGTACCCGAGCCGCGGGTGCGCGGTGCCTCCATGCTTCATCTGCTCGAACAGGTCCCAGCGGCCGACGCGCCGGACGAGGACCTCACCATCGCACTGGAGTCGCGCACCCTGCCGGGCATCGGTATTCGGTTGCTGCCGTGCGTATCGCACTATCCCGACCCATCGGGGACGCGGCACATATTCCACGATCACTACATCGGCGACGGTCCGCTCGGCCTGGATCTCTGCGATCCGGAGGAAATGGCGAGGCTGGCCGCGCTACCCGAACACGCGGTCGGCGCACGGCGCATCGACGATTTCGCGGATCGCTCCGTACGTGACACGATGCTGGCCGTCTTCCGCTATTTCGGTGTGGATCAACGTATTCCGCTGATGTACCACGGTTACGCCGATCCGGGTGACCGGTGGCTGGCGGTGCGCACGGCGCTGGCCTGAGACGGCGGGCGGCTCATCCGGCGGTGACGAATCCCTGCTGGATCAGCCAGTCGCGAGCCACGGTGGCAGGCTCGGCGCCCTCGACATCCACCTTGCGGTTCAAATCGGTGATCGTCTCGTTGGTGAGCAGCCGGGATATCGGCGCCATGATCTGTGCCGCCTGCGGATGGGCGTCGGCGAACGATTTCCGCATCACCAGGGCGGCATTGTATTTGGGGAAGAAATTCCGATCGTCGATGAGCTGCACCAGATTCAGCGCCTTGGTGCGGCCATCGGTGGCGGTGACATCGCCGAACCGGCAGGTCCCATTGGCGGTGGAGGTGTACACCAACTGGTCCTGCATCAGCTGCTTGCGCACCTTGTGCGGGTCGATTCCGTATTTGCGCATCAGACCGGGGAATCCGTCCTGGCGCACATTGAATTCGGTGCCCAGACAGGTCGTTGCAGAACCCGGGTCGGTATTCACGATGTGGGCGTAGTCCGACAGCGTTCGTACGCCGGTTCGGGCGGCGTTGTCGGCGTTGGTGACCATTGTGTAGGTGTTGTTCATCGGCGCGGGATCGGCCCAGACCATGCCGTGCCGGTCCAGGTCCTGCTGCCGGACCGCGTCGAACTGCGAGGCGGAGTCGGGCAGCGGAGTCTCATTGCCCAGATAGTTGATCCATCCGGTCCCGGTGTAGTCGTAGGCGATATCGACCTGGCCGTGTAACTGGGCATCGCGCAGACTGTTGGATCCGGTGATATTGGTCAGGTCCCGGACCTGTGCGCCCGCGGCGGTGAGGGCGAATTCGATGAGATAGCCGAGGATGTTCTGTTCGGTGAAATCCTTGGAACCCACCGTGATCTGCACACCCTGGAGTTCGGGGACCGCGGTGATACTGCCCGGCCCGACCGGCAGCGGCACCGCGCCACCGGCCTCCAGCCCGCAGCCGGCAAGCAGTGTCGTCATCAGCAGCGCGGCAGCGGCGGCGAAGTATCCCGGGGCCCTGCGTGTTCGCCTGCTCATCGCAATCCCCGCGGCCCGAGGAATTGTTCGGCGAGCGCGCCCAGCCAATCGACGAGCAGGGCCAGCGCCACCGCGAGAATCGCGCCCACCCACAGGGTTACGTTGTCGCGGAGTTTGTATCCGGTATCGATGAGAATGCCGAGCCCGCCCGCGCTGACCAGGAACGAGAGTGTGGCCGTGCCCACCGCCAGCACCAGCGAGGTCCGCAGACCCGCGAGGATATACGGCACCGCGAGTGGAAATTCGATGCGGCGCAACACCGTCAGCGCCGACATGCCCTGACCGCGGCCCGCGTCGACGACGGCCGGATCGACCTGCTGATAGCCCAGAATCGTATTGCGCAGCACGGGGAGCAACGCGTAGAAGGCGATCGGCGCGACCCCCACCCAGAAACCGGTCCGTTCGGTCCACAGATAGGTCAGCACGATCAGGCCGATCGCCGGTGCGGCGGCACCGATATTGGCGATGCCGACGAACAGCGGCGTGAGTCTGCGATAGCGCGGCCGAGTGAGCAAGGTGCCCAACGGAACCGACACCACGACCACGATGGCGACAACGGTCGCGGTGATGACGATGTGCTGCCGGACGACCGTCAGAATATTGGCGCTGTTGATACTGGCCTGCTGCGTCGCGGTCAGGGTCCGGTCGAAGGCCCAGATCAATACGCCCACGGCGAGAGCGACCGCGAGTACCGGCTGGGCCAGCAGACGGATCCGGTCGGCCCGCCGTTCGTGCCGGCTGAACGCGCTCACGGCCGATCACCCGAATCGGCCACGCCCGCACGATGTTCGGGTCGTGTCCGGGACAGATGAGCGACGAGCATGTCGACATCGACCAGTCCGACGTACTCGCCGTGCGGTCCCGTCACCACCGCCCGAGCCGCGCTCTCGGCGAGCAAAATCTCCAGCGCCGCCTGCAGACTCGACTGCGCGGTGACCGTTCCGGTGACCGGAAGACCCACCCCGCGCAGCGAATCCGCGTGTGCGAGAAGCTGCTCGGAAACCCACCGCAGCGGCCGTCCCGCCGCGTCGACGATCAGTCCCCAGGCCCGGTCCTCGGCCAGAGCGGTGCGCAGTGTGCCGGCCGGTTCGTCCTCGGTCGCGGTGCGACAGGTTCCGAGTTCCACATCGGCGACCCGGACCAGCGTCAGTTGTTTGAGCGCGGCGTCGGCGCCCACGAAGCCGGCGACGGTCTCATCGGCCGGATCGGCGAGGATCGCGGCCGGGGTGTCGTACTGCAGGATCCGGGATCGATTGCCCAGCACCGCGATTCGATCACCGAGTTTGACCGCCTCGTTGAAATCGTGAGTGACGAACACGATGGTCTTGTGCAGCTCGGTCTGCAGTCGCAGCAGTTCGTCCTGCAGCAGGCCGCGGGTGATCGGATCGACCGCGCCGAAGGGCTCGTCCATCAGCAGGACCGGGGGATCGGCGGCCAGGGCCCGGGCGACGCCGACCCGTTGCTGCTGGCCGCCGGACAGCTGGCGGGGGTAGCGGTCCGCGATAGGTGGCGGGATCCAGTCCGACAAGGTCGAGCATTTCGTCGACCCGTGCGCTGACACGTTTGCGATCCCAGCCCAGCAGTCCGGGCACGGTGGCGATATTGCGGGCGACGGTCATATGGGGAAACAGGCCGGCCTGCTGAATGGAGTAGCCGATACTGCGGCGCAGTTCGTCCGGATTCACCGCGGTCACATCGCGTCCGGCGATGGTGATGGTGCCCGAGGTCGGCTCGATCAGGCGGTTGATCATCCGCATCGTGGTGGTCTTACCGCAGCCCGATGGTCCGACGAAGACCACGATCTCACCCGCCGGGACCGTCAGCGAGATTCGGTCCACCGCCGGATCCGACTGTCCCGGATAGTGTTTGGTCACCGAATCGAGCACGATCTCCGCGGGCGGATGTTCGGCGGTCGCGGTATCAGTCACGGATTCCCCTCGAAGTGGTGAGCCGGCCGACCAGCACGAGTACGGCATCGAGCAGCAGCGCCAGCACGATGATCAGCACTGTGCCGGTCAGCGCCTGCGGCACGGCGGTGGGACTGCCGAGCCGGGCCAGGCCGGTGAAGATGAGATTGCCCAGCCCCGGCCCCTTCGCATAGGCGGCCATGGCCAGAATTCCCATACTCATCTGGGTACTGACCCGCATGCCCGCCAGAATCGACGGCCAGGCCAGCGGTAATTCGATCCGGGCCAGGATCCGGGCCCGGTTCATGCCCACCCCGCGCGCGGCATCGGACACCGCGGGATCCACGGCCGCCAGTCCGATGATGGTGTTGCGCAGAATCGGCAGCAGGGCATAGAGCACCAATGCGGTGACGGTGGGCGGTACTCCCAAGCCCAGCACCGGAATGAGAATTCCCAGCAGCGCGAACGACGGTACGGTCAGGATGACGCTGGCCGCCGCCGTTGCCGCCACCGATCCCCACGGGCTGCGATAGACGGCGATTCCGACGAAAACCGCGACCGCAGTAGCGATCAGCAGGGATTGCACGACAGCGGAGACGTGCAGATAGGAATCGGTGAGCAGTTGCCTGCGGTGGTCCACCAGGAAGGTCCACAGAGTATCCAGGGTGCTGGCCCCTCCCAGACGACGGCGTCCGCGCAGTCTATCGATCCGGGCGTGCGTCCGCAGGCAACGAGAATTCTTCGGGGCGCGATCGCGGGTGGGAACCGACGCGGGCCATCGCGCGTCTTACTTCCAGGAGGTCGTTCGTCGGCCGGGGACGGAGGGGATTCATGAGTGCCGTGCGGACGTGGCGGTTCGGGCGTACCCGCTGGGTGCTGCTGACATTGCTCGTGGTGATCGGCGTGGTCGGGACGGCCGTCGTGATCGAGATCCCGTGGTGGCAGGACCGCAGCGGCGCAATCGCGGGGGAGCGGTTGCCGGACTTTCCGGCGTTCGATACAGCGACCCTCAACGGGAATCAGAGCCGTGTCGTATCGGTGTTGCGCACCGAATACGACCATCTGGGCGGCGGTCCCAAATACGCACAGGGCGTGGATGAGCCGTGGTGCGCCGACTTCGTGAGCTGGGTGCTGAACCAGGCCGGGCAACCGCTGTCGAATCCCAACTCCGGGGCTTGGCGGATTCCGGGCGTGGCGACACTGCAGGAGTATTTCGAAGCGAGCGGGCGGTTCGCGGCGCTCGGCTCCGACTACCGGCCGCGGACGGGTGATGTGGTGATCTACGCTCCGGGCGGCCCATTCGGACAGCACACCAATATCGTGCTGGTATCCGATGACCACTTGCTCACCACGATCGGCGGCAACGAGCGGGGCTCGGTGCGAATTCACAGGTACGACCCGGCGACGGTTCCCGGTATCGTCGGATTCGGCCGGATATGAGGCGGTTTCGTCCATCGTCGGACGATCTCGATCGGTGGGGCGGGTGACCCTGCGATGTACCGGCCGGCCCCGCATCGGCAAGACTGGAATCTGCGTGTGTAGGTGATCGGTGGCGAGGAGTGGGAGCAGATGGCACAGCCCGGCGCGCACGACACAACCGAACGGCCGAGCCGCGAATGGTTGAGTTACGCCGAGTTCGGTGAGCGGTTCGTTGTGCACGCGGTCAACCGGGACCGGATCGAGGCCGCGGTATCGGGTATGGCCGGGCGAGGGATGGCCATCGGGCCGTTCTCCATCGGCCCGGCGGGGCTCGCCGGGGTGGTGGCCGAGGGCAAGGTCGGCAAGCCGGTGATCGCGCGCAGCGAACCGCATGTCACCTTCGAGGTTCGGGTACCGGTATCGATGCATCTCACGGTCACCCTGGGCGGGCAGCAATTCCGGGTCGAGGCCACCGTGGAGATCGATCTGACCCTGCATGCCCGCACCGCCGACCCACTGCTGATCGTCATCGATATTCCGCGGGTCCGGGCGCGGGATGTGAGTTTCGCAGTGCGCGCGGAGGCCGTCGGCGCCGCGATCGATGTCCTGCTCGATCCGATCGCGACCCTGGTCCGCCGCGAGGTAGCCGCCCGCCTCAATGCCATGCTCGCCGATCCGGCCGCCCGGCGGGGACGAGTGTTCGACGTCGAGGCGATCATGAACCGCACCCGGTCCGACCACGTGCTGCGCACGGATTTCGAGTGGATCGACTACACCGAATTCGGGCGGCGCTTCTTCCCGCTCATCGTCACCGCCGACCGGGTGCGCGAGGTGGTGGAGGGACTGGCCGGTCGGGTGATCGAGGTCGGCCCGCTCCGCACCGGCCCCGGGGACGCGGCGACGGTCGGCGTGCGGGGTGTCGTGCGAATGCCGCGGCTGGCGCGGCGGCCGGGCGACGACCCGGTTTCATTCGATCTGACCATTCCGGTCGGGCTCGACATCACCGTCGATGTCCTCAAGGCCAACCGCTACCGCGCCGAGGTGGAGGTCGCCCTGCGATTGGTGGCCCGGGCGGGTGAACCCCTGCTCATCATCATCGACGCCACGCCACCGCGCGGCGCCGATGTCACCGTCGAACTGCAAGCCGAGGGCTGGCGCGCGAAGGTGCTGGGATCGGTCGGCAAGATTCGCCACCAGATCGCCGCCCAGGTCGCTCAGGTCATCCGCGCCGAATTGGCCGACCCCCGCGGCCGCACCATCGACGTCGCGGCGCGCATCGATTCCGCCACGTCCTGAACCTGTTACTTGTGGTGTTGATGTGCGCTGATGGGGCTGGCGGTTCACATGTGCATATGGTGGAATGAGATTACGTTCGAGGCTTCCGGCGCGTGGATGGCAGCGATGTTGTCGGGGAAGGCGCGCCGGACACGCTTGTAGTTCGCTAGTTCGTACCGGTCCGCGGGGTGACCGGCATCAGGTGAATTCACGATGCGGCGTTAAGGAGTTTTCGATGCGTTCCGTTCCGATGACCCGGCGCACTCTGTTCGGATATGCCGGCGCGGCGGCCGCGGCCGCCGGCCTCGCCGCCCTCACTCCCGGTATCGCCCACGCCGCCGCGGCCGACGATCTGGGCACCCTGCTCGATTACGCGGGCGGCGTACCCAGCGCCGCGGCGATCCGCGCGGCCGGCCACGCCGGTGCGATTCGCTATGTATCCGATCGGCGCCCGGGCGCGGAGTGGATGGCCGGAAAGCCACTGCTCGCCGGCGAGGTCGAGGCACTGCACGCGGCCGGTCTGACGGTGGTGTCCTGCTATCAATTCGGCAAGGGCTCCTCCGCCGACTGGCGCGGTGGCACCGAGGCCGGAAAACGGCATGCCGACCGCGGCCTGCAACTGCACCGCGAGGCGGGCGGCCCCGACGGCGTCCCGATCTACGCGTCCATCGACGACAATCCGTCCCCGGTCGATTTCGCCACCATGATCGCCCCGTATCTGGACGGCTGGAAATCGGTACTGGGCAACGAGAACGTCGGCGTCTACGCCAACGCCCCCACCATCGAATTGGCGATGGTCGCGGGCCTGGGTTCCTGGTATTGGCAACATAATTGGGGCACCCCGGCAGGTTTCGTACATCCGGCGGCGAACCTGCACCAGACCCAGATCGACGAAGGCGCGGTAGACGGGATCGGCGTCGACATAAACAACATCCTGACTCCGCGATACGGACAGTGGTAACTCGCCGTTACCTCTAGGTCTGGCAGTGGCAGGTGGGGTCGGCGACCAGGTCGGGTTCGTCCGCCACGACCGTCAGTGTCGGCCGGGCTTCGGGGGCCGCGCGAACGCCCATCCAGGACAGCAGCGACCAGCGCGACAGTCCGGAGAATGCCGAGCCCAGGCTGAAGAACGATCCCGCCGATCCCACCGACAGCACCGAGCCCACGCTGCCGACGGACAGGATCGAATACGCCGAGCCGATCGACAGGATCGAGCGTTCGGAGCGGATCGACAGGATCGAGCGATGCGAGCGGGTGGACAGGATCGAGCGGTAGGACCGTCGTGACATCACCGAATGCCCCGCCCTGCCGCGTCGGCGGCGGGGTGTGCCGGTGGTGGGTGCAGACCGTTCGAGCTGATCGACAGTCGACATACCTAGCGGTCTACCACAGTCGCGCGCGGCCTACGGCGCATTGACAGCAAACGGCCCGGAGTGTCGCTCTGGGCGATATCTCCGGGCCGGAAACTCCCTGGCCGGACGGTAGGACCGTCCGGCGGGGATCAGTGCTGGCCGGGTGCCGCTATGGGCAGTCCGGGGATCGGGGCAACCGGCGGGACGAGCTGCGCTGCCGGGGCGGCAGCCTGCGGTGCCGCCGGCGCGGCCGCCTGCGAATTGCCGCCCGCGACATTGAACAGGCCCAGGGTGGGGAGGAACGAGCAGGTGATCGGCGCCTGGTCGGCCGCCGGCTGAGTGGTCAGCGAACCGGCGACCACGGCGATGACCCGTCCCGGGCCGGTGTCGACGATGGCCGACAGGGTGGCCGGGCCGTCGGGGTTGATATGGGCCGCATCGGTCAGTGCCACGGTGCCGCCGCGGTGATTGTCCAGGTTGTACCACTGCACTGTCATCGGCGGATTCTGCTGCGGGATAGGGCCTTTGGTGCCCAGCGCGGTGAAGACGAAACCGGTCTGCCCGGCGGCGGGGCCGGGCGGGGGCAGTTCGGCGGGACCGGGCACGGCGAGTGCGGTGCCGACCGAATCGGAACCCGGGCCGATGCAGTTCTTCCCGATGGTCGGGTACAGGAACTGCGCGATGGCCGGACCGTTCTTCGGGATGTCCGGGCCGCCACCACCGCTGCCGTCGAGGAAGGCGACGATGGCCTGCAACGTCTGCTTGACCTGCGGTGGCAGGCCCACCTGATCGAGCGTCTGGATCGCCTGATCGAGAATGGTCTGCGAACCGGGCGCGGCGATATTGCCGGCCTGGGCCGCGGCGCCGACGATGGCCGGAGCCAGCGAGGCGATCGCGTCGACCGGTACACCCTCCGGGACCAGCGGGACATCCGCGGCTTGGGTTTTCGGTGCCGGTTCGGCAACCGAGATCGTCGGCGCGGCGAGTGTCGCGCCGGCTGTCAGGGCCAGCACGGACAATGCGAACCGTGTTCCTCTGGTGCGAAGCACTGGTATTGCCGTCCTTAACCTTGGGGGTACCTCGTCATGCGATGCAAGAACATCGGGCGATGCGGGCATCGCTTCGCGACACTTTAGGGATACTGCCGCTCTGTTGTACAGCTGTGGTGTGATCTTGCCTGCAGTCCGCCCCGAATCCGGTCAGGCACTTCCGGCGCGTTATCGGAACATAACCCCACTGCACTGTTACTGAAGTGATCAGTGATGCAAATGTTACAAATGAGATCATGCTGGAGAAGGGGCGAAATTCTGGTGAACTCTGTCCCCCAGCGATTCCCGCCTCGGGGGTCCGCAATTCCGCCGTGCTCGAGCCGGGGCACAATGACACGGCCCCACACCCGATCGAAAGCTAGCGTGCCGTGACCCGACACCTCCGTTTGGCCGATGTGCGCGTGGCCGCGGCCGTGCTGGGCCTGTCCGTGCTGGCGCGTCTGGTGCTGATGCTCGTGCTTCCGCACGGCCTGGACGTGGTCGATCTGCGGGTATACGTCGGGGGTGCCGCGAATCTGGGGAGCGGCCATCTCTACGACTTCGTCTACGCCGACAAGACCCCGGATTTCCCACTGCCGTTCACTTATCCGCCGTTCGCGGCGGTGGTCTTCTACCCTTTGCATTTCCTGCCGTTCGGGCTGGTGACGCTGCTGTGGTTCGCGTTGATAGTGGTGGCCCTGTACGCGTGCGTGCGGATCACGCTGCGACTGTTGTTCGGGACCGCCGCTGCGGAGCCGAAATGGCGTGCGGCGGCTATGTTCTGGACAGCGGTGGGGGTGTGGCTGGAGCCGACGCGAACGACTCTCGACTACGGCCAGGTCAATGTGTTCCTGGTGCTGGCGGGGCTGGCGGCGGCGTATTCGACGCGCTGGTGGCTGTCGGGGCTGCTGGTCGGTGTGGCGGCGGGGGTCAAGCTCACGCCGGGCGTGACCGGACTGTATTTCCTGGCGCAGCGACGCTGGGCGACTGCGGTGTGGTCGGCGGTGGTTTTCGCGCTGACCTACGCCGTGAGTTACCTGATCTCGTCGTCCGAGACGCGGACATATTTCGGGCCGCTGCTCGGTGATGCGAATCGGATCGGCCCGGTGGGGTCGGTGGTGAATCAGTCACTGCGAGGTGCCTTGAGCCGCATTCTCGGACGAGATGCCGGCGCGCCCTGGTACGTGGGCGGGCATCGCATCCCGTTCGGGCCGTGGTGGCTGGGCGCGGTGCTGATCACGATGGCACTGGCCTGGTTCGCATGGCGGGCGGTCGGGTCCGGCGATCGCCTGGGCGTGCTGCTGGTGGTGCAGCTTTTCGGGTTGATGGTGTCGCCGATCTCCTGGTCGCATCACTGGGTGTGGCTGTTGCCGCTGATGATGTGGCTGGTCTACGGGCCGTTGCGGATGGTCGCGGGCGCGCGGATCGTGGCCGGATTCTGGCTGGTGACAACGCTGGTCGGAATTCCGTGGATCCTGACCTTCTGCCAGCCCACGATCTGGGAGATCTCGCGGCCGGCCGCGCTGGCCTGGCTCGGCGCGATCTACGTGTTCGGTGTGGTGGTGACCTTTTTGTGGATGATCTGGGCCGGAGCGAAACGTGAACCGGGAGCGCCGGATTCGGAGCCCACGGATCAGCTCTGTTCGGCGAGATGATCGATCCGGCCGGCCAGGGCCAGATCCTTGCGGGTGATACCGCCGTCGGAGTGGGTGGACAGTGTGAAGGTCACCCGGCGCCAGCGGATATCGATGTCGGGATGGTGGTTCACCCGCTCGGCGATCTCGGCGACGCGGCGGACCAGATCGATACCTGCGAGGAAGCTGGGTGCTTCGACCGTGCGGGAGATGCTGGCACCGACATGTGTCCAGTCGGGCAGTTCACGTAAACCCGCGGCGATTTCCGTATCGGAGAGCAGTGCGGTTCCCATATGTCGGTTCTACCCCTTCTGTCCGAGGTCTCGCATAACCGCCCAGTCAGCAGCCCCAAGAAATGGCGTCGCTTGCACAAAGCGACCTCGCACGCACAAAGCGTTCCCGAGGTAGTGCTCCCCGGGTGGGTTGGCGGCCGTCTCGCCGTTCGGGTGCCGCTGCGTACGCGACGAAGGAGCAAGCAGCGGTACCCGAACGGCGAGACCACTGGGCCGCCAACCCCCGCCGGAGCGAAGCGGAGGCCAAAAATATAGCCTCAGGCGGCGCGCGCCTGCACGAGGGCCTTCTTCAGATCCTTGCCCTTCAGTCCCGCGGCCTGATGTTTGCGCATCTTCGCGACCACGAAGGGACATTTCAGGCAGCGCCGCTTCTTGCGGCAGCATTTCTTCTTCGGTTTGAGGTGTGCGACCTCTTTGGCCTTCACCTTGCCCATGGCCCCAGCCTAAGGGGAAGCCCGGAGGCGGCAGCGGAGTGTAACCACGGAGGGGGGTTCCCCTTGGGCTGCGATATGGCCCAGCAACCCTATCCAAAGGTAGTGCGGACAACGGCGGCCGTCCGGGTTTCGGTACTGTGTACCTGGCCGCATGCCCGGTGAGGCGACCTCGCTCAGCACGAACTCGCTCAGTGACAGCCCACCCGTCTTGTCCGGACCCGCTACGGCGCGGGTCGGCCGCAGCCCATTCATTCAGCAGGAGGATTCAACGTGTCGTCTGTCGAGTTCCGCAATGTCGCCATTGTGGCTCATGTCGACCACGGCAAGACGACGCTGGTCGACGCCATGTTGCGGCAGTCCGGCGCGTTCGCCGAGCGGGCCGAGCCGGTCGACCGGGTGATGGACTCCGGCGATCTCGAGCGCGAGAAGGGCATCACCATTCTCGCCAAGAACACCGCGGTGCATCGTCATCACGGCGACGGCAGCGTCACCGTGATCAACGTCATCGACACCCCCGGCCACGCCGACTTCGGTGGTGAGGTCGAGCGAGGCCTGTCCATGGTCGACGGTGTCGTCCTGCTGGTCGACGCCTCCGAGGGGCCGCTGCCGCAGACCCGGTTCGTGCTGCGCAAGGCGCTGGCCGCCTCGCTGCCGGTGATTCTGGTCGTGAACAAGACCGACCGTCCCGACGCCCGCATCGAGGAGGTCGTCGAAGAGAGTCACGACCTGCTGCTGGATCTGGCCTCCGATCTCGACGACGAGGCATCCGAGGCCGCCGAGCTGGCGCTGGATCTGCCCGTGCTCTACGCCTCCGGCCGTGAGGGCAAGGCCTCCACCCAGCGTCCCGAGAACGGCAACGCACCCGAGGCGGAGAACCTCGACGAGCTGTTCGAGGTGCTGCTGAAGTACGTACCCGCGCCCACCAGCAGGGGAGCCGATGCGTCCGCTCCCCTCCAGGCGCATGTGACCAACCTCGACGCGTCGCCGTTCCTCGGCCGTATCGGCCTGGTTCGTATCCACAACGGCACCCTGCGCAAGGGTCAGCAGGTCGCGTGGATGACTCCCGAGGGCACCAAAACCGTCAAGATCACCGAGTTGCTCCAGACCGTCGGTGTCGAGCGCAAGCCGGGCGAGGAGGCCATCGCCGGTGACATCGTCGCCGTCGCCGGCATTCCGGACATCATGATCGGCGACACCCTCGCCGACCTGGAAAATCCGGTCGCCCTGCCGCGTATCACCGTCGACGAGCCGGCCATCTCGGTGACCATCGGCACCAACACCTCACCGCTGGTCGGTCGGGTGCAGGGCCACAAGCTGACCGCCCGCATGGTGAAGTCGCGGCTGGATCAGGAACTGGTGGGCAACGTCTCGCTGCGGGTGCTCGACATCGGCCGCCCCGACGCCTGGGAGGTACAGGGCCGTGGTGAACTGGCGCTGGCGATCCTGGTCGAGCAGATGCGCCGCGAGGGCTTCGAGCTGACCGTCGGTAAGCCGCAGGTGGTCACCAAGCAGGTCGACGGCAAGGTGCACGAGCCGTTCGAAGAGCTGACCATCGACTGCCCGGACGAGTACCTGGGTGCGGTCACCCAGCTGCTGGCCGCCCGCAAGGGCAAGATGGTGCAGATGAGCAACCACTCGGCCGGGTGGGTGCGCATGGAGTTCATCGTGCCCTCGCGTGGTCTGATCGGTTTCCGTACCGACTTCCTCACCGACACGCGCGGCACCGGTATCGCGAACGCGGTCTTCGACGGCTACGCGCCGTGGGCCGGTGAGATCCGCGCTCGCCACACCGGCTCGCTGGTCTCCGACCGTGCCGGTTCGGTCACTCCGTTCGCCATGATTCAGCTCGCCGATCGCGGCCAGTTCTTCGTGGAGCCGGGTGCGGACACCTACGAGGGGCACGTGGTGGGTATCAACCCGCGCGCGGAGGACCTCGACATCAACGTGACCCGTGAGAAGAAGCTCACGAATATGCGGTCGGCCACCGCCGATGTGTTCGAGACACTGGCCAAGCCGTTGCAACTGGATCTCGAAGGGGCGATGGAGTTCTGCGCCGCCGACGAGTGCGTGGAAGTGACTCCGCAGATCGTGCGGGTCCGCAAGGTTATCCTGGGCGCCACCGAGCGCGGCCGGGAGACGTCGCGGCGCAAGGCCCGTGATCGCGCGGCGCAGGGAGCCTGACACTGTGTTTTCTGTCGGCCCTGCGCGGTTACGCACGCTGCCATCTCCGGGCCGCCGCTCCCACCGCTAAGGTTCCGATCGTGAAGTCCGCAGTAGCTAACCGCGCCGCGCGGCGGGTGGCGGCACTGATGCTGGTGCTGGCGGTGGGTGCGCTCACCGCCTGCACCGCGAATCCGCCGCCGCCGATCGAGAGCACCGACAGTCCGAAGACGACTCCGGCCAAGCCGACCAAGTCCACCGTCGTGGTGGCGGTGGACGACATCGGCATCGGTTTCAATCCGCATCTGCGGTCGAATCAGTCGCCGACGACGAATGCCGTTGCCTCCATGGTGTTTCCGAGTCCGTTCCGGCCGGTGCCGTCGACGACCGTACCGGGCGGCACCGACTGGGTGCCGGACAGCTCGCTGATGGTGTCGGCGGATACGCCGCCGCCCGATCCGGCCCAGCCCGATCGATTCACCATCACCTACAAGATCCAGAACCAGGCATCCTGGTCCGACGGCGCGCCGATCGCGGCCGAGGATTTCCGGTATCTGTGGCAGCAGATGATCAGCCAGCCCGGTGTGGTGGATCCGGCCGGATATCGCTTGATCACCGATGTCGCCTCCTCGGAGGGTGGCAAGGCGGTTACGGTCACCCTGAGTCAGGCGTATCCGGCCTGGCGGCAACTGTTCTCGGATCTGCTGCCGTCGCATCTGCTGAAGGATTCGCCCGGTGGTTTCCAGAAGGCCCTCGCCGTCGAGCGCGGGCTGATCGACCAGAACCCGATCTCCGGTGGCCAGTTCCGGGTGAAGCAGGCCGATGCCGGACGCGAGGAGATCCTCCTCGAACGCAACGACCGCTACTGGGGTACCCCGGCGGTCCCGGACACGATCATGTTCCGGCGCGGGGGCACACCGGCGCAGCTGGCCGAATCCCTGCGTGCCGGTGACGCGCAGATGGCGCTGGTGCACGGCGGTGTCGCGACACAGGCACAGCTGGCGGCGATTCCGGCGGTGCGGACCGCGCTCATGCCGCAGGCGCGGGAGATGCAGCTGGCACTCAACGGCCGCAACGGCGATCTGTCCGACGCCCGGGTGCGGCACGCGGTGCTGGGGCTGCTGGATCCGGCGCTGCTGGCATCGGTGGGCGCGGAGACCGGGGCCTGGGTCGATCCGGTGCGCGCTCAGATCCTGGCGCCCTCCGATCCCGGCTACGCGCCGACCGCGCCGCCGCGGATATCCTCCGATCAGGCGTTCGGCCTGCTGGCCGAGGCGGGATTCGGCCGCGCGCCCGAACAGCCCGCATCGGGAAATCCCACGACTTCGCCGGCGCCGCAGCCGCGTCCGCTCGCCAAGAACGGCCGCACGCTGACCGTCCGAATCGGTGCGGTGGACAAGGATTTGACGGCGCTGGCCGTCGCCAATACCGCAGCCGATCAGCTGCGCAGCGCCGGGATCGACGCATCGGTGCGCAGCATGCCCGCCGACGAGCTCTACAGCAAGGATCTGACCGACGGCACCATCGACGCGGTGGTCGGCTGGGAGCGGGCCGGTGAGGACCCGGCGACCATGCTGGCCTCGCGCTACGGCTGCCCGCCGGTGGCCGTGCCCGGACAGCAGGACACCTCGCAGATCGATGCCATCGGCAAGGCGCCCGGCAATGTGTCCGGTGTGTGCGATCCGTCACTGCAACCGCAGATCGATGCCGCGCTGCGCGGGATCGATGTGCCCAAGGCGATCGGTGATGCCGAGCCGAAGCTGTGGGATCTGGCCACGGTTCTGCCGATCGTGCAGGACAAAGGCGTGGCCGCGGCGAGTTCGCGGATGGATGGGGTGTCGCTGAGCGGATCGATCCAGGTCGGGATCTTCGGCGGTGCGGGGTCGTGGCGGCGGCTGTCGTGACCGATACCGGTGGTCTGGTGCTGGTCCACGCACATCCAGACGACGAGACCATCACCACCGGCGGCACCATCGCGCACTATCGGCGGTGCGGTGTGCCGGTGACGGTGGTGACCTGCACTCTCGGTGAGGAGGGTGAGGTGATCGGGGAGCGCTGGGCCGGACTCACCAGTGCCCACTCCGATCAGCTCGGTGGCTTCCGCGTCGGTGAGTTGACCGCCGCGCTCGCCGCGCTCGGCGTCGAGGCGCCGCATTTCCTCGGCGGTGCCGGGCGGTGGCGCGATTCCGGCATGACCGGAACCACCGCCGATCCACAGCCGATGCTGCCGGCCCATCCGCGCGCGTTCGCGGACTCCGGCCCGGCCGCGGTGGCGGAGCTGACCGAGGTGCTATTGCGGCTGCGCCCGAGGGTGGTGATCGGTTACGACCCACGCGGCGGTTACGGCCATCCCGATCATGTGCGTGCGCACCGGGTGACCATGGACGCGGTGGCCGCGGCCGCCGAAAAGGGCTGGGACACACCGAAGATGTACTGGACGGTCACCGACGCCGGAGTGCTGCGCCGCCATACCGAGGCGCTGGCCCGGCGGACCGTGGACGGCCTGCCCGGTGCGCTGCCGAAGGGGTGGCGCCTGCCCGCACCCGGTGATCTGTCCGGCGTCGCGAGTGAGCGGGTGACCACCACCATCGACGTGTCGGAGGTGCTGTCCGCGAAGCGGGCCGCGCTGCGTGCCCATGCCACGCAGGTCACCGTGGCCTTGTCGGGCCGAGAATTCGCGCTGTCGAACGATATCGCCCAGCCGGTGTTGCCGGAGGAGCACTACGTGCTGGTGCGCGGCCGCCTCGGCCGCACCGGTCCCGATGGTCACGAGGACGATCTGTTCGCCGGGTTGGAGTGAACTCGACCGGTCGGATCGGACACCTCCCGGCTTAGACTGCTCGCATGTACAACTGGAGCGTGCAGGACGCCATCGCCGCGTTCGTCGAAAGCCAGAAGCCGAACTGGCAGGCGCAGCATGATCTGTACCTGACGGTGCTCTACGGATTCGCCGATATGCAGAGTCATCTGTTGACCCTGCTCGGCTTCCCGCCGGTATCGTGACGGCCGCCGCATCGAACCGGGCCCTCGGAGAGCCCGGCGGCTCCCGGTATGCCTGGCCGGTGATCGGTGGGCTGCTGGCCGCGGTATTGGTATTCGACGGACTGCTCTCGGTGATACTCGAGGTGCTGTATCTGCCGCTCTATATCGGCGCCTCACCCTTCCCCATTTCCGCGCTGTTCGCCGCTGTGGTGAATGTGCTGCTGGTGATGGGTATGCGGGCGGTGGCCACCCGGCCGGCCGCGACGGCGCTACCGGTGATCGGCTGGTTGTTCGGATTCCTGATCTGCTCGACCACCGGCCCCGGCGGTGATGTGCTGCTCACCGACAGCTGGACCTCACCGCTGCTGCTGGCCTGCGGAATCGTGCCGGTCGGACTGTATCTGTTCTGGGAGTCCTTTCTGCGGCCGAAGGACCCGGCAGTCGCGCCGTGACCGGCGGGAGTGGCCGGAAGGGGCCGCCGAACAACGGATATCGGCGAATCGCTGCCCGCCGACCTTGTGTCGGTTAATCTCTCAGGCGTTATCTGTGGTTTGCCGCCTCCGGGCGGTGCGGTGAGGAAGTGGGGGCCGGTTGCTCAGCTGGCCGGTGAGAAAGCCCGATTCACATATGTTCGGCCTGGTCAGCCGCGGTGTACGCGGGCGGGTCAGTGTCCGGGTGCGATTGCTCGCAATCGTGCTGATATCCAGCGTCACGCTGCTCGCCATCGGTGTGGGGGCGTCGTCCTACCTCGTCCGGTCCGGCCGGGATGCGCGTAACTGGGCCGAATTGGCCAGCAGTACGACCACACCCGCCGTCGCGATCGTGCAGACCTTCGGCGAGGAACGCCGGTTGTCGATGCTGCAGCTCGCGGGCGATCCGGCCGCGGCCGGGCAGCTCGCGCCGGCCCGGCAGCGCTCGGATGCGGCTCTGGCCGCGCTCAATGCCAAGGGCGACGAGGCGCAGAAGATGAACCCGGACGGTTCCGGGGCCGATATCGCCGCCTACGGGCAGCTGCTGGCACAACTGCCGAAGGTCCGCCAAGGCATTCGATTCGGGCCTGGCACCGCCGGATCAGGTATTCGGTCTGTTCTCCACCTTCGTCGCGGCGATCGCCGATGCCTCCATGCTGGCCGCGCGGGTGGCGCCGGATGCCGGCATCGCGGTGCAACTGGGTTATGCCGTACAGCCGCTGCGTGCTCAGGAGGCACTGTCCCAAGCGGTCGCGCTCGGTGAATTGGCGCTGGTCACAGACAATCTCACTCCGGCACAGCGGACGCAGTTCACCGATTCCGTGGGCGAGTTCCGCGGCCAGGTCCGCTATACGCAGTCCGTGCTGCGGGGTGGTGTGCGCGCCGATCAGTTGCAGGCGATCGTGAGCAGTCCCGCGTGGGCGCAGGTCAATCGGATGGCCGATGCTATCGCCGCGCGCTCGTACGAATCCGCGGCCGGTATCGAGTCCGGTCGCTCGACTTCCGCGAGCGGTTCCCGGCAAACCGAAACCGATACCCGGCCGCCGCTGCCGTCGACAATGCAGGCGTGGCAGGACAGTGCGAGCCAGGTTGGATCGGGCCTGCTGAAGCTGTGGGAGGACAAGAGCCGCGACGCCCACGCCCAGGCGCGAGCCCGGGGTGATCGCACCGCCATCGGATCGCTGTTCGGTGGTGGCGCGGTGCTGTTGATCTCGATTCTGGCCTCCCTGGCCGCACTGTTGCTGGCCAATCGCTTCATCGGCCGCATGCGCCGATTGCGCCGCGACACTTTGGAATTGGCCGACGAGCGGCTCCCCGACATCATGCGGCGGGTATCGGCCGGAGAGGCCGTGGACACCCCGACCGAGGTGTCACGACTGGACTTCGGCTCCGACGAGCTCGGCCAGGTCGCGGAGGCGTTCAACCGGGCGCAGGTGGTGGCGGTGTCGGCCGCGGTCACGGAAGCGAATACCCGGGCCGGGATCAATACGGTCTTCCTCGATATCGCCCATCGCAGTCAGGCGCTGGTGCATCGTCAACTGGCACTGCTGGATCAGGCCGAGCGCCGCGAGGAGAACGCCGATCAGCTCGAGTTGCTCTTCCAGCTCGACCATCTGGCAACTCGTGCGCGGCGCAATGCCGAGAACCTGATCATTCTCGGTGGCAAACAACCGGGCCGGCGCTGGCGGCAACCGGTCCCGCTGGTCGAGGTGGTGCGCGGCGCGGTCGCGGAAAGCCTGGACTACACCAGGATTCGGATCGGCCGCATTCCCCGGGTCCGCGTCAACGGCACCGGAGTCGCAGACCTGATCCACCTGCTGGCCGAACTGATGGACAATGCCACCTCGTACTCGCCGCCGCAGGCGAGAGTCGAAGTGTCGGCGTCGGTGGTCGGCCGCGGTGTCGCCGTGGAGGTCGTCGATCAGGGACTCGGCATGGCCGCCGACGACCTCGACCGGCGCAACGAAATGCTCACGCATCCACCGGAGTTCAGTGTGGCCGCGATGTCCAGCGACAACCGGCTGGGGCTGTTCGTGGTCGCGAAACTGGCCAACCGCCACGGTATTTCGGTGAAGCTGCGGGAATCGGTCTACGGCGGCGTGCGCGCGGTGGTGCTGGTGGGCAGCCCGGTCCTGGAAACCGATGATCCCGCGGTAGCGGACTTCGATGATTCCGGCCCGGCCACCGGAGAATTCGCCGCGATCGGACCGGCGTCGATCGCACTGCGGGGTCGTGGGGAGCCCGCAGCGCTGCCTGCGCTCCCCACTCGTCGCAAGACCACCGAATCGCCGGATCCGATCCCCGACGAGTCGAAGCCCGCGGTGGCCGAGGGCCCGGCGTCGCACCGGTCGGCCTGGTTCACCTCCACCTCGGACCGAGAGGCTGGGCCCGGTACCGGTGTTTTCGGTGCCCCGGTCACGGCGCACGGTCCGGTGGCGAGTCGCGGTGCAGAGCCGAGCCCGGGTCCGGTCGCGCGCACCGGTCCGGCGCCGCGCACCGGCGGCGGCCGCCCGCCGTTGCCGCGCCGCGTCCGCGCGGCGGCCCCGACCGATACGCCCGCGGCCGGCACCAACTCCGTCCGGCAGCGCACCGCCGATCAGGCGCGCAACCTGATCAGCGCCGTCGAGCGGGGAACCCGGCAGGGTCGTCGGGCACCCGCCGAATCCGGTGCGCCCACAACACGATCCGATACCCACGAAGGCGATAATGGCTACTTCCAATCGAAATGATGTCGGGTGGTTGCTCGACGATCTGGTCAACGGGCTGACCGGAGTCCGCTATGCGGTTCTGCTGTCCACCGACGGCTTGCTGCTCGGCAATTCCTCGGAGCTCGAGACCTCCGACGCCGAGCGGTTCTGTGCGATGGCCTCCGCCCTGCACAGTCTGGCCCGCAGCGCCGGTCATCATTTCGATGCGGGCGGGGTGTGCCAGACCATGGTGGAGCTCGACCGCGCGGTGCTGTTCATCACCGCCGCCGGTGACAACTCCTGTCTCGGACTGCTCGCCGCGGACAACGCGGACCTGGGGATGGTGGCGTACGCGATGAACCAGACTGTGCAGCGGGTGGGCGCTCATCTGGCCGTCGACAGTCGCTGAGGTCCGCCGTTCATGCCCAGCGGATATGGTCCGGACGATGAGGACACCTGGTTCGACGAGGAGGCCGGACCGGTGGTGCGGCTGTATGCCGTCACCCGCGGCCGCGGCCGCAGCGACCGGCCGGAGCTGGACATGCTCACGCTGGTCGTCGACATCGCCCGCGGTACCGCGTTGCGCCGGCACGAACCCGAGTACGCCTCGATCGTGGAGCTGTGCCGGACACCGCAGTCGGTCGCGGAAGTCGCCGCGCTGCTGGGACTTCCGCTGACAATGACCAAGGTGCTGGTCGGAGATCTGATCGATGACGGCCGTCTGGAATACCGCCAGCCGCGCCATGAGGACGCCGGTGATATCGGCGTGCTCCAGGCGCTGCTCGACGGGATTCGCGGACTCTGAGCCTCAGTTCAGGCGGGCCGCAAGCCGTTTCGCGTTCATGTACGCGATCGCCTCGATGGACACCATCGGATTGACTCCGGAGGCGGTCGGGAAACATGAGCCGTCGGCGACGACGATGTTGTGCACGTCCCACGTGACGCCATCGGGATCGACGGCCGAGAACTCCGGGGATCCACCCATCCGCGCCGATCCCATGATGTGCAGCGCACCCATCGCGCACTGTCCGGGCCCGTACCCCGCGGCGGCGCAGGCGGCGACGAACTCCTCGTGCGATCCGGCCTTCCCGGGCCGATAGGCCGGTCCGGCCTGCTGTCCGGAGTAGATACGCCGCGCACCCGCGGCCTCGAGAATCTTTGCGGCGCCGCCGATTCCGGTGTGCAGATGGTCGCGGTCGCGATCGGACAGCCGATAGGAGACCACCGGTTCGCCCTGGCGGTCCACCCGGACACTGCCGTGGTCGCGATCGCGGGTGATCACCCCGACCGCGACCGATCTGCTCAGTTCCAGCAGATTCTCGCGGTAGGCGGCGGGCCCACGCCAGTTCATGAAACCCACGCCCATACCGGGATGCAGCGGTCCGGTCTCGTAGATCACCCCGTATCCGTCGCCGTCGAGATTGCGGTGATGGCGGCTGATCCGGGCCTGCATCCCGCCCTCCCACGGCCGGATCTCCTCATCGAAGACGCCGAAGACGGCGGCGGCCGGATGCAGGCGCAGATAACGGCCGATGTTGTCGTTGCCCAGCCCCGAACGGCGCAGCAGCGCCGGGGTCTGCAGCGCACCGGCGGCCACCACGACCGCGCGGGAACGCACCTCGATCACGACCCCATCCGAGGTGACGGCCGAAACCCCTTCGGCACGACCGTTGTTCACCACGATCCGCCGGACGTTCGCGTCGACGACGAATCGCGCGCCGTGTGCGGCGGCGTCGGAGAGCCAGGTCTTGGTCACCGACTGCTTGGCGCCCACCCGGCAGCCGTAGGGGCAGCGGCCGCATTCGACGCCCGCGTCGCAGGCGTCGCCGACATTGCGGGGCAGCGCGTCGATATCCCAGCCGAGTGCCGTTGCGCCACGGTCGAGTACGCCGTCGCGCGCCGAGAGGGGCGAGTGGCAGTCGTTGACGCCGAGCCGTCGTCCCACCGCGTCCAGGGCGGCGCCGTATTCGTCGGTGGCGAACTGCGGTACCCCGAGGGCGGCCCATTCGGCGCGGACCTCGTCGGGTGTGTTCAGGGAGGTGCTCCAGTTGACCACGGTGCCGCCGCCCAGGCAGGTGCCCGCGACGAGGGTGATCTGCCCCTCGGCGGTCGACGGTGGGCCGGGTGCGTACAAGTTCAGCAGAGCATCGAGTTCTCCGGTGCCGAAATCCCGGTCGTCGTAATAGTTCCCGCGCTCCAGCACGATCACGTCGAGACCCGCCTGTGCCAGCACCGCGGCCGCGGTACCACCGCCGGCGCCGGAGCCGACCACGACGACATCGCAATCCAGCGTCGTGGGTTCGGTGGGCCGCTGGACCGACAGGGCGGGCGCGGGGGCGTCGGAGAGGGTTCCGGGAGGCCCCGGATAGTCGATCGCCTTCCACAGCGGATGACTTCCGGTGGGCCCCGGGGTGACGTTGTAGGACAGCAGCGCTGCCCCTTTCAGTGCCTGGAACAGCGTGCGTTTCGCCGCGATCCGGGATTCGCCGAGGCGGAGCATGGTCTGTTCACGCTGCGCGGTGGTGAGTGCGGAGAACTTGCGGGGACCGTTGCCCAGCAGCAGACCCGTCGCGCGGGAATCCCAGAGATTCAGCAGCGTGGTCAGCTGTTTGCGTTCGGCCGCACGGGGATTGCGCCGCAGGATCTCGAAAACCGTGTTCACGGAACCGAGTTCGGTAGCGGATGGCAGCTCCGCGCCGTCGCCCGGTGTGAACGTATCGCAGATCAGCCCCAGGGCCGCGCGCTGCTTCGCTGTCGGTTCCATGAAACTCCACCCTTTCAAAGGTCGGGTGAGTTTTACCACGCTGAGCGAATCATCGCTCACTTATCGGAGATCAACCGTCGGATTCAGCGATTCTGTATTGGAACTGCCAGTAACATATTGTGATCTGACTGGCGGGCGGTTATCGCGCCCGAGCAACCGCTGCGGTCAGTTGCTCGGGTGTGACGAGCACCTGGCCCGAGGGTGGTTGGATCTCTCGTCCGTTGACCCTGATGTTCGGTGTTCCGCCGATCTGTGACAGCGCTTTGTCCGTGGTGGCCTTGACGAATCCCTTGTATTCGAACGAGTTGATGCCTTCGGTGACATGCGGGGCGGAAATCCCCGCCTGCGCGGCTGTGGCGACCAGTTCGTCGTTCGATAGACCGGGGCCACCTTCCTGGCTCGGCTGGCGCTCGAACATCAGCCGGTGCCAGGCTTCCCACTTCGACAGGTCGTTTTCGGCGATGAGGGCGGAAGCGTTCGCGGACCGGGCGGAGTAGTCGGTCGAATCCGAGAATCTCGCGTCGATCAGGGCGATGGTGCGGTATTCGACCGCCACATCGTGGCCCGCGGCGAAGTCCACGAGGGCCTGTCCGGATGTCGTCTCGAACTCTTTGCAGACCGGGCAAGCGAAGTCTTCGGTGACCGATACGACCACCTTCGCATTCGGATCACCGATCCGCAGGTAGCCGTCGTGCAACACCGACGGCCCGGCCGCGGCGGCGGCCTGAGCGGCATTCACGGCATCCTTGTCCGACTTCCGCGCCGCCGCGCTGACTCCGATGGCGACCACCAGGGCGACCAGAGTTGCGCCGACGATCACCTGAATCCAAATCGAACGCTTACGGTCCCGCGCCTGCAAACCGGCAAGGGACCGACTGCTGCTGTTCTTCCCCACGAAATCCCCTCCCGCGCTGTATCGAGCGAATTCCCCATCGACGCCCGTCGAGAACTATAGCAACACGGCAAGTTGCGGGATGTGGATCGAGAATAACCCTGTGGCACAGTTGAATACGTGTCACGGGGTGCGGGGGTCGTTTCGATTGCCGGTGTCGGCAGGGGTGGGTGTGCCCAGATAGCCCGGGGTGACCTGTTCGATCAGAGTCCATGCCTGCTCCACCGGCAGGTCGACGATGCTGTATTTCTTCTTTCCAGCGGCGCTCGCGGCAACGACCGTGGCCAGTCCCGCTCGGCGCTGGAAGTAGGTGCGGCGTACGGTCCAGCCGATCACACCCGGCGCCTCGAGGCAGTCGCGGTCGCGTTCCAGGGCGCCGCGGCGGGTGATCAGCCAGACCGGGCGGGCGCCGTCGGAGGGGATCACCGCGTGGCCGAGGCCGCGGTATCGTTCCCTCGCCAGTGCGGCCGAGCTCAGGACGAGCAGGACGAACAGGATCCATGCCCACATCGGAATTTGTTGTCCGGCAAGAGAAATAAGGAGCAGCGCCGCGAGCGCGATCCATACCGGAATGAAGGCGCGGGTGTAACGGCGGCGGTGGGCGCGGGGGCCGTGTTGTTCGAGCGGTACCGATGCCGGAGCCGCAGCGGTTTCGATGTTGTCCCACAGTGGTTGTGCCGGAGTGGAATTCGCATCGGCCGCGATGCCGGAGCGCCGGGAGCGGCTGGTGAGCAGCTGGGCGAGTGTGCGATCGACGGCGGCCCGCGGCGCCTGGGGGAGGAGTTTCTGCCGTGCTCCGGTACCGGTCATGATGGCCTCGAGTTCGGCGCCACCGGCCAGTCGCAGCAACAGGGGCTCGCCCACGGTGGCGCCGCGCAACCGGGACAGGTCGAGGGTGGTCTGCCGGGTGGTCAGCAGGCCGCTGCGGATGTGCAGGGCGGTGCCGTCGTCCACCACGCGGAGTCCGAAATATGTGGTCAGGTAATGGATGCAGGCCGCGATCGCCGCGATCACGAGCAGGAGGGCGACGGCAGCCGCGACGGCCAGCACGATGAACGCCACACTGTGCCGGCTCAATCCGCGCACGGCCTGGGAACGCACCAGGACATCGGCCACGCCCACCTTGGCGGCCAGGCCGACCACCGGTCCGACGATCGCCAACCCGGTCAGCGACAGCGGGGCATAGCGCACCCAGTGCGGTCGCCAATGGCCGATTTCGGTGCCTTCGGCGGGCCCATCGTCACTGCCTCGGCGCAGGGCACGCGCCAGCGCGGCACGCCTGCCGAGTCGCGCGGACGCGGTGCTGTCCGGGGAGGGCAGCACCGTGACCCGGTCCGGACTGTCGTCCGCGCGCTCGGATCGATCGAGGAGCAGCGCGCGCAATTCCGGAACCTGCCGGGCGTCGACGCCGTCGAGATGAAAACGCTCTTCGCGATCGGCGTGCCGCCCGGTGCCGATGACCAGTCGCACCAGGCCGAGCAGCCGGTTCATCACATCGGCCTGCACATCCACCGAACGAATCCGCGACCGCGGCACGGTCAGCGTCCGGCGCTGCAGCAGGCCGCGACGCAATTGCACGGTATCGGGACCGATCCGATAGGTCGTGGTGAACCAGCGGGCCAACGCGATCACCACGATGATCCCCGCGACCACCGGACTCCACGCCGGATTGTCGCTCTGGCTGCCCACGATCACCGCACCGATCAATACCGGAATGTATTTGGTCAGCTCCCGCACCGGATGGATCAGCAGCATCCGCTTGTCGAGTCGCCGCCATTCGGCGTCGGCCGCCACGGCGTCGGCCGACGCATCGGTGATCACGAGATCCGCGGTCACCGGATCGCCTGCCGGGGCGAGCGCCGATTCCTGCCCATCGCCGCGTCTCTCGTCGGCTCCGGTGCCCTCCGGCACGCTCATCGAACGCGCCCCGTGGAAGCCTCGGCGCGCTCGAATCCGGCCGACATTGCTTCAGCGTTGACGACGTAGGACATTGCCGGCCTCTCTGAGTGGCGATGCGGTCCGAGCCGGAATCCGCGGCGTCGGCTGTGCGGAAGAGTTACGTGGCGTCCTCCCGGTGCAACGCCGCGATCTCGGTCAGCTGCCGCACCGTCCGTTCGGCGACATCCAGATCGAGTGCCGCGATCCGCACCGCCCCCGCCGACGACGCGGTCGTCACCGTCACCGTGGCCAATCCGAACAACTGCTCGAGCGGACCGCGATGGGTGTCGACGGTCTGCACCCGCGCGATCGGCGCAACCCGGTTCTCCTGGGTGAACCAGCCCGTCCGCGTATAAACCGCGGTTTCGGTCACCTCCCACCGATGCACCGCATACCGCCACAGCGGCACGACCACCACGCCGAATCCCGCGAGGACCGCCGTCGCCGCCACCAGGGTGAGCGCCCAGCGCCGATGCGAACCGTCCAGCGCCAACCACACCAGCCCGCCCACCAGCACAATTGCCCAGAAGATGGCAGGTCCGGCCGCCCACGCCAACGGTGCCTGCCTGCTGGGTCGCCACGCCGGAGCGGCGAAGATCGTGCCCGCGGGTGAGACTTCCGGCGACCGGGTCATATCAGCCATCGTGGCATGAAATGCGGCATTCGGGGCGGTCCTTCACTGACCCGGCTCCCATCGCGGACGGCATCCGTGCCACAGGGTCGGATTATGTCGCCATCGTGGCCCGGAGCGGTCCTCGTTCGGCAAACCGTGCGACTGTCCGTCGATCCTCCGTCTCGGACCGGAGTTGCCTTCGGTGGCTTACCGTGGGATTGCGAAGGGCGACGAGGGGCATATCGAAACTTGTTGCGGCATTGGCTTATTCGGTCGCTTGTTCAGTGGGGGTGCGTGAGTGTCGAACGTAGACTGAAACTGTTCAGAGGGGCGCATTCCTGCTATCATTCGAACATGCTTTCGATCAGCGGTGAGGGTGTGGAGCAGGTTGCGGGACCGCTCGTGTCCGCGGTCTCCCTGCTGCTCGAGCAACCGCTGGGACCACTGTCGGATGACGAGTTGGTGGCGGTGATGCGGGATGTGGAGAACTGTGCGCGTCGGTTGGTGGCCGTGCAGCATCGGTTGTTGATCGAAGCCGAAGACCGCTCGATTCCGGCGCGTACGGGCGCAAAGACTCCGAAGCGATTTTTGATGCAGACGTTGCGCCTGTCAGCCGCAGAGGCCGGAAGCCGGGTGAAGCTTGCCGGGTGGGTCGGGGCGTTCCACGATTTCAATGGTGAGCTGCGAAAGGCCGAGTTGCCCTGTACTGCTGATGCTTTGGCGGCGGGTGAACTATCTGTCGATCACGTGCGCGGTATCGCGATGGTGATGAACCGGGTGCCGCGCGGGGTGGCGGAGACGGATCGGGAGGCCGCCGAGCAACTCCTGGCGGAGTTTGCGCGCTCGGGTTCCCCGGATGACATCGGGAAGGTCGGCGACCGGATCCTCGCCTACCTGGACCCCGATGGGCGCCTAACCAACGATGTGGACCGAGCCCGGATGCGCGGCATCATGGTCGGCAGGCAACGTCCCGATGGCATGTCCCCGATCCGTGGCGACATCGACCCGGTACTGCGTGCCCTGCTGGACCCACTGCTGGCGAAGTATGCGCGTCCAGGGGTGTGCAATCCCGACGACCCGACGAGTCCCAGCGTGGGTATCGACACGGTCGACTCGGCCGTGCTCGCTGAGGCCGCTCGGGCCGATCATCGCAGTGCCGTCCAGCGAAATCACGACGCACTGAAAGCGATCCTGGAATCCGGGCTGGTGGCCGAGGACTTGGGGTCCCATCGTGGGATGCCGGTCAGCGCGGTGCTGACGATGAAACTCGCCGACCTCGACAATGACGCTGGTGTCGCGTGCACCGCGACCGGTGGAGTGGTGCCGATTCGGGAAGCATTGAAACTGGCAGAACGGTCGCGCCCGTATCTGGCCGTATTCGATCATGCGGGGCTGCCTTTGCACCTGGGCCGGATGAAACGGCTGGCGTCTCCGGCGCAGCGATTGGCGTTGATTGCCGCGCTGCGCGGCTGCTCGCGCCCCGGTTGCGACGCCCCCGCCAGCATCTGCGCGGTCCACCACGTGCGTGACTACGCCAAGGGCGGGCCTACCGATATCGGCAATCTCGTGTTGGCGTGCGACGCCTGCCATGCACTCGTCCACGATGGGCCAGGGGGATGGAAAACGGTTGTGGAGGACGGATTCGCACCGTTCCCGGGACGCACCGCATGGATCGCACCAGAACACATCGACCCCAGCCGCACCCCCAAAGTGAATCACCGCCATCACGCGGGCGAACTGCTCGCCGACCTGCTCACCCGAATCCACCAGCAGAACGAACGCCGCCGCCGGACACGCCGACAACGAAGCGGAAGCAGTATCGGCAAAAGGTGCGGTCGTGTTCGTGGCCACCCGGCGCCGCGTAACCATGACAGGAGTCATGGCGGAGGAAGTCGATAACCTCCGGTGGCGGCTGTTCACATCGGCCGCCTCGGCGGGCACTGGAATGGCAGGAACGCGCCTCACCAGCGCAGCGACAGCCGGATTATTCCCGCTGGAAAACTGATTGCTCGCGGCAGGAATAACCCGCGCCTGCCCCCGGGTTGACTCACGTCACAGGGCACCGAAGGGAGAACACTCGGATGGTTGGCGCATGATCGACGGCGTGACAGAGCAACCGAACACACCGTCGTCCTCGGCCATGCGCCGGGCCTTGCGGCGGGCGCGGGACGGAGCGACGCTCAATCTCGACGAGGCCGTGGTTCTACTGCACGCGCGTGGCGACGACCTGGTGGACCTGTGCGCCTCCGCGGTGCGCGTCCGGGACGCGGGATTACGGGAGACGTATTCGGGCGAAGCCCTGCCCATCACCTATTCGCGCAAGGTCTTCATCCCCGTCACCCGGCTGTGCCGCGACAAATGTCATTACTGCACCTTCGTGACGGTCCCCGGCAAGTTGCGTGCCGAGGGGCACGGGATGTATCTGGAGCCCGACGAGATTCTCGACATCGCTCGTCGCGGTGCCGAATTGGGCTGTAAGGAAGCGCTTTTCACACTGGGCGACCGCCCGGAGGACCGCTGGCCGGAGGCGCGGCAGTGGCTCGACGAGCGTGGCTACGACTCCACTCTCGATTATGTGCGGGCCATGTCGATCCGGGTGCTCGAGGAGACCGGCCTGCTGCCGCATCTGAACCCCGGTGTCATGAGCTGGGCGGAGATGTCGCGGCTCAAGCCGGTCGCGCCGTCGATGGGCATGATGCTCGAGACCACCTCCGAACGCCTGTTCGCCGAGCGCGGCCAGGCCCACTACGGCAGCCCGGACAAGGATCCGCAGGTCCGGCTGCGGGCGCTGACCGATGCCGGGCGGCTGAGCATCCCCTTCACCACCGGCATTCTGGTCGGCATCGGGGAGAACTACGCCGAGCGCATCGATTCGATTCTGGCGATTCGTAAGGCGCACAAGGCTTTCGGGCATGTCCAGGAGGTGATCGTGCAGAACTTCCTGGCCAAGGCCGATACCGCCATGCGCGACACCCCCGATGCCGATCTCGCCGAATTCCGCGCCACCATCGCCGTGGCCCGGCTGCTGCTGGGGCCTCGGATGCGAATTCAGGCACCGCCGAATCTGGTCTCCCTCGACGAATGCCGGGCCCTGATCGACGCCGGCATCGACGACTGGGGCGGGGTCTCGCCGCTGACACCCGATCATGTGAATCCGGAACGGCCGTGGCCGAATCTGGAGGTTCTCGCCGAGGTGACCGCCGCGGCCGGATACACGCTGACCGAGCGGTTGACCGCCCATCCGAAATACGTGCTCGCCGGCAATCCGTGGATCGACCCGCGGGTGCAGGGCCATGTCGCGGCACTGGCCGATCCGGACACGGGGCTGGCACGTGATGTGAATCCGGCCGGCCGGCCGTGGCAGGAACCGGATCAGTCCTGGGAGTCGCTGGGGCGCACCGATCTCAACACCTCGATCGACACCGAGGGCCGCAATACCGACGCCCGCAGCGACGCGGCACTCGAGGGCGACGGCCTCGGTGCCTTCGGAGATTGGGAAACTGTTCGCGAACAGGTACTTTCGCTCTCGGCGCCGGTCAAGCTGGATACCGATGTGCTGGGTGCGCTGCGTGCTGCGGAGAAGGATCCGGGCGGTCTCACCGATGCCGAATATCTGGCGCTGGCCACCGCCGACGGTCCCGAACTGGACGCGATCACGGCACTGGCCGATCAGTTGCGCCGTGACACCGTCGGTGACGATGTCACCTACGTGGTGAACCGGAACATCAACTTCACCAATATCTGCTACACCGGCTGCCGGTTCTGTGCCTTCGCCCAGCGCAAGGGCGATGCCGACGCCTTCGCCCTGTCCGCCGACGAGGTTGCCGAGCGGGCCTGGGAAGCGCACGTCGAGGGCGCGACCGAGGTGTGTATGCAGGGTGGTATCGATCCGGATCTGCCGGTCACCGGGTATGCCGATCTGGTGCGGGCGGTGAAGAAGCGGGTGCCTTCGATGCACGTCCACGCGTTCAGTCCGATGGAGATCGTCAACGGCGCCTCCCGCGGTGGTCAGAGCGTGCACGACTGGCTGACCGCGCTGAAAGAGGCCGGGCTGGACACGATTCCGGGCACCGCCGCGGAAATTCTCGACGACGAGGTGCGCTGGGTGCTCACCAAGGGCAAACTGCCCACCTCGGCGTGGATCAATGTGATCACCACCGCGCACAAGGTGGGTCTTCCGTCCAGTTCGACCATGATGTACGGCCACGTCGACAACCCCCAGCATTGGGTCGGACATCTACGGGTGCTGCGCGGCATCCAGGACGAGACCGGTGGTCTCACCGAATTCGTGCTGCTGCCGTTCGTACATCAGAGCGCACCGCTGTATCTGGCCGGCGCCTCCCGCCCGGGGCCCACGATCCGGGACAACCGCGCCGCGCACGCGCTGGCCCGCATCATGCTGCACGGGCGGATCGCCAACATCCAGACCAGCTGGGTGAAACTCGGCGTGAAGGGCACCCGGGTCATGCTCAACGGTGGCGCCAATGATCTGGGCGGTACCTTGATGGAGGAGACCATCTCCCGGATGGCGGGTTCCGAACACGGCTCGGCCAAGACGGTGGCGGAACTGGTCGAGATCGGGGAGGGGATCGGCCGTCCGGTGCGGGAGCGGACGACAACTTACGGAATACCGAAACATCGGGTGTCGGAGTTGCCGCTCTCGGTCGGCTGATCGGGCGGCCGAGCGGCGCCGACTCGGCCGAGTTAGGCAAGGCTGACCACCGGTCGGGTCGGTCACCGGGATACTGTTGCGCGGGCGGAATTGTCCCGCAGGGCAAGGACAGACTAGGAGAGCGGCAGGTGACGTACATCATCGCTGAACCGTGCGTTGACGTGAAGGACAAGGCGTGCATCGAGGAATGCCCCGTGGACTGCATCTACGAGGGCAACCGCATGCTGTACATCCATCCGGACGAATGCGTGGATTGTGGTGCATGTGAACCCGTGTGCCCGGTGGAGGCGATCTTCTACGAAGACGACACCCCGGATCAGTGGAGCGGGTACATCAACGCCAACGTCGACTTCTTCGACGACCTCGGCTCGCCGGGGGGCGCCACCAAGGTCGGCAAGACGGACTTCGACCCGGGATTCATCGCCGCGCTTCCGCCGATGGCAGCAGAGTAGGTAGTGCCTCGGTGATCCGCGATCGCGTGCGGGTCAGCAGTCTGCTGCCCGACTTTCCCTGGGACACCATCGCCGCGGCCAAGTCGCGTGCGGCCGCGCATCCCGACGGCATCGTCGATCTGTCGGTGGGTACACCGGTCGATCCGGTGGATCCGTCGATCCGTGCCGCGCTGGCCTCGGTGGCGGAGGTGCCCGGGTATCCCGCCACCTACGGCACTCCCGAATTGCGAGAGGCCGCGGTGACGGCGGTGGCACGCCGCTTCGGTATGACCGGAATCGATTCCGATGCGGTCCTGCCGGTGATCGGCACCAAGGAACTGATCGCGGGTCTGCCGCGCCTGCTCGGTCTCGGCGCCGCGGATCTCGTGGTGATCCCGGAGGTGGCGTACCCGACCTATGAGGTGGGTGCGCTGCTGTCGGGTTCGCGAATGTTGCGGGCGGACGGGATGACTCGGCTCGGTCCGGAGTCGCCGGCGCTGATCTACCTGAATTCGCCGTCGAACCCCACCGGCAAGGTGGCAGGCATCGATCACCTGCGCAAGGTGGTGGCATTCGCGCGTGAGCGCGGTGCGATCGTCGCGTCCGACGAGTGCTATCTGGGCCTGACCTGGGATGCCGAGGCGGTCTCGATTCTCGATCCGCGGGTCAGCGACGGTGATCACACGGGCCTGCTGGCCATCCATTCGTTGTCGAAGACCTCGAATCTGGCGAGTTACCGGGCCGGGTTCGTCACCGGTGACGTCGCGCTGGTGCGCGAACTGCTGGAGGTGCGCAAGCACTCCGGCATGATGGTGCCGTATCCGATCCAGGCCGCCATGACGGCCGCGCTGTCCGACGACAAACACGAGGTGGTGCAGCGCGAGCGTTATCGTGCGCGCCGCGAGGTGCTGCGAAAGGCTTTGGAGGAGTCGGGCTTCCGCGTCGACCACTCCGAGGCCGGCCTGTATCTGTGGTCGACGCGGGGTGAGAACTGCCGCACCACGCTGGACTGGCTGGCCGAGCGCGGGATCCTCGCCGCTCCCGGCGATTTCTACGGTCCCACCGGTACCGAACACGTGCGTATCGCGCTGACGGCAACCGATGAGCGGATCGCCGCCGCCGCAGTGCGCCTGTCCGCCTGAGCCCGCGCCGGCGTCGGTCCGGCAATCTCTCAGTGTTCCCGATCGCGCGACGCGCGCGGTACTCGCGGGTTTGCCCGAACATCGGCGCACGACCGGACTAGCCTGGGGTTATGGACGCTGTCACGGTTGTCCCGACTCCGGCGAATGAGCCGGTCCACTCGTATGCGCCGGGGAGCCGGGAACGAGAACTACTGATCGGCAAACTCACCGAAATCTCCGGCCGAACGGTCGATGTGCCGCTGGTGATCGGCGGTAAACACCGGCCGGGCACCGGCCGCCGCTCCGACATCGTGATGCCGCATCGGCACGAGCACGTACTCGGTAGCTATACCGATGTCACGCAGGAGGAGGGCCGGGCGGCCATCGAAGCGGCGACGGCGGCGGCACCGGACTGGCGTGCGCTGCCGTTCGCGGAGCGCGCGGCCGTGCTGCTGCGTGCGGCCGATCTGCTGGCCGGGCCCTGGCGTGAGACGGTGGCCGCGGCGACCATGCTCGGGCAGTCGAAATCGGCGTACCAAGCCGAGATCGACGCGCCCTGCGAGCTGGTCGACTTCTGGCGCTTCAATGTCTCCTTCGCCGCCGGTATCCTCGCGCAGCAACCGGAATCCACTGCGGGGGTGTGGAATCGGATGGACTACCGGCCGCTGGAGGGATTCGTCTACGCGATCACCCCGTTCAACTTCAGCGCGATCGCCGGCAATCTGCCCACCGCACCCGCGCTGATGGGCAATACGGTGGTGTGGAAGCCCTCACCCACTCAGACTCTGGCGGCGTACTACACGATGCGGGTGCTCGAGGAGGCCGGCCTGCCGCCGGGGGTGATCAATCTGGTCACCGGCGGCGGTATCGAACTGTCCGAGGTCGCGTTGACCGATCCGCGGCTGGCGGGTATCCATTTCACCGGATCGACGCGCACCTTCCATCGCCTGTGGCAACAGGTGAGTGCGAATATCGACAGCTATCACGGATATCCGCGGCTGGTCGGTGAGACCGGCGGTAAGGACTTCATTCTTGCGCACCGGTCCGCCGATCCGGATGCGTTGCGCGCCGCCCTGATTCGCGGTGCCTACGAATATCAGGGCCAGAAATGTTCGGCGGCGTCGCGGGCCTATATTCCGCGCTCGCTGTGGCGGGAGATGGGTGACGATTTCCTCACCGAGGTCGACGAACTGAGTTACGGCGATATCGCGGATCTGGCGAATTTCGGTGGGGCGGTGATCGATCGGCGCGCCTACGACAAGAGTGTCGCGGCGGTGGAGCGTGCCCGTGCGGCGGGACTCGGCATTCCGGCCGGTGGTACCTACGACGACAGCGAGGGCTGGTTCGTCCGGCCCACGGTGTTGCTGGCCGATACACCGCGCGACGAGGCGTTCACCACCGAATACTTCGGCCCGATCCTGTCGGTGTACGTCTACGACGACGACGCTCCCGATGCGTTCGATTCGATTGTGGCGGAAGTTGATTCGGCCGCACCCTATGCGCTGACCGGTGCGGTCTTCGCCCGCGATCGCGCCGTGATCGATCGGGCCGCGGCCGCGCTGCGCTTCACCGCGGGCAATTTCTATATCAACGACAAACCCACCGGCGCGGTGGTGGGTCAGCAGCCCTTCGGCGGTGCGCGGGCGTCGGGGACCGACGACAAGGCCGGGTCGTATCTGAATCTGCTGCGCTGGGTGGCGCCCCGGACACTGAAGGAAACCTTCGTCCCGCCAACGGATTACCGATATCCGCATATGGGCCCGGAATGATCGCCGGGAATCGGCCGTGAATCCGCTGCGCCCGGCGATTCTCGCGGCGGCCGGGTCGACGCGAATGAAGCGGGCGATCACCGGATTTCCGGTCACCGCGGATGTGGTGCACAGATTCGTCGCGGGCGAGACACGTGCCGATCTGGCCCCGGTCGTGCGCGAGCTGCTGGTGAGCGGGCGCATGGTCAGCGTGGACTTTCTCGGCGAATACACCTCGCAGCGATCAATGGCCGACGACGCGGTCGCCGAATATCTCGCTCTGATGGACGAATTGGCCCGGTGGGACCGAACGGTGCGCGCTCCTGCCGGTGCGAGCCCGGCATTCGCGGTGTCGAAGCAATCCGTCGCACCGGTCGAGGTTTCGGTGAAGCTGTCCGCGCTGGGGCAGGCATTGGGGCCCGAGGGGCCCGCTATCGCCGCGTCGAATCTGCGAACCCTGTGCGCACGGGCGGAGCAGGCGGGGGTGTGGATCACCGTGGACGCCGAGGATCACACGACCACCGCGACCACCGAGGCGACGGTGGGCGAGCTTCGCGCGGAATATCCCCGGCTGGCGGTGGCCACCCAGACCTATCTGCGCGATGCGGAGCGGCGCTGTGCCGCCGCCGCGGCGGCGGGCGCGCGAATCCGCTTGTGCAAGGGCGCCTATCGCGAACCCGAGAGTGTCGCCTATCAGCGCTCCGCAGAGGTGGACGAGTCCTATCTGCGCTGTCTCGAACTGCTGATGGGCGGGTCGGGCTACCCGATGGTCGCCACGCACGATCCGGTAATGATCGCCGCCGCGCACCACATGGCGGGCCAAAATGCCCGTATCCCGGGCGATTTCGAATTTCAGATGCTCTACGGCATCCGGGAGATCGAACAGCACCGGCTCGTCGAGGCCGGGCACTCGGTCCGCGTCTACGTGCCCTACGGCACCCAGTGGTACGGCTATCTGATGCGTCGATTGGCCGAGCGGCCGGCCAACATCGGCTTCTTCCTGCGTGCCCTCACCGAACGCCGCTGAAGGTCGGCCAGTGGGCCGAGACTAGACCAGAGGGCGGCCGAAGCGACGGCGCAACCGCATATCGGCCAGGTAGAAGTTGAACGGGAACAGCCGGATCACCACGGGCATCGGTGTCGTCACCACGGAGATCGACTTCATGATCCGGCGGAAGCGGCGCTCGTCGCGGGCGGTCCAGCGCATACCCATCTCGTCGCGCAGATGCTGCGGTAGCAGTGCGGTGACGGTGAACCGGTGAAAGCGCCCGGACAACAGCTGGATCAAGCGCGGCTGCATCTTCAGATCGATCAGATCGTCGAAGTAGCGGCGCACCGGCTCGTCGATGGTTTTGGTGGCGAGGTTCTCCTCCCAGTACGCGTAGAACGCGTCCCGGTCGGCGGGCCACATCTCCGGCCGCATCTGCAGGGTGGTGCCGAGCCGGACGCTGTAGCGGTAGAACCGCTCGGCGAGGTCGGGGTCCATCGGGCCGTGCATGCGCTGGTACAGATCGTCCACGCCCCAGTACAGGCAGGCTGCCACCCACAGCTGCAGCTTCGGATCGAAGGCGTTGTACTTCACCGGGCTGTCCGGACCCGAATGCACCGGACGGTGCGAGGCATTGACCGCCTCCCGGTAGGTCTCCCGGTCATGGTCGTCGCCCAGCCATGCGACGGCCAGGTAGGTCAGCGTGGTGCGCAACCGCTTGAGCGGATGGAGTGTGACCTTGCCGCTGTCGACCGTGCTCTCGAGCACGCCGTAACCCACCGGCGGGTGGCTGAGCTGCATGATCACATTCGCCGCGCCGCCGAGGAAGGCGGCCACGCCGTCGATGTGTTCGCGGACGGTCTCGGGGGTCAGCTCGCTGATCGGAACCTCGGGCTCGTGATCGGTCGCGCGCAGGTGGGCGGTCATCGTCGACTCGTCTCCTGTTCCTTCTCGCCAGGAGGCGAGCGAAAGTGTGAGAAGCTTTGTTCCCAACCTTCTCATCGGTGTGGCATCATGTCAATTGTGCGCATGAGAGGATTGCCCATGAGCGAACCGACGAGACTCTCGAATCGGCTGTTGCCGCTGGTCCGTGGCGCGGGGCCGGAGGATCGGAATCAGACCACGGTACTCGAGGCTGCACTGCTGGCCTTCCTGGATTTCGGCATCAAACGCACCAGCATGGTCGAGGTGGCGCGCCGAGGGCGGCTGTCATTGGCGACGTTGTATCGGCGCTTCGCCGGCAAGTCGGATCTGATCCAGGCCGTGGGGCTGTGGCAGGCCCGGCAGTTCGTGGAGCAGGTCGACGCCGCTGTGCAGCGCCAGATCGAACGCGATGCCAGCGCCGAGGAGCAGATCGTCGAACTGTTCGTGGCCTTCCTGGACGGCCTGCGCGGCAATAAACTCCTCGACCGGTTGCTGACCACCGAACCGGAGATCGTGCTGCCCTACCTCACCGTGCGGGGTGCGCCGGTGATCGAGTTGGGGCGCGACTACGTCGCCGAGTTCATCGCCCGGCTGCAGTCGGAAGACAAACTGCCGCACTATGATCCGCTGCCGCTGGCGGAAATGGTGGCCCGTAACGCGCTGTCGATGGCGCTCACTCCGCAGACCCTGATCCCGGTCGACGACGAACAGGCCGGCCGCCAGTTCGCCCGCGACCATGTGGTGCCCGGCTTCCGCATCCGGTGAGGTGCGGTGCTCGGCTCACGCCAGCCGCAATCCCAGCCGTCGCCGCAGCCGCATATCCGCGAGACAGGCGTTCACCGGAAACATCTTCAGCTGCTGGGGAACCCGCTGCTCCACGGTGCCGACCGCCTGCAGGAGGCGGGCCAGGCGGCGGTCGTCGGCATCGCTGAAGGGCAGGTCCATCTGGGCACGCAGGTTCTCCGGCAGCAGGCCCGCGACGATCCAGCGGTGAAAACGCCCGAACGCCAAGGGGATCGGCTGCGGGAACATCCGCAGACCCACCAGATCGTGGAAGTACTCCCGGACCGGCGGATCGATGTGGGCGGCCGCGATCTGTTCGGACCAGTAGCGGTCGAAGGCCGCTCGATCGGCGGGCCACATCGACTGCGGCATCTGCAATGTGGTGCCGAACCGGGCGGCGTGCCGGTAGAAGGCATCGGCCTGATCCTGCGGCATCGGCCCGTGCATGCGCTCGTACAGATCCCGCGAACCCCAGTACAGGCAGGCCGCGACCCAGAGTTGCAGCCGCGGATCGAAGGCGTTGTAGCGCACGGGACTGTCGGGTGTGGAGCGCACCGCGTGATGCTGCCGGTCCACGGCCGCGCGATAGGCGGACCGTTCCTCCTCGGTGCCCAGCATGGCCACCGCCAGATAGGTGAGGGTGGTGCGGGTGCGTTTGAGCGGATGCAGCATGACCTTGCCGCTGTCCACGGTGCTCTCCACCACGCCGTAGCCGACCGGGGCCAGTGACAGTTGCATGATGACATTGGCCGCCGCTCCGAAGAATGCGGCCGATCCGTCCAGATGCGCGGCGACATCGTATTCGGCGGCGGACGCCATGCGAAATGATCCGGTCATCGTCGACCCCCGGCTCGCGTGAGAAGGCTATATATCGACAGTCTCACCGTCTCAGGTCGCTGTCAATAGTCTCGGGCGCGGATTGGTAGGTTGAACCGGTGCCCCGGTCGCTGCTGCCCTCATTGAATCCGGCCGCGGTGGCCGCCGGATACGACATCCCCGACGCGGTCACCATCGACGGTGAAACACTCTCGCGTAGTGATCTGGTCGGTGCGGCCACCTCGGTCGCCGAGCGGATCGCCGGTGCCGGGCGGGTCGCCGTGCTGGCCCGCCCCACCGCTACCACGGTGCTGGGAATCCTCGGCTGCCTGATCGCGGGTGTGGCCGCCGTGCCGGTTCCGCCGGACGCTGGATCGGCCGAACTCGAGCACATCCTCACCGATTCCGGTGCGCGCGCCTGGCTCGGCGCCGCGCCCGAGGGCTCCACCCTGCCGGTGATACCGGTGCGCAAACACGCCCGATCCTGGCACAGCTATCCCGAACCCACTCTGGAGACAACGGCTTTCATTCTCTACACCTCCGGCACAACGGGTGCGCCCAAAGGGGTGATGCTCAGTCGCGGCGCCATCGCCGCCGGTCTGGATGCTCTGTTCGAGGCCTGGTCCTGGACCGCCGACGATGTTCTCGTGCACGGACTTCCGCTGTTCCACGTACACGGGCTGATCCTCGGCGTGCTGGGCCCGCTGCGGATCGGCAGTGCGCTGGTGCACACCGGTAAACCCACACCGGCGGCCTATGCCGCGGCCGCCGGCACCATGTACTTCGGAGTGCCGACGGTCTGGTCGCGAATCACCGAAGATCCCGACGCGGCACGGCAATTGGCGCATGCGCGCCTGCTGGTGTCCGGTAGTGCGCCGCTGCCTGTGCCGGTATTCGAGCGGCTGCGAGAGCTGACCGGTCACGCTCCGGTGGAGCGATACGGGATGAGCGAAACCATGATCACGCTGTCCACCCGCGCCGACGGCGAACGCCGCCCCGGCTGGGTCGGCCGGCCGGTCACCGGTGTGCGGACCCGGTTGCGCGACGAGGCCGGTGCGCCGGTCCCGCACGACGGCGAGAGTATCGGCGGACTGCAGGTGCGCGGGCCCATGCTGTTCGACGGCTATCTGAATCGCTCCGAGGACACCGCCGCCTGCCGGACCTCCGACGGCTGGTTCGTGACCGGTGACGTCGCGGCGATCGATGCCGACGGCTTCCATCGCATCGTCGGCCGCGAATCGGTGGATCTCATCAAATCCGGTGGTTATCGCATCGGTGCGGGGGAGATCGAGACCTGTCTGCTCGGTCATCCCGGCGTCGCCGAGGTCGCGGTGGTCGGAGTGGCCGATGCCGATCTGGGTCAGCGCATCCGCGCCTACGTGGTGCCGCGGGCGGACGGGGTGACCGAACTCGAATTGATCGACTTTGTCGCGGAACGGCTTTCGCAGCACAAGCGCCCGCGCGAGGTGGTCACGGTGACCGAACTGCCGCGCAATGCCATGGGCAAGGTGCAGAAGAAGTTGCTCGGGTGAGCGACCATCCGGTACCGGTGGTATGTCGAATTGACCTGCACCGTACTCGAGGTTCTAAGGTCGGCGCATGATCGCAACGCTGTCCGCCGCACAGATCGAGTATCTGGCAGGTCAACGACTGGGCCGGCTGGCCACCATCCGCCCCGACGGCTCACCGCAGAACAATCCGGTGGGTTTCCGCTACAACGAAGCGCTCGGCACGATCAATATCGCGGGCCACAATATGGGTGCCTCGCAAAAGTTCCGCAACCTCGGCAAGGAGGAGCGAGTCTCCTTCGTCGTGGACGACATCGCCTCGGTCGACCCGTGGCAGGTGCGCTGCCTCGAGATCCGGGGCGCGGCGCAGGGTCTGCGGGATGTGGAGACCTACCTCGAGGGCGGTTCCCGGGAACTGATCCGCATCTCCCCGGAACGCGTCCTGGCCTTCGGGATCGAGTGACCCGGAGCGCTGAACGCCCCTCTCCCACAGGATCGACGGGGAAAGGGGCATTTCGCGGAAATCAGTTGGCGTGCAACGCCTCGTTGAGCTCGATACCGGTACCCTTGCGCGCGCTCACCTCGACGCCCCCGGTCAGGGAATTGCGGCGGAACAGCAGATTCGACCGGCCGGACAGCTCCGCGGCCTTGATCGTGCCGCCGTCGGGCAGTGCCACCTTGGTACCGGCGGTGACGTAGAGACCGGCCTCGATCACACAGTCGTCGCCGAGGGAGATGCCCAGACCGGCGTTCGCGCCGAGCAGGCAGCGCTCGCCGATCGAGATGACCTGCTTACCGCCACCGGACAGGGTGCCCATGATGGAGGCGCCGCCGCCCACATCGGAACCGTCGCCCACGACCACGCCGGCCGAGATCCGGCCCTCGACCATGGATGCGCCGAGGGTGCCGGCATTGAAGTTCACGAAACCCTCGTGCATGACCGTGGTGCCCTCGGCCAGATGCGCGCCGAGCCGGACGCGGTCGGCATCCGCGACGCGCACACCGGCGGGCAGCACATAGTCCACCATGCGCGGGAACTTGTCGACGCCGTATACGGTGACCGGCCCGTGGGCCCGCAACCGGGCGCGGACCAGTTCGAACTCCTCGACCGAACAGGGGCCGTGGTTGGTCCAGACCACATTGGCCAGCAGGCCGAACTGCCCCTCGAGGCTGGCGCCGTGCGGGGCGACCAGACGATGCGAGAGCAGATGCAGCCGGAGATAGACATCATGGGTGTCGACCGGTGCGGCCGCCAGATCGGCGATCGTGGTGCGGACCGCGACCACCTCCACCCGGCGGGCCTCGTCGGGGCCGACCAGTTCGGCGAAGCGGGCGTACTCGGGATCGGTGGGGCTCAGCCGCGCGGTCCCGGTTTCATCGAATTCGCCCAGTTCCGGGTATGGATACCAGGTGTCGAGGACCGTACCGTTGACGGTCACGGTCGCCAGGCCGACTGCGGATGCTCCCTGTGTGCTCACGGCAGTTCAGCCTACTGGGTGCGGGCCACCAGGTGGTGAGCTCCCCGGCGCCGCGGTATTCGCCCGGGTCGTGAGTCCTGCGAACAATTACCCTTGTCCGGGTGACCATCGATCTGCGCGCCGACCCGATCTCGATCACCGCCGCCCTCGTCGACATCCCCAGTGTCTCGCGGGACGAAGCGGCGATCACCGATACCGTCACCTGGGCCCTGCGCGAGCAGACCGAGGGATTCGAGGTGTTGCGGCACGGTAATACCGTGCTGGCACGCACGAACCGGGGGCTGCCGACCCGGGTGATCCTCGCCGGGCACCTCGACACCGTGCCCATCGCCGACAATGTGCCGTCCCGCTTCGAGGTCGCCGGCGGGGAGGAGGTGCTGTGGGGCTGCGGCACCGTCGATATGAAATCCGGTGACGCGGTCTTCCTGCATCTTGCCGCGACCGTCGCCGAGCCGATCTGCGATCTGACCCTGATCTTCTACGACTGCGAGGAGATCGCCGCGGAGTACAACGGCCTGGGTGGCATCGAGCGGGAACTGCCGGAATGGCTCGAGGGTGATCTGGCCATTCTGGGCGAGCCGTCGGGCTCCTGGATCGAGGCCGGCTGCCAGGGCACATTGCGGGTGCGGCTCGGACTCGGCGGCACCCGCGCGCACACCGCGCGGGCCTGGCTGGGCGACAACGCGATTCACAAACTGGCGCCGGTGCTGCAGCGGCTGCGCGACTACGTCCCGCGGCAGGTGGAGATCGACGGCTGCACCTATCGCGAGGGGCTGTCGGCGGTGAACATCTCCGGTGGGGTGGCCGGCAATGTGGTCCCCGACGAGGCCGAGGTGATGGTCAATTTCCGGTTCGCTCCCGATCGCAGCCTCGATGAGGCGACCGACCATGTGCGCGCGGTGTTCGAGGGCCTGGATGTGAGCTTCGAACGGACCGATGGCGCACCGGGTGCGCTGCCCGGCCTGTCCGCGCCCGCGGCCAGGAATCTGGTCGAGCAGGTTCACGCCCACGGCGGGGGCGGCGTGCGGGCGAAATACGGCTGGACCGATGTATCCCGATTCGCGGCCCGTGGAATTCCGGCGGTGAATTTCGGCCCCGGTGACCCCAATCTGGCGCACAAGGTCGATGAGCGGGTGCCCACCGCGCAGATCACGACGGTTACCGAGATCCTGCGCAACTACCTGACCGGCGGCAAGGAGTGAACCGGTAGGTTTGCCGATATGTCCACCGACTCCGAGCCCGTGCACACCAGAGCCCCGAAGTCGACGCCGAAGTTTCGCGGCCCGATCATGTTGCGGCGAGCGAGGAAACAGGGTGTCGGTACCACCGATCAGCATCTGCTCGACGGTCGAGGGCGCACCGATTGGGTGCACACCGATCCCTGGCGGGTTCTGCGGATCCAGAGCGAGTTCGTGGAGGGCTTCGGCGCGCTCGCGGAAATCCCCAGGGCGGTAGCGGTTTTCGGGTCGGCGCGAACCGAGGCCGAGACCCCCGAATACGAGGCGGCCCGCGCGATCGGCGCGGCACTGGCCGAAGCGGGTTTCGCGGTGATCACCGGCGGCGGCCCCGGTGTGATGGAGGCCGCCAATCGCGGTGCCTGTGAGGCGGGCGGTTACTCGATCGGCCTCGGCATCGAACTGCCGATGGAACAGGGCCTCAACGAGTGGGTCGATCTCGGCATCAACTTCCGCTACTTCTTCGCCCGCAAGACGATGTTCGTCAAATACTCCCAGGCCTTCATCTGCCTGCCGGGTGGGTTCGGCACGCTGGACGAATTGTTCGAGGCGCTGACGCTGGTACAGACCCACAAGATCACCCGCTTCCCGATCGTGCTGTTCGGCACGCGCTACTGGTCCGGCTTGGTGGACTGGATGCGGGATTCGCCGGCCGGGTCGGGCAAGATCGCTACGGCCGACCTCGGATTGCTGCACGTCACCGACAGTGTGGACGAGGTCGTCCGGATCGTGCTGCACGCCGCCGCACATCGCGGTGAGGATTCCGACGGCACGGAGGACGAGTGGTGACCGCGCGACCGTTCGCGGTCTGTGTGTACTGCTCGGCCAGTACCACCGATCCCGGCGCGCTGCGGCTGGCGGCCGAGGTGGGTACCGAAATCGCCCGCCGTGGTTGGGAACTGGTGTCCGGTGGCGGCCACGTGTCGATGATGGGCGCGGTGGCGGTGGCCGCGCGTGCCGGAGGCGCCCGCACCACCGGGGTGATTCCGAAGCGGCTGGTCCACCAGGAGGTCGCCGATGTCGACAGCGACGAGCTGATAGTCACCGACACCATGCGCGAACGCAAGCAGGTCATGGAGGATCGGGCCGACGCCTTCCTGACCCTGCCCGGCGGAATCGGCACGCTGGAGGAATTCTTCGAGGCGTGGACCGGCGGCTACCTGGGACTGCACGGTAAGCGGCTGGTCCTGCTCGATCCGCACGGCCATTACCGGGGACTGTTCGCGTGGCTGGACGAATTGAGTGCGGCCGGCTTCATCGGGCGGCCGGCACTCGACCGGATTACCGTGACCGCGGATGTGGCATCCGCATTCGAGGCGTTGACCGCTCCGCCCGCCTAGCGGGCCGGAGCCCGGCGTGAGCCGAAACCCGTTGGAGGAGAATGTGACCACCGAGGCACGCAACACCGTGGGTCTCCTGGATCTGCTGCGCGCACTGCCCTCGATGGCGGTCGACGCACCCGGCATGCTGCGCGGGGCGAGCGGCATGCTCGTTCGTGCCGACGACAAATCCTCGGTGGGGCTGTACTTCCAGAAGGCGGCCCAGCGCTGTCCGAACCGGATCTTCCTGCGGTTCGAGGGTCGCGAGTACACCTACCGCGAGGCCAATATCGAGGTGAACACCTTCGCCCACGTCCTGGCAGGGCGCGGGGTGAAACGCGGCGATGTGGTCGGTGTGCTGATGACGAACCGGCCCGAGACCGTGTTCGTCGTGCTGGCGACGGTCAAACTGGGCGCCACCGTCGGCCTGCTCAATCACAATCAGCGCGAACAGGTGCTGGCACACAGCCTCGGATTGCTGAACAGCACCGTCGAAGTGATCGGCGAGGAATGCGCGGAAGCGGTGGCCTCCCTGCCCGAGCCGCCCGCGAATCCGCTGTATTCCGAGGAACTTCGGGAACTGGCTCGCGACGCCGACCCGGCCGATCCGCCGGTGTGCGCCGATGTGCGGGCCCGCGAACGCGCCTTCCTCATCTTCACCTCCGGCACCACCGGACTGCCCAAGGCCAGCGTCATGACCCATCTGCGCTGGACCAAGAGCATGGCCGGGCTGGGCGGACTGGGGGTGCGGTTGCGTGGTGACGACACCATGTACTGCTGTCTGCCGCTCTATCACAACAATGCGCTCACCGTCGCGCTCGGCGCGGTGCTCGGAGCGCGGGCGACGCTGGCACTGGGCCGGAAGTTCTCGGTGTCGAATTTCTGGAACGAGGTCGTCGCGACCCGCGCCACGGCGTTCATCTACATCGGCGAACTGTGCCGGTATCTGCTCAATCAGCCGGAATCGCCACGGGAACACGAGCATTCGGTGCGCTTGGCCGTGGGCAACGGGCTGCGGCCGGAACTGTGGGACGAATTCCGGCGCCGCTTCGGTATCGGCCGGGTGGTCGAGTTCTACGGCGCCAGTGAGGGAAATATCGCCTTCGTCAACGCATTCGGTGTCGATCGCACTGCGGGCTTCGGGCCGCTGCCGTACGCGGTGGTCGACTTCGACGAAGCCACCGGGAAGGCTCGCCGTGACGCGGACGGCAGGGTGCGCCGGGTGCCGTCCGGCGGTGTGGGTCTGTTGCTGGCGAAGGTCACCACCAGCTCCCCGTTCGACGGATACACCGACAGTTCCGCGACCGAATCCAAACTGGTCCGCGACGCGTTCCGCGACGGCGACTGCTGGTTCGATACCGGAGATCTGGTGCGCGACCAGCATTGGCGCCACATCGCCTTCGTCGACCGGCTGGGCGACACCTTCCGCTGGAAGGGTGAGAACGTCGCCACGACCGAAGTCGAGGGCGCGTTCGACGGTGCGTCCGGCATCACCGAGGCGGTGGTGTACGGCGTCGACGTTCCCGGTACCGACGGTAAGGCGGGAATGGCCGCGGTCACGCTGGAGCCCGGTGCCGAATTCGACGGTTCCACACTGGCCGCCCGGCTCTACGGCCGGCTGCCCGGCTACGCGGTGCCATTGTTCGTCCGGGTCGTCCCGGAACTCGAGACCACCTCGACGTTCAAGAGCCGCAAGGTCGATCTGCGTAAACAGGGATATGGCAATGACGGTGATACCTCGCTGTATGTGCTGAAGGGGCGCGAGCGGGGGTACGTGCCCTTCTACGAGAGCTATCCGGAAGAGGTGGCGGGGGGCACCGTCCCACGCGGCTGAGCAACCCCCCAATACACTTGTCCGCATGAGTTCCGCGTCACCGTTGCCCACCCTGTGCGGGAAATCGGTGGCGACGGATCGGGCACTGGTGATGGCGATCGTCAATCGCACCCCCGATTCCTTCTACGACCGCGGGGCCACCTTCTCCGACGAGGCTGCGATGGCGGCCGTGGCGCGGGCGGTGTCGGAGGGGACCGATCTGGTCGATATCGGCGGGGTGAAGGCCGGGCCCGGTGCCGAGGTCGACGCCGCCGAGGAGGCCCGCCGGGTGGTGCCCTTCGTGGCGGCCATCCGGGAGCGTTATCCCGACCTGTTGATCAGTGTGGATACCTGGCGCAGTGAGGTCGCGCGGGCGGCGGTGGCCGCGGGGGCGGATCTGATCAACGACACCTGGGCGGGTGCCGACCCCGATCTGGTGGGGGTGGCCGCGGAACTGCGTGTGGGCATCGTGTGCAGTCATACCGGGGGTGCGCGGCCACGTACCCGGCCGCACCGGGTGCACTACGAGGATGTGGTGTCCGAGGTCACCGATACACTGGTGCGGGCCGCGGAAGCGGCGCGGGCGGCGGGGGTCGCCGCGGATTCGATTCTCATCGATCCGACCCACGATTTCGGGAAAAACACTTATCACGGGCTCGAACTGTTGCGGGCCGTGGACATTCTTGTAAATACCGGATGGCCGGTCTTGATGGCGCTGAGTAATAAGGATTTCATCGGAGAGACTCTTGGTGTCGGACTTTCCGAGCGATTGGAGGGCACATTGGCGGCAACCGCATGGGCGGCCGGGGCCGGCGCACGAGTCTTCCGAGTTCACGAGGTGGCCGCAACCCGGCGCGTAGTGGACATGATCGCGGCGATTCAGGGCATCCGGCCCCCCGCACGAACCTTGCGAGGTCTGGTATGACATTCGATTGGACTGCCACGCATACGTGGGATCGACCACAGTGGGCGATCGACGAATTGGTCGACGCGAAGAACGGGCGCACCGTCTCGGTGGTATTGCCCGCATTGAACGAAGAGAACACCGTCGCCGATGTGGTGGCCAGTATCCGGCCGCTGCTCGGCACCCTGGTGGACGAACTGGTCGTCCTGGATTCGGGATCGGTGGACGCGACCGCCGATCGTGCTCGGGCCGCCGGAGCGCGAGTGGTGACGCGGGAGCAGGCGGTACCGGAGCTCGATCCGGTACCGGGTAAGGGGGAGGTGCTGTGGCGGTCGCTGGCGGCGACCTCCGGTGATCTGGTGGCATTCGTCGACTCGGACCTGATCGACCCCGATCCGATGTTCGTGCCCAAGCTGCTGGGTCCGCTGCTGACCGTGGACGGTATGCATCTGGTGAAGGCCTATTACCGGCGCCCGCTGCGTCAGGGCGGGGACGTCGACCAGCACGGCGGTGGCCGGGTCACCGAACTGGTGGCGCGACCGCTGCTGGCGGCGTTGCGGCCGGATCTTGCGAAGGTGTTGCAGCCCTTGGGTGGTGAGTACGCGGGTACCCGGGAACTGCTCGCCGCGGTTCCGTTCGCACCGGGCTACGGTGTGGAGATCGGGTTGCTGCTCGATACTTTCGATCTGCTGGGCCTGCCGGCGATCGGACAGGTGAATCTCGGGGTGCGCACCCATCGCAACCGCCCGCTGTCGGATCTCGGCGTCATGAGCCGCCAGATCCTGGGAACCGTGCTGGGCCGCAGCGGAATTCGGGACTCCGGGGCCGCCCTGACCCAATTCCCGCTGGTAGGAGAGGAATTCACCCCGCTGAGCACCGATGTCCACCTGGCCGACCGTCCGCCGATGAACACCCTGCGCCCGGCTCGGGCCGCCGCCTGAGCGGAGGCCGGAGACTCACCCGTGGCGGTAGATCGGGGTCAGTAGATCTGCCTCCACGGGTTCTCCGGTGCCGCGGTCGTAGCGCACGCCGATCACGGTCGAGAAGGTGCGCGTGTCGGCTCGCTCGTGCAGCGTCGCCAGGCGGGTGCCGAGAAACCGTACCGCGCCGAGGGATCCGGGTGAATGGAGTCCGTCGATCACCAGGATGGTGCCGTGCCCGTCGGGCCGGGGGAGCCGGGCCAGATAGGCGATGTCGTAGGGGTCGGCGCCGCCGGGCCGATAGATGCGGCGCGCGGAGCGGTCCTCGATCGCGCGCCGCAGTCGTCCGGCCCGGGCCGGAGTGCGGCGCAGCCGGGGATCGGCGGCCACCAGATAGCGCAGGCTGGGCGATAATTCGGGGCCGCCGAGGATGATCAGTCCCTCACGGTCGAGGTCGAGGGGCCGTCCGGGCAGGAAACGCTCGACGGTGACCGTGAAGCCCAGCTGCCGCAACATTTCCGCCAGCCGATGCGGCGCCGCGGTGTCGGGGGCGCCGACCAGCGGGGTGGCGCGGGTGGCGGCTCGCTGGTCGGGAGTGAGGATGATCAGCGGGCCGGTGCCGAAGAACAGGCCCTCGGGAACCGGCCCCTGGGTGCTGACCTGGTGGATCCGAGCGCGCGAAAGGCCTGCTGCCGCACCGATCCTGGCGAAGGTCCAGCCCTCGGCGTGCAGTTCCTGGATCACCGCCCGGCGGATGCGGGTGAGCTCGTTGATGGTCTGCTGGGCCGCCGCGACCCCATCGGTGGCAGCCTTGAGACGCTCGACCTTGTCTTCGATCGCGAATACCCGCGCCACCTCGTCGGCCGACATGTGCGAAGTCTAGATAGCTCGACAGCAGGATGCGTCTAGTCCGGTTGACGAAATCCGCGTACGCGATGAATCCAACCGGTACACCGGGCAATTCGAACGGACCGGGCGGTCTCCGGAAGACGCTGTTTCAGGTCGCGTCGAAATCGATCGGAGGTTTCTCGTTGCGGTCGAGTGGTTTCGGCGGTTGCGGCATCGAATAGTCCGGAGGCGTCGCGGAATTCGCGGATGCCGAACTGCTCGCCGCCGAATTCCCGGACTGCCCGTTCGCCGAATTCGAGTTACCGAATGTTCCTGTGAACAGCGAATCGTCACCGTCGAAGAGATGCTTGGTGACCATCAATCGCGGTGTCATACCGCGCAATCCCTCCAATGGTTTGCGGAGCTCGTTGAGTTCCTCGAAGGGTTTGCGCAGTTCATCGAGTTCCGGTCCGAGATCATTGCGTAACTGGCTGGTGGCCCCGGTGGCGTAGTCGCGGACCTGACGCAAACTCTGCGCGGTCCAGCGAATCGCCCCCGGGAGCCGTTCCGGTCCGAGAATCATCAGCGCGGCGACCACCAGGATCACCATCTCGGGCCAGCCGATATTGAACATAAGACCAGGCTACTGCGGCGGCTGTGGAGCGTTCTTGTCGGATTCCAGAGTGACCGGAACCTCGACCTCGCGCCCGTCGCGGATCACATGGGCATTCACCGTTTCCCCGATCCGATGGGACTGGACCGCGACCGTGAGCTCGGCCGGCTCGGTGACTTGCCGATCACCGAATTTGACGATCACATCGCCCTCGGCGATGCCCGCCTTGGCGGCCGGGCTGCCGCCGACCACGTCGGCGACCTGGGCTCCGCTCATCGCATCGTTCTCCACCTGCTTGGACTTGGCGGTGACGCCCAGCCAGGGGTGATAGACGACGCCGTCGTGGATCAGCGTCTGGGAGACCTGCCGCACGAGGTCTACCGGAATCGCGAAACCGAGTCCGACCGATCCGCCGCTCTCACTGCGAATGGCGGTATTGATGCCGATCAGCCGGCCCTCGCCGTCGACCAGCGCACCACCGGAGTTGCCATGGTTGATGGCGGCGTCGGTCTGCACGGCGTCGAAGGCGCCCGCGGTGTCGTCACCGGCTTCGGGGCTCTCCTGGATGGCCCGGTGCAGGGCGCTGACGATGCCCGAGGTCACCGTCTTGTTCAGGCCCAGCGGTGAGCCGACGGCGAGTACATCGTCGCCGACCTGCACATCACCGGATTTCCCGAGCCGGGCCACGGTGAGATTCTTGACGTCGACCTTCAGCACGGCGAGGTCGGTCTTGGGATCGCGACCCACCAGCTGGGCGGGGGCCTGGGTGCCATCGGAGAAACCGACCTGGATCTTGGCGCGCCCGGATTTGTCCTGGGCGGCCATCGAGATGACGTGGTTGTTGGTGACGATGTAACCGTTGCCGTCGATCACCACGCCGGAGCCCAGCGCCCCGTTGTCGCCGACCGTCTCGCGAATCGATACGACCGAGGGCAGTACCGCGTCCGCCACCTTGGCGACCTGGCTGTGCGGTTTATCGGAATTGTCTTCCTGCTGGAGTGCGACCTTGCGGGAGGTCAGCGTCGAGGTGTTCTCGGCGGTGAGGCGGCCCGTGAGCCCGCCGACCACACCGATGGCCAGCGCCACGATGCCCAGTACGGCCAGCGCCTTGGGCGCGACCTTGCCGCCGAACAACACCTCGCGGGTGCTGAGTTTCGCACCGGGCGGCAGCAGGCTGGGGGCGGGAGTGTGGATCGCCGGGGCGCCCATCCTGGCCGCGGCCTCGGGATCGCGCCAGGGATCGGCCGGTGCGCTCACCGCGGACGGCCCGGTGGCGGCCTCGGGATCGCGCTGCAGCAGTTCGTCGGAGCCTTCGGGACGGCCGAACGCCTCGGCCAGTACCGCGTCCGGCGGCCGGTTGACCAATTCGGGGGCGTCGTGGCGGGGGGTGGCGGCTCCGGCGGCCGCGTACGCGGCGAATGATCCGGCCTGTCCCTCAGGGCGGCGGAATGCGCGAGCGGTGTGTTTATCGATATCAGGGCGATAAACCGGGCGCGGCCCCAATACAGGCGCGTCCGACGGCCTCAGGTTCCCCCTGTGGGCCGCCGAATCCGAAGTGTTGTTGGACGGCGTCGATTCGGTGGTCACGTTCGTGAACTCTACTTGCGCCACCATCCCGTCCACCGCCTGCTCTCGAATCCGATTTCTCGATTCGAGGAGGAGGCGAAACGGAACGAATCCGCCCGCAGGCCGAGGAAACTCGCGCCACGCGACATATTTTCGGTACTACTTCCGGTGAGGTCGGCCAACGGTATTCGGCTCAGGGTGTCCTGAAGATCGGTGGGTGCCGAAATCTGCATCTGGGCCGCCCGGCGCAATGCCACTCGGGCCTGCTGCTGGGCCTCGACCTCGCCGGCACATTCGGGACAGCGAGAAAGATGTTCGGCCGCGCGCAGATAGGCGTTCATTCTCAGTTCGCCGTCGACATAGGCGACAACGGCCTCACTGGCCAGGTGCTCGGTGGGGGCGAAACGACCCTCGCCAGTCATACGGATGCACACCCTTCCGACGGACTACAGCTTCGCCGGGCAACTGCCGCGGCGCCGCGACCGCTGTTACCCGACCTTCTCCTCAGCGGCGAACCGCTGCTGAGAACCATTATGCGCAAGGTACTCCCGCAATGCCTGACGGCCGCGATGGATACGGCTGCGCACGGTACCCAGTTTCACTCCGAGGGTAGCGCCGATCTCCTCGTACGACAGACCCTCGATATCGCACAGTACGACCGCGGCGCGGAATTCCGGTGCCAGCGAATCGAGTGCGCGCTGCAGATCCGGATCCAGCCGGGCGTCGTGATAGACCTGCTCCGGACCCGGCCCCTCGGACGGCACCCGCTCGTAGTCCTCGGGCAGCGCTTCCATCCGGATGCGATTGCGCCGGCGGACCATGTCCAGGAACAGATTGGTGGTGATCCGGTGCAGCCAGCCCTCGAAGGTGCCGGGCTGGTAGTTCTGCAGCGAGCGGAAGACCCGGATGAACGTTTCCTGGGTCAGATCCTCGGCGTCCTGCGGATCGCCGGTGAGGCGATAGGCGAGGCGGTAGACCCGGTCGGCGTGTTCGCGCACCAGTTCATCCCACGACGGCATCATGGTGCGGTCGCCGGTGGCGTCGAACGCGGCGGTGCCGCTGAGATCGTCGTCCTCGGTGGCGGCCGCGTCCGCGTTGTCGCTCGCAACATCGTTCACAACGTTGTCGTCCACAATGGTTTCATCGCGCACGGCCGCGACTTCGGTATCGTCGAATTCGGTGCCGACGATCACATCGCTCCGGGACGGACCGGGTAATTCGTAATCGGACGAGACGCCGACGGGCAGACTCGACTCGGGCAGGGTGGCGTATGTACGCGCCGCATCAACCTTGTGGATGGGGTGACCTCCTACTCGGGACCGTGGCAGGCGCACGATGACTGGTGGTCGTCGCGTACCGGGTACAACCCATGACCTGGGTCAGGTGTTCCCGGGCGCCGTCCGGCGGTCGGCCGGCCCTTGCTTGGTCCCTACTCTGGCGGTTCCCGATGTGCCGGTGGTATGGGGAGCCTGAGGGACACCTGAGAAAAACAGCCGCCGTCGTCGCGCTCCCGGACCGCCACGCCATTAGCCTCATATTCGTGAGCGACATCCCAGCGGCATCGGCCCTGCAGCGCAACCTCGCCTACGTGGAGGAATCCGTGGTCGAGGACGAGATCCTCATCGCGGCGCGGGAGCGGGCCACCGAACTGGGCGTACCGCCGATACCGCCGTCGGTGGGCGCCCTGCTCAGTATGTATGCCCAGTTGCTCGGAGCGCGGGCGGTCGTCGAGGTGGGTACCGGCGCCGGAATCAGCGGGCTGTGGCTGCTGGACGGCATGCGCGAAGACGGCACGCTCACCACGATCGATTCGGAACCCGAGCATCAGCGCGCCGCCAAGGACGCCTTCCGTGCGGCCGATGTCGCCCCGGCACGCACCCGGCTGATCAACGGCCGTGCTCTGGATGTCCTGCCGCGACTCGCCGACGATGCCTATGACCTGGTCTTCATCGACGCCGCGCCGCTCGAGCAGCCGCAGTACGTCGAACAGGCCGTGCGGTTGCTGCGCGCGGGCGGGGCGTTGCTGATGTACAACGCGCTGCTCGGTGGCCGGGTGCCGGATCCGGCGCAGCGGGACGCGGCGACCCAGGCCGTGCGGTCGGCCACCCGGATGGTGGCCGAGGACCCGGCTCTGACGAGTGTGCTGATCCCGGTCGGTGACGGCCTGCTCTGCGCCTCGCGGGGCTGAGTGCGGTAGATGAAGCGCTTACCGGCGCTTTTGTGAATCCCGATCTGTCTTGCGCTCGACCCTTGCGTGCGGATTGAACGAGTGTTTAGTATATTGAACATGTGTTTAAAGGAGCAGCCGTATCGGAAGGATCCGCCTCGGATCTGAGCACGCCCGCCCGAATCCGGGACGCGGCGATCGCCGTCTTCGGGGACGAGGGATTCGGGGTCGGTGTGCGGGCCATCGCCAAGGCGGCGGGGGTCTCACCCGGACTCGTCAACCATCACTTCGGCTCCAAGGACGGACTGCGCGAGGCATGTGACGAGCAGGTGCGTTCGGTCATCCGGGCGGCCAAGACCGAGCACGTCACGGATCCGTCGCCGAACGCGACCCTGCGGGCGCTGGCCGAAATCGAGGAGTACGCACCGTATATCGCTTATATGATGCGGACCTTCCAGGCCGGCGGAACGCTGATGGCCACCCTGTTCGATCAGATGCGACAGGATGTGGAGTCCTATCTCCGGGTAGGTATCACAGCCGGAACCCTGCGCGAGCCCGCGGACCTCCCGGCCACGGCGAACTATCTGGCGGTGCAGAACGGCGGGGGATTCTTCCTCTTCCTGCAGCTGTATGCCGCCAGGCACGACGGAAATCTCGACTATCGAAAAGCGCTGCGCGAGTATGCCGATCAGATGATGCTGCCCGCGATCGAAGTCAACACCCACGGTTTGTTCACCGATTCGACGCTGCTGGATTCGTTGCTCGCCGAACGGTGAATCCCAATCTCACCTGGAGCACCGATGAGACACATGCGCAGCCCTCTCGTCGGTGCGACCGGGTGTGGGTGTCCCACAGTACAAAGGAGATTCGATGTCATCGGCAATCGAGGTCCGAAAGCTGCACAAGCATTTCGGATCGGTCCACGCGCTGGACGGCCTCGATCTGGAGGTCGCCGAAGGAGAGGTGCACGGCTTCCTGGGCCCCAATGGGGCCGGCAAGTCGACAACCATCCGCATTCTGCTGGGCATTCTGGCCCGGACGTCGGGGGAGGCGCGTGTGCTCGGCCGCGATCCGTGGACCGACGCGGTCGCCCTGCATCGCGATATCGCCTATGTGCCCGGCGATGTCACGCTGTGGCCCTCGTTGTCGGGTGGGGAGACCATCGACCTGCTGGCGCGGATGCGCGGCGGGATCGACACCGCCCGCCGTGCCGAACTGATCGAGCGCTTCGAACTCGATCCCCGCAAGAAGGCACGGACCTATTCCAAGGGCAACCGGCAGAAGGTCGCCCTCGTCTCGGCCTTCTCCTCGAATGCGCGGCTGCTGCTGCTCGACGAACCGACCTCCGGACTGGATCCGTTGATGGAGAACATATTTCGCGACTGCGCGCGGGAGGCGTCCGAACGCGGCGCGACCGTGCTGCTGTCGAGTCACATCCTGTCCGAGGTGGAGGCGCTGTGTGATCGGGTCACCATCATCCGGGCCGGGCGCACCGTGGAAAGCGGGACGCTGGCCGCTATGCGGCACCTGAGCCGCACCTCGATCAAGGCCGAACTCATCGGCGACCCGGGCGATCTCGGTGCCATCGAGGGTGTGGAGGACGTGAATATCTCCGACCACACGCTGACCTGTCAGGTCGACGGTGAACATCTCGGGGAGCTGATCCGGATACTCGGCGATGCCGGCGTCCGGAGTCTGGTGAGCCAGCCACCGACGCTGGAAGAGCTTTTCCTGCGCCACTATTCGCTCGGCGGGCACGAGGCGTCCGGCGCGCGCCCGGCCGCCCGCACTCTCACCGAGGTCGTGAAATGACCACCGCCACCGTCGCGCGCCCGCACGGCGGATTCGCCGAATCCGCGCGGGGCGGCTCGGATTTCGCCGGAACCGGGCAGTTGTTGCGGCTCTATCTGCGGCGTGACCGGATCGTGCTGCCGCTGTGGGTGCTGCTGCTGTCACTGCCGCTGGGCAGCGTCTACGTGTCGAGTATCGCCAAGCTGTATTCGTCGCCGGCCGATCTGCGGAACTTCGCGCACACGATCCTGTCGAGCCCCGCACAGCTGGCGATGTACGGGCCGATCTACAACACCACACTCGGTGCAGCCGGGGTGTGGAAGGCCGGGATGTTCTACACCCTCATCGGAATCGCCACGATTCTGACGGTCATCCGGCACACCCGCGCCGAGGAGGAATCCGGGCGGGAGGAACTGCTCGCCTCCACCCGAGTCGGCCGATTCGCCTCTCTCACAGCCACACTGCTGCTGACCTGCGGCGCCTGCCTGATCGCCGGTCTGGTGGCGACGCTGAGCATCGCGGCGGCGGGGGTGCCGTTCGACGGATCGCTGGCCTTCGGTGCGGCGCTGGCGGCCTCGGGCATCGTGTTCGCGGCGGTCGCCGCGGTCACCGCACAGCTCAGTGCCGGTGCCCGGCTGTCGCGGGGGATCGCCTTCGCGGTCCTGGCGGCGACCTTCACCCTGCGCGCCATCGGCGACGCGCGCGCCGGGGACGGTCCGACCGGCATCCTCACCTGGCTCTCACCGCAGGGCTGGTCGTTGCAGGTGCGCCCGTTCGCCGGGGACCGCTGGTGGGTGCTGCTGTTGCACGCGGCCGCCTCGGTGGTCCTGATCGCGGTCGCGTACTCGCTGCTGCGGCGCCGCGATATGGGTGCCGGCCTGATCGCCGAACGTCCCGGTCCGCCGGTCGGATCGGCTCTGCTGAGCGGACCGCTGGGACTGGCCTGGCGGTTGCAGCGCGGCACTCTACTGGCGTGGACCGTGGGTCTGGCGATCTATGGCCTGATCATCGGCAGCGTGATTCACGGCATCGGTGACGAGATCGGATCCAGCCAGGCCGTTCGCGATGTGATCGCGCGGCTCGGCGGATCGCAGGGGGTCGAGGAGGCGTTCCTGAACACCGCCTATTCGATGATCGGATTGGCCGCGGCCGCCTATTCCATATCGGCGGCCCTGCGGATGTTCGCCGAGGAGAGCAACGACCGCGCCGAAACCGTTCTCACCGGTGCGGTCGGCCGGATCCGCTGGGCGGCAACACATCTGCTGTTCGCTTTCGGCGGGCCCGTGCTGGTGCTGTTCGTATCCGGCGCCATCGGCGGGATCGCCTACGGCATCGCCGCGGGCGATGTGGGCGGTAAGCTCCCGCGAGCACTGGGTGCGGCGATGATCCAGATCCCGGCCGTGTGGGTGTTCACGGCGATCACGGTCCTGTTGTTCGGACTGCTGCCGCGCTGGGTGCCCGTCGCATGGGGAGTGCTGACCGCCGGTGTGGCGGTCTATCTGCTCGGATCGATATCCGGTATGCCGCAATGGCTTCTGGATCTGAATCCGTACGGGCATCTGCCGAAGCTGCCCGCCGAGGATTTCCGGGCGCTTCCGGTGGTCGTGCTCCTGGTCGTCGCCGCGGTAACGACGGGAATCGGCCTGCTGGCGTGGCGCCGGCGCGACGTGCGCTGACGGTCACGGGATTTCGTGATCCGGCCGATCCCCCCGCGAGGAAACCGCGGCGGATCGGCCGGACTGCGTTTGCCGATAGCGGGGAACCTCGCCGAGCCGATATCATTGGTGTAGAAGGAAATTCGGCAGTGCCAGGAGGTGGGGCGTGTACGATCGGCGGGGAGCGTACGAGCGCAGTATCTTCATCGAGGTCGCACCCCGTGGCTGGCTCATCCTGGGGCTCGTTGCGTTGGGTGCCGCGGTATTCGTGGCACTGCTGGTCATGTTGCTGGTCAGCGATGACAAATTCGACGATCCGTCGAAGTATCCGTCCGTCCCGCACGGTACCTGCACGCCGTTCTGCTACGCCCCCGAGAGCCCGGGCGTCACCCAGCCGGCGCCGCCCGCCCAGTACCCGATGCCGGGCCGCTGAGCCGTCAGACCCACACACCCTTGCCGACCGTGACCACGCCGCCGTTGCTGATCGCGAACCGCTCCCGATCGCGCTCCACATCGACGCCGATGATCTCGCCCTCGCCGACCATGACGTTCTTGTCCAGGATCGCGCGCCGCACCACCGCACCCCGGCCGATGCGCACGCCGGGCATCAGCACACTGCCTTCCACGGTCGCCCCGTCCTCGATGAACACATTCGAACTGAGCACCGAATTGCGGACTGTCGCCGCGGACAGGATGCTGCCCGCGCCCACGATGGATTCCTGTGCCAGCCCGCCCTGGGCGAATTTCGCGGGTGCCAGATTCTCCGCGGTACCGCGAATGGGCCAGTGCCTGTTGTAGAGATTGAAGATCGGGTTGACCGACACCAGATCCATGTGCGCGGCGTAGAACGCGTCGATCGTCCCCACATCCCGCCAGTACCCGCGGTCGCGATCGGTGGATCCGGGGACCTCGTTGCTCGCGAAATCGTAGACACCGGCTTCGCCCTGGGTGACCAGGCCGGGGATGATGTCGCCGCCCATATCGTGATCGGAGTCGACATCGTCGGCGTCGGCGCGGATGGCGTCGACGAGCACCTTGGTGGTGAAGACGTAATTGCCCATCGAGGCGAACGTCATATTCGGATCGTCCGGGATGCCCGGTGGGTGGACCGGTTTCTCCAGGAATCCGATGATGCGCCCCGATTCGTCGGAGTCGATACAGCCGAAGGCGCTCGCATCGCGGCGCGGCACCCGGATACCGGCCACGGTCACGCCCGCACCGGAATCAATGTGATGGGCCACCATCTGCTCGGGGTCCATCCGGTAGACGTGATCCGCGCCGAAAACCACGATGTAGTCGGGGTCCTCGTCGTAGATCAGATTCAGCGACTGCATGATCGCGTCGGCGCTGCCGGTGTACCAGCGTGGTCCGAGCCGCTGCTGGGCCGGGACCGGGGTGATGTACTCGCCGCCGAAACCCGACAGCCGCCAGGTCTGGGAGATATGCCGGTCCAATGAATGCGATTTGTACTGGGTGAGCACGCAGATGCGCAGATATCCGGCATTGACGAGATTGGAGAGGACGAAGTCGATCAGGCGGTACGCGCCCCCGAACGGGACCGCGGGTTTGGCGCGGTCCTTGGTGAGGGGAAAGAGTCGTTTGCCCTCACCACCGGCTAGCACTACCCCGAGTACGTGCGGCTGGCTCCTCACGCATCTCAACCTACCGTCACAGCCCGCGGCATGTCCGCCGATGGTTCGGCCCGCCGGTGACCACCTGTGGTGGACGGCGGGCGAACGGATTAGGTTGGACCGGTGAGTGTCGCGGATGGCGGCCGCGAGCCGATACCAGCACAGGACCCCGACCGGCTCCGGGTGGCGATGCTGACCCGCGAGTACCCACCCGAGGTGTACGGCGGGGCCGGGGTGCACGTCACCGAATTGGTGCCGCGGTTGCGGGGGCTGTGCGATGTGACGGTGCACTGTATGGGCGCCGACCGCGACCCCGTCGATGCGGTCGTGCACCAACCCGATCCCATGCTCTACGCGGCCAATTCCGCCCTGCAGATGATGTCGGCACAGCTGCGCATGGCCGATGCCGTGGGCACGGTCGACATCGTGCACTCGCACACCTGGTACACCGGGCTGGCCGCACATCTGGCGGCCACCCTGTACGGGATCCCGCACGTCCTCACCGCGCATTCGCTGGAGCCCCGGCGGCCGTGGAAGGCCGAACAGCTCGGCGGCGGGTATCGGTTGTCGTCGTGGTCGGAGCGGGCGGCGATGGAGAACGCCGACGCGGTGATCGCGGTGAGTGCGGGGATGCGCCGCGATGTGCTCGACGCCTATCCGACCGTGGACCCGGGCCGAGTCCATGTGGTGCACAACGGTATCGACGGCGATGCCTGGTTCCCGGGCGATCCCGTCCCCGACGCCCGCGATGTCCTCGGCGAGCTCGGGGTCAACCGCGACGTGCCGATCGCGGCCTTCGTCGGCCGCATCACCCGGCAGAAAGGCGTCGCGCATCTGCTGGCCGCCGCCCGCGATATCGATCCCGAGATCCAGCTGGTGCTGTGCGCGGGCGCCCCCGATACCCCCGCACTGGAGGCCGAGGCGGCACAGGCGGTGCGCGAACTCGCCGCGAACCGGGGCGGTGTGTTCTGGGTGCGCGATATGCTGCCCACCGAGCAGGTGCGTCAAATTCTTTCCGCCGCAACGGTTTTCATCTGCCCCTCGGTATACGAACCGCTCGGGATCGTGAATCTGGAGGCGATGGCCTGCGGTACCGCGGTGGTCGCCTCGGATGTCGGCGGAATTCCCGAAGTGGTCCGCGACGGGGCGACCGGGCGGCTGGTTCCCTACGATCCGCTGCGTCCGCGGGACTTCGAACGCGACCTGGCGGCCACGGTCAGTGCCGTGGCCACCGATACCGGGCTGGCCGCGCGGTTCGGCGCGGCCGGGCGCGAGCGCGCGCTCGCCGAGTTCAGCTGGGCGCAGGTCGCCGCCCGCACCACCGAGCTCTACGACCGCATCCGCAAGGGCTGACGGCCGGGCAGGGGCGTGTAATTCAGAGCCGGTAGGTCGTGACCGTCACCGATGCGGTGACCGGCATCGCATCCGGCAGTGCCGCGATCAGGCCGGCCCGGGATTCGGCGGCGTGGTGGGCCGAGGGGCCCATACCGGCCACATCGGCGATCGCGGTGTGATCGAGCTGCATCGAGAACTCGACCCCGGTCCGGTCGATGCGCGTGAAATCGGACAGGGCGTCGGTGAGGCGCTCGTCCTTGTCGGCCGCGACCGCGACCATCGCCAGCGGCTCGATGAGCTCGCCGAGATGCCGCGGGGTCGGGGTGACGACGACGAAGGTGCCACCCGGCCGCAGCACTCGCGCCACCTCTGCGGGATTACGGGGTGCGAAGACCGACAGCACCCGATCGAGGGCTCGGTCCCGGATCGGCAGGCCCCGCCAGGCATCGGCCAGGATCGATGCCGCGCGTTCGTGTGTCCGGGCCGCCCGGCGGGCAGCCGGTTTCGACACGTCCAGGGCGATGCCGTGGGCCCCGGAGGACGCGTCCAGCGCGGCCGCCAGGTAGTAACCGGTGCCGGCTCCGATCTCGAGTATCGTGCCGATCCGCGTATCGCTCACTGTCGGTGCCGTGGCGGCAGCTCGCGCGATCGGAGCGAAATGGCCTGCGGCCTGGAATCGTTCCCGCGCGTCGAGCATTCCCGGGGTATCGCCGGCCATTTTCGTCGCGGCACCGGTCAGCAGGCTGACATAGCCCTGTTTGGCGATATCGAAACTGTGGCCGTGCGCGCACAGCAAACGACGATCGCGCACCGCCATATCCGCATGGCATTCCGGACATGCGAGGGCAGCGACGATCGCAGCCAAAGACGAGGCCGGGTGCGTAGAAGACGCACGCGGCCCCGCCGGCATTTTCGTCACCGGTTCTTCGGTTGGGTCGAGCGGCTAGCTGGTGACCGCGGTGAGCTCTTTACCGAGCGCAGCCGCTTCCTCCGGCGTGAGCTCGACGACCAAACGCCCGCCACCCTCGAGTGGAACCCGCATGACGATTCCACGCCCTTCCTTGGTTGCCTCGAGGGGACCGTCCCCGGTGCGGGGCTTCATGGCCGCCATCCTCTGCTCCCTCCAGATCCGCGCGGTCTGCTGCGCACTTCTCGGAACTAATGTGTTGTCACCAACAGGCAGCCGCCGGACGCGACAGGCGTGTCCGGTGGTCTGCACGCCGTCTATTCTTCCTCATCACGGAACCGGCCGGGTACCTGAGTTCGAAAACCGACCGGCGTGGCGCACGATCAACGTCGCAGATCGACCCAGCAATCGGAGAGATGGTCATCGACCATTCCGGTGGCCTGCATCAGCGCGTAGGCCGTGGTCGGGCCGACGAACCTGAACCCCCGTTTTTTGAGTTCGGTTGCGAGAGCGACGGATTCGGGTGTGACAGCGGGAACGTCGGCCAGTGCGCGCGGGCGCGGGCGCGGCGGTGGTGCGAACGACCAGAGCAATTCGTCCAGGCCGGGGCCGAGTTTCCGTGCGATTCCGGCATTCGCGATACAGGCAAGAATTTTGGCGCGATTACGCACGATGCCGGGATCGGCGAGCAGTCGTTCGACATCCGAATCGCGGAATTCGGCCACCCGGTCGATGGCGAAACCCTCGAATGCGGTCCGGAACGCCGGCCGCTTGCGCAGGATCGTGATCCACGACAGCCCCGATTGGAAGGCTTCAAGACACATTCGCTCGAACAGAGCGTCGTCACCGTGTACCGGCCGGCCCCATTCGGTGTCGTGATACTCGCGATACAGCTGCGAGGACCCCGCCCACCCGCACCGGACCTTGCCGTCGTCGACGGCGGTCACCGCACTCCTCCGGGCCCCGGCTGCGGATCGCCGGGAAGTGGTGGGGGAGCCCACGAGCCGGTCGCTGAGGTATCGGTGGGCGCGGTGAATCCGCGTGGCACGGGGCCGGTGGCCGCGGAATCGGGCGCGGGGTCGCCGTTCGGCGGTGTGTCCGGGGCCTGCGGGCCCCCCGGATCGGGAGCGGCGGTGGGGTCGGTGGCCGCTTCGCCCGATTCCGTCAAAGGGGTGCGGTCCGGAAGCGGTCCGGAGGCGGTGAAGTCCGGTGCCGGATACCCCGCGGACGGATCGGCGGAGGCAGGGAACACGCCTGCGGCCGGTGCGGTCGTCTCGCGGAACCCGGGGGCGGGCGGGTAGGCAAAGGAACCGGTGGTCGGACCGCCGAAGGGCGCGGAGGTCGAGCCGGGCCCGGTGGACCCCGGCAGGGCCGGACCCGGTGGGATGGGATCCGCCGGTGGCGTGCCGAATCCATTGCCGGGCGCGAATGGATGGGAGGGGTATATGGGTCCCGCGGGGTGGACCGGGACCACGGAGGCGAGCGAATCACCGCCGAAGCCGGTGCCGAACGCCGGTTGCTGACCGATTCCCTGGAACGGGGCGGCCGTACCCGGTGCACCGGGCATACCGCCGAACCCGGGCGGCGCCGAACCGAACGGGGCCGGGTTATCGACGACGGGGCCGGGCCATCCGGTCGACGTGGCGTTCGTGGCCGGTCCGTACGGGCCGATGCCGCCCGCGCCCGGCTGCTGCGGTGCCGGGCCGTACCGCGGCGGATCTTCACTGCCGGTGGACGGGGTGTGCTGTGCGACTTGTGCTTCCAGCTCGTCGATGCGCGCGGCCAGACGGCTCAGTGCCCAATCGACCTCGCCCGCTTTGTAACCGCGGAAGGCCTGCTGAAACCGTAGTGCCCGCACATCGGCTCCCCGGATGCCCGCCGCGGGCAACACCGTGACCGTCGTACCCTCCGGCAGCGGGCCCAGTTCCTCCCCGCGCCCGAACACCGCACTGGCAACGAGAAACAACAACGCGGCCACCAGGCCGACGATGAGCACGTACAACAGCAGCGTGAGCATAGGTCGAGGATAGGGGGCGGCCCCGACAGCGGACCCGCCAGCCGGGCGGCCCGCGGCGTTCAGTCGCGGCGCCGCGGATTCCGGTCGTCGCGCAGGACGTGATCGAGTGCCGCCAGTGCGTCGGCGGCCGCCTCGATCGCGTGGACCCGGTTTCGCCGCTGGTCGGTCTGTGGGGTGAGCGGACAGCACTGCCGATGGTGGTGACGATGATCGTCTCGGTCGCGCTGTCGGTACTCGCCTTCACGACGCTCACCCGAGCCGGTTCCGCACCGGACGCGAGCGAGATCCCCAGGAGCCGGCGCAGGTGTAGCCGGTTTCGGGTGAAATCCGGTCCTAGAGGTGCCGGGTGGTGTCGATGCCCAGGGACATTCCGGCCAGGCCGCGGCGGCGCACCGCCAGCTTGTCGGCGATACCGAGCAGCGCCTGCGCGGCAGGGTTTTCGGGGGCGGACAGCACGATCGGGGTGCCCTCGTCTCCGGCCTCGCGCAGTTCCTGGGTGATCGGGATCTGGCCCAGCAGCGGGACATCGGCGCCGACCGCCTTGGTGAGTCGTTCCGCGACATCCGCTCCGCCGCCGGCGCCGTAGAGCTCCATGCGGTTGCCGTCGGGCAGATCCAGCCAGGACATGTTCTCCACCACGCCGGCGATGCGCTGGCGGGTCTGCAGCGCGATGGCGCCTGCGCGCTCGGCGACCTCGGCCGCGGCCGGCTGCGGTGTGGTGACGACCAGGATTTCGGCATTGGGGATGAGCTGCGCGATGGAGATCGCGACATCGCCGGTGCCGGGCGGCAGGTCCAGCAGCAGGACGTCCAGATCGCCCCAGAACACATCGGCGAGGAACTGCTGCAGTGCGCGGTGCAACATCGGGCCGCGCCACACCACCGGAGTGTTGCCCTGGGTGAACATCGCGATCGAGATGAGCTTCACGTCGTGCGCGACGGGCGGCATGATCATCCGCTCGACCTGGGTGGGGCGCTGGTCGGTGCCCAGCATGCGTGGCACCGAGTGGCCGTAGATATCGGCGTCGAGTACGCCCACCGACAGGCCCCGGGCGGCCAGCGCGGCCGCGAGATTGACCGTGACACTGGACTTTCCGACGCCGCCCTTACCCGACGCGACGGCATAGACCCTGGTCAGCGAGCCGGGCTGGGCGAACGGAATGACCGGCTCGGCCGAATCACCGCGCAACTGCTTGCGCAGCTCGGTCCGCTGCTCGTCACTCATCACATCCAGGTCGACGGTGATCGCGCCGACACCCGCCACATCGGCCACCGCGGTGGTGACCATCTCGGTCAGCTTGGTGCGCAGCGGGCAGGCCGCCGTCGTCAGATAGATCTCGACATGCACGCTGCTGTCGTCGCGAACCGAGACGCTCTTCACCATGCCGAGTTCGGTGATGGGTTTGCGGATCTCCGGGTCGTCCACCTTGGCGAGCGCGCCCCGTACATCCGTTTCCGTAACCACTGGCATGTGGCGAGTCTAGCGAGGGCTGTTGCGACCGGAGCGACGCGGCCGGAGGCGGCAGCTCGCGTAACCACGGAGGCTGCCGCGTAGGTCGCCATTGACACAGCCGGAGCGACGCGGCCGGAGGCGGCAGCTCGCGTAACCACGGAGGCTGCCGCGTAGGTCGCCATTGACACAGCCGGAGCGACGCGGCCGGAGGCGGCAGCTCGCGTAACCACGGAGGCTGCCGCGTAGGTCGCCGTTCGACACAGCTAGATGCGGGGCAGGTCGCCGGCCTTGGGCGCGACTCCGGTCCGGTAGGCGACCTCCCAGGCCATCACGTTCGCGACGTAGGCCATGGAGTTGTTGTAGCGCATGATCGCCTTGGACTGCTGGGACAGATCCGACATGTTCAGGCCGCCCGTGCACAGGTAGTTGCCCGCGGTGAGGGCCGCGTCGAACAGGTTCTGCGGATCGGCGATCCCGTCCCCGTCCCCGTCGCCGGCGAACTTGCGCCAGGTTTCGGGCAGGAACTGCATGGGGCCGACGGCCCGGGTGTAGCTCCCCATTCCGCCGTCGAGATCGTCGCCGCTGGCGTGGACGACATTGTTGCCCGCGAGGCTGCCGTCCAGGACCGGACCGTAGATCGGGGCGAGCGCAACGCCTTTCGAATCGGCCTTGCCGTAGGCGTGGTGCGATTCGACCTGGCCGATACCGGCCAGCACCGACCACGGCATATGGCAGTCCGGGTCCTCCTGGGCCAGGATCCGCTCCGCGTTCTGGTAGGCGGCGTACGCGATGCCGGGCATGCCGTTCGGGCCCTTGGGCAGGTCGGCGGCGACGCGGCCGTCTTCCTGTGCAACGGTTTTCACGATCGGCGGGCCGGGATGCTTTGCGGCGCGCATCATCTGGTCCGGTGCGGCCTGCTGGTCGGCGGCCTGCTGAGCGCCGTCCGAATGGTGTTGCGGCAGAGAGACAGCGGCGAACTCGCCGGTGTTCACCTCGGCTGCCGAGGCGCCGACGGCGACGAGTCCCGCAGGGACGAGTCCGGTCAGAGCTATAACGGATCCGCGCCGGACAGGTGTAGCCGGCTGCTTACGGTGACGTCCCACGATGTGGTGACCCTCCAATGCTCGCTGTGAGCTTTTCGTGACACAACGAGATCAGATTACCGCATCCGAGACCTTTTTGTTACTGCTTCGTGACCGCCCTGGCGGTTTGAACCATCGGGGCTGGTCGGGGCGACCGTCTACCGCGGCGGCGCGGGCGGTGCGGGCAACGGAATCGTGATGCCGAACGGCAGAACGATACCGGGCGCGGGCGGCGGTGCGACCGGTGCCGGCGCCGCACCCGCGGGGGCGGGTTCCGGTGTCTCGGACGGCTTCTGCGACTCCTGCTCCGGAGCGGGCGCGGGCGCGTTCTCGGGACGGGCGGGTGCACCGGGCGGTGTGCCGGGCGCGGGTTGCCCCTGCGGCTGGGTGCACGCGGGGGCGGGTTTCGGCGCGTTCGGATCCGTCTGGGCCGCAGTGCGATCGGCCGGTGCGTTCGGATCGGCCGGCTTGCCGTCGGCTGCCTTCGGATCGACCGGCCGAACCGGATCGCCCGCGGACCAATGCTGGGTCTCGACCGGTTTGGCGGGCTGGCCCGGAAGTGGCATGGGTGCGGGCACCGCGGCCGGATCGCACGGATTCGGCTTCGGCGGCGGGCAGAAGATTCCGCACGGAATCGGCGGCAGCCCCGGAAGATTGATCATCACCTGGGTCGGCGCGTGCGGGGTGGGCGCCGTGGTGGTGGCCTGCGACGGCGGTTCGGTGTTGGCCGGGATGGACCCGTTGGCGGCGAGGATATCCGGACCCGCGGGCGGGTTCTGCATACTGCCGGGCGGGATCAGATCCGGCGAGATCTGTACCGGCGTCGGCATTCCGCCGGTCTTGTAGGCATTGGCCCAGCTGAGCACATTGGACGCGTAGGTCATCGAGTTGTTGTAACGGAGCACCGAGCGCAGTTCCTGCTGGGGATCGCGCAGATCCAAACCACCCGAGCACAGATACTTGCCGGCGGCCAGGGAGGCGTCGAAGACATTGTTCGGATCGGCCACGCCGTCGCCGTTACCGTCGGAGGCGTAGTGCGCCCAGGTGCTGGGCAGGAACTGCATCGGCCCGACGGCGCGCACGTAATTGCCGTCTCCGGCCTTGATCACCTCGTTACCCGGCAGGGTGCCGTCCAATGACGGTCCGTAGATGGTGCCGATGGTGGTGCCGGCGGCGTCGGTGTGGCCGTGACCGGCGTGGTTGGACTCGATGTGTCCGATGCCCGCCAGCAAGCTCCAGTTCAGACCGCAGTTCGGTTCCTGGGACTGCAGGGACAGTTCCGCGTTGCGGTAGGCCGCCAGCACGATCTCGGGAATTCCGAAGGCGCCGTTACCGCCCGGCAACGAGATGTCGCGCAGCGGCATCGGGCCGCCGAACAGCGGTGCCCCGTTCGCGGGCGCTGTCATAGCCCGGAGTTTGCGTGCGGGTTCGGGAGCGGCGGGTACCAGCCCGACCGATTCGTTATCGGAGTTGCCGGCCTGGGTAGGAGAGGCGGCTGCTGCCAGCCGGGCGTCCGCGGTCTTCGGTGCGGTGGTCCGGACGGTGGTATGCGCCGCCGAACCTGTAGCCATCAATCCCGCAACCACCAGCGCCGATACGGTAATCGGTCCAGATATTCGCATCGGCACAACCAATCCCCTCGTAGTCATTGGATGGCCCCGCTCGAGCGGGGCCGCCACGGACAACGTGATCCAGGTTACCTGTCGGTCAGCTTGTTGCTATCAATAATTGCGGTCAGCCGCCATCTATTTGAGGCGAAATCGGTACCCGACTCCTCTTTCGATCGGTACTTTTCTTGGTCTTCGTGCTCTCGACAGCATCTTCGTCGTCGAGCGGCGCGTGTAGTTGGAGCCGCGCCAGCGCGTCCTTGATGTCTTCCAGCTCTCGGCGCAAATAGTCGCGGGTGGCGACCTCGCCGACCGCGATCCGCAGTGCGGCGAGTTCGCGGGCCAGGAACTCGGTATCGGCCTTGGTCTGCGCGGCGCGGGAACGGTCTTCCTCGAGCGCGACCTTGTCGCGGTTGTCCTGCCGGTTCTGCGCCAGCAGGATCAGCGGAGCGGCATAGGCGGCCTGGGTGGAGAAGGCCAGATTGAGCAGGATGAAGGGATACGGGTCCCATTGCAGGCTCACCGCGAACACGTTGAGCAGGATCCACACCACGACCAAGACGGACTGGATCAGCAGATAACGGCCGGTGCCCAGGAATCGGGCCACGGTCTCGCTGCCGCGGGCCACGGCCTCGGCGTCGATTTCGAATCGGAAGCGCGATTCGACGGGGGTTTCCAGGCGCTGGCGCGGGAGCGACTTCTCCGCGCGCGCCGCGGTGCGTTCGCTGCGCTCGCTCATTGCTGTGCCCTTCCGGCCTCCGCCGCGCGGCCCGCCGCCGCGACCGCGTGGATCGCGGTCGCCGCATCGGACCCGTCCTCATCCTGTTCGCGCCAATCCTCGGGCAGCAGGTGGTCGAGCACATCGTCGACGCTCACCGCCCCGAGCAGATGGTTCTCCTCGTCCACCACCGGACCGCAGACCAGGTTGTAGGTCGCGAAATAACGGGTGACCGCGGTGAGCGCGGCCTCCGCGTGCAGCTGGGTGAGATCACTGTCGACCAGGCCGCCGACCAGCGTCGCGGGCGGTTCGCGCAACAGCTGCTGAGTGTGTACGCAGCCCAGATATCGGCCGGTGGGGGTGGCGGTGGGCGGGCGGACGACGAAGACCATCGAGGCCATTGCCGGAGTGAGATCGGGATCGCGGACCCGGGCGAGCGCCTCGGCGACCGTGGCGGCCGGGGTGAGGACCACCGGGCGGGGCGTCATCATGCCACCGGCGGTGTACGGCGAATACTCCAGCAGCCGGCGCACCGGCTCGGATTCCTCCGGATCCATCAGTGCCAGCAGGGCTTCGGCCTCACCGGTGGGCAGTTCGCCCAGCAGGTCGGCGGCGTCGTCGGGATCCATCGCCTCGAGCAGATCGGCCGCGCGTTCGACGCCGAGATGCTGCAGCACGTCGACCTGGTCGTCGTCCGGAAGTTCCTGCACCACGTCGGCGAGGCGTTCGTCGTCGAGGGCGCGGGCCAGTTCGATCCGGCGCTTCTCGGGCAGTTCCCGCAGCAGATGCGCGACATCGGCGGGCCGCAGCCCCTCGAACTGCCCCAGCAGCTGGGTCACGTCCTGACCGGGCAGATTCAATTCGTTCTGGGTCAGGCCGCGCACATCCGACCACTCCACGACATGCACCTCGCGGCGCCGGCCCAGCCGCCGATGCCCGCGCACCGCGACCCGGGAGAGCACCCAGTCGCGGGTGCGGCTCTGCTCGATGCCCAGGTCGACCACGAAGACATCGACACCTTCGAGATCGGGCAGTTCCGGATCGGCGACCCGGACCTTCGAGTCGAGGACCTGGGCCAGAGCCAGCATTTCGCCCGGCCGCTGTTCGAAGCGGCGCAGGCTGACCGTCCCGGTATTGAGGTTCACCGAATTCGGCTCGATCGCGTTGACCCGCAGCATCGGTACGAAAATTCGTTTACGCGTCGGCAATTCGACCAGCAGTCCCAGGACACGGGGTTGCTGGCGGTCGTAGCGGATGGAGATCACCACATCGCGCAGACGGCCGATAGACTCGCCGTCCGGACCCAGAACCACCAGGCCCGCCAGCCTGGCGGCGAATACTTTCGTTGCTGCCATAAGTGCAAGGCTATAAGGCCACGCGGTGCAGCCTCGCGACAAACCTCAGGAGCCGCCCCATGTCAACGCGTCGTTCGGTGCTCGCCGTACCCGGCAGTAATCTGCGGATGATCGACAAGGCCAAGGGGTTGCCCGCGGACGAGATCTTCCTGGACCTCGAGGACGCGGTCGCCCCGCCCGCCAAGGCCGCCGCGCGCGCCAACATCATCGCCGCGTTGAACTCCCCGGGCTGGGGGAATCAGATCAAGGTCGTGCGGGTCAACGACTGGACCACCGAGTGGACCTATACCGATGTGATCTCGGTTGTCGAGGGCGCCGGGCGCGATCTGGACGCGATCCTGCTGCCGAAGGTGCTCGACGCGGGCCAGGTTCGGGCGCTGGATCTGCTGCTCACCCAATTGGAGAAGGCCAACGGTCTCGAGGTCGGCCGCCTCGGTATCGAACCGCAGATCGAGAACGCGCTGGGGCTGCGCAATATCAATGAGATCGCCACCGCGAGCCCGCGGGTGCGGACGCTGGTCTTCGGCCCCGCCGATTTCATGGCCAGTATCAATATGCGCACGCTGGTGGTCGGCGAGCAGCCCGAGGGATACGAACCCGGTGACGCCTACCACCACATCCTGATGACGATCCTGCTGGCCGCGCGTGCCCACGGCCTGCAGGCGATCGACGGCCCCTATCTACAGGTCCGCGATCCGGACGGATTCCGCCGCGCCGCATCTCGCACCGCCGCACTGGGTTTCGACGGCAAATGGGTTCTGCACCCCACCCAGATCGAGGCCGCGAACGAGATCTTCAGTCCCCGGCAGGCCGATTACGACCGTGCCGAGGAGATCTTGGACGCCTACGCTTTTCACACCTCCGCCGAGGGCGGCGCCCGCGGTGCGGTGATGCTCGGTGACGAGATGATCGACGAGGCCAGTGCGAAGATGGCTCAGGTTGTCGCGGAGAAGGGCCGGGCCGCGGGTATGGCTCGCACCACGCGTTTCGAACCGCCGGCCGACTGATTCGCTCCGGCCCGGTCGTGCTGTCCGGGAAGGTGTGCCGGGGCGGTCGATGTCCGATTCATGTCCGCCTCGGTAGAATCGGACACGCGGGAGCGAGGTGCGATCGTCACCTCCGGCCGCCACGGTGATATCGACCTAGGATGCGAGAGATGACCAATCCGTTGGGAAGTGCGAATCGCAATCGGCCCGGCTTGCCGACGCCGCCGTCGGGATGGCCCGTCGCCTCGTACCAGACCTATGCCGAGGCGCAGCGGGCGGTCGATTATCTGGCCGACAACCAATTCCCGGTGGAGAACATGACCATCGTGGGCGTCGATCTGATGCAGGTCGAGCGGGTGCTGGGCCGGCTCACCTGGGGCAAAGTCATTGGCGGCGGCATGGTTTCGGGTGCCTGGCTGGGCTTGTTCCTGGGTTTGCTGCTGAGCCTGTTCACCACCGGCGGGGTAATCGGCCCGCTCGTGGTCGGCCTGGTCGGTGGTGTGATCTTCGGGCTCATCTCGGCGGTGATCCCGTACGCGGCCACGCGCGGCACCCGTGATTTCGCCTCCACCATGCAGCTGGTCGCTGGTCGTTACGACGTGCTGTGTGATCCGAAGGTGGCCGAGCAGGCGCGGGACATGCTGGCTCGGCTGGCCCTGTAGGGCTCTGGCACGGTAGCGGTATGGAACTCGATCGGGTACGCACCGCCGCGCTGACGCATTTCGGTATTCCGCGGTCGGCGTCGGGATTCGACGACAGCCGTTTCGATTCGGCGTCGGTGACGTTTCTCGGCCTGGAGCCGATCGAGATTCTGCGCATTCCCGACGGTGATTTCGTGCACTACGTCACTCTCGGCGGTGCCCGGCATCCGATGACCGATCCCGCGGCGGCACTGGCCGACCCGGTGCGCGGCCCTCGCGCCGAGCTGGTGCTGACGCTGCGCGGCGCCGCGGGTGCGCAGGCCGGAATTCCCCGCGGACTCGGTGTGCTGATCGCGGCACCCGCGGTCGAAGGCGTTGTACTGCAGGTGGATGCGCTGCTGGATCTCGGAGAACCGTTGTGGCGCAATGCCCCGTTCACCGCTGCACTGCTCGATGACGCGCAGATCGCCGAGGTGTCATTGCCGGAGCCTGCCGATCCGGTGCGATTCCTGACCGTTGCGCCGATCACGGCGACCGAGGCCGCGTGGGTGCGAGTCAGGGGTGCGGCCGCGCTGCGCGAGGCGTGGGCCGAGGCCGGAATCGACGTGCGCGACCCCGAACGGGCCGCAGCGAATCTCTAGTCCGCGAATTCCGGTGCGTCACAACCATTTATTGCGCCGCAGTGCCGCGAAGACCGCACCGCAGATCACCAGGATCACGAGCCACACCACGCCGTAGCCGTATTTCCATCCGAGTTCCGGCATGTGCTCGAAGTTCATCCCGTAGATGCCGGCGATCATGGTCGGCACCGCCGCCATCGCGGCCCAGGCGGAGATCTTGCGCATATCGGTGTTCTGCTGCACGCTCACCTTCGCCAGCGCGGCGTTGATCAGGGCGCTGAGCGCCTCGTCGAAATCGCTGATCCGTTCGGCGACAGCGGTGTGATGATCGGCGACATCGCGCAGATAGCGGCGGATCTCCTTGGGCAGCGGCAATTCCGAACTGCGACTGAGCAACTGCAGCGGCAGCGACAGCGGATTGACCGCCCGCCGCAATTCGACGACCTCGCGTTTGAGTTGATAGATGGCCTCGATGGTGAGCCGGGTGCGCGGGGTGAAGACCTCTTCCTCCATGGCCTCCACATCGTCTTCGACCGACTGGGTGACCATGAGATAGGAATCGACCACATGATCGGCGATGGCGTGCAGTACCGCGCCCGGGCCCAGGGCCAGTCGATCCGGATGACGCTCCATCGCATCGCGGACCACGGCCAGAGCGGTGTGCTCGCCGTGCCGGACGGTCACCACGAAGTCGGGGCCCATGAAGATCATGATCTCGCCGGTCTGGACGATCTCGCTCACCGAATTCGGATCGTGCTCGAGATACTTCACTGTGCGCAGCACCAGGAAGAGGGTGTCGTCGTAGCGTTCGAGCTTGGGCCGCTGATGGGCGTGCACGGCATCCTCCACGGCCAGCTCGTGCAGGCCGAAGATCTGCGCCACCTCCGACATCTGGTCGTCGTCGGGAGCGTGCATGCCGATCCAGACGAAGCCGTTGCGCTGCTCGCGCACCTGTGCCAGCGCCGCGGCGGGACCGATGTGCCCGGATTGACGCTGTCCGTCCGAATAGACCCCGCAGTCCACGATCGCGCGAGCGGTGGGCACCGGGATATGCGGAAGGCGCGGACCGCGCCGGGAGCTTCCGGAACCCCTCCCGGAACCTCGGAACGACGGAAACGGCGGTAACGATGGCACGGTCCCGGATGCTAGTGGTTGTGCGGGCCGGTCTGCGAGAGGAGTGCGCGGGGCCCGCCGATTCGCCCCGGGCAAGATGGAACGCGTGCGCATCGACCTCCACACCCATTCGACCGCGTCGGACGGTACCGAGACACCCGGTGAGCTGGTACGCGCCGCGGCCGCCGCCGGATTGGACGTACTGGCACTGACCGATCACGACACCACCGCCGGTTGGGACGAGGCGGTGGCGGCATTACCCGACGGTCTGCGCCTGGTACGCGGGATGGAGATGTCGTGTGTGGGCCTGGGGGAGGACGGCTGGCCCGTGCCGGTCCATCTGCTGGCCTATCTGTTCGATCCGGACGATCCGGCCTTCGCCGCCGAGCGTGAGCGGTTGCGCGGGGAGCGGGTGGCCCGGGTGCGCGCGATGGCCGAGCGCATGGCCGCCGACGGGCTGCCCATCGATCCGGACGCGGTGGTCGCGGCGGCGGGACCCGCGGCGGGGCGCCCGCATCTGGCGCGGGCCCTGGTCGAGGCCGGGGTGGTGCCGACGGTCGGCGCCGCCTTCACCGATTTGCTGGCGCCGCGCGGCCGCTACTACGCGGAGAAGGCGGATACTCCGTTGCGAGAGGCGGTGGAAATGGTCGCCGCCGCGGGCGGGGTCACGGTGATCGCCCACGCCCGTGCCCGTTCCCGGGGCCGGCTGCTGGCGCTCGACGATATCCGTGAATTGGCCGGGCACGGTCTGACCGGACTCGAGATCGATCACCCCGATCATCGCGACGACGATCGGATCGTGCTGCGGGATCTGGCGCGGGAATTGGATCTGATCACCACCGGTTCCTCGGATTACCACGGTGCCGACAAATCCGTGCGCCTGGGTGAATATACAACGGAACCGCAACAATTCGAGCGGCTTGTGCAGCGGGCGAGCGGTGTCGCGGTGGTCGCGCGATGAGCGCGCTGCGGGCGCTGAGCGGAACCGTCGCCGCCGGGCTGGTGGTGCTGGCGTTGGTTGTCGCGGGTGCGGCGATCGTCGGGGTGGATCGCGGTTTTCCGGGGCCGGGTGCGAGCAGTGTGGGCTGGCATATCGGATTGGCAACGCTGGCGCTGGCGGCGCAGATTCTTTCCGATCGTCGCCGTGGAATTTCGGCGTTTTTCGGATCTCTGGTCGTTTTTGTGGCGGCAGGTTACCTGTTGGTTACGCAATGGTGGAATTGAGTTACCTCCAACGGTTGCGGCGCGATGAATTGTGCCCGAATATTTCTCTTTGTGAGCCTGTCCATTATTCGCGGGACGAGCCCGGGGATCGACGGTGCGCGCCCGAACGCGGGAGATGAGACCACCGCCGATGTTCTGGTGGTCGGGGGCGGTCCCGCGGGCGCGTGGTCGGCGCTGAAGGCAGCGGCGACCGGCGCACGCGTGATCTTGGTCGACAAGGCGCACTGCGGTCGCAGCGGCCCCTCGTCCAAAGGCGTTGTGGCACTGTGGGATTTCCCCGCCGGACCGGACCGCGACGAGGCGGTGCGGCACAGTTTCTCGCGCGGTGGCGGCCTGGGTGATCCGGAATGGCTGGACCGCACACTGGACGAGACCCATGACCGCATCGATCCGCTGCTGCAGTGGGGCTATCGGCAGGTCACGGTGGCCGGCGGCCCGGCGTCCGCGGTCCTGCTCGACGGGCGACGGTATCTGGCGGCGCTGCGCCGCGAGCTGTCGCGCGCCGGTGTTCAGGTGCTCGATCATCACCAGGCGTTGTATCTGCTGGTCGATGCTGACGGCGTGGTGTGCGGGGCGGGCGGGGTGCAATCACGCGATCGGTTCCGGAGCTGGACCATCCGCGCGGGCGGGGTGGTACTCGCGACCGGTGGTTGCGCATTTCTGTCGGGTGGTGCCGGAACCGAGGTCGCGACCGGGGAAGGCCTGCTGATGGCGGCCGAGGCCGGTGGTGAGCTGTCGGGGATGGAATTCTCCGGCGCCTACGGTCTCACCGCGGACGTGGGGCAGCAGCGTGATCTGCGCGGCGGTGTCCTGTTCGACGAATCCGGTGCGCCGATCGAGGGCGACGAGTTCACCACCCGGTCGATCGCGCTGGCCGCGCTGGCCGCGGGCCGCCGGATATACGCCGACCGGCCGCCGGGGCCGGTGCAGGACGGGACCACGACGGTGCCCGATATCGCCGACCGGGCGGCGAACGGTCCGGGCCGGGTGCGGGTACATGCGGTGCTGCACGGCACGGTGCGCGGTTCCGGCGGTCTGCGGTTGACCGGATTCGACTGTGCGACAACGGTTCCCGGACTCTATGCGGCCGGTGACAGCGCGACTCGGGAGCCGATTACCGGTGCGGTCGGCGGTTTCGACGGGCACAACGGCGGCTGGGCGATCGCCTCCGGCGTGTGGGCGGGGACGAGTGCGGTGCGGTTCGCGCACCGCCGCGGCCGAATCGGCACCGCGCGGCCGATTCCGGGAGCCGGTCTGAATCCGCGATCCGGTATCGACGCGCGGGCCGTGATCGGGCTGGTGCAGGAACACACCCTGCCGATGCGCCGCAGCTATTGGCGCAGTGCGGGCAGCCTGCGCGACAGCATCGCCGAACTCGACGCGATCTGGCCGGTCACAGCCTACGACCTCGGTGGCAGCGGTGCGGATCGGGTACGGGCCCGGCAGGCCGCGGCCCTGCTGGCGGTGGCACGCTGGACGAAATACAGTGCGCTGGCCCGGACGGAGACCCGCGGGGTGCATCGGCGGACCGATCATCCGGGCGCCAACCGGGACTGGTGTCGCCGGCTGTTCACCGGCGGCGTGAGTGACGTGTGGGTGCGCCCGGCCTGACCGCCTCACGCCGGGGGCGATGGGGTGGTGGGACTGTTCACCGATGTCGTGTCGCCGGGGCGAGTTTCCCCTTACGCGCAGGTAATTCGCACCCCCTACCCTCGGGAGATGGCAGTGCACACCTGGCCGCGGGCCGGCCCCGTACGGCGAGATTTGGCAACTGACGATCCGTACTGGCAGAATGTTGCGGATCCCCGGCCGACGCCACCGCCCGGCCTGGGACGGTTGGTGACCTTCGGTTCGTGACGCACGGCTCCGATTCGCGGATCACCCCGCAGCCTTACCCGGACCACCCGTCCGGTTCTCGCTCGACGGATAGTGCACGGCCGAGCCCGTCAGCAGCTGTACTCACGCAACGATGCGAACGTGTATGCCTGTGGGTACGGGATCCATTGCTCGTCGTCGTACCGTAGGCGGCTCGCCGCGCGATGTACTTACCGAACAGTTTTGCGTGGCTCTGAACGCCTGGTCGGCGCACGTCGTTCGAATTATGAATACCTTCAATACGCATACCCGGCGGTAACCGTGAGCCGGTTCAGCCCGGACCGAGCAGGAGTGAAATCGTGTCACCTGTGACTGACGCACCGAATGCCACTACAGCGAGCCGTGAAACCGATACGACCGACCTGTCCGCTATCACTCACGAGGAAATCTTCGCCGGCCATCTCGGTGGCAAGCTTTCGGTGGAATTGTCCGCGCCGCTGGAGACGCAGCGTGATCTGTCCATCGCCTACACCCCCGGCGTCGCGCAGGTGAGTCGTGCGATCCACAAGGACGAGGCCCTCGCCAAGCGCTACACCTGGACCGACCGGCTGGTGGTCGTGGTGAGTGACGGCACCGCGGTGCTCGGCCTCGGCGATATCGGCCCGCGCGCATCACTGCCGGTGATGGAGGGCAAGGCCGCGTTGTTCAAGAAGTTCGCCGGCCTGGACTCGATTCCGATCGTGCTCGACACCAAGGATGTCGACGAGATCGTGGAGACCCTGGTGCGCCTGCGCCCCAGTTTCGGTGCGGTGAACCTGGAGGACATCTCCGCCCCGCGCTGCTTCGAGATCGAGAAGCGCGTCATCGAGGCGCTGGACTGCCCGGTCATGCACGACGATCAGCACGGCACGGCGATCGTGGTGCTGGCCGCGCTCAACGGCGCCGCCAAGGTCCAGGGCCGCGATATCGCGGATCTGAAGGTCGTGGTGTCCGGTGCCGGTGCCGCCGGCGTGGCGTGCACCAACATCCTGCTGGCCGCCGGGGTTTCCGATGTCGTGGTGCTCGACTCGAAGGGCATCGTCAGCCGGGAACGCGGCGACCTCAACGAGATCAAGGCCGAGCTGGCGCAGCGCACCAACCCGCGTGGGATCACCGGCGGTGCGGCCGAGGCGCTGACCGGTGCCGATGTCTTCCTGGGACTGTCGGCGGGCACCATCGCCGAGGAACTGATCGCGACCATGGCGCCGGAGTCGATCGTGTTCGCGATGTCGAACCCGGACCCGGAGATCCACCCCGAGGTGGCGCACCGCTACGCCGCGATCGTGGCGACCGGCCGCAGCGATTTCCCGAACCAGATCAACAACGTGCTGGCCTTCCCCGGCGTGTTCAAGGGCGCTCTGGATGCCGGTGCGCGCCGGATCACCGAGGGAATGAAGGTCGCCGCCGCCAACGCCATCTTCGGTGTGGTCGCGGACGAGCTCGCCGCCGACAAGATCATCCCGAGTCCGCTGGACCCGCGGGTGGCGCCCGCGGTGGCCGAGGCCGTCGCCGCCGCCGCGCGTGCGGAAGGCGTTGCCTGACCGAAGGTTTCGCGTAGACAAGCGGAGGAGCCTCGTCCAGTTGGACGAGGCTCCTCCGCTGTATACGGCCGGTGTACTCGCTAGCGCTGGTGGCAGGCGTGGCGATAGTCGATCATCGGCTGGCGTACCCCGCGGAAGTCCTTCAGCTCCTGCTGGTGACCCTGGCGATAGGACTGCATCTCGGCCTTGCGCTGATCCTTCGGCAGGGTCTTGACCTTGGCCAGCTCACCGGCCAGATCGGGATGGCCGGCCAGGAACGCGGCGACTTGCGGGGCGGTCTGCGCCCGCACCTGGGCGCGGGCCTGCGGATTGCACTGCGGGGTGTCGGCCGAGGCCACGCCGGGGACGGCGACGGCGAGGGCGGCGACCGCTGCGGTGCCGGCGAGCAGGGCGGCGACGGTGCGCTTCATACCGGTGACTCCATTCGTGACGGGTTCGTTGTCGCCACCGAATCTGCGCGCCGAAACTTACAGGAGCCTGAAGACGCCGAGTGCGGCCCGATCATCTTCAGCCGATCCTCAGGCAGCAGCGGAGTCTCGGTGCGGTTCCCGGATCGGCAGCACCAGAATGAAGACCGCGCCCGTGGAATCGGGAGCCGCGCATCGGAGTTCACCACCGTGCGCGCGTGCGATGCCGCGTGCGATCGCCAGGCCCATCCCGGCCCCGTCCCGGCGGTGGTCCCGCCCGGTGTCCAGGCGCACCAGACGGTCGAAGATGTGCTCGCGCTCGGTTTCGGGTACGCCCGGTCCGGTATCGGTGACCCGTATTTCGGCGAGATCGGGCGCCGGGCCGTCGCCGACATCGAGCTGTACCGTGCCGCCGCGCGGCATCGCACGACAGGCGTTGGACATCAGGTTCACCAATACCTGCGCGATCCGCTCCGGATCGACCGCCGCCCGCGTGGGCTGTCCGGTCACGTGGAATTCGATATCCGGATGCAGTACGCGCATCCGATCGGCCTGGGTGCGGACGAGGTCGTACAGATCAACCGATTCCCGGTGCAGCGCCAGCCCGGCATCAATGCGGGCCATATCGAGCAGATCGTCGACCAGCCGTCCCGCCCGCCGGGCCTCGCGCGCCAGCAGCAGATACATCTGTTCGCGTTCCTCGGTGCCGGTATCGGCGGGCTGGTGCAGAACCGCCTCGGCCATCGCCTTGATTCCCGCGATCGGCGTGCGCAGTTCATGGGCGGCGTCGCCGACGAAATCGCGCATCTGCTGTTCGGAGGCCCGTGCCCGGGCCTCCGCGCCCTCGAGGGCATCGAGCATCTCGTCGAAAGCGCCCGCGGTGCGGCCAAGTTCGGTGTCGGTGCGGGTGGGGGAGAGGCGGCGGCCGCGTCCGCCCCGGGCGATCTCGCGGGCCAGCCCAGTCATCGAGTCCAGCGGGCCCAGTGCGCGGCGCAGACCGCCCCACAGGGCGGCGGTGATGATGACGATCGCGGCGGCGGTGACCGCGATCAGCACCCGCCCCAGGCGTGCGCGCAGCGTGGTGAGCAGCGGGGTGTCCACCTGCACGGTCAGCCGGGCCCTACTCGCTTCGCCGGGGCCGGTCAGGGTGACCGTCCTGGTGGCACCGCCTTCGGCCGCGTGCCGCGTGGACAGGCTGCCGTAGGTGGTGCCGTCGGTCAGCACCAGCCGGGCACGCACCGAGCGATTGTCGATGCGGGTGATCAGTTCGGCGGGTGGGGTGTTCTGCAGGGCCAGTTGCCGCGCCAACTGCACGCGATCGGTGAGCACCGTATTCTCGCTGCGCCCCACCACGATTCCGAACAAGGCGTGGACGGCCAGTGCGACGATGATCAGCGCGATACCGGAAACCGTCGCGGCGGTGAGGGTCACCCGTCGCCGGAGCGAGACCGTGGGCAGGGGGCGTGCGGACAGTTCCGGTGCGTCGCTCACCGCGTGCTCGTTCGCAGCGTGTACCCCATACCGCGCACGGTGTGCAGCAGTCGCGGCCCGTGCTCCTCGAGTTTGCGCCGCAGCGCACTGACGTGGACCTCGACCAGATTCGGGTCGTAATCCTCGTAACCCCATACGGCGGTGAGGATTTGGGTTTTGGTGACGACCCGGTCCCGGTGTGCCGCCAGATAGCCGAGCAATTTGAATTCGGTCGCGGTCAGGCCGATGGATTCGGTTCCGCGGGACACCACGCCGGAGTCGGTCTCCACCACCAGATCGCCGATCGTGACGCGGCTGTGCAATCGGCCCATCCGCCGCAGCAGCGCCTCGATCCGGGCCACCAGTTCGGCGAGGTCGAACGGTTTCACCAGATAGTCGTCGGAACCCGAGCGCAGTCCGCGCACTCGGTCTTCGACGCTGTCGCGGGCGGTGAGCATCAGCACCCCCGCGCCACTGCGGGCCCGCACAACCTCCAGCAGTCCGAAACCGTCGCGGCCCGGGAGCATCACATCCAGGACCACGACATCGGGGCGGAATCGTGCCAGGTCGGATTCGAGGTGATCGCCGTGCTCGCGGGGTAGTACCTCGTGTCCGGCCGCCCCCACGGCGGCGGCGACGGCCGTGCGGATGGCGTCGGCGTCCTCGATCAGGAGTATGCGTCCGGGCTGCACGCCCCACATTATTCGCCGCCAGCCTGTGATCTACCCGAGTGCCGCTCGAGCGTCCGGTGCGCGGTCGTCTCGGGCGCCGGAACTTGTCGGTGCCCGACGGTAGAATAATGCCTGTAATCGGTACTGAAAAGGTTGGTGCACTTGGGAATTCGTGGATTTATCGAGCGGCTGTCGCGTCGTGTCGGCACGAGGGAGAGCTCCTCGGAAATCGGTGAGCGGGCGCGGCGGACAGCGCGTGAGATCGCGTCGCTGCGTCGCAGGAACGAACGCTCGCGCCCACGAGAGGGCAATCCCTACGACCAGAAATACGACATGCCCGGCTGAGGAGGAACACTCCTCCGGCCGCCTGGAAGCCGCCGCTCAGGGCGCACCGGCGGGGGTGCCGACCGGACATGGTCCGCGCCCGTCCGCGCGACCCCCTACGATTCGTGTGCCAGGACCGCCTTGCCGGGCCGGGCACACGAATGTGGTTGTCGCCGAGTATCGGAAGTGGGTGTCGCCGGATGGGAACGGCCGGATCGGTGCGAGCGGCGGCCCGCCTGCTGGTTGCCGCGAGTGTCGCCGCGCTGGCGGTGGGATGTTCGAACGGCGCCGACAACACCACGATCACCGTCGGCGCCGGCGATTCGGCGCAGTCGCGGCTGATCGCCGAGATCTACGCTCAGGCCCTGGCGCGTACGGGCGCGCACGCCGTCGTGCGTGATCGGCTCGGACAGCGCGCGGATTATCTGGCCGCGCTGGACGCGGGCACGATCACCGTGGTCGGGGATACCAGCGGTGACCTGTTGCGGGTATTCGATTCCTCCTCCGTGGCCACCGCACCCGACGATGCGGTGGCGAAGGCGATCGACGGCCGCCGCACCGCGCCGGATCCGTCGGCCGGGATACCGTCCGGCCCGCTCGCTACTCCCGGGGCGGCACCAGTCGTTTCGGTCGCGGGGGATCTCGGCCGGTCGCTGCCGGAGGGACTCGTGGTCTCCGATATCGCCGATGTCGCGGATCTGCCCGCTCAGTTGGTGCTCGCACCCGCCTCCGCCGCGCACCTGCCCGCGGATGCGAAGGCGCTCGCACCGCACTGCGGCGAACTGTCGCTGGGCATCGCAGTCGGTCACGAGTTGGATCCGCTGCGCACCGCGCCGGACCCGCAGCGGGATGTGCTGACTCCGCTGCAGGAGACCTACGGCTGCGATATCGCCCGGCACACCACCTTCGGCAGCGATTCGGAACTGCGAAAGGCCCTGGTGGACGGACGGGTCGATGCGGGTGTGTTCACCTCGGCGGTGGCGCTGCTGCCGGACGGGCCCGGCGATCTGGCGGTCGTGGCCGATCCGGATTACGCCTTCCGCGCCCAGAACGTGATTCCCCTGCTGCGTCAGGGCGCCCTCGACCAGCAGCAGATCAAGAAGTTGAACTATGTGGCGGGTGAGCTCACCACGGCGGATTTCGCCCTGTTGATCCGCCGGGTTCGCGACCAGCACCAGCCTGCCTCCGATGTGGCCCGGGGCTGGCTCGACGAGCACAGCCTCTGACCCTCGGGGTGGATGCGCGGACCCGGCCGCAAGCATGTCCCCGTCGTCGTTCATGATCAGGTTCGATACTGATTCCGGCGTACAGTGCGAATAGATCACCTGAGTGGGGGTCCGCATGGTCCTGGTCATCGTGTTGGGAGTGCTGGCCGCATTCTTGTTTGCCGCGGCCGGATATCTCCAGCAGCGCGCCGCGCGCACCGTGGTCGCCGAACAACCCCGGGCGGCTCGGGTGCACGGTATGACCGTGCTGATGCAGCGACTGCTGCGCAGTGGCACCTGGTTGCGCGGATGGGCGACGAATCTGGCGGGTTTCCTCACCCAGGCCGCCGCCCTGCATCTCGGTTCGGTCGCCGCGGTGCAGCCGCTGATGTCGACCCAGTTGCTGTTCGCGGTCCCGCTGGAGGCCTTCGGCCGCAGGCGCCGCCCACGCGGTCGCGATGTCGGATTCGCGCTACTGGTCTGTGCCGGATTGGGTGTGCTGTTCGGTATCGGGGGTGTGGCGCCACTGTCGGGTGACCCGGACCGGGGCCGGGTCCTGCTGGCCACCTTCTCCGCCGCCGGGCTGGTCGCGCTGCTGGCTCTGATCAGCATTCGCTGCCCCATCCGGGTGGCCGCGAATCTGGTGGCGGTGGCCGCCGGTGTGTGTTTCGCGATGAGCGCGGTCTTCATGAAGCTGACCACCGAGGATCTGCTGCACCGCGGCATTCCGGCCACGGCCACCGACTGGCCCGGCTATTTGCTCGCGGTCTCCACACTGAGCGGGCTGGTCCTGGAACAGACCGCCTTCGCGGCCGGGCCCCTGCCCTGGGCGATCGCGGCGATGAGCGTCACCAATCCCATCGTCAGTTATGTGGTGGGTGTGCTGGCCTTCCGGGTGGCCGTACCGCACGATCCGGGTTCGCTCGCGGCGGTGGCGGCGGCCGGTGCGCTGATCGCCGCCGGTATCGGCGGACTCGCGCATTCGCCGCTGGCTCGCGCGTTCTACGCCGGTAACGAGGAGATAACCGATGAATCACCCAGCTTGATGCCGTAAAAGGTTGCGACGCATGTGTTATGACGGTTGTGTGGGCAATCCGTCGCGTCCGGTGCTGTGGCGTGACTGTGCGGTGGGGCTGGCGGTATTTGGGCTTTACCTGGCCGTCGACGCCCTGCACACCCCGGCGCGGCGGGCGCTGGCCGATCGCAATGCCCACCGCATCTTCGACCTCGAGCGATGGCTGAACATCGACTTCGAGCGTTCGCTCAACCGCTGGCTGGAATCGCGTGAACTGCTGGCCACCCTGGCCAATTACGAATATGCCTTCACCTACATCATCAGCGCCTTCGCACTGCTGTTCTGGCTCTACTTCCGCCGTCGCGCCGACTACGCCCGTGCCCGTGACTCGTTCCTGCTGCTGAACGTGCTGGCGATCGTGTGTTTCGCGATATTTCCCGTGACACCGCCCCGCCTGCTCGCCGAACTCGGTTTCACCGACACCGTCGTCACCGGGCACACCTGGGGATCTTGGGGATCGTCGATGGTGTCGGGCGCGAACCAGCTCGCGGCGGTGCCCTCGCTGCATGTCGGCTGGGCGTTGTGGGTCAGTGTCGTGCTGGCCCGGATCTCCGGCGGCTGGGTGATGCAGTTGGTCAGCGCGCTGCACGTCGGGCTGACCGGCTATGTCGTCGTGGCGACCGGAAATCATTTCGTACTGGACGCGGTCATCGCGGTGGCGTTCGTGGCGGTGAGTGTGCGGCTGGTCGATCATTGGTACGCGCGGCCGCCGGTGGTACCGCCGGCCGACGCGTTCTTCCTGCACATCGAGCAAGCGGGTATCCCGCAGCAGGTCGGCGGCATGGTGGTGTTCCGGCCGCGGGCGGACGGCGGGGCGACGCTGGCCGATGTTCGCGAGCTGGTGCGGGGCGAGCTGGCCCACCTTCCGCGTTTTCAGCAGCGGCTCGAGCGGCCCGGGCGCTGGCGGCGGGCACGGTGGGTGGACGGTGTGGTCGACTGGGACTGGCATGTTATCGAACGGACAATCACCGTGCCGGAGCTGCCGGGTGACGGGCCGGCAAGCGAATCCAGGGACCTCGCATCAGCTTTCGATGTCGTGCCGGCCGGTGTCGCGGTCGGTCCCGGTCCGGGCAATGTCGTATCGGGTGCGGCCGAACCACATGGCGCATCGGCCACCGACGCGCGCGCGGTTACCCGGCGAGTCGACGGAATCAGCCGGGTCGTCACCGATCTGGCGGCAGAGGCGCTACCGAAGGACCGGCCGCTGTGGCGGCTGGTGCTGGTGCGCGATCCGGCCGTGGGCGCGATCGGCGTGGTGTTGCTGCTGCACCATGTCGTCGCCGACGGGATCGGGACGGTGGTGCAGGCGTTGCGGCTGTTGCGGCCGGTCATCGACCTGGGTGTGGCCGGCCGCAAGTCGCCCGGCCTGGCCACCACCGTCGCGGGCACGGTAACCGGGCTGGCACAGCTGGCGGCCGACGCGCGGCCCAGCGGCACGCTGCCGGGCGATTGTGCGCGGCGGGTGTTCACCGTCTGTTCGCTGGATCTGAAAACCGTTCGGGCGGTGGCCCGTTCGCACGGCGCCCGGGTGACCGATGTGCTGCTGAGTGTCACCGTCACCGCACTGCAGCGATTGCGCCCCGATCTCGCGGAACCGCTGGACGGCCGGATCCGGGTCGCGGTGCCGCTGATGGTCCGCGATCCCGCTTCGGGTGCCGAGGGCAACTCGACCGCCGCGGTGATGATCGACGTGCCGCTGACCCCGATGAGTCCCGCCGACCGGCTCGCCGATATCCGCGCCCGCAGCGACCGCCTGCATTCGGGAACCCGCGCGCTCGCCTCGCATTTCGTGATGGCGCGGGTACTGCGGCTCTTCCCTGAACCAGCGGTGGGGGCATTCGCGCGATCGGTGTACGGCGGCCGGTTCTTCCACGTGATCGTCTCCAATATGGCCGGCCCCGAGATCGCGATGACCTTCGCGAATATGCCCATCACTCAGGTCTTTCCGATTCTTCCCGCGGCGCCGGGCGTGCCACTGGTGGCCGGTGTGCTGAGCTGGAACGGCGAACTCGGTATCGGGTTGTCGGTCGATCCGGCGATCCTCGACGCCGCCGCGGTCGCCGGCGAGTTGCCGGGTGTGTTGGCACAACTCGCCGATACCACATTCGTATCCGAATAGCGCCCTCGGCCCAGCTCCGGGGCGTACTCTTCGATCGAGTTGATCACGGTGCCGACCGTCACCCGAGGGAGGCCGAAATATGTTCAATCGTAATATCGCGGCGAAAGTGCTTGCGGCATGCGCGGTTACCGCGCTGTTGGCCGCCGGTGCCGCCTGCGGAAGCGATGACTCCGACAACACGTCCGGCCCGTCGTCGAGTTCCGGTCCGGTCACCGCGACCCAGGCGGTGACCGTCAACTTCGAGAAGTTCTTCGACGGTGCCACCTCGGCCGATCAGAAGATCGCCCTCCTGGAGAACGGTCCCGCCTTCGCCGATGCGATCAAGGCACAGGCCGATTCGCCGATGGCCAAATCCGCCTCGGCGAAGGTCACCAATGTGGCCCTCATCGACTCCGATCACGCGGATGTCACCTTCGACGTGCTGTTCAACGGCAAACCGGCGCTGTCCGGGCAGCAGGGGTCGGCGATCAACATCGATGACACCTGGAAGGTGACGGCCTCGACCTTCTGCGCCCTGCTCACCCTCGAGGGCGCCACGCCACCGGTCTGCGCTGCCGCGGCCACCGCCGCACCCGGTGCGCCCGCGGCTCCGCCCACCATCGCGCCGGCGCCGACCAGCTGAGGTCTCCGTGACATCGTCGAGCCGGCGCCGATTGCGCCGGCGGCCACGCTCCGGAATTGCCTCGGCGGCAGGGGAATCCGATAGCGTGGCGGTGCCCGCCGAACAGTCGCCGGTCGGCGGAACGCGGCGCTATATAGCGCTCGCGGTGGTGACGGCGGTCCTGTTCGTCACCTTCCTCGACACCACGATCGTCAGTGTGGCCCTCGGCGATATCCAGTCCGATGTGCATGCCGGAGTCGTGTCGCTGCAGTGGGTGGTCAACGCCTACACGCTGGTGTTCGCGAGTCTGATGCTCACCGCGGGCACCCTCGGCGACCGATGGGGTCGCAAGCGCGTGATGATCGGCGGACTGGTGGTGTTCTGCGTCGGGTCGGTGCTGTCGGCCGTCGCGGGCAGTGTCTCGCTGCTGATCGCGGGCCGGGCGGTGATGGGCGTGGGCGCCGCGGCCTCCGAACCCGGCACCTTGTCGATCATCCGGCATCTCTTCCCCGATCGCGGGGCACGCGCGAAGGCGCTGGGCGCGTGGGCGGCGGTATCGGGCCTGGCCCTGGCGCTGGGGCCGGTGATCGGTGGTGTGCTGGTCGGTGCGTTCGGCTGGCGTTCGATCTTCTGGTTCAACCTGATCGTCGGTGCGGCGGTGCTGGCGGCGGCGCTGAAATTCGTTCCGGAGAGCGCCGATCCGCAGCCCGGGCCGGTGGACTGGGCCGGATTCGTCCTGGGCGCGACCTTTCTGGGCTGCGTGATCTACGCCGCCATCTCCGGTGAGCAGGTGGGATATTCGGCCGCATCCGTGATCATCCTGTTCGTGATCGGCGTGATCGCGTTCATCGCCTTCCTGGTGGTCGAGATGCGGGCGGTCAATCCGATGTTCGAGTTCCACTATCTGGAGCGTCCACTGGTTCGCAGTGCGCTGGTGGTCGCCTTCGCGGTGTACTTCGGGATCTTCTCGATCTTCTTCTTCACCGCGCTGTATCTGCAAGAGGTCGTGGACTATTCGGGCTGGCGGACGGCGGCGATCTTCGGGCCGATGGCGGTGGCGATCATCGCCGGATCTGTGATCTCGGGTTTCTGGGTGGCCCTGCGCGGTTCCCGGACCCCGATGATCGCCGGCTGCGTGCTGGGTGCGGCCGGAATTCTGCTCACCCGGCAATTCCTCGGCGTCACAGTCGAATTCACTCCGCTCGCGCTGGCGCTGATGCTGGCCGGCCTCGGCTTCGGAATCGCCGTGGTGCCGTTGACCTCGGCGGTGCTGTCCGGTGTTCCGGCCGAACACTCCGGTATGGCGGCCGCGGCCACCAATACCATGCGACAAGTCGGCGCGGTGGTGGGAGTGGCCGCGCTGGGGTCGCTGGTCAACTCGTTTCTCAACTCCGATCTGCGGGATCGGTTGCAGCAGATCGGAGTTCCGGCCAATTTCCAGGCCATCGTGATCGACGCGATCGAGACCGGCGATGTGCCGTCCGGGGGTGACGCCGCGGCCTCGGCAGCCTATGGCCCCATCGTGAACCGCGTTATCCACGCCACCTACGAGGCATTTCATCGCGGCCTCGAGGTGGCGCTGCTGGTATCGGCGATCATGATCCTGATCGCGGCCGTGGTCACCGCGCTGTGGTTGCCGCGGGGCGGGGACCGGGCCGGCTACAGCGCCGAGGATTGATCGATGCCCTCAGGCGGGTAGTGCGCTGTCGTCCGCGGCGTCGGCCAGCCACTGGGTGAGCGCCGGATGCATGGCCAGGGCGGGGAGGGCGCCGACGAGGTTGTCGATCAGTTCCGTGCGGCCGATCGTCTCATCGCGCAACCAGATCAGCGTGGTCTCCTCGACGAAGGCGATCCAGCCGCGGAACACCAGTCGCAGCCGGGGGAGTTCGGGATCGTCGGGGGGCAGCGGACTTTCGGTGAGAATGCGGTCGACGATGGCATTACGGGTGGCGTCGGCCAGGGCCAGCAGTTCCGGACTGCCGCTGGCGGGTCCGCGCAGCAGGCCCTGATAGGAGATCCGGTTCTCACTCACATAGTCGACATAGCGCTGCACCGCATCACGCAACATGGCGAGCAGATCGAGACTGCGATCGGGCATGGTGCGGGCCAGTAGTTCCTCGTTGGCGCGGCGGACGATGGCGCGCTGGAAGTCCTGTTTGGACGCGAAGTAGTGGAACAGCAGTCCGCGAGAGATGCCCGCTCGCCGGGCGATCTCCCCGATGGAGATGTCCTCCAGAGTGCGGTCGCGCAGCATCGTGACGCCGAGGGCTACCAGCTGTTCTCGGCGTTCGTCCGGGCTGAGCCGCACACGCTTGGTACCGGGGCCCTTGTCACTCACGGCTCTCATCCTACTGAACGATGGTCAATACTGTTGACTCGCGATCAATAAGACCGTATTCTCTGGTACATGAGTCGTAGGGTTACAGACAATGGTCGTGGCGAAGGCCGCAGTGGGCGCGGTCGCGAGGCCGCCGCACCCGCCCGTCATGTGCACACCTTGATCGTGGGTAGCGGATTCTCCGGGCTCGGGCTGGCCATTCGGCTCGGTCAGCAGGGACAAGACGATTACCTCGTGCTCGAGCGTGGCGGCGATGTCGGTGGCACCTGGCGGGACAACACGTACCCGGGCGCGGCCTGCGATGTGCCCTCGCAGCTGTATTCCTATTCGTTCGCGCTCAACCCGGAATGGTCGCGGTCGTTCTCCAAACAACCGGAGATCCAGGCCTACATCCGGAGTGTGGCCGATAAATACGGTGTGCGCGACAGGCACGTCTTCGACTGCGATATGACCGGCGCCCGGTGGAACGACGAGCAGGCCCGCTGGGAGGTGCAGACGAGCCAGGGTGAGTTCACCGCCGATGTGCTGGTTTCCGCTGTCGGTGCGCTGTGTGAGCCGAATCTGCCGGATATCAAGGGCATCAACGGTTTCGAGGGCCAGATCTTCCACTCCGCGCGCTGGGATCACGACGCGGATCTGACGGGTAAGCGGGTCGCGGTGATCGGTACCGGCGCCTCGGCCATTCAGATCGTGCCGTCGATCGCGCCGAAGGTCGGCCACCTCGACCTCTATCAGCGCACGGCGCCGTGGCTGCTGCCGCGGATGGATCGCGAGTACACCCGGCCCGAGCGGCTGGCGTTCAAATACGTTCCGGGCGTGCAGAAGTTGTCCCGCGCCGCCATCTACGCCGTCCGGGAGACCCAGGTCGTCGGGCTGGCGAAGTTCCCGCCGGCCATGCTGGCGCTGGAGGGTATCGCCCGGCTCAAGCTGCGACTCGAGGTTCCGGACGCGAAGCTGCGCGAGCAGGTCACCCCGAACTTCCGGATCGGCTGCAAGCGGATGCTGATCTCCAACGAGTACTACCCGGCGCTGGGGCGCGACAACGTCGACGTGGTCACCGACGGCATCCGTGAGGTTCGCGCGAACTCGATCGTCACCGCCGACGGCACCGAGCGCGAGGTGGACGCCATCATCGTCGCCACCGGCTTCCACGTCACCGATTCGCCGGTGTACGAGACCGTCTCCGGTCGCGACGGGCGCACCCTCGCCGAGGTTTTCGACGAGATCGGCCAGCAGGGTTACAAGGGCGCGGCCGTCCACAACTTCCCGAATATGTTCTTCATGCTCGGGCCGAATGTGGGCTTGGGCCACACCTCGATGGTGTACATGATCGAATCGCAGATCAATTACATCGCCGACGCCGTCGCCACCGTCGACAAGCGTGGGCTGCGCACGGTCGAGGTGCGAAAAGACGTGCAGGACAAGTACAACCGCGATCTGCAGGACAGCATGGCCGACAGTGTCTGGCTCAACGGCGGCTGCGCCAGCTGGTATCTGGACAAGCACGGTAACAACACCACGCTGTGGCCCGATTTCACGTTCCGCTTCCGTAAGCTGACCGAAAAATTCGACGTCGCGGCATATGAGACAACCCAATCGACCGACGGGGCCGAGCGGCCCGATCTGAAAGTGGTGGCAGCACAGTGAGCAATGACGCCTACTTCACCGGCAAGGTTTGCGTGATCACGGGCGCGGGCTCCGGCATCGGCCGGGCGCTGGCCGAGAATCTTGCCCGCCGGGGCGCGAAACTCGCACTGTCCGATATCGATACCGAGGGACTGGCCGAAACCGTCCGGCGGGTCGAGGCGCTGGGCGCGCAGGTCAAATCCGATCGGCTCAATGTGGTCGAGCGTGAAGCCGTCCTGCTCTACGCCGACGAGGTGAAAAAGCACTTCGGTGTCGTGCACCAGATCTACAACAACGCGGGTATCGCCTTCCACGGTGAGGTCATCGAGTCCCAGTTCAAGGACATCGAGCGCGTCATGGATGTCGACTTCTGGGGAGTCGTCAACGGCACCAAGGCATTCCTGCCCTACATCATCGAATCCGGTGACGGTCATGTGATCAATGTGTCGTCCCTGTTCGGCCTCATCGCGGTGCCGAGTCAGAGCGCGTACAACGCGGCCAAGTTCGCGGTGCGCGGCTTCACCGAATCGCTGCGCCAGGAGATGCTGGGGCGCAAGCATCCGGTGCAGGTCACCTGTGTGCATCCGGGTGGTATCAAGACCGCTGTGGCGCGCAACGCCACCTATGCCGAGGGGCTGGACGCGGCCAAACTGTCGTCGTTCTTCGACAAGCAGCTCGCCATGCACACGCCGGAGATGGCCGCGCAGACCATCACCGAGGGTGTGCGCAAGGGGCACGGCCGGGTACTGATCGGCTGGGAGGCGAAGGTGCTGGATCTGTTCGTGCGCACCACGGCGTCCTATTATCAGCGCATCGCGAGTGTCGTGAACACCCGGTTCCTGCCCTGATTACCGAGTGAATGTTGTTGTGATGCCTGGTTTCTCGAAGTCCGTTTCACTGCCCCTGCCCATCGCGCGGGCCATGCTGTACCCGCTGTACCGGTGCGCCATGAACAGCCGGACCCCGTGGTCGATGCAGCGCGCCCTGCTCGATACCGGGTCGGTGCTGCAGGCCTTGCCGGGCGGGACCCGGGTGGAACGAATGCGGCTCGGTGGCCGTCCCACCGAACTGGTGACCGCGGCCGGGGCCACCCGTTCGAGTGCGGTGCTGTACCTGCACGGTGGTGGTTACACCATCGGGTCGCCGGCCACGCACCGATCGCTGGCGGGACATCTGGCCCGCGATACCGGTAGTCCGGTCTACGTTCCGGACTATCGGCTGGCACCGGAACATCGCTATCCGGCCGCCCTCGACGATGCCGAGGCGGCATTCCTGGAGCTGGTGTCCACCGGGCGGGCGCCGGAGCAGATCGCCATCTCCGGTGATTCGGCCGGTGGCGGACTGGCGCTGGCACTGGCACTGCGATTGCGTGATCGGCACGGATTGCGGCCCGCCGCACTGGGACTGATCGCCCCCTGGGCCGATCCGAACGAGCCGCCGCCACGGGACCGGGATCTGGTGGTCAACCGGAGCTGGTCCCGGCAGTGCGCGGTCGCCTATCTCGGCGACGGCGACCCGCTCGATCCGGGGTACGCACCGCTGCTCGGTGAGCTGCGCGGTCTGCCTCGGACCTATGTCCAGGCGGATGCGGGGGAGTTGCTGCATCCGCAGGCCGTGCGCCTGGCGGCCGCCCTGCGTGCCGCGGACGTACCGGTGCGTCTGTCGGTGACCCATGGCCTCTGGCATGTTTCGCAGTTGCAGGCCTCGATGGTGGAGCCCGCCGCGGCCGCCGCTCGGGAGCTGGCGGAGTTCCTCGGCGAATCGCTGCAACCAGCGTAAATCCGATCCATAGGATAGAAGTCGCACGGCCGGGTTCCGCCCGCCGTACCCGCGTCGGCATATCGACGGGACGGCCGGGTGCGAACCCTCCGCCGCGGCTGGCGTAAATTACTGGCGAGTAGACCACGTGGAAGGGCACCGATGCGAGAGTTCGAAGTCCCGGCTACCTACACCATCCCCGAAGACGCCAATATGTCCGATGGCGCCTTCCGGCACGCCGAGCGCACGCCCGGCCTGGTGGTGTTCAACAGGCCGGACGGCAAGGGCGGGTGGACCGATGTCACCGCCGCGGAGTTCGCGAAACACGTCACCGCGGTGGCCAAGGGACTGATCGGCTCCGGTATCGAACTCGGTGACCGGGTCGCCATCCTGGCCGCCACCCGCTACGAATGGGTCGTGCTGGACTTCGCGATCTGGGCGGCCGGCGGTTGTACGGTGGCGATCTTCGACAGCTCCTCCGCCGAACAGGCGCGCTGGATCCTGTCCGACTCGGGCACCAAACTGATCGTGGTCGAGAACGCCAGGCACCGCGCCACCATCGCCGAGATCGAGGACGGTCTGCCGGAACTCGGCGATCCGCTGGTGATCGACGAGGGCGCGATCGACACCCTGGTCAGCCGGGGCGCCGAACTCGGCGACGAGGTTGTGCACGAGCGGCGTAAGCAGGTGAAGGCCGCTTCCCCCGCCTCGCTGATCTACACCTCCGGCACCACCGGCCGGCCCAAGGGCGTCATGCTCTCGCATGCCAACCTCTACGCCGAGTCCGCCGCCGACCGCGCCGCCATGCCGCAGTTCCTCAAGCCGGGACATCGGTCGCTGCTGTTCCTGCCGCTGGCGCACGTATTCGCCCGCGCGGTGGCGCTGGCCGCCTTCGACGCCGGAGTCACCGTCGCGCACACCGCCGACTGGTCGACGCTGGTCGAGCAGTTCGGCGAGTACAAGCCCGATTTCATCCTCTCGGTGCCGCGGGTATTCGAGAAGGTGTTCAACGGCGCCAAGCAGAAGGCGCACGACGGCGGTAAGGGCAAGATCTTCGATCTGGCCGCCGACGTCGCCGTCGAATACAGCCGGGCACTGGACAACGGCGGCGCGGGGCTGGTGCTCAAGCTCAAGCACACCGTGTTCGACAAGCTGGTCTACGGCAAGCTGCGCGAGGCCATGGGCGGGCAGTGCAAGTCCGCCGTCTCCGGCGGCGGCCCGCTGAGCGCGCGGCTGGGGCACTTCTTCCGGGGTGTCGGCGTCACCATCTACGAGGGCTACGGCTTGACCGAGAGCACCGCCGCGGTATCGGTGAACACGCCCGATCACCTGAAGGTCGGATCGGTCGGTCGGCCACTGGGTGGCCACGCCGCCAAGGTCGCCGAGGACGGTGAGCTGCTGCTGCGCGGTCCGGTTCTGTTCGCGGGCTACTGGAACAATCCGGCCGCCACCGAGGATGCCTTCGCCGACGGCTGGTTCAAGACCGGCGACCTCGGTGCGATCGACGATCAGGGCTTCATCACGATCACCGGTCGCAAGAAGGAAATCATCGTCACCGCGGGCGGGAAGAATGTCTCCCCGGGAATGCTCGAGGATTCGCTGCGCTCGTATCCGCTGATCAGCCAGGTCATGGTGGTCGGTGACGGCAAACCCTTCGTGGGCGCGCTGATCACCCTCGATCCGGAGGCGCTGCCGGGCTGGAAGACCCGCAACAACGTGCCCGCCGACACCCCGATCGAGAAGCTGATCGAGCTGCCGGAACTGACCGCCGATGTCGACAAGGCGATCAAGGAGACCAACAAGCTGGTCTCCCATGCCGAGGCGATCAAGAAGATCCGCATTCTGCCGGTCGACTGGACCGAGGAGAGCGGCGAACTCACGCCGAAGATGTCGCTCAAGCGCAATGTGGTGATGAAGAACTACGCCACCGAGGTCGAGTCCATCTACAACTGATATTCCGTGTCGTCGCTGTCGGGCTGTGCTCGATGGGACCGTTCGCGGCTCCCTCCGTGGTGACGCGGGCTGCCTCCTCCGATCGCGTCGCTACCGGCCCGTCTTCCTCGTGAAGACGGGCCGTTCGCATATCGGCGCGAGCCGGATACCGCCGGAGCAGAATATCGGTGGCAAGCGATGATTTCGGCCGGTTTCCGTCGTCGGATCTGCAGGGCGGCGGCCGCCGGTCGCAGGCTCGTATCCACTTCGGAGGAGGCAACCGTGAAATCAGCTACCACCTATCTGATGTTCGACGGAAAGGCCGAGGAGGCATTCGAGTTCTACAAGTCGGTGCTCGGGGGTGAATTGCAGCTGGTCCGCTATCGCGATATGGGCGGCGAAGGCGGCGGAAATCTGCCGGAGGACGTCGGGAAGCGGGTCGCGAACGCGGCGCTGACCTGGCGGCCCGACCAGATGATCATGGGGTCGGACTGCCCGCCGGATCAGACAGTCTCCTATACCGATCCGGCATTCAGCGTCTGCCTGGACGTCGACGATCAGGCCGAGGCGGAGCGGATCTTCGCCGGGCTGTCGGCCGGCGGCCAGGTATCCATGCCGCTGGGCAAAACCGAATGGGCGCAACTGTTCGGCATGGTCACCGATAAGTTCTCGATCCCGTGGATGATCAATTTGTACGGCGGCGAATAGCGATTTCGACGATCGTTTCGCCGGATGCTGCCGCCCCCCGCCGCGCTGATTGTGCGGTGGGGGGCGGCAGCATCGGTCCACGGCTCAGCCGACCGGGCCCTGGCCCAGTGCGGCCCGTCCGGATTCGCTCTGCCCGGTCTGATCGGTCCAGGTCAGCGTGACGGTATCGCCCGGGTGATGCTGATCCATGGTGTTGGTGAGGGTGGTCGCGGAATCGACGGCGTGGCCGTCGAGGCCGGTGATCGTATCGCCTGAGGTCAACCCTGCGGATTCGGCCGTGCCGCCACCGACAACGGTGCGGACCAGCGCACCGGAGCCATTGGCATCGCTCATCGCGATGCCGAGAAAGGCCGAATTGCCGATGTGCACGCGGTCCGATGAGGTTCCGCCCTTGATCTGCTCGGCGATCGACACCGCCTTGCTGATCGGGATCGCGAAGCCCTGACCGCCCCCGGCGCCCAGCCGGAAGCCCTGGGATGCCGCGGTATTCACGCCGACCACCTGACCGGAGCTGTTGATCAAGGGGCCGCCGGAATCGCCGGGCTGGATATTCGCGGCCACCTGGATCAGGCCGGTGAGTTGTTCGGAGGCGCCGGCGGACTCGTCACTCGCGGTGATCGACCGGTCCAGTGCGGTGACCCGGCCGCCCGCGGCGGTGGGCGACCCGGTACCACCGGCATTGCCGACACCGACGATGCTGTCGCCGACCTTCACCTTGTCCGAATCGCCGAGCGGCGCGGTCTGCAGACCGGATGCGCCCCGCAGCTTGATCACCGCCAGATCGTCCTGCCGATCGAATCCGGCGACGGTGCCGTGATAGGTCCGGCCGTCGCCCATAGCGGTGACCGAGATATCGGTCGAGCCCTCGACCACGTGATTGTTGGTCAGGATGGTGCCGTCGGATCCGATCACGATTCCGGTGCCCGCACCTGCGCCGTTCTGCATACCCAGTTCGGTATTCACCATGACGATCCCGGGGACCACGGCATTGGCAGCCTTCTCCAGCGCGGCCGATTCGGTCTGCGAACCGATCGGCTGGACTACCGATCCCTGGTTGTGCCCGAGTTGGCCGGCGTGATTCGGCTGCTGGGTATCCATCCGGGAGCCGACCAGGGCGATGGCCAGCGCGACCACCGCCACGAGAGCCGCGGCCACCCCGAAGCTCAGGCCGTGTCTTGGCGGGCGCGGTGCCTGTGGGTACTGCTGTGGCCCGGGAACCGGGCCGCCCGCGTAGGGCGGTTGACCACCGAAGGACTGGCCTTCATAAGGCGGATGACCACCGTACGGCGGCTGCCCTGAGTATGGCGGTCGGCCACCATAGGACAGCTGGCCTGCGTACGGCGGCTGTCCTGTGTACGGCGGTCGGCCACCGTAGGACGGTTCCTCTCCGCGCGGCGGTTGTCCCTGGTACTGCGGCGGACCATACGCTCCCTGCTGCGGGGCGTGCGGTCCCTCCTCGTGCGGCCGTTTTCTCTCATTCGGATACACGCGCATCACGTCCTGTTCGGTCACATCCCGTATGTCGGCTGGGACCCGGCGCGGTGATTCGGATCCTGTATCAATTAAGCGCGCCAATCCTGAGAACCGGCTGGGCGCTTGCCGTGGAACTGCCGACGTGGGTGCGATCACAGGGTGATGTGCTGACGAAAGTATGACGGCGGGCGCGACCCCCTCGACGGGGTGTGCATTCGCAGTACGCTCGCCAACATGGCCGGATCGGGACTGCGCGCGGCCTGCGGGGTCGTCTCCGCGGGGCTGGCGCTGGGCGTCGCGGAGTTGGTGTCGGTACCGGTCGGGGCCGGGAGCGCGCCGCTGGCGGCACTCGGTGCCACGATGGTCGACCACACGCCGGACGGGGTGCGGGAGTGGGCGATCGACACCTTCGGCACCAATGACAAATCGGTGCTGTATCTGCTGATGGGCGTGGTGGCGCTGATCGTCGCGGCCTGCGTGGGTGTGCTCGAACGGGTGGCGCGGCCGGTCGGGTCGGTGCTGCTCGGCGTCTTCGGAGTGGTGGCCGCCTGGGCCGCCGTCGCGCGCCCGGCGGCGAACTGGACCTGGGCACTGCCATCGCTCATCGGTGTGGCGCTGGCAATCGCGGTGTTGCGCTGGCTGATTCGGCGATACGAGACGGTCTCGCGCCCAGCCGAAACGGCCGTGCCCGATGGCGGGACCGATGGAGTACGGGCGCCTGACGGCGGCTCCGGCGATCGGACCGATCCCCGGCCGCGACCGGCAGAATCCGCTGCGGCACAGGTCGATCGTCGGCAGGTCGTGCGCGGGATCGTGGGTGTCGCAGTGCTGGCGGTGGCGGCGGGGGTTGTCGGAAGGACGCTGGGGGCGAGTGTGCGCAGTGTGTCGTCCGAGCGCGCCGCGGTGCGGTTGCCGACGCCACAGGTGCCGGAGCCCCCCGTCGTCCCGGGCGCCGATCTCCGAATCCCCGGTCTCGCACCGTATCTCACCCCCGCTGCCGACTTCTATCGCATCGATACCGCGTTGACCGTTCCACAGGTCAGCACCGACGGCTGGTCGCTGCGCATTCACGGGATGGTCGATCGCGAAATCCGGCTCGACTACGCCGATCTCGCGCGCCGCCGGCCGATCGAGCGGACGGTGACGCTGACCTGCGTATCGAATCCGATCGGCGGTGATCTGATCGGAAACGCCCGCTGGCTCGGCTACCGGCTCGATGAGTTGATCGCCGAGGCGGGACCGCATTCCGACGCCGATATGGTGTTGTCCCGCAGCGCGGACGGTTTCACCGCGGGCAGTCCACTCGCGGCCCTCACCGACGGCCGTGACGCGCTGCTCGCCATAGGCATGAACGGTGAACCATTGCCCGTGGAGCACGGCTATCCGGCACGGCTGGTCGTTCCCGGCCTGTACGGATATGTCTCGGCCACCAAGTGGGTCACCGAACTGGAGATCACGAGATTCGATCGCGCCCAGGCGTATTGGACCCGGCGCGGCTGGTCCGCCCGCGGCCCGATAAAAACCGGCACCCGCATCGACACCCCGAGCGGCACGGTCCATCCCGGTCCGGTGACGATCGCCGGTGTGGCCTGGGCCCAGCATCGGGGTATCCGGGCGGTGGAGGTCCAGATCGACAACGGCCCATGGCAACCCGCGCACCTGGCGGACGAACCGTCGATCGATACCTGGCGGCAGTGGAGCTTCGACTGGGTCGCCGACGGCGGCACCCACACCATCCGAGCGCGCTCCACCGACGGCACCGGTGAGGTGCAGACCGCCGAAGTCGCCGATGTCGTTCCGGATGGGGCCAGCGGATATCCCGCGCGGACGATCCGGGTGAGCTGACCACCGTCGTTATCCACAACGCGCAGTTGTCCACAACGCGCAACGGCCCGCCCGAACCTGTGGCTCGGGCGGGCCGCCGCGGTGATTCGGCTCAGCCGGTGATGTCGGCCTTCTCCGGTTCGGCCTCCGGCGCGGACTTGTCCTTGCCGGAATCGTGGCCGATGAACAGGGCCGAGGCCACCACGCCGATCAGCAGGATCGCGCCGGGCAGGATCATGGCCTGGCCCAGGGCGGTGCTGAATTTGTCGACGATCGGTTCCGGGATGTGGCCCGTACCGGTACCACCGCCCTCACCGAACTGGCCACCGCCCAGGCCCTGTGCGGTCATCCGCGCCGAAACCAGGGCGCTGATGGCGGCGCTGCCCAGTACCGAACCGACCTGCCGGGTGGTGTTATAGACGCCCGCTCCGGCACCGGCCTGATGGATCGGCAGATTGCGGGTCGCGGTGGAGGCAAGCGGCGCCCAGATGCAGGAGTTGGACAGACCGGCGATACCGGCGACGACCAGGAACAGCACGATCGAGCTGTCCGGCGTCATCAGTGCCGCGAATCCGAAGACCGTCAGCGCGAAGCCCGCGAAACCGAGGGTCGGCAGAATCCGGGGAGGCATCCGGTCGGAGATCTTGCCGATGAACGGCGCGGTCAGACCGGTGACGATCGCCATGGGCGCGAAGACCAGTGCGGCCCGGGTGGGCGTGAACTCGCGCACCGCCTCCAGGTAGAAGTAGGCCGGCACCATCAAGGAGGTGACCGCGGCGCCCATCGCGGCGATCGCGACACTCGACATCGAGAAGTTGCGATCCCGGAACAGGCTCAGCGGTACCAGCGGCTCATCCTTGTTGCGCGCCTGGTTGACCACGAACAGGCCCAGCACCACGATGCCGGCGATGATCATCGTCCAGATCCAGGCGTCCCAATTGCGGGTGTTGCCCTCTTGGATACCGAAGACCAGCAGGAACATGCCGACGCCGCTGAGCGCGACGCCCACGAAGTCGAATTTGTGCTGGTGCGTTTCCAGATTCGGAACCAGCCACACCGCCAGCGCGAAGGCGATGACACCGATCGGCACGTTGATGTAGAAGATCCAGTTCCAGCCCTGCCAGTCGACCAGGACACCACCGAGGATGGGTCCGACCAGCGTCGCCAGGCCGGCCACACCGCCCCACAGACCCATGGCCGCACCGCGCTTGTCCGGCGGGAACGTCCGGGTGATGACGGCCATGGTCTGCGGCGTCATCAGCGCCGCACCGAGACCCTGTACCGCGCGGGCGGCGATCAGCATCTCCACATTGGCCGACATCGCGCACCACAGCGACGCCAGCGTGAAGACGGCCAGACCGGCCAGGTAGACGTTCTTCGGGCCGAAGCGGTCACCCAGCCGGCCGGTGACCAGCAGCGGCACCGCATAGGTCAGTAGATACGCGCTGGTCACCCAGATGACCTTGTTGATATCGGTGTGCAGGTCCTGCATGATCGCCGGATTGGCCACCGCGACGATGGTCATATCCAGCAGGATCATGAAGAACCCGACGACCAGCGCGGTGAGCGCCAGCCACGGATTTCTTTGGGTTGTCATAGATTTCGTTCCTGTTCGGGACATCGATCGACTACCACGATCGATAAGGGAGTGTGGAGGTCTCGGGGCGCGCCGCGATCCTGCGCCCGATCATTGGTCGGCAGTGTTCGCACCGCCCTTCCGCAGTTCGGCGAGTACGTCGTCGGTCAGGGCCGCGCCCCAGTCATGACCCAGGTCACCGTTCCTCTCGGGACAACGGGTTCCCTCGGCGTCGAATTCCTGCCAGGGCAACGAACCGTCGTGCAGTTCCTCGATGAGCCCGCGCAACCAGGTGGCCTCGTGCTGTGCCAGACCACGGAGATAGTCGATCACCATCCAGTACCGCCGGGGTACGTCGCGAGTCTGTGCCCATTCGCGGAGGGCATCGAGTTCGGTGATGTCGTTGTCGAGCCAGCCGACCCGCTCGGTGAGCAGGGCGATCACCTCGCCGACGGGGAGATTGTGCGTTTCCGCGAGGCAGATGGGGAAGATCGGATACTCGCGAACCGGCCGGCGGACGATTTCGGCGATGCGATTCCGGAGCGCGGCGGTACCCGCGTCGGTGATGCGGTAGGTGGTGCGTTCGGGCCGGTTACCCGAACGCTCGGTGCCCTCGGCCTGGACCAATCCTTGCTCGGCCAGCCGGGTCACCGTGTGATAGAGCGAGCCGGGGCGGATCTTGAGCAGATTGTCCTTCCGGCGTTTGAGCAGCAGCTGATACATCTCGTACGGGTGCATCCGATCTTCTTCCAGCAGCCCCAGTACCGAGATCGCCAAAGGCGTCAACGTGGCACCCGGCTGCTTGGACATCGGTGGCGACTCCCTTCATCACTGCCGCGGGACGCTACTACCGTCCACTGACATAACCCTCATCAAATATTCCACGCCGAATATACGGTGCGGAAGTAGTTAGGTGCAAGACCGTTTCACTGATTGCGACGATCGAGGGGAGCCGAATGTGACAAAACGCCGGATCGGATCACTCGAAGATGAGTGATCCGATCCGGCGTCAGAGGTGGTCGGCTGTGGCCTAACTCGTCGCGGTGAACGCCTCGTCGACGATCTCCTGCTGCTCGACCGCGTGCACCTTCGACGAACCCGAGGATGGGGCCGACATGGCACGCCGCGAGATCCGGCGCAGCCTGGTGAACCGCTCCGGCAGCAGCTCCGGCAGGTTCAGGCCGAAGAACGGCCACGCGCCCTGGTTGGCCGGCTCCTCCTGCACCCACGCGATATCGGTCGCGTTGGGGTAGGTCGCGAGCTTCTCCTTGAGCCGGTAGGACGGGATCGGATACAGCTGCTCGATGCGGATGATCGCCACATCCTCGCGGTTCTTCTTGTTCTTCTCCGCGACCAGCTCGTAGTACAGCTTGCCGCTGGTGAGCAGGATCCGCTTCACCTTGCTGCGGTCGCCGTCACCGCTCTCGTAGGTCGGCTCCTCGAGCACCGAGCGGAACTTCGCATCGGTGAAGTCGTCGACATTGGAGACCACGGCCTTGTTGCGCAGCATCGACTTCGGGGTGAAGACGATCAGCGGACGGCGGATGCCGTCGAGGGCGTGGCGGCGCAGCAGGTGGAAGTAGTTCGAGGGAGTGGAGGGGACCGCCACCGTCATCGAACCCTCGGCGCACAGCTGCAGGAACCGCTCGATCCGGCCCGAGGTGTGGTCGGGACCCTGACCCTCGTGACCGTGCGGCAGCAGCAGCACGACCTCGGAGAGCTGACCCCACTTGGCCTCACCGGAGGAGATGAACTCGTCGATGATCGGCTGCGCGCCGTTGACGAAGTCGCCGAACTGCGCCTCCCAGAGCACCAGCGCATCCGGATTGCCCAGCGAATAGCCGTATTCGAAGCCGACCGCGGCGAATTCGCTCAGCGCCGAATCGTGCACCGCGAACCAGCCGGGGTTCTCGCTGCCGATGTTGTGCAGCGGGGTGTACTCACCACCGGTCTTGCGGTCGATGATCACCGAATGCCGTTGGGTGAACGTGCCGCGCCGGGAGTCCTGGCCGGTCAATCGCACCGCTTTGCCCTCGTCGATCAGGGTGCCGAAGGCCAGCAGTTCGGCGAAGGCCCAGTCGACCTTGCCCTCGTAGGCCATCTCACGCCGGCGCTCCAGCACCGGCTGCACGCGTGGATGCACACTGAATCCGTCCGGCACACCCAGGAAGGCGTCGCCGATACGCTGCAGCACCGACTTGTCGACGGCGGTCACCACCGTGCCGGGGATGGTCTGCTCCTCCTCGACCGATTCACTCGGCTCCGGCGGGTACTTCTCCAGCTCGCGGACCTCGTTGAACACCCGCTCCAGCTGACCCTGGTAATCACGCAGGGCGTCCTCGGCTTCTTTCATCGAGATATCGCCACGGCCGATCAGAGATTCGGTGTAGGACTTGCGGACGCTGCGCTTGGTGTCGATGACGTCGTACATGTACGGCTGGGTCATCGACGGGTCGTCGCCTTCGTTGTGGCCACGACGCCGGTAGCAGATCAGGTCGATGACGACGTCCTTGTGGAACTGCTCGCGGAAGTCGGTCGCCAGGCGCGCCACCCAGGTGCAGGCCTCCGGATCGTCGCCGTTGACGTGGAAGATCGGCGCGCCGATCGACTTGGCGATATCGGTGGAGTACTCGGTGGAGCGGCTGTTTTCCGGTGCGGTGGTGAAACCGATCTGGTTGTTCACCACGATGTGCACGGTGCCGCCGACACGGTAGCCGCGCAGGCCGGACAGGTTCAGCGTCTCGGCGACCACACCCTGGCCGGCGAAGGCCGCGTCACCGTGCAGCATCAGCGGCACGACGGAGAAGGTGCGCGCCTCCTCGCCCTTGGTGACCAGGTCTTCCTTGGTGAGCAGGTCCTGCTTGGCGCGAACCAGACCCTCCAGCACGGGATCGACGGCCTCGAGGTGTGACGGGTTGGCCGTCAGCGATACCTCGATGTCGTTGTCGCCGAACATCTGGATGTAGGTGCCGTGCGCGCCGAGGTGGTACTTCACATCGCCCGAGCCATGGGTGGCGGCCGGGTTCATGTTGCCCTCGAACTCGGTGAAGATCTGCGAGTACGGCTTGCCGACGATATTGGCCAGCACGTTGAGACGGCCGCGGTGCGGCATACCGATGACGACCTCGTCGAGCCCGTGCTCGGCGCACTGGTCGATCACGGCATCCATCATCGGGATGGTCGACTCCGCGCCCTCGAGCGAGAAGCGCTTCTGGCCGACGTACTTGGTCTGCAGGAAGGTCTCGAACGCCTCGGCCGCGTTGAGCCGGGACAGGATGTACTTCTGCTGGGCGACGGTCGGCTTCTCGTGCTTCTGCTCGACCCGGTCCTGGATCCATTGCAGCTGTTCGGTTTCCAGGATGTGGGTGTACTCCACACCGGCGTGGCGGCAGTACGCGTCGCGCAGTACCGACAGCACGTCGCGCAGCTTCATCCGCTCCTGGCCGTGGAAGCCCGCGACGTTGAATTCGCGGTCCAGATCCCACAGGGTGAGGCCGTGCTGGGTGACATCGAGGTCCGGGTGGCTGCGGAACTTGTCCTTGACCAGCCGCAGCGGATCGGTGTCGGCCATCAGGTGGCCGCGGGCGCGGTACGCGGAGATCAGCTCCTGCACGCGCACACTCTTGTCGACGCCGCGTTCCTTGACGTCCTTGCGCCACCGGATCGGCTCGTAGGGCACGCCCATACCGTGGAAGATCTCGTCGAAGAACTCGTCGGAGATCAGCAGGTTGTGGATGGTGCGCAGGAAGTCGCCGGACTCCGCGCCCTGGATGATGCGGTGGTCGTAGGTGGAGGTCAGCGTCATCAGCTTGCCGATGCCGATCTCGGCGAGCTGCTGATCGCTCATGCCCTGGAACTCGGCGGGGTATTCCATCGCGCCCGCGCCGATGATCGCGCCCTGGCCGGGCATGAGACGCGGCACCGAGTGGTTGGTGCCGATGGTGCCCGGGTTGGTCAGCGAGATCGTGACGCCGGAGAAGTCGTCGGCGCCCAGCTTGCCGTCACGGGCGCGCCGCACGATGTCCTCGTAGGCGCCGTGGAACTGCGCGAACGACATCGACTCGGTGTTCTTGATGGCCGCGACGACCAGGGTGCGGCTGCCGTCCTTGCCCGGAAGGTCGATCGCCAGGCCGAGATTGGTGTGCGCCGGGGTGACCGAGTTCGGCTTGCCGCTGACCTCGGCGAAGTGGCGGTTCATGTTCGGGAACGCCTTGACCGCCTGCACAATGGCGTAACCGAGCAGGTGAGTGAAGGAGATCTTGCCGCCGCGGGTGCGGGCCAGGTGGTTGTTGATGACCAGACGGTTGTCGATCATCAGCTTCGCCGGAATGGCGCGCACACTGGTCGCGGTAGGGATGGTCAGCGACGACGACATGTTCTTGACGATCGCCGCGGCCGGTCCGCGCAGCACCTTCGACTCGTCGGCGGCTTGTTCGGCCGGGCCGCTCTTTGCGGGTGTGGCATTGGAGGTCGGCGCCGGGGTGGTGCTGGCCTGCGGCTTGCTGGCACGCGCCTGCGGCGGGGCGGCGGCCGCGGACACAGCGGCGGTTGCCTTCGGCGCGGCCGGAGCCTGAGCGGCGGGTGCCGAAGGGGCGGGCGGCGCCGGTGCGGGCTGGGCCGGCGCGGCCGGAGCCGCCTTCGTGACCGAGTTGGAGGGAGCCGGCGCCGAGGGCGCGGCGGTGGGGGCGGCGGCGGAGGGCGTGCTGTTGGCTATCTCACCCGGCGCCTCCGGTGTGTAGTCCGCGAGGAACTCGTGCCAGCTCTCATCGACCGACGACGGGTCTTGCTTGTACTTCTGGTACATCTCGTCGACGAGCCACTGGTTCTGTCCGAACTGGGATGTTGAGCTGCTCACAGCAGGTGTTCGCCTCATTTCGTTCTTCGCGCTGCGACGTTTGTGACGTGCCCGGCACGGGGATCGGTGCGATTCGCGCCGATGCGCCCTTTCCGAGGATAGGCCCAGCCCCGACTCTGTGCCCCGGCGCGGCGGGCGTGGGCCATTTTTCCGGTTCTCCCCGCCCGCTGTCATCGGTGGCACGTCGCTCGCCACTGCCCGGTTAACGACCGCCGGGCAGACCCAGCCTCATAGGTGACGACTCGTCCTCAACCGAGAATATTCCTTCCTCGGAATCGGCTGCCTCCCAGAGTCGGTTATAGATTCCGCGCTCGGCCAGCAACTGTTCATGGGAGCCGAATTCCACGACCCGTCCGTGCGCCACGACCGCGATCCGATCGGCTCGCGCGGCGGTCGCGAGGCGGTGCGCCACAATCACCGTCGTGCGGCCGCGAGCCAGCGATCGGCTCGCTACCAGCACCTTCTCCTCATTGGCCGGATCCAGCACGGCCGTGGCCTCGTCCAGCAGCAACAGGTCCGGATCGACCAGTTCGGCGCGGGCCAGTGCGATCAACTGGCGCTGACCGGCAGATAATCCGCGACCTCCCTCGCCGACCGGCTGCGCCATCCCTCCCGGCAGGCCCTCGATCATCTCCAGCGCACCCACCGCTGCCGCGGCATCCGCGATGTCGGCGGGGGTGGCGATAGGCTTCCCGAATGCAATATTGCTGGCAATGTCGCCGCTGAACAGGTGAGCTTCCTGAGGAACCACACCGAGCCGCGAACGGAACTTCGCGAGTCGATAGTCACGGATGTCCACATCGTCGACGCGGATGGCACCCGAATGGGTGCGGGGCAGATCGTAGAGCCGGGCCAGCAACTTGACCACGGTCGACTTGCCCGCGCCGGTCTCGCCGACCAGGGCGATCGTCGAACCGGCCGGGATGTGCAGCGAAACCTCTTCGAGTGCGGGCTTTTTCGCATCGGGATAGCGGAAGGTGACATCGTCGAAGCGCACCTCACCGCGCAGATGTTCACCGACGACCGCCGCATCCGCGGGGTCGGGGGAGATCGAGGACTCGGTGTGCAGCAGCGTCTCGATGCGCTTCAACCCCACCCGCGCCTGCTGATATCCGTCGAAGACCTGGGAGAGCTGGGTGATCGGCCCGAACAGCAGGCTCAGATACAACACGAAGGCCACCAGGGTGCCGGCCGTCGTGGTGCCGTGTGCCACCTCGCGCGCACCGAGGTACACCACCGCCGCCTGGGCCAGATCCGCCCAGGCCAAGACGAAGGCGAAGTACAGGGCGATGGCACGCTGAGCCCGCAGGCGGGCCTGCCGGTAGCCGTCGGAATAGTCGGTGAAGCGCCGGGCCGCCGCGGCTTCGTGCCGGTAGGCCTGGGTAGCGCGCAGACCGGCCACGTTCTCCTGGAAATCGGCGTTGACCGTGGCGACCCGTTCCCGCGACGCCGAATACGCCGAGGCCGATATCCGCCGGAACATCAGCGTCGCAGCGAGCAGCGGCGGCATCGCCACGAAGACCACCACGGCCAGCGACGCGTCGATCACCAACAGTGCCAGCACAATTCCCACCACGGTGACGAGGCTGATCAGCGCGGTGCTCAGACCCGTTTGCAGGAAGGTCGACAGGGCGTCGATGTCGGTGGTCATCCGGGTCATGATGCGGCCGGACAGTTCGCGTTCGAAATAGTCCAGCCCCAGCCGCTGCAGATGGGCGTAACTGCGCACCCGCAGGCCGTAGAGGACCCGTTCGCCGCCGCGTGCGGACAGTCTGGTGGCCACCGCCTCGACGAACCAGCTCGCGATCACCAGAACCACGCCGACGATTGCCGCGGTCGTGAGAGCCGATGCGTGATGCTGTCCCACGCCGTCGTCGAGGGCGAACCGGGTCAGCGCCGGGAAGGCCACGCTGATCGCCGCGTCGAACGCCAGCAGTATCACCACGATCGTCAGCAGCCAGCGCACCGGCCGCAGCAGTCGTACCAGCCGGAAGCGCGGATCCGGCTGCTCGAGTTCGTCGTCATCGAGCCCCGGTTGTTCGGTCGCCCGCGGCAGCGCGGCGAGGGCCGCGCGCATCTCCGGTGGGGCATCCGGTTCGGCGAGGGACGGATCCGGTTCGGGCGGATCCGTGTCTCGTGACGATACGGCGGGGGCGCCGGACACGGGCAGGTCGAGATCGGGGGCGAAGATGGCGGCGTCGGCGAGGGCGGGTGCGTAGTTCGAGGTGGTGACCGCCGGGCCGGGCAGCCGGACGACGCGATCGGCATGAGCCAGCGTCGATTCGCGATGGGCCAGGATCACCGTTGTCCGGCCGTGTGCGGGCAGGGCATCGAAGATCGCGGCCTCGGTGACCGCGTCCACCGCCGAGGTGGCGTCGTCGAGAATCAGGATGCGCGGATCGGCCAGTAGCGCGCGGGCCAGGGCGAGCCGCTGGCGCTGGCCGCCCGACAGGGTGAGCCCGCGCTCGCCGACCACGGTGTCGTAGCCGTCGGGCAGATCCCGGATGAATTCGTCGGCGGCGGCCATGGTGGCCGCGGCCCGGATCTCGTCGGTCCCGGCATCCGGTCGGCCGAGCGCGATATTCGCCGCGATGGTGTCGGAGAACAGGAACGGCTCGTCGAAGACCACGCCGATCGCCGCGCGCAGATCGCCCGCCCGCACCCGCGAGATATCTACCCCCGCCGCCTCGTCCGAGCCGGTGCCGAATACCGAGATACGACCGGATTCCGGAGTGTGGAAGCGGGGCAGCAGCAGGGTCAGCGTGGATTTGCCGGACCCGGCCGGGCCGATCACCGCCACGGTCTCCCCGGGCCGCACGGTGAGATCGAGTTCGTGCAGTACCGGGCGGCCGGGGTCGAATCCGAAGGTGAGGCCCTGGATCCGCAGGCCGAGCGGGCCGTCGGGCAGCGGTTGCGGATCCGGCGGATCGACCGTCGCGGGCGCCTCGTCGATGACCTGGTAGACGCGTTCGGCGGCAGCCCGGGTGAGCTGGGCCATCACGATGACGCTGGACAGGATCCGCGTGCTGGAGGCCATCATCGTCACGTACGTGGCGAAGGCGAGGAAGGTGCCGACGCCGATCACCGAATGCAGTGCCAGCACACCGCCGAGCGCGATGACGATCACCAGCCCGGCCTGCGGAATCGCCGAGACCGTCGGCGCGAACAGCGAATCGATCCGGGCCGCGCGCATCCGATGCGCGTACAGCCGGCGGCCATGGCCGGCCAGAATCCGCACCATCCGCGATTCCTGCCCGAAACCCTTCACCACCCGCACGCCGGTGACAGTCTCCTCGACGTGCTGGGCCAGATCCGCGGCCCGCTGCTGCGCCGACCAGGTGGCGGCGTGCAGCTTGGGCCGCACCCGGTACACGACGAGACCGAGCATCGGCACCGTCAACACGGAGACCAGCGCCAGCGGCGGCGACAGCACCAGCATGGCGACCGCCGCGAAGGCGAAGATCAGCAGCGCGGCCGCCGACAGCGGCGCCATGGCCAGTAGCCCCTGCACCAATTGCAGATCGCTGATCGATCGCGACACCACCTGGCCGGTGCGCAGCCGGTCCTGACGCGGGCCGTCGTAGCGATGCAGGGCCGTCAGCAGATCCACGCGCAGTTCGTGCTGGACGTCGAGAGCCAGCCGCCCGGCCAGCCACCGCCGGCCATAGGTCGCGGCGAAGCGGGCGAGCGCGAGTGCCACCAGCACTCCGGCGATGGGTGCCAGTGCCGTGACGTCACCCTCCCGGGCCCGGTCGAGCGCGGCCTTCGCGGCCAGCGGTGCGGCCGATTCGGCGCCCGCGCCCGCGACCACCGCGATGATCACTCCCGCCAGCAGGCGCGAATGCGCGCGGCACGCTGCCCACAACCGCCGCAGCCAGCCACCGCCCACCTGAGCGGTGCCGGACGCTGCGGCTCGGGTGCTGCCCGGTCGACCCCGCCGCCGCGAGTCGATGGTGCCGGTCTCGGTCTCGTTCATTTCGATTCGACGTTACCGACGCACGCCGACACAAATTTCTTCCCGCACCCCGTGCGGGAGGTATGGCTCGAAATCAGATATCGCGCGAGCGCAGACACCACCAGCCGCCCGCCCCGGCCAGCGCTGTCCAGATCACCAGCACCACCGCGGACGCGGCATTCGGCGGCAGATAGGGACTGTCGGGGAACGAACCGACCGTCACCGTGCCGATGGTCGCCGATCCCGGCAGCAGTACCACCACACCGGCGATGCCCGCGCCCTTGGTTACCAGCCAGATCAGCGGCTCCAAGATGAACAGCCAGCCGGCCATCGCCATCACGGCCAGATTCGGCGACCGGAGCAGCAGGCCGAGCCCCACCCCGATCACACCCCAGCACACCGCGGCCAGCAGTCCGCCGCCGAATACCCCGGCCAGTCGCCAGCCGAATTCGACCGATCCGTGCCCGAAGGCCAGCAGGCCGACCAGGGCGCCCAACTCGGCACAGGCCGCCACCAGCAGTGAATACAGCGCGGCGACACCGGTTTTGGCACCGAAGAGCAGATCTCGATCGGAGGTGAACAGTGCTGTGACGCCGATACTGCGATAGCGGTACTCGTCACCGGCGCCGACCGCCCCGCAGATCGCCGCGGCGCCCACCGCCACCGCGATCGCCAGATACAGACCGACGGTCGCCGTTCCGGTCGCCAGGGCCTCGTGGGGTTGCGGTCCGGAGCCCTGCAGCGCGGACGCGGCGGCGACGACGAATCCGACGGCCGCGAGGATCGGTGGCAGCAGCCTGCCCGACCGCACCGCGGTGATCTTGCGGAATTCGGCGGTCGCGGCCCGGTTGACCTCGACGGGGACGGTCGGCAGGGTCGGCAGCATCATCGCGGTCCGTAGGTGGTGGCAGGGGCGGGGGACGGATAGGCCGGCGGCGGGGCCGATTTGGTGAGTATGGCCAGTACCCGATCCGGATGAACCGGTTCGGAGACGAATTCGCCGAGATGAACCTTGGCCAGTGCCGCGGCGGCCCGGATCTCCTCCGGCGACGCGTCACCGATGGCCAGGCGTCCGTCGGGGCGCATCACCGCGTCGGTGAAACCCTGCGAGGCCAGCGTGGTGGCCAGCGCGATCGCGCTGGACGTCGATACCACCAGGCGGTCGGGGTGGTTGCGCCGCAGTCGGCGCGGACTGCCCTGGTAGGCCACCGAACCCGCCGACAGGACGATCACCTGATCGCAGACCGGAACCGCCGCGGCCAGACTGCGCGAGGTGAACAGCGTGGTGCCGCCGCGCCGGGCGTGGGCGCGCAGATACTCGAAGACCCAGGTGCGCTCGGCGGGCTCGGTCCCCTCGAACGGATCGTCGAGGACCAGCACCCGTGGATCGGTCAGCAGGGCCTGCGCCAGCGCGAGCCGGCTCTGCTGTCCCTCGGACGTGTCGCGGACCCGGATTTCTGCGATATCGCGCAGGCGCAGCATGGTCAGCACCGCATCCACCCGATCGTCGCCGACACCCGCCGCGGCGGCCTGGATGCGCAGCTGGGCCCGCACCGTTCGAGCCGGATGCAGGCCCCGCGGCTGCAGTACCGCGCCGACCCCGCCGTCGCGCGCCATCTCGACCGTTCCGGCGTCCGGCCGCATCAGTCCGAGCAGCGTTTCCAGCACCGTGCTCTTACTCGACCCCGGGGGTCCTACCAGGGCGGCGGTGGTACCCGACGGCACCTCGAACTCCACATCGCGCACCGCGACCACGCCGTCGAACTGCACCCGCAGTCCGGTGGCGGACAGTGCGATGGAACGCGCCGCGCTCATCGCTGTTCGGCGGTGTCGGCGGGCGAGTCGGTCAGCGCCGGCAGTGGGTCCGCGTCGACGACGACGCCCCGTACGGGTGCGGCGGGCCAGCGCTGTGGTGCGGGTCCGAAAGCCTTGTGCGCGTTGCCGATCACGCTCTTGCCGATGGCACGGTTGCCGAATCCGCCGATGGCGGCGCCGATTCCGGCCGGTAGTACCTTGCCGAACATCAGCGCGCTGCGCTTGGCGATGAACTGTACGACGAACCGCTTCATCAGCGAATCGTTCATGCGGCTGATTCCCGGAATCCGGTCGGCCAGCAGGGTTCCCCAGTTCTTCGCCGAATGGCCCACGCTCTGCTGAACGATATCCATTCCGGCGTCGCCCAGGACCACCGCGAGCACCAGCGCCCGCCGTCGTTCCTTGTCCTCGGGGGCGATGCCGTGCACGGCGGCCACGGCGAGGGTGTACACCGCCGAGGCCTCCAGGAAGAAGGTGGTCTCCGCGCTCATGGCCGCGATGGAGGCGAGGGTGCCCACGCCCGGGATCGCGGCGGTGGCGCCGACCGCGGTGCCGCTACCGGTGACGGTGGTGAGGTAGAGCTTCTCCAGCCGATCCAGGAGCTGGGCCGGACTGTCCTCCGGATGGGCCCTGCGGAACCGGTCGACATATTTCGCCACCGCGGGAGCCTGCAATTGTGCCCCGTTGTCGAGCAGAGACCGCACGGCCTTCTCCACGCCGCTGTCGAACATCGGTAACGCACCCCTCTCGTCCGGTCGCACAAACTCTAGTGGTGCGGACCGATGGCGTCCTGCCGCCTCCGCACCACGGTGACCGGGGACGGCCGTTGACCGAACAACGAATGGCGACCGTGTCCGGTTCCGCCCGCGGGCGCCTACCGTGGGGAGGGTGAGTGGTGTCTCCGCGGGAGCGCGCCGGTTACCGGCCCCGTCGCTGCGGCCGTTTCTCGGCCCGTACGCCGGATATCTGCTGCGCGGATTCGACCCCGGCGTGCACGTGGGCATGCCCGGCACCGCGATCACCGTGATCCTCACCATCGATGAGCCGATCGATGTGCCGGTGTCCTCACATCCCGACCAGTCCGGTGGCCGCTGGGACGCACTGGCCGGTGGTCTGACGCTGCGGCCCACGCTGATCGCGCACAACGGATATCAGCACGGTGTGCAGCTGGCGGTGACCCCGCTGGGTGCGCGGGCACTGTTCGGAATTCCGGCCGGTGAGCTGGGGGAATGGATCGTCGACCTCTCGGATCTGCTGGGACCCGAGGCCGAGCGGATACGCGAACGCCTCGCCGCGACCGCCGACTGGCGGACGCGATTCGCGGTGCTGGACGGCGTCTTCAGTGCGCGGGCGGCCGCCGTCGACCCGCGCCGGCTCGAACTGGACGCCAATCTCCGGCGGGCGTGGCGGATGCTGACCGATCCCGCGGGTGCGCCCGCGGTCGGCCGGATCGCACGCGATATCGGTTGGAGCAGAAGATATCTCGCCGGTCGCTTCAGTCGGGAATTCGGTATCACGCCGAAGGAAGCCGCGCGGCTGACCCGGTTCGAGGTCTCGCATCGCATGCTGCGCCGGCCCGAGGTGGGCATCGCGGAGGTGGCGGCCGCGACGGGTTATTACGACCAGGCGCATATGGCCCGCGAATGGCGCGAACTGGCCGGTGCTCCGCCCTCGGTCTGGCGTGCGCGCGAGGTGTTCCCATTCGTCCAAGACGACGGGGTACCGGGCGAGGAAGGCTTGTCCACATGACCGATACAACCAATACCGCGACGACAACCGCACCACTGTGGCCGTGCTTCACCTATCGCGACGCACCGGCCGCCATCGAATTCCTGCAACGCGCCTTCGGCTTCGTAGAACTCGCCCGCTACGGCACCGGCGACGTGATCGATCACGCCGAGCTCGGCCGGCCCGGCGGGGGCGGGATCATGCTCGGTTCCGCCCGCGACGATTCCGTGCTGTGCGAGCAGCCGCCGGGCAGCGGCTCGGTCTACATCGTGATCGATGATCCGGACGCGATGTACGAGCGTGCCCGCGCGGCCGGGGCGACCATCGTGCGCGGACTCCGCGACGAGGACTACGGATCCCGAGGATTCACCTGCCGCGACCCCGAAGGCGTGCTCTGGAGTTTCGGCACCTACCCGGGAACACCGGCATAGGACCGGCCCGACCGGGGAGGCGGCACGCGCCGCCTCCCGGTGCGGCCGTCAGGCCCAGTCGGCGGCCGGGACCCGTTCCGGCGGCAGCGGCGGTGGCGGCGGCGTGCCGTCGCCGAAAGGCCTGCCGCCCAGCACTTCCCGGCCGTGCGAGGTCAGCCAGCCCGACAGTTCCGGGCCCTTCGGCACAACTCCGGTGGGATTGACATCGCTGTGCACGATGTAGTAGTGCCGTTTGATCTGGGTGAAATCGACGGTGTCGCCGAACCCCGGCGTCTGGAACAGATCGCGCGCGTACGCCCAGAGCACCGGCTGTTCGGTGAGCTTCTCGCGGTTGCATTTGAAATGCCCGTGATACACCGGGTCGAACCGCACCAGCGTCGTGAACAGGCGCACGTCCGCCTCGGTGATGGTGTCGCCGACCAGATAGCGCTGGCTGCTCAACCGCTCGGACAACCAATCCAGCGCGGTGAACAGCCGGTCGTAGGCGGCGTCGTAGGCATCCTGACCGCCGGCGAAACCGCAGCGGTACACCCCATTGTTGACCTCGGTGTAGACCCGGCGATTGACCTGGTCGATCTCCGCGCGCAGGTCCTCGGGATACAACCGCGGCGCGCCCGCCCGGTGGTACTGCGTCCACTCGGTGGAGAAATCCAGGGTGATCTGCGGGTAGTCGTTGGTCGCCACCTGCCCGGAGGCGATATCGACGACCGCCGGGACGGTGATGCCCCGCGGATACTCCGGATCGCGCGCCAGATAGGCGTCGCGCAGGAAGTGGATGCCGAGCACCGGGTCGACCCCACCGGGATCGAGGTCGAAGGTCCAGCTGCGCTTGTCGTGCGTGGGCCCGCACAGTCCCAGCGAGATCGCCTGCTCCAGGCCGAGCAGCCGGCGCACGATGAGCGTGCGGTTGGCCCACGGGCAGGCGCGCGCCGCTACCAGCCGGTAGCGCTGCGGCTCGACCGGATATCCGTCGCGGCCGTCGGCGGTGATGCGCGTGGTGATGTAGTTGGTGTCCCGTTTGAACTCGCCCGGCTCGACATAGGTCGCGGTACTCGAACCGGCGTTCTCGGTCGGCGAGGTGCTCACCGCACCAGTGTGGCAGACGCCACCGACTCCCGGGCCTGCCGCGGGCGGGGTACCGGATCGTCGGCGATCGATCTCGATCTGGATAGATTCGCCCGTTGACATCTCCCCCAGTCCTGAAGGCATGGGGTTCCGACTATCGCTAGTCAGGTTTTCTGCTTCGCCGATGACTGCCCGCCCGGAGTGCTCCGTTGAGGTCTTACACCATCTCCACAGACGGACACCGCCAGCCCGGCGGCCAGAATATTCTTCGCCGCGTTCACATCCCGGTCATGGGTTGTGCCGCACGCGCATGTCCATTGCCGCACATTCAACGGCATCCTGTCCCGCAGGGCGCCGCAGTCCGAGCACAGTTTGGACGATGGGAACCATCGGTCGACCGTGATGACCTCGCGTCCGTACCAGATGGCCTTGTACTCCAGCATGGCCCGGAATTCGCTCCACGAGGCATCGGCGATCGCTCGCGCCAGCGAGTGGTTACCAAGCATGTTTCGCACGGTCAGGTCCTCGATCACGAGCGTTTGGTTCTCACGCACGAGCCGGGTGGTGACCTGGTGGAGGTGATCACGGCGACGATCGGCGATCCGGGCTTGCACGCGAGCAACTTTCACTCGCGCCTTCGCCCGATTCGCCGAACCGTTCCGCTTACGTGACAGCGCACGTTGGGCTCTCGCCAGTCGTGGACGGTCCGCTCGCTCGTACCGGGGGTTGGTGATCTTCTCGCCGGTGGACAAGGTGAGAAGGTGCGTCAGTCCGGCGTCGATCCCGATCGCTGTGTCGCGCTTCGGCAGCGGCCCGACGCTGGAATCGTCGCACAGCAGCGACACGAACCAGCGTCCCGCAGCGTCCTTGGACACGGTGACCGTCGATGGTGCCGTGTTCTCCGGCAGCGGCCGGGACCACACGATGTGCAGCGGCTCGGCCATCTTCGCCAGGGACAATTGGCTATCACGCCATCGGAATCCCGACTTCGTGTACTCGGCGGAAGCGTGAGATTTCTTCTTGGACTTGAACTTCGGGTAGCGGGCACGTTTACCCCAGAAGTTCACGAACGCGGTTTGCAGGTGCCGCAACGACTGCTGAAGCGGCACCGACGACACTTCGTTGAGGAACGTCAGCTCCACATCACGTTTCCACTCGGTGAGCAATGCGGAGGTTTCGACGTAGTTGACGCGCCGCCCGTGTTGCCACGCGGCAGTCCGAGCCTCCAGGGCGAGGTTGTACACCTTGCGGACACACCCGAACGTCCGCTCGAGCTCGGCAGCCTGAGCCGGAGTCGGATAGCAGCGGTACTTGAACGCCCGCTTCACTGATGCATCCTTGCTCACAAACCATGATGTTACTGTGTGAGACTAGAAAGGAGGTAGTGGTGCCGAGTATGTCGGGCAGCACCTCGACGCTCCTCCCTGCCTGTACGGACGGGGTGTCCGCGCCACCTTCATGATGAGCGATTCGAAACCCACCCGGTTGGAACGTGCCGACACTGCGGCCGGCGCGCAGCTCGCGATCATCACCGTCGACCATCCGCCGCTGAATCTGTTCGATTCGGCGCTGCTGGAATCGCTCGCCGCCGACCTGGCGGAGCTGACCGCGAATCCGCCGCGCGCGCTGCTGCTGCGTGCCGAGGGCAAGGTCGTCTCCGGTGGCGTCGACGTGCACGTTTTCGACGGGCTGACCGTGGAACAGGGCGCCGAACTGTGGCAGCGGCTGTTCGAGCGGATCATCCACCCGATCGAGGAGCTGCCCTTTCCCGTGGTCTTCGCCGCACACGGGCTCACCCTCACCGCCGCCTTCGAGATCTCGCTGGCCTGCGATGTGCTGCTGGCCGGGCCGAAGGCGAAGTTCGGCCTGGTGGAGACCGTGGTCGGGCTGACTCCGTCGATGGGCGGGCCGCAGCGGCTGGCCGAGCGCGCCGGTTCCGGCCGCGCCCGGGAACTGGTCATGACCGGCGACGTCTACGATGCGGCGACCATGGCCGACTGGGGTGTGGTCAACGCCGTGCACGAGGACGTCGATACGGCCGCTCGTGCGCTGGCCGCCCGTCTCGCCGACGGGCCGACCCGCGCGCATGCCGCCACCAAGCAGATTATCGCCGCATGGCGTTCCGGCGGTGTCGCGCACGCGGATTCGGTGACCCCGAAGGTGTCGGGTGAATTGTTCGATACCGAGGATCTGCGGGGTGCGGTCCGCAGCTTCCTCGAGGTCGGCCCGGGGAAGGCGAGCTACTCCGGGCGGTGATCACGCGGACATCTTTATCGCCTAAGCCCCCATGATTGTGATCTGCGTCATATAGTCACAAGTGCCCGAATATCGAGGCATCCGGAGGGACTTGATGGCGCGGCTTCTGATCGAATATCCGCAGATGCGAAATCCGTGGTGCGGCAACCCACTTGCGCGCGGGGCCGACGGCGTACTGCGCTACGGCAACCTGAATCCGGCACTCACCGAACTGCTCGACGTTCAGGTGCATGCCTTCTCCACTCGCGAGGCCGTCGTGGAGGTCGGCGGCCCACGGCTGACTTATCGGCAGCTGTGGCATTCCGCGTCGCGCATCGCGGGCGGGCTGCAGGAGCACGGAATCGGCTATGGCGACCGGGTCGCGGTACGGATGCCGGTGGGTGCGCTCTGGGTGCAGGCATTTCTCGGGGCACTGCTGTCGGGTGCGGTACCGGTGCTGGTGCACGACGGTCTGCCCGATGCGGTCGCCGCGCGGGTGCTCGCGGACAGCTGCGCGGATTTCGTGCTCGACGGCGGCGGTGCGGAGGCCGGATATGCCGATCTGCCCGACGGCGCGTCCTTCATCGACGACGGCGCCTCGCTGGGGGAGCTGGCGCTGCTCTGCTACACCAGCGGCGTTGCGGACCTGAGTGTTTCGAATGCGGCCGAGGAGAGCGGGCCCCGTGGAGTCGAGCTGACCAACGAGAATCTGCTGTCCGCGGTGCGTTCGGTGGTCGGCGCCTTCGATCTGCCCACCGACGGCATGCGCAATCTGGTGTTGCTGCCGCTGGCCCATGCCAGCGGCTGTGTCGATCAGTTGCTGCCCACCTTCGCGGTCGGCGGCACGCTGGTGCTCGCCCCCGACCCGGCGAGGATCGCGGAGACGCTGGTGACCGAGCGCATCAATATGGTGGCCGCGACTCCGCGCATCTTCGCGGGTCTGCTGCCGGCGCTGGCCGGCCTGCGCGCCGAGGGTGTGCGTCAGGTGTGCAGTGCGGGCCATCGGGCCGAACTGGCCGCGACCGAGTCCGGTACCGCCGATGTGGTGGCCACCGCGCTGAGCGAGGTGTTTCCTCTGGCCCGGCAGTGGTCGGTCTGGGGTGCCACCGAAACCAGCGGTATCGGCCTGGCATTGGTGGACGGCGGCGTCGCGCCCGGCAGCGATCTGCTCGGATTCCCGTTCGGCGGTACGGAATTGGCGCTGTGGGGCCCGCGGGCAGGTGGCGGCAGCGGCGAATTGCTCTGCCGCGGGCCGAATGTCACCCGCCGCTACTGGAACGATCCGCTGACCACCGAGTCCCGGTTCACCGGTAGCTGGTTCCACACCGGCAATCAGGTCAGCATCGATACCGATGGCATGGTGCATCGCACCGAATGAGTGTGGCTGTGGGCCTCACTCCAGCATGCGGACGTGCAGCGCGGTGCGCAGTTCGGGTGTGATCCCGACGGCCTCGAGATAGCCGTCGAGGCCGCCGTGCAGCCGGTGCATGGCCTCGGTGCCGGCCGCGAGGTATTCGGTGGTCACCCCGAGCAATGCGGGCGGCAGCGTGCCGCCGGAATTGCGAGCCACGTCCGCGGCCAGCGATTCGACGGCCTCGTTGCTGAGCAGATAGTCGGCGAGGATGTCCTCCTCGGTGACGCCGACCGCGCGCAGCAGAGTGGCGATCGCCCAGCCGGTGCGATCCTTGCCCGCCGCGCAGTGCACCAGGACCGCGCCGTCGCCGCGGGCCAGCGATTGCGCCATCGCGGTCATCGCGACACCGACTTCGGGCATCGACGGAAAGCTGGTGTAGACATCGGTCAGATCCAGGTGGCCGCCCCGATCGGCCCCGCCCTCGTGCGGGGGCGCGGTGCCGATCGCCGAATCGAACGGTGTCAGCGCCAGCCGTACCCCCACGGGCAGCACATCGACGCCCATTCGATCGGCCTCGGCCGGGCCGCGCAGATCGTGCACGGTCGCGACACCCAGTCGCTGCAGGGTGTCGTGCCCTCGCTCGTCCAGATGACAGAGCTGGGCCGATCGGAGCAGGACGCCACTGCGGATCTTCATCCCGCTCTCGGCGCGCAGGCCGCCGACGTCGCGGTAGTTGAACGTGCCGGAGATGTGGAGATGGTCGGGGCGCGCGATGGTCACTATTCCAGGTTATCGGCGTCGTGAGCGGGGCGGGCGGCGTTCGTTGACGTGTGTGCTCGACCACATCGTTATAACGATTCCGGGCCTCGGGCCGTAGAGTTCTGTGCGTTTGTGCTCGGGCGGCGGATGCGCTGACCGTGGCCGATCCACCCGCAGGGCCCCGATCGCGCGGCGCGGAAGTGGTAACGAAAACATTCTTTCAGTCCGGAATGCCCCATTGAACCTGGTCGCAATCCCCGAATAGCCTCTAACATTGACGGATGTTGAACGGGTCGCCCGGGGTAGGTCTCGGAAGAGATCACCACAGATCCGATACCCGTTGATGGAGCCGCGCTGGCGAGGTGCGCGAGTTCTTTCGCCGAGGGAGTCGTCGTTGAGCGCTAGTGGAGAGATGATTCGGACCCGGCCCCGGCCGGCCGTACGGGAGGCTGTCGATACGGCGTGTGCCGCGATCGACTGCACCGGTACCCGCGCGCTGCGAATCCTCCTGCATGCCGGTGTGAGTGTGTTGTGGCCTTCGATCAAGGCGACGCCGGAACGGCAGGTCCGCACGCTCGAGAAGACCATCGCCGCATTGCGGCGGCGCTGGGACGGCAGGGTCGATTGTGTCGCCGACCCGGCGGTATCGGCCTTGTTCCGCGATCTGGATGCCGAGGTGGCCGCCTATCTGCAGCTGTGCGCCGAGCGTTCGCAGACGCAGTGGATCGAGCCGGTCGAGGCGATCGCGGCCTATGTCGTGGCCGTGATGCACGGGACCATCCTGCGCTGGCTGGCCGACTGTGACGACGAAGCCACCCTGGTGGTTCTCGACGATCTGGTCTCGACGTTGACCACGAAGGCCGTCGACCTCTGATTTCGACCGGCATAAGACCTGGACGTTTGACCAGTTTCGTGATTGGCTGGTTGTTGTGACAGATGTGTCGCCGATCGCCGACCTGCATGCCGCCACCGCCGACCTGGATCCGCCGCTGGCCGCACTGGACCTGAGCGCACTGCGCGCCAACGCCGCCGATCTGGTGCGCCGCGCCCGCGGCGTCCCGATCCGGGTGGCCAGTAAGTCCGTGCGCTGCCGCGCGGTTCTCGAGGAAGTGCTCGGCCCCGGCCTCACCGCTCAGGGCGGCTTCGCCGGCATCATGTCCTACTCGCTGCGCGAGGCACTGTGGCTCGCCGGGCACGGCGCCCGCGATGTCCTGCTCGGCTATCCCAGCGTCGATCGGTCCGCACTGGCCGAACTGGCCGGCGACAACACACTGCTCGACTCGATCACGCTGATGGTCGACGATGTGGCGCAGCTCGATCTGATCCGGTCCGCGGCCGGCACCACTGTCGCGCCGCGAGTCTGCTTGGACGTCGATGCCTCGCTGCGCATCGGCCCGCTGCACCTGGGCGTGCGCCGCTCGCCGATCCGCACTCCGGACCAGGCCGGGCAACTCGCCCGGGCGGCCCGCGACCGGGGCTTCCGGGTGGTCGGCGTGATGACCTACGAAGCCCAGATCGCCGGTCTGCCCGATACGAATCCCGCGGTGCGCTTGGTCAAGCGGCTGTCCGCAACCGAAATCGGTGCCCGCCGTACACAGGTGCTGGACGCGGTGCGCTCGGTGGCCGGTGAGCTCGAGATCGTCAACAGCGGCGGCAGCGGTTCGATCGAGGTGAGTGTCGGCGCGCCCGAGGTCACCGAGGTGACCGCCGGATCCGGCCTGTACGTCCCGACGCTGTTCGACGGCTATCGCATCCTTCGAGCCCCGGCCCGCGTTGTTCTTCGCGCTGCCGGTGTTGCGCCGCCCGGCCCCCGATATCGCCACCGCCTTCGCCGGGGGCTATATCGCCTCCGGCCCGGCGGGTGCGGCCCGGGTGCCGAAACCGGTGTGGCCCAAGGGGTTGCGCCTGATCGGCACCGAGGGGGCGGGGGAGGTTCAGACCCCGTTCACCGGCGCAGCCGAACTGAAGGTGGGCGATCGGGTGTGGCTGCGGCACGCCAAGGCCGGTGAACTCTGCGAGCGATTCGACCGGATCCAGATCATCGACGCCGACGATCGGCGCACCGAGGTGCCCACCTACCGCGGTGAGGGCCGCAACTTCGGCTGAATCAGCCGCCGGTGAGCTCCAGAAATGCGGCCAGATCGGGCAGCTGTCCGGGAGTTTCGGGCAGATAGTCGGTGAGCAGCGGTGAGGCGACGACGACGGCCGACCACATCGCCCGCGACACCGCGGTGGTCAGCCAGTGCCGCGACAGTAGTTCGTCCATACCGTTGGGTGCGTCGCCGGGCGCCGAGGTCGTCATGGAGATCAGTACGACCGCGGCCTCGCGGCCGCGGAACCGATCGGCGGTGCCGACCACCACATCCTCGACCCTGGCCCGCGACAACAGGGCTCGAATCCGCGCCACCTGGGCGTGATAGGGCGCGACCACCAGAATGTCGTGCGGATGCAGCCGCCGCGTCGGCACTCCCTGGCTCCAGGTCCGGCCCAGCAGGGTGCGCACCTGCCGCACGATCTCGCGTGCCTCCTCCGCGGATTCGGTGCTGTTGCCGTGGTGTTCGACCGGTACCGTCCGGATGCCCGGCGGCACATCCTCGAGTTCGCGTGCCAGCGTGACGGTTTCGTTGGAGCGCAGTCGATTGCCGTAGCGCAGCCGCGACACCGGCCCGCACAGCTGCGGATGCATCCGCCAGGTGCGTTCCAGGAAGTAGCCGAATTCCGATGGCAGCGTGGGGTTGTCGCCCACGATCCGGCCGAGTACGGAATCGTGCACCCGCTCCGGATGCAGGCCGGTACCCGGCAGCGGGGCGGGGTCGCCGATCAGCAGCAGATTCCGCGTGGCCGCACCGACCGCGATCGCCTGCGCCAGCGGGAAATGCCCGGCATCGGCGATCACCAGCAGATCCAGGCTCGCGGGCGCGACCTGTTCGGGGTCGGTGAAATCACCCGGCAGACCGCCGATCACACAGCCGTTCACCGCATTGTCGAGGAAGCGGGGATAGCGGTCGGCGGCAATTCCCAGCCACTCGGGCGCCACCGTGTGCACATCCGATTTCGCGACCAGTTCGGGCAGTACCCCTACTCCGACCACCGCGTCGAGCAGTGCCTCGGCGGCCGAATGTGTTTGCGCCACTACGCCGACCCGCCATTTGTAGCGCGTGACGAGGCGTTCGACGATCCGCGCGGCGGTGTCGGTCTTCCCCGTCCCGGACGGTCCCTGCACGGCGAGATACGAATCGTCCAGGTCCAGTAGCGCGGCGGTGACGGCGGCCGCGTAGTCACCGAACACCTCCGGCAGCGCGCCGGCGGTGCGCAACCGCGGCCGACGCCGGCACAGCACGTCGAAGGTCGCGGTGTGCGGTACCTTCGGCAGGCTGACCAGCAACTCGTGCGCGACCGAGCCCAGTGCCCGTTCCTGATTCTCGTCGGGCCCGGACGCATCGGGCACGATGGCGGCCGGCAGTTCGTCGTACGGCGCGCAGCCCGGTGGCAGGACCTCCTCCACCCGGACCACGTCGTCGAAGTTGTCGTCCAGCGCGCAGCCGAGGACCGTGGCCGCCGCGGTGACCCGGCGGCCCGGGGTGGCGGGCACATCGGGGACGTTGCCGTCGTAGAGCGTGCGCACCGCGGTGCCGGGCGGTGGCGGACGACCGGTGCCCAGACGCCCGGTCAACGTGAGGTAGCGCCGCATCGGCCGGTTGTCGCTGTGCTGCCATTTGGTGTCCACGCCGGCCCAATCGGCGACGAGAACCCCTGCGGTATCGGCCCATTCGCCGATCGGGCGATGCAGGCGGTCCTCATGTGCCCAGTGCAGCGGCAGGCGTTCGCGGCGGGGGTGGCCCAGAACCGCGGCCATCAGCGCGGCGGCCTGCTGGGCGGGGCTGCGGGTCTCGTCGTAGTCGAAGGCGAACTCGCGCAGGGCCGCCTCGACCGCACTCGGCTGTTCGGCGCCCGCACCGCGAGGCACCGGATGCGGCCGGATATCGTGCTCGGCCGCCATTTCGCTCAGCCGATCGCGCAGGCGAAGCGTTGCCGCACAAGTGGATTCGAGATCGGTGCCGGTGGTCGCGGCATCGGGATCGAGCAGTTCCAGGACGTCCGGCAGGTCGTAGGAGCGGGCTCCGATCAGCACCGCCGACCGCACGATCGGATACAGATCCAGCAACGCGCCGAGTAGATCGTCGGCGGTGTCCTCGTCCGCGCCGCAGCGCGCGCAGAGGTCGGCCAGCAGGGTGCGAATCGGCGAGCGGTAGTGGTAGATCCGCAATTCGGGGTGGTGCTGCTGGCGGTCGGCGAGGAATTCCAGCAGTGCCACCGGATCGTGGGTGGTGAAGGCGTGGAACAGGAATACGCCCTCACCGCCGTCGGCGCTGCGAGCCGTCACGCCGACCCCGACCGCCGCGCCGGCCACCGAGATGAAGACATCACCGGGGTCCGCACTCGCCAGCTCGCCGAATACCGTGGCATCCGTGACCACATAGGCGCTGTCGCCGGTTCGTTCCCGCCGCAACCGCAGTTCGGCCTGACGCCGCAGCATGGACAGGGTGGGTACCGGGATGCCGGTCACCGTGGAGTCGGCCGATGCGAGCCGGTCGACGGTGGTGATACCCGCATCGCGCAACTGTGCCCGGACCGCGGGCCGCATTCCGGCCACCAGCAGCAGATCCCGGACGGCGACCAGCTCCGCGGTGCAACTCGCACAGTCGCCGCAGGCGAGATAGCGACGGTCCCCCCATTGCACGGGCAGCAGCTCGTCCTGTTTCGCGGCGAGGATCGCGCGCAGCCGCACACGTCTTGCGGCATAGACGGTTTTGGCGCAGGCCAGTTCGTGGATGTCCTGCGCACCCGCCGAATCCCGGACCCGCACCCACGGCTCGACGTCGAATCCGTTGTCCCGCAGTATCCGCGCAAGTGCCGCCGCCTCCATCAGCGCCGCGACCTCGGAACCGCCGGCGTGGGCGTAGAGACTGAGACCCTGTTCGGAGCGGACGACGAAGGCGCAGCCGGCCGCGAACTCGCCGTCGAATCCGATCGCGCCCTCGACCACGGGTGCGCCGGCGCGCAGGGCGGCCACGGTCGCGTCGTGCGCGCGCGTCCACTCGGCGGGAGTGGATGTGGTGGGCGGGTCGATCGAGACCAGGGTGTCGCCGAAGGTGTCGATCAGATCCTCGAAGGCCTCGGCCGGCACTCCGTCCGAGCCCAGTCGCAGACCGGGGAGCCCGGTCGCATCCGCCCGGGGGGCGCCGGACGACCGGGAGACGCCAGGGGAGGAGCCTTCGGGTGCGGTCACCTCCGGTGCGGAGACCTCGAGTGCGGAGACGTCGGGTGCGAAGACAAGGCCCAGTTCGGTATCGAGCGCGCGCAACAGCGCGAATTCGCAGCGCGCCGCGACCACAAGGTCGTCGGTGCTGCACACGACACGATCACCGAACAGAATCAATCGCGGCCCTCCTGAGTTCCGCATACCCGCACGCGTCCGACGCACCATCTGCGTCCCGAGTCGCGCAACAGCGTAATCTTTCGAGGTCGTACGGCGTGGCGTGAGGGGGGCGTGTCGGCGATCGGGCTCGCATCGCCCGGCTGTTCCCGATCGCGAACAATGGGGTGATGCCGTACTTCCAAGGCGCCCGCGGACGCCTCCACTATCGGTGCGGGCCGGCGGTGGCCCCGGCGCCCGCTGCGATCGTCGGGTTCCTGCCGGGCTCCGGTCAGCACAGCGGGCACTATCACCGTTTCGGCCGTGCCCTGAGCCGATGGAATATCGCGACCCGCTGCCTCGACACCGCGGGGCAGGGCCTGAGCGAGGGTGACCCGGATGCGCCCGGCACCCTCGCCGAGCTGGTCGCCGACGCCGCGATCCTGGCCGAACTGACCAGAACCGAATGCCCCGATGTTCCGTTCGTCCTCGCGGGTCATTCGCTCGGCGCGGCGACCTGCCTGGCGGCGGTCGCACGCCCGGAACTGTCCGGCTGTCTCGCGCTGGTGCTGACCGGAACTCCGAAGCGGGCCGTCGATCCGTCCGCGGGACCGCCGCCGGAACTGCCGATTCTGGCGCTGCACGGCATCGACGATCGCCGTGCGCCCGTCGACGCCGTGCGTGAGTGGGCGGCCCGGTATCCGTCGGTGGGGTTGCACGAGTACCCGGACGCCGGGCACGATTTGCTGCACGAGCCGGTGCACGCGGCAGTGACCGCGGATATCGCCGAGTGGATCCGCGCGGTCGCGGACCGCCGTGGTGCCGGCGCCGCGTACGTGGGTTGAGAAAGGGGGACCGCGATGCAGACACACGAGGCCGGAGATCTGCGCACCGATGTCGGTGCGCTGGCCCAGGCGGTCGAGGACGGTCGGCTGTGGATCGACGGCGTCCTCGTGGGTGACGGGACGCACGAGCGCTGCGCGCGCCGATACGAGGCCCTCGCCGATCAGATCGAACAGCAGATCCGGGCGTTGGCTCCGGCTGCGGCCCTGCCGGGCTTCGGCGGTTTCGAATCCGGTGCCGCGCTGCGCGGCGGATTCGAGGGCAAGGCCGCCGACGCGGTCGAGCGGCTGCGGGAATATGCCGACGCCGCAAGGCAATTCGCGCAAACCCTGCGGGCCGCGGCGACCGCCTACGCCCAGCATGATTCCGATGCCGCCGCCGCGATCGCGCGGACGGTGCCGCCGGCGGCCACGGTGCAGCCGTCGCAACAGGTGGGGGTGGCTCATGCATAGGGTCAGCGGTAACGGGACGCGCCCGCCGGAGGGGCATACCGATCCGGACTACGCGCCCACCGTCGAGGTGTTCGACAACCTCACCCATACCGATATCCAGCGCGGCGTACTGGAACTCAGGCCCGAGGTGCTGACGCAGGGCAGGCAGGCGTGGCAGGGGTCGGCGGCCGGGGTGGCCGAGGCCGTCCAGTCGGCGCATGCCGAGATCCGGGGCGCCATCGCCGACGGCTGGCGCGGTGGCGCGGCTCAACTGGCCGAGGATGCCGTCACGGCCTTCGAGCGCCTGGGCCAGCAACTGTCGGATGTGATGGCGGTTGTCGGTCAGCGACTCGGGCAGGCCAACGACGCGGCCGAGACATTGCGCGCCACGGTTTCCCAGCAGACGGTCGCGACGCCGAATCTGGAAGCGGCGCTGCTGGATCCCAAACAGGCCACCACGAACGCCACCTTGCAGAAGAGCACCGAGAGCCTGCGCCAGGACGCGGTCCGGGTGATGGAAACCGTGTACGCGGGTGTCTTCCTGCGCACCGGCGACAATGTGCCGGCCTTCTCCGAGGGCAGTATGTATCCGGACCCGGCGGTCGTGCATCCCGGTCCGGATGACACCGCACCAGGTGGCGGCAGCGCCGATCTGGCCGGTGACGCCACCACACCGAAGGTGCTGCCCACCATTGATATTCGGCCGGGTGCCGCGTCGGCGGTGTCCCCGCCCGCCGAGCGGGCGGACGATCCCGATCGGCCCGGCGGCGACGCTCCCGCCGCCGCCGTCGTTCCGGCGGCGGTTACCGCTCCCGCCGCCGCCGTACCGATGGCCCCGTCGGCCGGCACGGTACCCGCCGCCGTTCCCGTCGCGGCCGTATCCGCCGCCGAGCCCGTGGTGACGGTCTCGAACCCTGTTGCGCCGCAGCCGAACCCCCCGGCCTCGCCGTCTCCCGCCATGCCGTCGGCCCCCGTGGCACCGGCGGCCGCCGCACGCGTGACCCCGGCCGGCGCGACCGGCACCGCACCGGCCTCGAATCCGCAGAACACCGAACATGACAAGCGCGACGACCACGATCAGGACCATGCCCCGGGTGGCGACACGATGTCGGGTATGGGCGCCGGTGTCATGGGTGGTCTGGCCGGCGGTGCGTTCGCCGCGGGCGATGCGGTGCGCCAGGGACCGCCCGGCCCGGTCGCGGTGAAACTGCCACGCCACGAGGAAGACGACGACGAGGACGAGGACTACTACGCCGAGTTCGAGGAGGAGCCGACCTTCCTGGAACCGGGCGAACCCGGCGGTGAGCTGGTCGGTCGGTTGGAGCCGACCACACCGCCCGTCCTGGGGGAATGGTCCGAGGATGACTGAGTGCCGGGCGATCCGGGGTCGGGCGCGGTGAGATGGACACTGACACCCGATCAGTTCGCATTGGCCTGGCAGCGTATCGACGGTGACCGTATTCCGTATCCGCTCGCGGTGCGGTTGTCGGCCCGCGACAGTGTGGAGCGTGCCGCACAACTGCCCGCGCTGACCGAGTGGTCCGCCACCTGCTTGGATCCCGATCTGGAAGCGGCACTGCGGATCCTGGCCCGCCCGGCCGTTCTGATCGAGGTCTTCGGGGAGCACGGTGCCGATACTGCCCATCCGGTCCGGGTGCTGGGTGCCGCGTGCGGGCATGTCACCGTCGTCGCGGCCCAGCGCCACGGCACCGGCGCCGATCGCGGTGGTGATGTCCGGTTGTTCGTAGGTAACGCGAAATCGTTTTCGGCCCGGGTGATCTCGCTGTTGCCGGAGAATGCCCCTGGTTCGCAGCCCCGGCGGACGGCGCCGCTGGACCGGGTGCGCGAGGACAGCCGGGATCTGGTCACGGTGCCGGTCTCGGGGCCGTCGACCACCGCGCGGATGCGGCGGCTGCTCAAACAACCGCGAGACGGACTCGGCCAGATCGTCGTCTCGGCCCGCCGCGCGGACGAAAGCATGCGGCCGCTGGGAGTGCTGTGCTGGATGGATGTGGCGGACGACGGCCGCTACGTCGTGCGCACCCGCAAGGATGTGGACATCCTCGGCGTCACAGCGGAAACCTTCGCCGCCCAGCTGTATCCGATCGTCACGGCCGCGGAACGACTGGTCGCCGACAACAACGAATGGTGAGAAACCGTGCCCTGCTTCGAATTCGAAGGTAAGCGCCCACAGGTGGATCCGACCGCCTTCGTCGCGCCCACCGCGACCCTGATCGGCGATGTGCGCGTGGAGGCGCGGGCCTCGATCTGGTACGGCGCGGTGCTGCGCGCCGATCTGGCTCCGATCATCGTCCGCGAGGGCGCGAATGTGCAGGACAACAGCGTCGTTCACACCGCACCCGAGGTCCCGGTCGAGGTGGGGCCGGGTGCGACGATCGCGCACGGTGTGGTGCTGCACGGGGCCAGCGTCGGCGCCGAGGCGATGGTCGGAAACGGCGCTACCGTCCTGGATCTGGCCACGGTGGGTGCCGGTTCCATGATCGCCGCGCATTCCCTGGTCCAGCCCGGCGCCCAGATTCCCGAAGGCGTGCTGGCCGTGGGTTCGCCCGCCCGTGTCAAGGGGCCGATCGCCGGTACACAGGCGGAGGAGTGGGTGCGGATCAACCCCGGCTACTACGCCGAGCTCGGCCGCCGGCACCGGGAGGGCATCGCCGAGATCGATTCGGCGACGGACTGATTCGCCGAATCCGGCCGGGTCAGCACTCCGGCTCGCCGGGTGCGCACAGCACGGTGAGCATTTCCTCGTCGCCGAGTTGATGGAAGTCGCGGTAGGCCCCGCCGACGCCGCCCATCATGCGCGGGATCAGCGGGCACACCATGTCCTGTGCCAGTTCGCGCACGCGATCCACCGCCTCGGCCGAGGCGACCGGCACCGCCACCGTGATCCGGCGCGGCCGGCAACCTCGGGCCACCCGGCACGCGGCCGCCATGGTCGCGCCGGTGGCCATCCCGTCGTCGACGATCACCGCGGTTCGATCGCGCAGTGGTTGTCGCGGCACCCGGGCCCGGATGATGTCCTGCCGCCGCGACAGCTCCGCGCGCTCGGCGGCCTCCACGGCGGTGATCTGATCGGCGCGCACCCGCGTCTGCCGGACCACATCGTCATTGAGGACCCGCACGCCGTCCTCGCCGATCGCCCCCATCGCCAGTTCGGGCTGCCACGGCACGCCCAGCTTGCGCACCAGCAATACGTCCAGATCCCCGCCGATGACCTCGCGCACCGCGGCGGCGACCGGGACCCCGCCGCGCGGCAGCCCCAGCACGAGCGGATGCCACGCTCGCAGGTGCAGTAACGACTCACCCAGCGTGCGACCGGCCGCCCATCGATCCGGATAGATCATGGTGATCTCAGTCTATGGCTCGATGCCGAATCTGCGCAGGCTCAGGCTGGGGTTGGTGCTGCGGATCTCCCGCAGGTGATCGAGGTCGATCCGGCTGGTGGCGATGCCGTCCGCATCGCCCAATTCGGCCAGCAGCGCACCTGCCGGGTCGATGATCATCGACGCGCCCGCGCCACGGGGTGCGCAGTGATCCGCGGCGGCGACGTAGACCGTGTTCTCGATCGCCCGGGCCCGCAACAGCGTGGTCCACTGATCCAGCTTGCCGGGGCCCGGAATCCATTGCGCCGGAAGCAGCAACACGTGCGCGCCCGCCGCGGCGACGCGGCGGCAGCCCTCCGGGAACCGGAGATCGAAACAGGTCTGCAGGCCGAAGGTCACGCCGTCGACGGTGAATGTCGCGGGTGCCTCGATGGGGCCCGGCGCCACCACCTCCGATTCGCGAAAACCGAACGCGTCGTAGAGGTGCACCTTGCGATAGATCGCCGCGAATTCGGCGTCGGGCGCGGCGGCGACCAGGGTGTTGTACACCCGATCGGTGTCCGTACCGCCCACTGATTCGACGACCCCGGCCACCACGTGCACACCGAATTCGGCCGCGAGCCCGCGCAATTCGCTCACCCACGCGCCGGTGATCGGTTCGGCCGCCGCGACCACGCGCTCATCCAGCCGCTTCACCGCGAACATCGAATATTCGGGTGCCACAACCACCTTCGCGCCCAGTTCGGCAGCGGCGCGGGTGTGTTCGCGCAGTGCCGCCAGATTGGCCGCCTTGTCGGTGTAGGGCCCGAATTGCACCACCGCGATGTCGATGGGACGCGGTGGTTCGGATTCGGCGACCGGCTGCGTGGCGGACCGTTCCTCGAGTCCTGCCGCGGACGTCTGGACAGGGCGGCCGGTCTCGACCATGGCCGAGTAACCGACCACGATCCCGGTGGTCGATCCGGTCCCGGGGGACGGGTCGGAGGTGTCGGTTTCGTCACTCGCGGGCGGATCGCCGGCCGGCGCGGCATCCGGGTCTGCGGGCGCAGATGCGGTGGGCCGCAGGGTTTCGGCGTATTCCGGAACGGCTCGCGAGGGCGGCTGCTGCGGTTGCATACGTCTCACCGTATTGGCCCGATGGTCCGGGCGGCCACCGTGAGGCATTAAACTGCTGGTCAATATGAACAACTCATCGGTCGACAGCGTACCCAGCGGCGGGGACGACAGGCCCGAAGGCGCAGACGAGCGCAACCAAGAAGGTCCCGCGGACGCCGCCACCGGGTACCGCGACGGGGTTACGGCGCCCGCCGAGTCTGCCGTGTCCGGATCGGACGCGGCCGCTGCGTCCCGGTCCGGGGAGGTCGATACGTCCACCGCGTCCGATCGCGAGGCGTCGTCCGAGCCGACCTTCGCCGATCTGGGCATCGACGACCGGCTGCTCGCGGCCATCGCCGATGTGGGTTACGAGTCGCCGTCGCCGATCCAGGCGGCCACCATTCCGCCGCTGCTGTCCGGCGCCGATGTCGTCGGCCTCGCTCAGACCGGTACCGGCAAGACCGCCGCTTTCGCCATCCCGATCCTGATGGGCCTGGACCAGCGGCCGAAGCCGCCGCAGGCGCTGGTACTCGCGCCGACCCGCGAGCTGGCGATCCAGGTCGCCGAGGCGTTCGGCCGGTACTCGGCGCATCTGCCCGGGATTCACGTCCTGCCGATCTACGGCGGCCAGAACTACGCGGTGCAGCTGCAGGGACTGCGGCGCGGTGCGCAGGTCGTCGTCGGTACGCCGGGCCGTGTCATCGACCACCTGGAACGCGGCACTCTCGATCTGACCCAGCTGCGGTATCTGGTCCTCGACGAGGCCGACGAGATGCTGAAGATGGGTTTCCAGGAGGATGTGGAGCGCATTCTGCGCGACACTCCGCGGGAGAAGCAGGTCGCGCTGTTCTCGGCGACCATGCCCTCGGTGATCCGCAAGATCTCCAAGCAGTATCTGAACGATCCGGTCGAGATCACGGTCAAGTCCAAGACTTCGACCAACACCAACATCGCCCAGCGCTGGGTGCACGTTTCCTACCAGCGCAAACTCGACGCACTGACCCGCATCCTCGAGGTCGAGCCGTTCGAGGCGATGATCATCTTCGTGCGCACCAAACAGGCCACCGAAGAACTCGCCGAGAAGTTGCGCTCACGTGGTTATTCGGCCGCGGCCATCAACGGCGATATCGCGCAGAACCAGCGAGAACGCACCATCGGCCAGTTGAAGTCCGGCACGCTGGACATCCTGGTCGCCACCGATGTGGCCGCCCGCGGACTCGATGTCGACCGCATCTCGCATGTGGTCAACTACGACATCCCGCACGACACCGAATCCTATGTGCACCGGATCGGCCGCACCGGTCGCGCCGGTCGCACGGGTGAAGCGCTGCTGTTCGTCGCACCCCGCGAGCGCCGCCTGCTCGATGCCATCGAACGCGCCACCCGCCAGCCGCTGACCGAGATGCAACTGCCCAGCGTGGACGATGTGAACGCCCAGCGTGTGGTCAAGTTCCACGATGCGATCACCGAGAGTTTCGCTTCGCCGAAGCTCGCGCTGTTCCGCAAGCTCATCGAGGATTACGAGGCCGAGCACAACATCCCGCTGGCCGATATCGCCGCTGCCCTGGCGGTCGGCGGCCACGACGGCGAGCACTTCTTCATGGAGCCCGAGGCCGAGCCGATCCGCCCGCCTCGCCGGGAGCGCGCTCCCCGCGAGGAGCGCGAGCGCAGGACCGACGGCCCCCAAGGGCCGCAGCGCCACCGCGCCACGGGGGCCGATATGGCGACCTACCGGATCGCGGTCGGCAAACGCCATCGCGTGGTTCCCGGTGCGATCGTCGGCGCCATCGCCAACGAGGGTGGTCTGCGTCGCAGCGATTTCGGCCATATCAGCATCCGGCCGGACCACAGCCTGGTCGAGCTTCCCGCCGATCTGCCCTCGGAGACCCTGGATGCCTTGCGCCGCACCCGGATCAGCGGTGTGTTGATCCAGTTGCAGTTGGATTCCGGCCCGCCGGGGCACCGCCCCATGGTCCGCGGTCCGCGCCGGGAGGGCGGCCGCAAGCCCGACCGCCGCAAACCCCGCAGTTAGTCCCGCGCCGCCGTCGCGCGGGTCAGCCGCCACACATTGTCGGCGCGAGTGCCCTCGCGGCCGTCGGGTGCGGTGATCGGCCGTTCCACCGCTTCCAGCGTGGTGGGGGTCCACTCGCCCGAGAGGTTCAGGCTGCGCAGCACCCCGTCGCGGGTGGGGAATTCGGCGTCGAAGGGGTATTCCTCCGGCGTCATCCAGGTCGGCCAGCCGGCGTGCATCACGATCAGCAGGGTGCCGCCGGGCGCCACCGCCTCGGCGGCGCGACGCAGCACCCCGTCCTGATCCAGGGCCACCGGGGACTGCAGGAACTGCGCATTGACGAGGTCGAAACTGCCTTCCGGGAAATCGACTCCCAGCTCGTGGCACTGCCAGGTGGCCCGATCGGCCACCCCGGCCTGCTCGGCGTGCGCGGCGGCGCGGGTCAGGGCAGTCGCGGAGATGTCCACGCCGGTCACCTGCCAGCCCTGTTCGGCGAGCCAGACCGCGTCGGCACCTTCACCGCAGCCCAGATCTAGGGCCCGTCCCGGACGAAGGCCGGTGGTCTCCCGCACCAGTAGTGGATTGGGGTTACCGCTCCAGATCCGGTCGCTGTCGCGGTAGCGCTGCTCCCAGAACAGGGTGGGGTCGGTGGGGGATGTGGTGGACATGGAACTCCTCGTCGTGAATGTCGGGTCGTGAATATCGGGGCCGGGATCGGCATCCGATCCGAGGATCGCCCGGCGGTGGTGGAACGGGCCAGAATTTTTGCGGATTCGGCAACAGAACGCCGGGTATGGATGAGAGTGGCGGGCTCTCCCCGGGACTCCGCCGTCGCGCGGCTGTCGTCGAGTCCGCGCCGAACCGGATGCGAATATCTATTAACTTAATGAATTGCCGGGGAATTCCGCAGGCTATGCCCTTTTCGCGGCAACCTAACAGTTCGCCGATGTCACGAGCGGTATTCGGTCCGGGGGGATCCAGGTGTTTCGCGCGATTCGTCGTTTATGATCCGGTCGACGAGCGGTTCGGATCGAGGCGTAGATTCGGTTCGGACCTACGAATAGGTGGGAGATGCCCATGAAACTTGCCCTGTCACCCGATGAGGTGGCCTTCCGGGATGATCTGCGCACGTTCTTTCGGACCGAGATTCCGGCCGAGATCCGAGACAAGGTCACAAATGGCCGGGAACTCTCCCGCGACGACATAGTTACCACGCATAAGCTGCTGCACGGCAAGGGAATCGCGGTGCCGAAGTGGCCGGCGGCGTGGGGTGGCCAGGACTGGACCTCCATGCAGCGTCATATCTGGGAAGACGAGATGCAGTTGGCCGGTGTGCCCGAGCCGCTGACGTTCAACGCGAACATGATCGGCCCGGTGATCGCGCAGTTCGGTTCCGAGGAGCTCAAGCAGCGTTTCCTTCCGCCGACAGCGTCTCTGGACATCTGGTGGTGCCAAGGCTTCTCCGAGCCGGACGCCGGATCCGATCTCGCCGCGCTGCGCACCACCGCCGTGCGCGACGGTGATTCCTACATCGTGAACGGCCAGAAGATCTGGACCACCCTGGCCCAGTACGCCGACTGGATCTTCTGCCTGGTGCGCACCGATCCGAACGCGCCGAAGAAGCAGGCCGGTATCTCCATGCTGCTGTTCGACGTGAATTCGCCCGGGGTCACCGTGCGCCCGATCAAGTTGATCGACGGACACCACGAGGTGAATGAGGTCTTCTTCGAGAATGTTCGGGTTCCCGCCGATCAGCTGGTCGGTGAGGAGAATATGGGCTGGACCTACGCGAAGTTCCTGCTCGGCAACGAGCGCACCGGTATCGCCGGCGTGGGCCGCACCAAAGTAGTGGTCGCGAAGGCCAAAGAACATGCGGCGCATATCAAGTCGGGGTCGGGCACGCTTCTCGAGGATCCGGTGTTCGCCTCGCGGGTGGCGGAGTTGGAGAACGAACTGCTCGCGCTGGAGCTGACACTCCTGCGCGTGGTGGCCAACTCCGCCGAGGGCAAACCGAATCCGGTCTCGTCGGTGCTGAAGTTGCGGGGTACCGAGCTGCAGCAGGCGGCGACCGAGCTGATGCTCGATGTCGCGGGTCCGGACGCCGTCCCGGTGGGGGCCGGCGATATCGCCGCACCCGATTGGGCGCAGCGCACCGGTCCCAGCTATCTGAACTTCCGCAAGACCAGCATCTACGGAGGCTCGAACGAGGTGCAACGCACCATCATCGCCTCCACCATCCTCGGATTGTGAGGCGCAGCCATGGATTTCGATCTCACCGATGAACAGGTCATGCTGCGCGACACGGTGCGCGATCTGCTGGCCCGTACCTACGATGCGGAGAACCGGCTGAAGGTGCTCGACACCGATCTAGGCTGGAGCCGCGAAGTCTGGTCGCAGCTGGCCGAATTGGGTGTGCTGGGACTGAGTTTCGACGAGGCCGACGGTGGTGTCGGCGCGGGCCCCGTGGAGACCATGGTCGTCATGGAGGAGGTGGGGCGCGCCCTGGCGCCCGAGCCGCTGCTGGACGCGGTGCTGTTGCCGGGTGGTCTGATCGCCGCACTGGGCACCGCCGAACAGCGGCAGCGCATCCTCCCGGAGGTGACCGGCGGCACCCGGCTGCTGGCCTTCGCGCACGAGGAGGCCGGCGCGCGCTGGCCCGATCTCGAGGTGAGTGCCACCGCCACCGCGGACGGTGACGGTTACCGGCTGACCGGCGTGAAAAGCCGGGTACCGCACGGTGATTGCGCCGACGAACTGGTCGTGACCGCGCGCGACGGCGACGGTGCGCTGCGGGTGTTCCTCGTGGCCGCCGATGCCGACGGAGTCACCCGCACGCCGTACCGGACGTTCGACGAGCGTCGCGGCGCACAGGTCGAATTCGCCTCGGCCCCGGCCGAACTGCTCGGCGCTGCCGAGGCCGGAGACGTCGATGCGGCGGTCACCGCGGCCGTCGCCACCGCCCAGGCGAGCCTGTGTGCGGAGTCGGTCGGCGCGATGGGTGAGGCCATGCGCCTGACCACCGAATATCTGAAGACGCGCAAGCAGTTCGGGGTCACCCTGTCGAAGTTCCAGACCCTGACGCAGCGGGCCGCGGATATGTACGTCTCCCTGGAACTGTCCCGCAGCATGAGCTACTACGCGACCGCCTCGCTGGCGGAGGGCACGGTCGACGCGACGGCGCTGTCCCGGGCACGGCTCCAGGTCGGCCGGGGTGCGCGTCATATCGGCCAGGAGGCGGTGCAGATGCACGGCGGTATCGGCATCACCACCGAATATCCGGTGAGCCACTATGTCGCACGGCTCACCGCGGTCGATCAGACCTTCGGAGGCCGGCGCGAACATCTGGCCGCGCTCAGCGGTCGAGTGGGAGATTACGGCCTGGTCGAGCTCTGATCCGAACGCACTCCGGAGTGGGTGGCGGTCATCGCGAAATTCGCGAAGCCGCCACCTTTTTCGTCTCCACAGCTGGTCAGTTACCCTCGTCCGGTTCTGTCGCGGGTGCGGAATCGGATTGCGCGGTATCGGAATCCTCGACCGAATGCGTCGCGTGGCGTGACGGTGTGGTCGCGGTGGTGGTGTCGGTGTCGATGGGGTCCCGATCGTAGGGATCGCTGTAGTACGGATCCGCTGTGGTCGGCGTCGGAGCGGTCGTGGTCGGCGCGTACGGCGTGGGGCTCGGTGCGGTGTCCGTGGTCGTATCGGTCGAGGTCGCCGAGGTGGTCCGGCGCGCTGGGGTATTGACCGCCACTCGCCACGACGGGGACGGCGGAATCGCTACCTGAGCAGTAGTCGTGGTGCCGCTGCGTTTGATCGGGGTCGACGCGACTTGCAGATCCGCTGCCAGCGGGGGCGGGGCGACGTAGACATCCTTGTGACCGATCCCGCACGCGCCGATCAACACCAATCCGAGTGATATCGCACCGGCGGCGATCGCGGGACCCGCTACCTTGATATTCAGGCGGTCCGGGATATCCGGATCGGCGCCATCCCCCCTGCCCGCCCTGTCGTCCATGGATGTGGTGCTCCCTCAAGCTGTTTCCGAGTGGCCTCACAGTAACCGAGATCCGTCGGGCAGTGCCAAGTGTGCCGACGGACCGCAAGATACCGAAGAGTAACGTGAAGCGCCATTGTTTCACATATCAAGATAGTAACGTTCAGCGTGTCGTGGTCACGTGTCGCGTGGAGTTTCGGTGACGGGCACGTACCGTGTGAGCAGAGTTACAAATGCGACGCATGTAATTCACCGAGTGAAACTGACGTTTCGAACGTCTCGGTGGGCGTCATCGAGGAGTGGTGATGGGAGCTTATTCGACATCCCCCACGCGCGCGGTGTCGCGCGGCGATTCGGTTACCGCCGAATCGGGCCGCACCGCATGGTCGATCACAGCCCGCATCGCGGCCTGGTTGATCTTCCTGGGTGGGCTGGTCGGCGCAGTGCTCGGTATCGCGGGCTTGCGTGTCGAAATTACCGTGGCCGGACTGATTCTGGCGTGTACGGCCGGGCTGATCCTGTTGAGGCTGCGGGCCGACGGTCACGGGCCCGGCTGAGGTTCGGCCGACTTCGGAAGTCCACTGCGGAAATAACCGGCGGTGACGCATCCGCGATCACCGCGGCGGTGTCCGAGGTGCTGACGGACGGCGGTTCGCGGGTCTGCCTGTTTACCGATATCGCAGCGGCGATTTATCCGGGTCCAGGGGAGTGTTCTGGGCGGCGGCCAGCCACCACTGCCCGTCGCGCTCGACCAGGACGTACATGGCCATTTCGGAGAAGGCCGCGGGATCGGCCGCCTGCCGCCGGATCTGCGTGACGACGACGCCGGGTGCGGGACTGCTCGCGGCCACGACCTCGAACGCCGACGCAGGCGCGACCTGTGCGGTCATCAGCTTGTGGTGGATCGGGTTGAGCACGTCGTAGCCGATGACGGTGGCGCCGAATGGAGTGCCCCACAGCACGTCGGCGGCGAAGGAGTTGTCGTACAGATCGGCGTCGCCGGTTTCGCCCGCCCGCTGTAGTTCCGCGGCGAGATGTGCCGCGACCCGCTGTGCGGTGGTGTGCTCGGCGAGGTCGGCGAGGGTGGGGCGCGGTGTCATGACTGGCTCCAACGTAGAAGCTCAACTCGACTCGAGGTCAAGCTCGGGTGATCTACCTCTCGCGATGTGATCGCCGGCGGCGCCGAGGATTCGATCCCAGGTCCGGGCGAGTGCTGCGGTCGGATCCTGCGGCGCGGCGGGCATTCGACACGCGATCACCTGGTCGGGCCGGACCAGAAGTGCGCCCGAGGGTGTCGTGCCCACCGTCGGGCACCATGCGCGATCCATCCGGACGATATCGATGGGGCGCGAACCCGGTTGCGGGGCAGGGGCATCCGGTCCCAGTAGGAGGGTGAAGTTCGTCCCGATCAGGTCGAGCGTGGATCGGCCGTCGTCGAGGAAGCGGTGCGGGAGCCGGGTGCCGGGACGTCCGGTCAGGTCCAGGTGCGCCATGGTGTGCGAACTGCCGTCGTCGACGAAGGCGCCCGCCGGATAGCGGGTACCGAGAATCAGCGCGATCGGATCGGCGAGCGGGGTGCCGTCGGCCGATTCGTGTGCCATGGTGCGCAGATTCGCGGTTCGGATACTGGACTGATCCGCGATGTACCGGCCGACCGGGCGGCGCTCGCTGTCGTAGCTGTCCAGCAGATCGGCGGGCGCGTGGCCGTCCCGCACCATCGCCAGCTTCCAGGCCAGATTGTGCACGTCCTGGATTCCGGTATTGGCGCCCGCCGCAGCGTAGGGCGGCATGACATGGGCGGCGTCGCCGGCGAGGAAGACTCGCCCCGAGCCGAACCTGTCGGCGACGAACATGCCGGATTCCCACGGCATGACGCTCAGCACCTCGACCTCGATATCGGCGACTCCGATGGCCTCGCGCAACAACTCGGGCCAGCGCTCCACCGCGCGATCCGGCGCCGCCGGACTCGTGAACAGCCAGCGCCGGGAACCGTCGATGCTGGCGAATGCGCCCGGGACGCGCTCGTTCTCGATCTGGCAGAGGTTGAATTCGCGGCCGCGCACCAACTCTGTGAGATCGGCCCGGAAGTAGACGTTCACCGCACTGCCGAGAGTGCCGCGACCGTGGCGATCGATGCCGAGGCGATGGCGGATCGGACTGTGGGCGCCGTCGGCCGCGATCAGATAGGCCGCCGACAGGGTTTCGGTCTCGCCGTTCGTGCGCAGCGTCGCGGTGAGACCCGTTGCGGTCTCATCGAATCCGACACATTCGACACCGAAGCGGATATCGCAGCCCCGTGCTCGGGCCAGTGCGCGCAGTGTGGGTTCGAGGAGATCCTGGGCGCAGAGGCAGGCTGTCGACGGTGTGATCGCATCCCAGTCGGGCAGGCCGCCCGGGAGTGTGAAGGGGAGCCGCTCGGCGGTTGCCAGGGTCGGTCCCGCGGCCATGGCCTGATAGCCGGCCAAACCTTCGGCGGCCGCCGCGACCTCCGCGTCGATGCCGATCCGGCGGAAGAGCTCCATGGTGCGGATGTTGATGCGGCGCGCTTTGGGCTGCTGCGAGGTGGTCGAACGGCGTTCGACCAGCACCGACGGCACGCCGTGATAGTGCAGGAACAGGGCCGCGGTGAGGCCGGTGAGGCCGCCGCCGACGATCAGCACCGGCTCCGAGTGTACGTTGTACATCATGTGTACGTTGTACACCAGTGGTTGAATTCCGGCAAGGAGGTGAGCAAGGTGGCAGACGAGGTACCCGGGCCGCTGATCTGGACCCTGCCCGAACCGCCGGGCCGGCCGACCGCGAATCTCAGTCGTGCGGGCATCCTGCGTGCGGCGATGACGATCGCCGATGCCGAGAGTGCGCGCGCACTGACCATGCGGCGGGTCGCGGAGGCGGTGGGCGCGTCCACACCCATGTCGCTGTACCGGTACGTCGGCAGTAAGGACGGCCTGGTCGATCTGATGCTCGACGCCGTCTACGCGGAGATCCCACTGACCGCAACGTCACCCGATGCGGGGTGGCGGGCCGGTCTCGAGCGACTGGCACTGGACAGCTGGGCCGTGATCCAGCGTCATCTGTGGTTCGGTGAACTGATCCACACCCGACCGCCCTTCGGGCCGAATGCGCTGTGCTTCTTCGATTTCCGATTCGGTCTACTCGAGTCGCTCGGGCTGTCGGCCGACGATCTGTCGTTGCTGACCGGTGCCGTCGACGGTCACTTGTTCGGCGCCGCACTGCAATTGGCGGAGGAGCGGCGGATGCGCACCCGGTCCGGCCTGCGCACCGATGCCGAATTGAGTGATGCGGCGAAACCCGTTCTGGATCCTGTGCTCGCGGATGATCGCTATCCCGCCTTCGCGCGGTGGTTCCACGGGCGCACCGGTTCCGGCCCCGACGATCCGGTTGCCTGGACGCTGCGATGCCTGCTCGACGGCGTCAGCGCCCGCATGGGACTGGACGACATCGCGGGAGATGCCCGATAGGCGCACGCGGTACCGGCAGATCGTGCGCTAATTCGGTCGCGGCACAACCCATTCGAAGGCGCGAGCCTCGGAGCGGGCGCCTTCGGCGGTGCGTGAACGATTGGGCTCGCCCAGATCCGACAGCAGCTGATCGGTCAGTTTCACCATGGTCGCCAGGGCAGCGGGGGTGAACCAGTCCGGGCGGGTGGCGAACAGGATGTCCTCACTCGCGGTGTTGCCGCTGGCGCCGGGTGCGAAGGGGCAGCCGCCGAGACCGCCCAGCGAGCCGTCCACCGCATCGGCTCCGGTGGCCAGCGCGGCGAGCGAGTTCGCGACACCCATACCCCAGGTGTCGTGGCCGTGAAAGAGGATGCGGCGCTGCGGGGTTCGCGACCGCACGGCCGCGATGAGGGCATGGACCTGCGCCGGATATGCCTGGCCCAGGGTGTCGGCGATGACGATGTCGGCGGCGCCGTCGGTCCGCGGGTCGGCAGCGATGGCCAGGACCCGTTCCGGATCCACGGGTCCGTCGAAGGGGCAGGTGAACGAGGTGGCCAGGCACAGTTGGATGGCACCGCCCACCTCCTCGGTCAAGCGGATCGCCTCCGGCATGGCGGCCACACTGTCCTCGGCGGTGCGGCCGATATTGGCCTTGTTGTGCGCGTCCGACACCGACAGGCAGTACTGGAAATTCCGGACCCCGGCCTCGGCGGCCCGCGCGACCTGTCGCGGCGTGGCCACCCACACCCAGCAGCGTCGCAGCTCCTCGGGGCTCAGCGCGGCGACCACATCCAGGCTGTTGGCCATCGGCGGCACCAGATCCGGGCGGGCCATCGAACCGATCTCGAGTTCCGGCACGCCCAGGCCGAGCAGGGTGCGCGCGATCTCGACCTTGTGCTCGGTGGGCAGCACCTTACCGGTCAGTTGCAGGCCGTCGCGCAGCGTCACATCGCGCAAACCGGCGGCGAAATTCTCACTCATCACGCCTCCTGAACCATTCGGGTCGGCCGCACCCGGCGGATTCGGAGATCCGTCGCACGCGCATCTCTCATCGCGAACCATCGCGGGAATTCCGGTTCGGTCTCAGTTCGGCTTCTCATCGTTCCAAGGCCTCGATATCGGCGTCCGACATTCCCAGCAACTCCGACAGCACCTCGCGCGTGTGTTCGCCGAGGTCCGGGCCGACGGTGCCGATGGGCAGCGAGCGGCCGCCGATCACCGGGACGATGCCGGTGAAGGCGACCTCCTTGGGTTCGTCGCCGCCCACATCGACCGGGAAACGCTGAATCATATTGCGCGCCCGGTACTGCTCGTCGGTGACGATATCGGCGGCGGTGTAGATCGGACCGCATGGGATCCCCGCCTCCTCGAGGACGGCCAGTGCCTCCTCGCGGGTGCGGCGCCGCGTCCACTCGGCGATCGCGGCGTCGAGGCGGTCGCGATGCCGCCAGCGCCCGGCGTTGTCCTGCAATTCCGGGTCCTCGGCCAGATCGAGCCGCTCGATCACCCGCATGTAGCGACGGAAGATCCCGTCGCCGTTACCGCCGATGATGATGCTGGTGCCGTCCGAGCACGGATAGGCATTACTGGGCGCGATCCCCTCCATCCGCCCGCCGACCCGCTGCCGGTTGATGCCGTAGGCCTCGTAATCGGGGACCAGCGACTCCATTACCGACAGGATCGACTCGTTGAGTGCCACGTCGATGATGCGCTGCGGCAACGGGATCCGCTCGTCGAGTTGTTTGCGCTGGAACAGCGCCAGCACGGTGCCGAACGCGGCGTACACACCCGCGATCGAATCGCCGATGGAGACACCGACCCGCACGGGTGGCCGGTCCGGATCGCCGACCAGTTCGCGCAGGCCGCCGACCGCCTCGGCGACCGCGGCGAAACCCGGGCGTTGCGACAGTGGCCCGGTCTGGCCGTAGGCGGAGATACGGGTGATGACCAGGTCCGGATTGACCTCGTCGAGCACCTCCGGTCCCAGGCCCCATTTCTCCAGCATCCCGGGACGGAAGTTCTCCAGCAGCACATCGCAGCGCTGGAGCAGATCCAGCACGATGTCCCGGCCCGCGTCGGTGCGCAGATCCAGGATGATGGACTTCTTGTTGCGGTTGACGGTGCGGAAGAGCATCGAGGTGTCGCCGCCATAGAGGCGCCAATTACGTAGCTCGTCACCGGTTTTCGGGCGTTCGACCTTGATCACCTCGGCGCCGAAATCACCGAGGATGCGGCCCGCCGTGGGTGCCGCGATGTAATTGCCCAGCTCCAGCACCCGAACGCCGGCCAGCGGTCGAATCTCCATACCCAGATTCAACCACCGGTCGGCGGTGGCGGTCAGGCCGCCCGGGCGACCTCGTCGACGATCGAGTAGTGCTCGGCATTGCCGGCGACGATGGTGCTGGGGCGGCCGTCCACACCCACCGGGATATCTCCGGCCAGCGTGATCCGGGTGAGCTTGCGATGCTCGGCGCCATCGTAGTCGTCGATCGCGTAGTGCTGGGTCGCGCGGTTGTCCCAGATCGCGACATCGCCGAGGGACCAATTCCAGCGGGTGGTGTGCTCGAGCCGGGTGACCCGGTCCTGGAACAGCCGGAACAGCGCGTGCGACTCGTTACCGGTCAGCCCGACGATCTGCTTGACGAAGTGGCCGAGCAGCAGCGCACGCTCACCGGTCTCCGGGTGGACCCGGACCAGCGGATGTTCGGTCTCGTAGTAGGACGACTCGAATTCGTCGCGATATGCCCTGGACCGCTGGTTCGGGCTGTCCTCCTGGGCCGCGGCGTAGTCGTACTTGTTGGTGTGCACCGCCCGCAGTCCCTCGGCCAGCCGCTTGAGCGAATCCGGCAGTGATTCGTAGGCCGCGACCGTGGAGGCCCAAGTGGTCGAACCGCCGTAGCTGGGCAGCGTGACCGCCCGCAGAATCGACGCCTTCGGAATGCGGTCGACGAAGGTGACATCGGTGTGCCAGCTGTTGGCCCGGCCGTGCTGGGAATCGATCGCCAGGCTCTTCACACCCTTCGACGTGACTGTCGGGTGCGGGGTGGTGGGGCTGCCGAGGAGTTCGGCGAATTCGTACTGGGCGTCCTCGGTGAGGTGCCGCTGGTCGCGGAAGAAGATCACCTTGTGCCGGTTGAGCGCCGTGCGGATGGTCGCGACCGCTTCCGGAGCGAGGTCGCCGCCCAGCCGGACACCGTCGATCTGTGCGCCGATATGGGTGCCCAATTGACGCACGGACACGGACTCTGCTGCGTGATCGACTGACATGGGGGGCCTTTCGCTCGAACGTGCTGTGGTTCGAGCACACCATCGCAACCCGGACGCGACCAGGTTTACGGTCAGCGCGATCCCAAAGCCGACCGCCGCTAGCTCAGGTGTTCACGCAGGTAGGCCAGGTCCTCGGCGACGCCTTCGGCCGGTGTCTCCAGGACCACCGGCGCATCGGCGGTGCGGCAGACCTCGGCCAGCAACTGCGGGTCGATGGTGCCGTCGGCGAAATTCGCGTGCCGGTCGGCGCCGGAGTTGAAATCGTCGCGTGAGGAGTTCAGATGCACCAGGTCGATCCGGCCGGTGATCGCGCGGATGCGATCCACCACCCCGATCAGTTCCTCACCGCCGGCCCAGGCGTGGCAGGTGTCCAGGCAGAATCCGGCCCCGAAATCGCCGATCGCGTCCCACAACCGGGCGATGGAATCGAAATGCCGTGCCATGGCGTGATTACCGCCGGCGGTGTTCTCCACCAGAATCGGCACCGCGAAGCCGCCCTTGTCCTGCTGGCGTTCGAACAGTTTGCGCCAGTTGACGATTCCGGCCTCGATCTCGGCGTCCGAACGCACATGCCCGCCGTGGACGACGAGTCCGAACGCGCCCAGATCGGCGGCAGCCTGTGCCTGCTGGGCGACGGCATTGCGCGAGGGCATACGCAGCCGGTTGTTCGTACTGGCCACATTGATCTGGTAAGTGGAGTGCACGACCACGTCGATCGGACTGGCCTTGATCTGCTCGGCCTGCGGATGCGGTTGCGGTTTGTCCCAGCTCTGCGGATCCACCACGAACATCTGGATGACATCGGCGCCCAGCCGCTCGCCGAAGCCGATCGGATCACTGTCTTGCCGGACGTGTGCTCCAATGCGCATGACAGCAGGGTAGCGGTCGTCACCGACAAGCCGCGGGGCTGCCGGGCGCCGGGGATCATCGGATCCGACCGGGAATGACCTTCTCCCGGTACTGCTATGGTTTCGGTGATCCGGGACGGGAAGTGGGAGCGGGGAATGCTGGCAAGCGGCGATGTGTTCGCGGGCTACGTCATCGAACGACTGTTGGGCCGCGGTGGTATGGGTCAGGTGTATCTGGCCAAACATCCGAGACTGCCGCGCATGACGGCGTTGAAACTGCTGAACCGCGAGATGGTCGCCGACCCCGAGATCCGCGCCCGCTTCGAGCGGGAGGCCGATCTCGTCGCACAGCTCGACCATCCCAAGGTCGTCACGGTCTACGACCGGGGCCTCGAGGACGGCCAGCTCTGGATCTCCATGCAGTTCATCGACGGTATCGATGCCGCCAGTGTGGATCCGCAGAAACTGCCCCCCGAGCGGGCGGTGCAGATCATCGCCGAGGTCGCCGAGGCGCTGGACTACGCGCACGGCAACGGCGTCATGCACCGCGATGTGAAGCCGGGCAATATGTTGCTGGCCCGGTCCACCGGCGGTAAGGGTGAGCGGGTCTATCTCACCGACTTCGGCATCGCCCGGTTGCGCGACGATGGCGGTCACCTGACTCAGACCGGAACCTTCACCGCCACGTTGGCCTATGCCTCGCCCGAGCAGTTGACCGGTGCGCAGCTGGACGGACGCTCGGATCAGTATTCGCTGGCCTGCAGCCTGTTCTGGCTGTTCACCGGCCGGGGGCCGTTCAACGCGCCCAATCCGGCCGCGGTGATCCGCGGACATTTACAGGGACCGCCACCGGCCCTGAGCAGTGTGCGTCCGGGTTTGCCCGTGGGACTGGACGCGGTACTACTCAAGGCGATGTCGAAGCGCGCCGTCGACCGGTTCGCCAGCTGTGCGGATTTCGCCGCGGCCGCCAAGCAGGTGGTATCGCCGGCCAGTGCGCCGCGGATGCCGACGGTCGGCCGGCCCTACACCGGTCCGCCCATGCCGACTCAGGGACCGCCGTCCACGGGTCCGGGCAATCCGCTCGCGCCGCGACCGCAGACCGGACCATCGGTACCGAATGTGGCGCGGCCGATGGCAGCGCCGCCCAATACGGGTATGCGGCCGATGAATCAGATGCCACCGGCGCATCAGATGCCGCCACCGCATCAGATGCCGCCGATGAATCAGGTGCGGCCCAATTACGGCGCCCCCGCCCAATACAACCAGCAGCCTTACGGCTATCGGCCGGCGCCGCAGGCCAAGTCCAATACCGGCTTGATCATCGGGATCATCGTCGGTGCGGTGGTGTTGCTGCTGCTGGTGCTCGTGATCCTGGCGGCCGTGTCCAGCTGATCGGGGCCCGTGGCCCCCGGTATCGGGATGCCCCCTCAGGTATTGGGGGATATTCCCGATGGCGCGGGTCGCCGGTGTTGACCAGACTGGGGGCATGACTGCCGATGCCTTGGGCACCGAAACCACCGCGGTGGCGACAATCGCGGCACGCGCCACCGACCTGACGAAGTTGTACGGCTCCGGAGATACCCAGGTCCGCGCGCTCGACGGCGTATCCGCCGAGTTCGCTCCGCGGGAGTTCACCGCGATCATGGGACCGTCCGGCTCCGGTAAGTCCACGCTCATGCACTGTCTGGCCGGACTGGACAGTGCCACCTCCGGCACCGTGTCCATCGGTGACACCGCGTTGACGGGGCTGTCGGACAAACAGATGACCAAGCTGCGCCGCGATCGCATCGGCTTCGTCTTCCAGGCCTTCAATCTGGTGCCGACGCTCACCGCGCTGGAGAACATCACGCTGCCGCTGGATATCGCCGGCCGCGACCCGGATCGGGAGTGGCTCGATACGGTGATCGATCGGCTCGGACTGCGGGATCGGCTGGATCACCGGCCCGGTGAGCTGTCCGGCGGACAGCAGCAGCGCGTGGCCTGTGCACGAGCGCTGGTGGGCCGGCCCGACATCATCTTCGGCGACGAGCCCACGGGAAATCTCGATTCGCGCTCCTCGGGTGAGGTGCTGGCCATTCTGCGTGCCGCGGTCGACGAATTCGGCCAGACGGTCGTCATCGTCACCCACGAACCCCACGCCGCCTCCTATGCCGACCGCGTGATCTTCCTCGCCGACGGCCGCATCGTCGACGAATTACGCGATCCGACAGCGGATTCGGTGCTGGACCGAATGAAGTCGCTGGAGGCGTGATGAGTGACAATCGCGGAGCGGCTCATTGCGCCGACCGGGTGCGGGTGTCCCGCATGACGCTGGGCGTGATGAGTGACAATCGCGGAGCGGCTCATTGCGCCGACCGGGTGCGGGTGTCCCGCATGACGCTGGGCGTGATGAGTGACAATCGCGGAGCGGCTCATTGCGCCGACCGGGTGCGGGTGTCCCGCACAGTATGGGAGGCGTGAGTCGTGGCCGGTTCTCCCATGCGCAAGGTGGCCTTGCGCAATCTGGCCGCGCACAAGGTGCGGCTCGCGCTCACATTGCTTTCGGTGGTGCTCGGCACCGCGTTCGTCGCGGGTTCGTTCGTGTTCACCGATACCCTGCAGCGCACGTTCGACGGCATCTTCGCCGATCAGGCCAAGGGGGTGGACGTCCGGGTCGAGCCGAAACATGCCCAGTCCCTGGGCGTTCCGAACGACCTCGTCGACACCGTTTCGAAGGTGGACGGGGTGCGCGCGGTCGCACCGGCTGTGCAGGGCCCGGTGGTGTTGCTGAAAGATGGGCACGCCGTGCAGACTGGTGGCGCGCCGAGTTGGGGCCGCTCCTATCTGCCACCCGACCGGGCCATCGCCGAACCGGAGCATTTCGCCGAGGGCGTGGCACCGGTGACACCGGGACAGGTCGCGATCAATTCCGGTGGCGCCGACCGTGCGGGTCTGCACGTCGGTGACAAGGCAACGGTGCTGGTGCCCGCGCGCGGCACCATCAATATGACCGTCAGCGGTATCTACGATGTCTCCTCCGATACCGGTGGATTCATCGGTCTGCTGCTGGCCGACGGGCAGGCGCGGGATCTGTTCACCGACGGCGCGCACGTCGGCTACGTGGATGTGGCGGCGACGCCGGGTATTTCGGCCGATACCCTGCGTGACCGGATCGCGAAGGTGGCGCCGGACTACAAGGTGCTCAACGGCGATCAGGTGCGCGCGGATATGAAGGCGCAGGTCGGCAACGCGCTGAAATTCGTCAACTACTTCCTGCTCGCGTTCGGTGCGATCGCTCTGCTGGTCGGGACATTCATCATCTACAACACCTTCTCGATGATCGTGGCGCAGCGGTTGCGCGAACTCGCACTGCTGCGCGCGGTCGGCGCGGGGCGCCGTCAGGTCGGATTGTCGGTGGTGTCCGAGGCGTTCGTGATCGGGCTCATCGGCAGTCTGCTCGGGCTGGCCGGTGGGATCGGTCTGGCGTACGGGCTGTCGGCCCTGCTCAACGCGTTCGATCTCGGGCTGCCGACCGGGACCATGCAGGTGCTGCCGCGCACGGTGCTCGCGGCGGTGGCCATCGGCCTGGTGGTGACGGTGGCCAGTGCCTACGCGCCCGCACGCCGGGCGGCGAAGATTCCGCCGGTGGAGGCGATGCGAGAGGAGTTCGCCTCGACCGGGGATTCGCTGCGGGTTCGTACCGTCATCGGGGCGGTGCTGGCGGTGATCGGCGTGATCGTGGTGGTGGCGGGTGCCCGGCATACCGGCGGGAATGCGGCGGCCACGGTCGGAATCGGCGCGGCCGCTCTGATTTTCGCGGTGCTGTTCGCCTCTCCCGCCCTGTCGCGGCCGGTGGTGAGCGCGCTCGGGCTGCTGGTGCGGCCGTTCGGTTCGATCGGCGCCATGGCCCGCAACAACGCGGTGCGCAATCCACGGCGCACCGCGGCGACGGCGTTCGCGCTCACGCTGGGCTTGATGCTGGTCTCCGCGATCGGAATGCTCGGTGCGTCGGCGAAGGCCAGTGTCGGCGATCTGGTGGACAAAGGGGTCAACGCGGACTACATCCTGGCCGGGCCGCAGTTGATCGGGGTGCCCCTGGGCGCTGCCGAGGCGGCTCGCCAGGTACCGGATGTCGCGAACGTGGTGGCCTTCCGCGGGGTCGCGCTGCGGGTCGGCGACGATCAGGTGACCGGTACCTCACCGGACGCGCCGATCGGTTCGGTGCTGCACTACGACATCCGGCACGGCAGCGACGCACTGGCCGGTGATTCCGTCCTCGTCTCGGAAACCGAAGCGCGCGACCGTAATTGGCATGCGGGGGATCGGGTCGAGGTATCGAGTGTGGACAACAAGAAGTTCGCGGTGACGGTCGCGGGTGTCTATGCCGACAATCAGCTGCTGGGTTCGCTGGTGGTGGCGCCGGATCTGTACAACCAGGTGATGCCGGTGGCCTTCCGCACCGATCTGATCGTGCTGGTCAAGGCCGATGCGGGGGCCGATCTCACCGCGATGCGCGGTGAGCTGGAGAAGGCGACCGCCTCTTATGTGGTGGTGCAGGTCCAGGATCGTGACGAGTTCAAGGGTGCGCAGGGACGGCAGATCAACACCATGCTCGCGATCCTGTACGGATTGCTGGCGCTCGCGGTGGTGATCGCGATTCTGGGCATCGTCAACACGCTGGCACTGTCGGTGGTCGAGCGGCGGCGCGAGATCGGCATGCTGCGGGCGGTCGGTATGCAACGGCCGCAGGTGCGCCGCACCATCTATCTCGAATCTGTTCTGATCGCGGTGTTCGGCGCGGTGGTCGGGGTGGTGCTGGGGCTCTGCCTGGGCGTCGGATTCCTGCGGACGCTGTCGGATCTGGGGCTGAGCACGATCACGGTGCCGTGGTCGCAGATCGTCGGCATGCTGATCGGCTCCGCGGTCGTGGGCGTGCTGGCGGCGCTGTGGCCGGCCGTACGTGCCGCTCGCACACCACCGCTGGCGGCGATCGCCGATCTGTGAGAGGTGCGGCGGTGAGCGGTTCAGGTATCACCGCCGCACTTCGGACCGTCAGACGCAGTACTGGCACACGCCGCCCGCGGGCAGCTGGATGAAGCACTGCGAGCACACGGCCGGACGCGGTTCGGCGGACTTCTCCTCCGGCGCGGCAGCGGTTTTCGTCGTCCCGCGGCCGCGCCGGCGGGCGTCGACCTTCGGTGTCAGCGGCGGTACACCGATCTCGGCGGGCATCTCGGCGCCGTAGTGCTCGTAGCACTGCCATCGTGCGTAGGCGGCGTGCAGTTCCAGATCGTCCGGAATCGGCAATCCCGCGAGTTCGAGCACGTACTTGTAGTCGTCACCGACAGTGTGGTTCTGGCGTACACACAGTGCGGTTAGTGGCGGTTCGCCGGCGCCGTGGCACCGTCGTGCGACCTTGCGCAGAATCGCGGCCATCCAGGTTCGAGTGGGCGCCTCGGTGTGGATGCCCGACACTTCCTGAATCCGCCCCGCCAGCTCGTTCACTGTGATGAAATGCCCGTACCCGGTCGCGGTTTCGGCCAATTCGACATGTGCGGCCAGTGCCCAGGCCACCGCTGCCTCACGAAACGACACCGTGGTGTCGTCGGATACCCGCCATGCTCCTGCCATCGTGGCCACGGAATTCTTCAACACCCGTCCAAGTTATCGCGTCGGATTCCGCGCCGCCGCGCGGCCCGCCGTTGTGGGCCCGGTCTCTTTCGGTCGCCGGTGGTGATGACGGCCGGAAGCGCAGGTTGGCGCGCCGCGGTGGCGGTGGCCGCGAGAGTCGTGGAATGGCAACCCCTTTCGCCGGTATGGGTGGATCCTTCAGCGTCGGCTCGCCTGCGCTCGGGCCCAGCCGGGTACATCGCCACGGTCGAGTGCGATCGACAGCAGATCGGGAAAGCGATCGGGTGTGCACGCGAAGGCGGGAACGCCGAGGGCGGCCAGGGCCGCGGCATTGTCGTGGTCATAGGCCGGCGCACCCTCGTCGGAGAGTGCCAGTAGCACCACGACCTGGATGCCGGCCGCTGTCATCGCGGCGATCCGGCGCATCATCTCGTCGCGGATACCGCCTTCGTACAGGTCGGAGATCAGGATGAACAATGAGTCGGCGGGCCGGGTGATCAACTGCCGGCAGTAGGCGATGGCCCCGTTGATATCGGTTCCGCCGCCGAGTTGTGTGCCGAAGAGCACATCCACCGGATCCGACAACCGGTCGGTGAGATCCACCACTGCCGTGTCGAATACCACCAGTGAGGTCCGCAGCGATCGGATGGACGCCAGCACCGCGCCGAACACCGAGGCATAGACCACACTCGCTGCCATGGAACCCGATTGGTCGATCGCGAGCACCACCTCGCGATGCACCGCCTGTGCCCGCCGCCCGTAACCCACCAGCCGCTCCGGCACCACGGTGCGGTGTTCGGGCAGGTAATGGGCGAGATTGCGGCGGATGGTGCGATCCCAGTCGATATCACGCAGGCGGGGGCGAGACACCCGGGCGGCCCGGTCGAGCGCGCCGGAGACCGCGGCGACGGTGCGCGCGGCCAGCCGCCGTTCGATATCACGAACAACCTTCGCGACCACGAGCCGTGCTGTGGCGCGGGTGGTTTCGGGCATCACCCGGTTCAGGGTGAGCAGGGTGCCGACGAGCTGGACGTCGGGCTCGACCGCGTCGAGCAGTTCCGGTTCGAGCAGCAGCTGAGCGAGTTGCAGCCGATCGATGGCATCGCGCTGCATCACCTCCACCACCGTCGACGGGAAGTAGGTGCGGATATCGCCCAGCCACCGCGCCACTTTCGGTGCCGAGCCGCCCAGGCCCGCCGTCCGTTTCCCCGCGGGGGTGTTCTCGTCTCCGTTGTAGAGCGCCGAGAGTGCTCGATCCATCGCGGCGTCCTCGGCCGAGGACAGTCCGCCCACACCGGATTCGGCGGGTGCGCCCAGCACCAGCCGCCAGCGCCGGTCCTGATCGTCGGTGCCGGATGGGGTCGTCATGAGTTGCTCCTCGGTGGGATCATCGTGCGGCCGAAAGCATTTCGGTCGCCGCGCGCAGGGCGAGCAGGCCCCGATCGGCGTCGACGCGGGTGCGATCACGGGAATCGGTGGTGACCGGTGCGCTGTCGCGGAGCGCCCGCCCGATGGCCCGGCGCTCACCGGCCTCGAAGGTGCCGAAGGTCCGTCGAAGCAGCGGCAGGGTGGCGACGAACTGGTCCTCGTCGAGGCCGCGCAGCCAGGAGTCGATGCGCCGCAACAGATCTCGATCATGGACCAGGAGCAGTCCGTGCCCGCCGAGGAAGCCGTCGATCCAGGCGGCCTTGTCGGCCGGACTCTGCCTGATCGACAGCGCCGCCGACAGCCGGCGCGCGGACTCCTTCTCGGCGATGATCCCCGCATCGCACAGCAGCCGGACAGCACGGCCCACCAGTGCGCCGTGCACATCGTCGCGGTCGGCGAGCCGGCTCAGAGCCGCTGTCCAGGTCGTGGTGGCGCGCGGTTCGTCGCGGGTGGCGATCGCGATATGAGTGTTGTCGATCAGGTCGCGCAACCGGCCCGCGGCGTCGGCGTCCAGACCCGTGACGGCACCGGGCAGTCCGGCGCAGATGCGGACGAGCAGACCATCGGCCACCCGGCCCAGGGCGCCGGCATCGGTACTGCGGACATCGCCATAGCGCAGGGTGCGGATCAGGCCCGGCAGTGCGGCGAGCAAATGGGTGACATCGTGATCGAGTGCGGCGACGGCCTCGAGCCGGGTGACGAGTCCGTCGATCGCTCCGCTCAGATCGGCCAGCAGCGCCGTTTCCAGGGCCGCGCCGATATCGCCGACCGTGGCGTCGGCGGCATGCACCCGGTCGAGGATCTTCGCCTCGGCCGCACCGCGGATGGTGGTGCTCCAGCGGGATGCCTCGATCACCGCGACCGAGAGCGCGGGCTCCCAGCACAGTGCCCAGGATTCACGGAAGGTGCCGGTATTGCGAACAGCTCCGGAAACCGGTGTACCCCAGTCGATTCCGAGCAGTCGCAACCGATGCAGCAGATGGGACCGAGCCACATCCCGCTCCTTGCGCAGATCCAGGTCCAGTTGTTTGGCCGGGGCCTGCCGCGGCAGCCGCAGGGTCCGTGACCGGGCCCGCAGATCGGCGTCCAGGGGAACGGTGGGAGTGTCGTCGGGCACCGATCCCAATGCCTCCCCGACGACCAGTTCGCTGCTGATATACCGCAGCATGGTCTCGTCGCCGTCACACAACACCGCGCGGGTGGCATCGGTGACCTCGGACAATCCGGGGCCGGGCCGGTCGCGCAGGGCGGCGAGCGTGTGGGCCAGCCGTACGGATTCGATGATGTGCGCACTGGATACCGGAAGATCGCGGGTGCGCAGCGCGCCCGCGACCCGGGTCAGCCAGCGCGGGATCGGGTCCTGCGGCTGGGTGAACAGGTGGTGATACCAGCCCGGCGAGGTGATACCCGCACCGTAACCCGACGCTCCGGCCAGCCGGGAATGTGTCCACGGCACCCAGGTCAGCGTGGTCTTCACCTTGGACAGGCCCTTGAGCAGCCGGATATCCGGCGCGGCCGGTCCGAGCTCGCCCGCCAGCGCCGGTGCGTGGAATGCCCCGCACACCACCGCGAGACGGCGGGCGCCGCCCTTGACGGCCTTGCGCATGGTCTGGCGCATATACGCCTCGCGGCGCAGGGTGTGCGGATCCGGGGAATCACCCTCGGCGGCACGCAGTTCCGTCATCGCCTCGATGATCGCGTCGAAGATCTCGCTGCCGTCTCCGGCCGGATCGGCGGTGGATTCGACGACGGTGTCCCACCAGCGCTCCGGATCGTCGAATCCACCGGCGGCGGCCAGCGACGCCAGCGGATCGCCGGATACCTCCCGGTCGTCCTCGCGGGCGAGGGCATTGGCGGCGGGAAGGTCGCAGAAGTGCACGGGGACTTGCTGTTCGGCCGCGTATCGCAGTGCCTGCCATTCCGGGGAGAACACCGCGAACGGCCAGAAGGCAGCCCGGGACGGATCGTCCGGGGTGTAGGCGAGCAGTGCGACCGGCGGCACCATCCCATCGGCGGCCACGTACCCGGTCAGCGGATCGGCGTCGGCGGGGCCCTCGATCAGGATGGTGTCGGGGCGGAAGCGCCGCAGCGCCCAGCCCACCGAGCGCGCGGAACCGGGGCCGTGGTGGCGGCTCCCGAAGATCCGGGTCCGCGGCTCGTCCGCGACGGCGATACCCCCGCTCACCCGTGCACCTCGCGGCAGGCACGGTAGAAATCGGACCAGTCGGGGCGCTCGCGCACGACGGCCTCGAGGTATTCCGTCCACACCACCCCATCGGCCACCGGATCCTTGATCACGGCGCCCAGCACCGCACCCGCGACATCCCCGGCACGCAGGACACCGTCACCGAAATGTGCCGCCAGCGCGATGCCACTGGTGACCACCGAGATCGCCTCGGCGGTCGAGAGGGTGCCCGTGGGCGATTTGAGCTTGGTCCGTCCGTCGGCCGTGATTCCCGATCGCAGCTCCCGGAACACCCGCACCACCCGCCGGATCTCTTCGGCGGCGGCCGGGGCCGGCGGCAATTGCAGTGTGGCGCCGAGCTGTTCGACGCGCCGGGTCACGATCGACACCTCGTCGTCCTCGTCCGCCGGCAGCGGCAGCACCACGGTATTGAACCGGCGGCGCAGAGCGGAGGACAGTTCGTTGACACCGCGATCGCGATCATTGGCGGTGGCGATGACGTTGAAGCCCTTGGCCGCCTGCACCTCGATCCCGAGTTCGGGCACCGGCAGGGTCTTCTCCGACAGCACGGTGATCAGCGCGTCTTGGACATCGGAGGGGATGCGGGTGAGCTCCTCGACCCGGGCGATCGCGCCGGTGCGCATCGCGGTCATGATCGGCGAGGGCACCAGCGCACCGTCCGTGGGCCCCTCGGCCAGCAGGCGAGCGTAATTCCAGCCGTATCGGATCGCTTCCTCCGCGGTACCGGAGGTGCCCTGTATCAGCAGGGTGGACGAACCGCTGATGGCGGCCGAAAGATGTTCCGAGACCCAGGTTTTCGCGGTACCCGGCACACCGAGCAGCAGGAGTGCGCGATCGGTGGCCAGCGTGGCGACCGCGACCTCCATCAACCGGCGCGGACCGACGTACTTCGGTGTGATCACGGCCCCGCCGGGCAGCGTGCCGCCGAGCAGATAGGTCACCACGGCCCACGGCGAGAGCTGCCACGAAGGCGGCCGCGGGCGGTCGTCGGCCGCGGCCAATAACGCCAGCTCGTCGGCGAATACCTGCTCGGCATGCGGGCGCAGCAGATCCGCGGGCGGGTTGTGGGTGATGGTCATGCCAGCTCCTCGAGCATCAGAGTGCGTTGGGTCAGTCCGTGGGCGAGTTGATCGAAGGCACTGTGCCAGTGCGGATCTCCGCAACGCCGGGCCGCGGTGGCGACGACCGGCACGGTCCCGACCGGGAAGTGGATCGTGGCGCTGCGCAGCAGGGTGCGATAGGAGCCGGGGGATCGGCCGGCGGCGCCCGGTCGCGCCGCGGCCAGCTGGGCTCGGTCGAGCAGCAGCCGGACGACGTGAACGGCGACCGGCCGCGGCCAGGGGTGTGGCAGCGCCGGCGCCAGCAGCTCCAGCTCGGCCAGCCATGTGCTGTCGAGTCCGCACAGATAGCGCACGCGCAGTTCGAGCGGCAGCAGTCCGAACAGTTCCTGACGCAGCCGCGGGTCCGCGCCGAGTGTCGGTGTGGTGGTGAGTACCTCGAACAGCGGGCCCGCCCAGGACGAGTCACATTGGGCGAGTGCGGCTTCGGACCAACCGGCGCAAACCGGCCCGAGCATGTCGTCGGGCAGGCGCAGGGTGGTGACCGCCTCGGCGGACCCGCACAGCGACGTCCAGTGGTCCAGCGGGGTGGCGGCGACCAGGCGGCGGAGTCGTTCGGCATCAATATCGGCGCCACCGTCGCGTCGATAGGCCACCGGGTCGAGCCGGTCGGCGAGTCCGTCGCGCCGGGCGGAATCGCCGAGTTCCGGTGGCAGATCGGCGAGTAGGGTGCCTGAGCACACAGACATCCACCGCCTCGCTCGCTCTCGCATTCGCCCGCCGTACGCCGAATCCGGAAGTCGTGCGAGCAGATCCGCGGCGGTGCGGCGGACATCGGCACGGGTGTCGTCGAGGGCCGTCTCGAGCAGCGCCTCGTCCCCGGGACCCAATCCGATGGCGAGCACCGCGAGCAGTTCGGCGCGTCCGCGCGCGGCTTCGCGATTCCAGCTCTCGGCCAGCGCGTTCCGGGCGGTCGCGGCGTCGCGGGCGCGCACGGCTGTCAGCCAGCTCCGGCGTTCGGCCGGGCGTCCGTGCGTCCACACCTGGGGATCGTCACCGCCGGTGCTCAGCATGGGCCGCCAGCGCGGATGCAGCGACGCCAGCCACCGGCCGCGCGCACCGGCCAGCCGCAGCAGCGGATCACGCAGTGCGGGCTGGGCTCTCGCGGCTTCCAGTAGTTCGGCACACAGCGTGTCGGGGACGCGTGGATCACGGGGCAGCGCTGCCTCGAACCACTCCGCGAGCATCGGCGACGCACCCGCCAGCAGCTCGCGCAGGCGCAGGGCCGCGGCCGCGGCCAGGAGCGGGCGATCGTCCGTCGCCGCGGGAGTGAGCGGTTCGGCGTGCCCGGGTTCGGCCCCGCCACGGTGGTACAGCTCCTGCAGAATCACCGCGTCCAGCAGCGTGTGTTCCGGACGGGCGGGGCGCAGCGCCGCGGTGACCGGGCCGGCCAGCCGGGCCGGATCCAGGGGGCGGCGCGCGGTGCCGAGCATCGCCACCGGCACGATCGGCGCCGAGGCGGCCGCCAGGTCGGTGCCCGGAGTCGGTGCGCCGAGCAGCGATTCGGGTTCCACATCGATGATCTCGCCGTTCGCGAGCGCCGCGATCGGCACCAGCCCGGCCGCGGTCCATTCGCCGATCACCGTCAGCGGATGTCCTCCGGACAGCCCGATCAGCCGCCACGGTACGTCGACGCTCGCGGCGAGCGGTATCGCGGTGCCGTCCGCCTCGGCCAACTGCCAGCGGCCGTCGCCGACCGCAGGGCTCACCGCGCCCAGCAGCATCGGCCGACTGCGCAGCCAGGGGTCGGCGCCCAGGGCCCGGGCGTGATCCGCGAGCTGATCGGCGATCGTCGCGGAGTCGCAGACGATGGTCGTGAACGGCTGCGCGGGCGCGTGACTCGTACCCCGGGTGGCGCGCAGCGGTATCGCGGCCGGATAGAAGTGCAGGTCCGCTTCGGCCATGGTGCCGGGGACCGGAAGATCACCGGAGAAGTTCGCACTGCCGAAACTGTGCTCGATCACCTGCGCCCAACGCCGCGTGTACCGGCCGCGCAGCAGTGTTCGGCGGCTGAAGACCCGTTCGTCCTCGGTGATTCGCACGCCGAGGACCATCCAATGGTCGCGGATCGCCGGTGTCGCGGTGCGGACCTCCGCGGCCTTGACGGAGTATCCGATGTGCGCGCGTACTCCGGCGGCTTGCTCGGGCGCCAGATCGTCGAGCCGGCGATGTGCGCCGATGAGCAGGTGCAGCCGGGCGTATTCGCTGAGCAGGATGGCCGGCCACTGATCGTTCCCGAGCATCCGGCGCGGGAGTTGCCGCAATGTGGCGGCGATGGCGGGTGCCTGTGCGTCGACCATCCGCGCGGCCACCGCTTCCAGTGCGGGCGCCGAATGATCGGCCTGAGCGAGACCGGTACGGCACTGATCGGCGAGCCAGGTCTCTAGGTCCCGCAGTCCGGCATCTACCCGCGCGCGCCGTTGGTCGACGGCCGGCTGTTGGGTGCCGGCCTGTCCGGCCGCGCGCGCCGCGAGCCATTCGGCCGCGAAATCCGCCGGTGCGTCGTCCTCCGCGACCGCGCCCTGCGACCGGATCAGCAGCAGCGACAGCGCATGTTTGCAGGGAAATTCCCGGCTCGGACAGGAACAGTGATACTCCGGTCCGGACAGATCGACGACCGTCCGGTACGGTTCGGCTCCGCCGTCCTCGCACGACCCCCACAGCACACTGCCGCGGCACCCGGTTCCGTGCCATGCGCCGGCCAGGTCGCGCGCCGCGTCGAGCGATGCGGCATCGGATGTCAGGGCCAGGGCATTGTCGGTGGCGACGGTGTGCGCCGCGGCCGGAGATCTGGTCACGTGTTCCCCCGTTCGTTCGTTATATCGGATTTGTACCCGACCCCACCGACACCGATCGCGTGCTGCGGCCGTGCGGTCCGCCGCGCCCGGTCCGACTTTCCGGCCGAGCGAGTTCGCCAGCCGGTAGCGACGTGAATCATCCTGTCGTGGAGCACTATTGAGTGCGTGCGCCGACTTGTGCAAGATCACATGATCTGGCATTCTGATCTGTTCGGTTGAACCGAGCCACCCCGCCAGGGTGAAATCCGTGGAACTGCCCGGCCGGGACGGCCGAGGGGTGGCCATCGGACCGGTTCGGCCGGCCGATGGCCATGCGCCCCGCCCGGGCCGGTTTCCGGTAGCGTTCGCCCCGACGCATCGTGTGAAGCCAGGAGGGGTAGTGGGGCTGGGGCAAGGGGGGAAGGAGGAATCCGCACCGCGCCTGCGAGATCTGGTTTCGGCACGGCTGCAAGCGGACTCGTCGATCGGCCCGGACGTCGCCCACACCGTGCTCGCCGCGCTCGGTGAGCCGGCCGAATCGGGAGGTGCGGCGCCGCAGCCGGGACTGTTCCTGCGTGCCGTCCACGTTCGCGGGTTTCGCGGTATCGGCGGGGAGTCGGTGCTACGGATCGCGCCGGGTCCCGGACTGACCCTCGTCGTCGGCCGAAACGGCTCGGGCAAGTCGAGTTTCGCCGAGGCCGTCGAGGTCGCGCTGACGGGGGTGAACCGGCGCTGGGAGGGCAGGTCGGCCGTCTGGCGCGCGGGCTGGCGGAATATGCACTGCGACAGCACCACCCGCATCACTGTCGATGTGGTGTCGGCGGGCTCCGGTGAATACTCGATCCAGCGGGAATGGTCGGCCACCGACGATCTGCCCGGTGGCTCCTGGACCAGGCAGCGCGACGGACGGGCCGACGGGGAATTCCGGGTCGGCGACTGGGAAACCGCGATGGAGCTCTACCGGCCCTTCCTGTCCTACAGCGAACTCGGTGCGGTCGCGGACGGCCGGCCGAGCGATCTGTTCGACGCACTGCACCGGTTGCTCGGTCTCGACGACATCAGTGCCGCGCTCGATCGAACCCGCACGCGCCGAATCGAATTGGAGCGTGCGGCCAAGCAGTCCCGGGACGGCCGCCACGCATTACTCGCGGAACTGACGACCGTCGCCGACGATCGCGCCGAACGTGTCGCCGCCCTGTTGCGGGCGGCCGCGCCGGAACTCGAGCAGATCGCGCGCGAACTCGCGGGTGTGCGGCACGATCCGGGCGGGGTCGCGGCGTTGCAGGCGATCGCCCGGATCGTTGTCCCCACCGCCGCACAGGTCGACGCCGCGGCCGCCGCGGTCGAACAGGCCGCCGCGCGTGTGGTCGCCTCGGCGACCGGAGATCCGGAATCCGAACTGCGCGTGGTGGGTCTGTTGCGGCGCGCGGTCGAGCACGCGGGCGCCGCCGATGGCTGCCCGTGCCCGGTCTGTGGCCACGGGACGCTGGACGAAACCTGGCGACGCGAATCCACCGCCCGGATCGCCGCGGTGGAACAGCGCGCGGTCGCGTTCACCACGGCGCGTACCGGCCTGGATGAAGCGGCCGCCGCGGCCCGCGCGCTCATCGAACCCGTTCCGTCGGAACTGGATTCCATGACGGCCGCACCGAATATCGACCCCGCGGAGGTGCACCGGGCCTGGGACGCGTGGTTCGCCTTGGCCGAGTGCGAACCGACTACGGCGGCAGCGCGCCTGCGTGGCGCACACGCCGAACTCGCCGCGCGGCTCGAGGTATTGCAGCGCGCGGTGCACAAGGAACTCGACCGCATCGATGCGGTGTGGACTCCGCTGGTGCCGCGGATCGCGGCCTGGCTGCACGATGCGCGACTGGTCGCGGTGGCAGAACCGGAATTGTGGACGGTGCGCCGCGCGGAGGAATGGCTGAAATCCGCGGCCGCCGGGCTGCGGGACGAACGGATGGCGCCGCTGGCCGATCACGCCCGGCGCATCTGGGGCGGGCTGCGGCAGCGCAGCAATGTGGATCTGGGCGCTATTCGCCTGCAGGGCAATGCCGGAGCCAGCCGCAAGGTGCTGCTGGATGTCACCGTCGACGAAGCCGACGGCACCGCGTTGGGCGTGATGAGCCAGGGGGAATTGCACGCGCTGGGCCTGGCGCTGTTCCTGCCCAGGGCCACGGTGGCCGAGAGCCCGTTCGGATTCGTCATGATCGACGATCCGGTACAGGCGATGGATCCTGCCAAGGTCGACGGTCTGGCCCGGGTGCTCGCCGCGGCCGCACGCAGCGGCCGCCAGGTCGTGGTGTTCACCCACGACGAGCGGCTGTCCGAGGCCGTGCGCAGATTGCGTTTGGACGCGACGGTTCTCGAAGTCCAGCGCCGCGAGCGATCCCAGGTGGAGGTGCGCGGGGTCGAGGATCCTGTGCGGCGCTACCTGGCGGACGCGCGCGCACTGCAGCGCACCCGCCAGCTGCCGCGCGCGATCGCGACCGAACTCGTGATCACCTGTTGCCGATCCGCCATCGAGGCCGCCGCGTTGGCCCGGTCCCGGCGCGAATTGCTGGCCGCCGGAATCGACCACCGGGAGGTACAGGCGCGTGTCGACCGGGCCCGGACCACCTGGGAGACGGTCTCGCTGGCGATCTTCGGCGTGCCGGATCGGGTCGACGATCTCAATGAACTACTCGACCGCGAGGCGCCGTGGGCGCGCGCTGTGGTGCGCGATGCCGCCGCCGGCGCCCATATCCGCATCCGGCGGGGATCCGACGAATTGATAGACGACACGAAGAGATTCGTGACATGGCTGAATCCGTGAGACCGACGGTCCGGGAGCGCCTGGCCGCGGCCGCGGAACTTCTCGACGGGACCGTGACCGATGCGGGCGGGTTGTGGTCGCGGGCGACGGTCTGGATTCTGCGGATCGCCCTGGAACAGGCGGTGGACGGGCTGTGGGCGCGTATTTCGCCGCCGCTGGCGCGCTGCAGTATGCGTGCGCAACTGCTGGCACTGGAAACCTGCGCCGGTCCCGAACTCGCCGGCAGCGTCGCCGGGTTGTGGGCGGTGCTGTCGCGGTCGGGGCATCATCTCGATTCCGAGCCCGCGCCGACCGTGGACGAGCTGCGCGGCTGGTACGACGAGACCGCGCGGCTGGCCGGCGAACTCGATCGCATCGGCGTATCCGGTGTGCCGGCGGTCTTCGGCCGCGCGCATCGTCCGAGGCACCGGTCATCGGGATCGAACCGCGCATCGGCGTCGAAACGGCGGCGGCGATAATCGAGCGATGGCCGACACCGTTACCGACCGCCCCGGCGACAGTGATCGGTGCCCGTGCGGAAGTGGGGAACAGTTCGGCGCGTGTTGTGGCCCGCGCCTGAACCACAGCAATCCCGCGCCCACCGCCGAGGCGCTGATGCGCTCGCGATACACCGCCTTCGCTGTCGGAGACCGCGACTATCTGCTGCGCAGCTGGCATCCGCGCACCCGTCCGCGCGAGTTGACCCTCGATCCGGACCAGCGGTGGGTGTCCTTGCAGATCTCCGGCACCCAGGCCGGGGGACTGTTCGAGGACGTTGGGACCGTCGAGTTCCGGGCCGTTTATCGCAGGCATGGCAGACGCGGCACGCTCTCCGAGTGCAGCAGGTTTGCTCGTGTTAACGGCGAGTGGTTGTACGTCGATGGTGATATTGAATCGTGACGGACTAACGGGTGGTCGTCATCCGTTGATCATTACGATGACTGGCAACTGTTCTGATTAGAACTGATAGCGAAGGAGTTGCTGAAATTTTCCGCGAACCGCGCTCGACAGTTGTGCGGACCCCGCTCTCAGTAGGGTCGCAGCCATGGCGCGAATCGCGATCGAATATTGCACGCAATGCCGCTGGTTGCTGCGGGCCGGCTGGGTGGCGCAGGAACTGCTCAGCACCTTCGGCACCGACCTCGACGAGGTGGCTCTGATGCCCGGAACCGGCGGGGTCTTCCGGATCACCGTGGACGACGAGCAGATCTGGGACCGCAAGGCGGACGGTGGGTTTCCCGATGTCGCCCGGCTCAAACAACGCGTGCGCGACCGTGTCGATCCCGACCGCGACCTCGGCCACATCGACCGAGGATGACTCCCACATCATGATCTCGGACGTACTCTCGGTACAGGGAGTACGAGGAGGTGCGAGATGAGCACTCAATTCTTCGAGGCGACCCCGGCCGAGGAAGTTCTCGGTGATGGACCTGTCGCCCACACGACCAGCGGAGCGGTACGCGGATTCCGTGAGGGATCCGTCCAGGTTTGGCGCGGTATTCGCTACGCGGCTGCCCCGGCGGGCCCGGCGCGGTTCGCGCGCCCGCGGCCGGCCGAGCCCTGGTCCGGAGTGCGCGATTGCACCGAATTCGGCGAGATCGCCCCGCAGAGCATGGGCGATATGGTCCCCGTGGACTCGGGTCTGCGGATGGGGGAGGACTGCCTGTGGGTCAATGTCTGGGCACCGGCGGCCGAGCCGGTGCGGCCCCGCCCGGTGATGGTGTGGATACACGGCGGCGCCTACTGCCTGGGTACCGCGGCCCAGGCGATCTACGACGGCCGCCGCATGGTCGAGGCCGGCGATGTGGTCGTGGTGGCGGTCAACTACCGGCTCGGCGCGCTCGGCTTTCTCGATCTGTCCTCGCTGGGCGACGAGTTTGTCCCCAATCTGGGCCTGCACGATCAGATCGCGGCACTGGAGTGGGTGCGCGACAATGCCGCGGCATTCGGCGGTGATCCGGGCAATGTGACCCTCTTCGGGGAATCCTCGGGCGCCGGTTGTGTGACCGCGCTGCTGACCTCGCCGCGGGCCGCGGGCCTGTTCCACCGCGCCATCGCGCAGAGCCCGCCGGCCACCACGGTTTTCGGGCCCGATCGGGCCGCCGGGGTGGCGCGCCGCTTCCTCGAGTTGATGGAACTGCCGCCCGAGCGCGCCGCGGAACTGCTGGAATGCCCGATCGAGCGGATCGTGGACGCGGCGGGTGTGCTGCTCGACGAGGTGCCGATGCAGTCACCGGGCCGCCTCGCCGCCGCACCGGTGGTAGACGGCGATCTACTGCCGACCTACCCCACCGACCGTTTCCAGCAGGGCCGCTCGCACCGGGTGCCGCTGATCATCGGCACCAACCGGGACGAGGCCTCGATGTTCCGGCTGTTCCGGTCGCCGATCATGCCGGTCACACCCGATGCGGTGAACGCCATGCTCAACGCCGTCGCCGGCGAGCATCCGGGACTGTCACACGAGCGGATCGCCGAGATCACCTCCGCCTATCCGGATCTGGCCAAGACCCGGGGTGCGCTGGCGATGTCCACCGACGCGGCGTTCCGGATGCCCGCGCACTGGGTCGCCGACGCGCACTCCCGGCACAGCCGCACCTGGATGTACCGCTTCGACCAGGCCACGCCGATGTTGAAGGCGGCGCGCGTCGGTGCGGGGCACGCCACCGAATTGCCTTATATCTTCGGCAATTTCGGTTCCTTCGACCACGATCCGACCTTCTGGCTCGGCGGTCGCAAGGCGGCCATGGAGGTATCGGGGCGGATGATGCGGCGCTGGCTCGCCTTCGCCGAACACGGGGTGCCCGCTGCGCTGGACGGCTCGAAACACTGGCCGCCCTACCGCGAATCCACCCGCACCACACTGGTGGTCGACACCGCCGATCGCGTCGTCGACGATCCCGATCACGACCTGAACACCGCCTGGGGTGACGAGGCGGTCGGCTTCAGCTGAGCCGGATCACACGCCGCTGGTCTGGGTGGCGCGCTGCCCCAGCAAAACCGGCAGCCGGCTGTAGCCGTGCAGGGTGAACAGCGGCCGGCGCTTCGGCACGCCCGCGAGCGCCAGATCGGGGAAGCGTTCGAACAGCGCCCGTAGCGCGTGGGTACCTTCCATCCGGGCCAGCCCGGCGCCGAGGCAGACGTGTATACCGCTGGAGAAGGTCAGGTGGTCCTTCGCGTTGGCGCGGGTGACGTCGAAGCGATGCGGGTCGGTGAAGACGTTCGGATCGCGATTGGCGCCGGACAGTGACAGCACGAGCGTGTTGCCCTTGCGGATGCGCATACCGGCCAGTTCGGTATCGCGACCCGCGATGCGCCCGGTGTTCTGCACCGGTGAGTCGAAGCGCAGCACCTCTTCGATCGCGTTCGGCCAGAGTTCCGGATCCTCGCGCAGCCTGTTCAGCTGTTCGCGATGGTTCACCAGTTGCACGACACCGTTGCTGATCAAGTTGACCGTGGTCTCGAAGCCCGCGCCCATCAACAGGGTCGCGGTGGCCTTCAGTTCCCGATCGTCGAGATCACCCGAGGCGACCAGGCCGGACAGAATGTCCTCGCCCGGTTCGCGGCGCAGCCGTGCGATGTGCGCGTCGAGATACCGATCCATCTCCACGATGGCCTCCGAGGCCGCCCGCGTGGTGGACCAGCTGATGCCGATATCGAGCATGGGCGAGACGGCGTCGCCCCAGGCCAGGAAGTTCTTCCGGTCGGCATCGGGGAACCCGAGCATTTCGGAGATGATCGCGATCGGCACCTGGGCGGCGAAATCCGACACCAGATCTGCCGCGCCGCGCGGCGGCAGTGCGTCGAGCAGTTCGGCCGTGACCGATTCGACGCGATCGCGCAGCCTCCTGATCGCGCGCGGTGTGAACGCCGATGCCACCGGTTTGCGCATCCGGGTGTGGTCCGGCGGATCGATAACCAGCATCGATGGCGGCTGCACCGGATTCGGCGGCAGTTCCACCCGATCCAGTAGCGGGCGCAGGGGAGCGGGGACGAAACCCTCGGCCGCTGCCACTCCGAAGCTGTTGTCGCGCAGAATAGTCCGGACGATTTCGTGGTCGGCGCTCGCCCAGCCGAACGGCGACATCACCAGCCGTCCCCGAGCGCGCAGCGATTCGAGCAGCGGTATCGGATCGTGTACCGCGTCGGGGCTCGACATCAGCTGCGCGATGGGATCGCCGCGGCGGGCGTAGGTCTTGAGGACCAGCCGTGGCGTGCCCTGGACTACCAACCACCGAAACCAGTGCATCGGCTTCATTGCGATCCCCGTTCGTCGTCCGGTTTCCTGATTCCACACTACGGAGACCGGAACGAGGCGAAAACGGTCTGTGGGTGGATCGCCGGGCCCTACCGGGGTATGAGATCAGCCGCGCTGGACCGTCACTCGTTCGGTTTCGATCCGCTGCGGTTGTTTCGCCGGATCGGCGGCGGTGACCTGAACGAGCGAGGCGCCGGCGGCGTAGACCGCGAGCAGTCCGTCGATCAGATCGGTGGCGGTGTCCCAGCCGGATGTCGACAGCACCCGGTCGCCCGGGCCGAAACCCTGCCGTTCGGCGGATCCGCGCGCGGAGGCGAGCGTCTTCGCCACATCGTCGCCGTCGAGTGCGGGTCCCGCACCGGCCGGACGGAACTGGTCGCCGTGACCGCGCACCGAGGTCGCGAAATCGGTGATGCCGACCGGCAGATCGCGAACCGGACCGCCCATCGGATCCAGTGACAGCGCCGCCACCTCGGGTATGTCGGCGGTCTCGTCGACGCGCGCCGCCGATACCAGGGCGAGTTCGGCATCGGCATCGGCGTGCAGCGCCACCTCGGTACCGGCCCACCAGCAGCCGAGCAGGACCGCGGCGGTCTGCCAATGCGCGGGCAGCAGGACCGCCACCCGGGCGCCGGGCGCGAGGCCGAATTCCTCGCGAATCATGTTGGCGGTCTTGGCCGCCCAGTTCGCCAGGGTCAGGCCGGACAGTTCGATCCGGGCGCCGGTGCTGTCGTCGTAATGCGTGATCCGGGGCGCCGCGGGTTCGCTGGCGAGAATCGGGCCGAGCAGGGCATCGGTGAGGGTGTCGTTCAGTTCACGCATTTCGGTCCGTTCCGGCCGGCATCGATGGGAGGCGCGGACGGTACCGGCGTCGGGGCGCCCGAGGTCTGCGATGTTCCCGACAGATCGAACAGCGAGCCCGCGTCCGAGCCCGGCCCAGAGTAGTCATCGGCGAGGACGACACGGACCGCACCCTCCGCCTGTCCGGGATCGGCCATCACGGTGAGCCCGCCGAGCGCCTCGGCGACCGCCTTGGCCTTGGCATCGGAGGTGGACGCGGCGAGCACTCGACTGCTGCGCACCGGAGTGCCCTGCCAGTTTTCCACCGTTCCGGCGTGAAAACCCTTACCCGTCAGGGCCTGTGCCACCTGGCCGGCCAGGCCTCCGGTGCTGCCGGCGTTGTAGACGTCGGTCGTGATCGTGTCCGGCGCCACGGTGCCGGTATCGTCATGATCATCGCTGGGACCGCCGCCGGCCGCCGCGACGAAGGACTTGACCGCCTTCGGGTCCACCTTCACCACGGATTCGCCGTCCGAGGTCATTCCGTTGAGGTTCTGCACCGGGACGGTTTCGAAATTCACCTTGCCGCCCGACAGATCCTGCAGCTGGTGCATGAAGGCCACCACGTCCCAGTCCTTGTCCAGGACGATTGTCCGGCCCACGGCATCGCTGAGCTCCCGCAGCTTCCCGGGATTGGCCAGGATCCGGGCATTGAGCGACTGGTTGACCAGTGCGGCCATGAACACCTGCTGACGCACGATCCGATCCAGGTCCCCGCGCGGCAGGTCGTGGCGCTGACGTACGAAACTCAGCGCCTGCGCGCCGTCGAGCCGCTGCTCTCCGGCCGGGAAATCAGCGCCCGACAGCGGTTCGTCGACCGGATTGTTCAGGCACACCGGAACTCCGCCCACGGCGTCGGTGAGCAGGACGAATCCGGGCAGGCCGATCTCGGCGTAGTGGTCGACGGTGACCCCGGTGAGATTGCCGACCGTCTTGATCAGCGCCTGCCGACCGGCCTGGTTGGATTTCTCCTCGATCTGGGAATCCGACAGACCCTGATCGGCGAGTTTCTGCCGGGCGGCCTCCTTGGTCGCGCCGTAGGCGGAATTGATCTTGCCCTTGCCGATTCCCGGGATATCGACGTAGGAGTCGCGCGGCAGGGAGATCGCGGTCGCCGAGCGGCCGTTGTTGGGAACCCGGATCAGCACGATGGTGTCGGTGTTGGTACCCACCTCGTCCCCGGCGTGCAATGTGGCGCGCTCCTGCTCGCTGAGCGGATTGCCGTGCGCGTCGGTGCGGCTGTCGATCCCGACCATCAGGATGTCGACCGCGCCGTCGTGGCCGCCACCCAGGCCGAGGTTGCCGATCCGCTCGATTCCCGAGACGAGTGAATCCACGCTGTGCCAGCCGAAGCCGGTCACAATGAAAACCACGACGGCCGCGGCGACGGCCAGCAGGCGCCCGGGCCGGTTCGCCCGTGCGCCCACGCTCGGGCGAACGCCACGCGCACGCGGTACGCGACCGCCCGACAGCGGCGCACCCCTGCCGCGTGGCCGCGGCGACGATGCACCTCTGTTCTGCGGCACTCGGTATTCCTCTTCCACTTCGCGATCGACCCCCGTTCGGGAACTCGGCCACGCGGACGGATCCGGCAGGCGGCGTAGGAGTGAGTTCCCGATCTGGAGGCTAGTCAACCCCACCGCCCGTACCGTTGAACCGCTGTTGGCGCGGCGTGCCAGACTTGCCGGGTGAGCCTCGTTTCTCAGTCCCGGATCGTCATCACCGGCGCGGGCGGGCAGCTCGGCCGCGCGCTGGCGGACCGCGCGCCGGAAGCGGTCGCCCTCGGGCGTGCCGACCTCGATATCACCGACGCGGACGCCGTCGCGGCGGCGGTGCGATCCGGAGATGTCGTCCTCAATTGCGCCGCCTACACCGCGGTCGACGCCGCCGAGTCCAACCGTGTCGCGGCACTCGCCGGCAATGCGACCGGTCCCGGAATCCTCGCGGCCCGCTGCCGGGAGATCGGGGCGCGGTTGGTGCACATCTCCACCGACTATGTCTTCGACGGCACCGGCGACCGGCCCTACGAACCGGCCGATCCGACCGGCCCCACCAGTGTGTACGGCAGCACCAAACTGGCCGGTGAGCAGGCCGTGCTGCGGGCCGATCCGCAGGCCGCGATCGTGCGCACGGCCTGGGTGTACACCGGCTACCGGGGTGATTTCGTGGCCACCATGCGCCGGCTGGAGGCCGAACGCGAGACGATTTCGGTCGTCGATGATCAGGTCGGATCACCGACCTACGCGCCCGATCTGGCAGCGGGACTTCTGGAACTCGTTGCCCAGCAAGCGAATCCGGGTGTCGTACACGCGGCCGGCGGCGGTGCGGTGAGCCGGTTCGAGCTCGCGCGCGCGGTATTCGCCGAGCTCGGCGCCGATCCGGATCGGGTGCGGCCGTGCGGCTCCGCCGATTTTCCGACCCCCGCCCGGCGTCCGGCATATTCGGTGCTGTCGAATCGGTCCTGGATCGCGGCCGGGCTCACCCCGCTGCGCCAGTGGCGGGACGCACTGTCGGAGGCTCTGTCCGAGGTCGCGACCCGATAGGCGGTGTGGTTCGCGGGCTCACAGGGCGCTCCGCGTGGCGACACTTCGTTGCCGCCTCCGGGCGCCGACCCATTAGGGTGGCCTCCCGTGAGCGCTTCGGATTCAACCCCCTCCGCGGACCGTAACCCTCGGCTGGCGGTGGTTACCGTGACCTACTCGCCGGGCGAACATCTCGGCCACTTCATCAGCACCCTGGCCACAGCGACCGATGAGAAACCACAGGTGATCCTGGCCGACAACGGCTCCACCGACGGTTCCCCGGAGCTTGCCGCCGAAGCCGACGAGCACGTCGCCCTGCTGCGCACCGGCGGCAATATCGGTTACGGCGGTGCGGTGAACCGCGCGGTCGCCGAGATCGATCCGGAGATCGAGTTCGTCGTCATCGCCAATCCGGATGTGCGCTGGGGCACCGATGCCATCGACCAGCTGCTCGAGGCCGCGCTGCGGTGGCCGCGCGCCGGTGCGCTGGGCCCGCTGATCCACGAACCCGACGGCAGCATCTACCCCTCCGCTCGCCGGGTCCCGGGCCTGCTCGACGGTGCCGGTCACGCCGTACTGGGCACCGTCTGGCCGGGCAACCCCTGGACGCGCCGCTACCGCCAGGAGAACGAGGACATCGCCGAGCGGACGGTGGGCTGGTTGTCGGGCTCGTGCCTGCTGGTCCGGCGAGCGGCCTTCGACAGCATCGACGGCTTCGACTCGCGCTACTTCATGTACATGGAGGATGTCGACTTCGGCGACCGGATAGGCAAGGCGGGCTGGCACAACGTCTTCGTGCCCACCGCGGAGGTGACGCACGCGAAAGGGCACGCCGCCGGCCGGCATCCGGAGACGATGTTGCCCGCGCACCATTCCTCCGCATATCGTTTTCAGGCCGACCGCCATCCGCACTGGTGGCAGGCGCCGCTGCGTTGGGCGTTGTGGGCCGGACTTGCGATTCGCTGCAAACTTGCGGTTCGATCTGCGCTGCGGGAACGCGATCGCGCCGCGCAACAGTAGTGCGTTGACCGAACGCTGAACAGAGGAAGACTCAATGTCGGACATTCGGGAGGGAGCGAGCGTGGATACCGCGACGGACGCCGTCATCCTGGTCGGCGGCCAGGGCACCCGGTTGCGCCCGCTGACACTGTCGGCGCCGAAACCGATGCTCCCGGTCGCCGGTCTGCCGTTCCTGCATCACCTGCTGGCCCGGATCGCCGATGCCGGAATCACCCATGTGGTGCTGGGCACGTCGTTCAGGGCGGAGGTCTTCGAGGAACATTTCGGCGACGGCGCCGATATGGGCCTCGACATCGAATACGTCACCGAGACCGAGCCGCTGGGCACCGGTGGCGGTATCCGCAACGTGCTGCCGAAGTTGCGTGCGGACAATGTGATGGTGTTCAACGGCGATGTGCTGGGTGGCGCCGATCTGGGCGCGATTCTCGATACGCACGCCTCGACTCGCGCGGATGTGACCCTGCATCTGGTTCGCGTCGGTGACCCGCGCGCCTTCGGTTGCGTGCCCACCGACGAGAACGGCCGGGTCACCGCCTTCTTGGAGAAGACCCAGGATCCGCCGACCGACCAGATCAACGCCGGTTGTTACGTTTTCCGCCGCGAATACATCGAGAAGATTCCGGCCGGGCGCCCGGTCTCGGTCGAACGGGAGGTCTTTCCGTCGCTGCTGGCCGAGGGCGCGCACGTCCAGGGGCATGTGGATGCCTCGTATTGGCGCGATATGGGTACCCCGGAGGATTTCGTTCGCGGTTCGGCCGATCTGGTCCGCGGTATCGCCCCCTCCCCGGCGCTGCCGGGCCAGCGTGGTGAGTCGCTGGTGCATTCCGGCGCGGGCGTTGCCCCGGGTGCGCTGTTGATCGGCGGTACGGTCGTCGGCCGCGGCGCCGAGGTCGGTGCGGGTGCGCGACTCGACGGTGCGGTGCTGTTCGACGGTGCGCGAGTCGAGGCCGGTGCGACGGTCGAGCGTTCGATCATCGGATTCGGCGCGCGTATCGGCCCGCGCGCGCTGGTCCGTGATGCCGTGATCGGCGACGGCGCCAGCGTCGGCGCCCGCTGTGAGCTGCTGCGTGGTGCGCGCATCTGGCCGGGTGTGGATCTGCCCGACGGCGGTATCCGCTTCTCGACCGACGTATAGCTCGAGATTCAACCGTGTGGCCCCGGCTTTGCCGGGGCCACACGGGTCTTGCCGACATCTGGGTGTGCGCGGCCACGATCAGCCAGGTCCAGCGGTCACCGGCAGCGGCGGCGCGGATGCGGGGCCGGGTCCAGCCCAAGGTCTGTTTCATGAATCTGAACGTGTGTTCCACATCGAAGCGACGCAGGAACGCCTGCCAGCACCGATCGGTCTGCTCGGCGATGAGATCGACCTGAGATATCCACAGCCACAACGGTTTCGGCTTCCGATCACCGGGTAGCCGGTCTACCCTCAACCCGGATCACGCTGCCCTCGACGATCGGCAGCTCCCCCGGATGGCCGGGCCAACTGCCCTGATGAACAAGCCGGGAATGCAGCCGCGTCCAACACGCAGCGACCGCGGTGCCGTAACGGGCGGTCCCGGTGCTGGTGGTGACCACCGGCACCGGATGGGTGCGGGTATCGGCAAGACTGAACACCTGTCCGTGCCGCCGTGGACGCCCGGTGTGTGCCCGCTGCTGCGGCGGGAAACAGAACACCCGATCCGAACGGACCCGGCGGACCCGGCCGGTTGTGCGTGCGGTGGTTTCCAGGTCGGTGGCAGATGCGTGCCGAACCCGACCCGCCTCAACGCGGCTGCGGGCGAGCTGGGGCGCCGTCACCGTCGGCGGCTACCGTCGATCCTTCTTGGCCTGACGCCGTGCCCCGGCCGCAATGGATGATGCCTCATACTTTTTTCGCCCGGACGATTGCCGCGTCGTATCAACGCGCACCCTGCCGGCGGAACTCACCTTCCCATCACCGGTATCGATCTCACTGAACGAAGGCGCATTCCGGCGCGAGCGCGCCAACCGCTCCTCCTTCAACTCGCGAGCAGCTTGCTTCGAGACCGTGGCCAATCGCCGGCTGACCCGACTCAGCGCACCTTCGAACACCTCGGCCCTGCCCGCATTGCGTTTGTTCGCCACCTTGCCCGATCCGCGTGCGCCCTTGGATTCGACTTTGGTGGCACCCGCCCGCCGATACAACTTGACGTACTTGTTACGGGCACGTCGGATTCGCGTATGCAGGTCGATCAAGTCGGCTTCGTCGAGGTCGGCCAGCTGGGCTTTCTGGGTTTCCCGGACCAGCACGTACTCGTCTTCGGACAAGGAGTTCACTATCTTGCTCATCTCGATTCCTCTCCACCCGGGGTCCCTTGATACATCGAGAGTAGTCCGGCAGTAATGTCCCCTGGACACGTTTTGCGGCCGCGCACCGCTGCCGCCCTTGCGCGACCGGTTACGTTGCCGATGCCTACACTGAGTGCATCGCAGCAGGTGAGCACTGCAAGCGGGCGAGCTGGTCGAAGACCGCGAGGGACCGCTGATAATGGGACACCCCAGCGGACGAGGCGCAATTCATCAGGACCGCCCGCTCGTTCGGCACCGGGAATCTCATCGCCCACCGAGTCGCTGCGGCCGCGTGTATCAATCGGTTGTGACCGCCGACGCATTGTCGATAGCGTTGAGCTATGACGTGCGATCTGGGCACTGCCGAGTTCGACATCGCGGCCGCAGCGGGGTGGTACTCCGCAGTGGCGGGACTTCTCGCAGGCTTTGCGTTTCTGGCCGTGCTGTCCCACTCGACCACGAGGCCAAGGATCGAGACGTCAAGAACGATAGCAAGGGTGCCGATGGGGTCATCGTATTCACCAGCGCGTTCTTTGCCCTGCTGATACTCGCCGTCACCTACGCCGTACTATCCGGACGCACCGCTACGGGCACAAGTGTGGGCATCGCCGCCCATGAACAACAACTGAACGGTGGGGCGTTCGGACTCGCCGCACTCCTGATGCTCGTCGGCCTACATGAGGTACTCCGTATCTACGGCGGCAACAGCTGCATCTTCGAGCCCGGACGAAACCTTATCGTGCGCGCCACCGGGCTCTACGGACCGATCATCGTGATCGCGTTTCAATTCAGCAACGCCCTCGACACGGAGGCGTACCGGGCGACGACCGGAGGACAGACGACGGCAACATGCTTTGCCGGCGTATCGATCGGGGTGTGGATCAACCTGGCGATCTCTCTCGTGGCAATCGCGGCCCTGATCGTGCTGGCCGCTATCGGACGGCGACTGGCAACGCGCCGTGGCGCGGCAGCGATGGTCGGCCGCGCAACGCTCGGATTCACGATCGCGATCACCGTCTGGACCGCAATGGTAGTGCCATTCCTGCCACTCGAGCTCGTAACCAGCGCCACGCTCGAGCACCTCACTCTCGCCGCTACCGCAACCGGCAGCGTCGCGTTCGGTGCCGCGGCCTGGCTATCGCGGTAATCAGCACTCCAGCCGGTCCGGGACCGGCGGTGCGCGATCCCCAGGCGGGCGGGCCGAGGGTTGGGCACAGCGGATCCGTCGCTACCTTGTCTAGCGGTGCTAGAATCTTCGTATGTCGGTACAGGAACGCAAGGAGCGCGACCGCGCCCAACGTCGCCAGGCCATCGTCGACAGTGCTCGGGAGCTCGCCGAATCCGATGGCTGGGACGCGGTCACCGTTCGCAGGCTGGCCGATCGGATCGAATACAGCCAGCCCGTGCTCTACAGCCACTTCTCCGGGAAGCGGGCGATCGTCTCGGCAGTTGCCGAGGAGGGCATCGGTCAACTGCTGGAGGCACTGCGCGCCGCCCGTGGAAAAAACGACGGCCCCGCCGCCATGGAGGCCGTTGCCCGGGGCTACCTGCGATTCGCAGCCGAGAACGCCGCTCTGTACGACGCCATGTTCGTCCTGGACACCGAACTGCCCTTCGGCCCCGAAGCGCCCCAGACGCTGCGCGACTGCTTCGAGGAACTCGAGCGATTGTTCCGCCCGCTGGTCCCCGAGGCCGAATCCGGGGCGTACACCGAGGTGTTCTGGAGCACGCTGCACGGGCTGGCCGCGCTGGACCGCAGTGGTCGCCTCCGCCCGGATCTCTGGGAGCAGCGCATGCAAGTCCTCGTCCGCTGGGCCACCGGGAGCTGACGGGCCGGCACGTCCGTGGGGACGCGCCACCACTGACACGCGCCGGTCATTGCGTCCGGAAATTATGTGTCCCTTGATTTTTCAGCTCTCCGTCAGTTATCTCCCGCCAGCCTCGGGAGCCCGGCCCTACCATGGTGATCATGGCGGATGCGGTAGTGGTCGGCTCGGGGCCCAACGGTCTGGCCGGGGCCGTGCTGCTGGCCCGCGCCGGGCTCGAGGTGGAGGTATTCGAGGCGGCGGATGATGTCGGTGGCGGTTGCCGTACCGCCGAGCTGACCCTGCCGGGCTATCGCCACGACATCTGCGCCGGTGCGCATCCCATGGCGTTGGCATCGCCGTTCTTCCGCGCGTTCGATCTGGCCGCGCACGGTGTGGAACTATTGACTCCCGACATCTCCTACGGACATCCCCTCGACGGTGGCCGGGCCGCACTGGCATGGCGCGACCTGGAACGCACCGCCGACGAACTCGGACGGGACGGACCCGCGTGGCGGCGGCTGTTCGAGCCGCTGGTACGCCGGTCCGACGCGGTGGTCGAGCTGGCGATGTCGGATCTTCGCCACCTTCCGCGCGATCCGGTGACCGCACTGCGTTTCGGCCGCCGACTCGCGGAACAGTCGACGCCACTGTGGAATTCGCGGTTTCGGGAGGAGCCCGCCGCGGCGCTGTTCACCGGAGTGAGCGCCCACGCCATCATTCCGCCGCGCGCGTTCGCGGCGGCGGGTGTGGCGTTGCTGCTGGGCTCGCTCGCCCACGCCGGTGGATGGCCCATGCCGCGCGGCGGCAGTCAGGCCATCGTCGACGCGATGATCGTCGATATCCGTCGGCACGGCGGGCGCATCCACCCGGGGCATCGGGTGGATTCACTGGACGAATTCGGTTCCGCCCGCGCGGTGCTGCTCGATACCGCGCCGACGGAACTGCTGCGGATCGCCCGGGTGCCGTCGGGTTACCGGAATCGCCTGCAGCGCTACCGGTTCGGCGGTGCCGCGTGCAAGGTGGATTTCGCACTGTCCGGCCCGGTGCCGTGGCGCGCCGGAGAGCTGGGAGCGACGGGAACCGTCCATGTGGTCGGCACCCGGGCCGAGGCCGTGGCCGCGGAACGAGCGGTCGCCGCCGGCCGGCATGCGGCACGTCCCTATGTGCTGGTGATCCAGCCGGGGGTGGTCGACGATTCCCGCGCGCCCGCCGGTGGCCACACGCTCTATACCTACGCTCATGTGCCCAACGGATCCGATCGTGATGTCAGCGCCGAGATCATCGCTCAGCTGGAACGTTTCGCCCCCGGCTTCCGGGATCTGATCCGGCACTCCCACGTCCGCACTGCCGCGCGGATGCCCGCGCACAATGCGAACTATGTCGGCGGCGACATCGCGGCCGGTGCGATGAGTCTGCGGCAGACGGTATTTCGCCCCACTCCGCGCTGGAATCCCTATGCCACCCCGCTTCCGGGTGTGTACCTGTGCTCTGCGGCCACCCCGCCCGGTCCGGGTGTGCACGGTATGTGTGGGGTGCACGCGGCCGCCCATGTGCTGCGGGATCGGTTCGGCATCCGCACACCCTCGGCCGAACTGTTGCGCACACCGGCCTGATGCCGGACCACCCGCCGCCGAAGCGCCCCATCGGACAGAGCGCTGCGGGCCCTTCCTCGGCGTGCCCTAGCCGACCGGCTGCTGCGTCCGGTAGAGATCCGGCTCGATATAGATGACCCGGGCGGAGGGCACCGCGGTGCGCACCCGCGCTTCGGCATCGTCGATGGCCGACGCGATCTGCGCGATGTCCAGACCCGGCGCGATCGCCACCTTGGCGGCGACCAGCATCTCCTCGGGGCCGAGATACTCGGTACGCAGATGGATCACCCGGTTGATGCGGCTGCCGTCGACCAGGTTGGCGCGGATCGCCTCGTTCTCGGCCGGTGTGGCACCCTCGCCGATCAGCAGACTCTTCATCTCCACGATCAGCACCACCGCGATAATGCCGAGCAGGAGGCCGATTCCGAGGGTGCCGATGCCGTCCCAGACCGGATTGCTGGTCACCACCGTGAGTACCACGGCGAGGAGTGCGATCAGCAGACCGACCAGCGCACCGGTGTCCTCGAGCAGCACCACCGGCAATTCGGGACTGCGGGAATTACGGATGAACCGCCACCAGCTCGCACCCTGCCGCAGTGGTGCGGATTCCTTCATGGCGGTGCGGAAGCTGTAGCCCTCCAACGCCGCCGCGATAGCGAGGATGACGATCGCCACCAGGGGTGAACTCAGATGCTCGGGATGCTGGATCTTGTGCACGCCCTCGTAGATCGCGTACATCGAGCCCAGGGAGAACAACACCAGCGCCACGACGAACGAGTAGAAATACCGGTTGCGCCCGTATCCGAATGGGTGCAGTTCGTCGGCCTCCTGCTCGGCACGTTTCTGCCCGAGCAGCAGCAGGCCCTGATTGCCGGTGTCGGCCACCGAGTGCACCGCCTCGGCAAGCATCGAATCCCGAGCCGGTGATCGCCGCGCCGATGAACTTCGCTACCGCGATACCGGCGTTCGCGGACAGCGCCGCGAAGATCGCCTTCCTACCGCCACCTGCAGACATGGTGTCGCTCCGGTCCTTTCGTTGCCGGCGCACGCCGGTAGATGTCCGATTTGTTCGATCAATCTACTAGGCCCGGTGTCGGCGACGTCGAGTCACTCACCGACGCAGGCACAGAACAGCTGGGCCGGGCCGTCGACGGCGGCCGCCCGGATATCGGAATCGGCGGCCGAGATCCACGCGGCACTGCCCGCGGTGATCGGCAACGACGTGCCGCCCTGGCCCAATCGCACGGTTCCGGCCGTCACCAGCATGATGCCGGGGCCGCCCCGGGGGATCTCCACGGGGTCCGCGTCCGCGGCCAGCTCGAACCGCCGCAGCGCGAATTCCGATGCGGGCGTGCGATATCGGAAGGCACCCGGGCCGGTCTGCTCGGGCTCCACGATCGGCAGTCGCAGCGGTTCGAAGTCCAGCACGCGCAGCAGTTCCGGCACGTCGACGTGTTTGGGGGTGAGCCCGCCGCGCAGCACGTTGTCGGAATTCGCCATGATCTCCACGCCGATACCGCGCAGGTACGCGTGCAGGCTGCCCGCGGCCAGGAACAACCCCTGTCCGGGCTCGAGGGTCAGCCGGTTCAGTAACAGGGCCGCGAGTACCCCGGCGTCGCCCGGGTAGGCCTCGGCCAATTCCAGAGTGGTCTGCGCCTCGGCCGCGAACTCCTTGGCCTGCCGTGGTGACCCGGCGGGATCCGCCTGTTTGAGATAGCGCACGCAGCCGTCGAGTACCTTCGGCAGCAGAGTGGCCAGTATGGCCTGCGGCAGCGTGATCCAGGTGGTGAACAGTGTGCGCAGGCCATCGGCATCCGGCTGGGCGGCAAGTAGTTCGGTGTACTGCCGCAACTCGGGCACGGCAAGCGCGGTGAGCAGCTCCACCGTGTGGAGCGGATCGCGGAATCCGGCCAGCGCCTCGAACCGATCGAGCGCCACGACCAGTTCGGGCTTGTGGCTGTCGTCGCGATAGTTGCGCATCGGCGAGTCCAGCGGGACCCGGATGTGATTCTCCCGATCGAATCCGTAGCGGGCCTGAGCGGCACTGGGATGGGCCTGCAGCGACAGCGGTTCCTCGGCGGCGAGGATCTTCAGCAGGAACGGGAGCCGGCCACCGAATTCCGGTGCCACCGAACCCAATTCCCGGGTGGGATCGGCCTCGAGCAGTTCCAGCAGCGACCGGGACTCGCCGTCGGACAGGATCTTCGCAGGATCGGCGGGGTGGGCGCCGAACCACAGTTCGGCCTCGGGATGGGCCGAGGGGACCTCCCGGCCGCACAGCCGCGCGAGTGCGGTGCGTGATCCCCAGGCGTAGGAACGCAACGCACCAACGAGTTCGTGCACTAGTAGTGGCCCCCGTCGTAGTGGGCGGGCCGACTCGCGGCCGTGGGACCTGCGAGCAGACGCAGATAGGCCGCGGCCATCTCCAGTCGCAGCACCAGCACGGCCAATTGCTCGAGTTCGCTGCCGCGCCCGGCCACCGGTGATTGCGGTTCGCCCGCACCGGCATCACGCGGCACACTGGCCTCGGTGCGCATCAGTTCGACATCGACATTCACCAGATCGGCGTCCACGATGCTCGCTCCCGTACCGAAGACGGCCAGCCGCCGCCGCGCCGCGAGCTGATCGGCGTCGGCGCTGAGCACGAACACCCGGGCCCGGTCCACCGGCGCGGGGCCGTCGAGCTGCTCGTCGTGGAACAGCGGATCGTAGCCGGGTGCGGTGACCTCAGCGGACTCGACGAGCCGCGCGTTCGCGGCCACGGCCTCGGTGAGGTCGGAGGCTGTGGCGATCTGGCCCGCGGTCTGCAGCAGTACCTCGGCACCGTGCTGGGCGACGACCGCGGCGGCGGGGGAGTCACCGGTGAGTACCAGGCGCCGCTCGCGCATCCGCGCCGCGAGCGTCTTCGCCGGATTGTGGAAGACCTCATTGTGCGGACCGTCGCGCAGCGCCTCGGCATCGAGCACATCGGCGAGGACCTCGAGATCCGGTACCAGCGGGCCGATATGAGCGGGATCGATCGCCTGCAGCACCGCGACACCGACCGCGACGAAACGCAGAATCCGGTTGTGGTCGAGTACCCGGACCCGCGGTGCGAGCATGGCCGCCCGCCCGGCGGCCGCGGCGCGCATCGGTCCTTCGTCGGGAGCGGCGACCACGACTTCGGCCCCGCGGCGCAGCGCCCGGTCCACCGCACCGGTCAGTCGAGGATCGGCGGAGTCGTCGCCCGCGACGATCACGACGTCCAGCGAACCGACCCACTGCGGAATGGTGGTGGCGCCGACGATGGGCAATCCGGCGCGGTCGCCGAATGCGGCCTGCAACAGTGTTGCCGCGCGCGCTGCCCGGCCGGTGCCGGAAACGAGTACCAGACTGCGCGGCCGCAAGCCGTCCAGTCGTGCGAGTGCGCCCTCGGCGACGTCGGCGGCGGTGGCACGCACCTGTGCACCCCCGGAGGCGGCCGAACGCAAGATTCCACCGGAATCCGCTGCCTCCAACGAGGCGACGTCATCGAGGTCGAGTACGGGTGTCCCTGCGATCATCGGGCGTTGCCACCTCCCCTCAATCGGGTCACCACGCGGGGTGAGGTCATTGTCCCCGGGTGAATCCAAGCCCTGTGATTCCACTATTCCAGTCAGCCGCGCACGATGCTCAGAATCTCGGTCACGAGTGCGTCTACTTCCTCCTGCGAACGGGCTTCGACGTTGAGTCGCAGCAGCGGTTCGGTATTGGATGCGCGCAGATTGAACCATGCGCTGCCGGGCAGTCGCACGGTTACACCGTCGAGACGGTCCACCGACCGGGCGCGTCCCTCGAACGTCGCGAGGACGGCCATCGTCCGATCCTTCGCGTCCGCCACGGTGGAGTTGATCTCTCCGGACGCAGCGTATGTCGAATAGGAGGACGCGATCTCCGACATCGTCCGGTCCTTCTCGCCGTCGCTCCCGCTGTGTTCGATGCGGCGTCCGCGGGGCCCTTCGTGGTTACGCAGGCTGCCGCCTTCGGGCCCGTCGCTCCCGCTGTGTTCGATGCGGCGTCCGCGGGGCCCTTCGTGGTTACGCAGGCTGCCGCCTTCGGGCCCGTCGCTCCCGCCGAGGGCGGCCAGGACGTGCAGGGCCGCGAGCATGCCGGAGTCGGCCCCCCAGAAATCGCGGAAGTAGTAGTGGGCGGAGTGCTCACCGCCGAAGATCGCGCCCGTCGACGCCATCTGCTGCTTGATGAACGAATGCCCGACCCGGGTGCGTACCGGGGTGCCGCCGAGTTCGGTGACCAGTTCCGGTACGGCCTGGGAGGTGATCAGGTTGTGAATGATGGTGGCGCCCGGCTCTTTGGCGAGTTCGCGCTCGGCCACCAGTCCGGTCACCGCGGATGGGGAGACCGGTTCGCCGCGCTCGTCCACCACGAAGCAGCGGTCGGCGTCACCGTCGAACGCCAGGCCGATGTCGGCTCCGGTCTCCCGCACGTACTTCTGCAGGTCGACCAGATTCTTCGGGTCCAGGGGGTTGGCCTCGTGATTGGGGAACGAGCCGTCGAGTTCGAAGTACAGCGGTTCGATCGTCAGCTGCGGTACCGCGCCGAGGACGGCCGGCACCGTGTGGCCGCCCATTCCGTTACCGGCGTCGACCGCGACCTTCAACGGGCGGATCCCGCCGAGATCGACCAGTCCGCGCAGGAATTCGGCGTAGGCCTCGAGCAGATCCTCCTCGGTCGCGGTGCCCCGCGGCCCGGGTCCCGCCGGCACACCCTCGATCAGTTCGTCCGCGATGGTCGCCAGACCGGTCTCCTGCCCCACGGGCAGGGCGTTGGCCTTGCATAGCTTGATGCCGTTGTAGCGGGCGGGATTGTGGCTGGCGGTGAACATGGCGCCCGGGCAGTGCAGATGGCCGGAGGCGAAATACAGCTGATCGGTGGAGGCGAGTCCGATGTGAACGACGTCGAGCCCCTGGTCCAGAACGCCTTCGGCGAATGCGCCGGCGAGCTCCGGCGAGGATTCGCGCATATCGTGGCCGATGACGATACGGGTGGCGGAATCACGCATCAGTCGTGCGAAGGACCCGCCGACATCGCGGACGAAGGCCGCGTCGATCTGCTCTCCGACAACCCCGCGAACGTCGTATGCCTTGACAACTGCGTGAACGGACTCGGCGGACCGGGCGACTGTCATGACCAACACCCTAATAGGACCCCCGCCTCGATCGGGCTTCAGGCCGGTTGCGGGTGCGCCGCCCCGGGTTCGGCCTCAGTTCGGGGGATCGGGCAGCACCCGCAGGTGCCCGCGGCGGCCGGTGCGGCCGGGACGCTGCTGCCGGGACGGCGGCGGCGTGTAATCGGAATAGCCGGGCTGTTCGGGTTCCGGTGCGCGGCGGCGCATCCCGGCCTCGCGGACGGCTTCCGCCAGTGCGGTCAGATCGTCGTCGTCCGGTGTGCTGGAGGAGAAGCCGCCTTCGTGGCGGACCATCTCCCAGCCCTTGGGTGCTGTGATGCGGGACCCGTGGGTCTCGCACAGATCCCAGGAATGGGGCTCGGCGACGGTGGCCAGGGGGCCGACGACGGCGGTCGAGTCCGAGTAGACATAGGTGAGCGTCGCGACGGCCGGATTCTTGCAACCGGGGCGGCAGCAGCGACGCATGGGAATCACGCCAAGCAGACTAACCCCCCCGGGCCGTGTGTCGCAGACAGACACGCTGTATACAGTCCGGCCGGTCGTGGAGATCCTTTTCGCCGCCGCGGGATCGCGGTGACTACTGTCGCAAATATGACCCGTTCGAAGAGACGGCCGGTGACGAGCCGTTCGGTGGTGCGCCGTGGGCGTGGCGTGCGCGGCCCGATGCTGCCGCCGTCGGTACCCGCGCGGCGCACCCGCGGTCAGCAGTTCGACCGGCTGGTACTCGAGGCCTTCGCGCCCTTGGACGCCCGCTGGCACGACCGCCTGACCAAACTCGATATCGCGGTCGACGACGTACCGAAGATCCGCCCCCTGCACCCGGATTCGGTCACCTGGCCCGACGAGGTGGTAGCAGACGGCCCGGTCCCGCTCTCGCGCCTGATTCCCGCAGGCATGGACCGGCACAACGCGGCGACCCGAGCCCGAGTGGTCCTGTTCCGCAAACCCCTCGAACTCCGAGCCCACGACCCGGAAGACCTCCTGGACCTGTTGCGCGAGGTCCTGGTCCAGCAGATCGCCACCTATTTGGGCGTGGACCCGGAGGTCATCGACCCGACGGGGGAGTAACCCGCGAGCCGGATACGACAGCCGGCCCCCGAGAGATGGTAGTTACCTCTTCCGAGGCCGAGTCACCCGTTTGCCTCGCTCCGCCGAAGCGAAGCGAGGCAAACAGGAACCGTAACAACAGATTTCGTGAGCACATGGGTAACTCACCGGGAACGCCCAGAACCCGACCAGGCTCACGACCGCCAGCCCGAAACGGAACTCACGCGGCTCTTACGGCACGCAAAATATCCGGGGAGGCGGACTAGCTAAGAGATGCCGCGCTTGAGGCGGCGGCGTTCGCGTTCGGACAGGCCACCCCAGATTCCGAAGCGTTCATCGTGGGCGAGTGCGTACTCGAGGCACTCGTCACGAACTTCGCAGCCCAGGCAGATCCGCTTGGCTTCCCTTGTGGAACCGCCTTTTTCGGGGAAGAAGGCTTCGGGATCGGTTTGGGCGCACAGCGCCCGCTCCTGCCACTGTTCTTCGATGGTGTCGAACATCGTATCGAAGTCGGTGACGATGAGACTCAGCTGCGGTGGCTCGGGTTTGCGTTGCGTGCGCGCCCATTGACCGCCCTGCGGGGTTCTGTCCAGTTGCCCCGGTTCGGATGTCACCGTGCTGCCCCCCTCTCGTTCGTCGTTCCGGCCGTCAGCGCAGTCGTCTGGTGCTGCGCATGCTGTGGAATCGGTTTGCGATACACCGCCCGGAATGCCCGACGGGGCCAGCTCCTCGGCCATCGCTCCGCCTCCTCACTGTGTGTTAGCGCAGAATGATTGATCCGTCGGACCGAACGTGCCCTCCGACGGTCCCACACCGCGACGTAGTCCCGCGGACATCCCCGAGCTTGTCGTTCCGGTACGAACACTTGTTCGAAATCTGGTCTGCGCCACAAGCTCTCGCGCGGACCCGGAATGACATGTCTGTGATTAGACACGCCGGGTGCAGCGATGGTCAAGCTGCCGACACAATTCCGTTACTATCCGTGACCGCTTTCGACGCGGTTCGGTAACCCCGGAGTAGCAAATGACCAGCAAATACGCTCTCGAACGAGCTCTTCCGGGCACCGCATAGGCTATGTGGATGTGACTGGAGAACAAGCGGACATCGCGTCCGGTATCGCACGCGATGATGCGCAACCGCGCATTGCTGTGTTGGTCGGCGGAGTCGGCGGCGCGCGCTTCTTGCAAGGCGTGCGAGAACTGCTGCCGAACGCGGATGTGACGGCACTGGTGAACGTCGGCGATGACGTCTGGATGCACGGTTTACGAATCTGTCCCGACCTGGACACCTGCATGTACACGCTGGGTGGGGGTATCGATACCGAGCGTGGCTGGGGCCGGGTGGGAGAAACGTGGCATGCCAAGGAGGAACTGGCGAATTATCACGCCCAGCCGGATTGGTTCGGGCTCGGAGATCGCGATATCGCGACACATCTCGTACGCAGTGAAATGTTGCGCGCGGGATACCCGCTCTCCGCGGTAACCGAGGCGCTGTGCAACCGCTGGGAACCCGGTGTGAAACTTCTCCCGGCGACCGACGACAGGTGTGAAACCCACGTCGTGATCAGTGACCCGGACAGCCCTGGCGAACGTCGCGCGATTCATTTCCAGGAGTGGTGGGTTCGGTACCGAGCAAACGTCGAGACCCATGGATTCGTCACAATCGGGGCGGATCAAGCCAAACCGGCACCTGGTGTGACCGAAATCATAGAGCAGGCTGACGCGGTTCTGTTTGCCCCGTCGAACCCCGTGGTGAGCATCGGCGCGATCCTCGCGGTACCGGGTATCCGGGGCGCGTTGCGCACCACCTCGGCGAAGGTGGTCGGCCTGTCGCCGGTGATCGATGGAAAACCGTTGCGCGGTATGGCCGATGAGTGCCTCGAGGTGATCGGTGTGGAGACCTCCGCGGAGGCGATCGGACGGCATTTCGGCGCCCGGACGGATACCGGAATCCTCGACGGCTGGCTGATCCATTCCACCGACGAGGCCGAGGTTCCGGGAGTGGAAGTGCGCAGTGTGCCGCTGCTGATGACCGATCCGGCCGCGACCGCCGAAATGGTGCGCGCGGCACTGGATATCGCGGGGGTGCAGGCGTGAGCGATCAGGTACCGAAGGTGAGCGATCACGCGCCCGGCGGTGAGATCCGGATCATCCCCGTTCCGGGGATGCCCGAGTTCCGGCCGGGTGACGATGTCGCGGAACATATTGCGGCGCAGGCACCCTGGCTCGCCGATGGTGATGTGCTGGTGGTGACCAGCAAGATCGTCGCCAAGGCGGAGGGGCGGATCGTGGCCGCACCGCTGGATCCGGAGGAGCGCGATGCGTTGCGCCGGAAGCTGGTCGACGCCGAGGCGGTGCGGGTGCTGGCGCGCAAAGGGCGGACGTTGATCACCGAGAATCGGATCGGCATCGTTCAGGCAGCTTCCGGGATCGACGGATCGAATGTCGAACAGGGTGAACTGGTTCTGCTGCCGGCCGATCCCGATGCGAGTGCGAAGGCCATCCGGTCGGAGCTCGCACGGCGGCTGGGCGTCGAGGTCGCGGTGGTGATCACCGACACCATGGGACGCGCCTGGCGGATCGGCCAGATCAATGCCGCGATCGGCTCCGCGGGCCTGCGCGTCGTGCACGACTACGCGGGCGCGGTCGACGGGCAGGGTAACGAACTGCAGGTCACCCAGGTAGCCGTGGCCGACGAGCTCGCTGCCGCAGCGGATCTCGCGAAGGGCAAACTCGGCGGCGTACCGGTCGCGGTGGTCCGAGGCTTGGCCACCGTCGACGACGGGTCGACCGCGAAGGATCTGTTGCGCGGTGGCGAGGAGGATCTGTTCTGGCTCGGAACCGCGGAGGCGATCGAACGCGGCCGCCGGGAGGCGCTGCTGGTGCGGCGGTCCGTGCGTAGTTTCGCCGCGACGCCGGTCGAGCCCGATCTGATCCGGGCCGCGGTGGCCGACGCGCTCACCGCGCCCGCGCCCCATCACACCCATCCGGTGCGCTTCGTCTGGGTCCGTGAGCCGGAATTGCGCAGCAGGCTGCTGAATGCGATGGCCGCGCAATGGCGTAACGATCTGGACGGTGACGGGCTGGCGCCGGAACGGGTGGACCGACGGGTGGCCCGCGGTCGCATCCTGTTCGACGCACCCGAGGTGATCATTCCGTTCTGTGTACCCGACGGTGCGCACGATTATCCCGATCAGCGCCGCCGCGCGGCGGAGTCGACGATGTTCACCGTCGCGGTCGGGGCCGCGGTGCAGGGCCTGCTGGTGGCATTGGCGACCCGCGGTGTCGGCAGCTGCTGGATCGGTTCCACCATCTTCGCGCCCGAGGTGACACGTGAGGTGCTCGATCTGGCCACGGACTGGAATCCGCTGGGCGCCATAGCTGTCGGCTATCCGGAGGAGGAGCTGGTCGCCCGGGAGCCGCGGCCGGGCGGATTCGGGCTGATCGAACTGTGAGCGCCGCGTCGCTGCATGCCTCGGCCACCGAACTGCTCGAAAAATGGTTTCCCGCAACACATCCGGAGCAGTCGATCCGGGAGGCGATGCTCGCCTTCCTGGGGTCGGCGCCGCGCGGTTGCCTGCGCGAACACGCGCCCGGTCACATCACCGCGTCGGCGGTGGTCTTCTCCGCCGACGAGCGGGAGGTACTGCTGACCCTGCACCCGCGGGTGGGCCGGTGGATTCAACTGGGCGGGCACTGCGAGCCCGGTGACGAGACCGTCGTCGACGCGGCGCTGCGGGAGGCGGTCGAGGAGTCGGGGATTACCGGGCTCACGGTGGAGCCGGGTCTCTACGGCGCGCAGGCGCATCCGATCACCTGTTCGCTGGGCGTGCCCACGCGGCATCTGGATCTGTTGTTCAAGATTCGTGCGCCGCGCGGGGCGGTTCCGGTGCGAAGTGCGGAATCGACCGATCTGCGCTGGTGGCCGGTGGATGCGCTGCCGGCCGATTCGGATGTGCTGATCCGCTGAGTCCACCTCGGGCGGCGGTGTACCGGGCCGCCGCCCGAGGTTTCGTCCGGTCACGATGGGTTTACAAATCCGTCTATATGTATAGACACCCGACAAATTGAGACATATTGTCCACGGTAGAGGTTATCCACATCACAATCGATGTGGCAGCTGTATCGAATGGAGACAACGATGTCGACCGAAGCCGGAGCCTCCAGCGGACTTCTCGACTCGGGATGGCGTGACCGCAAGCGATATCTATGGTTGTGGGGTCTGTTCGCCCCGACCGGGCTGTTCATCATCGGACTGCCGCTGATCTGGGCGTTCAACGAACTGGACTGGCACATCCTGGCGAGAGTGCCGTTCTGGCTGGGGCCGATCCTGATCTATATCGTGATCCCGGCCGCCGACCTGTTCTTCGGCGCCGACGGGGACAACCCGCCGGACGAGATCATGGAGTATCTGGAGAACGACCGCTACTACCGCTACCTGACCTATATCTACCTGCCCTGCCAGTACGCCTCGCTGATCATGGCGTGCTATCTGATCACCGCGGGCAATCCGAGCTGGCTCGGTATCGATGGCGGTCTGGGCGTGGTCGACAAGATCGGACTGGCGCTGACCATCGGCATGATCGGCGGGATCGGGATCAACACCGCGCACGAACTCGGCCACAAGAAGGTGCATCTGGAGCGCTGGCTGTCGCGGATCGCGCTGGCGCAGACTTGGTACGGGCATTTCTACATCGAGCACAATCGCGGCCATCATGTCCGGGTGGCGACGCCCGACGATCCGGCGAGTTCGCGTATGGGAGAGACGTTCTGGGCGTTCTGGCCGCGTACCGTGTGGGGCAGTGTGCGCTCGGCATGGGGACTGGAACGCACGCGGTTGGAGCGCCTCGGCAAACGGCCGTGGACGCTGCGCAACGATGTGCTCAGTGCCTGGGCGATGTCACTGGTGCTCTATGCCGTCCTGATCGCCGTGTTCGGAATCGGGTTGCTACCGTACCTGATCCTGCAGGCGGTGGTCGGATTCAGTCTGCTCGAGGCGGTCAACTATCTCGAGCACTACGGGCTTTTGCGGCAGCGAACCGACCGTGGCCGATACGAGCGGCCGCTGCCGCGGCACAGCTGGAACAGCGACCACATCGTCACCAATATCTTCCTGTACCACCTGCAGCGGCACAGCGATCATCATGCCTACCCCACCCGTCGCTATCAGACTCTGCGCAGCTGGGACGGCGCACCGAATCTGCCCAGTGGATACGCCAGCATGATCCTGCTCGCCTACTTCCCCCCACTGTGGCGCCGCGTCATGGACAAGCGCGTCATCGCCCACTACGACGGCGATCTGAGCCTGGCGAATGTGCACCCGTCCAAACGCTCCCGAGTCATAGGGGAGGCGGGGTGAGCGACAATCGCGGAGCGGCTCGCGGCGCCGATCGGGTGCGGGTGTCCCGCAAGTTTCAGGAGGCGGGGTGAGCGACAATCGCGGAGCGGCTCGCGCTGCCGATCGGGTGCGGGTGTCCCGCAAGTTTCAGGAGGCGCAGTGAGTGCATTTCGTTGTCCCGTTTGCGAATACGTCTACGACGAGGCCAAAGGCGCACCTCGCGAGGGTTTTCCGGCGGGCACCCCTTGGGCTTCGGTGCCCGATGATTGGTGCTGCCCGGACTGCGGGGTGCGGGAGAAGATCGATTTCGAGGAGGCAGGGTGAGCGACAATCGCGGAGCGGCTCGCGCTGCCGACCGGGTGCGGGTGTCCCGCAAGTTTCAGGAGGCGGGGTGAGCGACAATCGCGGAGCGGCTCGCGCTGCCGACCGGGTGCGGGTGTCCCGCAAGTTTCAGGAGGCGGGGTGAGCGACAATCGCGGGTTCCGGATTTATCAATGCATACAGTGTGGCTTCGAGTACGACGAGGAGCTGGGCTGGCCGGATGACGGGATCGCGCCCGGTACGTGCTGGGATGACATCCCCGACGACTGGACGTGTCCGGATTGCGGCGCCGCGAAGGCCGATTTCTTCATGGTCGAGATCGAGCGTTCGTGAGTCGCTTTGACTGCGGAATCCGCCCGTGACACCGTCACCGGTATGCCGCGTAACGGTGCCCGGGTCCCGTATCAGGAGGCTGCGCGCACCCTCTTGCGTAGCTCCGTGCTCGACGCGATGCGCGAACTGCTCGTCGAGCGCGACTGGGTCAAGATCACGCTGGGGGATGTCGCCGCGCGCGCGGGGGTGAGCCGGCAGACCCTCTACAACGAGTTCGGCTCCCGGACGGGGCTGGCACAGGCCTACACGCTGCGGCTCGCCGATCAACTGGTCGACCATGTGGGAGCGGCGATCGACGATAACGTCGGAGACGCGCGGTCGGCCTTCCGCGAAGGGCTGGCAAATTTCATTCTGGACAGTGCGGCCGATCCGCTGGTGCAGTCCCTTGTCGTCGGCGAGGCGAAACTGGATCTGCTGCGATTGATCACTCTCGATGCCGGACCGCTCGTCGAACATGCCGCCCAGCGATTGGCCGCCGCTTTCGAACGGAGCTGGGTCGGCGCCTCATCGTCCGAGGCAGATGTGCTGGCGCACGCGCTGGTGCGAATCGCGCTCAGCTATATCCCGACGCCGGCGTCCGTACATCGTGACGCCCCGGAGGAGCTGAGCCGGTTGTTGTCGCCCTATGTGGAGGCGATCATCGCCGCTTCGGAGCGCGGTTGAGTCGTTGGTGAATCATATTATGACGTATAACGATTGGTCGCGGGCCCGGCGGCTGATGCTGACCGGCCGCCGGGCCCGTCGCGTGGGTCCCCGGGGGATCGTGCGGACGCCTGTCACCGCCCGTGTGGCCGCCGATAAGATCGGTAGCTGTCGGTATGCCGGAGGGGACGTCGCCACCAATTGGCACAAGACCTGACGATCCCGGGATGTAACGGTCGCCACCATTGGCAAGTTAGACCCTGCGTAACACCTGGAATGCCGATACATATTTACCTGGCAGGAATCCGTTTCGTTTCTAATGGAGCATGCGTGCAATCGTTCGGCAAACAGGCGGTCTCGTCAGATCTCAAACGGCATCTGTGGATGCTGGGTTTGATCGCGCCCGGCTGTGCCTTACTCCCGTCTCAGCTGGTCATGCACACCGGCATCGCGGTGTTCTGGTGGATCGGGCCGATCATCGTGCTGATCACGATTCCCCTGCTCGACTGGTTCGTCGGTGATGACGGCTCGAATCCGAGCGATGAGGATTACGAGCGCCTCTCCCACGACCGGTACTACCGCTGGTGCACCTTCCTGTTCCTGCCGATCCAGCTGACCGGATTGATCATCGCCGCCTGTATGTGGGGCGGTGACGACCTCGGCGTCGTGGACAAGGTGGGGCTGGCGGCCACGCTGGGACTGGTCAGCGGGATCGGAATCAACGCCGCGCACGAACTCGGTCATCGAGTCGAGAGTCTGGAGCGCTGGCTGGCCAAGGTCGCGCTCGCCCAGTCGGGTTACGGGCATTTCTTCGTCGAGCACAACAAGGGGCATCACGCCCGGGTGGCCACTCCGGATGATCCGGCCAGCGCCCGGCTGGGGGAGTCGCTGTGGATGTTCCTGCCGCGCAGCGTTTTCGGCGGTTTCCGATCCGCGATCCGGCTCGAACGCGATCGGCTCGCACGTAAGGGCCGGGGCTGGTGGTCGATTCGCAACAATATTCTGCAGGCGTGGGCGATGACGGTGGTGCTCTTCGGTGGCCTGCTGCTGCTGTTCGGCCTGGGCATACTGCCCTATCTGCTGTTGCAGGCGGTGATCGGATTCGGGCTGCTGGAAACGGTCAACTATGTCGAGCACTACGGCCTGATGCGTGGGCGCCTGCCCGGCGGCCGGTGGGCCCGCTGCTCCCCGGCGGACAGCTGGAACTCCGATCGGCTGGTCACCAACATCTTCCTGTTCCATCTGCAGCGCCACAGTGACCACCACGCCAATCCCGGCCGGCGCTATCAAACCCTGCGCAGTACGCGGGAGGCGCCGCAGTTGCCGGCCGGGTACGCCACGATGATCCTGCTGGCGGCCGTTCCGCCGCTGTGGCGGCGGGTGATGGATCCGAAGGTCCGCGCTCACTACGCCGGGGATCTGACTCGCGCCAATATCGCCCCGCGCAAACGCGGGCGCATTCTGGCCGCCTACGGGCTGGCGGGGTGACGCGGGCCGGAGCCATCCGCACGGCGCGACGTCGGCGCACACCGTACGCGCCGGAGCGACTAGCCTGAGTTGTCGTACCGACATCCACCGAGAGGCTGATCCAGGCGCATGACGACCTCAGAACTTTCCGCTAGCCCGACGCTGACTTCCGATGTCCGTAACGGCATCGACTACAAGGTGGCGGATCTGTCGCTGGCCGAGTTCGGCCGCAAGGAGATTCGACTCGCCGAGCACGAGATGCCCGGTCTGATGGCACTGCGCCGCGAATACGCGGAGGTGCAGCCGCTGAAGGGTGCGCGCATCTCCGGTTCGCTGCACATGACGGTGCAGACCGCGGTGCTGATCGAGACCCTGGTCGATTTGGGTGCGCAGGTGCGTTGGGCATCGTGCAACATCTTCTCGACTCAGGATCATGCCGCCGCGGCCGTCGTGGTCGGCCCGCACGGCACCATCGACGAGCCCAAGGGCACCCCGGTCTTCGCCTGGAAGGGCGAGAGCCTGGAGGAATACTGGTGGGCGGCCGAACAGATGCTCACCTGGGCCGACGAGCCCGCGAACATGATTCTCGACGACGGCGGCGACGCCACCATGCTGGTGCTGCGCGGCGCACAGTTCGAGAAGGCCGGAGTCGTTCCGCCCGAGGACGAGACGCATTCCACCGAGTACAAGGTATTCCTGAACCTGCTCCGCGCGAGCCTCGAGGCGGCGCCGGGCAAGTGGACCGCCATCGCGGAATCCGTGCAGGGTGTCACCGAGGAGACCACCACCGGTGTGCTGCGGCTGTACCAGTTCGCCGCCGCGGGTGAGCTCTCCTTCCCGGCGATCAACGTCAACGACTCGGTGACCAAGTCGAAGTTCGACAACAAGTACGGCACCCGCCACTCGCTGATCGACGGCATCAATCGCGGCACCGATGTGCTGATCGGCGGCAAGAAGGTGCTGATCTGCGGTTACGGCGATGTCGGTAAGGGCTGTGCGGAGTCGCTGGCCGGTCAGGGCGCGCGCGTCCAGGTCACCGAGATCGACCCGATCAACGCGTTGCAGGCTCTGATGGACGGCTACGACGTGGTCACCGTCGATCAGGCCATCGCCGGCGCCGATATCGTCATCACCTCGACCGGTAACAAGGACATCATCGGCCTGGATCATATGAAGGCCATGAAGGACCAGGCCATCCTGGGCAATATCGGTCACTTCGACAACGAGATCGATATGGCCGCCCTGGAGAACTCCGGCGCCGACCGCCTCAACATCAAGCCGCAGGTCGACCTGTGGACCTTCGAGTCGGGCAAGTCGATCATCGTGCTGAGCGAGGGCCGGCTGCTGAACCTGGGCAATGCCACCGGCCACCCGTCGTTCGTGATGAGCAACAGCTTCTCCAACCAGGTCATCGCGCAGATCGAGCTGTGGACCAAGCCGGAGGAGTACGACAACGAGGTCTACCGCCTGCCGAAGGTGCTCGACGAGAAGGTCGCCCGCATCCACGTCGAAGCGCTGGGCGGCACCCTCACCAAGCTGAGCAAGGATCAGGCCGAGTACATCGGTGTGGACGTCGAGGGCCCGTACAAGCCCGAGCACTACCGCTACTGATCGCGGCAGCGGTCCGTTCGTGCCGATCACTGAAGAGTGCCCCACCAGCGGTCTCGCTGGTGGGGCACTTGTTCAGTGTGCGGTGCAGCCGCGCCTCAGCAGAGCATCGGCTCGCAGGGCGCGCCGCCACTGAGGCTGCTCAACAACATGGCCAGCGTAGCTGCCGTGTCGCTGCTGCCGGAGGACATCGGAATCGGGATGGACGTGCCGTTCGAGCCTGCGGCGCCATCGATCGTCGTGGCAGCCGAAGAGGTGATCGCCGTACTGGAGCCGTCGGCGACCGGCGCCGCGGGCTCGAGAGGGAGTGGCGCTGCCGCCGCTACGCCCGTGCCGAGCCCGACGGTGAGGGCGAGAGATACTGCGGCGGTACGTAATACACGGGAAATCTTCATTGTGACCTTTCTCGGTTTGGACACACGGCTATTCCGCCCGGCAAAGTGATTGTTATCTTGTGACCCAAGATGTGTGGCTTGTCACATGTAGGCGTTTCGTATGGTGCGGCGCAGGTGTGTCGGACCGGCGGATTGCAGGCCTGTAACCTGCACGTCATGGGTGCACTGGTTGCGGTAGAGGGCCTCGACGGCGCCGGCAAACGGACTCTGATCGATGCCGTTGTCGCACATTTGCGTGAACGCGGAGTTCGAGTGGAAACGCTGGCCTTTCCGCGCTACGGCCGGTCGGTACACGCCGATCTGGCGGCCGAGGCGCTGCGCGGCCGCCACGGCGATGTCGCCGGATCGGTGAACGCGATGGCGCTGCTGTTCGCGCTGGATCGCGCCGATGCCCGGGACGAGCTGTCGAAACTGCTGGCGGACAACGACATCGTGCTGCTCGATCGGTACGTGGCCTCCAATGCGGCTTACAGCGCGGCCCGGATGGGCGAGGACGCCGACGGTGAAATGGTCTCCTGGGTAGCGGAATTGGAGTTCGCCCGGTTCCGGCTGCCGGTGCCCGACACGCAGGTCCTGCTGGACGTTCCGGCCGAACTGGCCGTCGAACGCGCCCGGCACCGAGGCGAACTCGACAGCGCCCGGGCGTTGGATTCCTACGAACGGGATATATCGCTGCAGGAACGCACTGCGGCGGTCTATCGTGTGTTGGCCGCATCGCACTGGCGCAGCCCGTGGTGGGTCCATGCGCCGCAGGACGATCCGGCCCGACTCACCGCACGATTGTCGGAATTGATTGCCCGATAGGGTTGGATGAGCGTCGGTAATGTAACCAGTGTTGGCGTGGTTGCCCGTTCCGAGCCGGAGAGATGACAACATAGTAGTTATGAAGCCGAAGATTCTGGTCGTCGACGACGATATGGCGCTCGCGGAGATGCTCACGATCGTCTTGCGCGGCGAGGGTTTCGACCCACATGTCGTTGGGGACGGCACGCAGGCACTCAGCGCGGTCCGGGAATTACGCCCGGATCTGGTGTTGCTCGACCTCATGCTTCCGGGCATGAACGGCATCGACGTATGCCGGGTGCTGCGCGCCGATTCCGGTGTGCCGATCGTGATGTTGACGGCCAAGACCGACACGGTCGATGTCGTCCTGGGCCTGGAATCGGGGGCCGACGACTACATCGTCAAACCCTTCAAGCCCAAGGAGCTGGTCGCTCGGGTCCGGGCGCGGCTGCGCCGGACCGATGACGAACCGGCCGAACTGCTGTCGATCGCCGACATCGTCATCGACGTACCGGCCCACAAGGTGACCCGCAGCGGTCAGCAGATCTCGCTGACTCCGCTCGAATTCGATCTGCTGGTGGCCCTGGCGCGCAAGCCGCGTCAGGTGTTCACCCGCGAGGTCCTGCTCGAGCAGGTGTGGGGTTACCGGCATGCCGCCGACACCCGCCTGGTGAATGTGCACGTGCAGCGACTGCGGGCCAAGGTCGAGAAGGACCCGGAGAACCCCGAGATCGTGCTGACCGTCCGCGGTGTGGGGTACAAGGCCGGACCGCCGTGATCGGTCGTGCCGTCGAGGCAGTGCTGTGACCGCTGGTTCCAGAAACCGCTTCGAGCGGTGGCTGGCAGCGGTCATTGCCTGGTTCCGAGCGGTCGGCGAGTCGCTGGGCCATCTGTGGCGTCGCTCGCTGCAGTTGCGCGTGGTGGTATCGACGCTGACGCTGTCGCTGATCGTCATCACGATCCTCGGTGTGGTGCTGACCAGTCAGATCACCGATCGACTCCTGGACGCGAAAGTCAATGCGGCCGTTGAGGAGATGACTCGTGCCCGCAATACGGTCGAGACGCACCTGACCGGCGGATCGGATTCGAATACCCAGGCGGCGCGCCTGCAGGACGCGGTGAACGCGCTGTCCACCGGCGGAAACTCGTCGTCCTCGACGGGTGGTGCCGGAACCTACAGCGTGGCACTGGCGATGGTCGGGGACGGGCAGCAGGTGGTGACAGCCGGCCCGATCAACGAGGTGCCGGCCGAACTGCGCCGCTTCGTGCAGCAGAACCAGGTCAGCTACCAGTTCGCCACGATCTCGGATCCGGACGGCTATCACGGGCCGGTGCTCATCATCGGGAGTCCGAGCACCGAGGTGCCGACTCTCGAGGTCTATCTGGTCTTCCTGCTCAACAACGAACAGCGCAGTCTGAGCCTGATGCGCGGCACCATGCTGATCGGCGGCATCGTCCTGCTGGTGCTGCTGGCGGCGATCACCGCGCTGGTGACCCGCCAGGTGGTACTGCCGATTCGCTCGGCCGCGCGGATCGCCAGCCGGTTCGCCGACGGCCGCCTCAAGGAGCGGATGCTGGTCCGCGGTGAGGACGATATGGCCAGACTCGCCATGTCGTTCAACGAGATGGCCGAGAGTCTGTCGAACCAGATCACCCAGCTCGAGGAATTCGGCAACCTGCAACGAAGATTCACCTCCGACGTCAGCCACGAGTTGCGGACGCCGCTGACCACCGTGCGCATGGCCGCCGATCTGATACACGGCTCCAGCGACGAACTCGACCCTGCCCTGGCGCGCAGTGCCGAACTGCTGGTGACCGAGCTGGACCGGTTCGAGGGTCTGCTCAACGATCTCCTCGAGATCAGCCGCCACGACGCGGGTGTCGCCGAATTGCAGGTCGAATCGCTGGATGTGCGCATGTGCGCGCGGGCGGCGGTATCGACGGTGCGGCATCTGGCCAAGGAATCCAGCTGTGAACTGATCGTCGATCTGCCCGATGAGCCGTTGGTGGCCGAGGTCGATCCGCGGCGGGTGGAGCGTGTCCTGCGCAATCTGCTCGCCAATGCCATCGACCACAGCGAGGGCAAACCCGTGCTGATCCGGATGCGCGGTGACGCGGACACCAATGCCGTCGGGATGGTGGTGCGCGATCAGGGCGTGGGCCTTCGTCCCGGCGAGGAGAAGCTGGTCTTCAACCGTTTCTGGCGGTCGGACCCCTCCCGGATGCGTCGGTCGGGCGGTACCGGTCTGGGCCTGTCGATCAGTGTGGAGGACGCGAACCTGCACGACGGGCGGCTCGAGGCTTGGGGCGAACCCGGTGCGGGCGCGAGTTTCCGGCTCACCCTGCCGATGATCCGCGGGCGCAAACTCGGTCAGAGCCCGCTGTCGCTGGAACCGCCCAAGCGGCGGCTGGCCGACGGACCGGTGGAGCCGGCGCCCGAACCGGCCGACAGCGCACCCGAGGCAGATGGGGCGGCGGCCGTCGCGGACGACCCCGGTACCGTCGATGCCGAAGCCGGTGCCGAGTCACCGGCCGGGACGGCGCCGGGGGCGGAGCAGCCCGACCACCCGCATCCGTCGGATGAGGACACGCCGGCCGCGCCGCCGTCACCGGACGGACCCGACAAGCCCGCCGGGAGCGCGGACGACACCGCGGGCACCGGCGGACCCGCCCACAAAGAGGACATCAATCCATGAACCGCACCCGCCTGGCAACGCTGCTCGGTGCGCTGTTCGGCTGCGTCCTGCTCACCGCCGGCTGCGCCAATCTGCCGGACTCCTCGGCGCCGCAGGCCCTCGGCACCATCAGCCGCGAACCGACGTCGACCGGCCCGCATCCACCGGTTCGCGGGCAGGATCCGGATCTGCTGCTGCACGACTTCATGAACGCCACCGCCGATCCGGCCGGCAACCATCAGACCGCACGGCAGTATCTCACCCCGGATGCCACACAGAACTGGGACGACACCGCCCAGACCATCATCGTCGACAAACCGGACACGCTGCGGGAATCGAGGACCGACGACACGGCGACCTATCGGGTCCGGGCGCGAAAGCTCGGTGAACTCGGAGCCGACGGGTCGTTCCGCGCTCAGGACAACACGTACGACACCAGAATCGAAATGACGAAGGTCGGCGACGACTGGCGGATCAGTCAGCTGGAGCCCGGCGTGGTGGTCGACAGCAGCGCCTTCTACAAGTCCTATCACCGCAATTCGCTGTACTTCGCCAATGGTCCCGGCACGATGATGGTTCCCGACCCGCGCTGGACAGCCACCGGCAAGGAGCAGTTGACGCAGGATCTGACGACGTTGCTGGCGGCAGGACCCCGAGAGGGGCTCGCACCGGCCGTGCGAAATCTGCTGGCCGAACCGGTGAGCCTGCGCGACAGGGTCACCAAGGCCAACGGTGCGACCGACAATGTCGGGGTGGGCCTCGGCGGCGTCCGGATGGACTTCGCGGGTGCCTCGGCGCTCGATCCGCACAGCCGGGAGCTGTTGGGGGCCCAGGTGGTACTGACCCTGTCCGGCGCCGGCATTCTCGGCCCGTATGTCCTGCTCGCCGACGGTAAACCACTCGACGAACGCTATGCCGCCAACGGGTGGACTTTGGAAGATGTGAACGCGCTGAACCCGATGGTTCGGCCGGACGATCGCGTCGGGCTGCACGCGCTGCGAGACGGTGCGCTGGTCAAGGTGGTATCCGATAAGGGAAAGATCGGCCCCACTCCGGGCTATTTCGGCTCGGTGCACAATCTGCGCGCGGCCGGCCTGTCCCAGGACGGGCAACTGGTCGCGGCGGTGGCCGACAGTGGCGAGCCCGCGCCCGCGCCGAAGCAGACGCTGGTGATCGGCAGCTACGACGGCGCCACCACGTTCTCGGTGGTCCAGGGCGATACCTTCACCAGGCCCTCGTGGACCGCCGACGGCGGGGCTGTGTGGACGGTGATCGACGGCAGCAGGGTGATCCGGGTCGGGCACGACCGCGGCACCGGAAATGTATTCGATGCAGAGTGTCGACAGTTCCTCGCTCACGGTGGCCGAGCCCAACAGCGCCGATTCCGTACCGCGCCTGCCCATCACCGATCTGCGTATCTCGCGCGACGGTGCCCGTGCGGCGATCATCGCCGGGGGCAAGGTGTACCAGGCGGTCGTGGTCGCCGGACCGGACGGCAAGTACTCCCTGGTCTCGCCGCAGCCGGTGGCGGTCGATTCCAGTATGACGGCAGTCTCCATCGACTGGTCCACTCCCGACATGCTCGTGGTCGCGCGGGAAGGGGATGGGCCGCCGGTGAATTCGGTATTCATCGATGGTTCGGAGCTGACGTCGCTGACGAGTCAGAACCTCACTCCGCCGGTGCGGGTGGTGAGTGCCGCTCCCGATACCTTGTACGCCTCAGACTCGCGCGCGGTGATGCAGCTGCAATCCGCCGGCCCTGCGTCGGACCGGTTCTGGCGCGAGGTACCGGGTCTGGGGGCCAACGCGGTACCGGTGTTCCCGGGCTGAGTCCCGTCCGGCCGCTGTCCGCGAACCGGCTCCGCGGTCGTGCCCGCTCGAGTTCTGAAAAACCATTGTGCCGCAACGTATTCCGCGCGCAGCATACGGATTGCGATCAGATCCGGTCTTGCTTCCGGCAACAGCCGGGTGAGCCCGGACCCTTCGGCATTCATCCGGTTGACGCGGGTGGGTGCCATTTTCGTTTCGGCTGTGGGCGCGAGAAACGGTGCGCGAATGTGTCGGTGATATCGGCGACACTGGGCCGATGCGGATGCTGCTGGAATTGATCCTGCCGCAGTACTGCGGGGGTTGCGGATCGGCGGGGACGGGATGGTGTGTGGTGTGCGCCGGCACGCTGACGGCGATGCCGGTGCGGATCCGCCCGCGCACCGATCCCGGAGTGCCGTGTTGGGCGCTGGGGCGTTACGCGGGCCCGCCGCGGCGTGCGGTACTGGCGGTCAAGGAGTCCGGACGCCGGGACCTGGTCGCGCCGCTCGGGCTGGCGCTGGCCCGGGGGATCGGCAGGCTGCGCGTCCCCGGCAGGCCACTTGTCCTGGTGCCCGCGCCCAGCCGGCGGGTGGCGGCGCGTCGCCGCGGCGGTGATCCGGTGGTGCGAACGGCCCAGGTGGCGGCGGGTTGGCTGGCCGATTGCCACCTCGCACCGGTGCTGTGGGCCCGCGGTGAGGTGCGCGATTCGGTCGGTTTGAGCGCCGCGGCGCGTCGATCGAACGTGAATGGCCGGATCATCGGGCGAATTCCGTCGTCCTCGGCCTTGCGAACCTGCGCGGATGCGGACATCGTGCTGGTAGACGACGTTCTCACCACCGGCGCGACCGCCGCCGAATCGGTCCGGGTATTGGCCGCGGAAGGGGTGCGGGTACGCGCGGTGATGGTGACATGTGCCGCTTGAATAGGAGAAATTTGCGTGAACGGTGGCGGACGGATCGTTGGCGTAATAGCGTTGCTGACATAGCGATCTGACACCCGATCCCAGAGGTTGGAGGTGGCAACTCGGACGACTTCGTGCCGAGCATCCCGGCGTGAACAGCGGACCACGGGGTGGCAGGCCGCGCGCCCTCCCACCGGTTCCTCACATCCCGGTTCGCCGCTCGGCACGGCTGATACCCCCGCCGCACATGCATCGGTTGTGCGGCCAGATCCGGGAGGTACGCGTGACGACTTCACGACCCTCAGTGAAAGAAGCAGAACCCTCGACCGGTACGGACACCCTGATGGGGTCCAGTGAACTGAACGGAGCCGAACAAACAATCTCCGAGGCGCCCCGCACGCCCGACGCGGACGTTGTGGTCAAGGGGCGCAACGTCGAGGTACCCGATCATTTCCGCGTTCACGTCGCGGACCGGCTCTCCCGACTGGAACGCTTCGATCCGTCGATATACCTCTTCGATGTGGAGCTGTTCCACGAACGAAATCGCCGTCAGCGCAAGAACTGTCAGCGGGTCGAGATCACCGCGCGCGGCAAGGGCCCGGTGGTCCGGGCGGAAGCCTGCGCCGACAGTTTCTACGGCGCACTGGAGCAGGCGGTGGCCAAACTCGAGTCCCGTTTACGGCGCAGCAAGGACCGCCGCAAGGTGCACTACGGCGAGAAGACCCCCCTCTCGGTGGCCGAGGCGACGGCCACGCTGATCGACGACGCGGCGGCGAGTGCCGACGGTTCCGAACCGGTCGATCGCACCGATGCAGAATACGCCGGGCCGGGTCATATCGTGCGCACCAAGGTGCACTCAGGGACACCGATTTCGGTGGACGACGCGCTGTATCAGATGGAGTTGGTCGGCCACGATTTCTTCCTCTTCCAGGATCGGGAGACCGACCGCCCCTCGGTGGTGTATCGCAGGCATGCCTTCGACTACGGGTTGATCAGGCTCGCGTAACCCGCCGCGGATGATCGAGTGATCGAATACGGCCGGGACCCACGGGGTCCCGGCCGTATTCCGTTCCGGGATTTGCTGTGACACCTTGTATCGGAATTTTCCTGACCATACAGTAAGTTCCATGACTTCCCAGCGTTCCCGTCGTGCCGTCATCGTCGCCGGTGCCCGCACTCCTTTCCTGCGTGCGTTCACCGACTACACCCGGATGGACACCATCGACCTCGGTGCGGCCGCGGTTGATGGACTGCTGGAGCGCACCGGCCTGCCGAAGGAGCGGGTGCGGGCGATGGTGTGGGGCGGGGTGATCCTGCCGAGTGCGGCGCCCAATATCGCCCGTGAGATCGCTCTGGATGTCGGCCTCGGCAACGACTGCGAGGGCTACACGGTGACCCGCGCGTGTGCCTCGGGTCTGCAGGCCGTCACGTCCGCGGCCGCGGCCATCGAGCGCGGCGAGTACGACATCATGATCGCCGGTGGGAGCGATTCGACGAGTAACGCCGAGGTGAAGCTGCCACAGAAGCTCGTGCACGCGGGTGCTCCATTGGCGCTGGGCAAACCCAAGCCCAAGGACTATCTGTCGGCGGTCGCGCAGCTGGCGCCGTTCACGGATCTACTGCCGCGCCGGCCGCGGATCGCCGAGCGTACCACCGGCGAGGTGATGGGTGAATCGGCGGAGAAGATGGCACGGATCCACGGCGTCACCCGTGCCGAACAGGATGCTTTCGCCGTGCGGTCCCATCATCGCGCGGCCGCGGCGATCGAATCCGGGCGCTTCGACCGGGAGGTCCTGCCGGTTCGGACGCCGGCTGGGAAAACCATCGAGCGAGACGGCCTGGTACGCGCCAACACCAGTGTGGAGAAACTCGCGACACTTGCGCCGGCCTTCGAATCCGGCGGCACGGTCACCGCCGGAAATGCCAGCCCGCTTACCGACGGCGCCGCGGCGGTGCTGCTGATGAGCGAGGACAGGGCTCGTGAGCTGGGGCTGACGCCGTTGGCGGCCATTCGATCCTGGAGCTTCGTCAGCGTGGATCCCGCCGATCAGGTTCTGATCGGACCGGCGATCTCGATGCCGCGCGCACTCGACAAGGCCGGTCTGTCGTTGTCGGATATCGACTTCGTGGATATCCACGAGGCCTTCGCGGCACAGACCTTGTCGGTGGTCTCCGCGCTCGGCAGTGACGAATGGGCGACGTCCAGGCTCGACCGCGACCGGGCGGTCGGCGAGATCGACCCCGAAATTCTCAATGTGCACGGCGGCTCGGTATCGCTGGGCCACCCCTTCGGAGCCACCGGTGCTCGCATGGTGACAACCATGGCCAACGAGTTGGCGCTGACAGGAAAGAACACCGCACTCCTGGGGATCTGTGCAGCTGGAGGCCACGGCGCTTCCGCCGTTCTCGAACGGGTTTGATACGCCTAATACCGCTCCCAGTGGATGGCGTCCTCGAGCGGTCGCCGGTCGCGCCACCCGAACCGCTCGAGATCCGGGGTCTGCTGGAATTCGTCCACCGGACCGACGCACAGCCAGGCCACCGGCCGGATTCCGGGCGGCAGGTCGATGAGTTCGGTGAGGAACGGGGCATCGTAGAAACTCACCCAGCCGACGCCCACCCCCTCGGAGGTGGCCGCGAGCCACAGGTTCTGTATCGCGAGAATCGTGGAGTACAAACCGGTTTCGGGAACGGTCGCGCGACCCAGGATCTGCGGTCCGCCGCGGCTGTCGTCGTGGGTGACGACGATGCCGGTCCCGCTCTCGGTGATGCCCTCGATCTTGATCGGCTCGAAGGTGCGGGCCCGTTCGGGCGGCAGCGAATCATGGAATTCGACGCGCTTGTCCGCGACATGCGCGGCGAATCGGGTGAGGGTTTCCCGGTCGCGTACGACGATGAAATCCCACGGCTGCGAATTGCCCACACTGGGTGCGCGATGGGCGGCGTCGAGAATACGGAGCAGGGTCGCATCGTCGACGAGCTCGCCGGTGTATTCGGCGCGCACATCGCGGCGCTGCCGGATCACGTCGTAGATGCTGGGTTCTGGCACTGACACGTATTCAGTGAACCAGCTCCGGTTGTTTCCCACGGCAAAGGGGCTCCCCGGGAATCCGGGAAGCCCCTTTGCGAGATGTTCGGGTGCCGCTCGTGCGCTCCGCAGTCAGGCGGCCGAGCCGACGGCCTGGCGGCGTTCGGCGACACGGCGCTTGCCCTCCCGCAATGCGGTGCGTAGGCCCCGACGCCGTCCGGTCGCCGGATCGACAGTGCCGACACCGCCGAATACGCGCTCGGATTTGGTCTCGGGAGCATCGTCGGTGCCACGCCGCAGATATTTGTTGGGCAGCGACAGTTTCATGATGGTGCGCCACGACTTGGCGTACTGCACCGGCAGCGAGCCGGAGGTGTAGGGCAGATCGTATTTATCGCACATTTCGCGCACCCGGACACCGATGGCCCGCAGCCGGTTACTGGGCAGATCCGGGAACAGGTGGTGCTCGATCTGATGGGAGAGGTTGCCGGTCATGAAATGCATGACGGGACCGCCGGTGATATTGGCGCTGCCCAGCATCTGACGCAGGTACCACTCGCCCTGGGTCTCGTTGAGGACGTCGCCCTTGGTGAACTTCTCCGCACCGTCGGGGAAGTGGCCGCAGAAGATCACCGCATTGGTCCAGATATTGCGGACGATGTTGGCGGTGATGTTGGCGGTGAGCGTCGACAGGAAGGCCGGGCCGGTCAGCAACGGGAAGATCAGATAATCCTTGGCGGCCTGCTTGCCGACCTTCTTCAGCACCACACTGCGGTCGTGTTCGAATTGCAGCCGCTCCGGCGAATCTTCGGCCCACTTCTTCTTGGCCACCTTGCCCAGCTCCAAATGCTGGATGGCCACACCGTATTCGAAGAACATCTGCAGCAGCAGGTTGTAGACCGGCTGACCGAGATAGAACGGGGACCATCGCTGATCGCGGGTGACGCGCAGCAGGCCGTAGCCGATATCGTCGTCCATGCCCAGCACATTGGTGTACTTGTGGTGCAGGTAGTTGTGCGTGATCTTCCAGTGCTCGGACGGGCCTGCGTTGTCCCATTCCCAGTTGGAGGAATGGATTTCGGGATCGTTCATCCAGTCCCACTGGCCGTGCATGACATTGTGGCCGATCTCCATGTTCTCGATGATCTTGGCCACCGAGAGCATGGCGGTGCCGGCCAACCAGGCAGGCGGCAGGAAGCTGGCGAACAGGACCCCGCGGCCACCGATTTCGAGCACGCGCTGGAGCCGGATCACATTGCGGATGTAGCGGGCATCGCGGGCGCCGCGGGAAGACTCGATCTCACGGCGGATCGCGTCCAGCTCCGCGCCGATTGCCTCCACATCCTCGGGGGTGAGGTGCGCGTATTCCTTGACATCCGAGATCGCCATGGTGGTTACACTACCGTAAGTTACGGTTCCGTAGGTTGTCTCGGTATCGGATTACAACTGTGGCGTATCCCGCATTGTGATTGTGACCTACATCTGATTAAGTTAGTCGCTTTCGCCGTTGCCGCAACCGGAAGCGAACGGTCGCTCCCTCTCGCAACGCACGCCGCCGCAGGACCTGCTTCTCCGCTCGCGCCTTTTCCTGAAGGACGACCTTGGCTTCGCGCAACGCCTCTTTTTCCTGCCGGGCCTTCTCCCGCAATGCGGACTTCGCCTCGGCTATCGCCGAACGCAATCCCTGCCGGCGTCCGGTCAGTGGATCCACGCCGAACAACGGCCCGCCGGAAACGCTCGCCGGGGCCGGTGCCGGCAGGGAGAATTTCCGCTCGGAAGAGGTTTCCGGTGCGTCGTCGGAGGTGGCCCGCAGGAGCCGATCCGGCAGTGCGAGTTTGTGAATGGTTCGGAACGCCAGCAGGTATTGCCGGCCGAGCGATCCGGTGGTGTAGGGCAGGTCGTATTTGTCGCACAGTTGCCGGACCTGTTCGGCGATCTCCGGATAGCGATTGCTCGGGATGTCCGGGAACAGATGGTGTTCGATCTGGTAGCAGAGATTGCCGCTCATGAATGCCATCGCCGGTCCGGCCCGGAAGTTGGCGCTGCCCAGCATCTGCCGCAGATACCATTCCGCCCGGGTCTCGTCGGCGAATTGCTCCTCGGTGAACTTTTCCGCGCCATCGGGGAAATGGCCGCAGAAGATCACGGCGTAAGCCCACAGATTGCGGACCAGATTCGCGGTGGCATTGGCCTTGAGTGTCTGCTTCCAGCCCGGCCCCGACAGCAGGGGAAAGACCACGAAATCCTTGGCCACCTGGCGCCCGGCCTTGCGGAGGAACTGCCGATTGGGCTCGGACAGCAGCTCGGGGCCTACGCCGGTCTGCAACTTCTCGATCTTTAGATCGTGCAGCGCGATGCCCCACTCGAACAGTGCGGCCAGGATCAGATTTCCCACCGGCTGGGCGAGATTGATCGGCTTCCACTCTTCGTCGCGGGTCATCCGCAGGATGCCGAAGCCCACGTCGTCATCCATGCCGACGATATTGGTGTAGGTGTGATGGGAGAAGTTGTGCGCGCGCTTCCACTGCCCGGAGGTGCCCGTCATATCCCACTCCCAGCTGGTGGAGTGGATCTCCGGGTCGTTCATCCAATCCCACTGGCCGTGGCTGATGTTGTGGCCGAGCTCCATGTTCTCGATGATCTTGGCCACCGAAAGCATCGCGGTCCCGGCCACCCAGGCCCATTTGTTGCGCCCGGCGAGCAGAACCGCCCGCCCCGCGGCCTCCAGGGTTCGCTGGGTGCGGATGGTGCGCCGGATATAGGCGGCGTCCCGTTCCCCCAGGGATTGCTCCACGGTGCGGCGGATGGTGTCGAGTTCATTGCCGAGAGTGTCGATATCGGCAGCCGTCAGATGTGAATACGCCTTGATGTCGGTGATGGCCACGGTCCTGCAATGCCTCCGCTTCGCTTCCGGCGGTTTCGAGATGAATGCCTCTGCGTCGCGTCGGCGGGCCGGTATCGGATTGCCTCCGCTGCGCTTCGGTGGGAGGTCTCGGTCTGTATGTCTTCAGGGTATCGGTTACCGGTGGTGATCGCTTGTGCCGGTGCGGGCGATCACGTGAACACCACCGGAACGCGGCTACACGTCCAGGGTGCAGTCACCCGCGGCGGCCGAGATGCATGTCTGTACCTTCTCACCGGCCTGATGTTCGGCGCCGTTGCGCAGATCGCGCACATGCCCGTCGGTCAGTGTGACGACGCAGGTCTGGCAGATACCCATCCGGCAACCGAACGGCATCTGCACACCGGCCGCTTCACCGGCCTCGAGCAGACTGGTCGCACCGTCCACCTCCGCGGTGCGATCGGTGCGCGCGAAGGTGACGGTGCCGCCCTCGCCGACCGCCGACCGTTCCACCTCGAACCGCTCGACATGCAGCCGGTCGCCGATACCCGCTGCCGTCCAATGCTTTTCGACGTCATTGAGCAGTCCGGCCGGACCGCACGCCCAGGTTTCGCGCTCACGCCAATCCGGGAAGCGGGTATCGAGTTCGGCGAGATCGAATTTGCCATGCTCGCCGGTGAGGTGGATATGGGCGGAGAATCCGGGATGCCTGTCGTGCAGCGCGCGGAGCTCGGCGCCGAACATCACGTCATCGGCGGTGCGGGCGGAATGGACGTGCGCGACGTCGTCCATCGCGTCACCGTCGGTGCGATCGGCGGCGCGGCGGTCCATCGTCCGCAGCATCGCCATCACCGGCGTGATACCGCTACCCGCGGTGATGAACAACACCTTCGCGGGCGGCGGTTCCGGCAGTACGAATCCACCCTGCGGCGCGGCCAGGCGCACGACCGTGCCCTGCGGGACACCGTTGACCAGATGGCTGGACAGGAAGCCCTCCGGCATCGCCTTGACCGCGATCGAGATCACCCGCTTGGCGCGGTTGTCCGGATCGGTCCAGTCCGGCGGGCAGGTCAGCGAATATGAACGCCAGTGCCAGCGACCGTCGACCAGGACACCGATACCGATGTACTGACCGGGAGTGAAGGTGAAATCGAAACCCCAGCCCGGCTTGATCACCAGGGTGACCGAATCGTTGGTTTCCTTGCGCACCTCGATGATTCGGCCGCGCACTTCGCGCGCCGACCACAGCGGATTCACCAGATGCAGATAATCGTCGGGCAGCAGCGGGGTGGTGATGCGGGCGGCCGCGCCGCGCAGCGCGTCCAGCCGCGTCCGCCCCGCCATCTTCGCGTCGGCGACCGGGGCCTCGAGCCACGCCCGCAGGCCTTCTACCGATTTCGACACCATCGTGCGAATGCTCATTTCCTGTGCTCAGGCGCCCGTGGCGCACCTTTCGACCCAAGGTTACGGCATCGTAGGTTAGCGGTCGGCTCAGAGCAGGTCGAGCAGGAACGGCAACTCTTGTGCGGCATACCAGGCCAGCTGATGGTCCTCGGCGTCACCCAGCACGAATTCGGCGTCCGGATCGCCGAGATCGGCGGCGTCGATGACATCGACGGCCTTGGCGACCTGGGGTTCGGCCTCCGACAGATCGACGTGCACGGATGCGATCCGGCTGTAGACGATCGGACCGGACAGCCGGACCACCGCATCATCGAGATCCGAGCGCAGGGTGGTATCGGTCACATCGGCGGCGATCACCGCGCGACGGTAGACCGGAGCCGAATAGCCGGGGCCGCTCGTCTCCGTGCCGTCGTCCTCGTCATCCGAGCGCAGGAGCGCGGCCTCGCGTTCGGAAGCCAGCAGCCGTAGCGACGCGCGGGCAGCATCACCCATCGCGACCTCGGCCAATTCGTCATCGTCACCGGAGGCGTAGGCCTCCCGCAGGGCGGGGGTGACCGCGAAGGCGGTGTCGTTCACGGCCCGGATTTCGCGCTCCGCCACCAACTCTCGAAGCATCGTGATGGTCACCGGCACATAGACGCGTAGTTTGCCCTGATCAGACGCAGGCACCGAGCATCTCCTCCATGGATTCGCGTACCGCCGCCGCCAGTACGGCGATATCGGCCATCGCCTCGCGGTCGGCGTTGAGACCGTAGAACACCTGCCCGTCGTAGGAGGTGATTCCGATACTCGACGCCTGATTGCGCAGCAACGGCGACACCGGATACATCTCCAGCATCCGCGCGCCGCCGATATACATCGGCTGCTGCGGACCCGGGGCATTGGTGATCACCAGGTTGAATGTGTTTTCTGCGAACGTACTCGCCGCCCGCACGCTCATCGCGTGCAGGCTGGCCGGTGCGAAGCCCGCCATGTGCATCAGCGTACGGGCGCGCACCGCGCGCCGGTTGCGGGAATGCTCACCGGTGGCGTGCGAGATGTGCGACAGCCGCATGACGGGATTCTGCTCGCCCACCGGCAGATCGATCAGGAACGAGGACACCTCGCTGGCCGGGCGCAGTTCGTCGCCGGTGCCCTCGACATAGACCGACATCGGCACGACCGCGCGCAGTACCGCCGATTCGATCAGTACCTCACCTCGCGACTGCAGGAAAATCCGCAGGGCACCGGTCATCACCGAGAGGATCGCGTCGTTTATCGAGCAGTCGAACCGTCTGCGGATGCGGCGGTAATCCTCGAGTGCGGTCTTCGCGATATCGAATCGGCGGCAGCGCGAGATGGAGGTGTTGAAGATGCTGTCGGGCGCGCTGCGGCCGGCCGTGCGAACCCGGGCGACCGCGGCGTCGACGGCCTTGCCCGCGGCCGCGGCCACCGCCGAGGCGTTGGCACCGGCGTCGCGCATCACCTCCCAGGCGGTGGCGGGCTGAGTTGCCATCTCGGCCAACGCCATACCCAGCAGTTCGACCTCGCCGGGTTCGCGATGGGCGACCCAGGTATCGGGCCCGACCTCGCGCGGCCGCGGTCCGGAGTCCAGGATCACATGCCCGATCTCGAGGGCGGTATCGCCGTCCACCAGCGCGGAATGGGTTTTGGTGAAGATCGCGCAGCGACCCCGCGACAGGCCCTCGATCAGGTACATCTCCCATAGCGGACGGCTCGGGTCCAGCGGCCGCGACGACAGCCGCCCGACCAGTTCGTAGAGCTGTTCGTCGGACCCCGGGGCGGGCAGCGCCGAGCGTCGCACGTGATAGGTGAGATCGAATCGACTGTCCTCCACCCAGACCGGGCGCCCCACCCGGAACGGGATCTCGCGCGCCTTGCGGCGGTAGCGCGGAACCATGGGCAGGCGGCTGTCGACGAGCGTGAGCAGGCTCTGATAGTCCAGGTCCGCCGCGGAGTCACCGGCGTCGGCGGGCGGGTGCGGCATCCCGAGGACCGCGAGTGAGCCGATATGCATGGGATTACTGCTCGACTCGAGCCGGAAGAACGCCGCGTCCTGCGGCGTCAGTCTCGTGATCACGCTGTTGAATACTCCTCTCGGTGCCGCCCTCCATTGTGGGGTCACACAATCCGATCGCGGGGTCGGAAGCGGGACTTGTCACCCTGCCGCCGGAAAACCCGTCGTCGGCGGTGACGGGCATGGCATGCTGGTGCGATCCGTGCCCGAGGCAGGCCGACCAGGGGGAGTGTCGAATGCTCGAGTCTTCTGTAAGCCCGGTATACACCCGCAGTGCCCGCCATACCCGCGGTTCCATCGCCGCCGCGCCGAATTTCGAGCCGCCGCTGGAATCCGGGGAACCGCGCGGCCCGATCCCGCTCGACGGTGCGAGCGCCGGATTGCGGACGCGCCGCCGCGGCGCGCACGACGGGCGATCGCCGCGCACACCGGCGGCGCCCACTGTGTGCTTCGGAGTCGCCGGTGACGGCGACTCCGCCGCGGCCCGATTCGCCGACCGTTCGCTGCGACTGGTGCTCGAGGTCATCGACGGGCGCAGGCCGGCCGGTCAGTTGCGATCGGTGGTCGAGCCGACCGTGCTGGCGGCGGTCGAGACGCTGGCCAGGACGGCCGCGGCCGAACGCCGCCTCGGTACCGCTGTCCTGATGACCGTGAAAATCTCCGAGATTACCGCGTACGGTGCGGAGGTGTTCGCGGGATACGACCGCGGTCCACGGCGATTCGCGATCGCGGCGCGGCTGGTACTGCGGCGCGGACGCTGGCGGGTGGGTGCCTTGCGCATGCGCTGAGCCGGTGGTGGAGGCGCGGGGTGTGATTGGTCGCCACATGGACGCCTACGATGGAGGCCGCATTACCATGGACGATGCCGCGTATCCGCGCGCCGGGGATTTCGCCCATACCATGTGTGGCGGGGCTCCGGTATGCGCGCAGCAACGTGGTGTGCCGAGGATGTAGCACTGCAAGACGACAACATCGACCAGAGGACTGACGAGACCCGTGCCTGCGCTGACACTGACGAGGTTGCTACGTTTCGGTGAGGGCCGCACCGTCAAGCGGCTCGGAAATCTGGCCGATGAAGTGCTCAGTCTGGAAGACGAATTCGCCGAGCTGTCGGATGCGGATCTCCGCGCCAAGACCGACGAATTCAAACAGCGCTACACCGACGGCGAATCCCTGGACGAATTATTGCTCGAGGCATTCGCGGCCGCCCGTGAGGCATCGTGGCGTGTGCTGAATCAGAAGCATTACAAGGTGCAGGTGATGGGTGGCGCGGCCCTGCACATCGGCAATGTCGCGGAGATGAAGACCGGTGAGGGTAAGACCCTGACCTCGGTGCTGCCCGCATATCTGAACGCGATCAGTGGTGACGGCGTTCATATCGTCACCACCAACGACTATCTGGCCCGCCGCGACTCCGAATGGATGGGCCGGGTGCACCGTTTCCTCGGTCTTCAGGTGGGCGCGATTCTGTCCGGGATGACGCCGGCCGAGCGCCGCCAGGCCTACAACGCCGACATCACCTACGGCACGAACAACGAATTCGGCTTCGATTACCTGCGCGACAACATGACTCATTCGCTGGACGATCTGGTTCAGCGCGGGCACAACTTCGCCGTGGTCGATGAGGTCGACTCGATTCTGATCGACGAGGCCCGTACCCCGCTGATCATCTCCGGCCCGGCCGATGCCTCCAGTAAGTGGTATGCCGAATTCGCCCGAATGGCACCGTTGCTGAAGAAGGACGTGCACTACGAGGTCGACATCAAGAAGCGCACCATCGGTGTGCACGAGGCCGGTGTCGAATTCGTCGAGGACCAGCTCGGTATCGACAATCTGTACGAGGCCGCCAACTCGCCGCTGGTCAGCTATCTGAACAACGCGATCAAGGCTAAGGAACTCTACGTTCGCGACAAGGACTACATCGTCCGCAACGGTGAGGTCATCATCGTCGACGAGTTCACCGGCCGCATTCTGGTCGGGCGCCGCTACAACGAGGGTATGCACCAGGCCATCGAGGCCAAGGAATCGGTCGAGATCCAGCCGGAGAATCAGACGCTGGCCACGATCACCCTGCAGAATTACTTCCGCCTCTATGACAAATTGTCGGGTATGACCGGTACCGCCGAAACCGAGGCGGCCGAGTTGCACCAGACCTACGGCCTCGGCGTGGTCCCGATCCCGACCAACAAGCCGATGGTCCGCATGGACGAGGCCGATCTGATCTACAAGACCGAGGAATCCAAATTCTCCGCGGTCGCCGACGATATCGCCGAGCGGCACGAACAGAATCAGCCGGTGCTGATCGGTACCACCTCGGTGGAACGCTCGGAATATCTGTCCAAGGCCCTCACCAAGCGAGGCATTCCGCACAACGTGCTGAATGCCAAGTTCCACGAGCAGGAAGCCCAGATCATCGCCGAGGCAGGCCGGCCCGGCGCTGTCACCGTGGCGACGAATATGGCCGGTCGTGGTACCGACATCGTGCTCGGCGGCAACCCGGACATCATCACCGACATCTTGCTGCGCCGTCAGGGCCTGGACCCGGTGGAAACCCCCGACGATTACGAGGCCAACTGGCTGCCCGCGCTCGATGAGGTCAAGCGGCAGGTCGAGGACGACGCCGATCTGGTGCGTGACGCCGGTGGCCTGTATGTGCTCGGCACCGAACGGCACGAGTCGCGCCGTATCGACAACCAGCTGCGTGGTCGTGCCGGCCGTCAGGGCGACCCGGGTGAGTCCCGCTTCTACCTGTCCCTCGGCGACGAATTGATGCGGCGTTTCAACGGTGCGGCGCTGGAGTCGATCATGACCCGGCTCAACCTGCCCGATGATGTGCCGATCGAGGCCAAGATGGTCTCGCGTGCCATCAAGAGCGCTCAGACCCAGGTCGAACAGCAGAACTTCGAGATCCGCAAGAACGTTCTGAAGTACGACGAGGTGATGAACCAGCAGCGCACCGTCATCTACGCCGAACGTCAGCGCATCCTGTCCGGTGAGGATATGGAGGGCCAGGTTCAGGAGATGATCACCGCCGTCCTCACCGCCTACGTCGACGGTGCGACCGCTGATGGTTACGTCGAGGACTGGGATCTGGCCAAGCTGTGGACGGCGTTGAAGACGCTGTACCCGGTCGGCATCGAGTACGAGGATCTGACCGGTCAGAGCCGGACCGGCGAGGTCGGCGAGCTGAGCCGCGAGGAACTGCTCGATGCGGTCCTCGAGGACGCGCACGACGCCTACGCCCGGCGCGAGAAGGAGATCGACGATCTGGCCGGGCCGGGCAGTATGCGCAACCTGGAGCATCAGGTGCTGCTGTCGGTGCTCGATCGCAAGTGGCGCGAACACCTCTACGAGATGGACTATCTCAAGGAGGGCATCGGCCTGCGTGCGATGGCCCAGCGCGATCCGCTGGTCGAATATCAGCGCGAGGGCTTCGACATGTTCGCCGCCATGCTCGAGGGTCTCAAGGAGGAGTCGGTCGGCTTCCTGTTCAACCTCCAGGTCGAGGTCCAGCAGCCCCCCCAGTCCGTCGACCAGGGCCTGCGCTCCCCGGTCGGCGCCGCGCACCCCGCTCCGCCCATCCCCGCTGCCGAAGCCCCCAACGGATCCGCCGCCCCGGCCGCACTGCGCGCCAAGGGAATCGACGAATCCGGCCCCCGCGGCCTGAGCTTCTCCGGCCCCGATGAGGGCGGCCATGCGGCGGTCCACAGTGCGGAGCAGGAATACGGCGACGGTCAGGATGGCATGACGCGGCGCGAGCGTCGCGAAGCGGCACGGTCGGAGAGCAAGGGCTCCAAGCCGCCGAAGTCCAAGCGGCGCCGGTAATTTCGGAGACGGCAAGGGCCGGTCCATCCATCGGGATGGACCGGCCGTTTTCGTGCTGTGCCGCTTCGAAACTCGCGTTCAGGTCAGCACGACGTCGGCGCGGGCCAGCGCTGCGAGGGTGGCGGGTTCGGGCCAGTGCCGGGCCTCGAACCGTTCCGGGATCAGTCCGGGCACGGCGGTGATGCCCGTGAGCCGCACGGCCGTATCGAACGGGACGGTGCACAGGGTGCTGACTTCCTCCTGCTCGTCCATGATGCAGAAGGCGATGTAATCGGCTCGGGGCAAAAGGAATTCGACTCCTTCACCCCAGGTGGTGACGGTGAAGGGACCGTCGTCCCCGTCGACGAAGAGCGGGGTGGCGGCGTAGGCCGGTTCGAGGTCGAACTCGTCGAGTTCGAGATAGGTGTCGAAGCGGTCGCTGATCCACTCGGATTGCAGGGTGTATTCGGTGAGGGCGAGGCCCGCGGCGGCGCGGCGGGCGGCCGGTAGTGCGGGATGCGGACCGGCCCGATCGAGCGGAACGACGGCGCCGTCGTCATCGAGTGTGTACGCCTGCGGCGACAGCGGCCGCGGCGCGTCCCGATATTGTTCCTCGACCATGTCGAAAATCGAATCCAGCATCTCTGGATCGTCCGGGACCAGCAGCAGAGTGTCCACGTCGGGAATGAATACCACCGGCCGCACATCCGGAGTAGCCAGTGCCGCAAGCCATTCCGGTATCAGCGGATACGAGGAGAAGTATGCGTTGCCGTCGTCGACGAATCGGATCAGCGACTGCGGTTCGAGTTCGGCGGCCGCCATGGTCACGGCCAGATTCTCCCGGGCACGCGCGAAGATCTCCTCGACCGGCACGCCCCACCGCTGCGCGTCGGCGACGGTGACGATCGCGCGTGTGTCCTCCCGGTCGATCGCCACCAGTTCATTGATGAACGGAAATGCCTCGCGCACCACCGGTTTCGGCATGTCATCGGCGCCGAGCCCGTACGTCGCGGCGCGCAGAATCGGCCGCAGTGCCGCGCGAACGTCGTCCCAGTCCGCCTCGGGCGCATCGAAACTCATCATCGCTGCGATGAACCGATCGATCCGGGCAGCGCGCTCGTCTTCGGCCACGCCGTCGGTCTCGTGGAAGAGATTGCTCAGAAACAGCACCTGATCGTCGCCGACGGCGATGGCGAACTCGTCCGGCTGGTAGCGGACCCGCACCGACCCCGCCGCCCCGGACTTCGCCAACCGGAGCATCACGTGCTGTGCGAATGCGTACTGCTGCTCATGTGTCCCCATCGTGGAAGAACTCTATGAGGGCGCGGACTGCGCGCAGCGGCGGCGGTGTTCCCACTGACGGCGAGCAGCCCCGGTCCGGGCCTGGCGATGCCGCCGGATCCGCTGAGCCCCGGCAGGAGATGATTGTGAGGTGTGGGATCGCATCGAAGAAGCCCTGCGTCACCGGTGTGTGACCGATGTCCTGGTCGCCGGGCTGATCGACCGTGACACACAGTCCGTTCCGGTGTTCCGCCCGCATCCGACTGTGGTGCACGTGGTTCTCGACGAAGGGGTGCTGCGGCTCGAATCCGACTTCCATTCGGATCTGCTGACAGTGCGGCTGGTGAAGTCCGCCGCACTCGACGGCGTCGAGTTCTTCGACCGCGCCCAGGAAGAGACCGGCGACGAGATTGCCCAGGTCTCCTGGGGCGAACAGCTTTTCGGGGACGGCTGGTCCCGGCTCCGGTGCACAACCATCCGGCCGTATATGGGCGGCGGGGCCGATCCGGCGGCGGGCACTCTGCAATGTCTGGCGGTCGAACTCGAGGCCCGCTACTGGTTGTTCTTCGATCCGAGCTGGACCTTCGGTATCAGGATCGGAAACGCCGAGGACATGCGACGTTGGGAGCAGGAGTAGCCCTGGGCACGGTCAGCCGTTGCCGACCACCCACGGATCATTCGAATTCAACGCTGTCAGCAGCAGCCTGATCGCGGCGACTCGCCGCTCCTTACCCGGCAGTTCGTCCAGTGCGCATTCCGGATCCGCCGGTGGCCCCAGGTGGGTGCATCCGCGCGGGCAGTTCTCGATGGCCTCCGACAAATCGGGGAAGGCGGTGATGACGTCGTCCGGCGAGATGTGGGCCAGGCCGAAGGAACGGATGCCGGGGGTGTCGATGACCCAGCCGCCGTCGGCGAGGGGCAGGGCCACCGATTGGGTGGAGGTGTGGCGGCCCTTGCCGACGCCGGAAACGGTGCCGACGGCTCGTTCCGCTTCGGGGACGAGGCGATTCACCAGGGTCGACTTTCCCACACCGGAGTGGCCGAGCATGCAGGTGAGCGAATCGTGGAGTAGTGCGTGGATCGGCTCGAGCGGATCGTCGCGGCCGCCGTAGACGATGGTGAGATCCAGATCGGCGAATTCCGAGGCGAATTCGGATTCGGCGTCCAGATCGTGCTTGGTGAGGCACAGGATCGGTCGCAGGCCACCGGCGTAGGCGGCGACCATGGCGCGTTCGACGAATCCGGTGCGGGGCGGAGGATCGGCCAGGGCGACCACGATGAACAGTTGCCCGGCGTTGGAGACCACGATGCGTTCGAACGGATCGGTGTCATCGGCGGTGCGGCGCAGAACCGTCCGGCGGTCGGCGACCCGCACGATCCGGGCGAGGCTGTCGGGTTTTCCGGACAGGTCACCGACCACATCGACCTGATCGCCGACCACGATGGGAGTGCGCCCCAGTTCGCGAGCCCGCATCGCCACCACGCGCCGACCCGGATCGTCGCCCAGAACACAACCCCAGCGCCCCCGATCCACCGAAACCACCATGGCCGACACCGCGTCTCGATGTTCCGGCCGGGTTTTGGTGCGGGGACGGGAGCCCCTGCCCGGGCGGACCCGGACATCGGATTCGTCGTACTCCCGGCGCCTCAGTGGGCCGCTCCGTCACCGGATAAGGCGTCCGCGCCGGACAGCATCGACTCCCACAGGGTGACGAATTCCGGCAGTGTCTTGGCGGTGGTGCCGATATCCTCGATGCTCACACCGGGGATGCGCAGGCCGAGAATCGCTCCCGCCGTGGCCATTCGGTGATCGGCGTAGGAATGCCACTGGCCGCCCTGCAAGGGGGTGGGGTCGATGGCGAGGCCGTCCTCGGTTTCGGTGACCTTGCCGCCGAGGCGATTGATCTCGGTGGTCAGTGCCGCCAGCCGATCGGTTTCGTGACCGCGCAGATGGGCGATACCGCGCAGCCGCGACGGCGAATCGGCCAGTGCCGCAAGGGCGGCCACGGTCGGGGTCAGTTCACCGACATCGTGCAGGTCGATATCGATACCGGCCAGACTGCGCGGGCCGCGCACGGTGAGCTTGCCGTCGAAGCGGCGGACTTCCGCGCCCATCCGGACCAGGATCTCGCGGATCACGTCACCGGCCTGGGTGGTGAGCTGCGGCCAGTGCGGAATGGTCACCTCGCCACCGGTGACCGCCGCGGCGGCCAGGAACGGCGTGGCATTGGACAGATCGGGCTCGACCTCCCAGTCGATCGCGTGGATCGGCCCGGGCTGGACGGTCCAGACCTGCTCCTTGCGCGGATCGGTGGGAGCCTCGACGCGGACCCCGGTCTGGCTCAGCATCTGCACCGTCATCTCTATATGCGGCAGCGACGGCAGTGGCGCGCCTTGATGGCGCACGGTGAGGCCGGATTCGAAACGTGCCGCCGACAACAACAGCCCGGAGACGAACTGCGACGAACCGGAGGCGTCGATGGTGACCTCGCCACCGCGCATCGATCCGCTTCCCCGCACGACGAAGGGCAGGGTGTCGCCGTCGATATCGACGCCGAGGGTGCGCAGCGCGTCGAGGATCGTGTTCAGCGGGCGGGCGCGGGCCTGTTCGTCACCGAAGAATGCGACATCGCCGTGGGCCAGCGCGGCGACCGGCGGCAGGAAGCGCATCACGGTGCCGGCGAGTCCGCAGTCGACGGTCGCATTGTGCAGATGCTCCGCCGGCGTGACCGCGAGCACGTCGCCGTCACCGGTGATCTCGGTGCCCATCGCTCGCAGGGCTCCGATCATCAGTTCGGTGTCCCGACTGCGCAGGGCACCGGTGATGGTGGAGGGGCGATCGGCGAGCGCGGCCAGGATCAATGCCCGATTGGTGATCGATTTCGACCCGGGCAGGGTGACGGTCGCGTGCACGGCATGGTCGATGTGGGGCGCGGGCCAGAAACTCACCGCACCATCTTCTCTCATGGGAGCCGAGCCCGTGCGCAGGGAGCGCGGTTTTGTGATTTCGCACCCGTACCCGATTATTTGCCGGATGTCCGAATTCGCCAATTCCCGCGCGGTCGCGTGGGTTGGCGATCGTGGCTCGGTCCGCACAACGGAAACGGGCCCGCACCGGATGGTGCGGGCCCGTTCGGTTGTCCGGAGTTATTTGTTCCGGCCGTGCAGCAGCGGAACCATCCTGCGCAGCAGCTTCATGGTGCTGTCGGTGCGCTTGTAGCTCATCAGCGCCATACCCGGAATCGCGAAGCGCTGCACCGCGATCGAGTGCGGGCTGGTGAACTCCAGCAGGCCGGGCTCACCGTGGATGCGGCCGATTCCCGATTCACCCACACCGCCGAAGGGCAGCGAGGCGATGGCGGCGAAACCGAGGACCGAGTTCACCGAGGTCGCACCGGCCCGCAGGCGACGGGCGATCTCGAGGCCGTGCTTGCGCGAGTACACCGCCGAGCCCAGCCCGTACTTGGACTTGTTCGCGAGTTCGACGGCCTCGTCGACACTGTCGACGGTGCGGATGGTGACGGTGGGGCCGAAGGTCTCCTCGCATACCGCGTCCGAGTCCTCGTCGACATCGACCAGCACCACCGGCTCGATATAGGGCGCGTGCACCGAATCCGGACCGCCGACGATCGCGGTGCCGCCGTTGGCCAGGGCCGATTCGATATGCCGCTTCACGATGTCGATCTGCGAGGGCATGGTCATCGGGCCGTAGGAGGCCTTGTCGTCGGAGCCGGAGTGCACGCCCGACAGGATCTTCTTCACCTCGGCGAGGAACGGCTCGCGGATCGACTTGTCGACATACACCCGCTCGACACCGGCGCAGGTCTGACCACTGTTCATGGTCGCGCCGTAGGCGACCGCGTCGGCGGCGGCCGCGATATCGGCGTCGGGCGCCACGATGACCGCGTCCTTACCGCCGCATTCCAGCAGTACCGGAGTCAGCGATTCGGCCGCGGCGGCCATGATCTTCTTACCGGTCGCGGTGGACCCGGTGAAGGCGATCTTGTCGACACCGGCCTTGACCAGCGCGGCACCGGTGGCGCCGTAGCCGTTGATCGTGGCGAAGACACCGTCGGGCAGTTCGGGGTTGGCGTCGGCGAATGCCTGGGCGACGAAATTGCCGATGCTGGTCGAGTACTCACTCGGTTTGAACACCACGGTGTTACCCGCGGCCAGTGCGTAGGCCAGGGAACCGTTGGGCGTGTACACCGGGTAGTTCCACGGCCCGATCACGCCGATCACGCCGAGCGGGCGCTGTTCGATGGACGCGGCGAAGTTCGACATCAGCGCGCCGGGGGAGACCTTCTTGGGCTTGAGCAGTTTCTCGGCGTGCTTGGCCGCCCAGGCGATGTGCTCGAGGGCCAGCATCATCTCCAGATACGCGTCATCGCGCGTCTTGCCGTTTTCGGCATGGATGAGATCGCAGAATTCGTCGGCGCGCGCGACCAGGCGGCTCGACCAACGCAGCAGGGCACGCTTGCGAGCGGCGAAGCCGAGCCCGCTCCACACGGGCGCGGCCGCACGGGCCTTGGCGACCGTCGCTCGAACCGCCGCTTCGTCGGCGATGGGGTGGGTGGCGATGGTCTCGCCGGTGGCGGGATTCACCGAGGTGAGCTCGGTGGCCGGGGCAGATGCGGATGCCGTCGCCGCGGCGGCGGAGGACTCGGCGGTGGACTCGGTGGTGGACATGATTCGGCGACCCCTAATGAGAGAGTTGTGGCAAGAAGTTCTCACACCCAAGATGTGATGTCAACCGCCTTCAGTTGTTTTCTTCTCGTCGCGCGGATATGTCCGAGCTTACGGTTCTCGTCGGTCCTCGATGGCAGCATGGAGATATGTGCGGGAGATATGCGACCACGGCGAATCCGGCCAGGTTGGCGGTCGAACTCGACGCTCTGGACGAGACGGGGGAGACTCCGGCCGCGGGCAGAGATTCCGCTGCCGCGGCGGGCGAATCAGGATCGGGTGCGCCCGGTGCGAATTACAACGTGGCGCCGACGAATCGGATACTCACCGTGGTGCGCCGCCACGATCACGATCATCCCGGCGACGATCCCGCGCTGCGCATCCGCCGGATGCGCTGGGGGCTGGTCCCGGTGTGGGCCAAGGCCGGTGAGCCGGGGGTTCCGGCCAAGGGGAAGCCGCTGTTCAACGCCCGCGCCGACCGGGCCGCCACCGCGCCCTCCTTCCGGGACTCGGTCAAGAAGCGGCGCTGCCTGGTGCCGATGGACGGTTGGTACGAATGGCTCGCCGAACCGCACCCCACCGGGTCGGGGAAGGCCGTCAAACAGCCGTACTACATGGCCGACGCCGAGGGGCACCGGCTGTACATGGCCGGGTTGTGGTCGGTCTGGCGGGATCCCGAGCACCGGGAGATGTCACCGCTGCTGTCGTGCACGATCCTGACCACCGACGCGGTCGGTGATCTGACCCGTATTCACGATCGGATGCCGTTGATGATGCCGCGCGAGCGGTGGGACGCGTGGCTCGATCCCGACCATCCGGCGTCGGCCGAGCTACTGGAAACCCCTGGGCCACAGCTGGTTTCGTCGATCGTCGCGCGGCCGGTCTCGTCTCTGGTGAATTCGGTGCGCAACAACGGGCCACGGTTGCTGGACCCGGCCCCCGGTGCGAGTGGCGAGGAGGCCGGGCAGATCAGCCTGATCTGATCCCGGCCTCGGCGCGCTGCGGTGCAGCTAGTCACATTTCACGGTCGGTGCGGCGATATTGAGCCCGCATTTCAGCAGGTGCGCGCTCATGTCGATGATGTCGGTGGCGGTGGCTCCACCCAACTTCTCGGCCCTTTCCGCTCGTGGATCTTTCTCCGTCTGCGGATTCTTCTCCGGCTTGCCCGGTTGCTCGGCGTCGCCGCCGCCGAGGGGAAAGTTCGGATTGGGGGCGGAAACCGCCTGGACGGGTGCCGCATTCGCCGGTGCGCTGGTGAGCAAGCCGACTCCCAGCGGGAGCAGTGCGGCGCCGGTGACCGCGACGATCAGGCTGCGTACACGCGGACGGTGGGTCATTTCGCATCACATCCTCGGTTCGAAACGAATCGGGGGAAGAACGAACTGCCCGACAAGTAACGCACAGCCGGTGGTGTGGTTCGAGTGATTCCTGTGAATCGCACCCGTGATTCTGCGTGTCCGGCCGGAGTGTCGCTAGCCGAGCTTCTCGGGTGCCGCGATCTCCGGGTGTACGTCCGCGGCGAGCATCGACGGGCGCGCGGCCTCGTAGTCGTCGACGAAGCGGAGGAACAGCGTCGCGAACTGCTCGCGGTCGGCCTGATTCCAGTCGGTCAGGATGCGGCCGATCATCTCGTTGCGCAGGGCACGCAGGTGGACCGCCATCTCCCGGCCGGCGTCGGTGACGATCAGCACACTGGCACGGCCGTCGTCGGGATCGGCCTCTCGGCGCAGCAGGCCCCGTTTTACCAGCCCCGCCACCTGCCGGCTGATCGTGGAGGCGTCGGAGTACATCGCCTCGGCCAGGGTGCCCGATCGCATGGGCCCGTCGCTGAGCAGACGGAAAATAATGCGGTAGGCGGAAGTGTCGACCTCGCCGTGGGAGGCCGCCGCGATCTGGGCGTTCGTCCGCTCTCGGATGCGCCCGAGGCGTATCAGCTGCTGGCCGATCGTGTCGGTCACCTGTTCGCCGTCCATGCTCCGCGGCCTCCTGTGTTGCGTCCCGTCGAGTCACCGGCGGCGACCAACTACTTGCGGCAATCAACTATTTTTATACACATACCGGTTGTGATGTGGCGATGTTTCGGATCACGGTGATGCGACGGGGGCGGTGACAGCGGTGGTGAGACGGATCAGATCTGCCGGTGCCAACTCGATCTCGAGCCCGCGGCGACCTGCACTGCACAGGATGCGGTCCCAATTCGAGGCGGAATCGTCGATGACGGTCGGAAGTGCACGCCGCTGGCCCAATGGTGACACACCTCCCAGGACGTAGCCGGTGATCCGCTGTGCCTTGACCTTGTCGGCCATCACAGCCTTGGGCGCGCCCAGTGCCGCGGCGGCCGCCTTCAACGACAGCGATCGCGGCACCGGAACCACCGCGACGGCCGCGGCTCCGGTGGACAGCTCGATGACCAGAGTCTTGAAGATCTGCGCGGCGGTGACACCCACGCGCTCCGATAGTGCGGCCACCGCCTCGTCGCCGTAATTGTCACGGCGCGCATCGTGCGGATACGAATGCACCACATGGGGAATCCGCGCACGGATCAGTGCCTGGATCGCGGGTGTGGACGCGGCCATGCCGGCCACCGTACCGATGCCCGTTTTCGCCCGGCAAACGGGGATTTCTGCCTGTCGGCCGGGTTCGCCGGGAACACAGCGGGCGCTCGGCATGTTGCACTGTTCCGCCAGCACGGAGTGGTTGTCCGCACAACCGCACGCGACCCCAGACAGTTCGAAGGAGAAGCCGGTGACCGTCCTCGTCGACGAACGCCCGGTAACAATCGGCGACTCACGCTCGTATCCGCTGATCGACATCGTGACCCCGGACACCGGGTTCGGCCGGTACCCCTCGCGCGCGGTAGATTCAACTGCTACGGCGACCGAAGGGACTTCCGTGACGAGCGACGACGAACTGGCGGCCGATCGCCTCCGCGGTGAGAGCGCGGGCGGTTCCCGGCCGGAAGATATCGAGATCCCCGACGAGCCGGTGGACGACGAGCCGGCGGCTTCGTCCGATGCTGCCGATGAGGTCGGAGAATCCACCGTGCGCAGCACTGCCGACGACACCGAACTCGCCCGGCGCTTCGAGCGCGACGCGCTTCCGCTGCTGGATCAGCTCTACGGCGCGGCCCTGCGGATGACCCGCAATCCGGCCGATGCCGAGGATCTGGTGCAGGAGACCTTCGCCAAGGCGTACCAGGGCTTCCGGTCCTTCCGGGAGGGTACCAACCTGCGTGCCTGGCTGTATCGGATCCTCACCAACACCTACATCAACTCCTATCGCAAGAAACAGCGCCAGCCCGCGCAGTATCCGACCGACGAGATCACCGACTGGCAGCTCGCCGCCACGGCCGAGCACACCTCCACCGGTCTGCGGTCCGCGGAGATGGAAGCGCTCGAGGCCCTGCCCGACGACGACATCAAGGCTGCTCTGCAGTCGCTGCCCGAGGAATTCCGCATGGCGGTCTACTACGCCGATGTGGAGGGCTTCCCCTACAAGGAGATCGCCGACATCATGGGGACTCCGATCGGCACCGTCATGTCGCGGCTGCATCGCGGGCGCAAACAGCTCAAGGGGCTGCTGGCGGATGTCGCACACGAGCGGGGGTTCGACCGGAACCGAACGGGCAACGGCGCGCGTCAGGAGGTAACCCAGTGAGCAACAGTGGGCACGAGCACGACGATCGGGGCACTGGGGACGACATGGAGCTGGACTGTTCGGCGGTGCTCACCGACGTCTGGCTGATGCTCGACGGCGAATGCGACGACGCCACACGCGCGCGCCTGCAGCACCATATGGACCATTGCTCGCCGTGTATCGAGGCATACGGCCTGGAGGAGAAGCTCAAGCGGCTGCTGAGCCGCAAATGCGGTGGCGACCGGGCACCCGAATCACTGCGCGAGCGGCTCACCCTGGAGATCCGGCAGTCGATCACGATCACCGAGACCCGGGTCGAACCCGAGCGCTGACCGGGGCGGCTACGCGCCGAAACGCCGAATGCGGCACGCCATCCATCGATGACGTGCCGCATTCGGCGTCTTATCGGCTGTGCTCCGGATCCGGCGTGCGGTGCCGGAGCGCACGGCGCGACGGCTCAGGAGTTCGGCCGCTTGCCGTGGTTGGCCGCATTCTTGCGGCGGCTGCGCTTCTTACGCCCACGCTTACCCATCGGTATCTCCCTTCTTGCCCCTGGACGGGGATCAACCCGCCTCAGGTGCGAGTATCCGGGAGAAAAGGTTACATGCGACCTCGGTGTCGACGGCAATCGGCCGGTGGTGCGATCAATCGACCGCCGCACTCGGTGTTGCGGCGGCAACCATCATCCTCGGTGTTCCGGTCGCGGTGGTCAGTGCTTCGACGCGATGAACAAGCCGAAGAGCTGAGCTCATCGGTTCTGTGCCGGCTGCCCTTCTGTCTCGGCATCCGCGCGGCGCCATGCGGCGGAGCGGAGCAGGCGTAATCCGTTGAGGCCCACGAGAATTGTGGAGCCTTCGTGACCGGCGACGCCGAGGGGGAGCGGCAGGGTGCCGATCAGGTCCCAGAGCACCAGGACGGTGATGAAGGCCGCGGCGATGACGAGGTTGGCCACGATCACGCCGCGGGCTCGCCGGGACAGGTTGATGACGGCGGGTATGGCGGTGAGGTCGTCGCGGACCACGACCGCGTCGGCCGACCGCATGGCGAGATCGGATCCGTTGCCGCCCATGGCGATTCCGACGTGGGCGGCGACGAGTGCGGGAGCGTCGTTGATGCCGTCGCCGACGATGGCGACCCTTGCCCCCTCCGCCTGTAGCCTCCGGACGGCATCGACCTTCTGATCGGGGAGGAGTCCGGCGCGCACATCGGTGATGCCGAACCGCGTGGCGAGCCGCTCGGCGGAGGCAGCGTTGTCGCCGGTGAGCAGGACGGGTGTGCCGCCGGTGATCGTTCGTGCGGCGGCGACGGCACGGCCCGCCTCCGGCCGGGCACGGTCGGTGAGCGCCAGCACGCCGATCGGCGCTCGTTCGCAGGTCACCACGACGACGGTGTAGCCGCGGTCCTGCAATGCGTCGATCGCCGCCCGCGCTGTCGCGGTGCCGTCCGGCCCGAGTGATATGGCTGCCGGCGAACCCACGCCGATGAACCGGTCCTCGATCAGCGCGGACACTCCGCGCCCGGGGGCGGCGGTGAACTCCTCGGCATCGGGCAGGCGCACGCCCCGATCGCGGGCGGCGCGCACGATCGCCGCGGCGACCGGATGTTCGCTGGGGCGTTCGGCCGCCGCGGCGAGGCGGATCACCTCGGCATCGTCGAATCGATCCGTGAGGGAACGGATTTCGGTGACCTCGGGTTTGCCGCGGGTCAGCGTGCCGGTCTTGTCGAAGGCGATGGTGGTGACGGTGCCGAGCTGTTCCATGACGACCGCGGATTTCGCGAGGACGCCGTGGCGTCCGGCATTGGCGATGGCGGCCAGCAGTGGCGGCATGGTCGCGAGCACCACAGCGCAGGGGGAGGCGACGATCATGAACGTCATTGCCCGCAACAGCGCTCGATCGAGCGAGTTCCCGAACAGTAGCGGGATCGCGAATACCGCGACGGTCACCGCGACCATGCCGATCGAGTAGCGCTGCTCGACCTTCTCGATGAACAGCTGGGTCTCGGCCTTGGTGCGGCTCGCTTCCTCCACCATCGCCGCGATGCGAGCCACGACAGAATCGGCGGCGCGGCGATCGACCCGCACGCGCAACATGCCGGTGCCGTTGAGGGTTCCGGCGAAGACCTCGTCGCCGGGGGTCTTGTCCACCGGCAGCGGTTCGCCGGTGATGGTGGCCTGATCGACCTCGCTGCCGCCGCCGAATACGGTGGCATCGGCGGGAATTCGTTCCCCGGGGCGAATCAGGACCGAGTCTCCGATCTCGAGGTCGGCGGCGGTGATCGAATGCTCGTCGCCGTCGGCGTCGAGCCGGGTGGCGTCCGCTGGGGCCAGGTCGAGCAATCCGCGCACCGAATCCTCGGTGCGGGCGGTGGCGAGTGCTTCCAATGCGCCGGAGGTGGCGAAGATGACGATCAGCAGGGCGCCGTCGGTGATCTGCCCGATCGCCGCGGCGCCGATTGCCGCCACCACCATCAGCAGATCCACATCGAGGGTCTTGTCGCGCAGCGCCCGGAGTCCGGCCAGTCCGGGTTCCCAGCCGCCGGCGCCGTAGCAGGCCAGATACAGGGCCCACCACACCCAGGACGGCGCTCCGCTCAGCTGTGCCGGCACGCCGAGCAGGAACAGTGTCAGTGCTATTGCGGCCCAACGCATTTCGGGCAGCGCGAACAATTTCGTGCGCCGGGCCGGAAGCCGGTCGGCGGGGGTGGTGCGGCGAGGCGGTGCGGCGGTCGACGCGACCACGAGGTCACCTCCGTAATCGACGTGCTCGAACTGGGAACGCCGACGACCATACCAGAATAAATGAATACGTCTTCATGTATTTGTATCGTATCTCTCATCCCTCGGGAGTGCAGGTAGGATCTGCGGCTATGGGACACGGGATCGAGCGCCGCGACCGGCCGGTCGCGCGCCTGGATGCCGATTCCGCCGCCCACGTCGCCACCACCCTGCAGGCGTTGGCGACGCCCAGCCGGCTTCTGATCCTCACCGAATTGCGGCACGGCCCGCGTCCGGTGAGCGCGCTGGCCGAAGCGGTCGGAATGGAGCAGTCCGCGGTGTCACATCAGCTCCGGCTGCTGCGCAATCTCGGTTTGGTCGTGGGCACTCGCTCGGGTCGTTCGATCGTCTACAGCCTCTACGACAATCACGTGGCACAGCTACTCGACGAAGCGGTTTATCACAGCGAACATCTTCGTCTGGGACTCGCGGACGAACCCGAAACCGCCGGCTGATACCCAGCCGTTCGCGCCTTTCGCAACCTTCACAGATTTGCTGGATCGGTTACGCAGAATTCGGCAATTGCAAGGTATTTCCAGTGTTCCGCAGGCTCGGTAGCGTGCGAAAAAAGCGCATCAACCGAGCTCTCGGAGGTCTGTGATTGTGAAGAATCATCTCGTCCGCACGCATCATTCCGCGGAGGCGTTCCCCCGCGAGGAACACCTCGCGTGGCGGATCGCCGAAGTCGCCACCGATCCGGTGGCGGTCGCGCCGGAGACGGAGGAGATGATCGTCAATCGGATCATCGACAACGCCGCGGTCGCCGCCGCATCGCTGGTGCGCCGGCCGGTGACCAACGCCCGTGCACAAGCACTGGCGCATCCGTATCGGACGGGGGCGACGGTGTTCGGTGTCGACGGCCGCTACTCGCCGGAGTGGGCGGCATGGGCCAACGGAGTCGCGGTGCGCGAGCTGGACTTCCACGACACCTTCCTGGCCGCGGAGTACTCGCATCCGGGTGACAACATCCCGCCGATCCTGGCCGTCGCGCAGCACGCCGGGCGTAGTGGCCGCGACCTGATCCGCGGTCTGGCCACCGGATACGAGATCCAGATCGATCTGGTGCGCGCGATCTGCCTGCACGAGCACAAGATCGACCATGTCGCCCACCTGGGCCCATCGGCCGCGGCCGGTATCGGCACGCTGCTCGGCCTGAACACCGAGACGATCTATCGGGCCATCGGTCAGGCCCTGCACACCACGACCGCGACGCGGCAGTCCCGCAAGGGCGAGATCTCCAGTTGGAAGGCCTACGCGCCCGCATTCGCCGGGAAGATGGCGGTCGAGGCGGTCGACCGCGCGTTGCGAGGTGAGGGCGCCCCGTCGCCGATCTGGGAAGGTGAGGACGGCGTGATCGCCCGGCTGCTCGGCGGCCCGGAGGCCGAGTACTCGGTGCCGCTACCGGGCCCGGGTGAGGCCAAGCGCGCGATTCTGGACTCCTACACCAAGGAGCATTCGGCCGAGTACCAGAGCCAGGCCCCCATCGATCTGGCGCGCCGGATGCGTGCACGGATCGGCGATCTGGATCGGATCGCCTCGATCGTGCTGCACACCAGCCATCACACACATGTCGTGATCGGCACCGGCTCGAATGATCCGCAAAAGTTCGATCCGAAGGCGTCGCGCGAAACCCTGGACCATTCGGTCATGTACATCTTCGCGGTCGCGCTGCAGGACGGCACCTGGCATCACGAACGCTCCTACGCCCCCGAGCGGGCGCAGCGCCCCGACACCATCGAACTGTGGAACAAGATCTCCACCGCCGAGGATCCGGAGTGGACACGCCGCTACCACTCCACCGACCCGAACGAGAAGGCATTCGGCGCCCGCGCCGAGGTCACGCTGTCCAGCGGTGAGGTGATCGTCGACGAACTCGCTGTCGCCGACGCGCACCCGCTGGGCGCGCGGCCCTTCGCCCGCGACCAGTACATCGCCAAATTCCGCACCCTCGCCGAGGGAGTGGTCGAATCCGCCGAGCAGGACCGCTTCCTCGAGGCGGCCCAGCGGGCGGGCGAGCTGTCCGCCGACGAGCTGTCGGAGCTCACGTTCACCGTCTCGGCGGATGTACTCGCCCGCGCGCCCGAGTCGCCGAAGGGACTGTTCCGATGACCGGACTACTGGCAGCCGATACCTCCGCCGCCGATAAGCGCATCGCCTTCCGCGCGGGACTGAACTCGTATCACATACAGCGCATCCCGGGCGCCTTCAATCCGTTGGTGGCCAAGCTGATTCAGGAGATCGGCTTCGAAGGGGTGTATGTCTCCGGTGCGGTGGTCTCGGCCGATCTGGCGTTGCCCGATATCGGCCTGACCACCCTGACCGAGGTCACCGAGCGGGGCCGCCAGATCGCGCGGGTCACCGATCTGCCGGTGCTGATCGACGCCGACACCGGATTCGGCGAACCGATGAGCGCAGCCCGCACCGTGACCATGCTCGAGGACGCCGGCATCGCCGGATTGCATCTCGAGGACCAGGTCAATCCGAAGCGCTGCGGCCATCTCGACGGTAAAGCCGTCGTGCCCGCCGAGGAGATGGTGCGCCGGCTGCGCGCCGCGGTCGCCGCGCGGCGGGATCCGAACTTCGTGATCTGCGCGCGCACCGACGCGGCGGGTATCGAGGGGATCGACGCCGCGATCGAGCGGGCCGAGGCGTACGCCGGCGCGGGTGCGGATCTGATCTTCACCGAAGCGCTGTCCACCCCCGCCGAGTTCGAGAGGTTCCGGGCCGCGGTCGCGGTTCCGTTGCTGGCCAACATGACCGAGTTCGGCAAATCCGAGCTGATCTCGGCGCGGACGCTGGAATCCATCGGCTACAACGCGGTCATCTATCCGGTATCCACTCTGCGCCTGGCGATGTGGGCCGCGGAAACCGGTCTGCGCGAGATCTACGAGACGGGTACCCAGGCCGGTTTGCTGGACCGAATGCAGCACCGCAGCCGCCTGTACGAACTTCTGCGGTACGAGCGCTACAGCGAATTCGATTCCGACATCTTCAATTTCACGCTGGGAAGGAATCAGTGATGACAGAGATTTCGCCTGCGATTCACAAGGGACTGGCGGGAGTCGTCGTCGACACCACCGCGATCTCGAAGGTGGTGCCGGAAACCAACTCGCTGACCTACCGCGGCTACGCTGTTCAGGATTTGGCCGAGCACTGCGGATTCGAACAGGTCGCGTATCTGCTCTGGAACGGCGAGCTGCCGAATGTCTCTGCGCTGGAACAGTTCTGCCAGCGTGAGCGCGCGTCACGCCGCGCCGACCGCTCGTTGTTGTCCCTGGTGGCGAAGCTGCCCGATACCTGCCATCCGATGGATGTGGTCCGTACCGCGATCAGCTATCTGGGCGCGCAGGACCCGACCGAGGACGACAACTCCGCGAAAGCCAACCGCGACAAGGCATTGCGCATGCTGGCGGTGCTTCCCACCATCGTCGCCGCCGATCATCGCCGTCGCCACGGACTCGATCCGATCGCCCCGCATTCGCATATGGGATTCGCGGAGAACTTCCTGAACATGTGCTTCGGGAAGGTGCCGGCGCCGGAACTGGTACGGGCCTTCGAGGTCTCGCTGATCCTGTACGCCGAGCACAGCTTCAACGCCTCCACCTTCGCCGCGCGCGTGGTCACCTCGACGCTGTCGGATATCTACAGTGCCGTCACCGCCGCGATCGGCGCACTCAAGGGGCCGCTGCACGGCGGCGCCAACGAGGCCGTCATGCGCGACATGCTCGAGATCGGCGATCCCGCGCTGGCCGAGCAGTGGCTGCGCGCCAAGCTGGCCGAGAAGGACAAGGTCATGGGTTTCGGGCACCGGGTCTACAAGAACGGTGATTCCCGGGTGCCGACGATGAAGAAGGCCCTCCTCGACATCGCCGCCGCGACCGGCGGGCAGAAGTGGGTCGAGGTGTACGAGATCCTCGAACGCACCATGAACGAGGCTACCGGTATCGAGCCGAATCTCGATTTCCCCACGGGCCCGGCCTATTACCTGCTCGGCTTCGATATCGAGGTCTTCACTCCGATCTTCGTGATGAGCCGGATCACGGGCTGGACCGCGCACATCATCGAACAGGGCGACTCCAATGCCCTGATCCGGCCGCTGAGCGAATACGTGGGCGTACCGCAGCGTTCCGTCACCGCATGACGCGGGACCGCAGTGACTCCTGAAGTGGGTTTCAGCTCACTTCAGGAGCCCTTCAGGCGCGTGCTGCGACGCTTGCCACTGTCGGACAACAGACAGTGACGAGAGGGGCGACATGGGCTCGACGGTGCGAATCGGCGGACAGCTCTACCGTTTGATCGGCAAGTCTCGACTGTCGGTACTGTCGCGCGCGTGCTACGGCAAACATCAATTCACCGTGCAACGCGTCTGCGACGGCTCGCTGTGGGAGGCGTTCGGCGCCCGGCTCACACCGGGCTCCGAGCTGGTGCGGCGTCGCGACGCCGCGGGCGCCCGCTGGGTCGGCAATACCTAACCGGCAGTGATGAATTCGGCGCACCGCTCGCCGATCATGTACGAGGGCGCGTTGGTGTTGCCGCCGGTGACGCTGGGCATGATCGAGGCGTCGGCCACACGCAGGCCCTCGATACCGCGGACCCGAAGCTGCGGGTCCACCACCGCGCGCTCGTCCACCCCCATTCGGCAGGTGCCGACCGGGTGATACACCGAATGCACCCGGGTGGGCAGCTCCCGGCGCAGCGCCGGCTCATCGAAGTAGTCCGGGCCGGGGGTGAGCTCCTCGACCACATCACCGGCGATGGCCTTGTGCGCCATGATCTCCCGGATCATCCGCATACCCTCGATGAGGAATTCGGTGTCGGCGGGATCGGTCAGGTAGCCGGGATCGATGAGCGGGGAATCCAGCGGATCGGCCGAGGCCAGGGTCAGCTCGCCGCGGCTCTTGGGGTAGATCAGGGTGGGGAAGATGGTCAGGGCCGCACGGCGGTCCACTGTGTGCAGCTTGTCCTCGTCCTGATTCGGTGTCGGATATCCCCACGGCAGCGTATGGATCTGCATATCCGGAATATCCTGCGCGAAGGAGGTTTTCACGAATCCGACCATCTCGAACATGGTGCGGCCGAACCAGCTGCCACCCGGCCGGTAGAGCTCGCGCAGGACAGCCGGAGCGAAGTGGGTGGGTGTGCTGCGATGTACGGCGTTCTTGGAGATGAACGTCATCGGCACGAACAGATGGTCGTGCAGGTTCTGCCCGACCGGCAGATCCGCGTGCACCTCGATACCGAGTTCCCGCAGCTTCCCGGCCGGGCCGATTCCGGACAGCAGCAGAATCTGCGGCGACCCCACGACGCCGCCGGAAACGATCACTTCCTTGCCGGCGCGGATCTGGTATCGGCCTTGTTTGCCGATCACCTCCACACCGGTGGCCCGGCCGCCGGTGACGACGACGCGCGCGACATGGGCGCCGGTCACCACCGTCAGATTCGGGTTCGGCCGGTTGGTCAGATATCCGCGCGATGAGCTGTAGCGCAGCCCGTCACGCACACTCTGCTGGAAGGTGCTGATGCCTTCCTGGGATTCGCCGTTGTAGTCCGCGATCTCGGACACCCCGAGGGTCTCGGTCGCGGCCTGTGTGAACTGCCGCGCGATGGGGGTGAGGTGCTGCTGGCGGGTCACCTCGATCGGCCCGCCGGCCCCGCGCAGTTCGCCGGATCCCTCCTCCCAGTTCTCCAGCCGCTTGTAGGCGGGTAGTACCTCGTCATAGCTCCAGCCCGCACACCCCTCGGCGGCCCAGGAGTCGAAGTTGGCCTTGTTGCCGCGAACGAACAGCATGCCGTTGACCGAACTGGACCCGCCCAGCACCTTGCCCCGGGTCATCGGAATCCTGCAATCGTGCGCGTGCTTCTGCGGGGTGGAGTACTGCTTCCAGGTGACCCGCTTCTTCAGCTGCGGAACCGTGTGCACCATCGCGATCGATCCCGGCATGCGCTCGATCGCAGCCGGTTTCACATGAGTTCGACCTCGTCGAAGGCGACGGTCATGGCGTGGCGGCGCTCCCGCAGCACATTCCCCTCGCGGTGTACGACCCCCTCGCTGAGTTCCAGGCGCAGCATGGCCCGGTGCGGATCCACCTCGCGTACGACTCCGCAGATTCCGCTGAACGGGCCGCGCGGAAATATGACGACATCACCCGGTGCGAAGGCGCTGGAGTTCATTGCGCCAGCCTAATCGGCACGGGGCTCGCCGACCGGATTCGCCACGGGGGCATCCGGGTGCCACGACGAGGCATGATGCGCCGTGCGAACGGAGCCACTGTCCTGGTGCTATCCGCTCTTCTTCAAGTGCGAGATCTCGTTGCCCCACACCGAATGTGCACCGGTGTCGCCGACGCGGTAGATCTGGACGATCAATGCGACCCCGACGATGACGGCGAGTATCGCGACGGTTACGCGTGCGAAGGTGGCGGGGTTCGGGCGGCGTTGTTCGGCCAGGCGCAATGCGGTCAGGAGCGCGGCGACCACGAGCAGTGCGATGGCGAAATACAGCATGGTGCCGCCACGGTCCGCGTGCTCGTGCAGGATTGGGGAGGGATTCTTGCGCAGATTGTAGAGCCATTCGCCGGCGTTGATGGTGATCGGTGTCAGGACCATCGTCATCGCCGCGAGGATCAGTGTCAGCCAGAGCAGTCCGCCGCGGCGCGCGGCCGGCCACAGCGCGCACACGATCTCGAGAACCGCGGTCAACGGGACGAGGACGACCACGAAATGCACGAGCAGTACGTGCGCCGGAAGACCGTTTATCTCGGACATCGCACTCCTCGGCGAATAGTGACGATCAGGTGACCGGGCCGGTCACGCCGCCTGGGATCGATCGTATCGCCACCGATAACGATCGGCCGGGACCGCGGCTGGGAGTTGCCTGAGGATCGTGACCTCGTATCGGAATCCGATCAGCGCTGAGGGCTGGGCCGCGATGATCTCGCCGGACCTCGCCCGTGGTATCGCCACTGTGCGCGACGGTGGCCGTGACGCCGCTGAGGAGATGATGCGGCCGCCCGGCTACCGGACGGATCCGAGCCGGGACAGCAGCGCGGGCAGTTTCGAGGCGGCCATGAGTGCCCGGAACTGCCAGCTGTCGTCCCGGGGGAGCACACCGCCGCGCTGGGTGGCGTCGAGGAAGTCGTAGAGGGTTTCGCCTTCCTCCATGAGCCCGTCGGCGTTGAAGTGGTAGCGATCGACGGCCGGGCACTGGATGAAGCGGCCATTGCCGTAGATGACGGGCGCCGAGTCGTCGTACGGATACAGGCGCAGCGGGCCGGTCCAGTGGCCGCTGCCGATGTATCGAATGACGGTGCGCACGTTGCCTTCCGGCGTCACATCCAGGTACGCCTGATTGGGTAGCGGGTCGTAGCGCCAATCCGGGATCGCGTCGAAGAAGGCGAAGTTGTACTTGACGAATTCGTCGATGCCGACGATGGTTCGGCCGAAGGTGGTCACATCGGTGTAGCGGACATCAGGGGCGTAGAGCTCGTCGTTGAGGCTCATATCCCGGACCAGGAAGCTCCACCAGTACTTCTTCGCCCACGTCATCACCCAGCTCAGATCCACGCCGAGTTTGCCGTACATCTCGAGTTTGCGTTCGAAGTCACCGAACCACTCCAGGGTGGTGGCCTGTAGTTCCGCCTCCGGGATCGCGCGGATCGGCACGGCGCGATTGGAATTCAGGAATTCTGGTACCGGCTTCGACAATCGGGGCTGCCGCAACGCCTGCTGGAACTGTTCTTCGCTGAACATGATGCTGCCTTTCACCTGATCAATGGGTGCGGGCCGCGAGATGCGGGTGGTCCGCACCACAAGGTGAATCATATGATTCATATAGAATCAGGTGATGTCAATGAGGTGTCCGTACCGGATGCGAGGATGAGGCGGTGACCTCCGCACCCAAACTCTGGCGCGGCCAGACTCTGCAGGATCGCTCCGTCGAACGCCGCGACCAGCTGCTCGACTGCGCATTCGATCTGCTGGGTACCGCCGGTGCCGGTGCGGTCACCATGCGTGCGGTGACGCGGCAGGCGAATCTGAGCCCGCGTTACTTCTACGAGAGTTTCGACAATCGTGAGGTCTTGGTCACCGCCGTGTACGATCGCGTGGAAGCGGCTCTGCGGGAACGACTTTCGGTGACAGCGAGTGTGGGCGACCCGTATGCGGCGATCCGGGCGGCACTGGAATCCTGCGCCGATTTCTTCGAGGAGGATCCCCGCCGGGCCCGGGTACTGCTCCGCGAACCCCTCGCCGACGACAATCTGCGCCGCCACATCACCCGTCGCACCCCGGCGGTGATCCGCGCGCTGGCCCCGATCCTCGGCGAGGGCGCCGAGGCCTTGTTCACCAGCAGTGATGCGGTGCTGGCAACCATCGGGACCGCGTTGGCGGGCGCGTTGACCGCGATCTACCTGGAGTGGGCGGACGGAAATCTGGTGATCGAACGCGATCGGCTGGTCGACACCGCGGTCGGCATCGTGGTGCCGCTGCTCGCCGCCGCGCCCGGCGCGTGAGCCCCTTCGCCAACTCGCACGCGCCACCGAGAGATACCGGCGCAGCGGGCGAAATCACCGCATTCGGTGGCGCCTGAACCGTACTCCGCGCGATAAATGTTGCGGGGCAGGTGTTTCCGTGTTCCTGCGGGTGCGAGTATCCGAATTGCGGTTCGGCCGGTCGTACTTCGGCCGGGCGGGTACGATCAGGGCTCGTGGATCCTCTTGTGCGCGAGCATCTCGATGCGGATGTCGGATAGGCGTGATGGTCGCATTGGCCGGATCATCCTCGGCAAGATGAATCAGCAGGTGTTGCGGCCCGCACTCGCTGCAACATGATCGAACAGCAACTTTCCGGCCACGGACGGCCCGTCATCTATGTCGGCAAGGTCGGTGCGGCGCAAGGCCGATCGCTCACACTCATCGGCTCGGCCGCAGCACGTCCGTCGATTACCGTTTCACACCTGGAGTAGTGGCATTGACAACACAATTCGAACCCCAGTCACCCGGCGTCTGGCGTGGCGACGCCGCGATCAATATCGATGAGGGTTACCGGTTTCCCCTGTACACCGACGAATTCGCCGCCGACCCGCACCGCTTCTACGAGGAGATGCGTCGACGTCACGGGGCTCTGGTTCCTGTCGAGCTGTGTCCTGGAGTTCCGGCGACGCTGGTGATCGGATACCGCACCGCGGTGCGGATCGCCAACGACCCGGGGCACTTTCCGGCCGACCCACGCACCTGGCAGAAGGACATTCCCGCCGAGTGCCCCGTGCTGCCGATGATGGAGTACCGGCCCAACGCGCTGCGCAGCGCCGGCGTGGAACATCAGCGCTTCCGCCGCGCCAGTGTCGACAGTATGTCGGCGGTCAATCTGTACAAGGTGCAGGACGAGATCGAGCAGATCGCCGTGCCGTTGATCGAAGCGTTCCGGCACGACGGTCACGCCGATCTGCTGAGCCAGTACGCCCATCCGCTGACCTTCGCCTACGTCAACCGGATGGTGGGATGCCCGTCGCACGTCGGCCAGGACGTCGCCCAGGGCATGGCGATGATGTTCGAGGGCGACCGGGCCGCGGAAGGCAACCAACTGTTCCTGACGGCATTGGGCAGCCTGGTGGATCTCAAGTCCGAGCATCCGGGCGATGACGTGGCCTCGCGGTTGATTACGCACGGTGCCGAATTGACCAAGGAAGAGCTGATTCACCAGCTGGTGACGATCTACGGCGCGGGCATCGAGCCGAAGGTGAACCTCATCTCCAACACCTTGTTGCTGATGCTGAGCGATCAGCGGTTCTACGGCCATGCCGGGCTGACGACCGCGGACGCCTTGAACGAGTTGCTGTTCAAGGATCCGCCGCTGGCCAACTTCGGCATCACCTACCCGCCGCAGCCGATCAACGTCGACGGTGTGTGGCTGCCGGCCCATCAGCCCGTGGTGATCAGTATGGCGGCGTGCAACAACGATCCCGAGATCGTCGGCGAATTCACCCACAACCGCTCACATCTCGCGTGGGGTACCGGGCCACATGCCTGCCCGGCCCGCGACATCGTGTACCTGGTCGCGCAGAACGCCATCAATTACTTGTTCGACGCGTTGCCGAATCTTCGGTTGGACCCGTCCGTCGAACGGCAATGGCGGCCCGGATTCGTGCACAGGTCCTTGGCGCAGCTGCCCGTGGTCTTCAATCCGCGGGGGTAGTCCGCTCGACGGACACGCGTGTGGGGCGAGGCATCCGCCTCGCCCCACACACTGTTCCGGCTACGAATTATTCAGTGCGGCGGCATATTGCTCGACATAGGTATCGGAGCCCGTGCCGAACGCCGAGCGAACGAGGTCCGGGGTGAGCTCGAACGCCTGCACGAGTGCGGGCAGATGCGGAGCGAGCAGGCCGAGTAATTCCTCGCGCATCTCCGTCAGCGACCGGCCCAGCTTGGGCAGCGGTCCGTCGTGCACCAATGCCCCGCCATGATCCAGGCACTGGCGCACCGCGAACAGCACGACCAGATTTTCCGCCACCTGCCGCGACTCCGCGGGCAGCTGCCGAGCCCGATCGGCCAGTGTCCGTACCGCGTTGTTGACGGTATGTGCTTCGGCGGCTTCCAGAGCCGGCTGCATGGCGCTGTCCCAGCGTTCCTGCCTGTCGCCCGCGGTGTTCGCGTAGGTTTCCCGGGCGCGCAGTTGAAGATACTGCTCACGGGCGGTCAACCATGCGAGCCAGGCTTCGGGTGTGTCGACATCGCAGATCTCGGTGTTCTCCCACGAGCTCCGGACCGGTTCCTCGCCCGCGATGAGCCGTCGATACGCGGCCTGGAGGGCGATGACATAGCTGTCGCCCTCGGCGGTGGCCGCGGCATCGCGAAGTGCCCGGTACTGCACGATCTGGTTGTGCGAGAACACACCCTGCGCACCGAGCCGGTCACGCACCTCGGTGATCACTCGCTGTGCGGTGTTCGTCGTGAGGTACTTGGTCAACGACACCAGATCGGTGATGTCGTTGGAATGCTCGTCGTCACCGGCTTTTTCGAACGCCTCGATCGCGGTCTCGACGGCCGTGCTTGCCACATAAGTGGTGGCGACGGCATCCAGCAGCGGGCCGTAGTGGGCCCGGAGGTCGGCCAGCGGGACGCGGCCACCGGCCATGCTGGAGACATCTCGCTGGGTGGCGTGCTGCAGGGCGATCGACAGCGCGGCCCGGGATGTGGCCGCCGCCATGGCCGAAATGCACAACCGGCCCAGGCGGACGCGAGCGATGGCGCGCCAGACCTGGTTGTCCCGGGGAATCGGAGAGCTCAGGCGGCCTTCGTCGTCGATCGTGGTCCCGGTGTGCGACACCAGCGCCTCGCGACCGACTCGCACCTGATCGAACCGGGTGAGCGCATTGTCCATCCCCAGTCCGGGCTTTTCGGGCATCCGGCGGATGGTGATGCCCGGCCGCACGCTTCCGTCCACATCGGTCAGCCGTACCAGGAACGGGTAGTTCCCCTGTTTCACTCCGTCCACCATCAACCGTGCGAAGACGATGCCGAATCGCGCGACACCCTCGACCGGCGGTGGCGCCGTGGTGGGCATGAACTTGATCGCCGTATCCGATGGCGTGTGGATGACGAATCCGCCGCGGTCGGCCGGATCGAAGGTGGCTGTGGTCTCCAGGTTCGGCAGATCGCTGCCGTGGCCCACCTCGGTGAGGATATAGGCGCCAACGGCATTGCCGCCCAGCAGTTCTCGCTTGGCCGCGTCCACCTCGCGATTGGGGGTGGCCTCGAGCAGTGTTCCCAGTACCAGGTTGACCTGCACCGTGAGCAACGCTCCGAGATGCGGATCGACGACCGTGGCCTGCTCGTGCAGCGCTACCAGTTCGCGCAGGTCGGTTGCGATCTCCGCGGCCGAAATCTGAGGCAGCAGTTGCAAGTAGCGTTCGTAGGCGCGCTTGCCCGGGTCCTGAGTGGCCTCCCACCAGTCCTGGTCGAATGCCGGTTCGGCGAAGATCTTGTTGTACCGCTTGGCCGTAGCGCGACGGTCTCCGTGGAACAACAGACCCGCGAGATCATCTGCGTATGCATACTCGTGCGAAACCATAACTCCGCCTTCTACCTACTCATCTCCGATCCCATGCGGCTCGATATTTGCCGCTGGGCATGAGGAAACCCGCCCGATCGAATGCCGGCCGTGCCGGTGAACCTGAGCGAGCCTCTTACAAGCTGATGCGGACGGTCAGAGGGGGACCGTCCGGACGGCTGCGTTCGAAATAGTCAGTGCATCAACAGTATTCGCTGCATTCGGAAGCCGGTGAGGTGAAGCCACGCGCGGTAATGGGACGCGGGAGCGCTGCAGGAAGATCCTGCGCTGCTGGGGGTCCGACATCGCTACGGGAGGAAACCGGTGCAGGAACAACGTTTGTGTTGCATCACCATCCTGAGCAGTCGGGATGCCGCAGCGTGACCGTTCGCACCCAAGCGAGAGCGGCGCCGGGTCGGCCGAGGCACGAAATGTATTGTGACACAAAATGTACCCTCGCTAACGGTTAACGGCCCATTCGTCTGTGCTTGCGTATGTCCTTGCGCTGATCAGCCGCACAATCACGAAGATCGAACGGATGCCGGTGCGGCCGGTCGTCGCGACGGGTGGTGGACACCGGCCGTTGCCACGCGGACCTGGACGGTTGCGCGCTTCCCGGCTGTCCGACGGGGTATTGGCGCCGGGATAATTTACTGTTTTTAAATTTTTTCCGCTAAGATAATTAAACAGTGTCGTTTTTCCTGAATTGGGAGGTCCTACAAGGGTTATTAGCGGAACCTTATCTACGGTTTGGAAGCTCATGCTATTAATATGCAGTCTGCTTCATTTTTCCTTATAGCTATTAGAGTTCCTCTGACAGAAAAAGCTAATGGATCATTAAATAAAGATTTATTTATTAATTCAATCTCTTGCCCGGGTGTAAATCCGACTTCTAAAATTCTTCTTGAAGAGGGGTGATTCTCATTTATACCAGTTATTACAACCTTTTCTCCGAAATTTAATTCTGATGCTGTTCTCATTTCTTTGCCGCTTTGACTAAAATATATTATTTAGATTTAATCTATATAAAATTAGCTAATATGAGCTAAATTGTCAAGATTTAACTATAAGGTTTTTCATATATATTATCGCTGAAACTCATTAGAATATTAAGGATTAGCATGAAAGTTTTTTAGCTTCAAACTAATTTTGACCTATTATTAAATATCATTTTAAGTTAACTTCAATTAGCTTTTTTCTTTAAGCAATGTCGCCATGATAAATGTTTGAACCGGATTTGGCAGTATACAGCTTGAATGAGCAGATAAATTCAATATTTAAATATTATAAATTTGATTTAGATCTTAAAAAAACATTCCGATCGAAAAAATACTATCAAACTTGATCGTTAAAGAATCGGATTTTAGACGGGCCGAAATTTATCGAATTAATCTTTTGTGAAATAATAGTTAAAAATTTTCTTAAATTTGTTTTTTAATAGTTAATTAATCCGGAGAATATGGGAGAAAATCGAGAGCATAGAATTATCCTGGAGTCTGTTACTACTGCCTCCAATCAGCTGCATCATCTTTTAATTAACAAAAATAATGTCCTTTATAAATTAAATTATGATACCGGGCAATATGATTATATGAGTGATTCGATATTGAAATTAACCGGTTATACAAAAGATGAAATTAACGAACTCGGTTTCTCGAGCATTGTTAAAGAGGTTGTAAAAGATAAAAGGTCTAATTATCAGATAGATTCTGAAAATGAATTAATAGAAGAACATATTCTAAATTATTTAATTGAGAATAAAAATAGAGAACTTAAATGGGTTGAGGATATATCATTCTTAAGTAAAACCAAAGAGAATAGAATTAATTACAGTATTGGTGTCCTGATAGATATTACCAAGTTAAATCAATTAATAATCAATTTATACGACGAAAAAGACAGCCTGAATTCTATTCTTAATCTTACCGAAATTATTATATTGATAACTGACAATAATGGTAATATAACTTTTGTAAATGAAAAAGGTTTAGAGCTTTTAGGCCTTAAAAGAAATGAAATAGTCGGGCAGCAGGTTAACCAATTTATTAAGAATAACAACAACAAGAGTAAATTTATTACAGGAGACAGCAGCGATAATCTAATCGAAATGTCGGTGATCTCGGAAACCGGGGAAGAACGAATTATCAGCTGGTATAAGAGGGAAGACAGGGATGAAAAAGGTGATATTATTCTCGCTCTTTACTCGGGTCTGGATATTACTCCTAGAATAAAGCAGCAAAAAGTTCAGCATATTATCCTTGAAATCCTGGAAGAGTCAAACACAGAAGCTAACCTTCAGGAATTTTATAAGTTTATACATAATTCAATAAAAAAGTTAATGCCCGCGGAAAATTTTTATATTTCTCTTTTTAATAAGGAGAATGATACTTTAACTTTTCCATATTTTATAGATCAGCTGGATACTGAAGCACCTCCCAAAAAATTTGGCAACGGTTTAACTGAGTATGTAATCAAAACAGGAAAATCGGCACTTATAAATAGGAAAATGGATGATAAGCTTGTTAAGGAAGGTAAAGTTGAACTGGTTGGATCTCCATCGGCTATCTGGCTCGGTATCCCGTTAAAAATTCTGGATAACTCTATCGGTGCTCTTGTTGTTCAGGATTATGGAGATGAGAATACTTATACAGAAAAAGAAAGAGAAATACTGGAAGTTATTTCCTACCCAATATCACGCGCTATTGAGCGAAAAAAAGTCGAGGAAGAAAGAGACAAAATGATTTCCGAACTTAGAGAAATCAATTCATCAAAGGACAAATTGTTTTCATTAATATCACATGACCTGAGAAGCCCGTTCAATTCACTTCTTGGTTTTGCCGATATTTTAACCAATGAATATGATTCTTTAACCCAGGAAGAAATCAAAGAGTATTTAAATGTAATTAATGAATCCGCCAGGAGCCTCTATGGTATGACTACAAACCTTCTCCAGTTTTCAAGATTCCAGATGGGAACTTTTGAATTCCTCCCTGTTAAAATTAGTATGAAAAAAGCTATTCAGAAGAGTTTGAGGATGCTGAAAGGCAATATACTTAAGAAGCAGCTTAATCTTTTAACTGATATTGACCAGGATGCTGAAGTCTTAGCCGACGAAGATATGCTTTCTTCAATAATTCAGAATTTAATATCAAATGCAATAAAATTTACCAGGAAAGGCGGAGATATAAAAATTTACTCAAAAATAATTTCTTTTTTTAATCGGCCTCACCAGATTGAAATATATATTGAAGATACAGGTATAGGGATAAATAAAGGGGATTTAAAAAAAGTATTTAAGGAGCATATGCGTTCAATTCCGGGTACTGAAAAGGAATATGGATCGGGGCTTGGGTTATTGCTAGTTAAGGAATTTATTGAAAAGAATAACGGGCACATAAAAGTTAAAAGCAAGCTTAACGAAGGCACTACATTTATTTTCTCATTTCCAATTATCGAAAATTTAGAATCTATAGAGTAAAACCTGGGGCTTATTATGGAAGAACAAAAAGCGAAAATCTTAATAGTTGAAGATGAAAGCATTGTTGCATTTGATCTTAAGCGTATGCTTTTGAATCTTAATTATGATGTTCTGGATATTGTTACTTCCGGGGAAAAAGCAATAAAAAAAGTTATTGAAGAGAAACCAAACCTTATTATTATGGATGTTATGCTGAACGGGCCTATAACCGGAGTTGAAGCTGCGGCTAGAATTAAAGGGATAATGAACGTTCCTATAATATATTTAACCGCTTATGCCGATAATGAAACTTTAAAAAGTGCAAAAGTAACAGAGCCTTACGGCTATATTTTAAAACCTTTCGAAGAAAAAGTTCTCATTTCTACAATCGAAATGGCAATATATAAAAACAGAATGGAGGAAAAATTAATTGCAAGTGAAAAAAAATACCGGATGCTTGCAAAAGAACTTGAAGATTTAAATGAAAAGAAAGATCAATTCTATTCAATAATTTCTTTCAATTTAAGAGATCCGCTGGATTCAGTAATCGGGTTTTCCGAAATTTTGAATAATGAATTTAAAGAATTAAGCCCTGATGATATCCAATTATATATCTCATCAATATATTCCTCCAGCCGGCAGATATATAGTTTATTAAATAACCTGATACAGTTTTCCCGTATTCAAATTAAAGATATAGATTTCAATCCGGCCGATTTAAATCTCCATAAAATTGTTAAAGAAAATGTCGAGGTATTAAAAAGCATGTCTGAGAAGAAATCTATAAGGATTATCAATTATGTGAATAAAGAAATTTCAGTCTTATGCAGATCCGAAAATGTTAAATACAATATTTTTTAATTTATTAGTTAATGCTATTAAATATTCATCTAAAAACGGGTTTGTTGAAATATCTGCAGCAAGAGATGCAAATTTTATCAAAATCAGCATTGAAGATAAAGGTATTGGAATGGACAAAGAATCACTTGATAAATTATTTATACTGAATGTAAAAAAAATTATACCGGGCACAAATAACGAAATGGGGACGGGTCTGGGATTATTGCTGACAAAAGAATTTATTGAGAAAAATAAAGGGAAAATAGAAGTCAGAAGTGAAATCAATAGGGGCACTAGCGTTACTTTTACTTTACCTGCCTTAAAAAACTAACTCAAAGGTTTGTACAATGTTATTCTAACCTTTTGGGCTTTTACGGAAATAGGAATACCAGTATAATTATCTTTAATAAAAATTTAAATTATTTTTGAAGAATGAAAGAAAATCAAAAAAAATCAGGAGATAAAGTTATACTTGAATCAGTTTTATTTTCTAAGGAAAATATTTTTACTAATTTAGCCGATTCTGCTCCATTTATGATATGGATTGCCGATTTGGATGGGAGTCTTATCTATTTTAATAAGCTATGGCTTAATTTTACCGGCAAATCTCTTGAACAGGAAAAAGGGGACGGCTGGACCAAAAGCATTCATCCCGATGATCTCGATTATTGTTACTCCACCTATAAAAAAAATTTTGACAAGAAAACCGAATATATAATGGAATACAGGTTAAAGAGATTTGATAATGAATATCTATGGATACTGGAAAAAGGAGTCCCCTTTTTTACTGGAAAAGGAAAATTTTCAGGGTTTATGGGATCATGTTTTGATGTCGATTCATTAAAAAAAGCTGAAGAAACACTTAAAGAAAATGAAGAGCTTCATAAAAACCTGGTTGAGAGTTTAACAGAGGGTGTTATCATCTCCGATATATATGACCGGGTTATTTTTGCTAATAAAAGATTATGTGAAATGACCGGGTATTCCTTAGATGAAATAATAGGTAATTATACCTATAAATTATTCTTTGCTCAGAAAGATTGGGGAAAAGTTCTTCAAAAAACCAAGCTTAGATATTCAGGCAAATCCGACAGATATGAAATCGAAATTCTAAAAAAAGATAAAAGTTCTTTTTGGGCTGATATCAGCGGTTCGCCTTATAAGAATAGCAAAGGGGAAATTATCGGTACAATCGGGGCTTTAAGTGATATAACGGAAAATAAAGAAGCAAGAAAAATTCTTGAGAAGAGTGAAAAGAAATATAGATCGGTTGTTGAACAGGTAAGGGAAGTTATTTTCCAAACCGATGCCGAAGGCCGGATTTCATTCATAAATCCCTTTTGGACTGAAATAACAGGTTATACAAATGAAGAAACATTAGGGAAGAATCTGCTTGATTATGTTCATGTTGAAGATAAAAAATATTGTGTTGATCAGTTTGTTAATATTATTTACCACAAAAAACCTTTTATAAGGTTTTCTACTAGATTTAAAACTAAAGAGAATGAATACAGGTGGGTAGAGGTTAATGCAAGGATGTCTTATGATGAAAATAATAATATTTTAGGTACTTCCGGCACCGTCAGCGATATACATGAAATTAAATTAGCAGAAAAAGAATTGATAATAGCTAAAGAAAAAGCTGAAGAATCCGATAAGTTAAAATCAAATTTTCTTGCGCAAGTATCTCATGAAATAAGAAGTCCGTTGAACATCATCCTCAGCTATAACTATATGATTAGAGAAGAATTACAGGAAAGAACGAATAATGAATTTGAAGATGCCTTTGAAGCGATAAATCATAGCGGGAAAAGACTATTGCGGACGATAGATCTCATCTTAAATATGTCTTTACTGCAGACCGGCAAGCAGGAAATAAATATAAAGTCACTCGATTTAAATCCTTTATTAAAAAATCTTATTAACGAATTTACTTCAACTGCAAAGAGAAAAAATCTGGATTTAAAGTTTGATATTGTTCCAGGTTTACCCGAGGTATCGGCTGATGAATACACAATAACACAGGCATTCCAGAATTTAATAGATAACGCTATAAAATATACCGTTAAAGGCTTTGTCGAAATTTCACTTAATGTGATTGATGATAAAATATCTGTAGATATAAAAGATACCGGTATAGGTATATCTGAAAATTACATACAAAAATTATTTGAACCGTTTTCGCAGGAAGACGACGGATATACAAGAAAATTTGAAGGAACCGGTTTGGGTTTAGCACTTACAAAAAAATATATCGATTTGAATAATGCGGAGTTGAAAGTAAAAAGTAAAAAAGGAGAAGGATCCACATTCACAATTATTCTGAGGCAGGCATAAACCGCTAGTGTTCTGTCATTTAAATAACTGCACAAACCGCTGGATTGTTTATTGCTTTCGGTTATGATGTAGCTTTTTGTTTTGCATCTCTATTACTCAACAATCCATTCTTTATTTCTAAGAATGTATGAAGTAAAGATTGACTTGGTGAAATTTTTCCCATCCCATATCCTGATTTCTATCTCAATTTTGTCGTTGGATACATTTATTATATTGTAAGCGTTAGGCTCCTTTCTTAATCTTCTGGATATAGCTGTACCTGCCTGGGCGGAAATAACAGATCTTTTTTGCGAAGGGTAGTATGGACGAACATCGCCGCTGTACCCATGATGTAAATGCCCGGCCAGAAGAAGATCTACAAAACATTTATCAATTATTTTCAAAGCTTTTACTGATCTTCCGACCAGGCTAATACCCGGTTCACCCGGCGGAGGTATAAATGGATGATGTGTTACAATTATTTTAAACTTTGAACTATCTAATGCACATAATTTATTTTCTATCAATTCGATTTGTTCTGAAGAGATCCTGCCGTTTTGCCATGCTGAGGAGCGTGCTGTATTAATTCCCAGCACAGCTATTTCATCATCAACAAATATCGGCTGAAGATTATCTGTTATATATTTTTTATACCTATTTAACGGCGAAAAAAACCGCGTAAAAATATCGAATAAAGGAATATCGTGATTTCCTGGGATTATAATCTGCGGATATGGAATTCTATTTAAATAATTCTTAGCATGCATAAATTGTTTAGTTCTCGCCCTTTGAGTCAGATCTCCGCTTACAATAACAAGATCAGGTGATACACTTTTAATATTTTCAATCAGACTATCTGCAATAGCCATTTTTTCGGTATCAAAATGTAAATCTGAAATATGTACAATTTTTCTCATAAGAATAAATTTTATGGAACAATTACATTTAAGCATCCCGGAATAATCTTATATTCGAGCGGCGGTTTGAGAGAATAGATCTCTCCGTCCAGCGCCGTTTCTATTTTTTGACCTCTTATATTTATCGTTACTTCCTTTGTGAGCAAAGTTGTAAAGTCCTCCGGTTTATTGAGTTTATTTATTAATGCCAGAATTGTAAATCTTAACATTGAATATTTATCATAGCTGTTGGGGTAATATATGCTTAAATATCCTTCACTCAGCTTTTCTCTTGATTCCAAGACTGAGGATATCTGTATAATATTTATTGTTCCCGATGAAAACAAAGGGGGTTTTACAATTAATCTTTTCTTTTTCATATTTAAGATTGACCTCGAGCAGCGGGTATTTTTTAAATACATATAAGATAGCGTCTCCCATAGCCGACCATTTACTCGCCCCTGATTCTTGATTTTCAATTCTCTTCTTAACGATTTTCGGATAAAATCCTATTGACGAATTATTTATAAAAATTTTACCGTTTACCTCCCCGGCATCAACTTTAATAGTTTTCCTTTTAGAGATAATTTCTGCAGCCTTTTCGAGCTCAAATGGAATTTTGAGATCTTTTGCAAAGTGATTTAGTGTCCCGGCAGGTAATATTGCCAAAGGAATTTCACTCAATGCTAAAGCATCTGCAACTGAACTTACGGTGCCGTCACCACCCCCCGCAGCTACAGCATCTATGCTTTTGTTTAATTTAGCTTTAAGAATTTCCGAGATGCTGCTGCTATTTAATCCGATTATTTCCGTTTCGATAGCAAAACGGTTAAATGCACTTTTAATTTTTTTCTCTGTGATATCATTTGCCGAATCGGCTAGTCTGCCGGAATTTTTATTTAATACAATCAGAACTTTCATATATCTGGTTTATTTAACTGGATAAAAATAATCTTTAAATTATATAATAGAATTATTGGTAATTTATAAAGATATATATCACAAAATTTTTTGCATATACAATTACAGCTAAGCTTTGAATATTTGGGAAAAGGAGATTTTATTATACATCGAATCAATATAGACTTGATAAAAGCAGTTCATAACTTTAGATTTCTTACTCACAAAACCATTTTCATCTGTTGGAATTAAAGTCAAAGTTATTAATTGTTGTTTTATTCCTTTTAGTGCAACAAATTTCCCTGGCACAAATAAAATTTTATTCATCTATTGTTACAGATACTATATCCATCAATTTCAATAATTATTATACTTTGTCACGAATTTCAGTTGTACCTAATTCCGAGATTATAAGGTTAAGAAATAAGATCCTGACAGATAAGGATTACTTTATCTCATATGAAACCAATTCCTTCAGGCTTTCCGATTCTTTGGCTTATTCGATTTTTGATACACTCTTTGTAACTTATAAATCCTATAACCTTGGATTAAAAAAAGATTATAAAAACCGGAGCCTGGTTGTAAGGTTTAACAAAGAATCAGGAGATACAATTAAAGTATCGACCACGGAAAAAGAAGGCATTTCCGAAGAATCTATTTTCGGAAGCGGTATAGAGAAAAGCGGAACATTGGTCAGGGGTTTCACCGTCGGCACTAACCATGATTTCTCTTTGAACAGCGGACTTAGGCTCCAATTATCAGGGAAGTTATCCAACGATATCGAAGTAGTTGCTGCTTTAACAGACGAAAATACGCCGATTCAACCCGAAGGAAATACTGAAAGGCTTGATGAACTTGATAAAGTTTTCATTCAAATTAAACACCCGCTGGCTACAGGAACTTTCGGCGATTATCAGCTGACAAGAAAGCAGGGAGAATTCGGTCTTATCGATCGAAAATTGCAAGGCTTACTGGGAGAGTTTAATGTTAAAAATACAAACGGATATATTGCCATTGCCAGTTCAAGAGGAAAATTTACTACTAATAATTTTAATGGAATTGATGGAGTTCAAGGACCTTATATTTTATCGGGAGTAAATGGTGAAAGAGATATTATTGTTTTAGCAGGTACAGAAAAAGTTTACCTGGACGGGATTGAAATGAAAAGAGGAGAAGGGAATGATTATACGATAGATTATTCAAATGCTCAGATTACTTTCACTCCTAAAAGATTAATAACATCATACAGCAGGATTTCTGTAGATTTTGAATATTCCGCACAGCAATATTCCAGGAATTTTTTCGGTACCGGTGTTCAATCCAAATTACTGAAGGATGCTTTAGGGATCCAGTTTCAATATTTGAGAGAAGGGGATAACCAGGACGCTCCTATTGATATTGCATTATCCGACAGTGATAAAAAAATTCTTGCTGCTGCAGGAGATGATCGGAATAAAGCTGTCTAAATCGGGAATCTCATTAGCTGCTCCGGATTCACTCGGTGTCGTACGCGGCCTTTATCTTAAAATTGATACGGTAATCAGCAATCAATCGTTTTCTTATTACCGTTATGATCCCGGTAATACAAATGCTATCTACAATGTCTCTTTTAGCTTCGTCGGTGACGGACAGGGAGATTACACAAGAGAATCACTTGGAAATTTCCTTTTTGTGGGAAAAGGGAGCGGGACTTATCTTCCGCTGGTTTTTCTGCCGCTGCCCGAGCTGAAGCAGGAAGCTAATATTGTTATTGATCTGAATCCTGCTAAGGATATTTCTCTCAACCTCGAATATGCAGGAAGCCTTTGGGACCAGAATAGACTCTCAAGCATTGATGACGGAAATAACTATGGTTATGCAAGAGATATCTTTTTAAAAATAAATCCTCAGAATGTAAGAATCGGAAATATCAGTCTTGGAAGGATGGGATTATCTTATAAAGACAGGTTTGTTCAGGGTAAATATACTTCACTGGATAGAATAAATGACGTCGAATTCAACAGGTATTATAATATTACATCTACAACAGAAAATGTTGACGAAGAACTAAGAGAAATCACTTTAAATTTAATTCCAATCGAATTACTGAATATAAATTCTACCGCCGGTTTTTTAAAAAGAGGAAGTGATTTTAGCTCTGATAGATTTAATAATATTTTAAATTTTTCAGACAATAAAAATTTTCAAATAAACTATAACTTAGATTATGTGCAGACTAAAAATCTATCTCTGCGGAGCTATTGGCTGAGGCAGAGCGGAAGCGGTTTTTATAAATGGTGGAAGCTGAAACCGGGGGTAGAATTTCTTGCTGAAAATAAAACAGATAAAGCGGATCAGCAGGATTCTTTATTATCCACCAGCTTAAAATATTATGAGATTGATCCTTTCCTTGACCTTGTTGATCTGAGCGGCTTTAATCTATCTGCAAAATATTCTTTAAGGGAAGACTATCTTCCTGTAAACGGGTTTATGCTTGATGAGTCAAAATCAATCGCTCAATTTTATCAGCTGAGCTATAATGGAATTAAGCAGGTAAGCTCGACATTAAATTTTACTTATAGGAGGAAAAAATATAAAGAAGCATTTAAGAAGCAGGGTTTATTAGATAATGAGACAATATTAATCAGATCCCAAACGAAGCTGAACCTGTGGGAGCCTGCAAAAGGGAACTTCTATTATGAGGTATCTACCGAAAAATCTGCAAAGCTTGAAAAAGTTTTTGTAAAAGTAACACAGGGAACAGGTAATTATAAATATTTAGGCGACCTTAATAATAATGGTGTTGCCGATGAGAATGAATTCGAGCCGACTATATATGAGGGGAACTATATCCTGGTAACTGTACCAACAGATCAGCTATACCCTGTAATTAATTTGAAAACCAGCACAAACTGGAAAGTGGAATTTGCAAAAATGTTTGATAAGTCTACAGCTGCATGGAAAATCTTTTCTCCTTTATCTACGGAAACCTTATGGAGAGTAGAAGAAAACAGTACCGAGCAGGATTACAGCAAAATTTACCTTCTCCATTTTTCATATTTTCAGGATCCTGATAAAACTATTTCAGGCTCAAACTTTATTCAGCAGGATGCTTTTTTATTTGAAAACAACCAGGATTTTTCTCTTCGATTCAGGTATGCCCAGACTAAGAGTCTCAACCAGTTTAGTGGTGGAGTGGAAAGAGCTTTTAACAGGGAAAGGAGCCTTAGAATAAATTTTAAAATGATTGAAGAGATGGGCAACCAGACAGACCTTGTGAATGAAACAGATAATGTTTATGCGCCTCCTACATCAAATAGGAAAAGATTGATAACCAATAATAATATTACAACAGATTTTTCATATCGACCTGAAAGAAATATAGAAGTGGGTTTTAAAATCAAAGCGGGCAGAAGCGAAGACGATTATCCTGCAAAACCAACAATAATAGATATCAATTCCCAGACTATAAGATTTAATTTATCTTTTACTGCCCAAGGCAGGTTAAATGTGGAAATCGAAAGAGATGAACTTTCTGCAAATACTCTTGATAATGTAATCCCGTTTGAAATTACCGAAGGGAACCAGATTGGCAAAAATTATTTTTTAAGAATAAATTTCGATTATAGGATCTCAACAAATCTGCAGTCTACACTAAGTTATGATGGAAGAGCTCTTGCCGGAAGCCCTATTGTTCATACAGCAAGAGCGGAAGTGAGAGCTTATTTTTAAAATCAGAATTCAGGGACAACAAAAGAATAGGTATATTTATTTATTAATAATTTAATATTTAAAATGAAGATAATTTCCGGGATGATTGAAGCTCATATATTTAGAGAAACAAGTGATGATCTGGAATTTTTACTGTTAAAAAGATCTGAAAGGGTTATTTATCCGGGATTGTGGCAGATGGTAAACGGAAAGATAAATGATGGGGAGAAAGCATTTCAAACTGCTTTAAGAGAAATTAAGGAAGAAACAGGAATCATACCTGAAAAACTCTGGGTTGTACCGAAAGTGGATTCTTTTTACTCACATGAAAATGACAATATAATGCTGCTGCCCGTTTTTGCTGCTCAATTTAATTTCTTTTCTAAAGTAGTAATTAGTGATGAGCATACCGAATTCAAGTGGACAAATCCACTGGAAGCTAAAAAGATGCTGGCATGGGATGGTCAGAGACAGTCGATTGATTTAATTACTAATTATATTAAGAAAGAGAAGAATTATTTAAATTTGGTGGAGATTAAATTATGAAAAGGAAAATCGATTGGTGTAAGGATTCAAAAAAAATCAGAAATTAAAAGATAAAATTTTTATTAACACAACAACTCTTCCGGCAATAATTATTTTGAAGATTTCAGATATTCGTCGATAGCCTTTGCTGCTTTTCTTCCTGCGCCCATTGCCAGTATGACAGTTGCCCCGCCCGTAACGATGTCACCTCCTGCAAAAACCCCATCTTTCGAAGTTTTCATAGTTGCTTCTTCCACAACAATATTTCCACGTTTGTTAAACTGCAAGTCAGGAGTAGTTTTCTGAATTATCGGATTTGAGCCGTTACCAATAGCTATTACAGCCATATCAATATCTAATATATACTCCGAACCGGGAATCGGGACAGGTCGCCTTCTCCCGGATGCATCGGGTTCACCGAGTTCCATTTTCTGCAGCTCTACATGCCTCAGCCATCCGTCTTTATCCCCGGTAAATTTTAAAGGATTGGAGAGAAATTTAAATTCTATTCCCTCCTGTTTTGCATGGTGAACTTCTTCTTTCCTTGCAGGCATTTCAATTTCGGATCTCCGGTAAATTATATAAGCATTTTTTGCACCTAATCGTTTTGAAGTTCTTACCGCATCCATTGCTGTATTTCCTCCGCCGAATACCACAACGTTTTTATCCTTACAATCGAAAACAGGAGTATCAAATTCAGGGAACCGGTAAGCTTTCATTAAATTAACTCTTGTTAAGAATTCATTTGAAGAATATACCCCGTTAAGATTCTCACCTTCAATATTTAAGAAGTAAGGAAGTCCTGCACCGACTGCAATAAATGCAGCATCATAACCATTCTGCAGCAGTTCATCCAGGGTATCGGTAAATCCTATAACAGCATTTGTCTGAAACTCTACGCCGAGCTCTTTTAAAGAATTAATTTCCACTTTAACAATTTCTTTAGGCAAACGGAACTCAGGAATACCGTATATTAAAACTCCGCCCAGGTCATGCAGTGCTTCGAATACAGTTACATCATGTCCCATTTGAATCAAATCGGCAGCGCAGCTTAAACCTGCAGGTCCGCTTCCGATTATTGCTACTTTGCACCCTGTTTTAGTTTTTAATTCAGGTTTTTTTAAGCCGATCTTTTCTCTTTCATAATCAGCCACAAATCTTTCTAATCTGCCGATAGCTACCGGTTCGTTTTTCTTACCGACCACGCACTTAGCTTCACATTGCTCTTCCTGGGGACAGACTCTTCCGCAAATTGCAGGAAGCATATTATCTTCTTTTATTTTTGCAGCCGCTTCAACATATTTACCATCCGAAACCAGGGAAATAAATTCTCCAATTTTTACACCAACAGGGCATCCTTCAATACAAGTCGGTTTAGGACATTGAATGCATCTTTGTGCTTCAAGCTTTGCCAGTTCTTCGGTGAATCCAAGGTTAACTTCATTAAAATTATTTCTTCTTAAATTTCCATCCTGTTCAGGCATTGCCTGCCTTTGAATCTTCATTCTTTCTTTGTTAGACAATTTTCCCATTTTTAAAACTCAAATTTATATTCTGGTTTGGCTTAAATTTTTTTGGAACATTGCATCTATATTGCAAAGATGATCAATGGCTTCTTTTTCAGAAATGTTGTAAGTCCTGTTTCTTCTTTCAAGAGTAGCAAAATCTACTTTATGGGCATCAAATTCAGGTCCGTCTACGCAAACGAAAACTGTTTTATTATCAACTGTAGCCCTGCAGCCTCCGCACATTCCTGTTCCGTCAACCATAACAGGATTTAAGCTGACGACTGTTTTTATACCGTAAGGCCGTGTAACTTCAGCGACCGCTCTCATCATCGGGATGGGACCAATTGCGAGCACCAAATCAATTTTATTCCCTGAATCGATTAATGTTTGTAATTTTTGTGTTACGAATCCATGAAAACCATAACTTCCATCGTCGGTAGTAGGATAAACTTCATCGCAGGTCTTTCTCATTTCATCTTCAAGGATAACAAATTCTTTAGATCTTCCCCCGATAATTGATATTGTATAATTCCCGGCTTGTTTTAGAGCAACGGCAGTTGGATAAGCAATTGCTGTACCTACTCCGCCGCCGATTGAAACTGCAGTTCCGAAGTTTTCAATATGGGATGGTTTTCCAAGAGGACCTACAACATCATGAACAAATTCTCCTGCATTGATACTGTTCAATTCTTTTGTCGTTTTACCGATCCCCTGTACAATTATAGTAATTGTGCCTTCATTTACATCCGAATCTGCAATAGTCAAAGGTATTCTTTCACCGTAATCATTTATTCTTATAATAACGAACTGGCCTGCTTTTCTCTTTTTTGCAATTTTAGGGGCTTCAATTAGGAATTTTTTTATTCCAGGCGCTAAAAAATAAGCTGAGATTATCTTATACATTTTTTGAAAAATTTTATTGAAAAAATTCTAATCGCAAGACTCAATCAAAAAGAAAGCCAAAAAAATAAGCTATAAATTAATCGTAAATAGATATTTATAACAAAATTAATAATTATAAATATCAGGGATGGAAATTTTCTTTATTTGTTTTCAATTCTGGGAATAAATTTTTACTTAAAGATTTAAATTATTAAGTATCCGGAATGGATTAGGGTTCAGAATGGTTAGTAGGATTTTATTATACTTGTTTGATAATGGCTTCTAAATTATTTATTTTGAAGTGTCTCTCTAAAAAGGGTTGAGCTTTCCATGTTCAAATATTTATTGATTATGAATATTAAAAATTTTGTAAATCTTATATCATTCAATCGGGGAGGTTAATATGTCAGATTGCGAATGTTTATCTGCTTGTATATTCTTCAATGATAAAATGGAAAGAATGCCTGTAATGGCGGAAATGTATAAAAAAAATTATTGTAGAGGGGATTTTATTAATTGCGCCCGCTACATGGTTTTTAAAACCTTGGGCAAGCCGGCAGTTCCAATTAATTTATATCCGAATCAAAAAGAAAAGGCAGCTGAAATCATTAAGAACAGCCATAAGATTTAATTTTTTTTCGTGATAATATAATAGAAGATGAGGCCTTTTTTTAGGGTGATAACCTTTCAATATTCCATTTGTTATTATCACGTATATAAACAATCCTGTCATGTAAGCGGTTCTGCCTCCCCTGCCAGAATTCAAATCTGCCGGGGAGCAATTTAAATCCTCCCCAAAAGGAAGGAAGAGGAACTTTCCCGCTATATTTTATTTTCAATTCTTTAAAATTATCTTCAAGGAATTTTCGATCCGGGATTATACTGCTCTGTTTAGATGCCCATGCGCTGATTTGGCTTTCGTAAGGTCTCGAGGTAAAATATTCTTCTGATTCTTCCTTGCTGGTTTTTGATACAATACCTGATATCCTTATTTGTCTTCCTATTTCTCTCCAAAAAAATAAAAGTGAAGCTTTGGGATTAATTGTGAGATCGTGTCCTTTTTTACTCTCGTAATTTGTATAAAATATAAATTCATCATCTTTAATTTCCTTCAAAAGAACGACTCTTGAAGAAGGAAAATTATTTTCATCGGATGTTGAAAGTACCATTGCATTTGGTTCTATAATTTCCAATTTAAGAACTTCATCCATCCATAACGAAAATTGCTTAAACGGATCTTTTTCAACATTCGATTTATTTAATTCATTTTCTGCATATATTCCCCTTTTTACCTCTAAGTTTTTATTATTTATCATTTTTTATTTCTTTTTGTTAATATAGTTAAATAGGTCTGTAAAGCTTATGATTTACCGGATATTATTTTATTGATGATTTCTTTATCTTTCAATCAAAATTGAAATTAATATTTTAAATATAGATTTAAATAAAATAAAAAAATAAAATGACAGAATTAACAAAAGAACAAAAAGAAGAACTTGAAAAATTTGGGGCAAATACATGGTTTGTGGAATATCTTTTCAATCAATATCAGGAAAATCCTTCTGCTGTTCCTGAGCAATGGAGGAGTTTTTTCGGAAATGTAAGCAGTAATAAAAACGGCAATGGTAAAAAGAATAACTCAGCCGGCCAGGTTATGATCCCTACATTAAATAAAGTTGATTATCCTGTACCTGGAGAGAATGATGAAACTCAGATAATAGCGGGAAGTGCAGAACGGATACTCGACAATATGACTGCAAGCCTTTCGGTTCCCGTTGCAACCTCTCAGCGATCAATTCCGGTAAAACTGCTGGAAGAAAACAGGATGATTATAAACCGGTATCTGCAGAAAAGACAAAGCGCTAAAATATCTTTCACACATATTATCTGCTGGGCAATAATAAAAGCAATTCCGAAAGTTCCTGAACTGAATAATGCGTTTACCTTAATTGAAGGGAAACCTGCTCTCATAAAAAGAAATTCTATTAATCTAGGATTGGCTATAGACATTCAGAAGAAAGACGGTTCACATTCATTGATTGTTCCAAATATAAAAAATGTTGATAAGATGAAATTTACCGAATTTGTTGAGACATATGAAGATTTGGTAAGGCGAACAAGGAAAGGACAAATCGATCCTAATGAATTTTTAGGAACGACAATTACGTTAACTAACCCAGGAACTCTGGGAACTGTAGCTTCTGTTCCAAGGCTGATGGTAGGCCAGGGCGCTATAATAGCCACAGGCTCTATTCAATATTCTGCCGAATATATGGCTATGTCTCCGGCTACAATTTCCAAGCTTGGAGTAAGCAAGGTAATGAATATTACCAGCACATATGATCATCGCATAATTCAGGGAGCAGAATCAGGTTTATTTTTAAAGGAGATAAGTGATCTTCTCCTCGGCAATAATGATTTTTATGAAGGAATTTTTAGTTCGTTAAAGATTCCCAACCAGCCCTTAACCTGGAAAACAGATTATCAGCCGGGAGCTTTCAGCCAGACATCTAATACAGAAGAAATTGAGAAGCAGGCAAGAGTTTTGCAATTAATAAATATGTACCGCGTAAGAGGTCATCTTATTGCAAACCTTGATCCCCTTGGTGAACAATGTATTTACCATGATGAGCTGGATCCTGCAACTTATAAACTCACTTTCTGGGATTATGACAGGGAATTTATTACCGGGGGTTTGGTCGAAGGGCAGACTGCCACTTTAAGAGAAATACTTGATATACTTCAAAAGACCTATTGTGAAAATATAGGCATTGAATATATGCACATTCAGAATCCTGAAGAGAAAAGATGGCTTCAGCGAAAAATGGAACCGGTTAAAAATACTCCGGATTTCTCCCACGAATTGAAAAAAAATATTCTGAAGAAATTAATTATTGCAGAAACTTTTGAGCACTTTATTCACAATAGATTTATCGGTCATAAAAGATTTTCGCTTGAAGGTTCAGAAACTTTAATCCCTGTCCTTGATTACTTGTTAAATTTAGCAGCCGACAATAATATAAAAGAAGCAGTTCTAGGAATGGCGCACCGGGGACGGCTTAATGTTCTGGCAAATATTATCGGTAAAAGTTATGATTCCATATTTTCTGAATTTGAAGATATTGTAGATCCCGAATCAATTCAAGGATCAGGCGATGTTAAATATCATTTAGGAGCAGCGGGGATATTTAAAACCATGAATGATAAAACAATTACGGTTTCAGTAGCATCAAATCCAAGCCACCTTGAATGGGTGAATCCTGTTGTCGAAGGTATTACAAGAGCAAAGCAAACCAGGTTAGGCGATAATAAGAGCCATAAAAAAATTATGTCGGTTTTAATTCATGGTGATGCAGCTTTTGCAGGACAGGGTATAGTTGCAGAAACTTTAAACCTTTCACAGCTAAGCGGCTATCGAACCGGTGGAACAGTACATATTATAATCAATAACCAGATCGGTTTTACCACTGGACCGGAAGATGCAAGGTCCTCTGTCTATGCAACCGATGTTGCAAAAATGATCCAGGCGCCTATTTTTCATGTTAACGGCGATGATCCTGAAGCGGCACTTTTAGTTACAAAGCTTGCGTTGGAATTTAGGCAGGAATTCAAAAAGGATGTTGTTATAGATCTATTCGGATATAGAAGACACGGGCATAATGAAGGTGATGAGCCGGGATTTACACAGCCCCTTCTTTATGAAAAAATAAAAAATCAGCCGTCGGTAAAGACAATTTATGCAAGCCAATTACTAAAAAAAGGAGAGCTTAAAACTGAAGAAATTGATGGAATGCAGAGCAGCATATCAGATACATTAAGCCAGGCATTTGATAGAATAAAAAAGAAGGCAATTGCATTTAATACAGATATCCCTCTTGCTGTTTCCAAGGAAAAAATTGATTCTACTGTCCCCGTTAAAGATACAAGCATTAGTGAAGAAGTATTGAAAAAAGTTGTAGCAGGTATAACGAATCTGCCTCAGGATTTTGCTATTCACCCGAAGCTAAAAAAATCCTTAGACACAAGAAAAACTTTTATTAACGGTGAAATTGAAGCGGACTGGTCTTTTGCTGAATCGCTTGCATTCGGAAGTCTGCTTTATGAAGGTACCCCGGTTAGATTAAGCGGTCAGGATAGCGTAAGGGGGACTTTCAGCCAGCGTCATTTAGCCTTTACCGATATACATACAGGAGAAGATTATATCGCCCTGAATCATATGTCCCCCGATCAAGCTAAGATTGAGCCGCTGGATAGCCTTCTTTCCGAAGCCGCCGTTCTTGGTTTCGAATATGGTTACAGTACAGCTGATCCATTGGCTTTGGTTATCTGGGAAGCTCAATTCGGTGATTTTGCTAACTCCGCACAGGTAATAATAGATAATTTTATAGTTGCTTCATTTGAAAAATGGCATATGCCTAATGGTGTTGTTATGCTGCTGCCGCATGGCTTTGAAGGTCAAGGACCGGAACATTCGAGTGCAAGGCTTGAAAGGTTTTTAATATTATGTGCGGAAGAAAATATGCAGGTCTGCAATTTAACCACCCCGGCACAATATTTCCATTTGTTAAGAAGGCAAATTAAAAGGGTAGAGAGAAGACCATTAATTATAATGACCCCCAAAAGTCTTCTCAGGCATTCCGATGCTAAATCTCCTAAGGAAGAATTTCTTAAAGGTGCGTTCCAGGAAATAATTGATGATCCTATCGATAATAAAAATGAAATTGAAAGGATAATCTTAACCTCCGGTAAAGTATATTATGATCTTATCAAATACAGAACCGCAAATAATCTTACAGGCAAAGCTGCTATTATAAGGATTGAACAATTGTATCCATATAAAGATGATAAGATCAAAGAAGTGCTGAGCAGTTATCAGAACACAAAAAAAGTAATCTGGGTCCAGGAAGAACCGAAGAACATGGGAGCATGGAGTTTCCTAGTTCCCAGGCTATCGGAAGATCTCTCTAAAAATCAGAAGTTGTACTATGCCGGCAGACCTGAAAGCGCAAGCCCTGCAGTAGGTTCAGCTAAAATTTCTGTTCAGCAGCAGAAGGAACTGGTTGAAAAGGCTTTTACTATCTGATTTTTATGAAAATGCATGCATTTTTGTAAATGCAGATTGTATTGCAGTATGCAGTTCAACAGAAGCAAATGGTTTGATTAAATACCCGCTGGGTTTAGTTGAAAGAGCTTTATTAATTGTCTGTTCATCGTTAAGGGCGGAGAGATAAATCACCGGTAAACCATGCTGGGCCATTATCATTTTGGCAGTTTCAATACCATCGAGGCTTCCCTTCAAAGTGATATCCATTAATATTAAATCAGGTTTTTCAAAGAAAACCTTTCTAATTGCTTCTTCACCATTATCGACTGTAGAAGTAACAAAATAATTTAATCTTTGCAGTGTCATTTTTATATCGGCAGCCACAATATATTCATCCTCTACTACCAGGATTTTGCGTTTATCGGCTTCCATAAGTTCACCTCAGAAAGTAATAATTTTAAACAGGGATTATAAATATCTTTTTAAGCAAATTAATGCAAAGCAATAAAACATTTTTTATGCCATTATAATAGGATTAATATATCATACTATTTCTGAAATATATAAGAATAAAAATTGTTTAGTGTAATTCTTACACCTTTGATGTAAAATATGCCATGGAGGTTGAATTTGACAAATTTCGAATAAAAAATTATGTTTGATTATCGAAAATGCGAGCGTAACTCAGTTGGTAGAGTGTCAGCTTCCCAAGCTGAATGTCGCGGGTTCGAACCCCGTCGCTCGCTCTAAAGTTTGTTGTAAATAGTTTGTTGTTTGTTGATTTCTTAACTAAATTTGCACTTCATTTTTTAATTGTAGTTTGATTAACAACTTACTACACGTATTAAACAATAAACAATGAAAGGGCGCTTAGCTCAGCTGGTTCAGAGCATCTGCCTTACAAGCAGAGGGTCCGCGGTTCGAATCCGTGAGCGCCCACAAAAAAGCTTCAAAATTAAACGTTTTGAAGCTTTTTTTATTTCTACAAAATTAAAAATTACACAAACTAATCAGAACTAATCAGAATTAATCCCATTTTGGGCACCATTTGGGCACCCGGAATAGTTTATATATCAGTTGAACATTGAACGAAAGGATATCTCCTCAGGTTGAAAACTGGAACATCTTTTTGTTCATTCCGGAATAGTTGAGCGGAGTTGTTAAATTATACTATTAACAACGAAGCGAAACTATGAGTCTAATACAAAAAGTGTTACAGTTTTAAGGATTGGAGTAAGTAGAAAAGTAGGCTGCTGATCCGGAAAATCGAACCAGCAGCATACAAGTATTAAGCAGCTACTTTTATTTGATACGACATAACCCAATCGATTACATTTTCCGGCTGCGCTGCAGATAATTGAGTAAACATTTCATCAAGTTCTAATCTTTTCTTCTTCAGCAGCTCATGATTCATTTTTGATATCTCAGTCTGGCTTGTGGTTCCAAATATCTTATCTATAATTGTGGCTTTGATTTGCTTGTCTGCTTTGGATCTTGCGTCACCATAACCATATTTATCAAATATCCCAGAAATAATCTCTGTTTCAATTTGCTGCTTATTTCTTTTATCATAATAATCATAATCGCTGCCAGGAGTTAAATTATTTGTGAAAGTCTCACCGGCTACTGTTCCTGTTGGAAGGCCCACTATAAAATCAACTAATGGTTTGAAATTCCTATAAGTTGGAAATTCAAATCTTTTCCCATTAAACGTATCGCTTCTATCCTTAAACACATACGCCACATTTTTCTGCACCGGTCTACCTTTTTTATCAATTTCCTTTTCCAGCTGCATCCAGACATTCAGGTCAGGATCAAAAGGGGTATCAGCGGCAATCTTCATTCTTACTCCGCTTTTAATAATCTGTCCTTTATGGATAATTCTTCCTTCTTCATCTTTTTCATCATCTTCCTTATCATATTCATAACCTCCGCGGCCTGTGAATGAAATATTTCCCTCAACTTCAATAAACTTATTACAGAATTCTTCCCTCCAGGCGGGAATGACTGCTCCCCAGTCAATCAAATTCATTCTTTCTTTTCTATTCTTGATTTGGTAATCCTTTACAAATTGATAATAAATCTTTGATAATGAATCAATAAACAAATAATCAATTTCTTTCCTTCCGAGGAATTCAAAAGCCTGGATTACATCGGCCAGATGTTTTGTTTCTTTTGAGAGTGCTTTAATACCTGCTTTCCTGAAGGTAGGTATTAGAAATCTGGCACTTTTTTCATTATCAATAATCAAGATTGGCTTTGATAATTTTAATTGCTTGTATACTCCTATGCTAAAATTAGTAGCCGTTAAAGTTTTTCCAGCACCCTCAAAGCCTCCGAAACCTGCTTTGACAAAATGGTTTTTTGCTACTAAGTCAGTTGCGAAATCACTTAATTTGATCATGGTTCTACCCTTTCTATGTTTTTTATGAAATAAAAGTATTTGAGGAAAAAATTTTTATGAGTAGTGAATGTTCTGCCTTTGTGATTGATGAGATAACAGGGAGTATCAAAGCAATCTTTTAACTCCCTGATAATTGAAACATCTTCGCCTGTTGAAACCATTATTCTTCCGGCTAAGACAACATCCTTATTACATCTGAATACTTTATCTGTCTTCATATCTTCTCTCTGATTCGTCCAGGATTGTATCGTGTAAATGCTCAGTATACCAGTTGAGGATCTTCCGCTCCCAGGCTTCACAGTCATCGAGCAGCAGATTAACCACATCATCATCACTAAGGCTTAATGCTTTCTGAACCTCCTCGAGGCCGTAAGCTGATAAAACTCTTACAGCCTCATCTATATTAAATTCATGAATCATTATTTACCCCCCTAATTGTATGATTGTAATTCTTCAGTTTGAGAGATATCGAAAACGGTTTTATAAAAGAAGTAGACTTCTCCCGGATCCTCTTCATCCCCCTCCTTTTTCTGCCCTGATGGAACTGCAATTAAATAACCATGCTCACCTTTCTTGACCTGTCTCTGATATTTCTGCCACTGCTTATAACCACCAACAACAGAAATAGAGATTTCATCTATATTCTGGAAATAGATTAAGCACTGGTTTCTCGGGGTAAGCAGGTGACCTTCCGGGTTGATTATCCCCAGCCTGGAGGAAAGCTCCTCCCGCTTTTCAGCGGGAAGATCTGCGAGCTGCTTAATGATTTTACTTATCCTCTCTTTTTTATCGTCTGACATTTTAACCTCTTTTGTTATTGAGAATGAATGACTTTTAATAATATTCTATCCTTTGTATAAATTATTTTGAAGTCTGCGCCTATTTTAAAACCGCATTCTTCAAGCTTCTGATTTTTGATTTTAATCTGCGGGACTTTTTTATAGTCCCGCTTTAATGGATGGCTTGATTCATAAACTTTCATTCTGCCACCTTAAGATTTGAATGTGGGTGATTATAATTTGATTTATAAACGGTAAGCTCCTCTGTTCTGCAGAGCTGCCGGAAATTGCTGAAATAGATTTTATTAGTATTCGATTTGATGAATAGATAGGTATTGATGAAAACTAAAAATAACCGTTCTCCTTTATGATAGACTTCCCTGTGATAATATTCATTTTTATCCAGGGCACCATCTAACCAGCCGAGAAAATTCCAATGTTTATTCCGGGCTTTGAAAATAATAACCAGCTGCTGCAGCGGAGTGAAGTGGCCTACAGATCTGAAACCGAAATGAGAAGCACCGCACTTAAGTGCGATGCTTCCTAAGTATTTATACTGAAATAACAAATTGTTTATCATTTGGGCTCCCTTTTTTTTGTTTGTGAATTAAAATATTGATCAGCTTCTGAGAAAGTTGGAAAGCAGAATGAAGTAAGAAAACCACTATAAGAAATGTTAACTACATAATAACCGATATAAGAGTTATTATTTACAACAGTAAACTGCCAATAACCTTCTGAATTAATGATTTTTTTAATAAGAGTACTTTTAAACATGGAACCTCCTGATTTTATAATGATTAGCAAACCAAAACCTGACACAGGTTTCAGTGTAAATTGTATGTATTCCCCTGAGGTAGGCCATAACTAAGGTGGCGTCATAGTAGAATCCCTTTTCTACCAAGCGCTTATGTATGGCCATAAGTGCCGGCTTTTCGAATGAGTTAGACATTTTGACCTCCAGTAAATGAATTTTTGTTACGCAGCTATTCATACACTGAGAATGAATTGCTGCTGCACCAGGTTTTACACCCTGAATTGAATTGCTGTAATGCATGCCTTACAACCACGGACTGAAAAAAAGTAAAGTGAAACGAAAACCGGAAAAAGAAAAGGAAAAGAAAAAAACGCTATATAAAATCACAGGGCAGGAGCGCAGGGGGCAGGGCGAAAAAAAATGCCGGAACAATAATCAAAAAAAGGAAGGAGACTTTTTGTATGTTAGCTTAAAAGGCACAAAGAGAGCTGGCATAACTTTTTGAAACAGTAGAATAGCTTAGTATTAGGATGAGAGATGCTGTAAAAAGTATGACAGCTGAAGTATAAAGTGAAGAAATAGAAGCTGTAGTTATAAAAAAATCTGGTAGTTTTTTTTGTCCCTTGACCCTGCGCGACTGCACTGTAAATTACCCAGTTTTTTTCTTCCTTTTCTTTTTCTCGCTTTTAGTTTTTTCAGTCCGTAGGTTGTAGTCAGACGGACAGAAACGAACAAAGAGAAACGATGGGAGTATAATGAGGTAATAGGCTTCCAATTACGTATAAAGCTGGCATATCTTTTTGGTCACAAAGAAAGAATTAGTTAAAAGAGGAGTAACGATCAGAAAAAGTATGACAGCTGAAGGTATAGCATCAAAGAACTGAAGTTGTAGTTTTAAAATAGCTGGAGTTTTTTGACTTCAAGTACTTGTTCAGGATCTAAACAAAGGGTTATACGTAGAAAGAAAGCTTAGACCGGATGGGATTAACGCAGAGCACGAAAGGCGGAGTGGCGAAGGCACATCTTTTTGCCACAGCTATTAAAGTACATAGAGAGCTGGCATATCTTTTTGTACTTCCCGGAATAGCGAGCGGTGCTTAAATTATTCCACTAAGCACAAGCGAGCTATTAGAGTAAGGAAAAGTATGCCAGCTAATAGGAATGCAGCGAAAAAGTGTGACTGAGCTAAACATCTTGTTCTTAAAAAAAGCCTTGCTTAATCAATAATTAACATATAAAAATTAAGCAAGGTTTTTTTACCCGGTGTTCTACGTAATTAATTTCCTGATTTACTGAAAATATGAGAAAAATATTTGCGAGCGAGATAAGCCTCATTTGAGCGAGCAATTATTTTTTGAGAGAATGATCATAAAATGATTTATTAAAAATGGGTAAGAGCAGGGGAGGGAATTGATAAATCCTTCTTTATCTATCTAAGCTTAAGGAACTGCAAACAAAAATTTATTTGCAAAACTAGAATCGCCCCGCAGAATCATAAGAAGGGAATAAAAATGAAGAGAGAAATACGGTTGACAGTAGGATAAGCGGATTACGGAAGTCTTGTTCTAAAAAAGCCTTGCTTAACCAATAATCCAACATATGAAAATTAAGCAAGGTTTTTTTCATAGTGAAACCTCAGCTAGAGAAAATACCACCGAATACAAATCATACCACCTGTATTAAAAGAATGTTGTGTCCGGCTGCTAGTTGACGTTGACGTGGACGGCTGTGGTGGTGGACTGGTTGTGTTGGATATGTCCGGATTGCCATATGATATATAGTTAAAATTAGCTTCGGCTCCGAAGCTAAAATTCTTAATAGGATAATACTCTGCTCCAAACGCCAATCCTGTCGTAATATCTGTCTCTTTAGTAATTGTCTCATAAGCTGAATGAGAGTACATTCCATTGTTTAGATAATCGTAATCATTTTTACTATCGGTCGAACAAAAGCTGAGATTAAACCTTGGGCCAAGATAAACACTTAATGAATTTGAGATTAAAAATATATAATATCCGCTTAATCCAATTGTTGCAACCGAAGCGTCATATGAATTAGTAACTATTGAAGAGTAATTATTAATATCTGAGGTACTTGATGTATTTCCGCTTTTCATCGAATTGATCCCGAAGGCTGGTTCAATACGGAAATTAGGAGTCAGGTTTAGAGGTATATAGAATAATATTGGTAGATCAATATTTATTTGGGATGGCACTAAGGGTACTTCACTAGCATAAGGTGTATAATAATAATATGTTATATGAGTTGTTCTGGCAAAGTCATAACTAACGCCGATTCCTAATAAATTGAAATTTTTAGATTGTGAATAGATACTGCTTGAAAATGCAGTAATAAATAGTGAAAATAAAAAAACAGAAGTGAATTTCATGAAGTGCCTCCTTAATATTTTTAGGTAGATCCCCAAAAATTATTCCAATGAAGTTTAATATATTTCGGCTAAAATTAAATTCAAAGTCATAAAAACTTATCAAATACTTGATATATTATCAAATTATTAGACGGGCCTTCTTGAATACTGAGTTGTAAGTTATAAAACTTTTTTACTATTCTAACGTACAAAGAATTAAGCAAGGTTTCTTTACCCGGTGAAATGGGCAAATCATTTAAGGATTAACGGAACTGACAAGATAATAAAAATTATTTGTGAAGGGCTGACAGCATGGGAATGCTCTAAGCGTATTGGCTGTCATACCGAATTCGTTAGAACTTCGTTCTACTGGAACGAGCAAGTAATTTTTGATAAGACTGCAAATGTTATGTTTTATGACAATGAAGGTACAGTAAAAAGTCTTACTTATTTTTGACCGGAATAGTTTAAAGTGAGAGCAAAAATAAGGAAGTCTTTTTCGATGGGGACTGGTATATTATGATTTTTTGTTTTATTGAAAAGATAAAAAAATATTTGCGTGAGGATT